>NZ_BBZJ01000062.1 GCF_001417775.1 Streptomyces sp. TP-A0356 | reverse complement strand
AGCGGCCGCACGGGACGTTTCGTTCGGCGGCTGGGCGGCTTGAGGCGATCGCGGCGATGGGGTTCGACGTGGTGTATCTGCCGCCGGTCCATCCGATCGGGACGACGTTTCGCAAGGGGCCCAACAACGCTGTGTCGGCGGGTGTGGGGGATGTGGGGGTGCCGTGGGCGATCGGCTCGGCGGAGGGGGGGCATGAGGCGGTGCATCCGGAGTTGGGGACGGTGGAGGACTTCGTCTGGTTCGTGGGGCGGGCTGGGGAGCTGGGGCTGGAGGTGGCGCTGGACTTCGCGTTGCAGTGTTCTCCGGATCATCCGTGGGTGCAGAAGCATCCGGAGTGGTTTCGGCACCGGCCGGACGGGTCGATCGCGTATGCGGAGAATCCGCCGAAGAGGTATCAGGACATCTATCCGGTCTTCTTCGATGCGGACATGGATGGTCTGGTGGCGGAAACGGTGCGGGTGCTGCGGGTGTGGATGGGGCGGGGGGTGCGGATCTTCCGGGTGGACAATCCGCATACGAAGCCGGTGGTGTTCTGGGAGCGGGTGATCGGGGAGATCGGGCGGTCGGATCCGGATGTGATCTTCCTGGCGGAGGCGTTCACGCGGCCGGCGATGATGCGGACGCTGGCGGCGGTGGGGTTCCAGCAGTCGTACACGTACTTCACGTGGCGCAACTCCAAGCAGGAACTGACCGAGTATGTGGGGGAGTTGGCGCGGGAGACGGCGGCGTACATGCGGCCGAACTTCTTCGTGAACACCCCGGACATCCTGCATGCGTATCTGCAGCAGGGGGGGCGGCCGGCGTTCGAGGTGCGGGCGGTGCTGGCGGCGACGCTGTCGCCGTCGTGGGGGGTGTACTCGGGGTATGAGCTGTGTGAGAACGTGCCGTTGCGGGAGGGCAGTGAGGAGTATCTGGATTCGGAGAAGTATCAGTTGCGGCCGCGGGATTGGGAGGCGGCCGAGCGTGCGGGGCGCAGTATCGCGCCGCTGATCACGAAGCTGAATGCGATCAGGCGGGCCAGTGCGGCGCTGCGGCAGTTGCGGGATGTGCACTTCCATCATGCCGACAACGACGCGGTGATCGTGTTCTCGAAGCGTTCGGGTTCGAACACGGTTGTGGTGGTGGCGAACCTGGATCCTCACCATACCCAGGAGGCGACGGTCTCGTTGGACATGCCGCGGCTCGGGCTGGACTGGCACGAGCCGGTGCCGGTGCGTGATGAGCTCACCGGTGTCGTCTACCACTGGGGCAGGGCCAACTATGTGCGTCTGTCGCCGGGTGAGAGCCCGGCGCATGTGCTGACCGTCCTGCGACCGTCCTCACTGCAGACCGGAGGGTCACCCACACGATGATCGTCAACGAGCCCGTCCCGGACACCTTCGAGGACACTCCCGCCGCCAATCGCGACCCGCAGTGGTTCAAGCGTGCCGTCTTCTACGAGGTCCTGGTCAGGTCCTTCCAGGACAGCAATGGTGATGGTGTGGGCGACCTGAAGGGGCTGACCGCGCGGCTGGACTATCTGCAGTGGCTGGGTGTCGACTGTCTGTGGCTGCCGCCGTTCTTCAAGTCGCCGCTGCGTGATGGTGGTTACGATGTCGCCGACTACACGGCGGTGCTGGCGGAGTTCGGGGATCTGGCGGACTTCGTGGAGTTCGTGGATGCCGCGCATCAGCGGGGCATGCGGGTGATCATCGACTTCGTGATGAACCACACCAGTGACCAGCATCCGTGGTTCCAGGAGTCGCGCAGCAGCCCCGACGGCCCCTACGGGGACTACTACGTGTGGGCGGATGACGACAAGCAGTTCCAGGACGCGCGGATCATCTTCGTGGACACCGAGGCGTCCAACTGGACCTTCGACCCGGTGCGCAAGCAGTACTACTGGCACCGGTTCTTCTCCCACCAGCCGGATCTCAACTACGAGAACCCGGCGGTGCAGGAGGAGATGATCTCGGCGCTGAGGTTCTGGCTGGATCTGGGGATCGATGGTTTCCGTCTGGACGCGGTGCCCTACCTCTACCAGGAGGAAGGCAGCAACTGCGAGAACCTGCCGGCGACGCACGAGTTCCTCAAGCGGGTGCGCAAGGAGATCGACGCGCACTACCCGGACACGGTGCTGCTGGCGGAGGCGAACCAGTGGCCCGAGGACGTGGTCGACTACTTCGGCGACTACCGAAGCGGCGGCGACGAGTGCCACATGGCCTTCCATTTCCCGGTCATGCCGCGGATCTTCATGGCGGTGCGCCGTGAGTCGCGTTATCCGGTCTCCGAGATCCTGGCGAAGACGCCCGCGATTCCCTCGAACTGTCAGTGGGGCATCTTCCTGCGCAATCATGACGAACTCACCCTGGAGATGGTCACCGACGAAGAGCGTGACTACATGTGGGCGGAGTACGCCAAGGATCCGCGGATGCGTGCCAACATCGGTATCCGCCGGCGGCTGGCGCCGCTGCTGGACAACGACCGCAACCAGATCGAGCTGTTCACCGCCCTGCTGCTGTCGCTGCCCGGCTCGCCGATCCTGTACTACGGCGACGAGATCGGCATGGGCGACAACATCTGGCTGGGCGACCGGGACGCGGTGCGCACGCCGATGCAGTGGACCCCGGACCGCAACGCGGGTTTCTCCTCGTGTGATCCGGGACGGCTGTATCTGCCCACGATCATGGATCCGGTCTACGGGTACCAGGTCGCCAACGTGGAGGCGTCGATGTC
>NZ_BBZJ01000061.1 GCF_001417775.1 Streptomyces sp. TP-A0356 | reverse complement strand
TTCCAGCGGCAGCGGTATTGGCTGGAGCCGGTCAGGGCGGTGTCCGGGTCGGTGGATGGGGTGGAGGCGGAGTTCTGGCGGACGGTTGAGGCGGAGGATCTGGAGGGGCTGGCGCGGACGCTGGGTGTGGGGGATCCCTCCGGGCTGGCGGAGGTGGTACCCGCCCTGTCGACATGGCGGCGCTCCCGTCAGGAGCGCTCCACGCTGGACAGTTGGCGTTACCGGATCACCTGGCGGCCGGTGAGTGCTCCCCCGTCCTCCGGCGCTCTTGACGGCACCTGGCTGCTCGTCGCACCCGAGCGACTCGACGGTGAGGCACTCGTACGCGAGACCGTCGCAGCGTTGACGGAGCGAGCGGAACGCGTCAGGGTCCTGTGGGTCGACGCGGACGGGGCCCCGCGCGACCAACTGGCCGCGCTGCTCGGGGCGGAGGCCGGGGGCGAGCCGGTCACCGGTGTGCTGTCCCTTCTCGGCCTCGACGAACACCCCCACCCGGAACATCCTTCGGTCCCCTCCGGACTGGCCGCCACCCTCAGCCTGGTGCAAGCGCTGGGCGACGCGGAGATCGAAGGACCGCTGTGGTGCGCCACCCGCGGGGCGGTCGGTACCGGCGACCAGCAGCCCCCCGCCGCGCCCGTCCAGGCGGGAGTATGGGGACTCGGCAGGGTCGTCGCTCTGGAACACCCCAAGCGCTGGGGCGGCCTCGTCGACCTGCCCCTGGACGCGGGCGCGGACGCGGTGCGCCTGCTGATGGGGGTACTGGCCGGAGACGGGACGGAGGACCAGCTCGCCCTGCGCGACGGTGTGGTGTTCGGCAGGAGGCTCGTCCGTGCTCCCCTGGGCAACGCTCGTGGTCGGCGCGCCTGGAAGCCGCGCGGCACGGTGCTGGTCACCGGAGGCACGGGCGCCCTCGGCGCGCGGATGGCACGCTGGCTCTCCCGTAACGGGGCGGAACACCTCGTCCTCACCGGACGGCGTGGCGAGGACGCGCCCGGCATGGCCGAACTCCGCCGCGAACTGCAGCCGTACGGCACCCGGATCACCGTTGCCGCCCGCGACATGGCGGACCCCGACGACGTCGCCGCCCTGCTGCGGACCCTGGTGGAGGACGGCGCGCCGCCGGTCCGCACCGTGCTGCACGCCGCCGGCGTCAGTGCCCTCGGGGCCCTGGCCGACACCGGTGTCGACGACCTCGTCTCCACGCTCTCGGGCAAGGTGCTCGGAGCGGACCACCTCGACGCGCAACTGGACCCCGGTCAACTCGACGCGGTCGTCTACTTCTCGTCCATCTCCGGAACGTGGGGCGTGGCCGACCACGGTGCCTACGCCGCCGCCAACGCGATCCTCGACGCACGCGCCGAGCAGCGCCGGGCCGATGGCACGCCGGTGCTGTCGGTCGCCTGGGGACCCTGGGCCGGCGGGGGGATGATCGCCGAGTCGGTGCAGGACGACCTGCGGCGCCGGGGCGTTCCGGTGATCGACCCCGACACCGCGATCGCCGGTCTTCAGCAGGCGCTTGACCACGACGACACGTTCGTCGCGATAGCCGACGTCGACTGGCCCCGATTCGCCGGGGTGTTCACCTCGGTGCGCCACAGCCCGCTGCTCGCCGAACTACCGGAGACCCAGCCAGGCGGTGCCGTGGCGCGCGGGACCACAGAGGAAGGCGACCAGGTGCCCGCGGTGGTGCGCGAACTCGCCGGCCTTGAGCCCGCTCGACGCCGTACCGCCCTCCAACACCTGGTTGGCGAACACGTCGCCGCGGTTCTCGGCCATGCCGGAGCCGACTCCGTCGACACCGAACT
This sequence comes from Streptomyces sp. TP-A0356, assembly GCF_001417775.1. Lineage (GTDB taxonomy): Bacteria > Actinomycetota > Actinomycetes > Streptomycetales > Streptomycetaceae > Streptomyces. The sequence continues at coordinate 1,771 of NZ_BBZJ01000061.1, read as the reverse complement.
GGCCTTCAAGGAACTCGGCTTCGATTCCCTCACCGCCGTCGAGCTGCGCAACCGGCTCAACCGGGCCACCGGCCTGCGGTTGCCGACCACGGTGGTCTTCGACCACCCCAGCGTCGTCGCCCTCGCCGCGTTCGTCGGCGAGCAGGCGTTCGGCGGCGACGCCGACCTGCCCGCCCCGGAGCGGGCGCCCGTCCTCCCCGGCCCGGGCGGTGCGGACGAACCGATCGCGATCGTGTCGATGGGCTGCCGCTACCCCGGCGGTGTGCGCTCGCCGGAGGACCTGTGGCGTCTTGTCCAGGACGAGATCGACGCCATCTCGCCCTTCCCGACCGACCGCGGCTGGGACCTCGCGGACCTGTACGACCCGGACCCCGACCGCACCGGGACCAGCTACGTGCGCGAGAGCGGATTCCTCGACGCCGCTGGTGAGTTCGACGCGGGCTTCTTCGGGATATCGCCGCGAGAGGCGATCGCGATGGACCCGCAACAGCGCCTGCTGCTGGAAACGAGCTGGGAAGCACTGGAGCGCGCCGGACTCGACCCGAAGACCCTGCGCGGCAGCGCGACCGGCGTGTACGTGGGTCTCACCGACCAGGAGTACGCCACCCAACTCCGCGCCGCCGCCGGACAGACCGAGGGCTACCTCGCCACCGGTGCCGCGGCGAGCGTCGCCTCCGGCCGCATCGCGTACACCCTTGGTCTGGAGGGGCCGGCGGTGACCGTGGACACGGCCTGCTCGTCGTCGCTCGTCGCCCTCCACATGGCCGTACGGGCCCTGCGCTCCGGCGAGTGCGACATGGCCCTCGCCGCCGCCGCGACGGTGATGTCCGGGCCGGGCCCCTTCATCGCGTTCAGCAGGCAGCGGGCCCTGGCCTTCGACGGCCGGTGCAAGCCCTTCTCCGGCCGTGCCGACGGCTTCGCCCTCTCGGAAGGTGTGGGCGTCGTCGTCCTCGAACGGCTCTCGGACGCGCGCCGAAACGGCCATCGGGTTCTCGCCGTGATCCGTGGTTCGGCGATCAATCAGGACGGTGCGTCGAATGGTCTGACGGCGCCGAACGGTCCCTCGCAGCAGCGGGTGATCCGGGCGGCGTTGGCGGATGCGGGTCTGTCGGCGGCGGATGTGGACGTGGTGGAGGCGCACGGTACGGGGACGAAGCTGGGTGATCCGATCGAGGCGCAGGCGTTGTTGGCGACGTACGGTCAAGGTCGTCCGGTGGACCGGCCGTTGTGGCTGGGGTCGGTGAAGTCCAACATCGGCCACACCCAGGCCGCTTCGGGCATGGCCGGTGTCATCAAGATGGTGCAGGCCATGCGGCACGGCACACTCCCCAAGTCCCTCTGCGCGGAGGACCCCTCGCCGATCGTGGACTGGTCGACGGGGTCGGTGGAACTGCTCGCCGAGGCACGGCCCTGGGAGGAGTACGCCGGCCCGCGCCGGGCGGGTGTGTCGTCCTTCGGTATCAGCGGCACCAACGCCCACGTCATCCTCGAAGACTTCCAGGACGACACCGTGCCGCCGACCGAGGGGACGGAGCGATCGGGCGCGCATCACACGGTCGTGCCGCTGACGGTGTCGGCCCGGTCGGACGCGGCGCTCAAGGACCAGGTGGACCGTCTGCTCTCCCACCTCCGCGAGAGCCACGACCGACCCGCGGACGTGGGCTGGTCCCTCCTCGACAGCCGCTCCGTGTTCGAGCACCGGGCGCTGGTGATCGGTACGGACACCGTGGCAACGGGATCCGTGTCCGCCAACTCCCCTGTGTCTGCGGTG
>NZ_BBZJ01000060.1 GCF_001417775.1 Streptomyces sp. TP-A0356 | reverse complement strand
GACGGTGTCGACGGGTTCACCGGGGTTCTCGGCCAGGCCGCGCGCGGTGGTGGCCGGCCGTTCACCGCGGGCCACGGCCTTCAGCGCGGTGAGGAGTTCGTCCCGGTCCGCGCCGACGACGACCGCGCGCTCCTCCAGGAAGGCACGGCCGGTGGCGAGGGTGTGGGCGACGTCCGCGGCGTCGAGGTCGCCGGTCTCGACGCCGACCGCGAGCCGCTCGGCCTGCGCCTTCAGCGCGGCCTCCGAGCGGGCCGACACCAGCCACGGGAGCACGGTCGGGCCGGCGGGCCGCGTCCGCGGGGTTTCCGCCTCTTGGTCGGCTTCCTCGTGCGGCGCCTGTTCGAGGACGACATGGGCGTTGGTGCCGCTGCCGCCGAAGGACGACACACCCGCCCGGCGGGGCCGGCCGGTGTCGGGCCAGGCAACGGCGTCGGTGAGCAGGCGCAGGGCGCCGGAGGACCAGTCCACATGAGGGGTCGGTTCGTCGGCGTGGAGGCTCTTCGGAAGGATGCCGTGCTCCATGGCCTGCACCATCTTGATGACACCGGCAATGCCCGAGGCGGCCTGGGTGTGGCCGACGTTGGACTTGAGCGAGCCGAGCCACAGCGGCCGGTCCTCGGGGCGGTCCTGCCCGTACGTGGCCTGCAGCGCCTGCGCCTCGATCGGGTCACCCAGCTTCGTCCCCGTACCGTGCGCCTCCACCACGTCGACGTCCGCCACCGACAGACCCGCATCCGCCAACGCCGCCCGGATCACCCGCTGCTGCGAGGGACCGTTCGGCGCCGTCAGACCATTCGACGCACCGTCCTGATTGATCGCCGAACCACGGATCACGGCGAGAATCCGATGGCCGTTGCGGCGCGCGTCCGAGAGCCGTTCGAGCAGGACGACACCGACGCCCTCACCCCAGCCTGTGCCGTCCGCTCCCGCGGCGAACGGCTTGCACCGGCCGTCCTCCGCCAGACCGCGCTGCCGACTGAACTCCACGAAGTTCCGGGTGGTGGCCATGACCGTCACTCCGCCCGTGACGGCGAGGGAGCACTCGCCGGAGCGCAGGGACCGTACGGCCATGTGAAGGGCGACGAGCGACGACGAGCACATCGTGTCGAGGCTGACCGCGGGGCCCTCGAAGCCGAAGCTGTAGGAGACCCGGCCGGAGAGGACGGCAGCGGAGCCGCCGGTCAGGATGTGGCCCTCGACGCCCTCGGGCGCGTTGGCGCCGTCGACGGCGTAACCCTGGTTGCTGGAGCCGACGAAGACGCCGGTACTGCTGCCGCGCAGGGTGTTCGGGTCGATGCCCGCCCGTTCGAAGACCTCCCAGGTCGTCTCCAGCAGCAGGCGCTGCTGCGGGTCCATCGCGATCGCCTCGCGCGGCGAGATCTCGAAGAACCCGGCGTCGAACTCGGCGGCGTCATAGAGGAAGGCTCCCTCACGGACGTAGCTGGTGCCGGTTCGGTCGGGGTCGGGATCGTAGAGGGAGTCGAGGTCCCAGCCGCGGTCGGTGGGGAGGGCCGACACGGTGTCGGTGCCGTCGAGGACCAGCTGCCAGAGGTCCTCGGGGGACCGCACACCGCCGGGCATACGGCAGGCCGTGGCCACAATGGCGATGGGTTCCTGCGCACGCGTCTCCATGTCGGCGAGCCTGCGGCGGGTCTGCCGCAGGTCCGTCGTGACCCGCTTGAGGTAGTCGCGGAGCTTGTCCTCGGTGCGTTCCGTGTGTGCCATGGGAAAGCCAGCCCTTCGAGAATCGGGAGTCATGACGGGGCGCCGCTCAGGAGATCCCGAGTTCCCTGTCGATCAGGTCGAACATGTCCTGGTCGGATGCGCCGACCAGTTCCTCGTCGACGGCCGGTCGCATCGGCTCGTCGGTCTCCGCCCAGCTGTCGAGGAGGGTGCGCAGCGCCTCGGTGAGCGCCCGCCGGGCGTCGGGGTCGGTGGTCCGGTGGTACGCGGCGTGCACCTCTGCCAGGCCGGGACGCACCTCGGCCACGGTGTCGCCCGGGGGCGGCAGCAGTTCAGCGGCGAGGTGGTCGGCGAGGGCGTTGGGTGTGGGGTGGTCGAAGACGATGGTCGCGGAGAGCCTGGTACCGAAGGCCGCGCCGAGCCGGTTGCGCAGTTCGACGGCGGTGAGGGAATCGAAGCCCATGTCGCGGAACGCCCGTCCCGGCTTCACTCCGTCGCCGGTTCCGAGGCCGAGCACGGCTCCGACGTGGCTGCGGATCAGCTCCACCAGCTTTCGCCGGCGCTTGTCCTCGGGCAGGTCGGCCAGTTCCCGCAGTAGAGCCGGGATCGAGGCGTCCGCCGTGTCCTCGTCCGAGGCGTTCCGTTCGGCGTGCTGCGCGGCGAGCAGCTCCTGGACCTCGGGCACCTCGTCGATGAGGGGCCGATGCCCGTGTGCGCAGTACGCCGGTACGAAGCGATCCCAGCGGATGTCGGCGACGACGAGCGTCGACTCTTCGGCGGCGACGGCTTCCCTGAGCGCGCGCGCCGCGAGCTGTGGGGGCATCGCGGGGACGCCCCTCCGCAGCAGCTGCTCGCCGACCTCCTCGTCCACCATGCCTCCCCCGGCCCAGGCTCCCCAGGCGATCGAGGTGGCCGGCAGACCCTGGGTCCGCCGCCGGGCGGCGAGGGCGTCCAGGTGGGCGTTGGCGGCGGCGTACGGGGCCTGGCCGCCGTTGCCCCATACCCCGGCTCCGGAGGAGAAGAGGACGAAGGCTTCCAGCGGGTGATCTGCCAGCAGATGCTCGAGGTTCTGCGCCCCGACGACCTTGCCGTGCATCACCGCGACCGCGTCCTCGGGCGTGAGGTCGGTGACGAGGCGTGCCTGCTCCACGGCACCGGCCGTGTGCACCACGGCCGTCAACGGGAACTCGGCCGGAAGCGCGGCCAGAAGCGCGGCCAGCGCCTCCCGGTCGGTCACGTCGCAGGCGGCGACCGTCACCCGGCAGCCGTGCTCGACAAGTTCGCGTTCCAGCTCGGCCGCGCCCGGAGCCTCGGGCCCGCGCCTGCTGACGAGCAGCAGGTGCTCGGCACCGTCCTGGGCGAGCGAGCGCGCGACGTGCGCGCCGAGAGCGCCCGTTCCGCCCGTGACGAGCACGGTGCCGCGCGGTCGCCATGGGTCCGTCGCCGCCGCGGAAGCGGTCAACGGCATGCGGACCATGCGCCGGACGCTGACGCCACCATGGCGTACGGCGTACTCGGTCTCCCGGCCGGTGGCATCCGCGCCCGTGTCCGCGAGCAACGCCGGAAGGAACCGTACGCCGGAGGGGGCATCGTCGGCGGGGAGGTCGACAAGACCACCGCAGCGATCGGGGTCGTCGAGACCTATGACCCGGGCGAGGCCCCATACCGCCGCCTGAGCGGGGTTCGCCGGCGAGTCGCCCTCGGCTACCGTCACGGCACCTCGGGTGAGGCTCCACAGCCGCCCGGGCACTCCGGCGTCGTCCAGGGCCTGCGCCAGTACCAGGGAACCGAGCGTGCCGAGCGAGACGCCTGAACTCCGTTCACTGGCACGGTCGTTCAGGGCGAGAAGCGACAGAACACCGGCCGGCGCCTCGTCGGAGGGGAGTTCCGACATCAGCCGCTCCGTCAGCTCGGCGCGGTCCGCGGCGTCCGGCACGACGAACCGCACCACGCGGGCTCCGGCTTCCTGGACGACGCGTTCCACGGCCGCAACCAGGTCCTCGTCGTCATGCCTCTCGGGGACGACGAGCAGCCAGGTACCGTCCAAGTCGGCAGGACCCGGCTCACGGACGCGTCGCCAGACGACGCCGTAACGCCAACTGTCCAGTGTGGAGCGCTCCTGACGGGAGCGCCGCCATGTCGACAGGGCGGGTACCACCTCCGCCAGCCCGGAGGGATCCCCCACACCCAGCGTCCGCGCCAGCCCCTCCAGATCCTCCGCCTCAACCGTCCGCCAGAACTCCGCCTCCACCCCATCCACCGACCCGGACACCGCCCTGACCGGCTCCAGCCAATACCGCTGCCGCTGAAA
>NZ_BBZJ01000059.1:0-3203 GCF_001417775.1 Streptomyces sp. TP-A0356 | reverse complement strand
GGGTGGTTGGTCGTTGTTTGAGAACTGCACAGTGGACGCGAGCATCTGTGGCCAAGTTTTTAAGGGCGCACGGTGGATGCCTTGGCACCAGGAACCGATGAAGGACGTGGGAGGCCGCGATAGTCCCCGGGGAGTCGTCAACCAGGCTTTGATCCGGGGGTTTCCGAATGGGGAAACCCGGCAGTCGTCATGGGCTGTCACCCGCTGCTGAACACATAGGCAGTGTGGAGGGAACGCGGGGAAGTGAAACATCTCAGTACCCGCAGGAAGAGAAAACAACCGTGATTCCGGGAGTAGTGGCGAGCGAAACTGGATGAGGCTAAACCTCAGGCGTGTGAGACCCGGCAGGGGTTGCGTCTGGGGGGTTGTGGGATCGCACTTTCATGATCTGCCGGTCATGAGGCGAGTCAGAAACCGTTGATGTAGACGAAGGACATGCGAAAGGTCCGGCGTAGAGGGTAAGACCCCCGTAGTCGAAATGTCAGCGGCTTGCTTGTGTGATTCCCAAGTAGCACGGGGCCCGAGAAATCCCGTGTGAATCTGGCGGGACCACCCGCTAAGCCTAAATATTCCCTGGTGACCGATAGCGGATAGTACCGTGAGGGAATGGTGAAAAGTACCCCGGGAGGGGAGTGAAATAGTACCTGAAACCGTGTGCCTACAAGCCGTGGGAGCGTCGGACATCAGCTTGCTGGTGTCTCGTGACTGCGTGCCTTTTGAAGAATGAGCCTGCGAGTTTGCGGTGTGTTGCGAGGTTAACCCGGGTGGGGTAGCCGTAGCGAAAGCGAGTCCGAAGAGGGCGGTTGAGTAGCACGCTCAAGACCCGAAGCGGAGTGATCTAGCCATGGGCAGGTTGAAGCGGAGGTAAGACTTCGTGGAGGACCGAACCCACCAGGGTTGAAAACCTGGGGGATGACCTGTGGTTAGGGGTGAAAGGCCAATCAAACTCCGTGATAGCTGGTTCTCCCCGAAATGCATTTAGGTGCAGCGTCGTGTGTTTCTTGCCGGAGGTAGAGCACTGGATAGGCGATGGGCCCTACCGGGTTACTGACCTTAGCCAAACTCCGAATGCCGGTAAGTGAGAGCGCGGCAGTGAGACTGTGGGGGATAAGCTCCATGGTCGAGAGGGAAACAGCCCAGAGCATCGACTAAGGCCCCTAAGCGTACGCTAAGTGGGAAAGGATGTGGAGTCGCACAGACAACCAGGAGGTTGGCTTAGAAGCAGCCACCCTTGAAAGAGTGCGTAATAGCTCACTGGTCTAGTGATTCCGCGCCGACAATGTAGCGGGGCTCAAGCGTACCGCCGAAGTCGTGTCATTGCAGCATGTACGGTCAACGCCGGCTGTGATGGGTAGGGGAGCGTCGTCTGCCGGGTGAAGCAGCACCGGAAGGTAGTTGTGGACGGTTGACGAGTGAGAATGCAGGCATGAGTAGCGATTCACACGTGGGAAACGTGTGCGCCGATTGACTAAGGGTTCCTGGGTCAAGCTGATCTGCCCAGGGTAAGTCGGGACCTAAGGCGAGGCCGACAGGCGTAGTCGATGGATAACCGGTTGATATTCCGGTACCCGCTGTGGAGCGTCAGACATCGAATCCAGTGATGCTAAGCCCGTGAAGCCGCCGGGCCTCGTCTTTGACGTGGTCCGGAGTGGTGGAGCCGGTGGCCCGAGCTGGTAGTAGGTGAGCGATGGGGTGACGCAGGAAGGTAGCCCATCCCGGGCGGTGGTTGTCCCGGGGTAAGGGTGTAGGGCGCCAGGTAGGTAAATCCGCCTGGCATACAGCCTGAGACCCGATGCCGAGCCGATTGTGGCGAAGTGGGTGATCCTATGCTGTCGAGAAAAGCCTCTAGCGAGCTTCGTGGCGGCCCGTACCCTAAACCGACTCAGGTGGTCAGGTAGAGAATACCGAGGCGTTCGGGTGAACTATGGTTAAGGAACTCGGCAAAATGCCCCCGTAACTTCGGGAGAAGGGGGGCCACGCCTGGTGAGGGAACGTGCTTCCTGAGCTGGGGGTGGCCGCAGAGACCAGCGAGAAGCGACTGTTTACTAAAAACACAGGTCCGTGCGAAGCCGTAAGGCGATGTATACGGACTGACGCCTGCCCGGTGCTGGAACGTTAAGGGGACCGGTTAGCTCACTTTCGGGTGGGCGAAGCTGAGAACTTAAGCGCCAGTAAACGGCGGTGGTAACTATAACCATCCTAAGGTAGCGAAATTCCTTGTCGGGTAAGTTCCGACCTGCACGAATGGCGTAACGACTTCTCGACTGTCTCAACCATAGGCCCGGTGAAATTGCACTACGAGTAAAGATGCTCGTTTCGCGCAGCAGGACGGAAAGACCCCGGGACCTTTACTACAGTTTGATATTGGTGTTCGGTTCGGCTTGTGTAGGATAGCTGGGAGACTGTGAAGCCTGGACGCCAGTTCGGGTGGAGTCGTCGTTGAAATACCAGTCTGGTCGTGCTGGATGTCTAACCCGGGTCCGTGATCCGGATCGGGGACAGTGTCTGATGGGTAGTTTAACTGGGGCGGTTGCCTCCTAAAGGGTAACGGAGGCGCCCAAAGGTTCCCTCAGCCTGGTTGGCAATCAGGTGTTGAGTGTAAGTGCACAAGGGAGCTTGACTGTGAGACCGACGGGTCGAGCAGGGACGAAAGTCGGGACTAGTGATCCGGCGGTGGCTTGTGGAAGCGCCGTCGCTCAACGGATAAAAGGTACCCCGGGGATAACAGGCTGATCTTCCCCAAGAGTCCATATCGACGGGATGGTTTGGCACCTCGATGTCGGCTCGTCGCATCCTGGGGCTGGAGTCGGTCCCAAGGGTTGGGCTGTTCGCCCATTAAAGCGGTACGCGAGCTGGGTTTAGAACGTCGTGAGACAGTTCGGTCCCTATCCGCTGTGCGCGTAGGAGTCTTGAGAAGGGCTGTCCCTAGTACGAGAGGACCGGGACGGACGAACCTCTGGTGTGCCAGTTGTTCTGCCAAGGGCATGGCTGGTTGGCTACGTTCGGGAGGGATAACCGCTGAAAGCATCTAAGCGGGAAGCCTGCTTCGAGATGAGGACTCCCACCCACTTGATGGGGTAAGGCTCCCAGTAGACGACTGGGTTGATAGGCCAGATATGGAAGCCGGGTAACCGGTGGAGTTGACTGGTACTAATAGGCCGAGGGCTTGTCCTCAGATGCTCGCGTCCACTGTGTTGGTTCTG
>NZ_BBZJ01000058.1 GCF_001417775.1 Streptomyces sp. TP-A0356 | reverse complement strand
TTCGTGTTTCCGGGGCAGGGGGCGCAGTGGGTGGGGATGGCGGTGGAGTTGTTGGAGTCTTCGCCGGTGTTTGCTGCTCGGTTTGCTGAGTGTGGGGTGGCGTTGGAGCCGTTTGTGGAGTGGTCGTTGGTTGATGTGGTGCGGGGTGTGGGGGGTGGTGCGGGGTTGGATCGGGTGGATGTGGTGCAGCCGGTGTTGTGGGCGGTGATGGTGTCGTTGGCGGCGGTGTGGGAGTCGTTCGGGGTGCGTCCTGGGGCGGTGGTGGGTCATTCGCAGGGGGAGATCGCGGCTGCGTGTGTGGCGGGGGCGTTGTCGTTGGAGGATGCGGCGCGGGTGGTGGCGTTGCGGAGTCGGGCGATTGTGGCGTTGGCGGGGCGGGGCGGGATGGTGTCGGTGGGGATGTCGTTGGTTGGGGTGGAGGGGTTGGTTGGTCGTTGGGGTGGTCGTGTGTCGGTGGCGGCGGTGAATGGTCCGTCGTCGGTGGTGGTGTCGGGGGATGCGGATGCGTTGGATGAGTTGGTGGTGGTTGCTGAGGGGTTGGGGGTTCGGGTTCGTCGGGTTGAGGTGGATTATGCGTCGCATTCGGCGCATGTGGAGGCGGTTGAGGCTGAGCTTGGTGAGGTGCTTGGGCCGGTGGTGGCTCGGGTTCCGGTGGTGCCGTTCTGGTCGACGGTGTTGGGGGGGTGGGTTGAGTCGGCGGTGACGGATGGGGGGTATTGGTATCGGAATTTGCGGGAGACGGTGCGGTTGGAGTCGGCGGTTGTTGGTTTGGTGGGGGAGGGGTTTGGTGCGTTTGTTGAGGTGAGTCCGCATCCGGTGTTGACGGTGCCGGTGGCGGAGACGGTGGAGGCTGTGGGTGGGGATGCGGTGGTGGTGGGGACGTTGCGGCGTGGTCAGGGTGGTTTGGGCCGGTTGTATGCGTCGTTGGGTGAGGTGTGGTGTCGTGGGGTGGAGGTGGACTGGTCTGCGGCGTTTGCTGGGCTGTCTTGCCGGCGGGTGGATGTGCCGACGTATGCGTTTCAGCGGCAGCGGTATTGGCTGGAGCCGGTCAGGGCGGTGTCCGGGTCGGTGGATGGGGTGGAGGCGGAGTTCTGGCGGACGGTTGAGGCGGAGGATCTGGAGGGGCTGGCGCGGACGCTGGGTGTGGGGGATCCCTCCGGGCTGGCGGAGGTGGTACCCGCCCTGTCGGCGTGGCATCGGGGTCGTAAGGACCGTTCCACGGTGGATGGTTGGCGTTACCGGATCGTGTGGCGGCCGGTGAGCGCTGCCACGTCCGACACCACTCTTGACGGCACCTGGCTGCTCGTCGCACCCGAAGTGCGCCAGGACGACGACCTCGTCACCGCCACCGCACGTCTGCTCGCCGAAGCGGGCGCCACCGTCGTCCCCTTCACGATGGGTGACACGGATCTCGACCGTGCCGTGGCCGCCGAGCGGCTCACCGACATCGCGGGGCGCGACGACATACCGCCCGTGCGCGCAGTCGTGTCCCTGCTTGCCCTCGACGAAAGGCCCGCGCCCCAACAGGTGGGACCCACCGTCGGGCTCACCACCTCGGTCGCCCTGCTTCAGGGGATGCTCGATGCGGCAATCGACGCCCGCGTGTGGTTCCTGACCAGCGAGGCGGTCACCACGGGCACGGCGCGGGACGACGTTCGCAACCCGCTCCAGGCCGCACTCTGGGGCCTCGGGCGTGTCGTCGCCCTGGAACAGCCCAGGGTGTGGGGCGGTCTCGTCGACCTGCCCGCCGCGCTCGACGGGGACAGCGGCAGGGAACTCCTCGCCACTCTTGCCGCGCGCGGTGACGAGGACCAGATCGCCGTACGGTCCTCCGGGACGTACATCCGTCGCCTGGTCCGGGCCCCGCTGGCGGGGCGGCCCGCCCCGCGTACCTGGAGCACCAGCGGCGCCGCACTGATCACCGGCGGCACCGGCGGTCTCGGCGCCCACGCGGCCCGCCTCCTCGCCTGCAGCGGCGCCGAGCACCTGGTGCTCACCAGCCGGCACGGCCCGGACGCGCCCGGTGCCGCCGAACTGCACGACGAACTGGCCGCGTTGGGCTGCCGCGTGACCATCGCCGCCTGCGACGTGGCCGACCGCGAGGCCCTGGCCCGGCTCGTGCGGCAGGTCGAGGCGGAGGGGCCGGCCGTCCGCTCCGTCGTGCACACCGCGGGCGTCGGCATGCTGGCCCCGCTCGCCGAGACGGACATGGACTTCTTCGCCGAGGGCACGCGGGCCAAGCTCCTCGGAGCCGCGAACCTCGACGCGCTGTTCGACCACGACGGGCTGGACGCCTTCGTGCTGTACTCGTCGGTCGCCGGCACCTGGGGCAGCGGCGACCACGGTGCCTACTCGGCCTCCAACGCCTACGTCGACGCCCTGGCCGAGCACCGGCGCGCCCGCGGGCTCGCCGGCACGTCGATCGCGTGGGGGATCTGGAGCCCCGAGGGCGGCGGCATGGCCGTGAACGTCGTACGGGAGCAGTTGAAGTGGCGCGGCATCCCGTTCATGGACGCGGAACTGGCGGTCACCGGACTCCAGCAGGCGCTCGACCACGACGACACGTTCCTCGCCGTCGCCGACATCGACTGGGAACGGTTCGTCCCGGTCTTCACGGCCGCGCACCCCCGGCCGCTGCTGCACGAGGTGCCGGAGGTCGCGGCGGTGATGAAGGCCGGCGAGGCCGTCACCGACAGCGCCGGCAACCGCTCGGAAACGCTGCGGAGCGAACTGGCCCGCATGCCCGACGCCGAGCGCGACCGCGCCCTGTCCGACCTGGTGCGCACCGAGGTGGCGGGTGTCCTCGGCTATGCGGACGCAGCCGAGATCGCCGTCACCCGCGCGTTCCGCGAGATGGGCTTCGACTCGCTCACCGCGGTCGAGCTCCGCAACCGCCTCAATTCGACCACCGGCCTGGGGCTTCCGGCGACGATCGTGTTCGACCACCCCAACGTTCGCGACCTGGTACGCCACCTGCGGACGCTCCTCGTGGACGAAGAGCCTGCCCCCCAGCTCCTGCCCGCCGTCACCACCCCGGTGACCCTCGCACCCGACGACGACCCGATCGCCATCGTCTCCATGGGCTGCCGCTTCCCCGGTGGGGTGACGTCGCCCGAGGAGTTCTGGCGGTTGATCCAGGACGAGAGCGACGCGATCTCCCTCCTCCCCACCGACCGTGGCTGGGACACGGACGCGCTCTACGACCCCGACCCCGACCATGCCGGCACCACCTACGCCCGCGAAGGCGGATTCCTGGACGGCGCAGCCGAGTTCGACCCCGGCTTCTTCGGGATATCGCCGCGTGAGGCCATCGCGATGGATCCGCAGCAGCGCCTGCTGCTGGAGACGGCCTGGGAGGTCCTCGAACGGGCGGGCATCGCCCCCGACAGCCTCCAGGGCAGCCCCGCCGGCGTCTTCGTCGGTGTCTCCCACCAGGGCTACGGGGCCGGCGTCGAGGCCCCCGAAGGTCTTGAGGGCCACCTGATCACCGGGACGGTCACCAGCATCGCCTCCGGGCGGATCTCGTACACGCTGGGTCTGGAAGGGCCCGCCGTGACCATCGACACGGGCTGCTCATCCGCGCTGGTGGCCATGCACCTCGCCATGCAGGCGCTGCGCACGGGCGAGTGCTCCCTTGCCCTGACCGGCGGCGCCGCCGTCATGGGCGAACCCATCGGACTGGTCGGCTTCAGCAGGCAGCGGGGCCTTGCCCGGGACGGACGGTGCAAGGCCTTCGGCGCCGGTGCCGACGGAATGGGCATGGCCGAGGGCGTCGGCATACTGCTCCTGGAGCGGCTCTCGGACGCGCGCCGCAACGGCCATCAGGTACTCGCCCTCGTTCGCGGCTCCGCCATCAACCAGGACGGCGCCTCCAACGGGCTCACGGCACCCAACGGCCTCTCCCAGCAGCGGGTGATCCGGGCGGCGTTGGCGGATGCGGGTCTGTCGGCGGCGGACGTCGACGTGGTGGAGGCGCACGGTACCGGGACGAAGCTGGGTGACCCGATCGAGGCGCAGGCGTTGCTGGCGACATATGGTCAGGACCGTCCGGTGGACCGGCCGTTGTGGCTGGGGTCGGTGAAGTCCAACATCGGCCACGCGCAGGCCGCTTCGGGTATGGCCGGTGTCATCAAGATGGTGCAGGCCATGGAGCACGGCACCCTGCCCAAGTCCCTGCACGCGGACGAGGCCTCGCCCTTCGTGGACTGGTCGGCCGGCCGTGTCGAGGTCCTGTCCCAGGCGCGCCCCTGGGAGGAGCACGGGCGTCCGCGCCGCGCCGGCATCTCCTCCTTCGGTGTCAGCGGCACGAACGCGCACATCATCCTCGAACAGCCCGAGCCGGACGGCACAGCCGACCGGACGGACGCCGACCGCGAGGGCGCGATCGTCCCCTGGCTGCTCTCGGCCCGCACGGACGCGGCCCTGAAGGCGCAGGCTGAACGACTGGCGTCGTACGTGGAGTCCGAGGCGCCCGACGTCGTGGACGTGGCGCACTCGCTCGCGACCGGCCGCGCCGCCATGGAGGAGCGCGTGGTCGTCGTCGGTGCCGACCACGACGAACTCCTCGCCGCCGTCCGCGCCCTGGCCGCCGGTACAACCGCCCCCGGCCTCGTCCGGGGTGCCACCCAGCGTCTCGGCGACGGCCTCGCCCCGGTGTTCGTGTTTCCGGGGCAGGGGGCGCAGTGGGTGGGGATGGCGGAGGAGTTGCTGGAGTCTTCGCCGGTGTTCGCCGAGCGCTTCGCCCAGTGCGCCGGTGCTCTGGCCCTGTATGTCGACTGGTCGTTGGTTGATGTGGTGCGGGGTGTGGGGGATGGTCCGGGGTTGGATCGGGTGGATGTGGTGCAGCCGGTGTTGTGGGCGGTGATGGTGTCGTTGGCGGCGGTGTGGGAGTCGTTCGGGGTGCGTCCTGGGGCGGTGGTGGGTCATTCGCAGGGGGAGATCGCGGCTGCGTGTGTGGCGGGGGCGTTGTCGTTGGAGGATGCGGCGCGGGTGGTGGCGTTGCGGAGTCGGGCGATTGTGGCGTTGGCGGGGCGGGGCGGGATGGTGTCGGTGGGGATGTCGTTGGTTGGGGTGGAGGGGTTGGTTGGTCGTTGGGGTGGTCGTGTGTCGGTGGCGGCGGTGAATGGTCCGTCGTCGGTGGTGGTGTCGGGGGATGCGGATGCGTTGGATGAGTTGGTGGTGGTTGCTGAGGGGTTGGGGGTTCGGGTTCGTCGGGTTGAGGTGGATTATGCGTCGCATTCGGCGCATGTGGAGGCGGTTGAGGCTGAGCTTGGTGAGGTGCTTGGGCCGGTGGTGGCTCGGGTTCCGGTGGTGCCGTTCTGGTCGACGGTGTTGGGGGGGTGGGTTGAGTCGGCGGTGACGGATGGGGGGTATTGGTATCGGAATTTGCGGGAGACGGTGCGGTTGGAGTCGGCGGTTGTTGGTTTGGTGGGGGAGGGGTTTGGTGCGTTTGTTGAGGTGAGTCCGCATCCGGTGTTGACGGTGCCGGTGGCGGAGACGGTGGAGGCTGTGGGTGGGGATGCGGTGGTGGTGGGGACGTTGCGGCGTGGTCAGGGTGGTCTGGGCCGGTTGTATGCGTCGTTGGGTGAGGTGTGGTGTCGTGGGGTGGAGGTGGACTGGTCTGC
>NZ_BBZJ01000057.1 GCF_001417775.1 Streptomyces sp. TP-A0356 | reverse complement strand
TGCGCCAGAACCCGCCTGTCCGGCCGGCCCGGCACATCCAGCAGACCACCCCACCGGTCCGGGTGCTCCAACGCGGCAACCCGGCCCAGACCCCACATGGCCGCCCGCAGCGGATCCACCGCACCCTCGGAGGCATCGCCGACCGCGACCGCTCCAGACGTCACCAGCCACAGCGGCGCGTGCACACCCGCATCGCCCAACGCCTGCGTGAGCGCGAGCACGGACGGCAGTCCGTTCAGACAGCACAGGATCCCGGTCACGGTCTCGCCCGCACCGACGGCGCCGAGCAGCTCTGCCAGCTGGTCACGGCCGGCACCCGGCGCACAGAGCACATGCTCGACACCGGGCAGGAACTCCTCGATCCCGTCGAGGGCGATGTCGTCCTCACCGTCGTGCAGCAACAGCCAGCGCCCCTGCAACGTCGTCGGGGCGGATCCGACGGGGACTCGCTCCCAGGTCACCCGGTAACGCCAGCCGTCGACGGCCGACCGCTCGATCTGGTTCCGGCGCCACTCGGACAGTGCGGGGACGACGTCGTCGAGGATGGCACGGTCCACGCCGAGCACTCCGGCGAGGTCCTGGGCGTCGCCACGCTCCAGGGCCTCCCAGAACCGCGCCTCCACGGGATCCGTTGCCGCAACCGCCGGGACAGGGTTTCCGGGTTCGGGCCAGTACCACGAGCGCTGGAAGGCGTACGTGGGCAGTTCCGCCGGTTGGACGCCCTCCAACAGCGTCGGCCAGTCGACCGGGCCACCGTGCACGAACACACCGGCCAGCGCCTGGAGCAGGGCGTCCGGCTCGTCGCGCTCCTTGCGCAGGGCGGGTACGAAGAGCGCGTCCCGCTCCTCGGGAACGCACGCCTGGGCGAGAGCGGTCAGCGTCCCGTCCGGCCCCACCTCCACGAACCGCGTCACACCATGACCGGCCAGCCACCGAACCCCGTCAGCGAACCGCACCGCCTCCCGCACATGCCGCACCCAGTACTCCGCCGACCCCAACTCACCACCATCCGCGACCTCACCGGTGACATTGGAGACCACCGCCATCCGCGCCGACCCGTAGTCGATGCTCTCCGCGACCCGACGGAACTCCTCCAACATCGGCTCCATCAACGGCGAATGAAACGCATGACTGACCCGCAAACGGCTCGTACGACGACCCAACGCGGACAACTGCTCCACAACCTCGGTCACGGCCGCCTCGACACCCGAAACAACCACCGCACGCGGCCCGTTCACCGCCGCCACCGACACCTCCCCCTCACGGCCCGCCAGCAGCAGCAACACCTCCTCCTCCGACGCCTCCACCGCAACCATCACCCCACCCGACGGCAACTCCTGCATCAACCGACCACGCGCCACCACCAGCCGGCACGCATCCGGCAACGACAACACCCCCGCCACATGCGCAGCCGCCAACTCACCGACCGAATGCCCCACCAAGTAATCCGGGCGCACCCCGAAGGACTCCAGCAGCCGGAACAACGCCACCTCGACCGCGAACAACGCGGGCTGCGCCCACCGCGTCTCGTTCAGCAGCCCGGCATCCTCACCGAACACCACCCCACGCAACTCCGCACCGACCTCGGCCACCACCGCATCGAACGCCTCCGCGAACACCGGAAACGCCTCATACAACCCCCGGCCCATCCCCAGCCGCTGCGCACCCTGACCCGAGAACAAGAACGCCAGCCGACCTTCGGTGGCGAGGCCCTGGGTCACGTTCGGCAGCGACCCGCCCTCGGCCAGGGCGGACAGGCCGGCCAGTAGCTCAGCGCGGTCCGCGCCCCGCACCACCGCACGATTCTCGAAGGTGGAGCGAGTGGTCGTCAGTGCGCGAGCCACTTCGGCGAAGCCGAGATCCGGACGGGCGTTGACGTGGTCGAGCAGTCGGACGGCCTGGGCCCGCAGGGCGTCGACTCCCTTGCCCGACAGTACCCATGGGATGATCGGCGGAGTCGTCCCGGCGGTGGTCTTCTGCTCGGTGCGCTCGGTGTGCTGGGCCGGTGCTTCGAGGATGAGGTGAGCGTTGGTGCCACTCAACCCGAACGACGACACCCCCGCACGCCGCGGACGCTCTCCCGTCTCCGGCCACGCCCGGCGTTCCGTCAGCAGACGCACCGCACCCGTGTCCCAGTCCACGTGCGACGACGGCATATCCACGTGCAGCGTCGCCGGCAACACCCCCCGCTCCAACGCCAGCACCATCTTGATCACACCCGCCACACCCGCAGCCGCCTGCGTATGACCGATGTTCGACTTCACCGACCCCAACCACAACGGCCGATCCACCGCACGCCCCTGACCGTACGTCGCCAACAGCGCCTGCGCCTCGATCGGATCACCCAGCACCGTCCCCGTACCATGCGCCTCCACCACATCCACATCCGCCGCCGACAAACCCCCACTCGCCAACGCAGCACGGATCACCCGCTGCTGCGACGGACCATTCGGCGCCGTCAACCCATTCGACGCCCCATCCTGATTCACCGCCGAACCACGCACCACCGCCAACACCCGATGACCACGACGACGCGCATCCGACAACCGCTCCACCACCAACACACCCACACCCTCACCCCACCCCGTACCATCCGCACCCTCCGCAAACGCCTTGCACCGCCCATCCCCCGCCAAACCACCCTGCCGACTGAACTCCACGAACGCACCCGGCGTCGACATCACCGTCACCCCACCAGCCAACGCCAGATCACACTCACCCGACCGCAACGCCTGACCCGCCAGATGCAACGCCACCAACGACGACGAACACGCCGTGTCCACCGTCACCGCAGGACCCTCAAGCCCCAGCACATACGACACCCGACCCGACACCACACTCGCCGCATTACCCGTCCCCAGATACCCCCCGAAGTCCCCACCCGACGCCGCCAGCAACGCCGGATAGTCCTGACCATTGGTCCCCGTGAACACACCCACCGCACCACCCCGCAACGAACCCGGATCGATCCCGGCCCGCTCCACCGCCTCCCACGACACCTCCAACAGCAACCGCTGCTGCGGATCCATCGCCACCGCCTCCCGCGGCGACACACCGAAGAACCCCGCATCGAAGGCGCTCACGCCGTCGAGAAAGGCCCCACGACGCGCGTAGGGCAACGAGCCGGACTCCTCGCCGTTCAGGCCGTACAGCGAACCCAGGCCCTCCCAGCCGCGGTCGTCGGGGAAGTCTCCGATGCCCTCCCCGCCCTCCACCAGCAACCGCCACAACCCCTCCGGCGAGTCCACCCCACCCGGAAATCGACAAGCCATCCCCACGATCGCGATCGGATCCTCCGCCACCACCGGCACCAGAGCCCCCGACGAACGCTCCGCGACCACCCCACCCAGCTCACCCACCACGAACTCGGCAAGCGCCAACGGCGTCGGATGATCGAACACCACCGTCGCCGGCAACGCCACCCCACACTCCACCGCCAGCACATTCCGCAACTCCACCGCGATCAGGGAATCCACCCCCAGATCACGAAACGCCCGACCCGCAGGCACCTGCTCAACGCCCGCATGACCAAGGACAGAAGCCGCGCGAGCACGGACCGTGTCGAGTACGACCTTGAGGGCCGCCTCATGGGGCAGCGCGGTGACACGTGCGGCGAGGTCGTCGGTGTCGGAAGCCGCGCGCTCCGCGGTCAAACCGCCGTTCCTCTCCGGTGCGGCGACCAGGTCCGCGATGAGCGCGCTCGGGCGCGTCGCCGTGAAGGCCGGTCCGAACCGGCTCCAGTCGATGTCCGCGATCAGGTGTGCGGCGCGACCGGAATCCACGGCGGCGCCCAGCGCGATGAGCGCCAGGTCGGGATCCAGCGCGGCCACGGCACCTCGGCCACGACGGCGCTTCCCGGCGGCCTCGTCGGCCATGCCGCCCCCGGCCCAGGGGCCCCAGGCGATCGAAGTGGCAGGCAGCCCCTCCGCCCGCCGCTGCACGGCCAGGGCGTCCAGAACTGCATTCGCGGCGGCGTAGGCGCCCTGGCCGGCGCTACCGATCGCTCCGGCGACAGAGGAGAACAGAACGAACGCGGAGAGATCCTGATCGCGAGTCAGTTCGTCGAGCGTCCGTGCCGCATCCGCTTTGGCACGCATGACCCGCTCGATGCGGTCGGGATCGGTCGTGTGGAGGACCCCGTCCTCGAGAACGCCCGCGGTGTGGAAGACGGATTCGATCCGGTATCGCGTCAGGAGGGAGTGCAGCGCCTCACGGTCGGAGACGTCGACGGCCTCGACGGCGACGCGCGCACCCTTCGCGCTGAGAGCATCACGGAGTTCCAGGGCACCAGGAGCCTCCTGGCCCCGCCTGCTCACCAGAACGAGATCCCGCGCGCCGCGCTCGACCGCCCAGTGCGCCACGCGCGCCCCGAGGGCCCCCGTACCTCCGGTGATCAGGACCGTGCCGCACGGCCGCCACTCCGACTCCGCCTCCCGAACTCGACGGACAGGGCGGATCCTTCGCCCGAACAAGCCGTTGCGCCGGATGGCGACCTGGTCCTCACCCTCGGCAAGGCGGGTGACGGCGACCACGAGTTTCGCGAGGACACGGTCGTCGAGGTCGGCCGGCAGGTCCACGAGCCCGCCCCACAGTTCCGGATGTTCCAGCGCCGCGACGCGGCCGACCCCCCATGCCGCGGCCTGGGCCGGTGCCCGGAGATGGTCCGACTGACCGACACGAACCGCTCCCTGGGTGAGAGTCCACAGGCGTGCCGGTACCTCGCTGTCGGACAGCGCCTGGAGCAGAGTCGCCGTGGCCGAGGCCACCGCGTCCTCTCGGTCACCCAGCGGAAGCAGGGAGAGCACGCCCTGGATCCGCCCGACCTCGTCCCACGCCGAGCGCAGTTCGCCGGCCAACCCTACGCGGTCGAGGTCGCCGACAGGGAGTGGGTGCAGGAGCAGGCCCTGCTTCCCGAGACCGTCGAGCACGGCCTGGACAGTGGCTCGGACCCCGTCCGACGCGTCCTGCGGTACGACCGCCAGCCAGGGAGCGGGCCCTCCCGTCTCCATCTCGGGCATCCGGGTCTCTTCGTCCCGTGCCAGTGGACGCCAGAAGTCCTCGTAGCGCCAGGAGTTGACCACCTGGTGCTCGACGCGCTTCCTGTACCACTGGGAGAGCGCCGGAAGGGCCGCGCCCAGCACGTCAGGCTCCACTCCCAGGTCGTCGGCCAGAGTACCGAGGTCATCGCGCTCCACGGCCTTCCAGAACTCCGAGTCCACCACCGCGGACACGAACTCCGGCCCGGTCGAGGACTGCGGACCCGTGGCGGACGGATCCAGCCAGTAGCGCTGCCGTTGGAAGGCGTACGTCGGCAGCTCCACGGGGTGCGGATCGGTTCCCTGGAACAGCGTCGGCCAGTCGACCGGGCCACCGTGCACGAACACACCGGCCAGCGCCTGGAGCAGGGCATCCGGCTCGTCGCGGTCCTTGCGCAGGGCGGGCACGAAGAGCGCGTCCCGCTCCTCGGGAACGCACGCCTGGGCAAGAGCAGTCAGCGTCCCGTCCGGCCCCACCTCCACGAACCGCGTCACACCATGACCGGCCAGCCACTGAACCCCGTCAGCGAACCGCACCGCCTCCCGCACATGCCGCACCCAGTACTCCGCCGACCCCAACTCACCACCATCCGCAAGCCGCCCGGACACATTCGACACCACAGGGATCGCCGCCGACCCGTAGTCGATGCTCTCCGCGACCCGACGGAACTCCTCCAACATCGGCTCCATCAACGGCGAATGAAACGCATGACTGACCCGCAGACGGCTCGTACGACGACCCAACGCGGACAGACGCTCGGCGACCTCGGTCACGGCCGCCTCGACACCCGAAACAACCACCGCACGCGGCCCGTTCACCGCCGCCACCGACACCTCCCCCTCACGGCCCGCCAGCAGCAGCAACACCTCCTCCTCCGCAGCCTCCACCGCAACCATCGCCCCACCCGACGGCAACTCCTGCATCAACCGACCACGCGCCACCACCAGCCGGCAGGCGTCCGCCAGCGACAACACCCCCGCCACATGCGCAGCCGCCAACTCACCGACCGAATGCCCCACCAGGTAATCCGGGCGTACCCCGAAGGACTCCAGCAGCCGGAACAACGCCACCTCGACCGCGAACAGCGCGGGCTGCGCCCACCGCGTCTCGTTCAGCAGCCCGGCATCCTCACCGAACACCACCCCACGCAGTTCCTCGCCGACCTCGGCCACCACCGCGTCGAACGCCTCCGCGAACACCGGAAACGCCTCATACAAGCCCCGGCCCATCCCCAGCCGCTGCGCACCCTGACCCGAGAACAAGAACGCCAGCCGACCTTCTTCGGAGCCGTGTCCGATGATCACCCGGGCCGCGTTCCGACGTGCCGCCACCTCTGCGAGGCCGTGGAGCAGCTCAGCGCGGTCCGCGCCCAATACCACCGCGCGGTGTTCGAAGGTGGTCCGGGTGGTCGCCAGTGACCAGCCGACATCAACCGGGTCGATGTCGGAGTGCGCGGTGAGGAAGTCGCCCAGGCGCCGGGCCTGAGCCCGCAGGGCGTCGTCCGTGCGGGCGGACAGGGTCCAGGCCACTGCGGGGAGGACGGCAGGAGAGGTGGTCCGGTCCTGGTCGGGTGCAGGACTCTGCTCCAGGATGACGTGGGCATTGGTGCCACTCACACCGAAGGCGGAGACGGCACACACTCGGGGTCGGGCCTCCGTCTGGGGCCACGCCCGGCGTTCCGTCAGCAGACGCACC
>NZ_BBZJ01000056.1 GCF_001417775.1 Streptomyces sp. TP-A0356 | reverse complement strand
GTTAAGTTGACACTCCCGGTCCCGGATGAGGTAAGTGACGGTGGCTGCGGCGTCCTCGAGGTCCATGACGAGGTTTCGTGCGGCCTGGCTTACCCATTGCGCGGTGGGGTGGGATGTGGTGCCGAGGATCCGAATGCGGCGGGTGGCGTGCTCGATGACCGCGAGGATGTCCTGGCGCCGGCCGGTCAGGGTGAGGGTCTCGATGAAGTCGCAGGCCGGGAGTGCGTCGGACTGGGGGCGCAGGAAGTCGGCCCAGGTCGTGGCGGTTCGGTCGGGTGCGGGGTCGATGCCCTCGGTCTTGAGGATCTCCCAGACGGTGGACGCGGCGACCTTGATGCCGAGGGTGGCGAGTTCGCCGTGCACCCTGCGGTAGCCCCACGACGGGTTCTCCCGGACCAGGCGCAGGATCAGGATGCGGATCGAGCGAACGGTGGGCGGGCGCCCTGGCCTCTTCGGTCGGCAGGTTCGGGCGTGGTGCTGCTTGATCAGGTCGCGGTGCCATCGCAGTACCGTGTCGGGCTGGACCAGCAACCGGAGCCGACGCAGAATCGGGTGCGGATCCTTTCGAGGGGTGGCTGAGCTGGGAAGACGCTGATTGGCGTGTGGGCGGTGCCGTCGTAGTCCTACCGTGACGGGTGGAGGTGGGGCGCCGTGGTGTCTTTGCCGGAAGAGCTTCAGGCCCGGGAGGCTGCGGCTCGGCAGCGAGTCGAGGAACTTGAGGCCGAGGCTGTGGAGTTGGCCCTGCGGCTGGAGAAGGCGCGAGAGGTTCTGTCGCGGCTGGAGATCACGCGGGAGACGGTCACGGAGGTGCTGGCTGAGCTGTCGGCCGCGGAGACTGATGCCGGGCCGGACGTGCCGGCGGGGCAGGTGTCGGGGCCGGAGAAGACATCGGCTCCGCACGGTGTCGGGGTGATGATGGTGCCGCCCTGGCGGGAGGGACTGGTGACGGCGGTGCTGCCGGACATGTACCGGGACATCGTGGAGGTCATTGCGGACGCGCCGGGCCCGTTGCAGGCCAAGCAGATCGTGCCGCGGATCGGGCTGGAGGCCACGACCGGGAAGATCGAGGGGACCCGGGGGAAACTGAAGCGGCTGGTGGAGCGGGGCTGGCTGGACGAGGATGCGCCGGGACGGTTCGGCCTCGCCCGTCGCGGGCTGGGTCCCGACCGGGCCAACTCCTAGTGACCAAGGGGCTCTTCTCCGTAGATTCGAGGGTGCCAACCACATCGGATCCGCTGAAAGAAGAGCCCGGTGGAACAGTACGACGCCTTACCCGAACCTGATCCGTACTCCGCCTCCCGTGATGCCTTCGAACGCCTCGTCTGGACGCTGGCCGACGGCCCGGCCGCCGACTTGCCTCATGACGAACTGGAAGTGCGGCTCGAACAGCTGGGACGCGAACTGCTGCGGCAGTTGATGCAGGACCACCTCGATCTGCGTGCCAGGAAGGAGGAGGACGCGGTGCGGGCGGACACGGGCCAGCCGGTGATCATCGGTCCGGAAGGACTGCTGCGGGCCTGGCGGGAGAGGGGGCACCGTCGCCTGCTGACCTGTGTGTTCGGGCCGGTGAGCGTGAGCCGGATCGCCTACCGCGGCCGGGGCGTGGCCAACGTGCACCCGGCGGACGAAGCGTTGTCGCTGCCCGCCGGCCGGCACTCGCGCGGACTGGCCCGGCTCGCGGCCCTGGAAGCGGTGCGGGGCTCGTTCGACCAGGCCGCCGCCGCGATCGAGCGCCGATGCGGAAAAGTGCTGGGCAAGCGCCGCCTCACAGAACTGGTGGTCGCCTCCGCCATCGACATCGCTGCCTACTACACGGCGAAGATCCCCACCCCGTGCACCCGCGAGATGCCCCTGGTCATCCAGGTCGACGGCAAGGGGGTGGTGATGCGCCCCGAGGCCCTGCGTGAGGCCACCCGCCGGGCCGCGGCCAAGAGTGCGGCGGCCGGGCGCCGCGGACGCCTGGCCCCGGGCGAGAAACCCAACCGCAAGCGCATGGCGACGGTGGCCTGCGTCTTCGACACCGCTCCCGCCCCTCGCCGGCCGAACGACATCATGCACCCGCCCGGCGGGCGCAACGGGACGCGGTCGCCGCGGCCGGGCCCGAAGGCGGAGCAGAAATGGTGCACTGCCTCGGTGATCCGTCCCCCGGAACAGGTCGTCGCCGACGCCTTCGCCCAGGCCGAGGCCCGCGACCCGCAGCATCTGCGGGACTGGATCGTGCTCGTCGACGGCGCCCGCCACCAACTCGACCTGATCCACACCGAAGCCGCCCGCCGCGGCATCCGCCTGAACGTCCTGCTCGACTTCGTCCACGTCGCCGAGTACTGCTGGACGGCCGCGCACGCATTCCACCCGCCCGGCAGCCGCGAGGCCGAAACCTGGGCCGCGGACAAACTCACCGCAATCCTCGCCGGACACGCCGACCGCGCCGCCAGCGAGATGACCGCCCAGGCCGCAGCCGAACAGCTTCCCGCCGCCCGCCTCGAGGCAGTGACCACCTGCCACCGCTACCTCACCGGCCATCTCGACCAACTCCGCTACGACACCGCCCTCGCAGCCGGCTGGCCGATCGCCACCGGCGCCGTCGAAGGCGCCTGCCGCCACCTGATCGCCGACCGCCTCGACATCACCGGCGCCCGCTGGGGACTCGCCGGCGCCGAAGCCGTCCTCCAACTCCGCGCGCTGATCACGAACGGCGACTTCGAGGACTACTGGATCTTCCACGCGGCCCGCGAACACCAGCGCCTCTACCCCAGCCCTGACCAGCAGGACTACAGCCTCACCGCTTGATCCCGGTCGTCACTTCAAAGGATCCGCACCCCGCAGAATCTGGCGCGGCAGCGGGACCAGTAGAGCCGCGAGGAAGGCTCAGTCTTCCGAGGCGAACTTCACCCGGTCCTCCCCGAGCTGCCGCTCGAGGACCATGATCTGGTGGCGCAGGGCGAGAATCTCCGCGTCCTTGTCGCGGTCGCTCATCGGTAGCAGCCGCAGCGCGGCGAACGCGTTGGTGATGGTCAGGTAGGAGAGACGAAGCAACACGAGTACTCATCCTGCCTCAGCACCGAACAAACCCCTGAGCTGCATGGATGACATTCTCGGCAGGCGCAGTGTCCGGCACAGGGAAGGCGGCACACCGGCCCGGCGCACGGTGGTGTCCTCCTGGGCGCCTGCCCGCCGTTGCCGCCGAAGCCAACGGCCGCACACGCAAGACGCCCGGCCTAGGGAGACCCTGGACCGGGCGTCTGCAGGAAACTGCTGCTGCACCTGGCCGGCACGGCCAGGTGCAGCAATGGCCCCTGCGATCGGTGCCAGGTGCGGCGGCCCCTGCGCGCAGGGGCCGGATGCGCCAGGCAGGCCTTACCGCGCCGTGTGACGGCGCGCACGCACGGCCCACCGCCCGCCGCTGTGCTCCAGATGGACGGGATGGTCGAAGCAGCCGCTGACGTGTTCGCTGGTCAGGACCTGGTGGGCCGCTCCGGCGGCAAGACAGCGTCCTTCCCGCAGGAGCGCCGCGTGAGTGATGGTCGGCGGCAGTTCCTCCAGGTGGTGGGTGACCAGGACAGTCGCCAGCTGCGGGTAGGAGGCCGGCAGTGCTTGGAGATGTTCGATCAGCTGCTCGCGGCCGGTCAGGTCCAGGCCGGTGGCGGGCTCGTCGAGCAACAGCACGCGCGGCTGCGGCAGCAGCGCGCGAGCGATGAGTGCCCGGCCGCGCTCCCCCTGCGACAGGGTGGTCCAGCGCGCGGTCCCGCGATGCCCCAGTCCCAGCAGCTTGATGAGCTGATCGGCGTCGTGTTCCTGCCGGGGCTGAGGCATCCAGCGGGGCGGGACTTCGATGCTGCCGGTGATCCCGGTGAGGACCACCTGGCGCACGGTCAGCGGCGACCGCAGCGGGTGGCGGGGGTTGACGTGGCCGACATGGCGGTGCAACTCGCGCATGTCCACGCGCCCGAGGGTGTGGCCCAGGACGTGTACGGTTCCGCGGGTCGGGTGCTTCCGTGCCCCCAGCAGGGACAGCAGCGTGGACTTTCCCGCCCCGTTGGGGCCGAGCAGCGCCCAGTGCTGCCCGGCCCCAACGGCCAGCGAGACGCCGGTAAGGATCGGGTTGCCGTCGCGGACGACGTCCACGCCGTCCGCGCGCAGGAGGACGGTGTCAGTCACGGGCCGCACCCTGGGCGCGGTTGACGGCCGCCATCACTGCCTGCACGGAGGCGGTCAGGATGGAGGTGTCCCAGCCTGCGCCCCACACCTCGCGCTCGCCGACGCGGCAGTGCGCGTAGGCGGCGGCGGTGGCGTCGGGGCCGGCGGCCGTGGCGTGCTCACTGTAGGTCAGGATGTCCACGGTGATCCCGGTCTGCGTCATCGCGTCCGCGAGGGCGGCGAGCGGGCCGTTGCCGGTGCCGCGCACCTGCGTGCGGCCGGCGGCGGTGAGGACGGTCGCGGTGAACTCGTGCTCACCCCCCGCTCCGGTGGGGCGCGTGTCCCAGCCCTCCAGCAGGTAGGGGCCGTCGTGCGCCGGGCTGAGGTACGTGGCGTGGTACAGCTTCCACAGGTCCTCGGTCGAGAGCTCCGCTCCGGTGTCGTCAGTGACCTGCTGCACCTCGCGGTAGAAGTCCGGGCGCATGGCCGGCGGCAGGTCCAGGCCGTGGCCGGTGTGCAGCAGGTGCGCGATCCCGCCCTTGCCGGACTGGGAGTTGACGCGGATCACTTCCTCGTAGGTACGCCCGATGTCGGCCGGGTCGATCGGCAGGTACGGCACGTTCCACGGCGCCTGGGACTCGGGGATGTCCAGGCCGGCGGCGTTCTGCCGGTGGCGGGCCAGGCCCTTGGCGATGGCGTCCTGGTGGGTGCCGGAAAATGCGGTGTGCACCAGCGCCCCGGCGTACGGGTGGCGGATGTGGACGGGAATGCGGATGCACTCCTCCACGACCTCCTTGACGGCGTCGATGTCGGAGAAGTCGATCATCGGATTGACGCCCTGCGTGTAGAGGTTGAGAACCAGCGTGACCAGGTCCACGTTCCCGGTGCGCTCGCCGTTGCCGAACAGACAGCCCTCCACCCGCTGCGCCCCCGCCAGCACGGCGAGTTCCGCGCAGGCCACGCCGGTGCCCCGGTCGTTGTGCGGGTGCACCGAGAGGATCACCGAGTCACGCCGGTCCAGGTGCTTGGACATGTACTCGATCTGGTCGGCGTACACGTTGGGCGTGGAAATCTCCACGGTCGCAGGGAGGTTGATCACTACCGGACGGTCCGGGCAGGCGTCCCACAGAGCGGTGATGCTGTTGCACAGGTCCAGAGCGAAGTCGGGCTCGGTGAGGTTGAACACCTCGGGCGAGAACTCGAACCGGACGTCCGTCCCGGCCAGCTTCTCGTCGGCCCGGCGCATCAGATGCGTCGCGGCATCCACGATCATCTGCTTCAGCGCCCTGCGGTCGCGGCCCAGAACGACGTTGCGCCAGGTGGGAGCGCAGGCCGTGTACATGTGCACCAGGACGCGGGGCAGCCCGGCCACGGAGTCGAGGGTGCGGTCGATCAGCTCGGTGCGGGCCGGGGTGAACACCGAGACGGTCATGTCGTCGCCGACGGCACCACTGGTGGCCAGATGCCGTACGAAGTCGAAATCGGTCTGGCTCGCTGAGGGGTAGGCGACCTCGATCTCCTTGAAACCCATCGTGGTGAGCAGGTCGAACATGCGCCGCTTGCGGGGGGTGTCCATGGGTACGGGCAGGGCCTGGTTACCGTCCCGCAGGTCCACCGGGACCCACAGCGGTGCCTGCGTGATCCTCCGGGAGGGCCACTCGCGGTCGGCGTCGGTCAGCGGGACCTGGACGCGTTCGTGCGCCGGCTGGTACCGGTGGTGCGGCATCGCAGTGGGCCGCTGCGGATTCCACGCCGAGGCGCCTTCCGGAACCGGTTCGGCAGGGGTACGCACCGTCGGGAACGCGGAATGAGACACAGGGTTTCCCTTCTTCTTCACTGTCAACAGCAGGGCCGACCGGCGCGCACCGCGGCCTCCGCTGCGGGGTGCCGGTCGAATCAGGTCCCGCAGCGGCAGCCGAGAAGAAGGGAGCCACGCAGCGTCATGGCGGCTACACTACGACACCTCAGCTCCGCAGACAACCTGATAGGTAATCGGACCCCTGCCATGACACTCGACACGCTGCGCCCCAACTCACTGGTGGACCAGGCCACTCAGCGTCTCCGCAACGAGATCGCCGCCGGCACCTGGGAGGTCGGGACCAAACTCCCGGGCGAGACCACTTTGGCCAGGACCTTGGGCGTGGGCCGCTCCACCGTGCGCGAAGCCCTCCGCGCCCTTGCCGGGGCAGGACTGGTCCAGGCCCGCCAGGGCGCAGGCGTGTTCGTCACCGCCACCACCCCCCACGAGGACTGGCCTGCCCGGCTGCGGCAGTCCGCCATCACCGAGATCTACGAAGTGCGCGCCATGCTGGAGGTCGAGGCCGCCCAACTGGCCGCCGAGCGCCGCACCCCGCAGGACATTGCCGCCCTGGACGAGGCGATGCAGCAGCGGCGCCGCGCCGCCACCGCCGGCAACGCAGAGTTCGTGGACGCGGACATCGCTCTGCACACGGCAATCGTCGCCGCCGCGCACAACCCGCTGCTGACCGGGCTGTTCGAGGAGTTCGTGCCGTCGTTGCGGCGCGGCCTGATCGACCTGCTCGGACTCACCGACCTGCGCTCTTCCGACTCCAACCACGGCGAGGAAGGCCACGCGGCGCTCGTGGACGCGGTGCGGCGCGGCGACGCCGAAGCCGCGGGGAGCATTCTGCGGGCCGAGCTCCAGCAGACCCTCACCCGGCTCCAGGCCGTCTGAGGCCGGCGCCCAAGACGCCATGAACGCGCCCGGGCTGGTACGGCCCTACCCGCACCCCGCCCCCGGGACCGCCGAGTGGAAAGTGCTGTTCTTCCCGCGCTCCGGCGCCTCCCCGGCCCCCTACGAGCAGCTCGCCGCACGCCTGGCCGGTAGCGCCCACACCGCCGCCGTGCACTACACCGGCCGCGCCGAACGCTACCGCGAGCCCTGCTTCACCAGCGTGCACGCGCTCGCCGAGGAGGTGGCGCAGGCATGCCCGGCCTGGTGCGGCGACAGCCCTGTGCTGCTGTTCGGGCACAGCCTGGGCGCGGCCATCGCCTACGAGACGATCCAGCGCACGGCCCTTGACCTTCTTGCCCGCGTCGAAGCCCTTGGTGGCGGCCGGGACGGTGTCCGCTGTGCGGATGGACTGGGAGTCGATCAGCCGCGCGCTCGACTCGGTATTACGCCCGTCGGCCTGCCGGACCCGAGCACGCAGGGCATCGTGGACACGCTTGACGGTGCCGTCGTCATGCCACCAGGTGAAGTACCAGTACACCGTTGGTCAGGGCGGGAAGTCCTTCGGCAACTGCCGCCAGGAACACCCGCTCCGCACCACGTAGAAAATCGCGTCCACGATCCGCCGCCGCGGGTGCTTCTCCCGACGCCCACCCTTGGGTCCCACCCGCGCCGGCGGCAGCAACGGCTCCACCAGCACCCACTGCTCGTCCGTCAGATCCGACGGATAGCCACCCCCACGACCACCCACACCAAGCTCAACGACCCCGCCAGCCCCACAGCACGGCAGATCTCAAACGCCGTCTTACAGGCCACC
>NZ_BBZJ01000055.1 GCF_001417775.1 Streptomyces sp. TP-A0356 | reverse complement strand
TGTGCCATTTTGGGGGCTTTCGTCGGATCAATGTGCTTCGTCACCTCCAGGCTTCCGGACTTGCCCACCCGTTTCGCTCAGCTTTGGTCCTCGAAGTACGTCTGACGTAGAGATCGCACTGAACCGCCCAGTGATCAGCGGAACCGGATCTTCCGTCGTGCCCATGATCCCTCTGGGGCGTGAGCCAGCGGAAGCCGTACCCCAGCGACCTGTCCGACGCCCGATGGGCCCTGATCGAGCCGACATTGATGGCCTGGAGAAAGGCGCGGCTCGACCGCAGACCCACCGGAGAGCCGGCGAAGGTCGACCTGCGCGACGTATTCAACGCACTCCTCTACATCAACCGCACCGGAATACCCTGGAAATACCTCCCACACGACTTCCCCAACCACGGCACCGTCTACGCCTACTACGCCGCCTGGCGCGACGAGGGAATCCTCGCCCAGCTCAACTACGACCTCACCGGGCTGGCTCGCGTGAAAGAGGGGCGCAAGCCCGAGCCGTCCGCGTCGGTGATCGACACCCAGAGCGTGAAGACCTCCACCAACGTGCCCCTGACCAGCCAGGGAACAGACGCCGCCAAGAAGATCGTCGGGCGGAAGCGAGGCATCCTCACCGACACAATCGGCCTCATCCTCGCCGTGACCGTCACCGCCGCCAGCCTGTCCGAGAACGCCGTCGGAATCCGACTCCTCGACCAGGCCAAGAAGACCTACCCCACCATCGCCAAGAGCTGGGTCGACACCGGCTTCAAGAACGCCGTCATCGAGCACGGCGCACGTCTCGGAATCGACGTCGAAGTGGTCAACAGAAACCCCGGAGTTCGTGGCTTTCACGTTGTCAAAAGGCGCTGGGTAGTCGAGCGAAGTCTGGGTTGGCTTATGTTGCACCGGCGCCTTTCTCGCGATTACGAGACCCTTCCCGCCAGCTCCGAGGCCATGATCCACGTCGCCTCGATCGACAACCTCGCCAAGCGCATAACGGACGAGACAACACCAACCTGGCGAGGGACCTACTAGAACAGAAAGGGCAATTCGCCTAGATCAAATGCCCTCTGAGGCCCGGTGGCTACTCTCGTCTCTCCGTCGATCTGGAGTGGAGGGGAGCAGGCTGTGCGCAGTGCCGCCGTGACGCCCGAGGGCGGCCAGATCCGCTGGGTTGAGCTGCCGGGACAGGAGCCGTCCCGCGTCTACGTCCATGGTCTGGGCGCCACGTCGCCGGCCTACTTCGCGCAGGTTGCGGCGCGCAGGAAGAAACCCGTGCGAGGTCTGCGGTTCCAGCACACAGTCAGGTGATCGCCCAGGTCGGACTCGGTGGACCGGCTGGCGAACCGAAAGGACCGGGAACCGCCCTCGGCGTTGAACCCGGCGGCTGTGGCCAGCGCCTCGATCAAGGTGGACTTGCCCGAGCCGTTGTCGCCGACCAGGAACGTCACCGCGGGGTCCAGATCGAGGCTGTCCATGCCGGCGAGACAGGTGACGACGGGCAGGTTGAAGGGGTAGCGGTCGGCGCCCACGCGGGGATCGAGCTGAACATGGCGGACAAAGCCCTGGCCGTGGCGGGTCATGGGCTGCCCGTCCTGGTCCGGCCCAACGCCAGAGGATCTATCGGAGTCATGCCCTGACCATAGATCCAGGCACTGACAGTCTCATCCAGCGGTGATGGGGCCGCCCGCCCCGGGATGGGGCGCAGCATGGGGACCACAGCGCGGCAGCGCCGCGCCCAACAACCGTCGGCCGACAGCCGGCTCCCCCACACACACGGGCGCCGTCGGCCGGCTGGAGGAAGCCCCCTGACGGGGGCTCCGGAGCGAGGGCCGGGCCCCTGACGGGACTCGGGTGCGGGTGCGGGGTCCGGGGCCGCCGGCCCCGGCGAAACAACCCGGGGCCCGGCCGCGCCCGCCGAGGGCGTCAGTCCTCGCACGGCTGCATGATCGTCATGACCGGCTCGGCGTTGTCGCCGGGCCCGATCTGGGCGGCAAGCTGGACGCGGCGGGGCTGGCGGGCGCGGCCGCCTCGCGGGATCCGGTACAGCTCGACCATGACACGGTCCCCGCTGCCCCGGCTGCGCCGGATGGCGGAGCGGGTCATGGTCAGGACGTCCCACAGGCGGCCGGTCTCGTCCTGGGGGTCTGGCGGCGGCTGTCCGCCTCGCTCCACTCCACGCAGTTGGCCCAGGGGCGGCGGTCAGGGCGACGGGAACGCGGAAGCCTGCCTCGAGGGCCAGTTCGGCCGGGGCGGCCACCAGGGCCCCGTCGGCGAGGGCCTGGGCACGTGTGTAGGCGTGGATGACGTCGACCTGGACGCCGAACAGCTCCGTGAGCGCGTCGGCGCGGTCGTCCTGCTCCTCCGGGCCTCCAGCGCATGGCGTCCTCGCTGATGCCGTCATAGTCGGACGCACCACCCTCCGCCAGACCCGCGCGGCGGCAGCCACAGCAAGCCCGCACGTCCTGCCGGTCTCTCCCCCAGGCCGCGTCCCAGCGGGCCACCCACATCCGCCGCGTCGCCACCGACCGCGGTGCCGCCGCCCCCGTCTTCCCCCGCCCCGCCGACGCCTACGCCATCGAGGGGCCGTGGTCCTTCAGGGCCTTGCATACGCCGTGGACCAGCGACTGCGGGTTGGCCGCCTCGGCGGCCTTGGACTGCGCCCACTCCAGCGCGTAGACGAACAGATCCCGCACGTGGTCTTCAGACGCCGTGTCGCCGGCCGCCGCGGTGAACAGCGCGTCGAACGACTCGGGGTCCCTCGAGGACCAGGCGGACATCAAAGGACTGAAGCCCTGGCTTAACTGCCGTACGCAGGATGATCGGGCCCGTAGCCGGACGTCTTCTCAGTGAACCAGGACGGGACCTGCCCCTTGGGCTCGGCACCCTCGCTCCGCAACGATGCCCCGAACCGGCTCGCCGCCTTGTGGGTGACGGGGCCGGCAAGGGGCGCCGGCCACAGTTGGAGCAGATAGGTCTCCACCGGGTCACCCTCGTCGCGTACGTCACCGTCGTCGCGGTGGCGGCCGTGGACCAGGAGTCGGTAGGTGCCGGGGCCGGGCAGGGCCAGCTGAGGAGCGTCCTCGGGGTTTTCTTCGCCAGGGCCGATGCAGATGCGAGTGGTGGTCCAGGTGAAGGAGATTTCGGCGGCGTCCTGCCAGTCGTCCAGGTGGAGGGTGGGAGGGCCGTCCCAGAGTTCGGCGGTGACGTCGATGTCACCGCCCTCGGTGGCACAGACGACGGCGGCGTAGTTTTCCCGCGCCGAAACAAGCCCGTTGGCAGCGTAGTCGAGGGGGACGTCTTCGAAGGTGTCAAGGTCGATGAGGTCGAAGGTGCCGTGGGCGACGAACAGACGCGGGTCGTGGACGCGGTCGATGAGTGAGGCCATGACAGGGCTCCTAACAGAGGGAGGGGGCAGCGTTTTCGCTGCCCCCCAGGGTTTTACGCTACGCGGCCGGCGTTACGGGCACTGCACCAACGGGCGCACCGGAGAAGCGGCAGCCGACGCCGGGACGTCGGTGACGGAGACCCAGAACTTGTCGTTCTCCAGCAGACGGTTCGCGTTGTACCAGGACTTGCGCGCACCGCCCTCCAGACGGTTCTGCGCCTCCGGCACCATGTGACACGAGAAGTCCGGGTTGACGCTGGCGCCCTGGTGGGTGGACGCGAACGGGTACTCGTCACAGCTCTTGCCGGACGGGCGCGGGATCGAGGACGGGCAGGCGGTACGCCGGTTGGCGCGGATCAGGGACTGGTCCATCGTCCGCGTCAGCTCCGGGCCGTGGCCCTGCCAGCCCCAGTGGTGCGCGAGATTGCGCTGTGCCCACAGGATGTGCCACGCGACCTGGTCGTAGGGGCCGGTGACGGAGATGTCGTAGGCGGGGGTGTAGTCGGGGTAGACACAGCCGCCGTCGGCGGCCGGGCTCATACGCGGGGTGTTGTCACAGCGCACGTTCAGCTTCGGGCCCAGGTCGACGCTGACCGGGGAGTAGGGGGCGGCCTCGTAGTTGAGGTGAGGAGCCTGGGCGTCGGTGGTGGTGACGGCCCCGGGGGAGTCGATGACCAGGTCCCAGTTCCGCGTCGTGTCCAGGGTGGTGATCTGCGGGGTGCCTCCAGTGGAGGTGCAGGATCCGCACGTCTCGTTGAGGGTGGCGACGCCGAGTTCGGCCGCTGCGACCGTGGTGGACTCCAGCGTCAGAGTGACGTGATTGGTCCACTTGTGCCGGTTGCGGTTGTCGAGCTGGACGCTGGACGTCCACGCGAAGTTGGCGCTGCCCTGGTACTGGTGCTCGGGCTCGATGTAGAAGTCGACGCGCAGGCCGCCGGAGGCGCACGAACCCGTGCGATCCTCTCTGACCTGGCCGACCGTACACGTCACCGAATCGACGCGGCGCGTCGACAGCGTGGTGAGGTGCGCGACAGCGCTGTGACGGGGCTTCGGTGTGGGGGCTGCTTGCGCATCCGCAGCGAACATGGCACCGACCGCCACAAAAGCGGTCAGGAGAGCCGCCCCCCGTTTGAGCATTCTCACGAGCTGGTCCTTTCGCTGTTTTGGCGGGACCATGCTTCGCGTGCGCCTGACGGGGCGTCAATGCCCTATGTATTTCCAGTAGTTCTTTTCGGACGCCGGTGGCACCTGGGGAGCGGCGCCGGTGCGGTGGCTAGGCGCTGGCTGTGAGGTACCGGGTACCGGGGCAGGACAGGGATTCTTGTCCGAAATTCCCTTTCCGCGTAACGGAAGCCCCGCAGCTTCGGACGGCGAGAGTGTGGAGAGTTCGGGAAAAGAATGAAGCCCCGCCGGTGTAAGGAGTAATGACTGAAGGTGCTGACCAGAGTGGCCTCGTCAGCAAGGTGGGCAGTGTCTATCCCGGCGGCGAAGTAGCAGAACCCAGAGCTCCGATTGAAACCCGACGCGGGGCGCGCCGGGTGAGCCAGGCGCTGGCCAGGCCGATGGCGGCGCCGGTGGCCACGTCGCTGGGGTAGTGGGCGCCGCTCTGCACCCGCTCGAGCGCCACCATGGCAGCCGGCACCGCGCATACTGCGCCAGCGGCCGGCCACACGGGTGCGACGGCGGCGGTGAAGGCCACCGCGGCGGCGGTGTGCCCGGAAGGGAAGGAGGAGGAGTCGGGGCGGTCGTCGACCTCGTCGTGGGGGAACCACTCCTTCGGCGGCCGGGGCCGGTCGGCCACCTGCTTGCACACACCGTTCGAGATCAGCTGGGCGATGACCAGGGCCGCCAGGCCAGTGGCCGCTGCTTTACGGCCGCGCCACCCGCCCAGCCACGCCATCACGGCGGCAGCGCCGCACCACAGCTTCGAGCTCTCCGCCGCCTCCTCCACCACCGACAGCACCGTGCCGACGCCCGGAGGGATGCGGCAGGCCGCCTGCTTGCTCAGCGACCGATCAGCGTCGCGCAACTCCACCAAAAGCCTCATGAGAGGCAGATATCCCGCAGGTCAGCGGCCTACACCCTGAGGCCGGCGGGCGGCCGGTCACGCCTCCCCCAGCCGGCGCCGGTCCTCCTCGTCCCACTCTCGGGTATCGCGAGGCTGGGTGAAAGGCTCGGTGTCCGGTGGCAGGCCACCCGCGATGGCCCTCTGGCGTACCGTCTCGGCGTCGAATTCCAGACCCAGCAGGACGGCCAGGTTGGTGATCCACAGCCAGACGAGGAAGACGATGACGCCGGCCATGGTGCCGTAGGTCTTGTTGTAGGAGGCGAAGTTCGCCACGTAGAACGCGAACCCGGCCGAGGCGATCATCCAGATCACCAGGGCGAGGAAACTGCCCGGGGTGATCCACCGGAACCCCTTCACCTTCGCGTTCGGGCTCGCCCAGTACAGAATCGCGATCATGATCGTGACCAGCAGCACGAGGACGGGCCATTTCGCGATCGACCACACGGTCAACGCGGTGTCGCCGATCCCCAGCGCGGTACCGGCGTGGCGGGCCAGGCCGCCGGTGAACACCACGATCAGCGCACTGGCCACCGCCAGCACCATCAGCACGACGGTCACGCCCAACCGCACGGGCAGGATCTTCCACACCGGGCGGCCCTCGGGCATGTCGTAGACCGCGTTCGCCGCGCGGATGAACGCGGCCACGTAGCCGGAGGCCGACCACACCGCCAGTGCGATGCCGACAATGGCCATGAGGGAGCCGACGCCGGCGTTGCTCTGCAGCTGCGCCACGGCCCGGGTGATGATGTCCCGGGCCGAGCCGGGAGCGAGCTTCTTGATGTTGGCCAGCACTGCATCGGTCGCGGACTTGCCGGTGATGCCCAGCAGTGACACGAGTACCAGCAGCGCCGGGAACAGGGACAGCACCCCGTAGTACGTCAGGGCTGCCGCGCGGTCGGTGAGCTCGTCGTCCTTGAACTCGCGCAGGGCGCCCTTGAGCACGCCGCCCCAGGCCCGCTTGGGCAGCTTGGCCGGTGTGTCCGGTGCCCGGCGCTCCACCTCGGGCCCGGGCCCGGCCTCCTCGGGCGCCGGCGCCCCGTCGCTGTCGTGGTGTGCTTTCCGCCCTGGAAGA
This sequence comes from Streptomyces sp. TP-A0356, assembly GCF_001417775.1. Lineage (GTDB taxonomy): Bacteria > Actinomycetota > Actinomycetes > Streptomycetales > Streptomycetaceae > Streptomyces. Next base: position 1,544 of record NZ_BBZJ01000055.1, on the reverse strand, counting down.
TGCAGCCTCGCCATACCCGTCGGGTAACCCCTCACGACCCCGCCTACGCCACCAGAGGCGCCCCATGCGCGCAGCGTCAAGCGCTCAAGGCGTCACGAAGGGTGGGATACAAGCCGATGATCCCATCGAGGCCGACGAGCCGCAGCGTGCCAGCACGGACTCGCTCGGGCCGGCCAGGCGCAGCCAGCCACCCGCGCCGTCAGCGGCATTGCGCGCAGCGATGAGGATGTTGCTACCGCTGTGGTCCATGAACGTCACCCCGCTCACCACCATCCGCAGTGCAACCGTGCCCTCGGGGAGGCTGAGAGCGTCGCTGAGAGCGCCGCCCGTGTGGTGGTCGATCTCCCCACGCACCGCGATGACATGGGCGCCGTCGACAGACGCGGAGATGATCGTCACGCCATCCACCTCGCCTGCGACGGCAAAGCACGCCCGCTCGCCATCCTGCTGACGCCCGGCCAACGCCACGACAGCATCTACGCACGCCCACTACTCGAACGCATCCGCGTTCCCCGCACCGGCCGCACCGGCCTGGGCCGACCACGCCAGGTCGTCGCCCGCGCTTATCTGCTCGGGTTGTGTCCGGGACCGAGCGCAAGAACTGCTGGCGGCTCGCTGAGCATGCGGGCTATGCCCGTCCCGGAGCGATGCAGCGGTTGCTGCGGAGCACCCGCTGGGATACGGGCGCGGTCCGCGACGAGGTCCGCCGCTACGTCGTGGAACATCTCGGCACCGATGAGGGAGTTTTGATCGTGGACGAGACCGGCTTCCTCAAGAAGGGCCGTGGTTTGGCGGGCGTTCAGCGGCAGTACACCGGTACCACCGGCCGGATCGAGAACAGCCAGGTCGGCGTCAAGTACGAGACCGCGAAGTGCAACGACGCCTCGCTGTCCTACTCCCAGCACTCGCAGGGCACCTGCTCCCACCACCACGGCGTCCGCCACTGGTTCAAGTAACCCTCCGGCCGACGGATCCACGGCAGGTCGTCTGCACCGGGCCCGCGCGGGGCAGACGACCTACGCGGGAGGGACCTGCGCGCTGTAGACCCACGAGCCGAGTCCCTGCCCGGCGGTCTTCCTGATCGACGCCTGCCGCGGCCCGGGAAGCCGCAGCCTGTCTGTTCCCGCAGCCCATCCCGACATTGTTCCGCTGCGAAGGCCGCCGAGAGCGGACGGAAGGCAGCCAGTTTCAGCGACGAGCTGACAGGCGTTCAACGGCGTCGAACATGCGATGGCCGAAAGCCCTCTTTGGCTTCACCCCATCCCCTGCGGGTAGCGCACATCCCTTCCCCTGCGGATGGCGCACATCGCGGACTTCTGCTGCCCAGCGCGGCAAAGCCGTCACTGCCCACTCCAGCCGATACGGGCGGGGCCGGGGGCGAGAACGTGCCCTGGAGGTCGCACAGGTTCCTGTGGCGCATGCCCGCCCCCAGCTGCAACACAACTACCCCGCATTCCATTTGGGACGCCTTCGCCCGATGTCATCCATAGTCATGTACCAGAAACACCCGTAGGGCCCGGCCGTTCCTTGACGCTGTTGGTTAA
>NZ_BBZJ01000054.1 GCF_001417775.1 Streptomyces sp. TP-A0356 | reverse complement strand
GGTCAGCCGGGAGCGCACCACCGTCCCCGGGGTGCAGAGGGCGCCCAACCCGGTCGTAGCTCACTCATGCGGAACGTGACAACCCCGTCACGGTCCAGGCGGCATGCGCTGGCCTGGTAGGCGGACCGTGAGGAACGCGGATGTCCGTGGCGGGTGCAGGACGACCCGAGAAGCGAATGCCGGTGGCCGAAAGGCAGCAGGAAACCGGGAGCCCGAGGCTGACTCCTCCGTCAGCGGCTCCCGCATAACTGGCCGGATAGGAGCCCCTGCTCCGACCCGAAAGGGTGCCGACGCGGGTCGGGTGAGCCTGCGAGGAACGATGATGAACGACGCGGGAACCGAGGGACAAGTTGGACACCTCAGTCATGGTGGAGGCGGACGCTGTCGACGCCGCGGCGGCTGCGGTGAACGGACCTGAGGACGGGCCGCTCGACTGGGACGCCGTGCAGCGGCGGACGGTTGAGAGGGACGTACGGCGTCTGAGGCAGCGGATCTTCGCGGCATCGCAGGCCGGGGACCTGAAGAAGGTCCGAAACCTGCAGAAACTGATGCTCCGTTCACGTGCCAACGCGCTGATGGGTGTGCGGCGGGTGACGGAGGTCAATGCTGGCCGCAAGACGGCGGGCGTCGACGGCAAGGTCATCGTGAGCGCTCAGGGCAAGGCCGAGCTGGCCGACTGGGTGCAGCGCCGGACCACGCCGTGGTCGCCGCGGCCGGTCAAGCGGGTATATGTGCCGAAAAACAACGGGCGCCGTCGCCCGCTCGGAATTCCCGTGATCGCCGACAGGGCACTTCAGGCTGTCGCGCTCAATGCACTGGAGCCCGAGTGGGAAGCACGGTTCGAGCCGAGGTCGTATGGATTTCGGCCCGGCCGTGGCTGCCATGACGCGATCAAGGCTATTCACCAGGCAGGAAAGGGAAGGAGTGCTAAACGCCTGTGGGTGCTTGATGCGGATCTGGAAGCGGCATTCGACCGGCTCAGCCACGATCATATCTATGCCTCGCTGGGCAGCTTCCCCGCTCGGGGACTGGTCCGGCAATGGCTGAAATCGGGTGTGGTCGAGGATAACTGGTTCACACCGACGGAAGAGGGAACGCCTCAAGGCGGTGTGATCAGCCCTGTGTTGATGAATGTTGCTCTGCATGGCATGGAGACCGCTGCCGGAGTTGTCTATCTCCGGCTCGGTACGGATGCCGCGCACGTGGCAGCCGGATCGCCCGTGGTCGTCCGCTACGCCGACGATCTTCTCGCGCTGTGCCACTCCCGTGAACAGGCCGAGCAGGTCAAGGCGCGGCTCGCCAGCTGGCTGAAGCCCAGAGGGCTGGTCTTCAATGAGGCCAAGACCCGGATCACGCATTTGAACCAGGGCGTGGACTTCCTGGGCTTCAACATCCGCCGATATCGCGGAAAGCTGCTGACCAAGCCGAGCAAGGACGCCCTGCGGCGAATCCGGAAACGACTGTCTGCCGAGATGAGGGCGCTGCGTGGGGCGAACTCCGATGGAGTGATCCACACGCTCAACCCGATTATCGCCGGATGGGCAGCCTATTACCGGATTGGGGTATCCAGTCGCGCTTTTCAGGCGCTGGATCATCATGTGTGGAGACTGACCTACAAGTGGGCCAGGCTCACGCATCCGAACAAGCTGAGGCGCTGGGTCGTGAACCGGTACTTCGGTATGTTCAACCCCGCCAGGCAGGACCGATGGGTGTTCGGTAGCAGGGACACCGGCTACTACCTCCGGAAATTCGCCTGGACCAAGATTGTTCGGCACCAGCTCGTCACGGGGACGGCATCTCCGGATGACCCGTCCCTCACCGAGTACTGGGCCCGTCGGCGCCGCCGCAGCAAACCCCCGGTCTCGCGAGCCATGCTCCGCCTCCTGCTGGAACAGCATGGCCGATGCCCCATATGCCGAGGGCTGCTGTTGCTCGCCGACCGGGAGCCACAGAGCCCGCAAGAGTGGGAACAATGGCTCTCCGTCACCCGGAAGGCACTGCGCAAACACGCAATCACCGTCACACCGGGCCACGGCACGCCGAACGATCAAGCCGTACTGCGGCTCATGCACACTCACTGTCATCGACGGTTCACCAGAGACGACAACGAGTCCGGGAAGTCTGCACGCCTGCGAGCCTGAGGGGCTTGCTTGAGCCGGTTGCCTGGAAAGCGGGCACGGCCGGTTCTGAGGGGGCTCCGGCGCAGCAATGCGCCGGAGCTACCCGCCGAGGCTCTGGGTCACTGCGGTCCGCACCGCCTGCAGCACTTCCTCGCCCGCGCCCGCGTCGACCACGATCTGGCCCGCGACCGCCTCGCCGCGTGGATCACCAGCGAACTCGCCGATGACCAGGCCGTGCTGGTGGTGGATGAGACGGGCGACGAGAAGTCTTGCACCGACGCCGTCGGAGCGGCCCACCAGTACTCCGGAGCCCTGGGCGGCGTGGGCCTGTGCCAGGTCGCCGTCCACCTCACCTACGCCTCCCGACGCGGCCACGCGATGATCGACCGGGAACTGTACCTGCCCGCCGCCTGGGCCGCCGACGAAGAGCGGCGCCTGCTCACCCACGTCCCCGACGAACGGGAGTTCGCCACCAAGCCACAGCTGTCCGCCGGCATGCTCGAACGCGCCAGCACCCTGGGCATCCACGCCCGCTGGATGGCCGCCGACGAGGTGTACGGCGGACGCGAACTGCGCCTGGCCGCCCGCCGCCTGGGCTTCGACTACACCGTGGCCGTCAAGACGGACCACCGCGTGGCCACCTCCGCCGGCACCTTCACCGCCGCCGAACTCGCCGGCCAGGTCCCCAAGAACGCCTGGGCACGCATGCGCACCGGCCACGGACTCAAGGGCGACCGCCACTACGACTGGGCCCTGATCGACGTGCCCGCCGACGACACCCCCACCGGACACGCAGCCGGCCACTCCCACCTGGTCATCCGCCGTCACCGCTACACCGGCGAACTCTCCTTCTTTCCGCCACCCTCGTCGCCCTGGCCACACTGGTCGAGGTGATCTGCTGCCGCTGGAAGATCGAAGAGGACTTCCAACTCGGCAAGAGTGCCTGCGGCCTCGACCAGGGCCAGACCACCTGCTGGAACTCCTGGATGCGCTGGAGCCTAATCAGCATGCTCGCCGCCGCCGTCCTCGCCGTCACCCGCCTGCGCACCACCGCCCACGCCACCCGCGGCCGACTCGTCCCGGTCAGCGCCCGCGAACTGCTCCGCCTCCTGCGGGCCACCGTGCTGCCCCGCCCGCGTCGAGACCTGGACCATCTCCTGCACTGGTCCGCCTGGCGCCGCCAACACCAGCGTCGGGCCGCCGCAGCCCACCGCCTCTGGAACAACATCACCGCAGACGCGACGACCTGGCCCCACCGTGAAGATCAAGAACCACAGCTGCCGTGAACGAGCTGTTCCGTGACCGTTGTCGATCACATCGTCTGGCATTCATGGTCTGCGCATAGGTTCGCCGCGTCCTGGGGCAAACCGCAGCAAGAGGTTCATCATGAAGAACACGAAGATCGCAATCACCCAGCGCGCGACGATAGCGGCCGCATCACTGGTGCTCGTCGCCGGGGGCGCGGCGACCGCCGCCGCCACTGCCGCCGCTCCGAGCACGCCCGCCGCCGGCGTGGCGGCCGACTTCTCCGCGGTGACCCGAAGCACCGCTTGGAACCTGGTCGACAAACTCCAGCTGAAGTTCCATACGTACCACCCGGAGGGCATCGCGTTCGCCGGTGACCGCATCTTCCTGTCCTCCGTGCAGATCATCGAGCCGACCGTCAAGTACCCGGTCCCGCAAGGCCGTTACGACCGCACGCCGGGCAAGGGCATCGGGCACCTCTTCGTGATGGACCGCAAGGGGAACCTGCAGAAGGACATCGTCCTCGGCGAGGGCAACATGTACCACCCCTCCGGCATCGACTTCGACGGCACCTCGGTGTGGGTGCCGGTGGCCGAGTACCGGCCCAATAGCGCGGCCACCATGTACCGCGTCGACGCGAAGACCCTGGAGGTCCACAAGCAGTTCACGTTCGACGACCACGTCGGCGGTGTCGTCCGCGACAAGGCCACCGGGCACCTGATCGGCCAGACCTGGGGCTCGCGCCGCTTCATCGAGTGGAACCTGGACGGCAAGCAGCTCGCGTCCTGGGACAACCCTGGCCACTTCATCGACTACCAGGACTGCCAGAGCCTGCCCGCCCACAAGATGATCTGCGGCGGCATCACAAACCTTCCCCAGACCCCCGCCGCCGGCGGCGCCTCCGCCACGTACGAACTCGGCGGTATCGGCCTGCTCGACGTGCACGCCCACGAGCTGCTGCACGAGGTCCCCTTCCAGCAGTGGTCCACTGCCGGACACGTGGCCACCCGCAACCCCTTCAAGATCGCAGCCGACGGCAACAAGCTGACGATGTGGGTGGCGCCGGACAACGGTGACGAGGGCGACGGGACGGAGATCCTCACCTACCAGGCAACAGTGCCGGCGCAGTAGCAGTCGGCCGCTGTGACGGCCGCTGGGCGGGGGCCGTCACAGCGGGGTAACGGCACCTTGACGCGGCGGAGGCCGCGCACCGCCATTCCTGCACGATGCCGTCCTTGTCGAGGCTGCCTCTCCCCCTGGGCGGGCGCCACGGCCTACTGCGCCATCGGCCTACCGGTGCGTAGCTGTCCCCGGGGATGTGGCTGAAGACCGTCCGGCGGCCGACCTCGTGCACTTCCGGCTGACCATGACGCCAATCGTGCCGATTCTTCACGCCCGCGGCCCTCTCCCGGCCGCCGCCTCGCCGCTGCAGAACGCGGGGCGGAGCCCCCTGCTGCCGTGTGACAGGGGGCTCCCGTGTCGGGTGATCACCGATGTCCTTATCGACCCACCAATGCAGGAAGGCCCAGAACGCCGCCCCTTGGGCCCCCTCGGCACCGAGCCGTCCTACTGCGCGCCACCGGACCGGCAGCCCGGCCCGCAGCGCGAAAGGCCCCTCGCGCACCACCGTCGCAGGCAACGCGGCCAACACCGACTCCCGCGACGGATACCCGGGCGTCTGGCTCATCCAGCGCCGCTGCATACGAAGGATCACTGAACCTGAACCTTGCGCAACGCAGATGACACGACCTGATCGCCGAACCAGCTAACTGACGATGCCGCAGGCCAGGCTCCTGGTCCAGCACAGCGTCCGCAATCACTGCAGCTACCGGCACACTGCAATCCCCCGCCCACCGACGCACCACAAACTGATCAGTGCAGGCCAGGCCACCAACTACCGATCAGAAGGACCGCTCCTGTACAGCAACTCTCCGCCATCGGCATGCGCTGGACATGATGGTCACCAGGGATTGGCCGCCCCACCGAGGGATTGGCCGCCCCACCGTCGTCTCTTGCCCGATGGACCGTACGTGCTGCGTGAGGCAGGGGTACACCGGATCGGCCGAGCCCTATTGACCGACCCGGGGCCTTGCGGCGACTGGGAGTCGCCCGGGGCTGCGGTGGGTGAGGTAGGGGGCCAGGCGGCGCGGATCGATTCGAGGTCGCGGGCGTCCTCCAGAGAGACGGCGGATCTCGGCGGCAGCCAGGGCAATAAACCGTACGGATCGCGTGCGAATCGGCAGGCCCCTCGGCTTGGTGAAGGAGCCGAGAGACAGCTTGCGAAAGGGGATCCGTTGCAGGCACCGCGGGGCCGGCGAACGCGAGAGCGTGGTGGAGTGACCCATCCCCGGTGATTTCTTGGACAGGTGTCCAGTTATCCTGGACACCTGTCCAGGAAGGGGAGGGCTCGCTGCTCATGGAAATCGTGGCGAACGTGCTGGTCGGCCTGGTGGCCGTGTTGCACATGTACATCCTGGTGCTGGAGATGTTCCTGTGGCAGCGGAAGCCGGGGCGGGGGCTGCACGGGTTCGACCCGGAGACGGCCCGGGCGACCGCTCCGCTGGCCGCCAACCAGGGCCTCTACAACGGCTTCCTCGCGGCCGGACTGGTGTGGGGGCTTCTCGCCGCCGACCCGACCGGCTTCCGGGTCCAGGTGTTCTTCCTGTCTTGTGTGGTGGTGGCGGGCGTTTTCGGCGCCACCACGGCCAACCGCCGCATCCTGTTCGCCCAGGCGCTGCCCGGCGCGCTCGCGCTGGCCGCCGTCCTCGCCGCACGATGAGCCGGGCGCCGCACGAGGACCCGAGGGCGGCGCGCACCCGCGCCAGGCTGCGCGCCGCCCTGCTCGCCGAGTGCGCCGAGCGACCGCCGGCGGAGGTCGCCGTGGCCGCGCTGGTGCGCCGGGCCGGGGTGGGCCGGGCCACGTTCTATGTGCACTACGACAGCACCGAGGCGCTGGCGGTCGACGCGTGCGCGGACGTCGTCCGGCAGGCGGTGGACGCGCTGCACGCCTGGCGGGGGCGGCCCGATCCGGTCCACGCCCCGCCCGCGCTGCGGGAGTTCTTCACCGGTCTGTCCCCGCACGCGGCCCTGTACCGGTCGCTGCTCGCGCCGGGCGGCGGCGGGCCGCTCGGTCGGGTGCTGCACCGGGACCTGCGGGCCCGCAGCCTCGAGGAGCGCGAACTGGCCGGCGCGGCTGACGCCCCGCTGGTCGCGTCGGCGGTGGCGGCGACCTTCGCGGGTGTCCTCGCGGACTGGCTGCACGGGCTGCTGCGGGCCGCGCCGGAGGAAGTCGCGGACCAGGTCTGGCAGTTGCTGGTCGCACTGCACCGGAGCCGGTGACCGGTCACTTGCAGGCGACCTCCCGCGCCGCCCGGGGCCAGGCTCCACTCCGGAGGACGTGCGGACGTAGGCGGTGTCCCGGTCCTCCGTCAGCCACAGGTGCTGCCGGTCACGGTAGTGGTACCCGGTGTCGCGGGCGCCCGCGGGCATGCGGACCTGCTTGCGGTACGGCGCGCTGAGCAGCCCGTCACGGGCGAGCACACCCTCGGGATCACGGACGTACGTGCGGCCGCCCAGGGTGAGGAAGCGGACCGACTGCCAGCCGCAGTGCTCGGCTCCGGTGGAGCTTTCCAGCCGGCTCACCGGCACCCGTGCGCCGTCGCGGTCCGTCCACACCTCCCAGCCCTGGGCGGCCGCGTACGCGGCCGGGAGTTCGGCGGGATCGCAGGCGGCGTTCGTCTTCTCCGGGCCCCAACCGGGGCGGTCCTTCTGGTCCTTGGCCACCACGACGGCCACCTTGGTGCGGCCCTTGACGTCGAAGGAGTACAGCACCCGGTCGGCCTCCCGGCGCTCGGCCCGGTAGCCGTGGTCGGGCTGCACGGGCTGGAACATGTCGAAGTAGAGCTCCAGCCCCTCCTCGGGCGTGTCACCGCCCTCCGACCTGGACCAGCCGTCGGGTCCGCCGTCCTCGAAGATCTCCCCGTCGCACTCCAGTGCCCGGCCCGCGGCGCCGGAGGCCAGCCGCAGGGCACGGGGGCCGCTCTCGTCCAGGCCATGGGTGGGGACGTACAGGGCTCCGCTGTACGGGGGGGGGCGGGCGGCGTCCCCCTCACCACCACCCGCACCCCGGTGCCGTCGTCGCATCCCACCGCCGTCACCGCCGCCAGCACCGCCGCGGCCGCAGCAGGCGAGTGACGAGGAGCTGGTGCGCGCACGAGAGGTGCTGGTCGGTCTGCGTATGTTCTACGGGCTGTGCGCGCTGCCGGACTGCTCCTGCCGGACACCCCGGCACAGGCCGCACTGCGGCAGCGGATCGACGAGTGGGGCATGTTCCCGTTCCTGGACCACGCCATCGCCATCAACCCCTCCCCCAGGCAGTTCACCGAGTCCCTGGTGATCTTCCTCGAGCCGTTCTACGACAACCTGTACGAAGCGCTGATGGAACAATTCGCGCGGGACCCGGACATCCCACCGGCTTCATGAACGCGTGGATCCGTACGCTGCGCAAACTGGCGAACGACGAGCAGGAGGCGGGCAGCGGCGCAGACGGCGGCCCCGGTGAATGAACCGGACAGAGGATCTTGAAGGGTGATCGGGGTGCGCCGGGCGGCGGGAGCGCTTCGCTCGCGGGGGTCGCTCAGGCGGCATACGGCTGCATCCAGACGGACAGGGGGGCGGATCGCCAGCAGCGTGTGGAGGCAGGGCACTCTCGGTTTCGGGGCGTGGATGGCCCTTTTGCTCGGTTCTGGGGTCTGACCTGCTCGGATGCGCCGGCCTGGGAAGGTACGTCGGTTGCGGGTCTGGCGTGACCGGGTCGCGCTCGCGGTCCGTGCGCTGTCACCATCGGCTCACCGCGCCGGGCGAAGTCCCGCGGGGCCTGCGGCCGTTCGATACCCAGCACACGCACCTGGAGATACGCCATGTCCATGCACCCGCCCAGCGGCCCCGCCGAGGAACAGCCGGCCGGGCCGGACGCGTCCCGGCGCCTGGGGGCCGGTGAGGCCTGCGTCCTCATCGCCTCCATCGCCGCGGTGACTGTGCTCGCCATTCTCCAGCGCCCGATCCCCGCCGTCCTGGCGGCGCTTGTCGCGGCGGTGTGTCTCCTGCTGCTGCCCCGAAGTGCGGGGCGCCTGCTCGCCGCGCTCGTCTCCGGAAGCCGAGAATGAGCCGCCCTGGCGGCCCGGGTCCGCTCGGCAGGCGGCGGGCGGCCGAGCCCGTGGAACTGACCGTACTGCGCGGCTGGATGCGCAACGCCAAGGGCAGACGGACATTCGACATCATCGCCCGCCGGGCGACCGACGCCGGGATGCCCATCTCCGAGAGCACCCTGCGCCGGGCCCTGACCCCGAACGGCGGGCTGCCCAGGCAGCACACGGTCGTCGCCTTCGCCCGGGGCGCTGACGCCGACGAGGACAAGGCCGCTCTCGTGTGGGAGGCGGCCGCGAGCGCCGTCCGCCCGCAGCCGGTCATGGCGGCCGGAAACCGGTACGTGCCGGGCCGCTTCACCACCCAGGGTGGAATGGCCGAGGCCATGCTCCGCATGTGCGCCGCCGCCGGCGATCCCACCCGGGGCGCGATAGTCGCCGCGGGCGGGGGCCGGTTCTCCCGCAGGGACCTCGACAACGCCCTGTCCGGTCGGCGGCTGGCCAGTGAGCAGCTGGTGATCGACTTCGCGGCGGCCATCGGTGCCGGCAAGAAGGCCACCCGGGCCCTGCTGGACGGTCGCGCGCGGATCCTGGCCGGGCCGCCTGGGCCGCCGTCCTCCTACCCGTGCGCGGTGTACGAGTGGGTCGAGGCTCGGCGCGAGCGGGATGAGGCTATCCGGTCATTGTTCGCCGGGCCCGAACTCGACTGGTACGACCAGCAGCTGCGCGACGAGGAAGAGGCCGAGCACCGACGCATGATCGCCTGGGTCGACTCGCTCACCGAAGCCGAGCTCGACGAGCTGCAGCAAAAGGCGAAGTCGACGGCCGGCGCACTTGGCGACCTGCGCGCCGCGCTCGGCGCGTACATGGAACGCGCCGACCCCGCTGAGGACACCGGCCGCCGATAAGGCATCTCACGCACCGCACGGGGCGTACATCTGGCGTACTAATCGCGTGCAGAGGCGTTCTCTCGGTGCGCGAGACGATCTTCGGTACGGACGCGGAGGCGAACCGGTAGCGCGCTGCCGTTTCCTCTACCAACGGTAGAGGATGCGAGTAGAGTGAGGAACATGGCAGCAGACGAGACGAGCATCAAGGTGAGCACGGCCGCGCGGGACCGGCTCGCCCAGCTGGCGGCCGAGCACGGCACCACCATTCGCAACCTGGTCGAGGACCTCGCGCAGGGCACTCCCACCCAGGCCGAGTACGCCGAGCGGGCCGAGCTCGCCCGCGCCGAGCTCGCATCCGCCCTCGGCAGCGCGCCGAGCCCGGAGGCCGAGGCCAAGGCCCGGGCTCTGCTCGAGCGCCTGGGCGCCGCCTCGCACGGTCCGCGGGCGGCCGCGTAGTGGCGGCGATCGCAGTCGTCCTGGACCACACGACCGCCGCGGCGCTGTACGACCCGAAGGACCCGTTCAACGAGGCGGTCGCAGCGTTCTACGTGCAGGCCTCCGGCGGACTCGGTGATCTGTATGCGCCGGTGCTGTCCCTGACGGCTGGCGACACCGAACGGCCGGGCTTGCTCGGCTACATCAAGGGGCTGCGGTTCATCCAGATCGAGGCGTTCGACACCGACGCCGCGGTCACCGCCACCGAGCTGCTGCGGTTCGGCCACCCCTGGGCGGCCGTCCACGCCATCCACGCCGCCCGTCCCTCCGCCGCCCACCCCAGCGGACGTTTCCTGCTCACCCTGACACCGAAGGCGTACGCGGGCACCGGCGTCCAGGCCGTCCACCCCGACCAGTAACAGCCGACTCCCGGCGCCAGAAGGCGGCCACACCACCCCGCCCGCACCGCCGACACGACCATCGCTTGGTCTACCTGGCCGTCATGAGCCTGGACCCGACCGGAACCGGACGCAAACGCTGGACCATGCGCTGGAAGGCCGCACTCCAAGCCTTCGACATCACCTTCGACGGCCGGCTCACCGCCGGACGCCGCTGAACAACTCCGACTGAGTTCCACCGTTCGCTA
>NZ_BBZJ01000053.1 GCF_001417775.1 Streptomyces sp. TP-A0356 | reverse complement strand
GATACCGACTGACACCTGCCGACGGCTTCTGGCTGTATCGGTGATTCCTGACACCGGTTGTCGAGCGGCCGCGACACCGCCCGGTGCTGGCGGAGAGTGATATCGCCAAGTTTTGACACCACTTGGGGGCTTGCGTCGAGGCCCGCTTCGGGCCGCTGCGGCAGTTCACCCTGGCTAATACGCATCATCCGAACCACACGATCCAGACCCGGGCCCTGCACGCCGAGAAGGGCCTTCGCTGGGGAAGCCGCCCCTGCTCGTTGCCTGATCAAGCAGCCTAGCGCGCAGCCTGCTCGAGTCCACCGGCACGGAGGGCATCCTCGATCTCGCCGAGCTTCGCTGACGACAAGACTCCCACCCGCTCGGTCAGATCTTCCTTGGCCAGCGTGACCAGCCAAGTGCACGGGACAAGACCGGGACGAGGCAGCGCCACTCGAAGGACGCCCTCGACAGGCAGCCCCTCGGGCGCCCCCACTGCCACCTCAACGGCCACACCGCTGATCTCGATCCCCGCAGGAGCGACGACCTGCATCGCTCGGAACCCGGACGCCTCGTCTCCTGACAGCAGTACCACCGGCCGCCGCTCGTCAAAGTCCGCCAACCAGACCTCACCGCGCTGCATGTGCCCTCCCGACGCAGGATCGCGGGGGAACCCTGCACGCCCCGGACCGAACACCCCATTGCCGACCGTAATCCAACCAGTCCAGCGGTCGCAGCGGCCAGCGAACCCGGTGAACCTGCGCGCTCACAGCCCTAGGCCAGTGCTCGGCGGAGAGATCATCATGTGGGAATGACTGAGAACCGATCCACTGTGGCACCGACTGTGGTGCGGCTCGCCCAGTACACGAAGGCGGACCAGGAGGAGATCCTTGGCATCAGCGATGATCCCTTCGGTGTCGCCTGGACCGGTCTGACCTGGCTGCCGAAAGAAGAGCACTTCGCCATCCGGTACGACGGCCGCCTCGTGGCACACGCCGGCCTGCTGCGCCTGCCTGTTGCGATCGGCGACGCCGAGACAGAGGTGGTGGGCGTCGGCGGGGTGGCCGTCTCACCCGGCATGCAAGGTCACGGCCTCGCTCGCCTCGTCGTCACAGCTGCCCTGGAGCACGCCCGAACGATGGGTCCTCAACACGCACTCCTCTTCTGCCGGCCTCCCCTCGTGTCGCTCTACCAGCGCCTCGGATGGCACCCGCTCGACAAGGACGTACTCGTCGAACAACCCGAAGGCCGCCTCGTGACCATGCCGCTGCGGACCATGGTGACGCCCCTGCGCGACGACGCCCGGTGGCCCTCAGGGCCAGTACGGCTGTCCTCACTCCCTATGTGACGGGCCCCCTGTAGCAAAAGCCGCGCAGCGTTCCGGGCAGGACGCCGTGCGCCGTCAGTCCTTGCCGCGCCCCGTCAGGGCGTCCCTGATCCGGTCCACCATGCCCGTGCCGGGGGCCAGCAGCTTGTTGGCCGGCGGGGTGTCAGGAGCCGACGGGTGCGGCCGGGTGGGCGCCGTCTTCTTGGCCTGGCGGACCTTGTCGCCCAGCTTCATCAGCTCCTCTTCGGAGGCCGCCGACCGCAGCCGGGGGAAGAGGTTGTCCTCCTCGTCGCGGACGTGGCTGCGGATCTCGGTCATCAGCTCACCGATGAGCCGGTCGAATTCCGGATCGTCGGCGCCGACGGCTTCGAGCGCTTTCATCGTCCGTTCGGCCTCGGCGTGGTCCTCGATCTCCTTGTCGGCGACCGTGTCACCGTCGGGCAGGAACTCGCGCACGGCCGGGTAGAGGTACGCCTCCTCGGCGACCGAGTGCCGTACCAGCTCGATCACGGCCTGGTCGGCGTACTTCTTGCGCTGCTTGTCTCCCGGGCTCAGGGCCTCGATCTTCCCGAACAGCTCATCGACCTCGCGGTGGTCGGTGGTCAGTTCCGCGATGACGTCCCCGCCGTGTCCCATGGGCGTTCCCTTCTTTCACGCTGCGCCGTCCGGAATGCCTCGACCGTGTATCCACGGCCCAGCGCCCGCAAACCGGGTGGGCATTCGGCGCATCCGCTCACCGCGTGGCACCCAGTGGGCGGCACTGCGATGGAATGCCGTCGGTGGGGTACGCCTGTTCTGACCCGGGTCCGCACGTCGTCGAGGGGGCGTGTGCTGGTCTCCCGAAGCAGAGCACGGCTGAAGCAGAGGGCCCGGCTTGACGAAGGAGCAACGGCATGGCGAGTGAACAGCCCGACGGCACTGCGGGACGCGACAGGTCCTTGGCGCTCCCGGTAGCGGAGCAGGCAGGCTGGGACGAGGTCGATGTGCGGGCGGTGGACACCGTGCGACTGCTGGCGGCCGACGCGGTGCAGAAGGTCGGCAACGGGCACCCGGGCACCGCGATGAGCCTCGCCCCTCTGGCCTACCTGCTGTTCCAGAACGTCATGCGGCACGACCCGGAAGACGACCAGTGGCTGGGACGGGACCGGTTCGTGCTCTCCTGCGGGCACTCCAGCCTGACCCTGTACATCCAGCTCTACCTGGCCGGCTACGGACTGGAGCTATCGGACCTGGAGGCGTACCGGACCTGGGGCTCCGCCACTCCCGGCCACCCCGAGCACCGGCACACCCGCGGAGTGGAAATCACCACCGGACCGCTGGGCCAGGGGCTGGCCAGTGCGGTCGGCATGGCCATGTCGGCCCGCCGCGAACGCGGACTGCTGGACCCGGACGCGGAGCCGGGCACCAGCCCCTTCGACCACCACGTTTACGTCATCGCCTCCGACGGCGACCTCATGGAGGGCGTCACCAGCGAGGCCGCCTCCCTGGCCGGCCACCAGAAACTTGGCGACCTCACCGTCTTCTACGACTCCAACCACATCTCCATCGAGGACGACACCGACGTCGCCTTCAGCGAGGACGTACCCGCCCGCTTCGCCGCCTACGGCTGGCACGTGCAGACCGTCGACTGGACCGGCAGCGGCAGTTACGTCGAGGACGTCGACGCCCTGCTGGCCGCCACACGGGCCGCGAGGGAGGAGACTGGCCGCCCTTCGCTGATCATGCTGCGCACCCTGATCGGCTGGCCCGCCCCGAACAAGCAGAACACCGGCAAGGCCCATGGCTCCGCGCTGGGAGAGGACGAGGTCGCGGCCACGAAGAAGCTGCTGGGCTTCGATCCCGGCGCACACTTCACCGTCGAGGACGAGGTCCTGGCCCGTACCCGGCAGGCGGCTGAGCGCGGCCGGCAAGCGCGCGCGGCATGGGACGAGACGTTCACGGCCTGGCAGAAGGCCAATCCCGAGCGTGCCGCGCTGCTGGACCGGCTGCGGAAACAGGAACTGCCCGACGGCTGGACCGACGCGCTGCCCGTCTTCCCTGCCGATGCCAAGGGAATGGCCACCCGGGCCGCTTCCGGCGAGGTCCTCAGTGCGCTCGCGCCGGTCCTGCCGGAGCTGTGGGGAGGATCGGCCGACCTGGCCGGAAGCAACAACACCACCATGGACGGCGAGCCGTCGTTCCTCCCCGCCGACCGCCAGACCAAGGACTGGAAGGGTGGCCCCTACGGGCGGACCCTGCACTTCGGTATCCGCGAGCACGCCATGGGCGCGATCCTCAACGGCATCGCCCTGCAGAGCCTGACGCGCCCCTACGGCGGCACCTTCCTGACCTTCTCCGACTACATGCGCCCCGCCGTACGCCTGGCCGCCCTGATGCAGCTGCCCGCGACCTACATCTGGACCCACGACTCCATCGGCCTGGGCGAGGACGGTCCCACCCACCAACCCGTCGAACAGCTCGCCGCGCTGCGCGCCATCCCCGGCCTCGACGTCGTGCGGCCCGCCGACGCCAACGAGACCACCGCCTGCTGGCAGACCATCCTGGAGCACACCGACCGGCCCGCCGGCCTGATCCTGAGCCGACAGAACCTGCCCGTCCTGGACCGCGGCAACGGCGAGTACGCCCCGGCCCGGGAAGCGGCCCGTGGCGGTTACGTCCTCGCGGACGCCGTCGACGGAGCACCCGCGGTGATCCTGGTGGCCACCGGCTCCGAGGTCCATATCGCCCTGGCCGCTCGGGATCTGCTGGCCGCCGAGGACCTCGCGGTGCGGGTGGTCTCGATGCCGTGCCGGGAATGGTTCGCCGCCCAGCCGCAGAACTACCAGGACTCCGTCCTGCCACCCTCCGTCCGGGCCCGCGTCAGCGTCGAGGCCGCTGTGGCACAGGGATGGCGCGAGATCATCGGCGACGCCGGGCGAGTCGTCAGCCTGGAACACTACGGCGCCTCCGCCGACTACCAGCGCCTCTACACCGAGTTCGGCATCACTCCCGAAGCGGTCGCCGCCGCTGCCCGTGACAGCATCAACGACGCCCAGCACACCGTCCGCCCCGGCGGCCACCAGCACACGTCAGCACCCACCGAAGGAGGTACCGGCGACCGCCCATAGACCTTCATCCCCGCACCGGTGGGGTTTCGATCGCCTCCTGGTTACTGCCGCCGGAGATCTCCTTCTTTGCGTCTGAGACCTTCACCGCCGTCAGCAAGGACAGCGGCACGGCGGAGGACGTCAGGAAGTTCCGCATCTCCTTCGACCTGCCCACGGTCAAGGGCGCGAAAGCCGAAGCATCCGGCGTCGACGTCATCGCTCAGGACGGCAAGACCTACCTGAACTCGGTGGGCGACCAGTTCCTCGCCGCGGGCACGTCCCGGCCGATCACCGTGCTGATCACCGTGCCGGGCGACCCGGCTCATCTGCCGCGGGAGTACCCCCTCGACGGCCTGAGGGCCACGCGTCTGCCCAACCACTGATCACACTCCACGGGGCAACGCCTGCCGCCGCGCACCCGAACATGCAAGGCATCGCCCTGCGCGTCCGCAACCGTCACCTTTCAACGGAGTCCCCACGTGAGTCTGACTGCCGCCCGGACGTCCGCCGGGCAACCGGCTCCCGGCGATGCGCGGTATCTCTTCCACATCACCTGAGGAAGAAGAACGCCAGTTGCGTCTCCAAGGCGCCGATGCTGCCTATCGCTCGCGGGCCGCCGCAGCACACGGGGAACGGGACAGCCAGCGCGGGGGTACTGCGGTAGGAGCGCCGGGCTCGATCGCTGGTACAGACGCCCCGTCGTGACGCGTCCGCGCGATCAGTTCAAGTTCGCGGAGGGGTTACGAGCGCTGTCGCAGGCCGTGTGTTCCCCTTCGGCCGGCGTACCAGCCCCGTCGGCGGTGCTCACACGGTCGACGGAGCCCTGCGGCCCTGCGCTGGTGGGCTCGTCGGCGGTCATGGTGGTGACTGCTTCGCTGGTGGTGGCATGGACCGGCAGGATCGTGTCGACACCGGTGAGGACGAGCATCCGCATCAGGCGGTCGGGGACGTTGGCGAGCCCGAGTGCACCACCCACCGCCTGGGCGGCGTGCCAGAGACCGATGAGCGCGCTCAGACCGGCGGAGTCGCAAAAACCCACCTGTGACAGGTCCAGAACCAGGTGCGGAGACCCTTGCTCGATGATCATCGAGGCGTCGCGGCGCAGGGTTTCCGCGGTGCGCATGTCCACGTCTCCGGCGACCGTGGCGATCGCGAGGCCGGGACGGGGGTGCTGGACGGTCAGCTGCAGCGTGTCGGTCACGTCGGTCATCACTCCTGGCCGAAGTGTTCGGGCGCGGCGGCGGTGTGGGCGGTGGCAGCGACACTGCCGTCGGGCATGGCGTGAGGGTGGGGGACGGACAGGGCCAGCAGGGCAACGTCGTCGCCGGCTCCGTCGGGCAGCGAGGCCAGCAGGGTGATGCTGTCCTCGACCAGGGAGGTGGCGGTGACGGGCCCGGTGCGCTGGTGGAGGAAGCCGGTCAGGCCGTCGTCACCGAGCATGGCGCCCTCGGTGGTGCGGGCTTCGGTCAGCCCGTCGGTGTAGAGGAACAGACTTTCCCCGGCCGTCAGGGAGAACGTGGTCTGGGCGAAGGGCGCCTGGGGAAAGGCGCCGACGAGCATCCCGCCCTGGGGGCGTACGGCCCGCACCCAGACGGCGCCGCTGTCGTCGGGGCGCACGTGGTAGGCCGGCGGGTGGCCGCCGGTCGCGATGGTGACGGTGAAGCCGCCGTCCTCCCGGGGCTCCAGGAGGCCGAAGACGACGGTGCAGAAGCGGCGGCCGGCAGTGACGTCGGTGAGCAGCATGGTATTGAGCGCGCTCAGCACGGTGACGGGGTCGGCGTCGATCTGGGCCGCGGCGCGCAGGGTGTGGCGGGCCAGGGCGGTGACAGTCGCCGCCTCGGGGCCTTTGCCGCACACGTCACCGAGGAAGAACGCCCACCGGCCGCCGTCGAGGGGGAAGACGTCGTAGAAGTCGCCGCCCACGTCGTGGGCGGAGGCGGTGCGGTAGTGGCAGGCCAGTTCCAGGCCCGGCACCACGGGAAGGGCCGGGGGCAGCAGGGTGCGCTGGAGGGTGGAGGCGAACGCGGCGATGGCGGCCTTGTCCTGCTCCGCCTTCTCCCGCGCCGCCCGTTCCGCCTCGGCCCGTGCCCGTTCCGCCTCGGCGTGCCGCCTCTCCGCCTCCCGGCGGGCCTGCTCGTCGCGCAGGGCGTGCAGCGCCGAGAGCCGCAGCTCCATCTCGTCCAGCACGATCGCGGCGAGATCGGCCAGGGTGGCGGTGTCCTCCTCGGTGATCGAGCGCGGCCGGGTGTCGAGGACGTTGACCGTGCCCAGCTTGTGCCCGTCGGGGGTGATGATCGGTGCGGCGGCGTAGAAGCGCACCCCCATCTCCCCGGCGACCAGCGGATTGTCCACCGCGACAGGGTCCTTGAGAGTGTCCGGGATGACCATCGTGTCGTCACGTAGGATCGCCGAGCCGCACAGGCCCGGATCACGGCCGATCTCCGCGACACCCTCCAGGCCGTGGGCGGCCTTGAACCAGATGCGGTCGGTATCCACGATCGTGACGGTCGCCACCGGCACGTCGAAGAGGCGGGCGGCCATCGCCGCCACCCGGTCGAACGCCCCGTCGGGCGGAGTGTCGAGGATGTCGTAGCGGCGCACCGCCGCGATCCGGGCCGCCTCCGCATCCGGGTCGGGGACCAGCTCGGGGCGGTGCCCGGGAGCCGGGTCGGTGGCCGATGCCTGCTGCATTATCGGCTTTCCTCTCCGTCGATGGGCTGCCGCCGTGAACGGCACGAACCGACGCAGCCTAAAGCGACAACACGCCCGAACGCCAATGCCGCCGTCGGCCGGGCCCCGGTCGCGGTCTGCCGTGCGATGTGCCGTATCGGCGTCGGTGGGAGGGCCCTACAGCGGGGCCTGACTCAGGTGAGCGCTGACTGCTGTGCCCTGATCACACTGTGCCGACCGCTGGCGAGGGGGCGGTGCGTCGCTGGTCAGAGCTGACCGGGCTGCGGCCGGGCCGTGGGTCCATGGGGCGAGAGACGCTCGACAGGCCCTCATGAAGAACATGCTCGCATCAGCGGCCATCGAACAGCGGCCGAATCCGGGGTGCGTGAAGGTGCCTCACCCGCACGCGTGCGGGACAGCACGTCGCGCAGGCCGCTCCCCTCACTCCGCCACCGAACCGACGCGGCACGAGCGGGCCGGCTCGATGAAGGCGGCCACCACATTCATGCGTCTGCGCTGCTCCGCGCCGTAACATCCATGTTTGTCACCGTGGCGTCCAATCGCCCTGCAGGGGGCAAGCGCTGAAGGGTCAGGCTTCCGAAACGCCGTCAGCTCGGAGCATGCCGCCGAGGGGCGAGAAGGGTCGGTCGGGCCTTCTCACGGCGGACCGCGTGGGCGATGGCGCGCGCCTCGATGCCCGCCTGGCGCAGAACCCCCGTGAGGGGATTGGTGTAGCCGGCGAAATACAGGCGCGGGGCTTCGGGATGGGTTTCCGCGCCTGCGACGAGGGGGAATCCGTCCTCGTCGAGTACGCCGAGGGATCCCACCAGGTCGTGGAGGTTGGTCCGGTACCCGGTGGCAGCGATGACCGTGTCGGGCCGCAGTAGGGTGCCGTCGGCCAGTACCACGTCGGGCCCGTCGAATGCCTGGACGGCCGGGACCGGTTCGACCCGCCCGGACCGCACGGCATTCACGAAGCCGTGGTCAAGCACCGGGTTGACCCCCTCGCGGGCGTTACGGGTGTACAGGCCCGTGCGGGGCCGCGGCAGTCCCCGCGAGGTCAGGTCGGGTACCGCGACACGTTGCGTGAGCAGGGAGCTGCGGTCGCGCCACGCCAGCGGGAGGGCTTCCGTCAGCCGGCCGACCGCGTGCCATCGGGCGCTGGCGCGGGGCAGGATGTTGGGCGGAGTACGGACTGAGATCTGTACCCGTGCGGCTCCGGCCCCGGCGAGGACGGCGGCGATCTCGGTACCGCTGTTGCCGGTGCCGACTACCAGGACGTGTTGCCCGCGGTAGGGCGCCGGAGAGCGGTAGCGGGCCGAGTGCAGCAGCGTGCCGGTGTAGGCCGAACGCCCGGGCCAGTGGGGGACGTGCGGGGCGTGGCAGCGGCCGGTGGCAACCACGACCGCGTCGGTGGGGGCGGGGCCGTTCGGGGTGTGGACCAGCCAGCGGGGACCCGAGCCTGGCTCGGCGCGCTGGATGCGCAGTACCGGGGTGGTCAGCCGGACGTTGAGCCGGTGGTGGGCGGCGTAGCTCTCCAGGTAGCGCACGTAGTCGTCGCGGCTCACCCACGGGCCGGCCTGGCGCGGTACGGGCAGGCCGGGGAGTTTCGAGGTGCCGGGGGTGGTGTGCAGGCGCAGGTGGTCGTATCGCTGCGCCCAGCTGGCTCCTACGCGGTCCGACCGTTCGAGGATCACGGTCGGTACGTCGAAGCGTTTCAGTAGCGCGGCGGCCGCCAGGCCGTGGGGGCCGGCTCCGATCACAATCGTGGGAGCGCTGAAGTCTCGCTGTGGTGTCGGGGGCATCGATCACTACAACGGCAGACCGCGGCGCACGTCACGCCTGACTGGCGGGTGTGGAACATCGAGCCAGCGCCGTTACACCAGCCGGTATGCAGTCGTTGCACATCGGGCGGCAGCGCGCCGCCCCGCACGACGGGCCCGGCACGCCCGGTCCGGACCGTCCGGGCCGGACGTGGCTGAGCCGTCATGAGCCGGGCAGGCCGGCGGACGTGAGCCTGCGCGGACCCCGCCACCGTGGCGGGCTTTCCTGCGGGCCGGCTCGCTTCACCTGTCCGATCTTTCAAGGGGCTCATGTGCAGGCAGTAATCACGCGACGCCGGCCACGGCTGCTGATCAGCGGAGTCTACAAGGCGTACGGCCGCAGGCAGGTCCTGCGCGACGTGGACCTCGACGTGGCCGCCGGGACGCTGGTCGGAGTCGTCGGCGAGAACGGCGCGGGGAAGAGCACTCTGCTTCAGGTCGCCGTAGGACACCTCGCACCCGACCGCGGAACGGTGACACGGACCGGGGCAGTGGGGTACTGCCCGCAACGGGCTGTGCTGAACGACGCGTTCACCGTCGGACAGCATCTGCGGCTGTTCCGGACGGCCTACCGGCTGCCGACACTGGAACGCGCCGGCGAGCTGATGGAACTGCTGGCACTGAGCGACTGCCGGCGACAGCAGGTCGGCGAACTCAGCGGTGGAACACGGCAGAAGCTGAACCTGCTGATCGCTCTCATGCACGATCCTCAGCTGCTTGTCCTGGACGAGCCCTACCAGGGCTTCGACTGGGACACCCATCAGCGGTTCTGGACCCTGGCCGCCGACCTGCGTGATCGAGGCCGGTCGATCATCGTGGTGTCTCACCTGCTGCACGACCTGCACCACTTCGACGCGATCGCTCACCTGCGCCAGGGCCGTCTGCACTTCGAGGAGACCCTCCGATGAGGCTCTTTTGCACGGCGTTCACCCAACTGCTGCGCTGCACTCTGCTGGGCCACCTGCGCAACCGGCTGGCCCTCGTTCTGGCGGTCGCGTTCATCCCCGTCTGGATCACCGTGGCACGCCTGTGCACCTCCGACCAAGTGGTGCGCATCTCGCTGGACACCATCAGCGCCCCTGTCTCCGCCCCGGCCGGCCAGGTGGGGCAGGTGGCCAGCGCGCTGGGCGCAGTCACCATGGTCGCGGGCTTCATCACCTTCACCGAGACCTTTCTGTCCCGGCAGTTGGACCGCCGTCTGCTGCTGGCCGGCTATCCCCGGCTGCCGATGTTGATGGCGAAGCTCGCTGCCATCGCCCTAACCGCCGCCGCGCTGGCCTTCTACACCACGATCCTGCTGTGCATCTCCCTGCCCGTTCGCCACGCGGCACCCCTGGCGCTGGCCCTCGCGGGCGCCGGCCTCGCCTATGGCGGCATCGGCCTTCTGCTCGGCTCCCTCGTCCGCGGCGAGTTGGAGGGCTTCTTCCTCATCATCATGCTCAGCCTGGTCGACACCGGCCTGCAGAATCCCGTCTTCAACACGCTCATGGATGTGGCGGGCGTGTCCGCGCTTCCCCTGTACGGCGTGACCCAGCTGGCGCTGAGCTCAGCTCTCACCCCGCACATCCCCTGGTCCTACGGCCTGCTCACACTGACCTGGTCCGGGGCGACCGGCGCCCTGGCGCTGCTCGTCCTCCACGCCCAGCGCCCTTCCCGCTCACCATGGTTTCGCAGGACGAGAGTCCAGGCAGGGTGATCATGGTGAGGGCGGTCTACCTCACAGGACCTCGTCGTCGGCCCTGGAGTTGTCCCACCACCGGTGTGCGTAAGGCTGTCGAGATCAGTGTCGTGCTGCCCCGAGTCGCCGTCGAAGGTGATGGCCGTACGCCGGAGCCGACCTGGACGCCAGGGTTCGATAACCGCGAGCAGCGCAGGAGCCTGCCGTACCCCCTCACCAGCCAGCTCCTCCTGACCGTCCCCGACCTAGACGGCGCCCGTCCTCCTCGGCGAAGCGGCATGCGGACACTGTGTTCTGGCCCCGCTCACCCGCGGGGCAGTGCGGGGCCCGCACCGCGCGAAGTCTTCGCGCGTCGGAGAGAGGCCCCCGAAGGTGCAGCCCACCGGCTCAGGAGCCTCGACGGCCTGCCCTTCAACCCCACGCGGTCTGACTCACGCGTGGGTCAGGCGGGTCATACGGGATCGGGGTACGCAGGGCGATCATGGCGACGTCGTCATCGTTGTCGCTGGGGCGCACCTGGTCCAGCAGCAAGTCGCAGAATGAGTCGAGGGGGCGGTGGGCGAGGGAGGCCGCGTGTCGGCGCAGCCGGTCCAGTCCATGATCGATGGAGTGGTGCGGGGATTCGACCAGTCCGTCGGTGTAGAGCAGGAGCGTGGCCTGGGGTGGCAGGACGGTGTCGGCGTCGGGACGAGGTCTGGTGACTCCGGTGCCGAGGAGTATGCCGTGCGCCTCTTCGAGGTAGCGGGTCTGACCGTCGTGGGTGATGAGCAGGGGCGGCGGGTGGCCGGCGTTCGTCCAGCGTAGGCGCCACAGTGTGTCGTCGCCGAGTGTGAGCCTGGCGAGGATCATGGTGGCCATGGGTACCTCGGCTATGTGCATCACTGCCTCGTCGAGCCGAGTGACGACGGCGCTGGGTGTGGCCTCGGGGTGGGACCAGGCGAAGGCCCGCAGCATGTTGCGGACCTGCGCCATGCCGGCTGCGGCGTCGAGATCGTGTCCGACGACGTCGCCGATGGCCAGTGCGTGAGCGTGGGCGGCCAGGGCGAAGGCGTCGTACCAGTCACCGCCCACGGATGAGGCGTCCGGAGCGGGTACGTAGCGCGCGGTCATCTCCAGTCCCGGCAGGACGGGCAGCTGGGGCAGCAAGTGGCGTTGCATGGTCTCGGCGACTTTGCGCTGGCGCTGGTACAGGCGCGCGTTGTCCAGTGCCAGGCCCGCCCGGCGGGTGAGGTCCTCCAGCAGCGGCAGGTCGGCAGGGGTGAAGGCGTCATGGCGCCGGGCCCGGCCCAGGGTCAGGGCGCCGAGCACGTCGCGCAGTCCGCGGATGGGTGCGATGGCGGCGGAGTGCATACCTGTCGCGGTGAACAGGCGCTGTTGCTCGACCGCTATACCGGAGTCGGGCGCGCCTTGGTAGGTGGCGGGGCCGGCGAGTGAGGAGGCGGCGCCGCGCAGGGCCCGTGACAGGGGCATCGGTGACTCTGCCGGCACGGGAGGCATTGGGCCTTGCAGGTCCTCCCGCTCGACGAGAATGCCGTCCTTGTGCTCCATCACGAGAACGCGTCGTACTTCGTCACGTTCGGTGAGCAGGTCGAACACGGCCCAGTCCGCTAGCCGGGGCACGGTCAGGGCGGCCAGTCGGTGCAGCGCCTCGTCCGCGTCCAGGGTGGATGTGAGCCGCGTGGTCGTCTCTGCCAGCAAGGCCAGGCGGTCCAGTTCCGTCAGCGGCGCGGAGTGGCCGCCGTCGCTGTGGCGCACGTCCCCTGGCTTCGGTTCGTACAGCATCATCAGCGCACCTGTCCCGCCCGGAGCGGGTGAGTAGGGCGTGACCAGCCAGGACAACTGGACGAGAACGCCGTCCCCGCGGGCGAACCACTCGGCGTCGCCATGCCTGGTATCCCCCGTGAGCAGCGCCTTCCTCATCCAGCATCGCGTGCGCGGCACCGAGTGCCCGTATCTGTCCCGGTGCAGCAGGTCGTGGAAGTCCTGACCTACGAGTTCTGAGGCTTCCCTGCCCAGCAGGCTTAGGGCTGCGCTGTTGACCGCGACGATGAGGCCGGCGTCATCGACCGCGATGGCGGACTCCCGCAGGTTTTCCAGCGTTCCACCGAGCAGGGCGCCAGAACACGCCCGAACCCCGGACAGGGGACTACTTTCCCTGCCGGGGGCGGCGACGTCGTCCATGTTCCCTCCTCCGTTCAAGCCCGAATCAGCGCGCCTACCCCGATCGGATCCCGGCATGCGTCGACGGCTCGTCTTCCCTGCAGTGACCGTTCGGATCACCTCCTGGTGGTGCAGGAGGAAGCTGTCCTTCAGTCCCGAGAGCAGGTCGCGAGTGATCAGGAGGGATGGGCTGTTGGTCTTGACGCTCTCAGCGCACGCGTGGAGCAATGAGCCCGAAAACGGCCCCCGAGCTGGTGTTCTTCGTGATTCTCTTCCGGGCGGACATCTTTTCGATGACCCCCCACGTCGGTGTGTCGCGATTACAGCGAGGCTGCCTCCAGCACGTCCTACGCCTACAACCTGTTCCTCGCGATCCAGAGCGCAGAGACTCTACTCGAAGCTGTTCGGCACCGAGCCGGCCAAGCTTCGCCCCGGCTACGCGAACTTCGCCGTAGCCGAGCCCCCGCTCAAGCTCGTCCTCATCGAGGGCGACGCCGGAGAGGAGACCCGCCTGGACCACCTCGGCGTCGAGGTCGGGAGCACCGAGCAGGTCACCGCCGCCACCGCGCGACTGAAGGACGCGGGGCTGGCCACCTTCGAGGAGAATGACACCTCCTGCTGCTACGCCGTCCAGGACAAGACCTGGGTGACCGGCCCGGGCAAGGAGCCCTGGGAGGTCTACGTCGTCAAGGCTGACGCCGACACGCTGGGCAAGAGCGCGGACGGCACGCCGGACGCCTGCTGCGGCACCGCGGCCTGCTGCACCCATGACGAGCAGTCCGTCGACCCGGCCCAGACGCCGGCCGAGGCGAAGGCGTCCGCGGGCTGCGCCTGCAGCAGCTGACCGGCTGGGACCCCGCTCAACCGCGCCGGCCCGGGCGGCGCGCGGCCAGGTCCTGTTCAAGAACGCCGTTCGCTTCCCTCAGCGCGTTGCCTTCGAGCTCCAGGACGTGGACGACGCGGACGGGTTGTCGGGTCAGGCCCCGGAGGTCGTCGCGTTCGGCGCGGACGCGGGGCAGGCCGGACGGCTGTCCGCCATTGCTGGTCACGAGTGGGCGGGAGTCAACTCATTCCCGCACTGCTCCGGCCACGTTGAGGGCTGGTTCGTGCGAAGCCATCCGGCTGTGGTCGGGACGTGCCGTCGTGCCGGGATCGATGGGACCGTTGCGCGGAGCCGTCCCGGACGGGGGTCTGACTCGTGAGATCTATGACCGAAGTGTCCAGTCACAGGCATGTCGACCGCCGTTACGGGATGGCGCTTGCTGGTACCGAGCCACAGGGCGTGTCCCAATAGCGCCTCTGTGTGTCAAGCGGCTTGAGCAAGGTGGTTCCGGTGGTCTCGTTTCATGATCCGGTAGACCACGTTGGACAGACGTCGTTTGAGGGCCCTTCGGGCTTCCGAAGGTGTCTTCCCCTCACTGATCTTGCGGAGGTAGTAGTCCTGCCCGCGCCCGCCGCCGCGGATCTGGCAGACGGCGATCGTGTGCAACACAGAGTTCAGCGCGCGGTTGCCGCCGGTGTTGAGCCGGTGGCGGACGTTGTTGCCACTGGAGGCGTCCAGGGGTGCGCTGCCGGTGTAGCTGGCGAAGTGGTGCTCGGTGGGGAACCGACTGATGTCCCCGATGTGACCGATGACCTTCGCGGCCAGCACGGTGCCCAGGCCCGGCAGGGCGGTGAGCGTGGTGCGAGTCGCGGCGAC
>NZ_BBZJ01000052.1 GCF_001417775.1 Streptomyces sp. TP-A0356 | reverse complement strand
GCGTTCGCCGGGCTGTCTCCCCGGCGGGTGGATGTGCCGACGTACGCGTTCCAGCGGCAGCGGTACTGGCTGGAACCGACACCGCGCTCCTCGGCCACGGACGCCGTGACCATCGGCGGCGTCGACATCCCCGACGACGGATTCTGGACCTCCGTCGAGAACGGCGACGTCGACGCGCTGGCACAGACGCTCGGCATGGCCGACGCACGGTCGCTCGGCGAGGTCGTACCGGCGCTGTCCACCTGGCGCCGGAACCGGCTCAACCTGTCCACGCTGGACAGTTGGCGCTACCGCGTCGTCTGGCGGCCGCGGTCCGAGCAGCCCGCGGGGCCGTCCCCGATGGGCGGGAGCTGGCTGGTCGTCGCCCCGGAAGGACACGAGGACGACGAGACCGTACGCGCCGTGCTCGCGGCGATCGACGAGCGGTCCGCGGGAGCGCGCCTGTTGATCGTCGGGGCGCGGGAGGCCGAGCGGGAGCGAATGGCCGACCTGATGCGGGAGCACACAGCGGACGGCACCCTCCAGGGCGTGCTCTCGCTGCTGTCGCTGGACGAGTCGCCCTGGTCGGACAGCGGGGTCCTGCCGACCGGTCTGGTGCTCATGACCTCCCTGCTCCAGGCGCTCGGCGATGCAGGGGTCGACGCGCCCCTGTGGTGTGCCACCCGGGGCGCGGTATCCATACACCGCAACGACGTTCTCGAACACCCTGTTCAGGCCATGAGCTGGGGCCTGGGCCGCATCGCCGGTCTGGAGTACCCGCAGCGGTGGGGCGGCCTCGTCGACCTGCCGGAGACCCTGGATCCGCGAGCGGCCCGGCGTCTCGTCCTCGCCCTGTCCGGCGCGCTCGACGAGGACCATGTGGCGCTGCGCCCGTCCGGGCTGTTCGCCCGGCGTCTGGTGCGGGCCGGTGACGGCCCCCGCCCGGACGGACCGGAGTGGCGGCCCGAGGGCACCGTCCTGATCACCGGCGGCACCGGCGGCCTCGGCCGGCACGTCGCCCGCTGGCTGGCCCGTGGCGGCGCCGAACACCTGGTACTGGCCAGCCGCCGTGGCCCTAAGGCCCCGGGCGCCGCCGAACTCGTCGCGGAACTCGCCGAGCTGGGCACCCCCGCCACCGCCGTCGCCTGCGACGTCTCCGACGAGGACGCCGTCCGGCGGCTCATCGAGGACCTGCCCGGCGGCGGAACGCTGACCGCCGTCGTGCACACCGCCGGCGTCATCGACGACAGCGTCATCGAGGGCATCACCCCGCAGCGGGCCGACGGTGTGCTCCGTCCCAAGGCGGACGCGGCGCTGGTCCTTCACGAGGCCACGCGCCACCTCGACCTCTCCGCGTTCGTCCTGTTCTCCTCGATGGCAGGCACCCTCGGCGGCCCCGGACAGGGCAGCTACGCCGCCGCCAACGCGTACCTCGACGCCCTCGCCGCCCGGCGTCGGGCCGACGGCCTGCCGGCGACGTCCGTCGCCTGGGGCACCTGGTCCGGTGGCGGCATGGTCGACGAGAAGATGGCCGAGCGGCTGCGCCGTGACGGCGTCCCTCCGATGGACCCGGAACTGGCGGTTTCCGCGCTGCAGAAGGCGCTCGACCAGGACGAGCAGTTCCTGATCGTCGCCGATGTCGACTGGAAGCTGATCACCGCCCGGGCCTTCGCCGCGTTGCGGGACTTCGCCGAGGCGCGCACCACCGCGACGGAAGAGCACGTCGAGAAGGACACCGAAGGCCAGGACGGACCCCCGCTGGTCCGGCGGCTGGCCGCACTGCCCCCGGCCGAGCGCCGGACCGCCCTCCTCGCCGAGGTGCGCGCACAGGCGGCGGCCGTCCTCGGCCACGCCGGAGCCGACTCCGTGCCGGAGGGCCGCGCCTTCCGGGACCTGGGCTTCGACTCGCTGACCGCCGTCGAACTCCGCAACCGCTTCGCGGAGGCCACCGGGCTGCGCCTGCCGGTCACGCTCGCCTTCGACCACCCCTCCGCGTCGGCGCTCGCCGCTCACCTGGACGAGGAACTGTTCGGCAGCGAGTCCGCCTCCGGCGCTCTCGTCGCCCTCCCGGGCGCCTCGGTCGACGACGACCCGATCGTCATCGTCGGCATGGGCTGCCGCTTCCCCGGAGGTGTCCGCTCGCCCGAGGACCTGTGGCGACTCGTCGCGGACGGCACCGACGCGATCTCCGTCTTCCCCGACAACCGCGGCTGGGACGTGGAGAACCTCTACGACCCCGACCCGGACCGCACCGGCCACTCCTACACCCGGCACGGCGGCTTCCTCTACGACGCCGACCACTTCGACCCCGCGTTCTTCGGGATCTCGCCCCGTGAGGCCCTCGCGATCGACCCGCAGCACCGGCTGCTGCTGGAAACCTCCTGGGAGGCCTTCGAACGGGCCGGGATCGACCCGGCCCGGGTCCGGGGCACTCAGGCGGGCGTCTTCGTCGGCTCCAACTACAACGACTACGGCACCCGAGCCCGCAGGGCTCCCGAGGGGCTGGAGGGGTATCTCGCCACGGGCAGCGCGAGCAGCGTCGCCTCGGGCCGCATCGCCTACACCTTCGGGCTGGAGGGCCCGGCGGTCACCGTCGACACGGCCTGCTCCTCCTCGCTCGTCGCCCTGCACCTGGCCGTACAAGCGCTGCGCTCGGGGGAGTGCGACCTGGCCCTCGCCGGCGGTGTCACGGTGATCTCCACCCCGGACACCTTCGTCGAGTTCAGCCGGCAACGCGCCCTCGCGCCCGACGGCCGCTGCAAGGCCTTCGCCGCCGAGGCCGACGGCGCGGGCTGGGCCGAGGGCGTCGGCCTGCTGCTCCTGGAACGGCTCTCCGACGCCCGCCGCAACGGCCACCCGGTGCTTGCCGCCGTCGCCGGTTCGGCGGTCAACCAGGACGGCGCCTCCAACGGGCTCACCGCCCCCAACGGCCCTTCCCAGCAGCGCGTCATCCGGCAGGCGCTCGCCGGGGCCGGGCTCTCCCCGCTCGACGTGGACGCCGTGGAGGCGCACGGGACGGGGACGAAGCTGGGCGACCCCATCGAGGCGCAGGCGCTGCTCGCCGTCTACGGGCAGGACCGCCC
This sequence comes from Streptomyces sp. TP-A0356, assembly GCF_001417775.1. GTDB lineage: Bacteria > Actinomycetota > Actinomycetes > Streptomycetales > Streptomycetaceae > Streptomyces. The sequence continues at coordinate 11,502 of NZ_BBZJ01000052.1, read as the reverse complement.
GGAGGACCGGCCGTTGTGGCTGGGGTCGGTGAAGTCCAACATCGGTCACACCCAAGCCGCTTCGGGTGTCGCGGGCGTCATCAAGATGGTGATGGCGATGCGGCACGGCGTACTGCCGCGCACGCTGCACGCCGACCATCCCTCGCCCTACATCGACTGGTCGTCGGGCGCGGTGAGCCTGCTGCAGGAGGAACGCCCCTGGGCGCCCGGTGACGGCCCGCGCCGCGCCGGTGTCTCCTCCTTCGGAGTCTCGGGCACCAACGCCCATGTGATCCTCCAGGAGCTGGATGCGGCACGCGACGGCGAACAGGCCCATGTGAGCCACCGATCCGGCTCCGCGGAGACGGCGTCGGGCGCACGAGCCGAAACGTCGGCCGCCGACACCCGTTCCGAGGCCACGCGCGCGCCCGCAGTGCCGGTGCCCTGGCTGCTGTCCGCGCGCGGCGCGACCGCCCTGCGGGAGCAGGCGGCGCGCCTCCTCGACCACCTCGTCCGGCAGCCCGCCGCGACACCGGCCGACATCGCTCTGTCGCTGGCCACCACCCGCGCCTCCTTCGAGGACCGCGCCGCCGTCGTCGCCCGCGACGAGGCCGCGTTCACCGAGGCCCTCACCGCACTCGCCGAGGGGCGGGAGCATCCGGGGCTGACCGTGGACCGCGCCCGCTCCGGCAAGGTCGCCTTCCTGTTCTCCGGGCAGGGATCCCAGCGGCCGGAGACCGGACGGCGGCTCTACGCGACCTATGACGCGTTCGCCGACGCTCTGGACGCGGTCTGCGCACACATGGACACCCACCTCGAACGGCCCCTGCGCGACGTACTGTTCGCGGCACCGGGCACGCCCGAGGCGGACCTCCTGGACCGCACCGACTACACACAGGCCGCCCTCTTCGCCGTCGAGGTCGCCCTCTTCAGGCTCGTCGAGAGCCTCGGGGTCGCACCCGATGTGCTGCTCGGCCACTCGGTCGGCGAGATCGCCGCCGCCCACGTCGCCGGAGTCCTCACCCTTGAGGACGCCTGCCTCCTCGTCGCCACCCGCGGCAGGCTCATGGCCGCCCTGCCCGAGGGCGGCGCCATGATCTCCGTACAGGCGTCCGAGGACGAGGTGCTGCCGCTGCTCGCACCGTACGAGCAACGCGTGGCCGTCGCGGCGTTCAACGGGCCGACCGCGACCGTCGTGTCCGGCGACGAGGACGCGGTGACGGCGATTGCGGACGCCCTGGCCGCGCAGGGCCGCAAGACGCGCCGTCTCAAGGTCGGCCACGCCTTCCACTCGCCCCGCATGGACGCCATGCTCGACGAGTTCTCCGCCCTCACCGGCCACCTCGGCCACGCCGCTCCGGTCCTTCCCGTCGTCTCCACGGTCACCGGCAGGCCCGTCACGCAGAGCGAGCCCTTCGCCCCCGGCTACTGGGTGCGCCAGGTGCGCGAGGCCGTCCGCTTCGGCGACGGCGTCCGCACTCTCGAGGACATGGGCGTCACCACGTACGTCGAGATCGGCCCCGGCGGTGTGCTGACCGCTCTCGCGGGCGACTGCGTCACGGGGGACGCCACCCTCGTACCGCTTCTGCGCCACGACACCGACGAGGCCGAGTCCCTCACCGCGGGCCTCGCACGACTGCACGTCCGCGGCCATGCCGCCGACTGGTCCGCCCTCCTCGCACCGACCGGGGCCGGCCGCACCGACCTGCCGACGTACGCCTTCCAACGCCGCCGCTACTGGCTGGAGATCGACGCCGATCCCCGGGACGCCGCACCCGCGGGCCTGGAGGCCGCCGGACATCCGCTGCTGTCCACTGTGGTGCCCCTGGCCGGATCGGACGGCCTGCTGCTCACCGGAACCGTGTCGGCCGACAGCCGTCCCTGGCTGGCGGACCACGCGCTGGACGGCCGGATCCTCTTCCCCGGCACCGCGTTCCTCGAACTGGCCCTGGAGGCCTGCGCACGGTCGGGCGCCGCGCAGGTGACCGACCTGACCCTCCAAGCCCCCCTGGTGCTGCCCGCGACCGGCGGTGTCCAGCTTCAGGTCTCCATCGGCGCCCCCGACGCGTCGGGAACCCGCACCCTCGCCATCCACTCCCGGCCGCTGACCCGCGGCGCATCCGACGAGCCCTGGGTGCGGCACGCCGAGGGCAGCCTGGGCGACGCACACCCGGAGCGGGCCCCGCAGCCCGGCCCGGCGGCCTGGCCGCCGGCGGGCGCCGAACCCGTGAATGTGTCCGGCCTGTACGCCCGTATCGCCGACAACGGCTTCGCCTACGGACCCGCCTTCCGCGGGCTGCGCGCCGCCTGGCGGCTGGGCGAGGAGGTGTACGCGGAGATCGCCCCGGAGGAGGGCGAACACCTCCAGGGCACCCGCGAATTCACCGTCCACCCGGCCCTCCTGGACGCCGCGCTGCACACCGTCGCCCTGGCGGGCGGCGAGGACGGGCAGACCATCGTGCCGTTCGCCTTCACCTCCGTCTCGGTGACCGCCACCGGGCCCGCGGCCCTGCGCGTGCGGCTGTCCCCGCGCGGAGAGCGGACGTACGCCGTGTGGATCGCCGATGCCGCGGGCTCACCCGTGGCCGAGATCGCGGAGCTCGCACTGCGCCCGGTCGACAGCAGCAGGCTCGCCCCCGCCGCGGGAGCGGGCGGCATCCACCGGCTGCGCTGGGTACCGGCCGCGACCGCCGCCACCGTGGAGCCCGCGGTCGCGGTGATCGGCACCGACCGGGAACTCGGCGCAGGCACCGACCGATTCCAGTACCACGACAGCCTGGACGCCCTGCGTGCCCGCGTCGCCGACGGTGCTCCCATGCCGCGTACCGTCCTCGCCTGTGTGCCCGCACCCGATGGCGCCACCGACCTTGCCGAGGGCGTCCGGCGCACCACGTCCCGCGCCCTGGACCTCGTCACCGTCTGGTTGAGGGAAGAGCAGTTCACCGAGTCACGGCTCGTCCTGGTGACGCACAACGCCGTCACGGCCCGCGCCGAGGACGCGGCGGTCACCGACCCGGCCCAGGCCGCGGTCTGGGGACTGATCCGCACGGCAAGGGCGGAGAACCCCGGCCGCTTCGCCCTGCTCGACCACGACGGCACCCCTGCCTCGCTGGCGCTGTTGCCCGCGGCCCTCGCCGGCGACGAACCCGAGACGGCACTGCGTGAGGGCACCGTGCTCGCTCCCCGTCTGTCCCGCGCGACCGACCCGGGGGACGGCGAGCTGCCCGACCTCTCCACCGGAACCGTCCTGATCACCGGTGCGGGAGGGGTCCTCGCCCGGCAGGTGGCCCGCCATCTGGTAACCGTTCACGGCAGCCGATCCCTGGTCCTGGCCGGCCGCCGCGGCGCCGCGGCCGAAGGCATGGACGAGCTCCGGACCGAACTGGCCGAACACGGCGCCCGGGTCACGGTGGCCGCCTGTGACGTCGCCGACCGCGAGGCACTCTCCGAACTGCTCGCAGGGATTCCCGCCGACCGGCCGCTCACCGCCGTCGTGCACGCCGCCGGCACACTCGACGACGGAGTGGTGCAGGCGCTCACCCCCGACCGCATGGACACCGTGCTCCGCGCCAAGGCCGACGCCGCACTGCTCCTGGACGAACTCACCCGCGACACCGAGCTGACCGCGTTCGTACTGTTCTCATCGCTCGCCGGCGTCTTCGGCGGCGTCGGACAGGGCAACTACTCGGCGGCCAACGCCTTCCTCGACGCCTTCGCCGCCCGGCGCCGGGCCGAGGGCCGCGCGGCGCTCTCCCTCGCCTGGGGTCTGTGGGCCGAGCGCAGCGGGATGACGGGCCGACTCGGCGAGACCGATCTGCGCCGCGTCGAGCGCAGTGGAGTGCGGCCCATGGCCACCGCCGACGCCCTCGCCCTGCTGGACGCCGCGCTGCGCACCCCCGAGGCGTACCTCGTCCCGGCCGCGCTCGACCCCGCGGCCCTGCGCGGCACCGACGGCTCGGTGCCGCACCTCGTACGGGACCTGGTGGCGGCCCGCGGCCCGCGTGCGTCAGCCGCGAGCGGGCAGGGCGCAACCACGGCCGGGCCCGAGAGCGGTACCGGTCTGCGCGAGCGCCTCGCCGGGCTGAGCGAGCCGGAACGCCACACGGCCGTACTGGATGCGGTCCTCGCCCAGGCGGCCCTGGTCCTCGGCCACGACGCGGCTGACACCATCGACCCCGAACGGGGCTTCCTGGAACTGGGCTTCGACTCCTTGACGGCCGTCGAACTCCGCAACCGGCTCGGCACCCTCACCGGGGTGCGGCTCCCGGCCACGCTGCTGTTCGACTATCCGACGCCCGCAGGGCTCGCCGCCCACCTGCTGAGCAGGACGGCGCCCGCCGACGCCCCGGGCGCCGGCACCGGCGAGGCCCTGGCCCGGTTCGACCGGTGGGAGAGCGAGTTCGACGGCGCGCTCGCCGACCCCCGTCTGCACGACGGACTCCGCAGCCGGCTGCGCACCCTGCTCGACCGGCTCGACCGAACCACCACACCGACGCAGCGGCAGGACCGAGGCGTCGACATCAGCCACCCCGACGAGGTGTCGGACGACGAACTCCGGGCCTTCCTGGAGGACGAACTCGGCGACGCCTGACCACCCGGGCGCCCGCCCGCTCCCGCGGCGGGCGCCCGCCCCGCACGGCCGACGGGGACGGCCCTCCGTCTCCGCGGCCACCCACCCTCATCACTGGACGGAACTGTGAAGGCTCTTGTGCTCGCGGGGGGATCAGGTACGCGACTGCGGCCGATCACCCACACCTCCAGCAAGCAACTGGTCCCGGTCGCCAACAAACCGATCCTCTTCTACGCCCTCGAAGCCATCGCCGCAGCCGGTATCACCGATGTCGGCGTCATCGTCGGCAGCACCGCCGAGGAGATCAAGGCGGCCGTCGGCGACGGCTCGGCGTTCGGCCTTGACGTCACGTACATTCCGCAGAGCGAACCCCTGGGACTCGCCCACGCCGTCCTGATCGCCCGGTCGTTCCTCGGCCAGGACGACTTCGTCATGTACCTGGGCGACAACTTCGTCCTGGAGGGCATCACCGACGTCGTCGACGAGTTCCGCAAGGACCCCTGCGACGCCCAGATCCTCCTCACCCGCGTATCCGACCCCACCGCCTTCGGCGTCGCCGTCATCGACCACCAGGGCCGCGTCACCGACCTGGAGGAGAAGCCACGCAACCCGCGCAGCGACCTCGCCGTCGCCGGCGTCTACCTCTTCACGCCCCGCGTACACGAGGCGGTCCGCGCCATCGACGTCTCCGCTCGCGGTGAGCTGGAGATCACCGACGCGCTCCAGTGGATGATCGACGAGCGGCTCGCCGTCCGCTCCACGGTCATCACCGGGTACTGGAAGGACACCGGCAACGTCAACGACATGCTGGAGGTCAACCGCACCCTCCTGGAACGGCTGGAGACCCGCATCGAGGGCTACGTCGACGAGGCCAGCGAGATCATCGGCCGGGTCCGGGTGGAGGCGGGTGCGGAGGTCCGGGGCTCCCGCATCGTCGGGCCCGCCATCGTCGGCGCCGGCAGCGTCGTCATCGACTCCTACATCGGCCCCTCGACGTCCGTCGCCGAGAACTGCCGTATCACCGGCAGCGAGATCGAGTACTCCATCATGCTGCGCGACTCCTGCTTCGAAGGCATCCGCCGCGTCGAAGCGTCCCTGGTCGGGCGCAATGTGCAGGTCACCCTCGCGCCCCGGCTGCCGGCCACCCACCGCCTCGTCATCGGCGACCACGGCCGGGTGCAGATCCCCTCATGAGACCCGTCCGTCTGCTCGTCGTGACCGCGGTCGCCGCCGAACGCGACGCGGCCGCCGCGGGCCTCGACCCCATCACGGCACCGGCCCCCCAGCCCCTTCCCGGCTACGCTCTGCTGCGCATCGGAGGCGGCCCCTCCCCGGGCCGCCTCCGCGCGGACCTGCTCGCGGGTGGGGCCGGTCCCGGCGCCGCCGGTGCCGCGGCCGGCACCGCCCTCACCGCGGCGGCCCTGCGCCACGAGCCCTACGACCTGGCCGTCGCCGCCGGTATCGCGGGCGGCTTCGCCCCGCGCGCGCCCATCGGCTCGGTCGTCGTGGCCGATCGCGTCCTGGCCGCCGACCTCGGCGCCGATTCGCCCGACGGGTTCCTCTCCATCGAGTCCCTCGGCTTCGGGACCACCGTTCACCGCTGCGCACCTCATCTCGGCAAGTCCGTCGCGCGCGCCCTCGGGGCGGTCCATGCCCCCGTCCTCACCGTGTCCACCGCCACCGGCACCGCCGAACGCGCCGACGCCCTGCGGGCGGTGCACACCGACGCGGCCGCCGAGGCGATGGAGGGCTTCGCCGTCGCCGAGGCCGCGGCGACCCATGCCACTCCCTTCCTGGAGATACGTACGATCTCCAATCCGGTCGGCCCCAGGGACCGTTCGGCCTGGCGGGTACCCGAGGCGCTGGCCGCGCTCCGGGACGCGTTCGGGGCATTGCGCACCGTCCTGGAGAAGGGCGCCACGCCCCCGTACGCCTGAACCGCGCGCCCGCGCCGGGCCGCCGGGCGCCCGGTGCGGCCCGCGCACGCCCGGCGACCACCGTCCCGGCCTGCGACCACCGTCCCGGCCTGCGGCGATGATTTCCAAGGGTTTCCCCAGAGAACCCCGTCGAGGGCCGAAATGGGGCCCGCCCGCAGGTCATGCTGTCCACACCGCACGAGGTGAACAGCACGGGCCAGGTGCCCAACCGGCTCTCCCTGTACGACAGGTCGAAGCCCCCGCGCGGTGCATCCGTCCCGTCACCGAACACCATGGGGGCAGTCCATGACGAATGAGGCGCGGCTTCGGGACTACCTCAAGCGGGTCACCGTCGATCTGCACGAAACCCGCCGCAGGCTCCGGGAGTTGGAGGCCAAGGAGCAGGAGCCCGTCGCCATCGTCGGCATGAGCTGCCGGCTGCCGGGTGGCGTCCGCTCCCCCGAGGACTTCTGGGAACTGCTCGCGTCCGGCACCGACGCCATCACCGACTGGCCCGCCGACCGCGGCTGGGACACCGGATCCGGCGCCGCCGACGACGCCCGCCGCCAAGGCGGGTTCGTCCACGACGCCGAGCGCTTCGACGCCGCCTTCTTCGGCATCTCCCCGCGCGAGGCGCTCGCCATGGACCCCCAGCAGCGCCTGCTGCTCGAAGCGACCTGGGAGGCCCTCGAACGCGCCGGAATCGACCCGGTCAGCCTGCGCGGCAGCCGCTCCGGTGTCTTCGTGGGCTGCAGCGACCAGGGCTACAGCAGCGGCCTGCGGGAAGTCCCCGACGACGTCCGCGGACACCTGCTGACCGGTACCTCCATGTCGGTCGTCTCCGGCCGGGTCGCCTACGCCCTCGGCCTCGAGGGCCCCGCCGTCACCGTGGACACGGCCTGCTCGTCCTCCCTCGTCGCACTGCACCTCGCCGCCCAGTCGCTGCGCGCGGGCGAGTGCTCCCTCGCGGTGGTCGGCGGTGTGACCGTCATGTCCAGCCCCGGCGCCTTCATCGAATTCGGCCACCAGGGCGGACTGGCCGCCGACGGCCGGTGCAAGGCCTTCTCCGAGGACGCCGACGGTACGGGCTGGGCCGAGGGCGTCGGCATGATCGTCGTCGAGCGCCTCTCGGACGCCCGCCGCAACGGGCACCGGGTGCTGGCCGTCGTCCGCGGTTCGGCCGTCAACCAGGACGGCGCCTCCAACGGCCTCACCGCCCCCAACGGCCCCTCTCAGCAACGTGTGATCCTGGCCGCGCTCGCCAACGCCGGGCTGCTCGCCACGGAGGTCGACGCCGTCGAAGCGCACGGCACCGGCACCGCGCTCGGCGACCCCATCGAGGCACAGGCCCTGCTCGCGACCTACGGCCAGGGCCGCCCGCAGGACCGGCCCCTGTGGCTCGGCTCGGCGAAGTCCAACATCGGCCACACCCAGGCCGCCGCCGGCGTGGTCGGCGTCATCAAGTCGGTCCTCGCCCTGCGGCACGGCGTCCTGCCACCGACCCTGCACGTCGGCCGGCCTTCCACCCACGTGGACTGGACGGCCGGCCACGTCCAACTGCTGACCGAGTCCGTCGACTGGCCCGACACCGGGCACCCGCGCCGCGCAGGCGTCTCCGCCTTCGGCGTATCCGGCACCAACGCCCACGCCATCATCGAGCAGGCCCCCGAGCCGGTTGCCTCGGACGACGACACCACGACGGCCGCGCCTGCCCGGGCCACCCTGCCCCTGCTGCCCTGGGCGGTCTCGGGGCGTGATGCGGACACCCTGCGCGCCCAGGCCGTCCGTCTCACCTCCCACCTCACCGCCCACCCCGACACCGACCCCTATGACCTGGCCTGGTCCCTGACCGCCACCCGCGCCGCCCTCCCCTGTCGCGCCATCGTCCTCGGCACCGACCGCGACGAGCTCCTGACAGCGCTCGGCGCACTCGCCGAGGGCCGGACCACCGACCGTCTCATCACCGGGTCCTCCCGGGGTGAGGGCAAGGTGGCGTTCTTGTTCTCGGGTCAGGGTGCGCAGCGGCTGGGGATGGGCCGGGGGTTGTATGAGGCGTTTCCGGTGTTCGCGGAGGCGTTCGACGCGGTGGTGGCCGAGGTCGGGGCGGAGTTGCGTGGGGTGGTGTTCGGTGAGGATGCCGGGCTGCTGAACGAGACGCGGTGGGCGCAGCCCGCGTTGTTCGCGGTCGAGGTGGCGTTGTTCCGGCTGCTGGAGTCCTTCGGGGTGCGCCCGGACTACCTGGTGGGCCATTCGGTCGGTGAGTTGGCGGCTGCGCATGTGGCGGGGGTGTTGTCGTTGCCGGACGCCTGCCGCCTCGTGGTCGCCCGAGGCCGGTTGATGCAGGAGTTGCCGTCGGGTGGGGCGATGGTTGCGGTGGAGGCGTCGGAGGAGGAGGTGTTGCTGCTGCTGGCGGGCCGTGAGGGGGAGGTGTCGGTGGCGGCGGTGAACGGGCCGCGTGCGGTGGTTGTTTCGGGTGTCGAGGCGGCCGTCACGGAGGTTGTGGAGCAGTTGTCCGCGTTGGGTCGTCGTACGAGCCGTCTGCGGGTCAGTCATGCGTTTCATTCGCCGTTGATGGAGCCGATGTTGGAGGAGTTCCGTCGGGTCGCGGAGAGCATCGACTACGGATCGCCGCGGATGGCGGTGGTGTCGAATGTGTCCGGGCGGCTTGCGGATGTCGGTGAGTTGGGGTCGGCGGAGTACTGGGTGCGGCATGTGCGGGAGGCGGTGCGGTTCGCTGACGGGGTTCAGTGGCTGGCCGGTCATGGTGTGACGCGGTTCGTGGAGGTGGGGCCGGACGGGACGCTGACCGCTCTCGCCCAGGCCTGTGTTCCCGAGGAGGGGGACGCGCTCTTCGTACCCGCCCTGCGCAAGGACTACGACGAAGCACGGCAGTTGCTCACCACCGTCGGTCGGCTCCACGTCCACGGGCAGCTGATCGACTGGACGGCACTCCTGCCCGGGGCTCACGCGGTCGACCTGCCGACGTACGCCTTCCGGCGTGACCGCTACTGGCTCGAACGCTCCTACCGGGCCGACGGCTCGGCGACGGGGGGCAGCGAGCTGCGTCATCAGATCGTCTGGAGGCCGGTCACCGGACTTCCCCACGAGGCGCGTCTGACCGGCCGTTGGCTGTTGGTCGGCCGGGAGGGCCTGCCCGGCGGCGACGGCTGGGGCGGCGAACTGGCGTCCGCGCTCGCCACGGCCGGGGCCGAGGTCGTGAACGTCGTTCAGCACGAGGACGATACGCGAGCCGTGCTCGCCGAACGCCTGGCGGCGGCTGCCGCCGACGCGCCCGTCGCCGGGGTCGTCTCCGCCCTCGCCCGGTGCGCGGGCGACCGCGACGGCACGCCCGAGGGCGTCCTCGCCACCACCCTCCTCATTCAGGCGCTCGGCGACGCCACGATCGCGGCGCCCCTGTGGGCGGTCACGAGCGGTGCCGTCGCGGCCGCCCGATCCGACGCGGCTCCCCGTCCCGAGCAGGCGGCTGTGTGGGGCCTGGGCCGCGTCGCCGCACTCGAACACCCCGACCGTTGGGGCGGCCTCGTCGACCTGCCCGACACACTCGACGGGCGTTCCACCGCACTGTTGGCCGTCCTGCTCTCCGGCGCGGACTCCGGCTCCGGGACCCCGGAGGACCAGGCCGCCATCCGTGCCACCGGTGTCCTGGGACGCCGACTGGTGGCCGCTGCCCCCGCACCCGAGGAGCAGTGGGCACCGACCGGCACCGTCCTGGTCACCGGTGGCACTGGTGCGCTCGGCGCTCGAGTGGCGCGCTGGGCGGCCGAGCGCGGCGCGGACCACCTCGTCCTGGCGAGCAGGCGCGGCGCCCAGGCTCCGGGAGCCGCCGAGCTGGAGGCAGAGCTCACCGCGGCCGGCACGCAGGTGACGTTCGCAGCATGTGATCTGACGGACCGTGAGGCCGTACGAGGGCTGCTGGACGACCACCCCGTGGATGCCGTCGTCCACACGGCCGGGACCCTGGCCGACGGAGTCATGGACGGCCTCACCGAGGAGCAGTTCGCCACGGTCGTCCGGGCCAAGGTGACCGCCGCCCGCCACCTCGACGAGCTGACGCGCGAGCGCGATCTGTCGGCCTTCGTCCTCTTCTCGTCCTTCGCCGGTACCGTCGGCTCCGCCGGGCAGGCCAACTACGCCGCCGCCAACGCCATGCTCGACGCCCTCGCGGAGCAGCGGCGGACGGAGGGGCTGCCTGCCACTTCGATCGCCTGGGGCCCCTGGGCCGGCGGCGGCATGGCCGCCGACGCCTCCGCGGAGAACCGACAGCGCCGAGGCGGTGTGCGCCTCCTCGACCCGGATGCCGCCCTCGACGCCCTCGGCTCCTGCGTGACGGCGCCGACGGCCGCCGCGTTCGTCGCCGACGTCGACTGGCAGCAGTTCGGATCCGCCTTCACCGCCGTACGGCCCAGCCCGCTGCTCACCGAGATCTACGAGGCCCCCACCCCCGCTGATGGGCGCGCCGAGCAGACCACCGGCTTGCGCGCACGCCTCACCGGACTCTCGCCCGAGGCGCAACTCCGTGAGGTTCTGGACGAAGTCCGTATGCGCGCGGCTTCTGTCCTTGGTCATGCGGGTGTTGAGCAGGTGCCTGCGGGTCGGGCGTTTCGTGATCTGGGGGTGGATTCCCTGATCGCGGTGGAGTTGCGGAATGTGCTGGCGGTGGAGTGTGGGGTGGCGTTGCCGGCGACGGTGGTGTTCGATCATCCGACGCCGTTGGCGCTTGCCGAGTTCGTGGTGGGTGAGCTGGGTGGGGTGGTCGCGGAGCGTTCGTCGGGGGCTCTGGTGCCGGTGGTGGCGGAGGATCCGATCGCGATCGTGGGGATGGCTTGTCGTTTCCCGGGTGGGGTGGACTCGCCGGAGGCGTTGTGGCGGTTGCTGGTGGAGGGCGGGGAGGGCGGGGAGGGCATCGGAGACTTCCCCGACGACCGCGGCTGGGATCTCGATGCCCTCTTCGCGACCGGACCGAACAGCCCCTACGTCAGTCACACCGATCGCGGCGGCTTCCTGACCGGAGTCGGT
>NZ_BBZJ01000051.1 GCF_001417775.1 Streptomyces sp. TP-A0356 | reverse complement strand
GTCGCGGCGGTGTTGGAGTCGGGGGCCGAGGACCAGGTCGCTGTTCGGGGTGGTCGTGTCTTCGTGCGTCGTGTGGTGCATGCGCCGGCGGTCGGTGTGGCGGGGGTGGTGTGGCGTGCGCCGGAGCGGGTGCTGGTCACGGGTGGTACGGGTGCGCTGGGGGCGCGGGTGGCGCGCTGGCTGGTGGGGCGGGGTACGCGTGAGCTGGTGCTGAGCAGTCGGCGTGGTCTGGAGGCGCCGGGGGCGGTGGAGTTGTGTGAGGAGTTGGAGGGTTTGGGTGTGCGGGTGGTGGTGGAGGCCTGTGATGTGGGGGAGCGGGAGGCGGTGGCGGGGTTGCTGGCCGCGTATCCGGTTGATGGGGTGGTGCATGCGGCGGGTGTGCTCGATGACGATGTGATCGAGGTGATGACGCCGCAGCGGCTGGCTTCGGTGGTGGGGGCGAAGGCTGTGGCGGCTGGGTTCCTGGATGAGCTGACGCGTGGCATGGATCTGTCGTTGTTCGTGGTGTTCTCCTCGATCGCGGGTGTGTGGGGCAGTGGGGGGCAGGGGGCGTATGCGGCGGCCAATGCGTATCTGGATGCGTTGGTGGAGGCGCGTCGGGCGCGTGGTCTGGTGGGGACGGCGGTGGCGTGGGGGCCTTGGGGCGGTACGGGCATGGCGGCCGGTGCCCAGGCGCAGGAGCTGCTTCGCAGGCGTGGGCTGTTCCCGCTGGACCCGGACGCGGCCCTTGCCGCTTTGACCCGGGCGCTCGAGGTCGGCGACAGCGCGGTCGTGGTGGCCGACGTCGACTGGGCCCGGTTCGCCCCGGCGTTCACCACCGGCCGCCCCAGCCCGCTGCTGTCCGCGCTTCCGGAGGCGGTCGCGGTCCAGGACGGCGCCGGAGCGGCGGCACAGGTCGCGACGGCCGGTACGGAGTTGCGCGAGCGGCTGGCCCCACTGGCCGTCGAGGACCGTGACGCCGCCCTGCTCGATCTGGTGCGCGGGCGTGCGGCGGCCGTACTCGGACACGCCGAACCGGCAGCCGTCCCCGCGGACCGCGCCTTCCGGGAGATGGGCTTCGACTCCCTGACCGCTGTCGAACTGCGCAACGAACTCACCCTGGTCACCGGTGTGACGCTGCCGTCCACCCTGGTCTTCGACCACCCGTCGCCCAAGGCCGTCGCCGCACACCTGTATGACGAGCTGTTCGGCTCGCGGACCGCCGCGGACCTGCCGCAGACAGCGGTCACGGCGAGCGACTCGGACCCGGTCGTCATCGTCGGCATGGGCTGCCGGCTGCCGGGCGGTGTGTCCGGCCCCGAAGACCTGTGGCGGATCGTCGCCGATGGACGGGACACGGTCTCGGGCTTCCCGGAGGACCGCGGCTGGGACCTGGAGGCGCTCTTCGAGGCCAGCGACACCCGGTCGGGTGGCTTCCTGCCCGAGGCTTCCCGGTTCGACGCGGCGTTCTTCGGCATCAGCCCCCGCGAGGCCCTCGCCGTCGACCCGCAGCAGCGGCTCGTCCTGGAGACCTCCTGGGAGGCTCTGGAGCGGTCCGGCATCGATCCGACCACGCTCAAGGGCAGCAGGACCGGCGTCTTCGTCGGGGCCGGCAGTTCCGGATACGGGTCGGGACTGCAGGAGTTGCCCGAAGGACTGGGCGGTCACCTGCTCACCGGCGGCGCGGGCAGCGTGGTGTCCGGACGCGTGGCGTACTCCCTCGGGCTCGAAGGGCCCGCCGTCACCCTGGACACCGCCTGCTCCTCCTCCCTGGTCGCCCTCCACCTGGCGGCGCAGTCGCTGCGGTCCGGCGAGTGCGACCTCGCCCTCGCCGGCGGTGTCACCGTGATGGCGAACCCGGGCGCCTTCGTCGAGTTCAGCCTTCAGGGCGGCCTCGCCCCCGACGGCCGGTGCAAGGCCTTCTCCGAGGACGCCGACGGCACGGGTTGGTCGGAGGGCGTCGGCGTCCTGGTGGTCGAACGGCTCTCCGACGCCCGCCGCAACGGTCATCCCGTCCTCGCCGTCGTGCGCGGCACGGCCGTCAACCAGGACGGCGCCTCCAACGGCCTGACGGCGCCCAACGGGCCGTCCCAGCAGCGGGTGATCCGCGCCGCGCTGGCGAACGCCGGACTCGTTCCCGCGGATGTCGACGCGGTGGAGGCGCACGGTACGGGGACCGTACTGGGCGATCCCATCGAGGCGCAGGCCCTGCTCGCGACGTACGGGCGGGACCGGCCGGAGGACCGGCCCCTCTGGCTGGGGTCGGTCAAGTCGAACATCGGCCACACCCAGGCCGCGGCCGGCGTCGCCGGCATCATCAAGATGGTGCTGGCCCTGCGTGAGGGCCTCCTTCCGCGGACCCTGCACTCCGAAGCGCCCTCCTCCAGGGTGGACTGGTCCGCGGGCGCCGTACGGCTGTTGGACGAGGCCGTAACCTGGCCCGGCACCGCCGACCGCCCGCGCCGGGCCGGCATATCCGCGTTCGGTGTCTCCGGCACCAATGCCCACGTCGTGGTCGAGGAGCCCCCGGCCGAGCCCGCCGAGCGTCCCCGGCCCGTCGGGGCGGCCGCCGACGCCACCGCGCTGCCGTGGCTCGTGTCGGCGCGCAGTGCCCAGGCCCTGCGTGGCCAGGCGGAACGTCTGCTCGCCCATCTGACCGAACAGCCCGGCCTCACGGCCTCCGACGTCGCCGCCACCCTGGCCACGACCCGCTCGTCCTTCGAGCACCGCGCCGTCGTCACGGGCACCGGCCGCGACGACCTGCTGCGCGGCCTCGCCACGATCGCCGCGGGCCAACCGTCCGCCGCCGTCGTCACCGGCGACACGCTGACCGAGGGCGGCACGGCCTTCCTGTTCGCCGGTCAGGGCACCCAGCGCCCCGGCATGGGCCGCGAGTTGTACGACATCTTCCCCGCCTACGCCGACGCGTTCGACGCCGTGTGCGAGCACTTCGACAGTCGGCTGACGCGCCCGCTGCGGGAGGTCGTCTTCGGTGACGACGCCGAGCTGCTGAACCGCACGGAGTTCGCGCAGCCCGCCCTGTTCGCCGTCGAGGTCGCCCTGTACCGGCTCGTCGAGTCATGGGGCGTGCGCCCCGGCCACCTGCTCGGGCACTCCGTGGGCGAACTGGCCGCCGCGCACGTGGCGGGCGTCTTCGGCCTGCCCGACGCGTGCCGTCTGGTCGCCGCCCGAGGCCGGTTGATGCAGGCACTGCCCGAGGGCGGCGCCATGGTGGCGCTGCAGGCATCCGAGGACGAGGTACTGCCCCTGCTCGCGGGCCACGAGCACGAGATGGGACTCGCCGCCGTCAACGGCCCCCGCTCCGTGGTGGTGGCCGGCGACGAGGAACCCGTGTTCGCGCTGGCCGCGCGTTTGGCGGCCGACGGCCGCAAGACCACTCGGCTGCGCGTCAGCCACGCCTTCCACTCGCCGCGCATGGAGCCCATGCTCGAGGACTTCCGGGCCGTGGCCGCCGGCATCAACTATGAGGCACCGCGCATCCCCATCGTCTCCAACGTGACGGGACTGCCCGTCGCCGACGGCGAGTTGAGCACTCCCGGCTACTGGGTGCGCCAGGTCCGGCAGGCCGTCCGCTTCGCCGACGGCATCCGGTGGCTGGAGCGCCACGGTGTCGACCGTCACCTCGAACTCGGCCCCGACGCCACCCTCACCGCCCTCGCCCAGGGCGGTTGGGCGGACCCGGGCCACCTGGCCGTGCCCGCGCTGCGTGACGACCGCCCCGAAGCGGTCGCGCTGATCGCCGCGCTGGGCGCCCTGCACACCCGGGGTGTGCCCGTCGACTGGCCGGCCCTGCTGGAGACGGTGGCCCCCGGCGCCCGCTCCGTGGAACTGCCCACCTACGCCTTCCAGCACCGGACGTACTGGCTCGACGTCCCCAGGGCCACCGGCGACCCGGCCGCCGCCGGACTCGCCGGCGCCGACCACCCCCTCCTGGCCGCGGTCGTGCCCTCCGCCATCGGCGACACAGTGGTGCTCACCGGCCGGCTCTCGGCCCGAGCACCGCAGTGGCTCGGCGCCCACCGCCTCGCCGGGGCCGCCGTGGTGCCCAGCACCGCCTTCGTGGAACTCGCACTGCGGGCCGGCGTCGACGCGGGCTGCGGACACCTGCGCGAACTCACCCTTGAGGCCCCGCTGGTCCTGCCCGAGGAGGGGGGAGTCCAGCTGCAGATACGTGTCGAGGAACCCGATGCCCACGGCGCCCGCGCCCTGGGCGTGTACGGACGCACCGAGGCTCAGGGCCCCGACGCGCCCTGGGTCCGGCACGCCGGAGGCGTGCTGACCGCGGAAGTCCCGGCGCCCACTGCCGGATTCGACTTCTCGGCCTGGCCGCCCGCCGACGCGGAGGAACTGTCCACCGACGGCCTCTACGAGCGGCTCGCCGCCGCCGGCCTCCACTACGGCCCTCTCTTCCGGGGACTGGGGGCGGCCTGGCGGCGCGGCGACGAGGTGTACGCCGACGTCGCCCTGCCCGAGGGCGGCGAGACGGAGGCCGGGCTCTACGGCCTCCACCCGGCCCTGCTCGACGCAGCCCTGCATCCGCTCGGCCTCGGCGCCTTCGACGGCTTGAGCGAGGGACGCGTGCTGTTCTCCGCCGGTCACGTCTCCCTCCACGCCACCGGCGCCACCACCCTGCGCGTCAGGCTCGTACGCAGCGGGCCCGACACCCTGTCCCTGACGGCCGCCGACGCGATCGGCGAACCCGTCCTCGAGATCGACTCGCTGCTCCTGCGCCCCGTCCCCGCCCCGAGCGACGCGACCGTGGACCCGTCACCGGCAGCGCCCACCGCCGAACCGGTACGGACGCCCGCCCCGACGCGCCGCACGGCAGCCCGTGCCCAGGCACCCGGCAGCCTCCTGGAGCGACTGGCGGCCCGGCCGCCGGCCGAACGGGAACGCACCCTGCTCTCCACCGTCCGCGCCCAGGTGGCCGTCGTCCTCGGCCACGCTGGACCCGACGAGGTGGAACCCGCCCGAGCCTTCTCGGACCTCGGCTTCACCTCGCTGACGGCGGTCGAGCTGCGCAACCGGCTCAGCTCCGCCCTCGGCGTGACACTGCCCGCGACCCTGGTCTTCGACCACCCCACCCCCTCCGGACTGGCCAGGCACCTCGCCCACGACCTGTTCGGCACGGCGACGGACGGCGTGGCCCCGCCGGCGGCGCTCCCGGCCGCCGACGACGATCCGGTCGTCGTGGTGGGCATGGCCTGCCGCTACCCCGGCGGCATCCGCAGCCCCGAGGACCTGTGGGACCTCGTGGTCGCCGGAGCCGACGGCATCTCACCGCTGCCCACCGACCGCAACTGGAACCCGGAGCGCCTCTACCACCCCGACCCCGACCACCCCGGCACCGTGTACACCCGCGAGGGCGGATTCCTGCACGACGCCAGCCAGTTCGACCCGGTGTTCTTCGCCATCAGCCCCCGCGAGGCCCTCGCCATGGACCCGCAGCAGCGCCTGCTGCTGGAGACGTCGTGGGAGGCGCTGGAGCGCTCGGGCATCGACCCGGTCTCCGCGCGGGGCAGCCGGACCGGCGTCTTCGCCGGGGTGACCTACCAGGACTACGTCACCATCCTGGCCGCCGCCGAGGACAGCTTCGAAGGCTACGTAGGCACCGGCAACTCGCCGAGCGTCCTGTCCGGCCGCATCTCCTACGCCCTCGGCCTGGAAGGCCCGGCCGTGTCCGTCGACACCGCCTGCTCCTCCAGTCTCGTGGCGCTGCACCTGGCCGCTCAGGCGCTGCGGCAGGGCGAGTGCTCCCTCGCCCTGGCCGGCGGCGTCACCGTGATGTCGACGCCCGGATCCCTCATCGAGTTCAGCCGTCAGCGCGCCCTCGCGCCGGACGGCCGCTGCAAGCCGTTCTCCGCGGACGCCGACGGCGCGAGCTGGGCCGAGGGCGTCGGCATGGTCGTACTCGAACGGCTCTCCGACGCCCGCCGCAACGGGCACCCGGTCCTGGCCGTGCTGCGCGGCAGCGCCCTCAACCAGGACGGCGCCTCCAACGGACTGACCGCCCCCAACGGCCCGTCCCAGCAGCGGGTCATCCGCGCCGCCCTGGCCGCCGCCGGCCTGACCTCAAAGGACGTCGACGCGGTCGAGGCGCACGGCACCGGAACCACCCTCGGTGACCCCATCGAGGCGCAGGCGCTGATCGCGACGTACGGCCAGAACCGGTCCGACGATCGGCCGCTGTGGCTGGGCTCGCTGAAGTCGAACATCGGCCACAGCCAGGCCGCGGCCGGTGTGGGCGGCGTCATCAAGATGGTCATGGCGCTGCGCGAGGGCGTACTCCCGCGCACCCTGTACGCCGACACGCCGACACCGCACGTCGACTGGAGCGCCGGCGACGTCCGGCTGCTCACCGAGCAGCAGCCCTGGCCCGAGACCGGGCGCCCACGGCGGGCCGGCATCTCCTCCTTCGGCATGAGCGGCACCAACGCGCATGTCATCGTCGAGCAGGCTCCCGAGCAGGTCCCGACCGCGCCGGGCCACCCCTCGGACACGGACGGCGGGTCCGCTCTCCCGGTCGTGCCGGTCGTCCTCTCCGGCCGTACCGGGGCGGCCCTGCGCGAGCAGGCGGCACGGCTGCGGACGCAGCTGCGCGCACGCCCCGGACCGGCCCTCGCGGACGTCGCCTACTCGCTGGCCACCACCCGGTCCGCCTTCGAGTACCGCGCCGCCGTCCTCACCGGTGACCCCGGCGAACTCGACGAGGCGCTCGCCGCCCTCGCCGCCGACAGCGCTCCCGGCGTCCCCGGCGTCCCCGGCGTCCTCACGGCCATCGCTCCCAGCACCGCGGAACCGGTGCTCGTCTTCCCCGGCCAGGGCGCCCAGTGGGCCGGCATGGCCCGCGAACTCCTCACGGAGTCAGCCGTGTTCGCCGACCTCGTCGCGAAGTGTGAACAGGCCCTCAGCCCCTACGTCGACTGGTCGCTCACAGCGGTCCTGCGCGGCGACGAGGGCGCGGCCGATCTCGACCGGGTCGATGTGGTCCAGCCCGCGCTGTGGGCCGTCATGGTCTCCCTCGCCGGACTGTGGCGCTCCCTCGGCGTCCGCCCGGCGGCCGTGGTCGGCCACTCCCAGGGCGAGATAGCCGCCGCCTGCGTCGCCGGGGCCCTGTCTCTGGACGACGGCGCCCGTGTCGTCGCCCTGCGCAGCCGCGCCATCGTCGAGATCGCCGGCACCGGCGGCATGATGTCCGTGCCGCTGCCGGCCCACGAGGTGCGCGAGCGGATGAGCCCCTGGGCGGACCGCCTCGCCGTGGCCGCGGTGAACGGGCCGTCGTCCGTCGTGGTGTCCGGCGCCGCCGGGGCCCTGGACGAACTCTTCACGGTGCTGACCGACGACGGCGTACGCGCTCGCAGGATCGCCGTCGACTACGGGTCCCACTCCCCGCAGGTGGAACCCATTCGCGGGACCGTCCTCGACGCCCTCGCGGGCATCGAACCGCGGGACGCCGAGATCCCGTTCCGCTCCGCGCTCACCGGCCAGTGGCAGGACACCAGCGGACTCGGCCCCGAGTACTGGTACACCAACCTGCGCGAGACCGTCCGCTTCGAGGAGGCCGTGCGCGGTCTGATCGCCGAGGGCCACCGTACGTTCATCGAGGTGAGCCCGCACCCGGTGCTGGCCGTCGGACTGCGCGAAACTCTCGACGACAGCGACGCCGAAGGGGCCGTGCTCGGCTCGCTGCGCCGCGACAAGGGCGGCCTCGGCCAGTTCCTGACCTCCGTCGCCGAGGCGCACGTTCATGGCATCGCTCTCGACTGGGAAGCCGTCTTCGCCGGGACCGGCGCCCGGCGCACCGGCCTGCCGACCTACCCCTTCCAGCGCAGCCGCTACTGGCCGACCGTTCGGGAAGCAGCCGCGGCGGACCTGGCAGCGGCAGGTGCCCTCACCGCGGACACGGTCGAGTCCCGCTTCTGGGAGACCGTCGAGCAGGAGGACCTCGAAGCGCTCGCCGGCACCCTCGACGTACCGGCCGACGCACCGCTGAGCGCGTTCCTGCCGGCGCTGTCCACCTGGCGTCGCACCAGCCGCACCCGCTCCACCACCGAGGCGTGGCGCTACGGGGTCTCCTGGACTCCGCTGACCGAGCAGGCGGCCGGCACCCTCTCCGGCACCTGGCTGCTGCTCGCCCCCGCCGTCGCCGGGGGCCACGACGATGTGGTCACCGCGGCCGAAGACGCGCTCACGGCCGGCGGCGCCCGTGCGCTCCGCCGCGTCACCGTGCCCGACCGGGCCCTGGACCGTGAGGCGCTCGCCGCCCTGCTGCGGTCCGAACTCACCGCCGACGGCCCGGACCGCGACGGGACGCTCCCCGCCCCCGCCGGCGTGCTGTCCCTGCTCGCCCTCGACGAGCGGGCCCTCCCGGACCACCCGTCCGTCACCCACGGGCTCGCGCACACGCTCGCCCTCGTCCAGGCGCTGGGCGACCTGAACGTCGACGCCCCCCTGTGGTGCGCCACCCGCGGCGCGGTCGCCATCGCCGGCTCCGACCCGCTCACCAGCCCTGCCCAGGCACTCGTCTGGGGCTTCGGCAGGGTCGCGGCCCTGGAACACTCGGAGCGCTGGGGCGGCCTGATCGACCTTCCCACCGTTCTCGACGCACGCGCCGGCACCCGCCTGTGCGCCGTCCTCGCCGGCTCCGGCCACGAGGACCAGCTGGCGGTACGCCCCTCGGGCACGTTCGCGCGCCGACTGGTGCACGCCGGTGCGCCCATCGCCACGGCCGAGGAGTGGCGCCCGCGCGGTACCGTCCTGGTGACAGGCGGCACCGGCGCCCTCGGCGGTCACGTCGCCCGCTGGCTCGTCGATCGCGGAGCCAGGCACCTCATGCTCGTCGGCCGCCGCGGCGCGGATGCGCCGGGCGCCCGCGAACTGCGGGACGAACTCACCGCCCGAGGCGTCGACGTCACCCTCGCCGCCTGCGACGTGGCCGACCGCGACGCGCTGCGCGGCCTGCTCGACTCGGTTCCCGACGAGCACCCGCTGGACGCCGTCTTCCACGCGGCCGGCTCCCTGGACGACGGTGTGATCGACGCGCTGAGCCCGGCACGCATGGAGCCCGTGCTCCGCGGCAAGGCCACTGCCGCCCTGCACCTGCACGAACTCACCCGCGACCGGGACCTGTCCGCCTTCGTCCTGTTCTCCTCCACCGCGGGCGTCATCAGCGGCGCCGGACTCGGCAACTACGCACCCGGCAACGCCTTCCTCGACGCGCTCGCCCAGCAGCGCCGTGCGCAGGGCCTGCCCGCCACCGCCATCGCCTGGGGCCTGTGGGCAGACGGCGGCATGGTCGCGGACGCGGCCGGCGACCGTATGCGCCGTTACGGCGTCCACCCCATGGACACCGAGCCGGCCTGCGACGCTCTGGGCCGGGCCCTGGACGTCGACGACACCGCGGTCATGGTGACCGACATCCGCTGGGACACCTACGCCCCCGCCTTCACCGGCCCGCGCCCCAGCCATCTGCTCGACGAACTCCCCGCCGCCCGGAGTGCCCTGGAAGCCGCCCGCGAGTCGACCGCCACCGCCGCCGACTCCACATCGCTCCAGGCCCGCCTCGCCCGACTGCCCGAGTACGAACGGGCGGGCGCCGTCCTCGACGTCGTCCGCTCCTACGCGGCGAACGTCCTGTGCTACCCCTCGCCCGAGGCGGTCGAACCCGGCAGGCCCTTCACCGACCTGGGCATCGACTCGCTCAGCGCCGTCGAGCTGCGCAACGGGATGAACCGCGTCACGGGACTGCGCCTCCCGGCCACCCTCGTCTTCGACCACCCGACCTGCTCGGCGCTGGCGGACTTCCTGCTCGCCGAGGTCTCCGGAGCCGTTCCGGCAGAGGCCGAAGCCGAAGCCCCTCGCCGCCCCGCCGCGGCCCGCGACGACGAGCCCATCGCCGTCATCGCCATGGGCTGCCGGTTCCCCGGCGACGTCCGAACCCCGGACCAGATGTGGCGGATGCTGGTGGCCGGCGACGAGGCACTCGTGCCCTTCCCCGAAGACCGAGGCTGGGACCTGGATGCGTTGTACGACCCGGAGCCGGGCAAGCCCGGCACGGTGTACACCCGCACCGGTGGCTTCCTGAACGACGTCAGCGCCTTCGATCCGGCGTTCTTCAACATCTCGCCGCGTGAGGCGACGGCGATGGATCCGCAGCAGCGTCTGCTGCTGGAGATGGCGTGGGAGGCGTTCGAGCGGGCCGGTATCGATCCACGGACCCTGCGCGGCAGCCGTACCGGAGTCTTCGCCGGCACCAACGGCCAGGACTACACCGGCATGCTGGCCGCATCCCGGGAGGACTTCGAGGGCTACATGCTCACGGGCAATGCCGCGAGCGTCGTCTCCGGCCGGCTCTCCTACACCTTCGGGCTGGAGGGGCCGGCGGTGACCGTGGACACCGCCTGCTCCGCCTCCCTGGTCGCACTGCACCTGGCCGTCCAGTCGCTGCGTTCCGGCGAGTCGGACCTCGCGCTGGCCGGGGGTGTCACCGTCATGGCCTCGCCCGGTCTGTTCGTGGACTTCAGCCGGCAGCGGGGGCTTGCGGCGGACGGGCGGTGCAAGGCGTTCGCGGACGCGGCCGATGGCACCGGGTTCTCCGAGGGCGGCGGTCTGCTGCTGGTGGAGCGGCTGTCCGACGCCCGCCGCAACGGCCATCCGGTGCTGGCCGTGGTGCGGGGCTCGGCCGTGAATCAGGACGGCGCCTCCAACGGCCTGACCGCGCCCAACGGGCCGTCCCAGCAGCGGGTGATCCGTGCCGCGCTGGCGGACGCGGGTCTGCGTCCCGCCGATGTCGATGTGGTGGAGGCGCACGGTACGGGAACGAGGCTCGGTGATCCGATCGAGGCGCAGGCGGTGATCGCCACGTATGGTCAGGACCGGCCCGAGGGACGGCCGGTGTGGCTGGGGTCGGTGAAGTCGAACATCGGTCATACGCAGGCGGGTGCCGGCGTGGCGGGTGTGATCAAGATGGTGCTGGCGATGCGGCACGGGTTGTTGCCGGCGACGCTGCATGTGGATGTGCCGTCGTCTCATGTGGACTGGGAGGCGGGTGAGGTACGTCTGCTGACGGAAGGTCAGCGGTGGCGGCGGGATCCGGGACGTCCGCTCCGGGCGGGTGTCTCCTCCTTCGGTATCAGCGGCACCAACGCGCACGTCATCCTCGAATCCCCCGAGGAGAGCGCCGAGGAGAGCGCCGAGGGGCCCGGTGGCACCGACGCCACCGTGCCATGGGTGGTGACCGCGCGCAGCCGCACGGCACTGCGCGCCCAGGCCGAGCGACTGCTGAGCCACGTCCGCAACCACCCGGAGCACACCGTCGCCGACATCGGGCTGTCTCTTGCCGCCACCCGCGCGGTGTTCGAGCACCGCGCGGTCGTC
Organism: Streptomyces sp. TP-A0356; assembly: GCF_001417775.1. Lineage (GTDB taxonomy): Bacteria > Actinomycetota > Actinomycetes > Streptomycetales > Streptomycetaceae > Streptomyces. The sequence continues at coordinate 3,208 of NZ_BBZJ01000051.1, read as the reverse complement.
CTCGGGCAGGACCGCGAGGATCTGCTCGAGGGCCTGCGCGCCGTGGCCTCGGGCGAACCGGGACCTGGCACGGTCACCGGGTCCTCCCGGGGTGAGGGCAAGGTGGCGTTCTTGTTCTCGGGTCAGGGTGCGCAGCGGCTGGGGATGGGCCGGGGGTTGTATGAGGCGTTTCCGGTGTTCGCGGAGGCGTTCGACGCGGTGGTGGCCGAGGTCGGGGCGGAGTTGCGTGGGGTGGTGTTCGGTGAGGATGCCGGGCTGCTGAACGAGACGCGGTGGGCGCAGCCCGCGTTGTTCGCGGTCGAGGTGGCGTTGTTCCGGCTGCTGGAGTCCTTCGGGGTGCGCCCGGATTACCTGGTGGGGCATTCGGTCGGTGAGTTGGCGGCTGCACATGTGGCGGGGGTGTTGTCGCTGGCGGACGCCTGCCGGCTGGTGGTCGCCCGTGGTCGGTTGATGCAGGAGTTGCCGTCGGGTGGGGCGATGGTTGCGGTGGAGGCTGCGGAGGAGGAGGTGTTGCTGCTGCTGGCGGGCCGTGAGGGGGAGGTGTCGGTGGCGGCGGTGAACGGGCCGCGTGCGGTGGTTGTTTCGGGTGTCGAGGCGGCCGTGACCGAGGTCGCCGAGCGTCTGTCCGCGCAGGGTCGTCGTACGAGCCGTCTGCGGGTCAGTCATGCGTTTCATTCGCCGTTGATGGAGCCGATGCTGGAGGAGTTCCGTCGGGTCGCGGAGAGCATCGACTACGGATCACCGCGGATGGCGGTGGTCTCCAATGTCACCGGTGAGGCCGCGAATGGTGGTGAGTTGGGGTCGGCGGAGTACTGGGTTCGGCATGTGCGGGAGGCGGTGCGGTTCGCTGACGGGGTTCGGTGGCTGGCCGGTCATGGTGTGACGCGGTTCGTGGAGGTGGGGCCGGACGGGACCCTGACCGCTCTCGCCCAGGCCTGTGTTCCCGAGGAGCGGGACGCGCTCTTCGTACCCGCCCTGCGCAAGGACCGCGACGAGCCGGACGCCCTGCTCGCCGCCCTCGCCCAGGCGTTCACCAAGGGCGTCGGAGTCGAGTGGGCCCGCGTCTTCGACGGTACCGGCGCACGCACGGCACAGCTGCCGACGTACGCCTTCCAGCGCCAGCGGTTCTGGCCCAAGCCGCCCGTCCTGCTGGGCGACATGAGTTCGGCGGGCCTGCGCGCGGCGGAGCACCCGCTGCTCGGTGCGGCCGTCGAACTCGCCGGCGGCGACGCCTACCTGTTCACCGGGCGGCTCTCCCTCAGCGGTCGGCCCTGGCTGAAGGAGCACGCGCTCACCAGTACAGCCCTCTTCCCGGCGACCGGGTTCCTCGACCTGGCCCTGCACGCCGGCGCGCACGTCGGCTGCGACCAGGTGGACGAGCTGACCATCCTCGCGCCGCTGGCCCTGCCCGAGCGCGGCGGCGTCCACGTACAACTCCGTGTGGAGGCGCCCGACGCGTCCGGTGCCCGCGCGCTCACCGTGCACGCGCGTACCGAGGACGCCGCGCCCGAGGATCCCTGGACCCTGCATGTCAGCGGCCTTCTCACCGGCGACCGGGCGGCACCGGCCGAGATGCCGTACGACTTCACCGTCTGGCCGCCCCAGGGCGCGGACCAGGTTCCGCTGGACGGCTTCTATGAGCGGTTCGCCGAGCGCGGCCACCTCTACGGCCCGCTGTTCCGGGGGCTGTCCGCCGTATGGATGCGCGGCGACGAGGTGTTCGCCGAGGTCGCGCTGCCCGAGAACGCCGATCCGGCCGCCGGGGCGTTCGACCTGCATCCCGCGCTTCTCGACGCCGCCCTGCACGCCGTGATGTTCGTGCCGATGAAGGACGCCGGGCGGTTGCCGTTCTCCTGGAGTGGGGTGCGCCTGGAGGCCGTCGGAGCCGGGGCACTGCGCGTCCGCATGGTTCAGACGGGACCCGAGTCCATCGGCCTGGCCCTCGCCGACCCGGCGGGCCGGACCGTCGCCTCCATCGCCTCGCTCACCCTGCGCGAACTCACCCGCGATGTCGCCGGATCCACCATCGGCGCCCCGCGGCAGCAAGGCCTGTACGAACTCGACTGGACGCCCGCGGTCACCGACGTCGAGGCCTCGGCCACGTCGTGGACCGTCGTCGGCGGCGACCACGCGCGTGACCTGGCCGCCGCGCTCGAGTCATCCGGCGCACCGGCGCGTGTGGTGCCCGATCTTGCCGCGCTCGCCGCGTCGGGTGCCGAGGTACCCGCAACGGTGCTGCTCGCTGTGCCGGCCACGGGCGGCAGCCGCGTGGGCGACGCGGAGGCCATCCGCGCCATCACGCACCAGGCGCTGGAGACCGTCCAGCGGTGGCTGGACGAACCGGCCTTCGCCCACGCCCGGCTCGCCGTCGTCACCCGCGGTGCCATGCGGGTCGACGCCCGGCCCACGGACCCCGTGCAGGCCGCCGTGTGGGGGCTCGTGCGGTCGGCCCGCTCGGAGAACCCCGGCCGGTTCGCCCTGGTGGACCTCGACGGGACACCCGCCTCGGCGGCCGCCCTGCCCGGCGCTCTCGGTGGTGACCGGCTCGAAGTCGCCGTCCGGGACGGCGCGGTGACCACGCCCCGGATCGTTCCGCTCGCCACGGACGGTGTCCTGGTGCCGCCGGCCGGTGCGGAGGCGTGGCGGTTGGGTGTCGAGCGGAAGGGCACCCTGGAGGGCCTGCGGCTCGTGCCGTGTCCGGAGGTGACGGGGCCTTTGGGGCCGCGTGGTGTGCGGGTGTCGATGCGTGCCGCGGGTGTCAACTTCCGTGATGTGCTGACCGTGCTCGGTATGTATCCGGGTGAGGTGACCGCGATCGGGCTGGAGGGTGCGGGTGTGGTCACCGAGGTCGGTGCGGAGGTCACCCATGTCGCGCCGGGGGATCGGGTGATGGGCATGTTCGCGGGGGCGTTCGGTCCCGTGGCGGTGGCCGACGAGCGGATGGTCGCGCGTATCCCGAGCGGCTGGTCGTTCGCGGAGGCGGCCACCGCACCCATCGTCTTCCTCACCGCCTACTACGCCCTGGTGGATCTGGGGGGTGTGCGTCGGGGTCAGTCGGTGCTGGTGCATGCGGCGGCCGGTGGTGTGGGTTCGGCGGCGGTGCAGTTGGCGGGGTATCTGGGTGCTGAGGTGTTGGGGACGGCGAGTCCGGGGAAGTGGGGGGCGCTGCGGGAGGCGGGGGTTGCGGAGGCGTGTATCGCTTCTTCGA
>NZ_BBZJ01000050.1 GCF_001417775.1 Streptomyces sp. TP-A0356 | reverse complement strand
AATCCGCTCCGCGAGTTGGTTCGAGAGACACTTCTCACGGGCGTCGATACCGTTGACGCCTAGGACAGGCCCGGGTTCGGAGCAGGTGGACGGCATCGACTGGCCCATGGGCACCACCGAACCATCCAGGGACACGCACGGGCTCAGAAACGCGCTGTGCCGGTGCGTCCTTGGAACCCGACTGATATGCCCGCACGCTGGCGTCACAGCGATCGAGGGAGACGCGGGATGAGTGGCGCGGGAGGCATCACCACCCTGGTTGTCCATGAGGGCGGCACGGCGGTGGTGGGCGTCTTCGGTGAACTGGACCAGTTCACCGGTCCGGAACTGTGCCCCGTCCTGGCTGAATGTCTAGATCAACGGCCGGTCCGGCTGCTGCTGGACCTGTCCGGAGTGTCGTTCTGCGACGCGGCCGGACTCACGGCCTTGGTAGCGGCCAGAGGCGGTGCCTTGCAGGCCGGGACGGAATTCGCTCTGACCGGCGTCCAGCCGGTTCTGCTTCGCGTACTTGCGATCACGGGCCTCGACGCCTTGTTCGTACTGCGACCACAGCACGGTCCCGCTGCCAGGTCCAACCCTGCTTCCTGACACCCTGTCGGCGCTCGCTCGAAAGCCGCGCCGCCCAGAGGCGCCAGCAGCTGCGGACAGGTCAGCTGTGAGCGTTCGGACGGGCGGACGGTACGGCCCTGCGCAACGACCGCTGTCGGCTCAGGGACACTGCCCCCGCCATGCGTCCTGGCGCCTGAGCGGAGTCCGATTCACCGTTCGCTCAGGGAGCAGGCATGGGTGCAGGATGGCGGGGTAGGCGGCCGTTTCGGCAGGCAGGAGCGGTGAGATCGATCGTGGGAGGGTATCAGCATGGCGCCCAGCACGCTGGCAACGCACACCCGGACGGCCGAGTTGCCGGAGGTCGCCGATCCTTCCCAGGTGGCGCCCAAGGACGCTCGTGAGCTGTCCAAGCTGTTCTTCCAGCAGTTGGCGGTGCTGGAAGAGGGCACGCGGGAGTACAGCTATGCCCGTAACACGCTGATCGAGATGAACATGTCCCTGGTCCGCTACGCGGCGGGCCGGTTCCGCAGCCGTGGGCCGGAGGAGATGGAGGACATCGTCCAGGTCGGCATGATTGGCCTGATCAAGGCCATCGACCGGTTCGAGCTGTCCCGCGAGGTGGAGTTCACCTCCTTCGCCATCCCCTACGTCGTCGGTGAGATCAAGCGGTTCTTCCGTGACACCACCTGGGCCGTGCACGTGCCCCGGCGGCTGCAGGAGGCCCGTGTCCAGCTCGCCAAGGCGACCGAGGAGCTTCGCAGCCGTCTCGACCGTGACCCGACGGTCAAGGAGCTGTCGGAGCTGATGAGCCTGTCCGAGGACGAGGTGTGTGAGGCCCGCTTGGCCTCCAACGGTTACAACTCCTCCTCCCTGGACGCCACGCTCAACGGGAGCGAGGACGGCGAGGCGGCCCTCCAGGACTTCATCGGGACCGAGGACACGGCTCTGGAGCTGGTGGAGGACTTCCATACCCTCGCACCCATGATCGCCGAGCTCGACGAGCGAGACCGACAGCTCATTCACATGCGGTTCGTGGAGGAGCTCACCCAGGCCCAGATCGGCGAACGTCTGGGTGTCTCGCAGATGCATGTCTCGCGACTGCTGTCCCGGTGCCTGGCCCGGCTGCGCGAAGGCATGCTCACGACCGGCTGAGTCCATCCGCGGTACCCCTCATGATGCCCGCCATGGCTGCGGCGGGCATCAGCCATGCTCAGCTCATCCGGCTGACGGGGTCAGACGGCAAGCGCGTCGCGCAGAGTCGGGTGGCAGGGGATGACCTCGGTGAGGCCGACGATCCCGAGGGTCTCGGAGACGGCGGGGCTCGGCGCAGCGAGTCGCAGCTGGCCGCCATGGCGCTGCGCGGCGTGATGCGCGGCGATGAGAGCATTGATGCCGCTGGAATCCATGAAGGTGACGCCGCTGAGATCCACCACCGTCACCTGAGCGGCAGCGTCACCGGCGGTCAGGGCATCCAACAACTGCGGAGCGCTGTCAAGATCGATCTCGCCGCACGCCGTAACCACCCGGACGCCACTGGTATGACTCATGTTGATCGACAGACGCGCATTTCCTGCAGAACGGTTGTCCGCCACAGTCCCTCAGCACCTCAGCAAGCGTCGGTGACGCCGTACCCAGCACTTCCTCGATGTGGATCTGCTCGCGCATGGTACCGGTGCTGCACCCGGATGGCCTTGCCACCCACAGGTACAGGTTGCGCGAGCGCGGTACCCGCCCGGGAGGACGGCGTACGCGAGCAGGGCGGGAGTGACAGGACAGATGGGCGCGGACCCAGAACGTGAGTGTTGCCACGGACCGAACTCCACGGCGGTCGAGGAGACCATCGCGCTGTCAGGAGACGGCTCCTGCATCGCCGAAGCCCGTCACCGGACCGCCGCCTTCTTCGCCGGGGACGCAGCCGACAACCGTCCGACGAGGGTGACGGGGGGCATCGTGAGCTTGGCTCAGCTGGTGGTCAGCGAGTTGGTCACCAACGCCTGCAAACACGCACCCGGCCCCGTCCGGTTGCGCCTGCGGCTGGCGGACGAGGCGGTGGAGGTGGAGGTGTGGGACAGCCATCCCGATATTCCGACGGCTCGGCAGGCGGACCCTTACAGGGTGGGCCAGCACGGTCTGGAGATCGTGAAGGCCGTCGCGGCCGAGCTCACTGTTCTGCCCGAGAGGGCCGGGAAACGGGTTACCGCTCGCCTCCTCCTTGATCCCCGCCCCTCGGCCTGACGCCGGTCCGCGGGAGATGTCAGCCGCTCTCGGCGTGCAGGTCTCGCCAGGGTCAGCCGGCAGGTTGCTGCAAGGGCAGGTGTGCGACGACTCGTTTGCCCGTGCCCAGGGCGATGGTGCGCACCTGGTCGCAGAGCCGGGTAACCCGAGTCGTCACACCCGCCGAAAGATCAGATCGTCACAACAGTCACGCTCGACCGGGACACCTCAGCAAGATCTCTTGGTGGGCTTACACAGCCATGCGCCGTGGTCCGAGTTCGCCACCCGGCCAGCTGGGCCCACCGTGAGATTACGGGCGTGAGATGCAGGTGTCAGGCGTCCGCCGCGTACCGCCAGAACTCCCTGATCACCGGTGCCGGCACGGGACCCATCGCTGCCACCTGAGTCAACAGGATGGTGACCGCACCCGTGGCCGGGATGACGTGCGCCGCTGTGCCCGTGCCACCGACCCAGCCGTAACGACCGGGCGTATTCCACGGATTGGTCCGGTCGATGTCAACCGAGCCGCCGAAGCCCCAGCCCTGGCCCTCCAGGAACAGTCGCCCAATGTCGCGCTGCACCGGATTCGTATGGTCGGTGGTCATCATGCGCACGGAGTCGGCCGACAACACCCGGCGGCCGTCGGCCGCCACCCCGCCGGCCAGCAGCATCCGGCAGAAGGCCAGCCAGTCGTCGGCGGTCGAGGCCAGCCCGCCATTGCCGAGCGGTAGCGCGGGCAAGCTGCTCCACTCGCCGTCCGGGCCGTCGGCGAGCTCCAGGCTGCTGTCGTCGCCTGGCCTGTAGAAGCTGGTGAACCGGTTCCGCTTGGCGGCCGGCACCTCGAAACCGGTGTCCACCATTCCCAGCGGCTGGAAGACCCGCTCCGTCAGGAACTCCGGCAGCGGCTGTCCGGTGACCCGCGAGATCAGCACACCCTGCAGGACGGAGCAGGTGTCGTACAGCCAGGCAGCACCCGGTTGGTACAGCAGCGGGATGCGGCCGAGCCCCGCCATCCACTCGTCGGCCGGCGGGAAGTTGCTCGGCACCCGGCCGTCCTTTTACACCGTGAACAACTCCTGCACCCCCGGCAGTGTGAAGTCGGAGGGGAATCCGTACCCGGCCTGGGAGGCCAGCACGTCGAATACGGTGATGGGCCGGTCGGCCGGCACCACGTCGTCCACCGGGCTCACCGTCGTGCGTACGACCACCGGCTTCCCCAGCTCCGGCAGCCACGTCCCGATCAGGTCGTCCAGCGCGGTCCTGCCCTCCTCCACAAGGATCAGCAGTGCGGCGGCAGTGACGGACTTGGTGAGCGAGGCGACCCGGAAGATGGAGTCCCTCGCCATCGGGGCGCCGTCGCCGACGTCCTGCGCGCCGACGGCCGCCACCTCGACCTGGTCACCCCGGGCGACGAGGCCAACCGCTCCTGGCAGCGTACCGGCGTCGACGTGGGCTTCGAGCAAGTCCTGCAGGGTCGTCATGAGGCCGCCTTCCAGAAGATCGCTGTCGAAAGACAGACTCCCGCACAGGCCGGGAATCATCGGCCTCGGCAGGTCTGGTGGCCGGAGCTTCGCCAGGTGGAGGTGGAGGAGGAGGTGGTGCGCACCCTCGAAGAGGTGCCCGAGCGTGCCACGCACTGGTCGAAACGGAAGCTGGCCAAGCGGGTGGGGATCTCGCCCACGAGCGTGCTGCGGATGTGGCGGGCGTTCGGGCTGCAGCCGTGGCGCTCGGGGGACTTCAAGATCTCTCCGGACCCGCTGCTGATCGACAAAATCCGGGACGTGGTCGGGCTGTATCCCGCCCCGCGGGCGAACGATGACCAGTGCGTCTCCACTCGTGCCCCGCCACTGGCGGCAGTTGATGAGCGGGCCCCGAGCACCGGGCGGTGAATCGTGGCACAGTCGGCCGGCGGCTCTCGCCCGCGAACAGTGCGTAGGCGAGAGTCCGCTGCAGCAGAGGCGCCGGCTGGGATTGCAGCCCGGTGCCGACAAGGCCACGCGTCGCCGCAGCAGCGGGTCATGGTTCAGCGGCCCTCCCGGCGGTCCCCCACCCCGCAGGATCATCGCCACTGCCCCATAGCACCTCCGCACGCCAAGACCTCACCCGATCGGCCTACACGGCTCCCGCGCCGATGTGCGGCGTACCCCGTTCGGCCGCATGGTGAGGGTGACCAGGTTGCCGCCAAGCAGCAGCTGTGATCGCTGCAGCAGGGAGGCGTCGTGACCGTGATAGCTCTGCTCGTCCCGGTGGTGCTCATCCTCATTCTGTTCGGGACGTCCGCTCTAGAAGACCTTCTGTTCCCGCCGCCTCGAGCACCCTCACCGGAAGGGCAGACGGCGAGGCCGAATGATTGACGCTTTCAGCCCTGGAAGACATGCAAGAAAATAGGAGCGCAATTCGCAAAGCGTGGGCCCATCTTCGGCGCGCGGACGCGGCAGTGGGGCCGGACAGGTCGATCCCGGCCCCACTCAAGTCCGGCTGCGCCACGATCGGCTGCAGACCCGCCTCAGCTCGCCGTCAACTGACCTGAACGGTGAGCGGCGACGAGTGGAACGTGCCGGACTTGGTCGCCACACGCACCTGCTCGGTGCCCTTCTTGGTGAACGTCCGCTTGATCGTGTAGGTGCCGTTCTTGTTGACGACGGCTGTGGTCTTCAGCGTGGTCCACTTGCCGCTGTGCCTGTGCTGGAGCAGCAGCGTGGAGCCGGCCTTTATGCCTTTGACCCGGCCGGTGAACACGACGGTGTTGCCCACCTTGACGGCCTTGCGGTTGGCCGAGACGGTGATCGAGCCCATCGCGGTCGGCGTCTGCGACGGCTTCGTGCTCGGCATGCCGGTGCGGGTCATGGTGGGCTTGGGGGCCGGTGTCCCTGTCGCTGCGACGGCTCCCGCCGTACCGGTCGACAGCAGGGCGGCGGACAGGGCACCGGCGGCGAGCGCACGGGTGTGATGGCTTCGGGTGACGCTCATGTGGGTCTCCTGGACTGATCGGAGTTCCCCCCTGGGAGCGAGTCGGCCATTCGGGACGGCTCGCGCATCCAGGCTGGCCCGAGCACGGCGGACCGGCATGTCCAAGCGAGTACCAAAGACGTTGAAAAATCCATCATTTCCGACGAAACCGCAGCTGGGGCCAGCAATTCCCCACCGCCCACCGCTAGCTCGCTTTCACCGTGTATCACTGGAATGGACGAGCGTGGATACGTAGAGCAAGCATTGAGGGATCGCGGGGCTCGTCGGAATCGCCTGTGCACCCCGCAGCATGTTCCACGGTGCGCGCCGCTCCGCACCCGGCAGGCCACCCGTTCGGAAGTTTGCCGAGCGCGGGTCAACCAGGTCAGGTTTGTCTGGGTTGGTGTCCGACCGACGGACGAAGACCGGCCCGGCCATAGACGAGGAGAAGTCGTGTTCCAGCACAGCATCAGGGGTGAGCGTTGGACCGCTCGGGGGCACCGGGGTAGCCCGATGAGCAGTATGGGGGCTGCCTCAGTTTCTTCGACGTGCGCGACGTCGTCCCTCGTCCGCTGAGAATCACGGTGGAGGCCACCACCCTGTCCGGCGAGACCACGACCACGGTGTACGAGCGGCTCGCTCGCCTCATTCACCATGAGCTCGACCACCTCGACGGGCTGCTGTACACCACGCGGATGCACGACGGAGTCACCCCGATCCCGGTCGAGGACCGGCAGACGGCCCGCGCCTGGGCCTACGAGTAGGCCACCTCCCCGAGACCAGTCGCCGAAGGGAGCACCGCGGCCGAGTCGGCCACCGATACACGGGCCGAAGCGTTCACGCCCCCTTGCCAAGCAGGTCCGGTGCCGCTTGCAGTCGGGCGTCTCCGCTCGTCATGGCTCTCACGACGGTGCAGTCTGGACTACATGAACGTCCGGCGGCGCGAGGCCGGGGTGCGCAGGCCCTGGCAGTCGAAGCAGGCGCTGCTGGCGGTCCCGATCGTGCTCATCGTCGTGATCACGGCGGTGGACCAGCTCGTACCGGAAGACGTTCACCTCAGCCCGCTGCTGGTGGTCGCTCCAGCGATCACCATCGCCTTCGCGGGTCCGTGGCTGACCGCCCTGGTCGGTTTTCTGACCGTGGTGGCGCAGGCATACATCGGCTGGCACTTCAGCGTGCTCATGACCCGCAACGTACTGGTGCAGATCCTCGCTCTTGCGGTGATGTCGGCCTTGGCGGTCCTCTTCTGCGTGGTGCGTGAGCGTCACCGCCGTCAGCTGGCGCGGGTGCGGACGGTCGCGGAGGCCACGCAGCACGTGTTGCTGTGGCCGCTGCCCGACCAGCTCGGCAGTGTGCAGGTCGCCGTGCTGTATCTGGCGGCTGAGGACGAAGCCCAGATCGGTGGTGACCTGTATGCCGCCACCTCCACCGAGGACGGTGTCAGGATCATGATCGGTGACGTGCGCGGCAAGGGACTCCCAGCCATCGGCGAGGCCGCCCTGCTCATCGGGGCTTTCCGGGAGGCCGCTCATGAGCACGCCGGATTGCCGCAACTGGCCGCCGCGCTGGAACGCAGCGTCACCCGGAACCTGGCGAGCCTGGCTCCGGTGGAGGAGAACGAGGAGCGGTTCGCCACCGCGTTGCTGGTCGAGATCCCAGAGGAGGGCGGCATCGCGCGCATCATCAGCTGCGGACACCCCCCACCGCTGTTGATCAGCGCGGACGGCGTCACCCTGGTTCCGGTGAACCCCGCTCCCCCCTTGGGAACCGGCTCGCTCGGGCCTGTGACCTACACGGTTGAAATGTTCTCCTTCCAACCCCGTGACACCCTGCTGCTCTACACCGATGGCATCATCGAGGGACGGGGCACCGACGGTGGCTTCTATCCCTTCGTCGAGCGGGCTGCGCAGTGGACCGGCTACAGCCCCGAGAAGCTGGTGCGCTTCCTTCGCTGTGATCTCCTCGCCCACGCGGGCGGCCGTCTCGACGACGATGCGGCGGTGATCGCACTGTGCCGCTCTCGTAGCACCCACGGCCAGCACCTGGAGATGCGGAGGTGAAAGAAGGGCAGGAGGCTCGCCGGCCAGCGCCAGGACCGCTGCGGGCACGCAGCACGCGATGCCCGCAGCCGACCTGGCTTCGCCTTCGGAGAGCAGGCGAAGTACGGCCCATCGAGCCGTCATCGGTGACATGCTTTCCGATCAATCCCACACTCGAAACGCTCGCCCACCGTGTCGTGTCCGGTTCGCTTGAGGCGGTTCCGACTCCAATAGACCGGACTTATCCGCACTGGGCGCACTTACAGCTGGTCGGGGACGTCCTCCAGTAGCGAGGTCGGTGCCCTGCCGCTCCAGCTGCCGGCCGGGGCGGCACATCAGCGCAGATCTGCCAGGAAACCCGTGAGCGCATCATTGGTCGCCTCGGGAGCGGACAGATGCGGGCAATGCCCGGTCGCCTCCAGGGTGACCAGCGTCGAGCCGGGGTCTCCTGGTGCACGAAGGCGCCGACCTCCCGGGGAGCGATGACATCCTGGGGGCATTCCAGCACCAGCGTAGGCACCCGCACGCTCTTCAGATCGCGCCGGGAGTCCGACAGGAAATTGGTCCGGGCGAAGATCCGCGCCATGTCCGGATCGGTGGCGCAGAAGCTGTTCTTCAGCTCCTCACCCAGCTCGGGCTGCTCCGGATTCCCCATGATCACCGGAGCCATCGCAGCCGACCAGCCCAGGAAGTTCGCCTCCAACGATTCCAGCAGCTCCTCGATGCCGTCGGCACTGAAACCACCCCGGTAGCCGTCGTCGTCGATGTAGCGCGGGGACGGCGCCACCATCACCAGTGCGGCGATCCGCTCAGGAGCCATGCCGGCGGCCAGCACGCCGATCATCGCGCTGACGGAGGGTCCCACGAACACCGCATCGCGCAGGTCGAGTGCTTCGCACACGTCCACCGCGTCCTGCGCGTTTCCGGCCAGGGAGGCGTACCGGTCCTCCGAGAGCGCGGAGGGGATCGGCGCGGCCGGAACCCACGTAGTCGAACAGCACGACCCGGTAGTCGTCGGTCAGGGCAGGGACCGTCAACCGCCACATGGTCTGGTCGCAGCCGAAGCAGTGAGCCAGTACCACCGTTCGCCCCTGCGCATTGCCGGTGACGGAGACGTTGTTCCTGCGGAGGATGTCCGTGGCCGTCACTCTTCCGACCTAGGTCCACCGGACCGAGGTAGAAATTGGGCTGCCGCCCAGGCCAGTTATGAGTCTTGGACGACCGGGTATCACCCTTTTGGGACATATTGCCTTAATTGGACATTGAAGCCCGCACAGCCCTGCGCCACCACCGGTCATTCTTCGGCCGCCTGCTCAGCGCCTCACCAAACGAAGGAGGCCACCATGATCGCCCTCGGCATCATCCTGCTCATCGTCGGATTCCTCCTGCATATCGGCATCCTGTGGACGATCGGGATCATCCTGCTCGTCATCGGGCTCATCCTGTTCCTTCTCGGCTCCGTGGGACACGCCGTCGGCGGTCGACGTCACTACTGGTAGGCGCGTGAGGGCATCCCAGTAGACGACGCTGGTGCACCGGCTACTGGGTGCCGGGACGATCCGGCCTCTCAGTGTTAGGCAAGCGAACGGCGTGGCCCATTGCCTGCACGACGGGTCAGGCTCACGTTGTTCGGATGAATTCCTTGCCGGAGATCGTCCTGAAAGCCTGCGCCGGTGGCCTGTTCGTCGTGGCGTTCGCCCTGGTGGCCGAGGCCGTCCAGCCCAAACGGCTGGCCGGCATCTTCGCCGCGGCGCCCTCGGTGGCCCTGGCCAGTCTGATCCTGACCGTCGTGTTCAAAGGCAGCCATGACGCGTCACTGGCAGCCCGCGGCATGATCGGCGGAGCGGTCGCGTTTACCGCCTACACCATCGTCGATGTGCCCGCCTTGGGCAGGCTCGGGGCACTGCGCGGCTCGGCGGCAGCGCTCGTGATGTGGCTCGCGCTGGCGGCCGCCGTCACCTTTGCGGTGGCACCATGAACGCCTCGCAACCCGCCCAGAACGTGGAGAACACCGACCGGGTACGGCTGACGCCGGGCGCCGCGCTGCAGATGTCGTGCAAGGACCTGGTCATCCGCTTCGCCTTCGGGGCGGGCGTGTCCCTTCTCGCCGCGATCGTCTCCTCGGTGTTCGGTCCATTCCCAGGCGGGGCATTCCTCGCCTTCCCCGCCATCCTGCTGGCGAGCCTCACCCTGGTGGCCAAGGAAGACGGCCTTCGCAGCGCTCGCGAAGACACCCGCGGAGCGACCCTGGGCACGCTCGGCCTGCTGGCGTTCTCCCTTCTCGCCACCACGCTGCTGCGCAGCCACTCGGCCTGGCTCGCCTTGACCGTGGCCAGTGCCGCCTGGCTCGCGGTCTCACTCGCCGCTTACGCCCTCGCTCGCGTGGCGGGCAAGAGACAGTGATGCTCCCGGACCGGACGCATCGCTGATCCTTCCGGCTTCTTGGGTCCCAGCGAAGCAACCCGGAGCGGCATGGCGCCCAGGTTCACGTGCACGCGGCGAACGAGCGGCCAGTCATGCATGCCGCACGTGTACGACGGGGCCGTCTGCCCTATCGCAGGGAGGGCGGTTCCGCCTTCGGGGACTCAAGCCTGCTCGAGGCTCTCCCCGAATTCGTGTAGAGCCTGGTGGTTCCGGTTGGCCGCCAGGAGGTGCCCAACGAGGATCACCCCGGCGACCGGCCATTCGATCAAGCCGGTCACCGTGAGTAGACCAACCCCGCCGAAGAACGCCAGCTGGTCCGGCGAAGCCGGTAGGGCGAATTCACCCACCAGCGGCAGGCCCACCCGAACGGTGCCGCGGTCGGCCGCATTGCCCTCCACCCGCCGGCCATCATGCCCGGACGGTGCCGAGCTACTGGTAGGTGGATTTCTCCGCGTCGTCGAGGAAGCGGTATCGGCAGCCATCGAACTACCTCCGGTCCATTCCGTCGCTATCGACACGAGTCCCCGGATCGCGCCGCCGCATGCGAGCGGTTGCGCGTACTGCCGGTCGGGGGATTCAGCGTGTGCAAGCTCGCGTTCACCGCCCCAGGGCTGCAAGCCGTTGGCCGAAGGTGCCGGCGTAGACGCCTTCGCGTGCTCTGCCGGGCCGGGCTGGCAGTCATGGTGGCGTGCACCGCATCCGCACGAGACGACCGGGTACAGGGACGGCGGCGCGGATCGGGACGATCGGGAATCGGCCAGGGGCTACCCTTGACGCCCGTGGTCCCGGTACTCGTCCCTGGCCCCCACTTGAGGTATCGAGGTGTGCTCAGCGTGCAGGACGTCCGGATCGACCTGTCGGCCTTCGGTCTCAGTGAGGTAGCCCGGTGTACTGCCCACTTGCGGACGTCCGTCGCGCGTGTGCCCTCCCAGGACACGGCGGCACGAGCGATCGCCGACTTCTTCTACGACAGTCTGGTCGACGGGCGGGCCGGACGCGCCTGTGCCGCGGTAGGCGTCTTCCTCAACGGGCCCCGGGAGGCCGCCACCGCGGCTGAGCGTCCACGACGGCGTATGTTTCTGGCTGGATTCCGCGGACCGTGCGCCCGCTCGCCCGGCGCGGAGGGTGCCGGCCCGACGGACGTGCCCGCGCTGTCGCCCGGCACCTTCGAGAAGGCGCCGTCGGTGTACCGGCTGGTCGAACGCCTAAGCGTCACGGCCGAGGACGCGAACGGCGCAGTACCTCCCGTGAGGGACGTCGACGTCGTGCACCTGCCCGGCAGCCAGGTGGACGGGCTGGAGGAACTTCTCCCGGGGCAGGACGTCCGTTCCACACTCGTCTTCGGGGGAACCCTGGCGCCGGGCGAGCGGTTCGCGGTGGTGCTGTTCTCCCGGGTTCCGTTGTCCGCCGAGGTCGCCACGCTGTTCCGCACTGTCACCGGCAGCACGCGCCTGGCACTGCTGTCCGCCGGGCAGCCGTCGCCCACCGTGGAGGCGGACGCGGCCCGTTCCGTCCTGGAGAGCTTGGAGCAATTGGTCGCACAGCGGGCCGGGCACCTGCAGACGGTGGTGGCTCAGCTGCGCTCGGCCACGACGGAGCTGCGACGATCTCAGAAGGAGCTGGAGCGGCGGGAACACGAACTCCGCGAGGAGGCGGCGATCGTTGAGCTGCTGCAGGAGGTCGGCAGCCTCCTGGCGGCGGAACTCGACCTCGACGCGCTGGTCCAGCACGCGGTCGACGCGGCCACCCGCCTGGCCGGGGCGGCGTTCGGCGCCTTTTTCTACAACATCCTGGGCGAGACCGGAGAGTCGTACCTGCTCTATGTGATCTCCGGTGTCAACCGGTCGGCCTTCGACAAGTTCCCCATGCCGCGCAACACCCAGGTGTTCGAGCAGACCTTCCGGGGCCTCAGCGTGGTGCGGTCCGACGACATCACGCAGGACCCGCGGTACGGGCACAACGCACCGCACCACGGGATGCCGGAAGGCCACCTGCCGGTGCGGAGCTACCTGGCCGTTCCGGTGATGTCCCGTGGGACCGTGCTCGGCGGGTTCTTCTTCGGCCATCCCGAGCCGGGGATGTTCACGGAGCGACACGAGCGCCTGATCACCGGTGTCGCCGCGCAGACCGCCGTGGCGCTGCAGAACGCGCAGACGTACCGCCAGGAACGGGAGGCGGCCACAGAACTGCAACGCCATTTGCTGCCGACGCTGCCACGCGTGGACGGGGTGGCCAGTACGTGGCGATACCTGCCCGCCGCGCGGGATCGCGGTGCCGGCGGTGACTGGGTGGACCTCATACCGCTCCCGGACGGTGAAGTGGCGCTGGTCGTCGGTGACGTGATGGGCAAGGGCGTCAGAGCGGCGGCGGTCATGGGTCAGATCCGCACCGCCTGCCGTGCCTACGCGCAGCTCGGTCTGGCCCCCGCCGACGTGCTGGAGCAGCTGAGCGTCCTGGTGGACGACATCGCCCCCGGCTCCATCGCCACCTGCGTCTACGCGGTGCTCGACACACGCCGGGACCGGCTGCGCGCGGCCGTCGCCGGGCACCTGCCACCGGCCCGGCGCGACCAGGAAGGCACCGTCACGTTCATGGACGAGCAGGTCGGACCGCCTCTGGGCGTGGGCAGGCACCGCTACACGGAGCAGGAGGTCCCGCTGCCGCCCGGAGCCCGGTTGCTGCTGTACACGGACGGCCTGGTCGAACGCCGCGGGCGCCCCATCGACGACGGGCTGCGGGAGCTGCGGGAGCTGTTGGCCGGGCCTGTGGGCGAGATCGAGGCGGACTGCGACTCGTGGCTGGACGCCCTGGCCGGCGGGCAGCACGACGACGACATCGCCCTGCTGTACCTGCACCGGCCGGAGGACGTGTCGCACCAGGTGGTGACGGTCGTACGGGACTACGCCCCGGTCTCCAGCGCCGTCCCCGACGCCCGCGACCTGGTGGCCGACGTCATGCGCCAGTGGGGCCTGCGGCATCTGGCGAACGACATGATGCTCATCGCGGATGAAATGGTCGCCAACGCCGTCCGCCACGCCAGGACACCGCTGCGTGTCGAGCTGCGGCGCGCCGGTGAACGCATCGTCCTGGAGGTCACTGACAGCAGCCCTGAGGAGCCACGTCTCATCGTGTCCCAACCCGGCGAGTTCGGACACCGGGGCATATTCCTGATCGACGCCATCGCCACACGATGGGGAACCCGCTGGATCGACGGAGGGAAAGTGGTGTGGGCGGAGATCAAGACCTCGTGACGACTCACCCCGGCCGATTCCTCGGCCGGCACAGGAACAACCAGCCGACCCGCCCGCCTCGGACACGGAAGAGACGCCCTCGATGACCTCTGCCCCCGGCACCGGGGCCGGCAAGCCCTCCGACAGCTCGCAACCGGTCGGCTCCCGGAGTATGGTCCCGCCCGGCCCGACGCTGAGCCTCACATCGCACCGCGGTCCACGACACACGGTCGTCGCCGTCGACGGCCCCATCGACTACCACAGCGCGCCCCAGCTGCTGGGACATCTCACCACCACGGAGATCCAGAATCTGCCCCTGCTGATCCTCGACCTGACCCGCGTGGACTTCTGCGACTCCAGCGCTCTGGGAGCCTTCGTCGACATCCACCGCCGCCGTGCGGCCGCAGGACACCGGTTCGCGTTGATCGGTATACAACCCGAGGTCAGACGCATCCTCGAGCTCACCCGTCTCGCGTCCGTGCTGCCGCTGCACGAGACGGCCGAGGACGTCCTCTCCGAAGACTGACTCCCCAACCGCCGGCGAGGAATGAAGGTTGCCGCCCAGCCGAGGGGCACGGCCGACAAAGGGGGTTGCCGCAGGTCGTCAGCATGCCGTGCGCCCGGCGCCTGATCTCCCCAGTGGGCAGCGGTGGCCGGCAGGTCCGACTCCTCCGGACGCCGCGCCGGAGCCGTCGGCACGGCGAGCACCATGGTGAGTCCGCCGCCGGGCGTTTCCTCGGCGCGCAAGGCGCCGCCGGTGGCCTCGGTGAAGCCGCGGGCGACCGCGAGGCCGAGTCCGACCCCGTTGCCGCGCGGGGAGTCGCCGTAGCGCTGCGAATCTGACTCAGAACATGCAGGGCGCCCTGATGAGCCGGCTGATGGCCGCCGCGGCTACCAACGATACGGTCGCGGCCCAGCTCATCCGGGTCTTGGCCCTCCTTGACCAGATTGATTGGCAGCAGTCGATGCAGGCTGCAGGCCCAGGCTTCGGGCCCCAGCTGATCTGAGGGCTTGGGCAGGGCCTCGCTCGTACAGAAGCAGTCACGAAAGATCTGCCGAGATCATCGGCGCGAGCGAGACGATTCCGGCGGAGACCTGCAAGCGACCTTCTCGGGCCAGCCGCAGACAGCCGGAGCAGGAGATCGACGGTGCCGGATCAACGCGTGGCCCCGCCGAACCGGAAAGAGGCCCCCTGTGGGGGCCTCTTTCCGGTTCGCGGAGGTCAGTGCTTGAAGGCGTCCTTGGCCTTTTCCTTGGCTTCGCGGGCGTCCCCGGTGCTCTTCTCTGCCTGACCTTCGGCGGCCATACGGTCGTTGCCGATGGCGCTTCCCAGAGCCTCCTTGGCCTTGCCCTTGGCCTGCTCGGTCTTCGCCTTTGCCTTCTCGTTGGCAGTCACAGAACAACGCCTCCTCGTAGCTTCGGGACCGCTGTCGCGGTAACCGGCTCGTGCCCCTGCTTCCCCTTGATAAACAAGGTGCTGATCTCGAATATCGAAGAAAAGGCAGGGAAGACGGGCGGGCAGGAGGTCGATAACTATGGTTCCCCTGCTTCTGGTCCTGCTTCTCGCGGTCATCCTTTTCGGTGCCGGTTTCGCCGTCAAGATCCTTTGGTGGGTGGCCCTCGCCGTCCTGGTCGTGTGGCTGCTCGGTTTCGTCATGCGATCCACCAGTGCCGGGGGTGGTCGCGGCCGCTGGTATCGGTGGTGACCTGACCACCCGTCACGCCCGCAGGGCCCGTACCGTCCCGGTACGGGCCCTGCGGGCGTCTTGCTATGCCGAATGGCCGCCGGCCGAGGACCGCGCACCATCACGTTCCAACAGGCGTCTGCGGAGGCCCTTCGCGGAATCGCACACTCTCCCCTCTGGGGCTTGGCGCCCCGTACACGACGTCCGTCGAGGAGGACATCGGCGCCATTCGGCTTCCTCTCTTCGCCGACGAACTGACCGGCCGGATCGACTTCCAGGGCGACCGCTACAACGAGCACCACATGCCCCTGGTCGACAAGTTGCCAGACACGTGAGGCAGCAGGCGGGCGGCAGCGATGTCGGCGGCGGGCGCGCCCTCATGGCAGGGAGGTACACCTTGCAGATGCTTCGCGCAGGCGAAGGCTACGCCGGTTCAATCACGAAGGGTCTCCGGCGGCATTCACCAAGATGTGTCTCATCACAGCACCGTCGCATCGAGTGCTCAGTCGAGGAGAACCCGACGGGTACGGTGCCGCGGCTGGAGCTGCAGCGCACCCACTCTGGATCCCCCGCCGGCCGCTTTTGCAGGGGCTTGAAATCGAACGGACGCCCCTATAACGCGGGGGCGCGGGAAACCGGTCTGACCAGGTTGAAGACCTCGCGGGCGGCATACCGCTTGAGGCATCGGATGATCTCACGGCGGGTCTTGCCCTCCTGGGTGCGGCGTTCGTAGTACGCCTGGGTGCGCGGGTCGTGGCGCAGGCGGGTGAACACGATGCGGTGCAGGGCAGCGTTCGCCTGGCGGTCGCCGCCGTAGTTGAGCCGACGCGTGCGCCGCCGGCCAGAGGAGTACTCGATGGGGCTGACTCCGCAAAGGGCAGCAAAGGACGCCTCAGTGTTCAGTCGCTCGGGATTGTCCCCCATGGTGATCAGGAGAGTGGCGGCACTGTCCGGGCCGATGCCCACCGGTACGAGCAGTTGCGGCGCGTGGCGTTCGACGAGCCGGGTCAGGCGTTGGTTCAGCTCGTTGATCTGTCCGCTGAGCTGTTCGATGCGTTCGGCGAGCATGCGTAATGTCATGTGGGTGGCCTGGGCCACCGCGTCCTCGTCTCCCTCACCATCGGCTGGGCTGAGGGTCGCGCAGGTGCGGAACAGCTCGGCATTGCCCAAGCTCGACAACCGTTCCCGCAGGGCGGAGTCGGCGATCACTAGGACGGCCTTCAGCTGGTTGATCGCCTGGGTGCGGGCCTTGACCGCGGAGTCCTTGGCGAGTTTGTAGATCCGGGCGCTGTGCACGGGTCCGTCGCCGGATTTGGCCTGGGCCCGGGTGCGACCGCTGAGCACGGCTCGCGCTGCGGCCTGCGCATCGAGCGGGTCCGACTTGCCGAGCAGCCGGCGGGCCGTGCGGTCGGGCCGGTTCACTTCGAACACCTGGATCTGCTGGGTCAGCAGGTAGCGGGACAGGCCCGCGCCGAAGGTACCGGTGCCCTCCACACCGGCCCGGCGCACCGTCCCCCGCTTGCGAGCCCACACGAGCAGCCGACGGTAGCCAACGGCCGTCGCCGGAAAGGACTCGGTGCCAAGGACCTTCCCCAGCGTGGAGACCACGGCGGCGACGTGAACCTCGCCGTGCGTGTCCACGCCCAGGACGACCTCACTCCGATTGGGCGGATCCGTGCTGGAAGAGGTATTGCGCTCTCTGGTCGTCATGGTGGTTCGCCTCCCGCGTGGTGACG
>NZ_BBZJ01000049.1:17878-26205 GCF_001417775.1 Streptomyces sp. TP-A0356 | reverse complement strand
CTAACTCCAGTTGCTACTGATGACGCGGACGGCGATGCGGGACATGACTAGCCGCCGGTTCTGTCGCGACATCAGCTGGAATCTGAATGTTTGACAAACCCGCCGTATCTGCCCCTCCACATAAGACCGTGGACCGGTGGCGCAGAAGCGACGGAAGTGAAGCAGGCACTGGCCTCGACCGGCCTGCACGACGTCTCGACCCAAGACGTTGAGAAGACGTTGAGAAGACATTGAACGGGGCGGGCGGCGACCCTGTCAGCGCAGGCGCGACGGTGCCGTCGGCACGCACGGCCGGCGAAGAGGGGCCGCATGCCGGGGTGCACGGCGCCGCCCCCGCACGCCGTCGGCCAGTAGGGGCCCCGTCTGACCGCTACGGACGTGGTGACGGCGGCGGTCGCCTTCCTGGCCGGGGGCCGCCGCTGTTCGATTCTCGCCGGTGACGGCGGGGCCTCCTCCCTCGAACTGGAGGTCCCGGGGATCAGGCTCAGTGGAACCTTGGTTGGGGCTGAGTCGCTGAGGCGCGGCTGCGCCGCCAGGGCGTGAGCGGGTTGGCAGGGCCAGGCGTTCGAGGTGGCCATTGAGGGCGGCGTGCAGTTCGGCGGCCGGTTCGCGGGCCCGGGCCTCGCTGTCCATGTCGTGCAGCTCGAGGTGGACGGGGCCGGCGGAGGAGCCGGGGCGGTTCCGCCGGGAGCGGATCAGGCGGAGGACGGCCTCTCGTACGGCGTGGTACACCGGGCGTCGATGGCGTGCTGTGGGGCACCGAGCACGTCGGCTTCGACCGTCCACCGCGGGGCTTGGCGTTCGACGGCGATGAACACGGCTGGCTGCTTCTCGGCTGCCCTGCACACGCTGGTGGGGGCGTCCAGACCGGTAGCGTCCGGGATCAGGTCGGCGGGGCGGGGAATCGAGCCACTTCGGTCAGCAGGTTCACGGCCGCCTGTCGACGCGGTAGTTACAGAGCCTGTGCCCTGGCTCATGTCAGTCACGCTCAGTGGTGCACGGACGGCCTGCTCGCCTCCGCGCCGACCGAGTGGGCAACCCAGGGGTCTTGGGGAGGAAGTCGAAGGCCGCCGGCGGCGACCTTGCTCGGTTTCGGCGCGACGCACCAGTCCCGTGGAGCGAGCAGGACGCTAAGGGCCACCGCGAGAAGCAGCCAGAGTCGGAGGTCGCCCAGGACCTGAGCGTCGTTGGTCAGCCTCGGGGCGAGGTAGAGCGCGCCGAAGGAGACCAGCGACCAGACGGGCACGGGTCGACGCAGCCCCAGGGCCTCCCAGACCAAGGTGCCGAGCAGGAATCCCGCCGAGTAGTAGTCGTAGACGCCGGGATCCAGCAGGAGTCGCGCGCCGATGCCGAGCAGCGGCACCGCCACCCAGCGCCCTCGGAGGATCGCGGCCGTCCCAAGCGCGCAGCCGAGCACGAGTTGCGCCGGCCGGTCCCACGACGGCGTCCCCGCCGCCGACACCCCGAGCGCGCGGAGCGCCGAGGACGGTTCGTTGACGATGTGGTACTGGGTCGCACCCAGCGTCGCGGGGTCGGCGACGACGAAGGGCAGCCAGGCCAGCAGCATGACGGCGACGGCGTAGAACGCGACATGCCGTCGTCGGTCGCGGGCCACGGCGAGAGTCAGCGGCAGGAAGACCAGGGCCCACGGCTTGGCGTCCACGGCCAGGCCCAGGCTCAGTCCCGCCAGTGCCGGGACGTCGGCGAGGACCGCCCGGATCGCCAGTGCCGCGAAGAGCAGCGCCAGCACGTCGTCGAGGTGGCTGTAGTGCACCGCCAGGGATGCCCAGACGATCAGGAACACCGCACCGGCGGCCGCGACGGTCATCCGCAGGGCCTGCGGGCGCGACCGCAGATCCGGCTGCCGGGCCAGTGCCGTCTGCTCGATCAGCCGCAGCACCAGAAGGCCGGCGCTCATCATCGTCAGCTGGGCGGCGACGACCCCGCCGAGGTTCCCCAGAACCCAGGCGCAGAGGAAGGCCAGTGGTCCTATCTGCAGGTTCGGGTAGTTCGCATAGAGGTGCAGGCCCCCAGCCGGCGAGGCTCCGGAGCCGGAGAAGAGCAAGGTGCTGCCGTTCGCGAAGTAGTGCCACGAGTAGCCGCCGCCGTGCAGGTCCGCCAGGAACCAGACGGCCGCCCAGAGACCGAGGAACCACCAGTGCCAGGCGGCCCCGCCCCGCGCGGGGCGGCTGCTCTGATCAGCCATCCTCATGCCTCTCTGGTGGTCGACCCCCTGCCTGGAATGACTCCCCCTGACCGCTCCCCGGTTGCTGCACAACCATGAGATTTGGGTATGGAGTGTCCGAAACCCGGCCTGGGACGGCGGGGCTGTGCGTCAGCGTCGGCTCATCAAGCCGTCAAAACCACCCTGAGAAACCGGCGGCGGTCCGAGGCCGGCCGCCGATGTCCTTGGGGACAGCTGGCCGAGCACCTCTGCGACCGGCTCGGCTGGTCTCTGGACCTCGGCAGGAGCAGCGCCGCGCGGCTGTCCGTCCGATGCCGAGACGGTGCAACCGGTGGGCGACCAGGGCGGCCGGACCGTCAGGCGCTCACGTTGCCTCACTGAGGTGGGGAGGGCGCAACGCGGCTCGATCGGTGCCGGGACGAGGCGGCCTATCGGAGGCCGTGGCGGTCGAGGCGGTGGATGAGGCCGGGGCGGCGCTGGTAGTCCTCGCGCAGGCGGGCCAGGCGCTGGTGGAAGTCGGTGTGCTGTCGGGCGTGGGCGTAGGCGTCGCGCAGTTCCGCGAGGAGGCTGACGGCCTGGTCGTAGCAGCTGGTCTTCTTGGTGGCGATGTGCGCCTCGATCTGCTGCCAGACGGATTCGGCCTCGCCTGCGAGAGCGGTCAGATGCCGGGCGCGAGCGGTGGCCCGTTCGTGTTCGGCGCGCTGTCGGCGTTCGGTGCGCAGGGTGTGGGCGGCGTCCAGGAGGTGGGCGGCGGACCGGCGCCCGGGGACCGTGGTGGGGGCGTCGGTGCCGCGCAGGCGATGCAGGAGTTCGGTGTGCAGCCCAGGTTCCGGGCCGAGGGCGAGCCGCAGCAGCAGAGCGTCCTTCTCCTTCTGGGGCATCGCGGCGATCAGCGGGGCGAGTTCCTTCTTCGCAGGCCTGGTCGGCTTCTTGGATGCGGCGGGACTGGCCTGGGCCGCGACTGCCAGCAGGTCGTCGTCCACGCGCAGGAAATCCGCCAGCGCCCGCTGCGGGGCGGTCAGTTCGCCGAGCCCGGCCGGGACGGGCGGTTCGGGGCAAGTCCGGTACTCGTCTTCGTCGTCGTCTTCGAGTTCCCAGGCGGCGAGTGCTGAGAGCCAGGCCAGATAGAGGGGGCGCAGGTCGCCGGTGGTGAGTTCGTCGCGTACGCCGATGAGGGCGGACAGCGAGTCGTCGGCGCCCTCGATCCAGTCGCCGCCCTCGTCCTCGCTGGTCAGGTCGAGCAGGAGGTGGGTGCGGGTGGTCCAGGCCTCGGTGTGATGGTCGAGACAGTACGGCCGCACCGCCGGCAGGGTCAAGGTCTGCTTGGGCAGGCGGAGCATCAACCGGTGGGTGCCCCAATTGGTCACGTACAGGTGGGCGTCGAAATAGCGCTCGACCATTTTGCGTGGATCGGCGCTCAGGTCGCCCCAGTTGTAGGTGTTGGTGAAGCTGGTTGCGGTGATCCGGGCCCGGGTGGAGATGGCCCTCAGCTGCTCCTGTTCCTCGCGGCTGAGCGGCCGGTCGAGGGCCTGGAACTCGTAGTACTGGTACTCGCTCACACGGCGGACCCTATCGCCGCCGCGGGTGGGCTCGGACGCGGATGGGCCACGGCAGCGGAGCCGACCGGAGGCAGCAATCAAACGTCATAGGGTGAGCCGAGGCGAGCGGTGGCGGGGAGGAGCGGGCTGTGGCGGTGTGGTGCGAGCGGGCGATGGAGCATGATGCGAGAACGGAGCTCGCGGCCGTGCTGCAGCTGGTTGCCGCGGGCAGGCTGCGGTGCGGCGACAAGACGAAGCGCCCCTGCGCCGCCACCCTCCGCGCACTGGGCGAGGTCCTCACCGGCAGTGACTTCTACGAGGGCGAGGCGGTCAGGGCATTCGCCTGGCCGCTGCTGCTCCAGGCTGGCGGTCTTGCCGAACTGTCGGGCGGCCGACTGGAGTTGACCGCGCGGGGCGCAAGGCGCTGGCCGCGCCCGCCCACGAGACGATCCGGCATCTGTGGCGGCGCTGGCTGAGCCACGGGGTACTGGACGAGTTCAGCCGCATCGAGGCAGTCAAGGGGCAGCGCGCGGCGAACGTCCTCAGCGCGGCCGGCCCGCGCCGCAAGGCGGTGGGTGCGGCGCTCGCCGAGTGCTGCACGCCAGGGGAATGGATGGCGGTGGACGAGCTGTTCAAGGCGATGCGTACCGCAGGGCATGACCCGTACCTGGTCCGTTCCGAGCGGGCGCTGTGGAAGCTGTACCTGCAGGACGCGCAGTACGGCAGCCTCGGCTACGACGGACACCACGACTGGCCGGTACTGCAGGGCCGCTACACCCTGTGTGTGCTGTTCGAGTACGCGGCCAGCCTCGGCCTCGTCGACGTCCAGTACATCGACCCGGACGGCGCCCGGGACGACTTCCGCCACATGTGGGGTGCCGACTGGCTTCAGCGGCTCAGCCGCTACGACGGGCTGCTCGCCCTCCGGTTGAACCCGCTCGGGGCGTACGCGACGGGGCGCACCGACGCCTACCGACCGGGCCCGGAGCCCGCCGCCGGGGCGCGGAGCCCGGTCAGGGTTCTGCCGAACTTTGACATCGTGGCACTCGACGGCCTGGCCCCCGCCGAGGCGCTGCTGCTCGACGCGTTCGCAACCCGGTCCACCGACCGTGTCTGGACGCTGTCCACCGCCTCCCTGCTGAAGGCCCTCCACGCGGGCCGAGGTCTGGAGGAGCTGCGCCGCTTCCTCGCCGAGACCAGCACAGGACAGGAACTGCCGCAGACCGTCACGGCTTTGCTGGCCGACGCCGCCTCCCGCGCCGAGAAGGTACGGGATCTGGGTACGTGCCACCTGCTGGAGTGCGTGGACGAGGCGCAGGCCGTGATGATCGCGAAGGACCGCAGGGCGGGCGCGCTGTGCTCCCGGATCGGCCCAAGGCATCTCATGGTGGCCCCCGGCGACCTGCCGGCCGTCCGCGCCGCGCTGCTGAAACTCGGTTGCGTACTGCCCGCCCGAACCTGAACGGGAGGTTCACGTCCAGGGTGCGGTCCGCGGGGCGTGGGCACGTTCTCGGAGCGCGGTGCGGGCGGCGACTCGGCCGGTGAGGGTGAGGGAGATCGTGGAGCGGCGGCGGTCACGGTATGCCAGGAAGCCGAGGGCCTCGCCGGGACGCAGCCACTGCCACAGGAAGTGGCGGGTGTCGTCGCGTCGTGGCGCGGAGCCGTGGGGGAGGGTGAACACCTCGGCGGCCAGGGTGTGAACGGCGGCGGTGAGGTCGTCGAGCGCGAGTCTTCCGCCGAGCAGGGCCGCTGCGGCGGCTTCGGCGAGTTCGGCTCGGACACCGTCGCCGAACCACGCGCGGGCGGCCGTGGCCTGCAGCAGGGCCGGGTCGGCGAGGTGTTGTCGGCCGCGGGTGGTCAGGGCGAGCTTTCGGTGCCGCTTGGCGAGCAACCGAGCCGCGCGGGCCAGTTCATGCAGTTCGGCGAGGCGAACATCGAAGGCCTCTCAGTCGCCGCCGCACTCCACCACGCACGCCACGGCGAACCACACGTCCCAGTACGACCACTCGCCAGACGGTGCCGGATGAGGCCACGGTTCCGGGCCGAACGTCGGCCGCCTGCGCCTGCTTGTGGCCCTGTCCGCTGTGCTCACCGGCGCATTGTCGCACCGGAGACGGCGGCGCTCGCAGCGCACGGCGGAGGTCCCCCTGTTCCAGCGCAGCCGAGAACTCGGGGGAGTAGCCTCGCGGGCGTGACCGAGGCATGGACCGACCACGCGCTGAAGGCACTCCGCGCCGCCCGCCACAACGCGGACTGCCCGTCCCTGCTCGCCCTGCTGCGTGCGCATGACCCCGTCGGAGTGCTGCAGCAGTGTGGAGACGCACTCACCGCAGCAGTTTCCCGGGGCCTGCCCGGCGCCCGGGAGGCAGCGACCGCGTGCTCGTCCGCACTGCGCGAACGGGGCTGGCCCGGAGACGAGGTCCTCGCCGAACAGCTCGACACGGCGGGAGGCCGTGCCCTCTGCCGGCTGCGGCCGCTGCCGGTCGACCTGGAGGAACTCTCCAGTCTGCTCGAAGGGGACCCGGCCTGGGGTGGTGGCCGTATCGACCTGGGCACCGGTGAGTGCCGGCCTGCCCTCGCGGACACCGAGGAGTCATGGGACGAGGAGGAACCGGAAGGCACTGAGCGGTGGCTCGACGTCCCGTGCGAGGGATCGCGGGACGCCTACCGCGACATGGAGGACTTCATCACCACCCTCGACGACCCGGACCTCGCCCGGTTCCTCGGCATCGCGATCCAGGGTCCAGGAGCGTTCCGCCGCTTCAAGGACATGCTGGCCACCTCGCCGGCGCAGCTGCAGCGGTACTGGTTGTTCTCCGCGGAACGGCAGCAGGGCCGGGCCCGGGCCTGGCTCGCCGATCAGGGCTACCGGCCGACGCTGTCGGGCGACCACTGACCCGGGTGCCTTCACGGGCCCCAGTGCCGGTAGGCCTCGATCCACTCGGCCCCCGCGGGCGCCGGATCCGGCAACGGAAGGTCGAGAATGCCGATCGCCTGCCGGTGCCTGCCGCGCTTGCAGACCGCCACGATCCGGCTGCCGGGCAGCAGGTCCACCTTCTTCACGGTGACCTCGACCCCGAGAACGACCGTCTTGAACGGAACAGCCAGCTGCTCTGCGAGCATCGTGAAAAAGCCCGTGAGCTGCTCCTCGCCGTCGTAGGCGTCAACGGTGGCCTGCTCGACCAGCTCGTCGAGTTCCGCATCGCTCAGCTGTCCGTCCACAGAGAACAAGGTACCGGCGGTGCCCGCAGATGCCCTCGCTCGGTCAACCGCCAGCCGCCCCACCCTGAGCCACGGCGGTCGTTCCTCCCGCCGCGAGGATCGGCGTGGTGCCTGGTGGCGGTACCGACTCCTCAGCACCCACCGCGAGTTGGCGCCGAGAGAGCCGCGGACTGTGCGGAGCAGGCCAGGTGCGGGTTCCTCGTTCGCGAGATCGGCCGATGGCCGCTGGCCCCTGCCCTTTGACAGGGGACCAGCCATGCAGAGCGCAGAAGTGCAGGCGCTCGCGCACGCAACTGCCCGCCACCTACCTCAAGGGCACGGCGTCGCCACAGGCATCGCCATGACCAACGCCCTGGGCAACATCTCAGGAATCATCGGCCTCTCTATCACCGGCGCACTCCGCACCGCCACAGGCAGGTACACGGCCGGAACCGCCGTGATGGCCGTCTTCCTTGTCCTGTCCGCCGTCGGCGCTCTTACCGTCCGCCGCGTCGCCGCCTACCTGCAGGCCAAGGAGCCCTACCTGCGCTACCACCTCGCCCTCGCCATGGGCTGGCCCATCGCGACCGGGGTGATCGAGGGAAGTTGCCGCTTCCTCGTCAAGGACCGCCTGGACGCGACCGGGGCGAGATGGAGCCTGACCGGCGCCGAGGCGGTCCTCCTCCTACGCGCCGTCATCGACAACGGCGACTTCGAGCGGTACTGGCGCTACTTCACCGAACTCGACCACCTGCACATCCACGCCGTCCGCTACCAGGGACAACTCGCCCTCGCGGCGTGACCGCAGCCACCCACCCATCAGTCAAGAAGCAACGCACCCTTCAAAGACTCGTTGAACATCCCTGAGTCCTTTCTCGTACACCTCCTCGAACACAGGCGACGCGTTTGTTGCGGGAGCCATCCGTGACTGCTGCTTTCATCACCTCAGCCCCCAACTCGAGTGAGGTATCCCTATGTCCAGGGCTCTTCCGAAATACAAAAAGCGCCGGGTGGCGATCATCGGCAGCTCCGCCGCAGTCGTGCTGTCCGGCGCGATCATCGCCGGTTCCGCCTTCGCTGGCGAGTCGTCCAAGAGCAACACACCCCTCGCAGCCCCCGGAACGATCTCGAGCGCGACGGCCACCCAGCAGGCCGGGGGGAACAACAACAACGGGAACGCGGGCAATGCGAACGCCGCGGACACGATCTCGTGTCCGGACGTGAAGTCGCAGCTCCCGGCGGTCCCGGCCGCAGCCCAGGCCGAGGTCGACCGCAACCTGAAACAACTCGACGACCAGATCGCAAAGGCCAACAAGGAGCTCGCCGCAGCACTCGGCAAGGACGGCAACGCCGGTAATGCAGGCAACGCGGGCAACGCAGGCAACGCCGGTAACGCGGGCAAC
>NZ_BBZJ01000049.1:0-17746 GCF_001417775.1 Streptomyces sp. TP-A0356 | reverse complement strand
AACGCGGGCAACGCCGGTAATGCAGGCAACGCGGGCAACGCAGGCAACGCCGGTAACGCAGGCAACGCGGGCAACGCGGGCAACGCCGGTAATGCAGGCAACGCGGGCAACGCAGGCAACGCCGGTAACGCAGGCAACGCGGGCAACGCAGGTAACGCAGGCAACGCCGGTAACGCAGGCAACGCCGGTAATGCGGACAATGCGGGCAATGCAGGTAACGCAGGCAACGCCGGTAATGCGGACAATGCGGGCAATGCAGGTAACGCAGGCAACGCCGGTAAGGGCGGCAAGGCCGGTAAGGCCGGTAAGGCCGGTAAGGGCGGCAAGGCCGGTAAGGGCGGCAAGGCCGGTAAGGGCAGCCAGAACGGCATCCTCCGCCAGCTCAAGAACAAGCGGGCGGCCACGATCAAGCGCATCGTCAACGCGATCGGCCGCGCGGCGGCCAAGCCGCAGGGGCTGGAGGGACTGGCACAGTGCGCCGTGAACAACGGCGGTGCTGCGAACAACGGTGGTGCTGCCAATAACGGTGGCGCTGCGAACAACGGTGGTGCTGCCAATAACGGTGGTGCTGCGAACAACGGTGGTGCTGCCAATAACGGTGGTGCTGCGAACAACGGTGGTGCTGCCAATAACGGTGGTGCTGCGAACAACGGTGGTGCTGCCAATAACGGCGGCGCTGCCAATAACGGTGGCGCTGCGAACAACGGCGGCGCCGCCACCCCGAGCGCCGCAGCCACCCAGTAGGCCGGCGGGACCGCCGGGAAGGCGGGCAACGCCGGCACGCTCACCCAGTGACGTGACGGGCGCCCGTGGAGGCCCTCGCCGCCGGCCACGGGCGCCGACAAACGGCTATTGACTCTGTCGGGGATCTTGAAGCGGTGGAGGTCAACTGCCCAGCGTTCGCCAGGTCTTCGACCGGGGGATGCGATGCTGGTCCAGGAAGGTCTGGAAGGCGGTCGGCGGTCTCGGCGAAGAGGGTCCCTCAGTCGCGGGCTGACTGCTGAGGCGTTCGATGTTCACGGCGATGGCCGTGAGTACGTGTTGCAGATGGGCTTTCGGCTGTCCTCGGTAGCGGCAGTGGCGCATGCCGTGTCCGTGAGCGAACTCGTTGATGGTGCCCTCGACTCCGGAACGCACCGCGTAGCGGGCCTTCCAGTCGGGGGTCTGCTGCTCGGCGCGGATGAGCTGACCCCGGATTCGTGGAGTCCCTGGCGTCCGCCCGCATAAGCGGGAGCCACCGCAGCCGGGAGAGTGGCTGCGGCGGCCCTCACAGTCACTGCAACCGCCGCCTGCGGCGCCCTGACATGACGATCACGCATACCGCATTCTCCTGTCGGTCCGATTGAGGATGAGTGCCGACCGCAGCGTCTGGTCGCGGGCTGGTGTGGCGGGCGGGCTGGTGTGGCGGGTGCCCCGGCTGCCCACAGCGCGGCTGTCCACGGGCCCACAGGCTGCGTGAACAGAGACTCGTCACCGGTCCCGAACTTCCCGCCGAGACGCAAAGTGCCCCCGTCCGGCGGACACGAGGAGACCGCCGCCACATCCGCAGGGGCAGTCTGCCTCGTAGGGCACCTTGGACGCTTCCGAGCCCGCCGCGTCCGCATCAGGTAACCAGGGCAGGGCATCCAGCGGACGTATGAGGGCGGCGTTGCCTGCGGACCCAGTTGGTCCCGGCCTCTGCCGGGGTAGGCGGCGATCGGGCCTGCTGCGACGGCGCGGTGAGTACCCGGTTGGCGGCACAAGTGGTGACTCCCGGATCCGGCCCGCGTTGTCCAGCCGTGCCGGGACCCCGCTCCACCCCCCGCCGCCCTCGGAGGCATCGCACAGCGAGCGTTCAGGGCATCGTCACCGCTGAGATTCGAACGACCCGTCGACCGAGATGCCGCGGAGGAAAGCCAGTATGACGACGGTGCCCTTGACGGACTGGTCGCACGATCAAACGGGAGCAGTACTCCCGCAGCGTGATCGGCGGCGGCTGGTTTCGCATGCCCCCGCCGATGCTGGGGCTGCTGCTGGCGGCCCTCACCGGAAGGGGGAAGCCCTTGACGCGGGAGCAACTGCCCGTTCGTGCGCAGCAGCGTCAACCCCTCCGGCGACTGGCAGGCCTCCTGCTGGATGGACGACGACGAGCGTCAAGCGGGGAAACGGGCCGATCTGTAAGCGGTGCGGGTCACTTCGGCGCGCTATGCAGCTCACTACGGATTGCCGCCGCTGTGCACGCTCGACGACATGCTGACCCTCGTGATCACCGCCGGGCTCGTGCACGAAATCCCCGACGGGGACGGTCAGATGCGCCTCTACCCGGCGTATCGGCTGCCCGACCCGCAGGAGGTCTTCCCTCTGGACGACGCGGAGTCGGCGGCACAGCGGTCGCTGCGCCGCCACCTTGCGTATGGGGGCGACTCCGCCCGGATCATCGCAATGTTCGATCGACAGGCCTGCGACACCAGGAGGTCACTGCAAGTCTCGACCGTCTGGCGCGGGTGATCGACGGTCATCCGCACGACGCCCGCCAAGCGGTCCTTCTCCTGCTGGAGGGGCCGGACTTCACGGCCGCCGCGGACATCTTCGCGATCCCGACGCACCAGGTCTTCCATCTGCGCTGCGACTGGAACACCTTCCACGCGCACCGCATCCGGATCCGACAGGGGCGGCAGGAACGGCTCGCGGCCACTGTCCCTGCCGACGGGGATGACAGCGGCTGAGACAGGACGCCACCACATGGGCTGCTGAAGGCCGGGCATGGCGCGCTGCCGTCCTGCCACCGGGCCTGCCGGGGGAGCGGCAGCCGTCTGGAAGGAGGGCGGCGTCGGTCACGGATGCGGC
Source organism: Streptomyces sp. TP-A0356 (assembly GCF_001417775.1). Taxonomy (GTDB): domain Bacteria; phylum Actinomycetota; class Actinomycetes; order Streptomycetales; family Streptomycetaceae; genus Streptomyces. The sequence continues at coordinate 14,920 of NZ_BBZJ01000049.1, read as the reverse complement.
TGGCGTTGTTGACTCTTGCTGGTTCCGGCGCGACTTCCGTGCGAATCCGCGGGCGTCGATGCGCAATGGCACCGCGGTCGGCGCAGCCTGGCCGGGCTGCGGTGCCTGGTAGGCCGGTCACATGTCTGCGGCTTCTTCCGCTGACGCACCTGACGGAAGGCTGACGTGGAGGGCGCAGACGTCGTCCGGGCGTTCGGCATGGGCAAGGGATGCATGAAGTGCTGCCAGACTCTCCGGTCGTCCGGTGCGCAGTACGGCTGCGGCGGCGGTGGCCAGGATTTCCAGTCCCGTTTGGAGGTCTTGCCCCGGCCTCTCGATCAGCCCGTCGGTGAACAGGAGGAGTTGGTCCCCCTCCTGCAGTTGAAGGCTTGCCTCCGCGAACCGCGGCGCAGGTGTGGCGCCGAGAAGCATTCCGGCCGGGCGGTCGACGATCACGCCCTGGCCGGCGCGCACGAGGACGGGTGGCAGGTGGCCGGCCTGGGCCCAGGTCAGAGTGCGGTTGGCGGGGCGGTAGCGTGCCACGATCATCGTGGCGGTGGTGTGTCCGCCGGTCGGCGCCTGCAGGTGCATCAAAAGGGCGTTGAGCCGGGTGAGGGCGTCCGTCAGGCTGGAACCGGTGATGATCATACCTTTGGCGGTGAAGCGTAGCTGGGCCATGGACGCAACCGCGTTGATACCGTGGCCCATGACGTCGCCGACGACGAACAACGCGTCGCCGTCGGGCAGTTCTATGGCGCTGTACCAGTCACCGCCGACGCTGATGCCCCGTTCCGCGGGGTGGTAGAGAGCGTTGGTCCACAGACCGGCGAGCATGACCGGGCCGTTGGGCAGGGGAAGCAGGGCCTGCTGCAGGCGGGCGGCCATCTTGCGTTCGGCCTGGAGGAGGCCGCGCTGGGCCGAGACGGCGCGCTCGCTGCTGAGCAGGGCGAGTTCCGCATCCCGCTGACGCGAGAGGTCCTGGAAGAAGCCGTGCACCTCCAGCGGGGTGCCATCGGCGTCGGTGACTGCCTCGGCGACGATGCGCAGGTGGCGCACCCCGGTCCGGGTGGTGATCCGGAACGGCTGGTCGATGGCCGCGCCGTCGCCCAGCAGTCTCTGAGCTGCTCGGGTCAGCTCCGGCAGGTCCTCGGGAAGGACGTGCTCGGGAAGTTCCTCGAGCCGCATGGGGCCGAGACTCTGGTCGCGGTCGAAGATGGCGGAGGCGTACGGGGACCAGGTGATGGTGTCGGTGACCAGGTTCCAGTCGGCCCAACCCAGATTGCCCAGCCGTTGCAGGGTAGTCAGGCGCTGTTCCTGGCGGGCGGCGACGTCATGCCGGGTCCAGGAGACGACGAGGTGCTCGCCGAGCCGGCTGACGTGCAGGGAGAAGCTGGAGTGCCGGGGGATGCCGGCCACGACTTCCTCGTAGACGAACGGCTCGCTCGCGAAGGGCTTGCCGGTGGCGAGGACTTCCTGGTAGCCCTTCCACACTTCGGTGCCGGCGACGGTCGGATAGCACTCCAGGACGCGCTGGCCGATGAGCTCCCGTCCCTTGCGGTCGGCGACGTCCACCGACCCGGGCGCCGCAGCCTCGATGCGGAAGTCCTCCACGGTTCCGTCCGGCCCGCGCAGCGGCGCCAGGAGGATCACTGATCCCGGCAACGCGTCAAAGATCTGCTGCACAGCGTCCACGCGCGGGCGCTTGTGGGGTGCCGGAGAGTCGAGCGTCGTCAAGCGTCCGGCACACAACTGCACCGCGCCCACCAGCACCCCCCGCTCGTCGGAGGTGAACGCCCGATCGGTGGTGCGCAGTACGACCACGACCTCGTCGACCTGTCCGCCCGCGTTCACCGGCAGCCAGGCCCGCGAAGGCCACCGACGCGCAGTGGCGTCGGGCACGACGTAGGGCTCACTGCCCTCAGGCCCCTCCGACCAGACCGGCTCATGACTGTCCACCGGGTCCCGCACCGCTTCCGTACCGGCGACGGTCAGACTCTGCCACCGTGAGGTGTCCAGATCGTCGATGCCCGCGTGCCCGACCAGCCGAAGACGGGCTCCGGAGGTGCTGTAGATCAGCACCGCATCGGCCTCCGTGCCGGTCCTCAGCTCATCCAGCAGACAATGGGCGAGGTCATGCAGGTCCCGCACCGTTGCAAGACTCAGGCTCAGCCTGCCCAGCAGCATGGCGGCATCGCCGCCCGTACCAGCAGCGGAGGCGCGGCTTGCCGGCCTGGCGGGAGCCAGATATTGGGCGGACGCGAACACCGAGCCATCGGCAGGCCCAGGATTCGCACCGCGACCTCTGCGACCGCGCCGGCCCGTCAGCGGGCGGATGGCCCCGAGCGTCAGCCAGCACTCCTCCACGAGCGTGCGGTCGCCGGCAGCACAGCGGTCGAGGAGGATCTCGTAAGCGTCCTGCGCCGAGCATCCTTCCTGGACCATGACCGCGCCCTTGGCCCGCTCCAGCACAGGCAGCAGCGCCGCGACCCGTTGCAGGTCGACGATCTCGGCCCGCTGGCGTGCGACCACCTTCGCCAAGGCCGAATCGTCTGACGCCGCTCCCTGCGGGCGCGGCTGCTGCCGTGACGTCATGCGCCGAGCATCGCACAGGGAAGATGCCCGGGTCAGTACGGTCATCCGGACGAGCACATACAGCCGCCTTCGCAGACAGCCGCGGACGCGAGTCCGTCCAACGACCTTCGGCCGACTCGGCCGGGCGGGGCCGGCCGGCATCGGCTGGGGGAGTGTGCAGTCGCCTCCGGCTCGGCATGCCGGACGCCCCTCAGCCCAGAGCCGGTCGACGGCGTTGACGGCGGCTTCCCCGGCCGGCTGCTGCCTGCCCTCGCGCGAGGAAGCAGTCGTACGTCGAGCCGAGGCCCCCTTGGCGTGCTCGGCCATCGCCCTGACGCCCGTCGCGCGCAGGCCACGGACGTTGACATGACGGCGGCCCCGGCCACGATCCGGCCGCGCGACGGCGCGTTCCCCTCGCTGCAGGCGACGTCCAGGCGGCGTGCGAGGCTCTGACAGCGGAGGCCGGCCTCGAACGCCGTAACCCGCCCGGACGGGCAGCTCAGGCGGCCAGGGTCTGGCTCACCTTGGCGGTCGCACAGTCGTCCGCCCGGAGCTGTTTCAGCAGGGCGTCGGCGGCAGCGAGGGCCTCGTTCACCGACCGGGTGCCGGTCATCACACACAGGGTGTACGAGGTGTCTTCCAGCTCCTGGCTCGAACGGCCGGTGGGCTGCAGGTCGTGACGGAATCGGGCATCGGCGAAGCGGGCCAGCACCGCGCGCAGTTCCTTCTCCGCTGGGAGCAACACAATGACAACCTCTCTCGAACGGCGGGCCCTCACGCCGGACCCGAGCACCCGCGGAAAGCGCGCACTCACCAGGGGGCGCCACACTCGAAATGCCGGAGACACCTTGAGCACGTTGTGTACCCCCGCAAGATCGCCGCATGCACTGTTTCCGCCGCGCCCGGCAGACGGCACCGGACGTAAGGCGGCTGCCCTGGATGTCAGGGGGTGGTCACCGCACTGGGCGGGTGGTGTCGGGGCGCACAGAGCCTCGCCGGGACCGCAGCGGTACGCCCGCTTCGGTGAGCACACGGTGCACGAAGCCGTATGACCGGCCGTGGGCCTCGGCTATGGCACGGATCGACCGCCCTTCCCCGTACTCCCGGGCCAGGACTGCGGCGAGCTCCTCACGTGCGCCACCGGTGATCCACTTCCTCTTGTGCACGAAGATCTCCTTTCGCGACTCCCGACGCCGGGACTGATCACCGATTGCCCGTGACGCCAAGACCCATGTGCGCTCGCCGCGCAACCGGGGGCGAAGTACCCCGGCCCGGCCCTTGCAGCCGGAGCCGCGGCCGGGGCGCCGGCCCGGCCGCGGGACGCCCGCAAAGGGGGAAGGTCAGGAGTTGAGGATGCGGCGCACGTTGTCGACGGAGCCGCAGCCGTCCTTCAGCTGACGCTCGCGCTCCTCCCGGAACGCCACGCCCAGTTCCTCACGCCGTTCCATCGCCACGTTCTCGCGCGCGCCGTTGAGGATGGTGCGCTCCTCCTCGTCGGCGTGGTGGGTGACGGCCTCCACCAGTTCCTCCAGCTTGGAGTCCCACTCCTCCGAGCCGACCTGCTCCACTTCCAGAAGGTCCAGGAGGGCCTTGTTGCCCTCGTCGTGCTCGTGCTCCCCGTGCTCGACCTCTTCGTCCTCGATGTTCTTGTACCTCTTCAGTGCGGGATAGACCTTGGCCTCCTCGGCCAGCGCGTGGGCGATCAGCAGGTCCGCGAACTCCTTCAGCGCGGCGGCCCGGTCGGCCTCGACGCTGCGCATCAGGCGGAACAGCTCCTCCATGCGCCGGTGGTCCTGAAGGAGGAGCTCGACGACGTCCTGTGTCTCGGCCATGGCGGGGCACCACTTTCGTTCCGTACGGTTGGGGTCACTACCGCCTACCCCCACTGCCTGCATTGATGGCTTCCCGACGCCTGGTACCCGGCACCGTGCACACCGCGGTCACCGTCGTGTTCTCGGCCTGGCCCACGCCCGACTCCACATCCTGCTGCGCCTGCTGCCGGTCGGGGTAGGAGTTGGTCCACTGCCAGAACCCGCAGCCCGGCCAAGAGGAACTGACAGGGATGGGAAGTGGCCGTCGTGTCAGGCGCACAGCCGCACTACGTCGGATCCGGGCCGAGCACGGACCGCTTGGGCCAGGAGCCGGTGAGCGAGCTGGTGCAGCGGGCCTCGCCGCAGCTGACAGTGAGTACGTTGCCCGCCGCACCGCCCAAGGCATGTCGAAGAAGGACATCATCCGCTGTCTGAAACGGTTCGTCGCTCGGGAGGTGAGCTGTCCCGAGTTTCGTAGAGTCCGGTGATCTTGTTTCAGGCGGACTGCGGGGTGGCTTCCTGGTGTCGCCACCAGTCGCGTTCGTACTCGGCGGGCGGTACGTAGTCGAGGGCGGAGTGGAGCCGTTCCTCGTTGTACCAGGTGACCCACTGGAAGATCGCCCGTTCGACCTGGTCGAAACCGGTCCAGGGGCCTTGCATCTCGATCAGTTCGGCCTTGAAGGTGCCGTTCAGCGCCTCGGCCATCGCGTTGTCATACGAGTCCGCGACCGAGCCGACGGACGCGGCGGCCCCGATTTCGGCGAGCCGGCCGGTGTAGCGAATCGACACGTATTGCGACCCCCTGTCGCTGTGATGGACCAGCCCGGAGTCCTTCTTGATCCGCCGCCTCCACAGCGCCATCTCCAGCGCATCCAGCGGGAGTTCGGTGCGCATGTGCCCTTCTTCAGGAAGCCGGTGTCGTCGCAGATCAGGACGGCGTCTGGGCTGCCGATGGTCTCCACGACGAAGTCACGGACATCGTCTCGGACTGCGTTCTCGTCCCAGTCGGAGAGGTTGAGCAGGCGCTGGACACCGTCCGGGCGGAGCTGGCCGACCTGCTCGGCCAGCGTCCAGCCGTTCTTCTTCTCCAGAGGTGCGACCAGCCCCTGAAGGTAGTCCAGTGCCCGCTCGCGCGGCTCGGACCTGCCAAAACGGTGGGCGAACCGGGCATGCAGCCCGGCTATCCCCTCGGACCACGACTCAACCTGCTCGACCGTCAGCGCATCAGCACACAGTCACATCAACGACAGGCCACGTTCATCGTCACCCCAGATGCGGTTGCAGTATTAGGAGCTTCCGAGCTGGTGCGCGGTGAGATGAAGCTGGCCGGGGCGGAGATGAAGGAGAAGAGCAAGCGCTACGGCTAGGGCGGCGAGTCGTTCGGCGGTGCCGGCGTCGTGGGCTTCCTGATGCTGCAGGCGCTGGGGCTCAAGGGGCAGGCGGCGCTCCAGACCGGGCACTTGAAGGAGAAGGCGGCCGAGGCCGCGGCTCTGGTCCAGTACAAGCTGCCGGAACCGGTCAAGGACACGACCGCCCAAGCTGCCGGGCAGGTTCGTGCGAAGGCGGGCGAAGCCGGTCAGCTGTGGAAGGAGACAGTGCCCGAGCCGGTGCGGGACAAGACGGCCCAGGGGGCGCGGCTGGCGCGGGAGAACCCCAAGGTGCTGCCGGCGGCTTCGGGCGCCCAGGCCGTGATGGTGTGGCTGGGTCGTCGCCGGAAGGGGCGAGAACGGTGAAGCCGTCAAGATCGCTTACAAGCCGGTCGGGCTGGCCCTCGGTGCCGCCAGCGGCATGGTGGCGGGGGCGGTCAAGCAGGCGTGGAAGACCGGTGCTGCCCCGACGCCAGCATTGTCCGAGCCGTCGACCGGGCAGCCAGCCCGAACCGCGCGGCCACTCCAAGGGTGAGAAGGAGAAAGCCGCCGGCGAAAGGACGTGAGCACCACTCGCGCCGGGCTGGTGTCCGGCGTGTCCGCGCTGGCCGCGCCGACAGTACGCCCGCATGGGTGCCAACAGCATCACCGCGGTGGCCATCTACCTCATCTCGGCATCGCCGGACTGGCCACCATCGCCGCCTGTCCGCGAGACGACCTGCAGCGCGTGCGGCGGGGTGCTGTCAGAAGCTGAGCGCGTCCCGCAGAGTGGGGCGGCAGTCGATGAACTGGTCGACACCGACGAGCTGCAGGGTGCGCAGCACGGCTGGGGCCGGTGCGGCCAGCCGCAGCCAGCCCCCTGCCGCTGCGGCGGCTGGGTGGGCGGCGATGAGGATGTTGATGCCGCTGGAGTCCATGAAGGAGACCCGCCGCATGTCGACCACGATGCGGGGGCGGACGATGCCGGAGACGTCCAGGGCGTGGTGGAGCGCCTCGCCGGTGTGGTGGTCGATTTCACCGGTCAGCGTCAGTACACGGATGCCGTCGGTCGAGGTCGCCACGACCGACAGCCCGCCAGGCGGCGGTGCCTGCTCAGCTTGCTCGGTGTCCGGAATTCGTCCTTCACCCATGTAGGGGATACTGGCACACCAAGATTTCGGCCCGCAGTGCTGCCCTGCACGGTGCTGGCGATGTCCTTGCCCTGGACGAGGGCCAATAGGGGGGCGAAGGGCGTGTGCCGCGCAGGCAAGGGTAGGGGCGGGGGTGACAACGGGGGAGAAGGCGGTCGGCATGGAACCAGCGGTGCCCTTGGATGAGGACGGCACGGCGCCGGAGGAGCGCACCCTGCAGACCACCGTGGCCTTGAGCGGGGAGGGCACGGACATCGCCCAGGCCCGCCACCTGGCCGCCGGCTTCCTCACCCGCGTGCAGGCCGAACACGGGCTGCCCATCTCGCAGCGCGCCATGGATCTGACCCAGCTGGTGGTCAGCGAGCTGGTCACCAACGCCCGCAAGTACGCGCCCGGCCCGATACTGCTGGACCTGCGCATCGCCGGCGACACGGTCGAAGTAGTGGTGTGGGATTCCGACCCGGTACTGCCGGTGGCCCGGGCCGCTGACGCAGGCCGGGTGGGACAGCACGGCCTGGAGATCGTCATGGCCGTCTCCCAGGGCTTCGAAGCCCAGCGGGAGCCGGTCGGCAAACGCATCACCGCCCGCATCGCCCTGCTGGACGACCCAGGCGGGGAACTCGCCGGACGCCGGCCCCTGTGACAGCAGGGGCGTTCGGCAGCGCACGGCACGGGCACCCGTTACTGATCTCGGCTTGTTAGGGTGATGTGAGGGTGTCCAGGGGCAGGCCGGTCCCGGCTATGAACCCGTCGAGGGTGTCGGGTCGGTACTGCAAGCGTTTGAGCCGGTTACGCACGAGCTTCTCCAGGCGGTCGAGGGCGACGACGGCGAGGTTGGCCAGGCTGCGTTTGGTGTGTGCCCACACGCCCTCGACCGGGTTCAGATCGGGCGAGTACGCAGGAAGCAGGAACACTGTCAGCCACTCACGTTCGGCAACCAGTTCCTGCATCGTTTTGGAGATGTGGGTGTTGAGCCGGTCCCACACCAGCACGATGGGTGCCTTGACCAGCTGGTGGACGCCGTCCAGGAGAGCGATGTAGTCGCGCTCGCTCGTGCTGCGTCGCGTGCCCTTGCCCGCGGGGTGGGCGAGCAGGCGGTGGCACAGCCGGGTGCGGGAGCCCGGGCGCCAGGCGATCAGCCCGGCCACCGACAGGCGTCCCGAGCGCCGTCCGCTTACGGTGACGACCGGGGTGTGGCCTCGCCGGCCCCAGGTGCGTCCTTTGGGCGGTCTGCGGGTGAAGCTCGCCTCGTCCTCGAAGCAGATGTAGCCCCTGCAGGCCGCCCGGGCCCTTTTACCTCCACCCAGGTCGCCTCCTTCCAGCCGGTCACGGCCTCTTCGTCGCGCTCGGCCACCCTGCGTGCGGGCATCTGCGGAGTGAACGGCGCATCAGCCTCGTTGCGCCCGAGACGCTGTAGGAGACGTGGAACTTCCTGCCGATCAACGTGGCCACCCCTGCAGCCGTCCACACCTGGTCCTCGGTCCAGCCGTGCGCGGCCGGCCCCTGCTCGAGGTACCCGGCGAGCTTCTCCAGACAGGCATGGTAAGCCGACTTCACGCTCACACGCAGTTGCCGGGCGGCCTCGGGCGGTTTGACCTGCTGAGCGAACAGCTCCGCCGCCTGCATCCGCACCGCTTCCCGGCGCCGCCGTGCTGCAGGCGTCAGCCCGCCCCCATCCGCATATCTCACGCTCCACGGACTATCGACAACACGAGACCCGCATCAGGAAGCCCAGCAAAGATCACCCTAACGAGCCGAGATCAGTAAGTTGACACACCCGGCGGAAGCGTGACAGAGCAGTGATCTTCAGGGGGTGTGGCCGTTCCGGTCTGGTGTCCGGTCCTTTGGTTGGGGGTCATAGGTGGAGGCGGGGCGCGTTCGGATTGTGGTTGGCGTGGCCTGGGTGGCGTGTTCGGTCGGGTGGTTGGCCTGCGGTCTTTAGTTATGGGGGAATGATCTTGTATGCAGCGGCCTCCTCGTAAGCACGATTGAAAGCGACGAACGCCTCAACGCTGGAGTTCACCAGTTTGAGCGGCCACGGCCGGGGCGGTCAGGACGCGGAGGGGGCTTCCGCTTCGAGCCCACGGGAAGCGACGAGCTGTGCACTGCCGTCGGCCAGGCGATAGCACAGGCCCACCACGGCGGCCTGGCCGGCGGCGACCTTCTCAGCGAGCACCCGGGAGCGGTCCAGCAGCAGGTCGACGGTGTGCCGTACGTGCTCGGCGAGAATTTTGTGCGGCTCGACGTGTCCGGCGGCCCGCGCGGCCAGCACGCTGGGGGTGACCCGCTCGACGACGTCCCGGACGTAGCCGCCCGGTGTCATGCCGTCCTCCAGCGCGGCGCACGCTGCGCCGACCGCGCCGCAGGAGTCGTGACCGAGCACGATCACCAGCGGGCAGTCCAGCACGTCGACGCCGTACTCGATGCTGCCCAGCACTTCCGGGCCCATGACATGGCCGGCGGTGCGGACTACGAACAGGTCGCCCAGGCCGCGGTCGAAGATGATCTCGGCGGCCAGCCGGGAGTCGGAGCACCCGAACAGCACGGCGAAGGGCTGTTGAGACGGTGCGATCTCGGCGCGGCGGGTGGCGTCCTGGTTCGGGTGCTCCGGAGCGCCGGCGACGAAGCGCTGGTTACCGGCCAGCAACAGCTGGAAGGCATCGCGGGGCGTTGGGGTCATGGCCGCAGCCTACGAGCCGGGTGGTTCGTTGGCAGTGCGTGGGTGCTCACGACGGTGTTGCGGAGCCCGTTATGAGTGCGGTACGCCTGGATTCGCCCCTCACTTCACGGGCCTCGGGCGAGCAGCGGTCCTCGCCGCTCAGAGGCGGCGCACTCGTCAGAAGACTCGTTCGGCACGGATGACCAGGACGCCATCCTGTGGAGGGTTCAGAGTCAGCGGCCCGGTGTATACGGCGTTGCCGTTCCGCGCCGCATCTTGGGTGATTCGGCTGCTCGGGCAGCGGCGCTGGCGGCCAGTGCGAGCAGAAGTGCGATGGCGCCTGTGATGACGTGGTTGGTGATGGTCTTGGTGGTGTTCACATGGCCTGCCACCACCCAGGGCGCGATAATCGTCCAGACGCCCAGGGCACAGGCTCCCCAGGCCATGCTGTGGGCGCGTTCGTAGGCTCGGCCGAAGCCCCCGCTCATGAGTAGGGCATAAGCGAGGCCCACCAGGAGGTTGTTGACGGCGAGAGTGGACAGGCCGTTGAACCCGGTGATCCACGCTGACGCTGCCAGGTAGATGCCGGTGAGGAAGGCCAGCATGCCGACGGCCTGGCCTTGCGGGGCACTCGTGGCGCGCTCGGCGATTTCGTGCCGTAGGCGCATATCGACGATATCGGGGTGGGTCTCCATGGACGGCCCGTGAGAAGTGGTGATTGCGGTCACCTTGGTGTGAGAGTGGATATTTCCGGACCGGGTACCCAGCGGGCGCAGGAAATCCAGCGCTGAGGGATCGCACACCCGGCTAATTCGGCGCAGCCGACTGCGGGATTCCTTATCGGCACTCTTGGGCGGAGCGCGTTTGAGCGGCTCAGACTCTCGCGCTGCGACTCGTTACCCTGCGTCACGTTGGGCCGGTCCGGCGCCCGGTCCGGACAGCTCGAGTAGGGCACGCTAGGAGTGGCCGGTGGTTGCGGGACGCCATCTGTTCCGGCGTGAGCGAAGGTGGTCCGGGCCATGCTGATGACCCGCCCTTCGGCGGGGACGAAGCCGATCGAGCATTTCAAGAACAGTGCACGGGGCCTGTGTCATCGGGGCCTCGAACAGAGCGTCGGTCAGCGCCGTGGCGGTAGATGATCACTTTCGCACGAAGGCCGGAAAGGAGTCGGCGATGCGACGTCGTGGCCCGGTGCATCTCGTCATCGCTTCGGTCGGATCCTGCCGGCGAAGTGACGGGACCTGCTGTGGTTGACAGGGCCGCGGCCGCTCTGGCACTGGTACGGATGGTCCAGGCCAGCCATACGGTCACTCTGGAGCAGCTTCCGGACCTGGTCGCCCAGCACGCTGCCGGAGCCGGGCTGTACGACGTGGCCGTCTTCGTCGTCGACATCCGCGAGACGGTGCTGCGCCGCCTCACCGGCGAGGGACGCGACGCCGCCGGCGGAGGACAGGAGTTCACCGTCCAGGGCAGCTTGCCCGGCCAGGCGTACCAGCGTGTGGATCTCCTCGCAGAGCCAGCGTCGGACAGGACGCCGGGTCGGCGTCGGCGGTGGTGGGTGGCCGTCACCGACGGCGTGGAGCGCCTGGGCGTGGTGCGGGCCGACAGCGACACCGACGACGAGCCGACCCGTGACATCCTGCGGGATCTGGCGTCGATGACGGCACTGCTGCTGCTCAGCAAGCGTTCCTTCAGCGACTCCTACGCCCGGCTGGTGCACACCGAGCCGATGAACGTCGCCGCCGAGATGCAGTGGAACCTCACCCCGCCTCCCGCCTATGCCGGACACGGCGTCACGGTGGGTGCGGTGATGGAACCGGCCTACCAAATGGGCGGCGACGCCTTCGACTACGCCGTCGCCGGCACTACGCTGCATCTGAGCGTCTTCGACGCCATGGGCCACGACACGACCGCCGGTATCACCGCGAACGTCGCCGTCGCCGCCTGCCGCAACGCCCGCCGCCAGGGCGCCTCCCTGGCCGAGACCAGCGAGCAGGTGGAACAGGCGCTGCTCCAGCAGTTCAGCACCAGCCGCTACGTCACCGGCATCCTGGCCGGCCTCGACATGGCCAGCGGGCGGCTGACCTGGATCAACCGTGGACATCCCCTGCCGATCCTCATCCGCGACAATCGCTGGACGACCGAGCTGGCCTGCCCGCCGGCCGGACCCATGGGGGCCGATCTGGGCCTGCCGGTGACCGAGCGCACCGAGCAGCTGCAACCCGGTGACCGCCTGCTGTTCTACACCGACGGGATCATCGAGGCCCGTGACGCCCGCGGTGACGAGTTCGGCCGGGACCGGTTCGTCGGCTTCATCCGCCGCCACCACGCGGGCCGGCACACCCTGCACGAAACCCTGCGCCGGCTCATGGCCGCCGTCATGGACCACAACGACGGGCGCCTCGCCGACGACGCCACCGTCCTGCTCACCGAGTGGCGCGGCGGCCACCAGGACGAGCTGACCCCATGAGCCACACCAGCCCGGGCAGGAGGATCACCTGAGCACCGACCCGCCCGCGCCTGTGGACGTACAGGTGCATACCGCAGCCCCCGACCGGCGTCTTGTGACCGTCATGGGTCATCTGGACCTGCACACCGCCCACCATCTCGCTGACGCATTGCAACCGCTGCTGGACCGCGGCCCTCACACGGTGCTGCTGGACCTGTCCGGCGTCACCTTCCTCGACTCCACCGGAGTCACCTGTTTGATCACCGCCTACCGCACGGCCCGCAGCACCGGCGTCCGCCTCGCGCTGATCGCCCCCAGCGAGCCGGTGCGGAAGATGCTGCAACTGACCGGCGTCGACCAAGTCCTCGACAGCTACCCCTCCCCGGAAGCCGCTCCGATCAGCGCTGCGGCGCGTGTCTCGGCCCGGACGGGGCACGTGGTTGTGGGGCAGATGGGAGCGAAGCGGCGGCACGGCATCGACGACCGTGCCGCCGTGTGGGCTGTTCGGCTGGCGATGGTCCCTCGGTCGCCGGTTGAGCGGTCTGCAACGAGTCCGGTTGCCTGTGGCCGTCCGCACGCCTGCGTGTGCTGGGGGCTGACGTTCATAACACAGCAAAGCACCGTAAAGAGTATTATCCGGTCAATTCGGGTACTTGGCTCTATGGGTAAATGACTCTTTTGGTTTGAGGAGTCAGGCAGCCGGGCGGGAGTCGGTCCGATGTCTACGGGAACTCTTCTGGCGATCGTCATTCCCATCGCGTTCATCGTGGCCCTGATCGCGTTGGCCCTGGCTCTTCTCACGCGGCGCCGGACCTTGCGTGAACGCTTCGGCCCCGAGTACGAGCGGACGGTCGAGGGAGCCGACGACAGCCAATTCGCCGCCGAACGCGAGCTCAGCGAGCGCGCCAAGCGTCATGACCACCTCGACATCAAGCCCTTTTCGGCCAGTGCCCGGGACCGCTTCACCCGGGACTGGGACAGCGTGCAGCAAGAGTTCGTGGGCCCCCCGGAGAACGCGGTGCACGACGCGGACCGGCTGGTGACCTCGCTGATGCAGGCGCGCGGCTACCACACCGAGGGCTTCGACCGGCAGCTCAAGGACCTCTCCGTGGAACACGGCCGCACCCTGGAGCACTATCGGGCCGCCCACGAGAGCGACACGCTCAGCACGGGACACAAAGCTACCGCCGAGCAGCTGCGCAACGCCATGGTGCACTAGCGCGCCCTGTTCGATGATCTCCTCTCCGACGGCGGCCTCACCCGCCACGCCCCGGCCTGACACCCTGCGGCCCATACACCGGCACAGACGGAGGCGACATGCAGGGCGAAAACATATTTCTTCAACCGCTTGCTCACCACCTGACGACCCCACCACCACGCGGAGCCGACAGGACAACAGTCGGCGACGCCCTGCCGGGCGCCGCCCTCAGCGGCCGGTACGCCGACCACACAGAAGGGAAGCCATCGTGATCGCACTCGGCATCGTCCTGCTCATCGTCGGGTTCATCCTGCACATCGGCATCCTCTGGACGATCGGGATCATCCTGCTCGCCATCGGGGCCATTCTGTTCCTTCTCGGCTCCGTAGGACACGCCGTCGGGGGCCGACGACACTACTGGTAGGCCGCACCAAGCCGGTCCCGACCAGACCTGCTCATCACAGCGCCGCGGGGACGACTGCAGCGGCCGACGGGCTTTTCCGAAGCCGGCCGACCGCTGCAACGTCGAGCGTGTGCGCCAAGGGGATCAGACTTCACCGCGCCATGCGCCGGTTTCCCTGCCGCCGCGGGACTCGATGAACTCCTTGAACGCTTCAGGTCGCCGGCGGCCTGTCGCTTGACGAAGCCGAGCTTGTCACCGACGGTCTCGGCCAGGCCATCGGGCTCGTAATCGAGCTGCAGCATGACCTTGGTGGTGCTGTCGTCGATACGGTGGAAGGTGACGACGCCGGCCTGCTTGGCTTCGCCGCCGGTGGTGGTCCAGGCGACGCGTTCGTCGGGGATCTGCTCGGTGATCTCGGCGTCGAATTCACGCTCGACCCCGCCGATCTTGGTCTTCCAGTGCGTGAGAGTGTCAGTGCGCTGCTCGATGCGCTCCACGCCGTCCATGAACTGGGGGAAGTCCTCGAACTGGGTCCACTGGTTGTAGGCGGTGCGGACGGGAACGTTGACCTCGATGGACTCTTCCACCTGCGACATGCGGCATCTCCTTCATGTGAGGGCGTCACCCGGGCGCATGAGATCCGAGCCCTGGCTTTGTTGATCACTTCCCGGGTGCCACCGGTTCCGTCGCATATGCCCACCGACTCCGCTCGAACGGTGGTTTCACCGCTCGAAACGGCCGTACATCGGCCAGGATTCTTGGCCGGTGACATAGGAATGGGCCTTCCTGGCAGGAAGGCCCATTCCGGGGCGGGGGAGGGGATGTCAGCGCTTGAAGGCGTCTTTGGCCTTCTCCTTGGCCTCACGGGCGTCACCCGTGCTCTTCTCGGCCTGTCCTTCGGCGGCCATCCGGTCGTTGCCGATGGCGCTGCCCACAGTTTCCTTGGTCTTGCCCTTGGCCTGCTCGGTCTTCGCCTTGGCCTTCTCTCCGGCAGTCGTGAAAGGGGCCTCCTTGGACCATCTGGGTCGCTGTACTGGTATCCGGCTGGTGCCCCGACTCTCTCCTTGCAAACAAGGCTGTGGTTGAGGAATGTGCGACGCATTGCAGGGCAGACGGAGGGTCAGGAGGTCGATAACTATGGTTCCCCTTTTGCTGGTTCTGCTTCTCGCTCTGATCCTTTTCAGTGCCGGCTTCGCCGTCAAGATTCTGTGGTGGGTCGCCATCGCCGTCCTGGTGGTGTGGCTGCTCGGCTTCGTCATGCGTTCGACCAGTCCTGGCGGTGGCCGCGGCCGTTGGTATCGATGGTGACCTGACGTCGCACCCACCCCCTTCGTAGGGCCCGGCCGAAGGAAG
>NZ_BBZJ01000048.1 GCF_001417775.1 Streptomyces sp. TP-A0356 | reverse complement strand
GTCGCCGTCCTCGCTGCTGCACTGGACACGGCGGATGATCGAGATCCGTAAGCAGAACCCGGCGTTCGGGCTGGGCTCCTACACCGAGCTGCCCTCCTCGAACCCGGCCGTGCTGGCGTTCCTGCGCGAGCACGGGGACGACCTGGTGATGTGCGTGAACAACTTCTCCCGGTTCGCGCAGCCCACCGAGCTGGACCTGCGCAGCTTCAACGGCAGGCATCCGGTCGAACTGATCGGCGGGGTCCGCTTCCCGGCCATCGGCGAACTCCCCTACCTGCTCACCCTCGCAGGCCACGGCTTCTACTGGTTCAGGCTCCGCAAGAACGTCCCCCAGGCCACCAAGGTGAACTTGTTCGTGGGCCGTTGATTCATGGTCGCTGTTCCCTAGGCCGCCACTGAAAGGACGCGACGCCATGCCGAAGACCGAGACCGCAACGCTCCGCCCGGGCAGCCTCAGCCGCGCCTCGCTGCTGCCCTCGCTCTCCGGTCTGTTGCGCGAGTGGCTGCCGCGCCAGCGCTGGTTCGCAGGCAAGGGACGTCCGGTCACGGAACTGGCGCTGCTGTCGGTGGCCGAGCTGCACCCGAACTGCCTGCACATCCTGGTCCGCGCCGGCTACCCCGAGCCGCCGGCGACCGGGGCACCGGGCTCCGCACCGGCCCATGACTGCTACCAACTCCTTCTGGGCATAGGCGAGTCACTGTCTCCCCGACTCTCTCCCGCCGTCCTCGGACGCGCGAGTGAGGGTCCCCTGGCGGGGCTGCTGGTCTACGACGCCCTCCAGGACCGGCGCTCGGCGTCCCTGCTCCTGGAGCGGCTGCGCAGGCCGGGCACCGTGGGCGCCCTCCGCTTCGAACGGGACGGGCGGGTGACCATCCCCGCCGGTCTCGCTCCGCGCCTCCTCGAAGCCGAGCAGTCCAACTCCTCACTGGTGTACGGCGACGCGTACATCCTGAAGGTCTTCCGCCGGGTGCGGCCCGGGGTCAACCCGGATCTGGAAGTTCCCTGGGCCCTGGCCCGGCAGGGCTGCACCCGCGTACCCGTCCCGGTGGCCTGGTTCCGAACGTCCAGCCCGTGGGGCGCGACGCTCGGCGTGCTCCAGCCGTTCCTGCACGGCGCCGCCGACGGATGGACACAAGCGCTCACCGCACTCTCGTCCGGCCAGGAGTTCACCGCGGAGGCGTACGAGCTGGGGCAGGCCACGGCCGAGGTGCATCTGGCCCTCGCCGCCGCGTTCCCGGTCGAGTCCCAGGACGCGGCGGAGACCAGGCGGCTCGCGGCCGGGATGGTCGGGCGGCTGCGGGACGCCATCCACGCCGTACCGGAACTGCTGCCGTACGCCTCGGGGCTGCGGTCCGCCTTCACCGAGCTGGCCGCGCTCGACGCGCCCCGGCCGGCCCAGCGCATCCACGGCGATCTGCATCTGGGCCAGGTGCTACGGGCCGAACGGCAGTGGCGCGTGATCGACTTCGAGGGCGAACCGGCTCGCCCGCTGCCCGAACGGCGACGCCCCCAGTCTCCCGTACGCGATGTGGCGGGCATGCTCCGCTCCTTCGACTACGCCGCCCACGCCCGTCGGCCATGGCGTCCCGAGTGGGCGCTGCGCTGCCGGGAGGCGTACTGCGCGGGCTACGCCGCCGAGGCGGGCTGGGACCCATGGGCGGTCCCCGAGCTGCTGCGCGCCTACGAGACCGACCGTGCCGTGTACGAGGTCCTGTACGAGGCCCGGCACCGCCCGGACTGGCTGCCCGTGCCGATGGCGGCGATCGCACGCCTGGCCGAACGCCCCGGCCTGAGGAGGCTGACGCCGTGACCGTTCCCACCGCCCCCCAACCACCCCTCTCCTCGCCCAGGCTCGGCACCCCGAGCCCCGCACCCGCGTCGCCCGGTGACCGTGAGCGGCTGCTGGCGGGCACGCACCACGACCCGCACTCGGTCCTGGGCGCGCATCCGGTGCCGGGCGGGTTGGTCTTCCGCGTGCTGCGGCCGTGCGCGCTGTCGGTCACCGTCGTCATGGGTGACGCATGGGCGGAGCTGCACGACGACGGGGAGGGCTTCTTCTCGGCCCTGCTGCCGTTGCGGGACGTACCGGACTACCGGCTGCTGGTGGCGTACGAGGGAGCCGTAGTGGAGGCGGACGACCCCTACCGCTTCCTGCCCACGCTCGGTGAACTCGATCTGCACCTGATCGGCGAGGGCCGCCACGAGGAGCTGTGGAAGGCCCTCGGCGCCCATGTGACGACCCATGCCGGTGTCCGGGGAACCCGCTTCACGGTGTGGGCACCGAACGCGCGCGGAGTGAGGGTCCCCGGGGACTTCTGCCACTGGGACGGCACCGGGTATCCGATGCGCTCGCTGGGCTCCTCCGGTGTGTGGGAGCTGTTCGTGCCCGGCATCGGACCCGGCACCCGCTACAAGTTCGACATCACACGCCCCGACGGCACACACACGGTGCGCGCCGATCCCATGGCCCGCCGCGCGGAGGTCCCTCCCGCGACGGCATCGATCGTGACGCGGTCCGCGTACGAGTGGCAGGACGGGGAGTGGCTCGCGGACCGTGCGCGGACGCCGGTGCACCAGGCGCCGTTGTCGGTCTACGAGGTGCATCTGCCGTCCTGGCGCCCCGGGCTGACGTACCGGCAACTCGCCGAGCAGCTGCCCGCGTATGTGAAGGACCTCGGCTTCACCCATGTGGAGCTGATGCCGATCGCCGAGCACCCCTTCGGCGGCTCCTGGGGCTACCAGGTCACCGGCTTCTACGCGCCCACCGCCCGGCTGGGCACCCCCGACGACTTCAAGTACCTGGTCGACGCACTGCACCGGGCCGGCATCGGCGTACTGATGGACTGGGTCCCGGCGCACTTCCCGCGCGACGACTGGGCACTGGCCGAGTTCGACGGGCGCCCCCTGTACGAGCACGCCGACCCCCGGCGCGCCGCCCACCCCGACTGGGGCACGCTGGAGTTCGACTTCGGACGGCGCGAGGTGCGCAACTTCCTGGTCGCCAACGCCGTGTACTGGTGCGAGGAGTTCCACATCGACGGCCTGCGCGTGGACGCGGTGGCCTCCATGCTCTACCTCGACTACTCACGCGAGCCGGGCCAGTGGAGCCCGAACGAGTTCGGCGGGAACGAGAACCTGGACGCCGTGGCGTTCCTGCAGGAGATGAACGCCACCGTCTACCGCCGCTGCCCCGGCGTCATCACGGTCGCCGAGGAGTCCACGGCCTGGAACGGGGTCACCAGACCCACCGATCAGGGCGGCCTCGGGTTCGGTCTGAAGTGGAACATGGGCTGGATGCACGACTCCCTGGTGTACGTGTCCAAGGACCCGGTGCACCGCAAGTACCACCACCACGAGATGACGTTCTCGATGGTGTACGCGTACAGCGAGAACTACGTGCTCCCGATCTCCCACGACGAGGTCGTGCACGGCAAGCGGTCGCTGGTGTCGAAGATGCCGGGCGACTGGTGGCAGCAGCGCGCCGACCACCGCGCCTACCTGGGCTTCATGTGGGCCCACCCGGGCAAGCAACTCCTCTTCATGGGGCAGGAGTTCGCCCAGGGCGGGGAGTGGTCGCAGGCCCACGGCCCGGACTGGTGGCTGCTGGATCCGGCGTACGGGGCGGAGCCCGATCACCGGGGCGTGCGCGACCTGGTCCGCGACCTGAACGAGATCTATCGCGGCACTCCGGCGCTGTGGCAGCGGGATACCGAACCGTCCGGCTTCCAGTGGGTGGTGGGCGACGCGGCCGACGACAACGTGTTCGCCTTCCTGCGGTTCGACGCGGAGGGCACGCCCCTGCTGGCCGTCTCGAACTTCTCCCCGGTCGTCCGCCACGACTACCGCCTGGGCGTCCCGGACGACGTCCCGGCCTGGCACGAACTCCTCAACACCGACCTGGCCAGGTACGGCGGCAGCGACGTCCACAACCCCCACCCCCTGCTACCGGACGCCACCCCCTGGCACGGCATCCGGCTCACGCTTCCGCCCCTCGCCACCCTCTGGCTGCGTCCCGCGCCCCGACCGAACGAAACGGAGGGTCCCCTCGATCGCCCTGTCGGCTGAATACCGCCGATGAATTCCCGGAGCCAAGAGTTTCAGCGATTTCAGCGAATTTCCCGACGCTACTCGGGGGAATCGGGTGAGCGCCCGTAGTAAACCCAGGCCGAATTGTTTCACGACCGGAAAGGGGGGAATGGGCTCATCTAGTGCTTCGGACAGGAGGCACGTCCGTGGGAGCTGGCCCACCAGACCCGGGGTGCGTGCCCCGTGCGTGCCGTGTGCGCCCTCCCGTGGTGACTGTCCAATCAGCCCCCTGAGGGAGTTGAAGAGCACCATGCGCATCACGGTCAAAGCGAAGCAACACCCACACGACGACGCCCCCGACACCACCGAGGACTTCGCACGGCTGCGCGGTCTGCCCGACGGTCCCGAGCGGCAGGCGCTGCGCGACGAGATCGTCCGGTCGTGGCTCCCCATGGCCGAGCGCATCGCCCGGCGCTACCGGGGGCGGGGCGAGTCCGTCGAGGATCTGTGCCAGGTCGCCGCACTGGGCCTGGTCAAGGCGGTCGACCGGTATGAGCCGGCGCGCGGCTACGCGTTCGAAAGCTATGCGATCCCCACCATCACCGGTGAGATCAAGCGGCACTTCCGTGACCACATGTGGGTCCTGCATGTGCCGCGCCGCGTCCAGGACCTGCGCAACCGCGTCCGGGTGGCGGTCAAGGAGATCTCGCAGGAGAGCCCCGGGCGCGGGCCGAGCGTCGCCGAGATCGCCGATCACGCGCACCTCAGCGAGGAGGACGTCCGCGTGGGCCTGGAAGCCATGGACAGCTTCACCGCACTGTCCCTGGACGCGGAGGTGGCGGGCAGTGACGACGGGTACGCCCTGGGCGACGCGCTGGGCGATGCCGACTCCGGATACGACCTGATCGTCGACCGCGAGGCCGTCAAGCCGTGTCTGCGGTCCTTGCCCGAACGCGAGCGCACCATCCTCTATCTGCGCTACTTCCGCGGCATGACCCAGAGCCGCATCGCCAGCCAGCTCGGCATCTCCCAGATGCACGTCTCGCGTCTGCTCAGTGGCTGCTGCGCGCGGGTGCGCGAGGAGGCGACGGCCGACATCGTCTGATCCCGCTTGCCGGCCCCTCGCGGGGCCGGCAAGCATTCGGCCGCCCGGACCGCTCGCCGACCGGACGGCCGTTTGCGGTGGGCTCACTGCCGAACCCTCCCGGGAACGGTTTGGCAAGTGTGCCGCCACTTCCCGGACTATCCGTCAGGGGGTGTTTGAAACGCTCTTACCAATGGCCAGTGAGATGAAATAGCCCCGAGGGGCCGGAAGCCTCTCCGGTGGGCGTCATGGGGACGCCGGACCATCCGGAAGCTGCGTAGGACCGTAACGGTCGAGCGTCTCCTCCAGATGGACGCGGACATCGGGCGGCAGATCTCCGTCGCGACCCCAGACGAGTATCAACTCGGCGACATTCCGCAGCTTGATGTTCGCGTGCTGGGAGACTTCCCGGAGCACTTCCCACCCCTGGTCCGGGCTCACGTGTCCGAGGGCGACCAGCATGCCGATCGCCTGGTCCACGACCGCGTGCGAGGTGATGGCCTCCTTGAGGTGGCCCACCTCCTCCTCCAGCTGGAGGATCCGCTCCGCTTCCGGGGCGGTGGGGTCCGGCTCGCTGCTCCCCGGACGGGCTTTCGAGGTCATCGTCCCCTCCGGGTGGTGGCGTGGCATCCGGCGATATCTGGTTCCTCTCCATCGTCACCATTCGAGCAGGTGTGTGCGAGCGGGGGAAGGGGTACTCCGGGACGCGAGTGGGCACAGCGGGCCCGGGAGGTGAAGCAGGCATGAGCCGTCCCGACGACACCCGGGCGCCCGCGTACGACGCGACCCCGTTCCTGCCGCGTGACGGCGGGCTGGACGCATACCGGCGTGCCGCCGCGAACTGCCGGGGCTGCCCCCTGTACGAGAACGCCACACAGACCGTGTTCGGCAGGGGTGAGCCCTCGGCGCGGGTCGTCCTGGTGGGAGAGCAGCCCGGCGACCAGGAGGACCGGCAGGGCGAACCCTTCGTCGGGCCGGCCGGCCGTCTGCTCGACAAGGCGCTGGCGGACGCCGAGATCGACCGTGGCTCGGCCTACCTCACCAACGCGGTCAAGCACTTCAAGTTCACCGTCGCCGAACGCGGCAAGCGGCGCATCCACAAGGCCCCCACCCTGCGCGAGGTGGCCGCCTGCCGTCCCTGGCTCTGTGCCGAGCTGGACCTGGTCCGCCCCGAGGTCGTGGTCGCCCTGGGCGCGACGGCGGCCAAGGCACTGCTGGGCGGCTCGTTCCGGGTGACCAAGGACCGGGGAAGCCTGCTGCCGATGCCCGGCACGGACGAGGAGCGGTACATCGTCGCCACCGTGCATCCCTCGGCGATCCTGCGCGCCGACGACCGCGAGGCCGCGTACGCCGGACTCGTGTCGGACCTGAGGGTGGCGGCGCGGGCGCTGGACGGGTCGTGATCCACGGGCGGCGATCCCCCTGCCTGGACCGCCGATCTTCGGGTACTCACCCCGCATGCGCACCATCCTGCGGCGCCTTCCATGGCGCAAGAAGCCGACCCGTACGGCAACCGAGGAAGTCCTGGAGGAGGTCAAGCAGCAGGGCCACGAGGACGACACCGACACCACCCGGGGCACCGGAGGCACCGGGGGCGACCCGATCACCCCGAGCCTCCACGCCAACCGGAACAGCGCCAGGGGCCGCCCCGAGGGACGGCCCTCCGAAGGCACCCCCTGACCCTGGACCGGTCCCGGAGCGAGGATCCGTACCGCCGGGCGATGGACGGTGACGCCCCCGGACGGGCCACCACAACGAGCGCGCACGCTCGTCCGGTCGGTGCAATGGACGCGTGACCGCGAGCCCCGACGACTGCCTCGCCCGCAACGAGTGGATCTGCGGTGAGTATCTGCGCACCCGCCGCCACATCCTCCTCGACGCGGTGCTCCAGCATGTGCAACTGACCGCGGTCTCCGTGCTGATCGGCCTCGCCATCGCCGTACCGCTGGCCCTGCTGGCCCGCCGCTGGGGCTGGGCGGCCGGTCCCGTCCTCGCGGTCACCACGGTCCTCTACACGATCCCGTCCCTGGCGATGTTCTCGCTGCTGCTGCCCCTGTACGGGCTGTCGGCGGCCCTGGTGGTCGCCGGGCTCGTCCTCTACTCGCTCACCCTGCTGGTCCGCAATGTGCTCGCGGGCCTGCACGCGGTCCCCGAGGAGACCCGGCAGGCCGCCCGGGGGGTCGGATACGGCCCGATCCGGCTGTTGCTCGCCGTCGAACTGCCGCTCGCCCTGCCCGCCGCCATGGCCGGGCTCCGTATCGCCACCGTCTCGGCGGTCTCCCTCGTCACGGTCGGCGCGATCGTCGGCTTCGGCGGGCTCGGGAACCTGATCTATGCGGGCATGAACACATACTTCAAGGCACAGGTGCTCACCGCGTCCGTGCTGTGCGTGCTGATCGCGGTGGCGGCCGATCTTCTGCTGCTCGGCGTGCAGCGGCTGCTCACACCCTGGACGAGGGCGACACGTGGATGAGGACCCTCAGCGGCACCTGGCACTGGCTCATCGACCCGGCCCACTGGGCGGGTGACGACGGCATCCGGCACCGGTTGGAGCAGCATCTCGTCCTGACCGCGGTCTGTCTGCTCATCAGCTGTGTGATCGCGCTGCCCGTCGCGCTCGTCCTCGGCCATCTCGGCAGGGGCGGCGCGCTCGCCGTCAACATCTCCAACGTCGGCCGTGCCGTCCCCACCTTCGCGGTCCTGGTCCTGCTGCTGCTCACCCCGATCGGCACCTGGGGCGAGGGCCCGACCGTCGTCGCCCTCGTCCTGTTCGCCGTGCCGCCACTGCTCACCAACGCGTACGTCGGCATGCGCGAGGTCGACCGCAGCGTCGTGCGGGCGGCGCGGGGGATGGGGATGACCGGTGGGCAGACGCTGTTCCACGTCGAGCTGCCCCTTGCGCTCCCGATGGTCCTCAACGGTGTACGGATCGCCGCCGTACAGCTCGTCGCGACCGCCACGATCGCCGCCCTCGCGGGTGGCGGCGGACTCGGTCGCATCATCACCGCGGGCTTCAACCTGGCCAGTACGCCCCAGGTCGTCGCCGGGGCGGTGCTGGTGGCCCTGTTCGCACTGATCGTCGAGGGGATCTTCGAGGCCGTCGAGCGGCTGGCCCCGCGCGGGACACGAGGCCCGCGATGAGACGGTACGCGGCGATCGCGACCGTGCTCCTGGTCGCAGGCTGCGCGACGGGCCCCTCCCTGGAGACCCGCGGTCGGATCACCGCCTCGCCCGGCGACAGCAGACATCTGACCGTCGGCTCGGCCGGCTTCACCGAGAGCGACCTGCTCGCCCAGATGTACGCACTTCTGCTGACCCAGGCCGGGTACCGCACGTCCATCCTCACCGTCAACAACCGCGAACTGTACGAACCAGCCCTGGAATCAGGGCAGATCGACGTCGTGGCGGAGTACGCGGCCACCTTCGCGGACTGGCTCGACGCCAAGACCCATGGGGCCGGCGCCGCGCCCGTCGGCTCTCCGGACCTCGACGCCACCATGAAGGCCCTGCGGAGACTGGCGGCGCCCCGTGGGCTCACGGTGCTCGACCCCGGCCGGGCGGTCGACCAGAACGCCTTCGCGGTGACGCGGTCCTACGCCCGCCGGCACCACCTCACCACACTGAGCGACCTCGGCAGGTCGGGTCTGGGGGTGCGGCTCGCGGCCGGTGACGAATGCGTCCAACGGCCTTACTGCGAACCCGGGTTGCGGAAGACGTACGGCATCGACGTCATCGGCGTCGACCCCAAGGGCGTCGGCACCACCCAGGCCAAGCGGGCCGTCCAGAGCGGGCGGGACCAGATGGTGCTGACCACCACCACGGACGCGACCCTCGACGAGTTCGGGCTCGTCCTGCTCGCCGACGACAAGCACCTCCAGAACGCGGACTACATCGTCCCCGTCGTCAACCGCTCCCGCGCGGGCGGCGAACGCGTCACCAGGGCACTGGGCGCGCTCAACTCCGTACTGAGCACGCGGGACCTGGCGTCGATGAACCGTCAGGTCGACAGCAGGCGGCGGCTTCCGCAGGACGTGGCCCGCGCCTACCTCAAGGACAAGGGGCTGGTGAAGTGACCTCGTGGCGCCCACCTCTCAGCGCAGGAAGCCGATGTGCACGTGATCGTGGTGGGTGTCGTCGCTGAAGAACTGGCCGGACGTCGCGCCGCCCGACAACTGGACCGGCCCGCCGACGTTGTAGGACCCGGCGGCCGCCGCGTCCCGCATGAAGCGTTCGACCAGAGTCCGTGGTGCGGCCGGGTCGACCACCGCCCGGCCGTCGATCCGCCAGACGTCGAACGCCCGGCCGCGTGGATGGTCGCTGGGCCGGTTGGTGCCGAAGACGTTCAGCGGATGCCCGGAACGCACCACACTCACCTCCATCCGATACGTCCTCGCCAGCCACAGCATCGCGCTCGGCACGCTGTCGTGGACCAGGCCGCTGCGCAGGTCGGCCTCCGCCGCGGGTGGCAGCACGATCCGGGTGTCCGCCAGTACCGCGCGAACGGCCGCCGACGGCGAGCCGACCGCCGCGCCGGGCTGCGCGGGGTGCAGGGCGGTCACGGTCCACGCGGACCCGGTCCGTACCAGCCGTACGTCGACCGTCGTACCGCCCGCGACGATCCGGGCACCGTGCCGGGTCCACTGCCGGCACACCACCAGCACGCTCGACGCATCCGTGAGGATCCCGCCGTACTGTGCGTCCACGACCTGCAGCGCGGCCGCGTCGGCGGACGGCAGCAGAGTCCCCGCCTGACCCACCAGACCGGTGGGCAGGCGCAGCGCGGCAACCCGGGCCTCGGCCGCGGCCGTGCCGCCCTTCCCGGCCGGCCACGCGCCGATGGCCTCGACGAGCTGGACGGCGCGCAGCTTCACCTCGGGGTCGACCTCGGCGGACGTGGGGCGCCAGGGTGTGGTGCGCGGAAGAGCGCCGGGCACGGGGGAGCCCGTGGGAGAGGCAGTCGCCGACGGCGAACCGGGGGTGTGCCGGGGCGAGCCGCCGCCCGTACAGCCGGCGGCTGCGGCGCCCAGCAGCGCACCGGCCGCGCCCCGCAGCACGACCCGCCGCTCGATCGTCCCTCCCTCGGGCCCAGCCTGACGGGTCATGCGCTCCAGTGTCCGCTCCCCGGGCCTCGTGCGCACGGCACGGGCCCGGGCGTTCCGGTGCCCGCATTCGGGTCGCGGCGGTCCTTCCGGCGCCTTGCGAGGTGCGGTGCCAGACCACGCGACCCGGGCGGGCATAGTGCAAGGACCCCTTATGCGTCCGCCACCGAGTCGAACGACACTTGCCCCCGCGAGATGCCACGCGCGTCCGCGTCCACCGAGCGGCGCAGCGCCTCGTGGAGCTTCGCCGGGGTCAGCACACCCAGGAAGCGCGCCCCGTCCAGCACCGCGACCCACCCGGCGTCATGCTGGAGCATCACCCCGAACGCCTGCTTCAGTGGAGCGCCCACCGGAACCCAGGAGTTCATCCGGTGGGCATGGTCACGGACGACGCCGCCCGCGCCGAGTGCGTCGGCCCCGACCCAGCCGTGCAGAGAGCCCTCGGCGTCCAGCACGACCGCCCAGCGCGCGCCCTCCCTGTGCAGTCGGGCCGCCGCCCGCCCGGCGGGCTCGTCGAGCCGCGCGGTCGGGGGCTGCTCCAGATCGCTCGGCTGGATCTCCGTCACCGACAGTCGCTTCAGCCCCCGGTCCGCGCCCACGAACTCGGCGACATACGGCGTGGCGGGCGTGCCCAGCACCGCCCCCGGTGTGTCGAACTGCTCGATGCGCCCCTGCCCGTACACCGCGATCCGGTCGCCGAGCCGTACGGCCTCCTCGATGTCGTGCGTGACCAGCAGCACCGTCTTGCGTACGGCCTCCTGCATCCTCAGGAACTCGTCCTGCAACTGCTCCCGCACCACCGGGTCGACGGCGCCGAACGGTTCGTCCATCAGCAGGACGGGCGGATCCGCCGCCAGCGCCCGCGCCACCCCGACCCGCTGCCGCTGACCGCCCGACAACTGGTCGGGGTAGCGCGGCCCGTACGTCGTCGGGTCCAGCCCCACCAGGTCGAGCAGTTCGGCGGCCCGCGCCCGTGCCCTCGTCTTCTTCCAGCCGATCAGGTACGGCACCGTCGCCGTGTTGTCGAGGACCGTACGGTGCGGGAACAACCCCACCTGCTGGATCACGTAGCCGATCCGGCGCCGCAACCGCACCGGGTCCACGGTCGCGATGTCCTTGCCACCCAGGAAGATCCGGCCCGCGGTCGGCTCGATGAGCCGGTTGACCATCATCATCGTGGTCGTCTTGCCACAGCCGGACGGTCCCACGAGTGTGACGAGCTCGCCCTCGTCGACCTCCAAGGACAGGTCGTCCACAGCTGTCGTGCCGTCCGGATACCGCTTGGTGACCTGTTCGAACCGGATCATTCCCTCACGCTAACGGCACCGGTCGTACCCCGCCCACCAGCGGCGTCCCGGACGGCACGGCCTCGTACCGGTGCCTCCAAGGGCGGCTACGAGGTGACCTCGGTCCTGTCCTGATCGCTCACCAGCACCACCTCCAGGGTGCGCGGACCGTGCACCCCCTCGACCCGCTCCAGCTCGATGTCGCTGGTCGCCGAGGGCCCGGAGATCCAGGTCAACGGGCGGACCGGGTCGAGGCGTTCGAGGGCCTGTGGGACGGAGGCGACGACCTGGTCGGGGACCCGCACGACGCAGATGTGGTGGTCCGGCACCAGAGTGATACGGCGGCGCCCCTGATCGGGTCCGCCGTCCAGCACGACGGTGCCGGTCTCGGCGACGGCCACCGCACACCCGGTGACGACGCTGTCGACCCGGTCCAGCTCGTGCGCGGTGCCCTCGGCCCGATCCGGGACCAGCTCCGCGTCGGCCGCCGCGAGCCACCGCGGATCGAGGCCCGGCGGTACCAGCACCGTCCGGGCGCCCCGCTCGGCGAGCAGCCCGGCGATCACCGCAGCCAGCGCGTCGGCCGTGCAGCGGTGCACGATCGCCCGGTAGTCCGCCAGGTTCTCCGCCAGCAGATCCACCGTCTCCTCGACGGTGCGCTCGCCGTGCTGCCTCGGATAGTCGCGGGAAACGGCCTGCTCGTACGGCGTGTCGTCCTCTGGGACGTCCGCCAGTGCGCGCCGCACCCGGCCCAGGATCAGATCCCTGCTGCTCACCTCGTGTCCTTCCCCCCGTGCGTACGCCGCCACCAGTCGCGGAACGGTTCCGCGGGCACCGCCGGCAGGTCCCGGCTCGCGCTCCACGCCCTGCCGGGGCCCGGCAGCGTCCGTGGATGGAAGCGGCGGGAGTGCGAGACCAGCCGCTGGCCGGTGCGCAGCGCGCCGGGGTGGCTGAACGCCCAGCGTGCCGCCCGCATCGCCGCCCGCTCGGCCGCGTGCCCCTTCGCCGGCTTCAGGACCACCTTGTTGCCGCCGCGTGTCACGGGGCCGCCCTCCACGACCCGCTCCCGCAGATGCACCAGCACCTCGGGGATGTCGATGGCGACCGGACATACCTCGTAGCAGGCTCCGCACAGCGAGGACGCATAGGGCAGCGAGGCGTCGATCTCGCTCTGGGTGCCCCGCAGCTGCGGGCTGAGGATGGCGCCGATCGGCCCCGGGTAGACCGAGCCGTAGGCATGGCCGCCCGCCCGCTCGTACACCGGGCAGACATTGAGACACGCCGAGCAGCGGATGCAGCGCAGCGCCTGGCGGCCGACCTGGTCGGCGAGCGTGTCGGTGCGGCCGTTGTCCAGCAGGACCAGATGGAAGGTCTGCGGCCCGTCGGCCGTCCGGGAGTCCGTCGTCCCCGTCCATATGCTCGTGTACGGGTTCATGCGCTCGGCCGTCGAGGAGCGGGGGAGCGTCTGCAGGAACACCTCCAGGTCCCGCCAGGTCGGCACGATCTTCTCGATGCCGACGACCGAGATCAGCGTCTCCGGGAGCGTGAGGCACATCCGCCCGTTGCCCTCCGACTCGACCACCACCAGCGTGCCGGTCTCGGCGACCATGAAGTTCGCGCCCGAGATCCCGACCTTGGCGCGCAGGAACTTCTCGCGCAGATGCAGCCGGGCCGCCTCGGCGAGTTCGGCGGGCGTGTCGGTGAGCCCCTCGGGAGCCGGGCGGCCCCATGCGCCCATCCGGGAGCGGAAGATGTCGCGGATCTCGCCGCGGTTGCGGTGGATGGCCGGGACCAGGATGTGCGAGGGCCGGTCCCTGCCCAACTGCACGATCAGTTCGGCGAGATCGGTCTCGTACGCCCGGATGCCCTCCGCCTCCAGCGCCTCGTTGAGACCGATCTCCTGCGTGGCCATGGACTTGACCTTGACTACCTCCGACTCGCCGGTCGCCTTGACCAGTTCGGTGACGATCCGGTTGGCCTCGTCCGCGTCGGCGGCCCAGTGCACCGTGCCTCCGGCGGCCGTGACCGACTCCTCCAACTGCACCAGGTAGCGGTCGAGGCGGCGAAGGGTGTGGTCCTTGATCTGCCGGCCCGCCTCCCGCAGCTCCGCCCAGTCGGACACCTCCGCGACCGCCTTGGCGCGCTTCGCGCGGATGGTGTGGGTGGCATGCCGCAGATTCCGGCGCAGGGTCCGGTTGCCGACCGCCTCGTGCGCGGCCTCCGGGAACGCGGGCATCCCGACGAACGTCCGGCTCATACGACGCGCCCCCTCACCGGGACGGTGACACTCATACCAGCGGCTCCTCTTCCGTACTCGCCAGGATCTCCGCGATGTGGACGGGCCGCATGCCGACCCGCAGCCGGGCCAGCGTCCCGCCGATGTGCATCAGACAGGAGTTGTCGGCCGAGCACAGCACCTCCGCGCCCGTCGACTCGGCGTTGCGCACCTTGTCGGCGCCCATCGCGGCCGAGACATCCGCGTTCTTCAGGGCGAAGGTGCCCCCGAAGCCGCAGCACTCCTCCGCGCCCGGCAGTTCGACCAGCTCCAGTCCCCTGACGGCCCGCAGCAACCGTGTGGCACGGTCGCCCAGACCGAGGCTGCGCAGACCGTGGCAGGTCGGGTGGTACGTCACCCGGTGCGGGTAGTACGCGCCCACGTCCGTCACTCCGAGCACGTCCACCAGGAACTCCGTGAGCTCGTACGTCTTCGGGACCACGGGCGCCAGCGTGGCCGCGAGCGTGTCCCCGCGTCCCTCGGCCCGGGCGCGCTCACCCAACCGGGGATACAGCTCACGCACCATCGCCCCACATGACCCCGACGGCGTCACGATCGCCTCGTACTCCCGGAATACATCGGAGAACTTCACCGCAAGCGGCTCGGCCTCATGTCGATAGCCCGTGTTGTAGTGGGCCTGCCCACAGCAGGTCTGCGCCATCGGGAAGTCGACCTCGACGCCCAGACTGGTCAGGAGTTTCACCACGGCGCGCCCGGTATCCGGATAGAGCGTGTCGTTGACGCAGGTCAGGAACAGAGCGACACGCATCGCGGCTCCTTGTGGTCGGTCATCGGATGAGTGCAGGGTAATCGGCGGACGCGGCCTCGGGGAGACCCCGGCTCACGGCGTGCCGAGCAGCGACTCCGCGTCGCGCCAGGGTGCCGTGTCACCTTGCGGCTCGTATCGTGTCAACGGCTGGGTCTCGGCGAGCAGTCGACGCATCCGCGCACGGTCGCCGACCAGCCCGTGGGCCCGGGCCTGGACAAGGACGTTCCCGAGCGCCGCCGCCTCCGTCGGGCCCGCCACCACCGGCAGCCCGCAGGCGTCGGCGGTCAGCTGGCACAGCAGCGCGTTGCGGGTGCCGCCGCCGACGATGTGCACGACGTCGACCGGGCGGTCGGCCAGTCGCCGGGCGTCCGACACGGCCCGGCGGTGGGCGAGCGCGAGCGAGTCGAGGATGCACCGGGTGACCTCGGCGGGTGAGCCCGGCACCGGCTGCCCGGAGGCACGGCACGCCTCGGCGAGGCGCCCCGGCATCCGGCCCGGAGCCAGGAACGCCGCGTCTCCCGCGTCCACGACCGACCGCAGCGCCGGTACGCCGGCGGCCGCGGACAACAGCGCCGGCAGATCCGGATCGCCCCACTCCCGCAGGCACTCCTGGAGCAGCCACAGCCCCATGATGTTGCGCAGGTAGCGGACCGTGCCGTCCAGCCCCAGCTCATTGGTGAAGTTGGCGGCGCGGCTCGCCTCGGTCAGCACCGGAGCGTCCAGCTCCAGCCCGGCCAGGGACCAGGTGCCCGTGCAGATGTACGCGAACCGCTCGGTCGTGGCCGGCACCGCGGCCACCGCGGACGCCGTGTCGTGCGAGCCGACCGTCGTCACCGGTACCGGACCCGTCAGCCCCGTCTCCTCCAGTACCTCCGGCCGCAGCACGCCCGCCGGGTCGCCGGGCCGGCGCAGCGGCGCGAACAGGCTCAGGTCGACACCCAGCCGGCCCGCGATGTCGTACGACCAGTCGCGCGTGCGCGGGT
The DNA here is from genome assembly GCF_001417775.1 of Streptomyces sp. TP-A0356. GTDB lineage: Bacteria > Actinomycetota > Actinomycetes > Streptomycetales > Streptomycetaceae > Streptomyces. The sequence continues at coordinate 12,854 of NZ_BBZJ01000048.1, read as the reverse complement.
CGATCAGCTGCGTCGTCGACGCGTTGGTCAGCTCGGTGCCCTGCTCGCCCGTGAGCCAGTAGATGAGCAGGTCCGGAACGAGCAGCAGGCGCCTCGCCCGGGCCAGAGCCGCCGAGGAACGGGCCGCCGTCAGCCGGTAGAGCGTGTTGAAGGGCGCGTACTGCAGTCCCGTGGCCGCGTACAGTTCGGCGGCCGGCACGGTTGCCCACACCTTCTCCGCGACGTCCTCGGTGCGGGCGTCGCGGTAGTGGACCGGGTTGCCCAGCAGCGCTCCGTCCGCGTCCAGCAGGCCGTAGTCCACGGCCCAGCTGTCGATGCCGATCGAGTCGACCCGGCCGGCCGCGCGCAGCCCGTCGAGGACGCCCGCGTACAGCGAGAGGATGTCCCAGCGCAGCCCCTCGGGGACCCGTACGGGCCGGTTGGGGAACCGGTGCGCCTCGGTGAGCTCCAGCGTGCCGGGGCCCACCCGGCCGACCATGACGCGCCCGCTGGACGCCCCGAGGTCGACCGCGGCGTAGGACGCCACTGCGGCGCTCATCGCAGGAACGCGGCCGCCACACCCGCGTCGACCGGGATGTGCAGTCCGGTGGTGTGTGTCAGGTCCCCGCCGGTCAGTGCGAAGACGGCGTTCGCGACGTGCTGCGGCAGCACCTCCCGCTTGAGGATGGTCCGCTGGGCGTAGAACTCGCCCAACTTCTCCTCCTCCACCCCGTACACGGCGGCCCGCTGCGCCCCCCAGCCGCCCGCGAAGATGCCCGAGCCGCGCACCACACCGTCCGGGTTGACACCGTTGACGCGGATGCCGTGCTCGCCCAATTCGGCTGCCAGCAACCGTACTTGATGGGCCTGGTCGGCCTTGGTCGCCGAGTACGCGATGTTGTCGGGCCCGGCGAAGACGGCGTTCTTGGAGGCGATGTAGACGATGTCACCGCCCAGTCCCTGCGCGATCATCACGCGGGCCGCCTCGCGCGAGACCAGGAACGAGCCCCGGGCCATGATGTCGTGCTGGAGGTCCCAGTCCTTCGCCGACGTCTCCAGCAGCGGCCTGGAGATGGAGATACCCGCGTTGTTGACCACGAGATCCACGCCGCCGAAGGCCAGCACCGCCGCCCGGAACGCCTCGCAGATCTGCTCCTCGGACGTGACGTCCACGGTGACGGCGAGGGCCCTGTCCGCCCCGCCGAGCTCCTCGGCGACCCGCTCGGCGCTGTCCGCGTCCAGGTCCGCGACGACAACACAGGCGCCCTCGGCCACCAGCCGGTGCGCGATGGCCCGGCCGATCCCGCTGCCGGCACCCGTCACCAGCGCGACCCTCGTCGCGAGCGGCTCGGGCCTCGGCATCCGCTGGAGCTTGGCCTCCTCCAGCGCCCAGTACTCGATACGGAACTTCTCCGACTCCTCGATGGGCGCGTACGTCGACACGGCCTCCGCCCCGCGCATCACGTTGATGGCGTTGACGTAGAACTCGCCGGCCACCCGGGCGGTCTGCCTGTCCTTGCCGAAGGAGAACATGCCGACGCCGGGCACGAGCACGATCGCCGGGTCGGCGCCGCGCATCGCGGGGGAGTCGGGCAGGGCGTGCCGCTCGTAGTAGGCGGCGTACTCCTCGCGGTAGGCGGCGTGCAGCTCCTTCAGCCGGGCGGTCGCCTCGTCGAGCGGAACGGTCGGCGGCAGGTCGAGGACCAGCGGCCGGACCTTGGTCCGCAGGAAGTGGTCCGGGCAGGAGGTGCCGAGTACGGCCAGCCGCGGGTGCTCCGCGCGGGCGAGGAAGTCGAGGACGACGTCCGAGTCGGTGAAGTGACCGACCTGCGCCCTGTCCCGGGAGGCCAGCGCACGGACGTACGGGGCCAGGGCCGCGGCCCGCTCCCGCCGCTCCGCGTCCGGCAGCGCCTCGTACCCCTCGATCACCGGCCCGAAGGGCTCCGGCTTCCCTCGTACGGCGAGGAAGGCCTCGGCGGCGCGGATGATGTGGAGCGAGTTGCGCTCGCACTCCTCGGCGGTGTCCCCCCACGCGGTGATGCCGTGGCCCCCGAGAACGCAGCCGATGGCTTCCGGGTTGGCCTCCCTGACGGCCGCGATGTCCAGACCCAGCTGGAAGCCGGGCCGCCGCCACGGCACCCACACCACCGTGTCGCCGAAGCACTCGGCGGTCAGCTTCTCCCCGTCGGCCGCGCAGGCGAGCGCGATTCCGGAGTCGGGGTGCAGATGGTCCACGTGGCCCGCGTCCACCAGACCGTGCATGGCGGTGTCGATGGAGGGGGCCGCTTGGCCCTTGCCGTGCAGGCAGTAGTCGAACGCGGCGACCATCTCGTCCTCGCGCTCGACCCCCGGGTAGACGTCCTTCAGGGCCCGCAACCGGTCCAGCCGCAGCACCGCGAGCCCCGCCTCCGTGAGGGTACCGAGGTCGCCACCGGACCCCTTCACCCACATCAGCTCGACCTCACCGCCGGTCACGGGATCGGTGTCGCTGCCCTTCGCGGAGGCGTTGCCACCGGCGTAGTTGGTGTTACGGGGATCGGCACCGAGCCGATGGGAACGGGCGAGGAGGGCGGCGGCTGCAGGGTGGGGTGCCATGGGTGTCGAGTCCTTTGCGGCGAGCGGGTACGGCCCTTCTTGAATCGTTTCAGGAACGTAGTGGGAGCGGTGCAGCCCCGTCAAGACGTCGACGTCGTTCCTCAGGCGCGGGCGACACGCACCACGCCGAAGACGTTGGTGTCGAACAGCGTGCGCTCATGTCGGTGGTCGGCGCCGCCCGCGCCGACCACCGCTCCACGCGTCCCGGTGACACGTTCAGCCAGGACACCCGTCTTCCCGGGGCCGCCGGGACCGGCCAGGTCCGTGCGCCCTAGCGGTTCCGGGCGAGTTGCTCCACCCGGCCGAGCACGTGTTCGACGGAGTGCTCGGATTCGGGCTTCAACAGGACGCTGCGCAGGACGCGTGCGTCGTCGGCGTCCGCGGTCAGCTTGGGATGGCGTGCGGTGAACGCCTCACGGCTCGCTGTGAAGGTGCTCAGGAACACCGGATCGGGCTCGGTCATACCGGCGGCCAGGATGCGTGCGGAAGCGGCGTCGATGGCGCTCAGGGAGGCGGACTCGACGGCCGGGAAGTAGGTGACGATGTCCAGTTCGGGCTGCTGGTAGAGCTCCAGGGCGTCCGACGCGGTGATGAGTTCGGCCCATCTCAGCGCGGCCCGCCGGCTGGCGGCCAGGACCCGGCCGAGCCCGTCGGGGGTGGGCGGCAGGAGCTGGAAGGTGAGCCACAGGGCCGCGGCCGACGCTCCCGCGCGCGAGCACTCCAGGCTGATCTCCCCGAGGTGCAACTCGCTGGAGGTGAAGTAGGTGTAGGGCGAGTCGTGGAGATAGAAGCGTCCCACCTCGGGATCGCGGAAGAGTACGGCACCACAGCCGTAGGGCTGGAGCCCGTGCTTGTGGGGATCGACCACGATCGAGTCGCACTGCGCGATGGCCCGCCAGGGGGCGGGCGGGAGTCCGGCGGGGCCGTCGGCGCCTGCCAGGAGGGTGAAGAAGCCGCCGTAGGCGGCGTCCACGTGGATGCGGACGCCGTGGCGCTCCCGCAGCGCCAATGCCTCGTGGACGGGGTCGACGGCCCCCAGTCCGGTGGTTCCCGCGGTGAGGACCACCGTCCCCACCTTCCCCGTACGCAGCAGGCCTGCGAGCGCGTCGAGATCGATGCGGCCGCCGCTGTCCGTCCGTACGGGGTGGCCTTCGAGGCCCAGGAGATGGCACATGCGGCCATGGGTGTAGTGGGCGTCCTGGCTGTAGGCGATGCCCCGGCCCGGGTGCAACTCCCGGGCGACGAACAGCGCTTCGAGATTGGCGATCGTGCCGCTGGTGGTGAGGTGGCCGAGGTGGGTGTCGTAGCCGAACATCGCGGCGAGCCGCGCTACGGCCTCACGTTCCATCCGGGCGGTGGCGGGGCCGCCGTCCAGGGCGTGGTTGTTGGGGTTGATCAGCATGGCGGTGAGGTAGCCGACCACCGCGGCCGGGTGCGGCGGCTTGAGCATCTGCCCCGCGTAGCGCGGGTGGAAGAAGGGGTAGTTGTCCTCCAGTCTCCCGGTGAACTCCTGGAAGGCCTCGGCGAAGCGGTCGTCGTCGACCCGGAGCGACGGGTGTGCCTCGTAGGGACCGAAGGTGTCGGCCCACTTCTGTATCGCGTCGGTGGCTCGGCCGAGCCAGTGCCGCAGATCCACTGATCTCTCCCTCTCCCTGGCGGGTGCTGCCTCCCCGGCGGAGTGCTGCGCCCACCATAGAATTTCACTGATCGCTCAGCAAATGAGGAATCAGGTAAATAGGCCCATGAGTGAGTGAGTGCTCAGTGAGTGAGCGCTCAGTAGATGATGGAGCAGTAAGCTCGGGGCATCGGCAGAGGGGCCCGACCGGGCTGACATGGAGTCGGAGGGTTCAGACAGGTGAATGCCGCGATCCGGCAGGGCGACGAAGCCGCCCATGCCGCCAACAGCAGCCTCGTTCGCGATTTCGGCCTGCTGATCAAGTCCGCGACCCGGCTGGAACAGCGGATCGACGCGGCGCTGCGGCGGGAGTGCGGGATCAGTCACACGATGCTGGAGGTCCTCATCCGGCTGTGCCGGCAGCCCGACGAAGAGGTCTCCCAGCGTCGCCTGGCGGACGACCTCACGCTCACCAGCGGCGGCACCACTCGCCTGATCGACCGCATGGAACAAGCCGGTCTGGTCCGACGGCTGCCGTCTCCCGAGGACCGCAGAAGCGTCCTGGTGGAGCCCACGGAGCACGGTCGTACGGTATTCCTTCGGGCCTCCGCAGTCCACGCGCGCGTCGTCGAGCAGTACTTCGTCAACCCGGTCGACCCTCAGGACTACGCACGGCTGACCCGGGCGCTGGGCGAGATCGACCGGGCGCTGCGCGAGGAGGGCGGGTGAGCCGAGCGGCTCGGGCATGACACCGGCCTCGCCGTGTCGGACCGCCTCGGTCGACCGGGCGCTGCGCGGGGAGGGCGGGTGAGCCGAGCGGCTCGGCCATGACACCGGCGTCGACGCGTCGGACCGCCTCGGCACGTCGGACCGCCTCGGCACGTCGGACCGCCCCTCACGTCGGACCACTCGGCGCGCCGGAGCACTCAGCGCGCCGGACCGCCTCGCATGTCAGACCACCTCGGTATGTCAGACCGCCTCAGCGCGCCGGGCCGCCTCGGTACGGTCAGCACATGAGAGCCAACGGAACCTTCATCGTCAAAGCGTTCGTCCCCACCGAGTTGAAGGCCGAGCCGGCCGTTGCCACCGGGCTGCCGGTAGGTGTCGCGACCATCGAGAAGCACTTCGAGGGAGAGGCCGCCGGTCGCTCGGCGACCCTGTTCACCGCCGCGTTCGACCAGGCGACCGGCGTCGGCACATATGTGGCCATGGAGTCGTTCGAGGGGTCGCTGCACGGCCGGGAGGGCTCCTTCAACTTCGTGCACTCGGCGACCACGTCCGGCGGTGACCGCACCGCGGAGTTCTTCACCATCGTGCCCTCCAGCGGCACCGGCGACCTGACCGGCATCTCCGGCACCGGAGGGATCACGGTCGACGCCGACGGCACGCATCGCATCCGGTTCGACTACGAGCTCGGCTGACCGGGCACCCGCCCGTGGTCCGCGCGGCCGGGACCCCGCCGATGTGCCGGTCTCGGCTCTCGGGCCTTGCCGGGGAACCTCAGGCGCCCCAGCCGGCCTGCTGTCCGCCGACCCGCTCCTCGGTGATCTTCTTCGCCCAGCCGGAGCGGTGATACGCGGCCATCGGGTCGCGGTCCAGGCCGAGTTCTTCGCGAAGTTCGGCGAGCAGGGGGCGTACGTCGGTGTTGTAGGCGTCCATCAGCACCGCGTTCGCCCCGAGGACGTCACCGGACCTCTGCGCGGCGTTCAGGGCGTCGCGGTCGACGAGCAGCGCCTTGGCGGTGGCCTCCTGGACGTTCATGACCGAGCGGATGATCGCGGGGATCTTCGCCTCGATGTTGTGGCATTGGTCCAGCATGAAGGCGACATCATCGGTGAGGCCTCCGCCGCGGATGACTTCGTACATGATGCGGAACAACTGGAAGGGGTCGGCGGCACCGACCATGAGGTCGTCGTCGGCGTAGAAGCGTGAGTTGAAGTCGAATCCGCCGAGCTTGTCCTTCCTCAGGAGGGTGGCGACGATGAATTCGATGTTGGTGCCGGGTGCGTGGTGTCCGGTGTCGACGACGACCTGGGCCTTCTCACCGAGCTCCAGGCAGTGGGCGTATGCCGTCCCCCAGTCCGGGACGTCGGTGGTGTAGAAGGCGGGCTCGAAGAACTTGTACTCCAGCAGCATGCGCTGTCGGTCGCCGAGCCGTTCGTAGACCTGGGCCAGGCCTTCGGCGAGGCGGTCCTGCCGTTCCCGGATGTCGTCCTGGCCGGGGTAGTTCGTGCCGTCGGCGAACCACAGCTTCAGGTCCCTTGATCCCGTCGCGGCCATGATGTCGACGCACTCGAAGAGGTGGTCGAGGGCCTTGCGGCGAACCCGCGCATCGGGATGACAGATGCTGCCGAGCCTGTAGTCGTCGTCCTGGAAAGTGTTGGAGTTGATCGTGCCCAGCTTCAGGCCCCGCTCCTGCGCGTATGTGGCCAGCGCGGCGTAGTCGTCGACCCTGTCCCAGGGGATGTGCAGCGCCACGGTCGGCGCCACCCCCGTGAACTCGTGCACCTTCGCGGCGTCGTCCAGCTTCTCGCGCGCAGTGCGCGGGACCCCCGGTTGCGCGAACACCTTGAACCGCGTGCCCGAGTTCCCGTACGCCCACGACGGCGTCTCGACGGCCTGGGTCTTCAGCGCGGCCTTCACCGCGGCGAGCTCGGTCACTTCGGGGCTCCTGTGGCGTCGGTTGGAGCGACAACTCCATGAAACGATTCAGGATGGGAAGCTATGAGTCCTCCTATGAGGTGTCAAGCCTTCCGTCGGACCCTGCTTCCCGTGACTCCCCTGTGACCTTTGGCCATCGAAAGTATTTCGGCCCGACCCCATTGACGTCACATGGCTGGCGCGCCTAACGTCCCGGCAACCCAGTTGAAACCTTTCACGACGCCGTGAGGCCCCTCCGGGCGTCGTCGAGGAGCTCCCATGACCCACCCGTCCGACACGGGTCCGGCCCCGGTGCTGGCGCTCAGGGACATCTCCAAGTCCTTCGGCGCGGTGCGCGCCCTGAGGGACGTGTCCCTGGAGCTGTTCCCCGGCGAGGTGCACGCCCTCGCCGGCGAGAACGGCGCGGGCAAGTCGACCCTCATCAAGACGCTCGCCGGGGTGCACCGACCGGACGCCGGTCAGGTGCTGCTCGACGGTGAGCCGACCGTCTTTCACGGACCGGCCGACGCGCGCGACGCGGGCATCGCCGTGATCTACCAGGAACCGACCCTCTTCCCCGACCTGTCGATCGCCGAGAACATCTTCATGGGCCGTCAGCCCCGCCGCGCGCTGGGCCGTATCGACCACAAGGCCACCCACGCGGCCACCGCCGCCCTGATGCGGCGCCTGGGTGTCGACCTCGACCCCGAGCGTCCGGCGCGCGGTCTGTCGATCGCTGACCAGCAGATCGTGGAGATCGCCAAGGCCCTCTCCTTCGACGCGCGGGTTCTGATCATGGACGAGCCGACGGCCGCCCTGACCGGCAGTGAGGTGGCACGCCTCTTCGGCGTCGTCCGTACGCTGCGCGAGCAGGGCGCGGCGGTGCTGTTCATCTCGCACCGGCTGGAGGAGATCTTCGAGATCTGCCGGCGGGTGACCACCCTGCGCGACGGCGCCCTGATCTCCAGCGAACTGCTGGACGGGATGACCGAGGACGAACTGGTCCGCCGGATGGTCGGCCGCGACCTCGACGAGCTCTACCCCAAGCAGGACGTGAAGCCCGGTGAGGTCGCCCTCAGCGTGCACCGGCTGACCCGTGAGGGCGTCTTCACCGATGTGTCGTTCGACGTGCGGCGGGGTGAGATCGTCGGTCTGGCCGGGCTCGTCGGCGCCGGCCGTACGGAGGTGGCCCGGGCCGTCTTCGGCATCGACCGCTGGGACGCGGGCGAGGTCGAGGTCGAGGGCAGGGCGCTGACCAACGGCGCGCCCTCGACCGCCATGGCCGCCGGGCTGGCCCTCGTGCCCGAGGACCGGCGCGCCCAGGGCCTGGTGATGGACATGTCCATCGAGCGGAACATCGGCCTGACCGGGCTGCGTACGACGGTGAGGGCCGGGCTGATGGACCGCGGCGCCGAGCGCAGCCGCTCCCTGGATTGGGCGGTCAGGCTCCGGGTGAAGTACGCCCGGATCGCCGACGCCGTGTCGACCCTGTCCGGCGGCAACCAGCAGAAGGTCGTGCTCGCCAAGTGGCTCGCCACCGGGCCCAAGGTGCTGATCGTCGACGAGCCCACCCGGGGCATCGACGTCGGTACGAAGGCCGAGGTGCACCGGCTGCTCAGCGAGCTGGCCGGCGACGGGGTGGCCGTCCTGATGATCTCGTCGGACCTGCCCGAGATCCTCGGCATGGCCGACCGCGTCCTCGTCATGCGCGAGGGCCGCCTCACCGCCGAGATCCCCCGCTCCGACGCCACCGAGGAGTCCGTGATGGCCGCAGCCACCGGGAGGGCCGCCGCATGACGGTCACGGCTCCCAGTCCCGCCCCGGCCGCCGAGGTGCCCAAGTCCAGCGGCACCCGCCTGGTGGACCGCGTCTTCAGGATGCGCGAACTCGCCATCCTGGTCGTGTTCCTGGTGATGATCGCCGTCACCCAGGCGGGCAACAGCCAGTTCCTGTCCGAGCAGGGCATCAAGGACCTGCTGCTGAACGCGACCATCCTGGTGCTGGTCGCCACCGGCCAGTCTTTGGTGGTGATCACGAGGAACGTCGACCTGTCCGTCGGCTCCACGCTCGGCATCAGCGCCTTCGCGGCCGGGACCTATCTGCACGGCGGCGGGAACGCGGTCGTCGCGATCGCCCTGGCGGTCCTGCTGGGCGTCGGCTTCGGCCTGCTGAACGGGCTGCTGGTCAGCCTGGGCCAGGTGCCCGCCCTCGTCGTCACCCTGGGGACGCTCTACATCATCCGGGGCGTGGACTCGATCTGGGTCGGCCCACGGCAGATCACGGCGGCCGATCTGCCCGGCGGTTTCGTCGACTTCGGCTCCGGCGGCGTCTTCGCCGTGCCCGGTCTCGCGCTGATCGCCCTCGCGGTCCTGATGACCACGGCGTACTACCTCAAGCACTTCGGCAGCGGACGGGAACTGTACGCGCTCGGCTCCAACCCCGAGGCCGCCCGGCTCGCCGGCATTCCCGTCCGCAAGCGGATCCTGGCCGCTTACACCTTCTGCGGCGCCCTCGCCGGTCTCGCGGGCGCCCTGTACCTGGCCCGGTTCGGCAACGTCGACTCCGGCACCGGCAACGGCTATGAACTCACCGTCGTCAGCGCGGTCGTGGTCGGCGGCGTCGTCTTCACCGGCGGCTCCGGCGGCGTGTACGGAGCCGCCCTCGGCGCGCTCCTGCTGACCTCCATCAACAGCGTGCTGCCCGCCCTCGGCGTCAGTTCCGTGTGGGTGCTCGCCATCAACGGCATCCTGCTCCTCCTGGCCATCGCCGTCGACCGGATCGTCGCCCTGCGCGTGGCCCTGGCCCTGAAGAAGAGGAACGCCCGCCATGCCTGACTCGTTGACGCGCGCGATCCGCTGGGACACGGTCGTCGGCGCGCTCCTCCTCGTCCTCCTGCTGCTGTCGTTCTCCTTCGTGGACGGCTTCGGCAACGCCCTCAACCTGTCGTTCCTCATCGGCAACGCGCTGCCCATCGCGCTGATCGCCCTGCCGATGACCCTGCTCGTGGTCGCTGGGGAGATCGACCTGTCGGTCGCCTCCACCGCCGGACTGTCCGGCGCGGTGATGGGAGCCCTGTGGAACCAGGGCATGGCGATCGAGACGATCATTCCGATCTGCCTGCTGCTGGGTGTGGTGTGCGGGCTGGTCAACGGCCTGCTGGTGACCCGGCTGGGGCTGCCCTCGCTCGCCGTCACCATCGGCACGCTCGCCGCCTACCGGGGCATCGCACAGATCGTGCTCGGCTCGGACGCCGTGACCGACTTCCCCACCCGGTACCTGGACTTCGCGGCCGGACGCGTCGGGAACACCTTCCTCCCGCAGGCGTTCCCGCCCTTCCTCGTCCTGCTCGCGATCGCCGTGGTCGTGCTGCACGCCACCCCCTTCGGCCGGTCGCTGTTCGCGGTCGGTGCCGGCGAGGAGGCCGCCCGGTTCGCCGGTGTCCGGGTCAAGCGGCAGAAGCTCATCCTGTTCACGGTGACCGGCCTGATGGCCTCCCTCACCGGCGTGTTCTGGGCCCTGCACTACGCCAGTGCCCGCTACGACAACGCCACCGGCCTCGAACTCTCCGTCGTCGCGGCCGTGTTGCTCGGCGGCATCGACTTCGACGGCGGCAAGGGCACGCTCGGCGGCGCGATCGCGGGCGTCTTCCTGCTCGGTGCCCTGCAGAACGTGATGAGCCTGCTCAACGTCTCGGCGCAGTCGCAGATCGTCGTCACCGGCGTCCTGCTCGTCGTCTCCGTGCTCGGCCCCCGGGTCGCACGCCAGATCTCCGTCGCGAGGGCGGGCCGTAGCGCCGCCTCGACTCCGACCTCGTAACTTGGCCCACCCTCGTAAAGGACCATCGTCATGCACAAGTCATCGATCCGTCGTGCCTGTGTGGCCCTCGCCGCCGTCACCTCCCTGGCCCTCGCCGCGACCGCCTGCGGCGGCACAACCAAGAACGACGTCAAGAACGAGAGCGGCGGCTCGGCCACCCCGGGAGGGAAGGCGGACCCGAACGCGCCCCTCAAGAAGGGCCTGACCGTCGGCTTCCTGCCCAAGCAGGTCAACAACCCCTACTTCACCGCCGCCGACAAGGGCGGAGAGAAGGCGCTCACCGAACTGGGCTCGAAGTACCGGGAGGTCGGCCCGAGCAGCGCCACCGACACCAGCGGCCAGGTGAGTTACGTCAACACGCTCACCCAGCAGCAGGTGAGCGCCATGGCCGTCTCCGCCCAGGACCCGGGCGCCCTGTGCACCGCGCTCAAGCAGGCGATGAGCAACGGCATCAAGGTCGTCACCTACGACTCCGACACCAAGCCCGAGTGCCGGGGCGCCTTCGTGTCGCAGGCCAGTGCCGAGGACCTGGGCCGCACCGAGGTGCAGCTGCTGGCCGAACAGATCGGCTACCAGGGCGAGATCGCGATCCTGTCCGCCGCGCAGACCGCGACGAACCAGAACACCTGGATCGACTACATGAAGGACGAGCTCAAGGACCCCAAGTACAAGAACATCAAGCTGGTCAAGATCGCCTACGGCAACGACGACGCCCAGCAGTCCTTCCAGCAGACCCAGGGCCTCCTCCAGGAGCACCCGAACCTGAAGGGGATCATCTCCCCGACCACCGTCGGCATCAAGGCCGCCGCCCAGTACCTGTCCGGCTCCAAGTACAAGGGCAGGGTCAAGCTGACCGGCCTCGGCACCCCCAACGACATGCGCAAGTACGTCAAGAACGGCACCGTGGACGCCTTCGAGCTGTGGGACCCCGCCAAGCTCGGCGACCTCGCCGCCCGCACGGCCGTCGCCCTCGCCTCCGGGCGGATCACCGGCAAGGAGGGCGAGACCTTCAAGGCCGGCGACGCCACGTACACCATCGGCAAGGACGGCGTGATCAACCTCGGCAAGCCGACCGTCTTCGACGCCAAGAACATCGACCGGTTCGCCTTCTAGGGCCTGTGTGAGGTCGTGATCAATCTCGGGTTCTGGTCCCGTGCGGGGACGGGACCTGGTAGGACGATGGATGTGACACGTAGGCAACTCACCGACGAGCAGTGGAAGTTCATCGAGCCGTACCTGCCGATAGGCGAGTACGGTCCGTACCCCGAGCGGCTGCGGGAGCAGTTCGAGGGGGTGATCTGGCGGTTCCGGTCCAGCGCCCAGTGGCGCGAGATGCCCTCCGAGTTCGGACCGTGGGCGACCGTCTACGGGCGCTTTCGCGTCTGGCGGGACGCTGGAGTCTTCTCCGCTCTTCTGGAAGGCATGATCGCCGAGGCCGCTCGCCGGGGACAGACGGACTTATCCCTGGTCAGCGTGGACTCCACTACTTCCCGCGCCCACCACGACGCGGCCGGGATGCAGCTCGGCAAGGACATCATGGACGCCCTTGAGGAAGCCGCCGCCGAGCAGGAGCGGGCCCAACAAAAAGGGGCGGCCCGCCGGGACAGAACGGGCAGGACGGCGGCGACGACCCCGAGCAGGAAGAGCGACGGCGTATCAGGCGACGGCGCAAGCTCCGCTTGAACCAAGCCCTGCTCGGCAGATCCCGTGGTGGACTGACGAGCAAGATTCATCTCGCCGCGGACCGCAGGTGCCGCCCGCTGTCCCTCGTGCTGACCGCAGGACAGGCCGCTGACAGCCCGCAGTTCGTCCCCGTGCTGCAGAAGATACGGGTCCGTCTTCCTGTCGGCCGGCCTCGAACCCGGCCCGGCGCTGTCGCCGCGGACAAAGCCTACTCGTCCCGCGCTAACCGTTCTTACCTGCGGAAACGCAACATCAAGGCAGTCATTCCTGAGAAGAAGGACCAGGCCGCCAACCGTAAGAAGAAGGGCCGCCGAGGCGGCCGCCCCACGTGCCACGACAGTGATCTTTACAAGGAGCGGAACACGGTCGAGCGGCTCATCAACAAGCTGAAGGCCTGGCGGGGCATCGCCACTCGATACGACAAGACGCCCGAGAGCTACCTCGCCGGCCTCCACCTCCGTGCCTCAATGATCTGGATCAACGACCTGCTGAAGGCAACTGGCTGATCACAACGTCACACAGGCCC
>NZ_BBZJ01000047.1 GCF_001417775.1 Streptomyces sp. TP-A0356 | reverse complement strand
GTCGCCGCGACTCGCACCACGCTCACCGCCCTGCCGGGCCTGGGCACCGTGCTGGCCGCGAAGGTCATCGGTCACATCGGGGACATCAGTCGGTTCCCCACCGAGCACCACTTCGCCAGCTACACCGGCAGCGCACCCCTGGACGCCTCCAGTGGCAACAACGTCCGCCACCGGCTCAACACCGGCGGCAACCGCGCGCTGAACTCTGTGTTGCACACGATCGCCGTCTGCCAGATCCGCGGCGGCGGGCGCGGGCAGGACTACTACCTCCGCAAGATCAGTGAGGGGAAGACACCTTCGGAAGCCCGAAGGGCCCTCAAACGACGTCTGTCCAACGTGGTCTACCGGATCATGAAACGAGACCACCGGAACCACCTTGCTCAAGCCGCTTGACACACAGAGGCGCTATTGGGACACGCCCTGTGGCTCGGTGGCAGGCAGCATCCCGCAACGGCAGTCGGCAGGTCCGTGACTGGACACTTCGGTCATAGATCTCACGAGTCAGACCTCCGCCCGGGACGGCACTGCACAACCGTCCCATCGATCCCGGTACAACAGCATGACCCGACCACAGCCGAAAAGCTTCGCCCGAATCGGTGCTCAACATGGCTCGGACGGGCTGCCCCTGTGTTGACCTTCGTCTACTCACGACCGGCATTGACGGACAGCCTTGCCGGCCGCCTTAGAGCTGTCGTTCGTCGACCATGGCACGAACGGCCCGAGACACCCTCCATGGGGCTGGCCTCGCACAGCCCGGCGAAGGACTCCTCACTGCCGAGGCGTCTCGGGCCGTCCCCCGTCGAGCAGCTGCGGGCGTGACGTTCCCCGAGTCGGGCCAGTCGGCCTTCAAGTCCTTCATGAGCTCGGCGAGTTGTTTGCTTCGCCTGGCCAACCGGCGCGAGGTGATACGGGTGTCCTGCAACACCGCCTCTTCACTGTCTTGGTCCTTCTTGCTGTCCTCGGTGAGCCGTGCGCAGGAACGAAATGCTGCGCATGGTTCAGCCCGGCCAGTCCTTCCCACGGTTCGCGTCGGCACTGACGAGGACAGCTTTGAGCTGGTTGATCGCCTGGGTACCGGCCTTGACCGCCCAACCCTTGGCGAGCTTGTACATGCGGGCGAACTGCAACGGCGCATCGCACGGACTTGGCCCGGGCACGCGCCCGCCCTCTCAGCACCGCCCGGGCCGTGTTCTGGGCATCGCGCGGATCCGACTTGCCGCGCCGGCGACGGTTCGGTTCGGTCGGCCAGGGCCGGTTCACGTCGTTCCACATCCTGGGCCAGCATGCAGCGGGCCAGCGCCGCCCCGATGGAGCTGGCTTCCGACCCGATGGCTCATCGCGTAGTTGGCACCAACCGCACGGATCGGTCAGAACAGTGACGGCGCCTGGTCGGGCACGCCCCTGTCGAGACAGACGCCTCGGCATCAGCAGCGGACCATCACCGGCCAGCGGTCGGCGAGCGGCAGTACGTCGTCGGCGGCGGTTCGTATCGAGCGCTCAGGTCCCGCAGGCAGTGGATCATCCTGTCCCGCTCTCCGGGTACCGTCAGGGTATGAGTCATCCGCACCCGGAACTGAAAGCCGCCCCGCCTCTTCCCGAAGGAGGGCTGCGGGTCATCGCCCTGGGCGGCCTGGGTGAGATCGGCCGCAACATGACCGTCTTCGAGCACGCGGGCAAGCTGCTCATCGTCGACTGCGGCGTGCTGTTCCCCGAGGAGACCCAGCCCGGCGTGGACGTCATCCTGCCGGACTTCACCTCGATCCGGGACCGGCTGGACGACATCGTGGCCGTGGTCCTCACCCACGGCCACGAGGACCACATCGGCGGCGTGCCGTACCTGCTGCGCGAGCGGTCCGACATTCCCGTCGTCGGCTCCAAGCTGACGCTGGCGTTCCTGGAGGCCAAGCTCAAGGAACACGGCATCCGGCCGCGCACGGTGCGGGTGCGGGAGGGCGACCGGCGCGGCTTCGGGCCCTTCGACTGCGAGTTCGTGGCGGTCAACCACTCCATCCCCGACAGCCTCGCGGTCGCGATCCGCACCCGGGCCGGGATGGTGCTGCACACCGGCGACTTCAAGATGGACCAGTTCCCTCTCGACGACCGCATCACCGATCTGCGCGCCTTCGCCCGCCTCGGCGAGGAGGGCGTGGACTTGTTCCTCACCGACTCGACCAACGCCGAAGTGCCCGGCTTCACCACCTCCGAGCGAGAGCTGAACCCGGCGATCGAGCAGGTGATGCGCACCGCGCCGCGCCGGGTCATCGTCTCCAGCTTCGCCAGCCACGTGCACCGTATCCAGCAGGTCCTGGACGCCGCCCACCAGCACGGCCGCAAGGTCGCCTTTGTCGGCCGGTCGATGGTCCGCAACATGGGCATTGCCCGTGACCTGGGCTATCTGAAGGTCCCCTCCGGTCTGGTCGTGAGCACGAAGGAGCTGGAGAAGCTCCCGGACCACAAGATCACTCTCGTGTGCACCGGCTCCCAGGGCGAACCGATGGCCGCGCTGTCACGGATGGCCAACCGCGACCACATGATCCGCATCGGCAAGGGCGACACCGTCCTGCTCGCCAGCTCCCTCATCCCCGGCAACGAGAACGCCATCTACCGGGTGATCAACGGACTCACCCGTTGGGGCGCCCACGTGGTCCACAAGGGCAACGCCAAGGTGCACGTCTCCGGGCACGCCAGCGCCGGCGAACTCGTCTACTGCTACAACATCGTCAAACCCCGCAACGTCATGCCCGTGCACGGCGAATGGCGCCACCTGCGGGCCAACGCCGACCTCGCCATCCGCACCGGTGTCGACCCCGACCGGGTCGTCATCGCCGAGGACGGCGTCGTCGTCGACCTGGTCGACGGACGCGCATCCATCACCGGCAAGGTCCCCGCCGGCAACGTCTACGTGGACGGCATGGAGGTCGGCGGCGCCACCGAAGCGTCCCTCAAGGACCGCCTCACCCTCGCTGCCGAAGGCGTGCTCACGGTGGTGGCGATCGTCGACGCGGACACCGGCGCCCTCGCCGAGGCCCCCGACTTCCTGGCCCGGGGCTTCGTCCACGACGACGCCACCTTCGAGCCGGTCATCCCCGTCATCGAGAAGACCCTGGCCACCGCAGCCGAGGAAGGCGTCGGGGACGCGCGCCAACTCGAACAACTCCTCGCCCGCGCCGTGGCGAACTGGGCGTTCCGCACCCACCGGCGCAACCCCCTGATCATCCCCGTCATCATCGACGCCTGAGCCACAGCCCGGCAACGCGGTCCCGGTTCCGGCCGCGGCCTCGCCGGCATCGACGCCGGGCACGGGAGTAAGCAGCCACTCCTGCAGGCCGGGGTGGCAACCCACTCCACATGATGAGTCATCGAAAACACGTCGCCGGAGGCGGAACGCATGAGTGAGTGGGCGGGATCCGCCGCGTTGTCGTGGTCATCCGGGGAGGTAGCGGCGAATGGTAGTGCCGTCGGGGCCGGTGTGGACAGGGACGAGGCCCGCGTGTTGGTGGACGAGTAGGAGTCCCCTGCCGCTGGGCTGCGTGGGATGGGGCGGGCGGCGGGCGGCCAGGGGATCGTTCAGTTGTCCGCCGTCGTGGACCTCGCAGACGATCCGGTCGCTCTCGGCCCGGATCCGCAGCGCGCCCGAGCCGGCGCCGTGGACGACGCTCTTGGTGGTCAGCTCCGCCACCGCGCTCAAGAGTCGAGGCCGAGTTCGGCCCAGACCGTTTTGCCGGGGTGACCGGGGGTGACGCCCCAGCGTCGGGCGAGTCGGTCGAGGAGTTGCATGCCAAAGCCGCCGGGCTCGGTGTTCGCGGTGGCGCGTTTGCGGGGCCAGCGGTCGCTGGAATCGCTGACGGCTATGTGAAGCCACCGCCCGTTCCAGGTGAGCTGGATCAGGGGCGGGCCGGAGCCGTGGCGGATGGCGTTGGTGATCAGTTCCGAGACGAGCAGTTCGGCGGTCTGGATCATCCGGTGCTGGCGCAGCGGGCCGCCGAAACCGTCCACGCAGTCGCGGACCCAGTGCCGGGCGGCCGTGATGCTCGCCGTGACTGCGGGGAAGCGCGTCTCGCAGGATGCGGTGGTCGATTCGCCGTTCACGAGGTTCCTCCAGCGCGGGTGGCTCTGGGCCGCCGCCGACCGGTGCTCTGCGCAGCCGGTGGGAGCCATCTGCCGGGTTACCCATGCCTGCCCGGTGAACCATCTGTGTCTGCCGGGTGACTGGCAGATTCCGCGAAAGTCATCCGCCGGGAGTTCGACGGTGCCGGCGCGTGCTGGGGGAGTGCGCTGCCGCCCCCTCGACGCCTTCGGCACAGGGATGGACGACGACACCGATGTCCTGGCCGTTCCCGCACCCCTGTGAGCGAGATGCCCGCCGCCACGAGGCGCACTCCTTGTGGGCATCACCGTGCTCGTGACCGCTGGCACCACATCGAGGCCGTCGGCTGTTCCTTCTGCCTCACCAGTCTGTCCATGGTTAGCGTGGTCTGATCCGTCGATGCGACGGATTGCCGCCTTGTGTCAGATCCGCGATTCCGTGAGCCCGGTGGCTGAGGCGGCGTACGGCGTCGGTGCAGCCCAGTGCGTTGACGCCTTCTGCTACCGCGGTGCCCTGTTCGCCGAGAGCCAGGGCCGACCCGGCACACACGCAGTGAAGGCCCGGTGCATGCCGGGCCTTCACGTTTGAGTAGCGGGGACAGGATTTGAACCTGCGACCTCTGGGTTATGAGCCCAGCGAGCTACCGAGCTGCTCCACCCCGCGTCGGTACGATGAACTGTACGGCACCGATCGGAATCGGCCCGATCGACTTTCGCCTGCGCTCGGAGCGGGCCCGATTGCTCATGATCGACCGACATGGCCACTGCTCACCCGGTCTAGATCTGGATTCTGAGTTCGGGTGCCGTTGGAGTACGGGCACACCTGGAGAAGTCTCCACGAGGTGGTCGTCGGTGCTGGTCCAGGCCGGGCAGGTGTAACGTCCATGCGCCCTTTCGTGAAAAGCCCCCGTGGTCAACGGTGAGCAGGCTCACCGTGCCGGTCGAGGCGGCCGGTAAATGGAGCACCGGCAGGTCATCAAGGGGATCCTCGTCCACATGCGGACCGGCATCCCTTGGGTATCGTCCGAGGAGGCGTAAGGGCCGCGACAGGCGCCGCACCAGGTGGACCCGGATCTGTGAAGGACCGGGTGGACTCCTGCGTCTGTCGGACACTGTCGCGCTGACTCCCCGGCCGGTTCGTGGTGGACTGGCATCCTCGGTCACGAACGCCGCTTGTCCCCTACGGACGGCTGTCGCCGCCATCGGTCGGCGGGCGTGGCGGGCGTGCGCTGCGTAGATTGGACGGTGCCGGGGACGTGTTCGTGAGGACCGGCGGGTGGGACGTGTGAGCGCAACAGAGATCGATTTTGCGGCGGTGTTCGCCGCCAGCCCGAGTCCCTACTTGCTGCTGGACACGGACCTGGTGATCCGCTGTGTCAATGGAGCGTTCCTGCGGGTCACCGGATGGCCGGAAGGCGACCTGGTCGGGCGATATCTGTTCGACGCCTTTCCACCCAAACCCGAGGATTCCACCGACGACGGGATGCGCAGCGTAGAGGAATCGCTGCGGAAAGTGCTGGCGTCGGGGCAGCCGGACATGCTGGTGCTGCAGCGGTACGACATCCCCGCCCACGGACGCCCTGGGGAGTTCGAGGAGCGGTGGTGGTCCCCCGTCCACAGCCCCGTCCTGGGGCCGGACGGCCAGGTCCAGTGGATCCTTCAGCGGGCCGAGGACGTCACAGCCTTCGCCGGCTCCGCTGTCCGCTGGCGCGGCACGCATCTGGGCGGGGCAGAGGAGAGCGTAGCGGCAGAGGTGTATGCGCGGGCGCAAGAGCTGACGCGCTGGAACGAGGAACTACGCCAGTCGCACAGCCTCGAACGGGAAGTCGCCGTCACTCTGCAAGAGGCCATGCTGCGCGCTCCCGATCTGGAGCGGCACAAGGACATCGCCGTGCGCTACCTCCCGGCCATCACGTCACTCAACGTGTGCGGCGACTGGTACGACGTGGTCGACCTGTCGAATGGCCGCTTCGCCGTCGCTGTCGGGGATGTCGTCGGCCACGGACTACAGGCCGCCGCCGTGATGGGCATGCTCCGCAGCGCCCTGAGTGCCGCCATCCGCGCTGTTCCCAACCCCGCTCAGGCCCTCGAGGTCCTCGGCCTGTACGCCCGGTCCTTCGAAGACGCCCTGGCCGCCACCGCGGTCAAGGTACTCGTCGATCCCCGCAGCCGCGCCATCGTCTACAGCAACGCCGGTCACCCGCCACCGGTCCTGCTCCATCCCGACGGCAGCTCCGAGCTTCTGGACCAGGCCACCGACCCGCCGTTGGGCGCCCGCCCAGAACACCTCCCCCGCCCTCAGGCCATCCTCCCCTACACACGCGGCGACACCCTCGTGCTCTACACCGACGGGCTTATCGAACGCCGCAGCGAGGACATCGACGCCGGCCTGACCCGCCTGGCCGACGCCCTCGCCCAGCACGCCGCTCTCCTGCCCGACGACCTGGCCGACGCGCTGCTGACCCGCCTCGGCGTCAGCACCGGCGGTCGCGACGACATCGCGCTGGTCGTCATCCGCCTGTGAACAAGCCGGCTTGGACGAGCGAGCACCCCCGGAAGCTCCCCGTCGAGACCGCACACCTACGGTCATGCACATGACCGGCTGCCCATGCAGCGCCGGAGGAGGGCGCCATGCCCACTGCGGCGTCCGTGCGTCGGTTCCGCCCAGGGGGACTCGGTGGTGTCCGGGAGGAAGGCCACCGCATCGCTGGCGTCTTGCTCGGCAGGATTGCTGTCCAGGGTGGTGATCTCGTCGCCGGTCTCCTTCCCGCGCAGGAAGAGGGTGCTGCGGAACCCGCCCTGCGGGCCGGGCGCCCGTACGTGAAGCGGGCGGAGGGACAGTCCAAGGAATGTCGACATCGGTGGCGGCGAAGTAGCGGTGGGGCCAGTCGACGACGACTTCGTCGGCGTACGGAAAGCGGGCGGCGGTGGCGAAGACGGGTCGGGCGTCGCAGACGGTGACGCGGTACCCGAGTAAGCATGCGGCCTGGCTGAAGTCGACAGCGCCGAAGATCGGCATGCGGGGGCGGAGCAGCATGTACGGGAACGAGGACTGAGAGCTTCTCGGGGCAGCTGTCAGGGTCCCCTCCGGCATCGATCGCGGCGTGCTCGGATTCCCTGAACGTGTGTGTTGCCGATCATGGTCGAGCACGTCGTGGCCCCGCCATTCCCTCATGTCTTCCGCCTCGAACACCGGGCGCCTACCATCGCAGGTCAGCTGAAGACCGCTGTCTCGTCTTTCTCTCGCTCCTCTGTCCCTACCCTGCCCCACGGAGCGCCGCACTCCGGAGAACAGCCGACTTGCAGACGGGACGGCGCACGGATTTCAAGCAAGGGGGACGCCCAGGGGACAGCTCGCCCGTCGTGGATCAGCACGCGGCAACGTGTGTGACAAGCGGCGCGAGCCCGAACCCGGCGCGGTCAGTAGGTGGCGAGGGAGATGGCGGTGTAGTGCGCGGTGAACGCTGCCACGGTCAGGGCATGGAAGACCTCGTGATAGCCGAACCAGCGAGGTGAGGGGTCGGGCCGCTGCAGGGCGTAGACGACCGCGCCCGCGCTATACAGGAGACCGCCGACAACGATCAGGACGACTACGGTTGCTCCGCCAGTGTGCAGGAAGTCGGGAAGGTAGCTCACCGGCGCCCAGCCCAGGGCCAGGTAACACGGGGTGTACAGCCAGCGCGGAGCTCCGACCCACAGGACCCGGAACGCGATGCCGGCCAACGCTCCCGTCCAGACGATCCACAGCAGCACGGACCGCTGCTCGGACGGGAGGAGGAGCACGGCCAGGGGGGTGCAGGTGCCGGCGATAATCAGGAAGATGTTGGCGTGGTCCAGGCGTCGCAGAAGAGCCTCGCCGAGCGGTCCCCAGGTGCCACGGTGGTAGATGGCGCTCGTCGCGAACAGCATCCAGGCGGTGACCGAGTACACGGCGCAGGCCAGGACCGCCTGCTGAGTACCGGCCAGGCAGATGAGTACGACGCCCGCGATCAGTGCGGCGGGGACCATTCCGGCATGGAGCCAGCCACGCAATTTCGGCTTGATCGGTTCGGCCAGGTGGGCCACCCGCTCCACCAGAGCAGTAACCGAGTGAGCCCCCTTCCCCGCCTGGTCGCCTGGTGATTCGTCGGGTAGCCCGTCTGCACGGCCCTCTCCCCGTGCTGACACGACGTGACCACATTCAACCTCAGCGGCGTCGCGAGACACAGCTTCTCGTCCTCCCCCGGGCTCCTGGGCGTCACTGGCAACCATGCGATCATGCTAGGAAACCTCACCCGGACACATGACGGGAGGTCGGTCCAGAACCCCAGAGCCACGTCGCCGGATCTGAGCCGGTTCGCCACCGTGGGAACTCCGGCCCCGCTGGCCTACCGCCAATTGAGCCTGCCGAAGCCGAGTAGAACGGCTGGTCCTGGGAACGATCAGTGCTTACGAACGGGCATCTCCGCTCGCCTACGCGCAAGGATCGCCGATGCTTCCTGAGGTCCGCCCCTACGTATCCACCGCGCTCGCAGACCAGTTGGAACACCAACTGGACCTGGATCCGCATCTCGAGGCGGGCCAGCTCGATGTGGAGGGCGTCGCCGGCGTCGCAGTGGTCGCAGCCGCCCACTCCGATGGCTATGCGGCCACCGGCCATCTCCTCGGACTGCTGGCCGCGCTGCCTGCCCCCAACGCGGCAGGAGAGCACTTCTGGTCGGACCTGTGGAGGTCTTCGGGCACCGCGTACCTGCTGCCCGTCAACATCAAGGATCCGGTGCTGCGTTCGCTGGCAGGAGAGGGAACCGCCCTGGCCAGGCAGATCCTCTCGGCCGTCGATGAGATGACCCCGCCCCAGCGCTTCGCGGCCGGCGAGGTAATCGGTCAGGCCCTCGTCGAGTCCGACCATCTGCCCGACCTCAAGACACAGGTCATCGGAGAACTGTGGCTCCGAGATCTCGAGCTCACCGCTTGGCGCGTCCTGCACGCAGACCGCAGGTCGGACGACCCGGCTGGACGGAAAGCCTTCCTCGACGCCTGGACGAGCGTCTGAACGTCGGCTCCTCCAAGCTGCACGGTAGCCGCGCCAGACATGCGGCTCCCGTACCCGACGACGCCTGCAGCGACTTGAGGCCAGGAAGTTCCAAGCCGAAGTCGCAGCGGCCCCGGGCATCCACAGGCCAGGGGCCGCGCAGCCATTACTGCGCGGCCCCCTGATCCTGCACCGGCCCGGCGCGACAGCAGGCAGGGCCCGCACGGACGGCGGCCACCTGACGCGGCGTGCGCAACCTCTCGGGCAGGTCTGCGAGGTCAGACCAGGTTGATGTTCTCGGCCTGCGGACCCTTCTGGCCCTGGGTGACGTCGAACGTCACGGCCTGGCCCTCCTGGAGCTCACGAAAGCCCGTGGAGTTGATCGCGGAGTAGTGCGCGAAGACATCCGGGCCGCCGCCGTCCTGGGCAATGAAGCCGAAGCCCTTCTCCGCGTTGAACCACTTCACAGTTCCCGTTGCCATGCCTCATGCCTTCCAGTCGATGAACGCCTCCCACTCCATGTGGCAGACGGAGGTGATCGTCCTGGTCCCTGCGGCACAACACAGCAAAACGCCCACACCAAAGGCGCGGGCAGGGAATTCCGAACCACGACAGCTGACGCAGACGCTACACGCCCGCACACCGGGTCACCACAGGAAATGATCACGCCACACACGAGACCGTGCGTGCGGTGCCCGCCGACGTCATGCTGCTGCCGTCGGGTTCGCTGATTCGGCGGCGCGGCGATATTCGGCGTTGATGCGCTGGGCTTCCTCGAGCTGGTCTTCGAGGACGACGATCCGGCAGGCGGCCTCGATGGGGGTGCCCCGATCGACGAGTTCCCGGGCACGGGCGGCGATGCGCAGTTGGTAGCGGGAGTAGCGGCGGTGGCCGCCTTCGGAGCGCAGGGGGGTGATCAGGCGGGCTTCGCCGAGGGCGCGGAGGAAGGCAGGGGTAGTGCCGAGCAACTCGGCGGCTCGGCCCATGGTGTAGGCAGGGTAGTCGTCGTCATCGAGACGGCCGAAGGTGTCGTCTGCTGTCATTGCACCTCTCTGTGGAACACGCGGAGGGGCCCTGACGCCGTACTGGCACCAGGGCCCCGAAGGAACTACTACACCATCTGCCGGCCCTGATACTGCACCGGCCCTCTGTTTCCGCAGACCCGACCGAGACACTGTCGGGGACGCGGGGATCGCGGTTGCTTGACCGGAGACCACCTCACTATCGATGTCCTGCGGTACCCGGGTGCAAGACTTCCACCCGGGCGATCCTGATGGCGCTCGGCTCCTCCGTTCTTCCCTCTTGATCAACTACTCACTGACGGAAACTGCGAATTGTTGGTACCGCAAACTGCTGGTGGCCTCGAACAGCGCCACCCTTCGGCAGCCAGCCCCGTCGCCCGTCCTGCGTCTGCTCTGGCTTAGAACCCCACTGCCGAATCACCCGGTGCGCGCGCCCGCAGCCGGCGCCTTCACCGAGGTTCTGCTCACTGACTTCACTGCTGGGTAATGCGAACTTGCACTTACGGGTACTGCCACTGCGGTACTGCTCATGGCGGCCCCTGATCACTTCGGGCCACCCGGTCCGGTCGTCAGTCCCGTCGCCGTCCTGCAACCGCTCTGGCTTCGGAACTCCACCACCGCACCGTCCTGCGAACTGCAACTGCTGCACTACTGACCGGCAGTTCATGTCTGCCGGGCCTCGCTCGATCTCGGCTACGAGAGAAACCCTAACCACATCACAGCCCAATGTCTACTCTGGCCGACATAGATTTTCGCGCACTCGAAGACGAGGTAATCCGCCTCAACCGGCCCATGGCTGGTGCAAGCAGCTCCGAGGCTCAGTCCGGCGCTCACAGTGACCCACCGCCGCGCAGCACGTCGGGCTGAGCGCGACGTCGCCGACTGCGCCGCGGCTACCGTCGGCGGGCACCGGTCGGCACTGCGTCTGCGAAGAACACCACCGATCGCGACGGACGCTTCCGGCCGTGGCGCCCCGCACATCGGCCGTTGACGGGCGGCACGAGGTCTGCGCCGCCCTCGATGATCCCGGGATGATCGAGCAGCTCGTGGAAGTGTCCACTCGGATGCCGCGATCCGCGGGTAGACGCTCCTGCTGCTGCCTCAGCGCCGTGACGAGGATCTGCCTCCTCGTCCGCGGCCACTCTCTCGTGCTCGCTCAGCCGGTGGCATCGTCGCGGATGGGCCGGTTGCTCGAACCGGCACGGCCCCCGACCCGAGCAGACCGTGGGCTGCCGAGAGGCACGGGCAACCAGGGTTACCGTGATGATCCCGGTGATTGCCGACACCGCTGCCGTCCGTTCCGCAACGGCCTTTGCCGACGCACGCGATACGGCACGGGCCTTCCTCGAAGGTTTGCGGCAGCCGGCCGTGGCCCCTGACGCAGCGGACACTGGTCTCGTGGTCGTGTCCGAGCTCGTCACGAATGCCCTGCGCCACTGCGGGGGTCGCTGCACACTGGAACTGACTGCGCACCCCGACGCCATCGGGGTGGCCGTCCACGACGGCGGTCGACATGCGCCGCGCATGCGCACCCTTGACCTGAGCACCGGCACCGGGGGCTTCGGCTGGCCCATGGTCAACCGCCTCGCCTACACCACGACGCCACCCGCCGGGCCTCCGGCGGCAAGACCGTGAGCGCCTGCCTTGCCTGGTAGCGTCACCGCTCAAGCAGCCGGATGGCCGGTGAATATAATCTGCCTCGTGTCGCAGCCCGACGAACTGCTGGTTGACCTCGCCGCCCTGGTGGAGTCCGGCCAGAGCAATCAGATGTCCCTGACCGTGGTCACCGGTGGTGCTGTCATCACCGGTCGGCTGGCTCCCGAAGCAGTGTGGCGACAGAGGGTCTCGGAGGTACTGACGGATTCCGCCCGCTTGGGCGAGTTCGCCGCTGTCTTCAACACCCCCGCGACGAACGGGCCGCCTATGCATCTGCACTTCCATGTCGCCCGGATCCTGCAGGGCGCTATGGGGATCCCGGAGACAGGCGGGATGTACCGGGTTGCGATCGAGGACGTCAGCGCCTGGACCGTGGGCGACTTCAGTTATTCCGACCACTGAGCGACGGCGTCGGGAGCCCGCTGCACGCAGTGTGGGCCCGACCGATTGGTCGGGCCCACACTGCTGGTCAGATGTCGGCTTGTGCCTGTTTACCTGGTCAGACCGTCACGGGGTGCCGAGCATCGCTCAGGCGTGCTGCAGCGAGCTGGGGATGCCCAGAGGCGCGGCCTTGGGGAGGGCGCGGCAGGTGAAGCCGAGCTGAGTCATGGCCCGCAGGATTTCGGCGGCGCTGAAGTCTCGGCGGTCCTGGCGGGTGATGACTTGGCCGACTTGCTTGAGGGGGTAGTGGCGGCGGCCGATGATCACCGATTCGCCGGTGACCGGTTCAGGCTTGATGCCCTTCATCGATTCCAGCACGCCGCCCTTGGTGAGTTCGAAGGGGAAGCGGGCGATGACGCAGCGCATGTGGCCTCACAGAGAGAAGAGAGGAGAACGGTCCGACCAGGGACGAGGCGTTTCAGCGGGAGGGGGCGAGGATGCCCGGGCCGCTGCTTTGCTCGTCGACCACCGGCAGGACACCGAGCCGACGGGTGCGCATCGCCTGCCCGGCTTCGGCCGTCGTGGTCACGGGTGAGGCGAACGGACCGTGGTCGCCGAGGATGTCGCGCAGGCGGACACGGTCCGTGTAGTCGGATCTGTCACGGACGGCGGCGAGTTCGGTTCGGGTTACCAGGCCGGTGCGCTGGTCGTCCTGGTCGCAGACGACCAGTCGGACCGTGCGGGCGGCGGCCATGACGGCCAGCGCCACCTCGACGCTCATGTCGTCACAGACCTGCGGTCCGGCCGCGTCCATGACTTCCTCTGCCGTCCTGTCCACGGCGTTGGCGTCCGCCGGGCGGGGCTGCGTCTGAACCAGCGTCAAAGGGTGCCTCCTGCAGAGATGGGCCGGCTTCCTGATCACGAAGTTTCTAGGCCACCGTGTCGAGGCCGGGCTGGCGTACGCGGGCGCGCCGGGCCGCCGAGGAAGGGCGGCGTCGGCCTCGGGAGGTGGCGCCGCGCTTGGGGCGTTCGACCACCGGTGCGGTGATGACGACCGGGATGCCGGACGGGGCCTGGGCACCGGTGATCCGGCTCAGGGCCTCGTCGCCCGAGCGGATCTGGGTGGTCTGCGGCCGGATTCCGGCGTCCGACATGAGGCGGACCATGCCGCGGCGCTGGTTCGGGGTGACGAGGGTGACGACGCTGCCGGACTCGCCGGCGCGGGCGGTACGGCCGCCGCGGTGGAGGTAGTCCTTGTGGTCGGTCGGCGGGTCGACGTTGACGACGAGGTCGAGGTTGTCGACGTGGATGCCGCGCGCCGCGACATTGGTTGCCACCAGAACGGTGACGTGCCCGGTCTTGAACTGCGCCAGCGTGCGGGTGCGTTGCGGCTGCGACTTGCCGCCGTGCAATGCGGCGGCCCGTACTCCGCTGTTGAGCAGGTCCTGGGTGAGCCGGTCGACGGCGTGCTTGGTGTCCAGGAACATGATCACGCGGCCGTCTCGGGCGGCGATCTCGATCGTGGTGGCGTGCTTGTCGGCGCCGTGGACGTGCAGGATGTGGTGCTCCATCGTGGTGACCGCACCGGCCGACGGATCGACCGAATGCACGACGGGGTCGGTCAGATAGCGGCGCACCAGCAGGTCGACGTTGCGGTCCAAGGTGGCGGAGAACAGCATGCGCTGCCCCTCCGGACGCACCTGGTCGAGCAGCGCGGTGACCTGGGGCATGAAGCCCATGTCGGCCATCTGGTCGGCCTCGTCCAGCACGGTGATGCCGACATGGTTCAGCCGGCAGTCGCCGCGGTCGATAAGGTCCTTGAGCCGCCCCGGGGTCGCGACGACGACCTCGGCTCCGCCGCGCAGCGCGCCGGCCTGCCGGCCGATCGACATGCCGCCCACCACCGTGGCCAGCCGCAGCCGCACGGAGCGGGCGTACGGGGTGAGCGCGTCGGTCACCTGCTGTGCCAGCTCACGCGTGGGTACGAGGATCAGCCCCAGCGGCTGGCGGGGCTCGGCACGCTGTCCGGCGGTGCGGGCGAGCAGGGCGAGGCCGAAGGCGAGGGTCTTGCCGGAACCGGTGCGGCCGCGGCCCAGGACGTCACGGCCCGCCAGGGAGTTCGGCAGCGTCGCTCCCTGGATCGGGAACGGTGCGCTCACACCCTGCCTGCCGAGTTCGGCCAGCAGCTGCTCGGGCATGTCGAGATCGGCGAAGCCCTCAACGACGGGCAGCGCGGGGGTGATCGTCCTGGGCAGCGCGAACTCACCTTGCACTGCGGCGGGCCGACGGCCGTAACCGCCGGAGCGGACGGGCCCGCCGGTACGGCGCGGTACCTGCGAGCCGTAGCCGCTGCCGCCCCTTCCGGCGTCGGCACGGCGGTCACGGGCGCGGGCGGGGCGGTCGTTCCTGTATTCGCGGTTCATGCGGAACCTTCCTCGATGTGGCACATATCAAGGAATTCCCGCCGCGATGAATGGCACGGAGAATTACAAGTATGGACCGGTGGCAAAAGAAATCAGATCTGGCCGGCGAAGACATCCGTGGCCACAGGTGCTGAAATGGGTGACGCGATGGGGACCTTGCGATCCGGGCGCCGGCTGCGGTGCAGCGATTCAGGATGCGTCTGCATCCTCAGGGAGGAACCGCTTGTGGTGGTACTGCGGATTCCTCCGGGGCGTCCCGCGGGTGGAAGCCACTACGGGATACGCATGCAGCTGGGGCCCGCACCCCGAAGGATGCGGGCCCCAGCTACGGATTGCGCGTGAGCGTCAGGCCGGAACGATGTTCTCGGCCGTCGGGCCCTTCTGGCCCTGCGCGATGTCGAAGGTCACCTTCTGACCCTCGAGCAGCTCACGGAAGCCCTGCGCGGCAATGTTCGAGTAGTGGGCGAACACGTCGGCGCCGCCGCCGTCCTGCTCGATGAAGCCGAAGCCCTTTTCCGCGTTGAACCACTTCACGGTACCAGTAGCCATGTCATATCTCCTTTGGGGCAGTGCCTCGGCGTCCGCACCACGCGGACGCCGTGTCGCCGCGATGATCACCCCGCCGGAAATGACCGGAAATACAAAAGCGCTCCCGACCGGCAGAAGCCGGGTGGGGGCACTTGAAGTTTCGGGAACCACAACTGCAACCGAGATAGACAGTAGCACGCCGGAGCGGACCGCATGCGCTGAATAATTCCACTCTGCTCTTCGCGGTAAAAACTCCCACTGCGCGGACCCCCAAAATCTGATCCCTCGGGAACAGATATTGATTCACTCGGAGCTTAACGTCTCAGAAGAGTTGCCAACCGGCACGCTGCGCGACGGCTGGAGTAAATCCGCTGCCGCCCAGGAAATGCAGCTGCGAGACTGGGGCGATGACCACGCAGCGGCTGCCGTTCCCGGTCCCGGACGAGCGAGCCCACCTCCTCAGTGTGGGTGAGGCGTCTGGTCATGAGGGTGATGGCGGCCCAGGTGATCAGGCTCTCGGACTGCTGGATGAACCGTTCGTACCCGCGCATGCCGACGGGACGTCTTCGTGTACTACTCCGACAGAGTGGCCAGGCAGGCCGACGGCGACGTGTGCCGGTGACCGTCGGCTGAAGCGCCCGCTTGCATCACATCAGTCAACCGGGCCGATAGGTCAGAGCACTTCTTCCAACAGTTTTTCGGTCCAGATGGTTTCGCCCGCAACGGTGTAGCGGCTGCCCCAACGATGGCTCAGTCGCGCCACCAGGAACAGACCGCGGCCACCTTCGTCCGTCCACCGGGCCCGTCGCAGATGCGCCTGCGTCTGGCTGGGATCGGAGACCTCGCAGATCACAGGTTGACCCCGAATCAGCCGCAGGCCCACTGGGGCGTCGCCGTAGCGGATGGCGTTGCCGTCTGCACGATCACTCTCATGCTGTCGTTGCTCGCTGCACGGCCTGCCTGGTCACGGGCGAGCGCGATGAACCCGTCCGAGGCCGTCCAGCTGACCAGCGCGCCCACGGACACCTCGGTCACCCGCAGCCCCGGAATCCCGGTGTCCGCGTCGCCCAGCACCTCAAAGCCGGCCTGGGCCGGCAAGAGCTCACCCTGGACACGAGTTCAGCCGGGACGCACGACACGCCGGTCGCCTGCCCACGAGGAGCACGATCATGCCACCGGCCTGCACAGACGCCTGTTCGGACGGTGGAACGACGCGGTGGACCCCGGACGACGGCAACCGGCGGATGGGCCACGGGGGCCCGGCCGGACACACCTGGACGGCTCCAGTGCTGCGAACAGGAAGGGAGCCGTCCAGGTGTGTCCGGAGACGTTGTGCCTTCAGCGGGTCGCGTGACGGTGCGAATGCCGGTTGCCGGTGACGAGGCGGTAGAGGGCGAGCAGGATGACGGAGCCACTTCCCGGATCGCTCGCCATGCAGTCGACATGCTGTTTCCTCCGCGTCCCATGTCCGCCGACGCACCGGCCGCACGATCGCCCACGAACGCCGCCTGACGAAGGCGGGACGTGCTCGCACCGATCTGGAATGCCGCCCTGACCAGGTAAAACAGGCAAAGTATGTGAGGTTGCACAGACTCGGGGAAGAAGGTGCGGCAACCGACAGGAGGTTGCTGTGAAGGGTGGAGATCTGGAACTGGGCGAGTTGCTGGCCGCTGCGGAAGCGGCCCCGCCCGGTGAGTCCGTCGACGTGGTGGCACACGATCTGCAGAAGCGGTTCGGTGCCGAGGCCGTGTCCTTCCTCTTCGTCGACCTCATCGGCCAGCGGCTGGTACGCCTCGCCGCGACCGGTGACAAGGCCGCCGACCCTGGCGAGCCGATCGACCTGCAGGGCAGCGTCTACGACAGCGTCTTGCAAAGCCAGCGCCAGAAGGTGGAACCGGACGGCCAGGGCGGACGACGCGTCATCACGCCCGTCACCAACCGCGGCGACTGCATCGGCGTCCTGGAGGTGAGCCTGCAATCCGCAGACGACACCGTGTTGCGCCAGGTCCGCCACGCGGCCCACGCGCTGGCCTACATCATCGTCACGGACCGCCGCTTCACCGATCTGTACCACCAGGGCCGGCGCACTACCGAGACCAGCCTGGCGGCGGAGATCCAGCACCAGTTGCTTCCCTCGGCCTCCTGTTGCGAGGCGGCCCAGTTCACTCTGGCCGCCGGACTGGTCCCGGCCGACGACATCGGTGGCGACACCTACGACTACACGCTGGACCGCGACACTCTGCACCTGTCGATCACCGATGCCATGGGGCACGACACGAACTCTGCTCTGTTGGCCAGCTTGCTGGTCGGCGCGCTGCGGCGGGCACGTCGCAGCGGCTGTGACGTCCTCAAGCAGGCCCGCCACGCCCACGAGGCCCTACTGAGCTACAGCCGCGGCCTGGCCACCGGACAGCTGTTCTGCGTCGACCTCGCAACGGGCCTGTGCGAACTGGTCAACGCCGGCCACCCCCGGCCCCTGCTGCTGCGTGACAACGCCGTCGAAGAGGTGGAACTCGCCGTCAACCTGCCCTTCGGTGTGGCGGCACCCACCACCTACCGCCAACAGGAACTACTCCTGAGACCCGGGGACCGCCTGGTCCTGCTCACCGACGGAATGCAGGAACGCGGTGCCGCGGCCGTCGACCTGGCCTCGGTCATTCACGACACCCGCGCGCTGCACGCGCGAGAAGCCGTCCGGACCCTTACCGCCGCGGTGCTCGACGCCTGCCACGGCCACCTCAAGGACGACGCCACGGTCCTGATACTGGACTGGCACAGCAATCGCAGCCGTCCGGCCGGACCGAGCCCCGACCCCGCAGCCATGATGGCCTACTCCTGAGTCCCTACGGGGAGCGGGCCTGCTCGACGGTGGGGTGGCAGGGGATGAGCACGGCGATACACAGTCACCTTGAGCGTCACTCACGTGCCGGTGAGCGGTGGGGAAGACGTTGATCGGTAACGCTCTCGGGGGTGGTTGATACGTGGCCCGGCCGTGACGCGGTGTCGCGCGAGTCCGCCGTCGTGGACCTCGCAGACGATCCGGTCTCTCTCGGCCCAGATCCGCAGCGTGCCCGAACCGGCGCCGTGGACGACGCTGTTGGTGGTCAGCTCCGCACCGCGCTCAGGAGTCGAGGGCGAGTTCGGCCCAGACCGTTTTGCCGGGCTGAGCCGGGGTGACGCCCCAGCGTCGGGCGAGTCGGTCGAGGAGCTGGATGCCAAAACCTCCGGGCTCGGTGTTCGCAGTGGCGCGTTTGCGGGGCCAACGGTCGCTGGAATCGCTGACGGCTATGTGCAGCCACCGCCCGTTCCAGGTGAGCTGGATCAGGGGCGGGCCGGAGCCGTGGCGGATGGCATTGGTGATCAGCTCCGAGACGAGCAGTTCGGCGGTCTCGATCATCCGGTGCTGGCGCAGCGGGCCGCCGAAACCGTCCACGCAGTCGCGGACCCAGTGCCGGGCGGCGGTGATGCTCGCCGTGACTGCGGGGAAGCGCGTCTCGCACGATGGGATGGTCGATTCGCCGTTCACGAGGTTCCTCCAGCGCGGGTGCTCTGGGCCGCCGCCGACCGGTGCTCTGCGCACCCGGTGGGAGCCATCTGTCGGGTTACCCATGCCTGCCCGGTGAACCATCTGTGTCTGCCGGGTGACCGGCAGATCCCGCGAAAGTCATCCGCCGGGAATTCGACAGTGCCGGCGCGTGCTGGGTGAGTGCGCTGCAGCCCCCTCGACGCCTTCGGCACCGGGATGGACGTGGACTTCCCCTTCGCCACGCCTTTCAACCCGCCCACAGCCGACGGCGACCCCGTGGTGGTCAGGCCACTCCCCACGGCCTACCGCGAGGCTGGGAGGACCAACCGGCCCGACCGACACCTCGCGCGAAGACACCGGCCGCATTGACCAGGAGCGTGGCGTCGGCGTGCTCCTCGGTGACGATGTCCCGCAGGCGGTCGACGGCCACCGGGTCGGTCATGTCAGCACCCGGACCGGCGAGATCGCCGTGGCGGGACAGTGCGGCCACCGCCTCGTCATTCACGCACCCGCGCGTGGCCGGGGCGCGCCATGTGCTACGCGGATCGTTACGGACGAGTGGGTGGGTGCGATCGCAAATCAGGCACTCCGAGATCGTCGCAGGAACCCAGACTGCGTGAGCCGCCGACTGCATCGTGCGCGCCAGCGCAGCCGATCTCACGGCGCAGCCGCACCGGAGCGATCCGGTGCGGCTGCGCCGTCTCAGGGCTCCGCGTAGAGTCCCGGCAGGAAGGACCCCGGCGGGGCCTCGCCGTATCACCCGCCTATCACACAGCCATCACCAACTGGGCGGCCCCTACCGGACCAGGAGGCCGTGACCTCCGATTTCATGCCCGCGCTGGACTGGCGTAGACGCCCCTGGACGGTCTCTACAACTTGTGCCATGTGGTGCCCAGAGAGGGACCCAGGATCAGGACGGGAGCCTCTTCTGGCCCGTCAAAGCGGTATTGCAGGGTGTTCGACGGTGTCTCACTCACGCCTCAGACCCTCTCACGTATTGCGGACGCCCTATGACTGGGGTTCGGTGGATACCGTCCTGACCAGGTTGAAGACCTCGCGGGCGGCATATCGCTTGAGGCATCGGATGATCTCACGTCGGGTCTTGCCCTCCTGGGTGCGGCGTTCGTGTACGCCTGGGTGCAGGGGTCGACGCGCAGCCGAGTGAACACGATCCGGTGCAGGGCGGCGTTGGCCTGGCGGTCGCCGCCACGGTCGAGGCGACGGTACTGCCGACTGCCCGAGGAACGCTCGACAGAGCTGATCCCGCACAGCGCCGCGAAGGACGTCTCTCTGCCCAGTCGTTCCGGGTTGTCCCCCCACCGTGATCAGAAGAGTAACGGCCGTGTCCCGACCGATACCGACCACAGTGAGCGGCTGGGGGACGTGGCGTTCCACGAGCCGGGCCAGGCGGCCTTCCAAGATGGCCCGCAGCACCGCCTCCTCACCGTCCTCGTCGTTCTCGCTGTCCTCGGCGAGCCGTGCGCAGGTACGGGGACGCATCGATTCTGCGGACGGATTCCGCGTGTTGCGGCTTGGCTCACGCCAGTAACAGGACCAGGGGCCCATCGCCGCGCCCTCCAAAACGTCCTACTGGTGCGACGTCGTGGTCTCCGCGGCTTTGGCAGGTTCCAGCTTGGTGTCGTCAGCTGTGCCTCAGGGGTCCTCCACGATGAAGCAGGCCCGTTCGTAGAGCTCGTCGAAAGTGATGACTTCGACGTCCTGGATTGATCGCCTGTACTGCTCGAAGGTGTCGGGGGCGGGCGGCGGCCGGCCGACCCGAGCCGGCCAGGCCGGCTCCACGGTCACCGACAGCGAAGGCAGGATCCGGGCCGCGGTCCTGTCCCGAGTCCCCGGCCGGGTGCGGCTGCCCTCAGCTGCCCGGTCCGACGCGTTGGGCGACCAGGGCCGCGAGGTCGTCGTCGCGGGTGCCCGAGACGTAGGCGCGCAGGTCACGCTGGAGCTGGTCGAGGAGTTGACGGGGATCTGCCGAGGACCACCGGCGGATGCGCCGGCTGAGAGGGTAGAAGGTCCCGTTGAGGTCGCGGCTCTCGCTGACGCCGTCGGTATAGAGAAGCAACAGATCACCGACGGAGAAGGGGACGACATCGACCTGGTAGTGGGCGCCGAGCAGGCCGGCCATGTTGACGGGTGGTGACGGCGCGCTGGGTTCCACCTCGCGCACTTCTCCGTCGTGCAGCAGTATCGGAGCGGGGTGGCCGCAGTTGACCAGGCGCGCGATGGATTGCCCGGCGGGGATCTCGACCAGCAGGATGGTGACGAAGCGCTCCATCACGTCATCAGCGGCAAGGTCCTCGCAGTGTTGGTTCATGCTGGTCTCCAACCGTGCTGCCAGGTCCGGCAGATCGGGTGCGTCGCGCACGTTCACCCGGAACGAGCTGAGCACCACGGAGGCGGCCTCGACGGCCGGAAGCCCCTTGCCGCGCACGTCGCCGATGATCAGCCGCACCCCGTACGGGGTCTGGAGCGCTTCGTAGAAGTCGCCGCCGATCCGGGCGTGCGCGGCAGCGGCCTGGTAGAGCAGCTCGATGTCGACGTACCCGAGGTGGCGTGGCAGCGGACGCAGCAGCACCCGCTGCGCGACATCCGCCACCGTGCGGACCTCGGCGAGGGTGCGCTCCCGGTGCTGACGTGCCCGACTGGCGTAGGTGGCGGCCAGGGTGATGGCCGTGATCGCCAGCAGGGTGAACAGGCTCTGTGTCTGGCCGAGGTCGTGGTTGGCGGCACCCGCGAGCGTGGTGGCGGCAATGATGGCCAGCAGCCCGATGGCCAGCGTGCCGGTCACTGGCCACATGGCGGCGGCCAGTGCCGGCGCCGCCCCCAGCAGCCGGTTGAACTGCAGGTGGGGCGTGAGGACATCCGCCACCACGGCCAGGGCGATCACCAGCAGCGGCGCGAGGTGCATCCAGTCGAACGGCCGGCGCACTGCTGGCCACATCCACCGAGGGAGCCGCTTCCGGCTGATCCCCCGCCACGGCGACCGAAGGGTGATCCGACGGGAGGGGACGGGCTCCTTTTCGACGCCCGCGGTGGCCGACGACCCTGGAATCCCCGAAGGGGGGTGGTGGCTTTCGCGATGCGGGCTCATGTCGGAAGGGCCTGTTCGGTCCAGACGGTCTTGCCGGAAGCGGTGTAACGAGTCCCCTGGTGCTGTGTGAGCTCGGTCACGATGGACAGGCCGCGACCGCACTCGTCGCTCAGCGTCGCCCGTCGCGGATGAGGGGCCGCGCTGCTGGTGTCGGAAACCTCGCAGATGAGTGTGCGGTCGTCATTGATCAGGCGGAGTTCCACCGGCCCGGCGGAGTAACGCATGGCGTTGGTGACGAGTTCGCTGACGATCAAGGTGGTGGTGTAAGCGAGTTCGTCGAGCATCCATCTCGCCAACTGCCGGCTGGTCCAGCTGCGCGCGGCGGCGACAGCGGCGACGTCCGGCGGCAGGCTCCGGGTCGCGACGTGGCCGGCGTCGAAAGCCCGCGTGCGGGTCGCCAGCAGGGCCGGCTCGTGACCGGGAGACGCGCCACAACGGACACCCTCAAGGATCTGCTGGGTATCCGGTCCGGATCGGCTCAACACTTCGTGGAGCCGATCCGTCACGGCCTGTGAACCGGGACGCGGGTCGTCGGTGGCACCGCTGTTCAGGAGCAGGATGCTGCCCGGTTGCACATCGATGTCGGTGGCCTCGAAGGGTTGGCCGCCGGCGCCCAGGGGCGGACGGGAGGCCAGGGCGGGGGCGCTGACGGTGCCGTCCGGGTGGACGATCACGATGTGGGCATCACCTGCCCGGGACGCGCTGCAGTGCCCGGTGACAGGGTCGTAGACCACACATATGCAGCTGGAATCGCCGTACTTCAGGCCCAGGGGGTGCCGACGAGGAGCCTCGTGGTCCCGGTCCAGGCGGGTCGCCACGTCGTCCAGGCGCGACAGTATTTCGTCGGGCCCCAGGTCCTGCAGGGCGAGCGTGATGATCATCGCTCTCAACTGGCCCATGCCCACCGCGGTGTCGGCGCCCTGCCCTTCTGCCACCCCGACCACCAGGGCCGCCCGCGCGCCGGAGAGAGGAATGATGTCGAACCACTCTCCGCCGGATCCCTCCACCGGGACGTAACTGTGCGCAGCCTCGAGTGCGCTGAGGGAGGGAAGCGCCTCGGGAAGCAGGGTCCGCTGCAGGAGCCGGGCGCGGGTGCGCTCTTGGATGTGGCGGCGGACGAGGTCGATGCACAACGCCGCTCGGTCCGCGAACCTGACGGCTGCCTGGAGGTCGCTTGCGTCGTAGGGAGCCGAACCGGCCCGGCGGTACAGGCCGACCAGGCCGAGAACGACGCCTCGCGCAACGAGAGGAACCACCACGAGGGAGTGCACCCGCGCCTCCCGCATCCGCCGTGCGCGCGCCGGATCTTGGGCCAGCCATCGGCTGCGCTCATTGAGCTCACGGATGAAGCGTGGGCCCACATGTGCAAGGCTCTGCCGGTACGGGGTCCTCGGCGGGATCGGGCTCACGTCACCGACCGCGTACGCGGGCCGGACTCCACTGGCTCCTCGCAGGCACTGGAAGGCGGCACGCCGAAACGGCGTGCTGCCGCACAGGGCACCCGGCGGGGGCGCTTCGCCACGCAGGGTCAGCTCCGACACCTCCACGGTGACGATGTCGCCCAGCTCAGGCACTGCGGCCTCGGCGATCCTCTCGGCAGTGCGGAATATGTCAGCGGCAGTGCCCCCCGGGCAGTTCTCCAGCTCTGAATGGGTGCAGGCAAACACAATGACCGCCTATAGGCATTGGCAAACTTTTAGGGGTGCCACCCTGACGCCGAGCCGCCGAACGATCAGCGGTGTTCGGCGGTGGCGCAGCGCGGGCAGGCGCCCCAGTAGGTCACGGCGGCCTCGTCCACCGGGTAGGAGTCGGGCAGGTCGGCCTGAAGACACGGGGCCTCCCCGATCGCGCAGTGCACGTCGACGATGTCGCCACAGAATCGGCACACGAAGTGGTGGTGATTGTCGTTCCGCTCGGCCTCGTACCGGGCCGGATGGCCGGCGATCTGCGTACAGCGGACCAGGCCGACCTCCGTGAGCACGCGCAGAACGTTGTAGACGGCCTGCAGGGACAGCCCACCCGTGACCTCTTGGGCCCGAACCCGGACGGCCTCGGCATCGGGATGGCCGCCCAATTCCTCGACAGCGGCGAGTACGGCCATACGCTGCACCGTCACCCGCACACGCGTCTCGCGCAAGCGCGTCGCTGCTCGAGCCATGGGCTCGTGCACGTCTTGATCCGGAAACTTGGTCATCGTTTCCCTCCAGACCTCTGGATTCGGCCTGTCTTGAGCCAGGCTAGGTTCTGGAGTGATTCAACGCAATAGAGACGTATGCTTCAATTCATCTCTTACTTAGTTTTAATGCTCCAATCCGGACAGTTCTCCCGTCGAAAGCTCACCGGGACGGCGGCGGGCCGAACGCGTACGCCTCACGCGAGCCCTCCCAGGCCCGCGCCGGCCGGCGCCTCAAGGACAGGCCGTGCAGGTAGAGCAGCGGCAGCACCTCGCTGATCTTCGGGCTCTTGCGGCACCAGGGCGGCAGGATCGCGGAGGAGAACCGCTTGCGCTCGCCCGTCTCCTCGTCGACGCGCTTGTCGTTCACCCGTGGCGTCTTCACCTCGACCGCGCCGGCCGCGGTGGTGACCTTCCGGGGCTGGCGGTAGCCGTTGCGGACCACCATGCGACGGCCACGTTCGTCCCGTTCATCAGCCAACTCGGCTATGTAGGCGTTGACTTCGGCCTCCAGTGCGGCGGCCAGCATCCTTCTTGCGCCCTCGCGGACGATCTCGTCGATCAGGGAGGAGCCGTTGGCCGTGGTGCCGTCGTCGTTCACTACGCTGAGCACGGACGTGCCTTCCCGAGCCGATCCACAGGTCCTGAGCATTGCTCGGCGTCTATCAGCTCCACGGCCAAGGCCGTGTCCAGCAGGAGCCCGGTCTCCACTTCCTGCATGGTCTTGATCGCCGCGGCGGTGGTCTTGCCCTGGGCCTTCTCAACCTTCTCGATGACCTGCTTCGCCTGCCCCTCGCCGTCGTCGGCGAGGCGGCGAAGTTTCTCGATCACGTCGGCGCAGACCGCTGTCCAGGTGAGCACGATGGCGGCGCGCGCGGAGCCGGTGGCGTAACACCGGTGCGCTTCGGCGATGAGCGGGCGGACCTCTGGGGACCAGCACGCTGCCACGCGCTCCTCGGGGTTGATCACCGGAAGGCCGGGGCACGAGGGGGATACCGCGAAAACGGCATCCGAGCTACGAGGAGGCGCATTCCATGACTGCCGGTGAGAAGGCAAAGGCGAAGACCGAACAGGCCGAGGGCAAGGTCAAGGAGGCCGCGGGAAGCGCTGTTGGCAACGACCGCATGGCTGCCGAGGGACAGGCGGAGAAGAGTATGGGAGATGCCCGAGAAGCCAAGGAAAAGGCCAAGGACGCGCTCAAGCACTGACACCGCTTCCCCCTCCATTCATTCGAAGGGGCTTCCCGCACATCATGCGGGAAGGTCCCTTTGCTGCATGAGACGCCCAACTCCGATTCTCCAAGCAGTCTTCGTCGTTGACCCCAGCGCATCGTCTCGTGGTCGGTCAGGTCTGGGTGGCGATTTCGCTGTCGGGGTGGATGGGGAAGATTTGGTCGAGGCCGACGATGCGCAGGGTGCGCAGGGTGTGGGTGGGTACGGCTGCGAGTGCGATGTCCGCCTGCGCGGCGTAGGCGTGGTTGTGGGCGGCGATCAGCGCGCTGAGGCCGCTGGAATCGCAGAACTCCATCCCGCTCAGATCCAGGACGAGGCGCTGACCCGGTTGGAGAGTGATCGTGGAGATCAAGTCGCGCAGGTCACCGGCGGTGAAGTAGTCGAGCTGGCCGAAGATTTCCAGAACGGGACCGGTGGCAGCGTCTCGGGCGGTGATCTTCAGTGGGCTCATTCGTTGCTTCTCGTTTGTGGGTCGGGGGCTGGGGCGCCCAGGGCGAGCAGGGCGGTGTCGTCGTCGAGGCCGTCTCCGAAGGTCTGCAGCAGGCCGGTCAGTGCCGCGATCAGGGCAGGCGGGGGTTTGCCGGCGTGGTCGACGGCGAACGCGAGCAGGGCTTCGTCCCCGAACAGGCTGGTGCGGTCCTCGCCGGTGCGGGCCTCGGTGATGCCGTCGGTGTAGAGCAGGAGGGTGTCGCCCGGGGCGAGAACGGTCGTGGCGGTGGCGAAGCGCGCGGAGGGCAGGATGCCGACGAGGAGGCCGCCAGGGGTGGGCAGGAAGTCGGCGGTGCCGTCGGCGCGCGCGACGATGACCGGAGGGTGACCTCCCGAGGCGAGACGAACGGCGACCTGTCCGGTAGCGGGGTCGGGTTCAAGGACGCCCAAGACGGCGGTGCAGTAGCGCGGGTCCCCGCTGCCGGTGTAGCGCTCGTGGAGCACCTGGTTGAGGGTGGTCAGCGCGGAGACGGGGTCGGGGTCGTGCAGGGCGGCGGCGCGCAGGGTGTAGCGGGTCAGTGAGGTGACCGCCGCGGCCTGGGGGCCCTTGCCGCACACGTCCCCGAGGAAGAAGCCGAAGCGTTTGCCGTCGATGGGGAAGACGTCATAGAAGTCGCCGCCGATCCGGTCGGGATGAGCGGTGTGGTAGTGGGCGGCCGCCTCCACCCCGGGGACGGCCGGCAGGGTGTCCGGCAGCAGCGACTGCTGCAGTACGGCGAGAGCGTCCTGCAGCCGGGCGCGGTCGGCTTCGGCCTGTTTGCGCGCTTCTTCGGCCGCCTTCCGGCCGCGCAGGAGTTCCTCTTCGTATGCACGGCGGTCCCGCGCGTCGAAGACGGTGGTGCGGATCAACAGCGGATCGCCGGTATTGCCGTACTTGACCACGGAAGACACCAGTACCGGCATCCGGCCGCCGCCGGCCTGCTTGATCTCCAGCGCTATGCCGCTGATCTCGCCCTGCATACGCAGCAGTGGCGCGAAGTGCGTCTCGTGGTACAGCTTGCCGCCCACCGTCAGCAGGTCGGTGAACCGCATCCGGCCCACCACAGCCTCATGCTCGAGGCCGAGCCATCCGAGCAGTGTGGTGTTGATCTTTGCGATGGTGCCGTCCATCAGCGTGGACAGGTAACCGCAAGGCGCGCTTTCGTACAGCTCCTCGGCGCTGTCCTCCAGGATCG
Source organism: Streptomyces sp. TP-A0356 (assembly GCF_001417775.1). Classification (GTDB taxonomy): domain Bacteria; phylum Actinomycetota; class Actinomycetes; order Streptomycetales; family Streptomycetaceae; genus Streptomyces. Next base: position 3,223 of record NZ_BBZJ01000047.1, on the reverse strand, counting down.
CGGCGAACGCCGCGCTCCTGGAGGTTCTCTCGTCGCCGGACTCCTGCCGGTCGGGATGCTTGCCGGTACGGCACATCATCGCAAGTCCGCCAGAAAGCTCAGTATGGCCGCGTTGGTGGCTTCGGGAGCGGACAGGTGCGGGCAGTGCCCGGTCGCGTCCAGCGTTACCAGCGTCGAGCCGGGGATCGCCCGGTGGACGGAGGCGCCGACTTCCCTGGGGGCGATGACATCCTGGGTGCACTCCAGCACCAAGGTAGGCGCGCTCACGCTCTTCAGGTCATCCCTGGAATCGGACAGGAACGTGGTCCGGGCGAAGACACGCGCCATGTCCGGGTCGGTGGCGCAGAAGCTGTTCTTGAGCTCCTCGCCGAGTTCGGGGCGGTCCGCGTTCCCCATGATCACCGGCGCCATTGCGGCCGACCAGCCCAGATAGTTGGACTCCAGGGACCCCAGGAGCTCGTCGATGTCGTCGGCGCTGAAGCCGCCGCGGTAGCCGTCGTCGTCGATGTAGCGAGGAGACGGAGCGACCATGACATGGGCCCCGATCCGCTCGGGAGCCATGCCGGCCGCCAGCACTCCGATCATCGCGCTGACCGAGTGGCCCACGAACACCGCGGCGCGCAGGTCCAGCGCCTCGCAGACCTCGACCACGTCCCGTGCATAGCCATCCAGGGAGGCATAACGGTCCTCGGTGAACGCGGACGCGTCCGAGCGGCCCGAGCCGACGTAGTCGAACAGCACCACCCGGTAGTCCCCGGTCAGGGCAGCCAGCGTCAACCGCCACATGTTCTGGTCGCAGCCGAACCCATGCGCCAGCACCACCGTCCGCCCCTGCGGGTTGCCGGTGACGGTGACGTTGTTCCTGCGAGCGATATCCATCCAGCCAGTCTTACAGGCCCCGCTCTTTTCGAGGTCACGGCAGCGGGCTCACTCCCCCGGCCCACACACCGACTCCACAGAGACCACCACCCAGCTCCTCGCGGACCAGCACATTTCCGGGACGATCACCCCAGCATGAGCGGTGACACAGCTCACGCGACGACCGATCCCCGAGGGGCATCATGTCTGCGTGCACGTAGCGTGAAGCACACGGTGCGACGCGGAGGGTAGTCGCCCGGCGGATGTCCAGCCCGTCGCCGCAGCGTCGGCCGCCGGCCGGCACGACGTCCTCGAGCCTGCCGGTCGATGGCACGTCGCCGGTTTTGCCCGGGCCCGGGCGCGACCACTGAGCACGGCCCGCGCAGCAGCCTGCGCATCGAGCGGGTCCGACTTCCCGAGCAGACGGCGGGCTGTGCGGTCGGGCCGGTTCACTTCGTACACCCTGGACGTGCTGAGCCAGCAGGTAGCGGGCCAGGCCCGCTCCGAAGGTGCCGCTGCCCTCCACGACCACGTCGCCTTCATGCCCATCGCTGACGTCGCGCGACAGCGGGGATGGAGGGGCCAGCGGGGCTCGATGAGCCGGCGCTGGCGCACAGGCCGACCGTCCCAGGCCGCGTTTCGGACACTCCATACCCAAATCTCATGGTTGTGCAGCAACCGGGGAGCGGTCAGGGGGAGTCATTCCGGACAGGGGGTCGACCACCAGAGAGGCATGAGGATGGCTGATCAGAGCAGCCGCCCCGCGCGGGGCGGGGCCGCCTGGCACTGGTGGTTCCTCGGTCTCTGGGCGGCCGTCTGGTTCCTGGCGGACCTGCACGGCGGCGGCTACTCGTGGCACTACTTCGCGAACGGCAGCACCTTGCTCTTCTCCGGCTCCGGAGCCTCGCCGGCTGGGGGCCTGCACCTCTATGCGAACTACCCGAACCTGCAGATAGGACCACTGGCCTTCCTCTGCGCCTGGGTTCTGGGGAACCTCGGCGGGGTCGTCGCCGCCCAGCTGACGATGATGAGCGCCGGCCTTCTGGTGCTGCGGCTGATCGAGCAGACGGCACTGGCCCGGCAGCCGGATCTGCGGTCGCGCCCGCAGGCCCTGCGGATGACCGTCGCGGCCGCCGGTGCGGTGTTCCTGATCGTCTGGGCATCCCTGGCGGTGCACTACAGCCACCTCGACGACGTGCTGGCGCTGCTCTTCGCGGCACTGGCGATCCGGGCGGTCCTCGCCGACGTCCCGGCACTGGCGGGACTGAGCCTGGGCCTGGCCGTGGACGCCAAGCCGTGGGCCCTGGTCTTCCTGCCGCTGACTCTCGCCGTGGCCCGCGACCGACGACGGCATGTCGCGTTCTACGCCGTCGCCGTCATGCTGCTGGCCTGGCTGCCCTTCGTCGTCGCCGACCCCGCGACGCTGGGTGCAACCCAGTACCCCATCGTCAACGAACCGTCCTCGGCGCTCCGCGCGCTCGGGGTGTCGGCGGCGGGGACGCCGTCGTGGGACCGGCCGGCGCAACTCGTGCTCGGCTGCGCGCTTGGGGCGGCCGCGATCCTCCGAGGGCGCTGGGTGGCGGTGCCGCTGCTCGGCATCGGCGCGCGACTCCTGCTGGATCCCGGCGTCTACGACTACTACTCGGCGGGATTCCTGCTCGGCACCTTGGTCTGGGAGGCCCTGGGGCTGCGTCGACCCGTGCCCGTCTGGTCGCTGGTCTCCTTCGGCGCGCTCTACCTCGCCCCGAGGCTGACCAACGACGCTCAGGTCCTGGGCGACCTCCGACTCTGGCTGCTTCTCGCGGTGGCCCTTAGCGTCCTGCTCGCTCCACGGGACTGGTGCGTCGCGCCGAAACCGAGCAAGGTCGCCGCCGGCGGCCTTCGACTTCCTCCCCAAGACCCGTGGGTCGCCCACTCGGTCGGCGCGGAGGTGAGCAGGCCGTCCGTGCACCACTGAGCGTGACTGACGCGAGCCCGGGCATAGGCTCTGTAACTACCGTGTCATTGACAGTAGTAGCCCACGGGGTGCGGGGGGGGAGAGACCCCGTGCACCCCGGCATGCGGCCCCTCTTCGCCGGCCGTGCGTGCCGACGGCACTGTCGCGCCTGCGCTGACAGGGTCGCCGCCCGCCCTGCTCAATGTCTTCTCAACGTCTTCTCAACGTCTTGGGTCGAGACGTCGTGCAGGCTGGTCGAGGCCAGTGCCTGCTTCACTTCCGTCGCTTCTGCGCCACCGGTCCACGGTCTTATGTGGAGGGGCAGATACGGCGGGTTTGTCAAATGTTCAGATTCCGGCTGTTGTCGCGACAGAACCGGCGGCTAGTCATGTCCCGCATCGCCGTCCGCGTCATCAGTAGCAACTGGAG
>NZ_BBZJ01000046.1 GCF_001417775.1 Streptomyces sp. TP-A0356 | reverse complement strand
CTTCCCCAACCACGGCACCGTCTACGCCTACTACGCCGCCTGGCGCGACGAGGGAATCCTCGCCCAGCTCAACTACGACCTCACCGGGCTGGCTCGCGTGAAAGAGGGGCGCAAGCCCGAGCCGTCCGCGTCGGTGATCGACACCCAGAGCGTGAAGACCTCCACCAACGTGCCCCTGACCAGCCAGGGAACAGACGCCGCCAAGAAGATCGTCGGGCGGAAGCGAGGCATCCTCACCGACACAATCGGCCTCATCCTCGCCGTGACCGTCACCGCCGCCAGCCTGTCCGAGAACGCCGTCGGAATCCGACTCCTCGACCAGGCCAAGAAGACCTACCCCACCATCGCCAAGAGCTGGGTCGACACCGGCTTCAAGAACGCCGTCATCGAGCACGGCGCACGTCTCGGAATCGACGTCGAAGTGGTCAACAGAAACCCCGGAGTTCCTGGCTTTCACGTTGTCAAAAGGCGCTGGGTAGTCGAGCGAAGTCTGGGTTGGCTTATGTTGCACCGGCGCCTTTCTCGCGATTACGAGACCCTTCCCGCCAGCTCCGAGGCCATGATCCACGTCGCCTCGATCGACAACCTCGTCAAGCGCATAACGGACGAGACAACACCAACCTGGCGAGGGACCTACTAGAACAGAAAGGGCAATTCGCCTAGATCAAATGCCCTCTAAGACGTCGTCTCATTTGGTAAGTCTGCGGTAGCAGATGAGGCTGCAGGCGATGGCGGTGAAGGCGAGGAAGTGTTCGGCCTTGCGTTCGTAGCGGCGGTGCAGGCGGCGGGAGCCGGCGAGCCAGGACATCGTGCGCTCGATGGTCCAGCGTGCCGGCCCAGTCGGGTGGAGGACTCGATGCCCTTGCGGGCGATGCGGTGCCGGATGCCTCGCCCGCGGAGCCATCGGCGCAGGTCGTCGTAGTCGTACCCCTTGTCCGCATGCAGCTTGGCGGGCCGCCGCCTGCGCGGCCCGCGGCGGGAACGGATCGGCGGGATGCCCCGGACGAGCGTCTTGAGCGCCTGGCTGTCGTGGAGGTTCGCTCCGGAGATGCCGATGGAGAGGGGTAAACCGGTCCGCTCGGTGATCAAGTGGATCTTCGAGCCCTTCTTGCCCCGGTCGACAGGATTCGGACCTGTCAGCTCCCCCCTTTCAGGGCCCTCATGTTCACCGAGTCGATGGCGCAGCGCGACCAGTCCAGGTCCCCGCGCGATCCCAGTTCGTCGAGGATGAGGCGGTGGAGCTTGGCCCAGACCCGGGCGGCGGTCCACTCGGTGAACCGGCGGTGCGCGGTCGGCCCCGACGGACCGAAGACCGGTGGCAACTGCCGCCAGGTGCAGCCCGTCGTGGCCACGTAGATGATCGCCGCGAGGACCTCACGGTCACCGTAGCGTCGTCTGCCCCCGCCTTGTTGTCGTGTCGGAGCAGGAGGCACCACCCGCTGGAAGAGTTCGTACAACTCGTCCTGCACCAAGCGTTCCACGATCAGCACGCACTCAGGCTACCGATGCTCTCCAAATGAGACGACGTCTAAGCTTGACTCTGTCGGGGATCTTGGAGTTTCCCGGTGCGGCAGCGTGATCAACGGGCATGCTCCGGGCTGTTCCAAAGGCCCCTGCGATGTCGAGGTGCTCGTTGTCCCTCCATCCCCGTTCCGGTGAGCAAGTCCCGTCTCTGACCGCGCAGATCGCGCGGGCGAGCAACCCGGGCGGCACGACGGCGATGTGGGTGAGAGACCGGCTGGACGGGCTGTGGCATGACGAGGACTTCGTCGGCTCGTACCCGCGTGACGGGCGCCCCGGTCTCTCGCCCGCCCAGTTGGCCACCGTCTGCGTGTTGCAGTTCGTGCTGGGGCTGTCGGACCGGCAGGCGGCCGAGGCGGTGCGCTGCCGCATGTGCTGTCGTCGGTCTGCCCAGGGTTCATCGGGAACCTGGGCCGGAAGTGGGCGCATCACCCAGCTGGCGCTCACCACGTGCTGGGCGATGCGCCTCTCGGCCGGGTGAGCGGCGTGGTCGGGGCGGGGGCAGTCATGGTGGTCTTCCTCGTCGGTATCGGTCAGTGGCTCGACATCGGGCGCAGGCGCACGGGGACGGAGGTGTGTCCGTTGCTGATGAGGCTCGGCAGCCTCTTCAGCACGGTTCGCTCCGTGGCGAGTTGGGCGTCGGGGAAGCGTTCGAAGAGCAGGCGCAGCGCGGTGGCGACTTCGAGTCGGGCGAGCGGGGCACCGAGACAGTAGTGAACGCCGTGTCCGAAGGCGAGGTGTTCCTTGCTGGGGCGGGTGGCGTCGAAACGGTCGGCCTCCTTGTGCCAGTCGGGGTGGCGGTTGGCGGCGGCGTAGGAGGCGAGGATCGCCTCGCCGGCCTTGATCGTCTGCCCGTCGGGGAGCGGGATGTCGGTGCGGGCGTAGCGCAGGGGAAGGTGCTTGACCGCGGGCTGGTGGCGCAGGGTCTCCTCGACGACATCCTGCCAGGTGCAGCGGCCTTCCCGGATGTGGGCGAGCTGCTGGGGATCGGTCAGCAGGGTGGTGATGGCCTGGTCGATGACGTTGACGGTGGTCTCGTATCCGGCGCTGATCATCAGCAGGAGCGTGTCGCGTAGCTCGGCGTGGCGGAGGGCGGAGCCGTCTTCCTCGTCGCGGGTGGCGATCAGCAGCGAGGTCATGTCCTCACCGGGCTCAGCGCGCTTGGTCTCGATCAGGGCGTCAAGCAGGCCGTAGAGGGCGGCGGTGTTCGCGGCCTGTTCCTCGGCGGAGAGGTGGGTGGCGAACACGTTGTCCACCACGGTGCGGAATTCGGTGCCCTGGTCGGCGGGGACGCCCATGAGCTTGCCGATGACAGCGATCGGGAGCGGGTAGGCGAGGTGCTCGCGCAGGTCGACCGTCTCGCCGGCCGGGAGGGCGTCGAGGATGCTGTCGACGAGGGCCTCGATGTCCGCCTCGAGGGCGGCGGTGCGGCGGGCGGAGAAGGCGGGGGCAACCATGCGGCGCAGGCGGCTGTGATCCTTGCCGTAGGCGGTGAACATGTTCTCCACCGCGACCCACAGGGCCAGCGGCCAGGTGGTGACGGTCTCGGCGAAGGCCGGCCAGTGGGCGCGGCCGTCCTTGGAGACGTCCTTGCTGGTCAGGAGCTGCTTGAGGAGGGCCGGGTCGGAGACGGACCAGGCGCGCACGCCGAGGATGTCCACCAGCGTCGCTGGGCCGCGCTCGCGCAGGGCCTGGTGTTCGGCGTCCGGGTCGGACCCGGTCGGGTCGAGGACGAGTATCTGCTGTTCGGACACGGTGAGGTCTCTTTCAGCTCGTGGGGAAGGTGACGGGCAGGGCGACCAGGCAGCGGTGGAAGGGAGCGGGATGCCAGACGACGTCGTCCCGGTGGCCGTCGAGGTCCATCACGGGCAGAGCATCGACGACGTGGACGTGGAGGATGGCGGCTTCGGCGGTGAGGTACGCATGCGATCCGGCGGGGCAGCTGTGCGGGCCGGCTCCCCAGGTGAGGTGGGCCCGATTGCCCAGCGGCCGGTGGGATCCCAGCGTGGGGTCGTTGTTGCAGGCGGTGTGACTGATGACCACCGGCGGTCGGCCGGAAGCAGGAAGCCGCCGATGTCGACCGGGGGGGGTCGGGTAGGTCATCACGAAGTTCGCCACCGGGGGGTCGCGGTGCAGGACGCTGTCCTGGGCCTTGCGGACGGAGGCATCGCCTGCGTGCAGGTCTCCGGAGAACTCGGTGTTGGTGAGGGCGCTCGGCGGCGTAGATTTCGTCGATGCTGCCTTCGGGCAGGGAGCGGCGGGGGAAGACGATCCATTGGTCGTGCATCTCGAAGAGCACGGCGGTGACCAGCCGCAGGAGCCCGTTGCGGTAGGCGGTGCGGGCCTCGGTGTGCTCTGTCCACTCGGCGCCGATCCGGGCCGCGGCCTCGGACTCGATCAGCTCCTGCAGCATCCGCTCGGCCACACTCCGCACGAGTTCGAGTCGGTCCGCCGAACGTAGTGACTCCAGCAGGCGGAGCAAGTCAGGCCGGGACAAGGCCACCGCGCACCTCCTGCGTTGAACGTCCAGTTCACCATGGAGAGTTGCACGGTGGCTGCCTCATGCGCAGGGAGCGCAGACCGTCACCGGATGCACGCCCCGGGCATCCGCCCGCGCACACCCGCACGGTGATCGGCTACACCATCACGCGGGAAGCCATCTCCCAGCGTGTCGTTGCACGCGATCTGAACCGGCTAATCGACAACGGGCTCGGGGTGTTCGTGACGGACGGCGCGGCCTCGTTCTCCGATCGCGCCGGCCGGCCCCTGTGTTTGGTCCGCTAGAGACCCGTGGAAGGGGAACGTTGCGGCGGTGCATCGTGAGCTGGTGCTGCGTGCCGCTCGGCAGTCCCCGCCTGCGGACGCACCGTCGCTGACGACGCTGCACCGGGCGATCCGCCGTGATCTGACGCCGGGGGAGCATGCTGGGCTTGCGGGTGGGGAGCGGGCGGCGCGCAAGCATGTAACGCTCCGCCCGGCAGATCGAGAGAGCTGAGCAGCATCCGCATCCCACGAACGTGACATGCATCGGGTGCGGTCTCCAGGACGCGCCTTCTTCCGGGACGGGGCACTCAGTCGGACTGAAGGTCCCCTCGTAACGTGGAGTCCTGATACCAGGGGGAGTTGAGGTTCATGGGGTCCAAGCCACAGAAGTACGACGCTGAGTTCCGTGAGGGTGCTGTACGCATCGTGATCGAGACGGGCAAGCCGATCCCGGTAGTCGCCGAGGACCTCGGTGTGCATCCGGGGACGCTGCACAGCTGGGTCTCACGCTGGAGGAGGAACGGCTCGGCCTCTTGAGACCGGCCCGCGCCTGCTGGCTCGGGCGGCCGGCTACGAGAGGGCGAACGCGCTGAGCTGGATCGGCTGCGCCGGGAGATGAGCGACGTCGTCCTGTGCGGCAACGGGTCGGCCAGGACGCGGGTCCGCCCTTGCTCGCGTCTGCCTCTCACCTTCACGTGCGCAGAGCCTCGAACGCCTGCCGCGCGGCGATCCCGATCGCCAGGTCGATGTCCGGCGCCTGCGCCGCCCGACGGTCCGCCCGGGTCAGCGCGGCCATGGCCACCCGGGTTCCGGAGTCCGCCTCGATCACGCCGATCTCGTGCCGCAGGTGCAAGAACGTGCCCGTTTTCCCACTCAGCCGCAGGCTGTCGGCGCGTAGTTCGCTTGCCAGCCGCTGGGTGAAGACCTGATGGGCCATCAATCGTCTCAGCTCGGCCGTGGCCCGTGGCTGCGCCACCTCATCGCGCCACACCCGCTGCAGCAGTGCAACCAGCGCCGAGGCGGTGCCGGTGTTGGCGTGCGCGGGATTTAGCGTCCTGATGGTGTGGCGCTGCGCCCGCTCGTCGCGGACAGCCAGTTCCAGGGCGAGGGAGAAGTCGTTGCCTGCGGCGCCGGCGGCGCACTCGTACATGTGGTTTATCCGGTGCCGTACGTGGATGCCGGCGCAGTCCCAGGCGCGCAACCGGGCGTCGACGTCGACCACCGGCACCAGGTCGAACAGCGCGTCGGCCGCGGCGTTGTCGCTCACTGAGAGTATGAGCAGGAGCAGGTCGCCGACGGCGACCGTGGCCGGATGCCGGAATGCCGCGATGCCGGTGGGGCCGACACTGCTGGTGGCCGGGTCGACTGTCACCGGCTGGGCCGGGTCGAGGCCGCCGTTGGCGATCAGGTCCAGCACGACGAGGGCGAGCGGCACCTTTACCACGGACGCGAGGGGAACTGGCTCCTCGATGCCGAAGCCGAGCTGTTCGCCTGTGTCGATGTCGCGGGCGAGGAACGAACCGCGGACGCCGAGCGCCGTCCAGTCCCGGACGATCGCCTCGGCGACTTCCAGCAGATGGCCCTCGCCGCAGATCGGTTCCGGACGGTGCGCCGTGTCCTCGGTCATCCCTGCGCCGTCAGTCGGGCCGTGGTGTTCACCGGCTCGGGACGCCTGTCGGCGCGTGCGGCGGTGCCAGCACCGGCCGCCGCCGCCAAGACCGTGTACAGCCAGTGCGGTACGTCATCGCTTCGCTGACGCGAGCTCGCGCGCACGTCGTACCCGCGGTGCAGTGAGACGTCAGCCAGCGGCGCCCAGGCGGCCCCGTGCCGCCGCGCTAACGACTCGCCGCACAGCAACACCGCGCGGCCCGCCAGTGTCTCGGCGAGCGCGGTGGCCGCTGGCCCGGCCGGCCGTACCGATCGCTCGGGCAGCCCGCAGCGGGCCGCCGCGCGCGCCAGCCTGTCGCGCGCGTAGGGCACGTCGTCCTCCGTCAGGGTCAGGATCGGCAGTGGAACGGTCCGGGCGCCGGTGGCGGCGACGCGGTGCGGCCGCAGGTCCTCGAGATGGACCGGGCGCCCCTGCCGGGTGCCCGCCGGCGGGCGTGCATTACGGGGCGGCGCGGTGGCCAGACCGAGCGGCACCCGGTGTGCTGCGCTCTCCGGTGGAACGCGCAGCACAGCGTAGGCGAGCGTGCCGTCGGCCAGCCGGGCGTCCCGCTCGGCGGGCGGCAGTTCGCGCACACCGAGGGTGGTGCCGTGTTCCGTCCCGGCGCGGATGACCCGGGCCAGCTGAGCCGGCGCACAGTCGACGGGCACTCCCACGGCCCGAGCTTGGGACCGCTGGGCCGAGCGGGCGGCCTGGTCGAGGCGCTGGGCCTGGTCCAGGACGTCCTGCGCGTAGGGGAGCAGCAGCATGCCCAGTTCCGTCGTCGCGACCTGTCGCCGGGAGCGGTCGAACAGAAGACCGCCGAAGTGCCTCTCCAGCGTCTTGATGCGGCGGCTCAGGAGCGGCTGGGCGATGCCGAGCCGGTCGGCCGCCCGCGAGAAGCTCGCTTCGTCGACGGTGGCGACGTACGCCTCGAGGTGTGCCAGCAGGTCCATCCAGCAGTCATATCACTTAGGTATGAGCCCTTCACATTTCACTCTTGGACATGAGCGGAGTCCTGCTGTTTCGCTGTCCCCGTCGAAGATCCATCAAGCCGACGCGCGACCACCGACAACCTGGGAGAACTACGCACATGACCAGCGCCGACCCGATGCCGCGCCGCCGCCTGTTCAAAACCGGTCTTGCTCTCAGCGCCGCGGTAGTGGCCCCCGCTGCGGCCGCCACCCCCGCCGTGGCCGACGAACCTGTCAGTCTCAGCAAGGAGTTCCGCACTTTCGAACAGAGGTACGGCGCGCGGCTCGGTGTCTACGCCCGCAACGTGCGCACCGGCCGGACCGTGGCGTACCGCGCCGGGGAACGGTTCGCGATGTGCTCGACGTTCAAGGCGTTCGCCGCAGCGGCCGTGCTGCGCGACCACGGCGACTGCGCTCCCTTGGACAGGGTGATCCACTATCCACTCAGGGACATCCTCGACAACTCGCAGTACTCCGAGGACCACCTGGCCACGGGAATGACGGTGGGCCAAGCATGCGCCGCCGCCATCCAGTACAGCGACAACACCGCGGGCAACCTGCTGCTGCGTCAGGTCGGCGGACCCCAGGGCCTCACCCGGTTCTTCCGCTCACTCGGAGACCAGGTGAGCCGGCTCGACCGCTGGGAGACCGACCTGAACACCGCCACCCCCGGCGACCAGCAGGACACCAGCACGCCACAAGCCCTCGGCACGAGCTTCGAACGGCTGACCCTCGGACGGGCCCTGGCCCGCACCGACCGCGAGCAGCTGGTCACCTGGCTGAAAGGCAACACCACCAGCGACAAGCGGTTCGGCGCCGGGCTCCCGCGAGACTGGGCCCTGGCAGACAAAACCGGCACCGGCAGCTACGCCACCGCCAACGACATCGGCATCGCCTGGACGACGCGGCACACCCCCTTGCTGCTTACCGTGCTGTCCACGAAGGACGCCAGGGACGCGCCCGTAGACAACGATCTGATCCGCGACGCGGCCGCCCTCCTGGCCGCCACCCTCGCCCCCGGCGAGTAGTGAGCGGAGGGCGTGCCGGTCCTCCACGGCACCGACCACACGTCTCCCCGGGGCACCGCCCTCACGAGAGGAACGCGAACGGCGGTTTCCTCCAGCAGATCCGCGGTGGGCGAAGTGAGCACGACACGGTGAGCTTCGAGGAGTTCGCCGAGCTGATGCACCCGGACCCCGACGAGTTCAGCCGACGGATCGGGCAGGTACGCGAACAGCAGCAGCGGGCCGCCGACTACCCTGCACCCGCTTGCCAGCGGCTGGCCACCCACGACCACGGCCAGGAGCAGACCGCCGCGCACCAGCACCACCGTCCCCCCAGCCCCGGCCGCGCATAGTTCCCGGAGTCTCCCTCGGCTGCGGCTACAGGCTGATCGGGTCCAGGGTGTGTAGGGTCTGTACGGTGAGCGGTGTAACTCCCGAGCTGGAAGCGACAGTTGATGACTGACGTGACGAGTGACACCGAGGCCGGGAAGGCCGCTGTGAGTGGGGCGGGCACCGTGGATGACAGGCTGGTCGCCGAGCTGTTGGCCCGGGCCCAGGCCGGTGGGGTGAAGCTCACCGGGGCGGGCGGCCTGCTGCTGCAGCAGCTGACGAAGCGGGTGCTGGAGTCCGCGCTGGAAGGCGAACTCACCGATCATCTGGGCCACGAGCCCGGTGACCGGACCGGGGGCGGCCGGGAGAACTACCGCAACGGACACCGATCCAAGACGGTGATCACCGAGTCGGGGCCGGTCGAGATCGCGGTGCCGCGGGACCGGGCCGGGTCGTTCGAGCCGCAGCTGGTCAAGAAGCGGCAGCGGCGTCTCGGTGGGGTGGATGAGATGGTCCTGTCACTGTCGGCGAAAGGCCTCACGCACGGGGAGATCTCCGTGCATCTCGCCGAGTTGTACGGCGCGGAGATCTCCAAATCCACGATCTCCACGATCACCGACAGCGTGATGGCCGGCATGACCGAATGGCAGAACCGTCCCCTGGACAGCGTCTACCCGGTCGTCTTCATTGACTGCGTGAACGTGAAGGTCAGGGATGGGCAGGTCGCCAACCGGCCTGTCTACGACTCCGCTGGTCAATTCACGAAGTCGCTGAGTGGATCGGGCTGTTGCTGGCATGGTGAGGGGTAGTAGACGTTGAGCGGGGAGCCGAGGTGGTGATCCGCCATGTCGTTGTGGCCCAGGCCTGCGCAGGAGATTCCCGAGCTGACCGTGCGGGTTGCCCGCGCCGCGTTCCCGGGCGGCACGCTGGCGATTCGGCTGCGTGATTCGCTGGGGCCGGTCTTTGAGGACGCCCAGTTCTCCGACCTGTTCGCCAAGCGTGGTCACCCCTCCCTCTCGCCGGGTCGTCTCGCGCTGGTCAGCGTGCTGCAGTCCGCCGAGAACCTGACCGACCGCCAGGCTGCAGAGGCTGTACGAGCCCGGCTGCTGGCCGGCGACGACGCCGAGCGGCTGCTCGAGATCCTGCTCGAGCACTTCAAGCAGGCGGGCCTGCTGGGCAAGGGGGGACGTGCGCGCACGGACTCGACCCGGGTCCTGGCGGCGGTACGCACACTCAACCGAAATAAGCGGGCCCGTCGGCAGGGCTTGCGCAAGTTCCCGGGATCGCCCAACTGGCCTGAGGGTGCCGCGGGTTGAAGTGGACGACTGAGGCTGATCCTTTGGAGTGGACACCCTGACAATGGACCTTGATGGTCCAGGGAGGGATGCCCAGGTGGGACGCCAGTCTCCGTACCCGGAGGAGTTCCGGAAGGATGCCGTCGCGCTCTACCGCGCGTCCGGCGGCAAGCGCACGTACGCGGCGGTGGCCGCGGATCTCGGGATCACCGGGGAGACGCTGCGCACGTGGGTCCGCAAGGACACCGTTCGGTCCGCGCCCGAGTCGTCAGACAGCAGCGTGCAGAGTCCGGCTGAGGAGCTGACCCGGCTGCGAGCCGAGAACCAGCGGCTGCTGAAGGCAGAGAAAGAGTGGCAGCTGGAGCGGGAGATCTTGCGCCGGGCAGCCGCCTATTTCGCTCGGGAGGTGAAGTGAGCCCCCGCCGCTGGGACTTCATCTCCGACAATCGTGCCGACTTCGGCGTGAAGCGGATATGCCAGGTCCTCGGCGTCTCCCGCTCCGGCTACTACCGGCACCAGGCCACCACGCAGACCCGCGCTGCGCGTCAGGCCGAGCAGGCCGCTGCGGTCGCCGAGATCCGCGAGATCCATGCCGAACACCACGGCGCCTACGGCGCCCCGCGCATCCATGCCGAACTCCGCTCGCGGGGTCGGAAGATCAATCGCAAGCGTGTCACGCGCCTGATGCGCATCAACCAGATCGTCGGCCGTCACCTGCGCCGCACCAAGCGCACCACGATCGCGGACAAGACGGCCCCTCCCGCACCGGATCTGCTCATGCGCGACTTCACCGCGAAGACGATGAACGCCCGGTGGTGCGGCGACATCACGTATATCGCCGTCGGCTCGACGTGGCTGTATCTGGCCACGGTCATCGACATCTGCTCGCGCCGCGTGATCGGCTGGTCCATCGCCGACCACATGCGCACCCAGCTCGTCACCGACGCGATCGAAATGGCGGTCTGCGCCCGCAGCGGCCAGGTCGACGGCGTTGTCTTTCACACAGACAGGGGCGCGCAATATACGGCGGCGGCCTTCGCCGAGGTCTGCCGCCGGCACGGCATCCGCCGCAGCATGGGCCGCGTCGGCTCGAGTTACGACAATGCCCTGGCCGAGTCGTTCTTCCAGGGCCTGAAACGGGAGCTGCTCCACGGACGACGCCTCACCTCGAAGGCGCAGACACGGCTGGAGCTGTTCCGCTGGCTGGCCTACTACAACCGGCGCCGCCGCCACTCTGCCCTCGGCTACCTCACGCCAGTCGAGTCCGAGCAACAGCTGATCTCATCACGTACGCTATCGCTCGTCGCATGAAACCCGGTGTCCACTCCCGAGGTTGAGCCTCAGACCGCCGTCACCCACGGCTGCCCGGTCACCCTCGCCCAGGCTGAGGTTGGGTCCAAGACCAACGAGACACGGCACTTCCAGCCCCTGCTTGCACCGCTCGACCTGGACGGAGACGTGGTCACCTTCGACGCGCTGCACTCCGTGAAGGCCAACGTCGCCTGGCTGGCCGAGACCAAGAAGGCGCACTACGTGGCCGTGATCAAGCCCAATCAGCCCACCGCCTGGGCCCAACTGGACGGTCTGGACCGGCATGCGGTGGCCATCCAGCACACCGCCTCGAACAAGGGACACGGCCGTCGCGAGTCCCGCTCGATCAAGACTCTCGCCATCGCCGACAACCTTGGCGGCATCGCCTTCCCCCACGCGAAGCTCGCCCTCCGCGTCCACCGCCGCCGCAAAGAGACCGGCAGGAAGGAGACCCGCGAGACCGTCTATGCGGTCACCAGCCTCGACGTCCACCAGGCGAGACCGGCCGAACTCGCCTCCCACCTGCGCGGACACTGGACCGTGGAAGCCCAGCACCACATCCGCGACCGTACCTTCGCCGAAGACGCCTCCACTGTCCACGCCGGCAACGCACCCCGCGTCATGGCCACACTCCGCAACCTCGCGATCGGAGCCCTCAAAGCCCTCGGAGCGACCAACATCGCGAAGACCACCCGCGCCATCCGCGACCAACCCGAACGGGCCCTCCCCACCCTGGGCATCACCTACAAGCCCGACCTCAACGGAACTTGATCAAGCCCTGCTCGGGATACGGGCCGTACTCGCCGATCGGCACGTACCGCCCGATGAACTCCCATTCCTCATTCGCGTCACGCAAGAAGATCTAGGATCCCCGGGAGAGACACTGCTTACGGCGGACGGGCCTCGGGGTCTTGAATGGCCCTTGGAGCGGGGCGGGGCCCTGGCTGCCAGGGAGGGGAACGGCGAGCCAGGACCCGGGGTGTGGGCCGTCGTCCGTATGAGGGCGTATGCCGCCTTCAGCTTGCTGGCGTGTGTGCCGTGCCCTTGGTGCGGATGTGCTGACGGAGAAAGAGAGCGGCGCGCTCCAGTGCCTCGTCGGCTTCGTCCAGGATGCCGGCGAACGCCTGGAAGACGTGTGGAACGTCGGCGGTGACGTCCAGGATGACGTCCACTCCGGCTTCCCTCGCGCGCGTGGCCATGCGTGTGGAGTCGTCCAGGAGCATTTCGTTGGTGCCCGCCTGCAGAAGTATCGGAGGGAAGCCGGTCAGGTCGGCGAGGGTGGCGGGGCTGAGCATGGGCTGGTGTGGATCCTGTCCCGCAAGGTACATGGCCCCGGTGTGTTCCAGGCCCTCACGCGTGAAGAACGGATCGATGCCCGCCTTGCTGTCCATGCTCCCGCCTGTCCGGGTCATGTCGAGTCCAGGGGAGAACGCCACGATCGCGGCGGGCATGGGCAGGCCCGCGCCGCGAGCGGCGAGGCAGGTGGCGGCAGTGAGGCCGCCACCGGCGGAGTCCCCGGCGAACGCGATCGCCGAAGGGTCTTCGCCGCTGTCGAGAAGTGCGCGGTAGGCGCTCAGCCCGTCCTCGATCGCGGCCGGGAACGGGTGCTCAGGGGCAAGCCGGTAATCCAACGAGAACGCCCTGAAACCTGTTTTGGTCACCAGGTTCCCCGTCAGCGACATCGCCGTCTCCGGTGAACCGACCACGTAGGAGCCGCCGTGGAAGTAGAGGATTGTCCCGGCCTTCGGAGTGCCGGCCGGCTCGACGAGCACCGCGGGCCGGTCGCCGAGCGTCGCAGTCTGGGTGCGGATCCCGGCCGGGACGATCATTTCGGCCATCATCGCCCTGAACCCGGCGCGGAGCTCCTCCACCGACCGAGGGCCCTCAGGCCGGGGCCGCCGGACCATCGCGTCGATCTCCGCGCGCTGTTGCCTGCTCATTGTCGCCTCCATCGCAAGTGCATGCCAAGGAACTATATGCCCAGGCATCTGTGTGGGTGCTAAGGTATATGCCATGGCATCTAAGTCAAGCGGTGGCCGGGTCGACCTCCCGGGCTTCTTCGCCGACCTCGTTCGCTGTGAGACGCGCCTCTACAACGCGCTGAACGACCGTCTTCGCGAGCGGCACGGGATCGTCACCTCGCAGTTCGAATTCTTGCGCTTCCTGCGCGACCACCCTGGGTCCCGGGTGGCGGACCTTGCCGCCGAGTTCGCCATCGGGATCGGTACGACCAGCAAGGGCATCGACCGTCTGGAGAAGCAGGCATGGGTCATACGGCGAACCAATCCATCGGATCGTCGCTCATCACTGCTGGACCTGACCGATGACGGCCTGCAACTCGTCGAGGCGGCGGAGGCGACCTTCACTGAAACGCTGGCCGAGCTGACCGCAGGCGCCCTCGGTGGCCCCTCAGCACTGGCCGCCGTCCAGGTCCTTTCGGACCTCCGCTCCGTGCTCGAACGCCATCAGATCGGCCTGCCCACAGGCTGACCGGCATGTGCGTCCAGTGCGATCGCCCACTGGCCATGCGATCAGCCTTTGTTGCGAGGCGAATCCCGCAGATTGATCACAACTCGATACGCGATCCTCGGCTGAGCCACCCGGCCTTCCGTTGCTGGCCATCGCAGCCGGAGACGTCCTCACCCGGTTGAGCGGAGTCAGCGATCAACCTCGTACTGGCCGCCCTCATCGGCGTGATGGGAGGCCTGCTCGGCTCGGTCCTCGGACCCCTCATCCAATGGCACACCGCACGCAAGGACCAGCTGCGCGCCACCGCCGCCCGCTTCTGCGCACCGGCTCTTTGCACACCGCGGGATCCTGTACCACGGCTGGACTTCGGCCCTCATCAACCGTGCCCGCCGTAGCACGCTCGGCCGCCCGGCAGGAGGTGGAGTCGATGTTCACACGGCCCATTCGCGCCTGCGCTGCGCGCTCTCCGCTCCTACCGCCTTGGCCAGGGCCCCGTCGGGATCGGCGGCGCCGACCTCGATGTGTGACTCGGGCAGGATCTGCCGCCACGTTGCATCCGCCGACCAGCGGCCATGCCGTTCATAGATGCTCTGCCAGGGGCCGTACCGCTCAGGCAGGTGCGGCCAGGGCACCCCCGTACGGTCCCGGAACAGCACTCCGTTGATCACTTTGCCGTGATCGGACCACTGCCCGCCAGGCTTGCCGTTCGCGGGCAGTAACGGCTCGAACTTCTGCCACTGCGCGTCCGTGAGCTCGTGTCGCCGCACCATGACGGAGTTGACGGCCGCCATCGGCCTGCGTCCGGCCAGCGGTGCGGACGGGATTTAAATGCCCCCAGTCGCATGAGGCCATCGTTCTTCCGCGGTCGCGGCTCGGCACGAGATGAGCGCCGAGGCCGTGGCCGCCCTTGAGTCGCGGCGCGCCTCTTACGACTCGCGGTGGAAGACGCCTCAGCAGGTTCGGCACCCGTCGAGCGGCTGGTCGCGGCACAGCCTCTCAGCGTCGCGCGCGAGCGCTGGACGGCTCGACGAGGCGATCGTCCAAGAGGCGGGTGCCAGCCTGTTTGACGTACTTCAGCACGGGTGAGACCTCCATGCTCTGCAGTCCGGTCAGGGACCCGATGCGTTCCGAGGTGAACTCGAACAGTTCGTCGAGGTCCCGGGTGTGTGCGACGGCATGGATGTTCCATGGCCCGGAGATGGCTGCGGCGAAGGCGATCTCGGGTTCCTGCGCGAGTGTGCGGCCCGCGCTCTTCACCGCTGACGGGTGCGCGCGAAGCCAGAGGTGCGCGCGAGCGTGATAGCCCAAGGCTGCTGCGGCGATCTCGACGTCGATGTGGACGACGCGATGCTGGAGCAGAGCCTCAAGGCGCCGCGAGGCGCGTCCCGGAGTGAGGTCTGCGGCTGTGGCGAGATCGACGAGACTGGCACGGCCATCTGCGGCGAGCGCATCGAGCAACTCCTCGTCCTCGAGGGTGAGGCGCAGTGGCTCGCGGGTGACGACCGGAGACTCGGTGAAAGGGGGGCCGCCGCTCCCCAACGCTGCTTCCTCCCGAGGGGACAGTGTGCCCTGCAGGGCGGACCAGTAGTGGCCGCGACCTCCGAGGAACTGCCGGAGCATGGCGAAGGCGTTGATGTCGATCACCGCCGCGGTGCGGGGAAGCCGCTGCACCAGGAGATCCTCGCGCTGTTCCCGCGTCCGTGATTGCGTCGCGCAGGTCACCTCACAACCCGCCGCACCCAGGGCTACCCAGTTGATGTCGTCACGCTTGGCGAGCGCGTCGGCGATCGCCGCGACACTGCCGGGACGGCAGCGCAGCCGCATCAGCCACCTGCTCTGCCCCAGGGCACCCGGGTTCACCACGCCGGCCACGCGGATGACGCCGTCGGCGCGTAGTGGGCGATACCGGCGGTTGACGGCCCCCTCGGTCAGACCGAGGGCGTTCGCGATCGCGGCGAACGAAGCCCGTGGAGCGATCTGCAACGCACGAATGATTCGCACATCGTCGGGCTGAATCGAAGCAGATTCCGTCATGAGCGCCCTTGTCATGTCGCCGACCCTACAAACGAGCCCTCGTAGCTCGCCTGCGATGCGGTGTGGACGAAACACTTGAACCGCACGGGTTGAAGGGCCGCGACAGCGGGCACCGCCCTGTGCCGATCCCGGGGCCTCGACCGATGCCCGAACGGAGTCCAACGCTCGAAGAACGGAGATGACGCTGCATGTCATCGACCTCCACTGAACAACACCCACCGACCGCTCTCATCGTCGGGGCCTCGCGCGGCCTCGGTCACGCGATGGCGGCGGAGTTCTTCGGCAGGGGCTGGAACGTCGTCGGCACCGTTCGCGACACCACTGCCCGAACGCCGCTGCACGACCTCGCGGACCGCGCCGACGGGCGGGTGACCATCGAGCATCTCGACATCAACGACCCGGGCCACCTGCCCCCGCTGCACGCACGTGTGGCGCACCGCCGACTCGACGTGCTCTTCGTCAACGCGGGCACGACCAACAATGAGCAGACGCCCATCGGCGGGGTTGCGACGGCCGACTTCGTCGACGTGATGGTCACCAACGCGCTGAGCCCCATGCGCGTCATTGAAGCCCTCGAAGACCTGGTGTCCCCGGCGGGACTCATCGGGGCGATGTCCTCCGGACAGGGCAGCATCACGAACAACGCGACGGGAGGCCGCGAGGTCTACCGGGGGAGCAAAGCAGCCCTGAACATGTTCCTGCGGAGCTTCGCGGCCCGGCAGGGGGAGACGCGGCGCGCCTTCGTGCTCATGGCGCCGGGCTGGATACGCACCGCCCTGGGTGGTCCGGATGCGCCCTACACCATCGAGGAGACCGTCCCCTTGCTGGTGGACGTCCTGCTCTCCCGACTGGGCACGCCCGGCCTGGCATATCTGGACCGCTTCGGCCAGACCGTCCCCTGGTGATCCCTGCGGCCCACCCCAGCACTCACCGCTCGCCACCGGCCGGCTTGGAGCGGCCTCAAGGAGGAGATCGTGCCGATCATCGCCATCGAAGAACACTGGAGCATGCCGGATCTGACGGCTGCCCTCCACGCCCTGCCGCACCCGGATGAAAGTCTCGTTTTCGGGAAAATGGACGACAACCAGGAGCGCTTGGAGGACCTGGAGGCGGGCCGGATCGCGGCGATGAACGCGCAGGGTATCGACGTGTCGATCCTCGCCCTGACACCGCCGGCAACCCAGTCGCTGCCACCCGGCGAAGCCCTGGCGCTGAGTCGCGCCGCGAACGACGTGGCCGCGGCGGCCGTCGCCCGAAACCCTGCCCGTCTTCGCTCGATGTCCGCCCTGCCCATGTCCTCACCGAAGGACGTCCCAGCCGAGCTTGAAAGAGCCGCGAGTATGGGGCACGTGGGAACCATGGTGTACGGCCGATCAGGGGACCTGTTTCTCGACGATCCCGTCTACGACGATTCTTTCGGCGTGGCCTCGGAACTCGGTCAGCCCGTGTTCATTCATCCCCAACTGCCATCGCGAGCTGTCCGTGACGCCTCATACCGAGGATTCGACCCCATGACGGAGCTCGCCCTGGCCACTTTCGGCTGGGGATGGCACCTGGACGCCGCAACAGCAGCCTTGCGGCTGATCCTCCGAGGTACTTTCGACCGTCATCCCGACCTTCAGATCGTGCTCGGTCACTGGGGAGAGACGTTGCTTTTCTGGCTCGATCGGGCCGACAGCATCTCCCGGACCGCCGGCCTGCAGCGCTCCGTGTCCGACTGCGTCCGATTGAATTTCCACATCACCGTCTCCGGCATGCTCAACCCGGCTCACCTGCATCATGCTCTCTGTCGGTGACCGCTGTCGACCGTTTGATGTTCGCCACGGACTACCCCTTCCAACGGCCGGCCAAAGAGGAAATCTGTTCTCTCTTGGGTCACTTCTCCTCCGAGACAGAGCGCCAACAGTTCTCTTCCGGAAACGCTGCATCCTTGTTCGGCATTGGCCTGTAGCCCGGGATCTTTCATCATCGGC
This sequence comes from Streptomyces sp. TP-A0356, assembly GCF_001417775.1. Classification (GTDB taxonomy): domain Bacteria; phylum Actinomycetota; class Actinomycetes; order Streptomycetales; family Streptomycetaceae; genus Streptomyces. The sequence goes on along the minus strand of NZ_BBZJ01000046.1, from coordinate 15,915 downwards.
TGCCCTTCCACGGCTCGGCCTGGCGTGACGACTCCCGACCGCGCTTTCCGAGCAGGGCCTCGTCCTCGCCCACACAGGCCTCAGCACCTTCGTCGACGCCTTCGTGAGGCCAGGCCGGTCCTGAGTTCCACGCCCCTCCTCCATGTGCTGGCTTCGTTCATTTCAAAATAGCTGCGAATGTTCGTCCCCCCTGTGTCGTTGTCCGGGTCCTGGCTCAGCCGACCTGCAGCACGGTCTTGCCGCATAGCCGCGCGGTCCGGAAGTCGCCGGCGAGGGCTCGCGGTGCTTCCCCAAGGGGAAGCACCGTGCCGATGACAGGCCGGATGCTGCCTGCGGTGACGAGCTTCGTGAGTTCGCCGAGCCGCTCCGGCTTTCGGTCGAGCGAGTAGTTCGCGGCGTGGATGCGTGCGTCGGCCATGAGCTGGTCGTCGAGACCGAAAGCGGTCGACAGCAGCGCACCGCCGTCCTTCACCGTGCCGGCCAGGCTGCTGGTGAGTGAGCGGTCGCCGACAAGGTCGAGGACCGCGTCGAGACCCTCGGGTGCGAGCTGGCATAGAGCCTGGTCGAGGGGCTGCGCCCCACGGACGACGATCTCGGTGGCGCCGAGCTCGCGTACCTGCTCGGCGTGCTGAGCGGACGCCGTGGCGATGGTCCGGATCCCGCGGGCTGCTGCGGCCTGCACTGCGAACGTGCCGACACCTCCCGTGGCGCCGATGATGAGCAGCGTGCCGCCCTCGGGCACCTGTGTGTGCTCGATCGCGCCGAGCGCGGTCATGCCGGCGGTCGGCAGCGCGGCGGCCATGTGGCTCGGCATCCCGGTGGGGATGGTTGCCAGCGCGCCGAGCGCGGGCTCTGCCTGGACGACGCAGACCTCGGCGAAGGTCCCGAAGTGCAGTGGCTGGCTCCAAAACTGGCCGACGACACGGTCGCCAACGCGGAATCGCGTCACGTCGTCACCGATCGCGGTCACGGTGCCGGCACCATCCAGGCCGAGCGTGAGCGGGAACCGGTACTCCCCGAGCCATTCCAGCGCGCCGGACGCGATGGCCACGTCCAGCGGGTTGATCGCCGCCGCCTCGATGGTGACCTGTATCTGGCCGAGGCCGGGTTCGGGCACGGGCAGCTTCCTGAGCTCCGGGGTGTCGCCGAAGCGCTCGATGCTGATGGCTCGCATGTGTCTCTCCGTTCTGCCGCGGGCCGTTCGCCCTGCGGCGACACCAGCGTGCGGTCAAGGCGAGGCCCGGGGGAACGACCGATCCGGCAGCCATTAGGAACAAGAAGGTAGTAATCCTGATGCCGAGCAGGTCGTAGTGTGTTCTCCATGGCAGTGGAGTCCCGGGCCTTGCGGTACTTCGTGGCGGTGGCCGAGGAACGCAGCTTCACCCACGCCGCGAGGCGGCTCGGCATCGCCGGCCCCGCGCTGTCGCGAGCGATCCGCAACCTTGAGACCGAACTCGGCGTACGCCTCCTGGAGCGGTCCACGCGCGTGGTGGAGCTGACCGAGTCCGGCGCAGTGCTGCTGACCCATGCGCGGCCTGCGCTGGAGGCTCTCGACGCGGCGGCCCGACGCGCCGTGCGGGCCTCGGCACCGCATCGCAGCCTGGTGCTCGCCGTGAAGGCGGACGCGGACGGGGGCCTGCTCGAAGCCATCCTCGCCGCGGTGGCTGCCGAGCCCGACACCAGGCCGGTCGCCGTGCGCCTGTGCGGATGGCGGGAGCACACGCGGCTACTGCGGGCGGGAGACGCCGATGCAGCGCTCATGTTCGAGCCCTACGATCCGGACGGCATCGACGCGGATGTCGTCGCGGTCGAGCCGCGCGTGGCAGCGCTGCCCGCCGACCATCCACTTGCCGGAGCTGGCCGGGTACGGCTCGCCGATCTCGGAGTCGCCCCGGCGGACGTCCTCGAACGGGTGGAGCGCGACATCGGCGAGCACGGGGTCCAAGGCCTCGCGCAGCTGCTCGCCCTCATTGGCCTCGGCCAGACGATGACCGTGCTACCGCGATCGGTCGCATCCCAGTACCCGCGACGCGCGGTGTCCTACGTCCTCATCGAGGACTGCCCTCCCGCCGCACTGGTTATCGCCTGGCCGGAATGCTCCCGCAGCCGGGGCGTGGCCGCGCTGGTACGCGCGGCGGCGGCCGTCGCGCAGTCGCGTGGCATCGGTGCTGCATCAGACAGGACAACCGGACAACTGGAATCCTGCGGTGTCGCCCCACCAGCCGAGCCATGATGGCCGCGCAGCGGCCCCGAGCACTGGCTGACCCGTGCTGCTACTGGTCGTTCGGGTCCTCCGTTGTGGGAGGCAGCGACTGCGAGACACCGTCGGGCCAGAAGAGTTGGGGCCCGACGGGCGTGCTCGCGCTCCAGCGGAAGGCCGCGTTCGGGGGGTGCTCTCGGATGGTCGAGCCACCACCTGATCGGGTCCGATGGTGGTGGCCGCACTGGCAGCCCCTTCTACGGTAGGGCGGTGTGAGGCCCCACACGACAGGGCCTACCATCGCTCAGCACGCTCTCCGACCAAACCGGGCAGATCCCCCGAACGACGCTGCCCTGGGGGGCGTGGCGCTGGCATATGGGGATCAGTCGGTCTTGTCAGTGAGCCGGTGGGGTGAGGGTGGTGCGGTCGAACGGGCCGCCATGTGAGGCGGCGTAGGTGACGGCGTCGTTGACGGCGTTGAGGCCGAACGACCGGACCCGTTCGGCGGCGAGGTCAAGGCGGCCGGAGGCGAGGAGCCTGATGATGCCGACGTTCGCTGTACGCGGGTACATCCACTGGCCGCGCACGGTGATCGAGTTGCGCATGATCCATGGGTACGGGAGGGCGAGGTCGTCGCCACCGAGCATGCCGACGCCGCCCATGAGGACGACGCGGCCGTATTCGCGCACGGTCATGGCTGCCGTGCGCGCTGCCGAGCTGGGTGCGCTCGGCGGTAGCAGGTCGATCACCATGTCGATCGGGCCGTCGGCCGCCGCGGACATCGCCGCGCGGTCGCCGGCGTCGTCCCCGGTGAGCGGGACCGGGCGCACGAGCGGACCGAACCGGTCGGCGAGGAGGTCGAGCGCGGCCTGGTTGCGGCCTGGGGCGACCACGCGGCCCGCGCCCATAGCGAGCGCGACCGCAACCGCACTGCTGCCGAGGTTGCCGGTGGCCCCGTTGACGAGCAGCGTCTCACCGGCTGCGAGCCCGCCGGCCAGCAGCCCGCCGTAAGGGATGACGTGCACGCCGAGCGCGGCCCAGCGGGCCGGGTCGTCCCCCGCCGCTGCGGGGAGCGGGAAGACGTTCTCCGTCGGGACCCGCATGAGCTCGGCGAACGATCCGTCGTGCAGGTACCGGGCGAGGCGCGCGCCGCCCTCGCCGCGGGAACTCCAGCCCTGGAGCGTGATGTCGGGCGTGAGGGCGTCATCCCGCGAGCGCACCGTCGAGTCGCACCACACCAGGTCGCCGGGGCGCAGCCGGGTGGCGTCCGGGCCCACGCGGACGACCCGTCCCACGCCGCCGATGCCGGGCACGACGGGAGGGACCAGGGGATAGTTCCGCTCGCCGCTGAAGACCTCAGCCGCGTAGGGCGCCACGCTGGCGGCGAGGACCTCGACCACCACCTCGCCGCCGCCGACCTGGGGGTCGGGCACCTCCCGCACCGTGAGCGGGGCGCCGAACTGCGTCAGAACTGCTGCTCGCACGTGATGACCTCCGTGTTCGTCCGTGTTCGTCGGGATCGACACTAGGAGCCTGGCGGACATGCGGGAAGCGACGATCAAGCATCCGTGGTATGCGTATGCCGCATGGACATCTCCAGCACAGGCCTACGGGTCCTGCGGCAGATCGCCGAGTCCGGCAGCTTCACCGCAGCAGCCACCCGGCTCGGCTACACCCAGTCGGCGGTCTCACGCCAGGCCGCCGCCCTCGAACGAAGCGCGGGTACCGCCCTGTTCGAACGCCGCCCCGACGGAGTGCGGCTCACCCCCGCGGGTCTGACCCTGCTGCGCCACGCTCGCACGATCCTGGACTGCCTGACGGCAGCCGAGCGCGACCTCACCGGCACCGTCTCGCGTACCGAACTGGTGCGGCTCGGACTGTTCCTGAGCGCGGGCGCGGCCATCCTGCCTCGCTCACTCACCCGCCTCGCGGCGACCGACCCGCAGATCACGGTCACGACTACCGAGGGCACCACGCCCTCCCTGATCCGGGCACTGCGCGCGGGCTCGATCGACCTCGCCGTACTGACCTCCCGCCCGCCCCACCGGCCTTTGGACGGCGAGTCGCCGCGCCTGCACACCGAGAGCGTTACGGACACCGAACTGGTCGTGGCGGTGCCTTCGACCGGAGAGTTCGCCGGCCGCACCGCGGTGCACGTCGACGAACTGATCGACGCCCCGTGGATTGCCGCCCCGGCGTCGAACGCCGAGCCACTGCTCGGCGTCTGGCCTGGCCTGCCCGGACGGCCAGACATCGTCCACTGCGCGCGCGACTGGCTGACGAAGCTTCAGCTGGTCGCCGCTGGCTTCGGGGTGACAACGGTGCCCTCGCGGCTCTCGCCGGTGCTGCCGCCCGGGGTGAGCCTGCTGCACGTCGAAGGCTCACCCCCCGAGATCCGCCGGGTTCTCGTGGCGCGGCTCCCCGGCCGCCCCACCCCGGCGATCACGGCCGTCACCCGAGCAATTGCCTCGACCACCTGATACGTGCCGCCGGCCGTCAGATTCGGTGCCGTAGCCCGCCGAGGGCGCGCACCATCACGTGTACCTCGGCAATAGCCAGGGCCCTTTCAGCAGGAGCACCCCGCTGCTGCCCGTGCAAGTACCCCAGTGACGTCGAAACTCGTGAACATAGCCAGGCCGTAGATCTGGGTGCTTCCCAGACCCGTGAACAACTGACTTCAATACTCGTGAATAAGAGGGCATCTCACGTGGCAAGTTTTGCGAGCTTCTTGTAGCAGGTCAGGGCGGCGGCCAGGCCGAGGAAGGCGAGGAAGTGCGAGCCCTTTCGTTCGTATCGGACGGTGAGGCGGCGGTAGCCGAAGAGCCAGGCGATCGACCGTTCGATCTTCCAGCGGTGCCGACCGAGGCGTTCCCCGGACTCGATGCCGGGCCGCGCGATGCGCGCGACGAGCCCGCGCTCGCGCGGCCAGGCAAGGTGTTCGGCGGAGAAGTGCGCCTTGTCCGCGCGGAGTTTGACGGGTCGGCGCCGCCGTGGTCCCCGGCGGGACCGGACGGCGGGTATGCCGCGGATGAGTGGCTTGGGGGCGAGGCTGTCGTGCATGTTCGCGCCGGACACGGCGACGGCGAGCGGGATGCCTGGGCATCGGACAGCACGTGCAGCTTGCTGCCCTTCTTGCCGCGATCGACCGGGTTCGGCCCGGTGAGCGATCCCCCCTTTTGGCGCGGACGGAGGCCGCGTCGACGATCGCCGAGGTCCAGTCCACCTCGCCGCGGGCCCCGAGTTCGTCCAGCACCGCCCGGTGCAGCCGACGCCACAGGCCGGCCTCGGTCCATACAGTGAAGCGGCGATGCGCGGTGGCGGGCGACGTGCCGAACGTCGGCTGCAGATGCCGCCAGGCACAGCCGCTGGTCAGCGCGTACACCACTGCCGTGAACACGGCCCGCTCGTCACACGGAGCGGTCCCACCACCTTGCGGACGAACAGCGAACGACGGCAGCAACGGGGCGGCCAGCTGCCAGAGTTCATCAGGAACCAGACGCTTCGAGAGATCAGCACCCACGACTGGCATCGTGCCGCACGAACATCAAGTCACGTGCGACAACCTCTAAGCCTTGATTGATGCGGCCGACCTGGCGGCTTGCTCGATCTTCGCGCAGTAGGCTGCACGGGCTTCCTCGTCGATCTGCTTCTCGTGTTCGGCGCGCAACCCGGTCCGGCCGTCGAGGCCCTCGCGCAGGATGTCGGCTTGCCCGGCATGCCGGATGGACTCGCCGAGGACATGGACCATGATGGCGAACAGATTCGTGTCGGCATAAGGCTCCGGCCACCACGGCACGTGGCCGGGGGCGTCGAGGGGAAGCTCGTTGATCGTCGCGTCCGAGTGTTCCCACGTGCGCCGGTAGAACCCGATGATCTGATCGCGGGTCTCGTCCTCGGTCGCCCACAGATCGCTGCCGTTGGAGTCCTGCCACCGGGGGAGCGGTTCCGGGGAAGGGCGGTCGAAGACCTCGCCGAAGTACCTGGCCTCGACGGTGGCCACGTGTTTGACCAGGCCGAGGAGGTTGGTCCCGGTCGCTGTCAAAGGTCGGCGGGCGTCGTATTCGGACAAGCCGTCGAGTTTCCAGAGCAGCGCCTTGCGGTCCCGCCGCAGTCTCCCGTGCAGGTTGTCTTTCGCGAATTCATCGATCATGCGGCATGAGCCTGCCATGGGCTGCTCGTGGCCTCAAGATCCCGTACGCGGTCCGCAACGACTGGCAGAGCCAGAGGCCGGGCCATGGCCGCCGCCCTGGCCTGCTACAAGAAGCTCGCGAAACTTGCCACGTGAGACAACCTCTAATACTGCAACCGCATCTGGGGGTTGTGCCCTCGACGTTTGTAGTGGGAGCGGCGGGTTCGGGCCTGGCTGTGTCTACGGAAGTGTGACCAGCGGAGATGGTGTTCGTTGGTGTGGTGGCGGGGTGTGATGACGATGTGCCCGATCAACCGGCGGATCTCCGGGACGCTGAGGGGTATGAGGTCTTGCTCGTCCTGTGCGTTGCCCCTTTTGTGGCTTCTTGGGCGCGGACTGCGGTCAGGTAGGCGAGTGCGGCCATCGACAGGGTGATGTGCCGGTACCAGGCCCGGTAGAGCCGGACCTGGTAGTGGTCCAGGCCGCACTCTCCCTTGGCGGTCTGGAAGCACTCCTCCACCGCCCATCTCGCTGCGGCGACTTTGACCAGGTCTTTCAGCCGCGAGGAGGCCGGTCCGTAGCAGACGTAGTACGCGATCTCGGTGGGGTCGCTGACACTGCGGCGGGCCAGCACCCAGTGCCCGAAGCCGTCTTCCCAGCAAGGGCGGATCGCGACGCGTGCCCAGTCGTAGACGCGTTCGCCGTGCGCGCCCGGGCCGCCCGACAGCCGCTTCCAGCGTTGTCGGGGCAGCGCGGCGATCAGCTCGTCGACCCGTTTCTCGGACCAACGGGTCGTGATGACCGTGTCGTTGACCTTGGTGGCCATCACATGGGCGATGCCGCGCTGTTCCAGCCAGAAACGTGTGTGCTTGACCTGCCCGTATGCCTCGTCCGCGGTCACCCATGCGAACGGCACACCGGCATCGACGGCGCGTTGCAGCATCTGCCTGAAGTGCTCGTTCTTGGTCGCGAAACGGATCTCGTCGCCGATGCCGGCGGCCCGGCAGCGGTCCCGGTCATCGGTCCAGGAGGCCGGGAGGTAGAGCTCGCGGTCGATCAGAGCACGTCCCCGGGCCGAGGCGTAGGCCAGGAAGGTGCCGATCTGGCAGTTTTCCGTGCGGCCCGCAGTACCCGAGTATTGGCGCTGGACACCGGCGGATTTGGTGCCCTTCTTCAGGAAGCCGGTGTCGTCGCAGATCAGGACGGCGTCTGGGCTGCCGATGGTCTCCACGACGAAGTCACGGACATCGTCTCGGACTGCGTTCTCGTCCCAGTCGGAGAGGTTGAGCAGGCGCTGGACACCGTCCGGGCGGAGCTGGCCGACCTGCTCGGCCAGCGTCCAGCCGTTCTTCTTCTCCAGAGGTGCGACCAGCCCCTGAAGGTAGTCCAGTGCCCGCTCGCGCGGCTCGGACCTGCCAAAACGGTGGGCGAACCGGGCATGCAGCCCGGCTATCCCCTCGGACCACGACTCAACCTGCTCGACCGTCAGCGCATCAGCACACAGTCACATCAACGACAGGCCACGTTCATCGTCACCCCAGATGCGGTTGCAGTACTAAGCCGCCGACTTCCTACACTTCGACCACCGTGACGCTCAAGGGTCTCTACGCCCTGGTCTTCATCGAGCACGGCACCCGGCGCCTCCACCTCGCCGGCGTCACCGCCCATCCCGCCGCGCAGTGGATGTCCGACAGGCGAGGAACCTCGCCATGGCACTCGAGCGCCGCACGGACTTCCTGCGCTTCCCCCACCAATCCCGGCAGCTGCTCCCCCCGGGACAACAACGAACCGCCCGCCCGGGCCACCGTCACGGACCTCCGGCCCCACGGTATCCGACGACAACCCGTCCTCGGCGGACTGCTGGACGAGCACCAGCACGCCGCCTGATTCCAACGACATCAGCACAGGTCACAACGCGAATCGTATTTTCGAGCGGCACACGCCTCGACGGCTTCTACGAACGCTCCTGACCGTCCCCGCCCCTGCTCGCCCGGGCGCGCGCACTCGTGTCGACGGGCGAACTTTCGGCAAGGAGCGGAAGCGGGCTTCTTACCAGGGCGGCTTATGGTGCGTGGCCATGACTCGCACACGGCTCTACCGCAACGGCTCTCTGATCCTGGAGGACTTTCCGACCGCGGACATCTCGGAATACGTGAACGATCCGGACGTGGCGGTCTGGCTCGACCTGTGCGATCCGTGCTCCGCCGACTTCGCGATGATCAGCGAGGAGTTCGGTCTGCATGAGCTCGCGGTGGAGGACGCACGTCAGGAGCATCAGCGGCCCAAGCTGGACCGCTACCGTACCCACGCCTTCCTCAGTGCCTACGCCATCAGTACCGACGAGACCGGTGGACAGCTGACCGCGAGTGAATTGTCCGTTTTCATAACACCTACGGCGTTGATCACCATTCGCCCCGACCGCCGGTTCGACATCGAGAAGGTCGTCGAACGCTGGGACAACAACAGTGATCTCGCCAAGTACGGGGTGGGATTCCTGCTGCACGGACTGCTCGACCACATAGTCGACGGGCACTTCGCCGCCGTGCAGGATCTCGACGACCGTATCGAAGCAGTGGAGGATCTGCTCTTCGACGAGGGGCGCGAGCAGATTGACTCCGTCCAGCGCGATTCCTACGCGCTGCGTAAGAACCTCACGAAGCTGCGCCGCGTGGTGTTGCCGATGCGGGAGGTCGTGAACAGCCTCCTCCGGCGTGACCTGCACATCGTCGCCGAGCCCTTGCTCCCCTATTACCAGGATGTGTATGACCATGTCCTCAGGGCCACCGAGTGGACCGAGTCGCTGCGGGACATGATCACGTCCATCATGGAGACCAATCTGACCGTTCAGGGCAATCGCATGAACCTGATCATGAAGAAGGTCACCAGCTGGGCATCGATCGTGGCCGTACCCACGGCCGTCACCGGTTTCTACGGGCAGAACGTTCCGTATCCAGGTGTCAGCACCCACGCGGGTTTCCTGACTTCCACTGGTGTCATGGTCGTTGCATCGGTGCTGCTCTACTGGACCTTCAAGCGCAAGGACTGGATCTGACCCCCGCACCGGCAGGGACCGGGCTGACTCCGGGCCACCGGGTGCGGGCCGGGGGAGCGGGAACTGCGGGCCAAGATCGGCGGATCGAGCCGGACCGAGCAGCCCCTGTTGCCGGGCCAGGCGCAGAGACTGCGGATGAGCCGGCCGCCGACGTCGTTTCCCGGGTGGTCGGGGCCGAGTTCGATCCGTGCGAGGTGGATCTCCGTCGGCCGGTCTCCGACGTGGAACATCCTCGCCTCGCCGCCGTCGGCGGTGATTCGGCTCCCGGCGGAGGGTGCTCGACGGCGACCGTACGTGGGAGACGCTCGTCGCCCGCGAACTCGTCCACCAGTGGTACGGCAACACCGTAAGCCTGCGGGACCGGCGTGACATCTCGCTCAACAAGGGTTCGCCACGTATGGGCAAGGCTCTGGTCGGAGCACATCGGGGCGGACTCCGCCGACACCATCGCCCGCGCGGCGTGGAACACGCTGGCGAAAGGCCCCCAGCGCCTGCGGATCGCGGATCCCGGCCCGGACCGCATCTTCGACGACCGCGTCTACGACAGGGGCGCCTGTACGCTCCGCGCCCTGCGGCTGACACTGGGCGACGACCGCTTCTTCGCCCTGCTGCACGCCTGGCACCAGGCACACCGCGGCCGCAGCGCCGACACCGCCGCCTTCCTCGCTCATGCGGGCGGTACTCGCCGACGGCGGTTGAGCCGCTGCTGCACACCTGGCTCTACGAGAAGAGGTTGCCGCCCATGCCACCCGCGACACCGTCCTGAGCCCGGCCCCATGGTGATTCCGGCTGGTCGAACCGAAGCCGGCCTCGAAGTCCTGCACGCTGATGCAGTGCTGGTGGCGGGCGGGGACGCACACCACCTTCTCGCTGCAGCTCTTCCCGCGGCTGTCGGCCTGGGACAACGAACCGCTCAACGCCCGCCGTTCGGGACTGCTCCTGGAGTACCCTGCGCACCGACGCCCTCGTTCCTCACCGGGCACTACGCAATTCGGCGCCGGCGGGATCAGGTGCGACGGGCATCGTGCGTACTGGCGGGCCGGACGGGGGGCGCAGCCGCGGCGTGCGGGCGGCGAGGGAGCCCATCGCGAGGGAAGCCAGGTGGCCGACGTCCGCCGGGGCGGGGGTGGCTGACCGCCCCTGGCCCTAGGGTGGGTCAACCTATATGTGCCACCGCGAGGTCCGCGCCTGAGGACGCCCCGTCGTCAGGCGTCGGTTCCGGCCGGGAGGCCGTACTGCGCCAGAGCCGGCGGCAGGAGGAGACCGTTGCCACCAGCAGCAGCCCGTCGCGGATCAGCATTACGACTATGCCCGGCAGATTGCTCCGCACGACCGGGCCGAAGCCGATGGGGAATTCGAGCACCGTGAAGAAGCACGCGGCCAGGATGAGCAGCACGGGCCGGCGCTGGACGGTGGAGCGGCTGGTCAGGCAGAGCGCGCCGAGGCCGAGCAGCCAGATCAGGTACTGCGGGCTGATCACCCGGCTGGTGGTGACGAAGACCAGCACCGCGGCGAACGCAGCGTCGTAGAGCACGACGTCGCTGAAAGTGCGGGCGCGTACCCGCCACCAGACCAGCCAGCAGCAGGCCAGCACCGCGCAGGCCAGTGCGATCCGGGCCGCGGTGGGCACGTACGGGCCGAGGAACTCGAACGCCCCGTAGTGCAGCCGGGAGGTGCCGTGCCACAGACCGAGCCAGCGCAGGACATGAAACGGCAGCGCGCCCAGCGACTCGATCTCGACGCCGCGCTGACGCTGCTCGGTGAGGAACGCGAACGGTCCCCGGGTGAAGGCCAGGAACGCGCCGCTGACGCCGACGGTGGTCACCAGCGCCGCCCCCCAGGAGCGTCGGGTCGTGTCGCCCGGCCGCGCACCGGCGAGCACGAGTATGGGCCAGGCCTTGACCAGCGCGCCGATCCCGGCCAGCGCGCCCGCGACCCGGGGGTGCCGTGCTGCGGCCAGCAGGGCGGCGACCGCGAGGGCGGTGACCATCACGTCGTAGCGGGCCAGGACCAGCGGGCCGAGCACGGCGATCCCGGCGACCCACAGCCAGGCGCCGGCCAGGTCCCGGCCGTGGGCCCGCCCGGCCCGCAGCAGCATCACCAGGACCGTCGCGTCGGCGGCGCAGGCGAGCAGGTAGAAGGCGTGCGAGTAAGTCAGGAACGGCAGCAGTGCCGGGGCGAGGAAGACCGCTGCCGCGGCGGGCGGGTACTGCCAGGTGACGTCGCCGACCGGAAAGCTGCCGGTCAGCAGCCGTTCGTACCAGCCGTGGTAGATGACGACCACGTCGGGGCGGACGTCGTCACCGGGGAAGCGCAGGGCGCCGAAGAGCGTCAGCAGCAGTGCGGCTCGTGTCACCGCCCAGGCCAGCACCGGCATCCACGTTCTTGAGCGACCCGCGGACACCCTTCCACGCCAGCACACCGTCACGTTTCAGGGCCTCTCCGTCAACCGCCTTACGCGGGTCACACTTCCGGCGTCGGTTCGCCTGAAGGTGAAAACACGATGAACATAGCGCGTCACCTTGTTGCACCACCCTGTGAACGGCTGCAAGAGACTGACCATGCTGCCACCCGTCACGGCGCGGCCCCGTTGCCGGTGTCGACTGCAACCGTGGCGGAGTGGCCTGACGCCGGCCAGGACCTCGTTTCAGTTGGTGAGTCGGTGGTAGCTGATGAGGGCAGCGGCGATGCCGACGAAGGCGAGGAAGTGTTCGGCCTTGCGCTCGTAGCGGCGGTGCAGGCGTCGGCAGCCGGCGAGCCAGGACACTGTCCTGTCGACGACTCAGCGGTGCCGGCCCAGCCGCTCCCGTACCACGTGCTGGCGCGATGTCGGCCGGCTCGGCGCCTCCGGTTGCCTGCTGATCCGTCGCTGATCAGCCTGGCCTACCACCGACGACACCCGCTCCGAGCGTTCGGCTTCGACGACACGCTGGAGGCCTGGGCGGTGACCGCGTGGATCGACGCGGACATCCCGGCCGAGGCCCGTAAGGCCGCCCCCGCGGGCCGCAGAACGGGACCTGGCCACCGACAACGAGGCACGAAGTGGTCACCCGGTGACCAGGGTCCAGTGCATGTCGTGGAGCGTCTGTCCAAGGGGGACGTAGTAGACGCCGGCCAGGCACCAGGGCTTCCTGCGATGACCGTCGAGGACGGTGTCGGGGTTGTACGCGGGCGGGCAGGTGACGGTTCGGTCGAGGGCGGTGATGATTCCGCGTGCTTCATCGGCGGTGTGGTTACGGACGCTGGCGAAGACCGGGCCGCCACTGTCGCCGTTGACGGCTGCGACACCGCCAGGCGTGGCCGAGGTGGCGTAGGCGAGGTCGACATCGGGACGGTAGATGCCGTTGGGCCCGGTGACGCCGATGTCGGTCTGGGCTATGCGCACACCGCAGTGCACGCCGCCGTTGGCGCCGTCGGTGCACACGTAGTCGCCGACGTTGTTGTGCCCCCAGCCTGTGACGGGTTTGGCGTAGCCGTCGGTGCGGCTTGCGGGGCCGTCGTAGAGCCGGCCGCTCACCCGCTGTGAGGGCAGCTTGATGCCGACCACGTCGTCCTGCGGGGAGCGCTGGGTGGCGTCGGTGGTGCCGATGAGGTCGCCGCCCCACCAGGTGGTCCACCGGCCTTCGGGGCCCGGGCCGCAGTGGTAGGCCGACGTCAGCATGTACTGGCCCTGGGCGTTCTTCACGCCGTAAGAGCCGGAGCAGATGCCGCCGAGGGGATTTTTCAGCGCCGAAGCTCCGGTCCAGGGGGAGCTGTCATGCTGCCGGGAGGACAGATCCACGCTCTGCAATCGGTGGATCGCGGCGACGTGCACTCCCGCCAGTCGGCCAGCTGCCGGGGCGACCTGCTGCAACGTCTTGCTGTGTCCACTCGCCAGGAGCCTGCTCGCCGTACGGGCGGCGTTGTCGTAGCCGACCTCCAGGCCGCTGCCGTCCACTGCCGGTGCGATGCTGGTGACGCGGACAGGGGCCGCCATCCCCTCGACTCGCAGCTTCATTGAAGCCAGGCTGTTCAGCAACTTCACGCGGGCGGCGTGGAGTTCGGCCTTGGAATAGCGGGCGGAGTCGACCTCGGCGGTCACCCCGTGGGGGAGATGGGCGAGGATGTGCCTGACCCGCCGGGGCGGGGTGCCTTTCCAGTGCAGGCGCAGGTGGTTGTGGTCGGGGTCGACCTCGACCTCGGCGAAGCCGGGTATGTGCGCGCGGTCGGACTCGGAGAGCCCTTCGGTGATCTGGCCGGCGACGGCGTCGAGGACCTGCTGGCGTTCGTCGATCCGCGTGGCGGCGCGCGAGGCCGCCTGCGTGGCCGGCGTGGAAGAGGCGTCCGCGAGAGGCGGGATGACGAACGGTACCGCGGCGGCCAGAGCTGCGGCCGGCAGGGCGAATGCCAGCCATCTGGGCCGTGCAGCATGCTTCATGTGTCGCTGTCTTTCTGCTGGAGCCAGTGTGACGCGAACATGCTCGTACAGGACAGTCCGCCGGACAAAGCGATGATCCGATTTTCGCAGAAGATTGCGAAGCGGTGGTCGCGGGGGCGAGGTCGACAGCGCGTTCCGTGCCGCCCAGCACCGAAGTCCGTACGATCGTTGGAGAGCCCGGCGTCGTGGCGATGATGCGGCCGGACGATCCGTGGCTCTCGTTCTCCTGCAGATTCTTGAGCGGATCAACGAAGACCGCATGGTTGTGGTGCCATCCGAGGGACTCTTGTCAGCCACGGTGCACCCCTGGCGACACACCGCCTCTGCGGACGTGTCCTGCCGTCAGGTAGTCAGCTCATGCAGCGCTTGACGGCGCGCATGTACGGGTGGGCCGCACGCCGTTGTGCGTGCGGCCCACCCGTGCCGGGGTCACGGGTTGCCGAGGGTCAGCGGACCGGCAGGATCTGGGTGTGGTCCTTCTGGACGGCCTGGAGGTTATGGGGGTTCAGGCCCAGGAGGGACAGGATCGTCGGGGCGATCTGGGTGGTCTCGACCTGAGCAGTCTTGGTCATGCCCGCGGGGGTGCCCGCGCCGGAGATGACGAGCGGGACGTTCAGGTCGTCAGCGTGGGCGCCGCCGTGTTCGGCGATCTTCTTGGTGCCGCCCGTGTAGACCACACCGTACTTGGCGATGCCGAACAGGTCCGGGACCCGGGCGTCACCGGGCTTGACGCCGAAGTACTCGGCGGCCTCCTTGCCTGCGTAGACCCTGCTGAGCCCGCTGTTGCTGAAGGACTTGGTGGGCTTGCCGTTGATGTCGGTGCCCTTGCCGCTCTGCGACAGCAGGTACTGCTTGGCGAACGAGGTGGCTTCGGCGGAGCGGTCGTTCAGCCACAGCAGCATGCCGTCGTCGTCCACGGAGTGCGCGACGAGATCGCCGGCGCCCGGGTGCTTCTTCTTCCAGGCGGCGTTGAGTCCGTCGAGCAGCGGACCGTCGTCCACGCGGGTCAGGGCCGTGGGATCGGTGGGCGACTGGCCGTGCTTGGCGGACAGAACGATGTCCGTGCTGGAGGCCAGGCCCTTGGCCTTGATCTCCTTGACCATCGCGCCGATCTCGGTGTTGACGTAGTCGAGGTTCTTCTGCAGCAGCGGGCCGGGGACGCCCTTGGAGGCGTAGCCGCCCTTGAGGCCCTCGGAGGAGGGCAGCTTCTGCGCGGTGGAGACCGACTGGAAGTTCATGCCGAAGATCGCCGGGGTGCCGACCTTGTGACGGCCGCTGTGGTCGTAGCCGTCGATCTCGTTGAGGACGGCCTTGACCTTGTAGCTGTCGTACTGCTCGGTCGCCTTGTTGTCGGTGGTCCAGTCGTTCCCGGCCGGGTAGCCGCCTGCGTCGCTGTTGATCTCCGGGGAGAACTGGTCCTGGATGCCTGTACCCGAAGGGCCGTTGAGGATGTCGTAGGCGATGTGCTTGTCCGACCAGGCGGTGCGCAGGCCGGCGTTGCGGGCCACGTTGAAGACGGTGTTCACCTGCAGGTACGAGTGCGGGTAGACCGGCTTGCAGGTCGTGGGGTCGACGGGCAGCTTGCTCGGGTCGAGCAGGCTCTGCGGCCGTCCAGTCATCTGCAGGATGCTGCCGGGCAGGTTCTTCAGGCCCTGACCGGCATCGAGGGAAGCCTTGTTCTTGTCCATGTCCTCGGTCATGTCCACCTCGACGCCGGGCTTGACGCCCTTGCAGTGGGTGGTGCCGGCCGGGAGCAGGGCGTGGTTGTACACGTCGTCGTAATAGACGCCGGTGGTACCCGGGCCGCCGCCGGTGACCTGGGCGGTCATGCCTGGGAAGGAGTCCGAGGGGGTGGTGGTGTGCGCGTTGGTGTAGTGCACGCCGCCGTTCACCAGTCGGGCCAGCGCGGAGCCGGGGTGGCGGGCGATGTACCAGGCCAGATCCGACTGGTGCAGACCGTCAACCGACAGCAGGAGGACGTGCTTGGCGGCCACGGGCTTCTGCGGCGCGGCCGAGGAGCCGGTGAGCTCCGACGCGGCGGCGAGCGAGCCTCCGGCGACGGTCATGGCGACACCGAGGGAGGCGGCCAGTCGTATGGATCGGCGGTTCACAACTAA
>NZ_BBZJ01000045.1 GCF_001417775.1 Streptomyces sp. TP-A0356 | reverse complement strand
AACTCGGCAAGGCCCCTGACTTGTTGAATCGAGCCCAGATGCTCGGTCTGCAGCCGTAGCGTCCAGGGTGTCGGTCGGCACGGGCCCGTAGTGCCCCTTGCCGCCCTCGGGCTGGCTCACCAATAGCGTGCCGTCGCCGGCCGACACCCGCGCGGTGTGGCTCGACAGAGGCATGAAGGTGACACGGTGACTTCAAGTCAGGGTGCCCACCGCACTCCCCTTCCTGACTCATCGAGTGCGAAAGCAGCAGCCTGTGATCCTGATCGGTGTCGATCCCCATAAGTCGTCCCACACCGCCGTCGCAGTTGACGCCGCAGGCCACCGGGTGGCCCAGCGCCGGTTCGTCGTCAATGCCGGAACCTTCCGCCAGCTGATGCGCTGGTGCGAGCAGTGGCCCGACCGTCGTTTCGCGATCGAGGGTGCCGGCGGCCTGGGCCGCTCGCTCGCCCAGCAGCTGGCCGCCGCGGGCGAGAACGTGGTCGACGTGCCCTCCACCCTGTCGGCCCGGGCCCGGCTGCTGGCCACCGGAGGAGACCGCAAGACCGACGCCAAGGACGCTCTCCACGTCGCCCAGGTCGCCCTCTTCCGCCCCGACCTGCGTCCTGTGACTCGGGAGGACCAGACGACCATCCTGCGGCTGCTGACCGAGCGTCGAGACGACCTGGTCCACGAGCGCACCCGCGTCCTCAACCGACTCCACGCCGTCCTGCGTGATCTCCTGCCCGGCGGTGCCCCCACCGCGCTGTCGGCCGACAAGGCTGCCGCTTTGATGAAGGGGATCCGGCCGCTCACGGCCACCGACAACTGCCGCCGGGACATAGCCCGTGACCTGCTGGCCGACCTGCGCAGACTGGACCGGCAGGTCAAGGACAACGAAGCGGAGATGCGCGAAGCACCCGGGACAGCGGGCCCGTCGCCGTCTCCGGCACCGGCGGCAACGGTCCCGTCAGGCCGGTCAGGGCCGCGTCGGGGTCAAACAGACCCGCTCGGCGGCGCCGTCCTCGTCCACCAGACCGGCCGCGGACCAGTCGGCCAGTCCCGGCGCCAGCACGCGGCACACCCGTCTGAGCCCCTCGACCGCGTCCAGCGTGCTCGACAGCGCCGCCGCGCTCCGGGTGGCGAACGCCAGCTGGTCGAGCGCCACTCGCAGCGCCGCGTCCGCGTCATCCTCGTCCATGGCGACCACCTGCCCGCCTGGTGGCCCCGCGGCCGCTTCCGCCCTGGGAAACCAGCTTGCCGAACGACGGTTCGCGGGGCCCGTGCCCGCGCCGCCGCTCATGCCGCGTCGCGCCAGGCGGCGATACCGGTCACCGTGACCGCGACGGTGACCGGCTCCGCGGCACCGTGGGTGGCGAGGTGGGTGATGAGGGCGGCTGTCACCCGGTCGTGGACGATTCGGGCGATGTCCAGCGCCCGGCGACCCTCCGTCAGGACGCAGCGCACCTCGATGTGCCATCCCGAACCGTCCGGCGCCCGGTCGGCGCGTATGCCGGCCTCGGGTGGCGTGGTGTCCGCCCGGGTGGGCGCGGCGGCTGCCGCGAGGCGCCGGGCGAGGCGGGGTTGCAGGGCGGCCACGCCAGGAACCGCGAGGGCTGCCTCGGCCGCGACGCCGAGGAGCGCGGTGGTGCCGGTGGCGGTCATCATGCGCCACCGCCCGTCGGGAGGCGGGGACCTGGGGTCGGCCCCGGGTCCAGTACGTCGGCCACGGTGATGTCGACGGCTGTCACCGTGAGCCCCAGGTCCTGTCCGGCCGAGTGGAGGACCGTTCGGCGTACCTGGTGGACCCGGTCGGGGAGCGGGCGGTCGAGGGCGGCGGCCAGGGTCATGGTCACCCGCACGTCGGTGCCGTTGCCCTCGGGTATGAGCCGGCAGGTCGCGGCCCTGGAACCGGGGACCGTGTCCGCGGCCTGCCTCAGCACCTTCGCCGCGGCGCTCTCGGCGATCCGCAGGTCGCGGTCGGGGTCGGCCAGGGGCAGCAGTCGCCCGAACCGGGCCTCTGCCCTGACGACGTCCATGACCCGGTCCGCGAGTGCGTGCAGGCCCGGAGGGTCCTCGTCGCGCAGCGCCCGGGCGGCCGCGTTCACCGTTGCCAGTCCCTCGACTGCCTCTCGGCAGTGAGGACAGGACACCGGGTGCAGGTCGGCGGCCGGCGGTGCGTCCCGCGCCTGTTCCCAGACCCGGCTGAGCAGGCGGCCGCAGGGCAGTACCTCATCGCCTGCGATCGGGGGCACGTCGGCGGCGGCCGAGCCGTTGCGGGGCCCGCCGGCTCCGGGCGGTCCGGGAGGCCGCGTGTGCGGATCGTCTAGCGCCATGGGCCCATCGCCTCCTGCAGGGATCGGCGTGCCCTGAACAGTCTGCCGCGTACCGTCTGCTCGCCGGTACGCGTCACGTGCGCGATCTCCTTGTAGGGCAAGCCCTGCACCTCCCTCAGGATCCAGCAGACCCGCTGCCCGGCGTCCAGCTCGGCGAGTGCGCGGGACAGGGCGGCCGTGGCCGCGTCCTGCTCGGCGGTCCGGGCGGGCTGGCTCCACGCGTCGCCCGCCGCGGGTTCGGCGACGGCGTCCAGGGGGAGGGGCGGCGGTCGGCGGCGGCACATGGTCTGGCAGCGGTTGACGGTGATCCGGTACATCCAGGTGCGGAACTCCGCCCTGTGGCGGTATTCCGGCAGGTGGCGCCAGGCGCTGATGAAGGCGTCCTGAACGGCCTCTTCGGCGTCCTGGGGATTGCCCAGCATGCAGCGGGCCAGGGTCAGGAGGGAGCGGCTGTGCCGCTGGACGAGAACGGCGAAGGAGTCCTCGTCCCCCTCGGCCGCCCGTACCGCCAGCAGGCGGTCGGGCAGGTCGCACCCCAGTCGTGGGGAAGCAGTGCGTTCGATCATGACGCTCCCACGCAGGCTCGGAACGAGCGTGTACCCCCGATATGAGTTGTGACGCACATCACATGCCAGACGCGTGAGGATTGTGCCGCCCGGTATGTCCAACGTTCGACGGGCACCATTCCGGTGTCCGGCCGACCGATCGAGGCGACCGCCATGACGGACAACATCACCAGCGTCGGCGGGGGCAGCCGGCCCGAAGCGGGCGTGAGCGCGCTCAAGGGCCGCACCGGGGCCGGGGCTCCGGCCGAGACACGGGGCAGGACCACCATCGCGGACGGTGTGGTGGCCAAGATCGCGGGCATGGCCGCCCGCGAGGTACCGGGCATCCACAGCCTGGGCGCGGGCATGGCCCGCGCCTTCGGAGCCATGCGGGAACGCGTCCCCGGCGCAGGCGGAGGCGGAGCGGTCACCCGCGGCGTCAAGGTCGAGGTCGGGGAACGGCAGGCCGCGGTGGACCTGGACGTCGTCGTCGAGTACGGCGTCTCCATCGTCGACGTCGCGGGCGGCGTACGCGTCAATGTCATCAGCGCCGTGGAGCGGATGACGGGCCTGGAGGTCGTGGAGGTGAACATCGCCGTCGACGACGTCCACCTGCCCGACGACGAGGAGCAGCAGACCGAACCGGACGAGGGCCGCGTGAGATGACCGCTGCCGGGACCACCGCCGTGATCTCGGGCCCGAGCGGATGATCACGGCGAGAGGGACGCTCGCGAGACGGGTGAGTGCGAGATGAACACAGCAACGACGGGACTCGCGGCCGGCATGGCCCTCGGCTTCGCCGGCTACTTCGGCGGCTTCTGGGCGTTTTTGCTGGTCCTGGTCCTGGGCGCGGCGGGGCTGATCGTCGGCCTCGTCGTACAGGGCGACCTGGACCTCCGGACACGGAGGCAGCGGTGAAGACCCGGCCCGGTTCCCCCGGCGAGGGGTCGGGCCCGCCGGCGCCGGCCGCCGGGCTGCCGCCCCCGGCCGAGCGGGGCGCCACCGTCATCCCGGACAGGGTGGTCGCCCGTATCGCCGCGCAGGCCGCGCGCGCGGCGCAGGCGCGGCGCGCCGCGGTACCGCCCGATCGGGGCGGACCTGCGGCACCCCGCGCCTCCGCCGCCGTCCGTACCGGATCGGTGCGCCTGCATCTGACCATGGACCTGCCCTACCCCACCGACATCCCCCGTGTCTGCGAGCGGATCCAGCGGGACGTCGCCGAACGGGTCGCCCAGCTGACCGGGCTGCGGGTGGGAGAGGTCCTCCTCACCGTCCGGCGGCTGGTGACCGCCGCCGACTCGAGCCGGGGGCGGGTCCGGTGAGCGGCCGGGCGGCCCGGGTCACCGGGCACGCCGTGCAGGAAGGGCGATCGCGATGACATCCGGTCCACGTCCCCCGGGCCGCGGCTCCGCGTCGTCCACGCACCGTGCCGCGGTGCCACTGACGAAGGAGCCCGACCCTCCCGAACGCGACGTGTCCACCTCGGACCTCACAGCCGGTGAGCGCGAAGGAGGGCACCGAACCCGTCGCAAGTGGTCCGCGCGCCGCATCACGGCGGCGCTGGTCGCCGCGGTGATCCTCGTTGCCGCGGTCGCGACGCTCGTCGACGTTATCGCCGTACGGGCGGGACGTCCGGCCGCGGCCTGGCGACGGCACCTGGCCGACGAACTGGCGACCCGCCCGGTGGACGACGTGTGGATGCTGACGGGGGCCGCCGTGGCCGCCGCCGTCGGCGTCTGGCTGATCGTCCTGGCCCTCACCCCCGGTCAACGCCGTTGGCTGCCCCTGCGCTCACCCGCCGGCTGCCCGCGCTTGCGGGCCTTCGTGGACCGCGACGGAGCCGCCGTCCTGCTGCGCGACGCCGCCATGCGGGTCCCCGGAGTCGGCGCGGCGCACGTCCTGGTGGGCCGCCACCGCATCAAAGCCCGCGCGGACGTCCGCTTCCGCGAGCCCCGACAGGTGAAGGACGACCTCACCGCCGTCCTCGACGAGGAGCGCGACCGGCTCGCCCTCGCCCGTCCTCTCCGCATCGCCGTACGGACGCGGCGACGCACCCGCTGACACAAGACCCGCAGCACCGGAGCCCGCCATGACGCCGCGATCCGCTCTCAACCGCACCCTGCTGGCCCTCGCCGGGCTGGTCCTCCTCGGCGGCGGACTGCTCATCCTCTTCGCCGGGCTCGACCTCTACAGGCGGCACGATCTGGCCCCGCCCGCCGGCTGGCCCCTGACCACCCCGGCCGACGTCCTGCTCGGCTCCGCCGACCGGGCCCGCTGGAGCAGCCAGGGCTGGTGGTGGTGGCCCGCGGTCATCGCCGCCCTCGTCCTCACCGCCCTCCTCGCCCTGTGGTGGCTGCTCGCCCAGCTGAGCCGACACCGCCCCGGCTCACTGCCCGTCGGCGGCACACCCCCGCAGGAGGGCGTCGAACTGCGCGACCGCGCACTCAGCGAAGCGATCGCGAACGAAGCCGGTGCCCTGCCAGGGGTAGGCCATGCGGCCGTAGTCATCACCGGCCGACCGGGCCGCCACCGCACCCGCATCAAGCTCACCCTCACCCCCGAGGGCACGCCCGGCGCCACTCTCGGTGCCCTGTGCGAAGGCCCGATCGGCACCGCGCGTCGGTCCACCGGCCTCACCGACATGCCAACCGAGGTCCGCCTACAGGTCAGCCGCCACGGACCACACCGCGTGGAGTGAGGAGGAGATCGGCCGTTCCCGCCGACGCCCTTGCGGCCCATAGCAGTTCGCGGGCGCGCCGGCACCACCCCCCGAAGGAGAGACCATGATCATCCTGGGCGTCATTCTGCTCGTCGTCGGCTTCCTCACCGGCCTGTCCATCCTGTGGACCATCGGGATCATCCTGCTGGTCGTGGGAGCCATCCTGTGGATCCTCGGCGCGATGGGACACGCCGTCGCCGGTCGACGCCACTACTGGTAGGCGGGGTCGGTTGCCCTGCAGGGCAGTGATCCATGCTGCGGGCAGGCCGGCAGACGGCGCGGACCCCGCCAAGATGTTCGCGGCGGCGGACGACGACGGCGAAGAGGTCGATCCGGCTGAGGCCGCCGCCGGTGCTGACCAGCCGCCGCGGCTCGGCCGGGGCGCGCCCGGTGGCCGTTGTGCCGGTCCTCGCCGCACGAGCGCACGGCCGACTCGATGGGGAGTCGGTGGATCGACCCCCACGATCCGGGCGGGAGTTCCCCACCGCGTCGACCGGTGAGTCTCCGTCGGGAGTTCGTATGCACAGCACCTTCGTGAAGATCCGCCAGAACGTCCCCCCCGGGCCACGGCGATGACGGGCGGTGAGGGGCAAGGACCCGCGGAAGGCTCCACCCGGTCGGAGCGCTTCGGGGAGGAGTTTCTGGGAATCCTGCTGGACCAGGGGCACGAGCTGCCGCCGCACCAGCTCGGTCCGCTCGTCGCACGGCAGATCGGCAGGCTCGACGGCCGCGAGACCTCGCTCTTCCTGCAGGACTACGGCCAGGTGTGGCTCGTCCCCCTGCCGGGCGACGGGCTGGCAGCCGGGGAACCGCAGCCGATCGACGGCTCCGATGCCGGTCGTGCCTTCCAGGAGGCGCGTCCCGTCGAGGTGCCGCAGGCCGGCGGTGTACGGGTCTATATGCCCCTGCTGGACGGTGGCGACCAGGTGGGCGTCCTGGCCGTCACCCTGGACCGCCTCCACGACGACGAGCGACGGCTGCTGCGCAGGCTCGCCTCGCTCGTGGCCGACATGCTGGTGACCAAGCACGGTTACACCGATCTGTTCTTCCGGCTGCGCCGCAGAGAACCGATGAGTGTGGCGGCGGAGATCCAGTGGTCGCTGCTGCCACCGCTGGCGATGTCCACGCCCCGGGTCGAGCTGGCCGGGATGCTGGAACCCGCCTACGACGTGGCCGGCGACAGCTTCGACTACGCCCTCAACGGCGATGTCCTGCATGTGGCCATGGTCGACGCGATGGGCCACGGACTGGACGCCGCCACGATGGCCACGGTGGTCATCGGAGCCTACCGGCATGCCCGGCGCATCAGCGTCGGCCTGTCGGAGATCTATACGTTCATGGACCGGGCCGTCGCCGATCAGTTCGGCCCCGACCACTTCGTGACCGCTCAGATGATGCGGCTCAACACGGCAACGGGCAGGCTTCAGTGGGTCAACGCCGGACATCCCGCTCCTCTGTTGATCCGTGGACACCGTGTCGTACGACGGCTGCAGGGCCCGACGACGCTGCCCGTCGGCTTCGGCGGTCACGAGCCCCGGATCAGTGAAGTGGCTCTCATCCCCGGCGACCGGATCCTGTGCTTCACCGACGGACTGATAGAGGAGCGCGATGTCGGCGGTGAGGAATTCAGTGAGGAGCAGCTCATCGGGTGGGTGAACCGCCTTGAGCCCACGGCCCAACAGATCCGGACGGTGGCGCGCTCCCTCTCCCACACGCTGCAACGGGCGCGGGGCGGGATCACGACGGACGATGCGACGCTCCTGCTGATCGAATGGCGCGGGAGCGCCACCGACGACCTCGCCCTCCCGGAGTGAGCCGGCCTCCCACCCCCAGGGAAAGGCCGACGGCACGCAGCCTTTCCCCCACCGCCGATCTCTCACACTCCTGCTGCCGCGGTGGGCACGTGACGGGTGACCGGTCCGTCAGGAGTGCGTGAGGCGGGGTGGGGGGGCGTCGTGTCCGCCTTCGGAGTCCCAGACCGCCTCCCGGAGCGAGTCCGAGTCGGCCGCTGCCTCTGCCGCGGCCCGGAAACGTTCGGCCTCATGGATCAGGCCGGTCGCCGTGAGGCTCCGCGACGGGTCGGTGGCCGTGGCCATGAGCCGGGCTGCGGTGGCCGGGGCTGTCTCCGGTGGGATCACCAGCAGGTCCCAGCGGCCGAAGGTGTGGGACAGCAGCAACAGCTTGTGCGGGTCCTGCCCGGCGTTGGACCAGCCGACGCGCACCATGTGGCCGTGCGCGGGCACTTCACCCGGGATGACCGGCCACAACGTGCGGCTCACCGCTATCCGGGTGATCCGCCCCCACAGCGGGTCGAGACATTCGACGAGCGCCGGGAGCTCCTCAGTCAGGTTGCGCGAACGGGGCCACCAGGCACCGTCGATCAGGGCCGGAGGGGCGCCGGCCCGCGCCAGCGTGAGTCGGAGCGGTGACGAAGAAGGGGCCCGGTCTCCGACTGCGGGTGTGAACGGAATGGTCGCGGTCATGACGCGGACCCAACCCCGGGCCGGTCACGGCCGGCCCGGTTGCCATGAATCGCCGAGAACGACCCGGCGTGGAAGCCGGTGTACGAGATGCTCTCGGTAATCACCAGGATACTCCTCGCCGAGGCCCGGCGGACTGGCGGGGAGTGACGGGCTGAACGGAACAACACACGTCACACAGCCAGGGGAGTGCTGGGCCGGGGCATGCGGGCCGTCGGGCGTGAGACCGGTCCGGGAGCCGGCATACGAAGGGCCCCGGCGCCCTCGGCCCACTGCCGCCGGTATCGACAGCCGTTTCACGGAATGCGGCGGCGTCTCCACAACCGCCCCGGCGCGTGCGGAGTACCGTGGACACCACCGAGGGCATTTCGCACACCGGCTTCCACGCCGGGTCGTCCTCGGCGAGAGACGAAACCCGGGTCGCCGCCGAGGCGGCCCGGAGACGGGTCCGCATCATGTCGGCGACCTTGCATCAACCCCTGCCACACCACGAGCCCGTCGCAGCCCCGGCCGCGCGTCTCGCGCTGAAGACCGACGGCCCGTCGCGCGGCCTCCTGGACGGTGCCTGGTGGCCCCGCTCCCGGGACCTGCTGAGCGAGCTGCCCGCACTGACCGATGTGCTGGACCCTCTGTGGGGCCGCATCACCCGCATCGCCGTCAACCCGAAGTACTGGCCGGTCATCCCGCACGAGGTCCCCGTGGGCGGTCATGTCGTCAAGGTCGGATGGTTCACCCCGGAGATCGACCCGCACAAGCTGCTGCTGCTCTCCTACGGCACCGGCCGCTGGGACCTGCTGGTCATCCCGCCCGAGACCGAGACGGAGTCGGCGGCCCGCCTGATGGCGGCCGCGTCCGACTACGACGGCCCACCGCTGACCGCAAGCGCTCTCATCGCCGCGGACGAGACCCGGCACGCCGTCTCCGCCGCCGACCGGCCACTCGAACCGGACGAGGCAGGGAAGCACGAGGAGGACGGCCCCGCCTCAGCGGCCGTTCCGGCACGGACGGATCGCGCCAGTCGCCTGGTCATCGGCATGTGAGACGGCCGCCACGACCGGTGCCTTCACGGGTTTCGGACCTGCCTCACGAGCCGGCGCAGGCACATGCAGGGGTCTCGACCGGCGAGTCTCCGCCCCACGTGGTCCTCGTTCGAGGAGCAGTACATGCAAGCCCTGATCGTTCTCATCGTCGTGATCGGCCTTCTGGCCGTCCTGGCCCTCGCCCTGTCCGTGAAGGTCGTCAAGCAGTACGAGAAGGGAGTGCTGTTCCGCTTCGGCCGACTCGTCGGAACACGCTCCCCGGGGCTGCGGTTCATCATCCCGTTCGTCGACACCCTGCACCGAGTGTCGCTGCGGGTCGTCACCATGCCGATCCAGTCCCAGGGCATCATCACCCGGGACAACGTGAGCGTGGACGTGTCGGCGGTCGCCTACTTCCGGGTCGTCGACGCCGTGAAGTCGGTCGTCGCCGTGGAGAACGTCGACGCGGCGATCAACCAGATCGCCCAGACCACCCTGCGGAAGGTCGTCGGCCGGCACACGCTCGACGAGACGCTGTCGGAGACGGACCGTATCAACCTGGACATCCGCCAGATCCTCGACGTCACCACCGTCGACTGGGGTGTGCAGGTCACGCTGGTCGAGCTCAAGGACATCCAGCTGCCCGACACCATGAAGCGCGCCATGGCCCGCCAGGCCGAGGCCGAGCGGGAGAAGCGAGCGAAGATCATCAACGCGGAGGGCGAGTCCCTGGCCGCAGCCGCGCTCGGTGACGCCTCGGACACCATGATGGCCCACCCCCTGGCGCTTCAACTGCGCAATCTCCAGAGCCTGGTGGAGATCGGTGTCGACCAGAACACCACCGTCGTCTTCCCGGCCCCCCTCATGAGCACGATCGGCGAGCTCGGCTCCTTCCTCGCCCGGGAAACCGCTGCCGCCGCACCCGCCGCGGCAGCACCCCCGGCCGGCACTGGCCGCACCGACGAGTCCCTCAGCCCGGCCGACAACGCGCCCGGGACCGCGGCGTGACCCGACTACGGCCCGAGCGATCCGTGCCACCAGGGAGGATTCGTGACCGTCGCCTGTCGCGCGCGTCCTCCGGGCACCGGCTGATGATGGGAGTACGGCCGAACACGCGGAGCTGATCATGACGGGTTGGCGGGTCAGGGACTACACCCAGGACGATCTCGAAGCGGTGATCCGTGTCGACATGCAGAGCGGCACGACCGAGGAGCCGCCGCTCTTCCCGCTCTCGGACGCCGTGACGGCCCTCCAGACCCGCCACCCGGCCGTGGTGGCCACGGCCGACGACGTGCTGATCGGCGCCGCGGTGAGCAGGGTGGAGGGCGAACGGGCATGGATCCTGCGCATCTGCATGGCGCCCGGCTGGCGGCAGCGCGGGCTGGGGAGTGCCCTGATCACCGCCCTTGAGCAACGGCTCTTCGCCGCCGGCGTCCGCGCGGTGCACGCCGTCCTTCCCGAGGGCGAGACCGGTGCCACCGCCCTGCGCAACTGCGACTTCGGCGCCCGCCCCGGGCTCGTCTTCTTCGAAAAGCGCGGGCCGGTGACCCCGCAGTCGGCCGGCACGCTGTCCTCGCTCGGAGCGGAGCTGCCGCCAGGGGGACTGTGGCAGAAGGTCGCGGGCATGCAACGGGAGAAGCAGCTCATCGAGCGGCGCCTGGTCCTGCCGCTGGCCCATCCCGAACTGGCCGCCCAGCACGGAGTGGAACCGCCACGGGCGGTGATGCTGTTCGGCCCGCCCGGGACCGGCAAGAGCACGTTCGCGCACGCGATCGCCAGCCGCCTGGGATGGCCCTTCCTCGAACTGTTCCCCGCTCGTCTGGCCGCCGAGTACGGCCTGGCGACCGGGCTGAACCGGCGCTTCGACGAGATCGCCCGGCTCGACCACGTCCTCGTCTTCATCGACGAGGTCGAGGAGGTCGCCGGCGAACGCGGCGGCGCGGACGCGACCGCTGTCGGCGTCGTCAACGAACTGCTCAAGGCGATCGTCCGGTTCCGAAGCCAGGACGGACGGCTGCTCGTCTGTGCCACGAACAACGTGACCACGCTCGACTCCGCGTTCCTGCGGCACGGCCGCTTCGACTACGTGCTGCCGATCGGCCCTCCCGACCACACCGCCAGGACCGCGCTGTGGGAGAGCTACCTGGCCCGAGCGGGCGCACGGGCCGACAGCGCGGTACTCGCGTCCGCCAGCGAGGGGTTCACCCCCGCCGACATCGCCCACGCGGCGCGCACCGTCTCCCAGGCCCAGTTCGAGCGCACCTTCGACACCGGAACCCGGACCACCCCCACCACCGACGCCTACCTGGACACGATCCGCGACACCAAGGCCACGGTCAGCTCCGCGATGGCCCAGGAATTCGCCCAGCAAACGGAAAAGTACGCCCGCATCTAGCGTCCAGGCCGATAGGGGAGTCGATCTGCGACGGACGTGTCAGGCCGGCGCAGGAGGCATGCCGCCGCCCGTATCAATGAGGATCTGTCTGGCCTCGGTGACGTTGTCGGCCCGTACGGCCCTGGCCATCGCGGCGCGTGCCGCATCGGGCGACGTGTCCGGAGGGACCAGCATCAGGGAGAAATGGTCCTGGTCGCCCCGGGTGATGAGGACGGTGTCGTCACCGACCGGGAAGGAGTCGATGTGCACGACCCGGCCGTCGACCATCACCCGGGTCGGCAGTTCGTCCCAGGCGCTGCCGTCCAGACCGACCCGGGTGACAGGTCCGAGGTGCTCGGTCAACGCGGAGATCAGCGAGGGCAGCTCCGCACCGATGTCCCGGGACCGTGGCCACCAGGCACCGTCCAGGATTCCCTCGCGTGCGTGTGTGGTCTCCAGCCTCAGCAGGGCCGTCCCGGGTTTCACCGACCGGTGGACGGCGTCCGGCAGGAGCCTGGGGAGGTCGGGGGTGTCTGAGTCAGCCATGGTGTCCGCCCGTCCGCAGAGAGCAGTGCCATCGCAGAGCATGCGACCGCGATACGGCCCTGCTACCTCACGGTACTCCGCACGACGCTCGCGCGAGCGCTTCGCCGCAGGGCGCGGTTACGGAAACAAGCAACGGCTCCGGCGTATACCCGCCGGAGCCGCCCTTCCAGGTCATTGCACGTGAGCGTGCGCCGACCCGCTTTCCACGTTACGCCAAAGGGATTGATCCGACATGAACAATCCTTGCGGAAGTT
Organism: Streptomyces sp. TP-A0356; assembly: GCF_001417775.1. Lineage (GTDB taxonomy): Bacteria > Actinomycetota > Actinomycetes > Streptomycetales > Streptomycetaceae > Streptomyces. The sequence goes on along the minus strand of NZ_BBZJ01000045.1, from coordinate 19,873 downwards.
CACTTCGGTCCGAGAAACCGACGCGGCTGCTCAGCCACGCCCTTCTTCTTCTGTCTCCATCTGCCGGATCCCCTGATGCGTCAGCGTGATCATCGCGGGCGTGTTGCCCCTCTCCCAGTCCACGACGACCCAGCCTTCACCTGCCAGGTACATACAGGCAGCGGCCATGTCCTGCTCAGGGATACCCAGGTCGGTGCGGAGCTTCGCCCCATCGACGCCCAGGAGGCGATTGCCCTCGGCGGCTTGGTACAGAGCCTGCATGATCCTCTCGCGGTACGTCTTCCGGTCTCGCAATATCGCCATGACGCGCCTTCCTCTACTGCCCACGGTCGGGCCGAAGTCGATGTCATCCGCGGTCGCCGTCGCGGGGGGGGCGCGTCGGAACGGTCGCGTCCACCGCCGACCGACGGTGCCTCCGGGGCCGACGCCCGATCCCCGGCAGAACATCGCTGTAGTGGAAGGCAGCGATCCGTTCGGCGTGCTGGCCGTTGAGCCGGTGGATCAGAGCGACTCCGACGGCGATCAGAAGGAGCAGCGCGGCCGCGGCGATGACCGTCATGGTTCTCTCATCTCCGTCGAACGGCGGGCGAAGGGCCTGCCGATCCGATATGCCGGGGCAGGCACGACGGCCCGACCGGCTCCGCCGTCGGTCTCCCACGCTTCTTCCCTGATCCGGGCGTCGATCCTGTCTGCTGCTTCCTCCAGTGCCGGGGCCTCGATGCCGTCGCCCGCCATGAGCTGCGCGGCTGCCTCCGCACCGGTTTCCGGCGGAATCACCAGGACGTCCCGGCGGCCATTGGCGGAGAAGAAGGTCAGTCTGTGCGGATCCTGCTCCTCGGTGGACCAGCCCACGTGCACTGTACGCCCGGCGATGGACACCCGACACGGGATGACGGGCCAGTGGGCCGGGTTCACCGCGATACCCGTGATGCGACCCCAGAGATCGCCCAGGGCGGCTGTCAAGGGTGGCAGCTCACGGGTCAGGGCACGGGAGCGAGGCCACCACGTGCCGTCCAGCCCGCCCGGCGCGGGTGTCAGGGACAGGCGAGCCGGCAGCGACGGCGCGCGCTTGCCCCATGTCGTACGGTCGATGGTCACGGACATGGTGCGAACCTGCCCCCGGGCTCGTGAGCGGCCCGGCGTTGTCGATCACCGGAAACGGCACCCGCAGCGGAGCCGGTACGCGAAGAACTCCCGGTGCTTTCACACTACTCCGCTCACCGGCCCGAGAAGCCTGGGGTGACCAGGTATTTCCTGCCTTCGGCCTGGTCACCCGCGCCCGGCACTGGGCCGGTCAGAGCCAGTCCTTGCGCTTGAACGTCAGATACAGCACTGCGGACAGGACCACGATGACGGCTGCCGATGTGATGAATCCGGACTGCCGGCCGAAACCGGGGTAGGGAAGATTCTGGCCGTAGTAGCCGGTGATCGCGGTGGGTACGGCGATGATCGCGGCCCAGCTCGTCACCTTCTTCATGATCAGGTTCATGTTGTTGGCCTGGACCGAGAGGTTCGTCTCCATGACCGAGGCCACCAGGTCCCGCAGTGATTCCGTCCACTCGGTGGCACGCAGCACGTGGTCGTAGACGTCCTGGTAGTACGGGGCGAGAGGGTCGTTGATCAGGTGCAGGCCGGGGCGCATGAGGGTGTTGACCACCTCACGCATCGGGAGCACGACGCGGCGCAGCTGGACGAGCGACTTACGCAGTGCGAAAACCCGGCGCTGCACGGCTTCGATCTCACGGCGCCCGGCCGCGAAGAGCAGACCCTCCAGCTCCTCGACGCTGTCGTCCAACTGCTGGACCGCGGCGAAGTGTCCGTCCACGAGATGGTCGAGCAGACCGTGCAGCAGGAATCCGACGCCGTGGCCGGCCAGGTCCGGGCTCTCGTCCCAGCGGGCGACAACGTCCTCGATGTCGAGGCCGTCGTCCTTGCGGACGGTGATCATGGCCTGGCTGGTGAGGAATACGGCGATCTCGCTGTACGTCAGTTGCGCACCGTCCGGGCTGACGGTCACGGCGTAGGCGCTGAGGAACTCGTGGGTGCGATAGCGGTCGAGTTTCGGCCGCTGTCCATGGTGAGCGGCATCCTCCAGAGCCAGTTCGTGGATGCCGAACTCCTGACCGAGCATGGTGAGTTCAGCGGCTCCGGGCCGGTGCAGGTCCAGCCACAGGACCGACGCCGGATCAGCGAGATGCGCAGAGACGTCACTGGCGGGAAAGCCCTCCAGGACCAGAGTGCCGTCGTGATACAGCCGGGTACGCGTCACCATGGCCCGAGGCTAGTGTCTTATACCCCTGTCATGCCGCTTCGCCCCGATTGCCAGCGCGGCAGGTTCATCGACAGCAGCCACCCTCCGTGGGGGCCTTACGTCAAAGCCCGCGACATCCGGAGCTCCGACCGACGAGCATCGGGTGCCGGTCCGAAGGCAGGGATGTGGGTACCCGGCCGCCGCATCGCATCCGGCGTACACCGCACGACCGGATGCGGCCCGTCAGCCGGGAAGGACACTCCGAGACCATGACCACGCATACCCCGCGCCGTCGCCCGCCTCCCCCCGCAGGTGGCAGTGATTTCGCCCGCCTGTCGAAGAAGATCGCCGAGGCCGGCCTGATGAACCGGCGCCCCGGCTACTACACCGTCCGGTCCATCGTCGTGGCCGTCGCCTGCGCCGGGGGCTGGAGCGCGTTCGTCGTCATCGGCGCGGGGTGGTGGACCCTGGCGCTCGCCGCGTTCCTCGCCGTGATGTTCGGGCAGGTGGCTCTGCTCGCCCACGACGTCACGCACCGCCAGGTCTTCCGCCGGCGCCGGCCCAGCGAAACGGCCGGCCGCATCGCCGGGGCCGCGATCGGGATGGGCTACGGATGGTGGCAGGACAAACACACCCGCCACCACGCCAACCCCAACCACGAGGACCTCGACCCCGACATCGCCCCGGACCTGCTGGTGTGGTCCCAGGACCAGGCCCGCGCCGCGACCGGACTGCCGAGGATCATCGGCCGTCGGCAGGCGTTCCTCTTCTTTCCCCTGCTCCTGCTCGAAGGGGTCAACCTTCATGTCTCCAGCGCGCGAGCACTGGGCAATCGCGCCCTGAAGAACCGCGCCCTGGACGGCACGCTGCTCTACGGGCACACCGCCGCCTACCTGACCGCAGTGTTCATCGTCCTCCCGCCCGGCATGGCGATCGCGTTCCTGGCCGTCCACCAGTGCCTGTTCGGCCTGTACCTCGGTTGTCTGTTCGCCCCCAACCACAAGGGCATGCCGATCCTGACCGGCAAGGACCGCCCCGACTTCCTGCGCCGCCAGGTCCTCACCGCACGCAACGTACGCGGCAGTTGGTTCACCGACCTCGCCCTGGGCGGCCTGAACCACCAGATCGAACACCACCTGTTCCCCAGCATGCCCAGCCCGCACCTGCGCAGGGCCCGGCCCATCGTCCGCCGCTACTGCCAGGACTTGGGAGTCGACTATCGGGAAACCGGACTGATCGCCTCCTACCGGCAAGCACTCGCCAGCCTCCACCGAGCAGGAGCGCCACTGCGGCGAGCCCGTATCAGCAGCGCCCGAGCATGACGCACCGGCGCCGGCGGTAGATGATCTCGCCGCCCTGTCTGAACCAGGAGGCAATCCCGTCGAACCGCTTGCATGAGTCCGCAGCTGTAACGCATCCAGATGCCCTTGCCGTACTCCAGCGCCTTGTCCCGGTGCCCGGCTGAAGTGATCCGGTGAGACCCAGCGGCTGGAACAGCCCCGTCGGCTTCCCGGCGCGGCTGCGTCGTCTTACGGCTCCCCTCCCAGATGGGCGCAATCGCAAATCCAGCGTCCCGCGAGCATCGCAGGAGCGCGCACTGTGTGCGGAGCCGAACGCGGTCATGCGCGCAAGCACAGTCGAGATCACGGCGAAGCCCCGCCGGAGCGCTCCGGCGGGGCTTCGTCTCAGGGCTCCGAGCAGAAGCCCCGTCGGGGGATGGTTCCCGGATGGGCTTCACTGCTTCGCACTGCCCCTATAACGGAGGTGACGACTGCACTGGTCTGACCAGGTGGAAGACCTCCCGGGCCGCGTAGCGCTTGAGGCTTCGGACTATCTCGCGCCGGGTCTTGCCCTCCTTGCTGCGGCGCTCGTAGTACTCCTGGGTGCGCGGGTCGACGCGCAGGCGGGTCTGCACGATCCGGTGCAGGGCCGCGTTGGCTTGCCGGTCGCCGCCGCGGTTGAGGCGACGGTACTGCCGACTGCCCGAGGAACGCTCGACGGGGCTGACCCCGCACAGCGCTGCAAACGACGCTTCACTGCCCAGGCGTTCCGGGTTGTCTCCGATCGTGATCAGCAAAGTGACGGCCGTATCCGGACCGATGCCCACCACCGCGAGCAACTGCGGAGCGTGGCGTTCCACCAGCCGGGTCAGGCGGCCTTCCAGGTCCTGGATCTCTTCGCTGAGCTGACTGATGCGCCTGGCCAGCAGGCACAGGGTGATGTGCGTAGCGTGGAGCACCGCCCCTTCGTCGGCCTCGTGGTTCAGGCTGTCGTCGACGAGCCGTGCGCAGGTGCGGAAGAGTTCTGCATTGCCCAGCCCGGCAAGTTCCTCTCTCAGCTGCGGATCCGCACGGATGAGGACGGCCTTGAGCTGGTTGATCGCCTGGGTGCGGGCCTTGACCGCCGAGTCCTTGGCCAGTTTGTACATCCGGGCGATCTCCACTGGCCCGTCGCCAGTCTTGGCCTGGGCGCGCGCCCGTCCGCTCAGCACTGCACGGGCCGCGTTCTCGGCATCGAGCGGGTCGGACTTGCCTCGCCGTCGGCGGTCGGCCCGGTCGAACCGGTTCACATCGAAAACGTCCACGCCCTGGGCCAGCAGGTAGCGGGACAGGGCCGCCCCGAAGGAACCGGTCCCTTCCACTCCGGCCCGGCGCACCGTACCCGACGCCCTGGCCCACCCCAGCAGGTCTCGGTATCCAGCCGCGGTGGCCGGAAACTCGTCGGTGCCGATCACCTCCCCCACCAGGGACAGCACAGCGGCCACATGGGCATCCCGGTGCGTGTCCACTCCCAGGACCACCTCCGCCGCCGGCCGGCGCCGACGAGGACGCGAAGCGGAGGACGTGCCGGTCATGCTCGTTCCCCTTCCAGGCCGACGGCTTGTCCCGTAGCCGGCACCGGGCCGTGCGGACGGTCAGAATCGTGATGACGCCTGTCCGGCAAGCCCCTATCGAGACACGCCCTCAGCCCGCGACCAGCAAACGCACTATCCCCGGGTCGGCGGTCGACACAGTGTGATCAGGACACCCCGGTCAGAGATCTCAGGAGTCAGACCCCCTGCGTAGGAAAGCGCCCACCTACTCTTCTCCGTCTGACTGGCTTGCAGCCACGTCAGCCCGCTCGTCCGAGCGAATTGACTCGAAGCGCCGGTCGCCTACCCCAAGAACTGGCAGCATGCCGCCGTCGTACGACACTCCGAGTCGAAGGCGGGCCATTGGAACGGCGGGTCAATGAGCGGCAGCTCTCGGTGCTGCAGTGGGTGGCAGACGGGTGTCCTGCCGGCGTATGGGAGACCAGTTCCTACAAGACCACCTGTCAGGCACTGCACAACCGGGGCCTGGTGACGGTCTCCCGGAAGGCCGGGCAGTGGAGCGTCGCCCTGACGAGCGCCGGCCGGCACTACCTGGCACACGGCACGTACCCGCCCCGCGGATCACGCCCCCGGAAGACCCAGGCCGCCGCTCCACGACCTCAGTCCACCCGAGCGCAGGAAACGCCGGCCGCCGAGCGGAAGCCACCCCCTCCATCACAGCCTCGCTTCACGTTCACGGAGCAGCTGCTGCAAGAACTCGCGGAGGCCGGCGGCAGAATCGTCAAGAGCGGCAGCGGCCCTGAGCTGGAAAAGTGGCCGTCCCGCGTCGCCGCGGCACGCAGATCCGGAAGGATTCCGGAGACGAAGGAGTTGTACGGGGGTTGGCGCAGCGGCGGGTATGAGATCAAGCTCGTCGACATCCCCGCCTGGCGTCTTGCTGTCCTCGACCCCGTCGCCGTGCCCTCGCGGCTCACTCGGCCACACGCCGTTGTCCGAGCCATGCAGAACGAACGGCAGCCGCTCGGCCTGACCAAGCCCGTCCAAGGACGCGCTCTCCGCCTCATCCAGGCGCTCATCACCGCCGCCGAGGCCGAAGGACACACCTGCGCGGCCGGGCAGACCGGCTTCGCACCCCCGTCTCATCGCCGCCGCAAGGCACATCCTCACTTCACCATCACCGCACAGGGCCAGCCAGTGGGGTTTCTCGTCCTCCAGGAACAGGACCGAGCCGAGCACGTCGCCACCGAGAAGGAACTCGCCGAGGCCAAGAAGCACTCCTGGGTCAGAATCCCCCGCTTCGACTACACCCCGTCCGAACGTCTCCGCTTCATCGTCAGCGGCGGCCAGCCACACCGGGCGAGCGAATGGGCCGACGCTCCCGGCCACCCCCTCGAAGAGCAGCTCGCCGAGATCGCACAGGAGGTCACGCTTCGCGGCGAAGCCGCCGAACGCAGACGCCAGGACGAGGCCGAAGCGGCACGCCAGAAGCGCATCCGCTGGGAAACCGCCATGGAACAAGCCCGCATCCGGTACGCGGAGGCGTACCGCGTCCGGCACCTCGAAGCACAGGAAGCGGCATGGCACCACGCCATCCGACTGACCGAGTACGTGAGCGCGGTACGCACACGAGTCGAGGCCATGCCACCGGGGCAGACCAGAACTGAAGCCGAAGCATGGATCAGCTGGGCAGCCGCCACCGTGGAGCGCCTCGACCCACTGAACACACCGCCCCGACTGCCCGACATCCCCAACCCACGGGCCGACGACCTGAAACCCTTCCTCGGGCACTGGAGCCCCTACGGCCCCTGAGCCGCGATAGCGGGCGCGCACCGACTGGGTGGCACTCAGATGATCATCCGTGATCTCAGACAGCACGGCACGGCCTCGTCGCACCCAATGTCGGATGTCGTCGATCGCGCTGAGCGTCGCTGCACGGCCGAGCTCGCGGGTGGCGGCGTGGTCGATCTCCGTTGAGCAGCAGCGGGGACATACCAGGAGCCGCGCAGCCATGATGGCTTCGTTTGACGCACGCACGCTGCCCCCGCGATCGCCCCAGCCTGCCTGCAAGATCGGCGTACCGTCCACCGATTGCGCGCTCCGCACGTTGACGCACGCCCGGACGCACTCTCGGCTCACGCTCCAACCGATGTCCGTACGCGGGGTTTTGGCGGCTCGTCACCAATCAACCTACATCCACTGGTGTTTGCTGCTTGAGATGTCATGGGCATTCTGTATGGGTCTGATCGTCGGCGTGGGTGCAACCTTGGGGGGCCGATGGCAAGAGGGGACGTCTGGGCGGGAAAGGGCACGACCGGATCGGTAGCGGACCTCGTTGCCCAGTTCGGCGAGGAGGTCAGGGCCAAGCTGCAAGGTCCCGCAGGGGCGGTCAGCAGTAAGGAGGACAGTCTGACCGCGCCGGTGGAGCATCTGCTGCGCGGCATGGCCTCGCGGCAACGCCTCAAGCTCATCGTCCACGGTCAGAGTCGCATCAAGGAACTCGGGATCCGGCCCGACTTCGCCATCGCCTGCGGCGGCAGGACCATAGGGCACGTCGAGCTGAAGCAGCCGGGCTCGGGGGCCGATCCGGAGAAGTGGTCGGTGAAGAGCCACGACCGCAAGCAGTGGGAGAAGATCAAGGCACTCCACAATGTGCTGTACACCGACGGATACCAGTGGGCGGTCTACCGTTTCGGCGTACAGGTCGGCCCGACCGGGATCCTGGTCGGAGACCTTGATTCCGGTAGTCGGCAACTCGTCGTCGCGGACACCGGGTTCGAGCGTGCCCTCACGCATTTCTTCCTGCCAGCGCCCATCGTCCACGACAGCATCAACGAACTGGTCAAGCGCATCGCGGGAATCTGCGCCCTGCTGCGTGACGAGGTCACCGAGCGTCTCACCCGCGAGGAGCACGGGGAGGCTGACGCTGCGTTCTCGATCCTGGCCGACAACTGGAAGGACCTGCTCTTTCCCGATGCTCGCCCGGAGGAGTTCGCGGACCAATACAGTCAGACGCTGACGTTTGCCATGCTCCTGGCTCGCCTTGAGCACATTGATCTGGGCAGGCTCACGCTTCCCGAGGTCGCGATCCAACTGGGCAAGCGGCATTCCTTGATGGGCAAGGCGCTGGCGGTGCTGACGGACGACGCCCTCGACGATCTGCGGGGCATCATCGACCCGCTGATCGACGTCTTATCGGCCGTCGACCCCGAGATGTTCAAGGACGAGACCGGAGACGCCTACCTCCACCTGTACGAGGGCTTTCTGGGCGCCTACGACCCGGAACTGCGACGGCGGACGGGTACGTACTACACGGCTGGCGAGGTCGTCCGCTTCATGGTCGGCTTCACCGACGAGGTGCTGCGTGACCGGCTCGGCCAGGAGGACGGCTACGGAAGCGAGGACGTCACCGTCGTCGATCCGGCCATGGGCACCGGGACCTTCCTCATCAACATCATCGACCACGTCGCCAAGTCCCTGTCACTGAAGTACGGCAGCACGCTCAAGTCCGGGCTTCTCCGGGAGCTCTCGGGCCGGCTGGTCGGGCTGGAGAAACAGACCGGGCCGTACGCCGTCGCCGAACTCCGTGTGCACCACGCCTTCCGGTCCCACGACGCCGACATCACGCGCCGCCCGCCGAGGCTTCTGGTGGCCGACACACTCGACGATCCCGCCGTCGAGCACCACCTGGGCTTCATGTACGAGGCGATCGCCCGCCACCGCCGAATGGCGAACAAGATCAAGGCGGACGAGAAGGTCATGGTGGTCATCGGCAATCCGCCCTACCTGCGAGGTGCGAGACAGTCGGGCGTCGGACGCTGGATCACCGAGGGCAACCCGAACGGCCAGGGCCCGATCCTCGCCCGCTTCCACCCAGAGGACAACGGACGCGTCGGATACGCCCTCGACAACCTCTACGTCTACTTCTGGGCCTGGTCCACCTGGAAGGTCTTCGACCAGCTGACCGCCTCGGGAGCGCCGAAGGCCCCCAGCGGGATCGTCGCCCTCATCACCAACTCCGGATACCTGGACAGCGAGGGATCGGCCGGCATGCGCCACTACCTGCGCGAGGCCGCCGACGAGGGCTGGATCATCGGTCTCTCCCCCGAGGGCGCCTACTCCGACACGCGCACCCGGGTCTTCCAGGATGTCAAGCGGGAGATCTGCATCGCCGTCTTCGTCCGCCACGGCACCCCGGACGCGGGTACACCGGCGCGGGTCTGGCGACTCGACGTCCCCGCGGGCACACGCGAGGAGAAATTCAACTGGCTGGAAGGGCTTGGCCTCGACGGTCATCGCGACGGGACCTCCTGGCAACTATGCCCCACACAGTGGACCGCGCCTTTTCACGTCCCGTCCGACTCCGAGTGGTCGGCCATGCCACCGGTGGACGCCCTGCTGCCCTGGACGAGCTCCGGCAACAAGAACAACCGCAGCTGGCCCGTCTCACCCAGCCGCGACGTCCTGGAGAGCCGGTGGCGCAGACTCGTCCAAGCCCCAGCGGAGGACAAGGCCGCACTGCTGAAAACAACCAGAGACCGCCGTCCGGACAAGCCGGAACCACCACTGCCCGGCCAGCAGGAAAGGAAAAGCCTTGCCGCAGAGAAGGAGACGTTGCCGGTCACTGTTCCCTACGGCCGGATGACCTTCGACAGGCAGTACATCATCGCGGACAGACGAGTGATCGACTTTCCCCGACCGGCCTTGTGGTTCGCCCACAACGACCAGCGTCAGATCTACCTGTCCGAACTCCACACGGAATCAGGCCGTCCGGGGCCGGCGGTGAGTTTCACTGCCCTGCTGCCCGACATGCACCACTTCAAAGGCACCGAAGGCGGCCGCGTCGCCCCTCTCTACCGCCACCCTCACCAGGCTGAACCAAACGTCACCCCTGGCCTGCTGCGTCTCCTCACCAAGACGCACGGCGTAACGGTCACCGCCGAGGACCTCTTCGCGTACATCGCGGGAACAGCCGGCCACAGCGGCTACACCCGCCGCTTCGCCGCAAACCTCGCCGAGCGCGGTGTCCGTATCCCCATAACACGCGACCCGGCTCTATGGGCGGAGCTCGTGGAAGTGGGCCGACGCACGGTGTGGATCCACACGTACGGCCAGCGCTTCGCCTCCCACCACGACAGTTCACCTGGCTCGTCCCCAAGGCTTCCCCCGGAGGAACAACCGGAATGCGTCGTCGTGATCGGAGAGGACGACGGGTTACCTGCGGACATCTCCTACGACGCGTCCACGCGAACCCTCACGGTGGGCACGGGCTGCATACGTCCGGTGGCGCCGGAAGTCTGGGACTATCGGATCGGCGGGGTGCAGGTGATCCGCAAGTGGTTCAGCTTCCGCAAGCGCAAGCCAGACGTGGAACGACAGACCCCGTTGAACGACATCCTGCCCCCGACCTGGCCTGCCCGGTGGACCGTTGATCTGATTGACCTCATCAACGCGCTCGGGCTCCTCGTAGCCCTCGAACCCCGACAGGCCCGGCTGCTGGACGCAGTGACCAGCGGCCCGCTCATCAGCACCGACGACCTACGGGGCGAGGGCATCCTGCCCGTACCTGCCTACGCAACCAAGGAACCGAAACCGCCGCGGAAGTCTCGACGCGCCCCCGGCCCTGGTCAGGAGAGCCTCGACTTCTCGGACTGACACCCGTCCGGCCTGAGTGCCTGACGCCCTCATTTCGCCCTCTCTGCATCGTGGCGTCGCCCGGCGCCCGTCGCCCGGTCTGCCACGTCGTACCTGTGGTGGCGGTGGCCGGGACGCCGTCGCATCTTGCTCATTCACCCTCGCCCGGATCGCGTCGGTGTGGCAGGGCGGGCTCTTCCGGGGTAATGACAGGACCCCCCTCACTCCCGTGCGGCAGGCACTCAGCGGGTGAGACTGGAGACATGCCATCCGAGAGCGCGAACAGCGAGGGAGCCGAGCTGGGCCGCTACCTGCGCGCCCGCCGCACCCAGACCAGCCCCGAACACGTCGGCCTCACCGTCGGCGCCGGCATCCGCCGCACCCCCGGGCTGCGCCGCGAGGAGCTGGCCACCCTCGCCGGCATCAGCATCGACTACTACGTACGCCTCGAGCGCGGCAAGGAGACCCGTCCCAGCCCCACCGCCCTCGACTCCCTTGCCCGCGCCTGCACATGGACGACCAGGAGCACCAGCACCTGCATGAGCTCGCCGCCCGAGCCGCCCGCTACGCCCCCGAACGGGCGTCCGCCCCGAGCCGGACCGTGCGCCCCCACCTGAAGCTGCTGCTCGAATCACTCCGCCCCAACCCGGCGTACGTCATCAGCCGCAGCATGGACCTGCTGGCCTGGAACCCCGGCGGCCTCGCCCTCTACACGGGCCTGGACGACTGGCCCGCCAGACAGCGCAACCTCGCCCGCTACCTGTTCCTCCACCCCGCGGCCCGCGGCCTCTTCACCGACTGGGACCGGCAGATCACCGCATGCGTCGCCCGCCTGCGCGCCATCGCCGGCACCGCACCCGAAGCTCGCGAAGTGACCCCGCTCCGGCGTCAGTCCCACTGCGGACACGAGCGATTCCGCGGCCTGCTCGGTGGCCTCCGGTGGCACGACCAGCAGATCCCGGCGCCCATGGGCGGGGGCCATCAGCACGATGGTGCTCGGCGTGCGCGCCGTGGCGGTCCTGCGCAGCCGGACGACCTGGTTGCAGACGAGCATGCGGCCCGGGACCCCGGCCCACCCTGTGCCGTTCACCAGGACACTGCCGATCTGGCCCCAGGCGCGGGGCAGGCCGGAGAGCAGTGACGGGAGTTCCGCCAGGAGGTCGAAGGTTCGCGGCCACCAGGCCCCATCGATACGGCGTGGCACGGTGCTCTCGGGCGCGAGGTACAGGCGAAGAAGGGGCGGGGCCGGTGGCAGGCGCCGCAGCTGGTCGCTCATGAGGTGTCCTGTCGGGTGGTTCGGCGCGGCATGTGGCCCTCGGCCGGACAGCGCGCCTCGGCGGCGGGCGATGCGCTCGCGGGGAGGCGGGAGTGCGGCGTCGGCCGTTCGTCCCTCCCAGGCGTCCTGTGCGCTCGCGTAGGCGGGGAAGCGCTCGAGCAGGCCGGTGTGGCGGAAGACCAGGTCGGTCATGTGGTTGCCGTACACGATGCGTACCCAGCCGCGCCGGGCGCGGCAGTCGGACCACGCCTCGCACAGCGCAGACAGGATGCTGGAGTCGGAGAAGGTCACCTCGCTCAGGTCCACGATCAGGAAGAGCCGTTCGGGCCGGGCCGCTCGGGCCTCGGTCAGGGCGCGGACCAGTGGGGCCGCTGATTGCGTGTCCAGTTCGCCGTGCGTGCGGACGATGCGGCACTCCTCGAAGAGCGCAGAAGTGTCATTCAGAGTGGGCAACGGCTCACGCGAGGATGGTGGTTGAGGCTGGCCGGTCGTCCCTGCCGCGGGCTCCCAAGGGGGCCCGTGCCTCATTCCGCCTCCCCGGCCGCGCCCACCGGGCGACCCGCATCGGCGAGCGCCAGCATGCTCGCGGCGGTCAGTGGGTTCTCCGGGTCGGCAGCGGCGGCCAGCAGCCGGACGGCTGTTCCGGCGGGCTCCTCGGGCGGGACGACCAGGAGCACCCAGCGTCCCACGGCGCCGCAGTCCAGGGTGATGACGTGCGCGTCGCTTCCGGGTCCGGTCGGTTCCACGGCGATCACCCGGCCTGGGGCCATGACTGTGTGCGGGGCGCCGGGCCACCCGGCGGGGTCCACGGTGACCCGTATAACGGCCCCCGGCTCCGGCTCCAACAAGTCGACGAGCGAGGGAAGTTCAAGCTCCAGCGCGTCGCAGCGCGGCCACCAGGCACCGTCCAGCGGGCCGTGGCTGACGTCCGAGGTGAGGGTCAGGCGGGGCAGGGGCATGCGGTACGTGTGCGCGTCGGCACCGGAGACGCCTTCGGCCGGCGTACTGCTGGGTTCCATGGTCCGGTCCCGTCCCGGGAGCCGTAGGACGACTGCCCGTTTCGTCCCTCGCCGGGAACGGCACCGCCGGAAGCGCTGCGCGAAAAGCTCTCGGTACGGTCAGGCTACACCTGAGCCGAGGAGAAGCGGGCGGGTCAGCCGTCCGGCTCCGTCTTCTCTGCCCTGCCCTATTCCCCTTGTTCTTCCTCCAACTCCTCCATCAGGCAGATGCCCTCATGTGTCAGCGAGACGGCCGCAGGGGTCCGGTGCGAGGTCCAGTCCACGTTGATCAGTCCCTCGTCGGCCAGATAGGCGCAGGCGGCGGAGAGGTCCTCGTCGGGCAGGCCCAGCTCGGCGCGGAGTACCGATCCGCTGACCTCGGGGCGATTGCGTTCGACGGCCCCGTAGAGGGATCGCAGGACCGCCTCCCGGTTGTTCTTGCGTTCGCGGAGTCTTGTCATGGCTGTGGTTCTCCGGGGTCACGGCCGCGGGGGACGGACAGGCCGGCGGATCCTCGTGGCCTCGCGGATCCGGGTCGTACCTCGTCGGCGTGAGCGTGCGCGTGCTCTGTCGGTTTGCTGGTCGCGAGCCGGAGCGTGCGGGTCCCACGGCGTGCGCGGTGTCGAGGGGAGATGGAGCCGGGTTCCTCCTTCGCGACCGGCGGGGTAGCTGCTCCATACGGAGCTCCGGACGGGAGACGGTACGAGACGTACGGACCACGATTGGGGTCACTGCCCGACGGAGGCGGGCGACGGTGTGGGGGCCTGCGTCGCGTTTCCACGGCAGCCCCCTCTGCAGGGTATGCCGGGTACGGGTGGCGGTGCGTCCCCTGACCGGCCGGGCGGCCGGCCGCCTGACATTCGCCCGGCCGAGCCCGGTGACCACGCGAGTCGGACTGTGCCGGAGGACAGCGACCGCACGCGGACGGTCGGCGCCGTTCCCGGTGCCGGCGACCGCCGGGCCGCCGGGGCGGGCCCGGCCGGGAGTACGGTGGACATACCGAGGGCACGCCGCGCACCGCCTCAGGCACCGGTGCCGTTCTCGGGGATCGACGACGCCGGGGCGGCCTTCGTCCGCGCCCGGGGGCAGGGTTGGCAATGACCGCGCAGGTGCTCCCCCCGACGACCCTGGCCCTTCCCGCTCTCCGGCCCGCACGGGGCAGGCCGCGTACCCGCGCACAGGGCACGCCGCAGAGGGGGCGCACGTCCTCGCCGCAGGTCGCAGATCGGATCCATCGGCTGACGCGTGGTCAGGTCGCGGACCGTCTGCAGGAGCTGGGCGACCTGTACGCGGAAACCTCCGGTGGTGACCCGTGGGCGTGGAACCAGGCACGTGGCCCCTTCCTGGGCCATCTCACGGCCGACGCACGACGGCCGGGGTTCTCGCTGCTGATCGCGGAGACCACCGCCCTGACCGGTTACGCCTATGGCTTCCCCGCGGGCGGCTCGGGTCCATGGTGGGCGGGCTTCGACGGGCACGTCCGGGGAGGTCTGCTCCGCCGCGCCGCCTCCGGGCGGCTCTTCGTCGTCTCCGGGATCGTCGTCCCGTCTCGCGTGCGCCGGGAGTACCGGGACCATGTCTGGAACCTCGCCCGGCGCCTGCAGCGGCGACTGCTCGCCGACCACGGCGCCGCGCTCGGCGTCGCACTGGTGGACGTCCGGGACGGCAGGACCGTCGAGACGATGCGGTCCTGGGGCTGGCGGTACGCCGGAGACGACGGCCTTCAGTCCGTGTCACCCGGTCCGTTCCGCATTCTGGCGCTTGCTCCGGGGACGTGAGCAGCCGCTCCCCATCACCGCCTCGGCCCGGTCAGGGCACGGGCAGGCGCAGGGCGAGAAGGGCGACGTCGTCCGTGCTGCCCGGGGGCGTCCGGGCCGCCAGCTGGTCGCACAAGGTGTCCAGAGGTTCGTGGGCGAGGGCGAGAGCGTGGCGACGCAGTCGGCTGAGCCCTCTGGTCAAGTCGCTGCCGGGGACTTCGATCAGGCCGTCGGTGTAGAGCAGGAGCGTGGACCGCGGCGGCAGCGCGTGAGCGGCGCTCGGGCGAGGATCGCCGGCATACGGGTCGGTTCCAAGGATCAGTCCCTGCCCGGCTTCGAGGTACTGCGCGCTCCCGTCGGGGGTCAGCAGCAGGGGCGGCGGGTGCCCCGCACTGGTCCAGTGCAGCGTCCAGGGGCCGCTGTCCGGACCTTCCACCCGGGCGAGGACGAGGGTGGCCATCCGCACGATGGTGATGGCGTGCATGGCGTCGTCGAGGCGGTCCACGACGGCACCGGTCGGCTCGGCATGGTCCCAGGCGAGGGAGCGCAGGATGCCGTGCAGCTGGGCCATGCCGGCCGCGGCGGTCAGATCGTGCCCGACGACGTCGCCGATGACGAGGGCGAGCGTGCCGTCCCTCAGCGCGAAGGCGTCGTACCAGTCACCACCGACCTGGGAGCCGGGCGGAGCGGGCTGGTACCGGGCGGCCAGCTGGAACCGGCCGTGCGCGGGCAGCGGGGGAAGAAGGTTGCGCTGCATGGCTTCGGCGACCGCACGCTGCCGGCCGAACCTGCGCGCGTTGTCGATGACCAGACCGACCCGGCGGCCGATGTCGCCGGCCACGTCGAGATCGCCGGTGTCGAAGGGCCGTGCCGGGTCGGTGCGCACCAGCGTCAGCGCACCGGTGACCTGCCGTCTACTGCCGAGCGGCACCGTGATGGCGGATGCCGCGCCGATCGCTCCGAGGAAGGCGTCGTGCACGCTGGCCAGCGGTGAGTCGGGCGGTGCGTCCAGGTCCACCCGCTTCTGAAGGACGGGAGCGCCTTCGTTCAGTACCTGGACCAGGGGCGAGTGGGTCGCCTCCCCGACCGGGGGCAGATGGCCGCGCCAGTCCTCCTGCCCGGCTGCACGGCCCTCCGGACCGGTCACGGCCACTCGGTGCACCTGACGGGAGCCGACCCGCAGGTCCACCGCGGCCCAGTCGGCGAGGCGGGGGACGAGGACGCGGCTCAACCGGGCGAGGGCCTCGTCCACCTCCAGGGTCTGACCGAGCACGTCGGTGATCTCCGCGACGAGTGTCAGCCGCTCGGCGAGACTCTCCAGAGCGCTCGTACGAGCGGTTCGTTCCGCCTGTTCCACCCGTTCCGACTGCTCGGCGCGTTCCGCTCGTTCCCTGCCGGCACGGCGGTCCGCCGCGGTCTCGACGATCAGCACGACCATGCCCTGGCAGACGCCGGAGACGTCGTCCGCCAGGGGGGTGGCCGACCAGGAGATCGGGACCAGCCGTCCGTCACCACGCAGGCACCTGTCGTCGTCCCCGCGTGCCGCACGCCTCTCGGCCAGTGCCCGCAGCAGCGGGCAGCGCTCCCGCGGGACGAGGCCACCTCCCGGGTCGCGATGGCACAGGTCGTGCAGATCCCGCCCGTACACGGACCCTGCTGCGCGCTGCAGAAGCCGCTCGGCGGCCGGGTTGACAGCGACGATCCGCCCGGCCGGGTCGATCACGGCGAGGGCCGTGCCCAGCTGCTCGACCACCTGCTGCCACAGAGCCGGCTCCCCCGCGGACAGCCGGCGCTCGTGCTCTCCGCCGGACTTCAGGCCCTCCGCCACGTCGCCGCCGTCCTTTCCGCACGGACCCACCGCGGTGGGCGGCCCCCGGGCCGGCGGGTCACAGCGACGTCGGCACCCCGGTGGGTTCCTCTTCGAGTACCCCGCACCCGGGAGTAGGTCGCCGCCCTCGCCCGACCGGCTTCGTCAGCCCGTGGAACGCGAAGCGCTCGACCGCAACCGCGCACGGATGCCCGCCATCGGCAAGGCCATGGGCGTCATCGTCGGTCGCCACCACTGCGATCCTGTCAGCGGCTCCCCCGGCTCGTTGGCTGAACCGGAGGAGCCTGAGTCGAGCCAGCTCCATGGATACGCTGCTGAACGCGGCCCGCCTCCGGGTCCCCCCACCCGAGTCCGCCACACCCGGATGCCCTGCCGCGATGTGCGACAGGCGCTCGATCGTATGGTCGTGAGCCGTGATCCGCTCCCGCAGGATCCCTGCAGTGCATCAGGCACCCGCGACCATCAACGGAGCATCCGCGATCCGAGCGGTACCGATCGTCCGAAGGGCAGGTGCACCACCGCCCTGGCCGAGTTGAACCCTGAGTGAGGTCCACGCCACCGGCCGCTGCGCGCCGTGGAACGGGATGCACGAAGACAGCAACCCGGGGTAATAGTCGAATTGTCGTCCTCGCAATTCCGTACGGCATCGGCGACCCGGGCGGGAGACCCGCGGTCTGGGCTGTGATCATGATGGAGAACTCTCGAAACGGCAGCCTCACGCGACTCAAGGAGCACTCGGTTCCGGTACGGACACCGCTCCTGAACAAGATCAGCGAGTTGCAGACGGAAATCAGCCAGCTGCAGGAAGCCGTCGTCTCCCACACCGTCGTAGACCAAGCGATCGGCGTGGTCATCACCCTCGGTGGCCTGCATCCCGAGCAGGGATTCCAAGTGCTGCGAGAGGTCTCACAGCACACCAACACGAAACTGCGGCAGGTATCCGAACTGATCGTGGACTGGGTGCACGGCGAACAGCTGCCGGACGAAATCCGCACCGCTCTGATCAAGGCACTGCCCAGGGCACGGTCATCTGAACGCAGCACAGCTCTGCCGCCCGCGTTCTGAGCTGGACGGCAGGGCGGGCGGACGAATGGAATGCCAGCTCACTTCCGAACCCGCACGCGACACGACCTCCGCCCGACGTGTCCCCGAACCCACCTGGCCAAAACGTCCCACCCCAGACTTACATCGCGTACGGCGGGCATTCGACGTGGCCTCAGGGCGAGACGCCCTCGTCCGACTGTGGCAGTCGCAGGGCGAGCAGGGCGATGTCGTCGTGGGCCCCTGCCACGAGTGCGTTCATCAGCTCGTCGCTCAGCTCGTCGATGTCCTGGTCGACCAGGGCGGCAGCGTGCTGCCGGAGCCGGGTCATGCCGTGATCCATGGATTCGCCGCGCCGTTCGATCAGACCGTCCGTGTACAACAGCAGGGTGCTGCCCTCGGGCAGGGGCAGGCAGGCACTGGGCCGTTCGGCGTGCGGGTCGACGCCCAGCAGCAGGCCGTGTGCTTCCCAGAGGTAGGTGGTGTCGCCGTCCGCAGTGACCAGCAGGGGTGGTGGATGTCCGGCACTCGCCCACTCCAGCTGGTACGCCCCTCCTTCCTGGCCCTTGAGCAGTGCGTACACGCAGGTGGCGGTGCGGTGGCTGTAGAGGGCGTCGACTGCGAGGTCCAAGCGGCGCAGGATCATGCCGGGGGGCTCCCGGCGGTCGCAGGCGATGCCACGCAGCATGTTCCGGATCTGGCTCATGGTCACGGCGGCATGCAGATCGTGGCCGGTGACGTCGCCGATGATCAGAGTGGTGTCACCGCTTTCCGGCAGGACGAAGCTGTCGTACCAGTCACCGCCGATCTGCGCGGTGGCGAGCGCCGGGGAGTAGCGGGCGGTGACGCGAAGACCCGGTACGACGGGCAGGTCCGGCAGCAGAGAGCGCTGGAGGCGCTCGGCGACGGCCTGGGTCTCGGCGTAGAGCCTGGCGTTGTCGAGAGCCAGCGCGATGCGGTGGGTGAGGTCCTCGACCAGCGCCAGGTCCGCCTCGCCCCATGGCGGGTGTCCCTCGCCCCTGACCAGGGTCAGCGCACCCAGCACTCGCCGGCGTGCCCGCAGGGGTGCCACGATCACGGAGTCTCCCCCGAGTCGGGCGAACGGTTGCATGGTTGCCGTGTGCAGCGGATCGGACGCCTCCTGCGCGGTCGGCAGCCGCCCGGCCGACAACAGCAGGGGGCCACCGCCGCGAAGCACCCGGGACAGCGGCCCTCCTGGCGTCTCCGGCGCCGGCGGCAACGGTCCCGTCAGGCCGGTCAGGGCGGTGTTGGGGTCACGGTGTGAGACACAGACCCGCTCGACGGCGCCGTCCTCGTCCATCAGATCGGCCGCGGCCCAGTCGGCCAGCCCCGGCACCAGCACGCGGCACACCCGCCTGAGCCCCTCGACCGCGTCCAGCGTGCTCGACAGCGCCGCCGCGCTCCGGGTGGCGAACGCCAGCTGGTCGAGCGCCGCTCGCAGCGCCGCGGCCGCGTCATCCTCGTCCATGGCGACCACCTACCCGCCTGAGGGCTCTACGGCCGCTTCCGTCCTGGGAAACCACTCCTCGGGTAGTGCACTGAAGCCGTGCACTACCCGAGGGCCCAGGCAGGTACTTGCCTGGGTCCTACCGGGCCTCGTGGCTTGTCTGTCGGGCACCCTCTGGACGCCTCCCGGCCCCGTTGCAGTTCAGGTCTCGGGCCTGACCGACGTCCAGTCGGCACGGCCACCCGCCCCGAGGACTTCGACATCGGCACCGAGCTCGTCGGTCGATCCCTCCCGTAGTCCGCGCCGGGTGATGCGGCCGACCACGAACGCGAATTGAGGAAGGAAGGCCCTGGCGGTGTTCGCCGCCCCGACCAGGTTGACGTCGACGACGCGTCGCCACAGCTCGGCATCGGTGCGGCTGAAAGGCCCGCCTACAGCGCTGCCGGCGTCGGCCACCACGACACCGGCCGCTCCGAGCCGCTCCTCGACCTGCCGCGCGGCACGGTCGAGCGCGGTCTGATCGGTCACGTCCGCCTCGATGCAGACGGTCATGGTGGCCAGCGACGCCGCCACCTGGGACAGCGTCTCCTTCTCACGACCGAGCAGGGCGATCCGCATGCCCTCCGCGGCCAGGCGCCGCACTCGCCCACGCCGCGCGCCGCCCCCGCGACCACAGCGACCCGGCCCCGCAGTGGGCTGCCTCGCAGGGCGGTAGGCGGGCGGCTGCCGACAGTACGCATGCGAACCTCACCTCTCCCGCTGCCGCGGTCGGCCGCCTCCGCGTACCCGAGACTCACAGACGCCCCTATAA
>NZ_BBZJ01000044.1 GCF_001417775.1 Streptomyces sp. TP-A0356 | reverse complement strand
CCGCGGGGCACGGTCCTGCTGACCGGCGGCACCGGTGGACTGGGTCGGCTGACGGCACGTCACCTTGTCGCCGAACACGGCGTCGGCAGGCTGATCGTGGCCAGTAGGAGTGGGCTCGACGCCCCCGACGCCGCCGCGCTGCGAGACGAACTGACCGCGCTCGGCGCCGAGGTGACCATCGCCGCCTGCGATGTCGCCGACCGCGGCGCGCTCACCGAACTGCTCGCCTCCGTACCGGACGACCACCCGCTGACCGCGGTCGTCCACACCGCCGGTGTCCTCGCGGACGGTGTCGTGACCTCGATGACGCACGAGCGGATGGACCGTGCCCTGCGGCCCAAGGCGGACGCCGTGGTCAACCTGCACGAACTGACCCGCGACATGGACCTGGCCCGCTTCGTGGTGTTCTCCTCCGTGGCCGGCACGTTCGGCGGGGCCGGACAGGCCAACTACTCGGCCGCCAACGCCTTCCTCGACGCGTTCGCCCACCACCGGCGCGAGCTGGGGCTGCCGGCCACCTCCCTCGCCTGGGGCACCTGGCTCCCCGACGCGGGCATGACCGGCGAGCTCACGGAGGCCGACCGGGAACGGCACGCCCGTACCGGCATGGTGCCGCTCGACGCCGAGACGGGCATGCGGCTGCTGGACGCCGGACCCGACACCGACCGCGCCGTGCTGCTGCCGATGGACCTCGACCGGGCCGCCCTGCAGGAGCACTTCGACGTGCTGCCCCCGCTGCTGCGCGGGCTGGCCGGGGCGCCGGCCCGGCGCAGGGCCGGGTCCGCTGCGCACGGCGCGGATGGCAAGGACGGCTCCACCCTGGTGGAACGCCTCGCCCCGCTGAGCGCGCCGGACCGCGGCCAGCTGCTGCTCGACCTGATCGCCGAACAGGCCGCGGCCGTCCTCGGACACGCATCGGCCGACGCGATCGAACCCGACCAGTCGTTCAAGGAACTCGGCTTCGACTCGCTCACCGCGGTCGAACTGCGCAACCGGCTCAACTCCGTCACCGGCCTCCGCCTCCCGGCGACGCTGGTCTTCGACTATCCGACACCCGCCACCCAGGTCGCACACCTGCTGACCGCGCTGGACCTGCCGGATGCGCCCGGCGGTGCCCGGGCCCTGCTCGGCGAGTTCGACCGCCTGGAGGCCGCGCTCACGGGCGCCGACGTGGACGACGTCGACGACAGGGCCCGCGTCACCGACCGGCTGCGCGAACTGCTCGTGCGCTGGCAGGGCGAGCCCGTCCCGGCGCCCGCCCGCGCGACCGCCGACGACGGCGAACTGGACGACGTGGAGTCCGCCAGTGAGCTGTTCGACCTCATCGACAGGGAGCTGGGCACCGCATGACCCCGCAGCCCACCCTCGCAGGACGCATCTCCGCCCCGCTTGCCCCAAGGATGTGACACACGTGGCTCAGGACGACAAGTACGTGGAATACCTCAAGCGGGTGACGGCGGAGCTGCGGCAGACCCGTCGCCGGCTGCGTGAGGTGGAGGACAAGAACCATGAGCCCGTCGCGATCGTCGCGATGAGCTGCCGGTTCCCCGGTGACATCGCCTCCCCTGAGGACCTGTGGCACCTCGTCGACGAGGGCGGCGACGCCATCGGCACGCTCCCCGAGGACCGTGGCTGGGACATCGAGGAGCGCTTCGACCCCGACCCGGACACGCCGGGCTCCTTCTCGACCCGTGAAGGCGGCTTCCTGCGCGACGCAAGCGCCTTCGACGCCGGCTTCTTCGGCATGAGCCCTCGCGAAGCCCTTGCCACCGACCCGCAGCAGCGGCTGCTGCTGGAGGCTTCCTGGGAACTGCTCGAACGTGCCGGGATCCGTCCGGCCACCCTGCGCGGCAGCGCCACCGGAGTGTTCGTCGGGGCGGCGACCTCCGGATACGGGCAGGGGCCGGCGGAGGTCCCCGAGGACGTTCACGGGCTGATGCTCGCCGGCAACGCCACCTCGGTCGCCTCCGGCCGCATCGCCTACGTGCTCGGCCTCGAGGGACCCGCCATCACCGTCGACACCGCCTGCTCGTCGTCGTTGGTGGCCCTGCACTGGGCCGTGCAGGCACTCAGGGCCGGCGAGTGCGACCTCGCCCTCGCCGGCGGCGTCGCGGTCATGGCCACTCCCGGGCTGCTGTTCGAGTTCAGCCGACAGCGCGGTCTCGCCCCCGACGGCCGGTGCAAGGCGTTCTCCGACGACGCCGACGGCACCGGATGGTCCGAGGGCGTGGGCCTGCTGCTGGTGGAGCGGTTGTCCGACGCCCGCCGCAACGGCCACCCCGTGCTCGCCGTGGTTCGCGGCAGCGCGGTCAACTCCGACGGCGCCTCCAACGGGCTGACCGCGCCCAACGGTCCCGCGCAGCAGCGCGTGATCGAACAGGCCCTCGCCAACGCCGGTCTGACCGCGACCGATGTCGACGCCGTCGACGCCCATGGCACCGGGACCACCCTCGGCGACCCGATCGAGGCCCAGGCGCTGCTCGCCACGTACGGTCGTGCCAAGGAGGCCGGGAATCCGCTGCTGCTCGGTTCGCTGAAGTCCAACCTGGGCCACACGCAGGCCGCCGCCGGCGTCGCCAGCGTCATCAAGATGGTCATGGCGCTGCGACACGGCCGGCTCCCACGCACCCTGCACATCAGCGAGCCCTCCTCCCACGTCGACTGGACGGCGGGACACGTACGCCTGCTCACCGAGCCCGTCGACTGGCCGGACACGGGCGAGCGCCCCCGCCGCGCCGCCGTCTCGTCCTTCGGTATCAGCGGCACCAACGCGCACACCATCCTCGAAGCGGCGCCCGCGGAGAGCGCGGCCGACAGCGACGCTCCCGCGGCCGTCCCGGGCGCCGACGCAGTGACACCCGACGACGCGGCCGCCCCGCTCCGCGCCGCCGACGAGGCGTCCGACGAGAGCACGCCGCTGCCGGCCGTCCCCTGGATACTCTCCGCCCGCAGCGCCGCCGCCCTGCGGGGTCAAGCCGCCCGGCTGCTGGAGCGGACCGGGGGCGGGTCCGGGCCCGGCGCGGACGCGTACGACATCGCCCGCGCCCTGGTCACGACCCGTCAGGTCTTCGAGCACCGTGCCGTGGTACTCGCCGAGGACCACGCCGCCGCCCAGCAGGCCCTGGCCGCACTCGCGGACGAGAACGCGGCGACATCCGCCCGGCCCGGCGTCGTCACCGGCCACACCCTGCGCGGCACCACCGCGTTCCTCTTCTCCGGGCAGGGCGCGCAGCGCCTCGGCATGGGCCGCGACCTGTACGACGCCTTCCCAGCCTTCGCCCGCGCCTTCGACGCGGTGTGCGCCCACTTCGACACCGAACTCGGCACCTCGCTGAAGGCCGTCGTGTTCGACGGGGCGGAAGGCGGTGCCCTACTGGAACGCACCGACCTGGCGCAGCCCGCCCTGTTCGCGGTCGAGGTCGCGCTGTTCCGGCTGCTGGAGTCGTGGGGCGTCAAGCCCAAGTACCTCCTCGGACACTCGCTCGGCGAGTTGTCCGCCGCTCACGTCGCCGGCGTCTGGTCGCTCGCCGACGCCTGTCGTCTCGTCGCGGCCCGCGGACGGCTGATGCAGGCCCTGCCCGCCGGCGGGGCCATGGTCTCCGTCGAAGCCACCGAGGACGAGGTCGTCCCGCGTCTCGCCGCGTACGAGGGAGCGGTCTGCGTCGCGGCCGTCAACGGCCCTCGTGCCACGGTGCTCTCCGGTGACGAGGCCGGCGTCGAGGCGGTGACCGAGGAGTTCGCCCGCCAGGGCCGGCGCGTCCGCAGACTGCGCGTCGGGCACGCCTTCCACTCGGCCCGCATGGACGCCGTGCTCGACGACTTCCGGGCAGTCGCCGCCGGCGTCACCGCGCATCCTGCGCGGATCACCGTCGTCTCCAACGTGACGGGCCGGGCCGCCACCGCCGAGGAACTCGGCTCCGCCGACTACTGGGTGCGTCATCTGCGCCGAGCGGTGCGTTTCGCCGACGGGGTCACCTGGCTCGCCGAACACGGCGTCACGCGCTTCCTGGAGCTCGGCCCCGACACCACCCTCACCGCCCTCGCCCAGGCCTGCCTGCCCGACGACACCACCGAACGGATCTGCCTCCCCGCCCTGCGCAAGGACCGGCCCGAGGCACCCGCACTGCTCGCCGCCGTCGCCGGCCTGTTCGCGCACGGCGGCGCCGTGGACTGGGAACGCCTCCTGGGCCCCGCCCGCGGCCGACCGGTCGACCTGCCCACCTACGCCTTCCAGCGCGACCATTACTGGCTGCCCATGGGCACTCAGGGCCCCGGCGACCTCGCCGGGGCCGGACTCGGCAGTACGGAACACCCCCTGCTGAGCGCCGTCGCACGGGTCGCCGACGATGGACGCGTCCTGCTCACCGGGCGGCTGTCCACCCGCACCCAGCCGTGGCTCGCCGAGCACGCCGTGGCCGGTACCGTCCTGCTGCCCGGCACGGCCTTCGTCGAACTCGCCCTGCGCGCCGGCGACGAGGCCGGCTGCGACCTGATCGAGGAACTGACCCTCGAAGCCCCCCTCGTGCTCCCCGACCGGGGCGCCGCCCAACTCCAGATGGTCATCGGAGCACCCGACCCCTCCGGCCGGCGGCCACTCGCCGTCTACGCCCGCGCCGAGGACGCCGCGGGCGACGACCCGGACGCGCCCTGGACCAGGCACGCCACCGCCACCCTGGCCCGCGGCGCCACCGAGCCGTCCTTCGACCTGGCGGCCTGGCCCCCGCCCGGCGCACGGTCCGTGCCCCTCGACGGCTTCTACGCGGCGCTCGCGGACACCGGCTACCGGTACGGACCCGCCTTCCAGGGGCTGCAAGCGGTCTGGCGCGAGGGCACCGCCTGGTACGCCGAGGTCGCCCTGCCCGAGGACCAGCACAAGGAGGCCGCCCGCTACGGCCTGCACCCCGCCCTGCTGGACGCCGCCCTGCACGCACAGCTCGCCGACCCGGCGGACGACGGCGCCCAGGGCGTCGGCCTGCCGTTCTCGTGGAGCGAGGTCTCCCTGCACGCGGTCGGTGCCACGGCCCTCCGCGTCCGGGTCGAACCGGCCGGATCGAGCGGGGTCTCCCTGCGGATCGCGGACGCCGCCGGACGGCCCGTCGCCACCGTCGGCACGCTCGTCTCCCGGACCCTGCCCACCGAGACACTGCTCGCCACCGGTCCCGCGGGTGGAGCGTTGCACCGCGTGGTGTGGACCCCGGCCCCACTCGCCTCGGAGTCCGTGGTCGCGGACGGTGTCCTGGTGCCGCCGGCCGGTGCGGAGGCGTGGCGGTTGGGTGTCGAGCGGAAGGGCACCCTGGAGGGCCTGCGGCTCGTGCCGTGTCCGGAGGTGACGGGGCCTTTGGGGCCGCGTGGTGTGCGGGTGTCGATGCGTGCCGCGGGTGTCAACTTCCGTGATGTGCTGACCGTGCTCGGTATGTATCCGGGTGAGGTGACCGCGATCGGGCTGGAGGGTGCGGGTGTGGTCACCGAGGTCGGTGCGGAGGTCACCCATGTCGCGCCGGGGGATCGGGTGATGGGCATGTTCGCGGGGGCGTTCGGTCCCGTGGCGGTGGCCGACGAGCGGATGGTCGCGCGTATCCCGAGCGGCTGGTCGTTCGCGGAGGCGGCCACCGCACCCATCGTCTTCCTCACCGCCTACTACGCCCTGGTGGATCTGGGGGGTGTGCGTCGGGGTCAGTCGGTGCTGGTGCATGCGGCGGCCGGTGGTGTGGGTTCGGCGGCGGTGCAGTTGGCGGGGTATCTGGGTGCTGAGGTGTTGGGGACGGCGAGTCCGGGGAAGTGGGGGGCGCTGCGGGAGGCGGGGGTTGCGGAGGCGTGTATCGCTTCTTCGCGTGATCTCGGTTTTGAGGAGCGGTTCCTGGGGGTGACCGGGGGCCGGGGTGTGGATGTGGTGCTGGACTCGCTGGCTGGTGAGTTCGTGGACGCTTCGCTGCGGTTGCTGCCGCGTGGGGGGCGGTTCCTGGAGATGGGCAAGACGGATGTGCGGGATCCGGGGCGGGTGGCCGCGGATCATCCCGGGGTGGAGTACCGGGCTTTCGATCTGGTGGAGGCCGGTCCTGATCGGATCGGTGAGATGTTGGGCGTGTTGGTGGGGTTGTTCGAGCGGGGTGTGCTGCGGCCGTTGCCGATGGCGGTGTGGGATGTGCGGCGGGCGCCGGAGGCGTTCCGTCACCTCAGCCAGGCCCGGCACATCGGCAAGGTGGTGCTCACCCTCCCCACCACCCCCGACGCCGCCCCCGAGTCCCCGTCCACCGACGGCTGGTACGTGGCGGACAGCGACGATGCCGCTCTCGACCCGGACTGGCCGCGCATAGCGGGTCCCGACTCCCTCTCCGAACTCCCCGCCGTGGTCGTCCTGCCCTGCCCGCCCGGCCCGGACCGCGACCCGGCCACGGCCGCGGCACGCATGCTGGGCAGCCTGCAGACCTGGCTCGCCGACGAGCGTGCGGGGGACGCCCCGCTCGTCGTCCTCACCCATCGGGCCGTCGCCACGAGCACCGGCGAGGACGTGCCGGACCTCGCCGGGGCCGCCGTGTGGGGCCTGGCCAGGTCCGCCCAGACCGAGAACCCGGGACGGCTGGTCCTCGTCGACGTCGACGACACGGACGCCTCACTCGCGGTCCTGCCCGCGGCCGTCCTGTCCGGGGCCACCCAGTTCGCCCTCAGGAACGGCGAGTTGCTCGTTCCACGCCTTGCCCGGATCACCGCGAGCCCCAGCCCCACCGCCGCTCTCCCGGCCCCGCGTGCCGACTCGGCCGGACCGGGGCCCGAGACCCTCTGGGACCCCCAGGGCACGGTCCTGGTCACCGGCGGCACCGGAGCCCTGGGTGCCCTCACCGCGAGGCACCTGGTGACCGGACACGGGGTCAGGAGCCTGGTCCTCGCCTCCCGGCGCGGTCCCGGCGCCCCCGGCGCGGCCGAACTCGTCGATGAGCTCACGGCGTTGGGCGCCCGGGTGAGCGTCGAGGCCTGTGACACCGCCGACCCCGAAGCGCTCGCCGCCCTCCTGGCCCGTATCCCCGCCGACCGGCCGCTGCGCGGCGTCGTACACACCGCGGGCATCCTCGACGACGGCGTCCTGGAGGCGCAGACCCCCGAGCGGCTGGCGCACGTACTGCGGGCCAAGGCAGCGTCGGCGCTCGCCCTGCACGAGGCCACACGGACCGCGGACCTGACGGCGTTCGTCCTGTTCTCCTCCGCCGCCGGCCTCCTCGGCGGCGCGGGCCAGGCCGGCTACGCCGCGGCGAACACCGTCCTCGACGCGCTGGCCCACCACCGGCGCGCCCACGGGCTGCCCGCCACCTCGCTCGCCTGGACGCTGTGGGAGGGCACCGACGGCATGAGCGGGGGGCTGCGCGAGGACGACGTCCGTCGCATCGCCGCCTCCGGACTGCCCGCCCTCGCTCCCGAGCAGGGCCTGCGGCTCCTCGACGCGGCCCTGGAGTCGGACGAGGCGCTCATCGCCCCGCTCCGCACCGACCTCACCGCCCTGCGGACGGCCGCCGCGGCCGGCAGGCTGCCGGAAGTACTGCACGGCCTCGTGCCGGCGCCGGCACGGCGCGCCGCCGCAACGGGTACCGGCGAAGCACCCGACCTCGCCCGCAGGCTCACCGGCCTCACGGAGGCGGAGCAGGAACGCCTCCTGCTCGACCTGGTGCGCCGGCACGCCGCCCTCACCCTCGGGCATGACGGGGCCGCCGCCGTCGGCGCCGACCAGGCCTTCAAGGACCTCGGTTTCGACTCCCTCACCTCCGTCGAACTGCGCAACCGCCTCAACGCCGAGACCGGACTTCGGCTGCCCGCCACCCTGCTCTTCGACCATCCCAGGCCCACGGTCCTCGCCCGCCACCTGAGGGAGCAGATCGCCGGGACCACCGAGCACACCGCCATCGCGAGCGTCGCGGCGACCGACGACGACCCCGTCGTCGTCATCGGCATGGCCTGCCGGTACCCGGGCGGCGTCGCCTCCCCGGAGGACCTGTGGCGCTTCGTCGCCGAAGGCGGCGACGCCATCGGCGCCTTCCCCGCCGACCGCGGCTGGGACCTCACCGGACTGCCGGACCTGCAGGCCGGGTTCCTGTACGGCGCCACGCACTTCGACGCCTCGCTGTTCGGCATCTCGCCCCGCGAGGCCCTGGCCATGGACCCGCAGCAGCGGCTCCTGCTGGAGAGCTCCTGGGAAGTCTTCGAACGGGCCGGCATCGACCCGCTGTCCTTGCGGGGCAGCCGCACCGGCGTCTTCGTCGGAGCCATGGGCTCGGGATACGCCTCCCAACTCGCCGACATCCCCGAAGGCATGGAGGGCTACATCGGCCTCGGCGTCTCCGGCAGCGTCATCTCGGGACGTGTGGCCTACACCTTCGGCCTCGAAGGCCCGACCATGACCGTCGACACCGCCTGCTCCTCCGCGCTCGTCGCCCTCCACCTGGCCACCCGGGCCCTGCACCAGGGCGAGTGCACCATGGCGCTCGCCGGCGGGGTCACCGTCATGGCCACACCCGCCACCTACACCGAGTTCACCGCCCACGACGGACTGGCCGCGGACGGCCGGTGCAAGGCGTTCGCCGCGGCCGCCGACGGCACCGGCTTCTCCGAAGGCGTCGGCGTCCTGCTCCTGGAGCGTCTGTCGGACGCCGAACGCAACGGACACCCCGTCCTCGCCGTCGTCCGCGGCTCCGCCACCAACCAGGACGGGGCGTCCAACGGCCTGACCGCCCCCAGCGGCCCCTCACAGCAGAACGTCATCCGGCAGGCCCTCGCCACCGCGGGCCTGTCACCGGCCGACGTGGACGCGGTCGAGGCGCACGGCACCGGCACCACGCTCGGCGATCCCATCGAGGCCCAGGCCCTCCTCGCCACCTACGGCAGGCAGCGGCCCGACGACCGGCCCCTGCTGCTCGGCTCGGCGAAGTCCAACTTCGGTCACACGCAGGCCGCCGCGGGCGCCGCCGGCGTCATCAAGATGGTCATGGCGATGCGGCACGGAGAACTGCCCCGCACCCTCCACATCGACGCACCGTCCCCGCACATCGACTGGTCCAGCGGCACCCTTGAGCTGCTCACGGAGCCGCGCTCCTGGCCCGCCGACGCCGGTCGGCCCCGCCGCGCGGGCGTGTCCTCCTTCGGCATCAGCGGAAGCAACGCCCATGTCGTCCTGGAGGAACCGCCCGCGCCACGACCGCTGGGAGAACGGCGGCCGGCCACGGCGGAGCCCCGCGCGTTCGCCGTCTCCGGGCACTCACCGGACGCGCTGCGCGCCCAGGCCGCCCGGCTGCGCACCCACCTCCTCGCGGACGTGACCGACCCGCGCGACCTCGCGTACACCCTCTCCACCGCCCGGCACCCCATGGACCACCGGGCCGTCGTCGTCGCCGCGGACCACGAGGAACTGCTCGCCGGGCTCGCCGCCGTCGCACAGGACCGACCCGCCGCGCACGTCGCCACCGGGGTCGTGGGCGCAGCCGGCCGGACCGCGTTCCTCTTCAGCGGACAGGGCGCCCAACGCCCCGGTATGGGAAGGGAGTTGTACGACGCCCACCCCGCGTACGCCGAGGCGTTCGACGCCGTCTGCGCGGAACTGGACAGACATCTCGAAGGCCCGCCGTTGCGTGAGGTGGTCTTCGCGGCGGAAGGCACGCCGGAGGCGGCGCTGCTGGACCGCACCGCCTGGACCCAGGCGTCCCTGTTCGCCCTGGGCACGGCCGCACACGCCCTCGTGCGGTCCTGGGGCGTCCGGCCCGACCTGCTCATGGGCCACTCGATCGGCGAGTTGACCGCCGCGCACGCCGCGGGCGTCCTGACCCTCCCGGACGCCTGCGCGCTCGTCGCCGCCCGCGGCCGGCTGATGCAGGCACTGCCCGAGGGCGGCGCGATGATCGCCGTCGCGGCCACCGAGGACGAGGTGCGCCCGCTCCTCGACGGCCAGGAGGAGCGCGTCGCGATAGCCGCGCTCAACGGCCCTGCCTCCGTGGTGCTCTCCGGCGACACGGACGAAGTGGAGCGCGTCGCCGCCGAGTTGGCCGCGCGCGGCCGCAGGTCCCGGCGACTGCGGGTCAGCCACGCCTTCCACTCACCGCACATGGACGCGATGCTCCAGGAGTTCGAACAGGTCGCCGCGGGTGTCCGCTACGCGCCGCCCACGGTGCCCGTGGTCACCAATCTCACCGGCGGCGTCGCCACGGACGAGGACCTGTGCTCGGCCGCCCACTGGACCCGGCACATCCGCGCGGCCGTGCGGTTCGCCGACGGCGTACGCACCCTGGAGGCCGAGGGCGTCACCACGTACCTCGAACTGGGCGCCGACGCCACGCTCACCACCATGGTCCGCGACAGCGTCCAGGACCCCGCCACCGCCGACGCCGTGCCGCTCATGCGGCGCGACGCCGCCGAGGTCCGCGCCGCCCTGCTCGCGGCCGGCCGGCTGCACGCCCGCGGCTGCGAGGTGGACCTCGCGCGGCTGCACGATGCCGACGCCCGCCGCGTCGACCTGCCCACCTACGCGTTCCAGCGCGAGCGATACTGGCTGGAGTCCTCGGCCGCGGCCGCCCGCGCGGAGGACGCACCGTTCTGGGACCTCGTCGAGCGCTCCGACCCGGCCGCGCTCGCCGGCCGGCTCGACCTCACCGAGGACGCCCCGCTCAGTGCCGTCCTGCCCGCTCTGGCGTCCTGGCGCCGCGACCGGCTCCGCCAGTCCGAGGAAAGCCGCCTGGACCACCGCGTCACCTGGCGGCCCGCACCCGAGGCAGGCTCCGCGACCCTCACCGGGCACTGGCTGATGCCCGTGCCCGTGGAACTCGCCGACGGCGCCTGGGCCGCTTCGATCGCCGACGCGCTCACCGCGCACGGCGGACACGTCACACCGCTGCCCGTCGACTGCGCCGCCGCCGGCCCCGCGACGCTCGCGGCCCGCCTCGCCGCGCTCCGCGACACCACCGACGGACCGGACCTCACCGGGATCCTGTCGTTGCTGGCCGCCGACGAACGTCCGCTGCCGGAGCACCCGTCGACGCCGGCCGGACTCGCCGCGACACTCGCCCTTGTCCAGGCCCTGTCCGAGGAGTCGGCCGCCACCACCGCCGTGCCGCTGTGGTGCCTGACGGCCGGCGCCGTCGGTGCCCCCGGACAGGAGGCGCCCGCCTCGCCCGAACAGGCCGCGGTCTGGGGCTTCGGCCGCTCCGCCGCCCTGGAGTACCCGCAGAACTGGGGCGGTCTTGTGGACCTTCCGGCCGGTACCGGCGCCGCCGTCGCCGAGGACGTCGCCCGGCGGTTGTGCGCCGTCCTGACCGCGCCCGACGGCGAGGACCAGGTGGCAGTCCGTCCCTCCGGAACCTTCCTGCGCCGCCTCGTCCGCCTCGCACCGCCCGCCGACCCGGGCCCCGGGCCGGACTGGAAGGGCACGGTCCTGCTCACGGGCGGCACCGGGGCGCTGGGCGTGCGGACCGCGGTCTGGCTCGCCGAACAGGGCGCCACGCGCCTGGTCGTGGCGAGCCGCTCCGGCGGCGACTCCGAAGGAGCGACCCGGCTGCGGGAGTCCCTCGCCGGCACCGGGGCCGAACTCGCCCTGGTCGCCTGCGACATCGCGGATCGTGCGGCGCTGTCCGCGCTGCTCGACGAACACCCGGTGGACGCCGTCGTGCACGCTGCGGGCGCCCTCGACGACCGGTTGATCGACAACCTGGACGCCACGAGCCTGGAGGCCGTGCTGCGGCCGAAGCTGGCCGCCGCCCGGAACCTCGACGAACTCACCCGGGACCGGCACCTGTACGCGTTCGTCCTGTACTCCTCGGTCTCCGGGACCATCGGCTCCATCGGCCAGGCCAACTACGCCGCCGCCAACGCCTGTCTCGACGCTCTCGCCGAGCGGCGGCGGGCCGCCGGGCTCCCGGCGACGTCGATCGCCTGGGGACCCTGGGCCGGCGGCGGCATGGCGACGAAGACGTCCGGCACCGAACAGCGCATGCGGCGCGGCGGGATGGCCCTGCTGGACCCCGCACGGGCACCCCGGGCGCTCGGACGGGCCGTGGCCCGCGGCGAGGCGGTGGTGGCCGTCGCCGACGTGGACTGGGCCCGCTTCGCGCCCGGCTTCACCTCGGCCCGGCGCAGCCCGTTGCTGTCCGACCTGCCGGAGGTGCGTGACCTCGCGTCCGCGGTCTCCGACGCGGCCGGCGGCACACAGGCGGCGCAGGCGTTGCGCGACCGGCTCACCGGGATGTCCCCCGCGGAGCGGGAACGCACGCTGGTCTCCCTGGTGCGCGCGGAGGCCGCCGGCGTCCTGGGACACGCCTCGACCGACAAGGTCGCCGCCACCCGCGCCTTCAACGCGCTCGGCTTCGACTCCCTGATGGCGGTCGAACTGCGCAATCGTCTCGGCGCGGCGACCGGGCTCCGGCTGCCCGCGACCCTGCTGTTCGACCAGCCCAACGCCGCCGCGCTCGCCGGGTACCTGCGCGGCCGGCTGACCGAGGGCACCGACGGCGCCGCCGCCGTGCTCGCCGACATCGACCGGCTCGACGAAGCCCTGGCCGGGCTGCCCGAGGACGACGCCCGTCGCGACCGGATCGCCCTACGGCTCAAGGCGCTGCTCGCCCGCTGGGACGGCGCCGACCGGGTCGCGTCGACCCCGAGCACGGCGACGACGGACGACGTCAGCGACCGGATCAACTCCGCCGCGGCGGACGAGATCTTCGACTTCATCGAGAACGATCTTGGGATCTCCTGAGCGCACGGCCACGGACCGGGAAACGGGTGAGAGACACATGAGCGATGAGGAGAAGCTCCTCGGCTACCTGAGGAAGGTCACGGCCGATCTTCACCAGACGCGGCAGAGGCTGCGCGAAGCCCAGGAGCGCCACCGGGAACCGATAGCCATCGTCTCGATGGGCTGCCGCTTCCCCGGAGGCGTCAGTGATCCGGACGACCTGTGGGGTCTGCTGCGGTCGGGCACCGACGTCATGAGCGAGTGGCCCGCGGAACGGGGCTGGGACGTCGACGCGCTGTACGACCCGGAGCCCGGTGCCCCGGGCAAGAGCTACACCCGTCTCGGCGGGTTCGTCGACCGTGTGGGGGACTTCGACGCCGGCTTCTTCGGCATCTCACCCCGTGAGGCCGTCGGCACCGACCCCCAGCAGCGGCTCCTGCTGGAGATCTGCTGGGAGGCGCTGGAGCGCGCGGGCATCGACCCGCTGTCCCTGCGCGGCAGCCGCACCGGGGTCTTCGCCGGCACCAATCTGCAGGACTACACGACCCTGTTGAGCCTGTCCGACAACGCCGGTGACGACGGTGTCGGCAACGCCTCGAGCGTGGTGTCCGGGCGCATCTCGTACACGCTGGGCCTGGAAGGCCCCGCCGTCTCGGTCGACACGGCGTGCTCCTCCTCCCTGGTCGCCCTGCACCTCGCGGCGCAGGCGCTGCGGGCGGGCGAGTGCGACCTGGCGCTCGCGGGCGGCGTCACCGTCATGTCGACGCCCACGGTCTTCCTGGAGTTCAGCCGGCAGCGCGGGCTGTCGCCGGACGGGCGCTGCCGCGCCTTCGCCGACGCCGCCGACGGCACCGCGTGGGGCGAGGGCGCGGGCGTCCTCGTCGTGGAGCGGCTGTCGGACGCCCGCCGCCACGGCCACCCCGTCCTCGCCGTGGTGCGCGGCTCGGCCGTCAACCAGGACGGTGCCTCCAACGGGCTGACCGCGCCCAACGGCCCCTCCCAGGAACGAGTCATCTGGCAGGCCCTCACCGCGGCGGGCCTGTCGCCGGCCGACGTGGACGCCGTCGAGGCGCACGGCACCGGCACCACGCTCGGCGATCCCATCGAGGCCCAGGCCCTCCTCGCCACCTACGGCCAGGACCGGCCCGCCGACCGGCCGCTGTGGCTCGGCTCGGTGAAGTCCAACATCGGGCACACCCAGGCCGCGGCGGGCGTCGCCGGCGTCATCAAGATGGTCCTCGCGCTGCGCGAGGCGCTCCTGCCGCCCACTCTCCACGTCGACCGGCCCTCCACGCACGTCGACTGGTCCGCGGGCAACGTGGAACTCCTCACCGGCACCCGCCCCTGGCCGCGTACCGACCGGCCGCGACGCTGCGGCGTCTCGTCGTTCGGCGTGAGCGGCACCAACGCGCACGTCATCCTGGAGCAGCCCCCGCTGGAGGAGGGGAAGCCGGACGCCTCCCCGCACGACCCCGGCGACACCACCGGCCAGGCGCCCCGTCCCGCCGCGCGCGGCCCGTTCGCCTTCCCGGTCTCCGGCCGCACCGCCGGGGCCCTGCGCGATCAGGCCGCGCGGCTCCACGCGCACCTGCGGACCGGCCCCGGCCGCACCCAGTCGCCCGCGGACCTCGCCTGGTCCCTGGCCGCCACCCGCCCCGCGCTGGAACACCGCGCCGTCGTCGTCGCCCACGACCACGACGAACTCCTGCGCGGCCTCACCGCCGTGGCCGAGGGCACTCCTGCCCCCGCCGTGGCGAACGGCGTCGCCGACACCGAGGGCGGCCCCGTCTTCCTCTTCCCCGGCCAGGGCGCGCAGTGGGAGGAGATGGCCACCGGGCTGCTCGACGCCGACGACGGACGGTTCCGCGCCCACTTCGACGAAGTGGCCCGGGCCGTCGAACAGTTCACGGACTGGTCGGTCCTCGACGTGCTGCGCCGTGCGGAGGGCGCCCCGTCGCTGGAGCGCCTCGACGTCGTCCAGCCGACCCTGTTCGTCGTGTGCGTGGCCCTCGCCCGGCTGTGGCAGTCCTGCGGTGTCCGCCCCGCCGCGGTCGTCGGGCAGAGCCAGGGCGAGATCGCGGCCGCCCATGTCGCGGGAGCGCTGACCCTCCAGGACGCGGCACGTGTCGTCGTCACCCGCTCCCGGGAACTGACCGCCATCGCGGGCCGCGGCGGCATGGCCTCCCTGCCCCTGCCGCTGGCGGAGGTGGAGCAGCGCCTCGCCCGCTGGAACGGGCGGATCTCCGTGGGCTCGGTGAGCGGACCGCGTTCCGTCGTGGTCTCCGGCGAGGAGGCCGCGCTCCTGGAACTCCTCGACGAGCTGACCGCGGAGGGGGTGCGCGCCCGCCGCGTCCCGGTCGACTACGCCTCCCACTCCGTCCAGGTCGAGGAGGTCCGCGACGCCCTGCTGGCCGGCTTCGCGCCCGTGCGTCCGCTGCCCGCCGACGTGCCGTTCTACTCCACCGTCACCGGGGGCCGGATCGAGGACACCACGCGGCTGGACGCCGCCTACTGGTACGCCAACATCCGGCAGACCGTCCGCTTCGAGGACGCCGTGAAGGCCCTGGCCGCCGCGGAGCACCAGGTGTTCGTCGAGGTCAGCCCGCACCCGGTGGTCACCACCGCGGTGGGCGACATCCTCGACGCGCTGGGCGCGGGCGGCGGTGCGGTCCTCGGGACGCTCCGGCGCTCCGAGGGCGGCCCGGAGCGGTTCCTGCTGTCCGTCGCCGAGCTGTCCGTGCGCGGCGGGGACGTCGACTGGGCGACCGTCCACGGGGCTCCCGGCCGCCGCGTCGACCTTCCCGTCTACGCCTTCCAACGACGCCGGTACTGGCCCGAGTTCACGTCCGCCGCCGAGCCGTCGGCCCGGCAGGACGACGCGGCCGACGCGCCGTTCTGGGCAGCCGTCGAGAACTCCGACCTGCCCGCCCTCTCCGCCGCGCTCGGACTCGACCGCGACGCCGTCTCCACCCTCGTACCGGCCCTCGCCCAGTACCGCCGACGCGGCGCCGAGTACGCCGTCGCGGACCGCTGGCGCTACCGCATCGCCTGGCACGCCGTCGAGGACCGGCCCACCCCGGCGCTCACCGGCACCTGGCTCCTCGTCGTGCCCCGCGGCCACGAGGACGGGCCGGAGGCCGCCGTCGTCGGCGCGGCCCTCGAACGCGCCGGTGCCCGCCGTGTCACCGTGGTGGTCGGCGGTGCCGACGACCGCGCGGCGGTCTCGGAGGCCCTCTCCGACGTCGTCCACGAAGCCACCGGCGTCCTTTCGCTGCTCGCCCTGGACGAGGAACCGCACCCCGGACTCCCCACCCTGCCCAGCGGCTTCGCCGGGACCGTCGCCCTCGTCCAGGCGCTGGACGACCTCAACGCGCACCTGCCGGTGTGGTTCGTCACCCGCGGCGCGGTCGCCACCCGGACCGGCGCGGGAGTGGACGCCCCCGCCCAGTCCCTCGTCTGGGGATTCGGGCGCGTCGTCGCCGCCGAACAGGCCGACTGCTGGGGTGGCCTCGCCGATCTGCCGCCCGACCTCGACGACCGGGCCGGTGACCGGCTCGTCGCCGTGCTCGCCGGTACGGACGCCGAGGACCAGGTCGCCGTCCGTGCCACCGGCGTCCTCGGCCGCAGGCTCGTGCGCGCCGCCACCGGAGGCCTGCCCGGAGGCCGGCGCTGGCGCCCGGACGGCACCGTCCTCGTCACCGGCGGCACCGGCGCCCTCGGCCGCCACGTCGCCCGCTGGCTCGCCCGCTGCGGAGCCCGCGACCTGCTGCTCGTCAGCCGGTCGGGCCCCGAAGCCGACGGCGCCCAGGACTTCGTCGCCGAACTCGCCGAGCTCGGCGCCCGCGCCGAACTCGCCCGCTGCGACGTCGCCGACCCGGACGCCCTCGCGGCCCTGCTCGCCACCGTGCCCGCGGAACGTCCGCTGACCGCGGTCTTCCACACCGCGGCCGTCCTCGACGACGGCGTCATCGGTTCCCTGACCCCGGAACGGCTCGCGGACGTGCTGCGCGTCAAGGTCCAGGGCGCACTCAACCTCGACGCCGCGACCGCCGGCCTCGACCTCTCCGCCTTCGTGCTCTTCTCCTCCGCCACCGGCGTCTTCGGCAGCCCAGGGCACGGCAACTACGCGCCCGGCAACGCCTTGCTCGACGCCCTCGCCGAGCACCGGCGCGCGCGGGGACTGCCGGCGACGGCCGTCGCCTGGAGCGCCTGGGCACACGGCGGCATGGCCGCGGGAACCGTCGGCGAACGGCTCCAGCGCCACGGAGTCCGCCTGATGGACCCGGACATCGCCGTCACCGCGCTGCAGCAGGCGCTCGACCATGACGACACGGCCCTCGTCGTGACCGACATCGACTGGGAGGTGTTCGGCGCCGAACTCGCCAGGAGCCGACCCCGGCGCCTGTATGCCGACCTGCCCGATCTGCGCCGCATTCTGGCGGACGCCCGCCGCACCGCACCGGAGCAGGACCAGGGGGGCGGGGCCCGACTGGCCGAACAACTCGCCGCCCTCGGCGAGGGCGACCGCAGGCACGCCCTGCTCCAGCTCGTCCGGGCCCATATCGCGTACGTCCTCAACCATCCCAGCCCCGACGACGTCGAACCGGCCCGTGCCTTCCGCGAACTCGGCTTCGACTCGCTGACCGCGGTGGAACTGCGCAACTCCCTGGGCGAGGCGACCGGGATGCGCCTGCCGGCCACGCTCGTCTACGACTACCCGACGCCCGCCGCGCTCGCCGAGCACCTCAGCGCCGGCCTGGCCCCGGCCGCCGCGCCCGCCGCCGCGCCGGTGGGATCCGCGACGGCGACCGACGACGACCCGGTGGTCATCGTCGGCATGGCGTGCCGTTTCCCGCGGGACGTCGAGACGCCCGAGGGGTTCTGGCGGCTGCTCGCCGACGGTACCGACGCCATGGGCCCCTTCCCGGAGGACCGCGACTGGGACCTGGAGGCGCTGTACGACCCGGAGCCGGGCAGGGCCGGCCACACCTCCACCCTGGCCGGCGGTTTCCTCTCCGGCTTCGCCGACTTCGATCCGGTGTTCTTCAACATCTCGCCGCGTGAGGCGACGGCGATGGATCCGCAGCAGCGTCTGCTGCTGGAGATGGCGTGGGAGGCGTTCGAGCGGGCCGGTATCGATCCGCGGACCCTGCGCGGCAGCCGTACCGGAGTCTTCGCCGGCACCAACTACCAGGACTACTCCTCGCGGCCCCTCGCCGTGGGAGAGGACACCAGTGCCCATCTCGGCACCGGAAACTCGGCCAGTGTCATGTCCGGCCGGCTCTCCTACACCTTCGGGCTGGAGGGGCCGGCGGTGACCGTGGACACCGCCTGCTCCGCCTCCCTGGTCGCACTGCACCTGGCCGTCCAGTCGCTGCGTTCCGGCGAGTCGGACCTCGCGCTGGCCGGGGGCGTCACCGTCATGTCGACCCCCGGTCTGTTCGTGGACTTCAGCCGGCAGCGGGGGCTTGCGGCGGACGGGCGGTGCAAGGCGTTCGCGGACGCGGCCGATGGCACCGGGTTCTCCGAGGGCGGCGGTCTGCTGCTGGTGGAGCGGCTGTCCGACGCCCGCCGCAACGGCCATCCGGTGCTGGCCGTGGTGCGGGGCTCGGCGGTCAACCAGGACGGCGCCTCCAACGGCCTGACCGCGCCCAACGGGCCGTCCCAGCAGCGGGTGATCCGTGCCGCGCTGGCGGACGCGGGTCTGCGTCCCGCCGATGTCGATGTGGTGGAGGCGCACGGTACGGGGACGAGGCTGGGTGATCCGATCGAGGCGCAGGCGGTGATCGCCACGTATGGTCAGGACCGGCCGGAGGGGCGGCCGGTGTGGCTGGGGTCGGTGAAGTCGAACATCGGTCATACGCAGGCGGGTGCCGGTGTGGCGGGTGTGATCAAGATGGTGCTGGCGATGCGGCACGGGTTGTTGCCGGCGACGCTGCATGTGGATGTGCCGTCTTCTCATGTGGACTGGGAGGCGGGTGAGGTACGTCTGCTGACGGAAGGTCAGCGGTGGCGGCGGGATCCGGGACGTCCGCTCCGGGCGGGTGTCTCCTCCTTCGGTATCAGCGGCACCAACGCGCACGTCATCCTCGAATCCCCCGAGGACGCCACCGCCGAACCGGACGCCCCGCGGCCACAAGCCGCTCCCGGAAGGCTCGTCCCCTGGGTGCTCAGCGCCCGCGACACCGCCGGTCTGCACGCTCAGGCGGCACGCCTACGGGACCGCGTCCTCGCCGAACCGGACGTCGGCCTGCACGACATCGGCCTGTCCCTCGCCACCACCCGCACCCACTTCGAGCACCGCGCCGTCCTCATCGGCGCCGACCGGGCCGCACTCCTGCGCGGCCTCGGGGAACTGGCCGCGGGCGCCCCCGGTTCCGACACGGTGACCGGCACGGCCCGTCCGGAAGGCAAGACCGCCTTCCTCTTCACCGGGCAGGGCGCCCAACGCCCTGGCATGGGGCGCGAACTCCACGCCACGTACCCCGTCTTCGCCGCCGCCCTCGACGAGGTCTGCGCGCGCATCCCCGGGCTGCGGGACCTCGTCCTCGGCGCGGACGGGTCCGACGGCGCCGCCGCCGACCGGCTCGACCGCACCGAACACGCCCAGCCCGCACTGTTCGCCTTCGAGGTGGCCCTCTTCCGGTTGCTGGAGTCCTGGGGCCTGCGCCCGGACCTGCTCGCCGGCCACTCCGTCGGCGAACTCGCCGCGGCACACGTCGCCGGGGTGCTCTCACTCGACGATGCCTGCACCCTGGTCGCCGCCCGCGGACGCCTCATGCAGGAACTGCCCGCCGGGGGCGCCATGGTGTCCCTCCAGGTCTCCGAGGAAGAGGTGCTGCCCCTCCTCGCCGGCCGTGCCTCGGAGGTCGGCGTCGCCGCCGTCAACGGACCGGCCGCCACCGTCGTCTCCGGCACCGAGGAGGCAGTCGCCGAGGTGGCGGCGGCGGTGGCCGCCATGGGACGCAGGACCTCCCGGCTCCGCGTCAGCCACGCCTTCCACTCGCCGCTGATGGAGCCGGTTCTCGACGCCTTCCGGTCGGTCGCGGCCACGCTCGACTACGCGCCTCCCCGGCTGACCGTCGTCTCCACAACGACCGGTGAACCCGCCACCGCCGAGCAGCTCACCGATCCGGAGTACTGGGTTCGGCATGTGCGGGAGCCCGTCCGCTTCCACGACGCCGTACGGCGCATGCGCGACCTGGGAGCCGCCCGGTTCCTGGAGGTCGGCCCGGATGCCACGCTCACGGCCCTGGCCCAGGCGTCGGCCGCCGTTCCCGACCGCGCAGAGGCCCTGCTCGTGCCCGCCGTACGCCGTGACCGTCCCGAGGAGCGGCACCTGCTGACGGCCGTGGCCCGGCTGTTCGCCCACGGCGCCACGGTCGACTGGCGTCCGCTGCACCCCGGCGGCCGGACGGTGCCCCTGCCCACGTACGCCTTCCAACGCGACCGGTACTGGCTGGCGAGCGCGCCGTGGACCGGCGACCTCGACGGCGCCGGACTGGAGTCGGCCGGGCACCCCTTCCTGGGAGCCGCCGTCACCCCCGCAGACTCCGACACGGTCCTGCTCACCGGGCGCCTGTCGCTGCGCACCCACCCCTGGCTCGCCGACCACGCCGTGCTCGGCCGCGTCATCCTCCCGGCCACCGGTCACCTCGACCTCGCGGTGCACGCGGGCGACCGCACCGGCTGCGGCCACGTGAGCGAACTGACCCTGCACAGCCCGTTGGTCATCCCCCGAGAGGGCGCCGTGCAGCTCCAGGTCACCGTGGACGCCCCGGACGCGACCGGCCGACGCTCCTTCGGCGTCTTCGCACGCGCCGCGGACGGGGACGGGCCCTGGGAGCGGCACGCGCAGGGCGTCCTCGCCCCCGACGCGCCGCACGCCCCCGAGGACGGCCTCGCCGCCTGGCCGCCGCCGGGCGCCCGGCTCGTGTCCGACGACGACCCCTACGCCCAGTTCGCCACCGCGGGGTTCGACTACGGCCCCAGCTTTCGCGGTCTGCGCACCGTATGGCGGCGCGGCGAGGAGGTCTTCGCCGAGGTGGCCCTGCCCGAGCCGTACCGTGCGGACGCGGCCCGCTTCGGCCTCCACCCCGCCCTGCTCGACGCCGCCGTCCAGGCGCTGCTGGTCACACAGCCGGGACCGGAGGCGGACAAGCCGTCCCACGACGAGGCGATGCTCCCGTTCGCCTGGAACGGGCTGACCCTGCACGCCGAGGGCGCCACCGAGCTACGGGTGCGGCTCACGCCGGCCGGGCACCCCCACGGCTACTGCGTCCTCGTGACCGACGCCACCGGCAGCCCCGTCGCCTCGGCCGCGTCGCTCACCCTGCGCACCGTTCCGGCCGACCGGCCCGAAGACGGCCCGCGGCAGCGGCCCGAACTGCTGCGCCTGGACTGGCAGCCGGCCACCCCCGCACCCGCCCCGCCCCGCCCCGAGTCCCTCCGCTGGATCATCCTGGGCGACGGCGACGACCGGGTGGCACGGGCGCTGGACTCCTCGGGTGTGCATCTGGAGACGTACGCGGATCTGGAGGCCCTCGGCAAGGCCGTCGCCACCGGCATGACCATGCCGGACCTGGTCCTGGTGGCTCCCGACCCGCACCGCACGCCCGAGGCGGCCGTCTCCGAGGCGGTGCGCGGACTGCTCTCCCGGGCCCACGACAGGATCCGGGAATGGCTCGCCGACGAGCGGTTCGCCGGATCGCGGCTGGTGTTCGTCACCCGCGGCGCCCTCGCCACCGGGCACGACACCGGGGTGCCGGATGTCACCGGGCCGGCCCTGTGGGGCCTGGTGCGTTCCGCCCAGGCCGAACACCCCGGCCGCTTCCAGCTCGTGGACCTGCCCCCGGCACCGGACCCGTCCGACGACCGGGCGATCCTGGCGGCGGTCGCCTGTGGCGGCCCGCAGAGCGCTCTGCGCGACGGGCAGGTGCTCCAGCCCCGCATCGCCCCCGCCGACGGAACCGCCACACCGCCCGACCTGACCTCCGGCACCGTCCTGGTCACCGGTGCCACCGGCACCCTCGGCCGGACCGTCGCCCGCCATCTCGTCACCGCCCACGGCGTACGCTCCCTGCTGCTCAGCAGCCGCCGCGGACGTGGAGCGGACGGAGCGGACGACCTCGTCGCCGAACTGACCGCGCTCGGCGCCCGCGTACACCTGGACTCGTGCGACATGGCCGAACGCGCCGAGGTCGAACGGCTCCTGTCCCGCGTCCCCGGGGACGCGCCGCTGAACGCGGTGATCCACGCCGCCGGGGTCGTCGACGACGCCACGGTGACAGCCCTGGACGGCCCGCGGTTCGACCGGGTGCTGCGACCGAAGGCCGACGGCGCCTGGCTGCTGCATGACCTCACCGCCGACCTGAACCTGGCCGCCTTCGTACTCTTCTCCTCCGCCGCGGGCACCTTCGGCTCACCCGGACAGGCCAACTACGCGGCCGCCAACGCCTTCCTCGACGGACTGGCAGCCCACCGGCGGGCCCGGGGCCTGCCCGCGGCGTCACTGGCGTGGGGGTTGTGGGAGACCACCAGCGGCATGACGGCCGGCCTGTCGGCCACCGACCGCCGGCGCATGGCCCGCGGCGGAATGCGGCCGCTGTCGACGCAGGACGCCCTGTCGCTGCTCGACTCCGCGCTCACCGCCGACCATGCCGCACTGCTCGCGATGGACACCCGCGCGGGCCGGGCCGGCGTGGAGGCGCTGCTGCGCCCCGCCACCACGGCACCGGCCCGGCGCAGCGCGGCGACCGCGCCCGGCGCCCCCACCGTCCCCGCGCTGCTGGCCGGACGTGGCCCCGAAGGGCGCCGACGCGTCCTGGTGGAGCTGGTGCGCGACCTCGCCGCGACGGTGCTCGGGCACGCCTCGGCCGACGGCGTCGCTGCCGACCGGCTCTTCACCGAGCAGGGATTCGACTCCTTGACCGTGGTGGAACTGCGCAACCAACTCGCGTCGGCGACCGCGTTGCAGCTCCCGCCCACCCTGCTGTTCGACCACCCCACCCCGGAGGCGCTCGCCGCCCACCTCGACACGCAACTGCTCGACGCGGACACGGCACCCGCCGGACCCGCCCCGGCGCCGCGGACCGGGGAACCCGCCGCCCGCTTCGAGGACACCCTCGGCGGTCTGTTCAAACGAGCCTGTGAGACGGGCCGTGTCAACGAGGGCTTCGCGCTCCTGCAGGCGGCGGCCGAGCTCCGGCCCACCTTCGGCTCCCCGGCCGAACTGGCCACCGTGCCCGAGGCGATCCGGCTGTCCGCCGGCGACCGGGCGGCCCCCCTCGTCTGCTTCAGCTCCTACGTCGCCCTGGCCGGCGTGCACCAGTACGCCCGGTTCGCCTCGGCCTTCCGCGGGCAGCGCGACGTATGGGCCCTGCCCACCCAGGGCTTCGGCGCGGGGGAGACACTGCCGGCCTCCTTCGACGCCGTCGCCGAACTCCACGCGGAGGCCGTCGCGCGGACCGCCGGTGACGGCCCCGTCGTCCTGCTCGGCTCCTCCTCGGGCGGCGTCCTCGCCCTGGCCGCGGCCCGCCGCCTCCAGGAACAGGGGCGCCCGCCGGCCGCCGTGGTCCTGCTGGACACGTACATGCCCCGCGCGGACTCGCCCTTCCTGCGCTTCTCCCAGCAGATGCTGGGCGGCATGTTCGACCGCGAGTCGATGTTCGCGCACATGGACACCGACCGGCTGACCGCCATGAGTTGGTACGTCGCGCTGATCGGCGAGTGGGAACCCGGCCCGCTGGACAGCCCGGTCCTGCTGGTGCGATCCAGCGAGCCGCCGGTACCGCCGGAGCCCGGGACCGAACTGCCCGCCGAGCAGTGGCAGACCTCCTGGGACCGCGCCCACACCGTCGTGGACGTCCCCGGCAACCACTTCACCATGATGGAGGCCCACGCCCGCAGCACGGCGGAGGCCACCGGCGACTGGCTCACCCGCCTCTCCGGCTGAGACCGCAGCACGACGAGCACCGGGCCCACTCCCTACTACAGGGGAGTGGGCCCGGTCAGGTCCGGTCCGATCACCCGAGCCGGACGGAGAGTGACGTTCTGTCAGGTGTACCGGGGCGCGCCGCACGGGAGCATGGGCGGAGGGTGCTCATCGGGCCTCGGGCGTGTGATGGGCGATCTGCCCGCGGGACCGGCGACGATGCGAGGCTCCTGGCCGGCTGCCGGCGATCCCGTCCGGCAGCCGACCAGGAGCCTCGCAGGTCCCGAGTCGCGCCGCGCCCGATGTCCGCCAAGAGGTCGTGTCCGCCCGCGCGCGGACGAGTCGTCGGCCCGCGTACGCGATGCCCGACGCATCAAGACCGACGCCCGGCCGCGCG
Organism: Streptomyces sp. TP-A0356; assembly: GCF_001417775.1. Lineage (GTDB taxonomy): Bacteria > Actinomycetota > Actinomycetes > Streptomycetales > Streptomycetaceae > Streptomyces. The sequence goes on along the minus strand of NZ_BBZJ01000044.1, from coordinate 42,731 downwards.
GCGGGGTTTCACCCCGTCCCGCGCAGGCGGGCGGTGCAACGCGCGCCCTGTGCCGGGCGCCGGGACGCTCAGCCCGGCGTCGTCGTCTCCCACAGCTCGCGTACCGCATCTTCCAGTCCGCGGCGTGGTGACCACCCCAGCAGTTCACGGGCAGCGCTGATGTCGACCCGCATCCAGTCCGGGTCGGCCGAGGGCCTGGGAGCGGATCCGGGGTTCTCCACCACCTGCACGGTCATCCCGCTCGCCGCGATGAGGAGATCCACCAGTACGCGTACGTGGGTGGCCTCGCCCCTCCCGATGTTGATCACCTGTCCACCGACCGGGCCCAGGGCGGCGGCCACGATCGCGTCCGCGGTGTCGCGAGCGTCCACGAAATCACGGCTGGCGCGCAGTGGCGACAGCCGGACCACGGCGGGCTCGCGCGTCTGGGCCGCCTTCCGCAACTGCTGGGCCACACTGCCGAGAAGGCTGGTCGTCGGCGTGCCCGTGCCGATCACATTGGACAGCCTCAGGACCACCGCGTCCGCCCGGCCGGAGGCAGCCGCTTCGAGCACGGCCCGCGAACCCAGCAGCTTCGACGCGCCGTAGGCGGTGACGGGGCGGGTCGGCACCCGCTCGTCCAGGGCCGTGCCCACGGGCTGCGGTTCGTATTCGTGCATCGAACCCAGATGCACGAGCCGGGGGCGGCAGGAGGCGGCGTCCAACGCGGCCAGCACCTGCTCCACCAGAAGCAGGTTCCCCTCCCGCAACGGCCCCTCGGAGGAGGACCACGCGGCGCCGGCGGCGTTGACGATCGCGACCGGGCGCTCCGCGTCCATGAGCCGCAGCAGTTCGTCCCTTCCGTCATTGGCCAGGTCCGCGGGGAAGAACCGCCAGGACGCCGGTATCTTCGCGGGCCTGCGGGCCACGGCCAGCACCTGGTGGCCGCCGGCCTGGAACGCGGCCCCCACATGACGGCCGACGAATCCGGTGGCCCCCAGGATGACCACGCGGGAAGGCGTTTCGTCCTGCCCCCCGCCCTGCTCCTCTGCCGCCCCGACCACCATGTCCCAACCTCCTCGCGGGCCCGCCCCGCCCGTCGTCCCTCGCTTCCCCCGGCTCTCCGACGCATGCCGTGCGGACGCCGCACGCCTACTCTGTCACGCCCTCGTCGAGAATCAATTAGGGTTTGTTTCGACCCGATCGGCGCTTGACCGGCCCTTCAGTGAGCCTCGATCCCCTCGGCTTACCGTGGTGCGCCATGAAGGTTGTGCGAACGCCGTCGGCAGCCTCCGTGGCGTGGCGCGAGAGGGCATGAAACGTCCCGCGCGCCGGTTCGCCGGCGTTCGGTGGGCACCGGTCGCCCCGGCTGGATTCCTGGTCTGATGAGCTGCGTCGCGCGGTGGAGGCCGGTGCAGTTCGTTCCCGGCACCCGGCGCGGCGTCGCCCCTTCGCCAGACGCCCGTCGTCGCCGGCCCGGGCCCCATGCCGCGCGGCGCAGGCCGGGACCGCGGTGAGCCGCCTTTCCCGAGCCTGTCACAGCACGCCGGGCGCATCAGGTGCCCGCTGAGCAAAGGTCACAGTCACCATGAATGCAACAAGCCCGCGCCTGCATGTCGCCGTGTTCATCTTCGCGGATTTCGGGCACATCAATCCGACGCTGGGAGTGGCCCGCGAACTGTTGGCCCGCGGCCATAGGGTCACCTACGTGATCGACGAACGATTCGCGGACCGCGTCGAGCAGAGCGGGGCGCGCGCCGTCACGTACGCCTCCGGGCGAGGCGCCTTCTACAAGGCGACCCATCCGACCGCGGACGAATTGGCGGACGACGGCCACAGGCTCTTCATCGAGACGATGGACACGGTCGTCCCGCTCGCTGCTTCCGCGTTCGAGAACGATTCGCCGGACGTGGTGTTGTACGACTTCGAGACGGTTGTCGCGGGCAGAATGACCGCCCGCACGTTCGACGCCACCTCGATCCAGGTGAACCCCAGTTATGCGTCGAACGAGGAATTCTCGATGCGGGCCATGGTCTGGAAAGCCGACCACCCGGTCATCCAGGCGTGCGTCACGGCTCTCATCGAATTCCTCCAGGCCAACGGCATAGGACTTGAGGAATACAGCCGCTTCGGCGACGAGTGGGACGAGCGGAACCTGGTCTTCCTGCCTCGCGAGTTCCATATCAAGGGGGACACCTTCGGCGACCGCTACTCTTTCGTCGGTCCCACGGCGACGCAGTACGACGGCGACATCTCCTGGACCCCGCCCGGCGACGGCCGGCGCGTGGCGCTGGTCTCGCTCGGCACGGAGGCAGTTGGGCAGCAGGAGTTCTTCCAGGCCTGCGCACAGGTGTTCAACGAGCGTGAGTGGCACGTGGTGATGACCGTGGGGTCCGACTTCGACCCCACACAGCTGGGAGCCCTGCCTCCCAACGTGGAAGTCCACCCGTGGCTGCCCCACCCGGTGATCCTGCCGCACGTGGATGTCCTCGTCTGCCACGCGGGCATGGGCAGCGTGATGGAGGCCCTCTACTTCGCCACGCCCGTGGTGGCGGTCCCGCGCGCGCACGAACTGGAGCTGACCGCACGCCGGCTGGAAGAGCTGGGGCTGGGGCGGATGATCCCCGTGGACGATCTCAGCGCGTCGGCCATCGCCGAGGCCGTACAGGGGCTGCTGGCGGCCCCGGGGCTCGACGAACGGCTTGCCCTCATGCGCGAGCACCTGATCGCGTCCGGAGGCGCCCCACGCGCGGCCGACCTCGTCGAGAGGTGGGCCGCCGAGGCGGCCAAGCCCGCCGTCTCCGCACAGCCGTCGACCGCCCTCTGAACGACCCGCTGCACGGCCCTGTGCGAGGGCATTCACGGCCCGCGCGAGGAGCTCCGCGCACCTGACGTCCCCTCCACGCGCGGGGAAGCCGCGGCACGCTCTAGGCGAAACCCTAGCGAAGCTGTGGCCATACTGACGCTGCGATCAACATGCTTCGGCACTTTGGGTGCTCGGACCCGGCGCGAGCGGCCGGCTCGTCGGCGGCACCGCATTTCCGTTCCCGACGTGATTGGAATCCGAGAGCGTGAGTGACAGGTTGCGCAATGAGCTGATTCGACCGCTGCATGAGCTGCTTGACCACCATGCCCGTCGTTTTCCGGAGAAGACCGCGTTCCTGGACGCGCGGCGCTCCGTCACGTACGGAGAACTGGAACGCCGTACACGCCGACTGGCCGGACACCTGGCGGACCTCGGCGTGCAACGCGGTGACCGGGTGCTGCTGCGCATGGGCAACCGGGTCGAGATGGTGGAGAGTTACCTGGCCGTCACCCGCGCCGGTGCCGTCGGTGTACCCCTCGACCCCCAGTCGACGGACGCCGAACTCTCCCACCACCTCGACGACAGCGGTGCCGACCTGGTCATCACCGCAGCCGCCCAGACGGAACAGGTCCGCAGAGTCATCCGGCGCGCCGCGCAGGCCCGCGTCGTGGTGGTCGGAGCGGCCCAGGCCGACAACACGCTCCCGCGGTTCGAGACCCTCGCGACCACCGAGCCGGACGGCGGTGCGCGCGACGACCTCGGTCTCGACGAGCCGGCGTGGATGCTGTACACCTCGGGCACCACAGGGCGTCCCAAGGGCGTGGTGTCGACGCAGCGAACCTCTCTGTGGGCGACGGCGTCCTGCAACGCGCCCATCCTCGGCCTGGACGCCGAGGACCGGGTGCTGTGGCCCATGCCGCTCTTCCACGCGGTCTCGCACAACGTGGGCGTGCTGGGCGTACTGGCCGTCGGCGCCACGGCGCACATCGTGCAGGGCGCGGCCGCCGACGAGATCCTGGAGACCGCGCACGAGGACGGGTCCACCTTCCTGGTGGCCGTACCCACGCTCTTCCACCGCATGGTGGAAGTGGCCCGGGAGCGCGGCACGGGTCTGCCGGAGCTGCGCGTGTGCATGGCGGCCGGTTCCGCCTGTCCGGCGTCGCTGCACGAGACGTTCGAGGAGACCTTCGGCATCCGTCTCCTGGACAGCTACGGCAGTACCGAGACCGGTGGGGCGATCACCACCCAGGCGCCGGACGGACCGCGCATGCCGGGCTCCTGCGGAACGCCGCTGCCCGGGCTGACCCTGCGCCTGACGGACCCCCGCACCGGCGAGGAGGTCGCTGCGGGCGAGGAGGGCGAGGTATGGGTCAACAGCCCGGCTCTCATGCTGGGTTACCACAACCAGCCCGAGGCGACCCGGGCCGTGCTCCATGACGGCTGGTACCGCACCGGCGACCTCGCCCGCCAGGACGCATCCGGTTTCCTCACCATCACGGGCCGGGTCAAGGAACTGATCATCCGCGGTGGGGAGAACATCCATCCCCGGGAGGTCGAGGAGGTTCTCGCCCGGGTGCCCGGAGTGGCCGACGCCGCGGTGGCCGGCCGCCCGCACGAAGTGCTCGGCGAGGTTCCCGTCGCCTATCTCGTACCAGGGCCCGAAGGCATCGACCCGGCACTGCTGCTGGAGACCTGCCGTCGGGAGCTGTCCTACTTCAAGGTGCCCGACGCGTTCCACGCGGTCACGGAGATCCCCCGGAACGCGGCAGGGAAGATCGCCCGCCGACAGCTCGCCGAGCTGCCCGCCGCCCTGCTCTCCGTGAATCCCTCGGTCGGCCGGCGGCCGGACGTGCAGGCACCCGCCGGCGGCAGCGGCGCCCCGACGGACTCCGCCACGTTCCTGCCGCCCGCGGACGCCGAGGCGCCGACCGGCGGAAGGGCGCTGCTCGACCTGGTGCGCTCCGCCGTGGCGGAGGTCCTGGGGCTCGCCTCCGCCCAGGAGGTGCCCGTGGACCGGGCCCTGCACGAACTCGGCTTCACCTCGCTGGCCGCAGTGGCTCTGCGCGACCGCCTGTCCGCCGCCACCGGACGGCGCCTGTCGGCCGCGCTCGCCTATGACCACCCCACCGCCGGCGCCCTGGCGACGTATCTGGCGGGCGAGTTGCTCGACGCCGCGCCGACGGCCGAGGACACCGAACCGGCCCGGACCGACCCGGACGAGCCGGTGGCCATCGTCGCGATGGGCTGCCGGTTCCCCGCCGGCGCGCACTCCCCGGAGCAGCTGTGGGAGCTGCTCATGGCGGAGACGGACGCGGTCGGCCCGCTGCCGGTGGAACGGGGCTGGGATCTCGACCGGCTGCTGGACGACGCGTCCGGCGGTGGCGGCAGGTCGTCGGCCCGCCAGGGCGCCTTCCTGGAGGACGTGAGCCGGTTCGACGCGGCGTTCTTCGGGATCTCGCCGCGTGAGGCGCTGGCGATGGACCCCCAGCAGCGGCTGCTGCTGGAGACGGCCTGGGAGACGTTCGAACGCGCGGGCATCGACCCGGCGTCCCTGAAGGGCAGCCGGACCGGAGTCTTCGCCGGGGTGATGCACAACGGTTACGGGCCCGGGCTCTACGACCGCGCGCCCGAGAACCTCGAGGGGTACCTCGGCAACGGCGCGGCCGTCAGCATCGCCTCCGGGCGCATCGCGTACACGTTCGGTCTGGAAGGACCGGCGATCACGGTGGACACGGCGTGTTCGTCCTCCCTGGTCGCCCTGCACCTCGCCGCTCAGTCGCTGCGACAGGGCGAGTGCACGCTGGCCCTGGCCGGCGGGGCGACGGTCATGGCGACCCCCGCCGCACTCGTCGAATTCAGCCGTCAGGGCGCCCTGTCCGCCGACGGCCGCTGCAAGGCGTACGCGTCCGCCGCCAATGGCACCGGGTTCTCCGAAGGTGTGGGGTTGGTGCTGCTGGAGCGGTTGTCGGACGCGCGGCGTCGTGGTCATCCGGTGTTGGCGGTGGTCCGGGGGTCGGCGATCAATCAGGACGGTGCGTCCAATGGTCTGACGGCGCCGAACGGTCTGGCGCAGCAGCGTGTGATTCGTGCGGCTCTGGCGAACGCGGGTCTCGTCCCTGCTGAGGTCGATGTGGTGGAGGGGCATGGCACGGGGACCACGTTGGGTGATCCGATCGAAGCGGGTGCGTTGTTGGCGGCGTACGGTCAGGGGCGGCCGGAGGGGCGGCCGTTGTGGCTGGGGTCGGTGAAGTCGAACATCGGGCATACGCAGGCGGCGGCGGGTGTCGCCGGTGTGATCAAGATGGTGCAGGCCATGCGGCACGGGGTGCTGCCGCGCACCCTGCACGTCGACGAACCCTCCCCCCACGTCGACTGGACCAGCGGAGAGATACGGCTGCTGACCGAGGCACAGGCGTGGCCCGACACCGCACGCCCGAGGCGGGCCGGGGTGTCCTCCTTCGGCGCCAGTGGCACGAACGCTCATCTGATTCTGGAGGAGGCGGAGGGGGAGGCGCTGGTCGCTGGGGTTGTTGGTGATGCGGTGGAGGATGCGGTCGAGGATGCGGTGGTGTCGTTGATGGTGTCGGCGCGGGGTGAGGAGGGTGTGCGGGCGTTGGGGGAGGGGTTGGCGTCGTTCGTGGAGCGGTATGGGGAGGTGTCGTTGGGGGAGGTGTCTCGGGTTCTTGCGGGGCGGGCGGTGTTTGAGTGTCGTGCGGCGGTGGTGGGTGGTTCGCGGGTGGAGTTGGCTGCGGGGTTGCGGGGTGTGGGTGATCCGTCGGTGGCGGGGGTGTTCAGGGGTGTGGGTCCGGTTCTGGGTGATCCGGTGTTCGTGTTTCCGGGGCAGGGTTCGCAGTGGCCGGGTATGGCGGTGCGGTTGCTGGCGGAGGATGGGGTGTTCGCGCGGCGGTTGGGGGAGTGTGAGGAGGCGTTGGCGTCGTTCGTGGGCTGGTCGTTGACGGGTGTTTTGCGGGGGTTGGCGGGTGAGCCGGGTCTGGAGCGGGTGGATGTGGTGCAGCCGGCGTTGTGGGCGGTGATGGTGTCGTTGGCGGCGGTGTGGGAGGAGTTGGGGGTGCGGCCGGGGGCGGTGGTGGGTCATTCGCAGGGTGAGATCGCGGCTGCCACGGTGGCTGGTGTGCTGAGTCTGGAGGATGGTGCGCGGGTCAGTGCGTTGCGGTCGAGGCTGATCGCGGAGTTGGCGGGTGAGGGTGGTATGACGTCCGTGGCGGTGGACGCGGAGACCGCCCGGGACATGATCGCGCGGCTGGGTCTGGACGCGCATGTCGCGGCCGTGAACAGTCCCATGGGTACGGTGGTTTCCGGTGCGGCGGGAGATCTGGACCGGCTCGGTGAACACTGTGAGCGGGAGGGCATCAGGGCGCGTCGTGTTCCGGTGGACTACGCGTCCCACTCGCCCCACATGGAACAACTGCGTGACGAACTGCTTGAGTTGCTGGCACCCGTAGTACCGCGGTCGTCCAAGGTCGCGTTCTATTCGTCGTTGACCGGGACGCGGCTGGACGGTGCTGGGCTGGATGCCGGGTACTGGTATCGCAATCTGCGGCACACGGTGGCCTTCGAGGCCGCCACGCGTGCTCTGCTGGCGGACGGACATCAGGCGTTCGTCGAGGTCAGCCCGCATCCGGTGCTCACTTTGCCGTTGCAGGAGACCCTTCAGGAGGTCGCGTCGGAGGTGCCGCACGCGGTGCTGGGGACGCTGCGCCGCGATCACGGTGGCCGGCGTGACGTGCTGGTCGCGGCCGCGCAGGCCTTCACCCGCGGTGTTCCCCTGCATGCCCGTCCCGCCGCGCCCCATCCCGAACTGCCCACCTACCCCTTCCAGGGCGACCACCACTGGCTGCACAGCCGACCGACCGGCGGCGACCCGCAGGCGGTGGGGCAGCGGCCGGTGGCACATCCGTTGCTGGGCGCGGCGATCCACACGGCGGACGCGGACGCGGTGGTACTGACCGGACGGGTGTCCGTGGCGACGCACCCCTGGCTCGCCGACCACGTGGTGCGCGGTTCCGTGCTCTTCCCCGGTACGGCGTTCGTCGAGGCGGCGATCCGTTCGGGAGACGAGGCCGGCTGTTCCTTCCTGGAGGAACTGGTCCTGGAGGCCCCACTCGTCCTGGCCGAACAGGAGGTGGTGAACCTCCAGGTCACGGTGGGCGCGCCGGACCCGTCGGGACGCCGCACGGTGAGCATCCACTCGGCGCTGCAGGACGACACGGACGGCGCCGTCGCGCAGGAACCGGCCTGGCTCCGGCACGCGAGCGGGTTCCTGCGCCCGGCCCCCGCCCAGGAACCGGACGCCGCGGACGCCCTGGCCACGTGGCCGCCGAGGGCCGCGGAACCGGTGCCTGTGGAGGGCGTCTACGAGCAGCTGGAGGAAGCGGGATACGGGTACGGACCCCTCTTCCGGGGACTGCGGGCCATGTGGCGGCGAGGCGACGAGGTGTTCGCCGACATCGTGCTCGCCGCCGAGGACGCCGCGGACGGTTGGGGCGTACACCCGGGACTGCTGGACTCGGCGCTGCACCCCGACGTGCTGAACGAACTCGCCGTGGGACGACCCGAGGGGACGGACACGGACCAGCTGCACCTGCCCTTCGCCTGGCACGACGTGCAGCTGTACGCATCGGGTGCGACCGCCCTGCGGGTGCGTCTGACCTGGTCGGGCACCGAGGGCGTGTCCCTGCTGGCCGTGGATCCCACGGGCGCGCCCGTGCTCTCGGTGGCGGCACTGACGACCCGGCCGATGGCGCAGGGAACGGCCACGCCGACCGCCGAACTGGTCCGGCAGTCCCTGTTCCGGACCGAGTGGACACCGCTGACCACGCCCGTGCCGACGGCGGATGCCGGACGCTGGTGTGTGGTGGGCCCCGACGCCGAGGACCTGGTCCGCGCAGTGCGGAGCACGGGTGTCGACGTACGGGCGTACGGCACCCTCCGGGACGCGGCGGAGGGCGACGGGCCGTCAGCCGATGTGCTGCTGGCCTGCCCGTCGGCGGTGGAACCCGCCGCGGCCCCGGCCGAGGCGGCCCGCACGGCCGCGCGGCGCATGCTCGCCGACCTCCAGGCGTGGCTGGGCGACGAGCGCTTCGCGGCGACCCGCCTGGTGGTGGTCACCCGCGGGGCCGTCGCGGCGGCCCCCGGCGAAGGCGTCGCGAACCTGACCGACGCCCCGCTGTGGGGGCTGGTGCGATCGGCCCAGACGGAACATCCGGGCCGTATCACCCTGTTGGACGTCGAGCCGCCCGTGAAGCCCGCCGCCGGACAGCCGCCCTCGGCGGATGCCTCCGCACACGGCGCCATGGCCGTCGTCGCGGCGGTCGGCTCCGGGGAACCCCAACTCGCCGTACGGGACGGTGAAGTGCTCGTCCCCCGTCTCACACGCGCCTTCGACGCGCCCGAACAGGAGGCCAAGGGCCTCGACCCCGACGGGGTCGTCCTGGTGACCGGCGGCACCGGCGGTCTCGGAAGCATCCTGGCCGACCATCTGGTCACCGCCCACGGCGCACGCCACCTGCTGCTGCTGAGCAGAAGCGGTCCGCACGCCCCCGGTGCCGCCGAACTGGAGGCGCGGCTCGTCTCACGGGGTGCGAGCGTCTCGATCGCGGCCTGCGACGCCGCCGACCGCGAGGCGCTCGCCGCGGTGCTCGGCGGGCTCGACCGTCCGCTGACCGCGGTGGTGCACACGGCGGGCGTACTGGACGACGCCACGACCGCGGCCCTGACGCCGGAGCAGTTGGAGACCGTCATGCGCCCCAAGGTGGACGCGGCGGTGAACCTGCACGAGCTGACCCGCGACGCGGACCTGGCGCGGTTCGTGCTGTTCTCCTCGCTCGCCGGCGTCCTGGGCGGCCCCGGCCAGGCCAACTACGCGGCCGCCAACGCCTTCCTGGACGCCCTCGGTGAGCACCGCCGCGCCCACGGCCTGCCGGCCACGACGGTGGCGTGGGGGCTGTGGGAGGACGGCGGCCTGACCGCGCACCTCGGCGACACCGACCGCCGCCGGATCGCCCGGGGCGGCGTACGGCCGCTGTCGGCCCAGCAGGGAGCGGCCCTGTTCGATGCCGCCGTGGCCCGGGACGGCGCCACCTTCGTGGCCGCGCGGTTCGACCTCGGTGTGCTGCGCCGGCAGCCCGGCGGTGTCCCGGCCGTGCTGCGCGGTCTGGTGCGCACCCCTGTCAGGCGTACGGCGGCCGCGGGCGTCGCGCCGGACGGCGGCGCCGGGGAGTGGCTGGCGAAGCTGTCGGAGCCGGAGGCACGGAGGGCGCTGCTCGACCTGGTCCGGACGCATGCGGCAAGCGTCCTGGGGCACGAGTCCGCGGCGGCGGTACCGGTCGACGGCGTCTTCAAGGAACTCGGGTTCGACTCACTGTCCGCGGTGGAGCTGCGCAACCGCCTCAACGGGGCCACCGGCCTGCGACTGTCGCCCACCGTCATCTTCGACCACCCGACCGCCCACACACTCGCCGAGCATCTGTGGGGGACCTGGAGCGGCGACACGGCGACCGCCGCAGCGGCCACGCCGGTGACGGTCGCGCACACCGGGGCGGACGAGGACCCGATCGCGATCGTGGCCATGGGCTGCCGCTATCCCGGGGGCGTCTCCTCCCCGGGGGAGCTGTGGGAACTGGTGGCCTCCGGAACCGACGCGGTCACCGGCTTCCCCTCCGACCGTGGCTGGGACCTGGACGCCCTGTACGACCCGGATCCAGACAAGCCAGGCACCTCCTACGCACGTGAGGGGGCCTTCCTGGACGGGGCGAGCCGGTTCGACGCGGCGTTCTTCGGGATATCGCCGCGTGAGGCGCTGGCGATGGACCCCCAGCAGCGGCTGCTGCTGGAGACGGCCTGGGAGACGTTCGAACGCGCGGGCATCGACCCGGCGTCCCTGAAGGGCAGCGCGACCGGCGTCTTCGTCGGCGCCCTGTCCCAGGAGTACGGCTCCACCCTGCTGCACGAGGCACCGGAGGGCCTGGACGGCGTCCTGCTGACGGGCAACGCGCTCAGCCTCGTATCGGGCCGGCTGTCCTACTTCCTCGGACTGCAGGGCCCCGCGGTCACGGTGGACACGGCGTGTTCGTCCTCCCTGGTCGCCATGCACCAGGCGGTGCAGTCGCTGCGACAGGGCGAGTGCGGTCTGGCGCTGGCCGGCGGGGTGACCGTGATCGCCACCCCCGGTACCTTCACCGCGTTCAGCAGGCAGCGCGCCATGTCGCCCGACGGTCGGTGCAAGGCGTTCGCCGCGGCCGCGGACGGCACCGGCTGGGGCGAGGGTGTGGGGTTGGTGCTGCTGGAGCGGTTGTCGGACGCGCGGCGTCGTGGTCATCCGGTGTTGGCGGTGGTCCGGGGGTCGGCGATCAATCAGGACGGTGCGTCCAATGGTCTGACGGCGCCGAACGGTCTGGCGCAGCAGCGTGTGATTCGTGCGGCTCTGGCGAACGCGGGTCTCGTCCCTGCTGAGGTCGATGTGGTGGAGGGGCATGGCACGGGGACCACGTTGGGTGATCCGATCGAAGCGGGTGCGTTGTTGGCGGCGTACGGTCAGGGGCGGCCGGAGGGGCGGCCGTTGTGGCTGGGGTCGGTGAAGTCGAACATCGGGCATACCCAGGCGGCGGCGGGTGTGGCCGGTGTGATCAAGATGGTGGAGGCCATGCGGCACGGGGTGCTGCCGCGCACCCTGCACGTCGACGAACCCTCCCCCCACGTCGACTGGACGGCCGGTGCTGTGGAACTCCTCACCCGGGAGGAGCCCTGGACCGCTGCCGAGGCACCGCGGCGGGCCGGGGTGTCCTCCTTCGGGATCAGTGGTACGAACGCTCATCTGATTCTGGAGGAGGCGGAGGGGGAGGCGCTGGTCGCTGGGGTTGTTGGTGGTGCGGTGGAGGATGCGGTCGAGGATGCGGTGGTGTCGTTGATGGTGTCGGCGCGGGGTGAGGAGGGTGTGCGGGCGTTGGGGGAGGGGTTGGCGTCGTTCGTGGAGCGGTATGGGGAGGTGTCGTTGGGGGAGGTGTCTCGGGTTCTTGCGGGGCGGGCGGTGTTTGAGTGTCGTGCGGCGGTGGTGGGTGGTTCGCGGGTGGAGTTGGCTGCGGGGTTGCGGGGTGTGGGTGATCCGTCGGTGGCGGGGGTGTTCAGGGGTGTGGGTCCGGTTCTGGGTGATCCGGTGTTCGTGTTTCCGGGGCAGGGTTCGCAGTGGCCGGGTATGGCGGTGCGGTTGCTGGCGGAGGATGGGGTGTTCGCGCGGCGGTTGGGGGAGTGTGAGGAGGCGTTGGCGTCGTTCGTGGGCTGGTCGTTGACGGGTGTTTTGCGGGGGTTGGCGGGTGAGCCGGGTCTGGAGCGGGTGGATGTGGTGCAGCCGGCGTTGTGGGCGGTGATGGTGTCGTTGGCGGCGGTGTGGGAGGAGTTGGGGGTGCGGCCGGGGGCGGTGGTGGGTCATTCGCAGGGTGAGATCGCGGCTGCGACGGTGGCTGGTGTGCTGAGTCTGGAGGATGGTGCGCGGGTCAGTGCGTTGCGTTCGCGGCTGATCGCGGAGTTGGCGGGTGAGGGTGGTATGACGTCCGTGGCGGTGGACGCGGAGACCGCCCGGGACATGATTGGGTCGTTGGGTCTGGACGCGCATGTCGCGGCCGTGAACAGTCCGGTGGGTACGGTGGTTTCCGGTGCGGCGGGAGATCTGGACCGGCTCGGTGAACACTGTGAGCGGGAGGGCATCAGGGCGCGTCGTGTTCCGGTGGACTACGCGTCCCACTCGCCCCACATGGAACAACTGCGTGACGAACTGCTTGAGTTGCTGGCACCCGTAGTACCGCGGTCGTCCAAGGTCGCGTTCTTTTCGTCGTTGACCGGGACGCGGCTGGACGGTGCTGGGCTGGATGCCGGGTACTGGTATCGCAATCTGCGGCACACGGTGGCCTTCGAGGCCGCCACGCGTGCTCTGCTGGCGGACGGATATCAGGCGTTCGTCGAGGTCAGCCCGCATCCGGTGCTCACTTTGCCGTTGCAGGAGACCCTTCAGGAGGTCGCGTCGGAGGTGCCGCACGCGGTGCTGGGGACGCTGCGCCGCGATCACGGTGGCCGGCGTGACGTGCTGGTCGCGGCCGCGCAGGCCTTCACCCGCGGTGTTCCCCTGCATGCCCGTCCCGCCGCGCCCCATCCCGAACTGCCCACCTACCCCTTCCAGGGCGACCACCACTGGCTGACGGCTTCCCCCGGGGGCTCCCGTGGTGCGTCCGGCATCGGTGCCGTGAGCGCGCAGCACCCACTGCTCGGGGCGGCCGTCGAGATGCCCGGCTCCGACACCGTGCTGTTCACCGGGCGGCTGTCGGCGAAGGCGCACGACTGGCTCGCCCGGCCCGGCACCGGCGGTCCCCCGGTCGTCCCCGAATCGGCACTGGTCGAACTGGCCGCCAGGGCCGGCGACCAGGTCGGCTTCGGGCGGCTGGAATCACTGTCGGTCCAGGACCCCCTGATCCTGCCGGAGTCCGGGGCCCTCCAGCTCCGGGTCACGGTCGGCGAGCCCGGCGAGACGGGGGCGCGTCCGGTGACCGTGCACTCCCGGCGCGGTGACGAAGGCGTCGGACGGCCGTGGACGTGCCACGCCACGGGAACGCTCACCCAGGAGAACCCGCCTCCCTCCTGGGACCTGGAGGCGTGGCCCCCGGCCGAGACCGAGACCGTGCCGTACGAGCAGCGGGCGGCGGACGACGGACGTGAGGAGCACCGCGGCACACCCTCCCTGTGGCGGCGTGGCGACGAGCTCTTCGCCGAGATATCCCTGACCGAACGGCCCCGGGCGGAGGCGGCGGCGTTCGGGCTCCACCCGGTCCTGGCCGACGCGATGCTCGATCCGCTGCGGATCCAGGGCGCGCCGACGGACTCCGGACGCGCATGGCAGGCGGCAGAGTGGCAGGGGGTCTCGTTGCACGCCTCCGGGGCCTCCGTGCTGCGCGTACGCATCAGCCCGCTGGCCGACAGAACCTTCTCGCTGCGAGTGGCCGACGCCACCGGGGCGCCGGTGATGACCGTCGAGTCGCTGACACTGCGGCCCCTCTCACGCGGCGATGTGCGAGCCGCCGAGGCCGCCCAGCAGGACAGTCTGTTCACCGTGGAGTGGACCGACACGGACCTCGCGTCGACCACCGGGACCGTGCCGGCCAAGTGGGCGATCGTCGGTGAGGACACCCTGCGGGCCCGGTCCGGACTGATGGCCGTGGGCCAGTACATCGAGGCGTACCCGGACCTGGAGACGCTGGCCGCGACGCTCGGCGACGCCTCCCACGCACCCGATGTCGTCCTGGTGACCTGCGCCCCCACCACGGTGGGAGGCACGGGTGAGGACATCGCGGGCGCCGTCCACGACACCACGCGCCGGGCACTGGCATGGGCAAGCTCCTGGGCGACGACGCCCGTTTTCGACCGGTCCCGGCTGGTGTTCCTCACCCGGGGCGCGGTACCGGCCTGGGACGGCACGGGGGCGACCGGACGGCTCGACCTGACGGCGGCCGCGGTGTGGGGGCTGGTGCGCTCGGCGCAGACCGAGTTCCCCAACCGCTTCCTGCTGGTGGACACCGACGCCGGCAAACCGGCCTGGCGGGCGCTGCTGAAGGCGGTAGCCTCCGACGAACCGCAGTGGGCGCTGCGGAAGCGGGCCGCGCGGGTGCCGCGGCTGGCACGCCTCGCGATCGAAGCCCACGACGACGGCACGCTGCCGGGCGGCGCCGACGGCACGGTCCTCGTCACCGGCGGCACCGGCATGCTGGGCAGCGCCGTCGCCCGTCATCTGGTGACCGAGCACGGCGTCCGGGACCTGCTGCTGACCAGCCGCCAGGGCCCCGGCGCGCCGCGAGCGGCCGACCTCGACGCCGAACTGTCCGCCCTCGGCGCGCGGGTGACCATCGCCGCCTGCGACGTGACGGACCGCAACGCGCTCGCCGGACTGCTGGCGGAACTCCCGGCCGATCGCCCGCTCAGGGCGGTGGTGCACACGGCCGGCCTGCTGGACGACGGGGTCGTCCCCTCCCTGACGCCCGAACGACTCAGTACGGTGCTGCGGCCGAAGGTCGACGCCGTGCTGGCGCTGCGGGACGCGACCCGGGAGACGGAGCTGTCCTCGTTCGTCCTGTTCTCCTCGGTCGCCGGTGTCCTGGGCGGAGCGGGCCAGGCCAACTACGCCGCGGCCAACGCCTTCCTGGACGCGTTCGCGCACCAGACGCGTGCCGACGGCATCCCGGCCACGTCCATCGCCTGGGGAGTGTGGGCGGGGCGCGACCTGCTCACCGCGGGCAATGCACGGCTGGCGCTCCAGGGAGCGGGCGAACTCGCCACGGACCAGGGACTGCAACTGTTCGACGCGGCACTGAGGACGGGGCTGGGCTCCACCGTGGCGGCCCAGTGGGACTTCCGGGTGCTGTACGAGGGGGCCAGGGCCGGTCAGGCCCCGGCGCTGTTCCGTCACCTGCTGCCGGCTCCGGCCCGCCGGACGGCGCAGGACAAGCCGGCGCAGGCCACGGAACTCCGGCATGTGCTGGCCGCGATGACGACCGACGCGGAGCGGGACGAGGCCCTGACCGGACTCGTGCGCGACCGGATCGCCGCAGTTCTGGGCCACTCCTCCGCGCAGGAGGTGGCGGCCGCGGTGCAGCTCAAGGAGCTCGGTTTCGACTCCCTGACCTCGCTCAACCTCCGCAACGCCCTGAACACCGCCACGAAGCTCACCCTGGCTCCCAGCGTGGCGTTCGACTTCACGACGCCCGCCGAGCTGGCCCAGCACATCAAGAAGCAACTGCTCGCCTGAGACCGGCCTCGACGCCGGACGGAGAAGGAGACATCCCGCATGAGGGTAGAGAACGTCCACATCAGTTCCCTGGGAGTCACTCTGCACGAGTGGGCGAGCGTGGAGCAGGCCGTCGCCGAGGGTCGCGTGGATCCCGAGGTGACCGCCGCGAACGGGCTGACCGGGACGCACGTCTCCGGTGACGTGCCGGCCATGGACCTGGCGGTGTCGGCTGCCACCGCCGCTCTGGAGCGCTCCAAGCTCGAGCCCGACGAGATCACGTCGCACATTCACAGCGCGGTCCACTATCAGGGGCCCGTTGGGTCCTATCCGCCCGGATACATCCTGCGCGAACTGGGACTTGACGGTGTCTCCGCGCTCTACCTGCAGCAGGGCTGCAATGGCATGCTGGGCTCCCTCGAGGTGGCCATCGGCCAGATGACCGGTGCTGCCCGGAGCGAGGCGGTGCTGCTGACCACGGGGGAGAACTTCTCCTCCCCGGAGGTCGACCGGTGGACGGGCTACGGTCAGTCGTACTTCCTCGGCGACGGTGGTGCCGCCGTTCTGCTCAGCGCGGAGGAGGGCTTCGCGGAGGTCCGGTCGCTGCACGCCGGAGTGCTTCCGGCGCTGGAGAAGTGGCACCGTGGTGACGGCCCGCTCCTGCTGCGCGGCGAGACGGATGCGATGGACATGCAGGAGCGGACAGCACGGTTCAACGAGACCGAGATGACGGTGTCGGAGACGCTGGAGAAGCTGAGCATCTTCGACCTGGACGTCATTCACCGGGCCTTGGTCGACGCCGACCTGAACGCGGCCGACCTCGCCAAGGTCGTGCCGATCAACATGGACGGCCGGATGATCGAGTACTCGTTGATGCTGCCGCTGAGCCTGCCCATGTCCCGGTCCAGCTGGGACTTCGGCAAGGGCGTCGGTCACGTGGGCGGCGCGGACGTCTTCATCACGCTGGGGCACCTGGTCCGCACGCGTGAGGTCGGCCCGGGAGACCACGTCCTGCTGGTCTCCCAGGGACCCGGCTGGATCTGCACCGCATGCGTGGTCACGATCACGGATCTACCCGCCTGGGCGGTGTGATCCCCGGCCCGCCTGCGGGGCCTGCGCGGCACCCGCCCATGGCGGTCCACGACTAGGGCCCCCGACCGGGTCTTTCCCACCGGTCGGGGGCCCTCGTCGTGTCGGGGCGATCCATGTGCGAGGCGTGGAGGCGAGAGGCACGAAGCGTCGGCGGTACAGGGCTGCCGAGTCCGGCCCGCCGTCTCTGCGGTGGCCGTCGCCCGGGCCGGCCCGGGCGGGGTTCCGCGACGCACGGCCGCCCCGGCGGTGGGCCCCCGCCCCTGACGCGCGGTCGGCTCCTCGCCGACGGCCCGGCGACGGCACCGGCCGGAAGACGGCGGCACCCGCCCGGCCCGGCGGCCGACGGCTGCGCCGGGGCGGGGACCCGTGGGGGCGCCACCGCCCTCACCAGGTGTGCGGCGGGGCGGGCGGATCGGCGAGTGTGTTCCGGGCGGGCCGCCGCGGGGGCCCGGGCAGCAGATCGCGTCGCAGCGCGTTCGTACCCGTCCACGCGCCACCCGGCCACGGCTCACCCAGGTCGAGGCGCTCGGCCGTCACCACCGGCCGGCCGAGTGCCAGCGCCGCGTCCAGCAGGTCCTGGCCCTCCGGCGAGAGCGGATCGGCGCAGCGCACCGAGACCACGGGAGCGCCGTCGGTGGCCAACTGACGTGCCAGAGCGTCAAGGCAGGCCGCGACCGCCTCCCCGACCGGTCCCAACGCGTCGGCGGTGGGCTGGACCAGAACGAGACGCGGACCCCGCCCGCCGGACACATGAGCACCCAGGGCCAGTGCCGTGCCCACCACGAACCGAATCGCTTCGTCGGCCTCCGCTTCCGCGTCCGCCGTCACGCCGCCCGGTTGGACGGAGGCGGTGAAGACGACCGCCTCCCAAGCGTCGCGCAGCACGGTGGCGAGGGAACGTGCCGGATCGGCCGGGTCCCGGTCCGCCACCGTCACCCGCGCACCCGCCCGGGCCGCCACGGCAGCGGTCCGCCGGGCACACGGCCCGGTGACGACCAGCTGTTCCACACCGACACCGCCGGGAGAGACCAGGTGCCCGGCGAGTTCCGGCGCCGGCCGCCCCGCGACGAGCAGCACGCCGCGCACCGCGTGCCCCGCGCTCCCGTCCAGCCCAGTGCCGCCGGTGCGGGTCACGCGGGGGGCACGGACACGCCTGCCGCGAAGCGCCAACCGTGGCTCGCCCGACGCCACCGCCCCCGGCAGCGCTCGCCAGGTCTCCGTGGAGGCATCCGTGTCGCACAGCAGGAACCGCTCCGGCACCCGGTCCTGCAGGGCGCCGACCAGACCCCATATCGCGGAGCCCGGCAGACATTCCCCGGCGGGCCGCTCCCAGGCCGGTACCGCGTCCCGCGTCAGGACGACGAGCCGGGCGCCGGGCAGGAAGGAGTTGGTCCATCTGCGCGCCCATTCCGCCGCATCGCGCACCGCTCCCCGGACGAGGTCCAGCACGTGACCGGTGGCGCCCGCGGAGGGCGAGGCCCACGACACGACCACCACGTCGGGAGCGGGCGCCCCGCCGTCCACCGCCTTGGCCAATTGCTCGAAGCCCGGGTAGGTCTCGACGTGCACCCCGGCGGCCGTCAGCCCCGAGCGGGCCCGCAGCGGATCCGCGCCCACGACGGCCCACCGCCGACTCCGCTCCGCGGCGGGCGGCAGCGGCACATCGCGCCACACCTCCTCGAACAGGCCGTCCTGCTGCGCCACGGAGGCCGCCCGCAACCCCTCGGGGGACAGCGCCCCGAAGCGCACCGATTCCGCCGTCAGCACCGGATCCCCGGCAGCGTCCGCGGCCTCGACGGCGAGGGTCCCGTCCGCCGCGATCCGGAGCCGGGCCCGCAGTACGGAGGCCCGGACGGCATGCAAGGTCACCCCGCGCCAGGCGTCCGCCACCCGCAACGGGCCGTCACCGGATCCGGCGGATCCCGGCGCCGCGATCAAGTGGTTCCACAACTCGGGCCGGGTCACCACCTCCAGGAGCGCCGGATGCAGTCCCAGACCGCCGCCGCGCCCCGGCGTCCCCGCGGCGACGGACACCTCGACGAAGAGGTCGTCCTCGCGCCGCCACAGACCACGCAGCGCCTGCGGCGCGCCACGGGCACCCAACGGCCCGCGGTCCTCGAAGACGTCGTCGACACCCACCCACGTCGCCCCGGCGGGCGGCCACACGGCCAGGCTCCACCCAGGCGAAGGGCCGGTACCGAAGGCCGCTCTGCCGGAGGCATGACGGACCCAGGGGCGTCCCGTCGCACCGTTCGCGTCACGGCGTGCGTACACGGTCACCGCGCGGATCCCGAGGGTGTCGGCCGCATCGACGGTGACCCGCAACTGCACGCCTCCCTCCGCGGGCAGCAGCAGCGGCAGCACGACGTCGAAGTCCAGCAGCCGGCCGCAACCAAGATGCGCGGCCGCGTGCAGGGCCAGGTCCAGCAGCACCGCGTGGGACACCACGGCCCGGCCACCGGCCTCGCCGGACAGCCACGGCGCGCCGGTGCCCCGCAAGAGCCGCCCGGTGAAGGTCACCCCGTCCCCGTCCGGGTGTTCGACCGTCGCGGCCAGCAGCGGATGCCCCCCGGCCGACAACCCGAGGTCGGCGGCTCCCTCGTAGCGGGCGGGATCCAGTGGACCCTGCGCCCGCCGCCACAGCAGCCGCCCGGTCAGTCCCGACAGCCGCTGCCGGGCGATCTTCCCCGCCGGATTGCGCGGCACCTCGTCGACCGCGCGGATCTCCTCGGGCCGTTTGGCGGCCGACAGTTCGTCCCGGCAGGCGGCCAGTACCGCGTCGACGTCCAGGCCGTCGGGCCCCGGCACCAGATACGCCACCGGCACTTCGCCCAGCACCTCGTGCGGCTTCGCGCCCACGGCCGCGTCGCCGACGCCGGGCACCTGGAGGAGGACCTTCTCCACCTCGCCCGGGTGGATGTGCTCGCCCCCGCGGACGATGACCTCGTTCAGGCGGCCGGTCAGGGTCACGTACCCGTCCGCGTCCTGCCGGGCGAGGTCGCCGGTGCGAAACCAGCCGTCGCAGAGCACGGACTCGGTCGCGTCGGGGTGGCCGTGGTAGCCGAGCATGAGGGCGGGGCTGGAGACCCAGACCTCGCCCTCCTCGCCGGTGGTGACCTCGGTTCCGGTCCGAGGGTCCGTCAGCCGCAGCGCGACGCCGGGCAGCGGGCGTCCGCAGGAACCCGGCACGTACGGGCCCTGGGGGAGGTTGGTGGTGATCGCGCCGCACGTCTCGGTGCCGTAGCTGTCCAGCAGCGCGACGCCGAACGTGGCGCGGAACGCCTCGTGCAGGCGCGTCGGGCAGGGGGACCCGGCCACCATGCACACCCGCAGCCCGTGCGGGTCGAGGTCGCCGTCGCGCGCCTGCTCCACCATCTGGTGGTAGAGGGTCGGCGTACCGACGAGGAAGGTCGACTCCTCATCCCGGGCCGTGCGCAGCACCTCGTCCGCGGCGAGTCCGTCCGTGATGCGTGCGGTGGCGCCCACAGCGACGACACCGAGGACGCAGATGTTGTGGGCCAGTGCGTGGAACAACGGCATCGGCCCCAGCACCCGGTCCTGCTCCGACAGCCCGAGCAGGGGGGCGTTGCAGGAGGCGGTCGCCCACAGCGAGGTGCGCTGGGTGGAGACCACGCCCTTCGGCCTCCCGGTCGTGCCCGTCGTGTAGAGCATCCACGCAGGCTCGTCGAGCCCGAGGTCGTCGCGCGGCGGATCGCGCAGCGACCAGGTGGTGGCCAGTGTCTCGTACCGGTGCGGAGCGCCCTCCTCCGGCTCCGCGTGGGGGAGTTCGGCGGATTCGCCCACCAGGACCACGACGATTCCGGGGCGGTCCGCCAGCACCCTCCGCACCTGGGGGAGCTGCGCGGCACCCGTGATCACCAGCCGGGCCGCGCAGTCGTCGAGGAAGTGGCCCAGCTCGGCGTCGGTCGACCGCGGATCGAGCGGGACGCCGACGGCGCTCGCGCGGGTGATCGCCAGGTAACTCTCCACCGCCTCAAGCCGGTTGGAGAGGTAGATCACCGCACGGGCGCCGCGCTCCAGCCCCAGTCCCACGAGATGCCCGGCCACCCGGGCGGTACGCCGCTCCAGTTCCGCGTACGTCACCGAGCGGTGGCCGTCCAGGAAGGCCGTCCTGCCGGGCTGCCGTGCGGCGTGTCGGGCGAGCAGCTCGTGCAGCGGCCGTATCAGATCGGCGCGGAAGGCGTCTGTCATGGCCGTGGCACCCCGGTCTCACAGGCCCATCGCACTGTAGCGGCGAACCGCCAGCACCCGGCAGACCACCGCGATCACGACCGACCAGAGCAGGGACAGGGCGAGGGGGTGGTGCGCCGGCCAGGCCCCGCTGTGCGACAGGCTGGGATTGCCGAACAGCTCGCGACTGGACTGCACGGTGGCGCTCAGCGGATTCCACTCCGCGGCCCAGCGCAGCACCGTCGGCAGGGTCGAGGGCGCCACGAAGGCGTTCGACAGGAACGTCATGGGGAACAGCCACAGGAAGTTGCTCGTGGCCGCGGCCTCCGGGGCCCTGACCGAGAGGCCGATGAGCACCGCCACCCAGGACAGGGCGTACCCCATGAGCAGCAGCAGCCCGAACGCCGCGGCCGCCCGTAGGAGCCCGTCGTGAGCGCGCCATCCGACGATCAGGGCACAGACGACCATCGCCGCCAGCAGGATCGCGTTCAGCACCATGTCCGCGACGGTGCGCCCGGTCAGCAGGGCGCCTCGGGACATGGGCAGCGAGCGGAACCGGTCCACCATGCCGCTCTGCAGATCGCCGGCCATGTTCACACTGCTGCTGCTCGCAGTGGCGAGGGCGACCGTCTGCGCGAAGAAGCCCGGCATCATGAACTCCCGGTACGCGTCCGGTCCTCCGCTGCCGGGTAGGCTGAAGGACCCCGCGAGGACGTACGCGAACAACAGCACCATCAGCACCGGTTGCGCCAGGCTCAGAATGAGGATCTCGGGGACCCGCATCGTTCTGGTCAGGTTGCGCCGTGTGATCACCACGACGTCACGGGCGGCCTTAGCCGCCGTTCCGGGCCGCAGGGCGTCCGCCGGCCCGGGTTGCACCGCCACCGACATGGCTCTCACTCCTTCTCGCTCGACGCGCCGGCGGGGACCGCCACGTCCTCGGTCCCCCGTGGGTGCGGGGCCTCGTGGGTCAGGGCCAGGAACACCTCGTCGAGTGTCGGACGCCGCAACTCGATGTCGGTGATCTCGACACCGGCGGAGTCGAGCGCGGCCGCGATCTCCAGGAGCAGCCGCACCCCTCCGTCGACGGGAACGGAGATCCGTGACCTCGGCCGGTCGGCCTCGGGTCTCCTGGTGCCGAAGGGCGCGAGCAGCGTCACCGCGTGCTCGATCTGCTCGGTCCGGGCGATGACCACTTCGACGCGCTGGTGACCGGACTGCGCCTTGAGCTGCTGGGGCGTGCCACGGGCGATGATGCGACCGTGGTCGACGACCGCGATCTGCTGCGCGAGCCGGTCCGCCTCCTCCAGGTACTGCGTGGTGAGCAGGAGCGTCATGCCGGTCTCGACGAGATGCTCGATGGCGTTCCACAGGATGAGACGGCTGGTGGGGTCGAGGCCCACGGTCGGCTCGTCCATGAACATCACCGTCGGCCGCACCACCAGCGCCCCGGCGAGGTCGAGCCGACGGCGCATGCCGCCCGAGTAGGTGCTCGACTTCCGGTCGGCCGCCGCGACCAGGTCGAACTGCTCCAGCAGCTCGGCGGCACGCTGCCGTGCGGCACGGCTGCGCATGCCGTACAACTCGCCGATCATGCACAGGTTCTCACGACCCGTCAGCCGCTCGTCCACGGCGGTGAACTGACCCGTCAGCCCGATCGACAGCCGGACCCGGTCCGGCTGACGGACCACGTCGTGGCCGGCCACGGTCGCGATGCCCGCGTTCGGGCGCAGCAGTGTGGTGAGCAGCCGGACCGTGGTGGTCTTGCCCGCCCCATTGGGGCCGAGCAGGCCCAGCACGCTGCCTTCCGGGACGTCCAGGTCGAGTCCGTCGACGGCCCGGACCTCGCCGAAGGTCTTCACCAGACCCTCGGCGTGAATGGCGCCCGTCATGGGCTTCTCCGTCCTTGTCTGCGTCGGATGGCGTGCGCCGACGCGCCCGCCGGGGATGGCGCCGCCGCCCGACGGGGCGTCGCCGCTCCGGTGCACCAGAGCCCCGAACGGCGGCCCCGGTGCACCGGTACTCAGGTCGCGGCGATCAGCTTGAGTTCGGGGTGGGCGGTGCCGCCCTCGATCGCGGTGGAGGAGATGTGGGAGGCGACCCGCTCGTCGACGGGGTCGTTGGCGGGGTCGTCGTGGACGACGAGGTGTTCGTACGTCGTGGAGCGCTGGGCCGGGACCCGGCCCGCCTTCCTGATCAGGTCGATGATCTCCTGGCGGTTGGAGCGGTGCTTGGCGCCGGCCGAGGAGACGACGTTCTCCTCCAGCATGATCGAGCCGAGGTCGTCCGCGCCGTAGTGCAGGGACAGCTGGCCGATCTCCTTGCCGGTGGTCAGCCAGGAACCCTGGATGTGCTGGACGTTGTCGAGGAAGAGACGGGCGATCGCGATCATCCGCAGGTACTCGAAGAGGGTCGCCTGGGTGCGGCCCTTCAGATGGTTGTTCTCCGGCTGGTAGGTGTACGGGATGAACGCACGGAAGCCGCCCGTGCGGTCCTGTACGTCCCGGATCATCCGCAGGTGCTCGATGCGCTCGGCGTTCGTCTCGCCCGTGCCCATGAGCATGGTGGACGTCGACTCCACCC
The DNA here is from genome assembly GCF_001417775.1 of Streptomyces sp. TP-A0356. Classification (GTDB taxonomy): domain Bacteria; phylum Actinomycetota; class Actinomycetes; order Streptomycetales; family Streptomycetaceae; genus Streptomyces. The sequence continues at coordinate 19,299 of NZ_BBZJ01000044.1, read as the reverse complement.
CGAGGTTGTGCGCGGCCTCCATGATCTCCAGCCAGCGCTCACCGGACTCCTTCAGCGGCGCGATGGCCTTGCGCGGCCGCTCGGGCAGCAGCTCCGCGCCCGCCCCGGCGAAGGAGTCGAGGCCGGCCGCGTGGATACGGGTGATGGCCTCTTCCACCGACACGCCGGAGATACGCGCCATGTGCTCGACCTCGCTGGCGCCCAGGCTGTGGATGACCAGCTGCGGGAAGGCTTCCTTGATGGCGCGGAAGTGCTTCTCGTAGTACTCGACGCCGTAGTCGGGGTGGTGGCCGCCCTGGAACATGATCTGCGTGCCGCCCAGCTCCACGGTCTCCGCGCAGCGGCGCAGGATGTCGTCGAGGTCGCGGGTCCAGCCCTTGGCGGTGTCCTTCGGGGCCGCGTAGAACGCGCAGAACTTGCACGCCGTCACGCACACGTTCGTGTAGTTGATGTTGCGCTCGATGATGTACGTCGTGATGTGCTCGGTGCCCGCGTACCTGCGGCGGCGTACGGCGTCGGCGGCGGCGCCCAGCGCGTGCAGCGGGGCGTCGCGGTACAGGACGAGCGCCTCTTCGGGGGTGATCCGCCCACCCTCGGCGGCACGGTCGAGAACGGTTTGCAGCGGAGACTGGGGAGGTCGGGGCATGGTGCCGGCCTTTCCGGGATGTCGAGGGTGAGTGCTGGTCGTGTCTCAGGTCATGCGATGTCGGGCGAGTCCAGGAGCCGCACGCGGACGTCGGGCGCGAATCCCTCGGTGTCCCCGCCGACCCGGCGGGCGAACTCCTTGATTCCGGCGAGCTGTTGCGGGCCGAGACGGAAGTCGAGCGCCGTCGTGTAGTAACGCTCCAGCGTCACCGCGTCGAACTCCTCCCATCGGGATGCCTGCTCGCACACCTTGGCCACCTCTGCCAGCGACAGGTCGCGGGACGCGAGCAGGTCGGCGTGGACCTGGTGCACCAGGTCGGGTTCCCTGGCGAGGAAGTCCCGGCGTGCGGCGAACACGGCGAACACGAAGGGCAGTCCGGTCCAGTCCTTCCACATCCGGCCCAGGTCGTGCACCTGGAGACCGAGCCGGGGCGCCTCGTGCAGCGCGGCGCGCAGCGCGGCGTCACCGATGACGACGGCGGCGCGCGCCTCACTCATCATCGTCCGCAGGTCGGGCGGGCTGACGAAGTACTCGGGTCGCACGCCGATGCGTTCGGCGAGGAGCAGTTGCGCCAGCCGCACCGACGTACGGCTCGTCGATCCCAGCGCGACCGGCTCGCCGTCCAGCTGCTCCAGCGGCACCTGGCTGACGATGAGGCACGACATCACATCGCCGTCGCTGCCCACGGCGATGTCGGGCAGAGCAACCAGGTCGTCGGCGTTCTTGAGGAACTCGACCAGGCTGATGGGACCGATGTCGAGGTCCCCCGCGGCCAGCGCGTCGTTGAGGCCGTCCGGGGTGTCGGTGCGCAGATCCAGGTCGAGGAGGCTGCCCGTACGGGCCAGCCCCCAGAACAGGGGAAGGCAGTTGAGGAACTGGATGTGCCCCACCCTGGGCCGGCTGCGCCTGCCGCCGGGGGGCCGCGACACTTCTTCGACGGGTTGGTGAGTCATCTGTGCACGGCTCCCGGAACGGATCGCTGGGACAAGGAGGGCTGGGCCGCTTCCACGTGGGCAGCGCGTCAGGCCTGGCGGGACGCGGTCGCGGAGAAGTGCTCGGTGAGGACGGCGATGACGTCGGCGGGATGTTCGGAGAGGAAGAAGTGCCCGCCGGGGAAGACGCGCAGGTCCATACCGCTCAGGGTGTGCTCCTCCCAGGCCCGCGCCTCGTCGAGTGAGGTCTTGGGGTCGTCGAAGCCGACGAGAACGGTGACCGGGCAGCGCACGGTCGCGCCCGGGTCGCACCGGTAGGTCTCCACGGCCTGGTAGTCGCTGCGAATGGCGGGCAGGACCATGCGCAGCAGCTCCTCGTCGTCCAGGAACTGGGTGTCGGTGCCGCTGAGCGAGCGCAGTTCGGCGACGACGGCGGCGTCATGGAGAGTGTGCACCTTCTCGCCGCGGGTGCGGGACGGGGCCCGCCGTCCGGAGGCGAACAGCCGGACAGGTCCGGACCCGGCACGTTCCATGCGCCGGGCCACCTCGAAGGCCACGACCGAGCCCATGCTGTGCCCGAAGAAGGTCAGCGGCCGGTCGTCCCAGGCGGCCAGCGCCTCGGTGACGCCGTCGGCGAGTTCCGCGATCGAGGTCAGCCCCCGTTCCCTGCGCCGGTCCTGACGCCCCGGGTACTGCACGGCGACGACGTCGACCTCGGGACTGAGCGCGGAGGAGACGGGGAGGTAGAAGCTGGCGGAACCGCCTGCGTGCGGGAAGCACACCAGGCGCTCCGTCGCCTCGGGCGCCGGCTGGAACCGGCGGATCCACAGATCGTCCGAAGGGCTGGGACTCATGGACGTGCGTGTCCTTCCGAAGGATCCGACGGACCCGGACGCATCGCGTCGTCCCGGTCGTCGAAGAGTGCGGGAGTGAGGACCGAAGCCGCCGGAATCCCCGGTCGGGTCCGGTGGCAGCGGTGGCGGTGGGGTGAGACCGGGCCGCGTCGGACGGGCCCGTGCTATTGCGCGTCGGGTCCGTAGACCTCGACCGCGTCGGAGACTCGCCGGACGTGAATGCAGTCGCCAGGGCACTTCTCGGCCGAGTCCGCGACGTCGTTCAGGAGGTCCAGGGGCACCCGCGTGGTGGCTCCGGGCTCCTGCAGCAGCTCGTCCTCGGGGCTCTTCACATACGCGAGGCCATCGATGTCGAGTTCGAATATCTCGGGCGCGTACTGGGCGCAGATACCGTCACCGGTGCACAGGCCCTGGTCGATCCAGACTTCGAGGTCCTGTTCGTTGGTCGTGTGCGAGGACATTTCCACCTGCCTGCCGAATGGGTCGGGGAGTGCGCGGACGGGCACAAGTTGGGGGCGCTTGCGCGACGGCGCCTCAGCCGTCGCCGGGGCGCCGCCGTGCGAAGAAGGGAGGGGCCGGAGCCGAGGGGCGGGGCCGCCGGCTCACACGCGCATGGGCTGTGGCTCGTCGCGGCGCGCCGGGTCCGGGCCCTCGTACTCGCGGATGATCTCGTACCGTGTGTTCCGCTCCACCGGACGGAAGCCCGCGTCGCGGATCAGGTCGAGCAGGTCCTCCCGGGTCAGCTTGTTCGGCGTGCCGAAGTCGTCCGCGTCGTGCGTGATCTTGTACTCGACGACCGAGCCGTCCATGTCGTCGGCGCCGTGCTGGAGGGCCAGCTGCGCGGTCTGCACGCCGTGCATCACCCAGAACACCTTGACGTGCCGGACGTTGTCGAACAGCAGACGCGAGACCGCGAAGGTCTTCAGGGCCTCCGCGCCGGTCGCCATCTGCGTCCGGGCCTGGAGGCGGTTGCGGACCTTGCCGTCCTTCACGTCCACGAAGTCGTGCTGGTAGCGCAGCGGGATGAAGACCTGGAAGCCGCCGGTCTCGTCCTGGAGTTCACGCAGCCGCAGCACATGGTCCACGCGGTGGCGCGGCTCCTCGATGTGGCCGTACAGCATGGTGCACGGGGTCTTCAGACCCTTCTCGTGCGCCAGGCGGTGGATGCGCGACCAGTCCTCCCAGTGCGTCCTGTGGTCGACGATGTGCTGCCGGATCTCCCAGTCGAAGATCTCCGCGCCGCCGCCGGTCAGCGACTCCAGACCGGCGTCGATCAGCTCGTCGAGGATCTCGGAGGCGCTGAGCCCGGAGATGGTCTCGAAGTGGTGGATCTCGGTCGCCGTGAACGCCTTCAGCGAGACGTTCGGCAGGGCGGCCTTCAGCTCGCGCAGCGAGCGCGGGTAGTAGCGCCACGGCAGGTTCGGGTGCAGGCCGTTGACGATGTGCAGCTCCGACAGGTGCTCGTTCTCCATCGTCCTGGCGAGCCGGACCGCCTCCTCGATGCGCATCGTGTACGCGTCCTTCTCCCCCGGCTTGCGCTGGAAGGAGCAGTAGGCGCAGGACGCCGTGCACACGTTGGTCATGTTGAGGTGACGGTTGACGTTGAAGTGGACCACGTCACCGTTCTTGCGGGTCCGCACCTCGTGCGCGAGGCCGCCCAGCCAGGCCAGGTCGTCCGACTCGTACAACGCGATGCCGTCCTCGCGGGACAGCCGCTCACCGGAGAGGACCTTCTCCTCCAGCTCGCGCTTGAGCCCAGCGTCCATTGCCGGGAACCTCCTCGGTCAGTGCCTGGCGGCACACGTGGTGAGTGGGAGCACGCGGCAGGGCACGTGACTCGTCATGCGGGTGCCCGCGTCGTACCGACTCGTGCGACCGGCGGGCCACTCGTCCGGCCGGGGAGGCCGGCCGGACGAGCGAACTGCCCCGTCCGGCGCGACTTCGGCGCGCCGTCCGTCCCCGGACGAGACAGGGACCCGGCGGGAACCGCAACCCCCGGGCCCCTGGGTCGACAGGCATCGACGCCGCGCCGGGTGGGGCGCTCTCATCCTTGCGGAGGGCAGTCTGGGGAAAACCCCACACCCGCAACGGGTTTCCTGGAACCGGACCATCCGGCCCGCCGACGCCGGCCCCTGACGAGACCCTCACCGACCCCATGGCAGAGAAAGAGGCGAGCGCATGACGCCACCACTCACCCTGGCGCACTCATCGTGCCCCAACGACACGTTCGTCTTCCACGCGTGGACGCACGGTCTGGTGCCCGGTGCGCCCGCGGTCGAGGTGACCCTGGCCGACATCGACATCACCAACGGCCTCGCCGAACGGGGCGAACTCGATGTCCTGAAAGTCTCCTACGGCGTCCTGCCGTACATCCTCGGCGCGTACACGCTGCTGCCCTGCGGCGGTGCCGTCGGACGCGGCTGCGGGCCGCTCGTCCTGGTCGGGGAGCCCGGGGACCCCACCGCCCTGTCCGGAGCCCGGATCGCCGTACCGAGCACCCGATCCACGGCCTACCTGCTCTTCCGGCTGTGGGCGGCCGGCGCCGTGCCCGCAGGAGTGGGCGAGATCGTCGTCATGCCCTTCCACGAGATCATGCCCGCCGTGCGCGACGGCCTCGTGGACGCCGGACTCGTCATCCACGAAGCCCGTTTCACCTACGGTCAGTACGGGCTGCACTGTCTGGCCGACATGGGCGAGGAGTGGGAGAAGCAGACCGGACTGCCCATCCCGCTCGGCGCCATCGTCGCCAAGCGCTCCCTCGGCGACCGAGTTCTGCGGGAACTCGCCGACGCGCTACGGGCTTCGGTGCGCTTCGCCTGGACGACCCCCGAGACCTCCCGTGCCTATGTCCTCGCCCAGGCACAGGAGATGGAACCAGCCGTCGTCGATCAGCACATCGACCTGTACGTCAACCCATTCACGGCGGAACTCGGCGAGGAAGGCCACCAGGCAGTTCGCGCTCTCCTCGACCGCAGCGCCGAAGAGGGACTCCTCCCACCCGTCGCTCCCGGCGCCCTCGACCTGAGGGCCGAGCCCTAGCCCCCCGTCAACGCTAGAAGTTCTCTTAGAGCCGGTCGGCGCGGGTCAGCGGGAGCACACGCCCCTCCTCATAATCGGCCGTGAGGGCATGCCCCGCGGACCAGGCCGAGGCGCCGGCCGCCCGGGACGCCCGCGCCTGCGTCCGCACGGCGAGGAACGCCACCCCTCCGCGCCGTGGCTGCCGCCCGTGCGACCACCGGCGAGATCTCGTGCCCGCTGTCGAAGGGAAACCGATCCGTGAGCGAGGACAGGATTCGCGAGTTCCTGACGCGCGTCACCAACGACCTCCAGCGCACCCGTAGCCGTCTGCGGCAGGTCGAGGCGAAGGCCACGGAACCCATCGCCGTCGTCTCCATGAGCTGCCGTTACCCCGGCGATGTGCGCACCCCGGAGGACCTGTGGCGGCTGGTCGACACGGGCACGGACGCCGTCTCCGGCTTCCCCGAGGACCGCGGCTGGGACGTCGACTCGCTCTACGACCCCGACCCGGCGCGCCCAGGCACGTGCTACACCCGCGAAGGCGGATTCCTCCACGACGCCGCCGACTTCGACGCCGACTTCTTCGGCATCTCGCCGCGCGAGGCGCTGGCCACCGATCCCCAGCAGCGGCTGCTCCTCGAGGTCGTCTGGGAAGCCCTGGAACGGGCCGGCCTGCGCCCCGTCGACCTCCGGGGCAGCGACACCGGCGTGTTCGCCGGCGTGATGTACAACGACTACGGCTCCCGCTTCCCCGAGCCGCCCCCCGGACTGGACGGATACATAGGCAACGGCAGCGCCGCCAGCATCGCCTCCGGCCGCATCTCCTACACCTTCGGCTTCGAAGGCCCGGCGCTCACCGTCGACACCGCCTGCTCCTCCTCCCTGGTCTCGCTGCACCTCGCCGTCCAGGCGCTGCGCGCGGGCGAGTGCGGCCTCGCCCTCGCGGGCGGCGTCGCCGTCATGTCCACCCCGGTCACGTTCCTGGAGTTCAGCCGACAGCGGGGGCTGTCACCGGACGGCCGGTGCAAGTCCTTCGCGGAGGCCGCCGACGGCACAGGCTGGGGCGAGGGCGCCGGCATGCTCCTGCTGGAACGGCTCTCCGACGCCCGCAGCAACCATCACCCGGTGCTCGCCGTGATCCGCGGTTCGGCGGTCAACCAGGACGGCGCGAGCAGCGGACTCACCGCGCCCAACGGCCCGGCCCAGCAACGGGTCATCCGTTCCGCCCTGGCCGCGGCGGGACTGCGGCCCGCGGACGTCGACGCGGTGGAGGCCCACGGCACGGGCACCACCCTCGGCGACCCGATAGAGGCGCAGGCCCTCCTCGCCGCCTACGGTCAGGAGCGCCCCGCGGACCGCCCGCTGTGGCTGGGTTCGCTGAAGTCCAACATCGGTCACACGCAGGCCGCCGCGGGCGTCGGCGGCGTCATCAAGATGGTGCAGGCCCTGCGCCACCGCAGGCTGCCCCGCACCCTGCACGTCGACGCCCCCTCCAGCACCGTCGACTGGACCGAGGGAAACGTCCGGCTGCTGACCGAACCCGTCACGTGGACCGACCCCGGCCGGCCGCGCCGCGCGGGCGTCTCCGCATTCGGCGTCAGCGGCACCAACGCCCACGTCATCGTGGAGGAGGCACCCGCCGAGGACCCCGTGACCGCGCAGGAGACGCGGCCCGAGCCCTCGGTCGTCCCCTGGCTGCTGTCCGCACAGACCCGCGAAGCCCTGGAAGCCCAGGCCCGCGCCCTGCTGACCCACCTCGGTTCCCACCCGACGGACGACGACCACGCCGTCGCCCACACGCTGGCCGTTCGGCGGACCCTCTTCGAGCACCGAGCGGTGGTACTCGGCCAGAGCCACGACACACTCATCGGCGGCCTCAAGGCACTGGCGACCGGAGAGACCGCCGCCCACGTCGTCGTGGACACGGCACGCCGGGGCGGCAAGACAGCCTTCCTGTTCTCGGGTCAGGGCGCACAGCGGCCAGGGATGGGCCGGGGGTTGTACGGGGCGTTTCCGGTGTTCGCGGAGGCGTTCGACGCGGTGGTGGCCGAGGTCGGCGAGGAACTGCGTGAGGTGGTCTTCGGTGAGGATGCCGGGCTGCTGAACGAGACGCGTTGGGCGCAGCCCGCGTTGTTCGCGGTCGAGGTGGCGTTGTTCCGCCTGGTGGAGTCCTTCGGGGTGCGCCCCGACTACCTGGTGGGGCACTCCATCGGTGAGCTGGCGGCCGCGCATGTGGCCGGGGTGATGTCCCTGGCGGACGCCTGCCGGCTGGTGGTGGCCCGTGGCCGGCTGATGCAGCAACTGCCCTCCGCGGGCGCCATGTTCGCGGTGGAGGCCACGGAGGACGAGGTCGTGGCGCTGCTGGCCGGCCGCGAGTCCGACGTGTCCGTCGCGGCGGTCAACGCACCGCGCTCGGCCGTGGTCTCGGGCACCGAGGCGGCGGCCGCGGCCATCGCCGAGGAACTCGCCACCATGGGCCGGCGCACCACCCGGCTGCGGGTCAGCCACGCCTTCCACTCGCCCTTGATGGAACCGATGCTGGACGACTTCCGGGCGGTCGCGGCAGGCATCACCTACGCGCCGCCGCGGATCGCGGTGGTCTCCAATGTGACCGGGCATGTCGCCGCTCCGGGCGAGTTGGAGTCCCCGGAGTACTGGGTCCGGCACGTCCGGGAGGCGGTCCGCTTCGCGGACGGGGTGCGCCGGCTGGAGGAGCACGGCGTCACCCGGCTCGTCGAGATCGGCCCCGACGGCACCCTGACCGCCCTGGCCCAGGCCGGCCTCACCACGCCCGACGCCGATCCCCTCCTGGTACCCGTCCTGCGCAAGGACCGGGAGGAGCCCGTCGCCGCACTGGGAGCCCTGGCCGCACTCCACGCCCGCGGTGTGAGCGTCGACTGGTCGACGCTCCTGCCCGGCGACCAGCCGACGGTCGACCTGCCGACGTACGCCTTCCAGCGCCGCCGCCACTGGCTGGACCCCGTGGCCCCCGGAACCGCGCACCGCACGGGCCACCCCTTGCTGACCGCCAGTATCAGCCTCGCCGAGTCGTCCTCACTCATATGCACCGGACGGCTGTCCCCCCGCACCCATCCGTGGCTCGCGGACCACACCGCGTTCGGCCTCCCCGTGCTGTCACCCGCCGTGTTCACGGACCTCGCCCTGCACGCCGGTCGCCTGATCGGCGCCCATCACCTCGCCGACCTGGCCGTCGACGTCCCCCTTCCCATGCCGGACACCGGTGGCTTCGAGATCCAGACCGTCGTCGACGCCACCGACGAGGACGGCCGATGGGACGTCACCGTGCACGCCCGCCCCCTGGGCACGGCCGGTGACGAGGCGGACGCCCCCGGTATCGAGCGCCCCTGGCGACGGCACGCCCACGGCACCCTCCTCCAGGTTCCCCACCCGGACCCGGAACCCATGGACCAGGCCCCCGCGACATGGCCGCCCGCCGACGCCATCCCGGTCGACGTCGACGAGCTCTACCGCACCCTCGACGAGAGGGGCAGCACCGCCGCGGACCACCGCTCGCTGACCGGCGTATGGCGCCTCGGCGAGGAGATCGTCGCCGAGGCGGCGCTCCCCGAACCGCAGCGCGCCGACGCCGACCGGTACGCCGTGCACCCGTCGCTCATCGACGGGGCCCTCACCACGCTGGCAGCACTCGGATCGCCCGCACCGCACCTCCTCACGTGGTCCGGACTCACTCTGCACGCCGACGCCGCGGAATCCGTACGGATCCGCATCCGGCCCCGCCCGGACGGCACCGTCTCGCTGAGCCTCCTCGACGGCACGGGCGCCCCCGTCCTGACCGCGCGGGCCCTCACCGTCCGGCCGCTCACGGAGACCGAACTGCCCACGCTTCCGACAGCCGCCGACAGCGACCTCTACACGGTCGAATGGCTCCCGTCCGACCAACCCGTGCAGCCCCGGCCCATGGACATCGCCGTCCACGGGGGCCCCGACGACCTCCTCGACGCCCTGCGCGACCGGACGGACCTCCCCGATCTCGTCGTCGTGCCCTGGCACACCCCGGCCACGGCCCGTACCGACCTGGCGCAAGCCGTCCACACGGCCACCGCCGACGCCCTCGCCCTCCTGCAGCAGTGGCTGGCCGACGACCGCCACGCCCGGTCCCGCCTGCTGGTCCTCACCCGGGGAGCGGTCGCCGTCACCGACGACGAGACCGTCACCGACCTCCCCGCGGCCGCGGTACGGGGCCTCGTCCGGTCCGCCCAGTCGGAGAACCCCGGCCGGATCCTGCTCCTGGACACCGATGCCGACGCGCTGACCGCCGACGAGATCGCCGCCGCCGTGGCGCACGGCCGGCCCGACGTGGCGCTGCGCGCCGGACGTGTCCTCGAACCCCGTCTGACGCGCCGCACCGATCCCGCCGAACCGTCCACCCCCGCGGCCGCCTTCGACCCGGAGCGCACGGTTCTGGTCACCGGCGGCACCGGCACCGTCGGTGCGGCCGTCGTACGGCATCTCGTGGCCCAGCACGGCATGCGGCACCTCGTCCTCGTCGGCCGACGGGGCGCCGACGCCCCCGGTGCCGCGGAGCTGGCAGCGGACCTCGTCGCGTCCGGCGTCCGGCTCACCGTCGCCGCCTGCGACGTCGGTGACCGGGAGGATCTCGCCGCCCTTCTGGACACCCTCCCGCCGGAGCGACCGCTCGGCGCGGTCGTGCATGCCGCCGGCGTCCTCGACGACGGCGTGATCACCTCCCTCACCCCGGACCGGCTCGCCACGGTGTTGCGTCCCAAGGCCGACGCCGCCGTACACCTCCACGAACTGACCCGCGACCGCGGCCTGTCGGCGTTCGTCCTGTTCTCCTCCGCCGCGGCGACCTTCGGAGGCCCCGGCCAGGGCAACTACGCGGCCGCCAACGCCTTCCTCGACGCGTTCGCCGGTCACGCCCGGTCCGAGGGACAACCAGCCGTGACCATCGCCTGGGGCCTGTGGGAGCAGGACAGCACCATGACGAGCGGCATCGGCACGGCCCGGCGCGGACGCATCGGCCGCAGCGGCGTCGGCGCCCTGCCCACCCGGGACGCCCTCGCCCTCTTCGACCGCTGTCTCTCCCCTGGCAAGGGCATCCCGGTCCCGCTCCGCCTCGACACAGCCGTCCTGCGCAGGGGGCGCGAAGAGCTCCCGCCGCTCCTGCGCTCCCTGACGGGTCGTCCGTCCCTGCGCCAGGCCGCCCCGAATGGCACGGCCACGACGACGACCGGAGGGGCCCTCGCCGCGCTGCCGGAGGTACAACGCGCCTCGGCGGTACGGGACTTGGTGCGCACCATCGTGGCCGGCGTTCTCGGTCACGACTCAGGCGCACCGCTGGACCTCGACCGGCCCTTCCGCGAACTGGGCTTCGACTCCCTCACCGTCCTGGAACTGCGCAACGCCCTGACCAGCGCCACCGGCCTCTCCCTGCCCGCCACGCTGGCCTTCGACCATCCGACCCCGGCGGCCGTCGCGGACCTCCTGCTCGGCGAGATGACCCCTGTGGGGCGGAGCACGGCCGAAACGGCCCCCGCCCGGCACGGATCCGCGAGCGACCTCACGCACGATCCCGTCGCCATCGTGGGCATGGGCTGTCGCTTCCCCGGTGGCATCGAGAGCCCCGAGCAGCTCTGGGAACTGCTCATCAGCGGCGACGACGCCATCACCGACTTCCCCCGCGATCGCGGCTGGGACGTGGAGCGCCTCTACGACCCGCACCCGACGGCACGGCGCGAAGGCACTTCGTCCACCTCTCGCGGTGGCTTCCTGACCGGAGTCGGCGCCTTCGACGCGGACTTCTTCGGTGTGTCGCCGCGGGAGGCGGTGGCGATGGATCCGCAGCAGCGGTTGCTGTTGGAGGTGTCGTGGGAGGCCGTGGAGCGGGCCGGAATCGACCCCCGTTCCCTGCGGGGACGTCACGTCGGGGTCTTCACGGGGACCAACGGCCAGGACTATGTCCAGGTCCTCCACACCGCGAAGGAGAACGCGGAGGGCTACCTCGGGACCGGGAATGCGGCGAGTGTGGTGTCGGGCCGGGTGTCGTATGTGCTGGGGCTCGAAGGCCCCGCGGTGACGGTGGACACGGCGTGTTCGTCCTCCCTGGTCGCCCTGCACTGGGCGATCCGCGCGCTGGCCGCGGGCGAGTGCGAGATGGCTCTCGTCGGTGGCGCGACGGTGATGTCGACGCCGGGTGCGTTCGTGGAGTTCAGTCGGCAGGGTGGTTTGGCGGGGGATGGGCGGTGCAAGGCGTTTGCGGAGGGTGCGGATGGTACGGGGTGGGGTGAGGGTGTGGGTGTGTTGGTGGTGGAGCGGTTGTCGGATGCGCGTCGTCGTGGTCATCGGGTGTTGGCGGTGGTGCGTGGTTCGGCGGTGAATCAGGATGGTGCGTCGAATGGTTTGACGGCGCCGAATGGTCCGTCGCAGCAGCGGGTGATCCGTGCGGCGTTGGCGAGTGGGGGTTTGTCGGCGGCGGATGTGGATGTGGTGGAGGCGCATGGTACGGGGACGGTGTTGGGTGATCCGATCGAGGCGCAGGCGTTGTTGGCGACGTACGGGCAGGGGCGGTCGGTGGATCGGCCGTTGTGGTTGGGGTCGGTGAAGTCGAACATCGGTCATACGCAGGCGGCTGCGGGTGTGGCGGGTGTGATCAAGATGGTGTTGGCGTTGGAGCGGGGGGTGTTGCCGGCGACGTTGCATGTGGATGCGCCGTCGTCGCACGTGGACTGGGATGCGGGTGCGGTGCGTCTGCTGACGGAGCGCCAGGTGTGGCCCGAGACGGGAGAGCGTCCGCGGCGTGCGGGGGTGTCGTCGTTCGGGTTCAGTGGCACCAACGCTCACCTCATCCTGGAAGGCGCGCCTGACGAGAGCTCCGTGCACACCACGGCGGGACAGGTCGTCGAGGAAGGGGTGGTGCCGTGGGTGGTGACCGCGCGCGGCAGCGCGGCGCTCCGGGCCCAGGCCGAGCGGTTGTCGGCCCATCTCCAGGACCATCCGGAACACACCGCCGTCGGCATCGGTCTGTCGCTCGCCGCCACCCGCACGGTCTTCGAGCACCGCGCGGTGGTGCGGGGCGCGGACCGCGCTGAGCTACTGGCCGGCCTGTCCGCCCTGGCCGAGGGCGGGTCGCTGCCGAACGTGACCCAGGGCCTCGCCACCGAAGGTCGGCTGGCGTTCTTGTTCTCGGGTCAGGGTGCGCAGCGGCTGGGGATGGGCCGGGGGTTGTATGAGGCGTTTCCGGTGTTCGCGGAGGCGTTCGACGCGGTGGTGGCCGAGGTCGGCGAGGAACTGCGTGGGGTGGTGTTCGGTGAGGATGCCGGGCTGCTGAACGAGACGCGGTGGGCGCAGCCCGCGTTGTTCGCGGTCGAGGTGGCGTTGTTCCGGCTGCTGGAGTCCTTCGGGGTGCGCCCGGATTACCTGGTGGGGCATTCGGTCGGTGAGTTGGTGGCTGCGCATGTGGCGGGGGTGTTGTCGTTGGCGGACGCCTGCCGGCTGGTGGTCGCCCGTGGTCGGTTGATGCAGGAGTTGCCGTCGGGTGGGGTGATGGTTGCGGTGGAGGCTGCGGAGGAGGAGGTGTTGCTGCTGCTGGCGGGCCGTGAGGGGGAGGTGTCGGTGGCGGCGGTGAACGGGCCGCGTGCGGTGGTTGTTTCGGGTGTCGAGGCGGCCGTGGCCGAGGTTGTGGAGCGTTTGTCCGCGTTGGGTCGTCGTACGAGCCGTCTGCGGGTCAGTCATGCGTTTCATTCGCCGTTGATGGAGCCGATGTTGGAGGAGTTCCGTCGGGTCGCGGAGAGCATCGACTACGGGTCGGCGCGGATGGCGGTGGTCTCCAATGTCACCGGTGAGGTCGCGGATGGTGGTGAGTTGGGGTCGGCGGAGTACTGGGTGCGGCATGTGCGGGAGGCGGTGCGGTTCGCTGACGGGGTTCGGTGGCTGGCCGGTCATGGTGTGACGCGGTTCGTGGAGGTGGGGCCGGACGGGACGCTGACCGCTCTCGCCCAGGCCTGTGTTCCCGAGGAGCGGGAGGCGCTCTTCGTACCCGCCCTGCGCAAGGACCGCGACGAGCCGGACGCCCTGCTCCAGGCGCTGGCCGGTGTGTTCGTGCACGGTGGCCCGGTCGACTGGCCGACGCTGTTCCAGGGAACCGATGCGCACCCCGTCGAGCTGCCGACGTACGCCTTCCAACGCGACTGGTTCTGGCCCGAGCCGAAGCCGTCACCTTCGGCCGACGGTACCGGGGACGCGGCGTTCTGGGATCTCGTGGAACGGGGCAGCGCCCATGACCTGGCGGTCGCGCTCGGTGTCGAACCGGGAGTGCTCGACAATGTCGTAGACGCCCTGTCCGCCTGGCGCCGCGGACAGATCGAGCGGTCGACGGTCGACGGCTGGCGCTACCGCGTGGGCTGGGAACCGGTTCGCAACCTGTCGCCGGCGGTCGCGGAGGGGCGATGGCTGCTGCTGCACCCGGCCGATGACACCGGCTTCCCCGGCATCGAGGACCACCTGCCGGGCCTGGAGCGGCTGAGCTTCGCCCCGGATGCGGTCCGTAGTGAGCTGGCCCGCACCATCTCGGACGCCGCGGCGGGCGAGGCCGTGGCCGGTCTGCTGGCGGTGCCCGGTCGGCCGGAGACGGCACTCGCCCTGGCGCAGGCGCTGGGGGACAGCGGTGTCACCGTTCCGTCGTGGTGGCTGACCCGGGTCGCCGTGGCGGTGGGGCACTCTTCCGACGGGGCCGTGGTTCCGGAACAGGCCGCGGTGTGGGGCCTGGGCCGGGTGGCCGCACTGGAGCACCCGGAGCGACTCGGTGGCCTGGTCGACGTGCCGGAGCGGGCGGATCGCCGTGAACTGGCCCGAGTCGCCGCCGTGGTGACGTCCGGTGCCGAGGACCAGGTCGCCGTGCGCGGCGGAGAGGTCTTCGCCCGCCGTCTCCTCCACGACTCCGCGCCGTCCCGACCGGCGTCCGGCTGGGGCGTGCCCCACCGTGCCCTCGTGACGGGCGGGACGGGAGCGCTTGGTTCCCGGGTGGCCCGCTGGCTCGCCGGGCAGGGGGTTCGAGAACTGGTACTCACCGGCCGACGGGGTGCCGACACTCCCGGCGTGCCGGAACTCAGGGCGGAGCTCGCGGAGTTGGGCGCGGAACAGGTGCACGTCGAATCCTGCGACATGGCCGATGCCCAGGCAGTTACGGAACTGCTGCGGCGCCACGAGGTCGACGCTGTGTTCCATGCCGCGGGGATGCCGGACGCCACGCCGCTCGACGAAGTGGACGACGAGCATTTCGTGGACGTCTGGTCCGCCAAGGCGAACGGCGCGGCACACCTGGACGCGGCTTTGGGCGACCGGCATCTGTCGGCGTTCGTGGTGTTCACGTCGATCGCGGGTGTGTGGGGCAGCGGGGGACAGGCGACGTATGCGGCGGCCAATGCGTATGCGGATGCCTTGGTGGAGGGGCGTCGGGCGCGTGGTCTGGTGGGGACCGCGGTGGCGTGGGGGCCATGGGGCGGTGGGGGGATGGTGTCGGATGCCGGGGCCGTGGACTTGGCGCGGCGTGGTTTGCGGGTGATGGACCCGGAGCGGGCGTTGGCGGGATTGGGGCGTGCGCTGGAGTGTGGTGATACGGCGGTGGTGGTGGCGGACGTGGACTGGGAGCGGTTCGTTGCGACGTTCACCAGCCGGCGGTCGAGTCCGTTGCTGACCGCTCTTCCCGAAGCCGCCGCCGTCCTGGCGGGCGAGGACAGGGGCGAGGACGGGGCGGCGGACACGTCGACCAGCCCGGAACTGGTGCGACGCCTGTCCGGTCTTCCGGAGCAGGAGCGTCGGCGTGGTCTGCGCGAGCTGGTGCGTGACCGTGCCACAGCCGTCCTGGGCCGCACCGACGGCCGAGCCATCGACGTCGGCCGCGCGTTCCGTGACATCGGCTTCGACTCGCTCACCGCCGTCGAACTACGCAACCAGCTCAACGCCGAAACCGGGCTTCGGCTGCCGAGCACCCTCGTCTTCGACCATCCGACCTCCCGGCACCTGGCCGATCATCTCCACGACGAGCTGTTCCCGGACCCGGACCCGGAGACCGGCACGGACGGCGCGCGGGCCGACGGCCCCGCCGATCCCGACGAGGACGTCCTGCGCGGCCGGATCGCCAGGATTCCCCTGTCCCGGTTGAAGGAGAGCGGCCTGCTCGCTGGCCTGATGGCGCTCGTGGAGCCGGAGCAAGCGCACCAGTACGCCGCCGCCGACCCCGGTCCCGGCCAGGAAGCGGCGGACACCATTCACACGATGGACGTCGACGACCTCGTGCAGTTGGCCCTGGGCGACACGTCCCACTGATTCGCCCCCCGGCAACGCCTCCCACCCCCACCCCACCCTGAAGCCCGAAGCACAGACAGTGGAGTTGAGTATGGCCACCTCCGAGGAGCGCGTCGTCGCGGCTCTGCGCGCATCGCTGCTCGAGAACGAGCGCCTGCGCAAGCAGAACGAGCAGCTGACACGCGCGGCGACCGAGCCCATCGCCATCGTGGGGATGGCCTGCCGTTACCCGGGCGACGTCAACTCTCCCGAGGACATGTGGCACCTGGTCTCCGAGGGCATCGACGCGATGACGGAGTTCCCCGACGACCGCGGCTGGGAATGGGACGACGACGAGCCGGGCGCGTCCGCCTCGCATGGTGGATTCGTCAGGTCGGCCGCGGAGTTCGACGCCGCGTTCTTCGGTATCTCGCCACGCGAGGCCCTCGCCATGGACCCGCAGCAGCGGCTCACACTGGAGGCGTCGTGGGAGGCCCTGGAGCGAGCCGGCATCGATGCCGGCGGCGTCCACGGCAGTCGTACCGGTGTCTTCATCGGATGCAGCAACCAGAACTACGGGTCCGCAACCGGCCGGCACCTGCCTGAGGGCATCGAGGGCCACCTGCTCACCGGGAATGCGGCGAGCGTGGTGTCGGGCCGGGTGTCGTATGTGCTG
This sequence comes from Streptomyces sp. TP-A0356, assembly GCF_001417775.1. GTDB lineage: Bacteria > Actinomycetota > Actinomycetes > Streptomycetales > Streptomycetaceae > Streptomyces. Next base: position 2,889 of record NZ_BBZJ01000044.1, on the reverse strand, counting down.
GGGCTCGAAGGCCCCGCGGTGACGGTGGACACGGCGTGTTCGTCGTCACTGGTCGCCCTCCATCTGGCGGCGCAGTCGCTGCGGTCGGGAGAGTGCGACCTTGCACTCGCGGGTGGGGTCACCGTCATGTCCACCCCCGACGTCTTCCTCGAGTTCGATCGGCAGGGTGGTTTGGCGGGGGATGGGCGGTGCAAGGCGTTTGCGGAGGGTGCGGATGGTACGGGGTGGGGTGAGGGTGTGGGTGTGTTGGTGGTGGAGCGGTTGTCGGATGCGCGTCGTCGTGGTCATCGGGTGTTGGCGGTGGTGCGTGGTTCGGCGGTGAATCAGGATGGTGCGTCGAATGGTTTGACGGCGCCGAATGGTCCGTCGCAGCAGCGGGTGATCCGTGCGGCGTTGGCGAGTGGGGGTTTGTCGGCGGCGGATGTGGATGTGGTGGAGGCGCATGGTACGGGGACGGTGCTGGGTGATCCGATCGAGGCGCAGGCGCTGTTGGCGACGTACGGTCAGGGGCGTGCGGTGGATCGGCCGTTGTGGTTGGGGTCGGTGAAGTCGAACATCGGTCATACGCAGGCGGCTGCGGGTGTGGCGGGTGTGATCAAGATGGTGTTGGCGTTGGAGCGGGGGGTGTTGCCGGCGACGCTGCATGTGGATATGCCGTCGTCGCATGTGGACTGGGACGCGGGTGCGGTGCGCGTGTTGACGGAGCGCCGGGTGTGGCCGGAGACGGGAGAGCGTCCGCGGCGTGCGGGGGTGTCGTCGTTCGGGCTGAGTGGCACCAACGCTCACCTCATCCTCGAAGCACCGGCCGAGCACACCGAGCACACCCAGCCGTTCGAGCCGATCGAGTCGGTCCAGCCGGTCGAGCCGGTCGAGCCGGATTCTGACGACGTGGCGCCTCTCCCGGCGATCCCCTGGGTGCTGTCCGGCCACGGGGCCGACGCCCTACGCGCCCAGGCCGGACAGTTGTTGGCCTGGTGCCAAAAGAACCCAGACCTCGAACCCGCCGACATCGGCCTGTCGTTGGCCACGACTCGCTCCACTCTCCAGAACCGAGCCGTGGTGATGGGTGAGAGCCGTGATGAGCTCATCCACGGCCTGATGGCCCTGACCGACGACATGGCAAGTCCGCATACGGTGACCGGCTCCGCGGCCGGACCGGCCCAGCTCGCATGCCTCTTCGCCGGCCAAGGCGCACAACGTCTTCAGATGGGGTGGGAGCTGTACGACGGCTATCCGGTGTACGCGGAGGCCTTCGACTCCGTCTGCGCTCACCTGGATCTGGAACTGGACCGTCCGCTGCGCGAGGTCGTCTTCGGTGAGGATGCCGGGCTGCTGAACGAGACGCGGTGGGCGCAGCCCGCGTTGTTCGCCGTTGAGGTGGCGTTGTTCCGGCTGCTGGAGTCCTTCGGGGTGCGCCCGGATTACCTGGTGGGGCATTCGGTCGGTGAGTTGGCGGCTGCGCATGTGGCGGGGGTGTTGTCGCTCGCGGATGCGTGCCGGCTGGTGGTGGCGCGTGGTCGGTTGATGCAGGAGTTGCCGTCGGGTGGGGCGATGGTTGCGGTGGAGGCTGCGGAGGAGGAGGTGTTGCTGCTGCTGGCGGGCCGTGAGGGGGAGGTGTCGGTGGCGGCGGTGAACGGGCCGCGTGCGGTGGTTGTTTCGGGTGTCGAGGCGGCCGTGACCGAGGTTGCGGAGCAGTTGTCCGCGCAGGGTCGTCGTACGAGCCGTCTGCGGGTCAGTCATGCGTTTCATTCGCCGTTGATGGAGCCGATGCTGGAGGAGTTCCGTCGGGTCGCGGAGAGCATCGACTACGGGTCGGCGCGGATGGCGGTGGTGTCGAATGTGTCCGGGCGGCTTGCGGATGTCGGTGAGTTGGGGTCGGCGGAGTACTGGGTGAGGCATGTGCGGGAGGCGGTGCGGTTCGCTGACGGGGTTCAGTGGCTGGCCGGTCATGGTGTGACGCGGTTCGTGGAGGTGGGGCCGGACGGGACGCTGACCGCTCTCGCCCAGGCCTGCGTGACCCCGGAGACAGGAGATGAGCCGGTCTTCACATCGGTGTTGCGCCGTGAGGGCTCCGAACCGGTCGCTGTCCTGAGGGCATTGGCCCGGTTGTACACCACCGGAGGCGCGGTTCGCTGGCCGGTGGCCTTCGCCGGAACCGGGGCGAAGATCGTGGAACTGCCGACGTATGCCTTCCAACGGCAGTGCTACTGGCCAGAATTCGCCACTCCGTCGGCACCTGCCGCCGCGGGCGCCGTGGATACGGCGTTCTGGGACTTCGTCGAGAACGAGAAGGCGCACGAGCTGGCGTCGGTTCTGGGCGTGGACGAGGAGATACTCGGCGAGGTGGTTCCGGCGCTCTCCGCGTGGCGCCGCGAACAGGCTGAGCGGTCCACGGCCGACGGCTGGCGCTACCGCGTGACCTGGGAATCGTCCTCTGGGGTGGCCGTACCTCCGGGAACGACCACCAAGGGCCGTTGGCTACTGCTGCACGCCTCCGACGGGCCGGGGCTCCCGGGCCTCGACGAGTTCGTCTCCGGCGTCGAGTACGTCCGGTGCGACGCACAGGACCGCGAAGGGCTGGCCGCCGTGCTGACGGAGGCCGCGAAGGGCGAGCCCCTGTCCGGAGTGATCTCCTGCCTCGCCGCCTCGCACGCGGGACTCGGGGTCACCATGGCCCTGGTGCAGGCGCTGGGTGATGTCGGTGTGCCGGCGCGGTTGTGGCTGGTGACGTCCGGGGCGGTTGCGGTCGGTGGCTCCTCCGAAGACGTGATCGATCCTGAGCAGGCCGCGCTGTGGGGTCTGGGCCGGGTTGCCGCGTTGGAGCACCCGGACCGGTGGGGTGGTCTGCTGGACCTGCCCACGGACCTGGACCGCGAGGCGTTGGCCGCT
>NZ_BBZJ01000043.1 GCF_001417775.1 Streptomyces sp. TP-A0356 | reverse complement strand
TCAGCGGGCCGGGAATGTGCACGAACCGTCTTTCCGTGGTTCATGCGGCTGATGATCCGGAGCTGGAGGCCAGGCTGAGCGCGGAACAGGCCTCCAGCCCCCATGCTGACGGGCTGTCAGGCCTCAGCAGCCGAAGTCGATGAGATCGAACGTGGCGTAGTGGTCGGAGGTGTAGTAGTCCTCCTGGGTCTCCTCACCGGTGACGATGCGGCGGGCGCCGCGTGTGGAGGAGCCGGGCGTCTTGACCGTGTATTCGTGATAGTAGCCGGACGGCTGGCTGGGCAGGACGCCTTCGCGGTTGGTGAAGACAGTGCCGTCCTGCCGGTACGGGTACGGCCCGCCCTGGGCGATCAGGTCCAGGGTGTCGTAGGCCTGGGAGGGGAGGGCGCTGTAGCAGATGCTGCCGACGGAGTTGGCTGCGGCGTCCGCCGTGGTGGCGGTGACGGTGCCGCCCACGAGGAGGGCGGACAGGAGAGCGGCGGCTGCGCCGATGCGTGTTGCGCGTGGGGGGAATCTCATGCCGCTCATGATGACGCGCGTAGAGATTGTCATGTCAACGACCACTCCGGAAAATTCCCCGTCAGGTCCGATGAGTTATCGGGAAGTTCACTTGGCACGGTAGGACTTCATGGCGCCTGCACATTCGCGTCGCTGCAGCCCTTCTGCGCCGTAGCAGGCTGAACTGTCAGTGTCCCTCCCCTCGTAGCGTGGAGACCGTGACTGCAGGGGAAGTTGGGAGTCATGGCAGACGCGAAGGAAGTTCGGTGCGGAGTTCCGTGAGGGGGCCGTACGGATCGCCACCGCGACCGGCAAGACGATCGCCGAGGTCGCGAAGGATCTGGGGATAGACGAGACCACGCTGGCCAGTTGGGTGTCGTGGACCCGCCGCGCGGAAGTCCCGCCCCGCGGGCCGGCGCCGAAAGTCTGCGGCGTTGCGACTTTGGTCGCGGATCACGGCCGCGGGGGAGGTGCCCGGTAGCTCTCCTGCGTAGATTTGTCGACCGTGAGCGGAGACGAGCCGGTGCGCCCGGCAGGACGAACGGCACTGCGGCCCGAGACGGTCGCGGAGGGCCGCAGGTCCCGCCTGCGCCCGATCCGCACGGGCCGGTGGTCGCGCGGACCCGAACCGGCGCCGTCCCCACCCGGACCCGCGTCCGGCCACGACACACCGGTGCGCCTCCTCCCGCCCTCCTCCCGACCCTCGTCCCCTTCGGTCCCCGCCATGCAGACTCCGCTCCAGCCCCCGTCCGCCCCTCCCTTGCTGCCGCCGGCCCGCACCACCGCGCCCGGGACCCCGGGAGGTACGTCCGGCGCGTCGGCGTACGGGCTGCCCCGGCGGCGATGGCATCTGCCCTCCGCAGTGATCGCGGAGCTGGACCCCGAGGCGGCCGGGCCCCGTCGGCGGCCCCGGCGCACCCTGCGCGACTGGGTCGTCGACTTCGGATGCTTCCTGCTGGCCGTGGTCATCGCGTTCGCCACCGGGCACTCGCTGCGGCAGGACGCCCACACGCCACCCGCTCTCGTCGTCGCCGACCTGTCGCTCGCCGGGCTGAGCTGCGCGGCGGTCTGGCTGCGCCGCCGCTGGCCGCTCGGGCTCGCGCTGGCGATGATCCCCGTCGGCCTGGTGTCGACCACCTCGGGCGGCGCGGGCATGATCGCCCTCTTCACCGTCGCCGTGCACCGCCCCTTCAAGTACGCCGCATGGGTCAGCGGTATCCAGTTCGCGCTCATCCCCCTGTTCTTCTGGCTGCGCCCGGACCCGGACCTGCCCTTCCTCGCCGCCGTCTTCGTCACCGCGCTGGTCACGGCGGCGATCGTCGGCTGGGGCCTGTTCGTACGGTCCAAGCGGCAGCTGATGCTGAGCCTGCGGGATCGGGCGCGGAGGGCCGAGACGGAGGCCGCGCTGCGGGCCGAACAGGCCCAGCGGCTGGCACGGGAGGCGATCGCACGGGAGATGCACGACGTCCTGGCGCACCGCCTGACCCTGCTGAGCGTGCACGCGGGCGCGCTGGAGTTCCGCCCGGACGCGCCCCGGGAGGAGATCGCGCGGGCGGCCGGAGTGATCCGGGAGAGCGCACACGAGGCCCTGCAGGACCTGCGGGAGATCATCGGCGTGCTGCGGACGGGGGACTCCGACGAGACGGGCCGACCCCAGCCGACGCTGGCCGCGATCGACGCCCTGGTCGCCGAGTCCCGCGAGGCCGGGATGAAGGTGGTCCTGGACCACCGGGTCGCCGACCCCGGGTCCGTGCCCGCCTCCGTGGGTCGCACCGCCTACCGCATCGCGCAGGAGGCGCTGACGAACGCCCGAAAGCACGCACCCGGGGCCGAGGTCACGGTGACGGTCGCCGGCGCGCCCGGCGAGGGCCTCACCGTGACCGTGCGCAACCCGGCGCCACCCGGCGAGGTCCCGCACGTCCCGGGCTCGGGCCAGGGCCTGATCGGGCTCACCGAACGCGCGAGTCTGGCCGGCGGCAGCCTCGACCACGGCACCGCGGCGGACGGCGGCTTCCGAGTGCACGCCTGGCTCCCGTGGCCTGAGTGACCGTAGACGGCCGGGCCCGTTGGCTCAGGCCGACCACGGCGCGCGCCTACGTCTCCTCCCTGCCCGGCACAAGGCCGTCGGCGTCGGCGTCGGCGGGACCGTGCTCGCGCGCCGACCCCGGCCCGTCGGAGCCGGTGCCCGGCACGACCGTCCCGATCACCCGGCGCCCGGCGGCCGGCGGCCGGGTCGGCTCCGGGCCGTGTTGGTGAGCCGATCGCCCGGTGCCCGGCTGGCGGGTGGGCTCCGGGCCGTGCTGGTGAGCCGATCGCCCGGCGCCCGGCTGGCGGGTGGGCTCCGGGCCGCGCTGGTGAGCCGATGCCCCGGCGCCCGGCTGGCGGGTCCGCTCCGGGCCGCGCTGGTGAGCCGCTCACCCCACCTCACCCCACCTCGCCCCAACTGGCACCACCGGCGTCCCGTCCCCCGGTCCGGGCCCCGGGGATGGATCACTACGGTAGGGCCATGACCGCGATCCGACTGCTGCTCGTCGACGACGACCCCCTCGTGCGCGCCGGGCTCTCCCTCATGATGGGCGGTGCCGACGACATCGAGATCGTCGGCGAGGCCGCCGACGGCAGCGAGGTCGAGCCGCTCGTCGACCGCACCCGGCCGGACGTCGTCCTCATGGACATCCGGATGCCGACCGTCGACGGGCTCGCCGCGACCGAGCTGCTGCGCCGCCGTCCGGACGCGCCCCAGGTCGTGGTCCTCACCACCTTCCACGCCGACGAGCAGGTGCTGCGGGCGCTGCGCGCGGGCGCCGCCGGGTTCGTGCTCAAGGACACCCCGCCCGCCGAGATCCTGGACGCGGTGCGGCGCGTCGCGGCCGGCGACCCGGTCCTGTCGCCCGCCGTCACCCGTCAGTTGATGGCGCACGCCGTCGGGGGCGGGCCCGACACCCGGCGCGCCACCGCCCGCGACCGGATCACCGCTCTCAACGACCGCGAACGCGAGGTCGCCGTCGCCGTCGGCCGGGGCGCCTCCAACGCGGAGATCGCCGCCGCGCTCTTCATGAGCGTCGCCACGGTCAAGACCCACGTCTCCCGCATCCTCGCCAAGCTCGGGCTCAACAACCGCGTGCAGATCGCCCTGTTGACGTACGACGCGGGACTTCTGGAGGAGGACGGACGCTGACCGCGGAGCCGACTCCGGCGGCCCGCCCGGACCCCGGCCGACGGAGACGCTCACGCCGCGCGTGCGGAGCCGACGGATGCGCTGGCGGCGGGCATACCGGCGCCCCGGCGGCGCCCCGCCGCGCCCGTGCCGGGTCAGTCGCGGGCGCCCGCGATCTCGCCGAGGTGCACCGGACGGCGCTCGTGGCGGGACAGCTCGCAGGCCTCCGCGAGACGCAGCGCCTGGAGGGCCTCGCGGCCGTCGCACGGGTTGGCGCGCTCACCCCGCACCACCTCGACGAAGGCGGCGATCTCGGCCTGGTACGCGGGAGCGAAGCGCTCCAGGAAGCCCGTCCACGGCTTTCCGGCGGGCGGCGGCCCGGCGGGCTCGCTGGACGTGATCGGCGTACGGTCGTCCAGGCCGACCGCGATCGTGTCCAGTTCGCCGGCCAGCTCCATACGGACGTCGTAGCCGGCGCCGTTGGTGCGGGTCGCGGTCGCCGTGGCCAGCGTCCCGTCCTCCAGCGTGAGCACGACCGCCGCCGTGTCGACGTCGTTCGCCTCGCGGTACATCGCGCCGCCGGCGTCGGACCCGGTCGCGTACACCTCGACGGCCTCGCGGCCGGTCACCCAGCGCAGGGCGTCGAAGTCGTGGACGAGACAGTCGCGGTAGATGCCGCCCGAGACCGGAAGGTACGCGGCGGGCGGCGGCGCCTGGTCCGCGGTCGTCGCACGGACCGTGTGCAGCCGCCCGAGCCTGCCCGAGCGCACGGCCTCCCGCGCGGTCGTGTAGCCCGCGTCGAAGCGGCGCTGGAAGCCCATCTGCAGCACCGTCCCGGCGGCGTCGACCTCGGCGAGCGCGGCCAGCGTGCCTGGCAGGTCGATCGCGATGGGCTTCTCGCAGAACACCGGGAGCCCGGAGCGCGCCGCCCGGCCGATCAGCTCGGCATGGGCCGCGGTCGCCGCCGTGATGACCATGGCGTCCACGCCCCAGGTGAAGATCTCGTCCACGCCGGGCGCCGCGGTCGCGCCCAGACGGTCCGCGAGCCCATGGGCCCGGGCCGTGTCGACGTCGGTGACGATGAGCGAGCCGACCTCCCGGTGGCGGCTGAGCGTGGCCGCGTGGAATGTCCCGATACGGCCTGCTCCGATGAGTCCGATGCGCATGGGAACAACCTGAGGGCGGCGCCCCAGTCGTGTCAATGGTTTGTCCGGACAACCGGACTACACAACTTCCCGTCAAGAAGCGCCGGAGCTACGCTCGGCCCGTGCCGAAACCAGATGTGGATCCGACCGTCTCGCTCCAGCTCAGCGTCGACCGGAACAGTCCGGTACCGCTGTACTTCCAGCTGGCCCAGCAGCTGGAGGCCGCCATCGAGCACGGGGCGCTGACGCCGGGCAGCCTGCTGGGCAACGAGATCGAGCTGGCCGGGCGCCTCGGCCTGTCCCGGCCCACCGTCCGTCAGGCCATCCAGTCCCTCGTCGACAAGGGCCTGCTCGTGCGCCGCCGCGGCGTCGGCACCCAGGTCGTGCACAGCCAGGTCAAGCGCCCGCTGGAGCTCAGCAGCCTGTACGACGACCTGGAGGCGGCCGGGCAGCGCCCCGCGACCCGGGTGCTCGTCAACACCTTCGTGCCCGCCTCCGCCGAGGTCGCCGCCGCGCTCGGAGTGCCCGAGGGCGTGGAGGTGCACCGTGTCGAGCGGCTGCGCCTGGCGCACGGCGAGCCGATGGCGTACCTCTGCAACTACCTGCCGACCGGCCTGCTCGACCTGGAGACCGGGCAGTTGGAGTCGACCGGTCTCTACCGCCTGATGCGCGGCGCCGGCATCACGCTGCACAGCGCCCGGCAGTCCGTGGGGGCCCGTGCCGCCAGCGCGGTCGAGGGCGAACGGCTCGGCGAGCCCGAGGGCGCCCCGCTGCTCACCATGCAGCGCACCACGTTCGACGACACGGGCCGCGCGGTGGAGTTCGGCACCCATACGTATCGCGCCTCGCGCTACTCGTTCGAGTTCCAGCTCCTCGTACGTCCCTGAGGCACCGGGGCGCGTCCCCGCGTCCGCGCGTGCGCCCCTGCCGCCCTCGCCTCCGCGGGCAGCGACCGTGCCCCCGCCCCGCAGCGGGCCCTGACCAGCGGCGTCGATCACCGGTCGGCGATACTTGGTGGCTCCAAGCAACTCCGCAGGAAGGGCACGTCCCCGTGGCACGGTTTCGGTACTGGACAGGCATCGCACTGGCAGGGGCGCTGTCGCTGTCCCTGGCAGGCTGCAGCAGCACCGGCGGCAAACGCGCCGAGGACGCGCGCAACGCGGCGGCGGCCCAGGGCAGGGCGGCGGTGGACACCCCGCGCTGGACCTTCGCGATGATCACCCACTCCGGTGACGGCGACACCTTCTGGGACATCGTGCAGAGCGGCGCCAAGCAGGCAGCGGTGAAGGACAACATCAACTTCCTGTACTCGCACGACGCGAACGCCCAGCAGCAGGCACAGCTCGTGGACGCGGCGGTCGACAAGAAGGTCGACGGCATCATCGTCACCCTCGCCAAGCCGGACGCGCTGAAGGCCTCCGTCGCTCGCGCCGAGAAGGCCGGTATCCCGGTGATCACAGTGAACTCCGGTTCCGAGGTGTCGAAGCAGTTCGGCGCGCTCACCCATGTGGGCCAGGACGAGTCCGTCGCGGGCGAGGCGGTCGGCGACGAGCTCGACCGGCGCGGCAGGAAGAAGGTGATCTGCGTCCTGCACGAGCAGGGCAACGTCGGGCACGAGCAGCGCTGCGCCGGGCTGAAGAAGACCTTCCACGGCGAGGTGCGGAACCTCTACGTCAACGGCACCAACATGCCCGACGTGCAGTCCGCCGTGGAGGCCGGACTCCAGGCCGACAAGTCGATCGACGCGGTGGTCACGCTCGGCGCCCCGTACGCCGACACCGCGGTGAAGGCCAGGCAGGAGGCGGGCAGCAGTGCCGAGATCGACACCTTCGACCTGAACGCCAAGGTCGCCTCCGAGCTCAAGGCCGGCACCCTCGGGTTCGCCGTCGACCAGCAGCCGTACCTCCAGGGCTACCAGGCCGTGGACCTGCTCTGGCTCTACAAGTACAACTCGGACGTCCTCGGCGGCGGCAAGCCGGTGCTCACCGGCCCGCAGATCGTCACCAAGGACCAGGCGGCCGCGCTGGAGGAGTACACGAAACGGGGCACCCGATGAGCGCGACCACCGATGAAAGGTTTCTGCGGACGTCCTCGCCGCGCAGGCTGCTGAGCCGCCCCGAGTTCGGCTCGGTCGTCGGCGCGATGGCGGTCTTCCTGTTCTTCGCGTTCGCCGCGGACGGCTTCCTGCGCGCCGCCAGTCTCAGCACCGTCCTGTACGCGGCCTCGACGATCGGCATCATGGCCGTCCCGGTGGCGCTGCTGATGATCGGTGGCGAGTTCGACCTGTCCGCCGGTGTGCTGGTGACGTCGTCGGCGCTGGTCTCGTCGATGTTCAGCTACCAGATGACCGCGAACGCATGGGTCGGCGTGGGTGTGTCCCTGCTGGTCACGCTGGCCGTCGGCGCCTTCAACGGCTTCATGCTGACCCGCACGAAACTGCCGAGCTTCATCATCACCCTCGGTACGTTCCTGATGCTGACCGGCATGAACCTCGGCTTCACCAAGCTGATCAGCGGCACCGTCTCCACCAAGTCGATCTCCGACATGGAAGGCTTCCCCTCGGCCAGGGCCGTGTTCGCCTCCACGCTCACGGTCGGCGGCGTCACCGTCAAGATCACCGTCCTGTGGTGGCTCGTCCTGGTCGCCCTGGCCTCATGGATCCTGCTGCGCACCCGCGCGGGCAACTGGATCTTCGCGGTCGGCGGCGGTAAGGAGGCGGCCCGCGCGGTCGGCGTCCCGGTGGACAGGACCCGGATCGGCCTTTACATGGGCGTCGCGCTCGGCGCCTGGATCTCCGGCCAGCACCTGCTGTTCTCGTACGACGTCGTGCAGTCCGGCGAGGGCGTGGGCAACGAGCTGATCTACATCATCGCGGCCGTCATCGGCGGCTGTCTGATCACCGGCGGTCACGGATCGGCGGTCGGTTCGGCCGTCGGCGCGTTGCTCTTCGGCATGACCAGCAAGGGCATCGTCTTCGCCGAGTGGAACCCCGACTGGTTCAAGTTCTTCCTGGGAGCGATGCTGCTCCTCGCGACCCTGCTCAACGCCTGGGTCCGCAAGCGCGCGGAGGCCACGACATGACGACGGACGTCACGGAGCGCACCGCGCTCGTCGAACTCGCGGACGTCAGCAAGTACTACGGCAACATCCGCGCTCTGGAGGGGGTCTCTCTGGAGGTCCACGCGGGGGAGATCACCTGTGTCCTCGGTGACAACGGCGCGGGCAAGTCCACCCTCATCAAGATCGTGGCGGGGCTGCACCAGCACGACGCCGGAACCTTCCGCATCGAGGGCGAGGAGTGCCGTCCGGCGTCCCCGCGCGAGGCCCTGGACCGCGGGATAGCCACGGTCTACCAGGACCTCGCCGTGGTCCCGCTGATGCCCGTGTGGCGCAACTTCTTCCTCGGGTCGGAGCCGCGCAAGGGCTTCGGCCCCTTCAAGCGCCTGGACGTCGACCTCATGCGCAGGACAACCCACGCCGAACTGCTGCGCATGGGTATCGACCTGCGCGACGTCGACCAGCCCATCGGCACCCTGTCGGGCGGTGAGCGCCAGTGTGTGGCGATCGCGCGGGCGGTGTACTTCGGGGCCAAGGTGCTGGTCCTGGACGAGCCGACGGCGGCACTGGGCGTGAAGCAGTCGGGTGTGGTCCTCAAATATGTGGCGCGCGCACGGGATGCGGGTCTGGGTGTTGTGTTCATCACCCACAACCCGCATCACGCCTACCTCGTGGGCGACCGTTTCGTGCTGCTCAAGCGCGGCACGATGGTCGGCAGCCACACACGCGAGGAGATCACCCTGGAGGAGCTGACGCGCCAGATGGCGGGCGGCAACGACCTGGACGACCTGCGGCACGAGCTGGAACGGGCACCCCGCTAGAGACACGGGCGCCCCGCTAGAGACACGGGGAACCGCGCGACGAACCACGGCGGACCCCCACCCCCACCCCCACCCCCACCCCCACCCCCACCCCCACCCCCGGCCCGCGGTCTGCCGGCCGCCGGCCGGGCGAAGGGGCTCGGCTTGGCGGCTCAGTGGCAGCGTGAGGCAGAATCGGGCCGGTGAGCACCTACCGCGACTTCACCCACCGCGGCTCCGCCCGGGCCACCGTCCTGCGGACCGTCGGCACGCGCGAGCGCCGCTCCCATCTGACGGCGCCCCGTGTCCCCACGGTCGGCATCGACATCGGAGGCACGAAGGTGATGGCCGGCGTCGTCGACGCCGACGGGAACATCCTGGAGAGGCTCCGTACCGAGACGCCCGACAAGTCCAAGAGCCCCAAGGTGGTCGAGGACACCATCGTCGAGCTGGTCCTGGACCTCTCCGACCGGCACGACGTGCACGCCGTCGGCATCGGCGCGGCCGGCTGGGTGGACGCGGACCGCAACCGCGTCCTGTTCGCCCCGCACCTGTCCTGGCGCAACGAGCCCCTGCGCGACCGCCTCGCCGGTCGGCTAGCCGTCCCCGTCCTGGTCGACAACGACGCCAACGCCGCCGCCTGGGCCGAGTGGCGCTTCGGTGCCGGCCGCGGCGAGGACCACCTCGTGATGATCACCCTCGGTACCGGCATCGGCGGCGCCATCCTGGAGGACGGCCAGGTCAAGCGCGGCAAGTTCGGTGTCGCGGGCGAGTTCGGCCATATGCAGGTCGTGCCCGGCGGCCACCGCTGCCCGTGCGGCAACCGCGGCTGCTGGGAGCAGTACAGCTCCGGCAACGCCCTGGTCCGCGAGGCCAGGGAACTGGCCGCCGCCGACTCCCCGGTGGCGTACGGGATCATCGAGCACGTCAAGGGCAACATCTCCGACATCACCGGACCGATGATCACCGAGCTGGCCCGTGAGGGCGACGCGATGTGCGTCGAGCTGCTCCAGGACATCGGCCAGTGGCTCGGCGTCGGCATCGCCAACCTGGCGGCGGCCCTGGACCCCTCCTGCTTCGTGATCGGCGGCGGGGTCAGCGCCGCCGACGACCTGCTGATCGGCCCGGCCCGGGACGCGTTCCGACGCCATCTGACCGGCCGTGGCTACCGCCCCGAGGCCCGCATCGCGCGCGCCCAGCTCGGCCCCGAGGCCGGCATGGTGGGCGCCGCGGACCTCGCTCGGCTCGTCGCCCGCCGCTTCCGGCGCGCCAACCGACGCCGTGTGGAGCGCTACGAACGCTACGAGCGGTACGCGGAGGCACGTCGCACGGCCAAGGAGGCGCTGTGACGTCCGCCGCCTCGATACCGCGTCAGTCGTCGCCGATGGACGAGCCCTCCAGGCCGCCGGAGGACCGCGGGCACATGATCCGCCGCCGGGCGCTGACGCTGCTGATCATCGTCCTGCTCACCGGCATCCCCGCCGGGTACCTGGTGATCTCCGCCAACCAGAGCCGAGCCAGCGGCAAGGACAAGGAGGCGAAGTACGCGGCGACCGGCCTCGTCCATGACTGGCCCTCGCGCGTGCAGCGCCGCCTGTACCAGGTGGAGATCCCGATGGACGGCACATACGTCGCGTACTACGAGACGAACAACTGGAAGACCAGCCGGCTGTACGTGCAGTTCAGCACCAGCAACGCCGGCCTCGACCAGTTCCTCGCCAACATCGGGGCCGGCGCCGGTGCCCTGAAGAAGAACGACATCGCCATCAGCACGCGCGACCAGCGGGTCGTCGGCTGGAAGTTCGCGGGACCCGGCCCCTGGGCAGGCCTGACCCACGCGCAGAAGAACCCGGCGCCCAGCCTGGACGTCGTGGTGGACCAGCACGTCCCCGCGCGGCCGATGGTGTACGTGGTCTCGCGCACGGTCCCCTGACGGTCCCCGGATACCGGGCCGCTCGCCGGAGCCGATTGTCAGACCCCGCCCGTACAGTCGAAGACGTCTGATGCGACCGAGTGGGCGGGAGGTGACCGGACGTATGGCAGAGCAGGTGGCCGAGGCGGCGGCCGTGCCGGTGAGGCTGGCCGCCGTCTTCCTGCCCGCGCCGCTGCCCCGCCAGGGCCGGGTCGCCTTCTGGGACCCGCAGGGCGGACCGCTGCCGTCGGACGGCACGCAGGAGCTGACGGTCGTACGGCGCCACGGATCCGGTGTGCGCCGAGCCACCGCGCCCGCCGTCTGCCTGCCGGTCGCCGAGGCCCTGCCGCTGCTCGCCCGGGCCCGGCGCGATCCCGCCGCTCACCCCGCGACCGCCTGCTGGGGCGCGGCCGCGCTGCACGCCCTGCGGCTCGTCGCGCGGGGGCGGCTGCTGCCCGGACTCACCCCCGACGGATACGACGCCTGGCGGGCCGGACCGCTGGAGCCGGACGACATCACCCACCTCAGGGCGGTCGCCGCCGCCCTGCCGTACGAGGGCCACGCGGTTCCGCTCCCGAGCAAGGGCCCCCTCCTGCTGCCCGAGCCCGAGGCTCTCGTGCGGTCCTTCCTGGACGCGGTCGCCGACACCCTGCCCCGCACCCCGGCGGCCCCGCACACCGTGGGCCGGCCGTTCGCGGCGCGGGAGCCGCAGCATCTGCCGCACGCGCACGACTGGGCCGCCGAGGTCGCGGCGGGCATGGACGCGGGCGTACGGGTCTCGCTGCGCCTCGACCTGTCGGCGTACCAGCTGTTCGACGACGGCGAGGGCGCCCACCGGGCCGGCGCGGCCGTCGTGCAGGTGCACAGCCTCGCCGACCCGACCCTCGTCGTGGACGCGGCGACGCTGTGGACCGGCGAGGCGGACGCGGCGTTCGGCCCGCGCGCGAGGGTGGACGCGACCCTGGCCGTCCGCCGCGCGGCCCGGGTCTGGCCCCCGCTCGACCGGCTCTCCGAACAGGAGGTGCCGGACGTCCTCGCGCTGTCCGAGGAGGAGTTGAGCGAGCTGCTGGGTGTCGCGGCCACCCGGCTCGGCGCGGCCGGGGTCGCGGTGCACTGGCCCCGGGACCTGGCGCAGGACCTGACCGCGGCGGCGGTCGTGCGCCCCGCGCCGGGCTCGGCGACCGACGGCACGGGCTTCTTCGAGAGCGAGGAACTGCTGCAGTTCCGCTGGCAGTTGGCGCTCGGCGGCGATCCGCTCACCGAGGCCGAGATGGACGCGCTGGCGGAGGCCCACCGCCCGGTCGTCCGGCTGCGCGACCAGTGGGTGCTGGTCGACCCGGCGCTCGTCCGCAAGGCCCGCAAGCGCGAGTTGGGCCTGCTCGACCCGGTCGACGCGCTGTCCGTCGCGCTCACCGGCAGCGCCGAGGTCGACGGCGAGACGGTGGAGGCCGTCCCGGTCGGCGCGTTGGCCACCCTGCGGGACCGGCTGACGGCGGGCGTCGGCCCGGTGGAGCCGCCCCCGGGCCTCGCCGCTCGCCTGCGGGACTACCAACTGCGGGGCCTGTCCTGGCTGGACCTGATGACCTCACTCGGTCTCGGCGGTTGTCTCGCCGACGACATGGGGCTCGGCAAGACGGTCACCTTGATCGCGCTTCATCTGCGCCGGGCGCGCCGCGAGCCGACCCTGGTGGTCTGCCCGGCGTCGCTGCTCGGCAACTGGCAGCGGGAGATCACCCGGTTCGCCCCGGGTGTCCCGGTCCGCCGCTTCCACGGCCCGGACCGCTCCCTGGAGGACCTGGACGGCGGCTTCGTGCTCACGACGTACGGGACCATGCGGACGGCGGCGCCCCGACTGGCCGAAGAGGCCTGGGGCCTGGTCGTCGCGGACGAGGCGCAGCACGTCAAGAACCCGTACTCGGCGACGGCGAAGGCGCTGCGCACGATCCCGTCCCCCGCGCGTGTGGCCCTCACCGGCACCCCCGTGGAGAACAACCTCTCCGAGCTGTGGGCGCTGCTGGACTGGACGACCCCCGGGCTGCTCGGCCCGCTGAAGTCCTTCCGCGCCCGGCACGCGCGCGCGGCGGAGACCGGCGAGGACGAGGAGGCGGTCGAGCGGCTGGCGCGCCTGGTCCGCCCCTTCCTGCTGCGCCGCAAGAAGTCCGACCCGGGCATCGTCCCCGAACTCCCGCCGAAGACGGAGACGGACCACCCGGTGCCGCTCACCCGCGAGCAGGCCGCGCTCTACGAGGCGGTCGTGCGGGAGTCGATGCTGGCGATCGAGACGGCGGAGGGCATCGCCCGCCGGGGCCTGGTCCTCAAGCTGCTCGGCGCGCTCAAGCAGATCTGCGACCACCCGGCGCTGTATCTGAAGGAGGACACGCGCACGGCCGGGGGCCTCATCGCCCGCTCCGGCAAACTCGCCCTGCTGGACGAGCTGTTGGACACGTTGCTGGCGGAGGACGGCTCGGCGCTGGTGTTCACGCAGTACGTCGGCATGGCCCGCCTGATCACCACGCATCTGGCCTCCCGTGCGGTGCCCGTCGAGCTGCTGCACGGAGGTACTCCGGTGCCCGACCGCGAGCGGATGGTGGACCGCTTCCAGAGCGGTGCCACCCCGGTCCTGGTCCTGTCCCTCAAGGCGGCGGGCACCGGGCTGAACCTCACGCGCGCGGGCCATGTCATCCACTTCGACCGCTGGTGGAACCCGGCGGTGGAGGAACAGGCCACGGACCGCGCGTACCGCATCGGTCAGACGCAGCCGGTGCAGGTCCACCGCCTGATCACCGAGGGCACGGTCGAGGATCGCATCGCCGAGATGCTGCAGTCCAAGCGGGCGCTGGCCGACGCGATCCTGGGCTCCGGCGAGGCGTCCCTGACGGAACTGACCGACCGGGAGCTGTCGGACCTGGTGTCGCTGAGGAGGACGGCGTGAACGGCACGGGGGAGGAACGGCCCGCGGCGGGCGGTGAGCAGCCCGCCGCCACTGGGACGCGGGACGAAGCCGGCCCAGGTGTAGCAGGGGGCCCAGGTGTAGCAGGGAGCCTCGGTGAGGAGACGCGTCCCGCCGACGTGGTGCGTGAGGCGCTGCGGGCCGCACGGGAGCGGGAGCGGGACGGCGCGGCCACCGGTGGGGAGCCTCCCGCACCGGATGCGGGCCCCGTCGCGCCCGCGAGCGGCTCGCCCCGCACCGGGGCGCGGACGGCGGCCCGGCCGGGCGATGCGGCGCGCGCGGCCTTGCGGCGGGCGAACGCGGAGCGCCGGGGCTCCGGGCCGGCGCAGGAGTCCACGGAGGGTCACCCGGCCGTCCCGAGGGAGGCCGGCACGACCTCCGGTCCCGCCCGTCGAAACGCACCTGCCGCGCGCCCCGGCGACGCCGCGCGTGAGGCCTTGCGGGCCGCCCGGGAAGAGGCACAACGGGAGCGAACGGAGGGCGAATCCAAGGGAGTTGAGGCCCCAGGGGTTGAGGCCCAGGGGGTCGAGGCCCGGGGAGCTGAGGCCCGGGGCGTTGAGGTCCAGGGGGTTGAGGCACGGGGCGTTGAGGCCCAGGGGGTCGCGGCTCAGGGGGTTGAGGCCCGGGGGGTTGAGGCCCGGGGGGTTGAGGCCCGGGGGGTTGAAGCTCAGGGGGTTGAGGCTCAGGGGGTCGAGGCCAAGGAAGTGAAGGCCCAGGGAGTGAAGGCCCAGGGAGTGAAGGGAGCCGAGACCCGGCGCCGGTCCGCCGCCGCGGGGCCGTCCGGAACCCAGGTCCCGGCCGCCACTCGTCGCCGCCGAGACCCCCGTGCCCCCGCGCGCGGCGCCCGAGCGCGGGACGTCCGGGAACTCCTCGCCGGTGCCTTCGCGCTGCCGGCGTCGGCGGCGGCGCAGGACGGGGCCCTGTCCACCGCGCGGGACACCGGCGACGAGCACGGGGACACGCCCTCGCCGACCCCGCGCGAGGAACCGAGCCCGTCCGCGTGGCCCCGCCCGGCGGCGCCGAAGCCGCGCCCCGTGCCTCGACACGCGTCGCCCGCCTCACCCCCGGCCGGGGCCCGCTACCCGCGCTCCATGGCGGCCCCCGGCCGTGACGGCGAGTTGCGGCGCACGTTCGCCGCGCTCCCCGCGCCCGCGGCCGGCGAAGCCGGCCGGTTCGCCACGACGTGGTGGGGCGATGCCTGGGTCGCCGCGCTGGAGGAAGGCGCCCTCGACGCGGCACGGCTGGCCCGGGGAAGGGCCTACGCGAGCCGGGGGAACGTGGACGCCATCACGGTCACACCCGGGCTCGTGCTGGCCTACGTACAGGGGAGCCGCCCGCGCCCGTACCGCGTACAGGTGCGGTTGCGGACGTTCTCGGACGACGAGTGGGATCGCTTCCTCGACGCCGCCGCCGAGCGGCCCGGGCATATCGCAGCACTGCTGGACAAGCAGGTGCCGACGTCCCTCGCCGAGTGCGGGGTTCGGCTGCTGCCCGGGCCGGGCGACCTCGAACCGCACTGCGGCTGCCCCGACTTCGGCCACCCTTGCAAGCACGCGGCCGCCGTCTGCTATCAGACCGCCCGCCTGCTCGACCGGGACCCCTTCGTCCTGCTCCTGCTGCGCGGCCGGGGCGAGCGCGAGCTGCTGGACGCCCTGTCCCGGCGCAACGCCGCGCGCGCGGCCCGCGCCGCCCGGGGGCGGCAACCCGCGCCCGTCCCCGGTGTGCGCGCCCGTGACGCGGTGGCCCGGCGCGCGTTGCCGCCGCTGCCGGCTCCGTTGCCGCCGCCCGCACACCCCGAGCAGCCCCCGGTCTGTCCGGGAGTGCCGGGCGGCCCGGACCCGTTCGCGCTGGACCAGCTGGCCACGGACGCGGCCGCCCGCGCACACGCCCTGCTGACCACCGGGGAGGACCCCGTCGCCGAGCTGACGCCGTGGCAGGACGCGGTACGGCTGGCCGCGGCTCGTCCCGGTTCCGGTCTCACCGCGGGAACCCGGGCGCTGTACTCCTCCCTGGCCGCCGCCACCGGGCGGACACCGGCCGACCTGGCACGGGCGGTCGCCGCGTGGCGGCAGGGCGGACGGGAGGCGCTCGCCGTACTGGAGGAGGCCTGGGACCCTCCAGCGGGCCGCTTCGACCGCGCCCGCCCGCTGCTCCTGGCCGCGGACCTTCCCGCGTTCCGTCCGTGGCGCAACCGCCTCACGCACCCCGCCGGGCACGCCCAGCTCCGCCTCGGCCAGGACGGCCTCTGGTACGCGTACGAGTCGGAACCGGGCCGCGAGGACTGGTGGCCCCGGGGCACCCCGGACCCGGACCCGGTCGGCGCCCTGACGGGCCTGGGCGCGCCGGAGGAGGGGTGAACCGAGGCGCACGGGATCCGTCCCCCGCCGCCCCGATGACGAGGTCCCGCGCGCGACGGCCGCCCGGCGCAGGTCGACCCCGCTCATCCGGGTCTGCGCGCTGAACGCACCCAGCGGGCGTTCGCCAACTCGCCCTCGGCGGGCGCCCGCAGCCGGGCACCGGTCCTTGGCCAGGCCACCCTGGAGCGTCCTTCGGGTGTCTCGTCGGCCAGGGACGACAGCTGGGCCGCGTCCGCGAGTTGCCGTGAGCAGGGCGCCGATCGTCGGCGGCGACGTTGGAGGGTGACGTGCCTCCAGCCGTCCCCAGGTGACGCGCTCTCCCAGCGGAGCGCTACGCGTCCGACAACCGGGCCTCCTCCAGGTCCAGCGACCGCTGCAGGCGGCGGCGGGTGGTGTCGCTGATGGTGTGGGCGTCGTAGAGTCGCTGGAGTTCGCTGGTCTCGACGGCGATCAGGTCGCGGCGCAGCTGGCGGTAGACCCGGTCGGCGGACTCCGTCGGGGTGTTGTCGGTCTCCTGCTCGGCGAGATGGTCGCGAGCGTCCTCCAGGCGGGCGTTCAGGCCGCGGCGGAGCCGGTCCAGGACGACGTCGGCTACGACCTCCAGCTCCGCCAGCTCCTCCAGCCGGGCGAGGCCGGCGTGGGCCAGGCGGGAGCGGGCCTCGGCCTCCTCGCGGGCGGTGTGGGCGGGTTCCAGGGCGATGCCGGAGGCGCGGACGACCGGGGCGAGGGTGAAGCCCTGCACGACGAGGGTCACCACCACGACCGAAGTGGTCAGGACCAGCACCAGCGGGCGGTCGGCGAGCGGCGTGCCGTTCTTCGCGACCTCGGGGATGGACAGCGCGGCGGCCAGCGGCATCACGCCGCGCGTGCCCGCCCAGGTCAGCACCATCGGCACCCGCCAGTTCACGCGGCCGATGCCGCCCTTGCGCTGCACGACCGCCGACAGCGGCGCAAGCCACAGCATCCGTACGGCGATCAGGGTGGCGGCGACGGCGAGGGCGTACAACGGCCAGGCCCGGTCACCGTCGGCCAGGGCCCGTACCTCGGCGGGAAGGGCCAGCCCTATCAAGGAGAAGACCACACTCTCCAGCAGGAACACCACCGTGCCGTACACGGCGTGCAGCTGGAGGCGGATGCGGGCGTTGGTAAGGCGGTCGCCACGGCCGCCGAGGACCACACCGGCCACTACGCACGAGGTCACGCCGGAGGTGTGGGCGGCCTCCGCGAGCAGGTAGGCGGCGTACGGGGTGACCAGGGCGATCACCGTCTCCAGAACCGGGTCCTCGGTACGGCGCCGGATCAGAGTGATCACTCCGGCCACCGCCGCCCCGATCACCGTGCCGCCGCCCGCGAGCAGCAGGAACTGGCCGCTGGCCGCTCCCCAGTTCGCGGCGGCCGAGGCGATGGCGATGCCGGCCGCCACGCGGACCAGCACCAGGGAGGTGGCGTCGTTGCAGCCGCACGGCGGGCGTGGTCGCGGCCCTGTCGGCGGCGGCCTGGTTCGACTTCTTCCTCACCCGGCCGTACCAGACCTTCGACATCACCGCATCCGCCGACATCGAGACGGCGGTACTCCTGCTGGTCGTCGGCGTCATCGTGTCCCAACTGGCGGCTCACGCCCGTCGACTTGAGGTCATCACGGTCACGGACGCGGCTCACCTCTCCCGTATCCACCGGACGGCGGACCTGGCACAGTCGGCCAACTCCGCGGACACCGTGGTCGACCACGTCCGTCAGGAGCTCACCGGCCTGCTAGGGCTGCGCGCCTGCCGCTTCGAGTACGGCACCCTGCTGGGACAGCCGCCACGCCTCCAGAACGATGGCAACGTGACAGTGGGCAGACACTCCTGGGACGTGGACGCCGCCGGCTGGCCCGAGGGCGAGATCGAGCTGCGCACCTACGGCAACGGCCACTACCTCGGCCGCTTCATGCTCACCCCCGGCGCGGGCACCGTACCTTCGCTCCGGGCGCGGCTTGTCGCGGTGACGCTGGCCGACCAGACGGGGGCCGCTCTGGACACATCGGGGCCGGTCACCTGACCCTCCTGCCGCTCACTCCAGGCCGGAGGCTTCGAACACAGCGCGGGCGGTTTCGCGGTCCACGCGCCGGGCGATGCGCTGCAAGGCGGTCGCGCCGCACAGCAGCGAGCCGTCGGCGGCGGCCTTCCGCGCGCCTTCCTCAAGGCGGAACCACAGCTGCGGGTTGCGCACCAGGACCTCCGGGTCGACCTCGACGCGGCCGCCCAGGGCGTCCCGCAGCAGGAGTCGTTGGGAGATGCCGTCCAGGCAGCGGACCGACACCAACAGGTCCGTCCGTACTCGGTGCTCGCGCAGTATGCGGCGCGAGGCCAGCCAGTTCTCGCCCGCGGCCACCCGGGCGGGATACAGCACGACGAACAGCAGTCCGGAGAGCACGAGCCACAGCGCGGCGCGCCACAGGGCGGTCCGTCCGGAGCCCCAGTCGACCAGGAGCAGCAGGGCGAGCAGTACGCCGGCGCAGCGGACGGCGCTCCACAACTCCTTTGCGCGATCGAGGTCGTTCGCGACCTGCCCGGATCCGTCTGCTGCGTCCGCCTGTGCGCCGAGCGGTCTGCGGCGCGCGTCGTCACGGCGTCCCATGCCGCTGACGGTAGCGACCCGAGGAACCCGATCGGCACACCTTGACGCGGTCTTCCGCCGCCCTGGTGACGCGGCGCCGGTGAAGACGTGAGGAACCGCCGGAAATCCGTCAGGACGGTAGTCGTCCAGAGCACATGCCCGTCAAGGTCGCGTCAAGGTCGGCCGGTTGGGCGCGAAGATGCCGCAAGGAACGGCAGGAGCGGGCGGGAAGCGGACAGACCCTGGGGGCGGTCGCGCACTCCTCAGCCCTCGTGCGCGGTGGAAGGAAGAAGGAGCCCGTGCCCATGTCCGTCCTGACCGCCGAGCAGCCGGATGCCGTCCCCGTCGGCGGGGAACCCCCTGATACCGGCGACCGCCACCGGCTGACCGCCGTCACCGGCCTGGCCGCGCTGTCGCTGGACGCGATGGCGTCGGTGGCGTACGGCCCGGAGGCGATCGTCCTGGTCCTGGCCGCCGCGGGCGCCCACGGGCTGGGCTTCACGATGCCGGTCACGCTGGCCATCGCCGCCCTGCTGGCGGTGCTGGTGGCCTCCTACCGGCAGGTGATCGCGGCCTTCCCGAACGGCGGCGGGTCCTACGCGGTGGCGAAGACGCACCTGGGGGCGCGGACGAGTCTGGTGGCCGCCGCCTCGCTGGTGCTGGACTACGTCCTCAATGTCGCCGTCGCCGTGACGGCCGGCGTGGCCGCCCTGACGTCCGCCTTCCCGGCCTTCTACGACGACCGGCTGTGGCTGTGCCTGGCGGTGCTGGCGCTGATCACGGGCGTCAACCTGCGCGGGATCGTGGAGTCGGCGCGGGCGTTCATCGTGCCGACGGTCGTGTTCGTCGGGTCGGTCTTCGTCCTCATCGCCGTCGGCCTGTTCCGTTCCCACCCGGTGAGCACGGTGACCGCGGCCGGGCATGCCTCGGTGGTCGCGGACAACGCCACGGTCGTCGGGGCGCTGCTTCTGCTGAAAGCTTTTGCCTCCGGGTGTGCGGCGCTGACCGGCGTCGAGGCCATCGCCAACGCCGTACCGTCCTTCCGGCTGCCGCGGGTCCGCCGGGCCCAGCGCGCGGAGGTCGCCCTGGGTGCCGTACTGGGCCTGATGCTGATCGGCCTTTCGGTGCTGATCGGCCGCTTCCACCTGCAGCCGGTCGCGGGCGTCACGGTCCTGGCACAGCTCGCGGACGCCTCGCTCGGCCACAACTGGGCGTTCTACGTGATCCAGTTCGCGACGATGATCCTGCTGGCGCTGTCCGCCAACACCTCCTTCGGCGGGCTGCCTGTGCTGCTCAAACTCCTCGCCCGCGACAACTACGCGCCGCACGTCTTCGCCCTGAAGGCCGAACGCCAGGTCCACCGGCACGGCGTCCTCGCCCTCGCCGTCGTCTCGGCCGCGCTGCTGGTCTTCTCCGGCGGCGACACCAACACCCTGGTGCCGATGTTCGCCATCGGCGTCTTCGTCGGCTTCACGATCGCCCAGGTGGGCATGGTCCGGCACTGGCGGCTGGGACGGGGACGGGGATGGCGTGGAAAGGCGCTGCTGAACGGCTTTGGCGCGGTCCTCACCGGTGTCGCGACGGTCGTCGTCACGGCGAGCAAGTTCGCCGAGGGCGCCTGGCTGATCGTGATCGCGCTCCCTCTGCTGGTAGTCGCCTTCGAGACCGTGCACCGCGCCTACGGCCGGATCGGCGAGCGACTCGGCCTGGGCCGGATCCCCGAGGCTCCGCACCGCGAGCGCTCACTGGTGGTAGTCCCCGTGTCGTCCCTGTCCCGGCTGACGTCGGAGGCCCTGACCGCGGCCGTCTCCCTCGGCGACGAGGTC
This sequence comes from Streptomyces sp. TP-A0356, assembly GCF_001417775.1. Lineage (GTDB taxonomy): Bacteria > Actinomycetota > Actinomycetes > Streptomycetales > Streptomycetaceae > Streptomyces. The sequence goes on along the minus strand of NZ_BBZJ01000043.1, from coordinate 16,144 downwards.
CGGGCGGTGACCGTGTGCTACCCGGAGCCCGAGGACCGGGCCCAGCTGCACGCCTTGGAGCATGCCTGGGCGAAATGGGACCCGGGCGTGGAGCTGGTCCGGCTCTCCTGCAAGCGGCGCAGCCTGGGCCGCCCCATCGCCGCGTACATCCGAGAGGTGACCGCCGCCGAGCCGGGCACGCGGGTCACCGTGCTGATCCCGGAGACCGAGCCGGAGCGGCTGTGGCAGCGGCTGCTCCAGAACCAGCGGGGCGCGGTCGTCGCACACGCCGTACGGCGCGAGACGGACGCGGTGATCTGCCGGCTGCGCTTCCGGCTGATGTGAGCCGGGGTCACTCACCGTCACCGCGCGCTACTGGTCAGTACAGATCAGGGTCGTAAGAGTCCCGTCAAAGCCGTAGGGGCCGCCGTAAGAGTGCCGTCAACGGGCGACCGGATCCGGCCAGACAGGCGCTTCCCTCTAATCGTCCGATTCAACCGAACCTCACTCCAGGAGTTCGCGATGGCCGATCTGGCCTTCGTCGTCACCGTGCTCGCGGGTTTCGCGCTGGTGGCCCTTGTCGCCAAGGGGGTGACGAAGCTGTGACCGCCGAGAACGTCGTCGGCCTGGTCGTGGCCGTCGCCCTGCTGGGCTATCTCGTCCTCGCCCTGATCTTCCCGGAGAGGTTCTGAGCGCACACATGGGTCCCGTACTCGCCGGCCTGCTCCAGTTGCTCGCCCTCATAGGCGCACTGGCGCTCGTCTACGTCCCTGTCGGCAACTACATGGCCAACGTCTACTCCTCACGCAAGCACCTGCGCGTCGAGCAGTGGACCTACAAGGCCATCGGTGCCAATCCCGACACCGAGATGACCTGGCCTGCCTATCTGCGCGGTGTCCTCGCCTTCTCGGCCGTCAGCGTCCTCTTCCTCTACCTCCTCCAGCGGCTGCAGGGCGTCCTGCCCGGCTCGATGCACTTCTCCTCGGTCAACCCGGCGCAGTCGTTCAACACGGCTGTCTCGTTCGTGACGAACACGAACTGGCAGTCGTACTACGGCGAGCAGACCATGGGGCACGTCGTGCAGACCGCCGGTCTGGCCGTGCAGAACTTCGTCTCGGCGGCCGTGGGCATGGCCGTCGCGGTGGCCCTGGTGCGCGGCTTCGCCCGTTCCCGCACGGGTGAGCTGGGCAACTTCTGGTCCGACCTGGTGCGCGGCACGCTGCGGATCCTGCTGCCGGGCGCGGCGATCGCCGCCGTCGTGCTCGTGGCCTGTGGCGTGATCCAGAACTTCTCCGGCATCCATGAGGTCGGCCAGTTCATGGGCGGTTCGCAGCAGTGGAACGGCGGCGCGGTCGCCTCGCAGGAGGCCATCAAGGAGCTGGGCACCAACGGCGGAGGCTACTTCAACGCCAACAGTGCCCACCCCTTCGAGAACCCCACCCCCTTCACCAACATCCTCGAGATCTTCCTGATCCTGGTGATCCCGTTCTCGCTGACCCGCACCTTCGGCGTGATGGTCGGCTCGGTGAAGCAGGGGTACGCCATCCTCGCCACGATGTTCACCATCTGGCTGGGCTTCGTCGCGCTGATGATGTGGACCGAGTTCGCGCACCACGGCCCGGCGCTCCAGGCGGCGGGCGGCGCGATGGAGGGCAAGGAGGTCCGCTTCGGCATCGGCCCCTCGTCGATCTTCGCGGTGTCGACCACGCTGACCTCGACCGGTGCGGTGGACTCCTTCCACTCCTCCTTCACCGGCCTCGGCGGCGGCATCGCCATGCTGAGCATGATGCTGGGCGAGATCGCGCCCGGCGGTACCGGATCCGGCCTCTACGGCATACTGATCATGGCGGTCATCGCGGTGTTCATCGCCGGTCTGATGGTGGGCCGTACGCCCGAGTACCTGGGCAAGAAGATCGGCGGCCGCGAGATGAAGCTCGCCGCCTGCTACATCCTCATCACTCCCGCCCTCGTGCTGGTCTTCACCGCGGCCTCCATGGCGCTGCCGACCCCGCCGCACTCGATGCTCAACTCCGGTGCGCACGGGTTCTCCGAGGTGCTGTACGCGTTCACGTCCGCGTCGAACAACAACGGCTCGGCCTTCGCCGGCCTGAACGCGAACACCGACTGGTTCAACACCATGACGGGGCTCGCGATGCTGCTGGGCCGTTTCCTGCCGATGGTGTTCGTGCTGGCGCTGGCCGGTTCGCTCGCCGAGCAGACGCCGGTGCCGGTGACCGCGGGCACCCTGCGCACCGAGAAGCCGCTGTTCACCGGTCTGCTGGTGGGCGCGATCCTGATCATCACCGGTCTGACGTACTTCCCGGCGCTGGCGCTGGGCCCGCTGGCCGAGGGGCTGGCGTCATGACCACCGACACCCAGAAGCACGAGGACTCCATGTCCACTCCCACCCTTGCGCCCCATCAGGACGCGCCGACCGGGCACAAGCCCGCCGAGGGCCGTGTCGGAGCGGGCCTCTTCGACCCCAAGCAACTGGTCAAGTCGCTGCCGGAAGCATTCCGCAAGCTCGACCCGCGGGTGATGGTCAAGTCGCCCGTGATGTTCGTGGTGTGGATCGGCTCGATCCTGACCACCGTCTTCTCCCTCAAGGACCCGGGCAACTGGTTCGGCTGGACCATCAGCGCCTGGCTGTGGCTGACCGTGATCTTCGCCAACCTGGCGGAGGCGGTCGCCGAGGGCCGCGGCAAGGCACAGGCCGACACTCTGCGCAAGGCCAAGACCGACACCGTCGCCCGCCGGCTTCTCGGCGACGGTACGTCCGAGGAGCAGGTACCCGGAACCGAGCTGAAGATCGGCGACCTGGTGGTGTGCGAGGCCGGTGACGTCATCCCGGGTGACGGTGATGTCGTCGAGGGTGTGGCCTCGGTGGACGAGTCGGCGATCACGGGTGAGTCCGCCCCGGTCATCCGGGAGTCCGGCGGCGACCGCAGCGCCGTCACCGGCGGCACCAAGGTGCTGTCCGACCGGATCGTCATCAAGATCACGACGAAGCCGGGCGAGACCTTCATCGACCGGATGATCAACCTCGTCGAGGGCGCGGCCCGCCAGAAGACGCCCAACGAGATCGCGCTGAACATCCTGCTCGCCTCGCTGACCATCGTCTTCCTGCTGGCGGTGGCCACCCTGCCGCCGTTCGCGAACTACGCGGGCACCCATCTGACGATGGTCGTCCTGGTGGCGCTCCTCGTCTGCCTCATCCCTACGACGATCGGCGCCCTGCTGTCCGCGATCGGCATCGCGGGCATGGACCGCCTCGTCCAGCGCAACGTACTGGCCATGTCCGGGCGGGCGGTCGAGGCCGCCGGTGACGTCTCCACGCTGCTGCTCGACAAGACCGGCACCATCACCCTCGGCAACCGGCAGGCCGCCGAGTTCGTTGCGGTGCGCGGCACCACCGAGGCCGAGGTCGCCGACGCCGCCCAGCTCTCCTCGCTGGCCGACGAGACCCCCGAGGGCCGCTCCATCGTCGTCCTGGCGAAGGAGAAGTACGGCCTGCGCGAACGCCACCAGGGCGAGCTGGCGCAGGCCGAGTGGATCGCCTTCACCGCCCAGACCCGCATGTCGGGTGTGGACGTCGACGGCAGGAAAATCCGCAAGGGCGCCACCGCCTCGGTCATCGCCTGGGTGCAGGAGCAGGGCGGCACGGTCGCGGGGGACGCGGACGGCATAGCCAACCGGATCTCCGAGGCCGGCGGCACCCCGCTGCTGGTCGCCGTCCACGACGACAAGGGCGCCCGCATCTTGGGTGTCATCCACCTGAAGGACGTCGTCAAGGACGGCATGCGGGAGCGGTTCGAGGAACTGCGCCGCATGGGCATCAAGACCATCATGATCACGGGCGACAACCCGCTGACCGCCAAGGCGATCGCCGAGGAGGCCGGCGTCGACGACTTCCTCGCCGAGGCCACCCCCGAGGACAAGATGGCCCTCATCAAGCGGGAACAGGCGGGCGGCAAGCTGGTCGCGATGACCGGTGACGGCACGAACGACGCGCCCGCGCTGGCTCAGGCGGACGTCGGCGTGGCGATGAACACCGGTACGTCGGCCGCCAAGGAGGCCGGCAACATGGTCGACCTCGACTCCAACCCGACCAAGCTCATCGAGATCGTGGAGATCGGCAAGCAACTCCTCATCACCCGGGGCGCGTTGACGACGTTCTCCATCGCCAACGACGTCGCGAAGTACTTCGCGATCATCCCGGCGCTGTTCGCGGCGGTCTACCCGGGCCTGGACAAGCTGAACATCATGCAGCTGTCCTCGCCCAACTCCGCGATCCTGTCCGCGGTCATCTTCAACGCGCTGATCATCATCGCGCTGGTGCCGCTGTCCCTGAAGGGCGTGCGCTACCGGCCGATGAGCGCCGACAAGATGCTCCGCCGCAACCTCGGGATCTACGGCATCGGCGGCCTGATCGCGCCCTTCATCGGCATCAAGATCATCGACCTGCTCATCTCCCTCATCCCCGGAATCGGCTGATCGCCATGAACAACTCCGTAACGAACACCGCCCGGTTGCTCGGGGCGGGCCTGCGGGCCCTCCTCGTGCTGACCCTGGTGACCGGTGTCATCTATCCGCTGGTCGTCACCGGCATCGCGCAGGGGCTGTTCAGCAACAAGGCGAACGGCTCGGAGATCAAGGCGGACGGCAAGGTGGTCGGCTCGTCCCTGATCGGGCAGTCGTACAACCTGCCGCTGAAGAAGGGGCAGCAGACCCCTGACGCGGACCTGAAGTGGTTCCAGGGCCGCCCGGCGAACGGGCTCGGCACCAACAGCGTGAACACGCAGTACAAGCTGATTCTGTCCGGTGCGACCAACCTGTCCGCCGACAGCAAGGTGCTGGTCAAGCAGGTCGAGGACGCCAAGGCCGCGGTCGTGAAGGACAACTCCGTGCCCGGCTACACCGTCAAGCCGTCGGACGTCCCGGCGGATGCGGTGACCTCCTCCGGCTCCGGCCTGGACCCGGCGATCTCCCCGGCCTACGCCGAACTCCAGGTCCACCGCGTCGCCGCGAAGAACGGCCTGTCCCTCGCCCAGGTGGAGAAGCTGGTCAAGGGCCACACCGAGGGCCGCACCCTCGGCTTCATCGGCGAGCCCCGGGTCAACGTCCTGGAGCTCAACATCGCGCTCAAGGGCCTTGTAGCGAAGCAGTGACGGCCTCAGGGCTCCGAACACAATGGGAGTCGGCGGCCCGGGAGACATCCCGGATCCGCCGACTCCCGCCGCCATGAGGTCGGTCGCCCTACTGCCGGCGCGCAGGGCCCGACCGGACGAGGCCGAGGTCCGCGACCGCTGCCGCACCTACTACGACGCCTTCCCCGACGCCGAAGTCCTCTACGCGGCCAAGGCGTTCCTGTGCCGGGCCATGGCCCACTGGACGGACGAGGAGGGACTCGGCCTCGACGTCTGCTCCGCCAGCCATCCGAGGTCCGTCCGACGTCGGACAGCGCCAACTGGTCGTCGATGAGCCACCCTTACGGCCCAGCCGTCGACGTTCCGATGTGGCCCCGGGCGATGGCCTCACCAGACCCCGCAGTCCGGGAGAGGGCACTCGGCCTGGAAGGGCGCCTGGTACTGGGCGGCCGGTGCCTCCGGCCCCGAGCCCGCCGTGCGTTGGGCCCTGAACCACGACGATGGCTACACCAACCGTCGCAAGCTCACCACTGGATGCGTCCGCTATATCCGCTGAACGCGGCGGTGTCCGGTTCTCGTCAGTCCGTGTTAAATGCCTGGACTGAGAACCTTCCCCGACGGGAAACTTCCGACTTCCGAACACCGGGAGTGTGATGGGGACAACAGATATGTGCGAGCCGGCGCCAGGCAGGAGCGCGGTCGTCCTGGCACTGCGCCGCTACGGCCGAGAACTGATGCGACTACGACGGCTGGCCCTGCCCGCGCTGCTGCTCCCGGCCGTGGGCAACATCGGCATCCGCTACGTCGCCCCCCTGCTGATCGCCAAACTGGCAGGACAGGCCGCCGACGACAGCGGTCTCACCCTCACCTCGGCGCTGCCGTACGTGCTGGGCTTCGGCGTGACGCTGCTGCTCGCCGAGGCAGTGTGGCGGGTCGGGCAGCACTGCCTGAACCGCGTGGACGCGCTCGGCATGGAACACCTGTACGTGAGTGGCATGGATGAACTTCTCGCCAAGGACGCGGCATTCTTCCACGACAACTTCGCCGGCTCCCTGACCAAACGGGTGCTGAGCTTCGGTAAGCGCTTCGAGGACTTCGTCGACACGGTGACGTACCGGATCGTGGGCAGCCTCGTCCCCCTGGTGTTCGGTGCCGTGGTCCTGTGGAGCTACGAACCGATGCTCGTCGCTGGCCTTCTTGTGATGATCGTGCTGACGGTGGTAGCCGCGACACCTCTGATCCGTCGCCGGCAGCGGCTCGTCAACGACCGTGAGGCGGCGATCGCCCGGGTCTCCGGCCACGTCGCCGACAGCCTCATGAACATGGAGACCATCCGGGCGTTCGCGGCCGAGCGGCGGGAGGCCGACGAACACCGCAGGCGTGTCGCGGACTCCCGGCGCCTGACGCTGAGGTCGTGGGACTACGGCAACCTGCGCGTCGACACCCTGATCGCCCCCATGTCCGTGGTGACCAACGTGCTGGGCCTGTTGGTCGCCATCGCCCTGGGTGGCCCGGGCCAGGGAGTGGAGGAGGTCGTCGTCGCTTTCACCTACTACTCCAACGCGACCCAGATCATGTTCGAGTTCAACCAGATCTACCGGCGTCTGGAGAGCTCGATGACGGAGGCCGCGCAGTTCACGGAACTGCTGCTGGATCCGCCCACCGTGCTCGACCCGACGGAACCCGAACCGCTCGCACCGCGGGACACAGGCATCCGTTTCGACGCAGTGACCTTCGGTCACACGGGCGCGAAGCCGATTTTCCAGGCACTCGACCTGGACGTGGCCGCAGGCGCACGGATCGGTCTGGTCGGCAGGTCCGGCGGAGGCAAGACCACACTCACCCGGCTCCTGCTGCGGATGTCGGACATCGACGACGGACGCATCCTGATCGGTGGTCAGGACATCAGCAGGCTGCGCCAGACCGACCTGCGCTCACTGATCGCCTACGTCCCACAGGAACCCGCCATGTTCCACCGCAGCCTGCGGGACAACATCGCCTTCGCCCGGCCCGGCGCCACTGACGAGGAGATCCACGCGGCGGCCGCGGCCGCGCACGTCACGGAGTTCGCCGACCAACTCCCCGACGGCTTCGGCACTCTGGTGGGGGAGCGGGGAGTGAAACTCTCGGGCGGCCAGCGCCAGCGCGTCGCCCTCGCCAGGGCCATTCTGCGGGACGCCCCGATCCTGCTGCTCGACGAGGCAACCAGCGCGCTGGACTCGGAGAGCGAGCTCCTCGTGCAGGACGCCCTGTGGCGGTTGATGGATGGACGGACGGCCCTCGTGGTCGCCCACCGTCTGAGCACCGTTGCCGGCATGGACCGTCTCGTCGTCGTTGACCGCGGAAGCGTCGTCGAGCAGGGCACCCACGAGGAACTGCTCGCAGCGAAGGGCGCCTATGCCAAGCTGTGGCAGCACCAGTCGGGCGGCTTCCTCGGCGAGAGCACCGAGTCAGCCTCCGGACGCCCCGCCCCAGGAGCCCGTTCCAGCGGGCTGCCTGGACCGGTCGACCCAGCGCCGGACGGGGACCACGGGACGTCGTCGCACGCTCGTACGAGCACCGCGTCCAGGTAACCGAGTCGGTCACGGAGCGGGATGTCGACGTTCGCGATCCGCTGTGGTCGGCCAGAGTCGGATTCAGGATTTTCCATGAGCTGGGACTGAGCATGCTGCGCGGGACTCGGCCGGGAAGCTGTGGGTGTGGGGAGAATGGGCGGGTGCAGTCCTGCGGCGGGGTCTGACTCTTGAGGTCTCTGACCGGGGTGAGCTCACCGCGCAACAAACGGCCCCACCACACGTGCCCGCTCCTGCGGCGGACGCCCCTGCCGACCGGAAGCGCGCAGGTGGAGCTGCGCGGCCGTCGGGCCTACGTCCCCGGCTCGACACGGGGTCGCTCCCGTGAACGTGGGTCGTAGCCCCGCCCAGGCCGGGGGCGAACCGCGGGCGCCCTCCTACTGTCCGGTAACCCCGTGAACCTCGTTCAACGGGATCCCGGAACACATGTCGACACCCTCGAACGCTAGGGTGACGGGCGCCTGGCGGTTGCCCGTCCCAGGCAGCCGGGCTGTCGGCACAGGAGCTGTTCGCACACGTGCGGGGGCTCCCGGCAGCTTGGGCCCAGCGCCCGACGATGCCGTCGCCCTGCTCTTGCCGAGTGCGCCGACGCGGTGAGAGAAAGGTACGTGTTCCATGTACAGCGCTCGCCAGCGCACTGGTACCACGCATGTCGCACCCAAGCCGCACCTCGGTGAAGTCCGTGCCAGAAGCCATCCCCCACGGCAGACGTGCACAGTTCGTAGCGGGTCTGCTCGGCGCCGCCCGGCACCGGGGATGGTCCGGAGGGAGTTCCTCGGCTCATCCAGGCCGGGTGTCGTCCTCTCCGCGCGGAAACGAGCGAGCGGGGTGGGCGGACGATTCCGTCCCGCAGTGATGCGGACTCAGCCGACACACCTTGCGCGTACCACGGAGCTGGACGAGAGGCTCTGCCTTCACGCCGGTGCGGCGTCGGCGACGGAACACACCTGGGATCAACGGTGACGGGCAGATTCCAGTCCATGCAGCACACCCGGGACCCAGACACGCCGCCGGGGCCGGCGGATGGATGGAACAGAGCCGCCCCACCGGGCCCGGCCCCCACCACGGTGGCCCATCACGCGGCACCCGCCCATCCCCCTGTCAGTGCTGAGGACGTCGCGCTGGTGCGGGGCAGCCTGGCGGTTGTCGCACCTCACGTCGCCGAGCTGGCCGTGTACTTCTACGACATCCTCTTTGCGCGTCATCCACAGGTCAGGGACTTGTTCCCGGCCGAACTCGACGTCCAGCGGGAACGTCTGGTCCGAGCTCTGCTGCGCATCGTGGAACTGGTCGACGACCCCGGCAACCTCGTCGCGTTCTGCTCCCGTCTCGGGCGTGGCCACCGCAAGTTCGGCACGCAAAGCGCTCATTACCCGGCTGTCGGCGAATGCCTGCTGCAAGCCCTCTCCCACTACGCGGGGCCGGCCTGGAGCCCGGAGTTGGCGGCGGCTTGGCAGCGTGCCTACACCGCTGCCGCGGACGTGATGGCCCGCGCCGCCGAGGAGGACGCGCGTCACCGGCCGGCCGTGTGGCACGCGCACATCGTCAAGCACGTGCACCGCGGACACGGAATCGCTGAGATCACCATCCAGCCACAGCTGCCGTACCCCTTCGTGGCGGGCCAGTACGTGAGCATCGAGACGCCCTGGGCGCCGAGGCTGTGGCGGCATTACTCACCCGCACACGCCCCACGGCCCAACTCCCAGCTGACCTTCCACGTCCGTGCGGTGCCCGGAGGCACGGTCAGCAACGCGCTGGTGCACCACGCCCGTCCGGGAGACCCGGTTCGGCTGGGGCCGCCAGAAGGCGACATGGTGCTGCGTCCGACCGCCGGACGGGACCTGCTCTTCGTCGCCGGCGGTACCGGCCTGGCTCCGATACGCGCCCTGATCGAGCAGGCGGCCCAGAACGGCATAGGGGACGCGCGGGAGGTCAGTCTGTTCATCGGCGCCAGAACGGCGGACGAACTGTACGGGCTCGATGACATGCTGCGCATGTCCCAGCGCTACCACTGGCTCCGCGTCCGGGCCGCGGTCTCCCACGAGCGTATCGCCGGACTGGAGGGCACGCTGCCCGAGGTACTGGCGGAATTCGGTCCCTGGTACCGGCACGAGGCGTACCTGTGCGGCCCACCGCAGATGCTCGGTGAAGCCATGCAGGCCCTGCGGCGTCATGGCGTCCCGCCGCACCACATCCACTACGACCCCTGGGACGTCCCCGTCCTGACCGCCCCTCTGGGGCCGCCCCCGCCTGAAGAGGAGACCGACCAGCTGTGAACAGCCCCGAGACGACCGGCTCCTTCGGTGAACGACTGCTGCAGCAGCAGCTCGGCACCACTGACCGAGCGGCCGACTTCTACGACCGTCAGGTACACCCCTACCTGACGCCCGCCATGCGGGAGTTCATAGCCCGGCAGACCATGATGTTCCTGTCGACCGCCGACTCCCGAGGAGCCTGCGACAGCAGCTTCCGCTCCGGGCCGCCGGGATTCTGCGTCTCCCTCGACGACCGCACTCTGGCCTACCCCGAATACCGGGGCAACGGTGTCCTGGCCAGCGCGGGGAACATGACCGAGAACCCCCACCTCGGCATGCTGTTCATGGACTTCACTCATGATCACATAGGGCTGCACATCAATGGCACAGTGCGGCTGTACACCGACCGCGACCTCCGCACCTGGTACCCGCATCTGCCGACCGACACCGCGCCCGGTCGCCAACCCCACCTGTGGGTCCACCTCACCGTCGAGGAAGCCTACGTCCACTGCTCCAAGTACATCCCCCACCTGGAGCCGGCCCCGCGCCCCCGCCCGGCCACGGACAGAAATCGTCCCAAGGACAGCGCCTACTTCACGGAGTCCGCCCCTTCTCACCGGGCCCCTGACGCGGGAGATGCCGACACCGGCCGCACCTCATGGCGACACCGCTGGCGGCCGGGCCGGTGAGGGTGACCTGGTGGATCCGGCCGAGCTCGGCGGCGAGCTTGGACCAGGGCTGCACGGTGCGGCGCTCGGCGACGCGGATCAGCAGCAGGGCGAGCCAGCACAGCAGCACGTGAGCGCGTGTCCACTCGTCGAGGCGGTGGTGGACCGGCCGCAGGTCGAGGGTGGATTTCATCGTGCGGAACGCGCGTTCGGCTTCCAGCAAGTTCTTGTAGCCGAGCGCGACGTCCTCGGCGGACAGGTCCGGGTCGCCTCGGCGCCCAGCGGCGCAACCCGTCGACGTCCAGTCGGTCCTCGTGGCCGAAGTCGACCAGCACCTCGGCCTGTGTGGTGCCGCCGACCCGCCGGTTGTGGGCGAGTTGGAGGTAGCGCACCACCGACCCGTCCTTGTTCCGCCGCTGGATCTTCCGCAAGTACATGCCCGCGTCATCAGGCAACAGGCCAGATCAGAGCAATACCCATGGCAGATCCGTTTGCCCACGCCTCCGGGCAGTCTCAGGCGGGTGCCAGCCCTCTCACCTGCACAGATCTGCCGCCGACCCGCCCCGCATGCCCACCAACTGTCGAACTCGGGTTCCTGAACGGGATACATAAGGGATCGGGCTCTGACCAAAGCTGTCTGAGCTCTCCTCCAGCTCCCGGAATACCGGCTCACAGAACCTCGCGAGGGACGGGGAACACCAGGGCGAACGTTGAACCGCCGTTGATGCTGGTGTGTCCGCATGTTCCTCGCCCTGGCCACGAGACGCGGACGCCCCTGAACGAATCGTCGCGGCTGCTGAGGCTGTTTGAAGAAGACGGCTTGGCCGAGCGGGAAGCGTGTTCTCCTCGGCGTCGCGCATCATCCGCGCCGGCTCTGTACGAAGTGATCCAGGGTTCTCCTTCACTTCAGCGCCTTGCGTGGGCGGCTATTGAGCTCGGCGGTGACGGTGTCCAGGTCCTTGCGGGTGTGGGCTGACAGGCCGGTGCCTTTGGGACGGTGGATTGTGACGGGAACCTCTCCGTGGAGCACCTCCCGGATTCCCGACCCGTGTCGATAATGACCTTGTGCGCTCGCTAGCCAGGAATGCCATCCTGCCCTTGACGCTGGTCATCGTCGGGGCAGTCGCAGCGGTGGGTGACGCCGCGGAGGAAACCCATAGGGCCAGAAGCAGCTGGCGCAGCGGTTTCGGCAAGGCTGGCGAGCCGGGCCAGTCCCGGCAGGACCAGGACCAGCCCCTCTCCGCGACGGCCCCAGCCGAGGACGGCAACGCGTACACCCCCCGCAGGACCGAGGAGAACGCCCGGATCGGCGCGGTCTTCGAGAAGAACGATCAGGGCGCCCACTTCTGCACCGCGAGCGTGGTGCAGAGTCCGGGCCGGAACATGCTGATCACCGCGGCCCACTGCGCCTTCGATGCCGACACCGGACAGCCGCTGAACGACCTGGTCTTCGCCCCCGGCTACCGCAATGGCGACGAACCCACCGGCTTCTGGAAGGTCAGCAAGGTGGTCGTCGACGACCGCTGGGCCAAGTCGCAGGACGAGGACCTCGACGTCGCCTTCCTCGTCCTCGACCAGAAGGACGGCAAGGACATCCAGGACGTCCTGGGCGGCAACACCCTCGGTATCAACCGCGGCTTCGACAACAAGGTCAAGATCACCGGCTATCCCACCAGCCGTGACACCCCGATCTCATGCCAGAACCGCACCACGAAGTTCAGCGACACCCAGCTGCGCATCCAGTGCACCGATCTCGGGGACGGGACCAGCGGCAGCCCCTGGCTCGCCGACTACGACCCCAAGAGCCACACCGCCACGGTCATCGGCGTCCTGGGCGGCCATGAGGGCGGCGGCGACCAGGACGATGTGTCCTACGCCGCGTACTTCGACGACGACATCGCCAAGCTCTACCGACGCGCCCAGGACGAGGACTGAGCCCAGCTCGTCCGCACCCAGCTCACGGCGCAGAGCCGTACTCCGGTAATGCTTGCGGCGGGGCTTCCTCGCGCGGCGGGCTACGACGGCATGCAGCGTCCGGCGCGGACACCGTTGCACTCCGGCTCTCCGCTTTTCGAGCATACGGAGCAAGGACGCTGTAATGACACGTGTCGTACGACCGATGCGTATCACGGCACGGGAACTCCCCGCCGAACCAAGTGTTGGGGGCTCGACCAGGTCGTCCTTCGCCGCTTTGTGTGGAATCAGCGCGCTGAGGCCCCCCGCGGGCAGGTGCTGGCAGGGGGGCCTCGGCGTTTCTCAGCGGCGAGGTCCGTTCCTCGATCCTGCTGCGGCGTCTGTGCACGCCTGGAGTGCTCACGGCGGGCGGCGCTGCTGCTGGGCCAGCCGCTGAGGATTGGCTTCCACCTGGTCGGACAGCTACGCCACGACCCCGCTCACAGGCTGTGAGGCCCGCCAGAAGCCGTTCCGACGGGGACCTCCGCGCGGAGCCGTGAGACGCCGAAGCCGTACCGGAGCGTTCCGGCGCGGCTTCCGCGTGAGATCGGTTGCGCTCGCACGAGTGGTTCCCGGGAGCGGTGGAGGAACGTCTGCTCGAGTAGCCGACCCGCCGCAGGATGGCACTCTCCGGTGCGAAATACTCTCCCGGTGACTTCACGCACTTCTCCGATCAGCCAGCCGATCACTATACGGAGGGCGGTCGCGCGGGATGCCAAGCGGCTCACGCGGCTCGTGCGTGGCTCAGGCGCCTACGAGGGTAGGTACGCAGGCGCGGTGGCGGGCTACCGGGTCGGTCCTGACTACATAGAGGCCCACCGCGCCTTCGTAGCCGTCGGCGCCGACGAGCATGGAGGCCGGCTCCTCGGGTTCTACTCCCTCGTCCTCGCTCCACCGGAGCTCGACCTGCTGTTCGTCGCTGACGAAGTGCAAGGACGTGGTATCGGACGGCTGCTCGTCGCGCACATGCAGTCCGAGGCCCGTGCCGCCGGGCTCGACCGTGTCAAGGTCGTGTCGCATCCTCCCGCCGAGGACTTCTACCACCGCGCCGGTGCAGTGCGGATCGGGACCGCGCTTGCGAACCCGCCTGCCGTGCCGTGGGACCGTCCCGAATTCGAGTTTCGCATTCCTTGGGAATGACGCGGTGTGCCGGTTCGCAGGGCACCGGCTTCGCCTACATGGTGGCTGGCATGCAGGAGCAGCTGGACGCCGCGCGCTCCGCGTGTGCCGTCGTCTCTGCCCTGGCGGGGGGATCGCCTGCGCCAGCGGCCTCTCCCGGCGGCTCCCTCACCTCCGGCACTCCCAGGGCCACCTGCCCACCTGCGCGATCTCCGGAACGGGCATCACCTGGCGGGACCGTCGTACCGCCGCCGCATGAACGTGTCCGACCTGGCAATGTTCTCATTCGGCCGGTGCTGGAGGGAGCACGCGTGCTGGGATCGCGGAGAGCCAAGGCGAGGGCGGCGCTGGCCGCTAAAGCAGCCACGTGGGGCGGCGAGGTGGGCTGGCCGGTGAAGAAGTGGGACACCAAGGGCCAGGGGCACGGCATCCGCCAAGTCGCGGCCGAAGACCTCAGCCTGGCTCAAGCACGCCGGGCGCCGGCTGAACCCCGACCGCCAGCGAACGAGGCCGCCGCCTGATCGCGGCGGCGCAGTCAAGCACTCCCCGTGAAGTTGTGCGACTTCGCCCAGCTCATGGGCGAGCGCCGACCTGCAGATCCTCGCCCGGCCTCTTGCCGAGAAAGGTTCAGTACTTGCCGCGGCCGGTGACGAAGTCGCGCACGCGGTCCACCAGTCCCGCTTCCGGTGCGAGCAGCTTGACACCATGCATGAGCACGGGTGGGCCGCACGCTGTTCTGCGTGCGGCCCACCCGTGCCGGGGTCACGGGTTGCCGAGGGTCAGCGGACCGGCAGGATCTGGGTGTGGTCCTTCTGGACGGCCTGGAGGTTGTGGGGGTTCAGGCCCAGGAGGGACAGGATCGTCGGGGCGATCTGGGTGGTCTCGACCTGAGCAGTCTTGGTCATGCCCGCGGGGGTGCCCGCGCCGGAGATGACGAGCGGGACGTTCAGGTCGTCAGCGTGGGCGCCGCCGTGTTCGGCGATCTTCTTGGTGCCGCCCGTGTAGACCACACCGTACTTGGCGATGCCGAACAGGTCCGGGACCCGGGCGTCACCGGGCTTGACGCCGAAGTACTCGGCGGCCTCCTTGCCTGCGTAGACCCTGCTGAGCCCGCTGTTGCTGAAGGACTTGGTGGGCTTGCCGTTGATGTCGGTGCCCTTGCCGCTCTGCGACAGCAGGTACTGCTTGGCGAACGAGGTGGCCTCGGCGGAGCGGTCGTTCAGCCACAGCAGCATGCCGTCGTCGTCCACGGAGTGCGCGACGAGCTGGCCGGCGCCCGGGTGCTTCTTCTTCCAGGCGGCGTTGAGTCCGTCGAGCAGCGGACCGTCGTCCACGCGGGTCAGGGCCGTGGGATCGGTGGGCGACTGGCCGTGCTTGGCGGACAGAACGATGTCCGTGCTGGAGGCCAGGCCCTTGGCCTTGATCTCCTTGACCATCGCGCCGATCTCGGTGTTGACGTAGTCGAGGTTCTTCTGCAGCAGCGGGCCGGGGACGCCCTTGGAGGCGTAGCCGCCCTTGAGGCCCTCGGAGGAGGGCAGCTTCTGCGCGGTGGAGACCGACTGGAAGTTCATGCCGAAGATCGCCGGGGTGCCGACCTTGTGACGGCCGCTGTGGTCGTAGCCGTCGATCTCGTTGAGGACGGCCTTGACCTTGTAGCTGTCGTACTGCTCGGTCGCCTTGTTGTCGGTGGTCCAGTCGTTCCCGGCCGGGTAGCCGCCTGCGTCGCTGTTGATCTCCGGGGAGAACTGGTCCTGGATGCCTGTACCCGAAGGGCCGTTGAGGATGTCGTAGGCGATGTGCTTGTCCGACCAGGCGGTGCGCAGGCCGGCGTTGCGGGCCACGTTGAAGACGGTGTTCACCTGCAGGTACGAGTGCGGGTAGACCGGCTTGCAGGTCGTGGGGTCGACGGGCAGCTTGCTCGGGTCGAGCAGGCTCTGCGGCCGTCCAGTCATCTGCAGGATGCTGCCGGGCAGGTTCTTCAGGCCCTGACCGGCATCGAGGGAAGCCTTGTTCTTGTCCATGTCCTCGGTCATGTCCACCTCGACGCCGGGCTTGACGCCCTTGCAGTGGGTGGTGCCGGCCGGGAGCAGGGCGTGGTTGTACACGTCGTCGTAATAGACGCCGGTGGTACCCGGGCCGCCGCCGGTGACCTGGGCGGTCATGCCTGGGAAGGAGTCCGAGGGGGTGGTGGTGTGCGCGTTGGTGTAGTGCACGCCGCCGTTCACCAGTCGGGCCAGCGCGGAGCCGGGGTGGCGGGCGATGTACCAGGCCAGATCCGACTGGTGCAGACCGTCAACCGACAGCAGGAGGACGTGCTTGGCGGCCACGGGCTTCTGCGGCGCGGCCGAGGAGCCGGTGAGCTCCGACGCGGCGGCGAGCGAGCCTCCGGCGACGGTCATGGCGACACCGAGGGAGGCGGCCAGTCGTATGGATCGGCGGTTCACAACTAA
>NZ_BBZJ01000042.1 GCF_001417775.1 Streptomyces sp. TP-A0356 | reverse complement strand
TGGTCCTGCCGCACGGTCGCGGAGGACGGCGACGGACCGTTCCCGCGGTGGTGTGCCCGCTCGCCGACGTTCTGCCGTTGCTGCTCGACGAGCCGCCGGAGCGGCTTACCGCGACAGGTGCCGCATGGCGCCACGCGGCCCTCTACGCGCTGCACATGACCGGCCGAGGGCTGTTGCTGCCCGGGCTGAGTGCCGGCGGGTACGACGCCTGGAGGCTGGGGCCGTTCTCGCAGGAGGACGCCGACTGGGTACGGGCATTGGCCGGATCTCTTGACCCCGCCGCGTACGCGACTCCGTTGCAGCAGGCGGGGCGTGGATGTACTCCGCTGCTTCTGCCGCATCCGTACGACCGGCTGCGTCTGTTCCTGGACGCGGTGGCCGACTTGCTGCCGCGCACGCCCGCCGCTGCCGCCGCTGCAGGGCAGGCCGCTTTCGCCGGCCGGGACCCAAGGCATCTGCCGGGGCTGTGGGGCTGGGCCGCCAAGGTCGCCGACGGTCGGGACGCCGGTGTCCAGCTCTCCCTCAGGCTTGAACTGCCGGACACGGAGGGGTACTTCGACAGCGCCGACGACGGCACGGGCGCGGGCACTGCGGACCGCCTCGGAGCGGCGGTGCGGTGTGTGCCCCAGGTGCGCTCGCTGGCGGATCCGTTGCTGCTCGCCGACCTGGCCGAGGTGCGATGTGGGACCGTGGACGGATTCGGTCCTCGTGACCGTGCGCGGATCGACGCGACGCTGCGTGCGGCCGCCGAGGTCTGGCCCGTACTCGCCGGACTGCTGGAACCGGCCGGGCCGGACGCACTGGACGTGGACGACGACGCCTTTCTCGCCCTGCTGGACGATGGCATCGGTGCCCTGGCAGGGATGGGTGTGGCGGTGCACCTGCCGAAGGACCTGGTCCGGGACCTCGTCGTACAGGCAGTCGTCGAGCCCGGGAGCGGTTCACCGGACGAAGAACCGGAGGGATCGGGCTTCTTCACACCCGACGCGCTGCTCTCCTTCCGCTGGGAGCTGGCGGTGGGCGACCGCACTCTCACCCCTGCGGAGCTCGACCGGCTGGCACAGGCCGGGCGCCCGCTGGTGCGGCTGCGCGACCAGTGGGTCGTCGTCGACGAGGCGCTGGTACGCAAGGCCCGGATTCGCTCACGCGAACTGGGCGCCCTGGAGGCACTGACGGCCGTCCTCACGGGCGAGGTGGCGGGCGACGACGGATCCGTCACCCCGGTGCGGCCGAACGGATGGCTTGCCTCCCTCCACGACCGGCTGACCGCACCGGAGCACGCCGTGGATGCCGAGCTGCTGCCTCCCGCCGGGCTGGAGGCCACCCTGCGCGGGTACCAGCTGCGTGGCCTGGCCTGGCTGGACCGGCTCACCCGTCTCGGCCTGGGCGCCTGCCTCGCGGACGACATGGGGCTCGGTAAGACGATCACCGCCATCGCCCTCCACCTGCGCCGGCAGGAGGATCCGAGGACGGCCTGCGGCCCCACCCTGGTGGTGTGTCCCGCCTCGCTGCTCGGCAACTGGGGGCGGGAGATCGACAGGTTCGCGCCCGGTACGCCCTGGCGCCGCCATCACGGATCCGCACGTGACCTCGGTGACTTCCGGCCCGGGGAGATCGTCCTCACCACCTACGGCACACTCCGCCGTGACCTGTCCGACCTCTGCGAGGCCGGACCGTGGGGACTCGTCGTAGCCGACGAGGCGCAGCACGCCAAGAATCCCGCCTCGGTCACTGCCAAGGCCATGCGCGCCCTCCCTGCCCAGGCCCGGGTGGCGCTCTCCGGCACACCGGTGGAGAACAACCTCACCGAACTCTGGTCGCTCCTGGATTGGGCCACGCCCGGTCTGCTCGGCCCGCTCACCGCCTTCCGGGACCGCTACGGCCGGCCCGCCGAACGCGCCGCCCGCGGCAGCGAGGCGGAGGCTGACGCGGCGGCCGCCGGACGGCTCGGCCGCCTCATCCGCCCCTTCGCGCTGCGCCGCCGCAAGTCCGACCCGGGCATCGCCCCCGAGCTCCCGCCCAAGACCGAGACCGACCACCCAGTCCGGCTGACCCGGGAACAGACAGTGCTGTACGAGGCACAGGTACGGGAGTCGATGGACGAGATCCGCAACGCACAGGGCGTCACCCGGCACGCCCTGGTCCTTAAACTCCTCACTGCCCTCAAACAGATCTGCAACCATCCCGGCCACTACCTGAAGGAGGACACGGCGGCCCGCCTCACCGGACGCAGCGGCAAACTCGAACTCCTCGACGAACTGATCGACGTCCTCCTGGCCGAGAACGCGTCCGTGCTGGTCTTCACCCAGTACACGCGGATGGCGCGGATGCTGGAGGCGCATCTGGCCCGGCGCGGTGTGCGGACGCTCCTGCTGCACGGCGGGACACCGGTGCACCGCCGCGAGGAGATGGTCGACGCCTTCCAGAGGGGCGAGGTCCCGGTGTTCCTGCTCTCTCTGAAAGCAGCCGGCACCGGCCTCAACCTCACCCGGGCGTCCCATGTCGTCCACTACGACCGCTGGTGGAACCCCGCCGTCGAGGACCAGGCCACCGACCGCGCCTACCGTATCGGCCAGACCCAGCCGGTCCAGATCCACCGGCTGATCACCGAAGGCACCGTCGAGGAGCGCATCGCACAGCTCATCTCGTCCAAGCGAGACCTGGCGGACTCGGTCCTCGGCGGAAACCGGGGAGAGGCCGCGATCAGCGACCTGACCGACGACGAACTCGCCGACCTGGTCGCCCTGCACACCACCGCCGACCGGAGCAGCCGATGAGCCGCAACGGCACAGGGAAGCGCACCGTTGATCTGGTCCTCCCGAAGCCCCCGCCGGTACCGGGACAGCGGAAGCTGACGGACGGGCCGTGGGGCATCCTGTGGATCGCCGCCCTGGAAAGTCCCAGCAGACGTGACTCCGGGCACGCGGCCAGGCTCGACCGTGCCCGCACCTATGCCCGGCGCGGGGCGGTCGGAGACATCACCGTACGCGCGGGCGAACTGTCCGCCCGGGTCACCGGTAGTGGCCGCCGCCCGTACAGGGTCACACTCCGCGTTCCCGAACTGCTCGAGGCGGAGGTGGACCGGCTGCTCGAGGCATGGACGGACGACGTCGAGGCCGCCGCCGAACTGTCCCGCGGGGAGCTCGGCGAGGCAACCGCGCGCATCGCCGTCTCCGAACACATCGCCCTGGTACCCAGGCCCGGCCTCACCGACTACGAGTGCACCTGCCCTGACTGGGGCTTCCCCTGCAAACACGCGGCAGCGGTCTCCTACCAGTACGCGCGGGCCATCGACGCCCGCCCCGACGCCCTCCTGCTGCTCCGCGGCCACCACTTGGACTTCGTGCGGGAGGAAGCAGCGCTCCGGTGCGCCGAACGCGAGGCCGCCGCTGCCGAACAGGCCGCTGAAGAAGCGGAACTGACCAGGGCGGGCGCGGCTCGCGCAGTCCCGGCTGGCGAGGCGTTCGCGCGGGCCAGGCAGGAAGGCGGACTGCCTCCCCTGCCGGAGCTTCCCGCCCCGGAGACCGGGCCCGTCACTGTCGGGCCGTTCCCGGATCCGGGCCACGAGGACAGCCTTGTGGCCCCCGACCGGCTGCGCACGCTGGTCGACGACGCCGCCCACCGTGCCACCGACGCCTACAGCCACGCGGTCGCCACCGGAGGAGCCCCCGCCGCCCGGCTCTGGCTCGACACCGACCCCTGGCTGGACACCGTCCGGCGCGCGGCACGAGCGGACGGCGATCCTCGCGTCGTCGGCCGCCTGCTGAACAGTTCAGACCAGGCGCGTGCACGGCTCGCGCGGGAAAGCGCGGCGTGGAAGCACGGGGGCCAACCCGCACTGGCCGTCCTCGACGGAGGCCAGGTGCCACCGCGTGCCGCGGAGACCGCGGCACGCGAACAACTCCTCACCCGACCGCTTCCCGGCCTGCCCGACCCTCCCCTGCTGCGCCGCACCGGCGGCCGCCTCCAATTGGTCGGTCACGACATCGAGCTGCGGTACGGACCGGACGGTCACTGGTACCCGTTCCGCAAGCAGTCCGGCCAGTGGTGGCCGGCCGGCCCTCCCTCCCAGGACGCCGTGGAGGCTGTGCTGCCAATCCTGCCGGGGACATGACCGGCCGGATTAGCTCCGATACCTCGTCCGGTGGATCACTCGGGGGCGACTACCGCCCGTCCATGCCCACCAGCACACCGCAGGCCCGACCGACCGCAAGCCCTCGAACCATGTTCTTCGTCTCCACCGGCGACATCGACCTCTACTGCGGCAAGTACCAGGCCGCCGTGGGGCCGCAGGAGTCCGCTACTGGCGGGACGCCGCCACCGTCCGGGCGGTGGCCTCGTGATCCTGACCGGACCCGCCATCGCCGCCGCTGTCGCGGCGGGCGAGATCACCATCGATCCCTTCGAGCCCTCCCGTCTCTCGCTGAACGCCTACGATTGGCGTCTCGGCTGCACCAGCATCCAGCCGAGCGGCGAGCGCGGCTGTCTTGTGTTCCCGTTGTGCTACGCCAAAGCGGCCCACCGCGATTGCCAATCCTGCCGTTCCCGCAACGCCGACGAGGACGTCCGTGTCCAGCATTTGGCCGCCGGGGTAGGTCTGTCCGCACAGCCGCACCGCAGCCGGTGAGGTCGCCGCGGCCTCCAGGCATAGACGTGCGCCTACCCGCACCTTCGGCACCTCGTGCAGGTCCAGGCTTTCCGACGCGAACTGGCGGTCGTCCACGGTGTAGGAAACGTGGACCGCTGAGCCGCCCTTGGGGTGGGAGGTCACGCGGTCAACGAGCCCGGAGGTGCGCACCGGCGCCCGGTCGATGGCAGCGGCTCCGTGCATCTGGGACCATGCCGAGAACCCGGCCGCTCCGGCAATGCCGCAGGAGGCAAGCGCCAAGTCCGCACGGAACTGAGTCCCGCACCCGTGGAGGGCGACGTCCCGCTGCTCTCCCAACTGGTGAGCAATGTCGTCACCAACGCCGTCCGCCACAACGTGCCGCACGGAGAGCTGTTCATCGCAAGCCGCCACGATCGTGCCGACGGCCGCAGTCAGCTCATCGTCTCCAACACCGGTCCGGTACTCGACGACGCCACGACGGCGGACCTGTTCAAGCCGTTCCGCCGGGGCACACCCCGCTCGGGCGGGCCACGAGGCAGCGGACTGGGCCTGTCCGTGGTCAAGGCCGTGGCGGAGGCCCACCGCGGCTCGGTCGATGCGCGGTGCAGGAAGGGCGGCGGCCTGGAGATCCGGGTGAGCCTCCCCGATCGGCGCATCTCTGCCTGATCACGACCGCCGCCCGCCCGCCGGGGATGCCGGTAGCCAGGCGGGCGACGGGTGTCGGTCGGGTGGGCCTGACCTGACTCCCGCCCTGTCGTCACCCTAGGAACCTGTCGGTGGGCCATGGGTGAGGTGAGAGAGCGTCTCCACGGCTGCGGCCACCAGCAGAGCGTCCGGTGAGTCATGGGTGAGTCGTGGTCTTACCGGTCCGACACCGCGCCTGCCGTACCTCTTGTCGTGTCCGGGGCGGACGTCCCGCCCCCTTCTCGTACGGAGGTGGCCGTCAGGACGAAGGCGGGGAGGGCGGCGGCGAGCGGCACGCGGCTGATCATCGGTCGTTCAGTGGCGGGGGCGCTGTGGAGTACGAGCCGTTCCACCAGGCCCAGGCTGATGGCGCTCAGCAGCGCCAAGGTCTCGCCGGCCTTTCGCCGGTGTGACGTCTTCATCGGGCGTCTCCTCGGCTCCTCGCCTGCTGCTCACCATCCTGACGCGATGCCCAGGCGTTGTCCTGGGACCGTCCGGCTCTTGCCGGTGTGCTGGATCAGCCGTTCGGGGCCCGTGTCCCATGATGCCGATTAGTTCTGTTTGGGATGGATTATGGGTGTACGGCTCCGTTGCGTCGGGCAGACAGCAGCTCACGCGCGGGGTGATTCCGAGGTTGGCAGGGCAGAGAGATGACCGTCAGTCCGTCTTCGTCGCGGCCGCCGGCGCACGAGGAGCAGACGCCCGTCGTGCGTCTGTCGTCACTGGTCAGGCGCCCTGTGGCGGACCGGGGCGGTCGGGTGCTCGGCCGTCTGGCCGATGTGATCGTCCGGCTGCGTGGCGTGGACTATCCGCTGGTGACGGGGCTTGTGATCGGTGTGGGCCGTCGTGAGCTGTTCGTGCCGATCGAGCAGGTGGCGGCTCTCGACGGCCGAGAACTAGTCAGGCTGGAGAGTGCCCGGCTGGATCTGCGTCGGTTCGAGCGGCGTGGGGGCGAGGTGCTGCTGCGCGCGGATGTGCTGGGGCACCGGCTGATCGACGTCGCCGAGGCGCGCCTGGTGCGGGCCTCGGACGTGGAGCTTGGCTACCGTAACGGGCAGTGGCTGGTGTCGTGTGTGGACACCCGTCGGCCTCATCGGCTGCTGGGGATCTTCCGGGAGCGGCCCTCGGGACACGCGTGCCGGGACTGGAAGGCGTTCGAGCCGCTGATCGGGCACAGCCGCAGTGTGCTGGCCCGTCGCCCCACGGCCCGCATCCGGCGGCTGCGGCCGGCGGAGATCGCCGACCTGCTGGAAGACGCCTCTCGGGACGAGGAGCGCGAGATCCTCGGCGACGTGGGGCAGGACCCTGAGCTGGAGGCGGATGTCTTCGAGGAACTGGAGGAGGACCGGGCGTCCCGGCTGCTGGGTGCCCGGACGGACGAGGAGATCGCCGGCGTGCTGGCCCGGATGCGTGCGGACGACGCGGCCGACGCCATCGGCGATCTCCCGCAGGACCGCCGTCGTCCGGTGCTGGATCTGATGCCGGCAGGTCAGCGCGCGAAGGTGCTGACCTTGATGGGGTTCAACCCCGACAGCGCAGGCGGTCTGATGGGCGTGGACTTCCTTGCGCTGCCCCCGGACGCGCCGGTGGGGGAGGCCGTCGCGGCGGTCAGGAGAGCACGCCGGTTGCAGCCGGAGGCGTTGACCAGCGTGTACGCCGTGGACGAGGACGGGCGGTTGCTCGCCTTCGCTTCCCTGGTCGCCCTCCTGCAGACGGATCCCGGGGCGCGGCTGGCGGAGGTGAGTGAGGCGGACCCGGTGCGGGTCGGGCCGGATACCGATCTGGTGGACGTGGTGCTGCTGATGACCGACTACAACCTGGTCGCCCTGCCGGTGGTGGACGAGGACGGGGTCCTGCTCGGCGTCATTACCGTCGACGACGTGTTGGAGGCGACGCTGCCGGAGGACTGGCGGCGCCGTGAGGTGGCCCCGCCGCCTGACGCGCACCGCACCGCGGGGTCCAGCGGCACCCCCACGGCTGGGGTGCAGGATGCGGGGCCCCCGTCATGAGCGAGCCCCGGCCCGAACCGAGCTCGCCGCAGACGCCTAGGCCCGGCTCGCCGTCGGACCACGGGTCTCCGCCGGACCACGCCTCTTCAGTCGACCGCGGACAGTCACCCGTGCACGGCCCACCCGCACCCGGTGGGCGCCCTCCGGCGCCGGCCAACCGACCCGTCGGCTCCGGGACGCCGGAAGCCCCCGCACCCCCGCACGCCGCACCGCCGCACCCAGGCACGCCGGGCGAGCATGGCGGCGCCACCCACGAGCCCACCGCTGTCCCTACTCGCCGGCCCGAGCCCACTCCAGCCGGTACTGCCAAGCAGCCGCCCACCCCGGTACCCGCGTCACGTCCGCGTGCCCGCCCGACCGCAGTGCTGGACGAAGCCCACCTGGGCGACATCGAGGGCGCCCTGGGACGCATCCGGCTGGAGGAGGCCGACGCCGGCCGCAGCCTGAAGCGGCGGCTGCTGACCTTCCTGGCCATCGTCGGTCCCGGTCTGATCGTGATGGTCGGTGACAACGACGCCGGGGGGATCTCTACCTACGCGCAGGCGGGCCAGAACTACGGCTACAGCCTGCTGTGGGTGCTCCTGCTGCTGATCCCGGTCCTCATCGTCAACCAGGAGATGGTGGTGCGGCTCGGCGCGGTGACCGGTGTCGGGCACGCCCGGCTGATCAACGAGCGGTTCGGCAGGTTCTGGGGCTGGTTCAGCGTCGGTGACCTGTTCGTGCTGAACTTTCTGACGATCGTCACCGAGTTCATCGGCGTCTCGCTCGCCCTGAGCTATTTCGGTGTCAGCAAGTACATCGCCGTACCCGTCGCAGCCCTCGCCCTGGTCGCGATCACCGCGACCGGCAGCTTCCGCCGCTGGGAGCGCGCGATGCTCGCCTTCGTCGGGGTCAGCCTCCTGCTCGTGCCGTTGGCGCTGCTGTCGCACCCGCGCTATGGCTCGGCCGCCTACCACCTGGTCGTCCCCGGCGTCCAGGGCGGCATCACTTCCGAGGCGGTCCTGCTGATCATCGCTATCGTCGGCACGACCGTCGCTCCGTGGCAGCTGTTCTTCCAGCAGTCCAACATCATCGACAAGCGCATCACGCCACGGTTCATCGGGCATGAACGCGCCGACACCGTGCTCGGCTCTCTTGTCGTGGTCGGCGGAGCCGTCGCGATCGTCATCGTGGCCGACTACGCCGTCCGCGGCACCGGCGCGGCCGGGCACTTCATCGACGCGTTGGGGATCGCGAACGCGCTGGGCGCGCACAGCCGCGTCCTGGGAGCCCTGTTCGCTGTCGTGCTGCTGGATGCCTCCATCATCGGCGCCGCGGCCGTCACCCTGGCTACCAGCTACGCCTTCGGTGACGTGTTCAACCTGCGCCACTCCCTGCACCGCAGCTTCGGCGAGGCCAAGGCGTTCTACTCCACCTACGCCGGCATGGTCCTGGTCGCCGCCGCCATCGTGCTCATCCCTCGCGCGCCTCTGGGCCTGATCACCACCGCCGTGCAGGCCCTGGCCGGGCTGCTGCTGCCGTCCGCCAGCGTCTTCCTGCTCCTGCTGTGCAACGACCGGGCGGTTCTCGGCCCCTGGGTCAATCCGCGCTGGCTCAACATCCTGGCCGCGGTCATCATCTCGGTGCTCCTGATGCTGTCCGGGGTCCTCGTCGCGACCACCCTGTTCCCGTCGCTGAACACCACCCAGGTCGCCGTGTGGCTCGCCGGGGTCCTGGTCGCCGGACTTCTCGCCGCCGGAGCGTGGCTGCGCATCGTCCGCGCCCGCCGGCCACCGGCTGCGCCCCGGGCGCCGGAAGTCCCCCGCGCCGAACGCGAGAGCTGGCGCATGCCGCCTCTCGCCCTGCTGGAACCGGTCGTCTGGTCGCCCGGTCTGAAACTCGGGATGAGCCTGTTGCGCGGCTACCTGGTCATCGCCGCGCTGTTGCTGCTGGTCAAGGCGATCCAGCTCGGCTGAGCAAAGGCCGCCCGGAACCCGCCGGCCGCCAAGGGCTCCAGGACGGCGCTGCGGACCATGGCCGACATCACACCACGGCGGCGTCAAGAGCCCATCAAGAAGTTGCGAGGTCGCGCAATCGCGGGTCTAGACTCTTAGAGGTTTGAAGAAAGGCACCTCGTTCGGTGAGGCGTCTTCACGGACACAGGCCACTGACCCCACGACGTCGAGAGACGCCCAGGGTCAGGACACCTCTCCCCGGCCTAAGGGGTGAGGCCAAGTGGCTTCCCCGCCAAGGGGATTACGCCGTGGAGTGCCAAAGCTCTGACGAGTTGGGGTGTACCGGCCACCGTCGTGTGGGCCGGTCCGCTCCTTGCCGAGTCGATGACGACGCGCGCCGTACGCGTCCCCGGCCGGAAGGAGGCGAGAGACATGGACTGCAGTTGCAGTAGTCCGGGCCATAGTCGGCCCCATCCCCGCTTGTCCTCGCATTCTTCCGGCACGCGGTAACCACCTTCCCTGCGCGGATTCCCGTCCGCGTCCTGCGCTCCCGCACGGCCATGCGCCGTGACGGGCTGCTGTCCTGCGCGCTCGCGCAGGGGGGATGACGGCCGCGTGCCCCCAATACCTCCCCCGCTGGGGGGATTTGGGAGGTACGCCATGACCAACACGACCATCGACACCAGCGCCGCGGCATCTCGCGCGGCCGTCCTGGACGACGCCCACATCGGCGACATCCAGGGCGCCCTCGGCACCATCCGGCTCGACGACACCGCACCCCGCATCGGCCTGTCGGCCAAGCTGAAGACCCTCCTGGCCATCGTCGGGCCCGGCCTGATCGTCATGGTCGGCGACAACGACGCCGGCGCCTTCGCCACCTACGGCCAGGCCGGCCAGAACTACGGCACCCACCTGCTGTGGACCCTGCTGCTCCTGGTCCCGGTGCTGTACGTCAACCAGGAGATGGTGCTGCGCCTGGGCGCCGTCACCGGCGTCGGCCACGCCCGCCTCATCCTGGAGCGGTTCGGCAAGTTCTGGGGCGCGTTCTCCGTCATCGACCTGTTCCTGCTCAACGCGCTGACCCTGGTGACCGAGTTCATCGGCATCACCCTGGCCACCGGCTACCTGGGCCTGCCCAAGGCCGCCTCCGTCGTACTCGCCGCCGCCATCATCATCGCCTCGGCGTTCACCGGCTCCTTCCGCCGCTTCGAGCGGATCGCCATCATCCTGTGCGCGGCCTCGCTGCTGCTGGTGCCGATCTACTTCATGGTCCACCCGCATGCCTCCCAGATGGCCCGCGACTTCGTCGTCCCGAACATGCCCGGCGGCACCGGCCAGCTGTCCACCGTCATGCTGCTGATCATCGGCATCGTCGGCACCACGGTCGCCCCCTGGCAGCTGTTCTTCCAGCAGTCCTACGTGATCGACAAGCGCATCACCCCGCGCTTCATGAAGTACGAAAAGGCCGACCTGTGGATCGGCATCGCCGTGGTCGTCATCGGGGCCGCGGCCATGATGGGCTTCACCGCCGCGGCATTCGCCGGCACCCACGGCTTCGGCCAGTTCACCGACACCGCCGACATCGCGCACGGCCTCGAAGCCAAGGCGGGCAAGCTTGCTGGGGTGCTGTTCGCGATCGCGCTGCTGGACGCCTCGATCATCGGTGCCTTCGCCGTGTCCCTGTCCACCGCTTACGCCATCGGCGACGTCTTCGGCATCAAGCACTCCCTCCACCGCGGCGTGAAGGGAGCCAAGGGCTTCTACGCCGTCTACGCCGGCCTGGTCGCCACTGCCGCAGCGATCGTGCTCATCCCCGGCTCCCCGCTGGGCCTGCTCACTGAGGGCGTCCAGACCCTCGCGGGTGTCCTGCTGCCCTCCGCCAGCGTGTTCCTGCTCCTGCTGTGCAACGACAAGCAGGTCCTCGGCCCGTGGGTCAACGGCCCCAGGACCAACGCGTTCACCGCCGCGGTGGTCGGCATCCTGGTCGCCCTGTCGATCATCCTGACCGCCTCGGTGCTCTTCCCGGACATCTCCGCGACCGCGATCCTCGACATCATGGCCGCCTGCGGCATCGTCGGGGTACTGGCCGCGGGCTACGCCTTCACGCGCCGCCGTACGGGCACCAAGGAGGACCCGATCGACCGGACCGGCAGGGACACCTGGCGCATGCCCGCACTGGAGACGCTGACCCGGCCGACGATGTCCACCGGCCGCAAGACCGGCATGGGCGCCCTGCGCACCTACCTCCTCGTCGCCATGATCCTGGTCGTCATCAAGATCGTCCAGGTCGCACTCGGTCACTGACCGTCATCCGGTGTCCGGGGCGGAGCACGCCGTGCCCCGGACCATGGGCCAATGGCTCCAGCCCCTTTTCGAAGCAGCCGAAGCAGAGGTGTGTTGGTGATGCTCGCCGCGCTCGACTACGTGCAGCTGGCCGCCCCGGCCGGCTCCGAGGACGCCCTACGCGGTTTCTATCTCACCGCGCTGGGGATGACCGAGATTCCACAGCCTGCGGGGCCGGCTCGGCTCGGCGGTTGCTGGTTCGCAGCCGTCGACGGCGGTCGCCTGGAGATCCACATCGGCATCGAGGACGGGTTCCGCCCGCCGCGCAGGGCTTATCCGGCGGTACGGGTGACCGGTCTCGACCAGCTCGCCGCCCGCCTCCAAGCCCACGGCGCGCCTGTTGTGTGGAACGTCAGCCTGCCGACGCACCGCCGGTTCTACACCCAGGACCCGGTCGGCAACCGCCTGGAATTCCTCGAACCCCTGCCGTAACCGGGCACCTGGACGGACCGCGCCGGGGCCGTGCGCAACGGAGAGATCGAGGCCCGCCACCGTAGCCGTGCGCTCATGCGCCCTTCCCGCACATGGGAGGCTTTCCATGAACCCCTCCACACTCACCGTGCTGTATCTGTCCCTGGCCGCCGGGACCGAACGCCCCTACCTGATCGAGGACCCGACTCCCGAGGCACTGGCCGCGGGGGCGGTGTTCGACCCGTGGGTCCATTTGACCCATTTGCTCACCCAGCAGGGCCGCGACCCCGACTGGCTCGCCCGCTTCACGGGGCTGCCACCCGCAGCCGTCCACCGGATCACCGAGGCCGCCCGGCAGTCCCAGCCTGCTCTTTCTCACCAGCCCTGTTGACGTGCAGAAGCGCGTACGCGCCCGTCCCTGGAGGTGACTTTCATGTCCGCACTCACCCACCACGGCGTCCGGCACACCACGTCCGTCCGGCCCGTCGGTGCCCTGCTGTCCTTCTTCACCCGCGTCGTCCGGCGCCTGGCCGACAGCCCGCTCGACCACACCGTGCTGCACGCGGCCCCCGCCCGCACCTCGACGCCGCTGCGGGCGGCCGGCTTCGGTCCGGGACGGCCGCACGCCCACTGGCACACCGTCACCGGTCCTGACGGCCACCGTCGGCTCGAAGCCCGCTGGCATGGCGGCGCGTAAGAGCCCGCCCCCTTGTTCAATGCTGCTTTGGAGGAGTCCTGGCCATGCTGGCGACCCTTGATCACGTACGGCTGACCGCCCCGGAAGGATGCGAGCCGCTGCTGCGCACCTTCTACGCCGACCTGCTCGGTATTCAGGAGGTCACCGGACCTCCGGTGCTGGCGGTACGAAGCGCCTGCTGGTTCACCGGCGAACACGGCGGCGCCCAACTCCACCTCGGCACCGAGACCCCGTTCCTGCCCGGCACCCGAACCCACCCCGGCCTGCGCGTCCACGACATCGACGCCCTCGCCGACCAGCTCGGCACCCACCGCGTACCCGTCGTCTGGGACGACCAACTCCTCGGTCACCGCCGCTTCTTCACCCTCGACCCTGTCGGCAACCGGCTGGAATTCCTCCAGCCCCTCACCTGACCACCCGCCACGCGCCGTCGCATGCCGACAGGCCCTTGCAAGGAGGTGCGCCATGCACGCCCTGACCACGACCGACTTCCTGATCCGGCTCGCCACCGGGGTAGCCTGCGGGGCGCTCATCGGCGTCGAGCGCCAGTGGCGGGCCCGGATGGCGGGCTTGCGCACCAACGCCCTGGTCGCCACCGGCGCCACCCTGTTCGTGCTCTACAGCGTCGCCGTCGGCGACCCCGGCAGCCCCACCCGGGTCGCCTCCTACGTCGTGTCGGGCATCGGATTCCTGGGCGGCGGCGTGATTCTCCGCGACGGCGCCGGGGTACGGGGCCTGAACACCGCCGCCACCCTGTGGTGCTCGGCCGCCGCCGGTGTCCTGGCCGCCTCCGGCCGCCTCGCACTGGCCGCACTCGGCACCCTCACGGTCCTCGCCGTGCACCTGGTCCTGCGGCCCGCCGGACGACTGCTGGACCGCGCCCCGGCCGGCGGAACCGACCCCGACGCCACCGCGCGGGCAACCGTGCACGTGGTGTGCGAGCGCCAGGCCGAGACCCACGTGAGGGCCCAGCTGCTGCAGGCCCTCACCGCCGGCGCGCTGGCCCCGACCGGGCTGCGGGCCCGCCGCGAGGACGACGACCAGGCCACCAGCCTGCGCGCCACCGTCACCATTCCCGGCCAGGTCGCCCCCGCCCTGGAACAGGTCATCGCCCGCCTCTCCCTGGAACCAGGGGTGCGCGACCTGCACTGGCACCTGGAGGACGAGGAAACCGAACACGACCGGCCCCGCGTGCTGGCCTGACCACACACCGCGAGGCCCCGTACGAATCCCGTAAGAGGACAGTCGGCCCAACGACACCCGGACCGCGCACAGACCACGATGGAAGACGGAAGTAGGAGGGAGACGGCGATGAGGCCCCTGCCCCACCCGTACACCGGCGAGGGCACCGCCGTACTGGGTGTCCTGCTGCTGACCGCGTTGGAGATGACCGCGCTGGCCACCGCCCCGCGCGCCGACCGCCCGATCGTCGCCGGCGCCCTCGTCGGAGCCGCCACCGCAGCCTTCGTCGTGGTCGCGGCCGTCGTGCACAGCCACCACCGGGCCCAGCGAGAGGCCAAACGGCAGCTGACCGAGACGGTCGACGAGTCGTGGTTCACCAGCGGCGCCCTGGACGGCTTCCCCATGGACGCCATCCGCCCACTCCTGCTCACACCCGACGCACCCAGCCTGAACCATCTCTACTCCGCGTGGATCTTCGCCACCCACGGGCACGACGCCGCCTGGCTGGAACACAACCTCGACCTGCCCGCAGGCATCGCCCACCTACTGGCCGACGCTGCCGAGCGCGAGCGGAACTGACCCACCCGCGGCTACAGGTACTTCTGAGCGCCGGGTTCGAGAGTGAGCCTGGCGTCGTCGCGGTCGTAGTCGTACAGCTCGGCGTAGCGGCCCCAGTCGATGGCGGTCTGAAGCTGGCTGCGGGCCTCTTCGGCGGAGAAGCCGCGGCGGAGCAGGTCGAGGAAGAAGCCCTCGCGCAGCGTGTTGCCGTCGGTCGCGGCCAGGGCCTGGACGATCGCGCGGACCAGCGGGGCGTGCTTGGCCGCGTGGCGGGCGAAGAGCTGCTTGCTCGTGAGGATGTCGGCGGCGGCGAACTCCCGCCCGGCGTCGGTGATGGCGATGTCGGCACCGTCGATGCGGGCCAGCTGGAGGAGCACGGCGGCGTCGACCAGGGGCAGCAGGTCGTCGATCTCGAAGCTCAGCTCGTCGGCGATCTCTGCCAGGCCGTCCTGTCCGCCGCGGGCGACGAGGATTTCGAGCAGACCGGCGAGTCCGCCGACGCTGACGTCCGGCAGCGGCGTGTTGGTCGGCGCCGGCATGGGACGCGCGGCGGCTGCTGCGGGAGCAGCCTCCACGGCTGCCGCTGCGGCTTCCTCACGGCCGGTGAGGATGTCGTAGACGGTGTCGACGATGGACTCGAAACGAGGGCTGTTGCGATCGCGAGGCCGGGGGAGATCTGAGCTCGGCCTGGATCCGCCCGGGGTTGGAGGACAGCACCAGGATGCGGTCGGCCAGCAGTACCGCTTCCTCGATGTTGTGGGTGACGATCAGGATCGACTTCACCGGGGCCTCGTGCCCCTCCCACAGGCCGACCAGTTCGTTGCGCAGGTTCTCGGCGGTGAGCACGTCCAGGGCGGAGAAGGGCTCGTCCATCAGCAGCGCGTCCGGTTCCACGCCGATGCCGCGGGCGAAGCCCACGCGCTGGCGCATGCCGCCGGACAGCTCCTTGGGGTAGGTGGACTCGAAGCCGTCCAGGCCGATCAGGTCGATCGCCTTCAGCGCGCGCTCGCGGCGCTCGTCGTCGGCGTACACCTGAAAACACCCCGTACTCCGACATCAGGACCCGCAAGCAGCTTGGTTAACTGGAGGTGCCCAACGTCGAACCGAGTGCAGCGGCATCGGCGGCGATGCGCTGCAGGGCAGCGAGATGTCCGGCGAGAGCGGTACGGCCCTCATCGCTCAGGCTGAGCCAGGTGCGCGGACGTTTGCCCACATAACCCTTCCGGACAGTGACGTAGGAGGCCGACTCCAGGGCAGAAATGACCTTGCTGAGAGCCGAATCGGAGACCTGGCAGCCATCGCGGACCGCGCTGAACTCTGCCTCGGCGCAGCCGGAGAGGAAGGCCATGATGGCCAGCCGGGTCGGATGCTGGATCAGCGGGTCCAGGGCAGGGGGCGAGGCGTCGCTGCTCATGAAGAGGCCCCCGTTCTGCGCTCACGTCGCAGAACGAGCCAGTTCACCAGACCGCCGCCGAGACCGGCTGCGATCACGAACGCGCCCAGATGCCAGAGCAGGGCCGCTATCGCGGCAGCTACCAGGACAGCTGCGTAGGCGCCGATCAGCACTTGAGGACTCACCGAGCGCGGGGAGACCTGAATGATGCCAGGGCGCCTCTCGAAGCGCTGCGCGAGCAGGCAGTGTGTGCCCACCAGCAAAGCAGCTGCCAGTTCCAGCGCCGACGCCAACTTCCACGAGACGTGGGGCAGGGCCCACTGAAGACCGAGAAGCCCGAGGCCGACCGTGAACAGAAGGCCACTCGTGGCGGGATACCAGGCGGGCAGTGAGCGTGCCGGCCGCGCGGCGGCCGCTCTGGCTGCTTCAGCAGCTCCCAGCGCGGCACGGGCCTGGGCGGCGGTCGGGCGCGGGATGTCATCCATGGTCTTCTCCAGCCGCGAGCGGGGTACTACTGGAATCCTGGCATTTACTTTCTCGCTAGGCAAGTACTAGCGTAGGGGGCAGGCAGACGGTGTCCCCTGGCCCTGTCAGCGTGCGACACCCTGCCCATCCCACGACCAACACGCCCGCAACCAGACCCGGCAGGCCACATCAGGGGGACAGAAACGTGCCACACCCGGTATCCCAAAAGAGCCGGCAGCGCGAAGCGCCGGCAGCATCACCGACCCACGGAGACCTGCAAGACACCGTCATTCAGACCACCGGCCTGCGCATGCGCTACGGACAGCGCGACGTTCTCGACGGTGTCGACCTCCACATCCGCCGCGGTGAACTCTTCGGACTCCTGGGCCCCAACGGTGCAGGCAAGAGCACCACCATCGAGATCCTCGAGGGTTACCGTCGGCGGTCGGCCGGGCAGGTGAGCGTCCTCGGTCAGGACCCCGAGACCGGCGACGCCGCATGGCGGGCCCGCATCGGCATCGTGCTGCAAAGCAGCCGCGACCACGGCCGATGGCGCGTTGCCGAACTGCTGCACCACCTCGCCCGGTACTACCCCAACCCCTTCGATGCGGCGGAACTGCTCGACACCGTCGGCCTCACCGAGCAGGCCGACCAGCAGATGGCGAAGCTGTCAGGCGGCCAGCGACGCAGGCTCGATGTGGCACTTGGCGTCATTGGCCGCCCGGAGCTGCTGTTCCTTGACGAACCGACCACCGGCTTCGATCCCGAAGCCCGCCGCGACTTCCACACCCTGCTGCGCACACTGCGGGACGAACGCGGCATGACCATCGTCCTGACTACCCACGACATGGCAGAAGCCCAGCAGCTCGCCGACCGGATCGGCATTCTCCAGCGCGGCCGCCTCGCCGCCTGCGGCAGTCTGCGCGAACTCGCCGCCGCCGCCCGGGCCCGGTCCGAAGTCCGCTGGACCGATCCCGCCGGCACTCCACAACGCGTGATGACAGCAGACCCTTCCCAGACTGCCTGGGAGCTGCACCAGCAGCACGACGGCCCGGTCCCCGATCTGGAAATACGCCGCCCCACTCTGGAAGACACCTACCTCGACATGGTCGCCACCGAGGTCGCCTCCAACAACGCCAAGGAGGCGTCGTGAGCCCCATCCGACTCGGCCTCGCCCGAGGAGCCCTCGAACTGCGTCAGGTACTGCGCAACCGCAAGGACCTCTACTCCTACCTGGCAACACCCGTCATATTCCTCGGCGTTGCATCCTGGCGCTCCGACGGAAGGACACCAGAAACCACCGATCTGATGCTCGCCGGCGGCGTCGGTGCCACGAACGTCATGTTCGGGCTCATGACGGTCCCGCAGTTCCTCTTCGGCGACCGCGAAGACGGAACCCTGCTGCGGCTGCGAGGCATTCCCGGCGCGATGGCCGCCTACCTCACGGCCAAAACCGTATTCGTCCTGGCCAACATCGCCATGGCGGTCGCATTGTTGCTCGCCGGCGGAAACCTGATCCTGGGAGCCAGCCTGCCCAGCGCCCCCGCTCAGTGGCTGACCCTCATCTGGGTCGTCACTCTCGGCATCGCAGCGGTCGTGCCGGTCGGTGCGGCCATAGGCGCGCTTCTGCCGCCCGCCAGGGAAGCGCTCGGCCTGTACATGATGCCCATCATGATGCTGATGTTCGTCTCCGGAGCGTTCTCCCCGCTGAAGAACCAGCCGACGTGGGTACAGCATCTCGCCTCGGTGTTCCCCCTGCGGTGGATCGCACAGGGCGTACGTTCAGCGCTCCTGCCCGACCACGCCAAGGCTCAGGAACTCGCCGGCGACTGGCAGCACCTAACGATCATTGGCGTACTCGTCACATGGACGATCGTCGGATTCATCGCGGCGCCCGCCCTGCTGCAGCGGATGACCCGACGTGAATCCGGCAGCCGGATGTCGGATCGCGAGACGAAGCGCCTTGCGAAGGCCGCATACTGAACGGGAGTCAGCGCGATCTGTTTGGCCTGCACGCCGGAGAGCAGGCCAAACAGGTCACACCATCGGACGATTAAACGACCAGATCTCGTGCCACGAGAGCGGCCTCCACGCGGCTCGTCACACCCAGCCGCTCATAGAGATCGGCGACGCGGCGATGAAAAGTGCGCAGCGAAACACCCAATTCCCGGGCCCTGGTTGTGTCCTTCCCAGGACCCGTGATCAGCAAAAGCAGCTGCTGATCCTCCGGCGAGAGGTCGAGGCGATCCCCTATGAACACGTCAAAATCCACAGCTTGCCGCCACGCGAGGCGATAGAGAGCAGCCATGTTGCATACAAGCCCCGGCTCCTCCGTCTCGATGGCCGCCCTCTCGGGGTCCCCCGGCTCATCAGCAATCAAAGCCGTCCGCTTGTCCGCCACCAGGACATGGCTGTCCAGCTCGTCGGCAAGTCGTACCGTGGCTCCGTCTGCACTGACGCGCCGCATGAACGCCGCCACATGCGCATCGTCGAGTGCGGCCTTGGAAGCAAGAAAACGGATCCGCACACCCCGACGCAAGCAGCGCGACGAGAGATACGAATAGAGGCTGAATCCCTCCGCTCCCAGGCGCTCGAAGCGGACCGCACACCAGACGTCGAGCCGCGCCTCAGAAAGGATCCGCTCAGTCGCTCCGTTGACCTGCGTCGCACCGCTCAGCCGTCTGGAGCTGACCTCATCGCTCTGGCACGGCAAGGAACCATCATTGGTGAGCACTTGGGCTATCGGCATATCATCCCCCACGGGCCGCCCCGCTCGTCCAATTGGTCAGTTGGCGCAGGGTTTCGATCATAGACAATCGCGAAGGATCATCACCGACCATGCACCTCCTTCCCGCCACCCCCACGACTGCAACACGTTGAAGGATTGACCTCTTGCCGGCCTTGACCGGAACGGACTGCCACCGACCGTCAACTGAGTGTGTGGACCACCCGACGAGTCACAACACCCCGCGTTAGATAACCGCAAATATTCAAGAAGCCGCATGTTTCTAGACCTGCCGGAGGCCCGTATGTTCATATTTCAGCCCGAGCGACCCAATCCGCTTGCCCACCTAGTACTGCAATCACAGTTATGGGGTTTGGCCTCGGCGTTTGTAGTGACTCAACCGGGCGCGGGTCTGGCTGAGCCGTCTCCACCATGACCAGTGCAGATGGTGGGTCGGGGTGAG
This sequence comes from Streptomyces sp. TP-A0356, assembly GCF_001417775.1. GTDB lineage: Bacteria > Actinomycetota > Actinomycetes > Streptomycetales > Streptomycetaceae > Streptomyces. The sequence continues at coordinate 47,546 of NZ_BBZJ01000042.1, read as the reverse complement.
GTGTTGTGGGCGGAGGAGCAGTCCGATCAGACGGCGGATCTCCGCGACGGACAGGGGTATCAGGCGGGTTTGTCCAAGATCGCTGCCCCCTTTGACAGCTCCTGGGCACGGATGGCGGTCAGTGCGGCGAGTGCGGCCATCGACAGGGTGATGTGTCGGTACCAGGCGTCGTAGCGGCGGACCTGGTAGTGGTCCAGGCCGCACTCGTTCTTCGCGGCCTGGAAGGATTCCTCCACCTGCCACCGGGCTCCGGCCACCCGGGCCAGGTCCTTCAGCCGGGTGCCGACCGGGCCGTAGCAGACGTAGTAGGCAATCTCGGTGGGATCGAAGAGGCTGCGGCGGGCCAGAACCCAGTGGCCGAAGCCGTTCTCCCACCAGATCCGGATCGGAACCCGGGCCCAGTCGTAGAGGCGCTGTCCGTGGGCGCCCGGGCCGGCGGACAGGCGCTTCCACGCCTGCCGCGGCAGGCCAGCCACCAGGGCGTCGACCCGGACATCGGCGCCCCGGGTGGTGATGACGGTGTCGTTGAACCGCCCCGGGTCAGGTGGAGGCTCGATTCCATGTAAGGATTGAGTCATGGCACGACCCTCCCGTTACCCGCTTGAGCTCCGCCGTCGTGCGGTGGAGGAATAGTCAAGACCTGTGGATTCGGCGGGGTTCAGGGATAGCGCGGGAGCCCGCCGAGGTCCGGGAGCTCGTCCTCGAAGTCGCAGGCGGCAACGGCGTCGAAGCCGTGGTTCCAGACTGCTTTGAGTACGCGTGACACTGCTTCGACGAGGAGGGAGCCGGGGTCGTCGGCTTCCGCCTCGATCGTGAACGGCCATCCGATGAAGTCTTCGGCCAGCCCGTCGTCCGGGTTGGGCCGGATCTCGAAGATCATCCGACCTGAACGGATCGTGTAGTGATCGTCGGCGAGGGCTCCGAGAGTTGCCGCGACGAGCGCGGTCACAGACTCGCGATTGCCGCCTCGCAGATAGATCTGGCAGTCTCCGTAGTCCTTCGTCGTGTTCACGCGGCCTGCTCCTGTCGCTCGACCAGGACGCCGTTCTCGAACCGGGCGCCGGTGCGGACCAGGGCGACGAGGTGGGCGCCGGTGATCGCGCGCCAGCGTGTCTGGGCGGACTCGACGAGCTTGAACACCATCGCGAGGGCTGCGGCCGGGCTGCCGGCCCCGCGGGTGACCTTGGTGCGGAGCTTGACGGTGGAGAAGGTCGACTCGATCGGGTTCGTGGTCCGCAGGTGGATCCAGTGCTCGGCCGGGAAGTCGTAGAACGCCAGCAGCTCGTCGCGGTCCTGGGTGATCTTCGCGACGGCTTTGGGCCACTTGGCGCCGTAGGTCTTCGCGAACGCCTCGATCGCCTTCTCGGCGTGCGCGCGGTCCTCGGCGTTGTAGATCTCCTGCATCGCCTTCGTCGCGCCCGGCTGTGCGGACTTCGGCAGGGCGTTCGTGACATTCCGGGCCTTGTGGACCCAGCACCGCTGGTGGCGGGCAGCCGGGAACACCTCCGCCAGGGCCTTCCACAGCCCCATTGCGCCGTCGCCGACGACCAGCTCGGGATCGCGCATGCCACGCCTGCGGCAGTCGCGCAGCAGGTCGGCCCAGGACTCGGCCGACTCACGCAGCCCCTCTGTCAGCGCGATCAGTTCCTTGGTGCCGTCCAGGCGCACGCCCATCAGCACCAGGACGCAGGAGTGCGCCTGCCCGAGGCGGACCTTGGGGTGCACCCCGTCGGCCCACACGTACACGTAGTCGGACTCGGCGAGGTCGCGCTGCTGAAAGGCGGCGTGGTCGTCCTGCCACTGCTTCGTCAGCCGGGTCACGGTCGCCGGCGACAGCCCGGCCGCCGAGCCGAGGAACTGCTCCAGCGCGGGCACGAAGTCCCCCGAGGACAGGCCGTGCAGATACAGCAGCGGCAGCACCTCACTGACCTTGGGCGACTTACGGCACCACGGCGGCAGGATCTTCGAGGAGAATCGCATCCGCTCGCCGGTGGCCGCGTCCACCCTCGTGTCGTTCACGCGCGGGGCCGTGACCTCGACGGGACCTGCGGCGGTGGTCACGGTGCGGGGCCGGTGGTGGCCGTTGCGGACCACCAGGCGGCGCCCGGCCTCGTCCGTCTGGTCGGCCAACTCGGCTATGTACTGGTTGACTTCGGCCTCCAGCGCGGCGGCGAGCATCCGCCGGGCGCCCTCACGGACGATCTCGTCGATCAGGGAGCCGGACTCGGTGGAACCGTCGGCATTCACTACGCTGAGCACGGGCGTGCCTTCCCGACCCGCGCTGCGAACGCGGGCCTACTCGGTGACTTGTAGATCATTCGGGAAGGTACGCCCTTCGCGTCCCGTCCCGAAGGCCGATCCACAAGTCCTGAGCATTGCTCCGTGCGGGTGCGCATGGTCGCCGAAGTGCGCGACGACTACCCGAACGAGACAGCGGCCCTGCAGGCGGTCACGGACAAGCTCGGCATCGGTTCCCGTGAGACGCTGCGGAACTGGGTGAAGCAGCATGAGATCGACGCGGGGCAACGTCCGGGGACGACGACGGAGGAATCCGCCCAGATCAAGGCGTTGAAGAAGGAGAACGCCGAGCTGAAGCGGGTGAATGAGATCCTGAAGGCCGCGGCAAGTTTCTTCGCGGCCGAGCTCGACCGGCCACACACGCGCTCGTAGCGTTCATCGACGAGCACCGGGACCGCTTCGGCGGTGTCGAGCCGATCTGCAGGACGCTCACCGAGTACGACTGCAAGATCGCCCCTTCCACCTACTACGCCCACAAGAATCGACTGGCAGCCCCGTCCGCACGATCGGTGCGGGACGCTCAGCTCAAGGAACTGATCAGCCAGGTCCACACCGCCAACTACCGTGTCTACGGGGCGAGAAAGGTCTGGCGTGAGCTGAACCGGCAGGGACGCGTCGTGGCCCGGTGCACCGTCGAACGCCTCATGCGTGAGATGGGCATCCAGGGGGCCGTCCGCGGCAAGCGTGTGATCACCACGCTTCCCGGCGGCCAGGTCGAGCGAGCTCCCGACCGTCTCGACCGCGACTTCGTCGCCGCCGCCCCCAACCGCTGCTGGGTGGCGGACTTCACCCACGTGAAGACCTGGTCGGCGACCGTCTACGTCGCGTTCGTCGTGGACACCTTCTCCCGCCGGATCGTTGGCTGGTCGGCGGCCACCGTCAAGGAGACCGTCTTCGTCTTGGACGCCCTGGAGATGGCGATCTGGCAACGCGACCGCGAGCAACAACCCATCCGACCAGGCGAGTTGATCCATCATTCGGATGCCGGGTCGCAGGGCGTCGTTCAGGCTCGCCGAGCATCTGGACGCCGCCGGCATCGCCGCGTCCATCGGTTCGGTCGGCGACGCCTACGACAATGCCCTGATGGAATCGGCGATCGGCCTGTATATAACCGAGTTGATCAAACCCCAGCGGCCCTGGAAGACGCTTTCCCAGGTCGAGCTGGCCACCGCCGAATGGGTCGACTGGTACAACCACCGCCGACTCCACGGTGAGATAGGCCATATCCCGCCCGCCGAGTACGAAGCCAACTACTACACGGAACTCACGAAACCCCAGGCCACAACCACAACCTGAGATCTCTACCGAACCCGGGGCGGTTCAGTGTTCAGCTCTTTCTCGAAACCCTGAGGCTGTTGTGGGGCTGGTGCGGCAGTAGAGATCGAGGGGGCTTGGCCCAGCCGTGCCGGACAGGCGCGCTGTCAGCGCTGGCGGTCGGCTGCTGATGTGGCCATTGCGGCGAGCTGGGTGGAGCCCGGCAGTCCGGTGAGTTCGGCGCGTGCTTGTTCGGCGCTGGAGGATGCCATCCGGGCCGCCTGGCTGAGAGCGCCGGTGCGTGTCAGCACGGCGAGGACGTCTCGGTGTGCGGTGACGGGATCGGTGCCGTCGCGGAATACGGTGGCCAGGAGGTTGCGGTCGGCTTCGTCGGCGGCTTCGTAGGCGAGCAGGACGGGCAGGGTGGGTTGGAGGTTGGCGACGTCGCTGGTGGCTGTCTTGCCGGTGCGCTGGTCCTCGGCGGTGTAGGGGAGCAGGTCGTCGCGGATCTGGAAGGCCATGCCGAGCTGTTCTCCGTACTGGCGCAGGGCCTGGTGCTGCTGTGGGGTTGCTCCGGCCAGGATTGCCCCGGCCTGGCAGGCGGCGCCGGTCAGCACAGCGGTCTTGGCCTGCATGATGCTCAGGGCCGTCGGCGCTCCGCAGGTCAGGTCGCCGCGGATTTGCATTTCGCGCATGATGCCCTGGCACATGTGGCGTAGGGCGTCGACGGTGATCCGTGCTGCATGGAGCACGCGCTCGGCGGGGCCGGAGCTGAGCATGGCTGCCATTCCGGCCATCGACAGTCCGTCGCCTGCTACCAGGGCTTCGGCGAGGCCGTACTGCTCGGCGGTGGAGGCCCGCCCGCGGCGTACCGGGTCCTGGTCGATGATGTCGTCGTGGACGAGGCTGGCGACGTGCAGGCATTCCATGCCGGCCGCGAACGCCAGCACCTGCTCGGCGGTGCCGCCCACGGCTTTGGCCGACTCCATGCACAGGACCGGGCGCAGGAGCTTGCCCGGGGGGAACAGGGCGTCCAGGCAGGCCAGCTCCAGCGGGCTGTCGCCGCTGCCCACCCAGCGCAGCAACTCGGCTTCGATCAGGGCGATCTCTGGGCCCACAGCGATGGTCATCGCGCATCCTTCCACGGGTCAGCAGGGGATCGCGGTGCGCATCAGAGGGCGCCACACGTTGAGGAGTGTGCCCAGAGGTGGCCGGGCCGATCGGTGCAGTACATCCGGGCCTGCGGCCAGCACTCGGGTGATGAGCAGCGCGGCGTGCTCGCCCAGAGTGTGGGCGAACAGGCTTACGGGGCTGTGGTCCAGTTCAACCATCCAGGCGGAGACCCGATCAGTGACGCGCGCGGCCTCGAACGCGGTGAGGTCGGCCATAGCCGGTGTCCAGCGTTTGGCCTTGAGGTCTGCAGGAGCCAAACCGGTCGAGATCTTCCAGTGGCAGGTACAGACGCCCGTCATCAAGGTCTTCTGACAGGTCACACAGCACATCGGTTACCTGGCAGAGCACGGCGAACTCGCGTATGAGTGCCTCTACTTCCACACATTCGGTGGCTGTCATCGTCCGAAACAGGCTGGCCCAGCCACCGGCGTTCAACTGCTCAGCCCACTGGCGCAATTCCTCGAAGGTGGCGAAGTCACGGAAGTCGACATCGCGCTGCATCGCGGTGAACATGTCCTGGATCTGTGACAGCGGCATGCCGAAGGTTTGGTAGGTGTGCACGAGGGCATGCAGGACAGGGTCGGGCGAGCCACCGCCAGCGAAGGCCGCGCTGGTGGCCTCCGCGAAGGCAGCCAGTCGGCGCTGCCGGTCCTCGACCGGGCCGCTATCCGCGTAGGCGTCAGCACGAGACGCGTGTGCGCCAATTGCCATCATGTGAGGCCGAACTGCTGCCGGAACGCCGCGCGAGATCAGCCAACGGGGGATCCCTCCGTCGAGGTTGGCCAGCTCGCGCGCGCACACGGTGTAGCAGTGCCGAAGGACGGGATCAGTGATACCCGCCGCGTCCAGCCAACGCCTTACCAGCATCTGTGAACCCTTTCTGGTCAACCGGCACCCTTCCGGAGCCAGGACTCGCTCTGCGATGAGGGCGCGAGGTATCCCTCGAGGCGCTCGTGACCCGTCGCACCGGGATGCTGCTCAGCGGGTCGTCGACGTGGCCCGGGCCGGGCGCGCAGGTTGCCGGTGCCTGGGTGGCCATGGCAGACGGAAGGGAGGTCTTGCGGTCAGGGCGTTTTTGGTGCGGCGGTGGAAGGCGAGCAGGCCCAGGAGTGCGGCGCCGGCGAACCACAGGATCTGGACGGCCAGATTGCCGGGCAGGGGTGTGTGGGTGAAGCCTGCCGCGGTGGCAGCCTGCATGGTGCCGTAGGTAGGCAGGAAGTCCACGGCCGTGCTGTTGCCGCCGCTGGCCAGCGGGCTTTGCAGGCCGACATCGACGACGCTGGTCATGACCAGGGCGAACATGCCCTCCACCTCCCGGTGCAGCAGGGAGGCGAAGACGACGCCGAGTACCCCGTAGGTCATCGCTCCGCAGAACAGGGCCGCGGCGAGCTGCACGGGCTGACGCGGGCTCCAGGCCGTGCAGATCACCGCGGTGGCATAGGCGGCGATGGTGCCCGAGGTCAGGGTCAAAGAGGTGGTCTTGGCCAGGACGAGATGGATGCGGGGGTAGCCGGCCATGGCCAGACGGCGGTCGAATCGTCCGCCGTTGAACGTGGCGGCGAACATCATGAACCCGGTGATCAGGGTGACGGCGTTGATCGCTCCGGTGATCTGCGTGATCTGGTTGCCGGCCGGTGCCAGGAGCCGGCCCGTCGCGCGCAGCCTGAACGTCACCGTCCTGCTGGGGATGACCGCGTAGGCCAGGCTGACCCAGGAGGGGATGAACAGGGCGACCAGAACCATGGCGAGCCTGTTGCGGGCGTGCTCGATCAGGTCGAAGCGGCACGCTGTGACGAACAGATGCAGGTGTCGCCTCATGCCGGCACCGCCGTCGCGGGGTGCAGGACGCCGCCTTGAAGCCGCCACAACTCATCCAGGCGCTCGGCGTCATAGGCCAGGTGCGAGACGACAAGAACCGAGCGGCCCGCGTCACGAAGCCGTGCCGCCAAGTCCCAGAACCACAGGTAGGTGTCCCAGTCGAAACCCTGGTAGGGCTCGTCCAGCAGAAGCACCTGCGGGTCATGCATCAGCGCCAGGGTCAGGTTCAGCTTCTGACGGGTCCCGCCACTGAGCAGGCCGGCCCGCTCATCGGCGTACTCCGACAACCGCAGCACCTCCATGGCCTCCTCCGCATGTCGAAGATCCGGCAGCCCTCGCGCGACGCGGAAAAACTCCAGATGCTGCCGCACGGTGAGCGCGTCGTTGACCACTACGTCCTGTGGGCAGTAGCCGAAAGTGCCCCCGTGACGGACCGTTCCATGCTGCGGGCGTAGCTCACCGGACAAGATCTTCAACAGCGTCGATTTGCCCGCACCGTTCTCCCCGACGATCCCGGCCAGCAGACCAGGCCGCAGGTCAAGGTCTAAGCCCCGCAGAACCTCGCGACGGCCGTACGCGTGACGCACGTCCCTGACCTCCACCGCACCCCCCGGGCCCGTAGACCGTGCCACGCACTCGCCGCTGACTACTCGCCGTCATCACAAGACTAGTCATCACATATGGTCAAAAGTGCAGCTGAAGCCTCTGGTTCGCCCGCACGAGTGAAGGCCGCGCCGTAAACGCGGCCGCGAGCTGAGCCAAGACATGACGAACACGTCGTTGGCGAGGGGCAGGTTGTCAGTCGTCGCCTGGGCGGATAAAGGCCGAGCAGGTCCCGCTGCGGCCTCGGGGTTAGCGCCCTGCTGGCCGGCGAGGACAGGATCCCGGCCGGAACCATCGAGGGAGCGGGGGAAGTCGCCGACCAGCGGACGGGCGGTCAACCGGCTGCGCTGTGCTCGGTCTCCGGCACCGGAGGCAGCCAGTGCACGGCGTTGTCGCGGAAGGACACGTGAATGGGGACAAGTTCTGTGCCGCTGGTGTCGTCAAGGGGCGGTGACGTTGATGCCGATCTCCGGGATGTCGCTGTCGATCGCCGCGACGCGGCTGCCACAGGTCGGGCAGAAGCCGCGCTTCGCCTCGCCTTCGAAGGTTTCGTACCAGGTCGGCTCGCTCTCGCCGGTCCAGGTGACCGTCTCGAAGCCCACCCACCACATCACGGGGGCGCCGCCGAGTTTCTGGCAATGCTCGCAGGCGCAGGTGTGGGGAAGACTGCCGGACCCCGGGTGGTGAAGCGGATACGGCCGCACAGGCAGCCGCCGGTACGTACCTCGGCTTCTTCGGGCTCTCCTGCCGTATGTGTGGGCGCCCTGAGCTGCCCCGATACAGGAAACACGCCGACTCCTGTGATCCTTGAGGTGTCTGGGCTCAAGTTGGGTCAAGCAGGAAAACGGCGTGTCCCTCTTCAGGATATGGAAGCGCACGCTGACGGCCGAACATACGGTGGTCGAGGGCGTCCGGATCGATGAAAACGAACAGTGTGTGTCGTGTCGGTACGGCCCGATGCGCGCCGTCGGCAGCGGTGCGGGATCTGCCGGCGTCCGGCGCCCTGGTACGACGCGGGGCGGGGGCGGCGCCGGTGGCGGGACCTCGACCACGGGGTGCTGCGGGTGTTCCTGGAGGCGGACGCGCCGCGGGTGGCCTGCCGGGAGCACGGGACGACCGTCGCCGCGGTGCCCTGGGCCCGTCACGGCGCCGGGCTCACCCACGCCTTCGACGCCCAGGCGGCATGGATGGCTGCCGAGTGCTCCAAGAGCGCGGCCGCGCAACTGATGCGTACCTCCTGGCGGACCATCGGCGCGATCGTCGAGCGGTACGTCGCCGACCGCGACCGGCTGGTCGACCGGCTGTCGGGGCTGCGGCGGATCGGCATCGACGAGATCAGCCACCGCCGCGGACAGAAGTACATGACGGTCGCCGTGGACCACGACACCGCGAGGGTGGTGTGGATGGCCGACGGGCACGGCAAGGACGTCCTGCACCGCTTCTTCGACCAACTCGGCGCCGACCGCGCCGCCCGCTTGACGCACATCAGCGCCGACGGCGCCGCCTGGATCGCCGACGTCCTGGAACACCGGGCCACGCATGCCCTGCGCGTCATGGACCCCTTCCACGTCATCGCCTGGGCCACCGACGCCCTGGATGCCGAACGCCGCTCGAGCTGGAACCGCGCCCGCCGCCAGGCCCAGGATCACGAGCGGGCCCGGGCATTGAAAGACTCCCGCTTCGCCCTGTGGAAGAACGAAGCCGACCTCACCGACCGGCAGGCCGCGAAACTCACCTGGATCGCCGCCACCGATCCCCGCCTGCACCGCGCCTGGCGCCTGAAGGAGGCCCTGCGGGCCGTGTTCACCCTGGCCAAGTCCCGCCCCGCCGCCGCCCTGCGGGCACTGGACCGGTGGATCGGCTGGGCCCGCCGCTGCCGCATCGGCGTCTTCGTCGACCTCCAACGCCGTATCCGCCGCCACTACCAGGCAATCCGCTCCGCGCTGACCACCGGCATGAGCAACGGACTGATCGAGTCCACCAACACCAAAACCCGTCTGATCATCCGCAGAGGCTTCGGCTTCCACTCCGCCGACGCCGTCATCGCCCTCGTCATGCTCACCCTCGCCGGCCCCGCCCCCCAGCTCCCCGGACGCCAACCCGCCCCAGCATGACCCACACATACGGCAGGAGAGCCCGATTTTGGAGATGGGTCAGCGCGCGCAGTGTCTGATGGCGCAGCCCGCCCAAGTGATCACCGCGCAGGACGTCAGGGCGACACTTCAGCTGGAGGCAGGACGACGACCGTTATGGACGAGCCGCACCCGTGGACGTCACCTTGGTCGGCCGCTCCTGCGAGCGGTTCGCCGACCATGCGGTGTCCGTGGCCCGGCGCATGGTCTACCTGGTCACGGGCGAGCACACGGATGAGCTGCTCACCGATGGGCTGCGGCCATGTGACCCTGACGCGACCGGGTGACTGCGTGAACCCTGCCGTTGCATCCCGGTGGCGTAATCGTTGAAGAGGGCGAGGTCCTTTCTCCCTCACGCGTGGAGCCCGCACCTGCGCACCCGGGGCGGCCTCCACCGCGCCGGTCTGTGATCCCTTCGGGCGGATCCACTTCACCGCATTCGCGCATGATCAACGGGCTGATCGCCCGCCCGGGCAGGGTGGCGGGCATGGCTCAGTGCGTTGTGGCCAGCCGAGTGGTGTTCGAGGCAACCGCCGTGGGTGATCATTCGGTCACGAGTGCCATCTGCGCGATGCGCATGAAGGAACGCCGGTCGAGCGCCTGGGCACTCATCCGCCTGGACGGGACAGGGGGATGCGACGGCGTGAGTCAGCCGGTGGCCAGGGCGCGCACCTTGTCCACGGCGCCGTTGAACTTGTCGTGGTCGCCCACCGTGGGACCCTTCGAGGTGTACTGCCACATCGTGTACGACGACCAGCCGGCCGGCAGTGTGCCCGCCGTCGACGCGTACCGGGCGATCCACAACGGGTTGGTGGCGGCGAAGCCCGCGTAGTTGCCCGTGCAGGTGGCCCACCAGCTGGTGGCGGTGTAGATCACCGCGTCGCGCCCGGTGCGGGACTTGTAGCGGCCGAGGAAGTCACGCAGCCATGTGACCATCGCGCTCGTCGACTTGCCGTAGCAGTCGTCGCCGTACGGGTTCCACTCGATGTCGAGTACGCCCGGCAGTGTCTGACCGTCGTTGGACCAGCCGCCGCCGTGATCCACGAAGTAGTCGGCTTGGGCGGCACCGCCGGCCTGGTCCGGGGTCGCGAAGTGGTACGCGCCGCGGATCATTCCCACGTCGTGGGCTCCGTCGTACTGCTGGGCGAAGTAGGAGTTGGTGTAGGACGTCCCCTCCGTCGCCTTCGTGTAGGCCCATTTGACGCCGCTGCCCCACAGGGTCGGCCAGGCCACGTCGCGCTGGTAGCTGGCGACGTCCACGCCCTCGGTTTCACCAGCCCTGGCGTCGGCAGGGCGGGCTTCGGGCGTGCCGTCGCGGCCGTCATGCGTGAGGACGGACATGCCCATGTAGGCGGTGCCGCGCACCGGCATGTCCTCGGCCGAGGAGGGAACGGCCGGGAGCGCGGACAGCAGCGAGAGGGCTGCGACCAGGACGGCGGCAGCAGTCAGGCGTGGGCGAGCGGAGTTCAGGATTGTGGATCTTCGCATGGAGACCATCTGACTCTCCGTCACGGGGCACCGCACGTCAGGTACCGCTAACCGTGGGAGACGGTACCTGCGCGTCTGTGAAGTGATCATTTCGGACCGCCTGGCAGCAAGCCGTCACGGACGTCCACGCCTCCTACCGCCTCAGCCACCCGGAGCCGGCAGGCGGGTCGACGGCGACGCGGGCGGGCAAGGGGGGGTTGGCCCTCCTTTGCCCGCCCGCGTGCTGACGATCAGTTCTGGCAGCCCGCGATGGTAATCAGCGGGAGGCAGTTGTTGGGGCGGTTCCTGACGACCTGGCTGTCGTTGAGCGTCACGGAGGCACCGGTCTGGTTGTTGATGCCGCCGCCGTTGCGCGCGGCAACGTTGTCGGTGACCCTGCTGTGGTTGAGCGTGAGGTGGGCGGGGCTTCCCTTCGCCTCGTTGTTGATGCCGCCGCCGTCACGGCCGGCCGAGTTCTTCGTGACCTCGGTCTTCGTGAGGGTCGCCGTGCCCTCGTTGTTGACGGCGGCGCCGTCGTTGCCCGAGATGTTCTCGGAGAGGTCGGTGTCCCAGATATCAAGCTTGGCCTGTTCGCCGTTGTTGATGGCACCCCCGTCGAGCCCGGCGACGTTGTCGACGATTTTGGATCCCTTGACCGTGACGCTTCCGGTGCCGCTGTTGTTGATGGCGCCGCCGTCGTCGTCCCGGGCAGTGTTGCCGCTGAAGGTGCTGTCCTCGATGGACAGGACGCCCTTGTTGTCGATGCCGCCGCCGTCCTGGTCGGCCGTGTTACCGATGACGCTGGTGTGTTTCAGCGTGAGGGTGCCCGCGTTGTTGTTGCTGAGGCCGCCGCCGTCGTCGGCGGCCCTACTGAGAGCGGTGTTACCGGCGACACTGCTGTCGCGGAGGGTGACCGTTCCGCCCTCGTTGCTGATGCCGCCGCCGTCCTGGTCGGCCGTGTTCCCGGTGACCTCGCTGCGCACGAGTGTCAGCTTGCCCTCGTTGGCGATACCGCCCCCGTCCGTCCCGGTGTGGCCGGCACTGATCTCGATGCCATCCAGCGTCAGGTCGCCGCTCTGGGCGACCTTGAGCAGGCGGAACAGCGATCCCCGGTTGGAACGTACGAGGGCCGAGCCCTCACCTTTGATGGTGAGCTTCTTGGTGATGGGCGGCAGCGCGTTCCCCCCCCCGTCGAACGCACTACCGAAGGCGTAGGTACATCCCTTGGCCAGACTGATCGTGTCGCCGGAGGCGGCGTTCTGGATGACCGTGATCAGCCCGGCGCTGTCACCGCACGCGACGGAGGTCTGGGCGTACGCGACCGAAGGTACCGCCGCCAGGCCGAGGGTCAGGCCGAAAGTGACCGCCGCCCCCCGCAGGCACACCTGCTTCATGAGCTCTCCTTGTCGAGATTCGCTGTGCACGCCTCAATGCCGTGCACACGCGCCCCGCTCGGCCCCCCGAACCCCGATGGCGGGGGCCCCGCCATCGGGGTTCGGGTATGGGAGAGGAGCGGTTGACAGGTCCCCGCAGCCAGGCTCGGCTCAACAGCACATACACGAAGATCAGCCGGACGGCACACTCTGACATGCCACCAGGGCGAGCGCCCACCTTGCTGATGTCGCCGCTCCCTGCCGGAAAGGCGGCATGTCGTGATCGGCTCAGCAACAGGCACTCAGCGGATCGAGGACGTGATGGAGGGCCTCACCTACACGTACGCGCAGAAACATGGGCGGCTGCCAGACGAGCGCGGCCGCGCCGGTCTCGGGTGGTGGGCGGCGCAGGACACCCGCCCGGAGAAGAAGACCCCGTGCCCGCTGGAGTAACTGCGTGCATGGTGGCGTGCGTCCGCGATCCTGCGCTTCGGTAAGCGGATGGTCGACGGGCTCCTGGAGCGCTGCCGTGCGGCCGGGAAGGCGATCCGGGCCCGGGTGGGCCCGCTGGTGGACACCGCGCTCGCCGCCGTCGACGTCGCCGCGGCCGTCTTCACCGTGCGCCGCGCCTTCGCCCGCCGTCACGTCCTGGCCGAAGCCCCGACACCTGCTGGAGACCCTGCGCGGCCGTGAGTTCACGCGTGGCCTGGACGACTACATCGCCGATCGTGCCCTGACCCGCCACGCCCGTCGGCTCACCGTCCCACAGCCCGGCCGCCGGGCCCCGTCGCCCGACCAGCTCACCTACACCGCCGATTTCGCCTGGCCCCACCGGTGGTGAATCGCCGGCACCGACGGCAAACCGCCCCGGGAGTCGAGCAGATACGAGCACGCCCGGGTCGCCAGCCTCGCCCTGCAGAACGCGATCCGTGACGCCCGCATCACACCCGCCACGCGGGACGGAGCCCCGGCCGCGACGGCATCGACCACAGCTCTTTGCCGACGACCACCACCAGGCGGCGGCCGCACCGCACGCCGTCCGACCACCCGGACCGGGACGCCACCCTCACCCCGGCGCAGCATGCCGCGGCCATCCAAGCCCACCAGCAGGCGGCGATGCCGGAGCTACTGGAGGGCGGCACGACCGACCCGGCGACGTGGATACGCACCCCGAAGAACCTTGACCGGCTCGCCGCCATCACCAGGGCGGCCGATGCCCGCCGCCGCGCCGTCGCCGACCGGCCGCAGCCCCAGCAGCCGGTTGACGCCGCCCATCCCGCCGACCAGCGGCAGCACCACACGCCCCGGCCGGATCAGGGCAGGGGAGCGGACCGCGACCGCTGAGGGGATGGCAACCGACCAGCGCGTGGCTGATCTGCGCCTTCGCGCTGTCTGGGCCTCGGGGCGGATCGAGAATCGGAAGGTTAGCGCCCGGCACGGGAGGAACCCTTGACCGACCTGCACGAACCGCTGGGACCGCTCGACAGCTACCCCGACGAACTGCCCCCGACCCGCCAGCGAGGGGATGTGAACCTGGTCGGCCTGCACAGCGTCGCCGACGATCTCGCGCGGAGACTGTCGGCGCTGAAGATCCGGGTGCAGCCCTACGACCCGAAGACCTCGCTCGTCAGGCCGGAGAAGGCGCGCGAGAACCTGAAGAAGTAAGTCGACCGTCGACCGGTGGCAGCATGGGGTGGAGACAGCCGTGGACGTCACGCTGGTCGGCCGCTACTACGAGCGGTTCGCCGACCATGCGGTGTCCGTGGCCCGGCGCGTGGTCTACCTGGTCACGGGGGAGTACGCGGATGAGCCGCCCCCCGACGGGCCTGTGGCCACGTGACCTTGACCTGACGCAGTGAGTGCGGGATTCCTGCCGTTTGCGTCCCGGCCGCGTGATCGTTGAAGAGGGCGACGCTGTGGGGGCCTCCCCTTGAGTGGAGGCCGCACCCGCGCACGGTGCGGCCTCCACCGCCGTCGGTCTGTGATCCTTTAACCAGCCACCGCAACCCTTGGGAGAAGGCCACCCGTCCCGGCGGACAATGCTTTGGCCTGCGCAGAGATCAAGCCGCTGCTGGGGTCCTAACCTTGTGCCGGCGGCACCGGATTGCGTGTGCCGGGGCTGATTGGGCCAGTGCTGCCAATGAGTTCGAGACCGAGGGGCGTGCAGGTGTGCCAGACCGCTTGTCCTTCGCGTTGGCTGACGATCAGGCGGGCATGCCGGAGCGCCTTGGTGTGCTCGGAGGCTGAGGACTTGCTGATGTCGAGCTCGCGCGCCACGTCGGTGGTGGTGCGCTGCCGGGTGAGCAGGGCCAGGATCGCGGCGCGGGTACGTCCCAGGAGGGCGGCTACCGGGTCGGTGGCCGAGGGCTCTTCCAGCAGCGGAAGCGGAGTAACGGCCGGGTAGACCAACACCGCGGGACCGTGCGGATAGACACCGATCAGCGGCCGGCCGGCCCAGCAGGCCGATGGAAGCACGGTGATGCCGCGCCCTGCCAGGTGGATCTCGCGATGCTCGGGAGAGCAGATCTCCAGGACAGTCCCGGACCAGCGGATTCCGTGGGTGAGGCCGGCCAGCATCTGACGGAGCCCGTGCCGTGCGAGGTTCTGGGTGCGCCACGCCCGTTCGGTATCGAAGCCGGACGTGATCCGCTCCCAGGCGGGCGCCAAGAGGCCGTCGTGCCCGGCACGTACCCCGTTGTGAAGGATCTGCCAGGCATCGCGGTCCTGTTGGGCAAGGCGGATCGTCCACGCAGTCGGCATCCGTTCGGCAGCGCACACGCGCTTCAGGTCGGCCTGTACGAAGGCGGCTGGGCTTGCCCGGACCTGGTCGAGACCGTCATCCAGTCCCCGGCTGAGGGGATCAAGGAACAGTGGGCCCTTCCCGGTCGGAGGTATGAGGTCCAGCAGGGGACGCGCGGCGCGGGGGAGGGTTCGAAGCGAGCGATGCTGCCAGCGCCGGAAGACGGGGTCGATGTCGTGCTGTTGCAGCATGGCGGTGGCGAGGACCAGTTCCATCAGCGGTGCCGGAGCCGGCGCCAAGGTGACCTGGAGGAGGTCATCTGGCGTGAAGTGCACGCGAAGCATCTGTTCCCCCGTGTGTAGCCGTTTGCGGACAGCATCAGACCTGCGGTGTTCGGCCAGGAACGAATGCTTTGCGGCGCTTCCGTCAGGTCCTCGACCATGTGACTTGTAGCGGGCATGCCGAGTCTCGGCCGTGAGGTCCGAACACGGAAGGCGCGGACCGGACATCCGTATGCCTGGGCCGCCGGGGGAGCCGCGTGCCGGAGTGCCGGGCAGAACGGACCGCGTTGGTGACCGGAGCGGCCGTTGCCTCACGGGGGCGGGCGGAGCTGCCCCTCGAAACGCAACAGGAGAGGTGAACTGTGAACCTGATGTCTGGTAAACCGAGACTGCTGCTGATGGCGATGATGGCCATCCTGGCCGTTGCCTTCAGCACGCAAGCCGCCTCGGCCGAAACGGCCGGCAACTCCTACGCGGCTCAGGCACAGCGCGCGGGACTGACCGCCAAGCAGACGAGGATCCTCCAGCAAAGAGTCGATGAAGTGGTCGCAAGGACACATGGTCGACAGATTGGCCCGAACACCGTTGCCTTCCGCGGAGGAAAGGCCACCGTGGCCGTCCCCGGCGAGAGGTACGCCAGGGACCTGCGTACCACCTACGCGCCAGCAGCCTCGGATTCCTGCCCGTATGGGAACTTCTGCGGGTACACGGGATCCGCGTACACCGGCGACGAGTATGACTTCTACTACTGCGGCTACTACAACACCAGCTCGTACCTGCTCAGCGGCGGTTCCTGGGGCAACAACCAGACGCAGCACCGACGCGTGTACATGTACGGGTCCGGCGGAACGGTGATCTACACGACCCCCAACGCCTTCTACCACACCGCAAGCGGTGACTGGGGGCCGGTTTACGGTCTCAAGACCTGCATCACCGCGGCGTAACGCCCACACAGTGATCGGTTCCCGCACCCTCGACGTGGCGTGCCGGGAACCGATCATTCGTTCCCTGTGTCATGCCAGCCCAGCTAGCCGTTCGCCGACCAGTCATAGCCGACGTCCTGTCATGTCGGCCTCAGGAACTGAGCTGACCCCGGTTTGGTGGAGTACCTGAAGCCAGGCTTATGATCCTGGCCCGAAGGAGAACCACGAGCAGTGCCAGCACCACGTAAGTACCCGGACGAGCTCCGCGAGCGGGCCGTCCGCGAGGTCCGCACCACCGGCACGTCCGATCGCGCATGTCGCGAAGGACCTGGGCATCCACAAGGAGGCCCTGCGCGGCTGGGTCCGCCAAGCCGAGGCGGACACCGGCGAACGCGACGACCGGCTGACCACCGCCGAGCAGGAAGAACTGAGGCAACTTCGCCGGGAGAACGCGGAGTTGAGGCGGGCGAACGAGAGACTCTGAAGGCCGCGAGCGCGTATTTTGCGGCGGAACTCGACCGTCCCCGGACGAGGCCGACCAGGTGATCGAGCACCTCAGGGACAAGGGCCTCGGGGTCGGGTTCGCCTGCCGGGTGCTGGGGCTGTCCGAGTCGGCGTCCTACGCGCGCAAGAAGCGGCCGAAGTCGGCCCGCCGGCTGCGTGACGAGCAGCTCATGCCGCTGATCGAACAGGTCCATGCCGAGTCCGGCGGCACCTACGGCGTCCGCCGGATCACCCGCGCCCTCAAGCGCAAGGGTGTGCAGGTGGCCCGCTGCACCGTCGAGCGGCTGATGGAAGAGCTGGGCCTGGAGGGCGTCATCCGCGGTCAGCGGCGGCCGACCACCGTGCCTGAGCCATCGGCGCCCCGGCCGCCGGACCTGGTCCGCGACTTCACCGCATCCAGGCCGGATCAGCTGTGGGTGGCGGACATGACGTATGTCCGCACTTGGACGGGCTGGGTGTATGTGGCGTTCGTCCTGGACGTGTTCTCCCGGATGATCGTCGGCTGGCAGGTCGCCAACCACATGCGCACCGAACTCCCGCTGGATGCGCTGGAGATGGCGCTGTGGAGGCGGCGGATCAAGAAGGACTCCGGGCTGGTCCATCACAGCGACAGGGGGTCGCTAGGTGGATTCAACTGGTCGTCGCAACACCCTGATCTCGGAGGTGTGCGACGTGGCCACGGCGGACTGGAGTTTGAAGACCAGCGATGTTCCGGAGGGGCGGCGTCGGCAGTGGCGCGCTGACCGTGCGTTGCGGCCGGCGATGCGCTCGCCGGGGCGGCCTGATCCGTCTCGGGTCGTGCAGCGCCAGTTCTGGCGACTGATCGCCACGGGCGTCACGACGGCCGAGGCGTCGCTGGCGGTCGGCGTGTCGTGGCCGGTGGGTGCGAGGTGGTTTCGTCACGCTGGCGGCATGCCTCCGATCTCGTTGGCCGAGCCCTCGGGCCGGTACCTCACGTTCGAGGAACGCGAGGAGATCGCGATCCTCAGAGCGATGAGCAAGGGTGTGCGCGAGATCGCCCGCGCCCTGGGGCGTGACCCCGGGACAATCTCTCGAGAACTGCGCCGCAACGCCGCCACGCGCAGCGGCAAGCAGGAGTACCGCGCGACGGTCGCCCAGTGGAAGGCTCAGCAGGCGGCCAAACGCCCGAAGAGCGCGAAGCTCCTGGGCAACGACCGGTTGCGTGAGTACGTTCAGGAGAGGTTGTCGGGGAACGTTCACCGGCCTGACGGGACCGTCGCCGCAGGACCGCAGACGCCTCCGTGGAAAGGGCTGAACAAGCCGCACCGGCAAGACAGGCGGTGGGCGACAGCATGGAGCCCGGAACAGATCTCGCACCGGTTGAAGGCCGACTTCCCCGAGGATGAGTCCATGCGCATCAGCCACGAGGCGATCTACCAGTCGCTGTTCATCGAGGGCCGTGGTGCGCTCAAGCGTGAGCTGGTCGCCTGCCTGCGCACCGGGCGGGCGCTTCGAGAGCCCCGGTCAAGGTCACGGAACAAGCCGCAAGGGCATGTCACCGCGGATGTCGTCCTCAGTGAACGTCCTGCAGAGGCCGCAGACCGCGCGGTCCCGGGGCATTGGGAAGGCGATCTGATCATCGGGACGGGCCGGTCCGCGATCGGCACGCTCGTCGAGCGTAGCAGCCGATCCACCCTCCTGGTGCATCTGCCGAGGATGGAGGGCTGGGGCGAGGTGCCGCCCGTGAAGAACGGCCCGGCGTTGGGCGGTTACGGCGCCGTCACGATGAACATTGCCCTCGCTGTGTCGATGACGAAGCTCCCCGAGCAGCTCCGCAAGACACTGACCTGGGACCGCGGGAAGGAACTCTCCGGGCATGCCCAGTTCGCGCTCGAGACCGGGACGAAGGTGTTCTTCGCCGATCCGCACTCGCCCTGGCAGCGACCCACGAACGAGAACACGAACGGGCTGCTGCGGCAGTACTTCCCGAAGGGCACCGACCTGTCCCGGTGGTCCGCCGAGGACCTCGAAGCCGTCGCCCTGGCGATCAATAACCGACCCCGCAAGATCCTCGGCTGGAAGACCCCGGCCGAGGTCTTCGAGGAGCAGCTACGCTCACTACTGCAGCCCGGTGTTGCAACGACCGGTTGAACTCGCCCTATACGTGTCGATTCGCTACACCGGCCGGCTCGCCGAAATCGGGGCCGCCGCGTCCGTCGGCTCGGTCGCGGACTCGTATGACAACGCGATGGCCATCGAGATGCAAGGCCCCTGGACCGGTTTCGACCAGGTCGAACGGGCGATCTTCCAGTGGGTCACCTGGTACAACGAGGAACGGCTCCACTCCGCCCTCGACTACGTACCCCCCGCCGAGTACGAACGCGACTGGTGGCGACACTAGGAAGCCACCCCGCAGTCCGCCTGAAACGAGATCACCGGACCCTACGAAACTCGGGACAGCTCAGAGTCGGACCGATTCGAGCGTTTGGTCGTCCGAGACGGCAAGCTCGCCTGGCCGTAGAGCCGATTACCCGAGAGCGGCCGGTCTCTCGTATGTGCGCTTCGTTCGGGTGCAGCGGGCAGTCGACGGCGGGCAAGATGACGGTGATCTTGCCCTCCACGGCGTGGCGGAGTCGAAAGCCTGGTCCGTCAACGCTGCGGTGATCAATCCTGTTTCCCCGTCATACGCTGGTGTGATGGGTGTGGGGATAGAGGTGCTGATCGTGGACTGGCCGCGGGTGGAGTCGGCGGGGCCCGGCTATCAGGAAGAGCTGCTGGTCGATGCCGCGTTCGGAGAGGTGTATAGCGACGACCTCTTCGAGCACGGTTGGTCGTGGCCCACGCAGCCGGGTGAGGACTGGTACGGCAGGTATGCCCTGCGGAACGCGCACGGCTCCTACAAGCCGCACTTTTGGGCCGGTCACCGCTGGGACCACATGCGCGACTTCGTCGAGCCCACGGTGCGCGACGTACTGGACCGGTTCAACGACGCACTGTTCTGGGGCCGTCTGGAGGACACCACCGGGGTCGGTTCGGGGCTCCCGGAGCTGCCGTACACCTGGGACGCGGAACTGCTGCTGTGGTGTCCGCCCGATCACGTGCCGGTGATCGCCGGATGGTGGCGGCAGGCAGCACCGCAGCTGGAGGTGCTGCGTGAACCGTTCACACAGCACGCTGCGGAGCCCAGCGGATGGATCAAGACGTTCGAATCGTTTGCCGACTTCCTCACCGACTGGGGAGAGGTGGTCACAGAAGCAGAGCGCCGCGGCTGGGGCATCGTCGGCCTGCGCTGCTGAAGGCCGCCACGGTTCACCGGCCGCAGACCGGGAGCAGAGGTCAGGTGGCCCGGAGGGAACCACACCCCTGTGCCACCCGAATCTGCAGCTCAGTACCCGCTCGGCCGTGCTTTGGCGGTCCCACACCCTTCCTGCTACCACCCTGCTACCATGCGTGTATGGCCACCGAGAAGAAGCAGACACAGGTCCGGCTGGAGCCCGACGTGCTGGCCGCAGGAAAGGGCGCCGCCGCTGCCCGCGGCCTGGACTTCAACCGGTACGTCGAGCGCCTCATCATCGAGGACACCACCGGTGCCCGCGCCGCCGGCATGGCCGCCGCGCAGCGCCTCATCGAGGAGCACGGCGCCTTCCTCGACAACTTGGAGCAGCAGCTCGACGCCCCATACGCCCAGCCGCAGCCCGGCGCCGCCGCGTGATCCTGCACGTCGACGAATCCTGGATCCTTGAAGTCGCAGAGCGGGCCGGTCAACGCGACCCGGGCGTGGATGACTACGGCGTGCCGGTCGCTGCTGTCGCCCGACACCGCGGTGAACTCCTCGACCACCCCGTCTACGACGGACCCTACGCGCGTGCCGCCGCCCTGGTGCACAACCTGGGCCGCTGCCGCTGGCTGGAACGCTCCAACCTCACCGTCGCCTGCGCCGTCGCCGTCATGTACCTCGAGGCCAGCAATATCCCCGTCAACCCCACCCGCGAACAGCTCACCGCACTCGCCCACGAGCTGAACAACCCACGCTGCACCGCTGCCCGGATCGCCTCCTTCCTGCGCACCTGGAAACCCTGATCTGACCGGCCAGACGGTCATTCGCGGTGACCGGACCACGGCGGTGACATGGCCGAAGAGCCCGCACGTGATCGGGTGCGGGCGACGCCCGCGCGGAGTTGGAGAATTGCAGTCGATGAGCACAGACGCCTACGAACACTGGAAAGCTGGCCGCGCACAGTTCCAACGACGTTCCCCCCAGTTCAGGCCGCTCGCCTGGCAGGACAAGACCGCCACGGACGATCTGACACACCGGACCGCCCAGGAGGGCATGCCGTAGGTGAATGACTGGCCGATCAATCACCGCCGCGTGGGCCTTCCACGCTGGGTAAGGCGGTCGACGGTCAGGCGACGGCTGGCTGAACCGTCAAGGTTCCCTCGACGGTGTCAATCGTGGCCTGAGTGCCAAGCGGGATGGTCGGAGGATGCAGGCCGTGTCCGGCAGGGAGTCCGCCGAGAACAGGAACACCCAGGCGTGTCAGCCGGTCGCGCAGTACGTCGGCGATGCCCCATCCCCCCAGGGTTGAATCATCGGCATCCTGGTCGAAGCCGAGGAATTGGCCAAGTGCGACACCGCGCAGTCCCTCCAGGGCCCCAGTACGGGTCAGCTGGGTCAGCGCGCGGTCGACCTCTCCCAGCCCTGTGCCTCTCTGGTGCTCGAGAAAGAGGATCGCCCCCTTAAGGCTCGGCAGACCGGCTCCGGCCTCGGTGCGGATCGCGTCAAGGTTGCCGCCGACCAAGACACCGGTCGCGGTGCCCTCGACGGTGACCGCCGCGGTGGCTTGGCTGGTGTCCCGGTGGAGGATGACAGGGTCGGTGGTCATCAGCGCGCGGCGAAGGGCTTCGGCTGACGCCGGCCCGGTCCACAGGGCAAGGTGGAGGTGGGTGATGTCGCTGAAGCCGACCAAGGGTTTTGGGTCGCGCCGCAGGGCGTCGATGTCCAGGTCGTCGACGATGCGGTAGGCGCCTTTGCCGCCCCGGGTGGCAATCACCGCGCGGACTCCCGGGTCAGCGAACGCGGAGTTCAGGTCGAAGACGCGATCCTCATCTCGGCCGGCCATATACCCCCATTGGTCGAAGACGTGCTCGCCCAACTCGACCCGAAGCCCCCATGACGTCAGTAGCTCGACGCCACGGGCGACTCCCTCGCGGCTGGGTGGACTGGCTGGAGAGACGATCCGCACCCGATCCCCGGGCCGTAATCGCGGCGATTGCACGGCCTGATGACTGTCGCAGTTGTCCATGCCGGGATCTTCCTACACCCGCCGAGCCGAAGGTGAGCCGTCTACATCAATCACTCACCGTCAACGCAGCCAGGCAGCCGTCAGCGAATACGCGACACCTCAACATGCGAGCCCACCAGTCCGATCCCCCTCGTACGACTTCTTGTCGATCTCGTCCCGGGCTGTGATCTGTGTACGCAGGACCGGCGGCGGTGATCGCCGCTCGATGAGGCGCTGCGCGGCGGCCATGCTGGGGCCTGGCGGCGGATGGTCAGCCGGACTGGGGCGGGTCGACTGCGAACTCGTAGGCTACTTCCCAGCTGCGGTCAGGGACGACGATGTCGGCAGTCTCCACGGCGCGGCCGTCGCTGGCGTAGTACGTCCGCTCGATCGCCAGGACCAGGTCGCCGGCGTTGAGACCGAGCAGGTCGGCCTGCTCGGGGGTGGCGCGGGCAGGCCGTGGGATCTCCAGCCAGGTTTCGATGTCGATACCGATGGCGCGCATCCGCTCGACCACTCCCTTGCCGGCGAGGGGGCCCATCTCGGGAAGCAGGATGGGTGTGTCGCCGGTGATGGCCATGGGTTCCCAACTGACGGAAAGCTGGGCGGGCTTGCCGTCGGCGAGGAACTCGTACGCCGTGCGCACGGTCAAGTCGCCGGGCTCGATGCCGAGGCGCCGGGCAATGTTCTCCGGGGCGGGTGTGCGGGCCTCGGAGGACGACTCCCAGGTGCCGTTGCTGCCGACCTCGCACATATCGGCGCGGAAGGGGCTGCCGCCGCGGCGTTCGCGGTGCCGGGAGCGGATCATCCGGCGCCGCTGGCGCGGCGGGGCCACATAGGTCCCTGATCCCGCGCGGCCTTCGAGGAGCCCTTCGACGATGAGTCGTTCCTGGGCCTTCTGCAGCACGTTTGGGCCTACGCCGTAGTGCTGGGCGAGCTGTGCGCGGGAGGGCAGTCTCGCGCCGACCTCCCACTCGCCCTCCGCGAGTCGACGCCGCAGGTCGCTTGCGACCACCTGGTGCGGCGGCGGCTCGGCGTTGCCCATGCGCGGACTCCGTACTGGTCGGCGGCTGTCTTGGTGCCGGTTCACGGCTCTCGATTGACAAGTTAATGCATCAGGTACAAGCTAATGCATTAGATATACGTTAAGTGATCACGTGTGTACAGGGGAGATCCGTGAGCTCGCCGACGACCAGGGCCACCGCGATCGCCTCCATGCTCAGCACCGCGCTCGGCGCACCCCTGGACTGCGACGACCCCGGCGCCGTCCGCACCGAAGCCACCGACACCGGTCTCCGTATTTCGGCACCGGTCCCCGCCGCGCTCAGCGAAGCGGTCCACGTCCACGTGCTCACCTTCCTGACGCGAACCGCTGACCGCTTCGGACACATCCAGCACGACGGCACTTCCGTCATCTGGGCCGAGATCGAGACGGCCGACGCCGGGAGGGAAGCCCCGTGACCTTCCCCGCGTACTCGACGACCCGTCTCCATCGGCCGCCTGGCATGGCATGTGCAGGTCGGTCGCCTTCTGGCCACCACGGGAGGCACGTGCTGAACTCCGCGACCGTAGTTGGGAACTGCAAGAGCTCGATGGAGCCCCAGTTCCCCGGTAGAGCGCCCGGGCCGGCCCTGCGCTGGACCTGGCACGCGTTACGTGCTGGGGCCCTACGGATCCCGGCGGGGTGGACTCATCAGGCACCGTCCGGTGAGAGCGAGGGCCAGCCGTGATCGTCACTGTCGAGCATGAGACCGCTGCCCACCAGGCCTTGCCCGTGGACACGGTCCTGACCGGAGCCGTCATCGAGCGCGTGCTGGACCCTCGCGCGCTGCGCCCGGACCGGGCGGAATCCGAACTCCTCGCGCTGCTCCTGCGCGGCCACCTCGCCCTGCTGGCCCTGGAGGTGCAGGGCGTCCTGGAGGCCCTTTCGCCGCAGAACGAACGCCTGCACGTCCTGGCACGGCGCAGTCTCGACGAGGCCGCGCACTTCCTTAGCGCCCGACCCATGTACACCGCGCACGACACGGTGGCCGTGGTTCCCCTCGCTCGCTGCTGCCGTGACCTGCACGTCCACTACGCGGCAGTGAACTCAGCTTGCCGCGCAGTGCGGTCCGTGATCTGCCCCACAAGGCCCTCATGAGAGACGAGATTTTGGTGTACGAGATGCGCCCGGCCACTGACGACGACCGCCAGGTGGTCCATGAACTCCTCCGAGCGCGCGATGACTGGGCTCGTCGGCATGGCCTGTTACCCGCAGACAGCATCGCCCTCCGCGTGCTGATCGGAAATACCGGCGACGACATGGCGTTGATGCTGCTCACGGAGAACAACGACGCCGTGGGCTGCGTCGTCCTGCACGCCACCTCACCCGTATGGAGATGGACCTTCAGCGAGCGCGCGGAGCCGTCCATGAGCCTGGCCACGATGTACACCCATCCCGACCAGCGCGACGCCGGACTAGCGCGGCTGATGACCCTGTGGGTGCTCGACTACGCCGCCCGGCGCACTGACCTCGAGCTGCAGTGGGTGCGCTGCACTGTTCCAGACAACCGGCTGGCCTGCTACTTCCGCGAGGAGCTGGGCTGGCAGGAGGTTCGCGTCACCCGCGACGGCCTGGGACGCCGCTACGCCAAGATGCAGCAGCGTCCCCGCCGCCTCCCTCAACTCTCCGCCCTGATCAGCAGCGACGACCCGGTCCTTGTGGCGAGCGACCCGACGGTCACCACGTCCCCTGCCATACCCCCTCAGCCACGCCAGACCCCCGACAGTGTGACGAGCGAGCAAGGAGGCGGCCACTCATGACCTCACGGGAGCCACCGCTGCGGACCTGGATCACCGAAGCAGTCATGGCGACCGAACCGCCTTGCGGTCCTCACCTTCGGCGTCGCGCTGGTCCACACGCCTCGGACTCACTGAGGCAGGGGAGAGCAGCACGATGACGGTCGGCTCGGAACTTACCGAATACCTCCCCGTACCCTCCGAGAGCGCGCTCGACGACCTCGAGCTGCGCATCGCGCGCGCCCCGCGCGCGGCAGGCGAGGCCATGCCGGCGTACGAGGGACTGTGGGTCGGACGTCTGAGGCGGATCACGGCTGCCAAGCTGCGGCACTGGCAGCTCACACCCCTCATCGACCCTGCACAGCTGCTGATCAGCGAACTCGTCACCAATGCGCTGCGGTACGGGACCGGACCGGAAATCGCCTTCCGGTTCCTCCTCACCGCCGACGTGCTCGTGATCCTGGTCGACGACGGCTCCCCGCACGCTCCGCAGGTGCATCAGCCGGCGCCGGACGAGGAAAGCGGCCGCGGCATGCTGCTCGTCTCCGCCATCGCCACCGACTGGGGCGTCAGCCCCCACGGGTCCGCGACCTGGTGCTCCCTCACCATCCCGTGGAGGACCTGATGCCCACACCTTCCTGCCCGGTCGAGGAACTGCCCCAGTGGACCACCGACAGGTCCGCGCTGCAGACCCTTCTCATCGCGCTGCGCCAGGATCTGGTCGAAGAGACCGTCTACGAGGACCTCGAGGCCTTGCTGGGCGAGCACGCCTCACCCACTCCGGACGAAGCTGCGGCTCTGGCTGGCCGGTTCCGCAGAGTCGTTGACCAACTCGTTCAGATCGTGCCGCACCGAGTGCAGCCCTATCCGGTCGACGAGGTGCGACTCGTCAACCGCCTTCACGCCGAGCGGCCCTCCGCCCAGGAGGCACGCGGCCATCTGCGCCGCTTTGCCATGGCCATCCTCGACGTCCTGGATCTGATGGGGGAGACCGCCCGATGAAGCCAGGCGCCGGATCCCCCAGGCCACGCGACCCCGGGCAGGCCGCGGGACCTCTACCGACGTTTCGATGTTGACGCCAAATGAGTGCATCCGCTGGACCCGCCTGCACCGGCGAGCGGGCCCATCCCGGGAAGCAGGATCGGCGTCTCGCCGGTGACGGCCATGGGCTCCCAGCTGACGGAGAGCCGGGCGGGTTTGCCGTCGGCGAGGAACCGTACGTCGTTCGGACGGTTGGGTCGGCGGGTGCGATGCCGAGGCGCAGGGCGATGTGCTTCGGGGCGGGCATGCGTGTCTCGCGGGACGCCTCCCAGGTGCCGCTGCTGCCGATCCCGTGCTGCCGGGGCATCCGGAACGTGTCGTCTGGATGTCCCGGCGGTTGGCGGGGTCAGCCAATTCCGGTGACCTGCAAGGCGGTGGTCCAGTTGTTCTTGATGGCGTTGCGGGCGGCGGACAGGGTGATGGTGCCGGCGCAGACGGCGTTCTTCAGTTTCGTCTCCACTCCGTCTTTGGAGTGCGCGGTCTGGGAGCCGGAGTAGGGCTCGGGCCACAGGTTGCCAGTGTCGCGGGGTGCGCCGCCGAGTTCGAGGGGAACGAGGTGGTCTTCCTCGTAATCGGCCATGTTGGTGTCGGAGTAGCCGTAGTCGATGATGCCCTGGGCCTTGAGGGGGTTTGTGTAGGAGGTCGGGGGGCGGACGGTGGCGGTCCAGCCGGACACGCAGATGGTGCTGTGGATGTTCGACTGGGTGACGTTGGGGTTGTAGGCGCCGGGCGTGCACGAGGCATCGGGCAGCGGCAGGTAGGCGTGGGAACAGGCCGAAGCGTGGGCGGTGCCGGTCGATGCGACGATCAGGCCGGTGGCCGCAAGGCCCAGGGCGCAGGTGGTGGCGGTGAAGCGGCGCATGCGGACTTCTCCTGAAGGGTCGGCCCGGACTGTGGGGTGCCGGGCGGCTGACGGCATGACACCACCACTCCGTCTATGCGGGTAGAGCCATGGAGTGAACAGGAAGTGACCTGTGCACTGCATACCTCGGCCGGGGTAAGTCTTTCCGGACTTCCGTGTTTCGGCGCAAAGTTGGGTGAGCCGGTAAGAACTCTGTCACCGATCCTGCTGGCTTATTCCGTGCCCGGCGGGGCTGGTAGCTCGTTGGTCGGGACAGCAGCGGCCGTCTTGGCGATCGCGGTCGCGGGTGGGGTGTGGAATGTCGATGCGGCCGAGGCCGTGGCCGAAGGTGCCTGAGCTGACCGCGCAAGTAGCGCGGGTTGTGGCGGCACGGGGCCCGTACCCGTTGGCGATGCGGGTCCGGGACGAGCTGGGCGAGTTGTTTGCGGACGCCGAGTTTGCCGAGGCGTTCGGATCCAGAGGGAGGCCGGGCTGGTCACCGGGCCAGCTGGCGCTGGTGACGGTGTTGCAGTTCGCCGAGAACCTCACCGACCGGGCGGCAGCGCATCGGGTGCGGTACGGCATGGACCTGAAGTACGCGCTCGGCCTGGAGCTGGATGATCCCGGGTTCGACGCCTCGGTGCTGTCCGAGTTCCGCACGCGACTGGTCGAGCACGGGATGGAGGAGAAGGTGCTCGACCTGCTGCTGACCGCCCTCAAGGACCGGGCCTGGTGAAGGCGGGAGGCAGGCAGCGCACCGACTCCACCCGCGTGCTGGCGGCGGTACGCGACCTGAACAGGCTGGAACTGGCTGGGGAAACACTGCGGGCCACGCTGGAGGCGCTGGCCTGCGCGGCCCCGGACTGGCTGACCGGGGCGGTGCCCGTTCACGATTGGGTCGAGCGCTACGGCCCGCGGATTCACTCCTGGCATCCGCCGGCTTCCAGGAGCAAACGCGAGGAGATGGCCCTGGTCTACGGCCGGGACGGGTTCGCGCTGCTGGAGGCGGTGCATGCCCCTGACGCCCCGGCCTGGCTGCGTGAACTCCCTGCGGTGCAGGTCCTGCGCACGATGTGGGTGCAGAACTACCACCGCACCGTGACCGAGGCCGGAGCGGAGGTGAAACGGCGGGAGAGCAAAGACCTCCCGCCCGGCAGACTGCGGCTGGCCTCTCCGTACGACACCGACGCGCGCTACGGCCTCAAACAGGGCTCCTGGTGGACCGGCTACAAGATCCACATCAGTGAGTCCTGCGACGATGCCGATGACCAGGACCCGGCTTCCGGCGGCCAGGCGCTGATCCCTGGAGCCGACGGACCGCCGCCGCGCTTGATCACCAGCATCGCGACCACCGACGCCACAGTCACCGATGCGGAAATGACCGAACCGGTCCATCACATGCTCGCCGCCCGCGATCTCCTGCCCGCCGAGCACTTCCTCGATTCCGGTTACGCCTCCGCCGAGTTGATCGTGGGCATGAAGAAGAACTTCGGAGTCACCCTGGTCACCCCGGTCCTGATGAACAGCTCACCCCAGGCGCGTGCTGGCGTCGGGTTCGACCGCACCGCGTTCACCATCGACTGGGACAAGCGACAGGCCACCTGCCCACGCGGGGACACCAGCACCTGGTGGAGCCCCGCCACTCTGCGCGGCACCAAGGCCATCGTCATCAAGTTCGACAAGGAGACATGCCGCCCCTGCCCGGTGCGCGACCGTCGCGGTCACCGGGATAAGACGTGCCCGCTACCTCGGTCTCCAGAAGACCCACCTGGAGCACGTCTTCTCCGCCGTTGCACTCAACCTCATCCGCCTCGATGCCTGGTGGAACGGCCACCCGCTCGACTGCACCCGCGTCAGTCACCTTGCCCGACTCGACCTCTCCCTTGCCGCGTGACCGAATAGGGGTCTTACTGGTGTGATCGCCTAATCAACTGTCGCCGGTTCCCCGAGGAACCCAGCCAGTTGGTGACCGACTGTGGTTGCCAACGGCGTATCGGCTCCGGGTCCCACCGGCCTCGTTGCGGAGCCGGGTGGTGGTCTTGTCGTGGTAGCGAGAGCGTCAGCGTCGACGGGCGCGGGATTCAGCACGAGGTGGCAGAACAGCTGCGAACGGCGGGTGTTAACTTCCTTCCCGTGGTGGAGTACCAGGACGAGACCAGGGCGGCCTACGACGGGGTCGTCGAGCTGTATGCGTCGATGTTCGCTAATCGGCTGGAGACGCACCCGTTCTCACGGAACATGATCGGCACCTTTGCCGAGCTGGTGCGCGGGACCGGGAACCCGCGGGCAGCCGACGTCGGCTGCGGGCCCGGACATCTGACGGCCATGCTGCATGACCTGGGGCTGGACGCCTTCGGGCTCGACCTCTCCCCAGCCATGGTCGACCACGCCCGGCGGGCCCATCCGGCGCTGCAGTTCGACGAGGCGCGCATGGAGGCCCTGCCAGTCGAGGACGGCGCGCTCGGCGGCGTGCTGGCCCACTACTCGATGATTCACACCCCTCCTGGGGAACTACCCGCGCTGCTCGCCGAGCAGGCGCGTGGCCTGGCACCAGGGGGCCTGCTCCTGGTCTCGTTCTTCGCGACCGACGGGCCCGAGCCGGTCCGCTTCGACCACAAGGTGACGCCCGCCTATAGCTGGCCGGCGGACCGATTCGCCGAGCTACTGGCCCGGGCCGGGCTCGTCACGTTCGCCCGGCTGCTCCACGACCCGGCCTCTGAGCGGGGCTTCCTCGACGCCCACTTGCTGGCCCGCAAGTCGGAGGACACCGTCGAGGCCACCGCACAATGAGCCAGCAGGATCACCAACTCGTGCAGTACAGGACTCCGAGGTTCAGCGAACGGGTGGCCGAGGGCATCCGGCCAGATTCCAGCCCTGCTCTTGCCGAATACCTCATCCGTGCTGGTCAAGCCGCATGCGCGTACTCGTGCAGGGTGCCGCCGAGCCTCGCGCTTCGTCGTATGTCGAGGCGTGCGATCCGCTCCGGATCGTCGATTGGTTCGGGCAATGGACGCAGAGGACGGGCATTCGCGAGGCCCTGGTGCGGCCTGTGCCCGTTGTAGAAAGTCTCGAACTCGCGCAGGGCGTGAAGGAGATGGCGCTGGTTCCAGATCAGTGTCCGGTCCAGCAGTTCTCGGCGGCAGGTTTGCACCCACCGCTCGGTGATCGAATTCATGCGGGGTATCCGGATGCCGCTGAGGACGATCTCGATGCCAGCGTCCTGGAGGACCGCATCGAACAGCTTGGGGAACTTCCCGTCCCGGTCCCTGATCAGGTAGCGGGCTCGACAGCCGGTGTCCTCGAGGTCCATGACGAGATTCTTTGCGGCCTGGGTCACCCAGGAGGCGGTCGGGTGAGCAGTCGAGCCCAGGATCCGTATGCGCCGGTTCGTGTGCTCGATCACCGCGAGCACGTACAGCCGTGCTCCGGTCAGGGTGACCGTTTCGAAGAAGTCGCATGCCAGCAGTGCGTCGGCTTGGGAACGCAGGAAGCCCGCCCAGGTGCTCGAGGCTCGCTCGGGCGCTGGGTCGATGCCCGCGTCCTTGAGAATCTCCCAGACGGTGGAAGCCGCCACCGTCACCCCGAGGACGAGCAGTTCGCCGTGCAGGCGCCGATAACCCCAGTTCGGGTTCTCCCTGGCCAGACGCAGTACCAGTGCTCGGATGGAATGCACGGTACGCGGTCGGCCGCCTCGCTTGGGCCGGGAGGCGGCGGCGTGACGTCGGGCGATCAGGTCGCGGTGCCAGCGCAGCACCGTGTCCGGCCGGACCAGCAACCGGATCCGGCGAAGCGCCTCTCGCGGCAGACCGTGGAGCAGTGCGGCGAGGAGCGCCCGGTCACCCGCGTCGAATTGCACCCGCTGCCCGCTCAGTTGCCTCTCGAGCACGGCGACCTGGTGGCGCAAGGCCAGGATCTCTACATCCTTCTCCCGGTCACCCATCGGCAGCAGTCGCAGCAACGCGAACGCGTTCGTCATGCCCAGGTATGCCAGTCGCAGCAGCATGACCACCCATCATGTCGCGGTGATCGTGCTCACGTGGGCGCATGCAGACGTCCACCGCGTCACGACGCTCAGACACCCGCGGTAGCTGCTCCCACCTGCATGGATGAGGTATTCGGCAAGGGCAGGGTTGATCTGCTGCCTGATCGCCAGTTCGGTGCTGGCATTCCTGACCATGGCACTGCGTCTTCCCCTGGTCGCGCGGATCGCGGTGGCCGGGGGCGTGTGGCTGATCGTCGCGGACGCCGCGTACTTCGACTACTTCGCCTCACCCCTGAGCGAGCCCGCCGGTCTGCTGGGCATCCTGCTCGTGCTGGCCGGCATCGCGTTTCTCGGCCGCGGCCTGACGGCGGGGGTGCTCGGACTGGCATTGGTGGTGGGGGGCGGGCTACTCGCCGTCGGCGCCAAAACGCAGTTGCTGCCGCTGGTCGGCAGCATCCTGCTCGTCCTACTCCTGCGCGGCGTGCCCTGGCTCAAGGCACGCGGGCACGTGGGCAGATTCATCTCCTCGCGAGCCATGGGCGCCGTCGGCGCGGCCGCCGTGCTGCTCCTGGGGATGCATTCCTCCCAGAAGCAGCAAAGCGACCACTACTACCTTCAGATGAACAGCATCGACACCATCTTCACGGGCATTGTCGACGGAAAGCACAACACCTCGGCCGACCTGAAGGCCCTGGGCCTGCCTCAGAAGTGGTCAGCCGGTCGGCGTCCCACACCGAGCCGTTGAGCAGCCACTGCATCCGGTCCGCAGTCACATGCCCGGCGCGTTCCGACAGTGTCCAGCCGTTCTTCTTCGGCAAGTCCGTCAGCAGCCCCTCGATGAACTGCGCGAACACCGCCCGAGGTTCCGGCCGGTTGAACAAGTATCCCAACGAACCGGTCAACGAAGACAGTTCGGCATCCCACCCGGCTATCTGCTCAGCCGTCACACCCAGCATCATGCCCGGTCAACGACACCACGCAGGCTCCGTCACAAGATCTCCGGCTGTAGTACTGGGTGGTGAGAGGCGAAGGCTGTGAACGCGACAGCCACCATGACCGAGGCGGTCAGCGCCGAGGCGACAGCTCGCCGGGCTGGATGGCCGACGGCGAGAGTTCAATCGATCACGTCGCCGCTGCATCCCGAATAGACCGGTTGACGTTATATCGCAGCACGATATAACGTCGGGCGACCATCCGTCCGTAGGGAAGGGAGCCGCTGTGGCCGCCGAGGCAGATCCGGCTGTGTTGGTGCTGACCAGCCTGGCCGAGGGGGACAAGCACGGGTACGCGATCACGCGCGACATCGCCGAGCAGGTCGGCGTCCAACTCGGGCCCGGCACCTTGTACGGCGTACTCGCTCGGCTGGAGGACGACGGGTTGATCGAGGCTTTGCCGGCGGAGGGCCGGCGCCGACCGTACCGGATCACCGCAACCGGACAGCGGGCGCTGGCCGACCAGGTCCAGCAGATGCGTCGGGTCGCCGAGCTGGGGCTGCGGCGTCTTGGGCTGGCCGGGGGCCGGGCGTGAGCACCACGGACGGCTGGCGGATTCGCATGCTGGTTGCGCTGTACCCGCCAGCCTGGCGGGCTCGATACGCCGACGAGTTCAGCGCGCTGCTTGCCGATAGCGGGGTGCGCCTGGCCACCGAGCTTGACGTCGTGGCCGCCGCGGTGCGCGTCTGGCTGCATCCGCCGGTCCGGCTGCATGACCATGCCGGTCGGATGCGCACTACCGTCGGGGTGACCTCGTGCGCATGGGCCGCATTGGCCGCCGGCACGATCCTGTTCGCCAAGCTGACCACCGACGGTGCCGTGTTCGCACACGGGCGGGGCGCCGGCTGGTACGACGTGTTCACGTTCGCCGCGTTCGGGTCGGTGCTGGCGATGGCGGCCGCCTGGCTGCCCCTGTCGGTCGCGATGGTGCGCCGGTCCCGGTACCGTGCGCGCGTTGTCGCGCCGCTAGTTGCGCCGGCCGTACTGGTGCTGGGATTCCTGGCCGCCGCCGCGGCGCTGGCGGGGCTGCTGCGGCACCACACGCGAACCGGTGCGGGGATCGGGATGGCCGGATTCCTGTTGCTGGCCGTTCTCGGGGTGGTGACCGCGGCCGGCTGCGCCGCCTGCCCGGCGCTCGCGCTGATGCGGTCGCGGCCCGACGGTCCCGCATTGACCGTGGCCGTGGTGGCCGGGTTGGTCGCGACCGCCGCAATGGTGATCGCGACCATCGCCGCCGTCGGCTACACGATGGCCCGGGCCCGATCCGCCGGAGTCGCAGTGTTCGCGCTTGTCATGGCCGCCGCGCTGACGGTCGCTGCGGTTTCGGGAGTTCGCGGACTGCGGGCCGTCACGGCAGCGGGGAGCAACAACCATGCGGGCTGACCGCGCCAGGCGCAGGTGGCTGCGCCGGACGCTGAGGGCAATCCTGGCGCTGGTACTGGCGATCCTCGTCGCCGTCGGCGGGTACGTCGGCTACGTGACGATCCGCCACACCCGCCCGGTGACGTTGCCTGCCACGACCGGGCCGTACCGCGTCGGGCGGACCATGTTCGACTGGATCGACCACAGCCGGATTGATCCGCTCGCCCCGCGCGCTGGCAGCCTTCGCGAGCTGTCGGTCTGGTTGTGGTACCCGGCGCCGCCAAACACCACCGGCCGCCCCGCGCTCTACGCGCCGGGCGCCTGGGGCGAGTTACACCTGGCCAGCCTGCCGGCACTGGGCGAAACCGAATTCGGCGCTGTGCGCAACCACGCCCTCGACGGCGTACCGGCGACCACCGGCCAGTTCCCGATCGTCGTACTGGAGCCGGGCATGGGTTTCGCAGCGCCGCAATACACCACAATCGCCGAAAACTTGGCCAGTCATGGCTATCTCGTCGCCGGTGTCACCCCCACCTACAGCGCCAACCTCACGGTGCTGCACGGTCACGCCGTGCACGCCAGCCCAGCCGGCGACCCCGCCGGCTTCGACGGCACCGACCTGCACGCCGGCGTCGCACAGGAGGCCGGCGACCGCCTCGTACCGGTATGGGCCGCCGACGCGCGGTTCACCGCGGCCCAGGTGGCCGACCTCGATCGGGTTGGACCACTCGCCGGGCACATCGACGCCACCCACATCGCCTACATCGGACACTCGTTCGGCGGAGCTGCCGCACTGCAAGCCTGCCACGCCGACCCGCACTGCGCCGCCGCCGCAAACCTCGACGGCACCCAGTACGGCCCGGTGGTCCACACCGGTCTCAACCGGCCTAGCCTCACCATCGAAAGCGACTCGTGCGTCACCGGCATCTGCCGGCCCACCAGCCCCGCCGACCGGTCCGACCAGGCCACCGCCCGCGCCCTGCTGGCCGCCAGCACCGGACCAGCCTTCTGCTACCAGATCATCGGCATGCGCCACTTCAATTTCACCGACTACGCCACGTACTACCTCGCTGCGCCGTTGCGATCCCAGCTCGCGCTGGGCAGCATCGACGGCGGCCGCGGATTGACCCTCGCCAACAGCTACCTGACCGCCTTCGTCGACCACATCGTCAAACACCGATCCGAGCCGCAGCTCATCAACCCAGACCCCCAGGAGCGAGAGGTACGTGTGCAACATGTCCCACGCTGATACCGCGACGGCGGCTACGACGACGTGTTCGGCTCGGGCGACTCCCTACGCTGGCACGGTGGACGTCTACGGTGCGGTACGGACAAGACAATCCATCCGCAGGTTCACCGATCGGCCCGTGCCCCGCGAAGCACTCGAACGGGTGCTGGCGGCAGCCGCTGACGCGCCGTCGGGGAGCAACCTGCAGCCATGGCACATCTACGTCCTGTCCGGTGTCCGGTTGGCAGAGCTGAAGAAACGAGTGGCCGAGCTGGTGGCCGCGGGTCACCGCGGCGACGACCGCGAGTTCGCGATATACCCGCCCGAGATCCGCTCACCCTACCGAGAACGAATGGCCGTCTTGGGGGAACGGCGGTACAGCGCGCTCGGTATCGCCCGCGACGACGAGCCGGCCCGAGCCCGAGCCCGATCCGAGAACTGGAACTGCTTTGGCGCCGGCACGGCGTTGTTCTGCTACCTCGATCGGGACATGCCAGCACCGCAATGGGCCGATGCGGGCATCTACCTGCAGACCGTGATGTTGCTGCTGCGCGCCGAAGGACTGCACAGCTGTACGCAACTGGCGTGGGCGGAGTACCACCGTAGTGTCGCAGAGGTGATCTCGCCGCCGCCGGAACGAGTCCTGTTCTGTGGCATGTCCATCGGCTTCGCCGACCCGGATGCGGTGCATCCCCGCATCCCCCGCGCTGCGCTGTCCGAGACCGTGACGTTCTTGGATTGAGCGGCCGAGCCCTTGCCCGCGGCGGGCGGATCGCCGGCCCCGAACCGGCGGCGTCCGCCCTGCCCGACGGGCCGCAGGCCCCGCTCGTGATCGAGGTCGACCGGCTGGTCGGGCGGGACGGCGACGTCGGCCTCGGCGGGCAGGGCGTCAAGCTCTCGGCCCAGCTCGCCGGACAGCAGGTCACCCTGCGGTTCGACGGCCGGCTGATGCACGTCATCGCCGACGGCCGCGTGGTCAAGACGCTGCCCGCACCCGTCCCACCGGAGCAACGAGCCCCGATCAGTGGAGCCCGCAGCCCGAGCACCGCGATCATCCCGCCGACGGCTCAGGCCCTGCGGGCTCAGCGCAAGGTGCCCGCGGACGGGGTGGTGGTCGGCGGCCAGCGCCTGCGGATCGGCCGGGCTCACGCCGGAAAGACCGCGACCATCCTCATCGAGGACACCGTCTTCCGCGTCCTGGACGGCGACGTCGAACTGTCCACCCACGCCCGCACCAGCGACAAACCGATCAGGCAGTTCAAGGCCGTCGCGCGCACGAGGAAGTAGCGACTGTCCAGGATCTACCGATGACGTCCAGCATCTTCTGGGACCAAACTGTCCAAGATCTCTCGGGACCTCACACCGTCAGCCGTCACGGGTACCGCGGTAGCTTCGCTGAATTATCGAGTTGGCCGAGTCTGCTCTGGCACGCACCCGAGCAACCTGATGCCGCAACCCACCGGTGCGGAGAACATGGCCTACAAGCCATACCGCGCCGTGCGCAGGCCGACAGGTGTGTGCTGAACTGCGGGCCGTCATCTACTGGGGTCCTGACGCGCCATGGTGCAGTGGCCCCTCCGGTACTGATGGGTCCGGCAGGGGAACGGCCAGGAGGAACTCCAGCGGAAACTCTCCATTTCCCCTGGTCAGCTCCCTAGCAGCCCCCTCGTGCTGCTGGACGGTCGCCCCTTGGGGGCGTTATCAGGCTCGACCCCTTGCTCATCGTCGCCGGACACCGTTGCCCGCGTCCGCACCGTCGGCTTGGGGGATGAGGCTCGGCGCGGGTGGCGCGGGACCGAGTCCCCGCCAGTTTTGCCTCACCGTCAACCTGTAGTCGGATGCCCGGCCGGACACCTGCTGCGCCCGCCGGACTCCGGCGCGCGGCCCATCCCTGCTGTCGTACAGCGACGCGGTCGGTGTCTACAACCGACACCTTCTCCAGCGTCCCGGCGAGCTCCTGCCACCAAGAGTCCGGCCGCTGGGCGCCGCAAGGGCGCCGCAGTTCATCGGCGCGGACCTTATGGCTTGAGGACGACCTTCTCGCAGTGGTCCTTCTTGTTCTTGAACAGGTCGTAGCCGGTCGGTGCCTCGGTCAGGGGCAGCCGGTGGGTGATGACCCGGGTGGGGTCGATCTTGCCCTGCTCGATCAGATCCAGCAGCGGCTTCATGTACTTCTGCACGTGGCACTGCCCGGTGCGCAGGGTCAGGGACCTGTTCATCCAGGCACCCGCCGGGAACTTGTCGATCAGCCCGCCGTAGACGCCGATGACCGACACCACGCCGCCGCTCCGGCAGGACAGGATGGCCTGGCGCAGGGCGTGTGGCCGGTCGGTCTCGGAGCGGACCGCCTGTTTCGCGCGGTCGTAGAGGTGGACGTGGGAGGCGCCGTGTGTGGCCTCCATGCCGACCGCGTCGATGCACTTGTCGGGGCCTCGGCCGCCGGTGAGTTCCAGCAGCGCCGACCGTACGTCGGTGTCCTCGAAATCGATGGTCGTGTACCCCTCGGCGGCGGCCATGTCGAGCCGGTAGGTCTCCTTGTCGATCGCGATGACCTTCTCCGCGCCCAGGACCCTGGCGCTGTCCATGGCGAACTGGCCGACTGGCCCGGCGCCCCAGACGGCGACGACGTCACCTTCCTGGATGTCGCACATCTCAGCGCCCATGTACCCGGTCGGCAGGATGTCGGACAGGAACAGCACCTGCTCGTCGCTGAGGTCCGACTCGATCTTGAGAGCGTTGGCGTCGGCGAGCACCACCCGGGCGTACTCGGCCTGGCCTCCGGCGAAGCCGCCGGTGAGGTGGGAGTAGCCGTAGATGCCGGCGGTGGGATGGCCGAAGAACTTCTCCGAGATGCCGGCGTTGGGGTTGGTGTTCTCGCAGCACGAGTACAGCTCCACGCGGCAGGACGCGCAGGCGCCGCAGGCAATGGGGAAGGGCACGACGACCCGGTCGCCGACGCGCAGTTTGTCGTCGCTGATGCCGGGGCCGACCTCGACGACCTCTCCCATGAACTCGTGGCCCATGATGTCGCCCTTTTCCATGGTGGGGACGTATCCGTCGAGCAGATGGAGGTCGGATCCGCAGATCGCCGTCGAGGTGATCTTCACGATGGCGTCGCGGCTGTTCAGGATCGACGGTTCGGGGACGTCCTGCACCTCGACCGAGTTGCGTCCCGTCCAGCAGTTCGCCTTCATGCCAGGGCCTCCTTCAGTTCGTCCTCGGTCAGCGGTCGGGCCGGGTGCTGTGGGAACTCGCCGCGGGCCCGCTTGCCACCGGGCGCGCCCTCGGAGCGGACGACCTCGCCGGTCTCCGCGATCTGCTTGAAGCGGCGCAGGTCGTCGTCCAGCTGCTGGTGCGGTTCCTCGCCGAAGTAGCGCGTCGCGGCCTTGCCCAGCGCCCCGCCGGGTAGGTCGTAGCGCAGGGTCACCCGGATCTCCGTGCCCCGGCCGCCGGGGGCGGGCACGAAGCGGACCTCGCCGGAGTTGTCGATGTCGGCACCGTCCACCGACCGCCAGGCGATCAGCTGGCCGGGGACGTCCTGGGTGGTCTCGGCGTCCCATTCGACCGCTTTGTCGAACGGCGCACTGGCCCGCCAGTGACTGGTGCGCGGGCCGGTGACGCGCACCTCGTCCAGGTGCGCCATGAAGTCCGGCAGTCGCTCAAGGTCCCTCCAGAGGGCATAGACCTCGTCCGGGGGCTGGGTGACGGTGGTGGCCGCGGTCAGTTCCATGGGGGTGCTCCTACGGGTGCGGGTCACGGCCGCGTAGACGTCCATGGCCGTGATGGCGGTGACCGCGGCGGTCGCGGCAACGGTACGGCCCAGGCCGCGACCGTTGTGGTTCCTCAGGGCACGGGTCAGCATCGTCAGATCCATGAGGTCACCACCGACGCGACCCCAGAGCCAGGCCGGATGCGGCCGCCCCAGCAGACCGGTCGCCGCCGCCAGCTCACGCACACCGACGGCGGACGTCGCCGAGCGGTGCCGGAAGGCGTCGCCCACGCCCAAGGCCCGGGCAAAGCCCGCCGGGGCGACGACCTGAGGAACGCCCAGGGCCGCACTGGCCCAGCCCAGGCCACGCACGAGCGGATCGTGCCGGAGGCGGGAGGTGGAACGGGCGTCTGTCTTCATGAGTGCTCCCCACGTGCGGTGAGGTGGACGGAAGGAGGGTTGCTTGAGCGAGAAGGTGAAGGCCACATAGCGAATAAAACGGGAGTTTTCGCGTGGCCCTTATCCAATCCTCAGCTTGCTTACGAACCCGCGCAACCGTCCGGTCGCCGCGTGGACGTGACGCACGCCTCGGGGCTTGACACACGTCCTCACCGGCGAAAGCGTTTCTCGTACGTGCCCGACGGCCTGGGTCGGGTCCGGCATGCCGACTCCTTCGCGAGATCGGTGACCACGGCCTCGGGGACGTGGGCAAACACGGCTCGATCCCCAGGTGACCACACGAGGTGGGATCGCGGGCGGGGCTGACCGTGACGTGGTGCGCTAGGCCCGAACCGCGCCTAGCGCAGCAGAGGGATCATGCGGGCGGCCGGTTCGCTGCGCGGGTGCCTCCAGCAAAGCTGCTGGTAGAGGGCGGCGTAGGCGGCCGCCATCTGATCGGTGTCGAAGTGACGGTGGACTCGTCCTCGGCAGGCGCGGGGATCCAGCCGGTCCACCGAGCCGATCGCCTGGGCCAGTTGGGCGAGATGATCACAGTTGAAGCCGGTGACGCCTTCCTCGACGATCTCGGGCACCGATCCACGGCGGAGTGCGACGACCGGCGTGCCGCAGGCCATCGCCTCGATCATCACCATCCCGAAGGGTTCCTCCCACTGGATCGGAAACAGCAGGCAGCCGGCGCTCGCCAGGAGGTCCAGCTTGGTGCGCCGGTCGGCCTCCCCGACCCAGCGCACGTCATCGCCCATCCGGGGCCGGAGTTCCCCCTCGATGTAGGGCTGCTCGGCGGGGTCGTTGCAGCAGCCGGCGACGGTGAGCGGCAGCCGGAGGGGGACGATGCCATCACGTACGCCCGACGCCGTAGCCAGGCCAGTCTGGGTGCCACCCGCCGGAAAACCGCCGCTGTCCTCCCGGATGATGAGGGCGACCTGGCGAGGTCTGCCGGCGAAACGGTACGAGGCCGGATGGGAGCCGGGACTGTTGGTGCCGGCCGCCGACGGCAGCCCGTTGATCACTGACCACTACTTCCCGCGCGCCCAGGGAGACTTCCCCACCCTCCTGGTCCGCTCGCCCTATGGCCGAGGCCTGCCGTGGTCGCCCCAGTACGGCCTGCTCTTCGCCGAACAGGGCTTCCACGTGGTCCTGCAGAGCTGCCGCGGCACCGGAGGTTCGAGCGGCATGTTCGATCTGTGGCGCAACGAGGCCGCCGACGGCCAGGCCACGGTGTCCTGGCTGCGCGAGCAACCCTGGTTCAACGGAACACTGGGGACCGTCGGTCCCAGTTACCTGGGCTACGTGCAATGGGCCCTCGCTTTGGACCCACCGCCAGAACTGAAGGCAATGGTGGTGCAAGTAGGGCCCACGCCCACGGCGAGGGCGTTCTCCAGGCGAAGCGCACCGCCTGCGTGGAACAGGGCGTAGGGATCGTGCAGCCATGAACTACCAGCACCAGGGCATGGCACCGTTCCTCAAGGCGACGCTGCGCCTGCAGCGCCGCCTGCGCGACGTCACCACCGCGCGGCCCCTGCGTGGGGCGTACGTGTCAGCCTTCGGCAGCGAACTGCCTTGGCTGGACGGCGTGATGACACACCCGGACGCCAAGGACGCCTACTGGCACGGCGCGTCGTTGGCGAAGTCGACGCAGCGGCTCCGCGTGCCCACGGCTCTGATCACAGGATGGCACGACGCACTAGTCGACCAGACCTTCGAGCAGTACGACCGGCTGCGCCAGGCCGGATGTGAGACCGCCCTGCTCGTCGGTCCCTGGACCCATACTTCGGCCCTGCAGCAAGGATGGCCCGAGGTATTCACCGAGAGCCTCGCGTGGCTGCGCGCGCACCTGTACGCCGATCCCTCCGGCCTGCGTCCCACCGCGGTGCGTGTGCACATCGGCGGCGAAGACACCTGGCGGGACCTCGACGACTGGCCGCCAGCCGCGGTTGCCACCTCGTGGTACCCCATCCCCGGCGGGCATCTCACCCAGCTGGCCCCCGCAGACTCCGCACCCGTGACGGCGTTCCGCTACCACCCGGCCGACCCCACCCCCTCCCTCGGCGGTCCGCTGCTCTCCCGCGCCGCCGGCCCCCGGAACAACGCCACCCTGGAGGCCCGAGACGACGTCCTGACATTCACCGGCCCACCACTGACCGAGCCCATGGACATCCTGGGTCCCGTCTCCGCACGGATGAGCATCTCCACGGACACCGGACACGCCGATGTCTTCACCCGCCTTTGCGACGTGGACGCACAAGGCCGCTCCGTCAACATCTGTGACGGGTTCGTCCGACTCCGGACGACCGAACAGGAGCCCTCGCAGGTCACCGTGCCGATGAGCTCCACCGCGCACCGCTTCCCCATCGGCCACCGCATACGCTGGCAGATCAGCGGAGGCGCCCACCCACGCTACGCCCGCAACCCGGGCACCGGTGAGTCGCCGGTGGACGCCACCACCTTCACACCGGTGCGCATCACGCTCCACACGGACTCGGCACTGATACTTCCCAGTAGCTCTGAGCTCGCGTAATTCGTCGACCCTCCGGGAAACGGTCGACGAGCCAGGCCGTCCGGCCCGGCTCACTCCTCGAGTCCTCTTCACCGTCCAGGCCAACCAAGTCAGGGTTACTCAGCGGCCACCCGGGGGGCCACGATTCACTTCGACACGCTGAACTTGACAGAGAAAGCAACAGTGAGCGTCATCGATGTCCGACGAGGCGGCGGTCCTTCGATTGCCTCGCGGGGGTGTGAACTCCCATTCGTACGGCGTATTTCCGTACAGCAACCTGTAGTCCGTACGGACGTAGGACGTTGCTGGACCGGTAGACCACCGGTCTACCGGTCTCAGTGGGTGGGACTGTCCGCGTGAGCGTGTCCGCGAGAGGGTCCGTGGCCTTACGGGAAGTGGAGCGCGGTGACTCCTGCACCAGCGGCAGCAGGATCTCCACGCCCCGCTCAGCCCGCTCGCGGTCGTCCGCTCGTGGTTCCGCCTGCGTCGGTGGCGTGATTCCGGTCGCCGCTTTCGTCTTCCTGCGCGGGTGACGTGGGGGAGGAGCGGAGGCTCGGCACAGTGCTCTGTGCCGCGCGTCCGCGGTTCACCGCGATGGGGCCGGTGTTCAGCCGCCCCGTGCGATCTCCTGCAGGAGGTCGCGGTCCCCGATCTCGTACACCCTGTAGGTGCGCGCGCCCTTCGGGAAGTGGAGGAGGGCGCCCTCCTTGCGCAACTGCGTTATGGCTCTCTCGACGGTGGCCCTGCCCAAGGTCAGCGCTTCCGAGATGTCGGTCTGCGTCGGGCCGTCCACGACCGCGTTCCTCATCGGCTTCACGACGAGCTGCCGGTCCTCGTTCTCGACCGTCTGCGCGCGCATCACGGTGCTCTCGCCGGCGAGATAGTCGAGGAGCGCGGCCACGCGGGACGCCGACGACTTCCGGTTGGAGGTGTAGAGCCGTTCGACGACTTGGGCCCTCTCCATCCCGATCCGCGCGAGCATGAGCGCCGTTGTGGGCTCAGCCATCGCCAAGCTGCGGAGTTTGTCCTTGGGGATCAGCAGGGTCCGGGTCTCTGACAGGAAGGTCAGGTACGAGTTCCTGTACAGCTTCGCGTCGGCCCGCAACGCGCTGCGGACGACGTCATCGTCCCCGAAAACCGCACCGCCCCGCCACAGACGGACAACCTGATCGTCGAAGGTCCGCTCGGCAACGCAGCCGTCCATCAAGAAGATGACGTTCCCCGTGCTCCTGCGGAGAAGCAGCCGCTCCCCGCGTCCGTGTACTCGGTACCGGGCAACGGAGCTCACTTCCAGCAGGACGGAGATCGGCAGCTCGTACGCCGACGACAGGTCTGCCATCGCGGACCTGCCACCCATGCCCAGATCCTGGATCCTGGCATCGAGGACAGCTCTCGCTTCCTTAGTCAGGTTCAGCGAGGCCGCGAGCCCGGTGTTCGCGAGGACCTGTGCTGCCTGCCTCACCGGTTGCGGGTGCCGCGCCATCTACTTGCTCTCCTTGTCCGTGGAGGGCGAAGCGTTCGACGTGTCCGTCGGCTCTGTGGGCGGGGTCGACGCGCCGAGCGTGGCCTGGCCCGGCACCTTCGGCGCCACAACGTCGGCCGGCGGCGAACTGTTGTCCTGCACGAGGACCTTCACAGCGGGGACCAGGGCGGCCACCAGCGTGGCGAGGGCAGCGATCACCGCGGCGATCCGTACGGGCTTGCTCTTCAGCAGCCAGATGGCCAGACATGCGGCGAGCAGCGTGATCCCGTAGATCAGCACCGCCGCCAGGATTCCCTGCGACAACTGCTTCTCCTAACAGGAGATAGGGCCGAGCTTCGATCATCCGATCGAAGCTCGACCACGGAATGGAATGGTCTCTCTTGGTGCGCAGGCCGGTGTCGGGGTGTGAGTCCTGGCGAGGAACTCACCACCGGTTGCATCGCATGCTACGGCATGGCAAGCGGGTGACCAATTGCCGCCCACCCGGAACTCAACAAGGGTGTGCCGAGTTGAATCTCGGTCACTTTCTTGAGCGCTGGGCTTCGTTGGCCAATGCTGACGGAGTGCTCCATTCCATTTCCCGGAGCAGAAGCGTGATCACCGTGCCCGCACTAAGATCTGGCGCCTCACCGCCAGTTGTGTGTGCCAGGCCGCGCGCTCTCCGTTACCTTCAGGAGGGACCCAGAGACACGAAAGACCCCGCCCGAGGGCGAGGTCTTCGCTGGCGCTGCAGGGGGAGCCACCCCCAGAGAGCGCCGAGTGCTGAGAGACCATTCCAAAGCCGTCAGCACGCACTAGATAACCCCCGAGCGTACCTGAATTATCCATCACGTGAGGGATTGCCGCTGTGGCGCCCTGAAGAATCCATCACGTGATGGAAAAACGCCCGGGATCGAGAACTGTCCAACTTCAGTCCGTACTAAGAAGGTTGCCGTCCTCGCATATATCTATTGAGAGATAGATACTGTTCTGTATTGGAGAGAATTTGACCGGATTAGCGGAGCGGTTACGCAGGCGGCCCGTGGTGGCGTAGCGGCTCAGCAGCACCGTCCGAGGTGCTGCGAGAGAGCCGGTGACGGCACCGATGATG
Source organism: Streptomyces sp. TP-A0356 (assembly GCF_001417775.1). Lineage (GTDB taxonomy): Bacteria > Actinomycetota > Actinomycetes > Streptomycetales > Streptomycetaceae > Streptomyces. Next base: position 4,275 of record NZ_BBZJ01000042.1, on the reverse strand, counting down.
GCCTCGGTGGTGACCCATACCTTGTACTGACGCCAGGAGCGCGCCGGCCGGTACGGCTCATCCAGCCGCTTGAAGCACAGCCCCTCCAGCCCGGCCGCCGTCCACTCCAGCCACCCTCTCGCCGTCTCCGGCTCGGTGGTCGAAGGGCACAGCGTCAGCGACGCCTCCGGGCCGTGGTCGGCGAACAGCGCCTTAAACGCTGCGCGCCGCCGCTCGTACGCCAGTTGGTCAGCTCCGCGCCCGCATGGACCAGGCCGAAGACCACGTAGTGCGTCGGCCACTGGCGCGCCGCTTCGGCCGCACCGGCCCCGCCGGGCGAGACGCTGCTGCAGCCGCTCGAACGCCAGCCGATCTCGCGGAGAGAGTCGGAGTTGAGACAACCTTCCGCTCGGCGTGTGCGTGGCGCGTGCGGCCTCGATGGCCGCTGGCTGGGCCTGTTCACGCGGTCGTGACGCCAGGGTTGTTCCTTGAGCGGGTTGTCGTCTTTCGGAGCGTTCGTGAGACGTGCCCGGTGGCCGCGGTACTCGCGGGATGTCCGCTGGCGTGAGCGGCACAGGCGGGCGTGCCCGCCCGCCCGTGTTGCTTGTGGGGCGTTCACCTGCAGCGGCTTCACGCGGGCAGTGTGGCCGAAACTCCGGGCAGGAAATCCTGGACGGCCGTAACGCGGATGCCGTCCCGCAGAGGGCCGTGCTTGGATGTCGCCAACGCGACGAGAGCGCATGCCAGTTGCTGGTTGCGCCTCGCGCACCGTTGGTCAGCACAGGGGGAATGTCTTGCGAAATCACATCGTCAGAAGTCTCACCGTCTCTACTCTGGCGGCCGGACTGCTTGTCCCGGCCGCCGGGCTCTCGCAGGCGGCCGTGGAGCGGTCGGCGGCCTCGGCGGTGATCCAGGCTGACATCGCGCCGGTGGCCGTACAGACCGCTCCACCGGCCACCGCCGCGGGGGCGGTGGCCGTGGCGCCGAAGGCGAACGCCACCTGCAGGGTCGACACGATCTTGATCAACCGGTTCAGCGAGTGCGAGTGGGCCACCGTCCGCGTCAAGGTCATCCGCGTCATCAACAACGTCCCTCGACAGGTGGGCACGGCCACGTTCACCGTCCGTCACTCGATGACGCTGAACTCGAAGTCGGCGAACTGGGGGGAGAAGTTCCAGCTCTCCAAGGCCCGCACGACCGGCGAGGGCAAGGGCATCACCGTCAACGTCACCGCCACGGCCGGGAACGGCACCAGCGCGAAAACGCACTACGGGCCGCACCTGCTCGATGCGGCCTCCAGCGGCAGCGTCACCTACACGACCGGGCCCATGCGCAAGGGTCGTATCAACAACAAGACCCAGACCAGGTACGTCTTCAGCTTCACCAAACCGGGTTACGTCCCCGGCTCGACCGGCTACAAGTCGGCGACCTGGCGGTGTGACAACTACTACGGCACCTCCGGCTGCGCCATGACCGACGCGCCCACGGCGGTGTCGATGGTGGGTATCCCGTGGATCGATGACGGGATCCGCAAGCTCCGCGCCCAGGGCGGCCATTACGGCGACCCGAACGGCGGCAAGCCCCTGCACTGGATGATCAACACCAAGCAGAAGAACGACAACCGCAGGGCAGTCTGCGGGGGCCGGACAGCGCCGCCGGACATGAAGCGGGTGGGGCGCACCTACTGTGACGAGTACCCGTTCGCCTCAACCTACGAGGGCGGCAAGAAGCTGCCCGCCTCGCAGCGCGAGACGACGTGGGTGAGCCCGAACGAGAACAACACCCAGGGCGCCCGGATCACGAACTGGCGTCGGCCGATGCACGTCATGGACCACGACCCGTTCTACGTCGTCGCCTGACGGTCTGACACGGTGGGCCGTTACGGCAACATGGGGCACTCCCGCGAGCCGAGGGTGCCCCCTCTGCGTGAGGAAACCACGATGATCATCGCTGAGACCACCCTGGCGCCGGAGACCGGCGAGTACGGCTACCTCCTCGCGCTCGGCGAGGACTACGAATGGCCGCCCGAGTGGCCATACGGCTGGCGGTGCGGGCCCATCGGGAACGACACGGCGCACATCCTCACCGACACCGATACCGGCACCATCACCATCACCGTCCAGACCCACGACGGGCCGCCCCCACCCGAGACCGACCCAGCCTGGGGGCCCGCGGAAGAGATGAGCCTGCACGCCACCGAGGACACCCCCGGCATCTACATCCTCGGCAGCGGAGACTTCGAAGAAGCCGAACCCGAAGACGGCCCACTCCAACTGCCCACCGACCACCTGCCGGCGTGGATTCGGATGCGCCTGTACTGCCACACCCCCAACCCCGAGCCCGGCGTCGGCGACCGCGGCGAACGCCACCTGATCCAACTCTGGCCTGCCTCGCAGCAGCCGCCGGTACACCCGCAGCTGACCGAATCCGACCTCACCCAGCGCCGCGCCTACCGGGAGGACTTCGACCAGAGCGCGACCACCTGGCGGGAGTAGCGCGCCGACCGGACTGGCAGGCACCGCGCCGACTACGCCGCAGTCCTGGCTGTGCCAGTGGCAGGACTACACCACCACCTACATACTCGACAGCCAGCAGGAATGCCACCTGCACTGCAGGTGGGCGCCGCCCCGTGTGACGCTGTGCGCCTTCGCGCCGCCCCCCGGTCGGTAGGGCGGAAGGCGGCTGGGGCAGCATCTGCTCAGATACTGCCCATGTGTGAGGTGCCGTCATGAGATCCGCTGTCCGTATCGCGTCGTCCGTGCTGCTCGCTGGACTGTTTCTGGCGGGCTGCTCGCCCAAAGCCCATAACGTCGGGGCCGGATCACTGGGCGGAACCCCGTCGTCCAAGACATCGGCCACCGGTGCGGGCGGCGGCTTGGGGCAGGCGATCGCGGTGGGTGCCGGTCCGCAGAAGACGTACACCGTGCAGCAGCAGCCTCCGGCGGGCAGCTGCCACTACCGCTACGAGGGTGGGGAGCCGCTCCCGGATCCCAAGTGCACGCCTGGTGCGATCTCTCCGGCGGTCACCCAGGCGACGCTGAAGTCGACGATCTGCCGCAAGGGCGGCTACACCGGCGGCATCCGCCCGCCTGTCTCGGTCACCAGCCGGGAGAAGAAGCTGAACGCGGCCTCCTACGGCTACACCGGCCGCATGGGAGACGCAGAGTACGACCACCTCATCAGTCTCCAGCTTGGGGGCGACCCCAATGACGAGCGCAACTTGTGGGTCGAACCCGCCGACCCCGGCCACAAGTCCGGCGGCGGGATCAACAACAAGAAGGACCCGGTGGAGACGAAGCTGCACACCGCGGTCTGCGACGGAAAGGTCACCCTCGCTGCCGCCCAGCAGGCCATCGCCAATGACTGGACCACCGCCCTGTCCAAGCTGAGCCTGAGCTGATCTGCCCGGGCGGGGTACCGGCACGGATGCCACCGCGGCCACCCGGTGCCCGCCCCGGGACGTCACCCGGCGGACAGAGCCGAATGCCAAGCGCGTCGACACGGCCGTTCCTGAAGAGACTGCGTACCTGCGGGGGATGTGGCACCGTGGACGCCGAGCCTGGCCCGTCACTCCCCCCGTGGTGATGGGCCAGGCTTCGTTCAGTAGGCGAGACGGGAAGGAGGTGGTCTCGGTGCTGATCGGTTCCCGAGCTTCCGGGCCACTGGCCGGAGCCGTGCTGAAGAGATGGCGGACAGGTACGACGAGCGGCCCATGCGGGGCCGGCGGTGGTTGTGCTGGCTCCTGCCGTGGGTCAGGAGTAGGTCCAGCGCCACCTGCTCCCGCTGGGTGCGCAGGTGATGCTCGTACCGCTCGCGTCGGTCGTGGATGCTCCGTGGTCGCTGTTGCGGCAGAACTCGCCGGCGGAATAGCAGTTCCCCGAGTTGGAGACGATCGAGCAGGTGCCCGAAGCACTCTGACCACCGCTGCCGCTGCCGTCGCTGCCGGAACCGGAGCTGCTGTCGGTGGCGGCCTGCGCGGTGACGGTCACCTTCACCTGGACCGTCTTGGTCACCGTCGGCGTCGGTGCAGGCTTGGCGGTGGCTGTCGCTGTCGCTGTGGCCGTTGCGGTGACGGTTGCGGTCGGCCGCGGTTCACCGGCCGCGTTCTTGACGCTGTTGTCGTTCTGTCCGCTGGCGCCGGCGCCGATTCCGAGGAAGAAGGCGAAGCCGATCGCGGGCAGCACGTACCGTTTCCGCGCCCACTTCGGGGCTGGACGGACAGGCGGGGCAGGCGGTGGCGGCGGCATGTACGGGTTGGTCATGTGTCCCCCCAGGACGCATCAGAAGCGACGACGC
>NZ_BBZJ01000041.1 GCF_001417775.1 Streptomyces sp. TP-A0356 | reverse complement strand
GGGCCTGTCCGACGGGTCAGGCCCTGGTGTCTGTCCAACAGGGTTTCGGGCTTGCGCTTTCCGTTGCGGCAACTTCTACGGTCATGTGTGTGGCCGGAGAGACCGGCCCGGCGAGGGAGGCACCGGCATGGCCTGGTCGATTGCGGAGGTGGCGAGGATGTCCAAGGTGACATCGCGGACGCTGCGGCACTACGACGAGATCGGCCTGCTGCCGCCCGCATGGATCGGGAGCAACGGGCACCGCTACTACGAGGAGGCCGATCTGCTGCGGTTGCAGCAGATCCTGCTGATGCGGGAGCTGGACCTGGGGCTGCGCGATATCCAGGCGGTCCTGGACAGCCAGCTCGACCAGGTGGCCGTGCTCCGCGAGCACCACCAACGGCTGCTCGCGGAACGGGACCGGCTGGAGACGCTGGCCCGTACGGTCGGCCGCACCATCGCCGAACTGGAAGAAGGTAGGGACAACGGGAAGATGACGAAGATCAACAAGCCGGAGAACCTGTTCGAGGGGTTCCAGGCCCCCTCCGAGGCCGAGGCCGAGGTACGGGAGCGGTGGCCGCAGGCGTGGGAGCAGTCCCGGCAGGCAGTCGAGGCGATGACCTCCGAGGACACGGAGCGCTGGCAGCGTGAGGTGACGGCGCAGATGATCCGTATGGCGGAGTTCATGGTGGCCGGCACGCCGGTCTCCGACCCCGCGGTTCAGGCCGAGGTGGACGCCAACTACCAGCAGATCTGCCGGTTCTGGACCCCGACCGCGGCCGCGTACAAGGGAGTGGGCCAGACCTATGTCGACGACCCACAGATGCGGGCCAACTTCGACAAGATCGCCGAAGGTCTGGCCATCTACCAGCGCGATGCGATGACCGTGTACGCCGATGCCAGGCTGAGCTGACCGCACGTGCCTAAGGGCCGTGCGGCGGGTCATGAGCGCAGCCAGAGGCGAATGGCTGCGACGGTCACGGTGCCTTGGAAGATGTATGCCCTCTTATCGAATCGGGTGGCTACGGCACGGAAGCCCTTGAGGGCGTTGATCGTTCGCTCGACTTCATTCCTGCGTTTGTAGAGCGTCTTGTCGAAGCCGGTGGGCCGACCGCCCCGGCTGCCACGGTGCTGTCTGTTGGCCCGCTGGTTCCTCGGTTCGGGGATGGTGTGCTTGATCTGGCGCCTGCGCAGGTACCGGCGGTTACAACGGGATGAGTACGCCTTATCGCCGCTGAGGTGATCAGGCCGGGTGCGCGGGTGACCGCCACCCGGCCGTGGTACGCGAACGCGCTCAAGGACCGGGATCAACTGAGGTGCGTCGCCCCACTGACCTGGCGTGATCAGCACCGCCAGGGGCCGGCAGCCGCCGTCTCCGGCGAGATGAATTTTCGTGGTCAGACCTCCCCTGGATCGGCCGAGAGCCTCGTCGGGGCGATGCTGAGCGGGCGGGATCCGTTTCCTTGGAATTCGCGGCGGACGCCGTCGAGCCCCGGCGGCATGCTGATGGGCCCGGCAGGTCGTCGAGTCAATGCCGACCATGCTCCAGTCGATACGTTCCTTGGCGTCGGCGTCGGTCTGGACGGCACGCAGGACGTTCTCCCAGGTGCCGTCCGCCGCCCAGCGCCGATGCCGGTCGTGGCAGGTCTTCCACTTCCCGAAGCGCGTCGGCAGGTCGCGCCAGGGGATGCCGGTGCGCTGGCGGAAGAGAATGCCGTTGATCACCTTGCGATGACACTTCCACCGCCCGCCCCGTCCCACGTTCTTCGGAAGGTGCGGCTCCAACCGAGCCCACTGCGCGTCAGAGAGATCGCCCCGCCCCACACCAGCCGGAACGATTTCGCCAATCGCCAGTCACATGACCCATCGGACACCCTCAAGCCATCCCAATGGTGAGAGGTCGTCCTTGGCTGTACCTGGGGCAGGGCCCGGGCGGCTTCAAGGTCTCGCCTGCCGTTGCCGGTGACGGGCTGCAGCGTCTTCATTTGTGGTCGCGCAGGAAGGTAGGGATCTCGTCGCGGGTCGGGTAGTCCGGCAAGGGCGCTGGCTTGTCCTGAAGGAACGCAGTGATGACGGCGGCGGCTCGGTCGTTGTTGTCGTCCAGGCCGTTCCACACGTGGTGTCCGACTCCGGGCAGGTACTGCGTGCGCTGGATGGCGAGGTCGTCGGCAAGGATGGCGGTCGCCCATTGACGGACCTGGGAGGAGCACTCAGCGATCATCAGCATCGCGGGGGTCCGGGACTGCCTCAGTAACGGTGCAATGGAGGGCGAGTCTTTGACCGTCTGCTGGACGCGAAGGCTGGCGGCGGGGCTGAAGGAGAAGTTCTGTGTGGTGTCCTCGGCGGGGATGCGGTGCGCGTCGCCCGCGCAGTAGGCGGATGCGGTGTCGCTGCCGAGGTCGGCTGTGGTGAAGGCGTTGTCGCCTTCGGCCTGTCCGATCAGTCCGGTGTCGGGGGTGAGGAGTCCGAGTCGCATGAGGCTGAATGCCACGGCGTATCGGGGAACATGCGTGGATCGCGGTCCGGTCATGGCTGGCGCGAGGCCCCGTGCGGACTTTCGGCCCTTGTGCCCGGTGATGCGCGCGGTGGGGCCGTCCATGGGGCCGGGCTCGGCGATGATCGCCCGGTGCAAGCGTGCGGCGACGCTCGGGTCGGTCAGGGCTCGGGTGAGCACGGCCCCGCCTGAGGAGAATCCGAGGATGTCGACTTTGCCCTTGTCCAGGCGGTCGACGAAGGCGGCGAGGTCGCGGACCGACCTGGAGATCGTGTACTGGCCCATGGGGAGCAGGTCGCTTCGTCCGCCACCGGCCTGTTCGTAGGCGTAGACGTCGTAGCCCTGGCGTGCCAGGAGTTGCAGGAATCGGTGATCGAGCACCGACATGCCACGGACCGGCCCGCCGTTGAGGTACACGAACGGGATGGGATGCCGGCTGCCGGGGTTCGTGGGCGGGTAGTGGTACACCGCGACCCGGCTGCCTGTGGCCAGGCTCCAGTGCTGCGTGGCCACGAACGGTAGGGCGGGCGGGTACCGCCGGACCGTCGGCACGGTCGGGATACAGACCGTCGCCGTCAATGCTGCCGCGACAACCACTGACAGGAACGGCACGAGCCGCGCCGGCCAAGTGCGGCGCCGTCCCCGCCACATCGCAAGGACAGCCCCGGCCCCAAGGGTCGTCAACCATGCGGCGAGCCCCGACCCTGCCCCGTTTGTGAGGGCGATCAGTGCGAGAAAGACGACGACCAGCGTCGCGATGGCGGCCAGGGCCAGCAGTAAGCGTCCGGTGAAGCGGGCGAGACGTATGGCGGGCGTGGGCACGGCGAACCTCCGACAGTTTCAGAACACTGTTTCAAAACGACGTTATCAGGGAGGCTAGGCTGCTGGTCGTGGGTAGGCCAAGAACAAACGACGAGGCCGTCAAAGAGCGGCTTGTGATGTGCGCGACCGAGATGCTGGCCACCCGTCCGCGGGAGTCGGTCACAGTCCGCGCCGTGGCCGCTGCTGCCGAGGCGTCGACGACGGCGGTGTACTCCTTGTTCGGTGATAAGGACGGGCTGATCGGTGCGGTGCGCGACAGAGCCGTCGCCGGCCTGTTCCAGGACGTGTCGGCGGTGCAGACCTCCGCGGACCCTCTCGCCGACCTGTACGCGCTGGCCGTCGCCTACCGTCGTTGGGGGCGCGGACACAGCCACCTGTACACAGTGCTGTTCGGTGGTGTGCAGTCCTTCGACCCGTCGGGGGAGGTCGGTGCCAGTGACCCGATCCGTCCGCTCCTCGCGGCGATCGATCGCGCATTGGCGGCGTCCGTCCTCGTCGGCGAAGCAACGTCGATCGCCCTGTCGATCTGGGCCACCCTGCACGGGCTCGTGACTCTCGAACTGGCCGGGGCCCTCGACGCCGCCACGGCCGAGGCCGCATTCCGATCGACGATTCACGCCACGTTGCGCGGATGGACGACCCCAGAGGTGTTCCGCAGCCTTCGCCAAGCCGAACTCGCTCCTTAACAGGACCAGGGACGGTATCCGGGCCCTCCCGGTCCCTGCTGGGGTGGGGGTGCATGGTTGGTGAATACCGGCATGCCAAGGTCGACCAGCTGCGGCCGACCATCGGTCGGAGCCCGCTTGCGGCTGTTGAGCTTGGCCATCGCAGCGTCCAAGCCGACCCGGAGTCCCTCGACCTCGCCGAGCCATCCGTTGGCGCGGGCCTCGCGGATGCGTTCTCGGAGGTTCTGGATGATCTCGATGAGGCGGGGCCTCTGGCCGGTAGTTGTTAAGTCAAATGAGACGTTTAGAAGTTGTTGTTTTCCGGACCTGATCGACGCGTTTCCGCTGGTCGTGTGTCACGAACGCTGAAGGAGGCGTCGATGTAGGAGCTTCCGGAAGCGGTGCTGTGTGAGAGATGGAGGTAGGTCCTCCGGGGTCGCCCTGCAGGGGGAGGCTCCAAACCACCGCAGGCTGCGTCGGTTAAGTGCCGGTCGTGGTGAGCGCTGCGGGAAAAGGCGCGGCCTTGATCGCGTCAGGTGTGGGTCAGGAAGGCGAGCGTGAGCGAACCGCTGATGACGTGTCGTAAGAAATTCCAGTGGCGTCGAAACCAGGGCGAGACCAGGGTCCTGGGACAAGTCCGGGGGGAGCCTGCTGACTGCCCGGATGGCGTCCGGCATGTAGGCGGCGCGAGCCTGGCGCGGGCTCTTGCACGGAACGTGAGAACCTGTCGCCCCGATACGGCCGCCGGGCAGCCAGCCCGGAGGCGGGAGGGAGAACCCCAAGCGGCCAGCACCGCAAGGGGCCGAGTACCGACGCGGGGCACGGGGACGGACCGTCTCGTAGTAGTGAGGAAGCCCGGTAATGCGGGTGGAGCGAAGGGGACGGATCATCCTGGCCTGCTTGGCGGTCAACCGGCGGTGCCGGGAGGAGCCGGGTGAGCGGGTCGAAGCCGTTCGAGATCTCGAAGCATGTCGTCTGGGAGGCGTATCGCAGGGTCAAGGCGAATGGGGGAGCGGCCGGCGTCGATGGCGAGTCGATCGAGCAGTTCGAGGCGGACCTGAAGGGCAACCTCTACAAGCTGTGGAATCGCTTGTCGTCGGGCAGCTACTTCCCGCCGCCGGTACGGATGGTGGAGATTCCTAAGCCGCAAGGGCGAGGGGCCAGGGTTCTCGGGGTGCCGACGGTCGCGGACAGGATCGCGCAGACGGTGGTGGCCATGGTTTTGGAGCCGGAGGTGGAGCCGGTGTTCCATCCCGACTCCTACGGCTATCGGCCCCGCCGTAGCGCGCTGGATGCGCTCGCGGTGTGCCGGGAGAGGTGCTGGAGACGCGACTGGGTGGTCGATATCGACATCCGGGGCTTCTTCGACAACCTCGACCATGACCTCGTCCTCAAGGCGGTGGCCCACCACACCGACCAGCGGTGGATCCTGCTGTATGTGGAGCGCTGGCTGAAGGCCCCGCTCCAGCAGGACGGTGGCGCGCTGGTGGCGCGGGATCGCGGGAGCCCGCAGGGCTCGGCGATCTCTCCTTTGTTGGCGAACCTGTTCATGCACTACGCGTTCGATGCCTGGATGGCCCGGACCTTCCCGGCCGTCCGCTTCGAGCGGTACTGCGATGACATGGTGGTCCACTGCCGCACCGAGGCCGAGGCACACCGGGTGCGCGAGGCGATCGGTGAGCGGCTGGCGCAGTGCGGGGGCTTGCAACTGCATCCTGACAAGACCCGCATCGTGTACTGCAAGGACGGCAAGAGGTGTGGCTCGTACGAACACACCTCGTTCACGTTCCTGGGGTACACGTTCCGGTCGCGGAAGGTCCGGACACGGAGCGGGAGCTACTTCTTCAGCTTCAATCCGGCCATCAGCGACGAGGCCGCCAAACGGATCCGGGCCCGGATCCGGTCCTGGCGGCTTCACCTGCGCAGTGGATCGTCCCTGGCAGACCTCGCACGGGAGATCAACCCGATCGTGCGGGGCTGGATCGGCTACTACGGGCGGTTCTACCCGTCCGAGCTGGTCAAGAGCCTCAAACGCATCAATCACTATCTGATGCGGTGGGCCATGCAGAAGTACAAGCGACTCCGGCGCCGCCGGATGCGGGCCTGGGACGGCTTGGGGAAGGCCGCACGGCTCTACCCGGGCCTCTTCGCTCACTGGAAGCTTGTCAGACCTTGATCGACTGGATGATGGGAGCCGTGTGAATCGAGAGGTTCACGCACGGTTCTGAGAGAGCCGGGAGGTGAGATCCCTCCCGGCTACTCACCGGGGATAGGAGTGGTGGTTCCGTGGGAGTCGTGGCCTGTCGGGTCGTCGTTCCCCGGGAGGTCGCGGATGCCGTCGGTTGTTGGACTGCTGGAACAGCACGAGCTCGCCGCTCGGCGTCGCGTCGACGGCCTGCGGGAGGAGGCCGACCGCATCCAGGCCGAGCTGGAATGGCAGGAGTGGGCGATCGCTCGCAGGCGGGTTGATACGGTGCTGGCTCCGGACGACGGCGCCACCGCCGGGCGGAGGTCACCCCGGATCCGCGGGATGGGGAGGTGCAGTCGGCGCTCCGGGACGCGGCGAAGCCGAAGTCGCAGGTGCCGGTGTGGCGACAGGGGCTGGCGTGGTCGGCGCTGTCGGTCGACTACCAGCGCATCCTCAAGACACTCGCGGACCGGGCCCGGTTCCATCAAGGGCCTCTGACCTGCCAGGAGATGGCCGCCATGTTCGGCATGGACGTGGTGCCAACGCGGGTGGAGGCACTGCGGTCGAAAGCGAAACGCCTGGTGGCCCGCGGCTGGCTGGCCGAGCAGCAGCCGGGCCGGTTCACCCTCGCTGCGGGTGTGACCGGCCAGGCGACGGGTCATGAGCCGGATCATCGACCAGTAGACCATCGCCTCCGCGCTGGTGGTGCGCCGCTCGAAGTCGCGCACCAGGCGGCGACTTCGCATCAGGTGGGCGAAGAGGCGCTCGACGATCCACCGCTTGGGCAGCACCACGAACCCTTTCTGGTCGTCGCTGCGCTTGACGATCGCCAGGACCAGGGCGAACGTGGCCAGGCAGTACACCGGATCGCATCGAGCATGGCCCGGTGGCAGTACGCCTCCGGCCGGCCGCCCCGGCCACGCATCCAGCTCGGCACCGGCAGCAGCGGCAGGACCCGGGCCCACTCCGTGTCCGTCATCGTCATGTCCGTCGGATACCGCCGCTCACGCATCGGGGTGTCGGCGGCGTTCCCGAACCGGTGAGCCAGACAGTCACACGCGAGAGTGACCGAAATGGATTCCGTCTCCGCGGTGGCATACAACAACAGGGCCTCCGGGCAGACGAGTTGGCGTAGACACCCTCCGAGCTACCAAGAGGCCCTGTTCCCATGCCCGGCACCGGCCGCAATCACCCGATCGAGACTCCCGTTCGACGGACACCGCTCAAGATGGAAAAGTCAACAGCTCAAAGGTCATGGACGGCATGGCCGAATGGCAGAACCGACCCCTCGACCGCGTCTACCCGGGTCCTGTTCATGGACGCCATCAACGTCAAGATCGAGGACGGGCAGGTCGCAAACCGTCCCGTCTACGTGGTGATGGCGGTGACCGTGGACGGCACCCGCGACATCCTCGGCATCTGGGCCGGCGACGGGGGCGAGGGCGCCAAGTGCGGTCTGAAGCGGCGCTGCGCGTAACGTCAGTCGGTGCAGGTAGCGGTGGGGGGCGTCGGACGACCGCAGACCCCATGCCAGTAGCATGCCGGTGGACAACGCTGTCACGTGGCCGACGGGAGTGACCCCCAGCGTGGTCAGGCCGCTCGTGATGTGCGGTGCGCGCACCGCGAGCGCGGCGAGCGCGGTCCATCGGTGCCAACGCCGGGCCCCCGCTGCCACCACGGCGGCCAGGGCCGAGACGATCACGTAGGACGGGCCGACGTCCAGCGTCGCACGCAGCGCCGGGTCTGCTTGGCCCGCCGCGATCCGTGCTGCCAGCAGTCCTTCGCTCACCAGTGTGCCGAGGACTTGGCCGGCCGCGATCAGCGCGACCGCCCGCATGTTGCCGAACCGGATGACGAGAAACGCCAGTATGGCCCCGGCGAGGGCGATGCTGCGCAGACAGGCCCAGGGATCGGCGCCGAACAGGAAGGCGGAGGTGATGAGCGCCTCCACAGGATGATCACCCATATTGGCCAGGTTGGTCGATGCCCAGGCGTTCACCGCGTGATCGCCGCCATATGTCAGGGAAGACGCGGCGGCGAGCAGGGCGAAGCCCCAGGGCACAGGGGAAAGCCATCGGCGGGCGGGCGTCCGGGAGAGGTCCATGTGGCCGACCCTGGCAGAGGGTGCCCGCCCCGCGGATCTGGCCACGGAATGACCGGCTGATCTCTGTCTCTGGACAGAGGCGGATGATCGCCCTCCTGGCTAGGGTCGGATGCGTGCGAGGCATGATGGTGAGGCATGACGTGGCGTCCTTCGCCAGAGGACTGAGGCCGACTCAGCTGATCGGGCTGGATGTGCTTTTGGCCATGGTCCTGATGGCGTCGAACGTCTTGTGGTGGACGCTTGGCACGCACCGCACGGGCTGGCCGGCATGGCAGACCGTGCTGACGTGCTCGTTGGGCGTGGCCGTCGCCGTCCGGCGGCTGCTGCCACTGCCTGCACTGGCGGTGGCGTCGGTGGTGATGGCTACCGACGGCGCGCTCAGCCTGACGGGGGTGCTGGCGACTGCCTTGCTGGTGTACGGGGTGGCGGTCGCCCGACCCGCGCGTGTCGCGGCGTACGCGAGCGCGGTGGCAGGCGCCGCACAACTCGCCTTGATGATCCCTATGCAGGGCATAACAGGGCACGACTACTGGGGGTGGCCGGGGATGAGCCAAAGCCTCATCGTCGAGGCCGCCGCCTGGGCGATCGGGTGGTCCACCAGACGGGGCCGCGCCTATTCCCAGGGCCTGGTCGAGCAGGCCGAGGAGCGGGCACGGCGCACGCTCGTCGAGGAACGCATACGCATCGCCCGGGAGTTGCACGACGTCGTCGCGCACAGCCTGAGCGTCATCGCGGTGCAGGCGGGCGTCGGCCACCACGTGATCGGTAGCCGACCCGACGAGGCCGCGAAATCCCTCTCCGCGATCGAGACCACCAGCAGGGCCGCGCTGGGGGAGCTGCGCTCCCTGCTAGGTGTCCTGCGCGACGACGACGGCGCCGAATGGCTGCCCGGTGGCCTCGACGACCTGAACACACTCATCGAACAGACCCGACGGGCCGGCGTGCAGGTCGACTTGACGATCAGCGGTCACCCGCACGCCGTGCCCCGAGGGGTGGACCGCGCCGCCTACCGCATCGTGCAGGAAGCCCTGACCAACGTCGTCAAGCACGCCCGCACCGGCCATGCCCGGGTGACGGTCGCCTACGCGCCGGGCGAGGTCGCTCTCACGGTCGTCGACGCCGGAGCCGGCCGCACGACCACCCCGATCACCGAGGGCCACGGCCTGACCGGCATGAAGGAACGCGCCGCCCTCTACGGCGGCGAGGTTCACGCCGGCCCGCTCTCGCCGCACGGCTTTCGCGTCACCGCCCGGCTGCCGTACGCCACGGACGAGCGAACAGCCCAGTTCCCCGTGGGCGCCGACCTGGAGGGCGCATGACAGTGCGGGTCGTCGTGGTGGACGACGAGACGCTGGTGCGTGCCGGGTTCCGCGTGCTGATCGAGTCGGAAAACGATCTCCAGGTCGTGGGTGAAGCGGCCGACGGGACCCAGGCGGTCAGGGTGATCCGCGAACAACGCCCCGACGTCGCCCTGATGGACATCCGGATGCCCGGGCTCAATGGCATCGAAGCCATCCGCGCGCTGCTCGGCGGCCCGTCTCCGGTGCCCGTCCACGTCCTGGTGCTCACCACCTTCGACCTGGACGAGTACGTCTTCGAGGCGCTCCGCGCAGGCGCCGCGGGCTTCCTCCTCAAGGACACTCCACCCGCACGCCTGGTCGACGCCGTGCGGGTGATCGCCACCGGGGAGTCGCTGCTGTCCCCCGGCGTCACCCGCAAGCTCATCGAGACCTACGTCCGCCGCCCCGGCTACCCCGGCCCGGTCACCCGCACCCTGGACGGTGTGACCGGCCGCGAGCGCGACGTGCTGGGCCTGATCGCACGTGGCCTGTCCAACCACGAGATCGCGGCCGAGCTGTATCTGACCGTCGGCACGATCAAGACCCACGTCAGCCACCTGCTGACGAAGCTGGGGGCCAGGGACCGGGCCCAACTCGTCATCGCCGCCTACGAATGCGGACTGGCAGGGCCCGCGCGTCGTTGAAGCAGGACGAGCAGGACCCAGTTGTTGGGCAGGAGGTTCACGCCTCGGCCTCCCTCCTCACCGACGACGAGACCGTGGCCCGCGTGCGTGCGACGCGCGGCCAGTTCTGGAAGGCCCACAACCTTGGCGAGCGGCTGGCCGACGAGGAGTCCCTCGCGGCGGTGGCGGCGGAGCAACTCTTCGACGCCGACGGCCAATTCCGCCCCGAATACGAGAGCTTCGTCGACCTGCCGGGCAACGTCCTCGTGGTCGACGACCTCCACATCGCCGCACCCTGGGACGACCCGTGGATCGTCGCCGGGCTGACCTCCAGCATCATCGACCGACTGACCGACAACCAGTACGCCGTGGTCCTCCCCCGGCTCTCCGGTAACACGGCGGCAGCCCTGCTTACGGAGGCGGGCGTTCTTCTGAGCGCCGAGCCGTTCTCCGATGAACTGCTGATCATCGACACGTCGCTCGCTGCCCCCGAAGAGGCCGCGCACCGGGTGCGCGAGCAACTGCGCTCCCGCGCCCGCTACGGCGGAGCCGACCTCTTGAGCGAGGAGTGGGACGAAGAAGACGACGAAGGGGAGGAGGTCCTCACCGCGCGCACGCGAGCGGTGCTGCACCTGGCCCTTCAACAGCTGTCGGATCAGGCGTGGCAGGAGGTGTCCACGCTGGGGGATCAGCTGGCCCAGCGGAATGCCGGCGGGCTCTTCGGCTCGCTGCCGCGGGTGACCTGGCACCAGGACGGTTCCTGGCGGCGGCAGATGGCCCCCGCCTTCGACGACCCGGCCGCCGACTGCTCGTCCGACGCTGAGGTCGAACCGCGCTGCACCGGTGAGGAGATGGCCCTGCACCTCGGGATCGCCCGCGCCCAGGACCTGACGCGCAACCGGCCGCGGCTCGTGCGTGACACTGTGGCCGGCCTTCCCGAAGACCGAGGGGACTTCGACTGGGGCGCCTGCTCGGACGTCCTCTTCCAGGACCACGACGTCTTGATGCTGTTCGACCATGCCCTCGACGGGATGGAGGACCCCGAAGGCGACATCCATCAGTCCCTTGGCATGGTCAATCTGGCCCCGCACGACTGGTTTGCCGCCTTCGACCCTGAGCAGGCCCGCGACCCCGATCGCGGCTTCCGCCATCCGTGACCGCGGTACCCCTGGCGGACACCGGCGGCCGTCACGCCGATGCGGCGCCGGACGCGTCCACGGGAGGCGGCAGGGTGCGCAGGCGTTCGCGGAGATCGGCCACGTACTCGGCGGGGCGGGCGGCGAGCAGGCCCTCCAGTCGCTGCAGCCGGGTGCAGGAGGTGGCGCGCAGGCGGCTCGGCGGCACGCGGTCGAGGACGTTCAGGGCGCGCTGAGCGGCGTCGGACGGTTGGTCGGAGGCCTCGGCCTGGGCGAGGACGAGGGTGGCGGCGGCCCATCCGGGGGTGCCGGGTGTGCAGGCGGCCGCGGAGGCCTCGGCGCGGGCGCGGGCCTGATCGGTGCGGCCCAGCGTGAGGTGGGCCTCGGCCTGGTGCAGGGAGAGTTCTGGTTCGTCGAAGCCGAACCGGCCCGGTGCCTGGCCGGCCGGGTCGGCTTCGAGTTCGGTCAAGGCCACGTCGAGGGCGACGGACGTCTTCCACCACGCCACCGGCACGCCGACTGGATCCGTGTGCTGCGCGCGGCGGGCTTCACCGATGCGCACTGCGCCAGCGCACCAGCCTGGGACGCCGCCTACCAGGGGATCTACCGCACCGCACTGACCCTGCACGCCGAGCCCGGCTCGGCGCTCGCCGGGCTGCAGGGCGAGGCCCGGCGGCGGCTGCCCACCGCGCACCTGCTGCGCCGCGTCGCCGTCACCGCCACACGAGGCTGACGCAGGCCGGTGGCTGTACTCGGCCGCCAGCTACCAGGGCGCGATGCCAGGGTCGTAATCGATCGCCGCGGCAACCTCGTTCAGCAGTCCCGCCTGGAGAGCATCCCGCGCGAGGACCTCGTTCTCCTCCTCGATCAACTTCGCCTTCCGCTCGGCGCGGGCCACCTCAACGGCGTTGTCGAGTTCCTCCGCGGTGGCGCCCAGCCGAGTGGCACTCCCGTACCAGGATGCGAAGCTGTTCTGCACGTCGGCGGGGCCGGACCAGCCGGGCTCGACCATGCCATCAGCCGTCATGCGTTCGCGGGCGAGAGCGGCAGCACCGTAGCTGCGCAGCGCCTCCTCCTCCATCACGGGCCGATACGGTGTAGGGTCCGCGATTCCGTGAGCACTGGTTCCCGTACCCGCGCGAGGCCCACTCCTACGGCGGCGACCCGTGCCACTCCGGCCGACCGGCCGCAGCGGCTCGGGTGCTGTCGTCCCAACGACGAGTTTGCTGACCTGCATCTCCTCCGGTCAGCAATACCGCTGCTTGGTGCTGTGTGTGTTCCGCGGCGAGTTGAGCTTCGGCGACGACGTCACCCCGCTCGCGTATCAGGTCGTCATGATCGGCAAGTGATCGTTTCCAGTTGAGCTGGGTGTCATGGTCGGCCCACTTTCCTGGTGATCAATAAAGAGGCCGGTCCTCTGTCAGGCTCGATTGAGCCGGGCAGCGATCCCGTGACCGATCAGCAAATAGATGACGGCCGGGAGACCGTAATTGAGGACGACGCGTAGTGCCTCTGTGTCCATCGTGAAGATGTCCTGTGACCACCAGGACAGCCAGCCCGCTGTGCCCCGCACGAATTCGACGAACACATTCGCGCGGTTCGCGTCGAGCAGGAACAGCAGGATCCACAGGCCCAGCAGGCCCGCCGCAATATCGGTGATCGTGCAGATGGTGATGGCCGTACGCCGTGTGGTGGCCTGACGGTGCACAGAGCGGTCCGGATCCGGCGGCTCGCCGTATGCCTGGTATCCGGGAACCGGGTCGATGTTTCTCACAGGGATATCCGTTCTGACGTAGTGCCGTGTCTGCGCGCTCGCGCCAGGGCACCCAGATTCATCCGGTCGGTACCCCGCTTCTCCCTACTCCTGCGTTCCGCATGCACTGCAGCGTTACACCGACGTCTGCGATGTCCCGAATATGGCTGCCTATGCGGGCACTTACCTGAATGTTCACACACCAGGGCAGTTTTCCGGACGGAATGGAGGAGCATGATTCGGGGCTGCCGCAGTCCCCGGCCGCCGGTGTTTGCATAATGCGTGACCAGATTACGAAGGAGGCCAGGGTGTTCCTTCACAGAGTTGTCGGTCTCGCAACCATTCCCGTTCCCCCGTGACACTCCTGACCTTCGGCTCGCTGTTGGAAGTGACCCCGGGCGGGGTCATGGCGCCCATCCTCCGGGGGGAGGTTTGCAGGCGCCGACGTGCTGGGGCAGGTTCGGTTTCCCCCGTGCGGGGCCTGCCCCTGCTCTCCCAGCTCGCAGAGCCGCATGGCGTTGGGCGCTCCAGGCGTGTGACGGCCCGGCACTCCGGTGCGCTGTAGGAGTGGGCCCAGGGACCCAGGGGCCTCGTGGCACCTGCTCGCCCCAATTCCGAGCGGGTAATCGCGCAATGAGGGGCAGGCAGGTGAATCCCCCGTCGTCAGCCTGCCCCCATGCGCACCCCGGCGCCCGGTCCGACAGGGAGTGTGCATCGACCCCGGGCAACCGGAACCCGATGACCGCAAACCCAACCATCGGCCCGGGGGTTCCACGAGCAACGCGATGATCGGGGTGGGTGTGCAGGGTCTGCTGGCGGACCGCTATGAATTGCAGGAGCTGCTGCGACGCGGCGCGATGGGCGAGGTGTGGCGAGCCTGCGACCACCTCCTCGGTCGGCCCGTGGCCGTCAAACTGCTGCATGCCGAAGAGGCGGAAGACGCCGAGCGATTCCGCCTAGAGGCGCAGATCGCGGCCCGGCTCAACCACCCCAACGTCGTCGGCATGTACGACTTCGGCACGCCCGATGACCAGCCCCACCTGGTCATGGAACTCGTCGACGGCTGGAACCTGGCCCAGGAACGCTCCCTGCGCGGCGCCCTGCCCCCGGCCGAGGCGGCTGCCATCACGGCCCAGGCGGCCGCCGGCCTCTGTGCGGCACACCAGCAGGGCGTGGTCCACCGGGACGTCAAACCCGCCAACGTGATGCTGACCACCGACCGCACAGTGAAGATCGCCGACTTCGGCATCGCACGCTTCGCCGAGGAGGCAGCCAGCAACCTGACCGCCACATGCAAGATCATCGGCACCGCCGACTACCTCGCTCCGGAACGCGCGTTGGGCCGTCCCGCTCAGCCCGCCTCCGACGTCTACTCCCTCGGTTGTGTCCTGTACGAACTGCTCACCGGGCGGCTCCGGGACCATCCCCGCACACGCGGGGAGCAGTGCTCGATGCCGATGTCGTAGGGGTCGACGCTGGGACCATCCCCGCACCCGCGGGGATGGTCCCACCGAGGCCATGTCGTACTGGGGGGGGTGCCTCTATGTCCTTCGTCAAGCGAGGCGAGGGCTGCGGGGTTCGTAGAAGGTGCCGTCGCGGAGCATCGCGAACAGCACGCTGATGCGGTGGCGGGCGAGGCGGAGGAGGGCTTGCGTGTGGGTCTTTCCTCGGGCCCGGCAGCGGTTGTAGTAGGTGCGGGAGGCGGGATCGTGCAGGGCGGCGAAGGCGGACAGGAACATCGCGCGCTTGAGCTGCCGGTTGCCGCCTCTGGGCGCGTGTTCGCCGTGGATCGAGGTTCCCGAGGACTTCGTCGTCGGGGCGAGGCCGGCGTAGGAGGCCAGGTGGGCGGCGGTGGGGAAGCTGGTTGCGTCGCCGACGGTGACCAGCAAGGTGGCGGCGGTCCTGACCGCGACCCCCGGAATCGAGGTCAGGACCGGGGAAAGAGGGTGAGCCTCCAGCAACTGCCCGATCTGCGCTTCCAGGGCTCGTCGCTGTTCGTGGACGGCCGCGAGCGAGCGGGCCAGGGACGGGATCACGAGGTCGAGGGTGCCGGTGCCCGGGACGACGACAGTCTGCTCGTCGAGCGCGTCGAAGACGTCGTCGATCAGCCGCTGGGCCATGCGTGGGGCCTTGGGCCGGATCACCTCAACGAGCCTGCGGCGACCGGCTTTGCGCAGGGCGGCCGGGGATCCGTAGCGTCCCAGCAGCCAGGTCACGGCGCTGTGGTCCAGGCGCGGTCCGAGGACGCGCTCCAGACTGGGGTGGAACTGGGTGAGCAGGCCGCGTATCCGGTTGGAGGTGCGGGTGGCCTCGGCCGCCAGGTCCTGATCGAAGCCCACCAGCACGGTCAGTTCGGCTGTGATCTCGTCGGTCAGTTCGAGCGAACGCAGGGTGTGCGGCATGCTGCGGGCTGCGTCCGCGATCACCGCGGCGTCCTTCGCGTCGGTCTTCGCCTCGCCCGGGTAGAGGTCGGCGATTCGCCGCATCGCGAGTCCGGGCAGGTAGGCGACCTTGCAGCCGGCGTCCCGAGCAACCGTCAGAGGCAGGGCTCCGATCGAGGCGGGCTGGTCGACGATCACCAGTACGGTGCCGAACTTCGCGGCCAGCTTGTCGAAGACGGCCCGCAGTTTCGGCTCGCTGTTGGGCAGGGGCTTGTCGAGGACCTTCTTGCCGGCCGGGGTGAGGCCGTGCCCGTGGTGGGCGCTCTTGCCGACGTCCAGGCCGAGGAAGACGCCCACGTCGTCGATGTCGTACAACCCATCCTCCTGAACCGGGTTCGTGCGGTGCTGGCCAGGGCGTTGGCGTCGTATGCGCGCATCCACGTTATGCAGACCTGCCGCCCGCGAGATGCCGGGCATTGCGCCAGACCAGGTGGTGGTCAGACCTCTCATCAGCGTCTCCAACGGCGCCTCTCGGGCCCGGTGACACCACCCCCCAGGTCATCCGATCGACAGGGGGACACAGTCATGCCGGGCCCGGAGGCCAGCGGCCCTCTTGCAGGACCGCGAAGAAGATAACGGGGATGCCAGCCTGCTCCCCGCACCCGCGGGGATGGTCCCGCGTCCATGGGCTTGGCCACGCTCGCGGCCGGCTGCTCCCCGCACCCGCCGGGATGGTCCCCACCATGGGCCGCGCCGGCGCGTCTCCTCCACATGGCCGCCTATGCCCGGTCCTTGCGGATCAACGGCGTCCCCGTGCCGCTTCGCCGCCTGCCGGCCGGTTGGCGGGCTGCGGCCCTTGCGCGGCCCGGATGCCGTCAACCTCGACGATGACGACGGCGGAGGGGACTGTGCCGGCCCGGGACCGGCCAGTGCTGTGTACGGCCGCAGCGGGTGGCGTGGCGGCGGCTGCTCCTTCGGCGGCTCGTACCCGCGACGTGAGCGACAGGGTATTGCCGGCTTCACCATGCGGGCCGGTGGCGCCGTCAGCGAGGCAGGGTGACGAGCCCCGTCTCATAGGCGGTGATGACGAGCTGGACCCGGTCCCGGGCGCCCAGTTTGGTGAGCAGGCGTGAGACGTGCGACTTGGCGGTGGCCACCGTGATGAAGAGGTCCTCGGCGATCTCGGCGTTGGACCGGCCGCGGCCGACCAGGGTCAGTACTTCCCTTTCACGCTCGGTGATGCCCTCGACCGGTCGTGGGGAGTGCTCCGGGGCTGGTGCCGGGCGCCCGACGAAGTCCGCGATCAGACGACGCGTCACACCCGGTGCGATCAGTGCGTCGCCGGCGGCGACCACGCGGATCGCCGCGAGGATGTCGTCCAGCGCCATGTCCTTGACCATGAAGCCGCTCGCGCCGGCCCGGAGAGCGCCGTAGACATGGTCGTCCTCGTCGAAGGTGGTCAGGACGAGGACGCGTGTGGTTGCCGGACCGGCCGTGATCAGGCGGGTGGCCTCGATCCCGTCCATGCCGGGCATCCGGATGTCCATGACCACGACGTCGGGGCCGGTGTCGCTGACCAGTTGGACGGCCTCGGCGCCGGTGGCGGCTTCACCGACGACCTCCAGGTCGCTGTGATCGGCCATGAGCACGCGTAGACCGGACCGCACCAGCGGCTGGTCGTCGGCGAGTACCACCCGGACGGTCATCGGGTTTCCACCGGA
This sequence comes from Streptomyces sp. TP-A0356, assembly GCF_001417775.1. Lineage (GTDB taxonomy): Bacteria > Actinomycetota > Actinomycetes > Streptomycetales > Streptomycetaceae > Streptomyces. The sequence continues at coordinate 25,255 of NZ_BBZJ01000041.1, read as the reverse complement.
ACTGCGATGGGTGCGGGCAGCGGCAGCCGGGTCGCCACCCGGAAGCCGCCCTCGGGGCGTGGTCCGGCGCTGAGGTGGCCGCCCAGCAGGCCGGCCCGCTCCCGCATCCCGATGATGCCGAAGCCGTGCGCCGAGCCGTTGTCGGCGCCGCGCCCGTCGTCGACGACCTCCACGGACAGCTCCTCCTCTCCGTAGTCGATGGCCACCCGGCAACGCCCGGTGCCCGCGTGTCGGACCACGTTGGTCAGCGCCTCCTGCACGATGCGGTAGGCAGACAGGTCGATGTCGGCCGGCACAGGACGCTGCTTTCCGCTGCGGCGCACGTCGACGCGTACTCCTGCGCCCGCGGTCGCTGCCGCCAGCCGTTCGACGTCCGCCAGCCCCGGCGACGGTGCGAGAGGTGACTGCTCCAAGGCGGTGTCGCCCCGGTCGGCCTGACGGAGCGACACCAGCGTGCGGCGAAGGCCCGACAGGGTCTCTCTGCTGGTGACCTCGATGGCGCGCAGGGCCTCGCGCGCCTGTGCCGGCTGGGTCTGGATGACCCGGCCGCCCACGCCGGCCTGAATGGCGATGATGCCGATGCTGTGCGCGACCATGTCGTGCAACTCCCGTGCGATCCGCAGCCGTTCGGCGGTCACGGCCTCGGTCACCTCCTGTGCACGCAGCGCCACCGCGTGTTCACGTCGCTCGCGACTCAGCAGACCGGCCATGCAGGATGCGGCCAACGCCAGGAGGGCGATCACCTCGTTGACGGCCAGGCCGTCCCCGTGCCCGAAGACGCCGATCACCAGCACCTGCACAACGAAAGACACGGCCACGGCAACCATCGAGGCGCGCCGTACACAGGTGGCGACGATGAAACCCAGCACGAGGTCGACCGCCAGATACGACAGGAACTGGCCCTGGTACGACGCCGCCCGGCTCTCATGGCCGGCACTCGGAGGGCCCACCACCACAGCAGTGGATCCGAAGAGTGCCATGGCCAGAGCCGGCAGCGGCATCCGTCGCACCACGTCGGCGAGCAGGCTCACAGCCAGCAGTGCCCCGACACCGTGGACCGTGCCCGACGCCCGCGGCGCGCCCCCTACCAGCAGCCCCACCACGAGGAGGTAAGAGACACCCCCCGCCCAGGCCACGGCCTTGGTTCTCGTCATCGGCAACATTCCCTCCCGGGAACAACACCGTGCGGCGCGACGCGTGCAGGCAACGGCGTGATCGTCATGGGGTTCACGCCGCGAGACTAACCGGCCACCGTCGACGCGGCATCAGCCCGGGGACGTACGCCCACGGGCCAATGCGGCCGCACGATTGCAGCCCATGGCCCCATGTCCGGACGGGGGCCCACTCGGCAGTGTGGTGCCGTGATCGAAATCAGCGAACTCACCAAACGCTACGGCAGCAAGACGGCCGTCGACCATCTGTCCTTCACCGTGCGGCCGGGCCAGGTCACCGGATTTCTCGGCCCCAACGGCGCTGGCAAGTCCACCACCCTGCGGATGATCCTCGGCCTGGACGCGCCCACCACCGGCGCCGCCACCGTCAGCGGCGTCCCCTTCCACCGCCACCCGCGGGGACTGCGGCACGTCGGCGCCCTCCTCGACGCCGACCAGGTTCACGGCGGACGCAGCGCCGCGGCTCACCTGTTTGCTCTGGCCCGCAGCAACGGCATCCCGCGGCGCCGGGTGGACGAGGTGCTTCAGGAGGTGGGGCTGGCCGAGGTGGCGAACCGCCGCATCGGCGGATTCTCCCTCGGTATGAAGCAGCGCCTCGGCATCGCCACCGCCCTGCTCGGCGACCCGCCCGTGCTCATGTTCGACGAGCCGATCAATGGCATGGACCCTGAGGGCGTGCTCTGGGTACGCCGGCTCTTCCGGCGCCTGGCCGCCGAGGGGCGCACGGTCTTCCTCTCCAGCCATCTTATGTCGGAGATGGAGAACACCGCCGACCAGCTCGTCGTCATCGGCCGGGGCCGCCTCATCGCCGCCGAGTCGGTACGGGACTTCGCGGCCCGCAGCACCCGTAGCAGCGTTGTGGTGGGGACACCACAGGCCGCCGAGCTGGCAGCCGTACTGACGGCGGCGGGCGCCTCGGTCGAGCCGGAGGGCTCGGCCGGTGCCGAGAAGCTCGCCGTGACCGGACTTGCCGCGGACCGGATCGGAGCGCTCGCCTTCGAGAACCGCATCCGGCTGGACGAACTGACCACTCGCACCGCCTCGCTGGAGGCGGCCTTCATGGAACTGACCGCCGACAGCGTCGAATACCTGGCAGGACAGCCCCGATGACCACACTTGCCTCCGTCTCCCCGACCACCCCCGTCGCCGTACCGCCCGCCCGCTTCGGCGACCTGCTCGCCTCCGAGTGGATCAAGATGCGGTCCGTGCGCTCCACCCCGTGGACGATCGGACTCACCGCCCTGTTCGTGCTCGGCTTCACCGCCGTGGCCACGCTGGCGGACAAGTCCGCGGGCTCCGGCCCCGCTGATTTTCTGCCCTTCGACGCTTACCCGGCGGCCGGCTACTGGACGCTGATGCTCGTCGCCAGCAGCATGGGCGCCCTCACAGTCGTGAGCGAGTACAGCAGCGGGCTGATCCGTACCACCACCGTGGCTGTCCCGGCCCGCGGCTCGGTCGTGCTGGCCAAGGCGGCCGTCACCGCCGCGCTGTGGACCGCAGTCGGCACGGCCGTCTCCACCGGTTCCTTCCTGGTCTCCCAGGCCATCCTGGCCGGGCATCATGCCGGCGTTCCAATCACCCGCCCCGGGGTGTTCCGGGCATTGGTGGCATCCGCATTGCTGGCTCCGGTCTGTGCCCTGGTCGGTCTGGGCCTCGGCGTTCTGCTCCGGCATGCCGCCGGGACCATGGTCACCAGCGTCTTCACCCTGCTGATGCTGCCCACCATGTTCTCGGAGAGCAACCGATGGTCGGCGGACATCAAACACGCGCTGGTGCCGGCCGCCTGGAATCGCCTGGTCCAAACCTGGCAGCCGGATCCCGGGTCCCTGGGCTACACCGCCACGGTCCCCGGCTCCTGGCTCGTGTATACGCTCTGGCCGCTGATCACGGTCGCACTCGCCATTCTCGTCGTGAGGCGCCGCGACGTGTGAGTGTGGGTGGTTGGGAAGCAGAACGCTTCTTCGTGACCGTTCGACTTGCGGCAGCACAGGCGCCGCCGCGCTCTGCTGCACGCGGCGCTGCTCCTGATCCGAGTGCAGTACGCTCGCCGGCCCGCGTCCGCTGCGTGCAGCAACTGCGTGCAGGAGCCGATGCTGCAACACCCGCCTCGCTGTCGGTCTCTGTCCACAGGGCACTGGCTCCAGTCTGCGCATATGGCTGATGAAGCCATGGAGCAGATAGTGCAGCGCGGCCCGGTCCAGGACGGCTTGGAGCGCGCGGAGCGCAACGTGTTGACCGAGCGGGTGCCGACGTCGCCGGCAGAGCAGGTGCGGTTCCTGGTGGAGAAGGTGAAGGTCGGCAAGCGGGCTCTGGCGGCTCGTCTGGGCGTGTCGCAGCGGATGGTGCAGCGCTGCCGCAAGGGCACGATCCGTACCCCGCGCCAGGCCACCGGGGAGGCCTTGGCCGACCAGGCCGCCGGCGAGTGGCAGCCGGAGGTAGGCGCGCAGGTCCGGGAGCAGGCGGCTTCCACCACGGGCCTGGTGATCTGCGTCCGCTGCCGGTTCGGGTTCGGCGCTCCCGGTGGGACCTCCGACGAGGCGCGTATGCGCCGGATCCTGGCCCTACCAGGCCCTCGAGGCCTGGCTCTCCCATGCCTTCCTCGCCCGCTCCGGCTGCTGCGCCGACCCCGCGGTCCGGGCCACCGCCAAGCTCTGCTCAATCGTGCTGAAGCACGCCGCCCTGCGCTACGACTGCCCCGAGGACTGCGAGGGGCCGGCCACCGAATGCGACGGCTGCGCCGCCTGCAAGGGTGGTGTCCACCGCATCGAAGCGCGGGCAGCTCAACTGCTGGGCGAAGAGCTGCGCAAGGCGCGGTGGGACGCCGCCGTCCAGATCGAGCGGCCTGGTGGAGTCAGCGCCGCCGCAGGCCCGCTGACCTGTGACACCGAAGCGTGATGGTGTGCCACGGAAGGCTGGCCGGGGTGTTGTGGCCTGATGAGTAGAAGGACTCATGACGGCCACGGAGCTGTGGGGAAGGATTGGGGGATGACGACGCTGAGGAAGACGAGAGCCCGGCTCGGGATGCTGCCGTTGACGGTGATGGTCCTGCTGACGGCTGGGTGTGGAACGCAGCGGGCAGGGGATACTGCCGGCGTGTACCGGGGTTCGCATCCGACGCCGACCGGTATGTCGACGCCGAGTACACCAGCGGACTTCCCCTGCCGCGGCGAGAGCCCCAAGCCGGCGGCGCCCACGGCCGCCGCTACCTCCGGCTCAACCGTGCCGCCGAGCGACCACTACGCCGAAAACCACGGCTTCAGAGTTCCCATCCCGCTGCACGGTCAGAGCCGCTGCGACGGACTCACCGCCGTCGGACGTGTCAAGAGTGCGCTTGAACCGCTGCGCCAGCGCGGCGACTTTGCCCCGGACAGCGTCCGCAGCGCGCTCACTGGCCTCGGCTACTCCGCCGGGAAGGTGCAGGCGTACCAGGACGGGTCCGCCGGGGTCGGCTTCCTGATCGACATCGGCGCCTCCCCCTGGTGTGTGGAGGGCACGATGAGCCGTGACGTCACCAAGGCGGATGCCTTCGGCGGCTACCCCGACGGCACTGGCTGCGAGCCCCCGAGCGGCGGCCACTGACCACAGCTCTCTGCCAGTGGCAAACCATCGACGTTCGCTGTCGCAGGTCACCCGCAGTGACTCTGAGTGTTTGTCATGCTGCCCTGTTGCGCGGGTGTCGCGCTGCCGGAGCTCTCGAGCTACTGGATGCTCCAGCGGTGCGGATGGTCGGGGTCGGTGGGGCAGGCGGAGACGTTGAGTTCGCCGAACCGGCCCACGGTGGGGTCGGTGGGGGTGGCGCACCGGTGGGTGGGCAGGTCTCGGTCCTCCGGTGGCTTCCAGCTGTCGCTGCCGCCGTCCCACTCGGAGCTGTCGATGGTCAGCAGGAGGCGCATCGGTGTCCTGCTGGTCTGACAGTCCATGCGGCAGGGGTCAGTGGTGTGCCAGGAGGCGAAGCCGCCGACGCGCCGGCCGGGCGGGATGGACAGGTCGTACTGGTAGCCGATCGGCTCGGCGGCGTTCTCGTCCGTCGATTGCCCGGCGTCCTCCTCCTGGGCTTCGTCCCAGGCATCGGTCCGGGCGCGCAGGTTCTCGGGCAGGAGGCCGGCGAACGGGTAGGTGACCACCTGCTGTGGGTGCAGGACGCAATGCTCGGGAATGAATCCGTCCGATCCGACGACCAGAGGCTGCGGCTGCGGTGTCAGCACCTCGCCGACCTCCGACGACTGCCTCCAGCACGCTGCGTCTGCTGGAAGGCCGGTTCCAGGTCATCGTCATGGAACACGCCGATCTGGACCACCCGGACTTCAGCCCATATGTAACCCAGCGTTGGCGCTATGACACCGATCAAGCACTCGTACCGGCCGGCTGGATCGAGGAAGAGGCTGGCTGAAGGCCTGGTCTTCAACCTGAGCGTGTCGTGCTGCGCCGACTGCGGCGTAGAGTGCCGTTCGGCGTGGCTCACTCGCCGAACAGCGGTACCTGCGCTACGTCGACGTCCGTGCGGATGCGGTGCGGACGGGCCGGGTGGCGCCACCGCCCGGCGCTGTCCCGGGCGACGTCGATGGCCACCTCCATCACCACCTCGGGCTGGATTAGGTGCACATCGAGCGTGGGTTGTGTTCCCCAGCCTGCCGAGAACGTCCATCCCTCCCACGGTGCGCGCCTGTCGGTGGGGCCAGCAGGTCGGCCAGGGCGCGGCTGGCGGCCTGTGACAGCATGGTGCTGCGGCCGGTGTACTGCAGGCGGCGGTGCCGTGCGGCGTCGTAGCGGCCCGGCAGCACCGTCCGCGGCGCTGCGAGGGAGCCGGTGACCGCGCCGACGAGCGCCTCGGTCGTCTCGCGCACCTTGTACTTCCGCCACGACCGCTGCGGTCGGTGCGGCTCATCAATCCGTTTGAAGCACAGCCCTTCCACCCCCGCCGCCGTCCACTCCAGCCACCCTTTCGCCACCTTCGGGTCGGTGGTTGACGGGCACAGTGTCAGGGGCGCCTGCAGGCCGTGGTCGGCGAACAGCGCCTCAAGCGCCGTGCGCCGCCGCCCGTACGGCCAGCCGGTCAGGCCTGCGCCCGCGTGGACCAGGTCGAAGACCACGTAGTGTGCCGGCCACTCGCCCGCCGCCCGGGCCGCCCCGGCGCCGCGCCGCTGAAGCCGGTTCTGCAGCCGCTCGAAGGCGAGCCGGCCCGCGGCGTCCCATACGACCAGCTCGCCGTTTATGTGAGCTACCGAATGTGTCTCACCGACAGCCCGTCACCCGTCGGCCGGTCACCGGACGTTGGAATTCGTGAAGGGTGCCATCGCGCAGCAGGAGCCGATTCAGCCTTGGAGATGGCGTGCAAGTTGGAGCAGATCTGCCAGGTGCAGCACCCGTCCGTCGAATCCTGGGAGGGGAACATGGAGCGGCTGGGTCCAGCGGGCGGGGATTGCATCCATCCCGTAGTACGCCCCCGCGAGGCCTCCGGTCACCGCGGCGACCGTGTCCGTGTCACCGCCGAGGTCGATCGCCGCGCGTATCGCGTCTTCGAAGCTGGTGGTGGTACGCAGGGCCCAGACAGCGGAGCCCAGGCAGGGCCAGACGGCACCGTTGAACTCGGTCGCCTGATCGGGATGCCAGCCGGGCGCGAGGACGGTGACGTAACGGCCGCGGTGGTCGGGGTGGACATGAGCCAGGATGTCCGGGAGCGCGGTGAGGGGTTCGGTGTCCTCAAACGTGACGCGGATGAGTTCGTGAAAGATCGCGGTGCCTTCCCAGGCCGCGCGGTCACCGTGGGTGAGGGCAGCGATCCGGCGGGCCGCGTCCATCGTGGCTTCCTGGCCGGCGGCAGCGAAGTGGACCGCGGAGGTCGATGCCCGCATCAAGGCGCCGTTTCCTGCTGCTCGCTGGTTGACCTGGAAATGGATCGCGGCGGCGAGGTCCCAGGGCATGCCGTTGGTCAGGACGTCTTCGGTCTGCAAGCCGATGTCCTTCGGTTGTGATGCTGCCCACCGCTGGAAGCGGGCGAAGATGTCCGGCAGATCCAGTCCGCCCCGCTCCAGCAGCGACTCCGCGACCAGGACGGCCATCTGTGTGTCGTCAGTGGCCTCGCCGGGGTCCCAGCCGCCGCCTCCGCACATCTCGTCACCGGCACCGGGCGCGGGAAACCGTGCGGAGAATGCTCCCTGGGGGCCGAACTCGAAAGGACCGCCCAGGGCGTCACCCACCGCTGAGCCGACGACCGCGCCAGTGGCCCGCTGAATCCGCTCCATCCGCGCAGGTTATCTGTGCCGCGCCGACGGCCGCGCGGCCCTATTTCCTTCTTCGGCTCCCCGACCCATCGGCGACGAACGTGTGTCGTCTACGGAGGTGCGCCACCTGAGACACTGTGGGGCTGAGACACCCGTACAGGTCACATGACGCCGTCCAGGCCGGTGTCCGCCGGCAGTTGCGCGAGGGCCGCCGCCCGGTCATGTCGACCACCGGATGGCGGGTGCACTTCACTTGCCGAGACCAGGCGCGGCCGTGTGAAGCGACCTCGTTCATGAGGGAGTTCAGTGCCCTGTTCATAGGTCTCGGTCAGCAACTGGACGACTTGGGTGTGCCCGAGGGCCAACCGTTCCTGATCAGTCCGGCGGGCGGGTACGACGTGGCATTGAACCGCTACATTCGGTGTGGCTGGTGTCCTCTCCCTGGAACACGCAGGCGGCGCACGCCCGGGACCTGCGGACCTACTTAGACTTCTTGTGGTTCTCGCGGGGAGAGCGCGACTGGCGGTACGCGACAGTGGACGATCGGGCGGCGTACGAGTGGTGGCGCCGTCGCGACGAGCATGGGCCTCGGCTGGAAGACACGAGCTGGGACCGGGAGGTCTCCACGGTCAACCAGTTCTACTTGTGGGCGATCGGGCAGGACCTCGTACGGGCGAACCCGATCCGCCAGCGCGCTGCTGCCGTCTGGTCGCCATGGGGACGTGCGGCGGGCAGGGATGTAGTGCGCCAGGTGCCGGCCGAGAGGTCGCACACGGGCCCGCGGCGGGAGGTGAAGTGGCTACCGCCGCGGTCGTACCAGCTGTGGCGCAGCGTGGGGCTGTATGGCTTCAATGCGAAGGAGATGCCGAGACGCGCGTTCCGGGGCAGGTGGGCGGCGCGGAACGCGGCGTACACCACAGCCCTGAACTGCACCTATTCGGTCCGCTCAGCGCACGGGGGCGGCCGCACCAGGTAGATGTGCCCTGACTCCTCCGATCGAGCCGATGTCCGTCGAAGCTCGGCGACAGGTACCCCCGGGTGAGGCACTGCCGCGGGAATGGATCGCGCAGCAGAAGGCGGACGGCTTCCGCATCATCCTCTTCGCGCGCTTCGGACTCGTCATGGTCCCGTCCCGCCAGGGCGCGGACCTGGCCGGCGTTCTTTCTCGACTCTGTTCTGTTGCTGGAGCAGATTGGTGTGAGAAGAGGATTGGCGGGCGTCGATGCTGCCTACTGGGGAAGGGGTGTCATTCGGCGGTGGAGCTGCCGGGGGTGACCAGGCCCGTCTCGTAGGCGAGGATGACGGCTTGGGCGCGGTCGCGGAGGGCAAGCTTGGCGAAGATCCGGGCGACGTGGGTCTTCACGGTGGCCTCGCTGAGGGTGAGGGTGTCGGCGAGTTCGGTGTTCGACAGGCCCCGGCCCATGAGCACCAGCACCTCGCGTTCGCGGGGTGTTAGCGCAGCGAGGTCGCGGTGCAGCGGGGGTGTGCGGTCCACGGTCGCCGCAGTGGCGGGGCGGTGAGCCGCCTCGGCTCGGCCGGCCTCGTGGGTGGTCGCGTAGCGTTCGACCAGACGGCGGGTGATCGAGGGGGCGAGCAGCGCGTCGCCCGTGTTGACCAGCCGCACCGCCGCGGCGAGATGGGCGGCGGTGACGTCCTTGAGTAGGAAGCCGCTCGCCCCGGCGGCGAGCGCCGCGTAGACGTAGCGGTCGAGGTCGAACGTGGTGAGCATGAGGACCCGGCAGTGCGGGAGTAGCCGCAGGACGCGCTTGGCGGCTTCCAGGCCGTCCAGTTTGGGCATGCGGATGTCCATCAGGAGGACGTCCGGGCGTAGACGTTCGGCCTCTGCGATGGCTTCTACGCCATCTGCGGCCTCGCCGATGACCTCGATGCCGCGCGAGGTGAGGATGAGGCGGAAGCCGGTTCGGATGAGTTCCTCGTCGTCGGCGATGAGGACGCGCGGGGCGACGGTTTCCCTGCTCGGGCTCGGCTCCTGGGCGTTCGGGATCCGGTTCGGGGCCTGGTGGATGCGGTCGGCGGGGGGCTGGGTCACGGGCGCTCCAGGGGGATGCGGGCGCGGACACGGTAGCCGCCACCGACGCGGCGTCTAGCGTCGAAGTGGCCTCCGTAGAGGGCGACGCGCTCGCGCAGACCGATCAGGCCGTGTCCCGCTCCGTCGTTCCGGCGCTGGTGGCCACCGGATCGGGCTCCCGTGCTCGCGGGGCCTGCGAACAGCACGCTCGGCCCGCTGTTGAGCACCTCGACCCGCAGACAGTGGTCCGCATAGCGCACCGTCACGGTCGCCGTGCCGCCGTCGCCGTACTTGAGTGCGTTGGTCAGCGCCTCCTGCACGATCCGGTAGGCGGTGACGTCGATGCCGGGCGGCAACGGGCGCGGTTGCCCGGAGATGCCCACCTCGACCGGGAGGCCGGCGAAGGCGATCCGGTCGACCAGGGTGCCCAGTTGACTCAGGCTCGGCTGGGGTGCGAGTCCGGAGAGGTCTCCTTCGCCCTCGCGCTCAATCCGGTCGTCGTCGCCGTCCGGCGACGGCGCCAGCAGGCCCAGCAGGTGGCGCAGTTCGGTCATCGCGTCGCGTCCGGCACCCTCCACGGCCTGCAGCGCGGTCTCCGCCGCGTCCGGCAGGGCGGTGAGCACCTCGCGGGCTGCGGTCGCCTGTACGACCATCAGGCTGACCTTGTGGCTGACGATGTCGTGCAACTCCCGTGCGATGCGAGCACGTTCGGCTGCCACCGCCGTGCGGGCGGCAGCCTCCCGCTCGCGCTCCAGCAGCCAGCGGCGGTCCTCCAGGACCTTGCGGTAGCGGCGGCGGGCGCGCGCCAGCAGCAGGGCGGTGCCCCCGGTCACCGCCAGGCTCACGGTCGTGAGGGCGATGAGCAGCCAGCCCGTCTCCGATCTCCACACGTCGTCCATCGTGCCAGCCGGCCGACGAGCGGGCGTCCCTCTGCGGGTCCACCCCGTACATCGCCAGGATGACCGCCGCCGCGGGATACCTCCGGGGGCTGACGCTCGGGGCTGCCCATGCCGCCTACCGTCCCTGTCATGACCACCGAAGACATCAGCGGCACGACTGCGGAGGCCGGCCCGGCCGCCGTGCACGAGCAGGACATCGTCCGGGTGAGCGGCCTGCGCAAGGAGTACGGCGACACCGTCGCCCTGAACGGGGTGTCGCTGAAGATCGGCGCCGGGGAGGCGGTCGCGGTGATGGGACCGTCCGGCTGCGGCAAGTCCACACTGCTCAACATGATCGCCGGCCTTGACCGGCCGAGCGCCGGCCGGGTGCACGTGCACGGCGAGGACCTGGGCGCGATGAACGAGACCGGGCTGGCGCTCTTCCGGCGCCGCCGGATCGGCATGATCTTCCAGTTCTTCAACCTCATCGACGACCTGCCCACGATCGACAACGTCGCCCTGGCCGCACAGCTCACCGGAACGCCCACCCGTCAGGCCCGGCGCCGGGCGCTGGAACTGCTGGACGAACTCGGCATCGCCGACCGCAGGAACGTCTACCCCGCCGCGCTCAGTGGCGGCGAGCGGCAGCGCGCGGCGGTGGCCCGCGCGCTGATGAACCGGCCCGCGCTGCTGCTGGCGGACGAGCCGACCGGCGCGCTGGATAGCCACGCGGGCGAACAGGTGATGGATCTTCTCATCGACCTCAACGAACTGGGCCAGACTTTGCTGTTGGTAACGCACGACCAGACACTGGCCACCCGCTGTGCCGGCCGCCTGGTGATGATGGCGGACGGCCAGATCACCGGCGAGCGGGCCTTGGAGCGGTCGGCGTGAGCGCGGTGTGGAGGGCCTCCCGCGCGGCCGTGCGTCGGCGCCGGTTGCAGACTTCCGTGATCGCGGCAGTGGTCCTCGTTTCCAGTACGGCCCTGGTGGTCGCCCTCGGCCTGCTCGACGTCGCGTCGGGCCCCTTCGACCGGCTATTCGGTCAGGTGCACGGCGCGCACGTCGTCGCCACCTTCGACGCGGCGAAGGTCTCCGGCACGGAACTGGAGCGGACTGCGGAACGTCCGGGCGTGCGGGCCTCGGCCGGGCCGTTTTCGCAAGCCGTGATCGACATGCCGGAAAGCGCGGCGTCCCAGATGCCCGGAATGGCGCCCGGCCCCCTGACAGTCGTCGGGCGGGCGGACCCCGGTGGCGACGTCGACCGACTGGACCTGTTCGCCGGGCACTGGGCCACCGGTCCGGGCCAGATCGTGCTGGCGTTGCCGGACGCGCCCGGGATGGGCCACGGGCCGCATTCGCCGATCGGCAAGAGGATCCAACTGCCCGGGCAGCGGCCCCTGACCGTGGTGGGCCTCGCCTCCAGCGTGAGCGGCACCGCGCAGGCATGGGTCTCCCCGCAGCAGATCCCGGCCCTGCACCCCACGACGTACCAGATGCTCTACCGGTTCGACCGGGCCGCGACAGCCCGTCAGATCAGTGCGGACACCTCGGCGGTCAGCGCCGGCCTGCCGTCCGGATCGCTGGTCGCGCATCAGTCGTACCTGACCTTGAAGGCGCAGGTCGCGGCCAACCCCAACGGCTACGTGCCGTTCCTCATGGCCTTCGGGATCCTCGGCCTGCTGGTGGCCGTCCTGATCGTGGGCAACGTGGTGAGCGGCGCCGTCGTCTCCGGTTTCAGACACATCGGTGTGCTCAAGTCCCTGGGCTTCACGCCCCGACAGGTCGTCGCCGTCTACCTGGTGATGGTCTGCGTCCCCGCCACGGCGGGCTCGCTGGCCGGCACGGCCCTGGGCGGGGTGGTCGCGCCGCCGCTGCTGCACCAGGTCTTCCAGGGCGCGAACCTCGGCACCGCGACCGTGCACCCGACGATCAGCTCCTGGGCGTACGCGACCGCCGCACTCGGCATGCCCCTGACGGTACTGCTGGCCGCGCTGATCCCGGCCCTGCGCGCCCACCGGCTCTCCGCGGCACGCGCCATCAGCGCGGGCAGCGCACCGCACGCCGGACGGGGACCGGCGGTGCAGCGGTGGTTGAGCGGGGTGCGGCTGCCACGCTCGATGACTCTGGGCCTGGGCCTGCCCTTCGCCCGGCCCGGACGGGCGCTGCTCACCATCGCCTCGGTCCTGCTCGGCGTGGCCACGGTGACCTTCGCCACCGGCCTGTCGGCCACCATGGTCTCCTACGGCCACGCGGAACAGGACTACGGCAAGGCACAGTCGACCGTCTGGCGAGGACAGACCAAGTTCGATCAGACCGCCCCGCGTCACAACGACGCCGCAACGCAGAAACTCCTGGGCTCTCTGCCGGATGTCGCCGACGTGGCCGCAGTGGGCTTCATCAACGTACGGATCCTCGGCCGGAGCGAAGGAGTGGCGATCGAGGGCGTGCGCGGGGGACGGTCGACGCTCCCGGACAGCCTGGCGCGGGGCCGCTGGATGAGCAGACCCGGCGAAGTGGTGGCCTCCGGCAGATTCCTCGCCAAACAGGGGCTACGGCTCGGCGACTCTTTCACCCTGACCGCGGCGGACGGCCACCAGGAGCGCGTGACCCTGGTCGGGGAGATCCTGGCCGGCCCGGAGGACTGGATGCGCGCGGACTGGTCGACGGTGACCGCTCTGGCACCCGACGCGCAGGCCAACCAGTACTGGGTGCACCTCACCCGCGATGCCGACTTCAACACCTACACGAAGGCCGTACAAGCCGCCGACCCGGGGCTCTACCCTTCCAAAAACACAATGCTGAACGCGGACGCCGTGACCGTCATCAGCTCCGCCTCCGCACTGACCCTGATGCTGACGCTGGTCGCAGCGATGGGCGTGTTCAACACCGTCGTACTCAACGCACGGGAACGCCAGCGCGACCTCGGGATGCTCAAGTCCATCGGCATGACGCCACGCCAGGTCACGGTGATGATGGTGGTGTCCATGGCCGGACTCGGGCTCGTCGGCGGGATCCTGGGCCTGCCGCTCGGAGTCGCCGCGTACCACGTGGTGATCCCGATCACCGAGCACGCGGCCCAACTCACCTTCCCTTCCCGGATGCTGGACGTGTGGCACCCAGGGTTGATGACGTTGCTGGTGCTGGCCGGGGTGGCGATCGCCGCACTGGGTGCGCTGCTGCCGGCGCGTGCGGCGGCCCGGCAGACCATCGCCCGCGTCCTGCACACCGAGTGACGGCCGGCGGTCGTCCCTGCTGCTGCGGCGTCGACGCGTCAGAGACCCCAGCCTCACTGTGTCGCAAGCCAAGACCGCGTCGGCGTGCGCGTGCCAGAGCTGAACGCATGTATCGGATCGGGTCCCTCATGTTGAGGGGCCCGACCCCGTTTTCGTCGCGGACAACGGACAATCTCAAACCCTGTCCATAACTTGGGCTCCGCGGCCCATCCGGCGGGCAGGGCAGGGCTTTCCACGGCCGCGGTCAGTATCGGCTCGGGCAAGGACCACGTCATGCCGTGATGCCTTCCACGCATGCGCCGGGCAGGTTCCGGATGGTCGGCAGCTATGCCGCCTCGCTGACGGCGTTGTCGAACTTCAGCGGCTTCGCCACGATCCCCTCAACGCCCGTTCCCTCGAGCGCCTCGTGCAGTCGCAGTGCTGGGCGATCGTAATTACGTGAGTACTCGCGGCAAGTACTCCGTCAGTCTGCCCCTGGGGCTGCAAAACCGACCCCCAGACGGCGTGTTCCAAAGACACAGGCCCGTACAGCGCTTCGCGGGTTCGTCGTACCGGGCCGGGTGGCAGCGCCTCACCTTCCGTGTCAGCTTCCTGGGCGCGGCCGGCGGGGGAGGCTCCTGGATCTGGGTGCACCAGGACACCGCCCAGGCCCTGTGGGAGGCCGACGCGCTTCCATACCAAGACCCGGACCCTCAGCGCAGCTCGTCGGAGCGCCCGTCGCGGCGTGGCGCGAGCTGAAAGTCGAAGGCGAGCGTTCCGGGATCAAGGGCGGTCGCCCCACCGTCGACCGTGAGCACCGCACCATTGACATAGGAAGCCGCCGGAGACAGCAGCCAGCTGATCGCCTCCGCGATCTCACGCGGCTCGCCTGGCCGGCCCATGGGCAGCGGCATGGTCGCCTCCGCATAGGCGGCCTCGAGGCCACCTCGCATACTCATCTCCTCGGCGAAGCGGGCCATGCGCCTGTCGGCCATCTCACTGCGCACCCAGCTCGGGCACACAATGTTGGCGCGAAGCCCTCGACGCCCATAATCGACAGCGACGGAACGGCATAGCTGGAGCAGAGCTGCCTTGGACGTGGCGTACGGGGCGTTGCTCGTTCCGTTCCGCAGCGCCGACACCGAAGCGACCGCCACCACCGCCCCCCTGGTCTCCAGCAAGTGCGGGATGGCTGCGCGCAGAAGCAGCAGCGGACCGGTGAGATTGGTGCGCATCACCTCGTCCCAGTCCTCCAGCGACATGTCCCCCACACTCCCGCCGCGCCCGATGCCCGCGTTGAGTACCAGCCCGTCGAGACGTCCGTACGCGGCCAGGGTTGCCCGGACGAGGCCGCTGGCCGCATCCGGGTCAGCGACATCGGACGGATACGCCAGTGCCCCGGTCTCCTGTTCGACGCGCCGCAAAGGCTCGGCCCGTCGGCCGGACACGACCACATGGTGGCCTTGTCCGCACATCAGCCGAGCGGTGGCCTCCCCGATGCCCGTACCTCCGCCGGTCACGATGACAACGTGCTTATCCGGCACTGCTCTCCTGCTCCGTCCTTGCGATGCGACGCGTCAGATACGGCGTCCGTAGGGAAAACCTATTACCGGCTCACAGGGGTCACGGCGGCTGGAGGACAGTTCCGGCCACTGAAGCTGCTGAACTTGATTGGGTGATGTCGGGTTCGGCTGGTGTGCGACAGCCCGGGGCGTCCTGCCTTATCAGCGACGAGTCGGTTGCAGGCGCTCGATGCGGTCAAGGGCGCCGGCGAGAAGGCTCCGGTGGCTGATGGTGAAGTCTCCGTTGAGCAGGGTCTGCCCTTTGCCGTGATACCGGCCCACGACGGCGGTGGGAAGGAAGGCGCGCAGGCTGTGGCGCATGTTCCTGGGGTAGTCGACGGGTTCGCCCCAGTCGGCAGGGGCTTGGTCGGTGGAGAGCAGGACCCAGTGGTCCACAGGCACGGCGGCGTCGAGGTCCGGTGCCGCTCCGGACAAGGAGGGCACGCTCCATGCCCTCCAGACGGGCGCGATCGGCGCGGCCTCCGTCGCGGCCGTCGGCGGCCTGGCGTACGGGATCCTCACCCGCAAGCGCCGCGAGCTGATGCGCGAGTGGGTGATGCCGCTGCACCGGGCGCTCGCCGTGCCGCTGGGCATCGCGGAGCTGCGATGTCTTGGTTTTGTGTCGGTGGTGGTGAGAGTCGGTGGTGGTGTTCTGGGGTGGGGTGTTCCGGGGCTGGTCAGCGGCTGTTTATGGGTGGGTGGGTCGCTGTCATGAGGTGAGAGATTGATGGGTGGGATCGTTGTCGTGGGGCTTTGTCGCATGGAAGCTGATGTTGTCTCAGGTTCGGGAGAGCTTATGCGCTGAGGTTGGCCCGGCCGGTGTGATCGTGGGGTGGATCAAGAGGTAAAGGGCCGGCCGGGGTGCTGTGCTGCCCTGGGGGTTGGTGGTGCGTCGTTTGCTGGAGCGGCAGCAGGCGGGGGAGTTGTCGACGCGGCATGTGCGTGCGGTCGCTGAGACGGTGGGTGTCTCCGAGCGCACGGTGTGGCGCTGGCTGGAGCAGGCCAAGACGGCCGGGCGGATGGAGGTCGGGGCCCGGCAGGGGTATGCGGTGTCGGTCGAGGTGTGGGCGCTGCTGGGCGAGGTCGGAGGGAATGTCGCTGAGCTGAGACGCTGGCTGGCCGCGGCTGGCGGGGCGTCGGTGCCGTCGGCGTTGACGTTGCACCGGGTGATTCGCAGGGGCCGTCGGGCGGGGCGGGCTTTGCTGACCGGGCGGGAGCCCGGGGTGGCCGGGTCGCGCCGGCCGGATCCCCTCGGCGAGCTGGGCCTGAACGTGGTGGCCGAGAAAGGTGTCGGTGGGCAGGTGTTTCTGGGGGAGCAGAAGCATCTGGCGCAGGTCCCGGTCCTGGTGCCGGGTGCCCAGGTGGTGCACACACCTGCCGTTCGGTCGGTGCTGCGGACGGTCGCGCGCGCGGCCGCGGTGGGGGCGGTGGTGTGTTTGTACGCGACGCCGGCCAGGGCAGGACCGTCGCGTTGCAGTACGTCTTGTCCCAGCTGCCGCACCCGGCCAGGGTCCGTCGGGTGCATGTCGGTGTGCACCCGACGGTGCCCGAACTGCGCCGGGCGCTTGCGGACGCCCTGGAGCTGGGCAGGCGTCTGCCGCGTGGGGCGGGGGAGGCCGACGTGATGCTGGTGAACGCGCTGTGACAGCCTCGCGTGCTGGTCTGGAGGAGGCTCAGCGCCTTCCGGGGCCGGTGCTGGAGTTCCTGTGCGGGTTGTGGGACCACCCGGACACGGACACGGCACTCGTGCTGGCGGGCGCGGGCTGCGAACGGGCGCTGCGCCGGGTGCCTGCGCTGGCCTCTCGCGTGCTGACCTGGGAGTTGGTGCCGCGTCTTCGCCCGGGCGAGGTGGCCACCGTGATGGCTGCCTTCCACCCGCTGTGGGAGGACGTGACCGAGGCTGATGTCGCGTGGGTGGACGAGCATGTGGGGCACGGCAATTTCCGGACCTGGGCGGAGCTGACCTCGCACCTGACCCGCGGAGACCTATGGCAAGAGCCGTGCGGTGGTGGACCGCCGGTTGCTGGGGCGGGCCTGCGCACGACTCATGGGGCCAACGTGACCGGCGCCTCCAGGCCGGGAGAGGCTGGCGGCCACGAGGACGGTCCGCACGCGCGGGGAGGTCTGCCTTCTTCCTCCCTGTCGGCGCTGCGCGGCCCTGCCGTGCGCCGGCTGCTCGCCCTGCGAGAGGACCAGAAACTGACCACCCGGCATGTACGGCTGATGGCGGGGTGGTTGGAAGTGACCGAGCGCACGGTGTGGCGGTGGCTTGCCGCTGCCGAGCGTGACGAGTCCGCGGCGGCGGAGCCCGGGGTGCGGGCCCAGAGCAAAGACCGCTTCTCCGTCACCCCGGAGGTGCGCCGGCTGCTGGCCTTGTGGAAGGGCAATGTCGCGGCGGTGCATCGTGAGCTGACGGCTCGCGCGGCTCGGGGCGAGGGAAGGCGCCGCCTCCGTCGATTCCGACGCTGCATCGGGCGATCCGTCGTGATCTGACGCCGGGGGAGCGGGCTGGGCTTGCGGGTGGGGAGCGGGCGGCGCGCAGGCATGATGTTTCCTTGCCCGGCCGCGGGGCTGGCGCAGTCAGGTGTGGGAGACCGGCCACATGCAAGCGCCGGTGCTGGTCGATGCCACGGCAGGGCCCGCAGGCCGTGGATCACGTGGTTCACCGACTGTGCGACGAACGCGATCACCGGCGTGGCGGTCACGCCGGGGATTCCTTCGCGGGAGTCGGTGCTGGCCGCGCTGCGCTCCGCGGTCCTGCGTGAGGACCCTTACGGTCCGTTCGGCGGTCTGCCGGAGAAGGTACGGGTGGACCGCGGCAAGGACTTCCTGTCCCGGACGGTGACTGCCGCGTTCGATCTCCTGGATGTGACGGTGGAGGACCTGCCCGCCTATACCCCTCACCTCAAGGGCACTGTGGAGGGCCTCAATCGGGCGGTGGAGGGCATGTTCCTGGCCGCGCTGCCCGGCTATGCCCGCCAGCCGCGCCCCGGCAGACGGGCTTCCCGCCCGGGGGACGAGGTGCTGCTCGGCTTCGAGGACTTCACCGCCCGGCTGCTGGATTGGACTTCGTGGTGGAACACCGAGCACCGCCCCGCGCCCTTGCGGGGCAAGACTCCGCTTGAGGCGTGGCAGGACGATCCCACCCCGCTGCGGGACGTGCCCGCGGCGGATCTGTGGACGTTCACCCTGGAGGACGCAGGCACCCGCACGCTGACCACCCGCGGCATCCGCTTCAGGAAATGCGACTACGTAGGGGCCGTGGATGACCGACCAGGCCGGGGTCCAGGTCCGCATCCGCTTCATGCCCCACCACGACCACCGCGTCGAGGTCTACCACGCCACCACCGGCCGTTACCTGGGTTCCGCGGACCTGGCCGACCAGGCCACCGAGGAACAGGTCAGCGCCGTGCGGCGGGAACGGGCGGCCCGCGCCGGCCGAGCTGGGGCAATTCGGCGCCGGCGGCCGGGCGATGTACGCCCCGCGCCCCGGCGACCCACGCCGCTTCGACTGGAACGGGGACATCCCGTGACGGCTGCCAACCGGTGCCCCTCACCCGCCTGAACCCGGACCACCACGTCAGTGCCGTACGGCTGTCGCGCTGAGGAACGTGACGGCCCCCGCGATGACGAGCACGCCCCCCAGGAAGGTGTGACGACGGGCCCTGTGCAGGGTCTCCCGTACCTGCCACGCGTGGGCCGTGGCGAGCACCCAGCGCAGGTAGGGGTCGGTCTTGACGACGTTGCGATGGGCCGTCGACAGGCTGCGTCGAAGGGCGTCGCGGTCTCCGGGCTCGGCCGACCGGAGCAGGGCGGCGATGTTGGCCGCGATCTGGCGGTGCCGCAGCAGGTCGTCGAGGCTGGTGGCCACCGAACCGAAGTAGTACCAGGGCGCGGCATCGAACTGCTCGCGCAGACCGCGCAGTGCCGGGCTGTCCAGTTGGGCCGGGGTCATCACGGCCGGTACGAGGACATCACTGGTCCGCCACAGCGCCCAGGCGACGCCGGAGAGGGCCAGCAGCAGTCCGGCGCCTGCCCAAAGGCCGTGCTCCCAGTCCGCGATCCTGCCGACGGCCAGGAGGGGACCGCCGCCCAGCAACAGCGCGCCCACCGCCCCGGTCGAGGCGATGATCCACCGCGCCGTTGCCCGGCTTCCGTCGACCGAGGCCAGGGGCGAGGGCAGGGCGTCCAGTGTCGCAGGGTCCGGCTGCGACGCGGTCGGCTGTTCGTCGCTCACTGCCCGTCCTCGCGGAACACGATCCCCAACGGGCCGGGGTCCTCCTCGGGCAGGTCGGTGTAGGGCACCCAGCGTTCCCCGTCGTAAAACTCGATGTCACCGGATTCGTTGAGGCGGACCACGTTCGTCTCCGTCGCGGCCTGCGGCGGCTGCACGCCGCCCGCCTCCCCGGTTCCCCCCGCTTCCCCGGACATGTTCCTTCCCTGCCCCTCTCACCCGTGCCCTGGCCCGGCGCAGCCACCATCATGTCAGTGAAGGGGGCGAAACGATGCAGTTGGTGATCGGGCACTCACAGGTCGCGGGACTGTTCCGGGGGCAGCAGGTCACCCAGATCGCTGGAACGGTGGATCAGCGAACGGCCGACGCGGTCTGGCGCCTGCGCAGGAAGCCGACGCCGGAACTGCTGCGTGAAGTGGGCACGGCACTGGGACGCTGTTTCCTGACCGGTCCCGTGGGCGAGGCTTTGGCCGAGGAACTGGTCGGACCCGGCCGTCACCGTCTCGGTATCCGTGTGGCTGACGCGGAGTTGGCCGAACTCCCGTGGGAGACCCTCGTCGTCCCCGGGCAGCAGACCCCGTTGGTCCTGGACGAACGGGTCGACGTGTACCGATCCGCACCTGGCACCAGGGCCGGTGCGTCCTTGCGTGGCGGCCCGCCCCGTATCCTGGCGGTCTTCGCCAGCCCCGACGACAGTAGCGGTCAACTGCTCGACTACGAAAGAGAGCTCGGGCGGATCCTGGACGCGGTCGAGCCCAGCCACCACCACGGTGGGCGGGTGCGCCTCCTGGAATGGGGCGGTGTCGCGGCGATGAGGACGGCACTCGCCGAAGAACCGGTGGACATCCTCCACGTCTCCTGCCATGCCCGCCCCGGTGCCCTGCTGCTGGAAACCGAGGACGGAGCGGAAGATCCCGTCAGCGGCGTCCGCCTTCTCGCCGAGGTGCTGCCACCCGGTCACATCGTTCCCCTGATCGTGCTGGCGGGCTGCTCGACCGCCCGCGATGACCACGGCGAGCAGGCAGGCACGGCCAGAAGCCTGCTGGAGCACGGAGCCCCTGCGGTACTGGCGATGAACGGGCCGGTCAGCGACGAGTACGCCACCGAACTGTGCACACGCCTGTACGAAGGTCTTGCCCGTCGCCCGGAAGCGGATCTGCTCACCGTGTTCTGTGAGGCGAGGCGCGACATCGAACGCGTGCCACGGCTCCTGCCGGAGTGGGCGACCCCCGTACTCCTCCTCGCGGATCCGGAGTTCCGGCTCGCGGCCCCGGACGACGAAGCACCCCGGCGACCTGTGGCTTCGACGGTCGCTTCCCCGGACTCGACGACCACGTCCGTCTCGGTGTCCGCATCGGGTGCCGTGGCCTCGAGCATGTCCGTGACCGTCCAGGACGCTGTCGCGCGGCGGCCCGGGGATTTCGTCGGCCGCAGGCCCGTGCTCCGCCAACTGTCAAGGACCGTGCCCCGGATCATGCTGCACGGCATCGGTGGGGTCGGGAAGACCAGCCTGGCCACCGAACTGGCCCGGCGCTTCGAGGCCGCCGGCGGCCTGGTGGTGGCGATCAGCGGCGAGACGGGCGTCGACGCGATCCTCGACCGCCTGCGTCGGCGACTGGCGCTGTGCTGCGGCTGCGAGGAGTCGCCCGGCACACACCCGCTGCGGCAGGCCGTCATGACGCTGGCCGAGCCCACTCTGCACTGGGTGGAAAGGCTGGAGGCCCTCCGGGACTCCGGTGCACGCCCCCTCCTCCTTGTCGTCGACAACGCCGAGGACAACCTGGACGCGCAGCACCTCCCCGCCGACCGCGAACTCGCGGAGTTCCTCGCGGCCTGGGCGAGGGACCACGCTCTGATCGTCACCAGCAGGCACCCCTTCGACGTTCTCGGTGTGGACGCCCACCATCTCGGTCCGCTCTCCTGGCAGGAGACGCGGAAGCTGATATGGCGGCTGCCCGGGGTGGACGTGCTCACGTCTCAGCAGAAGCGGGAGGTGTGGAACCGGCTCGGCGGTCATCCGCGTTCCCTGGAGTACCTCGACGCCCTGCTGCGTGACGGTCACGGACGGTTCGACGACGTGACCGCTCGGCTGCGTGCCGCCACCGCCGGCAGACGGCCCCCCGGCGACAGCCTCGGCGAACTGCTGGCCGAGACAGGGGCACTGATCGCCGAGGACGTACTGCTTCCGCAGTTGATCGAGCGAGTGGACGCCGTTCCTGTGGGAAAGGACCTGTTGCTCGGTGCGTCGGTGTACCGGTTGCCCGTGGACACCGACGGGCTCGCCTCGGTCCTGGCCGCCGCGCCCGGGGCCGAGGAATATCCGCCCGTCCCGGAAGGCATGGCAGGCGCGCTCGCCGCCCTGCTGCGCCTCGGGCTCGTAGCGCCTGACGGCCCGGGATACTCGGTGCACCGCTGGACCGCCGGGACACTGGCCGCACTGGCCGGCCAGGAGCGGTTACGCACGCTGCACGAGAGAGCCGCGGAATACTGGGCCCGTCGCAGTCGTGCCGTATCGGAGCCGACGGAGTACATCCAGCAGGTGATCGAGGCCCGGTACCACTGGCTGGCGGCGGGTGACGTGGAGGGTGCCATCGAGTGCACCAGGCGCGTCTGTCACGAACTCAACGCCGCTGGCCAGTGGTCCTGGCAGGAGCAGCTCATCCGCCAGTCGCTGGCGCTGGCCCCCCAGGGCTCCAAGACCCGGGCCACCATCGTCGGAGATCTCGCCGACGTGAGGCTGAGCCGGGGGGACACTGCCCAGGCGCAGACGCTGTACCGTACGGCTCTCGCCGCCTTCCGCGCTCTCGGCGCGGACCACGATGTCGCGGTGGTGCTCCATCAGCTCGGCCTGATCGCCGACAACCGGGACGATCTACAGGAAGCCGAACGGCTGTACCGGGAGTCACTTTCCATCAAGGAACGTCTCGGCGACCGGCATTCGATGTCCCTCACGATGCACCAGCTTGCCGGGATCGCCATGCGTAGGGGGGATCACGCTCTGGCCGAGCGGCAGTACCTTGAGGTTCTGGCCGTCTCCGAGGAAACGGACGACCTGGAGGGCATCGCCGCAAGCCATCACCAGATCGCCTCGCTCGCTTTCCTCTCCCAGGACTACGCGAAGGCGGAACAGTGTGTCCTCAATGCGTTGTCGGGATTCACCAGGCTGAACGACCGAGTCAGGACAGGGCAAGGCAGGCTGCTGCTCTCCAGAATCGCGGCCGCGCTCTTCGACTACGAGTCGGCCGACCTCCACCTCAGGGCCGCACTGGAAATATTCGAGGACATCGGAAGCACCCGCGACATCGCCGAATGCCACCTCGAACTCGGCGGCACCGCGCGGGAACGGTGCGACCTCACCTGGGCAGAGACCTGTTTCACCCGCGCCCGGGCCATGTACACGGTTCTGGGCGAGCAACAATTCCTGGCAAGTGCGAACCGCCAACTGGGCGCCGTCCGTACAGTTCTCGGCCGCGCCGCTGACGGAATTACCTGCACCGCGGACGCGTGGCTGCACTGGATGGAACACCCCTTCAGGGACCGCAAGGACATCGACTGGTTGGCCATCCAGTACCTCGAACTGGGAGAAGAGGACTTCAACGCTGCCCTCGTGGGTCATCTGCCCCCGGAGGAAGCCGCGTTGGCCCTCGACCGTGCCACCTCGTATCTCGCGTTCCGTCGCATGCACTCCCACCCCAGCCCGCTCGGCAGCACCTACGTGCTCCTTGCCATCGACCTGCAGAAAGCGGGCCACTACGGCACTGCCCGGATGTGTCTCGAGAGGGCACTGCCGATCTGCGAAGCGGCGGGCGATGTGCGGGCTGTCGCCATGTGCCATGAGGACCTGGGCAGCATCGCTTTCATGACCAAGCACTTCGACGAAGCCGAGACCCGGTACCGGATGGCACTGGGCCTCTACGAGCAGACGCACCGCGAGACAGAAGCCGCCATCGTCCACCACCAACTGGGATGCATGTACGAAAAACGCGGTGACTATGAGCGGGCCGAGTCAAGCCTGCGTTCGTCCATCGCCATCAAGACACGTCTGGGAAACCAGGCAGGAATCTGCAACAGTACCTTCCACCTGGGAAAGATCGCCCAGCGCCAAGGCGACTACGATCTCGCGGAGCAATGTTATCGCCGCTGCCTTTCCATGGACAAGGAACTCGGAGACCAGCAGGGGATCGCCCTCGACTACGCCGAACTCGGGAACCTGCGGGCGGAGCAGGGAATCCATGATGAGGCCGTCTACGCCATGGCGTACGCGCTGCGCATCAACGAGCAGATCGGATCGAAGAACGCAACCCGCAACATCAACGCCCTGCGTGCTCAGCGCGCGAAACTCGGCGATTCCGCCTTCACCCGCATTCTGAAGGCCTACCTCGGCGAGAACCAGGCCGTGCACATCCTGAAGGTCACCGCACTGCTGCCTGACGCCGAAGGGGATTCCGGGCCCTCCTGAGCATGTTCACCGGCCGGTGGGCGATGGCCGTCGCGCCACGGGCACCACGGCTGTCGTCACTGGCCCACCCTTGCGTCGACGCACCCACCCGGCCGGGCGATCCGCCACCGACCCGGGACCTGGGGCGCCGCCGCATACGGCCGCGGGCCGCACAGGCTCCCTGTGCGGCCCGCGGTTCGCGGACGGGGCCGATTTATGCCCATCGCATGCCGATACGGGAGAGCTGCGCGATCCGCTCGGGCGTCAGTGTCGCGGCCCTGCTCCGCTGGTTGCTGATCCAGGCGCCCAGCCTCAGCTCCCGCTTCTCCTGGTTCTCGCCGTCGACCCGTTCGATGTGCTTTCTGGGTACCCGCAGGTGCCCCTCGCGTTCGTAGTACTGTTTGGCGGCGGCGTAGTTCATGGCCCATTTGTCGGCCTGCGTGCGGCGCGGTCGGGGCTTCTCGTCCTGTGCTGCGGGCTCGATCCGGAGGATGTTTTCGCACATCCACTGCTGCACGCCTGTGAGCTTGTCCCAGCCCAGCCGGACCGAGCGCACCCAGCGCCCCAGGTCCTCGCCCTGGTGCATGACGGTGCCCGGCTCCATGGGCAGGGTGCCGCCGGCCTCCAGGTGCAGCCGCACGAGGTGGAAGGCGCGCTGCCACTCCACCGGCCAGGCCGGGCACCACGAGGGGTCGATGTCCTCGAGCTGCTCGCGCCGCTCCTGTGACAGCGCGCCGGCCGCCGACTCCACTGGCAGTCCCTCGGCGCGCCGCTGCTCGATCTCGGCGGCCTTCCGGGCGGCGGCCCGCGCGTTCTTCAGCCAGATGCCCACCCGGTACCCCTGGTAGGTGGCGTCCAGCGGCGCCAGCAGATGCCCGTTCTCCTCGGCCCACCCGCGCGCGGCGGCCAGGCCCTCTTCCCACGCGACGTCGAAGTGCGACCAGACCATGCCCAGCTTCTCCAGCTGCTGGACGCGGTTCTTATCCATGTCCCCACGGGCGTAGACGCGGCGGGCGTCGGCGATCCATTGCCCAAGTGGGAAGGCGGCGAGCGCGGCCGGCCACCCCTCGACCTTGGCCTCCTGGTCGTCGCGGCCGGGCACGCGGTACGTGAACGGGACCTTGAGGTCGCCGTGGAGCCGGTTGTAGATGACGGCGGCTGTCGTGGTTCGTTCTTTTTGATCGGTATCCGGGGCGTTGAGCTGGGCTGATCAGTTGGCTGGTTGGGTTGGGCGGTGGGGTGTGTGCTGGCGAGGTGCTTGGCGTTGCTTGCGGGCTGCGACTGGGCGGGCTTGTGAACTGCGGGTTTTCTGCTTTGAGTTGGTCTTGTTGGTGTTGGTCAGTTCTGTTGGCTGGTTGGTCAGTTTCGTTGGGTGGTTGTTGTAGCGGTATAGGGGTGTGGGGCTGTGGATGCCGAGGGTGCCCAGCAGGTGTTGTTGGTGGGGGTGGAGCTGGGTCCAGGTGCGTTGTTGGGTGCGGATCCATTTGGTGGTCTGGTTGGGGAAGG
>NZ_BBZJ01000040.1 GCF_001417775.1 Streptomyces sp. TP-A0356 | reverse complement strand
AGGCGTTAGCACCTGGCGACGGCGGGCCGATCGACCTTGTACGCGGTCAGGAGATCGTTCGTTCCGGCAGGGGTGCCGATGATCGTGCGGAACTTCTCGATGCGCGGGCAGGTGTCACTCCGACGACGAGCGACAGGAAGAGGTCGCCGCCAGTCTTGACGCCACTGTCCAGAAGGCTCGGGCGGCTGCCGCCGAGAAGGGTCCTGAACAGCGTTTGGCACGAATCTGGCACACGACAAGTGATCAAGAAGTGCAGCATAAAGGCCCGGGCCTTTGACATTGGCCTTCGTCGTGGAGCGGGCGACGAGAATCGAACTCGCGCTCTCAGCTTGGGAAGCTCGTGTCTTCTGGCCCGGGGTGCCCTGCTGACCTGCGACCGAGGGCGCTGGCGTTGCGCCACGCTCGCCTTCGAGTTCTGTTCCTCCAGGTCGGGACGCCGTTCGGCCACGTCCGCGCTCGTTCACCACCGCGTTCCAGACGGCTGGCTCGTACGCCCGTGAACGGTTCCGACCGCCGACGAATGAGACCAAGACTGAGACCGTGTTCTTCCGCGCGGCTCACTCTGTCGGTCCAGGATGCGTGCACACTCCTCGGCCCGCAGTCTGCTTGCTTGGAGTCTCCCCAACGACGGCGAAACCTAGTCCAGTAGTCAGACAAGGAACTCGGCGAGCGGGAAGGAGCGATGGCGACGTGGTGGGACCAGATAGTTCTGCCGGTGGGTCGTGTGCAGGACCGAGTTGATGCCGGCGTGGGGGCTGCGCGGTGCGATAGGGAGTGTCATATCTGGATAGTGGCCGTCCATCGCGAGCCGAACGCGATTGAAGATTGCAATCGTCGGCTGGAACTGAATGAAGTGCAACCCGGCCGCCGGCTTCTTGCTGTAGTGGTCTCCCGTCGGATCGGACGTGTAGTGGAATGGATTGTCCAGCGTGTCGAAATCGCCGCGCACGGGGATGGTCGTCCCCGTGGGGTAGGCCTTCCCGTAGTTGCTGGTCGTCGGTGATGTGGTGCTGTCCACCTGCGACATGCTCCCAGTGTGACCGTAGGCGTGGTACCGCTGGACTCCTTGAGCCACTTCGGCCTCACTTTGACCTGGCGGTTGGAGGGCGTACGTACCCGGCGCGGGCGCAGGCGAGAGGCCGGGCTGGAGCATCGCCTGGACGCGATCCGCGTACTGAGGGAAGTTCTTTTCGTACCAGGTCACCAGATCTTGATACGTGTGCGAGAGACCCATGGTGGTCCCCTGTTTGAAGTAACCGTTGGGCCACTGATCGGTGAGGCCAGGCAGTGTCTCCAGACTGGCGATGTTGCCGGGTCCCATATTCGAGTCCAGGGTGGTGGCGAAGCCGAGGAAGCCCTGCGCCTGTCGCGGAATCCACTGCGCACCGGGGATATCAGCTGCCAGCGCCATCTTGCTCGGGAGGCCCTGTTGCCCGTAGAAACCGCCCCCGGAGAAGCCCTGGCGGATACTCGTCACCTTGAACAGGCTGCCCGCCTGGTTGCTTCCAGGCCCGAAGAGGGCGCTTTGGGCTTCCTTGATATTGGAGAGCGAGTCACTGCGGAGCAGCACGGCCACGTCATTCTGTTCCAAACGGACTGGCCCGAAGCCAGGCGGGGGCTCGTCGCTGGGGAACGTCCTGGCCTCCTGCAGCGCATATACGGTATGGCCCTCCGCCTTGGAGGTCACCAAATCGACCGGCAGATACGCCGGGTAACGTGTCCCCGTCTTGAAGAAACCCGACGCCTTGCCCAGGGTGGGGATGTAGTGCTGGAAGTAGGGAAGTCCCCAGGCGACCGTGGTGGCCACTCCCGTGGGAGTAGGCGGAAATTCTCGTTCCAGACCCAGGAGGGCGGACTCGAAGTGGTGCTGCGCCTCCTGCAACGCCTTGGCATCCGCCGGCACATTCAGCCTTGCGGTAATGACATGATCGTGCAGGGCCGGCACCCGGACCGCAATCGTGCCATTGCTGCTCTTCACGCCCGAGCCATCGACCATGACCACCTGCTCGTTCTGCAGGATATATTGTTCCTGGACGGGCTGGCTCTCAGTGCCAGCAGCGGGCCGGTCCGGTGGTTTTGCAATGCTGTCGATCATCTCATAGATGCCGGCGGATACTAGGAAGGCGCCCGCTGCCCCTTGAAGGAGGCGTCGCCTATTCACATTCGCGGGTGGTCGCCCCGCACGCACATTTTCGTTGCCGTCTGTCATGAAACGTATTCCCTCACTGTGGAGTAGATGTCCGCCAGCACCCGGTATCGAAGTCTGGCGTGCTCGAATGACCGTGATTGACCTTCCTGCCACTAATGCGCATCGGCGGGGCCAGGGATTGAAATAGAGGGTGAGGACTGGGTGAGTGCGCCGTAGCTGAGGGCCGTCACCCGATTAGCCGGCTACTACATCTCCGCTATAAGGGTCTGCTCGCGGTGCGGGGTTCGCAATGCCGATACGGCCTTGCGTACGTGTCGCCAGATAGCCGATGACGGTGGGTGTGCTGGTTAATTGCCATCGCCATCACCTTCACTGTCACGATATAACCACACGCGGCCTGGGTCGTTGAATACAACACGCGGCCTGTGTCATTGGAGCCAACACTAATCCGGTGCGATGGTTTACCAGCTCCCTGGGGTTCCTCCGAGATGCGGCTCTACGACGCTGGCATCGGTGCAGTGGGCGAGCGTGAGCGAGGTCGCATCGGTTGTGCCTTGGCGGGCGCGACCACATGCGGCACTCGTATCAGGTGACGCGCACTCCGCCGTCGACGAACAGGTCCTGGGCGTTGACGCCGCTGTTTTGGAGGAGGAAGTCGGTGGCGTCGGCGACCTCGGCCATCGTCACGAGTCGCCCGATGGGGGTACGTGATACCTGGGGATTCTCGGGCACGTCGCGCCACCTCGGATGGTCGCCCACCATGCCCGGGTGGATGGCATTGACGCGAGGGGCGCAATCTGCACGGCGAGGGTCTTTACCAGCGAGGCCCGAACTCCCACCTGGGCCGTAGCTGAGGCCCAGATGGACCAATCAAGCCGTGACCTGCAGTTTCAGCTGTCGGGATGGCCGGATCTGAACCAGTGAGCCCTTCGTCCCGAACTACAGGCGGGGCGGTCGTTGAGGTCTGCTGCGGTGGTCAGCCGGACGCCTGCGGTTGCTGCCGGTCGGCTGCGATCGCGGTGGTTGCTGTACTTCGCTGCTGCACTCGTCAGCCGAGCTCCCCGGTTCCCGTCGGGGCCTGCGCATGCATCATTGAGCGCTGTGGAGATACGCGTGGCACCGTGCTGGGAGTGTGGCAACTCGGTATGTACCGCCGTGCCGCGGGCTACGCATTCGCTGGGCTCCCCGCAGTCGCGGCGGCGTCGACGTGGCTGGAGTTGCCGGTGCAGCCGAACCTCAGCCATCTGGCCTCAGCAGGCGAGGCGACGGCTATCGCGTTCGGCTTCCGCCTGTTCGGCTGGTGGGGGCTCTTACGCGTGCGTCTCGAACTGACCACCGACGGGATCGTTAAGGTCAACAAGTTCGCGCCTCACAAGTGCTCAACGACGATGGGCTCTCGTAGCCGCTGCGCTCTTTGAGTCTGTCGGGTCTCAAAGAGCGCAGCGGCCACACAGCGCCGCCCCCGTATGCGTGCCGCGCTCACACCAGCACGACACCGGCCCGCAGACGGCGCCTCAGTCGTCGATCTCCTCTCCCAGCGCCGTGACCCGCAAGGTAATCACCGCATGGGCAGAGGCTGACTGTTGACGCCGACGGGGCGGGAATCCGGTTACTCCGAGGTCGAGTTGCGGGTACGGCCGCGGGCGATCGCGAAGCCCGCGGCCGCCAGGCCCAGCACACCGACGACCAGACCGGCGACACCAAGGCCCCGGGCGGTGGAGTCGCTGCCCGCGGCGGTCCTCGTGGAGGAGGGGGAGTCGCTCGGTGTGGCGGCCGTGCCGGACGAGGCGGCCGTCGAGCCACTGCCGTCCGCGGTGCCCTTGGCGGTCAACTGCACGACGGGGGCCGGGTTCTGCGGTTCCGCCGCGCCCTTCTTGGCCTCCTCGATCCAGCGAACGACATTGCCGTCGGAATAGGTCTGCAGCGCCTTGAAGGTCAACTGGTCGGTGTCGTCCGGGAGTCGGCCGAAGGCGACGGTGAAGTCCTCGTACTGGCCGTGGCGGATACGGCCGCCGGTCCAGGTGATCTCGGAGACGGCGTCGGTGACGGTGCCGTCGTCCGTCTTGATCGGCGTCTTGAGCTTGGTGGTGGTCACCTGGGCGTCCCAGCCGTCCCGCGGGGAGACCAGGACGCCCAGGACCGGGTGGTCGGTGGGCAGGAAGATCTGCACCTTGGTGGTCGCGGCGGTGTCCTCCTCGTTGGGGACCCGGAAGGTCAGCGCACCGTCCGTGGCGCCCTTGGCGTAGCTCTGGGGGTGGACGGTGACGTGCGCGAAGGCCGCGCCCGCCGCGGTGAGGACACCGGCGGCGGCGAGGGCGGTGACGGCGCCGGCGCGGCGCAGGGTGGTACGCATGGGGGACATGGGTGGGGAAGCTCCGTACTCGTGCTCGGTATGGGGGGGTCAGTTCGTGTACGGGGCGAGCCGGGGCGGGCCGCGCCGGGACAGGGCGTGGCGGAGGAGCGCCTGCCGGCGGGGGCGGCGCCGGGGGGCGTACGGGCGCGGCGGCCCGACGTACGCGGGCAGCGGCGCCGGGCGCCACCAGGCGGCGAGGCCCGGGACGAAGGCCACGGCCTTGCGCAGCAACGACCACAGGGCCGCCTCGCCGCGCCGCAGGCACCAGGAGGCGAGCAGGGCGGCGGCCAGGTGCGCGGCCATGGCGTGGGGGGTCATCGCGTGTGGCTGGGAGGCCATGTGCATGCTGGCCGGCATGTCCGGCCCGCGCATCGGCGTGTCGGGCGGCCCGGCCGCGTCGAAGGCGAGGTGGAGCCCGCCCTGCACGAGGAGCATCGCGACGGCGATGCCGGGGAGCGAGCGTTCACGCCCGGCGAGCGCCGTGCTCACGACGAACACGGGCAGGAACCCGGCCGCGTCCGCCCACACCGGTGGCACCGCGCCGGTGGCCAGCGTGTGTCCCCCGGCGGCGAGCAGCACGCACACGACGGCGAACACCGCCGCGCGCACCGCCCGCACCGCCCAGGAGACATCCATGGCGTGGGATCCTGCCATGGGGCACGAACGGCCACGTCGGTTTCCGCAGATCCGGCGTGCGAGGGGGCCTCCCGGGCGTGTTGTGGCGGGTACGGCGCGGGCGCCTATCGTGGCGCCCATGCAGTCCTACACAATCGGGCAGGCCGCCCGTCTGCTCGGGGTGAGTCCGGACACCGCGCGACGGTGGGCGGACGCGGGCCGGGTGGCGACCCGGCGGGACGAGAGCGGGCGCCGGGTCATCGACGGCAGGGACCTGGCCGCGTTCTCGGTGGAGCTGGCGCGCGGCGGCACCGGCGAGGAGGACGCCCCGTCGCACACCTCGGCCCGCAACGCGTTCCCCGGAATCGTCACCGCCGTGAAGCTCGGCGACGTGGCCGCCCAGGTGGAGATCCAGGCGGGTCCGCACCGTCTGGTCTCCCTGCTCACCCGGGAGGCCGTGGAGGAACTGGGCCTGGAGGTCGGCATGGAGGCCACCGCCCGGGTGAAGTCGACGAACGTCCATATCGACCGGACCTGAACCGGCGGCGGTCCGGCAGCCGGCAGCCAGGTCCCGGGCCCGCGACGGCCAGGCGCCCACACCCAGGGCCCGCGACGGCAAGGCGCGGACATCCAGGGCCCGCAACAGCCAGGCACCCACACCCAGGGCCCGCAACGGCCAGGGCCCGCAACGGCCGCGCGCCCGCGTTCAGAACCCGTAACGGCCGTCGACCCGTATCGCGTTGATGCCGCTGACGTACCGGGCCCCGCAGCGGTCCTGCGGCAGCACGAGCTGGGGTCCGGACCGGGTGAGCGGAGCGTCGTCCATGCCGGCCGCGAGCAGCACGGGCGCACCGCCGAAGTCCGGGTCTATCTCCGCCCAGGACAGCAGAGCGTGGTGGCCGTCCGCGCCCGTGACGGCGATCAGGAAGCGCAGTCGGTCCTTGCGCCGGGCGGGATCGAACACGGGCCCGGCGGCCGAGAGCACGTCGTGCAGCAGCGGGCCCTCGAAGCGGTGGTGCCGTACGCCGCTGGTGGCGCACTCGAAACTGACGCGCACCCGGTGCTGGGGCCAGGACAGCAGGTCCCGGACGGTCAGCAGGGCGGGACGCGCGAGGTCTCCGGTCAGCGCGAGCTCCGCCGGCACGGCGGCGTCGGCGATCGGATCCGTCAGAGACCGACCCACAGGTCACCACCTCCCGGGTGACGGTACCCCGGCGACGCCCCCGTACAAACGCACATGCGAGTCCCATCCGCCGACGACCCAGCCCATGCGATGCCACAGCAGACTTCCGGATGGCATCTGCGTCAGTATGATCGGCGTAACGGAGGGGTCCTGGGACCCTTCCTGGACGAGCAGAGGAGTGGACCCGTGATGACCCGTTCCGCGTGCCGGACCCGCCGGATGGTGCAGCTGACCGGTGCGGGAGCCGCCGCGCTGCTGGCCCTGAGCGCCTGCTCCTCCTCCGGCTCCGACGCCGCCAGGACATCGGACTCCGCCACGTCCTCGTCGGACTCCTCCGCGTCGTCGGACTCGTCCGCCTCGTCGGCCTCGTCGAAGTTGACCGGCACGGTCACCGTCTTCGCCGCCGCCTCCCTCAAGGAGAGCTTCACCACCCTCGGGCAGGAGTTCGAGAAGGAGCACCCCGGCACGAAGGTGTCGTTCAACTTCGGCGGCAGCGACACCCTCGCCGCGAGCATCACCGGCGGGGCCCCCGCCGACGTCTTCGCCGCGGCCAGCCCGAAGACCATGGCCGTCGTGACGGGCAGGAAGGACGCCGCCGGCACCCCCGCCACCTTCGTGCGCAACCAGCTGGAGATCGCCACCCTGCCCGGCAACCCGCACAAGGTCTCCTCCCTGAAGGACCTCACCAAGTCCGGCCTGAAGGTCGTGCTGTGCGACAGGACGGTGCCGTGCGGGGCCGCCGCGCAGAAGGCGCTGACCGCGAGCAACCTGAAGCTGACACCGGTGTCATACGAGCAGGACGTCAAGAGCGCCCTGACGAAGGTGGAGCTGAAGGAGGCCGACGCCGCGGTCGTCTACCGGACCGATGTGAGGGCGGCGGGTGACAAGGTGACGGGTGTGGAGTTCCCCGAGTCGGGCAAGGCGATCAACGACTACCCGATCGCCCTGCTGAAGAACGCGCCGAACGCCGAGGCCGCCAAGGCGTTCATCGCGCTGGTGCGGTCCGCCGAGGGCCGCAAGGTCCTGACCGAGGCGGGGTTCCTCCAGCCATGAGCCGGCTCGACACGTCCGGTGCCGCGGCCGAGACCCTCGTGGACGGGCCGCGGCACGGACGTGTCCGCCGGCCGGGCGCTCCCCTGCCGCTGCTGCTGCCCGCGCTGGCCGGTCTGGTGTTCCTGCTGCTGCCCCTGGTCGCCCTGCTCGTCAGGGCCCCGTGGCGCACCCTGCCCGACCAGCTGACCAGCGTGGAGGTGTGGCAGGCGCTGCAGCTGTCCCTGGTGAGCGCGACCGCCGCCACCGCGGTGAGCCTGGTGCTGGGCGTGCCCCTGGCCTGGCTGCTGGCCCGTACGGACTTCCCGGGCCGGGGCGTCGTACGGGCCCTGGTGACACTGCCGCTCGTGCTGCCCCCCGTGGTGGGCGGTGTGGCGCTGCTGCTGGCGCTCGGGCGCAACGGGGTCGTGGGGCGCTGGCTGGACACGTGGTTCGGTGTCACCCTGCCGTTCACGACGGCCGGGGTGGTGGTGGCCGAGGCGTTCGTGGCGATGCCGTTCCTCGTCATCAGCGTCGAGGGCACGCTCCGGGCCGCCGATCCGCGCTACGAGGAGGCCGCCACGACGCTCGGCGCCTCCCGCTTCACCGCGTTCCGCCGGGTCACGCTGCCGCTGGTCGCACCGGGCATCGCGGCCGGTGCGGTGCTGGCGTGGGCGCGGGCGCTCGGCGAGTTCGGGGCCACGATCACCTTCGCGGGCAACTTCCCCGGTCGTACGCAGACGATGCCGCTGGCCGTCTATCTGGCCCTGCAGAACGACCCGGCGGCGGCGATCGCGCTGAGCCTGGTGCTCCTCGCGGTGTCGATCGCGGTTCTGGCGGGGCTGCGGGGCCGCTGGATGACGGCGTCATGAGCGGCCTGCGCCGGGTGTGCGGGACGGACCCGAGATGACCGACATCGATCGGACCACGGCCGGTCCGAGGACCGACGGCGTGCGTGCCGAGGGCCTGGACGCCCGGCTCGTCGTCGAACGCGGCTCCTTCCGGCTGGATGTCACGCTGACCGCCGCGCCGGGCGACGTCGTCGCGGTGCTCGGCCCGAACGGCGCCGGCAAGACCACCGCCCTGCGCGCTCTGGCCGGTCTCGTCCCGCTCACCGGCGGCCATCTGCGGCTGGACGGCACCGCGCTGGACCGTACGCCGCCCGAGTCCCGCCCGGTCGGTGTCGTCTTCCAGGACTACCTGCTCTTCCCGCATCTGACCGCGCTGGACAACGTCGCCTTCGGTCCGCGCTGCCGGGGCGCGTCCAAGGCGGAGGCGCGCGCCCAGGCCGCCGAGTGGCTGACCCGCATGGGCCTCGCCGACCACGCCGGGGCCAAGCCGCGCAGGCTCTCGGGCGGCCAGGCCCAGCGCGTGGCGCTCGCCCGCGCGCTGGCCACCCGGCCCCGGCTGCTGCTCCTGGACGAGCCGCTGGCCGCGCTCGACGCCCGTACCCGGCTCGATGTGCGCGCCCAGCTGCGCCGTCATCTGGCCGAGTTCGAGGCGGTGGCCGTCCTGGTCACGCACGACCCGCTGGACGCCATGGTGCTCGCCGACCGGCTGGTCGTGATCGAGCACGGCCGCGTGGTGCAGGAGGGGTCCCCTGCCGGCATCGCCCGCCGCCCCCGTACGGACTACATCGCGCAGCTGGTCGGGCTGAACCTCTACCGGGGACGGGCGGACGGTCATACGGTGCGGCTCGACACCGGTCCCGCGATCACGACCACGGAGGAGCTGTCGGGAGCGGTCTTCGTGGCGTTCCCGCCGGGTGCGGTCACCCTGTACCGGGACCGGCCCAGCGGCTCCAGCGCGCGCAATCTGTGGCGGTGCGAGGTCGTGGGGCTGGAGACCCACGGCGACCAGATCCGCGCGGACCTCACCGGCGAGCTGTCCCTCGCCGCGGATCTCACCACCGTGGCCGCGGCCGAGCTGGGTCTCCATCCGGGCGCCCCGGTCTGGGCGACCGTCAAGGCGGCACAGACGCACGCGTACCCGGCCTGACGCTCCGCGCGGGTCCGGCTCCTCGAATCCCGCTACCGTGGGCCTGCCAGGGACAGATCCCGACAATCCCCCACGTTCCGCGAGGCGTCCCCATGAACCTGAGCATGCGCAACCAGATTCCCGGCACCGTCACGGCCGTCACCCCGGGCGAGGTGATGGCGGCTGTGAAGGTCCGGCTGGCCGGGGGCCAGGACATCACCGCGGCGATCACCGCGGAGGCGGTGGACGAGCTGAACCTCGCGCCCGGCGCCTCGGTGTACGCCCTGGTGAAGTCGACGGAGGTCGCGCTCGCCGGCGCCCCGGTCGAGGGCGTTTCCATCCGGAACCAGTTGCCGGGTACCGTCGACGGGGTCACCACGGGCGGGGCGATGGCGTCGGTCAAGGTCAGGGTCGTGGGCGCGGCACTGACGGCCGCCGTGACCAGGGACGCCGTGGAGGAGCTGCGTCTGACGCCCGGCTCCTCGGTCGTGGCCCTGATCAAGGCGACGGAGATCTCCCTCGCGACGGAGTGACCCCGCCGGGCACCACCGATCGAATCCGGCCGCGTTCACCCGTCCGCCGATCACGGGAACGTTCGCCACCCCGTTATCGTCTACAGTTCAGTAGACGGTCTACATGTCTGTAGTCAGACGCCGGTGACGCCTCGTCGCGCCCGGCCACCCGGATGGAAGGGCTCACGACGATGGCCACATCCCTGTCACTGGGATCACAGCTCGCGGTCAATGTGCTGGACGCCCAGTCCCTGCTCGCGGCGTTCGGCGTGCTGGGCGTGGGCATCGTGATGTTCGCCGAGACGGGGCTGCTCATCGGCTTCTTCCTGCCCGGCGACTCCCTGCTGTTCACGGCGGGCCTGCTGTGCACCGGCTCGGGTCAGCACGGAGTGAAGCTGTCCCTGCCGCTGCTGCTGGTCGCCGCGGCCGTGGGCGCGCTCACCGGGTCCCAGGTGGGGTACCTGCTGGGACGCAAGGCGGGCGGCGCGCTGCTCGCCCGCAGCCGCTCGGCCCGGCTGCACGAGGGCGCCAAGCGCGCCGAGGAGCTCCTGGAGCGGTACGGACACGCGAAGGCGATCGTCCTGGCCCGCTTCGTCCCCGTGGTGCGCACCGTGCTGAACCCGATGGCGGGCGCGCTGCAGGTGCCCGCGCGGACCTTCACCCTCTGGCAGGTCGTCGGCGGCCTCGTGTGGAGCCTCGGCCTCACCCTCGGCGGATACGCGCTCGGCTCGTCGGTGCCGAACGTCGACAAGTACCTGCTGCCCATGATCGCGGTGATCGTCGCGGTCTCCCTGACCCCGCTCGCCCTGGAGCTGCTGCGCTCCCGCCGGGCCGCGAAGGAGGGTGTCCGCGGATGATGTATGCCTTCGACGGGTCGTCGATCGACGGCTCGGCCTATACGGACGTGGTCGACCTGACCCACCGCGTCCCCGCCTGGCTGGACTCCCTGATCTCCGCCTGGTCGACGTACGGGCTCGGACTGTTCGCCGTGCTGATGGTCGTGGGCTGGTGGCGGGCGCGCCGCACCGGCTCCGGGGCCGCGTTGATCGCCCTGGTGGTCCCGCTGGTGGTCGTCCTCGCGTTCGCGGTGAACTCCGTGCTGAAGCTGATGGTCCGCGAGGACCGCCCGTGTCAGAGCCTGCACGTGTCACCTCTGGAGGCGTGTCCCGCCCCGGGCGACTGGTCGTTCCCCAGCAACCACACGGCGATAGCCGCGGCCGCCGCGGTGGCCCTCTTCTTCGTCTCGCGGCGGATCGGTCACACCGCGCTGGTGGCGGCCGGTGCGATGGCGGCCTCGCGGCTCTGGGTCGGCGCCCACTACCCTCACGACGTGGTGGCAGGGTTCATCGTCGGAGCCCTCGTCGCTTCCGTCACGATGATCCCGCTGAGCCGCCGCCCGGAGGACCTGGCGGGCCGCCTGGAGACCACCCCGCTGCGTCCGCTGCTCAGGGCGTCCGCTGCCGGGCAGGACACCGCCGCGGAGCGGACGAGCACGCCGGCATAGCCGGGCGGGGATCGGCTCCCGGCAGCCCCGCCGGACCGGCCGAGCGAGCCCACGGAGGACCATGCGCCACAAGATCCTGGTCGTCGAGGACGATCACGCACTGCGGGACGTGCTGCTGCGGGGCCTGCGGGACGAGGGGTACGACACCGTGCCCGCCGCGGACGGCGCGACCGCGCTGCGGCTGGCCGACGACGACGTCTCCGCGGCCGTCCTCGACATCGGACTGCCCGACGCGGACGGCCGGGACGTGTGCCAGGCGATACGGGCGAACGGCTTCCTCGCCCCGGTGATCTTCCTGACGGCCCACCACCGGCTCACGGACCGGCTCTCCGGCTTCTCCGCCGGCGGCGACGACTATCTGCCCAAGCCGTTCCACCTCACCGAGCTCGCCGCCCGGCTGCGGGCGGCGCTCAAACGCGCCGCCCCGCGCCCGGCGGCCACGGCCGGGGACCTCGTCCTGGATCCCGTCCGCCACGGCCTGACCGTGCACGGTCGGCACGTCGATCTGACGCCGACGGAATTCCGTCTCCTCGCGGCGCTCATGGCGGCGTCCGGGGACATCGTGCGCCGCCGCGAGCTGGTCCGGGCGGGGTGGCCCGAGGGTGCTCAGGTCAGCGACAACACGCTGGACCAGTATCTGACCCGGCTGCGCCGCAAGCTGCGCGAATCGGGCAGCGGTCTGACGCTCGGCACCGCGCGAGGCATCGGCCACCGGCTGTCATGACCGCCGTCCCGGCC
Organism: Streptomyces sp. TP-A0356; assembly: GCF_001417775.1. Lineage (GTDB taxonomy): Bacteria > Actinomycetota > Actinomycetes > Streptomycetales > Streptomycetaceae > Streptomyces. The sequence goes on along the minus strand of NZ_BBZJ01000040.1, from coordinate 35,571 downwards.
CCGCGGGCCACCGCCCTGCTCACCCGGCTGGCGCCGCGCACCCTGCGCGGTCGTCTCTCCCTGGTCGCGTTCACCACCGCGACCCTGCTGATGGTGATCCTCACCATCGCCTTCAACACGGTGGTCCGGCACCACCTCCAGCGCCAGGCCGACGACGTACTGGGCACCCGGGCGGCGGCGGTCGCCACGACCATCGACACCAAGGGCCCGAAGGTGCGCGTCCTGGAGACCTCCAACGACGCGCTCCTCGACTCCAACGTGTGGATCTACGCCGGCCGGCACCTGCTCGAACAGCCCTCGTCCACCGCCGCGCACGGGCCGCTGGGCCGGGTCGCGGAGGGACTGGTGGCGCGGGGCGGCCGGGACTGCGTCACCGTCGACGGCCACCGGGTGCACAGACCCGTCCGGCTGTGCGCCCGGCCCGTGCCGACCCGCGCGCAGGGCGGCGCGGCCACGGTCGTCACCGCCCTGGACCTGTCGCCGTACCGCAGTTCGGCGGACACGCTGCTGCTGGGGTCGTTCGTCCTGGACGCCGTGATGCTCGCCTGCACCTACGCCCTCACGCGCCTGGCGGTCGGGCGGGCGCTGCGGCCCGTGGGCACCATGACCGACCAGGCCACGCAGTGGAGTGCCGTGGCCTCCGACGAGCGGTTCGGCACGGTGCAGCGCCCGGCCGAACTGGCCCGGCTGGGCGCGTCGCTGGACGAGCTCCTGGACCGCATCCGGGCGGTGCTGCGCCATGAGCGGCAGCTGACCGCGGAGCTGTCGCACGAGCTGCGCACCCCGCTCAGCCGGATCGTCGCCGAGCTGGACTGGTGGCAGGCCCGCCCGCGCACGGACGCCGACACCAAGGCCACCCACGCGGTGATCGCCGACGCTGCCCAGTCGATGCGCACCATCTGCGACACCCTGCTGAACGACGCCCGCGAGGGCACGCCGACGGTCCCCGGCACGGCGGGCGTGCTGCCGACGCTGCGGCACCTCACCACGGCCCTGACGGCCCCCGCCCGGGTCACGGTCGAGGTGCACGGCGAGGACGAGCGTCTGGAGGCCGGGGTCCAGGCCGCCCTGCTCGAACGGATCGTCAGCCCCCTGCTCGCCAACGCCGTGCGGTACGCCCGCTCGTACGTCGCCGTCGAGGCCCGGCGCACCGCGGACGGCATACGCATCGACATCACGGACGACGGTCCCGGCGTCCCGGAGTCGTTCACCGGGCAGCTCTTCCAGCCCGGACGGCGGGCCGATCCGGACGACGAACACGGCGGAGCGGGCCTGGGGCTGCCGCTCGCGCGACGCCTGGCCCGCTCCGCCGGCGGCGAGGTGCGGCACGATCCGCGGCACACCCCGGGCGCACGGTTCGTGGTCAGCCTGCCCGCTGGGTGACCCGGTCCGGCTCGTCCGGCAGGGGCGCAAGTACGGCGTTCCGCTTGCGCTCCCGGACCTCGCAGTAGGCCATCAGGCCGAACAGGACGGCGAGCAGCACGGCCGAGGAGCCCGCGGTGCCGAGGTCCAGGCCGCCCTTGGCGACCGGCTTGGTGAGGAGGTCACCGGCGGTGGCGCCGAGCGGGCGGGTGAGCACGAAGGCGATCCAGAACAGCAGCACGTTGGGCACCGCGGGAACCGGCATCAGGGCGACGAGCACCACCAGCAGCCCGGTCACGAGCAGCGCGCCGCCGGCGTAGCCGAGTCCCGAGCTGTCGGAGAGGAAGTCGCCCATCGAGGTGCCGAGGGTGTTGGAGACGAGGATCGCCGACCAGAACAGGGCCTCGCCGCGGAAGCTGACGATGTCGCGGATCTGGAACGTCATCCCGGTCAGCTTCCAGACCCCGAAGATGGCCAGCAGGATCGAGACGAGGATGGCGGCGCCCACGGGGTAGCCGAGGCCGAGGCCCTGGGGCCCCCAGCCGAGCGAGGTGGCCCCGTGCGAGAGGTACCTGGCGCTGGCGTCGCGGTTCATGAAGTCGGACATCGTCGTGCCGGCCATGCTGGTCGACAGGATGACGGTCCAGTAGAAGAAGGGGTTGTAACGGGACGAGCGAAGCTGGACGACCAGCGTCACCACGAAGATCAGGAACAGCGCGACGGTGGTGAGGAAGTAGCCCAGCCTGAGGGTCTGGGCGAAGAGGTCGCCCGCCGTCTCGCCCAGGGTGGTCGCCGCGATCTTCATGATCCAGAAGGCCAGGGTGACCTCCGGCAGCTTCTTGACCACGCTCTTTCGTGCCCCGGCAACCTCAAGATCGGTGAGGACTTCGGACTTGTCCATGGTGCGGACACTCCTGTTCGTGCGACGACACGGGGCGCTCGTCCATGGCGAGCGCCCCGTGCAGACGGAGAGGACGACCGCACTCGGCGGCGGTGTCGGTGTCCGACCCTCTCAGAGCTCCGCGCAAAAGGGGCGCCCGGCTCGCGGCGCCCCTTCTGTTCGGAGCTCTCAGTGACCTCGGTTGGTGCTGAACGCGTGGCGGAGCGTCAGTCGGTGTGTCCCGCCGCCCGCTCCGGCTCGATGACGTCCGTACGGGTCACCGTCAGATAGACGACCAGGCCGAGGATGACCGTGAGGAACAGCGCGCTGGTCACGACGGTGCCGAGGCCGAGGCCGCCGTCGTCGGTCGACTGCGAGAGGTAGTCACCCATCGAGGCGCCGAGCGGACGGGTGAGGATGTAGGCGATCCAGAAGCTCCACACGGCGTTCAGGCCGAGGGCGAAGCGGGCCACCGCCACGGCGGCGATCGCCAGGGCGAACAGGACCGCGGAGAGCCAGTAGCCCAGGCTCATCTTCTCGGCGACCAGGTCGCCGGCCGCGGTGCCGAGGGCGAAGGTGAACAGGACCGCCAGCCAGTAGAAGGCCTCACGGCGCGTGGAGTCGACGTGGTGGATGGACAGGGTGCGCTCGGTGCGGTACCAGGCGGCGAAGACGACCGCGAGGAGGATCGCGAAGACCGTGGTGCTGGTGGTCAGGGACACCCCCAGGTTGTCGGTGAGGTTGTCGCTGATCAAGGTGCCGACGACGCTGATCAGGGCCACGGCGAGCCAGTACACACCGGGGCGGTAGGCCTTCGTGCGGAACTGGACGACCAGCACGACCGCGAGCAGCGCGCTCATCACCAGCGACACACCGTTCAGGCCCAGGCCCAGGTTCGAGTTCAGCAGGTCGGCCGCCGTCTCGCCGACCGTGGTGCACAGGACCTTGATGATCCAGAAGTAGACGGTGACTTCGGGCACCTTGTTCCAGCGCGTACGGGCACCGGGGGCGGCTTCGGCGGAGTCACGGATCCCCGCAGTCTCAGACGTCTCATAGGTCATGGGGCCCGACGGTGCCATCGGAAACCTGAACGCATCCTGACCACGGCGCGGCAGCGGGGCCCGGCCGTACCTCAGCGCCCGTCCTGCCCGGCGTCGTCGTGAGCGTCCCCGGAACCGTGAGAGCTCTGGGAGTCCTCGGAGCCGGTGCTCTCCGGACGTGCCGGCACCAGCAGGGTGAACGTGGCGGGCCGGCCACGCGCCAGGAAGAGGCGCCCGCCCAGCGAGTCCGCGAGATCCCGGGCCAGGGCGAGGCCGATACCCGTGCCCGCCTCGCGGCCCGAGTGGCCGCGCTCGAACAGGAGCGTGCCCTCGCCTTCGACGGTCCCCTCGTCCATGACGTCGAAGGCGAGGGCGTCGTCGAGGTCGCGGACGGTGAGGCGCACGGTGCCGCGGCCGTGGACGTGCGCGTTGTCCAGCAGCACGCCGAGGATCTCGGCCACCGGCCCGCCCGGGACCTGTACGTCGTCCGGCACGTCCTGGGCGACGATCTCCAGCCGTCTGCCGTCGCGGGCGAAGAGCCCGTGCCACCGCTCCCGGCTCTCCGCCAGCAGCTCCCCCACCGGCCGGTCCGGCGCCATGGGCCGGGACAGACCGGCGGATCGCGCCAGCCGGAGCACTTCCTCCACGGTCTCGTGCAGCCTGCGGGCGGCGGCGAGCGCGTCCTGTAGCGCGGGCCGTGCGTCCTCCTGCGCCAGTCCCGCCTCCAGGGTGAGCTGGAGGCCGGTCAGCGGAGTGCGCAGCTGGTGGGAGGCGTTGGAGGTGAAGTTCCGCTCGTGGCGCAGGAGTTCGGACAGGCTCTGCAGCATGTCGTTGTGGGTGCGGGCGACCTGGTCGATCTCGGCGATCGTGCTCGGCGCGGCGCGCGCGGTCAGATCGCCCGCGGCGACCGCCCGGCAGTGCCGGGAGAGGTCCTCCAGCGGCGCGGCGAGCGCACGCGCCTGCCGGCGGGCGACGAGGACGGCGGCGGTGAGAGCGACCACGGCCACGCCCGCCAGGGCGGCCCATGCGGCGAGCACCCGGTTGCGCAGGTCCGCCACCGGGGAGGCGGCACGGACGACACCGATGATGCCCTCGGCATGCGAGACGGGCACCGCCACGACGAGTTCTCCGGCCGTCTGCGCCCGGGTCACCCCGCCCGCCAGTGCCCGGCGGACCGCGTCGTCGCCGGTCCGGGGCCCGGTACCCGCACGCAGGCGCAGCGAAGGGTCGTACAGGCCGAGGCGCTGCCCGGGTGCGGGCGGGGGCAGCTCCGGCAGGTCGCCCCTCGCGTAGTCCGGGTTCACCCGGACGGCGCCGGCCAGGGCCGCCCGCTCCAGCGCGTCCTGGTGGTGGGCGTACAGGGAGTACCTGATGGCGAGCGCCAGGGGGACGGCGAGGAGGACGAGGGCGAGCAGGACGGCGGTGACGGCCACCCGCACCACACGCTGTCTCATACCTTCATCATGCGGGCCACCCACCAGGCCGTACGGACCTCGCCACGCGGTTTTGCCGTCGTCTAACCGTCGGCGATCAGGCCGTTAACCGCAGGGCCCCTAGCGTCTGGAGCGTGAACGTCCGGTCTCAGACGTCCTCTGGAGGGCAGTGGCCATGGCACGTGTACGGACGTCCCTCGCCGTCGGGCTGGTGCTCGTCGCGGCGGTGACCGCCGGGTGTTCCGGCTCCGGATCGGGGTCCGGGTCCTCACCGGCGTCGAGCCCGTCGTCGAAGCCGTCATCGACCGCTTCCAGCGCGCCGAACGCCGCGGCGCCCACCGAGTCCAATCCGCCCGGCGACATCCCGGACAACCAGGCCTACGTCGCCTACCAGCCCTCCAGCGGCTTCAACGGCTTCACGGTGAAGGTGCCCGAGGGCTGGGCCCGCACCACCCAGGGCACCACCACGGTGTTCGCGGACAAGTTGAACCGCGTCCAGGTCTCCGCCGCGTCCGCCTCGGCCGCGCCCACCGTCGGCTCGGTGACCAACACGGTCGTGCCACAGCTGCGCGGCAAGGTGCCCAAGTTCGCGGATCCCAAGGTGTCCGAGGTCCAGCGGAAGGGCGGCACCGCGGTGCTGCTGACCTACCGGGGCGACTCCGCCCCCGACCCGGTCACCGGCAAGGTCGTGCGGGACGCGTTCGAGCGCTACGCCTTCTACCGGCAGGGCCACGAGGTGGACCTCACCCTGTCCGGTCCGGTGAACGCCGACAACGTGGATCCGTGGCGCACCATCAGCGACTCCTTCAGCTGGCGGTGAGCGGCATGACCGTACCGTCGTACGACGACGCGCTCACCGCCCGCGAGCTGTACCGCTTCTTCCGGGCCGGCGAGGAGGAGACACAGGCGCTGCGCGGCGTGTCGCTGCGGGTGGCGCGCGGCGAGACGGTCGCCGTGGTCGGTCCGTCCGGGGCCGGCAAGTCCACGCTGCTGTCCTGCCTGGCCGGGCTCGACGAGCCGTCCGGCGGCGAGGTACGCGTGGACGGCGTCCGCATCAGCCACCGGCCCGAGACCGAGCGGGCCCGGCTGCGGGCCCGGCACATCGGCGTTCTGCTGCAGACCCGCAATCTGCTGCCCCATCTGAGCGTGCGGGACAACGTGCGCCTCGCACAGGGGGCGGTACCCGGCCGTCCCGCCGCCTCCGCCGAGGCGCTGCTGGAGCAGGTGGGGCTCGGGGAACGCCGACACGCGCTGCCCCGGCAGCTGTCCGGCGGGGAGCTGGCGCGTGCCGGGCTGGCCGTCGCGCTGGCCAACTCACCCGCCGTGCTCCTCGCGGACGAGCCGACCGGCGAACTCGACGGCGGCACCGAGCGGCTCGTCCTGCAGATGCTGCGGGACCGCGCGGAGGACGGCTGCGCGGTGCTGATCGTCACGCACAGCACGGAGGCGGTGCGGATCGCGGACCGGGTGATCACGCTGGACGACGGGCGGGCGACGGAGGCGTCCGGGCGGGATGTCCGGGCACCGCACGGTCCGAGGGACGCCATCGAGGGCGTCGACGACCGACAGGGCACGACACGGCTGGAGGCCCAGGATGTCCGCTGACCAGACGCCGAGGACCGACGAGTCCGAGGGCTCGCCCGCCGAGGAGGCGGCGCACGGCGACGTGCTGATCTCCTGTCAGGGCGCCGCCCTCACCTTCGGGCGGGGGCCGCACGCGGTCGTGGCCGTGCACGGTGCCGGACTGCTGGTCCGGGCCGGGGACCGGCTCGCCATCGTCGGGCCCTCGGGGTCGGGCAAGTCCTCGCTGCTGCATCTGCTGGCCGGTCTGGAACAGCCCACGAGCGGGAACGTGAGCTGGCCGGGGCTGTCCGGGCCCCGGGACATCGGGCTCGTCTTCCAGGGCGACAGCCTCATCCCCGCGCTCGACGTGGCCGAGAACACCGCGCTGCCGCTCGTGCTGTCCGGAGCGCCCGAGGACCGGGCCCGCGAGGCGGCCCTGGCGGCGCTCGCCCGGGTGGACGCCTCCGAACTGGCCGACCGGCTGCCCGAGGAGATCTCCGGCGGTCAGGCCCAACGGGTCGCCGCCGCACGGGTGTTGGCGCAGGCACCGCGGGTGATCCTGGCCGACGAGCCCACCGGCCGCCTGGACCACGCCACCGGCGGGCGCGTCCTGGACGCGCTGCTGACAGCGGCCGACGGGACGGGCGCGGCCCTGGTCGTCACCACCCACGACCCGGCGGTCGCCGCCCGCCTCACCGTGCGGCGGACGATGCGCGACGGGCGTCTGCTGCCGGCGGACACCACCGCGACGCCGCAGGCCCGGGCCGAGCCCATGGCCGGCACACCGCGCAACGTTTCGGCCGAGCGGGCCGGCACGGAAGAGCCGACCGCCGGTAACTCGCGGGCCGGCACGGAAGAGCCGACGGCCGGTGACTCGCGGGCCGGCACGGAGGAACCTACCGCCGGTGACTCGCGGGCCGGTACGGAAGAGCCGACGGCCGACCCCGCGCGCCGCACCGCGCACGAGCAGACGCCCGCACCTCCACCCCACACCCCGCGCCCGCCCTCAACCGACCACCCATCCCGCCCCGCCCCGGACGAACCGGGAGCCGACGCGACACACCCCGCCCCGGACGAGCCGACGACCGATGGCGAGCACCCCGCCGCGTCAAGGGCGACGCCCCAACCCCCGCGCCAAGCCGCGCACGAGCCGACGCCCGCACCCCCACCCCGCACACCGCACCCGCCGACGACTGATGGGTCACCGCCCGCCTCGCCCCCACCCACAACGGAACCGTCGCCCGCCACCCCGCGGACCACCGCCGAACGGCCGCTCGCTCCTTCGCCCCGCCCCGCCGACGATCCCGCCGCGCCCTCGCGCGGACACTTCGCCCAAGAGCCCTAGGGAGCCCTCGTCATGATCAGCTCATGGGCGAGTGGCCTCGCCCGCCACCGCACGGGGCGGCTCCTCGCCGCAATGGCCGGAATCGCGCTGGCGGTCGCGCTCGTCGCCGCGCTCGGCTCCTTCCTGACCGCTTCGAAGGCGACCATGACGCAGCGGGCGGTGCGCTCGGTCTCCGTGGACTGGCAGGTCGAGGTGCAGTCCGGCGCCGACCCGAACGCGGCGCTGGCGCTCGTGCGCAAGACGTCCGGCGTACGGTCCGCCGTCCCGGTCGGCTTCGCGCACAGCAGCGGCTTCTCGGCCACCGCGCAGGGCAGCACCCAGACCACCGGCCCCGGTATGGTCCTGGGCCTGCCCGAGGGCTACCGCGACCTGTTCCCCGGTGAGATCCGCTCCCTGACCGGCCGCCCCACCGGTGTGCTCCTGGCCCAGCAGACCGCCTCGAACCTGCACGCGGCCCCCGGTTCCACCGTCGGCATCCGGCTGCCCGGGACGACCGGCGTCCAGCAGGTCCGGGTGGACGGGGTAGTCGACCTGCCGCAGGCCGACTCGCTGTTCCAGAAGGTCGGCGCACCCACCCAGTCGCAGCCCACCGCGCCGCCGGACAACGTGGTGCTCCTGCCCGCCGCGCAGTTCGCCTCCGTGACCCGTGGCGCCACCTCCGCCACCACGCAGATCCATGTCGCCCGGGACGCCGCGCTGCCCCACGACCCGGCCGCCGCGTTCACCTCGGTGACCCGCGCCGCCCACAACCTGGAGGCTCGCGCCTCGGGTTCGCTGCTCGTCGGTGACAACCTGGGCGCCGCCCTGGACTCGGCCCGCCAGGACGCCCTCTACGCACAGATCCTCTTCCTCTTCCTCGGTGTGCCCGGCGCGGTGCTCGCCGCCTCGCTGACCGCCGCGGTCGCGGGTGCCGGCGGGGAGCGGCGCCGACAGGAACAGGCGCTGCTGCGGCTGCGCGGCCTCGCGCCCTCGCGGATCGTGTCCCTGGCGGGCCTGGAGGCCGCGCTCGTCGGTGTCGTCGGCGGACTGGCCGGCCTCGGCATCGCGGCCCTGGCCGGCCGGCTCGCCTTCGGGGCGGCCTCCTTCGGGGCGAGCGCCGGCACCTGGATCGCCTGGTACGCCATCGCGTTCGTCCTCGGCGCCGCGGTCGCCGCGTGCGCGGTGCTCGTCCCGGCGGTGCGCGATCTGCGCACCGTGACGGTCGCCGACACCCGCAGGACGGCCCGCCGCACCCGTTCGCCGTGGTGGATGCGGATCGGCCTGGACTTCATGCTGCTGATCGGCTCATGGCTGGTCTTCCGCGCCTCCTCGGGCAACCAGTACGCCCTCGTCCTCGCGCCCGAGGGCGTGCCCAGCGTCTCCGTGTCGTACTGGGCGTTCCTGGGTCCCGCGCTGCTGTGGATCGGAGCGGCTCTGCTGCTGTGGCGGCTCACCCTCCTGGCGCTCACCCACGGCCGCCCCGCCCTGGCCCGTCTGGCGCGTCCGCTGACGTCGACGCTGTCCGGGACGACGGCGGCCGTCCTCGCCCGGCGCCGCCGCACCCTGGCCCGCTCGATGGTCCTGCTCGCGCTCGCCGTGTCGTTCGCCGTGTCCACGTCGGTCTTCAACTCCACGTACAAGCAGCAGGCCGAGGTGGACGCGCGGCTGACGAACGGCGCCGACGTGACAGTCACCGAGCCCCCGGGAGCCCAGACACCGGCCGGCGCCGCGGCGGCTCTCAAGGTGCCCGGGGTCCGCCATGTGGAGCCGCTCCAGCACCGGTTCGCGTACGTCGGCTCCGATCTGCAGGACCTGTTCGGCGTACGTCCGGAGACGATCTCCTCGGCGACCTCGCTGCAGGACGCGTACTTCTCGGGAGGCACCGCGCAGCAGCTGATGCAGCGGCTGACGGAGCGTCCCGACAACCTGCTGGTCAGCGCGGAGACGGTGAACGACTTCCAGCTCTCCCCGGGCGACACGGTCAATCTGCGCGTCCAGGACGCGAAGACCAAGGCGCTGCGCACGGTGCCGTTCCACTACGCCGGGATCGACAAGGAGTTCCCGACGGCGCCGAAGGACAGCTTCTTCGTCGCGAACGCCTCGTACATCGCGAAGGCGACCGGCAGTGACGCGGTCGGCGCGTTCCTCGTCGACACCGGGGGCAGCCACCAGAAGGCAGTGGCCGCCGAGCTGCGCAAGCAGCTGGGAACCAGCGCCACCGTCACCGACCTCACCCAGACGCGGGGCACCGTCGGCACCAGCCTGACCTCGGTCGACCTGGCCGGTCTGACCCGGATCGAGCTGGCCTTCGCGGTGCTGCTCGCCGCCGGGGCCGGCGGTCTGGTCCTCGCCCTGGGTCTCGCCGAGCGCCGCCGCACCTTCGCGATCACGACCGTGCTCGGGGCCACGCGCCGCCAACTGCGCGGCATGGTGCTCACGGAGGCGATCGTGCTGACGGTGGGCGGCCTGGTGGGCGGCGCGCTGATCGGCTGGGCGCTGTCCGAGATGCTGGTCAAGGTGCTCACCGGCGTCTTCGATCCGCCGCCTGCCGCGCTGGCGGTACCGGGCGGCTATCTGACACTGACCGTGGCCGCGGCGGTGGCGGCAGTGCTCGTCGCCGCGCTGAACGGGGTCAGGCGCGCCCGGCGACCCGCCGTCGAGGAGCTGCGCGACCTGTGAGCGCGCCGATCGGCCCGTCGGGCCGTACGCTGCCGAACATGCGCACGCCGGCAGCCGAGGACCGTGGTCGTATCGGTGTCCTCGTCGTGGAGGACGACGAGACCATCGGCCATCACCTGGAGACAGGGCTGCGCAGCAACGGCTACGCGCCCGCCTGGAGCCGTACCGGGGCGGGCGCGCTCGCCGAGGCCTCCCACGGGTCGTACGAGGTGCTGGTCCTGGACCTGGGCCTGCCCGACATGGACGGCCTCGACGTCGCCCGCACACTGCGCGTCCGCTTCCCCGACCTGCTGATCATCGTCCTGACCGCCCGCACCGACGACATCGACGTGATCGCCGGCCTGGACGCGGGAGCCGATGACTACCTCGTCAAACCGTTCAGCCTGAGCGTGCTGCTCGCCCGGCTCCGCGCCCATCTGCGCCGTCAGTCCGTGGCCTCCCCGCCGCCGGAGCCGGTCAAGCTCGGCGATCTGGTCCTCGACGAGGCGGCCCGCCGCTGCACCCTGCACGGCGCGGACGTCCGGCTGCGGCCCAAGGAGTTCGAGCTGCTCGCCCTGCTGGGCCGGCACGCCGGCGAGGCCGTGTCGCGCGAGACGCTGATGGCGGAGGTCTGGGACGAGAACTGGTTCGGTTCCACCAAGACCCTCGACGTCACGATGGCCGGCCTGCGCCGCCGGCTCGCCGACGCGGCGGACGAGTGCCCTCGCCCGGTCCGCCTGCCCCGGATCACCACGCTGCGGGGACACGGCTACCGGCTGGAGGAGGAGTGACGGCCGACGGCCCCGCGGTCACAGCGCCTTGCGCCGTAGGAGGACGCCGAGCACCACCAGACCGGGCAGCAGGGGCAGCCACACCGTCAGCAGCCGGTAGCCGAGGACCACGGACGCCGCCGCGCTGCCGGGCGCTCCGGCGAGCGTGAGGGCGAGGGCCAGCGCGGCGTCCAGGGAGCCGATGCCGCCGGGGGTGGGCAGCAGGACGGCCGCGCTGCTCGCCACGAGGTAGGCCAGCGCCACCCGCCCGGGTGACAGCGGCAGGCCGAGGGAGAGGGTCACCGCGACCACCACCAGCGCGTGCAGCGAGGCGAAGGCGAGCGAGCCGCCCCACAGCGCGGGCGCCCGGCCGGGAAGCCGGTGCACGGCCCGTACGTCGCGGACAACCGCCCGTGCGGCGCGCCGCGGTGGTCCGGGCAGCAGCACCACGAGTGCCGCCGCGCCGAGGAGCGCGGCGCCCACCGCGACCGCGGAGCCGGGCGGGAGGCGCAGCAGCCCCGGGGCCCCGAGCGCGAGGAGGGCGATCAGCGCGCCGCGTGTCACGGCCCCGGCGGTGGCCTTGACCGCGAGCGCGGTCGCCGAACGGGTGACGGGCAGCCCGCAGCGGGTCAGGAAGCGGAGGTTGACCGCGCCCGCGCCGAGGCCCGCGGGCAGCACGTGGTTGGCGGCGGACGCGGCGAACTGCGCCGCCACCAGCCGCCCGCCGGGCAGCGCCTCGGCCACCGCGCCCTGCTGGGCGAGCGCCGAGCAGGCCCAGGTGAGGACCGTGGCCGTCGCCCCCAGCAGCAGCCAACCGGGGTCGGCGGACGCGAGGCGGTGAGCGCCGGCCACGATCACGGGCCAGTGGAGCCCGGCCAGCAGCGCGGCACCGACGAGCACGGCCAGGGCGACGGCCGCCTGCCAGGGGGCGCGTCTGCGCAGGACCCCCCGCCGGGCGGTCTGCGTCACCTGGGTGTCCGGTGCCACCTCGGTGGCCGTCGGAACGGTCATCCGCTTCCGCCCTTGGTCGTCGTCGAAGCGACGTACATGCGTACGCCGTCGAAGGAGTGGGGGGTCCAGCCGCGCGCGTACGACGGTGGGCGGCCCGTGGGTGTGCCCAGGTACGCGACGGGCATGCGCTGTGCGGCGCCGGCTATGGCGGCCGGGGTGCTGTTCTCGTTGTTGCCGTCAGTCGCCGCGGAGGAGCAGCCGGCGTAGAAGGCGATCGGGATGGACTCGTTGCCGGTCAGCAGGCACGGCGGGCGGACGCCGAGCCGGTGCAGTTCGGCGGCGGTGCGGGACCAGGCGCGGTGGTCGGCTCTGGTGCGGTCCACGGTGTGGTGCAGCACCGTGTACTGCACGGCCAGATGTCCGGCGAGCCCGAGCGCCACCACCGCCGCGGTGATCGGGCGCCACCGGCCGTCCGGCCCGGTGACCAGGTGCAGGAGGGCGGCGGCCACGGGGATGGCGAGCAGGGCGTAGGCGGGGAGCAGGAAGCGGGGGGCCGCGTACCCGATCAGGAAGAGGTACGGGAAGGCCGCCGTCGCCGCGCAGGCCAGCGGTAGCAGGGTGCGGGCCGGGAACGCCGGGCGCCGGGCCCGCAGGGCGATGGCCGCGGCCAGCACGGCGAGCAGGGGCAGCACGAACCACCAGGCGATCACGGCCGGGTTCGGCATCGGGCCGGTGCACGGGCGGCACAGGGCGCGTCCGCCGAGGCTGCGCAGCTGGTCGCCGACGGCGATGTTCCAGCCGAGGCCTCCCTGGATCCGGGAGCCGTCGGAGAGTCGTTGTGCGAGTCCCCCGTAACCGAGGTAGGCCTCGACGATCCACTCGACGGCCCCGACGGCCAGCCCGCCGATCAGCGCGAGCAGCACGGGCAGGCGCCACCAGCGGCGTACGAAGAGCAGCAGGACCAGCGACGGAGCGATGATCCACACCGCGTCGGTGGGCCGCATCCACGTCATCAGCGCCGCGCTCGCGGCGACCCCCCACACCGCCGGGCGGTCGGCGCTGTCCGCGTGGGCGCGCAGGAAGCAGCCGGTACCGGCCAGGGCACCGATGGCGACCCAGTAGTTGGGCATGACCTGCGGGCCGTAGAACACCGTCACCCACAGGCTCGCGAACAGCCCGCCGCCGAGGGCGAGGACGCTGGCGGGGAACAGGCCCCGCCAGGTGCGCAGAGCGAGGAACAGGGCGGCTGCGGACAGCACCGCCAGATAGACCCGGAGCAGTGCGGTGGACGAGGACCACGAGGTGATGGGGGCGACCAGCAGGGATATGCCCCGGGCGCGCGGTGCGCTGAAGTACGCCGCGGGGGCGTGGGCGCTGATCTGGCTGACGTACACGGTCTCGTCCCAGCCGAACCCCATGCGCGGCCCTACGAGGAGGAGTTGGGCCAGCGTGAAGGAGCCCGCCACGAGGGCGTTCAGGCCCTGGCCGCGGTCGCGCCACGACATGCCCGCGACCGACGGCTCTGCCAGCCGGCGGACGCCTGCGAGCGCGGTGTTCGAGCTGTCGGGCATGCCCACCCCTCACCCCCCTACAGACCGTAGGGGAATCACACCCTACAAGCCGTAGGGTTACCGGTGGAATTCGGGAAAGAAGTCGGTAAAACACGGACAAGTTAACGCGAGGGACCCGGGGGTGCAGTGTGAGACCGGCGGTGGCCCGGCCGCCGCACGGCGTGGTTGCCCCGATCGAGTGAACCCGGGCCGCTCCGACCGACGTCGGGCGGCCCCGCGGCCACTCCTGCCGTGCCCCTACGCGCTGTAAGGTTACGGTCATGGCTGGCAGAGGTCCTCAGGGCAGGGCGGAACGACGCAGTGCCGGTGAGCTGGAGAGCGAGGTGCTCGCCGCACTGTGGGCCACGGAGCAGGCGCTCACGCCCGCCGAGATCCAGGCCGAGATCGATGGCGACCTCGCCTACAACACCGTGCACACCATCCTCAAGCGCCTCTATGACAAGGGACTTGTCCTGCGGGACGTGGACGGGCGGCGCGGTGCGTACCGGCCCGCGAAGAACGCGGCGGAGCTGACCGCCGCGGCCATGCACGAGGCCCTCGACCGCGGCCCGGACCCGATCGCCACGCTCCAGCAGTTCGTCTCCGGCCTCAGTCCCGAGGAGGAGCAGGTACTGCGCGACCTCCTCGGCGGGCGCCGCTTCGCCGGTGGGGGCGGCGCATGACGGTCGACGTCTACGTCCCGATCCTGCTCTCGCTGCTGCCGGGCGCCCTCAGCCCGGTGGTCGGCCGACAGGTGGCACCGGCGCTCGCGGCCCGGGTGCTGACCACGTCCGCCGTGTTCACCGCGGCGGCCACCACCTGGTCGCTGTTGCTCCTCGCGATCACGCTGGTCAACCAGGCTCCACCGGTCGTCGCGGAGGCCCGCGACGACGGCCGGCGGCTGCCCGACCCGGTCCCGGAGGCGATCGGTGTCGCCGCGGCGCTGGCCCTCGTCCTCGTCGCCGTGCGCGTGTACCGGGCCGCCCGTGCCGAATGCGTCACGCGCCGGACGCTGCGGGCCCTGTGCGCCGGGCATCCGCCGGACACCGAACTGGTCGTCGCCGCCTCGTCCGTGCCCCAGGCGTTCGCCATCCCCGGCAGCGGCGGGGAGCCGGGCCGGATACTGGTCACCTCGGCGATGCTGCGCGCCCTCGAACCGGCGGAGCGGCGGGTGCTGCTGGCCCATGAGCGCGCCCATCTGGCCCACCGGCACGCGTTCCTGTCGGCCGCCATGGCACTCGCCGTCGCGGCCAACCCCCTGCTCGCTCCCGTCCGCGACACGGTCGCCTTCCTGGTGGAGCGCTGGGCGGACGAGCGAGCGGCCGACGCGGTCGGCGACCGCTCCGCGACCGCCCGCGCCCTCGCGCGCGCCGCCCTGACCGCCGGGCACCGGAGGCCGTCGTGCGCGCTGAACTTCACCGACCGCGCGGTCACCCGCCGCATAGCCGCCCTCCAGACCGGTCCGCCCCCGCATCTGTGGTCCCTCGCCGCCACGACGCTCGCGCTCGGCGCACTGCCGGCCCTCGGCGCCCTGGACGCCACAGGGGATCTCCTGCAGATGCTGGAACACGTGCTCGTATGACCCGGCGGAGCCGCCGACGCTGACGCACACCGCCCACACCACAGACGGCCCCACCCCCACCGAACGCCACCGACCAACCGACCACCTGCCGCACGACGGCCCTACCGACCACCTGCCGCACGACGGCCCTACCGACCACCTGCCGCACGACGGCCCTACCGACCACCTGCCGCACGACGGCCCTCCGAGACGGCCGGACGGCGGCCCTCCGAAGCGGCCGGACGGACCGACACGGACTGCCACAGACCGGCGCGACGGACCGGCGGCACCGACCGGCGGCACGGACCGGCGGCACGGGCCGGCCGGGTGGGGCCGCCAGGTGGAGCCGGCCGACGCCACGGTGGAGGCGGCGCAGCAGCGCGGTGGTGGCCGGGCCGGTGAGCAGCCCGAGCCAGATCCCGAGCGTGCCGAGGCCCGTCGCCAGGTCCAGCAGGGCGGCGGCGGGCAGCCCGACGGGCCGGTAGCCGACGAGGGTGACGCGGAAGCCGCCCTTGGTGTCGTCCAGGCCGCTCAGCAGCCCGACGGCTCGTCGCGGACCGGACGGACCCGGTCACCGTCCTGGACGCGGGTCGCATGCGCCGGCCACGGCGTCGGCCTGACCGGGCGGGATACGACCGGGTGACACCTGGAATGCGGCGCGCGGGGGATGTTCCCGTCATCCGTTCTGTCCCGGCAACGTACTGCTCTTCCCGCTGCCGCAAACGGGCCCGGCAAAGGCGGCGCACTGGGCCGGGCGCGGTGTGAGGCCGCGCGTCGGGCAACCATGGGGCCGCTCCAGGCGCCGGGGCCGTACGCCCTCCCCGACGGCCTTCGGCGGGCGGATGGTGCGAAGCGACGGGCCACCGGACGAGTTGGGGCATGAAGGAGTGCCGCACCCGCACCCGCACCCGCGCCCGTGGGGGTGATGTCCGGATGCCAGAGATCGTCGGCAGTGACGAGCTGTTTCACCATCAGCGAGGCCATCCGAATGCACCGCCTCTGAGTGCCCCGCTCCGAAGACCACCGCTCCCAACTGAGAGAACGCATTCGAAAGGAAGGAAGAAATGAGCCGCTCCCGACTGGGCAGCGCATGGCGATGACCACCGCCGCCGTCGCACTCGGCGCCCTCCCGTTCACAGCTCCCACCCCGGCCTTCGCCGCCTCGCACTCGGTCAGCCTGACCGTTGGGCCGGTGCCGGTCCCCCACGTCCCGCTCTCCGCCTGCATCGACACGACCTGCGTGTCGACCCCGCCCCTCAACAGCGTGACACTCTCCACCACGGCAACCGTGAACGGCCCCGCACTCCCCATCCTCACCCCGGCGCCCTGCCCCAACGGCGGGCGAGGAGCCGCCATCAGGATCTCCAGCCTCACACCCACCACCGTCACCATCAGCGGATCGGTGTCCGGTACCTCCTCCAGCGGCCAGGTGAACATTCCGCTGGGCCCCGTCACAGAGACGATCACGCCCGGCACACCCGGCGTCCTCGTCTCCGCTTGCACCACCTGACATCGGCCAGACCACCGCTGCCAGGCGCCCATGGCTGCCGGAAGCGGAAATGCGTCCACCCTGCTCGGCCCTACGCGGCCGAGCAGGCCTCACCAGCGACGTGGGGCGATCCGCGCAAGAAGGGGCCCAGACCACGCGGCCGCAGGGCCGACTGCCGTCCATGTCGGAGCAGGCCACCTGAGCCGGAGCCGGTGGCCCGCAACCACGGCACCTACGTGGGCGGCGGCTTCCCGGCGGCACAGCTTGCACAGGCCGTCGTCGAGGGCACGGCCAGTCGCCCTTCTGGCGGAGCAGGGCTTCGGAGATCTTCCGGAATCTCAATCTGACTCACCGTCAATCATGTGGTGAGCAATCCCCCGTTGGAGTCAGCCTTCACCACACGAGGGAATCGAACGGCGCCGCGCGCACCGTTTCGCTAGGGCCGCTTGACCGAGACGAAGATCTCGAACATTCGTCCGAGAATTCGCCCCCGGTTACCCGTTACGAGTCCATGATCAGGGCTGTTGTTCGGTCGCTTGTCCGCATCGACACAAGCCCTGGAGGAATCATGAGCCCGGTGCCCGCCCCTGCCGCCCTTCGCCCCGCGTTCGAGAATCGGCCCGTGCGGCCCCCTGCCGCCCGGCGCGGAGTTGACGCCCTCGACCGAGCCCACGCCGGCCGTGCCGCCGTCCGTCCGTCCGCATCACGCCCGGCACCGAGGTGGGGCGCATGACCGCCCGCACACCGATCCCGGCCGCCCTGGCCGGCTGGGCCGAGGACGTCGTCGGTCCCATCAGCTCCGTGCGGGACGTGTCCCACCGCCGGCCCGCATCCCGGGTCTGGGAGCTGACGTCCGGCACCGGCCGCACCTTCCTCAAGGTGGCACCGACACCCACGTTCTACGCCCGTGAGACCCGCGCCTACCGCGAGGCGGCCCCCGCGCTGGAGCGGGGCACCGTGCCGCAGCTGGTGGAGACCGACCCACGGCAGCGGGCACTGCTGCTGACCGCGGTCCCCGGCCGGGCCGTAC
The DNA here is from genome assembly GCF_001417775.1 of Streptomyces sp. TP-A0356. Lineage (GTDB taxonomy): Bacteria > Actinomycetota > Actinomycetes > Streptomycetales > Streptomycetaceae > Streptomyces. The sequence continues at coordinate 17,960 of NZ_BBZJ01000040.1, read as the reverse complement.
GGTCCCTCGCGCTCACCCCGGCCCAGCGGCGGGCCCTGCACCGCAAGGCGGGCGCGTGGCTGCGCCGCTTCCACGGCGAGGCGAGCGACCTGACTCCCCGGGACCACGCGGAGGCGGCCGGCGAGATCGAGCGGGCCGTCCACACCGCCGAAGTGCACCTGGAGCGCGCCGGGGACCTCATCGGCGTGCGCGAGCGCGAGCTCGTGCGCCGGCACGCCGCGGCGCTGGCGCTGCTCGGCCCGCTGCCCGTCGGATACGTCCACGGCGACTTCCAGGAACGCAACTGGCTGTACGACACCGGGGCCGGCGCGCTCGCGGTCGTCGACCTGGAGCGGGCCCGCCCGCACGCCGCGGTCTTCGACGTCGTCCGGCTCGCCTGCGGGCCCTGGGCGGATCGGCCCGAACTGCGGACCGCCTTCTGCGAGGGCTTCGGACGGCGGCTGACCACCGAGGAGGAGTTCGCCCTGCGCTGCCTGGGCGCGCTCGACGCCGCGAGCGCCATCGCCTGGGGTGTGCCCCACGACGACCGGGAGGTCGTCGCCCGTGGCCGCAGGACCCTGGCCCGGCTGCTGGAAGGTGGCTTCGCATGAGCAGGCACGAGGTCAACGGCGTCCGGCGCGAGACCGTACCACCGCAGCCCACCCCGGCGGACACCGTCGCTGCGGCGCCCGCGGCGCCCGCGGCGCCCGCGCCGCCCCCGCCGGCGGAGTTCGGGTACGAGGGTCTGCACGGCAGGAACCCGCTGGGCGAGACGGCGTTCGCCGCCCTGTGCGCCCGGCTGCCGTCGGTGCTGGGCCGTACCGCGCTGATGGCCTGGGCCATCGACCGCCGGGCCGTACTCCTGCTGCTGGGCTGCCAGTTGCTGACCGGCGTGTCGGCGGCCGTACAGCTGTCGTACACGGCCGACGCCATGCGTCATCTGCTCGGTACCGGACCGGTGCCCGAGCGGCTCCATGCGGCGCTGCCCACCCTGCTGGCGATCTCCGTCGCGGCGGGCACCGGCCGGGTCGCGACCGCGCTGTCCTCGTACGCGGACGGCCGGATCACCCCGCGGCTGACGACCGCGGCGGACAGCGCGCTGGTGGCGGCCGTGTGCCGGGTGGAGGCGAGCGCGTACGCCGAGGACGGGTTCGCCGACCGGCAGGAGGCCGCGGAGATGGGGGTGGTGCGCACCCATGTGATGGTGCAGGACGCCACCCGGTTCACCGCCGCCCTGGTGCGGATGGTGACCGCGAGCGGCGTCCTGACCGTGCTGCACCGCCTGTTGCTTCCGCTGCTGCTGCTCGCGGTGGTGCCCGCGGGCGTGGGCGCGGTGCTCTCGGCCAGAGTCACCTACGAGACCCACTACGCCAACGTGGCCGACCGCACGGTCCGGCAGATGATGCGCTGGTGGTCGACGACGCCCAAGTACGGCGACGAGGTACGCGCCAACGGCATGCGCGGCTACCTGCTGTTCTGGTATCGGACGGTGTCGGAACGGATCGACGCGCGCACGCTGCGGGCCGCGCCGCGGATGCTGCGGATCGTGCTGGCGAGTTCGGCGATCGGCGGAGTCTTCCTGGTGGCGACCTGGGCGGCACTGGCCTGGCTCACCCTGACCGGGCGGGTGGCGATGCCGATCGCGGCGACGGCGGTGGTCGCCGTGCAGACGACACTGGCGGCGCTGAACCAGTTGGTGATCCATGGCGCGGCGATGTTCCACACCTCGCTGTACCTGGCCGACATGCGCTCCTTCCTCGACCTGGCCGCCGAACACGCCCCGAAACAGAGCGGGTCGCTGCCCAACGGGCCGGTGCGCGAGATCCGCCTCGACGACGTCCGCTACCGCTACCCCGGCAACGCCGCCCCGGCCGTGGACGGGGTCTCGCTGACGCTGCGCCGGGGCCGGATCGTGGCCGTCGTCGGCGAGAACGGCTCGGGCAAGTCGACGCTGGTCCGTCTGATCGCCCGGATCCACCCGGCCGACACGGGAACGGTGACCTGGGACGGCGTCGATGTCGCGACCGTCGCCCCGGACAGCGTGTGGGCCCACACCGGTCTGGTCCCGCAGAACTTCGCGCAGTGGCCGCTACGGGCCCGTGAGAACGTCACGCTCGGCCAGCCGCACACCCGCGACGACGGGCCGGTGTGGGAAGCCCTCGACGCGGTCGGCCTGCGCGAGACGGTCGGGGAGCTCCCACACGGCCTGGACACCCTGCTGGCCCGCGAGGTGTTCGGCGGTACGGAGCTGTCGGGCGGCCAGTGGCAGCGGCTGGCCTGCTCGCGCGCCTTCTACCGGCGGCCCGGCCTGCTCATCCTGGACGAGCCGACCTCCCAGATGGACGCACGCGGCGAGCACGCCATCCTCGAACGCGTCAAGGCCATCGCGGACGACCGCATCACCGTCGTCATCACCCACCAGTTGGAGAACACGAGGGTCGCCGACGAGATCGTGGTCATGCGCCACGGCCGCATCGCGGAACAGGGCCCGTACGAGGAACTAGCCACCGCGGGCGGCCTGTTCCAGGAGCTGCTCACCCTGTCCAAGGACCGCTGAACCGCACAGCCCGCCCCGCCCCCATCAGACTCAGCCCACACCGAGCGGGCGCGGCCCGTACCGAACACCCGGAGCCCCGGCCCCTGCGCACACCACCCACGCTCTCGCACCCACCCCCCACCGCGAGCAGCGTCACGGCGGCGCAGGGGGCGGGCGCTCTCCGGGACGACGAACACCCCCGACCGGTCCCGGACCATCCACCCGACATGAACTGACGCTGCGTCAAGTACTGATTTCTTTGCCTGGCCGCAGAGTGCGTGCACCCAGGATCCTGAGCGTCAACCAAGTTGCCACGTCACAAGGCTGGTTCAGGCACTCGGCGTAGGCCCGAACGCAAACCCGCGGGCGGCAGGAAGATGCGGAGCACTATGCTTCAGTCTCGAACGTAGCCGGACACAAGGTGGGGCGATGACAAGGCAGGAGGTGCTGCGCGCCTATCGCTTCGCGTTGGACCCCACCGCCGCCCAAACTGTCGCCCTGGTTCGATACGCCGGAGCGGCACGCTGGGCATTCAATCACGCACTGGCTATCAAGCAAGCCGCTCACCAGCGTTGGCGTGCCGAGGTCCACGCTCTCGTCGAGTCCGGCACCTCCGCGGAGGAAGCCCGCAAGAAGGCCAAGATCGCGATCCCTTCGAAGCCTGCCATCCAGAAGGCGTGGGTCGTCGAGAGAGGCGACAGCCGCCGCGCGCCGTGGTACGGCGCCACCTTGATCATCCTTCCGCCAGGCGAACCCGTCAACAAGATCTGCTCGAGATGCGGAGCGCAAAACGCACGCGTGACGGTCTCGGACAGCAGGATTGCCTGCCGCCAGCGCGGTTTGGATGTAACTCGCCAGCGGAATGCGGCACGTAACATTATGCGGGCCGGCCGTTGGATCCTCGGGTACGTCACCTCGGGTAACGGGGAGACGATAAATGCTCGTGGAGATGCGGTAAGACCCCACGCTTATTCGGACGTGAGGCGCGCACCGTTGAAGCGAGAAGACATCGGTTCGACTCGACCCGATGCCACCCCGCGAGAGTGATCTCGCGGCGTCCCGCGCGGCTCCTGACAAAGAAGCTCAAACCGACGCTGACTTGTACAGGTATCAGCTGCGCGAGCGGGGCGATCAATCCACTGGGTCCACTACTGAACGGAACGCGAACTAGAATGTTCGCGCTCGGATTGCCCCTGCGGCCAGAGTGCGTGCCCGGCGTCGCGGCGCCGCGGAGATCCCTCAGAAGGGCCCTAGACGTCCAGGATGAACCGGGCCGCAAGGCTGAGGCGATCCAGCGTCTCGGTGTGCACGAAACTCGCTCACCGCGAGGTCGCGGTCGTCGACGCAGGTATGAGCCGCGGGCGCGGCTCCATGCGCGACGGCGTCCTCACTCTGTTCGTCGGCGGAGACACCGAGGCCGTCCAGGAGGCACGTTGGGCCCTCCACCTGTACAGCAACAACATCGTCCACGCAGGCCCGATCGGTAGCGGCATGGTCCTCAAGCTCTGCAACAACCTGCTGCTCCACTCCAACCGTCTGGCGATGCTGGAGGTGGCCCACATTGCGGCTACGGCCGGCCTGCCACGTGAAGCCCTGCTGGACGCCGTTCGCTCCAGCACCGGCAGCAGTTGGGTGCTCGAGCACTGGGGCAAGAAGGACGACGATGCCCTGGACGCCGGGATCGGCAACCATCCCTTCGTGGATCGAACCGCCCGCGAGATTCGGCTCGCGCTCAACTACGCCAAGCAGCTGGGCCTCACGCTGCCTGCGACAACAGCGACGGGCAAGTACCTGCCGGACATCCTCACCGACGGGCTTCCTCGACACTTCGGTTCTGCCGCCTCCGCCGAAGGCAGGGCCGCTGCCCTCGTGCAGCGGAACAGGATCATCGAGGAGTTCCGGGCCAACGGAGGACGGCTGAGCGGTATCAGGGCGGCGTGGGAGATCCTCCTCCTCACGACCATCGGAGCCCGCAGCGGGCGGCACCGCACCACACCCCTGGCCTACCAGCGAGAGGGCGAAGACATCTTCGTCTTCGCCTCTGATGGGGGAAGCGACAAGACCCCGGACTGGTATTACAACATCCGAGCCAATCCAAAGGTCACCGTAGAGATCGGCTCCGAGAAATTCGAAGCGACTGCGGTAGAGCTGTCGCGGGAAGAGCGTGACCGAGTCTATGCACGTCAGGTGGTGCGCGATTCCGAATATGCACGCTACCAAGCCGGCACCTCTCGCTTGATACCCGTGATCCGCCTCCGGGAAATCTCCCGGTAGCCGCGCTCCTTCATTGGTCATGATCATTCGAACCTCGCGGGGGACCAGTGTTGCTCATTGACTTCGGCGTAGCAATGTCGTCGGGGCTGAACGGTGTCGGGTTCAGGGCCTGGGAGATTGTTCAGCACTGTCCCACTACGAGGAGGTGCTGGTACTCACGCCGGACGTGCCCCATACCGACGTATTGGAGACCTGGACCGCGACTCCCTGGAAAGCCACATATGAGGGGCTCGCCCCGAAGATGGACGGCGATATCTATCTCTACGGATTCGCGACTCCCACGGACTCCATCAAGCGCTTCAAGGAGGCCGGCGCTACTCTCATATTCGACGCCATCGTATGGCCACTCGAATACACCACATACCAACGAGTGCACAATTCGAGCAACAGGCCGGCGGAATATCGTGAGCTACTGGACGATTATCTGACACGCCTGCGATTGGCGGATGGCTACTTCGTGGCCAGCGAGTTGGAGAAGCAGGTACTGACGGGACTGCTCACCACATGCCGATTCGATGTGCTCCTGGAGCCGGCCCGGGACATGTCGCTCGACGATCTGATGTGCCTGCTTCCCGTGGGCTACAGCGAGAGAAACGAGCGGACGGGCTTGAAGCCGTCGGGTGAACCACCCGCGCCGGGACCCGACTTCGTGTGGAACGGTGGCTTGTGGAACCACTACTCACCAGTGACCGCGGTACGAGGGTTGAGGTCTCTCCTCCACGCGGGCCACGAGGCGGACTTGTGGTTCCTGTACCCGCAGCGCGGCACCCCTACGACGGCCTATCGAGCCGTCCAGGAGGCGGTCGCCGCAGATCCTCGGCTCGCTCGGCACGTCACGTTCTGCCAGGGCGGCCTGTCCCTGATGGGCCGGATCGCGGTCATGGAGACAGCGCGAGCCGCGCTCTGCCTGTACGAGCCGCATGCGCTGTGGGACCTGTGCCCGCCGATGCGGCTCCGTGAGACCGTTCTCTACCGGTTGCCCGTCGTGGCGCCGCGCCGGAGCGCGTTGGGCGACATCGTGTCGACGCAGGGTTTCGGGGTGACGACAGCCTCCCTGTCCGCGGACGATGTGGCGGCAGCCATGCTGGCCTGCCTGCAGGACCAACCCGCTGCGAAGATGCGTGGGGCCGCTGAGGCAGCGGCAGAGGCATTCCGCTACGAGACCATGATGCCCGGCGTCACCACCTGGATGGACCAGGTACGCGCTCGGTGAAGCGCAGGGAGGTGGTGATCCTGGACCTGGACGGGACCTTGATCGATGAGCGGGGCACAGTCGATCAGGCATTCCTGGCTGTGGGGCAGGTCGTCCAGGCCCATGTCGGCCTCGACGCCTACAGGTTCGCCCGCACGGCGCGGGTCACTGCTCAGAGACTCTGGTGGAAGGCCACATGGACTGATCCGCTGAGCGACATCTTCGGGATATCGGCGTGGGACGGGCTCTCAGAGGACTTCACGGAGGCCGTTCCCGCTCTCGACCGACTGCACGCATGGCTGCCGGCGTTCCGGCAAGCCTCTTGGAGACTCGCTCTGGAAAGAGTCGGGATCACTGACCCGGGGCTTGCCGAGACGATCAGCGTCAGCTACACACAGCACCGTCACCGGGACGCCCGCCCGCTCCCCGGGGCCGTAGAACTGGTCGAAGCGCTCGCCTGCGACCGCCGGCTCGTCGTGCTCACCAACGGCCCTGGCGATGGGCAACGACGCAAGCTTCAATCGTCGGGCCTGATGGACCACATGCGTGATCTCGTGATCTCCACCGAAGTGGGATTCGCCAAGCCCGACCCGAGAGCAGTCTCCCTTGCCGTGGACCGTGTGGGCGGAAAGCGCGAGGAGGCGATCATGATCGGTGATACGTACGAGCGCGATGTGCTCGGGGCGCTTGCCTGCAACGTGCCGGCCATCTGGGTCGCGGATCGGTCCCCTGAGGTCAGACTGGAGCATCCGCTCGTCACCACCGTGGTCTCGACCGCTGCAGTGCTCGCCGCCCTGCATGAGCTGGAGGCACCAGAAGTCGTTCCCCGTCTCAATGCGTGGACTGCCCTTCTGGGTAAGCGCGGTTCAGCTCCAGGGCGCCGGTCATGACGCCCTGATGGCCAGGCAGGTCGCGATACCCTCTCCGGTGCGACGGCTGGGGTCGGCCTGCGGTTTACCCAAGAGCGCACCCCGCCGAAACCGCCACACCGAGTCCGGACAGACTCATCACTTTCCGCAACAAGGACTGGAACAGATGGCTGACGAGCAAGGGCCCACCGCCAGGGAGACCTACGACCCCCACGCCGGCATCGACAAATGGCTTCGGTTGTGGCGGGAAGAGCGGCTCTTCGAGGCGGAGGAGCTAACGCCGACGAGCCCGAAGGACGAACAACGCACCCTTGTCGTCAGCATGTTCCCCTATCCCTCGGGTGACCTCCACATGGGGCACGCCGAGGTGTACAGCATCAGCGACACGATGGCCCGTTTCGCACGAATGCGTGGCCACAAGGTCCTGAACCCCATCGCGTGGGACTCGTTCGGGCTGCCCGCCGAGAACGCGGCCCGCAAGCGGAACCTCGACCCCCGCGACTGGACGTACACGAACATCGACATTCAGGCGGAGTCATTCGAACGCCTGGGCATCTCCTTCGACTGGCGCACCAGGTTTCACACATCGGACCCGGAGTACTACCGCTGGAACCAGTGGCTGTTCCTGAAACTGTTCGAGCGCGGTCTCGCCTACCGCAAGGAAGCCCCTGTCAACTGGTGTCCCAACGACGAGACGGTCCTTGCGAACGAGCAGGTCATCCAGGGCAAGTGCGAACGCTGCGGCACCGACGTGGTCAAGCGCAACCTGACCCAGTGGTTCTTCCGTACCACGGCTTACGCTCAGCGGCTCCTGGACGACATGGAGCAGCTGCACGGCAGGTGGCCGGACGAGATCCTGAGCATGCAGCGCAACTGGATCGGCCGCTCCGCCGGAGCCCACATCGACTTCCAGATCGAAGGGCGCCACGAGCGGGTCCGGGTCTTCAGTACTCGGCCCGACACGCTCTACGGAGCCACATTCTTCGTCGTGGCGGCAGACTCCACGCTCGCGGACGAACTGTGCGACGCCGAGCACAGGGCGGCCTTCGACGAGTACCGAGCCGGCCTGACCTCCAAGGCGGAGATGGAACGGTTGGCCATCGACCGGCCCATGACCGGCGTGTTCCTCGGACGCTACGCAGTCAATCCGATCAGCGGCGAGAAGCTCCCTGTCTATGCCTCTGACTACGTACTCGCCGACTACGGCACCGGGGCCGTCATGGCCGTCCCCGCCCACGACCAGCGCGACTTGAATTTTGCCCGCGCGTACGACCTGCCTGTACGTACCGTCGTCGACACCGGTGGGCCGGACCCTGCCGACACGGGCATCGCGACCGTCGGCGACGGTGTGTTGATGAACTCCGGCCCTCTCAACGGGCTCCGCAAGGAAGAGGCCATCGCGGCCGCCATCGTCGAACTGGAACAGCGAAACGTTGGCCAGGGCGCCGTCACCTACCGTTTGCGTGACTGGTTGCTGTCACGACAGCGGTACTGGGGGACCCCGATCCCCATCGTCTACTGCGACTCATGCGGAGCGGTGCCCGTTCCGGAGGATCAGCTGCCGGTCAAGCTTCCCGAGATTGGCTACACGCTGCGCCCGGAGGGCGGCAAGTCCCCTCTGCAGACGGCCACCGAGTGGGTGAAGGTCGACTGTCCGTCCTGCGGCCGTCAGGCTCGTCGAGACACCGACACCATGGACACCTTCGTCGACTCCTCGTGGTACTTCCTGCGGTACCCCAACCCCAACTACGAGGAAGGGCCGTTCGACCCGGCCGGTGTCGCGGCTTGGCTGCCCGTCGATGAGTACGTCGGCGGCAAGGAGCATGCGACCGGTCACCTGATGTACGCCCGATTCTTGACCAAGGTGCTGCATGACATCGGGTTGATCTCCTTCACCGAACCGTTCACCCGCCTGACCAACCAGGGGCAGGTCATCATGAACGGCAAGGCCATGAGCAAGAGTCTCGGCAACCTGGTGAACCTTCAGGAGCAGATCGCCCAGCACGGCCCGGACGCGGTGCGGGTCACGATGCTGTTCGCCAGCCCTCCCGAGGACGACATCGACTGGGCGGATGTATCTCCTGCGGGATCGGTGAAATGGCTCGCGCGGGTCTGGCGCCTGGCCGGCGACGTCGGCAATGCCTCTCCGGTGCCTGCCGACGTCGCAACGGACGTCGAGCTCCGCAAGGTAGTCCACCGGCTGATCGACGAGACCACCCAGGCCATGGAGACGAAGCGGTTCAACGTTGGAATCGCCCGCCTGATGCAGCTCACCAACACGCTTCGACTGGCTGTCGACCGCCGGCCGGGCCCCGGTGACGCGGCTGTCCAGGAGGGCACAGTGGCGCTCATCCGCATGCTGTCCTGTGTCGCTCCGTTCACTGCCGAAGAGTGCTGGGTCCGGCTGGGTCAGGCCCCTTCTGTGCTCAAGGCGGGCTGGCCGCATGTGGACCCTGCGCTACTCGTCGAGGAACAGGTCACGTGCGTTGTTCAGGTAGCAGGCAAGGTCCGGGACCGAATTGAAGTTTCGCCGGACATAAGCGAGGACGAACTGCAGCGGCTGGCGCTGCAGTCCGAGAGGGTCCAGGCAGCTCTCGGTGGCGCAGGCGTCGCGAAGGTCGTTGTGCGTGCTCCGAAGCTCGTGAACTTCGTGCCGGCCCGCAGCTAGGGGTAGCCCCGCGTCTGCTCGCACGGGTCCGTCCCATGCGAGCAGACGCGTTTCAGGGCCCATGGGCTTCCGCGGCTCCCGATGAATTCGGCCGTGCAGTCCTCCTGGACGCACGAGAGAGGGACAGTTCGACATGGGATACACCAGAGGCCGCAGCATCGGTAGTCTGTTGCAGACTGTCGAGCAGCCCTTTGGAGATTCGACACCCCTCTGCGGCGCGTACGAGGGGTTCGGCTTCGGCAGTACTCCAGTGGTGCACAAAGGCAGTGAGCGCCATGCCGCTCACCGTGATGAATTGACGACGGTCCATCACGCCACCTCCGATCGCCTTGCCCAGTGCCGCCACCATACGGGCCGGAGTCCAGGGCAGATCCGGGTCGAGGTGATCGGCGAGCTGTGCCGTGGCTTGCTGCCCCGGCGGGGGCGGCGTGACACGAGGGAGCGGGACGAGGTCGCCGGGTACGCCAAGTCCTGAGAGGAACTCGACAATCTTGTCGATGTTGGTGAGCCGGCGTCTTCCCGACTCATGCATGGACAAGAACGCCTGGCTTACCCCGGTGAGTTGCGCAATGTCATCTTGCCGTAGCGAACCTCGTTGGCGAATCAGACGGCTTGCTTGGCCGAAGTCCCAGGTCGCGAGGGACCTGCGGACATCCTGATCACCCCACACCCGGTCCGGCACGGAGGGGGCGGGCTGCGCCAGAGCCAGCGAACGTGCGCACGCGGAGCAGAGCGGATCGGAGTTGTACTGGCTGAGTTGACGGCCGCACTGATCGCAGCGCCTCGGTGACTGCTGGAGCACCTCTTGCCTCCCCGTTGAGTGAAGCCAGCGGCCTCAACTACCGCCACCGTAAAGGAAATCACTCAAGTGATATCACCAGGCGAATGTGTGTTCTAACGGTTTCGGCGTCAGCCCGGGAGACGCCCTGCGCGCACCTCAGACGAACCACCGAGTACATGATCGTTTATTCACGTCCGGAGAGCATCGCGCTACGGGGTACGCGCACGGCCGGGGCGATCACTGAACTCGAAGCGGCGATTGGTCCGTCAGGGAACGGTGCAGTGACGGGCCGCGCCCGGCGGCGCTACCGCGACGCCTGGCAGCTGAGCCCGGGCCGAGCACCAACTGACCATGGCGCCAACCCTGCTTGGCCACCTTGGTCCACCGCTGGTATGCCTCCCACAACCTGTCGGCGAGCGGGTGCGGCGTGGGCTGAGCGGTCGCCCTGGTCATTGTCGTGATCACGGGCCGCCGGTCGGCCGGGGGGCCTCAGCCTCGGTGAGCCGCCCGCGGCGTGACCTCTCCCTGCCGCCCTCGCAGGAGTGCTGATGGCTGTCTTCGGCGTGGTATCCGTCACCTGCCAGCTGTACTACGTGACGGTTCACCGCCGACAAGTTCGGCCGGCGCTCCTATCAGAACCTCTTCACCGGCGAGCACAGCATCAGTGCTCCACCGGGCACTCCGCCTGCCTGGAACGGCTGGGTGACCGTGTGCTGTGCCCGCTCACCGCAGGCGTTCGCCGGACGCCGCTGGCGCAGACGACGTGGCCCTCGGCTGGGCGCTGACCGCCTTCGGCACGGTGTCGGTGAGTTCGCCGTCGGCACCCTCGCCCTCTCACCACTCACGCCTCGCGGCTGCCGAACCGTGGCCGACAGGCCCGGCGAGCAGGCACGACTCCAGCTGGCTTACGGCAGTTGGGACACCCGGCACCCTCACAGGGCACCCAGAGCTCTTCAACAGCGTGGACTTCCAAGGACCGAGGTCGAGTCCGTCTCCGCGATGAAGTCGTCGATGAGGCCGGGTCGGTGCTGCATCAGCGCGTGCCGAGTCCGCTTCGCGGCACACCCCGGCCCTGGCCCGACGTATTGCCCGGGACGCCGGGGAGCGCGTTGCCCGAGTACGACCTCGCCGGCCGCCCGGCCGGTGAACTGCACCACGCCACAGACCGAGTTCACGGACGACCAGACCCCGCGCCCCGTCGCCTTCCGCCCCGAGGCGCGCGGCGGCGTCATGCGTGCCCGCTTCACCTCTCCGCGGGCGCGGCGCCCGGGATCTGCCACGCGCGGGACACCGACCGGGCCGCCCACATGCGGGTGTAGCGTCCGTCGGCGTCCGCGAGCAGGTCGGTGTGGGTGCCGCGCTGAGTGATGCGGCCGTCCTCCAGGACCAGGATCTGGTCGGCGCCGACCACTGTGGACAGCCGGTGGGCGATGACCACCACCGTCTTGCCGTCCCCAGCCGGTCGATGGCCTCCTGCACCACGGTCTCCGACGTACTGTCGAGCGCGGCCGTGGGTTCGTCGAGCAGCACGATCGTGGCGTCCTTGAGGAACGCGCGGGCGATGGAGATGCGCTGGCGTTCGCCGCCGAAGAGGGCGGAGCCGATCTCGCCGACGCGCGTGTCGCAGCGGTCGGTCACTCCCCACCCGTCCAGGCACGTCAAGGCTTGGCAACGATTTTCATATCAATCAGATCCAGCCATGGTGGTGACATTCGTTTCCATCTAGCGTGAAGCACGTCCCGGCGCGGTCCGGGGCGCCCAGCCCATCTGAAGACTCCTGTTCCAAGCAGTCGCGGAGGATCCATGCCCACGTCCCCGTCCCGGCGCCTGGCGCTGATAACCGGCGCCTCCCTGGCCCTCGTGGCCGGCTGCGGCAGCTCGTCGGACTCCGGAAGCGGCGGGAGCGACGCGCAGAGCCCGGCCGCCTCGTCCAAGGTCGCGGTGGTGGCCTCGACGAACGTCTACGGCGACATCACCGAGCAGATAGGCGGCGACAAGGTCGCCGTCACCTCGATCATCAGCGACCCCTCGCAGGACCCGCACTCCTACGAGGCCAGCACCCAGAACCAGCTGGCCCTGTCCAAGGCCAAGGTCGTCATCGAGAACGGCGGCGGCTACGACGACTTCGTCGACAAGATGCTGAAGAGCAGCAACAACTCCTCCGCCGAGGTGATCAACGCGGTCACGGTCTCCGGCAAGACCGCCCCGAAGGGCGGCGAGCTCAACGAGCACGTCTGGTACGACTTCCCCACCGTCGCCAAGATCGCCGACCGCATCGCCGCCGCCCTGGGCAAGGCCGACCCCGCCGGCGCGGCCGCCTTCACGAAGAACGCCGAGACCTTCAAGGCGAAGCTCACGCCCCTGGAGACGAAGGAAGCGGACATCAAGAAGAAGCACGGCGGCGCGGGCATCGCCATCACCGAGCCCGTGCCGCTGTACATGACCGAGGCGAGCGGCCTGGTCAACAAGACGCCCGAGGAGTTCAGCCACGCCATCGAGCAGGGCAGCGACGTCTCCCCGAAGGCCCTCCAGACCATGCTGGCGCTGTTCACCGGCAAGCAGGTCAAGGCCCTCGTCTACAACGCGCAGACCTCCGGCTCCCAGACCCAGAAGGCCCAGGACACGGCCAAGACGGCCGGCATCCCCGTCGTCCCCGTCACCGAGACCCTGCCGAAGGGCAAGGACTACCTTGGATGGATGACCGCCAACGTCGACGCGCTCGCGAGCGCGCTGGACAAGTGAGGCTGCCGGGCATGGCCTCCGTGCCGCAGGCTCGCGCAGGCAGGGTCGCGATCGGCGGTGGAGACACCGCCCCGGTGGTCAGCCTGCGCGGCGCGGCCCTCTCCTACGGAGAGCGCACGGTCTGGCACGGTCTCGATCTCGACGTGAGGCCGGGGGAGTTCCTGGCCGTGCTGGGACCCAACGGCTCGGGCAAGACCAGCCTCGTGCGGGCCCTGCTGGGCCGGCAGCCGCTGTCCGCCGGGACTTTGACCGTCCTCGGCCGGTCACCCCGCGAGGCCGCCCGGCACATCGGCTACGTCCCCCAGCAGGCGACGCTGTCCGCGACCGCGATGCTGCGCGCCCGCGACCTCGTGCGCTTCGGGATCGACGGACACCGCTTCGGCCCGCGCCCGCGCTCGGGGGCCGTCCGCCGCCGAGTGGACGAGATCCTTGAGGCGGTCGGTGCATCGGCCTACGCGGACGTTCCCCTCGGCCTGCTGTCCGGAGGCGAACGACAGCGTGTGCGCATCGGGCAGGCCCTGGCGACCGACCCGCGGATCCTGCTCTGCGACGAGCCGCTGCTCTCCCTCGACCTGAACCACCAGCGGGCCGTCACCGAACTCATCGATGCCCGGCGCCACTCGCACGGCACGGCGGTGGTCTTCGTGACCCATGAGATCAACCCCGTGCTCGACCTGGTGGACCGGGTGCTGTACCTGGCCCCGGGCGGCCACCGGGTGGGCACCCCGGAGGAGGTTCTGACCTCCGCGTCACTGTCGCAGCTGTACGGCACACAGGTCGACGTCGTCCGGGTGCACGGCCGGGTCGTGGTCGTGGGAGCGCCCGACGAGCCGATCGCACCCGCACCGCCCCACCACCCCACGCACGAGGCCTCCGCAGCCCACGACAGGGACGGAGTCCGCCCATGACGCTCGCCGACGGAATCTGGCACCAGATCTTCAGCTTCGACAACTACGGCGAACTCCTCGCCCTGGTCCGCAACTCCCTCATCGCCGGCGCTGCCCTCGGCCTCATCGGCGGCCTGGCCGGGGTCTTCGTCATCATGCGCGACCTGCCCTTCGCGGTGCACGGCATCAGTGAACTGTCCTTCGCGGGCGCCTCGGCGGCCCTCCTGATGGAGACGAACGTCGTGGCCGGCTCGATCGTCGGCTCGATCGTCGCGGCCGGCGCGATCGGCGTCCTGGGCACCCGAGCCCGGGACCGCAACTCGGTGATCGGCATCCTCATGCCGTTCGGCCTGGGCCTGGGCGTGCTCTTCCTCGCCCTCTACAAAGGCCGGGCGGCCAACAAGTTCGGCCTGCTCACCGGTCAGATCGTCGCCGTGGACACCCCGCAGATGACATGGCTGCTGGGCACCTCCGCCGTCGTGCTTCTCGCCCTGGCGGTGATGTGGCGACCATTGGCTTTCGCCAGCGCCGATCCGGACGTCGCCGAGGCGCGCGGGGTGCCCGTGCGCGCGTTGTCCGTCGCCTTCATGATCGTGCTCGGCCTCGCGGTCGCGCTGTCCGTGCAGGTCGTCGGCGCCCTGTTGGTCCTCACCCTCGTCGTCACGCCCGCCGCGGCCGCCGCCCGCATCACGGCGTCACCGGTGCTGCTGCCCGTGCTCAGCGTGCTCTTCGCCGTGGCCTCGATCGAGGGCGGCATCCTGCTCGCCCTGGGGAGCAGCATCCCCATCAGCCCCTATGTCACGACGATCTCGTTCACCATCTACGTCATCTGCCGATGGGCGGGCATGTACCGCACCCGGCGCTGGGGAGCCGGAAGGACGGCGAGCTCGTCACGGACGACGACGGAGCCGGCCGTCTCCGGCGCGAGGTAGAAACCGGCCCGGCGCCGCGGGCCGCCGGGAGTTCCCGGTCATCCTCCCGCAGCACGGCTGACATTTCAGCGTCGAAATATCGCCCGTAACGCCCACACCGCACCTGGTGCGCACGCGCACAACCGCGGGTCATGAGCCCTTTGCGGCAGGCTCCAGAATCGCCACGCACTCCACATGATGCGTCATCGAAATCACGTCACAGGAACCCGGAGCCGAAACAACCGCAGGTCAGACCGGGTTTTGCGGCTGCACTGACCACCCTTGCGGACGTCTGGAGCGTCAAACGAGCGTCGTGACGACACGACGGTGATCGCTCGAGTGACGTCCACAACAAAGACTGTGCGGCTGGCGTCGCGGTGTCGGTGGGCTCGGTCCAGGCAGACTGCTGGAGTGCCGCGGTGCCGGCCGGGAATGTGGTTGTTCGGGCTCGCCCAGCGCCCGTGACGTTCTGTCTTCATGGTCCAGTGGGAGATTCGGCGTGATACTCGACGGCATATCGGCACCCCCTGCGCGTGACACCGTGCCTGACGCAGCAGCGCGCAAGCAGCGCCTACGCCGTCGCCTGGAGCGACTGATCGGCGTGGCCGCCACCGAAGGCAATGACCTGGTGCCCCTGCGCAACGGTGATGAGATCTTCCCCGCGATGCTCGGGGCGATCCGTTCGGCTCGGCACACCGTCGACATGATGACGTTCGTGTATTGGCGGGGTCAGATCGCCCACGACTTCGCCGTCACTTTGGCCGACCGCGCCCGCGCGGGGGTGCGCGTGCGACTGCTGCTCGACGGCTTCGGCGCCAAGGAGATCGAGCGGCGGCTGCTGGACCTCATGAGCGCCGCGGGCGTGCAGGTGGCCTGGTTCCGCAAACCCGTGTGGCTGTCACCGTTCAAACAGAATCACCGTTGCCACCGCAAGGCCCTCATCGTCGACGAACACACCGCCTTCACCGGCGGCGTCGGCATCGCCGAGGAATGGAGCGGTAATGCCCGCAACCCTGCCGAATGGCGCGACACCCACGTCCAGGTGCGCGGCCCGGCCGTGGACGGCATCGCCGCCGCGTTCGCGCAGAACTGGGCCGAGTGTCATGACGAACTCTTCGATGACCGCGACCGTTTCACGGAACACCCGCAGGCCGGCTCGTCGGTGGTGCAGGTCGTGCGTGGCTCCGCAAGCATCGGCTGGCAGGACATGCAAACCCTCATCCGGGTCATGCTCACCTCCGCCGAGGAACGCTTCCGGCTGGCCACCGCCTACTTCGCCCCTGACGCCTACTTCATCGACCTGCTGTGCCAGACCGCACGCCGCGGCGTGCATGTCGAGATCCTGCTGCCCGGCCCCCACACCGACCAGCGCGCCTGCCAGCTCGCCGGTCAACACCACTACACGCGCCTGCTGCAGGCCGGCGTGCACATCCGCCAGTACCAGCCGACCATGATGCACGCCAAGATCATCACCGTGGACTCGGTCGCCTCCCTCATCGGATCCACCAATTTCAACCGCCGGTCCATGGACCACGACGAAGAGGTGATGCTCGCCGTCCTGGACGAGGATTTCACTGCCTCCCTCGACCGCGACTACGAGGAGGACCTGCGCCACAGCGTGGGCATCGAGCTCACTCGTTGGAGACGACGGGCAGTGCTGCAACGCGCCAAGGAAGCCGCCGTCACCCCGATCCGGCGCTTCCTGTGAGCCGACCGGCACCCTGGCACAATGGCGAACCGCAGGATCCGCGCGAGCCAGCCAGCGCCGCACGCGTGAAGCGAAGGCACGCCGTACCTGCGGTCCCACAGACCGATCGTCCTCCGGGCGGCGCACGAAAGCGCTCACCGGGGCGCTTTCAGGGCCGGTCGGCGGGGCCGCTCGGCAACAGTAGGCGCTCCCTGGCGACCCTGCCCCGGAACGAGACGTAGCGCACTGCGAGTTGCCGCATCTGGCCGCTGAGAACCGGAAACGCTTCGGTCACCGGTGGACACGCTGCCGCGACGGCCCGCCGCATGGTCGTCCGCGCCCTTGCTCACCGCGGTCCATGCCCAGGTCTGTCAGGTCAAGCCGGCCCGCAGGGGCGGCGTTGAGGGCGGGGCGCGTACAAGAAGCCGGCCTCGTGGTACAGGAGCCCTGGAGGAGAAGGCCCCGCCCCTGCCCGGCTCTGAGCCGCTCCCCGCATCCAGGTAACGAAGCACTGTTACGTCTCCCCAGGGTCAGGCTTCGAACGGAAGCCGACGCTGAAAGGCAACGGGAGGTCCGTACGGGCGTGGTGGGGGCTGCGACGGATCAGCTCGGCCGTGGTCGCTTTCTACCTGGCCACGTCCGTAGCCGCGTCCCGGTCGCCGGCCGCTGCGTCCGGGAGTCGCGCCACGGGACCTCCGCACGTCGCCGCAGCCCGGCTGGGCGCACGGCCGCCGGTAAGGCCGGGGGCGGGGACACGGCAGGAGGTCGCGCGGGTTCCATCGCGTGTGCGTGTCCCGCCCCCGACTGCAACACGCCTACCCCGCTGCCGTTTGGGACACCTATGGGCTGTACGGCCTCTTACGCACCAGGTCGCCTAACGTCCGGCATGCGCACGAGGCCCGGCCGTCATATCGGCCGGACCCCGTGATGAAGGCGCGCTGCGGGTCAGATCACCATCGGTACCAACGACCTCGGCCGCCACCGGCGGTGGTGGAGCGCATGACGAAGCCGAGCAGCCACAGCACCAGGACGGCGACGGCGACCCACCAGAGGATCTTGACGGCGAAGCCGGCACCGAAGAGGAGCAGTGCAAGAAGCAGAACAAGCACCAGGGGAACCATGTTTATCAACCTCCTGCACGTTCGTCTGCCCTGCAATTCCGTCGCCATTCACCGACTACGCTTTGTTTGTGAAAGGAACGCCGGGGCACAAGCGGGTTACCGCGACAGCGGCACACCAGCTATCAGGAGGTACTCTTCCATGACTGCCGGCGAGAAGGCCAAGGCAAAGAGCGAGCAGGCCGAGGGCAAGGCCAAGGAAGCCGTGGGAAGCGCCATCGGAAACGACCGTATGGCTGCTGAGGGGCAGACTGAGAAGAGCACGGGTGATGCCCGCGAGGCCAAGGAAAAGGCGAAGGACGCGTTCAAGCACTAA
>NZ_BBZJ01000039.1 GCF_001417775.1 Streptomyces sp. TP-A0356 | reverse complement strand
AGGCCACCGACCCAGATCTCAAACGCGGTCTGAGCGGCAGTGAGATGAAGGGAGTTCCTGGAAGAACGTCGGCGGGAACCCTCCGTCGGCCGTGTGTGCAAAGCGGTGAATGTGATGTCCGAGTCCGGCGTGATTTCAGCCCCTCGTGTCGTGGTGGGGGTCGGCGGTTCGCCGGAGTCTCTCACCGCCCTGCGCCGGGCTGCCGAGGAGGCCCGGCTGCGGGGAGCGCAGCTGTGGGCGGTCTTGGCCTGGGAGCCGCCCGAGGGGGACCTTCCGGCACACCGCTCCCATACACCTCTTTCTTGCTCGACGAGTGGCAGCGCCGGGCGAGAGAGAAGCTGGCAACTGCGCTCCCGGAGGTGTTCGGCGCCGACGTGCCGGATCTTCCCCCTGATGGCTCTCGTCGCTCGGGGTGCTCCGGGACGTGCGCTAGTGGAGATCGCTGAGGACGAGCAGGACGTCCTGGTAGTCGGTGCGGGGCGGCGCCGGCGGCTGCATCGGGTGCTGCGGCCTTCGGTGAGCCGGTACTGCCTCGCCCACACCACCTGCCCGGTCCTTGCGGTGCCGCCCTCGCCACTGGACGCCGGGCTCAGGGACGTGCACCGCCGTAACGTCCTGGCGCTGAGGCTGGACACGCGCCAGACGCTGAAGGCGTTCCAGACGGTTCCGCCCGGAGCCTGAGGCCCGTGCGGGCCCGGCTACTCATGTCGTGACGGCGGATGCGCGCTCGGGCTTCTCCGGGCGGCGTTGCGGCAGAGTGAGGAGCATTGTGAGGCTGCCGCCGAGTGTCCTCGGCGTTGAGGGTGCCACCGATGGCCTCCGCGAAGCCGCGTGCCACCGCGAGGCCGAGGCCGACGCTGGCACCGCGCGGTGAGTCGCCGTAGCGCTGGAACGGTTCGAAGATGCCGGACTTGGCCTCGTCCGGGACGCCGGGGCCGCGGTCGACGACACGGACCTTTAGGCCGGAACTGACCACCAGTTGGAGAGACGAGCCGACATGAGATGCCGAAGTTGGAAGGGCGCACGCCTGCCGTCCTCCGCTGCGGTGAGAACCAACGAGACGACCACGTCCGTCCGGTTGTCAGCGGCGTCTACTTCTTTCTCACCTTGCAATAGTTACCCTCATCGGGGTCTCCCATGTGCCTCCAGAGCACAAGCTTTCCCCCTTCCCTGCTCACACCCAGCCCGAGATAAGTTTTGTCGAATACGAATTGCACCCCCATTCCGTGACCCCAGTCACCGGTCTGCGCTATAGCCCAAGTACCGTCTACAGAGGCAGGAGCCGCGTCCGGTCCGAAGCCGCAGGAATTCTGCGCAGAGAAGGTTCCGTTGCTACGCAAAACCAGTTTCCCGCCCCCTGCGGCTTTCCACGGGCCGATCAGTTGCGAGGAGTTGACGCTCACAGATGCAGGTTGATCGTCGGGGTGGTACAGAAAAGTGGCAACAATACCGATCAGAAGCGCAGCGGGAAGGAGGCATCCGAGCCAGAGAACCTTCCGCGCGCCCCTTCCGGACCGGGAACCAACTGCAGAGTTTTCCACTGGATCAACCTTCTCTTGACTGCCGCTTACCCGGCAGCATTCCGCACCCATCGTCGCGTCCCCCTGCCCGGCGGGATAGTACCTTCCTCGCCGACGGAAAGTCACGTCATGTAGGCGATGTCTAACACGCGCGGGGAGTGTTTTGAAGAAACTGAAAGCCCGCTTGTACCGCATACCGGTACAAGCGGGCTGGTGATCAGTTCGCGAGCTCGACCATTCCCGGCGGAACTTCCCCTACCTGGACCGTCTTGGTCCAGAAGAACTTCTCCTCGATGGTCGCTCCCGGTCCACTGGACGTGTTATGACCGTGCTGGGTCCACGCATGCTCGAATGATTCAAAGCCGCTCTTGTTGTCGACGTAGAAGTCGACCACCGCCGTGGATGTGCGCGGGTTGTAGGAACGGACTGTGACCGTCTCGGTGTACGAGCCCAGGAAGCCGTCGACCGGGGGACGTCCGAACAACCCGTGACTGATGCCGGCCAGCGCGTCGAGGGGGAGATTCTGCAGGCCCGCGTCTGAATAGTCCTCGTGACGTGTGACCCCCGCGGTGGTGCAGTAGGTATCACTCATCCTGCAGTTGTCGAGGATGTCCTGGTTATGCGGGTCCTTTTCGAGTTCCCGGGTCAACAGGTCGCTCTCGTCGAACCTGATCGTCGGGTACCAGGTTCCCATCCCCCAGGCCCACAGCGAGGTCATCTCGTACGGACCCACATCCCGCATGTCCAGTTCCGGCAGCGAGTAGCGCTTCTCCAGGGCGGCGTAGGCCGCCTTGTCCTCCGCCTGGGACCGCTTGATGTACTGTCAGTACGAATCGCAGCCGTGGTATGCCGGCCGGCCTCGGCTGTAATCGTAGTTGCCCATGTCGGCGAGGTTGAGGCCGCCGTATCGCGGATTGCCGTTGTCGTCGACCATGTTGCCGTTGCTGTCGAAGCCGCCCTGGTAGACCCAGTTGTTCTCGGCGGTGAGCCAGGAACTGCCGTCATCGCCTTCGGCGCCGGTGGGGTCGCTCAGGGTGATGGGGTCGTTGCCCGCGTAGTCGTATCCGCCGAGCTGGTCTGGCAGGCCCTGACGGACGCGCAGCGCGAGCGCCTGGAGCAACTCGGCATCCCACCGCCGGCCCCGGAACCGGAGGAGCCCGCCAAGGCCCTAAAGGCGACCTCTGGAGCCTTCGAGCGGGGCATCGCGGCCCTGGCGCAGTACAAGACCCGGGAAGGGCACCTGAGGGTCCCCAGGGCCCACGTAGAACGCCTGGAAGACGGAACCGAGGTCAAGCTCGGGGTGTTCCTGAGCAACAGCAAGACCAGGCGCGCCAAGCTCACTGCGGACAAGCTCCAGGCACTGGCGGACCTCGGGCTGGAGTGGGCGGCGGCGTAGGGGCGCTGAACCGGCTTTGCCCTCGTGGTCATCTGCGATCGCAGGTGCGATCGCACTTCTGCGGTGAAACCCCACCCTCACGCATCCATAGGTGCGTTAGGGTGGGGTCACCGACCTAGTTGACAACTAGTTATCAACTAGGCGACGAGGCCCCCGCCGCTGCTACGGCAAGGGCCCCGAGCCCGCATTCCGGGCTCCGTCCCCAGCTCAACGAGAGTGAGCTGGGGACGGCGTCAGGGCTGATGCCAGCACCACGTGCGGACCATCTGCCCCACCCAGAAAACGGTGGCCGACACCGGCGCCATCCAGAGTCGGATACTTCGCAGAACCCTCTTCCAGTTCGTCGGCTCTGGCCTCGCGTGCTTCCCCATGGAGTCCCCCTCGGGACGGTGAGACCGACACCTTGCTGTCGGACCCCGGGCCCGAGGACCCGCTCGTGCGGTCCCCTCCGAAGGCTCTTCGCTGGGAAGCGAGCAACAACTTACACGTTGTCAGGGGCACCCACGGGCGCTTTACAGAAGGCAAGTTGGCCTTGTCGTCAGACGAGCTGGCCCTGTCGGTCAGCACAGCGTTACCCGACCGGGCGGTCGGGCCAATCCCATCGGCTGCTGAGGCATGAAGGTGGTTGGCACTGAGCCATGTTCATGGATTTCCGGCAAACCGGGCAGCCGGACGCCCGGGTAACTCAAAGTGAGCAAGAGATGCGGTGTGGCGACGCCACATACTGCAAGCGGCAATTTCTGTTGAACACCAAGAGCCGGCGGGCGAAGCTCACCACCGACAAGCTCCAGGCCCTGGCTGACCTTGGGCTGGAGTGGCGGACCCCGAGCGCTGTGTGCGGCCCGGGGTCCTTCGCTGTCCCGGGCTGTGACTTCGCGCTGGAGTGCGTGTAGGCACTGGGAAACGCATCTGCTGGGCCCCGGGGCCCAGTACCGGCTACCAGTGGCGGTGGAGCTGGGTGCGTTCGGCGGCGAGCTGGTTGATGAGTTCCGCGTCGCTGACAGGCAGGGGCCGGCTGAGACGGTTGGAGACGTCGCGGTGGAGGCGTAGCCCGTCGCCGACAGCGGCGAGGAGGGTCGACCACAGGGGGTTCTCGGGGGCTGTGTCGCTCTCCACCAGCGCCAGCAGTTCCACCTTGTCATCGTGGTCCAGGCGGCTCAGCTGGTGCAGGCCGGTCTTCTGCTGGATCTCCGACCAGGTGATGGTGCGTCCCTCACGGGCCGCCTTCTTCAGCGCACCGCGGACGGCCAGGGTGAACTTCTCCACCTTCTCAACGCGGGCCTGCTGGACGTGGCGTTCCCTGGCCTCGGCCTGTTCGCGCTCCTGCGCTTCGCGCCGTTCGGCCCGCTCACACTCTCGGGCTGCTCGCTCCTGCTCCTCAGCACGCCGGGCGCGGGCCTCGGCGGCAGCGACGGTCTCCCTCTCCTCTGCCGAGGCGTCAGGGTCCTTCACCAGGTCGACCGCCTGCCAGTACAGCGCGGGGGTTGACTGGTCCTTCAGCCGCTCCACGACTGTCCGCCTGAGTCGTGCGCGCTCTTTCAGCCAGCGCTCACCACGGCCCAGAGCGATGCGCAGCCTTGCGACGTCGTCCGGTCTCTGGTCGGTCTCCAGGATCTGTCGGATGACCTGCACTGCGGCCAGGATTCGCCCTGGATGGTCGCGTAGGGCGACGTCGAGGTGAAGCAGCGCTTGCTGGACAGGATCGGCCTGCCGTGCAGCGGGTGCGGTACGGCCGGTGGAGGGAGCGACGGTGACGATCACCCGCTCGGCTGGAACGGTCATCCGCTGCGTGACGTCGGCCGGCGCGGAAATGGCGACGGGCTTGGTCGTGATAACCAGGCTGTCGGAGGTCAGGACGACTTCGTTCAGGCTGCTGCTCCAGTTGCTGCCTTCTCCGGGAACCTGGGTGCCGAATCGCATGGTGCGGCCGCCGCCGGGACGGTCGTCGAAGCGGATCCTGTGGACGTAGCCGCGCTGGGCAAGGACGCCGTCGGCGATGCGTACGCCGGGCCCCAGGATGGTCTCCCACGCGTCATTGTCCCAGGCGACGGGCCGGTTTCGGTCGAGGTGGACCAGAAGGCTCCGCCCGTCTTCCAAGCGGACCACCACAGCGGATCCGAGGGGCTCGGGGTAAGTGAACTCAGCAGCGATGTCCTGGGCTCGCAGCCAGGGCACCAAGTGATGCTTGACGAAAAGATGGTTGGCGCTGTTTTCGTCCCGCCCCTTGCGGCCGCACTGATGGTCGGAGCCGTCGCTTCTGTAGTGAGCGAAGTGGCAGATTTTGTCGGTGCACCGCCTGGTCATGAGCTGACGGCCGCAGCCGCCCTCGAACATGGTGCCGCACCAGAAGGTGACACCTTCGTGCTCAAGCTTGAAGGCATCCAGTTCCTCAGCGGTCTCGGGACACAGCGCCGGCTCGTCGGAGTCCGGGCTCCCAAAGACCGCGGTACGGATAAGGCGTCTGTCCATCCTGCTCCTGTTGCTCCAGATGAGTGGCTTCTCATCATTGTGCTCCTGGGCACTGACAACAGGGCTGCACGATAGTTCCCGCTGACCGGTCCGATCCGCAGCTCCCGCCTGCCCGCAGAGCCTGGGGTTGGCGGGGGCCAGCACGGCCACGAGCGCGTGGGAGGTTCGCGGACGGAGGGGCGGGCCGGGGCCGGTCAGTCGAGGTCGGTGGTGCCGGAGGCGGCGTGGGGTCGACAGGTTCTCCTTCGCCGACACTTCGCGATGTTGGCTCGCCAGGAAAACTCTCACGGTGCTGCGCCCCGTGGACGCGCATCACATGCCGCGCCCTGGTCCAACGCCGCAGCGGGATCAGAGGCTCCAGGAGACCAACCGGGGCAGGCACCTGCACATCCCGGCCATCACCACAGCGTGTCTGCTGTGTCCTCTCCCAGGGCGGAATCCACGTGGGCGTGAAAGGCCACTTCTGCGAGGAGGCCGGGGGTCGCTGCGTAGGCGGCAGCCGCCGAAATGGGCTGGCCGGTGATCTCGATAATGCGGTTCAGGACAGCGACAACTGCCGCTTTCGTATCACCGGCTGGTGCACTTACGTCGTGGGGATGGAGCATGGGCAGTGGATCCTCGCGGACCCGGATGAGCGTGTACCCGGCAATGCGAATGGCGTCGGATTTGCGCCTGTCGCGGGCCTCGGAATCGGGCTGGGCGTGCCAGTAGCGGCCATCGAACTCGACGACGACACGGTGCGCGGGAATGAGGATGTCGACCTCCCAGCGCCTGCCAGCCGCAGTCAGCTTGGCGCCGGTCGGCTGAGTGTCTGGGAGCAGGGCCTGGAGTTCGAAGCCGAGTGCGAGTTGTCGGCGGGACACGCGAGATAGGCGGCAGTGGGGGCAGCCTGAGCGCAATGGGCCGGTGCGGGCGGAGCAGGAAGTGGTCCACACGTGCAGAGGGTTTCGGCGGCAGCGCCAGGTGATGCTGCGGCTGCTGGACACGGTGACCTGCCACGATGTGAGGCCGTCGTTGAGACTCGGGTCGAGTTCGGCAGCAACATCCGGGGCGCGGGCCGCTAGCGCGTTGGTAACCGAGACCAGATGGCCGGCGCAGTATGGGCACCCGCTGCCAAGGGTGGTGCGGACAGACGGCGCGGCTTGCCATCGGTGGTCGGGACCTGCGGGGCACGCCCACCAGACTTTGGCGCGTGACCGGCCGGAGACCGTGCCGGGGGTCCGCGGAGCATTGCAATCCAGGTCGAACTGGGCCGCAACGTCGGGATACTGGGACAGACGGTTGGTGACCGACGCCCGTCGGCCGGCGCAGAAGGGGCAGCCGTTACCCGTTGCCGTGCGGTGCACCACAGGTGAAGACCAGACGTGATCGGGACCCTCCGGACAACGCCAGGTGACGACCCTGCGCGTCCCGGCGAGGACTTCCTCGGGCGTCAGTCCATCGTTGAGTGCCGGATCGAGCTCGGCAGCGAGCTCGGGGTGACGCGCGGCCAGACTGTTGGTGACCGACAACTGGTACCCGGAACAGCAAGGGCAGCCCGTTGGATTCGATGCGCTAGTCCGAGCATAGACGGCGGCCTGCCACCGGTGGTCCGGGCCAGCAGAGCAACGCCACCACACCACACGCTTGGAGCCGTAAGAGACCTGCCCGGGATCAAGACCCACGTTGCGGTCGACGTCGAACTCCGCCGCCACCCGCGGGTGCGTCACCGCTAGCGAACGCAACATGGGGTCGAGGCGATTGCCAGAACACCACGGACAACCCGCAGGCCGCGGCTTCGTCTTCGTGCGGGTGTGCACCGCCGCCTGCCACACATGCGCAGGATCGGCAGCGCAGCGCCACCACACGCGCGCGTGACTGCCCGGTAGCAGTTTCTCCGCCCGCAACCCATCGTTGAGCGTGGCATCGAGCTCCGCCGCGACAGCCGGGTGCAGCACGGCAAGGTTCCGGCCGACGCTCGGCCGTTTTCCCGCGCAATAGGGACAACCATGGCCCAGCACGCCCCGGTTGTATGGAGACGCCTCCCACTGGTGATCCGCACCCCGCGGGCACACCCACGCCACTTTCCCCCGGCGCCGCAACGACACGAGATGCGCCGGGCCCGCCTCCTCAGCCAGCTGCGCCACAAGCTCCGGACGGTCGGCCACCGTCTCATCCACCCTGTGCCCCCTCCTCCGTGTGCGAGGAGGGCAGCATGGCGTACGCCACTGACAACGACCGCCGCGCCGGCTCCCGTACACGGCCACTGTCTACGAGATCACCAACCTTGCGCCGGAGACAGCCCCCGTCGTAAAAGGGCCACTGCCATCTGGCAAGACCGGAGCAGAGCTCATCACCGAGCAGACGCAACGCCTCGCGCAGCTCGCCGCCGAGCACCGCGGATCTGCCCGCATCGTCGGCGGCTGCCGTCCGCAGGACATCAGTGCAGCCATCGCGAAGTGGATCCTGCGCAACACCGAGCTCCAGAAAGAGCTGCGTTACGACGCGGCCCCGACCTCCGTCATGGCCGAAGCGATCCTGAGGCGACTTGGACCCACGGACGAAGAGCCCCGCCTCAGTGCCCTCGTCATCCTCGACACGCAACGCGCCGCGCAACCAGGCCCCGAAGGCCAAAGGGGTCACACCCATGCCTGACCGGCGAGGACTTGGTCGAGTAGGGGCCGGTCCATTTCCAGTGCCTCAGCGACCTGGTCCTGCCCGACAGCCGTGGCGGTGCTCGAGGCGGCGATAAGCCCCTCGGCCCACAACTGCCGGAGGGCCACGCCGATGTGCCGCTGAGCGTCGTGGAGGGGGACTGCGTCGTCCGGCCAATCTTCTCGCAGCTGACTGAGACCGTGGCTGGCGGCCTTAACGACCGCGGATGGGTAGTTGTCGACTTGCTCGAGGACGTAGTTGCACTCGCCCCGTTCGATCAGGACGTAGACGGCGCCGGTGTAGGCGCTCACGCGGACATGGGCATCGCCGAATGTCCAGGCCCGTTCGCCAGGTTCGCTGAGCATGTCGTCAGCGAGCCAGAGGTTGAAGCAGTCGGTGACGCACCACTCGTCGGGCGCGATCATGACCCGGTCTTCTCCCGGGTACCGCACGACGACGGCGAGAGCTCCGTCCTCTTTGGTCGTACCGCGGCCGAAGACGGTGTCACCCCACTTCTCTACCGGCTCCCAGATGACGTCCTCTACAGAAAGGTCCGCGACATACCAGTCGGGATCGTCCATCGGTGGCCTCCTTGCCGTGCCGTTGGGGAGTCGTTTGCGTAAGCCCACAAGTTTGGCTGGGTTCATCGGAGTGACATCGGCAGCACCGTACGCATGAGTTGTTCGCCGCGTGTGGTGATGGCCTCAAAGTAGCTACGGTTCATGGCCGCGAAGTTGGTCGGGTAGGTGGCGACCGCGCTGCGGGGGACGAGATCGGCGGGTGGCGCGGGCAGGCGTTCGTCCTTCATGCCGAGGTAGGCCAGGGCGAAGCCGTGGATGCGTCCGCTCGAGGCCCATTCGTGAAGGCGTGCCCGGGCGGAGTCCTGTGCCTTCCGGTAGATGGTGCCAAAGGAGCGGTTGAGACGACCGAACATGAAGTGCGACGTCTTCAAGGAGAGTTCGCCTTGTCCTGCGTCGCAGGAGACGATGAAAGGCACGTCGTAGACGTGCTGCGTGTGGTGCGGTGAGCGTCCGGGTTCGAGGACGGACAGGCCGAGGTTGTCGTAGACGCCGCCGTCGGTGAGCAGCACGGTGTGCTGCTGGTGGTGTCCGTCGCGGTGCTGGAAGGTGAAGGTGCGTTCCAGGGCCGGCAGGAGGGCGGGATAGGCGGCGGAGGCGGCCACGGCGGTGGCGACGTGGATGGGTTCGGTGATGGTGCCGTAGCGGGAGCAGGCGCTGCGGGTGCTGCCGAAACGGACGGCGTTGGTGGTGGCAAGGTCGGTGGCGGTGAGGACGACGTCGAGACCGGGGTGGGTGACGTCAGCCATGGTCTTGGTGCCGAACGCCTTACGGGTGAGGACGGCGGCCAGGGCGTCGGTCCGGTTGGCGGGGCGGGCGACGCTGACGCCGCCCCCGCGCGTGAGTATTCCGCGTGTGCCGGCCCGGGCGGCTGCGGTGAGATTGCGTACGGCCGCAGTCGCCGGGGCCGTTGTCTCTGGCGGACTCACTCTTGCGACCTACCTCCCTATGGCCAAAAGGCTGAAGAAGCACCTCTCCAGATTGGAGCTGACGAGGCCAACACACCGAGTTGTAGATGGGGAAGTCGTAGAAGAAGTTCACGAGCTCTTCGCCACAGAACGCGCTGAGCAGCATGACGTAGACGACACTGCCGTCGAGCTGGAGAATCCCGCACCGCGTAGCTCACCGGCCTTCCAGTGTCGGTGGCCGTTCCACGACGGCCATGATCCGCCCTCGCGCGGCCTCAGTCGCAAATCGCGGTGTTGATCCGGCCGCTGAGCTCCCTCCATGATGCGAGCAACTGATCGAGGACGCATTCGGTGAGGCCTTCGACGAGGTTCCCGCCGCCGGGTGGCGGAGCGAGCTCGGCGTACTGCAGGTAGAGCCATCTGTTCGCCCAGGCCTTGCCCGATTCCGGCTTGAGGGCGGCGTACACGGCTTGGTCGGGAACGAATGCGCCGATGAACGGGCGAAGTTCGGTCTTGAAGACGTCGATGGCCGGTTCGGGCTCACCGGCCTTGCGCAGACGATAGCCAAAGCCGACACTAGCCCGCGGCCGGCCGTCCGCGGTGAGCCAGTTCCGCCGTGCCAAGGCCACTGCCTGCTCCGGGTAAGGCGGCCTGCCCGGGCGCCTTACCGATTGGTACGCGTACGTCTCCTGGAGAACCTCCACGTCGGCGCCCAGCGTCATCTCGGCCACGATCTCCTCCAGGCGACCTGGCAGAGCCTTCGTCAGGCGTTCCAGGACCCGTGCAGAGGCTGCTTCGGCTTCCTTTATAACCATTCCGTGGGTCAGCCACAGTCGTGCCGCGTCGTCGTCCAGCGCAGTTATCCGATTCATCCTTTGCAGCGTTGCTAGATAGTCACAGGCAGCAGTTCGCGCGGTGTGACCGTCGGCGCTGGCAGGGTGTGGCGCGCTGCACAGGGACGCTTTCAGGTCGTCGGCGAACTGGCTCAAGGTCATCGGATGGAATCGCTGCGAGCGAGGAGGACTGCCGTGCAGTGTGAGGAACACGAACACCGGTGTCGCCTCGTGGGCGTAGCTGTCGGCCAGTCGCTCGGTTTGCCGGCGGCCTTCCGTCGCGTGCACTTTGAGTTCGATGACCAAGGTGCACGCCTCGGTTCTGATCACGATGTCGGCCCGGGTGCCGGGCGGCTGCTCCACTTCCTGGTGGACCTCCGCCTCGGCCAGTGCCTGCGCCGGCAGGTCTCTATGCCCGGCTCGCCTCAGCATGGAGGTGAGCAGGCGTTCTCCGAGCTGGTGGGGCTGCGACGGGTCCAGGAGCCAGGCGATCACTTTCTGATGGTGTCGTTCGAGATCCGCAAGGCCGAGGACCTCCAACGCGGTTGCCCTTCTCGGCCCTCCGAGCCCCGCATCCCCGAGTCGGCGCAGTTCCCTTTCGATCCAACCCCAATCGGGATGGCTTCCTTCGGCCACCATGTCCCCCCTTGACGTCTGACAAGACTCTCGGCTGTACAGGCCACATCGCCGCGGGACGGGCACTCGGCCAAGTCCTCGCTGATGCTCACATGAGGTCGGTGTATCCGACGGCCGGTTCGTGGTCGCCGGCCAGGCCGGCGCTGGCTTGGTTCTCCTGGTGGCCCTACCGGGCTTGAGCCGGCCTCCTTCAGCTCTCTTCGGAGAGAGAAGCTCGCAGGGTGTCCAGGGAGAGTTGACCCTCTGGTGTGTCCGCCAGCCAAAACGTCCAGCCATTGGCTCCAGCACCGACTGCGTTGGCGGCTCCGGAGGGTGTGTCGTGGGCTTGGCCGTCGATGATGATGCGTCCCTGGTCGTCGACGACAGCGGTCTGGTCGTAGTCCTCCCAGGCGGGAGTGAGGACAGTGCCTTCGCTGATCAAGCCGGCGTCCAACAGCTCCGACAGCTTGACTCTGCGGGAGGGGACTGTGCTTGTGGAGCGTTGCGTGGGCACGGTTGCCGTCACCTGGTAGACGGGGTGGTAGGTGGCGTTTTCCAGCTGCACGAAGGCGTCCCGGATGACCTGCGCCATGAGGGTGCGGCGGGCGGAGAGGAAGGATTCGAACCCCATCGATGGCCAGTCCTCCGGCAGGGCGTGCAGGTAGAGCTGGCGAGCCAGGGCCTCGGCGGGAATTCTTTTGGCGGCCAGCTGCTGGGGCCAGTAGTCCATTGGCGCCTGGTCGGAGATGGCGATGTTGTCGGTCCATTCCAGCAGTGCCATGTTGGCGATCTGGTTGATGCGCGCGGTCTGGGTGATGCCGAGGGTCTTTTGTAGGTACTTGCGGGGGAAGAGATGGTGGCGTTCGACGCCCTTGCGGGCGAGGATGGCCGGGTCGAGTCGGGTGCGCACCTTGGTGGTGGACAGCAGGACGTCGGCGTCCAGGATGTTTAAAGCCGCGATGTAGGCGAGCAGGGCAGGGGACTTCGCGGCGGAGCTGTTGAGCGCGTTGGGCAGCGTGATGCTCCAGAAGTCGGAGGTGAGGGTCTCGTGGACCACCCGGTCCAGAGCGGCGGTGAAGCCGCGCGTGTCTGCGGGCTGCAAGTCCCGCAGTAGGGCCAGGTCCTGCTCCATCTGGGTTTCCACGGAACCTGAGTAGCGGCCCGTGAGCTGGGCCATGAAGAACCAGCGCGCGATGGTCGAGCGCAGCTGGTCGATGGGGACGGCGTAGTGGACGCGGCCGATGAGCCAGAGCGCGTAGCTGTAGAGCAGCGTGTTCTGACTGGAGATCATCTTCTCGCCGCGGAAGCCGGCGTGCTCCAGGCAGAGGAAGAACTCGTGCCAGTGCTTTAGGTCGAGGACGTGTTCTTGTGCCTGCTGCAGCCGTGCGAAGCGTTCTTCGCGCCGTGCTGGGGACAGTTTGCCGGTGGTGTCGCGGCCTCGTAGGGCGGCGTACACCTGCTTGAGCACCGCGGAGTCCAGGCCGACGGCGGCGACTACGCGCAGCAGCTGGGGCGGCTTGGGCTTGATGTACCAGTTGAAGGGTGACGCGCCTTGGAGGGAGGGGACCCGGGATTCTCGGCAGAATTCCTCCAGAGCGCGGCGTCCCTCTTCCCAGAAGACGGAGGTGAGCGTGAGGATGAAGTCCGCTTGGTCGAGCTTTACGCCTTCGCTGTTGATCCGGACGAAGATTTCCGCGACCTGTTCTTCGTCGATGTCGGCCGAGAGCACGACACCTTTGAAGGGGTAGCTCTCGAGGTCGTGAAGGCGGTCGAGCGCATCCTGGATGTGGTCTTCTTCGTCCTCGGCCAAGGGCCGTTTGTCGTTCAGGCGGGCCAGGAAGTCGCGGATGACCTTGCGGCGTCCCGTGGCGGTGTCCCACAGAACGCTGATGTCGGGGAGGTACTCGGGATCCTTCTCGATCGCCGCGTCCGTGACCGCGAAGGTGGCGTCGGCAGGGCGGAAGGCGAGCCGAATCCGGGTGGAGCGGTAGTCCTCCCTCATGACCGGGGTGCCGGTCATGACGGCGAAGAGGGAGGTGAGGCGCTGCTGGCCGTCGACGATGAGCCGGTGAGCGGCCTCCGGTTTGTTTCCTTCGCCGATCTGCCGGGCGCCGGGTTCGACGCCTGTCTCCCAGAAGAGCAGGTAGCCGACCGGGAACCCCTTGTACATGGAGTCGAACAGCTCACGCGCTTTGGCCGGCTCCCATACGTAGGGCCGTTGCAGGTCGGGCAGAGCGATCTCGCCGCGTCGGATGTCGGTGATCAAGTCGGCCACCTGGTGGGTGGTGTCTTTGAACAGCACGGTGGCCATCGACGGGGCCTCCTTTGGCGCGCGGCAAGATCGGGGCTGGGGAACGGATTGTTGTGCGTTTGCCGTGGGGGTCAGTCGGCCGTGGCGAGGAACGGGCTGGGCTGACCAGTCCAGGTGATGGCGAGTTGTTCACGGGCGCGGGTGGCGGAGACGAACAGCAGGGACCGCTCGCGCTGGAGGTCACGGGCGTACTGCAGGTGGTCCTCGGCCTTGTCGATGACGGCGTTGGGCTGGGGGACGTAGTCGGCGCCGACGCCGACGATGGCCACAGCCCGGTATTCCAAGCCCTTGATGCGGTGCATCGTCAGGACCTGAACGCCGGCGTCAGCCGCGGGGGCCTGCCGCGACTGGACGTGGACCGCGTCGACGCCTGCCTGGGCCAGAGCCTGAGCGGCAGCCACGGCCAGTGCGTTGGTACGGGCCACCACCGCGATTTCGTTGCCCTGGATGCCGTCCTGCTTCCAGCCCTCGATCCGCGCGACGAGCGCCTGGAGCTCGGCGGCCTGTGCCGGGTAACCGGCCAGGTGGGGGGTGGCTCCCTGCAGGACGGAGCGGTAGCCGCCGAGGTCCTCGGTGCCCTCGTCGAGATTGTCGAACTTCTCCTCACCCAGCAGCCGTAGCGAGGCGGCGAGGATTTGACGGGTGGTGCGGTAGTTGAGGGTGAGCTTTTTGGAGCGGCCGACGACGTCAATGCCGTGGCTGCGCAGGGAGGTCTTGTTGTCGTAGATGCGCTGGTGTGCGTCGCCGACGATGAACAGGTCGTCTTCGCCGACCGGAACGAGGGCGCGCAGCAGTTTCCAGTGTGCCGGGTGGAGGTCTTGGGCTTCGTCGACGACGATGTGTCGATAGGGGCGGGCGTCGTCGTTCCAGCCGGAGGCTATCCGGGCGGCCTGGGCGGCGAGTTGGGTGATGCCGACGGCCTTGTCGCGGTCCAGGCGGCGCTCGAACTCCTCGATGAGGCTCCACACCTGGGCGCGTTGGATCCGGTTGAGGCGTCGGCCGCGTCCGGCCCTGCTTGCGGTGAAGTACTGGTCGCGGCTGCGGACGTCCTGGGCCAGGACGACCTGCTTCCACTCGGCGTCCAGGAACCGGCCGTCCCAGCCGAGCTCGTTGTGTTCTTCGGCGAGTTCCTCCCAGCGTCTGCGGATGTCGGCGTCGTTGAGTGTGTGGAAGCTCTTGGCGCCGAAGGCGTCTTTGACCGTGCCGTAGGCGACCTTGTCGATGTTGCGGACGTCGACCCGGGCGGTGAGCTGGCTGCCGCCGAGGTCTTCCAGGAGGGAGCGCAGGAGGTCGGCGAGGGTGGTGGTAAAGGTGGTGAGCAGGATGGCCTGGCCGGGGGGCAGCCGGTCGGCGAGCGCCTTGACGCGGTGGAGGGCGACGACGGTCTTGCCGGTGCCGGGACCTCCGGTGACGCGCACGGGCCCCTTGTAGGGGCTCTTGCGTTCGGCGAGGGCGCGTTGTGCGGGGTGCAGGAAGACGCGCCAGGCGGACAGCGGTTCGGTCATGATGCGGCTGAGGGCGCCCACGTCGCCGGTGACGACGAAGGCTTCCTTGGTCGCGGGGCGTTCGTTGGCGGCCTCGTAGTCCTGTGTGTCAACCTCGTCCGGGGTGGCGGCGGGGGCGCTGATCTCCTCCCAGACCTTCTGCACGCTCCAGCCGTCGGCGAGGCACAGGATGACGTCGCGGGCGAGATTGGGCAGGTGCTCGACGAAGCCGAGGATCGCCTCTTCGCTGTGGATCTCGCGCAGGGCCGGGATGATGGCCGCATTGACGCCAAGTTTTTCGAAGTCGGCGTCGGAGACGTCGGCGAAGACGGAGGGCGCCTGTTCCGCTGCCTTGGGGGCGGGTTGGCCGCTGAGGGTGCCGGTGAGGCTGCCGAGGTTGATCACCTCGATACCGCCGGTGACCTTGTTGATGTCGAAGATGATGTTGGAGGCGAGATCGTAGGCCTCGTCGTGGGGCTTGACCGCCACGAGGTAGTAAATCTTCTGCGAGTGGT
This sequence comes from Streptomyces sp. TP-A0356, assembly GCF_001417775.1. GTDB lineage: Bacteria > Actinomycetota > Actinomycetes > Streptomycetales > Streptomycetaceae > Streptomyces. The sequence goes on along the minus strand of NZ_BBZJ01000039.1, from coordinate 38,325 downwards.
GCATCAGCACGGCCCGGTAGTTGTCGTTGACCCGTGCGGTGCGCACCCGCGCGTCCTTGGCGCCCTTCGGGGGCTTGAGGTTGAGCCCCTTGGTGTCCTTGTTCTGCTGCATTTTCATGATGAACTGCAGCACCAGAGGCTGGACCGATCCGTCGAGCGCGTCGTAGGACTTGCCGAAGGTGTCCGCCATGATCACTGTCGCCCCGGACATCAGCATCTCTCCAAACGCTCGATCAACTCATCCGCCGTCACGCTCTGCGCGTGCGCCACATGCCATCCCGCCGCCACGAAGGCGGCGTCGCGGTGCGCATCTTCGTCAATGAAGACCGCCACCTTGCAGCCAGGCCAGGCCAGTTCGGCCTGGAAGGTGCCGTCGTCCCACTCGTAGCCGACTTCCGGTACGTCGGTGCCGTGCCGGTGCGCCTTCTTAGCGAGGTCGGCCAGCAGTTCCTGCACATGCAGCGAGGCGTACTCCATGGCCTGGGCCCATGCTTCCGGCAGCTTCCCGGGAGCGCCTGCTGTGGTGGGCAGTGCCCCGGCGAAGAGGGCGACGGTGTGGGGGTCGACCTGCTCGGCGGTGGAGAGGGCGACCTGCTGGAAGAAGCGCGGCAATTCGTCGGCGCCGCTGGGGGCGAGCAGTTGCAGCAGGTTGGACCAGCGCAGCCAGTCCGCCCACCGGGCGCGGTGGTCGGGCTCGGTGAGGGCGTCGGCACGGTCGTCCAGCACGGTGAACACTGACCAGGCATGCATGCTGGGCCGCTTGATCGTCGGTTCGGGGCGGTAGTCGAGGAAGCCGACGATGCGCAGTCCGCCGGTGGTGCGGACGTCGATCGCGCCGGCGTCCCCGGCCGTCTGGGTGGGCAGTGGGGTCGCGCCGGTCAGAATCCCGGGCAGCAGTTCGCCCAGCTGCGCCCGGGTGACCGGTTGTCGCGAGGCCATCGCGTAACCGGCCAGCAGCGCCGCCGCGCGCCGCGACCACCGGGAGGGGGCGGGGTCGGCGAGGAAGGCCAGCAGAGTTTCGAGGGGATTGCGCAGTGCGGGCTCAAGAATGTCCTCGGCGCCGGTCGCTCCGAGCACCTGTTGGTGCACCTTCTGGGCCGTGGTGAGCAGCGTGTGGCCGACCAGGGGCGTGGACGGGGTTTGGGTTTGGCGTCCGGGGGCGGCTTTGTCGACCGCTTCGGTCCATGCCTTGACGTCTTCCCAGGTGAACTGCCACACGTACGTGCCTGCGGCGCGCAGCGCGGTCCGCTTGGCGGCGTCGTCCGCGATCCGGTTGATGTGCGTGCTGGCGTGGTAGGCGTAGCCGTCCAGGAAGACGGCGACGCGGGTGGCCGGCCCGTCGGTGCGGGTGAGCAGGTAGTCGGGCTCGCTGGGCTCGGTGGTGTGCTGGCGGACGTGGTCCTGCAGCAGCCAGCGGGTCGTGGCGCCCTCGGGCCCGGTGAAACGCAGCTCGTACTCCAAGCCCCGCTCCCCCGCCCGCGGTGTCACGGAGCCGCACTCCTCGGGCCGGCTGCCCCATTTCACGAGGGTGCGCACGAACTGTGCCTCCAGCTCGCTGTCGGCGAGCTGGTCGATGCGCACGCCGGACAGGGTGTCGACGCGGTCGGTGGCCCACTCCTGCAGCAGTTCCTCCAGCAGCTCCTTGGCGACCCGCGAGGAGACGTGCGGGTGCTCGCTGCTGGAGGCGTGCGGCAGCAGACAGCGGTGGCAGGGCGTGCGCTGCCCCTCCTTTTGGCAGGGGCAGTCGCGCAGCGCGGCATAGGCGAGGGTGAGCACGCGGTGCAGCACGGCCGGGTCGGCGAGGTGCTCGAGATAGCCGGTGCCGCCGGGCATGGAGTCGTGCAGCACCAAGAACCGGCGGCGCAGGTCCTCGGTACCGGACGGCATGGAGTCCTCGACGATCCGGATGTGGTCGGGCGCTCCGCCGAAGTGCCGGGTGATGCCGAGCAGCAGGGCGGCCTTGAAAGAGGCGAGCTTGGTGTCCAGGTCCATGGAGGAGAACGGCAGCAGGATGCGTAGGGCCTGGGTGGTCAGCTCATGGGCCAGCACCAGGCGGACCACCGGCTCGGCCGTGATGCCGTCGTCCCGGTGACTGCACCAGCCACTGTGGCGTGTACCGATCCGCTCGGCGACGGGGTCCCAGGCCTGGGGATGCGCGCCGCGTACGGCGCCGCACTCCGGGCAGGTCTCGAAGCCGGGGACCTGCTCTTCGCTGCCCGCGATGGTGTGCTCGGGCCCGGAGCTGGTGGCGGGGCCGAGGTTGAGGGTGCGGATAGTGGCGACGCGGGCGAACTCCACGCCGAACGGCACGCTTCCCCTGCGCCGCCAGGCGCGCAGGCCCTGCGGCTGGTCCGGGTCGATGTCCACCAGGGTGACCATGGCGAAGCGCCGCTGCTCACGCTCGTCGCGTTCGTCGGTGAGCCGGGCGTCCTCGCGCCGCTCACGGGCGGTGACACGCTCGGGCACGAGAACGTTGTGGACTGCGCCGGGGTCGGCGATCCGCGGCGTGCGGCAGCGCGGGCAGGCCGTCACGGCCAGGCCGGTCTCCTCGGTGGCGACGAAGCCGCACTCCGGGCACAGTCGCCACTTGGCGTACGCGGTCTGGCCCTCGCCGGCGGAGGAGCCGAGGTCGAGGCCGTTGACGATGTACTTGTAGCCGTCGGTGTGGAAGAAGTTGCCGGGAGCCAGCTCGGCGAGGGCCAGCCGGGCGCCGCGTCCGTACTCGGTCAGCTGCTCCTGGAACTCGCCGTCGCTGTCCTTCCACCACAAGGTGGCGTCCAACAACGTGGCGTCGTCGTGCAGGGTGTAGTTGGGCAGCAGACCGAGGCGGACCATCGCGTTGATGGAGTTCTCGGCGATCAGCGCATCGCGGCGCCTGCGCACCGACGTCTGCTCGGCGTACAGCTGGCGGCGCAGCGCATCCCGGTTGGCATCCCCGGTGGCGGTGGCGAGTTCGTCGAAGGCCCGGCCGATCTGCCGCAACCGGGCCGCCAGGGCGTCCACGCGCTTGCGCCAGGCCGTTGCGGCGGTGGCGACGGCCTGTTCCAGCCCGCCGGCGGCGAAGACCTCAACCCCCTGCTTCGCCACCGGCGTCATGGCGGGGAAGAGCGAGGTGAAGGCGTCGACGAGTTCGGCGTGCCGGGCCTGGGCGACGTCCAGGAAGCGACGGAACCAGCCGTCCTCGGCAAGACCGCGCCGGAAGAGCTCCCCGATCCGTGGCGGCATGGGCCGCTCGGGGATGGCGGTTGCGTGCCACAGGCTGCGGTCGGCGGCCCGGTCCAGCAGGAACGCCAGGTACTGGCGGTGCAGGATCTCGGAGGCGTCCAGGTAGCAGTCGGGCGGAATGATCCGGCCCGCCAGCATCTTCTCGGGGGCGTGCAGATAGTACTGGTTGCGGGCGCCGCGCGGCACGAAGGTGACGGCGAGCGAGTTGCCGGTGCGGCGGCCGGCCCGGCCGATGCGCTGCGCATAGTTCGCCGGCGCGGGTGGCAGGGAGGCCAGCAGGACCGAGGACAGGTCGCCGATGTCGATCCCGAGTTCCAGGGTAGGCGTGCAGGTGAGCACGTTCGGGTCGAAGGCGGAGGCCCGGTGCTTGAACGCCTGCTCGACCTCCTCGCGGCGGGTGCGGGTGAGTGCCCCGGTGTGCTCGGCCGTGAGCACGTCACCCGGCCAGTCGACCGAGTACAGGTGCCGGTAGTAGTCCTGGGTGTAGTCGCGGTCGTCGGGCACGAATCGTCCGCCGCACTGGAAGCGCAGGCAGGGCGTACCCAGCCAGGCGTCCTGGCGGCCGGCCGGTACGGTCTGCCGCCACGTGCAGGTGTCGCAGCGCACGCCGCAGTCGTTGACGCCTGGGCCACCGGTGCTGGTGGCGGTTGCCTCATCGGTGAGGCTGTGGATGAGGACGTGGCGGGGCCGCAGCGCATAGACAGTGGCGCCGCCGTCGGCCGGGTAGGTCGCCAAGACCTCACGCTGAGCGAGGAGTTTCATCGCCGCGGCGACGACGGCTCGCGCTTCCTTGCGGTCGCAGCCGAGTACCCGGTGCCCCCAGTCGGCGAACCAGGTGCCGTCGCGGTTGAGGGAGTCGAAGTCGGTCCGTCCGGTCTTGCCGGAGATGGGGAAGGTGGGGGCCGCCAGGCCGCGTGGGAAGGCTGGCATGCCGACCGGACGGCCGCCCCAGATCGGCCAGCGCCGGGCACCTGCCTGCTCGATGTACGTGCTCAGCCACGGGTGGTACAGGGCGCCGCGCAGTCGCATCCGCTCCAGCAAGCCGCGTACGAGGACCAGATAGTCGGCGTCGTCAGCGGGCAGGGTGATCTGCCCCGGCAGGCGCTGGTGTATCTCCCGCAGCAGGGTGCACAGCGTCTCGGGTTCGGGCAGGAGTACCTCTGCGGCGGCGGTGCGGGTCAACTCCAGGGTGCGGCCCAGCCGGGAGCGCAGGCCGAACTCCAAGAGGGTCTGGAAGACCATCCGGCCGTGCAGCATCTCCTCCCCCGCCTCGCTGAAGCTGTCGGAGCCATCGAGGAGGGTGCGTATCTCCGGGTTGTCGCGCAGGTCCGGCGGCACGATGGAGGCCAGTTGCCCCCTCTCGCCCTGTCCCGCGGCCTTGACCACGGCATCGGCGGCGTCGGCGGCCAAATCGTGCACGGCGACGGGCGTACCGGGCTTGAGCTGCGCGGTGAGCAGACCGCGGAAGGTGAAGCCGAAGCTGCGGTTGGCGATGAACGCGGCTCGGTGGGTGGCGTCCTGTACCGAGTCGGTGAAGACCAGCAGCTTGCGCTCGTCGCCGGCAAGACCTCGATCGGAGAACAGCTGGGTCGTGGTCACCGACGCCAAGGTGGCGGTGCCCGCACCCAGGAACCGCATACCGTCGTCCAGCCCGCACGACGGGCACCTGTCACCAGTCCCGGCGGGCAGGGGGCCGAGCGGGGTGATGACGGCAACAGTCTCGTCGGTGGGGACGGTGCGCAGCGCCTGGTCCTCCGCGTGGAGGTGGACCACCGCCTGTTCCCCAGGCCGGGCGCGCAGCATCCAGCGCACGGCCCGGTTGCCCTGGGCGGAAGCCCGGTAGATCTCCAGGGGCTTGATCTTCAGCTGCTGCCACTCCAAATCGGTGGACAGCGCAGCCCATCCGGAGCGCCCGCAGTGGCGGCAGTAGACCGCGGGCAAGTGGGCCCGGTAGGCCGGTGCGACAACCCCAGCCTGGATGCCGCCCAAGGTCGCCACGTCTGCCGCGGCATCGACCTCGGCCGGCGGATAGACGGCGAGGTTCGCAGCGTTGGGCGGGGTGTCACCGGTCGGGCCGTCGTCGTCGAACCAGCGAAAGTGCGGCTCGGGTGTCGCCGCCCGGATGACACGCCGTACCTCACGGACCCACAGCTGGGCTTCCACCCGCAGGAACGGCATCAGCCGGCCGGTGTCCGCGTCGAGGATGCGCGCCTCCGACACCAGGGCCAGCAGCCGGGCCAGGCCCATCGCGACCAGCGGCATATCAGTGCGGGCCGCCTCGTCCCACGCGGCACCACCGCCGCGCTTGGCGAACTCGCGGGCGATGTCGGGAACGGTGACCGGAGTCGCACCGGCGACGTCCAACAGAGCCTTGATGAGGTTGTGCTTACGCAACGCCAGGCCGAGGGCAACGGGGTCCGCATTGTCCAGGCCTACGACCAGGCGAGCCAGCTCGTCCAACGCGGATCGATCGTCGAGGGGGTCGGGGACGGCCGCGAGGTCCGCCGGAGCCGGGAGCGGCAGGAGGAAGTCCGGCTCGGCGACGAACTCGGCAGGCGACTGCCGGTCCTCACCGATCAGGGCGCTGTTCGGGAAGGGCGTGCCGAAGACCTTTTCCGCGAACTCCAGGAGCAGTTCCCGGTCCGACTTCTCCGGACCATTCAACGTCGCCTCGTCGGTGAACGGGCCCCCGCCGAGCGTGGCGGACGTGGCAACAGGGGTGATCGAGCCGAGAGGACGCTCGGGGCGGGCAGCACGCGTGGCCGCACCAAGACGACGCAGCAGCATAACCACGTCCGTCCCCTGAGCGCCGTCATAGGTGTGGAACTCATCCAGGACGACGTACGTGAGGGATTCCGTCTGCCACAGCGGGACATCGGGGATCCGCTGGAGGAGCAGGTCCAGCATCTTGTAGTTGGTCAGCAGGATGTCCGGCGGATCGGCGCGGATCGCGTCCCGATCGGTGATCAAACGGCTGACGGACGGGTCGCCAGCGAGCGTCGTGGAACCAGTGTCACGTCCGTATGTGGCGGGGTCGTTCCCGTCCTCGTCCTCGGCAGGGCGACCAGAGGCACCGCCGATGTAGATGCCGGCAGTGACGTCCTTCAGGGCGGCGTTCTCTGTGAGGAGCTCGTCGATACGCCGGGCCTGGTCATCGGCCAGGGCGTTCATCGGGTAGAGGAGCAGCGCCTTGACGCCGTTATGGCCAGCGGCGCGGGCACGGGCACAGTGGTCCAGGATCGGGATGAGGAACGACTCGGTCTTGCCAGACCCGGTACCCGTGGTGACGAGGGTCGGCTCGGGCGTGTGGCCGCCCTTGGTGGAGAGGCGCTGCCAGGCGGTGGCCTGGTGGGTGTAGGGCCTGAAGCCCTTGGGCCACCAGTCCAGGACTTGCTCCCACCCGGGGGTGGCTTCCCGGAACGGAGTGCGCACGCGGAGGTAGGGGCCGCGGAAAAGCCGGCTCTCCGGCCGCTCCAGGAAAGCCTCGAGTTCGTCACGGACGTCGTCATCGGCGAGCGCGAAACTCGTCGTCAGGTACGCGGCCAGGGCACGACGCAAATCCTCGACGGCCAAAGAGGGAAGCATGGCGGCTTGTTACCTGCTTTCCGAATCAGCGGAGGTGGGGAGCGAGTCGGCGGCGAGGAGGTTGCCGTGATCGCCATGCTCTGCGGCATAAGCGGCGTAATCCCCGTACTCACCGGCCAGAAGGCGGGCAGTGAAGGCCGCATGTGCCCTAGTCATCTCGGCCTCGCGGTCAGGTTTCACCCAACCCTCGGGGATAGCGGGCGTGGGATCACCGTTACGAGCAGCCTTGACCCAGGCCTTGACGAACTCGGTCTCCTCCTTGGTCTGGCGGATACCGACATTGTGCGTCGCAGCGCCGATCTTGTGACCGTCAGCGGCGAAGAACATCTCCCATTCGTACTTGCGCAACACGGCGAACTGCGAGCGGTACATCGCGCACAGCTGCTCAGCGGTCAAGCCGAGCATGACGGCGACGACCGCGTCGGTCTCTACTAGGGCCATCCGGCGGTCGTACTCCGTGCGGAGGGGCGTTGTCATCGACCAGGTCGGCTCGACGTGCTGAATCGCCGGACGGGTGGACGACGGATTGGTCCAACGGTCCAAGCGCCAGGCCGGATCGAAAAGCTCCTCCCAAAGAGCGGCGTAGTCGCGAATTAGGCAATTCAGACGGAGAGTTCGGAGAAGGAGGGGGTTGGTTAGTGGGTGGGAGAAAGGTGCGGGGAACTGCGCGACGAGTTCAGCCCGGATATCCGCCTTACCCGACACCTTCACGAGATAGTCAAATGGCAGGCTGGCCCACAGACCAGCAACTATTGCGGTATCTCGAACCGCAGGCATCGCCAGTGTTTGGACGGCGTCGACGTGTGTCGGCCCTGGCGGGAAAAGAGCAGCGTGCAACCCTCGCTCAAGCTCCGACGAAGTCATGCGCCGCCAGGCAACCCGGAAGTATCCCGTTGCAGCCCGATCACCCCACGGCTTGACAACCTTCGAAAATTCCTCCGGACATGCACGAACGTAGTTTGTCCGCGGCACTGTGAATTCCGGCAGGCTCTCCAACGCGACGACAGAGTAATCCTTGTTCGATTTGCAGTCCGGATTGGGCTGCTTATTGAACGGGTTACCCACGCTAAAATGTGGCCCCTGCAGCACAACTTCCGACCAGGACGACGGGAATCCCGTCCCCCACCTAATCACCCCATCTTCTTTTGCAATTTTCTCATTCAGCGCCGACGTCGACCAAAATTCAAAATCAGCCAGGCGCTCCGGAAATACAGAAACGATCTCCAGCGCCTCATTGTCGCCAACCGTAAGCGGACGCATCATCCTGGCCTTAAGGGGATCCGCCCCCTCCCCATCAATCAAAGCCGCCCAGCTTGCCAGAATCGAATCATTAACCATTATGGCGCGACTTGAATGCGGCCTAATATCCCATCCCCCAGCTTCATATTGAAGACCGGGGGTTTCGCCGCTCCCATCATGATCCAGGGAGCGTTCGACGGTATCAGGAATGAACACCCAACTCATATTGATAAAGTCTGGCTCTCGCGGAGTTCCATAGATATGAATTCCGTACTCGAATGTATTATGCACCTCATCAAACAATCGCGCCTCATTTCTAAACTGAAAATGCCTACGAAGTCGTCGATATGCGGCGACTCGCAGTTCACCAGCATTAGGATCGGTAAAGTGTGCTTCTGGGTGCAGCAGACCAACGACTCCCGCCCCGGCGAGGCTTCGCCAAGTCCGCTCCATGAAATTCATATACAGGTTTGTGCGGAGCCCGCCGAGTATGGCATGTTCGATCGGTGACCGGAGTGTGGTGGTCAGTCCAGCCCATGAGCTAAGGTCGCCGAGGTACCTTTGCACGGCTACAGGGTTAGCAAGGACAGCCGCACGCCTCTCGCTTTTGACTTTTTCTGCAGCCCTCTCCGTCAACGCGAACCAAGGATCCGACTCTGCAAGCGCAATATGATCTTCCCAGTCGAGTCTCACCCAAGGAGGGTTACCGACTTGCAGATCGAACCCGCCGCGTTCAAATACGTGGGCGAACTCCAACTCCCAGTGGAAAAAGCCCTCCCGGCGGCTTATGGCGTCTACCTCAGCCAACCAGGGGAAGTTCACGGCGATTGTCGGCAGGTCAGCGCACTGGCTCAGGAGCCGGTCGTACTCATCGTCCAGCCCGAGCTGCTCGAAGTCACCTGTGTCGGCGAAGAGGCCGAGCGTGTCGTCGTGCCCGGCCGCACCGCCGCGTCCACGGCTCGCCTTTGCCTTAGCTGGCGGAACGCCGAGCGCGGCCTCGCAGAAGGCCAGCCACTCATCCATGCTCGGCGGTTTCGGTGTAGTCGGCTGGCCGATCGGCCAGAACCACAGCGCGCACCAAGCATCCATGACAAGCTTCAGTCGGCTGAGTGGCGCTCCCGGGGCCCTCAGTGCGCTCTCAACCCGCTCGCGAGAGACGGCACCGGATGAACGCGGCAGGGGCTGGTCATCCGAAACCCGCCAAACCTGGATGTCACGGCGGATCTCTCGCTCAGAGACGATGAGGCGACGGCGGGCGAGCTCCCATAGCCGTTCGACGCGGGTAGCAAGTGCTAGCAGCCGCTTGGCCTCAGAGGCCAAGGGCGTCTTGGTGACTGCCGTACGCCAGGCGGCAAGGGCGTCACGCTCGTCCTTGGCCAGTTCCTTCGCATACTTGGCGTCAGCAACCGTGCCCCAGCCCTTGGCCGGCAGCAGAAAGTGGTGGATATCCTTGCCCGCCTGGAACTCGCCATCTTCGGCTCCGGTCCCCTGAGGCCGGTCAGTCGGGACGGTGGTCAACCATGCCTTCTTCTTCAACGCCGCAGCGTCATACACCGCTCGCCGCGCGCCAATCAAAGAGTTGCCGCGCCGTAGGTGCATGCCGAACCAGGGCGCCTTCAGCCCTTCATGCATGGCGTTGAGCCACAGAGAGACCTCGGCGAGTTCTACAGCCGTCTGGTTGAGGTCGACGCCGTAGCAGTTGTGCAGAGCTAGGTAGGCCTTGGTCTTCTGCAGCTCCACCTCGTAGCGGTCCGGCGGCAGTTGCTCGCCAACCTCGACCATCCGCCGTCGCAAGTACTCGGCAGCGAGCTGATTGATGGCCTCATTGAGGAACGCGCCCGAGCCAAGGGCGGGCTCGCACACGGTCAGGTCGAGGATCTCCCGGGCCGTCGTAGTCTTGCCGTCCTGGTCAAGGAGTTCAGCCAAGGCGTGCTTGACCGTGCTACGGGTGAGGACCTCCGGCGTGTAATACGACGCGGAGCGCTGCCGCTCGCGCCCCGACAGACGGAAGACGAACGAGCCCTTCTTGTGGAGCACCCGCTTGAGCACTCCGGTCAGCTCGTCAGGGCGCTTGACGAAAACCTCCTCGGCGTAGTTGTCGGCATCCTTCACCGGCACGACCCAGGTGCCGGCCAGCCCGTCCGAGTCCGGCTTGGCAACCTCGTACAAGTCCTCGTCGGCGAAGAAGCCGGTGTAGGACATAAGGCCCTCATACACCGCGCCGAGCTGGTTGATGCCGAGCTGTGCGTAGGAGATGAAGCCCTTGCCGGTGGCGCCGCCAGCCTTGGCCCCGTTCTTGCCCTGGGTCAGCATGAGGAGGTTGAGCACCCGCCAGAGCACCTCGTTGCGCAGCCGGGTGTCGATGCGCTCGCCGTCGATGTTGACGGAGCCAATCAGCGGGGTCGCCTCGGCCTTGAACAGGTCGCTGCGCAGGGCCTCGAAGCGGAGCCCGTCCACGTCCGCGACGGTCTCGGCCGGGACACTCTCCTCCTCCAGGGCACGGTGGCCCTGGTCGACGAGGCGGAAGAGCAGGTCCAGCGACTCGTAGAAGTGGAAGCCGTCCCGAGACTCCTCGGGCAGGTCATATGAGACGAGCTCTCCCAGGCGCGCCAGGCCGTAGCCGTCCTGGTAGGCGTCGTCCTTGGCCGGGAGGATGCCCAGTTCCGGGCGGGCTTCTGCGTAGAGGAGGAAGAGGATGCGGTACAGGTAGCGCAGCGACTCGCGCGAGAGCCGGGTGGCAAGCTCGCCGCTGTCGCCCAGCTCGGCCGGGTCTGCCCCCTGTTCGGCGATGCGGGCAAGGATCTCCTCGGCGATCAACTCGATCGAGCGCCGCAGACCCTCGCGTAGCTCCTTGGAGACACCGACGGCGTGCTTGCGGCCCTTGTCGACCAGGCTGTCCAGGAAGCCAGCAACGCCGCCCTCGGTCAGTAGCGACTCGACGCCGAACAGGGCGGAGATGGCCTCTAGTTCCTCGCCGTCGGCGGAGAGGTTGCGGTCCAGGGCCTCGTCCACGCTGACGGCGAGGAACCGGCCCTCGTGCCAGGCGGTGCGGTCGGCGAGCAGCAGCGAGCCGCCCGCGAGCAGCAGCACGAAACGGGGAGCGTAGGCGTCCTCGCAGCCGAAGAGGAAGGTGACAGCGTCGGCGCCCCCGGTGATCTGTTGCTTGCCGTCGAGGGCGATCGCGTCGAGCAGGAGGGCGCCGCCGTCTTCGGGGTCGGCGACGAGGAGTTCGGCGTCGGTGCTCCAGGTGACGTCGAGGGCGACCAGTTCGGTGCCGCCGGGGCCGGTCATCGCGAAGGCGACCGGTACCTCGCGGGCCTTGTCGGCGTGGATGACCTCGAAGACCGTGCGGTGCAGGCGCGTGTGGGCGCCCTTCTGAGGCTCGGACTCCGGCGTCTGCGATGTGCCGGGGGTGACATAGGCGAGCGCGGCCAGCAGGCGGTCGTTGAGAGCGCGCAGCTCAACGCTGTCGGCGGTCTCCGACTCGGTGATGCGGACCTTGGCCTTGAAGTACTCCCGGCCCAGGCCCTTCACGCCGGACCGGGACGACGGTGCCCCGGCCCGGTCGGCGGCGGCCCAGCGCTTGCGCAGGTCGGTGAGGTCTTTGGTGAACAGTTCGGCGAGGTAGTGGGCGGAGATGTACTCACCGCGGTTGATGATCGCTTCGAATGCCACGGTGTTCACGCGCCCTTCTGCTCGGTGCCGACGGCGGGGACCAGGACCCCGATCAGCCGGACCATGGATTCGCCTTGGGTGGCCAGCTGCTCGATGAGCTGTGCGACCTCTATCGCCGTCTTCTGTACGCGCTGTTCGGCGTGACGCCGGCGGACGCCGGTCACCTGCTCGTACGTCGACTCGCTCGCGATGCGCCAGGCCGCCAGCCGCTTCTCGTACTCGGCCAGCTGCTCGAGCAGCGGTTCCTCCTGCACGGCCTGCAGCTGCGCCATGTGCGCGCGCATGGCCTCGACCGCGGCTGGGACGAGTGCCTGCAGGTCGGTGAGGTCGCCGGTGAAGGGCCGGTTGAGCATCTTGGGCTTGACTCCGGCCCGCTCCAGGACGCCGACCAGGTCGTCGTCGAAGCGGGGTGTGCCGGTGTGCAGGCCGGTCACGCAGGACCAGGCCAGCACGGTGGGGTGGCCTTTTGCGTTGGAGTACATGCCCTGCATCAGGAAGACGGGCTCGGGCACTTGCGCGGTGATGACGGGTGCGGTGTTGCGGGCGAGGCGGACGAGGACCTTGTCGGTGAGCCACTCCACGACCGGGTGCTGGTCGGTGAGGTAGCTGACGTCCGGCCAGCCGGAGGTCTCGGTGCGTTCCTGCTTGGTGATGGCGCCCTTGCTGCGGTTGCCGCTGAGTTCGCGGGCTCGGTCCAGGCGCTGCTGGGCGAAGCCCGCATCGAAGGTGAGGCGAAGCTGTTCGAGGACACGGCGCTCGTCGAGGTAGGACTTGGGCAGCACGAGCAGGCGGCGCTGCAGTTCCCGGTCGGGGGTGAAGACGAGCATTTCGGGGTGGTCGGGATCCCAGCGCTTGTCGATCTTCTGTTCGGGGTTGCCGTAGACCTCGGCGAGCGCCTCTTCGACGAAGGCGCGGGTGGAGGCGAACAGTTGCGGCACCCGGTAGTCCTCGGCGGCGCCGGCCGGGGTGTGGCTGGCCATGAACAGCTCGAACGGGTCGGACGTCTCATCCGGCAGCACGGTGTCGAAGGAGGCGCCGGAGGCCAGGCCCTCCATGATGGCGGTTTTCTCGGCCTCCTCGTCCCTGAGGCCAAGGATGGAGGCGGCCTCGCCGAGAGTGCGGTGGACCTCGTCCTCCCGCTCCAGCAGCCGCTGGGAAACCTTGCGGTCGGCCGACGGGTCGTCGGGGTCCTCGTTCTGCAGGAGCAGGAGCAGGGCCCGGATCTCCGGGGAGTGCTGCTGCCCGTAGCGGTCGATGCGGCCGTTGCGCTGCTCGATGGTGATCAGCGACCAGGGCAGGTCGTAATGGATCATCTGGTGGCACTGGCGGTGCAGGTTGACGCCCTCAGCGGCGATGTCGCCGGTGAGCAGGACCCGCAGGTCGCTGCCGGCCAGGGAGAAGTCCTTGACGATGCGCTGCTGCTCGTCGTCGGAGAGGCCGCCGTGCAGCTGGCGGACGGCGCCGGTGAGCTTGGTGCCCTGGGTGAAGCCGAGGGCGGCCGGCAGGGCGTCCTGGAGCATCCGCAGGGTGGCGCGGCGCTCCGAGAAGATCACCACACGGGTGTCCGAGTGCGGGCCGACACCGATGGTGTGCTTCAGCTCGTCGACCAGCTGCTGGAACTTGCTGGCCTGCTCCACCTTCACCTCGGCGGCCAGCTCGCCCAGCGTGACGAGTGCGGCACGCTCACGGGCGCGCTCCTGGGGGTTCTTGCCGCCGTCGATGGAGTCGATCCGGTTCTGCACGGTCTCGGCGAGCGCCTCGTGGGAGGAGAGGAACGCCTTGAGCAGCGTGTAGGGGAACAGCCGGGCGCCCTTGCCGGTCACCGGGGCGGGTTGCCCGTCCTGTGGGTTGATCCACACGTTGTACAGCTCGTCGAAGACGTGCTGCTCGGCGGGCGAGGCCGTGCACTCGATGGACATCGGCTTCTTGCGGGTGGCCCATTTGTGGCCGATCTCCGCGGAGACGTCCGGGGACATCTTGTGCCGACGGATGTAGAGGTGCTCCAGCTGCTTCTCGTCGTAGTCGCTGGTGTCGGGGATGGCGGTGGGATCCAGCAGGCTCAGCAGCTCACCGAAGGACGCCCGATCGCCGTTGTGCGGCGTGGCGCTGGCGAGGACGAGGGCGTCGGTCTTGGGGGCGAGGAGCTGGGCGAGGCGGTTGTTCTTGGTTCCAGTGTTGATGAGTTTGTGGGACTCGTCGATGACCACGGCGTCCCAGTTCACCTGCATGAGGTGGCTGCGCCAGCGGTCGGAGCGGAGGGTGTCGATCGAGATGATCGCCCGCTTGTAGTAGGAGAAGGGGTTGCGGCCGGCCGGGATGCGCTGCTTGATCTGTTCGATGCCCGCGGAGTCCAGACGTACCAGGGGGATCGCGAAGCGGGTCCACAGCTCGTGCTGGAACTGCTCCAGGATGTGCTTGGGCGTGACGACCAGGATGCGCTCGCCGCGGCCGCGGCGGATCAGCTCGGACAGCAGCAGGCCGACTTCCAGGGTCTTGCCCAAGCCGACCGCGTCGGCGATCAGCAGCCGGGGGCGCAGGCCCCGCAGTGCTGCCTTGGCGGGCTCGCGCTGGTAGGCGAGGTCGTCGACGAGGTGGGTGCCGACGGTGGCCAGGCGCTGCTCGGACAGCGGCAGCGGGGTCTTACGGATGAGTGCGTCGATGAAGAGCCGGGAGCGGCGGCACTCGGGCGAGTCGTCGGCGACGAGCTCGGTGTCCTCGGGGCGCAGGGGGGTGACCTGGTCGAGGTCTGGGTGGGCGAAGAACACCGCGCGCTGGTCACGAACCAGGGGGGAGGTGCCGCGCACATCGAGGCGGGTGCCGTCCTTGGCGGTCTCGGAGACCTCGACGACCAGCCAGTCCTCGTCCCTGGCCCTCACCTGCATGCCAGGGGCGAACTTCGCAGCGCCTGCCGCGCCCTCTACGGCGGTCGTCACCGGCGTGTCTCCTTGATCGTGCGGAATTTTCGATGGTCAGCGTGGCCGCTTCGGCTTGCGTGGCTTGCGCGGCTGTCGCGGCGTGGGAGGTTTCGGCGGTTTGGGAGGTCTGGGTCGTCTGACTGCCGATGCCATCAGTCGCTCAACCCCCGTAGTCACCACGTCGCTTGTTGATCCGGCCCCGCCAGCGTTCGCTCCAGGGATCGTCCTGCTGCGGGGGTATCGCAGGATCCGCCGCGGGCGTCTGCGTCAGAGGCCGGCGTTCCGGCCTTCTGGGTGCGGGCGGCGCGGGCAGTGACGGGGTGGCGGTCGGAGGGTCCAGCGGGGCCGTCTGCCGCTCCAGGACGTCGGTGAGGAACGCCTTCGGCAGCGGCGGGTAGGCCTGGCTGTCCGTGGGCATGCCCTCTTCCAGCAGCCGCTCCATCGCCTCCTCAAGGACGTCGTGGGCGGTCGGCCGGTCTTCGGCCTCGTAGGCCAAGGTGTGGGTGACCAGGTCGTACAGGCGCCCTCGCGGCATCCCGCTCAGATCGGGCGCGACGTCCAGAGTCCGCTGGGCCGCCACCTGGGCGTGGAAGGGTGGGTGCCCGGTCATCGCCTGGACCAGGGTCGCCCCAAGGCTGTAGACGTCGGCGGCCTCACTGGCCTTGCGTGAGTCCTTCGCCTGTTCGGGGGCCATGTAGGCGAGCGTGCCGAGGGCCGCGTCGGCGGTGGTCAGTCCGGTTGCGCCTCCGACGTGCGAGATGCCGAAGTCGATGACCCGTACTCCGTCCCCTGCGACCAGCACGTTGCTGGGCTTGAGGTCACGATGCAGCAGTCGGACGGAGTGGATGTGCATCAGGGCGTCGGCCAGGCCCGCCGCGAGCCACCACGCGCCCAGTTCGCTGACGGCTCCGTGCTCCTCGATGAGGCTGAGCAGCGAGGGGGCGTGGACGTACTCGGTGGCGATCCAGGGCTGCCCCGCGTTCGCGTCCGCGTCGACGAGAGCTGCGGTGTGAAAGCCGCCGACGCGGCGAATCGCCTCCAGCTCCTGGGCGAAGCGGGCACGGAAGTACGGGTCATCGGCGAGCGCAGCCTTGATGACCTTCACGGCGACGGGACGGGTCGAGCGGTAGCCGAGGTAGACGACTCCCATCGCGCCCTGGCCGAGCCTGCCGGTCAGGCGGAAACCGCCGATATTGCGCGGGTCGGCTTCCCTGAGCGGTTCCAGCACTTTCAGCCCCGTCCCCCGGCGTCTGCGGCTCTGCAGCCCCGCCATCTGCGTGCATAGTGAATCGATGGCGAGAGTACCAACAGTTTCGAGCCGTTCTCCCCGCCTCCCGCCAACTCTGCACGCACTTTCTTCACGTCGATAGGGTCGGGCAACCAGGTGTCGGTGGTGGCATAGCGCCGACAGGGCAGATGTCCCACTCGCGATGACCCGCTCGCGCACCGCTCCCCCTCCCTCTGCTGCCGCCGTTGAGCCCCGTGCCGCACGAAAGACCGCCGTGATCCGCCTGCCGTTGTCAGCCCGGAGGGGCCGCCTCGGGCGGTAGCAGGACGCCGCTGGTGAGGGACTGGGTGAGCAAGCCGTTGGTGTCCGCGGTCAGCTCCGCGACCTGGCGTGCCAGGGCCCGTAGTGTGTGCAGGTGACGGAACGCCAGGCCGTATTTGCGTTGTTCGTCAAGCGGCAGCAGGGGGACGCGCAGGCGCCGCGGGTCGATGTGCAGCGATGTGGAGCCGGTGGAGGCGCTGTTGACGTTGTCCTCGGCCGCCAGGAAGCCCGCGAGGAACCAGGGATCGAGGCGTTCGGGGTCGGGCCGGATCAGGTGGATGTGCAGGCCGAGTAGGCATCCCGCGTCCTCGTCGTCGGCGACGCGAGCGGTGCCGCCTTGGGGGGCGCGGATGCCCGGGATCAGGACGTCTCCCGCCTCGATGACGGTGGAACCGGCCAGCGGCTGCTCGTCGGTGTCTGCGGAGGCGCGGCTGCCGGTCGCCAGATCGTGTCCGGTGAGGGTGCTCAGGCCCGCCTGCTCCGGTGGGAGGGGGGTGTCGTGGGAGCCGCGTCCTGCAGGCACGGCTCGGTGCACGGTCAGCGCGCCGCCTCGTGCGAGGTCGGAGACCGTCGCCGTGCGCCAGGAACGGGATTGCTCCTCGGCCGGCGTCCATGCGGTGTGAGCGCTGGCTTCGGCCAGGGCGAGGGCACTCTCCTTCAAGCGGTCCTCGAGATGACGTGCGTTCTTGGCCACCGCAGCCGGGTCGGCGCTGGGCGGGGTGACCCGGACGTGACGGGTGGGGGTGATGTCGACGAGGTCGTCGAGGAGTTCGACGACGGGCACGGCGCACGCCGTGCCGGGCTGGTCGGTGAAGTGCGCCGGGTCCGCGGCGAACGCCTGCCAGTGATCCAGCACGGCCGTGCTCAGTCCGGTCCAGTCGAGCGGCGCCCTTCCGCCGCGTGACCGGTTGGCGGGGTTCGCGGAGCCGTGCAAAGTGGGTGGGTCGTGCGGACGCTGCTCGGCGGTGGTGTCGATGAACAGCACGGTCCGCCGGTCACTGCTGCCGGGCTGGGGGCGCTGCAGGATCCATAGTTGCAGTCCGATGTGCAGCGGCGTCGCTGCACCCGGCGGCAGGGAGACCACGGCGCGCAGTGCGCCACTGCGCAGCAGCTCAGCGCGGACCCGGCGGCCGGAGGCGCGGGAGGCGGTGGCGGGTGGCAGCAACATCACCGCGAAGGCCCCCGGGATGAGATGGGCCAAGGCGTGCTGGGTCCAGGCCAGTTCGGACTCCGCGCGCGGCGGCACGCCGTAGGCCCAGCGGGGGTCGTAGGCGAGTTCGTCGTGGCCCCAGTCGCGGTCAGCGTACGGCGGGTTGCACAGCACCGCGTCCGCGGCCAGGTCCGGGAAGGCGTCCGCGCGCAGGGTGTCGCCGGCCCGTACCGCGACGTGCGCTTCGGGTGCGGCAAGGCGCAGCCGTACGGCGGTGCGTTGGGCCTGGACCGGCAGAGAGTCTTGGGCGAACAGGCCGGTGGCTCCGTGCCGTGCGGCTGCGACGAGCAGGGCACCGCTGCCGCACGCGGGATCCAACACCCGGGCGGGGTAGGGGCTGTGGGGGTGTGGGGTGAGCAAGCGGGCCATCAGGTCGGCCAGTTGCTCGGGGGTTTGGTAGGCGCCGCTGGCGGCGCTGTCCTCCAGTTCGCGCTCAGCCAAGACGTCGAGCGCCGCCTGTCCGCTTTCGTCGCGCACGCAGTGCAGCAGCGCGCGGAGCACGGGGGCGTCGGCCGGAGCGTAGGTGACCGTGTCCGCACCTGGAACGGTGTCGGCGAGTTCGGCCACCGCGTCGTGACAGCGGGCGGCCAGCTCTCCATCGGGGAGGTCGCTCAGTGCGGCCAATGCTTCCCGGTCGTGTTGGGCGCCAGCGAGGACGACGGGAAGCAGCCGCGTGGGTACGCCGCCGCTGCCGGCGTGCAGGCGCAGTGCGGCGCGCAACTCCTCGGTGGCAGAGGCGGCGGTTCCGTGGCCGCGTGAGCCGAGCCAGGCACGGACGGCTTCGAGGTCGTACAGCGGGCTGGTGTCGGTGCCGCCGGCCGGGGCCGGGAAGTCGGCGTGTCGGCGGCGCCAGTTGCTGACCGTGGCACGCGTGACTCCGGCGAGCCGCGAGATCTCGGCCGCGGTCACCTGCGCGGAGGGCTTCGGCATGGCACTCCAGGCCTCGAGGTGGACTGACCGCACACACACTACAGCATCAACCTCATCGAGAGTCCTGATTGACAGTGCTTTCATGGCAATGCTTATCTGTTAACGCTTCCGCTAGCGGCGCAGCCTGGGCTGTGGTGCCAGCGTTTCTTCCGCATTCCGATGCTTTCTTCACACGCAGATGGGGGACCTACGCATGTCCACGCCTACCTGGGCCCAGCCGCCACATCAGCCCCACCGGCCGCACCAGCCGTTCCAGGCGCAGGCCCCGGTACCGCCGAAGAAGGGCAAGGCCAAGACCTGTGCTGGGGCCGGCTGCCTCGGCATCGTCGGCGTCCTGGTCCTCGGCGGCGTGATCTCCGCTGCCGGCGGCGGTAAATCCGGCGGAACCGCCGACATGCCGGCCGCCGCGCCCTCCCACGCAAACGACGGCACCAAGACCGCCGCCCAGCACTCTGCGGCCACGAAGCAGACGCCGCAGACGGTCACCTACGTCGTCACCGGCACCAGCGGCGCCGACGTGCAGTACGGCCCGGCCGGGTCCTCCGCCCAGGGCACGGTGCCCATGAGCGTGACCAAGCCGCTCAAGAACCCGCAGTACTACTCGATCACCGCTCAGCTTCAGGGCGCAGGCCGTGTCACCTGCCAGCTGAAGGTCAACGGCAAGGTCATCTCGCAGTCCACTGCCGCGGGCGGCTACAACATCGCCTCCTGCGAGATCAGCAAGGACATCTTCAGCGACAAGTGGACCGACACCAACGCCGGCTGACGCACCACCGCCGGCGCGCCAGCCGGACTCCGGACGCGGCCAGAGGCGTCCGCTTTCCCGCCGACCACCGCCCCGCGGCCGCCTGCGCGGCTTTCGCCTCCGCCCGATCCCTTGCACGAAGGACACCAGTGAACCGGCCCAAGGTCATCGCCATCACCGCTTGCGGGTTGACCGTCCTGTCCGTCACGGCAGCCACGGTGGACCACGTCAGCACCCACACCGCGCTTGCGGCCGCCCGCCGTCAGGCGGCCGCAGCTGACCACCGAGCGCAGCAGGCCGCATCCCGCCCGGCCAAGGTCGTCACCAAGACGGTGGACAAGCCCGTCTTCGGCCGCTCCACCCTCCTTGGCGCCTACGCGGCTGGCACGATCTCCGGAGGCGTCTACACGGACGACGGCAACCTGACCTACACCGCCAGCGAGGCCACCTGCTCCCAGCAGTACGCCACGATCTCGCAGCAGCCCAACGGCGGCACCATCCATCGCGACGCCTTCATGAAGGCCTGCCTCGACAACGTCAACGACACCGCCAAGACCGACCCCGGGCCATGACCGGACGCGGGCGAGGAGCGCAGCCGTTCCTCAGCGTCTGCGCCCAGGTCCGCCCCGCTTTGCCCCCAGCCCTGCGCCGAACCAGACAACCACTACGGCGGACGGCGGGCGCCGCTCGTCACCTCCCGCTGCTCCGTTGCGAAGACAAGGACTGCCATGGGCCGCCGTTCTCCTCTCGCCCACGCACCCCGCCCCACCAGGTCCACTCGCCGCCAGGTATTCGTGAACGACAAGGTCAAGGCCGTCGCCGGGGCGATCGTGCTGGCCACTGACGCCTCGGTCGGCCCCGACCACGTGGCCTCCGGCTACCTCGCCACCACCGGCCACACCGGTCTGCGCGCCCATCTCTACCCCCGCTACCTCGTGCGCCCTCACTCCCGCGTGGTCGTCACCGAACTGCGCGCCGTGTACAGGGGACTCAAGGCAGTCCTGGGCACAATCCCCGGCCGGCCTATCGAGGTCCGCGTGGACAACCTGCAGGCACTGCGGTACCTGCACGGCTGGCAGCAGGGTGGGACGGACATGCCCGAGGGCTACGACACTCACCTGCGCTCCCAGGGCCGCAAGCCCAGCCTGGTCAAACTGCAGATGCTCGCCGAGTACACCCCGCACGTCACCTTCGTCCACGAGAAAGCCCACGCAGGTCACCCCCTCAACGAAGCCGCCGACTCCCTCGCCAAACTCGGCCTGCGCTGCCTGCGCGGCACCGTCCCGCGCACCGAACTCCCTCGCCTGGTCCCGCTGTGGGCCACCGGCGCTCTCACCGACTACCGGCGCTCCCAGGCCGCCTGAACCCGTGGTTGCCGGAGCCCAGACCACGAACGTACCGGGACCGAACGCGCAGGCCTGTCACCCGGTTCTTGCACGTCGCAGCCGGTTCCTGGCCTACCCGGTTGTAGGGGGCGCACCCGGTCCGCACTGCCCGCGCACTCGGAAAATCAGCCGGGGTGTGTCGCCGACAGCCGTGGGACTCTCCCAAGCCCTCACGGCCCCGTCCATTCATGCAGTGCCTGCCCGGCACGCCCGTAGCTCCGAAGGGACCAGCTCATGACGAGTCATCAGCAGCGCAAGCCCGCCACGCGAAAATCCACGCTTCACCGGCTGAAGGTTCCCGACGGGCGGACGGTCGAACTGCGCGACCTGGTCCGCCACCACTACCTCGAGCGCCCCGGCTACCAGGCCAGGCCATTCTCCCGGGATGGAATCGAAGGGCTGCTCATCACGGGCGGTATTCCCCGGGACAGAGCCGACTGGTGCACCGCGGTGCAGGAGATCACCGGTCTCGAGGTCAACGAGCGTAGTCACTCCGCGGCCGGTCTGGTCATCGTGCGCACTCATCGCGGTCTGTATGCCCTCAGCTACGGCGTGGGCTTCCACATGCTGGACCCGTACTACCGGGACGACGAGTTCGGACTGGAGTTCGCCACCCGCAGTCTGGACGAGGACGGCGTCATCAAGATCCGAAACCAGATCATGGACGGCCGGGGACGCGTCGACGAATACTCCGTCGCGCGAGGCGAACGCATAGACGGGTTCGGGCTCGACCGCTTTGGCTCCATCGTCAAGCGTCTGTGCGGCACCGTCAGCGGGATTCCGCTCACCTCCGTGCGCGCCGGCAAGGTACAGCAGGTCAAGGTCGAGTGCGCGGAGTCGACGATCAAGTTGCCGCTGGCGACCAGACCGGAGGAGTTCCTCAGCGACCTGCGTGCCGTCGAGGAGGTGTGCGCTCGAAAGGAACCTCTTCCGGAGCTGCGGTTCGTCGACCGCGTACGCAGGTTCGAAGCCTCAAGTCGCAAGGCAGCGGACGCGCAGAAGGCTCTGGAGGAGCTGCTCACGAACCCGGCCAGCCCCCGACTGGCTCTCGGCGTGCCGGAGGCCTGCCAGGACGCATTCGGCTCCGCCCAGGTGTTCCGGCTGACCAGGGCCGGGCGCTCCATGGACGTGACGGAACTCAGCCTCAAGGCTCTCCTGCGCTTCGTCGAAGACGTCGAGGCAGGCGGCCGGCTCAGGGCCCTCGGCCAGGTTCGGATCCTCATGTACAACGACGATGACGGCCTGACACCGGCAAGTGCGGCCACCAACGGCAGGGAATGGCTCATCGCGGACATCCCCGTCGGAGCCAACCGCTATTTCTACGGCCAGGGCAAGTGGTACGAGATCGGGGCGGGTTACCTTCAGACGCTGGAAGAAGAACTTCAGCAGCTCCTGGACAAGCGCTCGACGGTGTCCCTTCCACCGTGGCCGAAGGGCGCGCTCGGCGCACGCGGGCAGGACTCGCACGACGAAGGCTGGTACAACAGCCAGGCCGCAGCCCAGACGGGCTACATGCTTTTCGACAAGAAGAACATCGTCACTGAGAAGTTCAAGGGCGGCGGACTGGAGATCTGCGACCTGCTCGGGCCCGACAACCAGCTCATCTGCATCAAGAAGGCTGCCTCCAAGACCGCCCCGCTCAGCCACCTCTTCGCACAGGGGGTGGCCGCCGTCGAGACACTGCGCAGCGACGAGGAGGTCCGCAGCCGCTTTCTGGCCCAGGTGGCCCGCCATACTCCCGGACATCGCATGCTGGAGGATTTCGGCACTCTGCGTGTCGTCTTCGGCATCCTGCTCAAGGACGGCCAGGACATCACCGTCAACTCGCTCTTCGCTTTCGCCCAGGTCTCGCTCCTGCAGTCCGCCCGTCGGCTGCGGGCGATGAACGCCGAGGTCGAGATCGTGCCCATCCGCCGCTGAACACGACTGCGATCTGCCCTGTGGCGGCAGACCATGACCGCTGGTCTTCTGCCATGTCGGTCCGATGCCGCCCTCCTGCCCGCCACATCAGGCAGGTTGAAGGGCGGTTCCGCACCCGGAGGGCGCAGGAAGCACGAAGGAATCCACGATCAGCGATGTGCCATGACCACCAGTACGAGATCGGCCCCGCCTACGAGCAGGTGCGCGCCTGGCGTACGCAGGTGGGCTAGATCATCCGGACGCTGGAGAGTCCCCTGACTACTTGTAACCGGCAAGTTCTGATAGTTGTTCCGCTGGGGGGCGGGCGTAGGCCCGTCGCGGCGCTGTTGGGGTGCGCCGCAAGGGAGGGAAAGCACATGGCCATCACCACGACACGCGACCAGGTCATCGCCGACGAGCAGAAGGCAGTCGATCACGCCTACGACTGCTACACCGCGCGACTGGCCGAGATGAGCGGAACATCAACCGCTACGGCGTCGGCCACCGGCAAGGACGGCATCGCCAACCGCAAGGAGGCGGAGGAGCGGGCAGCGGCGTACGGCGGCCTCGGCAACGAATCTCTCGTCTTCGCCCGCATCGACGCGCCGGAGGATCCCGATGGCGACGTCAGAAAGTGGTACGTCGGCCGGCGTGCCGTCTCCGACGTCCACACCCGTGACACCGTGGTCGTCCTGTGGACCAGCCCACTGGCGAAGAAGTGGTTGCAGGCGCGGCCCGAGGCTCCGGGCGAGGTGCTACTGCGAAGGCAACTGCGGTGTGTGCGGCGCATCGTTGAGGACTATGCCGACGAGATCACATCGGCGGCCCCCGATCGTGCTCCCGCTGCCCTCCTTCCTGCAACCGCGGCGGTTCCGAAACCGCGGTCGGCCCCGGACGACGTACCCACCGGCGAGGACACCGCGCCCGCTGCCCCCGCACGGCGGGAGGCCGGCAAGGGCAAGAGGCCGGAGCACGCGCCCGCCCACACGCCCTCCGACATCGTCCGCATCCAGCGCCGCAAGGCCCTGCAGCCGGATGAGTTCCTCCTGCGCGAACTCCAGCGCTCGCGCAGCGGTCGCATGCGGGACATCGTCGAGACCATCCGCCGCGACCAGATGGACCTGGTCACCGGTTCCCCCTCCGATATCCTTGTCGTGCAGGGCGGCCCGGGCACCGGCAAGTCCGCGGTCGGGCTGCACCGCGTCACCTGGCTCGTCAACAACGAGCATTTCCTGGCCCAGGACATCCTCGTCGTCGGCCCCCACCAGCGGTTCCTCGACTACGTCGGTCAGGTCCTTCCCACCCTGGGCACCCGCAACGTCAACGCCGTCCAGCTCACCCGGCTGTGGGACGGTGAAGTCCTGGGCACCGACACGTCGGCGGCCCGGCTGGTGAAATCCGACGAGCGCATGGCGGATGTTCTGCGGCGGCGCGTGGAGCACGACTGCCGGCCTGAGGCGCTCGATGAGCTCACCACTGCTGCCTCCTTCGAGGGCGACGAGCCCGCGGTCGTCGTGACCACCGGCAGTACCACCCTGCGCATCCCGCGATCGGAGGTCCTCGCCCTCCTCGAAGAGGCGCGCGCCGGAGAGGGCGCCTACCGTCAGCGTCGCGAGCACTTCCGCAGTCTGCTCGTTGACCGCCTTCTTGGCGAGCTCGCCGCCCTCGCCCCGCGTCGCGGTCAGGACGGCACGATCCGCCGGGAGCTGGAACGCAACCGGCGCCTGGAGCGCCTCATCGACCGCGTCTGGCCCTCCCCGGGTGCCCGGGAGGCCTTGCGGGCGCTGTATGACTCGGCCGACCTTTTGCGTGTGTGCGCCGACGGCATCCTCGACGACGCCGAACAGGCCGCCCTTCACCGTGACCGCGCTGACAAGGCCGACGCCGAGCCCTGGACCCTGGACGACCGGGTCTGCCTCGAAGAACTCCAATACCTCATCACGGGCGAGGCACCGCGTCGCTATGGGCACATCGTCATCGACGAGGCCCAGGATGTGACCCCCATGCAGGCCCGTTCACTGCGCCGCCGGTGCGCGGTCAACGGCTCGATGACGGTCCTGGGTGACCTGGCCCAGGCGACCGGTCCCCACCTCTACACCGATTGGGAGCGCCTGGGCGCCATCCTGTCCGACCACGGCGACTGGAGGGTCGCCGAACTGAACACGAGTTACCGTGTGCCCGCGGAGATCATGGAGTTCGTGGCTCCCCTGGCCCGCAGGATCGCTCCCACGCTGCGGTATCCGCAGGCCGTGCGGGCGGTGGGTGACCAGGCCGTCCGGACGGTGGCGATCGAGCCGTGGAGGCTCCTCGATGACACTGTCGCTCAGGCAACCCGCCTCGTCGGCACCAGCGACGGGAGCACCCTGCGCTCCGTCGCGGTCATCGTGCCCGACGACTCCGGCTGGCTGGGCGAGATCAGCGGGCACCTGGACCGAGCCGACCAGATCACGGCTCAAGGGCGTGAGGCGGTGTCCGTCCTGGCCGCCGCCCAGGCCAAGGGCATGGAATACGACCACGTCCTCGTCGTCGAACCGGCCACCATCGCCGACCGCGGCCCGGCCGGCCTGCGCCAGCTCTATGTCGCCCTGACCCGCAGCACCCAGAGCCTGACCGTCCTGCACACCTCGCCGCTCCCCGAGGCCTTCACGCCCAGCGACGACACCAGCGAACAGGCGACCGCCGACACCGGACCGAGCGCGGCGGGGGGCGATGTGCCCGACATCGGCACAGACATCCGCATCCGGGTTACCGGCCCGGGCCCCGGCGGCCGATACAAGGTCACGGCCCTCTCCCCCGCCGTCACCTGCCCCCTGATCCTGACCGTTCGCCACGGCGCGGCTGCCCCGCGTCCCGGCGACGAGCTGGACTGCTGGGTATTCGCCCACGAGTCAACCCACTGTGTACTCACCGCAGACCAGCGCGGCAGGCAGCCGATCTCGCCCAGGATGGCACCCCGCTACACGGCCGCGCTCGGCGTTATGGACGAGCTGACCAGGGGCGAGGGCGCCGTGGCACAGGACGC
This sequence comes from Streptomyces sp. TP-A0356, assembly GCF_001417775.1. Lineage (GTDB taxonomy): Bacteria > Actinomycetota > Actinomycetes > Streptomycetales > Streptomycetaceae > Streptomyces. The sequence continues at coordinate 12,946 of NZ_BBZJ01000039.1, read as the reverse complement.
CCGCGATCGTCTGTCAGAGCTCAAGGGCATGGCCAACCGCGTCCTGCGCCGGGATCAGGCTGACTGGGTCGACGTGCGGCGTGTGCTCGGATCGCCGGACAGGCACCGTCTGACCCTCCTGCGCAACCTTGCGGCACACGCCCACCGCGCACTCAAGGACGATCACCTCGATGCGGGTCGGCTCAAGGACGATCTGGAACGTTCCGGCTGGGCCGACGCCCTGCTCACCGCGCGCCACACGCTCCAGCAGCGCCTGGCCGCAGCCGACCCGGAGGCGGCAAGCGACACCACCCCCGCCGCCCCGCACACGAGCGAGCCGAAGGACCCCGACGCCATGCCCGCCATTGCAACCGACACCCCCGCGCCGATGGCAGCCGCACCCCCCAGCCTCCTGCAGGCCCTTCAGACGGCGGCGACCGCCGAGCGTACCTGCAATACCCACGAGGCCGTGCGCCTGGAACTGATGGCCGCGCTCCTGCGAGCGGACCTGCAGCCCACCAACACCTCCATCATCGACGTCAGTTGCGCCACGAAGGACGGCCACTTCCTCTACGAGGTCCTCGGCGCCGGCCACTGCACCTACGCCGACCTGCGTTCGGGAGCCGTCCGCCTCCTGGAGATCAACCATACCCTTCCCACCCCCGCCGACCGCCTCCACCTGGTCCTGTGCCAACCCCCCGCCGAAGACTGGTCAGCCGACACCCTCCACGACATCTTCAACGTCCACGTCCTGTGGCGTACCAAGGAAGGCTGGAGCGGCCAGGACATCGAAACCGCCCCGGGCACCGAACCGACATGACCCCCGGCCGGCCGTTCCACCCAACACCAACCCACCGCCCCGTGCGCGAGATGCCACGGTGTTCGCAGCAACTTCCGCACCGCCAAAAAGGGGGGCCCGTGCGCCGTATCGTCTCGGCTGTCGCTCTGCTCGCTGTCCTGCCTCTCGCCGCCTGCTCCGCAAAACCCGCTTCCCCGGCGGCTCCGGCCGTTACCGTGACGCGCACCGTGCCGGCCTCCGTGCCCCCCACCTCGACGCCCCCAACCGCCGGCCCCACGCCGACGTCCGCGGCACCGACCACCGTGCCCAAGACGGTACCTCCGGCCACTCCTCGGCCGCATCTGACCAACGCCTCGGCGGTGGTCTCGCAGTACTACCAGGACATCACCGATCACGACTACGCGGCCGCCTGGGCGCTCGGCGGCTCGCACATCGCCGGGACGACCTACGACCGGTGGGTGGCCGGGTTCGCCACCACCCAGAACATCACCCTGGGCACCATCAGCGCATTCGGAGCCTCCCGCGTCCACGCCGTCCTGTACGCCACCCAAACCGACGGCACACTCAAGACATACGCGGGCGACTACACCGTTGCCGACGGCATCCTCGTCGGCGCCTCGATCCACCAAACCAGCTGACAGTCAGTGGGAACTCAAGCCGCCAGGCTCCGCTGACGGCGAGACGCAGTTCCCACAGCATGCCGGCCCTCTGCTTGCGATCTGCAGCGCAGTGGACTGCTTTGACGGTCGGGACTGCCGGGGCCTGCGAAAGGCCCCGACGCCTTCCCGGGCTCGGGCAACCGTTGCACCTGAGTGGGCGGTGCCGGGCCGTGGGATCCGGTGCGATGCGGGCCCCATCCGGGCGGCCTTTCCGGCCAGCCTCTGGAGCGCGATGCCGGAGCCGGCCTACGGCAAGAGGGTCCGGGCGGTGCTGACGACACCCGATAAGGCGCGAGTGGCGCGCCCTCGCCCCCTGGCGAACGGCGGTCCAGCGGCCAGCTCACTGCCGGTAACGCCAGATCTGCCGCAACCGCAGAGCCTCCATGGCCCGATGGGTCTCGATTTCCGTATCAGGGAGTGGTTTCCGGCCGAGACCGAGGCGCACCTGGCGATAGAGCCGGTGCGGGGCGGCGACGGAACTGTCGACCAGCGTGGACAGGAGCGGTTCGTCAGCCAGTGTGCCGCGGTCCGCCGCGACAAGCAAGGCGACTTGGTCGTCCGGGTGGAGGGACGGGAGCTGCCCGCCTGCCCTGACACGGAGGTCGCCCCAGTTCAGCGGTGTACCACCGTTGCGGGCCAGGTCCTTCAGGATGCTGCGGACGATGACGGCCAGCTTAGCGATGCTCTCGGCCGAAAGGCGGTCGTCCTGCGGTGGCTCGGCGGTACGGCCTGCTTTCAGCGCAGTGTTTCGCGAGGCGGCCGCCACCTGGGTGGAGCGCTCGGCGGCCTTCCGGTCCTCCAGTCTGCGCCGCCACCGATCGACAAGCTTGGCTTCCACCGCAGGCAGCGGTTGCGCGAGTTGGTTGCGATGTTCGCCGATCTCGTCAAGCAACCGCAGCAGTTCCTGGGTGGGCCGAGCCTCATAAGTCCGGTCCAGCTCGCCGAGCAGGCGACGGATCTTCCTGAGATTCGGATCCTTCTTCTTGTCTGGTCCCGGCACGACAACGACGGTGCGAGGCCCTGCCTTGACAGAGGTCACGGTGATCGGACGACCGATCAGACGGTCGAGGTCGTCCAAGACGCGATCAACGGCCACGAGCCAGTCACGAAGAGCCCGCCTGCGACGGCAGACCTCTTCGTAGCGCTGGAGATGCGCCTCCCCTCGTTGGATTGCCTGTGACAAGCGCTGCGCACGCAACCCCTTTGACCGGCCTCGAGTCTTCGCCCCCTCCTTCAGCTTTTCCCGTATCTCCGCCTGTTTCTGGCGTGCCCAACGCAGGTCGCTCTCAAGGGGCGCATTCTCCTTGGCAGCCAGTGGTCCGCAGCAGGCGACGGAGCGGCCGGCACGCGTGCCTGCCGGCTCCCGTATGCCTCGTGCGTCTTGTTGATCTCGGCTGCCGCCCACTGCTGCAGAGCGAACTCCGAGGCCGGCTCGACGGCCCCGAGTCGGTGCAGTACCTGGCCCAGGTACGGAAGGTGCCTGCCCAAGTGGGTGACGACCAGGACGCTCAGCAGCGGGCGGTCGGGGACCCGCGGCTTGTCCACCTCGACCAGCAACTCCTGACGCTTGGGGTTCGGCAGGTCATAGACCCACCTGCCAAGCCGCTCGGCCAGCTCGCTCCACGTGATCGTGGCGCCCTTCGCCGCGACCTCCTCCAGGACCTTCCTGAGCGCATCGGCTGTCTTCGCCGGTGTGATTTCCGGCGGTTTGGGGCCGCTGGGCGCGGGTTCGGCGAGCGGGGTCCGCTCACAGGCGCTGGAGACGCGAGGCGCCGGGAGGTGCTTCTCGTCAAGCGCGACGCTGGGACGCCACAACCCAGTGCGCTCCGCCTCCAGGCCGTTGAGCCGTACCAGGGTGTCGGCCCGGACGGCCCACGAGGAACCTTCTGCCTCAACGACGTCCGTGACCAGCAGCCGGACGGAGCCTGCAAGACGGTAGACGTACTGGTCCGTGGGAGCCGGCACCGTGTCGGGCAGGGACAGACAGGCCCGGACGATGCGGCTTCCCGTCGGCTTGACGAAGCCGGGAATCAGGCGCCTGCCGGGCACGTCCAACGGCGACGAGGACAGGGGGGCTGCTTCTGTGTCCACCGCGAAGACGACCTGTCCGCTGGGAAGGGGCACGCTGCTGGGAAGCGGCTCGCAGCCGATGCCGTCGTCACGGATGACTCCCTTGGCACGCAGCTCCTCGAGTGCAGGCGGGACGAGGCCGTTTTCGGTCATCCGGCATTGCTCCAGGGAAGCCCAGGGCGTTTTCTTTCCGTCGGTCACGGTGCCGATGAACACACGACGGTCATTACCCTCGGTCTCGCACCGCACGAGAAGCGCGTACCCTCGGCGCGCCACCATGTCGCGTGCGAGCGCGTCGTCCTGGCCGAAGACCCACTCGATACGGCCTTCCTTCGCACCCAGGCTGTCCGCTGCCTTGCGCCAGCTGCGGTAGTCCTCCCGGGCGGAGCTCGAACCGGAGATGCGTTCTTGTGCGACGCAGCCAAAAGTCCACGGCATCACCTTGGCAATGGCCGAAGCTGCGCAGCTCACCCTGGGTCGCGTAACCCTGCTCGGCCAGCCAGCGAGTGACATGGGCCTTGATGAACAAGTGGTCGGCACCGTCCGCGCTGTGGGTGGTCCGGTGGCATTCCCCACGGCCGGGGTCGGCTTCGTGGGCGAAGTGGCAGACCCTGGTCACATACCGCTTGGGGCGCAGCGGTTCTCCACAGCCGCCGAGAAGTGTGCCGCACCAGAAGTCGTCCCGTCCGAACTGACGGAGGAACTCGTCGAGGTTGTGCGGCTGCTCCGGAAGGATCACCGGCTGGTCCGAGTCGCGGCCGCCGATGACCGCGGTCTGGATGAGACGCGTGTCGATCTGCCTCAACGTTGAATCCTTCGGTGGACAGGTGAGGTGAATGCCTGGAGGGACAGAAGGGTTGGAGCGTGTTGTCGCATCCGTGTGGCGAGTGCACCACGTGTCTTAGATAGAAAAACCCAGGTCGGGGTACAGGCCGAGGCGCTCGGAAGTCACTCGCCGCACATCGGGCCGTGTCGAAACCGGGTCGGCTTCATCGCATGCTCGTGGAGGAGTTGTTGATCTGCTCGCGGGTCAGTCGCACTGGCTCACCGGTGACGTTGTCGAACCGACGTCGCACCAGAATGCTGAACCCGAGCTCATGCAGGGCCATCTCGGCGACATTGGTGTTGCTCGGGCTTTGGCCGTTGAGCGCGTTCCGCACCAGCGCGAGCGCGGGGAGGTTCTTTCCGCCGACCACGGCGAGCACATGGAAGTTGTCGTCTTCGGGGGTGTGCAGGGCAGCGACGGCAACGTCCGCGAGGGTGAGAACGGCATCCCCACCATCTTTCAGAGAAGCGCGGGTTTCTGCAATCGTGTTGTCGGGCTCGGTGGCCATGACGTCTCCTCAATCGGCCCTAGACGGATTGTTCTCCGGCCGTGCGGGCCAGAGCGGTACACACCGTGCGGCACAGACCACCTCCCGCGGTAGCCATCGTCATGTGGCCGCGGGACGCAGCTTCCTGTCAGGTCTCCCAGCCCTGCTGGGCAACCTTCACAGTTCCTCCCCACAAGTAGCGGCGTGATTCTATGTTCAACAACGCGTGAAAGGAAGTTGTGATCAACGTCGTGACGTGCAGTTCCTTGCTTACTGCAAGCATCAGCAGCCGCTACTGGGCCGCTGGCCTGCTGGCTCGCGCGTCGGGGTGATGCGCATCTACGACGGCGCGTACGGCCTCGATCGCATCCATGCGGGCACCATCAGCACCAACCCTCCCCGCGTGCACACGATTTCTGGGAATACCGACCTGTCTCAGGCCAGACTTACGCTTGAGCCGCCAAAGGTCGGGGAGCTCAACGCAGTTGATGCGGCCGGGGCCCGGATCGACCCCGAGGTCCCGAAGGCCGCCCTCATGACGGAGGTTTCCAGAGTGGGAGCGGATGGCGTGGACTTCGCACGGCATGCCGTGCAATCCGCGGCGGCAGGGACGCCGCCCGCATTTCCCCTGCGATTGAACGCGCGCGGGGATCGATGTCTCGCTATGACTGGCCGCTCAGGTCTATCCCGCCAGCCCGGGCATAGAAGTACGGCCAGTGCGGCAGACGTGCTGCCGCTGCCGCGCGCCCTGGTACCCGGACGGCTGCACGGCCGAGGCCGTACCATGGCCGGTCTGCCGAGTTCGGCGGACCACGCACTCATGTGCCGATGAGCGGGCGTTTCGGGGCTTGCCAGAGCCGGGTGCACGTGATCCGCGAGGTGGCGTCGATGTCTGCGCCGGTGGGCCGCGCACCTAGGCCCATGAGGAGCGAGTGAGCATCGATCACGCGCGAAAGCTGCTCACTCGCTCCCTTGAACGTGCCTGCCTCTGGCACCCATGCCGACCGCCGTACGTGACCGGGCTCGGTACGTGCGGTCGGGGTGGCCCCTCGTCAAGTGGCTCGAGGCCTACTCGGCAGCGCAGGTCGTGGCCTCGGATCCAGTCGATTCCGTAGACCTCGCGCCCGTGCTCTCGTCCTTCTTGCCCGCCTCGATAGGGGTGTAGCGCCGCCGTTGCAGCGCATCGCGTTCACTGTCCGGGATCGTCATCGACTCGGCAAGCACGGCGGCGAGCGCGTCTACTTGAGTGGTGTCGATGTCCGTGTGGAAGTGCCACCGGATGTTCTCGTCGCGTGTGATGAGGTCGATCGCCGAGCGCGCGTTTTTGTCCTGTGTGGTTGCTGCTCGGACGTATCGCACCTGGTCGATCGGGATGACTTGACGGATCTCGCCTTGCTCAAGGAAGGCGTTCGTCTGGGCCGTGATGATGCGGCGATCCGTGACGGCGATCAGTGTCTTTGCCGGGGTTTTGTCCATCGCTGCCGCCCACATATCCTTCGCTCCGCCGAGGATCGCAGAAAGGGGATCGGGGGCATCGAGCTGGTCGGGGAAGCCGAGGACACGTAGGGTCTCGCCGTCCTCAAGGTTCCATCGCAGGATGCGCAGGTACGGCTCGAGGGCCAACGATTTGGGTGCGCAGACGACGTCCGGAGCCTTGAGTGCCGGGGCCGGCGGATGGAGAGCGTCGGCGAGAGGCTCGATCGCCTCCAGAAGACGGGCGGAGATGTGGCGGGCTGCGTCCGAGTCCCTCCGCTTGCTCAGCAGTGGCAGTGTGTCGCGTCCGGGGAGTTCGGCGATGATGCGTAGCTCCCGCGTCAGCGAGTCGACGAGGCTCGTCGTCTCGGCGAGTGCGGAGTCGAGCTCTTCGCGAGTGTCGCGCGCGATGATGTCGACGAGCCGCGCCTCGCCTGCGTCGTCGGGTCCCGCAGCTCTTGCCCGCGCGGCGTGGAGCGCTTGGTATCCGGTCCATGCCTTGAGGGAAGACAGCAGGGCGTTGGTGTCGAAGAAGATCGCCGCGGCGTTCGTCTGGAGGTACTCGCGGCGGCTATGCAGGTCGAGCTCATGGATCTGCCCGATGTGGTCGCGGACGTTGAGTCGGTACAGCTCCAGCTGCTTGCCCAGGTCCGCCTCTTTATCCGCGACCTTGTGCCACAAGGTGGTGGGGACCGATCCGACCTCTCGCGCGTGGTCGACTGCGCGATCGACGGTGGCGACGAGCCCCGTCAGTTCGGCCCACTGCTCGTTGCGCAGGGTTGTGAGTACCTGGCCTGTCAGCGCGATGTTGGTCCTGACAAGGCCCGTGACCTCACTCAACTGCATCTGAAGGCCGACCATGGCCAGCGCCGGCCCGATCGCAGCCGCGGTCTGCGCCGCGCTCACCGCAGTCACGGGAATGAAGCGGGCCTGAGCGACGAAGCGGCTGGAGGAGATCACCGTTCCGAGGTTCGCGCCATCCTTGACGGCGAGCGCTGCGCCGGCCCTCAGGAGAGCCTGTGTCGCGTCGCTGATCCTGTAGAGCCCCTGCACGCTGGCGAATGCGTGTCCGAAGTTGCCGGCCACGGTCGCTGTGTTTCCGATCGAGGCCAGGACGCTGGAGATGCGCTTGCGGTCGGCGGCCGGCACGAGCCCAAAGTCGAGCAGATCGGGCTTGAGTTCCGCCGGGACCTCGCCGAAGACGACAGCAACCCCTGGGAGCACCTCCGCCAGGACCGTCGATGCCGCCGTTGAGCCGATGTCCGAGTCGGGTGTCGGATCGTCCGCAGCAGGTGAGTCGGCGGTATTGCTCCGGCCGTTCTCCTCAGGCTCGGCGATCTCCGTCGAGTCCGAAGAATCCTGCATGCGATCTCCTCCCCGCGGGCGCGCAACGGCCAGACGTCGTCGGCGCTTTCGTGCCGAAGTCTACGGCTCGTCGCCCCGCGGTCCACTCCGAACGGCTCGAACACCACGGGACGACCGGCACGACCGGTGGGTGGCCGGCTTCGACACCACCCAAGGCGTCCGCCCTGGGCGCCATCAGCGCATTCGGGGCGCCTCCAGGCCGTCCTGTATGCCACCCAGAGCGACGGCATGCTCAAGACGTATGCCGGCCACTACACCGGGGCCGATGGCATCCTCGTCGATGCATCCAACCGCCGGAGCCGCTGGCGGTCAGCGAAGAGGCGCAACAAGTCCCCCGCCTCGGCGTGCAGCGGGTGTAGCCGTACGGCCAGCATCAGGGCCGCAAGGGCGGATCGTGCCCCTCCCCGCTGGCGCTGATGAGCCACGTGCCCGTCGCAACGGAGTACCTCCCACCCGCCGCACTGCTACGGTCGCGTGTATGACGCTCTCGGTCTCCACGGGTCGGACTGTTGATCTACGGGTGCAGCCGGTTGATGAGGTTCTTGATCACATCGAGCGGTCTCTCCGGGTGCGCTTGCTATCGGACACGGTGATCCGCAAGCGTCGGTCTGTGGGGGCCCAGACGGACCGCGATACCTGGGTCCGGATCGAGCGACGCTTGCTCGACAAGATCACGGACCAGGGGTGGAACGGCGCCGAATGTGCCGCGCGTCTGGAAGGGGTCGCCCAGCCCGCATGGTGGGGATGTGTGGTCTGGCGGGACACGAATGCGCCAGTGATGTGGCGGGCTGACGAGACGGAGCTGCTGCCGGGCGCTCCTGTCGGTACCGCCGTGTTGAGCGAGGCCCCGGAACTGCCGAATGAGTGGTGGGGAGCGCTGAACGCCTCGTTGGACGCGCTGGCGGCTCAGAGCACGACGCGGGTTGCCACACCGGACACCGTCACCGTCACCCAGGCCCTCGTCACCGAGTCCATCCGCAGTGTCTTTGCCGGCGGCTTCGACACAACTGTGGAGCGGTGGGTGCCGGCCCATGCGGATCTGAACTGGGCCAACGTGACCGCTCCGACGTTCAGCCTCTTCGACTGGGAGGACTGGGGCAACGCGCCGCGGGGGATGGATTCCGCCTCTCTGTGGGCGAGTTCCCTTGCTGTCCCGGCTCTGGCCGATCGCGTTCGGCTCGAGCGCCGCTCCGATTTCGAGAGTCGGGACGGCAAGTTGATGACGTTGTTCGTCTGTTCGAAGATCCTCGGGCCTCATGCGCACCCGGAGGACCCTCGGCTGGAACCTGCTCGGCGCATGGCCGAGCAGGTCATCGAGGAGCTTCAGTCGGGCTGACCGCGCGAGCGGGCTCGAAGGAGATTCCGGTACTCCTGAACGGTCCGCATCTCGACCTCGCCCGCCAGGGCGCCGACGAGTTCACTCAGGTGGGCGGGTTCATCGGTGCCCACGGCGACCGAGTCGACCTGCGGGAGGTGATAGGCGGTTCTGAACGCCGCTTGCACGCGGGAGAGTCGGCTGTTGTTCCGGAGGAAGACGCGTGGGTCGATCCTGTCCCACACCGGTGCGCTGGTACTGCCTCCGAAGGGAGTCATCCCCCACACCGTGCCGACGCCCGGGCACCACGCGTTGATAAGCGCATCTGCGGCATCTAGCGTTCTGGCTCCGACAAGCAAGCCGGCGCGGACCATGAGGGCCGCTGGCCTCGGCGCGGTCGTGTCGATCAGGTGCAGCAGCGGTGCCGGGTCCCAGGATGCGACGCCCCAGGCGGCGCACAGTCCCTTCGCTGCGGCGGCGTCGAGGGCGGTGCACGCCTGTGCGAGCAGGTCGTGGTGGTGAGGGGCGGCTTCGCGGAGTGAATGTTCCGGGTTGTGCAGGAACACCAGGTCCGGCTCACGTCCGAGGTCCTTGGCCGCCTGTTCCACTGCCGAGTGCAGCCGTATGGGATCCAGGGAGTGCTCCGCCCCGTCCGGCCCCGGGAAATAGCCGACCTTGGTGGAGAGCGTGAACTTCGGCAGCAGGTCACCGGCTGTCCGCGCCAGCATCTGGTGCGAGCGGAAATCGAAGTAGTTGCTGCTGGTGTCGAGTGCGGTGACACCAAGGTCCAATGCCCCGATCAGGAGACGGCGTTCGTGACGAGACCGGTGTAGCCCGAGGACAACTCGGGGGTCAGTACCGCGCACAGTTCCTCCTTCACCAGGATCTCGGCAAGCTCCGTCACTTCAGTCCCGACGACGGCTGCGGCCCGCTCCAGCGGGACGGGCCTGCCGCTCAGCAGCAGACGCAGTGCGGGAAGGGCCTTGGCCGCGAGGGTGAGCTTTTTCCCCGAGGCCACGACGTCGACGCTCTCCCCGTTCCCCTGGATCCGGGGAGGGAAGTGGGTGGTGCACGCCACGGCGTCGAGCGGTCCGAGGATGTCGAGGAACGGCACATGCCGAGGCAGCGTCGTCTCCTGCTCGTAGGCGGCCAGGAAGTCGGCCGGGGAGCGTTCGCCGACCAGCTGGGCGGCAGCCGTGGTCAGGGCTTCGCCGCCGGTGTCGTGCCAGCGGTCGAGATCGTGGCGGAAGATCTCGCGCTCGCGGCACCAGTCGGCAAGCCAGGCGAGCCAGCTCGCTCCCGTGCGCTTGGTGATGCCGAAGGTGACATGAAGGCTCTTGCCGGAACCGCTGCCAGTCCGTGTCGCCTGATGCCAGTGGCCTCGAGGGATGTGCATGACGTCACCGGCCCGCATGACGCCCGACCAGATGATCTTGTCGCTCGGGGTGTTGTTGGGGTCGGAGTCCCGGTACATCGGGACCTTTCGGGAGGCAGCGCGGACCTCCCACTCCTTCTCACCGGCGAGTTGGACGATCACGACGTCGTGGTCATCCCAGTGCAGGGGGAAGCCGGCGGCATCGTTGGTCGTCAGGTACGCGTTGACCTGGACTCGCTCGCGGGACCACCACTGCAGGGCCCGGCAGGCGACCTCCATCGTCGGATCGAAGACGTTGGCCTGGTCCATGATCACCGTTGCGCCTTCCTGCAGGAGCTTGCCCAGGCTGCGCATGTTGACCATGGGGATGCTCTGACCTCGGGGGCTGACGCTGTCGGTGTAGTAGATGGCCGGGTGGACCTCCTCGCCCTTCTGGAAGCATCGGAACTGCGGGCGGTTCAGGCTCCGGCGCATCGCGATGTCGAGCAGGCGGTTCGCAGTCATGATGCGGGAGACGAGTGCGGGGTCCTCCATGCTCCCGCGTACGAATCCCTTGCCCAGCTCCTCCCCTCCACTCCATCCGAGCGCTGTCTCGATGGCGCTGATCAACCGATGTTCCATCGCTGCGTCCTCCATGGGTGCGACCACGTGATCCGGACACGGTGGGGTCGGCACGGCCGACCGCGCCGGCCCCCACCGCTTGGCGCCTACTCGCTGTCGTGCAGGTTGCCGTCGCCACCCGGCCACGGCGCGTCGCCGGAACTCCCGGCGTTGTCCGACCGGAGGCTGTCGTACCGGTCGTGGACGGCGGTCAGCTCTTCCACCGCCACCAAGAGGCCACTTTGGGCCGGAGGCGGTGCCGTGTGCTCTGCCACCTCGTGCTCCTTCCTCTTCGGTTCTCCCGCCAGGGCTCCGGCGGGAGGTCAGTGACTGCCCCACGGCAGTGGGAGAAGTGGGGTGCCGTGGAGCGGCGGTCATTGGGGGGCGCGACGAGCCACACGGTCCTACACCGAAGACCGGGCAGGTCCGCGCTCCATCGACAGGACGCCCACGTCCCGGCGCATGTTGGTCTCCAGAACGCGCTGGTCCAGTTCGTACAGACACGCGCGGCAGGCGTAGAGGGCCGCGTGCATTCCGCTCGAGCGGACGGGCCCGATCCACGTCACCTCGACGTCGTCGCGTCCGCACCACAGCCAGCACTCGCCGCGCGCCAGCCATTCGTGGCGATCCCACAGCGCATACGCAGTGGGCTCCCTTGTGTTGGGGTCGATGTCGCGGCGGGTGGGCCGGAAGACCACATCGGCATCAGGAAGCGGATTCGCTCGTAAGGCGTGCCGTCCCATCACGCAACCGCCACAGTGAGCAACTCGGGCTCGGCAACGCCGCGCTTCGGCCGGAACCCGAATAACCTGCGCAGAACGGCGGCTCGGATAGCGGGCGCCGTCATGGGAAGCGCGATCTCCGCCCATACGCGCTTTCCGCGGCCGGAGGGTTCCCAGGCACACCGCGAAGCGAGAAGTCCGACCAGCCTCAGGCCGCGCCCACTCTCGTCATCGTTCTGGAGACAACTCGTTCTCGGAGCCGCGGGATTGTCATCGAGGACGTCGATCACCAGGCGACCGGGCCGGTGGTACAGCGTGACGGTGACGGGTCCCTTCCCATGGACCACGGCGTTGGTGATCAGCTCGGAGGCGACAAGACGGATGGCGTCAGCCGTCTCGTCGTCCATCGGCACGCCCCACGTGCGCACCGTGTCGACGACCTTGCACCGGGCTAGGGACACTTCCCTAGCCGCACCCGCGAGGGTGAACCGATGGACGAGCGTGGGCATGGCGGACGCCTCCGAAGAGCTGGAGAGCGACTCCGTCCCCGACGGGGGAAACAGGGGCGGAGCCGCCGATCTGAGGACCGTTTTAGAGCGAACACCCTGAGCGTGCTCCGTGGACGGCTGATACTCAGTCAACGGCCCCCAGCCCCCAGGGCGGAACGTTTCTAGGGGGTTCCTCATGGGGACGCCCTCCCCCGTACGCGGCCACGCGAAGTAGCCTCCGCGCTACGCCGTGAGGGGATGACGGGAGTGATGACGTGTCTGCTGAGCAGTTGGCAATCCACCCGCTGAGCTTCCTCCGCCAGATGCACGGTTGGGGGAAGGCCGAGTTCGCCCGACTCATGCAGGCGCACGGGCGGTTGCTCGGAATTCCGCTCGCGACCAACCGGACGACTGTTTGGAAGTGGGAGCAGGGCCAGGAGCCGGACACGGACGCCCAGCGCGTGCTCGCCGACTTACTGCGCGTCCCGTACGAACAGGTGCGTGAGGAAGGATGGCCCCGGTGGCTTCCGGTCTGGGAGGTGACGGGGCTCACCGCCCCGTGGACCGAGGCCGGTACCGTTGAGGCGTTGTCCGAACTCGTGGGGAGTGGCCGCATGGATCGCCGGGGCTTTCTCACCATCACCGGCGCCGCCCTGACAGGCCTCGCGGCGAGCTGGGTGGCCGCGCCCTCCGCCTTCGCCTCAGCCCTCAACGGGGATCAGGTCACGGACACAATGGTCTCGACGATCGAGCAGCGCATCAACACGCTCCGTACCCTCGACGACCAA
>NZ_BBZJ01000038.1 GCF_001417775.1 Streptomyces sp. TP-A0356 | reverse complement strand
CAGGACTCCGTTAGGTCGTTCTTGATCTTCGTGGTGCGGTCCTGGTGGGGAGGGGTTGGTGACAGGTGGTGCAGGTGCCTGTCCAGCACCTCAGGATGTCCTGGAGGACATCGAGGATCTGGTAGAGGGTGAGTCCGGTCCAGCTGCTTTTGGGGCCAGCCGCTGTCCGGTGAGGAAGGCTTGGGCCGCGGTGACGAGGGTGACGTGGTGGTGCCAGCCGGGCCAGGAACGGCCTTCGAAGTGGTCCAGGCCCAGGCCGTGCTTGAGTTCGCGGTAGTCATGCTCGATGCGCCAGCGGACCTTGGCCAGACGGACCAGATCGGTGATCGGGGCTTCGGCCGGCAGGTTGGACAGCCAGTAGTCGGTAGGGGCTTCGGCGTCTTCGGGCCATTCGATCAGCAGCCAACAGTCGGGCAGGACCCCGTCCCACCAGCCCTGCTCTGCCGAGGCAGCGGTGCGGACCGGACGCTCGACGGCCTTGCCGGCGGGCCGCACGCGTACGGCGGCGAAGCGGGAGCGTAACTCTCCTCGTGAGCCCTCCCGCCAGGTGAGGGTGGTGAATGCGTCCTGTGCCAGACCGGCAGCCAGCGTTGCCGCGGACGGGGCGGGCGCCCGGTAGCGGGGCTGGGGCCAGCAGCCGACCGAACCGTTGCGATTCGGAGCCACTGGCTGTGCGTCGAAGGGGTGTGCGGTCACATCAGCGCGGACGGACAGCACGTAGGCCAGTCCACGCTCGGTCAGGGCGGCCCGCAGCCGCGCGTTGGTGCCGTAGGCGGCATCAGCCACCACGGCCGGAGGCGTCTTGCCCCAGGCAGCCAGCGTGTCGAGCATGTCCAGGGCCAGACGCCACTTCTCGCGGTGTGTGACCTCTGCCGGGACACCGGTCTTCGCCCGGCGGTCGGAGTCCGAGGCCCATTCTTTGGGCAGGAACAGCCGCCACTGCAGCGGGCAGGACGCGGTGTCACTGGCCGCGTGGACACTGACCGCGACCTGGCAGTTGGCCCGCTTGCCCAGGGCGCCGCAGTATTGCGGCGCCACGGCAACGGACATTCTTCCGTCCTTGGGCACCGATACGTCGTCGATCACCCAGGCCGTCGGGGCGATGAGCGGCAGCATCCGTTCGCAGATCCGCCGCTGCACCGGCGCCGGATCCCAGGTGGACTGGTTCACGAACTGCTGCAGGTTCTGCTCGTTGCCGTCCGGCAGCCGGGCGGCCATGGCCTGGATGGACTTGCGGCGGCCGTCCAGCATCAGTCCCCGCAGATAGCAGTCGCCCTTGGCCCGCTGGTCCTTGCGCGGCACCGAGGCGAACACATCCGCCACGAACAACGCCAACTTCGCCCGAACGCGGTTCACTTCATGTGCGTCCACACCCTCCACCATGCCCACGAACAATCCCGACGGAAAGACCTAACGGAGTCCTACTAGGGAGGATGGCACGCGAACGCGACCCCTGTTCATGATCAAAGGCTTCGGCAACCTTGATCATCGGGGGCCGCGTTCGGCACCTCCAGTTGGTGCTCTCGGGTTTCAGGGGGTGAGGTGTTTGGCGATCCTCAGGAGTTCGGCTTCGTGGAGGTCCTGATCCGTGGTGCTCACGATGAATGTGTAGGTGCCGTTCGTCCATGTCACGGTGTTATTGGAGTCCGGGGTGAGCCGACCGATCCACCCGTGGATGGACTCCGGAGTGCCTGCGGCACTCACTGTGAGCTCTCCGGCGATTTGCGTGATACTCAAAGACGCCTTCGCCGAGGCGCGCTGGTAGAAACGGGTCCAGGCGGGGCCTGAGTTCCGGTCCCGCATGAAGGGTGACAGCTGGGCATGTGGGACGGGGTCGCTCCATTGCACGTCAGTTGTCGGCGAATAGCCTGGCGGGAGATATCGCGGGTTGGCCAGCCACTTCTGGTCGAAGGGGGCAATGGTCCAGCCGTTTCCGCGTTCTACCAGCCGTCGTGTTCCCAGCGGTGACTGCAGCGTCGTGGTGATCTGCTCGTCTATCCTGTTGCACTGAGGCCGGAGATCGACACCGCTTTCCTTCAGTACCAGGGTGACGGAATCGCGGGATTCGCTCGCCACCAGGAGGGGCGGGTCCTGCTGGCATGGGGCCCGGCTGTTCAGGGTGGTGATGGTGCGGCCGTCACCGCTCACCAGTACCTCACCCAAGAGACCCTCCCCATGCCTGCGGTCCTTCATGATCGATGCAGTGACGGCAATGGCGAGAACAGCCGCTACGGCAACGGCCAACATGATGCGCAGGGTCCGCTGGTGCCTTTTCGGGTTCACGGGCGTGCTCCAAGGTGGATGAGCCAGCTCCCTGGCCTCATTCGATGGGTCGTGCAGCCCTCGGGGCGACACCCCCCGCGTCGCATGACACGGGTTCAACGGCTCGTCCAAGTCGAAATAGAGGAGGGGACGGCTCACCAAGGTGCTCCTCCTCTCACCAGGCCGTACGGGTTGCGATGAGCGTAGCCTGGCTCACCGCCACGGGACCCTCTGCCTCTCACGTGACCCCGACTGGCAACCACGCGCGACATCAATGACGGCGCCCGGAGGCGGATCCCGGTGACCGTCCACAGACCGAGGAAGGCAAGGATTCCCCCCGAAGTCCAAGAGCCCACCCGGCTCACAAGGGGCGGGTCGTCTTGTGTACTCCGCCCCATCCCTTTGGAGCCATCGCTATGCCGTCCCAGCCGCACCAAAGGCGACAGAGAACGACGGCCCGACGATCCCGCTCTGCCCGACCTGAGGCCCTGTCCGAGCCGAGCGGCAGAGTCCTGCACGCACAGGGCCGCCATCACCCAGCCGGGGGTTCTACGGCGACGACCTGAATCCGGTCACCGAATTCCGCACCCAGCTCGCGCTTGGCCCGCTCCAGGTCGCCGTTAACACCGACCTCCACGACCCCACGGGTGAATCCGAGCTCATCCCCTCCGCGGCTGACGCTGATGATGCGGTAACCGGTGGTGTGTCCCAGAAGCGGCACCAGGCGGTCGTGCGTCGCCCGCATCTCCTTCCTGGAGCGCGGTGTGTCCTGGAGATCGACGTGCACGCGCAGTCCAAGCCCGGCGAGGGCAGCATCGAAGCGCGAGTTCGGCCTGCGGTAGACGATGAGGCGGTCGCCGGCAGTGTCCACCTCCACCCCCGTATAGGTGTCCGGGAAGGAGTCGCCCAGCTGTTCGATCGAGTCCGCGGCCCGATCGAGTGCCGCCTGGTTAGCCGGCCCGGATCTGTCCGTCGACGGTTGGGCGACGGGGCTCGAGCCAGTAGACGGGGTGCCGGTGCGCGGAAGTTCGGACGGTGCGGCGGAGACCATGCCCGCGGGGGCGCCGGCGGACTGCCGACCATGCTGCCCACAGGCGGCCGCGAGCAGGACGGCCGTCGCGGCCAGACTCATTCCGATCGCGCGCACGGATGCGTGGGCGTGTGGCATGGGCGGGCCCTTACTTCTACAGGTCATGGAATAGCGCTGGTTGACGTCGAAAGTTGCGGGATGCCACCGGGCTTCCGGAGGCACCCGGATCGATGGCGACGCGGAGATTTCGGCGATCGTACCGTTCGGTCCACCTGCTGGTCGCATGCTCCTTATCGGTCAGGGGCGGCCCGGCCGCCAGGGTGGGGCGGGAGGCGCACGACACGGTCGAGTAGAGCAGCGGTGACGACATACCCCGCGACGATCCAAGCTTTCGCGCGACGTGTCAGGCCCACCCCGTGCCCGATGAGACGCGAGTTCTCTCCCTCGTGCTGGTCCGTCGCCACGGTGCCAGACGACACAGAACCAGCGCAACAGGCCTCAGCCATCGCTCTGCTGGCAGTCCGGACAGAGGAGCCCTGCCACACCGTGCCACGTGGCGGGGCCGGGGACCGCGGAGAACAGATGCTGGCGGTACGGACGGGATCGCGGCCACAGCCACCGGGGTGAAGCCACCCACCGGCGGATGCGCCTCGGTCCTGCCCGCACCTGACTGACCGGGCCGTCTCCGGGTCGCGCAAGGCGAACCAATGCTATTCCAACATTGACAGGCGACGATATGAGCTAAACCGGCCCTAGACCGCCGCTTCGCGTCAAATGGTTTCACAATAGATAAACTCTTCTGATTTCCGACACAACTTTCGACGCTCACGATTTCCTTACCTGCGAGCCCGGTGGGCGCCTGATAGCTTGCGCCAAGATCGATTGCGAATCGCGTAATCGAGCTTGGTGAACCATCTCTTCCAGGGGGGAAATCATGAGTGGCAGAACCACCAAACGCCGGGTGCAAGGGGTCCTTGCTGTCTCGCTACTGGCAGCAATCCCGCTCGTGACCACGAGCTTCGCCGACGCCTCTCCGTCTGCAATCCCCGGGGAAGCCGCCAAGGTTGCCGCCAATCAGAGTGCTGGCGGCCCCCCGCCGGACGCATCTCTCCAAAACATCCAACTGCTGAACAACCAACGAGTCCTCGACAAGATTTCCGACCAGATCACGGAGGGAAAGGGCGAGGCCGACCGGGCTCAAATCCCAGGGTTCACGGATGTCGAGGTCGTTCCGGCGCAGATGCACATTCGCCTGCATTGGAAAGGCGAAGTGCCGGCCTACGTCAAGAATATCCTCTCGTCGCTTCCATCCGGCGTTACTGCTGAGGTCCTGCCCGCCAAGTATTCCAAAGCAGAGCTTCATGCGGCTCGGGAAAGACTGATCTCGAACCGCAAGCTCAAGAATGTCGCTTCGAAATTGACTTCGGTCCCCAGTCGCATCACCAGCATCGCGCCCGCCGTGGACGGAAGTGGACTGGACATCGGCTACGACGAAGACCGGGGAGTCGGCCAGCGCGACGACCATGATCCTCTCACGCCCATCGCGCGGCAGGACAAAACCCGTGAGGTCAAGGCCGCCACCGACAGTGAAACCGGCGTGGAAACGCGCGTCCAGTACAAACCTCTGGCCATCGATGCCTCAACCCGCCAGGTGGACTCCGCGCCTTGGTGGGGAGGAGCCGGCCTTCAGACACCAGGCGGCACCATCTGCTCCACTGGGTTCGGCGTGACGACGGCGGACGGGCGGAAACTCATCACGACCGCCTATCACTGCGGTAATGGAAGCTTCCACACCTGGGGATACGGCCCAAACGGCCCACACAATTACGTCGGCTCGACGAGCGCTGCGGATCAGGCGTCCTCCAACGACGTTTCTGGCCTAACTCCCGAAGCTGGCGTCTTGACCGGCAGCCACGTCTACGACGGCGCCTGGGACGACACAACGGGTTACTCGAAGGCCGTCTCGGGATGGGGGCACAACTATGAGGGTGACAAGGTATGCACATCCGGTGCCAACGGAGGTGTGCACTGCGGCATCAAGATCGCTCACACTGATATAAATGTGGTGGGTAGCAACGGCATCCTTCGGCCGGATGTTGATTTGGCGTACGCAGCCCCCGGCGGCATCGCTGCGGTCAACGGGGACAGCGGCGGTCCAGTGTTCAGCGGCACCGCAAGTGGCTATACCACCGACGCAGCTCGGGGTACGATCACCGCTCTCGACACTACAACGAACTGCAATGGTCAGCCCGTTGCGGACTCCTGGCAGCGGCCCGCGTGGTGTTTTAACGGGGTGTATTACGTGCCTATCTCTGTGATCCTGGCCGACAAGACCTGGACGCTCAACACCAGCACCAGCTGATCCGCAAGGCTTCACGGCCCGTCACCGAGGTTCGTCACTCGATGGCGGGTCACCTGCGGCGCCCAGCCCCTCCGACAAGGAAGGGCAACTTCAAAGTCGAGTTGATCACGTAGATGTGCTGGTCACGGGTGCGTGACTCTGGCTCGTGGGTGCGTCACGCACGCAACGAAGCTCCTGTTGAGAACGGATGAGCTTCCCAAGTCACCGTTCACAACCGAACTTCGAAGCCGTCAGTCTGCCAACGTCTGTCTTGTCAAGTCGCTCACTCCTCCGGCTCGGTGCCCGCATCACCACGGTTTTCAGCGTCCGGCTCGCACCGAGCGGTGCGACCGTCCCCGGCTGCCCGTGCGTCGCATGCGTAGTACCGGGCTCGCCACACTGAGCCGGCACCTCCCCCGCCTGGAGGACCGAACAGTGCCCCAGCAGAGAGTCCAACTCCACAACGGAACGTCGAACTTGGGAAGCCGGCCCTCTCGGCGCGGATACGGGCCTTGGGCTAAGAGCTCCTAACAAAGGCGTTGGACGTGGCGGTAGGTGATCAGGCAGGTGGCGAGGCCGAGGAAGGCTTCATGGATGTCGTCTCGTCGCTCCCAGCGGATGCGCAGCCGGCGAAAGCCGTGGAGCCAGGAGATGGTGCGTTCGACGACCCAGCGGAAGATGCCCAGGCCGGAGCCGTGCGGCTGACCTCGTTCGGCGATTGCTGGACGGATACCGCGCTGCCAGAGCAGTTGGGTGACGTCGTTGCGGTTCCCGCCGGTCAAAGACACGGCAAGCGGCATGCCCTGGCCTTCGTGAGGACGTGGTGCTTGCTGCCCGGACGTGCGCGGTCGACCGGGCTGGGACCGCTATTGGGCCCCGCCGGGCCGCCCTGACGTGGGAGGAGTCGATCACCGCCCCCGACCAGTCCAGCTTCTTCGCCGAGCGCAGCTTCCGCAGCAGCACGAGATGCAGTTCGCCCCACACGCCCGCCTCGTTCCACTCCGCCAGGCGCCGCCAGCACGTCATACCCGAGCCGAAGCCCAGCTCCTGCGGCAGATACTCCCACTGGATACCGGTATGCAGCACGAACAGGATCTGAACGCGATCCCGCACAGGGCGGTCCCGGCAGCAACGGCTCGATGAACGACCACAGTTCATCCGACACGACCCACGGCCGGGCCCCTCTCTTCCCCACGACCAGAACAACGAGCAGACCAGCCGACAGTCACTTGATCAACAACTTCTGTTAGGACCTCTAAGCCACGAAGCACGGGCAACACCGAGGGCTATCGCCCTATGAGCACATCGACGCTACAGCAGAACACACTGACTTGGCAGGGAAGTCGTCACCGCGGTCCGACTGCGCTGACCGGTGACAATGTGGATCGGCAACCGGGAAACTCTGAGCGGGTGGAGAGGGATACTTGGCAGAATTCGGTGCGTGGGAACAGCACAGCAGACATCGCGGCAGCACCTCGTATCCCAGGTCCTGCTCAAAGAGTTCACGATGCCCGAGCCGAAGGGCAGTAGCCGGCAGTTGCTCCCGTTCGACCTGCACAACCCCGGACGCGTGCACAAGCGGATGCCCACCAGCCGATGCGGCTGGGTCGAGAACTTCGTCGCCGTCGACTCCCCATCCATTGAAGCACTGTGGGGCGACGTGGAGAGGCGCGTGCCTGCGGCGCTCGCCGCCGCGCACGCCGGCACTCCGTTCACCGACCCGCTTCACGTGGCCGCGCTGCGCGACCTGGTCGTGCTCCACTACGTCCGGTCGCTCCACTACCGCGATGTGCACACCGACGCGTTTCAGCGGGCCCGCACGCGCCTGGTCGCCAAGGCGATCAGCCAGTATCCGGAGCAGCTGCGCCGCGAGGCACTGCGCGAGACGGGCCTGCATCTGTCCGGCCCAGCTTCCCTGGGCGCCTTCGCCGAGCGTCTCATCGAACGGTCCTCGGTCATGCGCGACCACGAGAGCGGCAAGCTCTTCCGCACCAGCATCGAGGACACCTTCCACCAGATGCGGGACCTGGCGTCGACGCGGCGGCTGGAGGTGATCACGCCCGAGACGGGCCAGTTCCTGATCGGCGACAACCCGGCCCTGACCCTGTCCGTGGAGAGAAGCCGCACCATGTACGGCATGGCGTTCGGTGACGCTCAGACCCTCATACTTCCCATCGGCCCAAGGCACATGCTGTCCTTGGGCCCCGAAAACGTCATGCTCACCGTCCCCCAGTCCTTCGTCGACCGCCTCAACGCCGTGCAGGTCCACGCCGCCGACCGCTACGTGTACATGCACCCCGAGAGCGGCCTGGAGCCGTTCGTGGAACGCGCCGCACAGCGACGACCGGCCGGGGACCGCACTATCTGATAGGCGATCGTCATTGCTTCCTTGGCGCCAACGCGACGGACTAGCACGCAAGTTGACCACTGCGCGCCCCGTCGGCTGTGACCCAAAACAGGGGGTACAACGGGGTACAACTTGAAATTGAGGAAGCTGCTCACTACGGGGACCGTGGGGGTCGGGCTGCTCGTCACGGCCGCCGCGCCGTCAGCGATGGCCGACCAGCCGAGTAACGGACAGCTGCGCCAGTCATCAACGGCCGTCCGGTTATCGAGGGCACCGCCGACTTCGACGTCAAGCACCAGATGACCTGAAGGCGGACTCGGACGGGCTGATCCTGGTCGATGCCGGCCTCGGCACGGCCGACTTACGGCACCCTGACCGGTCGCTGGGTGCGGATTGGGTGGCCTACGCCCAGCCCGCGCTGGTCCCCGAGCAGAGCGCGCTGCGCCAAGTGGCCCGTCTCGGGTACGCGCCCCAGGACGTGCGGCACATCGTGCTCACCCACCTGCATCGCGACCACACCGGAGGGCTGCCGGACTTCCCTCACGCACGGGTGCATGTGCACCCCGACGAGTACCGGGCCGTCACCGACCCCGCGGCAGCCCACCACCGGCACAGCCTCGACCGCTTCATGCCGGCACACCGGGCGCACAACCCGCTGCTGGCACCCGCACCCGTGGAGAAGCGCACGGAGTGGTTCGGCTTCCCCGGCGTGGCGCGGCCGCGGGGCCTGGCGTGCGAGCTGCTGCTGGTGCCGCTGCCCGGCCACTCGGCGGGACACGCGGGTGTCGCCGTGCGCGACGGCGCCGGACGGTGGCTGTTGCATGCAGGCGACGCGTACATGTATCACGGCGAGCTCGAGCACACCCCGCACCTTTCCCACCCCGTCCTCGAGCCGGTCCAGCGGGGAGCAGAGACCGATGCTGCGGCTCGCGTCGCGACCCGCGACCGACTGCGCGGCCTCCGCCGAGATCGTGCAGACGAGGTCACCGTCTTCAGCGCACACGACCCGTGGGAGTTTGCCCGCCTCGCCGCCCTCACAGGCTAGGACTGTCGCTGGTCCACGCAGCCCACGCCCGTCAGAGATGTCACCCCGCCCCACACCGGCCCGAACGATCCTGCCGATCACCGGTCACGTGATCGGAATGTGCCGCCGTGAACAACAACGCTCTCGTCGGTACTGAGGTCCGCCTCGTCCCGCTATCCACCGGCCATGCCAAAGCCCTCTTCCCCTCTGCGTCCGACCCTGAGGTGTGGCGGTGGATGCCGCGGCCACGCCCTGAGTCCGCGACGCAGATGCGCGCGATGCTGAGCCAGATGATCGCGGACCCTGCGCGGCGACGTTTCGCGGTGCAACGTTGTGATGACGGCGCCGTGGTCGGTTCGACCAGCCTGTATGACATCGATCTGGAGCAGAGCCGTGCTGAAGTCGGCGCGACCTGGTTCGATCGGTCTTGTTGGGGAGGCCCATACAACGCTGAGTCCAAGCTGTTGCCGTTCAGTCATGCCTTCGATGACCTGCGACTCGCCAGGCTCGCCCTGCGCACCGACAATCTGAACGTGCGTCCCAGCACGCCCTGGACCGTCTTGGCCTGGTCTATGAAGGGACCCTGCGCAGCCATATGCAGCGCCAGGACGGCACCCGCCGCGACTCCCTGTACTACAGCCTGCTCGCAGATGAGTGGCCCACCGTTCGTGACACGCTGCGGGCCAGGATCATTGCCAAGAGGACCGCATGATCGCGGACCCCTGAGCTGATGCGTTGACGGCAAAGCCGCGGGTGGCCCGCCGACAGCCTGGCCTACTGGCAGGAGCGGGCGGGTGAGGCATCAGGTACGGATGGATGACACCAACCGGTCCGGAACCGGTCTGCGAACTGCAGATCCAAGCGGGTCGTAACAGTCCGCCGCGGGAGCAGCTACGGGTCGAAGGGTATCGCCAGCATCCCGCGCATGTACGGGGGTTGCGCAGTTTCTGGGGAGGGTTTGTAAAGTGCTCAACTGCCCCGTGGCGTGTGCCCGGGTGTCCGTTGCAGGGGGGTCGTCGCGTGAGCCAGTACCAGCCCGGGCCGTGGGCTGTCCGTCCGCCTGAGCCTGTCCGCATGCCTGATATCCGCCCGCTGCACAAGCGCAAGCGCGTGTGGGTCGGCGGCTTCGCGCTCCTCGCGGTCGGTGCCGCATTCGGCGGTGGTAGTAATTCCAGCGCGGCCAGTCCCGCCCCGCGCCCTACGGTGACCGTCACCGCGACCGCCACGAAGACGGCGGAGCCGGCCCCGACGGTCACCATGACGAAGGCAGCAGCGCCCGCCCCGACGGTCACCGTGACCAAGACGGCCAAGCCCGCGTCGGCAGCCACGCACGAGTCAAGTTCCGGTTCCTCGGGGAGCAGCGGCGGTGGTTCGTCGTCGGGCGGCTCGTCGAGCTCCGGCGGCACGTCTGACGCGGCCGGGGCCACCGCCTTGTGCAATGACGGCACCTACAGCTACGCCGCTCATCACCAGGGAGCCTGCTCCCATCACGGCGGTGTCGCCGTCTTCTACAGGTAGCAGACGCCGCGGCGCGGCTGCTGAGCTGCGCCGCTGCGGCTGCGGTCGGGGAGATGGGGCAGCGGCGGGGCAGGCGCGTCGGCTCGCCAGTCCTCACGAGTGGTTCCGGCCGGAGCGCGGCCAGGTCGTGTGGGGCGGCCGGCGTGCGATGTGGCAGCGGAGCAATCGTCGTCGAAAACAGCGGGCTTGCGTGTAGAAGGAGAACGGAGAGGAACCATGGCTTTCGGCTTTCGTGTGGGTGTGCCGGGGATGAGCGTGCGGGTCTCGACCCGGGGCGTGCGCACCTCCGTGGGACCCCGCGCGGCGCGCATCAGCATGGGCAGCGGCGGCACGCGGATCTCTTCCGGAGTGGGTCCGTTCTATGCCTCCGGTTCCCTGGGCGGAGGGCGCCGCCGTACCAGCACGAGCCGTGCGACCCGATCACGGGCCGTCGCCCCCTCAGCAGCGCAGCTGGAGCGCGCTCGCCGGCAGGCCGCGCGGGCCCAGCAGGAGGCAGAACGCGATGCGGCGATCGCCCAGTTGAAGGAGCTGCGGCGGCAGACGACCAGTGTCCACCTGGAGTCCTTCACTCCGGCCCGGCCGCCGGTGGTGCCGGGGCCTCCGCAGCTGAGCCTGGCCTGGGCCCTGGCAGAGGCCCAGGCCCACCACCTGGCGGGGCTGGGGGTCTTCTCCCGCGCCGCGCGGGCGGCGGCCAAGCGGAGGGCCGAGGAGGACGCTCCGGCCTACCTGGCCGCCGAGCAGGCCCGTCTGCAGGCCGTACACAGCCAGCTGGCCGCCGAGGCCGGTCAGTGGTGGCAGGCGCTGCTCGCCAACGACGAGGAGGCTGTGTGCGAGGCGGTGAATTACGCCTTCTCCGACAACCCCGCCGCGGGCTGCGCGGTGGGAGTCGACGGGGCAGTGCTGTCCGTGGTGATGCGGCAGCAGGACATCGACTCGCTGCCCGATCAGACGCCCGGAGTCACCTCCAGCGGGCGCCCCACTCTCAAGGCCCTGAGCAAGCGGGACCGCACCTTGTGGTGGCTCACGTCCATGGGGTCGAACGTCGTTGCCACGCTCAAAGAGGCATTTGCCGTCGCGCCCGGGATCACCGCCATCGACCTTGCCGTGCTCACGCGCCTGCCGGACACCCAGCGTCTGGGGTTCGTGGCCTACGGCCGCTGGACGCGCCAGTCCATCGAAGCGGGCCCGTGGCGGGAGACGACCGACGCGCTGCGGTTCCTCGACATCGGCCAGGACGTCGCCTGTTCGGTCACCACCACCGCTTCCGGGAACCTCTCCAGCGCCATCAAGCACCTGGACACCAGGCGGCTACCCGGCCTGCAAAGCCTCCTCGACCACGCCCAGGACGACACGAGATCCGGCGATGGGACCCTGGCCGGCCTCGACGGAGACCTGCGCGCCAACACCCCTGCCGCCCCCTCCGCTCCCCTGCCGGATCCCTACCGGATCCGCCCCTTCGCCGAGTGGAAGAGCCAGACCGCTCCTCTGACGCCGCCGCCCGCTTCCGCGGCGCCGGCCCCCACTCCTGCGCTGCCGAGCCACGCCCCTGCGACCGCGCTCACCCCGGGACAGAACCTGGTGCTGCCCGAGGATGCCTGGCAAGAGCTGCGCATCGCCTTCAGCTTCGCGGGCGCCGACGCCGACCTCACCCTCTTCCTGACCGACACCAGCGGCCAGGTCACCTGCGACGAGGACTTCGTCTTCTACAACCAGCCCTCCGCCGCCCACGGCGCGGCCCGCCTGCTGGGCAAGCAGGCCGATGGCCCGCACACCGTCGAACGCGCAGCCCTCCACCTCGCCGCCCTGCCGGCCCACATCCAGCGCGTCACGATCGCCATCAACATGGACGTCGACACCGGCCTGACCTGCGGCGCCCTGACCCACGCAGCCCTGTACATGGACTGCGTCACCGGAGCCGCCTGGACCTTCCAGCCGCCCGCCGATCCCGGCATCCGCGCCATGGTCATCGCCGAGCTGTACCGGCACACCACCACCAACGGCCAGCCCGTCTGGAAACTCCGCGCCATCGGCCAAGGCTGGGCCGACGGCCTCGACGCACTCGCCCGCGCCCACGGCGTCAACGTCACATAGCCAGTCAGTGGCTCTGTACCAGTAGTTCGTTAAATCCGGCGGTAGAGGTCAATGCCGTGTCCGGTGGTGACCGCGTCGATCAGCGCCTGGAGCTCGGAGGGTGGGTCCGTGTCCGTCCAGGCTCGCCACCATCGGTTGAGGGTGATGGCGGGGGTGAGCCAGGAGCGGACGGCCCGTAATGGCCTGGGCCAGCAGGGCCGTTGGGGCTGGTGGGGTTGGGCTGGTCCCCCTCTCTGGCCCCTCGTCGGGGCACGGGTCCGGCGCGGTGGCTTCCAGGGGTCCGGGTGGGGCGAACCACTGGTCCCAGCAGAAGGAGAAGGCGCAGCTGACCAGGGTTTGGTGGCGGCGGATGGCGCGGTCCGAGCGGACTTGGAAGTCGGCCCAGCCGAGTTCGTCCTTGATCTGTTTGTAGCTCTGCTCGATCCATGGCCGCAAGCCGTAGAGGCGGACGATCTCGGCGAGTTCGGCCGGCGGGTGCGGGCTGGTGGCGGCGTGGGGTGCGTCGGGGTGGGGCAGGTTGGTGGCCAGGTACCAGGTTGCCTTCTCCGGCAGGCCGGCCGGGTCGGTGGTGGCCACGACCAGTCGGCACGGGGAGTCCGGGCCGTAGCCGGCCAGGTAGGCGTCGGCGGCCCACCAGGTCTCGGTGTGCCCGTCACGGAAGGACGCTCCACGGGCGTCCAGTCGCCTGGACGCTTGGCATCCTTCCAGGACAGGGCGTGGGCGGCTTCGATGGGAGTGTGCGGCTGGTCTGCCGGAGCCCAGGTGCCGCGGTGCGGCTTGAGGGCCACGACGTAGGCCAGGCCGGCCTCGCGTAGCGCGAGGTACCAGTCGTCGCTGACGGAGTAGGCGCAGTCGGCGACCACCGCCCGGCAGCCGAAGCCCGCCTCCTTCCCCCGTGCCGCGAGGGCTGCGGCCAGCTGCGGTTTCGTGCGGAACGCCGGGTCCGAGAGTACGAATCAGGCGGCGGCCGGGAGCGGGAAGCGCACGCCGGTCAGCCCCTCGGAGAGCTCCCAGAGCCGTCCGCCGGTCCCGGGATCCGAGGCCCGCGCCGCCAGCTCCACCCGCTTGGGCGCTCCGCGCAGCTCCCCCATGCCGTCGGGGCCGTACAACTCGCCGCCCTGGACGTCCGGGGCGGTCGCCGCGTACAGCTGGGGCAGGGCGCCCTGGTCCGCCGACTGGGCGAGCGGCAACAGCAGGCGGCCGAACATCAGCTTCACCATGCCGGTGGGGGAACTGGTCTGGAGGTTGGTGGAGGTGTAGCCGGGGTGGGCCAGCACGCTGCGCACCGGGCTGCCGGCCGCGCTGAGCCGTCGGTGCAGCTCCCACCCGAAGACGGCGTTGGCGAGCTTCGACTGGTTGTAGTGGCCCATCGGCGAGTACTTGCGCTCGCCGGTCAGGTCGTCGAAGAAGAGCTGCGCCTGGCGGTGGTTGGTGGACGTCACCGTGACGACCCGGGGGTCATTGCCCTCCGCCAGCAGGTCGAGGAGCAGGCCGGTGAGGGCGAAGTGGCCGAGGTGGTTGGCGGCGAACTGCACCTCGTGCCCGTCCGGCGTGAGCGTGCGGGGCGGCGCCATCAGTCCGGCGTTGTTGACGAGCACGTCGGGGCGCACCCCGTCGGAGGCCATCCGGTCGGCGAAGGCGCGCACGGAGTCCAGGTCGGTCAGGTCGAGCGGCAGCACGTCCAGACGGGCGCCCGGCGCCGCCGCCTCCGCAGCCGCGCGGCGCCCCTTCTCCTCGTCGCGCACGGCGAGGATCACGCGTGCGCCCTTGCGTGCCAGCGCGCGGGTGGTGGCCAGACCGAGTCCGCTGTTCGCTCCGGTGACGACGACCACCCGTCCGTTCTGGTCGGGGATCTGGTCGGCTGTCCAGCGCTCTGCTCTATCCATATGGCCCACGCTGCCACACACTTGTCACCAAGTGTCAAGGGCGTCACTGCAGGTCAGAGCTGACCCACGGCATACGATGGCCGCATGACTCCCAGCCGCGCAGGAACCCTGGCCCAGCGCAAGCGCCAGCTCGTCGCCGACGAACTGACGCAGGCCGCGCTCGGCCTGCTGGCCCGCGAGGGCTTCGACGCGGTCACGGTGGACGAGATCGCCGCGGCGGCGGGCGTCTCGAAGCGGACGTTCTTCCGCTACTTCGCGTCCAAGGAGGACGTCGTCGTCCAGTTCCTCGCCGGGATGGGCGCGGACATGCGCACCGAGCTGGCGGGCCGCCCGGTCGAGGAACCCCCGTCGACCGCCCTGCGCCACACGGTCTGCGTGCCATCGACGCTTGCGCGGGCCACTCCGAACGAACCCTGCACGTCGTCCAACTGATCCTGGGCACGCCCGCCCTCCTCGCCCGCTTCCTGGAGCTCCAGGCGCAGTGGCGCGACGAGTTGGCGGCGGAGGTGGCGGGCCGTGTCGGCCTCGACCCGGAGGCGGAGCTATACCCGCAGCTGGCCGCCGGGATGGCGCTGACGGCCTTCCACACGGTGCTGCAACGCTGGAGCGACAGCGACGGCGCCGAGAACCCGGCCACCTTGACCGAGCGGGCCTTCGCGGTCACGGCACCGGCGCTGGATGCCGTTGTGCGGTCGTAGGGCGTCAATCGCCTATCGCCAGGTCAGTTCCTCCAGGAGTTGGACGATGAGTCGGGGCTGTCCCACGAACGGGGAGGGGCCCGTCTCCCACGCGCCCACATCCGCGCAGCGCAAGGCGATCTTGCGCCGAAGGTCAGGGTCGATGGCCCGGTCCTGGGCGCAGACGACGTAGGTGGACGGCGTGTGCTTCCAACTGTGGCACTCCGGGATTCCTCGCCCGCAGCCAGGGGCTTGGGCGCGCAGCAGGCCGACCGCCCGGGCGGCGAGACGGCGACGCGGACCTGCCCGAGGCGCCGGCCACGCCAGCGAAGAAGACACCCGCCCGGAAGGCTTCCTCGCGGAACGCCGGGCACGCGAGCGGCCGGCGCGGGACGCCAGCACGCTGACCTGCCATGGCCGGACCCATGGTCGGGGCCGTCGGCATCGTGGTCGGGGCCGTCGGCATCGTGGTCGGGTTCGTCGGCATCGTGGTCGGGTTCGTGATCGGGGACGGCAGGGTGGTCAGGGGCTGTCGCCGGACCAGTCGAAGCGGCCCGGGTCGCCGGGGCGCGGGTGCTGGATCGCGACCAAGGCCGCCGATTCTCACCGATGCCCGGACGGCAGTGTCGAGCTGGGATGGATCCGTCCGTATGAAGAGCGCAGTCCCGAGCCACTGGTGGTACGTGATGGCACAGTCGCCTGGCCGTCATAGGCCTGGCCTTCCAGTCCGAGGATCCCGTCTGGGGCTCTGAGAGGCGCCTTGCCATACTTGCCTGTCAACCCTCGGATATCCGTAAGGCACGTACGTCCTGGACAACTTGACTCACATGCCTGCACACCAGATCTGACTCTAGATAGTGACGGAGGCGACCGAGAGTGTGCTCGGGCCGTACGCGTCCCGATGGTGTCCCCATCGAGTGGTGTAGCCCGGTCCGCCCCAAATCCCGCAAGCGGTCCTGGGTCACGGTTGAATCTCCTTGATCGCTGACAGCCTGAGTGGCGCTTAAGGTGCGGGGCATGTCTCGAAGATGGTGGACACGGCAGGTCCTCGTTGTGGTCGGCTTTGCCGCTTTTGCGGCAATCATGAACATTGCCCAACATCGCAGTTGGCCAGTGGTGATCGGTTGGGTACTCGGCGTCGTGCTGCTGAGCGGCCTGGCGGCGCTAAATGTGTTGTGGCATCAGCGATACCGGCCGGAGAAGTTCGAGAAGTTCCGGGCCAAGGCTGAGGCTCGGTACCAGCGGTAGTCCGGGCGAGAGCCGCCCAAGGCAATATGCATTCCGACCGCCAGGGTTCCTGAGGCGGCCCGGGGAGCTGGTACGCGGGACGGGGTATGAGCACGCCCGTCCCGCAGCCTCAGAAGGCGGCAGCCGTGATGATCAGAAACGTCTCCACCCGACGGAGCCCATGCTCAGCTGCGCTCGGTCCACTCCCTCAGAGCCGCAGCCAGGGCCCGCACATCCACATGCCCGGCCGACACCTGATCGGCGAGGTCGGCGGCCTCCTTGGCGGTGAACCGTACGGGAAGGCCGCTGGCGTGCAGGTAGCCGACCGCGACCGCCGCGGCGAAGAGTTCGTTGCTGTGCTCCAGGGCCGGGACCCGGGCAAGCGAGTGGAATAGAGCAGCGCCGCGGTGATGCGGCCGCGGGTATACGGGCTCGTCCATGACGCGGAAGGCATGCCGCGCGCGGGCCGCCTCCAGCGCTCCCCAGTCCGTCACGTCCGGGTCGCCCAGCTGCGTGCGGGCGATCTCCATGAGCCACGGAAGATCTACCGCGAGGTCCACTGCGTCGCTGCCCGCCTTACGCCGCGGAGGCGGTACCGGGCTGCGGGCCGAACCGGCTGGCGAACTCCTCGCGCACCCCGGGAGTGCTGAGGAAGAGGGCGCTGCCCTCGAGGAACCGCGCCTTGTTGAGTTCGCGGGCCAGGACGCGTCCGGCGTACACCGTCGGATCCTCGTGCCGCTGGTGCGCCTCGCGCTCCAGCTGCTCGTACTGCTCGTCATCGATCTCGATGCGGATTTCCCTGGCCATGCCCCCCACGGTAGCCGGACCCGGCTCCCAGCGGGGAGAGATGAGCTGGACGGGTCCATCCCTACCGGGCTCACCGTGTGGACTTGCGGTCTGCCGCTGTCCGCAGGCTCGCCTCCAGGGCGGCCACCAGGTCCACCGCCGGCTCAGGATCCGCGAGCCGCGCGAGCTCTCCTCCGGTCTCTTTCGCCGTCACCAGCTGCTGGAGTGCCGCGGCGTATTCGTCGTGCAGAGACGAGAAGTCAGGCTCGGGCAGCTGGGCCATCAGCAGAGAGCCGAGCTCCAGCTCCTGCCCGGTCAGCGGCGCTGACACGGCCGGACCGCCGGGTTCGCGTACTTCCTCGGGCCACAGCAGCGTCTGGACCACCAGCGTCTCGCGCCGCGGCCACACCGCGGCCAGGCGCTCCCTGGTGCACAGCGTCACCTTGGCCACTGCAGCCCGCTCGGCCCGGGTCAGTGCCGCCACCAGCAGCGCGTACGGGCGCCGGGCCAGGTCCTGCTGCGGGGCGGCGTAGTAGGCGCGGGAGAACAGGATCGGATCCAGGCCGTCGACCGGCACGAACCCGAGGACCTCAATCACATGCCTGCTGGGCAGTGGCAGTGCCTCAAGGTCTTCCTCGCGCAGCACCACGGTGCGCCCGTCCGCCGTCTGGTATCCCTTGGCGACTTCCTGCCAGTCGACCTCCCGGCCCTCAGCCTCGCACACCCGGCGGTGCCGGATGCGGGAGCCGTCTGCGGCATGCACCTCGTGCAGCTGCACGAGGTGCTCCCGGGTCGCCGGGAACAGACGCACCGGCATGCTGACCAGGCCGAAGGAGATCCAGCCCGTCCATACTGCCTGCGCCACCTCGTCCATGTCTCCAGCGTCCACCGCCGCGGAGAACGGCGCAGCACGGACGGCGTGCCCCCGCCCATCAGCCTGCGGCCTGTTCCGCTGTGATCTTCACGTCGGGGCATGCGGGGCCACCTGGGGCGGCCCTGCCAACTGCCCTGCCCCTCGGAGCCGCAATGCGGCATGCCTGGCTCGGCATGAAGCCGGAGGGAGCCGCGCCTCAGCTGAGGCCGAGCGCGCTGAGTGCGGTGGTCCAGTCGGTAACGATGGCGCGCTGGGCAGCGGCGAGGATGACCTTGCCGGCGCACACCGCTGCGCTGGCTTGACGGCGCCTGGTGTGTGGCTCAGGGCTGACGGTTCTGGTACAGGCACGCGCGGGTGCCGCCGAGGGAGGCGCGGGACGCCTGGGGGTCGAAGGAGGGCTTCGGCGATGGCCGGGTTGTTCCGGAGTCCGAAGCGGTTGAGGTAGTCGGCAACCTCGTCGAGCTGCCGCTCGGTCCGCTGGGGTCCAGGCCGGCCGGACGAAGTCAGGGTAGGCGGCGACGGCCTCATGCATGTTGACGAGTTCCGGGCGACGGCCGCGCGGCAGGTGCTGGTAGCGGGTGCAGGCAGCCTGGATGTCGAGGGCGGCGCTGATCGAACGCCTGGTGGAACACCGAACCGCCCCGGCAATGGCCCAGCACCGCCCCACCGCATACGCCAAACTGTCCCGCGAGCCGGGTTCATCGCCCTCCGGCTCGCCAAGAACACCTTGCCCGTCCACCCCGCCCTACGGGACGACACCACGAACGGGAACCCCATGCTGACCCGTGAGAAGACGCGATGAGCACGCCGACCCTGGTCGTCGTGAGCGGCGGCCCCGGAACGGGCAAGACCACGCTCGCGCACGAGCTCGCCCGCGCCCTCGGATGCCCCGCGATCATCCGCGACGAGATCAAGCAGGGCATGGTCATGTCCCACCCCGGCTACCAGAGCGGCGGCGACGACCCCCTCAACTACCCGACCCTCGACGCCTTCTTCAGCACGCTGAAAGTGCTCCTGCAGGCCGGCGTCACGGTGGTCGCCGAAGCCGCCTTCCAGGACCGGCTGTGGCGGCCGAACCTAGAGCCGCTCACCGGCCCCGCGCACCTCCGCGTCATCCGCTGCACCACCGCGGCCGACGTCGCCCACGACCGCATCGTCCAGCGCGCAAAGGAAGACGCACACCGAGCCGCCCACGGCGACCAGGACCTGCTCGAAGCCATCGCCGCCGGAGAGCACTCCCTCGAATCCTTCGTGCCGATCTCCCTGGACGTCCCCACGTTGACCGTGGACACCTCGGACGGATACCAGCCGGGCCTCCAGGACATCACTGCCTTCGCCCGCGGGTCCCTCCGCGACGGTGCGTAACCGGAACTCAAGACGGGAAGTCGATGTAGGGGATGGTGAGGACCAGGTCCTCGTAGTCGTCTGGCGTACCAGGCCAAGACGCATCTCCGCGCGGGCGACGCGGATATCGCGGCAGAGACGGCGACGCGCGCCTTCGACCTGGCAAGCCGGATCAACGCCCCGCGGTGCGTGACGATGGTCCGCAACCTCGCGTCAGAGTTGGCTCCGTACGGGCACATCGGGCACATCGGGCACATCGGGCACATCGCCAGCGTCGACGAACTCCTCGAGCGGCTCCTAGCCGTCAGCTGAACAGCTGAGTGCCGGAAGCGGCTACGGCTGGCCCTCGTCCCTGGGCAGTGTGACCGACAGCTGGCCGTCCTCGGTCATGCCGTGAATGTCGATCCGCACCTGGTCGAACCGGTCCCAGTCGCACCGGATACGGAAGACCTTGTGCGACGGGAGTTTGGTGAGGTCGAGGCTGGTGGTGCCTCCTCTGTGAGGAGACGGACTGCCTCACGTGCCTCGTGGGGGTGGCGCTGTCGACCCGAAGCTTCCCTTGGATGGCAGCCTCTTCCTCGTCCAGGGGAAACTTCTCCTGGCACGGGTGCCGGAATTCTCGGGTAAATGCGCGGAACCCCGGCCTCGTCAGGCACTTCGTAGATGACTCCTGCGGCCAGAAGAAGGTCCAGGACATTGGCGTGAGTGCGAAGGGGCGACCGCCCATAGGGCGCCGCGCAGCGCTCAGCGCCCTCCATGTGCGCTAACTGCTGGGCACGCTCTTCTTCATCGAGCTCTTCGAAGTCTTCCCAGCAGGGGGCATCCAGGTTGCCTCCGGGTGGTCAGCATTGCGGACCCCACGCTTCAGGTCCTCAAGTAGCTCTGCGTAGTGTCCGCGTGGTATCCGGCCACGGAGGCTCCGCGAAAACCCGTTGGCGGACCACGGCGACCACTGCTACTTTTCCGGAGGCCGTGCGAGAGATCGAGGAGGTGGTACCCGTGAACGCTGTATCGACATGGGTGCTCCCCTCCGGGGTCACGGTCGGGCGATAGGTCGTCCGGGAGCGCCGTTTCAGTGCACTCCCGAAAGGTACGTCCATGCATTTCACTTCCCAGCAGCACCTCGACGACGGCGTCCTCGAACGCGAGTTCACCCTCGGTGAGGTCCCCGGCATCCTGTGGACACCCGCATCCGCATCCGCACCGGTGCCGCTGATCCTGCTCGGCCCCCCTCCCCTCGGGCTGCGCAAGATGTATCCCCGACTGGTGGCCCGGGCCCGGCACTCCGCGGCGGAGGGCTTCGCCACGGCCACCATCGAGCTCCCCGGAAGCGGCGACCGGCCCCGTTGGCCCGCCGCCGAGCAGGCCCGCGCCGACCTGCGCCGGGCGATGGCGGCCGGCGAGCCGGTCAGCGACGAGATCGTCGACGCCCTCATCCTCCCGCTGGTCGAAAGAGCAGTCCCGGAATGGCAGGCCGTCCTGGACGCCCTCCTTTCGCTGCCCGAGATCGGCGGCCCGGTCGGGTACTCGGGGGGAGTGATCTCCATCGGCATCCGGCTTGCGGTAGTCGAGCCGCGCATCGTGGCCGCCGGTCTCTTCGCCGGGAGTTTCGTGCCTCGCGCCATGTTCGAGGAGGCCCGGCAGGTCACTATTCCACTGCACGTCCTGCTGCAGTGGGACGACGAAGGGAACGACCGGCAAGCGGCCCTAGACCTGTTCGACGCCTTCAGCTCCAAGGAGAAGTCCCTGCACGCCAACATGGGCGGGCACACCGGCGTCCCGCAGTTCGCGGGAGACGCCGCAGCCCAGTTCTTCACCAGACATCTGAAGTGAGGCCGGGCCGTCAGACCGCCAGCAGACGGTAGCCGATGTCGGCCGGCATGCCGCTCATCGAGGACAGGTCTCGGCCCTCCGCAGCTCTCCATACCCCGGGCCCCTGCTGAACTCCCGGCAGGGGCCCGTGCTGCCTGAAGTCATGAGCTGTTCGATTTCTGCAGAGCTTCGAGTGCTGCCCAAACTCGTGCACAGATGCTGTCGGCTTTCGGGCTCTGGCTCAGCTTTTGTGGTGCGGTCACGCTGAGTGATGACTGAGCCTTGCCCGGCCGTCACGGAAGTTCACCGAAAACAAGCCGTGGCCAAGGAGGGTGCGCGATCCTGGACGGCACGCTCATCCCGATCGGTCGAGTCGCCGATCAGAGGCCGTACTACGACGGCAAGCACAAGCGCCATGGCGTGAATGTGCAGGTCATCGCTGATGCGGCGGACCGGCTCGTGTGGGCCTCACCGGCCTTGCCGGGCGCGGTGCACGACCTGACCGCGGCTCGAACCCAGGGAATCATCAAGGCGTTGGCCAGCGCAGACGTGATGACCTTCGCCGATAAACGCTATCAAGGTGCTCGCGGCAGCGTGCGCGCCCCGTTCAAGCAGCGCCGCTGCAGGCCGAAGCTGTCACGCCGTCAGCAGGCTGTGTACCGGGCTAACGCGAAGAGCCGCGCCCGCGGCGAACAATCGATCGCCACTCTCAAGACCTGGAAGACCTTGGCCAAGCTGCGCTGCTGCCCACGTCGCGCCACCACATTCGTGCACGCCGTCCTCGTCCTGCACGACATCGAATTCGAACCGCTATACCGGCTGAAGAGACTCGATGTCAGGCCGGGTCGCCCGTCGTTTCCGTCCGGTCAGGACGGAAGATTTCCTCGATGGTCAGGCCGAAGACGTCGGCGATGGTGAACGCCAGAGGCAGGCTGGGATCGTACCGCTCGGTTTCGATGGCGTTGATGGCCTGCCGGGAGACGTGGCACCGGTCGGCCAGGTCGGCCTGGCTCCACCGCCGAGCTGCACGCAGTTCGCGTAGCCGGTTCTTCACAGTGCGCCCTCACCGGTGCAGGCGGGTACGCAGGTCCGCGATCGTCATCCAGATCGCCACGCCACCGAGGAGGATCAACTGCGCGAGCTGATGGAGCTGGATGATGCCTGCGGCATCGAGCAGGGTAGCCACTTGCAGCCCTACGAGGACTGCGGCGAACGCGATGGCCATGCTCTCCAACTGAATCCTGCGCAGGTATTCGTCCGCGCGCCGGAACGCCCGCAGCAGCACCCAGGCGATCGCGAGGGTGAAGACGGCGGTCGTCGCGATCCACCAGGCCTTCTGGGCGGTGCTCTGATGGGGGTTGCTGCCCAGTGCCAGAGCTATCACGCCCAACGTGGACACGGGTATGCCGTCGATGAGTACAGCGCGGCGGGCCGCGCGCGTCATCTGGTCTTGCTGTACCTGCTTTGCCATGCGACGAACGTAAGGTGTCCCTTCCATCGAGTCAAGCACCCTTGACTCGATGGAAGGGACACCTTACGTTTTGGCGATGGTGAACGAGAGACGACTCCTGACCCGCCGAGCGCTGCTCGGTACCGCCGCGGCTTCAGCCATCGCTTCCCTCCCGATGGCCCACGCGGCATCCGCCCAGTCGCGACCCGCCGCGAACTCGCCCGTCGCCGCCGACCCCACGCCGACTCCGGTGCGGCTCACCCTGCCCGCACCAACCGGTCCACACCCCCTGGGCACGGTCTCGTTGCACCTGCTCGACCGGGCGCGCGTCGATCCCTGGCAGGATTCCCGCCCGGTCCGCGAACTCATGATCCAGCTCTGGTACCCGGCACACGCCGCCCATGGCCACCCGCCCGCGCCGTGGATGTCACCCGGCGCCGTCCCCTACTTCGAGCGGGAACAGGGCATCCCGTCCGGCACGCTGCTGCTGCCGACCACGCACGCCCACCTGGCCGCACCGGTGGACCGCGGCCGGTGCGGGAGGCCGGTCGTCCTGTACTCACCGGGCCTGCGCAGCGACCGCAGCCTCGGCACTGTTCTGATCGAGGAACTAGCCAGCCACGGCTACCTGGTCGTAGCCATCGACCACACCTACGACGCCGACCAAGTCGAATTTCCCGGCGGCCGGGTGGAAACCTTCGCCATCACCGGCGACATCGACGATGCCCTGATCGCCAAGGCCCTCGCTGTCCGCACCGCGGACACCCGGTTCGTGCTGGACCAGCTCGCCGCGCTCAACGCCGGACACAACACCGACTCCGGACGGCGACCCCTGCCACCCACCCTCGCCGGCGCGTTCGACCTGTCCCGCGTCGGCATGCTGGGCCACTCCCTCGGCGGCGCCACAGCCGCCGCAGCCATCCGCGCCGACCGGCGCCTGCGGGCCGGCGTCAACCTGGACGGCAGCCTTCTGCCACCCCTCACCGCCGGCACCGACCGGCCATTCCTTCTCTTTGGCAGCGACCCCGGCCCAGGCCCGGAGGATCCCAGCTGGGATCAGTTCTGGACCAGCCAGTACGGCTGGAAACGCGAGCTGGCCCTCATCGGCTCCACCCACACCTCGTTCACCGACCTGGTGACACTGCTACCCCAGGCCGCGCCCGTCCTCGGGTTGACGCCCAGCCAGGTGACGCAAGCAATCGGCACCCTCGACCCGCACCGCGCCATCCACGCGCAACGCGACTACATACGAGCATTCTTCGACCTTCACCTACGCCACCTAGACAACCACCTGCTCCAGCACCCTTCACCCCGCTACCCGCAGATCCGGTTCATCCGATGAGGCACCCGCCATCCCCACCACGGTCACCCCTTCAGGCCTGCGGTGGTCCCGAGCCTGGATCGACGACACCTCGTATGGCCCGCACCCGCCATCGAGAGCGGCGGCCCGACACCCGGCCAGCGGCCGTGGTGCCGCCTGCGCTGACCACATCGTGACGGTGAGCCAGCCGCAGCATGCTCCGACCCTGTCAAAGTGTCGTACCAGGAACCGCGCCCGCATCGATGCCCGGGCTACACACCCGCCCCGACCTGCGAGATCAGCCTGGAAAGGGCTCACAGAAGGTGGCCCGCTCTCGGGGGCCGACCGCCGGATCAGAGGCAGCCTTGGATAGGTGGCAGGACGGGTCACCAGGTGGCCTTCAGCTTCGGGCCGCACGATGTGTGAGTTCACGCCCGCCCGCATCCGGGAGCGGTGCGCCACCATCGCGGTCGGCCCGCTGCGTCTCGGCAGGGGCCGGGCGGCGCTGGCCGCGGACCGGGACGGCGCGGTCTTCGGAATCTGGCAAGGCCGTGTAGCGCTGCTGGAGCTGCGTACCAGAGCGCCCCGTGTAACCGCAGCCCGTCGACGACGCCAGCAGGCCGTCGCCGGTACGCGCCGATCGGACCTGGGACTGGGCGGCGACCAGAGCTGCGTGGGCCGCTCGCGCGGCAGCAGCTGCTTGTCCTTCGCCCGGGGCTGGAGCAGGCCCGGCAAGACGGGAGGGGCGGGGTGACCGCACGACGGGATGCCCGGCCGGCTATCAGGGCCGGGGCACACGTCCGCTTCCGCGGGGCGGTACGGCCGCAGTACGACGCCGAACAGCACACGCTGGCCGAGCGGGGGCAGGCCAAAGCCGAGGAGCTGACCGCACTCGGCTTCGGCCGCGTCTCGCGCACCACCGTGCAGCGCATGCGCCTGGCCTACCGCAAACGTGCGCGCCGCCACAGCAGCAGGCGAACAGACCTCCCGCTCCCAGATCCTCGCCGCACTGGTCGCCACTGGCTTCGTCGGTGTAGGGCGAGAACGGTTGATGCCGAGTTCGGGCAAACAGATGTTGATCAAGCGGGTGCAGAATGTTGTCGAGTTACGGGAACGCCTCGTCGGTGTGTCGGTCAATCGAAGCTGATCGAGGCTGCCCGTCATTCGCTGCCGGCTCCCCGAGCTCCGGCAAGCATCCGAGCGAAGCACCTTCGAGAGGAACCACCCGTGCGCATACCACGCCGCCACCGCACCGCACTTGCCGTCGCTGCCCTCGGAGCCGGTGTCGGCCTCACGCCGCTGCAGAGCGCGAGCGCGGACCCCGCCGCTCCCGCCATCGCCGTCAGCATGAACGGCGGAATCGACCTGTGGGGCCCGGCCGGTGAGATGGACGTCACCGTCAAGGCGCCGCCGGCCGCCGACGCCTACATCCGCCTCGAACTCGCCAGCAGCAACTCCGCGGACAACCTGCACTTCACCGACGATGCCGGTAACACACTCCCCATCGTCCACGAGGCACGGACCAACTACGTTCTCATGGGCGCCGACGACAGCGACCACAACGGCGTCAAAGGCGCTCCGCTGGCCAGCGGGGTCATCCACCTCCACGTCAGCGCCAGCTACCCCGCGTACGAGTTCAACCCTGTCCGGGCCTACCTGATCGACGGCGCCTCCGACAGCGTCATCACCCACTCCAGCCTCGGCACTGACGCACGGATCTTCGTGAACCACCCCTACCTCAGCCCCACCTGGCACAGCCCCCAGGGTTACACCGAGTACAACACTTCACTCGTGGTCGCCACGGGCGACACCCGCCCCGTCGACGAACGGCTGAATTTCCAGATAGCCATGAAGACGCCACCCCAGTCGACCCGCACCCGGTTCGTGTTCACCGCACAGCAGATCGCCAACGCCGGCTACACCGCAACTCAACTCGCATCCGCCCTCACGGTCGGCTACTCCGCCGACGACCAGCAGTTCACCCCAGGCACGTGGACGTTCGGCGCCGACGGCTCCCTTGCCGTCGAGCTGCCTCCCCTCAGCGATTGGCAGTCCCATGCCCAGCAGGACCAGTACCTCCACTTCAACGCCGCCTGGGGACTGCCGGCCGGCACGCTGACCGGAGCCATCGAGGTACGTGATGCCCAAGGCACCCAATACGGCGGCTGGCGGGAGGACCTGAAGTTGACCTCCGACGTGGTTCCGGCCTTCGCCCGAGCCGCGTTCTACGGACGCGACAGCGCCGGCGTTCTGTGGCAGTACCAGGCCTCCCCCACCCCCCAGTACAACCACGCCACCCCCCGCGCCAAGGCCGGCACCGGCTGGCAGATCTACAACGCCATCACCAAGCTGTCCGCCCTCAAGGCCGACGGCACCGGCGACCTCGTCGCCCGCGACGCCTCCGGCGTCCTCTGGTACTACCGAGGCACCGGACACATCACCGTCCCCTTCGCGCCGCGGACACGCGTCGGCACGGGCTGGCAGACCTACAACACGCTCGTCGGCGCGGGCGACCTGACCGGCGACGGCCACCCCGACCTCCTCGCCCGCGACCACGACGGGGTCCTGTGGCTGTACAAAGGCACCGGCAACCCCACCGCCCCCTTCGCCGCCCGCACCCGCCTCGGCGCCGGCTGGAACACCTACACCGCACTGACCGGTGGAACGGACCTCACCGGCGACGGCCACCCCGACCTCCTCGCCCGCGACCACGACGGCGTGCTGTGGCTGTACAAAGGCACCGGCAACCCCACCGCCCCCTTCACCGCCCGCACCCGCCTCGGCGCCGGCTGGAACACCTACACCACCCTTCTCAGCACCTACGACATGAACGGGGACGGCAAAGCCGACCTGCTCGCCGTCGACCACAACGGAGTCCTCTGGCTCTGCAAGGGCACCGGCAACCCGTCCGCACCCTTCGCCGCCCCCACGAAGATCGGCACAGGCTGGAGCATCTACAACACCCTGATCTGAACCCGATCACCCGACCACGGCGACCGGGCGCTGCACCGCCCCACCGCTGTCCCGTCCGTCAACCGAAAGTGAGTAACGCCCCGTCACCCTTGCCTGACACGGACGAGGTCGGCGTCAAACCGGGGCGGTGACCGAGGGAGGAGCATGCACAAGCCCCCCTTGACCGCACTCCGACGACGCCTGGTCGCAGGGATGGTCTAAGGGAAAACGCGGGCCGCACATTCCGGCAGCGGGCCGCCCGGTCAAGGGGCCGTGGTCGGGCCGTCCATGCACCCCTTGTCCACCGCGGTCGGGCTCATGGTCGGGCCGACCACGGCGGACAACGGGCCCAAGTTCCACCACGTTGCGCCGCTTGTCATGGTGGATTGATACGTCGTCATGAACTCACCGATGGGGAGTGGGAGTTACTCGCTTCGCTGATACCTCACGCGGCCACGGGATGGCCGCGGGTGGAGGACCGGCGGGTCATCAACGGGATGGTCTACAAGATCCGTACTGGCATCTCGTGGCGTGACCTGCCGGAACGTTACGGGTCATGTCAGACGGTCTACACCCGCTTCCGCCGCTATGCCCTCGACGGCGTGTTCACCCGAGCTCTGCAACAGATTCAGGCACAGGCGGACGCCGCCGGTGACATCGACTGGCTGGTCCAGGTCGACTCCACCATCGTCCGGGGGGCTCACCAGCATGCCGCCCGTCACGCGACCGGCGCAGCGGCGGGGTGATTCACCGCGATGGCGGCAGGCGGCCCGCTGTGACCGTTCGACCCCCGAACCCTGCATGGGCCGCTTTGGCCTCTTAGGTACAGACCATTGACTCACGCGCGGGTGCTTGCGAGCATCACTCGCCAGCAAGCGTTTGTCTTTGCGGTCTCCGTCACGGCCCCCACCCGTAAGAGGAGTACGACCGTGTTAAACATCGTCATACCGCACAGTGCGCGGCGTCGCCCCCAGACCATCCTCGCCGTCCTCCTGGCGTTGATCGCCGCTTTGGCCATCAACGCCGTCTCGCCTTCGCCGGCCCGAGCAGATGGAACGCTGCTCTCCCAGGGCAGGCCCGTCACCGCCTCCTCCACAGAGAACGCGTCCTTCCCTGCTTCCCAGGCGGTGGACGGCAATGAACAGACCCGCTGGTCCAGCGCGTTCAGCGACCCTCAGTGGATCCAAGTAGACCTTGGATCCGAGCAGCCCATCACGCAGGTCACCCTGAAATGGGAGGCCGCGTATGCCAAGGCCTTCACCATCCAGACAGCCACGAGCCCGAGCGGCCCGTGGACAACCGTCTACTCGACCACCACAGGCACGGGCGGTGTACAGAACCTGAACGTGACCGCCTCCGGCCGGTATGTGCGGATGTACGGCACCCAACGCGCCACCCCGTACGGCTATTCGCTGTACGA
Organism: Streptomyces sp. TP-A0356; assembly: GCF_001417775.1. GTDB lineage: Bacteria > Actinomycetota > Actinomycetes > Streptomycetales > Streptomycetaceae > Streptomyces. Next base: position 36,167 of record NZ_BBZJ01000038.1, on the reverse strand, counting down.
GTTCCAGGTCTACGGCGGCTCCGGGACCACGCCGCCGGACAACTTCTGGGGGACGACCGATGACATCCCGGCCTCATCGGCCGTCATGAAAGTGAAGGTCCTCAACCGGACCAACGGCGCCTACCCGGACAGCCAGGTCTACTGGAGCTACAACGGTCAGGTCCACTCGATTGCCGAACAGCCCTACCTCGACATCGTCGCAGGGCCCGCCCAGCGCATGTACTTCTACGTCGGCGCCCCGAACAGCCAGAACTACGACTTCATCGAATTCACCAGCGGTACCGCCGACTTCAACGGCAACACGACCCGCGTGGACGCCTGGGGACTGCCTTTGGCCATCCGACTGCACTCGCACAGCGGTCAGGGCGTCCAACTGGGCGACTCTCAGGACCTGTTCACCATGAGCCGCCAGCAGGTCTTCCAGAGCTTCCAGAATTCCGTGCCGCAGCAGTTCAAAGTACTGGCTCAGACTCAGGCGCCGTACCGCATCATCGCCCCGGGCAGCGACCCGAGCTTCCGCCCAGGCGGCGCCAACGCCAACTACTTCACCGCGTATGCGAATTCGGTCGGCGTCAACGAGCCCACCTCGAACATCTTCGGATGCGCCGGTTCCCTCGCGGCGAACGCCGGCCTGTGCGCGGCGCTGAACCGGCACACCGCAGACCTGCCGGCTGCCCAGCAGCAGGACCCGGCCCGGTTCTACGCCGGCGACCCGGCCAACTGGTACGCCAAGTACTGGCACGACCACGCCATCAGCCACCTCGCCTACGGCTTCCCCTACGACGACGTGGCCGGCCAGGCCGCCTACACCTCGATGCAGAACCCGCAATGGATGGAGGTCGCAGTCGGCTACTAGGGTCCGTCTCCAAACGGACCTTGCCCAGAGCAGGAACGACGCGAGTGTGACCGCCGCTTCGTAGGAGGTGGCGGTCTTGTCGTACCGGGTGGCGATGCCGCGGAAGCCCTTCAGGGGGTTGAAACAGCGCTCGACGAGGTTTCGTCGGCGGTAGATCTCCCGGTCGAAGGTCGGTGGTCGGCCACCGCGACTCCCGGGATGATGCCGGTGCCGCTGCTGGTCAGTCTTCTCAGGAATCGTGTGAGCGATACCGCGTCGTCGTAGGTAGCTGCGGAATCCGCGGGAGCTGTAGGCCTTGTCCGCGGTCACGACAGATGGCTTTGGGCTGGCCCATACCAGACCCGGGGGTACTCGGCGGACTCCTCGAGGTCTGCCGGTACAGGCCGATGTCCGGGATGGTGGTCCCTGGACCCCTCGGACGCGAGGGATCACTCCGAAAGTGATCGAAACCTCGGCCGCCACGATGGATACGGGTGGCGTAGCTTCGATGACCCGCAGCTGGCTTCTCTCACTGAGAGTGGATGTGACGCGAGTCAGCGCCGCTTTCCCAGTGAGGGCAAGCCACCGGGGACCGCTCTTATGCTGGAGCTCTGCCCATCGACGGGAGTCACCGTCCGGGGCGGCGCATTCCGCCAGCCCGGGTCCAGCTCGGTGACTCTTTTCAGGGGCCCGCCCACGCCCCGCGACTTCTTCCTGCGCGGCTTGGCCGGTGGCTCTGGAGGGATGTACGTGTACTGCGCCGGCTTCGCGCGATCCTCTTCAAGGGAGCTTCGCTTCGTCGACTGCCATGCGGGCCCCCTGAATGGGGTTGTGATCGCTTTCTCGGGATCCCAGCCGGCACATAGGCGGCGCTCCAGAACGCCCTTTGACACGACGCAGCGGTCATCCGCTGCCCAGTTGGCAGCGGTTTTGCTTTCGCCGAAAGCCGATATGGCCATGCCGACCCCCCTCGACGCTGACACTGTTCGAACCGTACGCGCTGCTTCGGCTGGTTAGACACGTGTTACGAGCTCTAACTGGCCCTCGGCCCGCCCGGGCCAGTTGGGGCACACACCGCTCGGCCAGTTGGATGCGCAGCGGCAGCAGCTCCTTGTCGGCCCACTACTAGAGATCTTTAACGGTGTGGGTGGGTTACGTCGGGTTGTGACGGCCGTCGTGGACCGGGTTATGCCGGAGGGATGAGGTAGCCCGATAGTGGCGGGCTGACCGCGGAGGACCGGGCTCGGCGTGAGCGGGTCCGCTTGGCGGCCGCCGATCCGATCGAGGCCGGGGCCAGTGACTGGGAGGTTGCCCGCCGGTTCCGGGTGACCCGGATGTCGGCGAACCGCTGGCGGCGGGCGTTGGCTTCCGGTGGTCGGCACGCCCTGGCCTCCAAGGGCTCCAGCGGCGCCCGCTGCAAGCTCGATGCGGCACAACTGCGTGTTCTGGAGTTGGTGTTGGATGCCGGCCCGGCCGCCGCCGGCTGTTCCGACCAGTGCTGGACGCTGGCTCGTATCGCCGAGGTCGTGCCTCGCCGGTTCGGCGTCGAGTACACCCTGGCCGGGCTGGACCTGCTGATGCACCGTATCGGCTGGAGCGTGCAGGTGCCCTCCCACAAGGCCACTGAGCGGGACGAGGTGAAGATCGCCGCCTGGAAGGACGAGCAGTGGCCAATCGTAAAGAGAGGGCGGCGAACTTGGGCGCCTGGCTCTGCTTCGAGGACGAGGCTGGCCAGGGCCTGATGCCGCCCAAGGGTCGTACCTGGGGCCGCCGGGGCCACACGCCGGTGGTGCGGGTCACCGCCGCAGGCACCAAACGTGTTTCGATGGCGGCGCTGATCTGCACCAAAGTCGGCCACCGGCCCCGGCTGATCTATCGCCTCCACCTCGACCGCGGTCCTGCCAAGGGCCGCCGTAAGGGCTTTACCGAGACCGACTACGCCCGCCTGCTGGATGCAGCGCACCAGCAGCTCGGCGGCCCCATCGTTCTGGTGTGGGACAACTTGAACACGCACGTCAGTTACACCATGCGTGAGCTGATCGACGCCCGATTATGGCTGACTGTCCACGAGCTGCCGCCCTACGCTCCCGAGCTCAACCCCGTCGAGGGCGTGTGGTCGCACCTGAAGAGGTCGCTGGCCAACCTCACCAAACACGGCCTCGACCAGCTCACCGCGTTGGTGAAGACGCGGCTCAAACGGATGCAGTACCGCCCCGCCTCATCGAGGGCTTCGTCGCCAAGACCGGGCTCGACCTCCAATCGCCGTAGCCTCAGCCATCGAAGTTCTTCGAGCTCGACGGGGCAGCAGACATGAGCGGGCCTCGAATATCGCCGCAGAGCCCTCATTCGGCGACCAGCTGTTTGACGACTGCCTCGGCCACTGCCCTGGCGCTGAACGGATTCTGTCCTGTGATCAGGCGCCCATCCTCGACGACATACGGGGCGAAGGGCTGGGCAGCCGTGCTGTAGTCGGCACCGAGCTTCTTCAGGTCCTCTTGGACGTTGTAGGGGACCGCTTCCGCCCGGTTCGCCAGTTCCTCTTCGGGCCACGAGAACCCGGTGACCCGCTTGCCCTTGATCAGAGGCTCACCGTTGCTCAGGGTGACGTTGAGCAGGCCGGCTGCGCCGTGGCAGACGGTCGCCACCACACGGCCGGTCTCGTAGAACCGGGCGATCAGGGTTTCCAGGTCCTCGCTCTGCGGGAAGTCGAACATGACCCCGTGGCCGCCGGTGAGGTAGATGGCGTCGTAGTCGTCGACATGCGTGTCGGAGACCTTCATGGTGTCCTTCAGGAGGTCCATGAAGTCTCGGTCCAGGTATCGCTTGCCGGTACCCTCGGCATCCAGCATCTGCCGCGTCAGGCTCTCCGGGTCGAGAGGGATCTTGCCACCCGACGGGTTCGCGATGTCCATCGCGAACCCGCGCTCCTCGGCGAAGTCCCAGAAATGGGTCAACTCTCCGAGCCAGAGTCCGGTCCGCAGACCGACCTTCTGGTATTCGTCGGCATTGGTCACGATGATGAGGATCTTGTTCGTGGCTGCAGGCATGACATTCCCTCTAACTGTTGGTTGCCCCTGTGTGGGGAGTTTCGGTCGACAACATCGTCTCGGCAGGTACAAATCACTGCGGGCCCGCCAATCACTGGCGCTGAGTACCGGCCACAGCGCCCATCACCGCAGGCGATGTCAGACGGTCAGGACGATCTTTCCTCGGGTGTGGCCCGCCTGGCTCAGGCGCCACGCCTGAGCCGCCTCGGCCAGCGGCAGTGCGTGCTCCACAGGCACCGTCAGCTTGCCCGCGTCGGCGAGGTTGGCGAGGGCCGCAAGGTCGGCCGCATCCGGGCGGACCCACACGTAGTGGCCACCCTTCGTTCCCGCCTCGCCATCGATGATCGACGCGACCCGGTCCCGCTTCTTGAGCAGCTGTTGCGACACACCCACCGCGCCGTCGCCGACGAAATCGAGGGCTGCGTCCACGCCGTCGGGCGCCAGCTCCCGTACGCGCTCGACGAGCCCGCCCCCGTAGGCGACCGGCTCCGCGCCGCGCTCACGCAGGAAGCCGTGGTTGCGTTCGCTCGCGGTGCCGATCACCCGGGCGCCGAACGCGACGGCGACCTGGACGCCGAGCGAGCCGACACCGCCCGCCGCGGCGTGGATCAGCACGGTCTCGCCCTTGCCGAGGCCGACCCGCTTGATGCTCTGGTAGGCGGTGAGCCCCGCCAGCGGCGCCCCCGCGGCCTGCTCCCAGCTGAGCGCGGCAGGCTTCCTGGCCAGGGCGCGGACGGGGGCGGAGACAAGCTCGGCGTACGCACCGTTCTGTGCCCAGTCCTTGCGGACGTAGCCGAAGACCTCGTCCCCCACGGCGAACTCCCCGGCATCGAACCCCACCCGTTCCACGACGCCCGCGACGTCCCAGCCGGAGATCAGCGGGAACCGGACCTCCATGATCGGATCCAGGTACCCGGCGGCGAGTTTCCAGTCGACGGGATTGACCCCCGCCGCTTTCACACGGACGAGGACCTCGCCGGGGCGCCACCTTGGGATCGGGCAGGTCAATCAGCCGCAGGTCGTCGGACGAGCCGTACCGTTCGAGTGCAATGGCTTTCATGATTCACGATGGCTTTCCGAGCAGTCGGCGCATCCCGGCCGAGTGGGGAGGACTGGCGCGTGTGAGGTCAGGCAGCTGAGTGCTTTCCGTCTCGAATCTAAAACCGCCGACGTACCCGCACCAATGAAAACACCGGTATCAGGTATCGATGAACCGATGCCTGATACGGGACTGGCGGCCGGTAGCTGCCATGCGGATCTCGTAGGCTCGACACCGTGAGCGATCAGGACACCCCTGGGTCCGGTCCGCTGGACCTCAACCTGCTGCGCACCTTCCTCGCAGTGCACCGCCTGGGATCCTTCACCGCCGCCGCGCGTCGGCTGGGACTGTCGCAGTCCACCGTCACCACGCAGATCCGGACGCTGGAGAACCACCTGGGCCGTGAACTGTTCGAACGCCAGGCACGCGGCGTCACCCCGCTGCCTCACGCCCACGAGCTCGCCACGCAACTGTCGGTTCCCATGGACCAGCTGGCCGGCATCACCGGCGAGAGGCCGAGCGACCACCCGGCACCGGTGCACCTGGCGGGGCCGGCGGAGTTCCTGAGCGGCGCCGGCCTCAAGGTACTGGCTCCGCTGGTCGCGCAGGGAGTCAGGCTGCGGATGGCCATCGGACTGACCGAACCGCTACTCGAAGAACTGCGGGCAGGACGACACGACCTCGTCGTCGCCACCCGACGGCCCAGTGGCCGGACGCTGCACGCCGAACTCCTTGCCGACGAGGAGTTCGTCCTGGTCGCCGCCCCGGCATGGGCCGAACAGCTCAAAGGACAGCAGCTGCCCGCTGCCCTGGAGGACCTCCCCTTGATCGCCTACACCGAGGACCTGCCCATCGCCCGCCGCTACTGGCGCCACGTCTTCAACCGCCGCCTGCACGCCCAGGCCGCGATCACCATCCCCGACCTGCGCGGCGTCCTCACCGCCGTCACCGCCGGCGCCGGCTGGAGTGTCCTGCCCAGCTACCTGTGTCGCACCGAACTCGCCTCCGGTGTCCTGCAACTGCTCCACCAGCCGGAGGACCCCCCGATCAACACCGCCTACCTCGTCCAGCGCCCGGGCAGTCCCACCAACCCACACCTGATCCTCGTCCGCCAGCATCTGCTGGCGGCCGGCAAGGCCTGGCGAATCGGCTCAGCGGCTCCATGGCCCGCCTCGATCCACAGGAAGCCTGACCTGAACGGACCATCCACAGATGCATAGGGTTGGCCAGCCAGCCTGCCCCAGGTGGCCAACCGAACTGAACAGTGGCCAACACGCATGACCCGACAAGGACTTGCGAGGGACCGAGCCCCTGGAGCGCCCGCGTGCGAGCACCTTGAAGTGGCCAGCAGTACCCGACGGCCGCCAAGCGGATGCGCTCACGCCGAGCCCGTTCCTCCGCGGTCAGCCCGCCACTATCGGGATACCTCATCCCTCCGGCATAACGCGGCCCACGACAGCCGTCACGACCCGTAACCCGCACCGTTAAAGATCTCTAGCGCAGCTTCACCTGCAGGTCGGCCGCCGCCTTGGCTTCCGGGGTGGGCTCCTTGCCGGCCTGGTCGGGCAGGTCGGTGCCGGGCACCACTATGGGCTGCTCGGCGCCCAGCAGATAGTTCAGGGTGGTGTCGATGAGCTTGGACGGGTCGCCCAGCTCGCGGCGAGCAGTCGACCGCTGACTGGTCATTGACTTCGGCTCGTCAGGGTGAACTTCCTCGAAAGTCCCGGACGGGCACGAAGCGGTGGCTGTACCCCGTGGTGTGTCAGGTACGGGGATGGTGGCGGGCTGTCCGCTTCGGGACGGCGGCGCCGGGAGACGGTACGGATGGGAGCGGCCGAGCTGTTCGAGCAGAAGATCAAGCCGATGGAGGTCGCACGGCGCCTGCGGGTGAGCCGCAAGTCGGCCTACCACTGGCACCAGCTGTGACGGGACGGCGGCGCGCAGGCTCTGGCCTCCCGGGGGCCGAGCGGCTCGCGCTGTCCGCCCTCGACGGCTTCATAGCCGGCACCGGACTGGCTCCCGGTGATCCAACGTCACCTTGAGCAGCCGCAGTCAGCAACGGCCTGCTCCCTCCTGCGCCGCGAGCTGCCGGCCGCCTCGTCGGCTCCCACCACCCCCTGGCCGGACGTAACGGGAGGGCGGGCCTACGGCCGGATGGCGGGCAGCTCGTCGACCCGCTGATCGCGTCACCGGCGCCGCGGAACCGCGGTGCCTCCCGGTCGATCCCCGTGGAACCTTCACGGGCTGGTGCACAACCATGGCCAAACCGTGGGGATGGTCACAGTCGAGTTGGGCCCCTTTATGTGGTTCGTCGCGATTTATCTGGTGGCTTGTCATGTGCGGGTCGACATAGGAATGTGCGGCGGCATCGAACGCATGTCGCAGTCATACGAGTCGCTGCCGGTGGGCGCGAGCGGCGCGAGAGGACCAACACCGTGTCTGGGAAGAACTTAAGAAGCACCCAGCTCTGCCCCGAGGGACCCGGAGAGCAGAGCCAGAAGGGAAACGTCTTGCCTGGTACGTCCAGAAGAGAGCACATCCTTCACCGGATAACCATCGGCACCGCGGCGCTGCTGCTCCTGGGATCCGGGGTGGCGACGGCGACCGCGGCCGACGGTGGCGGCGGCTTCGACCGCAACCTGAATCCGAACGCCGCACCGTCGACCCGACCGGCCGCCGGGCCCGCGATGAATGCCGTCGCCGCAGCGTCCCGGCCGGTGTCGGGCAAGAACCCCTCGGCCGGGCCGGGCAAGAAGGACACCGCCGGTGTCTGGCAGGTCACCACACCCAGGGTCAAGCTGAGCAACACCGTGACCAACGCCGACGGCAGCACGGCCAACCTCACTTTCGAGGTCTGGACCGCCGACTCCTCGGGGAACGCCAAGACCCAGGTGAAGATCAGCGACAACCAGTACGGCGTCCTGGTGTCCGACTTCGTCAAGTCCGGCTCCACCGCCTCCGTGACCGTGGGCGCCGGAAGGCTGAAGCCGAACGTCGACTACGTCTTCCACACCTCCGCCTACGCCAAGGACAGCGGCCTGTACGAGACGTCGTGGTCGCCCTGGGCCCGATTCCGCGTCACGATGCCCGTCGACCTGACCCTGCCCAACCCCGATGCTTCGGCGCAGAATCCGGACCAGTCCGCCCAGCCGTACACGGACACGATGGCGCCGCCCTCTCCGTGGAAGACCACGGCCGGCCCGAGCCGTGACCGCTCCGTCGCCCCCGGGACGTTCGGGACCCGCTGCACCACCTCCTCCGACGGAGTGAAGGTATGCGGCAAGGCCGAGCCCTACGACGGCCGTAACTTCACCCTCCACCGCGGCACCGCCGCGCAGTCGTCCCTGGTCAGCGGCTGCGACCCGGCCAACCCGCGGGCGGGGCTGTGGACCACGCGCTTCGAGGAGTGCTCGTCGTTCACCATGGCGTGGGAGGCGTCCCTCAACGACGTCCCCGTGGGCACCGTGAAGGCGCTGGTGGTCAACGAGCGTCAACTCGACCCGAAGTCCGGGAACATCACCGAGCGGATCAACGTCACCGACGTGGACGTTCCGGCAACCATCCCCGCGTTCACCCTGGACGCCCCGAAGATCGACTGCGAGCCCTCCGGCAACTGCGGCGTCCAGAACGTCAGCGGCTGGACGGGCGCGGCCGCATGGGTGCCCGGCGATCACCACAGCGTGACCGCGGACGCCTCCTACCTCTGGGGGCCGGACCTGACCGGACCGAACACCACCAAGCCGCAGGTGATGAAGCTCGGCGTCGCGGTCGCACTGCAGGGCAACCCGAAGATCCCGGGCCAGACGGTGCAGACGACCCCCGCGGTCTTCATGGACGTCGCGGGCGGCGACCTGGAGAACGGCGGAGCTTCCGACCAGATCCGATGCGACAACACCAAGATCATCAACAAGGTGCCGACGATCGGCTGCGTGTTCCACAGCTACGTGTCGACCTACACCTTCAACGCGGCGAAGTACCCGCAAGCCTCGTCGCACGCCTGGCTGATCCAGCACAAGCTGGCCAACCACCCCGGCAGCAAGGCCGACAGCAAGCCGCTGTACTTCCTGCCCGACGGTGACATCAGCGGCAACCGGACGGTGATCTGCCCCACCGGATGGGCGGCGGCCAACGGCGACACCAGCGCCCTCAACGGCACGACGGACAAGGAGCTGAACTGCGACGAGTTCGCGTTCAACGCCACCTACAACAGCGGCGGGATGCCCTCGCTCGCGGGTGGCCTGAACCCGGTCAGCAGCGGGGACGCCTGTGTGCAGACCCTTGCGAACAAGCAGGACGGCATCGTGCACCTGTTCAACATCGACGGCCTCGTGCCGACGTGGAAGGAGGTCTGCGGACGGTCCGCGATCTCCGGGAACGACAACAGCGGTTCGATGGCCGGGTTCGCAGCCTTCAACGCGAACCAGCGACTGCTGGACCGTGACCCGTACTGGCTGAACACGAACATGCGCGCGGCGTGCGCCGCCGACAGCACGACCGTGAAGTGCACCATGACCGCGAACAACCAGTAGCACCACCCCGCTCACAGGGGGCGCCGCGCCGCGAGGGCGCGGCGCCCCCGCTGCTACCGGTTCACACCGGCGAGGGCAGGTGCACCGCGGGCAGCAGCCCCAGCTCGATCTCCTGACGCGGCAGCGACAGCCCGAGATGCTCGCCCACCGCCGCGAACAGCCGCTTCGCCAACTCCTCGTCCTCGTCCTCGGGGTCCTCGCAGCCGGGGAAGGTGTCCCGCACCGCCCCGGCCCGGCGCATGGCCGCGTCCAGTGCGGAGAACGTCCCGAGCCGGTCCCTGGGCGGGACCGCGGTCTCCAGCAGGCTGTCACCGGGCTCGCCGGAACTCACTTCGCCAGCTGCGTCGATGTAGCACACCCACGGGTGCTCGTGCAGGAAGCGGTCCAGGCAGACGAGTTCGTCGCCCTGCTCCACCAAGGTGTCCTGGCCCAGCCGGTCGAGGAAGACGAGGTGCCAGGTGGACCGCTCGACCTCCAGGACGTACGTCCACTCGCCGCTGCGCCCGAACATCGCCACGCTGTCACCCAGGTTGACGCTCAGCCTGTCGAAGTCCTTGAACAACGGCGGCCGTTCGGCCATGCCGCGGTCGGCGCCGAGGCGCACCACGAAGTCCACCGGGTCCAGGCCCCGCACCGCCGTGAGGCTGATGTCCGAGAGCATCCCGTCCTTGGCGATCGCACCGCTGTACCAGTGCTCGCCGATCCACCCCAAGCTGTTGTCAGTCATCGCGGCGACCCCTCTCCTCGACCGTCGCGCACACGTTAGCGACTTCGGCTGGTCAAGGTGACGTTGGATCTCCGGGAGCCAGGCCGGTGCCGGCCATGAAGCCGTCGAGGGCGTCGGGCCGGTGCTGGAGGTGTTTGAGCCGGTTGCGGACGAGGGCCTCGAGCCGGTCGAGAGCGACGACGTTGACCGCCGTACCGCTGCTACCGACGCGATACGCCCGGGCGGTCAATGCCCGCCGGGGTCTCAATCGGGTACGACGCGGTGGGTATCCGTGAGGTGGCCGCTGAGACGGACGTGGCCGTCACCACGATCTTCTCCCACTTCGCCTCGAAAGAGGCCCTGGTGTTCGAGCAGGACGAAGACTTCGAGCAACGCCTCACGCAGGCGGTCACCGGCCGGGCGCCGCATGAGCCGCTCATCCCCGCACTGCGCCGCGAGATCCAGGCCCTGGTGCGACATTGCACGGCGGACAGCACTGCCCCCGTCTGGCGCATGATCGACGCATCACCCGCCCTGCGGCAGTACGAGGAGTCGATGAGGCTGCGCCATGCAGAGTCCCTGGCCACCGCCATCGCCGCTGATCTGGACTCGCCACAGACCACAACGGCCTGCCGGACGATCGCGAGGTTCGTGATCGACGCCTATTCACTGGCCAGGGAGGCGGCCGACCCGGAGACCGCGGTGGACGAGATCTTCCAGATGATCGAGGCCGCCTGGGCCGTCACCTGCCCCTCCAGAGCCTTCACCGGCACGGCCTGACCTCAGCCTGGACTCGACCCCGCCCGGCGCTGTCCCGCCGAGCCCCAGCGGCAGAGCGAAGGGATCTGGAGCCGGTACGCCGCCGGAGATGACCTACGGTCACCATCCGGCTGGACACCACGACGAACTGACGACAGTTGAACCTGTTCGTAGACTCCGAGGCCGCCGGTAACATCACCTCCATCAAGGAGCACAAGGCTCCATGCGCGTGGCGTAGTTCTCCAAGGGCCCTGCTGGATGTGCTGGAGTTCATCGCCTCCCGGATCGCGCGCAACATCCGTGAGCAGGAGGGCGTTCTGATCCGGGTGACGGCGTTCGCGTCGCTCAACCGGCAGCCGGTGGACCCTGGGGCTGACGTAGATCGTCCTCAAGGGCCTGATCCACGGCGGCGAGGACGCGGCCCCGGAGATCACCGCGACGGCCATCAAGGCGGCGACCGCCGACTACTTCGGCCTCACCGTCGAGGACCTGTGCGGCACCTCGCGCGGCCGCGTGTACGGCCACGACCACGACGACCTCAACCCCGGTCCGCCTCCACGACGTGCGGCACGGTGCCGCGACGTTGGCGCACCCCGCCGGTAGCCTGAAACCAAGCAACTCGCCTCCACCCAACTCGGGACAGTCCGGAGCCTCCATTCGAACCGGGGCGGTTCACTGTCCGACCCCGCCCTGAACGGAATGACCCGCCAGCAACTCAACGACCTCACCGAGAGAGCGCGTTGCGGGCGGCGGTCGTGGGGTGGTCAGCAACTGCTTGGCGTTGTTCAGTCGGAAGCTGCGGATGGGGCTTCTCGGTGTGGTCGGTCAAGGCAGGATCTCGACGTACCCGTCCGTTCCGTGCACGCGGATCCGCTGCCCGTCCCGGATCAGCCGGGTGGCCTGCTCCACGCCCACGACGGCCGGCAAGCCGTACTCCCGGGCGATCACTGCGCCATGGGTCATCAGGCCGCCCACTTCCGTCACCAGGCCCGCGATTCCGACGAACAGCGGCGACCAGCTGGGGTCCGTGAAGGTCGTGACCAGGATGTCGCCCGCTTCGAGATCGGCCTGCTCCATGTCAAGGATGACGCGGGCCCTTCCCTCGATGGTCCCGGCGGAGACCGGTAGACCGATCAGGGCGCCGGCCGGCACGTCGTCGCGCCGGTACGCCCCGGTGACGGCCTCACCATCCGATGTGAGCACCCGGGGCGGTGTGAGCGCGTGGTACGACCGGAACGCGTCTCTGCGCTGCTGGATGAGCTGGTCATCCACCTGGTTCGAGCGCACGACGTCGTGGAGTTCCTGGAACGTGAGGTAGAAGATGTCCTCCTTCTCAGGAAGCACGTTGGCCTGCACGAGGCGCTCGGCCTCCTCCAGCAGGGCCTGCTTGTAGACGAAGTAGCGGCTGACGATGCCGTACTTCGGGTACTCCCGGTACCCGATGAAGGTTCTCACCCGGTCGATCATCCGCTTTGCCTCGGCGGCTTTCTGGTCCCCGTCCGGCAGGGCCCGCAAGCGTGAGAGCACGTCCAGTTCCTTCTTCTGCGCCTTCTGCCGCCCTTGCTCGAAGCGCCGCTCGGCGGCGCCCGGCTCGAAGTTCCTGACGTTGTCGAGGATCACGGGCACGAGCGTGGTAGGGCGCTCGCGCCAACGTGGCCTCGTGATGTCGATCTCGCCGACGCAGCGCATGCCGTACCGGTCGAGGTAGGCCTCTATGGCGTCGCGCGCTTCGGTCCCGCCCGCGAGCTTCGCCAGCTCGTCCAGGAAGCCCTCGTCCTCGACACCCTGCAGGAACGCCACCACCTCCGACTGCGGGCGGATCACATCCGCGACGTCGAGCAGCGCCAGTCCCATCTGCGACGTGACGTTGTCGGGGGCGGACAGCGTCAGCGTGTCAGCCGCGTTCTTCTCACCCAGCCACTCCTGCAGCTTGTCGTTGAGCCACCACGTGGCCTCCATCCCCGCCATGATCGCCTGAAGGTTCAGCGGATCACTGAGGACTCGCTTGTGCTCCTCGAAGGCCTCCAGCAGGAAGTCGAACAGCGCCGGTCCGGTCTTCGTCCGGATGTCGCGCTCCAGGGCGGCGATGGACACCTGACTGCGCTCGATCAGCTTGGTGACGATGGCCGGATCCGTCTCGATCGGGGCGGACGCACCGGCCGGCGGCCCGCCGGGACCCGCGTCCGGCAGCGACGGGACAAAATCGTCGCGGTCGAGGACGGTCTCCAGAGCGTCCCTGACCAGCGGATCGCCTCGCCCCATGACGTCCAGGAGGCTTGCGCGGCTCGCGGGCGAGGCCAGGCGCCGGGTGACATCGACGAACAGTCTCCCGCCCGCCTCGTGCATCGGCACCATGGCCGTCAGCTGCCACATGGAGAGCCCCAGGGGCTTCATGGGGTCGGTCATCATCTGCTGATGACCAACGGAGACGTAGACGTGGTTCTCCTGGTCGCCGGTCTCGGGGATGGGGAACAGCGTCGTGATCGGCCGGCTCTGAACGATCTGGAAGCCATCGTCGACCAGGCACCATTCGATGTCCTGCGGACGGCCGAAGTGCGCCTCGATCCGCCGCCCGAGCTGCACGAGCCGCACGACCTGCGCATCCGTCAGCGCCGGCTGCTCCTGCCACTGCGAGTCGATCGCCGTTTCCTGCGTACCGCCAGCCGGCAGGGCGTGAACGGCACGCTGTTTGGCGGCGATCGCCTTGGCGACGACTTCGCCGTGTCGCACCTTGAAGACGTCCGGGTTCACCAGGCCGGAGACCAAGGCCTCGCCGAGGCCGAAGCCGGCGTCCACGGTGGCGACCTGCCGGTTGCCCGTGACGGGGTCGGCCGTGAACAGGATGCCGGCCGCATGCGGGAAGACCATCTGCTGCACGACCACGGCCATGTGGACCGTACGGTGGTCGATGCCGTTCCGCTGGCGGTAGGTCACGGCCCGCTCGGTGAACAGCGAGGCCCAGCACCGGCTGACGTGCTGGAGGATCGCCGTCGGCCCCACGACGTTCAGGTACGTGTCCTGCTGGCCGGCAAAGGAGGCCGTCGGCAGGTCCTCTGCCGTCGCGCTGGATCGGACGGCGTAGGCGGCTTGCTCGCCGAGCCGGGCGAGCGCGCGGGTGATCGCCGCCGCGAGATCGTCCGGGATGGCGATCCCTTCGATGGTCCGACGAATCTGCGCGCTGAGCGTGCAGATCGCCTCCCGGTCGTCCGGGTTCAAACGCGACAATTGATCGAGCCGATCGTCGATCGACGGCGCTTCCGCCATGATCCGCCGGAAGGCGTCCGTCGTCACGCAAAAGCCACCCGGCACGCGGATGCCTTCGATCCGCGACAGCCCGCCCAGGTGCGCGCCCTTGCCGCCAACGACCGCGACCTGCACCGCGTCAACCTCTTGAAGATCCAACACGTACTGCTCAATCATTGCGACACCCCCGAGGCGCCCGTGCTCCGTTGCACTGCGATGGCCGATCGAATCACCAGCGCCTCCAACTCTGTCGAATCTCTTGTCGAGCACGTCCTCATCCCTGGTTGCCTTCCCTCTGACGAGTCGGCCGGCCGCTCCGCCCAGTCGGGCGGCCCGCACCCCCGCACCCCCGCACCTCCGCGCCGAGCACCCGCAACTGCACTGCGGTCCCACCGCTGGTTCGACGTCACCGCGCCCCCATACGTCGACAACAACACACGCACGTCGTGCCCGCCCCTTCCGCAGGTTGTGGCATCGGCCGACGATTCTGCGCCGTGACCCGGGTCTTGCGGCAAGCCCCCCAATGCGCTATACGTTGAGAGTGGCAAGGAGAGAGCTCTCCTTGCCTTTGCCTTTTGCCGTCCAATGGAACTGACGAGCTTCTCGCGAAGCGGTGGCGCGCCGCGTACGGGTACGCGTCGTTGACCCAGGCGGATGTCCCATCGGCCTACGGGTGCAGCCGCGGAACCAGAAGCTCTTTCCGCTGTCGGCAAGGCCCGAACGTCGAGCGCGCCGCCATCTCCCGGAGGTCGTCGCGCCACGCGAGTGCTGGGCCAAGCTCGCCAAACGGACGCTTGACGGTCTGCGTGGCGCAAATCGGCCGGCGCTGCGGGTGCCGATAGATCTTTCGCCTAGGTGGCGGACCTGATCGCTGATCTTGAGTCGTGCCCGTCGACCTCCTGGCTATCCGCACATGTGGAGGGGCAGGGACGGCATGACGATCTGTCATGCTGCTGCGACTGGCCTACGTCACCATCACCGCCGTCACGCTGCTGTGCCTGCTGCCGATGAACGATCGGGACAAAGACCTCGAGATCTTGCCGCTTCGGCATCAGCTGCTGGTGCTGCAACACCATGTCGGCAAGCCCGCGTTCACCGAAACCGACCGCGTAATCCTCTCAGGCCTGCTCCACCACCTGCCGAGGGAGAAACCCTATCTGTCGTTAAACTCGACTTTACCGACCCGAGGAGCTCGTGAACGGGCTCTGAACTGCGACGACTCATAGGCTACATGTCCGTGACGGGGAGTCGGAGCCGTTTGGCTCTGTTCACGAGAACCGGTACTCGTGAACAGAGCCAGGCCGTTGCTGTTCGCCGTCATTCAATCGAGCCGTTTGACAGCGAATCCAGTCGTTCAGGCTTCCTTGTCAGCGAACCTGGTCGCTCTTCGGCCCGATGCCTTTGATCCTGGTCAGAGTTCCGTCCGGGGCGAATGAGTGGTGGAAGGTGAAGGCGTGCGGTGCGGAGCCGTGGTCGTGGAGGTGCTCCAGCCTGGAAACCCCGTCCCGCCAGGTGGGTATCACGCCGTCGGAGACCCACCAGCACACGTAATTCGGGTGCCCTGTCCTCTCGAACCAGTCGTAACGCCTGTTCAGCGACTCACGGTGCAGACCGGTGTAGACGGCGTCGAAGGCGGGGCGCAGGTCGGTCCAGAGTGAGAGGGTCGCGGCCAGGGCGGTGGTTTCCACCGTATGGCCCTTGCCGTACCAGGTCGGTACGGCGAACTCTCCCCATGCACCCCAGTCCGCCTCGAAGAGCATGCCCCGGTCACCGTCTACCGTTTCAGCACGCGCGAGGTATCCGGGGTGCTGACTGATCTTCCGGTAGACGGCCTCACCACTGTCGTAGAACTCGCGCGTGAGAGGTGCGGGATCGGCGAGAGGTGACTTCAGGACGCCGAATGTGTACAGAGCAAGATGGGGCATGCGTCTCTCCCTGGTTGGGGGGCCTGGTGTGGACCCGGTTCGGTGGCTTACGCATGGGGGCGAGGATTCGTGGGGCGTGACCAACCCATCCCGTCGCGGGTGGCTCAACCTGCGGGGAACTCATGTGCGACCGTGGGCGATCGCCGAAGACCAGGTGAAGGTAGCTGCCTCTGCGGGCCATGTCGAAGTTGCGTTTTCCCTGTCCAAGTGGCCTCTTGCACAGGTCCTTCCGGGAGCTGGGGCGGTGGCGCTGCCTGCCGTCGTGGAAGTCCGCATCGGCCCCGCAACGGCGGAGGAGCAGCATCGACAGCTCCGCTCAAGCTGGTGTGCCGGGGCGACGCCAGCGGCGTCGACTGGGTTGGATGACGCAGCGACTGGGTTCGCTGTCAAAGGACGGCCAGCCTGGCTATATCGACGTCTCACGACAGCAGTTGTTGACGACCGCGGGAGGCACCTGCCGCGCCGGGATGTCGTTGTCGACGAGAATGGGAGGCACCCGCACCGACACCCGGCAACGGAGTGCTACTGGCTGCCACCTGCGCCCGTACCCAGCGCTCTTTCTCCGAGCGCCGGCCGGGCGGCCGACGGCGCCTCGCCGGTCACCACCGAGCTGCTGTCCAAAGCCGTGGACATTCGGCGCGGGCAGCGCCTCCCGAACTGCCGGACATACGCTGCTCTTCGTCATCGACAGAGCCAGCCGGCCAGTGCTCACACGCCGTCGACGCTGATCCCGAGCTCGGCGAGCAGACCGAGCACTCGGACCCGGATCTCCTCGCGGATCGGCCGGGCGGCCTCCACGCCCTGGCGAGGTCTGGGTCCACGGCCCCAGCAAGGAGCCTGGGAGGTCTACGTCGTCAAGGCCGACGCCGACCAGCTCGGCAAGAGTCCGGTCACCGGCGGCGACGTCTGCTGCACCAGCCCGACCACCGAGACCGCCACCACCGCATCCGCCTGCGGCAGCTGACCAGCGACCCAAGCGACTCACGACCGGACAGGGGCAAGCACGTGACTTAGACGTCGTCTCATTTGGTAAGTCTGCGGTAGCAGATGAGGCTGCAGGCGATGGCGGTGAAGGCGAGGAAGTGTTCGGCCTTGCGTTCGTAGCGGCGGTGCAGGCGGCGGGAGCCGGCGAGCCAGGACATCGTGCGCTCGATGGTCCAGCGGTGCCGGCCCAGTCGGGTGGAGGACTCGATGCCCTTGCGGGCGATGCGGTGCCGGATGCCTCGCCCGCGGAGCCATCGGCGCAGGTCGTCGTAGTCGTACCCCTTGTCCGCATGCAGCTTGGCGGGCCGCCGCCTGCGCGGCCCGCGGCGGGAGCGGATCGGCGGGATGCCCCGGACGAGCGGCTTGAGCGCCTGGCTGTCGTGGAGGTTCGCTCCGGAGATGCCGATGGAGAGGGGTAAACCGGTCCGCTCGGTGATCAAGTGGATCTTCGAGCCCTTCTTGCCCCGGTCGACAGGATTCGGACCTGTCAGCTCCCCCCTTTCAGGGCCCTCATGTTCACCGAGTCGATGGCGCAGCGCGACCAGTCCAGGTCCCCGCGCGAGCCCAGTTCGTCGAGGATGAGGCGGTGGAGCTTGGCCCAGACCCGGGCGGCGGTCCACTCGGTGAACCGGCGGTGCGCGGTCGGCCCCGACGGACCGAAGACCGGTGGCAACTGCCGCCAGGTGCAGCCCGTCGTGGCCACGTAGATGATCGCCGCGAGGACCTCACGGTCACCGTAGCGTCGTCTGCCCCCGCCTTGTTGTCGTGTCGGAGCAGGAGGCACCACCCGCTGGAGGAGTTCGTACAACTCGTCCGGCACCAAGCGTTCCACGATCAGCACGCACTCAGGCTACCGATCCTCTCCAAATGAGACGACGTCTTAGGGGTCCTTGCACTGTGAGCGCCGATGAGGTCGCGTGGTCTGGTGCCGTGCATCGCAAGGCGCCGAAGAGCCCTTGTAGCGGAGCTACCAGGGCTCTTCGGCAACGCGGCGAAGTGCGGTGCCAGACCACGCGACCCGGGCGGGCATAGTGCAAGGATCCCTTACTGGGCACCGGGATCGCTTCTGTCCGTCATGGATCTACTTCTGGCCAGTTCTTCAGAAGTGTCCGATTGGGAGTAGCTGCGTCGCTACTGTGGCTTCGGGCGTTGAGGGCTGGGCCGGTTCGCCATCGGCCGGGGCTGCGGGGGAATTGGATGGCCGAACTCGGTGAGCTGTTGGCAACCGTCTGCCGTGAACTCGGCGGTGGCGGGCTGCGGTCGATCGCTGTTGATGCCGGGGCGACCGAACCCCTGGACCGGATCCTGGCCGAACTACGCGGCGACGCAGGGCAGGAGCGCTTGGCCGCCGCACTGCTTGAGCTCCACGAGGCGTTGATCCGGTACGGAGTCGCGGGCGGGCTCGCCCCGACGGTCAGACGCCAGTACCGGGCCTCGCCTGCCTCCTCTGCCGGGAGCCTTCCGACGATCGAGGTCTGGGCCTGCCCGGCCGGACGGTGCAGCCGCTGGCACGCTGTCGCCGACGCTCTCGATGAGCCACCCACGTGCGAGGTGACGGGTGTGGCACTGACGCGTAAGCACATTCGATGGTGACATCCCTGCTCGACGAGCTCGGCAAGAGGCTCGCGGAGCGCTGGGTGAGCGTGCTGGTGGGCCCGGGACTGCTGTTCGTCGGTGCCACGGCGGTCGCCGGGGCACTCGGGCACCGGCAGGCACTGGACCCCGGTGCTCTGCGGACGTGGATGACCGGTCGGGCGGGCTCCACGCACGCCCTCGACACGGCGACCACCGTCCTCGTCGTGTGCGCAGTGCTCGCCGCATCCGCTCTGGCCGGGTTGGCCGCCACCGTCCTCGGAAGCGCCGTTGAGCTCCTGTGGTCGCTGGAAGGCGATCGCCGGCCACTGAGTTGGCTCGCCGACCGGCGGCGCCGGCGGTGGGAGACGGCCGGCAGGCGGCTGGGGGCAGCCGTCTCCGCCGCCGTGGGCCCGGCCGCAACCGACACCGCGGCCGATCAGGTACGGTCGAAGATGGTCGCGCGAGACAGGATCAGCCTCGTGCCGCCGCGATACCCCACCTGGGTTGGGGATCGGCTGCACGCACCGGACACGCGCGTGCGCGACGCTTACCATCTCGATCTCGGTACCGCCTGGCCGCGGCTGTGGCTGGTGATGCCGGACACGGCCCGGACCGAACTGGCTGCCGCCCACGATGCCTATACGGCATCCGCGCGCCTGTGGGGATGGGCGGTGCTCTACGCCGCGCTGGGCACGAGGTGGTGGCCCGCGGAGCTGGTCGCCCTCGTCGCCGCCACCACGGCATGGTTGCGTTCCCGTGCCGCTGTCGCGGCGCTGGCCGAACTGACCGAGTCCGCGGTCGACTTGTACGGCACGGACCTCGCCACCGAACTCGGCGTCCCGCACGCTGGTGACCTCACCTGCGAGGTCGGCTTCGCCATCAGTCAACGACTTCGCAAGGACTGGATCTCCCTCGCCGACGCCGAGCCCCCGCCGATCGCAGGAAGGACAACGCTGCGGTGACAGAAGACCCTTTTCAAGCACAGCGGCAACCGGACACGCTCGGCGCGCTGGTGGACGACCTGTGGAAACGCATCGACGTGTGGCGGGAGTGGCAGGACCCGCGACCGATCCTCGACTCCCAGGTCGTCGAAGCGACCCGGCAGGTCAGGAGGCTCGCCGACCAGGCCGAGGATCCGGTAGCGGCGATCACGGCGAGGCACGCGGTCGGCTGGATCCACTACTACCGTGCATTGGCGGGGCCGGAAGGCGACGACCGCGGGCAGGACACCTTTGAGGCGCTGAGGGTGTTCACCTGGCTTTGGGACAATGCTCCGGAGCACATCGCCCAGGGGCTGGTACCGCCGGAACTTGTGGAGCTGCTGCGCCAGAGCGCGGAAGCAAGCCGCGGAATGCCCGAGCCGCCGGAGGCGGCGGCACACGTGGCAGGTCTGATCCTTGAGGAGGGGACCGACCGAAACGACCCGACGGCTCTCGACAGAGCGATCGGCCGGATGGCGGCCCTCGCCGAACGCATCACCGTCGGCCACCCTTACCACCCGCTGTGTCTTGCCTACTCCGCCGTTCTGCTCCGCACCCGGTACGAGCGGGTGGGCAACCCGGAGGATGTGGGAGAAGCGGTGCGGCTCGCACGGCGGTCCCTGGACGAGTGCACCACTTCCGACCTGCGGATCACCTGTTTGTCCGCCCTGGCCAACGCGCTCACGGCCCAAGGGCGCGCCAAGGACGATCAGCGGGGCGTCGAGGAAGCCGTCAAGCTGCTGCGGGAGGCAGTCGCCTTAGCCGAGAGCACCGGCTATCCGGACATGACGGCACTGCTGGTCTCACTGGCGGCCGCACTGGGGACCAAGGCCGAGCACACGCAAGCCGTGGCCGACTACCGGAAGGCCGCTGACGCTGGCGAACGCGCCCTGCACAGCGCCGCCCCCGGAACGTCCCTGCACCATGACCTGGCCCGGAACTTGACTCGCACGGCTCACCACCTGGCACGGCTGACCGGTCGGACGACGGTTCTGGACCGGTTGGCCGACATACTGAGGGCGGTCGGCGGCGAGGGACCCGACCGAGCCCGCCCGCTCGATGCGCTGGCCCATCTGCTCATCCAGAGATTCCAGACGACGGGAGATCAGGGTCATCTCGAAGCAGCCGTGAGTGCGGCCAGGGAAGCCCAGGAGGCGGCACGCTCGGCGGCCGACTGGCTGGAGTCCGCTCTCACCCTCACCATCGCCCTGCAGATGCGCACAGACCACGTCCAGCTGCAAGACCAGCGGCAGCAGGACATCGACGAACTGGTGACCCTGGCTGAGCAGGTCGTACACCACATGCCGACCGGGGACAGCCGATATGCCATGGCGCTGTCAGTCCTGTCGGTCGCATTGCGAACCCGCTTCCAGCTCAAGAGACAGTGGAGCGACCTGGAAGCCGCCGTCAGCCGCGGACGTGAATCCCTGGCCACCGCAGGGCCCGCGGTCCGTGAGGGATGTCTCAACAACTTCATGCTGGCGCTCAAGACCCGTTACGAGGCGCGCGGCACACTCACCGACCTCACCGAGGCGATCGAGCTCGGCAGACAGGCCGTCACGGCCAAGCGGTGCGACCCCGCGGTCAGATACACCCTCGCCCAGGCACTGATGACGATGTACCAGCGGACCCCGCACCAGGACCACGCACTGCTCGACGAAGCCATCGAGGAAGCCGGAGCGTCGCTCGAGGCAACCGAAGAGGGCTCCCCGGACTGGGCACTGGGGGCGTCAATGTTCGGCACGCTGCTCCGCAACCGATTCCAGCGCGATGGCACTCCCACGGACGGCGCCCGCGCTCTCGCCCTGGCTCGCAGGGCCTTGAACCGCACGCCTCCGACGCACCCAGACCGCTGGCGCCGGATCATGTCGGTCGCGAACACGCTGCATGCCCTTGCCGACGCCGCGTCGTCGGTTGAGACGATGGCCGAGGGAATCGCACTCGTCCGGCAGGCGCTGAAGGCCGCCCCGGAAGGGGCGTACGAGCGCCCCAAGGCGCTGCTGAATCTGGCCCTGAGGCTGTGGGATCTCTTCCAACTCGACCGCTCTCAGACACAGACACGCCAAGAGGCCATCGACCTGTGCCGCACCCTCACGGGTATGTCCGACGCGCCCACGCACATCCGCATGGAGGCCGCCCGGAACTGGGGCGTGCACGAAGTGAGGCGCAGTGGGAATCCGGCGACCGCCCTGGAGCCGTTCGCAGCGATGATCGACCTGCTGCCGACGTTGGTCTGGCGGGGTGCGGGCCGGCGAACCCAAGAGCGTCTGCTGAGCGAATCCGCGGGACTGATCAGCGCGGCGGCCGCCGCCGCGATCGCGGCCGGTGACCCTGCCCGCGCGGTGGACCTTCTCGAACGGGGCAGAGGGATTCTGTGGGCGCAGCGGTCACAGGACCGTTCCGAGCTGTCGGCGCTGCGCGCGGCCGCGCCCGAACTGGCCGACGAACTGGAGGCGATACGAGGGGAGTTCGCGGACATGCCGGATGACGACTCGGAGGAGGAGCTGGGACCGACGGGCGTCGGGACGTCAGACCGCCGGATCGCTCTGGCGATGCGCTGGGACTCCGTCGTCGCCCGCGTGCGCGCCGTGCCGGGTTTCGAGACCTTCCCTCACGTCGCCACCATGGAGCCGGGTACGGCCGCCGCCGCGGGCCCCGTGGTGATGATCAACCTGCACCATGGCGGCTGGGGGAACCACGCCATCCTGGTGACCACGGACCGCACCAAGGCGGTAGAGCTTCCGGTCGACGACGCAAAGGCCGTCGAGCGAATCACGGAATACTTGGGCACCCTTCATGACGCGGACGGTGATGCGGGGATAGCCGTTCAGCACCGGCTCGAGAAGACCATCACCGACATGCACAAGTGGATGTGGGACACGATCGCGGAACCGGTTCTGACCGCCCTCGGGTTCGACCGGGCTCCGGGGACCGGCGAGCCGTGGCCCCGTCTGTGGTGGTGTCCGACCGGAACGACGACATGGTTGCCGCTGCACGCGGCCGGCCACCACGGTCCCGAGGGCGGCGGACGGACGGTCATGGACCGAGTCGTCTCCTCATACACGCCGACCCTCGCCGCGCTCGCCGCGGTCCACCGCGGCAATGCCGCGTCCGACGCGGAGAAGGACACCGCGTCCGAACACCGCCAGGAACGCATGCTGATCACGAGCGTGGTACAAATCGGCGCTGAGCCGCCCCTGCGCGGCGTGGCCAGGGACCGGGACGCGCTCGCGGCACTGTTCGGGGAGGGGCGCACGACCGTCCTCGACGGCCCGGACGCCACGACCCACGCCGTCGTCTCGGCGGTCCGTCGGCATCCCTGGCTCCACATGGGCTGCCACGGAGCCTGGGATCCGTGGCAGCCCGCACGAAGCGGTCTGCGACTGTGGGACGGCATGCTGACCATCGCCCACCTGGCGGCTCTGGACCACCCCCACGGGCAGTTCGCCTTCGTCGCAGCCTGCCAGTCGGCTGTCGGCAGCATCGGCGTGCCGGACGAGATGATCAGCTTCGCTACGGCCCTCAGCCACGGCGGATTCCGCCATGTCGTCGGAACCCTGTGGACCGTCGGAGACGAGGATGCCTCGCTGATCACTCGCGGTCTCTACCCACGGCTCATGCCGGACGACGAGTTCCACCCGTACCAGGCCGCGGAGGCCCTTCACCACGTGGTGCGAGGGCTGCGCGACAAGATGCCGCAGCTACCCAGTCGCTGGACACACTTCGTCCACCTGGGGCCATGAGCCGCGCAGCACCCCTGGCCGGCGACGCACGGGCATCCCTCCACTCCACCATCGCCGCCCTGGTCAAGGTCATCCGTTGGGGCGTTCTACTGCCCGCCGGCCAAGGAGTCCACGTGTGTGCCTGCGGTGAAGTCAGGCTCGACCTCGCCTCCCGCCTCGCCAACGGCCCCGGCGAGGGCGGCCATGATGGCTGTGCGGCGGTGGGCGGCCGGACCTGGGCCCTCATTGGCGCCTGCGCATTTCCCGCACGAGTTCCGCGACGGCGCGCAGGATGCCGGCGCGGTCCTGCGACGCGGTGTCCTTCAGCGCCAGGCCGGTGATGGGGCGATCGCGAGGATCGCGAGCCCTGTCAGGAGCACCGCAGCCCACCGACTGTCCATCGCCGGATTTCCGGCCGCAAGTCCCCAGGTCACGCCGTCCGGTCCGTCGCCGGATTACGCCGGATCAGCACCCGAGCGGAAGAGGGAGGAAATGTGCACCCTCGGCGCACGCCCCCGTGATGAGAGCGAGTCCGGCCGGGCGTGGCTGGAGGAGGCCTGTACGCCGTCGGCGCGCGGGTCGTACCCCACGGGGGCAACCACCGCTTCTGCGGACCGTTTCCACGTGTTGCCGCTCGGCCGACGACGCTAATAGGACGACGGGCCCATCGCGAATGAATGCCGTCCAAGACGTCCTGCGCTTCGACGACTGGCTGAGAGCGCGAACGCATCGGAACTGGTGGCAACCTTGGCTCGGGAGGCGACAGACCTGGCACCAGCTCAACGAGCACTTCACCCGCCCTGGACACCGCGGTGGGCGCCTCGGGGTTCGGCAGGTGACGTCACCTTCGTCGGGCCCTTCATCCCCACCGTCCGAGAACGGACCGCTACGTGGACGAACTCGGGTGAGTCCTACAGAACACCGATAGCAAGGCGTCGCACGTCGAGGGACTACTCTTTACACAGCGCGCCGTGACCGTGACACTTGGTGCTCACGATCGCGTCTGGAGGGGGCATCGACGTTGAGCGACACCTCGCCGGATTGGGCGAAGCCGACACCACTCGGATACGGAATCGCCTCCGAGGCGGCGCATTTCGTCGCCGCCCCGCTGCTCGCCGGGGCCTGCATCGCCACGATTGGTGTCCTGGGTGCCGACGGCAACAAATTCCGCTGGCCCGGCCCCGCGATGCTGCTGCTCACCCTGGCCTTCGTCGCACTCATCGCGAGCGTGCAGTACGGCTTTCACGCGCGCGGCCACTTCTACTCCCCTACCGATGTCGACACCTGGTACCCGCCCGGCCGATCCCGCCCGGCCGAGAGCACCCTGCGCCAGCACCAGCAGCGCGACTTCCAGCAGTGGCGGCGCCTAAGACGTCGTCTCATTTGGAGAGGATCGGTAGCCTGAGTGGGTGCTGATCGTGGAACGCTTGGTGCCGGACGAGTTGTACGAACTCTTCCAGCGGGTGGTGCCTCCTGCTCCGACACGACAACAAGGCGGGGGCAGACGACGCTACGGTGACCGTGAGGTCCTCGCGGCGATCATCTACGTAGCCACGACGGGCTGCACCTGGCGGCAGTTGCCACCGGTCTTCGGTCCGTCGGGGCCGACCGCGCACCGCCGGTTCACCGAGTGGACCGCCGCCCGGGTCTGGGCCAAGCTCCACCGCGTCATCCTCGACGAACTGGGCTCGCGCGGGGACCTGGACTGGTCGCGCTGCGCCATCGACTCGGTGAACATGCGGGCCCTGAAAGGGGGGAGCTGACAGGTCCGAATCCTGTCGACCGGGGCAAGAAGGGCTCGAAGATCCACTTGATCACCGAGCGGACCGGTTTACCCCTCTCCATCGGCATCTCCGGAGCGAACCTCCACGACAGCCAGGCGCTCAAGCCGCTCGTCCGGGGCATCCCGCCGATCCGCTCCCGCCGCGGGCCGCGCAGGCGGCGGCCCGCCAAGCTGCATGCGGACAAGGGGTACGACTACGACGACCTGCGCCGATGGCTCCGCGGGCGAGGCATCCGGCACCGCATCGCCCGCAAGGGCATCGAGTCCTCCACCCGACTGGGCCGGCACCGCTGGACCATCGAGCGCACGATGTCCTGGCTCGCCGGCTCCCGCCGCCTGCACCGCCGCTACGAACGCAAGGCCGAACACTTCCTCGCCTTCACCGCCATCGCCTGCAGCCTCATCTGCTACCGCAGACTTACCAAATGAGACGACGTCTAAGCCGCCGGGGCAGCACGGCCTACAACGTGGGAATCGTGTTGCTGGGGGCGGCCGCCACCCTCGTGCTGGCCCCACCCGAGAACGCGTCACTCGGGCATACCGTGTGCCGTTGGACGGCAGCCGCCGTAACGGCGCTGGGCAGTGTGGCGGAGCTTGAGTGGATTCTGCGCGGAGGGCGCGTACGCAGGATCCTTGCCCGTGCGGCTGACGGCGGGACGACAGGGCGGGATCCTCATGTCTGATTCGCATTTGGATTCCTTCGGGGCTCCTCCGGAAGGGGTCGGGACACGCTGTTGCGTGTGCGACGGCCCTTTGCTGTTTCGGGGCCGCCCCTTCAAGGCGGAATTGGGCATGTGGTTCATGAGCAGTGACCGGCTGTTGGCCCAGTGCTCGTACGAGCATGCGGCCGACTGCGAAGTCTCGGTGGTCCCGGCCGCCAAGCTGATCGCGATGGACAAGGACCAGGCCCTGGCGGAGGCTCGCCGCATAAGGTCGGAAGGGGACAGCGGTTCGCCGCCACCGTCGGCTCGGTGAACCGCGAGGGGCGCACCCTCGAGCGGGTCACGGAGCATTCCCGACGGTTCGCGTCAGCTCGTCGACCAGGCTCTGAGCGGCTGCGGCCTGTTCACGGCACGGCTCCCCCAGCGACTGGTAGTCATGCAGCGCCTTCTGGGCATACAGGAGAGCATCCTCGACTCGGCCCCCGCGGTGCACGAGAAATTCCGCGAAGTCCATCCGGCTCTGCGCGGCGCGGAGGGGGTCACCCGCGAGGTCGTGCGCCAGGACAGCCTGACGGTAGTGCCGCGCGGCCTTTTCGTTCGCGCCGACCATCTTGTAGATGCCGCCCAACTGGTGATGGAGCGACGCCCTGAGCTCGTCGCTCTTCCTGTCATCTTCTTGGAACAGTTCCAGCGCTTCTGTGTAATGGCTTGCCGCGAGTGCGAGTGCGTCGAGTGCCTCCTTTGGAAGGGGAACAGTGATCCGGCCAGGGCGGCTCATGTCGATCGCCCCGGTCTGTACGAGCCGTTGAAGGTGCTCTTTGTTGAGTCTGTTGACACGGTCGAGCTGAAGGGCTCCGAGGCCGTCCAGGGCGCGCGCGGTGGTGAGGTGGTCGGTCTTCCCCGCAAGGGTGCGGCTCTTCTCGTAGCAGGCTTCCGCCATGCGCTCGAAGCGCGGCTCGCGCTGAGCCCGGTACCAGCGACCGAGTTGGATGAGCGCCGTCGCCTCCAGTGTCCGGTCATCGATCTGGTGCGCGAGGTCAACCGCCCGCCGCAGGCTCAGCTCGGTCTTCTCAGCGAGCAGGCGCTCCACCTCGTGGCGGGGGTTGTGCTGCATGGCGGTTTCCGGCGGCGAGGACGCCGTCTCTGTTCCGCCGCTCGTGTACGGCCGCGCTCCCCCGTCCGGCTGTGCGGCCGCCCGGCCGGATCGTGCCTGATCCGTCTCGGTAAGGTACTGCGCGAGCACGGCGTGGAGGGCGGTGTCCCGGAACCGGAGGTCCGAGCGTGGGGCGCCGGTGGCGGGGTCGAGCAGCGTGGGAGACAGGCCCTCGACGAGGTCGCGCCAGCGCTGCCGTCGGCCCCTTTCCAGGTACAGCATGCGCAGCGCCTGCATGGGGCCCATGACCTCATCAACCAGCGCGTGGTCCAGGGCGAACCGTCGTGCGTGCAGCAGGTTGTCCTCGTCGAGTGCGATAAGGTCGAGGATCTCGCGGTTGCCGTGGTTGTATGTCCAGAACAGCGCATGTCCGTGCTGGTCGTAGTGCTCGGTGAGAGCCCTGCGTATCGTCTCTGACAGGTTGTCTGCCCAGGCAAGTAGCGGCCGCAGGGCGAAGGGCAGCATTGGGTGGATCGCATGGAAATCCGCGCCCCGGGGGGGGTGAGCCAGCCCAGGGCGGCGACCGCTGTTAGGAGGCGGGCGGCGGAGTCCTTGTCCAGGGCGGTCACGTACTGGCCCGCCTCGGTGTGTTCCAGTCGTCGGGTCAGAGCGGCCAGATGCATGGCGGCGACGCTGCTACGGAAGAACAGCAGGAGAGTGAGCAGGCGCTGTTCCTGCGCGTCGAAGACAGTGCGAAGGCTCGCGATGGTGCCGGCCAAAGTGGGTGCGCCCTCGCCGGGTTCGAGCGGGCGGCCGGTGCCTGCGAGTAGAGCCTCCAGCCAGGCTTCCACCCCTCCGATCCGTTCGGCGTCCGGCAGTTGGCGGCACAGGGCCTGGAGCACCAGGGGATTGCCCTGGCTGGAACGGAGGACCGACTCTGGCAGGCCAGGCGCGTGCGATCCCAGAGCCAGTGCCGCGAACTCGGTTCGCTCCGCGATGCTCAAGGGTCCCAAGATGACGCGCTCGATCCGCCCTGGCAGCCACGGCGCTCCGTCCGTGGCAATGAGCAGAACCCGCACGGGGCCCCCCGACAGCTCGGCGAGGAGACCCGCCAGGCGGGCACGCTCGGCGTCGCTCGAGGTGGCAGCCGATTCCACGTCGTCCCAGACCCACAGCGCGGATGCCGGCGATGCGCCATCGGGCGGCGTCGGTGTCAGGCCGCCTAGGCGCCGTCGTGTGGCGTCGAGTCCGGCGCAGGGGGTGGTCCGAAGGGAGGTGAACACCACCGGGCCCCGCACGCCTGCGGTGCGGCGGTACCAGCGTGCGAAGTCCGCCGCTGTGGTGGTCTTGCCACTGCCGACCGGGCCCTGGAGCAGAACGGGCCGGACGTCGTCGAAGATTCGGTCCACTGTGATGATCACGTCGTCGCGGCCCACGCATCCGATCTTCGGCGGCACGGGCAGCGGTGTGTCCAGGGGATGGGCGACCGGATCCGGCGGTGCACTCCGGCCGTCACCGGCCGCGTGGTGCGTCGCGTCAAACAGACGGACGGGATAGCGCTCATAGACCACGGGCACCAGCCACTCATCCGTCCGCGGCCCCGGACCGGTCGACGCGGCCAGATCCCTCCGGGCCGACGTGACCGCCTCAGCCAACTCGGCTCCATCTACGAGGCGTTTGTACAGTGCGGAGACGAAGTTGGCGGCCGCGGACACATAAACGTCGTAGCGCATGGCCACCACCGCGCCCAGTCCCGACCGCAGGGCATTGCGGGCGAGGGATCCGAAACTGTGCAGTTGCTGCGAGGCAGACTCCGGGTCGGACGCCGGATCGGCGGCCTCGGCGCCGTTCCTGTCGGTCCGGTCTGAGCCACATGCGTTCAGGGTGAGGGCGAAGACACCCGTCACGGTGAGCAGTTCGCCCAGTTGTCCTCCGGTGACGAGCCTGCGGTTGTCCGTGGAGCTGGGATCCTCGAAGATGGCGAAGCCCTGTGGGGTTGCTCCGCCCGCGTTGTTGAACGAGCCGTGTCCGTCGAAGTGGACGATGTGGAAGGGCTCGCCGCGGTTCTTGGCCTCCTGCAGGGTGCGTTGCAGTTGCTCGTACGTCGGCGGACGCAGAACCTCTATCCGGACATCCGGCCGCCGCTCAGCCGACCGGATCAGCCGGCCAGCGACCGACCGGAAGGCCACATCGCGGTCATGGCGTGGCCGGCAGATCGCGAGCAGAATCCTGATCGGCCCGTGACGGATCGGCGTCTGCCTTTCGGCGGCGTCATTCCCAGGCGACCACAGGTGGACGAAGGAGCGAGCCGTCAGGGACAGGGCGGGCTCCCTCGGCTCCCGCAGCAGCTCGAACGGCACGGACACCACGGCGTCCAGGCCGGCATCCACCTCGACGCGAAGGTCTCGCACCCGTGCCCTGGCCTGCCTCCACAGGGTCCGCGTTTCCTCGGAGAAATCGAACAGCGCGCGGAAGAGCGATTCGCCGAGTTCCGCCAGCCGGGCGGAACAGCGCGTCGCGATGACCGGTGCGGGGTCGGAGGGGAATTCGCGGTACTCCTCGAGATACCACCGAACTTCTTCGTGATCGTGCCGGCTGACCTCCAGGTCAGGCATCGGAATCTCGGCCTGATGCCGCGACTTTCCATCACTGAGAACGATCCCAACTCCGGGACCCGACGCCGCGACGACTGGTCGCAGTTTGATTCCCAGTACCCACTGCACCCCTTGTGACAATGCCCTGTCCCCCATCTCGGTCACCCTATGAAGCCCATGTGCCCATGGCTGCCGCGCAACGCGGTCAGTCGGGCCGGAGCGGGTCGGCGAGTACACGGTGTCGTACTGCTGAGGGAAGCGACCTGCTGGTCACCTCCTGCCAGGCCTGTTCCAGTGCGTCAGCGCAGCGCACCGCTGTTCATCGAGCACGACTGGTGGCATCGGTCACCGCAGAACGACTCCGACGGCGCCGAGGACGAGCGCCAGGGAGAGCAGCATCACCGTGACCCTCGCGAGCCGATGGGTGGCGGACTGACGGGCGCGCAGGGCCTCGAGGTCAGCCGCCCATGACGTGCGGAGCCGGGCCAGCCGTTCGCCGACTGCCGCTTCAAGCGCTGTCGCGGATGACCGGGCCTCCTCGACCGCCCGGCTCACCTCGCGGAGAACGCCGGCCGTGTCCTCGCGCGCGGCGGCCGACTGCGCCTCGTGGCTCAGCTTCAGCTGCTCGGCCAAGTCGTGCTTGAGGGTCTCCAGTTGCCAACCCAGTTGCTGATTCGCCCTGAT
Organism: Streptomyces sp. TP-A0356; assembly: GCF_001417775.1. Lineage (GTDB taxonomy): Bacteria > Actinomycetota > Actinomycetes > Streptomycetales > Streptomycetaceae > Streptomyces. Next base: position 6,007 of record NZ_BBZJ01000038.1, on the reverse strand, counting down.
CAGCGCCTCCTGTTGCTTCTTCAGCGCGCGGGCAGCGTCATCTTGCTCGACGGCCAGCCCATTCAGGTCCTTCCTTAGCTCTGCCAGGGACTTCTCGAGCCGCCCCACCTCTTCGGCGACCCGCTCGACCGTGCTTGCGGCCAGCGGTCCGGTCAGTTGCTCGACAACATCCTGGAAGGAGGCCCACAGCGGCTCGGCAGCGGAGGGCTCATCGATCATGGAAACATCCGGTTCAGATCGTGGATCCCGCGCAGGGCGGCGAGGACAAGCCAGGACCGCTCGTCACCGTCCGAGTGTGCCGCCCGGTCCAGCAAGTGGTGGACGTACGTCTCATTTCTCTGGCTGTGTACCACCCGTACCGACCGGGCCACCGTGAGGTTGGCCGCGTCCTCGACCTGCGCCTCGGACGCTCGTTCGAGCAGCTCGTCCAGCTCGGCGATCGCGCGCGCCACTGCCTTAGCGGTGTGGCCGGCGTACCGGGACGCGACCGTGCACTGCTGATCGGCATCGGCCTCGGCCTTGGCCAACCGGGCGGTCGCCGAGTCGGCGTGCTCGCGCAGCGTGGTCCGGATCCGGGCCGGCATGCGCGTGCCGACGTCGGTCATCCGCTCGTAGCAACGGTCCGGGCCTTCCCCCATGAAGCGCTTCCACCGTTCGCACAGATGGCAACAGCCGCACAGTTCGTCGTAGTCCTCTCGTATCCGGGTGCTCAGGTCGTGCGGCGGCTGTCGCGGCACCTCCGGTTCCTCAGTGGTCTCGCGCCAGTCTGTCCACGCTCTGCGTGCGGCTTCCGTCCAGGCGGCGCGCTCCTCCTCCTGCTTCGCGCGAACCAGGCTGCCCTTCATGTCCGGCCTGCCGGGGCGGACGTACACGACCGGCCACTCGGCGAGCCTCTCCAAGCGCTTCCGCAGCGCCTCGGTCCTCCGGCGAGCTGCCTTCGCGGCCGCTTGGGCCCGTTCCACAAAGGCGAGCGCCTCGGTGTGCGCCTGCTTGGCGCGCCGCCAGGTCTGCGCCGCCGTGCTCAGGGCCTTCTCACGGCGTCTGATGTCGTCCCGTACGACCATCTCGACCCTTGCGGCGATCTCCGACGCTGCCAGATGCCTGCGGTCGGGGTCCGAGTAGCGGGCGACGGTGTCGCTGAGCCGCCGCAGCAGCTCGTCACAGACGGAGGTCACCGCCTCGGCGTAGGAGGGGTCGCTGTCCAGCAACTCCTTCCAGGACTCGCCGATCTCGACCGGAAACAGAGCGCTCGGCGCGACCGGGGGCAACTCCGACACCAGCAGCTGCTCGGCGTAGTGCTCCTGGACGGCCGCGACGACCCGGTCGCGGCGGGCCCAGCCGGGGTACCCGGGCTCACCGAGCACCGCGTGCAAGTGCCTGCGCACGCTGTCACCGCTGAACGCTCTGGTGAACACGAGGCTGAAGCGGTGTGCCTGGTCATCCCAGCCGCGCAGGAAGGGGTTCTCGGTGATCGCCGGGTCCCGGACCATCTCGGCGAACTGGTCCGCCGAGACAACGAACACGACGTGGTCCACCACGGGCGCGTAGACGGCCAGCAGGGCCTTGGCCGCCTCCCGTTCCTCCACTCCGGCGCCGTGCAGCCCCGGCAGGTCGAAGACCCGCAGGTCCGTTCGCCGATTGGGGCCGGCGAAGCGGTCCGGCAGCCCGATCTCGAGCGGCCGGGCCCGCGACTCCCAGCGCAGCCGATCTCCCGTGGCGCCGGTGCGGAACGACCGCAGCCGCTTCTTCAGTTGCCCGGAGGTCAGCCAGGCGGTTCCCGGGTGCTCGCCGGACGCGTCGCCCGAGCCGGCGTAGGCCAAGGACCATCGGTCCGGGTCCCCGGACCACTGGTAGCGGATGGGCACCGGCGTCGCCGACCGGCCACGCCCCCGCCCAGCCCGCAAGGGGACGGCCGCTTCGGCCGCGGCCTCTGGGTCGGTCACGCCGAGCAGCCTCAGCAGCAGGGTCGACTTGCCCACCTGGGAGTCTCCGAGCACCATCACATGGGCGAGATCGGACTGCTCCAACGCCTCGTCCACACCCCACAGCCTGGCCCGCAGCCAGGCGACGGCCTCGGACGACCACGACCAGCGCAGCCGGTCGAGGTCAGCCGAGTTCGTCATAGCCGAGCGCCTCCAGCATCCGCTCGCGGTAGCTCTCCACCGCACGTGTGGCCGACACCAGCCGGAACTGGCCGTTGAGTTCGCTGTCCGCCCCCAGCGCCTGCTGCAGTCGGGCCTGCAAGACCTCCCGGGTTACGCGCAGCAGTTCGTCCACGTTCTCCAGCACCTGCCGCTCCGCCGCCTCCCGATGGCGGGCCAGCAGCGACCTCGCCAGGCCGTCACGCTCGGACATCTTGTTGTTCCCAGCGTTGAGAAGCGTGGCGCCGACGACACCGACGCCGACGGTGGTGAGCAGCAGCGTCGAGGCGGTCGCGCCCAGTCCCGCGGTCTTCACGCTGCCGGCGAACAGGCCTGCCGAGAGCTGTCCCACGTGCGCCAGGAGGTCGATGTCCTCGTTGACGAACGCGTCCGTGCCCAGCAGGAGACCCACGGTGCCCAGCAGCGCCTTTCGCTCATCCGCGAGGTCGCGCAGCAGGCGCGACAGTTGTTCGGGCGACTTCGTCGTCTCCAGTGTGCCGTCGGGCATCGCGAACTCGCCTACCGCGAAGGCCCGGGCGTCGAGTGTCATGAACGGCAACGCCCTGACGGCCTGTACGAGTCGCCCTCCGACGTTCACCGCGGGTGAGACGGTGCCCCGGAGGTCGTCCGGCTGCGCGTCCGCGTCGCCGACGGGCGGCCGGCCCGTCAGAACCAGCGCTACATCGCGGTCGAGACGGCCCTGAGTGAGCGACCCCGTGAAGGCCCCCAAGTAGACCTGCCGTTGAACCTGCACGGTCGCCTCGATGCTGCCCAGGTAGGCAGCGTTGGGCCCGGGCAGACCCGGCTGCTCCGACTCCGCAGGCGTCAGCCACGCCTGCCGTACCAGCTCGGCCAAGCGGTCGTCGCGCTCGTTCCTGCGCAGCTGGAAGTAGTCCTTGGTGCGGATGGTCGCTTCCTTCAGTCCTCCGCTGTCATGCAACAGCTTCGTCAACCTGGTCGAAGCCCGGTTCATGTGCCGGCCGTAGTGCTCGGCCACCTTGGGTGTGAGCGCGCGCCGCAAACCGTCGCTCGCCTTGTCGAACTCGTCCAGCAGCCCCTGGATCTGCTCGGCGACCTCGCTGTCCAGGGCCTTGCGGTCACGTGCCGCCTTAGCCAGCCTGAGGACACCCGCGAGATCCCGCCGGATCAGTTCACGCATCAGGTCCGTCTCCAGCCGCCGGCTGTCCCGGGCGCCTCCGCGCTTGGCGTCGATCCGCGTCCTGAGCGTCTTGACCCAGCCCTTCGGGCTGATGCCGTCCTTGCCCACAGGGACGACGTCCGCCCGGTCGACCCCGAAGACCTCCGCCGCGCGAGCGGTCCGCTCCTCGATCGCCTCGGGTGTGGAAGCCTCGCAGCGGGGCACCGCGACCACCAGGTGCAGCTCGTCCTCGTCCCGGCGCAGCAGGCTCAGCAGCTCGGGCTGTCCGGCGTTGGCCAGACGACGCTCGTCGGCAACGAGGAGCGCGGCCGGGCTGGTGGCCAGGACGATCTTCATCAGCTCCTGCCACTGCTCCTGCGCCCGGCCCCGCTCCAGACCGGGCAGCAGCACGAACCCGGTGCCCTCCAACTGCCAGAAGCCCAAGGGCACTTCCAGCTGGGTCAGCAGCACTCGGGCATCCTGGCTCTTCACGTGCCGACGCCACTCCTCGCGTTGCTCGGCCGAGTAGTACCGCCGCTCCACAAGCTGGCCGGTGCGCTCAGCGTGGGCGCCGGGCCGCCGGAAGACCACCACCCCGCGCGGCTCCTGGAGGCCCGCCCGCTCGACGATGGCGACCGGGCACTTCTCGCCCAGGCCAGTGTTGTCCTCGAGCCAGGTGTCCGCGTCCGGATAGAGGTTGCGGGCGAGCAACGTCTTGCCGGCTCCCTGCTCACCGGCGATCGAGACGAACTGGTGCCCGCCGAGCGAGCTCAGCACGTAGAGCTGCCGTACCAGAAGCAGCCAGTCGCTGTTGTCGGCACCCCTGATGTCGAGCTCCACGCCGAGCCGCATCAGGGCCATGGCGAGCCCTTGCAGCAGCTCCGCCTTGACGAAACGACCGTCAGCGTCTTCCTGTTCATCCATGTCCGTGCCCTCGGAGGAAGCGTGTGGGAGACCTGCGTGACGATGCGGGCGTGGCTGTCCAGGCGCACAGCGGTGCGGCCGGTTCCGTGGCCAGGGAGATGTGAACGGCCCGCACCGTTCTGCAAGAGGTGTCCAGTATGTCCATAAGCCAACAGCGGATGAAGACAGTTGAGTCAAGTCCCAGTTCTTTTGCGCTGTAGATCCCCCTACGGTGGTGGACAGCGGTCATTCGATTGCGCGAGGGGAGAGGCGCGACGCGGGGGCGCGGGTCCGAAAGATCTGGTTCTGGAGCGAGTTCCCGCCCTCCTTGCGCGAGCGGGGTCTGACCGGGGTCCGCCTGGTCATCGCCGACCACCACAGCGGCATGGTCAAGGCCGTCCGCAAGGTCATGCTCGGTGCCGCCTACCAGAGGTGTCGCGTTCATTTCCTGCGCAGCGTCTGTGCGTTGATCCCCAAGGACGCCGCGGAGGTGGTGGCCGTAACCATCCGCACGATCTTCGCCCAGCCCACCGCCGAGGCCGTCCGCGCCCAACTCGACAGCGTCGCCGACATGCTCGGACGGCAGTTCCCGAAGGTGAGGCCAATGCTCTGGGAGGCGAAGGTCGACCTCACCGCCTTCGCGGGCTTCCCCGAGCGACATTGGAAGAAGATCCAGTCGACCAACCCCCTGGAGCGGGTCAACCGGGAGATCAAGCGCCGCGTCGACGCCGTCCAGACATTCCCTAACCCCGACGCCCTCGAACGCCTCGCCACAACCGTCCTTATCGAGATGCACGACGAATAGATCGCTTTCCCTCGCCGCTACATCCCCGAAGGCAGCCTGGTCACGATCTACCCCCAGGACGAAGATCAACTCGGCCCCCGCTACACCACCACAGGGGCATGACCCGTGGTGCTGCCCAAGCGGTGGATCGTCGAGCGGTTCTTCGCCCACCTGATGCACACCCGCCGCCTGGCCCACGGCTACGCCGCACCACCAGCGCCGAAGCGATGGTCTACTGGTCGATGGCCCTGCTCATGACCCGCCACCTGGCCCGGCCACGGCCTGCGCGAGCGTGAACCGGCCCGGCGTCGACTCGGCGAACCAGCCGAGGGCTACCAGCCGTTTCGCTTTCGACCGCTGTGCCTCCACTCTTGCCGACACCACGTCCATGCCGAACGCTGCGGCCGTCTCCTGGCAACTCAGCGGCCCTTGACCGAGCTGGGTCTGGTCCGCGAGCGCCTGCAGGAGGCGCTGGTAGTCGACCGACAGCACCGACCGACCAAACCAGCCCCTCACGCCGCATCGGCACCTGCGACTTCGGCTTCGGCTTCGCCGCATCCCGGGGCGCCGACTGCGCGTCCGCATCCCGCGGATCCGGAGTGACCTCCGCGTCGGCGGCGTTGCCGCAGTCCTAGAGCCGGCACCGTATCGACCCGCCTGCGGGCGATCGACCACTCCGGCCATTCCCGCTCGGCTGCGGCCAACTCGGCCTGGAGGCGGTCGGCGTCCTCACGCAGCCCGTCGACGCGATGGCGAGCAGCGAGCTCGTGCTCTTCCAGTAGTCCGACGACCGACCGCATCCACGACCTCCCGGGGGCGACGACACGACGAGCCACCACTCCCACGCTGACGTCGCCTCTACGCCTGACCAGCGAAACCGCCGTCCTCAGGTTTCGGAAGACAACAGCTTCTTACCGTTTTGTCATTCAGTGCGGCTCATGCGGCAGCATCGGCGGGCGCAAGCGCGGCCTGCATCGCCATTCCGTCGACGTAGGAGTGCTTTTCCTTCACTGCCCCGTTCTCGACCAGGACAAAGTCCGC
>NZ_BBZJ01000037.1 GCF_001417775.1 Streptomyces sp. TP-A0356 | reverse complement strand
GCGTCAACTCTCGGACTCCGTCCGAGAGTTAGGCCCGCTCCGCTGCGCTCCACGGGCCAGGGCCGCGTTGCGGCCAGCCGGGCTTGCGCCCGGGGCGGGGCCTCCGCTGCGCTCCAGCCCCTGAATCCGCGCTCCGCGCGGGCAGCAGCAAGAGGGAAGGGGTGACCGGGAGCGGTGACAGTAAGAACAGGGTGTCTGACGCAGACTCAGACTGAAGGGTGAGCAGACGTGCATCAGCTGATGCAGCATGTACCTTTGGCGGAAACAGGTCACACCCCAGGTGTGCTTCAAAACGGGGTCTGGATCAACTCTGGAAATATACCCACCCCGGGTGCCGTTCGCGAATTGCCCGCCCCTGGCGGTGGGTTATGGAATGGGCTTCCGGCCGCTCCATAACCCTGCGTGCCTCCGGCACGGAAAAGCGAGAAAAGAGGGTCTGTGCCTCCGTGGAGGAGAGAGGAGGACAGGGGGGAAGGGCAGAGAGCTGGACGACGAGAGAGGATGGGTGACGAGCCCTCCGGGCCCTGACCCCACCCCTCCCCCACCCTTGCCGTGCCCCAGGGCCGGACCACCCCAGCGCGGCGCGGCGGCGCCAGTCGACGCGCAACCAACACCAGGCCGCCCCCGATCCCCGAAGCCCGCCGCCCCACCCACCACCGCACCCCATTCCTCACTCTCCTTCAACCGGTACGGGGCAAGTGGCAGCAGAGGGGATGTCAGCTGCTCAACCATGCCCTTGCGGGCCGTTGATGTGGGGTTTTATAGAGGCCGGCCGCGAGGCCGCGCAACGTCCAGCGCAACACCTGGCGCAACGTCAGGGGGCAGCATCTACCGCAACACGGGGCGCAACAAGGCTTCCAACTCATGCCAACACGTACTAGTATGTGAGTTGCAGGGGGAGGCGACCCCCGGCACACGCAGTGATCGACGAAGGGGAAAACCTAGTGGAAATCCAGATCTCCGACGGAATCGTCCGCCGAGTGCGCGGCGGTAAGGACGCGCCCATGACCGGCCTTGCAATTCAGGCCCGCACGGTCGCGAACTTCCTTCCGCTTATCTGCGAGCGGGCCGGGGCGGGCATCGTGCACAACTCCGACGCGAATTACACCGGAATTCGCTTCGATACCAAGGTCGGTCCCGTTGTTCTGGAAATGCCGTCGGGTGACCGTCCTTACCGGCTCGTGCATGAACTGATCGAGCCGGACGAGACGGGCCGCACCGAAGTGGAGATGCGCCGATTCCCACAGATCTACAAGCCGCGCGGAGTCGCGCACATCACGGCCGAGTTTCTTCGGACGCGCGGATTCCTGAAGTAATCCGCTAGGGGGGCGCCTCCCTTCCAGACCCGGCAGTGCAGACACGACGAAGGGGAGTCATGGAAGACACTCGGATTGGGCAGCGGGCCGAGGAGATCAGCGCCCCGATCACGGACGCCGAGCGGGAGCAGGCAGCTTATGCGCTGAAGGGGTTGGCGCGTAGCGAGAGCGACCCGAGCGCGCTCAGGGTCTCTCACGAGCAGTTGGCTTTGGTCCGGCCGTTCTTCGAGTTGGGTTGGGCCATGGGGGTGCGCGGCGGGCACACGGGAGCGGCCCTGGCGGGTGTGCCCGTGGATCCGCGTACGGTGTCAGCCGCTTTCGTGCTCTTGATGACGGAGCGGATCACGAGCGCGCTCGCGGTTGCTGTCGCAAGGACTCTGGACCCGCAGGACGCTGGGCCGGTTCTGTGGCAGAAGGTCGACTATCACGGCAGCCTGACACAGGTTCACGGCACGTACTGGGTGAGCGCCATCCACGCGTACGCCGACCCGTTCGGCGAGGCGCCTGAACTGCGCTACGACCTCAGCGCGATGACCGGCCCGACGGCCGCCATCGTGGCCAGGAACGTGCGGCGGTGGAGCCTGACACCGTTGCCGATGTACCGCGCGTTCGCCTAAAAGCGCTGGTCAGGGGTGGCTTCACACCTGACACACTCACACTAGTATTGGAGTTGTTCGGGGGCGGTGGCCCCGCCCCCGAACCGCAGGAATCAACAACGTCCGGGGCGGTGGCCCCGACCCGGACGCCAACGAAGGGGAACCTCGCATGACTCAGCAGTTCGCCGAGCGCGCCACCAACGTCGCCCCCGCCGGCGCCCGCAACGCAGATCTCTCCGACATGGTCCGCATCCTGGAGGACCAGCAGCGCCGCAAGCTGGACGTGATCGCCCCCGCCGCCGCCCTGCGCTTCCGCGAAGGCAACGTCCACGTCGAGGGCGTGGAGTCCCTGATCACCGAAGACGGCGTGTCGGACGTCGACGGCATCTACCGGCCCACCGCCGTCGCCGACGAGGGGATCTCCGACAAGCTGCGCATCCCGCTCGCCTACCTGCGCCGCATGCGCGCCGACAACGTCCCGCTCCTGGACGAGAACGTCAACGCGTGGCTGCGCCAGGAGCCCGAGCGCAAGTTCATGCTGCGTGCGTTCCGGGGCGAGGCCGGCCCCGGCATGCCGCCTACCGAGGGCGTGGCCCGCGCGTTGCTGTCCGACAGCTACAAGCTGATGGACAACTTCGACATGCTGCTGGCCGCCCTGGACGGGGTGCAGCAGTCCGGCCACCCCACCCGCGTGACCGGCTGCGACCTCACCGACCGGCGCATGTACGTGCGCGTCGAGTCCGAAGCCGTCGCCATCCAGGCCCGTGCGCTGCTGCGTGGCTACCGCTCACCGTTCGACGGCCGCAGCGGTGACGAACTGCCGATGATCTCCGCCGGTTTCGTCATCACCAACAGCGAGGTCGGCGCCGGGGCGTACACCATCACCCCGCGCGCGGTCATCCAGGTGTGCCGCAACGGACTGACCATGGCCCAGGACGTCATGCGCGCCGTGCACCTCGGAGGCAAGCAGGACGAGGGCGTCGTGTCCTGGTCCGGGCACACCCAGCGCAAGACGCTGGAACTGATCACCTCCAAGACCGCCGACGCCGTGCGCACGTTCCTCTCCCGGGACTACGTCGAGGCCAAGGTGCGCGAGATGGAGGCCGCCGCCGGTAAGCCGCTGACCGAGCCGACGAAGACGATCGAGCACGTCACCAAGACGCTCAGCATCGCTACCGAGGCCAAGGACATGATCCTCGCCCACTTCATCCGGGGCGGTCAGATGACGGCCGGAGGCGTGATGCAGGCCGTCACGTCGACCGCGCAGACCCTCACCGATGCCGACCAGGCCGCCGCCCTCGAAGTGCTCGCACTGCCCGCCCTGACCGCCGCCGCCACGCACGGCTGACCAAGCCCCGGTGCGGGCCGGGATCCCCTGGCCCGGCCCGCACGGGCCCCACGTCCCAAAGCGCGGAGCGCGCCCCCACCCCTGAGGGAGCGCGGAGCGCGCCCGCCCCCCTCCCCCTGCCGCACCAGCGAGGCTGCGAAGCAGCCCGCGCGCCCCGTCCCCGAAACGCAGCGCAGGAGACCGGCCCGGCAAGCGCAGCGAGCCGCCCACTGGCCCCGGGCGCAGCCCGGAGCACCCCGCTGCGCGGGGCGAGGAGGGAGCAACGCCCGGCCAACCGCCATCAAGGAGTCACGCCCCATGCCCGCACGCCCGGAGCTCACCCGCCCCGACGACGCCGCCATAGCGGCCGCCATGAGCCGCACGCTGATCGCGCTTGCCGTCCTGGTCCAGACACTCGGCGACGGCGAACACACGATCAACCTCATGGCCGCACGCACCGACGACACATTCGTCCGCACTGAGGCTGATCTCTCCGTCGGCACCGCCCCGCTACGCCTGGCCGTGCTGGATGAAGACGACTACTGCGCGGTGCGCGCGCTGCTGGTGTTCGCGCTGGAGGGCAGCACCGTAACCAGCGCCGTCCTGGTTGCCACCACCGCCGCCGAGCCCAACCCCCGCGCGTGCGGCTGGACCGTGCGGAACGGGTGGCTGCACCCCATGGACACGGCCGAGTTCCAGCAGGCCGTCATCCCGTGCCCCGGCGTCCCCGCGGTCCTGCGCGAGGTCTACGACGCGCCAGTCCTGACACAGATCTCCGACACCGACGAGGAGAGCCCCCGTGGCTGACACGCCCGCCGTCACCGCCGGCGGCTTCTGCACCAACACCACCCGGTCCCCGGCACCATCCGCACCGTCAACGCCAAGAACACCGGCCCGAAGTTCTTCCACCTGCACGGCCGCCGCTACGGCACATGCCCGTGCGGCAAGGACGTGTCCCTGACCGAGCGGGACAACCTGCGCCGCCACAAGCCGCCGCAGGAGTAGCCCCACAGACGCCGTTCGCCGTCTTCCCCCTTCCCCCAGGGAGGCGGGAACGGCCACCCGGCCAGAGCCCCGCTGGCCGACGACCTGCCACCCCGACGCCCGCGCCCTGCCCCTTCGGCGAGCGCGGGGCGGCAGGCCCCAGCTCACCGAACCAACCCGCCGAGGAGCCGCAGCCCATGACCGCTTGAGCCTGACCATCGACACGCCCGCCGGCACCGTGCGCGCCACCGCCGGCCCCCGCCAGGACGACCCCGTCATCTTCGAGCTGCGCGGGACGATGCCCGGCAGCGTGCACGTCACCGGCACTCACCACCCCCACCGCTGGGACCAGTTCACCGCCGTACGCGCCTGCCTCGGCCCCGTCAACGGCCTACCCGACCACCGCCCCCGCCGACCACCTGCCGCGGCTCACCCGCAGCCGCACCGGCTACCGGGGCAGCCTGACCCCTACGACGACGACACCCACCGCCCCTCACGGTGTGTCCGATGAAGTCCGCCACCGGACACAAGCCGTACGAGAAGACGGCAGCAACGCTCACCGCCGTCCTTCCCGCATGCGCCGCCCATGTCGCGCAGCGCAACGACCTGCCCATGATCCTGAACGCCTTTCGGCAGCGCGGCACTCCCGCCCTGCTGCGCTTCCTCGCCTGGCCGGCCTGCCACCACCAGACCGAGGCCGCCGGCCTCGAGGGCGAGGCCCGGGCCGCCCACTCCATGCGACGAGCCGCCGTGGCCGCCTGGGTGGACCGCAGCACGGTGGCCCTCCGCCCCCCGTACCCGCTCCTGCTGCTGGCCGGCCTCTCCGGCTCACTGGCCCAGACCATCGACCTCAAGCAGGGGTGTGCTCCCTGGTGTCTCACCGAGGCCGCCCGAGAGCACGAACACGCCCGCCACGCTCGATTCAGCACCCCCTTGCGGAAAGCGACCTTCCCCAGGAACAGTGGCGGTCCCTCCCCCTGAGTCTGGGAACGGAGTCGCCGGTCACATCACTGGCACGCCGTCCCTGAGATAGAGCGGCCGTCCCGTCTCCAGCGCGCGCACCGCCCCCTCGAACCGGCGTCGCATTCGGTCTCGAAGGCGAGCACTCGCTTCGTCCGGCGTTACGAACGCGACCTCGGACAGCTCATCGTCGCGCGGGCGTAGTCGGTCGGCCTGGTCCTGGTCGAGCGTGCCGCCGTCGAAGACGAATGCGATCTGATCGTCCCAGGGTCCGTGCGGTGCGACCCAGTCCACCACCAGCAGACCCCGCAGGACGACTGCGAGATCGAGTTCTTCGATCAGCTCTCGGCGCACCGCGTCCTCCGGCGGCTCGTTGGCCTCCGCCATCCCGCCAGGCAGGTCCCAGTCCGGTTTGTAGGTGGGATTCACCAGGAGCACGCGCCCGGCCGGGTCCTGTAGCAGCACGTCAGCGGCGACGCGCTTGCGGGCTTGCTTGGCGTTCCCCTCCGCGAGGTAGGCGTTCCACGCGTCGGGGTCGGCAGGGGTGGGTGTCTTGGTGGGCCTCATGCGGTGGTGCCTCCCGGGGACGGCGGGATCAGATCGGCCAGCAGGAGCATTCTGGCGCGGTGTGCGTCATCGAACCGCACCAGGTACTCCCGGACTGGCCTGTACGACCGGTGCGGCTCGAGCAGCCGCCGCAGCTCGTCGAGTTGCTGCACGACCCGGACAGAGCACAGGATGGGGCTCGTGCTGAGGAGGTCGTGACCTGCGGTTACGGCGGCGTCCAGGTCACCGCGGCGTACGTGGATATCCACCAGGGTGATCCGGGACAACGCCAGCGACCGCGCCCGGCCCGCCTCCCGCAACGCAACAGCCTGTTCGGCATGCGTCAGCGCCCGGTCGTACTGCTCCAGGTCGCGCAGGATCAGCGCTGACTCACTGGCTAGCGCAGCGGCATCGAACGGGCTCAGCCACGGATGATCTGCAGCAGCTGTTCCTTCGAGGTCACGCAGGGCAGCGTCCAGGGCGCGGGCGGCCGGGATGTGTTGCGCCGCGGCGGCCAGGGCCCGCGCCTGCATGGTGTTCAGCCGCGCCGTCAGCGCGGGAATCCGTGGTCCCTGCGCCGCGAGGTCAAGCCCAGTCCGGGCCCAACCGACGGCCCCTGCAGCGTCCCCGGTCTGGAGTGCAAGGTGGCTGCTGCTCGCGGCGACGTGCGCGGCTAGCGGGAGGTCACCGGATGTGCGGGCCAGCGGAAGCGCGCGGGTGAAATGCTGGGCAGCGCGGTCATCGTGGCCGGAGTCGTGGGCCATCCACCCGGCCATTTCGGTCAGCGCCGCCGCGGCGGCGAACACCTGCGGTCCGCTGCCGATGTCGACCAGCCGGGGCGCTACCCGGTCCGACAGATGCCGCACGACCGCCCCGTATAACCGGCCGCCGCCGGTCTGCCGGTCAGCGCTGCGGAAGTGATCAATTGCCGCTTGGTCGTCACCGTCCGGCAGCGGACGGTCCGCCCGCTGGTGCTCTGCGACCGCCGGCGCAGGCTCCCACGACCTGCGAGCCAGGCCCAGCAGATGACCAGGGATGTGGAAGGCGTCCGCGATCTGCTCGAACATGGCCAGCTTCTCCACCCGGCTCTTGCCGTTCATGTAGTCGTAGAGCCGACCTTGCGTGATGTCGACGGCGGCGGCGATCCGCCGCGTGCTGACACCCCGGGCGTTGAGCATCCGGAAGACGGCGCCCATGTCCCGCTCGGCGCAGGCGCGTAGCAGCCGCTCATCACCGAGCAGCCCGGCCACGATCGCGCGCTGGTCTGGTAGTGACTGCTGGTTCATCTGCGACTCCCCCGAGTAGCGGTGAGGTCGATGCTATGCCCAATGGCCGTGGGGACGACTCCGGGTTGGAGTCACCTTCTGGAGTCTCCCCGACCCATTCCCGTCACGTTGACTAGCTGTCAGCCGCCGGGAGCGCCCCAATGAACGCACCTGACGGCCCCCGCCCGCAGGCTTCCCCCGAGGCAAGCGGGCGGGGTCCACCCCCAGCCAGCCCAACCAAGGCGTGACGATGACCATGGCGACCGCGGAACCGAGACCGACAGGCCACTCCGGATACAACATCACGATGTCCTCCGTGCCGGAGACGGCCGCCGAGGCGCGGCGCTTGGCCCGCCAGTGCTGCGCCCTGTGGGCGTTCGATGAGGGGACCGGCGAGACTGCCGCCCTGCTGATCTCTGAACTCGTCACCAACGCCGTACGCCACGGCCGCTCACACAGCATCCGAGTCCGCATCGAACGCCCCGCCCCGGACCGCGTCCGCCTGGCCGCGGTCGACAAAAAGCGCTGCTCGATCACGCTCGGCAGACCGTCACCCGAGAACATCGGCGGCCGGGGCCTAGCCCTCGTCGACGCACTGTCCGACCGGTGGGGCGTCGATCTCCTGCCCTGGGGAAAACGCGTCTGGGCCGAGATCCGCGTGAAGGGCCAGCAGTGACCAGCCGCCACCGGCTTCCGTCTTCCGACGGTGTAACAGCCGGCGCCGGGCTCCTGGCTGCAGTCGTTGTCGGGCTCAGCCTGGTTACCTCGATCGCCCCGCAGTACGTGGCCTCCGATGCGGAAGGCGGGCGCGGCCTGGTCATCGTGGACGCGCTCGTTGCGGAGATGGGCGGCGCGTGGGGTTTCACCGATGAGGGCACCTGCGCCTGGGTTCACCTGGCCTTAGCTGGGTTGGGCCGGTGACCGCCTTGGTGCGGCGCTGGAATCGCCCCGTGCCGCAGTGGACGCCGCCGCTGGACAGCACAGCCCTCACCAGGGTCCTGGAACGCGTCCGCGCGTGGCAGGTGTACGACGGTGGCGCTGTGCTCGATGACGTGGCGGCCGTCCTGGACGAGGTCATGCCCGCCGAGGAGCGCTTCGAGGAGCTCGCGCAACGTCTGTGTGGTCATCTGATGCAGCTTGTGAACATCGCTGTCGCTGCCGAAGCCGAGGAGGACGACGCGGCGGCCTACCTGATGGAGCGGGCCCGCCTGGTGCGCGCTGAGGAGCTGCCGGGCGACCGCTGGAAGGCCGTCGGGCACCTGCGCCGGATGGGCTGGACCGTCAACGAGTTGATGGAACACCTGGTGGCCACGAGATGCCTGAAGGAGGCGGCGTGATCACTCGGCCGCTCCCCTACAGCCCCTACGTCCAACAGAAGAGAGAGAAGAACCGTTCTGTGCCCGCCCTGGCCGAGCCGCGCTTAGTCCCCTTCATCACCCAGCGAGAAGGGGAGGAAGCCGCGCCGAACAACCTCTTCATCTACCGGCACCCCTCCGGCCCCCGGCTCTACTACGGGGACGAGGATCCCAGGGACCGGCCCCTGCGGGGCGTGCTGTGGGCGCGGTGCGGCTTCAACCCCGTGGACGGCCGGGGAATGCCGACGGGCAAACCGCAGTGGAAGTTCATGCACCCGTACCGGCAGATGCTGACGATGCGGCTATTGCAGTGCCAGGTCTGCACGCGGCCCGCGCGGACGCCCCTCGGGTTCCCCTTCTTCCTGCCCCAGGGCGTGGACCCCCATCAGTCGACGGTTGTCACGAATCAACCGCCGGTGTGCGCGAAGCATCTCCGCTCCGCCGCTGCGCTGTGCCCGCACATCGAGCCGGTGGTCTACCTCGCGCAGAGCGCCCCCCTGTACGGAGTCCACGGCACCATCTACGGCCTCAACGCCAGCAAACAGGTGTACGTCATGGCGAACCCGGACCATGCGCTGGCCTTCGACCACCCGCGTCTGCGCACCGTGCTCGCCTCGCAGCTGATCCGCCGGCTGACCTCCTTCCGTGTCGTCGCCCTGGACGAGCTGACGCAGGAGCTGGCTGCGCTCGCCGCGTAGACCTGCCCGCTCAAGCCACCTGGAGGATTCGTGCACGACCTGATCGCGAGCCCGTTCCTGGAGCAGCACGTGCTGCTGCGGCCCGGCCACAAAGATGGCCTTCTTCTGCCCGAAGAGAACTATGAGGAGCTGCGTGCCCACGACCCCGCCCAGCCCGCACCCGCGTGGCTGGCCCACGCCGTCCGCGACCA
Source organism: Streptomyces sp. TP-A0356 (assembly GCF_001417775.1). Lineage (GTDB taxonomy): Bacteria > Actinomycetota > Actinomycetes > Streptomycetales > Streptomycetaceae > Streptomyces. The sequence continues at coordinate 63,296 of NZ_BBZJ01000037.1, read as the reverse complement.
ATGGGGCATGGACGGCATCCAGCACACCGGCAACGAGCAAGCGGACGCGTGTGGGCCGGTGATCGAGGATCCGCAACGGTCGTGGCTGATCTGGCTGGTGCCGCCCGGAACGAGCGACCAATGGGGCCGCACCGGTACGCAACGTGCCTCGGTCGACCCCACATCATCGCGCTTCCCGCGATGATGGCGACGGAGCCGCCCGGCCTTTACTGGCTGCGCCCTGCCGCGGTGACCGGCTCGTCCCGCCGACGGCCTTACACCAGCTGCTGGACCAGTTCCGGCCGGCCCCCGCACCGCACGAAACGATCCTCGGATCTGTGCTGAGCACGATCTCCTGATCTCCGCGTGCGGAGGTGCACTTTGCTCCAACCTCCCCAAGCTGCACGCAGTCCCGGCTCCTGCTGCCGAGAGAGTTCCCCTCGGCAGCAGGCATCTCCGAACTCAATCGAAGGGTCACCCAGTGGAGGCTGTTCTCCCAGGATTCGTTGGCCGGCTGCTGGCGCAGAGCCGAGACCCCAGCCACATTCCTGACATCACCGTGTTGGCCGCCAGCGATTGGCTCAGCCCCCTCGCGTCTCGCGTCCTGCACCTCCTCGACACCGGCACGTACCGCGCAACGGAGTCGTTCCTCGCGCACGGCTACGCGTACCTGCCGCTGAAGACGCCGGAAGAGTGCACCGTCTACCTGCGTGTTTCGGACACGCGCGCCCTGACGTTCTGGCCGGTGCACGCGCCCACTGCGGTCCTCAACATGGCCGGAACCACCGTGATGGAGATGTACCGAGAACCTGACGACGAACAGGAGGGCCGCCCGCAGTACGCGCGGACGCTCGGCGCCGGGGAGTTCTTCGCTGCGCACCCCGGCACACTGTGCGCGACTGGGGGGACCGTGTCCACCGTGCAGGTGCTCGCCACCAGTGAGCCCGTAACCGACCGCGAGGGGCTCCTGTCCGGCGAGGCGTACGCCGCCTTCACCCGGCGGGGCCGCCGGTACCTCGAACAGGCCTCTCGCACCCCGGTAGGTGCACCATGCTGACTTCAACGGCTTCATGGCTGGATGCGGCGCCGCCGCCGGACCTGGACGACGTCCGCAGGATGCAGCGGATCAGCCGCGCCATGCTCAACCGCCTCGCCGACGACCGGCCGCTGCTCACCCAGCTCGTCAACGACGTCCTGCGCGACCCGGACCGCCTGTCCGCCAGCCGCGTCACCTTACTGCTGAACCGGCTGTCGCTGTACCAGGCCCCGGACCGCGGATTCGAGATCCGGCTGAACATGAACCCCCGGCCGGACAACCAGCTCGTCCCGCACGACCACTGCTACGCCTTCGCCACTCGCATCCTCACCGGCGGCTACGTCCACGTCGTACGACGTCGCACCGACGGCTGGACTGTCCCGTTCACCGGCGCGGACCTGGAACAGGGCATCGTGACCGTTGAGCGGCCCGACAGCGCCTACACGCTCGGCGACTCGATCGTGCACCAGGCCGTGATGGAGCCACACACGGTCACCCTGTTCGTGCGCGGCCCGCGCCGCAAGAAGCTCTCCCACGCGGCCGAGGAACTGATGCCGCCGCCGGAGAGCTGGCCGGCCGCCGCCACCCCGGGCGACGCGCCCGAGGAGTCCCGCCCCTGCACGCTCGCCGAGTACCAGAGCATGCGCACCTACCTGATCGAACGCGACCTCATCGGCTGATACCTCCAATCCCGTGGCCACGGCGCGGCGTACGGCCGTGACGCGAGAGGCTACGGCGAGCACATCCGGCACACCGAGGAGTAATCGATGAGCAACGTTCTGACCACCGATCACCCCGCCTGGCAGACATACGAAGACAGCACACACGCACGTGCCGTCCGTACGGCCTCCGGCATCTGGACCGTGTCCCACGACCGGGACGGCCTGCACCTGGCGTGCGCAGATGGAACCGAGGACGTAAAGCCCAAGTTCGTCACAACCGACCCCGCGCACCTCCCGTCCGCCGCCCCGGCCGCCCTCCGCGAAGGAGTCGCCCAACTCGGCGTCACCCAACGTCTGGCGAACCCCTGGCTGTGGGACGCGATCACCACTGCGATCCTGCGGCAGGTCGTCCGTGCCGACCAGGCCCGGAAGCTATACCGCACCTGGTGCAGCACCTACGGCACCACCGTTGAAGGCCCCCAGGGTGCGCTCGCCGTGGCGCCCACACCGGCCAAGGTACTCGACCTGGCCGACGAGCAGTTCGCCGATGTCGGCACAAAGTTCCACCACACCGCCCTGACGGCCGCCGCAACGCACTACGAGCTGCACCACACCGACTGGGAGCGCATGGACGCCAGCACCCTGGCCGTCGCACTCACGCGCATCCCCCGCATCGGCCCGTGGACCGCTGCTGCGGCGGCCACAGACTTCACCGGCGACTTCAGCGTCTACCCGCACGACGACCTGGCCGTGCGTACCTGGGCCGCCAAGATCCTCCCCGCCTACGCCTGGCCCGGCAAGAAGGACACGGGGTTCGGTCCGCTGTGGACCGGATGGGCCGGGACCGACCGCACTGCTTTGCACACTCTCACGCTTACGACCCTCACCTGGGGGGCGCATGCCAGATGACATGGAGGACCCATGCAGCAGTTACCGCTGATTGCGGGCGCCGACGACCAGCACTCGCTGGACGCCCTGTTCATCAACGCGCCGCTGCGTGACTACACCCTGCGGCCCCGGACCAACGACTACACCCTCCCCGTGCTCGGCATGGCGTACATCGCCACCTACGCCGAGCAGTGCGGCTTCAACGTCGGCGTGCTCGACGCCGAGGCTCACGGCCTGGGCATCGAAGCCGCCGCCCGGATCGTCAACGAGGCCGCGCCCCGCTGGGCCGCCATGAACCTCCTCGCGCCTACCTACGCGATGTCCGCTAGGATCGCCGCCCTGCTCGATCCGGGTATCGCCCTCATGGTCGGTGGCCACCACGCCAAGGCCATGCCGGACCGAGTCCTCGCCGACCCCTGCATGCGCCACCTGCGCGCCCTCGTCCTCGGTGAAGGAGAACTTCGCGTCGCCGCCCTCCTGGAGGACGAGCAGAACCGGCGCACGCTGCCGGGCGTCCTGTGGCGCGACCACCTGCTCGGCACCCGGGCCGCCGGCATCTGCGAGCCCAAGAGCAGTGCGGCACTGCTGGGCCCCGACATCAACGGTCTGCCGTACGTCAACCGTGTCTTCCTCCCCCAGGACCCCTACCAGGCCGCGCCGACGGCGATGGACCGCCGCTTGAGCGGCGAACGGCCCTGGCTCGGTGGGATCAGCGGCCAAGGGCACTGGGAGGCCAACATCGTCGGTAGCCGTGGCTGCCCCTACAACTGCACGTTCTGCGGTGCTGCCGTCTCCGCCAACCCCGACGTCACGATCCGCGTCCGTTCCCCCGAGAACATCATCGGCGAGCTGGACCAGCTCCACGAGCAGTACGGTGTGACCGCCTTCCGCTTCGTAGACGACCTGTTCCTTGGCGTGGGCCGTGTCATCGATGAGCAGATGGAGGCCTTCACCCGCCACAAGATCGGTGACCGGTACGTGTGGGACGCCACCGGCCGTATCAACGTCCTCAACCGGCTCACCGACGCCGACCTGGAACGTCTCGTCACCAACGGGCTACGCGAGGTCGCCCTCGGCATCGAATCCGGCAGCGACCGCATCTTGGCCGCGATGGACAAGCGGATCGACGCCGAGATGACTGAGCGCGTCGCCCGCCGACTGGTCGCCCACGGCATCGGTGTGAAGGGGTACTTCATTCTCGACTTCCCCGCCGAGACCAAAGAGGACCTGGACGCCACCGTTCAACACATCCGCAACCTGTGGGCTATCTCCGACCAGCACACCGGCGCCATCCGCGCCAGCGTCTTCGAGTTCCGCCCCTACCCAGGCACGCCGGTGTGGAAGACCCTCACCGAAGAGGCCGGCTACGACCCGGATGACCTGCTGGCCTACGGGGACGTCGACCTCACCCAGGACGGCGCCGACGAGTCCATGCGCCAGCGCGACGAGTTCAACTTCTCCGTCGGCATCCAGTTCGGCGACGTACCGCTGCACAAGGTCCGTTCCACCTTGGCGATGCTCACCCGGGAACAGCACGAACGGAACCAGGCCGGAATGGGGACAGCCGCATGACCGGGGACCGCAAGGGCTTCTTCGTCAGCATCGACGGGCCGAGCGGCGTGGGCAAGTCCACCACCGTCAGGGAACTGCGCACGGTCCTGTCCACGCGGAGCGTCCCTGCTCAGTGGACGGTCGAGCCGCCCCGCGGGGACTTCCTCGGGGACTTCACCCGCACGCACGGCGGCCAGCTTCACGGCCTGGCCCTGGCCTGCCTCGTCGCAGCCGCCCGGTACCGGCACATCGAGACCACCATCGACCCCGCACTCCATAGTGGCCAGCTGCTGATATCCGACCGCTACGTGGCATCGACCCTCGTCCTCCAGCGGCTCGACGGCGTACCGATGGACTTCCTGCTCCTGCTCAACGACTACGCGCCGCAGCCCGACTTGGCGGTGATCCTCACCGCCTCCCCCGGCACGATCGCAGACCGCATCGCTCAGGCCGGCATCACCCACCGCTTCCGGTCCGACCCGACAGCGCCCACACGGGAAGTCGAGCTGTACCGCAACGCCGCGAACATCCTCGAAGACCTCGGATCCAAGGTCCTCGTGATCGACAGCACCGAGATACCCCCATCGGAGGTCGCGAGCCGAATCGCCGACGCGCTCCCCGCCCTCCCACTACCGTCAGATGCTTCAGCCCCCACCCCGACCCCCCAGGAATCATGAGCGGACAGCCAGCACAGCCCATCATCGACACCCACGTCCTCCTCCGCGACGGTGACAAGATCCTTCTCTCACAGAGAGGGGGCCCCTACGGCTACCGCCGCTGGCACCTGCCCTCCGGCAAGCTCGACCAGGGCGAACCCCTCACGGTCGGGGCAGCCCGCGAACTGTTCGAGGAGACCGACGTCGAGGTCGACCCCGATCACCTGGAGCTCCGGCACGTCGTACACCACCGGCAGGAAGACGGCTCCGAGCGCATCGGGTTCTTCTTCGTGGCCTCCCAGTGGGAGGGGACGCCCGTCAACAAGGAGCCCGAGAAGTGCCTCGCGCTCCAGTGGTTCGCCGACCATGACCTTCCCGAGGACATCATCGAGTACCCCAGCGCGGGCCTGTACGGCTGTCTCAGCCAGTCCAGCGCGCTGACACTGCACGGGTGGCAGTAGCTCCACGACAACGGCCGGTCTGGTCATGAACAGCAGAGATGGCAGAAGACGCCGCCCGTCGAGGGGTCAGCCTCATCCCGGAGGAATGAAGCCGGGCCTGGATCCCTCGGACAGCTGGACACCCACCTAGAACATACGCCATTATATGCGTTGCGAGCCGGGCGGGCCGGCTCCTCGCGACGTGATGGGACGGTTCAGGTCATGGCTGCCCGATCCACGCCGCACCTCGTCGAGGCTGCCGAGATCGCCGCCGAGCGCGGGCTGACGCCCGCACGTATCAGCGCGCTGTACCTCGAGCGGGAGACCAACGGTTTCCCGGAGGTCGTCGGCCACCGCGGCCGTGCCCGTCAGTGGGACAAGAGCGAAGTCGACGAGTGGTTCACCCAGCGGAAGCCGCCCCGCCTGCATCAGTACAAGCCGCCGAAACTCGACCCTGACGAACTGCTCACCGGAGCACAGGCCTCCAGGTTCCTCGGCTACAAGAACCCTCAGCAGGTCAACACTTATGTGCGGGACCACCCCGGCTACTTCCCCGAGCCCGACGTCGTCGAGGAACTGGGCACCGCGGAGCGGCCCTACCGCCGGCCGAAGTGGCGCGTGCAGACGCTCCTGGACTGGAAAGACACCCGCCCGGGCAGCGGAAAGCGCAGCGTCAAACGCGCAGCACCCGCCCTGCCCGACGTACCCGTCGATGGTGACCCAGATGAGCTGCTGGGCGCATCGCAGGCAGCAGCCCTGCTCGGATTCAAAAGCGTGAACTCCTTCAGCAGCAGTCTGGGCCAGGGCAACCTGCCCCTGCTGAAGACTGTGGACACCCTCTCCGAGAAGGGCGGACGCCGCCGGTGGACCCGCCGGCGCATCCTTGAACAAGCCGCGCAGCGCAAAGCCAAGTGACACAACCGCCAGATGGCCGCCTCGTCCCACCGCCCCCATAGACGCGGCATCCGGTTATGGGTTGTTGATCCCCTGCGGACCGGAATGCCGCACGATGGCCGGCATGGCGTGGCTCGCCACCACGCCCCGCAGCAGCCGCCGGCTGCTGCGGACCGGCCATCGCCGAACTTCTCGCGGAGCCGCCCTCTGTCTGGTTCGCCGGCGACCCCTGCCGAGCTGCGCGCGGCGGCAGCCGTCGCGCAGTCGCGTGGCATCGGTGCTGCATCAAACAGGACGACCGGACAACTGGAATCTTGCGGTGTCGCCCCACCAGCCGAGCCATGATGGCCGCGCAACGGCCCCGAGCATTGGCTGACCCGTGCTGCTACTGGTCGTTCGGGTCCTCCGTTGTGGGAGGCAGCGACTGCGAGACACCGTCAGGCTAGAAGAGTTGGGCCCGACGGGCGTGCTCGCGCTCCAGCGGAAGGCCGCGTTCGGGGGGTGCTCTCGGATGGTCGAGCCACCACCTGATCGGGTCCGATGGTGGTGGCCGCACTGGCAGCCCCTTCTACGGCAGGGCGGTGTGAGGCCCCACACGACAGGGCCTACCATCGCTCAGCACGCTCTCCGACCAAACCGGGCAGATCCCCCGAACGACGCCGCCCTGGGTCCGCGAGGGCGGCAACTGGCGCGAACTCGCGGCCGGACTGTTCGACGGGCAGGGCTCCTCCGGGGGCAACGGGGCAGCGATGCGCGTCGCCCCTCTCGGCGCCCGCTACCCAGGCGACCTGGAACACGCAGCCCGGCAGGCTGCTTTGTCCGCTGAAGTGACCCACACCCACCCCGAGGCCGTCGCCGGGGCCGTCGCGGTCGCCGTCGCCGCCAGCCGCGCCGCGCACCACCGCACCGAACCCGAGACCGGCACAGACCTGCTCGCCATCGTTTTGGACCTTGCACCGCCCAGCCGGGTACGCGACGGCATCGTCGAGGCCCGTACACTCCTGGACCAGCCTCACGTCGAACTCGCCGCCCATCACCTCGGCAACGGACGCCAGGCCAGACCATCGATACTGAGCCCGTTCGACAGCGACCTCGCCGCAGACTTCGTCGATGAACTTGAGGGACTCACCCACCAGCAGGTTATCGACGTGCTGGGGCGGGCATTCCAGCGCGTCACCGACTCGGGAGAACGCGTCGATGGCGGAGACGGGGCCGAAGCCGTTGCCGCCGGCGCTCTCGTCGCCAGCGCCCTCCCGGACAGCCTCATCGTGATTGACCTCGATAACGGCCCCAGGAAACCGCTGCCCAAACTGCCAGCTTCGCTCCGCGCGTCGGCGAGACTCGCACTGGACCGGGTTCTCCAAGACGGATCAAAAATGGCAACCGGCTGGGTGGACAGCCCCGACGCCGACCAGTGGCGCCAGGAAGTGCGACAGATCCTCCAAGCACTCGAAACCCCCACTGATCACTAATCGTGACCGCTTCACGGAAGTCGTGCCAGAACCAACCGTGGTTCTGGATCACTTTCGATCACGAGCGGCCGTGGGTGATGTGCTCCTCCAGGACCTGTGGTTCCACCAGCCCGGGTCCGACGTAATTCGTGGGTCCTGGAGGTCCCCCGGGGCTGAAGGCGCAGGTCACCGGGCTGTAAGAGGCAGAGAAACCCGAAAGTCTCTTCACCGCCGGGGCGAAGGCCTTGTGGGCCGCCGTGACAGGTGCCTGTCTGTCATCCGGTACCCCGTCCGCCGTGTACCGGCCCCTCTTCTCCGTGTGGCGCCCAATCTCGACCGCCTGGCCCACGAGCTGGTCGTACAGGAGGCAGCACTGGTCCAGTGCTGGAAGCACGGCGGCCGCGCTTTCATGGCCGACCAGGGCGAGATCCTGCCCGACGACCCCGAGGCCCCGATGCGCACCGCCATGCGCCGGATGATGGGTGTCTTCGCCCAGCTGGACCGTGGCATGACCGTAGCCAAGCTCCAGCGCGGACCTGTGACATGTGCCATTCCGCCCCTGGAGGGCGTGTCGCCGCCAAATGTGCGAGCTGGTCGCTACATGTAGTGGTTGGATTACGACAGTGGCCCAGAAGTTGTGGTCCCCCCGGGTCCGGGTCGACTGCCAACTGGCTATGCTTGCAAATGCTTCGCCGCACGAGCCCCTCACGTGCTCTGTCCCTTCGGGACAGGGGCCCTTCCCAAAGGGCTACTTGGGGCTGAGTGAGGGGAGGCGCCGATGGACCAGCACGAACACTGCGCCTGCTATGAACATGTCCTGACCTGGCGTCAGGCGTTCATTGACTGGGCGCCCGTGATCGTCGCGGCCATCAGCGTACTGCGGTCCCTCTGGTCCTGAACCAGAGAACCGGAATCCCGCCGTAAGGCCCGTGGTCAGCAGTGAGCCCGGCCGATGTCTAGACGGCCGGGCCCGGTGACTGCAGTACTCGCCGCGGGGGGTCTGTCGCCGGTTGCCGCCGGCTTCGGGCCCCTCGTGGCTTCCCCGGGGACGAACGTCCTGGGTGGCCACGGTTGTGTTGCGGTGAGTCCCCTGCATCGTACGGCAACCAGTCCTCGCCTTCTATGACCGGTGGGCTCTCGCCGGACCGTGTTGGGGAGACGTCAGGCGGGAAGGGTCGGCGAATCGCTGTCCGCGCTGCCGCCGGCTCCGAGGGTTCGGCGCGGAGCCAGGGACGTTGTCGGGTGGATTCCGAGCACTCCGCGGGCCCGCAGCTCGTCCAGGTCGGGGAGGCGGACTCCGGGGAGGGCGTCGAGTAGGTCGGCCTGGGCGGCGCGGATGTGCGCGGGTGCCTGAGGACCGGCGCCAAGGTTACGGCGGACTGTCACCTGATCATCGTACGGGCGGCTGCACTGCGGCTTCCCGGCAATCAGAGGACGAGGGTTGGTGAGAACTTTGGGCAGCGATGGCGTCCGCGGCCTGCTCGAGCGCGGCAAGGGACGGGTCCGCGGCCGCGTCGACGGCGTGGTCATCCTTATGCCCTCCGGGTGGGAAGGCCGCCCGCATCCCCGAGCCCAACCCGAATGTGGTCTGGGTGGAGAATCTGACCAACTCGGTGTACTTCGAGGGATCGGACGATGTGGGGCGCTACACCGAGGTCTTTGACCATCTGCGGGCCACGGCCCTCGGCCCTCCCGAGACCCGCAGCCGTATCAAGAGCATGCTCAAGGAGCTGTAAGTGAGCAACACCAAGCCCAACCCCGCCGAAATGGACTTCTCTCGCGTCACCTGGGAGAAGAGCCCGTTCAGCGGGGGCAACGACAACTGCGTCGAGTTCGGCGTGATCGGCGACCTGGTCGCCGTACGGGACTCCAAGCGTCCCGAGCAGACCCCGCTCGTCTACACCCGGGGCGAGATCCGGGCTCTCCTGGCCGGAGTGAAGGCGGGCGCCTTCGACCATCTGGCCTCAGCCGACAGCGGCCGTAACGTGACATGGCCGTAGAAGGCAGCGGCCGACCTCAGCGTTAGTGAGGTCGGCCACCTTCGCCATCTTCGCAGACCTGGGCAACAGTCACGGCAGCTGTAGTTCTGGTCATGGCTGGTCCTGAAGAGCGTGTCGGCGCTGGTGGCAGGCTCCTGCGACGGCTTGATGGTGGCGGCGCCAGGCCATCCAGCGCAGGGTGTGTTCCGCGTCCCGGATTGGTGGTGTAAGGACGAACGCCCGGAGGAGTCGGACGAGTTCGGGGCAGGTCAACGGGACGAGACGGGCCGGTCCGGCGGGGCCGGTCATGGTCGTGGCGGCGGCGGTCAGGGCGAGGACGGCGGATGCGACAAGAGAGAACAGCGAGCAGCGCATCCAGGAGTTCCAGCAGGTCACCTGCCCTTCGTCCAGGCCGGTGAAGGTCTTGCCGAGTTGGAAAGTCTCTTCGATCCGCCACCGTCGGCAGATCACTTCCACCAGCTGGGCGAGGGTGACAGGTGCGGGCGACCAGCAGCGGAAGAAGGAGAGCCGGTGTACCGGTGTCGGCGGGCGACCAGGACGCTGGTGCCGTCATCTCCGTGTCCGTTGGGGGTGTCGTCCGCGCGGACATCGAGCCAGGCCCAGTCGTACTCGCGGGTGCCCTTCGTTCCGTGTCCCGTCCGCATGCGCATCCACTGGTGCGGCAGCACTTTGTTGATCATCTGACGGGCCTTCCACCTGCGGCCTGCTCCATCCGTGACCGTGTACGTGTGAGACACCCCGACCGCGTAGCCGAGACCGAGCTCCCGCAGATCCTTCTCGGTGGCGAGCGGGTTGGCCAGCAGTCGGGTGCTGGTCTCGAAGATCTCTTCGGCGCGCCGGTAGGACAGGCGGGCCCGTCCGGTCTCCGGGCAGATGTCCGCGGCCAGGGTGCGGGCGGGGGCCTTGCGGTCGGTGAGGAAGAGGGGGCCTTCTCGGCGGCCGGCGATGAGGCGGGGCAGGAGCTGGGCGGTGCCGGACTGCCAGTGAATCCACTCGGTGGCGCCGCCCTTGGCGCCGACCCGGCCGCGCTTGTCGGCGGGCAGCAGGTCCTCCACGTTCAGGCAGAGCACTTCGTCTGCCCGAGCGGCGCTTTCGTAGAGGAGCTTCCAGAAAGTCTTCTCCCGCACTGTCGGCGTACACCGCTATGTGCGCCAACCGGTACAGCCCAAAGTGCTCCACTGGCAGGTTCATTTGTGCTGGTGAGGAGCCGGGGCCACCCGATCTCCGAGTGTCCGGCGCGCGGGGCGCCGTCAAGGGCGCCCTTCGGGCGTCGCTGCCGCGATAGCCCTGCGGGCCACCCTGGACTGCGCCCCGGGCGCCTTGAGTCTGCTGGCTATCGGGCGGCCCCGGCTCTGTGGGTCACGGCGATGGAGCACATAACCGTGTACCGAGTGGAGCACCTTCACGTGAACGCCGACACGCACCGTGGCGTCGAGCTGCCACAGGGCGGTGATCTGACTCAGGGACAGGGCCTTGCTGCGGTCGGGCGGGGCGGGGCGGCGCTCGATGCCGTGGGTGGGGTCGGCCTCGATCCAGCCCTGGGATCGCCACCAGCCGATCGCCTTGCGGGCGATGGACAGTTCGCGGTTGACGGTGTCGGCGTCCAGTTCGTCGGCGCGGGCGGCGGCGAGTTCGGCGAGGAGGGGCGGCAGGCCTGGGTCGTCGAGCGTGGTGAGGTCGAAGGCGGGCGGCTTCGCTACGCGGCGGGCAGGTCCGGTCGGCGCGGTCTGGCCGGCGAACATCCACCCCCAGGTGGTGAGTGAGATCCGGTAGATGCGGGCGGAGGACTTCGCGATGCCCGCTGCGGTGAGGTAGCGCTCGACCGAGGTGGTGTAGGAGCCCGGGGAGGGCGATAGGGGCACGATGCGGGCGCGCGGCAGCCACGTCGCGCCCTCGGGGCCTGTGACGGCTGTCTGTTCGAGTGCCACGGTGGTGCCCCTCCCGGCGCTGCCGCAGTGAATGCGTACACCTCGCCCCTGGGCGTGATCTTGGACCGTGATCGAACATGCGAGGCCATCGCCGGATGCGTGATCGGAGGGTAGCGGCTGTGCCGCAGTAAATCCGGAGTTACTGCGGCACAGCCGCGACACAGGGGTTCTCATTGCCTCGCTACCTCGAAGTGATCGACTCGGGCTGTCTAATACGGTTTGTCATGATTCTTCGTCAGGTGTCCCGTGGCGCTGCTGTCTTGTCGTGTGGCGGGCGCGGGGCGCTTTGCTGTGAGGAAAGGTGAACTCGCGGATGAGCGCTCGTGCGCGTAGACAGGGCGATCTGTCGTGGTCTCGGGTCGGCCCTCAATGGCCCGTGGCCGCGTTTCGGGCCCTGGGTGCTGGGACGGTCCCGGTTGGTGCCGTCGGTGCGTCCGGTCCGGTCGGCTCGGGTGGACGGCGTGGGGAGCGCGGTGCGGGGGTGGTATCGGTGGGGAGCGCTTTGCTGTCCGGTATGGCGCTGCTGGCGGCCACGGCTCCACCCGTAGCCGCCGCGCCGGTGGGAGCCGTGCCAGTGCGGGCGCAGAAGGCTGATCCGTCGCAGACCTTCACCTTCACCGGCGCTCCGCAGACCTTGACGGTTCCGGCGGGGGCGGTGGTCACGATCACCGCGGACGGCGCGGGCGGCGCCGACAACACCGGCACCCCCTGTCCCGTCACGGGGACCGGTGGGACGGGGGCGCGGGTGGTCACCACCCTCCCGCAGACCACCGCCCCGACGACCTTCACCGTCAACGTCGGCGGCACCGGCGGCAAAGGCTGCAACGGCACCGGCACGGCCGGTGCCGGCGGGTTCAACGGCGGCGCCCCAGGCGGGAGCTACCCGCTCAGTGGTTTCCAGTTCGAAGGTCCGGGCGGGGGCGGGGCCTCCAGCATCAGCACGGGCGGCTCCTTGCTGGTGGTCGCCGGGGGCGGCGGCGCCTCCGGCGGCACCGGAGCGGGCTCCACGGGAGGCAACGGAGGCAACGGCGGGACAGCGGATGCCACCAGCGGTACCGCGGGCAGTGCCACCGGCCCCGGGGCCGCGCCCGGGCAGGGCGGGGGCGGAGGCAGCACCAGCACCAGCACCGGAGGGGCCGACGGGGTCTCCGGCGTCGTTCCACTCTGTGCGGTCACGAACGGCGCGCCGGGGGGCGGGTTCTCCGGTGCCACGGTCGGCACCGGCGGCGCCGGGGGCAGCTTCGACGGCGGCTGCGCCGCCACTGCCATCGCCGGCGGTGGCGGCGGCGGGGGCGGCTACTTCGGCGGCGGGGGCGGCGGCAGCGCCGCCGTCAACGTCAACGGCACCTCGGCGGGTGGCGGCGGCGGTGGCGGGGGCAGCAGCTTCGCCACCCCCACGGGTACCGGCACGAGCTATGCGCTGTCGACGATCGGGACGGCGAACCACAACGGCCAGGTGACCATCTCCTACGTCGTCCCGTCCTTGACCATCGCCAAGACCCACACCAGGCACTTCACCCAGGGACGGGACGGCACCTACACCATCACCGTCGGCAACGCCCCCGGTGCCGCCCCGACCAACGGCAGCCCGGTCACCGTGCAGGACACCCTCCCTGTCGGGCTCAGCGCCGACAGCATCCGCGGCACGGGATGGAACTGCACCCTGAACACCCTCACCTGCACCCGCAGCGACGTCCTCCCCGCCGGGAGCAGCTACCCCCCCATCACCCTGCAGGTCGACGTCTCCTGCACCGCCCCCCGCCGGGTCACCAACACCGCGACGGTCACCGGGGGCGGCGACACCGCCACCCGCACCGCCACCGACCCCACCACGATCAAGAACCACGAGCACGACGAGCGCTGCGAGCACCACGACCACTCATAACCCAACCGACCCGTGTCAACGGCGGGGCCCGTCCATGAGGACATGCCCCGCCGCTGACACGCGCTGCCGACCAGTGACATCGGACGCGAACCTGGCACCAGAGCCGGGCAAACCCCCTCCCGCCCGTCCGGCCGCCCACAGCGCCCGGTCGGCGAATGCGGCGAGAGCCTGCGCGGCCAGCTCCTGGACGCCGCGGGCACGGGCCCGGTCGTCGAACCCGCCATACGCCCCGAAGTCCCGCCCGGCATCCACCGTTTCGAACAGAGCGTGTCCCGAAGACTGCCGGAAGCCGGGCCCACCTGCTTTCCGCTGAGCTTCGTGAACGCCATAACCGGCATGGCCGTCGCCGAGAACTCCGCTCTGGGCACCAGCACCCTGGCCGATCTGCGCGGACAGCTCTGCCGCCGCACAGCCCGACCCGTCGCGGACTTCCTCGACCTCACCCGTATAGGCTCCGTTCAGGCGACCAGCCGCAGCTGCCCGACCACCCGGTTCGTTCCCGGATCAGGGCAGGTTCGCAGCCCGTGGTGCACGGCGCCTCGGAGCGGACGTGCCCGCCGCGCACAGCGCGGGAGCGTTCTCTCTCCCAGCGCTGCGGCTGCTGCCCGAAGGGGCTCAGCCGCCGAGCGATCCAAGGCGCTGATGGTGTGCGGTCGGTCATGGGGTGATCCCTTCCACAGGGCTGGTCGATGCGGTGGCGCAGGTGGTGCAGCGGCCGTCGCCGTCGGGGCGGGTGCGCCGGGGTGTTGGTCCGGGGCAGGTGCGGCACAGCGGCCAGCCGAGGCAGGCCGGGCAGAGGCCTTGGCCGGGGGCGGTGTGGGGAGCACCGCAGTCGGCGCACTCGGCGAGTGCCCGGTGGGTCAGGGCCTCGGTCACCGTGCGGGCGGCAGACGTGGTGGACGAGTGCGAGGTCACCGGCCCCGCGGGCGGCTCGTCCTTGGGGGGCGCTGCGCGGTGATGGCCGACGAAGGTGTCGGGTGGCGGGTAGGCCTGGGCGGCGCGCAGGCGGGCGGCGATGATCGCCCCGACCGAGGTACGCACCGGGTGGGGCAAGGGCCGGTCGGTGATGACGTGGTGCAGCTGCTCCGGGCTCCAGCCGGCCTCCATCATCGCGGTGGCCACGCGGCCCTGATCAGTCAGCGCCTGCTCGGTCAGCAGCAGTTCGGGACGGCTCGCTCCGATCTCGAGCAGCAGCCGGATCCCCGGATGCAACTCGTCCGCCGACGAGGGCGCTGGTGTCTGCGGCTGCTCCGTTGCTGCGAGCGTCCGCGCGACGTCGCCGCGGCCGCACGGACGGAGGGCTCTGGTGTTCTGGGGGTTGGTCTTCTTCGGGTTGGTGTTCTTAGGGGGCCGATGAACCGACGTCGGGCTATCCACCGGTGGAAAACCCGACATCGGTTCCGGCCTGCTGTGATGCAGGCCGGGCAGGTCGGTGATGACGTACGCGGCCGCGCCGAGGGTGCCATCCGGGTTGCGCTCGCGTTCCCTCAGCAGGAAGCCGTGCTTCTCCAGCTCCCTGAGCCCGCTCTTCACGGCCGCCTCGCCGTCGCAGCCGCGGCGCGCCAGGTCGGTGACGGTCATCCGCCAGCCGTCCCGGTGCGTGCTGATCAGTCCGAACAAGCCCTTCGCCTTGAAGGACAGCCTGCCGTCGCGCAACAGGCCGTTGGCGATCTGGGTGAACTTATCCGCCGCCATGACCCCGCGCCGGATCCCCGCCCTCAGGCTGCGCCCCGCCTCGCCGGCCGGGACGGAGGCGAACGCTATACCGGCCGCCTGCATAGAGTCGGCGTCCGTGGCCCCCGGTCGGTCCGTGATCGAGTAGACGATCTCGCCGAGCGTCCCGTTGTCGTGCCTCAGCTGTTCGCGAACGAGGTAGCCGTACTTCTGCAGTTCGCTCAGGCCGGCGCGTACGGCGTCCCGCCCGTCAGGCCCCGCTCTCACGAGGTCGGCGACCGTCACCTGCCAGCCGGTCCGATGGGAGCTGATGCAGCCGAAGATCCCTTTCGCCTTGAACGAGAGCCGGGAGTCGCGGAAGAGCCCGTTGGCGATCTGGGTGAACTGGTCCCCTGCCATCACCCCACGGCGGATCCCCGCCCCGAAGCGGCTCATCGCCATCCACCCCGCGCCAGGCCGCTGACGCCATGGGGCGCGTCCGCGGGCTCGACGGGAGCGGGGTTGCCGGGTGAGTAGAGGTGCGCGAGATCCATGCCGTCAGCCCATCCAGCGCCCCCGACCACGCCGGCGGCCATCAGCCCCGACCATCGGTCACGATCCGGCGACATGCGCACCGGTCTGCCGTGGTGGGGCTCATGGTCGGGCCGACCACGAACCCCACCACGGGGCCTTGGAGGCCTGCGCAATCGCGGCCGCGCAACGGGGTCGGCCTGTGCTGCGCATCGGGCTGCGCAACGAATCCAGCAGTCCTGCGCAGCCGGCACGTGCAGCCGACTGCGCACACCGCCGGAGGCACATCGGCCTTGGGGTTGCGCACGGCAGAGCGTGCGCAATCGGTCTCCGAAGGCTGATTCCTGGAGACGGCGGTCGCCCGGTTCGTGGGCGGCCTGTCCCACTGCGCTGTCCCCGGATCTCTTTAGCGAGCTCCTCATCGCCGCCGCCTTCACGGCCGTTGCCGGCTCTGTCGTGCCCGGCCCTGGTCCAGGCCCGTGGTCAACCATCTGGGTTCTGGTGGTCGATGCAACACCTCAGCTCAACGGCGTAGCCCGATTGCGCAGCCACGGCATTCAAGGCATGCACCGCAGCTTTGCAGTGGAACTTCGAACAGGAAACTGATGACAGGTGTGACCGCGTCTGCTGACGCCGTGGAGGAAGTCACGTCAGCCAAGCCGGACTCGGGTGCTCTGGACGGCCAGTTGACCGCCTGGCTGGTGGACCGGGCGAAGGCCGACGAGATCAGGCGGAGCGGAGAGGGCGGGCTTCAGACCCCGCACGGGGTCTCAGTCGCTGTCGTCGTACGGCTCTGCGAGCCGCAGTCCGAGGTCGTCCAGCCACTGCTGGACCCACATCCGCAGCTCGGTGATCTGGTGGGGGCTCATCCCGTAGGCGGCGTACTCACGGTCGGAGGTGAAGTCGGTCGAGGTCTTGCCTGAGGCGGGAGACGAGGTCGTGGGCCTGGATGGCGTATCCGCCGGCCGGCACGAGGCCGTAGGTGGTGCCGCAGGCGAGGACGTCGCTCAGCAGGCGGCGGTGCAGGTCGGGAAGTTTCACGCTGCGGCAGCGGTCACCAGCTGTGGGAAGCGCTGCTCCCAGCAGGTACGCACGGGCCGGCCGAGGGCGATGCGCAGCCGTGGCCAGTGGCGCAGGAGAAGGTCTGCGTTGAGGTAGCGGGTGAGGTCTTCGCGCAGGCCGTTGGTGAGCACGATGCGGTACAGGCCCACAAGGAGCTGTTCGTCGTCGAGGTCGAAGCGGGTCAGCCCGGACCAGGCCAGGTGCAAAGGCAGCTCCACACTCCCGCTGTCGGGGCCGGAGAGCTCCTCGAGGCTCGCCGGGAGGCGTTCGGCCAGGTGAGCCCAGCGGGTGGAGGTTGCGGAGCCATGCGCGGTCACTCCACCAGTATGGCGTACCTCAGAGGGCGTGCACGCGTCGTGCGACGACCGCGTCGCCCGGACGTCTGCCCGACCCCTACGGCATGCGGGTGCCGTGCCGGCTCGGGGGAAACCCGGCACGGCACCCGCACTCCCATCTTCCAGCCGCAGCGGCCGGGATGCCCTGTCGTGGGCGCGTCTTCTTCTCAAGGATGGGATCGGTCTCCGGCTTCGGGGAGGCGCCGCGCCTGCGCTGGACCTCGTCACGGATCCGGTTGAGCTTGTGCCGCACGCGCTGGCCCGTCCGGGGCGGTCGGCCCACGCAGCGGTCGCCTGGCTCGGGAGCCGCGGGCCGGACGCGATGTCTCCTGTCCTCATCTCATGGCCAGCCCGTGGTCGGGCCTGTGGTCGGGCCGACCACGACCCCGACCACGGTCTTTGTGTCCTCTTCGTGAGCAATTGGCTCCGCGACCGCTGTCTCCGCACCGCGCTGATCGCCCTGGACGGCTCCCCTGTCCCGCCGCCTTCACGGCGGATGGCGACGTCGCTCGGGCCCTGCCCGGGATGTGGTCGGGGTCGTGGTCGGGCCGGCCATGACCCCGACCACGGTTTTTGTGTCCTCTTCGTGATCGTGGTCGGCATCTCGTGGTCGGTGGTCAGGTCGGGGGCGACGGGTTTTCTCAAGGTCAGCAAGTACACGTTCTGACCTGGGAGTTTGACCATGTCTCCTGGCAAGCAGGCTGCGGAGGGCGAGGCCGGCGCACCGACGGCCGCGGGCGCCCGGCTGGAGAGGATGCGCAGGCGCGTCCGCCTCTCCCGACTGGCTCTGTGCGCCGCGATCGCGGCCGGCCCGGTCGCGCTGGGCATCGCGGTGCTGTCCGGTCCGGCCACCGTGGCGGCCGCCCCTTCCACGAAACCCACCGCCGTAACCACTGCGGCGGTCGGGCCCGACCCGGCGGGCTATGCGCAACTGTTCGTCGGCGCATGGCTGCGCAGCAACGCCGGCGACGCCGAGAGTGCGCAGGCGCGGCTTGCGCAGTCGATGGCGCCGGACGTCGACCTGCCCGGTCCGGCCGCCGCTGCGCATGCTGCCCTCCAGTCCGTGACGGCCGTGCGCAGGGCGCAGCTTGAGGTCGGCGCGTGGTCGGTGACGGTGGCTGCGCAGTACGCCGACGGGCGGTTGCGCTACTACGCCGTCCCGGTGGCCACCGACCGTAGGGGCGCCTCGTTCACGGTGACCGGCGCGCCCGCCGTGGTCGCCGGCCCGGCGCGGGCCGAGGTGCCGACGTCGCCGTACGGCGTGAGCGTCCCCGACGGTGCGCTGTCCTCCGCCGTCGGAGAGTTCCTCTCCGCCTACCTGACCGAAGCCGGCGAGGTCGACCGCTACCTCTCGCCCGGCGTGAACCTCACCGCCGTCTCCCCCGCCCCGTACCAGGCGGTCTCCGTTCAGCAGGTGTCCGCCGTCGAACAGGCCGCGGCCGCCGGACAGGTCCCGGCCGACGGCACCACGGTCCGCGTCCGCGTATCGGTGGAGGCCCGGGATGCCGGCGGCCGGTGGCCGCTGGCGTACGAGCTCACGCTCAAGGCCCGCTCCGGCCGGTGGGAAGTCGCCGCACTTGAGTCCGGGACCGCCCAGGGCGGGGGTGCGCGGTGAACACGATGCACAGCCTGATGCTCGCCGGGCAACTGGACGATCTAGGCAACAGCTGGATCACCATGTTCAAGAACTGGGCGACCAAGGGCCTGCAGACCGGTCTGCTCACTCTCGTCGTCGTCATCATGATCCAGAAGTTCTCGCTGAAGGCGGGGATCGGCGCCCTGCTGCTGATGGTGATCGCGCTGGGCCTGTACAACGCGCGCGACAGCCTCGCGAACATGTTCACCGACGAGGTGAAGAACCCGTCCAAAGGCGCACCCGCCGTCCCCGGCATCGTCCAGACCGAGCTCCCAGCCTCCCGTGACCACTCGCCGGGTGCCGGAGGGTGGCTGTGACCGCGGCCGCGGCGCGGGTGGGCCGCTTCTACACCACTGCCCGCCGCCACCCCTGGGTGCTGGGCAAGGTCGCCGACTGGAAGATCCCCCTCGGCCCCTACACCCCCGCGCAGATCGCGGTCGCGGTCGGTGGCGGCTTCCTCCTGATCAAGGCCGTCAGCTGGTGGTCGTGGATGGGTCCGATCCCCATCGTCGCGTGGCTGTTGGCCATCTGGGCGGTGCGCCGGCCGAAGATCCGGGGCCGTGCGCCGCTGCAGGCTGCGTTGGGCTGGGTGCTGCTCGGCTGGCAGCCGAGGGGAGGGCGGATCGGCGGGCGGGCCGCCCGCGACCGGGCGGCCCGGCCGCTGCTCGGCGGCTTCACCATCGAGGACGCGCCCGCGCCGGACCCCGCTATCAAGGCCTCACCGTCCCGTGCGGCTCGCCCGCGTGCCCCTCGGGCGCCGCTTCCGCGGCCGGCCACCGGTCGTTCGTCCGTGCCCCGCACGCAACTGGCGGCTCCCCAAGTGCCGGTGGGGCCGGCGTCGGGTGTGCAGCAGCTGCTCGCGCTCGCCCAGCAGAGCGGGGGTGCGCGGTGAGGGTTCCGATCCGTCACATCGCCGGGCACCTGGTGTGGTCGACGCAGGGCAGCGTGTGGGCCCTCTACCGGCTGCACCCGGGCCCGGACCCGCAGGGACAGCGGGAGGAGACCGTCCAGGGCACCTATGTGCCCGCCGCGGTCCGCGACGAACAACTCGCCAAGACCACCCACCTGATCCGCTCTTTGTCCGGGGCACCGCGGCTGTTCGGTCTGTGCGCGCAGGTTGATCCCGGTGAGATCGCCCTCAGGATGATCGAGGGCCTCGAGCCGGCCGGGCAGGCCCCGGGTGAGGGTCGGCACCCGTGGGTGGAGAACGTCGAGGCCACCCTGGATCTGCTGGACGACCAGGAGATGCACCGCCGCACCCTGTGGCTGGCCGTGCCCCTGCAGACCGAGACAGGCGGCCTGCAGGTGTCGGCGTCCCTCGGCGCGGCCTGGGCCGAGATCGCGCCGATGCTCGGCATGCGCCCGGCGCCGGTGGCGCGGCGGGAGGTGAGCGCCTACCGCGAACAGGCCGGCCGGGTGGAGGCCGCGCTCGCCGGCGGCATCGCTGTGCGCCCCGCCCGCCCGGCGGAAATCGTGTGGATGATCCAGCACGCCCTGCACCGCGGCCTCGCCGAACCGCTGCTGGCCGAGGCCGAGACCAGCGAGCTGTATGGCGGGCACCTGCGTGAGGGGGTGCTGCGCTCCCCGAGCTACGCCGACCTCGGCCAGGTCCGTCTGCAGGAAGGCGGCATCGACCCCGACCTGGACGAGGTCGAGGAGCTCACGAGCGCGGGCTGGATCACGCGGTCGGGCCGCCAGGCCTGGTGGCGGCTGAGCACTGGCTCTCCCCTCGGGCGGCGCTGGCTGCAGGTCGAAACGGACGCCGGGGTGGGCTACCAGGCGCAGTTGGCGCTGGCCGAGTGCCCGCCCGCCGTCAGCCAGGACGCCGCAGACCTGTTCGCCCAGCTGGAGACGCTCGACTTCCCCGTCGACTACACCGTCGACCTCACGCTCGTGCCGGCGGAGAAGGCTCGGGATCAGGTGCGGCGCAAGAAGAACGAGTTGATCGACCAGGCCGACCAGTACGACGCCCGCCCCACCGGCATGCCCGCCTCGCTGACCGAGGCCGCCCGCGACCTGGGGGAGCTGGACGCCCGCCTGTCCCGTACCAGCGTGGAGGTCGAGGTGCAGTCGGTGACCGTGCTGACGGTGTGGGGGCCGACCGCCGCCGTCTGCGACGCCAGGGCCCGCGCCCTGGCCGCCCTGCTCGGCGGCGCCGACTACCGCGCCGTGCGCCCGGCCGGCCTGCAGGAGGCCCTGTTCACCCTGGGCCTGCCCGGCACCGTGCGGCCCGGCGTCGTTCGGGAGTTCACCCAGCACCAGATCAGCGAGGACTGGGCGCTCTGCGGGGCCTTCACCGCCGCAGAGGTCGGCGACCCGAGCGGGATGTTCCTCGGCATCGACCTGGACTGCGGCACCACCCGACCCGTCATGATCAATGTGGCGGATGCGCCCAAGGTCGACGCATCGGCCTCGATGGGCATCGTCGGGGATCTCGGCGCGGGCAAGAGCGTGCTGCAGAAGCTGATCGCGGAGGCGGTGTGGGCGCGCGGGGGCTGCGCGATCTGCATCGACCGCACCCCCGTACGGGAGTGGGCCACCTTCGCCCGCACCGCGGCCAAGGGGCGCGTCCAGATCATCGACGCCGCCCAGGCCGAGGTGTCCATCGACCCACTGCGGATGTTCGACGGGCCCGAGGGCCGCCACTACGCCCTGTCCTACCTCACCCTGCAGCTCGGCCTCGGCCCGATGAGCACCCATGGCGAGGTCCTCCACCACGCCGTCGAGCGGGCCGCCCTCAGCGAGGCCCCTTCCATGCACCGCGTCCTTGAGGTCCTCGACGAGATGGCCGCGCGCGAGGGGGGCAAACGGCAGGACGCGGCCGCCACCCTCGCCGGCCTCATCCGGGTCGTCGCCACCAACTCTCTGGCCCGGATGGTCTTCGACCCGACGCTGCCACCGGTGCGGCTGGACGCCTCCAGCGCCTGCGACATGATCGTCATCACGACGACCGGGTTGAAGCTGCCGCCGAAAGCCGCGTTCGACAAGCCGGAAGTGCTGCACCAGCAGCCGCTGGAGGCACTGATCGGCCGCGCGGTGCTCTACCTGATCGCCGCGATCGCCCGGCAGACCGCGTTCGAGGACCCCGAGCGGTTCACCGCTGTCGTCCTGGACGAGCTGTACTGGCTCACCTCGTCCGCCGAGGGCACCGCCCTGGTCCACGAGATCCTCCACGACGGCCGCAAGCACGGTGCCGGTCTGCTGGGCGCTTCCCACGACGCCGAAGAGCTCGGCCCGGATCGCGGGCTGATGGCCTATCGCGCACTCGCCCGCACGGCTGATCGTGAGCGAGCCCGCCGCGGACTGGAGTTCGTCGGGCTCGATCCGAACGACGGCGAGCTGCTGCGGCTGGTGACCACCGGCCTGTCCCCGGTCGGGCAGAAGGGCCGCGAAGGCGAGTTCCTGCTGACCTGTCCGCGGCAGAACACCGGCCGTATCAAGGTCTCCATCCCCCGCATCCCGCGCATCACCGCCTCCATCACCACCACGCCCGGACGCCGCCCGAGCGCTGCCCCGCCCTCCGTGCCTGTCGCCGGTGAGGCCGTAACGGCCCGTCCGAGGGAGCACGTGCGATGACCGCTTCGTCCTGGGACCGCTCCCGGCGCGTCGCTTCGGCCGCGAGTGTCCTCACCGTGACCGCCGTCGTCATCGGCGCGGTCGTCCTCGCCCTCACGGTGGGCGTGCCAAAGACGTGGTGGCCGCACACCGGACAGGTCTTCACCGCCGGCACCCGCACCGCGCACCACGATCCCTGCGCCCTGGTCGTCGGCCCGGGCAAGGCGTACTGCGAGCGCAGCGCCACGACCACCGCAGCCGGCCGGCCGGACGTGGCCGGTGCAGCGTGGAGGCTGGCGACCGCGGGTGCGGGGGTGGCTGCCCTGGTGGTGTGGCGGCTGCGGCACTCGGCCGGGCAAAGGCGGCACTGACGTGTTCCGTCCAGACCGCGCGACTCTGCGCTCGGCCGGCGTCCTTGTCCTGCTCACCGGCGTGTTCCTCCTGGTGAACACCCAGGTCGTCTACGCGGCCGGCAGCGACAGCGGAGGCCTGCTCGCCCCGTTGAACATCTACTCGTCCGAGGGTGTGCCGATCGACGGGTACGACCTGAACGCCTCAGGCGGCTCCATCGTCGCCTTCAAGAGCCAGGCACTGGCCTTCGCGCTGTCCGGTCTGTTCACTGTGATCCGGCTGCTGGTCGGCCTGGCAGGGTGGGCGATCGAGGTGGCCTTCCGGTTCCCGCTGCTGAAGGTCCTGACCCGCCCGGCGCAGAAGGCCGCCGACACCTACGACCACGTCGTCGTCGACACGCTCGGGCTCAAGGGGCTGCTGCTCGCGTGGGCGTTCACGTTCACCGGCTTCCTGATCGTGCGGGGCCGCGTCGGCCGCGGTCTGGGCGAGATGTTCCTGACCCTGCTCATCGGGGCGCTGGCCGCGTCCGCGTTCGTCCGCCCCGACTACCTGCTCGCCCAGGACGGGCCGCTGGGCCAGGGCCAGCAGGTGGCCGCCGAGGTGGCCCAGCAGAGCGTCAACTCATACGACTGGGGCGGCAAGCTCGCAAGCAAGGGCCCGTGCGACGGCATGGCCAGCAACGCCGAGCTCAAGTGCCTTCAACTCGAGGGCGAAGGGCCCGTCTCCGCCAAGGAGGTGGCCCGCCCGATCCAGGACTCGATCACCAACGCGCTGATCGTCAAGCCGTACATGCTGCTGCAGTACGGGCGGATCCTGGACCCGGCCAAGGAATCCGACCGCACCGCCTACGCACTCCATCTGAAGTGGGTCATCGGCGGATACAAGGCAGGCGGCCCCTCGGACAAGGCGAAGGACGCCTGCAGGCTGGTCCACGGCCCGGGCAAGCAGTACTGCCAGCGCAACGCCGACGCCTCCCCCGGCAGCGGTGACCGTCTGCCGGAGTTCACCCCCGGGGGCGAGCTGCTGGACTCCTCCCACGCGATCGTCACCGACGAGGACCGCGAGTTCTCCGCCTTCCTTGAGGACATGAAGAAGGCCGGCCCGGTCGGAAAGTCGTGCGCCGCCTACGCGGAAAAGCCCACCTGGTGGCGGGTCGGCGGCGCCGCCCTGCTGCTGATCGCGGCGCTGTTCATCTGCGGCATGCTCCTGTCCAGCGCCATCGTGATGCTGGGCACCCAGGGCATCTGCGCCGCGGCCGCAGCCGCCGGAGGGGTCACCTTCGTCGCCGGCATGCTGCCCGGGCCCGCACGCCAGTCGGTGTGGAAGTGGCTGTCGCTGTGGGGCATCGCGGCCCTCGCCCTGGTCGCGGTGTGTGCGTTCGTGCCGTTCTTCGGCATCGCCGTGGACGCCACCATCACCAACGGGCCGGATTTGATGGTGGAGCGGATCCTGCTCATCGACGTCCTGGCCATCGCCGGTGCGGCCGGACACCGCCGCCTGCTGACCGGTATCACCTCCTTCGGCCGGCGCATGGCGATGCGGATGCGCTACGCCAAGGTCGGCGGCACCCACATGCCCGGCGACACCTCCGAACTCGGCGCCGCACTCGCCATGAACTCCCCCGCCGCACTCGGCGGCTACGGCGGCGGGCTGCGCGCCCTCACCGGCGGCGGTGGCGGCCGGTACGGGCTCCTCGGCACCCGCCACCGGCTCATGGGCGCCCTCACCTCCCTGTTCGACGGCGCGGGCATGCCCGTGGACACCGGCGGCATGCTTGCCGACGCCACCGCCGAAGCCGGACGCGGTCTCGCCCCGCTCACCGCGGCGGCCGCCGTCGGCGGACTCAGTGCGCGGCTGGGTGTGAAGGGCGCGCACTGGCTGCTGATCGGCAAACGGCCGGACAGGGAGCATCTGGCCAAGTGGCGCAAGCCCACCGCCGACGGCGACGACCCGCAGGCAGGCGGCCCCTCCAGCGGCGGTCCCTCCGGCGGCGGTCCGGGCGGGCCGGGCAGCGGCGGGCCGGGCAGGCCCGGCGGCCCGCCCGACCGCTACCGCAACGCCGGGGGCCAGATCATCGACCGCACCACCGGCCGAGTCCTGCACGACCAGTACGCCGACCGCACCCTGCTATCGACGCGCGCCCACAACCGGCTGGTCCGCTTGCGCGGCTACCGCATCCTCAACCGGGGCGGCCGTGCCGCGTACGGGGCGACGGTCGGCCTGCCCGCCCACATCCGCCGCGCCCGGGCGGGCGGCTCGCGCTACGCCCAGGACGCCCGCCAGCAGGTGCGGGTGTGGGGCAACACCGTCCGCGAGGACGGCCGGGCGTGGGCGGACACCGGACGGCACGTGGCCCGGGTCATGCGCGAGCACACCGACGACCGCGGCGGCATGGGCCCCTTCCACAGCCGCCGCCTCCCGGCCCCTGCAGCGCCGGCCACCACCCGGGGCGCGGGAACTTCCCCACGTCCGTCCGCGCCCCGCACCCCGGCAGGCCGTACAGGTACGGCCGCGGCAAGGGCCGGCACGCCGCCTTCCCCGGTCGGCGGCCACACCTCTGCGGCGGACCCGGGGCCTTGGCCCTGGCCGGGGCCCGGATACACCCCGCCCCGCACAGGCGGCGCGCCCGGCACGGCGGACAGGCCGGTCCTGCCCGGCGGTCAGAGCGCACGGGGTGGGGCGCGCGACGAGGCGCGCGCCCGGATGCAGGAGCTGCTGCGCAGGACCGCGCCCGAAGCCGAGCGGCTGCGCCGAGAGCGAGCGCGGCGGCGTGACGAGGGCGGTGAGAGCGAGTGAGCCAGGCCCGGGCCCGTCTGGGGCGGTGGGGGTGTGTGACGGTGCTCCTGCTCTTCACCGCCGTGTGCTGCGCAGTCCCCGTCTCCAACGCCATCGGCGCGTTCGTGGCGCTGCAATCCGGGATGCGGGACGACGGTGGGATCGCGGGCGGCGACGTGGCGGACATCCCCGCTCGGATGCTGGCCGCTTACAAGAAGGCCGTCCAGCAGGTGGGAAAGCATGTGCCCGCGTGTAGGGGCATGCGCTGGCCCATCCTTGCCGGGATCGCCAAGGTCGAGTCCAACCACGCCATCGGCCGCACCATCGCCGACAACGGCGACATCCGACCGAAGATCTACGGGGTGCTCCTCAACGGCTCCGGGGCCGGCGGCAACGCCACCGTCTTGCCGGACACCGACGGCGGCACGTGGGACGGCACCGCCACCGGTGAGCGGGCTGTTGGCCCCTTCCAGTTCCTGCCCTCCACCTGGAGCTCGGTCGGCAAGGACGGCAACGGTGACAGGATCGCCGACCCGCACAATGCCGACGACGCCGCGCTCGGCGCCGCCGTCTACCTGTGCGGCAAGGGCCGGGACCTGGCCCAGCGCTCCCAGCTCAAGGCCGCGATCTGGCAGTACAACCACTCCAGCGAGTACGTGGCCGACGTGCTGGGCTGGATCGACCAGTACACCGCGACCGCCAAGGACCCGGGCCTGAAGAACGTGTTCGGGAACGTTCGTACGGTGATCGAGGGGGCGCTCTCCCAGCGGGGCGTGCCCTACTCGTGGGGCGGCGGCAACGCGGGCGGCCCGTCGTACGGCACCTGCTGCTCACCCAGCGGCAAGACCGGCACGAGCATCAAGGGCTTCGACTGCTCGGGGCTGACCTTGTACGCGTACGCCCAGGCCGGCGTCCGGCTGCCGCGTACCGCGGCCGCCCAGGCCGGCGTAGGACGGCGGATCCCCGCCAGTCTCGGCACCGCAGCGCTCGAGCCGGGCGACCTCGTGTTCTACGCCTACGCCCCCGGACGCGATTCCACGATCTACCACGTCGGGATCTACGCCGGCAGCGGCCAAATGATCAACGCCGCCCGCCCGGGCACCGCCGTCCGGCTGGACTCGGTCCACGCCATGTCCGGCTACGCGGGGGGAGCGCGGCCGCTGTGACCACCACCCCACGCTCACCGCGTCTGCTGTTGCTGAGCACCGTCATGCTCGCCGTCGCCGGTGCCGCCCTCCTCGGCATGCCGCACGGTCAGATGTCCCCTATCCCAGCGGTGTCACCGACAGCGCACGCCGCCACCGAACCGACGGCGGGGGTCTTTGCGCCTGCCGCAGTCAAGCCGCCCGTCGCTGCGGCTCCCTCGTCGCCGCCCGTGTCGACACCGGCCGTCCTCGAGTCCGCTCTGCCGCCGCACGGCGAAGGCACCGCCGGCGATACGGCCATTCAGCGGGCGTTGGAGGCTGCTTGGCCTCCAGACCTGCCCGCCCGCGATGCACGCGAACTGCTGTCAGCGGGACGCAGCCTTCTGCGCGCCGACGCCACCGGGATCGGCCGCGCGAGTTGGCCCGGCGTCTTCCCCACGTCCGGGCAGGGCCTGGTGCCGGCGTTCGCTACCGCCGGTTTCCGGGTCCAGGCGGCGATCGCCCGCCGCGACGGCGCGGCTGGCCGGGCGGTGGTGCACCTGGTGTGGGCCGGTACCGACCGCGGCGGCGCCTTCACCGACGGCCGCATCACCGACTGGCATTTCACCCGCACCATCACGACGAAGGGGGCGTCCACGTGGACTCCGCAGCCCCGGACCTGACCGGCCAGGCCTCCGCGTCGGCATCCGGCCCGGTACTCGGCCTGCTCACCGGCACCGTCCACA
The DNA here is from genome assembly GCF_001417775.1 of Streptomyces sp. TP-A0356. GTDB lineage: Bacteria > Actinomycetota > Actinomycetes > Streptomycetales > Streptomycetaceae > Streptomyces. Next base: position 36,158 of record NZ_BBZJ01000037.1, on the reverse strand, counting down.
CCCTCGGCTGGCTTGTCACCTACTGGTGGGTGCTGGCGTTGGCCGCGGTCGTCGTCTGGGCCGCGTGCGAGGCGGTGGTGCGGCGGCTGGCGCGGAAGGCGTCGGCCGAGCGGATGGCGCTGGAGCTCATGCCGTCGCGGCACTTCGACCCGAGTCTTGAGGAGATCTTCCGCCGCGGCGTGCAGCTCGCGCGGGCCTCCACCAGCATGCCGTGGTGGGCGCCGCGCCGGGCCAAGAGCGTGCAGATCCGGTTGCGTGCGGACGGCTCCAGCCCGCTGCGCTACCGCATCGAAGGCCCCGTCGGCGGCGAACGCCTTTTGTCCATCACCCCGTTCGGGCCGAACGTCACCGTCAACCGGGGCCGGCCGATCCTCGACAAGCCGCGCCGGCACGTGGTGCGGGCGGAGTTCATCCTGCGCGGCACCCCCACCTCCCCCCTGCGGGAGGTGCCCCTGGACCCCGACCCCCTGCAGCCCCTCATCGACGCCGTCTGCGACCTCCGCCCCGAGCTCGGGGACCTCGCCGAGCTCCGCCTCGACATCCAGCGCTCCCCCAAGTGGGCGCTGCGGGCGCGCCGCTTGCAGCTGATGAGTGCCGCGCGGCGCTCGGAGCGACGCGAAGCCCAGCGCGCCGCCCGAGAGGCGCGCCACGACGCCACCGGGGTCGAGGACTCGCTGACCTGGCAGCTGCAGCAACTGGTCACCGGCAAGCAGGGCGGCGGCGGGCGCCGTCTGGTCGTGCCTGCCCTCCCGCGCCGCGTGGACCGGGACGAAGCGCTCGGCAAGCTCGCCGAAGACGACCACCTCGTTAGGGTGCAGCTCCTTGTGATGTGCGCGTCGAACACCGAAGGCCGCGCCGAGGCCCGGCTCGCCCAGCTCCAAGCCGCCTTGGACGTGTTCGGCGGGCGCTCCCGGTGGGCGATGCGGGGCTGGAGGGTAGGGCCGTGGCGGTTGGGGGCGGACCGGTGGCCCAGCCGTCGCGGCTTCGAACGCCGCTGGGATCTGGGGCACTGCCAGCCGCCCAGGCCGAACTGGGTCCGGCTGGAGGAGCTGACCGGCCTGCTCAAACCCCCCACCGTCCACTGCCGGCTGCCGCTGCTGGCAGGCGACCTGCCGACCTTCGCCTTCGGCGACCCCGAGCTGCTGCTGCAGGGCATCTACCGCGGACCGGACGGCCGCCGCCGTCTGGTCGCCACCTACGCCGCCGAGACGCTGTTCGAGGTCGGCGTGGGCAGGGCCGGCGGCGGCAAGACCGAACGTGCCCTCGCGCAGGCGATCGGCTGGGCCCACTCAGGCGGCGGGCTCATGTTCGTCGACCCGCACCGCGACTCCTGGCCACGCGCGCTGCCGTTCCTCGCCCACGACCACCTGATGGAGCGGATCGCGCTGATCGACCTCAACGCCAACGGCCCCCACCCGCAGGTGAGCTCGTGGAACCCCCTCGGCATGCACCAGGGGCAGAGGGCACACGAGGTCGTCGAAGCCGTCACGGACGCATACGCCTCAGCTCTTGGCTGGGACGACGCCAGCGCACCCCGCGCACTCACCATCCTCACCGCGTCGCTGGCTGTCCTGGCGGCCGTCAACGAAGCCGCCTGCCAGGCCGGGCAGAGCGAGGACCAGGCAACCATCTTCCACGTGCGGGCCCTGCTGACGGATGCGGCCTTCCGTTCCGCAGCCCTCGCAGCCGTTGAGGGGCGTCTCGATCACGAGACCCGCTCGTGGTGGCAGACCGTGTTCCCCACCCTTTCCCCCGACGCCTTCGCCGTCGTCCTCAACCCGATCGCCCGCCTGGCCGCCAACCCCATCACGCGCGCCTTCCTCGGACAGCCGGCCGGCGTCTACAACATTCGCGCAGCGATGGACCACCGGATGATCGTGTGGGTGTGCCCGGGCGGCAACGGCCCCACCGACCGGTTGATTACCGCGCTGCTCGCCCGGGACCTGCTGCGCGCCGTGCGCTCCCGCCGCGACACTCCCGAGGACCAGCGGGTGCCGTTCCGCCCGTACTTCGACGAGCTGATCACCCTGACGGGTGCCGCCCCGGAGACGATCGCCTCGATGTTCGAAGACTTCCGGAAATACAAGGTGCACGTCCACGGTATGACCCAGCTGCTGGGCCGCCTGCCCCAACCGGTGCGGCTGTCGCTGGTGCAGAACGCCTCCACGCTGGCCTCCACCGCCGGCTCGCAGTCCGCCATCGCACCGATCACCGCGGAGTGGGGCGAGAAGCCAGGCCCAGCCGTCGTAGCCGCCCTGGACCGGTTCGAGCACTACATGTCGCTGACCGTCCACGGCCGTCGCGTCGGCCCCGTCAAGATCAGCGGCCCGCACCTGGACGACGTCTTCGCCCACCACGCCCGCCCCCACCGGGCAGCGGAACTCGAGCAGTTCGCTCTGGCCACGGCCGGCACGGCCCCACTGCAGGACCTCACGGCCCGAGCCGCTGACCAACTCGACCGTGTCAGCGGCTTCCTCGCCCGGCACACCCCCGCCACACCGGCCGTACGCCTGCACAAACCGAAGGGATACCAGTGACCGCTACCGCCGCTACCCAGACCGCCGCGTCCGGGCACACCCCCAGCCCCATCGAGCCGCTGCCGCACCAACTCCTCGCCGCCCTCGCCCAACACCGCATCGCCACCACCACCCAACTCCACGACCTGCTGCGGCCCCACGCGACACGACAGGCCATCTCCCGCCCACTCAACACGCTGCGCCAGCAAGGCCTGGTCGCCCACACCGTGCTGCCCCGCTCCCACCGCACACGCGCCTGGCACCTCACACCTGAGGGTGCCCGACTGACCCGGGACTTCCCCGAAATGCGCGGCCGGCCGCCCTACCCCATCACCTCCGCCACAGCCGCCTCCCTGAAGACCCCCCACACCCTGACCGTGCTCCGCACCCACCTCGCCTTCGTCGCCGACGCACGCCGACGCGGCGATGAACACAGCCACCTCGACTGGACACCCGAAGTAGCCCACGCGATCGGCGACGGCGAGAGAGTCGTAGCCGACGCGGTCATGCACTACACCCTCATCGAAGCGGACCAGCGGACAAAGCTGCGGGCCCTCGTCGAAGTCGACCGGGCCACCATGAGCAGCGAACGCCTCGCCACCAAACTCATCGACTACGCACGGCTGTGGTCCTACCAGCCACAACCCCTGCGGCGGCCACGCCAGCAGCAGCCCGCCGCTTTCGGGGCGGTATGGCTGCGCTGGTATCCCGTCTTCCCCCGCGTGCTGTTCGTACTGACCGGCGCCTCCCGCTACGTCCTGGACAACCGGATCAGCGACCTGCAGGCCATGGTCGCAGAGCACCCCCTCGTCGCCACGCTCGCCCGACAGGTCCCGATGGGCGCGGCCGTCCTGGACGACCTCGAAGAACACGGCCCCTCCTCTGACGTATGGGTACCGCTGACCGACGGCAAGCACCGCTCCTGGACACAGCTCTGACACACGCACCTGCCAGCCCCGCGGAACGCAACCGCCACGGTGCCCACGCGCAGACCGCCCAGCGTCGGAAACGGCCGAACTCTTTCGGCATCTTTGGGTGGGCTTCGAGCAACCCCTGCATCCCTCCGCCGCTGTGCGTCGTTGATCCGTTGGACCGACGGCTGCAACACCCAGGCAGGGCAGGGTTGTTAGCAAACGTAATGAGCAACCGGAAAGGGACAGAACCACAAATCGACATCCGGTTCCGAAAGTGACCGGATACACCACGAGTTGCGCGAGTGAACTCGGATATCGAGCTGGGAAGTCGACTGGCACATGCGTAATCTTGCAGTCACTCAGACGCATTACCGCAGCTGGACCAAGCCGCGGTTCTGGCTCGCCCCCTTGCCGGAGGCCGGGGGCAGCGGTCGACCGCACCGTGTCGTACGGGGAGACAACGTGACAGCTACGCAACGACGCTCTTCACGGCAGAAGATCGCCGCTGTTCGCACCCGGAAGCACGCAACCGCGCTGCTCATTGTCGGCAGTCTGCTGGGCCTGGCCGGATGCAGCGACAGCGACTCGGACACATCGTCCAAGCCCAACCCCACCCCGACTGACGACGCAAGCGCAAGCGCCGTGTCGTTCAGGGCCTGGGTGAAACCCGGTGCCCTTCGCATCCGACGTCGACTTGTGATGCTGGCACTCGTCGGCTGCTCAGCTCTGGCATTGGCGGCGTGCAGCAATACGGTTCCCAAATCAAATTCTTCGGCCTCGACACCTTCTTCACCGTCAGCGGCACCCTCTGCGAGCCCGGCCCAGGGGGCGGAGCAGGCAGCTCTTACCGCCTGGAAGGGCATGCGGACAGAAGAGATCAAAGCTTCACAGACGGGGTACGTCACCAAGACCCGCCTCAGCGACTACTCCTACGACAAGGCGATGTCAAAGGCCAAGGTCGCCCTTTTCAACTACCGGCAGCAGGGAGTGGTCTTCAAAGGGGCGCCGACCAGTACCTTCAAGGTCACCTCCATCGACCTCCACGCGTCCCGCCCCACCGTCAAGATGTGGGAGTGTCTCGACACCTCGAACTGGAAGCCGGTACTCAAAGAGAGCGGTAAGGGCGTCGCCACCGGCGGACAAGTGCGGCGCTTCGTGATCACGGGCGTAGTGGTAGACCTCGGTGACCGCTGGATGGTGCAGGACTACACCTTCCACAGGGATCAGAAGTGCTGAGGTTAACGTTTGCCGCGATCGCGGCCATCGGAGGCCTCGCCGTGTCGGCCTCCCCTTCCGCTGCTGAGCCCCAGCCGCGTCCCTCGTCAGGGGTCAAGGACTGTGACACTGGCTGGGTCTGCGTTGAGGCAGGAACCAGCGGCGGCAAGGAGAAGGATTCCAAGAGCTCCGCGCCGAGCGGCACGCGCCAGTGCACCAAGAACGGCAAGGTGCTGCCGTGCTACGACCCGGACCTCGGCTCGTTCTCCAACGGCTGTTACTACAAGCAGGTCACCGATCCGGCCCTCATCGCAGAGATGGAGAAAGAACGGAAGGCTGCTGGCCAAGCGAACGGTCTTGTCCCATACGAGATGACATGTCTCCTGGACGGCGCCAAGCCGGGAAGTGTCTACGTCTTCCTGAAGAACCCGCCGACCGGGGTCATCGATCCCGCAGTCCTCGCACAGCAGGCCGTAGACAAGATGCTCTTGAAAGGCCCGGACATTGCGAGCCCACGGGCAGCCGGCAAGTACACCGTCGGTGTGCCGATGTGGATGTGGGTGCACCAGAGCGCCACCACGTATGGACCCAACACCGCGTCGGCCTCTACAGGCGGGATGACCGTTACCGCAACCGCGAAGGTGTCGAAGATCGAATGGCGCATGGGTGACGGCGCCGCGGTGACATGCACGGGTCCCGGTACGCCCTACAGCGGTTCCGACGGCATGGCTCAGTCCCCGACCTGCGGCCACGTCTACTCGAAGACGTCAGCTGGTGGAACGGGCGGCAAGTACCAGGTCTCAGCGATGTCGACGTGGACGATCAACTGGCAGGGCGGGGGCCAGAACGGCCAGCTGGTTGAGACCCGGCAGTCCCAAACACAGGTGGCGATCGGCGAGCTGCAGGTCGTCAGGTAGAGCCGCCGGAAGGACAGAACGGTGAGCAAGACCCAAGAACGTGTAGACACGCCCCCGAACAGAGTCCCCCAGCAGGGACGCATGGCCGGACCGGTGGCGCCGCCCCGGGTGTCGGCTCGCAGGCGACGACCAGGTGTCATCGCCCTGTCGCTGGCTCTGATCGCCGCCGGTGGCACAGGTGTTGCCGTCCTGCTGCTCCAGGTCGGCCACCGCACCGACGTGGTGACCGTGGTCCGCGACGTCCAGGTCGGCCAGGTCCTCACCGAAGGCGACCTGGGCAAGGCCTCCGTCGCCCTAGACCCCGCCGTCACGGCGGTGCGCGCCGACGACCTCAAGTCGGTGGTCGGCAAGCGGGCCGCCGTGGAACTCAAGCCCGGCTCCCTGCTCGCGCCCTCGCAGGTTACGAAGGACAACCTGGTGAGGGCCGGCGAGCAGTTGGTGCCGATCGGCCTGGAGCCCAAGCAGATCCCGGCCACCGCTCTGGTGCCGGGCCAGAAGGTTCAGCTGGTGCACGTCCCGGCTCAGGGAACGACGGACACCGGCAAGACGCCCGACGCTGCGCCGCAGACCATCGACGGCCGGGTCGTGAAGGCGTCCGGCGCCGCCCCCGGCACGGGTACCGTGGTCGTGGACGTTGCCATGTCCGCCGCCGACGGTCCCACGGCCGCCGCGTGGGAGGCGGCCGGCACGCTGCGTCTGGTCCTCGCTGCTCCGGACGGTAGCTGATGGCGGTGATCGCGCTGGCAGGGTGCAGCGGCGCGCCCGGCGTGACTACGAGCGCGCTTGCCCTGCTGCTGTCGTGGCCGCTGGAGGCGGGGCGGCGGATGATCCTGGCCGAGTGCGACCCGGACGGTGGAGCCGTGCTGCACGGGCTGTTGCAGGGCACGCTCGGCGACCGGTACGGGCTGCGCAACCTCTCGGTCGCCGCCCGTAGAGGCGAGTTCAGCGAAGCCTTCTGGCGGCAGCTGATCGACCTGAGCAGTGAGGAAGGCCAGCAGGAGTCACCGCGCGACCGGCTGCTGCTGCCCGGCCTCACCGACCCCGCCCAGTCGGCGAGTCTTGGCCAGGTCTGGAAGGTCCTCGCGCAGATGTTTCGGGGCATCGAGGCCGAGAGCGGCCACGATGTCCTGATCGACCTCGGCCGCCGCGGTGCGTTCGGGCCCTGCGGGGTGCTGGCCGAGCAGGCCGACGCCACGTTCGTGGTGGTCCGCAACACCCTGCGCTGCCTGCAAGCAGCAGAGGGCCGGGTGCGCGCGCTGGAGGAGCGCGTGGGTGACGTCGGCGTGCTGATGGTCAACGAGGGGCCGTATCCCGCGGGCGAGGTGCAGCGCGTTCTGCAGGTGCCGGTGATTGCCACGCTGCCGTATGCGCCGAAGGACGCCCGCGTTCTGTCTGACGGTGCAGAACAGCCGCGCCACTTCACCAGGTCGCCGCTGATGAAGGCCGCCCGTACGGGCAGCGCTCTGCTGGTGCAGCGGGCTGCCATGCGCCGGGCCCGGCTCGATCCACGCGGTGCGCGCGCGGCAGGCGGGGAGGTGAGCCGTGCACGCTAGGCCTTTGCACCCTGACCCTTCGGTGGCCCCGGTGCCTCAGGAGTGGGGGCACCAGACCAACGGGACGCCGGCAGTTGCTGGTGCTGCCTCGAGTACGCAGGTGCTCGGTGCGGCGGCTCCTCAGATCACCGTCGATTACCGGGTGGCCCGGGACATTGCGTCCCAGGTCGCAAAGCAGCGTGAGGAACTCCTGAAGACCAAGCCCGATATGGACCGGGCCGGCGAGGAGCAGCGCTGTTTGAACTGGATCGCTGAGGCTGTCGCGGTGTGGTCGGACGCGCAAGCGATGACGCCGCGCGAGGATGAGGCGCTGCGGCGCGCCGTGTACGACCTGCTCTTTCGGGCTGGCCGACTCCAGCCGTACCTGGACGACGAGCGGGTCGAGGACATCATCATCCAGGGCCCGCACGAGGTGTGGCTCGATTACGGCGACGGCGAACGCCGCCGGGTCGGCCCCGTCGCGGACTCCGAAGAGGAGCTGCTGGAGTTGCTGCGGGAGTTGGCCCGGGGATCGGGGCACAGCGAGCGCACCATCTCCACCGCGAACCCTACTCTTGCCCTGTCCCTGCAGGACGGCTCCCGCCTCCAGGCCATCACCGGGCTCGGGCCGATGACCTACGCGGTCATCCGCCGCCACCGCATCTCCCAGGCGAACCTCGACGACCTCGTGCGGCTGGGCACCATCGATCCGATCTTGCGGGAGTTTCTCGGCGCCGCCGTGCGCGCCGAGAAGAACATCATGATCGCGGGGAAGCAGAAGGCCGGGAAGACGACCTTGATGCGGGCGATGCTCAAGGAGTTCGACCCGGAGTGCCGGTTTGCGACCATCCAGACCGAGGACGAGCTGTTCGCCCACGCTAACGGCTATCACAAGCAGGTCGTGTCCCTCGTCGGGCGCGAGTCCAACGGGGAGAAGGACGTCTCCGGGCGCGGTGCCGGTGAGGTCTCGCTGCTGGACCTGATGCATCCGGCGCTGCGGATGTCGCTGGAGCGGATCGTGGTCGGTGAGGTCCGCGGCCCCGAGGTCGTGGCCATGATGCAGGCGCTGACGAACGGGTCCGGCGGCAACTTGTGCACGATTCATGCGCGTCGCCCGGACATCATCTTTGACCGGATTGCCGAGCTGTATGCGCTCGCCCAGGAGAACTTGAGCGAGCAGCTGGCCTACCGGCAGACGGCCAACGGTTTGGATTTCGTCGTGTACGTCGACATGACGGACGAGACGCAGATCGGCGGCCGTCGGCACCGCTACGTCTCCCACGTGCTGGAGCTGACCGGGATCGGCGAGAACGGCCGGCCCGCCACCAATGAGGTCTTCTCCCCTGGCCGTGAGTGGGGGGAGCTGCGGGCGGTACCGCGGATGGACCCGGGCTGCGTCGACGACCTGCGCCGCGTCGGTTTTGACTCAGGCCTGCTGCAGGAGTCGTACGGTGCCTGGCGGGCGCCGCTGCCGCTGAAGGTGGGGGTGGGCCGATGACGCTGCTGTTGGGGCTCCTGTGCGGCATGGCCGTGATGGGTGGGCTGATCGGTGTCGTGGCCGGTGTCGTGGGCACCACGGCGGCGCGCCGGGCCCCGCTGCTCAAGCGCTGGCAGGCGGCCTGGCGTGGTGGGAAGAATCAGCGCGAGGACGCTCGGCTGCGGCGGCGGACCCTCATGGTCGCGGCCGTCGTGGTGTTCGTGGCCGTGTGGCTCATCTCGGGGAACTTCGTCGGGGGTGCGCTGCTCGGCGCGGCCGTCATCGGCGTGCCCTGGCTGATCAGCCCGGCGCAGATGGCGCAGGAGCGCATCGGTCAGCTGGAGGGCTTGAGCGAGTGGACGCAGCGGCTGGCTGGTCTGCTGCGGCTGGGCATGGGCCTGGAGCAGGCGATGATCACCAGCCGTCAAGGGGCGCCGGATGAGCTCGCCGGTCAGATCATCAACCTGTCCGACCGGCTGCGCATGGGGTGGCGGCCGGATGGTGCGCTCCGTGCGTTCGCCGATGAGCTGGACGATGTCACCGCGGACAAGGTGGTCGCCGCGCTGATCCTGTCGGTCAACGACCGCGGCCCGGGCCTGGCTCAGGCATTGGAGGATCTGTCGGGCACCGTCCGCGAGGAGGTCGCCAAGAAGCGTGCCATCGAGGCGGACCGCGCCAAGCCACGCACCACCGTGCGGTGGATGACCATCATCACCGTGGGCGTCGTGGTGGCCGGGTTCTTCGTGCCGTCGTATACGAAGCCGTACTCCACCCTCCTCGGACAGTTCGTACTCGCCTTCCTGACGGCCGGGTTCGTCGGCGTGCTCGCCCTGATGCGGCAGCTGGGCAATTTCCGCCGCATCCCGCGGTTCCTGGTCACGGACCCGACCAGCACTGTCCGGCTGCCTGCGCCCGTGCCGGAGCCGGACCTGCCGATCGCCGCCCGGGAACCGGAAGGGGCCGCCTCATGAACCTGCTCCCCGTTGTTGTGACCGGCGGTACGGTCGGCGCCGGCGTCGCCTTGCTGATCCGGGAACTCCTGCAGCCGCAGCCCGCGTTGGGGGCGGCCCTGCAGCGCAGTGCCCCGGCGTCCTTCACGATGCCCGAGCCGGAGCTGGACCGCGAGGAGGTGTGGGGCCGGTGGCTGCTGGCCCGCCTCGAGCGGCTCCCGGGCGTGGAGGTGCCCACCACGAACCTGGCTCTGCTGGGGCAGGGGCCGGGCCAGTTCATGCTCAAGAAGACCGCGTTCGCCGCGCTGGGGCTGCTCTGCCCGGTGATCGCGACGATTCCGTGGATCATCGCGGGCGTGGGCCTGCCGTTCTACGTGCCCGCCGGCGTCGGACTCATCGTCGCTGTGCTGTTGTTCATCACGCCCGATCTCGCCGTGCGGGACCAGGCCAAGCGGGCACGGCAGGAGTTCGCGCACGCCCTGTCCGCCTACCTCGACCTGGTCGCCCTCAAGCGGGCCGCCGACGCCGGCCCTGCCGAGGCGCTGGAGAAGGCCGCGGAGGTCGGCGAGGGCTGGCCGTTCCTGTATCTGCGAGGCGCGCTACGTCGGGCACGGCTGGAGAAGATCCCGCCGTATCAGGCGCTCACGGAACTGTCCGCCGAGTACGACCTGCCCGTCCTGGACGACATCGCCGACATCATGCGCGGCAGCGCCACCGACGGCGCCGCCGTCTACAAGGCTCTTCGGGCCCGTACCGCAGCGCTCAACGCCGAACTGCTCGCCGACCAGGCCGCCGAGGCGAACGCCGCCAGCGAAAAGATGACCGCCCCGGGCGCCCTCCTGGCCGTCCTCGTGATGCTGCTGATGGCGTTCCCCGCCGTGATCCGCATGCTCACCGTCTAAAACGATCCCCACTCACCGAACTGTCGTGAGGAGCACAGACCATGAAGTCCACCACGGCCTGCACCTACCGCGTGGTGCACTGGCTGACCACCCGTGTGCAGGAGAGCCTGGAAGAAGCCGCCCGCCGGCCGGACCGCGGCGACATCAGCACCACCACCGTCATCATCTGGGTCGCTGCCGTCACCGGCGCCGTACTCATTGCCGGAACCATCGCCGTCGTCATCTCCAAGTACAACGGCAAGCTCGCCGGTCTGTGATGTCACCTCCGCAGCGGCTGAAGCAGTGGTGGCAGGGGCGCAGATGGCGCGACGACCGCGGTGACACGTCCATCCAGATGGCGATCGTCTTTCCGTTCGTGCTGCTCGCCACGGCGGCCGTCATCCAGGCGTCCATGTGGTACTACGCGCGGCAGATCGCTCTGACCGCTGCCCGCGAGGGCGTCACCGCCGCCCGCACCTACCAGGCCGGCCCCGCCGACGGCGCGGCCCAGGCACGCAGCGTTTTGGGGCGCACCGCGGGTGACAGCCTGCGCGGCTACAGCGTCTTGGCCAGCAGCGACGGACAGCGGGTACGGGTGCAGGTGTCCGGCACGGCCCTGTCGATGATCCCGGGTGTGCCGGGCCTTGAGGTCACGCAGTCCGCGTCCGGGCCCGTGGAGCGCTGGACAGTGGCCGGGGGGTGAACCACATGCGCAGCGTGGCCCGATGGGCTCGCACACTGCGAGGCGATGAGGGCAGTGCCGCGATCGAGGCGGCCGTCATCCTTCCTGCGCTGATCATGTTCATCTGCCTGGCCATCGCCGGCGGACGGATCGTCACCTCCGGAGCGAAGATCGACGCTGCGGCCGAGGACGCGGCCAGGGAAGCGTCCATCCACCGCACAGCCGCCGCCGCGCAGAGCGCCGCGCGGTCGGCGGCTGCCGAGTCCCTCAAGGACCAGGGCATCAGGTGCGCGTCGACATCCGTGAACATCAACACCGGCGGTCTCAGTGTGCCGGTGGGGCAGGTCGGCACGGTCACCGTGACCGTGACCTGCACCGTCAATCTGTCCGACCTGCTGCTGCCGGGCGTGCCAGGAGCCAAGACCCTCACCTCGACGGCGACCTCGGTGGTGGACCCTTACCGGCAGCGGGGTGACTGATGATCCTGCATCGGATGCATCGGGCACGCGGTGACGACCGGGGAGGCGTCACCGTGTTCGTCGCCGTGTGTGTGGTCGCGCTGATCGGCATCATCGGCCTTGCCATCGACGGCGGCAGCAAGATGCGGGCCACGGAACGCGCTGACTACATCGCCGGCGAGGCTGCCCGGGCAGGCGGACAGGCCATCGACCCCGCAAAGGCCATCAGCGGCCAGGCGATCGTCGCAGACCCACAGGACGCCCAGGCCTCCGCCCAGGCATACCTGCGCTCCGCAGGCGCCACCGGCACCGTCAGCGTGTCCGGCGACGGCAAGACACTCACCGTCACCGTCACCGGCTCCTACGACACCAAGTTCCTGTCCGTAGTCGGCATTGGCCATCTCGCAGTGGCCGGCCGCGGCACGGCCACCCTCCTGCACGGCGTCACCGCTCCCGAAGGAAACTGATGCGCACCCACTCCCCCGCCGCAGGCTTCGCTGTGGCCCGGATCGTAAAGGCCCTGATCAGTCTGCTGGTTCTGGCGGGCGCGGTCGGCGGACTGCCGCTGCTGCTGGCCTGGGTCACCCCGGTCATCTGGGCATCCAGCCACGACGATGTCACGCACCTGCTGGACCGCCAGGACACCGGGGCGGCGTTCCTTGTGCTGCTCGTCGGCGTGGGCTGGATCGGGTGGGCGCAGTTCACGTTCTGCGCCGTCCGGGAACTGATCGCCCAGCTGCGGGGCCGGACCTGGCATGCTCCCCGCGGGCTGGGCGCTTCGCAGCGCGCCGCGGCGGCGCTGATCGGCAGCATCCTGGTCCTGCTGCCCACAACCTCGGCCCTGGCCTCCGACGCCCAGGCAGCCCCTGCCAGCACGGCGGCCCACGCGCCAGGCCAGGCCCAGGCTCCGCAGTCTTCCGGCACCGGTCAGGTCCCGCCGGCCGCCGCGAGCACGCCCGAGGCCCCCACGTACACCGTGCGCGAGACACGGCCCGCGGAGAGCCTGTGGGGCATCGCCGAGAAGGAACTCGGCGACGGCGAGCGGTGGCGGGAGATCGCCGACCTGAACGAGGGCCGGACCATGGCCGACGGCACGGTCTTCCGCGCGAACAGCTTCCTGCAGCCCGGCTGGCAACTGGCAATGCCCGATTCACCAGCATCAACGGGAGGCCTCCGAACGCAGCTCGGGGACGGCCCGAACGCGCCCGTAACGGGCAAGCACGTCGTCACGGTCCATACGGGCGACTCCCTGTCGAAGATCGCGCAGGAGGAGCTCGGCAACGGCGACGAATGGCTGCAGCTGTTCAAGGCCAGCCGGGGCAAGCCGCAGCCGGATGGCCTGCCGGCGATCCTTGATCCAGATGTCATCTACGCGGGGCAGCAGGTCACCGTGCCCGACGCCGGTTCCGCAGACCAGGCGCCGCCCGGGCACGGTGGCCACGACGACGCGAGCAGCCAGCACCCCACTCCCCAAAGCCGGCAGAAGACGCCAGGCGGCGAGCACCCGTCCGGTGACGGCGCAGCCAAGACGCAGACTCCCGCCCCGCGTCAGACCACTACTCCCACGCCGACGCCGTCGGCCCCCAGCGCACCGTCCACTCGCCCTGCCGAGCAGCCCGGGCAGGAAGAGTCCTCTCCGTCCGCAGTAGCGCCCGCGACGCCCGAGCCCAGCGCCAGCGCCTCGCCCACTGCCGCCTCTCCGCCGTCGGCGTCGGCGTCGGAAACGTCAGACTCTGCGGGCTCCTCCCCCGCCACCCCGGCGCCCCAGACCCCGGCGACGGCTCCGGCCGGCAGCAGCCCGCTGAACCTGCGCACCGTGCTCGGCGCCGGCGCACTGCTGGCCGCCGCCATCACCGGCGCCCTCGCCCTGCGCAGAACGCTGCAGCGCCGCCGCCGCAAACCCGGCGGGAAAATCGCCATCGCCTCGGAGACCTCCGCAGCAGAGGCCCAGCTGGCGGCAGCCGCCGAACCCGGCGGCGCCGCCCACCTCGACGCGGCACTGCGCACCCTGGCCCACCACGTCGCCCAGCAGCACGAGGACGACGCGGTCCTGCCGCCGCTACGTGCCGCCCGGATCGGAAACCGTACGGTAGAGGTGCTTCCCGAAGACCTCTCCCAGGAACCAGCCGCTCCCTTCACCACCGGGCAAGGCGGCTGGTGGATCCTGCCCGCCGATACCGCCCTCCTGGACCAGGAGACGGCACGCGAGGTGCCGCCACCGTATCCCGGGCTGGTCACGATCGGCACCACCCAGAGCGGTGACCTGCTGCTGCTCAACCTCGCGCAACTGCCCGCGCTCCTCCTGGACGGCAACCCGGTCCACATCACCGAGGTGTGCACCTCCCTCGCCCTGGAACTCGGGATGAGCCCGTGGGCGGCCGACGCCGAAATCGTGACGGTGGGATTCGGCCAGGACCTGCCGCAGCTGCTGCCCACCACCCGGATCGCCCACATGCGCCAGGTGCGCCACGCGCTGCGCGACGTAAGCGAACGGATGCTGGAAGCCCACCAGATGCCCGAAACCCGCCATCAGCCGTATCTGCTGCTATGCGCGTCCTCACTGGACCCGGACACCGCATGGGAGTTCGCCGACGTCATCGACAAGGCCGACACGCTACCCGTCACCCTGATCGCCCCGGCGAGCACGGCTGCCGCGCACTTCCCCGACGCTCAGATCCTCAACGCCTCCCTCAGCGAACTCCAGCACCTCGACTACGCCGGCACCGACATCACAGTGCAGCGCCTGGACCACTCCGCCTACCTCCAGATCACCACCGCGTTGAAGCTGTCCGGCCAGCCGTCCCATCCGGCCGAGGGCCCATGGCGGGACGTCCCGGACGAGCTCGACAGCATGCAACAGCCCGAGCAGGCATCGCCGGAGGAGTCCACCGCGCCCTCCGCCGCGGCCTCGATCCCGTCGCCCGCAGCGGCAACGGATGTCAGCGGCGAGGTCTTCCCGGCCCTGCTCGCCGCCGGCACAGATCCCTCTGGGCTCCGCCTTCCCTCCCCCGCCGCACCGTCGACCCGCCTCGACGCCGAAACCGGCCCGGGCACCAAAGCAGCGATGCGCTCAGCCCCGGCATCCCCGGCCGCTGCGGAATCCACCGGCACGGCAGCGCCCGCGGAAGACGACGACCCGGAAGCCGCCGTCGAGGAACCCACGGCGCCGGAGGCGGAAGAGTACGAGGCGCACGACCTGCACGCCCCAGAGATCCGCGTGCTGGGGCCGGTTGAGGTGACGGGCGTGGACAACACCGGCCACGGCCCGCGGATGGCGCAGTTGGCCGCCCTGCTGTACTTCCGGCCCGGCCGCAGCGCGGACGTCCTGTGCGCCGACATGAATCCCATCAGCCCCTGGTCAACGAGCACCCTCAACGCCCGGATGCAAGGCCTGCGCAGCTGTCTCGGCAGCGACCCAGTCGGCAACCCCTACGTGCCGCGCCGCAAGGCGGCCGAGGACCCCTACCGGCTCGCCCCCACCGTGCGCTGCGACTGGACCCGCTTCCTCCAACTCGTCGAACGCGCACTGCCCCTGGGCCCCTCAGGCCTCACCGACCTGGAGAAGGCGCTGACTTTGGTGCGGGGAAGGCCGTTCGGCGGCCGGCCGCTGCCCTGGGCCGAGCCCCACCAGCAGGAAATGACCACGCGGATCATCGACATCGCCCACACCGTGGCCACCTACCGCACCCCCCAAGGCCCCCACCACGACCTCAGCGCCGCGCGCCAGGCCGTCGCGACCGGACTCGACGCCGACGACACAGCAGAACTCCTCTACCGCGACTGGATGCGCATCGAACACGCCGCCGGGAACCGCTCGGGGCTGCACGCCGCCGTCACTCGCGTGCAGCAGATCAACCGGGCGTTGGACTGCTCGCTGGAGACGGAGACCGAGCAGCTCATCAACGAACTCCTGGGCGGCTCGGGCGCGGCGGTACGCGTGCAGGATCCGCGACTTCGTCACTGAGGATTTCAGGGTGGGGTCGGTGGGTCGATAGCCAGACCCCGAGCACTCCGCTCGTTCCTCCGCCAGCAGGCCGAAGACAACCTCGCCCGCCACGGCATCAACGAACCCCTCGCCTGGGAACTCCCCAACTCCTGGGCGACCGGTGTGACATGGCCCGGCACCAGCCCAACAAGCCTTGCCCCCAGCGATGTCCGTGACCTTCTGAGCACGGTCACCTTTGTCCACGAAGCCGGCGACGCCCTCGGCCTGACCGCCGAGCACATCCGCCTCTACTGCGACCTCACGGACATCAGCACCACCACCCCCAGTGGCGCGATCGGCAACCTCTCAAACAAGCTCACGCCCGAGGCTGCCGAGGTCCGCCAGGGCATTCTGGCCCCGGAACAGCTCCGCGACCTCCACGAAAACCAACAACGGGAACTCACGCACATCGCCCAGATGGCATCCTGCAACCCCGACACCATCCGCGCGCTGCTGATCCACGACAACATCCCACTCCGCCCGCAGCCCGACCGCCTGCCCCCGCGTCCCGACATCACCCGCGCATGGCTCCACCGCGAGTACATCGAAAAGCGGCGCACCATGGCCGAACTCTCCCGCGAACGACGCGTCAGCCACTACCACCTGACCACCCTGGCCAGAGGATGGGAGCTGCCGATCCGCAGCACCGAACGCCGCTACAACGAATCGGATATCTCGACCTGCCCTGGACCCCCTGCCCCGCCAACCAGGCCGTGACCTCCTCTCCAACCGCACTCCATCGGCTGCGAACCATCGTCCAGGTCCCGGGCCACCCCAGCCTCGCCGCCGCGGCGCGGGCCATCTACGACGGACGCGACGGCGCCCTCAAACGCATCACAAAGATCGAAAAGATTGCTGGATTCCAGATCATCGACCGCTCCGCCACCCCCTCGCCCGCACCCCACGCGGATACGCCTTCCTCCGCGAGGCCACCGAGATCCTCCACATCGCCGACAAGACCCGCCCGAAATCCCAGTAAACCCTGGACCGGAGACGCCGGGAGAGGGAAACCTGCCTGCTTTCGCTGCGTGACGCACGCGCAGTCTGGATCATGGGAGCGTGGAGGACTGGTCCGACTGCTTCGATCCCGACGAGTTGCGCATCCGTCTCGACGTGGCGCTGGAGGAGAACGCAGAGCTACACGAGGAAATCGCCCGGCTGAGAGCCGACAACGCCCGGCTGTGCAGCCTCCTTGGCCAAGACATCCAGACCGTACCTGCCGGCATGCCGCCTGTTCCCAAGCCCGCCCCGGCACCGCCACCAGCCGGGGCCGGTGGCCTGCCGTATGCGGATGCCTCCTCCAGCGCCGAGGCGAAGATCGCCCTCTTCAGGGCCCTGTTCGCAGGCCGCGAGGACGTCTACGCCAAGCGGTGGGTCAGCGCCAAGTCCGGCCGGACCGGCTGGAGCCCGGCCGAGGACAACCCGTTCGACAAGAACAAGGCCGACGAGGACCGGGTCTTCTGGCCGCTGACCGACGAAACCGTCTACCTCCATCTCGACCCGGCCCGGCAAGGGCGCAACGAGCTGCACATCGGGCTGTATCCGCTGCTGGCCAACGACACCTGCCGTCTCCTGGCGTGCGACTTCGACGGCAAGGACGGCAGCGACTGGCGCGCCGACGCCACCGCCTACATCGCAGCCTGCCAGGAGGCGGGCGTCCCCGCCCTGCTCGAGATCTCACGCTCCGGAAAGGGGGCGCACGCCTGGACGTTCTTCGCCGCTCCCATCGCTGCGGCCACCGCCCGCGCGCTGGGCATGGCGCTGCTGCGCCGTGCAATCGACGCCCGCGGGCAAATGGCACTGTCCAGCTATGACCGGCTCTTCCCTGCGCAGGACTTCCTGCCAACCCAGGCGAAGGCCAGCTTCCGGTTCGGCAACCTGATCGCGCTGCCGCTGCACGGGGTCTCCCGAGCCAGGGGCACCACCGTCTTCGTGGACCCCGACACCTGGGAGCCGTACCCGGACCAGTTCGCCCACCTCTCGCACACCGAGCGCCTGTCTCCGGCCGACGTTGCCTCGCTCGTCGACAAACTCGGGCCCGTCAAGGCCGGCCCATCCCCGACCACCCCTCAGCTGGGTGCCCGGCCCCGCCGCAAGGCCCTCGGCAAGGCGCCCGCGAGCGTTCAGGCCCAGCTCTCGGCGATGCTGGCGATCTCCACGACCGGGCTGCCGCCGCAACTGCTGGCCGCGCTCAAGCACGCGGCGTCGTTCCACAACCCGGAGTTCTACCGCAAGCAGAACCAGCGCTTCTCCACATTCAACACCCCGCGCCTCGTCTGCTGCTTCAACGCCTCCGATCCCGACTGGCTGGGGCTGCCCCGTGGCCTGGCAGACGAGGCCGCCCAGCTCATCGCCACCGCCGGCGGCACCCTCACCATCGCCAGCGACCTGCCCCAACACCCGCCGATCACCGCCCACTTCACCGGCAAGCTGACCGCCACCCAGCAGGCGGCCGTGGAGGCGATGACCGAGCACCCGGCGGGCACCCTGGTCGCGCCGCCCGGCTCCGGCAAAACCGTCATGGCCTGCGCCCTGATCGCCCACCACCGCACCCCGACCGCAGTGATCGTGAACCGGGCCGAGCTGCTGGCCCAGTGGCAGGAACGCCTGGCACGCTTCCTGGACCTCGGCGACGGGCAGCTCGGCTCACTCGGCGGGGGCAAGGACCGCCGCGGCCACATCGTCGACCTGATCATGCTGCAGACGCTGTCCCACCGCGACGCCCCCGACGACCTACTCGACGGCTACGGACTGGTCATCGTGGACGAGTGTCACGCCGTGGGGGCGCCAGGCGCCGAAGCCGCGATCCGCAGAGCGAAAGCGCCGCGGTGGGTCGGTCTGTCGGCGACCCCCTACCGCGCGGACCAGATGGACCCAGTGATCACCATGCAGTGCGGGCCGATCCGCCACGAGATCGAAGACACCAGCAACTTCGCCAAGCACCTCGTCGTGCACCCCACGAGCTTCACGACCGATGAGCCGGGCACCGACGGCGCGTCCATCCAAGCCATCTACAACGAACTCGCTAACACCACGGGCCGCAATCAGCTGATCGCGACAGACATCGCCGACGCCGCCAGGCGCGGACGTTGCAGCCTGGCCCTGACCAACCGCGTCGAACACCTCCACCAGCTCGCCGAAGCCCTCCAACCGCACGGCGTCACCCCTCTGATCCTGCACGGCGGCATGCCGCCGGCCGAACGCGCCCGGGTCCGTTCTGCCCTGTCCGAGGAGCACGATGAGCCGCTGGTGCTCCTGGCGATCGACAAGCTCGCCGGCGAGGGCTTCGACGCACCGCGCCTCAACACGCTCTTCCTGACCAGCCCCATCTCGTTCAAGGGACGCGTCATCCAGCAGGTCGGCCGAATCATGCGCAACACCGAAGCCAGGAAATCCCACGTCGAGGCCCATGACTACCTCGACGCCGACGTCCCCCTCCTGGAGCGCATGCACCACAAACGCCGCCGCATCCTCGAACGCCGCGGCTTCACCCCCACCACTCCAGAGAACCTGCCACCCACGCCGCCCCGCCCGCCTGTCACCACCGCCCGGCGGCCCCGGTCCCTGGCTCCGGCGCCGAACGTAGCCGAGGTACGGGCCTGGGCCCGCGACCAAGGCATGGACGTACCACCGCGCGGCAGACTCCGCGCAGAGATCTGGGACGCCTGGCACGCCACCCACCCGGCCACGAGCGGGCAGAACACCCGCCTCACCACATAGCCGGTGAACTCCGGTCGGCAAACCGGCGATCATCAAGACGATGGACACCTCACTCGCTATCACCGACTCGACCCAGGAGGAGCCACCGATTACTCACCAACCACCAAGACCCCTCACTGCTCACCACCCCCGGATCCCGGCCTTCCCGCAGGACCCAGTGCCAACGAAGTCGCGGACCCTACAACGCAACGCACTTTAAGGGGCAGGTGCCGCGGTCGGCTACTGGCGGGCGTGACGTCACGTGCGGCGTAGGCTCGGCCTGAGGCTTGCTACTGCTGAGCCTCGGCGTGATACCGGGTCAGAGCATGCCAGCGCCGCTCGAAGTCTGCGGTCTGCTCAGTGATCTGCGCCGGGGTGATCGGTTTGTTGTACTGAGCGGTGATCCCGCGGGCTGCGCAGTCCTGCGCAACGGCATCGGCAGAAGGCGCCTCGGTGCGCACGCGGTGCTCCGCCCAGACGTTGTAGGTGCGGAAGGCGAGCGGGTAGCGGCGCAGCGTGGACGGGCTGACGGGCTTGCCTCCCCGGCCCAGCATGCCCTTTTCCGCGAGGAAGGCGGACAGCTCGTCAGGGGCAGGTTCGCCGCCGTACTGAGCCTGATACTCCATCCACTGGAGGTAGTAGCGGTCGACGACGGTAAGGCCACCTCCCTCGGCAGGGTCCTGAGGCGGGGACTGCTCGTCGACCTTGGCGTCGATTCTGCGGCCGCGCTCCTTGTTGGCAGCCTGGGCGCCGGCGGCCGCGGTCTGCCGTTCGCTCTCCGGCCCCGGCAGGGGCTCGCCCTCCGACTGCTCGCTAGGATCAGCCTTAGCCTCGTCCTCGGCAGGCGGGGCGAAGGCTGGGCCGCCGATGCCGTACTCGCGGGAATGGAATTCAGCGACGTAGGCCTGCACCTCGGCCGCGGTGACAGGCTGACCGGTGGCGCCCGTGATGCCGTCGCGCTGATACACGTGCTCGGCCAGGGCGGCAGCATCGGGATAGGAGCCGTGCTCCTGGGCGTAGCTATGCCAGGCGTTGTAGAAGTAGTCGCCCCACGTCAGTCCGTCGTCCGCGCGTTGCGCGTCTTCAGGCCCGCGCTCGTCTTCGGATCCGGCCGACGGCGCGTTGCGCTGCTTGAGGACCTGCACAAGGGGCTCCAGCTGATGGTCAGACAGTGGCCCGCCGGCTGCGGTGGCGATGCCGTATCGGTCCTGCAACCAGAGAGCGAACTGCGCGCTCGTGGGCTCTGCTCCGAAGGCGGCGAGCCATGCCTGGTAGGCGTCGGCGAGATGCCGGCCGTTGCCTTCGTCTCCCACACCGTGTTCAGGCAACCGGCCGGGACCTGCGGAGGCCGCCTGCTTCATCGGTTGAGGCTCGGCGCCCCTCAGCTGCGCAGGTTCCGTCTCCTGCTCGACGACGGCCTCGAGTGCGGGACTCTGGCGCTGTCCCGGCACAGGGGCCCGCTTAACGGTGAACTGGATGGGCGGCTCCTCAATGCCGGCCGCGGCCAGGCCAGCCAGGGCCGTCTCGGCCAGGGGGACGCCGTAGCGGGCCAGGCGCAGCGGCATCAGCGACTCCACCGGGGCCTTACGACGCCAGGCGCGGCCGAAGCGGGAACGGAGACTGGCCCGGTAGACGAGGCGTTCCTGCTCCAGCTTGATGACCTGGTCGTAGGAGCGCAGCTCCCACAGCTTCATGCGGCGCCACAGAAGGAACGTGGGCAGCGGCGAGAGCAGCCAGCGGGTGAGGCGTACGCCCTCCATGTGCTGGTCGGCCGTGATGTCGGCGATGCGGCCGATCGCGTGGCGGGCGGCCTCGACCGCGACCACGAACAGGACCGGGATGACCGCGTGCATGCCCACGCCCAGCGGATCCGGCCAAGCCGCCGCGCCGTTGAACGCGATGGTGGCTGCCGTCAACAGCCAGGCCGACTGGCGCAGGAGCGGGAAGGGGATGCGGATCCAGGTAAGGAGGAGGTCCAAGGCCAACAGGACGCAGATGCCGGCGTCGATGCCGATCGGGAAGACGTAGGAGAAGTTCCCGAAGCCCTTCTTGACGGCCAACTCGCGGACCGCCGCGTACGAGCCCGCGAAGCCGATACCGGCGATGATCACCGCGCCTGTCACGACGACGCCGATGAGGACCCGATGCACCCCGGTCAGCAGGGGTGCCTTGCCGTTCCCCGCAGCCACTGTCCCACTCCCCCAAACCTCTATCCCGTACTCCGCAACTGAGCCGTCTTCACACTCCCATGATCTGCCCGGTGTTGCGCGCTGCAGGAGCAACATGCAAATCCCCACCGGAAAGGGATCATCCGGGTCTCATTTGGCAGGCCTTCCTCGGGCGCCATGTACTTGCACGCCATCGCGCAAAGCACCGGACCGGCCCCACCAGCATGATCACGCGCTCCCGCATCCACGTTCCCGCCCGCCTCACGCGATCCGCCCGGCGCCCCACACTCCACCTGCCCCGGCCCCGGCAGTACCCCTGGATGCGTCCTGGTTCCAGGTGGGCCGGAAGCGGCCGGCTGGGGATCTGGGCGGTGACGCACGCGAAGTGGCAGCACGTCAGGGATCTGATGGCTGTGGGGCGGCAGGGACATGTGCGCAAGCGGATGAGCTGCAGGCGGAGCTATGGCTGTCCGCGCGTCCGGCCGGCTGATCCGGGCGGCAGCGGATCGGGCTGGGCTGCGGCCTCGCAGGCTCTGGCGCAGCCTGCCGAGCCAGTCGTGGTGAACGACGACAGTATGGTGTCCGTGCCGCCGTCCAGGCCGTCCCGGTCATTTCCCGAAGCGGGCGGAACAAGGTTCAGGAAAGGATCAGGGAAATGCCGGGTATTCAGCTTCGGGAACATCAGATGG
This sequence comes from Streptomyces sp. TP-A0356, assembly GCF_001417775.1. Taxonomy (GTDB): domain Bacteria; phylum Actinomycetota; class Actinomycetes; order Streptomycetales; family Streptomycetaceae; genus Streptomyces. The sequence goes on along the minus strand of NZ_BBZJ01000037.1, from coordinate 14,075 downwards.
CCCAGAAGGCGAGTTTCCGGAAGTGGGTTGGATTCCCTGCAAGGTCATCTGTGCCCCCTCAGGGTGCCCGTGGCACGATCGTGTCAGCGACCGGATCGGGCAAGACGATCACCGCCGCCGCGTGCGCGCTGGAGTGCTTCCCGGACGGCCGGATCCTCGTCATCGTGCCGACCCTGGACCTGCTCGTGCAGACCGCCCAGGCGTGGCGGGCGGTAGGGCACCACTCCCCCATGGTCGCGGTGTGCTCGCTGGAGAACGACCCCGTGCTGATCGAGCTGGGGGTGCGCACCACCACCAACCCGATCCAACTCGCCTTGTGGGCCGGGCACGGGCCGGTCATCGTGTTCGCGACGTACGCCTCTCTCGTGGACCGTGAGGACTTCGAGGACCCGATGGGCCAGGGGAAGGTTCGTGGGCCGCTGGAGGCCGCTCTGGCGGGCGGCGAGCGCCTGTACGGACAGCGGATGGACGGCTTCGACCTCGCCATCGTCGACGAAGCCCACTCAACTGCAGGCGATCTCGGGCGGCCATGGGCGGCGATCCACGACAACACCCGCATCCCGGCCGACTTCCGGCTCTACCTCACCGCCACCCCACGCATCCTCGCCCCACCCCGGCCGCAGAAGGGCGCGAACCGCCAGGAGCTGGAGATCGCGTCGATGGGCCAGGACTCGGAAACCTACGGGCCGTGGCTGGCCGAGCTCGGGCTGAGCGCGGCGATCGAGCGGGGCATCCTCGCCGCATTCGAGATCGACGTCCTGGAGATCCGCGACCCCTCCCCCGTCCTCGGGGAATCCGAGGAGGCGCAGCGGGGCCGGCGCCTCGCCCTGCTGCAGACCGCGCTCCTTGAACACGCCGCCGCCCACAACCTGCGCACCGTCATGACCTTCCACCAAAAGGTGGAGGAAGCCGCCGCGTTCGCGGAGAAGCTCCCAGAGACGGCCGCGCGGTTGTACGTCAACGACGCCTCCCACGCCGACCTGGCGAAAGCGGAGAAGCTGCCGAAGTCATCGATCGACGCGGCCTTCTACCAGCTGGAAGCCGGCCGCCACCTCCCGCCGGACCGCGTCTGGTCGGCATGGCTGTGCGGCGACCACCTCGTCACCGAACGACGCGAGACGCTACGGCAGTTCGCAGGCGGCATCGACGCCGCAGGCCGCCGCGTGCACCGGGCGTTCCTCTCCAGCTGCCGCGTCCTCGGGGAAGGCGTCGACATCGTCGGCACCCGCGGAGTGGAAGGCGTCTGCTTCGCCGACACCCGCACCTCCCAAGTCGAGATCGTCCAGAACATCGGCCGCGCGCTCCGCCCGAACCCGGACGGGACCGCGAAAACGGCGCGGATCATTGTGCCGGTCTTCCTCCAGCCCGGCGAGGACCCGCGCGACATGATCGCCTCCGCCTCGTTCGCACCCGTTGTAGCCGTGCTCCAAGGCCTGCGCTCCCACTCGGAGCGCCTCGTGGAGCAACTCGCCAACCGTGTCCTCACCAGCGGGAAACGCAAGGTCCACCTCCGGCGCGACGAAGACGGGCGGATCGTCGGGACCGCCGGCGGCGAGGTGGGCGAGGACCAGGAGCAGGACGACGGCACCGACGCCGCTACCGAGTCGGCCCTGCTCCACTTCTCCTCCCCCCGGGACGCAGCCACCATCGCGGCCTTCCTCCGCACCCGCGTCTACCGGCCCGAAAGCCTCGTCTGGTTGGAGGGCTACCAGGCCCTGCTCCACTGGCGAGCAGAGAACGAGATCACCGGCCTGCACGCCGTGCCCTACGACACCGAGGTCGAAGTAGGCGCCACGAAATCCTTTCCACTTGGGCGATGGGTCCACCAACAGCGCAAAGCACTCCGGGCCGGGGAGCTCGATCCCCACCGCAAGGAGCTGCTGGACGCACCAGAAGCCGGGATGGTGTGGGAGCCGGGCGAAGAAGCCTGGGAGGCCAAGCTCGCCGCGCTGCGCTCCTACCGGCGAGCCACCGGACACCTCGCCCCCCGCCAGGACACCGTATGGGACGATCCCGCTGGCGACGGAACCGTGGCCGTCGGCCAGCACATGGCCAACCTTCGCCGCAAAGGCGGCCTCGGCAAAGACCCCGAGCGCGCCGCGGTGCGGTCCGCGCAGCTCACCGCCGTCGATGAGGACTGGAACTGCCCCTGGCCGCTCGACTGGCAACGCCACTACCGCATCCTCGCCGACCTCGCCGCCGACGAACCCCACGGCCGCCTCCCCCACATCGCACCCGGCGTGCAGTTCGAAGGCGACGACATCGGACGATGGCTCCAACGGCAAAAGCAGCCGACCACCTGGGCGCAGCTGTCGACCGAGCAACAGGAACGGCTGTCCAAGCTGGGCATCAAGCCGCTTGAGGCGCCATCTGGTGCCCCGACAGCAAAGCGTGCCACCAAGGGCAAGGGCCCGAGCAAGGCGCAGCAGGCATTCCAGCGCGGACTTGCGGCCCTCACCCAGTGGGTGGAACGAGAAGGCGCCCACCGGCCCGTACCCAGGGGCCACAGTGAGGAGATCGCCGTCCACGGCGAGACGGAGCCGGTGACCGTCAAGCTGGGCGTATGGGTATCCAACACCAAGACCCGCCGCGACAAGCTCAGCGCGGAGCAACTGAACGCGCTGCAAGAGCTCGGCATGGAGTGGGCGTAGAAGACGGCGGTGAGGGTGGAGTGGGCGGTGGCGTGGGGCGCGTGAGAGGGTTGTTGCGAGGGTCCGTACCGAACGCAGACGACACGGACCCTCTCCGCACCTCGGCTGTCCTCAGGCGCCGGCCCTTCGGGCGCGGGCAGTCAGCGCGTCATGCAGGATGCTGTCGGGCGTCGCGCCAACCTCGCGCAGTGGGTTGAACGGGAAGGGCCCGGCTGCTGCCGGACCCTTCGCTCGTAGCGGGGGCGGGATTTGAACCACGCGACCTCTGGGTTATGAGCCCAGCGAGCTACCGAGCTGCTCCACCCCGCGTCGGTGACACCACCGTACGCCACACGCGCGCCAGCTGCAGGGATTTACCGGGCCGCTCGCACCATCCGACCGCTGCACGCGACAGCGCGCAGCGCTTGGGAGGCGCGATGGTGGCCGCCGTGCGTCGGGATTCACGACGAAAGGCAGCAGGGCGCGGCCCGGGGGACTGACCGCCAGCAGCTCGCCTGACCGCCGCGGGGCCATCGGGAAGGGACGACAGGAGCATCCAACCCTGCCCTGCCGCGGCCAGTTACTCCTCGGGGGCGGTCCCATGCAACGTGCGACCGGGCACGGGACCGCCAAGCCCTGCCGTCCTGTCCGAGCCGGGCACTCAAAACCCTACGAAGACACGCAGCCGAACGCACGCTCAGCAGCACGCAAGAGTGGCCTTCGATACCGCGGGTGCAGGGCGAGACCTCGTGGGGCGGCTGATCGAGGGCAGGGGCCCTCCTTCACTCCCAGGGGCGAAGAGACCGTCTATCTCCCGCCCCCGCCTGGCTAGGGGGCTGACTGGCCGCCGTTCGACGGTCTTTGCGGCGCCGCGAGCGTACTGCCATGGCGCCTGGCGGCCGGCCGGCAGGGCGATCCCCGTCTTCTGGCGATCTCGCCCATCGGCGGCCGGTCATCTGCCTACGATGCCGTCCGCGGGACAACGGGAGGTCGGGCAATGCACGGGCTCGAAGCGGTGGTCGTCCGGTTGGCGTCGACGGTGGCCCAGACGGTGGCGAAATCGGTGCTGACGCCGAAGCCGGGGGCGGGTCTGGTGGCGGATCCGGTACGACCGCTGCCGAAGCCGGCAGGTCCAGAGAAACTGGCGCGTGTCCTTGGGGAACGCATCGCGTCCGCGTATGCCTCGCTTCCGGAGCACGAGAGGCTGGCGGCGGTGGCGGCGGTCCAGGACACGTTCGCTGCGGCGGGCCCGATCGACGCGGACCGGATGTTCGCCGCGGACCTCGACCCCGGGCGTCTGGCCGACGAGCTTCGCCGCTCCGTAGCCGACCTGGCGGAACAAGCCCGAGACCTGTATGGCGAGTTGCTTCAGCTGTGTTGTGCGCACCTGGTGGAGCAGCTCACTGCTCATCCGACGTTCGCGGCGCGGGCGGCGGTGGAGCACACGCGGCGGACCGGGGCGCTGTTACGGGAACGGCCCGTGACGGGACCGGCCGGGGAGAGCGCGCTCGGTTTCGAGCAGCGGTATGCGGACTTCGTCGCCGGGACACACTCCCGCCTGGAGCTGTTCGGGGTAACCCTGGGCGGCCGGCACCGTGCCGAATGGCCGCTGGATACCGCGTATATCAGCCTTGCGGTGGACGACGAGCGTGCCTATGAGCCGCACCGCGAAGGGCTCGGTGTCCCGGGAGCCACGCGGACCTCGGTGAAGGCGGAGCAGGCGCTCGCCGGCTGTGACCGTCTGGTGCTGCGGGGATCGGCCGGGTCGGGAAAGTCGACGCTGGTGCAGTGGCTGGCGCTGAACGCGGCCCGGCAGAGCTTCGGCCCGGAGCTGGCCGACTGGAACCGCTGCGTGCCCTTCGTGCTGCGGCTGAGGTCCTTCAACACCCCCGAGGGACTGCCCCTGCCGGAGGACTTCCTGACCGCGTCGGGCGTACCATTGCGCGCACCTGAGGACTGGACCGAGGAACTCCTCAGCACCGGCCGGGCACTGGTGCTCGTGGACGGCGTCGACGAGGTGCCACCTCGGCTGCGCAGCCGCACGGAGCACTGGCTGAAATCGCTGATCGCCGCGTTTCCGCGGGCACGGTACGTGGTGACCACGCGCCCGTCCGCGGTGCCGCAGGACTGGCTTGCAGCGCAGGGTTTCACCGTGCACACGCTGCTGCCGATGGAGGGCGACGACATCCGGGCGTTCATCCGGCACTGGCACGACGCGGTCCGCCGGGAGTGCCCCCCGGGCGCCGAGCCCGAGTCGCTGGACCGCTACGAGGAGAGCCTGAACCAGGCGGTGGCGACGCGCCGCGACCTTGGCCGGCTGGCGGCCAACCCGCTGATGTGCGCCCTGCTGTGCGCGCTCAACCACGACCGCCGCATGCACCTCCCCCGGGCCCGCAAGGAGTTGTACGACGCCGCCCTGGACATGCTGCTGGTCCGCCGCGACACGGAACGGGAGATCACCTCCGTGGAGGGAGTCTCCCTCTCCCGGGACGAGCAGACGGTGCTGCTCCAGCGACTGGCGTACTGGCTCATCCGCAACGGCCAGGTCGAGGCGGCCCGGGACGAGGTCGTCACGATGCTGGACGAGTGGCTGGCCGCCATGCCGCAGGCACGGGAACAGGGCGACGCCGGCCAGGTCTTCTCCCACCTGCTGATCCGCAGCGGCCTGCTGCGCGAACCCGTCCCCGGCTACGTCGACTTCGTCCACCGAACCTTCCAGGACTACCTCGGCGCGAAAGCGGCGGTAGAGGCCCGCGACTTCGGCGTCCTGGTCCGCAACGCCCACGACGACCAGTGGGACGACGTCGTACGCATGGCGGTCGGGCACGCACGGGTAGAGGAGAGAGGCCGGCTGCTGCGGCAATTGCTGCGCCGAGCGGACAGAACACCGCGCTACCGGCAACGGCTGGTGCTGCTCGCCGCGGCAAGCCTCGAACATGCGCCCGAACTCGACCCCGCGGTGCGGCAGGAAGTGCAGGACCGGGCCGCCGAACTGGTCCCACCACGGACCACTGCGGAAGCCGAACAGCTCGCCAAGGCAGGTGAGCTGGTGCTGGAACTGCTCCCCGGCCCCGAGGGACTGGACAGCCGCAGCGCGGGCGCGGTGGTGAGGACAGCGGCGCTGATCGGAGGCGACGCCGCGCTCAGGCTGATCGCACAGTTCCGGGCGGACACTCGGCTTGCGGTGACCCAGGAACTGGCAGCCGCCTGGGCCTCCTTCGATGCCAGGCAGTACACGGACCACGTGCTGTCCGCCATCACGCCCAAGGCATATCTCAAGGTGAGCACCGCCGCGCAGCTTGCCGAGCTGCCACGACTGCCGCAGTTCACGAACATCTGGTTGAAGGGATTCCAGGGACTCCCACCCGAGATACTGGAGCATGACGGGCTGGAATACCTGTGCCTCGACGGAGACCGTTCACTGCGCGACCTGTCGCCCTTAGTGCAACTGCCCAGCCTCAGGATCTTCACCATCTTCCGCTGCCCGCAGGTGCAGGATCTCGAGCCCCTACGCGGCCTGCCCCTGCACCAGCTGTACCTCCACGACCTCGCACGCGGCATGTCACTCACACCCCTCGCCGACATACCCGCCCTGGACCATCTGACCCTGGGCTTTTCCCCTGATGTCAACCGCGCTGGAGACATCCCCGCCGGCCCCGGCCTCACCAGCCTGGGGTTCACCGAGAACAGCCAGGACATCACCCTCGACGGGCTGGAGCGATGGCCCTCGCTCAGCTGGCTCATCATCGTGGGCGACGCCCAGGGCGCACAGCTAAGCCGCCTGCGCCATCCCCTCCACCTCGCGACCCTCAACATCGAAAAGCAGTCAGGCCTCGACCTCACCACCGTGCAGCGTCACCACCAACTGACCAGCCTGGCTCTGCGCGACTGCACGATACGCACCAGCCTTGCCCCCCCTCAAACAGCTCCCCCACCTGACCCGCCTGCATCTGTGGGACTGCAAAGGACCCATCGACCTGGCCCCGCTCGCGGACCTGGACAACCTCACCCTCCACATCAACGACAACACCGACGCCACAGGCCGCGAACACCTCCCACCCGAACGACTCAACCCCCAAGAGTGACCAGCCCGCCCCCGCCCAAGGCGGCCGCCATGCCCCAAGCGCCGCACCAACCACATACCGACCTGCAACAGCTGACCAACACTCAGTGCACATGAAAGAAGGCGATCAACCCGCCCACTACCTGATAAAGCCGGAGCTCACAGCACTAACCCGACACGGTGCCCCTCCCACTACCAGCCCGCACGCCGGCCCACTCCCCCGCAGTACAACCAGCCACAAACTGATCAGCCCAGCCCCACTCACCCCCGCCTGATCAGAAAGACGCATGCCGGACACTGGCGCACCCGCGCTGGTGCTCCCTGGCGGGACGTGCCCGAGCGGTACGGTCCGTGGGAGACGGTGTACGGACTGTTCCGGCGCTGGCAGCAGGACGGCACCTGGCACCACATCTTCGAGCAGCTGCAGGCCCGGGCCGACGCCGAGGGGCTGATCACCGGGGACGTCTCGGTGGACTCGACCATCGCCCGCGCCCACCAGCATGCGGCAGGTGCCCGTAAAAGGGGGATCTGCAGATCGAGCCGCCCGGTGGTGTCTTCACCGAGCCCGACGACCACGGGCTCGGACGCTCCCGGGGTGGGCTGACCACCAAGCTCCACCTGGCGGTCGAGCATGCCCAGAAGCCGATGTCGCTGTTGATCACGCCCGGGCAGCGCGGTGACTCTCCGCAGTTCCAGGTGGTCCTGGGCCGGATCCGGGTGCCCAGGCTCGGGTTGGGCCGTCCGCGCACCCGGCCGGACAGGGTTCGTGCCGACAAGGCGTACGGCTCCCGCGCGAACCGCGCCTACCTGCGCAAGCGCGGTATCGGCTGCACGATCCCGGAGAAGCGCGACCAGATCGCCAACCGCAAGAAGCGCGGTTCCCACGGTGGTCGGCCGCCGAAGTTCGACGCCGTGGATTACAAAGAGCGCCACGCGGTGGAGTGCGGTATCAATCGCCTCAAGCGCCACCGCGCGGTGGCCACGAGGTACGACAAGCTCGCCGCCCGCTACGAGGCGACGGTGCTGGTCGCGGCCATCAATGAGTGGCTGTGACCAGCACCGCCGGACGTCAGTCGAGTATGGCGTCAAGCTCCACTTCGACAAGCCAGTCGGGATCGATGAAGCGTGAGACCTCAACGAAGGTGCAGGCCGGCCGGACAGACGCGAATCGCTCCCCGTGCGCTCGCGCGGCTTCCTTCCAGCGACTCACGTCCCTGAGCATGATGCGGGTCCGCACGACGTCTCCCGGCGACGCCCCCGCTGCCTTCAGCGCGGCCTCTGCGATGTCCAGGCACCTCACGGTTTGGGCATAGACGTCGCCTTGCCCCACGGTCGTCCCGTCGTCCCCGATGGGAGCAGTGCCGGCAACCGCGACGTGTGCTCCTTTGCGAATTGCCCGGGAAAATCCGATTTGGGGTTCAAGTGGTGAGCCAGAACTGACCATCTGCCGAACGAGATCCATCGAACCATGCTCCCAGATCACGGCACTTTCGATACACGCTGAAAATCCCCTCGTAACGTGGAGTCCGTGATACCAGGGGAAGTTGAGGTTCATGGGGTCCAAGCCACAGAGGTACGACGCTGAGTTCCGTGAGGGTGCTGTACGCATCGTGATCGAGACGGGCAAGCCGATCCCGGAAGTCGCCGAGGACCTCGGTGTGCATCCGGGGACGCTGCACAGCTGGGTCTCACGCTGGAGGAGGAACGGCTCGGCCTCTTGCGACCGGCCCGCGCCCGCTGGCTCGGGCGGCCGGCTACGAGAGGGCGAACGCGCTGAGCTGGATCGGCTGCGCCGGGAGATGAGCGAGAAGAACAAGCGCATCCGCGAGCTGGAGATGGAACGTGATGTCTTCAAACGCTGCATGGCTTTGTGGGTGAAGTAGCCGCGGCGGACCCGGCCCAGCTGGCCGGGGTGATCAGCGACTGCAAGGCCGAGCAGAACATTCCGCATACCGTGTCCTGCCGCGTGCTGGGCGTGAGCGAGTCGTGGTTCTACAAGGTGGAAGGACAAGCCCGTCACCGCCCGCAAGGTGCGGCGCGGACAGCTGGTCGAAGCCATCAGGCGGGTCTTCGACGCCTCGGCGGCACCTACGGCTCCCCGAAAGTGTGGATCACGCTTGTCAGGGAGGGATGGCGCGTCTTGGTGAACACCGTCGCCAAGACCATGGCCGAGCTCGGCCTGGCCGGACGGAAGATCCGGCGACGCCGCGGGCTCACCCGCCCGGGCAGGCGGGCCGCGGCCGCGGACTTCGTGCGCCGGGACTTCAGCGCCGACGCTCCGGACCAGGTATGGGCTGGAGATATGACCGAGATCGTCACGAGCGAGGGCAAGCTGTACTTGGCCACGGTGATTGATCTGTTCTCGCGCCGCCTGCTCGGCTACGCGATGGGCGAGCGCCATGATGCCGAACTCGTCGTGGCCTCGCTGCACATGGCCGCTGCGACCCGCGGCGGCGACGTCAAGGGCGTGATCTTTCACAGCGACAGGGGCAGCGAGTACGTCTCCCGCCGGTTCACGCGGGCCTGCCGCCGCCTCGGCCTGACCCAGTCCATGGAACGCGTCGGCTCGTGTTTCGACAACGCCGTCAGCGAGGCGTTCAACAGCATCCTCAAGGTCGAATACGCCCACCGGCACACCTTCGCCACCCGCACCGAGGCTCGGCTGAAGATCGCCACGTGGATCACCGGTTTCTACAACACCCGCCGACTACACAGCGTATGCGGGTACCGCAGCCCGATCGACTACGAACACGACCACCGGGCCAACTCCGCCCTGGAGCTGGCCGCTTAGAAGATCTCCACACATCGAGGGGATTGACAACCTGTCAATCTCCGCGGCCGCGGCTACGCAGGTGCCGTGACGGTCGAGGTGAGCAGGGCCGCGCTGGCCGCCGGCGCCGTAGGCCGACAGCCGGGCCGGAAGACCTCGGCTGCCCGTCCGCCCGGACGGTGTGTCAGAGCATGGCGAGCCGGTCCACCAGCAGCTCCACCCTCCGGTCGGCGTCCCTTGCAGGCAGCCGTCCCGCCCGGGTCAGGGTCGCCAGCCCGTGTAGGGCCGCCCAGAACACCTCGGTGAAAAGTGCCGGGTGGACGCCGTCCCCGGCGACCTCGCCGAGGCTTTCCAACAGGGCGGCGAAGGCGTCCTTCAGCGGCTCCGGGGTGTCCTCGTGCGCGAACGCCAGGCCGCCGTCGAGCTGGAACATGGCGTCGTAGACCGCCGGGTTGCGCTCGGCGAAGTCGAGGTAGGCGCGGGCGAGGGCGGTGACCCGGGTGCGAGGGCCGTCCGCGGCAGAGGTCGCGGCCCGCAGCGCCGCGGCCATCTCGACGGCACCCTCGAGGGCGACGGCGCCGATGATCTCGCGCTTGCCGCGGAAATGGCTGTAGAGGACGGGCTGGCTGTATTCGATGCGCTCGGCGAGCTGGCGGGTGGTGACGGCGTCCCAGCCCTGCTGCTCGGCGAGTTTGCGGGCCGTAGCCACGATGAGGCGCTCGCGGTCCGCCCGTTCGCGCTGCTTGCGTTCCTGTACCGACATGGTTCGACTCTAGCACCGCTAGACAAGCGAGCGGCAGCAGCACTAGCGTTGCCCCATCATCTAGCAGCGCTAGATCCCAGGAGGGGTCATCATGCTCGACGCACTCAAGGTCGTCACCACCGTGGTCGTCGGAGTGATGGTGGGGGTGGAGTTCTCCGTCGCCTTTGTCATCAACCCGATCCTCAACGGACTCCCCGGCGACAACGGCCTGCGCGGCCGCACCCACGGGGCCCGGATGCTCGGCGCCGTGATGCCGTTCTGGTACATCGGCTCGCTCATCCTGAGCGCCGTTTGGGCCATCGCCGGATGGCACCGCCACGGCGCCGGCCTCGTCGTCACCGCCGCCGCGTTGCTGATCTCGAGCGTGATCATGTCGATCCTGCTGCTCGTACCGATCAACAACCGGAGCAAGACGTGGACCCCCGAGAACCTGCCCGAGGACTGGAAGGAGCAGATGAACCGCTGGGACCGCTTCCACTACATCCGCATCGCGGTCATCATCGTCGCCTTCGCCCTGCTGGCCGCCGCCCTCGCCTGAACCCGCGGGCCGAGACCGCTCAGGCGCCGCGCACTCCTCCACTCCGCGGGCGGTAGCCGACGATTCGCACGGATCCACACCGCCCCCGGAACCCAGGACCCCTCTACCGTAGGTTCTTCCTCCATCGAGATCGCGACTTCCGCGAATGCCAGGTCGTTCGAGAACCCCGGGCCTCCGCCTTCTCGAACGACCTGGCATCCCAGCAGGTCAACGGGTCGCTATCCGACAGATGCGCTGCGACAGGACAATTGGGCTCTGATGCTGGTGCCCTGGTAGGAGCCCGCTGACACCGTGGACTCACGGGGCATTGCTCGTGGGCTTGGGGGTGTGCGGTGGGGGAGATCGCCGCGACGGTGAGAGGAAACACCCATCCAAGCCGTGAGACAGCGCGAAGCTGCTCAGCGCCTCGTCTCGTACCTGGTCAGGGCCACGCCGCCGGGAAACGTCCGCGTCTCCACCAGGTTCAGGTTCACCCAGCTGTCCAGCGCGGTGAAGAACGGCGTGCCGCCGCCCACCAGGACCGGATGGGCGGCGATCACGTACTCGTCGATCAGCCCGGCGCGCATGGCCGCCCCGGCGAGCGTTGCGCCGCCGATGTTCATTGGGCCGCCGTCCTCGGCCTTGAGCCGGGTGATCTCGGCGATCGCGTCGCCGGTGACCAGGCGGGTGTTCCAGTCAACCTTGTCGATCGTCGAGGAGAACACCACCTTCGGCGTGTCCCGCCAGTTCCGCGCGAACTCGATCTCCGCCGGGGTGGCGTTGGGCTGCTGGTCGCCGGTAGGCCAGTAGGAGCTCACCGTCTCCCACAGCTTGCGCCCGTACAGCGACAGGCCACTTGCCTGCTCGTGGTCGAGCCACCACTGGAACAGCTCGTGGCTCGGCGGTCCGCTCCAGCCGATGTCGTCGCCGGCCGCGGCGATGTAGCCGTCCAGGGTCAGGTTCATGCCGTAGATCAGTTTCCGCATGGCCCAGCCTTCCGGGTGCCTCCGAGGGGGTGATCCGTTCGCGGTAGTGCTTGTCCGCGAGGTCGCGCAGGCCCGCGGCATGGTCCCGAAGCCGTTCGGCCAGGGGGTCGGGGACGAGTTTGCCGGTGGCCTGCTGTCGAGTTCGTCGGCCTTGAGGACGAGTTGGGCCGCGTGCTGGTCGGTGCGGGCGATGTTCGCGCAGGTCGACACGCAACGCTCAAGACTGGGGGTTTCCTGGCTCGCCCGGAGTCGGCAGAGCGCCTTGTCAGGGTTATAGACACAGGCCAGGAAGGCGTTCGGGTTGTCGTGAACGGCCAGAGTGGGGTTCGTCAGGAGCTTGCGGGCCTGCCTGGCGGTGAAGACGACGCCCTCGAAGGCGGGGGCCTGGCTGGCGGCCAGGATGGCCCGCCGTGCGGCCGGTCCGGAGATCCCACCGCCGGCGGCCCGGTCTGCGGCGAGGGTCGCGAGGGTGTCGGCGGTTGCTCTGGCGGTTTCGATGTCGAGCAGGTCGTGGATGCCGTCGCGGCTGCGGGATAACGGTGGAGTCGGGTATTGGAACTGTCTGAATGCCTGGGCCCGCAAAGCTTCGTCTGCTAGGAAGTCACTGGATGAACTCCGTACTCGGCCAGCCACTGGAGCAGGTCTTGGCGAGAGGTCTCGACGAGGCGGCCTCCGGTGAAGCGGGCGTCGTCGGTCACCTCTGCGACGCACCCTGGTGGGGGCGTAAAGGACTGGGCCTCCTCGTCAGTGGTGAACTCGCCCTCCGCCAGCACCAGACCCTGCAGAGGGCCGTCGAAGACGTCGACGCCCAAGGGAGGCACGCTGAAACGCGTCTTGGTCAGCACTGCAGCCGGTAGTGAGGCGAGCAGGTCGTACTCGGCCGGCGACAAGTACGTATTCGTGATCAGCCCCTGAATCGCGCCTGACCGAGCGATCGGCACCTTCTGGGTGAGCTTGAGTTCGCAGCCGCCGTCTGACCGTTCGGCGCGTCGCAGACGCAGACGCGTTCCCACCAGATAGCGGTCGGTGATCATCCGGGTGACCGTCGCTGCTGACGGTGCCGGCGCTTCAGCCAGCAAGAACCGCCGTTCCCGCTCGATGCGCGCGTACTTTCCCGGGTGAACCGTCTGACCTTGAACCCCGCCGGCCTTGTCCATCATGAAGACAGCTTCCCAGCTGGTTCTGCTCGCGTGGCCTGAGTTTTTCGGTAGATCGGCCTCCCGAAGTCGTCGAAACGGCCAGGAGGTGCTTCGCGAAGTGGATCGGCCGTGGTCCTGGGCGAGTTGTGGTAGGCAGGGATGGTGATCAGCCGACTCTCTCTCGACGAGCAACTCGAGTCCCTGCGTGCGGTGCTATCGCGTAACGACGTGTTGACGGAGGTGCTGGCGCGGACCGCGACGTTGGGTCTGCCTGGGTGGTATGTGACCGCGGGATGCCTGTTCCAGACCGTGTGGAACGTGGCCACGGACAGACACGGCAGCTGTAGTTCTTGATCGTCGGCCTGTCCGTGCTGGTCAGGGCGGCTGCCGGGGCGCCGCGGGCAGGGGAACGGCCACCGTGATCATGAATATTGTGACGACGATCAAGGACCAGGTGGCCGCGGAGCCGCGATAGCCGAGCGTGCGTGGACGGACGTCATAGGGGCGGCGATGGCCGCGGTGGCGGACTGCTTCACTCGGCGTGAACCCCGCCTGCTGGCACGGGAGATGTGCGAGGCGATGCTGATGGAGCTGGACACCCGCAACTGCTGGACGCTCGCCGTGCGACACGAAGTCGCTTGAGTTGAGTGGGACTCATCGGAGGAGGTTCGACCGATGTCGAAGGTGTAGTGCCCGGTCCCGTGCGCAAGGACCGTCCCCGCCTCGGCGTGCGCTGCGGGTAACTGCGGTGTGCGAAGCCCGGGGAACAGGCCCAAGGATCCGCGTTCCATCCGTGGATTACAGGCTGGGGAAGACCGGACGGGTGAAGAACATGAACCCTCGTTGATGCCTCGTCATCCAGACTTCCGCCGATGGGATGTGGCAGCGGGAGAACAGGGGCCGGCCGCTGCGAGGCGGCGGGTGCCGGCTGGGGAAGCTAGTGCCGCATCAAGCAACGTTCGCCCTGCGATGAGGCGCCGCTCTGTTGCTGTCCTGGGCGGCGCCGGACGGCCAGAATGATCGCGTGGCTGAACGTGTGCAGGTCCGGGAGATCGATGACGACGAGGGCAGGCGGTTGCTGCGGATCGTCCGTAGGGGCACCGGTTCGGTGGTGACCTGGCGGCGGGCCCAGATGGTGCTGTTATCCGCGCAGGGCATGCCCGTGGCGAAGATCGCCGAGGTGACGTTCACCAGCCCGGACCGGGTT
>NZ_BBZJ01000036.1:76711-90892 GCF_001417775.1 Streptomyces sp. TP-A0356 | reverse complement strand
GTTGGTCTCGCTGCTGTCGTCCGGTTCGGACTCGGCAGCCGTATGACGGCGGACAGCGACCAGGGTGACAACGCCGGCGACGACGAGGAGCCCCGCGCCTGCGGCGATCCACGGAGTGTCATCGGCGCCGGTGTGGGCGAGGGAGCCTTCTGGGGTCGTCGGCGTGGCGTCACTCTCCGGGACCGCGGGGGTGGGCGAGGAGTCAGCATCCGGCGTGCCGGTGCCCGGCGCGGAGGGCTTGGCCCCGCCGGTCTCGCTGCCCGGCTTGTCCGCGGGCGCGGACGGGGCACCAGTTGGCTTGTGCGTCGGCTTGTCCGAGGGGGCGGGTTTCGGGCTGGTCGCGGTCTTGGCGTTGGTGACGGTCACAGTCACTGGTGCGCCGGGGCCCGCAGTGAACGTCTTGGACGGCGCGTAGAGGTTGTATCCGGCGGGTGCCTTGACTTGCTTGACCCAGAACTCCGTGTTCCGGCTGGACACCGGCAGCTCCCCGGAGGCCGTGCCTTTGGCACCGGTCGTCAGGGTGAGCAGCGTAGAGGCGCCGGTGCCGATGTTCACGGTCGCGCCGGGCAGGAGCTTGCCGGTCTTGTCGTCCTTGGCCTGCAGGAGGACCTTGGCGGCCTTGAACGAGTCCGTGATCGTCAGCCGCGTGGTCGCGCCGGGAGTGACGATGACGTCCTGGTCGGCGACAACCTCGTGGAGCGGGCTTCCGGAGGCCGTCTCCTTGAGCCGGTAGACGCCCGGCGCGAGGTCGGGGAAGGTCAGCTTCCCCTGCGCGTCGGTTGTCCCGCGTCCGGCCTCCTGCCCGGCGGAGTCGAGCAGCAGGAACGCGGCGTCGGTGAGCATATCTCCGGCCGTGTCTGTGGTGGTGATCTCAACGCTGCCCGCGTCCGGGGCCGATGTGTCGGCAGCGGCGGAGGAGGAGGGTGTCGGTTCGGAGGGCTGGGCGTTCGCGGTCGGCGCCCAGGTGAGGGTGCCGGTCACCGCGGCGGCGACGGCGGCGGATCGGACGGCGCCACGGACGAAGCGAGCGTGCACGAGGAAGGGGGCTCCTTGATCGGTTAGTGGAAGGACGGTCACCGCATGGGGATCGGGACGAGGACTCAGCGGGTGCGGGCTTGGCTGCGGGTGGCCGGCGGGGCGGGCGCCCGGTGCGCGGAACGGCTCGCCGCGCGGCTGGGTGCGTTCGCCGCGGCCCAGGCACCAGGGAACCAGATGGCGGTGTACTGCTCGATGGCGTCGCGCAGCCCGGTAGTGACGGCTCCCTCCCAGGGTGGCCGACCGGGGTGTCGGTTGGTGTTGAACGTGCCGTACTGCTTGGTGTTCGGCTGGGTGTTGTGGGCTTCGTCGCGGCGGTGGAAGGTGCCGTGATCGAGGAAGCTGAGGGAGACCGCGTCGATTTCGCCGCGGTCCGGGTGGATGACCGCCATACGAAGACCGCCGTAGGTGTCCGCGTGGATGGTGGCGGTGAACTCGATCCGCAGCCGCAGCGGTGTGCCCGGGACAGGGGCGGCGAAGTAGGTGGCGCCCACGACGGCGTGGTCGTGGAAAGGGAGGCACAGCTCGGCGAAGAACTCGGCGGCGTGCAGGGACAAGAGGCATCTCCGGTCTGGGTGGGTCCGGCTTCATCGGCGGGGCCGGCCAGGGCCGGTCGGGTGGTGGTGCTCCAGCGTGGGACGCTGACAGCGGGAAGCGCGGCCGGGCGGCGGGATGCGGCAGCCCGCTGCACGTCGAGCGGGGTTGGGGCCGGAGGTTGTGGCGGGATGATGGGGGTGAGCTGGGCCATGCCCTCGATGTAGCTGAGGGTGACCTGGCGCCACCGGGGAAGCGGAGCCGGATCAGCGACGCACTGGGTGACTGCGGTGAGCAGAGCGACGGGGGTGTTGGTGCTGGCCGTCGCGTACCAGACGGGCCGGTCGATGGAGGTCCCCGCCCACAGCTGCCAGCGGGCGTCACGGGTGGTCAGCTCGGCTTCCGGATCGAGGTCGCCGGTGGTGAACTCCAGACCGGCGAGGCCGTCCGGGGCCTGGACGGCGAAGACGCCCCAGCGGGGACGGTCGATCTCCCATCCCTGTTGCAGGAGAGGTACGACGGCGAGGAAGGGATCGTGCTCGTCGTTCCCAGCGACCGGCCTGGTGAGGTAGGCGTCTGGCCCCTGTTCGTAGGCTGTGGCGAGGGCGGAGGTGAACGCCTGGACGAACTCGGTGGGGACGCGGTCGTTGAAGCAGACGCCCCATGTCGGCGGTCCGAACGGGTCCTTGTGGGCGTTGATGCGCCAGAGCCCATCGTCCTCGCCCTCGGGCAGGTAGCCCAGGCGCACGCGCCGGTCGGGGGAGTTCACGTGCGCGTTGCCCAGGTCGTCGTGCTGGAGGTCCCAGCCGAGGTCGAGGAGCGGGGTGATGGCTGGGTCGCCGGTGCCGGTCGTGGAGGCGAGGTGGCGCGGAGAAACGAAGACGTCTCCGTCGAGGGCGTGAAGGTCGTCGTGAAGGGACACGGGTTCCTGAGTGGCGGCGTGGGCGGATGAGTCAGTCAGCGGGCAGCAAAGCTGCTCGGAGGGCGTCGCTCGAGCCGGTGTAGTGCAGCGTGCGAAGGCCCAAGCGGGCGGCGGCCTGGCAGTTGTCGGGGCGGTCGTCCACGAACAGCACGCGTCGTGGATCACGGACCCCGGTGGCGTGCAGCGCCTGCTGGTAGGTGGCCGGGGCAGGCTTGCACAGCTGCAGGCGGGCCGAGTAGAGCGCCTGGGTCATCATGCGGCGCCAGTCGTGGGTGTCGAGCACGGTACTGAGGTGGGCGGGTGCGTTGGACAACAGCACCATCGGCAGTCCGGTGGCATGGGCGCGGCGCAGGACGGACAGGACGCTGGCGTCGGTTGCGGTCCACATGTCGGTGTCTGAGGCGAGGAGTTCGCGCAGCAGGCGGGGGCCTGGATGGAAGCCGAGGACGCGGGCCCAGTACGCCAGGTCGCTGAGCTGGCCGGCGTCATAGAGGTCGCGGGCGTTCCAGAAGGCGCGCTGGAATGCTGCGAGATCGTCTTCGGGCCAGGAAGCGGCACGGGCAAGCCGTAGCCACTGGGCGCGGGTGGGCTGCAGGCCGATGACTCCGTTGTAGTCAAGGATGACGGCGTCAGGGCCGGTGAGGCGGGTCAAGGGGCGGTGTTCTCCAGGGCTCGGCGGGTGAGGGCGGCGAGAGCGGATGCGAGGAGGGCGGGCAGCAGCAGGGCCGTGGGCAAGGTGGTGGCGCTGGCGAGGGCGCCGATGATTGCAGGGCCGGCGAGGAGGCCGAGGTAGCCGGTGACGGAGACCATGGCCACGGCCCTCGGGCCGTGTCGGCCGGCGGCGGTGATCAGCGAGGGGACGGTGCCGGACAGGCCGAGCCCGAAGACCGCCCAGTCGGCCAGCGCCGCAGGCACGCTGTCGGCGAGGACCCCGGTGGCCAGTCCGACGGCGGCGAGCGCCGCGCCAGTACGAACCAGGGCAGGCGCGCCGATGGCAGAAGTGAGCCGGTCGCCGGTCAGCCGGCCGATCGCCATGCCTGTGCTGTAGAGGGCGAACGCTGTCGCGCTGAGGGCGGTTGTGGCGTGCAGCGTGTGCAGGTGCACTGCGGCCCAGTCGGCTGCCGCCCCCTCCCCCAGCAGGCTCGCAGCCGCCAGCGCACCCAACAGCCACACACCTCCCGTCGGGCCCCGGCTGGCCGCTTCGGGGCCGGGGAACTTGGGCTGGTCGGCGCCGCTGAGCGCCAGGGTGCACGGACCGGCCACGAGCACGGTCGCGGTCAGCGCGAGGCCGGTCGCCAGGAACAGGGTGCTGTGGGCTGTTCGGGCAGTGACGGCGGCCAGGGCGGCACCGCCCAGGGCGCCGATCGAGTACGCGGCGTGCAGGGATGACATGACCGGTCGGCCAGCGGCGTTCTGGCAGCGGACCGCCGCGGTGTTGGCGGCGACGTCCAGGACACCGTGCGCGGCACCGAAGGTGACAGCCGCCGCGAGTAGCGAGGCCAGCGTCGGGCACTGCCCCAGCACGGCGAGGGCTGCTGCCAGCGCGACAGCTCCGCCGATCAGGAGCAGGGGAAGTCGGTCGGGCCGGGCGAGTCGGCCGCCGGCCTGCAGTCCGGCGACCATGCCGACAGCGGCGGCGAGCAGGACGAGAGACAGGCCGGCGGTGGTGAGGTGGGCGGCTTGCTGGACGGCTGGCATCCGGGCGCCCCAGACCGCCATCACCACGCCCAGGCCGAGGAAGTAACCGGTCAGCAGGACACGGCTGCGGCGAACGGAAGCGTTGGCGCGGCTCATGCGGGGCGGCCACCCGGAACAGTCTCGTCGGCTGCGCGGGGCGCCAGGTCGACCTGGAGACGGCGAACAGCCTGCTGGGCGCGGGCCTGTGCGAGGTCCGCGGTGGGCGCGGTGGTGATCAGGTAGCCGATGCGCGCGGTGAACATGTTGCCGCCGTCGGCCGGCAGGAGCAGTTGGTCACCGACCTGGTGCTGGAAGTGCACGCGTTCCAGCCAGCGCGGGCTGACGCCGTCGAATCCGAGGCGGAGCAGGGTGCCGGAGGTGTCGGGGTAGAGCAGCTGGATCGCGGCGGCCGAGGACCGGGTCGGGGTGAGGTCGGGGGCACGGCCGCAGGCGATGTCGGCGGCGGCGCGTGGCAGGTCGATGCCCGTGGCGAGCTGGACGAGGTGGCCGATCATGTCACCGGCGATCCGGCCGTTGACCTCGACCAGCCGCGGCCGGCCGTCGACCAGGCGCATCTCGACGTGACAGACGCCGTCGGTGATCCCCAGGGCATGGATCGCGGCCCGTGCCGCCGGAGCGACCACATCGAGCAGCGGGTCGGCGGCGTCGACGGAGTGGGCCAGTTCCTCGAAATACGGCGGGGCGCTGACCGTCTTGCGGGT
Source organism: Streptomyces sp. TP-A0356 (assembly GCF_001417775.1). Lineage (GTDB taxonomy): Bacteria > Actinomycetota > Actinomycetes > Streptomycetales > Streptomycetaceae > Streptomyces. The sequence continues at coordinate 86,002 of NZ_BBZJ01000036.1, read as the reverse complement.
GACGGCCACCACGGTGGTCTCCCCGCCGTAGGTGACACACTCGGCCGACACCTCGGGCCCGTCGAGATACTCCTCCACCAGCACGCTGGTGGACTCCCGCCCCAGCCCGGCCGCCTGGTCGGCGAACTCAAAGGCGGCGGTGAGCTGTTCGGGGGTGTCGGCGCGGATCACCCCGATGCTGGCCGCGTGAGCGGCGGGCTTCAGCACGACCGGATAGCCGATCCGCTCGGCCGCCACCTCGGCCTCGGCACGCGTGCGCACGCTCACCGAGGCAGCTGACGGAACCCCATGCCGGGCGAACAACGTGCGGGAGGTGGCCTTGTTACGGCATGCCTGCATGGCTTCCGGGACGGTGGTGGGCAGGCCGAGCTGGCGCGCGAGGCGGGCGACCGGGACGAGGTACCACTCGGTCCAGGTGAACACACCGGCCAGGTCGTAGCGGTCGGCCAGGGCCCGGCCGGCAGCGGACAGCGCCGCCTGGTCGGTCGGGTCGGACACGACCACGCAGTCCCGCAGGTACGGCGTCTCCCATGAGGGCTCTTCGCCGGTGATCAGGACGACGTCGTAGCAGGCGGCCACGGACTGAAGGCAGTACCCGCGGTACGCCTCGGCTTCCATGTCGGATGCGGCGACGACCAGGACGACAGGACGGTCGGACAAGAACAGGCTCCTCGGATTCGAAAGAGGGGGCAGGGATGTGAGGGCGGCGGACCTCGGCGGTGGCGGGCCGCTGTGGGTGTCCGGCGAGCAGCCGCCGGGAGCGGGGCAGGCGAGGCTGAGCGACGTGGTCGGTGCCGGACCGAGGATGCTCAGACGGGAGGAAACGGACGGGAGCTGTCAGTCGGCACGGCGGCGGCGCAGCTCGAACGCGCTGGGCCAGTGGGGGTGCTCGTCGATCAGGCGGCGGGCGTAGAGCGCAGTGAAGTTGTTGTTCAGCCCGGTGACTCCGAACGGGAGTTGGTGGCGCAGGTCCTCGAAGAGGTCCTTGACGCTGACCCGTGTGGCCCCGGCGGCCAACCGGCGAGCGGCCATGCGTCTCAGTTCGCGATATACGTGCGGGTTCTGTGCGTCGAAGGCTCGGAACCGCTCGGTGATGGTGCGACCGCTCGCACGGTTCGTCCCGGGGACGACGGTGGACATGAGGGGTTCTCCACAGGCTGGGGAAAAGTGCAAGGTCAGGTGCGCAGGGCTGGATCGGTGCGCAGGCGCGTGAAGGCGAGGGCCAGTCCGAGGGCCTGCAGGAGGGCACAGGCGGTGATGACGTGGCCCAGTGCGTCGGGCGGCGTGAGCGCGGTCAGTCCGCCGGCGACGGGGAAGGGCAGCAGAAGGATCAAGATGGTCGCCGACAGGGTGCTGCCGAACTTCTCCGGTGGGATCACCAGGGAGCGCAGCGTGCGCAGCACCACCGTCATGCCGCCCTCGGCCGCCATGAGGACCGCAACCAAGACCAGGTAGGACAGGTAGTCGGGTGCTTGGGCGGCGGCGAGAGTGGCGAACGAGGCGATTACGGCGCAGGCGGCGCCGACCGGCCACAGGCCCAGTCGGTCGATCGCGAACCGGCAGAGGGTGACGCTGAGGAGCGTCGCTCCGGCAGCGGCGGACCAGACCAGGCCGACGTCGGTGGTGGACTGCCCGAAGTGCTTGACGACGATCACAGGACCGGCCGCTTGGAGGAGCCCGGTGGCGAGGTTGGACAGGGTCAGCCCGGTCACGAGCCAGCCGAGCGCGGGCAGGGAGCGGATGGTGCGCCACCCGGTGAGCAGCCCGACACCGGTCTGTCCCTTGGGCGTGCGAACCGGGCCGATGGGCGAGGGGGGTGTGCGCAGGGCGAGCAGCGCGGCGAGAAGCGAGAGCACGGTGATTGCCGCGAGCATCGGCGGCGGCCCGGCGAGCAGGAGCACTGCGGCGAGCGTCGGCCCGGCCAGGGTCGCGGTCTGGTCGATGCCGAGCAGGACTGCCTGGACGCGATGGGCCCGCCTTCCGGCGCGGCGGCCGGCGGCGGCACCAGCGGTCTCGACCGCGATGTAGCTGAACTCGGTGAGCACCCCTGTGATCGCCGCGAGTGCCATCACGGTCACGCTTGCCACCGTGCCGGACGGATGGAGGCGGAGCAGGACCGCGCTGGCGGCGAGGACCAGCGCGCGTCCCAAGGAGGCGAAGTGGAAGACGACGGACGCGCCGCGCCGGTCGACGATCGATCCGGCCCACCCGAACGCCGCCAGCCTCGGGATCCACTCCAAGGCGAACGCCAGGCCAGTGAGCGCAGCGGAGCGGGTGGTGGCCAGGACCAGCAGCGGGATGCCGTAGGTGGACATGGCGAAGGCGAGGGCGTCCGCGGTGCGTGGCAGGTAGATGCTGCGCAGCAGCCCGGGGGTGTGGCGTTCGTGCCGGGGTGTGACCGCTGCGCTCACGCGACCGGCTCGGTCTCGGGCACCCTGGCCACCTCGGGGTTACCGGCCAGCCACTGGATCAGTAGCGTGCGGTGACGGGCAAGGTCCGCCGCGTCCCCGGCGCTGGTCAGGCGCGCGGCGGACAGCGGTGCGAGGCCGTCGGCGTGCTCGGTAGTGAGCGATTGCGCCAACAGGTCGAGGACGTGCCGGATACGGCGGCTGAACTCGCAGACTGGGGCTGGAACAGCGTGACGCCGGGCCCAGCGAGCCATCGCGTCGTACAGGTCGGCCAACTCCGATCCCGCGTCCGTGAGTTCCAGGCCGACGCCGGGTGCGACCCGGATGAGACCGTGGGCGCGGGCCGTGTCGGAGGCGCTTCGCAGTTGGTGGGCGGAGAGGTCTGGCAGGGTGCCGGTCAGCCGTCGCGGAGGTATGGCGCCGTTGTCATCGATTTCGGTGACCAGGCGGATCAAGGAGCGCGAGGCCAGCAGTTCGACGGCGTGGCGCACTTCGGCAGGGGTGAAGGGGGTGCTCATCGGCGCGGGCCTCCCGCCGGAATGGCTGCCTTCGGGCGGGCGGTCGTGGCGTGCGAGAAGAGATCGCGGTGGTGCCACGCCGGAGAGGACCCGGTCGTCCGAGCAGGTGGGAGCGCCGCGGGGGCCGGCCGTGGCTGGCTGCTGAGCCACGGCCTCGGCGCGGGCTTCGCCTGCGGGTGTCCCCAGACAGGGTGTTGGGCCGCCTGGTCGAGGCTCTGCCCGGCGGACCAGGCGGACAGGGCGCCGAGCACAGGGCCGAGGCCGTCGCCGGCTGCGGACAGCCGGTAGGGCCGACCGATGCCCTCGGTGTCGACCAGGCCGTCGGCAACGAGTTGCCGCAACGGCGGATAAATATTGGTCCAGTCGCTGCTGGGCATCACGATCCGGGCCAGAGCCCGGCCGCTGACCTCCTCACGGGACTTGAGCACCCACAGGATGGCGGCGGCGTGACGCCGGGTGAGGAGGGTGAGGCTGTCCTCGATCTGCTCGATCGCGGCCAGTGGGTGGTCCGTCTTCTCCAAGTGTTCCTCGGCCCAGGTGACGATCACCGGCAGTACCGGCAGCAGGGCCGCGCCACGTTCGGTGTGGCGGTAGGTCACGTGCCGTGCCGTGTGTTCGGTGCGCTCGACGAGCCCGTCATCGCACAGCGCCTTGAGCTTGGGATGGAGCTGGCCGTTCTGCAGCCAGGACACCTTGGCCGCCAGCTCGCTGTAACGCAGCGGCGGGCCGGAAAGGGCCAGCAGGATCCTGACGTTCCAGCGCGGGGTGATCATGGCGAGGGCCTCGGTGACCCGGGCGATGTCGGCGTCGGTGTCAGGGGGCAGAGCGGTGATGGCCAAGGAAGGAACTCCTGGGTGAAGGAAAGGGGGATCGCCTGGGGGTTAGCGGCTGTGCGCCGGGGTCGGCGCCGGAAGAGGCGGAGCTGCAACGGGCGGCGAGGGAGCCGTCGGGGCCGGGACGCGGGCCAGGCTCTGCAGGACGGCGGCGACCGACTTGGCCTGGACGTCGCGGACGGCGACGGCTTCGGCGAGCCGGCGTGCACCGTCGAGGAGGTGGGAGACCTCGTGCGGGCCGATCTGCCGCTCGGGGTGGATGAGCCGGGCGAGGTGGTCGCGGTGGACGTCGATGCTGCGCTCGGCGAGGGCGAAACCCTCGTGCATGCCGAGCAGGGCGGAGAGCATGCCCGCAGGCTGGTCCTGGGCGTGGGCTTTGAGGTCGGCGAGCGGCGCGCCGTACAGGTCCTCGATCCGGTCGGCTATGTCGGTGGACGTGAGGCGGGGCAATCGGGGGCTTTCACGGTCGGCGGGCCCGGGCCGCCCCGGCACGCTGGGGTACCGGGGCGGCGGCAGAGGGGGGCAGGGTTGCGGTGGCCCTGAGCTGTGCCGTGCGGACGGGCCGGTCCTGCTGCGCAGGCGGGGGCATGGTGCGCAGCAGCTCGCCGAGGGCGGCGCGGTAGCCGTCGCGGGCCTCCAGCGCGGCTTCCAGCCACTGGGCGTCGAAGCGGAGCTTGTCCGCGGACAGTTCGCCCATGTCGCGGTCCGGATCCATATCGGCGTGGACGCGGTCGCGGACGCGGGCGACCTGCTCCTCGGCGAGCGCCAGGAAGGAACGCAGTTCCAGGGCCCGGGCGAGCGCGGGCGAGGCATCGTGGCCGGCAGCCGCCTCGTACAGCTCGGGTACCGGGTTTCCGAAAGCCTTCTGCAGGTCGGCGTCCATGGTGGTGGCCTTGTCCCGGCTCATCGGGCGGTCCTTGCCGCTCGCCACGCCGATGCCGGTGCGGCTGTACCGGCGCGCCGATTGGGGGCGCTGGTTTGCACCGCCGGGCCGGTGCGGGGCCGAAGGCGGGCCAGGCGCTGGGCGGCGAGGTCCTTCTTCCCCGGAGCGTCCGGGTCGAGGAGCCACCGCACGACCATGGCCCGGCCATCGCGGGCGGTGACGGCCGCGTTCACCCGGTGGGCGAGGCCCATCGTCGGGTCGTCGACCTCGCTGGGCTGGGTCTGCAGCGCAGCAACAAGATCGTCCTCCGCGCGGTCGAGTACGGATTGGGCCTCGACGAGAAGGCCGTGCCACTTGACGACGTCGGTGGCGTCAGCATTCGCGGTCGGCGCAGCGGCGACCGCGGCCTTCAACTGGTCCATGCCCATGCCGAAACGCGCTTCGATCCGTTCGGTGAGCACGCCCACGAAATCCTCAGACTCATCGGATATGCCGTCGGACAAAAGGGAGTCTCCTGTTCTGAAAACGCCGATCCCTGGGGAATGGGAGGGGCTGCCGTACCCGGTGGCTCAGCCGCATACGGACACCTGCTGGGGCCTGTCAGTCCAGGCACATCCGGACGTCGCGGTAGACGTACGTGCCGGAGACCCAGCCCTTGACCCCGGTGGTCTTGTCCGTGATGTAGAGCCAGTTGCCGCTCTTCTTGGCGACGCTGAACTTGTGGCCCCGGTAGAGCACGCCGAGCGCGGTGGACTTCGTGGTGGCCCTGGACCGGATGGTCACGGCCTTGGTGTGCACCTCGTACGGCAGCGGCGGCTGGGAGGAGCAGCTGCTCGCGGGGGCCGCGGTGAGCGCGGCGGGAGCGGGGGCCGCGCTGGCGGTGGTGGCGGACAGCACCGGCAGAGCGAGGGCGCCGAGCATGGCTGTGGATATGGCAATTCGGGTGGAGCGCATGCGGAAGAAACCTCCGTGAAGGCATGGGGATGGCGGGGAAGGAGCCGCGGGATTGTCCCGGCGGCTGTATAAGAGTCCGGAGAATCGCCGGTTTGGCTAACCGGCGATCGTCGGCTATGTTGCGCCGCCCGCGTCGGGCTGAGCGCTCAGCGCGAACGGCCGGGAGGGCGCGGGACAGGGGCCTTCGGCAAGCCGGCCGGGCGGCTGGCTGCGGCTGCCGGGGGGACCGACGGAAGAGGGCCGGCCTCGCCCGCGAGGCGGTCGTCGCACCACTGCAGGGCCTCACCGAGCGTGTCGAAGCCGCCCCCGCGCAGGGTGTGCGTCCACGTCTCGGTGTCGACCTCTTCGACCACGACGCGGAACGGTGAGGGAGCTCGCTCGTCCAGGGCACGCAGGGCCACGACGATGACCATGTCGTCCGGGTCGTCGCTGGTGTAGGAGTAGCCCATGGCGTAGTGGTCGCCGTCGCCGGCGAGGCGCAGCTCCAGCGCGCGCGTGGCCTCGTCCGCTGGCGGCGGGCCCAGCGGGGCGAGGGCGATGGCATCGGACGGACAGCCACGGTGGATGAGCCAGGACTGCGCCATCGCGGGCAGCGGCAGAGGGGCATGCTCGAAGCTGAACGTCCGCTCCTCGCGGCCCCGTTGCAGATGCACGGCGAGCACCTGCGGCATGCCGGGGTGCCCCCAGGTGGCGGTGCGGTCGAACAGGACGTAGTAGCTGTGCGGGCCGTCATGGTGTTCGGCGAGGGGAACGAGCATGTCCTCGTGGACGGCGACCTTGCGGTAGAAGTCGAGGTATTTCTCCTCGTCGGCGTCGAGGTCGTCCAGGTCGAAGTCGACTTGGGGGATGGACTTCCGGTCCGGCACCGGTTCGGTGGGAGACAAAAGAGCTTTCGAGGAAGTCAGCGCCGCTGCGCCGGGGTGGACGGCGATGCGCCGGGGCGAGCCGGGACCTTCGGCGCCTGCGTCGTGGCAGACCGGCGGGCGGCGGACAGCGCGGCCCGTCCGGCGTCGGTGAGCGCAACCGGCTGGCCGGCGTGCACGGGGTGGCCGGTGTCCCGGACGACCAGCCCGGCGTCCTCCAACTGCTGCAGCTTGGCGTGAGAGATGCGAGTACCGAAGGCGGTTGTGACGGACATCCGGCCGGTCAGCAGGTGTTCGTAGAGCTTGGCGCCGCCGGCGATGGCGAGCAGCGCGGCCTGGTCGTCCGTCGAGAGCTGCCGGGCGTCGCGCGCAGAGGCCGCCGCTGCGGCTTCGATGGGCTCAAGGGCGGCGAGCACCCTCCTAGCGGCGGCGTCCCGCGCGGCAACAGCCTCTTGCAGCTGGTCCACGGTGCGGTCGATGCGAGCGAAGAGGGTGCTATCGACGTCGAACTCGCCGTTGGAGAGGCGGTTGAGGAGTTTGAGGTAGAAGGTGACGCCGGTCTGGGCCTTGGCCAGTTCACGGTGCCGGTCGACTACTTGGGCGTGCTGCTCGTCGAGGATGCCGTGGTCGCGGTAGGTCCACAGGGTGTCGACGTCGTGCCCGGTGACGGCTTCGAGGCGGTGGTCGAGCGGGGAGACTGCACGCCGGGTGGGTGTCGGCGCGGGTGGAGGGGGCATAGGCGGCCTCTGTGCGTTCAGCGGGTGTGATGGTGCGCGGGGTTCTGGGCGGGACGGGGCAGACCCGGCAGTGCGGTGGGCGGCGGACCGGGCCGGGGCACGGGAGCGCGGGTGGTCAGCTGCGGGGAACGCGACCGTGCCGCATGGGTACGGGCGCTCAGCGGGCGGCGGGTCATCCCCAGGCGGCGGCCGACCTCGTCGTAGACGTCGTTGCCCGCCCGCGGCCGGACCGCGACGACATGGATCTCCTTCGGGTGCGCGGACTCCGCGGGCGCCGGGCGAACGCCGTAGACGACACGCCAGTCCTTGCGGGCGTCCACGAACAGCTTCCGCAATCCCTCCAAGTCACCGTCGAGACGCAGGCCGAAGCGCTGCGCGTTCACGACTTCCTGCAGGTAGGCGAGGGTGAGGTCGCGTATGTCGCCGGGGGCCTGGAGAAGATCGGTCAGCGCGCGAGGGTCGAAGCTCAATCCGAAGGCGGGCTGTCCCTGTCCCGCGGTCATGACGTCGGCTCGTCCGACTCGGCGGCTTGTGCCGTGTTCGCCGTCTCCGTGCGCACGGACGGCGGCGGGCCGGGCAGGAGACGGTGCGCGGGCCGGTCGGGAGAGGTCATGCAGGCGGACAGCGGCCCACCCGGCGCACGGATCGCCGCGACGGCGTGGGTGAGGAAGTCGCGGTGCCACACGAACAGACCGGACAGCCCGGCTTCGGGATCCTTGTGCTGCTGGTAGGCGAGCCACAGGGCGTGGAGCCACGCAACGACGTCGTCGTGCTCCTGCCACTGCAGGCACCAGGGCGCAGCGGTGGTGACCTCCGCCCCATACACAGGGAGGAAGAAGTCATCCACCCAGTCGGACAGCGCGTCGAGTTCGTCCTCGCGTTCTTCTCCGTCGAGTTCCAGGATCGGGCGGGGCTCCGGTGGAGCGGCGGCCGGCGGCCCGCCGAGTCCCGGCATGCCGAACGCGGCGAACGGTGATCCGCTCGGCGACGGGGCGGACGCGAGGTGGTCGAGCTGCTGAGCCTGTTGCGCCGACTGCTCCATGAGCCGCCGCACGCTCGCCTCGATTCCCTCCAGCTGTCGATCCGGAATACGAACCGGATCCAACTCTCCATCGTCAGGCGGTCTTGTGGATTCGGGCATTGAAAGTTCGGCCTCCTACGAGACGCGGGATGAGAGAAAGACGGACGCGTCTGTGCGATTCATTCGCGAGCTACACGGCCACTCCAGCGGTATTTCGCTGACGGCTCCACTGGGGCAGCCGGTCGCCTTGGCGGCAGGCAAGGGCGGGGATCAGACGGTGCGAACCATGTCGTCCTGCGTGAGGGTTGCGCGGATCGTCTCGGTGAGCCGGTCGGCCGCGATCGACGCGTAGTGCTCGGTCTTCTCCACGCCGATGAAGTCCCGGCCTTCCAGCAGAGCGGCCACGCCCGTGGAGCCGGAGCCGGCGCAGAAGTCGAGGACCGTGCCGCCCTCGGGGCTGATCTTGACCAGCTCGCGCATCACCTCGACCGGCTTCTGCGTGATGTGCCGGCGCTGCGCGCCCGAGGGCTGCGACGCCGAGTACATGCCGGGCAGATAGACCGGGTTCCGGGAGCCGTCGATCGGCCCCTTGCTAGCCCAGACGATGAATTCGCAGTTCTGGGTGAACCGGCCCTTCTGCGGCCTGGCCTGCGGCTTGTGCCAGGCCAGCACACCGCGCCACAGCCACCCGGCGGCCTGGATCGCGTCCGTCGTCGTCGGGAGCTGACGCCAGTCGGTGAACAGCAGCGCGGTCCCGCCGGTCTTCGTCAGCCGGTGCGCTTCGGTCATGATCTGCGTCAGCCAGAACGCGTAGGACCTCTGGTCCATGTTCTCGCCGGTGAAGTCGGCGAGGTCGTTCTTGGCATCGGCGGAGGTGTACTTCTGCTTCGCGGATCGGGTAGTGCGCTCCTTCGCGGTCCGGCCCCCGCTGTTGTACGGCGGGTCGGTGATGACGGAGTCGACGCAGCCGTCCGGAAGGCCGGAGAGAACGGCCAGGGCGTCGCCCTGGTGAAGGGAAAAAGGCAAAGAGGGGCCCCTATTTCGGGTGCGGATTCACGGGGGGGGGGGGGGGAA
>NZ_BBZJ01000036.1:0-76122 GCF_001417775.1 Streptomyces sp. TP-A0356 | reverse complement strand
GGGGGGGGGGGGGGGGGGGAACCACCCGCCTCGCTAGGAGTCCTCGCAGGCCGGAAGTGGGCATGTAACAGCCCGGGGCCGCAGACCGAGGAGGCGAGGGGGAGTCCAAAAACTGTAGAGGCGAATCCGCCGACGACCAAGAAGTGCCGCGCCGAGGTGCCGGATTCCGGCACCTCGCGCCAGCTTTTTTGGTCAACCGCCAATCCGCATCTACTGTTTTTGAACCGCCCGGCGCACACCGCCGCTGGCTACTCCCCCGCCACACCTCACGGAGTACCCCCTTGCCCCGGCACACCTAGCTCACGGCCCGGCCAGCTGGAGCGAGCGGCAACTCGCCCCGCGCTGACCCGCCTTGATCGCCCACCCCGGCCGCGGCGCCCTTCCACCACACCTCGCGCACGCGGCACGCCGGACACCGCATCCCCGAAGGACACGCTCATGACGTCTCGCTACCCACCCCTACCCGACCTCGCTGACCCGCGAGCGATCCACTCCGGTTGAAGGCGCTCGCCGCCGGCATCGGCGTCGTCTTCCTCTCCCCGCTCCTGCTCGCCGGCACCGGCATGATGATGGCGTCCTCCGCGGACGCCGTTCAAAGCAGCAGCAGCTCCCTCATCTGCCTGAACGACATCGACACCGGCAAGGTCGCCGAGCAGGTCACCAAGATCCTCGACGGGGCGTCCGGCAAGAACGTCCACGTCGAGGGCCTGGACCTGCCCGCCGAGCAGGTTCCCAATGCCCAGACGATCGTGGCCACCGGTATCAGCCTCGACGTCCCCAAGAAGGGCCAGGTCATCGCGCTCGCCACGGCGATGCAGGAGTCGCGGCTGCGCAACCTCAACTACGGCGACAGGGACAGCCTTGGGTTGTTCCAGCAGCGTCCCTCCCAGGGCTGGGGCACCGCCGAGCAGATCCGTGACCCGACGTACGCGAGCGAGCAGTTCTACAAGCACCTGCTCAAGGTGCACGGCTGGCAGCAGATGACCGTGACCCAGGCCGCCCAAGCCGTCCAGCAGTCCGGCCTGCCGGACGCCTACGCGCAGTGGGAGCACCTGGCCACCGCATTGCAGGAAGCCATCGCCAAGACCTTCCCCGGCGCCGGCAACGACAAGGACGCCAAGGCTCCGAACCCAGGCAAAGACCCGGGAGCCGGCACCACCGGCTGTGCTCCGGACCAGGACGGCTCCGGCTTCGGCCCGATCCCCGAGGGCAGCGTCCCGAAGGGATACAAGATCCCTAAGGACGCCGACCCGAAGGCACACAAGGCCATCGAGTGGGCGATGCACCAGCTCGGCACCCTCTACCAGTGGGGCGGAACCTGCACCAACGCCCACGGTCCCGACCCGATGGGCCGCTGCGACTGCAGCTCGCTGATGCAGCAGGCGTACGTGCACGCTGGCGTGACGCTCACCCGCACCACGTACACGCAGGTCAACGAAGGCAAGGCGGTCTCGGCCGCCCAGCTCAAGCCCGGTGACCTCATCTTCAGCCGCGGCACCGCGAGCCGTCCCGAGCACGTCGGCATGTACATCGGCGAGGGCCTCGTGATCGAGGCACCACGCACCACCAAGCCGGTCCGGATCACCCCGATCAAGGACTGGACGATTCTCGCCGCCCGCCGCGTCATCTGACGCCACCCGCCCGGACACCGCTCCGAACAGGCCCGGCCACGTCGATCTCCGCGCTCCGAGCGCATCTCCCCTCTGCTTCCCCTCTCCCCGCCGGCCCCTCGTCTGGCCCGCGTATGCAAGGAGCCCCGCCACACCTATGTCCCTCCCTCTCGCAGACCGCGTCATCCAGCTCGCCTACGACCCAGGGATCTCGCCCAAGGGCGGCGGCCTGCCCGGCCTGAGCGTGCTGAAGAACGTCGTCAACAGCATCAACATGTTCGGGATCATCGCCGTCGTCGGTGCCCTCGCGGTCTCGCTCGGCGTGTGGGCCTGGGGCCACCACACCGGTGGCCACCAGGCCGAGGCCAACGGCAAGAAGGGCGCCGTCGTCGCCGCGGGCGCCGCCCTCGGCCTCGGCGCCGCGAACGGAATCGTCGCGTTCTTCTCCACCCTCGGCTCGCAGGTTCACTGATGCGGAACCGATTCCCCACCCTCTCGCTGTCCTCTTACGGCGTCGGCTGGTCGGCCAACCGGCGCATCGTTATCGTCGCCCTGGTCGTCACCGTCCTGCTCGCCATCGCCGCAGCCGTCGCCTGGCTGTCCGGCAGCGGCAACGCCCACCGGGATCCGACCGCTGCCCGGCCGGCCACAGCGCACAGACCGTCCTCCGCGGAGCCCGCCCCGACAGCCGAGGCCAGCCCCGGGTCCGTGCCCGAGCCTCCGCAGATCGCCGAGCCGGTCGCGTACGCCAAGGCAGCAGCCCAGATGCTGTGGTCCTACGACACCCGCGACACCAGCCGCGACCAGCAGCTCGCCGGCATGCGCGCGTGGATGACCAAGGAGCCCAAGTACGCCGACTGGGCGTCCGTCTCCGGACAGGTTCCTGATCCGTTGCTGTGGTCGCGGATGGCCGACCAGGACCAGCACGCCACCGCCCGTGTCACCGAAGGCCACTATCCCGGCGCGTTCAAGCAGGCCCTCGCCGAGGACCCCTCGGCGATCACCGAGGCGTACATCTACGTCGTCACCGTCAACGGCAAGCAGCAGATCGCATGGAAGAAGGGCGGCGGCGGAGCCGAGGAGCGCGCTGTGACCTTCGCCGTGCAGTGCCGCCCCGGCCACGACTGTGCACTGGCCGCCATCGCTCCGAGCGTCACGCAGTGACCCGCGCCTGACACGAGATAAGGAGGAGCAATTCCCCGTGGGTTTCTGTGATTACCCCTTGGCGGACAAGCTCTGTGCCGTCGGCGACGCGGTCGATTTCGCCTCGGACCCGGGCAAGGCCATCGGTGACTGGATGGCGAAGTCCGCAGGTGAGCTGGCTGCGGCAGCGGCCGACTTGGCCGCCAAGGCGGTCAACACCACCACGAGGGTCGACCTGAACGCCGGATGGTTCCGCGACAACTACGAGATGCTGCTGCCGTTGGGCCTGGTCCTGCTGGTCGCCACCTTCTGCGCGCAGCTCGTCCGGGCCGCCGTCAGACGCGACGGACAAGCCCTCACCCAGGCGTTCACCGGCACCATGTCAGGGGTCCTGTTCGCCTTCTGCGCCATCGCCCTGACCACGGTCGCCGTCGAAGTCGTCGACGCCGTCAGCGACGGCCTGTTCAAGACCGCGCACCTGAGCATCGAGGCGGCCGTGCGCCGCATCGTGAAGGTCAGCCAGATCGGGTCCCTGGCCGGACTCGGCTGGCTCGTCCCGGTCGTCGTCGGTCTCGGCGCCGCCATCGGCGCCTTCCTCTACTGGTGCGTGATGATGGTCCGCAAGGTCGGCATCCTCGTCATGGTCACCCTGGCCGTCTTCGCGTCGGCCAGCGGCGGCTGGGAGGTCGCACGCCGCTGGCGCAAGGGCTGGATCGAAGCTACCGCCACCCTGGTCGTCAGCAAGCTGCTGATGACTGTGATCTTCGTGCTCGGCATCGCCGCCATGGGCAAGACCGACGCCACCGACGGCATCGCTGCCCTCGCCGACGTCATGTCCGGCATCGTGATCATGATCCTGGTGCTGCTGTGCCCCTATGCCGTCTTCAAGTTCGTGCACTGGGCGGCCGACGGCACCGACGGCGAGTCCATCCACCGCGCCGGCGGAGCCGGAGCACAGATCGCCAAGGCCCACGCCGAGAACGCCGCCCGCAAGGCCGCCGCAGCAGCCGCCACCGCCGGCAGCGGCGGCGCGGCAGCCGGAGCGGGCGTCGCCGCCGCGCAAGGCCCCGACGCTGGCGGAGGCGGATTCCCCGGCGACATCGCCGCCAACCCGACCGGCGACAGCGGCGGCAGCAAGGACGCTTCGCAGGGTGGCGGAACGGGCGGCTCGCCCGGTGGCGGTGCCATGAAGTCCGGCCTGGAGAAGGCCGTCCAGCCCGCGCCGACGAGCGTCTCCGACGACACCAGCGGCCAGGTGGGCGGCAGCCCGGGGCCGGGCGGATCCGGCGCGAGCGCCGCGTCCGGCCAGCAAGGCGGCTGGCAGTCAGTGCCGCCGACCACGACCCCGCCGCCACAGGGCGCACCACCGTCCCCTGGGGCACAGAACGCCACGCCCGGCGGAACGGCCTCGCCGCCGCCTGCGACCGGCCTCTGATCCCCTGCCGTCTACCGGGGGCGGGACGTGTACTGCACCTCCCGCCCCCGGGTTCCACCCGCGCCTTTCAGGACCCGCCCCTTGACTGATCTCTCCGTCGCCCCGGTCACGGTGAAGTTTCCGCACCGGTCCCGCCGCGGCATCCTCCTCGGCCTCTCCCTGCCCCAACTCGTCCTTGTTTCCTGCACGCTGGCGCTGCTACTGATGACGGTGGTCTCCACCGGGCTGGTCGGCGCCGTCGCCCTGACCCCGCTGTGGGCGGCATCCGGTGCGCTCGTGGTGATCCGACGGCACGGACGCTCCCTGATCGACTGGGCGCCGGTCGTCGCCCGCTACGCACAGCGCCGACGCACCGGCCAGACGCTCTGGCTCGCCCGGCCCGTCACCCGGCCCCGGCAGGACGGCATCCTTCACCTGCCCGGCACGGCCGCCTCCCTCAAGGTGGTCACCCCCGGCGACTCCGCCAACGGCGCCGCGGCCGTGCACGACCCGCACCGGCAGACCCTGACCGCCATCGCCCGGGTCAGCAGCCGCGCCTTCGCCCTCCTCGACCCCGCCACCCAGAACCACAACGTGGGCAGCTGGGGACGCGCGCTCGCGGGCATCGCCCGCACCGGGCACATCGCCACCGTGCAGGTGCTGGAACGCACCGTTCCCGACAGCGGCGACACCCTCACCCGCCACTGGGCCCAGAACGGTCAGCCCCAGACACCGGTCGCCGGCCAGATCTACTCCGAACTGGTCGCCTCGGCCGGCCCCGCCGCCGCACCCCACGAGACCTACCTCGCCATCTCCCTCGACCTCAAAGCCGCCCGGCGGCTGATCTCGCAGGCCGGCGGCGGGCTGCCCGGGGCGTTCACCGTCATGGAGCAGACCACCGCCTCCATCGCCCAGGCGGCCCGCAACGCCGGACTGATGGTCACCGGGTGGCTGACCGCGCGGGAGATCGCCGCCGTCATCCGCACCGCCTACGACCCGGGGGCCCTCGCCGCACTCCAGCAGTGGTCCGACACCGGCCGCGCCGAGGCCGATCCCGCAGCCGCAGGTCCCGTCGTCCAGGTCGAGGAGTACGACCGCCTCGCCACCGACAGCGCACGGCACGCCACATATTGGGTGGAGAACTGGCCCCGCACCGAGACGAACGCCGGCTTCATGCACGGCCTCATGTTCACGGCCGGCGTGCGACGCAGCCTGTCCCTCATCTACGTACCGCAGGGGCTCGAGTTCGCGCTGCGGGACGTCCAGCGCAAGAAGGCCGCGATCATCGCCGACGCCAACGAGCGCGCCCGCCGCGGGCAGGTCGACAGCGAGGAAGACTCCGTCGAGTACGCCGACGTCAAACAGCGTGAGCGCCAGCTCATCGCCGGGCACGCGGACGTCGCCCTGACCGGCCTCGTCACCGTCACCGCCGAGACCGACGCCCTCCTGGACGCCGCCTGCGCCCAGATTGAGACCCACGCCGTCACCTCGGGCGTCGACCTGCGACGGCTGAACTACCAGCAGCCCGACGCGTTCGCCGTCGCCGCACTCCCTCTGGCCCGCACCACCCTGTAGCTGCCAGTTCGCCCCCACACCCCGCTCCCGCCTCTTTGGCGGCAAGGACCTCCCATTGATCCCTCCCCGTCCCAGCGCGCCCGACGCGCACCCCTACCTTCGGGCCGCCACCGCAGGCGTCCGCCACCACGCTCGGACCCTCAGCCGTGCCGCGCCCTCGGATCGCGGGCACCTCGACACCCTCCACGCCCACCTCACCGAACTACACCGCTTCATCGACCAGTTGGCCGAGGTAGCGCGGCCCCCGCATCCTGCAGCAGGCCGCCACCTCGCCACCGCGCACACCCGGCTGTGGCAGGCCGCCACCGAGCTCCATGCCGCCTTCCACCTGCTGCCCGGCAATACAGCGCAGGCAGACACCGAGAAGAGCGCGTGCCATCCGGAACGGCTGCCCGAAGGGCCGCCCGTGCTGACCATCTGCCAACGCCACCTCGCCGCCGGGCACAGCATCCGGCGCAAGACCACCCCCACCGACCTCCGTCCGCACACCACGGCCTGCGTGCGATGAGCACCACCCGCAGAATCGAGGGCCTCCGATGAGCCACCGGCCCGCTCGCCGCGCCCGCCGCGCCTCCGCCAGCCCGCTGTTCACCCCCCACGGCACCGACCGGGCCAGCCGCAAGGCAGCCCGCCGCCAGCTCGCCGAAGCCACCGCCAAGGCCCGCGCCGAAGCCAGCGCCCACCAGGTAGAAAGCACACCCGCCGAGCACGAGATGCCCGCTCCGCTCTACCCTGCGAGCGGACGTCCCGGGCCCGCCTCCGCGCGCAACAACCGGCTGAAGCTGCCCGCACACCGCATGACGACCGCGGTGGCCGCCGGCGCGTACCCGTTCCTGGCCGAAGGCGGGCTCGGCGCCGAGGGCATCTACATCGGCCGCGACGTCCACGCCGAGGCATCGTTCGTCTTCGACCCGTTCGCGCTGTACGGCAAGGTCGAGGGATTCACCAACCCCAACCTCCTGCTCGCCGGAGTGATCGGCCAGGGCAAGAGCGCGCTCGCCAAGTCCTTCGCGCTGCGCTCGGTCGCCTTCGGCTACCGCGTCTACGTCCCCTGCGATCCGAAAGGCGAGTGGACGCCGGTGGCGAACGCGCTCGGCGGCCGGTCCGTCGCGCTCGGCCCAGGACTGCCCGGACGCCTGAACCCCCTGGACGCGGCCCCCCGCCCGCAGAGCGTCACGGAGGCCGACTGGGTCGGCGAGATCCGCAAACGGCGCCTGCTCCTGCTCGGCTCCCTCGCCCGGACCGTCCTGGGGCGGGACCTGATGCCCATGGAGCACACCGCCCTCGACGTCGCCCTCGACGCCGTCGTCACCCGCGCCGCCGCCACCGGCCGCACCCCGCTCCTCGGCGACGTCGCAGCCACCCTCAACAACCCCCACGCGCTCGACGAAGCCGCCGGCATGATGTCGGGCCAGCTCGGCGACGCCGCACGCGACCTGGCCCACGCGATGCGCCGCCTCGTCCACGGTGACCTGGCCGGCATGTTCGACGCCCCCTCCACTGTCGCCTTCGACCCGCACGCGCCGATGCTCACCATCGACCTCTCTCGGCTCGGCGGCTCCGGCGACGACACCGCTCTCGTCCTGGCCATGACCTGCGCAAGCGCCTGGATGGAGTCCGCCCTCTCCGACCCGAACGGCGGCCGGCGCTGGATCGTGTACGACGAGGCGTGGCGCCTGATGCGCCACGTCGGCCTGCTGCAGCGCATGCAGGCCCAGTGGAAACTCAGCCGCGGCCTCGGCATCGCCAACCTCATGGTGATCCACCGGCTGTCCGACCTGCTCACCGCCGGCGACGCCGGATCACAAGGCCGCGCCCTCGCCGAGGGCCTCCTCGCCGACTGCAGCACCCGGATCATCTACCGCCAGGAGACCGACCAACTCCACGCCGCCGCCGCCCTGCTGGGCCTGACCTCCGTGGAAATGGACGCCATCGCGCACCTCAACCGGGGCCGTGGTCTGTGGAAAGTCGCTGGCAGATCCTTCATCGTCCAGCACCTGCTGCATCCCCACGAGCTGGCGCTCTTCGACACCGACGCCCGAATGCATTGAAAAAGCGTCGAGTTCACGAATCCTGACAACACCCCATCGAAGGACTTTCGCATCTCCCCGCGTGACCCGGACTTCGAGCTGTACGACAACGTCGGCCGCGACGCCGACCAGATCCACGCCGCCCGGTACAACCTCGCCACTCGCGGCGACCTGAAGCGGTGGGCGCGACGCGACGCGCAGCCCTTCCGCGACGCGCATCCGCTGCCGGACCAGCCCTGGCCCGCACCCGACCTCACCCCCTACCTGGACGCCCTCGCCGCGGCTCAGACTCCGGCGGAGATCGAAGCAGTCACCGACCACTTCCTGGACGCCGCCGAACCTGCACTGCGCGCCGTGAGCGACTACCTCGTCGCCGCCGCCCGGTGGCGGCGGGAGAACCGCGGTGCGGCCAAGGGATCTCCCTCAAACCTGCTGATGACGGCGGCCAGCCGGGCGCTGTCGGTCCTGGCCCTCGCCGACGAGGCCGGCCTGAGCAGGCTGCGCGCCGCCTACGACCCGGCCCTCACCCCCGCGACACCGACCGGCGGCCAGCCTGGGGCTAGCGCAGGTGTCCCACCTGCTCCTCCGTCCCCCGGCACCGCACCCCGCCGATAGCTCTCTTTCTGCGATTCCAGTCCCGCCCGATTCTCGCAAACGCGATCCCGAGGGACCACCACTGTTGATCGACACGGCACCGCCACCGCCTGCACACGGAGTCCTCTTGAAACGTCCCCCTCACCTGAACGCCACCGAATGGGCCGAATACCAACAACGCCGAGCCGAACTCGACGACCTCATGGCACAGGTCGCCGACCAGGAAGCCCAGATGGAACACGACCTGATCGCCACCCACGACGAGTACGAACTCGGCTTCAGTCAGGAGTCGCAGCCGGGAGTCGCCCCCGCTGGACGGACGCCTCCACCGCACCGATCGCCCGCTTCCTCCCGCGGGAGGAACCGTGGCCGCTGACGAAGCGAGCACCCCAGACTTCCGCCGCGTTGCGTCCCTCGCACCGCTTCCCGACCACCGCAACGTGGACACCCCGTGGTGGCAGGAGCTGTGGCGTCGCCACGCGCACATCACCACGCCGCTGCGGGCGCGCGGCCTGCAGTGCGACATCGAGTTCGGCCTCAGCGCCTACATCGTGCGCGTCTCGCTCCCCGACGACAGTTACCTGATCATCGGTCCGCCGCAGGAGCCGTCCTCCGAGCGCCCGCCCGGAGACCCCGAGGGCTGGATCGCGACGCGTGAGCACCCCGACGACCCGTCGCTGTTCGAGGTCCTCTACGACTCGGCCCCCTCCGACGACCCCGGTGCTCCCCAGCGGCCCGAAGCCCGCCACGGCGGCAGCGCCCAGCCCCTGATCGAGGCGATCAACCACCGCCTGACCCAGCTCGGACTGCTGCCGCACCCCGTCTTGCCCGGCGAAAGCCCACACGTGCACTCAGCCCAGCCGACGCCCCCGCCCCAGGCCCGTGACGTCCCCGGCACACCCGACGACGCTCCCATCTACGTCTACGGCGACGCGCTGCGCGCTCTGACCGACCGGCTCAATGGAGCCGAGTCGCATGCGGATGCCGCTGCCCTGCTGCACCAGATCCTGGAGCCCACCGACGGCCTGCTGGCGCAACTCGGCGAGTTCTTCGAAGCAGCCGGGGAGAAGGCAAAGGAAGCGGAGGAGGACGACGGCTTCGACCTGTCCTACGACCTCGCCGACGCCGCCGCCGAGATCCGCAACCTCGCAGAGGTCCTGCACGTGGCCGAGGACCGGATGCGGGCCCTCACCCCGCTCACGTCGGCACCGCGACTGCCCTCCAGCCCGGCCCGTGCACCGTCCCTTCCCCCGCGAGTGCTCCCGCCGGCGCAGCGGCGGAACGCGCGCTGACCCGGACCATCGCTTCCCTCCAGGAACACATGACCTCACCCCGCACCGACCTGGCTGCCTTCGCCGCTGGCCTTGCCGCGCGCCTGCCCGGCACCTGGACCAGCGAGTACCAGTGCCACGCGCAGTACGCGGATCAGTTCCCCCGTACCGAGCAGCTCTGGGACACCGGTCACGTCGACTATGTCGTCAGCCAGTACGTCCTCACCCACGACGCCGTGCTCCACGGGCCGGCCGACCAGAGGCTGTACGTGGCCGACCGCCCCCGCTATCTGCACCAGTTCGTCGTCGCCCCGCTCGCACCCGACAGCACGCACATCAAGCCCCACCACTTCGCCGGAGTCGAGGAACCCAACGGAATCGCCGTTCCCAAGGACCCCGCACGCGCGGCAGCACGAGTCGCCCGGCGGCTGCTGCCCCGATACGAAGAAGCCCTGCAGGCCGTCCTCAACAACGCGGCGCACCAGCCCCAGCCACCGCTCCGGCCCCAACCGCCACAGGTCGACCAGGTCCTCACGCTGACCCTCTACAGCGACGGCGCCCTCGGCGCACCGTACGAGAGCGTGACGGTGGATGCCCGCATGACCCTGTACACCCACGGCTTCCAGTACCACCCGCACTAAGCAGCGTTCCTCCTGCCCACCGCCTACGGGGACACCGGTCGCGCCCTCGCGTCCACGCCGTGGTCCAGCAGCTCACGGCCAAGGGCATCGGCGTGAACCTGCGCCACTCGGCGCCCGCCACCAGCGCCGCCCTTCCGCCGGCCTTAGCGAAGGCCGTGTCCCCGCTCCGCCGTACGCGCTGACCCCCCTGCCCCTAGATCCTTGGAGTCTCCATCCGCATCGCCCGCCGCACCCTGCCGCTGTTCGTCGGCGCCGCCTGCCTCGCCTTGGCGCTCACCGGTTGTGCCACCGACAACGATGCTGCCGTCGCCAAGCAGACGCCCAGCGCCAGCAGCGCGCCGCAGCCGGCGCCTGCCCTCAGCGCCGCCCAGGCCCGCGCCGTCATCACCCACTACTCGCAGATCAACAACGAGGCCAACGCCGATCGCAACCGCGCCCTGCTCGACACCATCGAGGACGGCCCGCTGTACGCCATGTCCGTCTCGGACTACACCGAGACCGAGGGACTTCCCGCGGCCGACCGCACGCCCTACAAGCCCTGGTCCTACGACACCGCCAGCGCCAAGCTGTACATCCCGCGCCTGGCCGCCGGACAGGACCGCTGGTTCGCCGCCGCGCTCTCGGACGACAAGGGCAAGGCCCCCTCGCGTCTGGCGGTGTTCGCCGAACGACCCCAGCACAAGCGCTGGGAGATGGTCTCCGTCGTCGACCTCGACAGCCCGAAACTGCCGGACATCGCACTCGACCACGACGGGTACGCGACGGCCGTCGCCGCCGACGGCAACAAGCACCTCGCCGCCGACGTCGGCGTTCTGCGTGCCGCGGTGCTCGACAACTTCGCCACCGGCGGCACGCACACCGGGACGAAGGTCTTCACGCCGACCACGGCGAGCAAGCGGCAGATCGAGGTCCACGACAAGACCGGCACCCGTTTCGGCGACCAGGGCACCACCGTCTTCGCCGGCGCCGACAACCGCTACAAGGACGCCTACGCCCTCAAGACCACCGACGGCGGCGCGCTGATCCTCTTCTCTCACATGCACACCCAGACCGACGCCGTCGCGCACTCCGGCCTGCAGATCAACCCCGGCAAGGAGGACCGGGCCTGGCTCCACGCCGTGCCCCGCACCTCCATCACGTACACGTTCGTGTGCAACGACGCCGCCACCGTCCCCGCGAAGGCCGCCCCGTCCCGCCTGATCGGCTACACCTGCGCCCGCACCGACGCCTCCGGCCCGCCGGTCCCGTCCTGGTCGGACCGCGCGTAGACGCACCCGCGCGCCACCTGATGGCCGCCGACCGTTTCCCGCCCCCTGCTTGCTGCGGAGAACTCCCTGTCCACTCGCTCCTTCATCGCCCGCCCCACCGTCGGCACGGGGTACACCGGCATCCACGTCCAGCTCGACGGCGTGCCCAGCCA
Organism: Streptomyces sp. TP-A0356; assembly: GCF_001417775.1. Classification (GTDB taxonomy): domain Bacteria; phylum Actinomycetota; class Actinomycetes; order Streptomycetales; family Streptomycetaceae; genus Streptomyces. Next base: position 64,424 of record NZ_BBZJ01000036.1, on the reverse strand, counting down.
CCACCTCCCCCTGCTCCTGGCTGCCTACCAGTACAAGTTCGGACGCAACGTCGAGGCCATGTGGCGGCACCTCATCGACGACGTCGCCGTCGGCTGGGAGGAACTCGGCACCGATCTCCTCGACGATGCCCCGCCCGCACTCGTGGCCGCGCTGACCGGCGGCGAGCACTGGCCCAGCCGAACCCTCGACCAGCTGGTCACCCCGGACGGCTCTCCGCCGGTACGCATGTCGGTCACCGACGAGACCGCCGATGCGCAGGACATGGAGTGGGGGTACGTCCTCCACAAGGAGGGCGTCGAGGTGATCAGCCTCCTGCACGAGGACATCGGCCCCATCGTGAGCTGGTCCATCGACCCGCGCACCGCCTTCAACGACCACCCGGCGGCCTGGTCCTCCCGCGCCTCCCCGCCCGCTATCCGGGCATCGCGCAGCACGCCGACTCCGAGCGCTCCTGCCGCAGCCCCGGCGAAGGCCGGCCCCTCGCGCCCCACCGCCCGCCGCTAGCTTTCCCTCGTCTTCCCGGAGCCTTCCCTGCCCCCGCACACCACGCCCCTGATCACCGTCGTCATCGCCAGCCGCCTGCGCGAAGACCGGCTCGACTACCTGACCGCCATGCACGCGAGCCTGACCCGGCAGTCCGTGCCGTGGGAGGCCGTGATCGCACTCGACGGTGCCTCGCCCGACCGCCTGCCGGCCCCGCTCGCACAGGATGCCCGCGTTCGCACCCTGTCGCTGCCCCGGCCGGTCGGCGCCGCCTGCGCCCGCAACCTGGCCCTGAACCACGTACGCACCCCGTACACCAACTGGGCGGATGACGATGACGAGTTCACCGACGATGCGATGGCCGTACGGCTGAACACCCTGGAGTCGACCGGGGTCGGCTGGTGTGCGGGCTGGAGCGAGGACCACTACCCCGACGGCTCGACCACCCTGTGGCGCTGCCCCACGCCGCCCGGCCGGCACGCGGCCGGCGACGTGTGGACGTACTGGAAGTCGCCGGCGGACACCATCCCCATCGGGCCGACCACGATCCTCGCCCGTACCGACCTCGTGCGCGCCGCGCCGATGGGCGGCCTCGTCCAGGGCGAGGACTACTGCGCAGCCCTCGGCGTCACCGCGCTCGCGCGCGGGATCCTGCTGCCAGTGCCCGTGTACAGGTACCGCAAGTGGAACGGGCAGATGACAGCCCAGGTCGGATACGACCAGCTGGAGGTGGCGGCCCGCGAGCACGCCTGGGCGTACGGCCGCAGCCTGCGCTCCGTCCTGCACGGCGAGGACCTTCTAGGATCCGCGAATTCGTGAGTATTTCCGCGTGATCATGAGCACTGTCCGAGCGAATCCAGGTGATCATGAGCATTGGCAACGGTCAATAGTTGTCACTTGCCTCAAGCCCGAGTGTCAGCGCGGGCGCGGCCGACCTCCTCCTGGATGCGGTCGCGCAACCAGGGCGGCATGTCCACCGGGACACCCTCTGCGTCAGCGAGATAGATGCAGAGTTGCCCACGCATCTCGTCCTGGCGCGGATGACCGAAAGCTTCGACGACCCGACGACCCACCTCATTGAGATCTTGGTGTGGAGCATCCACGTCCGACTGGTCATAGAACATGTGCAGGCCGGGAACACCGGGCAGGGGTCGAGTCACCTTCGGCCCCGCGTCCCCGACAATCCGGCTCTCGGCGTCCCAGTACCGGATGAAGCGCAGGTTGTACGCGCTAACGACGGCCACCATCGCCAGGTCGCTCATAGCCAATCTCCTGCCTCGCAAGGGAGTTTGGACTCTAGCCGCCGCGCCGACCTGCTGGGCCGAGAGCGACGTGGTCCACCAGCGTCAAGGCCGACCCTGGTTACCGGAACCAACGTTCACCGCGGCCATTAGTACCTCACTCGCTGTTACCTATCCGAGCTAGGAGAACCACCGATTGCTCAATCTCCACCTACAGCGCCACTGCTCACTGCGTGCGGATTTCGATGTTTCCGCAGGAGTCCGTGCTCACGAAGTCGCGCTCCCTATAGACCTGGTCCATGGCTGAGGCGCAGATCATCCTGTCGTACAGCCGGGAGTCCGGGATCGTCGCCACCGCCTCGGGCGAGCGCTACCCGTGGGCGCACACCGCCCTCGCGGAGAGCGGCTTCCAGCGGGACGACGACGGCGTCTGGCACCTGTCCGCGGACGGCACCCAGACCACCGTGGTCGACCTGGTCACGTGCGCAAAGCGGCACCGCACCAGCGTGCACACGAGCAGCCGCCGGTTCATCGGCGACGCCGCCCGCGACCTCGCGCACCTCCTGCCCGGCCAGTGGAACTCCTCGGTCGAGATCTACTCGCACCCCGCCTGGCAGGAAGACCTGGTCCCCTGGATCTGGGACAGCGGCGAACTCGGCCGCGCCGTCCAGAGCGAGCGAATCCCCTACGCCGCGCTCCTCACCGACGCGGTGCAGGGCACCACGCTGCTGTTCATCGAGCGCCCCGGCAGTCAACTCGACTACCTGGTGGGGTCCTTCTCGCCCGAGGGACTTGAAGGGGGCTACGGCGATCCCCACGCTCCCCGCAGCATCGTCCTGCCGCCGTTTGCCGGACGGGCTGCCCAGGCCCTCACCGGCCGGTACCTCCCCGCCTACGAGCAGGCCGTCCACGCCCGCCAGACGGCGGCCATCGCCGCCGTGCTCGGGGACATCCGCTCCGAGTACGACACCTGGCAGGCCATGAACGCCTCCGGACGCTACAGCGACGCCACCCCGCTGAGCGCCGGGGTCGCCCTCGGCACCGCGACGGAGTTGTTCCTCGGCCACGCCTGGCGCCGTTTCCTGACCGTCGTCGACCACGCCCCGGCGCTGCTCGACCGGTGCCGCCCCGTGAGCAGCCCGTGGCCCGATGACGCCGAAGTCCTCTCCCGTCTGGCCGACGCTGTGATCGATGCCGAGAAGCTGGTCGACGAGATCGTCCACGGCGGTTTTGTGCCGGAGCAGGAGCGCCGAGCACGCGAGTGGTCGGCCATCGAGACCTGGCTCACCGATGGCGAAATGTTCTTGCGGCAGGCCCGCATCAGTGCACCCCACCGCCGCCCGGCCCTGTCCGTCGCCGCGCCGGCCCGCTCTCTCACCGCGGCCCGGCCCGCGCATCGCAGCCCCTGACCCTTTCGCCCCACGCCCCGAGGAGAACCCCGCCCCCTTGCAACCCGGCACCCACTTCGCCTTCGGCGACCACGAGGAACACGGCTTCGTGGCCTCCTTCACCGCCTCTATGCCCGCGCACCTCGCTCACTGGTACCTGGAGCGCGAGCAGTTCGAGCCCGTTCCCGGAAAACCCGGCCTGTACCGGCTCAGCGAGCCCGAGCGCGACGGAGTCCGCCGCACCCGCCAGGCCGTCCACGACCTGCGCCGCCACGGCTACACCGTGCAAGCCGACATCCGCCTCGACCCGTCCCTCTCGGCCGGCCCGCCACGCCTCGCCCGGCCCGACGGACTCCAGGAGCGCCGCAGTCGTCTCGCCAAGGCCGCCGCCGGCCGAACGACGCAGCGCTCCGCACCGCCCACCACCTCCCCGCCGGCGGCCCGGCCGATCCCGCCGAAGCCCACGTACGCTCCGACCGTCCATCTGACGGCCGCGACCGGCGGGCGGTCCCGATGACACCCGCGAGCAGTCCGACCCCCGACGGCCCCTTGCCGACCGCTCCCGAACTGGCCAACGCGGCACGCGACTTCCGTTTGCGGCTGGCGGTCATCGACCGCGAGACCGAGGCCGCGCTCGACATGACACGCGACCGCTACGGCCGTACCGTCCACGCGGGCGCCGCGGCAGCCGCACGAGCCCACCGCGACAAGGCCGCGGTGGAGGCGTACGCCGCCCACCTCGCCCCGCACGCCGAGGCGCTCCTCGATGCCGCCCGCCTGGTGCTCGATGAGCTGCCACCCGCTCGGCACCTGGCCGGGTGGCGGGCCGTCCTGGACGGCCTGGCCGTTTCGGCCGCCGAGATCCGCCGGGCGCTCGACCGGCCAGCCGCACCCGATTCCCCGGCCGAGCGCGCTCAGTACGCGGCCTTGTGGCCGCACCTGGCCGCCTGGGCGGACCACGGCTCCCTTGCCAGCAACCTCGCCGACCAGCAGGGCGGCCAGCACCACAAGGCTCCGCTGACCGACGAGGAACAGCAGATGTGGGCCGAGAGGGCGCAGGCCGCGCAGCGGCGCGGCGAGCTGGAGCTGACCGAGTCGTGGTACGCCGCCGACGGGCAGCCGATCACCCTCGCCTACTTGGTCGAGGATGACGACTCGACGTTGGTCGCGCTGCGCGGCGATCCGGACGCACCGGGCTGGCAGGTTGTCGGGCACTACGCCCACGAGTACGAGGCGGGCAAGGTGCTGCCCGCTCCGGTTCCGCCCGGCGTGCTGCGCGCGGACGTCTCCCGGTTCAACCGCCCGGCACCGGTCCCGGAGGTGTCCCTGCAGGACCTCATCCGCGGTGTCGTCGAAGGCCACAGTGCCGGTGACGCCTCCAATGCGCTTCTCAGCGCTGTCCAGCGCGGCTATGACGCCGGCCCGATGGTCCGCCTGCAGGAACTCCTGGAGATCAGCGGCCAGTTCGCCAGCGCCCTGGAGACCGTGCAGGGCCGCCAGATCGCCGCCCGCCTGGCAGCGTTGAGCCGGCAGATCGAGTTCCTCACCCGCGAAGTCGAAGAGGCGGCCGAGGACCTCGGCGCGACCGTCGCCGTCCTGCCCCCGCACCGCACCCCCGTGCTGCGCGCCGGTCCGCGCCCCGCCGTGGGCACCACACCGCCCACGCCGCCACCCCGCGCCAGCACCACCGCCCGACACCGCTAAGCCCATGTCCCACCTGGTCTTGACGAACACGAGCCCATGGAGCAGTACGCGATCAACCTTGCCCTCGCAAAATACGAGCACGATCGTGAGCTGTCTTGAGCGCCCACGGCCTAGGGGCGGCCATGCCAGCCGCCCCGGAGCAGCGGCTACTGCTGACGCTTACTCACGTGTGACACGGCGGTCATGCCGGCGCCGTAGGAGAAGGCAAGGACGGCCCCGCCAGAAGCGACGGCGGTGAGGGCAGGCTGCCCCAGAACAGCGGAGCCAATCCCCGCAACCAGCCCAGCGATGACGGATACCAGAGCAACGACGACAACGTGATACACGCGGTGGTCACAGGTAGAAGTGGTGGCAGACAAGTAGGGCCCTCCCATACTCCGTCGGAGCGCCGTCACCTGAATCAGGGCAGGGTGCATCCTGCGCTGGATTCACGTCACAGCGTCGCCGCCCAGCGGGCGTCGCGATAGGGAAGCGCCGGCCAGGCGCGCCTATCGCTCCTCGGATGGAGCGCCGTAGCGGTTGGCCATCATCACCGATGCACCATGCCTTTCAAGGATCTCGTCGACCACGTCCATAGTAGCCAACCCCACTGACACACAGACAAGTTGGTGACCGCTTCGGGGGAGCCCAAGCGCCGATCTGCAGCGACTCCCACTTACCTGGTCTTCACGCGCGAAGCCTCGTTGCAGGCACACCTCTCCTGGTGGCCGTGCTCCTGGCCAAGCGTCCCGCCCGCCGCACCGCCCTCGCCGGACACCTCGCCAAGCAGCCGCTCGCCGACCCGGCGCTCCCTGGCACCGGCGCGGCCTTCGCTCTCACCGTCCTTCTCGCCGCGCGCCGACGTCTGGGCCCCGCGGGCAGTCGCGGTGCGGCTGGCGCCGGTGCCTGCATCGAGGCCGGCATAAGACGCCCTGATCAGGGCGCAACCCCCACTTGCAACCCCTTTGAGGAGATCGAATTATGGCTGTGCGTACGCACTGGACCGTGGAGCACGCCTGCTCCCACCGCGTGGATCATGACCTGTCCAATCGCCCTGCCGACAAGCGGGCAGGCTTCGCCCGCTGGCTCGCGTCGAAGGACTGCACCGACTGCTGGAAGGCGGCGCGCGACGCCGACACCGGGTCCAAGGAGGAGTGGCTCGCGGCCAAGCGGGCCGAGGAGCAGGAGGCAGCCCTCACGTGGGCGAAGCAGTTCGACATGCCGCAGTTGGAGGGCCCGGCCAAGGCCCTGGACTGGGGCGAACGCTCCCGCCACCAGCTGATGACATCCGCGCACACCGCGCTCGTCATCGAGGGCACGTGGGACGAGGCGGACTGGGCAGAGCTGGAGGAGAAGGCCCGCGCCATCACCCGTGCCGGATGGTGGATCGACCAGCGCGACGCCGAAGGCACTGACCTGCTCGAACTCCTCGACGCAGCCAGTGAGGCGGACCGCGGGACGGAGAACCCGTTCCGCTGACGGCGGGGCAACATAGCCGGAGGACGCCGGTTAGCCAAACCGGCGTTCCTCCGGACTATTGATGCTCCCACCCCGCCAGCATCTGCGTGGAAGGAACTCATGTCCCAGCTTCCGCCCACCTCGGCGTTCGCACCGACGCCCGACCCGCTCACCCCCGATCGGGACATCACCCACGCCCACTTCCAGGCCGGTGACACTGTCGTCGTCCTGAAGGGGATGGCTGGCGGAGAACTGTGGGGCGATGCGATGCGCGTCGTGGCCCCGTCCTGGCACACCCCGACCGACGAGGACGGCTGGCGGCTGCGTGATGCGACCGGCGGCGCCCAGTCCTACGTCACCGCCCACCCCCGCTACCTCGTGCACCTCTCGCGCCGCTGCCCGGACTGCCTGATCTACCTGCGCGCCATGGAGGATGCCCTCTTTACGCGGTTCGCCGACCGCGACGAGCTGATCGACTGCGGCTGGTACACCACCACCGCCCTGGGCCAGCTCGTGCACATCGCGGACATCCGGAGTGGCCGATGACTTCCCCCACGCACCGTCCCGGCCGTTCCGCCGCGCTCGACAGAGCCAGGGCCCGAGCCACCGCATCTCCGGTCGATTCTTCCTGGCCGCTTCACCTGGCCGAAGACCTCCGCGACATCGAGGCCGACTGGAGAACTTCGGCCGAGGTGTGCGCGGATGCTGCCTGGGCGGCACGGTCGGCCGGCCACAGCGTCCTGGCCCTGCTGTCCCCGCAGGACGTCACCGCAATGGGCCTTGACCCGATCACCGCCCGCACCTTGGCTCATCTGTACCTGAGCGCCCTGCGGTTCGACTTCCGCTGCCCCACCCTCCAACGCCTCGTCGAACAACTCGCGGAAACCGCGCGTCAGCCGCTGGACTGCTACACCCGGGCCTTGTACGCCTTCGCGCTGCTGGGCCAGTCCCGCCCGGAGGGCCTGGCGGTCATGGACGAGGTCCTCGCGGAGGCCGGGCAGCACACCAAGACCCTGCACGTCCTGCTGCACGGGCTGTGGCTCGGCCAGGACCTGGACCACGGCGCGGAGCGTCTCCTGGCCCTCAGCTCCCGTCCGGCCCTCGCCACCGGCAGCGACCCGATCGTCCTCTTCCGCGTGGCGGGTGCCCTGCGCCGGCTGGGCCGGTACGACGAAGGGCTGGGCGCCATCGACAGGGCGATCGACTGTCTCCCGCCGGGGGACACCTCGGTGCACGCCGACCTGGTCCGCGAGCGCTCCCTGCTCTGCATAGCCCGCGACCTTCATCAGCATCGGCCGCCCACCCGCACGTCGAGCGGGGTGCCGTCATGATCCCCCGCCTGCACGCGCGGACCCACTCGCCGCGCGACCCGCTCGCCGAGGCACTCGGGCGGCCCCTTTCCCCGAACGAGGGTCTGACGGAGTACACCATCGTCGCCCACTGGCCGGACCTGGACCACTACACCGCCAACGACGAGCAGAGAACCTGGACATCCGTTCAGTGGGCCGAGCACCTCGAAGATCCCTACCTGGAGCATCCGTTCACTGCTAGTGCGGACGACGACCGACGGGCGATCCTCCATCTCGACATCCGCCTCCACCCGGACGACCGGGAGCTGACCGGTCCCGAGTGGGCCGAAACCGCTCACCGGTTCGCGCGAGCCGCCGGTATCGAGATACCCGGCGCCGCGGAGCACGGCTGGCGGTGGATCGCCGTCCAGGCACAGCCCGGGCGCCTGGACCTGATCGCCAACCTGATCCACCTCGACGGCACCTGGCGCACCCCGCCCTCAGACATACTGCGGCGCCGGACCCGCGACACGCCCCGCTGTCCGTACGGCGCCCACCGCATCCGCGCAGTTCGCGAGCGTCCTTACGCAGCTCGCCGACGAGCAGGCCGGCCCGCTGGCCACGGTCCGCGGACTGATCGAGCACACCGCTCACCGCATCGCCCGCCAGCCCGGAGCCGCCAGCACCGAAGCGGCACACGGTCTGGAGCTGATCGCCCGCCGGCTCCACGCGATCCAGCAGGACCTGGACACCACCGCGGACCACCTGGTCCGCCGGTCCCGGATCGCCGCCGCACCGCCCGTAGCCCGGCACACCGCCCACAGATCTCCGTAGGAGCAACGCCTTCTTGCCCCATACCGACCGCTTCCTGGACATCCGCCGCGACTCGCACTCCAGCGAACTCCTCGCACGCGGCGGCGACTTGGAGGCACACAGCATTCTCCAGCGCGCGGGATTCATCGCGGTCGTCCGCCTCCACGAGACCTACCACCGCGCCCCCGCCGGCCTCACCGAGGACGACGAGTCCCGTCTCGCCACCGATGCCGTAGCGCGCCTGCGGGCTGCCGGATACCACGTCGACTGCGACGAACCGTTCGACACCGACGCCCGCCCCGCCCGCTATCCCACGCTCGGTACCTCGGTCTCCCACCTCGCCGAACGCCTGCGCGAAGCCACCGACACCGCCGAGGCAGCCGACATCCTCACCGAACTCACCGCGCCCCACGACGGCATCCTCGCCGGGCTGGAGGAAACCCTCGGCGCCCTGGCGGAGTTCTTCGACGGACTCGGCAACGCGACCGATCCGCACACCGCCCGGCGCCTGCGCTACCTCGCCGACGAATACGTCCACGTCATCCACTCCGACCTCGCGTACACCCGCGAACGGCTGGCCGACCGGCACGCCCCTCACCCCGGCCGCCGCCCCTGCGCCGAGCAGGTTCCCGACCACGAGCCCGAACGCTCCGCCGTGTGCACCTGCCCACCCCCGCCGCGTGCACTGCCGGCCCCGGCACCGCCGCCCGTCGGTGCCACCCGCCTGCGCCGCTGAGCCCCTGCAACTGCCCAAGGACACCATGCACGACCACGACACCTCCGAGCGCCTCGCCTCCTACGCCGACGTCCTCGCCGGTGAACTCCCCGACACCTGGACCAGCACGCACCTGACGGCCGACGCCAAAGACGACCTCGCCGAACTCTCCGACCGGATCTGGGACCTGGACCTGGCCGCCGCCTCCCTCGCCGAGCACCCGCTGACGCAGGCAGCCGTCCTCAGCCGCCCCGACGGCGCACAGCTCGCCCTCCTGGACCGGCACGACGGACGCGACGGCTTCCTCATCGCCGCCGTCGCCCCGCGCGCCCTGCCCGACGAGGCGTACCGGGCCGTCCCCGAGCCCAACGGCATCGCCCTGGCAGACGACCCGTTCCTGAGTGCCGAGCAAGTCGCCGGCGATCTGCTCGCCCGCTACGACCGCGCGCTCGCCCAGGTCCGGCACAACGCCCTCGGCGGCATCCAGCCCTCCCAGCCGGACCGGATCGTCCTGACCTGGCAGCCGGACGGCAGCGTCGCCGCCGCCCCCGCCGACGACCGGGCCGGCACGATCCTCATCGCCCACGGCTTTATCCAGGACCCGCAGAGCGGCATCTACCGCCTGGGTGGTGACGACACCCAGGTCCAGGCCCGCGCCCTGCGCGAGATCGGCCCGCAGCTCGACGCACTCGGCATCGGCACTGCCCTCCAGCACCCCGCAGCCCGAACCGCGCCCACCTCCGCCCCGGCATCCATGCCGCCGGTACCGGCCGGCACCCGTACGCCAGCCACCAGGTCTCGGTGAAGCAGGCGGAGGCCAACCTCGGTCTCCCCGCCTTGCTCCTGACCGGTCGACGAAGCCACCTACCGGCACCGGCGCGCTCCGCACCGGCCCGCCGTACCCCGTAAGACGCCCGGGCGGCCCCGGCACCCCGCCGGGGCCGCCTAGCACACCGCCCGACTCCCGGAGAAACCCGTAGCACCCCGCACACCCCCACCGATCAGCAACCGGCTCAAGCCCCGACTCGCCACGGCCCTCTTCCGCCGCTATCTGCGCGCCTGCATTCCGACCGGACCCGACCACGCCTCCCCGCTGGCCGGCGCCCGCCCGGAGGCCGTCCTCGCCGAGGCACAGCGCGTCGGGCGGCGCCACCACCACTGACCGTCCACCGCCCCGGAGGAGCATGTCCCACCCCGCCCCCTATCCGTTGAGACTGGCCGACGAGATCACCCGCCAGCTCGGCCAGCTCGCCGACCACCTCTCGCAGCTTCCCCCGTCCCAGGCCGCGCAGGTCATCGCCCGCGTTCTCGACCCGGACGTCGGAGTTCTCGGCGGCGTCACTCACCTCGTCGCCACCGGAAGCGTGTTCGCCAAGGACCAGGCAGAGCGCGGCGCGCTTCCCGCGGAGGTGTGGCTCGCTCTGGGCCGTGCCTCGAACGAACTGCACGACATCACCCTCGACCTGGACGAACACAAGGACACCCTCCAGCGCGTCGGCGCCCAGCCCGCCACCAGCGCGGCGAAGCGCCCAGTGCCCGCACCGCTCGTGGTCCGGCGGCGCCGGTGAAGAAGAAGCAGTGGCAGGGCTGGGGGCCCGGCGAGCAGGCCGAGCAGCACTACCTCGTCCAGCCCCGTGCCCTGGCCGGCGGCGGCGACGTCCGGCACGTCTCGGAGTTCCTGCGCGCCTCGGGCTGGCGGGACAAGTCCAAGACCGGCGGCCCCTTGTTCATGGAGAGCCCGGACCGCACCGTCCGCGTCGCCTACGACCCCTACGTCCTTCCCGGCGGCTGGACCATCCACGGCCGGGCGGACGGGGCGAACGGTGAGTGGTCGGCGCACCTGGGCCGGCAGGCCCCGGTGGAGATCGTCGCCGGCCTGACCGACGCCCTCACCCGTCCCCGCTCTGCACACGCCCCCAACGTCTGGGCTCCGCTGCAGGAGCAGAACTGGCATACACGTTTCGAGGGCGAGAACTACGTGGCGGCCAGCCCCGATGGCACCGCCTGGATGCAGTACCGCCAGAACCCCGACGGGGCGGCGATGTGGTGGAGCGGAGCGCAGGACAAGCAGGGCAACGGCTGGACGGCCCACTTCACGCCGAACACCCCGATGCACCTGGTGCAAGCCTTCTCCACCGAACTCGCCAGCCCCGACCCCGTGATGCGCCCGCGCGGACGCGTCCCGATGAGCGCGCAGATCCGCACCTGGTCGGTCTCCGTCAGGCCCTCCCAACTCAGCGCCTGGCAGCAGGCCCGCATCACGGCCGCCCGTGCCGCCACGTGGGCCCGCAACAGCGCCCGAAGCGCCCGGCCGCGCACCACCGCCCGTCCCCACGCCGCCGCCGGCGGCGCACGAACCCGCCGCTGACCACGACACCCACCACCCCGAGGAGCCCCGTGCCCGCACTCACCCCGGACACCATCCGCGCCGCGACCGACACCCTCTGCCGCCTCACCGAATACCTGCGCGAGAACCCCGACCCCCAGGAGGCGCTCGCCCTCGTCGAGCCCCTCCTCGACGAATACACCGGCCTGCCCATCCAGCTCGGCGACACCCTGCGCGCCCTCGCCCGCGCCGTACAGAGCCACCCGAACACCCCGCGCAGCGAGAGGATCAGCGATCTGGTCACCGAGCTGCGTGCCGCAGCGTGGGTGCAGACCGACCAGTACATGCTCCACTACGTCCTGGACGAGCTGCGCAAGGTGATCGTCAGCGCGGCCTCGAGTGAGCCGGGGTGCGGTCGGTGCCGCTGAGCGAACGGCAGCTCGCCGCCTTCGCCGACAAGCACGCCTGGCGGATCCCCTTCGACACCAGCCCCCGCCACCTCGCCGGCCCCGGGGATGCCCGCCACGTCACCCACGGCCTGGCCGCCGCCGGATGGAGCGCCGTCTCCGACCCTTTGAGCGCCGAGATCGTCCTGCGCAGTCCCGACCTTCGCCGCAGCCTCCAGTTCGACCCGCAGACCGCCACCTCTGCGTGGTGGCGGCTGCGGGCCGAGCCCACCGACACCGAGCCCGGCTGGTACGCCGAGTTCGGTGAACTCGTGCCCGCCGAGGTCCTCGCCGGCTTCACCGACGCCCTCATCGCCTTGCCGCCACAGCAGCAGGATCCGTGGCAGCCGGTGACCGCGGCGGGCTGGCACCGCGACTCGGACGGTACGGCGCGCTCGCCGGACTCCATGTGCCACATCGAACTGCGCCCGCTGAGCGAATTCAGTGGCCGCTCGTCCTGGCACGTTGAGACCTGCGAGCCCGGCGACGGGCAGTTCCCCGGCCCGCGCATCTGGCACGCCTACTTCGACGAGGCCGTCCCCGCCCACCTCGTCGGATCGTTCCTCACCGCGCTGGCCGACCGCAGCCCGCTCCAGCGCGGCATGTACGACCGCACCGGCCACTACAGCGCCGTACAGGAGCCCAGCCCGCTGCGCCCGCAGCAGGTGGTCGACGCCCACACCGCCCGTATCGAATCGCTCCGCGCCCGAGCACGCTCCGCCCGCCGGCAGCAGACGAAACCCGCACCGACCCCGGCGCAGGCCCACACCGTCCAGCCGGCCGCCCGCCGCTGAACCGACAGGACCCCTTTCCCATTTCCGCCGATCACCGCGCACACCGCGCCCTCCTCCGTCACCTCGACCATTACGTGAGCGACAGCAAGAAGATCCTCGACGCCTGGGACGCCTACTCCGACGAGCACACCGACCTCGACGGCTGGCCCTACGACGACCACGCCTACGGAAGGCGCGCGAGCCAGCGCGACGCCGACACCGCCGAGGCGTTCGAGCCGCTCCGTTACGGCGCCCGTCACCTGCTGGCCACGGCCGAGACTCAACTGGCCCAGTTGCCGGAGCACAGCGTGCAGGGCCGCTGGGTCTACCAGTTGGGCGTCCTGCGCGACGCCCTCGACCGGCTCGACGAACTGCACGAGCAATGGCTGGTCACCCGCGACGCCCTTCCCACTAACGCCAAGCCCGGCACCCCGGACTTCGACGACGCACTCGCCGCCCATCACGCCGAATCGTGGAGCTACCTCGACGACTGGGCCACCCACGGCAAGGCACTCCGCGAGATCAACACGGCTGCCCGCAAAGCCCCTTCAGCCCTCGCCCCCATACCGGCCCCGGCCACCGCGCCCGACCGGCGAGCCGCGGCACGGAAGTGAGCATGCCCCCAACCCCCGAGACCGTCGAGGTCGACTTCATCACGCCACGCCACCTGGCCGGCAGCGGTGACCCCGCATGGATCACCGTCCCCCTGCACCGCGCATGCGGCTGGAGCCACGGCAACGACCCCCTGATGCCCCGCGTCCTGCTCTCCAGCCCGGACCAGAAGGCCCTCCTGCGCCTGGAACCCGACCCCGACGCACAGTGGTGGACCCTCAACCATGCGGCGGAGGCGGACCATCCCGCCTGGTACGCGAGTTTCGGCGCCCGCACCCCGGTCGAACTCATCGCCGCCTTCACCGACGCCCTCACCGACCCCGCCCCCGCCGCGAGCACACCCTCGGATCCGTACGAACCGCTCCGGCAGAGCGCGTGGCAGCCCCCGGCCATCGGGGCTGACGGCCTCGTGTCGCCCGACGGAACGGCCTACGTGCAGCGCCTGGGAACCGTGCAGGAGCCGGGAGCCTGGTTCGTCACCGCCTCCCTCGGCCCGGATCGAGACCCGGTGTGGCAGGCCCGCTTCGGCGAACGCACCCCTGCACGACTGGTCGCCGCGTTCACCGCCTCCCTGGTCGATCCGCACCCCGTAGCGCGTACCGGCAGCCTGCGCAGTCTTCCGACCCGCGGCCCGGGCGTCGTCACCCGCCGCACGACGGACGTCCTCGCCGTGCACGTCGCCGGTGCCCTGGAAGAACGCGTCCGCTCCCTCGCGGCGCGCCGCACCGTCCCGCCGACGACTCCAGGCCCGCCGCGCCAGCCGCCGGCCAGGAACAGTCGCAGCCGCTGAATCCCCGCCGCCGCCCGGAAGGCTCGTAACTCTTTGCCCCCCACCTCCTCCAACAGTTCCACCGACGGGTACGACATCGTCCTGCGCCTCCTGATCGGCGTCGCTGCCGTCGTCGTCCCCCTCTCCCACCTCGCCTGGCTTTCCGGCAACATCACCGCCTACCTCACCGGAGCTGGCTGGGCGCCGTACCAGCCGACCAACGCCCTGCTCCACCCCGAGCAGGTCTGGCCCCACGCGGGAGAAACGTCCCTGCTGATCAGTGCCCGCATCGTCCCGGTCGTCCTGCTCCTGGCCCTCGGGACAGTGGCGGGCGTGCTGTGGGCTCAGCACAAGAACCGCAGCGGCGGCCGGAAGAAGAAGATCACCGGCATGGCCAAGGCACGGGACATCGAACCGCTGATGGCCAAGGCGATCACCGACAAGGCCCGCTCCCTGCGCCCGAGCCTGAAGGACGCCAAGCACATCGAGGCCCGGGACACCGGCATCCTCCTCGGCAACCTGCAGGGCACCAAGCACGAGATCCGCATGGGCTACGAGGACGTGGCCGTCGCCATCATGGCGCCCCGCTCGGGCAAGACCACCTCGCTCGCGATCCCCTCCATCCTCGCCGCGCCCGGCCCGGTCCTGCTGACCTCGAACAAGGCCGCCGGCGACGCCTACACCGCCACCCTCGACGCCCGCGCCGCGGTGGGACGGGTGTGGTCGATGGACCCGCAGCAGATCGCGCACGCCGCACGCGAGATGTGGTGGAACCCCCTGGCGGACGCCAAGACCCTCGACGGCGCCGGGCGGCTGGCCGGCCACTTCCTCGCCGCCTCCGTGGACGCCTCCCAGCAGGGCGACTTCTGGTCCAAGGCCGGATCCAACATCCTCGCCCAGTTGTTCCTCGCCGCCGCGCTGGACGAGCGGCCGATCACCGACGTCATGCAGTGGCTGGCCTTCCCCGCCGACCGCACCCCGCTCGACATCCTGCGCGACCACGGATTCACCGCCGTCGCCGCCCAGCTCAAGGGCACCGTGGAAGGCCCGCCGGAAACCCGGGACGGCATCTACGAAACCGCCCGCCAGTACGCCGCCGCGCTGCTCAACAGCGAGATCGCCGCCTGGGTCACCCCGCAGAAGAACGTCCCGGAGTTCAGGCCGTCCGAGTTCGTCACCTCCACCGACACCCTGTATCTGCTGTCCAAGGACGGCGGAGGCGGAGCCTCGGCGCTGATCGCGGCGTGCGCGGATTCGGTGATGCGGGCCGCGACCGCGCAGGCCGAACGCGCCGGCGGACGCCTCGACCCGCCCATGCTCGCGATCCTCGACGAGGCCGCCAACGTGTGCAAGATCTCCGACCTTCCGGACCTGTACTCGCACCTTGGGTCGCGCGGGATCATCCCGATCACGATCCTGCAGTCCTACCGCCAGGGCCAGAAGGTCTGGGGGGACGCCGGCATGGACGCCATGTGGTCCGCCTCGACCGTCAAGGTCATCGGCTCCGGTATCGACGACCCCGATTTCGCTGACAAGCTGTCCCGCCTGATCGGCGACCACGACGTCGAGACCACCTCGACCTCGCACTCCGAGTCCGGCAAGTCGACCTCGGTGTCGATGCGACAGCAGCGGATCCTGCCCGCCGACGAGATCCGCGCCCTGCCCAAGGGCACGGCGCTCTGCTTCGCCACCGGTATGCGCGCCGCCATGCTCGACCTGCGCCCGTGGTACCGGGAGCCCGGCGCGGAGGAGCTGTCCGCGGCGTCCGACCGCGCGTCGCAGGCGATCACCGCCCGCGCGATCGCGAAGCACGCGCCGACACAGTCCGACTTCGGCAAGGCCGTGTGAGCGGCGCCCCGCTGCACCTGGTGCCGGTCCGCTCACGCCAGGCGAAGGACTTCGTGCGGACCTGGCACCGCCACCACCCACCGCCCGCGGGACAGATCTTCGCCGTCGGTGCCGCCGACGAGACCGGCATCCTGCGCGCCGTCGCCATCGTCGGGCGGCCCGTGGCCCGCCACCTCGACGACGGCGCCACCCTCGAAGTCACCCGGACCGCCAGCGACGGTACCCGCAACGCCAACTCCCTGCTGTACGGGGCGTCGTGGCGTGCGACGAAGGCCCTCGGGTACCGGCGCCTGATCACCTTCACCCAGGAGGGCGAGAGCGGCGCGTCCCTGCGCGGCGCGGGCTGGCGTCTGATCGCCAGCCGCCCGCCACGGGCCGGCTGGCACACCCCCTCCCGGCCCCGGACCGGCCACGGCAACGACCACGTCGCCCGCTTTCTGTGGCAAGCCCCCTGAACCTGGAGCCGACCTGTACACCTACGACCCCCGCGACCTCGAAGACATGTCTGCGCGCCAAGCCGTGGACGCCGTGACCGCGGACATCCGCGACCACCCCATCACCGCGGACGGCACCGGCCTGTTCAACGTCATACGGCACATCGACCTGCTGTGCCACCTCGCTGCCCGCATGGCCGCCGACGCCGAGTACCGGCTCGCTCCGAACATCACCGACCTACCGCCCCCCGCGACCCTCGGCGCGAGCGCCGGCCACCTCGGGCGAGCCATCGCCCACTACACCCAGACCCTCGCCCCGCTCATCACCCTCACCACCACAGCGCAGGACACGCTCCAGCAAAAGCTCGACTCGCTCGACCACCACAGCCACCTACGGACCCACCTCGACGACGCCGGCCGGGCCCTGGACGCCGCCCGCACAGCACTGGAAGTGCGGCCCCCCGCTGCTCCGAACGCGCCGACCCCAGCCCCGGTCCACACCCCGGCCGTTCGGCGGCGAGCATGACGACACCCCCCGCAGAGGGCCTCCTCTTCCACGTGGCCGCCCCGCCGACACCGGTCGAGCGCCTGATGCTGCTCGCGGACCAATACGTGCAGCACAACGACATGCTCGACCGGCTTCTGCGAGCCGAGGCGCAGTCGGAGCCCGACGCTCACGTCGTCTCCGCACAGCAACTCGCCGCCACGACCCGCACCGCCATCAAAGCGGTCACCGACGAACGCTTCTTTCGATGTCACGACCTGTCGGACGCGGTGGTCCGCCTCCAGCAACTCGCCTTCCTGAGCAGGGCCTCCGCGGACCAGCGGCTCCCGGTGGCCCGGACTCTGACCGCCTTGGCACCTGAAGCGGCCATGGGCTGTGCCGAAACTCTCGCCTACGAGATCCGACGGCGACGTGGCAGTGCCAGCGAGGCTCCGGACCACCCGCTTACCGCCACGCAGCGCAGCGCCTTGTGGGAGATCGCCTGCGGGAACGTCGTGGCGACCAGCTCTCTGGGGCGGCAGTACGTTCACTACCGCGACGAGCGCGTGCTCATCGGCACACTGCGGACGCTGGAGGCGAAGGGGCTCGCGGAACGCGTCCCGAAGTCCGCGTCCTCCGCCTACGTGGGCGGACCGCTCCAAGACCGAGTCCGTCTCACCCGCGCCGGCACCACCGCCCTGGCCGACGCCATCAGCAGCCCGCCGGCCAGCAGAGCACCCGCCACGACACCCGCACCCGCACCCGCACCCGCACCCACCGCCGCGAAGACGGCCACCCGCAGCCGTTGACCGATCCTCCGGAGCTGCACCAGCCGGCACCCGTCCCGGCCTGCAGCCCGCCGACCCCCTGGACCACCGTGTCTCTTCTGGACTTCCCCGATGTATTCATCGGGTCCACCGACGACGGACACACGTTCGTCATCCTCAACCGCCGCATCCGCGACGCCGACCAGCTGCTGACCGAGGCCGGATTCCTCCCCCGCGAGCACCTCGGCCGCCGGCTCTACCTCCTGTCACCGGGCACCACGCAGGACGCACACGAGTGCGCCGGAATCGCGATGTACGGCCTCCTGGCGCACACCCACGACCTCGTCGACCTTTCCTGGACGACACGCTGGAGCCCCGACCATCCGGCAGTCGCCCCCGACCTGCACTTCCACTTCGGTGACGGCACCGTTGCCGTGACCGCCGCGACCACCACCGCCGGGACCCTGTTGGAGCAGCACGGCTTCACCCCCACGGCGGGCGGCTCGTCCTACCGCCCGCCGGACGGCCTGGACGAGCGCGGGCTACTCGGCGCAGTCACGGCTGCCGAGACGCACGCATACGCCCACGGTCTCAGCACACGCGTCCACCTCGGCATCGCCACACCATCCGACATCCCCGCCAGCGCCCGCCGCCCCGCGACTGCCACCACCGGCTCAGTGACCGCGCCGGCGGTCCGTCGCCGCACCCGCTGACCACCCTCGAAGCCGCCATCACCGCCGTTCGATTGGAGCTACCACGTCCTCCGACTCCCCAACCGCGCATGATCTGGCCCGCGCCCTCGCCGAACAGCTCCACCCAGGTGCCGCTCCGCGAGACGTGACCGTCAGCTTCAGCGCCCGCCGCCAAGCCCCCATCGAGTACCGCGACCGCGGTCGGGGCGGACCCGTGACGGTCTACGCCCAGTCACTGCACGCCGCCCTCTACGGCCTTCCCGCGGACAACGCGCCGCTGCCTGCCGCCCTGGACGCGCTCCTGCAGGCCACGCACACCGCGACCGCCCCCGAGCGGAAGACTGCCGTCCTGCGGCAGGCCGCCGAACAGCTCCGCAATGCCGCCGAGATCACCCAGCGCTACCAGTACCGAGCGCAATGGGACCGGCTCCCCGACGACGTCGCCCAGCAGCTCCATGACTCCCACAACCAGGCGCAGCAGATCGCCCAGGCCCTCGACCGCGTGGCTCCCGCCTTCAGCAGCCCGCCCAGCGCAGATCCCGCGCCCGGCGCGCACCGCCAGGGCCACCAGAGCGCCGCTGCCCCGGCGACCACCCCGATTCCACCGGCCGGACGCCGCCGCTGACCCGCCAGCGACAGTACGCCGCCGGGAAAGGCTCCACCCTGGCCACCGCCGACCCCCTGCACACCCTCCTCACTCAACCCCGTTGCGCGCTCGGCGTGTTCGTCCCCGCCGGCCTGCACCAGCCAACCGCCGAGCGTCGTCACCTCGACCAGCTCGCGCAAGCAGGTGCCGACCTGTTCGAGGTCGGCCTGGCTGCCGAACACGCCGGCCTGGACGGTCCCGTCATCCGCGCCGCCTATGAACGCGCCCTTCGACGCGGACACGTCCTCGACCGCACCCTGAGCGCTGTCGAGCACGCCGCCCGCCTGCGGCCGACCGTCGTCATGACCTACTGGGAACCCGTCAGCCGACACGGCCCCGAGAACCTGGCCCACCTGTTCGCCGACGCCGGCGCTGTCGGCGTGATGGTCGTCGACCTACCTGCCCACCAGGAGACCAGCTGGCACGAGACCGCGCAGGACGCGGGCCTTCACGGTCCACGGCTCATCCCACGCACCGCCCCCGACACCGACCTCCCGGCCGCAGTCACCCACGCGTCCGGATGGCTCTACGCGCCCGCCAGCACGGCGCCCACCGGCTACCGCGGCCCGCTGGACATTCCCGCGCTCGCCGCCTTCACCCAGCGCCTGCACGCCGCGAGCCCACTGCCGGTGGTCTCGGGCGTGGGGATCTCCACCCCTGACCTCGCCGCGCGCGTGGCCCCGCTGGTGGACGCCGTCGTCATCGGCACGCCCATCGCCCACGCCCTGCTCACCGACCCCGGGCAGGCCCCCGCGCTGACCGCCGCATTCAACCGGGCCCTGAACCCGCGCCCCCTCACGGAGACCCGTGCCTGACCGCTTCACCCCCGCTCGGACCCTTGACCGGATCACGGCCGACGCGCTGAGCCTGCGCCGGGCTCTGCGCGCCCGCCCCGTCACCCACGCGCACACGCTGGCCGTGCGGATCACCGACGCTCAGCAACTCGCCGGCACCGCCTTGCGACTCTTCCTCGACTTCGCCCAGCACGCGTCACAGCCCTCGCCCACGGACCTGCTGCTCCTCGACCGCGTCGCGCAGATCGCCAGAGCCGCCCAGGACGCGAGCGCCGAACTGACCGCAGCCCTGGCCCGCGCCGTGGAGAACCGGCGGCGACACGTTGGCACCGCATCAGGACGGGTCGTCCTATCCGGCCCGTCACCGCAGCAGTACATCGATTCGGCCGTCGACCTCCTCGACCGCATCCCTGCCCTCTCTGACGCCATATCCCGCGACCAGCAGCTCACCCCCGACCGCTGACCCACTGGCCGCATTAAGAGCGGGCCCCATTTCCCCACGATCAGGACAGACCATTTCAGATCAGCCCCGATTCCGCGCCCTTTCTCTTGGTGCGGGAGTTCAATCCAGCACCCTGCTCGCCCTGTCAGCCGAGGGCATCCTCCCGAAGGTCGACTACGCGATTTTCGCCGACACCGGGTGGGAACCCGAAGCGGTTTACACCCACCTTGACCGCATGGAGGAGGAGATAGCCAAGCCCGCCGGAATACCGGTCCTGCGGGTGTCCTCCGGGAACATCCGCAACGACGCACTGAACCCTGATCACCGTTTCGCGTCCATGCCCCTCCATATCCTCAACAAGGACGGGCGCCCGGGAATGACCCGAAGGCAGTGCACGGGCGAATATAAGGTAAAGCCGATAAAGCAGAAGGTGCGCGAGCTGCTCGGTTACCCCTACCCTCTGCACATCCCCAAGGGAACGTTCGTCGAACAATGGGTGGGAATCTCGACCGATGAATTCCACCGCGCCAAGGACGCCGACGTCAAATACATGCGTAACCGGCATCCCCTTCTCGACCTGTCCTGGAGCAGGTCCGACTGCGTCCGCTACCTTACCTCGCTCGGTCTTGCCGATACACCGAAATCGAGTTGCCTGGGCTGCCCTTTCCACGGAAATGCGCAGTGGAGGCATATCAGGGACACGTCCCCGTCCGAGTGGGCGGATGTCGTCGAATTCGACGCGGCTATCCGGAAGGGCAATGCCCGCGCCAACGCTGCGGGCAGCCGCCTGCTCGGCGAGGCTTTTCTGCACCGTTCGCGCGTCCCGCTGAGCGAGGCGCCGATCGACCACGTCACCCGGGCGGAGCGGGCCACCCTGCAAATCAGCGCGGACGAGGCCGACGTACTGGAGAACGGCGTCGAGGACGGCTGCTCGCCCTGGGCGTGCCGCGGCGACGCCGACACGCTGACGCAGGACGACTTCGGGCTGGCCACGTGATACTCGACCTCTTCGCGGGGCCGGGCGGCTGGAGCAGGGCACTGCATGTCCTCGGCGTACGCGACGTCGGGCTGGAATGGGACCAGTGGGCGTGCAAGTCCCGCTCCGCAGCCGGGCAGTTGACCATCCGCACCGACGTGGCCATGTATCCGACCTGGCCCTTCGTCGGCCGCACCCGCGGCGTGATCGCTTCCCCGCCGTGCCAGGCGTGGAGCATGGCCGGCAAGCGCCTCGGCCTGCTCGACCAGCCACTGGTGCACGCGGCGGTCGAGGACCTGGCCGCCGGCCGCGACACCCGCGAACGCCTCCTGGCCGCGTGCCGCGACGAGCGCTCCCTGCTCGCAGCCGAGCCGATGCGCTACCTGTACGCCCTGAACACCGTCGACGAGCCCGACTGGATCGCCATGGAGGAAGTACCGGACGTCCTGCCCCTGTGGAAGCAGTACGCGGCCGTCCTTCGCGGCTGGGGGTTCTCCGTCTGGTACGGGATCCTCAACGCCGCCGACTTCGGCGTCCCGCAGACCAGGCGGCGAGCGATCCTCCTCGCATCCCGCGTCCGCACCGCGCAGCCACCCACGCCCACGCACGCCCAACTCGCCGAACCGGAATCGCTGTTCGGTCCGGGCCGTGCCCGCTGGGTCAGCATGGCCGAGGCCCTCGGATGGGGCGCGACCGACCGGCCCGTTCCCACCGTCTGCGCAGGCGGCGGGCCCGGCGGCGGCCCCGAACCGTTTCCGTCGGGCTCCCGCAAGACCCTGTCCGACGCCCGGGAGCGCGGCACCTGGATGCCCCGGCCGGACGGAGTGGTCCTCAAGCCCCGGCGCGAAAGCGCGGGATGGGCGGCCCGACACGGCACACGCGAGAACCGGGCCGCCGACGCTCCAGCTCCGACATTCACCGCCGAGGCCCACCGCTGGTCCTGGTCCCTGCGCAGCAACAACCAGGCCAACGCCACCGTCCGGCCCCTGTCCGAGCCGGCTGGCACGCTGTTCTTCGGGCACCGCGCCAACGAGTGCACCTGGATCGCCGAACCCGCCTCACCGCCGGCCAAGGACGCCGACGCGCCCGCGGTTCCCGAGCCGATCCGGATCACCGCCCGCGAGGCCGGCCTTCTGCAGACCTTCCCCGCCGACTACCCCTGGGCCGGAAACAAGGGCCAGCAGTTCTCCCAGATCGGCAACGCCGTACCGCCATTGCTCGCCGGCCACCTCCTCGCCCCGCACCTCGGCGTCACCCTCGACCCGAACGACTTCACCCTCGCCGCCTAATGCCCCACGCCCCCGAACCCCTCGAAGACGACCTCGACGCCATCGCACCACCCCAGCCGGTGTTCCACGTCGAGCAAGCCCTCCTCGGCGCCCTCCTCCTCGCCCCGCACCGTCTGGATGACGTGACCGGCATCACCGCAGACTCGTTCTCCACCGCCGCGCACGCCGCCCTGTACACCGCGATCACCAGCCTGCCGCGGCCTGAACCCGCCGAGCACGCGAAGAACACCAAGTGGCTCGACCGCGTCCTCGCCACGGGCCGGGAGCAGGCGCGCGGGCTGACCGCCTCCTACATACACACACTCGTCCAGGTCTGCCCCTGGCCCAGCCACGCCCCCGCCTATGCCCGGATGGTCGAGGCGGAGCACGCCCGCCGCCGCCTGCAGACGGCCGCCGAACGCCTCGTCCACACCGTCCACGACGTCTCCCTCCCGCACCCCGTCCAGACGGTACTCACCGAGGCCGACGCGCTCGCCGCGGTCGTGGACGACATCGCCAACCGCTTCCCGCCGCGCGCAGGCGTGCTGCCCCGCACCACGGCGCCGCCGCCGCCCGCCGCACAAGACCCCGCAGAGGCTGTCGAGGAGGAGCAGATCCTGCTCGCCACGGCCACGGCCTACCCCTCCGACATCGACGCCGTCCGGTGGCTGCTCCCCGAGGACCTCACCCTGCCGCTGCACGCCGGCCTGTGGCAGTGCCTGACCGGCCTTGCCCGCCGCCGCGAGCCCGTCGACCCCGTCACGGTCCTGTGGGAGGCCCAGCAGCGCGGCGTGCTGGACGACGGCAGTGAACCGGGCGAGGTGCTCCGTCTGCTGGCCGAACCGGCCGGTTCGGTCGAGCACTGGGGCGAGAGGGCCCTGCAGCGTTCCCTCCTGGTCACGGCCGAGCGCACCGGCCGACGTATAGAGGCGTACGCCGGTGACCCGGCGAACACCCCGTTCCAGCTCGTCGTCGGCGCCCGCCGCGCCCTCGCCGACATCGCCGCCGTCCGCACCCGCTGGCACGCCACCGGATCCGCACCGCCGCAGCGGCGGCGACCAGCGGCCACCACCCGCGCCGGCCCGCCGACCACCACGGTCGCGCACGCCGCCCGGTCCACACGAGCAACCCGATAGCCCCGCGTACGCCGGTGGCCGGACCCGAGGGTCCGGCCACCGGCTGAAGAGACGAGACCCCACGTGACTCCCGCCATCGACGCCCACGTCCGCTTCGACACCCACCCCACTCACCCGAGCGCCGTCACCGCCGTCCTGACCGGCACGCAGGCCCGCGTCGCCCTCATGGCTCTGGAGGCTGCCGACTGGAGCGTCGCCGCCACCAACGTCCTGGTCCTGGCCCGCATCGATCACGAGGAGCCCTACTGGGCCGACGACGCAGCAAAGCACCTGATCGCCGAAGGCATCACCGTCGAGATCACCTCGCGGCTCCAGGAAGCCATCAACGAGGAATGGACCTGGGCGAACTATCCGATGCCGTGGTGCACCCGCAGCGAAATCCGCGAGGTCTCCAATCAAGCGCAGAAGATCCACGACGACATCCGCCACGGCCAGCTTCTCATCCACGCCCACGCCCACGATGGCCACACCACCGTCGCGGTCGGCACCTACCTCCACCGGAGCGGCAAGTCCGTCTACCTACATGGCGAGGATCACCTGCGTCAGATCGCCGACACCTTCGACTCACCCGCGGAGGCACTGATGGCCTTCGAAAGTGTCCACGCGGCCGAGATGCGCCCCGGACCGGCGCCCCTGACCGACACCGAACGCGCCGCCATCGAAGCGCGCTCCGTCTTCGACGTCACCACGGCCCAGTCCGAACCTTCCCGCCCGGAGCCGGAGACCGTCCCCGTCTACCTGGCCGATGCAGGAGATCACGACGCGCTCCTCGACGCCTTCCTCGACACGCACGGTGAGTTCGAACGGTGGCGGACCTGGTCGGATGACACGACCCACGCCATCCATGAGTCGCAGACCCTGCGCATCGAGCGCGTCCACGAAACGCCTGCCCACGAGACCGCCTGGACCGTGGCCGCCTACGAGACACCCGTCTCCGACCGCATGTGGGTCCTCTCCGCGACCGGCGCTACCCCCGCCCCGGTGCTGCAGGATCTGCTGATCCACCTCGCCGACGGCGACGGCTGGGACACGGCCATTGGCGCCCCGGTGGACGAGAAGATGGTCACCGCGGCCACGCGGCCCCTCGCCAACGCGGGATGGAAGGACAGCGCGGAAGGGCTCAAGTTCCGCTGGACATCCCCCGACGGGAACGCGGGCATCCAGTTCGACGCCTTCGCCGCACAGCACCCGAATCAAAACCTGGCCACCTGGACCATCTGGGCCGGTCCCGGTCCGGACCGGCCCACCTGGGCCATCACCGCGTCCCCGCACACCCCGAGTTCACTGCTGACGGGCCTCTCCGAGATCCTCGCCCACCAGACCTGCACGCGCCAGGCGCAGCCGGGGCGCGAGCAGAGGACCCGCCTCGCCGCCAGTGCGCCAGCACCTCCCGTGGCCACCGCCAGCCGCCGTTCACGTTGATCACCGGCTCACACGAGCGGGGCAACATAGCGCGGGATCGCCGGTTGGCCAAACCGGCGATCCCGCGCACCATAGAAGTCCACCGCCCCCCTGCCCGGACGTCGAAAGGCCGCCGCCCACGACCGCAGACACGACACGAAGCGCAGCCCGCCACGAAACGGGCGGCGCCCCATCGGATCATGCCGCCGCGTAGCTCGCCCGGAACAGATCCTGAGCCCGCTCCACGTCCGTCGGCGTACGGAGCTGGACCTCCAGGTCGCCCGTCCCGTGGTGACCGAGACCGGACACGTCCCGGGTGAAGCCCGGAACGAGGTCGACGTCCTTCGGGTCGACCTTCAGGTAGACCAGCAGCTTGCTGCGCTGCGGCGGGCACAGGCAGGCGAAGTTCCGCAGCCGCTGGTACGCCCGGTAGGTCTTGCGCTCTATCCGGTTCACGCCGTCCCCGAGCCCGAGCAGGACCTCGTCGACCGCGCACGCCAACTCCACCATCGCCGCACCCTGTACGTCGGCCACCGCCCGGGCAACCGGCTTGGGCCGTGTTCGGCGGGCCACCTGCATGCCGCCGCTCACGGAGGCCACGGTCTCAAGCCCGAGCAGGTCGCTGCCGAAGAGTCGGTAGCGGACCAAATCGATTGAGCGCCGGTGCTCGCGCACGGCATGCACGTCGTAGCGGGTGAAGTCGCCGGCGATGCAGATCAGGCGCGGGCCGCTCCACAGGACCTGGAACGCGGCCGTCACCCCGAGCCGCTCGCGGACCAGGTGCTCGAACTCAGCCCGGTGGTCCATCAGCCAGGCCAGGTAGAAAAGACCCTGATTGATCACGCCGGCATCCGTGCCGCGCTTGTACTCGACGATGACCGGCGATCCGTTCTCGTCCAGCCCGAGCGAGTCGATCCGGCCCCCGTGCACCGCTCCCGTGCTGTACTCGCTCGCCAGGAACCGGACGCCCAGCAGCGTCTCCATGTGCAACTCGACGAGACCCTGCACATCGGCCTCGATCTCAGCAAGACGCGGCATGACCTCAGCCATGCCGCCATTCGTCGTGTCCGTGCGGAACAGCTTCAGGCCCGACACCTTCCCCTCCTCGGCTCGGAGATCACCAACGCCGATGAGGTGCGGGATTGTTTCCGCGAGAGGCTTCGGGGCGTGAAGATAATGTGAGATCCTACGTGCTGCCCGATCGGGGAGCGCTTGCGTCCCCCGGTCACCGGGAATCCGCGATTCCCCCATGCGTCCCCCGCGACCTGGGGGCAGCGCCCGGAAGCTGCGTTTTCGCAGGTCAGCCCCCGTAGCTCAGTGGATAGAGCACGTGCCTTCTAAGCGCCGAAGATCCCCGGTTGGAGCCGGAAGAAAGCCGCGCGGCTCATTGCTGAGCTTCACGAGTTTGGACAACGGCCCCCGCGGCAGTCGCCCAGACAGGCTGTCATCCGACCTCTGTCCAGCCGTCGAACGAAAGCATCGCTCCGTCCCTTCATGCCTTCTGCTCGCCCACGAACCCACCTGTGGCGACATCACCCCCAGCGATCGAGCTCACACCTGGCGGCATGGTTCCCTCGAGAACTCCGGCAGGCAGAACACGCCCTACTGACGAAGGCACAACGTCTCGCGCACGAGGCAACGAGACGGAACGAACTCGGCACTGAACGTCGCCGTCTTGAGATGATCGCGTTGGGCTGTGCGTGATCGACTCAGAGAGAGGTTGCCGGAGTGCTCAAAGACTCCTCCTTGAGGGGCTACTTGTTGGAAGAGTCGCTGGCCTGGCTGCTGCGCTCCAGCGGTTACCGGCTGCTCGTCCACGAGGACCAGGACCCTGTCGAGCTGGTGAGCGAGGGTGACACTCTCCGGGTCCGCGGGCGGGGAGCCCTCCACCAGGTCGACGTGCTCGGGGAGTTCACCTTCACTCCGGCGTTTTCCATGCCCGTGCGACTGTTCCTGGAGGCGAAGTACGAGCAGAAGCGCTGCGGCCTGGACAAGGTGCGCAACGCCCATGGCGTGGTGCACGACGTGAACGAGAACTTCATGACGGGCCCGGGAACACGACCGCGCCAGCGGTACAAGTACTCGTACGCCCTCTTCTCAGCGAGCGGATTCACCCCGGACGCCCAGAAGTACGCGCTCGCCCACCAGATCTCCCTGGTAGACCTGTCCGGTGCTTCCTTCGTCTGGCTGCTCGGCCACATCGGAACCACCGCACAGAGCCTGTACAAGGCACAGCAGCACTTGCCCGAGAAGACCCCCTTCCCGGTGAACTGGATGCGTACGGAGCTGCGGCGGGCGCTGGGAACCTCCCCACTGCATCTGCTGCCGCAGCCCGTCGTGCCCGTCGGGAAGTTCATACAGGCGGCCGCTGCCGCGCTGTCCGAGTTTGCTGAAGCCTTGTGTGGGCGCAGCGCTGTGGAGTTGCTGCTCGGCTTCCCTTCCGCGCCTTTCGTCCTGCCGCTCGCGACGGATGACCACCAGAGGTTTCTGGAGTACACGGAGGCCAGGCCGGACCACGCCGTGCGGATCAAGCGGCGAGGCGTGGGTACCGCTGCGGAGTGGACGCTGTCGCCCGCGGACGCGGTCGGCGCCTATGAGCTGGCCTTCAAGCTCCCAGAGCACATCGAGGAGTGGATCAGTGGGGTCGACGCGAAGGAACGCCGCCGCACCGCCGAGGTCAAGGAGCAGTTCCTGTCGACGATCACGCTCTACCGCGTGAACGGCGCAGGTGTACGCACCTATCAGCTGCGCTATGAGGCGAGTTCGCTTTCCCGGGCCGGGGTTCTCCTGGCGTAGACGCCCCGGTTCCGGTGCCGTACGCCGTCAGAGGCGTACGGCACCGGCAGACCATGCTGTTCAAACCGGAAGGTACGGGCTGGGTTTGCCGTGCCAGCTGATGGTCAGGGCGTCTCGGGCGCGGGTGGCGGCGACGAACAGCAGCGAGCGGGCCTTGCGCTGCTCGCGTTCGTAGCGGGGCGGGTCTTCGGTGCGGTAGCGGTCGATGGCGCTGGTACGCGGGATGATCCCGTCGCTGGCGCCGACGACGGCGAGCCGCTGGTATTCGAGGCCCTTGAAGCGGTGCATGGTGCCGACGTGGACCTCGCCGTCTCCCTTGGGGCCTTCCTTGGTGAGTTCGGCGCAGGTGATGCCCGCCTTTGTGGTCAGGTAGTACATGGTCTGGCTGACCATGTCGCGGTCGGCGACGCAGACGGCGATTCGTCCGCTGGGATCGCGCTGGGCGCCGTTTTCGTCGGTGGAGAGTTGATCGCGCCAGGTGGTGAGAGTGGTGGCGAGTCCGGCGAGTTCGTCGTCCCAGGTGGCGTAGGGGACGAAGGCCGGCTGGGGGCCGTGGAGGACGGACCGGTAGCCGGCGAGGTTGTCGGTCCCGTCGTCCAGGTCGTCGTAGGTGATCTTCTGGTTGGTGTCGGCGGGGTCGACGACGCGGAGGGCTTCGGTGAGGATCTCCCTGGTCGTGCGGTAGCTGAGGGTCAGGCGGGAGGAGCGGCCCCGGATGTTGATGCCGAGGGCACCGAGGGCGATCTGGTAGTCGTAGTAGATGCGCTGGTGGGTGTCGCCGGCGATGAACAGGTCGTTGGGCTGGGTGGGGTCAGCCATGGCCCGGAGCATCTTCCAGTGTGCGGGACGCAGGTCCTGGGCCTCGTCGACGACGATGTGCTGGTAGCGGTGGCCGAGGTAGCGCATGCCGGAGCTGTTGTCGCGGTGGATGAGGTCCTTGCCGCCGATCTCTTCCTTGTACTCGCGACGGGCCTTGATCTTCGCGGCGCGTTCGATCTCGAATCGGGCTGCGCGTTCGGCGGCCTGGCCCCAGGTCTCGACGCCGAGTTTGTCGAGGCGGGCGGTGAACTGCTCGATCAGCTTCCAGATGTGGGCGCGTTCGGGTCGGGTCAGTCCGCGGCCGCGGCCGGCGCGGCGAGCCTTGAAGTAGTCGGAGCGCGTGGGGACCGACTGGCCGAGGATGACTTGTTCCCACTCTTCGACGAGGAACTCCGGCTCGAAGCGCTGGTCGTCGAGTTCCGCTACCAGCTGACGCATCTCCTGCAGCGCCACATGGTCGTAGACGCGTTGTCTGCCGCTGCCGGGTGCGGTGTTCTCGCCCAGAACACGGCCGACGAGCTGGTCCACGTGGGCGATGTCGACGCGGGCCAGCAGGTCGGGGCCGATGAGGGAGGCGAGTCTCAGGCGCAGGTCGGTGGTGAGGTTCTTGGTGAAGGAGGTCAGCAGGATCGGCTTGTTGTGGCCGGGAGGCAGTTGTTCGGCGAGGTGTTTGACGCGGTGCAGGGCGACGATGGTCTTGCCGGTGCCGGGGCCTCCGGAGACGCGGGCCGGGCCTTTGTACTGACGGCGGACGATGCGGTCCTGCGTGGGGTGGAGGAAGACCTTCCAGGCGCGGAAGTCGCCTTCTTCGATGACGGTGCGGACGGCGTCGTCGACGGTGGTCACTTCGGTGCGGGTGAGGGCGGTGGCGAAGTCTTCGGGGTCGGGGCGCTGGTCGAGTTCGACCGGTGCGGTGATCTCCTTGCGTACGTCGTCGATGTCCATCCCGGCGGCCAGGCCGTAGAGGACGTCCTTGGACAGCAGGGGTGCGCCCTCGACGAGCTGGTCGAGTTCGGCGCTGGTGGTCACGGTGAGCGCCAGCTCGATCAGCTGCTCGGCGACGCCGAGGTCGCGCAGTTGGCCCGCGTGGTACGCGGCCAGCAGCGAGCGTGTGTCCGGCTCGGATGACGGTTCAGGCGCGGGTGCTGCGGCCTTGGGGGCGTGTGCGTCGGGTTCGGACGGGGTGAGGGTGATGCCGGCGCGGCGCAGGGCGCTGTCTCCGACGACGGCGAGG
Source organism: Streptomyces sp. TP-A0356 (assembly GCF_001417775.1). Lineage (GTDB taxonomy): Bacteria > Actinomycetota > Actinomycetes > Streptomycetales > Streptomycetaceae > Streptomyces. The sequence goes on along the minus strand of NZ_BBZJ01000036.1, from coordinate 34,690 downwards.
TCGACGAACTCGATCTCGCCGGTGACGCGGTTGACGGCGACCTGGAGCTCTTCGTAGACGTCGCGGCGGTGGCGGACAGCGATGACCAGCCAGCTCTCGGTGCCATCCGCGTCGACGCCGGTCTTGGTGAGCAGGGCCCGGTAGTCCTGGGAGATGCGGGCCGAGTGGATACGAGAGTCGCCCTTGAGCTGCTTCTTCCGCAGTCCCGGCAGGCCGGGCTTGTTCCGGAAGTTGTGGCAGAAGTCGTAGAACTGGGCCTTGACCGAGCGGTCGAGCTTGTACAGCTCCTGTTCGGCCTTGCGGTACAGGCTGAGCCGGGCGGTCATCGGGGCGTGCCTTCTTCCGTGTCGTGCGTGTCGGGGAGCTCAGCGAGCAGTGTGTCGAGGTGATCGAGCCATTCGGCGGCGGTGCGGACCGTCCAGCCGTCCTCGGTGTAGGCGTCGTCCCGTCGCTGGGCTTCGTCGTCGTCTTCGCCCTGATGCGCGGCGACCACGGCGATCTTCAGACCGTGGGTGTGCCAGGCGAAGTCGGCCAGCCAGCGGCTGGTGCCCAGTTCGTGGCCGAAGACGGGTGCCTTCTTGCCGCGGTCGGCGAGGATCTCAGCGAGGCGGAGCAGCTCGGGTGCCTCGTCGGGCTCGTCGCGCAGGATGTCAAGGATCTCCTCGTCCCACAGCGCGTCGCGCAGGGCTTGGGCCACGGCGGCCTCGGCGGCCGAGTCGCCGTCCGGGTCCGGCGCGACGGGCTTGACCACGGCCCCGGGCCGTGGGGATGCGGCGGGGGCGGGAACGCCGATGAGGGAGTCGAGTTCGCCGAGGCCGCCGCACACGGCGAGGACCTCGACCTCGAAGTCGGCGGCCTTGCTGGCGGCGAGCTGGACGCCGTCCCCGCCGGCCGGGGGCAGGGACAGGAACTGGGTGAGATTGGTCCAGTACAGCCAGGACCGCCAGCGCTGTTTGTGCTCGTCGGTGTCCAGGACGGCGTCGCTGTCGTCGAGGACGGTGAGCGCGGTCCATTTCAGGTTCTCGGGGTCGGCCGCGTCCAGGGCGAAAACAATGGGCAGGCCCGTGTCGTCCTGCGTGCGGAAGACGTGGACGGGGCCGATGCCGGCCGCGTCCGGCACAAGGGGTTTGTCGCGGCGTTCGGCCGCGGTGAAGGCCGCAAGCTCGTTGCGCAGGGCGGTGACGAGTTCGCTGCGGCGGCCTGTCGCGGCGACCGGCCTTGTACCCGGCTGGGCGGTCAGGCCCGTGACCAGAGCGCGGGCCCGGCGGGTCCACTCCTCGGCGTCGGGGTCCCTCAGGTAGGCGATCAGGGTGTCGATGGGGTTGGCGAAAACGGCAGGGGCGAAGCGGGAGCGCTGGCCGCCGTACTGTTCGTACGCCGTCTTGGCCTGCTCCTGCGCCATGCCCCGGTACGGCGGCCAGACCGGTTTCGTGCGCCCCGGGCGCTGTTCGAACAGGTCGATGTCGGCCCAGGTGATCTGGAAGACGATCTCCCCGTCGGCACGCAGCCGGGTGCGTTTGGCGGCGTCGGTGGCGATCTGGTTGTGCTCGCTGCTGGCGTGGAAGCGGAAGCCTTCGAGGTAGATCTTGACGCTCTGGTTGGGGCCGTCGACCCGGGTGAAGGTGAAGTCGCTGACCGTGCCCTGCAGTCGCTGCTGGGCAGTCAGCCGCCAGTGCATCACCCCGGAATCGGCAGGACCGCTGGGGGCGCTGGTGAAGCGCAGGTGGCCGCTGGCGTGGCCGTCCTCGTCGAGGGAGACGTCGTCGCTGACCTTCACCCATTCCCGCAGGGCGGTCAGGAAACGTGCCTCCAGGTCGGATTCCACCTGGGCGTCCAGGCCGACCAGGCCGGTGTGGTCGATCTCGCTCCACTCCCAGCCGTCCGAGCCGTCCTGCTTGAACAGCAGGGACTCCAGCATGGTCAGCGCGAACTGGCGCGAGACGATGTCCTGGAAGGGCTCAGGCGTGTAGCGGTGCAGGCAGCGGTGGCAGGCCCGGCGCCGCTCCTCGGCACACGGGCACTCCTTCAGCAGCTCGTACGCGGCCCTGAGGGTGTCGCGGAAGGCGATCGGGTCCGTGAGCCGGTCCAGGTAGCCGGTGCCGCCCGGCAGGGAGTCGAACAGGACCAGGAACCAGCGGCGTTCCCCGCTCTCGGTGTCCGGCATGGACGCGACCGTGGTCGCCAGGTGCTGGGGGTCGCCGCCGAAGTGCAGGTCCACGCCGAGCCGTAGCGCGGCCCGGAAGGAGTGCACCTTGGCGTCCACGTCCGCGGTGGCGGCCGGCAGCAGCACGCGCAGTGCCTCGGTGCGCAGCGTGTGGGCCAGCAGCACCGGTTCCTCGCGTGCGTCGGTCTTCTTTCCGCGGCGCAGCGGGCACCAGGGGCGGTGGTGCTTGAGGCGTCCGCTGCGAGCGGCCAGGGAGTCCAGTTCGTCGGTGTCGTGGGTGAAGACCGGCTGCCCGTCGGCGCTGGCCGCGCCGCAGGCGGTGCACACGTGGAACGGATTGAGCCGTACGCGATGGCCGGCGAAGTCGTCGCGGGTCTGGGCGTCGTAGCGGACCGGTCCGACGTTGATCCGCCGGATCATGGCACTGCGGCAGTAGTCGACGCCGAACGTCTGGTGGTCGTGCCGCCACGACAGGCCGTGCTCGATCTCCCCGACCGGGATGTCCACGGCGTCCACGACGGCGTAGGAGCGCCGGTCGCGGTCGTCCTTGTCGTCACGGATGTGGGCGTCCTCCCGCTTGTCGCGGGAGGTGACGGTGGCGGGCTCGACGATCTGGAACAGGCAGGAGCCGTCGTCGGCGATGTGGGCGGTCTTGCAGCGCGGGCACTCCGAGCGGTCCTCGGCGGCGTTCTCGGTGCGGACATAGCCGCAGCCGGGGCAGATCCGCCAGGTGCGCCACTCCTGCCGGCCACCGGTTGCGATCTCGATGCCGCTGATCTGGTGCTTGTAGCCGTTGACGTAGAAGGTGTTGCCGGGGGCCAGTTCCTCCAGGGCGAGACGGCGTGGCCGCTCGTAGGAGTAGGTGTCGGAGGTGTACTTCGCGGGATCCGACTCGCTCTCTCCGTACAGGGTGGCCGACGGGGCGGTCGTGGAGTCGATCAGCGCATAGTTCGGCAGCAGTCCCAGGTCGCACAGCGCGGTCTGTGACGAGGTCTCCCCTAGGTTCATCAGCCGCCGCCCGACCCCCCGCCGCTCGGCGTCCAGCTCAGCCTTCTGCCGTGCCTGCTCCGGGTCGGTGTCGTGCAGCTCGTCGTGGGCCTCGTCGATCTCCTTCAGCCGGGCCCGTAGCGCCTCCTGGCTGCGAAACCACTCCCGCTCGGCCTCCTCGACCGTGCTGCGCAGACCGTGCGTGGCGTACGCCGTCAGGTCCTCCTGGGCCTGGTCGCTCACGCCCGTGGGGAACAACTCCAGGAAGCGGCCCACCAGTTCCTCGCCCTGCGCGAGGGCAACCTCCACCAGGTCGGCCAGGTAGCCGGACGGCCCGAACAGGCGGGGCGCCTTGTGCGGCAGCGCGCGCAGCACGATGCCGTCGGTGCGCACCAGCTTCCCGGCCGCGGCGAGGTCCAGCAGGTGGGCCAGATACTGACGGCGCAGGATCTCGACGGCCGACAAATAGCAGCCGGGCGGCACGATCGTGCCGGCGATCAGGTCCTTGGGCCGCTCCAGGAAGTACAGGTCACGGCGTCTGCGGTCCGGGATCGTCAGCAGGAACGCGTTGCCCGTACGGCGCCCGGCCCGGCCGACCTGCTGGGCGTACGACGCCGGGCGGCGCGGCAGCGCGGCCAGTACCACCGCCGACAGGTCACCGATGTCGATGCCCATCTCCAGCGTCGGTGTGCATGACAGCACGTTCGGGTCCTTGAAGCCGTCGCGCCGCTTGAACGCGTTCTCCACCTGCTCGCGCTGCGGCCGGGTGAGCATGCCGGTGTGCTCTGCGGTCACCACCTGATAGGTGCCCCCCTTGCGGTACAGGCGCCGGTAGTAGTCCTTGGCGTAATCGCGGTCGCGGTGGTGCACTCCCAGCCCCTCCGGCCGGTCACCTGCGACCAGTCGGCCCCTGCGGCATCGGTACGAGGGACAGGGCTGCTCGTGCCACTGGTCCAGCAGGGAGGGGTGGACGGTCTGCTCCCAGAAGCAGACCGGGCAGCGCACGTACGCGTGCCGCACCTGCTCGTCTTCCAGCAGCCGCGCCTCGATGTTGCCCGGCTTGAGCCCGTACACGCGCAGAGAGGTGTCACCCGGGGTGCGCACCGACAGCAGCCCCAAGGTGGCCAGTTCAGGCAGCAGCCGGTTCCAGAACTCCGGGGCCAACTCACGCGGCAGCTCCAGGCAGCGCCCGGCCCATCGCTCGTACCAGGACAGCCGGCCCGCCGCGAAGTCGAACTCGCTGCCGTTCTTCGGCCCGCTCAGCAGGAACACCGGGGCCGCGACCCGCTTGGGGAACGCGCGCATGCCGGGGGCCCGCTTGCCCCAGATGAAGTACCGGCTGGTGCCCGCCTCATCGACGTACTTGTCCAGCCACTTGTGGGAGACCGCGCCCCTCGTGCGCAGCCGTTCCAGGAAGATCCTCACGAACGCCAGATACCGCGCGTCGTCCTGCGCGACCAACGGCACCCTGTCGCCCACGCACTCCTCGTGCACCCGGCGGACCAGGGCCACGACCGCCGCGGTGTCGTCGATGCGCACCTGCGCGGCGGCGGTGCGGGTCAGCTCCAAGGTGCGGCCGTTGCGGGAGCGGAACCCGAACTCCATCAGTGCCTCGAACGCAAGCCGCTGACCGATCAGCCTCCACACCGGCAACCCGCCGCCGCGCCCCTGCCCGGACAGCAGCTTCTCCACGCCCTTGTAGACGTGCAGGTCCGGCGGAACGACCGCGGCCAAGGTCTCCTCGTCGGTGGTGGCCTCGACCACGTTCGCGATCAGGTCGTTGAGCGCGGTCGGTTCGTCGTGCCGCAGGTGCTTGGCGAGGAGGGCGCGCAAGGAGAAGGTGTACGAGCGGTTGGCGACGAAGCCGGCCCGGTGCGCGGCGTCCTGCACCGAGTCGTTGAACATCAGCGTCTTGTCCTCGTGGAGCTTCTTGTTCAGCTCCCCGCCCGTAAACAGCTGTGTGATCGACGCGGCGGCCATCGCCGCCGACCCGGTGCCGAGGTAGCGGATGGCGTTGCGCTCGCCGCAGGCTGGGCACCAGTCCTCGCGGGCCGCGGTGTTGGCCACCGTGCCGCCGAAGTGGACCAGGACGAAGGCCGAGTCACGCGCCGTCAGCCGCGGCTCTTTGGTGTCCTTGTCGTAGTCGTTGAGGGGGTCGGGCAGCCGCAGCCGCTTGTTCACCCCGTCGAGGACCATCAGCAGGCCGCCCGCGCCCTGCCCCGCAGTGCCACTACCGCGACCGGCGGCCGCCATCGGTGCCGTGCCGGAGCCCTCGCGGGCCTCCCGCTCGGTGGCCGCGATCAGGTTCCGCACCCGGGCCTTGTCCTGGCCGAGCGAGGCCCGCCTGATCCTGAAGGTGTCGAACTGCACGTCGTGGTCGTCGCTCTCCGGCGAGAACACCGCCCACCCTGACCGCCCGCAATCACGGCAGTAGACGGCGGGCAGAAAGAGGTTCGCGTTCTGCCCCGACGTCGCCGTCGTCACCGGCGCCGCACGCCCGTCGTCCGTCGCGCTCGCGTCGCCCAGGCCGGCCACGTCCCACCGGAACTCCGCCTTCGGCCACGGCAGGACACCCCGCAGCAACCGAGACACCGACCGCGCCCACTGGTGCACCTCGACGTGCACGAACGGCCGTGGTGGCTCCCCCGGCGGCGACTTCGGGTCGCGGGCGTACGACAACAGCGCCACGAACCGGGCCAGCGCCTCCGCCGCCTTCTCCGGTTGCCGGGCCACCGCCTCCGACCAGCCGGCCGCGCCTGCCCGCCACATGATGTCCAGCACCTCGGTGCTGGTCTTCACCTCGCCCTCCAGCGCCTGCATCACCGCCCGGGTGAACAGGTGGCGCCGCAGGTTGCCGCCCAGCAGAAGGGGATCGTCGTCGCGTACGCCCGTCACGGCCTCAATGAGGTCGAGCAGGGCCACCTCGCCTCCCGCGGCGGGATCGGGCAGCGCGAGCAGTTCGTCCGGCGTCGGCAACCCCTGCATCGTCACGTCGGACAGCGGTATGAACTCCTCCACCGACAGCCGGTTCTCCCCGACGATCGACTCCTGAGTGAACTCCGTACCGAACACGTCCGTCGCGACGTCCAGCAGACGCGTCACACCGTCGTCGTCCGTCCCCGACGCCAGCGTCGCCGACGTCGCCACCGGACAGATCGACCCCAGCGGGCGCCCCTTTTCCGACACCCCCACGGCCGACGCCAGCCGCCGCAGCAGCATCGCCACGTCGGTGCCCTGCGCGCCGTCGTAGGTGTGGAACTCGTCCACCACCACGTATCGGATGTCGGCATCCCGCCACAGCGGGGCGTCGTCCTCGCGCTGGAGCAGCAGGTCCAGCATCTTGTAGTTCGTGATCAGGATGTCCGGCGGCGACAGCTGCATGTCGCTGCGCCGCGTGCGCACCTTCTCGTACCGCGTCGCCGCCCGGTCTCCGATGTACAGCCCCGCCCAGAGCTTGCCCAGCTCCGCCTCGTTCTGCGTGAGCAGGTCATTGATGCGCTGAGCCTGGTCGGTGGCGAGCGCGTTCATCGGGTAGAGGAACACCGCCTTGACGCCGGTCTTCCCCGCCTCACGCTCGCGGCGGCAGTGATCCAGCACTGGGTACAGGAACGATTCGGTCTTGCCCGACCCCGTGCCCGTGGTGACGAGGGTCGGCTGCGGGGTGTGCCCGTTGGCGGAGGTCAGCCGGGCGAAGGCAACGGCCTGGTGGGCGTAGGGGGTGAAGCCCTCGCGCCGCCATTCAAGGTGCTCGCGCCAGCTGTCATCAGCGGCGGTGAAGGGCGTACGGATGCGGAGGAACGGCCCTCGGAACATCCCCGAAGTCTCGTCACCGAGGAAACGGTGCAACGCCTCTCGCGCGCCCTCGTCGCTGAGCGCATACGTCGTCGACAGGTACTGGAGCAGGCTCTCCTTGAGCCCACGCGCCTGAAGCGTCGGCCTCATGGCTTACGCACCTCCTGCTTGACGGGGTCCCACGTGCCGGCCGCGACCGCTTGGTCCAGCCGCACCTTGAAGTGGGCGTGCGCTTCACGCATCTCGTCCTCGCGCTTTGCCTGGTAGAAGGGAGCGGAGTAGCCCTCGGGGACAGGCGCGTCGGCCGGATCCTGGCCGTGTTCGATAGCCGTTCGGTACGGCTCGAACTGCTTCCAGGACTCCTTCGACTGTCGCTGCCCGATCGTGCGGGCGTTCCCCGCGATCTTCCATCCGTCGGCGTCGAACCAGGTCACAGCCTCGTACTTCTGGAGTACGGGGAAGCGGCCCCGGTACGCCGCGATCAGCGCGTCCGCATCCATGCCGAGCCATACGGCGACGAGGGCGTCGATCTCGACGAGGGCGGAGCGACGTGCGCGTTCGGTGCGGAGGGGGGTGTCGGGGTTCCACTCGGGGGTGACGTCGTTGAGGGGCTGGAGGCCGGGCCAGTCGCGGGCCCAGGGTTCGTCGGTGGGCCAGGTGGGGTCGTAGAGGTCCTTCCATAGGTCGGCGTAGGCGGTAGTGAGGCAGTTCAGGCGGAGGGTGCGGAGGAGGAGGGCGGGGGCCAGGGGGTGGTCGGGAGTGGGAGCGGGCATGGCTCTGACTCCCGTGTTACGCAGATGTCCTCGCCCTGTGGCCCGCAGCAAATAGTCCATGGGAAGTGACGCCCAGAAGCCTCCCACCAAGGCCGTGGAGACGGGGGACGGCATCGTAAGGCTGTGGACATTGTCGACATGAGCTGCGCCCGGCGGGATCATAGCCGCATACAAGGCACGTTCCGTGTTCGGCGCGATCATGCAACGCCACGCCAGCCGGTGGAAGGCGACGTACCGCCGCCGAGCCCGCTCCACCAGCGCGGCATCGATCTGCTCGTCCGTCACCTGCGCTTCGGGAATGCCGAGGTCATGCGCAATCTTGCTCCGGGTGCGGGCGATTTCCTTCTTGCTCGCCTGGAGCCACGCGAGGGCACGGTGGTCAATCCACCGATCCTGCTCACGCAGGTACGCCTGGTTCCTGCCGGGTGCCCGCACGTACTCCGTGTCGGGCACGAAGTCCGGAGTAAGTCCAACAAGATCAGCGCCGTACGGATCGTTGCTATTGGCGTCATGCCGCTTGAACACCGGCGTGGCGACGCTGATCTGGGTGCCTTTGAGGATTACCCTGCGCCACCGGTCGGGCTGGTAATCCTGCCCGGTGTTGGGGTCAGGCCGGTTGTAGTCGATCAGGTTGGCCTTTTTGGCGCCGCTCTCGTGGTAGCCCGGCGTGATCTGTGGCAGCGGCCCAAGCCGCACGGGATAGTCCGCCAACGCCTCGATGGCCGCCGCCTCCGCCGTACTCACCGGAAACAGCAGCCGAGCCTGCTCGACCGGTTGATCAGCCTCGTCCAACAGCCGCTGCCAAACAGCGAGTTGCTCTGTGTCCACCCGCACGACCCGCGCTAGATGCGCCCTCTCGTCGAACTCCCCATTGCGATACCGAATCCCCGGCACCTCACCGGACCCGTCGTGCTTGCCAGAGTTCCTCAACGCGTCCGCCGAGACCAGCCACGAGAGGTGGTCGAAGCCGATCTCGCCCGGTTGCCCGTAGACGTGCACGCCGAAGTGAGCGGTGTGGCCGACCGGCTCCGGGAAGAAGCGCTGTCCGGCGTTGACGAAGTCACCGTGAATCCGAAGCCGCCGGTACGACGCCTCCCGCAGCGCCCCCTCCTTGTCCCCGGTGAAGTGGGTATCCGGATGCACCATCCCGGCCGTCCCGTCGGCGGACATGTGCGCCCATACCTGCGACATGAACGCCCGGTACAGATCCGGCTGCGTCCCCGTCAGAAGCGGGTACATCTGCGGTGACCCAAACACGGCGACCTGCGCGCTCGTGTTGGTCAGCTCTCCCAGCACATACCGCCGAGCCTTCTCCTTCCCGAGCACCTCCTTCCGCCGCTGTTCCTTCTCAGCCGTGGACGCCTTCGCTTCCAGTTCAAACCAGGGCTCGTGCTCGGCCAGCACAGCAGACTCGTTCCACCGCGGCCGCACCCATGGCGGGTTACCCACCTGGAGATCGAAGCCCCCTCCCTGCGCGAACACGAGCGCGAACTCCAGCTCCCAGTGCAGGAATCCCTGTTCGTCGGCGATGTCCCGCACGGCCCGCAGCCACGGGAACCGGTCCTCCGGATCGCCCACGTCCATGCCCATGAAGCCGGGCAGCGTCTCCTCGAATCCCTTCAGCTCGTCCAGGCGCTGGAAACCGTCAACGAGCGTGTTGCCGTCGGGCACGTCGGCCGTGCCGAGCATGGCTTCCAGGAACTCCAGCCAGTCCTCAAGGTCCTTCAGCGGGACGACGGGCCGACGCTCCGGCGTCTTCGGCTTGGCCGGCCCCGTCTTCACCTTCTTCTTCGCGCCGATCTCCTTGACCTCGACGACCTCTTCGGAGTCGTGGAGGTCGTCGAAAGACGTCTGCTCGGGACCCATGGCGAACAGCGCCGCCACCTCGACGAACCGCGGTGCGGGAATCGCCGCCTGCTCCACCGGAGCCAGCGCAGGAGCCGCTTCGTCAGGCGCAGCGGCAGGCTCCCCGGTCAGCGGCACACCGCCCAGTAGCGCGCTCAGGCTCTCGGCTCCGCCGACCTCGCCGTTGGCCCGCGCCGCGTACTCCCCGTCCGTCCCGTCCAGGAGCCCGGCCTTCTCCGCAGGCCAGAACCACAGTGCGCACCACGCGTCCATGACCTTCTTCAGCCGCCAGTACGGGGTGTCGACGGCGTTGAAGAGGTCCTCCAGGACCTTCTCTTTCGGCACCGCCTGCTCAGGGTGCTGGAGGAACGCGAACTCGGGGTCTTTCGGGTCGGCCTGCCACACGTCGATGCGGCGGGCGATCTCCCGCTCGGACAGCTCCATGCGCTTGACGACGGCCGACCACAGGAACTCCACTCGCCGGGCGGCGTCCCGCAGCCGCGTGTACTGCGAGGCCGCCTCCGTCTTCGGCTTCCCGGTCCGGGGGTTGAGCGCGACGGAACCGTCCTTGTTGAGGTGGGCGGTGCTGCGCTTCGGCCGCTGGAGGATGCCCTTCTTCCAGGCCGCGAGCTGTGTCACGGCCTGCTCAGCCAGGTCCTTGGCCTCCTTGGAGCCGGTCACCGCCGCCCAGCCGGGGCACGGCAGGAGGAACTGGTGGACCGCCCCCGCAGGCAGTTCCTGCGGCTCACTGTCCTTGAGGAAAGACAACGGGGTGGGGGCGAGAGCGCCCTTCGCTTTCAGCCACGCCTTGTCCGCGCTGGAGACGTCATCGCCCGCGTACACCGCCCGGCGCGCCCCGATGAGGGAGTTGCCGCGGCGCAGATGCAGGCCGAACCAGGGTGCCCGCATGCCGGGGTGCATGGTGTTGAGCCACAGCGACACTTCTGCCAGCTCGACACCGGTGGCGTTGAGGTCGACGCCGTACGCGTTGTGGAGAGCGACGTACGCCTTGACCTTCTGTTTCTCGGTGAGGGCGACGTCCGTGGGAATGGTGACACCAAGTTCTTCCTGACGGCGGCGCAGGTACTCGTCGGCGACCTGGGTGATGGCCTCGTTGAGGAACGCGCCGGAGCCGAGCGCCGGTTCGCAGATCCTGTACTTCAGCAGCTCCGAGGCTCGGGTCTTGATGATGTTGCCGTCGATGTCGCGGTCCTGGTCGAGGCGTTCTTCAGCGTCAGTTCGACGGTGACCTCGGTCAGGGACTGGGGCGTGTAGTACGAGGCGGTGGTCTCGCGGTCACGGCCGGCGAGCCGGTAGACGAAAGAGCCCTTCTCGTACCTCTTCGCGCCGCGCAGGCCCTTGCGGGCGTCCTCCTCGTCGTACTGGACGAGGGTCTTGTCGGGGTACTGGTCCTGCTTGCGGGACGGGATCAGCCAGGAACCCTGCTCGGGGTCGCCGCCTCGGGCAACCTCGCACAGCTCCTCCTCGGCGATGATGCCGGTGTAGGACATCAGCCCCTCGTAGACGGCGCCGAGTTGGTTGATGCCGAGGTTGCGGTAGGAGATAAAGCCGCCGCGTTCGCCGCGCCTGCCCTTCTTCATGGTGAGCAGGCGCAGCACCTCGTGCAGGGCTTCGTTGCGCAGGCGCAGGTCCAGCCAGCGGGGGTCGCTGTCCTCGTCACTGCGGGGGTCCAGAACACCGCGACCGATGAGACGGATGGCGGTGGGCTCGAAGAGTTCGCTGCGCAGGGGCTCGAAGCGCAGGCCGCGGTCTTCGCTTCGGCGGGCCTTCTTGGCGTTGCGCGTGTCCTGGTCGTCGCCCGGCAGGTCGTCGTCGGGTTCGGTGCCGTAGGCGCGGTGCCCGTAGTTGACCTTGTTGAATAGGACGTCGAGGGATTCGTAGAGGTGGAAACCGTTTCGGGCCTCCTCCTCGACGAGTTCCTCGTCCCGCTCGACCAGTTCACGCAGCCGGGCCATGGAGTAGCCCGCCTCGTAGGAGCCGTCGTCGGCGGGGAGGATGGCGAGTTCGGGGCGGGCCTCGGCGTAGAGGAGGAAGAGGATGCGGTACAGGTAGCGGAGTGCCTCGCGGGTGAGTTCGCGGGGGAAGGAGATCTTGGGGTCTTCGATCTCGGGCGGGGTGATGTCGTTCTTCGGGTCGCCCATGCGGTGCAGGACTTCGTTGGCGATGATCTCGACCGAGCGCTGCAGGCCCTGACGCAGTTCGGTGGAGACGCCGGCCGCGTTGTCGCCGGAGGACTTCAGCAGGGCGTCGATGGGGCGGCTGGTGTCGTTCTCGCCGGGGCGGAGCATGTCCAGACTGAACAGGGCGGCGATGGTGGCGAGTTCGCCTTGCTGAGCGCGGTCGTTGCGTTCCAGAGCGGCGTCGAGGTTGACCGCGAGGTAGCGTCCCTCGCTCCAGGCGTGGCGGTCGGCGAGCACGAGGACACCGCCGCACAGCAGCAGGACGAAACGCGGGTGAGCTCCGCCTTCTCCACCGACCTCGCTCTGGAAGAGCCAGGAGGCCAGGGCCGGCCCCGTCTCGTATGTTTCGCTCGCGCTGGCCTGGAAGGGGGTGAGCAGGCGTCCGGCGCCGTCGGCGTTGAGGGCGCTGTCGTTGTCGGCGGTCCAGCCGCAGTCGAGAGCGATGATCCCGTTGCCGTGGTAGGCGACGGGCAGGGTGTGGTCGCGGCCGGCTCGGTGCACGGTGAGCTCTGCCGGCGTGGCGTCGTAGCCGAGGGCCCGCAGGACGGTCTGGTGCCATTCCGCGAGCCGTTTGGTCCACTCGGGATTGTTGTGTGTGTTGAGGCGGGCTTCGTCGTCGGCGTCGGCCTGCGCGGTCTGGGCAAAGTACCCGCGCACTTCCTCGGCGAGGTAGGGAGTGCGCAGGGTGCGCAGCAGCTCGCGCGGAGTACGGCGGGGGTCGTTGTCGTCGCCCTCGCGCAGCGCCCAGGTGGCGAACAGGCCCTTCTTCAGGTCCGTGCCGAGCTGTTCGGCGAAGTAGTGCGCCGAGAGGTATTCGCCGCGGTTGCTGAAGGAGTCGAAATCGGTGCTCACTGCGCGGCGCCTCCTTCGGCGGTGCGGAAGGTATCGGTGGGTTCTAGGACGGCCAGCAGGCGCAGCATCGGTTCGCCTGCCGTCTGAAGGGACTTGACGAGTTTCAGGCGCCGTTCGGTCGTGCGGTCGAGTTCGGCCTCGTTCGGGCGGGCGCTGGCGAAGAGTGCTTCCTGCCGCCATGCGGCGACCCGGTCGCGGTGGGGTTTCAGAGTGGCCTCGATCTGCTGGCGGTACTCGGCTTCGACCTTGGTGAGATGGCGTTCGGCGGCGTCGATTGCGGCGGGTACGAGCGCGCCGAGTCCGGGGAGGTCTCGGGGCACGGCGCGGCCGGGCATGTCCGGGCGGATGCCGTAGCGGTCCAGCAGCTCGGGGGTGACCGGTTCGGCGTGCAGGGCGTCGGGCGGGCCGGAGACGGCCATCCACTCCACGACGGTGGGCTTGCCCAAGGCGTTGGAGTAGATGCCCTGCACCAGGTACGTCGGGGTGGCGACGGAGGCGGCGAGCACCGGTGCCTTGTGGCGCCCGATCTCGACGAGCACCTTGTCGGTGAGCCAGTCCAGGACGGGGTGGACGTCGGTGACGTAGGAGACGTTCGGCCACTGGGACGCGGTGGTCTCGCGGGCCGCCTTCAGGCGCTTGGCGGCGAGCGTCTTGGAGAAGGTGACGCGCATCCGCGCGGGCTCGTCCTTGCGGGGCAGGATCTGCTGCTCGTCCAGGTAGGACTTGGGGAGCGCCCTGAGCCGGTACAGCAAATCCGCGGGGGGTTCGAAGGCGATGGTGCCGTCGTTGTCGCGGCGCAGGGACAGCATGTCCTCGGGGTTGGGGCGGCAGACCTGTCGCAGGGCCTCGTCGAAGTAGTCGGCGGTGGAGGCAAAAAGCCGGGGCACTTCGGCCCGGGCCACCTCGGGGTGTTCGTGGACGGCGCCCACCTGGCCCAGGATGCCCGTGAGGAAAGCTGCCGCGCCCTGCTGGGACTGTTTGATGGACTGCTCGACGGTGCGGCCCGCGATCAGGTCCTGGGTGAGGCGGTTCTCCTCTTCCTTGGCCCGGTACAGGCCGGTGACGGCTTCGGCCGACCCTTCGATCCGGTGGGCCTGCTCCTCACGGGCGAGGAGCTTCTCGCCCACCAGTCGGTCGTCCAGGGTCCGTGGCTGGCCGGTGGTCTGGTCGGTGCGCCAGGGGATGTCGCTGGTGAGGATCAGTGCGCGGAACTCGGGCTGGTGTTTCTGGCCGTAGCGGTCGATACGGCCGTTGCGCTGCTCGATGCGGATGAGGGACCAGGGGAGGTCGTAGTGAACCAGGTGGTGGCACTGCTGGTGCAGGTTGACGCCCTCCGAGGCGACGTCGCTGGTGAACAGGATGCGCACCGGGTCGTCGCTGAGCCCGAACTTCTCGACGATCTCCTGCTGCTCCTGGTCCGAGGTCGCCTCGCGGTGCATGACGAGCACGGCGCCGCCGAAGCCGAGCCAGGGCTTTTTCTCGTCCGGACTTTGGCGCTGCGGGAAGCCGAGGGCGGCCGGCACTGTCCGGGCCAGCCACCGCAGGGTGGGGATGCTCTCGGAGAAGACCACCACCCTGGTTTCGGAGCCCGGGCCGACGCCCATGTCACGCAGTTCGTCGACCAGGGCCGTCAGCTTGGCCGAGTCGCTGTCCTCGATCTGCTCCGCGAGATGCCGCAGGTCGACGAGGGCCGCCCGTTCCGAAGCCCGGGCGGCTTCCCGTACGGCGGGGTCCTCGGGTCGTGTCCGCTGCTTGCCGCCGTTGCCGGGCTTGTCGGCCGGCGGGTTGTCGAGATTCCCGATCCGGGTCTTGATCGTTTCCAGCAGCGCCTTGTGGGAGGACAGGAAGGACTTCAGCAGCCGGTACGGAACGAGCTGGTGCCGGCTCGCCGACGGTGTGTCCGGGTCTGCGGGGATCCAGCGGGTGGCCAGCTCCTTGAAGACGGCGAGTTCCTTGGTTGTGGCGGGCACGTGCAGGGGCCGGGAGGGGCCTCGGTCGGCCCACTCGGTCTCCTTGAGCGAGTCCCGCACCTCCGGGGTGGTCTTCGTGCGCCGGATGTAGAGGTGCTTGAGGTCGTCCACCTCGTACTTCGACGGGTTGGCGATCGCGGCCTCGTCCAGCATCCTGACCAGTTCGGCGAACGAGGCGGCGTCGCCGTTGTGAGGTGTGGCCGAGGCCAGGATAAGGGCGTCCGTCTTGCGGGCCAGCAGACGGGCGAGTGCGTTGTTCTTCGTGCCGCGGTTGACGAGGTTGTGGGACTCGTCGATGACGACGGCGTCCCAGTCGGTGTGTTCCAGGTGGTGCGCGTACACGTCACTTTTCAGCGTGTCCACGGAGATGATCACGCGCTTGAAGTACGCGAACGGGTTGCGACCCGCGGGAATGTCCTGCTGGACGCGCTGGATGCCGGTCGAGTCCAGCCGCACCAGCGGGATCCCGAACCGGGTCCACAGTTCCCTCTGGAACTGCTCCAGGACGTGCTGGGGCGTCACGACCAAGATCCGTTCGCCGCGCCCGCGCCGGATCAGCTCCGCGAGCAGGACACCGATCTCCAGGGTCTTGCCCAGGCCCACGACGTCCGCGATCAGGATCCGCGGCTGCGGGTTCTTCATCGACAGGGCGAGCTCCGCCGGCCGCAGCTGGTGGACCTGCTGGTCCATGAGGAAGCCGTCCGCCAGCGCGAGCCCGTGCTCGGTCTGCGGCAGGGACGTCTTGCGCATGACCGCTTCGAGGAAGAGACGGGACCGGCGGTGGTTCGGCGAGTCGTCCGCCACGAGCTCGGTCTCGCGGGGGTCCAGCCGCTGTACGACGTCCAGCCGGTCGTAGAACACCGCTTCCATGCCCCGGACGAACGACGAGACACCGGTGACCTCGATCATCCAGCCGTCGCGCTGTGTGGGCGTGCACTTGCGCACCAGCCACAGATCGTCGCGGACCAGCACCTGCGCGCCCGGCGCGTACCCGCCCGACACCGGCGAATGCTCCCCCGCCGCCTCCGGCAGGTCCACGTCAGGCTCCCGGGTATCCCCCGCCGCTTCCCTCCGACCGCCCACGGGTCCCGCCTCGACGCTCAACGTCCGCTCCGATCCCTTGCCCTCGCGGCGCCCCCGACGCCGCTCGCCCTTCACCTGCGCCGTGTGACCTCCGAACAGGTGTCAGCCTCGCCCGTGCACACGTCCCCCGATCCTCTCACCAGCCACTGACAGCGTGAACGTCACAGGACGGCATCAACCGCGTACAGCGCCCGCAGCTCATCCGCCACCCGCTTGGACGCCGGCGGTCGACCGCTCGCAGTCCGGGGCGCCCGCCCCGATTCTGAGGGCACCTGCGCGCCCGGCGCGGGTGTGGCATCAGCCCCTCCCTCGGCCGCCTGGTCCTCCTCCACTACTTCCGGCTCGGCAGGCCCGGCGACCTGAGTGCCTTCTCCCGGGCCGTCGAGCGGCGAGTCCGGGCCCGCGCCCTCCGTGATCCTCACCTGGTCTTCGAGGAGCTTCTCGAACGACGGCGACAGTGGCTCCTTCGCCGCATCCGGGGTGCCCTCGGCGGTCGTCCGGGCGATCAGGGCGAGCCGCGCGTCGGCCGGGGTCAGGCCAGCCGCCTTCGCCAGCGCCGTGCACATGCGTGCCACGTCGCCGAGTGCGGGCCGGTCCTCCGGGGCGTGGGCGAGCATGGCGGCGATCAGCGGCTGGAGTTCCTCTGGCACGCCGCTCAGGTCAGGGCCGGTGGCGGGGTTGGCCACCTGCATGGCGACCGCCTCCCATGCCGCGCCGTCGTAGGGATAATGGTGAGCCGCCGCGTACAGCAGCACGGTTCCCAGGGCGTACACGTCCGCTGCGGGTGTCACCTTCGGGTGCCCGCCGGCCTGCTCCGGCGGCATGCATCGCACCGTGCCGATGATCATGCCGCTGTGGGAGAGGGACTCCTTCGAGGCGTCCATGAAGGCGCCCAGTCCGAAGTCGATGATCATGGGGCCGTCCTTGCCCATGATGACGTTCTGCGGCTTGAGATCCCGGTGCAGCAATTCCGCGGCGTGAACGGCGGCCAACCCCTCGGCGAGCAGGGCGCCGAGACTGGCCACCAGCGGCAGCGGCAGTATGCCGTCCTCATCCACACAGGCCAGCAGCGTGCGCCCCGCCACGTACTCCATGGCCAGCCACGGCCGGTCCGCGAACGGATCGGCATCGAGGAAGCGCGCCACCCGGTTGGTGCCGATCACGGTGCGCGCTATCAACGCTTCCTTCTCGAACCGCGCCCGCGTCAGGGGATCCAGCTTGTCGCTGCGGATCAGCTTCACCGCCACCGGATCACCGCCGGGGGTGTAGGCGAGATAGACCTCCCCCATCCCGCCCGAGCCCAGCTCCTTGGCCACGGTGTACCGGCCGATCCGCTCGGGCATCCCCGTCATCCGTTGCTCAGCGCTCCTCACCCATGCCCGTACGCCCGCAGATCAGGGTTCACGAGCGTCGATCAAGCCTAATCGCTCCTGATGGGGGCATGCCGGGATTCCGGCCATTGGTAACGGCCCACGCAAGACGGCACCACAGGCCCTCCCTCCCCGGCCCGGATGCGGTCAGCAACGCATTCGTCGACTCGAAGGTCCGGCGGCAGCCCGCCAGTCCTCCTCCCTCAAAGCTGGCCGCGGCCCACCCGCCCGGGCCGACTGGCTCCGGCAAAGGCCGGCCACACGAGTGGAAGCATATGGATCGCACTAGAGCAGTCTGCTTCAAAGCAGAGCAACATAGCTCGGAATCGCCGGTTAGCCAAACCGGTGATTCCCAGCATCATTGATGGTCCACCGCCACTACCCGCCCATACGTCGAAAGGCACGACCAAGACGACCATCAACTCAGCTCGATTCGCCTCGTCAGCACCTCACATTGTCGCCTAACTCCTGCTGAACAGGTCCCGAGTGCGCTGTCGCCGGTGCCGTGGTGGTCGAGTCTTGTCACGTCCTGGGGCAAGCCAGGGACGCCGTCGACCTGCATCGGGATGGACTGCGCATCGGCTTTGCCCTCAGCCGCGATGTGGCGTGACCTGGCTTACACCACCTGCTGTTCTAGCCGAACTCCGGGCCCGACACCGTGATCCAGTGACTCGCCACGGGCATTAGGGCCATACGTTTCCTGCAGTTTCAAAACCTATCGGCTGCACGTAATCAGCGCCGTTTCGAAACGGACTGGAGAGTCCAAAATGCACAGCCAGAGTAACGAGCTACCGGGCTCCCAGTACAGCCCTACGTACATCCGCGCCACCTGGGACGGAACGGGGAGCGTGGAGGCCGCTTCCAGGGTATTCGGTTTCTCTCGAGCGAAGGGCTACGACCTGGTTCGTCGCGGGGAGTTCCCATGCCGCGTGCTGCGCATCGGCCGTACGACACGTGTCGTCACCGCATCCTTGCTCCGCGTCCTGGAAAGCGGAGAGCCGGAGTACAACGGTGCCCGCGCCGGGCACTGACGCCGTCGCGGCCCTCCGCGTGCGGGAGCCTCGCCGGAGCCTTCCAACGTGGCTCCCTGGCTGACGCTGGTCGCGGTCGCCGACGCCTATCCCGTGCGGCCGAGTCGGCCGCGGCGTCCTCGGGCGCGACCGCGTGCTCGGTGGGTGAGCTGCTCGACCGCGCGGACATCGACGTGTTCGTCAACATCACCCCACCCACCGTGCACGCTGGGCTCGGCCGGGCAGACGGCTCGGCCGCGATCGACGAGGGTGCGATCGGTGAGCCGGTCGGGCCGACGGCGTTCGTGGCGCATAACCGGACGGAGACCTGGCCCCACGACTGCACGTTCCTGTTCCAGCAGACCGCCGTGCGTCAACTTCCTCACTTCACCCGAACGAGGGAATCGGAAAGCCGATTGTCGACCCACGTAGCGGGTCGTTGCTGGACCACAGCCAGGCACGCAGCTCCATACGGCGGACAGATTGTCAGTGGTATGCGGTAGAGCCGTTGCCATGTCTTCGACCTTGCGCGACATCGCACCCATAGATCCTGCGGCCGCTCACCCCGGTCTGGGTCTGGATGACTACCAGACCGTGGAGTTGCTCGCCGCGGGCCTGGCTCGGATGCACTTGGACCGGCAGTACTCCAGGCAGAGCCTCGGTCCGGAAGACCGGATCGGGACGTTAGGAGCGTTGCCGCGGGCCTGGCGTACCGCGGTAACCCGGCTGTGGTGGACGGGTCTGGCCCAGCAGGTGTACTGGCCGGGAGACGACTTGGACGTGTTTGCCGCGTGCCGACGCCCTCTCGGCACCTGGCCGATCCGCCTCGATCTCGCTGAAGGCGACCGGGACCAGGTACTGCTGGAGGGGGACGAACTGTCGGAGTTCGCCGAGCAGTCCGTCGCCTTGGCGGGACGTCAGGATGTCGAGGCGGAGCTGGTGGAGAACCGGGTCTTCGCGCTCCTCATGGCCGCCGCCCAGGGCAACGGCAGCACGCAGCAAGAGATCCAGGACGCTTATGTGACCCTCCGGCTGCTGCTGGTTCACCAGCCAGTCCTCAGCGACCTGGACGTGATCAAACGGGTACGGGCAATGCCGGCGGCCAGCCCGCAGGGCGAGCCGTACGTCAAGGACCTGGTACGCGCCGCCTACCGGTTCCAGTCTGAACCGGGCACGGTGACACTGCGAGTGTGCGACAGCTGCGGCAATCCGCTGCCCTCCCCGCTCGTGCGCTGCCCGGTGGCCGGCTGTCCGGGCCGGGCCGGGACTCGCACCGTGAGCACGCTGGAGGGCTACTGGGTGCAGAACCGGGCCACCCGCCGTTTCCACCACGATGCCGGCCTGGTCGAAGACCGTCTGTTCAAGGGCAGCGACGCCCTAGCCGCGCAGCTGGTCGAGAACGGCTCCCCCGTGCGGGTGTCGTTGGAGCGCTACCCATTGATGGACACGTGGGACGGGAGCCTGCATTTCACCCGCGGAGACGGAAGCGCGGAGTGCTGGCTGTTCGACGCCAAGGACACCGTCAGTGCGACCCTGCTGGGACGCTGCTTCAGCCCTCCGTCCGAACCCGAAGCCGCGCGCCGTTTCCTGGTGCTCTCGCAACACCGGGCGACCCCCGCCTACCGAGCCGATTTGGAACGCGAACTCCACGGCCGGGTCCGAGGCATCACCGTGATGGACGAAACCACATTCCTGCGCCAAGCCGCGCAGCACGCACGACGGCTCGGAGGGCGGGCATGAGGAACCTCCGTGCCTGGATGGACACCCTGGTCAAGGAACTGTCCGATGAGGCCGTCAGCCCGCTGTTGGGGCCACTGCAGCCACGGGAACTTTGCCAGCTCGAACTCGGCCTGACGTTCCTCGCCGACCACCTGCCCGGCAAAGGGGTGGGTTCACTGTGGCCGGTCCTGTCCGGCTACAGCATTCCCCGACCGGGCCTGGACCGGGAGATCCGCTCACTGCGCATGTTGATGGGCGACCTCGCCCGCTCGGGTCAGTTCCTCCACGTGCTGGACCGCTATCTGAGCGCCGATGCCCGCCTGCGCGGCTTCGACGCCGAGCAGACCGGGCGCCACGTCCGCCCCAGCACCGTCTTCACCCCGCAGTCCTCGCCCTACCTCGTCGGCCGGCACGATGAGTACCGGCAGGCCCTCAAGGCCACGGTCGCCTACACACCGGTCACCATCCGTCCGGCGCCCGTAGGATCGACTGTCTCTTTCGAGCGTGCCGACGGCTTCTGGGAGTCGGCGCACCTGCCCGAATGGCTGCCTGCAGATGCCCCGCTGACGCTGAAGGATCCGGCAGCCTCGCGTCACCGTGCTCCGTTCATCTTCACTCGTGGCGAGTTGCGCACCGTCGCTGCATCCGTTGACGAACTCCTTCAGGACCAGCCGCACATCACCAATCGCGACTGGGTCCGGCGTCTGGCGGCCATGGAGTTCGCGGTCCCCGATCCGCGTGCCGGCACCCTGGACGACCTGGCCGACGACGACCGGCCGCTTGCCCTGGACGGCGTCCTCCACCTGGTCGGGCTGATGAACTCCGGTAAGTCCACACTCATGGACCTGCTCACCGTGCTCGCCGTGCGGCGCGGTCTACGCGTCGGCTACCTGCTGGCGTCAGCCGCCGACGTGTACGCCAAGACGGCATTTTTGCGCGCGCTGGGGATCAATGCGGTGCCCCAGATCGGCCGCAGCAACCGCTCCAAGCACGTGGCCGCCTACTGGCGCACCACGCTTCACGACCAGGACACCCTCGTCCCCACCCATGCGGACGGGGCCGCCCGCTACACGGTGGACATGTGCCTGCTCGACCAGCTGATCGGCGGAGAGCCGCTGGAGGAGAAAGACCGACCCTGCCGCGGCAGAATGAAGGTCGCCGGCAAGAGCGGGCTGCGGGACTGCCCAATGCTCTCCCGCTGCCCACGCCACCATGACCTGCATGACCTCGGCGACGCCGAGGTCATCCTCACCACACCTGCCGGCATGCTCCACTCCAAAGCCGGCTGGTCAGCTGCGAACATGCGCGTCATCGAGCGGTTCCAGCACGATCTGGACCTGCTCCTGGTCGACGAGGCCGACGACGTCCAGCGCAATCTGGACAACGCCTTCCTCCAGCAGCGGGTGCTGACCGCGCCGAGGGACGGCTGGTCCACCCGCACCCGGCATTCGGTGGCCGAAAGCCTGGACCACCGCTGGCACCTGCCCCTGAACAACCCCGACGTCCAACGCTATGAGGAACTCGAACGCCGTCACGGCCAAGCCCGCATCCGCCTCTACCAGCTGCTGGTCGATGAGGAAGGGGCGCCGCTGCGCGACATGTTGGGCCGGGGACCCTTCAGCGGCCACACGCTGCTACGCCATCTGGCCCGCGCCCTGCACAGTCTGGGGGAACGCTCCGAGCACCAGAAGTCGCCCCAACTCGAAGACCAGGCACAGGATTTTTTCGAAGCGAGGCTGCAACCGCTCGCGGCCGAGTCCATGGCCCCACCGCCCGACGACCTCGTGCCCCTGTTGGAGGCCATGACCTCCGCCCATGACGGCACCTCTCCCCCGGATGACGCCGCGCTCGCGTGGCTGCGCCAGTGCGGCGCCCCCGAAACCGTCCGCTCCGATGGCTCCGCCGACACCGATGCAACCGACCCCATCGAGACAGAAGGCAGCCCCGAAGACGGCGAGGCGGTGGGCCAGCCCGAACCGCGCGAACTGCAGTGGGCCCGTCTGCTGCAGGCCGGTATCTGGGCGGCCCGAATCACCACGACGTTCTTCGAGATGGCCAAGCTCTACCCGGCCGTCAACGCGGTCCTCGCCCTGGACGTGGACGAGGAAGCCGGGTTCCTGAAGGACCAGCCGCCCCGTGAACTGCTGGCGTTCGTCCCAGAACAGCCCGCCGGGAACCTGATGTCGCTGGAATGGCAGCCCACCCCCAACGGCGACAGCGGCTCCCTGCGCATCCTGTGGCTGCGCGGCGTGGGCCGCTGGCTCCTGTACCACCTGCACGACCTGCTGTCCCCCGAGGGCATCGACGGCCCCAATACCGTCCTTGCCTCAGCGACGTCCCATGCCCCGGCGGCGCCGAAATTCCACATCGATCTTCCCGTCGGCCTCGTGCTGCGCACCCCCAGGTCCTCCCGCGCCGCCCTGGCCGCCTCCCGGATGTTCCTGCGCCCGGGATACACCGCCCAAGGCCGTCCGGTGTTCGTCTCCGGCACGGGTGGCGATCCTGAGCGCCGTGCCCAGGCCCTGCTGCAGAACACCGCCGCGCTGTGTCTGCCCCGCCCCGGCGCCACCACCGACCTGCTCGCCCAGGTGCGTCAGCTGCTGGCCGAGGGCCGCAAGCAGGTGCTGTTCACCGTGCTCAGCACCCGCGACGCCGAAACCGTCGCCGCCTACATCAACCTGCGCACCCCGTACACCGCCCGGCACGTCGTCCGCGACGGCGACACCCCCGGCCCCTACGGAATCGCCCGCCGCCAGGTCGCCACCTTCCCTGCCACCGGCGCCGACATCCTCGTCGCCGCCGAAGGCACCATCCAACGCGGCCACAACCTCCTCAACGCCCGCCGCGAAGCCGCCCTCGGTGCGATCTTCTACCTGGTGCGGCCCCACCCCCCGGGCGACGACTCATCGTTCGTCCTGTCCCTGCTCGGCGCCGACGCCATGCGCCGCCTGGCCGACCCCGCCGACCTGTCCGTCCCCGGCACGGACGCCGACGATCTCGCCCGCCGACTGCGCCACGGGGCCCGCGCAACCTGGAGCCTGTTCGGCCAGCCAGTGCTCTTCTCCCGCCTGACCGAACAAAGACTCCGCGACGCCTTCGCCGGAAACCAACTGATCTCCACCTACCAGACCGCCGGCCGCGGCATCCGCGGGGACGTCCCCGTCCTCGTCTACCTGTGCGACGCCGCCTGGGCCCCGCGCACCGCAGACCGCGACGAAACCGCACCCGACACCGAGCGCACCAGCCTCCTGGTCGCCACCCAGCACCTGCTTGACCGCATGCTCACCGCCCCCCGCCCCAACGCCTCGGCGGCCGAACGCCTCAACCACGCTGTCCAGGACGCCTGTTGGAGCCTGGCCGGGCACCTGTACGCCACCATCGACCTGGGAAACTGACATGCCCCACTACCCCCGACAGCAGTCCGCCGTCTTCGCCTTCGCCCCCGACGCCGAACTCACCGTGCACACCCGCTCGGCCGCCATCCCCGCTCCCTGGCTGCGCCATCTGCGCACCGTCTGGGAGACCCGCCCCGGACGCCACAGCGTCGGCAGCCTGCCCACCCGCAGCCTGTCCGCGCTGCTGCCCGCCTTCGATCCCCGCATCACCACCCTGAGCCACCATCTCGAATCACCGCATGCGCTGAGGGCCACCGCCGAGCCCGCCGCACCCTTCGACCTGGCCGTCGCCGCCTGGGCCGCGACTGACGTCGCCCCCCACCTCCCCAATACCGACTGGGAAGCCCTCCTAGGCGAACACCCCGTGCAATGGCGAAACGACGACCTCGACCTCGCCCACCTCGCACGCGCCCACGTGCATCCCAACAACACCGCCAACCCGGCCGAACCGGTCTGGTCCCTGCTGCCAAGCCTGCTCGCAGAACACATCACCACCACCGGCCTCACCCTTGCCGGCCACGACTACACCGGCTGGCTCGGCCCCACCCAGCCCGACAACCGCCGCCGCGTATACCTCGGCCCGCCCATCGCGCTCACCGACCGCACCGGCGCCCACGGCCTGTACACGCACTACATCGAGTTCCACCTGGAAACCATCCCCGGCGACCCCCAGGTCCGCGTGCACGCCGACCTCCACATGGCGCGCTTCGCCGCCCGCCCGATGAGCTACGTCCCGCGCCGCGGAGACAAGGCCGCCACCCTCAGCGCCCTGCTCCACACCGACACCGGCTTCTTGACCTCCCACGAGCGCCGCGTGCTCGTCCAGGCCGAACTCACCCTCCAGCACACCGGCGACGGTCCCCGCCTGGCCTGGTCGCCGCGCATCTCCCGTCTCCTGGCGCTACTCTCCCGCCCCCGCTACCCCGCGCCCGACACCCTGCGCACCGATCCCGCCTCGCTGGCCACCAGCACCGAGCAGTCCGTCGCCGCGTGGGCCACACACAGCACCGGCATGCGCTACTACCTGCCCGAACACCCTGAGGCCACGCCTGCTGCCCGCAAGAGCGCCGAACACCCGGCAGCCCCCGGCTACCAGCCGCGCGACCACCTAGAGGTCTTCGACGCCCTCACCCCGCTCTTCGCCCCGCTCGGCCTGATCCCGATCGCAGCCACCCGCAAGGCCCCCGCCCGCACCCGCGCCCTTCCGCCACCCTCCGCCCGCATCCCGGCCGGCCCCCGCCCCCACTACCACCTGGAGCACTGGACCACATCGCCCCGCACCCGCCAGGCCCTCCACCTCGCCCTCACCGACAAACTCCAACTCGCCCCTGAATCATCCGAGTCCGCCGACAGCCCAGCCACCTACACCGGCGAGGACTACAGCCTCACCGTGCACCCCTACGATCCCGGCACCCTCACCGGTGGGAGGCCCCGTTCCACCCATCCTGATCGCGCAGTGCGCCGCGCAGAGGACGACCGGGCCCGCGCCGCCCACACCCAGCAGATCCACGACCACGTCCCGCACACCGCCGCCCTGCGGGCTGCGGTCATCGAACTCGAGGACCAGCACTACTTCGGCCGCAACCAACTCCTCGACCCCAAAACCTCGTTCAAGGCGACCCTGCCCGCGCTGGGACGGCGGGTGCAGTGCATGCGCCCCGTCCTCCCCGCCCCCGACAAAGCCAGCAAGGTCAAGCGCTATCCCGGAACCGACCTTCGCTCCAGCGACATCGAACGCTCCGCCGCCTCCGCCCTCGACGCCCTGCGCCAGATCGGCTACCTCCCCGACCTGCCCCAACCCGCCGGCATCACAGGCCCCTTCGAGCTGATCACCCTGTGGATGCCGCCCGCCCCCGGCAACCAGTGCGTCCCGATGATCCTTCGCGCCCGCCCCGGCACCGCGCCCACCGCACAGCTGATGCCCACCCGAGGCAGCCGCTACGAACCCGAAATCCCCTTCACCCAGCTCCCCCAAGCCCTCACCGAAAAACGCGGCCGCATCAACGCCTACCGCGAGCGCCCAGCTCTCGTCGACTTCCTCCGCCAGGCCCTGGCCCCGGACAGCACCACCGACCGGATCTTCCTCGCCCGCGCCGCCACCCTGCGCCACCGCGACATCTGGCCCTGGCTCCAGGACACCCATCTCACCCCCGGCGCCATCCATGCACCCGGCACCCGCCTGGACCAACCCGAATCCATCCCCACCCCGCGCAAACCCGGCGACCTGCCTGGCCTACGCATCATCCGGCTCCGCGAGGCCGCCGACCGCGCCGCCGTCGCCCACCTCTTCGGCGTCCCCTACGACGAACAAGCCCAGCAACGCACCCCCGGAAACGGACGCTTCAGCGGCCTCGTCCAGCACAGCGATACCGTCTTCTACGGACTCAACCCCCGCCCCGCCCAGAACCAGACCCCGCTCGATGTCACCAAACTCGACCCCGCACGCCCCCAGGACGCGACCTGGTCCGTGCACAACCCCCGACCACTTGAAATCGTCACCGCCTTCCTCCAGGACGGCGACGATCCCGCCGAACTCGCCATGTACGTCCAGGCCCTGCGGCGCTCCGTCCTGCACACCACCAACGGCACCGTCTGGCCCTGGCTCATCCACTGCGCCGACCTCATGACCGAGTACCTCGTATAGGACCCACCCCGGTAAACCCCATAGCCTCGGCTGCGCCCCTCATCGCCAACGGGTACGGCTGAGGCAGGCCACACCTGCACCCATCCGTCAGGCAGGCACGCTGTAGATGAATTCCTTACCGCCTCGATCCGGGCCTGCGGAGCGTTCACGCCTGAGCGCTCCTGCTTCGAGGAGACGCTTGAGTCGGTTGTTCGCGTTGGGCAGGGAGATATGCAGTTCCTCGGCAAGCTCGGCCGCGCGGAACGTGTTGAGTTCGCGGGCACACCGATAGGTGTCAGCCAGGACTTCTGCGTCTCCGAGGAGAGTACGGCTCTCCGCATCCACGGCGAACTGCTTGCGCCGTTGGAGGCATACGTTGACCGCGTCGCGGGTCTCTTCGTTCAAGCCCCCGAGTTGCACGGCTTCGACAGCATTTTCAGCTGCGAGGAGTGTGTAGAACTTGCCGAGGAACTCGTCCGCGAAGCTGTTGGTCATTGCTGTGACGCCGGTGAAGTCGATGGTCAGCAGGGCCCGGGCGTCAGAGCGTCGCAGACGCTCTTCCAGGTCGGCACGTGCTGTGGCGCCTGCTGCTCGCGTGAAGAGGAACTGCCCGTAGGGCTGCACGGGGAAGGTGATTGTTCCTTGCCTCGTCGTTTTCATTGAAGACATTGAAGCATACTGAGGTTACGGCGCAAATGAAACTCTCAGCCACGCCCAGGTGCCCTGTATGGGCATCGCTGCGGCGAGGGTGCTGATGGTTCGCATCCCGGTGCGGTGCCGGGCAGCGCGAACCAGCCCGCTTCCGCTGCGCAGAACGAGCCGGGTCGGGCCGGTGGTGGCGGCCTGACGGAGCAGGTCGGGCAGTCCGTTGCCGCGGCTGTCCCGGGTGCCGCTGATGCCGGGTTGGAGGGCCTGGCGGAGTGCGATTTCGCTGTCCGTCAAACCAGCGTGGTCGCGGTTTCGGCGCAGGTGGGCGAGGACACCGATGCCGTTGTCACATATGGCCACTTCCAGACGGCGGGTTCCGGTGGTCTTTCCGGTGTACGCCTGGGCGGCGATGTAGGCACCTGCTTGGCCGTGACCGTGACTGACGGCGTTGTCGATGAGTTCGCCGACACTGCGGGCGACCCGAGCGCCTGGGGACGCGCCGAGATTGGCGAGGGCAAGCAGTCCGATGCGCTCACTAACGTCGGGGGCGGTCTCTGGGGTCAGCAGAGTCGTCTCGAGGAGGGTGGTGTGGTGGTCGCTGCGGACGTCGAACGGAACGGCTCCGACCGCAATGGTGCTTTCGGGAAGCTGGGCGAGGAGGTCCATCCGCTGCAGGTAGGACGTGACACGGGGGTCGGACGGCAGGCGCAGGACGCTCTTGCCGGAGGTGACGGCGGTGGTGTGAGCGATTGCGGCAACGGCGGTGAGGTCGAGCGGGCTGATGAACCGCAGGCGCGTGGCGTCGATCGTGACGACCTGGTCGGCGCGGCGCTCGGGAGTCAGGTCGGCGCGGAGGAGTGGGTGCCGTCCGGCAAGTTCGAGTATCACGGCATATCAGGATGCCAGGACGGCCACCTCGGTAAGAGCGTCACCCGTTTGGGCGTGTCGCGTGTGTCGCTGGTGACCCGTGATACGGTTTCACTGTCTTCACTGAAACCGTAGAGAGGATGCGGGATGCCTGACATCGCCACCGCCCCAGACGCAGCACACCGGCGCGAGTACAAGATCCTCGTGAACACGCGCGAGAAGACTGTCCACAAGGACACCCTGACCTTTGAGGAGGTGGTCCAGCTGGCCTTCGACCCGGTCCCGTCGGGCCCGAACATCCTCATTACGGTGAGCTTCCGGCACGCCCACCAGAAGCCGGCCGACGGCACCCTGACCGCCGGGGGCAGCGTCGATATCAAGAACGGGACGGTGTTCACCGTTGTCGCCACTGACAAGTCGTAGCCCCGACCTGAAGCGCCTCCAAGACGAGGGCTTCGAGGTCGAGGTGAAGGACGGCCACCTGATCGTCACCCACGTCCCTTACGTGGCCAGGGATCGCACGGTGCGGTTCGGGATCCTCGTGTCCGAGCTGACATTGGCCGGCGATATCACCCAGGCCCCGAGCACGCACGTGGTCTACTTCAGCGGCGACACCCCGTGCGACCACAAGGGACAGCCACTCAACCAACTCATCAACGGGCCGTCCGACTCGGTGCTGGCTGGTGTGCGGACGACCTTCATGTTCTCCAGCAAGCCGGTCGGCACGGGCGTGTACAAAGACTATTACGAGAAGGTGACCGCTTACGCGGCGATCCTGTCCTCCCCTGCCCAGGAACTGGACCCCGAAGCAACGGCGCGCACGTACAGAGTGGTGCCCGGCGAACCGCAGGACTGCGTCTTCCGTTACGCCGACACCGCCTCCAGCCGGGCCGGCATCGGAACAACCACGCAGCGTCTGGCCTCGATTGAGAATGTGGCGATCGTCGGTCTGGGCGGCACCGGCGCCTACATCCTGGATTTGGTCGCCAAGACCCCGGTCGCGCGAATCCATCTGTTCGACGGTGACCGCTTCCTTCAGCACAACGCCTTCCGGGCGCCCGGCGCGGCTTCCGCGGAGGAACTAAAGGGCGCACCGCTGAAGGTCGACTACTACGCCGCCCTTTACGGGAAGATGCGGTACGGCATCGTGCCGCGCCCGGTGTTCGTGGATGAAACGAGCGCCGAAGAGTTGCGCGAGATGGACTTCGTGTTCCTGGCGCTCGACCAGGGAGCAGCAAAGCGCCTGTTGGTCGAGCAACTCGAGGAGTACGGCGCCTCATTCGTGGACGTGGGTATGGGCATACTCGAGGGCGACGACACGCTGACGGGACTGCTGCGTATAACCACCAGCGTGCCTGGCCAGCGCAGTCATATCCACGAGCGGCAGCGGATTCCCTTCGTAGACGGAGACGAGCACAACGCGTACGCGCGCAATATCCAGATCGCCGATCTGAACGCGCTCAACGCCGCCCTCGCAGTGGTGAAGTGGAAGAAGCTCTGTGGCTTCTACGCCGACCTTGAGCACGAACACCACAGCGTCTACCAGCTTGACGGGAACATCCTCACCAACGAGGACACGACGTGACGGACGTCCGACTGACACACATGTTCACCGACCACTTCCCGGAGAAACTGACCCAGGACGTGGTGTACATCTCCATCCCCCACGCTCTGGTCGCCCACCTGTGCTGCTGCGGCTGCGGGTACGAGGTCGTCACCCCCCTCGCACCCCGAGAATGGAAGCTAACCCTCGACGGGGTATCGGTCTCCCTGCACCCCTCCATCGGAAACTGGAGCTTCCCCTGCAAGTCCCACTACTGGATCCACAACAACTCCGTCATCTGGGCCAGACAGTGGACCGAAGAGGAGATCTCGGCCAGCCGCGCTGCGTCGCGCGCAACCAACCAGCCAGCGCGCCGTACAAAACCCCCCGTGTCAGCCCAGTCCGCCGCGGCCTCGTGCCTTGCCTCCAGCTGGTGGGCTGCCCTGCGGAAGCGCAAGCCCCGGTAGCCGAGCGGTTCGGGTGTCGGGCAGTCCACCTGCCACCGCTGACCGCCGCCATCGAGGCGTCGCACAGCAACACGGCATTGTCAGTGCCGAGGGGAACAATCGACTCATGCGCGACAACCGCAGATACAGAATGGCCGACGGCGTGGAACTCGTCGGGCACCAGGGCGACTCGTTCACGATGCGGGTCAGCATGCCCTCCGACGGTCAAGGGTTCCTCGGCCGTCAGTGTCCAGAGTGCTCATTGGTCTTCCGCATGGACGGCCGACAGTACGGGGCACTACCTGACGACCTCACCCTGTGGTGCGTCTACTGCGGCCACCAAGCGGACCACTCGGAGTTCCTGACCGAGCAGCAACTCAACCGCGCCCGGCAGGCCGTGAGCGACTTCGGTCAGCAGTTCATCCTCCGCGAGTTGGAGAAGAAGTTCAGGGGGCTGTCCCGTGGCCCGCGACGCGGCGGCATCTCCTTCTCATACGAACCGCAGCCCTTCGCTCCCCGCTCGCTGCCCGGGATCGATGAGGAGCAGTTGGTCCGCGTGCGCTCGTGCTCCAGCTGCTACACCGACTACGCGGTCTTCAGCGAACACCGGTACTGCCCCGTGTGTGGGCAGCTCCCGGCCTCGTCGGTCGCCTTCGACTCGCTCCAGGCCGACACCGCCCGCCTTGACGCATTGGAAGCTCTGCCCTCTGAGACAAAGGCGCTGCTCCGAGAGCAGGGGGTGTTCACACGCAACTGGGTCGACACCGTCGAGAACGTGGTCGGAGTGGTGGAAGCCCTGGCTTCCTCCCTCTTCCACACGGCCGTACCGACCGCGGACACCCTTCTGAACGGCAAAGGGGCCATCTTCCAGCGCCTCGACCCCATGGCCGACCTAATCGTCAACGCCGGCTTCCCCGACCTGCGGACCACCCTCGGCCCACAGACATGGCAGCGCCTCCTCGAAACCTGGGCCGCCCGGCACGTCTTCACGCACAACGACGGCATCGTGGACGCGAAGTACCTGAGCCGGGTGCCCAGTTCACCTGCACGGACCGGCCAACGCCTCGTCCTCACCGAGGACATGTGCCGCCGAGCCCTCGACGACGCCAAGGCTCTGTGCGAGGCCCTCGTAGACGTGCTGCGTTAGCCTCGCGCTTTGATGAAGCGAGCTGTCCCACGGGCGGTCAGGTAGGCGAAAAGTTCCTCTGACCAGCGAGAATGATGATTGCTGAGGTCCTTGTTCCCGCCCCTGTCGGAAGCACTTTCCAGGTGAAGCAGCCTACCGGGGCCTACCCACATGTCCGTGTCCGGGACGACGGCCGAGCCGTGGTCTCGCAGGCCGGTTCGGTCCTGCTGGTCGAAACGGCCCGCAAGATCGGCCTTGACCGGGCCATCTCCGCAGCGCTCACCCCCTGGCGCAAGCCCCGGGCCGTCCACCATCCGGGCAAGGTCCTCCTGGACCTCGCGCTGGCGGTCGCGCTCGGCGGGACTGCCTCGCCGACTTCGCACTGCTGTGGTCTGAGCCGGCCGTGTTCGGACCGGTGGCCTCCGACCCGACGGTCTCCCGCCTGACCGACACCCTCGCCACCGTCGGCGGGAAGGCGCTGACCGCGATCCGCGCGACCCGGGCCAAAGTGCGCAGCCACGTCAGGGAGTTAGCTGCAGATTGCATTCCGGACGCCGACGGGCGGTGACCGTGGACCTGGACGGAGTGCTGGTCGTCGCGCACTCGGACAGGCGGTACAGACCATCGACACTGAGGCGGACGGGGAGTGTGGCTGCCTCCCAGGCTGCGATTGCTGCAAGTGAGCGCCGGTAGACATCCAGGAAGCCCGGGCCTGACCGCGAGACGTTGCCCAATTCAGTGACCTTCGTCTGCTGCCCAGCGCGAGGAGGGCCGCTGCGGCGGAGACCAGTGCGAGCGCGGCGAACAGGCCGGGATAGCCACCTGAGCCGGGAGTTCGACGGCGTCTTCGGCCAGGAGACGATCGAGCGGTTCCTGCACACCAGCTACGACCAGTTCGCCGGCCGGAGCACCATCCCCAACTTCCTCCCGCACATCGCCGAACGGTTCGCCCGCCAGCGCCTGCGCGCCCTGGCCAAGGTCGAGGGCCACTCCATCGACGGCAGCAAGCCCGTCGTGCTCTTCCTCTGCGTCCACAACGCCGGCCGCAGCCAGATGGCCATGGGCTTCTTCCAGCACCTCGCCGGCGATGGCGCCGTCGCCTGGTCGGCCGGCTCCGAACCCGGCTTCGAGGTCAACCCGTCGCCCATCGCCGCCATGAGCGAGCGCAGCATCGACATCTCTCGCGAGTTCGCCAAGCCCTGGACCGACGAGATCGTCCGCGCCGCCGACGTCGTCGTCAGCATGGGCTGCGGCGACGCCTGCCCGGTCTTCCCCGGCAAGCGCTACCTCGACTGGACCCTGGACGACCCGGCGGGCAAGACAGTCGCCGACGTCCGGCCCATCCGCGACGGCATCGAACGCCGCGTCCGCGGGCTCCTCGACGACCTCGGCGTCCCGGCACAACACTGACCACGGGCAGTCCGACTGGACGATTCCGAGAGATGCGTAAATGCCGCGCCCCGGCATGACCTTCCCCCATACGCTCAAGCCGTGACAACCACGACTGAGGAAGATCAATACCTCAGACGGATCCTGGCACTGCTGGACAGCGCCAGGCCGTACGAGAGCCTCACCCAGTCCGATTCCAAGCAGTGGCAGGTCCAGCCAGGCAGCGCCCTCGCCGGGGACGACGCCAAGACCGACCCCTACCAGGTGTCTCACAACGCCTGGAACGCCCTGAGCGTTGCCGTCGACCACCTCCACTGCTTCCGCTCCACGTTCGCGAACGATCCGCAGGACAACTCGGTGTCGATCACGCTCCACACCCACGGGCAGTACTCGTTGCTGCGCGGAGCCTTCGAGAACAGCGCCCGCGCCGTGTGGATGCTCGGCCCCGCCCAGCGCCTCGAACGCATACAACGGCGGCTGTGCATGCAGGCCGGCGAGCACAAGAACTCCGACCGCATGAACGTGCTCCTCCAGCAACAGCCCAGGCGACCGTTGGACGTGCGGATGCAGCAGCTGACAGACCTCGTCGTCAAGGCGGGAACGGACCCGGCCGACGCCAAGAAGGCGCTCAAGCCTGCGACTTACTCGGAGATCGTGCGGGACGCCGGCGCCCTGACCCCCATGGGCTCCGGCGAAGCCGAGGTCGTGTGGAGCAGCTGCAGTTCCCTGGCACACGGCGACGTCTACGGCACCCTCAGCATCCTGGAGCGGAACGTCGTGGACACCCAGGGCCGCGTGAACCTCACTCAGATCACCAGCTCCCCCAAGGTGCTGTTCTGGGCCACGGATCGAACGGTCGCGATGATGCAGCGCGGCTTCGACCTCTTCAAAGAGCGGGCCACCTGCCATCGCTGACGACCGAGCATCCCCACACCAGCGCGCCCG
Organism: Streptomyces sp. TP-A0356; assembly: GCF_001417775.1. GTDB lineage: Bacteria > Actinomycetota > Actinomycetes > Streptomycetales > Streptomycetaceae > Streptomyces. Next base: position 1,942 of record NZ_BBZJ01000036.1, on the reverse strand, counting down.
ACCGAAGGCACTGCCCCGCAGAAGAAGGCCGGACCATGGACGGAACAACACTCATCCGGGTGGGACTGCGGCACCGCCGTACGAGCCTGACGGACAAGACCCGGCTCAAGGACCCGGCGTCCAGAAGGAAGACGTTCGCCGCTGCCCTCCAACAGTTCGAGGAGCAGATCAACGGCGAAGGGACGCGTGGCGGCGGAAACGAGTAGTGGCGCTCACTGTCGGCCCTGCGCTCCGCCGCGTACCGGCCATCGGCGGCACCGGCCGGTTGGGGCAGCGCTGGGCCTCCAGCGCTGCCATCAGCTGGGACCATGCCGTGAGGCACTCAACCCGTACCTTGCGGATCGTCGGGCAGGCGACCGACTCGACCACCAGCGCCCGGGCCGCCGCGGAGGCCGTCGCTGAGCTCGGTGGCCTCGATGGTCCGGCTGACCTCGGTGAACAGGACCTCGGTGGCGGCCCGGTACGTGGCGATGAAGAATCGTCCTTGGTCTCAAGACCGTGTCCAGGGTGGCGAGGAGACCGGCAGATACCCCACATAGGCGTTGAACTTTGCGGGAGCGAAGGATACGCCCTGGTCGACCGCGAAGAGTTCCGGCTGCATGCTGCACACCAGTCGTGAGAGTCGTGTCGTCGCCACGTCGGTGCTTCGGGTACTCGTGGGAGGAGAACCCGAGTGCAATGGCGCCCACGACGGGCACTCAAACCCACCTACTCAGAAGCCCCCGACGGGCCACACTGTCGGGCTCCTCGTCGAAGGACGCCCCTATAACGGGGGATCGATGGATACCGCTCTGACCAGGTTGAAGACCTCTCGGGCGGCATATCGCTTGAGGCATCGGATGATCTCGCGTCGGGTCTTGCCTTCCTGGGTGCGGCGTTCGTAGTACGCCTGGGTGCGGGGGTCGTGGCGCAGCCGGGTGAACACGATGCGGTGCAGGGCCGCGTTCGCCCGGCGGTCGCCGCCGTGGTTGAGCCGGCGCGTGCTCCGCCGGCCGGAGGAGTACTCGATGGGGCTGACTCCGCAAAGGGCAGCAAAGGACGCCTCAGTGTTCAGTCGCTCGGGATTGTCTCCCATGGTGATCAGGAGAGTGACGGCGCTGTCCGGGCCGATGCCCACTGGCGCGAGCAGTTGCGGGGCGTGGCGTTCGACGAGCCGGGTCAGGCGTTGGTTCAGCTCGTCGATCTGAGCGGTGAGCTGCTCGATGCGCTCGGCGAGCATGCGCAACGTCAGGTGGGTGGCTTGGGTCACCGCGTCCTCGTCTTCCCCACCGTCGGGTGGGCCGAGGCGTGCGCAGGTGCGGAACAGCTCGCGGTTGCCCAGGCTGGACAGTCGTTCCCGCAGGGCGGGATCGGCGATGACCAGGACGGCCTTGAGCTGGTTGATCGCCTGGGTACGGGCCTTGACCGCGGAGTCCTTGGCGAGCTTGAAGATCCGGGCGCTGTGCACCGGACCGTCGCCGGACTTGGCCCGGGCCCGGGTGCGGCCACTGAACACGGCCCGCGCGGCGGCCTGCGCGTCGAGCGAATCCGACTTCCCCAGCAGCCGGCGGGCCGAGCGGTCGGGGCGGTTCACTTCGTACACCTCGACCTGCTGCGCTAGCAGGTAGCGGGACAGGCCCGCGCCGAAGGTGCCGGTGCCCTCCACACCGGCCCGACGCACCGTCCCCCGCTTGCGGGCCCAGACGAGCAGCCGGCGGTAGCCGGCCGCCGTCGCCGGAAAGGACTCGGTACCCAGAACCTTCCCCAGCGAGGACACCACGGCGGCGACATGGACCTCGCCGTGCGTGTCCACGCCCAGGACGACCTCACCCCGAACAGGAGGATCCGCGCTGGAGGAGGTGCTGTGCTGTCTGGTCGTCATGGTGGTTCGCCTCTCGCGTGGTGACCTGCTGGGCGGATGGCACCGGCCCGCTCGGGCGGTCTGAACCGTGATGGCGCCTGG
>NZ_BBZJ01000035.1 GCF_001417775.1 Streptomyces sp. TP-A0356 | reverse complement strand
GGCCCAAGACCTTCAGCCTCCCCGAACGCCGTGAGATCAAGAAGATCGCCAAGTCCAAGCCGGCCGAGCATGGCCTGCCGTTCTCGACCTGGAGCCTGGCCAAGCTGGCCGACTTCCTGGTCGCCGAGGGGGTGGTCGACGACATCAGCCACGAGGGCCTGCGGGCACTGCTCCGCGAGGAGGGCGTCTCGTTTCAACGCGTGAAGACCTGGAAGAGCTCACGCGACCCCGACTACGCGGCCAAGAAGGCCCGCGTCGAGCACCTCTACGCGATCGCCGACGGGGAGGTCGTCCCTGAGGACGGTGAGCCCGAAGTCGTCTTATGCCTCGACGAGTTCGGGCCACTCAACCTCCAGCCCCACCCCGGTCGGCACTGGGCCGAGCGCGGTGGGAAGCATAAGGATCCCAGCCGCGGGCCCCGGCCCCGACGCCGGGCGACCTACACACGACCACACGGGGTCCGCCACCTGTTCGCCGCCTACGACCTGGGCAGGGACAAGCTCTACGGCCACATCAAGCCGAAGAAGAACCGGACCAGATTCTTGGAGTTCTGCCGCTACCTGCGCAGCCTCTACCCGCCCCAGATCCGCATCGCGATCGTGCTCGACAACTTCTCCCCGCACCTGACCACAAAGAAGGACACCCGGGTCGGCGACTGGGCAGCGGCCAACAACGTCGAGTTCGCCTACACGCCGACCAACAGCTCCTGGCTCAACCGCATCGAAGCCCAGTTCACAGCCCTGCGCTACTTCGCTCTCGACGGCACCGATCATGCCAGCCACAAGGAGCAGGGCAGCATGATCCGGCGCTACATCATCTGGCGGAACAAGCACGCTGCCGACGAACGCCTACGCGAGGTCGTGGACAGGGCGAACGTTGCTTGATGCGGCACTAGGCTCCCGTGTCGATGAATGCGACGACATGTCGCCCCCTCAGCCGGTGTGCTTTCCGACACCGTGCCAGGCGGGGCCTGGGTCACCCCATCACGTGAATCCGCTAGATCCGGGGAGATCTCGCTGACCAGGGACGATGGCCGGCTCGGGCGCCCCGCGCGAGCCGGTGTCGCGCCAGGGCGTGAACGCCCCGCCGGGAGGCCGCTGACGGCTTCCCAGCCGTCTTCTGGCGCCCTTGGCCCGCCGGGGCCGAGGCGTTCACGCCCGACTGAGACGGTCGCCGCCGCTGCCCCGGAGCCGTCCCCGCGATCCGCTGGGCACGCCGGACCGTCCGCTTCGCGTCCTTGCCCGGACCGTCCTTCCGGGGCATGGCGGCCGGCCGCCGCGCACCCGCTCACGAGGAGTGGACCACCGCGTCCAGGTGCGGGAGGTAGTGGTCGAGCCGTTCCCGCTTGGTGCGCAGGTAGGTGATGTTGTTCTCGCAGGGCGGGATCAGCAGCGACACCTGCTCGTCGATCTTGATGCCGTGCCGCAGCAGCGCTTCCCGCTTGCGCGGGTTGTTGGAGAGCAGACGTACGGACCTGACGCCGAGGTCGTGGAGGATCTCGGCGGCGACCCGGTAGTCGCGCGCGTCCACGGGCAGGCCCAGGGCGAGGTTCGCCTCGACCGTGTCCAGGCCCTCCGCCTGCAGCTTCATCGCGCGCAGCTTGCCGAGCAGACCGATGCCGCGGCCCTCGTGGCCCCGGAGGTAGACGAGAATGCCGCGCCCCTCGGCGACGATCTCCCGCAGTGCGGTGGAGAGTTGGGGTCCGCACTCACAGTGCGTGGAACCGAAGGCGTCCCCGGTCAGGCACTCGGAGTGGAGCCGGGTGAGCATCCCCTCTTCCCTGATGTCGCCGTACACCAAGGCGACTTGTTCGTCACCGCGGTCGTGGTCGAGGTAGCCGAAGGCCTGGAAATCACCGTACTTGGTGGGCAGGGGGGCGTTGACGACCCGGGTGACCCCGGCAGGAGGGGTATTCACGACTCGGGTGACTCCCGAGCGGTGGGCATTCCCGCGGAGCACGCCGTCGATTTCTGTCATGATCTGTTCCTATCTGGTAAGCGCAGGCGGTACGAGACGAAAGGCCGTGAAGAGATGAGCGGTTCGGGAACTGCGGACACTGCCGGGACGCGGCCGACAGGTGACGCGGTCGCCTGCGGGGCGCTGCCCGCGCACTCCGCCGGTGTGCTGCCGTCGGACACCTCGCAGGACGTACGGGAGCGCGCGGCCGGTCTCCGCCATCAGGTCGCCGTCCTTCCCGTGGGGAGCTTCGAACAGCACGGCCCGTACCTGCCGCTGGCGACCGACACGCTGATCGCCTGTGCGATCGCCCGCGAGATCGCCGCAGCGTATCCGGTTCACCTCCTTCCTCCCGTGACGATCTCCTGCTCGCACGAGCACGCGGCGTGGCCGGGAACCGTGAGCATCTCCTCCGTCACCCTCCATGCGGTGGTACGGGACATCGCCGAATCGTTGCGGCGCTCGGGCGTCGAGGCCCTGGTGCTGGTCAACGGTCACGGCGGGAATTACGTCCTCGGCAATGTCGTACAGGAATCCGCCGGCAGCGGTGTGCGGATGGCGCTCTTCCCGGCCCCGGAGGACTGGGAGGCGGCCCGGGAGCGGGCCGGTGTGCGCACCTCACTGCTCAGCGACATGCATGCCGGGGAAATCGAGACCTCCATTCTTCTGCACTGTCATCCCGAATTGGTCAGGCCCGGTCACGAGACCACGGATTTCATCGCCGACGACCGAAGGCATCTGCTCACCGTCGGTATGTCGGCCTATACGGAGTCCGGTGTCATCGGGCGTCCTTCGCTCGCTTCCGCGGAGAAGGGGAAGCAACTGCTCGCCACGCTCGCCGACTCCTTCGAGGCGTACTTCTCCCTGGTCGCCTCGGACGTGGCCGCCGGCGGCATGCCGGGAACCGCGGGCCCCGAGGGCCGGCACCGCTCTTGACGCCGCGTCAGGGCCGGTGCGCGCGGCGCCGGGGGTGAGCGCGGGTAGGTGGCGTACGGCACGGGGGCACGGAGCGCGTGGGGGGTGCGCTCCGTGCCCGGCACCCGGAGCCGTGACGGCTTCGGGGCCTCTACCATGCCGACGGCGGGGGCGAGTTCGCAACCTGCGGACCTCTCCACGCGCGTGGTGGGGTCGAGTTCGCCGCCTTCGCTCCCGTCGGCGTCCGGCGTCGTAGGCGGGCGCTGGACCGCCGTGTACCACCGGGCGAGGAGTACGAGGATCCCGGGCAGGCTCGCGACGAAGCTGAGCACGCCGTACACGACCGCGACGCCGAGCCCCGTGTCCGCGCCGAGGCCGGCCGCACCGAAGGCCCAGGCCGTGACGCCCTCGCGGGGGCCCCAGCCGCCGATGTTCAGCGGAAGCCCCATCGCGATGAGGGCTAGCAGCCCCAGGGGCAGGAGCGTGGCCGGGGACGCGTGCGATCCGGCGACCCGCGCGGCCACCAGGAACATCAGCAGATGTCCCGCGAGCACGACGACGGACGAGAAGAGGACGACCGGCCAGCTGCCGCGGGCCAGCAGGGCGGTCCGCGCCTCGGCGACGGCGGCGCCGAGCGCGCGGCGACGGCGCGAGGGGCCCGGCGCCCGGCCCATCCGCACCGCCGCCACGACGGCCAGTGCGCCGAGCGCGGCCAGCGCCAGCAGCCCGGCGAGATGACGGGCCTGGGTCAGTACCGGCGAGGGCAGCGTGAGCAGCACCGGCACGCCGAAGGCCACGAGGGCCACCTGACCGGCGGTCCGCTCCAGGACCACGGCGCGGACACCGCGGCCCATGTCACCCGTGCTCCGCCCATGCCGCACGGCGCGGTGCACGTCGCCGAGCACTCCGCCGGGGAGCGCCGCGTTCAGGAAGAGCGCGCGGTAGTAGTCGGCGACGGCGGCGCCGAGCGGCAGCCGGAGGTCGAGCGCGCGGGCGACGCGGCACCAGCGCCAGGCACTGAACACGGTGGTCAGCGCGCCGATGCCGAGCCCGGCGAGCAGGGTGGGGACATCGATCCGGCGCAGCCCGTCGAGGAAGACGCCGGTGCCCAGCCGCCACAGGAGCACGCCGAGGATGGCGGCCCCGGCGACGGTGCCGAGGTGCGTACGCAGGGCGCGCAGGCCGGAGCGGCGACGGGTGGGGGGAACCTCGTCGACCCAGGCGGGCACATGCCCCGCGGTCGCCGCAACACCGGCCTGCGCCGAGGAAGTCGTACCGTCGGCGGCAGACGGAGCACCGGCGCCCACCCGCAGGGCGACGACGGTCTTGGACGGTGCCGTCCGCGTGGTCATGATGTCTCTCCTGTCGGCCGCGGCAGGGCGAGTACGTCGCTGTGGTGCACCACCACGCGCAACTCCCCCGCCGCGCAGGCGGCCAGACGGACCCGAAGATACGTATCCGCACGGGCCACCAGGTCCGGCCGCTGCTCCACGGCCGCGCCGACCCAGCCGCGCAGCCACTCCTCGGTCAGTGCGGCCTGCCGGGGGCCGAGCTGCCAGGGGCTCGGACGCACCCGCACGCTCGCGCCCAGTCGGCCGAATGCCTCACAGGCCGCATCCACCGCGTCCGGACCGAGGAGTTCGCCGCGGCGCTGGTGGGCGTTGAACGCCTCGCCGATCTCCCGGTCCAGGGGATGCGCGGGCGTGAGTTCCACGCGCCCGACGACGGAGAGCGTCAGCAGCGCGGGCACCCCGGCGCCGACGCAGGCCGCGGCGAGCGTGTCGATCTCATCGGTGGTGAGGACGTCGAGGAGCGCGGACGCGGTCACCAGCGAGGCCCCGGCCAGGGCGTCGGGGGTGAGTCGGCCGATGTCGCCGCGCTGGGTGGTGACGCTCACCCGGCTGCCATCGGCCGCTGCCCGGGGCGCCCCCACGGTGGCGAAGTGCAGCAGATAGGGGTCCCGGTCGTGCAGGACCCACTGCTGGGCGCCGTCGAGGAGCGGGGCGAGCCAGCGGCCCATCGAACCGGTGCCGCAGCCCAGGTCGTGCACGACCAGACCGGTGGGGCGGCCGGGCCGGTTCGCGAGCCGGATCCGCAGCGGGTCGAGCAGGTCGTGCGCCCGCGCCGCCGCGTCCGCGGGCTCGCGCAACTGCAGCCACTGGGGGGCGTATCGGGGCACTTCGGGCTCCCCCGTGACGGGCGCCGCCGGAATCGCGGACAGGGCCGCCGGCACGGGGGTGTCCGAGGGTGCCACAGGTCCCTGGGGCAACTCCGCTGCCGTACCCGCCCGGGGCCCCGTCGGAGTCGTATTCGCGCTCATGCCGCCCTCCGGGGGTCGTGGCGCAGCCGGCCCAGGACGCTCGCCAGGCCGCGGGCCGTGGTGGCCCAGCCGTCCAGCGCGGCCCGGCGGCCCCGCGCGGCGGCCTTCAGCCGGCGCCGCACGTCGGCCTCGCCGAACCAGCCGCGCAGCTCCGCCGCGAGCGCGGCGGGATCCTCCGGTGGTACGAGGATGCCGGGCACCCCGCCGTCGGGCGCCCGCCCGATCGCCTCGGGGAGGCCGCCGACGTCGGTGGCGAGGACCGGGATGCCACGAGCGAGCGCCTCGGTGACGGCCATGCCGTACGTCTCGGCGTAGGAGGTGAGGACCATGAGGTCGGCGGCGGCGTAGCTCGCGTCCAGCTCGGCGCCCGACTGGGGTCCGGCCAGGTGCAGCCGGTCGCCGAGGCCGTGCTCGTCGATGAGGGCGCGCAGGCGTGCGACGTACGCGGGATCCTGGCCGAGCCCGCCGACACAGACGCAGGACCACGGCAGGTCGGCGACGGTGGCGAGGGCCTCGATCAGCCGGTGCTGTCCCTTGCGCGGGGTGACCGCGGCGACGCACAGCAGCCGCGAGACGCCGTCGGTGCCGGGGGCGAGGGGCGCGATGTCGGCACCGGGGGCGGCGACATGGACACGGTCGGGGGCGAGCCCGTGGTGGGAGACGAGCCGGCGCACGGCCCAGTCGCTGGTGGCGACGACGGCGGACACGGCCCGCAGCGTGTCGCGCTCCTTGGCGTCGAGCTCGGCCGCGGTCCGCGGGTCGAGGCCCGTCTCGTCGCCGAGGGGCAGGTGCACCAGGACGGCCAGGAACAGGCGTTCGGCTTCGGGCGCGACGATCTCGGGGACACCGCAGGCGACGAGACCGTCGAGCAGGACGACCGTGCCGTCGGGCAGCTCGCGCAGCGTACGGGCGAGCTCCGCCCGCGCCTGCGCCCCGGGCCGGGGCCAGGAGCCCTCGACGGTGTGCTGGTGGACCTGCCAGCCGAAGCCGGGCAGATCGAGACAGATGCGGCGGTCGTAGGCGTTGCCGCCGCTGGGGGCGGCCGGGTCGTCCACGCCGCCGGGCATGACGAAGTGCAGTGTGCTCAGTGACATGGGGATGATGTCGGCGTTCCCGAGGGCCGTGTGCTGCACCGGCACGTAGCTCAGGGACGCGTGGTCGATGGTCGTGTCGGTCACAGGGCACGCTCGTAACTCGCCCAGGCGATGTGCGACTCGTGCAGCGTGACGGTGATGCCCGCGATGTCACGGGCGCTGTCGCCCAGCGCGCCCTGCTGGATCCGCTCGGCCAGGCGGTCGGCGATCACCTTGGCCAGGAACTCCGTCGAGGTGTTGGTGTTCGCGAAGTCGGGCTCGTTGTCGAGGTTGCGGTAGTTGAGCTCGCTCACCACGGCGCCGAGCTCCTGCGTGGCCAGTCCGATGTCGACGACGATGTTGTCGTCGTCCAGCTCGGCGCGGCGGAAGGTGGCGTCCACGAGGAACGTCGCTCCGTGCAGGCGCTGCGCGGGTCCGAAGACCTCGCCGCGGAAGCTGTGGGCGACCATCAGGTGATCGCGGACGGTGATGCTGAACAACGGACGACCCTCCAGGTGCGGTGCGTCTGATCCCCTGCCGGGGGGGCATGTCGTGTAGTACGGCTGACCCTTGCGCGTTGTTCAGCTGCCCGTTCTCCTTGTTTCGACGTTCCCTGCGAGTTCCTCGGGTGTTTCACCGGAGTCCGGGCAACTCGGGCGCCCTAGTCGGTGGCGTACAGCACTCGGTGGCACAACCCCTTGAGGTCACCACTGGCGAGACGTGGCAGCACGCCGGGGAGGTCCTCGAAGGCGGACTCGCCGGTGATGAGTGCGTCGAACGCGGGGTCGGCGAGCAGGTCGAGGGCGAGGGCGAGCCGGTCGGCGTATGTGCGTCCGGCGCGGGCGCGCGGCGAGACGGTGCCGACCTGACTGCTGCGCAGGGTCAGACGGCGCGAGTGGAAGGCCTCACCGAGCGGCAGGGTGACGCGCCGGTCGCCGTACCAGCTGAGTTCGACGACGGTGCCTTCCGGGGCGAGCAGTTCCAGGGAGCGTACGAGACCCTGTTCGGTCGCGCTGGCGTGGACGACGAGGTCGCGCTCGCGGGCCGCGTCCTCGGGTGGCGCGAAGTCCACGCCGAGCGCGCGGGCCGTCTCGGCACGCGCGGGATCGGCGTCCACGAGCTGGACGCGGACGCCGGGATGTCGGGCCAGGAGGGCGGCGACGGAGCATCCGACCATGCCGCCGCCGACGACGGAGATCCGGTCGCCGACCTGGGGCCCGGCGTCCCACAGGGCGTTGACGGCCGTCTCGACGGTGCCGGCGAGGATGGCGCGTCCGGCGGGCACGGTGTCCGGCACGACGGTCACGGCCGAGGCCGGGACGACGTACCGGCTCTGGTGCGGATACAGGCAGAAGACGGTCCGTCCCACCAGTTCGGCGGGGCCGTGCTCCACTCGTCCCACACTCAGATAGCCGTATTTCACAGGTGCCGGGAAGTCGCCCTCCTGGAAGGGGGCACGCATGGCGGCATGCTGACTCTCCGGCACGCCGCCGCGGAAGACGAGGGTCTCGGTGCCGCGGCTGACGCCCGAACACAGCGCGCGCACCAGCACCTCGCCGTCGCCGGGCTTGGGCAGCTGGACGTCGCGCAGTTCTCCCTGCCCGGGCGAGCGCAGCCAGAAGGCGCGTGCTGTGAGGTCCATGTGCGTCCTCCTGAACGATCGGCCGATTCTTCACGTACGCAGCTACGAGAAGTCGCGCACAAGGTACGCGCGAAGATCGAATCTGTCACTTGGCCGGAGGGTGAGCGGTGGCCCTGAACCACACATACGACGCGAGGCTGTTGCAGCAGGAGACGACCGTGGGAGCGGGCGTGCAGGTGCTGCTGCTGACCTTGCTGGGCACGGCGATCGGCATGGGGCCGGCCGGGTGGCTGACGGGCCTGGCGTTCGCGCTCGCCACCTGGGCGGTGCTCACCCGCGCCGTGCTCCGCTCCCGGCTGCGCTCCTTCGGCATGGCCAACCGGGTGACCCTGGGCCGGGCGACCCTGGTGGGCGGGGTCACGGCGCTGGTCGCGGACTCCTTCGAGAGCTCGCCGCCGGTGACGCTCTTCGTGGGACTGACGGCGGTGGCGCTGATCCTGGACGGCGTGGACGGCAAGGTGGCCCGCCGCACGGGCACCTCGTCCGCACTGGGCGCGCGCTTCGACATGGAGGTGGACGCGTTCCTGATCGTGGTGCTGAGCGTGTACGTGGCGATGTCGCTGGGCCCGTGGGTGCTGCTGATCGGCGCGATGCGGTACGTGTTCGTGGCGGCGGCCAAGGTACTGCCGTGGCTGAACGGCGAGCTGCCGCCGAGCATGGCGCGCAAGACGGTGGCGGCATGGCAGGGCATCGCCCTGCTGGTGGCCGGTTCGGGCCTGCTGCCGTTCGCGGCGACCGCGGGGATCGTCGCGTCGGCGCTGGCGTCCCTGGTGTGGTCGTTCGGACGGGACGTGCTGTGGCTGTGGAGCGTGCGCGAGGACGGCCTGGGCCCGGTGGAGCTGGTCGGCGACACCGTGGTGGAGCCGGTCGCGGAGCTGGTGGCGGGCGGCTGAGCCACGGGCCGGGCTTCCGCCGGCCGAGGATCCGCGCTACGGAGCCGTTCTGCCGAGGTCGAGCCGGCCGACACGGGCCACGTTCTCCCGGTCGTCGGCGTCCTCGCTGGCCTCGGCGGCGAACCAGGCGTCGAGGATCTCCTTCAGCAGCGGCTCGGACGTCAACCGCAGGCTGAGCGCCAGCACATTGGCGTCGTTCCAGCGGCGGGCGCCGTCAGCGGTGTACGCGTCCGTGCACAGCGCCGCCCGTACTCCCGGCACCTTGTTGGCGGCGATCGACGCGCCCGTGCCGGTCCAGCAGCACACGACCGCCTGGTCCGCCGTGCCGTCGGCGACCTCGCGTGCCGCCGCCTCCGAGCATGCCGCCCACTGGGGGTCGGCCCCCGGACGCAGCGCACCGTGCGTGAGCACCTCGTGGCCGCGGCTGCGCAGTTGCTCGACGAGGCCGCGGGCCACGGGTTCGTCCATGTCCGAGGAAACGGAGATCCGCATGTTCCGGAGCGTACTCGCTCACGCCCGGCAGGTGGTCACGGCGGCCGACGGGGTACTCGGGCCGCACGAGACGGGCACCCCGTGCGGAATGGGGCGGGAAGGAGCCGGACGTGAGCGGCAGCGAGCGGCTGCGGGAGTATCGCGGCAAACGCGACTTCGGCCGGACCGGTGAGCCCGAGGGCCGGGAGGCGTCCTCGGGGGACGGGGACGAGGTCTCCCGCGAGGCGCCCCTCTTCGTCGTGCAGATCCATGATGCGAGCACGCTGCACTTCGACTTCCGGCTTCAGGTGGGCGACGTACTGAAGTCCTGGGCCATCCCCAAGGGGCCGTCGACCGTTCCCGGTGAGCGGCGCCTGGCCGTGCCCACCGAGGACCATCCACTGGAGTACGCGGACTTCGAGGGCGTCATTCCGGAGGGCGAGTACGGGGCCGGCACGGTGATCGTCTGGGATCGCGGGTGGTACGAGCCGCTGAGCCACGACCGCCGTGGGCGGCCCGTGCCCTTCGAGGAGTCGTTGGAGCGCGGGCACGCCACGTTCCGGCTCCATGGTTCCAAGCTGCGCGGCGAGTACGCCCTCACCCGGTTCCGCGAGGGAGACGACGAGGCCTGGCTGCTGGTGAAGGCGGGCCACGCCCGTGCCGACGGTCGGCGCCCGACGCCGGACCCCCGCCGTGCCCGCTCGGTGTGCAGCGGACGTACGCTCGCCCAGGTCGCCGCCGGCAGCCACGGAGAGTGAACGCTGATGAGCGGCCTCCTGGACACGCTGCCGGCCGAGCAACGACGGCTGCTCGCCCCGGCCCGTCCGGGCGTCGAACTCGCCGCACGGCCCATGCTCGCCACGCTGAGCGACAGACGGGACTTCCCCGGCGGCGAGTGGATCTTCGAGCGGAAGCTGGACGGCGTCCGCCTGCTCGCGGTGCGCGAGGACGACCGGGTCGTCCTGCTGTCCCGCTCGGGACACCGCCAGAACGAGACCTATCCGGAGATCGTCGACGCGATCGCCGCCCAGGAGTGCCGGGACTTCACCGTCGACGGCGAGGTCGTCGCGTTCTCACACGGCCGTACCGACTTCTCCCGTCTGCAGAAGCGGATGGGGCTGACCCGGCGCCGGGACATCGAGGCGACCGGGGTGTCCGTCACGTACTACGTCTTCGACCTGCTGCGGCTGGATGGCATGGACACCCGGCGGCTGCCGCTGCGCACGCGCAAGTCGCTGCTGCGCCGAGCCCTCACCTTCCGTCCCCCGCTGCGCCTGACCACCCACCGCAACGAGGGCGGCGCCGAGCTGCTGGCCCAGGCGTGCGCGCGTGGCTGGGAGGGGCTGATCGCCAAGCGCGCCGGCAGTACGTACCAGCCGCGCCGTTCCACGGCCTGGCTGAAGCTCAAGTGCTCCCTTGGCCAGGAGTTCGTCATCGGCGGCTTCACCGAGCCGTCCGGCAGCCGGGTCGGTTTCGGCGCCCTGCTGCTCGGCTACTACGAGGACGGCCGGCTCCGTTACGCGGGCAAGGTCGGCACCGGGTTCGACCGCCGTACGCTGCTCGACCTGCGCGCCCGCCTCGACGAACTGGCCACCTCGGCGTCGCCCTTCGCCGACCCGGTGCGCGAGAGGGGCGCCCACTGGGTGCGGCCCGTACTCGTGGCGCAGATCGGGTTCACCGAGTGGACCCGGGACGGGATGCTGCGCCATCCGCGCTTCCTCGGGCTGCGCGACGACAAGATGGCGAGCGAGGTCGTACGCGAACACCCGGCCAGGCATGTCGCGGTGTGAGGGCGGCCCCGTACCCGGCTGCGAGAGGATGCGCTCGGTGACGCCGGGCGAGGCGTCCGTGGCGCGTGTCCGAGACCGGCTGCCCTTCGGGGCCTGAAGAAGATGCGGTGATCCATGCCCGACGGCAACATCGTCGAGGTCGATTCCGGCGTGTACCTCGTCGCGGGGAGCAGCACCAACTGGGTGATCGTCAGGGACGGCGACACGGCCACCCTGGTCGACACGGGGTATCCCAGGGACCGGGAGCGTCTCCTCGCGTCACTGGCTGCCGTCGGGGTCGCCCCCGACGGCGTGGCGGCCGTGCTGATCACGCACGCGCACAATGACCACATGGGTGCGGCGGAGCATCTCCGCCTCACCCATGGGACGCCGGTCCTGATGCACCCCGCGGAGCTGGCGCACGCCCGGCGCGAGTTCCTGCACCAGGTCTCGGTCGGCCGGGTGCTGGCCAACGGCTGGCGTCCCGGAGTGCTGCCCTGGGCCGTGCACGCCCTGCGGGCGGGCGGTACGGCTCACATTCCGGTCGTCGAGCCGCAGCCGTTTCCCGAGGAGGGTGGGCTCGACGTTCCCGGGCGTCCGGTTCCGGTCCTCACACCCGGTCACACCGACGGGCACTGCGCCTACCACCTGCCCGGCACCGGGATTCTGATCACGGGCGACGCGCTGGTCAGCGGGCATCCGACGTCCCGTCGGCGCGGGCCCCAACTGCTGCCCCCGATGTTCCACCGGGACCGGGGCCGCGCGCTCGACTCCCTGAGCGCCCTCGAAGGGCTCGACGCCGGCATCCTTCTGCCCGGCCACGGCCCGGTGATCCACACCGCCGTCGGCACCGCCGTCGCACACGCCCGCGAACTGGCGACCCTGGAGAGCCGCCCATCAGGAGCACCATGACCACGACGGCGGCGACGGGCTACGCCCAGGGCAGCGATCACGCCCCTCCGAGGCGATCCGTCCCGCCCAGGGCAGCGGACAGGCCCTTCCAAGGCCACCCGGCCCAGCGTCATGACCGCCCCAGGCAAGTCGCTCCACCCAAGGCAGCGGTCATGGTCCCGCAAGGCCACCCGGCCCGTCCCCGGCGACGCTCACGGCGAAGGCCAAGGCCCTCCCAAGGCCACCCGGCCCGTCCCCGGCGACGCTCACGGCGAAGGCCAAGGCCCTCCCAAGGCCGTCCGGCCCGCTCGGCGACGCTCATGGCGAAGGCCATCGCCCTGCGAGGCCGTCCGCCCAGAGCGGCGATCAGCCCTCCGAAGCGATCCAGCCGCCCGCGGCGGCCCAACGCCCCGCCCTCGATCGCGTCAGCCACCCGCACCCGGCTCGGCGGCCTCCGACTCCACTCGCACACCCGCCGCCCGACCGCCCGGGAGCACCACCCGGCCCAGCGTCATGACCGCCGCCCAGGCAAGGCGTTCCACCCAAGGCAGCGGTCATGGTCCCGCAAGGCCACCCGGCCCGTCCCCGGCGACGCCCATGGCGAAGGCCAAGGCCCCCCAAGGCCACCCGGCCCGTCCTCGGCGATGCTCATGGCGAAGGCCATCGCCCTGCCAGGCCGTCCGCCCAGGGCGGCGATCAGCCCTCCGAAGCGATCCAGCCGCCCACGGCGGCCCCAACGCCCCGCCCTCGATCGGGTCAGCCGCGCACGCCCGGCTCGGCGGGCTCCGGCCGGGTGCGGATCGGCTCGTCGGATGCGCGTGGCACGCCGGTGACGCGGCCGGTACGCCGGGCCGGGACGAGCAGCGCGGCCAGCGCGGCGGCGAGGCAGAGCAGGGCCAGCAGCCCGAAGCCGTGCGTGTAGCCGGAGGCGTAGGGCAGGCCCGAGGGCTGGAGCCGGCCGGTCACCAGGACGCTGGTGACCGCGGCGCCTATGGAGCCGCCGATCGTCCGGATGTTGGCGTTCATGCCGGTCGCGGCGCCGGTCTGCTCGGCCGGGACGCTGCCGACGATCAGGTTCGCCATCGAGGCGAAGGCCAGTCCGATGCCGAAACCGAACACGCCCGCGACCAGGGCCACCTGCCACTGACGGTCGTGCCAGAGGGTGAGGAAGCCGCAGGCGACCGCGCCCAGCGCCGCACCCGCCGTGAGCAGCGCCTGGGCTCCGACCACCGGTTCCAGTCGACCGCTCAGCACGCCCGAGAAGAACATGGCGATCAGCATCGGCAGCATGAGCAGCCCGGACGCGGTGACGGACGCTCCGAAGCCGTAGCCGGCGGAGCCGGGCGTCTGGACGAAGCCGGGAAGGAAGGACCAGATCGAGTACATGCCCGCGCCGAACAGCAGCGCGGCGGTGTTGGTCGTCCACACGGCGGGCAGCCGCATGACGCGCAGGTCGATCAGCGGGGTGCGGGAGCGTGCCTCGGACAGCAGCCACAGCGCGAAGAGCACCACAGCGGCGGTGAACAGTCCGATCGACCTGGCCGATGCCCAGCCCCACTGGCCGGCCTGGCTGAGCGGCAGCAACAGGGCCACCAGCCATGCCGACAGCAGTACGGCGCCGAGCCAGTTCACGCGTCCCACGGCGCGGCTGGGCGACTCGGGTACGAAACGGAGGGCGATCAGGGTGGTGGCGGCGACGACGGCGACGGGGATCCAGAACAGCCAGCGGTAGTCGAGCGCGGAGACGAT
Organism: Streptomyces sp. TP-A0356; assembly: GCF_001417775.1. Classification (GTDB taxonomy): domain Bacteria; phylum Actinomycetota; class Actinomycetes; order Streptomycetales; family Streptomycetaceae; genus Streptomyces. The sequence continues at coordinate 83,310 of NZ_BBZJ01000035.1, read as the reverse complement.
GGGACCTGCCGCCACCATGCCGACGCCGCCGCCGGCCGCGATCACGGCGGACAGGTTGCTGATGCTGCCGCTCACCTCGGCCGGGGCGAACTCGTCCCGGATGATGCCGAAGGACAGCGGGAACAGCGCGCCGCCGGCGCCCTGGACCGCACGGGCGACGATGAGCACACCGATGTTCGGCGCGAGTGCGGCGAGCAGACAGCCGGCCAGCACGGTCAGCAGTACGGCGACGAGCGTGCGCTTCCTGCCGACGAGGTCGCCGACCCGGCCGAGGATCGGCGTGAAGACCGAGGCGGACAGCAGATACGCCGTCATCACCCAGGTCGCGGTGGACTGCGAGGTGTGCAGGGCGTGCTGGACGGTCGGCAGCGCCGGTGCGATCAGCGACTGCAGCATGGCGAACACGCCCGCACCGGTCGCGAGGACCGCGAAGGTGAGGCGAGTGGAGTTCCGGGGCATCAAGGGCCTCTCCGAACAGGGTGCGGCCGACGTCATCCGGCCGCGGTCGTACGGACCCGGCGGCGCCGCTGGGCAGCGCGGGGCACGCGACGGCCGCGGGGAGCGGTCGCGGAGCGGATGGGAGGGACGGGCGGTGCGGTCTGCGCAGGGCCCGGTGTCGAATCGAGGGGGCACGAGGTCGACGACGCGTGTGGCCGCACGCGTCCATGACGAACGCACCCCGACTGCTAAAGTGGAGGTACACCTCCACTGTAACGGAGGCGCACCTCCGCTTCAACCTCGGTCCGGCCAGGGAGGCAGCAGTGACGGCACAGCCGTTCCCCGTCAGTGAGATCGTCGCGTCCCAGCGGCCGCACCGAAAGGATGCCGCCCGCAACTACGACGCCCTGCTCACCGCCGCCCGCGAGGCCTTCGCGGAGAACGGCGCGGAGGCGTCCCTGGAGGACATCGCCCGCCGCGCCGGAGTCGGCATCGGCACGCTCTACCGGAACTTCCCCACCCGCCGCCATCTCTTCGAGAGCGTGTACGCGGGCGAGGTGAACGCCCTGTGCCGGGTGGCCACGGAGGTCGCGGACCTGGAGCCGTGGGAGGCGCTCACCTCATGGCTGCGCCGGTTCGTGGACTACACGGTGACCAAGCGGGCGATCCGTGAGGCGATGGACGACGAGTCGGACATCTTCCTGGCCTGCCGGGAGTCCATGTACCAGGCGGGCGGCCCCTTGTTCGAGCGAGCGCAGAAGGCCGGACGGGCCCGAGCCGACATGAGCTTCGACGACCTGCTGCGCATGGTCGCCGGGATCACGGGGACCAACTTCCCGGACGACGCGCAGCGTGACCGGGTGCTGAACGTGGCGCTGGACGGGGTGCGAGCGGCAGGCGCGTGAGCGATCGCCGTCAGCTGTTCCAGCTCTCGTCGTACGGATCGCTCGGGGTGGGAACCGGCCTGGCCCGTACGACGTCGAGGAACGGGACGATCCCGCCGTTGACCGGGTCCTTGGTCCGCTTACCGCTGTAGGTGCCGGTGACGTCGAGCCAGGAGTCGGGCTGCAGCACGGGCGGGAGCTTCCCGGACAGACCGACCTTCACCGGCTGGGCGTCGGCGGCACAGCAGTTGAGGGCCATGCGGACGAGGTAGGGCGTACCACCGCTGTCCAGGGCGACGAACCCCTTGATCTCCACCGTCCGGTTGCCGAGGGAACGTCCCTGCCCGTACGCCGCGCGGCCCGCGTAGTCCACCAGGCCGAGCCGGACCGGATCGCCGGACGGCAGGGCCGGGTAGGCCAGGGGCGGCTGGAGCGCCGTACCGGTACGCATGGCGCTGTAGGAGCCCAGAGCGGGCGGGGCGACCAGGATGAGAGCGAACAGGGGCAGGACGAGGAGCCAGGAGATCCGCGGCTCGCGGTGGGAGTGGCCGTGCCCGTGGTCCTGGCCGTCGGACCGCTCGCCCTCGCCGTGCCGGTCGTCGTGCCCGTCGGACCGCTTGTGCTCCCCCTGGCCGTGCCCGTCGTACGGCCCGTCATCGGCCGGCCGCTGCCGCGCCGCCCGCGACCGGCGCAGTTCGTACCAGACGGTGGCCAAGGCGGCCGCGATCAGGACGGCTCCGGCCGCGAGCAGCAGCGGGCGCAGCCCGGCCTTGACGTAGCGCAGATACAGATCGGTGGTACCGGCGTGCAGCATCGCCCCGCCGAGCAGGAACAGCACGGCGGCTTGCGCCTGACGGTTCACAGCAGCACCGCCCCGACCAGGAGCGACCCCAGCACCGCCAGCGCGAAGGTGGCGGGCGCGAACCGCAGCGCGAAGGAGCGGCCGAAGGTGCCCGCCTGCATCGCGAACAGCTTCAGGTCGATCATCGGTCCGACCACGAGGAAGGCCAGCCGGGCGGTGAGGGAGAACTGGGACAGCGACGCGGCCACGAACGCGTCCGCCTCGGAGCAGATCGACAACAGCACCGCGAGGACCGTGAGCGCGAGGATCGCCACCACCGGGTCGTCGGCCGCCGTACGCAGCCAGCTCGCCGGGGCCACGGCCTTGAGGGTGGCCGCGGCCATGGCGCCGACGACCAGGAAGCCACCGGCGTGCATCACGTCGTGCCGTACGGAGCCCCAGAACGCGGCCCCCTTGCTGTGGCCCTCGTACGACGCGCGGGCCGGCGGCCGCAGCCAGTCGGTGCGGCCCAGGCTCTGCCACAGCCAGCCCATCGCGCAGGCCACGACCAGGCTCGCCACGAACCGGGCGAGCACCATCTCGGGGTTGCGCGGGAACGCGACGGCGGTGGCGGTCAGCACGATCGGGTTGATCGCCGGAGCCGACAGCAGGAAGGCCAGCGCCGCGGCCGGTGTCACCCCCCGGCGCACCAGCGCCCCCGCGACCGGCACCGAGGCGCACTCACAGCCGGGCAGCACCGCCCCGGCCACCCCGGCGACCGGCACCGCGAGGGCGGGCCGTTTCGGCAGGGCGCGGGCGAAGAACGACGGCGGGACGAACACCGCGAGGGCCGCCGACAGCAGCACGCCGAGGACGAGGAAGGGCAGGGCCTGGACGACCACCGCGAGGAAGACGGTCATCCAGCTCTGCATCACCGGCGCGGCCAGCGCCCGGCGGATCGGGCCCTGCCCGACGACCAGCACGAGCAGCAGCAGGGTCAGCCCCAGGGAGGAGTTGAACTGCCAGCCCTGCCCCTCGGGCGCCTCTTCGTCATGGCCCCGGTCGATGGGGGCCGGGGCTGCTTTGACGATCGTCACGGGCGGGGTACCTCCGGGAGGAACGGGCGGCGCGGGGGGCTTCCCCCTCCCCTCCTGTACGTCGCGCCGCGCGCCGTGTCTCACCCCGCAACCGGGACTTTGCCGCTCAATGACTCTTCTCGTACGCCGGCCGCGGCTGCCCCTGCGGGGCCGGGACGTGCCGACGGCCGAACAGGGACGGCAGGCTCGGCACCTCCAGGAAGCCCTCGGCGCGTGCGCTGGCGATGCCGATGCGCGGGATGTCGCTGGTCTTCTCGAACAGCAGGAAGCGGGGCTCCCACACAGGCCGGTACTTGGCGTTCGCGCGGTAGAGCGACTCGATCTGCCACCAGCGGGAGAAGAAGGTCAGCACCGAGCGCCACAGCCGCAGGACGGGTCCGGCTCCCAGCCGGGCGCCACGTTCGAAGACGGCACGGAACATCGCGAAGTTCAGCGACACCCGCTGGATGCCGAGGTCGCGGGCGCGCAGCAGCAGCTCGATGACCATGAACTCCATCAGGCCGTTCTCGCAGTCGCGGTCGCGCCGCATCAGATCGAGGGAGAGGCCCTGCTCGCCCCAGGGGACGAAGCTGAGCAGGGCGCGGGGCTCGCCCTCGCCGTCCCGGCACTCCAGCATCACGCAGTTCTCGTCGGCCGGGTCGCCGAGGCGGCCCAGTGCCATGGAGAAGCCGCGCTCGCTGCCGCCGTCGCGCCAGTGGTCGGCCTTCTCGATCAGGCTGGCCATCTCGGACTCGGGGATCTCCCCGTGGCGGCGGATCTGCACGGTGTACCCGGCGCGGCGCACCCGGTTGTGCGCCTGCCGCACGACGCGCATCGCGCGGCCCTCCAGGCTGAAGTCGGCGACCTCCACGATCGCCTCGTCGCCGAGTTCCAGGGCGTCCAGACCGTGTCGTGCGTAGATCGTCCCGGCCTCTTCACTGGCGCCCATGACAGCGGGCGTCCAGGCGTGCCGACGGGCCTCCTCGAGCCACTCCTCGATGGCGCCGGGCCAGGCCTCGGGGTCGCCGATCGGGTCGCCGGAGGCCAGGGTGACCCCGCCGACCACCCGGTAGGTGACGGCGGCCTTGCCGCTCGGGGACCAGATCACGGCCTTGTCGCGGCGCAGCGCGAAGTAGCCGAGGGAGTCGCGCTCGCCGTGCTTGTCGAGCAGGGCACGGAGCCGCCGCTCGTCCTCCTCGCCGAGGAGTTCCCGGCCGCGGGGCGAGCGGAAGCAGGCGTACAGCACGAGGAGGAAGGAGATCGCCATCAGGACGTTGATGGTGATGTCCACCCAGCGCGGCGCGTGCACGTTGTCGATGTGGTCGGCGAGCGGGCCGACGCTGACGCCGCGCAGCAGCGTGTAGGCGATCTTGTCCGTCAGGGAGGCCCCGGGGAACTTGTTGGTCGCGTTCACCAGAAGAGTGCCGATGCCGCCGCTGACCAGGATGCCGCCGGCGGCCACGACCAGCGCGAGCCGAGGGTTGGAGCGGTCGCCCACGGCCCGGAACTCCTTGCGGCCGACCAGCAGCGCGGCCACGAACAGGCCGGTGAGCAGGGCGGAGATCCAGTTGAAGACGTGCCGGCCGTAGTGGTGCTGGGTCAGGGCGAGCACGTAGAGGGCGAAGAGCGGGCCCGCCAGCAGCATGTTGAAGATCCACGCCGCGCGCTTGCGGCGCCGCATCACCAGCGCCAGGAACAGCGCCAGGGCCGCCGAGACCAGACCGGCGGTGGCCAGGTACGGGGTGAAGAACTGGCCGGCGTTGTGCTCGTGGACCTCTTCGCGGAAGGGCAGTGAGACGACCGCCACAATGTTCAGGAGGGCCTGCAGTCGCAGGTACCAGACCGTGGCGGCGGCCGCCCCCGGGCGCAGGCGCGTGAGCAGGGGAGGCCGCTCCCCCGACGTGCTCTGCGGGCGCTGGACGCGCTGCTGGGGGATCACTGGTTGTTGCTGTGCGGGCACCGCGATGACTCACCTTGACAAGAGGCCGGAGTGACCGGCGTGGACGGAAGCTGACACATGGGCTCGGGGCGATTTGCCCTTGATTCTCCCAGACGCTCCCATGGACCCTACATTTCGTAGGGGTAACAGGGACCTCACCTAGGGTAGGAGTCCGGCGGGGAGGATGCCAGCGCCCCGGGGCGGCGGGTTCCGGCGCGGGCCGGTGGGGGGCGAGAAGCGGTTCACCCGTACGAGCGCCCCCGGGCCCCCGGGCAGCTACTGTGCCCCCTCCTCCGCCCCCACGACCCGCCCTGCGTCCATGCCTTCCTCGTCCCCGCCCTGCTCGCGCGGGCGCCCCGGATGCTCTCGCTCGGTGTCCGCACGCGCGCCACCCACGCGCTCGAGATCCGCCGGCCCCGGATCCGCCCGGTCGAGCAGGAACGGCACCAGCCCCCGCTCCAGCACGGCGAGCTCCCAGGTCTCACGGGCGCGGCGCACCTCCGGGTCGCGGTCCGCGGGATGGTCGCCGGGCCCGCGGCGGCCCCGCCTGCGGGCCACGAGGAGCCAGGCGAGATCCCCGAGGGCCGCTCCCGCCGTCACGGCGGCGGCGATCACCCCCGCCATCACCAGCCCGTCGCCGATGTGAGGACGCACGGCGAAGGCACGCAGACCGAACCCACAGAGCAGGAAGACACCGGTGGCCGCGGCCCCGAGGCTCGGCACCAGGACCGCGAGCACGGGCAGCAGCCCGTCTCTGGCGCTGCCGTCGCCGTCCGACGTCCTCTCCCGCACGGCGGTGGTCGTGCGCAGCGTGAGGTAGTGGTCGTACTCATCGGCAGCGACAGCGGCGAGGTCGTCGCCCGCCTCCAGGGCCTGTGCACGCAGCCACTCGCGCGATGGGCCCGGGTCGGCCGCGGCGATCGCGGCCGCGACCTCCGGGAGATCCAGGGCCCGGTCCACCATCCGCTCGAAGACGGGGCCGATCGGCGGCGACGGCTCGTCGGTGTCCTGCACGGATCCCCCGATCGGCGACAACGCGCCGGCCGATACCGACCGGCGGACGGACGACGCAAACCCTACAACATGTAGGACATCCGCCGGGGCAAGAGCGCCCGCGCCTGTCCTGCCCCGCGCAGCCGCCTCCGCCCCGATCATCCGCTCACCGCTCCCCGGCCGGTTCGTCGTCCAGGCCGGTGCACGCCACCTTGCCGTCCACCTCGGCACAAGCCTGCACACCTTGGGGTGATGTCACGGCCAGCATGGGGCTCACCGAGCCGCCGGAGCCGTCTCCCGGGTACGCCGCGGACAGTGCGTCCCGCCCCGCCCGCACGGAGATGACGCGGGCGTCCGACGCCTTGGCCTTGACCTCGCCCCAGGCGGCACCGCAGGTCGGCGAGTACTCCAGCCGCACGGCATAGGACGCGTCGCGGACCGCGCTCTTGGTCTGCGCGTCCCGGTCGCAGGCGGCGCGGTCGGGCAGCTGCCCCTGACAGGACGCACCCCGGCACCGAGGCGTGGCGGACGCGAGCCGCCCGGTGGGCGCACCGGATCGGTCGGCGGTGACGAGCGTGACGGTGACCGCGGCGACCGTGACCACCAGGGCGAGGGCCGACAGCGACAGCCGCCGGGTCCGGGCGGGCCGCGCCACCGGATCGTCGCCCGGCGGCGCCTCGGCGACCGGCGGGCGGTCGGCCGCCTCCCACAGGGCCACCACGGGGGCGGGATCGGCGCCGGCGAGTCCGGCGAGCGCCTCCACGGCCGAGCGGGGGGGCCGCTGGACCCCCTGGAGATAACGGTGCCAGGCGGACTTGCTGTAGGGGGTGCGCGCGGCCAGGGCCGCGAGACTGAGACCGGTACGCTCCTTGAGATCGCGCAGCTCCGTCACGAACGGCCCGTCCGTCTGCCCGGGAGGGGCGGCCGTGGGCCCGCGGGGCGCAGCCGTCCGCGGTGCGTCGTGCCTCACGGTCTCGATCCTTGGGGCTGTCGCATGACCTGTCCCTCAACGCCGGTTACAGTATGGGCGGTTCGCCCTGCTTGTCGGGATGTGTTCCCGTGGGCGCGGTACCGCCACACATCGATACCGGTATGAAGAAGGGCGAGTCGCCCGGGGCCGGGCGCGCCGACGGCCTGCCCGGGCACGCACGGGTGACCGGACAGGCCGTTCCTCGGAGGCGGGACGCGCGGAGCGCGTCAGCACCAGGGCAGGGCACCCCGCGTACGGACGTAGTGTGCGGAGACGTATCCCTTGCCGTCCGCGAGCTTGTACCAGCGCGGGTTCCCGTGGACGTACGAGCCCTGCTTCTTGCAGACCAGCACCAGCCGGCCGTGGGCATGACGGTGGCCGACCACCCGGTAGCCGGTGCCGGGACCGGAGCGGACGTTCAGCGGGGCCCGGCGCGTGGCGACGCTCCCGGCGACCCGGACGGTGTGACGGTGGTACGCCGAGCGCGCGGCGTGGCGCGCGTGACGGACGTGGTGGTGGCACCGCACGGAGCGGTGCCCGCAGTGACGGACCGGCGTGCGCCGGGTGAGGGCGGAGAGCGGCGCGTGCGGGCGGTGCGGGGCCGTCGTGACGACCGCCGCCGTACCGGCGGGGTCGCCCCCGACGGCGACGGCCGCCGTGGGCACGAGCGCGAACATCGCAACCGCGGCCAGCAGGCCGCCCTGCAGTGTCCGACGAATCATGGAAACCTCCGTGCTGACGTTGCCGATCACGAGACGTGATCTCACGTCACCCAGCGTTTCCGCATCGACGGGCGGGAATTCCGTCCCGTTGTTCCTGGGACGTCCCCTGGGACGGCGGACGGACACCCGACGAGGGCCGCGAGGCAACCGCACCGGCCTGTTCCTCGTCCCCGCCCGCATACCGAGCCGCCCCGCGCGACGGTCGGGGCCGCCCCGCGGGGCTCGTCCGCCCTTGCGCGGCACCCTTACGCCGCACCCTCGGCGAGCTTCCACTCCCGGTGCAGGGTGCCCAGCGGAATGGTGCGCTGGAGGACGGGCGTGCCGAACACGGACAGCTGCAGTTGCAGCGCTCCGCTCAGGTCAACGCCGCCGTAGACACCCCAGGACCCGACCGCGGCGGCCGTGGGGCTCGCGGCCGAGCCCGTGGCCGCCGTGGCGGTCGCGGACGCCTCGCCGCGCAGATACGGCGCCAGGTCGGCGGTGACGCCGACCGCGCCGTACAGACCGACGGTGGCCTGGGCGCCGAGGGCCGCCTTCACGTTCCCCGAGGCGGAGAGAGAGGCGCGCACCGGCGTGCTCGTCATCGTCGACTCGTTCACGGGCGTCCAGCCCTTGGCCGGACCGAAGGTGCCACCGGCCTTGAAGCCACCCTTGAGGTCCTGTTCGATCGAGACGGTCGCGCTGCCGTCCCCGCTGACCTCCAGGTAGCAGGTCAGATCGAGGTTGACCACGACGGGGATGGCACCGACCTGAAGGACGGGGTCGGCATGGAGCTTGGCGAACGGCAGCCGCACGGGCTTGACGGAGGCCGCGGCACGCCCCTTCAGGTACCACCGCGAGGTCCAGTCTCCCGAGACGCCGAGGTACGCCGACGCGGGCCCGGCCTGCCGGGCCGCGGCGCCCGAGCCGCCACCGCCGTAGGAGAAGTCCACCTCGGGCGCGACCTGCACGTACCCGCCCACGGTGGCGTCCGCCGACACCGGTGCGCCCGGGGCCGTGGGCACGCCGGCCCGCACGTCGACGCGCAGACTGCCGAGCGGGACCTTCGTGCCCTTGGGCCCCGAGTGGACGTCACCCCTCCCGGTCCACGAGACCTGCACGTCGGGCAGCAGCCGCTCGACGGCGAAGGACGAGGGGTCCACGGGCACCGCGCCCTTGGCCCTGTCGTCGCCGAGCAGGGTGTCGAGGGTGGTCGGCGCGGTCTGCACCTCGGTGCCGTGACGGGTGTCGCCGATCACCTGGGTGACCTTGGCGAGAAGGCCGTCGGGGGCGCCGGGCGCGGGGGCACTGGCGATGACGTCACCGACGGCGATCCGCCCCGGTTCGGCGGAACCGGCCGGGGCTCCCGACGGAGTCGTGGAGGGGATGCGCGCAGGGGGTGAAGTTCCCTTGTTCGCCTGCGATATGACAGCGCGTCGGGTGTGACGGTCGTACGAACTCACCTTGAGCGTGCTCCGGTGGGCCCGTGCGCCGCGCTCTCCTGGGCGGGCGAGCGCGGTCGAGGTGGCGGCCGGAGCGGCCGCGACGGCGAGGGGGCGGCCGGGATCCTCGGCCGCCGAGGCGGAGGCCTCGGCCGGTCCGGCCGGCGCCGCGGCGGAGGCGGCGGACGAGCCGGGGCCGGACGAGCAGCCAGAGGCGAGCAGGAGGGCGGATGCCGCGAACGCGGGCATGAGGGCACGCAGGTGCCACTTGCGGATGCGCAAGACCTGTCCTGAGGTGGTGGGGGGTGGCAGGGAACGCCCGCCGGGCGCAGGAAACGCCCGCCGGACGAACAATACCGACGGGTAACAAGTCGTGAGCATGCCATGAAGGTGTGAAGCCCAGCTCCACATTCCGGTCCCAGCGGGCTGTGATGTGAGCCACGCACAGAGCGGGGTGAGGGGTCTCGCCAGTGACCGGGCCGGACGGGAACGCCGCCCGAGCCCCGCGTGACAGGACGGGGTGCGAGCCCCGCGTGACAGGACGGGGTGCGAGCGGGCGTCAGGTGTTCGTCGCGGGCATCCGGTTCCGGCCGCGCAGCCGGCACCGGATGTACGAGGACACCGGGATCACCTCGTACGGTGGCCGGGGAACGACGACGGCGATGCGCTCACGCGGAGGATTGGAGCGGCACGCGATGTGTCGTGAGTGCGGGGAACCGGCCGCCACCCCGGCACCGCAATTCGCCGCACGCTCGGAGGCGGCGCGCCCCTTGGGCCGCCGCGATCCTCACCCGGCGGGCGAAGGCGCGGCCAGGCTGAAGACGTGCCCCGGTGTGGCGATCTTCGTGATCGCTTCGCCGAGGAGCGTGCTGGGTTCCCGACCACCATGGCTGATGTCGGTGTTCAGCAGCACGACGAGGGTCGCACGCGCCGACGGAAGGTGGACCGTCAGGGACTCGTAGCCGGGCAGTGAACCGTTGTGCCCGATCCAGCCCTGGACGTTGAAGACACCGAGACCGTACCCGATGCCCGGCACCATGGTCGCGGGCGTGACGAGCCGCTGCTTCTGCAGGGCGGGGCTGATCAGGGTGCCGCCGTCCCGCAGTCTGCCCGTGGCCACCGTACGCGCCCAGGTGTGCAGGTCCTGCAGATCGGAGATCATCGCACCGGCCGCCCCGCTCCAGGAGGGGTTCCAGTCGGTCGCGTCCTCGACCTTCCCGCTCGTGGTCTGGTTGGTGTACCCCTGCGCGTGCGGGGCCGGGAAGGTCGCGTCGGCCGGGAAGAGCGTATGGGTCAGGCCGGCCGGTACGAGGATGTTGCCGTGGATGAAGTCCTCGAGCCGCCGGCCGCTGACCTTCTCGACGACCAGGCCGAGCAGGATCAGATTGGTGTTGCTGTAGTCGAACCTCTGGCCCGGCGGGAACAGCACCGGGTGCCTGAAGGCGTAGTCGAGCAACTGACGTGGAGTGAACGGCCGTTGCGGATCGGACATCAGCGCCCCGGAGAACGCGTCGTCCTGGGAGTAGTTGAACAACCCGCTGCGCATTCCGGCCAGTTGACGCAGAGTGATCCTGTCGCCGTTCGGCACGCCACTCACGTACTGGCCGATCCGGTCGTCCAGCCCCACCTTGCCCTGGTCGACCAGCTGAAGCAGCGCCGTCACCGTGAACGTCTTGGTCTCGCTGCCGATCCGCATGGACAGATCCGGCGACATCCGCCGGCCGTCGCTCTTGTCGGCGACCCCGAACGAGCGTACGTAGCTGCCATTGTCGGCCGTCCACAGCCCCACCGTCGCACCGGGGACGTGGGCCTCGCGCATCGCCCGCTGAACGGCCTTGTCGAGTTGCCGCGTCACGTCGGGGGTGAGAGCGCGTACCTCGCTCAGCGGCGACGGCGTGGAACCGGAAGGATCGGTCGGTACGGCCACGGTGACGGTGGGATTGGACTCCGGAACCCCGAACGCGGCCCCGACCGCGACAGGCAGTGCGAGCGTCACCACCGCGGCGGCGGTGGCAGCCCCTCTGCGCAGCCGTATGCACGAACGGGTCATGGGCAGACTCCAACCGGGCCACAGGTCACGGCCGTACCGCCGTACCGTAGGACATAAGCCGCAAAAGCCTCGGGCTCAGCATAAGAGCGCCCGCCCACCGCCGCTCGTCGGCGCCCCCGCCCCTACCGCGCGCGAGGCGCCGCCGTGGTCCCGCGGACGACCAGACGCGGCGGGACCACGGCCTCCCCTGTCGCACAGCGGTCGTTGAAGGCGAGGACCGCGGTGGGCCGAGGGTCCTGGGCCAGAAGGGTGCGGGCCGCAGCGGCGCCGTCCTCCTCGGTGAGTCCGCCCGGCAGCACGCGCACCCTGGCGGCGAGGCCGTGGCGGTTCATCGCGGTGCGGTAGCCGCGGCGGCAACCGGCGCCCGCCCACCGCCGCTCGTCGGCGCCCCCGCCCCTACCGCGCGCGAGGCGCCGCCGTGGTCCCGCGGACGACCAGACGCGGCGGGACCAGGCCTCCCCGGCCGGTGCCGCCTCTTCCTCCAGTCGGGCGATGGCCCGGCCCACGGCCAGTTCAGCAAGGCCCGCGATGTCCTGTCCGACCGTGGTGAGGTCGATATGGGCGAGGCGGGCCAGGCGGCCATCCGGTCGGTCCGTACGGGCGGTCCCGTCCGCATCGACGCGCTCGAGGACGAGGGCTGACGGGGACCGCTGACGGACGGGGCACGGGGCCCGGGAGAGCAGGCGGGGTGTCGAGACGCCGCACCGACGCGAGCCCGGTCATGGACACCGTGATCGACGAGTTCGACCGAGCGTTCTCAGCCCGGCGAGCGGGTATCTCGCACCGGTGCACGTGGCCACGGCGGAGAACACGGGTGGGGCCACCGCCCCGTAAGTACCTGATACGTCGTGCTCGGTCCAGCGTCAGCCGGAGACGGCCTTCGCCCAGCCCTGGGCGACCGTCTGCCTCGCCCTCTCCAGTTGCGCGTCCGTCGGGAACTGCGGCGTTCCCTCGACCGTCGGCAGACGTGCGGCGGCGGCCTCGTCGAGGGTGCCGTCCTGCCTCATGGTGTCCATGAGCACCGGGCGGGCATAGCCGTGGAGCCGGAGGTTCAGGCCCTTCGGGCTGAAGAGGTACTCCTCCCACAGGCGGGCGGCAGCCGGGTGCGGGGCGTTCTTGTTGATCGCCTGCGCGTAGTACTGGGCGAAGCTGCCGTCGAAGGGGATCGCCACCTGCCAGTTCACGCCCTTGCCGCGGAACTGGTCGGCGTAGCCGAGGTTGACGTAGTCCCAGTTGATGCTGATGGGCGTCCGACCGTCCGCGACCGCTGCGGAGGTGGACTCAAGGGGGTTGAAGTTGCCGGTCTTCTTGAGTTTGCCGAAGAAGTCGAGGCCGGGCTGGATGTCGTCGAACGATCCGTTGTTCGCCAGCGCGGCCGCGTAGACGCTGGCGAGGGCGGTCTGCGACTGGGTCGGGTCGCCCTCGAGCGCGACCTTGCCCCGGTAACCGGGCTTCAGCAGATCGACGAAGGTCCGGGGACAGGGCTTGACGCGGCTCGCGTCGCAGCCGATGGAGATGTAGCCGCCGTAGTTGTTGTACCAGCGGGCCCGGGGGTCCTTCTGACTGCCGGGGATGGAGTCGTACGCGGCCACCTTGTACGGCGCGAGCAGGTTCTGCCGCGCTGCTTCGCGCGCGAACGTATCGCCCACGTCGATCACATCGGGGGCCTCCGGCCGGTTACCGCTCTTCCTCAGGGCGTCGATCTCGGTCTCGCTGTGGCCCTGCGGGTTGTCGACCGTGACCTTGATCCCGTACATCTTCTCGAAGCCGTCGATCAGGGCGCCGTAGCTGGCCCAGTCACGTGGTAGCGCGATCGCTCTGAGCGTGCCCTCGTGTCTGGCTGCGGTGATCAGCGCTCCCATGCCGCCCGCGTTCTCGGCCGAGGTGGCCACCGAGGGCTTCTGGGGTCCGGTGGTCGTTGTGTTCTCGCAGGCACTCAGGCCCAGTGCCACAAGGGCACAGGAGCCGAAGACGGCGGCTGCTCGGGCACGGGGTGCGGTCACGACGGCTCCAGGGGGGTGGGGAACCGCAGTGGTCATCGAGGCCAGAGTACTCGTCCACCTCGATGACGGAATCCCGCCAGGGGAAGCGGGCGACCAGTGACCCTCCACCGAGGAGCCTCGGCTCACAGTGTCGTGTCGTCCCATTGGCCGAACAGGATCTCGCCGAGCCCTTCCGCCGCCGGCACGGCGCCGTCGTGGAGGGAATGTTCGGCCCAGATGACTTTGCCGGTGGACGTGTGGCGGGTGCCCCAGCGTTCGGTGAACTGGGCGACCAGGAAGAGTCCACGGCCGCCCTCGTCGGTGTCGTTCGCCCGACGCAGCCGGGGCGAGGTGCTGCTGCCGTCGGAGACCTCGAAGATCAGGGTGCGGTCGTGGAGCAGCCGTACGGTGATGGGTTCGGTGCCGTAGCGGATGGCGTTCGTGATCAGCTCGCTGAGGACGAGTTCGGCGGTGAAAGCGACGTGCTCCAGGCCCCACTCCGTCAGTGTGCGGGCGCAGGCAGTGCGCACGGGGGCCACCGCCGCCGGGTCACGGGGCACGTGCCACTCGGCGATCTGGCCGGGGGCGAGCCGACGGGTGCGGGCCACCAGCAGCGCGATGTCATCCCTGGGCCGGTCGGGCAACATGGCCTCCATCACCGCCGCGCATGTGGCCTCCGGGGTGCGATCGGGCCCGGTCAGAGCACCGCGCAGAGCATTCAGGCCGGCGTCGAGGTCGCGGTCCTCGAACAGGCCGTCGGTGTAGAGGACCAGCCGGGAACCCTCGGGCACCGTCAGCTCGGTGCTCTCGAAGGGCAGGCCGACGCCCAGTCCCAGCGGCGGGGAGACGGACACCCGGGGGAAGTCCACGGTCCCGTCGGGATGGGCCACCGCCGGTCCCGGATGGCCTGCGCTGGCGATGGTCAACTGCCCGGAGGTGGGATCGTAGACGGCGTACTGACAGGTCGCCCCGGTGATCGTCTGCCCGTCCTCCCCCGCTGCGGCCTCCTCGGCGTCGATCTGGACCACCAGCTCGTCCAGCCGGCCGAGCAGCTCACCCGGAGGGATGTCCAGACCGGAGAAGTTGTGAACGGCGGTGCGCAGTCGGCCCATGGTCGCCGCGGCGTGCAGTCCGTGGCCGACCACGTCGCCGACCACCAACGCCACCCGGGCGCCGGACAGCGGGACGACATCGAACCAGTCCCCGCCCACCCCGGCCTGGGCCGGCAGGTAGCGGTACGCCGCCTCCAGTGCGGTCTGCTCGGGCAGCCCGCGTGGCAGCAGGCTGCGTTGCAGAGTGGCGGCCATGGTGCGTTCGCGGGTGTAGCGGCGGGCGTTGTCGATGCACACCGCTGCCCGGGCGGCCAGTTCCTCGGCGAAGGACGCGTCCTCCTCCTCGAACGGCGGGGAGTCGTTCGCCCGCCAGAACTCCACCCTTCCCAGCAGCACCCCACGGGCCCGCAGCGAGACCACGAGCAAGGAGTGGATACCGTGGTCGAGGAGTCGCCGGGCATGTTCGGTGCCCTGGGCACGGCGGACGTCGGCGGTGTGCAGGTCCCTCACCAGCACCGCTCGGCCGCCGACCGTCCCTGCGGGGGCGGCGTGGGTGGTGACGAACCGGATCAGCTCGTCGGCAAGGCCGGCGAGACGGTCCTCATCCACATCCGCGGCCGCGGTGAGACGCATCTCGGTGGTCGCGGCGGAGGACTCCTCGCCGTGCAGGACCGGGTCCAGCAGTTCGACGGTGACGACATCGGCGAACCGGGGCACCGCCACCTCGGCCAGGTCCTCGGCGGTGTGCTTCACATCCAGCGTGGCGCCCATCCGCAACCCGGCGTCGTAGAGCAGTTTCAACCGTGCGCGCGCCCCCTCAGCCCGGCCGGAGAGAGCCAGCAGCTCGGTGGTGTCCCGTAGCGTCACGACGCTGCCCTCCGGGCCGCGAGGTGCGGTCAGCCGCTTGTTGACCGCCAGCAGCCGGTCGCCCGCCAGGTGCACCTCGTCGGTGACCGGGCGATTGGACATCAGCAGCTCGGCAAGGTCCTCCTCCAATCCCAGATCGGTGATCTGGCGCTGCTCCGCGTCCGCCGGCAGGCCCAGTAGCAGCCGTGCCTCGTCGTTGGCCAGGAGCAACCGCCCGCCGCCGCCGATGATCAGCACTCCTTCCCGCACCGCATGCAGGACCGCGTCGTGGTGCTCGTACATCCGGGCCATCTCGGCCGCGTCCAGGCCATGGGTGTGCCGCCGCAACCGGTGGCTCACCAGGCCCGCTCCGGCCGCGGCGATGGCAAGGGCTCCAGCGGTGCCGCCGAGCAGGACCGTCAGCTGCCGGTCCACCGCGTGCTGCACGTTCTCGACCCGTACGGGAACGGAGACGATGGCGACGACCGAGCCGTCGGCCGCCCTCACGGGGACCGCCGAGATCACCGAAAGCCCCAGGGATCCCCGGAAGGTCCTGGTGAACGCCTTGCCGGCCGCCGCCTCCGCGTACGGGCCGATGATGTGTTTCCCGATCTGGCGCGGGTCGCTGTGGGTGAGGGTGATCCCATCCAGCCTGTACACGATGATGGCGTCGACGCCCGCGGCCTTTCGAGCCGCCTCGGCGTGCGGCTGCAGCACCGCGGTCGGGTCGCGGCTGTTCAGCGCCGCCACGACCCCCGGGGAGTGCGCGAACGTCTGGGCCACAGCAAGCGTCCGGTGCTGGGCGTCCGCCACGCTCTGGCGCCGAGCCTGCACGACGAGAACCAGCAGCGCGGCGGCGACGACCAGCAGCACGAGGACCAGCTGCAGGAGGAAGACCTGGCCGGCGAGGCTGCGCACGCTCAGCAGGGAGCGCAGCGGCCGCGGCGGCGCCGCTCCCCCCTGCTGAGGCCCGCCGCGCTCCCGCGGCCCATGGGGGCCCTGTTCCGGGCGAGGATTCCGATCGGGCCCATCGGCCCTCCTGGGCGCATCAGCCACCCCACGCCCGTAGTGACCAGAACCTGCGCACATATCACATTTGTATCGCTTCTGGGCCACTGACCACGAGGTGCCCCGGGGCCGCGCCGAACAGCGCTGGCGGCGAGCGCCCACGGGTGCCATGTGCACTCGCCGTCGCTGACTCCTGCCTCGCTGCGCGGCGGCCGGGCGCTGGCCGCACTGCTGGCCATGATGATCACGTCCAAGCGGACCCACATGGACTACTTCGTCCGACGTACCCGAACGAAACGGATGCAGCTGCCCGCGGAGATGCCGCGTGCCTTCCTGCCGCCCTGAACCGTCGGCAACGGGCCGTCGCGTCGACTGCGGTGCTGGAGCCCGCGTACGAGATCGGCGGCGACGCATTCGACCACTCGCTGACCGAGACGACGCTGCACGCTCGGTCTTCGACGCCGTGGGGCACGACATGGCGTCGGGCCTGACGCGGCTGTGCAAGTCGGCGACGACTCGGGGGACTGCTGAGGAGGTACCCAGTGGCACGCGCGGCGGCGTCTTCAGTAGGTTCTGCGGATGCGGCAACTCGCGGACATCGAAGACCTGTCGGGGCTCGTGCGTGACGCACTGGGAGCGGAATGCCACGTTGTCGCGGTGGACCGGTTGCGCGGGGGGAGCAAGAAAGGGGTGTACCGGGTCCGCCTTGACGGAGCCCTCACAGCGAGTGTGATCGTCTACAGTTGGGCCGAAGCCGAGAACTTCTGGCCAGACGCGCGAGAGGCCGACCCGGCTGACCCGTTCACGCCCGCCTCCGGGCTGGTCCCGTTCCTGGCCGCGCAGCGGAGCTTGGACAGCCTCGGGGCACGGGTTCCACGAGTACTTTCGGCGGATGACAGCCGACACCGCTATCCGTCGGACGTCGCCGTGGTCGAGGACGTCTCCGGCGGCACGCTCGAAGCACTCTTCGAAACCGATCCCACGCGCGCCTCGGGAGCCCTGGGCGACCTCGCCAAGATGCTTGAGGTGATGCATCGGCAGCAGGCCCAGCATTACGGCAGAGTGGACCTGCTGGAGCGGGGCGGCTCCGCATCCGAGGTCTCGTGCGAGCGACGGGTCCTCGGCCGTGCCCTGCGGGACCTTGAGGAGGCGGCGGGGCGCGAGGGCAGGATCGCGACAGCCGGCGCTGTGTTGCGTGACCGTCTGCAGGAACTGGCCGATCGAGTGAGCCCTCGCACGGAGTACGGACTGATCCACGGAGAACTCGGCCCCGATCACGTCTTGGTCGACGCCGACGGTCACCCCGTCCTGATCGACATCGAGGGCCTGATGTACTTCGACGTCGAGTGGGAGCACGTCTTCCTCCAGCTCCGCTTCGGCGAGCGGTACACCGCACTGGCCCGGCCCGGTCTCGATCCGCAGCGGCTCGACCTC
The DNA here is from genome assembly GCF_001417775.1 of Streptomyces sp. TP-A0356. Taxonomy (GTDB): domain Bacteria; phylum Actinomycetota; class Actinomycetes; order Streptomycetales; family Streptomycetaceae; genus Streptomyces. The sequence goes on along the minus strand of NZ_BBZJ01000035.1, from coordinate 65,714 downwards.
TATATGCTCGCGATGCGTCTGTCGCTGGTAGCCGGCCCACTTCGTCTCCTTGACGGTGACTTCCCCGACCGGGCGTTCATGCAGGGGATCGCCGAGCACAACGTGAGAGAGGCGCTGGCGCTCCTGCCGTTGGTGTAGTCCTCGGACCTCGGATGCGCGGGGCCGCACGGAGCACCTGTCTATTCCTCGGCACGATCAGCTCGAACGAGTGGGCAGGGAAGTTGACGTCGGCGGTGGGGAACTGCCGGAAGGCTGTGATCCCAGCCGTGGCGGCGCACGGCTGGGATGAAGGCGTTCAGCGAGCCGATGTCCCGGCCGCGGGAATGGGGCGCGCGTAGGTCGAGGGCCAGGTCGGCGAGGTAGCGTTCTAGCACCATCCGGTCCAAGCGGGCGAGCTTTCGGCGGCGACACGGGGATCGGGCCAGGGAGCCGGAGAACCGGTTGAGGCCAGGATGTCTATGACGGCCTGGTTGACGCTGCGGTCGATGCTCAGCCGCCGGCGGACGAACCGTTCGGCCAGCTCGCGCGGCCGCGGCCGCAGGCCCAGGTCCTCACCGATCCAGGTCCCGGTGTCCCACGGCAGGGCCCACGACGACTGACCGCCCGGTTGGTCGGCGAGGAGGGCGGCCACGACGTCGCGGGCCCGCGGCCCATGGCTCGGGCAGTGGTTCAGGCCGACGTCTTGTCCCGGGCGACGCGTGCCGCCCGGGCCAGGTCGAGGTCCGTGGTCTCCGGGGCCAGGAACTGCGACACCAGCCCGCCGACGGCGAGAACGCCGGCACCGACGAGGAGGACGAACCGCACGCCGAAGCGGTCCAGGCCCATCGGCAGCAGGAAGGTGCCGACGGCCGCGCCGACCCGGCTCATGGCGGTGGCGAAGCCAACGCCGGTGGCACGCAGGGAGGTCGGGAACACCTCCAGCGGGTAGACCGCGGTCAGCGCGCTGGAGGCGGCGTTGAGGAAGATGAAGAACAGGAAGCCGCCGACGATGACCGGGGTGGAGTACGGCCACACGGCGACCAGCGCCAGGCAGCCGCCGGTGATCCAGAACGGCGGGATCAGCAGCTTGCGGCGGCCGATGCGGTCCACGACCAGGCAGCCGGCCGTCACACCGGCGACGGCGGTGAAGGAGTAGACAAGAAGCGCCCCGACGGCGTTGTCACCCATGTGCAGGGCGTCGAAGACCTGGGTCCAGAAGGTGCCGATGGCGAAGTACGGCAGGACCAGAGCCGCCCAGAACACGCTGGCGAACACCGTGCTGCGGATATGGCGGCGGCTGAACAGGGCCCCGAAGCCGACGCGTTGGGAACCGGTGTTGTCGTCGAGCTCGGCGGTGACGTCGATCTGGATGCCGTACTTCTCGATCAGTTGCTCGGCCTCCTCCCGGCGCCCCTTGCTCAGCAGCCAGCGGGCCGACTCCGGGATGCCGCCGCGCAGGGCCACGCACACCACGGCGATGACGGCGCTGCTGGCCAGGGACCAGCGCCAGCCACCGTCGACGCCGGCGAACAGGGCGCCCACGACCGTGGCCAGCGCGTAGCCGACGTACCAGCTGATCTCCAGGCTGGCCAGCAGCCGGCCGCGGCCCTCCTTGGGGGCGTACTCCGACAGCAGCGGGGCGCCGATGGCGTACTCGCCACCGATCGCCACACCCATCAGCAGCCGGATGAGGAACAGCTGCAGCCCGTCGGTGACGAACAACTGAAGCACCGAGCCGACGAGGAAGATCAGCATGTCCGCGAGGAACACCGGGCGGCGCCCGAAGCGGTCTGCGAGCCGGCCGAAGAGCGGGCCGCCGAGGAAGATGCCGATCAGCGGCGAGGCGCCGACCAGGCCCTCCATCGATGTGGAGAGGTGGAGGTCGGCGGTGAGAGCGGCCATCGCCATGCCGATGCCGCCGATGATGTAGCCGTCGATGCCCTCGCCGATCTGGGTGGCGAGCTTCAGCTTGGTGTGCAGGCGGCGGCGTTCGCGGGTGAAGTCGGGGAGTTGCGGCGGCTGGTGGGCGGTCGCTGGCGTCGTTGCCATGTGCGGTCCTTGTCGTTCGGTGCCCGGCCGGTGGGGACGGCTGTGGAGCAGAGCGGGAAGGTGCTGCGGAACAGTCGGAGCGGTGGAGAGGATCGGGGTCAGCCGGTGGGCCAGTCGAGGGCGACGTACTGCGTCTCCAGGAACGCCTCGATACCCTCGCGGCCGCCTTCCCGGCCGAGGCCGGACTGCTTGACGCCGCCGAACGGGGCCGCCGGGTCGGACAGCAGGCCGCGGTTGAGGCCGACCATGCCGACCTCCAGGCGTTCGGCGAGGCGCAGCGCCCGGGCGACGTCGCGGGAGTAGACGTACGACGCCAATCCGTGGACGGTGGCGTTGGCGCGGGTGAGCACATCGTCCTCGTCGGTGAAGGTGGTCAGCGGTGCGACGGGGCCGAAGACCTCCTCGTGGAGGATGCGGGCCTCGTCGGGGACATCGGTGAGGACCGTCGCCGGGTAGAAGTGGCCGGGGCCGGCCGGGACCGTGCCCCGCACGGCGATCCGGGCCCCACGGGCCACGGCGTCGTCCACCAGGGAGCGGATCTTGTCGACCGCCGCGGCGTTGATCATCGGGCCGAGGGTGACGCCGTCCTCCAGGCCGGGCCCGGTGCGGACGGCGGCCATGGCCGCGCCGAACTTCTCGGTGAACTCGGCGGCGACGTCGGCATGGACGTAGAACCGGTTGGCGGCGATGCAGACCTCGCCGCCGCCGCGCATCTTGGCGTCCATCGCGCCCCGCACGGCGGCGTCGACATCGGCGTCCGCGCAGACGATGAACGGGGCGTTGCCGCCCAGCTCCATGGTCACGTTGACGACGTTGGCCGCGGCCTGCTCCAGGAGGAGCTTTCCGGTGGCGGTGGAACCGGTGAAGGAGAACTTGCGCACGCGCTCATCGCCGAGCCAGGCCGAAACGACCTCCGGGGCGCGGTCCGTGGGCAGGACGTTGACCAGCCCGTCGGGCAACCCGGCCGCGGAGAGGAGCGCGGCCACGGCGAGGGCGGTCAGCGGGGTCTCCGGCGCGGGCTTGAGCAGGACCGGACAGCCGGCCGCCAGCGCGGGGGCGATCTTGCGGGCGGCCATGGCGGCGGGGAAGTTCCATGGCGTGACGAACGCGGTGACGCCGACCGGGTGCCTGCGCACCACGTGCCGGAAACCGCCACCGGGGGCGTCAGCGAAGGAGGAGCCGATGCGGACGGCCTCCTCGGCGAACCAGCGGAAGAACTCCGCCGCGTAGCCCACCTCGGCCGCCGCGTCTCGGAGCGCCTTGCCGTTCTCCTGCACGATGATCCGGGCGAGGAGATCGGTGTGCTCCCGCATCAGTGCGAAGGCGTCGTGCAGGATCTCCGAGCGGCGCCGGGGCGGGGTGGCCCGCCAGTCGGCCGCGACCGCGACGGCCGCCTCCGTCGCCGCCCGAGCATCGTCGGGTCCCGCCGCCGAGACCTCGCGAAGCAGGTCGCCGGTGGCCGGGTCGTACACGGGGTAGGTCCGTCCGTCGGCGGCCGGGACCCAGTGGCCGCCGAGGAGCAGATCGCCGTCGCCGAGCGGGGCCTTGGCCAGAGTGTCGATGCCGACGAGGTTCATGAGCTGCTCTCTTCTCCGTTCCGGACGGCCGTCCGTCCGATGCGCGGTGAATTTACGAGCGCGTCATACGGCGGACAAGGCCACTCCGCCGGATCGCAATGGGGGTTGCTGTCAGGGCAACTCACCGATCAAGCGAGGCCCGCCGCAGGACAGGCGGCATCGGCCGGCTGCCCGTGCCCGGCCTCAGGGCAGGCGGCCTCGGCCGAGGTGCAGGTCAGGGTCAGGTCGGCCAGGTCAGGTCGGCCAGGTCGGGGTCGGGTCAGGTCGGCCAGGTCACGTCAGGTCAGCCTGGCCCTGGCCACCGGCGTGCGGCGCGGCTCCCATCCCAGCATGGTGGACACCCGTGCCGCGGCCCGCGCCGTGATGCGCCCCGCCTCGTCGAGGCGGTCGCCCAGCCGGGACTTGGGCGCGGAGACGTTGAGGGCGGCGACCACCCGCCCCCGGAAGTCGCGCACCGGTGCGGAGACACCGACCAGTCCGGCCTCGAACTCCTCGCTCACGCGTGCGTAGCCCTGGCGCCTGGCATCCTGGATCAGCGACCACAGGTCGGGAACCGGCATCTCGCCGGCGGTGCCGAAGCGGACGTACAGCTCGTCCGGCGTGGCGTCGGCCAGCAGGACCCGGCCCGCCGAGGTCTGCCAGGCGGGCACCCCGCGCCCCTCCCAGCCGTGCACGCGGAAGGAGTGCCCGGAGACCGACAGCAGGGTCAGCACCTTGCGGTCGCTCAGGACACACAGGTGGCTCGTCTCCTCCAGGTCCGCCGACAGTGCGTGCATGACCGGCTCGGCCACCCGCACCAGGCGGCTCTCCGAGGTGCGTGCCACGAGGGAGAACAGCCGCCAGCCCAGGCGGTACTCCAGTGTGTCGGGGTCGCGCTCGACGATCCCCTCGGCGGCCAGGACCTTCAGCGCGCGCGAGATCTGGGTCTTCTCCCGGCCGACCAACTGGGCGAGGCGTACGACGCCGAGGCCGCCGGCCCGCTGCGCCTCGTCGGAGGCGAGGGCCTCCAGCAGGTCGATGTCCCGGCGCAGGCCGTGCCCGCGCGACGCCGAGGGGGTGTCCGTCACGCGCGCCATCCTAGGCGTCCTGGGGGACGAGGGAACTCCAGGTCAGGCCCCGAGTTGCCAGTAGAGCAACCGGCGTTTCGATTCCCTCGCGTGCCTTGCGACGGGCTGGTGGCCCACCTAGATTCGCCGCATCGAGCCGGATGAACTGCACTGATTGCGAGGTTCGCCCCGTCAGTCATTGATGGTGCGGTTCATCCTTTCGCCACCCCGCCCGAACCCGCTTCCGAAGGTCCAGGAGTTCCGATGCCCTCCCCCCTTGCCGCGGCCTTTGCCGCGACCGTGCTGATCGGCGAGTCCTTCGTCGGTGACGGCGCGAACGCCGCGCACACGAACGTCGTGATCGGTCGCAAGGGCGGCCCGGTCGAGACGGCATGGGCCACCGCACTGGCCACGCCGAGCGCCGGGCACGTGCCGTTCCTGACCGTCGTCCGCCCGTCGGTGCCGGTGAAGCCGCTGACCCTGTTCGTGAACAAGGCCGCCGCCGACGGTGAGCGCCACGAGCGCGCCACCTGGGGCAGCGCGCAGGCCGGTCTGGCGCAGGGGGTCCTGGACGCCGTCGCGGAGGGTCTGCTGCCGGCCGAGGAGGCCGACGAGCTGCTCGTCATCGCCGCGGTATGGGTGAACCCGGCGGTCGACGACCTCGACGCCTCCTTCCGCAACCAGCGGGCCGCCGCGCACGGCGCGATCCGAGCCGCCGTGACGGGCTCGCCCTCCGTCTCCGACGCCCTGGCTGCCGCCGAGGAGGGCGCGGCGAACCCGTTCTACGCGCCGTCATCCGAGGTCCTCGCCGCGTCCGCGCCCGAGGCGGCCGCCCGATGAAGATCACCGACATCACCCTGGACCGGCTCCGGCTGGAGCTGGACCCGCCGTTCCGCGCGGCCTGGGACCCCGAGCCGCGCCGCCACTTCGACGCCACGATCGTGCGGGTGCACACGGACGAGGGGATCACCGGTATCGGCTCCGGCGACCTCATGGACGGCTTCGAGAACTACAAGCACCTGTTCGTCGGCGAAGACCCGCTCGACATCACCCGGCACGTCAAGGCGATCGAGACCGCCAACTTCCACGGCTCGTTCTACTGGCCGCTGGAGGCCGCCCTGTGGGATGTCATCGGAAAGGTGCACGGCCGCCCGGTGGCGGAGCTGTTCGGCAACGCGGCGAAGCAGTTGCCCGCGTACGCCTCCTCCGGCGAGCTGAAGTCGCCCGAGGAGCGGGTCGCGACCGCGCTGAAGGTGCGGGAGGCCGGCTTCCGGGCGATGAAGATCCGCATCGACCGGGACCGGGTCGACGAGGGCGTCGCGGTGGTCCGCGCCGTGCGCGAGGAACTCGGCGCCGACTTCGAGATCATGGTCGACCTCAACCAGTCCTGGCGGATGGCCGGCGACACGGCACACGCCTCCGACCTCGTCAAGACCCGCAGGATCGTCGCCCGCCTCGCGGAGCTGGACGTCTTCTGGGTCGAGGAGCCGCTGCCGTACGCCGACCTGGAAGGCTTCAAGCGGCTGCGCGCCGACAACCCCGGGGTGCGCATCGCAGCCGGCGAGATGCACCACTCCCCCACCGAGCTGCTGCGCTATCTCGAAGAGGACGCGCTCGACATCTACCAGATGGACGTGGTCCTCGCGATCGGCATGCACCGCGCCCGCGTCCTGGCCGAACTGGCCCACCTCAAGCACCGCCAGTTCACCCCGCACAGCTGGACCAACGGCATCGGGGTGCTCGCCAACCTGCACGTCGCGGCCGGCGTCGGCGGCGGCCCCTTCTTCGAGTTCCCCTACGACCCGCCCGGCTGGACCCCCGAGCGCCGCGACTTCATGCTCGCCGAACCGGTCCGGGTCACCGCCGAGGGCTTCGTCGAGGTGCCTGACAGGCCTGGTCTCGGTGTCGAGCTGGACGAGGACGCGATCGACCGCTGGAGGATCAAGTGACGTACACCATCGAGGAACTGCTCACGCGGTCCTACGACGAGTGGCTGGCCACGGCCGACAAGCTCGCCTTCGAGCCCCGCCCGTTCATCGACGGGTCCTTCACCGACGCCACCTCGGGCGACAGCTTCCCCAGCACCTCGCCGCGCGACGGCTCGGTCCTGTGCGAGGTGCAGGCGGCCTCCCCCGAGGACGTCGACCGGGCGGTACGGTCGGCCCGCACCGCCTTCGAGGACGGCCGCTGGCGAGACCTTCCGCCCAAGGAGCGCAAGCGGATCCTGCTGCGCTGGGCCGAGCTGATCCGCGCAAACGCCGAGGAGCTGGCCCTGCTCGACACCCTGGAGATGGGCAAGCCCGTCACCGAGTCGCTGCGGGTGGACGTGGCCAAGGCGGCGGAGACCATCGCCTGGTACGCGGAGACCCTCGACAAGACCTACGACGAGGTCGCGCCGACGCCCGGTGACGCGCTCGCGTTCATCACCCGCGAGCCGCTGGGCGTGGTGGGCGTGGTCGTGCCGTGGAACTACGCGCTGCTGATCGCCAGTTGGAAGCTGGGCCCGGCCCTGGCCACCGGCAACAGCGTTGTCGTCAAGCCCGCCGAGCAGACCTCGCTCGCCACACTGCGGCTGGCCGCGCTCGCCACCGAGGCGGGACTGCCGGACGGGGTGCTGAACGTGGTCCCCGGCCGGGGCGAGGTCGCCGGGCAGGCGCTCGGCCGGCACCCGGACGTCGACAAGATCGCCTTCACCGGCTCGGCGGAGGTGGCCCGGCTGTTCCAGGTGTACGCGGGCGAGTCCAACGGCAAGCAGGTCGCCGTCGAGGCCGGCGGCAAGTCACCGCAACTGGTGCTGGCCGACGCCGACATCGAGGCCGCCGCCTCGGCCGTGGCCTGGGGCATCTTCTACAACGCGGGGCAGACCTGCAACGCCGGGGCGCGGGTCGTCGTGCACGCGTCCGTCAAGGACCGGCTGCTGGACGCGGTGCGCCGGATCACCACCGGGACCTTCCGCGTCGGCGACCCGCTCGACCCGGCCACCGTGATGGGCCCGATCGTCGACGAGACCCAACTGGCCGGGATCCTGGGCTACATCGAGCGCGGTACACGGGACGGAGCGACCGTCCTGCTGGGCGGCAACCGCACGCTCACCGAGACGGGCGGTAGCTACCTCGAGCCGACCGTGCTCGACGGGGTCGACAACACCTCGGTGGTCGGGCAGGAGGAGATCTTCGGCCCGGTGCTCGCGGTGGTGTCGTACGAGGGAGACGTGGACGAGGGCGTACGGCTCGCGAACCAGAGCGACTTCGGGCTCGTCGCCTCCGTGTGGACGCGGGACGTCACCGTCGCCCACCGCACCGCGAAGCGGCTGCGGGCCGGCACCGTCTGGATCAACACCTTCGACGCCAGCGATGTCATCACCCCGTTCGGCGGCTTCAAGGCCACCGGCGCGGGCCGCGACAAGTCCCTGCACGCGCTGGACGCCTACACCGCGCTCAAGACGACCTGGATCGACCTCGCCTGACCCGGCACCCCTCTGTTCCCACCCACTTCCCCTCTCTTCCCCTCTCTTCTCTCTTCCCTCTCTTCCCACCTCTTCTCAAAGCAGCGAGGACACTGATGAGGATCGGTTTCATCGGCCTGGGCAACATGGGGCGCCACATGGCCCGCCACCTGATCCACGCGGGCCACCTGGTCACCGTGCACGACGCCCGATCTCAGGCCGCCGCCGAACATCTCGCGCTGGGTGCCCGCTGGGCCGACTCCCCCGCCGACTGCGCCCGGGACGCGGAGTTCCTGATCACCATGCTGCCCAACCCGCGCATCGTGGAGGACGTGCTGCTGCGGGGCAATGCGGCCGCCGCGCTGCCCGAGGGCGCGCTGTGGATCGACATGTCGACCTCGACGCCCGCGGCCGCGGAGCGCGTGTCGGCCGAGGTCCTGGACGCGCGGGGCGTGCGCCGCCTCGACGCGCCGGTCAGCGGCATGGCCCGCGGGGCCGAGGCAGGGACGCTGCAGATCTTCGTCGGCGGCCCGGACGACGACTTCCGCATCGCCCTTCCGGTCTTCGAGGCGATGGGCGACCCCGATCGGATCCTGCACGTCGGCGGGCTCGGCGCGGGCTACACCGTCAAGCTCTTGATCAACCTGCTGTGGTTCAGCCACCTGGTCGCCACCTCCGAGGTGCTGGCCATGGGCGTCAAGGCGGGCGTGGACCTGGGCGTGCTGCGCGGCTCCCTGCTGGCCAGCCCGGCGGCCTCGAACTTCCTGGAGAAGGACATCATGTGCGTACTCGCCGACGGCGACTACGACGACTCGTTCGCCATGGCACTCGCCTGCAAGGACCTGGGGCTGGCCGTCGACCTCGGCCGGGACCTCGGCGTGTCCACCGAGCTGTCGGCCCTGGTGGAGCAGATCTACCGCCGCTCCAAGGCGCAGCACGGCGAACTGGCGGGCGAGATGAGCCCCGTCCGCCTCTACGAGACCCTCGCCGGGCGGGAGTTCCGGCTGCCGGACCCGGCCGCCGCGCCGGCCGGCGCCGCCGTCACCGTCTGACCCCGTACGACGCTCTCCAGGAGCAGCACTCCCCACCGCACACCAGGAGCCGTACCCATGACCTCCTCCCAGCGCGACAGCCTCGCCGACGCATCGCTGAGCATCGACCCCATCTGCCGCGTCGAGTTCGGCCCCGGCCGCATCGACCGGCTCCCCGACCTGATCGCGACCACCGGTCACCAGCGGGCCTTCGTCGTCACCGACCGGGGCCTGCGCGCGGCGGGCGTCGCCGAGCGGGTCCTGAAGATCCTGGACTCCGCGGGCGTGGAACACGCCGTGTATGACGAGGTGGCGCCCAACCCGTCCACCGGGAACGTCGACGCGGGCGCCGCCCGGGCCCGCGCGTTCGGACCGGCCGCGGTCGTCGCGCTCGGCGGCGGCTCGGTGCTGGACGCGGCGAAGGGCATCTCCCTGCTCGTCGGCAACCGGGACGCGGTGGCGGCCGACGCCGACGACCTGTGGGAGGCGTCGGACGGGCTGCCGCTCGTCGCCGTCCCGACCACCTCCGGCACCGGCGCCGAGACGAACGGCTTCGGTGTCATCGAGGACACCGCGGCCTGCCGCAAGGTCTACATCGGGCATCCGTCGGTGAAGCCTCGCGTGGCCCTGCTGGACCCGGAGCTCACACTGGGGCTGCCGGCCCCGGCCACGGCGGCGACCGGCCTCGACGCGCTCGTGCACGGCATCGAGTCGCTCGCCTCCCGGGGAGCGAACCCGTTCTCCGTCGCCTACGCCACCCAGGCGGTGGACATGGTGAGCCGTGCGCTGCCGGCCGCGTACCGGGACGGCTCGGACCTCGACGCGCGCGCCGAGCTGATGATGGGCGCGCACCTCGCGGGCCAGGCTCTGACGCTCTCCGGTCTCGGCCTGGTCCACGGCATCGGCCACGCCCTCACCGCGCACACGGGCACCCCGCACGGCGTCGCCCTGGCCGCAGTGCTGGAGGAGGTCATGGAGTTCAGCGCTCCGGCGGCACGAGACGCCTACGAGGGCGTGGCCCGGGCCATGCGCCTGCCCGCGCCCGCGGACGGCGACTGGGCGCGGGCCGCCGTGGCGGCGGTCCGGGAGATCTCCGCAGCGGTGGAGATCAAGCGGCCGCTGCGCGAGCTGGGCGCCGACCGGGCGCTGCTGCCGGCGATCGCGCGGGGCGCGGCAGCCGACGCGGTGACCAAGAACGCCCCCCGGCAGCCGAGCGAGGCCGAGGTACTCGAGATCCTCACGCGGACCTACTGAGGGCGGCGCGGGCGTACGGACGGCGGGAGACCGCGAGCCTCGACGGCTGCCGTCGGCCCCCTCGGCACGGCGGGAACGAGGTGCCGAGGCGGCCGGGGACGGGAAGGGTGCCGACCAGGCGGAGGACCGTGCCCCGGCAAGATCCAGATGCGTACCGCCTTGAACTCCCGGGCCGAGCACGGAGGCAGGAGTGCCTGGGGCGGCCCTCAAGCGGTCCTGCCGAACGCCTCCTTCCTGATGACGTCGAGAATGCTCGGGGTGCCTTCCGTAGTGCGTACGTCAAGGCAGGAATGAACATGGCCGCCGCTTACCGCCTCGCTCAGCAGCACGTGAGCGAGGTCGGCCCGAGAGGTGAACCGGCCGGGCAGGCGGGAGGCCGCGACCCGGTAGTCGCTCACCGTCCGGGTGTCGAAGAGACCGCCCGGGCGGATGATCGTCCACGCGTGGCCGCTCGCGCGCACGACCTCCTCCATGCGTCGCATGTCCTCGTAGACGGTGTGTCCGACGAAACGGACGATGAACGGTTCGATCACCTTCCGGAAGAGGAATCCCTCACCGGGAGCCTCAACTCCGAACAGCACGGTCGACGTCACGCACACCAGGCGGTGGACACCCTGTTCCGTCATGGCCTGCGTGATGTGGGTGAGGCCCGTCGAATACACCGTGACCGGGGCCCGGCCGTAGGGAACTCCGAGCGTGGAAATCACCGCGTCCTGTCCGGCGACCGCACGCTCGACCGCGGCGAGGTCCAGCACGTCCGCGGCTTCCACGCGCAGCCGAGGATGACTCAGGGGGAAGGTGTCGGGATGACGGGTCACGGCGGTGACCGTGTGTCCTGCGGCGATCGCCTGCTCGGTGACCTGCCGTCCGGTCGGGCCGTTCGCCCCGAAGACGACGAGTTGCACTGGCTTCTCCTCTCTCACCAAGGAAGCTGTTCTCACCAAGGAACCTGTCGCTGGAGGAGAGGAGGGAGGAGGCGGCGAGTGTGACGTGTCAGGCACAGGGTGAGACGTGAAGCACATGTCCGCGGTGGATGTCACATTCCCCGGGGTGCGACGCCTCCCAGTAGGGAGCCATAGCGAGGAGGCGCGTCATGAGCGACGACCAGGTGCACACGTCCGCGGACACCGCCACGCAGGTGTTCCTCGACCACCGCGAACTGCTCTTCGCCGTCGCTTACAACATGCTCGGCACCGTCGCCGACACCGAGGACGTGCTCCAGGAGACCTGGTTGTCCTGGGCGGCCAGGGCGGGCAGGGCGGGGCGGTCAACGGCCACGGAATCCCCTCACGCGGGCTCGGGGCCCTCAGCGCCGATACCAGTGATCGAGAACCCGCGTGCCTATCTGGTGCGGATCGCTGTCAATCATGCGCTCGCGCGTCGGGCGAGCATCAGCCGGCGCCGTGAGACGTACATCGGCCCGTGGCTGCCGGAACCGGTGGTGACCGACAGTGGAGCCGACTCCCCGGGTACCGCCGACGCCTCGGATCACGCGCTGCGCACCGAGTCCGTGTCCTTGGCGCTGCTGGTCGTCCTGGAGACCCTCAGTCCGCTGGAGAGGGCGGTGTTCGTCCTCAACGAGGTGTTCGGATACGCCCACACCGAGATCGCGGACATCCTCGACCGCAGCCCGTCCGCCGTGCGCAAGATCGCCCACCGGGCCCGCGGGCACGTGCACGCCCGGCGCCCACGCTACCGGACCCATCCCCGTGTCCAACGGCAGGTGACCGAGCAGTTCGTGGCCGCGACGCTCGGTGGCGACATCCGGTCCCTCATGGAAATCCTGGCGCCGGACGCGACCATGTGGACCGACGGAGGGGGCAGGACGCGGTCGGCTGTACGGCCGATCCGTGGGCGCGACAAGGTCGCCCGGGCACTGACCGGTTACGCCTCGCGCTCCACAACGGGGTTGGAGTTCCAGCACCGCAGCGTCAATGGTGACGCGTCCGTGGTGGTCTTCGAGGGAGACTCTCCCTACGCCGTGATGGTGATGGACCTCGACCCGGACAGCGGCCAGGTCTCCGGCGTCTATCTGGTCACCAATCCCGACAAGCTCTCCGGCGTGCACCTGGACGATGCCGGTGCATTTTGACGTCGCCGGAGACTGGTTGAGCGTCCCGCAGCGTCAGCTGTGTGGCTTCGCAACTGCTGATGCCCAGTGCGACGCCCGGGTTGCTGAGACTGGCTTCGACGAAGGAGATCCAGCCTGCGACCTTGGCGCCGGGAACAGTCCGTTCCGCGCCCTGGGTGGTCGCGGGGTCCTCACTCTCGTCTCCGCGGACATCGATCGCTACACCACGCAGGAACGCCTGCCAGATGCGACGTTCCAGAGGCGTCAGCTCCTGAGTGAGGCGTTGTCGTACCAAGAACGGCTGCCCTGCCGCCTCAGGACAGTGGCCTTGTCTGTCTTACGTGGGGAACTCGCCGCACCAGTTGCGCCCCAGGAGGGCGGTGGGCAGGTACTCGGACTCGACCTCGATGGGCATGCCCGCGTCGTGGGCGACGCAGGCGATGGCGAGCGGCGCGAGCGCGACGAGGCCCGAGATCTGGAAGGCCCGGCTCTCCTCGCTCCAGTACTCCTTGTGCCACTGGAGGGCGTTGGCGAGTGCCCGGTTGAATCCGGCGTGGTCCTTGCGGACGAAGCGGTGGAACATCTCCATCGGCGGGTACAGCAGCTTGCCCACCGTCTCCGGATCGGCGACGACCTCCGGGTCGGTGCCGTCGACCGCCGCAACCAGCTTCGGGACTAGGTCGGGGCCTCCGAGCCAGTAGGTCTGGAGGGTGTCTATCCAGGCGTAGTGGTACTCCTCGAAGCGCGAACCGTTCTCCCGGAGCAGGGACATGGGCACGTGGCACAGGGCCGTGATCCTCTCCTTCTCCCGGCACACCACGGCCAGGTAGAAGGCGGTGATCCAGGCGCCCGGGGTCACGTACCATTGCGGGCCGGTGGCCCGGAGCGTGCGGTCCTTGTGCGCGATGCGGCACTGCACGTGCTCCTCGGCCGTAGTCGCGGTGGCGAACACGGCGGACCCGACCTGCATCGCGTTGACCCAGGCATCCCACGTGGGGAAGATCGACGCCTGCGGGTCCATCAGACAGTGGGCCTCGGCCAGAGTGAGCGTAGTACTCAGAGCATCGCCCAGATTGGTGGAGCCCGCCTCCAGACCGTGGATCAAGTCCTGCGCGTTCTCCTGGAGCACGGCGAGGCCCTCTTCCGCGTTCCCCGTGGGAAAGGGATGGCGGGGAATGATCGAGACCAACGCGTTTCTCCTTAGAAGATCTTGAAGTGCTTCAGCCAGGCCCGTGCGACAACCCCTCACTTCGCCACCGTCGGCGTCGCCGCTGGCCCATCTCGCCGCGAAACGCCCCACCGCCGTCCGCCGCGGCGGCACCTGGGTGCCCTTGCGGGCCGGGGCGCCGGCGCGGCGGACACACCCGGACGTCGTGGCCGCGGCGCGGGCGCCTCGACGGCTGAACCGCGGTCGCGTGACTGCGTGTGCATGTGGTGGTTCGGTGAACTGAACTGCCGTAGCTCACAGGCGTGGTGGGCGGCGGGGACGAGTCGTCGACTGTCGACGTCGGTGGCGCGCGCCGGGGTCGCGGCGGGCGAGGCGCGGCCCTCGGTTCGCTTCATACCGTGGTCGACACTATGCCCTTGGTGGGTGAGGTGTGCCGATGTCCTATGCGTGATCGGCTTCGGCTTGCCGGCGGCGGTATGCGGCTGCCCTGGCCATGTAGTTCTTGTGCTCCTGGGCGTGGTCCGGGGGAAGGTGCGGGGCGTCCGGGGACGTGGTGGCGAAGAAGCCCCGGAGTGCGTTGTTCGAGCCGGTGGCGAGTTCGCCGGACCGGGGGAACATCGTTGCCTCGTAGCGTGTGATGGCCTTGTCGACGGTGTCCTCCTTGACGATGGCGTGCGCGAGGTCGGCGGCGTCGAGGAGGGCGAGGTTGGTGCCGTGTCCGCCGAAGGGCGCCATCAGGTGGGCGGCGTCGCCGCTGAGGGTGACGCCGGGGAGGTGGCTCCAGGTCAGGGGTGCGGGCAGGGCCCAGAAGGAGCGGGGTATGTAGTCGCCGTCGTTGTCGGTGAGCAGCGGACGCATGGTCGCCGACCAGCCGCTGAACTCCCGCAGCAGAAAGGCCCGGACGGCGTCACGGTCGGCGAGGTCCACGCCTGCTTCGGCGGGCCAGTCGGCTTCGGCGCGGAAAGCGATGTAGCCGCGGACCACGTTGTTGCTGTTGCGCTGGACGATCACTGCCCGGCCGTCGTTGTCGTTGGCGAACATGTGGCCGTCACCGACCAGCGCGGCGATCTCGGGGTGGCGGGTGTCGACGTCGTCGAACCGGACGTCGAGGAAGCAGACCCCGAGGTACTGCGGCGCCGCGTCGGTGAGCAGGGGACGAACCTTCGACCAGGCTCCGTCGGCCCCGATGACCAGGTCGGCCTGCACGCGGGCGCCGTTGGCGAACTCCAGGTGGTGTGTCCCGTCACCGATCGGGGTGACCTGGAGCAGTTTGTGTCCCCAGCGGACGGTGCCGGGCTCGAGGTGTTCGAAGAGCATGGTGCGCAGCTGGCCGCGGTCGATCTCGGGGGCTGCCGTGTCGTCCTCGGCCGGGATGTATTCGGCCAGGACGGTGCCGTGGTGGTCCCGGCGGGTCTTGGCCTGGCCCTCGACGCGGGCCAGCGCCATGAAGGCGTCCATCAGGCCGGCGTCCTCCAGGGCGATCTGGCCGGCGTCGGCGTGCAGGTCGAGTGTGCCTCCCGCGTCACGGGAGTCCACGGCGACGTCGGCGTCGTAGACGGTCGGTTCGATGCCGTGTCGTTGCAGGATGCGGGCGCACATCAGTCCGGCGGGTCCGCCGCCGACGATCGCGATGCGGGGTGTGGTGGTGGTCACGGGTGAGATCCCTCTTCTGTCTGGGAGCGGTCGTCCGCCGCGGCGGCGCCGGGGCGCACTGTCGGCGGTCGTCCTCCGGCCGGCCTCGGTCGGGCGGCCAGGCACCACCACCGTAAGTGAAGCCGATAAAAAAGCGCAACGGTTAAACTTAGTTATCGGATGCGCTAGTGTGGCGGTATGACCGAGATGGGGCGCCGCGAGCGCAAGAAGGCCGCGACCCGCCAGGCACTGGCGGACGCGGCGCTGAGGCTGTTCCTGGAGCGCGGCTACGACGCGGTCGGCGTGCGGGACATCGCCGAGGCCGCCGACGTTTCAGTGACCACGCTGTTCAAACACTTCCCCGACGGCAAGGAAGCGCTGGTCTTCGACGAGGACGCGGACCGCGAGGCCGCACTCGTCGCCGCCGTCCGCGACCGCCCCGTCGGCCAGACCGTCCTCCAGGCGCTGCGCGGACTCCTGCACGAGGAACGCTCCCGGCAGGTCCGCACCGACCCCGGCTTCACCGACTTCCTCCGCCTCGTCGACACCACCCCGCCGCTGCGCGAGTACGGCCGCCGCATGTGGCTCCGCCACGAGAACGCCCTGGCGGCAGCGATCGCCGACGACGCCGGCCTGCCCGCCGACGACCCCGGCTGCCAGGCATTGGCCCACTTCGCCCTCGACGCCGTTGCCCTCGTCCACGGACGACCGGACGCCGAAACCGCCCTCGACCGGGTCTTCGTCCTCCTCGAGAGCGGCTGGAGTGGCATGACCGGTCCGGGCGACGCGGGCGGGCGGGAACGCTAGGCATCCCTGAGTCCACGGGACGCCGGCATGGCGCGCACGGAACTCACCGATGACGAAGGGGAGTTGATCGAGCCGTTCCTGCCGACAGGCAGGTCCGGCCCGTCGGGCAGCGCGATCAACATCGGCAGCATGGCCGGCAGCCTCGGCCTGGCCACCGGCGCCGCCCACGGCGCGACCAAGGCCGCACCGGCATCACTGACACGGGGCCGTGACGGCCGAGTACAGCGGCCGCGGCGTCCGCTTCAACACCGTCGCCCCCGGTCCGGTCTGCACCCGACCGGAGGCCCGCGACCCGTTCGACGCGCTCGCCCCGAGGCCGCCGAGCCGGTCGACGACGACCGGGCGCAGCTCCTCGTAGGGGCCGCACCCCTGCCACACCACCGCGATCAAGCGCGCCGCCCATTCCGCCCAGCCCGCCCAGCCCGCCGAGGCCCCGAGGCCGTCGCGTTCCTCGTCTCGCCGAAGGCCGGCCTACATCACCGGCGCGACCAGCGCCGTCGATAGCGGCCGGCGCCTGCTCGCGGCCGCACCGCCAGCTGAACCTGCCTACTATGAGAGAGCGACACTCATGAACCACACCGTCATGAACAACACCGTGTACGGCCTGAGCGTCGGCGCCGCCGACGCCGAGAGACTCGCCCATTTCCGGGCCGAGGTACTCGGGAGAGACGTCACCTCAGGCGCGAGTCCCGAATCGCCACACTCGCCCCGGACGGGCCCACCCCTCGGCTGAGCTTCCACCGGGTCCCCGAGCCGAAGTCGATGAAGAACCGGCTGCACCTCGACCTCACCAGCCCCGCCTTCGAGGCGGGGCCACAGCGGCTGCCAGCGCTGGGCGCCCCCTCGGATCCGTGACGTGGCGCAGGGCTCCGCCCGCTGGACGACGTTCGCCGATCCCACGACTCACACATGAAAGGTCACCGCCATGAACAGGCTGGACGGCAAGGTCGCCCTCGTCACTGGCGGCAGTAGCGGTATCGGATTGGCGATCGCGCAGAGGTTCGTGGAGGAAGGCGCCTACGTGTTCATCACCGGGCGGCGCCAGCCCGAACTGGACAAGGCGAAGGACGAGATCGGCAGGAATGTCACGGCAGTTCAGGGCGACATCACTGTCCCCGCCGACCTCGGCCGGCTCTTCCAGACCATGGAGAAGGAGAAGGGGAAGATCGACGTCGTCGTTGCCAACTCGGGTCTGGTCGATCCGCAGGAGTTCGGCCAGATCACCGAAGAGAGCTTCGACCGCACCTTCAACCTCAACGCCCGTGGGACTCTCTTCACCGCCCAAAGAGCGCTGCCACTGATGAACGACGGCGGCTCGATCATCCTCGTCGGATCGATCGCCGCCTACACCGGCATGGACGGGTACACCACCTACAGCGCCACCAAGGCCGCCGTGCGCTCCTACGCCCGCACCTGGACCAAGGAGCTCAAGGACCGCGGCATCCGGGTCAACACCCTCAGCCCCGGGCCGATCGACACCCCGATCATGGACAGCCAAGCAGACTCCAAGGAAGGCGCGGACGCGATCAGAGCAGCCTTCGCATCGGTCATCCCCCTCGGACGCATGGGACGCCCCGAGGAAGTCGCCGCGGCCGCCCTCTTCCTCGCATCCGACGAGAGCAGCTTCTGTGCAGGCATGGATCTGAGCGTCGACGGCGGCATGGCTCAAGTCTGAGGCTGGAGTCCGTCGATCCGGGGAATCTCGTCTCCTCCCACGAGTCCAATGGGACCCGCCTCACCAACAGCGATCCGCCGCCACCTGCAGGCAGGCCGTCATGTTACCTGCGGGTACGATGCCAGTCGCCGCGGGCGGACGGCAACGGTTGCGGCCTTGGGCCGTGGAACGTCAGTGCCGCGTTGGATGCGGCAGCCTCCGCGAGGAGCTCGCCGGTCACCGGACGCCGTCCCAGAGCGCCCGGATCGTGCCCCGCGGATCGTGAACGACGTACGAGGAGAAAGGCGACCCAGACCGTGCAGACGGCGTCGGCGGGCGGCTGCGGTGCTCGACGCGAACGGCAGCCGGTCGGCGTCGACGAACTCGCCCGCGCCCTCGGCCACCACTCCGCTGCCCCAGGCGTGTCAGCCCCTGACGGCCTTCGCCCAGTGCTGGGTGACCGTCTGCTGCGACTTCTCCAGTTGCGCGTCTGTGGGGAATTCCGGCGTGCCCTCAACCGTCGGCAGCCTTGCGGCGGCGACCCTGTCGAGGGTGCCGCTGTGCTCCATGGCGTCCATGAGGACCGGGCGGGCGTAGCCGGCGAGCCGGAGATTCTGGCCCTCGGTGCTGAAGAGGTACTCCAGCCATAGGCGGGCAGCTGCCGGGTGCGGGGCGTCCTTGTTGATCGCCTCCGCGTAGTACTGGGCGAAAGTGCCGTCGAAGGGGATCGCGACGTGCCAGTTGATGTCCCTGCTGCGGAACCGGTCGGCGTAGCCCAGGTTGAGGAAGTCCCAACCGATACCGATGGGCGTCCGACCCGTCCCCACCCCGGTCGACGTGGCCTCGGCGGGGTTGAAGTTTCCCCTCCTCCTGAGCTCGGCAAAGAAGTCGATACCCGGCTGGATGTCTTGGAACGACCCGTTGTTCGCAAGGGCGGCCGCGTAGACGTCGGCGAAGCCGGAACCGGCGCGGGTGGGGTCACCGGAGACCGCAACCTTGCCCTTGTACTCGGGCTTCAGCAGATCGGCGAAGGTCCGGGGGCAGATCCGGACGCGGTTGGCGTCGCAGCCGATGGAGACGTAGCCCCCGTAGTTGTTGGACCAGCGGCCCTGCGGGTCCTTCTGGTTGCTCGGGATCGAGTCGTACACGGCGACCCTGTACGGTGCGAGCAGATTCTGCCTGGCCGCTGACCGCGCGAAGGTGTCCCCCATGTCCAGCACATCCGGGGCATCCGGCCGGCCCTTGCCCTTCTGCATCGCGTCGATCTCGTCCTGGCTGTGGCCCTCCGGAATGGCGACCGTGACCTTGATTCCGTACTTCTTCCCGAAACCGTCGATCAGACCGCCGTTGTTGGCCCAGTCCCGCGGAAGCGCGATCCCGTTGAGCGCACCCTCGCGCTTCGCTGCGGCGATCAGTGCGTCCATACCCCCCACGTCCGCGGCGGAGGTCGCCACCGATGGCTTCTGCGGTATGGCGTGGGGGGTGCCGCCGCAGGCACTCAGGCCCAGTGCCACGCAGGCGAGGCCACCGACGACGGCCGCTGCCCGGGCAGGAGGTGCAGTCACGACGGCTCCAGCAGTGGAGAGACCAGGAGATCGACCGGTTTTGCCGCGCAGCGTCGGTTGGCTCCAGGGCGCTCGCCGGTATCACCACGCCATCTCCGCGCCCAGTATCTCCGCACCCCAGTGTCTCCGCACCCCAGTGTCTGCCCACCCCCACTGTCTCCGCACCCCCAGTGTTTCTGCACGTCAGCGGGCTGAGCGCGCCTCCTCCGCTGACCCTCTCGGGCCGGTCCCCACCACTCTCGTTCGTTCGCCCGGCTGAGCCTGCTCTTCAACCTCGGGAGGTCGGAGCCGGATGTTCCCAGGTGCGCAAGTCTGCGACGTCGACCGGTAGTTGGGCATTCCGATCGATAGCCGGCCAGCCTGTCGGTCGCGTGTCCGCCGCACGGTGAACTGCGTGACCGGCGACCGGTGAACTGCGTGACCGGCGACGACGTGGCTCGTCATCGCCGCCCGCACCCAGCTCCGGCTCGTCCGCCAGGTCGCCGCCGACCTACGGCGCCCGTGGGAGAAGCCGGCCGGGCCCGGGTCCTTCTCCTCGTCGGCGGGCGAGGTACCAGCGCCGGCCAGTGGCGAAGGCGCGCCGTGCCGTGCGTACGGCAGCGATCTGGCTGGCAAGGTGGAGTTGGTGGTGCCACGGGCTCTGGCCACCGTGGCGTACCGACATGGCGTGCGCGAACGCGACCGCATCGCGGTCGATGTACTGGTCCAGGTGCTCGAACCACGCCATGCTCGTACGCGCTGCCGCCTGCACCGGATGGAGTTCCGCGCGGCGATGGCGGTCGTACTCCCGCAACGCGTCCTCCACATCAAGGAATTCGTACAGGCTGTGTGCGAGGACGATCGCGTCGATGATCGCCAGTCTGGTGCCGGACCCCAACGTGAAGTGGGTGGTGTGGGCAGCGTCGCCGACGAGCACCGTCGTGCCGTGGTACCAGGTCTCGTTGGTCACGTGCGCGAAGCGCTGCCAATGCGCCGGTGCACCCCGCGACCGGCTGAGCAGTCGGTGGCCGTCGAGAGCGCGCTTGAAGATGTCCTCCAGCAGCCGCACTCCCTCGTCGGGCCCGAGCACGTCGAGCCCCAGACCTCGCCAGGTCTGCGGTGAGCATTCGACGATGCAGGTGCTGGTCCCCGCGACCGAGGGATAGGCGTGAAACCAGATCCATCCGGCGGACGTCCGCTCGAAGCTGAACACAAAGCTGCGGAACGTCTGGTCCGTGCCAAGCCAGATGTAGGGATTGAGACCGACATCGATACGAGTGCCGAATGCTCCGTGGTGTCCCCGGATCCGGCTGTTGGCACCGTCCGCGGCAACGAGAAGATCCGCCTCGGGAAGCGCCGAGAGATCTGCGACGGGGTGGCCGTACCGGACGTCGACGCCGAGCTGCGACGCACGCCGAGCCAGGACGTCGAGCAGCGCCGATCGGCTCATGCTGTAGCCGTAACCACCGAAGTACGCCGTCTGCTCGCCGCACGGACCGTGCACACGCACCTCCTGGTCCTGCCACAGCACGGACCTGGCGGTGACCTCCCAGGCGCTCTCCGGATCGTTGCGATAGAGGACGTCCAGCAGGTCGTCCCAGTACACGACACCCCAGCCGTAGGTGGCCGCGGGCGGGTCGCGGTCGAACACGGTGATGTCGTGCCCCGCATCGCGCAACTTGGCAGAGATCGCGAAATACAACCCCGCGGGTCCCGCACCGACGCACACGATCCTCACCGCTGCACACCACCCCGAGTACGGGTCGGACGGGACGCCTGCCGCTTCAGACGGGTCCGGATGCCCGAGATGCTCGGGCATCCGGTGCAGCACTCGCAAACTGCGGCGTGTTGATCACACTCGTTGCGTTGATGCGTCAGTAGCCGTGGCCACCACCACCGTGATCACCACCACCACCGTGATCGCCACCACCGCCATGATCACCACCGCCATGGTCGCCACCACCGCCATGGTCGCCACGGAAGCCGTGGTCGCCGCCGAAGCCGTGGTCAAAGCCCCAACCGTCACCGGAGTGGCCGCGGTCTCCCCAACCCCAGCCCCAGCCGTCACCGGAGTTGCAGCGGTCTCCCCAGCCGCCGTGGTGAGAGGAAGCAGAGGCGACGGGGGACGACGAGGGGGAAGCGGCCGCGCTGGCAGCGCCGGCTCCGGCCGCGATGGCGAGGATGGGTGCGGTGCAGACGGCAGCGGCTATTCGCCGCATCCTGGTCGTAGTCGCGCGCATGATGATGTCCCCCTTCCGGGGGTCGGAACAGGATTCTCGGGCGCTCGCAGGGGACGCCCATACGCATCAGATCCTGCGCGCGGGTCTGGTGCGCGGTGATCCACCCGCCGGAGGTGCTGAGCAATGTCGAAGCGGTTCCCCGGCAGGCTCGCGGGATCTTACTATTGAGTAGAAGAAAAGGGCATACGGTACGAAACGCCTCGTATCGCCAAGATAGGGTCACTCTTCGGTCAAAGTCAAAGGCTGCACCGGTGACTCACAAGGGAGGCATACGGTGGCTACTCCCAGGCACCAGAACGGCCGTCAGGACCCTTTGGCCACTGAGTGCGCCGCCCCGCCCAACCGCATAGCGCCTCGCTCCCGGCGGCGCCGCCGGGAGTCTCACGAAGCCGTGCTCCGGGCCACAAAAGCCCTGCTCAGCGAGGTCGGATATCAGCGGCTCTCCTTCGAAGGCATCGCGCGGCGGGCCGGGGTCAGCAAGGCGACCATCTATCGGTGGTGGCCGAACAAGGCCGCGCTGGTGATCGAGGCCCTCAGCGGGGACGTGCCCCTTCCTCCCATCCAGGAGACCGGCGACCTGGAAGCCGACCTGCGCACCGCCGTCCGGCTCACGGTCGAGCTCGTCTCCGCCATGCCCACCTGTCTCATCCTCCCGGCGCTGCTCGCCGATGTGATCGAGGATCCCACCGGTACCGGAGCCTTCGCCGAGCTCATCGAACCGCGCCGCGCGTCGGTCGTGGAACTGCTGGAGCGGGCCCGCCTCGAAGGGCGGTTGCCGCCCGACACCGATACGTCACTGATGGTCGACATCTACTCCGGAACCGTCGTCTACCTGGCCGCGGTGAGCCGCGAACCGCCGGGCGAGGCGGTGATCGACCAGGTCGTCAGCCTCCTCCTGCACGGCCGTCTCCCGGCCCTGAAGCCCTCCCACGTCAAGGAGGAGGCTGAGCCAGGCGACCTGCCCAAGGCGGGTGCGGCAGCGCCATCGCCCTTGGCCCCACACGCAAGCCTCGTAGCGCACGGGACCGAGGAACGGGACGCCCGCTGATGCAACGATGAATCGGCGGCCGTCGGGTCGCCTCGTGAAAGCCCGCCCTTCGGATGTGAAGCCCGGGCCAGTGACCGGCCGTCGCCGCCGTCGGATGGCGCGGATGCACCAGACCCGCCGCGGCCAACAGCAGAGGCGGCGCGGTCACAGGGGTCGTCGTCCGGAGGGTTCGCATCGCGCCACCGTACGAGCCCGCCGAGCCCGCTACCGCCCCGATCCCAAGTGCGTAGACACCCGTAGGACGGCCCGGCAGGACGGAGAGCGGACGGGACCTACGAAGGTGGCCGCCGACGGCTGCGGCGGGTCCCCCGCGCGGCCAGCACGAGGGCCGTGACCGTCGCCACCACCCCTAGCGTGAGCAGCCAGTTGCGCGGGTAGTCCAGCGGCAGAACGGAGGAGTTGGCCGGCTTCCCCGGGCGCAGCAGCACCGGCAGGGCGACCGCCGTCAGGGCGCCCGCGACCAGCAGTGCCCCGCGGACCGGCCCGCGCACCCCGCGGCGGACGAGCACCAACCCGATGAGCAGCACCAGCGGCGCGATCACCACGTCGTGCAGGACCAGGGCCCCGCCCAGCCAGACCAGCACGCCCGTCGGGTCCGTCACGTCCGACAGCAGGGACGCGCCCACACCCATGAGCACCAGGCCGACCGCGCCCGTCAGCACTCGCAGCATGCTCACCCTCATGACAGCACCTCCAGTCGGCCGACCCACTTGGTCTGCAGCACGCCGGGCCGGTTCGGGGCTATCAGCCGTGCCGGGTAGCCGTGGTCGGAGGAGAGTTCCTGGCCGTTCAGGCGCAGAGCGAGCAGGGTCAGCGGGTCACGGGCGTGCTCATGCCCCATCTCGGATACCCGGTACCCACCCCGCGTCTGCAGGGACACCACCCGTACGCGGGCGTGCGGTGGGGCGCCCGCAAGCTCGAGAAGGTCCACCATCCGCACACCCGTCCAGTGCGCCGACTTGCTCCACCCCTCCACGCAGGCGATCGGCAGCTCCACCTCGCGCTGCGGCAGGCCACGCAGCTCATCCAGCGTCAGTGTGTAGGGGCGCGGCCCAGCGACCGTCAGACGGTAGCGCTCGGCGGAGATCAGTCCGACTCCGGCCGCGGCGGCAGTGCGGTTGACCGGCAGACCCTGCGGGCCGTGGTCCGGATGGCGGGGTGCGAGCAGGACGAGGTCCTTCAGGGAGGTGAAGGACTGGCCCACGGTGGTCACGGTGACCGCGCCGACCGCCGCCGCCACCGCGGCCAGCAGCGAACGCCGGTCGAGCCCGTCCTCCTCCGGCAGGGCCAGGGTGCCCGGCGACCGCCGGCCCCAGTGGGCCCGGATCTCGGGAGCCTTGACCGCGATGTGCAGTACGAGCGATCCGGCCACCAGCCAGGCCACGGCGTAGTGCACCGGCACGAAGGAGAACGGCCACGGATACCACTGCGCGGTGTTCAGCAGGCCAGTGGCCACTTCGAAGACGGCCGCCGACACCAGCACGGCCACCGACAGCCGCTCCAGGGCGTGCCGCACCGACCGCACCGGCGGCTGGGCGAACAGCCGCGGGTACACCGTCCACAACTTGGCCAGCAGCAGCGGAATCGCGGCGATGCCCGAGGCGACGTGCAGCCCCTGCGTAATCCGGTAGCCCGACACCGGGCGGCTCGGCAGGTCGACGGCCAGCCAGCCGGGCGGATGCTGCAGCACATGGCTGATCAGACCGGTGACGAAGCACACGGCGAAGGCGAGGCCGAGCCACCGCCCGATCGAGGTCGCCGTGCGGGCGTCGTGCAGCCTGCCCTTGAACACCGGTGGAAACAAGCGCGATCTCATGCCTCCCATCACAGCCGCCAGGAGGCCGCCGCGGAACGCCCTTACCCCTTACGGAACAGGGACGCCTGCGAGCAGCAGGCCGCACGGGATCACCCTGCTCGCCGAGCGGGGCACGCCACGCAGACCAACGCGTCCAGTCCACGCTGGACACAGCTTCACGGTCTTCTGCACAGCGAGGGTGAGGTGTACCGCGTGAAAGCCCTGGGCGGCCCCGTGACGGCTCAGCCCCGTGATGGCGCGGCCGCAGCCCTGAGCGCCGCCGTCCACCGAAACCGCCGCCGCACCGCAGGCTCGTTCACTCACCCTGTGAATCGAGATGAATCGAGGCCGGCTGTGTGATGAACCTGCCGTTGGTTTGTTAGATTGCGCAACTACGCAATCGAAGTGACGCCCCATTTCACCTGACGGATCCGGCCACGCGCCCCTGGTCGCACGCCCGACGGTCTGCTGGGCCAACTGTTCGTGGGAGTGGGAGATGAGTGACCTGCGCGAGGATCCGACCGGCCCGGCAACACGCAGCCGGACCGCCCGGGTGCCCCGCCCGCGAACAGATGAGCCCATCGATCGGCGCCCTCAGGGCGGCCGGGCAGCGACACGGGCGGGCTCCCGCTCGTCCGGGCGTGCACACTCGCGGCGCGGCGGCCGGCCGGTGCGGCGCGGCAGGCGGGCGCTGCGGATCGCCGGGATATGCCTGTCCGTTGTGCTGCTGGTCGCCGTCGGGGGCGGGTGGTGGCTCTACCAGCACCTGAACGGCAACATCCTCAGTGTCGGGCTGGACGGAAGTGGCGGCAGCGAGAAGGCGGATGCCTTCGGCCGTACGCCGATCAACATTCTGGTCATGGGATCGGACGGCCGTACCAGCAAGGACGACTGCCGGCTGGGCGGCGGCTGCTCTCAGACCGGCGTGCAGTCCGGCTGGGGGAACGCGGATGTCGAGATGGTGATGCACATAGCCGCCGACCGTTCCAACGCCACTGTGATGAGCATCCCCCGCGACACGATGAGCAACATTCCGGCCTGCAAGGACAGTAGGAGCGGCACCTCAACGCCCGGCTACTACGGCCAGATCAACAGCGCCCTGTCCTACGGTCCGGCCTGCCAGGTGGCCACCATTCACCAGCTCACCGGTATCCCGATCGACCACTTCGTCAAGCTCGACTTCTCCGGCGTGGTCAGCATGTCGGACGCGGTCGGCGGGGTGTCGGTCTGTGTCAGCTCCAACGTGTACGACACGTATTCGCATCTGAAGCTGTCCAAGGGCACTCACGACCTCAAGGGGGTCGCGGCCCTGGAGTTCGTCCGTTCCCGGCATGGCTTCGGCGACGGCAGTGATCTGGGCCGCACCTACGCGCAGCACATGTTCCTGAGCTCGATGATCCGCAAGTTCAAGAGCGCGGGCACCTTGGCCGACCCCACCGCCGTCTACGGACTGGCCGACGCGGCCACCAAGGCGCTCACCGTGGACACCGGCCTCGGCAGCATCGACAAACTGGTGGGACTGGCCTCCGACCTGAACAAGGTTCCTCCGAAACAGATCACCTTCACCACCATGCAGACCGCGCCCGACCCCAACAACAGGGAACGGCTGGTCGTCGGCTCGGGTGCCAAGTCCCTGTTCGCCGCGATCGCCAACGACCAGTCCCTGACCGGCTCGTCCGACAAGAAGTCCGCCACGCCTACCGCCACCGCGCAGGCGGTCGACACCGCGCAGATCGCGGTGAAGGTCGAGAACGGCACCGGTATCGGTGGCCGCGCCTCCGTCATCGCCACCGCCCTCACCGACAAGGGCTTCAGCTCGGGTACGACCACGGCCAACGCCTCGGGCACGACGTCCAGCACCACCCTCACGTACGGCACCGGCCAGAAGCCGCAGGCCCAGGCCGTGGCCCACGCTCTCGGCCTGACCACGTCGCACCTCAAACAGGGCAACGGCGGCGGCCTGACCCTGGTGATCGGCAGCGACTGGCCCAGCGGCACCACCTATCCGAACAGCACCGCCTCTTCCCCTCAGCCCGCCGACACCCACGCCGCCGTGTCCAACGCACATGCCCAGACCGCCGACCAGTCCAAGACCTGCGCCGGGGTCAGCCCCTACAAGACCGTCTCGCTCAACGGTGTCAGCATGACCCCGGCCCAGGCATACGCCGCTGCCTCCAACCAACCCGATTCCGACGCCTGAACCCGATGGCTGCCTCCGCCCATCAGAGCAGGGGTCGCCGTAGCCGCGCCGGGGCATGCGCGGGCCCGGCCCGGATCGAAGGATCCTGGGCCGGGCCGGATCTGTCTGCCGATCAGTTGAACGTGGCGGCGAACGAGCCGGGCTCGTAGGAACCTCCCCGCTGGTGCACGATCACGGCGAGCCGGTTGGCCGCGTTGATCAGGGCGACCAAGGAGACCAGCGCGGCAATCTGGTCGTCGTCGTAGTGCTTGCGTACCTGGGCCCAGGTCTCGTCGGACACACCGTGGTGGGCATCGGCGAGCCGGGTGCCCTCTTCGGCGAGCGCCAGCGCGGCCCGCTCGGCCTCGGTGAACACGGTGGACTCGCGCCAGGCGGCGACCAGGTGGAGCCGGACCGCGGTTTCACCGGCGGCTGAGGCCTCCTTGGTGTGCATGTCGATGCACCAACCGCAGCCGTTGATCTGGCTGGCGCGCAGCGACACCAGCTCCTGCGTGGACTTCGGCAGCGGCGACTGGTGGATCACCAGGCCGGCGTTGGCGAACCGCTTGGCGAACTTGGCGGCGATCTCGTTGTCGAACAGGTTGAATCGGGCGTCCATGACTTCGTCCTCACTCGTGGTGTCGCACTGAACGAACACGAGATGCCGGCGACCCGCTCCTTGTGACGGGGAGCTCGTGTGACGTACGCCACCGCTCATGGGTGTCACAGAGCCGCGGGGACCGGCGTCTTGTGCGCGTGGCACCCTCGAGAGCGAACAGGCAGGAGCAGCCGGTGAAGAGCGAGCACAGCGAGCGCGCAGAGGACACGGCCGGGCAACTCGCCGACGGCGAAGGCGCGGAGCCCGCCACCGAGGCGTTCGTCGCCCATCGCAATCTGCTGTTCACCGTCGCGTACGAGATGCTCGGCTCGGCCGCCGACGCGGAGGACGTCCTGCAGGAAACCTGGCTGCGGTGGGCGGGTGTCGATCTGGGCACGGTCCGGGATCAGCGTGCGTACCTGGTCCGGATCACCACGCGCCAGGCGCTGAGCCGGTTGCGTACGCTCGGCCGCCGTAGGGAGTCCTACGTCGGCCCCTGGCTGCCCGAGCCGCTGCTCACCGCGCCCGACGTGGCCGAGGACGTCGAGCTGGCCGACAGCGTCTCCATGGCGATGCTGCTGGTGATGGAGACGCTCACGCCGACCGAGCGGGCGGTGTTCGTGCTGCGTGACGTGTTCGAACTCGGGTATGACGAGATCGCCGAAGCCGTCGACAAGAGCCCGGCCGCGGTCCGCCAGATCGCGCACCGGGCACGGGCACACGTCGCGGCGCGCCGGCCGCGCGGGGTCGTTTCCCCGACCGAGACCCGACAAGCGCTCGATGCGTTCCAACGGGCGGCCGAAACGGGCGATCTGCAGAGCCTGCTCGACATACTCGCGCCGGATGTCGTCTTCCTGGGTGACGGTGGCGGAGTCAAGCAGGCCGTCCTGCGGCCCGTCCGGGGGGCCGACAAGGTGGCCCGCCTGCTGGCCGCCGGGCTGGGCAGGATCACCGCGGCGTCGCTGCGGCCGGCACAGGTCAATGGCTACCCGGCGCTGATTCTCCGGCTCGACGGAGCGATCGACACCGTCCTGGCGGTGCGCATCGACGACGGCCTCATCACCGGGCTCTACGCCGTGCGCAATCCCGAGAAACTGTCGCACATGCAGCAGGAGACCGCCCTGCGCCGCTGAGCCCGGGGCCCCTCGTAGATGGGCTGCCAGGGCATCGACGCGGAACACTGCGGCACCCGAGGCCTCAGAGCACGCGCAGGACCCCGACGACCTTGCCGAGGATCTGCACCTGGGAGCCGGGGATCGGCTCGTACGCGGGGTTGCGGGGCATGAGCCACACCTGCCCTTCCTGACGGCGCAGCTGCTTGACGGTGGCCTCGTCCTCGAGGAGGGCGGCGACGATGTCGCCGTGGTCGGCGCTGTCCTGGCGGCGGACGGTGACGATGTCGCCGTCGCAGATCGCCGCGTCGATCATGCTGTCGCCAGACACCGTCAACGCGAACAGCTCGCCTTCGCCGACCAGCTGGCGTGGCATCGTGTAAACGTCCTCAACCATTTCTTCCGCGAGCAGAGGCGCGCCGGCGGCGATCCGCCCGACGAGGGGCACGTCCACGGCGGCAGCCGCGTTACTGCCGAGGTCGGGAGCCCAGGTGGAGCGCACGCGGTAGGCGCGCGGCCGGTTCGGGTCGCGGTACAGGACCCCCTTGCGTTCCAGCGTCATCAGCTGGTGCGCGACGGAGGAGGTGCTCGCGAGGTGCACGGCCTGGCCGATCTCCCGCATCGACGGCGGGTAGCCCTGCCGCTGGACCGTGTCGGTGATGAACCGGACGATGTCCTGCTGGCGGCCGGTCAGCTCGCCCTCGACGGGCCGGATGCCGGGCGGCCGCCCCCGACCTACCGGCGCGTTGTTCTCCATCCCGGGCACCTCCGTACAAGATCTCTCAGAGCGCGACCTTAACCCGCCGGCGTCGGCAGATGGAACGCTCTTCCGGCTGGAGCCTGCCCGGCCAGATCCTGGCTCCGGCACGGAGTCACGCCGCCGCACCAGGTTCTCTCGCGCAAGGTGCGCCTACCAGGGCATGCCCAGGTGCCGGTGAACGACGGGTGCGAGGTAGTCCACGAGCGGTCCGGAAAGGGCCTTGAGGTCGGTGGGGGCGTATAGGAACTCGATCTCGTCGAATTCGGGGGCGCTGCCCGCTGCCTGCGCAGCGGCCGCCACAGCCGCGTACCGCTCGTGCAGAACGGCTCGGGGCTGGAGCGGGGCCTTGTGGAGAACGCCGATGTTCCCGTTCTGGCCGCGGCTGGTGGCCCCGAGCCCGAGGTCGTCGGGAGCGGCGTCGACTCCGATCTCCTCGGCCAGTTCCCGGGCGGCGTTCTGCCGCGGCGCCGTGGTGCCGAGCCGTTCACCGTCGCCGGGTGTGTCGACCGAGCCGCCCGGCAGCTGCCAGCGGCCGGGGGCAACGGTCGAAGACGGATCTCCGCGGCGTCGCGGCACCCGGCACGCACTCTCGCCGCACCGTGTCGGCCACCGCGGCCGGGTCGCCGGCACGCAGGGCCGCGCAGGGGTGTGGCGTCGTCAGTGTGCCAGCAGGTCGTCCAGTTCGGCCGCGAAGAGCTGCACGGGGTCGAATCCCATCCCGGTGAAGTGGCCTGCGACTTCGAGGGACAGGACGCCGTGCAGCCGGGTCCAGAAGGTCAGGGCCCGGTGGAGGACCGCGGGCGGGGCGGGGTGGCCGTCCGCCCACTGCCGGTGGCCTTCGAGGTGCGTATCGAACGGTGCCGTGGGGTTGTTCGAGGGCAGCGCCGCGAAGGCGTCGAGCAGGGTCGTCATGATCTCGGAGGCGATCGCGGTGATGTCGTCGGGTGCGTGGTAGCCCGGGACGGGCGTGCCGTAGACGAGGAAGTACCGGTGGGGGTCGTCCAGGGCCCAGCCGCGCAGTGCGTGCGCCAGCGCGGCGATGTCGGCGCCGGACTCGGAGGTCGCCGAGCCCGCCCGGAAGGTGTCGGCGAGGCTTCGGTACGCGTCTCTGACGAGCTCGGTGATCAGCTCGTCGCGGCCGGCGAAGTACCGGTAGAGGGCAGGTCCGCTCATGCCCATCTGCTTGGCGATCGCGTTGAGCGAGAGCGCGGACGCCCCCGCCGTGGCGATCTGCTCCCACGCGCGTTGTTTGATCTCCGCGCGCACCTGGGCGCGGTACCCGTACGCTGGACGGCCACCGGCACCTACGCCGGCGGCTTCCCCGGCGCCCACGCCGAGCCCGGCACCTTGGTCACCTTCACCGGGACCGACACCCTCCGCATGCAAGACGGCAAGTTCGTCGAGTACTGGGTCAACACCGACACCCTGCAATGGCTCACCCAGCTCCAGGCCCTCTGAACCACAGACCAGCCCCGAGCCACTGCCGCCCTCCTCAGCCCGACGCGAGGAGGGCGGTGGCGCGGCGGCATGGTGATCGGCAGGTGAAAACGGTGACGTATGAAACCGCAGCGGTGGTGCCTGCGTCCTCGTCCACCTCGACGGCGATGTTGGTCGTGACGTGGTGGGTGCGTGGCGTGCCGTCCTCGTAGAGGATCACGGCGTCCCGGAGCATCTTCTCTACGGCGTCACCGCCCATGACCGGTGGACCGCTGCCGATGAGCACGCCGTCGGCAAACAGATCGCCGACTGCGGCAAAATGTCCGGTGTCCACCAGTTTGGTGTACTTGCCGATCGGGTTCGTTAGTTACGGCGAAGGTGTCCGCAACTGCGCTCATGCCCTGTGGTGTTAGGAGATCGTTGCTCACAGGGTGCGCGAGCTGCGTCCGCCACCGTAGGTGCGGTGACCTACTGGACGATGCTCGTGACTGCCCCGTCTTCGGGGTCCCCGTACTTCGCGATCAGCTCTCCGTCGGTCATACGGTCGACCTCTGCGCTCCGTTCAACGGGAAAGATCACGTGGATCTCCTTGTCCGTCCAGTACTCGACGACGCGATGGGTGTCAGTGGCGCGGGCCATGCTGTGCTCCCTTGAGGTACGTGAGGGTTCAGGGTGCATGTGTGCAGGTCGAGGGTCAATAGGAATGAGGTCTTCCGATTTGGCCATCGGAGGCGTACGTTCCGGTTATCCCGTGAGGGCGCCCTTCAGGGCGTCGGCCCGCCGAACCCGGGGCGGCGGGCCACGCGGGGGCCAACCAGCCTGCGGACATCTCCCGCGGCGTCGTCCCGTGCTGTGTTCGGGGGCTACGGCCGCTGTACGCCTCGACGCACGAGCACCCACCCTGGTGTGGGGCGCTCGATCGGGTCGCGCTTCTCGGGCCGTGTCACGTGCTCCGCCGGACGGACGAGCCCCCGCGGTGGCCGCCTTCCCCACCCAACTCGGGGCAGCACCTGACAACTTGGCATCGCGAGATGTCTCCGTGGACAGAACACCCTGCCCCCCAGCCCCTCCCTGGGGTGGCTCGAGTACGCCGCCTGGCAGTACGCCGGCGACTCCGCATGGGAACCCCTCGCCTCTCCCCCGGTTGTTGCCGTCCCGGTCTGTGCCGAGCAGCGGACGTGGACAGCCGCAGCGAACGGGAGGCACGATGGCGCATACTGGGGGCAATGACAAAACCTGCTGCATCGAAGCGTCATCTGCCTACCAGCCCCTTCAAGGCCCCGGTCACTCCGGCTCCCAAGCACTTCGCCGTGGGCGACCAGGTCACACACGACATGTACGGCCTCGGCCGGGTCATCGGCGTCGAGGACGGAATCGCGGTGCTCGTGGATTTCGGCTCGGCGCAAATGCGGATCTTGAGCCCGTACGCCAAGATGACCAAGCTGTAGGACCGCTGTGCGCGGTCACGGCACGCCAGGCCCCTTCAGGGACCTGTAACGAAAGAGAGACCTCTCATCGATCTGACGTCGTTGTTCTCCGCTCTGGAGGGGCAACCCCGCTGTTCCGCCGCAGCAGCATTGCCGCCTCCGACGACAAACCCCTTCCGGGCGCCGGACTTCGGGGAAGACGAGACCTTCCTGCTCGAGGACGCGCAGGGACCCGCTTCGGGCATGCCTGGCGCGACCCAAGGCGGCTTAGCTCCCCCGAGTGACGGTGGTTTCGGCAGCTGGCCGGGGGCTGTCTCCGGTGCTCCGGTGCTGCGGTGAGGCGTGCGGCCGTCTCGGTTTCCGTCTCATTCAGCCCCTTTCACCATCGTTCGGACGAGACCGTGTGCCGGGCCTTCCCGTAGGCAGGCCGCCCACGAACGCAGGAGCGGCCGACCTCGATGCCCAGCTGCCGGGCCTGAGCGGTCAGGGAGTCCAGCGTCCAGTCAGCCGGCCCAGCCTCGTCCGCAGCCGACAGGTCCCCGCCCGCCTGCACGGTCAGCCGGCCGGGCGGTACCTGCCGAACCAGGGCGATGATCTGGCGGCGCTCGGCCTCGGTGATCCGCCGCTTGCGGCCCTGCCTGCCCCGATCCTCCAGCCCCTTCAGCCCGGAGCGGTTGATGATCGAGCGGCGACCACCGACTCCGTAACCCTCGGTCACCGTGGGACGACGTTCCGTTTTGGGGTTCGTGAGGGAAACAGCCGGTCGAGTCCTTCGACCTGGGGGGCGGAGAGCGAAGGGACACTTCGTCCCATCAGGTCTAGGCGATCGGCTACTCGCCTTGGGCAAGCTGATTGATGAGTGCTCGTTCGCGGTCCGTCGGGTTGGCTGCAAAGGGGACCGAGATCGTGCTGGTCTTCGACCTGGGCGCAGGCACCTTCGAGGCCTCTGCTGGATGTGGGCGACACCGTGCGGAGTTACCTGCCACGGCCGGTGACAGCCACCGGAGAGGTCACGGCCGGTGACAGCCACCGGAGAGGTCACGGCCGGTGACAGCCACCGGGGAGGTGACGACTTCGGCCAGCGGCGGGTAGGTCCCCCTTGCCGACGTCTTCAAGCGGAGGCACGGTATCGACCTGTGCAGCGATCCGCCAGGCTCCGCAGCGGCTGTTGAGGCATCGCGGATACCTCCGGCCCGAAGTCCCTCACTCAGACGGTGACTTCGGGGAGGACGAGGCAAACGGACCGGGAGGAACCCAGATGACGCACGAACGAGCCGGCCAGCCGGCCCAGCCCGAGGACTTGGTAGACGTCGCCCGGCTGGTGACGGCGTACTACGCGCTGCATCCGGATCCAGCGGAACCGGCCCAGCGGGTCGCCTTCGGCACCTCCGGGCACCGCGGCTCATCGCTGTCTGTGTCCTTCAACGAGGACCACATCATGGCAACCTGCCAAGCGATCTGCGACTACCGCGCGATGCGCGGCACGGACGGTCCCCTGTTCCTCGGTGCCGACACCCACGCATTGTCCGAGCCCGCGAAGGTGAGCGCCCTGGAGGTCTTCGCCGCCAATGACGTCACGGTGCTCATCGACAGTGCCGACGGCTATACCCCCACGCCTGCGGTGTCGCACGCCATCGTGACCCACAACCGCGGTCGCACGGGCAGCCTTGCGGACGGGGTGGTGGTCACACCGTCCCACAACCCGCCCTCGGACGGGGGTATCAAGTACAACCCGCCGAGCGGGGGCCCCGCCGACTCGGCAACGACAGCATGGATCCAGGACCGGGCCAACGAACTGATCGCAAGCAGCCACAGGGGCGTAAGACGGCTCCCCTATGCCCGCGCCCTGTCCGTGCCTACGACCCGGCAGTACGACTTCCTGGGCCGCTACGTCGATGACCTGCCGGCCGTAGTCGACCTGGAGGCCGTGCGCTCCGCAGGAGTACACATCGGTGCCGACCCCATGGGCGGCGCATCCGTCGCCTACTGGGGTCGGATCGCCGAGCAGCACCGCCTGGACCTGACCGTGGTCAATACACTCGTCGACCCCACCTGGCGATTCATGACCCTGGACTGGGACGGCCAGATCCGCATGGACTGCTCCTCGCCCTACGCGATGGCCTCATTGATCAAACAACGCGCCGCATTCCAGGTGGCCACCGGCAACGACGCCGACGCCGACCGGCACGGCATCGTCACCGCCGACGCCGGCCTCATGAACCCCAACCACTACCTCGCCGTTGCCATCTCCTACCTGTATCGGAACCGGGACCAATGGCCCGCCACGGCCGGAATCGGAAAGACGCTGGTCTCCTCCAGCCTGATCGACCACGTCGCCGCGGACCTGGGGCGCAAGCTCGTGGAGGTGCCCGTCGGCTTCAAGTGGTTCGTCGCCGGCCTGGCAGACGGGTCGCTCGGCTTCGGCGGCGAAGAGTCGGCAGGCGCATCTTTCCTGCGCCGCGACGGATCGACCTGGACAACCGACAAGGACGGAATCATCCTGGCCCTGCTCGCCTCCGAAATCACGGCTGTAACCGGCGAATCCCCGTCACAGAGGTACGCAGCACTCACCGAACGCTTCGGGGCGCCCGCCTACGCCCGGATCGACGAGCCGGCCTCCGCGGAGCAGAAAGCCATTCTCTCTCAGCTATCTCCCAAGCAGCTGTCGGTCGACACCCTCGCAGGAGAGCCGGTCACCGCCGTCCTCACCGAGGCGCCCGGCAACGGCGCCCCGATCGGTGGCCTCAAGGTGACCACCCGACATGCGTGGTTCGCCGCGCGCCCGTCCGGCACGGAGGACATTTACAAGATCTACGCCGAATCCTTCCTCGGCCCCGACCATCTCGCCCGCGTCCAAGAAGAGGCCAAGATGCTCGTGACCACAGCCATGAACACCGCACGGTAGCCTCGAGCCCTCGGTGGCGTGCCACCTTCAGGTCGTGACGGGACCGTTCCAGACCGCATACCAGGCACCTCTGGCATCCAGCAGGGCATCCCTCTCATCGAACACGCCGGCAAGGCCCCGAACTTCCCCCTGTTCGTCGAGAATGACGAAGCCGTCGTAGAACGTGCCGAAAACACGGGATGCGCCGACGCCATGCGCAAGTTGGATGCTGTGCGTGGTCGCGCTGTACCGACCCTCGACCGGATGATCAGCCAGCCTCGCCTCCAGCCCGCCGTCGGACAGGACCCTGAAGATGCTCAGAGGCGTCGAGGTGTACTCGTTCGCCTGGCGGGTGCCGCCCGCATGGAACGTGTAGCTACCACGCACATTCACCATGTCTGACTTCCCTTTCCTGCTCGCCGGGCTGAACATTGGCAAGGACGTCCCGCTGAAGCCAGGGCGGATCCATGAATCCGCACCGTCTGGGTGACACGGTTCCCACCGTCTGGCGGGTAGATGCTGTTCGCCAACCCCGTGGCCGGGGCGAGAGCAGCGGCAAGGGTGTGAGTCGGAAAGGCCCACCTGGACTGCGCCGGGCGGGGCGGCTCAGCCAGGGGTGGTCAGCGCAGTACCGGAGTGCACCGCGACTTCCTCCGGTGGCACCTCGTGGCCCTGCTCGCAGGCCAGCCGCAGCGCGACCGGTGCATCACATCCAGCGTGGCGCCCGGCGGCCTGACCACCACGGACGTGGTCTCGGCACCCCAGCACCCCAGCACCCCAGCACCCCAGCACCCCAGCACCCCAGCACCCCAGCACCCACAGCGTCACGCAACGCCATCCCACTTGAAGCGGATAGGCCATCCGGATCTGCTATCGTGGCGCCAACCGGATGACCTATCCACTTATGCAGAATGGGTTGCGCGATGACACAGACAGCGGTGGTCACGGCAGGGACGGCGGGCATCGGGTTCGAGACCGCCTTGGGGCTGGCCGAGGCAGGCCTTGCGGTCACCGTGGTCGGGCGCAACGCCGAGCGCGGTGACCGTGCGGTCGAACGGATCAACGCCACAGCACCGCTGCACTCTGCGCGGTTCCTGGCCGCCGACCTCTCCTCGCTCGACGCGGTCCGCGCTCTCGCCGACCGGATCGCCGCAGGCGGTCCGCTGACCGTGCTGGTCAACAACGTCGGAGCGATGTTCCCCGACCGGCAGGACTCGGCCGACGGGATCGAGGCAACGTTCGCCGTCAACCACCTCTCGCCGTATCTGCTGACCGAACTG
This sequence comes from Streptomyces sp. TP-A0356, assembly GCF_001417775.1. Classification (GTDB taxonomy): domain Bacteria; phylum Actinomycetota; class Actinomycetes; order Streptomycetales; family Streptomycetaceae; genus Streptomyces. The sequence continues at coordinate 29,697 of NZ_BBZJ01000035.1, read as the reverse complement.
CTGCTGCCCACGCTGCGAGCCGGTGCGCCGAGCCGGATCGTGAACGTCACCTCGGGCGCGATCGGCGTCGCCAAGCGCGTCTTCGACGCCGCCGAGCCGCCGGGTGGCTACTACGGATTCCACTGGTACGGCCGCGCCAAGCTCGCCAACCTCGCCTACACGCTGGAGCTGGCCAGCCGACTCGACGGCACGGGCGTCTCGGTCTTCGCAGCAGACCCCGGCGGCGCCGCCACCGACATGACCAACGGCACCATGCGCGATCCGAAGATCGTCTCGCCACGGCTGCGGCTGCTCTGGCCGCTGGTCCGTCGGAAGTTCGAACGCTCAACCTCCGGCCCGGCGTCCGTGGCGGCCAAGCCCTCGATCTTCGCCGCGACCGACGGCGCGCTGACCGGCCGGACCGGCCTCGTCATCGGACCCCAGGCGCATCCGGTCGCCCCCTTCCGTCCGGCAACGGATCCCCGCATCGCCGAAGCCGTCCGCCGCCTCAGCGAGCGGCTCGCGCCACTCACGGCCGGGTGATGAGACCCAGGCTCGGCACGGAGTTGGCCGTAGGGGCAGATGGGTGACTGATCCGGATCACAGGTCGCAGCAATGCGGTGAGCCATCCGACTACACTTCTCCCGTGACGACCGCCCCCCTGCGCAAGGACGCAGCCCGCAACTGGGAACGGATCGTCGCCGTGGCGCGTGCTCTCGTTGACGAGGGCACACCACTGCAGCTCAACGATGTCGCCCGCCGCGCCCACCTGGGCGTTGGCACCGTCTACCGCCACTTCCCCACCGCCGAGGCTCTCCTGGAGACGGTCGCCACCCCCAGCCTGGAGGCACTCGCCGCCCACGGCGAGCAGGCGCTGGCCGATGACAACCCGGGGCGCGCCCTCGCCGACTTTCTGACCCGCACCATCGAAGCGCAGGTCACCGACGCTTCCCTGTCCACAGTCACTGCCGCGCCCACGGACGCCCTGCCGCACACCACCGAACTGAAGCGGGCTCTGCGGTCGGTCGGCCGACAGCTGCTCGAGCGGGCCGTCGACGCCGAGGTTGTGCGCGCCGACCTGACCTCCGACGACATGGTCCCGCTGATGTGCGGAATCGCCTACGCCGCGAACGTCCACAGCGCCCCCGCCACCCGCATGGAGACCGCCCGCCGCTATCTGACCGCACTGCTGGAAGGCATGTACCTCCGTTAAGGGGGCCCCGGAACAACCGTCGCCGGCTTCGTTGTGGCGGGATGGGATGTCAGAGCTTGTCGTAGATGGTGGCCAGGTGTGGCAGGACATCGGTGGCGGTGTCGTGGTGGCTGAGGCGGCGTGCAGGGCCCGGGTGAGGGCGGCTTGGCGATCGCGGTGGCGCTGCGCGCCGGCGCGACGCGTTCGAGGCGTTGTCGGGCGGGGTCCGTCAGTCGTACAGGGTCTGCGCGATTTCCAGCGCCAGGCGCAGTTCCAGTGAGCTGCCGGTGATGGTTGTCGCGGGCAGCAGTTCCTCTGCGCGCTTGACGCGGTAGGTGACGGTGTTGCGCGCCACGTGCAGACGGTCGGCCGCCATCCGCAGGCCGTGCTCCTCGGCGAGGTAGACGCGCAGGGTCTCCACGTCCACGACACCGTCGTCGTACACGAGAACCAGACGGTCATTGATATTGGCTGTGCGCATGGCGCGCCTCCTCCGGATGAAGAATCGGAAATCGGGGATCGGTCCGTCAGGTCGCAAGCCGGCGCCAGCGCAGGACCAACTGGGTATCGCCGGGTTCGGTCGTCGGGTGGGCCCGTCCCCTTGCCGGGACGGGCCCACCCGGGGTGGATGTCAGTCGTTCACGTCCCTGTCTCGGTGTCCCCCGAGGCACCTGTCACTTGGGCAGTGGATACGACGTGTACACGATGAAGCCCTCGTGGCCCTTCCTACGCGGCAGCCTCTTGAGGACCACTCGGCGGCGAGGCGGAGGGCCAGACGTCGTCCTGGGACTGGGCGGGCCGGCGAAACCGGACCGGGCGTTGTGCCAGGAGACGTCGCCGACCGGCGTCACTCTGCCCCAGGAAGTGCACCGGCGGCCGCCCGTGCGGAGCTCCCAGCAGGCGCGCAGCTGTGTCGGGGACCGGGCGGGCAGCATGGGCGTGACGACGTACTGGTCGGTCGAACCCTGGTTGATGACGGTTGCCGTCTCGGCGGAACCGGCGCGATCCTCCACCCTCACTCGGTCGCCGACGGACGAGTAGGAAAGCCGTGCCCAGGCAGCGGCGCAGTTGCGGCTCACTCGGAGCTCCACATGGCTCATGCCGACCCGCAGATCGGCGTACGAAGCCGCATCGATGTCACAGGCCATGGCCCCCGCCTCCCGGCCCCTGCACTGATCGCCCCTGCAACCGACGGTCAGGGGGACCGGATTGAACGCCTTGGGACCGACGGGCCGAGCCATGTCCGGCGACGCGCCGAAGATCTCGGCACAGGCCCAGGCGACGGCGGCCACGACCGCCGCCACCATCACCCCCAGGCGAATCCAGCCAGCGGCCCCATGACGATGCGAAGGGCCGGAGACGGGCGAGGACTGCGTGGGGACCGGCCGAGCGGTGTTCCCCGGTGGGACCACACCGGTCACAGGCTCTGCGTCACGCCCGCTCGACTGTGCCTCGGCCAGCTTCCACAGCGCCACCACCCTCGCGGGCGGCTCTCCCGCGAGCCGGCCCAGCATTTCGACGGCCTGCCGCGGAGGCAGCTTCAGGCCGCGCAGGTAGCGGTCCCATGACGACCTGCTGTACGGCGTCCGCGCCGCCAGGCCGGTCAGGCTGAGTCCGGAGCGGTCCTTCAGCTCTCGCAACACCTCAACCAGGTAGGCGGTCTGCGGATCGAGGGACGGCGGGAGGGGGCCCCGGGCGGTGCCGCTCATGTCCGCAGCAGGGCCCAGGTCTGCGGGCCCACCTTCCCGTCGACGGCGGCGCCGCCCGCACGCTGGAGTTCCTTCACGGCCTTTTCCGTGAGTTCACCGTAGAGGCCGTCGATCCGACCGGGGGAATGCCCGTGGTACGCCAGCAGGCACTGCACCTCGACCACCTGCTCACCGCCGGAGTTCAGCACGACGAGCGGCTCGTCGGCGCTGTGACCCGCGAGAAGCCGGCCGTTTCGCCGGGTGTAGTGACAGGCGAAGCCGGACGGCTGTGCGGCCGCGCGGGTCGCCTGCTGCTGCCCGGATGGTGCGGACGCCGTGTCGTCGCGTAAGGTCATCCAGCCCGCCACGGCCAGCACGGCGAGCGCCGCGGCCACGACCGCCGCGATCACGGCCGGGCGCGAACGGCGCGAAGCGCGTTGTCCTTCCGGCCCTTTACTCCCCGCTCCTTTGTTCCCCGGTCCTTTGTTCTCCGGTCCCTTGCTCCCCGCTCCTTTGTTCTCCGGTCCCTTGCTCTCCGACCCTTTGCTCCGCGGCCCTTTGTTCCCCGGCCCTCTGTTCGAGCGTGCGTACTCCGCCATTTCCCAGAGGGCGAGCACCTGTGCCGGGTCCGTGCCGGACACCCTGCTGATGGCCTCGACGGCCTGACGCGGGGGCAGCGTCCTGCCGTTGAGATAGCGCTCCCAGGACGACCTGCTGTATGCGGTCTTGGCCGCCAGGGTCGTGGTACTGACGTCCATCTGGTCCTTGAGCTCCCGCAGGCGGACGACCAGCCGGCGAACCGGTGGTTCGAGTCCGTCGGCCAACGGTTTCCACTGTCCCATGCTGTCCCCCAGGCACGCGGCGGCTTCTCTCACAACCTTGGCGCACGCGAACCGGATCAGTACGCGCTCTTCGGGTTCGTTTTCGGCCATCAGCACGTGACCGGCGTCCCGGAAATGCGTCAGCGATCGTCGAAGACCCGCAGGTCGCAGCCGCGGTGTCCCGCCTTTGCCCGTCCTACGCCGCTGTCCTGTCCCCGACCCCGTCCCCTCGGCAGGATCGGAGCCGCTCCCCCCGCAACCGACCCGCACACGGGCCGCGTGCGGGCTTCACCGCGACAGGAGATTCCATGACCACACGAAAGAGCCGCATCCTGCTGTGCGCGGCGGCCGCGGCGTTGAGCGGCGGCCTGATGGCCGCGCCCGCGGCACAGGCACAGTCGCCGGCACTTCCCGCGGCCGAGCAGAGCACCGGCCACATCACCGCCCAGGCGGCGAGCGGCAACTACACCTACTTGGAGTTCAAGAAAGGGTCCAACCCGCAGAACTCCCGCCTGTACTTCGTCTACGTGCAGGGCTCGAACCCGGACCACCCCCGCATCCACACCCTGGGCAGCTGGCGGGCCGGCTCGGGCAACGGCAGCAAGGACACCTGTGCGAGCAACGCCGGCTGGCTGCCGAACGGCAGCTACAGCATCAAGGCGTACTACCCGCGTCACAACGGGGGACCCCACGGCGTCAACGGCATCGCCTGGTACCTCGGTAACCACAAATGCCACAGCGGCGGCTGGCGCACCGACTTGTTCGTCCACAGCGAGATGCTCCCCAACGGGAAGGCCGGCAGCTCCGAGCCGTACCGGTGGGACGGCGACAGCGACTACAAGTCCAACGGATGCATCAAGCTCAAGCCCTCCGACATCCGCGCACTGCGCGACCTCCAGGCGAGCCACCCCAACCCCCACACGCTGTACGTGCACTGACTCACTCGTCCCCGAGGAGCACATGAACGTGATCACCAACCACTCGAAGGCCAGCTCCGCCGCCGTCGGCCTCGCCCTCGTCTGCGTACTCCTGTCCACGGCCGGCGGCGCGTCCGCCGCCCCGGCGAGGGCCACCGGCCACGCCGTGGCACAGACCCGTTCCGAAGTCGTGTGCGACTACTTCTACGGTGACCGGCCGACGATCTCCTACGGGAGTTCGGGCCCCATCGTCAAACAGGCGCAGTGCGAACTCAACGGTGTCATCCACGCCGGCCTCGCTGTCGACGGAGCCTTCGGCCGTGCGACGGAAAACGCGACGAAGGAGTTCCAGATGAAGTGCGGGCTGGTCAAGGACGGCATCATCGGCCCGAAGACGTGGGCCCGCCTCAACGACATCTTCTACTACCACGCCCGCTGCTGACGGCGGGCCACTACCCGGCCGTGTGCTTCTTCAACGGCTACGAGCGCACCGGCTTGTTCGTCGACATCACCTCCGGCTGGCAGGCCCTGACGGCCGGCAAGAACGCCACCGGGGCCTGGAACACACGCCACGACGACGGGGCGCTCCTCCACTTCACCAACGGCAGGACGCCGTGTCTGCGCCCGGGGGACGCCCGCAACGACCTGCGCACCACCGGAACCGTCGACAAGATCCGGATCACGGACAGCCCCAGCTGCTGGGAGCACGGGCTTCGAACGGGGGAAGGGATCAGGGGCCGGCCGTCACACGAGACGGCCGGCCCCTGATCCCGCTGTTCAACAGGCTGCGACCCGTGCAGGCACTGGCACGAGAGGCACCCCCGGGGGCAGTGCGTGCGCTGCCCCCGGGACAACCTCCCTGGTCAGCCGATCACCTCGAACCGGGTGACGCTGCGCTCCGCCAGCTCGGGCAGGGCCTCGCCGAGGACGTAGGACTTGAAGGTCTCCGTCTCCCGGTGCTCCTCGTAACCGGACGCGTCGGTGTACTTCTCGTACAGCACGAAGGTGTCCGGATCCTCGACGCTCACGTGCGCCTCGAACTGCAGCATCTTCTCCTCGGCGCGGTTGAGCGGCGCCACCGTCTCCAGGATCTTCCGGATGCGCGCGGCCCGGCCGGGCTTGGCCTTCCAGGTCGCGATGACCACGTGCGGCATGGCTGTGTCCTTTCTCTTCAGAAGTGGGTGAAACCGATGGCCCGAAGCTGATCGCGGCCGTCTTCACTGATGTCGGCCGGCCGCCACGCCGGCAGCCAGGACCACTCGATGTGGAAGTCCGGCACGAGACGGGACTCCTCCAGGAGCACCGTGCGAATCTGGTCCCGCATCACCTGGGTCAACGGGCAGGCGGCCGAGGTCAGGGTCATCGTGATGATCGCGTCACCGTCGGCGGCAACCTGGATGTCGCGGACGAAGCCCAGATCCACGATGTTGACACCGAGGTCCGGGTCGATCACCTCGTACAGGGCGTTCCGGACCGCGGCGGCACGGATGTCGGGCGGACCGGCCGCCGGCGGGGCGGGTGGTGTTTCCTCCCGCGGGGCCGGCTCCGCAGCGACCTCCTCGGGAAGACCGTGCAGCCCTGCCGGCCGCAGCTCGATCCGCACGTCGGAGGTGGGGCTGCTGATCCAGTCGGCCTTGCCGTGTGCCTTGCGGCGGACCCGGACGATGTCCTCGGCCGTGTCCACGGTGCCGCCGAGCACGACCAGCTGCTCGGCGCCGAGGCCGGCCCGCCCTGCCCGGGCGAGGGCCTTGTCGATCAGGCGTGCCACCGGTTCGCAGGTCCGGCCGGGGCCGAGCCTCAGCTTCGCCACGGCCCGGACGGCCGTCAGCCCGCTGACCGATTCGAGCGCGGCGCGGGCGTCGGCCACGGTGACCCGGACCTGCCGCTCGTGGACTGTCAACACTCCGACAGTGGTCATGGTGGTTCCTTCTCCGGTCGTGGGATCAGACTCGGGCGGCCGCCCCGCGGGTCCGTGGCACCAGTCGCTTGAGCGGGACCGACTCGTCCCGCAGCTGCTCGGCGTTCACCTGGTGCGGCTCGAACAGCAGGCGCCGCACCGCCAGCACGTCGCCGGGCCGGTTCAGCGAGATCACGCCCCGGATCCGGTCGCCGGCCAAAGAGAAGGCGGAGAAGCTCCGCTCCGCCAGCGAGCCGCGGATCACCAGGCCGTCCAGAACCTGCGGCCGGCCTGCCGCCTGCAGGCTGTGCTCGTACTGGTCGGACCAGAACCAGTAGGTGTCGGCGTGCCCCTCGCTCGCGCCGGTGAGCGTGGCGGCGACGTTCGCGCCCTGGCGCTGCGCGTTGTCGTGGTGCTCGACGCGGATCCGGCTGCGGTAGACCGGGTGGTACTGGGCGGCGACGTCCCCGACCGCGTACACCCCGGGCGCCGTGGTCCGCCCGCATTCGTCGACCACGATCCCGTTGCCCGTGGCGAGCCCGGCCCGCACGGCGAGCTCCACATTGGGCTCGGATCCCACGCTCACCAGCACCAGATCGCATTCCACCCGCTCGCCGAGGTTGGTCGTCAGCAGGAGCCCGTCCCGGGTGGGCGTGAGCGAGGTGGCGTACTCGCCCGGGCGGACGTCCACGCCGTGCTCCCGGTGGACCTCCGTCAGAACGGTCCCGATCGCCGAACCGAGAGCCCGCTCCAGCGGAGTGCCGGCCGGCTCCAGCACGGTGACATGCTTGCCGAGCCCGGCCGCGGTGGCGGCGACCTCGCAGCCCACGAAGCCCGCGCCGAGGACGACGAGGCGCTGCGAGCAAACGAGTTCGGCATGCAGCCGCCTCGCGTCCGCGACGGTACGCAGATGGTGCACGCGTTCACCGTCGAATCCGGGCAGCTTCCGTGGCCGCAGGCCAGTGGCGAGCACCAACGCGTCGTAGCCCAGCCGCTCGCCGGTGGACAGCGTCACCGACCGCGCGCCCGGGTCGAACGACGCGACCCGGGTGCCCAACCGGAGCTCGACCTCCTGCTCGTCGTACCACGCGGGTTCGCGGGCCTGCAGCTCGCCGAAGTCCGCGGTCCCTGCGAGGAACCCCTTCGACAGCAAAGGCCGCTCGTACGGCGGGTCCGGCTCTTCGCCGATCAGCACGATCTGCCCGTCGAACCCGCGCCGGCGCAGATGGGAGGCGGCCGACGCGGCGGCGACGCCGCCTCCCACGAGCAGGTAGCGCCGCGTGCTCATCCGACGTCCACCAGGATCATGCCGTCCTCGTTCACCCGGCACGGGTAAGCGGTCAGCCGGCAGTTGTCCGGATTGACGCCCCGGCCGTCGCGGGCGTCGAAGACCCACATGTGGCGCATGCAGGTGATCTCCCGTCCGTCGAAGTCGGCTTCGTCGAGCGCCCACGCCTGGTGCGGACACTTGTTCTCATAGGCGCGGATCTCACCGTCCACGTTGACCAACAGGATCTTCTTGCCGCCGATCTCGACGGGCTCCTTCTCGCCTTCCCAGAGGTCCTCGAGCGCCATGGCCTCCTGCCACTGACCGGTCATCGCGCTGCTCATCGCAATCCCTCGAACACCCTGGCGTGGAAGGCCTCGCGTGCGGCCCGGGCACCGGCGGCCACCTGGCCGGCGTCGCGACCGCGCTCGGGCCGGGACCCCAGGAGCCCGCCCAGCCCCGCGGCGGCTTCGTCGGCGATCGGGGTCCAGCGCCGAATCCAGCGCCGCAGCGCTTCCTCGTTGCCGGGCTGCTGCCCCAGGCAGAACGACACCAGTGCGGCGCTCCACCGGTTGCGCCGGTCGCTGTCCGCCTGCAGGAACGAGGCCAGCAACCACGACAGTTGGTCGCCGTTGTCACGGGAGACCTCCCGGAACTGGCGGGTCAGCACGTCGTCCAGGGTGGGCGCGATGACCAGGTTGAGCGCCGTGAACGCCTCGCCCCAGTCATAGGCGACCAGCGCCTTCTCGATCGCCCGGCGGGCCGGTTGCCAGCTCTCGTCGGTCTCCCAGATCCGCCGCTCGCTCTCGCCGATCCCCGAGTCCGGGTGGGCGAGCTGCAACTCCCTGGTGCGGTACGCGGTCAGCGTGACCCGCCGCAGGAAGTCCGCGGCCGCGAACCCGGCGGCGTTCGTGATGTAGGACGTGGGCGCCATGTACCCGATGTAGGCCTCGATCTGCTGGCAGCCGTGGAGCAGGTACCGGGACGGGGTGTACAGGGAACCCAGCAGGGCCAGTTGCCCGGGTGAGAGTGCGCGGTCCGCCTCCGCATCGGCGTACTCCTCGAGCACGCCGCCGGTCTTCGCCTCGGCGTCGGCCTGCATCGAGACGTAGGCGCGATAGGTCAGCGAGTCCGGGTCGCGGAACTGCTCCCAGTCCTCGGCCTGGAGCGGCGAGTTCTCGCGGTAGGTGAGGAACCACAGGTTCGCTGGCGACGAGGGGTTCTGCTCGAACGCGGCGAGCCGGTTCGACCGCGTCGTCCAGTTCTGGGCGTGGGTCATCACCTCGTACTCGCTCGGCATCCTCCGGACGTCACCGAAGGCGCTGAACGTACGGCGGGAACGCGGCTTCTTCGCCGGAACGGTCATCGGGTCACTCCCTTCCCGCCAGGGCGTCGCGGCGGGCGGACACCTTCTCCCAGGTGATCGAGTCGCTCGTGGTGATGATCCGGCCGCTGAACGAGGACATGATCGCCTCGAGCGAGCGGATCGCGTAGTCGGCGCCCAGGTAGGCGCGCAGGGTCTCCTGGGTGAGGGTGATGCGGTCCTCCGCCTGCACCCGGACGTAGGAGCCGCGGTCGATGACCTCGATCTCCTTTCCGGGGTTGTCGTCCTCGATCGCAGCGACGACCTTGTCGATCTCGTCCCCCATGCGCAGGATGGGGCCGACAGGATTCTTCACTTCGTTCCCTTCGGCAGGTCGTACTCGACGCGGACGTGGTCGTGCGGCTCGATTCCCGCCTCGGCCACCGTCATCTCCGGGGACAGACGCCGGCCGCGGTGGAAGACCACCTTCTCGTACGGCAGGGCCCGCACCCGCTTGCCCTCGACGTGGTACGCGACCGCCGCGGCGACCTCGCGGACGGTGTTCGCGGTGGTGACCGGCACCAGGATCTGGACGAAGTCGGTGGCGAAGATCGCGTTGAGCGGCACCAGCTGCGGTGGCTGGTCCCGCAGGTCGCGTTCGGCGGTGGCGTTGTCGGTCATGACTCCTCGCTCTCGGCCGAGGCCAGGGCCAGACCGGTCGCGGACCGGCCTACGTAGTCCTTGGTCCAGGCGGCGTAGTCCGGGTCGTCGCCCATCACGTCCGGGGTCAGGCCCATGTAGCCGAGAATGCCGCCGACGTCCATGGGCTGGATCTGGCCGGCCAGGAACCGGTCGATCACCGTCTCGTGATTGACGTTGTCGCGGTCCTTCCACCAGATCTGCCGACAGGCGTTGGTGCAGAAGTGGTAGGTCCTGCCGTCGTACTTCAGCGACCAGTCACGTACGCGCCAGCTGCCGTCGCGGGACTGCGTCGGGTTGCAGGCCGGCAGGTGGCACATGCTGCACAGCCAGGGCAGGGTCTCCGGCAGCGTCGCCTCGACGTTGTTGGCGTTGATGTTGTCGATGATGACGTCCCACTTGTCGCCGTAGACGCCCTCCCAGTTCGGGTACTTCTCACGCAGCCACTCACGCTCGTCCTTGCTCACCCCGGCCTTCGGCCGCCACCAGACGGTCGGCCGCCAGAACCACAGGCCCATGTGCAGCGAGTGGTGCCAGGTGTCGAGGCCGCGCATGAACTCGTCCCAGAACCAGGGCTTCTTCAGTCCGTAGTCCTGGATGGTCCGGATGTACTGGTCGATGATCCACTCTTCCATGAACTCCCGGTAGGACTGCTTACGGTGTTCCAGCGGGGTGTAGTAGTCCATGGCCGGGCCGGTGAGCGCGGCGAACGCGCGGGCGGAGCCCCAGAAGCTCTTCTCGATGACCCACTGGGCGCGCACCGGGTCGTGCTCGACCAGGATCTCCAGCGTCGGGCCGCCCTGCTGGGAGTGGCGTGCCTCGTCGGTCTGGATCGACGAGATCATGTTCGCGAAGTTGACATCGCCGGACTGCAGCGCGTCCGCCGACAGGGCGACGAACTGGAGGTTGGTGAAGCCGGTTTCGAAGGTGAACGGCAGCTCGATCGCCAGGTCGACGACGTTCGGGGCGATCATCATGCCGTCGAACAGGTTCCGCAGCGAGATCGGCACCCAGCAGTTGGTGTGGAACGTCTTCTGCGTCCAGTCGTACTGCGGGTCCTTGCCGATGAACTCGTGGCCGAAGAACGTGGTGATCTGCGAGTGCCGCAGTTCGTCCAGTTGACCGAAGGTGGCCATGTTCCGCCAGGCGCCGTTGAGCCCGAAGCGGGCCATCTTCAGCTCTCCCAGCACCGCGGCGTACTCGACGAGGGCGACCCCGCCGAAGTGCATCTTGGTGGAGGACTTCCAGCCCTCGTCGAGGGTGTCGAACGAACTGGACCGCTGCAGCGCCGCCTTCACCGCGTAGGCCGCGGACTCCTTCTCACGCTGGGTCGCCACGTACTCGGGGTAGGTGACCTTGTAGTCCTCCTCCCACTTCAGCCAGGCCTCCCGCGGCACCTTTCCGGTGCCGCTGTGCCATTCCGGATACACCGCCTCGTCGTCGACGTAGGAGAAGGTCCAGTCGACGTCGCGGACGAAGTGCTGCCACTCTTCTCGCCTCAGCAGGCTCATCTGATGTCCCTCGGTTCCTTCCTCAGTCGACTTCGAGATGCCCGAGCTGGGTGTTGATGCCGGCGTTGTTCCAGTAGGCCTTCACCTTGTCGATGAGTCCCGACTCGTCGACGTGGAAGAGGAACAGGTGGGGTTCGCGGAACTTCTTGCCCTGCGGGGCGGCCAGCGCCCACGCGATCTGCTGCGTGCCCCCGATGTCGCAGGTCACCACGACGTCACCGTGTTCGTTCGCATCGACGGTGTGCACCTCGTTGAACAGGTCGGGGAAGGAGTTGATCAGCCCGGTCCAGATGACCTTGCCGATCGTCCGCACCTTCCCGTCCCCGCGCAGCACGCGCTGCTTTCCCCACAGTTCGAAGGGGACGTAGGAGAAGTCGGCGTTGTCCGTGCACTTCTCGACCATCGCCTCGACGTCGTGGCGCCGGTAGGCGTCGAAGAAGTCGGCGACGACCTGGGCGGCGGTTCGACCCCGACTCGTCATGTCCGTGGTTGTCATCTTCGTCCTCACACGATCGCGATCTGGTCGACCCGTTTGACGGCGAGACGCCGGTAGAGCTGGCCCTGGCACCAGTACACGCCGACCGCTGTGATCAGCCCGGCGGCGACGGTGAACCGCCACGCCTGGTCGAGGTCGAGGTGCTTCTCCTGGTTGACCACCCCGAGGTAGTCGCGGGCCTGGGTCCCCTCGACCTTGAGCTCGACGGTGACCACGGAGCCCGTCGGGATGACGTTGAGCACGGTCACGCGCAGGTCGGGGAACGCGGTCACGACCTCGTCGAGGAGGCCGCGCAGGTCGTCGAACCCGCCGGCCCGCACGCCGAGCGGGAACACGTCGGCCTGTACCGAACCGTCCACTACGGACATCGCGGTCTTCACGTCACCGAGCTGGAACGCGGTGAGGAACGCCTGCACGGTCTGTTCCGGTGTCATGTCCACTCTCTTCCGCTCCTGGGTGTCGGTGGGCCGGGGGCGGCGCCTGAACAACCTCACCGGATGCCCAGCGCCTTCAGCACGGCATCGGCGGTCGCCTCGGTCGAGCCCGGGTTCTGGCCGGTGATCAGGTTGCGGTCGACCACGACGTGCGAGACCCACGCCGAAGGGGCGTCGTCGAACACGGCGCCGGCGTTCTTCAACGCGGCGTCCAGATACCACTGCATACCGATCCGGCCCGGCGCCGTCTGGTCCTCCTCCTCGTCGGTGAAGCAGGTCATGCGGTAGCCGTCGAACAGCCACTGCCCGTCCTCGCGCTCCGGCGCGGACAGCAGCAGCGCCGGGCCGTGGCACAGCGTCGCGATCGGCGCGCCCTTGTCGTGCAGGATCTTCAAGAGCCGTCCGGCGTCCGGGTTGTCCGCGAGGTCGACCATCGGCCCGTGCCCGCCCGGGGCGAACACCGCGTCGAACTCGGCGAGTCGGGAGTCGCTCAGGCTTGCCAGGGAGACCGGGGCGCGGAAGCCGGGGATCGCGTCGAGCTTGCGCTTGCGCTCGGCCGACAGCGCACGGGCGTCCTCCTCGAGTTCGTCCACGGCCGCCTGGATCTCCGCCCGGGACAGTCCTCCGTCGAGTGCCTCGGTGACCATCACCTCGGTCAGTTGGCGATCCTCGCGCCACGCGATCTTCGCCGCCTTGCTGACGAGCGCGTGCGCGCCGGCGGAGGTGGCACCGCGTTCCCTGAGCCGTTCGGCGATGCGGCGGACGGCGACCAGGCCCAGCTCCGTCGTGTGGTGCAGCGTGATCCAGATGTCGTCCGGGTCGTGGTGGAACGTACGGGTCACCGAGGCGAAGAAGTCCATGTCCTGCTCGGGAAAGTGGAAGAAGTACTCGAGCCCGTAGGGGTCGGCCGTCGGCGGCCGGCCGTCCGGAGTGAGGACGACGACGTCGGCTCCGGCGGCGACGAACTTCTCGTAGGGCTTGATGGCCTCCTCGGCGAAGTAGCCGGTGGGATGGGTGGCGCCGTCAGCGAGAGCGATCTCGCTCGCGCTCGAGACGAGATAAGCAATACGGGGCATGACAACTCCTGTCCAGCGGGGAGCGGCGACCGTTGAGGAACGGTATCGGCGCTGTCGCGTCCGCCGAATCAAAGATTCCTGCGGGAGTTGTGCGTATTCCGACGCGGCGACGGCGGAGTGTGCGGGATCCGGCTGAGCTGTACCGGATTCCGGTTGAAGAAGCCCGTCCGGCGGCATTGCGCGGTTACCGTCGGTCCAGGTTTCCTCATTCGGAACGAGGGACCTCCGAGCCATCCGGAGCAGAGAGGCTTTTCATGACACGCGTACTCTTCGCCGTGTCCGGCGTGGACTATTGGACGCTCGCAGACGGCACCCGGCACCCGTGCGGCTTCTGGCCCGAGGAACTGGCCGTCCCGCACGAGATCTTCCGGGGGGCCGGCTTCGACCTCACGATCGCCACTCCCGGCGCGGCCGTGCCCACCGCGGACGAGGCCGGCTTCACGGCCGCGATGAACGGCGGTTCCGAGGAGCCGGGCCGGCGCTTCCGCGCCTACCTGGACGGCATCGCCGACGAACTCCGCGCGCCGGCGGACCTGGACCGGGTGGACGTGGCTGCTTTCGACTTCGTCTTCGTGCCCGGCGGGCACGGCCCGATGGAGGATCTGGCCGTGTCCGAGGCGTTCGGCACACTGCTACGCGAGTTCACCGAGGCGGGCAAGGCCGTGGCGGCAGTGTGCCACGGCCCCGCCGCCTTGCTGCCCGCCCGGGACGCGAGCGGGAACTGGCTGTTCGCCGGCCGCCGAGTGACCGGTTTCAGCAATGCGGAAGAGGCACAGGTGGGCTTGGCGGAGAAGGCCGCCTGGTGCCTGGAGGACCGGCTTCTGAGCTCCGGCGGCAGGTTCGAGCAGAGCGGTACCCCGTGGCAGCCGCACGTCGTGGTGGACGGAAACCTCTGCACCGGACAGAACCCGGCGTCCTCCGCCCCCCTCGCCGACCGGCTCGTCGCCGAGCACGCGCCGCTCGGCGCGGCTCGCTAGTGCTGTGGCCGGAAAGGTTTGCCGGGAAGCTCGCGGCGTCCGGTGCGGTGCATCGCAAGGCGGAGCGTCGCCCGCGTACTGGATGTACTCGGGCGATGCGACAACGCGGCGAGGTGCCGTGCCGGGCGTCGCGAGCCGGTGAACCTCTCCGGTCGCAGCACCAGCAGCGCCGGGGTGCCCTTTCTCCGGGCACCCCCGCCCGGCGCGCTCACGCTTTCCGCACACGCAGGCCTCTCTTGAGCGAATCGAGGTCGCAGTACGCACGGGGACTGGCGCCGAACCGGTCGCGGAACTCGTTGATGAAATGGGAAGTGCTCGAGTAGCCGACCGCGCGGGACACCTGCGTGACGCTCAGCTCCCCCTCGAGCAGCAGCTCCCGCGCACGGTTGAGCCGCATCTCCTTCACGAACCGGTACGGCGACTTCCCCGTCACGTCGCGGAACAGATGGGAGAACGCCGACGGACTCAGCGCCACCCGCTCCGCGAGGTCACTGACCGTCAGCGGCTCCGACATGTTCTCCTGCACGTATGAGATGACCTCGCTGAGCGGATTGCTCGCCACCTCCGTGGCCGCCACTTCCAGCAGCCGGGCATACTGCTCCGCCTGCAGTACCCGGTACACCATCTCCTGGAGGTACACCGGGGCCAGCACGCGCCGGTCCGCTCCGGTGTCGGTGGCGCGGAGGAACCGGACCATCGCGCCCACGAGGCTGCGGTCGAGCGGGGTGACGAACGCGCTCTCGGGTTTTCCCTGCGGTGGCCGGCCGAAGGTCGTCGTGCGCCGGTCGAAGATGTCGGCCGAGATGCGCCGCACCAGGTTGGGATCGATCTGCAGCACCAGCGACAGGAACGGCTTCACCTGGGTGGCTTCGAGGATCTCGGCGGTGAAGTGACGGCTGTTGCTCAGCACGAGGTAGTTGAACGCGTCGTAGACATACTCCTGGTCGTCGACCACGACGGACTTCCGGCCCTGCGCGACGATGCACAACGACAGCGACTTCACCTCGTCCCAGTGAGGCGCGGTCGGCTGGGTGAACCGATAGAAGGTCAGCCCCGGCCAGCCGCCCGGGTTGCCGCCGATCTCCGGGGCCCGGGTGCGGATCTCCGCGAGCAGGTCTCCGGGTGTGTGAGTCTCGTCGAGCAGGTGAAGCGCATCAGTCACGGTCGCGTTCCTCCGACGTCATCGACGGGTACGACCCCGGCCTCGAGGAGGGCGTTCGCGCTACCCGTAACGGCAGGTGGCTCAGAAGCTACGACAACGCTGCGGCTGTGACGATGCCGGTTACCGCTGAATTACTGCGGGTTCCACCGGCGTTGCGCGACGCAGCGCCGACCGCGAGCGAACGCCCCGGTCGGACGTCGCGCCCCCAGCCGCCTCACCGGGACCGTCCGGCGCGGGCCCGCGCCGGGAGTGGAACGGGGGCGTAGTGATGGCCACGGCCCCATCCATTCGGATTTGTCGGGGCCGCCACGAAGTGCGCACCTGGCGATATCGGCGACCGGCTCTCCGCCCGGCCCGCGTTCTCGCATCGAATGGGCATATTCGCAGCAGGATTCCGCATAGCCGTGAAGCAGCCCGACGGTTAGTGTCCTTCCGCGGTAAGGGGCCATCAGTGTCTCGAGGTTTACCCGTATGCGGCCCCGGGAGATGAAGAGGTATCGATGAGCGTCGAGAACCGCCCGAGGATCGAGGGCGTGCACCACTTTTCGCCGACCGTCACCGACATCGACCGCAGCATCGAGTGGTATCAGCGCGTCTTCGGCCTCGAACCTGTTCCGGTGAAATTCCCGCATTACGAGGACGAGGACGCGGGGTACGCCGTCCTGTTGACCGACCCCCACTCCAACATGGCGATCGGCTTGCACCATCACGACGAGAACGCCGGCGAAGGCTTCGACGAGCGACGCACAGGGCTCGACCACATCGCGTTCTCGGTGGCCGGCCGGGACGAGCTGACCTCGTGGGTGAGCTGGCTGGACGAGCTCGGCGTCGATCATTCAGCCATCACCGACATGACCGAGCCGTTCCGCTATTCGGTCCTGGTGTTCCGGGATCCCGACAACATCCAGCTGGAGCTCTTCACGCTGGGTTGAGCACACCCTCCCGGCAGCCGCCCGAGGCGCCGGGCGTCGTCCCGTTCGTCAACAGGTCAAGGAGGCCATCCATGCGAGCCGCTCTCGATGCCGGATTGGCTGCCCTGTCGTTCGAGCCACTGACCCCGACCGCATACCTCGACAGGGCGGCAGCCGCGCACGGTGATCGGGTCGCGGTGATCGACGGCGACCAGCGCTGGACGTACGCGGAGCTGCACCGTCGCTGCCGACAGCTGGCGGGCGCGCTCCACCCGCTCACCGGCGGCCGCCCGGTCGCCGTACTCGCTCCCAACACCCACGTACTGCTCGAGGCGCATTTCGGCGTGCCCTGGGCGGGGGTACCACTGGTCGCGATCAACACCCGCCTGTCCGCGGGCGAAATCGGTTACATCCTCGGCCATTCGGAGGCCGCCGTACTCGTCTACGACCCGGCGCTCGAGCCCCTGGTCGGCCCGGCGCTCGCACGGGCGAACACGGCGCCGCTCACGATCAAGGCGGGGCCGGAGTACGAGGAGCTGCTCGCCGGCGCCGCTCCTCGTCAGGCGAGGGCCGACGACGAGCGGTCCCTGCTGTCCATCAACTACACCTCGGGCACCACCGGCATGCCGAAGGGCGTGATGTATCACCACCGTGGTGCCTACCTCCAGGCGCTGGCGATGGTGGGGCACACCGGGCTGTCGCCGTCGGCGGTGCATCTGTGGACGCTGCCGATGTTCCACTGCAACGGCTGGTGTTTCCCGTGGGCGGTGACGGCGGCCGCCGCCACTCATGTGTGCCTGCCGAAACCGGAGCCCGCCGAGGTATGGCGGCTGATCCACGAAGAGGGGGTCACCCACCTCAACGCCGCTCCGACCGTCCTTTCCATGCTGGCGTATGCGCCGGAGGCCGAACCCGTCGCCACGACCGTGCGGGTGGCGACGGGAGGCTCACCGCCCAGCCCGGCGATACTGCGCCGGATGCGGGAACTCGGCTTCGAGGTGACGCATCTCTACGGGCTGACCGAGACGTTCGGCCCCGCGATGATCTGTGACTGGCGTCCGGAGTGGAACAGCCTCGACGCGGGCACGCAGGCCCGGCTCAGGGCGAGGCAGGGGGTCGGGAACATGATCTCGTGCCAGGCCCGCGTGGTGGCCGAAGACGGCTCGGAGGTTCCCGCCGACGGGCGGACCCTCGGCGAGATCACGTTGCGAGGGAACAACGTCATGCTCGGCTACTTCAAGGACGAGATCGCCACCCGGCGTGCCGTGCCGGACGGCTGGTTCCGCACGGGCGATCTCGGGGTGGTCCATTCCGACGGTTACGTCGAGCTGCGGGACCGGAGCAAGGACGTGATCATCTCCGGTGGAGAGAACATCGCCTCCGTCGAGGTGGAGCAGGTGATCGCCGAACACCCTGCGGTGCTCGAGGTGGCGGTCGTCGCAAGGCCCGACGAACGCTGGGGCGAGGTACCCGCGGCCTATGTGACGCTGCACGACGGGGCCGTGGTGACCGAGGACGAGCTGATCGCGTTCGTCCGGGAACGGCTTGCCCGGTTCAAGGCGCCGAGAACGGTCGGCTTCGGTCCCCTGCCCAAGACCTCCACCGGCAAGATCCAGAAGTACCTGCTCCGGGAGGAGTCCTGGGCGTTGGACAGGCCCTGACCAACGGCTGCCGGGAGGGAACGGAGGCCGGCTGAGAGTGCCGCATCCCGCGCACACTTGCACCGGGAGCTGTCGCGGCCGCGCGCTGATCGGCGACGATGTGGGCGGCGCCGGCCAGATCCCCGTAGGGTGGCTGCGGCAAGCGGGGCGAGTGGGAGGTGCACGGTGGTTTCGACGGCTTCGGCGCAGGAGGGGGAACCCGAAGGCGACGAGGTGGCAAGTCAGGGGCAGCGGTGGCTGGTGCTCGTCTACCGGGTGCCGAGCGAGCCGACCCGGCTCAGGGCCGCGGTGTGGCGCCGTATCAAGGGCCTGGGCGCGATCTATCTGCAGAACTCGGTGGCGGCCTTCCCCCGGACCGTCGCCGCGGAGCGGGCGCTGCGTGTACTGCGCAAGGAGATCATCGACATGGGGGGCACGGCCCAGCTGCTCGGCTCCGAGGTGCTCGCCGGGGAGAGCGATGTCGCCGCCGCGTTCAACGCCGCCCGGGACGACGAGTACGAGGAGATCATCGACCGTTGCAAGGACTTCCTGGAGCAGGTGGAGAAGGAGTACCGGGCCGACCACTTCACCTACGCCGAGCTCGAGGAGAACGACGAGGACCTCACCAAGCTCAAGAACTGGTTCGCCAAGGTGCGCAAGCGCGACCTGCTGTCGGCGTCCGGCCGCGCGGAGGTGGAGGCGGCGCTGAAGCGGTGCGAGCAGGTCCTGGAGGAGTACGCCGCACGGGTCTATCTCGAGGAGGGCGAGACCCGCTGACCGCCGCCGGAGGCGGGCGGGCCGGCATGAGGCGGAGCGGGTCCGCGTCATGCCGGCTCGTTGCTCCGGCGGACCGCTACGCGCCGCGGGTGGCCCGCCTCAGCGACACCCCCAGCAGCGCCACCACCGCGACCGGTACCAGCCACCACGCCGGGACGTCACCGATGACAAGCAGCGCGGTGACGCCGAGCGCGAGGACCACGCCCACCGGGACGGTCCAGTCGTCGCCGACCAGGAAGTCGTACCAGAAGCGCAGGAAGCGCGTGATCGGTGTCATGAGGCCGCTCCGGCGTTCTGGGTGCGGGCCGCCACGCCGGTGCGGCGGAGCAGGGCCACGTAGGCAAGGGACACGGCGAGGACCCCGGGGACAAGGACCAGCAACGCGGCGTCGGCGCCCGGCCATTGGACCCCGGCGCCTTCGGCACCCCAGAAGGTGCCGAAGGCGGTGAGCAGCACACCCACCGCGAACTTCATGGTGTTCTCGGGCACCTTGGCCAGCGGCGCCCTCACCAGCAGGCCGACCGCGACCACCAGCACCACGGCGGCGGCGGCCCCGAGCGAGGCCGTCCCGATCTGGCCCTGGACGGAGCCGAAGGTGATCACGATGAACGCCACCTCCAGGCCCTCGAGGAGCACACCCTTGAACGCCAGAGTGAAGCCGTACCAGTCGGTGACGAAGGCCCGGCTCTCGTGGGAAGCGGTCTCGGCGGCCGCGACCTGCTCCTGGTAGATCTTGTCCTCGTCGTGCAGCGCCTTGTACCCCGACGCCCGCAGGATCGCCTTGCGCAGCCACTGCAGCCCGAAGACGAGCAGCAGTGTGCCGATCACCAACTGCATCGCACCGATCGGGATCCGGCCGACGGCCGGCCCGAGCACGGCCACCACGACCGCCAGGACGAGCAGCGCCGCGCCGACGCCGAGCAGGGGCGAGCGCCAGCCGCGGGTGACACCCGCGGCCAGGACGATGGTGAGTGCCTCGACGGCTTCCACCGCGCAGGCCAGAAAGACGGCGAGGACCAGTGCAGTCCCGCTCATGTGTTCCTCCAATGGTTATCGTGCGTGCGACGCGTGTGCGGGGTGGTCGGACAGAGCACGTCCGGCGCTGGGGTAGGCGAAACATCCGCCGGTCTCCACGGTCAGCGTGACGGTCTGGCCTCGCGGCCAGGCCCGCTGGTCGAAGACCCCGCAAAGCAGCGACCCGTCCGGGAGTTCGACGACGTGGTCGTACCCCCGCCCCCGATAGGCGGTGTCCTTGATGAAACCGGTGAGCGTGCGCTCCGCCCCGGCCGCGTCCGGGCGGCCGATCCGCAGGGCGGCGGGTCTCATCAGCAGATCCACCGACGCCCCGTCGGCCGGCCTGGTCGGCGCGTGGGCCACGAGCGTGCGGTCCAGCACCCGTACGTGCACCGCGCCGTCCTCCGCGGCCCCCGCGACCGTGGCGGACAGTTCCCCGGACAGGCCGGTGAACCGCGCCACGAAGGGCGAGGAGGGCCGGGAGTAGATGGATTCCGGAGTGCCTTGCTGCACCAGCCGGCCCCCGCGCAGCACGCTGATCCGGTCGGCCAGCGCGAACGCCTCCGACTGGTCGTGGGTGATGTAGATCGTCGTCGCACCGGTCTCCCGGGCCAGCGTGGCGATCTCCACACGAAGCCGTTCCTTGAGGTCGGCGTCCAGATTGGACAGCGGCTCGTCGAACAGCAGCAGGCTGGGGCGCCCGGCCAGGGCGCGGGCCAGGGCGACGCGCTGCTGCTCGCCGCCGGACAGTTCGCCGGGGTGACGCTGTGCGTAGCCGCCCAGCCCGACCCGCTCCAGCAGCGCGCCGACCCGTGCCGTCACCTCCGCCCGATCGATCCCCTGCCTGCGCAGGGCATAGCCGACGTTGTCGGCGACGGTCATGTGCGGCCACAGGGCGTAGTCCTGGAAGACCATGCCGAGGTTCCGCCGCTCCGGCGGCACGCACACCCGCCGGTCGGCGAGGACCCGGTCGCCGAGCAGCACCCGGCCCTCGTCGACCCGCTCGATGCCGGCGATCACCCGCAGCAGCGTGCTCTTGCCCGACCCCGACGGACCCAACAGGACGTGGAACTCGCCGGCCTCGACGGTCAGCGAGACGTCGTCGAGGACCGTGTGGGGGCCGTACCGCTTGACCACCCGGTCGATCTGCAGCCGGGTTGCCCCGGCACTGGTTTCGGGTTTCACCGTTGTTCCAATCGATGCCAGCTGGACGGGGCGACGAGACGGAAGGTCAGAAGTACGAGGGCGATGACGAGAAGGACGCCCGCGCAGGCGATCACCAGCGAGGCGGTGCCGGTGCCGAAGTCGTAGTTGACGATCAGACTGGTCACCGCGACCGACAGCGGCTGCCGACCGGGGGGATACAGCATCGAAGCGAGCGGTAGCTCCAGGAACCGGTCGCCGAAGGTCAGCAGCCACGTCCACAGCAGCCCTCGGGACAGCAGGGGCAGGACGGTCGTGGCCCAGGTCCGTGCCGGTCCCGCGCCATGCACCCGCGCCGCCGCGAGCATGGAGTCCTGCACCTGCGCGAACGAACCCGCCAGCATCCGGGACGCCCCCGGCAGGGCGCCCGCGAGCAGACCGATGGCCAGCAGCGTCAGGGTGCCGTAGAGGTGGATGCCCAGGACGTTCATCAGCGGCAGGTTGTACGTGAAGATGTAGCCGGCGCCCAGCACGATCGAGGGCAGGGCGACGGCCCCCAGCAGGAGCAGGTCCAGCACGCCCGCCGCCCTTCCGGCCCCGGTACGAGCGCTGCGGGAGAGGAAGCGGGCCACGAGCACGGCGCCGATCAGCGCCGCCGTCGCGGTGACGGCCGCCAGTTGAAGGGACAGCAGGAGCGGCTCGAGCAGGTTGGACTGCTGGAAGACCTGTCGGTAGTTGTCCAGCGTGAAGCTGTGCGCCGTCACGGTGCCGAAGGGTCCGAGCATGGAGGCGGAGACCACCCCCAGAGCCGGTACGGCGAGCGCGAGCAGGAAGAAGAGGCCGAGACCCAGGGCCGCCGCCGAGCGTCGGCCGCTCAGAGGCACCCGGGCCGTGAAGCGGGTACGCCCGGACAGCACCGCGTAGGACCGGCCGCGGGTCGCCCTGCGCTGCGCCAGCATGGCCAGCACGATCAGCACCATCAGCAGCCAGCCGACCGCCGCCGCCGTCGGGTAGTCCGCGGGGAAGTTGGTCACGGCGCCGGCGAGGGCGTAGGTGGCGATGGGGAAGTGCGCGTCCGCGGCGAGTGTCGCGGCCACGCCGTAGTCGC
This sequence comes from Streptomyces sp. TP-A0356, assembly GCF_001417775.1. GTDB lineage: Bacteria > Actinomycetota > Actinomycetes > Streptomycetales > Streptomycetaceae > Streptomyces. The sequence goes on along the minus strand of NZ_BBZJ01000035.1, from coordinate 7,685 downwards.
TGATGGCCTCCGCGAAGACGATCGCGACGGCGGCCCACAGTCCTGGGGCGAGCATGCCGAGCGTGATCCGGAGCCGGGAGCGGGTTCCCGCGCCGTGCACCCGCGCCGCGTCCTCGAAGTCGCGGCCGAGTCCGGCGACGGAGCCGGAGACCGCGAAGAAGGCGAAGGGCACGCCGCGGCTGCCGAGGACCCAGATCACCCCGAGCGGCCCCATCACCAGGTGACGCAGCCAGCCGACGTCGATGCCCAGGAGCTGAGTGAGGACCCCGTCCGGTTCCACGAGGCGGGTCCAGCCGAGCGCCTCGAGATAGGACGGGGCCAGCAGCAGGGCCCAGATCGCCACCCGCCACAGGCCGTCACCCGGGACCTTGGTCCGGCCCAGCAGCAGCGCCAGAGCGGTGCCGACCGCCGCGGCCAGCACTGCGGCGCCCGCTCCGGTGAGGGCGGTGTCCAGCAGCGCCCGCAGCATGCTCCCGCTCAGCGCGGAGCCGAAAGGGGCCAGGGTGAACCACGCCGAGCCCTGGCCGAATGTCCTGGGGCTGACCGCGACCAGCAGGAACCCTCCCACCGGCGCCAGCAGCACCAGCCCGGCGGCGGCCCCGGCGAGAGGCCCCGCCAGGGCGCGCACGGCCGGGCCGGCCCCGCCGAGCCGTGGCTGCCCCGACCGGGCTGCACGCTTCGGCCCTGGCCGGCCGGCCGCCTCCCGAGGGCCCTGGCCCCGGTCGGCCGCCAGAGCCGGGGCGAGCCTGTTCGTCGTCATGCCGCTACTTCGCGATGTTCGCGGTGAACCACGAGTTGATCTCCGCTTCCTTCGGGCCCCAGACGTACGGGTCGACCGTCTGGTACTTCACCGAGGACAGCGCGGGCACGGCCGGAAGCGGCGAGACGCCCTGGATCACCGGCCAGAACAGCGAGTCGCCGGTCGGGTTGCCGTTCTTCGCGGCCTGCTGTCCGGCAGGGCTGAGCACGAACTGCTCGAACTTCTTCGCTTCGGCCTGCACTGCGGCGGGCGCCTTGGCGTCGATGGCCATGACACCCGGCAGCAGGCTGACGCCGTCGACGAAGGCAGTCCTGAGGTGGGGGTCGTTCACCTTCTTGGCCGCGCCCAGGCCGGCCGAGCTCTGGACGAGGGCGATGTCGATCTGCCCGGTGGCGAGCGCGTGCAGCGTGTCGCCGTTCGTCTGGAAGACGTGCAGCCCGTTCGCCTTGAGCTTGGTGTAGTAGTCCTTGCCCTGGGACTCGCCGCCGAGCTTGTTCATCATTCCGGCCACGAACGGGTAGGTCGGCCCGGACACGGCGGGGTTGTTCATGCCGACCTTGCCCTTCCAGGCCGGGGTCAGCAGGTCCTGCCAGGAGGTCGGCGGCTTCGGCGTCTTGGTCGTGTCGTAGACGATGGTGCCGGCCATGGTCGCGCCGGACGGGGTGTAGCTCCTGTCCTTGGGCAGGGCGGCCCGGCCTGCCGCGTTGAAGGTGACGGACGGGCTGTAGCCCTTCAGCAGCTGTCCCTGGTTGTCCAGCGCCGCCGCCCACTCGGCACCGTCGGCCCACAGCAGGCCCCACTGCGGATTGGCCCTCTCCGCGGCCACCTTCGCCAGCAGCGGTCCCGTGCTGTCGTCCACGACCTTGGTCGGGATGCCGGTCGCCTTCTGGAAGGCGTCGGCCACCGGCTGGTCGTAGCCCATGGCCGAGTAGAGGACGAGTGTCGGCTTGGCCGTGCTGCCGGCCGCCCCTGACGTGGTCGTCGAACCGCATGCGGTCGCGACCGTCATGGCAGCGGCCGCGACGGCCGTCCACGCCGCCACTCTCCTGCTTGCCCATGTGACCATGGTGCACCTTCTCCTCTAACCATGAGAGCTCATCGATCGTAACAACGGTTAGAAAGAGTTGATGGCGTTCGTTACGGGCAATGTGGTGGGCGATGACTGGGATCGGAACAGCGTGTGATCGGCGTGGAAAGCTTCGCGGGTTGCGAAGGCGGCGATGCGCCGCCGAGCGTCGTGTACCTGGCGCCGTGGATCTACGGCCTGGTCAGTGATTCACGGCGGTCACTGCTGCCGACGGGCGACCGCGAACGGTGATCGAGCACGCCCACCGGCGGATCCGCCCCCTGGGAGCGACCGCGCATCCCACCGCGTCCAGCATCAAGGCTGTGACCTGAGCGGATGATGTATCGGCAACCGCAAACCTGCGGGCGACGCCGCTTACCGCCCCCGCCCCCGCGCCCGTGTCGAGGCTCCAGAGAATACGGTCGTGAGCCGCCGACTGGAATGCTGCACCCAGGTCTATCCCTGGCGTGATCTTGCCATCATAATGTCCCGCATGGTGCGGGTGGGACTTGTTGACGATCACCCGGTGGCACGGCGAGGTCTTGCAGCCATCCTGGCCGAGGACGCGCGGGTGGCAGTGGTGGGGACGGTCGCCGATCCGGCCGACCTACCGGATCCGGGATCGTTGGACATCGTCTTGTGCGACCTCTACCTGGGCACGGATTTCCCCGCCGTGGCCGAAGTCCGCCGACTCGCTGCCCAGACATCGGTGTTGATGATTTCCGCGGCCAGCCGGCCTGCGGATGTGCTGGCGTGCATCATCGCCGGTGCGTCAGGTTACGTCACCAAGGACAGTGACGAGGAGGTGCTGCGCGCCGCCGTGCACGTCGTCGCCGAGGGCGAGTTCTATCTGTCGCCGCAGCTGGCCGGGATGGTCGATGCGGCCGCCAAGGGGGCCAATGCGTCCGGTGGAACTTCTCCTCTCACAGCGCGGGAGGAGGAGGCACTTGGCTGGATCGCGCGGGGGCTGACGCATCAGCAGACCGCGCGGAGGATGGGCGTGCAGACCTCCACCGTGGACACCTACGTCAAACGCATCCGGGCGCGCTTGCACCTGGGCAACAAGGCGGAACTGGTCTGGTTCGCACGCAACCTCTTCGAGGGGGGCGGCCCTGACCGGCAATAGAGCGCACGGCGATGTGCCGCGCGAGCGCGGGTGGGCCGGTGCAGAGCCATGGCAAGCCAGTCATACGATCCGTTTGGGGGACGCGAGCCGACGCGTGGCGCGCCTCGAGGGCCGCGCTCTCTTGGCGACTCGCGGCGCGGCCCTGCTCAATGTCGCCGTCGCGCTGGGTACGGGGTTACGGGAAGGTGTGATGCCGCCTTTGGCCGCGGCACTGGCAGCGGCCCTCCTGGCCGAGTCGGCAGCGCTGGCATTGATCGGGGTCAGGCACGGCGGTCGTCTGCCGGACTGGGTAGGGGGGATCGACACGGCGGTGAGCTGCGCTGCTCTGTCCGTCAACGCGGCACTGGTTGCGGGGCCGGAGATCCATACATGGGGCTTCTTCGCCTATCCCTACAGCTTGGTCGCTTCCTGTGCCTGCGGATTGTTGCTGCGCGAGGCGTGGCGGGTGTGCGCGGCGTCGGGCTGCTTGGCCGTCGTGTATCTCGTGTCCGACCATCTCGCAAGTGGACAGCCATGGTGGAACGCGGTGCCCAATGCGGGTAGTTATCTCGGGATCGGGCCCGTGACCTGGCTGGTGGTACGGGAACTCCGGCGAATGGGTGCGGAACTGGACGCCTCCCGGGCCGTGACCGTGGAACTGGCGCGCTCGGGCGCCGTCGTGGAGGAGCGCACCAAACAGGCCCGGCTGCTGCACGACCGGGTGTTGCAGACTCTGGAGACGCTGGCGCAGGGGCGCTGGGTCTCCGATACGTGGATGCGCAACCAAGTGCGCGCAGAGGCCGGCTGGCTACGATGGCTGATCGATCACGGACCGGACAGCGTGAACTTGTTCGCCGGCTCCGCGGGAGCGGATTTCGCGGCCGCCCTGCACGCGCTGGCACAAGAACGAACCCGGCAGGGCCTCAAGGTCTCCGTACAGGTGCCACACGACGCGCAGGCTCACTTCGCCGGCGTACCCGACGAGGTCAAGGATGCGCTGCTGGCCGCCTGTCACGAAGCTCTTACCAACGTGGTCAAACATGCCGCGACCGATCGGGCCACGCTGGCCGCCGCTGTGGAGCGGGGCTGCCTTCGAGTGAGCGTCGTCGACCAGGGAGTGGGCTTCGACCCTACGGCGCGGCCTGAACGCATCGGTCTGCAGCACTCGGTCCGCGGTCGGATCGCCGACATCGGCGGGACCGTGGAAGTAAGCAGCGCCGTCGGCGAGGGCACCGTCGTGGAACTGCGCGCTCCGCTTCCGTAGGCGTCGTCGGCCCAGGTGGTCCGTGCTGGTTCCCAGATGGGGAACCAGCTGGAGGCGAGGACGCCGTTCGGGATTACCGCCCTGCCATCCCTTTCGGCCGTATCCCGGCTGACCCTCCTCCTCAGCCGACGGCCGTCTCCCGCTCGATCTCCGGCCGCCGTCGCAACACCTTGCGAGTGGCATTTCGTCGGTAGCGCACCGTCCGTTCGGGAGCCCCGGAATCGGCTCGGACTGCCACCCTGTCCCCGAAACCGGGGACAGCGCGCCCATGGCGGCACGTTGCTGAATGGCTTACCAATTGACTGTGGAACACGCCCCTTCGCAGTCGCTCCCTTCCTTGCCCCTGCCCCGAGAGGACCACCGTCGTGCAGACGTCCGACTTGGCCCGTCGCGTCATGGCCGCACTGTCCATCGGGCCGGCCTCCTTGCACAACGAAGCGATCCCATGTGACCTGTTGGACCGGCACGCCGGCCTGCAACACGCCTGGCAGTCCTGGCGTGAGCATCCCGCCCGACTGGAACGAGCTACGGCCCTCCGTGTGGCCCTGGACGAGGCACTGGGCAGGGACCCGGAACTGCGCACCTGGGCCTGGGCATTGACCAGAGAGGAGAAGCACCGTGCCGTGGAGCCCGATTCTGCCGAGCCTGTGCACATGACGCCAGTGCGACCTCGACCCACCGAACCTCCGCCCACTGCCTTCACCCCACACGATTGACCGCCGCGGTGAGCGCCGCCGTGCTGGTCCTCAAAGTGCTCCGAGTTCCGTTCCGCGCCGCTCCTCAACATGCAGGGTGACAGGGAAGTCTGCGATGTATGCCAACGTCCTGGCCGACAGATTGCTCACCGCATTGACCAGAGATCCTGAGGGTGTGCGCGTGCCCGACGACGTCGCTCGGCGGCACGGCGAGATCATGAGGCGGTGGGCCGAGTGGAACGCCGGTCCAAGCGCCGGCACCCGGCGACGCCTTCTGACGGCGCTGGAACAGGCGCTCGCCGGCGATCCGCTGTTGCGTGATGCCGTACGTGCTGGCGCAACAGGGAGTCTCTGGCGCGACATCGCGGCGGGCGGTACTCCCGTAGCCGCAATCCCGTTGCCGAAGCCAGCAGCACGGATGGGCGTCGCATCGCAGTCGGCACCTCTTGGCCCGGGCGGTGTTCCGCGACCACCGGCCTACCCTCCTCCCCCGTCCGCGTCGGTGCTTTCCGCGAGTTGGCGGATACCGGAAGCACGTCACGGCATGGCGTTCGCCGCTTATCTCATCGCTCTGGCCGTCTTCGGGTTGAGCCCTTTCGGTGGCGCACTTTTGCTGATCGCCGCTTGTGTGGCAACGCTCGGCGTCGTCATCCACGTGGGAGTCCAGTGGGCGCAGGCCGTTCTGTTCGTCCTCGGGGTGGTCCTCGCGCTCGCGGGAGCCGCCGGGATGATCGGCGTATTCGGAGAAGACGCCACAGCTCTCAGGGGCACGGCCTTGGCAGTCGATGCACTGGTCCTTGGCCTGGGGGCCGCCGTGCTGCCCTTCAACCGGGATGCCCGGCGGCCACGTCACCCCGTCGCTCAGCAGGCCGCCGTCGCCACCGCCCATGGGAGCCCGGCGAGTGTGGTGGTACTGGCCATGCTCGTCGCTCTCGTCGCCGCACTCACCTTGGTGTCTCGTGCCGGCTCCACGGCTGTTCTCGGAGCCGTTCTTGCCGCTGACTCGTCGGGCTCGCTCGGGAACCGGCCCTCCATCGGACTGGGCATCCTGCTGTCCTGGACAACCGCACTGGCGCTGGCGGCATGTGTTCCCGGTGCGCTGCGCGGTGCCCTGTGGGCGCGCGCCCTGCTGAGCTGGCTCGTCGTGCTCTCTCTGGCGCAGGAGGCAGCCGCCTTCATGGCGGTCCAAGTCCACTACGGTGAGTTCTTCGCCCGGTACGCCATGCCGGTGCCTGGTCAGCCGCTCGTCTCTCTGATCGTCGTCGCCATTCAAGTGTGGTGCCTCTACGTCCTGCGCGTGTCCGCCACGGCCGCCGCACACTTCGCCGGTCGCTGATCGGGCTTCGCCCGGGGCCGCCTCATGACGGCGCAGACAGGGCTCGGACATACCGCATTCATTGTGGTCGCGCTTATGCGTCACCTTCGCAAGTGATAACGCGACTCGACGTGGGCGATTGCCGCCCCGGCGGCAAGACACCGACGGGAGATCATCTGTGACCGAAGCACGGCCCGTGACCGCTGACCCGGAGATGTTCGGGGATTACGTGATCCGGGGCCGCCTGGGAGCCGGCGGCATGGGCGTCGTTCACTTGGCGGAGGCTCCTGGCGGAACCCTCGTAGCGCTCAAGATCATGCGTCCCGAGCTTGCCGACGACCCCGGCTTTCGAAGCCGGTTCGCGCGGGAAGTGAGCGCAGTCCGCGCTGTCGAGGGACCCCACACCGTCCAGGTGCTGGAGGCGGGCACCGACGGTGACCGGCCCTACCTCGTCACGGAGTATGTCGACGGCCCGTCGCTGGCTGACCGCATCGCGGAGGGACCGCTGCCGACGGAAGAGGTCCTGTCGCTGGCTCGGTCTCTCGCGGTGGCGCTGGCCGACATCCACGCGGCGGGCGTAGCCCACCGCGATCTGAAGCCGTCCAACGTACTACTGGGTCCCGACGGCCCCAAGGTCATCGACTTCGGCATTGCCCAGATCGCGGACGCCACCGCGCTCACACGCACGGGCATGGTCGTGGGCACTCCGGGCTATCTGGCGCCCGAGCAGGTACTCGGTCAAGCCGGCCAGCCGGCAGACGTCTTCTCCTGGGCGCTGACGGTGACTCATGCCGCGACCGGCCGACCGCCGTTCGGCACTGGGCCCGCGGACGCGGTGATGTACCGCGTGCTGAACACCGCGCCGGATCTTGACGGTCTGCCCATCCAGCTCAGAACCGCCGTGCACGCGGCCGTCCGCAAGAACCCCGCCGAACGGCCCCCGGCCGCGAGCCTCGTCGGGCTGCTCGAGCGTGATGACGAGCCCACTGCCCCGTACACGGCGGCGTCCATGAGACACACGCACTCCGACGCGTCGGTGGCCCGAAAGAGGCGCGTGTGGCCGCTCGTCACAGCGGTTGCGCTGCTGATTGCGGGCGGGACGGCAATAGCCTCGTACGAAGTCACGGCGGCCGGCACGCGGAGCCGTGCCGGGGCACACCCCACTACCCACGCCACGGCCCGTGGCGCTCGGACGGCGTCCGATGCGTCGGCCGCCACGAAGGTGCTCACCTTCTCGCCATGGGGCATTGGAAACAGCAGCGGCGGTCCGGCGCCGGGCGTCCGAGTCGCCGCCGTGCGCCACGGGACATGCACGGGTGGCTCGACTTTCGGCTCACGCGGCGACGCCTACGCCTGCTCGGACGACGACTACACACGTCTCGACCCGTGCCTGGCAGATCCTGTGTCCATCAGTCCGGACCTGTTGTGCTGGGACGGATCTCTCACCAAAGTGATCAGGCTTCAGGTCGACAAGCCGCAA
>NZ_BBZJ01000034.1 GCF_001417775.1 Streptomyces sp. TP-A0356 | reverse complement strand
CAGCGTCCTGGGAGCGTCAACGATCTCGGCGAGTGACATGGTGACCTTCGGCGGCCGGGGCCGAGCGGACTTCGTCGGGCGAGCAGCCGCACCCCCGCTTGGACGAGCCGCCGAAAGAAGCTCGTCTTGGGCGCCGGCACCTTGAGCGTGCACCGGACACCCACGGAGACCCGCGATGGTCACGATGAACCTCGAGAACCTGACACTCACCGACGCGTACGGCCACGGTTACAAGGTTTCGCCGTCACACTCCGGCGGTCAGGGGTGGAACCACACCATCGCACTTCAGCCAAGGCCGACACACCCAACACGACCTCAAAACGGTTCCGCTTCAAGGTAACTCATGCATGATTTACAAGCTTCCTGCCGATTCCGTCTGACCGAACCAACGGAATCGATTCACGCCACCCCGCCCGTAACCCCTTGCCCCACCGGTTGACGCTGTGACGACAATGCTCGCCGCGACCAGCGGCTCCGGAGGACCACCGGAGCATGACCAGTCGAACGATCGGGGGATCGCGTTGCCACGGGGGAACGAGCTTGACCCTGCCGTCAGACAGAACACCGAACATCAAGAGCGAGGGCACCATTACCGCCTGCTCGATGTACCGCGATGGGTGCTCGACGCAGACGTGTCCCTTCTGACCGTGCGTGAACGCGAGATCCTCCTCGCCCTGGGCGACTGCCTGGGGAATGCAGCCATAGCGGGCCGTTGCCACATCACAGAGCGAACGGTCAAGAAGCATGTCGCCAGCATCTTCGGCAAGCTGGAGATCTCGTCGCGGGCGGAAGCGGCCGTCATAGCAACTTGCCGGAAGCGTGAGCTCCAACCACACGGTGTCCCAGTGGACACTAGTACGATTTTCATGGGCATGCCACCTTCGGTGAAGCAGGAAACCCCGAACGGAGGAGAAGACATGTCCGTATCCACCTTGGTGCCGGAGTCCGTTGCGCACACGCACCGGATCACCTCGCGTGCCGTCGAGTCGGCGAAGGCCAAGGTCGACAGAGCGCTGGTCCGCTACGACGCCTGGTTCCTGGTGTTCATCGCGGTCATCATCGCCCTGGGCGCCACCCTGCTCGCCGGCATGGCGGTCTGGTGCGTCGTCTACAAGGGCAAGACGTTCACCGGCAACTGGCAGTACAAGGACTTCGGTCTGAAGGTCTACTTCGAGTGCAAGTAACGTGCGCCGCCAGGTAGCTGGCTGACGTCTTTCAGTACAGGTGCCCAGCCGGCCTGACCCGTGGACAACCCAGGCTGCCTGGGCACCCTCTGAATTGCCGGACTCAGCGAAAGACCAACGCGACCGTGACCCTCCTGGATGTCAAGAACGTCAGCTACTCCTACGACGGCATCGTCAACGTCCTTGCGGACGTGTCCTTCTCGGTCGAGGAAGGGACGATCGTCGGTCTTGTCGGCCCCAACGGATCCGGCAAGTCCACACTGATCAAGAACATCTTCGATCTTGTGCGTCTCCAGTCGGGAACCCTCCGGGTCGGCGGCCACGAGCACGCCTCCGCGCAGGCGAAGTCCCTGGGCATGTATCTGTCCAGCAACGACTACCTGCCGGAGTTCCTCACCGCCCGTGAATACGTCTCCCTGATGGGGGACTTGTTCCGTGTCCAGGTGGACCACGCCGAAGCCCGCGACCTGTTCCGCAAGTACTCGATGGAGGGACGCTACGACCACCTCATCGAGGACTACTCGCACGGCATGCGCAAGAAGACCCAGTTGGTCTGCGCGCTCGTCATGCGCCGACCGCTCACCGTGATCGACGAGACCCTCAACGGGATTGATCTCGAAGCACTCCACCTCAGCGAGCGGGAGTTCAGGCGCGTCCGCGACGAGGGCCGCTCCATCCTGCTGTGCACGCATGATTTCGCCGTCCTGGAACGGCTGGCCGACCGCATCGTCTTCCTCGACCTGGGGCACGTGGTGTACGACGAGTCGACGGAAGACCTGATTTCCGAGCATGGCTCGCTGGCCACGATGGTGTTCGACTACATCGGATCGGACGAGCGATGACCATTCGGCTGCGGCATTCCGCCGTCCTGGCCCGGATGCTCCTTGTCTTCTTCCGGCGCAGGGTGTTGAGAGTAGGGGTCCTGCGCTCCACCCCGGTGAGAGTGTTCGTGGTGTCGGTGGCCGGACTGCTCCTGGCCGCCATGTGCACCTCCGCCTACTTCTTCCTCAAGCCGTTGGCCGGCAACGCGGCCGTGTGGCGTCTGCTGTTCGACACCTCGACGGTCTCCCTCGTCCTGTGGGTGCAGATCGCGTTCCTTCTGGTGAAGGTGCTCTTCATCAACGCGGAGGGAATGCTCCAGCTGAGCTACCAACTGCCGGTGACCAACCGCGAACGCTCGGCGGCGTTCCTGATGTACGAGGCGACGATGACCGGGGTCGTGGCCGGCGCCGGTCTGATCTCCCTCACGGTGAGCGCCCTGCTCCTGCTCGGCCCATCCGCTGTCCCGTACATCACCGCGTCCGTCATCTTGCCCGTCGCCCTCACCTACCTCGCCCTGAGCGTCCTCTACCAACTGCTGACGCGGCTGTGGACCTTGATGAGGCTCAGGCGAATCTCCAACGTCCTATCGGTCCTTGCCCTGTTCGCGCTGCTGGCGGTCTACTCCGTCCAGATGACGGCGATGATCCCGGACATCAGCCAGGCGTACCTGCACAAGCAGAGTCGGCATGTGTGGGTCACATCGGTGTCCTGGGCGTGGCACAGGTACGGGGCCGTGCCGGCTTTCGCCGCGGCGATGCTCCTCGTGGTGGTACTCGTGGCCCTGACGCTCGCGCTCGCTCCGAACCAGCACGTTCGCCAGTCCCGCTACGTGAACGTTCGGGTCAGCAGCCGACTGAGCGGTGCTCTGGGCCCGTACGACTGGTGTCTGTTGCGTAGTTCGCAGACCGTGGCCGGTGCGACGATGGCCGTCGCCTTGTTCGTCTTCCTGCTCCTGCGGCCGTCGATGAACCCGGTGTGGAGCTTCACCGTCTTGTCCCTGGGTGGCTTGTACCAGTTCACCGCCACCCAGCCACTCAGACTACTACCCGGCGCCTCGGCCTCCGCTTGGTGGATCTACGGACGCCTGGTCAAGGCGCAAATCGTCCTGCTCGCCGTGTTCGCCGTACCCGGGCTCGCAACCACATTTGCCGTTGACCCGCACCTCTTTGCCCAGAGCGGGCCGGCTCTCTTGGGCTGTCTCGGCGGTGCGGTCATGACCACATGCATCAGCATCGTGTTTCCCGCAGAGAAGGACAATCCGTTCTCCGTGTTCCTCGGGCTTTCCGTGGTCGGAATTGTTCTGGCGGTGTCAGCCATCGGACTTGGCATGCTGAGTCTTCCACCGTGGGCGGTAATGGGATTCCTTGCCGGAGCATCCGCGTTGTTCGTCTGGTACGCGGTACAGGGAATTCAGACAAGCGAATCGAGGAGAAGAAATGAAGCAGGCACAGTCGGTCATGAGGTCCGTCGTCGGAGCCACCCTGCTGACCATGGTGACCGTGGTGGCGACGCTTCTGTACCTCATGTTCTCAACGGACAGTGACCATTCCGTCCACCGGGAAGCCCTGTTCGGGTCGTTGTTCTTCGATCAGAAGGAGAAGGCCGGCGGAGCGATCGGCGTCACCATGGGCGTGGCAAACCCCACGGCGCTGATCGTCATGTTCCTCGTGTTCGCCGTCGTCCTAACGTTCACCCAGATCACCTACCGGGGGTTGAAGCAGCGCCGTGAGCAGCTCATCAAGGAGATGGCAGGGAACTGAACCGAAGGTCTACGTCAGAGACGAACTTCAGATCCGCGCAGTCGTCGTAGCGGTGGCCGCCCAAGTGTGGCCGCTGCTGGCGTTTCTGAGTCTCCTCCTGGCGGCGGCGTTGGCCTATCTCGCGCGCTCGGGCGACCATGTGCCCGCCGAAATGGCGTGGGGACTGTTCAAACCGGCAACCCTGGGCCTTGTGGCTTCATTCGCCCTGCACGAGTCAGCCCACGCGATCGTCCTCAAACGCATTCGCTCGGTGACCCACATCGCGATCGACCGCACGGCATGGCGTACGTCAGTGATCCCTGAAGGAACCATGACGGCACGCCAGATGGCAGGTGTGGCCCTCGTCGGGCCCTGTTCATGCGTCATCGTCGGCTCCCTCCTCTGGCTCCCGGACCTGGACCGGCCCCTTGCCTGGTGGCACCTCGCCCACGCTGTGTTCCTGCTGCCCTGCTTCGGTGACGGCCGGGCCCTTCGCCACAGCCTCCGAACGGCGAGGAAACAGCAGCCCGGCTCGTCAGGGCCCTAGTGCTGCGACCGGAAAGGTTCACCGGCTCGCGGCGTCCGGCACGGCACCTCGCCGCGTTGTCGCATCGCCCGAGTACATCCAGTACGCGGGCGACGCTCCGCCTTGCGATGCACCGCACCGGACGCCGCGAGCTTCCCGGCAAACCTTTCCGGCCACAGCACTAGCTCGTCGTTGCCGCCATGCGCCGGTCAAGCGCGAGGGGAAGCCCGAGGTCAAGCCTCTGACTCAGCACGGCGCCATGGTGGCCGCCCCGGCCACCGCTCGCCACGCGTCCACGAACTCCCGTACGCTGCCGTACCGTTCACCGGGCACGGCCCGGGTGGCCCGGTGGGCCACGGCCAGCTGGCAGGGCGTCCCCCGCCAGGCTCGCTCCTCGTCCCCCGCGTCCAGCAGCAGCCGTACGGTTCGCCCCAGGGTGAACACGGTCGTACGGACGTCGACGACCGCCCCGCGCCGGAACTCCTCCGGCGCCATGAACCGCCGAGACCCCGGCAGCCGTTCCGCTTCCAGTACGAAGGGGCCCGGCCGGTACTCGTCCAGGTCGACCAGATGGACCGTCCGGCCGGCGAAGTCGTGGAGCAGGGAGCCGTCGTAGAAGTCGACGGCGACGTGCCCGGCCGCCTCCACCGCGAGGTGGGCGTCCAGAATCCGGTCGAGGACGCCGAGGACCTCGCGCACGGGCAGGGCGCGGAAGCGCGCCATGGGACTGCCCGGACTCGTACGGTCACCCCGGCCGCCCGCCACGGCGTGATACAGCACCTCGCCCTCCCGCCACGGCATCACCACGGCCGCCCCGTCCCCCGCCGCGATGCGATGGACCTGGGGCACGATCACCGGATGACGTACCGACCGGTGAAACGCCCAGGCACGCTCCAGCGAGCGCCGCGCGTCCCCGGTGACCGCCTGCTTGACGAACCACCGCTCGCCGCCGGGCAGCCGCACACCGTACGACGCACAGCCCGAGTCACGCTGCCCGAACACGCGGAAGACCACACCCACCCGCCGGAGGTACCCCTCCAGATCCGGGACGGAGTCGACGCCCAGCAACGGATGACTCATGACCGCCCTCACAGTCTCTGTCTACTCGCGACAGTCTCTGTCTGCTCGCGGCAGGGCTCCCGGCCCCTCAGGAGGAGTCCCGCGCCACCAGTTCCGTCGGCAGGACCACCCGGCGGGGGTCCAGGCCGCGTGAGACCGCCGGACGGCGGTCCGCTATCTCGTCCAGCAGCAGGTCGATCATCGCGCGGCCCATCTCCTCGATGGGCTGGCGCACGCTGGTCAGCGGCGGGTCCATATGGTGGGCGATCACCGAGTCGTCGTAGCCGACCAGCGCCACGTCGTCGGGTATGCGGCGGCCCGCCTCGCGCAGCACCTGGCGGGCGCCCGCCGCCATCACGTCCGACTCCGCGAACACCGCGTCCAGGGCCGGGCGACGGGCCAGGAGCTCTGTCATGGCCCGGCGGCCGCCCGTCTCGGTGAAGTCACCCGGCACGATCAGGGCCTCGTCCACCTCCCGGCCCGCGTCCCGCAGCGCGTCCCGGTAGCCGTCGATACGCCGCTGGGCGCCGTACACATCGAGGCGGCCGGTGATCGTGGCGATCCGCGTACGTCCCCGGGCCATCAGGTGCTCGACCGCCGAGCGGCCACCGCCGTAGTTGTCCGAGTCCACCGAGGGCAGCGTCTCGTGCTCCGAGCGCGGGCCGCTGATCACCGCCGGGATTCCCAGCTGGGCGAGGAGGTCCGGCAGCGGGTCGTCCGCGTGCACGGAGACCAGCAGGACGCCGTCCACCCGGTGCGCCGCCAGGTACTGAGCCAGCCTGCGGCGCTCACGGTCGCTGCCCGCGAAGATCAGAAGCAGCTGCATCTCCGTGTCCGACAACTCGGCGCCCACACCGCGCAGCATCTCCGAGAAGTACGGCTCCGAGAAGAAGCGGGTCTCCGGCTCGGGGACGACGAGGGCGATCGCGTCCGTTCGGTTGGCGGCGAGGGCCCGGGCCGCCGTGTTCGGCACATAGCCGAGCTCCGCGACCGCCGCCTCGACGGCCGCGCGCGTGGCGTCGCTGACCCGGGGCGAGCCGTTGATCACCCGGGAGACCGTGCCTCGGCCCACACCGGCCCGCGCGGCGACCTCCTCAAGAGTCGGCCGTCGGCTGCTCCGGCCCCGCGTTCCGTGGCCTGCCATGGGCCCCGCCTCCCGTCACACCCCGCGCTGCGCGCCTGGCCTGGAATCTAACAGCCGCGCCGCGAATCACCGCCTCGGCCCGATCGCCGGACAGGTCGGCATTGTCCACTGACGAGCCATCTCACCGGTGCCCGGCCTCCTCCAGCCATCCTCCCGCCGGATTCGCTAACAGGCCGATAACCGAAAGCAGCTCTCCTCGTCCGCTCCCTTGACACCCCCGTCCGGACCCACGACTCTTCAACACATCACTTGTGGGAGCGCTCCCACGGTACCTGACACATACACAACCCGCACGTTCCCCGCCCGAGCCGCAGCGAGAACACACGGGCCCAGCAAAGATGTTGGCCGGGGGGTCGGCACGTCAGGGCAACAGGAGGACGACATGCGAGCACGTACTCTCCCCCACTCTCGACTTCGCTCGAGCGGGGGGACCCTCATCGCCCACAGAGCGGTGGCTTATGCGGCCATCGCCGCCCTGGGCGCCGGGCTGCTGGCCGGTTGCGCCAAGGACAGCGGTGGGAGCAGCGGCAGTGACACGGGCGGCGGCAAGGGCAAGACGACGATCACGCTCGGCCTGTTCGGCACGTTCGGCTTCAAGGAGGCCGGGCTGTACGCGGAGTACGAGAAGCTCCACCCGGACATCAAGATCCAGGAGAACTCGATCGAGCGGAACGAGAACTACTACCCCGCTCTCGTCAACCACCTGACCACCGGCAGTGGTCTGCAGGACATCCAGGGCGTCGAAGTCAGCAACATCGCCGAGGTCGTCCAGACCCAGGCCTCGAAGCTGATGGACCTGTCGAAGGCGCCGGGCGTCTCCAAGAGCAACTGGCTGGACTGGAAGTGGCAGCAGGCCACCACCAAGGACGGCCAGACCATAGGGCTCGGCACCGACATCGGCCCGATGGTGATCTGCTACCGCAAGGACATGTTCCAGCAGGCCGGTCTGCCCACCGACCGCGAGGCGGTGGGCAAGCTGTGGGCCGGCAGCTGGGACAAGTTCGTCCAGGCCGGCGAGCAGTACAAGAAGAAGGCCCCGTCCGGCACCACCTTCATGGACTCTCCCGGTGGTCTGCTCAACGCCATGCTCGGCAGCCTGAGCGAGCGCTTCTACGACTCCTCCGGCAAGGTCGTCTACAAGACGAACCCGGCCGTCAAGAGCGCCTTCGACCTGACCTCCAAGGCCGCGCAGGAGGGGTTGGTCGGCAGCCAGACGCAGTTCCAGCCCGCCTGGGACCAGACCATCGCCAACAACAAGTTCGCCGCGATGTCCTGCCCGCCCTGGATGCTCGGCTACATCAAGGGCAAGTCGAAGGCGGACGCCGCCGGCAAGTGGGACGTGGCCGCGGCCCCCAAGGCCGGCAACTGGGGCGGCTCCTTCCTGGCCGTGCCCAAGAACGGCAAGCACACGTCGGAGGCGGCGAAGCTGGCCGCCTGGCTGACCGCGCCCGCCCAGCAGGCGAAGCTCTTCAGCGTGCAGGGCAGCTTCCCGAGCTCGCCGGCCGCGTACACCATGTCGGCGGTGACCGGCGCGAAGAACGAGATGACCGGTGACGCCCCGATCGGCACGATCTTCGCGGCGGCGGCCAGGACCAGCCCGGTCCAGATCATCGGCCCGAAGGACCAGATCATCCAGCAGGGCCTGACGGACAACGGGGTCATCCTCGTGACGAAGGGCAAGTCGCCCGCCGACGCCTGGACGACGGCCACCAAGACCATCGACAACAACCTGGAGAAGTGACCGGCATGGCCACCCGGCACGACACCGCCGCGCCCCCCGCGAAGGAGGGGGGCGCGGCCCCGGGGCGCCCGCCCGCCACGGTCACGGAGACGGAGCGGCGGCGCCGCGCCCGGCTCTCCCGCCGCTGGCAGCGGGACATGCGCTGGAGCCCGTACGCGTTCGTCTCGCCGTTCTTCCTGCTGTTCATCGCCTTCGGCCTGTTCCCGCTGATCTACACCGGCTGGGCCTCGCTGCACACGGTGGAGCTGACCGCGCCCACCGACATGCAGTGGGCGGGGCTGCGCAACTACACCAGGATCTTCGACGACGACTTCTTCTGGAACGCGGCGAAGAACACCCTGACCATCGGGATCATCTCGACGGTTCCGCAGCTGATGATGGCGCTGGGCCTCGCGCACATCCTCAACTACAAGCTGCGCGCCTCGATCTTCTACCGGGTCGTGATGCTGGCGCCGTACGCCACGTCGATCGCCGCGGCCTCGCTGGTCTTCGTCCTGCTGTTCGGCCGTGACTACGGCGTGATCAACTGGGCGCTGCACTTCGCCGGCATCGGCGGCATCGACTGGCAGAACGACAAGTGGCCCTCGCAGATCGCCGTCTCGACGATCATCGTCTGGCGCTGGACGGGCTACAACGCGCTGATCTATCTGGCCGCGATGCAGGCGATCCCGCAGGACCTGTACGAGTCGGCGGCCCTGGACGGCGCCTCGCGCTGGCGGCAGTTCGTCCATGTGACGCTGCCGCAGCTGCGCCCGACGATCCTGTTCACCTGTGTCGTGTCGACGATCGGCGCGAGCCAGGTCTTCGGCGAGCCGCTCCTGTTCGACGCGAACAAGGGCGCGTCGGGCGGCGCCGAGCACCAGTTCCAGACGCTCGGTCTCTATCTGTACGAGCAGGGCTGGGTGAACCAGCACCTGGGCCGCGCCTCCGCGATCGCCTGGACGATGTTCCTGATCCTCATCGTGATCGGGACCGTCAACTACGTCATCTCGCGCCGGCTGCGCGCCAGTAGTTAAGGAGACCCGGCCGTGACGACGACCCTGACGAAACCCTCCGACGCGGAGGCGAAGGAGCCGCGGCGCCTACGGCGGCCCAAGGCGGCCCGCGCGGGCGGGCAGGCGTACGCGGGCCCCGTCGCGTACACCGTGCTGATCCTGTTCTCGATCGGCTCGCTGTTCCCGCTGGTGTGGACGGCGATCGCCGCCTCCCGCGACAACAACCGGCTGGCGCAGACGCCGCCGCCGTTCTGGTTCGGCTCGAACCTCGCCCACAACCTCCAGATCGCCTGGACGGACGCCAATCTCGGCAAGGCGTTCTTCAACACGACGGTCGTGGCGGGGATTTCGGCGGCCACCGTCGTCTTCCTGTCGACGATCGCCGGGTTCGCCTTCGCCAAACTGCGCTTCAGGGGCCGTAACGCCCTGATGCTGATCGTCATCGGCACGATGATGGTGCCGCCGCAGCTGAGTGTGATCCCGCTGTACATGATGGTCGCCAAGCTCGACTGGACCGACCAGCTCCAGGCGGTGATCCTGCCGTCGATCGTGAGCGCGTTCGGGGTGTTCTTCATGCGGCAGTACCTGATGCAGGCGCTGCCCGACGAACTGATCGAGGCGGCCCGTGTGGACGGCGCGAGCAGCTGGCGCGTGGTGTGGAACGTGGTGTTCCCGGCGGCGCGGCCCGCGATGGCGGTCCTGGGCATGCTGATGTTCGTCCAGACATGGAACGACTTCCTGTGGCCGTTCCTGGTCCTGACCCAGAACGGCAACCCGACCGTGCAGGTCGCGCTGGCGGGCCTGGGCCGCGGCTACACCCCCGACCAGTCCCTGATCATGGCGGGCGCGCTGCTCGGCACGCTGCCGCTGCTGCTGGTCTTCGCGATCTTCGGCAAGCAGATCGTGGGCGGCATCATGCAGGGTGCCGTCAAGGGCTGACGCTCGCACGGGACATCGCTCACGGGGGCCGGGTCACCGCCGCCTCGGCCCCTTCCCTCCCCCTACCAACCCACCGGTCTCCACGGCCATTCGATGGGAGCGCTTCCATGCCTGAGTCCGACGCGTCCGTGACGCCTGTGACCTTTCCTCCCGCCTTCCTCTGGGGCGCGGCGACCTCCGCATACCAGATCGAGGGTGCGGTGCGGGAGGACGGCCGTACGCCCTCGATCTGGGACACCTTCAGCCATACGCCGGGCAAGACGGCCGGAGGTGAGACCGGTGACATCGCTGTCGACCACTACCACCGCTACCGCGAGGACGTCGCGCTGATGGCGGAGCTGGGCCTGACGGCCTACCGCTTCTCGGTCTCGTGGTCGCGTGTGCAGCCGACCGGCCGGGGGCCTGCGGTCCAGCGGGGCCTGGACTTCTACCGTCGGCTCGTGGACGAACTCCTCGCCCACGGCATCAAGCCGGCGATCACGCTCTACCACTGGGACCTGCCGCAGGAGCTGGAGGACGCGGGCGGCTGGCCGGAGCGGGACACCGCGTTCCGGTTCGCCGAGTACGCCCGGATCGTGGGCGAGGCACTGGGCGACCGTGTGGAGCAGTGGATCACCCTGAACGAGCCGTGGTGCAGCGCGTTCCTGGGCTACGGCTCGGGCGTGCACGCCCCGGGCCGTACGGATCCGGCCGCCTCACTGCGTGCGGCCCACCACCTCAACCTCGCCCACGGCCTGGGCGCTGCGGCCCTGAGGTCCGTGACACCGGCCCGCAGCGCGGTGGCGGTGAGCCTCAACTCGTCCGTGGTGCGGACGGCCTCACAGGACCCGGCGGACCTGGCTGCGGGACGGAAGATCGACGATCTGGCGAACGGTGTCTTCCACGGCCCCATGCTGTCCGGGGCGTACCCGGAGACGCTGTTCGCGGCGACCTCGTCGATCACGGACTGGTCGTACGTCCGGGACGCGGACCTGGAGACGATCCATCAGCCGCTGGACGCGCTGGGCCTCAACTACTACACCCCGACACTGGTGTCGGCGGCCACGGCGAAGGACGCGAGCGACCGGCGGGCGGACGGTCACGGTGCCAGCGCCTACTCCCCCTGGCCGGGCGCGGACGATGTGGCGTTCCATCACATCCCGGGCCACCGCACGGAGATGGGCTGGACGATCGACCCGAGCGGGCTGCACGAGCTGATCATGCGGTACACGCGAGAGGCTCCGGGCCTGCCGCTGTACGTGACGGAGAACGGCGCGGCGTACGACGACAAGCCGGATCCGGACGGCCAGGTCCACGACGCGGAGCGGATCGCGTATCTGCACGGGCATCTGTCGGCGGTGCGCCGCGCCATCGCGGACGGCGCCGACGTACGCGGGTACTACCTGTGGTCCCTGATGGACAACTTCGAGTGGGCCTACGGTTACGGGAAACGGTTCGGGGCGGTGTACGTGGACTACGCGACGCTGGCCCGCACGCCGAAGTCGAGCGCGCACTGGTACGGGCGCGCGGCGCGGACCGGCGTCCTGCCGCCGGTGGAGGGCTGACCGCCCGGGCTGCGGCACGGGGGGCGTCTTCGGCGGGCCCGGCCCCTTCTGATCGCGGGGGGCCGGGCCGTGGTCCACCTCTGGGCGCGGGCGCCGCCTACTTGAAGGCGCCGAACGCCTTCGAGAAGGCGAACGGGTCCTGGACGACCGAGCTGCACGTCGCGTCCGCGGTCGGCTTGGCGCCACCCGCGCACTGCTTGTCGCGCGTGGCCGACCACATCGACAGCCAGCCCAGGCCCTTGGACTTGGCGAAGTCCACCAGCTGGGTGGCGTCGTCGACCTTGAAGACCTCGCTGCTCACGTCGTTGACCCCGATCATCGGCGTGATGGCGACCGTCTTCCAGGCCGCGCTGTCGGAGAGCCCGAGCACGCTCTTGATCTGGGCCTGGGTGGCGGTGGCGGCCTGCTCGGCGTAGGTGCCCATGTCGCCGCTGTACGAGGCGCCGTAGTCCATCGCCATGATGTTGACGGCGGAGATCTTCACACCGTTGGACTTGGCGTTGGAGACCAGGTTCACGCCGTCCTGGGTCAGGCCCTCCGGCATGACCGGGAGCGTGAACGAGACGTCCAGGTCCGGGTGCTGCTGCTGGAGCTTGGCGATGGCCTGGGCGCGGCGGGTGTTCGCGGCGGTGTTCGGCAGCGCGCCGCCCTCGACGTCGAAGTCGACCTTCGTGAGCTTGTACGCGTCCACGGCCTTCCCGTACGCCGCCGCCAGCGCGTCCGCCGAGGAGCAGGTGGTGGCGAGCTCCGAACCGGAGGCCCCGCCGAAGGAGACACGGACGTCGCCGCCCTTGGCGCGCAGCGTGCCGATCTGCGCGGCCACTCCGTCGCTGCCGAGGTCGGTGACACCGCCCCACTTGGGCGTGCAGCCGCCGCCGTCGGTGACGAAGGCGAGGTTGTAGTCCTTCACTCCCGTGGCGTTGGCGGAGGCGACCAGGTCGAAGGCCGGGTAGAGGGACGTGTCGACGTACGGGGCGAAGCCGGCCCCGCTGGTCGTGCCGCTGCCCGTGGTCCGGGTGGCGGTGGGGGAGGGGGTGGAGGACGCCGTGGCGGTCGGGGTGGGGGTGGCCGTCGGGGTGGCCGTCGGGGTCGGGGACTGGGTCGGCCGGCCGCTCGGCTCCGGCGTCGCGCCGTCGTCGGCGGAACACTTCGCGCCGTCGATGAGACAGCCGGTCGGGTCGCCGGATCCGTTCACGACGAACCCGACGGTGACCGACTCGCCCTTCGCCAGTCCGCTCTTGTCCCAGGACGGCGGCTTCACGGTCACGTGCTGCCCGCTGACCGTCTGCGTGCCGTTCCACAGGGAGCTGAGCTTCGCGCCCGAGGGCAGGTCGAACTGCAGCGTCCAGTCGGCCTTGACGCTGCCGCTGTCGTTCGTGACGACGTACTGCGCGGTGTATCCCGTCGACCATGCGCTGGTCCTGGTGTACACGGCGCCCACGTCGGCGGCGTGGGCGGTGCCGGTGAGCACCATCGCGCCGCCGCCGACCACGGCCGCGGCGACGATGCCGCCTATCGCCTTGTTCCGACCGCCGACCCTGCGCCGGTGCGTACTGCTCATCGCGTGCCTGCCTTCGCTGCTCACGGGGGGTGGGATGCGGCAGCACGCTAGCGAGCCGGAACCGGGCAATCCGCCGTATCCGGGCGGGCGTCGAGGATCTTAGGGTGCGCTTAAGGAAGGGATCGGGGACGGTTAAAGGTAGAGACCAATGTGCCGCTCCGTCGGCGGCGCACCCGGTGCCCCCGCCGCACCGGAGCCCGCCGCCCGTCCAGCTGGAACCAGATGCGTACCTCGGTGCCGCCCAGCACCGAAGAGCCGATCCGTACGTCCCCTCCGGTGGACTCCGCGAGCCGGCGCACGATGTCCAGGCCCAGGCCCGTCGAGCCGTCGCTGCCCGAGCCGCGCCCCCGGGCCATCGCCGCCTCCGGGTCGGCGATCCCGGGCCCGGCGTCGGACACCAGCACGATCACCGCGTCCTCGCCGTTGTGCACGTCGACGGCGAACGCCGTGCCCTCCGCCGTGTGCCGGAAGACGTTCCCGAGCAGGGCGTCGAGCGCGGCCGCGAGATCGGCGCGGGCCACGGGTATGCGCACCGGCCGGTCGACTCCCGCCACCCGCCACTTGCGGCCCTCGTCCTCCGCGAGCGCCGACCAGAACTCCATGCGCTCGCGTACCACTTCGGCCGCGTCGCACCCACTGCCCGGCCCCGGTGCCGCAGTCTGCGGCTTCGCCTCCCGCGCCGTACGGATGATCGTGTCGACCTCGCGCTCCAGCTGCGCCACGGCCGCCCGTGTCTGGTCGGCGGCCGGGCCGTCTCCCAGTGAGGCCGCGTTCAGCCGCAGCACGGTCAGCGGCGTACGCAGCCGGTGGGACAGGTCCGCCGCCAGCTCCCGCTCGTTCGCCAGCAGTTCGACCACCTGGTCGGCCATCGAGTTGAACGCGACTGCCGCCAGGCGCAGTTCGGTCGGCCCCTCCTCCGGGACGCGCGCCCCGAGCTTCCCCTCGCCCAGTTCGTGCGCGCCCTCGACCAGGCGCTGGGCGGGCTGCACCATCCGTACGCCGAGCCGGTCGGCGACCGCCACCGAGCCGACGATCAGCGCGACGCCGACCCCGGCGAGCACCGCCCAGGCGGTGCCGACCCCGTTGGTCACCTCGGACTCGGGCACATACACCTCGACCACGGCGATCGCGCCCGAACTGAGCGCGGTGGGCTGGAGCAGCGTCGAGCCGCCCGCAACCACGGTGGTGGAGGCCCGGCCCAGTTCGCGAGTCATCGCGATGTCCTTGGCGGCGGCGCGCTGCCGGCCGATGTCGACCGCCCTCGTGCCGCCACCGGCCGGTATGTGCACCGCGATCCCGTCGCCGGAGCCCGCCGATGCGACGACCCGCTCCAACTGGTCGCGGTCGGTGGTGATGGACAGCGCGGGCGCGATCGCGGCGGCCTGCCGCTCCGCGTTGGAGAAGGCCCGGTCGCGCGCCATCTCCTTGATGACGAGCCCGAGCGGGACCGCGAAGGCGACCACGACCATGGTGGTCACCGCCACGCACACCTTGACCAGCGCCCATCTCATGGCAGCGGCTCCGCCCTCGGCGGTTCCAGCTTCACGCCGACGCCCCGCAGCGTGTGCAGATAGCGCGGCCTGGCCGCCGTCTCGCCCAGCTTCCGCCTGAGCCAGGAGAGATGGACATCGATGGTCTGGTCGTCCCCGTACGACTGCTGCCACACCTCGGACAGCAGTTCCCTGCGCGCTACCACGACGCCGGGACGGCCCGCGAGGAAGGCGAGCAGGTCGAACTCACGGCGAGTCAGGTCCAGCCGGGCACCGTCCAGTTCGGCATGCCGGCGCAGGGGGTCGATGGCGAGTCCGCCGACCCGGATGACCGGCGAGGGCGCGGCGTCCACGGCGGCGGCGCGGGAGCGACGCAGCACCGCCGCGATCCGTGCCGACAGGTGCTCCACCGAGAACGGCTTGGTCAGATAGTCGTCCGCGCCCGCGTTCAGCAGGCGGACGATCTCCGTCTCGTCGTCGCGCGCGGTGGCGATGATCACCGGTACGTCGGTGATGCCGCGCAGCATCTTCAGCGCCTCCGATCCGTCCAGGTCGGGCAGTCCGAGGTCGAGGATCACGACGTCGAAGGGGAGATGGGCGACCTCCCGCAGCGCCTCCAGAGCGGTGCCGACGCTGCGCACGGTGTGTCCGGCCTCGGTCAGATGCCTGATGAGCGCCGAGCGTACGAACTGGTCGTCCTCGACCACGAGCACACTTGCCATGGGCGGCACCGTACGCCATCCGCACACGCCGGTTCGGGGCCTGTGGACAACTCCCTTTGCGGCAATGGGACAAACGGAACTGTGTGCGACCCGTGAGACACCGGTGGGGCGCGTGAGGCAGTATGGCCGGGATGTTCAGAGGACTCGTACACGTACTGGCGTGGTCGCTCGCCACGGGCGCGGCGGTCACGCTGTCGTGGTGGGGTGTCCACACCGTCATGGCGGGGACGGCTTACGACCCGCCGCGCGCCCTGCCCATCACGGCGGGCGGCGCGACCACGCAGGGGACGACATCGCTCACGTCGTCGACGGAGCGGCCCGAGCCGTCGAGGAGCCCGAGCAGGAAGCCCGCGCCGAGCCCGACGCCGACGCCCTCCAGGACGGCCGTCGCGAGCCCGGGCCCCAGTCCCTCGCCCACCACGTCCCCGGCCGGGCAGGTCAGGAGTTACGACACCGGCGGCGGGCGGGTGGTCTTCGACCTCGGGGGGACGTACGCGACGCTGGTGTCGGCGACGCCGGGGCCGGGCTGGTCGATGCAGGTGTGGAAGACGGACACATGGATCCGTGTGGAGTTCACCTCGGGCACGCAGCGGGTCTCCGTGATCTGCACCTGGCACGACGGCCCGCCCCATGTGGAGATCGGGAACTACTAGGGCGCTGCTGACGGATCTCCGTGGGACAAGGAGCGGCGTCCGGTGCGTGCTCGCGGCCACGGATCGCGCGGTGGTCGCCGGGCGCGTCGGGTCAGCGGAAGACCGACGGGGGCGGCGCCGGTGACGCCACCGCCGCCGCGTCCGTGACCGCCGCCGCGCCGCCCGTGAAGTCGGTGAGCGCCCGGCCGTGCTCCACGCGTGCGGGGTGCGGGTCGGTGGCGGCGCGGCGGGTCAGTTCGGAGACCGGGAGGGGATGGGCGGAGGCGACCAGGACCGCGTTCCCGAAGCGCTTGCCGCGCAGGACGGCCGGGTCGGCGACCAGGGCGAGCTGCGGGAAGACGGCCGCGGCGGTCGAGATCTGGCCGCGCAGATGGGCGAGCGGCGGGCCGTCGGCGAGGTTGGCCGCGTACAGGCCACCGTCCCTCAGCGCCCTGCGCACCTCGGTGAGGAACTCGACCGAGGTCAAGTGGGCGGGGGTGCGTGCCCCACTGAACACATCAGCGATGACCAGATCCGCCCAGGCATCCGGCACCTTCGCGAGACCCTCGCGGGCGTCGGTGGAGCGCACCCGGATGCGGGCGTTCGGGTCCAGCGGCAGTGCGCGCCGCACGAGTTGGACGAGGGCCGCGTCGCGCTCGACGATCTGCTGGGTGGAGCGGGGGCGGGTGGCGGCGATGTAGCGCGCGAGAGTGAAGGCGCCCCCGCCGAGGTGCACGGCGTGCACAGGGCGGCCCGGTGGGGCGGCCAGGTCGATGACGTGGCCGAGGCGGCGCTGGTACTCGAAGGTGAGGTGCCCCGGGTCATCGAGGTCGACGTGCGACTGCGGGGCGCCGTCGATGAGGAGGGTCCAGGCGCGCGCCCGGTCCCGGTCGGGTATCAGCTGGGCGAGCCCGCCGTCGACCGCCTCGACGACGGCCTCGGCGGCCTGCCCCCGCCGCGCGTTGCGTGACCTGCCCATCCCGCCATTATCAGGGGGAACGCCGGTACCGTCCCATCGGCGGTCACCGGGAGGCGCCGACGCAGGTCAGCGGCGGGACCGCCCGGCCGGTGCG
The DNA here is from genome assembly GCF_001417775.1 of Streptomyces sp. TP-A0356. Classification (GTDB taxonomy): domain Bacteria; phylum Actinomycetota; class Actinomycetes; order Streptomycetales; family Streptomycetaceae; genus Streptomyces. Next base: position 85,207 of record NZ_BBZJ01000034.1, on the reverse strand, counting down.
AGTCGTTCAGCGGCAGTTGTCCGCCGCCTCGATCAGGCGGGCCGCCTCCCCGAGGGCCTGGCGCAGCACCGCCGGGTCCGTGGCCAGTTCCGCCTCGCCGGGCGGGAGCAGCCAGCCCGTGCCCTCGACCGGGGGCTGCGGGGCGGCGAGGCTCATGCCGCGTCCGTCCGTCTGCGTGCACGTACTGCCCGGGACGTCCCATCCGTCCGCCGTGCCGGGCGGAACCAGGAAGCCAAGGGTGTCGCAGCCGTCGTCGTGCAGGACGAGCCCGACGCAGTCGCCCGCACCGCGGCGAAGGATGTCGACCGCCTCAAGGCCCTGCCGGGCCGGGACGGTCACGAGGTCGGGGGCCTGGTGCGGGGGTGCGCCGCACTCCGGGGCCGGCACGTGCCGAGCGGTCGACAGTTGCGTACGGAACTCGGTGCTCTGCGTGGTGTGCATCCCGGCCTCCAAAACGAACCCCTCCTCGACGTTGAGATGGGTCGGGAGTCCGGGGGGCTCCCGCTCCGCGAGGCTCAACGCGCCCGGACGTCAACGGCAACGGCACACCACCGCCGCAAAGGATGGCAGTTCATGGCAGATCACGCATGAGATATCCGGTTTGTAGCCAAACCTGGCATGACGGGCCTCGCGGGGAAGGTACGTTCTTGCCCCGCCGGACGCAGGGAACCAACTGGCACCACGCGGACAAGTCACCCTGATTCCGGCATGGTTCGACGGTTCGCACGAGAGGGCCCGGCCATGACCTCGTCCCAGTTCCCCCGGCCACCGCGGCCAAACCTCGCCTTCCGGCAGTTGCGCGGCCAGCGCTCGCCGGGCGAGTTCGCCGCGGCGGTGCGGCGCGCCGCACGCGAGATCGGCGAGCGGGTCAGCTGTGACGCGCGGTACATCGGGCGCGTGGAGGCCGGCGAGATCCGCTGCCCCAACTACGCCTACGAACGTGTGTTCCTGCACATGTTCCCCGGTCGCACGCTCGTGGACCTGGGGTTCGCACCCCGCTCCGCGGTACGCGGCCGTGGGGCGCGCACCGCCGACGAGGCGCCCCCCATGCACACCAACAGCCGTCCGCACGGCCCAGGTGAGACGCACGGGGCGTGTGAGACCTATGTAACACCAGACAGCTATGAGACGCACGAGTCGTACGGCACACACGCGTACGACGAACAGAACCACGAGGAGAGCGACGTGCAGCGTCGCGCATTCATGACCGGCGGCACCGTCACGGTGGCGGCCGCCTCCCTGGGCCCCTTCGGGCTCACCTTCGGCGGTCCGGCAGCGGCCGCCGGACGTCCCGTCCACCGCGCGGGCTCATCCGAGGCCGGCGCGCTCGAAGAGGCCGTACGCAAGATCCGCCTGCTCGACGACCGGCACGGCGCAGACGGGCTCTACCGGCGCGCCGCGGCCCCTCTCCGCACCGCGTACGCGCTGCTCGACGCGGGGACGACCCGGCAGACCGTCGCCGACCGGCTGTACTCGGGCGCGGGTGAACTCGCCATCTCGGTAGGGTGGTTGGCGCACGACTCGGGACGCTTCGACGACGCCCGCTCGCACTACGCGGAGGCGCTGGCGACGGCCCGGATGGCCGGGGACCCGGCCCTGGAGGCGCACGCGTTCTGCAACACGGCGTTCCTCGCGCGCGACGCGGGCCGCCCGCGGGAAGCCGTACGGGCGGCGCAGGCGGCGCAGCGCGCCGCGCGCCCGCTCGGCTCGCACCGCCTCATGTCGCTGCTCGCCCTGCGCGAGGCGGGCGGCTGGGCGGGGCTCGCGGACCGCGCGGGCTGCGAGCAGGCTCTGGCCCGCGCACAGGCCCTGTTCGAGCGCGGGGCGACGGACTCGGACCCCGAGTGGATGACCTTCTACGGCGAGGCCGAACTGGAAGGCCTGGAGGCGCAGTGCTGGTCGACCCTGGGCGACTGGCCGCGCGCCGCCCGGCACGCCCGGCGCGCCGCGCAGCTCCAGGACCCGCACTTCACCCGGAACATCGCCCTGTACACGGCGGAACTGGCGGACGACCTGGCGCGCGGCGGCCGGCCCGACGAGGCGGCCACGGCCGGCGAGCGCGTCCTGGATCTGCTGGACCAGGTCCAGTCGTCCCGGATCCAGACGATGCTGGCGGGCACGGCGAGGGTCCTCCTGCCGCACCGGCGCGCTGCGGGCGTGTCGGCGTTCCTGGACCGGCACGCGTCGCAGCCGCGCACGGCCTGACGGATGGAACGGTCCTGGCGGCGGCTCAGAGATGACCGCATTCGTTCCAGGACTCGATCGCCGGCTCCCCGTAGGCCCATCCCAGGACCGACAGGGACGTCGGGTTGAGCCTGATCCGCGCCGCGAAGTCCAGCGGCAGGCCCAGCCAACGCGCGCCTATGGAGCGCAGGATGTGGCCGTGCGCGAAGACCAGCACGTCGCGATCGGCCGCGCGCGCCCAGGCGACGACCTCGTCCGCGCGCGCGGAGACCTCGGCCAGGGTCTCCCCCTCGGGGACCCCGTCGCGCCAGATCAGCCAGCCCGGCCGGATCGCCCGGATCTCGGCCGGCGTCATCCCCTCGTACGCCCCGTAGTCCCACTCCATCAACGTGTCCCAGGCGTTCGCCCGTTCGCCGAACCCGGCGAGCTCGCACGTCTCACGCGCGCGTGCCAGCGGGCTCGTGCGCACCTCGACCCCGGGCAGCCCGTCGAACGGCGCCCGGTGCAGCCGCTCCCCCAGGAGCTTGGCGCCCCGTCGGCCCTCCTCCAGGAGCGGCACGTCGGTCCTGCCGGTGTGCTTGCCGGACAGCGACCACTCCGTCTGTCCGTGCCGGGCCAACAGGATGCGCGGTGCCATGAGGGGCCTTTCCGGGATGAATCAACAAGGAGGTCACACCATCATCGCGCACCCGCTTCCCGGGCAACCCGGCGGGCGATCGCTGCGTCTTTGAGGGCCGGGGGCGCTCCACGGAGGCGGACGGAGCCACCGTAAGGTGGCACGACCGGACCACCGGGAGCCGCAGCGCAGCAGAAGGGGGAGGGCGGATCGGATGCCGCAGGCCGAGACACCAGGCACCGGGGTGAGCCCGCTGACCCGGCTGCGATGGTGGACCGAACTGCCCCTGGTCCTGGTGGTGTACGCCTCGTACTCCGCGGGCCGGCTTCTCGCCCGGGGCGATGTCTCCGACGCCGTCGACCACGGCCTGGCGATCCTGCGCCTGGAGAAGCTGCTGCACATCGACGCCGAGCACCCGCTCAACCGGCTCTTCACCCGGGAGGCGTGGCTCGGCGTACCGGCCGACTTCTGGTACGCGTCGCTGCACTACCTGGTGACCCCGGCGATCCTGGTGTGGCTGTTCAGGCGCCGCGCGGCACACTACCGCGCGGCCCGCACCTGGCTGCTGAGCTCGACGTTCATCGGCCTGATCGGCTTCTCGCTGATGCCGACCTGCCCGCCCCGGCTGCTGGCCGCGGGCCACGGCTTCGTCGACTCGATGGCCCAGTACAGCTCGTACGGCTGGTGGGGCGGCCAGGCGAGCGCGCCGCGGGGCCTGGGCGGTATGACGAACCAGTACGCGGCGATGCCGAGCCTGCACGTCGGCTGGGCGCTGTGGTGCGGAGTGATGCTGTGGCGGTACGGCCGCACGCGCTGGGCCAAGGCGGTCGGCGTCGCCTATCCGCTGCTGACCACGATCGTCGTGATGGGCACCGCCAACCACTACTTCCTCGATGCGGCCGCGGGCGTCGCCGTCATGGGCGTCGGCTTCCTGCCGGCCCTCCCGCTGATGCGGGCGGTGGCCACGGTCAAGGTCCGGCTGCGGGCGCGGTTCGCAACCGTCCCGGACGCCTCTGCCGCCGCCGGTTCCTCAATTGTCAGTGGCGGATGCCAGACTTCCACGGGTGAGCGAATTCCCCGACAGCGCACCTCCGACCCCGGACCGGGAGCCGAGCCGGGTGCCTCTCCCGCGGACGCGGGGGACGGCGCAGCAGCTTGGGGTCTCCCCTGCTCGAGCGAAGCCGAGAGTCTGGGGAAGGCTCGCTGAGCTGCGCGGCCCGTCCGTACCGCCCAAGGCGCTCGACGCGCGTGCCCTCGCCGCGCTCGCCGCGAACCCCGGGTGCCGACGACGCGCGCTCCTGGACGGCGCGGGGGTGAACAAGGCGACGCTGGCGGCCGCGCTGGGCGCGCCGTCGGCGTTCGGACAGTCGCAGTTCGCCTTCATGCGAGGCAACTCGTTCGAGGCCAGGGTCAAGGCGGACGGCGGCGCGGAGCTGCTGCGGCTGGTGCGCGAGAAGCTCGACCCCACCGCCCAGGCGCCGGACGAAGCCCTCGTGCCCGACCTGGCCGCCGTGGGGCCGGAGGGCCGCGCGGCCCGTACGGCGCTGGCGTTGCGCGAGGCGACCGGGGCACGCGCCTGGACACTGCTGGACCACCCCATGCTCGCCCTCGACGTGGCGGGCTCCCCCACGTTCCTGGAGCCCGACGCGGTGGTGGTGCACCCGGACGGCAGCTGGACCGTCGTGGAGATCAAGTCCTTCCCGATGCTGGACGGTTCGGCGGACCCGGCGAAGGTCGGAGCGGCCGCCCGGCAGTCCGCCGTGTACGTGCTGGCGCTGGAGGAGGTCGCCGCCCGCGTCACTCCCCCGGCCGTGGTGCGCCACCGGGTCCTGCTGGTCTGCCCGAAGGACTTCTCCAACCTGCCGACCGCCTCCCCCGTCGACGTCCGCAAGCAGCGCGCGGTCACCCGGCGCCAGCTTGCCCGCCTCACCCGCATCGAGGAGATCGCGGACGCCCTCCCCGAGGGCACGTGCTTCGCCCCGGACCTCCCGCGGGAGGAGCTGACGGCCGCGGTCGAGTCGGTCCCGGCGACATACGCACCCGAGTGCCTGGCCGCCTGCGAACTGGCCTTCCACTGCCGCGACCGCTCCCGTGCGCAGGGCGCGGTGACGTCGTACGGGCGGTCGCTGCGGGCCGAGCTGGGCGGTCTGGCGACGGTGGACGAGGTCCTGGCCGCCGCCCATGGGACGGCCGGGGACCCGGACGACCCGGCGGTGGCGGCCCTGCGCCGGGCGGCTCGGCTGCGGGCGGACGCGCTCGCCGGGGAGGCCGCCGTATGTCGCTGATCGCCACGCTCGCCCGGCTGGAGGCCGTGCGGTCCGGCCGAGCGCAGCCCGCCGCCACCGTCCGGCACCGGCATCTGTCCGAGCGGCCCCTGGTCTTCGTGCCGCTCACCACGGCCGGCGAGGCCGGGGCGCCGCTCGGGGCGCTCGTCGGCACCGACCGGGACGCGCCCCGGCTGCTCGTGGTGCCGCAGCCACGCGACCGCGACCTCAGGTTCGCCTTCCTCGCCGAACTGGCGGACATCGTCCTGCCCTACATCGACGGGTATGCCGACGCGGTGGAGCCCGCCGAGCGCACCGAGACCGACCCCGAGACCGGCAAGCGGGTCAAGGTCGAGGTCGACCTGTGCGCGGACGCCGCGCAGCTGATCGTGCCGAGCCGGGCGGGCGTCGAATTCGTACGGCTCCTGGGGCGCTCCATGCGGTTCCGCCGCACCGCCGAGCAGGACCCGGAGGCCCCGCATCCGGCTCCCCCGCGGGTGCCGCTGCTCGGCCGCTGGTTCACCCACTTCGGGGAGCGCGCCCGGGTTCCGGGCTCCTCGCTGCTGCTCGCCCTCACCGAGGTGCTGGCGCGGCACTGGGCGACCGGACAGTCCGGCCTGGAGGACCAGCACCTGGGCGCGCTGCTCGCCTGGATCGACCCGCCGGACGGGGCCACGGGCGCGGAGGCGGCGCTGCGGGCCGAGCTCGCACGGGACGGCGGCGGCCAGTTGCTGTGTCCGCCTGCCGGACCGGCCACCGACCCGGCCTTCGACAACAAGCTGCTCGCCCCGGCCATCGAGCGCCACGACCGCGCGCGCACCCGGCTCGCCGCCGCCGAGGACGGCGTCGAGGCGGACGGCCGGTTCGGCGAACTCGCCGCCGCCGAGCGGGAGATCCGCGATCTCGTGGAGAGCCGTACGCGTCCGACCTGGGACGCGGTGTGGCGCGGCCTCGACCTGCTGCGCGCGCTGCCGGAAGGTGCGCACGTCGTGGACCGGTGGACCCGTGACCGCTGGTCCTTCACCGGCCACCGGGATCGCGTGGCCGCCGGGGAGCCGCCGCAGCCGCGACGCGACGACGCGGTCACGGCGGCCAACAAGCTCGCCACGCGCGAGCGCGAACAAGCGCGTCTTGACGCCCAGGAGGCGCTCGACGACCCGCTGGTCATGGCCGGGCGGCGGCTCGCCGGGGAGGCGTTCGCGGGCGAGGTCACGGACGTCGTGATGGCGTACAGCGAGGGCAAGCGGCCGAGCCCCCGCCCGCTGGTGACCGTACGGACCGAGGACCGGCCGCATCTCGGGGAGCGCACGAAGGTGTACCGGTCGCTGGGCGGGAAGCCGCAGGCGGCCGAGTTCGTCGGGCACGAGCCCTGCGAGGGAGACGGGGAGTACGGCGGCAACGGCGCGGCGGCCGGCCTCGTGATCCTGCGCATCGTCGACAAGATGGGCCGCGGCAAGGAGCCGGAGGCCGGATCCGTTCCCGAGAAGGGCGACCAGGTGTGCTTCACGCTGTTCGAGCACGAGCAGCGCGGCGGGGCGAAGCTGCCCGAGCCGGAGGAGACGCCCTGGACGCACGGCGGGCCGCCGGGCGAGTCCCACGCCGTACCGAGGCCCGATCCGGTGACCGAGGAGGACGTGCTGTGACCGTGTTCGCCCAGCCGGGCCGGGCCCTCGATCCCGGGACGGCGGCCGCCCGGGCCACCGAGGCGATCCTGCGCGACACGCTGCACGGCGCGCACCGCGGGGTCGTCGTCGACTCGCCGCCGGGCGCCGGGAAGTCGACGCTCGTCGTCCGGGCGGCGCTCGAACTCGCCTCCGCCGGACGGCCGTTGATGGTGATCGCGCAGACCAACGCGCAGGTGGACGACCTGGTGCTGCGGCTGGCGGAGAAGGATCCCGGCGTTCCGGTCGGTCGGCTGCACAGCAGCGACCCCGACCCGTACGACAAGGCGCTCGACGACCTGCCGCACGTCCGCAAGTCGACGAAGGCGGCCGATCTGGCGGGCCTGGACGTCGTCATCTCGACGGCCGCCAAGTGGGCCCACGTCAAGGACGTCGAGCCGTGGCGGCACGCGATCGTCGACGAGGCGTACCAGATGCGCTCGGACGCACTGCTGGCGGTGGCGGGCCTGTTCGAGCGGGCACTGTTCGTGGGCGATCCGGGGCAGCTGGACCCGTTCGCGATCGTGGGCGCGGAGCAGTGGGCGGGCCTGTCGTACGACCCGTCGGCGTCCGCGGTGACGACGCTCCTGGCCCACAATCCCGAGCTGCCGCAGCACCGGCTGCCGGTGTCGTGGCGGCTGCCGGCGTCGGCGGCGCCGCTGGTGTCGGACGCGTTCTATCCGTACACGCCGTTCCGCAGCGGGACGGGGCACGGGGACCGGAGGCTCTCGTTCGGGATGGCCTCGGACGGCTCGGGGCCCGACCGGGTGATCGACGAGGCGGCGGAGACCGGCTGGGGGCTGCTCGAGCTGCCCGCCCGGCACACGCCGCGGACGGATCCCGAGGCGGTGCGGGCGGTCGCCCGGGTGGTGCGGCGGCTGCTCGACCGGGGCGGGGCCGCGGTCTCCGAGCGGGCCGCGGAGCCGGTGCCGCTGACCGCGGACCGGATCGCCGTCGGCACGGCACACCGGGACCAGGCGGCCGCGGTGCGCTCCGCGCTGGCCGGTCTCGGGGTGACGGACGTGACGGTGGACACGGCCAACCGGCTGCAGGGCCGGGAGTTCGATGTGACGGTGGTGCTGCACCCGCTGTCGGGAAGACCGGACGCCACGGCGTTCCATCTCGAAACCGGGCGCCTGTGCGTGCTGGCGTCCCGCCACCGGCACGCGTGCATCGTGGTGTGCCGGGCCGGGGTGACGGAGCTGCTGGACGACCATCCGTCGACGGAGCCGGTGCAGCTGGGGGTCACGGTGAAGTTCCCGGACGGCTGGGAGGCCAACCACGCGGTGCTGGCTCATCTGGCGGAACACCGGGTGACGTGGCGGCCCTGACCGGCTCCCCGGCACCCGTGCGGCCGACGCGTGGGCCCGACCAGCGGGGAACATCACGTGGCCCGGCCGCCTTGAGGGTGGGGGAACCGTGCGGCGCGGGGGGCGCGGGGCGGGCGCGCGGCGTTCGACCCTGCCCTCTTGCGTCGCCGCGAGACAATGGACGGTGGCCCACCCGAGAGGGACACCACTCGAACCGTACGAGGAGGAGAAGACATGGCGGAGCCCACGCCGCGTCGGAACGAGCCGCGGCTACGCCCCGCGCCCCTGCTCTTCGAGCCCGCGGAGGCGGCCTCCGACCCGGAGCACTTCTTCGACCTGGAGTCGATGGACGACCCGCGCGCGCTGCTGGCGCGGGCGACGGAGCTGGCCCAGGCGTTCCGTGCGGCGGCGGACCGTGCGGTGGAGTTCCAGGCGATCGCCGCCGCCCAGCTCGCCGATCCGCGCCGCTTCGACCGGCTGACACCCGCGGCGATCGCCGAGCGGGCGGAGTGGACCGAGGACTACGCGAAGAAGATGGTGGAGTTCGGCCAGGACCTGATGCGCGGGGCGGACGCGACCGGCCCGGAGAACCTGGGCTGAGCGTCGGCGACCCGCGACGATCATGCCGGCGGCCCCCGACGGTCACGCCGGAGGCTCGAATGATCAGGCGGCATATGCCGGGCGGCACAATACTGCGTACCGCCTCTCCTGTCCCGGATTTCCGCAACTCTCGGAGACGGATTGCTCACAGCCGGTACATCTGGCGGTATGAGCAGTCGAACGCCGAGCACCCAACCCTTCAGCGCCACCTCGGAGGGCGCCGCCTGGCTCGCCTCGGCAGGAACGTATCCGCGTAGCACGCTCGCATACTGGGCGGAGCGCCCCACCGCCCCGGTGGTGCTGCCCTGCGGCACCACGTTCGATGTCGTCAACGCCCCCGCGATCTTCGGGCGGCGCATGCTCGACCGGCTCTGGGACGAGGGGCCGGGGTCCGGGCCCGTCGCCATGCACCGGGGGCGGATGCTGCTGTTCGCGGCACCTGGCACCGCCCGGCGGCTACCGGCGCTGCTCGACTGGGAGGAGTGGGGCGGGCGCGCCCACGAGATTCCGCCGCTGCTGTGCCACGGGCCCGGTGACGCCGTGACCGTCCCCGCCGTCTGTCCCTCGGACCCTCCCACGGCCACCGCCGCCGCCCGCCCCGAGTCCCGGTGGCTCGTCGCGCCCGACAGCCGCCACCCCTGGCTGCCCGGCCCGGAAGTCGTCCTCTGGGCGGCCGTCGGAGCGGCCCGCGCCGCCGCCTCCGCCACCGCACACATATCGATTTTTCCTCCCGCCGACCAGGGTGCTAAGGTCTACGACGTCAGCAGGCGCCGCTAGCTCAGTTGGTTAGAGCAGCTGACTCTTAATCAGCGGGTCCGGGGTTCGAGTCCCTGGCGGCGCACGATGACGATGGCGAGTCGTGTTCGCGGACAGCGCGAACACGACTCGCCATCGTCGTTTCTGCGCGGCCCCGCCGCGCGCCGCAGGGGCTTCGCCACTCACACCCCCCGTTCAGGCACCCGCGCCCACCGCCCCGCGCAGGCCTCACGCACCACCTGGCACACCGTGCTCCCGGACAGCGCGAACACCACTCGCCACCCACCGTCCCCGCACGGCCCCACCGCGCGCCGTCGCGGACCTCGCCCCCCCACACCCCCGTCCAGACATCCCCCGGCCACCGCCCCGCGCACACCTCAAGCACCACCGGCACCCTGACTCACGCCCGAGTGATCCGTACCGTCCACGCCCCCGTGGGCGTCCGGTCCTCCACCTCCACCCGGACTCCCTCACCCGGAACCGTGAAGCTCTCCCCCTCGCCCACGGGGGCGTCCGCGAGGGGTGGATAGACCGATCTGTCCGGGCACGCCGAGGAGTGCGGGTGGGCGTCGACGACCTCGATCGGGCCGCCGCCGGACTCCGTCTCGCTGCGGATCCGGTAGATCAGGACGCCCTGCGTGCAGACTGTGCTGTCGTTTCCCACCGCCCCGCGCGCCTCGATGGCGAGCACGCTGTCGGGCCCCGTCCGCACGACCGCCAGCTTGGTGCCGCCCCCCGAACCGAACGCCTGCACACCGGCTCCGGGCACCTGCTCCCCGGCACCGACGGCCGCACCCGTCACACCGGCCTCCCAGGTCGCGCCCGCATTCACCGGCACCTGCGGCACCCCGGCCGCCCCCGCCCCCAGCGACTCCAGCGTCAGCCGCGTGCTCCCCGCTCCCCGCACGCACACCACCTGGCGCGGATCCAGCCACCCCAGCTTCCACTTGTGCCAGGCGAACAGATCCGGCGCGAGGCCGAACTGGCTGCCCATGAGGTCCCAGTCACCGACGTAGGTGTCCCAGTCCCCCTTGGCGTCCACGGGGCGGTGGTAGAGGTCGGGCAGGTCGAAGACATGGCCCGTCTCGTGGGCGAGGACGAGCCGGTCCGGCGGGTGCTTCTCGAAGACCGTGACCACCCGGCGGATGTCCTTGCCGTCGGCCCGCAGCGGGGTGTCCAGGTTGACCACCTTGGTGGCGTCCGAGTCGACGCCGGGCGCGTTCGGGTCGGCCACGAAGTACACGATGTCGTAGCGGGAGAAGTCGACGTCCTTGTCCGCCGCGGCGAGCGCGTCCCGCAGATAGGCGGACCGGCGCTCGGGACTCCAGTCTCTGCGTATGGCATATGACGTGGAGGTGTGCGGCATCGTGATCCAGTGGTCCACCGGATGGGGACGCAGGGTGAACCGGCCGGACGAGGCGCGTTCGAAGAAGCGGCTGGTGGCCGGGAAGTAGTCCGCGGTGAGCTCGGCCGGTGTGGTCGCCGGCACCGAGTCCGGGAAGGACAGGAAGACCATGACCGCGTCGAGCGGGCGTGTGGGCCGCGTATAGGCGGCGTTCCAGGTGTCGACACCCTCCGAGTGGTGCACCTGGCTGCGCCCGAGCTCGCACGACGCCCCCAGGGGTTCGGCGAGCGCGGGGCCGGTGACGAGCGAGGTCGCGACCAGGGCCGTCATCGACGTGCCCACGGCCGCCGTACTGCGCAGAACGGGCGCCGCGCCCCGGGCGAGTCCCTTCAGGGCCTCGCGGATGGGCTCCTTGCGGGGGAGCGGACGCGGCACGTCGACCTCCGGGTGCGGTTCTGGGAACTCCGCACCCAGCCTTGTCTTACTTGTATGACTACGCCCTGTTTGTCTGCCCCAGAAGGGTGAGACGCCATCAGTCGGGGGAAAGGCCAGAAGGGGGCCGCCACGGCCGGGGGAGGGGCAGTGCGGGGTGGGAGCGCAGAACGGCGCACGAGCACCGAGGGGGCGGCCGACATGGGCCGACACCCCGAATACTCACGGAACGTCACAACCGACGGGTGCCTGATAGACCGGGGTCAGGTGCGGGCAGAAACGATCTGTCAGAACATGTGCTCGTTCCTCGAGACTGGACAGCGGCTGGAAGGCCTCGGGACCAGCCTCTATGATCGGCACACTTTCCTGCACGAACACGGCTTGTACGGCCGCTCATCACGCGGCCGTCGACCCCGACGAGACCCACGAGATCCGTACGAAGAACGAGTGCACTGCGGGAGCGAGCGGTGAGCGGAACGTCCGAAGGGCCGGCGCCCGCGGCAGACCTCGTCGGCCGGGCCGTCACAGACAGTCACGAGACCACGTCATCGGGTGCGCCCGCGCCACCGCCCCTGCCAGGGGCGCATCCCCTTCCGCCACCTGCCGACGCACCGGCGCAACCGGCGCCCTTCCCCACCACCGGGCTCCAACCCAGCTCCTTCGGCGCCGTGTTCGCCGTCGCACCGCTCGCCATGGCGGTCGTCGACCGGGACGGCCTGGTCGTCACCGCCAACGAGACGATGGGGTCGCTGCTCGGCATCGGCAGGGACGGGCTGGCCGGAAGGGTGGCCGCCGATCTGGTGGACCTGTCCTCGGACGCCCGCACCTGGCACGCGTACCGCGAGGTCCTGCGCGGCCGCCAGGCCCGGCTGCGCTGCACGCGCCGCCTCAAACACCCCGACGGGCACTCGCTGTGGGTCCAGGTGACGGTCACTCCGCTGCCCGAGGCCGAGAAGGCCGTCCTCCTCTCGGTCGCCGACATCAGCGCCCGCCGGGAACTCCAGTCGCAGCTACGCCACTTGCAGATGCACGACGCGGTGACCAGGCTGCCCAACCGCACGCTGTTCTTCGAGCGCCTGTCGGCCTCGCTGGAGGCGGAGTCGTACGAGGAGAGCGGCACCGGCCGGATCGGGCTGTGCTACCTGGACCTCGACGGCTTCAAGGCCGTCAACGACACGCTCGGCCACCGCGTCGGCGACCGGCTGCTCGCGGCCGTCGCGGAGCGCCTGACACGCTGCGCGGACGAGGCGGGCTACGCGAGGGCCGCCACTCCCCTGGTGGCCCGGCTGGGCGGCGACGAGTTCGCCCTGCTGGTGGAGGACTCCACGGGCACCGACCAACTCGCCGAGCTGGCCGAGTCGGTGCTCAAGGCGCTCCAGGCGCCGTTCGACCTGGCCGGCCAGCGCCTGTCCGTCTCGGCGTCCATCGGTGTCGTGGAGCGGCACGCGGCCGGGACGACGGCGACCGGTCTGATGCAGGCGGCCGATACGACGCTGTACTGGGCTAAGGCCGACGGCAAGTCCCGCTGGACACTCTTCGACCCCGAGCGCAACGCCCACCGCATGACCCGCCAGGCACTCTCCTCCGGTCTGCGCCCCGCCATCGAACGGGGTGAGTTCGCCCTGGAGTACCAGCCGTTGGTGGGGATGGAGGACGGACGGGTGCGTGGGGTCGAGGCGCTGGTGCGCTGGCATCACCCCCAGTTCGGCACGTTGACGCCGAATCGGTTCATCGGATTGGCGGAGGAGGACGGCTCGATCGTGCAGCTCGGGCGCTGGGCACTGGCGACCGCCTGCCGCCAGGCGCGCCGCTGGCAGGAGGAACGCCCGGACGAACCCCCGATCTTCGTCAGCGTGAACGTGGCGGTGCGTCAGGTCTGGGACTCCGACCTCGTGGCGGACGTGGCGGAGACCCTCGCGGAGACGGGACTCGCCCCGCATCTGCTGCAGTTGGAGCTGACGGAGTCCGCGGTCATGGGCTCGGCCGGCCGTCCCCTCCAGGCGCTCCAGGCGCTCAGCGACATGGGGGTACGCATCGCCATCGACGACTTCGGCACCGGCTACTCGAACCTCGCCTACCTCAGCCGGCTGCCGGTGTCGGTGCTGAAGCTGGACGGCTCGTTCGTCCGCGGCTTCCAGTACGAGGGCACGGACGCCCACCCCAACCCCGCGGACGAGGTGATCGTCGAGGGCGTGATCCAGCTCGCCCACCGGCTGGGCCTGACCGTCACCGCGGAGTGCGTGGAGACCTCCGCGCAGGCCTCCCGCCTGCGCAGGATCGGCTGTGACACCGGCCAGGGGTGGCTGTACTCGCGGCCCGTGCCGCCGGACCGCATCTCCGAGCTGGTGGAGACGGAGGCCTGTCGCCGCACCTGACCGGGAGGGTGCCGTCCCCCGTGGCGACGGCACCCTCCCGAGCTCATGCGACCGGCAGGCCGTAGGCGTCCGCGATCAGTTCGTACGAGCGCAGCCGCAACTCGCCGCGGTGGGCGTGGGACGTGAGCATCAACTCGTCGGCACCGGTGCGCTTGTGGAGGTCGTCCAGGCCGGAACGGACCTCGTCCGCCGTGCCGTGGACGATGTTGGCGGCCCAGGACGCCACGAACTCCTCTTCCAGCGGCCCGAATGCGTACGCCTCGGCCTCCTCCGGGGTGGGGAAGAGGCCGGGGCGGCCGGTGCGCAGCCGGATCATGTTCAGGGCGGCGGCCCTGACCTGCCGGCTGGCCTCCTTCTCGTCGTCGGTGGCGAGCGCGGACACACCGATCACGGCGTACGGGGCGTCGAGGACCTCGGACGGGCGGAAGGACTCGCGGTACAGGTCGAGCGCCGGGATGGTGTTCTGCGCCGAGAAGTGGTGGGCGAAGGCGAAGGGCAGGCCGAGCATGCCGGCCAGGCGGGCGCTGAAGCCGGACGAGCCGAGCAGCCAGATCGGCGGCCGGTGGGGGGACTGGACGCCACCCGGGGAGGTGCCCTGTACCGGGCCCGGGACCGCGTGGATGCGGGAGTAGGGGTGGCCGTCCGGGAAGTCGTCGTCGAGGAAGCGGGTCAGCTCGACGAGCTGCTGGGGGAAGTCGTCGGCGCCCTCGTCGGGCCGGTCGGTGCGGCGCAGCGCGGCGGCCGTGGCGCCGTCGGTGCCCGGGGCGCGGCCCAGGCCCAGGTCGATACGGCCGGGGGCCATGGCCTCCAGCGTGCCGAACTGCTCAGCGATGGCGAGCGGGGCGTGGTTCGGGAGCATCACGCCGCCCGAGCCGAGGCGGATGCGATCCGTGTGGGCGGCGAGATGGGCGAGGATCACGGCGGGTGAGGAGGACGCCACACCCGGCATGGAGTGGTGTTCGGCGACCCAGTAGCGGTGGAAGCCGCGGGACTCCGCGAGGCGGGCGAGGGCGACACTGGTGCGCAGGGCTTCGGAGGCGGTGCGTCCCGCGCCGACCGTGACCAGGTCCAGTACGGACAGGGGGACGGGGGCGGTGCCCTGTGTGCTGCCTCGGATCTCGTCCACCGGGATGCCTCCTGTGTGCGCGTCGCGTCTGTCGGAGACACAACAGGAGGCAGTCCCCGGTTATTCCCGGCCCCGCTGTCACGGGACGGGTCACACCTGGACGATCGGTTCCTTCGTGAACAGCGTCCCGAGCTCCGGCGCGTTCACCCGGCGGTCCACCAGACGCAGGGCCTCCCGCACGGTGACCTGGTTCGCCGTGAGGACCGGCTTGGCGAGCTCCCGCTCCAGGGCCGCCAGGTGCGCGACGGTGTGGAGCGCGGTGTCGGGGAGCAGGACCGCGTCGGCGTCGATGTGGTCGGCCTGCCGGGCCAGCTCCAGCACCTCCTTCGCGCCCCAGGCGGCCACCTCCGCCGCCGTGACGATGCCGGCGGCGTGGACCGACACCACCTTCGTGCCCGCCTCCCGCAGGAACTCGGCGAACAGCTCCGCGATGTCTCCCGGGTATGTCGCCGCGACGGCCAGCCGCCGCGCGCCGATCTCCCGCGCCGCGTGCACGAAGGCGAACGAGGTGGCGGAGGCCGGCATCCCGGCGGTGCGCGCGATGGCGCGCACCTGCTCGTGGGCGCCTTCCCAGCCGTGGACGAAGCTGCCGCTGGTGGACGCCCACACGACCGCCTCGGCGCCCGCGAGGCGCAGCTCTTCGACACCCGCCGCCAGCCGCCGCGGTGAGCCGATCTCCCGCAGCACGTCCACGCGGTGCACGTCCTCGCCGCTGTCGGTGTGCACGAGGTCGAGCCGGATGTCACTGGCCAGCAACTGCTCGATGCGCGGATAGTCGTCCTCCGCGAAGTGGCCCGGGTAGAGGAATCCGAGTGCGGTCATGCCCAACCTTCCTGTTCTTCCGGTTCTTCCGGTCCTTCCGGCAATACGGGGTCCCTGGTGTGCTGCCTCGTCGGGCAGAGCCTGATGGGGACCCACCGCTCGGGTACCCAGGTGACGCCGAGCCGGTCCCCGTAGTCACCTGGTTGGCCGAGACGGCGTCCGCCACGGCGTGTCAAGCAGCGGGGGTACCGTCGCGCGGGGGGCGGGGCTGAAATCGGCCTGAATACATTGCATGGTCCCGGGTAGCCGCGCGCCCATGGCTCCACCACGGACGAATGACGCAGGGAAACCCGGAACCACTCGCCGGTCACTGCTCGCGGGCGTCGCCGCGTTCGGCGCGCTGGGCGCCGCCGGCTGCAGCCGCGTGGCGACGGCGTCGACCGCGCCCGGCGGTGATCTGCTGAACAGGCTCAAGGCCCAGGGCGTCGTTCGCCTCGGCATCGCCGGCGAGATCCCCTTCGGCTACATCGACAAGAACGGCAATCTCACCGGCGAGGCACCGGAGCTGGCCAAGGTCATCTTCAAACGCCTCGGCGTCGACCGCGTCCAGCCCGTGCCGACCGAGTTCGGCTCGCTCATACCCGGGCTGAACTCCCAGCAGTTCGACGTCGTCTCGGCCGGGATGTACATCAACCCGGAGCGCTGCCGACAGGTCATCTTCGCCGACCCCGACTACCAGATGCTCGACGCCTTCATCGTGCGGAAGGGAAACCCCAAGGGCCTGCACACCTACAAGGACGTCGTCGAGAAGAAGGCGAAGTTCGCCACTGGCACCGGATACGCGGAGATCCAGTACGCCGTCGAGGCCGGGTACAAGGAGAGCGACATCCTGATCGTGCCCGACCAGGTCGCCGGGCTGAACGCCGTCGAGGCCGGACGCGTCGACGTGTTCGCCGGGACCGCGCTGACCGCCCGTGAGGTCGTCAGGAAGTCCAGCAGGGCGGAGGCCACGAGACCCTTCGCGCCCCTGGTCAAGGGCAGACCCCACATCGACGGGGGCGGCTTCGCGTTCCGGCCCACCGAGACAAGGCTGCGGGACGCCTTCAACGCCGAGCTGAAGAAGATGAAGGCCAGCGGCGAACTCTTCCGCATTCTGCGGCCGTTCGGTTTCACCAGGGCCGAGATGACCGACCTGACCGCGAAGGAGTTGTGCCGCGGATGACCTCGGGACTCTGGGAACTCGTACTCAACGGCATCTGGACCACCGTCCAGCTCCTCGTGCTCAGCGCGCTGCTCGCCACGGCCGTCTCCTTCACCGTCGGGATCGCACGCACCCACCGGCGCTGGATCGTCCGCTTCCTCGCCGGCTTCTACACCGAGGTGTTCCGTGGCACCTCGGCCCTGATCATGATCTTCTGGGTGTTCTTCGTGCTTCCGCTCGCCTTCGGCTGGCAGCTGGTGCCGATGTGGGCGGGCACGCTCGCGCTGGGGCTCACGTACGGGGCGTACGGCGCCGAGATCGTGCGCGGCGCCGTGAACTCCGTCGACCCGGCGCAGCGCGAGGGTGGTATCGCGCTGAGCTTCACTCCCTGGCAGCGGATGCGGAAGATCCTGCTGCCGCAGGCGGTGCCGGAGATGATCCCGCCGTTCTCGAACCTGCTGGTCGAACTGCTCAAGGGCACCGCGCTGGTCTCCGTCATGGGCATGGGCGACCTGGCGTTCAGCGGCAACCTGGTGCGGCTCGCGCTCCAGGAGAGCGCGCAGATCTACACGTACGTCCTGCTGATCTACTTCGTGATCGCCTTCCTGCTCACCCGGCTGATGCGGCGGCTGGAGCGTCGGCTGAAGGCCGGGGTCGGAAAGGCGCCGCAGCCCCGGGTCTCCGTCCCGCAGCCGGTCGGAGGTGGTGTCTCGTGAAGTGGGACTGGGGCGCCGTACGCGACTTCATGCCGCACTTCTGGGACGGCCTGCTCGTCACCCTCCAGGCGCTGGCCCTCGGCTCGCTGATCTCGTTCGCCGTCGGACTGGTGTGGGCGCTGCTGATGCGCACGCCTTCCCCGTGGGTGCGCTGGCCGGTGGGGGTCGTCACCGAGTTCATCCGTGACACCCCGCTGCTGGTGCAGCTGTTCTTCCTCTTCTACGTGCTGCCCGAGTGGGGGCTGACCTTCTCCGCGCTGACCACCGGTGTCGTCGCGATCGGCCTGCACTACTCGACGTACACGATGCAGGTCTACCGCGCCGGCATCGACGCCGTGCCCGCCGGCCAGTGGGAGGCGGCCACCGCGCTGAGCCTGCCGACGCGGCGCACCTGGACGGCCGTGATCCTGCCGCAGGCGATCCGCCGGGTCGTTCCGGCGCTCGGCAACTACGTGATCTCCATGCTCAAGGACACGCCGATGCTGATGGCGATCACCGTCCTCGACATGCTGGGCCAGGCGCGGCTCTTCTCACAGCAGCACTTCCAGTTCACCGAGCCCCTCACCGTCATCGGTGTGGCCTTCGTCCTCATCTCCTATCCCGCCTCCCTCCTCCTGCGAGCCCTGGAGCGACGCCTTGTCCGCTGACACCCCCCTGATGAAGGAATCCGACGCCCACGCCAACCCGCCTGCGGCCACCGGCGAGCTGATCCGCCTAGACAAGGTCACCAAGCGCTTCGGCGACCACACGGTCCTCGACGGGCTCGACTTCTCGGTCGAGGCGGGCAAGCACGTCACGCTGATCGGCCCGTCGGGCTCGGGGAAGACCACGATCCTGCGGCTGCTGATGACCCTGACCAAGCCCGACGAGGGCACGATCACGGTCGCCGGACAGCGGCTCCACCCGGCCCCCGAGAAGCAGGTCCGGGAGATCCGCAAGAACATCGGAATGGTCTTCCAGCAGTTCAACCTGTTCCCGAACATGAAGGTGCTGCGGAACATCACCGAGGCACCGGTCACCGTCCTCGGGCTGTCGAAGGACGAGGCCGAGCAGCGGGCGCGCGAACTGCTCGACCTGGTCGGGCTCGGCGAGCACCTGGACAAGTACCCGAGCCAGCTCTCCGGCGGCCAGCAGCAGCGGGTCGCGATCGCGCGGGCACTGGCGATGCGCCCGCAGGTGCTGCTGCTCGACGAGGTGACGTCCGCGCTCGACCCGGAGCTGGTCGCCGGGGTCCTCGACGTCCTCCGCGACATCGCTCATACCACGGACATCACGATGCTCTGCGTGACGCACGAGATGAGCTTCGCCCGGGACATCTCCGACCGGGTCCTGATGTTCGATTCCGGCCATGTCATCGAAGCGGGCTCCCCGGAGAAGATCTTCAGCGAACCCGAGCAGGCACGCACCCGGGAATTCCTCAGCGCAGTGCTCTGACTACGGGGAGTGAAGGCGGTGATTTGGCGAGATCCCGACCGTCGGTTCACGACAGGGGCATGTGCAGCTGTGGCACGTTCCTGCCGGGAGGGGCAAAAGGCACCACAAAGTACGTCAACGCCCGCTCCCGGGTGAGCCTTTGCGCCGTATCGTGGAGGAAGCCAAGCTGTCCCGAGAATGGCCCGAAAGCGCAGGGGGAGACCGTGGCGCTGACCCATGAGCCGACCGCTCCGTACCACTCGGCCCAGGACGCGCTGCGCGTCCTGGAGACGGTGGCCCGGCACCCCACCGGGGTCACCGACGCCCGGCTCGCCCGCCTCACCGGACTCGGCGCCCACCGTCTGACCTCGCTCCTGCGGATGCTGCGCAGGGAGGGGTACGTCGAGCAGACGGCCGACGGCGCGTATGTCACCGGCGCCGCCCTCAGCAGGCTCGGCTCCGCCCGGGAGCACGAGCAGGCCCTGCGCGAGAAGCTCCAGCGGACCCTCGACCGGCTGCGCGACTCGGTGGGCGCCGCGGTCTACATCAGCCGTTACATCGACGGCGAGATACACATCACCCAGTGCGCCGAGAGCCCGGCGACACCCGCGGTGCACGAGTGGGTGGACTTCCGTTTCTCGGCCCATGCCAGCGCGGTCGGCAAGAGTCTGCTGGGCCAGCTCGACCTCAACGGCCGGCGGGACCATCTCGCCCGGCACAAGATGGCCCGGCTCACCTCGCGGACGATCACCAGTCAGAAGGTCCTGCTGTCCCGCCTCGACGCCCATCCACCGACGGTCCCGGTGCTCGACCTGCAGGAATACGCGGTGGGCACGGTCTGCGCGGCCGTCCCGATCACCGCGGGCTCCTCGGTCGGCTGCCTGGCGCTCTCCCTGCCGGTGGAGCACGCGCACCGTCTGCGGCAGGCGGCGGAGTGGCTCAACAAGGGGGCGGCCCCGGTCCTGCTGTCGCTCGCGATCTGAGGGTGGTCACAAGCACCCCTCCGGACCAGGTAGTATTTTCTCTGTCGCCGGGCGCGAGAGTGAACAGCGACAGAGTCTGCGCCGCTAGCTCAGTTGGTTAGAGCAGCTGACTCTTAATCAGCGGGTCCGGGGTTCGAGTCCCTGGCGGCGCACCATGGCGATGGCGAGTCGTGTTCGCGTACAGCGCGAGCGAGGCTCGCCTTCGCCGTTTCCGCGTGGCTCCACCGCACGTCGTGGGGGCGCGGCCACGCAGCAGGTCGACGAGCAGCGCCGCCCGCGCCGCCGCTCCCGCGGCCACCTGGTGCTGACTGAGGCACCCGCCCCTCGAACCACAGCCCCGGCCGGTGATCACCCCACCGCTCCCGCACCAGCTCCGCGACGGTACACCCGTGGGCCGGCCGAGCGTGCCTGCCCTACGGCAAGCGTGCGAACGGGCCGTCGCCCGCGAAGACCGCGGTGTAGGTCACCATGAAGCCGACACAGAAGGCGACGACCACGGAGAGGCACCCGAGGATGCCGACCGCGCCCGCCAGGGCCGTGCCCGGCGCCGGGGCATGGGCGGTGGCCCGTTCGGGGCGGGCCGCGGTGTAGTGCGCGGTGACGATGTCACCCTCGACCGTGGTACGTGGGCCGCCCGCCTCCTCGAAGCAGACCGCGCGGCCCTCGCGGGTGGTGAACTCGTAGACGTGGTGCAGCGTCGTGGTCACGGAGGTGTCACCACCACCGCTGGTCGTCGTGTACGTGCCCAGACAGCGCGCCTCGGCGGTCAGGCCGCTGCTCCAGTTGCTCCTCAGCCGGAGCGAGCGGCGAACCACCACGGCACCCATGGCCAGCGCTCCGGTGATGATCAGGCTCGGCGCCGCGTAGAACAGGAAGTCCATGTTTCCCCCGAGGTCGTACGACTCCACGCACGCCCACACGGTCATGCCGACGTGCGTGGAACGTACCCGCCCGGGACGGCCGCGCCCCTCAAGGGAGGCTCAGAACCCGGCCCCCGGAGGGACCAGGGACGAAACGCGGCTCAGAACGTGACGTCCGCGCACGAATAGAACGCGTTGCCCGTGTCCGCGATCGTCCACACCCCGAGGATGATGTGATGCCCGCTCAGCCCGCTCGGCAGGGTGCCGGTGTGGGTGAGCGTGGACGGCGGGCGCTGGCCGTTGTACGGGACGGTCAGGAACGGGGTCGTGTTCAGGTCCGCCCGGGCCAGGGCGTGGTTCTGGTTCCAGCCCTGCCTGGTGACGTAGTACTTGAAGTCGGTCGTCGCGTGCGAGGCGGTGAACTGCCAGCGGAAGGTGTAGCTCTGCCCGCCGGTCACCCGGGTCGTCGGCCACGCCCCGCCCGAGGGCGTCCTGGGCTGGTCGAGCGCGCTGAAGTTGGTGTGGTTCGCCGAACAGATCTGACCGTCGTTCGGGCCGCCCGCCGGGAAGCCCTTCGGGCCTTCGACGCTCTGCGGCTCCCACTGGATGTCGCCGCAGCCGGTGACGATGCCGCCGTTCGCGGCACACATCTTCTGCCTGCTGAGGGGCTGGTCGGTGTAGCCGTGGGCGCTGGCGCCACCGGTGGAGAGCACGAAGGCTCCGGCGGTCGCGAGGCCCAGCACGGCGGCGTACAACCTGGTCCTTGTGCGCATGCTGCCGCTCCTGGAGAACGTGGGGGAAGTTCAGTGAGCCGTGCAGGTCTAGACCAAGTCCCAGATTATTGCCGTCAGTTGAACATGTCCATACCAATCAGCAGGGCTTTCAGACCCCGTCGGCCGGACGCCCCGTGTAGAACGCCACCGTCAGGTCCTTCACCAGCGCCTTGCGCTCGTAGTCGTCGAGTTCGACCAGGCCGCGCGTGGTCAGCCGGGTGATGGTGTCCTCCACCGAGTCGACGACCGAGCTGAGCACCGTGTCGCGGTGCCGGGCATCCAGCGCGGCGATACGGCGACGCTGGATCCACTCGGCGACCTCGGGGGCGTACTCGACACGTGTCGGCTGCGTCGAGAACACCTCCAGACCGACCGGCGCCGCGTCCTGAGCCACCAGCCGGGTGAGTGTGTCGGCGGCTGCCTCGACATGACGCAGGGTCACCCCGTCCTTCGCCGTGGGCAGATCGGCCGACACCTGGGGCAGCACCCGCGCGAGCGCCGACTCCACGCACTCCCGCAGATACGTCTCGTGGTCCTCCGTACCCAGCACCGCCCGCGCGGTGTCCTTGACCCGCCAGGTCACCAGCAGGACCACGCGCAGCGGTACGCCATGGGCGTCGACCGCGGGCATCGGTTCGCTGCGCCAGTGCCGCAGCCGTACGTCGACCCGGCGGCGCAGCACCAGCGGGCTGAGCCACAGCAGGCCCGTGCGGCGGACCGTGCCCCGGTAGCGGCCGCACCGGGCGAGCACCCAGGCGCGCCCGGTACGCCCACGCGCGAGCCCGCCGAAGCCGAGGAGGGCGAGCGTGCCCGCCCCGGCGTACGCGGCCCACTGCACCAGCCCGGCCCCGGTGCCCCCGGACACCGGAAGTTCCAGCGCGCGGGCCGCGTCCGGCGGCAGGACCCCCGCCCACCATGTGACGGCCGCACAGCCGGCCATCCCGCCGAGACCGGCCAGCACGCCCACCGCGCCGGACAGCACCCGCGCGGGCCGCTCGGCCAGTTCGGGATCGGCGGCCGGCACCCGGCGCCCCTGCGGCGCGGGCCGGGCTGCCCGCGCCTGCTCGTCCGCGCCGAGCCGCCGCGCCACGACGGCCGGGGCGAGCGGCACGGAGACCGGGCCGGATTCGTCCCGGAACAGCAGATGGACGGGGATCTCGGTGGTCGACTCGCCGTGAATGATCCGGGCCTGCCGGGCACCAGCGTGATCCGCCGCCACCTCCTCATGCCGAGCGCCAGCCGACTCGGACGCCCCACCATGCCGAGCGCTCGCCCCTTCCGACCCCCCACCATGCCCAACACCCGCCGACTCGGACGCCCCACCATGCCGAGCGCTCGCCCCTTCCGACCCCCCACCATGCCCAACACCCGCCGACTCGGACGCCCCACCATGCCGAGCGCTCGCCCCTTCCGACCCCCCACCATGCCCAACACCCGCCGACTCCGGCGCCCCTTCACGCCGGGCAGCCCCCCGGTCCGTTACCGCCCCCTCATGCCGGTCACCCGCCTGGCCCGGCGCCCCCTCGCACCGGCCACCCTCCCGGCCCGGCGCCCCCTCGCACCGGCCACCCTCCCGGCCCGGCGCCGCCTCGCACCGGCCACCCTCCCGGCCCGGCGCCCCCTCGCACCGGCCACCCTCCCGGCCCGGCGCCCCCTCGCACCGGCCACCCCCCTGGCCCGGCGCCCCCTCGCACCGGCCACCTGCCCCTCCCGACGCCCCCTCGCACCGGCCACCCTCCTGATCCGGCGCCCCTTCGCGCCGGGCGTCCGCCCGGTCCGGTGGTTGATTCGGCTCCGGGGTCTGCGATGTCGTACTCATACGTGCCTCCATGCCTCCGCGCCGGGAAGTGCCGTGCCGAGGTGCGTCGGGAATCGGGCCGGGACGGGGGTCAGGAGAACAGGCGCCGCCAGGTCTCCGGTCCCGGGTAACCGTCGGCCGCGGCACCGCGCCAGCCCTGGGACCGCTGGAACGCCTCGACGTTGCGCCGGTCGGCCTCGCTCCAGCGCGGCCCGGGCCCGCCGGTGTAGTGCGCGCCGAACCCCTTCCTGACCAGCTGTCGGCCCAGCAGGGTGACGTACGGATTGTTCGCGCCCGGCCGGAACTTGCTCGGACCCGGATAGCCGGGCACTCCGGGCGAGGAGGCACCCGGCGCCCCCGCGGCGCCGACGGGAGCCGCGGCCCCGGCGGGAGTCGCGGACGGAGGGATGTCCCTGCCCCTCTTCCGCGCCAGGTACTGCCAGGTCGTCGGCCCCGGCAGCCCGTCCGCGTCCCGTCCCGTCCACCCCTGCGCCCGCTGGAACGCCTGCGTGGCCCGCCGGTCCGCCTCGCTCCAGCGCGGCCCGGGACCCCTCGTGTAGAAGCGGGCCCCGCCGCGCGAGACGAGGAGCCCGCCGAGCTCGGTGACGTGCACGTTGTCGGCGCCCGGACCGAAGGAGGCGGCACCCGGATAGCGCACCGACGAGGCGGGCAGGTTCACCGGGACCGGTGCGTCCTTGCCCTGGGTGCCGCCCTTGCTGTCGACGATGTGCTTGTAGCGGTACGGCACATAGCGGCCGGAATTGACCCAGTACGCGTACGGCGTGGACTGCCGACGGGCCACCGGCGGGGTCTGCTCGTAGGCGATGTAGTACGTGTGCGTGTAGTCCGTCCAGCCGCCGAAGATGACGACGTGCGAGCCCTTCTCCGGGTTGGCGGGGTTGTGGAAGAGGAGCATGTCACCCGGCTGCAGATCGTCCTTGGCGATGCGGACGCCGAACCGGTCGAGGCTGCCCGTCCACTCGTTGGTACCGAGGTTCCAGGCCATCGAGACGAAGCCGGAGCAGTCCTGCCGGTAACCGTCCGACCAGTACTTGTCCATGCTGTACGGGACCTGGGCGCTGACCCACTTCTTCGCCCGGTTGATGATCTGCGCCCGGGTCGTCGTGGGCACCAGGGCCGGGGCCGGCATCCAGCCCGAGCCGTGCAGCGGTGCCGTGCGGCCCTGCGGGGTGGCGGGAGGATCGTCCTCCGCGGGGGTCCCCGGCCGCAGCGGCGCGTGGGCGGCCGCCACGGCCGGCGCCGCATGACCCACTCCGAGCACCGTGCCCGCGGCGGCGGCCAGGGCGAGGGCCTTGCGCACCGCCGGGCGGCCGGCCGGCCCGAAGAGGGAGGGGAGGGGGACGCCATGGTACCCGTGTACGCATCCTGGGCAGTCGCAGCCACGCTGGGGTTCGAATTCCTCGAATACCGGAGTCTCCATGAGACGACCCTCACACTCCCTGTTCGTTTTGAGGTGAATCACCCTCATTTCTGTATGACCGTCAGTTTTCCAACCCGCCACCGGAACCGCATGTTGACGGTCCGAATGATGTACACGGGCCGCTCTCGGCGCGTCCGGGCACATCCGGACGACGGGCCGCCGCCGCGCCCCACGGACAGGAGCACCCCTCCACATCGGGTAGAGTTCTCCAGGTCAGCAGGCGCCGCTAGCTCAGTTGGTTAGAGCAGCTGACTCTTAATCAGCGGGTCCGGGGTTCGAGTCCCTGGCGGCGCACGACCGGAATGGCCCCTCGCTCACCCGAGGGGCCATTTCGCATCCCTCCGCACGGGGAGCCCGCACCGATTGGCTGGATGGCCTCTGGCCATGGGACGCGACCTGCAGGAGCGGATCAGGAGACTCATCGTCGACCGCCGCCTGCCCCCGGGCGCGGTCCTGCCGACCGAGCCCGAACTCATGACGCCGCTCGGCGCCGGCCGGAACTCGGTGCGCGAGGCGGTGGAGACGGGACTGGTCTCCCGGCTGGCCAGCCGGGTGCCGGAGCGGGACCTCGTCGCACTGGACGCACTCGTCGATCGTATGGAACAGGAGACCGGGCAAGGGGCCGGCCTCGCCGAGACCGACCGCGCCTTTCACGCCACCCTCTACCGAGGGCTGGGCAACGCGCTGCCGAGCGAGGTGCTGGGGGCCTTCCGGGACGCGTTCCACCGCGTCCGCACGGATCTGGTGGACGTGCCGCGGGATCCGGAGGTCATCTGCCGGCAGCACCGGGAGATCCTCGACGCGGTGCGGTCCGGGGATGCCGTACCCGCAAAGGAGGCCATGAGGCAACACTTTCTCAACTTCCGTACACAGGTGGTCTCAACCGCACCAGAAGACTCCAAGAAGCGTCTCAATGAGCGGGTATGACCGGTAAACACCGTGTTTCGCTCTTGCGATCATGCCGGACGCCATAGAACCCTGGACGTCAAGGGACTGCCGAGAGAGGGCAGTTGGGGGCTCGGGCCGGTTGCGGCGCGCGGGATGGGGGTCCCGGCTGAACGGATGTCGAGGGGGGCATCATGCAACCGGAAGGTCGCGTTTCGTGTCGATATGATACGTGACGCGGTGAGGCCGACCAGTCACTGACCGTTCGCGATGGTCGAGGGGGACCGGAGCGGGCGGGCGAAAGATCAACGAACACGCGCACGTATGCGTGCGGGGGGATGACTCATGACGTCGACGCCGACGGGCGCCCGGCAGGACTTCGACCCGTCAGAGACGACCCGGCTCAGGGTGCCGGCACACCGGACGGGCCACACCGGCAGCATCCACCGGATCCGGAACACACTTCCCAGATACGACTACGAGCACTACAGCCGGCTGGCGGGACCCCTCACACAACCGGATCCCACCAAGCCGTACAAGGTCCAGTACCGCTCACTGCTCTCCCACGAGCCGCACCGCGTCCGCGCCGCCCTCATGCTGAGTGCGGCGCCGCTGCTGTCGCTGATCCTGCTCGCCTGGCTGCTCCAGCCCGCGCACTGGACCGAACGCGACTATCCCGCCTACGACTTCCTGCCGGCCCTCGACGTCGTGATGCTCGTCTCGATCGGCCTGATCGAGTTCTTCCGCTGCATGAACGTGCTGTCGAACGCGCACGCCACGCTGGTCGCCCGCGACCCGATCCCGGTGGTGCCCGAGACCGGCACCAGAGTCGCCTTCATCACCACGTACGTCCCCGGCAAGGAACCGCTGTCGATGGTGACGAAGACCCTGGAGGCGGCCGTACGGCTGCGGCACCGGGGCCTTCTGCATGTCTGGCTCCTCGACGAGGGCGACGACCCGGAGGTGAAGGCGGTCTGCGAGCGCCTGGGTGTGCACCACTTCACCCGCAAGGGCATCCCCAGGTGGAACCAGCCCAAGGGCCCGCACCGCGCCAGGACGAAGCACGGCAACTACAACGCCTGGCTGGAGGCGCACGGCGACGAGTACGACTACTTCGCCTCCGTGGACACCGACCACGTGCCGCTGCCCAACTATCTGGAGAGGATGCTGGGCTTCTTCCGCGACCCGGACGTCGGCTTCGTCATCGGCCCCCAGGTGTACGGCAACTACGACACCTTCGTCACCAAGGCCGCAGAGTCGCAGCAGTTCCTCTTCCACGCGCTGATCCAGCGGGCCGGCAACCGCTACGGCGCCCCCATGTTCGTCGGCACCTCCAACGCCGTACGCATCAAGGCGCTCAAGCAGATCGGCGGGCTGTACGACTCGATCACCGAGGACATGGCGACCGGCTTCGAGATGCACCGCCACCGCAACCCCGCCACCGGGAAGAAGTGGAGGTCGGTCTACACCCCGGACGTGCTCGCGGTCGGCGAGGGCCCGGGCGCCTGGACGGACTTCTTCACCCAGCAGCTGCGCTGGTCACGGGGCACGTACGAGACGATCCTCAAGCAGTACTGGAAGGGCTTCTTCTCGCTGTCGCCGGGCAAGCTCTTCAACTACACGATGATGATCGTCTTCTATCCGATGTCGGCCCTCAACTGGATCCTGGCGGCGCTGAGTTGTGCGCTGTTCCTGGGGCTGGGCGCCTCGGGTGTGAACATCGACCCGACGGTCTGGCTGATGCTGTACGGCAACGCCTCGGCGCTGCAGATCGGCCTGTACATCTGGAACCGCCGGCACAACGTCTCGCCGCACGAGCCGGAGGGCTCCGGCGGCGTGGCCGGGATGGTGATGTCGGCGCTGTCGGCGCCCGTCTACGCCCGCTCGCTCATGGACGCCGTGCTGCGTCGCAAGAGCACGTTCGTGGTCACTCCCAAGGGGGCTTCGACAAGCCCGGACACCCTGTTCGGGACCTTCCGGATCCATCTGTTCTTCGTCCTGGTCTTCGGCGGCTCGATCGCCGCCGGCCTCCTCCTCGGTCACTCCCATCCCGCGATGATCACCTGGGCCTCGATCGCCCTGCTGATCACGGCCTCGCCCCTCTTCGTATGGCGCTGGACGCTGCGGCAGGAGAGGAAGCGGCCGTCCGACGCGGCCGAGCCGCAGGACAGCCCGGTCATACCGCAGCGGGCCGTCGGTGCGCACGCGCCGGGGCAGCGGCCCACCTGGGCCGGACACGGAGACAGTGACCAGACCATGCAGATCGCCCTTGGGGGACACAAGAAATGAAGGACCAGGCCGGCCGCCGTCGTGCCCGCCGTCTCGCGATAGGTACGGCGGTGGTCCTCGCACTGGCCGGAATGAACGGACCGTGGCTGTACCGCTTCGGGTCGCAGCGGTATCACCAGTACACGATCGACAAGCCCGAGTACAAGGCGCAGAACGGCCACTGGCAGATCATCGAGTTCCCCGAGGAGTACCGCCAGGACACCATCCACGCGGTCCTGCTGCACACCGGGAAGGTGCTGCTCGTCGCGGGCTCGGGCAACAACCAGGTCAACTTCGACAAGAAGCGGTTCGACTCCCGGATCTGGGACCCGGTCAAGGGCACGATCAAGAAGGTCCCGACGCCGAACGACCTGTTCTGCACGGGCCACACCCAGCTGGACAACGGCGACATCCTGATCGCGGGCGGCACCAAGCGGTACGAGAAGCTGAAGGGTGACGTCACCAAGGCCGGCGGCCTGATGATCGTCCACAACGAGAACCCGGACAAGCCGATCACTCTGCCCGCGGGCACGGGGTTCACCGGCAGGGCGAACGGCAAGACCTTCGTGTCCAAGGACCCCGTCCTGGTGCCGCGGGCGAAGAAGGTCTTCGACGGGACGGGCAGGTTCCTGCGCAACGACCCGGGCCTCGGCCGTATATACGTCGAGGCGCAGCAGAGCGGCTCCCAGTACGAGACCGGCACCCAGGACAACTACCGGATCCGGGGCCTGACGGGCGCCGACGCGCGCAACACCTATGGCATCGCGCAGAAGCTCGCCCTCGACAAGAAGGACTTCCAAGGCATCCGGGACGCCTACGAGTTCGATCCGGTCGCCGAGAAGTACATCAAGGTCGACCCGATGAACGAAGCCCGCTGGTACCCGACGCTCACCACCCTGGGCGACGGCAGGATCCTCAGCGTGTCCGGCCTCGACGACATCGGCCAGCTGGTCCCGGGCAAGAACGAGATCTTCGATCCGGGGACCAAGAAGTGGACGTACACGCCGAAGATCCGCCAGTTCCCGACCTATCCCGCACTGTTCCTGATGCAGAACGGCAAGGTCTTCTACTCGGGTTCGAACGCGGGCTACGGTCCGGCCGACGTGGGCCGCGACCCCGGTGTCTGGGACGTCGACAGCAACAAGTTCACCAAGGTGCCGGGGCTCAGCGACCCGAACATGATGGAGACGTCCGGGACGGTGCTGCTGCCACCGGCACAGGACGAGAGGTACATGGTGATCGGTGGCGGCGGGGTGGGCGAGTCCGCACTGTCGACCAACAGGACGCGGCTGGTCGACCTGAAGGCGAAGAACCCGCACTTCGTGGACGGGCCGACGCTGGAGAAGGGCACGCGCTACCCGCAGTCCTCGATCCTTCCCGACGACACGGTGCTGGTCTCGGGCGGCTCGGAGGACTACCGGGGCCGCAGTGACTCCGACATCCTCCAGGCGCGGATCTACCACCCGGACACCAACACGCTCCAGCGGGTCGCCGACCCGCTGGTGGGCCGCAACTACCACTCGGGCTCGCTCCTGCTGCCCGACGGCCGGGTGATGTTCTTCGGCTCCGACTCGCTGTACGGCGACAGGGCGAACACCAAGCCCGGCAAGTTCGAGCAGCGCATCGAGATCTACACGCCGCCGTATCTGTACCGGGACGCACGGCCCTCGCTGTCGGGCGGGCCGGCGACCATCGCACGCGGTGCTTCGGGAACGTTCACCTCGCAGCACGCCTCGTCGATCAAGAAGGTGCGGCTGATCCGGCCGAGCGCGTCCACGCACGTCACGGACGTGGATCAGCGGTCGATCGCGCTGGACTTCAAGACGTCGGGGGCCACGATCACGGTGACGGTCCCGAAGAACCGCAACCTCGTCCAGTCCGGGTGGTACATGCTGTTCGTCGACGACGACCAGGGAACGCCGAGCGTGGCGCAGTGGGTCAAGGTCCCCTGACACCCGCGCACGTGTAAGAGCTCCAAGAGCGCCTACTTGCTGGCCTCCGCGAGCTTGAGCGCGTACGCCGCCCACCAGTCCCCGGCCTTCGGACCGCCCTGGCACGTGCCGTCGGACTCGCCCGGGCGCTTCACCCACAGATACGCGTCCACCAGCGGGTCCGCCGTGCTCGTCGTCGGGGTCTCGCCCAGGGCCCGCCCCGGCGGGTTGCACCAGCGCTGCTGGGGATCACCCGTCGCATAGGGCCCGTTGCCGTTGCGGCTGGTGTCGATCACGAAGTGCTTGCCGCCGACCTTCGCCGACAGCTGCTTGCCGTACGCGATCGACTCCGGCGTCGAGTAGAAGTTGGAGACGTTCACGGCGAAGCCGTCGGCCTGGGCGACGCCGGCCCGCTGGAGCGGCTGGAAGATGCGGTCGGGGTGCTGCCAGCCCGCGTTGCCCGCGTCCAGGTACACCTTGGTGTTCTTCAGCGCCTTGAGCTTGGCGATCGCGCCCTTCAGCAGGTCGTACCGCTCCTCGTGGAACTGGGCCGGCGTGCAGCCGTCCACCATGTGCAGCACGGCGTCCGGCTCCAGGATCACCGTCGCCCGCCGGTCCCCGATGCCCCGGGCCACGCCGTCGATCCAGGTCCGGTACGCGTTGCCGTCCGCCGCGCCGCCCTGCGAGAACTGTCCGCAGTCGCGGTGCGGGACGTTGTAGAGGACCAGCAGCGCCGTCCGGTCCGCCTTCCGCGCGGCCTCGGTGAATCCCTGCGCCTCCGCCTCGGGGTTCTCCGGCCCGATCCACTCCCCCGTGGGCCGCTCGGCGATCTTCCTGATCTGGTCCGCCTCGGCCGTCTTCCCGGCCTTCCGGTACGCGGCGACCTGCCGTGCCGCGTTGCCGTCCGGGTTGACCCAGAACGGGTCGGAGGTCTTCGGCTGCTGGGTGATCGCCCCACCCGAGTCGTTCTTCCGGTCGCCGCCCCCGGAGGAGGAACACCCGGCCAGCAGCAGCGCGGCCCCCACCGCCGCGGCGGCGGCCCGTCCCCCGGCACTCCTCGTCCCGTACATCCAACTCCCCCTTGGGTGTACCGTCTTACGCCCCAATCGTGACATACCCGCCGCGGCGCCCACGAGGTCGCACGGCTCTTGTCGGACAGCTGTTACAGCCCGTCTCCCGGAGGGCGGGGGCCGCGGGCGTCACCGTCGACGACCGTCGGGCGTCACCCACCGTCCATGCCCGTCGGACGTCACCGTCCGGTGCCCGTCAGATACGCCGACACCACCACGTTCGCCGTGTACTCGTGGTTCGCCCGGTCGAAGGTGCCGCCACAGGTGATCAGCCGTAGTTCGGCCCGCCCCGGCTCGCGTGTCCCGTACGCCTGCCGGGCGTCGAAGTGGTCGCGGGTGAGGACCTGGACGTCCTCGACGGTGAACTCGGCGACCCGGCCGTCGTCACGGACCACCCGCACCGTGGCGCCCGGCCGCAGACTGCTGAGCTTGTAGAAGACCGCGCGACCGGTCTCGGTGTCGACGTGCCCGACGAACAGCGCCGTCCCGGCGGCCCCGGGTTTCACGCCGTTCCCGTACCAGCCGACCACGCCCGGCTGGTCGAAGGGCGGCGGGTCGATCGCGCCCTGCTGGTCCAGGCCGCGCGCCACGACCGGTGCCTGCACCCCTATGACGGGGATGTCCAAGCGCAGCGGCGCCGCCTGTGCCAGCGGCTTGGCCGCGGGCGGCAGTGCGGGCTGCGGGGGCCTGCCGACGGCGGCCATGTCGCCGGTCGTCGGCGCGGAAATCCCATGGCGTACGTCCGTCACCTCGCGGCCCCACAGCCACAGCCCCAGCAACAGGATCACCCAGGCGACCCCCATCAGCAGACGCCCGGTACCGGAGAAACGCTCGCGCTCGGACACGTTCACTCCCGGCCGCGGCCCCGACGGACGCTGCGGGCGACCACCACGATGGCGGCGACGCTCGCGAGGACCAGGCCGACGACCGCCTGCCGGGTGCCGGGCCCGGCGGCCCGGGCGTCGGCGGCGGAGAGGGGCGCGGTACCGCCGCCGCCCGCGGGCACCGGCGCGACCGGCGAGGAGGGAGCGGAGGGCCGGACCGGGGCGCTGCGGGTCGCCGGGGCGGTCGGGGCCGCCGGGACCGCGGCGGACGCCGGGATGCCGGGGGATGCGGGAGCGGTCTGCGCCCGGGGTGGGGACACGGACGGCCCGCCGACGGTGAGCACGCCCTTGACCTGCCGGCCGTCGCAGCCGACGGTGACGGAGTACCTGCCCGGTGGCAGTGCGGAGCGGACGCGGGTGTCGCCGGTCAGCATGCCGTCCCTGCCGACGAGCCGCGCCTCCGCCACGAACGCGTCCGACACCGCGCTGCCGGTCGTACCGGCGCAGCCCCGCACGGCCAGCCGGACGTCGGTGCCGGGCATGGGCGAGGCAGGGGTCAGGAAGACGCCCTGAGCATCCACCGCGTACGCCGTCGGCGCGAGGGCGACCGCGACGACCGATCCGGCACAGAGTGTGAGCCGTAGTGAACCCATCGTGAACCTCCCGATACCAGGAGAGTCCCTTGCCGGGCACTCCGGCGCATCCGGACGGGACCCTCGACTACTCCGTACGGGGGTCGGTTGCCGGACGGAGGGGCGTCAGACGAGGTCGACGAGGTCCGCGATCGAGTTCACGACATGGGAGGGGCGGAACGGGTACCGGTCGATGCCCTCGGGCGTGGTCAGCCCGGTGAGCACCAGGAACGTCTGCATCCCGGCCTCCATGCCGGCCAGCACGTCGGTGTCCATCCGGTCACCGATCATCGCGCTGGTCTCGGAGTGCGCCCCGATCGTGTTGAGCCCGGTGCGCATCATCAGCGGGTTCGGCTTGCCCGCGAAGTACGGCTTCCTGCCGCTCGCCTTGGTGATCAGCGCGGCGACCGCGCCGGTCGCGGGCAGCGGGCCCTCCGGCGACGGACCGGTCTCGTCGGGGTTGGTGCAGATGAAGCGGGAGCCCGCGTCGATCAGCCGGACCGCCTTGGTCATGGCCTCGAAGGAGTAGGTGCGGGTCTCGCCGAGGACGACGTAGTCGGGCTCCTGGTCGGTCAGGATGTAGCCGATGTCGTGCAGCGCCGTGGTCAGACCGGCCTCGCCGATGACGTACGCCGACCCGCCCGGCCGCTGGTCGTCCAGGAACTGGGCGGTGGCCAGCGCCGAGGTCCAGATGTTCTCGACCGGCACGTCCAGACCCATACGGCGCAGCCGGGCGTGCAGGTCGCGCGGGGTGTAGATGGAGTTGTTGGTGAGCACCAGGAAGGGCTTGCCGGACTCACGCAGCTTCTTGAGGAACGCGTCGGCACCGGGGATCGGAACACCCTCGTGGATCAGCACACCGTCCATGTCGGTGAGCCACGACTCGATGGGCTTGCGCTCTGCCATGTGCGATCTCCTGCCGTACGGTGCGCCGGGGCCCCAGCCTAGCGATCAGCTGTTCGTAGCGGATTTCCAGTCTTCGACATAGGTCTGAAGGTTCTTGTCGATGTCGTTCCAGTCCGGCCGGAAGACCTGGACGCCGTCCATGATCTTGGTCAGGGCCGCGGCGTTGGCGTCTTTGGCCCCGACGTCCTTGCGGGCCGCGAATCCTCCGCCGATGGCGCTGACCTGCTCCTGGGCGGTGCGGCTGAGCATGTAGTCCAGCAGCTTCCTGCCGTTCTCCGAGTGCGGGGCCTTGGTGACCAGCCCGGCGGCGTACGGCAGCGCGAAGGTGGTGGGCCGTCCGCCCCGTCGCGCCGGGAACCAGATGCCGAGGTTCGGCATGGTCCTGGACTGGGCGTAGTTCATCTGCACGTCGCCGTTGGCGACGAGCAGTTCGCCCTTGTCGACCTTGGGCGCGAGCTTGCCGGTGGAGGCCGACGGGCCGACGTTGTTGGCCTGAAGCCTCTTCAGATAGGCGAGCGCCGCTTCCTTGCCTCCGAAGTCGTTCATCGCCTTGACCAGCACCGCGGTGCCGTCGCCGGCGACGCCCGGGGTGGAGTACTGGAGCTTGTTCCGGTACGTCCCCTCCAGCAGCTCCTCCCAGGTGGTGGGCGCCTTCTTGAGCTCCTTCCTGTTGTAGACGAACCCGAAGTAGTTGTTGACGACGGCGGTCCAGGTGCCGTCGGCCGCCTTGTCGGCGTCGGCGACCTCGACGGAACCCTGGGGCGCGTACTTGGCGAGCAGGCCCTTGCTGTCGGCCTGCTGAATGAAGGGGGGAAGGGTGACGAGGACGTCGGCCTGGGGGTTGGTCCGCTCACGGAGGGCGCGCTGCACCATTTCGCCGGAGCCCCCCTCGACGTACTTGACCTTGATCCCGGTCTGCTTCTCGAAGTCCTTGAAAACGCGGTCGTACCAGCCGTCCCCGTTCTCGCCCTTGAGGCCGTCCGCGCTGTAGACGGTGACGGTGTCGGCGGCGGCGGTGGAGCCGCCGCCGCAGGCGGTGAGCGAGCCGGCGAGAAGGAGGCCCCCGAGGACGGCGGCGAGCGGCTTGGCGGGAATCGTGGGCATGACGGAATGAACTCCTTGCCTGCGTGGGTGAACGGTGCGTAGGTGAACGGTGCGTGGGTGAACGGCGTGGTCAGCGGTGTACGGCCCGCGTGCGGACCCGGGCCACGGTGAACAGGACGAGCAGGGTGGCCGTCATCAGGACGACCGCGAGGGCGGAGCCGGTGAAGAGCGAGCCGCGGTCGGTGGCGGCGTAGATCTGGACCGGCAGCGGCGTCCAGTCGGGCGGGTAGAGCATCATCGTGGCGCTCAACTCGCCCATGGACAGGGCGAAGCAGAGCCCCGCGGCGGCCGTGAGGGACGGCAGCAGCAACGGCAGCCGGATCCGCCACAGGACGTACCCGGGCCGGGCGCCGAGGCACGCGGCGGCCTGCTCGTAGGCGGGGTCGAGGCGGAGCAGGGCCGCCGAGACGGATTGGTACGCGAAGGCCGTGACGAGGACGGTGTGGGCGAGGATCACGATCCACCGGGTGCCGTTGAGCAGTACGGGCGGCTGCGAGAAGGCGACGAGGACCGCGAGCCCCACCACGACCGAGGGGACGGCGACGGGCAGCACGAACAGCGCGTCGAGCACCCGCCGGACCGGCTTGGGCAGGGCGTGCGCGCCGAGCGCGCCCCAGGTGCCGACGGCGAGGGCGAGCAGACTCGCCGTCACCGCGGTGACCAGGCTGGTGGTGAGCGCCCGGAGGGATTCACCGCGGGTGGCGGCCGTGTAGTGCGCGGTCGTGAAGCCGGACGGGAGCGCGCCGGACCAGTGACCGGCGAAGGACGCGGCGAGGACGACGAGCAGGGGCAGGGCGAAGAGGGGGAGGAAGAGGACGAGGAAGAGGCCCCAGGCGGCCCACTTCCCCGTGCGGCTATGCACCAGCACGGCGGCTCACCACCCGGTAGAGGCCGTACAGGCCCACGGATACGAGGACGTTGACGACGGCGACGACACAGGCGCCCGGGTAGTCGGACTCCAGGATCGCCTTGCTGTAGACGAGCGTCGGCAGCGTGGTGACGCCCTTGGCGCCGGTGAACAGCACGATGCCGAACTCGTTGAGGGCGAGGACGAGGACGAGGCCGCCGCCGGCCGCGAGCGCGGGCAGCGCCTCGGGCAGGACGATCCGGCGCACGATCCGCGCGGGCCGTGCCCCCAGTGACGCGGCGACCTCCACCTGTGCCGTGTCGAGCTGCGTGAACGCCGCGAGGAGGGGACGCATCACGAAGGGGGTGAAGTAGGTGACCTCGGCGAGGAGGACGCCCCAGGGGGTGGTGAGGAACTGGAAGGGCCCGGTGGCCGCACCGGTCGCGTCGCGCCACAGCCCGTTGGCCATCCCCGCGCTGCCGTAGAGGAAGAGGAGGGCGAGCGTGACGAGGAAGGAGGGAAAGGACAGGAAGACGTCGACGAACCGGGCGACCGCCCTCGCCCCGGGGAACGGGACGAAGGCGATGACGAGCGCGAGGAAGAACCCGAGGACGAGACAGCAGGCGGTGGCCGCGAGCGCCAGCCAGACGGTGGTCCACAGGGCCTCACGGAAGACCAGGGAGGCGAAGACGTCGTCGTAGGGCTTGAGGGAGGTGCCACCGGTGTCGGGCCGGAGGGACTGCCGGACGACGAGGGTGAGGGGGTAGAGGAAGGCGGCGGCCAGCAGGGCCGCGGGTGGCAGGGCCCAGGTCAGACGGCTAGCCATGGGACACCCCCGCGGCCAGCAGCACCGCGTCCTCCGGTGCGAAGTGCACCTCCACCGCGTCCCCCGGCGCGGGCGGACGTCGCAGCTCCCGTACGTCGGCCATGAGCCGGTGGCCGTCCACGTCCACGTACAGACGGTGGGTGGCTCCCCGCCACTGGATCTCGCCGAGGACTCCGGCCAGCCGGTTGGGTCCGGGCCCGAGTCCGACGAGGTGCGGCCGTACGCACAGGGTGGCGGCGGACCCCTTCGCCGCTCCCTGTGTGTCCACCTCCAGTTCGGCACCGCCGAAGGCGACCCCCCTCGCCCCCACGGTCACCGGCAGCAGGTTCGCGCTCCCCACGAAGGACGCCGTGAACTCGGTGCGCGGCGCCCGGTACAGCTCTCGTGGCGTCCCCACGTCCCGCAACCGTGCCCGGTCCATGACCGCGATCCGGTCCGCCAGGGTCAGCGCCTCGACCTGGTCGTGGGTGACGTACAGGATCGTCACGTCGGGCAGTTCCCGGTGCAGACGCGCGAGTTCGGCCAGCATCCCGGAGCGCAGCCGGGCGTCCAGCGCGGACAGGGGCTCGTCGAGGAGGAGCACTCCGGGGCGTACGGCGAGGGCCCGCGCGATCGCGACCCGCTGCTGTTGTCCGCCCGACAGCTCGCGCGGATAGCGGCGCGCGTACTCCCCCATCCCGGTCATCTCCAGCGCTTCGGCGACCCGTCCGGGGATCTCCCGCCGGGGCGCCTTCCGCGCCCTGAGCCCGAACGCCACGTTGTCCGCGACCCGCATGTGCGGGAAGAGCGCGTACTGCTGCACGACCATGCCGATCCCGCGCCGGTGCGGCGGCAGAGCGGTGACGTCGCACCCCCCGACGAAGACCCGTCCGGTGACCGGCCGTACGAACCCCGCGACGGCCCGCAGCGCGGTCGTCTTCCCGGAGCCGGACGGGCCGAGCAGCGCCATGACCTCGCCGGGTTCGACGGTGAGGTCGAGAGCGTCGAGGACGGTGGTCCCGTCGTACGCCACCGATACCCGGTCGAAGCGAATCCCGGTCATGCGGTGTCGGCTCCTCTCAACAGCGCGGGGAGTTCGGACACCGAGCCGAGCACGTGCGTGGCCCCGGCCGCCCGCAGCGCCGCCCCGTCGTGGGCGCCGGTGAGCACCCCGGCCACCACGCCCGCCCCGGCGCGCACACCGCCGAGCATGTCGTACGAGGTGTCCCCGACGACCGCGATCTGCCGCACGTCCTCGGCCGCCCCGGTACGCAGGAAGGCCGTCAGCGCCATGTCGGGATACGGCCGTCCGCGGCCCGCGGCGTCCGCGGGACACAGCGTGAGCGGGACCAGCTCCCGCCAGCCGAGTGCGTCGAGGATCGCGTCCTGGGTGACGCGGGCGAACCCGGTGGTGAGCACGACGGTCCGGCCGTCGGCCCGCAGTTCCTCGATGGCGGCGCGGGCTCCGGGGAGCTCGGTGACGTGTCCACCGTCGACCAGCTCGCCGTACGCCTTCTCGAAGGCGGAGTTGGCGCGCCGGGCGAGACCCTCCTGTCCGAACAGGTGCCGGAAGACGGAGATCTTGGACTCGCCCATGGTGGCCCGTACGTACGCCAGCTTCTCGGTGTGGTCGGCGGAGCCCGGCTCCACGCCCATCTCGGCGGCCGCCGCGGCGAACGCCCGCTCGACCAGTCCGCCGTCGGCGACGGTGGTCCCGGCCATGTCGAGCACGACGAGACGTATGTCGGTCATGAGGTGGTCCATGTGTCGGTCATGAGGTGGTCCATGAGGTGGTGCATGAGGTGGTCCATGAGGTGGTGCATGAGGTGGTTCACCAGCCCAGTTCGTTCGCGGTGGTCTCGGCGATCGCGGGCGCGCAGGTCATGCCGCGCCCGCCGGGCCCGGTGACCAGCCACACTCCGTCGCGCACCTGCTGCCGGTGCACGACCCGGCCGGGATCGGTGCACTGCGCGTACACACCGGCCCAGCGGCGGCGGATCCTCGGCAGCGGCCGGCCGAGGAACCCCTCGACGACCCCGGCCAGGTGCTCGTAGGGGTCCTCCAGCGTGTCGAAGGCGAACGGGTGCTCGTACTCGTGGGTGTCGCCGATGGTGAGCCCGCCGTCCGCGCGCTGCACCATCAGCAGCTGCATACGGTGGGCGGCGGCGGTCGGGGCCTGGGGCTGCCCGGCTTCCAGGCGGTCGAGGGACTCGCCCCGGTAGGCCGGGTAGTAACGGAAGCTGTCGGCATCGGCGACCGAGGTGGGGAGGGCCTCGCCGAGCGGGTCGGTCTGCATCATCTGCAGCCGTACGCGGCGCACGGGCAGGTCGGGCGCCAGCTCCTTCACCAGTCCGCCGAGCCAGGCGCCCGTGCACAGCACCACGGCGTCGGCGCGGTGCACGTCGCCGTGGTCGTCGCGGACCGTGCCGGGTCCGGTGACCTCGCGAACCTCCCGGCCGGGCAGGAAGGTGTAGTTCGGGGACTTCAGCAGCTGGGCCCGCAGGGCGAGCTGGGCGGTGCGCGGCTCGACGGCCGCGTCCCGCTCGCAGTACAGGGCGGCCTCGTACGCGCCGCGCAGGGCGGGGTTCACGGCGCGCGCCTCGGCCGGGGTGAGCAGCTTGTAGCCGCGCACGGCCGCGTCCGCACGGGCCAGGGCCGCTTCGGCGACGGCGCGTTCCAGGCCGGAGCGGACGAGGGTCAGCGAACCATTGGGGCGGAAGCCCAGCGCGGGCACCCTGGCGCCGAGCGCCTCCCACAACTCCCTGGCCCGCAGGGCCGTCTCCAGCTCCTCGCCACCCGCGCGGCCACTCACCCAGATCTGCCCGAAGTTGCGCAGCGAGGCGCCGCGGGCCTCGGCCTCCCGCTCGATCTGCACGACCTCATGGCCGCGTTCCACTGCTTGCCAGGCGTGCATGGCGCCCACCACGCCTGCTCCGACGACTGTCACTCTCACGGCGGCCACGCTCCTCGGGATCGGGAAATCGGACGGGTCCGGTCGGCATCCAGATGGTGAACCGCCTCTCAAGTTTGGGCTAGACCAGTTATCTTCTCGTTATTAAACAGGCGGGCCCGCAGGCCCGCCCGGTCATCCGTCAGCAGGGCCCCTAGCCGCTGAGATGCGCCGTGAAGGAGAACCGGTCCCCCCGGTACAGCGTCCGCACCCGCTCCAGCGGCCGCCCCTGCGTGTCCCGCGAGACGCGGTGGATCAGCAGCATCGGCAGGGCCGGGGGCGTACCGATGAGCAGGGCCTCGCGCGGCGCGGCGAGCACCGTCTCGATGCGTTCGTCGGCGTCGCCGAAGGCGATGCCCTGCTCGTGGAGGTAGCCGTAGAAGGAGGAGTCGGGGTCGAAGTCGGTGTCGAGCCGCGGGACCCGGGCCACCGCCACGTACGTGCTCTCCAGGCCGACCCGCTCGTCGTCGGCGAGGAGCACGCGTTCCATGTGCCAGACCGGCTCGCCCCGGGTGAGGCCGGTCTCGGCGGCCAGGGCGTCGTTGCAGGGGAAGCGGTCCAGGGTGATGAGGCCCCGGCCGGGGGTGCGCCCCTGTCGGCGCACCCCCTCGGTGTAGCTGGCCAGGGACAGCGGCTGCTCCAGCTTGGGCCCGGCGACCACCGTTCCCCGCCCCTGCCGCCGCAGCTTCCCCTCCAGCAGCAGATCGCGCAGTGCCTGCCGTACGGTCTCGCGCGCGACGTCGTACCGCTCGGAGAGGTCGCGTTCGGTGGGCAGCAGCCCGCCCTCGCCCAGCTCGGCCACGAGCTCGGCGATCCGTGCCTTCACCGCGTAGTACTTGGGAATGCGGCCGTGCTCGGGGATGCCGGAGCGGATCGGGGCACCTGGGTCCTGGTCGTTCGGGTAGTCCACGGGGTGATCGTCGCAGACGGGCCGGGCGCCGACCGGAGGGGGCGGCAGGGCGGGCGGTCTCAGCGGCGCCTTCGCAACAGCAGCCAGGACGAGCCCACGACGAGGAGGCCGCCCACCGCGAGGACCAGTCCGCCGACGGCGGGGCCGAGCCCGTGCGGCGGGCGCGGTCCGGTGTCGGCCAGTGCCTCACCGGCCGGGCTCCGCCCCGGGCCGGGCGTCTTCGCCCCCGGTCTGGTCTCCGTCGTCGCGTCGGCCGGGCCGCGGCCCTGCTCGATCCGGAACCGGTAGTCGTTCGACTCGCCCACCCAGTCCCCGTCGTTCCCCTGTCGCTGCACGATCGCGGCGTTCACCACGACATCGTCCGGCCGGGTGCCGGAGGCGAGCGCGAGCCGCACCTTCACGGTGAGCGTCTGCCCCGGGGCGACCGTGAAGCCGGGGAAGCCGTCGTCGAACGGGCCGACCAGTTCCTGCTGGTCGGTGCGCGCGAAGACGACCGGGTGCGGGCGGTCACCGTCGAAGAACTCCAGCTTCGGCTGACTGGCCGTCATCGCGTGCCGGGCGCCGACCAGGACGACCACCGGGTGGATGTTGCCGCAGGGGTGGGCGGTCGTGTTCCTGAGGTCGATGAACCAGGTGTGGTCGCCGCCGCCCGCCTCGTAGGTGTCGGGGCCGCCGTGGATGCGGGTGGCGACGGGGAAGGCGTGACCGGTGGCGACGGCGCAGGTGGGCTGCCGGTCGGCCGGGAGCGCGATGCCGGGAGCCTGGGGGAAGAGGGCGGCGGCCGCGAGTGCGCAGGGGATGGAGCAGGGGACGGAGAAGGGGGGCCGGCCTCGCCAAGGTCCCAGAGAGAGTCGAGTACGTCGAGGAGGTCGGGAGGGTCGAGAGGATCGAGGAGGTCGAGAGGATCGAGGAGGTCGAGAGGGTCGAGGAGGTCGAGAGGGTCGAGGAGGTCGAGAGGGTCGAGGAGGTCGAGAGGGTCGAGGAGGTCGGGAGGGTCGCATGACAATATGACCTGCCATGGTGGGCACGCGCCGGACCACGCCACGCTCTGCGGACGACGGCCGACGGGCCAAGTCCCCTCGATCGGCGCAGCCGTCGCCCGCACCGGTCCGGCCGGACCGGACCCGCACCCTCACCCCTCCGCCCGCCCGAACAACGGCGCGAGCAGCAGTTGGGCCGCGCCCTCAGCCACACCGCGCGCCCCGCCCGGCGCGATACGCACCGGGACGGCCGTGGTCGAGCCCTCGCGCCGGGCGCGTGCGCCGAGGACGGCTCCCACTCCTCGTAGGAAGGAGTCCGGTTGCGCGGCGACGGTACGCCCGCCGAGCAGCACCAGATCGATGTCGAGCAGCCCCGCCAGGTTCGCGGCGCCCGCGCCGAGGACGCGCGCCGCCTCGGCCGTATCGCCGCGCGCGACGGCCGCGAGGCACAGCGCCTCGATACAGCCCCGGTTGCCGCACCCGCACGGCGGCCCGTCGAGCTGGATCACCTGGTGCCCGAACTCCCCGGCCCCGGTCCGGGCCCCCCGGTGCACGGCCCCGCCGATGACCAGCCCCGCGCCGAGTCCGGTCCCGAGGTGCAGATAGGCGAACGACCCGTGCGCGTCCTCGACCGCGCCGCCCAGCGCGAGCCCGAGCGCGGCTGCGTTCGTGTCCTTGTCGACCACCACGGGCACCCCGAGCCGTCGCGCCAGCGCGTCGCGCAGCGGGTAACCGTCCCACTCGGGGAAGCCGGTGACGCGATGCAGTACACCGTGCAGATGATCGAGGGGGCCGGGCAGCGCCACACCGACACCGAGCACGGGAACGGGCACGGGAACGCCCGCGGGCGCCGGCACAGACGCGGGCTCCACCTGCGTCACCTCGCCGACCTCCGTCACCTCGCCGACCTCGGCGGCCTCCGAGACCCCGGAGAACTCGGCGACCTCGGCAACTTCTGGAACCTCGGCGACCTCGGCCAGCAGCCCCTCCACCTCCCGGGCCGCGCCTTCCACCACGGCGTCCGCGCCGGCGCCCAGGTCCAGCGGGGCCCGTCGCTCCGCGACCACCGCGCCGGTGAGGTCGCACAGCACGGCCCGCAGCTCGTCGCGGTCCAGATGCAGCCCCACCGCGTGCCCGGCCCCCGGCACCAGCCGCAGCACCGTCCGCGGCTTGCCGCCGGTGGAGGCGCGGCGGCCCGCCTCCGTCACCAGGCCGTCGGCGCGCAGCCGGGCCGTGATCTTGCTGACGGCCTGCGGGGTGAGCCCGGTCCGCTCCGCGAGCTCCAGCCGGCTGATCCCGCTCTCCCCCGCCGTACGCAACAGGTCGAGCACGAGCGCCGCGTTGTGGCTGCGCAGCGCCAGCAGGTTCACCCCGCCCGCCACGGTCCCCCCGACCCCACGTCTGCCTCCAGCGGATTCCGCGTACGTCCTGTTCACCCACCCATTCTCCCTCGCGCTTGCACTTTGGCAACAGCGTTGCGAAAGTAGAGCCATGACTGGCACAGCCCCTGGTACCCACACCCCCCTCCGCGTGGCCCTCGTGGGCTACGGCCTCGCGGGTTCCGTCTTCCACGCCCCGCTGATCGCCGCCACCGAGGGCCTGACCCTCGACACGATCGTCACCTCGAACCCTCAGCGGCAGGAGCAGGCCCGCGCCGAGTTCCCGGACGTGCGCTTCGCCGCCGCCCCCGACGAGCTGTGGTCCCGCGCCGCCGAGCTGGACCTGATCGTCATCGCCTCCCCGAACAAGACGCACGTACCGGTCGCGACCGCCGCGCTCAAGGCGGCCCTGCCGGTCGTGGTCGACAAGCCGATCGCTGGCACGGCGGCCGAGGCGCGCGGCCTGGCGGCGCTGGCCGAGGAGCGCGGCC
This sequence comes from Streptomyces sp. TP-A0356, assembly GCF_001417775.1. Taxonomy (GTDB): domain Bacteria; phylum Actinomycetota; class Actinomycetes; order Streptomycetales; family Streptomycetaceae; genus Streptomyces. The sequence continues at coordinate 42,609 of NZ_BBZJ01000034.1, read as the reverse complement.
TGCTGCTCTCCGTCTTCCAGAACCGCCGCTGGGACGGCGACTTCCTCACGGTCCGCAAGCTGCTGGCCGAGGGCGAACTCGGCGATGTGTGGCGCTTCGAGTCCCGCTTCGAGCGCTGGCGCCCGGAGCCCAAGGGCGGCTGGCGCGAGTCGGGCGACCCCGCAGAGATCGGAGGTCTCCTGTACGACCTGGGCAGCCATGTCGTCGACCAGGCACTGGTCCTCTTCGGCCCCGCCGCCTCCGTCTACGCCGAGTCGGACATCCGCCGACCGGGCGCGCAGACGGACGACGACACGTTCATCGCGCTCACCCACACCAGCGGCGTCCGCTCCCACCTGTACGTCTCCGCGACAGCGGCCCAACTCGGCCCGCGCTTCCGCGTCCTGGGCTCCCGGGCGGGTTACGTGAAGTACGGTCTGGACCCGCAGGAGGCGGCGCTGCGCGCGGGCGAGCGCCCCGGCCGCGGCTGGGGTACCGAACCCGAGCCCCTGTGGGGCCGCGTGGGCGCCGGCGAGTCCCCGCTGACCGGCGGCGGCCGCCCCGTGCCGACCCTCCCCGGCGACTACCCGGCGTACTACGCGGCGATCGCGAAGGCCCTGCGCGAGGGCGGCCCCAACCCGGTCACCGCGCCCGAGGCGGCCGCGGCCCTGGACGTCCTGGAGGCGGCCCGGCGCTCGGCCCACGAGGGCGTGGCGGTGAAGCTGTGACCACGGCACCGGAGATCGCGGAACTCGAAGCCCAGGAGCGCCGTCTGACGCTCCCCCACTTCACCTACGACGACGCGTGGGCCCTGGGCACGCTGCTGGTGGAGCTGGCGCGGGCCCGGCAGGCCCCCGTCGCGATCGACATCCGCCGCGGCGGCCAGCAGCTCTTCCACGCGGCGTTGCCCGGCTCCACGCCGGACAACGACGCCTGGATCGACCGCAAGCGCCGCGTCGTCGAACGCTACGGCTGCTCCTCCCTGCTGGTCGGCTCCCGCTTCCGCGCCAAGGGCACGACCTTCGAGGAGTCCTCCCGCCTCGACCCCGATGTGTACGCGGCCCACGGGGGCGCGTTCCCGATCACGGTCGAGGGCGCCGGCGTCATCGGCACCGTGGTGGTCTCCGGCCTGCCCCAGGTGGAGGACCACGCGCTGGTGGTGGAGGCGCTGGAGAGGTTCCGGGCCGAGGGGGGCGAGGAGCGGGTACGCCCGTGAAAGGGGCCCGGGGAACTGCGCGAGCGACCATTGACGCCCCGTGGTGGCGAACCACCCGCAGTTCCCCGGCTCACCCGCAGTTCCCCGCAGTTCCCCGGCTCCCCCAGCGCAGCGCCTACGCGTCCTTCAGCTCCTGCCGCTGCCGCCCCAGCCCCTCGATCTCCAGCTCCACCACGTCCCCGGCCCGGAGGAACGGCTTCGGTTCGGGCCGCCCCAGCGCGACGCCCGCGGGCGTACCGGTGTTGATGACGTCTCCCGGGTACAGGGTCATGAACTGGCTGACGTAACGCACCACTTCGGCCACCGGGAAGATCTGCTCGGCGGTCGTCCCGTCCTGCTTCAGCTCCCCGTTGACCCACAGCTTCAGCGCGAGGTTCTGCGGATCCGGCACCTCGTCCGCCGTCACCAGCCACGGCCCGAGCGGATTGAACGTCTCGCAGTTCTTGCCCTTGTCCCAGGTCCCGCCCCGCTCGATCTGGAACTCGCGCTCGGAGACGTCGTGCGCGACCGCGTACCCGGCGACGTGCGCGAGCGCCTCCTCGCGCGACTCCAGATAGCGGGCCGTACGGCCGATGACGACCGCCAGCTCGACCTCCCAGTCGGTCTTGGTGGACCCGCGCGGCACCAGCACGGTGTCGTTGGGCCCCACCACCGTGTCGGCCGCCTTGAAGAAGATCACCGGCTCGGCGGGCGGTTCGGCGCCGGTCTCGCGGGCGTGGTCGTGGTAGTTCAGGCCGATGCAGACGACCTTGCCGATCCGGGCGAGCGGCGGTCCGACGCGCAGCCCCGTGGCGTCCAGCTCCGGCAGCTCTCCCGAGCCGGCGGCGGCACGGATGCGGCCGAGCGCCGCGTCGTCGGCGAGCAGCGGCCCGTCGATGTCCGGGACGAGACCCGACAGGTCCCGCAGGGTCCCCTCGGTGTCGAGCAGCGCGGGCCGCTCCGCCCCCGCCGTACCGACTCGCAGCAGCTTCATGATCACAGTCTCCCTCGATCGCGGGCAGCCCGGCCGATGGGTGCGGCCCGAGTGCGGCCGAGGGCGCAGCCATCGGAGGACTGGTCGATCCTCCAAGGTCCAGGTCCAGTCCGCAATACCCCGTTCACGGACTGGACCGCACCGCGGCCCCGCGCTCAGCGGTACAGCGCAGCCCGCTCGACCGCGCTCCACGTCGTACTGGTCACCACGTACAGCGCGGCGGCCAGTGGCACCACCGCCACGCTGACCAGGGTGAAGAAGGACAGGAACGGCATGGCCTTGGTGACCGCGCCGAGCCCGGGCGGCTGCTCGCCGTCACCGACCGGAACCGGGGTGTCGGCCATCATTCGCTTCGTACGCCGGTAGTTGAAGGCGGCGACGGCCGTGACGAGCGTGAACAGCCCGAGGTAGACGAGCCCGGCCGGCCCGAGGAGGCCACCATCGCCGCCGAGCGCGTCGGCCCATCGGCCCCCGAGCGGGGCGGCGAACAGCGTATGGCTGAGCAGACCGTTGCTCCGGCCGCCGATCGTCGTGCTGGAGAACAGGTGGTAGAGGAGGAAGAAGGCGGGCGCCTGAAGCAGGCTGGGCAGACAGCCGGAGAGCGGCGAGACCCGTTCCTCGGCATGCAGTTCGAGGACCGCCTTCCGGAGCTTCTCCGGGTCCTTCGCATGCTTCTTGCGCAGCTCGGCGATCTTCGGCTGCAGCCGGGCACGCGCCTGCTGCCCACGCGCCGCGGCCCGGGACAGGGGGTGGACCAGGAGTCGTACCAGCGCGGTGAACAGGACGATCGCGGCGGCCGCCGCGGAGGCGTGGAAGAGCGGCTGGAGCAGGTCGGCCAGCCGCTCGACCAGACCGGCGAACACGGACATGAATGCGGACATAGCTGCGGACATGGATGCGGACATGGATGAGCCCTCCGGGGTCTCGTCGTGCCGGGGTCGGGAAGGTGTCGGCATGACGACCCACGCGGGGTCACGGACGTACGACGCACACGGATGTACGGGCGGTACGTACGAGGTGCGCCGATGTACGACGGGTACGTACGAGGTGCGCCGATGCACGGCGAGTACATACGAGGTACGCCGATGCACGGCGAGTACATACGAGGTGCGCCGATGTACGACGGGTACGTACGAGGCACTCGGCTGTACGGCGGGCTGCCGTACGCGAACGTGCGACGAGGCGCCGTAGGAGGAGCTACGGCGGGCAGACGTACGCGGCGTACGAAGGAGACGTGACCTACGCGGCGGTCGCCGGAAGGGCACGCCCCGGTGCACGCGGTCGCCTGCGGCCAGGGGCGTCGGGGTCCCGTTGCGGCAGGAACGCGGTGCGGTGCTCGCGGTCACGGATGGCCGTGCGCACCCGGGTCGGCGGCACGACGGGCACACTGCGCGCGGCGATCAGCGCGCAGACGGCGAGGGCGGTGCCGGCCGCGGCGGTCGCGGCGAAGGCGACGGCGGCGGGCAGGCTGCCGGCGTCGAGGACGGCGACCTCAAGAAGCAGGAGCAGCAACACGGCGGCGGGCCGCAGACTCGCCCGGCTCCGGATCATCGACTGCCCTCCCCTCCACAACTGCCTTGTCCGTCCCCGTGGTTGCCCAGCGGACACAGGACCGGTCGTCCTGCATCGGTTATACAGGATCCGTCTCGATCGGCCGCAGCAGCCTCTTCGGCCTGAGCAGCGCCCGGCTGATCGGGTCGGCCGGGTCCGGATCGAGTCCGGGCCCCGGAATCATTTCGACGTCCGCGACGGGGACGACGGTTCCACAGCCGGGGCATTCGCCATACGGCCCGAGCTCCTGTTCCGTGCCGCAGGTCGCGTGCCGGAAGGCCCGCAGCTGCGTCTCGCTGAAGTGCTCGCGGCCCCACAGCCCGAGCGCCCGGAGGGCGGGCCACAGGGCGACACCGCGGTCGGTGAGGACGTACTCGTCCCGCGGCGGCGACTCCTGGTAGCGGCGCTTCTCCAGGATCCCCTCGGTGGTGAGGGTCTGGAGGCGGGCCGCGAGGACGGCGCGCGGAATGCCGAGGTGCACCAGGAAGTCGTTGTAGCGCCGTACGCCGTACAACGCGTCGCGCACGACGAGCAGCGTCCAGCGCTCGCCCACGACCTCCAGCGCGCGGGCGATCGAGCACTCCTGCGTCGCGTAGTCCTTGCCCAGAGCCATGAGCCCCACTGTAGCGACATCCCCACGTTTTGATTCAGTGACCGAACCGACTTTCCCCAATCTTGGTTCAGTGAACGAACCAAGCCTGCTACGGTCACACGGAGGAGACAGGTTCAATGACCGAACCTGGAGCGGTTCCCGCCACCCCCCGCCATCCGCCACCCATCGGTCGGTCCGCCCCCTGAACCGACCCGCCCCGGAAGGGCAGGCCATGTCCCAGCTCGAACGCACCGTGGAAACCGTCGCCGCCCCGGCGACCCGGAAGATCCCCCGTGCGTCCCCCACCCTCGCCCTGACCAGCGCCGCCACCGCCGTCGCGCTGATGACGTACACCGCGCCGATGGTCACGCTCCCCGGCACCGCCGCCGCCCTGCACACCTCGGTCTCCGCGCAGGCCTGGCTCCTCAACGGCACCCCGCTGGGCCTGGCCGCGCTGCTCCTGGTGGCCGGCAGCCTCGCCGACGACTACGGCCGCCGCCGGATCTTCGTCGCGGGCACGGTGGCACTGGGCCTCACCACCGCACTCGGCGCCTTCGCGACCTCCACCTGGCTGTTCACGCTGGCCCGCGTCGCCCAGGGCGCGGCGAGCGCGGCGATCCTCGCCAGCAGCCTCGGCCTGCTGGTGCACGCCTTCCCGACACCACGGGGCCGGCTGCACGCGACCGGCGTGTGGGGCGCCTTCGTCAGCGGAGGCATCGCGGTCGGCCCGCTGGTCGCCGGGGCGATGCCCACCTGGCGGGTGGCGTACGGGGTCCTGGGCGCCGCGGCCCTGATCGTCGCCGCCCTGTCCGCACGCACCCTGACGGAGTCCCGCGCACCCCGGGGCGGCCGGCCGGACCTCGCGGGTGCGGCCGTCTTCAGCCTCGCCCTCGTCTCCCTGGTGGCCGCGCTGACGCTGGGCCGCGACGGCTGGCTGCGCCCGCCGGTGGTCCTGCTGTTCGCGGCGGCCGTGCTCCTGGTCCTGGTCTTCGCCGTGATCGAACACCGCGCCCGCACCCCGATGATCGACCTCGCCCTGCTGCGCCGCCCACGCTTCCTCGGCTCGGCCGTGAGCGGGCTGTTCACGGGTCTGGCGGTGATCGGCCTGTTCAGCTTCCTTCCGACGCTGCTCCAGCGGACGCTCGGCCTCACGCCGATGAACACGGCGTGGCTGTTCCTGCTCTGGTCCGGGCTGTCCTTCGCGGTCGCACTGCAGGCGAAGCGGCTGGCGGGCCGCGTCTCATCGCGCCACCAACTGGCCCTCGGATTCGCGCTCCACGCCGTGGGCGTCCTCACGATGCTGGGCGCCGTCGGCTCGGGCTCCTGGGCCAGACTGCTGCCGGGCCTGGTGATCGGCGGCGTGGGCAGCGGCCTGCTCAACGCCGCGTTGCCGCTGGTCGCCGTGGAGTCGGTGCCCATGGAACGGGCCGCGATGGGCTCGGGCGCCCAGCAGACGTTCCGCTACATCGGCTCGTGCGCGGGTGTGGCCCTGACGATCACGCTGGTGACGACGGGCGGCGCACCCGCCCACGGGGCGGACATCGCCGCGGCCGTCTCGGCGGGCCTGGCCCTGGTGGGAGCCGCGGGCGTGCTGCTCCTGCGGGAACGCGCCTGAGGTCACCGGGGCCGGGCGGAGGCCAGCACGCCCCACACGACCAGCCGGTAGCGGGAGGTGAACTCGGGGGTGCAGGTGGTGAGGGTGAGGTAGTACCCACGACGGTCGTACCCGTACGACGGCTCGACGGTGCTGCGCGGCACCGCACGCAGTACGCCCCCGTCCCCCGCGGAGGTCTCCGGGAGCACCTGGTCGACGACGTACGTGTACGTGGCGGCCCCGGTCTCCACGGTGACGGCATCCCCGTGACGGAGGCGGTCGAGGTACCGGAACGGCTCCCCATGGGTGTTGCGATGCGCGGCCAGCGCGAAGTTGCCCGCCTGCCCGGCCTGCGCGGTGCCCGGGTAGTGCCCGGCGTACCCCTTGTCGAGCACGTCCGCCTTGCCGATGCCCTCGGCGATGGGGACGCGGAGGGAGAGGCGGGGGATGGTGAGGACGGCGTAGGCCTGGGAGGGAGCGGGGCGGACGGGGCCGATGACGAGGGCCTGCCCCTGCCGCCGCGGGGAGCCCTTCAGGGGCCCGCCGTCACCCGGCGCCCTCATGGCCCCGCCCACCGCCGATCCCGTGGCCCCGCCCGCCGCCGATCCCGTGCGCCCGCCCCATTCCCGCTCCAACGCCCGCACCTGCCGCTCGGCGCCCTGCCGGGCCTCCCGGTTGGTCCACCACAGCTGGTGCACGACGAGCAACATGACCACGACCCCGACGGTGACGAGCAGTTCACCCCCGGACCACAGAACACGCCTGACGCGGGCCCGGCGCCGTCGGGTGCTGTGCAGGATCACGGAAGCCCGCATGCGCACGCCTCCTCAGCCGGGGCCGCCCGCACGATAGGGGGTGCCCCGTCAAGTCACCAGCCCCCTGCCAAGTCACCAGCCCTCTGCGCCACCCTTCGCCCGCCCTTCACCGGCCCCTTCCGCCCGCTTCCTACAGCGGTTTTGGAAAGGGCTGTCACAACCCTCGACAACCCCGTGCGCCACACCCGATCCTTCGTGATGGTCAGATCCTTCGTGACGGCACCAACGAGACCGGTCGACGCCGGGCGGACGACCCCGCGTTCGAGCGGTACGACGAGGCGGAGAAGCCATGATCCGACGCAGAACCCTGCTGGCCGCCGCGGGCGGCTCGTTCCTCGGCAGCGCACTGGCGACCGGCACCGCACGGGCCGACGCCACCATCGCCGTCAACCCGTCCGGCATCTGCGGCACTTGGGAGGGCTGGGGCACCTCCCTCGCCTGGTGGGCCAACGTCTTCGGCGCCCGCGACGACTTCGCCGACATCTTCTTCACCACCAAGTCGGTGACGTACAGCGGAAGGACGCTGCCCGGTCTCGGCCTGAACATCGCCCGGTACAACCTCGGCGCGTGCAGTTGGAACAGCGTCAACGGCGAAAGCATGGTCGCCTCCGCCAACATCCCCTCCTTCAAGCAGATCGAGGGCTACTGGCAGGACTGGAACAACGAGGACCCCACGTCCTCGGCGTGGAAGTGGTCGGCCGACGCGACACAGCGCGCGATGCTCGTCAAGGCGGCCCAGCGGGGCGCGATCAGTGAGCTGTTCGCCAATTCCCCGATGTGGTGGATGTGCCTGAACCACAACCCGTCCGGCGCCGCCGACGGCGGCAACAACCTCCAGTCCTGGAACTACCGCCAGCACGCCTCCCACCTGGCGGCGGTGGCCCTGCACGCCAGGAACAACTGGGGCGTGAACTTCTCGACGGTCGAGGCCTTCAACGAGCCGTCGTCCAACTGGTGGAAGGCGACCGGCACCCAGGAGGGCTGCCATATGGACGCCTCCGTGCAGTCGGCCGTACTGCCCTACCTGCGCAGCGAATTGGACAAGCGCGGACTGACGGGCACCAAGATCTCGGCGTCGGACGAGACGAGCTACGACCTGGCCCGAACGACATGGGGTTCCTTCAGCTCGACCACGAAGTCCTACGTCGACCGGGTCAACGTCCACGGCTACCAGGGCTCGGGCGGCCGCAGGGACCTGCTGTACACCGACGTGGTGAAGACGGCCGGCAAGGCCCTGTGGAACTCGGAGACGGGCGACGGCGACGCCACCGGGCTGACGCTGGCGAGCAACCTGCTCCTCGACTTCCGCTGGCTGCACCCCACGGCATGGGTCTACTGGCAGGTGATGGACCCGACCGCGAGCTGGGCGATGATCGCGTACGACGCGAGCACCCTGCAGCCCGGCGCGGTACAGACGAAGTACTACGTGATGGCGCAGTTCAGCCGCCACATCCGCCCGGGGATGACGATCATCGACACGGGCGTCGACTACGCGGTGGCGGCCCTGGACAAGTCGGCCAAGCGCCTGGTGATCGTGGCGGCGAACAAGTCGTCGTCCGCCCAGACCCTGACCTTCGACCTCTCCCGCTTCACGACCGTGACGGGCGGCGCGGGCGGTGTGGTCCCCCGCTGGAACACGGTGACGGGCGGTGGCGGTGACCTGTACACGACGCACAGGGACACCTACCTGAGCGGGAAGACGGTGAGTGTGCCGTTCGCGGCGGGGGCGGTGCAGACCCTGCAAGTGGACGGGGTGGTGGCATAGCGGCCGGGGGGGCACACGCTCCGACCCGACCCAAACCCTCCCCCACCCCCTGGCCTGCGAATCTCTCTCCTTTGTCGGTCGGCGGCAGTACGGTGTCCCCCATGCGCCCCGACACGCCTGCCGAGAACGTCGACCACAACGCCGAAGCAGCACGCCTGGAGCGGACTGCCGGCCTGTATCCCGAGGACGCGGAACACCTGCTGCTGCAGGCAGCGGCCCACCGGGAACTGGCCGGCGACCGCCCCGGCGCGACCGCGCTGTACGACCGCCTGCTGTCCTCTCCCGAGCCTCTGGAGAACCCCTATCTCGTACGCGCCCTGAAGGCGTCGAACCTGTGGGAGTACGACCACGAGGCGGAGGCCCGGGCGATCATCGACGGAGTCCGCACGGCCTCCCCCCGGCACGCGGCCCCCTGGGTGATCGTCGCGGAGTCCCTGGAGTCGCACGACGAGCTGGAGGCGGCGGAGGCGACGTTCACCGAGGGGCTGCGGCTCCTGATCGGCGACTCGTCGGAGCCCTCGAAGTCCACGCACCCGCTCTTCTACGGCCGCCATCGGGTCCGCCGCATGCTGGGCGCGGCGCACGACGAGTGGGACGCCCTGGCGGACACCCTGCACTCCTACCCGGTCTCCCTGGACGAGCTCCACGACCCGAAGCGGATCTGGTCCCTCGGCTCGGACAACCCGGCGGAGCTGGAGGCGGAGATCAGCCGCCTGCGGGCGGAGCTGGGCGCCTACCGCGAGGCGCTCTCCCGCCCGTTCCCGGTGGCGATCCTCCACTGGACGGCGGCCGAGCTGGACGAACTGGTGTCGGCGTACCCGTCGCTGGCCGCGGAGTACCCGTCCCACGACGAGCACCTGACGACGATAGAGGACTCACTCCGGGAGCTGGCGGCCTCGGGCACCCCGAACCTGGGCATCGTGACGGGCACGGTCCCGTCGTACGAGGCCTTCGCGGCGTCGGAGAGCACGTCCCCGAGCGACACGGCACTGCTACCCCAGTACGCGACGACACTGGCGGCCCGAGGACGGGCGGTCGCCTGGCCACCGGAGCGGGGGGCGGCTTGTTGGTGTGGGACGGGGCGGGCTTATGAGGGGTGTCACGGAGGGCAGTAACTCATCGCCACGTCGCTGTGAGTCATCAGGCGGGGAGTGCTGAGGGTCTCCTCATAGCCCCGAATGACACGGATGGGATGCCTCCGCTCATAGCTCCGCCTCAGGGCCGCATTGTCCCGGTAGAACCATGACTGGCTACGCGGCCACCTCGCTGCCGTCCGTGTCTACCAACCAGGAGATGCCCTTCCAGTTGGTGCGATGCAGCTTGGCCCGCATCACATCCAGCCGCCTATGGAAGACCGCACCGACGGGGACGCCCTCACGGGTGTCAGTGGCCTCTGTTAGACATGGCCATCACACCTAACCCGGGGGGGAGCCAACGTGCCTGAGCTGGGAGAACCGTCGCACCCGATGGCGGGCGTGTACGAAGAGTTGGTCACGCTGCGGTTCGAGCAGAAGCTGAAGGAGCTCGCCAACCGTGGGTGGCACCCCGTAATCGACGCGGTGCGGCAGGATTCGGTACCGCACGTGCTGGCACGCCACGTGGCCCTGGCTGTGCGACGTGTGCTGCAAGGGCTCCCGCCAGAAGAGCGGGTACACGCCGCCAATCACATCCTGGAGTCCATCAGCACACTTCAAGGGGCACAGCAGTGGGTTGACCTGGTAGCTGCCGGTCCCCGCCAACTTCTAGCTCTGACCAAGCAGGAGGCCCCCGGCGTCTTCGCTGTCCGCCCCGCCACCCCGCTTTCCGACACTGCCCTACTCACTAACTCCCCGGAAGACCCGAGCCTCGGTTTCGAGTTGCGTGCCGAACTCGCCACCGCTGACCGGGTCGACCTGCTCTGTGCCTTCGTGAAGTGGCACGGGCTGCGGATCATCGAGCAGTCCCTCAGAGCAGCCCATGAGCGTGGTGTGCCCATACGCGTCATCACCACCACGTACATCGGGGCAACCGAGCGGCGGGCGCTCGACAGACTGGTGCAGGAGTTCAACGCCCATGTGAAGGTCAACTATGAGACGCGGTCGACGCGGCTCCATGCCAAGGCCTGGCTGTTCCGCCGCGACAGTCGTTACGACACGGCGTACGTCGGCAGTTCCAACCTCTCCAAGGCCGCGCTGCTGGACGGCCTGGAGTGGAACGTTCGGCTGTCGTCCATCGCTACACCCGACGTCCTACGAAAGTTCGACGCAACCTTCGAGGCGTACTGGAGCGACCCGTCCTTCGAGACGTACGACCCGGTGGCTGACGGAAGCCGACTCCAGGAAGCACTCACGATTGCGGGTGGCTCTTCCTCGAAGACGGCCGCAGACCGCGGGATCACACTCTCCGGCCTTGAGGTACGCCCTTACCCGCACCAGCGCGACATGCTGGAGCGGCTAGAGGTCGAACGCGAGGTGCATGACCGGCACCGGAATCTACTCGTAGCAGCGACCGGCACCGGCAAGACCGTCATGGCAGCGCTGGACTACAAGCAACTGCGCAAAAAGCGCGGCCGGGACCTGCGACTGCTGTTCGTCGCCCATCGCAAGGAGATTCTGCAACAGTCGCTCCGCACGTACCAAGACGTCTTGATCGACGCGAACTTCGGTGAACCCCTGCACAGTGGAGAGATCCCCCAACGCTGGACACATGTGTTCGCGAGCGTGCAGTCACTCAACGCGCGCGCCTTGGATCGGCTCGCTCCTGATCACTTCGATGTAATTGTCATCGACGAGTTCCACCACGGCACGTCACCCACCTACCGGAAGATCCTCGACCACTTCGAACCGATGGAGCTGCTGGGGCTGACTGCCACCCCCGAGCGCATGGACGGCAAGAGCATCCAGGACGAGTTCTTCGACGGCAGAATTGCCGCCGAGATGCGCCTGTGGGAAGCCTTGGAAAACGACCTCTTGAGCCCGTTCCACTACTTCGGCATCAGTGACAGCACTGACCTGAGTGCGGTCGAGTGGAAGCGAGGCGGATACGAAGCGAGCGCTCTGAGCAATGTTCTCACCGGCGACGATGCCCGGGCTCGCCTGATACTTAAGGCAGTTGAGGAGAAGATTGCCGACCCTGGCTCCATGCGAGCACTGGGATTCTGCGTCTCGGTCGCGCATGCGCACTTCATGGCACAGTGCTTCAGGGCCGCCGGCATCAATGCCGTCGCGCTATCAGGTGAGACCCCTGCCGAGAGTCGCAAGCAAGCACTTGTCGACCTCGCAGCCGGGGCGCTACAGGTGATCTTCTCTGTTGATCTGTTCAATGAAGGCCTCGACATCCCCGACGTGGACACCCTGCTCCTACTTCGCCCTACCTCCAGCGCAACAGTCTTCCTTCAGCAGCTCGGACGTGGTCTGCGGCGCAGCGAGAACAAGGCGGTCCTGACCGTGCTGGACTTCATCGGGCAGCACCGCAAGGAGTTCCGCTTCGAGAACCAGTTCCGCGCCCTCATAAACCTGACCCGTAAGCGCCTCCTGGACAACATCGAGCGCGGCTTCCCGCAGCTACCCTCCGGCTGCCAGATCATCCTGGAAGAGAAGGCCAAGAGAAGGATCATCGCCAACATCAAGGATCAGCTCGCCGTGAACGTCACGGCGCTGGCACGCGAGGTAGCTGAGTACGCCGAACCCAAACTGAGTCGTTACCTCGACGAGAGCGGACGCGACCTCAAGGACCTCTACCGGGGCAACGGGAACTCTTGGACCGGCTTGCTCCGGCGCTCCGGACTCTTGAAAGGTGAGGCACCGACGGGAGAGGCCGCACTACTCAAGAGAGTCTCCGCCTTCCTCCACGTGGACGACCCGCTGCGCGTTGCCGCGTACACACGCATGTTGGAGGACGACGCCCCGCCCTACAGCGCCCTCGACGAGCAGCAGCAAGCCTACGCCCGCATGCTCTTCTTCCAGCTCTGGCCCTTGGGCGGTGTCACCCGCAAGGGCTTCGCACATTACGATGCGGGCTTTGCGGCGCTCCGCAACCAACGCGCCGTGCGTAGCGAGATTCGACAGGTCCTGGAGTACAGCCTCGCCCACACCGAGCACGTCCCCATCCCGCTCCTCGGGATCGGCGGGCCCAGCAGCGTTCCACTGACTGTGCACGCCTCATACAGTCGCGAAGAGATACTGCCCGCACTCGGCCAGTCCTCTATCGGTGGCTTCATGCCCGGTGATTTCCGGGAGGGTGTGAAGTGGTGCGAGTCCATTAAGACCGATGCGCTGCTCATCACCTTGGAGAAGGACGAGAAGGACTTCTCTCCGCAGACCCGCTACCACGACTACGCACTAAGCGAGACCCTCTTCCATTGGGAGTCCCAGAATCAAACGTCGGAGACGTCCGCAACCGGTCTCCGCTACCAGCATCACGTCGCACAAGGCAGCCACGTCCTCCTCTTCGTGCGCCGCAACAAGAGCAGCGACATCGGAGGAGCCCAGCCATGGATGCTGCTCGGCCCAGCCGAGTACGTCCAGCACAAGGGCAGCAAGCCCTTGGCCATCACATGGCGGCTAAAACATGAGATCCCGGCGGATGTGTGGGCCTACTCGACCATCGCGGCCGGGTGACCTCAGCCCCGCAGTCTTGGAACCCGACCCCAGCGGCCCGGTTGATCGGAGACGCCCGCAGTTTTGCGACGGGGTACGGCTCGAAGGCTGACGGGACCGGCTCCCTGTTTCAACAAGCCGCAGGCCGGGTCGACAGCGTTGTGGCCCTCGAATGCCGAGAACGCATCCGCGAAACTGTCCCAGGGAGCATGACGTGACGCAGCGAGCAACCATCACAGTGGAGCGCTTGAACGGACTCGGGGCGACGCAGGCCGAAGACGCATTCAGGCTGATCTACGCTGAGGCGTTCGCGGAGCCGCCGTATAACGAGACGGAAGAAGACGTGGCGGCAACCTTCCGCCGCTTCCGCTCCCAGACCCGCAAAGCTGCATTTCGCGCCGCTCTTGCCCGTACCCAGGGCGGCGGCGAGCCTGTCGGCATGGCCTTCGGCTACCCCCTTGGTCCCAACTCCGGATGGTGGGACCGTCTGACCGAGCCTGTGTCCGACGAGATGAGCCGTGAGGACGGCCATCGGACCTTCGGGCTTATGGAACTCGCCGTGCGCGGACCGTGGCGAGAACAGGGCGTCGCGCGCCGTCTTCACACGACGGTGCTCGACGACATCCAGGCCGAGCGAGTGCTGCTGAATGTCCACCCGGACAGCACGGCGGCAACGGCCGCTTACCGAGCATGGGGATACCAGAAGATCGGGGAGGCGCGTCCGTGGGAAGGGTCAGACCTCCACGACGTCATGCTGCTCGACCTTCGCTGAACGCACCGTTGGCGCGTCAAGTGAACGGTTGGCTCCTTCGCTGCCCCCTACGCCGTCGCACTGCCCTCTCTTCAATGGAGCCCACTCGGCGTACACCGTCATAGTGCGGGCCCCGGGGCCCGGTGCTCGTGTTCAGGAGTCGCCCCCCGCCAGCCGCCGTTCGAGGCTGTTGCGCGTCGCCACGGCCCTTGGGTCGTCGTATGCGGCGAGCAGCCTTAGCGCCTCGGCCCAGTGCTGACGGGCCGCCGCAGGAGCCTCCTCCAGCAAGGCCTGGCCCAGGCCGTCGAGAGCCAGGGCCTCGTGCCACACATCACCCAGATCGTGGTGGGCGGCGGCGGCCTGGCGGTGGAAGTCGGCCGCCTCCGAGTGGCGGTGGAGCCGACGGTAGACCTCGCCCGCACGGTGCCAGGCGAGCGCCTGTCTGCTGCGGTGTCCGAGGCGGCCATGGAGCGTGGCGGAGCGCTGGTAGGAGCTCAGCGCGTCGGCGAACAGCCCGCTTGCCTGCTGGGCGTCACCCAGCGTGAGGAGCCAGTACGCTTCCAGACGGGGGTTGCGCAGACCGAGGGCGATGTCGACGGCGGCCTGGGCTGTGGTCAGGGACTCGTCGATCTCGCCCCGTTCGCGCTGGAGGCCGCTCAGGACGCGCAGGATGTTGCCCTCGCCCCGTTTGTCGTTCAGGGCACGGTGTGATGTCAGGGCCCGCTCGACGGCAGTCGCGGCCCGAGAGAGGTCTCCGGCCAGGTAGTGGGCGGTAGCGAGGTTGGACAGCGCGGTGGCCTCCCACTGGGCCGAGCCGTGTTCCTCGAAGGCGGCGATGGCCTGCTCGAAGTGTCGGGCAGCGGCGTCGAGACGTCTGTGCTGGAGATGGTTCAGTCCGATGAGATTGAGCGAGTGCGCCTCGTTGAGACGGTCGCCCAGCTCGCCCCAGATCTCCAGCGCCTTGCGGTGGTATTCGGCACTCTCGGCCAAGCGGTTGACGCGTGCGTGCGCCATACCGAGATCGGTGAACAGCAGACCCTCCGCAGCACGGTCACCACACCGGGCTGCCGCATCCAAGCCGATGTGGCCCACGCCCAGCCAATCGGCGCCCGGGGCAGAGGGAGACTGGGCGTGGAACAGTACGGCGCACAGCCGCCAGGTGAGCGCGTCGTATCCGGCGGCAGCCGCTGTACGGACCGCGTGCAGGAGGTTGGTGTGTTCGCGCTCGGCCCAGTTCACGGCGGCGTCGTAGTCGGGGAAGGACAGCGGGCGCACGCCCTGGGGCGTTGAGGCGAGGGCCAGTCGGTCTTCGGCAGGGCTGATCCAGCTCTGGGCTGCGTCGGCGGTGTGGAGGTACCACTCCAGGATGCGGCGCAGCGCAGCGTCCCGTTCCTTCGGTGGCTCCTCGTGCTGCGCTTGATCAATGGAGTAGGCGCGCAGCAGGTCGTGGAACTCGTAGCGGTCCGGGGCAGTCTGCTCCAGCAGATGGGCGCCGACCAGTGTGTCCAACAGCTGGCGGGTCCGGCCCCTGGTCGCTCCCGTGAGGGCCTCGGCGGCGTCCAGGCCGAATTCCGGTCCGGGATGCAGGCCGAGGAGCCGGAAGAGCCTGGCGGCTTGGGCGGACAGGGCGCGATAGGACCAGGCGAAGACGGTGCGGACGGCTTCGGCCTCTCCTTCGTCGCCGGTGCTCAGGGCGTCCCACAGGGCGGATTCGTCACGCAGATCGGCCATCAGATCGTCCAGCCGCATGTGGGGGTTGCCGGCGGCGCGTTCGGCCGCTATGCGCAGGGCAAGGGGCAGCCGCGCGCACAGCTGGGCCAGTTCGGCGAGTTGCTGTTCGTCGTCCTTGGGCCGGTATCCGGCGGTCACCGCTCGCAGGAGGGCGATCGCCTCGCGCTCGGGCAGCGTCCCCAGGGTGAGTCGGCGTGCCCCGTCCCGGACCGCGAGGCCGGACAACCGGCTGCGGCTGGTGACGAGGACCAGGCTGCTCGCGCTGCCGGGTAACAACGGACGGACCTGGCCCGCCGTCGCCGCGTTGTCCAGCACGACCAGTACCCGGCGTTCGGCCAGCAGCGAACGGTAGAGCGCCGCGGCGGCGTCGACGTCCTGCGGTACGGATTGCGGGTCGATTCCCAGAGCGGTCAGGAAACGGTGCAGGGCCTCCTGGGCGGTGACCGGCTGCCCCGGATCGTAACCGCGTAGATTGACATAGAGCTGCCCGTCCGGAAAGCGGTCGCGCACCTGGTGGGCCCAGCGCAGCGCCAGCGAGGTCTTTCCGGCGCCTGCGGTTCCGGCGATCACGTACACCGAGACGACCAGTGGATCGTCGCCTTCGCCGGTCAGCACGGCGTTCAACTGGTCCAGCTCTGCCATGCGATTGACGAAGGCGCTGACACTGGCGGGCAGTTGGCGCGGCGTTGGGTTCGCGGAGCCGCTGTGGTCCGGCGTCGCCTGTGTGTGGAAGTGGATTCCTCCCGCGATGTCCCTGGCCTGTACGACGTCGCGGGAAGACGATCCCGACAGTTCGGAGTGCGTGCTGCCGGGGTGCTGGTTGGCAGAGCTGGACTCAGTGATCGCCTACTCCGTCCTGGTCTGCGGCTGCTACGACGGCTGCGGCGCCGGGTGCCGTTGCGGGCGGGGGAAGGTGCGCCACCTCGCGCTCGAAGTGGGACCTCACGTCTTCCCCTGCCTCATAGAGCTTCCTGATGTAGTTCTCCCAGCCCCTGACCAGATCGTGGTCGGTGTAGCGGACCGCGCCTACGGCGGCCCCGGCCTCGGTGTAGAGGACCTGGAAGAGGGTGGCGCCGCCGAGGACGACGATTTCCGGCAGGACGCGCTCGGCCTCTGCCGAAGCCACCTGTTCGGCGCTGACGACGCGGATCCGCTCTCCGCATTCGGCGCGCTGCCGATGGGAGTGGAGCTCCCACTGGACATACGGTGTCAGCGGCTGCTCAACCACCCGCACGCGGTGAAAGCGATGGCCCTTGCGTTCGTCTTCCTGGACTGTGGCGAGCAGGCCGTCACGCCGGTCCCCGAGGAGCCGTAGAGCCTTCTGCCATTCTCCTCGGCGCAGTGCGTCCCGGCTGGCGCTGCCCTGTTCCTCGAAGTGCTGACGGCGCTCCAGCTTCCACGAGTCCGCATCACGGAGGGCCGCGTCACATGCCTGGAAGTCCTGCTTGTAGGCGTCGCGAGTGAGACGCTCGCCCTGCTCAGGCACGAGAGTCGGGGGGAGCGGGTCACGCATCGGGGATGTCTGTCTTCGCCGCGCTGAGCATGCCTCCGGGGATGACGACCAATCGCTCGTCCGGGGCAAGGGCCACGCCGTCAGGGAGGCGGGAGCGGTAGGCGGCTGTGAGGTCCCTGCCGATGACAGCGATGTCACCGTTGTCGAGCTGCCAAATGTCCGGGCATTCGTCCCGGTTATCCGAATTGCCAAGCTCCTTGGCCGACTTCCCCAGCCTTCGTCTGAATAACGCGGACGGGTCGGCCTCCCAGGCGCGGGTCATCTCCGCCTCCACTCGACTTCTTTGCGCTATCACCCACTACGGATTGTAGCTGCCCGCACACACCGAACAACGGGGCATCAGAGCCAGTTCACGGCTCGTCCCAGCCACCTCGCCCCGAGGCGCTCCCCGGGGCGCGAACTTCCAGAGAGGCGGGGCCCGGTGGCCGATGCCGCGCGTGCGCGGTGGGCGGCATCGGCCACCGGGCCCCTGGTCACCGTCAGGCGAACTGGCCCGGCTGGTAGTCGCCGGCGGGCTGCTGGATGATCACGTTCATGCGGTTGTAGGTGTTGATGAGGGCGATCAGGGACACCAGGGCGGCGAGCTGCTCCTCGTCGTAGTGCTTGGCGGCGTTCGCCCAGGCCTCGTCGGTGACGCCTCCGGCCGCGTCGGCGATCCGGGTGCCCTGCTCGGTCAGTTCCAGGGCCGCCCGCTCCGCGTCGGTGAAGACCTTCGCCTCCCGCCAGGCCGCGACCAGGTTCAGGCGCACCGAGGTCTCCCCGGCGTGCGCGGCGTCCTTGGTGTGCATGTCGGTGCAGAAGCCGCAGCCGTTGATCTGGCTGGCGCGGATCTTCACCAGCTCCTGTGTCGCGGCCGGCAGGGTCGAGTCCGCGACGACCTTGCCGGCCGAGTTGATGTACTTCGCGAACTTGGCCGCGACGGGGCTGCCGTAGAAGTTGAGACGGGCGTCCATGGTGGTCTCCTTGCCGCGTTGGTGGTTACACAGCACTGACGGAGCGGCCCGGCCAGATGTGACACGCGGACGAGTCGGTCGGGTGTGACGTGCGTCTCAGCGGCTGGTGGCGTATCGGTGGGGCCTCGCGTGACGAGGAAGCGTCGCCCGACGTGTGGCGAGGGGCCGGACCGCTCCGGGTCCGGCCCCTCGTTCCACGGTCATGGGGTCGATCGTGGGCGACGTCGACGCACTGGTGTCACGCCGCCCGTGTCAGTAGTTCCGCCTTGCCGAACAACAGCGCGTAACCGGTGGGGAGTTGGCGGAGGATACGGGCCGTCAGGTCCTCCCCGATCAGGGCGGGCAGCGTGCCGAGGACCGCGCCGACGTCCCAGCGGGCCGTCGCCGGTGTGGCTCCCTCGATGCGGCCCGCGACCGCGTCGACGAACTCGGGGGCCGTCAGCGGCCGGCGCACCGGGATCTGTGAGGCGATCAGACGGGCCGCCTCGTCGGGCAGCCGTCGGGCCAGTTCCACGCGCTCGTCTCCGATGACGTGGCCGCCGAGGGCGCAGAGCACGAGGCACGTGATGCGCTCTGCCTCCCTCGTCGTCGGGTACTGGCCGGATTCCTTCACGGCCTTCAGGAGGCGGCCCCAGTCAGGGCGGGACGGGACCGCGCCCGCCCCTTCCCGGTCGGCTGCGGCCACCTCGTCGATCCCCGGCGCGGCGACCTCGTCGATCGTGCTCCTCGCCGCCGCGCTCGTCGTGGTCATGCTCATCCTGCGGGTACTCCTCCGCTTGTATCCCCACCCGGTCCTCTCCCGGGTACCCCAATGCCGCCACCCGTCCCACGCGTCTTTCGACACGTGTGTCGACTCGTGTGTCGACCCGTTGTTAGACCTGTGTGTCGACTCGTGTTTCGTACACACGTGCCAGATCGCGTTTCGGGCGCGCAGGACGGGCTTCGGCGCTGCGGCTGTCAGGTGCTGAGCTGCTTGGGCTTGTCGCCGCCCGCGATCGGGATGCGACGCGGCTTCGCCTCCTCGGCGACCGGGATGCGGAGGGTCAGGACGCCGGCGTTGTACGAGGCGTCGATGCGGTCCGTGTCCAGGGTGTCGCCCAGGAACAGCTGGCGGGTGAAGGTCCCGGTGGGACGTTCGGCCACAACCATCTCGGCGTCCGCGGGGGCCGGGGAACGGCGTTCGGCGCGGACGTTCAGGACGTGGCGTTCGACGTCCAGGTCGATCGTCTCGGGGTCGATGCCGGGGAGGTCGAAGTGGACGACGAACTCGTCACCGGACCGGTAGGCGTCCATCTGCATCGCGGCGGGGCGCTGCGAGGAGCCGAAGACCTGCTGAGCGAGCCGGTCGAGGTCGCGGAACGGGTCGGTGCGCATGAGCATCACGGTCACTCCCTTCACTGAGGCACTGGGTGCGATGCCCTTCGGGTTCTTATATAGCGCGAGGGCAGAAAGTTGACAACCTCTGACTCAACCCCTCACCTGGGCGGCGTGTCGGCACGGCCACCGGCGCGCCCGGCACGGCCACCGGCGCGCCCGGCTCGCCCCCGGCGCGCCCGTGTCCCGGCGCGGAGTTAGCCTCGTGTCGCCGAAATGGCCGGGACAGGACGCAGCAGCGGGAGGCGGACAGCGATGGCGAAGGTTCCTACGGCGCTGGTGGCCGCGAGCGGGCTCGTCGGCGGGTACGGGGCCGGGCGCTGGAGCAAGAAGCGGCAGCTCGGCGGGGCCGTGCTGGCCGTGGCGGGAGCCACCGCCGCCCAGCGGTGGCGGCGGCAGGCCGGTGGCGCGGCGGCCGGGACGCTGAGTGCCGCATACGTCGCCGCCTTCGCCGGGTCGCACCCGCTGGCCAGGAAGGTGGGCGCATGGCCGGCCGTGTTCGGGGTCGCCGGAGCCGTCGCGCTCGCCTCATGGGCCGTCGCCGACCGGCGCGGCCAGGACCCTTCTGGCGGACCACCCCTCGGCTAGCCGGACCACCCCTCGTCCGACAGCTCATCGGCCACGCCACCCTGCAGCGCGAGGCGTGTGAGGTCGGCCCTGCGGCGGACGCCGGTCTTACTGCGCAATCGGTCCAGGTGCGAATGCACCGTGTGCTCGCTGATGTTCAGCTTGGACGCGATCTCACGATCGGTGGCACCGCTCGCGACG
This sequence comes from Streptomyces sp. TP-A0356, assembly GCF_001417775.1. GTDB lineage: Bacteria > Actinomycetota > Actinomycetes > Streptomycetales > Streptomycetaceae > Streptomyces. The sequence continues at coordinate 22,457 of NZ_BBZJ01000034.1, read as the reverse complement.
AGCACCAGGATCTCTCGTTCCCGGTCAGTGATGTCGAACGGGTGCTTCTGCCCCAGCTGACTGTGGAATTCCGCGGAGAAGTAGCTGCGACCGGAGGCGACGGTACGCACCGCCGTCAACAGCTCCGCCTCCCCCGCTTGCTGACTCAGGTATCCCTGGGCGCCCGCTTCGATGGCCAGGACGAGGTCGGTCTGCGCTTTGGAGGGCGACAGCACGACGACACTGTGGTTCTGCCGATGCAGTCCGGCGACGAGGTCGCACGTCTCCCTGACGGAGACCTGCATGTTGAGCACGACCACGTCCGCGTCACCCGCGTCGTATCGCCGCGCACCGACGCGCTTGACGGAGGTCACTCTCTGCAGGTCGGGCGCGCCGTCGATGACGAGCGCCAGACCTTGCTGAAGGAGCGGGCAGTCGGAGACGACTGCTACGTGCGTCGGACGTCGGCTCATCGAGGTTCCTGGTGGGTTCGGCACCGACCGGATGGGGGGCGTCGGGACAGACAGGCGGGTGACCCCACCATGTGATCCCCACCATCGCCGCTCCCCGATGTACCGGCATTCCGACCTAGCCCGTTCGGGGGGCATGCCTCGCACCGTGCCCGGCGCCCACCGGGGCGGGTACCCCCTGGAACGCCCGCCGATACGCGTACGGGCTGGTGCCGACCACTCGTTTGAAACGGTCCCGGAACGCCGTGGGGGAACCGAAGCCCGCCTGGGCCGCGATACGTTCGACGGGGTGCGTCGTCGTCTCCAGGAGGTACTGCGCGCGCCGGATCCGCGCCCGGTGCAGCCACTGCAACGGCGTCGTGCCGGTCTGTTCGCGGAAGCGGCGGTTCAGGGTGCGGGCGCTCATGCCCGCACGGGCCGCGATGTCGTCCAGGGTCAGATCCCGGTCCGCGTTCTCCTCCAGCCAGTGCAGCAACGGCTCCAGGGTGGCTCCGGCGGGGGCCGGCGGCCGGGTGTGAACGATGAACTGGGCCTGCCCGCCCTCGCGTTCGAGCGGCATCACCGACAGCCGGGCCGCGTCCGCCGCGACCGCTGAGCCGTGGTCCTTGCGGATCATGTGCAGGCACAGGTCGAGCGCCGCGGCCGCCCCGGCCGAGGTGAGGAACTGGCCCTCGTCGACGTACAGCACGTCAGGATCGACCGTCACCGCCGGATAGCGCTCGGCCAGCACCGGCGCCGCCACCCAGTGCGTCGTGGCGCGCCGTCCGTCCAGCAGGCCCGTCGCCGCGAACACGAACGCGCCCGCGCAGACGGACGCGATGCGTGTCCCGTTCGCCGCGGCGGCGCGCAGGGCCTGCGCCACGCCCTCCGGCAACGGCAGCGTCGGATCCGCCGTGCCCGGCAGGATGATCGTGTCCGCCTCGGCCAGCGCGTCGAGACCGTACTGCGCCCGGATCCGGAACGTACCCGCGTCCACCTCCTCCGTCGCCGCGCAGATCCGCACCCGGTACGCGAGCCGCCCGTCGGGCAACCGGGTGCGCGAGAAGACCTCGATCGGGGCCGAGAGGTCGAAGGGGATCACCTGGTCGAGCGCCAGGACGGCCACGGTGTGCATGGCGAGAGCCTAGGGGTGCGACAGGTTCTGGCCAAGCAGGGGGTCGTGCGCGGGAAAGGCCACTGGACGGCGAGCCATGTCGCAACCCCGGTCGGGCTTGTGGCGAGAATCCGTCGGGGACTGGCAATTCCGCCACTTCCTCAAGATCCGCGCGGGCCCCTAGCCTCGGCCCGTGACCAAGTTCCTTCTCGCCGTCCACGTCCTCGCCGCGATCGTCGCCATCGGGCCCGTCACCGTCGCCGCGAGCATGTTCCCGCCCACCGCGCGCAAGGCGCTCGCCCGGCCCCGGGAGAACCGGGACACCCTCGCGCTCCTGCACCGCATCTGCCGGGTGTACGCCGTCGTGGGCGTCGTCGTCCCGGCGTTCGGGTTCGCCACCGCGCGCGACATGGGCGTGCTCGGTGACGCCTGGCTGATCGTGTCGATCGTGCTGACCGCGCTCGCCGCGGCCGTGCTCGCCGCCCTGGTGCTGCCCCGGCAGGGCGCGATCCTGGAGGTCGTCGAGGGAGGCGAGGGCCTTGAGAGAGGCGGGGTGGACGAGCGGGCGACCGTCCGGCTCGCCATGGTGACCGGGATCTTCAACCTCCTGTGGGCCGCCGTCACCGTCCTGATGATCGTGCGCCCGGGATCCACCACGGGTGCCTAGGGGCGCTGGGCTTAGGATCCCGCTCATGTACGGACAGGTGTACGGGCAGCAGCAGTCGGCGTCGAGGGCCTACCTCACCGCCCTCCAGGCACGGTTGACGGCCGACGGGTGCAGCACGCGGTGGGAGGACTGGGCGGGCACCCAGGTGCTGGTGGGGCGGCGCTCGGACTTCCGGCTGCGCTGGATGGCCACGAACCTGCATCTGTTCACGGTGGCCGCCATGGTCCCCGAGATCACCGTGCAGGCCATCGAGAGCTTCACCGACAGCGTCCTGAGGTACGCCAAGGACACCAAGGGCGGGCTGCCGGTGGGCCTGCAGACCGGGGTCGGCGCCTTCCCCGTCCTGGTCAGCGAGAACGTCGAACCGGCCGCCGTGCACTGGGCGGAGGCCCAGCAGCGCACCAGGTTCGCCTGTATGGCCCGGCCGGTCGTGGTCGACAGCACCCACCAGTACGTGGGCATGTACCGCGGCAAGCCCGCCCTCGGACGCGTCTACGCGTCCCACTTCATCGAGAAGGGGACGCGGTACTTCTACGGCGTCTGAGCCCCCCTACGGCTACAGGCGCCTGAGCCCCCCTACGGCTACAGGCGCCTGAGCCGCGTACGACTTCAGGCGCCCGATCCCCGTACGACTACAGCGGGTTGGAGAGCATCGGGTCCTCCCTCGCCCACTCCCCCCGGAACGTCCGCGCCACGCCGGCCGCCACGAACACCCCGCCTGCGATCAGCAGCGTGAAGGAGCCCCAGGCCAGGGGCCTGAACGAGGCGTCCGGTCCGGGGTGGGTGCGGAAGGAGGCGTACATCAGGGCGGCCGGGGGCGCCGCCACCAGGAGCAGCGGCCAGCCCAGGCCGTCCCAGTGGCCGAAGTAGGCCGCCAGGAGCAGCAGGGCCAGTGCGAGGAGGAGGACCCCGGCGACCGTCACGGGCGTCGTCTCCTGGGCGGCTTCCGGGGTCGCCGGCCGGTTGCGCAGGTCCCACGGCAGGCACAGGAGGTACGCCGCTGCCGCGAGGGCGGCGCCGAGCAGGCGGATCAGCCAGCGCTCGGGCATGGGGCGCGTTCGCATGGGGCGGAGCAGCTTCTCGGTCATGCGTACGAGAGTTCCCGCCCCGCCGTGGAGCGGACAGAGTATGGATACTCAGATCGCCCTGTGGCCTCTGGGCCCTCGCGCCTACGGCGTCGCCTGCGCCCCCACCGTCGTCGCCGTGAGCGGCTTGGCGATGTCCTCCAGCGACCGCCGCTCCGCCCGTACCGCGAGCAGCGCCGCGACCAGTCCCGCCGCGCACATGAGGGCCGCGCCGATCTGGAAGGCGAGAACCGTGTCACCGACCCGCCCGGTGTTGGTGAGCTCCGCGAACAGGATCGGGCCGCTGATGCCGCCGGCCGCGGTGCCGATCGCGTAGAAGAAGGCGATGGACATGGCCCGCGTCTCCATCGGGAACACCTCGGAGACCGTCAGATACGCACTGGACGCGCCCGCCGAGGCGAAGAACAGCACCGCGCACCAGCACGCGGTCAGTGTGCCCGCGCTCAGCACGCCGCGTGAGAACAGCCAGGCCGTGCCGAACAGCAGCACACCCGAGAGCAGGTACGTCGACGAGATCATCACCCGGCGGCCGACCGTGTCGAAGAGCTTGCCGAGCAGCAGCGGGCCGCAGAAGTTGCCGATCGCGATGACGGCGAAGTAGTAGCCGGTGTGGTCGGCGGGGACGTTGAAGAACCTGGTCAGGATCGCGCCGAAGCCGAAGGTGATCGCGTTGTAGAGGAAGGCCTGCCCGATGAAGAGGGAGAAGCCGAGGATGGCGCGCTTGCGGTAGTCGTGGAAGACCGTGCGGGCGATGGTGGCGAAGCCGATGCTCTCGCGCTGGTGGATGGTGATCACGCCCCGGGGCGGCGGAAGCGGCTGGCCCTTCTCCGCCTCGACGCGCCGTTCGATCTCGGACACCACCCGTTCCGCCTCCTGCTCCCTGCCGTGGATCAGCAGCCAGCGCGGGCTCTCGGGAACGTGCCGTCGTACCAGCAGGATGGCCAGGCCGAGGACGACGCCCAGGGCGAATGTCAGCCGCCAGCCGACGTCCTTCGGCAGGAAGCTCGTGTTCAGCGCGAGGATCGACAGCAGCGAACCGCCGACCGCGCCCAGCCAGAAGCTGCCGTTGATGATCAGGTCGACGCGTCCGCGGTAGTTCGCCGGGATCAGCTCGTCGATCGCGGAGTTGATGGCCGCGTACTCGCCGCCGATGCCGAAACCGGTGAGGAAGCGGAAGAGGAAGAACCACCAGGACTGGAAGGAGACCGCGGTCAGGGCGGTCGCCCCGAGGTAGACCGCCAGGGTGATCATGAAGAGCTTCTTGCGGCCGTAGCGGTCGGTCAGGCGGCCCCAGAAGAGGGCGCCCGAACAGGCGCCCGCCACATACAGCGCGGCCGCCAGGCCGGTGACCTGCCCGGAGGTGATCGGCAGCCCGCTGCCGGGCTCCGACAGACGGCTGGCGATGTTGCCGACGACCGTGACCTCCAGGCCGTCGAGGATCCATACCGTGCCGAGTCCGATCACGATCGTCCAGTGCCAGCGCGACCAGGGCAGGCGATCAAGTCGGGCGGGGATGGCGGTGGTGACCGTGCCGGGTGGGGGCGCGGTGACGGACATGGCTTCCTCCTCAAGGGCGCCGGGTGTCCTCGCACCCGGCCGCACGCGACCCGAGTTCCCGCTCGGCCGCCGGTTACGCCCCGAGCGCCCGCGACACGGTGTAGATCAACAGTCCGGCCAGCGAGCCCACCACCGTGCCGTTGATCCGGATGAACTGCAGGTCACGGCCGATGTGCGCCTCGATCTTGCGTGTGGTGTGCGCGGCGTCCCAGCCGGCCACCGTGTCCGTGATCAGGGAGGTGATCTCCTTGCGGTACGTCGTCACGACGTGCACCGCCGCGCCCTCCACCCACTTGTCCACCTTGGACTGGGTCCTCGGCTCGGCGGCCATACGCGCGCCGAGCGCCAGCAGCGAGGCCCGCACGCGCAGCCGCAGCTGGCTGTTCTCGTCCTCGGCGGCGGACACGATCATGGACCGTACGGCCGTCCAGGCGGAGGCGATCAGGTCCTGGACCTCGCCGCGGCCCAGCACCTCGCCCTTGAGCCGCTCCACGCGCGCACGGGTGTCGGTGTCGGACTGCAGGTCGGAGGCGAAGTCGGCGAGGAACCGGTCGAGGGCGCCACGCGCCGGGTGGGAGGGGGCGTCCCGCATCTCGGTGACGAAGCGGAGCAGCTCCTTGTAGACACGCTCGCCGACCTTCTTGTCGACGAACCGGGGGGTCCAGCCGGGGGCGCCGTCCTGGACGGCGGTCATGACCTGGTCGTCGTGCAGGACGAGCCAGTCGTGGGCACGCAGGCAGATGAGGTCCACGAACCGCCTGTGGCCGCCGTCCGCGACGACCTTCTCCAGCATCTTGCCGAGTCCCGGCGCTATCTCCTGGGCGTCGGCGCGGCGGGTGATGGCCTCGCCGACCACGGCCTGGACGTCGGAGTCGCGCAGGACGGTGAGGGCGCCGCGCAGGGCGGTCGCCAGTTCCGCCGTCACCCGGTCGGCGTGCTCCGGATCGGCGAGCCAGGCGCCCAGACGTCTGCTGATGCCGACGGCGTGCAGGCGCTGGCGTACGACCTCCTCGGAGAGGAAGTTCTCGCCGACGAACTCGCCCAGGGAGACCCCGAGCTGGTCCTTCTTGTTGGGGATGATCGCCGTGTGTGGGATGGGCAGGCCCAGCGGGTGCCTGAAGAGCGCGGTGACCGCGAACCAGTCGGCGAGCGCGCCGACCATGCCGGCCTCGGCCGCCGCCGCGACATAGCCGGCCCAGGGGCCCGCGCCCGCGTTCTCTGCGCCCTTGGCGAGGGCGTACACGAGCGCCACGAGGAGCAGCAGCCCGCTCGCCATGCCCTTCATCCGGCGTACGCCCCGGCGCTTCTCCTCGTCGGCAGGGCTGAAGGCCGTCATCGCCCGGTTCGTGGCCGTCCCCGCGCGGGACAGCCCTACGGCGACCACTTCATCCGGTTTCGTGCGTTCCATCCACTCCACCCGTTCACGTACCCCGCTACACATTGTCCCTTCCTGACCGACTCCTGGAACGGAGCGGGAGTTCCCGGCGTCTGTCCGGACGGAGAAGTCCCGGGGCATTTCAGGGTCTCGTCAGGGTCGGGTCGGGGCGTTCCGGTTGTGCCTCGCGATGTCCGGACGGTCCGTGCGCGACGTCGTGCACGTCGGCGTCGGCGTCGGCGTCGGCGTCGGCGTCGGCGGTACGAGTGCCCGTATCACGCTGTCCCATCGCCACGGCCGGCAGCCGCCGGCCATCACGCACGCCTCCCTCGCGGTCGCCGCCGGGGACGACGCGGCCGCGGCCGCCGGGACCATGCGCCGGCTCACCTCCGCGGTCGCCGCCTCGGTCTTCCTGGCCCCCGGTGGGCAGGTGGTCAGCCGTGCGCATCGCCGTCCCGCGCGACTCCGACGTGCTCGTGACCACGTACTCCCCCACCCCGTCGGGCCCGGGGGTCCACCCGGCATGCTCCGGTCAGTAGCCGTTGCGGCGCCTGTCGCGCCCCTCGCGACGGGCCTCCCGGCGCTCCCGCTGGAGCTCGCGGCGCTCCTCGTGTCGCTCGCGCCCCAGCTCGCGATGATCCTCCAGCATGTCGCGGTGGGTCTCGTACCGCTCACGCAGCGACGCGTGCAGCTCCTTGCGGGCGGCCTTGCGCTCCAGCTTCTCCTGGCGCCGCTCCTCCTTCAGCCGCTGCCGCTCGGCCCGGGTGATCTTGCGCTCGATGCCGACCCCGCCCCAGAACGCGAACCCGTTGACGATCACGCGCGGCGCGCCCGGCTCTCCCGGCACGCCCTCCTCACGGTGGTCGAAGCCGCCCATGATCCCGATGCCGCGCACCACCACCTGGACCCCGGGCGGCACGATGACGTTCACCCCGCCCATGATCGCGACGCAGTTGATCTCGACCTCACGGTCCGCGAAGTACGCCTCCCGCAGGTCGATCTCACCGCCGCCCCAGAAGGCGAAGGAGTTGAACCGCTTGGGCACCGTCCAGCGCCCCTTGCGCTGGAACCCGGACATCACGGCGACGGCCCACGAGGACGACCCGCCGCCCCCGACGATCCGCTCCGCCCAACCCCCGCTCTCCGCAGGCTCCTTGGTCAGCGACACGGTCGGCGCGGTAACGCCCGCGACCGGCAGGTCCCGGGTGATGGGGGCCAGTTCCCCGTAGGTCCGGGCCTTGTACGTGGCCTCCAGCCGCTCCTCGAACTCCTCCATGTCGAGGCGGCCCTCCGCGAGGGCGTCCCGCAGGACCTCGGCGACCCGTTCGCGGTCGGCGTCGGAGGCGCGGAGCTCCGGGGCGGCGGGATGGGGGGCCTGCGGCGTCGGCCGCTGATCGTCGCTTCCCCCGGAAGACGCTGCGTCGGTCATAGGCGTCAGCCTACGAGGATCGCGGGCGCCGGGCTACGAGGGATGCCGGGTCAGGGAGGAGGGCCGCCCCCGCCTACGGGAGCGCCCGCTCGGCCCGTACCGCCTGGCCGGCGTACATCTTCGCGATGACCGCCTCGATGTCCGGCTCCCGCACCGACAGGTCCACCAGCGGATACTCGGCCGCGACGCGCGCCACCAGCGGGGCCGCCGACTCCGAGGCGGGAAACGCGAGCCACTGCCGCGGCCCCTCGACCCGCACCACGCGAGCGGGCGGCGCCTGGATCGGCGGCAGCTCCCGCTCCAGGTCGACCACGAGGGTGCGTTCGCCGTCGCCCACCTCGTGCAGCCCGGCGAGCGGACCGTCGTACATGAGACGCCCGTGGTCGATGACCATCACGCGCGAGCACAACTGCTCGATGTCCTGCAGGTCGTGGGTGGTCAACAGCACCGTCGTGCCGCGCTCGGCGTTCAGGTCCCGCAGGAAGTCCCGCACCTTGGCCTTGGAGATCACGTCGAGGCCGATCGTCGGCTCGTCGAGGTACAGCACCTCGGGGTCGTGCAGCAGCGCCGCCGCGATGTCGCCGCGCATCCGCTGCCCCAGCGACAGCTGCCGTACCGGCACGTCCAACAGGCCGCCCAGTTCGAGGAGTTCGACGCACTGGTCGAGGTTCTCGTGGTAACGGCCGTCCGGGATGCGGTACATACGGTGCATCAGCCGGTAGGAGTCGATCAGCGGCAGGTCCCACCACAGGGTCGTGCGCTGCCCGAACACCACCCCGATGCGCCGGGCCAGTCTCGTCCGCTCGCGAGAGGGATCGATCCCGGCGACCCTCAGCCGGCCTCCGCTCGGCGTCAGGATCCCGGTCAGCATCTTGATGGTGGTGGACTTCCCTGCGCCGTTCGGACCGATGTAGCCGACCATCTCGCCGCGCGCCACCGTGAAGGAGATCGAGTCGACGGCGCGCACCTGCCGCCGCTCGCTCTTCAGGAAGCCGGTCCTCTTGCGCACGTCGAAGACCTTCTCGACCCGCTCCAGTTCGATGAAGCCACCGTCCACCGATGCACCCTCCATATGCCCCTCAGCTCCCCGTACTCCGGTACGAACGCAGTCCCGCGCGCCACGCCAGCCCCGCCAGCGCGCAGCAGCCCGCCGCGACCAGGGGCGGAGTGAAGGCGGCCCACCCCGGCAGGCCGAGCGGATACGGCCGCCCCAGCACGTACAGGGCGGGCAGCCAGTTGACGAAGGCGAGCGGCAGGACGAAGGTCACCCCGCGCACCAGCTCCTTGGCGAACACCGTCGGCGGGTACTGCAGCAGCGTGGTACCGCCGTACGTGAACGCGTTCTGCACCTCCGAGGCGTCCTGTGCCACGAACTGGAAGGCCGCGCCCGCCACGAACACCGCGCAGAAGATCAGGCCGCCGCTCAGCACCATCAGCGGGATCATCACCGCCTTCAGCGGGGTCCAGGCGATGTCGAGCGCGGCGACCGCGTATCCCAGGACACACACCCCTTGTGTCACCCGGCCGAGCCGACGCAGCCCGAAGCGGTCCGCGGCGACCTGCGCGAGGACGGGCGCGGGACGCACCAGGAGGGTGTCCAACGTGCCGTCGCGCACCCGCCGCCCCAGCCGGTCCATGGAACCGATCGCGAGGTCCGCGAGCCCGAAGGCGGTCGCCGAGAGGCCGTACAGGAAGGCGACCTCGGGCAGCCGGTAGCCACCGAGCACGTCGACCCGCGAGAACATCAGCAGGATCGCGACGAAGTCCAGCGCGGTTGCGGCGAAGTTGGCGAGGGTGCTCATCACGAAGGAGGCCCGGTAGGCCATCGTGGAGCGGATCCACATCGCGGCGACCAGTCCGTAGGCGCGCAGGCCTTCCCGCGCACGGCCGTACGACTGGGAGCTCTCAGCCACCCTGGACCACCACCCGCCGCGTCGCCGCCGACTGGAGCAGCCGCCCGGCCGCGAGCAGCGCCACCGCCCATGCCAGTTGGCGGGCGTACGTGGTCAGGGGGTCCGCCGCGCCCAGCAGGATGTCCGCGGGGGCCTGGATCAGCGACGCCCAGGGCAGGGCGCGCACGATCTCGCCGAGCACGCCCGGGAAGACGTTGAGCGGCAGCAGCATGCCCGAACAGAAGGTCGCGGTGATCCAGGAGATCTGGGCGACGCCCGCCCCGTCCATCAGCCAGAACGCGGTGAGCGCGACCAGGAAGCGGATCGCGAAGCTCACCACCGTGCCGAGCACGACGGCGACCAGGAACGCCAGCCAGGTCAGCGGGCGGGTGGGCAGGGCGAGCCGGAACAGCAGCGCGCCGGCCGCCATCGGGATCGCGCCCCGGGCCAGCAGCTGGAACAGGGCCCGGCCCAGGTCCCCGGCCAGCCACCACAACTGCAGATCGGCGGGCCGGTACAGGTCGATCGCGATGTCGCCCGTACGGATACGCTCGATCAGCTCGTCCTCGAAGCCGCCGCCCATCACCGAGACCGCGACGAGCAGCGCCTGACCGACCCACACGTACGTCAACGCCTGTGCCTGGACGTACCCCCCGAGGTGGGGCCGCTCGTGCCACAGGGCGAGGTACGTGTATGCCAAGATCACTCCGAAGACTGTGTTGGTGAACACCCCCGCCGCGGTCGCGGTCCGGTAGGTCGCGTACCGCCGGAAACCGCTGGCGGCGACGGCGGCGTACAACCGCCCTGTCCCCACGGCAACCTCCTTCGGCGCGAGCCGGGCGAAGCGCTGGAGCCTAGCGCCCGCACGAAGTGGCGTACCACACGTTTTTCCCAGGGACGCGTCCCTCGTGTCGGGAACGGAACGGAAGGTGCGACAGTCTTCTTCGGGGGACGCACATGGCGTACGAGGACGTACGGAACGTACGACGCGAAACGGGAGATCCGGCACCACGATGAGCGACGAGCCGCAGCCGCAGCACAGCAGCCAGGGCTTGGCACCCAGACAGCCCCAGCCCGCGGCCCCGGGGGCGCTCCCCGGTGAGGAGCCGAAGCGGCCCGGGCGCACGGGATGGCGTCGGCTGATCCCCACCTGGCGGACGGTGCTCGCCACCTGCGTCACCGGGCTACTGGTCCTCATCGGCCTCTTCGCGGTCGGCTACTACATGGTCAGGATCCCGGCGGCGAACGCGGCGGCGACCCAGCAGAGCAACGTCTACCTGTACGCGGACGGCAGCGAACTGGCCCGCGTCGGCCCGGTCAACCGTGAGAACGTGCAGCTCGCGCAGATCTCCAGGGCGGCCCAGCACGCGGCGCTCGCCGCCGAGGACCGCGACTTCTACTCCGAGTCCGCGGTCGACCCCAAGGCGATGGTCCGCGCCGCCTGGAACACCGCCACCGGCAAGGGGAAGCAGTCCGGCTCGACGATCACCCAGCAGTATGTGAAGAACTACTACCTGGGCCAGGAGCAGACCGTCACCCGCAAGGTGAAGGAGTTCTTCATCGCGATAAAGCTCGACCGCGAGAAGAGCAAGGACGACATCCTGGAGGGCTACCTCAACACCAGCTTCTTCGGCCGCAACGCGTACGGCGTCCAGGCCGCCGCGCAGGCGTACTACGGCGTGGACGCGAAGAACCTCACGGTCGGCCAGGGCGCCTACCTCGCGGCGCTGCTGAACGCGCCGAGCGAGTACGACGTGATCGCGCACCCCGAGAACAAGGGTGCCGCCATGGCCCGCTGGAACTACGTCCTCGACGGCATGGTCAAGAAGAACTGGCTGAGCGCGGCGGAGCGGCAGAAGGTGACGTTCCCGGCGCCCAGGCAGCAGGCCGCCGGGACGGGGCTGTCCGGCCAGCGCGGTTACCTCGTCCAGGCGGTCAAGGACTACCTCACCACCAACAAGATCATCGACGAGGACACCCTGGCGGGCGGCGGCTACCGCATCACCACCACCCTGCAGAAGTCCAAGCAGGACGCCTTCGTCAAGGCCGTCGACGACCAGGTGATGTCCAAGCTCGACAAGCAGAACCGCAAGGTCGACCGGTACGTCCGCGCGGGGGGCGTGGCCATGGACCCGGCCACCGGCAAGGTCCTCGCGATGTACGGCGGCATCGACTACACGAAGCAGTACGTCAACAACGCCACCCGGCGCGACTACCAGGTCGGCTCCACGTTCAAGCCGTTCGTGTTCACCTCCGCCGTGGAGAACGGCGCCCAGACGCAGGACGGCGTCACGATCACCCCGAACACGGTGTACGACGGCACGGACAAGCGCCCGGTACAGGGCTGGAGCGGCGCGGCGTACGCGCCCGAGAACGAGGACAACCAGTCCTACGGCCCGCTCTCCGTCCGCCAGGCCACGGACAAGTCCGTCAACGCCGTGTACGCGCAGATGGCGGTGGACGTCAGCCCGTCCAAGGTGGAGAAGACCGCGGTCGACCTCGGCGTGCCCGCGGACACGCCGGACCTGCACCCGTATCCGTCGATCGCGCTCGGCACGGCCACCGCGAGCGTGCTCGACATGGCCCAGGCGTACGCGACGCTCGCCAACCACGGCAAGCACGGTGTCTACACGCTGGTCGAGAAGGTCGCCAAGGACGGCACCCAGGACGTCCAGCTGCCGCAGCAGCAGACCCGGCAGGCGGTGAGCCGCGAGGCGGCCGACACGACCACCGCGGTCCTGCGGAGCGTGGTGGACAACGGCACCGCGACCAACGCGCAGGCCGCCGGGCGGCCCGCCGCGGGCAAGACGGGCACGGCGGAGGAGGACAAGGCGGCCTGGTTCGCCGGCTACACCCCGGACCTGGCGACGGTGGTGTCGGTGATGGGCCAGGACCCGGACACCGGCAGACACGAGTCGCTGTACGGCGCGATGGGCCTGCCGCGGATCAATGGCGGCGGCGCGCCCGCGCAGATCTGGGCGCAGTTCACGGGCGCCGCCCTGCAGGGCAAGGCGGTCAAGGACTTCGATCTCAACCTGCAGGCCGGCGCGGACCAGACGATCGAGCCCAGCACGGACCCCACGAGCCAGCAGCCGGGGGCCACGGGCACCCAGGACAACGGCGGCACGACGGGTGACCAGACCGTCCCGGGCCAGGACCAGGGCCAGACCCAGGGCCAGACCACCGGCGGCACACCCGGGGCGGACGGCACGACGGGCACCACGGGCACTCCGGGCACCGGCGGCGCGACCGGGACCGGGGGCACCAGCGCAACGGGCGGCACCACCGGGGCCGGGGGGACGACGGGCACGGGAGGGACTCCGCCGACGGGCGGCACCACCGGCGCGGGCGGCACCACCGGGGCCGGGGGGACGACCGGCACCGGGGGGACACCGCCGACGGGCGGCACCACGGGCGGGGCGGGGGCGTGAGGACGCGCGGCTCAAGGCCGTAGCGGCGCGGTTCACCGGCCCGCACCGGCACGCAAGCGGCCCGCACCGGATCAAGCCGGTGCGGGCCGTTCGTGCCGAGGGCGGACCGTCAGAGCTCCAGATCCTTGATGATCTTCGCCACATGCCCGGTCGCCTTCACGTTGTACAGGGCACGCTCGACCTTGCCCTCCTCGTCCACGATCACCGTGGAGCGGATGACACCGACGACCGTCTTGCCGTACAGCTTCTTCTCGCCGAACGCGCCGTAGGCCTCCAGGACCTCCTTGTCGGGGTCGGCGAGGAGGGTGACCTTCAGGGACTCCTTCTCGCGGAACTTCGCGAGCTTCTCCGGCTTGTCCGGGGAGATGCCGATGACGTCGTAGCCGGCGCCCGCCAGCAGCTCCACGTTGTCCGTGAAGTCGCACGCCTGCTTGGTGCAGCCAGGGGTGAGCGCGGCCGGGTAGAAGTACACGATGACCTTGCGGCCCTTGTGGTCGGCCAGGGAGACCCCGTTGCCGTCGGCGTCGGGCAGGGTGAAGGCGGGGGCGGTGTCGCCGGGCTGGAGTCGCTCGCTCATCGGAACCTCACGTGGCAAGGGGCGGATTACCCGACGAGCCTAATCCGCTTCCGGCCCCTCCATAGGGGTGCCGAGGAGTGTGTTCGGCCCGAAGCTGACAGACTGTCGACCACAGAAGCAGGAATTGCGCGGAACACGTCGCAAACGACCACGGAGGAAGCGCGGTGGCGGACACGTCGAGCACACCGGACACCAGAACTCCGGCGCAGATCGAGGCGGACATCAAGCGCCGCCGCGAAACGCTGGCCGAGACGCTCGACGAGATCGGCGTCCGGGTGCACCCCAAGACGATCGTCGGGGACGCCAAGGCCAAGGTCGTCTCCCACGTCGATCACACGCTCGGGCGTGCCTATGTCGGCGTCAACCGGGTCGTCAGCCAGGTGAAGGGGCAGCTGGTCACGGAGGACGGCGCGCCACGGCTGGAGCGCGTCGTGCCCGTCGCGCTGGTCGTGGTCGGGGTCGTCGGGCTGCTGGCCGTCGGCGCCAAGCGGCGCAAGCGCTGACCCGGCCGCGCACGAGGCCGTCGAGGGCAGGTAGGTTCAAGGCGTGAGCGAGAAGACCCACCACGACAAGTTGCCCATCCGGATGCTGCACGACCGTGTGCTCGTGCGGCAGGACGCCGCGGAGGGCGAACGCCGGTCCGGCGGCGGCATCCTGATCCCCGCGACCGCGGCCGTCGGCCGCCGCCTCGCCTGGGCCGAGGTCGTCGCGGTCGGGCAGAACGTGCGGACCGTGGAGCCGGGCGACCGGGTCCTGTTCGACCCGGAGGACCGGGCCGAGGTCGAGGTGCGCGGGACCGCGTACGTCCTGATGCGCGAACGCGACCTGCACGCCGTGGCGGCGGACCGCTTCGAGGGGTCGGAGGACTCCACGGGCCTGTACTTGTAGATCACTCAGGCACTTGTAGATCACTCAGGAAGAGGGGCCGGTGACCACCGTCACGGGCCCCTCTGCCGTTCCCCTCCTGCTGTCGCGAGCATGTGGGGGGCTGAAGGCGGCGGCCGGGCGCTGAGACCGAACTGCCGTGCGGCGACGGCACCGTAGGACCGCCGGATGACGCGGTGCCCCTCGCGGCGCGACTCGGCCTGCCCGTAGACTGAGCGCCGCGGTCGCGCACGCCGACCGCGTGAGCGGCCGTGATGGAACTGGCAGTCATGCTGGGTTTAGGTCCCAGTGGGTTCACGCCCGTGTGGGTTCGAATCCCACCGGCCGCACGCGATCGATACGAGGGTCCACCCGGAGCGGGAACCGGGTGGACCCTCGTCGTCAGCCCAGCAGCTCCCGTACCACCGGCACCAGCGCGCGGAACGCCTTGCCGCGGTGGCTGATCGCGTTCTTCTCCTCCGGGGTCAGTTCCGCGCAGGTGCGCGTCTCGCCCTCCGGCTGCAGGATCGGGTCGTAGCCGAAGCCGTTCGTGCCGGACGGGGTGTGGCGCAGGGTGCCGCGCAGTTGGCCCTCGACCACGCGTTCCGTGCCGTCCGGCAGGGCCAGGGCCGCCGCGCAGGCGAAGTGGGCGCCCCGGTGGGCGTCGTCGATGTCCGCGATCTGGGCCAGGAGCAGGTCCAGGTTCGCCTTGTCGTCGCCGTGCCGGCCCGCCCAGCGCGCCGAGAAGATGCCCGGCGCGCCGTTGAGGACGTCGACGCACAGACCCGAGTCGTCGGCGACCGCGGGCAGTCCCGTCGCCCCGGCCAGTGCGTGGGCCTTCAGCAGGGCGTTCTCGGCGAACGTGACACCGGTTTCCCTGACATCGGGGATGTCGGGGTAGGCGTCCGCGCCGACGAGGTCGTGCGGGAGGCCGGCTTCGGCGAGGATCGCCTTCAGTTCGGTGATCTTTCCGGCGTTGCGTGTGGCGAGGATCAGGCGGGTCATGTCCCCCAGTATCGTGCGCCGCCGACGCCCGCCTCGCCGCACCCCCCGTGCCGGTCCGCTACGACGTGCAGACCTTCGTCAGCTCCCCCGCCGCGTCCGTGACCGGGCCGACGTCGGGGGTGCGGTCGCCGTTCCCGATGGCCTGGCGGACGTTCGTGACGGCCTTGCGGAGGTCGTCCACCGCCTTGTTGACGTCGACGTTGCCCGTCCTGTCGCCGATCTTGTCGAGGTTCTTCTCGATGGAGTCGAGGGAGGCGTTCGTCCGCGCCGGATCGTTCGCCGCGTTCTCGGCGGCCTGCTGGAGACCGGTGACGCTGTCGGCGATCGTGTCGGCGGTCTGCACGCAGTCGATCGCCTTGTCGACGACGTCGCAGCCGGAGCTCGCGCCCACGGCGGCGAGTACGGCGACGGCGGCGAACGCGGCGGTGGCAATGCCTCGGCGGTGGCGCGCGGCCATGGAACGGTTCCCTCCCCGTGGACGGTGCCGCACTCTCCCGTGGACGCGCCGGGCGATCCGGCGCGCCCGACGCTTCGGTGGTCGTACGGGGCTGCGAGCGGGCGCGCGGCACGTCCCGTGCGCCTGCCACCGCAACCGTGCGGCTATCCCTGAGAACGCCGAAGGGCCCCTATGCGGTTGCCTCCAGCTCCGTGCGCTGGATCGCCGCCAGTTCCTCGCAGCCGGCGGCCGCGAGGTCGAGCAGGGCGTTCAGCTCCTTGCGGTCGAACGGTGTCGCCTCCGCCGTGCCCTGTACCTCCACGAAGCGGCCGTCGCCGGTGCAGACGACGTTCATGTCGGTCTCGGCCCTGACGTCCTCCTCGTAGCAGAGGTCCAGGAGCGGTACGCCGTCCACGATGCCCACGGAGACGGCCGAGACGGTGCCGGTCAGCGGCTTCCGTCCGGGCTTCACCAGCTTCTTGCGCTGGGCCCAGGCCACCGCGTCCGCCAGCGCCACGAACGCGCCGGTGATCGCCGCGGTGCGGGTGCCACCGTCCGCCTGCAGCACGTCGCAGTCGAGGACGATCGTGTTCTCGCCGAGCGCCTTGTAGTCGACGACGGCGCGCAGGGAGCGGCCGATGAGCCGGCTGATCTCGTGCGTACGGCCGCCGATCTTGCCCTTGACCGACTCGCGGTCACCCCGGGTGTTGGTGGAGCGGGGCAGCATGGCGTACTCGGCGGTGACCCAGCCCTCCCCGCTGCCCTTGCGCCAGCGCGGCACTCCCTCGGTGACGGAGGCGGTGCAGAGGACCTTCGTGTCACCGAAGGAGACGAGGACGGAGCCCTCGGCGTGCTTGCTCCAGCCGCGCTGGATGGTGATGGGGCGGAGCTGGTCAGGGGTTCGGCCGTCGATTCGAGACATGGCCCCGAGCCTATCCGTAGCTGCGGAAGGGGCCCCTCCCGCGGCGGAATGGACCCCTTCCGAGTGAGCGCCTGGACCCGCCGGCGGTCCTCCGGGACCCGTTGGCGCGCCCGGCGCCTCACATCATGTCTTCGATCTCCGCCGCGATCGGGTCCGCGTCCGTGCCGATGACGACCTGGATGGCGGTGCCCATCTTGACGACGCCGTGCGCGCCCGCGGCCTTCAGGGCGGCCTCGTCGACCAGCGAGGGGTCGTTGACCTCGGTGCGGAGTCGGGTGATGCATCCTTCGATCTCGTCGATGTTGTCGATGCCGCCGAGCCCGGCAACGATCTTCTCAGCCTTGCTGGCCATGTCTTCTCTCCCTGATCCGAACCGCTTTGTCGCAGTAACCCACAGTTGGCCCAACTTTGCGAGCGGTCATGTCGTCCGTCCCCGAGGATGGCGTTCACGACGGCGCGACCGTCCCCCGACTGGTCTACACCACCTGAGGAACGGTCGCCAAACTGTGTGCCGGAGGACGCCGATGACCGGCTCGGGACGCCGATGAGTGCGGGGAGCCCCGCGGCGCCCGGCCGCGCCCGCGGGCACCGGCTGTTCCAGGGGCTGCAGAAGATGGGGCGCAGCCTCCAGCTCCCGATCGCGGTGCTGCCCGCGGCGGGCATCCTCAACCGGCTGGGCCAGCCCGACGTGTTCGGCAAGGACGGACTGGGCTGGACCGATGTCTCCAGGGTGATGGCGGGCGCGGGCAGTGCGCTGCTCGACGGCTCGCTCGGGCTGCCGATGCTGTTCTGCGTGGGGGTCGCCATCGGCATGGCGAAGAAGGCGGACGGGTCGACGGCGCTCGCGGCGGTCGCGGGGTTCCTCGTCTACTACAACGTGCTGCACCAGTTCCCGAACGACTGCGCGGGCGGGACGAAGGCACTGCCCGCGATCGGCTGCCAGGCGGCGGACCACTCGGTGACCGCCTTCACGTACCAGAATCCGGGGGTGTTCGGCGGCATCGTGATGGGGCTGCTCTCGGCGTTCTTCTGGCAGCGCTACCACCGTACGAGGCTGGTGGACTGGCTCGGCTTCTTCAACGGCCGCCGGCTGGTGCCGATCGTCATGGCGTTCGTCGGGATCGCGTTCGCGGCGCTGTGTCTGTGGATCTGGCCGCCGGTCGGGAGCGGTCTCGAGCGCTTCGGCGACTGGCTGGTGGGGCTCGGGGCGTGGGGCGCGGGCCTGTTCGGCGTCGCCAACCGGGCGCTGCTGGTCGTGGGGCTGCACCAGTTCCTCAACGTGCCGGTCTGGTTCCAGTTCGGCAGCTACACGAAGCCGGACGGGACGGTGGTGCACGGCGACATCAACATGTTCCTGGCGGGGGACCCGCACGCGGGGCAATTCACGTCAGGCTTCTTCCCGATCATGATGTTCGCGCTGCCCGCCGCCGCGCTGGCGATCACGCACTGCGCCAGGCCGAGCCGTCGCAAGGAGGTGGGCGGGATGATGCTGTCGGTGGCGCTGACGTCGTTCGTCACGGGCATCACGGAGCCCATCGAGTACTCGTTCCTGTTCGTCGCGCCGCTGCTGTACGCGGTCCACGCCCTGCTGACCGGGGTGTCGATGGCGGTGACCTGGGGCCTCGGGGTGCACGACGGCTTCAGCTTCTCCGCGGGCCTGATCGACTACGTGATCAACTGGAACCTGGCGACCAAGCCGTGGGCGATCATCCCGATCGGGCTGTGCTTCGCGGTCGTGTACTACGCGGTTTTCCGGTTCGCCATCACGACGTTCGACCTGAAGACGGTGGGCAGGGAGCAGGAGGAGGAGGTCGAGGACGTCACCGAGCCGTGATGCCACCGTCCCGCCTGGCCCCCTGATCCGGGGGCCTCTGCCATGTCCCGGGCCGGTACGGCGCGTAGCGCGGCGGTCGCAGGATCGCGGGTTCCTTATCCGCCCTTCATCTGCTACAACAGGTCTACACCACTGGGTGGTGTAGACCACGCGATACGCCCCGGTCGGGGTGCGCGGTCCCGTTCCGTCGGAGACGCCGCCGTCCCCCTTCCCCTGTCACCGGGCGGCGCCTTGCCCACTGGAGGAAGTTGTGACCACGGTCAGCGCCGCTCCCGCGGCCGAGAAGAAGAAGGGCGCCGGTGCGATGGCTGTACTGCAGCGCATCGGCCGCAGCCTGATGCTGCCGGTTGCGGTGCTGCCGGCTGCCGCCCTCCTGGTGCGCCTCGGCAACACCGACATGCTGGGCCGCCCGTCGTTCCCTTCGTTCCTCACGAAGATAGCGGGCTTCATGGCGGCCGGCGGCAACGCGATCCTCGACAACATGGCGCTGCTGTTCGCCGTGGGCATCGCGATCGGCTTCGCGAAGAAGTCGGACGGTTCGACGGCGCTCGCGGCGGTCGTCGGCTACCTGGTCTTCAAGAACGTGCTCGCCACGTTCACCGACAAGAACCTGCCGAAGGTGGCACAGGCCGTCGACGGCAAGGTCGTCATGGTGGACGCTCCCGTGGACGCCAAGGTCCTCGGCGGTGTGGTGATGGGTCTCGTGGTCGCCCTCCTCTACCAGCGCTTCTACCGCACGAAGCTGCCGGACTGGGCCGGCTTCTTCGGCGGCCGCCGGCTCGTCCCGATCCTGTCGGCCTTCGCGGGCCTGCTGATCGGCATCGTGTTCGGGTACATCTGGCCGGTGCTCGGCACGGGTCTGCACAACTTCGGTGAGTGGCTGGTCGGTTCGGGCGCCGTCGGCGCGGGCATCTTCGGCGTCGCCAACCGGGCGCTGATCCCGATCGGCATGCACCACCTGCTGAACTCCTTCCCCTGGTTCCAGGCGGGCGAGTACCACGGCAAGAGCGGTGACATCGCCCGCTTCCTGGCCGGCGACCCGGCGGCGGGCCAGTTCATGACCGGCTTCTTCCCGATCATGATGTTCGGCCTCCCGGCCGCGTGCCTGGCCATCGTGCACTGCGCCCGCCCGGAGCGCCGCAAGGTCGTCGGCGGCATGATGTTCTCCATCGCGCTGACAAGCTTCGTGACGGGCGTGACCGAGCCGATCGAGTTCACGTTCATGTTCATCGCGCCGGTCCTGTACGCGATCCACGCCGTCCTCACCGGTGTCTCCCTGGCGCTGACCTGGGCGCTGGGCATGAAGGACGGCTTCGGCTTCTCGGCCGGAGCGGTAGACTTCGGCCTCAACCTCGGCATCGCGACCAACCCCTGGGGCCTGGTCCTGGTGGGCCTGTGCTTCGCGGCGGTCTACTACGCGGTCTTCCGCTTCGCGATCACCAGGTTCAACCTGCCGACGCCGGGCCGCGAGTCCGACGAGGAGCTGGCCGAACTGCAGAAGGCCGAGGCCAGGTAGGAGCGCTACGCGGACAGGCCCCCGGGGGATTCCTCCGGGGGCCTCTTCGTGTGCGTGCGTGCGCGGGTCGCATGCGTGCGCGGGTCATGCGTGCGCGGGTCGCGTGCGTGCGCGGGCGATTCCGGCCGTCGCCGCCGTACGGCCCTGGATCTCGCGACTGGTTCTCGTACGGCTAGACCTCGTAGGGCTAGACCTCGTACGGCTAGATCTCGTACGACGCCCGGGGCGCCGCCAGGTCGACCGGCCCGGGGTAGACGGCACGGGCGTCCAGGAGGTTGACCTGGGGGTCGGTCCACGGCGGGATATGGGTGAGGACCAGACGGCGGGCTCCGGCGCGGGCGGCCGTCTCACCGGCCTCGCGACCGTTGAGGTGCAGGTCCGGGATGTTCTCCTTGCCGTAGGTGAACGCGGCCTCGCACAGGAGCAGGTCCGCGTCGCGCGCGAGTTCGTTCAGGGCCTCGCTCACGCCCGTGTCGCCCGAGTACACGAGCGACCTGCCGCCGTGCTCCAGGCGGATGGCGTACGCCTCGACGGGGTGGCGCACGAGTTCCGTGTGGGCGGTGATGGGGCCGATCTCGAACGTACCCGGCTTGACCGTGTGGAAGTCGAAGACCTCGCTCATCGAAGAGGCCGCGAGCGTGTCGCCGTAGGCGGTGGTCAGACGCTGCTCGGTGCCCTCCGGGCCGTACACCGGGATCGGGTCGGCGCGGCCGCCGTCGTGGCGGTAGTAGCGCGCGACGAAGTACGCCAGCATGTCGATGCAGTGGTCGGCGTGCAGATGGCTGAGGAAGATCGCGTCGAGGTCGTAGAGACCGCAGTGGCGCTGCAGCTCGCCAAGGGCGCCATTGCCCATGTCGAGGAGCAACCGGAAGCCGTCGGCCTCGACGAGGTAGCTCGAACAGGCCGATTCCGCGGACGGAAACGACCCCGAGCAGCCGACGACGGTGAGCTTCATAGAGCTGGAACCTCCGCGTGGCAGGAAGTGCAGAAGGCAGGGACGGGAGCGGTGACGGGGGTCGTGCGGTTCGTCGAGCGTAAGACGCAAAAGGGCGGGTCGCTCCTCCGCCAGGGGCCGTTGTGGGGGAACTCACCTGTGGTGTCACCGGTTCGGCTGGAACAAGGGCGTGCGGGGAGCACGACAGGGCGCACGGGCGTTGCGAAGGGCGGGCGACGCCATGGACGCGCCGGTACCGTCATCCACATGGACACGTCCTGGTGGCTGGCGCTGGCGGCGGTGGTGCTGCTCGCGCTGGTCGCGACGCTGGTGGACGGCTGGGGGCGCGGACAGCGCCGTCGCAGGGCGGCCACGCGTCCGCCGGGGCGCGCCCGCGTGCATCCGCGGCCGGCCGAGATCTGGTGGGCGAGCGTGCCGTACCGGGACCGGTCGGGCGGCAAGGACGGGCCGTGTCTGGTGCTGACGGTGCACGGGGACAGCGCGACGGTCGCGAAGATCACGAGCCGGTACCACGACGACCGGGCCGGCGTGATCCCGCTGCCCCCGGGGACGGTGGCCGACGCCCAGGGGCGGCCCAGCTTCCTGGAGACGGACGAGCTGTGGGACGTGCCGCTGTGGCACTTCCGGCGACGGGTGGGGGTGGTGGACCCGGCGTTGTGGGACCAGGTGCGGTATCTGGCCGGCTGAGGGCCCTACGGCTTGGTCACCGTCACCGTGACCGTCCATTCCTGGATGCCCAGGCAGGACCTCTGGCCGGGGCGCTTGGTGCACAGCGGACGGGTCGAGGTGAGCCGTGCCGTTCCGGGCGCGACCGCGTCGAACGCGGCGGTGGCGTTGCCCGGCTGGACGGCGATGCCGGCGTTGGTGGCCCTCAGCGCGCTGCCCGAGGCCCGGACGGAGGTCCAGGGCCGGTCCCTGGTGCCCTCCAGCGTGAGGCTGATCCGGCCGCCCGTCGTCAGGCAGACGACACGGCCCGTGTCGGCCGCGGTGAGCTGCACCTGGGGCGCGCAGGCCGTGCCGCTCGTGGTGCCGGACGGCGCCCCCGACGGCGGGACCGACGACGGCTGAGACGGGGTGAGCGACGGCGACCCCGAGGGTGCCCCGGACGCGGGCCCCGAGGCCGAGGCCGACGGTGACACCGAGCCGCTGCCGGCCGCCCCTGCACCGCCCTGGCTGCCGCAGCCCGCGAGGAGGAGGGTCGCCGCGACGGCGACGACGGTGGTGGTGGTCCGGTGGGGGGTCGTACGGCGCATGGGATGGCCGCCTTTCCTGTTCACTTGTTCCGATGTCCTGGGCCCGCGCGCTGATGGGACGTTTCTCCAGCGCATCAGGATCCCCACAGGGCCGCAACGGGGCCCGGCCGTCTTCTG
>NZ_BBZJ01000033.1:86209-108758 GCF_001417775.1 Streptomyces sp. TP-A0356 | reverse complement strand
AGCGGATTTGTCACACGAGGAGGGGGGTGGCAGCTGGTGGCTGCCACCCCTATTACGCGGGAACTGGATCCCGCACGCGCCACAGCGGGGTCTTGCGTCAGTTCCAGACCGCCCAGGCCAGCTGCTGCGAGTTCGTCTGGGCCGGGCAGGAAGCCTGACCCTGGTCGAGCTGAGCGGAGAAGACGTTGACGTCCACACCGCAAAACGCCGCGGCAAGCGGCACTGACACGTTCTGCAGCAGCACGATCTGGTTGCCGCTGAGGACGTTGCGGGCGTCGACGTTGACCAGGCTGCCGTGGTCGGGAGCCGCCATCGCCGGAGTCGCAGCCGCGCCGGTGATCGCCGCGCCCGCCAGCACGGCGGCGGTGACGGCCTTCTTCACCTTGAGCATGAGCCTTGCCCTTTCGAGTCGACCGAAACGGGGATCGATCAGGGATGCACGCTGGCCGGCCAGCCGCCAGGAAACCTACCGCTCGTGCAAAGCTGGCCGCCACGGCGCCCGGCCCACCGCGCACCCCTATCCGCCACCACCGTGACCTGCCGCCCTCGAGGCACAGGTCTACACCTACCACTCGGTCGGCCAGCAGACTCCCGGTCCATGCCACCTACATCAAAGCCTCAACCACAGCGGCGACCGCCCAGCGTTGACCGACACCCACCGCCGCGTGACCGGCGCCAGGTGATGGTCGTTAAAAACGGCGTCGCGCCATGAACATCCGCACCCCTCGGACGGATGCGCGACCTGTGAGGGGCCCGGACACACCAGCGCCTGCCCCGGGCCCTCACCCCCGACAACCGCCGGCCACTCTTGAGCGGGAGTTGGCCGCGGCCTGACGGGGCAGCAGGGGCCGAGGGCACACGGGATGGTGCAGGAGGCGATGGGCGACCTGCTTACTCCGAAAGGCAAGCTCGGGGCGTTCCCGTCCAACACCAACCCAGGCGCGTGAAACTCAGAGGCGAACCGCTCAGCCGCCTCCATCAAGGCCCGCCGCTCGTCGGTCAGCAGGGATCAAGAAACGTCAGCCCCTGCCGACGCCACGCTTTGATTGTCAGTGGTGACGAATGTCCCGGCCTGGCCTCCGCACTCGTCCCGCCGTCCAGAGCATTGAAGAAGACCGGATGGGTGAAAAGTTGATCGGTCGTGACACCTGACGGCCCGTCTGCGGAAACTGTTGACCCCCGCAGAAGAAGTGCCTCTCTCGATAGAAGTGCACCGGCACAGTAGTCGCCATAACGACCATGTCGGCGGAGGCGTATATCGACTTCTCCATAGGCCTCATGAAGGGAACGCATGCATGCAATGGGAACCTCGGGAGCCCCGACGTCACGGTGGCCGCTCCAAGAGCACGTGGGCCGTTAGAGGTGTTTCGGTAGCGGCAGGCTCCTTGATGGCCGGAGTTCTCGTCGCCTCATCCGCAGCTGCCCACAGCAGCATGCACACGAAGGCCCTCGACCACTCCAGAAAATGCAGAGGGCAGCTCGACATCGCTGTCACCGTAAGGGACTTCGACGATCAGGTCCAAGGAACCCGCTGGCGCACGGCGACGGATCGCTCGGGCCACGCCTTCCTCAACGACAGCCGTAACCCAGGAGTATGGGTGAACCTCAACGTCCTTCCCGGCGCCCCCCGATGTGTGGTGGACACCGCCGTCGCGAATACGGAGAGCAGCAGGACTCCGGCCTCCGAAAAGCTCTACGTGACCTTGTTGACCGATGACGGAAAGGCCTACGAGGCCGTGTGCTCCACCAGCACAACGCCGTTCGACGCGTCGAACCTGGCGGCGGCCTGTGGGGCGGGTTTCACTCGCATCCCCGGTACCCCGGTGGGCCGCTAGCCTGCGCGTTTCACCTTGCGGCGGTGTCCGCATCACTGTGATGTGCCCTCTCCGTCCCGTGTCAGTAGCAAGCTCCCCAGCCACGGGCTGACGCCCAGCAGGAAGACGGAACACAGTTCTCCCCTCGACCGTGGCTGACACGCTCTGACTGACAGGAAGCCGACGCATCGCATCGCAGCATGAGAAGAACCCCGGGCAGCAGAACACGGCCCGGGGTTCCCGTGCGTGAAGATCAAGGCGCCGTACAGCGCGTCCCCGAGGGCGGGCCCCGATGCCGGGCAGGAACCGGGGTGTCGGCGGTCTCTGAACGTGGACCCCTTTGGGGTCGGTGACTTTTGACCCCGTGTGTGTAGTTGTTCACCCGGTTGCCGCGCCTGGTGTGCGGCCGGTGTCGCGGTCTTGGAGCCGGTAGGAGTCTCTCTTCAAGGAGAGCACATCGGCGTGATGGACGAGACGGTCGATCATCGCGGCAGCGACGGTGTCGTCGCCGGAGACCTCTCCCCAGCGATCTGGGGCTTGTTGCTGGTCACGATCACAGACGCGCGTTCGTAGCGGCCGGAGATCAATTGGAAGAACAGGTTCGCTGCTTCCGGTGCGAACGGGATGTAGCCGACTTCATCGATCACCAAAACCGGGATACGCGCGAGGCGGAGGAGCTCGTCCTGAAGTCTTCCGGCCCTTCCTGAAGCTGCTGGGCAGGTCGTGGACTTCGGTGCCACCCCGGAGGGCCTACAGCGTCCGCTGGGACGTCATCGTCAAGGCCGTGGAGGCTCTCACACCGACGTCGTACGGGGTGACGCGCGGTGGGGTCCCTCGCCGGCAGCCGGGAGGCGACCTCGTGGCGGGCTGCGCTAGGGGGCCCGCCAGGCTGATCCCACCGCCCCCGGCTCCACGTGCGGGCGGAGAGCAGGCGTCCGCCGTCACCCGGATGGAGGCAGCGGCGACGAGAGCCGGAGGAGCAGCGCAACGGCCGACGGGCAGCTTTTCGTGCCGCCGCTCCCGGCGGCGGCCGACAGGCCTGTCCATCGGTGCGGTGGTGCCCGTTATACGCGGATGCAACGATTGCCGAAAGGCCCGCTGCGTAAGCCGTTGATGCCGTGTGATTCGCCCCTGACCCGATTCGAGTTGTGGAGAAGACCCATGATCAATAGGCGGGGTGTTCTTAAGGCCGGCGCAGCAGCGGGCACGTCACTCTTTCTCGTCAGTGGCAAAGCGATGTCGCGGGCTGCACCGGCGGAAGCAGGAGTCCTTGATCCCTCGGGGATGGAGAAGTACGTCACCGAACTCGTGGTACCTCCTGTCATGCCGATGGACAGCCAGGCCGGCCGGGACATCTACACGATCGGCGTCCGGCAGTTCCGGCAGCAGCTGCTTCCGCCCGGCAGGCCGGCCACAACGGTGTGGGGGTACGGTTCGACCAGGCATCCGGACACGTTCCACTACCCCGCCTTCACCGTCGAGGCCCAGTACGGCCGGGCAGTCCAGGTCGGGTGGGTCAACGAGCTGGTTGATGCAGGCGGCAGGTATCTGCCGCATTTGCTTCCGGTGGATCCCACATTGCACTGGGCGAATCCGCTGGGAGGGATCGCACGGCGGGACTCACGCCCCACATTCACCTCGACCCCTGGGCCGTACCGGGGCCCGGTGCCCATCGTGACCCACCTTCATGGAGGGGCGAACGCAGAGGAGAGCGATGGCTACGCCGAAGCCTGGTACCTGCCCGACGCGCGCGGCCTTCCCCGCGGTTGTGCACGATTCGGGTCTTTCTACGAAGAGTTCGCGAAGAAGTCCGAGTCGCGGTTCGGTGTGCCCTGGAGACCGGGAGAGGCCGTCTTCCACTACGCCAACCGCAGCCGGGCCTCCACCCTGTGGTTTCACGACCACGCCCTGGGCATCACCCGGTTGAACGTGTACGCGGGTATGGCGGGCTTCTACCTGCTGCGCGGTGGGCCGTCCGACTTGGAGGAGGGCATCCTGCCCGGGCCTGCACCAAGGCTCGGTGACCCGCCGGGCACGCGCTACCACGAGATCCCGATCGTCATCCAGGACCGCTCGTTTCGCACCGACGGGAGCCTGTTCTATCCACCGAGCCGGGCACTCTTCGACGGGTTCAAGGGACCTTATGTGCCCGGCAGCGACATCGCCCCGATCTGGGCCCCGGAGTACTTCGGCACTGCGATGGTCACGAACGGCAGGACGTGGCCAGTGCTGGCGGTCGAACCGCGCCGCTACCGGTTCCGATTTCTCAACGGGTGCAACGCGCGCTCCTTGATCCTGAAGATCGTCCGGGATCCGCTGGCGCGCAGACCGGCATCGGCAGCGCTTGCGGTGTGGCAACTGGGAAGCGAGGGGGGCTTCCTGCCCGCACCCGTCGAGCGGGAGCAACTGCTGCTCGCTCCGGCCGAACGAGCCGACGTCGTGGTCGACTTCACCTCCGTCCCGGCGGCCACGGAGCTGTATCTGATCAACGAGGGACCGGACGCTCCCTTCGCGGGCGGCACGGTGGGCAGCGACTTCGCCGCAGCGGACCCGAAGACCACCGGGCAGGTCATGAAGTTCGTGGTCGCGCCGCTCGCCGGAGTGGACACGTCCACGCCTCCCTCCCAGCTCACACTGCCGCGGTTCGAGCCTCTTGGCGCGGCCGAGCTCACCCGGAAGGTGTCCCTCAACGAGCTGAACTCCTCCGGCCTGCCGCATGTGGGACCGCGACAGGTGCTCCTTGGCACCTTGGACACGCGCGGCAAGCCGAAACCACTGGGATGGGACGCCCCCATCACGGAGAATCCCGCGCTGGGATCGACGGAGATCTGGGAAATCCACAATCTGACCAAGGATGCCCACCCCATTCACATCCATGAGGTCCAGTTCCAGATCGTCGACCGGCAAACCGTCCCGTCGGGCACCCGCCGCGCCCCGGAAGCATGGGAGAGCGGTTTCAAGGACACGGCGCTGGCGTATCCGGCAGCGATCACCCGCGTCAAGGTGCGCTTCGGGCAGCCCGGCCGGTACATGTGGCACTGTCACATACTGGAACACGAGGACAACGAGATGATGCGGCCTTTCCGGGTCGGCCCGGCCTGACCCCCGTCGGTTCCCAGTCCGGTCCATGTAGGGGCGGCGGAAGACCGGGGTCTGTCAGGGGCCCCACGGGCATACGGCTGCCAGCGCCTGGACGACCGCGGAGTCCAGGGGGAGCACCATCGTCCGTCAGGGGCGTCTTCCGCGGTTCCCGGATACGGGCCTCGGCCTGCCGCGTAGCTTCGGCCGCGGGAGGGATCGTCATCGTGGACGTGCTGACATGGACCATCGAGCGGCGGATGAACCTGGCCGAGCGGGCTGAACTGCTGCGCAAGGAAGTGGCGGAGATCGAGGTGGAGGTGGCCCGGCTGGAGGCTGCCGAGATCGTCTTCGGGCAGTGGGCCGAGGCGACTGACGCCGGGCGACTGCCGTCCGGCATCATCGAGCCGGAGCCGGAGCCGGTGGTGGCTGGTCCGGGTGCGGGTGGGATGCGGCTGGTGCCGGACCGTGTCGAGGGCACGGGGGTGGAGGTCCTCACCCCCGGAGTACCGGCAGACCACCGGCGAAGGTGGAGCCAGCCGGTTCGCGGGCAGCTGCGCAAGCTCGCCGACCGGGGCTGGCTCTCGCGGACCGGCGCGGGACGCTATCTGACGCGCTGACCGGTCAGGGCAGCGGCGGACCGGCCGATTCCGGCCGTAACAAGACGGCCCCCAATGGGAGTTGGTGAATCTGTGACGAAAAACCAGCCCGCCGAAGGCCCTCAGGATGTTGTCTACCAGGTCCGTCTCCCGCTGTCGAAGCGGACCATCGATCTCGTCGCCGGCCTGATACGCCGCCGACGCAACCAGCTGGGTACTCGCTGGCGCAAGCTCGCCCCGGGCGCCCAGGCGGTCATCGTGCTCGCCGTGCTCCGTCACGACCAGCGCCTGGCCGACGGCAACCACGTCTCCGCTGCCACCGTGCGCCGCTGGGTGCTGGAAGTCCTCACCCTGCTGTCCACCCGCGCCCCGCGACTGGACCGGGCGCTGAAGAAGATCGCCCGCCGCGGCGGGGTCGTAGTGCTGCTGGACGGCACCCTCGTGCGCACTCGCCGTCGCACCGGGGCGGACAACCGGAAGAACTTCTCCGGCAAGCACAAAGCCCATGGCCTGCTGTTTCTGGCGCTGACCGACGAGAAGGGCAACCTGATCTGGATCTCCGCGGCCAAGCCCGGCCGGTCCAGCGAGATCACCGCGGCCCGCCACAACAAGATCACCGGCCATCTGCGCGAGGCCGGGCTCGGAGCCCTGGCCGACCTCGGCTTCGTCGGCCTCGACGACGACCCCGACGACCCGGCGATCATCACTGGCCGCAAGGCCACCCGCAACCACCGCCTCACCAACGCGAAGAAGGAAGCGAACCGCCTACTCAATCGCGAACGCGCCGCCGTCGAGCACGGCTTCACCGGCTTCAAGGCCACCCGCGCCCGCAAGCTCACCCCAGGCCAGAAGCAAGCACGCGCCCCCGTCGAACACGGCTTCGCGAACCTGAAGGCCTGGCGCGTCCTCACCAAGCTCCGCACCGGCCCCGGCCGCGCCACCGCGCTCCTGCGCGCCCTGCTCGTCCTGACGAACCTCGAAGCCGGCCGATGACGGACGAGCAAGACCGCAGACTCCCGCCCGCCACCAGCACGAGCACCCCCGGCCGAGCGCCACGCCAAGCCCCTACGTCGATGGCCGGACCGCAAGAGGTGACACCTGACCGCGGGACCCTCGCCATGGGACTCACCCGTCACCGTGGAGTTCAACAGCCTCGAGGGCCGCGAACGGGTGAACCGCTTCCCCGTCCCGCCGTCAACTGTAAGTAATCGGCAAGTCGCTCCTTATGCTCCTCGCGTCGTAGCCATGTAGCCGTCGAGGCCAACAGCACGTATGCGACAGAGGTAGAGAAGATGAGGTACGCGTCACGCGGAGACCAGCCATGGTTGTCGGTCTGGCCGCGAGCCTGGCTGGTTTTCCGTCCATCGCGCACGCCGCCACCTTTCACATCAGCTGCGGCGATACCGGCGGGCTGCGCAATGCCATCACGGCACTCAACAACCCGACCGGCGGCACCATCGAGTTGGAAGAGCGGTGTACGTATACCTTCACCGACTCGGTAGACGGGAATAACGCGCTGCCGCAGGTCACGGGGAAGATCACCATTGTCGGTGACGACACGACCATCGCGCGCGGCAGCAGCGGGGGTAACACGGAGGATCTCTTCCGACTGTTCGAGGTCGATGGAAGCGGCGACCTCACGTTGCGCGGAGTCACAGTCAGCGGCGGTCACGTCAAGGCAGACACCAACACGGGCGACGGCGGCGGCATCAAGACCGAGCGACGGCTGACGCTGGTGAACAGCGCTGTCACCGGCAACACCATCGACGGCGCGACCGACGGCGGTGGCATCCAGATCGAAGGCGGAACGACGACACTCCGCGACAGCACCATCGCCAACAACACCGCCCCCGATGTCGGCGCCGACGGCGGCGGCATCAGCGTGAACTCCAACGGGGCTCTGACCCTGAAACACACAAAGGTCACCGGCAACAGCAGTCGCGAGGACGGCGGCGGTGTCATCAGCCAGGGCACCGTAAAGATCGAGGACGACAGCGTCATCAGCCACAACAGCGCCGGGGATGACGGCGGTGGCATCCAGAACAACAAGGGCACCCTGCGGATCGAGGACAGCGTCCTCAGCGACAACACCGTTGCAAGCGCAATCTGCACGCAACCGCCCTGCGTGGCAGGGGATGGCGGCGCCATCAACAACGGCGAAGGCGGTTCGCTCGACAGCGATCGCACCACTGTCTCGGAGAACGTCGCTGCTCGAAGGGGTGGTGGCATCAACAACGAGGGGCAGGCGAAAGCCAAGAAGACCGAGATCAAGGCGAACTCCGCGGGCGGCGACGGCGGAGGCATCTACAACGAAAACGCTCCGGAGGAGTCGCCCACCACCTTCGAGCTCGACCACAGCACGGTCACACGGAACCGGGCTGCCGGCAACGGCGGCGGCATCTTCAACCAAACAGGCGCCGTCATCAGGCTCAACGAGACCACGGTCAAGAGGAACAAGCCCAACAACTGCTTCCCCTCGGCTTGCGCGGACTGACTGAGCAAAGGCGTTTCCTGCCGAACGAGCAGAGCCCCTGGTACATGTGGGGTCGTAGCGCCGTCGACCTGCAGGGTGGACTTGGCGCGCGCAGGGCCATGGCCGTGCCGCTGCCCGGTGGCGTTCGCCGGCGCACTGGGTGCGGGACCAACAGCATCGAAGGGCCTGCGACCTGCGCCGCCACCGGCTCGGCCGCCGTTCGGACCTGCCCCGCCCCGTCAGATGATCAAGGCCCTAGACTCCCGCCCACGACCAGCACGAGCACGTTCAACTACCGTCACGCCAGCCCCGCTGACCTGCGCGTTCGAAGATGGCGAAGGCTCACTGCACGCGGTCCCCGAACCAATCACCGATCCCGGCCGCATCTCCCGTCTGGACATACGCCGCCGGAACCGGCTCGCCGGAGTGATCCACGAGTACCGGCACGCCGCCTGACCCGGGCGGATGGGATATTCGGCAGGCGCAGAGTTCGAACGGATCATCCAGGAAGCGTGAGCGCGGACCGATCAGGAAGGCCGGGCTGCATACCCAACGTCTCTACGCAACCAGGGGATTGACAAGGCCCTTGCCAAGCAGCTCTGCCTGCCGTCGGCCAGCCTCTGTGAGCTCGCCCTCGGCAGGCGTGGCTTCACCGTGACAAGCGAGATATAGGTATCGATCTTGCATGCCGAGGTGGACGCCTACCCACAAGCCCACGGTTCCTGTCCTTCCTCACTCTCCCTTCAGAGGAACCGCACCCATCGAAGAAGGCCCCCAGCGAGCAGGAACCGGCGAGCCGATCTGCACGCTCGGCGGGCAGCGTGCTACGCCCAATGAGTGAGGTCGTAGACGGCGTCACAGTTGGGGTCCTCTGCGTCCGGCACCAAGTGCGCAGCGAGAGCCGTCGGCTCGTCAGGGGTGAGAATGGCGTTGAGCTTGGTCGAGGCCCACCAGCCCGTCGAACGGGGCATGCCCGTTTCCTCATCGACAACAGCCAGATCGATGCCGATCGTACGCGGGGAGTACGGAAGTTCCAGGTATGCGCGGACGCGTTCTTCCGTCATAAGGTCGAACCCGATGAGCTGGTACAGCTCGGGGGCGGGACTGTGCCGATTGGGCCAGGCGGGGTCAGCGAGGAGATCGCCGATCACGTAGTCCAGGCTGTCGTCCGTGGTCGTTTCGGATGCAGCCGGAATCACGCCGTCGGCGATCAGAGTTTCGCCGTCGAGCACCTTCGCCTCATGCCCTTCGGAGGAGAGTCGGCCGTTGGTCTCGGCCCACTGAGCGGCATGACGGAGGGTGCCCACGTACCACCAGGTGGCGATCGGGACTGCCTCGTTGGGGCGACGCGTGGGAAGGGTGAGCATCACGTGGCGGCGTTCTGGGTCTTCCAGACGCAATCGCAGCCCTTCGCCTTCCCCGACGAATCCGCGCATCCGCAGACGCGTGTGCGGGATGGGGACGCCAATAAAGCGCCGCAGCGCCAGCAGAACGTCGTTGATGCGGGCGTTCTTCACAGCAACTCCTACCCTCGGTTGTTGGCGCTGCGGGCTGGGATCAGAGGCCGCCTGGAGCAGATCGGGCGCCGATGAGTGGGAGTGCTTTGCCCGCACAGAGCCACCGAAGGCGCCTCTACTTCCTGCAGATCCGCAGGCGTACGGCGGTGCCCTTGGGCCCGGTCCGCACCTGAACGGTGTCGCAGAGCATGCCGACCCCCCAGATGCCGAACCCCGACTTCAGGGCGGACTCCGGTGGCACCCAGCTGAAGAACTCCTCGGGCTGCCAGTGGCCGGAGTCGGTGATCTCGCATACGAGGCCGTTGTCGGGCCATACGCGCAGGGACACCGGCGCCCGGCCGTGACGGAGGGCGTTGGTCGCCACCTCGGTGACGGCGACGAGGACGTTGTACAGCCCGTCTCCCGCCACTCCGCAGTTCTTCGCCTGTTCAGCGACGAAGGCCCGTACCGCGTGCAGGTCGTCCGGACGGACCTCCATCGAGGCGGCGGAGTGCGGGGAGGGCGGCAGCGGCCGGTTGTCGACGTCGGCGACGAAGTCCCGGGGGTCCCGGTAGTCCGGGTTCTGCCGCAGCCGGGCGCCCTCGTGGATGTTGGGATGGGTCTGGCGCACCAGGGAAATGACCTCGGGGGCCAGAACCGAGGTGTTGTAGCAGCAATAGCCCCGGAAATCCGCGTCGGCGAAGCCCATGTTGAAGATCGAGTCGTACCGGACCCACTCCATCACGTCCGGGTACTGCGACCAGTCGGCCGACGCGACGACCCACGCCGGGCGCGAGCCGAGCGTCCTGGCGACGGCCATCATGCCGGCCATGGCCCGCACGGGAGTGCTGTAGAAGTCCGACGGATCGATGAACTGCACCGCCACGGCGTCCCGGCCGAGCGAGTCGCGCAGCACCTCGGCCTCCTGCCGGGGGGTGACCGCGAACGTCGGGTCGCCGGCCTCGATGCCCTCGCGCAGGTGGGGGATGGCGCCCGCGAGGAACTCCTCCTCGTTGCCGTACAGAAGAGCGTAGTGCTGGACTCCCTGACCGGCCTCCACAGGCTGATCCGCGGGTGCCTCGGCGGTCATGACATCTCCTTCCGACCCTGGACGAGTCCGGGCAGACGCTCCCAACTGACTGTCTGGATCAGGTTTTCCATCTGTGGCGACAGGTTGTCCAGGACGAGCCGGACCCCGTTCCCGCAGCGCTCCACCAGGCACGTCAGCAGCCGCAGGGCGCCGAGGTCGATGAAGCGCAGCCCGCCGAGGTCGAGCCGTACATCGCCGCCTTCGGCCGC
This sequence comes from Streptomyces sp. TP-A0356, assembly GCF_001417775.1. Lineage (GTDB taxonomy): Bacteria > Actinomycetota > Actinomycetes > Streptomycetales > Streptomycetaceae > Streptomyces. The sequence continues at coordinate 97,999 of NZ_BBZJ01000033.1, read as the reverse complement.
CAGCGGGGACAGCGCCTCGATGACCTCCCGGTGCCGCGTCGCGTCGAGCTCCCCCTCCAGGCGCAGGCCGGGAGGATCGGCGGTCGGCGTGATCCGGAGCATTCGCTCGTCGGGGTGGGCAATGACTTCCATGAGGCCTACCAGGTTCTGGGTGGGTGAACTCTTGGAGTGGATCGAGGGCCCGACCGTAGAGGAAGCGGAGGCTTCCCGGAAGACCCCGGACCAAGGTACCGGGCGGGGTATTCCGCCGAGCCTAATAAACCAATTGATGCACCGTCACCTCGTGCTTCCCTCAGCGGCTTGTGGCCCGACCCGCAGTGTCAGGCAGGCAGGGAAGAACGCGCTCCAGGTGTATCCGCGCCAGCGCACGTACGCGTCGACGTTTCCGTCCGCGAGGATGGTGGCGCGTCTCATGTGCTCCTGCGCCTCCTGGACCCTGCCTTCGTCGAAGAGGATGAAGCTGATCTCGTTGAGGGCGAGGCTCTCCAGGGCCCGCTCGCCGGTCTCTCGCGCGTGCCGCAGGCTCTCCCGCAGGCAGGACAGGGCGTCCTCGGTCCGGCCCAGCCCAAGGTACGCCCGCCCGAGATTGCCCAGGCCGCTCATCTGGGCCATGAGGTCGCCGGCTTCCCGTGCCAGGGCGAGGTGCCGGTGCTGCACGCCGACGGCCTCCTCGTAGAGCTCGCGTTCGGCCAGCGCGTCCGCGAGGTTGCCCAGGACCCGCAGCTCACCGTTCCGGTCGCCGATCTCGCGCCAGAGTGTGAGCGCCGACTCCAGGCACTGCCGCATATCGTCGTACTGCCGGTGCAGCCAGTACACCGCGGACAGGTGGTCCAGCCCCCACGCCTCGCTCTCCCGGTCGCCGAGGCGGCGGGCGGTGGACACGACGACTTCGGCCAGGGTGTGCAGCTCCCGGGCGCGGGCGTGCGGGTAGAGGTACCAGTGCAGCGGCCGCGCCAGCCGCATCGCGAGCCGGGCCGTGGGGTCGGTCTGGCCGGCGGCGTGCGTGACGGCGGCCATCAGGTTCGCGCGCTCGACGTCCAGCCACGCCTCGGCCTCGCGGCGGTTCCTGATCGGCGTCGTCGGCAGCGCGCCGTGGGCGGACGGGTCCTTGGCGGGGCGGTGCGGAGGCTGCGGCGGCACGTCGAGGAAGGCCACCGCCCGCTCGGCCGTGGCGAGGTAGAAGCGCAGCACGCGTTCGAGGGCCCGTTCGCGCTCGGAGGCCGACTCCTCCGCGTACACCTGTTCACGTGCGAAGAGGCGGATCAGGTCGTGCATCTGGTAGCGGCCCGGGGCGAGGCTGTGCAGCAGATGTGCGTCGACCAGCCGCTCCAGCGCGTCCTCGGCCCCCCAGCTGTCGAGGCCGAGCAGCGCGGCCGCAGCCTGCAGGCCCATGTTCGAACCGGGCAGCACCCCGAAGAAGCGGAAGGCGCGTGCAGCGGCCCGGTCCGTGGGGTTCTCGCTGTGGCAGATGCCGTCGTAACTGGCGTGGAAGCTGGCGCGCACCGACAGATCGCCCACCCGGATCTCGTCGAGGCGGTTCTGAGCGTCCGTCAGCCGTTCGACGAAGGCGCTCAGGGGCCAGCTGGGGCGGGCTGCCATGCGGGCGCCGACGATGCGCAGGGCGAGCGGGAGACGGCCGCACATCTGCACGATCGCGTCGGTCGCCTCGGGTTCCGCGGCCACCCGCTCCTTGCCGACGAGCCGCTCCAGCAGAGCGGTCGCCTGGTCGTGGAACATGACGCCGAGATGGAGATGGGTGGCGCCTTCCAGGGAGGTCAGGATCTCGCGGCTGGTGATCAGCACCGCGCAGCCGGGACCGGCGGGAAGCAGCGGCCGGACCTGCTCGACGCCGGCCGCGTTGTCGAGCACCACCAGCAGCCGCCGGTCGGCCACCAGCGAGCGGAACGTGGCAGCGGCCTCCTCCGTGTTGGAGGGAATGGCCACCTCCGGAACGCCGAGCGTCGCGAGGAACCGGCCGAGCACCTCACCGGGTTCGAGAGGCGTCAGCCCGGCGGTGGCCCCGTGCAGGTCGACGTAGAACTGGCCGTCCGGGAAGCGTTCGGCGAGCTGGTGGGCGGTGTGGATGGCCAGAGCCGACTTGCCCACCCCGCCGGCACCGTCGATCACGGCCATCGCCACCCGGCCCTCGTCGCCGTCCTGCAGCAGCTGGTGCAGCACCGAGCTCTCGCCCGCGCGGCCGACGAAGGTGGTGCTGAGGTGGGGAAGCTCCCTGGGCACCACAACGGGCCTGCGCTCGGCGGCCCTCGCGGGTTCGGCGGGCGGTCGGGCCTCGAGCAGCAACGACGCGTCGGCCCGCAGGATCTGCTGGTGCAGCTGTTGCAGGGGCGGGCCCGGCTCGATTCCCAGTTCCTCGGCCAGCTGATGCCGCAGGTCCTGGTAGGCGGCCAGCGCGTCGGCCTGCCGGCCCGCCCGGTACAGGGCCAACATGAGCTGGCCCCGCAGCCCCTCGCGCAGCGGGTGCTCGGCCACCAGTGCGTCGAGTTCGTCGAGGACGGCCTCGTGGCGGCCCAGCCTCAGCCGGGCCTCGATGCGCGACTCCCGCGCCTGCGTGCGGTACCCCGCAAGGCGCATCGCCTCGGCCTCCAGGGCGGCCGTCGGCGGTACGTCGGCGAAGGGGGCGTCGCGCCACAGTCCCAGGGCCTCTTCGAGCCGCTCCGCGGCGGTCTCGGGCGCACCGCCGTCGAGCTGCCGCCCGCCCTGCTCGATCAGCTCCACGAACCGGTGGGCGTCGACCTCGCCCGGTGCCACGACGAGCCGGTAGCCGTGGGCCCGGTACCCCTGCGCGTGGGTCACCAGCAGTCGGCCCGACTCATCCCCCAGCGCCCGCCGCACCCGCGACACATAGCCCTGCAGGAGCTTGCCCACGCTCTGCGGAGGGTCGGCGCCCCAGAGTTCCGCGACCAACCGGTCGGTGGAGACCACCTGGTTGGCGTCACACAGCAGCACCGCCAGCAGCATCCGCCACTTCGCCGGGGCGAGGGGGATCTCGTCGCTGCCGCGCCACAGCCCGAGAGGACCGAGGACCTGATACCGCATGCCACGCTCCGTCAGTCGTCACCCATGCAAGGCAGGCCTGACGCAGGCCGGTTCCGGAGCCGGACACGTGCGGAAGCCGGGGAACCGGCCACGGACAGCCGCCATATGACCTCCAGCGGTACCTCGAAAGCGCCGAGCGCGGGGTTCGAACATCCTGGGCGCAATCTCCGCGGGCGGCAAGGAACTTGTCGACTCGCGTGCGACCGGTGGGATCCATTCCCTTTTGTTCCCTCCGTGCTCCGAGCGCGGCGCCGGTGCGCCGCGCTTCAGGCCCGGGAAGCGTACGTCACCCGCGGGCCGGCGACCGGCGGGCGGCCAGCAGGCTGCGGACGACCGTGGCGGGTCGCAGGGCCGCGCTCGGCGGAGCCAGCAGGTGCTGCATGTCGAGGACGACGCGGTGCGCGTCCACCGAGACGTGGCTGGCCAGCAGCACCTGGCGGACATAGCGGTTCACCAGGTCGGTGCCCGGCGGCCGGCGGCCCACCGTCTCCGGGTACATGAAATCGCCGCCCGTCGCCACCTGCCACGGGCCGGCGATCACCTTGGCCGCCGCACGGTAGTAGGCGCGGGCCATCCTTGAGGACGTGGTGCCGAACTGGTCCAGGCAGCGGCCGAGTTCCACCGCTTCCAGGGCGGCGACGCTCATGCCCTGCCCGTACACCGGATTGAAACTGCACAGGGCGTCACCGATCGCCACATAGCCCGAGGGAGGTTGCCGCAGCCGCTCGAAGAGACGCCGCCGGGCCTGCGGATAGGCGAACCGTCGCGCGTCCTCCTCACCCACCGGCTCGGCGCGGGCGACCAGTTCTCCGACATGGGGGGTCGGCAGCTCGGCGGCGAACTTCGCGAACCCCTGCGGATCGACGGGCGCGTGGGTCCCGTGCCAGCCGGCCAGGGTGACCATCCACCGGTCGCCCTCGACGGGGAAGACGGCGGCCGCCCGCTTGTCGTGCGGGGGAACGCCGGCTATCAGGTAGAGCAGTACGTCGTCGAGCAACCGGTCGTCGGCACCGCGCCGGAGCAGGCGGGTGGCGTATCCGACGTCCACCTTGACGGTGGCCACCTCGGGGGTCGAACAGCCCAGGGCGTGCAGCCACCGGTCGGTCCGCGTAGCGCTCTGTCCCGTCGCGTCCACCACCAGATCCGCGGCGAGGACCTCGCCCCCGTCCAGTTCGACCCCGGTCACCCTGCCGGCGGACCCGGTCAGCCCGCACACCGCGAGGAGGTCGCGGACCTCCACGGTGGGCAACGCGGCCACGCGGGCCCGTACCGCGTGCTCCAGGAAGGCGCGGCTGAGGCTGATCCCCTGCAGTCCGGTGGCACAGCGGATCCGATGGCCCCCCATCTGGTGGAAGAGCAGGTCCGACCCGGGATCGAAGGGCACCGCCCCGCCCGCGACGAGCTCGTCGGTGAGACCGGGAAACAGCTCTTCGAGCGTGCTCTGCCCGCTGACCAGCAACGCGTGGGCATGGCCACTCTGCGGCACGCCTCGCCGGTCTCGCGCGTCCCCGGGCAGAGCGTCCCGGTCCACGACGGTCACCCGGGTGAACCGGTCGGCCAGCGCACGCGCCGCGACAAGTCCTGCCATCGACCCGCCGATGACCACCGCCTGTGCACCGACCGAACCCATGGTCGGACCTCCCTTCGAGGGAACCACCGGCCTCAGCCAGCGGGAGAATCGAATCCTTGGCGTGCCCGGCGCCGCGACGAAGACGCACCGGGCCGCGGCGCGGAGGGCGGCCGGGTGCCGCGCCGGGATCCGGCGTCGGCGGCTCGAGGGCGCGCCGTACATCCACGTGCGTGCGTGGGTCGCCTCACGGAGCCTCCACAACCCCGTGAAAGTGGTGCCGCGACAGTTCACGGCACCGGGGCAGTCTAGAAGTGCGGTGTGGCATGCGCCACTTCACGGACGCCGACCTGTGCCGCCAGCCAGTACGAGCGGCCCAGGGGAACGACTTCCCAGTGCCCGTCAGGCGCATGGCGGGGGCACGGACGTGGGGTGGCGGCCCCTGACGAAACGTCCTGCCGCTTCAGGAGGAGCCGCGGCGCGGCCGTTCGGGTGCGTCCGGTGGTGGACGGTGCCACCGGGCGGGTAAGTGCCCAACCCCCGCCGTCTCCCAGGGCCGTAAGAAATGCCTGCCACTGTTCCCGACCGAACCCGAACGCCGGGCCATCGGGGTCCTTGCTGTCCCGGACGTAGACGGCGTGTCCGGCATCGGCGACCTCCACACAGTTCCCTCCGTTTCCCATGCTGTAGCTGCTCTTGCGCCAGTGCAGTTCAGTCGGGTCCACCATCGATTTCCTTTCGCAGCCGACTTATGAGGGTGCGCGAGTCCTGGGGGGACAGCGCGTTGGCCTGGATGAAGTTGAAGGCGAGCTGATGCTGGCGGAGTTGATGGGCGTCGTTGGTCACCTGGCCGCCGATGAACGACTCCCCGTAGAGGACGTCCGGGCCCTCCCGGAAGCCCATGATGCGGAACGGGGTCATGCCCCCGGGGTGCTCGCGCACGCTGAACGGGATGACCTGAAGGTGCACCTTGGGCAGCTCGGCCAGGGTCACCAGGTGTCCGAGCTGCTCGCTCATGGTCCGGCTCCCGCCGACGCGCCGACGGAGCACCGCCTCGTCGAGGGTGATCACGATCTGCGGTGGGTCGCGTCTCTCCAGAATGCGCTGCCGGTCCAAGCGGGCGGTCACGTACTGCTCGATCTGCAGCGCCGTGGCCACCGGATGGGCGGTGGTGAAGACGGCCCGGGCGTAGGCCTCGGTCTGCAGCAGACCAGGAATGGCGACAGTCTCGAATTCCTGGACGAAACTCGCCTGCTGCTCCAACTCGATGACCTGCCAGAACCAGTCCGGGTAGGCGGACTTGACGAGGGAGGGCCACAGAGCTGCCAAGGCGCCGTCCGCGCCGAGCAGCCGGTCGGCCTCGACGGCGAAGCCGCGGGAGGGCATCCCCTCGGCGTTCTCCACCCGCTCGACCTCAGCCTCGGCGCACCGCAACCGCTCGGCGACCTCCCGGCGGGCGAGTCCGGCCGCCAACCGACACCGCTGCACCATGCCCCCGAAGCGGGCCAGTGCGGAGGGCAGGCTCTCACCGCGAGACTGCGTCGGGCCGGCCTCAGGCGCCCTCACCGGTACCAGTCCCCGGCCGGCCGGCGGTTGCCAGGTCACCGTCCCGTCCGGCCCGAGCGCGGCCCGAGCGATCGGCGTAGGCAGCCAGGACGACTTCGGCTGCCGCGGCGCCGCCGGAACGCGGCTGAGCAGCCCCCAGGAATGCACGCCCGGGCGGGCCGTGGCGGACAGGGCCGCCTCGATACAGGCCCGTGCGCTCTGCTCCGTCGCACACGTACCGCACGGACCCTGCTGGTGTCTGCTGTCGCAGACCTGGTGCACCTCCCACGCGTACAGGTGGCTGTGATCCAGCGCGGATGAACTCCGGCCCAGGCTTCCGGTCACGCCGTTCACTGGTCCTCCCTCAGGAACTGCGGCCTACCCGACCGCCGGTGCCGGCTCAGGCCGATGCCGGGTGGTCGGAGGTGTATTCGTCTTCTGCTGTTCGCGTCTTCCGCCGTGTGCGTCGCAGGTCGCCGCCCGGGGCACGGCGATCGGTACGGAGCCGCGACGCGGCCCCCGGCCAGCCCATGCAGGTCATCGAGGCGGCGTCCCGCCACTCCCGTCGATGGCGACGGTGCACCAGGTGGTCTTACGGCCACGGCGGTCCCGGCGCGCACCCCAGGCGGACGCGATCGCCTGAACGAGGAACATCCCTCGGCCCTGCTCATGCTGGGGACCCGCCTGGTGGACGACGGGCTGTGCCGCGGACCCGTCGGTGACCTCCACCAACAGGCGGTCACCGATCTGCATCAGGTCCAGGGTGATCCAAGTGTCGGGTGCGTACTTGATCGCGTTCGCGAGCAACTCACTGACGAGTAACCGGCTGTCGTCGACGACTCCGGACGGGCACCCCCAAGAGAGGAGGGCCTCGCCCACCGCCGCGCGCGCCTTGCCGACCTCGGACGCCGCCGACCGGAGGTGGAGGTGCACATGCCGGCCGAAGCCGAGGTTGCAGTCGGAGCACACGAAGCTGTGGAAGCCGGTCGTCCCTGCCTCGGCGCCGGTGTCGATCGGCATCCGGATGTCCGCCGCCTCGCGGTCGTCACGGGGGTACGGCGTGGCCGACCGCTGCCGAGGCACCTGCCCACCGTGCGACTGTTCATGAGGTACCGCACGGTGATGCGGATCATGAAGATAGGTCATGACACGCCCCTCTGCCGCAGTGGGCGGGCGTGGGGGCCGCTGCCGCTCGGGATCTGCGGGCAATGGTGCGATCGGCGCTTCGGTGCCCTGGCACGGCGTCGACGCGGAGCGCGCTGACCGGGGGCCCGCCGTCGTCGACACCTGGTATCCCGGGCGAGGGACGTTCGCTCCCTGCGTTTCCAGACATCGATGCCCTCCCGACAGCCGTTCACCGAGGCAGCGGCTCCACCGCGGCTTGTCCGAGCTTCACCCTGCACGACCGGGGGAGAGCGGCGGTATATCGGCGGTATCCGTCCGGTCGCGGGCAGCGCGTCCGTCGTCCGAACCGAGTGGCGCGCCGTCAATCGCGGCGGCCCGAGGAGACGAGCTCCAGGACGATAAATGCACCGCGCACGAAGATCTATCGGCATGAAGGGAGGCGCAGACCGGTTCCTCCGGTCCGCGAGCACGAAAAGACGAAACCGACACGGAATCGGAGACGGATTCCTCTATTCCTGGTTGCCCCACACCGATCCGCGGTTCGCCGCTGCCGTCGATACGCGCCGACTCCCTCGGTAAAGGCCCTCGGTCAACTCGTCGCAAACGGTGGGGAGATCACCGTATCTCCGAGATCGCTCGCGAGCCCGAAGCCACCACAGGCTGACGCCGCCACGGTGTCGCTCACGCAGCACTTGTTGGATGCGCCACACCGACCAGTGGCGATCAAGTCAAACTCGCCGTCGGCGTCCTGAATCCCCTCCGGGCGGCGACTCCAACCCCGCTGGTAGCAGTCGCGTTACGGCAGCAGAGCTTAACCGGCCGACACCGATCGAATCACGCCACCGCATGGGATGACGACCGTAATTCCAGGCTTGCGACCCACCGTCAACTTACGGCAGGTCCTGGGGTTTGCTGCACGATCGGGCAGGTCAACCCTCACCCAAACCTGCATCAGACCCGCTCGATGACGGGTGCGACTGGGCGGACGACGCGGGCTTGCAAACCGCCAAGCACGCGAGGGCGACCAGTACGGACAGCGCGGCTCTCGACATGGAGCGCATAACGTCCCCTCACGAACACAGGCAATGGCTGAGCAGATGTTGCCCTACCAAGCCGTCGCCACGCCGTGCGGGGCGCGCGCAAGGAAGCACTGGAGGCGCCAGAAGTGTTCTCCTCGGCGAGCATCGAGGATGAAGAGCCTGGAGGCCCGTTGTTCCTACTCGCTCAATCCCACCACGCCCCAGCCTCGCCGAGTGGCTTCGGTGAGGACGCGGCCCCAGTCCTCCAACAGGTCGGTGAAGGCGTCGAAGGTGCTGACCCATCCCTGGCAGCTGGCAGCATGTTCGGCAAAGGGCCCGCGCATCTCGTCCAGACGCGGCCGTATGCGACCCCAGCCGGCGGCCAGTTGACGCACGCTATCCGGTGACCGTGCGAGCAGCACGCCGTAGACGATGCCGGGGTCGTCGCTGAAGAAGCCCGGATCCGTGTGCTCCGCCTCACCGTCCGGTCCGTTCCAGATCAGCCCCATGAGCAAGGTGTCCAACTCGGCCCGCAACAGCGGGTCGACATGGTCGCGGAAGGCTTCCCACCGCTCCCCGGCCCAGAAGTGTGCCTTGAAGGAACCGCAGGTGCGCCGGAATTCGTACACGCCGAAGTAGGCGCCGTTCGGTCCCCGCGGCCATACCCAGTCGCCCGCCACCATTGGAGCGTCGCCGTCCCACAGCCCCGTCTCGTCGTCGTACCAGGCATCCCGCAGCTGCTCAAGCCGCTCTCGGGAGGGCGCCTTTTCGAGCCATGACCAGTCCGCGATCAGCACCGTGATGTCCAGCCCCACGAAGGTCAGTGTACTGATCGCGTCTCTCTTCGAGCTGCTGAATATGGACGGCAGGCGGCGGTGCTGGCCAGCGGTCGCTCGCGGCGCAGGCCAGGGAGAGAACCGGCCGACGCCGGATCCCAGTCAGGGGATCGGCAGGTGGCGGCTACTTCTGCGGGTGGGAGCCTCCTTGGCGGCCGGGCAGTCGTGGAAGCGGTCGGCGTTGCCGGGGTGGGGCGGCCGTCATGGCGCTTGCGGCGGTGGTGGCGGCCAGTAAGATGCTGATGTGTTCGGCGAAGTCCGGTCTGGGCAACGGCATCTCGAACTCGGGGTTGTCGAGGTAGCCGATGGCGACCGCGCTGGGGACGTAGTGCATGACGGCGTCGACGACTTCGGTGCGCGGCGGGGTGTCCCCCTCGTCGAGCCGGGCAAGGACCCGCAGGACGGTGGGGACGCTGGCGTCGAAGTCCGACACTCCTGGCAGCGGGGTTTGGTCCTGGGGGGAGGGGCGGGTGTCGATGCAGGTCTGTTTGCCCCACCAGGCGGCCGTTTTGCGGTCGCCGAGCTTGAGGTGGTGGAGGTAGAGGCAGTAGGAGGCGAGGTCGTCCCCGGCTCCGGCCGCGTACTGCCACCAGGTGCGGGCACTGTCGTCGGCGTCGGCCAGCTGGAGGATGCAGCCCAGGATCCGGGCGCCGGGAGGCTCCGGCAGGTGCTCGGTGACGAAGCCTCCCAGCGACGTTGCGGTCGTGTGGGCCAGCAGCGCTTCGCACAGCGCCTGGAGGTCGTTGGCCGCCATCGCCTGGTCGCGCTCCTGCTCGCTCACCGCGCCCAGGCCGCGCTCGATGCCGGCATCGTCGCGGGGAACGAGGTCGCGAGGTACGGCCGGTTCGTCGAGGAGTAGGGCTCGGGCGAGGAGTTCTTCGATGGCGGTCATGTGCGGCTTCCTCCCAGGTTCTTCTGGGGACGTAGGGCGGCTGTCAAGGCTCTTTGGGCGTACCGGTCGGCGGCTGTCACAGACGCGAGGGGGACGCCCAGGACATCCGCGACGGCGGCGGCGTCCATGCCGCGTAGGTATCTGGAAACCGTCGACATGCTGACCGCGGACCACCACGCCGATCTGGGCGAAATGACGGCCCTTCGGGACCGCGCGTTCCAGAACCTACGGGCCGTGCGCGTTGACAAGCACAAGGTGGTCAGGGACAAGGACAGCTCCCACTTCGACGTGCTGATGGGCGGCTCGTACTTCATCGCGAGCCTCGCCCTGGTCCTCGACGAGGTCGTACGCCGCTACACCAAGGACGCACCGGCGCAGGACGGCATCCTGGTCGCGCTGCCGCACCGCCACCAACTCGCCTTCCACGTCATCCGCGACAGGAGCGTGGTGCCCTCGCTGCGCACCATGGCCCGGTCCGCCGCCGTGGGCTTCGAGCAGTCACCGGGCGCGCTGAGCCCCTCGGTGTTCTGGTGGCACGAAGGCAGCTTCACCCAGCTCGCCACGCAGGACAACACCGGCCTGCACATCAAACTCACCCAGGAGGCCATGGACCTGGCGGCACGTTTCGCAGGCGGATAGCCAGGCCTGGCTCAACATGCCGCCGTGCAGTCACTTCGAAACGCCACCGGCGGATGAGACGACGGACACCATCCGCCGGTGACGGACCAGATCACATGAGATTCGTGGAAGCTCACCCTCTCAAGCGATCTGATCCTCGCAGGCCCGGCCCTGACTACGAATCAGATCAATCGAGACGGGACAGCCCCGTTGGATACGGGCGGCCGGGCGCGCCACTGCCGACATGGATCCAGTTCAGCCCGTTGTCGACGAGCACACTCAACACGCGGATGCAGGGCCTGCGCAGCTGTCTCGGCAGCGACTCGGCCGGCAACCCCTACGTGCCGCGCCGCGAGTCGGGCGGGAACCCTACCGGCTCGCCCCGGCATGCGCTGCAACTGGAACCGATTCCTTCAACTCGCCGCGCATCTACCGCCGCTCGGGCCGACGGGCCCGACGGGCCCGCCGGACCTGGACCCGTGGACAGGACTTCGACCGGGACGTGCTCCAGGCCGAGGCGGCCGTCGACGGCTGGTACACGCTGCTGACCACCCTCACCCCCAAGCAGGCCGACGCCGCCGAGGTGCTGCGGCGCCACAAGGGCCAGCAGGGGCGGTCGAGCGCCGCTACGGCGACGCCAAGGGCCCCTGGCCGTCACCCCCGTCTTCGTGCAGGACCAACAAGACAGTCGCCGCACTGGTGGCGGTGATCTGCCTGGCCCTGCTCGTCTTCTGTCTGATCGAGCGCCAGGTCCGCCGGGCCCTCAGGGGCGACCAGAAGATGCGCGGGCTGTATCCCGGCACCCAGATGTCCGCCCCACCGGCCGGATGATCCTCTACCACCTCTGCGGCCTTCGACTTCGAGTCGGTCATGCCACCGACCCGCCCACCATCGTCATCAGCCGCGGCGTCCAGCTCCATCTCCTCGACCTCCTCGGCCTGGAACCAACACACCCCCGCTGGCCGCAGACCTGAACGAGCTACCCGCGAAGAACGGAACTAGCTGTCGCCACCATCAGAGGCGTTGATCCCTCACGCGGGGCCGCGCCTTCGCCCTCGGTCAGATGAGCGAGTTGTAGATGTTCCAGCCGTACCCGATCGAGGCCCGGGCCAGGAAGGGCGCCGAGGCGTT
>NZ_BBZJ01000033.1:0-85734 GCF_001417775.1 Streptomyces sp. TP-A0356 | reverse complement strand
GCCGGTGCCCCGGTACAGCCACAGGCCACCCTTGCTGTCGCGGGCGACGAGGTCCGCCTTGCCGTCCCCGGTCAGGTCAGCGATGCCGACGATGGAGTTGTAGATGTTCCAGCCGTAACCAATGGAGATGCGGGCCAGGAAGGGCGCCGAGGCGTTGCCGGTGCCCCGGTACAGCCACAGGCCACCCTTGCTGTCGCGGGCGACGAGGTCCGCCTTGCCGTCCCCGGTCACGTCACGGGCGCCGACGATGGAGTTGTAGATGTTCCAGCCGGGGCCGACCTGTTTCCGGGGTGCGAAGGGTGCCTTCGGGTTGCCGGTGCCCTGGTAGAACCACAGCGTTCCCTTGCTGTCACGGCCGACGACGGTTCCGGTGCCGTCCGCCATCTCACCGCTGATGCTGGTGACGATGTTGTAGGTGTTCCAGCCGGTTCCGATGGCGGCCCGGGTGGCCAGTGCCCCGGAGGGCACACCGGTGCCGCGGTAGAGCCACAGGGTGCCGGAGTTGTCCCGTGCCAGCACGGTGCCCAGCTGCGACGCCGGGGGCACACCGATGCCGGTGAGCGACTCCAGTTGTGCCCCCTGCCCGGCGTCGCCGGTGACCTCGTACGTGGCCGACTGGCTGCCGCTCACGGTCGGGGCGAAGGTGACCGTCTGGCGGACACTCTGCTCGGGACCGATGACCAAGCCCTCGGCAAGTTGGTCGGCGCTGCTGAACACACCTGCCGGAGCCTTCGCCTTGGTGACGGTGACCGGGATGTTCCCCGTGTTGGTGATGGTGAAGCTCCGCGTGCTCGACGTGCCGCGGACCACCGCGCCGAACGAGAGGCTCGTCGGACTGAACACCAGGTGGCCCTCGCCGCTGATCGCGTCGCCCTCGACCGGGATGGTGAGCGCACCGCTGGTGCTGCTCAGTGTGATCGACGAGGAGTTCTGGCCGGTGACCGTGGGCGCGTACCCGACCTGCAGGACGATGGAGCTCTGGGCCGGGATCACCGTCGGGTTCGCCGGGTCGGCGCTCGGCAGGTCGGCGGCCGTGAACGGTCCCTCGGGCGGGGTGACGGAGGTGATGGTCTCCGGGTCAGTGCCCGTGTTCGTCAACTGGACGTTCGCGGTGGCCGTGGTCCCCGTCGGCTGGTTGCCGAAGGACACCGTGCCCGGGAACGCAGCCAGACCGGACTTGGTACCGACGCCGTGCAGACTCAGTGCGAAACTGCCGGCGTCGGTGGCCACGGTGAGCGTTCCACTCGCGCCCAGGACCGCGGCGGGTGTGAAGGAGACGGGTATCGACAGCTGCCCGCCCGCCGGGATCGTCGGCGGCAGCGACGATGTGTCCGCGGTGAACGGACCGTCGACCGTGACGCCCTTGACGCCGAGGGAATGTGACGGGCTCTGGTTCTCCGTCAGGACGACGTCGGTGCTCGCGGAGCCGCCCACCGGCACGAGCCCGAATTCGACCGGGCTGCCCTTGAGCGGGCTGCCCACCGGATTGCCGAAGGCGTAGACCTTCCCCTCCCGAGTGCCGACGAAAACCTGCCCGCCGTCAGTGGCCGGGGTGGCGAACTTCGACGCGGTGCCGATCGGCGCGGACCAGACCAGCGGCAGGACGCCGTTCGCGTCGGGGACTGGCTCGTACGCGCGCAGCTGGGCGTTGACGCCGCTGGACCCGCCCGACCAGACCACCCACACCAGAGCGCTGCCCGAGCGCGTTCCGTCGGAGGTCACCACGGGCGATCCGCTGGTGTACGGGAAGGAGTCCTGGCTGGATCCGGCGACGGTCAGCGCGGGGTCGCCCGAGCCCGTCACGCCGCGGTGCAGCGCCACCAGTGAGCCACCGTTGCCGACGCAGTAGACATAACCGCCGTCACCGCCCCAGACCGCGGGGTGGCCCCACTGGCCCTTGAGCGGCCCGGTGGTTCCCACCACGTCGTCGGTCCCGCCGGTGCCCTGCGACCTGCCGCCGAGGTCGTCGCGGTCCAGCAGGAAGACCCGGCCGTCCTTGCCCTGCTGCACCATCAGATGCGGGTGGGAGGCGGTACCGAAGCTGTTCGGCAGGCCGACCGGCCCGCCGGAGGCCAGGTCCTTGTCCTGCTGGTCCAGGGTCGGCGCATTGGACGGACTGAAGAAGTCGGCGGCCTTGAGACTCCGGTCGGCCTGCGCCTGCAGCCGGACCACGGACTCCGCGAGCGTGCCGGGCGGCGCGCTGCCGGGGCCGGGCGCCGGGCTGACGCCGTTGCCGGTGGTGAGGAAGATCCGGCCGGGACCGTCCGAGACGAGTCCCCCGCCGGACTGCCAGATGCCGGCCCCGCTGTTGCTGGCACCGGTCTCCGTCGCCCACATCGAGGTCACCGAGGGGTTGGTGGTGCTGACGCCGACCACGTAGCCGCGATAGGGCTCGGCGTCGCAGTGTCCGCCGAACGCCGCGTACACCACCCCGTCGAGCAGCAGCAGGCCAGGACGCTGCATCTGGTACGCGGGCAGGAAGGACTGGGTGGGGTCGTTGGACGGGGTGCCCTGGATCGTCACGGGGAAGCCGGACTTCTCCGCCCCCGTGACCGGGTCGAGCGCGTGCATGTACCAGTGCGGGCTCAGGTGGGTGGGACCGTCGTCGACCTTGGTGGTCAGATAGACCGCGCCGCCGGCGGGGTCGTACACCGGGGTGGCGGTGCTGCCGACGTTCGGGACGAGGTCGCCGCAGTTGAGGGTGGACGCGGGCCATGCAGGCCCGAAGCTGCGCTGCCACAGCACGGCTCCTGTGGCGCGATCGAGGCCGTAGGCCCTGTTGTTCTCGGTGACCGCCACCACCGTGCCGCCGACGACGATCGGCTGGGCGTATATCTGCCCGTCGAGCTGCGCGGGAGCCCTCCAGAGCTGCCCGAAGGAAGAGGAGCGCACGTCGGACGGGCCGAGATCCGGTTCACTCCCGTCCCAGCCGGTCCGGAGGATGTCCACCGAGCCGGTCGTCTCACTCGCCTGCGCTTGAGAGACGCCCAGCCCGACCAGGCACGCGGTCACGGCGGCGGTCAGGGCGAGCGCCAGGCCGCGCCGCTGGGTGTGTCTGCGTCTGTGTGCGTGTCCGGTGGCACCCACAACCGCATCGCCTTGTGACATCGCCAAGGAAACCCCCCTGAGTCCCCATCCCCGAAGGGCCCTAGGCCCTCCCCCGTGCCACGACGGCCTCCACGATCGCGGGGAGGCTGCGCCACACGGGCCGCAACCCGCGCATCCAATCACAAACCGGCGTCCGTGCCTACGGTTGTGAAGGTTTGATGCATGCGGTCCCGCCGCATGCTCACGCACAGTCGACGTGTCACCTCACCCCCTGGCGGGGCACCGGACGGTCACCGGGGCAACGCGGTTGCTGCTTGAGGGGTTTCAGGAAAGAGGCCACCGACGACTCCCTCTCCCGTTGATCATTTGTCGGACACCGCCTGGTAGGGCAGCGACTTGAGCACGGTATCCAGGAGACCGGGAAATCTAGTGTCCAGGTCGTCGCGGCGCAGCTCTACGTAGCGGTTGCGGCCTGCGGCCCGGATCGAGACGAGCCCGACCTCACGCATGATCTTCAGATGGTGCGAGATGGTCGGCTTCTGCAGATACGGAATGCCGAGCGCGTCGGGCGCACAGCCGGCCTGGCGGCCGGTCGAGTAGACCTTCAGCAGCCGCAGCCGCACCGGATCGCCAAGTGCGTGCAGCACCTTGGCCAGCCCTTATGTGAAGAAACGGCTGGAGGTGCCGCAGGAGGTGGTCGCTGACCTGGCCTCCCATGGATGGCCAGATCCACCGTCGGCGTCTGTTCACCGGATTCCTCTTTCGGCGACGGCTGAAGAGTGGATTAGTAGCGACGCTTGGGTTTCTAAGGCTTGTCGCAACATTCCTTGATCATTGTGGAGTGTTGATGGCTAGATGATCAATTCCAAGGGGTCAGTGATCATACGAAGTCAGCGAACGGAGGGTGTCTTGTCCGGTGTGATCGTTGTGCCAGATCACGGCGGTCAGCGCGAGTATGCGCTGCATGACGCGGGCGATGACACCGCGGGGTGTGCGTCCTCGGTGCTGTTCGAGGTCGAGCTGTCCCTTGAAGGTCTCGTTGACCTGCCGCAATGGCTTGAACAGGGATCCGCCGGGCCGCTGCCGTTCGCCCTTGGGTCGGTCGTAGCAACTGGATTCCCTGCTGGGCGAGTTCTTGTTCGAAGTCACGGCCGAAGTGATTCTTGTCGCCGATCAGGGTCTGGCAGGGCCGGGCGGCGACGAGTGTGGTTCGGCCGCGAGCAGGTCCAGCAGGGTCTCGCGCTCGTCGGCCTTGGCCCCGGTCAGGGCGTAGGCGATCGGCAGGCCCTGCAGGGTGCACACCAGGTGCAGCCGCAGGCCCCAGAAGAAGCGGCTGTGGCTGGCGCAGTACCCGTACTGGGCCCATCCGGCCAGGTCGGAGCGTTTGACGGTTTCGCGGGAGCGGCCGCATTCCACGGGTGTGGAGTCCATTATCCACACGTCGTCGCTCCACATCGAGGTGTTGGTGGCCAGGATCCGGGTGATACGGCGGAGCAGGTCGGCCGCCTTGCGTAGCCGCTTGTTGTAGCCGGGTTGCTGCGGCAGGTACGGGAAGAGGTGCCGCAGTTGGGCCCGGGCATGTCGGAGCCACCTGGCCTCGGAGGTGAAACGGAGTATGGCCTGCATCATTGCTAGGGTGACCAGCTCGGCGTCGGTAAGCTGCGGCGCGATTCCCACGGTCGGCCGCCACGCCGCCAAGTCCGCGCGCTCCTTCAGCAGATCGTCTGTTGTCGCATGGAGTGCCGTCGCGAGGGTGTCCAGGTTGTTCGTCACACCACGATCTTGGACGCCCTCGTTCTCGTCTCCGCAGACTTGTGACTGAGCGCCACGCAGTTGGCAGTTTGAGTACCTTCTGGCATCTCCCTTGATCGCGAAAGGGATCCCGCCGGTAGAGTCGGCTTGAGGACGGTGCCACCTGGGGGGACTGATGACGGCAGCGGATGCAGTGCCCATAGTCTTCGTTCACGGGACGCGCTTCAGCGCGGGACAGTGGAGCATGCAGCTTGCCGCACTCCGGGACGAATTCCCGGTGGTCGCCGTCGACCTGCCCGGCCACGGGAAGCGCTCGGCTCAGCGCTGGAGCCTGAGCGCTGCGACGGAAATCATCGCTTCCGCGGTGGACTCGCTCGACCGAGGGCCGGCTCTGGTCGTCGGGCACTCACTCGGCGGATATGCCTCGCTGGAGTTCGCGCGGCGCTGTCCGGAACAACTACGCGGGCTGATCCTCGCGGGAGCCAGCGCCTCCACCCGCGGCCTCTGGGCAGCGCCCTATCGGTGGGTCGCCAGGCTGGTCCCTCGTATGCCTGCGGATCGCCTGGCCCGGTGGAACGACCGGTTGCTGCGGCGGCTCTACCCACGGGAAGTGGTGGAGGCGACCATCCGGTCCGGCTACGCCTTCCACACCCTGCCAGCAGCCTGGGACGAGGTACTCGGACGCTTCGACGCGGGTGCGATGCGTTATGTGAAGGCTCCGGTCCTCATCCTGAACGGCGAGAAGGACGCCGTCTTCCGGGCCGGGGAGGCGGACTTCGCCCGCGCGCATCCGCACGCTCGCGTCGAATTGATCCCGCGGGCGCGACACCTCGCGAACTTCGACGACCCAGATGCCTTCACCGATGCCGTCCGCCGCTTCGCCCGCCAGCTCTCTGCCGTCAGCTGAGCGCACCACAGCCGGGATCACCCGGCTCCCCTGAACACCTTGACAGCGACCGCGCACTCAGCCTGGTCAAATGGAGCACTCCCTAGCCAACTGTGATGCACAGGCACAAGACACCCCCTTGGAATTGATCGTCTAGTGCTCTGACCGGGAAGGTTCGCCGGGTTGGCGGTTGGAGCGGTTGGATGGGCGGTGACGTCCGGTCCGACCGCTGGAGGTGTGGTGGCTGAGCCTGTGCGGGTACGCAGACTGACCGACCAGGAGGGGCCGAAGCTGCAGCAGATCGTGCGCCGGGGAAGTACGAGTTCGGTGCGCTATCGGCGGGCGATGATGCTGCTCGCGTCCGCCGGCGGGAACCGTGTCCCGGTGATCGCCCAGCTGGTCCAGGCCGACGAGGACACAGTGCGGGACGTGATCCACCGGTTCAACGAGATCGGCCTGGCCTGTCTGGACCCTCAATGGGCGGGAGGCCGTCCCCGCCTGCTCACCCCTGACGACGAGGACTTCGTCATCCAGACGGCCACCACCCGCCCCACCAAGCTCGGCCAGCCCTTCACCCGCTGGTCGATCCGCAAACTCGCCGCCTACCTGCGCCGTGTGCACGGACGCATCATCCGTATCGGCCGTGACGCCTTACGGTGCCTGCTCCGGCGCCGCGGCATCACCTTCCAGCGCACCAAAGACATGGAAGGAGTCGCCCGACCCCGAGCGAGACGCCAAGATCGACCGCATCGAGCACGTGCTGGAGCACTTCCCAGACCGGGTCTTCGCCTTCGACGAGTTCGGGCCCCTGGGGATCCGGCCCACCGCAGGCTCCTGCTGGGCGAAGCAGGGCAAGCCCAACCGACTGCCGGCGACCTACCGCCGCACCCACGGCGTCACCTACTTCCACGGCTGCTACTCCGTCGGCGACGACCGGCTGTGGGGCGTCAACCGGCGCCGCAAAGGCACCGCCAACACGCTGTCCGCGCTGAAGTCGATCCGCGCCGCCCGGCCCGACGGCGCCCCGATCTACATCATTCTGGACAACCTCTCCGCCCACACCGGAGCGGACATCCGCCGCTGGGCGAAGAAGAACAAGGCCGAGCTGTGCTTCACCCCGACCTACGCATCCTGGGCCAACCCGATCGAAGCCCACTTCGGCCCGCTGCGGCAGTTCGCCCTGGCCAACTCCCACCACCGCAGCCATCCCGCGCAGACCCAGGCCCTGCACCGCTACCTGCGCTGGCGCAACGCCAATACCCGCCACCCCGACGTACTCGCCGCACGACGCAAGGAACGCGCCCACATCCGCAGCGAGAAGGGCATCCGCTGGGGCGGACGCCCCCTCGCCACCGCAGCCTGAGCACGTGGGGGATCCCGCCGTGCCCGGATGTGGAGATCAGACAGCGGCCAGGCTCTTCGCCATGACCCGCTCCCTGCCCACGCCATCGGGCAGAAGATCACCGGGCTCACCCGTGTCCGTGAAACCGTGCCGCTCATAGAGCGCGGTCGCCTTGCGGTTGTCCGGCATAACGGACAACCGCAGCGTCGTGGCACCGCGCTCCGCCGCCCACCGCTCGACCGCCTGGATCAGGCAGTCACCCACGCCCTTGCCCCGAGCCGTGGGGTTGACCCACATCGAGATCAACTCCACATTTCCTGCTCCCTCGCCCGGCACTCCGCTGGCCATGCCCACCGGGAGGCCGTCCAGAAGCGCGACGAGATCATGCGCGCCAGGAATCGACAGACGGGCACGCCAGCGTTCCTCTCGGTCTCCGGAGCCCTGCCACTGGGCCAGCGTCGATCCGAACGCGTAGGGCGCCTCAGCAAGCGCGGCCAGTCGCAACTCCCGCCAAAGGGGCCAGTCGTCTGATTCCAGGGTGCGTAGTTCAAGCATGATCCAGACCCTGCCCGCCCACCAACGTGGTCAGCAAGTTGATTACAGCCATGCAAACGAGGTCGTTTCGCCCTGCGACCAGCCGAAACTGGGGAGCAGCGGGACTCGCGCACCCGCAGGCCACGAGACCTCGGTGAACCTATCCGGTCACGGCACTAGCGAACTTCGACGACCCAGATGCCTTCACCGATGCCGTCCGCCGCTTCGCCCGCCAACTCTCTGCCGTCAGCTGAGCGCACCACAGCCGGGATCACCCGGCTCCCCTGAACACCTTGACAGCGACCGCGCACTCAGCCTGGTCAAATGGAGCACTCCCTAGCCAACTGTGATGCACAGGCACAAGACACCCCCTTGGAATTGATCGTCTAGGCGGGGACGCATGCGCAGGCTGGAGCTCGAGGCTGAGTACTGGCGCCTCCTGGCAGCCGGGGTGGGCAGCGTCGAGGCGTGTAGCCAACTCGGTACCGGATGTAAAACGGGCTATCGGTGGCGAGCGGAGAACGGCGGCCTGAAACCGGACTATCTCCCGGAGGCCTCCCGGTCAGGCCGGATGGTCTCCCGCCATGTGGTGTAGCGGCGATCAAGGCGAAGCCGCAGGTCACGCCTCAATCAGCCCGCCTCGGCGCTGCCGACTATCCGTCGGGTGAGAACGGCCGTCGCGACCGTCGTCGCGGAGCTCCTGGGCCTGGCCTCGGTGTAGATCACGTCAACGCTGACGCCGCAGCGCCGCTGGCGGGATGCACTGACGTGGCGTCAGGTCAGCGCAATGGGCAGCCACTCGAATCCGGCCCGCGAGCCGCACGTTCATCATGATCGCTGCTACACCACTGGGCAGGACACCGTCTTGACTGGGCGCCTGGCACGTCCGGTCCGGTGCTCCCGCTGGTGGCCGGACGCGCCATACGGTGCGACTCCCTGACGGCATAGGGCCGGTCAGGGAGCTTTGTCGGCGGCGCGGTGATGCCCCTACCCCGCTCGGGAGGCGAAGCCCCTCGGGCCCGCCCATCATTGTGGGGCTGTGGCTGCCCTCCGCGGTCTTGCGCCAGTAGTAGAAGCTGGAACGGGCGATACCGAGGATGGTGCACAGCGGCTTCACGCCGAAGCGGCGCTGGTGGTCGGCGACGAACTGGAAGCGGTTCACCAGCGCGTCTCCCCGGCGAAATACTTCGCTGCCTTGCGCAGGATCTCGCGTTCCTCTTCCAGCTCGCGGACCTTCTTGCGCAGGGCCGCGTTCTGCGCCTCCAGCGACGTGGGCCGCTGGGCCGGCACCTCCGCCCGGCGTCCCCGGGGCCGGCTCGCCCCCGCCGCCCGTACCCCGTTGCGCAGCGTCTCCGGGTTGACTCCCAGATCAGCGGCGACCTGCCTGATCGTCGCTCCGGGACGCGACTGGTACAGCGCGACCGCGTCCGCCTTGAACTCCGGCGGGTAGTGCTTCATGACCACGAGATGTCTGTTCTCAGATCCTCAAGATCCACGTCTCAAGTGTCCAAGATCCGGGGGAAAGGTCCGAACCGGGCTACACCACTCGATGGGACACCATCCCCGACCTCCGTGCGGGCAGCGGACTTCGAGCCGCGTCACGCATCAAGCGTCCGCTGCGCGCCATGTGGGGTCTACGAACTGACCTGGGCGGGGAATGGGCGGGCCACCTGGCAGTACGGCACGGAGATAGTCCCCGGAGTCCCGCACATCGTGTGGCGGCGCATCGGCACCCACGACGTCCTCAACGGCCCCTGAACGCAGTGCTCGCCGGGCGCCGGTGTCTCCGTGGGCTCGGAGGCGTCGGCACGCAGCGCCTTCACGGTCCTTTCGCAGGCCCTGGCCGACCTGCTCCCGGAAGGGGTAGACCCGCGGGTTGGTCAGTGCCTCCCGCCGCAGAGCCGCGAGGGCCTCGATCCACTCGACAGCGTCCTCGGGCAGCGTGTAGGGCTGTCCGCTCAGACGCGGGGTGCCGGGGGGATCTGGGCCAGGAAGCCTACTCCCCGCGCCCGCGGTGCCCGCCTGTTCACCTCACTGACGCCGGGCCTGCGGCGTCTCGCCGACCGGGGCTTTCGCGGCTTTGACCTATGGCGGGCCGCCGCCGCAACCGGCGCTTCTGTCCGCAGTTTCGTGAGTGGCGGTTCTTGAGGGAGCCGTCCGCTAAGCGGGTTTTGGTGAAGTTGACTGCTGATCCTTTGACGCGTGCACGTTGAGGGTCTAGGGCCTGATCGACTGCGCTACTGACCGCTTCGGCGGTCGTGTGGACGCGCTCGGGGTAGTCCTCGTACTTCGCCAGCGCCATACCCGCTCGATGTCGTTCAGCTCGGGGCTGCGAGGCGGGAGGTAGAAGAGTTCGACGCCGATGGCGGCCAGTTCCTCCCGGCGTCCTTTGAAGACCCGGGCCACGTGCGCGGAAGCGTTGTCCAGGACGACGGTGCACGGTCGGACGCGGGTGAAGGCCACAGGGGGTTTGTCCAGTGCGGCGGCCCCACCGGGCAGGCGGGCCACCCGCGTGCACACGAACTCCAGCAACATGACCGCGTCGATCTTGCCGCAGGTCCTCTCCCAGACCAGATCGGCGTGCAGTCCCACAGCCAAGGCCCCCAGGACGTTCACGCGCCGGCCTCTCTTGTCCTCGCGTGGCACAACAGCCCGCTGTCCCGCCCGTGACCAGGTATATCCGGTGGGCATGGTCGGGGCGAAACCGCTCTCGTCGAGGAAGAACAGGTCTCTCACGCCCTGGTTCGCGTCCATCCGTAAAGCCGCAAATCCTCCAGCTGGGCCCGCGCGGCCTGCTGGAGGACGGGGTCGGCCTTGTGCCGCAGCGTGTCCCGGGTCCGTTTCCACCGGAATCCGTCCCGGTGCAGTAACTCGGTCAGCCAGGCCGCCGAGACCCGCGCGCCCCGTTCCGCAGCCAGCCAGTCACACAACACGGCGGCAGTCCAGGTACGGCCCTGCCGGGCGGACTCGTCCAGCAGGGCGGCCAGTGCCTCGCGGTCCTCACGTGTGACCGAGGCCGGGCGACCCGGGTGCGGGGCATCCGTCAGCGCGTCGAACCCGCGGGCCGCGAAGCGGTGGACCGCACCACGCACGACGACGTCGTTGCATTCGAGCAGGTCAGCCATCGGGCACGGTCAGGCCCCGTCCCATCAGCCGTATGCACTCCAGATGCAGTCTGATGCCCGGCGTGAGATCACGTGCCCGCAGACGCTTAAGCACCTCGCGCTCCTGATCAGACGTCAACTCCACACGCACGACCTTCGGCATGGGCAGCCCCTCCCGCCCTGCCTCATACCCGAACCATGGCACTACATCACCGAGGCCGCTCCCCTCGGTCAAGGCATTTCGAGTTCGGGCAAAGAGAAGAAACCCGTGATTGCCTCCACAATCCGCTCCTCGTTGTCGTCTCTGTCAAGGTCCGCCTGGGGCCCGATCAGGTTCGCCGCCGTGAGGGCGGCCAGCAGCAGGTCGGGCTCCTCGCCTCCCCGGTAGTACGGAGTCTCGAAGCTGAAGGCGGTGATCAGTCGTCCATCGCGGAGGTACTGGAATGAGGGGCCATGGGCTTTGGCGAGGCATGGTTCGATCACGAAGACGACGAGCTCGCCGCCGGCCGGGCACAACTGCCCATATTCGGCAAGGCCGTAGTCACCACTCGCCCAGCTAAGCATGTCGTGCATCACCAAGCCCCAATCGGTGCCCTTGCCATACGCGAGTGGCTTTCGCCGCTGGCCGAGGAGTCCTTGCGTGAGCGCGTCCAGAGAGATCCCCCGGAAGAAGACGACGTTGGCTTCCTCGTGGTGCGGGAGCGGGCCGTGTATCCAGTGCGTCATACCGGGCACCGTAGAGGAACCCACTGACAAGCCCGCGCAGCCACGCGTCGTCTCCAAGCGGCGGCCAGTGGGTCTGCGCCAGGTACAAGAGCAGGCCCTCTGGTCGTGGGCCTGGGCAGCCAAAGAATCAGTACTCGACTTCGCAGTAACCGCTTAGGTCGTCATGAGCGGGTTGGATACTTGCCTGATGGACGTCTCGAGGGGTTCCTGGGTCAACACCACGCACGATTGGTCAAGCACCGTCGATTTTGATCATCTGGCATATATCAGACAGAGTCCGGAGAATTTCGCGCCCGGCGGCCCGTGGCACCTTGTCCTTGAGGTGCTTGCCTATGCTGCCGATGAGGCATCGAGCAGGGGCGGAGGACGCTGTCTCGTCACGCTCTATCCGGACGGCTCCTTGTCCGTGGCGGATGACGGGCGGGGCACCGATACCCGGATGGACGAACACGGCCAGATCGTGAAGAAGCCAGTCATGGCGTCAAAGGATCTTCGCTTCTTCGACTTCGCAGACACGGAACTGCTTCCGGATGGCCATCCTCGTCGCGGCATGTCGGTTGTAGCAGCGCTCAGCGAATGGCTCGTCCATACCAACTGCCGCCTCAATGGGGCCTGGACCCAACGCTACGAACACGGCGTTCCGGTGACCGACCTGGAGTCTGTCGAGGCCGACGGCACCACCGGGACGCTCGTCCGCTTCATGCCGGATGTGCCGTTGCGTTCGGTGGGCGTATCGGCGGAGGGCCAGTTGCAGCGTCTGGCCATGGCGTGGCCAGATCTGGACATTCAAATTGACGACCGCCGTAATGCCTGAAGGGCATGGCTGGGTGAGGATGCGGGTCCGGAGGAGTTCGAACGAAGCCCGACCTTACATGGCCTCTTGAGAGTTTTCACCCGGTTTACGTGACCCTCAACGACACTGGAACTCCGCGGAGAGTAAGGCCGGCGGTGACGGCGTCGAGGTCCTGGCGAAGGAAGCCGGCGAAGCCCTGCATCGGCTTCGGCGCGTCCTGCTCGGCCTGCCGGATCCTGTCCAGCAGCAGGTATCCCCGCTGGTGACGGACCAGATCGGCGAAGGCCCGGGCCAGGTCGCAGGCCCGGGCGATGTCCGGGCAAGCGAGCCGAACCTGAAGCAGCCGCTCGTCCTGGCTCTCGGTTCGCGTCTCACGGGGCCTCATGATCCAGGAGGTGATCTTACGGGGGCTCGGGACGTCGGCCCGGACCGATTCGGCGGTGCCTGCGCGGAGGGCGGGGAGGTGTTTGCGGACGACCTGGCGGCTGCCCGGTGCCAGCGGTCGGCCACTTCCAGGGGGTGAGGGGCGGCTTCCCTGGCGGCCTTGGTGTGGGCGGTGGCCCGGTCCCGGCAGATGATCTCGGCTCCGGGATGCTCGGCCGGCCAGGCCGCGAACGTCTTCGAGGTGCGGTCGGGCAGTACGCCCACGACGCGGCCAGCCTCGACGTCGACCAGCACGGTGCCGTAGGTGCAGCCCTTGCGGAAGGCGAACTCGTCCGCCCCCAGCACTCGTGGAGCCCGGTCCGGCACCGTCGGGGCCTTCAGCCTCAGCAACCGGGTCCGGCCCACGGTCAGCCTCAGGCGTCGGCGCAGCCGCGCGGCCGGACGGCCGCCCAGCTCCACCGCGATCGACCGCAGCCAGCCCGTCAGCCCGATGCCGACGGGATCCCAACGGCCTTTCGTCCAGGCTGCTTTGGTAGGTGCTGTGCACGTGTATCGCCCGCTTCCGGCAGTCCGAGCACCGGCCCGGACAAGCGGTGGACACCGCCTCCACCAGTAGGGCGCCGGAGGTGTCGCTGACGCGCTCCACTCGCACATCGATCCCGGGAGGATCAGCACATCCTCGACCGTCCTACTCGCCACGGCAGGAAACACCCTGCCGAAACGATGTCTCGTTCTCGCCGCTGACCTGGAAATTCACGGAACTGCGGACAGAGCCCTCAAAACGACCAGGGGTACTCGTCGCCCCACTCGCTCCAGCGTTCAACGAAGTGGGGAGTCTCAGCGAGCAACGCGCGAGTCTCTCGCCGGGGCCGCCTGCGGTTGCGTCCACGGATGTGGTGTGCGGGCCGTGCCGGCCGGTCAGTTGACCTTGTAGGGGTAACCGTAGTAACCACCCACCTGGTCCGGGTGGTAGTGCAGGCAGCCGTCGCCGCCTTTGCCCGTGGATCCGTCGCCGGCGGCGCAGCTGCCCGGGCCGCTCGCGTACGCCGCGGGCGCCCCCAGGGCGAGGCCGGCGGTGAGAAGCCCGACGGCGGTGGTTGCGGTGAGCAGAGTCCTTATCCTGCGCAGGAGAGGTGCCCCCTGTGTCGTCAGTACCTCGCGCTAGAGCCTGCGCACAGTCTCGGCGGCATCGCGTGGCCATACGGAGTGCCGTGCCGACCGGCGGTGTCGTCCGCCGGTCGGCGCGGGCTGTTGCTCAGGAATGGTGCTCTACGGCACGAGCACGATCTTGCCGCGTGTGTGCCGGCGCATCAGATCGCGGTATGCGGCGTGGACCTCGGAGAGCGGGTAGCTGCCGGCGATCGGGACTTCAAGGTCGCCGGTCGTGACCAGCTTGACGAGCTCGGCCAGCACAACGGCGTTCGCGGAGCCGCTCATGCCCTCGCTCTTGACGCCGGTCCGGGACGCACCGGCGAAGTCGATGATCGTGTTGATCCTGTCTTTGGCGACGCCGAGTTCGAGGGCCAGGTCGACGTACCCGTCGCCGAAGGTGTCGACGAACGCGTCGACACCATCGGGCGCGGCCGTACGGATCCCTTCGAGCACGCCGTCGCCGTAGGTCACCGGGATCACGCCGCGCTCGCGCAGCCAGGCGTGGTGGGTCTCGCTGGCCAGCCCGATGACGGTGGCCCCGGAGCGGCGCAGCAACTGCACCGTCAGCGAGCCCACCCCGCCGGCGGCGCCGGAGACGACGACCGTGTCGCCCGCACCGGCCCCGACGGCGCGTACGTTCGAGTACGCCGTGGTTCCGGCGACGAACAGCGAGCCGCCGACCTGCCACGGCACGGCGGGATCGCGCGGCACGAGGTTGCCGGACGGGACGGCGACCAGCTCGGCGTGACTGGCGCGGGTGTCCACCCAGCCGATCACTTCGTCACCGACCGACCAGTTGTGCACCGCGGAGCCGGTCTCCTCCACCACGCCGGCGAGGTCGCTGCCCTGACCGGACGGGAACGTCGCGGGCCATCGGTCATGCAGAGCGCCGGACCGGATCGCGTTCTCGCCGGGGTTGATCCCGGCGGCCCGCACGCGCACCAGCACCTCGTCGGCAGCGGGCTGCGGCCGGGGCACGTCCCGGACCTCCAGCACGTCGATGTCGCCGTACTCGTCGAACTGCACAGCCTGGGGCATGTCGCCCCTCCCTTCGAATGCCTCTTGTCCTTCCCCAGTAGAAGACCAGCCCGCAGAGGTCTGATCCATGCTGGATTCGCGCGAAGAAATATGCGAGCGTCTCAGGGCATGGACGTACTGACCGATCTACTGCAGCGCTCACGTGCGCGCGGCGCCGCGTTCTCGCACTCGACGGCTCGCGGCGAGTGGGGGGTGCGCTTCCCGGCTGGCGCCAAACTGGCGATCCACGGCATCCTCGGCGGCGAGGCGTTCGTGTGGACCGACGACGCCAGCCGGTCCCGCCGCGTGCTGCCCGGCGACATCATCCTGGTCCGCGGGCCGTCCGAGCAGTTCATGGCTCATGCGCCGGGCGCCGACGTGATCCCGTTCGTCGGCCATCCCTCCTCCGGCCCGCCGGGCGGCGCGCGGCGGATGGTCTTCGGCAGCGCGGCCGGCGATCCGACCACGTTCTTCTGCGGGGCGTACACGTTCGAGGGGGATCTGTGCGCGGGGCTGCTCGCCGGGCTGCCGGACCTGACCGTGGTTCGCTCGCGCGCCGGGTCGAGCCTACGCGCGAGCCTCGACCTGTTCGCCGGCGAGCTGCCCCGCGAAGCTCCGGGGCAGCAGGCCCTGCTGGACAGCCTGCTCGACGTGATCCTGGTGCAGGCGTTGCGGGAACAGCTCGCCGCCGATGTGACGGCCGCGCCCGCCTGGTTCCGCGCAATGGACGACCCGGCGGTCGGGGCCGCGCTGCGCGCCGTCCACGCGAGCCCGGACCGCGCCTGGACGGTCGCCGACTTGGCCGACGAAGCGTCGGTGTCGCGTGCGACGTTCGCGCGCCGGTTCACCACGCTGCTCGGCGTGGCCCCGCTGACCTACGTCAGCGACTGGCGAATGGCCCTGGCGCGCGAGCAGTTGCGCGACGGCGACGCCGGCCTGGCCGCGGTCGCGCGCTCCCTGGGATACGCGTCCGAGTTCTCCTTCGCCGCCGCCTTCAAACGCCACCACGGCATCCCACCCGGCCGCTGGCGCACCGCCGCAGCCTCGAAGTGAACCGCACCCCGGCCGGCACTCGGCCCGTAGCCCGTCGCAAGCGCCGGACCAGCACCTGTGCGGAACGGGGGCCGACGCCGGGCGACGAGATCCCGCTGCGCACGTGGCGACTTACAACGGTGACCGGACCGACCCCGACCTCTAAAGGCACCGGCTTGCGGCCCCTCCACGACCCGGCTCAAGAAGCGGACGCTTCCGGCGCCGGCACCAGCGTGATGAAGTGGTGGCGGCGCAAGCCCGCACGGCCCGTGGGCACCGACCCCGACCTCGCTCGCATTCGGCAGGGGCTGAGCGTCACGCCGGCGGCCGGGTGAGTTTGGCGGCCACGGCATCGAGGACCCAGTCCAGGCCGGTCGCGAAGGATGCCTCGGCGTCCACGTCCGTGCCGTCGTACACGGCCTTGGCCAGCGCCGGGAAGCGGCCCGTGGCCAGCATTCTCGTCACATGCGGGCCGGAGGCGCGCTGCCAGTCGCGCTTGGACAGTCCCGTGGCGCGCTCGGCCCGCAGGTTCGCGATCTCGCGCCTGATCGCGCCGGTGAAGTAGGCGCTGACAGTCTCCACGGCGCGCATGACGGTGTCGATGTCGGCGAGGCCGTCGAGGGCGGCCAGCTTGGCCTCGGTCACGGCGAGGCCGTTCGGGCCCAGGGCCGGGCGGCCGCCGAGCAGGTCGGCCAGCCATTCGTGACGGAGGGCGGCCTGCCTGGTGCGGTGGGCGAGGATACGCAGCGCCTCCCGCCAGTCACCGGGCTGCTCCTCGGGGAGAATCTCGGCCTGGACCTCGTCGACCATGAGGTCGAGCAGCTCCTGCTTGGTGGAGATGTATCCGTACAGCCGCATCGGGCCGGCGTTCAGCCGGGCGGCGACCTTGCGCAACGACACCGCCTCCAGCCCGCCCTCGTCGGCCAGCGCGATGGCGGCGGCGACGATCCGCTCGCGGTCGAGCGGCACGGGACGAGTCGGCGGCTCCGGCCGGTCCCACACAGTCATGGTCACACCGTTCTGTTGCGATGCAGCGTAATTGCGATGCAGCGTAATGGGGAAATACAGTGTATCGATATGAGACATCGTATCGCCGTGGTCGGGAGCGGCCCTGCCGGCCTTACCTTCGCCCGTGTCCTGCACCGCCATGGCCACCCCGTCGCCGTCCTCGAACGCGATCTCGCCCCCGACGCCCGCCCCCCGGGCGGCACGCTGGACCTGCACGAAGGGCTGGGCCAGCTCGCGCTGGACAAGGCGGGGCTGCTGGCGGAGTTCCAGGCGCTGTCTCGCTCCGAGGGGCAGGCCATGCGCATCCTGGACGCGGACGGGACCGTCCTGCGCGACTGGCGACCCCGTCCGGATGACCGGGCCAATCCCGAGATCGACCGCGGGCAACTTCGTGACCTGCTGCTCGGCCCTCTCGACGTCCAGTGGGGTCGGGGCGTGACGCAGGTGGTGCCGGGGACCCGGGATGGCGTACTGGTCCATTTCGCGGACGGGCGGCAGGAGACGTTCGACCTCGTGGTCGGCGCGGACGGCGCCTGGTCCCGGATCCGCCCGGCAGTCTCCTCGGTGACGCCGCACTACACCGGCGTCACCCTGGTCGAGACCTCCCTCGACGACGTCGACACCCGCCACCCTGACCTCGCCCGGCTGATCGGCGACGGTTCCGTGGCTGTGTACGGCGTGAACCGAGCCCTCGTCGCCCAGCGCAACAGCGGCGGCCACGTCAAGGTGTACGCACAGTTCCGCGCGCCGCTGGACTGGCACACGAACCTGGACCTGGCCGACGCCGAGGCCGTGCGATCGAGCCTGCTGGCTCTGTTCGACGGCTGGGCCGCTCCCGTCCTCGACCTCCTCCGCCACGGCACCGCTTTCGTCCACCGCCCTCTCTACGTCCTGCCCGTGTCCCACACCTGGACCCACGTTTTCGGGGTGACGCTACTGGGCGACGCCGCCCATCTGATGCCCCCATTGGGGGCGGGCGCGAACCTCGCGATGCTGGAAGGCGCCGAACTCGCCGAGTCCATCGCCACGGGCCCTGGAGATCTGGACGAGGCCGTCCGCGCCTTCGAGGAACAGATGTGGGCACGGGCCGGCAGGTGGGCGAAGATCACGATGGCCGGCCTGGAACGCCTCGTGAGCCCGGAGCCCGCCGAAGCCCTCGCCCTCTTCGACGAAGTCCAGCCATCCTGACGGCCAAACGCGAGAGCACCAGCACTAACAACTGGCCACGGCTTCACGGGACGGTACGGCACCCGCGCGGTCCCTTCCGGCGAAACCACCGTTGGACGAACGCACGGACGCCTGCACCGCGCAGCCCTCAGCTCGTTACCGCCAAAATCCGGTCCGATCCTCCTTGTGGGCCGGTCCATATGCAAGGCGAGTCAGCGACGGCCACCACATGTCTCATGAGACACGTCAAAGTCTGGAGAAGGACGGCTACCGCGCCCAGCTCGCCGTGTACGCGGGCGGGCGGGTGCTCTTGCGCTCCCGGCAGGGGACGAACATGACGGCGTCGTCCCCTGAGATCCGGGCGGCGGCCCTCGCGCAACTGCCGGCGGACACCCGGCTGGATGGTGAAGTGGTGGTGTGGGAGCGGGACCGGTTGGCGTTCGAGCGGCTTCAGCAGCGGCTCGTCCGGCGTGGGGCCGGTGCGGCCGAGGCGGCGCGCCAGTGGCCGGCGCACTACCTGGTCTTCGACCTGGTCCATGCGGGCGCGGACCTGACCGGCTGGTCGTATGAGCGGCGGCGTGCAGCGCTGGAGGAGCTGTTCGCGGACCAGGGGCTGGAGGCGCCGCTGACGGTGTGTCCGTCGACCACCGACCCGGCTGTGGCGAGAGGGTGGGTGGCGTGGACGGCGGCCGGGTTGGAGGGGCTGTGCTTCAAGCGGCTGGACGAGCCGTATCGGCCGGTGCGGTCGTGGCGGAAGTACAAAAACAGGATGAATTGCATCTGCCACAACACTTCACCGGGACTGAAGAAGCGGTTCACCCGCGTCAGACCGGTGCGCACGATGCCAGATCAGACAGCCGAAGGCCATGACATGTTCGAAGCCGTGGCCGACCTTCCTCCATCGTGATCAGTGACCTCTTCGGCGTCAGCGCTACCAGCGCCCACAGGTGGGCTCGGTTCGCCCAGGACGGCTGGGCGGACTACCTCGCTGCCTGCACGAACGACGACGCGGGTCCGCCGGAGGAATCTCGATGTCAATGGCCAGTTCAGATTCCTCAGCGGCGCGCACCTGACGGCGAGCTATCTGGCCGCGCCTTCGTCACCTTCCGTGACTACCGGATCGGACATGCCGGCGATCTGTCTCCAACGAGGCTGTCGCCGCCAACGTCCGCGGAAGCGGCCTGACCGGGCCCGTGGCAACGCGTGTACCGGGCCGCGGAGCCTTCTTCGACCGGGAGCGTCGCCTGTCACCGCAGCTGGTTGAATGCCTGGTCGGCATCAGCTACGGCCTCGGGGTGGACGTCGTGGGCGGTTCGACCGTCGGCGATCTTCTGCCAGTTGGTCCGGGCGAGCACCCGTTGGACCGCGAGTACCTGGGCGGCTCGCAAGCGTGCCTGGATGCCTTCGCCGAGGGCGTCCGCCAGTGCCTCCTCATCCTCGAGCTGGTACCGCGTGAGCCGTCCCGCCAGGCTCGGTGTGGTGAACACCAGCCGATGGAACGCCACCACCTCGGGATGATCGTTGAGGCCGGTGACGGGGTCGTGCCGATCGAGGCCGGCCCGGAAGTGCCGGTGCAGCGCCGTCACCGGCTTGATGCCGGACCTGCGGTCACGTACGACGCGTGCCGCCTCGCCCTGGTGGTCCGCAAACCGGTGGAGAACCAGGTCTTCCTTGGTGGGGAAGTACCGGAAGAGGGTCGGCTTGGAGACCTCGGCCGCCGCGGCGATGTCGTTGACCGAGACGCGGTCGAAGCCGCGCTCCAGGAACAGCGAGACGGCCGCGTCGCCGATGGCGTCGCGCGTTCGCTCCTTCTTGCGGGCCCGCAGTCCCGTCGACTCGCTCATCTGACCACTGTAACATTCATGCCCAGGTTGCTTTTTTAACCAAGTAACGTTTTCATGGGCGGCGTGAATCAGATGGACATTCCTCCCGTGCTCGTAACCGGGGCGACGGGCCGGCTCGGCCGCGTCGTCGTCGACCAACTCCTCGACGCGGGCGTGCCGGTCCGCGCCCTCACCCATCGCTCCGCGGCGGCGGCGACGCTGCCGGCGAAGGTCGAGATCTTCACCGGCGACCTCACTGTGCCCGAGTCGCTCGACCCGGCATTGAAGGGCGCCGGTGCGGTCTTCCTCGTCTGGACCGCCCCGCCTCAGACCGCCGCGGCAGTCGTCGAGCGGCTGGCAGCCCACGTGCGGCGGGTCGTCTTCCTCTCCTCCCCGCACCAGACGCCGCACCCCTTCTTCCAGCAGCCCAATCCCATGGCGGTGCTGCACGCCGACATCGAGCGGCTCATCGCGGCCGCCGGACTCGAGTCGACGATCATCCGGCCGGGGATGCTCGCGTCGAACTCGCTGGCCTGGTGGGCGCCCGCGATCCGGGCCGGCGAGGTCGTCCGGTGGCCATACGTCGCTGCCGAGACGGCACCGGTCGACGACCGCGACGTCGCAGCCGTCGCGGCGCGGACGCTCTATCAGGACGGATACGCCGGAGGCGACTTCGTCCTTACGGGCCCCGAATCGCTTACCCAAGCCGCGCAGGTGGACCTCATCGGTGACGCCCTGGAGCGCCGGATCGCGTTCGAGGAGATGACTCCGGACGAGTTCCGAAGCCTGTCGGAGGGTACGGCACCCAGCTCGGTCGTCGACATGCTGCTCGCCGCGTGGAGCGCGGCGATCGGACAGCCCGCGTACGTCACCACTGCGGTGGCCGACATCCTCGGGACGGCGCCGCGAACGTTTCGCCAGTGGGCCGCCGATCACGCCACCGCGTTCACGGAGGGTTCGGAGGGTTCGTAACCTCGTCGACCGCGACCTGCGCCCCCGGCCGCAGCCCTCGCTCCAGCGGTCGTCGAGGTAGGTCTTGCTCGTCCAGGACGGAGGATCGGTTCTGCCACTGACCGGTGAAGAGGTCTTCGGGCGTGGCGGCATCCGCGTATTTCTTGACGGTGCGGCTGGTCATACGGAGCTGGCGCTGGATCGCGCGGCGGCTGTGTCCCGCCTCCAACAGCGCGTGGACGGTGGCATGGGTCGTCCGGGTGCGGTAGGCGAAACGGTGGCCGGTCGGCCATAGCGAGCCGGACTCTTCCTCCTCGGCGGCTTGTTGTGGCTCGGGCTC
Organism: Streptomyces sp. TP-A0356; assembly: GCF_001417775.1. Taxonomy (GTDB): domain Bacteria; phylum Actinomycetota; class Actinomycetes; order Streptomycetales; family Streptomycetaceae; genus Streptomyces. The sequence continues at coordinate 64,675 of NZ_BBZJ01000033.1, read as the reverse complement.
AGGCGCCTCGGGCACCAGGACGCGCAGGCAGCGGCGGTGTTGTGCGACGGTTCGTTCGGCGGCCTCGCTCAGGTTGTTCCACAAGTGCCACCGGTCCGCGACCTGGACGGCCTGCGGTGCCCCGGCGGCGGTGCCTTCGGCGAAGAACGGGGCGCGGTCGCGGCAGACGACCTCAACACTGGGCCGCTCGGCCAGCCACGCGGCCAGCGTTGATGCTTCCCGGTCGGGCAGCAGGTCGACGGGCCGTCGGATTTCGATGTCGACGAGGATGGTGCCGTAGTGGCGGCCTTTGCGGGTTGCGTACTCGTCGACCCCGACAGCCCGCGGCGCGGGCATGACCGTCTCAGGAAGGGCGTCGATCAGGCGCGGGACCGTGCTGCGGCTGACGGTCACCCCGAATGCGCGGGCCAGCCGGGCGCCGGCCCGGCCGGCGAGGGCGAGGCCGACCGCAGCCAGCATGGCACGCAGTCGCTCGGTGCGCTGGCCGTGCCTGCGGGTCAGGCCGGGTATCTGCTCAACGAACGTGCGTCGCGCGCACGCCGTGTTTTCGCAGGCGAGTCGGCGGACGCGTAACTGAAGCACGATGCTTCGTCCGGCGCTCGGGACATCAGCGGGAAACCGCAGGTAGGACCCGTGAACACGGCTGGACCATGCCCCGCACCCCGGGCATGCGGCGCCCTTTGCGGTGCATTGCGCGTCGACGCGTACCATCTCGATGTTCACGTTCACCGACAGCACCGCAACGTCCGCGATCGACGGGAACAGCAGCTCCTCCAGCTGGAGAACGACCCCTTCCACGGCCCTGAACTCTCGGCCCAATCACCTTGACGTTGGCTCACTTTCGGGCGGCTTCGGTGCCGCCCAGGGACACGGTGTCGTCACTCAGAGTGGCCGCGCCACAGGAGTTGAGCCATAACCCGAGTCCAGAACCCGAGTTTTAACGGCGCTGGGATCCTTGCCTGGACAGCATCGAGGTGCTCCTGGTGAAGGGCCCTGGTCATGCCGCAGATGTCAAAGGTCGAGCTGTACGCTGCGATCCGGCGCGACCACCGCGGCGGCATGACGATGCGGGAGATTGAGCGCAGTCCCCGCTCCTGCCCGGCCCGAGGAGCCCTCCAAGGCCGGATGGGCTCATTCACCAGGCCATTTGTCGCCTCGTATTCGGGCGTGGAGATGTTCGTCGTGCCACCCGTCCGCATGCAGTAGGGCGCTTCGCATAGTGCCTTCCAGGGCGAAGCCGGCCCTTGTCGCAACCCGACAGGATGCCGGGTTGGCTACGGAATGGGTGAGGCGCAGCCGGTGCAGGCCGATGACGTCTATCGCCCACCGGCTGAGGCGCACAGTGGCGTCGGCCATGACGCCGCCACCACGACCAGCTGGCAGCAGCCAGTACAGGATCTCAGCGCTCCCGCCCTTGAGATCGATGTCGCCCCAACCGATCATGCCCACTGGCCGCTCACCGAGCCGCGCGATGGCCCAGATCGCCGATTGCTCGGACTTCCAGCGCTCGTGCCAGCGGGCGATTCTCTCCCGCGCGTGACACGCCACGCCCTGGACGGTTCCACTGCTGAATGTCCGGGTCCAGACAGGCATCCACGAGGGCCTGGGCATCGTCTTGCCGCCACGGGCGTAGTTCAACGTTCCCGGCGAGCCGGAACATCGGTTGTTCGCTCTGACTCATCCGACCTGCAGGGGCCACGGCAGGTATCGAGGAGATCATCGCTGCATCATGCCACCTGGGCATTGTCGCCTGCCACAGCCGCTCAGCCTGCAGAAGCACTGTCCGAGCGCTCTGTCGACATGCTCCTCGCTACGTCGATGCTGCGCATCGGCGTTGATGCCAACCGACTCGCCAGTGCCACAGGCCCTCATGGTCCGTGACGATGAAGAGCGCGCTTCTATCTCTTCGCCCCTCCACCTCGCCCCATCGATCCCGATGGCTCCCCCCACCTCGCCATGCCCACATTCATCTCCTCATGTTCCAGCCACGACCACGCTCACCCCGTAGCAAGAGGCCGCATGGAAGAGGTGCGGCCCCTCCCGCCGTGAGGCCGAGGACGCGGTGCTGACCGAGACGATCAAAGCCCATCGAGCGGTCGCAGGCACCTACGGTGCCCCACGCATCCGCGCCGACCTGCGCGAGATCGACGGCCTGCCGGTCGGCCGCAGACGCGTGGCCCGGCTGATGCGTGAAGCCGGCCTGCAAGGGGTTCACCGGCGGACCGGCCGGGCGTCGCTGACCCGCCAGGACCGCCGGCCCACGGCCGCACCCGGCGGCATAGCCCGCAAGCCCATCCGCGTCTATCAGACTGGGGCAACTCCACAACGGAAAGGTCAGTAACACCCCTTCCAGCGTCAGGCCCGCGCCGTGTGCGTACGGCACGGGCCAGCAACTCCAGGCGGACCGCGAGTTGCTGGCGCGCCATCAGATCATCGGGACACACACAACCAGCGGAAGGCCGACACCCCAGCCGAACCACTCATGCCGGCGCGCGCACGTGAATGATCGAGGCTTGAAGTGCGCGGCGTCCAGGAACAGGTAGTCCAGCAAAGTTCAAACTGACCGCACGTGCGGGCCTCAGGTTAGATCCGGACCGAAGGTCAGTTCGCCGAAATCACCAGCGACGGTGATATTGACAGTCCCGTTGATGGTTACGTTCTCATTGTCTTCGCCGATCTGACAGGTGGCCTCAGTCACCCCGTCGTCGCACGCGCTTGGCACGTCGCGGCTGGTCTCGGATCCGGAGTATGCACTGGCCGTTGAGGCGCCACCGAACAGGGAAACGACTGCAATAGCCGTTGCGACTCCCAGCTTCACAGATTGACGCACTTAACCCTCCTTTGTGTTTACCCCCTATCCGACAGGTTGATTATCACTGTGCTGCGGTGGCGCCCCGGCAGCCCCCGCGCCGCGCATTCGAGTGACGTAATAGGATTATCCGAAAGTGTGTTGCGGGGCGCTACGCAGCTCTCCCGTTGTTATCCTCGAACTTTCAGGGCGAACCGGTCGAGGCCATCGGTGATGTGGCGGTCCATGGCCAGTGGCCGGCGAGGCGGAGGATCCGGCGGCGTCCTGTGGTCAAACCCGTTTGCTCGCGGTGATCGATGGCCGGGGTTGGGTGGCATCAGCTTTCAGGCCGTGCCTGTGCTGGTAAGGCGGTCACGGAAAGGGCGCGCAGGTCGTCGAAGGCTTGGAGGAGATGTGCATCCAAGCTCTGTGAGGGGTCGTCGATCCAGGCTTGGGCCGCATGGTGAAAGGCGGCCCACCCGGTCCGCGCAGCCAGGCCGGCCAGCCGGTCGGCGACTCCGCGCTGCCGCAGCGCCCCCGCTACGGCTTCAGCGAGTGAGGCGGCCTTGGCCAGGTCGCGTTCGCGGAATGCCGGTGTCGCCGCGATGACTTGTAGTCGTGGTTCGGCGAACGGGCGATTGTCCTCAAGGATCCGTTCGACCTTCCGGAAGGCGCAGCGCAGTATTTCGAGCGGCTGCAGACCCTCGGGCGTTGCGGCCACCGCCTGTATCAGCGCGGCGCGCAAGTCGGCTTCGCCGTCGAAAAGCACCTCTCGCTTGTCCGCAGGCGCTGGACCTGGTGACACCGCAGCACGCGATCGAGGCCGCCTACACCCAGGGCTGATGCGTTCTCAGGCGGCGAGATGAAGGGTCACCGGGTTCGGTGGGACGGGGGCCAACTTCGTCGTGCCCAACCGGGGTCGCGCCCGCCCCGGAGCCAACGGAGAAGTAACCGTGTGCAGCTCGGCATCGATGAGTGGCTGGGCCCCACGTGTCACCCGCGGTGGGGCGGCCCCGCTTCTTCAGGAACTGCTCGGCGCGCAGCCGCTGGCCCTCCGCCGCCGTACCGTGAGCGCTGATACCGCCGCCGGCCTCCTCGTTCATTCGCCGGTCACGGCTACGCCCTCATCGGGCGGTTCGCTGCTGTCGAAGTAGACAACCAGCGTCTGCTCCGGCTGTTCGGCCAGGTGAAAAGCGGTGTACGCATAATCGATCGGTCCTCGTTGCGGGTGTCGTAGCCGTTTCCGACCGCTGTGCCGGGCCTGCACCTCGTACTGCGGCCACCAGTCCCGCACCTCCGGGCTGCCCTCGTTGAGGTCCTCGATCAATCGGGTGTACCGCGGGTCGCCGAAATGTCGTGTCGCTAGCGTGCGAAGTCGGCCGAGCAGGCCGCGTGCCTCGGTTTCCCAGTCGACTAGAACGTCCCGGGCCACCGGTTCGAGAAACACCCAGCGGACGAAGTTGGCGGGCCGGTCCGCGTCAGTGATGAGCCTCGGGAACAACTCGTCGGCTGCCTGGTTGTGACTGAGGACGTCATAGTTGCCGTCGATGATGTACGCCGGGTTCGGCTGGAGCAGCAGGGGGACGGCCTCCGCCTCGGCCGTGAGCGGCTCGCGTTCCTCGGCTTCGGCCGGGGGCGCGTGACCGGCAAGCTGGAGAAGATGATGGCGCTCGTGCCGGTCCAGCCGCAGCGCCGCGGCGAGGGCGTTGAGCACCTGTTCGGAGACGCCGATCTCCCGCCCCTGCTCCAGGTACGTGTACCAGGTGGCGCTGATCCCGGCCAGCAGTGCCAGTTCCTCTCGGCGAAGTCCCGGAGTCCGACGGCGGCCGGTCCGGGGCAGGCCCACCTCGTCAGGGGTCAGGCGCTCTCTGCGGCTGCGGAGGAATTCACTCAGCTGGCGGCGTTGGTCCGGCTGCGCGGGCATGACGGGTGGTATCTCCAGTTCCAGAATAAATGCGTTCTGGATGCCAGGGTAAGTCCGGGCGGAGACTGGTGTGCGAGCACGGGCCGAGGCACTGCCGACGGCCTCATACGGTCACACCGGCACCCGGCCGTCCAGTGCGCAACGGCTTCCGCCACGCTCCTCCAGGACCCGCTGCCGCTCGGCACCCCGGCCCCGGTGCCCAGGATGGAGAGGGCAACTCATGTCAGGAATCGAGGGCAAAGTGGTGGCGATCACGGGAGCCAGCAGCGGCATCGGCGAGGCGACCGCGCTGCTGCTCGCCGAACGCGGCGCGCGACTCGTCCTCGGCGCACGCCGGTCCGAACGCCTGGCGGAACTGGTGGCCCGGATCGAGAAGGCAGGTGGCACAGCCGTGCAGATCCGCACCGACGTGACCCAGCGGCACGACCTGCAGGCCCTGGTCGCGCTGGCCAGTGAGTGCTTCGGCCGACTCGACGTACTCGTCAGCAACGCCGGTGTCGGCACCATCTCGCCGCTCGACGATCTGCGCGTCGACGAGTGGGACCACATGGTCGACGTCAACGTGAAGGGCGTCCTGCACGGGATCGGCGCCGCGCTGCCGGTCTTCCGGGCGCAGGGAACCGGCCACTTCATCACCACCGCCTCCACGGCCGCGTTTCGCATCGTGCCGACCATGGCCGTCTACGCCGGCACCAAGTTCGCGGTTCGGGCCATCTGCGAAGGGCTGCGCCAGGAAGCGGGCGACTCCCTGCGGGTGACCACCGTCTCACCTGGTGCGACTGCGACCGACTTCGCCGAGGCGTCAACCAACAGCCAGGTCAGAGCGGAGATCACGAAGATGCGGGACGACATCGCGATCCCGCCCGACGCGATCGCCCGGGCCATCGCTTTCGCGATCGAACAGCCTGCCACGGTCGACGTGAACGAGATCGTCGTCCGGCCAACCGCCCAGAGCTGACCTCCCCCGCCCTTCCGGTGCGGACACCCGCACCCGCCGGGCTGTTCCACGGGTCATATGGCAACACAGGACCGCTGGCCGGTGGGGTGGGTGGCATGCCTGAGTGGAAACGACGGACGCGACGCCAGATGATCAAGGTTGCTGAGACCGAAGATCGACCTGGAGCCGCGTCCGCGTGCAACCTTCCCTGATCAGCGTCCTCACGCGCCACTTCGAGGATGCAGCCGCGCCATGTCCACCCACGGACCCCTCTGAACTGGCCACGCTGACCGAGGTGTTGGACCCTCTCCCCTATCCCCCCCGGGTACGGGGACGTCGCTACCGGCTCGGCTCACTGCTGGGGCTGTGCCTGGTCGCCGTGCTCGGTGGCGCACGGTCGCTCGCGCAGATCGCCCGCTTCGCGGCCGACGCGGCACCTCGGGTCTTGCACCGGCGTATCGGACCGTCCGCCCACTCCTCGGGCACGAACAACCGCCACTGCAGCGGACAGGACGCGGTGTCGGAGACCGCGTGCACGCTCACCGCGACCTGGCAGTTGGCCTGCTTGCCCAGCGCCCCGCAGTGCTGGTGCGCGACGGCCACTGACATCCGGCCGTCCTTGGGGAACGACACATCATCGACCGCCCAGGATCCGGGCCGATCAGCGGCACCATCCGCTGCGCGATCCGCCGCCGCACCGGCACCGGATCCCAGGTCGACTGGTTCACGAACTGCTGCAGGTTCTGCTCGTTGCCGTCCGGCAGCCGCTCCGCCATCGGCTGGATCGACTTGCGCCGTCCGTCCAGATCAGCCCCCGCAGATAACAGTCGCCCTTGGCCCGCTGATCCTTCCGCGGCACCGAGGCGGACACATCACCTACGAATAACAGCTGACTTCGCCCGAGCACGGTTCACTTCGTGTGCGTCCACACCCTCGACATGCTCCCCAATAGGACCCAGAGGAAGACCGAGAGGAAGACCCAACGGAGTCCTACCAGCGCCGTCTCACCGTTCAACGCCACGCGAGCATTGATGCCGCCGCCCTACCCGGTGTAGTTTGCGGCGGCCTCAATACTCCGGAAGGCGGCGTTGGCGTCCTTTACCCCTTTCGCCAACTCATCGAGGGCAGCGACGAAGCGTCTACCGCGCTCGGAGTTCTGCGTGTCCGTCTCGCTGGAGGGAGCTGTTGTGGCTTCCTGGCAGGCAAGCGCGCCACTGTGTATCCCGTTCAGGGCGTCGGCCCAGGGCTTCTGCAAGGCCGGGTCGGGAACTGTGAAGTATCCCTGGGCATCCTTGACACGGGCGAGCATCGCACCGCAGGCGCGCTTGTACCCCTTTTCGTCGACCTTGACCGTGCCGTCCGGGTTCCTCGGGAGGGTCAGCAGCTTGTTCCGTTCGGCATCCAGATCGTTCGCGGCGGCGTTGATCTTCGCTAGGTACCCAACGCCGCCGGACCACCAGGACCAGATTTTCCAGCCCCGAACCTTGGGGTCCTCGCGCCTTGTTGGAGAGGCGCCCGGCGTCGGCGGCGCTGCGGTGGAGCCGCTTCCGGCGTCCCTGGCGAGGTCCTGAATGGACCTGAGCGAGCCCGGGGCGGCACCCGAGGCAGCGAGGCGGGGGCCCGGCATGGCGATCAGCAGCACGGTGGGAACGGCGAGCCCGAAGACGGCGGCGACTTCGGGCAATCTCCATCGCCTGGCTCGTGGTTCAGCCTGGCGCGGCAGGACGCGCCCCTGTCCCATCGGAGTTCGGCGCAGCCTCTGTGCCACCCACGCCCCGCCGGCGCCGATCAGGGCTCCGCACGCGGAGCTGAGGACCGCGTTGACCAGGGTGAAATCGACGACACGTCTGCCGAACGCCACCCCGTTCACGGGGCGCCAGTGACAGACGTCGATTATCCCGTTGAACGGGGCAAGGCAGCCGTCGGCGGTGTAGAGGAGAAACACGGCTCCGTAGGCGAGCAGTTGGGCTACCTGCGCAGCGATCAGCGCCTTCAGCAGCCAGTGCCTGCGGGAGAAGGCTGCCACGAGTGCGGCGGTCAGGAAGCAGGCAGCCAGTACCGTTGCGATCATCCACCACACGTGGACCAGCATGTAGGGGCCGGTGCGCTCCTTCAGGGTGGCCGGACGCTGTTTATAGAGCTGGTACATCGCCGTGGCGAGCCCGGCCCAAGCGATGAGGGCGCCCGCGAGGCCTGCGGCGAGCGTGCGGCGCAGTCGGAGGCTGACTCCTGCGCGGTACACGATCGTGAGGCTGAGCGGTACAAGCCAGATGAGGAGGGTTGCGGCTTTGGCGACGGGGTTCTGGAAGAGCGCCGTGAGCAGCATCAGCATGTGCGAAAGTGCGGACAGGTCCATTCGGTAGTTCTGCCAGTCCCCCGGCACCAGCGTGGCGTATTGCTTGGCCAGTATTGTGCCGTCTTGGTCGCCTGCGCCCATCGCAATGATGCGGCCTCCCCACAGCCACCACATCATTCCGCTCCACAGCACCATGGCGGTCACTAGCGCGCAGAGCGTCGCTGCACCCCAGCGCCACCCCCGTTTCGGCAGCTGTAAGGCCAGGGGCAGGACCTGGGACCACCAGATCGCCGGGATTGCCCCGATGATCAGGAACGCCGCAAGGTACTGGGTCTGCGGCAGTAGCCACTCGGTTCGGCCGAGGCCGCTGGCCACGAACTCACCGACCAGCAATCCGCATCCGAGGCCGAGGCCGGGAACGGCATCAGAGCCGGTGCTCCTGTTGGCAGGATGCCTCGAGCGAATGATCGGCAGGCCGAGGGTGAGACAGACCACCGGGGTGACCAGCGCTACGGTGAGTCCCACCGCGGTGGTCGCCGGCATCAGTTCCATGAACGCGGGATAGAGCAGACTTGCCGACACGCCGGCCAGGAACATCTCCAGCGGGCGGGCCCGGAAGAGGCGGCCGGTGTCAGCCAGTACGCCTCTGCGCTCCGCCCAATCAGGATGTGTTCGCAGCAGTGGGGTCAGCCGGTGCACCACAGGGGCCACCGGGCCGACCGGATCAGGCTGGTTCCAGCTCCCGGGACTCGCACCCCAGGCCACCGCCTGGAGATCAGCCTCAAATTCACGGTGCCGCAAGAGGCCGGCGCGAGCCAGGTGGACCAGCACGGCGAGCAACAGACCGAACATGAGCTCGGCAGCGAGCACCGGCACCCCGGCAGGCCACCACGGCGACCGGGTCCCGCTCAGAGCAAGGAAGGCGATCCACCCGACGTTGGCGAAGGTTGGCACCAGGGCCACGGCGACGAAGACCCGCCACAGTGCCGTACTCGCGTATGCCAAGTCCACGTCGCGGTGGTGCACATGGGCGAGTTCGTGGAGGACCACGGCACGAAAGCCGTCAGGGTCCGCGCTGCGCCGGGCCAGCAGGCCCACGTGCAGGCGCACTGTGTATCTGCCGGTGCGCCCGTAGACGCTGGCTCCGGAGGTCATCCGGGTCGGATCGACACGGAAGGTGAGGTGCGCACGGATCGCGGCACGCTCACGCATGACTTCAAGTTCCGCTCGCAGTGTCCCGTCCGGGTCGACCGTCTCGACCGCAAGGGTGCCGCCGCGCCGGTCGCGTACCTTCGGCAGCAGCCAGTACACCAGCCCCGCGATCACGAGCATCGCCAGTGTCGCGATCATGCCCGCGTACGGGAAATTCACCTGCTTGGCCAGACACTTCGTCAGGGCATCCATGTTGGCCTCCTGTGCAAGGAGGTTGGCCTGGTCACCACTGTTCGGGTCGAACCCGGCTGCGTATAAGCAGCCCGTCGTTCCCTGGAGTATGGCTACCGTGTCCGGCCCACGCTGCATGAGCATGAGCCTCTCGAACTCGATTTGGAGCATCCTGACACCCGATGCCGTCACGAGAATCATCAGGAGGGCGAAGCGGGCTCCCGTCCCGGAAACACCCCGGACCGCGGACAGGACTCTCACGCGAGGGCTTCCGGCTCCGCAGGTGTTTCAGGTTGGCTGGGCAGACTCGGATGCGTTCCCGTGGCGATGCGTGCCAGCACGCTGTCCGCAAGGGCCTCTGCGTCCTGGAGTGCTATCCCGCGCTCAGCGCCCCTCTCCAGGATGTGCGCGCGCAGAAGGGCCATCTCCGGTGGCGTGAGCACGGGCAGCACTTGGGGCGGTACGGTCCGGTCGCGGCGCATCAGCCTGCGGAGCCTCGCCCGGCTTCGCGTGATCGCGGTGTCAGTGGCCATGTCGATGGTGCGCCGGGAGACTTGGTCGAGGACGCCCCAGACGACCGGGGTGACCAGCGCGGCCAGTTCGGCGTAGCCGAATCCGAGAGGTTCCCGCCCCTGCCCTCGCCGGGTGAGAGTGCGGATGACCTCATCGTCGCCGAGCGTCCTCAAACTATCGACCAGCGGCAGTTCTTGGGGAGCGCATTCTGCAACCACCTCACGCACCAGATCCCGGACCCGTACCATCGCCAACCTCCGCCCTGGTAAAGCATGTTGCCTACACTTCAGCACACTCTTTTGAGCAGTGAAGAGACAATCGTGAACGATCACGATCTTCGGCTCTGTCGGCTGATGTTGTGACGTGGTATGAGATGCCGTCTATGCCCGCGGTGAGGCTTCGAGCGGAGCCGTGGGGGAGCCAGAGCAGGCTGCCCTCGGTGAGTGGTTGGGGGTCGAGTGCCGTGCCCAAGGTGCCCCTCCGGCGATGACGAGGAGGAGGATGTCGAGGTCCGGCTCGGTGTGGGTGTCGATGCGTTCGCCGGGTGAGATGCGGACGAGGTTGGCGTCGAGCTGCCGTCCGGGATCGGTCAGCCGCCAGAACGCTCCGGTCGCAACGGGGTCGCGGGCGGCGAGCTAACGCGCGTCGCAGAGCAGCTGTGTCGATGACCCAGAGCGACCGCATGGCTCCATGCCTGCCTCGTTGCAGCCCAGTGCTGCACTCGGTAGGACGGCCCGCTGTTTGGCCGACGGTGTCGCTGAAGGCGATGCAGAGGTGCCCGTCGAGGGCTTCGGGGCTCCTGCATGCCGCCGGGTCTGAAGCCCCTGCCGTCCGCGCCGTCGTCCGCCGCGGTCCAGCAAACCATCCTGCCGCGCCGACGACGGCTCACCACTCGCCGGATCCGATCGGGGGGATTCTTTCCTCCTGAGCGGCTCCCCCGATTGCGGTCGTGGCGACGCCACCTTAGCTTCAGCGCGTCGGAATCAATCCGAAAAAGCCGACATCATCCCTTATGTCGGCTTTCCTGCGGTATCGAATGGAGCATTCATGTCGGTGATGACCGGTACCCCGCCCCTGCAGCAGTTCGGCCAGCAGATCGGCGGCCCGCAGCAGCAGCTCGCGCAGGTGGTCCAGCAGACGATCCAGCAGGCCTGCCAGCAGGCTAGCCAGCAGATCGCGCAGCGCATGCAGCAGACGCTGCAGCAGATCCAGCAGGTCCAGCAGCAGCTGCAGCAGCAGGGCATTCCCCAGCAGCACGCGCACCCGTACCTGGCTGTCGCGCTGCACACGGCGCTGCTGCAGGGCGTGCGCAGTGCGGTGGAGCAGTCCGTGCAGCAGGCGCTGCCGACCGCGATCCTGACGCTGATGCAGCAGAGCCAGCAGGGCCAGCAGCAGTGGGGCGGCGGGTTCGGCCAGCAGTCGTTCGGCCAGCCGTACCAGCAGCAGTACCAGCAGCCTGGCTTCGGTTTCGGCCAGATGGGTCAGCCCTTCGGTATCGGCTGATTGCTGGCGGCCCGTGATGCGGTGTGCCCGGGAGTCGTTCCCGGGCACACCGCATCACCATGGAAGCGCGAGCCGCCCGTGATCCGGATCAGAAACACAAAGACCGACGTAGGCATGGTGAAGGTGGACGTGATGGTCAAGGACAGGCCCGGAAACAAGCTCCGGAACAACCGCCAGAGCGAATCCGAGGACGCGGGTGCCGGCGGCGAGCTGGGCCCCGAGGACAGAGAAGCAGCGCCACGCAAGAAGAGGGCACCGTCACCGATCACGGTGCAGCCGCGCCGGCAGCGGTACATGGTGACACCGCTGCCGCAGCAACTGCTCCCACCAGGAGTGCCCGAACTGGGCATGGACGGGGTGTGCGACCGGCTGGAGGGCATGCCCGACGTCACGGTGATCCGCAGACTCCAGCCGTCCGAGAAGCTGCAGTCGGCCGGGGTCTTTCCCTCCTGCCCGGAGATCGCGGTCGTCGAAGCCGCCGAGACCCAGCTGCCGGCGATGCGGGCACTGCACGTGCACATCGAGCCGGACCTGCCGCTGTCCGGCGCCGGGCCTGCCACCACGCAGGCCCCAGGGATGCTGCCGCTGCACGACCCGGGGCTGGTCCTGCCGCTGGAGAAGCCCGTGGAAATCTCGCTGCGCGTCTGCGGCCCGGACGACGAACCGCTGGCCGGCGCAGGGGTCTTCCTGATCGGGTCGACCTGGCCGGGCCAGGGCATCACCGCCCCCGACGGGACGGTCACCGTCACCCTGGCCACCGAGACCGAACAGTCCGTCCAGTTGCTGTACGTCCGCCCCAAGGGCGGCTACACGGACCGCTGGATCCACCGCCCCGACCTGTCGGCGACCCAGGAGAACGTCGTCACCCTCACCCCGCTGGCCAAGGTGTACCCGGAACTGGAGGAACGCCAGCAGTACAGCTGGGGCCAGCAGGCCATGCGGCTGGACCGGCTACCCCCCACATTCCGCGCCTTCGGCATCAAGATCGCTGTCATCGGTACGGGCGTCAGCACCGACCACCCCGACCTGAAACAGCGGGTGCGCTCCGGGGCCGACCTCGTGCACGGCACGCAGGAGGGCTGGAGGCACGATCCGGCCGGAAGCGGTACCCACGCGGCCGGCATCATCGGCGCCGCCGACACCGGCAAGGGCATCATCGGCATCGCCGCCGACGCCGAGCTCGACGTCTGCCAGGTGATGCCCGACGGCCACTTCAGCGACCTGATCGCTGCCCTCGACCACTGCATCGAACGCGAGGCCGACCTCGCCCACATCCAAGTGGCAACCCCGTACCCATCGGCACTTGTCTCCCGCAAACTCGCCGACGCCAGCGCAGCCGGCATCGCCTGCATCGCCCCGGCAGGCGACACCGGCGGGCCGATCGCCTTCCCCGCCTCACTGCCCACCGTCTTCGCCGTAGGCGCCCTGGGAGCCTTCGGAACCTACCCGCCCGACACCTCCCAAGCCACCCACACAGGTCCGCAGCTGACACCCGAAGGACTGTTCGCCGCCCCGTTCAGCAGCCAGGGCCCCGGCATCGACGCAGCCGCCCCCGGTGTGGCCGTCCTGTCGTGCGCCCCAGGGGGCGGCTACACGGCCCTCGACGGCACCGGCACAGCCTCGGCTCACGTCGCAGGCCTGGCCGCCCTCATCCTCGCCCACCACGAGGACTTCCACGGCCAGCTGCTGCCCCGCGGCCCCGGCCGGGTACAGCACCTCTTCGAGATCATCGCCGCCAGCTGCCGCCAACTGGCCGCCCCCGGCACAGCGGAGGCCGCCCGCACCGGACGCGGCCTGCCCGACGCCCTCGTCGCCCTCGGACTGGCCCCCGGCATGCAGCTCGCTCCTGCCCTGCTGCCCTACGCCCCCTCCATGACCGGGTAGGTCCCTACCCGCGGCCTGCTGGCCGGACGGCACCCGCCCCGAGGGCTGGTGCCGTCCGGCCAGCAGCACAGGCAGTCTCGAAGCCGGGTCTTCCCGGGTCCGGGCTTCGAGCCTTTCTGCTCGTCATGGCGCCATGAAGTGCTGATCTCGCCTGTGTCAGCGGGCTCATGCGGGCTGTTTTGCGGCGTCGTTGTTCGCCAGGCGGGAGAGGAGGGTTTCAGGGTCGACGGCAACGTGTTCTCGTAGGAGTTGATGAGGGAAGGCGTAGCCGCTGCCGAGGCGTCGGAGGAGGATTCGTCGTTCGGCGTCGTGGAGGAATTGTTTGTAGTGCAGTGGGGTATCGCCGCTGGCCGCTAGTGCTGCGACCGGAAAGGTTCACCGGCTCGCGACGCCCGGCCCGGCACCTCGCCGCGTTGTCGCATCGCCCGAGTACATCCAGTACGCGGGCGACGCTCCGCCTTGCGATGCACCGCACCGGACGCCGCGAGCTTCCCGGCAAACCTTTCCGGCCACAGCACTAGTAGATTGTCGCGGCTTAGTTTTGCTGTGTAGTTGGGTAGAGGTGGCGCAGTTTCACACGTGCGTCGTCGGTGGTGAAGTGCCAGTCGACTTGGCGCTGGTTGCTGTTGGTGTGCTGCTGCCAGGCGGCAAGTTCGGTGTTGAGCACGGCGAGGTCGTCGATGCGGCGGTCCAGGCACTGGCGGGTGAGCGCGGAGAGCTCGATCTCGGCGATGTTGAGCCAGGACCCGTGTTTGGGGGTGTGGTGGATCTCCAGGCGCTGGGCCAGCGCGAAGGCCTTCCCCGGGTCGAACGCCTCGTAGAGCGAGGCGGTGGTGTGGGTGTTGAGGTTGTCCACCACCAGCACGACCGTGGCGGCGTCGGGATAGTCCACGGTCAGCAGGTGCTCGACCTGGTGCGCCCAGTCGACCCTGGTCCGGCGGGGCCGGGCGTCCACGCGCCGCCATCCGCGCAGCGGCTCGACCCAGCAGAAGATCGAGCAGGTCCCCGAGCGGACGTACTCGTTGTCCTCGCGCCGGTCACGGCCCGGCCGCGCGGGAAGCGGATCGCGGACGTGGCCGAGCAGCTGGTACGGCTTCTCGTCCATGCACACCACCGGGCGCGCCGGATCGAAGGGGCGGCGGTAGACCGCCAGGACGTCCTCCATCGCCGCGGCGAAGGCCGCGTTCGCAGCGGGCGGGATGGTCCAGCACTTCTTCACGTGAGGACGCAGTTCCGTTTTTTAACACCCGGCCGATCGTGGAGTGGTCCAGATCCGGGATGTCCTCGACCAGCGCGACGTGCTTCTCCAGCAGGCGCAGCGACCACCGGGCATGTCCCTTGGGCGGCGTCGAGCAGGCCAGTGCGATCAGCCTCGCCTCGACCTCGCCGGTCACCGGGGAGGGCACCGGCGGGCATGCGCGTTCCTTCCGGCCGACCGTGGCCCACACATCGCCGCCGCTCTCCGCGTACCGCTTCGAGACCAGCCGGACGGACTCGCACGAGACCCCGACCCGGTCTGCGATCACCGCCCGCGGATCGACCTCGCCGACCGACGTGTCCAACGCGAGCAGCACCCGCGCCCGCCTGATCATCGACGCGCTGCGGACCCCCGTCGTCGTCACCCGCACCAACGCCAGACGATCTTCGACACTCAACGCAACCGGATACTTCTTCTGCGAGGACACGGCACCCCTGCCCGGCCGAACGGAAGCAACAAGGGAAGCTTGCCCAACCCCAACTCCACCAACCAGAACAATACTTAGCCGCGACAATCTACTAGGACGGCGCGGATTGCCCAGTGGCGGACGATGGCGACGCCTCCGTATCGGTAGGCGCGGGCTACGCCGAACAGCGAGGCTGCGCCATCTTGAAGTGGCTGGTCAGCAGGGGTGGTGTGACCCCGTTTCGGGCTGCTCGTACTGGTCGTGGGCGGCAGTCCGGGGTGTAGATCGTCTGGCAGGGCGGTTTTGCCGATGAGTTCACCGTCCTCGAACGGTCCACCCAGCGACACGACTTCTCGACAGGAGCGCCATGTCCACCATCCAGCCAGTGATCATCACTGCCGACCAGGACCTCCTGCTCGGCTTCTATACAAAATTGTTCGGCGCCGAGGAGACCTTCCGGGTGCCGGCGGAAGGCCCGGCCTTCTACCTCGGCTTGCGCATCGGCGACACCGACCTCGGGCTGGTAACCAAGACGAACCCAGGGACCGGGGCGGCACCGCGGATCCTGCTCAGTATCGGTGTCGACGACGTCGACGAGACGCTCGGCCGGGTGACGGCGCTGGGCGGCTCGGTCCGCAGCGGCCCCAACGACATGCCGTGGGGACAGCGCGTCGCCCACATCCAGGACCCCGACGGCAACCCGGTGAACCTCACCCAGCCGATCCCGGCTCAGTGACGTTGTTCCGGGTGCTTGTGCTGGTCGCGGGCTGCCTGCGGTATGGAGCAATTGCCTGTAGTGGCCTCGATGTTCGTCAGTACGAGCAGCGCGCGAAGCAGGTGGGTGGCGCGAGCGGGGTCAGTGCGGAGCTTGGTGAGGATCCGCCAGTTCTTCAGATGGGCGAAGCCGCGTTCGACCGGGGCGCGTCCGGCGGCCAGGATGCGGTTGGCCTCCCTTTCGGCGGGTGTGAGCTTGCGGGCGCGGGTGGCCTTGAAGCCGGTGACGACCACGGGATCGTCCCCGTCGTCGTCCAGGCCGATAGAGCCCAGGTGGGCCAGGGCGCCGAGGCCGGCAGCGCGCAGGTGGGCCAGGATGTGGTCGCGGCGGGCGGCGGTGATGTCGTGGGTGCGGCCGGGCCGGGCGGCCGATATCCACACCAGATGGCCCCGCTCGTCGGTCAGGGCAATCAGGTGCAGGCCGTAGCGGCGATGCTTGCCGGAGTAGTTCGGGCGGTTCGGGCGGTTCGCGCGGCCGGTGCGGCGCTGGGTGGGGATGAGGGTGCCGTCGATCAGGACGACCTCCCCGCCCCGCTTGGCGATCTTCTTCAGGGCGCGGTGGCCGGCCATCTCGGCAGGGACATCGGTGCAGCGCACCCGGTGACTGCGACCGGCGCATGGCCTGCGGCTTGCCAGGTGAGCCCGGGCAGGGGTCCCGGCGAGGCTTGCGCGTCACCCGCTGAGCCGCTCCGCGAGGAAGGCGATGATCTCATCCCGGGCACGCACCGTCGGGTGACCCTGCTCGTCCACCAGATGTGCCGTGACGACGCTGTGGGCGCACCCGACGACGTCCCGGAAGAAGGGTGGAGGGTTGGTGTTCGCCGCGTCGGCGGGAAGCACGCGGCCGTCGAACGCTTCGCCGAGCAGCGCTTGGTAGGCCGCGAACCGCCGGCCCGTGCACCACCTGTCGTTGTCGAAGCGGTAGGCGAGCACCGTCAATCCGTCTCGTTTGATGCGTTCGGCAACGGCAACTGCGTCTTCGTCTCCGATCTCCAGCCCCCCGGGGTCGTCCAGCGGCAGCGAGGGATGATTGACGACCGGGGCTATGACGGCCGGTTCGAGGGCCATGGTCAGGGCGAAGTTGCCGGTGAAGCACAGTCCGACCGTGCCGATGCCCGGCCCGCCGCACTCCGTGTGCGCGATACGCGCGAGGCCGCGCAGCCACGCCACGACGGGGCTGGTGCCGCCCCCGGCGAACGCACGGAACTCGGCGCTGACGCATACGCGACGGACGACGGCCTCGCCTGCCTCGGTGGTTGGGTAGGCGCCGTCGACGCCGAAGAGAGAGGGCAGATACACGCAGAAGCCGGCGTCGCGTACCCAGCGTGCCAACCGCGCAACATCGGGGCTGATGCCCGGCATCTCGGGCATCAGAACGACGCCGGGTCCTGTCCCGGCAACATACACGGTCTTGCTGACGTCATGGACGCTGACGGCTCTCCGGGAGAAGTCGTCCAAGGGGTCGTCGCGCCGCGTTCGTACGGTTGTCATGATCGAGAGTGTGGTGAGACACTCGCCGCAAGAGAAGCGGCGACATCGCCACATAGAGCGGCGATATCGCCACTCCTGCGGGGAGCCGGAGGAACCATGCAACCGCTGCGCCTGGGTGTGCTGGCGTATCCCGGCTGTTTCGCCTCGGAGGTGTTCGGGATTCCCGACCTGCTGGCCATGGCCGACCACATCGCCGCGGCGCAAGGGTCGGATCGACCGCCGTACGAGGTGTCCGTCGTCTCGCCCCGGCGGCGGGTGGTCGCGTCCGGCGGCTCGGCCATAGAGGTCTCGGCGTTGCGCCCCGTCGATGTCCTGATCGTGCCGGGTTTTGAGCTCTCGCCCGGGCTCGATCTCGACGCGACGCTCGCGAACCTGGGGTCCGAAGTGGCGGCGATTCGCTCGCAGGCCGCCTCCGGTGTCGCTGTCGTGTCGATCTGTGTCGGCGCCTTCCTCGTCGCTGAGGCAGGCCTGCTCGAGGGGCGCGAGGCGACGACGTCCTGGCTGTTCGCGGACCAGTTCGCCCGTCGATACGCCAACGTGAAGGTGCGCCCCGAGCACCTGGTGGTCACCGACCGCGGGGTGACGACGACCGCCGCCTTCAGTGCCATGTACGACTTCGCGCTCCAGTTGATCCGTGAGCACGACGGCCCCCGCGTCGCTCGCAGCACAGCACGCATCGCGCTCGTGGACGACGCACGCTCCACTCAAGCTCCCTACGTCGACCTGGAGTTGATGCCTGCCGTCGGCCGTGAGTTCTCACTCGGTGTGAAGCGGTGGCTCGACCGGAATCTCGCAGCTCGCTACGACCTGACCGCCCTCGCCGATGCGTTTCACGTCAGCACCCGAACCATGCTGCGTCGCTTCGGCCAGGAGACCGGTCAGACCCCGCTCGCATACGTGCAATCCGCTCGGGTCCGCCGGGCTCGTCACCAGTTGGAGACGACCGACAGGACCATCGTGCGCATCGCCGCCGACCTCGGGTACGCGGACACGAGCACCTTCAGCGCCATCTTCGCGCGGCACACGGGCCAGCGGCCGCGGGACTACCGCGCCACCTTCCGCCGGCCTGTTCGCGAAGCGGGCCGCAACGCCGCCCAGGCCCAGGGCCCTGATCTCCCAGAGCCCGTTCGGACCCGGTTCATGTCCTCCAGCTCCCACTCCCGTGGTGCAGCCCCTCACATCCGGTCAAGGACCGGTTAGAGCGCTCGGAATGGCCGTACTGACGGGGTGGTGCCGGAGGTTACGGCATGGTGTGTCCTGACCCTGCTCGGCGAGCTGGACTTCGAGGCCGGCTTGCGCTTGTCGGCAAAGCGGACGTTCTTGCGGTCGGCGGCGCGTCTTTCGTTCAGGGACTTGTACTCGGAGGCCGGCTGGCGGTCACAGTACAGCTCGACGGCGGGAAGCGGGTGACGTCCGGGCCGACGGCATCCGCGCGTCCTGCGACATCCATGCCCCGGACGCGCGTCTTGGGCGCGCGCAGCCCGAAGCCCAGGGCGCGGATCACGTACGGCTGGCCCGTGGTGAGGTGCCAGACGCCCGGGTCGACGGAGGCCGCGTGGACCCGTATCAGCACATCGCCGCTACCGGGCTCCGGCCGCGCGATCTCTCCTAGACGCAGGGCTTCGGGCGGTCCATAGGTGTCCTGGACGATGGCTTCACTTGGTCTCTCCCCCGTTTTCGCGGGTTTCGTCGGTTCCGGGGTACTGGAACACTTCCTCGAGCGGGACGCCGAACACCCGGGCGATCTGGAAGGCCATCTCCAGGCTGGGCGAGTAGCGGCCCTGCTCGATGGCGATGACCGTCTGCCGGGTCACACCGATGCGGCGGGCGAGCTCGGCCTGGGTCATCTCGCCGTGGGCGAAGCGCAGCGCCCGGATCGCATTGGTGACCCTCGTCGGCCTCACCACGGGTGGAAGCCCAACCGGTAGGCGACGATCTTCGCCGTGGACGACAGGATCGCCGACAGGGCGAACGCCAGGTAGATCACGTTGGCGATCCAGAACTGATCGGCGCGGACCATCGCGAGGGCGAGTCCGGCCGCGCCGCCGATGACGATGAACGACTGCCCGATGTACATGCCGAAGCGGTGGATCTCCCGGTCGCGCTGATCCTTGGTGTTCGCGCCCTCCGGAGACAGGATCGCCACCACGATGTTCAGCGCGATCTGCGTGACGACGGCCGCACCGACCGTCCACAGCAGCGCGGACACGTAGGGCGTCTGCGCCAGCGCCGCCGCTCCGTCGTGCCGCCGCAGGACGACGGCCAGGTACGCCGCGTACGACGCGATCGTGACCAGAACCAGCATCCAGGCACGTTTCTCTTCGAATGCCACTGCCGCTCCCGATGTAAAGAAAGCTTGACACGGAGAGTGTCAAACGGTCGCGACATGATGTCAAGTTTTCTGTACATCGCAGAGGGGACAGGAGTGGTTGGGGCCGGCAAGCGCTGACCAAATCGGCCTCAACCCATCGCTACTGCGGGCGCCTTCGAGATGGACCCAGAAGCGCTCATGCCGTCGCCCGAGCGAATCGATGAAGTACCACCGGGTACGTGGAAAGGGTGTCGAACGCGCCACCGAACGGGAGGTGTGCCATGTCGCCCGACGCGCAGACCCGTGAATGGTCGCTGACCTCCCCCGCTCTCGCGGAGCAGCTGATCGAGGCGGTTTCGCATATCCGGGTCCGCGATCTGGACACGTTGCGTCGGCACTTCCCCGGCCTGGGCCCGGAGGAGATCGCCGATCACCTGGTCACCGGGGCGGTGAGGGGCACCGAGGCCGTCGGAGCGGGCGTGGGTTCTGCCGCGGCGTTGCCCACTCCTCCGGCAATGCCCGTCGAGCTGGCCGCAGGCATCCTCGGGACGGCGTCCGTCGAGTTCAAGCTCATCGCCGAACTTCACGAGGTGTACGGTCTGCCTGCGCCCGGGACCGCTCGACAGCGTGCCGCACTGTATGTCGCGGAGTGGACGGAAGGGCGCGGCCTGGACATCACGAAGCCGACCTCCGCGGTCAGTTTCATGCTCAGCGTCCGGCTGAGGAGGGAACTGCGCCGACGGCTGCTTACGCTCGCCGTCCGCAAGATCCCCATGCTGACGCCCTTCATGGTCGGCGCGGCCTTCGGCGCCTTGCTGAACCACTACGACACCACAAGGCTCGCCGGGCGCATCCGTGCCGACCTGCGCGCGCGTCAGGTCCCCTGGCAGGCGCTGCCCAGGCAGGAGTCGGCACCCGCGGGTGCCGACTCCTGAGCCACCGCCATTCGGTTCACGGATTCGATTTCCCCCCCCCATCGCACGGAACGTCCGATGGGCTCGCGTATCCGCGAAGCGCGTCGGCCCCGCTGTGACTGACCTCGCGAGCCGGGGGCCGATTGGCCGTTGGGAGGTCAATTACGTACTGAGGTACGTCCTTCTGGGGCCAATGCTGCGGCTGCTGTTCCGGCCGCGGGCCGAGGGGTTCAAGCACGTTCCGGCCAAGGGCGCGGCTGGGCGGGCGGCGAGGTCCGGCTTCTTGATCTGGTCCTTCACGTACCGCTCGACAGTTGGTCCGAGGACCAGGCCGCTTGTGCCGGCTGGCGGCGCAGCGCCCGGCGCCGGGAGACCAGTTCCGGCGACGGCGCGAGCGTGCGGGTGTCCTGAAATGCCTCACCGAACGTGGTCAGGAGCCGGTTCAGCCGGTGGGCCGGGATGTCAGGCAGCCGGGGCGGCGGACTGGGTACGGTCTGATGGGGCCGGGACTCCTCCCGGTGCGGCCGGAAGAACCCGGGTTCACCGTCCAGGGCCCGGATGAGCGTGGCTGCTTGTTCCCGGGTGTCGGCCTGCTCACCGTGCAGCATCCTGCGGACGTCGTCAGTGGTGAGACTGTCTCCGGCAGCCGCCGACAGGGTGTGCCGCGTCGGACAGCCTGCGCGCCGGTGAAGCATGCGCAGGGCAGCCGTCAAGGACGTCCCGCCCTCCGCCGCGGCCGCGGTGCACGACTTCGGATTCGCGGAACGGGCGCCATTCCGGTCGCGTTCGTCCTGCCACACCTTGCGGACCTCTCGGAGTCCGCCCCGAGAATGACCTGCTCAGTCGTGGCCCCCTTGCGTGAGTTGGCCGAGGGCCGTGGCTGCCCGACGCAGAGCCTCCTCGGCGGGCAGGCGGGTGCCGTGGTCGAAGGCCTGTGCGAAGTCCGCGTCGCCCAGGGTGGACCGGGCCGCGTGGGTGATGCGGTCGACGTCGGTGCGTTCGGCCGGGGGCAGGGGTGCGCCGACGCTGCGGCGGGCCCCGTCGGCGGCGCCGAGCAGCAGGGCCGCGCAGCCGGCAGCCGGCTCGGTGCCGTGCAGGGCTGCCGCGCCGGCGAGGCCTTCCAGGGACAGCGCGAGGGCGCGCGGTTCGCCCAGTGCGCGAGCCACGTCCAGGCCGCGCAGGTGGTGCGCCGCGGCGCCCTTGGCGTCGCCCCGCAGTTCGGCGACGAAACCGAACTCGGCCAGCAGCAGGTGGTCGCCCGCCTGCGAGGACACGTCCGCATAGCCGTCGCGCAAGTGCCGCAGGTGCGCCTCGGCGGCATCAAGGTCGCCGGAGCGGCGGGCGCCGAGTGCCAGGCCCATCTCGGCGTGGATCTCGCCGTACTTGTAGCCCTGTTCGGTGGCGCTGCGCCGGGCCTGTTCGTGCAGGTCGCGGGCCCGGTCGAAGTCGCGTGCCAGCAGCGCCAGGCGGCCCAGACCGGACAGCCGGGCCGACTCCTCAGCCGCCAGGCCCAGTTCGCGCGCGATGCGCAGCCCCTCGTACTGGCGGCGCGTGGCCTCCTCGTACTCGCCTTTGATCTCGGCGAGCGCTGCGAGCGGCGACACGGTCTGCAGTTCGCCCCAGCGGTCGCCCACCGTGTGGAAGAGGTCGGCGCTGCGCCGTCCGTCGCGGCCCACCCTGTCAAGGTCACCGCGAA
This sequence comes from Streptomyces sp. TP-A0356, assembly GCF_001417775.1. GTDB lineage: Bacteria > Actinomycetota > Actinomycetes > Streptomycetales > Streptomycetaceae > Streptomyces. The sequence goes on along the minus strand of NZ_BBZJ01000033.1, from coordinate 42,597 downwards.
TCAGTGCGAGCGCGGCGCGCAGCCCGAGAGCGGCGGCGGTGCCCCACTGGTCGCCCGCCGCGGTGAACAGCTTCAACGCCCGGTCGTTCAGCTCACCGCTGTCGGCGGCTGCTCCCGCGCTGAACAGGCCGTACGCGCACAGCCACAGTGATCGCGCGCGGCGTGCCGGGTCGGGGACGGCGTCGCCGTCCGGCGTGCCGGTAGCCGTGTCGTGATCGCCGGTGAGCAGGGCGAAAGCGGCATGCAGCAGGCTCAGTTCGGCGTCGGGCTCCGCTGTGGCGGCCGTGGTGGCGTCCAGGACCGCGCGCAGGCTGCGGCGTGCCTGGACAAGCCGTCCGCGCAGCAGCCACCACCAGGCCAGAGCGGTGGCCAGGCGTGCCGCCTCGGTCGGCGCCCCGGCCGCGGCCCGGCGCGCCGCCTCCTCGAGGGCCGCCCGCAGGTTGCCGGACTCAGCGTCGAGCCGGGCAAGCCAGGACCGCTGCCCGGCGCCGCGCAGTTCGGGTTCGGCCCGTTCGGCGAGCGCGAGATAGTGACGCAGGTGCCGCTCGCGCACGGCGGCGAAATCCTCCATCTCGTGCAGCCGCTCGGTCGCGTAGGCGGCGACGGACTCCAGGAGCCGGTAACGCGGACCGGCCGGTCCGGCGACGACCGCCACCAAGGACCGGTCGACGAGCCGGGACACCAGGTCGGGCACCTCGGGCCCGGCAACGCCGTCGCCCGCGCACACCGCCTCGGCCGCCTGCAGATCGCAGCCGTCGCTGAAGGCGGCCAGGCGGCGCAGCACGATGCGCTCCGGTGCGCTGAGCAGCTCCCAGCTCCAGTCGATCATCGCGCGCAGGGTCTGCTGGCGCGCGGGCGCGCCGCGCCGTCCGGAGGTCAGGAGCTGGAACCTGTCGCCGAGCCGGGCCGCCAACTCGCGTACGCCGAGGGCGCGTACGCGGGTCGCGGCCAGTTCCAGGGCGAGCGGGATGCCGTCCAGGCGGCGGCAGATCTCCGTGACGGCGGCGCGGTCGGAGGCGTCACAGGCGCCGGAGGCGAGCGAGCAGCCGGGTGCCGCAGCGGCGACCCGCTGCGTGAACAGCCGTACCGCGTCGGTGGTGGGCAGCGGCTCGACCAGAAACACCTCCTCGCCCGGCAGGCCCAGTGGCTCCTGGCTGGTGGTCAGTATGCGCAGCCCGGGTGCGGTGCGCAGGAGCAGGGCGGCGAGATCGGCAGCGGCGTCGACGACGTGCTCACAGTTGTCCAGCACGAGCAGGGTGCGGCGGTCGCGCAGCACGGCGGCGAGGTGGTGGGCGGGCGAGCGGGTGGCGGTGCCGTGGACTGGCACGGCGGAGGGTGTGTGATCGCTGATGCCGAGGGTGGTGGCGACGACCTGGGCGAGGTCGGCGGCGGTCCCCTCGCGGACGCCGGAGAACTCGACGAACCAGGTGCCGTCGGCCAGGTGCACGACGGATCCGTCGTGGACCGCGTCGGCCGCTGCCACGGCCAGCCGGGTCTTACCCACTCCGCCGGGGCCGGTGAGGGTCACCAGGCGCGCGGCGTGCAGGAGGTCGGAGAGTCGGGCGAGGGCTTTGTCGCGGCCGATGAGCGGGGTGAGGGAGGTGGGCAGGTTGGCCGGGCTCGGCCTGGTGCGCGCGTTCGCCTCCGCAGCGGGCCGGGGACGGCCGGCGTCCGGCTCCGTGCGAGGACGAGAGCGGGTGGCGTTCGGCGCCGCCGCCTTCAGCTCCGGGTCCTGGCGGAGCACCGCCTGGTGCAGTGCGGCGAGCTCGGGGCTCGGGTCGACGCCCAGATCGGCGAGAAGACGCGCGCGCAGATCTTCGTACGCCGCGAGCGCCTCGCTCTGCCGGCCGGTCGCATACAGCGCCCGAATCTGCAGCGCGCGCAGCCGTTCCCGCAGCGGATGCCGGGTCACCAGGTCGGCGAGTTCCCCGGCGAGCAGGACATGGTCGCCGGCCGCCAGCCGGGCTTCGGCCTGCGCTTCCAGTACGGACAGCCGCTGCTCGGCGAGGCGCTGCGCGGCCGCGCGGACGAACTCCCGATCGGCGAAGTCGGCGTAGGCGGGACCGCGCCACAGCTCGAGTGCCTCGGTGAGCAACGCGGCCCGGGCGCTGGGGGCTGCGACGCCGCGGGCCCGCTCCACCAGGGCGCGGAACCGGGTGGCGTCCACCTCGTCGCCGTCGAGCCGCAGCCGGTAGCCGGACGGCTGGTGCACCACGCGGTCCCGGCCCAGGGCTCGGCGCAGCTGCGAGACCTTGGCCTGCAACGCGCCCGCAGCCCGGCCCGGCGGCCGGTCGCCCCACAGGTCATGGATGAGGCGGTCCGCGGAGACCGGGCCGCCATCATGCGCCAGCAGATCGGCGAGCAGCGCCCGGACCTTCGCCTCGGGAACCCTGACGGCCGCCCCCTCGTCGTCCCACACCGCCAGTGGGCCCAACACCCCAAACCGCATGAGCGTCACTGTACGTCACGGAAACCGTCCGGACAGGGTGGCCACCGAGGACACTGACGGCCCAGTGCCCGACCGCAAGCCGACCGTCAGCTGTTCCGAAGGTTTCCCGAAGCACCCCCGCGCACAGTCGTGTCCGCCGGGCGGTACCACGCGACCGGCCCGGGAGACAGACGCGAGGAGGGAGCGGCGGCATGACCAAGTACGCGGGCCGGACGGCCGTTGTCCTCGGAGAGGCCACTGACATCGCGCTGGCCATCGCCAAGCGCCTGGTGGAGGGCGGCGCCCAGGTCGTGCTGACCGCCCGCAGCACCGAGGAGCGCCGCCGCCTGTGCGCCGAACTGGGCTCCACGGCCCGGATCGTCGCACCGGCCGACGTGTCGGCCTGCCTCGGTCCTGGTGGCGGTGTCGACCTGCTGTTCGCCGACGCCGTGGACACAGTCCGGCCGCTGCTGCCGCGCCTCAGCGACGGTGGTGCGGTCGTCCTGACGGCGCCCGGCCCGCCGTCCACTGCCGTGCACGCGCTGGCCGCCGAACTCGTCTCCCGCGGCATCCGCGTCAACGCCGTGGCGCCGGGTTGTATCGAGGCGCCGGATGGCAACGGTGCCTCCCTGCCGCCGATGGGCCGCCTCGGGGCCGCCGAGGAGGTGGCGCGGGCCGCGATCTTCCTGGCCATCGACGCCACCTTCACCACCGGCGTCCGCCTCCCGGTCGACGGCGGACTCAGCCGGCCATGACACCGCACCGGCCCGGACCCGGGGGTCCACCCACCCATCCCCTACGACCCTGGAGCACATCCATGAGCACCACACCCGACACCGCGGCCGGTTCGGCCGCGGAGCCCGGCGCCGCAGCGCGCCGGGGGGGCGCAAGCGATCAACCGCAGAAGCTGCCGATGTTCGCCCTGCTGGCCCTCGCGACCGCCGTCTTCATCACCAGTCTCACCGAGACCCTGCCCGCCGGTCTGCTCCCGGCGATGAGCCATGACCTGCATGTCAGCGAGTCCGCCACCGGGCAGACGGTCACGATCTACGCGATCGGCACCGCGCTCACCGCGATCCCGCTGACCGCGGCCACCGCGGGCTGGCGCCGCAAGCGACTGCTGCTGACCGCCATGGCGGGCTTCGCCGTCGCCAACACCGTCACCGCACTGTCCTCCGTCTACGGGCTGACCATGGCGGCGCGCTTCGTCGCCGGCGTCGCGGCGGGCCTGGCCTGGGCGCTGCTCGCCGGGTACGCCCGCCGACTGGCCCCGGTCCCGCTGCAGGGCCGGGCGATCGCCATCGCGATGGCGGGCATCCCGGTGGCGCTCTCGCTCGGTGTGCCCGCCGGCACCTTCCTCGGCAAGGTGTCCGGCTGGCGCGTGGCGTTCCTCGCGATGACGGCACTGACCGTCCTGCTGCTGGCGGGGATCGCCGCCGCCGTACCGGACTTCCCGGGCCAGAAGCGCGGCGAGCGGCCAAGGATGCTGCACGCTCTGCGCGTCCCCGGCGTGGCCCCGGTGCTCTTCGTCACGCTGGTCTTCGTCCTGGCGCACACCATCATCTACGCCTACATCGCCTCGTTCCTCGACGACCTCGGCATCGGCGGCAACACCGACCTGGTGCTGCTCGTGTTCGGCGCCGCCTCGCTGGTGAGCATCTGGATCGTCGGCGCGCAGATCCATCACCGGCTGCGCGTGCTGACCATCGCCAGCTCGCTGCTGGTCGCGGTGGCCGCCGCGGCGCTGGCCGTACTCGCCGACCACACCGCCCTCGTCTACGTCGCCGCCGTGCTGTGGGGCCTGGGCTGGGGCGGGGTGCCGACCCTGCTGCAGACCGCGGCCGGTGACGCGGGCGGCGAATCGGCGGCCGACGCGGCCCAGGCGATGCTCGTCACGCTGTGGAACGTCGCCATGGCCGGCGGCGGAGTCATCGGCGGCGTACTGCTCGATCTCAGTGGCAGCGACTCCCTGCCATGGAGCGTACTGCTGCTCATGCTCCCGGTGATCGCCGTGATCCTCCTCGCCCGCAGCCACGGCTTCCCCGTCAAGAGGCCGGCGGCGTAGGCGAGAGCAGACGACGTCGAGAAAGAGGAAGCCAAGAGGCAACGAGGAGCCCGCATGCGCATCGGAGAGCTGTCGGAGCACACCCACACCTCCCGCAGACTGCTGCGCTACTACGAGGACCAGGGGCTGATCGCCTCCCGGCGCGACCCCAACGGCTGGCGCAGCTACGACGAAGGGAACGTGGACCGCGTCCTGCGGATCCGCCGCCTGCTCGAGGCGGGCCTGCCGACCCGGATCATCCGCCAGATCCTGCCCTGTCTGGACGAGCCGGGCACCATCCACGTCCCCGACGCCTCACCGGAGATCATCGCCGCGCTGGAACAGGAACGAAACCGGCTGACCAAGCGCATCCGATTCCTCATGCGCAACCGTGACGCCGTCGCCGCATACCTCGACACGGTACGTGCCGGACGGGCCGCCTGAGGTCGTCCCGTTCCCGTCCTCCCTGCCGGCGGGCCCATCAACCTGCCATCCCACCGGGGCATCTGCCCCTCACACCAGTGTCAGCATCGGACTGTGGAGTTATGACAGAAGAGACTGGATCGACCGAGAACAGCGCGGCGAGCGAGACGCCGCAGCCGGAACGACAACTGCTGCACCACGTCGAGTTCGGCTCCGGCACCCCCGTAGTGCTGCTGCACGGCTACACCATCGACCACCGGCTCCTGCTGCCTCTGGAGCCCGCGTTCGCCATGCGCCACGGCTGGCGGCGGCTCTACGTGGACCTGCCCGGCTCCGGCCGCTCGCCGCGGCTGGACGGGCCGGTCACGGCCGAGGCCATGGGCGAAGCGGTACTGCGGTTCGTGGACAAGGTCGTCGGCGACGAGCCGTTCGCGGTCGTGGGCATCTCCTACGGCGGCCAGCTCGCCCGCCACCTGGTCGCCGAGCGCGGCCCACAGGTCTTGGGCACGGCGCTGATCGCTCCGCTGGTCAAGCCGAGCGGTCAGCGCCTGCTGCCCGAGCGGCAGGTGCTCATCCGAGACGAGGCGCTGCTGGCCTCGCTCGACCCGGCCGACCGCGAGGTGTTCGCCGGTATCGCGCTGTACCAGGACGACGCGGGCTGGAGCGCCTTCCGCGACCATGTGCTGCCCGGTATCCGCGCTCACCACCGCGGGGATGCCGCGGCGCTGCTCAAGGCCTATACGTTCGCCCGGACGCCGGAGTCCCGCTTCGGTACGCACGACGGCAGACACCTTGTGGTGACGGGCCGTCAGGACCATATGGTGGGCTGGCGGGACCAGCTCGATCTTCTGGACCACTACCCGCGCGCGACCTACGCGGTCATCGACGGCGCGGGCCACAACGTCCACCTCGACCAGCCGGACGCCGTCCACGGCCTGATCGGCAACTGGCTCGACACCCTGGCGGTGGAGCGCCGCTGACGGCCCCGCCGCCGGCCCCTGAGCCGACCGCCGAAGGTATCCCCCGGCCTTCGGCGGTCGTCCCTTTTCGGCCATGGATGATTGTTCATGAAATTTTGACATGTCATCGGCCAGGCTCCCGACCACTCATTCCATATGCGGCGCCGAGCAGTGTTTCCGGCCTGAGCGCCCACCCTCCCTCTCCGCTCCGCGGCACGCTCGTCCGCCTCACTCGACGCCGTTCCCCCAGCTCAGAGTGGGAAGTCATGAAGTGTCCGTGCTTGCTCGTTGAACCTGTGGATCCGACGGTATTTTGTGTTCCGTGCAGATGCACGATGCAGCGACACCCGTTCGGGCGTTACGGAAAACGAGGGGACGTAGCGTTTATGTCATCGAGTGAGGAGCGCACGAACGCGACCGAGGGAGCTCGGTTGCAAAGGTTCATGGAGGACGTCTTCGGGTCGCTTCACCGAGTGGAACAACGCCGTTGGGCCCGCGCGTATCTATGGGCCCTGATCCACGGTTCCGGCAAGAAGACCCCGCGCCATATGGCACGCGCGGAGTCCTTACCCGCGTCGGCGATACAGGGGCTGCACCAGTTCATCAATGCCAGCCCGTGGGACTGGAAGTCGGTGCGCCGCAGCCTCGCCCTGCACGTCGCGGCGAGCGCGGCGCCGTATGCCTGGACGGTCGCCGAACTCATCATTCCGAAGACCGGCAGGCACTCGGTCGGCGTGCACCGCCGCCTGGACGCCGTCACCGGCCGGGAAGTCAACTGCCAGCGGGCACTGGGGCTTTACCTGGCGAGCGAGCTCCACTCCTTTCCGGTCGACTGGAGCCTGGTGCTCAGCGGCCCCTGGGACTGGGACCCGCAGCGCAGGCGGCGCAGCCGGATACCGCAGGAGGAGAGGGAGCGCCCGGTCGGCGCCTACGTCCTTGACCATGCCGCGGACGCGGTCACGCTGCCGCATGTGGCCGGGCTGCCCTGGGTCCTCGATCTGACCCGGTGCGACGACGCGGCCGGAGTGCTGGCAGGACTGGCCCGGGAACGGCTGGATGTGGTGTGCGAGGTCGATCCCGGGCAGGTCGTGCTCGTCGGACAGCACACGCCGACCGTGAGCACGGTGGGCGCGGTGATGGGGATACGGCACGCGCGGCAGCCGCATGTGATGGTGCAACAGACCCGGGAGGGCGGCGCCAAAGCAGTGCCGATCTACGCTTACGCCGACACGGTACGGTTGCCGCAACTGGCGGTGGGGGCCGGCGGCGCAGCGCGCACGTACCGGGTCCTGCAGCGGCCCGCCACGGACGGCCGGGTGCCCGCCCGGTACTGGATCACCAGCTTCACGGACCGGCCGGTGGACGAGGTGCTCTCCCTGGTGCGTGGCCGGACGGCCGCCCTGTCGGCAGTCAGGGTCCTGCAGGACCGCTTCGGCGCCCTGGATTTCGAGGGCCGCTCCTTCCCGGGCTGGCACCACCACATGACGATGGCCTCGGCCGCTTACGTCTACCAGTACCTCGACGGCGCATCAGGCCGCGACGTCGTCCCGTCGGCGACCCCCGCAGCTCAGCTGAGCGGGGCCGCGAGCTGACGCCAGCCGAAGGAGCTCGAGCCGATGACAGGGGGACGGCAGGAATGACGAACGTACTTGTGGTGGAACGTGACGCCTCGGCGGCCGAGGCCATGGAGCGTGACCTGCGCAGACAGGGCTACACCACGCGGAGCGTGCACAGCGGGGCGCGGGCGCTTCGCGGGTACCGTGACGCGGATCTGGTGCTGCTCTCGCTGGAGCTCGCGGACATCGACGGACTGGAGGTGTGCCGATCGGTTAGCGGCGGTGGGGACATCCCGCTGATTGCGGTGACCGATCTCGACAACGGACTGGAAAGGGTCCTCGCGCTGCGCGCCGGCGCGGACGACTGCGTGGTGAGGACCTGGGGTTTCAGGGAGATCTGCGCGCGGATCGAGGCCGTGCTGCGCCGTTCTCGCCGCAGGACGGCCGCGGCGGAGATCATCTCCCTGCGTCCGCTGCACATCGATCCGCGCAGACGGGAGGTGCGGCTGCACAACCGGCTGATTGCTGTCACGTCGAAGGAATTCGAGCTGCTCTACGCACTGGCCATGGATCCAGACACGGTCGTGTCGCGAAAGGAATTGATGGCGAAGGTGTGGGGCAGCGACTGGGCCTGCACCAGCCGCACCATTGACACACATGTGAGCAGCTTGCGGGCGAAACTCGGCTGCAGCCGGTGGATCACCACGGTCCGCGGCATCGGTTACCGGATGGGATACGGCGAAGGGCACCCTGACCTGTCGGAGACGTCAGAGATCCCTGAGGCGTCCTGAGCCGTTCGCTGCCGGACTTGGGCCGCAGCCGGGCCGGAAGCCGGGCCGGCGGTGGAGGGCCCCGGGCGCGCGCCGACCCGCGTACGCCCGGGGCCCCCACTTGTCACACCGCCGACGTGTCCAGCCGCCGCAGCAGCGGGTGCTCCTCACCCGCAGCAGTGCCAAGCAGTGTGTGCCGGGCCCACCAGACCGACGCCAGGTTGGACGTGAGCAGCGTGCGGCCGGGCTCGCGCCGGGCCAGTTCGCGGAGCGCGGCCAGCGTACCCATGCCCGTGCCGGTGAACAGCACAGCAGCGCCGTCGGGGAGTTCGCTCGCATCGATGCGCTCGAGTATCGCCGAAGTCGTCACCTGGTACGGGTCGTAGTGCCGGTCGCCGCCGGGCGCCGAGCGCGCCGGGACGAGCACCACACCGTCGACCACGAGGCCGGCCCGCTCCCAGAAGTCCCGCGAGACGTCGGTGAGCCACGGCTGGTACGGCGAGACGAGGGTCAGCCGGCGCACACCCAGAGCCTCGCATGCGGCCAGGATCGCCTGCGTCGCGGACCGCACCGGGAAGCCTGCGCGCTCGGACAGCTCCGCGCAGAAGGCACGGTCGCCATCCGGTCCCAGCAGGTAGTGCGAGGCGCTGCAGGCCACCACGGCCGCGTCCAGCTGCATGCTGCCGAACCGGCCGAGCGTGTCGGGCAGGACGCGGTTGTAGTACTCGAGCATGTCTTTGAGGCCGAGCCCGGGTGTCACGGGGAAGCGGGCCGTGTAGACGTTCACGCGGTGGCCGAGCAGGGTGGTGAACTCCGGTTCCGCGGTGGGATTCTCCGGCGGGACGACAAGCCCGAGCCGGGGCAATGTGAGAAGGTCCATGAACGGCACCGTAGGCGCGGCACGAATGCCGGGTCCCCGAATTCCGGCCTACTTTTCCTACGACCCACACCGTTCTTGCACGGTCTGTCCTTCCTGACATTTCTTGACACTCTTCCACAGCCTTCTGACACGGAAACCGTTGCCGTGAACCGGCATCGGCAAGGAGGCTGTTGCTCAGCACCGGCCGCATCCATCCCCGGATTGCGGTCCATCGAACTCGTCCGGAAGCAGGGACGTGAATTCCCTTCTGGAACAAGGAGTCAACTGAAATGGCAGGAGCGGAAAACTACGAGGAACTGCCGATCCCGCCGCGGATATCCGACGCGACCCTGCGCGACTCCGCGCACATGGCCGGCGTCGAGTTCGGCCCGAAGGACGCCGCGGCCATCGCCGACCTGCTGGTGCGAACCGGCGTCGAACTGGTCGAGGTGGGCATGGTCTCCGGCCCGGGCTCCAAGGACGCCCCCCTGGTCGAGGCCGTCCACGCAACCGTCGGCCCCGAGCGCAGCATGACGCTCCTCGTGGTGCGGGACCGGCAGCAGGTGGCCCGGGCTCTGGACGAGGCCGAACGCCTGGGCGTGCGCCACATCATGTACTCCATCCCCACCTCGGAGCAGCACGCGAAGCTGAAGCTGGGCTCGCCGAGCGCGAAGTTCCTGCACACGCTGGCACGTTCGGCGATCTCACAGGCCAAAGAGCGCGGCTTCCACGTCACCTTCAGCGGCGAGGACGGCGCCCGCACCCCTAAGGAGCGGCTCGTCCCGTATGTAACCGCCGGCTTCGAGGCCGGGGCCGACCGGTTCCGGCTCGCCGAGACGGTCGCCTGCCTCTCACCCTGGCAGATGGAGACGGTGATCGCGGACCTCACCGCGATCGACGGCTCCGAGATCGAGATCCACTCGCACAACATGCTGGGCATGGCCGTCGCCAACTCACTCGCTGCCGTCCGCGCCGGGGCCGACTGGATCTCGGCGACCGTCGGCGGCATCGGCGAGCGCGGCGGCAACGCCCCCCTGGCCGAGTTGCTCACCTCGCTGCGGGTGGTGCACGGCGACACCCGCTTCGACCTCACCCACCTCACCGAGCTGTCCCGCATCGCCCTGAAGGGTTCCGGCCTCGGCGAGGCCTTCCAGTGCGGCCCGACCACGCCGCACGCCTTCGCCTACGAGCTGCCCGGCCAACTCAGCCACCCGGAGGCCTACGAAACGCTGCCGGCCGAACTCGTCGGCAACGCCCGCGAGTTGCGGGTGCGGACCCGGTTGACCCCCGCCCTCGTCACGTGGGCGCTGGCCGACTCCGGGATCTTCGTCGACGTCGACGCCTTCACGCTCTGGCTCGTCGGCCGCCAGGAGCAGGCCGGCGCTCCGCTCCTGGACCGGGACGCGATCCGCAAGGCCGCGATCGACTTCCAATCCGCCTGAACGCCCCGCACACCCACCTGTTCCCGTACACGAACGGAGCCCCAACATGTCCACCGCCGCCCTCACCGGCGCCTGCCCGGAGTGCGAGACCGACCTGACCGTTCCGCCGCTCGTCCAGGGCGAGACCCTGTCCTGCCCCGAGTGCATGCTCACCCTGCGCGTCGAGGACGTCGCGGACGGGCGGCTGACCCTGCAGATGGTCCAGGTTCAGCTGCGCGACTGGGGCCAGTGATGGGCCGCACAGTCGCCGTCGTCGCCGACCGGATCAGCTGGGAGGAACGCCAACTGATCCAGCGGGCAGACGAGTTCGCTCTCGTCATCGACTGGGTCAACGACGAGTCCCTGTGCCTCGGCCACCCAGACGCCCCGTCGATCCAGGACTATGACGCGCTGCTGGTGCGCAGTCGCAGCTACACCCGCGGCGGCCTGGTCGCGAGCATGGCCGAGGCCGCCGGAGCACGCACCGTCAACACCGCCCGCGCGATCCACGCCTGCGAGAACAAGGCTGCGCTGCGCACCGTGCTGCGCACGGCCGGCGTCCCCGTGCCGGACTTCCGGCTCGTGCTGTCCCGCAAGGACTTCGAGCAGGCGCTCGCCGAGCTGGAGCCGCCGGTGGTCCTCAAGCCGGTCTTCGGCGGCATGGGCAAGCGGGTGACGCTGATCCGGCACGCCGACACCGCCCAGTCCGTGTACGACTACGTCGAGGACCTCGGCCACGCCTTCGAGCAGGCCTGCCTGGTCGAGCCGTACCTGGGCGGAACCTCGGTGCGCTGCCTGGTCGTCGGCCGGGAACTGGTCGGTGCCGCCGAGTTCGCCAGCGGCGGCACCGACTGGCGCAACAACGCGGCCCTCGGCAACGACACCCGCGCCCTCGCCCACGACCCCGACCTCGTCAAGATCGTCGACGCGGTCACGGCGGAGCTGGGGCCCGGCATCTACGGCGTCGACCTGTTCCGCACCGCCGACGGCTACGTCGTCAACGAGGTCAACCACGCCCCCGGCTTCCGGGCCGTGGCCTCGGCCACCGGCGCGGACGTCCCCTCGGCCATCGGCCACTACGTGCAGGAGCTGCTCGCATGATCCGCGCAGGAGTCGTCGGCGCCTCCGGGCTGGCCGGCGGCGAACTCATCCGACTGATCACCCAGCACCCCCACCTGGAGCTGACCTTCCTCGGCGGCTCCTCGAACATCGGCAGGCGCCCGGCCGAGTTGCACCCGGGCCTGCGCTTCGAGACCGGTCTGACCGTGCAGCCGGTCACCGAGGACGTCGCCGACCAGGTCGACGTCCTCCTGCTGGCCACGCCCGCCCCGGTCTCCGCCGAGCTGGCCGCCCTGCTCGCCGACCGCGTCCCGGCCGTCGTCGACCTGAGCGGTGCCTTCCGCATCCGCACCCCGCAGCGGCACACCCGCTGGTACCCGAAGGTCCAGCGGCGCACCGACCTGGCCGACCGGTTCGTCTACGGCGTGCCGGAGCTGGTCGGCGACCAGATGGCCGACGCGGCACTGATCTCGCTGCCGGGCTGCTACGCCACCGCGATCACGCTCGGCCTCGCCCCGCTCACCCTCGGCCTCGGCCTCGACCTGAAGACCGTGGTGGTGGACGGCAAGAGCGGCTCCAGCGGCGGCGGTCTCCAGCTGCGCACCGCGGACCTGCACCCCCTGCGCAACGGCGCCATCGCACCGTACGCGCCCACCGGCCACCGGCACGCGGCGGAGGTCAGCGACTTCCTGGAGCGCAGCAAGCCCGGTTCGATCGGCTCGCTGAGCATGTCGGCGTACGGCGTCTCGCACGTGCGCGGGCTGCTCACCAGCAGCTACGTCTTCACCGACGGCGAGATCGACCAGCGCACGCTGCAACGGGCGTACGTGCGCTTCTACAAGGAGCACCGGTTCGTGCGCGTGCGCCGGCACACCGAGACGCTGATCCCGGTGCCGGACCCGCAGGCGGTGCTCGGCTCCAACTACTGCGACGTGACGGTCCTGCACGACGAGGAGGGCGGCCGGATCGTCGTCCTCGCCGCCCTGGACAACCTGGTCAAGGGCGCGGCCGGCCAGGCCGTGCAGGCGGTGAACCTCCGGTTCGCCCTGCCCGAGGAGACGGGGCTGACGATGCACCCGGTGATGCCCGCATGAGCACGGCACGGCATCCGCACGAGGCCCCGGCCGTCGTGAAGCTCGGCGGCAGCGCCGTCGACGATCTCGACGGGGCCTGGTGGGACGACCTGGCCCGGCTGGGCCGACAGCGCCCGCTGGTCCTGGTGCACGGCTGGTCCAAGCCGCTGAAGAAGCTCAGCGCCCGCTACCGCGAGGCGTCGGCGATCCTGCGCGACCGGTACGGCAACCAGAGCCGCTGGACCACGCCCGAGGTCATCGACGACATCAAGACCGTCAGCGCCCGGCTCGGCGACGAGGTGATCCAGCGGCTTCAGCAGCGCGGCCTGCAGGCCGAGCGGCTGCTCGGCAGCGACGGACTGCTCGCAGCCGGCGAGGCCGAGCGCTGGTGGTGGCAGGGAAAGCAACTGGTCGAGCTGGAGAACCTGGTCGGCCCTGTCACCGGCGCGGACCCGACCCTGCTGAAGGACCTGGAACCCGGCCGGGCCCGGCTCGTCACACCGCTGGCCCGCAACCCCTCTGGACGGGAGGTGAACACCGACGCCGACCGGGCCGCCGCCGCCCTCGCCGGTGCCGTCGGCGCACCCGACCTGGTGCTCGTCACCGACGTCACGCACCTGCTGATCGACGGCGAGCCGGTCCGCGAGATCAGCGCCGAGGCCGCCGCCGAGTTCCGCGACGAGGGCGCCACCGGCGGCATGCGCAAGAAGCTGCGGGCCGCCGGCGAGGCCCTGGAACGCGACGTGGAACGCGTCGTCATCGGCAGCGCGCCCGTCAGCGACCTGCTCGCCGCCCACACCGGCACCGTCATCACGCGAACGTGAGGAGTACGCACGTGGCGCAGCCCCGTGTCCTGGTCGTCAACAACGGAACCCTGTCCCTGCCCCAGCTGCGCCGCCGCCTGAAGGAGCTGGGCTCGGCCACCGACGCCGTCGACGCGGTGTCCGTCCCCTCCCGCATCGACGGCCGCTACCAGGCGATCGTGCTGAGCGGCACGAAGGTGCGGGCCTACGACCAGGACCACTACAAGCCGCTCGTCGACCTCGTCATGACCTGCGACGTGCCGGTCTTCGGCATCTGCGGAGGCATGCAGATCCTGGCCGTCTCGGCCGGCGGCCGACTCGCCGAGGGCCCGCAGCGGGTCGGCGGCCACGAGGTCCAGGTCGACAAGGAAGAACCGCTGTTCACCTACGTCAAACCGACCGTGACGGTGTTCCACCGGCACACCCTCTACCTCCAGGAGGCACCGGCCGGCTTCCGCTCCATCGGCCGCTCCGCGCACGCGCCCGTGGAGTTCCTGCGCTCCGACGACGGACGCGTCTTCGGTTCTCAGGCGCACCTGGAGTTCCGCAGCGACGGCCTGGAGATCCTGCGGGGCTTCACGCAGCTCTACCGGTGACCGCCGCCGACCCACCCACTCACGAGGACTTGAGAGTTGACATGAGCTATGTGGAAGTCACCCAGGAGCCCGCGTTCACCGTCCACCTCAACGGCAGCGGCGGTGCCGTCAACGGCTGGGTGGTCGTCGACACGCTCGTCGACGGCCTGGCCATGGGCGGCGTGCGGATGACCGCCGGAGTCACCGAGGAGGAAGTCCGCGGCCTGGCCCGCGACATGACCGACAAGTTCACGCTCGCGGGGCTGCGCATCGGCGGCGCCAAGGGCGGCATCGTCTCCGACGGCAGCAACCGCGAGGAGACCTTCCGCACCTTTGGCCGCACCGTCAAGCCCCTGCTGCACGGCGGCATCCACCTCGGCATCGACATGGGCGTCACCCCTGCCGACCGCGCCGTGTTCTTCGACGAGGCGGGCTACGACCCGCGCTTCCGTCCGGGCTCTGCGGACATGCCCATCGACTGGCGCACCTACTACGAGCCGCTCATCGACGTCACCGGGCACGGCGTCGGCGTCGCCGCGGTCACCGCCCTGGAGGCGAGCGGCCGCAGCGAGGCCGCCCGCGTCGTGGTGCAGGGCTTCGGCGCCGTGGGCCGCGCGGTCGCGCAGTTCCTGGAGGACCGCGGCCACGTCGTCGTGGCCGTCGCCGACGTGCAGGGCACCATCAGCGCGGACCGGCTGCCGGTGGCCGACCTCGTAGCCGTCACCGACGAGTTCGGCCGGATCGACCGCGCCCGCCTGCCGCAGCACGTCACCACCTCCAGCGCGCCGGACGCCTGGCTCGACGTCCACGCCGACGTGCTGATCCTCGCCGCTCAGAAGCACGCGCTGAACGCCGAGAACGCCCACCGGCTGCGCGCCGCCCTGGTCGTCGAGGGCGCCAACCTCGCCTCCGACGCCGAGGCGCGGGAGAAGGCACGGGCCGCCGGCGCCACGCTGGTGCCGGGGGTCATCGCCAACATCGGCGGGGCCGGAGCCGCCGCCCTGGCCGTCACCCGGGTCGTCCCCTTCGAGCTGGCGGCCGACGCCCGCAAGGCGTGGGTCTTCGACTGGATCGGCAACCGGGTGCGGGAGAACACCCGGGCCCTGCTGGAGATCGCCGCCGACCGGGCGGGCGACCCGCTGCCGCAGCTGCTCGCGGCCCGCCGGAAGGAGCGCCGATGACCGCCCCGGCCGAAGCCCGGCGCCCCGGCCCCGCCGCCGCGGCGGCCGGGGAGGACGCCGCCGAGTACCGGCGCCGCGGCTGGTGGCGCGACGAGACCTTCCTCGACGACCTGCGCCGCCGGGCGCGCGAGCACCCGCACAAGCTGGCGATCGCCGCGCGCCGCATCGCCGAATCCCGCACCGACACCCTGGACTACGCCGAACTGGCCCGGCTCACCGACCGGTTCGCGCTCGCCCTGCTCCGGCTCGGCGTGCGCAGGGGCGACGTCGTCGCCGTACAGCTGTCCAACCGGTGGGAGATGGTGCCGCTGATGTTCGCGTGCATGCGCGTCGGCGCTGTCATCTGCCCGATCTCGCCGATCTGCCAGAAGGAGGAGCTACGCCACCGCCTCGCACTGACCGGGGCCCGGGTGGCCATCACGCTCCCCGAGTGGTCGGGCACGCCGCTGGCGCGGATCGTCACCGGGCTGCGGGCCGAGCTGCCCACGCTCGCCCACGTCGCCGTGGTGAACGGCCCGGCGCCGGACGGCGCGCTCTCCTTCCACGACCACTTCGTGGCCGAGGCCCGGGAGGAGGAGTCCGGTGCGGCCGAGCTGGACGGCCTGGCGCTCGCTGCCGACGAACCGTTCGTGGTGCTGTTCACCTCCGGCACCACCGGCGATTCGAAGGGCGTCCTGCACAGCCAGAACACGGTCCACTCGGCCGTGCGCGGCTACGTCGACGCCTTCGGCCTCGGCGACGACTGGGTGGCCGCCGTGTCCACGCCGCTCGTGCACTACTCCGGCTTCGCCCAGGGCGTCCTCGCGGGCGTCATGCTCGGCGGCACCGTCGCCTTCCAGGACATGCGCAGGAACGAGGCGCTGCTGGACCTGGTGGAGCGCTACGGCGCCACCCTGCTGTACGGGCCGCCGGCCACGCTCGCCGACATCGCCGCCTCGCAGCGGGCCCTCAAGCGGGACACCAGCACGCTGCGGCACGTGGTCATCGGCTCGGCCCAGGTCCTCAGGGAGCTGGCCGAGGAGGTGCACGCGACGCTGGGCGCGCGGACGTACTCGCTGTGGGGCATGTCCGAGAACGGCCCGGTCACCATGACCCGGCCCACCGACCCCGAGGACTGGGCCGCGCACAGCAACGGCCGCGTCATCGACGCCATGCGCACCCGGATCGAGGCGCCCGGCGTCGACGGCACGGGCCAGCTCAAGGTGCGCGGCGCCTCGCTCGCGCTCGGCTACTACCGGCGTGAGGAGGTCTTCGCCGCCGAGTTCGACGCGGACGGCTGGTTCGACACCGGTGACCTGGCTCGGGACGACGGCCGCGGTGGCATCCGCATCGTCGGCCGGGCCCGCGACGCCATTGTCCGCGACGGGCGGGTCGCGCCCATGACGGAGCTGGAGGCGGTCATCGGCACCCACCCCAGGGCCGTCGAGGCCGCGCTGGTCGGCCTGCCGCCCGCGACCGCCGGCAACGACGCCGTGATCTGCGCGGTCGTGGTGCCGCGCGGCGAGCAGGGCCCGACGCTGGACGAGGTCCGCGACCGGCTCCGGAAGGCGGGACACGATGAGCGCTTCCTGCCCGACCGCCTCGAAGTGGTGTCCGTGCTGCCCAAGACGCTGACCGGCAAGGTCCGCAAGGCCGAGCTGCGCCAGCGGTACGGGACGGGGTGAGCCGCGTGCCCGCCTCCCCGCAGGCGGCCCCGCGGCGGGCCGCGGCCGTCTCCATGTCGGCGACGCTCGCCGCCGACGCCGCCCTCGAGGAGCGGCGCCGCTCGGGACAGCGCGTGCTGCCCATGACCAGCGGCGAGATCGGCCTGCCCGTGCTCCCGGAGCTGCGCGAGCGGCTGGCCGCCGCGGCCGGGGAGAACGCCTACGGTCCGGTGGCCGGCGGCCCCGCGCTGCGCGAGGCCGCCGCCGGCTACTGGCAGCGCCGCGGCCTGGCCACCGACCCCGGGCTGGTCGTGGCCGGCCCGGGCAGCAAGGCGCTGCTGTACGCGCTGGTCCTCGCGATCGGCGGCGATGTGGTGGTGCCCGTGCCGAGCTGGGTCAGCTACGTGGCCCAGGCCCGGCTCGCGGGCGGGCGGGCGCTGCCGGTGCCGATCCTGCCGGGCGAGGGCGGTGTCCCGGACCCCGAGCGGCTGCGCGAGGCGGTCACCGCCGCGCGCGCCGCCGGGCAGGACCCGCGCGCCGTGGTGGCGACGGTGCCGGACAACCCGACCGGCACCCTGGCCCCGGCCGCGACCGTGCGGCGGCTGGCCGAGGCGGCCCGTGACCTGGACCTGGTCGTGATCTCCGACGAGATCTACGGCGACCTGGTCCACGACCCCGGCCGGCCTGCCCTCTCCCCGGCGGCGTACGCCCCCGAGCGCACCGTCGTCACCACCGGCCTCACCAAGAACCTGGCGGTCGGCGGCTGGCGCACCGGCGTGGCCCGGCTGCCCGACGGCCCCACCGGGCACGAGCTGCGCACGGCGCTGCTCTCCGTCGCCAGCCAGATCTGGTCCAGCCCGCCCGCCCCGGTGCAGACGGCCGCGGCCTGGGCCTTCGCCGAGCCGCCGGAGATCACCGAGCGGATCGCGGCGAGCCGCCGACTGCACGCGGCGGTGGCCCGCGCGGCTGCGAGCCGCTTCACCGCGGTCGGCGCCCGGCTCGCGCCGGTGACCGCCACCTGCTACCTGTACCCGGACTTCGAGCCGCTGCGCGCCCGCCTCACCGCGGCGCACGGCGTCACCGGCGGCGACGGCCTGGTCCGGCTGCTCGTCGAGCGCCACGGCGTCGGCGTCCTGCCGGCGAGCGCCTTCGGTGAGCCGGACGGCGCGCTGCGCATCCGCGCCGCCACCAGCCGCCTGTACGGCGACACCGACGAGCAGCGCACCACCGCGCTGACCGCGCCCGACCCGCTCGTCCTGCCGTGGATCCGCGAGGGCCTCGACCACCTCGGCGAGGCTCTGGCCGACCTGACCGACTCCCGCCCCTGACCGCACCTGGAGGCTTCCCCATGTCCCAGTCCCTGCCGCTCGTGCTCACCGAGGTCGCCTACGAAGACGGCCGCTACGTCACCTTCGGCCGCCGCGAACCGGGCGAAGTGCAGACGCTGTACCGGGTGGACGACGGCGCCCTGGCCGCCGCCTTCACCGGCACCGACGGCTCGGCGGACGCCGTCCGGGCCGCCGTCACCGAGGGCGCCGAGACGGTCGTCGTCCCGGCCGGCGACCCGGCCGCGCGCCCGCTGGTGCCGCTGCTGCCCGAGGCGTCCGGCGCCGCGCTGCTGAGCGGCTTCATGGGCACCCACAAGAAGAAGTGGGACGGGCAGAGCCAGCCGGAGGACGGCGAGTTCACCCCGCCCAAGTGGTTCTTCAAGGGCTTCGGCGACTGGGCCCGGCTGCCAGGCGAACCGCTGACCGTGCCCGCCGGCCCGATCGCCCTCATCGAGGAGCCGGAGGTCGCGCTCGTCTACGTCAACGACGCCGACGGCACTCCCCACTACGCCGGTTACACCTTCGGCAACGACCTGTGCGACATCGGCCTGCACCGCAAGGACCCCGGCTACAACCCGTACTGCAAGCTGTGCGACACCGCGCTCGCGCCCTGGCTGTTCCTCGGCCCGCCGCCGCGTTCGGCGGCCGGCCGGGTCACCATCGTGCGGGACGGCGCGACGGCCTGGGAGGGCAGCTTCGACTGCGGCGGCGACGCGCTGTACTTCCGGATCCGGGACATGGCGCAGCACCTGTTCTCCTTCCCGGCGGTCCGGCGGCCCGGCCTGGTCAACTACGTGCTGCTGGGTGCCGACGAGGCCAGCTTCCACGACGGCTTCCGCATCGCCGACGGCGACCGCATCGGCATCGACGTCAAGAGCCACGGCGTCAGCTTCGAGAACACGGTGCGGTACGTCTCCCCGGCCCCCGCGGCCGTGCTCCCGGCCTCATGAGCGGCCCGGCCTCCGCCGGACGCAAGCAGGTGCACCTCGCGGCCCAGCTGCCCGGCATCCACAATGTGACCGTCTGGTCGGACCCGCGCTCGCAGAGCCAGATCGCCTTCGACTCCTTCCTGCGCCTCGCGCAGACCGCCGAACGCGGCCGTTTCGACTTCTTCTTCCTGGCCGAGGGCCTCAGACTGCGCGAGCACAAGGGACAGCTGTACGGTCTGGACGTAGTGGGCCGGCCGGAGAACCTCACGCAGCTGAGCGCCCTGGCCGCGCTCACCACCCGGCTCGGGCTCGCCGCCACCGTCAACGCCACCTTCAACGAGCCCTACGAGGTGGCGCGCCGGCTGGCCACCCTCGACCACCTCAGCGGCGGGCGCTCCGCCTGGAACGTGGTCACCAGCTTCGACGCCTTCACCGGCGAGAACTTCCGGCGGGGCGGGTTCCTTGCCGAGGCCGACCGGTACGGGCGCGCCGCGGAGTTCCTGGCGACCGCGCGCGAGCTGTGGGACAGCTGGGCCGAGGGCGACGTGCGCGCCGACGCGGCGGCCGGCGCGTTCGTCCGGCCCGGCGCCGGCCGCTTCAGCCACCACGGCCGGCACTTCGACATCTCGGGCCGCTTCACGACCCCGCGCCCGCCGCAGGGGCACCCGGTGATCATCCAGGCGGGCGAGTCCGACCCGGGCCGCGACTTCGCCGCCGCCGAGGCCGACGTCGTCTTCAGCAAGTACAACCGGCTCGACCAGGCCCGCGCCTTCTACCGGGACGTCAAGGAACGCCTGACCCGGTACGGCCGCAGCCCCGACCAGCTGAAGATCCTGCCGACGGCCACCGTGGTGGTGGCCGACAGCGACGCGGAGGCCGCCGCGTATGCCGACGAGATCACCCGCGCCCAGGTGAGCCCGCAGACCGCGATCGCGCACCTGGAGGCCGTCTGGGGCCGTGACCTGTCCGGTTACGACCCCGATGGCCCACTGCCGGACATCGAGCCCGAGCCCGACTCGCTGATGCTGAAGGGTCATTCACTGTTCCGCCGGGACCGCGCCGAGACCGCGCGGCGCTGGCGGGCCCTCGCCGCCGAACGCGGCCTGAGCATCCGCGAACTGGTCGTCGAGGTCTCCGGCGGGCAGACCTTCGTCGGCGCCCCCCGCACCATCGCCGACGCGATCGACCACTTCGTGCAGACCGACGGCGCCGACGGCTTCGTTCTCGTCCCGCACCTGACCCCCGGCGGCCTGGACGACTTCGTGGACCGGGTCGTGCCACTGCTCCAGGAGAAGGCCGTCTTCCGGCGGGACTACACGGGCCCGACCCTGCGCGACCACCTGGGCCTGCGACACAGCACACGGCGCGACACCCCGGACACCACCGCCGAGGAGGAGGCCTCGTGACCGCACCCCCGCTGCACCTCGCCGTCGCCCTCGACGCCGCCGGCTGGCACCCGGCGGCCTGGCGGGCCAAGGACGCCCGGCCCGGCGCGCTGTTCACCGCCGACTACTGGGCCGACCTGGTCACCGAGGCCGAGCGCGGCGTGCTCGACTTCGTCACCTTCGAGGACGCGCTCGGTGTGCAGTCGGCCGCCTTCCACCGGCCCGACGACCGCACCGACCAGGTGCGAGGAAGCCTGGACGCGGTCCTGCTCGCGGCCCGCATGGCGCCCCTGACCACGCACATCGGCCTGGTCCCGACCGCGAACGTCACCCACACCGAGCCGTTCCATGTGTCGACCGGCATCGCCACCCTCGACCACGCGAGCACCGGCCGGGCCGGCTGGCGCCCGCAGATCGCCTCGCGCGCCGCCGACGCCACCCACTTCGGCCGCCGTACGACGCCGCAGCTCACCGCCGGCGACGTGCACGACCCCGAGCGGATCGGCCGACGGCTGAGCCCGCTGTTCGACGAGGCCGCCGACGCGGTGGAGGTCGCCCGCCGGTTGTGGGACAGCTGGGAGGACGACGCGGAGATCCGTGACGTGGCCACCGGCCGCTTCATCGACCACGACAAGGTCCACCACATCGACTTCACGGGCCCGCACTTCAGTGTCCGGGGCCCCGCCACCATCCCACGCCCCCCGCAGGGACAGCCACCGGTGATGAGCCTGGCGCACGCCCGCGTGCCCTACGAGTTCGCGGCACGCTCCGTCGACGTCGTATGGGTCACGCCCCACGACCGCGCGACAGCCGCGGCGATCCTCGACCAGGTGGACACGGCCGCCGGTCGCGTCGGCCGCGACACACGCGCCTGGCCGCTGCTCCGGTTCGCGGAGGTCCTCGTCTTCCTGGACACCGAACCGGGCGCCGCCGCCCGCCGCAAGGCCCGCCTCGACGCTCTGGACGGAACCCAACCAGCCTCCGACGCCGAGGTGTTCGCCGGCACCTCCGGTGAACTCGCCGACCTGCTCCTGGACTGGCGCGAAGCAGGACTCGACGGCTTCCGGCTACGCCCCGGCACGCTGCCGCACGACCTGCGGCAGATCACTCGCCACCTGGTACCCGAACTACAGCGGCGCGGAGCGTTCCGCACCGCGTACGACGCGACGACGCTGCGCGGCCACCTGCGCCTGGCGCGCCCCGACAGCCGTTCCGCGCACGCGAGCCCGACCGGACTGTGACGATCCTCACCCCCGAAATCGGCTTGACCCTCACACTGAGTGTGAGGGTGTGAGGGTGCAATGGTGACTACCCATGCGCTGACATCCACCCCTGCCGACACCCCTGTCCGTACGGAGCAGTCACCGGCGCGCCCGGCGGCCAGACAGCTCACCTTCATCGCCGCCGCCCGTCTGCTGCCGTCCTTCTGCATCCTGGCCTCGCATCTGTCCTTCGAGCAAGTCTTCAAAGACCACACGGTGCAGGAGACGTACTACCGCATCTTCAATCCGGCCGGCTTCAACGCGGTGTCGTTCTTCATCGTCCTCAGCGGCTTCATCCTGACCTGGATCTCCGCGGAGCGCCCACCGGGCCGCGGCTTCCGCGCCCGCCGGCTGCTGCGCATCCTGCCGGTGCACTTCCTGACCTGGGCCATGATCGTGTGCGCCTTCGCCGCCACCTTCCCGGCCACCGGCCTGTTCGCCACGCTCACCCTCATGCAAAGCTGGTTCCCGGACCACGGCATCTACTGGGCCGCCAACGCCCCCGCCTGGACCCTGTCGACTGAACTCGTCCTGTATGCGGTGTTCCCGACCATGTACCGGTTCCTGGCCCGCCACGGCGACCGGTTCTTGTTCTACCTGCTGGCCGGTCTGGTCGCGGTCGTGGTGCTCTTGCCGGTCGTGCTGCACATCCTGCCGGACGGCGCCACGTTCGCGAACGCGGCCTTCACCGAGCGCGGCCACGCAGTCCGAGTCTCCGAGTGGAAGTACTGGCTCGTCTACGTCTTTCCCCTCACCCGCGTCCTGGAGGCGCTGTGCGGGGTGGTGATCTGCCTGCTGGTGCTGCGCGGCAGGTGGACGCGGAACGTCCTGCTGCCGACCGCGCTGCTCGTGCTCGCGGTTGTGGTCGAGGAGCTATGGGCGCCGATCCTGTTGGACCTGACGGCGTTGACGATCATTCCGATTGTCCTGCTCATCGGCGCCCTGGCAGCCAGGGAGATCGCCCGCTGGGACACCCCCGGTTCCAAGAAGAGCCGTGCCATCACGCGCCTCTCGGCCTACGGCAAATACACCTTCGGCATCTACATGTACCAGTGGGCGCTGATCCTGATCTGCCAACGCTACGTCCACCCCTGGGGCAACTCGGTCATCGACGGAGTGCTGTTCGTCACCGCCTTCTACGCGCTGTGCCTCACCGTCTCCGTGATCTCCTACCGGTTCATCGAGACCCCGATCAACCGCTTCATGAAGCCAACGATCGCCGCGTATGCCAAGTAGGCGTTCTTCAAGCAAGAGCGCCTTTGCTGCCGGGCACCTTGGAGAGCTGACACCGATCACCACGCCGCAGCCGGCGCACGAGGCACGCGCCGACCCGGCAGATGCACACACGCGTGCGGAAGCAGACCTCGCGGGTGGCGGCCTACTTCCTATCGGCCATGACGCTCCGAGCTCCTTCAGCCGCCGAAGGCTGCGGCGGCGGCCCGGGCGACTTCTTCGGGGGTGACGTCGCGCAGGCGCTGGGAGATGCCCCAGCGGTGGCCGAACGGATCGATGATCTGCCCGTGCCGATCGCCCCAGAAGGCGTCGGCGAGAGGGTGGAAGACCTCGGCGCCGGAGTCGAGGGCACGCTTCCACAGGGAGTCCGCGTCGTCGGTGGAGATCTGCAGCGCACCGTAGGTGCCGCCGAGTGTCAGCGGTGAGATGATCCCCTGCTCGGGGAACTCGTCAGCGATCATGACGGTGGAGTCGCCGAAGGCCAGCCGCACGGCGGCAAAGCTCAAGCGGGCAACGGGACTCGACCCTTTCATGAAATCGAGTCTCCATCAGAACCTGGGCGGTTCACTCAGTGGAGGCAGAGGCAGAACGGATGGCCGGCCGGGTCCGCGTAGACTCGCCAATTGGCCCCCGGGTGGAGCTGGTCCGTCCGCTCCAGCACGGTTGCGCCGAGGGCGAGCGCCCGCTTCTCCTCCCCGTCGAGGTCGTCCACGTCGAAGTCCAGGTGGAGCTGCTGCGGGCGCTCCTGGCCGGGCCATTCGGGTGGCCGGTAGCCGTCCACCCGCTGGCAGGCCAGCGGCGTCCCCTCGAACCCGTGCACCTCGACCCAGTCGGGATTCTCCGGGTCCGCGACCACCCGGCCGCCGAGCAGATCCGCGTAGAACTGCGCAAGCCCTACCGGATCGGCGCAGTCCAGCGCGACCGCCTGCAGCTTTCGAATCACTTCCGACGCCCCTCGCTCTTCGGCCGCTTTCGCGACGCCCCTATACGGGAGGGGTCGTACCCGCCGCCACCGCGGGCATGCGCGGCGGAACGGCATCCGCCGCACCTCGCGCAGCCCTGGCGGCACCTGCTCCCAACTGCGGACCCAGCCGCTGACAACCTCGAACCGCTTGCCCCATCCGCGGGAACCGAAGAGCCGTGCGCCCAAGACTCGGTCGGCCAGCAGCACGAGAGCCAACGCCACGACCAGTTCCGCCGCCACCGTACTCACCGGCAACATCATGGAATCGGCCGCGGCCTGCCGCCCACGCATCCAGCGGTCGAGCGCACGCACCATATCGGCATCGAAAAGCCACAGACTCCCCAGTACCAGCACCGTCGACAGAGCACTAAAAACCGCACTGGCAAGATCCGGGGAGCGGCTTCATGCCTGCCAGTGTCCCAGGGCCGTCGTGTCCACTCCCAATGGTTTTGGATCTCTTGTCAGGCACCGCGGCAACGCTGTGTCTCCGGCAGCTGGAATGCCAGGGAAAGGGACGCTGCTCGTTCGAGGGAGGGTCAGCTGGATTTGGCCACGGAACAGGGTTCTGGCTCAACTCCCGTGGAAGTCCACGTGTCATGAGCGTCAGGGCGTCGTGTGCCGGTCAGGGCTTTCCTCTGCCGCGGCGAGGGCGTCTCGGTTGCCGACGACCACGCGTCGGCTGCCTGCCGGTAGATGGTCGGCCGCCATCGCCGCGGCCGCATCGGCCGTGTCGGCCTCACCAATGAAATCGGCTCTGGACGGGCCCCACACCTCGAATCCCCCACCGTTCCGAGGGAGAATGAACGGAAGATCCCACGACCAGGGGTACTTGGTACACCGGCTGAAGTGCAGTTCCCACATACCGGTCCAAGGAAAGAGCTGCCGAAGCCGAGGCTCGGCGTAGGCGGCACGTACCAACTCTTGGTCAACGTAACGCTGGGTCAACAGGCTGCGCCACGCGGTCTCCGTGATGTCTGAAGCAGCACCATCTGTCATGATCAGCATTCTGCCTGGAGACTTGACGACAGGCCAGGGCAAGCAATCCGATCAGGGATCTTTGAGGGCCGCCTCCACAGAAGTTGAGCCAGAACCGAAACTGGTGAACTGGTGAACACAACCAGTCAGCCGAGCCAGACGATGTCCACGACGTACAGGCGTCCGGCTGGGCGGTTGATCCAGTAGACGGCGGTGAGCTGTCCGACCGAGGCGGAGCGGACGTCCTCGCCTTCGGGGTCGCGGGCGTCGAAGGGCGGGAAGGACCACGGGTCGCGCCCGGCGATGTCCAGGACGTCCCGGAGCATCTCGCGGGTGTGGTCGGGCAACTCCCCTGCGGTGCCTGCGGCCTGGGGCGACAGGCGTGCGGGCCAGGGCGGCTGATCGCTCACGTACGTGCCCCGAGGACCTGGTCCAGGTCGATGCCGTCGGAGTCGTCACAGCCGCCGGCAAGGAACGCCTCCACGGCCGGAGCCGATGCGAGGCGGGCCCGCCAGATGCGGACGACATCGTGGACCGGAGCGAGGCTGTAGCTGTGCCGGGCGTCATCCAGGGCCCGCGCCCAGTCCTGTTCGAACGCGGGCACCCAGGTGCCGGCGCGGGGGTCGGCCCGGAGCCGTGCGAGCAGCTGGGCGGCGGCGGCCGGGGCCGGCGGGGCGGGGGCTTCCTCGGGCTGCGCGCTCATCGGCACCTCCAGGCGGGTCGTATCGCCACCGTACGCGCGATGCGGGGCCGTGGGGACGGACATGCGGTCATCTCTTCCCGGTGGGGCGTCAGTCGACGCCGTGGTCGAAGATGTCGTCGTCGGTGTAGTCGTCGAAGATGTCGTCGTCGAAGATGTCGTCGTCGGTGTAGTCGTCGGTGTAGTCGTCGGGGATCTCACCGACGGCCTCGCGCAGCCGCTGGGCAGCGTGCAGCAGCCGCGACGCTGCTGCACGCTGCTCGCATATGGCGTCGAGGACGAAGAGAACGTCACCGACTGGGTGTGCTGTCTCTTCGATCAAGAGAAGCCCACGAACGCAGACGGTCCGGTTTGACCTCATTACCGGTTGGGGTACTTTCGATACGCAACCGTAGCGTAGCGAAAGTGGGGAGGCCGTATCTTGGTGAGCGCACCGAGTGGCTCGCGAGCCGGTGGACCGGACAGGCCGTCCGCCATGGGCAGGCCGCGTGACACGGGCCGTGACGTAGCGATCCTCGACGCGACACTCTCCCTGCTGACCGAATTCGGTTACGAGCAGCTGTCCATGGAGGCGGTCGCAGGCCGCTCCGGGGCGGCGAAGACGACGATCTACCGCCGCTACCGTGACAAGGCTGCCCTCGTCGCCGCTGCGGTCGAGCATCGCTCGCACGCCACTCCGCCCGAGTCCGCCGCGGGCGATCTTCGCGAGAACCTGCTCGCGCTCGTCGCGTGGCTGGCGCAACAGATCGCCGATCAGGAGATCGGACTGCTCGGGGCGCTGTTCGCCGGTATGCGCAGCGACCCGAGGCTCGCCGAGGAGATGCGCCGCATTCTGCGCCGCGACGAGGCCGCGATGACCGACCAGCCGCTGCGCAAAGCGATCGGGCACGGCGAACACCTGGCGCCCCAGGCCGCCGAGCTCTTTGCCGAGGTCGCCCCGGCCGTGATCGTGCACCGCGTCGTCGTCGCCGGCGAGCGGTGCGACGAACGCTTCGTCGAGCACCTCGTCGACGACATCCTTCTGCCGCTCCTGCGCGGCCGATGAGAAGCCCCCACGCGCCGAGCGCGGAGCGGGCACGAAAGGAACACCATCATGATCGTTGTCACGGGTGCGACTGGCGCACTCAACGGCGCCACCGTCGAGCATCTCCTCAAGCGCGTCCCTGCGGAGCAGATCGGTGTCAGCGTCCGTGACGCCGCCAAGGCACAGCACTTCGCCGACCGCGGAGTACGGGTACGCCAGGGCTCCTACGAGGACCTGGCCGCGCTGCGCCGCTCCTTCGAGGGCGCCGATCAGGTCCTGCTCGTCTCCTCCAACGACCCCCACGCCGACGCGGTCGCCCTGCACCGCGTCGGCATCGAGGCCGTCGTCGCAGCGGGAGCCCGGCGCATCCTCTACACCAGTCACCAGGGCGCCGGGACCGACAGTCCCTTCCACCCGGCCCGCGACCACGCCGCCACCGAAGAGATCCTCGCCGGCTCCGGCGTCGCATGGACCTCGCTGCGCAACGGCTTCTACGCCCACAGCCTGGGCTGGCTGCTTGGCCCCTGGCAGCAGACCGGCACGATCACGGCCCCGTCCGACGGGCCGGTCTCATGGACCGACCGCGCCGACGCCGCCGAAGCGGCAGCGGTCATCCTGGCCGGTGACCGGACATTCGAGGGACCGGTCACGCTCACCGCGCGCCAGGCCGTGACGTTCGACGACATCGCCGCCATGGCCTCCAAGATCAGCGACCGTGAGGTCAAACGCGTCGTGAGGACGACGAGGAGTGGATCGCGGACAAGGTCGCAGCCGGCACGCCGGAGGCGATGGCACGGATGACGCTCACCACGTTCCAGGCGGCCCGCGAAGGCCGCTTCGCCGGAGTCGACCCTCTGCTGGCCGAACTGCTCGGCCGCGAGCCTCGCAGCGTCGCCGACCAGTTCGCGGACAGCATCGCCGCCTAGATGTGGTCGAGGCTCAGTAGTTGTCACCGGCAGAGCCGGATGAGTCGGCGAAGGGGACCGGCCGAAGCAGCCTGGTGCCGTACGGCGGCGCATCACGTGCTGTCTCGCCCAGTCGACGAGCTTTCCGGCACAGGCCGAATCGGCCCACGGGGTTCGTACCGGGCGAAGCGGCCCGTCTCTGTACAGCCCCACCAGCAAGATCACGATCTACAGCTGGAGTACCAGCCGGGCCGCCGCCGAACGGATCGCCGTCTCGGAAGAATCGACGAAACGGTGACCGGCCGTCACTTGCCGTGTGAATATCGTCCCTGTGCGCGTGGTCGGTTGGCAAGGTCATCCCCCGAAGGGTGGGCGCCGTGAGTCCCCTGGTCCGTGAGGTCGTGGAGAGCGTCGTCAGGGAGCAGGCGCCCAGTGAGCTCCCGCTGGTGGAGGCCCTCGGCAGGTTGGACGAGGACAGTGTGGTGCGCTTGCTGAATCGCCGGGCGGACCACCGGGAGCCGCTGGGATTCGGCCTGGCCGAGGTCACCGCCGTGGTGACGCCGGTGGTGTGGATCGCGGTGGACGAGGCATGCCGCTCGGGCGTCAAGGCGATGGTCGGCGGTGTGGGACCTCGGCTGAGGAGAGCCGTTCGCAGTCTGCTGCGGCGTCAGCCGGCCGCGCTGACGACCGTGCCCTCGCTGACGCGGGACCAACTCGACGCGGTTCACCAGCAGGTACGCGAGGGAGCGGTGGGCGCCGGCATGGACGAGTCGACGAGCAGGGCCTTGGCCGACTGCGTGGTGGCCCGGCTGGTCCTGGATCCCCCGGCACCGCAGAGCGAGCGGTGAGCGGACAGCTGGGCCTGCCCGCGGAGGTGGCGGACGAGCGGCGGTCGCTCGATCCGCGGATTCTGCCTGCCGGCACCACTTTGCGGTTCACCCTGTTGGTCATCGTGATGGTGTCGGCCAGTATCTCCATGCTCGCGGACCTGTCCATGGTCCTGCCGTGGCAGGGCAAGCACCTCGAATGCGAGCTGGCAGCGGGCCTGGATCCTAACGGCCGGTACCTCGACACGTTGCTGTTCGACATCCAGTACGCCACCAAGTTGCGGGCCTGCGTGTCGGCCGCGGATCCCGATCCGTACGTGCATGGGGTGGCGGGCACCGCTGTGGTGCTCGCCGCAGCTCTGGCACTGTACTGGTGGCTGCCGAGGTGGAAGGGGAGGCCCGGGCGGGTGATACCCGTGCAGGAGGTGGACCCCCACGGGGAGTTGGCGGCCGAGCTGATGCGCCTGGTGTCGGCAGCCGGGCTCGGATCGGCTCCCCGCTTCGTGGTGGCACCGGCCTCGGTTGACGCCGGCGCCGCCGCGTTCGGGCGCCCCGGACACCGCACGGTGTGCCTGCACGGAGGGCTTCTGCTGTCGCGCCAGTCCAACCCGGAGGGCTTCCGCGCCGTCGTCCTGCACGAACTCGCGCACATCAGCAACCGGGACGTCGACATCGCCTACGCTGTGGTCGCCCTCCGGCGCGTCTTCTTCCTCCTGGTGCTCCTGCCCTACGGGCTGGTGATCGGGGCGACGTACACCGCAGGTGAGTTCTTCAACCGTTTCCTCGTCCCCACGGATGCCGCGCTGTGGCCCGGCGCACGTGCGGGCATCCTCAGAAGCCTGGTGCTCGCGGTGTTCTATGTGCTCCTGGTGAGGGCAGCGGACGCGGACACTCTGCGCTACCGGGAGTTGTACGCCGATGTCGATGCCGTTTCCCACGGGGCCGATCGCAGTGTGTGGGAGAAGGCCGCCGAGCGCGAGCGGTCCGGGGTGTGGAGGCAGCGGGCGGCCGGATTGGCCAGCCCATGGCGGACCCACCCGTCATGGACGGAGCGGCAGCGCTCGCTCGACGAACCGGCGACGCTGTTCGCCCTGAGCTCCCTGCAGATGTTCCTCATCGGCGTGGCCACCCTGCTCTCGTCCCGCACGCTGGCCGCAGTCTGGAACGTCACACCGGCCATCTGGCTGACGGTAGTGCCTGCGGCGACCATCGTGACCGTGGCAGCGTGGCGCTCACTGACATATGCCCTCTTCAAGGGCATACCCGTGCCCACGGGGCTTCGCTCCGGCCTGTGGCTGGGACTTGGTTTGGTGGTCGGGGAGTTGGCCTCTGGCGCCGTCAGCGGGCAGCAGTGGATTCCAGCGCATCCCGTGGTCCTTGTGGTCCTCCTGGGGAGCGCGACCGCGTTTGTCGCGTGGATCGTGCAATGCGGGCTGCTTCGCCTGCGGTCATGGCGGGGAGCTACGGTGAACGCCGCGATGGCTCCCTCGTTGGTCGCTGCGTGTCTGCTCGGCGGCGTCGGACTCAGCTGGTGGCATCAATCGGGGTCCCTGTCAGCCATCGGAAACATCTTCACCGAAGGCGGTCTGCAGCAGGACATCGTCAAGATGTTCCCGGGCCCCTGGAGCAGCCATTCCGGCGAGCTGCACGCGATCGCGAGTGTGCTCCCGCACCTTGCCATCGCGGGTGTGAATACGGTGTTCGTATGCGTGGCGATCGGTCTGTGGGCCTATCCGCTGGCGCTGTGGACGCTGCCACCCTTCCCAGCCGCGCGCGGGGCCGGGCACCCGCGGGCCGGCGCCCTCCCCGTCGTGAACGGGCCCGGGCTGCGAGCCACCGCCGCGGCGGGACTGCTCGGCGGTGTTGCCGGTCTCGCCGGAATCGCGGCGGTGATGGCGTACATGCACAGCTGGCAGCCGCCCATCGGCCAGCGCGGCGGCGGGTTCGCCCTGGTGTACGCCTGGTGGGTGCTGGTGGCGATCTGGGTCGCCACCGCGGTGACCAGCGCCGTGGTGGGCTTCACAGCCCGCGACCTGCGGCTGCCCGGGGCGCTCGTCGCGGCCGGCATCGTCCAGGCGACGGCGCTGGCGGGACAGTTCCTGCTGGGATCCGTCGACGGTTGCCTCGGCCCGCTGCGGACCATGGGCAGCAGCTGCCACTGGGTGCCCCAAGGCAGCTGGCCACTGTGGCAGTTGCTGGCCGGGGCGGCGGCGCCCGCGGCGTACGCGGCCGCGTTGACGGCGGTGGCCGGTGCGCTGGCCGCACACGCCGTGCAGGCAGTCCGCCGGAAGCCGTCGCGCCCACGGCCGACCGCGCATCCGGCGGAGAGTGGCGCGCGGAGACTCTTCGCCCGGCGGGCAGGCACCGTGGTTCTGCTCGCGACCGCTGGCGCCATGGTCAGCACCACGGTGGGACACGGCCAAGCCTCGACACCCTTCCAGCCGCCCAGTCCTCCGCCCGCGGCGGTTTCCGACCGGACTCGTGCCTTCCAACTGATCGTCTGGTGGCGGCTCGAGGGCCAGGCCGACACCCTGCGTCTGACGTCCGACTACCAATCCTTCAACAAGGAGGTCCAGGCGCTGTACGAGACAGCGGTCAGACATCCGCACGACCTCGTGCGTCTCAACGAGAGCCGCTTCCGCGCCCTCTGTTCGGCGCTGGCCAGGGACGCCTCCGCCGGTGAGCGGTATCTGCCCGTACCCGACAGCACGCTCCAGCCCGGGTGGTCGAGGGCCCTGCAGCAGACCAAGCACGGCAGCCGCGACTGCCTCGCCTGGTTGGACAAGCCCCAGAAGAGCCCGGCGGACCGCAAAGAAATCACGCCGCTGTACGAGCTGGCTGACGGAATGAAGGCGACGGCCACCGCGGTGACCGACGTGCTGCGGGCGATGGAGGACGCCCGCCGGTACTGGCCCAATCTGGTCCGGCACTCCGGCACGACCGATGCCAAGTAATCCAGCCGAATGCTTCCGGCACACCCGACCTGGGTCCTGGGCCTCGCTGTTGCCGGCCTCGCTCGGGGAGGAGGACCGGCGGAGCATGCGTTGGACCAGCGCGCGAGCCTGCCCGTACGCGTCCTCGGCTGCTTTGGCGGTTGCTGGACAGGTCGCCGCCCGCGTTGCTATACGTCCGGATCAGGGAGGGGTTGTGAGCCCAGAAGAGGCCATGGGACGATCTTGAAGCTTGTCCCGGACTGGCACACCACCCATCCCGGGCCGCGCCGCCCGTGGGCCGACGGCCCGCAACGAGCAGGCGGCCGCCATCTGGTCGCTCAGATCGCCGGACTGCCGAACCAATGGCTGGCGGCCCGCTCGAACGCTTCATGATCAGGGCGGCGATCACCTGCCCAGGCGACTATGCCGTCAGGCCGGACAAGCACGGCGCCCAATCCGAGGTCGTTCCTCGCCGGCCCGGCCGCGTACCGTATCCGGCCCTCCCAGCCCATCGCTGAACCGTGTAGGCGTCGGTCGATGCTGAAATCGAGCGCGACGCCTCGTCCGTCCTGCATCAGGTCGCCGAGGCGAGTGCCGCCCTCAAGCCGGAGGTCCGGGGCGTTGCGGCCGACCAGCGGATGCTCGCTGCCGAGGTCGTAACGGATCCACTGTCCCGACATCTTCTGGAACACGTAGGTCGTTCCGTCACGGGTCCCGATCAGGTCGCGAATCACTCCTTGGATCGCCTGGGCATGCGGGTTCGGACCCATGGCCGTCACCTGGGCGCGTGACCAGTCGAGCACCGCTGCGCCGATCGGATGGCGCTCGCGGGTGTAGGTGTCGAGAAGCCCGTCCGGCGCGTACCCGTGCACGGTCGCCGCGAGCTTCCACCCCAGGTTCATGGCGTCGCCGATGCCGGTGTTGAGTCCCTGCCCGCCAAGGGGGGAGTGGATGTGGGCGGCGTCGCCCGCGAGCAGGACGCGTCCCTGCCGGTAGGTCGTCGTCTGCATGGCCCGATCGGTGAAGGTCGAGGCGAGATGGACGTCGCTCAGTGTCACGTCGGTGCCGGACACACGGCGCAGAACCGTCTGGAGATGGTCGCGGGTCGGCTGCTGCGAGCGGTCGAACGCGCCGCCGTCGAGGTCCATCATGCCGATGTGCCCTTCCGAGGGCTGGAGGTACATGCCCGTCGGCGTCAGGTTGAACCCTGGGCGCAGCTTCTCGGGATCGGCGACGGTGGCGTGCATGGTGTAGCCGGTGAACTGCGGTTCGGTGCCGACGAATTCGAAGCCCGCGAGCCCACGCACCGTACTGCGTCCGCCATCGCAGCCGACGAGCCAGCGCGCCGCGTACTCGTCCGCGCCGGCTTGCGCGACCACGCTCTCGTCGTCCTGGACGATGGCTGAGACCGTGACGCCGCGCCTGACTTCCACGCCGAGCTTGGATGCCTGCTCGGACAGCACCGTCTCGACGGCTTCGAGGTATGCCAGCACGCCCTCCGGTGCCGGGCTGGGAAGCCGGAACGGCAGGGCGGCGACGTCGACCTTGGCCGGATCGAGCATCATGCCGGCGAAGTGACCAGCGTGACGAGGGGGTGACGGCTCGTCCGCGTCGGGGTTCGCGCCGGAATAGTCGTGGACGCCCGGCGCCGTCAGCAGCTGCTGCAGCATCCCGCGGCGGTAGAACGCCTCGACCGCCGCGGAGGACAGGCCCCGCATCCCAAGCGGCTCTCCCTTGAACGGGGAGCGGAGCTCCGGCTCCCGCTCGAGCACCAGGACAGAGCAGCCCGCGAGGCCAAGCTCACAGGCAAGGAACAGACCAACTGGGCCGGCGCCCACGATCACTACGTCATGCACGAGAGATCTCCTTCCTGAACCTACAGCCGGATGGGCACCCGGCAGGTCTCTGGAAGGTGCCAAACCCCACCGACAACGGACCGACAGCCCCCGACATATGACCGACACCACGGCCCCGCCGCCTGATCACCCCTGGTCAAAGCGCCGATCAGCAAGGGGGAGGCTTGTCCGGCCACCGGCTTCCGCCGCAGTCGCTGCCGACCTAGTGCTGTGACCGGAAACGATCACAGGGTGGTGGTGGTGGTCGAGTGTTTGGTGCGGGGAGGTGATGATGAGGGTATGACCGTCAGCTCTCGCGCCCAGTCGTTCGATGTAGCCGCGGCTCAGTACGCGGCGAGTCGGCCTTCGTATCCAGCCTTGCTCTTTGACCGCATCGAGGAGTTCGCAGGCTGTCGTTTGGCGGGTGCCCGGGTCGCTGATGTCGGCGCGGGTACCGGAATCGCCAGCGTGCTGCTGCGGGAGCGAGGTGCTGATGTGATTGCTGTCGAGCCGGGTGAGGCCATGGCTGGTGAGTTCCACCAGGCGCTCCCGGGGGTGCCGATCGTAAGGGGTGACGGTAATGCGCTGCCGCTGGCCGAGGCTTCCTGCGACCTCATCACGTATGCCCAGTCCTGGCAGTGGACCGATCCCGGCCGGTCTGTCCCGGAGGCGTTGCGCGTCCTGCGAGCGGGCGGTGCGTTGGCGATCTGGTGGAACACCACGGCCTTCGACGTGCCGTGGATCCGCGAGCAGCACGGGCGTATTGCGCACCACTGCGGGGTGAAGCCAAGGTCTGCGGTGCGCCCTTCGGACAGTGATGCTGTCCGGCTGGCGGGGCTGACGGGGCTGCGAGTTGAGCGCCGTCAAGTGCGCTGGAGCCGCACCGTCTCTTTGGACATGCATCTCGCCAACATTGGCAGCCGGTCGGCATTCCTCGTCCTTGAAGAGGCTGACCGTCAGGCGTTCTTCGTCGACGAGCGTGAGCGGCTGGGCAGGATCTTTCCCCGCGAGGAGGTGGAAGAGACCTACGTGGTTGATCTCCTCGTCGCGCTCCGTCCCTGACGTGGTGCGGCCGCGGCGGGGCGGCACGCTCATGCAGCCGAGGTGAGTGGCCGGCCGCCCCAGCGGATGCTCCTCTCACGGCGGATGCGGGCGCGTTCCTTGCGTTCGGCGGCCGGTGGCCAGGACGTCGCGGTGGCGGGCGTTGGCGTTGCGCCGGCGCAGGTAGGCGTGCAGGACCCGGGTCTGCACCGTGTGGGTGGGATGGTCGGAATTGGCGATGGTGAACTGCCGCAGCGGGGCGAAGTGGGCCTCGATCGGGTTCGCCCACGAGGCGTAGGTGGGGGTGAAGCACAACTCGACCTTGTTCTTCTTCGCCCAGCGGCGGATGTCGGCGCCCTTGTGGGCGGACAGGTTGTCCATGATCACGTAGATGGGTGTGCCGTCCGGGCGGGCGGCACGGATCGACTTCAGCGCGGCCAGTGTGGTGAAGGCGCCCCTTCTGCGGCGGTTGACACCCCACAGGCGGTCATCGCCGACCGAGTAGCAACCGTGGAAGTAGCGCACTCTGTGGGTGCGGTGGAAGGTGGCGGGGAGTCGGTCAGGGTGTTTCAGGCGGGGCCCAGCCCGAGCCCGCGGTGGGCCGGATTCCGAGCGGGCCGAACTCGTCGAAGGCGAAGACCGGGTCCGGGAAACGGTCCAGCACCTCCTCGATGCGGTCCAGCTTGGCGTCGCGCTCGGGGTCGGGGGATTCCTTCCACGTCTTGGTGCGCTGGAAGGTGACGCCGCGGCGGGCGAGCAGGTGTCGTCCAGTTCCTGCGGTCGGCCAGATTCATCAGCCACGCGAGCAGCGCGCCCATCGGCAGCCCGATGATGAATGCCTTCATCGCAGATGGGACGGCCGTGCCCAGTGCCTGCATGGGGGTGTGCGCAGAAGAAGTCGAGCCAGCGAGGATCAGCGCGAACAGGAAGATCGGCGCGACGATCCCGTCGTTGTAGCCGCTCTCCACGTTGAGCACGCTTCTCACCCGCGCCGGGATGCGCCGGTCGCGTACCAGCGTCTCGGCCGGAGCGAAGTCGGTCGGCACGATCACACAGGCAATCAGCAGCAGCCCCGCTACCGGAAGTTCGGGCAGCACGAGCCAGCCCAGCAGAACCATCAGCGTCAGACTCAGCGGCAGGGCCACCAGCAGTGCCCGAGCGGCCGAGGCGGGATCTCTGCCCCACAGCCGACCACCAGGTAGCTCGGTGGCATCGATGAACAGCAGGACGGCCAGGATGACTTCGGCCGTGTGCTGGGCAATCTCGGAGTCCAACGTGCTTGCGATCGCGCTGTGGGTGAAGACACCGGCGGCGATCCCCGAGACCACCACGATCAAGAGAGCCCGGACACCCCACTTCTCCAGCCGCCCGGCGACGAGCGCCCATCCGGCGCCTTGCGATCGCACGCACCAGGGGGCTCATGGCCTGCGCCTCTACGACTGGGCGCGCATCGAGGTGCGGCCCTGGCACCGGCCGGATCGCCGGCACGGGGTCCTTGCCCGGCGCAGCGTGAGCCGGCCCGGGGAGATCTCCTACCACATCGCCTACTGCCGGGCCGAGACCACCCTCGACGAGCTGATCCGCATCGCGGGCAGCCGGTGGGCGATCTTGGCGGGCTGAGCATTTCGCCGCGGTCGAGGAAGAGCTGGAGTGCGGCGTCGGCCAGGGGCTGGCAGGTCTGGGCCTTCCTGCGCTAGCGACGCCCGGTCGGTTCGGTACCGGCGCACCGTATTTCAGAGGCATCTCATTGCTCACTGTGCTTTCTTGGTCGTGCGCCGGATCTCCTGGCAACTCATCCACCTTTCGAGGGGACACACCCATGCACTCCGCTCACGGCCCCCGCATCGCGGTCGTCGGCGCGGGCCTCGGCGGCCTTGCCTTAGCTCGCGTCCTGCAGCTCCACGGCCGTTCCGTCACCGTCTTCGAATCCGAGGCTTCCGCCGGTGCCCGCCCCCAGGGCGGCAGCCTCGACATACATGCCGCCACCGGTCAGATCGCCCTGCGCGCGGCGGGCCTGCTCGATCGGTTCCGTGCCCTGGCGCGCCCCGACGGCCAGGAGTGGCGCGTGCTCGACCCTGTCACCGCCACCGCCGTGCCCTTCCCGGGGCCCGTCCACGACGAAGACAGCCCGGAGATCGACCGCGGCCAACTGCGCGGACTGTTCCTGGAATCCCTCGACGAGGGCACCGTCCGCTGGGGTTGTGCTGTCGCCGGGGCCACCCCGCTCGGGGAGGGCTCCTGGCGCCTGCTCCTCGACGACGGCACCACCGAGGACGCCGACCTGGTGGTCGGCGCCGACGGCGCGTGGTCGCGCATCCGCCCAGCCCTGTCGGACGCCACACCCGGCTACACCGGTGTCACCTTCATCGAGACCGGTTTCGACGACTGCGACACCCGCCATCCCGCCCTCGCACGCCTGGTCGGCAACGGCACCCTGCTGGCGGCGGCCGACAGCAAGGCCCTGCTCGCCCAGCGCAACGGCAACGGCCACATCCGCGTCTACATCGCCTTCCGCGCCCCGCATGACTGGCAGGTGGCCGCCGGCCTGGAACTCGACGACACGGCGGCCGTGCGCGCACACCTGCTGAAGATGTTCGACGGCTGGGACGAGAGCCTGCTCCATCTCCTGCGGCACCACGACGGCGGGTTCGTCAACCGGCCCGTGTTCGTGCTCCCCGTCCCGCACACCTGGGAACACGTCCCTGGCATCACCCTGCTGGGCGACGCGGCGCACCTCATGCCCCCGGTCGGGCTCGGTGCCAACCTCGCCATGCTCGACGGCACCGATCTCGCCCAGGCCCTTGTCACCGAATCCAGCATCGACGACGCCGTCCGTGCCTATGAGAGTCTCATGCTGCCGCGTTCGGCTCAGGCCGCCCAGGACTGCGCCGAGGCACTCGACCATCTCATTCCCCCGACGGACTCCTGAGCAAACGCGCACCACGACACCGGCCATGGGCCCAACACTGCCCGGGCCGGTGCGGGACACCGACTCCGGAAACCGGTCCGTGCCCGGGCTGGAAGACAGTCCGGGCGCGGTGTCATCCGCACGGTCCACGCAGTGGGCGTATCGAAGTCACGCCCCCACGTAGCCTCTATTCCGTGCCAGCCTCCCGCCTGCATCGCGTTGCCGTCCTTGTGCTCGAGGGTGCGAAGCCGCTCGATGTCGGAATTCCCGCGCAGGTCTTCACGACCCGCACGAGCATGCCGTACGAGGTGCGGGTGTGCGGGGCGGCACCCGGTCTCGTGACCGGCGGCGATGGCCTGTCGTACTACGTCGCCCACGGCCTCGACGCGCTTGCGTGGGCCGACATCGTCTTCGTCCCCGGCTACCGGTTCCCGGACCGCGACGACCCGCCGCAGGCCGTCGTTGACGCGCTGATCGCCGCCCACGACCGGGGCGCGCGACTCGCCGCCATCTCGACGGGCGCCTTCGCGCTCGCCGCCACGGGCCTGCTCCGCGGCAAGCGCGCCACGACGCACTGGCATTACGCGCGGGCGCTCGCGGCGAAGCATCCGCTCGTCCAGGTCGACGAGAACGTTCTGTTCGTCGACGAGGGCAGCGTGCTGACGTCGGCCGGCGCAGCATCGGGCATCGACCTGTGCCTGCACATCCTGCGCGGCGACCTCGGAGTGGCCGCGTCGAACCACGCGGCCCGGCGCCTGGTCGCGGCCCCCTACCGCAGCGGCGGTCAGGCGCAGTACGTGCCGCGCAGCGTGCCCGAGCCACTTGGTGAGCGGTTCGCCGCCACCCGCGAGTGGGCGCTGCACCGGCTGGGCGAGCCCCTCACCCTCGAGCTGCTCGCCCGGCATGCTGCGGTGTCGCCGCGCACCTTCTCGCGGCGCTTCGTCGAAGACACGGGATACACGCCGATGCAGTGGGTCATGCGCGCCCGCATCGACCTGGCCCGTGAGCTGCTCGAACGTTCGGAGCGGCACGTCGAGCAGATCGCCGCCGACGTCGGCCTGGGCACCGGTGCGAATCTGCGGTTGCACTTCCATCGCATCCTCGGCACGACGCCGAGCGAGTACCGGCGCACCTTCACCCAGGGCGAGTAGCCCACCGCTACCTGGCGCGATCCTTTCGAACCGTGGCGATCACGCCGCTGTCGCGGGCGGATGCAGCGCGCGAAATTGATGGTGAACCGAAGGGACACCATTCATGACGCGCATCGCCATCAACGGATTCGGCCGCATCGGACGCAATGTGCTGCGTGCACTGCTGGAACGTGACAGCGACCTGGAGATCATCGCGGTCAACGACCTCACGGAGCCAGCCACCCTCGCGCGGCTGCTCGCCTACGACACGACGGCCGGCCGGCTGGGTCGCCCGGTGACCGTCGACGGGAACGCCCTCATCGTCAGCGGCCGTCGCATCACGGTGCTCGCCGAACGTGAACCGGCGCAGCTGCCGTGGGCCGAACTCGGCGTGGACATCGTGCTCGAGGCGACCGGCCGCTTCACGTCGGCCGTTGCCGCCCGCGCCCACCTCGATGCCGGTGCGAAGAAGGTGCTGGTCAGTGCACCGTCGGATGGTGCCGATGTCACGCTCGCGTTCGGGGTCAACACGGACGCATACGACCCGGACGTGCACACGATCATCTCGAACGCCTCATGCACGACCAACGCCCTTGCGCCGCTGGCCGCGGTGCTCGACGACCTCGCCTGCATCGAGCACGGCTTCATGACGACGG
Source organism: Streptomyces sp. TP-A0356 (assembly GCF_001417775.1). Classification (GTDB taxonomy): domain Bacteria; phylum Actinomycetota; class Actinomycetes; order Streptomycetales; family Streptomycetaceae; genus Streptomyces. Next base: position 3,768 of record NZ_BBZJ01000033.1, on the reverse strand, counting down.
TGCACGCATACACGCAGGAGCAGAACCTGCAGGACGGTCCACACCGCGACGCCCGCCGCGCCCGTGCCGCCGCCGTCAACATCGTGCCGACCACGACGGGCGCCGCCAAGGCGATCGGCCTCGTGCTGCCGAACCTCGGCGGCAAGTTGTCGGGCGACTCGATCCGCGTGCCGGTTCCGGTGGGCTCGATCGTCGAACTCAATACAACTGTCACCCGCGACGTGACGCGCGACGACGTGCTTGCGGCGTACCGCGCCGCGGCGGAGGGGCCGCTCGCCGGCATCCTCGAGTACTCGGACGACCCGCTCGTGTCGTCCGACATCACGGGCAATCCGGCCTCGTCGATCTTCGACTCGGCCCTCACCCGCGTCGACGGCCGTCACGTCAAGGTGGCCGCGTGGTACGACAACGAGTGGGGCTTTTCGAACCGCGTGATCGACACGCTCGAGCTCCTCGCCACCCGCTGACCGACGCCGGGGCCATCCCCCACATCCGGCGACCGCGTCGCCCAGTAGCTCCGTGAGCGTTCCAGTTGGCCGGTTGGGCCAACTGGAACGCTCAGTCACAGAGGTCCGCCCCGCCTTCCGGTCACAGCCCGTCGTCCACCAGTTCCGGCGAGAGGTCGCCGCGCACAACTGGTGCCCGTCACGTATTCGTAGTGCGCGGTATTCCCACGAGACGTCGGCACTCGATCGAGCGGCCTATGGTCGAATCCCTGTTCGCGAATCGGAGTCGGACTCCGGGCGCCCACCGTCCGCCGCCGTGCGCGGAATACCCACCGGCGGTCGGCATCGCGATCGTGTGCGACAACTACTCCCCCGCACCTGACCATCAAGAAATGCCGTCGGGTCGCCTACTGGGCCGAGGCCAACAACGTCGAGACCGCCTACACCCCGACCAACTCCTCCTGGCTGAACCGCTTCGAGGTCCAGTTCACCGCCCTGCGCTACTTCACCCTCGACGGCACCGACCACCCACCCACAAGGCCCAGGGCAGCATGATCCGCCGTCACATCATCTGGCGGAACAAGCACACGGCCGATATTCACTTGCGCACCATCGTCACTCGCGCCAACGTCGCCTGACACCGCACGAAGGGCAGAGAAGATGACCACACACCCCCACACCGTCGACCACGAACTCATCCAGGCCGCAGCCCACGTCGCCCGCACTCGATGCCGCGGCGACAACCACACCATGGCGGCCGCGGCGCGCGCCCGAGACGGCCGGATCATCACCGCGGTGAACGCCTACCACTTCACCGGCGGCCCCTGCGCAGAGTTGGTCCTCATCGGCACGGCGGCTGCCCAAGGCGCTTACGACCTGGACACGATCGTCGCCGTGGGCGACCGCGACCGGGGGGTCGTTCCCCCATGCGGCCGGTGCCGCCAAGTCCTTCTCGACTACTTCCCAGCCCTGAAGGTCATCGTCGGCACAGGCGAGCATCTCCAAACCGTCTCTATCACCGACCTGCTCCCCGAAAGCTACGTCTGGGCCGACCACCAACTCGACGCTGAGCAAACCACGCCACTCAGCACGAGCTGACGCCAGGCAGCAACAGGGCGAACGTTGCTGCCTACATGCGGCACTAGGGCCTGTCTGGAGTCGTGATCAATGCGGTCCGTTTCGGACCCGAGGGTCACGCCGAGCTGGTAGAGGGCTCAGGTGACGCGACGTGAACTGAGCGATAATGTGTGGGAACTGATAGAGCCGTTCCTGCCGATCGGACGGTACGGCCCCTACCCCCCAGCACCTGCGCGAACAGTTCGAGGGCGTCATCTGGCGGTTCCGCACCGGCAGCCAATGGCGAGAGATGCCCGCGGAGTTCGAGGCCTGACAGACGGTCTACGACCGCTTCACCCAGTGGCTCGACGCCGACGTCTTCACCGCGGTGATGGACGGGATGATCGCCGAGGCCGCTCGGCTCGGCCAGGCCGGCATGTCCCTAGTCAGCGTGGACTCCACGGTGGCCCGCGCCCATCGCGACGCGGCCGGGATGGTGGTGGAACCGGTGGTCCTAGCAGCGCTGGAAAAGGCCGCGGCGCAGGAATAGGGGCCTCGGAAACAGGGCAAATCGCCCCGGTGGCCGTCGACTCGCCGGCCCGGGAGTCCGAGCGGGCCGAGCGCCGACTGCTGCGTCGGCGCCGCCGGGCCCGGCTCAAGGCAGCGGTGGCGCTGGGGCGGTCGAGCGGTGGGCTGACCAGCAAGGTCCACCTCGCGGCAGACTGGCGCTGCTGCCCGCTGGCGTTCGTGCTCACGCCCGGGCAGGCCGCCGACAGTCCCCGGTTCGTCGCGGTGTTGGGAAAGTCAAGGTACGCGGACCGGTGGGCCGTCCGCGCACCCGACCGAACGCGGTAGCTGCCGATAAGGCGTACTCCTCGCGAGCGAACCGCGCCTACCTGCGCAGACGCGGGATCAAGGCGGTCATCCCGGAGAAGGCCGATCGGGCCGCGAACCGCAAGAAGCGCGGCAGTTCCGGCGGCCGGCCGGTGTCCCATGACGCTGAGCAGTACAAGGAGCGCAACACGGTGGAGCGCTGCATCAACAAGATCCGGGCATGGCGGGGCCTGGCCATGCGATACGACAAGACTCCGGCGAGCTACATGGCGGGGCTCCAACTACGGCCTCAACCCGGGGCCGCGGTTGCGGCGTCCGGCTGGCAAGCCGTACGCCGCAACCGCGCACGTCAGGCCGGCGAGGTGACCGCTCGGCCGAGGTGGCGGGCGAAGAACCGGACCGCGCTGTCGGCCTCGAACCTGGGCAGTTCCTTGTGCTTGCCCGCGTTGGCGTGCAACGTCTTCTCCTTCGAGGCGAAGGCGTCGAACAGCGCGAGACCGGCCTCGCGCGGGATGTGCTCGTCATCCCACTGCATGTCGAACTCGATCGGGATGGTGATCTGCTTCGCCTTCTCGGCCAGGACATCGGGCCAGTGCTGGCCGAAGACCGCGGCCGTGATCCTGGGTTCGATCGCCACCAGCGGCACGCCGATTGCGGTGCCCATGTTGATGCCGAAGTAGCCGACCGGACCATCGGCGCCGATCTCCGGAAGTTCCTGAAGGGCGTCCAGGGTCGCCCGCCACTCGGGCACGGCGAGCTCCGCCAGGTGGGCGTTGTAGCGGACGACGATCGGGCCTTCCGGCTCGCCCGCCTCCCTCGCCCGGTACAGCTCGGCGATCTCCTGCTCGTCGTGCGCGGTGCGCGGCCGGTCGCCGTGACCGGGCACGTCGATGACGGCGACGTGGAAGCCGCAGCCGGTCACGAGGCGGTGTGCCCGGCCCGCCATCGCCGGATGCTTCTTGTGGTTACCGCCGCCGTGCCCCATCAGCACCAGGGGCGCGCGATCGACGCCGGAGGCAGGCGACCAGAGGACGCCGGGGATCTCGCCCAAGATGAAGTCGCGTTCGACCATGCCGTTCGACGACGACGTGGCGGTGAACTGCAGAGAGTGCATAGGTGTTGCCTTTCGGGAGTGCCTTGTTGTCGCGGCGCTCCCGGCGACACTTACGTCAATCGCCCGGCCGTGACGGGAAGGGGGAGCACCCACGTCGATACAGCGTTCATGGGTCTCACCTCCTCACGGCCTGTCACGGTGTCCCGGACGCTACCAAGCGAACGTCAGCTCACTCAACCCTTTTCCCTGCGACGTGATCAGAACTCCAGACAGACCCTAGTGTCCTGCGCCAGTAGTTGATCGTTAGTAGTTATGTGACTTCTGCTGCTGGTGCGTCAGTTCCCCGTCGGGGCCCGAAGCTGGAACCGTTGCTCTTGT
>NZ_BBZJ01000032.1 GCF_001417775.1 Streptomyces sp. TP-A0356 | reverse complement strand
TTCAGGGGTGTTTCCACCCCCCTTCTGCTTTCAGAGACGGCCCGCCGCCTTCAGCGCCAGATACGCGTCCGCGAGTGCCGGCGCCAGGTCCTCGGGCGTCGCGTCCACGACCGTCACACCACGGCGTCGCAGCTGTTCGGCCGTCCGTGTGCGTTCCGTCTGGGCCTGTGCCGCCGCCGCGGCCTCGTACACCGCGTCCGTGCTGCCCCGTGCCGTCGCCATACGGGCGATGCGCGGATCGGCCACCGACGCGAGCAGCACCGTGTGGCGCTGGGTGAGGCGGGGCAATACGGGAAGCAGCCCCTCCTCCACGGGTGCCGCGTCGAGGGCGGTCAGCAGGACGATCAAGGAGCGGCGAGGTGCCGTACGGAGTGCGGTGGACGTGAGGCCGCGGGCATCCGTTTCGATGAGTTCGGGCTCCAGCGTCGCCATGGCGTTGACGAGCGACGGCAGGACCTCGCGGGCGGCGCGGCCCTGGACCAGGGCGCGTACCCGGCGGTCGTAGGCGAGCAGGTCCACGCGGTCACCGGCCCGGGAGGCCAGGGCGGCCAGCAGGAGCGCCGCGTCCATGGAGGCGTCCAGGCGGGGGGCGTCGCCGACACGTCCGGCCGAGGTGCGGCCCGTATCCAGGACGAGGAGGATGTGGCGGTCGCGTTCGGGGCGCCAGGTGCGTACCGCGACCGAGTTCTGGCGTGCCGTCGCGCGCCAGTCGATGGAGCGGGTGTCGTCACCGGGGACGTAGTCACGCAGGCTGTCGAACTCCGTGCCCTGACCACGCGTCAACACGCTGGTGCGGCCGTCCAGTTCGCGAAGCCGGGCCAGCTTGGACGGAAGATGCTTGCGGCTGCTGAAGGGCGGCAGGACCCGTACCGTCCACGGAACCCTGTGCGTGCCCTGGCGCGCGAAGAGACCGAGGGGGCCGTAGGAGCGGATCGTGACGCGGTCCGCGTGCCGGTCGCCTCGGCGGGTGGGACGCAGACGGGTCGTCAGTCGGCGGCGTTCTCCCGGAGGGACCGTCAGCCGGTGGCGGGAGGCGGCCACTTCGGTGCCCGGCTGCCAGCTGCTGGGCGGCCAGGCGTCGCGCAGCCGGGCGCGCAGCGGGCGGCCGGAGGGGTTGGTGACGGTGAGCGTCACCTCGGCCGCCTCCCCCAGGCGCACCGAGGTGTCGCCGGAACGGCTCAGGCCCAGGCGGCGTACGGGCGCGGCCAGCGCGAAGTCGCAGGCGCAGGCCAGGGCGAGAGGGCCGTTGACGGCGAGGATGCCCGTCCAGCCGGGCTCCCAGATGCCGACGGGAAGGGTGCCGAGTGCCGCCAGGAGCGCGGCGCGTCCGGTGAGCGCCATCAGCGAGGAACGGGGACGTGGGCGAGGAGGGCGTTGATGACCGAGTCGGCGGTCACCCCTTCCATCTCCGCCTCCGGCCGCAGCTGGACGCGGTGACGGAGTGTCGGCAGAGCCAGTGCCTTCACATCGTCGGGAATGACGTAGTCACGGCCCGTCAGCCAGGCCCAGGCGCGCGCGGTGGCGAGAAGGGCCGTTGCACCACGGGGTGACACGCCGAGGGTGAGGGACGGGGACTCGCGGGTCGCGCGGCAGATGTCGACCACATAGGCGGTGATCTCGGGAGACACCGTCGTCTTGGCGACGGCGGCGCGCGCGGCTTCGAGGTCGGCGGCGGTCGCGGCGGGGCGTACGCCGGCGGCGTGCAGGTCGCGCGGGTCGAATCCCGCGGCGTGACGGGTGAGGACGTCGATCTCGTCCTGGCGGGAGGGCAGAGGGATCGTCAGTTTGAGCAGGAAACGGTCCAGTTGCGCTTCGGGCAGGGGGTAGGTGCCCTCGTACTCGACCGGGTTCTGTGTCGCGGCGACCAGGAACGGCTCGGGCAGCGGGCGCGGCGTGCCGTCGACCGTGACCTGGCGCTCCTCCATGGCTTCGAGGAGGGATGACTGGGTCTTGGGCGGGGTGCGGTTGATCTCGTCCGCGAGGAGGAGGTTGGTGAAGACAGGGCCGGGCTGGAAGGAGAACTCGGCGGTCCGGGCGTCGTAGACCAGAGAGCCCGTCACATCACTGGGCATCAGGTCGGGCGTGAACTGGACGCGTTTGGTGTCGAGTTCGAGCGCGGAGGCGAGCGCGCGGACCAGCAGCGTCTTGGCGACCCCGGGGACTCCTTCGAGGAGAACGTGTCCGCGGCACAGCAGGGCGACGACGAGGCCGGTGACTGCGGGGTCCTGGCCGACCACGGCTTTGGCGATCTCGGCGCGCAGGGCCTCCAGGGAGGCGCGGGCGGTGCCCGGATCCCCGGTGTGCCCGGCGTTGTCAGTGGTCGGGTCCATCATGGACGGCGTACCTCTCTTTCGAGGGCGTCGAGTTGGTCGGCGAGGGCGATCAGAGCAGCGTCGTCGCCGGGCGGCGGGCCGAAGAGGAGGGAGTGCAGGGTCTGTCCGTCGCCGTGGAGGTGCGCGGACAGTGCGGGCAGCAGGGCCTCGGGCGCGTGCGCCTGGGCGAGGGGGATGCCCACGAGGGGGGCGAGGCGGTTGCGGGTGGTGGAGCGCACGGCGGTGGCCGCGCGGTCGCGGGCGCGCGCCTTCCGGTAGAGGCGGGCGCGGCCTTCGACGGTTTCGGACGCGCGGATCGCGACGGGGAGACGTTCGGGGACGAGCGGACCGAGTCGGCGCGCTCGCCAGAGGGCGGCCAGGGCCGCGGCGATGAAGAGCTGCAGTGTGCCCCAGAGCCAGCCCGAGGGGAGCAGGTCGAGGAAGCTGCGCCGACCCGAGTCGGTGGCCGAGGTGTCGGAGAGCGAGGGGAGGTACCAGACCAGGTGGGAGCGGGAACCGAGCAGTTGGAGGGCGAGCGAGGCGTTGCCCTGCTTGTCGAGGCGGTTGTTGTAGAGGATGTCGGGCGTGCCGAGTACGACGGTGTCGCCGCCCCCGGAGGCGGCCGGGAGGCGCACCAGGGTGGGCAGGCCGTCACTGGGGTAGCACGTGTCGGCGCGGGGGTCGCTCGTGAGGTAGCGGATCCCTCCCGTCTCGGCGGTACCCGCTCGCCGGGCGGCGGCCAGTTCGCAGCCGGGGTCCAGCGTCGTGTCGAAGCCGGTGGCGGAGTCGGCCGAGACTCCGGGGGCGAGGTTGATGACGGAGGCGTCGGGTGCGACGAGGATCGTCCGGCCGCCGGAGTTCATCGTCGCCTGGTGCACCAAGCCCTGTTGACGGTGCGTCAGCAGGTCGGGGACGGCGATGAGGAGCGTGGTGTCGGGACCGGCGGCGGCCCGTGCCTCGTCGAGGGTGGTGACCACGCGCGTGGACACGCCGTGGTCGGCGAGGAGCGCGGCGACGGCGTGACTGCCGTAGGGGTCGGCGGAGCGCGGGTCGAGGCTGCCGTGGTGGGCGCCGGAGCGGATGACGGCGAGCGTGACGCCACCGATGAGGAGGAGCGCGAGGGCGAGCAGGAGACCGCGCGCCCGGATCCACACCTGTCGTGGGGTGGGGGAGGCCGAGGTGGACGCAGACGTGGCCTCGGAGGTCATCCGGCGGCTCCCTGGCGGGCGTTGTGGGCCGTGCTGTGGGCGCTGTCGGCGAGCTGGGGTCTGGTGCGTTCCAGCTCGTTGTCGAGGGCGGCGAGCCTGTGGTACGTCTCTTCGCCCGCGGCCCGGCCACCGTATGTGACGTCGTCGAAGTCACGGGCGGCGGCGCGCAGTCGGTCCGCGTGGCCGGGCAGCGCCCGGCCGGCCTCGGAGGCGGCCTCGTCGGCGGTGCGCCCGGGGCGCACGTCGAGAAGGGCGCGTTCCTCCAGGGAGCGTACGACGGCGCGCATGCGTTCCTGGACGGCCTGGCTCCAGTGGCCCTGGGCGGCGTGCGCCTCGGCGGCCGCGCGGTGCTCGGCGGCGCTCCGCGGGCGGTCGTCGAAGAGCGCCGCGGACGAGGTGGGCATCCGGCGCGGAGTGCCCAGGCGCCACCACAGGGCGCCGACCAGCGCCAGGACCGCCAGGACGATGACCACGAGGCCCACCGAGCCGCCGGGCGTCGCGGACGAGGCGGCGTTGAAGAGCCGGTCCACCCAGTCCCAGAAGGCGTTCAGGGCGCGCTGCAGCAGGCTGGGGTCGTTCTCGTGGTACATCCGCTTGGACAGCTCACGCCGGGCCGCCTCCCGCGCGGGGTCGCGCGGGCTCGTCACCGGTGGTTCGTCGCCCGAGCGCCACAGCACCGGTACGACTGTCAGTACTCCCCCCGTCAGGCTCACCGCATCAGCTCCCCGGGGCCGGGGCGGTGTCGGGGGTGTGGGAGCCGTAGCCCTGGATGCCTGCCGCGCGGGCCAGGTCGAGGTCGAGGGCCTCGCGGCGGATGCGCTGGTCGACGTAGAGGAGCACGGTCACGCCGGCGGTGATGGGGAAGGTCAGCATGCGCCCGATCACCGAGCCGATGCCGCTGACGATCAGGAACGTCCAGCCGATGCCGCCCGTGCTGGCGTTGACGAGGCCGCTGATCCCGCCACCGTCGAGCAGTCCCCCGAGGAACGCGAAGGGGAGCACGACCAGCGACGACACGATGCTCGCGATGATCTGCCCGAGCAGCTGAATCCCGAAGACCCGCCACCACGAGCCGCGCACCAGTCTCACGGAGCGGCTCATCGACTTGCGGATGCTCTGCTTCTCCAGCATCAGCGCGGGCGAGGCGAGCGAGAAACGGATCATGATCCACAGGGCGACCACGCTGCCGGCGAGGCCGCCGAGGAGAGCCAGCGCGAGACCCAGGGAGGTGGAGCCGGCCGCCGCGACGATGATGCCGGGCAGCGCGCCCGCGAAGATGATCGCGAGGGCCATGAGCGGCAGCAGGAGCGTGAGGCCGCACAGTCGCAGCAACTGCGGGCGGGCGTCGCCCCACGCTTCCGCCGTGCTCACCGGCCTGCCGAGCACGGCCCGGCTGGTGACGGTGGTGAGCAGGGCCGTCGCGACGATGGTGCCGAGCAGAGCGACCAGGAACACCGCGGTGGAGCTCAGCAGAGCGGTGCCCAGGGCGCGGCTCAGCTCGCTCACCGAGGCGCTGCGGTCGTTGAGGGTGCTGGTGGTGGCGGTGCGGTTCAGGGTGAGCCCCTGCACCAGGATGACGATGATCTCCGTGACGACCGAGATGGTCAGCGAGATGCCGAGGACCGTGCGCCAGTAGGTGCGCATGGTGGAGACGGCGCCATCCAGGATCTCGCCGACGCCGAGCGGGCGCAGCGGGATCACGCCGGGCTTGGCGGCCGGGGGCGGGCCCCAGGTGCCGCCCCAGCCACCGGGGCCGCCGAAGCCCCCGTGGGGAGCGCCCCAGCCGGGGTATCCGCCGCCCGGGCCCGCGTGGCCGCCGGTACCGGCGGGCGGGCCGTCGCCCCAGCCCGGGCCGGGCGGAGGCGGTGGCGGGGCCTGGCCGGGGCCCTGGGGGTGAGGAGCGGTCCACTGTCCGGGCGGGGGCTGCTCGTTGGACCACTTCACCGGCGGCTGCGGCTGATCGCCGGCGCCCTGGTCCGAGGGCTGCTCCGGGGGCTGCGCGCCGGAGGGGTCCGGCTGCCCGTCGGAGGGGGCAGATCCGGGCGAGGCCCAGCCCGGAGTGTCGTTCATCGTCGCTCCTTCACGGTGCCCGTCCGCCGTCGTGGCGGGGAGTTGGCAGCCATCGTGCCACGCGGCGCTCGCGGAAGAACGGGGGGCCGTTGTTGGCTGCACGCCTTCAATTGTCGAGTGGGTACGGGGCAGACTGACCGCATGGCTGATCAGCACGCGCAATCCGGCGAGGACAACGAGTCGGCGGCGATATCCGCGATCCACTGGGACGAGCCGCCCGAAGGCCCGGTACTGGTACTTCTCGACCAGAGAAGGCTGCCGGCCGAGGAGGTCGATCTCGTATGCACGGACGCACCCGCGCTGGTGGACGCGATCCGCACCCTCGCCGTGCGCGGTGCGCCGCTGCTCGGGATCGCCGGGGCCTACGGTGTCGCGCTCGCCGCCGCGCGCGGGTTCGACGTGGAGGAGGCCGCCGCCGCGTTGGCGGGCGCCCGGCCCACCGCGGTGAACCTCGCCGTCGGCGTGCGCAGGGCCCTGGCCGCCCACCGGAGGGCGCTCGCCGACAGCGGTGACCAGGGGCGGGCCGCCGAGGCCGCGCTCGCCGCCGCGCGGGCGCTGCACCGCCAGGACGCCGAGGCGAGCGTGCGGATGTCGCGGCATGGTCTGGCGCTGCTGGACGAGTTGCTGCCCGGTGGCGGGCATCGCGTGCTCACCCACTGCAACACCGGGGCGCTGGTGTCCGGCGGGGAGGGCACGGCGTTCGCGGTGGCGCTGGCCGCGCACCGGGCGGGGCGGCTGCGCAGGCTGTGGGTGGACGAGACGCGGCCGTTGCTGCAGGGTGCTCGTTTGACGGCTTACGAGGCGGCCCGCAACGGAATGGCGTACACCTTGCTCACGGACAACGCGGCGGGTTCGCTGTTCGCGGCGGGCGAGGTGGACGCCGTACTGATCGGGGCGGACCGGATCGCCGCCGACGGTTCGGTGGCGAACAAGGTGGGGAGCTATCCGCTCGCGGTGCTGGCCCGCTACCACCACGTTCCGTTCATCGTGGTGGCGCCGGTGACCACGGTGGATCCGGACACGCCGGACGGGGCGTCCATCGAGGTCGAGCAGCGGGCCGGTCACGAGGTGACGGAGCTCGTCGCACCTCGGGTGCCGGTGGCGGGAGTGGAAGCGGGAGGCGGGATACCTGTGGCACCTCTGGGGACGCAGGCGTACAACCCGGCGTTCGACGTGACGCCGCCCGAACTGGTGACGGCGATCGTCACCGAGGAGGGCGTCGTGTCTCCCGTGACGGCCGACGCACTCGCTGTGCTGTGTGACAGGTCACGCCAGGTAACGATTTAGTTAATGGGATGATGTGGTCCATGAAGGGACGAGTCCTTGTCGTCGACGACGACACCGCACTGGCCGAGATGCTCGGCATCGTGCTGCGGGGTGAAGGTTTTGAGCCGTCTTTCGTAGCCGACGGCGACAAGGCGCTGGCCGCCTTCCGCGAGACCAAGCCTGACCTGGTGCTGCTCGACCTGATGCTGCCCGGACGGGACGGCATCGAGGTGTGCCGCCTGATCAGGGCGGAGTCCGGCGTGCCGATCGTGATGCTCACCGCCAAGAGCGACACCGTGGACGTGGTCGTCGGCCTCGAGTCGGGCGCGGACGACTACATCGTGAAGCCGTTCAAGCCGAAGGAGCTGGTGGCCCGCATCCGGGCGCGGCTGCGGAGGTCGGAGGAGCCGGCACCCGAGCAGCTGGCCATCGGCGACCTCGTCATCGACGTGGCCGGTCACTCCGTGAAGCGGGACGGGCAGTCGATCGCGCTGACGCCGCTGGAGTTCGACCTGCTGGTGGCGCTGGCGCGCAAGCCGTGGCAGGTGTTCACCCGCGAGGTCCTGCTGGAGCAGGTCTGGGGCTACCGCCACGCGGCGGACACCCGTCTGGTCAACGTGCACGTCCAGCGGCTGCGCTCCAAGGTCGAGAAGGACCCGGAGCGGCCGGAGATCGTGGTGACCGTGCGGGGTGTCGGTTACAAGGCCGGACCGAGCTGACGTGTCCCGGGACAGTGCCGCCTCGGCGCCCGGTCGCGGGGCCCGTCCGGGGCGGCCTGTCGGACGGCGGACGACGGGCTCCCGGTGGGAACAGTTCTTCGAGGGCGGGCTGCTCCAGGGCGGAGTCCAGGGCAGCCCGGTCCTCCGGCTCGTCATGCGGTGGGTGCGCCGTCCGCTGCTGCCCGTGATGCGGCTGTGGCGGCGCAACATCCAGCTCAAGATCGTCGTCACCACCCTGCTGATGTCGCTCGGCGTGGTGCTGCTGCTGGGCTTCGTCGTCATCGGGCAGGTGCGCAACGGCCTGCTGGACGCCAAGGTGAAGGCGTCGCAGAGCCAGGCCGTCGGCGGCTTCACGGTCGCCGGGCAGAAGGCCGACAGCGCGGCCAGCACGAGCGGCGCGGAAGACACCTCGGGCGCGGGCAGCAACCCCGTCCAGAACGTCAGCGGGTGGATGAGCGACCTCGTCGAGTCGCTGTCCAGCGGTGGCCAGGGTGCCTTCGACGTGGTCACGCTGAGCACCACCGCCGCGGACAACGAGAACCGCGGCCTCGGACCGCGCGCCTCGGGCGGCGTGGACCCGAGCCAGAGCGTGCCGGAGGACCTGCGCAGGCGCGTCGACGCCGGCATGGGCGTGGCCCAGAGCTACACGCGCATCGTGTACACCGACAGCGGCCGCGACCCGCAGCCGGCGCTGATCATCGGCAAGCAGATCAACGACCCGAACGGGGACCCCTACCAGCTGTACTACCTCTTCCCGCTCACCCAGGAGGAGAAGTCGCTCAGCCTGGTCAAGGGGACGCTCGCGACCGCCGGGCTCTTCGTCGTCGTACTCCTCGGAGCCATCGCCTGGCTCGTGGTGCGCCAGGTCGTGACCCCCGTACGGATGGCCGCCGGCATCGCCGAACGGCTGTCCGCCGGGCGCCTGCAGGAACGTATGAAGGTCACCGGTGAGGACGACATCGCGCGCCTGGGCGAGGCCTTCAACAAGATGGCGCAGAACCTGCAGCTGAAGATCCAGCAGCTGGAGGACCTGTCGCGGATGCAGCGGCGGTTCGTGTCGGACGTGTCGCACGAGCTGCGCACACCGCTGACGACCGTGCGGATGGCGGCGGACGTCATCCATGAGGCGCGCGTCGACTTCGACCCGGTGACCGCTCGGTCGGCGGAGTTGCTCGCCGACCAGCTGGACCGGTTCGAGTCGCTGCTCGCCGACCTGCTGGAGATCAGCCGCTTCGACGCGGGCGCGGCGGCGCTGGAGGCCGAGCCGATCGACCTGCGGGAGGTCGTACGACGAGTCGTGAGCGGCGCCGAGCCGCTCGCCGAGCGCAAGGGCACGCAGATACGCGTCGTCGGCGACCAGCAGCCCGTGGTGGCCGAGGCGGACGCCCGGCGTGTGGAGCGGGTGCTGCGCAACCTCGTCGTCAACGCCGTCGAGCACGGCGAGGGCAAGGACGTCATCGTCAAGCTCGCCTCGGCGGGCGGCGCCGTCGCGATCGCGGTGCGCGACTACGGCGTAGGCCTCAAGCCGGGCGAGGCGACCCGGGTCTTCAGCCGCTTCTGGCGGGCGGACCCGGCACGCGCGCGTACCACCGGTGGTACGGGCCTGGGGCTGTCGATCGCCCTGGAGGACGCGCGCCTGCACGGCGGCTGGCTGCAGGCGTGGGGCGAGCCGGGCGGGGGTTCGCAGTTCCGGCTGACGCTGCCCCGGACCGCCGACGAGCCGCTGCGGGGTTCTCCGATACCCCTGGAGCCGATGGACTCACGGCGCAATCGCGGGCTCAACGACGCCGGTCTGCCCCAGGGCGGCTCCGGCAGGCTCGCCACGGTGCCCGCGCAGTCCGCGGGCGAGAAGGCGCCGCCCCACGCCCCGATCGCACAGCGGCCGGCCACGGTGACGCCCACGGCGGACCCGACCGCGCTGCCCGGCAACGGCGCGCGTGTGGTGCCGCGGCCCACCGGGGGAACGCGGCGCCCGGACGACAGGACGCAGGAGCCGTCGTCGCAAGGCGGCGACAGGGCGGACGAGCGGGAGCAAGGGGAGGCGTTTCGTGGGCGCTGAGGGGGGCGGCCGAGCGCGCACGCTGCGCATCGGGGTGTATGTCGGCTGTGGTGCCGTGGTGCTGGCCGGGTGCGCCTCCATGCCGGACAGCGGGGATCTGCGCGGGGTCGAGTCGACTCCCCGGCAGGACACGCAGGTCCGCGTCTTCGCCATGCCGCCGCGCGAGGACGCCGGGCCGTCGGAGATCGTGCAGGGCTTCCTTGAGGCGCTGACGAGCGACGACCCGCAGTACGAGACCGCCCGCAAGTACCTGACCGCAGGCGCGTCGCGCAGGTGGGACCCGGACGCCTCCACCACGGTGCTCTCCGACGGGCCCAACACCGTGCCGCAGCACACCAGGAGCCGGGAGGCTGGTGACGACTACACGTACGTGCTGACCGGCAGCAAGCTGGCCGTGGTGGACGCGCAGCACGCGTACGCGCCGGACTCGGGGACGTACGGCAAGACGGTGCACCTCACGCTGGAGAAGAAGACCAACCAGTGGCGCATCGACTCGTTGCCGCAGGGAGTGGTGCTGGGCAAGTCGGACTTCCAGCGCAACTATGTGTCGGTCAACAAGTACTACTACGCGGCGAACATGCCGGCCGCGACGGGCGGACAGCTGAGCACCGTCGCCGATCCCGTGTACGTGCGCGGCAAGGTCGATGCCGTGACGTCGACCGTGCGGTCGCTGCTGAAGGGCCCCACGCGCTGGCTGGACCCGGTGGCGACGTCGAGCTTCCCCTCCGGCACCGCGCTCGGGAAGGACGTCACATCCCTGCAGCCCGACGACCAGAACAAGCTGACGGTGCCGCTCAACGACAAGGCGGACCGGGTCGGGCAGACACAGTGCACCCGGATGGCGGCGCAGCTGCTGTTCACGCTCCAGGATCTGACGCCCACCGGCGTCACCCAGGTCGAGCTGCGCCGGTCGAACGGCAGGAAGCTGTGCGACCTGAACGAGGACCGGGCCGAGACCGTCGCCTCGCACGGCACGGGCAGGCGCGCCGAGTACGAGTACTTCATCGACGGCAAGCAGCGCCTCGTCCGTCTGTCCAGCGGCAGCGGCTCCCAGGTACCCATCCCGGTGCCGGGCGCGCTGGGCGACGGGGGCAAGAAGCTGCGCGCGGCCGCCGTCTCGCGCACCGAGGACACCGCGGCCGGGGTCTCGGCCGACGGACAGTACCTGTACGTGGGGTCGCTGTTGTCGGGCGCCTCGCCGGGAGTTCCGGTGCTGAGCAGCCGGGGCGCGGCGGCGGGCGACCGGCTGACGACACCGAGCTGGGACGGCGCGGGTGATCTGTGGGTGGCCGACCGCGATCCGAAGCGTGCCCGGCTGGTGATGCTGCAGCAGGGCACGGGCGAGCCGGTGAACGTGCTCACCCCGGGCCTCGACGGGCGCGTCGACGCGGTCCGGGTGGCCGCCGACGGAGTGCGGATCGCGCTGATCGTGGAGAAGGGCGGCAAGACGTCCCTGCAGATCGGGCGCGTGGAGCGGGACGGTGGCACGGACGGGCGGCCGGCCGTGTCCATCCTGGGGCTGCACTCCGTGACTCCGCAGCTGGAGGAGGTCACGGCCATGTCGTGGGCAGGTGACAGTCGGCTCGTGGTGGTCGGGCGTGAGTCCGGCGGGGTGCAGCAGATGCGGTACGTGCAGGTCGACGGCTCCACACCGGCGGGCAACCCCCCGGCCTCGCCCACGGGCGTGAAGCAGATAGCGGCGTCCGAGGACGAGCGGCTGCCGCTGGTGGCGTACTCGGAGGACGGCATCGTGCGGCTGTCTGCCGGGGCCCAGTGGCAGAAGGTGGTCAAGGAGGGGACGGCTCCCGTCTATCCGGGGTGAGCTCTCGCGGGCGGGAGGCGGGTGAGCACTCCCGAGCGGGAGGCGGGTGAGCTGGGTCCCAGCGGAGCGGGGGCGAGCCTCGCGGGCCCTGGGGACCGGGTTCGACGGGCGGCCTCCGGTTGTCCACGGGAGTTGTCCACAGGGCTGGCAGGCCGCTGTGGGCGTTGGCACAGTGGTGGTCATGCGGGGGTGGTGGCAGGACCTCACCGATCTGCTGCTGCCGGCCGAGTGCGGAGGCTGTGGCAGGCCGCGCACGGTGCTCTGCGCCGAGTGCCGCGCGGCTCTCCAGGGCACCGCTCCACGCCGGGTGCGACCGGTGCCGGAGCCGGCGGGGCTGCCGGTGGTGCACGCGGCGTCGGCGTACCGGGGCGCGGTGCGCGCCACGCTTCTGGCCCACAAGGAGCGGGGCGCCCTGACGCTCGCCGGCCCGCTCGGGGCGGCTCTGGCCGGGGCGGTCCTCGCGGGGTTGCGCGAGGCGGGACCGGGTGCCGTAGTCCGGTCGTCGGTGTCCGGTGATGGTCCGGTGCCCGTGCTGCTCGTGCCCGTGCCCTCCTCGCGCCGGGCCGTGCGGGCGAGAGGGCATGATCCGGCACGGCGGATCGCGCTCGCGGCCGCCGCGGAGCTGCGCCGGGCCGGGACGGCGGCTCGGGTGGCGGCCGTGCTGCGGCAGCGGCGGCCCGTGGCCGACCAGTCCGGGCTCAACTCCCGGCAGCGGCTGGTCAATCTCACGGGCGCGCTGGAGGTGGCGGCCGGAGGCACCCGGCTGCTGGACGCCGGGCGGGTCGTCCTCGTCGACGACCTGATGACGACCGGCGCGTCGCTGACGGATGCGGCGCGCGCGGTCCGGGCGGCGCTCGCGGACGCACAGACGGGGGACGGGGAGGTGTATGCGCGCGCGGCAGGGGAAGCAACGGGGGAACGGAGAACAGCGGAGACGACGGCACCGGCGCGCCGGACCCGGTTATCGCGGGGAATGGCTGTCCGGAGCGGCGTCGAAGACGGGATCTGTGCGGCGGTGGTCGCCGCCTCGCCGGATTCTTTCGAAATCAACTGGAACTGACTGAGAACTTGCATCGTTGCAGGTAATGAGCAGGTCAATTCACCTGAACGGAGGTACGCGGCAGTAGAGGGTGACGACATCCGTCCAGGCGAGATATGTTCGGTTGTGCAGGGAAAGGCGCAGGCCATCCCCCGCTTATCCGAATGCCGTGCTGCGGGCTTTCTGCAAATCACCCGCAGTGGTGGGGTGAGATCTCGCCCACGGGGGAGGAGGAGGTGGAAGTCACCGAGTCCGAGGCTCCGGTGCTCGCCGGGGCCTGGTGCACAAGGGAGATGCTCCGCCAGCCGTGCGGAGCGATCCGGGAACGGAGTTCTGCGTGGACATCGTCGTCAAGGGCCGCAAGACCGAGGTGCCCGAGCGGTTCCGGAAGCACGTGGCCGAGAAGCTGAAGCTGGACAGGATCCAGAAGCTCGACGGCAAGGTGATCAGCCTCGACGTCGAGGTGTCCAGGGAGCCCAACCCCCGACAGGCCGACCGTTCCGACCGAGTGGAGATCACGCTCTACTCCCGCGGTCCGGTGATCCGGGCGGAGGCATCTGCAAGTGATCCCTACGCGGCACTCGACCTGGCGGCGGAGAAGCTGGAGGCCCGGCTGCGCAAGCAGCACGACAAGCGCCACAGCTACCGCGGGATCCGCAGGCTCACGGCAGCAGAGGTGCCCGACCACGTCCCAGGTGCCGCGACGCTCAACGGCAACGGCGGCGTCGTACCGGAAGAGGAGTCGGACGGCGTGCCGGCCAAGCGGATCGGATCGCTCGAAGTGAAGGGCGAGGGGCCCCTCGTCGTCCGCGAGAAGACCCATGTCGCGTCTCCGATGTCGCTCGACCAGGCGCTGTACGAAATGGAGTTGGTCGGGCACGACTTCTATCTGTTCGTCGACTCCGAGACCAAGCAGCCCAGCGTCGTCTATCGGCGGCATGCGTACGACTACGGCGTCATCCACCTCAGCACGGACCAGATGGTGACTCAGACGCAGATGGCTGACGCGGGCGGTGCCCTCGGCGGCTGATTCCGGCCGGGTTCATGGCCCTGACCGGTGCCCCTGGTGAGCCAGTGCGCCCCCAGGGGCACCGGTGTGCGACCGCTTCGCCCCGCACTCTGTCACCTGAGTGGTGCCCGGGCATGAAATCATGGCCGTAACGGCTCAACCGGTGGGCCGTTGCCTTGGGTTGGCGATGGCACAGGACCACAGGCCACAGCCTCAGGGGGAGGAACGATGGCGGACAGCTTCGGACCGATGCGTGACGAGGATGCCGACGGCGGCGTCGTCGGCATGGGCCCGGAGGCGGGCTCTGCACGCACGGAACCCATCCGCGTCCTTGTCGTGGACGACCACGCGCTCTTCCGCCGCGGCCTGGAGATCGTGCTCGCGGCCGAGGAGGACATCCAGGTCGTCGGCGAGGCGGGGGACGGCGCGGAGGCGGTCGACAAGGCGGCCGATCTGCTGCCGGACATCGTGCTGATGGACGTACGGATGCCCAAGCGTGGCGGGATCGAGGCGTGCACCTCCATCAAGGAGGTGGCCCCCAGCGCCAAGATCATCATGCTGACGATCAGCGACGAAGAGGCCGATCTCTACGACGCGATCAAGGCGGGCGCGACCGGTTATCTCCTCAAGGAGATCTCCACGGACGAGGTGGCCACGGCCATTCGCGCGGTCGCCGACGGGCAGTCGCAGATCAGCCCCTCCATGGCGTCGAAACTCCTCACCGAGTTCAAGTCGATGATCCAGCGGACCGACGAGCGTCGGCTGGTCCCGGCGCCGCGGCTCACCGACCGGGAGCTGGAGGTCCTCAAGCTCGTCGCCACCGGAATGAACAACCGGGACATCGCCAAGGAGCTGTTCATCTCCGAGAACACCGTGAAGAACCATGTGCGCAACATCCTGGAGAAGCTGCAGCTGCACTCCAGGATGGAGGCCGTGGTCTACGCGATGCGGGAGAAGATCCTGGAGATCCGTTAGTCCAGGGAGCGGGCCAGCTCCCGGATGAGGGGCTCGCGCAGGGCCGGGGGGTCCATCCGCTCCACGCGGACGTTCGTGCACTCCACCCAGGCCGCGGCCTCCAGCAGGGCCTGGGCCACCGCCGGGAGGGCCCTGGGGCCGTCCAGCGTGACCTGCTTGGCGACCAGCGTGCGGCCCTCGCGCGCGGGGTCCACCCGGCCGACCAGCCGGCCCCCGGCGAGTACCGGCATCGCGAAGTAGCCGTACACCCGCTTCGGCTTGGGGACATAGGCCTCCAGACGGTGGGAGAAGCCGAAGATCCGCTCCGTCCGTCCCCGCTCCCAGATCAGGGAGTCGAAGGGCGACAGAAGGGTCGTGCGGTGGCGGCCGCGCGGCGGGGTCCCCAGGGCCGCCGGGTCCGCCCAGGCCGGCTTGCCCCAGCCCTCGACCGTCACCGGCACCAGGCCCGAGTCCGCGATCACCGCATCGACCTGTTCGCCCTTGAGGCGGTGGTAGTCCGCGATGTCCGCGCGCGTGCCGACGCCGAGGGACTGTCCGGCGAGGCGGACGAGGCGACGCAGGCACTCGGCGTCGTCCAGCTCGTCGTGCAGCAGCGCCTCGGGGACGGCGCGCTCGGCGAGGTCGTACACCCGCTTCCAGCCGCGGCGCGCGACGCACACCACCTCGCCGTACATCAGCGCGCGCTCCACGGCGACCTTCGTGCCGGACCAGTCCCACCACTCGCTGGTCCGCTTCGCCCCGCCCAGGTCCGTGGCCGTGAGGGGGCCTTCGGCGCGCAGCTGCTTGATGACCTGGTCGTAGACACCGTCCGGGAGCGTGTGGTTCCAGTGCGGCCGGGAGCGGTAGGCGCGGCGGCGGAAGGCGAAGTGGGGCCACTCCTCGATGGGGAGGATGCAGGCGGCGTGGGACCAGTACTCGAACGCGTGCGGGCGGGCCGGGGTCGTGCCCTCCGGCGACGGCGTCCAGTACGCCGCGTCGACCGTGCTGCGGCCTATGGCGCCGAGACGGGCGTACGGGATGAGCTCGTGGGAGCGGGCGAGGACCGAGATGGTGTCGAGCTGGACCGCGCCGAGGTGGCGCAGGACACCGCGGACCCCCGCCCTGCGGTCGGGCGCGCCGAGGAACCCTTGTGCCCGCAGGGCGATGCGGCGGGCTTCGTCGGCGGTCAGTTCGGTGGCGGGGCGCGGGAGGCTCGGCATGGTCACACCGTAGGGGGCGGCACTGACAACACGACGCGACCGTGGATTTCATCGCATCGGACGGGGCCGCCACGAACGGGCCGACGGATGCCGCCACCAACGGGCACCGCTACCAACGGGCACCGCTACGAACGGGCACCGCTACGAACGGGCACCGCTACGAACGGGCCGGCAGATACGGTGCCGTCGACGGCAGGCCCAGGTCCGACGGCAGGAGCGAGCCCACCCAGCAGTCCCGGCGTACGCCCTTGTTGTTGATCGCGGAGCGCAGGACGCCCTCCATGGTGAAGCCCGCGCGCTCCGCGACCGCGCGGGAGCCCGTGTTGCCCACCTCGGCGCGCCATTCCACGCGGTCGATCGACATACGGGTGAAGGCCCAGCGCGACGCGCCGAGCGTCGCCTCCGTGGTGTAGCCGTTGCCCCGGTGCTCCTTCGCCGTCCAGAAGCCCACCTCGGCGACGCCCGGCGAGCGCATCGTCAGGCCGAGCATGCCGACCAGCCCGCCGAAGGGGAGGAAGACGCCGAAGGTGAACATCGAGCCGTCCGCCCAGCCGTCCGGCACCACCTGGGCGACGAAGGCGTCCGCGTGCTCGCGCAGATACGGCGACGGGATCGTGGTCCAGCGCTGGATGCCGGGGTCCTGGGCGGCCTCGTACACCGCGTCGGTGTCGTGCGGGCCCACGGAGCGCAGCAGGAGGCGTTCGGTGGTCAGGGTGACGGGGTCCATCGCCCGATTCTGCTCGGACCCCCGCCCCATCGCCATGACTCCTCACGCCCGGCCCGCCGCGTCGCCGCCCCTCACCCCGCCTCGCCGCCCCTCACCCCGCCTCGCCACGCCGTCGCCCCGCATCGCCCCGCACGGCGTGACGGCCCCGCTACTTTTCGTGGCAAGGACGCGGCACCTTCCGCGACGCCCGTCCGTTGTCCTAGTGGCTGTCCACAGCAGACCTCCCGGCACAGTGGGGTCCTCGCTTACGATGGCCGTTGCTCAAGCTGTCATACATAACCGACCGTCCCAGGCCCGACCGGCAAGGAGACCAACCCCCGTGTCCGTCCTCTCGAAGATCATGCGTGCAGGCGAAGGCAAGATCCTGCGCAAGCTGCACCGCATCGCGGACCAGGTCAACTCCATCGAAGAGGACTTCGTCGACCTCTCCGACGCCGAGCTGCGGGCCCTCACTGACGAATACAAGCAGCGGTACGCCGACGGCGAGAGCCTCGACGACCTGCTGCCCGAGGCGTTCGCCACCGTGCGTGAGGCCGCCAAGCGCGTCCTCGGCCAGCGGCACTACGACGTGCAGATGATGGGCGGCGCCGCACTTCACCTCGGCTATGTCGCCGAGATGAAGACAGGTGAGGGCAAGACGCTCGTCGGCACCCTGCCCGCGTATCTGAACGCCCTGTCCGGAGACGGCGTCCACATCGTCACGGTCAACGACTACCTGGCCGAGCGCGACTCCGAGATGATGGGCCGCGTCCACAAGTTCCTGGGTCTGTCCGTCGGCTGCATCCTCGCCAACATGACGCCGGCCCAGCGCCGTGAGCAGTACGCCTGCGACATCACGTACGGCACGAACAACGAATTCGGCTTCGACTACCTCCGCGACAACATGGCGTGGTCGCAGGACGAGCTCGTCCAGCGCGGTCACAACTTCGCGATCGTCGACGAGGTCGACTCCATCCTGGTCGACGAGGCCCGTACGCCGCTGATCATCTCCGGCCCGGCCGACCAGGCCACCAAGTGGTACGGCGACTTCGCCAAGCTGGTCACGCGCCTGAAGCGGGGCGAGGCGGGCAACCCGCTGAAGGGCATCGAGGAGACCGGCGACTACGACGTCGACGAGAAGAAGCGCACGGTCGCCATCCACGAGTCGGGCGTCAGCAAGGTCGAGGACTGGCTGGGCATCGACAACCTCTACGAGTCGGTGAACACCCCGCTCGTGGGTTACCTGAACAACGCCATCAAGGCCAAGGAGCTCTTCAAGCGCGACAAGGACTACGTCGTCATCGACGGCGAGGTCATGATCGTCGACGAGCACACGGGCCGTATCCTCGCCGGCCGCCGCTACAACGAGGGCATGCACCAGGCGATCGAGGCGAAGGAAGGGGTGGACATCAAGGACGAGAACCAGACGCTCGCCACGATCACCCTGCAGAACTTCTTCCGCCTCTACAAGAAGCTCTCCGGTATGACCGGTACGGCGATGACCGAGGCCGCCGAGTTCCACCAGATCTACAAGCTCGGCGTGGTCCCGATCCCGACCAACAAGCCGATGATCCGCAAGGACCAGTCGGACCTGATCTACCGCACCGAGGTCGCCAAGTTCGAGGCGGTCGTCGACGACATCGCCGAGAAGCACGAGAAGGGCCAGCCGATCCTGGTCGGCACCACCTCGGTCGAGAAGTCCGAGTACCTCTCGCAGCAGCTCGCCAAGCGCGGCATCCAGCACGAGGTGCTGAACGCCAAGCAGCACGACCGCGAGGCGGTGATCGTCGCCCAGGCCGGCCGCAAGGGCTCCGTGACCGTGGCCACCAACATGGCCGGCCGTGGTACGGACATCAAGCTCGGCGGCAACCCCGAGGACCTCGCCGAGGCCGAGCTGCGCCAGCGCGGGCTCGACCCCGAGGAGCACATCGAGGAGTGGGCCGCTGCCCTGCCTGCCGCCCTGGAGCGGGCCCAGCAGGCGGTCAAGGCCGAGAAGGACGAGGTCGAGGAGCTCGGCGGCCTGTACGTGCTCGGCACCGAGCGGCACGAGTCGCGCCGTATCGACAACCAGCTGCGCGGTCGTTCCGGCCGTCAGGGCGACCCCGGCGAGTCCCGCTTCTACCTCTCCCTGGGCGACGACCTGATGCGCCTGTTCAAGGCCCAGATGGTCGAGCGCGTGATGGCGATGGCGAACGTCCCGGACGACGTGCCGATCGAGAACAAGATGGTCACGCGCGCGATCGCGTCCGCCCAGTCGCAGGTCGAGCAGCAGAACTTCGAGACCCGGAAGAACGTCCTCAAGTACGACGAGGTCCTCAACCGGCAGCGTGAGGTCATCTACGGCGAGCGGCGCCGTGTCCTGGAGGGCGAGGACCTGCACGAGCAGATCCAGCACTTCATGGACGACACGATCGACGCGTACGTCACCGCCGAGACCGCCGAGGGCTTCGCCGAGGAGTGGGACCTGGAGCGGCTGTGGGGCGCCTTCAAGCAGCTCTACCCGGTCAAGGTCACCATCGAGGAGCTGGAGGAGGCGGCCGGCGACCGGGCCGGGCTGACCGCCGAGTTCATCGCCGAGTCCATCAAGGACGACATCCGCGAGCAGTACGAGCAGCGCGAGGCGCAGCTCGGCTCCGAGATCATGCGTGAGCTGGAGCGCCGGGTCGTGCTGTCGGTCCTGGACCGCAAGTGGCGTGAGCACCTCTACGAGATGGACTACCTCCAGGAGGGCATCGGCCTGCGCGCGATGGCGCAGAAGGACCCGCTGGTCGAGTACCAGCGCGAGGGCTTCGACATGTTCACCGCGATGATGGAGGGCATCAAGGAGGAGTCCGTCGGCTATCTGTTCAACCTGGAGGTCCAGGTCGAGCAGCAGGTCGAGGAGGTCCCCGTCGAGGAAGCCAAGCCGTCCCTGGAGAAGGAGCAGGCGGTGGCGGCGCAGGCCTCCCGTCCGGAGATCCGTGCCAAGGGGCTCGACGCCCCGCAGCGCCGCGAGCGGCTGCACTTCTCCGCGCCGACCGTGGACGGTGAGGGCGGCATCATCGAGGGCGACTTCGCCAGCGACGACGAGCCGGTGCGCTCGGAGGCGGACGGCCTCACGCGCGCGGAGCGCCGCAAGCAGGCCAAGGGCGGGCGTCGCCGCAAGAAGTGAGCGTGGCGCCACAGCCGTGAGGAGGGGCCGGGTACCTGGAGGTGCCCGGCCTCTGCCGTTGCCGGGACGGCTGCCTGCGCTGCCCCGGGGAGGCCGTCGTCGGTTCGGTCGTCGCTGTCCCCCGGGGAGGCCCTCGTCGGTTCGGTCGTCGCTGTCCCGCGCTAAGGCCGCCGCCGGTTCAGGCGTCGTCCGTCCGTGGCATCCGCGGTCCGCCCAGCTCGACCGCCGTGCAGCGCCAGCGGTAGTCGGGGCCGCACTCCAGGCGGAACGCCATCGCACGCAGCTGGTCGCCCGCGCCGATGCGGGCGAAGGCCTCGATGGCTCCGGGGCGCGGGACGTAGTACCCGATGTCGCGGACGACCGGACGGATGCCGCGGGTGCGTAGCGGGCCGCGTTCGGCGAGCCGGGCCAGCTCGTCGTAGGCGCGGCCGACGGTGTGGCGGAGCATGCTGTGCACCGGGCGCTGACCGCTCAGCACGGACAGGAGACGGTCGGCGAAGACGTCGGTGGGGCGTGGCTGGGGCGGCGGCTGCGGAAGCGGTCCGGTGCGGCCGGTGCCGTTCGCCGTCGTGGTACCGGCTGGTCCGGTGCTGTCCGCCGTGGCCGTGCCGGCTGGTCCGGTCCGGCCGGGGGCGTTCGTGGTCGCGGGACCGGAGGGCCGGGGTCGGCCCGGGCCGCTGGGTGCCGTACGGGACGTGCCGCCGCCGGGTGGTGCGGTGCGGCGGGGCGTGCCACCGGGGCGGCGGGTGTCGTGGCGGGCCGGCGGCCGGCCGGCCGGATGCCGCGTCGTCCCGGCCATCGCCTTGTTCCTGGTCATCACCTTGTTCATGGGGGACCCCGTTTCACGGGACCGGTGAGTACCGGTCGGTAACTTCTCGGTGGGGATCTTGTACGAGGCGGGAGACGGGGCCCGCAACGAGGCGGGGAGTGCGCCGGAGCGTTCTGAGGGTTCACCTATCAGGGTGAGGAGCGGTGTGGCCGGCCTTGGCGGAGCCGGGGTGGGCCGGGTGATCCAGACGTGCCCCGGTTGACGTCGCGGAAGGGTGCTGCCGGGGCCCGAAGGGGGACGCCCGCACGTATCCTGGGGTGACTCGCCGGAGGCGCGGGAACGATCTCCGCGGGCTCTCCCCGGGCCCTCCGGCCCGTCCTCACCGACTACCGAAAGCGGCTCGCCATGCGCGTCTACGTCCCTCTGACCCTCCCCGGTCTCGCCGAGGCGTACAAGACGGGCGAGCTGGGCGCCGGGCCGGTCGTGGCGTACGCCGTCACACCCGCGCTGCGCGAGTGGTACCTCTCCGACGACATCGAGGAACTGGAGTACGCGGCGCTGAGCCGGGCCGCGCTGGCGTCGCTGCGTCTCCTCGCGGCGGATCCGGGCGCCCCGCGGCGGCGGGTCGTCGTCGCGGTCGACGTGCCGGACGGGACGGCGGCGGCCGACCCCGACCGGGGCCTCGATCCGGCGGCGCTCGGCGAGGTGCGGGTCACCGGGGCCGTGCCACTGGACAAGGCGGCCGCGGTGCACGTCGACGCGGCCGACGCCGAGGCGGACGTGACCGCGGCGGCCCAAGCGCTGGAGGCGGCCGGCGGCGGTGACGACGACGCGCAGTTCGTCGTGGACGGCGCCGAGGACCACGAACTGCTCTGGTATGCGACGCAGGAGATTCCGAATCTGGTCGGGCTGGGCGACTGACCTGGAGTCCTCCGCCCCACGGTGCCGGCTCGCCGATGATTGTCAGTGGCGCCGGGTACGTTTTCGGTATGGGGACGTACGGAAGCGCGCACATTGTCTGGGACTGGAACGGGACGCTGTTCCACGACATTGACGCGATCATCGGGGCGACGAACGCGGCGTTCGCCGAGCTGGGCCTGGCGCCGATCACACTGGAGCGGTATCGGGCGCTGTACTGCGTACCGGTGCCGAAGTTCTACGAGCGGCTGCTGGGACGGCTGCCGACGGACACCGAGTGGGAGCTCATGGACGAGGTCTTCCACCGGTACTACGCGCAGCACCGGCTCACCTGCGGGCTCACCGAGGGCGCGGTGGAGCTGCTCGCCGCGTGGCGGTCGGCGGGCCGCAGCCAGTCGCTCCTGAGCATGTACGGGCACGACCAACTCGTCCCGCTGGTGCGGGGCTTCGGGATCGAGACGCACTTCCTGCGGGTGGAGGGGCGGACCGGCCCCTCGGGTGGCAGCAAGGGTGAGCACATGGTGCGGCACATACGGGCGCTCGACGGCATCGACCCGGCGCGCACGGTGGTGATCGGGGACGCGGCCGACGACGCGATCGCCGCCCGGCACGTCGGAGCGCGGGCCGTTCTCTACACCGGCGGCTCCCACAGCCGCGCCAGCCTGGAGGAGGTCGGCGTGCCGGTGGTCGACACGCTGGAGGAGGCGGTGGCGGAGGCCGAGCGGCTGGCGGCGTGAGCGGATGCGGCGCCCCGGGAGGGGCGCCGCACGGTGGCCGGCGTGGGCCTCAGGTCACCGGCGCCTTCACCCGCAGGACCTTGAGGAACTCGCGCATCCAGCCGGGGTGGTCCGGCCAGGCCCGGGATGAGACGAGGGTGCCGTCGACGACCGCCTCGGTGTCCTGGAAGGTGGCACCGGCCGCCTGCATGTCCAGCTCCAGGGCGGGGTAGGCCGTGACGTGCCGACCGCGCAGGGCGTCGACCGCGGCGGTGAGCAGGGGGCCGTGGCAGATCTGCGCGACGGGCTTGTCGGTGTCGAAGAACGACTTGAGGATCTTGCGGAGTTCGGGGTCGTTGCGGAGGTACTCCGGGGCCCGCCCGCCGGGGATGACGAGGGCCACGTACTCGCCCGGGTCGACCTCCGAGAAGGCGAGGTCGGCGGGCCAGGTGTAGCCGGGCTTCTCGGTGTACGTGTCGAAGCCGGGTTCGAAGTCATGGACGACGAAGCGAAGTTTCTTGGCGGTGGGGGCGGCGATATGGACCTCGTAGCCCTCCTCGCGCAGACGTTGGTAGGGGTAGAGGACCTCCAGTGATTCCGCCGCGTCGCCGGTGACGATCAGGATCTTCTTGGCCATGCTCGCTGTGCTCCCCTCGGTCGTGCGGACACCTCCGGTGGGTTTCCCTGGCAACGTGCCTCAGTGGCGCGGTCCTGCCAAGGGCCCACGCGTTCACAGGCCGCTCACCATGTCCCCATGCTCGCACCGCGGGCCCTGCACGGCATCGCTCCCTCTGCCCCTGTGCAGAACGTCAAAGTTCGACCCCCGCTTTTGTACACATACGGCTCATGACGTGCCCCCCACGGGGAGCGATAGCCTTGTGGCGTGATCAGCGCGATAGTTCGCGGGGACGCCGTCGTCCCTGCCCTGCGCCCGGTGAGCACGGACGACATCCGTGACCGGGCGGCGGCCGCTGGTCTTCGCAGGCGGGGCCGGTCCGAAGGGGCGCCGAGGGCGTCCGTCGGGGCAGCCGGGGCGCCGGGGACGCGGGAGGCGCACAGCGCGCCGAGAGCAGCGTCACAGTCGCCCGGGGTGTCGGAAGTGGCCGATAACCCTCCGCCCATCTCTCCATGCGGCATAGCGTCGAATCAGACCGGACACCCCGCGTCACGGCGTTACGTCGGAGAAGAGACCGTACTTCCTTCTACGTCACGCAACGGCGCGCGACAGGAGCCAGAGGACAATGCAGACCAAGCTGGACGAAGCCAAGGCCGAGCTGCTCGAAAGGGCCGCACGGGTAGCTGAGAACAGCCCGGTCGGGGGGCACCTACCGACTGGGACGACGAGCGAGGGCACCCCCGACCGGGACACCGTGCTCGCGTTCCTCCAGCGCTACTACCTGCACACCGCACCGGAAGACCTGACCGACCGCGACCCGGTGGACGTCTTCGGGGCCGCCATCTCGCACTACAGACTGGCCGAAACCCGCCCGCAGGGCACGGCCAACGTGCGGGTGCACACCCCGACCGTCGAGGAGAACGGCTGGACGTGCAGCCACTCCGTCGTCGAGGTCGTGACCGACGACATGCCCTTCCTCGTCGACTCCGTGACGAACGAGCTGTCGCGGCAGGGACGCGGGATCCACGTCGTCGTCCACCCCCAGTTCGTCGTCCGCCGCGACCTCACCGGCAAACTGCTGGAGGTGCTGCCGGGCGCGCCCGCCGGGGACCTGCCGCACGACGCGCACGTCGAGTCCTGGATCCACGTGGAGATCGACCGCGAGACCGACCGCTCCGACCTGAAGCAGATCACCGCCGATCTGCTGCGCGTCCTTTCCGACGTCCGCGAGGCCGTCGAGGACTGGGAGAAGATGCGCGACGCCGCGCTGCGCGTCGCGGAGGAGCTCCCGAAGGAGTCCCTGCCCGGGGACCTGCCCGAGCCCGAGCGCGAGGAGGCCGGCGAGCTGCTGCGCTGGCTGGCCGACGACCACTTCACCTTCCTCGGCTACCGCGAGTACGAGCTGCGCGATGACGACTCGCTGGCGGCCGTGCCCGGCACCGGCCTCGGCATACTGCGTTCCGACCCGCACCACGCGGGCGAGGACAGCCACCCGGTCAGCCCGTCCTTCGAGCGACTGCCCGCCGACGCCCGCGCCAAGGCGCGCGAGCACAAGCTGCTCATCCTCACCAAGGCCAACAGCCGCGCCACCGTGCACCGGCCGTCGTACCTCGACTACGTCGGCGTGAAGAAGTTCGACGAGAACGGCAACGTCATCGGCGAGCGCCGCTTCCTGGGCCTGTTCTCGTCCGCCGCCTACACCGAGTCCGTGCGCCGTGTGCCCGTCGTCCGGCGCAAGGTCGAGGAGGTCCTCAGGGGCGCCGGGTTCTCGCCCAACAGCCACGACGGCCGAGACCTGCTCCAGATCCTGGAGACGTACCCGCGTGACGAGCTGTTCCAGACCCCGGCGGACGAGCTGCGTTCCATCGTCACCTCCGTCCTCTACCTCCAGGAGCGCCGCCGCCTGCGGCTCTACCTGCGCCAGGACGAATACGGCCGCTACTACTCGGCCCTGGTCTACCTGCCGCGCGACCGCTACACCACGGGCGTCCGGCTGCGGATCATCGACATCCTGAAGGAGGAGCTCGGCGGCACCAGCGTCGACTTCACCGCCTGGAACACCGAGTCGATCCTCTCCCGGCTGCACTTCGTGGTCCGTGTGCCGCAGGGCACCGAGCTGCCACAGCTGTCCGACGCCGACAAGGAGCGCATCGAGGCCCGGCTCGTCGAGGCCGCCCGGTCCTGGGCGGACGCCTTCACCGAGGCCCTGAACGCCGAGCTCGGCGAGGAGCGCGCCGCCGAGCTGCAGCGCCGCTACGGCCACGGCTTCCCCGAGGGCTACAAGGCCGACCACACCCCGCGCGCAGCGGTCGCCGACCTCGTCCACCTGGAGCGGCTGACGGCCGAGGAGGGCGGCAAGGACTTCGCCCTCAGCCTGTACGAGCCCGTGGGCGTCGGCCCCGGCGAGCGCCGCTTCAAGATCTACCGCAAGGGCGAGTCCGTCTCCCTCTCCGCCGTCCTGCCGGTGCTCCAGCGGCTCGGCGTCGAGGTCATCGACGAGCGCCCGTACGAGCTGCGCTGCGCGGACCGTACGACCGCGTGGATCTACGACTTCGGTCTGCGCCTGCCGAAGTCGGTGACGGGCAACGGTGACTACCTCGGCGACGACGCCCGTGAGCGGTTCCAGGACGCCTTCGCGGCCACCTGGACCGGGCAGGCCGAGAACGACGGCTTCAACGCCCTCGTGCTGAGCGCCGGGCTCACCTGGCGGCAGGCGATGGTGCTGCGCGCGTACGCGAAGTACCTGCGTCAGGCCGGTTCGACCTTCAGCCAGGACTACATGGAGGACACCCTCCGCAACAACGTCCACACCACCCGGCTGCTGATCTCCCTCTTCGAGGCGCGGATGTCCCCGGAGCGGCAGCGGGCCGGTCTGGAGCTGACCGACGCGCTGCTGGAGGAGCTGGACGCCGCCCTCGACCAGGTCGCCTCGCTCGACGAGGACCGGATCCTGCGCTCCTTCCTCACCCTCATCAAGGCGACCCTGCGCACCAACTTCTTCCAGGAGGCGCGGGGCGGCAAGCCGCACGACTACGTCTCCATGAAGTTCGACCCGCAGGCCATCCCGGACCTGCCGGCGCCGCGTCCGGCATACGAGATCTGGGTGTACTCGCCGCGTGTCGAGGGCGTGCACCTGCGCTTCGGCAAGGTCGCGCGAGGAGGTCTGCGCTGGTCCGACCGGCGCGAGGACTTCCGTACCGAGATCCTCGGCCTGGTCAAGGCGCAGATGGTGAAGAACACCGTCATCGTGCCGGTGGGTGCCAAGGGCGGGTTCGTCGCCAAGCAGCTGCCGGACCCGGCCGTGGACCGCGACGCCTGGCTCGCCGAGGGCATCCGCAGCTACCGGACCTTCATCTCGGCGCTGCTCGACATCACCGACAACATGGTGGCCGGCGAGGTCGTGCCGCCCGCGGACGTGGTCCGGCACGACTCGGACGACACCTACCTGGTGGTCGCGGCCGACAAGGGCACGGCGACGTTCTCGGACATCGCCAACGAGGTCGCCGACAAGTACAACTTCTGGCTGGGCGACGCCTTCGCCTCCGGCGGCTCGGCGGGCTACGACCACAAGAAGATGGGCATCACCGCACGCGGTGCCTGGGAGTCCGTGAAGCGGCACTTCCGGGAGCTGGGCGTGGACACCCAGGCCGAGGACTTCACCGTCGTCGGTATCGGTGACATGTCCGGTGACGTGTTCGGCAACGGCATGCTGCTCTCCGAGCACATCCGCCTGGTCGCCGCCTTCGACCACCGGCACATCTTCATCGACCCCACCCCGGACGCCGCGACCTCGTACGCCGAGCGCCGCCGGCTGTTCGAGCTGCCGCGCTCCTCGTGGGCCGACTACGACACGAAGCTGCTGTCGGCCGGCGGCGGTGTCTTCCCCCGTTCGGCCAAGGCGATCCAGATCAACGCGCACATCCGCGAGGCGCTCGGCATCGAGGGTGGCGTCAACAAGATGACGCCGGCCGATCTGATGCGGGCGATCCTCAAGGCGCCGGTGGACCTGCTGTGGAACGGCGGCATCGGCACGTACGTCAAGGCCTCGACGGAGTCGAACGCGGACGTCGGCGACAAGGCCAACGACGCCATCCGCGTGGACGGCCGCGACCTGCGCGTGAACGTCGTCGGCGAGGGCGGCAACCTGGGTCTGACCCAGCTCGGCCGGATCGAGTTCGCCCAGGCCGGCGGCAGGATCAACACCGATGCCATCGACAACAGCGCGGGCGTGGACACCTCCGACCACGAGGTGAACATCAAGATCCTGCTCAACGCGGTCGTGGCCAACGGCGACCTGACCGTCAAGCAGCGCAACCAGCTGCTCGCCGAGATGACCGACGAGGTCGGCGCCCTGGTGCTGCGCAACAACTACGCGCAGAACCTGGCGATCGCCAACGCCCTGTTCCAGTCGAAGGACATGCTGCACGCCCAGCAGCGGTTCATGCGCCACCTGGCGCGCGAGGGCCACCTCGACCGCGCGCTGGAGTTCCTGCCCACCGATCGGCAGATCCGTGAGCGGCTCAGCTCCGGGCAGGGCCTGACCGGCCCGGAGACGGCCGTACTGCTGGCGTACACCAAGATCACGGTCGCGAAGGAGCTGCTGGACACGCCGCTGCCCGACGACCCGTATCTGATCAGCCTGCTGCGCGAGTACTTCCCGACGGCGCTGCGGGAGAGGTTCCCCGAGCAGATCGACGCCCACGCGCTGCGCCGCGAGATCGTCACGACCCTCCTGGTCAACGACACGGTCAACACGGGCGGTACGAGCTTCCTGCACCGCCTCCGTGAGGAGACGGGCGCCTCGCTGGAGGAGATCGTGCGGGCGCAGACCGCGTCCCGCGCGATCTTCCACTCCGGCGCGGTGTGGGACGCGGTCGAGTCCCTCGACAACAAGGTCGAGGCCGCCGTCCAGACCCGTATCCGGCTGCACTCCCGCCGGCTGGTCGAGCGCGGTACGCGCTGGCTGCTCAACAACCGGCCGCAGCCGCTGGAGCTCACCGAGACCATCGCGTTCTTCAAGGACCGCGTCGAGCAGGTCTGGAGTGAGCTGCCCAAGCTGCTGCGCGGCGCGGACCTGGCGTGGTGGCAGAAGATCTACGACGAGCTGACGGGCGCCGGCGTTCCCGACGAACTCGCCACGCGCGTGGCCGGGTTCTCCTCCGCCTTCCCGGCACTCGACATCGTCTCGGTGGCCGACCGCACGGGCAAGGACCCGATGGCCGTCGCCGAGGTCTACTACGACCTCGCCGACCGGCTGCGGATCACCCATCTCATGGACCGCATCATCGAGCTGCCGCGCGCCGACCGGTGGCAGTCGATGGCCCGC
Organism: Streptomyces sp. TP-A0356; assembly: GCF_001417775.1. Classification (GTDB taxonomy): domain Bacteria; phylum Actinomycetota; class Actinomycetes; order Streptomycetales; family Streptomycetaceae; genus Streptomyces. Next base: position 81,240 of record NZ_BBZJ01000032.1, on the reverse strand, counting down.
GCGGCGATCCGCGAGGACCTGTACGCGGCTCACGCGGCCCTGACCGCCGACGTCCTGTCGGTGGGCAACGGCACCTCGACGCCGGAGCAGCGCTTCAAGGCCTGGGAGGAGAAGAACGCGGCGATCCTGGCGCGGGCGCGCACGACCCTCGACGAGATCTCGACGTCGGACTCCTTCGACCTCGCGAACCTGTCGGTCGCGATGCGCACCATGCGGACGCTGCTGAGGACCCACAGCTAGCGCCCCGGCGGGCAACGTTTGCCCGCCCCTTGCCGTACGACGGCGGGGGCGCCCCCCCCGGATGAGGGGCGCCCCCGTTCGTGTGTCCGAAGAACCCCGTACGGGTAACCGTGGATGCTGCCCGCGCCACCCACCCCGTACCCGCTTCTTGCCAATACCTAAGGGAAATCAGGACTTCGCTTTACTCTCTCTCGCTAGACAGGATGTTTGGACTAGGGTTTGGCGTGATCGTCGGATGACTGTGGAGGACCCGTACCCGTGACTGTGAACCTCTCCGAGCAGCGGCCCCAGGTCGCGCTCCCGGTCACCGAAACCATCGATCCCGCTCCCGCCCCCGCGCTGTCCCGGGTCCGGCGGCTCACGGTCGAGGTGGCCAAGTTCGGGGTCGTCGGCGGCAGCGGTGTCGCGGTCAACTTCCTCGTCTTCAACGCGCTGCTGCACGGTCTGGCGTGGGCGCCGATGACGGCGACCGTGCTCGCCAGCGTCATCGCCATGGGCACCAACTACCTCGGCTTCCGCTTCTTCGCCTACCGCGACCGCGCGTCCCGCACCCGTCAGCAGATCGCGCTGTTCTTCGTCTTCAGCGGCCTGGGCGTGGTGATGGAGAGCGTCCTGTTCTACGTCGGCTACCACGGTCTCGATATGAACGGGCCACTCGGCTCGAACGTGGCGAAGGCGCTGTCGATCGTGCTGGCGTCGGCGTTCCGCTTCCTGGTGTACCGGACATGGGTCTTCCAGCACGAGGCGAAGCAGGACGTCGGCGCGCGATGAGCGTCGCCGCTGAGGGGACCGGCGCGGATGCCGGGCGGACCGCGAGCCGGTTCGGAAGACCCTGGGGCCCGCTCGTGGCCTCGGGCGGGCCGCGCGGAGCGACCGGTGTCACGCTGTGGGCGGCGGTGGCGCTGGTCGTGCTGCTGATGCTGCTGGTGATCGTCCGGCTGCCGTGGGACGGTGACCTCGGCATGCACGCGGCGACCGTGGAACGCCTGCGGCACCGGTTGCTGGACCCCGGCAATCCACTGGTCCACGCGGACACCCCGAGCCCGTACTACACGCCCTGGACCGTCTTCCTCGGCGTCGTCGCCCGCATCACCGGGCTGTCCGTCTGGGTCGTGCTGCGCATCGCCGCGCTGATCAGTCTGACGCTGCTGGTGACGGGGGTGTGGCGGTATGTGCGGACGCTGAGCTCCCACCGTCTCGCGCCGCCGCTCGGCCTGCTGTGCCTGCTGTTCCTGTGGGGCACGCAGGTGTTCGACTGGAGCGGCTTCCTCGGGCTCAACTCGCTGGCGCTGACGGTGGCTTACCCGAGTATGTTCGCGCTGGGGACGGCCTTCCACCTATGGGCACTGCTGACGCGGGCGCTGAAGGGCGAGCCCGCGGGCTGGGTCACCTTCCTGGGGCTCGGTGCGATGTGGGCGGTGATTCTGCTCAGCCACCAGTTCACCGGGGTGGTGACGACGCTGGGCGTGCTGGCGACGGTGGTCGGCGCGCGCGCCGGGCGCCGGGCCCTGCTGCGGCTGGGGGCCGGGATGCTGCTCGGGGCGGCGATCATCGCGCTGTGGCCGTACTACGACTTCTTCGCGCTGCTGCACGCGGGCGGACTCGAGGAGATCCACCGGTCGCTGTACCAGCACCTGTTCGCACGGTTCGGGCTCGTGCTGCTCGGGGTGGTGGCGCTGGCGGTACGGGCGCGCCGGGAGTGGCGGGATCCGCTGGTGGTGTTCTTCCTGCTCGGCGTGGTGGTGTTCGCGGCCGGTGGGCTGAGCGGGCACTACTCGTGGGGGCGCGCGCTGCCGGCGGTGCTGATCCCGGCGCAGCTGGCGGCGGCCGTGGAGGTGGCCGGGGCCGTGCGCGGCACACTGCGGAACGTGGCGATCTGGGTGCTGGCCGCCGCGCTGGGCATCGGCACATGGACGCAGGTGGGGACCGTGGGATACGTGGTGGGGCGGGACGCGCTGCCCGGGGCGGTCGCCGCGAAGTACCGGGTGCCGTGGGTGGGGTACCACTGGATCACGTCGTGGGTGCGGTACGGGGACGTGGTCATGGCCAGGACGTGGACCGCGCGGCAGGTTCCGGCGTACGGGGCGTACACCGTGGCACCCGGGTATCCGGACTTCTTCCTGCCGGACCAGGCCAAGCGGCAGGCCGCGGTGGAGACGTACTTCGGGGCGGGGCGGTCCCGGACGGCCCGGCTCGGGGTGCTGCGGTCGTACGGAGTGCGGTGGATCGTCCAGCGGCCCGCGGAAGGGGGCCTGCCGTCGGGCGATCGGGCACTGCGGCGGGTGGCTTCGGGGCCGGGGGGTCAGGTGCTGTACCAGGTGGTGCGCTGAGGGGCTCCGCCCGCTGAGGGGTCACTCCGCCCCGCTGAGGGGCTCCGCCGCTTCACCCGGCGGGCCGGCCCAGGCTTCCGCAATGGGGCAAGCCCGCCCAGACCCTCGCTTCGGCCGGAACGGCCTCGCAGCCGAACGCCGGACGGGCTGACAGACTGGTTGTTCAGCCTGTCAGCCCGTCCGGCGCTCTCCGCGCGCCGCAGTGCCGCGGATCACTTCGCCTTGGGCGCGCTCGCGGCCTTGGGCTTGGCGCCGCCGCCCGTGAACGCCTCGTACTCCGCGAGGACGTCCGCGGTCGGACCGTCCATGCGCAGCACGCCGCGCTCCAGCCACAGCACCCGCTCGCAGGTGTCACGGATCGAGTTGTTGTTGTGGCTGACGAGGAAGACCGTGCCCGCGTGCTCGCGCAGTTCGCGGATGCGCTCCTCGGACCGCTTCTGGAAGGCGCGGTCTCCCGTGGCGAGCGCCTCGTCGATCAGCAGGACGTCGTGGTCCTTGGCAGCGGCGATCGAGAAGCGCAGACGGGCCCCCATACCGGAGGAGTAGGTCCGCATGGGGAGCGTGATGAAGTCGCCCTTCTCGTTGATGCCCGAGAAGTCGACGATGTCCTGGTAACGCTCCTTGATCTGTTCGCGGGGCATGCCCATGGCGAGACCGCCGAGGTAGACGTTGCGCTCGCCCGTGAGGTCGTTCATCAGAGCCGCGTTGACGCCGAGGAGGGAGGGCTGGCCGTTGGTGTAGATCTTGCCGTTCTCGACGGGCAGCAGCCCGGCGACGGCCTTGAGCAGCGTCGACTTGCCGGACCCGTTCGTACCGATCAGGCCGATGGCCTCGCCCTTGTACGCGGTGAAGGACACGTTCTTGACGGCATGCACCCGACGCACGCCCGCCGCCTTCTCCGCCTGCTCGCGGCGCAGGATGCGGTTGAGTGCGGCGGTGGCCGAGCCACGGCCGGAGCCGGTGCCGTTGACGCGATAGACGATGTCGACGCCGTCGCAGATGATCGTGGGGATGGGTTCGTCCTTCATGAGCTCAGCCACGGCCGTACTTCTCCTCAGCCTTCCAGAAGTAGATGAAGCCGCCGACGCCGGCGACCAGAGCCCAGCCGACCGCGTACGCCCACACGTGGTGCGGAAGCTGCTTGGCGTGGAAGCTGTCGATCAGCGAGAAGCGCATCAGGTCGATGTAGACGGCGGCGGGGTTGGCCTCCAGCAGCCGCTTCACGATGTACGGCAGGTGGGTGTTCTTGAGCGTCTTGTCGATGCTGAACATCACGCCCGAGACGTACATCCAGGTGCGCAGGACGAACGGCATCAGCTGCGCGATGTCGGGCGTCTTGGCGCCCATCCGGGCCAGGATCATCGACATGCCGGCGTTGAACACGAACTGCAGGACCAGCACCGGGACCGTCAGCAGCCAGGAGAAGCCGAGCGGGATGCCGAAGCAGAACAGGATCACCACGAGAGCGGCCATGGAGAAGAGCAGCTGCTGGAGCTGCTGCAGCGCGAAGGAGATGGGCAGGGCGGCCCGCGGGAAGTGCAGGGCCCGCACGAGGCCGAGGTTGCCGGAGATGGCCCGGGTGCCCGCCATGATCGAGCTCTGCGTGAACGTCCAGACGAACACGCCCGTCACCAGGAACGGGATGTAGTCCGGGACGCCGTGCTTGGTGCCCAGCAGCACACCGAAGATGAAGTAGTAGACCGCGGCGTTCAGCAGCGGCGTCATGACCTGCCAGATCTGGCCGAGCTTCGCCTGGCTGTACTGGGCGGTGAGCTTGGCGGTGGCGAAGGCCGTGATGAAGTGACGCCGTGCCCACAGCTGGCGCACGTACTCCGCCAGGGAGGGGCGGGCGCCGCTGACCGAGAGGCCGTATCGGGCGGCGAGCTGCGCCGGGGTCTCGGCCTGGTCGGTGGCCGCGGGGGGCGGTGTGTGGAGAACCTGGCTCACATCCGCTGCTTTCGCTCGGGGGGTCGGTTGCGCGAACCGGTCCGCAGTCTTCCGTCGTAATGACCCCTTTGGTACCGCCTCCTGGCATTTCTCATGATTCTTGCCAGGGTCTTGCTCTGTTCTTGGCGTCCTGTACTTCTCTTGGGGATTTGTACCGTTGTTTCTTGGCGTCGGGACGGGACCGTATCGTCGCAACGCGAGCGTAAGCCGATCTGACGTCGGAACGCAACCGTCTCGTCGTCACGCCCTATGCTGGTCCGTATGACGACGAACGCCGACCCTCCCCAGGTGAAACGGCGCCGCAGGGCGCCCGCGGGTGCGGCCGTGCTCCGTGAGGATGTGACGGAGGCCATTCGCGCCGCCGTCTTCGAGGAACTGGCGGCCGTCGGTTACGCACGGATGTCCATCGAGGGGATCGCGCGGCGGGCGGGGGTCGGCAAGACGGCGGTGTACCGCCGGTGGCGCTCCAAGCTGCACCTGGTTCTGGACCTGGTCTCGGCGGTCGCCGTGCAGGGTCTGCCGGCTCCCGACACGGGCTCGCTGGAGGGTGACCTGCGCCTGCTGTACGAGGTCACGTCCCGTGCCCTGCGCCACCCGGTGGCGGGCCAGATCATCCCGGACCTCCAGGCGGAGGCGGCCCGCAACCCGGAGATCGCGGAGGCCATGCAGAAGGCGCTGCGCGAGGGCCAGCAGAGCGTGGCGAGCGGCGTGGTCGCCGCGGCGGTGGCCCGGGGCGAGATCGGTGAGTCCATCGACATGGACCTGGCCCTGGACCTGATCTCCGGCCCGCTGTACTGGCGCGCGGTGGTGGTACGGGGCCCGAAGCTGCCGACGGGCTACCTGGCGGGGCTGGCCCGGGCCACTGCGGGGGCGCTCAAGGCGTTGTGAGGGCGATGCCCGGACGCGGAGCTCGCGGCGCGCGTCGACGTGCCGTTGACCGCGGCCCGTCCGTTCGCCCGGAAGCTTCGCCCGAAGTTTCGCCTGGAAGTGCAGGGCCGCGGCCACGTGCCAGGGGTCACCGCCGGTGAGGACGGCCTCGTAGGGTGCGCCCGCGCGTCGCCCGATGGCGGAGCCGAGGACGGTGGCGTTGGCCCGGCGCATGGGGGAGTCGGTCCTCCGGGCAGGGTGCGGAGGCGTCAGTCCGACTTCTCCGGGGCGCATCCTCGCAGGATGTAGGCCACCAGTTCGTCCAGGCCCTGGTCGGTCACCTCCGGCGGCAGGGAGCCGCTCGCCATCAGGTCCGCGTAGCCGTGCAGGGTGGCGAAGGCCGGGACGCCCACCCTCTCGACCGGGCCCTCGCGGACCTCGCCGCGCCGCTGGCCCTCCGAGATGAGTCCCACCGTCTGGTTCGTCCACCGCTGGGACGCGGCGACCAGGTCCTCGGACGCCTCGGGGTTGTGCTTGATCGCGTACATGAGGTCGAGCAGCTCGGGGTTGGCGGTGGCGAACCCCACGTAGGCGCGTGCCACCGCGGCCAGCCGCTCGGCGAACGTCTCGCCCGCCCCCTCCTGGGACGCCGCGATGGTTTCGGCGAGGCGGTCGAAGCCGGTCAGCGCCAGGGCGTCGAGCAGCGCCTGCTTGTCCTTGAAGTGCCGGCTCGGCGCGGCGTGGCTGACGCCCAGGTCGCGTGCGAGTTCCCGGAGGGACAGTGCGGCCGGTCCCTTCTCCCGGAGCGTCTCCTCCGCACGGGCGAGGAGCGAGGCGCGGAGATCTCCGTGGTGGTAACGACGACGAGTCTGCATAGAGGTCAGTGTATCCAGGATGTGACCGCCGCCTACATTGTTGGCGACAGCATCATTGTTGGCATTGACAGCATTGTTGACGCCGCCTACTTTGAAGGCATGCCCAAGACTGAACGCAAGTGGAACGCCACCGACATCACCGACCAGACCGGCCGCACCGCCGTCGTCACCGGCGCCAACAGCGGGATCGGACTCGCCACCGTGGACGCACTGGCCCGGGCGGGCGCCCATGTGGTGCTCGCCGTACGGGACCTGCGGCGCGGCGAGGCGGCCGCCGCGAGCGTGCGCGGTGCGAAGGGAAGCGTGGAGGTGCGCCGCCTCGATCTGGCCGACCTCGCCTCCATACGGGAGTTCGCCACCGGCTGGCGGGGCGATCTGGACGTCCTGATCAACAACGCCGGTGTCATGAACGTCCCCGAGGCCACCACCAAGGACGGCTTCGAGATGCAGCTCGGTACGAACCATCTGGGGCACTTCGCCCTGACGAACCTGCTGTTGCCGCACGTCAGGGACCGGGTGGTCACCGTCGCCTCGGGCGCGCACCGCTTCCCGGGCGCGCGGATCCACTTCGACAACTTGAACCTGTCCGGCGAGTACGCGCCGATGGCGGCGTACAGCCAGTCCAAGCTCGCCAATCTGCTGTTCACGCTGGAGCTCCAGCGCCGCCTGACCGAGGCGGGTTCACGGGTGCGGGCCCTTGCCGCGCACCCGGGCTGGGCCGCGACCAACCTCCAGGGCCACGACGCCAGCGTCGTGCGCCGGGTCGCGATGCGGGTCGGCAACCGCGTCCTGGCGCAGGACGACCGGGCGGGTGCGCTGCCGACCCTGTACGCCGCGGTCCAGGACCTGCCCGGCGCGAGCTATGTGGGGCCCGACGGTCTCGGCGAGATGCGTGGTGCCCCGGCGCTGGTCGGCCGCTCCCGCGCGGCCAGCGACCCCGAGTCGGCCCGCCGCCTGTGGACGGTCTCCGAGGAACTGACCGGCGTCACGTTCCCGCAACTCGCGGACCTGATCAGGACGACAGGGGCCTGAGGGCCGCCGCCCACGCCGTTCGCCGATCACGGCTCCGGACGCGGGCGGCCGCCCCTGGTGTTCAGCCGCGCGCCGCCTCCGGGTGGAGGCGTACCCAGCCCTCCCACGCCGACGTGATCATGTCCTCCACGTCGTGCTTCGCGGTCCAGCCCAGTTCCTTGGCGATGCGGTCGGCCGACGCGACGACGCGGGCCGGGTCGCCGGCGCGGCGGGGGGTGACCGTCGCCGGGGTGTCGTAGCCCGTGATCGCGTTGATGCGGTCGATCATCTCGCGGACCGACACGCCTTCCCCCCGGCCGATGTTGAGGGTCAGGTCCGTGCCGGGAGTGGCCTGCAGCGCGCGGGCCGCGGCCACGTGGGCCTCCGCCAGGTCGACCACGTGGATGTAGTCGCGCACGCAGGTGCCGTCCGGCGTGGCGTAGTCGTCGCCGAAGATGCGCGGGGGCGCGTTCTCCGTCAGCTTCTCGAAGACCATGGGGATCAGGTTGAAGACACCGACGTCGGCCAGCTCCGGCGCCGCCGCGCCCGCCACGTTGAAGTAGCGCAGGGACGCCGTGGACAGGCCCGTGGCCCGGGCCGTCGCCCGCACCAGCCACTCGCCGACGAGCTTCGTCTCGCCGTACGGCGACATCGGCACGCACGGCGTCTCCTCCGTCACCAGGTCCACGTCCGGCATGCCGTACACCGCGGCGGACGAGGAGAACACGAAGGAGGAGACCCCCGCGTCCGTCACCGCCTCCAGCAGGACGCGCAGCCCCTCCACGTTCTCTCGGTAGTAGTGCAGCGGGAGCTCGACCGACTCGCCGACCTGCTTCTTCGCCGCCAGGTGCACGACCCCCGTCACCGCGTGCTCCGTCAGAGTGCGGCGCAGCAACTCGCCGTCCAGCGTGGAACCCTCCACCAGCGGCACGTCCGAGGGCAGGCGCTCGGCGATGCCCGTGGACAGGTCGTCGTACACCACGGCCCGTTCGCCCGCCTCGGTCATCGCGCGGACGACGTGCGCCCCGATGTATCCGGCGCCGCCGGTGATCAGCCAGGTCATGTGCCGCCGTCTCCTCGTACCCATCGTCTTCTTGCAGTTACTTCCAGTGAATCAGGCGCCGGAACCTGCGACCCATGACGGACGTCACTCCGCGCGGTCCCGGTGCCACCCGCAGGGCCAGCGCCCCGGAGTGCGTCGCGTACGGCTGCACCAGCAGCACCCCGTGCCTCACGCTCGGCACCACGTGGCGGCCCAGCAGACCGGGGCCCGTCACGGCGTGGGGCGTCGTGTCGCGGCTCGTGCCGTCGTCGAAGCGGAGCGTCAGCCGCAGGTCCCAGGTGCCGGAGCCGAGCGCCGCGAGGTCCACGGGCAGTTCGGCCGTCCAGCCGCCCGCATCCGCGTCCGGCTCGAGCGCGGCCGTGCGCGCCAGGCCCACCCGCGTGCTGTCCTCCCGGAGCACGAATTCGATGTCCACCCCGGCCGGACGCGCGTTCTCCACCCGCCCGTACAGCTCGTGCAGGCGCAGCCGCAGCCGGGTCGCACGCGCGCGTGGGCGCAGTTCGGCGTCGACGGCGACCGGCAGGTGCTGCATCGGGCGGTGCAGCAGGTGCTCCAGCTGGACCTGCGGCAGGTCCTGCGACCAGACGGGGGTGCCGTCCGCGGTGCTCGCGTAGGGCGGGGTCAGCCGCGCCGGGCGGGCCGCCAGCTCCTTGAGCCGGTGCAGGTCGCGCGGCTGCTCGGAGGCGAGCAGCACCTGCGCGATCAACCGGCCCGGCACGGACGCCTGGGCGAAGTCGGCCGCGTCGAAGTCCGACAGGTACGCCCGCGTGAGCTTCCACCACTCGGTGCGGTACCCGGCGTCGCGAAGGGGCAGCTCCCGCGCGTACATGCGCAGCCCACGGTCCAGGAAGGTGGTGCGCGCCGCCCGCGCGAGCCGCTTCTCGCCGGCGCCCAGCAGGATCTCGTACGCCTGCCGGGTCGCCTCCATCCGCGCCTTCCAGTTGTCGATGCCGGCGCGGTCGAGGGAGATGGACAGGCGCTCGGCCGCGCGGCGGACGTGCCAGACGTACACCGTGTCGGGGACCAGGGCGATGCTCGGTCCGGCGGCCAGCACCCGCGCGCTGAACACGAAGTCCTCGTAGCGGAAGCGACCCTCGGGGAAGCGTATGCCGTGCTCGCGCAGGAAGTCGGTGCGGTACAGCTTGTTGACGCACAGGGTGTCGTAGGCCAGGCGGGGGCGCCGGGAGGGGTGGGAGACCACCGCGGACCGCTCGTACAGCTCCGGCTGCCAGGGGACCTCGCGGCCCGACGGCAGCTCGCGGCGCACGCACAGGCCCGCGGCGAGCGGGGTCCCATGGGCGACGGCGGCCATGAGCAGCGCGTCCACCGCGCCGGGCGGCAGTACGTCGTCGCTGTCCAGGAACATCAGATACGGGGCGGTCGCCGCGTCGATCCCGTCGTTGCGCGGGGTGCCGCAGCCGCCGCTGTTGTCGGTTCTGCGCACCACCCTCACACGCGGGTCCTCGGCGGCGAGGGCGTCCAGCAGCTCGGGGCTGCCGTCCGTCGAGCAGTCGTCGACCGCGATCACCTCACGGACGACACCGCCCTGTGCGAGAGCCGAACGCACCGCGTGCGTCACATGAGGAGCGTCGTCGTAACCAATGACGACGACGCTGACCTGTGCATCGTGAGGGTGCATCGAATCCACGGGCTAGGAGCGTAGGGACAGCTGGCAATGATCCGTTAAGAGGACCTTAACCTCCTGTGGGGGAGAGGACAGGAATCCTAGCGGGGTTCCGCGTCGGACCGTCCGGTTCCGGGTGGTCCGGGAGGGGACGTCCCGAGCGCCACAGGCGCACGAAGGATGCGACGGCCGCGGCAGCCAGCAGTCCGTTGCGTACGAGCATCAACACGCAACCCACCCACGTGGTGTTGATCACTTGCCCGTAGAGGGTGGGGTACTCCATCGTGCTGACCGCGGTCGCCGCCAGGATGAGCAGGGCCACCGGGCGCTGCGTGGTGTGCCGTGACGTCAGACACACGGCGGCCAGGCCGATCAGCCACACCATGTACTGGGGGCTGATCACCCGGCTCGTGACCGTGAACAGCAGGACGGCCGCGAGCGCCGCGTCGTACGGGGTCGCAGCCGTCCAGCGGCGGGCCCGAAGCCGCCACAGCAGCAGCAGGGCGAAGGCGACCACGGTCAATGCGAGCGAACCCACGGCGACGTCGTGCACATGCGGGCCGACGAACTCCACGGCCCCGTACTGGTAGTGCGTGCGCCCCGGCCAGCCCGCCTGGCGCGCGAACATGAGCACCGTGCCGCCCAGCGACTCGATCTGCACGCCCCGGCCGCCCTGCTGGCGCAGGAAGTCGAACGGGTTGCGGAACAGGGCCGCCAGCAAGGCCAGCAGGGTGATCGCCGTCACAGCGGCCGCCGTCCACGCCTCGCGGGTGGTGCGGCCGCGCGGTGTGCCGATGAGCGCCAGTGCCGGCCATACCTTCACCAGGGCGCCCAGCGCCGCGAACGCTCCGCATGCGCGTTTGGAGCGTGACAACGCCAACAGGGAGATGACCGCGAAGGCGGTGACCTGTACGTCGTACCGGGCGAGCGGGATGTGCAGCAGCAGCGGCAGGCCCGCGATCCACAGTCCCGCGCCGCGCAGCGAGCGGCCGGGGCGGATGCCCGCGCGCACCAGCACGAGCGCGATGACGGCGTCCGTGAGCACGGTGAGGACCACGAACGCCTGGAAGTAGGTCAGGTTCGGCAGCAGCGCGGGGGAGAGCAGCACCAGGCCGGCACCGGGCGGGTACTGCCACAGGTGGTCGCCCGAGGGGAACGCGCCGTGGGTGAGGCCGCCGTACCACTGGAAGTACAGCTTCCACACCTCGCGCGCGACCCCTCCGCTGCCCAGCAGCGTGGGCTGGTCGTGGGCGAGCAGCCACAGCATCAGGGCGCGGCTGGCGAGCCAGCCGACGGCGAGGAGAAGCAACCGATGTCTCCTGCGGACCTTCTTCATCAGTGGCGACGAAAAGGGCGCGGATGCGGTCGCTGGGGGCTCCGTGGCACTCTTCAAGACACTCATCAAGCCCGGATGGTAAGCCGCATGGTCGTCGCATGCGGGCAGGTGCGCCGTCAATACCCGGCAAAAAGGTTAGTTAATCACACGAAACCGGTCCCTGTTGAATGCGGGCATGAGTCGGTCACCGGCACGCTTCGACCCTACGTACGCCTCTGCGTACGCCGCGAGCAGCGGACGCGCCTCGCCGACGGGGACCGACCCTAGGCGCAGCCGGGCGTCTCATCCAGTGCCGCCGCGTCCAGCGCCACGGTCAGACGGTCGAGTCGGGTCCGCAGCTCCGTGATCTCCGTCAGGTCGAAGCCGGTCGCCGCGGCGATACGGCGGGGGACCAGCAGGGCGCGCTCCTTCAGTGCCATGCCCTCGTCGGTGAGGTGGACGTGCACGGACCGTTCGTCGCGCGTGCTGCGCTCCCGCCGTACCAGGCCCGCCGCCTCCAGCCGCTTCAGCAGCGGCGACAGCGTTCCGGAGTCCAGCCGCAGATGCTCGCCGAGCTTCTTCACCGGCAGCTCTCCGTGCTCCCACAGCACCAGCATCACGAGGTACTGCGGATAGGTGAGCCCGAGGTCCTTCAGTACGACGCGGTAGACGCCGTTGAAGGCGCGGGACGCGGCGTTGAGCGAGAAGCAGATCTGGCGGTCGAGCCGCAGGAACTCCTCGTCCGCGGAGGCCTCGGCGCTGGGGGTCGGCGTGGTCGTCATGCCCTTCAGGATAGCTTGTGTGGGCTATTTAGTTGTACACAACTGAATTGTGTGCTCTACTTGTCCTCATGAGGCGGCCCGGACACCCCGGAGAGCCGGCCGCCTGAACTCGAGAGGGATGGTTCTCCATGGACGCGCTCTACACCGCCGTCGCCACCGCCACCCACGGCCGCGACGGGCGCGCCGTCAGCTCCGACGGCAAGCTTGACCTCCAGCTGGCCATTCCGGTGGAGATGGGCGGCAGCGGCCAGGGCACCAACCCCGAGCAGCTGTTCGCCGCCGGGTACGCCGCCTGCTTCGCCAGCGCCCTCGGCCTGGTCGGCCGACAGGCGAAGGTCGATGTCAGCGACGCCGCGGTGACCGGTGAGGTCGGCATCGGCAAGCAGGGCGAGGGCTTCGGCCTCGCGGTCACCCTGCGCATCGAGCTGCCCGACTCCGTGGACGAGGCGACCGGCCGCAAGCTGGTCGAGCAGGCCCACCAGGTCTGCCCCTACTCCAACGCGACCCGCGGCAACATCCCGGTCGAGCTCGTCATCGAGTAGTCGAGCTCGTCATCGAGTAATCGACACCGCGCGCGGCCTCGTACGTCCTCGACGGCGTACGAGGCCGTTCGCCTGTCCGCGCCCGGCCCGGGGGCGACGCTCATGTCGAGCACTCACGTCGAGGTCAGCACATCGCGGTCACCCGTGGCCGGCTGGGGGATCGATGCCTGGGCGTCGTGACCGGACCGCACCGGCCGGGAAGGCGAGCCGGTACGCGGCGACGAACGCGCGGCGGTACGCGGCGCTGCACGGGGGCACGGGGGTCCTGTCCCCGGGCCCGGATGTCGTGGGAGGCGGCGCGCCGGCCGTCCGGCGGGACGCCAGGTGATGGGCCTGGTGGGGGTCGGCCTGCGCGGCATGGCGGAACTCCGGGGCTCGGGGCCGGGTCAGAGGCGCTCGGTGACCGGCACACGGCGGCCCGGCGCCGGGACGGTCGCGAGCCGCACCGTCGGCAGGCCCGCCGCGGCGGACGGGACCGGATGCCGGCCTGCCAGGGGCACGACCGGCGGCAGCCAGGCGTTCTCCCCGAGCACGACCCGGCGCACGATCCGCTCGGCGGCGCGCCCGTCGTCGTGCGGGCAGAAGCGTTCGCGGAACGCGGCCCGCAACTGCGCCGAGCGCGAGCCGCACCAGTGGCCCGTCACGAAGATGTCGATCAGCTCGTCCTCGTCGCGGGCGACGGCGCCCGGCGGGAAGGCCCGCAGGTCGAAGTAGGTGCCGCGGGCCGCCTCGTACGCCTCCCAGTCGTCCGCGTACACCACGATCGGGCGGTCGAGGTTGGCGTAGTCGAACATCAGCGACGAGTAGTCGGTGACCAGCGCGTCCGACGCCAGGCAGACCGACTCCACGCTCGGGTGGCCGGAGACGTCGATGACCCGGCCGCCGCCGTCCCGCACGAGCGGCTCGCCGTGGGAGGGGTGCGCGCGGGTCAGCAGCACATGGCGCGGGCCGAGCCGGTGCAGGACGCGCTCCAGGTCCAGGGCGAGGCGCCCGCCGGGGCGGTAGTCGCGGTAGGTCGGCGCGTACAGGATCGCCACCGAACCCTCGGGGATGCCGAAGGTCTCCCGCAGCCGGGTCACGTCCGCCGAGGTCGACCGGGCGAAGACGTCGTTTCGGGGGAGCCCGTACTCCAGCGTGGTGAACGAGGACGGGAACACGCGCTCCCAGACGAGAGTGGAGTGGCGGTTGGCGGAGACGACGTAGTCCCAGGTGTCGGCGGAGCGCAGCATCCGGCCGAAGTCGGTGCCGGCGGCGGCCGCCGGACGGTCCTGGAGGTCCAGGCCCATGCGCTTGAGCGGGGTGCCCTGCCGGGTCTGGACCACGACCTGGCCGGGGCGCTTGATCAGTCGGCGGTCGAAGTCGGCGTTGTGGACGAGGTACTTGGAGCGGGCCAGCGCCGTCCAGTACCCGGCCGAGCCGGGCCGCAGCCGGCGCGTGGCCACCGGGATCGTGTGGTGGTGCTCGGGCTGCGCGATCCACGCGGTGCGGATGTGCGGGACCAGATTGCGGAACGCGGACTCCAGGGCGCCCGGGTTGCAGCCGTACGCGCCCCCTGCGTCTCGGGAGAAGACGGCACGGTCGGCGCGCAGCGGGAGGCGGAGCTGGATGCGGTAGTGCGCCCGCAGCGCGGCGGCGGCCAGAGCCCGGGTTCCCCGGGCGGCCGGGCGCCGCATCCCGCGCGCGAGGCGCCAGGCCAGGGACAGCAGACGGTGGGTGCGATGGCCGCCGAAGCGGATCAGCAGATGGCGCGGGTGCAGGGGGGCGCCAGGGACGCGGTAGCGGCGGTAGTGGGCGCGGGCCCGCCGCAGGAACTCGGCGCGGCTGTCCCGCGGCAGCCGGCCGCGCCGGACGTAGACCGTGACCAGATGGTCGACCATGAGGCGGAACAGCGCCGGCCGCCAGCGGGTGAGCCCGGGGCGCGTGTCGACGTACGTGAAGACCCGGTCGTACTGGTCGAAGATGTCGAAGTGCGTGCGGCTGGTCGAGCCGAGGATGTTGCCCCGGCGGCGCCGGCGGTAGTGGACGCAGACCCGGCCGAGGGTGGCGATGGTGTCCGCGGTCAGCAGCACCGGGAACGTCCAGGGGGCGTCCTCGTAGTCGCCGGGCGGGAAGGTGAAGCCCTCCCGCTCGACGAAGTCCCGGCGGTAGGCCTTGTTCGAGACCATCATCGGCAGCGAGAGCAGGCCGGGACGGTCGGCGAGGCCGAAGGGCGCCGGACCCCGCTCGGTGAGCAGGGTGGCGAACTGGTTGCGGACCGTCCTGCCCGTCCAGTACGTACGGGCGTAGTCGAAGACCAGGACGTCCGGGTCGGAGGTGTCCTTCAGCCGGTCGGCGATGTCCCGGAGCGCGCCCGGGGCCAGGCTGTCGTGGCCGTCCAGGAAGAGCAGATAGTCGCCCCCGGCCCGCTCCAGCCCCGCGTTGCGAGCGCGCCCGAGCCCCACGTTCCGGGGCAGGTGCACCGGACGGACACGGGGGTCGTCGGCGGCGAACTCGTCGATGATCGCGCCGCAGGCGTCGGGCGAGTGGTCGTCGACCGCGATCACTTCCAGGTCCGTGTACGACTGTTCCAGCACGGATGTGAGGCATTCCTGGAGGTACGCCTGAACCTTGTACGCGGGGACGATGACACTGAACCTGGGCAAGGGGCATCCATGGGATCGACGCGGGCATACTGCCCGGAAACGGCCGATGGGGTGGTTTGGTTACGCCGGATGTGGCATGTGAGGGAACGCCGACGGAAACCCC
Organism: Streptomyces sp. TP-A0356; assembly: GCF_001417775.1. Taxonomy (GTDB): domain Bacteria; phylum Actinomycetota; class Actinomycetes; order Streptomycetales; family Streptomycetaceae; genus Streptomyces. The sequence continues at coordinate 65,899 of NZ_BBZJ01000032.1, read as the reverse complement.
GGGCGAACGGCGAGGGGTGGACCGGCCCTCGGTCCACCCCTGAACCTCCGTGCGGCAGCGGCTACTTGACCGCCCCGGCCATGACGCCCGACACGAACTGCCGCTGGAACGCGAAGAACACGGCCAGCGGGATCACCATCGAGATGAACGCGCCCGGTGCCAGGACATCGATGTTGTTGCCGAACTGGCGTACCTGCGTCTGCAGCGCCACCGTGATCGGCTGGGTGCCGGACTTGGTGAACACCAGCGCCACCAGCATGTCGTTCCACACCCACAGGAACTGGAAGATGCCGAGGCTCGCGATCGCGGGACCGCCGAGCGGCATCACGACGCGGGCGAACAGCCGCAGCTCGCCCGCGCCGTCGAGACGGGCCGCCTCCAGCAGTTCCCGGGGGATCTCCGCGAAGAAGTTCCGCAGCAGGAACACCGCGAAGGGCAGACCGAAGCCCGTGTGGAAGAGGATCACGCCCAGGACCGTGCCGAACAGGCCGATCCTGCCGAACAGTTCGGCGATCGGGATCAGCGCCACCTGCACGGGCACGACCAGCAGGCCGACCACGCCCAGGAACCACCAGTCGCGGCCCGGGAACTCCATCCAGGCGAAGGCGTAGCCCGCGAGGGAGCCGATCACCACGACCAGGATCGTGGCCGGGACGGTGATCAGCACCGTGTTCACCAGGGAGTTGGTGATGTCGCCGTTCTCCAGGAGCTTCTGGTAGCTCTCGAACGTCAGCTGCGAGGGCTTGCTGAAGACCTCCCACCAGCCGGACCCGCTCATGTCGGCCGGCTTGCGCAGCGAGGCCAGGAGCAGACCGACGGTCGGCACCAGCCAGAACAGGCCCACCAGGATGAGGAAGACGCGCACCAGACCGCCGCCGACGCCTTCCGCGAGCCGTGCGCCGAGGGACCGCTTCGCCTTGACGGCGGTGACGGGCGCCGCCTTCGTCGGACGTCCGGCATACGTCGTCATCGCCTGACCTCCCGCCGCAGCCGCCGGATGTTGAACAGCATCACCGGGATCACGAGCAGCAGCAGGAACACCGCGATCGCGCTCGCGATGCCCGGCTGGTCCTCCGAGAAGCCCTTGCGATACAGCTCCAGGGCCAGGACGTTCGCATCGCCCTGGGACGAGCCCGGCGGAATGATGAAGATCAGGTCGAAGATCTTCAGAACGTTGATCATCAACGTGACGGCGACGACCGCGAGCACGGGTGCCAGCAGCGGCACGGTGACCCGGCGGAACACCTGCCACTCGTTCGCGCCGTCCACCCGCGCCGCCTCCAGCAGCTCCCGCGGCACGCCCGCGAGCCCCGCGGCGATCAGCACCATCGCGAAACCGGCCCACATCCATACGTACGCGCCGATGACGGAGGGTGTGACGAGCGCCGGCCCGAGCCAGTCGACCCCGTTGTACGGCTCGCGGAAGTTGCTCGCCGGAAGCCGCAGCCGGGCCCCGTCGGCGGCGGCCGGGAGCGTGAACGTGCCGTCGGCGGCGGCCTTGGTCGAGGCAACGACCCTGCCGTCCCTCACCGCCTCGATCCGCATTCCGGCGTAACCCTGTTCGGACGGGTCGACCACGCCGAGTCTGCCGACGCCCTTGCCGCGGGTGAAGTCCTGCCAGGCCGTGCCGGTGATCTTCCCGGGCTCCGGCTTCGCCTGGACGGCCCTCTTCGCGCTCTTCGGCATCTTGTCGGGCGCGACGCCCACCAGGGGAAGCGGCACCGACTGGCCCGTGTGCACGGTCGCGGTGGTGAGGAAGCCGCCCCGGTCGGGTGTCAGGGGCGACCGGCGGCCCGGATGGGCCTTCGGGAACGCGGACGACTCGGCGAACGTGTCGTGGACGCCCACCCACACCGCGTTGGCGACACCCTTGCCCGGGTCCTGGTCGTAGACCAGCCGGAAGATGATCCCGGCGGCGAGCATCGAGATCGCCATCGGCATGAAGACGACCAGCTTGAACGCCGTTCCCCAGCGCACCCGTTCGGTCAGCACCGCGAAGATCAGGCCCAGCGCGGTCGAGACGGCCGGTGCGACCACCACCCAGACGATGTTGTTCTTCAGGGCGGTACGGATGGCGTCGTCCGTGAACAGGGCCTGGTAGTTGTCGAATCCGGTGAACGAGTCGCCGGGCCGGTCGAGGAAGCTGCGGATCAGCGAGTACCCGATCGGGTAGACCACGAGCGCCCCGAGCAGCACCAGGGCGGGCAGCAGGAACAGGGCCGCCACGGTCCTCCGGGTGCCGGTCACGCTCTTGCGCGTAGGGGCCTCGGGCGCCGGCGCGGCGCCCGAGGCCGTGACCGGCTTCATCGCCGGCTCACTCCTCGTGCGGTCATGCCCGGCTCAGCCCCCGTACGCCTTCGCCGCGTCCGCCTCCAGCTTCGTCTGGGTGCCCGCGACGTCCTTCGGGTTCTTCAGGAAGTCCTGGAGGTCCTTCCACTCGCCCTTGCCGGGCGTGCCGCCGAAGGCCTGCGGGGCCTGGTCGGACATGTCGAAGCGGAAGTTGTCTCCGGCGTCGATCAGTGCCTTGGCCATCTTCTGCTGCACCGCGTTCGGGTACGCGGACGGCGCGACCGACTTGTTGGGCGAAAGATAGCCGCCGAGCTTCGCCTGGATCGTGGCCGCGTCCGGGGAGGCCAGGAAGGTGACCAGCGCCTGGGCCGCCTTGGAGTCCTTGAAGACGACGGCCGCGTCGCCGCCGGTGACCACGGGCGCCTGACCGCCCACGGCGGGGAACGGGAACACCTTCGCGTCCGTGCCGATCTTCGCCTTGGTCTCCCCGATGTTGACCTGCGCGAAGTCGCCCTCGAAGACCATGCCGGCCTTGGGCTGGGCGCCGCCGGTGAACGTCTGGGTCACGGAGACCGGGAACTCGGTCTGCAGCGCGCCCTTCGCGCCGCCCGCGATGTACTCCTGCTTGCCCCAGATCTGGGCGAGCGTGGTCAGCGCGTCCTTCACGGACGGGTCCGTCCACTTGATCTTGTGCTGGGCCAGCTGATCGTACTTGTCCGGGCCCGCCTGGGAGAGATAGACGTTCTCGAACCAGTCGGTGAGGGTCCAGCCGTCGGCCCCGCCGATGGAGAAGGGGGTGACCCCGGAGTCGTAGACGGCCTGGGCGACCTTGGTCAACTCCTCCCAGCGCTTGGGCTCCTGGGCGCCCGCGCCCTGGAAGACCTTCGCGTTGTACCAGATCAGGGACTTGTTGGCGGCCTTGTAGTAGACGCCGTACTGCTTGCCACCCACCTTGCCGATGTCCTGCCAGCCCCCCGAGTAGTTCTTGGCGAGCTCCGCCTGCGCCTCGGCGCCGAGGGGCTTGGCCCAGTTCTTCTCGACGGCCTGCTTGATGGCGCCGGGCTGCGGGAGCAGCGCGACGTCCGGCGGCTGACCGCCGGCGATCTTCGAACCGAGGAAGTTGACGATCGGGTCCTGAGCGGGCACGAAGGTGACCTTGGCGCCGGTGCGCTTCTCGAACTCGGCGAGCACCTTCTTGAAGTTGGCCTGCTCGCCGCCGGTCCAGACGGCGGCGACCTCCAGGGTCTGGCCGTTCAGCTTGGGGAGCGTGACCGTGGCGCCGCTCTCCTGGCCGCCGCCGCTCGCCTTGTCGCTGCCGTTCTTGTGGGTGTCGTTGCTGCAGCCGGTGAGCGCGAGGGCCCCGGCGACGACGGCGGCCGCCACGGTCTGTGCGGCTCGGCGGGTCCTGTGGGTGGGGTGCGTGGGGTGCTTCGGCGACTTGCGTGTACGAAGAGTGCTGTGCATCACTGCCCCGTTCTTCGTTCCTCGTCGAACGTGCGGACGCTGTCCCGTGCGCTCTGGTGTACGCGGGGTCGTTCGGGGCGGCAAGGGCACCTGCAGTGTCAACCGGCCGATCGTGACCGCGTCGTGACGTTCGGTGAGCAGCGTGGCCGAGCCCCGGCCCGGCAGGGGCGGGCATAGTGCAAGGACCCCTTACAACAGCGACGGCACCTCCGTCGCCGACACCGACCGAGCCGCCCGCTCCAGCGCGCTCGCCAGCAGGGCCAAGTCCGTCGGGCCGTTGCCCAGTTCGCGCACCGGGCGGCGGGCCGGGGGATCGCCCATACGGTGCCACTCCAGGGGGACGACCGTGGGCCGGAGCGTCGCCGTGCGGGGGATACGGCCGGTGATCCGCCCGCTCTGGAAGGGCGTCACCCTGCCGTCCGGCCGCGTCAACTTCCCGCGCCCCGGCGCCGGTTCGTCCGGGCCGGACGACACCGCCTCCAGGGTGATGCGGAGCGAGGCCGTGCGGGTCGGCTCCCACTGGGCCGTCCGTCCGCCCGGGCCGGCGGCGGCCACGAGGTGCACCCCGAGCCGCTCCCCGTCCCTGGCCACCGCCTCCAGCGCCCGTACGACCGATCCGGCCGCCGGGCGGCCCGGCGAGCCCAGCGCCGGGGAGAGCAGCGCGTCCAGGTCGTCGACCAGCACGACCAGCCGTGCCAGCGGCGGCCCCGCCTCCGTCCGCTGCCGCGTGGCCGCCGGGCGCAGCCGCAGCGTCGTGCTCGGCGGTGCATCGAGATCGCCCGAGGCCGCACTCACCGCTCGCTGCGGCACCATCCGGCCCGACACCTCGCGCCGGGTGTGCCACTCCGCGAAGCCGAGCCGGCCCAGCAGCTCGGCCCGCCGCTTCAGCTCGGCGCTCAGCGACTGGGCGAACTCCCGCATGCGCACGGGGTCGTTGGCCGCCAGGTGCGTGGTCACGTGCGGCAGGTCCGTACAGACCCGCAGGCCGTCCCCGCCGGTGCCGCCGTTCGCCCCGCAGTCGCGGCCGTCGACGAGCACGATCCCCAGCCGGTCCGGGCGCTCGGCCGCCGCGAGCGACGCGGCGATGGAGCGCAGCAACTCCGTACGACCACTGCCGGGCGGCCCCTCCAGCAGCAGATGCGGACCCTCGGCGGCGAGGTCCACGGACACCGGGCCGCGCGGCCCGGCGCCGAGTACTGCCCAGGCGCGTCCGCCCCGTGACTCCAAGTCGTCCGTCGCGTCCGCCCACCGCGCCATCAGCGAGGCCGGGGTGGCCCGCGCCAGTCCCAGCTCGTCCAGCAGCCGCGCCGCCTGGGGCAACGGTGCCGACACGCGTGCGTGCCGGTCCCCGCCGCCGTCCGTGCGCAGCGGGGCGAGCGCCCTCGCGAACCGCTCCGCCCACGCCGGGGACACCGCGTCCACGGCGGCGACCGTGCCGTTCCCCACCGGGGCGCGGGGCGCCCGCGCGGCGTCCGCGCCCTCCGACGGCGCGATCCGCAGCAGCCGCAGCGCCGTCGCCACATCGCCGCAGAGCAGCCCGACGGCTCCGCACTCCCGGAACACCGGCGAGGCCGCGCACGCCGCCTCGTAGGTCTCCGTCACCGGCGAGGCGGGCGAGGCGGCCGGCGCGTCGGCGAGGCAGACGACATGGATCCCGGCCCGCGCCCCCTCCTGCGCCAGCCGCACCACGGATTCGCGCAGATCGGCGCCACCGGGGTCGCCGTCCACGACCAGCACGGTGTACGGCCCCGGGAAGGCGCCGTCCGCCGGGTCCTCGTCCCGCGCCCACGAGGGGCGGTGGGCGGCACCTCGCAGGGAAGGTTCGCAAGCGTCATGGGGTGCCGCCGGTATGGAGGATGCCGATGATGCCGATGGTGCGGAAGCGGTGGTAGGCGCGGAAGGTGCAGACGGTGCCCAAGGGCTGGTACCCCTCGTGTCGGCGGGGCGTCCCCTCCCGGGCGTACGGTCCCCGGCCCCGTGGCCGACCGGGTCGGTCAGATGGTCCTCCAGGCGGCGGAGCAGTTCCTCCGTGCGGGCGGTCGCCTGTTCGCGGTCGTAGGCCAGCAGGAGCCGGCAGTCCTGGCCGTGGCCAGGGCGTAGATGCGGGAGCCAGCCGAGCCAGGACCAGTCGGCCGTGCGCTCCTCCAGCGCCCGGGAGCGGTCGGCGCTGATCAGGACCAGCTCCAGCGAGTCGGGGGAGTGCAGCGCGGCGAGCTGCGCGACCACCGCACGGGTCAGCCCGGCCAGCCGGGCCCGGGGCCCCGCCAGACCGAGCGCGCCCACCTCGCGCAGCCCGGCCGTCACCGGCACGGCGGGCAGCAGCGCCCCGTCCGGCGCGGCCCGGTCGGCCGTGCCCAGCCGCACGGTGAGGGCCTCCGGGTGACCGGGGCCCCGCTCCCACAGCCGTGGCCCGGGACCGAGCGCGGTCAGCAGCAGCGCCGCGGGGTCCGGCCACTTCTCCGGTGCCCGGGTGGCGGAGGAGGGCGCGGGCGCCCGCGCACCGGCGTCGTCGTATGCGATGCGGTCCGTGCCGCCCTGGTCGCCGCGGCCCCCGGTCAGCCGTCGCGCCCACGCGGTGAAGCCGCGCCTGCGCACCCCCGGCGGCACGTCCGTGCCACGTGGCGGGGTGCCCTTGCGCGTGCCCTCGTCCACCGGGCCCTGGTCCGCCGTGCCCTCGTCCACCGGGCCCTCGGGGGAGGGCGCCTCCAGCGGCCCGTGCTCCTGCGCCTCCGGAGCCACCCCGCCGGAGGCGCCCCAGCCGGTGACGCCGAAGCCGTGCTGCGTGTCCGCGGAGGGGAGCCCGGAGGGCAGCCCGGACGGGAGCCCGGACACGGTGGATCGCCCGGCATGGTCCTCCGTCGCGGAACGCCCCTCCCGAGGGCCGGGCACGGAGCCCTGTCCTCCCCGGGACGGGCTCCGATCGAGGGAGGGGTGCCCCGCTGCGGCGCCGCCGTCCACACCGGAGGCCGCGGCGGTTCCCGCACCCCTGACGCTTCCCGGCTCCGTCAGGCCTCCCGCGCGCGCGTGCGGCACGGCCGCGGCTGGCGCGGGACCCGCCGGGCCTTCCGGGTCCTGTGCACCGAGGACCCGCACATGCCCCTCTCCGTCCGGTGCCGTCGCCACGGATCCCGGGCCACCGGGCGGGGCCAGCCGCAGGGCCGACTCGCCCAGGCGCAGCAGCGCTCCCCGGGGGAAGCGCACCGGTCGGTCGGTCACCGGGCTGCCATCCAGCACGGTGCCGTTCGTGGAGCCGAGGTCGGCGACCGAGACACGGCCGTCGGCGGCGACGGTGATCGCGCAGTGCAGCCTGGAGACGTCCGGGTCGTCCAGCGGGACGTCCGCGTCGGCGGAGCGGCCTATGCGGATCACGCCGCCGTGCAGCAGATGGACGCCGCCCGCGTCCGGGCCCGCGACGACGTGCAGCTGGGCCGCGTCCTCGTCGGGCTCGGGGCCCGGTTCCGCCGGGGCGCCAAGGGTCAGCACCGCACCGTCCAGCAGCGGTGGCTCGCCGAGCGTGCAGCGCTGTGCGTCCAGTCGCTCCGCGCCCGCGTACAGCACGACGGGACCGTCGCCTCCGCCGACCGCCGAGGCCAGGCCCGAGGCCACCGCGGCCAGCGCCGTCCCGGCGGGCGCGGTGACCAGCACGTCGCAGCTCGCGGCGCGCGCCCGTGACTCCGGGGGCGGGCCCAGCGGGTCTAGGACGGTCAGCCGGATCTGCATCGCCGTCAGCGGTCCCTTCTGCGCGGCGCCCGGGGACGGGGACGGGGCCGCGCCGCGGTCCCCACCGCGACTTCCCCCACCGCACACGAGCACATCGGCCAGTACGGGATGCATCCTCGCACCTGCCACCGACAGTGCGCCCGCCGCCCGGCGCCAAGTGATCTTGATTGGTCGGCTCTGCCCGTAAAAGTGCCTGACCAGTGCTCCGCGGGGGTCCGCTTGAGATCGGTCACGCCCGGATCTGGCAACCGAGTGAACCGAAGCGAGCGTCTTCTCATCGAACACGTACGGGAACCTCGTACGTACACCAGACATGCGAAGCAACGGACATCACGCGCGGCCCCCCGGGGGGACGGCGCACGGAGACGGGAACGGCGATGTGCCCGCCGACGTCCACGGCTGTGCGAAGCGGCCGCGGACGCACAGGCCGTCGACAGCCCGGTGCCAGGTTCTGCGGCACTACAGTGGGTCGGAACACCTCCAGAACGGTGGACCGACCAGACAAGCAAGCAGCAGGGAGCGCATGACGTGCGGCCGGTAGGCAGCAAGTACCTGCTCGAGGAGCCGCTCGGACGCGGCGCCACGGGCACCGTCTGGCGAGCCCGCCAGCGTGAGGCCGCGGGCGCCGAGGCTGCCGTCGCGGGCCAGCCCGGCGAGACCGTGGCGATCAAGGTCCTCAAGGAAGAGCTGGCGAGCGACGCGGACATCGTCATGCGGTTCCTGCGGGAGCGGTCCGTCCTGCTCAGGCTGACCCACCCGAACATCGTGCGGGTGCGCGACCTGGTGGTCGAGGGCGATCTGCTGGCGCTGGTCATGGACCTCGTCGAAGGCCCCGACCTGCACCGCTACCTGCGCGAGAACGGTCCCTTCACGCCGGTCGCCGCGGCCCTGCTCACCGCGCAGATCGCCGACGCTCTGGCGGCGAGCCACGCCGACGGCGTCGTCCACCGTGACCTGAAGCCGGCGAACGTCCTGCTCAAGCAGTACGACGGCCAGATGCACCCGATGCTGACCGACTTCGGCATCGCCCGGCTGGCCGACTCCCCGGGCCTCACCCGTACGCACGAGTTCGTGGGCACGCCCGCGTACGTGGCCCCCGAGTCGGCCGAGGGCCGCCCGCAGACCTCCGCCGTCGACATCTACGGCGCCGGCATCCTGCTGTACGAGCTGGTCACCGGGCGCCCCCCGTTCTCCGGCGGCTCCGCCCTGGAAGTGCTCCACCAGCACCTGAGCGCCGAGCCGCGCCGCCCCTCGACGGTGCCCGAACCGCTGTGGACGGTCATAGAGCGCTGCCTGCGCAAGAACCCGGCGCAGCGGCCCAGCGCCGAGAACCTGGCGCGGGCGCTGCGGGTCGTCGCCGAGGGTGTCGGCGTGCACGCGAACTCCGCGCAGATCGCCGCCGCGGACGGGGTGGGCGCGCTGCTCGCGCCGGACCCGGCCCCGGCCGCCGTCCCCGGCTCCGCCGACCCGACGCAGGTCCTGCCGCAGGGCGCGGCCGGGTACGACCCGAACGCGGCGACCAGCGTCCTGCCGCACACCTCGCCGGGCGCCGCGGACCCCACCGCCGTCCTGCCCAGGAACGGGGCCGCCGACCCGACGGCCGTGCTGCCGCCGGTGCCGCCGCACGAGCCCGGCGGGCAGCCGCGGGCCGAGGAGCCGCACCCCTGGCAGAGCCAGCTGCGCGCGGCCCGTGACCGCAACGAACAGACGCAGGTCCAGGCCTACCTCGACCCCGGCGAGGACCCGCTGCGCCGCCGCCCGCAGCGGCAGGTGGCGCGCCCGCAGCAGCCCGCCCCCGGGTACGGCCGGCCACGGCAGCAGCCGCAGTACGCGCCCCAGCGGCAGCAGTACGCGCCCGCTCCGCAGCAGCAGCCGCAGCGTCACGCGCCCGCACCCCAGCAGCCGGCCCCGCGTCCGGCGCGCGAGCCCCGGCCGCCGCGGCAGCGCAGTGCCAACCCGATGAAGATCCCGGGACTGGGCTGTCTGAAGGGCTGCCTGTTCACGCTCCTCATCCTGTTCGTCGCCGGGTGGCTGGTGTGGGAGTTCAGTCCGCTGCAGCACTGGATCGGTACGACGAAGTCGTACTGGACGATGCTGGGCGACTGGTTCGGCAAGGTCAGCGGGTGGATCGGGAAGCTCAACGGGAAGTGACGGCCGGGCCCGTCGGCCCAAGGACCCTGCGAGCTTGGGGATTTGTCGACATCTGACGGGTGATTTCCGTCTCGGCAGTGAAGGTTGCCCCTCCGGACGCGTAGTTTTGTCGACCGGGGTTTCGGGCGCGCGCGGCGTCGGCCGCTGACGTCACGGCCCCGGAACGGCGCAGCGTCGGCAACTCGCGTCCCCAGTAGGAGCAGTCTTGGCACGGAAGATCGGCAGCCGGTACACCGCGAACCAGATCCTGGGACGGGGGAGCGCCGGCACGGTGTGGCTGGGCGAGGGGCCGGAGGGGCCCGTCGCCATCAAGCTGCTGAGGGAGGACCTCGCGTCCGACCAGGAGCTCGTGGGCCGCTTCGTCCAGGAGCGCACGGCGCTGCTGGGGCTCGACCACCCGCATGTGGTCTCCGTACGCGACCTGGTCGTGGACGGCAACGACCTGGCGCTGGTCATGGACCTGGTCCGGGGGACGGATCTGCGCACCCGGCTGGACCGCGAGCGCCGTCTGGCGCCCGAGGCGGCGGTGGCGATCGTGGCGGACGTGGCCGAGGGACTGGCGGCGGCACACGCGGCCGGGGTGGTCCACCGGGACGTGAAGCCGGAGAACGTGCTGCTGGACATGCAGGGACCGCTGGGCCCGGGCGGCGCGCACCCGGCGCTGCTGACGGACTTCGGTGTGGCGAAGCTGATCGATTCGCCGCGCCGCACCCGGGCGACGAAGATCATCGGCACTCCCGACTACCTGGCGCCCGAGATAGTGGAGGGCCTGCCGCCGAGGGCGGCGGTGGACATCTACGCGCTGGCGACCGTGCTGTACGAGCTGCTGGCGGGCTTCACGCCGTTCGGCGGCGGCCACCCGGGCGCGGTGCTGCGCCGCCATGTCACGGAGACCGTGGTGCCCCTGCCCGGCATCCCGGAGGAGCTGTGGCAGCTGATCGTGCAGTGTCTGGCGAAGGCGCCGGCGTCGCGGCTGAGGGCGTCGGAACTGGCGGCACGGCTGCGCGAGCAGTTGCCGCTGCTGGCCGGGATGCCGCCGCTGGACGTCGACGAGCCGGAGGCGGAGTCCGCCGAGGAGCCGTACGAGGCGGCCGCGCCGGGCGACCCCGCCGCGGTGCGGGTGCGCCGTGGGGCGGTGCCGCTGGTGCCGGGGGCGCAGCCGGACTCCAACCGGGACACCCACACGTCGATGCGGGTACCGGCGCCGGACGAGCTGGCGGGCGGCGCTCGTGGCACGGCCCGCGCGCCCCGGGCGACGGGCGCCCCCCGCCCCGGTTCGGCCCGCCACCGCGCCCAGGCCCGCCGTCGCCGGATCGCCCTGGGTGCCGTGACGGCGGCGCTGCTGGCGGCGATCGGGGTCGGCGCGTGGCTGGCCACGTCGGGTGACGACGGCACCCGGCCCTCCGACACGAAGAACTCGGCCCCGGCGTCGCCCTAGGGTCCTGGAACCGTGGCGGCGGCCGGGGCGCCTCATCACCCTGGTCAGGCGCTACCAGCCCGTCCGGCGTTCGAGGACCGGCCCGTGCAGGCCGGTGGACGTGCGTCCCGGGGCGGCAGCCCCCGGAGGCGCACCGCACCCCCGGGAGCTTCCGTAACCGGCGGTCACCCGGCCTTGGCTGTCCGGCGGAGCCGTTACGCTGGATGCGTGGCAGTCGTCGATGTATCCGAAGAGCTCAAGTCCCTCTCCTCGACCATGGAGTCGATCGAGGCCGTTCTGGACCTCGAAAAGCTGAGGGCAGACATCGCCGTGCTCGAGGAGCAGGCGGCCGCGCCGTCCCTGTGGGACAACCCGGACGAGGCGCAGAAGATCACCAGCAAGCTCTCCCACCTGCAGGCCGAGGTGAGGAAGGCCGAGACCCTGCGTGGCCGGATCGACGACCTCGGTGTGCTCTTCGAGCTCGCCGAGGCCGAGGACGACCCGGAGACCCGGGCGGAGGCCGAGGCCGAGCTCGCCGATGTCAGGAAGGCATTGGACGAGATGGAGGTGCGCACGCTCCTCAGCGGTGAGTACGACGCCCGTGAGGCGCTCGTCAACATCCGCGCCGAGGCCGGTGGAGTCGACGCCGCCGACTTCGCCGAGAAGCTGCAGCGCATGTACCTGCGCTGGGCCGAGCAGCACGGCTACAAGACCGAGATCTACGAGACGTCGTACGCCGAAGAGGCCGGGATCAAGTCCACGACCTTCGCCGTCCAGTCGCCGTACGCCTACGGCACCCTCTCCGTGGAGCAGGGCACCCACCGGCTCGTCCGGATCTCCCCGTACGACAACCAGGGGCGGCGGCAGACCTCCTTCGCGGGTGTGGAGATCCTTCCCGTCGTCGAGCAGTCCGACCACGTCGAGATCGACGAGTCGGACCTGCGGGTCGATGTGTTCCGCTCCTCCGGCCCCGGCGGTCAGGGCGTGAACACGACCGACTCGGCCGTGCGTATCACGCACCTCCCCACCGGTATCGTCGTCACCTGCCAGAACGAGCGGTCCCAGATCCAGAACAGGGCCACCGCGATGAACGTTCTGCAGGCCAAGCTGCTCGAGCGGCGCCGGCAGGAGGAGCAGGCCAAGATGGACGCCCTCAAGGGCGACGGCGGCAACTCCTGGGGCAACCAGATGCGTTCGTACGTCCTGCACCCCTACCAGATGGTCAAGGACCTGCGGACCGAGTACGAAGTCGGCAACCCCGAGGCCGTGTTCAACGGAGAGATCGACGGGTTCATCGAAGCCGGGATTCGCTGGCGCAAGCAGCAGGAGAAGTAACCGGCGGCAAGCAGGGACGCCACGGCCGGAGAGCAGCACATCGCACGCCGCCCAGACGGCGCTTTGTCGACAAGGCAACTGCCCCTCCATCAGGGGCGGTTGCCTTTTCCGTCGCCCGATGTCCGGGTTTTACATCACACTCACAGTCCTGCTTCTCCCACAAAAGACGCGCCACCGGACATCGCGTACGCAATGACCTTGACGTTGCTGTGAAAACTGGGAAAGGTGAACGGCGGCATGCGTATCTCTGGGGCGCATGTGAACCGGGGGGCTCCAGTACAGCCGTCTCCGACGCCGTGGCCCCGTGCGCTGCACCATTCGACGATCAGCTACTGGGGGTAGCAGGCAGATGACCAAGAAGACGCGGATCCGGGTGGCGCGGATAGCCGCCGGTGCGGTGATCGCCGCCGGCGCTTCGCTGACCGCCGCGGGTGCCGCTTCGGCGCTCGACATCAGCATCGGCGCGAGCGCCGGCGAGAGCGGCGCGGGCGTCAACGTCGGCGTCAACGTCGGCACCGACGCCCCGACCACTCCTCCGGCCACCGGAATTCCCTCCGGCCCGGTGACGCCGCCGACCGACCCCGGGACCCCGTCGGTCCCGGTGACGCCGCCGACCGACCCCGGGACCCCGTCGGCCCCGGTGACGCCGCCGACCGGCCCGTCCCAGCCCAGCGGCGAGCCGACCGAGCCCACGGAGAGCCCCGCCCCGACCGCCAGCAGCGGTGGCGGCAGCACCGGCGGTGACAACACCAACCCCGACGGCGGCAACCACCCCGTTCAGCAGGGCAAGGGTTCCTCGGGCCTGACCGACACCGGTTCCGGCACCTCGAACTCGGGCACGTCCGCTCAGGGCAGTGGCAAGCAGCTGGCCGAGACGGGTGCCGGCCAGACCACGTTCCTGCTGGTCGGCGCCGCCACGATGATCGCCGGCGGTATCGGCTTCCGGATGCTGCCGCGCCTGATCAACGGTCGCGGCGGAGCCGCCGCCTGATCCAGGGGCGTACGACCCATCCAGGGGCGTACGACCCCGTACAGGGGCGTGAGAAGCGCGTGAGAAGGCCCGGGGCGCAACTGCCCCGGGCCTTTTCCGTACGCGATGCGCGAGCCGCGGCGCCCGCCGCTCCTCGGTTGGATCCAGGCGTCCCGCCGTCCGACCCGTCCCCGTCCCCTGTGGGCCCCACGGGGCCCTGCCGCCCCTGGGGGCGTCCCGCCGTCCCGCCCCGTCCGGTACGGTCCTGCGCCCTCGACGTGCTCCCGCGCCGTCCGGACGTGCTCCCGCGCCGTCCGGACGCGCTCCCACGGCGTCCCGACGCGGCCCCACGCCGTCCCGGACGCGGACCTACGCCGTCTGGTGCGCCAGCAGCGCCACCGCCGCGATCAGCACGGCCAAGAGCACGATCAGCGCCGTAGGATTCAGCCCTGACCAGGGATTCTCCTGCTGAAGCCGCTCCCGACTCGCGCGGCAGACGGGGCAGCGACCCTCACTCACGGGCGCCGCGCAGTTCGCGCACACCAATCGGTCGTACGTCATGCGCCTCGCCCTCCTTGTGCCGCTTCCACGTACACAACGTTCCCGGGAACGCAACCGTTCCCCACTCCACTGTGCCAGGTTCCGTCGATTTAGGCGCGGCTCGCCGTATCATCCGCCGCTCTGGCGCGACCGAGGTGCGAAAGAGGCCGGAAGCCGCCCGTCGAGGCCGCTCGACATCCCTTCGGAGGCGTGACAAAAGGTGCAAGCCTCGCGCAACTCCGTACGCCGACTGCGCTCCCACACCCGCGTCGCGTATGGTCACGCTCACCTACCCCAACGGCCCGTGGTGTATCCGTGATCCGATTCGACAACGTCTCCAAGGTCTACCCCAAGCAGACCCGCCCGGCCCTCAGGGATGTCTCCCTGGAGGTCGAGAAGGGCGAGTTCGTGTTCCTCGTGGGGTCCTCCGGCTCCGGAAAGTCCACCTTCCTGCGGCTCATCCTCCGCGAGGAGCGGTGCAGCCACGGTCAGGTGCACGTCCTGGGCAAGGACCTCGCCCGCCTCTCCAACTGGAAGGTGCCCCAGATGCGCCGCCAGCTGGGGACGGTGTTCCAGGACTTCCGGCTCCTGCCGAACAAGACGGTCGCCGAGAACGTGGCCTTCGCGCAGGAGGTCATCGGCAAGTCACGCGGCGAGATCCGCAAGTCCGTGCCGCAGGTGCTCGACCTCGTCGGGCTCGGCGGCAAGGAGGACCGGATGCCCGGCGAGCTGTCCGGTGGTGAGCAGCAACGCGTCGCCATCGCGCGGGCCTTCGTCAACCGGCCCAAGCTGCTGATCGCCGACGAGCCCACCGGCAACCTCGACCCACAGACCTCCGTCGGCATCATGAAGCTGCTCGACCGGATCAACCGGACGGGCACGACCGTGGTGATGGCGACCCACGACCAGAACATCGTGGACCAGATGCGCAAGCGCGTCATCGAGCTGGAGAAGGGCCGCCTCGTCCGCGACCAGGCGCGCGGCGTCTACGGCTACCAGCACTGAGTTCCACGGAAAGGCTTGAGCAGACGCCATGCGCGCGCAGTTCGTTCTGTCGGAGATCGGTGTCGGTCTCCGCCGCAATCTGACGATGACCTTCGCGGTGATCGTCTCGGTGGCCCTCTCCCTCGCCCTGTTCGGCGGTTCGCTGCTGATGAGCGACCAGGTGAACCAGATGAAGGGCTACTGGTACGACAAGGTCAACGTCTCGATCTTCCTGTGCAACAAGAGCGACGCGGAGTCCGACCCCAACTGCTCCAAGGGCGCGGTCACCGAGGAGCAGAAGAAGCAGATCCTCGCCGACCTGAACAAGATGACGTCGGTCGTCCAGAAGGTCACCGACGAGTCGCAGGACGACGCCTACAAGCACTACAAGGAGCAGTTCGGCGACTCCCCGCTGGCCAGCTCCGTCACTCCGGACCAGATGCAGGAGTCGTACCGCATCAAGCTGAAGAACCCGGAGCAGTACCAGGTCATCGCGAGCGCCTTCAACGGCCGTGCCGGTGTGCAGTCGGTGCAGGACCAGAAGGGCATCCTGGACAACCTCTTCGGGCTGCTGAACGGCATGAACTGGGCCGCCCGCGCGGTCATGGCGATGATGCTGGTCGTCGCGCTGATGCTGATCGTCAACACCGTGCGCGTCTCCGCGTTCAGCCGTCGTCGTGAGACCGGCATCATGCGCCTCGTCGGCGCCTCCGGCTTCTACATCCAGGCGCCGTTCATCATGGAGGCGGCCGTCGCCGGCCTCATCGGCGGCACGGTCGCCTGTGGATTCCTGTTGACCGCGCGGTACTTCATCATCGACCACGGCCTGGACCTGTCCCACAAGCTGAATCTGATCAACTTCATCGGCTGGGACGCCGTCCTGACGAAGCTGCCGCTGATACTCGCCACGAGCCTGCTGATGCCCGCGCTGGCGGCATTCTTCGCGTTGCGCAAGTACCTGAAGGTGTGACGCATGCCAATGGGGCCGTACGGGCAACCGCCCGTGCGGCCCATTGCCTTGTCCTAGACTCACCGGCATGTCAGGCCGTGACCCGTTCTGTCAGCCCCGTCGCATCCGCCACGGGGCGGCCCTGACATTGGTCTTCGCGAGCGTCCTCGTCGCCGGGGCCGCGACCGGCTCGTTCGACGAATCCGTCCGGAAGACCCCTTCGGCCGAGCCGGCCCCCGCCGCCCACCACGACGACGTCACCGAGGCCGCCGCGAAGGCGATGGCCGACGGCAAGTCGCCCATGGAGGCCGCGCAGCGCGCCGTCAGCCGCAGCGGCGACCGCTGGAGCGCCGTCTACTCCCAGGGCGAGTACCAGGAGTTGCAAGAGGCCCTCGACGGCCAGTACACCGGCGTCGGGCTGTCTGCCCGTCGCGAGGGCGACGGCCGGATCGAGGTGACCCGGGTACAGCCCGGCTCGCCCGCGGCCGCCGCCGGGATCCGCGCGGGCGACCGGTTGCGCAGTATCGACGGCGAGGACGTCGGCGGCAGGCCCGTCACCGAGGTCGTCTCCTTGCTGCGCGGCGACGGCGGCGACGCGGCCGCCGGAACCCGGGTCCGGCTCGGTCTGCAGCGCGGCTCGCGCACATGGACCGAGGTGGTGCGCCGCGCCCGGCTGTCCACCGACTCGGTCACGGTGCAACGGCTCGCCCACGGCATCACCATGATCAAGATCGCCGCCTTCACCAAGGGCTCGGGCGACCGCGTGCGCAGCGCCGTCGCGGGCGCGCCCCGGGGGGCCGGGATCCTCCTCGACCTGCGCGGCAACTCCGGCGGTCTGGTCACCGAGGCCGTCACCGCCGCCTCCGTCTTCCTCGACGGGGGGCTCGTGGCGACGTACGACGTCGACGGCGACCAGCGCGCCCTGCACGCCGACCCGGGCGGCGACACCGCCAGACCCCTGGTCGCGCTCGTCGACGGCGGCACGATGAGCGCGGCCGAACTGCTCACCGGCGCCCTGCAGGACCGTGGCCGGGCGGTCGTCGTGGGCACCCGCACCTTCGGCAAGGGCTCGATCCAGATGCCGAGCCGGCTCCCGGACGGCTCCGTCGCGGAACTGACCGTCGGGCACTACCGCACCCCCTCGGGCCACGGCGTCGACGGCCGCGGCATCACCCCCGACCTGGAGGCCGACGACGGGGTGCTGGAGCGGGCCGAGACGGTGCTCAGCGGCATGGGCGACGCACCGTAACACCTCTGGCGCCCTGTGTGACGGCACTCGTCGCACCACCGTAATCGGCTTCCCCCGGAACCCCTCCACAGTGCGAAAATGGTCGGCACTATGGCTAAGGAAAAAGGGCGCAAGCTGATCGCGCAGAACAAGAAGGCGCGGCACGACTACCACATCCTCGACACGTACGAGGCCGGTCTGGTCCTCATGGGTACCGAGGTGAAGTCGCTGCGTCAGGGGCGGGCCTCGCTGGTCGACGGCTTCGTGCAGCTGGACGGTCACGAGGCGTGGCTGCACAACGTGCACGTGCCGGAGTACAGCCAGGGCACCTGGACCAACCACAGCGCCCGCCGCAAGCGGAAGCTGCTGCTGCACCGCGCGGAGATCGACAAGCTGGAGTCCAAGTCGCAGGAGACGGGTCACACGATCGTGCCCCTGGCCCTGTACTTCAAGGACGGCCGCGCCAAGGTCGAGATCGCGCTGGCGAAGGGCAAGAAGGAGTACGACAAGCGGCAGACGCTCCGTGAGCAGCAGGACCGCCGCGAGGCGGCTCGGGCGATCTCGGCGGCCCGGCGCAAGCAGCGGGCCTGAGCGGGAATGCCCCGGCGTCCGGCGCTGTTGAACCAGGTACCACGGTGGAGTGACCGCCGGGAATACGCTGGCACCGGGGTGCGTCGGTCACGTAGGATGGCCCACGCACCGCGCAGCCGGTGTGCGCATTGAAAAATCAACATGGGGATGATCGGTTTCGACAGCGGCTGTCGAAGCAGGGGAAGCGTGTCGAGGAAGCGGCCATGATCTCGTAAACCACAGGCCGAAAACAATAATCGCCAACACCAAGCGCGATTCCTCCCAGCAGGCCTTCGCCCTCGCTGCCTGATAGGCAGCAAGAGCGAGCCTCCTAAACAGGGAGTGTCAGCCCGGGGCTGTTCCCGACCCGGATCCTGGCATCAGCTAGGGAACTAAACCTTGATCCCGGTCACGGGGTGAAGAGGGAAACCAAACAGTGACTGGGCCCGTCGGAGACTTGTTCGCGTGATCTCCGGGGCCGAGAAAAGCGAAGCGGACTGCACACGGAGAAGCCCTGGTTCCGCACCGTTGGACGCGGGTTCGATTCCCGCCATCTCCACGATCGGGGAGGTCCTCGGATCTCCCCAACCCATGTGGGCGAGGCCCCGCTGCTTGCGAGCAGCGGGGCCTTTGCCGTTGCCGTACCGGCGATCGTGATCGGCTCGGCTACAGAGGGCCGTGACCGGCAGGTCGCCGGGGAGGCGCGGGCCGAGCTGCCCGAACGGCGAACCTGTGGGCGGTGGCGATCAGCAGGGCCAGGACCGCCGCGCCGGCCGGCACGGTGAAGCCGGTCGTCGGGGAGAGGTGTTCCGCCGCCCAGCCGCCGGTGGCGGAACCGCAGGCGACGCCCGCCATCAGGCCGGTGACGGCGAGGGTCATGCCCTCGTTCAGCCGGCCCTCGGGGGTGCGCCGCTGGACCAGGGTCATCGCGGTCACCATCGTGGGGGCGGTGGCCATGCCCGCCAGGAGCAGGGCGGGGGCGAGGGCGGTGAGGGAACCGGTGGCGCGGGCCGCGAGCAGGGGCAGGCTCATCAGGCCGGCCATGGCGGCCAGGCACCAGGGGTAGCGGCGTTCGGCGGGGCCGGACGGCTTCAGCGCGCCGTACAGCAGACCGGCGGCGAACGATCCGGCCGCCTGGAGCGCGAGGACCAGGCCGGCTGTCGACTTGTGGCCCTGTGCGTCCGCGAACGCGATGGTGACGACCTCCATCGAACCGAAGATCGCCCCGGTGGCGCAGAGTCCGAGGAGGAGCGGGAGCATCCCGGGGGCGCGGAGCGGGGACCGCGTCCTGGTGGGCTGCGACGGCGGCGGTTCCGTCGCGCGCTGGGCGGCGAACAGCGCCATGCCCGTGATCAGCAGGACGCCGCCGGTCAATGAGCCGGCCTCCGGGAAGAGGGTGCCGCAGAGGAAGGCCGCGAGCACCGGGCCCAGCATGAAACACAGCTCGTCCGCGGCCTGTTCGAAGGCGTTCGCGGTGTGCAGGGCCGCCGGGTCGGTGCGCAGAAGGTGGGCCCAGCGGGCACGGGACAGGCCGCCGATGTTGGGGGTCGTGGCGGTGGCGGCATAGGCGGCGAAGAGGGTCCAGTCCGGGGCGTCGTAGTGCACGCACAGGACCAGGGCCAGGCCCCCGAGCAGCGCGAACGCCGTGGCCGGTAGCGCTGTGCGGGCCTGGCCGTGGCGGTCGACGAGGCGCGCGATCCAGGGCGCGACGACGGCCGTCGCCGCGAGGCCGGTCGCGGTGACGGCACCGGCGAGCGCGTACGACCCCCGGGACCCGGCGATCATGATGACCGCGCTCACACCGAACATGCCCGCCGGGAGACGGGCGATGAGGTTCCCGACGGTGAAGGCGAGGGCGCCGGGGAGGGCGAAGAGACGGCGGTAGGGGTTCCGTGAGGCGGAGGCCGGACGGCGGTGCGGCTTGTGTGCGGCGCTCAGGGGACGGCGCGGCTCGCGTGAGTCGCGGATGCGCCGGCGGTGCGGCTCTCGTGAAGGGTCGGCCGGTCCGCGGCGCGGGGTGAAGTCCGCGGCGACCAAGGCGTCCTGGGTGACGGTGAGAAGGGGCGGGGCGGCTCGGTCGGAGGTCGGCTGCGGCATGGACCAACCGTCGCCCGCCCGCCGACCCCCGGTCCAACACCTGCTCCGTGGCGATTGACGCACCTCGGTTGTAGGTTCGCCGGATGCCCGCCGCAGCTGTCGACCCCCGCCTGCTCCGCTCCTTCCTCGCCGTCGCCGAGGAGCTGCACTTCACGCGCGCCGCGGCCCGCCTGTACGTGGCCCAGCAGGCGCTCAGCCGTGACATCCGCCGGCTGGAACGGGAGCTGGGCGCCGAGCTGTTCGTCCGTACGACCCGGCAGGTGGCCCTGACCCCGGACGGTGCGCGTCTGCTGCCGCACGCCCGCCGCGTACTGGACGCGCACAGCGCGCTGCTGACCGCGTTCGGGCGGGGCGGTGACCCGGAGCGGCCCCTGCTCGTGGACGTCAACAGTCCGGGGCTGTTCGGCATCCGGGTCCTCGACCGGGCCCGTGAACTCGTCCCGGACATCGAGCTGATGGCCCGCTACGAGAGCGGGCTGACCGGGGCCGCGGCCGAGATGCTCGCCGGGCACCTGGACGCGTCGTTCGGACGGTTCGCCGGGCTCGACCCGGCGGTCCGGGCGCGGCTGGACCAGCAGCCGGTGCGGTACGAGCGGATGGCGATCGTCCTGCCCGAAGGCCACCCGCTGGCCGCGCTCCCGGAGGTGCCGCTGTCCGCACTGACCGGTGAGACGGTGTACGCGGGCGCCGGGAACCCCCGGACGCCGGAGTGGACGGACCTCGCGCGCCGACTCTTCGAGGACCGCGGCATACGGATCGCCCCGCCCGCACCGCTGGCCGTCGGCGTGGAGGAATTCCAGCGGATCATGGCGAAGAAGGGGAACCCGATCCTCGCGGTGGTGGACTTCCCGCCCATGCCGCGCACGGTCCTGCGGCCGCTGGTCGACCCGGTTCCGCTGTCACCCGTGTCGCTGGTGTGGCGCAAGGGCCTGACGCATCCCGGAATCGACGCGCTGCGACGGGCGGCCGTCGAACTGGGGGAGGCGGGCGGGTGGTTGAGGCCGCCGGACGGGGGGTGGATCCCGGCCGGGGACGCGCTCGTCATGAACGGCCCGTGAGGACGGGTTCGGCGACGGCGGGACCCGGGCCTGTCAGGACGGGGCGGCGACGGCGGGACCCGGGCCTGTCCGGGGAGCCGGTACGGTGCCGGACAGCCCCGGGGGGCCGGGGTGCTCGGGACTGCGGGAGGACGTGGGCTGGGCCCCGCGGGCCGGTGGACCGCGAGCCGGACCGCGTGATCGGACGCCGGCAGACCGTCCTGGACGGAGCCACCGGCCAGCAGCACCGACGTGTGGTCCGGCAGTCGATACGGCTCGGCCGAGAGTCAGCCAGGTGAGGCCGCTGTCGCCGAGCGCGGGATGCGCGCCGCGCAGGCCCAGGGCCCCCGGTCTCGGCAGCAGCCCCCACGGCTCGCGCTTCCCTCACCGCGCCCCCGGGCGCCGCGTGAGAGCAACGTTCCCTTCCGGTCACTGGCAGCCACAGGGCGGTAACGCGCTCTCCCTACCTTCGGGACTCATCACCGCGTACGACACCCGGGCACCGGACAACCGTGGAGGCGCCATGACGGCCCCGAGCACAGCCCCCGCATCGAGCAGGTCAGGCCACTGGATCGAGCACTGGGACCCGGAGGACGAGGCATTCTGGGCCGAGACCGGGGAGAAGACCGCCCGGCGGAACCTCGTCTTCTCCGTCCTCTCCGAGCACATCGGGTTCTCGGTCTGGACCCTGTGGTCGGTGCTCGTGCTCTTCATGGGCCCCGAGTACGGGCTGAGCCCCGCCGACAAGTTCCTGCTCACCTCCATGGTCACGCTCGTCGGCGCCGTCGTGCGCGTGCCCTACACCTTCGCCGTCGCCGTCTTCGGCGGGCGCAACTGGACGATCATCTCCGCGAGCCTGCTGCTGATCCCGACGATCGCCGCGTTCACCGTCATGCACCCCGGCACCTCCTTCGCCACCTTCCTGTGGACCGGACTGCTCGCCGGCATCGGCGGCGGCAACTTCGCCTCCTCGATGACGAACATCAACGCCTTCTTCCCGCTGCGGAAGAAGGGGTGGGCCCTCGGGCTCAACGCGGGCGGCGGCAACATCGGCGTGCCCGTCATCCAGCTGGTGGCGCTCGCCATCATCGGGGCCGGCGGCGGTCCGCGGGTGCTGCTCGGTGTCTACATCCCCCTCGTCGTCGTCGCCGCCGTCCTCGCCGCCCTGTTCATGGACAACATCGCGTCCGTGCGCAACGACACCGGGGCCGCCAGGGACGCCGCGAAGGACATCCACACCTGGATCATGTCCTTCCTCTACATCGGCACCTTCGGGTCCTTCATCGGCTACAGCTTCGCCTTCGGGCAGGTGCTGCAGAACCAGTTCGGGCGGACCCCGCTCCAGGCGGCGTACCTCACCTTCATCGGCCCGCTCCTCGGCTCCCTCGTCCGCCCGGTCGGCGGTCGGCTGGCCGACCGCTACGGCGGCGCGAAGATCACCCTGTGGAACTTCGTGGCCATGGCCGCCGCGACCGGGGTCCTGGTCGTGGCGGGCATGCGGAAGTCGCTGCCGCTGTTCGTCGCCGTGTTCGTGGTGCTGTTCGTGCTCAGCGGGCTCGGCAACGGGTCGACGTACAGGATGATCCCCGGGATCTTCCAGGCCAAGGCCGTCGCCAGGGGACTCCGGGGCGAGGAGGCCGCGGCCTACGGCCGGCGGCTGTCCGGGGCCTCCATGGGACTCATCGGGGCCGTCGGCGCGCTCGGCGGCGTCGGCATCAACCTCGCCTTCCGCCAGTCCTTCCTCTCCTACGGCTCCGGCACGGGCGCTTTCGTGGCCTTCCTCGCCTTCTACGCCGTGGCCTTCGCGGTCACCTGGGCCGTATACCTTCGCCGTCCCGGCGCCGAGGCTCGGGCCGAAGCCGCCGCCTCGGAGGCGCAGCCGCAGCTCGGCTACGCGGAGGTGTGAGTCCGTGTCCGCCCCGGGGGACCACCCTCGGACCCGCGGCCGGAACCTGGGGGTCCGCCCGGTGCTCCGGTGTCCGGAGCGGGATCGGTAACACCGGTGACATGCGGCCGAACCGAGTCCGTCATGCGCCGTTGACAGGCTCGATCGGCATCCAGGCACGACCGGTCCGACCGGTACGACCACTCGAGTGCGGGACGGGGCCATGTACGACAACCAGCAGCGACCAGAACACGGCCCGCTCGCGGGATTCACCGTGGGTGTGACGGCCGCGCGGCGGGCCGACGAGCTGGGCGTCCTGCTTCAGCGGCGGGGCGCGGCCGTCCTGCACGCCCCGGCCCTGCGCATCGTGCCGCTCGCCGACGACGGTGAGCTGCTCGCGGCCACCAAGGAACTGATCGACCGGGCGCCGGACATCGTGGTCGCCACCACCGCGATCGGCTTCCGCGGCTGGATCGAGGCCGCCGACGGCTGGGGGGTGGGGGAGGACCTGCTCGGCACGCTGCGCGGGGTGCGGCTGCTCGCGCGCGGCCCCAAGGTCAAGGGCGCGATACGGGCCGCCGGGCTGACCGAGGAGTGGTCGCCCACCTCCGAGTCGATGGCCGAGGTCCTCGACCGGCTGCTGGAGGAGGGCGTCGACGGCGGCCGCATCGCCGTCCAGCTGCACGGCGAACCGCTGCCCGGCTTCGTGGAGGCGCTGCGGGCCGGGGGCGCCGAGGTCGTCGGGGTGCCGGTGTACCGGTGGATGCCGCCGGAGGACATCGCGCCCGTCGACCGTCTCCTCGACGCGACCGTCACCCGTGGCCTGGACGCGCTCACCTTCACCAGCGCGCCCGCCGCCGCGTCCCTGCTCTCCCGCGCCGAGAAGCGCGGGCTGCTGCCCGAACTGCTGGCCGCCCTGCACCACGACGTGCTGCCCGCCTGCGTCGGACCCGTCACCGCGCTGCCGCTCCAGGCCCGTGGCGTCGACACCCTCCATCCCGAACGCTTCCGGCTCGGACCGCTCGTCCAGCTGCTGTGCCAGGAAATGCCCGCCCGGGCCCGTACGCTGCCCATCGCCGGCCACCGGGTCGAGATCCGGGGTCACGCCGTGGTGGTGGACGGGACGCTGCGGCCCGTACCGCCCGCCGGTATGTCCCTGCTGCGCGCGCTGTGCCGGCGGCCGGGCTGGGTGGTCGCCCGGTCCGAGCTGCTGCGGGCGCTGCCGGGCGCCGGACGGGACGAGCACGCCGTGGAGACGGCGATGGCCCGGCTGCGTACGGCGCTGGGGGCGCCCAAGCTGATCCAGACGGTCGTCAAGCGTGGTTACCGGCTGGCGCTCGACCCGGCCACGGACTCCAAGTACGCCGACGCGTGAGCCCTTTGACACGGCGTCGGCCCGCGTCTGCCGGGCGGAGTGCGGAGGTGGGCGGGGAACGGCGTCGGCGCGGAGACATCGCCGGGACGCGCGGCGGCCGCACAAGCGGGCGTCCATGGTGGAGGCGGGGGCGCCCGGGGCCTTCCCGGGGTGTGTGAGGGCGGGCACTGTAGGGGTACGAACGGGGGTACGAACCCCCGCACTCTTGCGCTGACATGTCCCCTCGGCGGACCTCACCGGCCGCCGCTCGCGGCGGCAACTCCAAGGCGGTGACAGGCACATGGCATCCGGCACGGCCACGGCCCCGTACGAGCTGCGCTTCGACTCCGGTCGGATCTGCCTGGACCTGCTGGCGACGACACATCCCGGGGAACGGCTCGACTCGGCGGAGCGGTTGCGGGCGTGGATCGCCGGGGCCGGGCTGGTGCCGGCGGGTACGCCGCTGGCGGGTGTGGACGCGGGGTGGCTGTCGGCCTTTCGTGAACTGCGGTGGAACATCGGCCAGTTGGTGGGCGGGGAGCTGGCGGGGCAGCCGGCGGACGAAGCGCTCGCGTGGGTCAACGCGGTGGCGCGGCAGGCGCCGCCGGTGCCGTGCGCGGTCCGTGCGGAGGACGGCGGGCTGGTACGGCGGTTGCGCGCGCGGCCGGACTGCGGGGAGTTGCTGGCCGCGGTGGCCCGCGAGGCGATCGAGCTGCTCACGGACCCCCGGGCCCGGGCGGGCCTGCGGCAGTGCGAGGGCGACAACTGCCCCCTCGTCTACCTGGACACGTCGCGTGGGCGCCGCCGCCGCTGGTGCTCCAGCGAGGTGTGCGGCAACCGCGAACGCGTGGCCCGCCACCGCCGCCGGGCCGCACTGACCCGCGCCTGACGCGGCGGGGGAACAGCGGGCCGTGCGGACTTGTCGGCACGGGAAAGCGACCCTCGGAGTAAATGGGGGAATCCGTAGAACTCGGTGAAAACGGGCCAGTCATGGCAAACCGCGGCTGAATTCGGCCGCACCCGCCCGCGGTCTCGACAATTCCTCCATCGAAGTCAGGCCAAATTTTCACACGACGATCAAGCGGCACCCGGAAGTGAAGCCTCCGATGGCTGTGACCTGCGTCTCTCCGGGGTGGTGGCCGTATGTCCCCTTGGCGGAGAAATGGGTGCCCAGGCGCCTGGCCTTTCACACCTCTTCCCAGAAATTTGTGGTGTCACTTTGAACACGGCGGCCCCCGTCTGCGTACCCGGATGTGAGCGACCGACTGGGGGAACCCCCAGACACCGGAGGTAGGCGTGCGCAAGGATTCCGCCGTGGCTGATGAACGAAGGCCAAGGGCCCGACATCGCATGACCTCGTCCTCGTCGTCCTCGTCGACGGAGCCGGACGAGGAGCTGATGCGCGCCCTGTATCGAGAACACGCGGGACCCCTGCTCGCCTACGTGCTGCGCCTGGTCGCCGGAGACCGGCAGCGCGCCGAGGACGTCGTGCAGGAGACGCTCATCCGTGCCTGGAAGAACGCCGGTCAGCTCAATCGAGCGACCGGTTCGGTACGCCCCTGGCTGGTGACGGTCGCCCGGCGCATCGTCATCGACGGCCACCGCAGCCGGCAGGCCCGGCCGCAGGAGGTCGACCCGTCGCCGCTGGAGGTCATCCCCGCGGAGGACGAGATCGACAAGGCGTTGTGGCTGATGACACTGTCTGACGCGCTGGACGACCTGACCCCGGCTCACCGGGAGGTCCTGGTCGAAACGTACTTCAAAGGGCGTACGGTCAATGAGGCGGCCGAAACGCTCGGCATCCCCAGCGGAACGGTGCGCTCCAGGGTGTTCTACGCCCTGCGGTCCATGAAGCTGGCACTGGAGGAGCGGGGGGTGACGGCATGAGCAATATGTACGGGGGACTCGGCACCGGTGGCCCGGAAGCCGTAAGAGGTCCCCAGGGTCAGGGCGACATCCACGAAACCGTCGGCGCCTACGCTCTCGGCATCCTCGACGACGCCGAGGCGACCGCCTTCGAGGCGCACCTCGCCACCTGCGACTGGTGCGCGCAGCAACTCGACGACCTCGCGGGGATGGAGCCGATGCTGGCCGCGCTCGCGGACCTGCCCGGCAGCCAGGGCACCCCGGCCATCGGCGAGTCCCTGTCCGCCAAGCCCAGCCCACGGCTGGTCGAGCGGCTGGTCGACGAGGTCTCCGAGCGGCGCGCGCAGAAGCGCCGGCGCGGCTTCTACCTCGTGGCGGCGGCGGCCGCGCTGATCATCGGCGGCCCGCTCACCGTGATGGCGGTGAACGGCGGTGACAGCGCCACCACCGACCCGATGGCGGCCGGTCCGGCCAAGCAGGCCTTCCAGGTCATGAGCGACAAGGTCTCGGCGACCGACCCGAGCACCAAGGTCAACGCCGTGGTCGCGATGGAGTCCAGGGACTGGGGCACCCACGCCGTCCTTCAGCTGAAGAACGTCAAGGGTCCGCTCAAGTGCTCCCTGATCGCCGTCGGCAAGAACGGCGAGCGTGAGACGATCACGTCCTGGTCCGTCCCGAAGTGGGGCTACGGCATCCCGAACGCCAAGACGGAAGAGGCGAAGAACCCGCTCTACGTGCACGGGGGCGCCGCCTTCACGCCGAACGAGATCGACCACTTCGAGGTCATGACGTTCGACGGCAAGCGGCTGGTGGAGGTGAACGCCTAGGCGTTCGCGCAGCTGCCCGATCACCTCCCGCGGCATACGCTCGACTGTGCCGCGGGTCGACGCGTGCGGGGGCCCGGAGCAGGCCGTAGCCTGTGCGGGCCCCCTTCGCGTACGGTGGACGGCTGCTCAGCACGTCAGAAGGGGGTCCGGTGGCCGCTCAGGTTCAACAGGAAACCGCGCTCGGCCCGGTCGGCAAGTCCGCGCACGACTCGCTCCGCGACCGGGAGATCAGCGTCGAACAGGAACACCTGGACCGGGTGTACCGGCGCCTCGAGGAGAAGATCCACGAGGCGGAGTTCCTGATGAACGACGCCGCCAAGCGGGGTCACGTCGGCACGCCCGGGGCGCTGGCCGAGCGGGACGCGCAGGTCTTCCGGGCGGGTGTCCATCTGAACCGGCTGAACAACGAGTTCGAGGACTTCCTCTTCGGCCGGATCGACCTGCTGCCCGGCAAGGACGGCAAGAGGGGCCCGGACGGCGCGTACACGGCCGTCGAGCCCGCCGAGGGCGCGGTGCGCGCCGACAACACCGCGGACATCGCCGAGACCCTGCACATCGGGCGCATCGGTGTCCTCGACGAGGAGTACGCGCCCCTGGTCATCGACTGGCGGGCACCCGCCGCGGCCCCCTTCTACCGCTCCACGCCGGTCGACCCGGGGCGGGTCGTGCGCCGCCGGGTCATCCGTTCCAAGGGCCGCAGGGTACTCGGCGTCGAGGACGACCTGATGCGCCCCGAGCTGAAGGCGACCCTCGACGGCCACGAACTGCCGGTGATCGGCGACGGCGCCCTGATGGCCGCGCTCGGCCAGGCCCGCACCCACACCATGCGGGACATCGTGGCGTCCATCCAGGCCGAGCAGGACCTGGTCATCCGGGCCCCCGCCGCCTCCGTGACATATGTGGAGGGCGGCCCCGGCACCGGCAAGACGGCCGTCGCCCTGCACCGGGCCGCCTACCTCCTCTATCAGGACCGGCGCAGATACGCGGGCGGCATCCTGATCGTCTCGCCCACACCGCTGCTGGTCGCGTACACCGAGGGCGTGCTGCCGTCCCTCGGCGAGGAGGGCCAGGTCGCGATCCGCGCCATCGGCTCGCTCGTCGACGGCGCCGGGGCCACTCTGTACGACTCCCCGTCCGTGGCGCGTGCCAAGGGCTCGTACCGCATGCTCAAGGTGCTGCGGAAGGCCGCCCGCGGAACCCTGGAGCTGAACGATTCGCCGAGCCGGCTGAGGGTCGTCGCCTTCGGCCGCCGGATCGAACTGGAGGCCGAGGAGCTGGAGCGGATCCGGCACAACGCCCTGAGCGGCACCGCCCCGGTGAACCTGCTGCGACCCCGCGCCCGCAAGCTGCTCCTGGACGCCCTGTGGGCGCGCTCCGGCGCGGCCGGCCGGCACACCGACCCCGAGCTGGCGGCCGAATTGCGCTCCTCCTTCGACGAGGACATCACCTCCGAGGACTCCTTCCTGGCGTTCCTGGACGCCTGGTGGCCCGAGCTGACCCCGCGCGCCGTGCTGGACGCGATGGCCGACGAGAGGCGGCTGGGCCGCTGGGCACGGCGCATCCTCACCCCCGGCGAGGTGCGCAAGGTCGCGCGTTCCCTGAAGCGGGTCGGGCTGTCCGTGCACGACGTGGCGATGCTCGACGAGCTGCAGGCCATCCTCGGCCTGCCGGCCCGCCCGAGGAAGAAGCGCGAGCTGGACCCGCTCGACCAGCTGACCGGGCTGGAGGAGCTGATGCCCGTACGCGAGGAGTCGCAGCGCGAGCGCGCCGAGCGGCTGGCGCAGGAGCGGACCGAGTACGCACATGTGATCGTCGACGAGGCGCAGGACCTCACCCCGATGCAGTGGCGGATGGTCGGGCGCCGGGGCCGGCACGCGACCTGGACGGTGGTCGGCGACCCCGCCCAGTCGTCCTGGTCCGACCCGGACGAGGCGGCGCAGGCCCGGGACGAGGCGCTGGGCACGCGTCCGCGCCGACGCTTCAGGCTCACGGTCAACTACCGCAACCCGGCGGAGATCGCCGAACTGGCCTCGAAGGTGCTCGCCCTCGCGATGCCCGGTTCCCAGGCGCCCTCGGCCGTCCGCTCCACGGGCGTCGAGCCCCGTTTCGCGGTCGCGGAGGACTCACTGGGGCAGGCCGTCCGGAGGGAGGCGGCCCGGCTGCTCGACCTCGTCGACGGCACGGTCGGCGTGGTCGTCGCCATGAACCGGCGCGAGGAGGCGGCCCGCTGGCTGAACGGGCTCGGCGACCGGGCGGTGGCGCTCGGCAGCCTGGAGGCCAAGGGCCTGGAGTACGACGCGACGGTCGTCGTCTCGCCCGCGGAGATCGCCGACGAGAGCCCCGCCGGGCTGCGCGTGCTGTACGTGGCGCTCACCCGGGCGACGCAGCAGCTGACGGTGGTCTCCGGCGAGCGGGACGAGCCGGACCCGACCGGGGTCCCGGACCTGCTGCGGGACTGACCCCCGGGCCCGGAGCGAAATGAACTTCCGCCATGGGAATGGCCCTGCCGGATCCGTTTGTTAGCCTTGATGTGGCACCGGCCCGATCCAAGCCCCCGGGCCCAACCTTCGTCGCTTCGAGCGACCACTTGCCGCGAGGCGAGCATGGCGGGTCGGTGTCACTGAACGTCCGAGAGGTCCGCGTCACGTGGTGACGCGGACCTCTCGCGTTCGCCTCGACACCTCTTTTGCCGCCTGATCGATTCTCGTATGGTGGAAGTCATCTTCCGAAAGTGCACGGTGCTGGGGAACACAACGTTCGCAATCCGGGGCGGCTACCACGTACTCCCCGGTAGGTGCGACGATCGGACGGCACATTTCGCGACACGGTGAAAGCAGAGGAAGTCGGCCATGGCAACGGCGCCCAGCGTCTCCTACTCGATGACCATCAGGCTGGAGGTGCCCGCGAGCGGAACCGCCGTCTCGCAGCTCACCACCGCCGTGGAGTCCTCCGGAGGCTCGGTCACCGGCCTCGACGTCACCGCGTCCGGCCACGAGAAGCTGCGCATCGACGTCACCATCGCGGCCACCTCGACCTCCCACGCGCAGGAGATCGTCGAGAAGCTGCGCGGCATCGAGGGCGTGACGCTGGGCAAGGTCTCGGACCGTACGTTCCTCATGCACCTCGGCGGCAAGATCGAGATGGCGTCGAAGCACCCCATCCGCAACCGTGACGACCTCTCCATGGTCTACACCCCGGGTGTGGCGCGCGTGTGCATGGCGATCGCGGAGAACCCGGAGGACGCCCGGCGCCTCACCATCAAACGCAACTCCGTTGCGGTCGTGACGGACGGGTCGGCCGTGCTGGGCCTCGGCAACATCGGCCCGAAGGCCGCGCTGCCCGTCATGGAGGGCAAGGCGGCCCTCTTCAAGCGCTTCGCCGGCATCGACGCCTGGCCGATCTGCCTCGACACCCAGGACACCGACGCGATCGTCGAGATCGTCAAGGCGATCGCCCCGGGATTCGCCGGCATCAATCTCGAGGACATCTCCGCGCCCCGCTGCTTCGAGATCGAGGCCCGCCTGCGCGAGGCCCTCGACATCCCCGTCTTCCACGACGACCAGCACGGCACCGCGATCGTCGTCCTCGCCGCCCTCACCAACGCGCTGCGTGTGGTGGGCAAGGCGATGGAGAACGTGCGCGTCGTGATGTCGGGTGCCGGCGCGGCCGGTACGGCGATCCTCAGGCTGCTGCTCGCGGCGGGCGTGAAGAACGCCGTCGTCGCCGACATCCACGGCGTCGTGCACATCGGCCGCGAGGACCTGGTGGAGGCCCCCGTCGACTCGCCGCTGCGCTGGATCGCCGACAACACCAACCCCGAGGGCCTGACCGGCACGCTCAAGGAGGCCGTCCACGGCGCCGACGTCTTCATCGGCGTCTCCGCCCCGAACGTGCTCGACGGCGACGACGTGGCCGCCATGGCCGAGGACGCGATCGTGTTCGCGCTCGCGAACCCGGACCCGGAGGTCGACCCCGCAATCGCTCGTCAGACGGCGGCCGTTGTGGCCACGGGCCGTTCCGACTTTCCCAACCAGATCAACAACGTCCTGGTGTTCCCGGGCGTCTTCCGCGGTCTGCTGGACGCCCAGTCCCGCACGGTCAACACGGAGATGATGCTGGCCGCCGCGACCGCGCTGGCGGACGTGGTGACCGAGGACGAGCTGAACCCGAACTACATCGTCCCGAGCGTGTTCAACGACAAGGTCGCGGGTGCCGTCGCCGGGGCGGTGCGGGACGCCGTGAAGGCGGCCGGGGCGTCGGCGACGGCCGAGTAGCCGTCCGGCGGCGGCCTGTGCCGGGGCTGCCGCTCCGATGCGCGGCTGTGACCATTGCCACGGTGGCCATGGAACCGGCGCGTCGCGGAACCCGGGGCCCTGGCCGCCCTCTAGGGTGGCGGCCAGGCGCAGGCCCCACGACCTGCGGTCCGTTGCCGAGAGTGGACCGAGCGTCACCGCGGCGAGCCGGTGGCGCTCTTCGTGTGACTCCCAAGGGTGTTCTCACGACTCCTACGGGTGCCGGATTGGCTTTCCCGCCGCAGGTGGGGGCAGGATGCGTCTTCGGGCGCGAGGGTCTGACGACGGACCCGGGTCCGGGGACTCACCGAAGACCCTGGCAGCATCGGCTTCGATCTCACGCCTCAACGGCAAGAAGAACACGGGAGTAACAACATGAACCGCAGTGAGCTGGTGGCCGCGCTGGCCGACCGCGCCGAGGTGACCCGCAAGGACGCCGATGCCGTGCTGGCCGCGTTCGCCGAGACCGTCGGCGAGGTCGTCGCCAAGGGCGACGAGAAGGTCACCATCCCTGGCTTCCTGACCTTCGAGCGCACCCACCGTGCCGCTCGCACCGCGCGCAACCCGCAGACCGGCGACCCCATCCAGATCCCGGCCGGCTACAGCGTGAAGG
Source organism: Streptomyces sp. TP-A0356 (assembly GCF_001417775.1). Lineage (GTDB taxonomy): Bacteria > Actinomycetota > Actinomycetes > Streptomycetales > Streptomycetaceae > Streptomyces. Next base: position 34,311 of record NZ_BBZJ01000032.1, on the reverse strand, counting down.
TCTCCGCGGGCTCCAAGCTCAAGGAAGCCGCCAAGGGCAAGTGACCTTGCCGTGGTACGCCACCGGACGGCGTACCAGGCCGTACCGCCAAGGGACGGCGTAACGAGGCCCGGTGACGCACCTCGGGACGGCGTACGGGCCCAGTAAGGCCAAAGGGGCGGTCACCCGAACCGGGTGACCGCCCCTCGCGTACGTACGACGCTCCCGGGGAGCCGTCAGCCGAGTGACTTGCCGGGCAGTTCGACCTTCGCGCCCAGTTCCACCAGCTTCTCCATGAAGTTCTCGTAGCCGCGGTTGATCAGTTCGATTCCGTGGACCCGGGACGTGCCCTGGGCCGCCAGGGCCGCGATCAGATACGAGAAGCCGCCGCGGAGGTCGGGGATGACCAGGTCGGCGCCCTGGAGCTTCGTCGGGCCCGAAACCACCGCGGAATGCAGGAAGTTGCGCTGGCCGAAGCGGCAGTCCGAGCCGCCGAGGCACTCGCGGTAGAGCTGGATGTGCGCGCCCATCTGGTTGAGCGCGGAGGTGAACCCGAGGCGGGACTCGTAGACCGTCTCATGGATGATCGACAGTCCCGTGGCCTGCGTCAGGGCGACCACCAGCGGCTGCTGCCAGTCCGTCTGGAAGCCCGGGTGCACGTCCGTCTCCAGCGCGATGGACTTCAGCTGCCCGCCGGGGTGCCAGAAGCGGATGCCCTCGTCGTCGATCTCGAAGGCGCCGCCCACCTTGCGGTAGGTGTTCAGGAACGTCATCATCGAGCGCTGCTGGGCGCCGCGGACGTAGATGTCGCCCTCGGTCGCCAGCGCGGCCGACGCCCAGGACGCGGCCTCCAGACGGTCCGAGATGGCGCGGTGGGTGTACCCGCCGAGCTGGTCCACGCCGGTGATGCGGATCGTGCGGTCGGTGTCCATCGCGATGATCGCGCCCATCTTCTGCAGTACGCAGATGAGGTCCTCGATCTCGGGCTCCACGGCCGCGTTGGAGAGCTCGGTGACGCCCTCGGCCAGGACGGCCGTCAGCAGCACCTGCTCGGTCGCGCCGACGGACGGGTAGGGCAGCCGGATCTTCGTGCCGCGCAGGCCCTTGGGCGCCTCCAGGTACTGGCCGTCCGCGCGCTTCTCGATGACCGCTCCGAACTGGCGCAGCACGTCGAAGTGGAAGTCGATGGGCCGGCCGCCGATGTCGCAGCCACCGAGGCCCGGGATGAACGCGTGTCCCAGACGGTGCAGCAGCGGCCCGCAGAAGAGGATCGGGATGCGCGACGAGCCCGCGTGCGCATCGATGTCGGCGACGTTCGCGCTCTCTACGTGCGTGGGATCGAGGACCAGCTCGCCCGGCTCCTCGCCCGGACGGACCGTCACGCCGTGCAGCTGCAGCAGCCCGCGCACCACCCGTACGTCGCGGATGTCGGGGACATTGCGCAGCCTGCTCGGCGCACTGCCCAGCAGGGCGGCGACCATGGCCTTCGGTACGAGGTTCTTCGCACCGCGGACACGGATCTCGCCCTCCAGCGGGGTGCCGCCGTGGACAAGCAGGACATCGTCGTTGACGGTCATGAATCTCGCGTTCCGTGGAGTTGGGCAGGTTCCGAAGACGTAAGAGTAATGGCCGCCTACCCCCCTTCAGTAAGCCCAAGTACCTCCCGGCAAGGTCATGGATTCGCCACAACACGAACCGTGCGGAACCGGGCACCTGCCGTTACCATCACGACCGTGCGCCCGTGTGCGCCCCCGTGCTCTGAGCTGCCTTCACCCGCGTACCGGGATTGCCTCCCCATCCGAGGGCAAGATGCGGGATCATGTCTGGCATGACCGAGGTGTCCTCGCTCACAGGGCGGTTGCTCGTGGCCACGCCCGCCCTGGCGGACCCGAACTTCGACCGCGCGGTGGTGCTCCTCCTCGACCACGACGAGGAGGGCTCGCTCGGTGTCGTCCTCAACCGGCCCACCCCCGTGGACGTGGGCGACATCCTGGAGGGCTGGGCGGATCTCGCGGGCGAGCCCGGCGTCGTCTTCCAGGGCGGACCGGTGTCGCTGGACTCGGCGCTGGGCGTCGCGGTGATCCCCGGCGGCGCGACCGGGGAGGGCGCCCCACTCGGCTGGCGGCGGGTGCACGGCGCGATCGGCCTGGTCGACCTGGAGGCCCCGCCGGAGCTGCTCGCCAAGGCGCTGGGCTCGCTGCGCATCTTCGCGGGGTACGCGGGATGGGGACCGGGTCAGCTGGAGGACGAGCTGGTGGAAGGGGCGTGGTACGTCGTCGAGTCGGAGCCCGGCGACGTGTCGTCCCCCGCGCCGGAGAGACTGTGGCGGGAAGTGCTGCGCCGTCAGCGCAGTGAGCTGGCGATGGTGGCCACCTACCCGGACGACCCTACGCTCAACTGAAGCGAGTGAGCTTCAGTACTCTTGGCGGTATGAGCACTCTTGAGCCCGAGCGCGGTACTGGTACGGGGACCCTCGTAGAGCCGACGCCGCAGGTGTCGCACGGCGACGGTGACCACGAGCGCTTCGCCCACTACGTCCAGAAGGACAAGATCATGGCGAGCGCCCTCGACGGCACGCCCGTCGTGGCGCTGTGCGGCAAGGTGTGGGTCCCGGGCCGCGACCCGAAGAAGTACCCCGTCTGCCCCATGTGCAAGGAGATCTACGACTCCATGGGCGGCGGCGACGAGGGCAAGGGCGGCGACAAGTAGCCGACCGGCTCGACGTCCGACAACTGCCGGGCCTCCGGGGTGCGATTCGGCGCGCCCCGGGGGCCTTCGTGTCGTCCGCCGATGATCCGCCGCCGTTCCGGTGGCGCTCCGGCGTCGCACGGGGTGCTCCGGGTGGTCACAGAGTGGTTGAGCACTCTTGTCGACATGTTCATGGAGTCCCTAGTCTCCGTTGTGCAGAGCAGAACAGCCATTGCATGTGTTGCAACGCTCGCCCTCGGAGGACGCTCCATGAGGCTCCCTGCCCGAACCGCCGCACCACCGGCCGCCCAGGTGGTCGCGGCGCACGTATGGCCCTTCCAGGAGGTCGACAGGGGGTCGGGTCCGCAAGGCCCGGGGATCCGGTCAGGAATTCGGCGGGTACTTCCTTCACTTCCTCGACCACTTCCTCGACGGCCTTCTCGCGGCGGACTGTGTGGTCGTCACCCCGGCGCTGATCGCGTTTCTCACGGCGACCGCCGTGACACGATTCCGCTCCGTTTCCGGACCCCCTCCTCTTCGTCCGGCGGATCCATTTCCCGACTTCCCGTTCGCCAAGTCGTTCATCGGCGGCGGCACTTCGCCGTCCACGCTTCCGACGGCACTCCTCGTGTTCCACAAGCCGGACCAGCCGGAGTCTTCTGCAAGCCCGACCAGCCGGACCGGGGCGGCGTGATGACGGCGTTCACGGTGATGACCATTCCCGTGCTGCTCCTCTTCGTACTCGTACAGCGTCGCCCGGTCTTCGGACCGGGCGGGGCGGTGAAGGACTGACGTGATGGAACTGATTCCGGCGCCGCGCGCCGTCGAGGGCCTCCGCGGCGGCGTTCCGCTCGACGGGGACACCGTCCTGTGGGCCGCACCCGGTACGGGAACCACGGAACGCTGGCTGCGCGCCACGCTCGGCACGGCTCTGGGCCTGCCGTTGCCGCCGGGCCCGGAGGACGGCCGCAACGCCGTACGGCTGTATCTGGACGAGACGCTCAAGCCGGAGGGATACACGCTCGGCGTCACCGCCGGCCGGGGTGTCGACATCCGGGGAGGCGGCGCGGCCGGTCTGTTCTGGGGCGCCCAGACATTCCGTCAACTGCTCGGCCCCGAGGCCTTCCGCCGTGCTCCGGTCACCGCGAAACGGGAATGGGAGGTGCCCGCCGTCACGATCCACGACGCCCCCCGCTTCCGCTGGCGCGGTCTCATGCTCGACGTCGCCCGGCACTTCATGCCCAAGGACGGCGTCCTGCGCTACCTGGATCTGATGGCCGCGCACAAACTCAACGTGTTCCACTTCCATCTCACCGACGACCAGGGCTGGCGTCTGGAGATCAAGCGTCACCCACGGCTCACCGAGGTCGGATCCTGGCGGGCGCGCACCAAATTCGGCCACCGCGCCTCGCCCCTGTGGGAGGAGAAGCCGCACGGCGGTTTCTACACCCAGGACGACATCCGCGAGATCGTCGCGTACGCGGCCGAGCGGCACATCACCGTCGTCCCCGAGATCGATGTTCCCGGACACAGCCAGTCCGCCATCGCCGCGTATCCGCAACTCGGCAACTCCGACGTCATCGACACCGCCGCCCTCACGGTCTGGGACGACTGGGGCGTCTGCAGAAACGTACTCGCGCCCACGGACGACGTCCTGCGGTTCTACGAGGGGGTGTTCGAGGAGGTCCTGGAACTGTTCCCGTCGGAGTTCGTCCACATCGGCGGCGACGAGTGCGCCAAGGACCAGTGGCGGCAGTCCCCGGCCGCCCAGGCGCGCATCGCGGAACTGGGGCTCGCCGACGAGGACGCGCTCCAGTCGTGGTTCGTGCGGCACTTCGACACCTGGCTGACCGCCCGCGGCCGCCGGCTCATCGGCTGGGACGAGATCCTCGAGGGGGGCCTCGCGGAGGGCGCCGCGGTGTCCTCCTGGCGCGGGTACGCGGGCGGCATCACCGCCGCGCGCGCCGGGCACGACGTCGTGATGTGCCCGGAGCAGCAGGTGTACCTGGACCACCGGCAGAGCGGCGGCGCGGACGAGCCGGTGCCCATCGGGTACGTGCGCACCCTGGAGGACGTCTACCGCTTCGAGCCGGTTCCGCCGCAGCTCACCGAGGAGCAGGCACGGCATGTCCTCGGCACCCAGGCCAACGTGTGGACCGAGGTGACGGAGGATCAGGCGCGCGTGGACTACCAGACCTTCCCCCGGCTCGCCGCCTTCGCCGAGGTCGCCTGGAGTGCCCTGCCCGCCCCCGCGGACCGTGACTTCGCGGACTTCGAGCGGCGGATGACCGCCCACTACCGCCGGCTCGACGCCCTGGGAGTGGCCTACCGGCCGCCCACGGGACCGTGGCCGTGGCAGCGGCGACCCGGTGTGCTCGGACGCCCGATCGAGGGTGCGCCCCCGAACGTGTGAGGCCACGCGCGACGGGCAGGCGGGGGACCGGACTCCCTGGAAGCGTGACCCCGCATGGGAGAAGTCGCACAAGGATCGCCGAAGGCGGCAATTCGTTCCCATCGGCGATGTCGTGGCAAACCGGACCATCCCCCTGGTGAGGGGGGCGAATGCCTCCTAGCGGACCCCCGCGTCGGGGGCCGGGAAAGATGTGCCAGAGTTGCCACGTCCGCCCTGTGAGCACGTACCGTACGGCCACAGGTGGGACCAGGTGGGGCAGCGGGAAGGGGCAGCCGGTTTGACCACGCACGCACCGCAGGCGGCGCAGGCCGTGACGCTGCCCGCCTCACTGGACGAGGCCGTGGAGGCCCTCGCGGCCACGCCGGCCGCCGTTCCCGTGGCGGGTGGCACCGACCTCATGGCCGCGGTCAACTCCGGACAGCTGCGGCCCGCCGCGCTGGTCGGTCTCGGCCGTATCAGCGAGATCCGCGGCTGGCAGTACCAGGACGGCCACGCGCTGCTCGGCGCCGGCCTCACCCACGCGCGCATGGGGCGCCCCGACTTCGCGGCCCTCATCCCCGCTCTCGCGGCGGCGGCGCGCGCGGCCGGACCGCCGCACATCCGCAACGCGGGCACCCTCGGCGGCAACATCGCCTCGGCGGCCCCCACCGGTGACGCGCTACCGGTGCTGGCCGCGCTGGAGGCCACGCTGATCATCGCGGGCCCGGGCGGAGCCCGCCGGGAGATCCCGGTCTCGCACCTGCTCGCGGGCGTCGAGATGCTGCGCGGCGGTGAACTCATCGGCTACGTACGCGTGCCGCTGCTGCACGCCCCCCAGGTCTTCCTGAAGGCGACCGGGCGCACCGGCCCCGGGCGTGCCATCGCGTCCGTGGCGCTCGTCCTCGATCCGGCCCGCCGTGGTGTGCGGTGCGCCGTCGGGGCCATAGCGCCGATGCCGCTGCGCCCCCTGGAGGCCGAGCAGTGGGTCGCCCAGCTCATCGACTGGGACAACAACCGCGCGATCGTCCCGGAGGCGCTCTCCGCCTTCGGCGAGTACGTCGCCGCGGCCTGCATCCCCGATCCGGCCCCGGCGGAGGACGGCAGCGTGGAGCAGTTGCCGTCGGCCGTACTGCACTTGCGGCGTACCGTCGCCGCGCTGGCCCGACGAGCACTGGGGAGGGCACTGTCGTGACCGACGACCAGCACCGGGACGGCACCCCTCGGGGGGGCACCCACGGATCCTGGGAGCGGCTGCCGCAAGGGGACTACGACGACGGCGCCACCGCCTTCGTCCAGCTCCCCGAGGGCGGTATCGACGCCCTCCTCGCCTCCTACAGCCCGCTGGCGGCACCCGGCCACGGCTATGTGCCGCCCACGTTCACCCCGGCCGAGGAGGGCACGGAACCGGCGGCGGGCGGCACCTGGGCGGCGCCCGCCGAGGGCGCCCAGTGGCCCGACCCGAACGCCGCCCACCACGAAGGTGCCGGCGACCGGTTCACGTACCACCCCGGCGCGACCGGGCAGTGGACCTTCGAGGACGCCGCCCCGGCACAGGAGGCCTCCGGGCCGGGACACGACGTCACCGGGCAGTGGTCGATCCCGGTGGCGGGTGGCGATCTGCCGGACGAATCGGGCGAGTTCAGCACGTCGTCGCTCGTCGAGCAGTGGGGCGGCACCCCGCCCGCGACCCTGCCGGGCGGCGCGCCCGCGCCCTGGGCGACGGAGGCGGCCGGCCGGCCGTGGCCGGACAGCACTCGGGAGAGCGCCGCGGAGGCGCCCAGCGAGGCTCTCGGGGAGCCGTCCGGCGGGACGTACGAGGACACCCGGGCGGCTGGTGCCCCGGAGGAGCCCGAGGCCGTCCAGGCGCCGTCAGGGCCCGCCGACGCGCCCGACACCGAGGAGACACCGGTCCCCGAACAGGCAGCGGATCGCGAACCGGTCACCGCCAGGTCCGAACCGCGGCGCGAACCGGCACCGGAGGCCGCCACCGGCCCCGAGCCGGCACCGGAGACCACCGCCGCGCACGAGGCATCCGAGCGGGCCCAGGAGCCCGCGCCCCCGCACGACGAGCACCCCCTGGCGTCGTACGTCCTGCGGGTGAACGGCGCGGACCGGCCCGTCACCGAAGCGTGGATCGGCGAGTCGCTGCTGTACGTGCTGCGCGAGCGGCTCGGTCTGGCCGGTGCCAAGGACGGCTGCTCGCAGGGCGAGTGCGGCGCCTGCAACATCCAGGTCGACGGACGGCTCGTCGCTTCCTGCCTGGTGCCGGCCGTCACCGCCGCGGGCAGCGAGGTGCGTACGGTCGAGGGCCTGGCCGTCGACGGACAGCCCTCCGACGTGCAGCGTGCGCTCGCCAGGTGCGGTGCCGTGCAGTGCGGGTTCTGCGTGCCCGGTATGGCCATGACACTCCACGACCTCCTGGAGGGCAACCCCGCGCCCACCGACCTGGAGACCCGCCAGGCCCTGTGCGGGAACCTGTGCCGCTGCTCCGGCTACCGGGGCGTCCTGGACGCCGTCAGGGAGGTCGTCGCCGAGCGCGAGGCGGCCCACACCGAGAGCGAGTCGGCACCGGACGCCGAAGAGCCGCGCATCCCGCACCAGGCGGCCCCCGGGGCGGGCGGCGTCCACCCCTCCGCCTTCGAGCACTTCGAGAACTTCGAGCACTTCGAGAACACAGCCCCGAACGAGCACCCGTACGGCCAGGACGGAGGCCAGGCGTGAGCAACGAAGCCGCCACCGCGACCACTGCGGCGGCCGCACCCGCCCCCGAGCCGCTGCCGCACGGCCTCGGCGCCTCGCTGCCGTCCACCGACACCCGCGCCAAGACCGAGGGCACCTTCCCGTACGCGGCCGATCTGTGGGCCGAGGGCCTGCTGTGGGCCGCCGTACTGCGCTCCCCGCACCCGCACGCGCGCATCCTGTCCATCGACACCAGCCACGCGCGCGAGATGCCCGGCGTCCGGGCCGTCGTCACCCACGAGGACGTACCCGGTGGGGCGTTCCACAGCCGCGGCGCGGCCGACCGCCCCGTCTTCGCCTCCGAGGTCGTGCGCCACCACGGCGAGCCCCTCGCCGCCGTCGCCGCCGACCACCCCGACACCGCGCGCATGGCCGCCGCCGCGGTCATCGTCGAGTACGAGGTGCTCGACCCGGTGACCGACCCCGAACAGGCCTTCGAGGCCGAACCGCTGCACCCCGACGGCAACCTGATCCGCCACATCCCGCTGCGTCACGGCGACCCCGACGCGATCGGCGACGTCGTCGTCGAGGGCCTGTACCGCATCGGCCGTCAGGACCCCGCCCCGATCGGCGCGGAGGCCGGGCTCGCCGTGCCCCGCCCCGACGGCGGGGTCGAGCTGTACGTCGCCTCCACGGACCCGCACGCCGACCGCGACCGGGCCGCGGCCGTCTACGGCCTCGAACCGGAGCGGGTGAAGGTGGTCGTCACCGGGGTGCCCGGCGCCACCGCGGACCGCGAGGACCAGGGCTTCCAGCTCCCGCTCGGGCTGCTCGCCCTGAAGACCGGATGCCCGGTCAAGCTGACCGCGACGCGCGAGGAGTCCTTCCTCGGGCACGTCCACCGCCACCCCACCCTCCTGCGCTACCGGCACCATGCGGACGCCGAGGGCAAGCTGGTGAAGGTCGAGGCGCAGATCCTGCTGGACGCGGGCGCCTACGCGGACACCTCCTCGGACGCGCTCGCCGCCGCGGTCTCCTTCGCCTGCGGCCCGTACGTCGTCCCGAACGCCTTCATCGAGGGCTGGGCCGTACGCACCAACAACCCGCCCTCGGGCCATGTGCGCGGCGAGGGCGCGATGCAGGTGTGCGCGGCATACGAGGCCCAGATGGACAAGCTCGCCAAGAAGCTGGGCCTCGACCCGGCGGAACTGCGGCTGGTCAACGCCATGGCGACGGGCGACGTCCTGCCGACCGGCCAGACGGTGACCTGCCCGGCGCCGGTGGCCGAACTGCTCCAGGCGGTACGGGAGCACCCGCTGCCGCCGCTCCCCAAGGACACCCCCGAGGAGGAGTGGCTGCTGCCCGGCGGCCCCGAGGGCGCGGGCGAACCCGGTGCCGTGCGCCGCGGTGTCGGCTACGCCCTGGGCATGGTGCACCTGCTCGGCGCGGAGGGCGCCGACGAGGTCTCCACCGCGACGGTGAAGGTGCACGACGGCGTGGCGACGGTCCTGTGCGCGGCGGTCGAGACCGGTCAGGGCTTCACCACGCTGGCCCGGCAGATCGTCCAGGAGACGCTCGGCATCGACGAGGTGCACGTGGCACCGGTCGACACGGACCAGCCGCCGGCCGGCGCGGGCTGCCGGGGCCGCCACACCTGGGTGTCGGGCGGCGCGGTGGAGCGCGCGGCGAAGATGGTCCGTACCCAGTTGCTGCAGCCCCTCGCGCACAAGTTCGGCATGTCCACCGAGCTGCTCCAGATCACCGACGGCAAGATCACCTCGTACGACGGCGTGCTGTCGACGACGGTCACCGAGGCTCTGGAGGGCAAGGAGCTGTGGGCCACCGCGCAGTGCCGTCCGCACCCCACGGAACCGCTGAACGAGACGGGCCAGGGCGACGCCTTCGTGGGGCTCGCGTTCTGCGCCATCCGCGCCGTGGTGGACGTGGACATCGAGATCGGCTCGGTACGCGTCGTGGAACTGGCGCTGGCCCAGGACGTGGGCCGGGTGCTGAACCCGGCGCAGCTCGCCGCGCGCGTGGAGGCCGGCGTCACCCAGGGCGTGGGCATCGCGCTCACGGAGAACCTGCGCACGGCGCGCGGCCTGATCCGCCACCCCGACCTGACGGGCTACTCCCTGCCGACGGCCCTGGACGCGCCCGACATCAAGATCGTCAAGCTGGTCGAGGAACGGGACGTGGTCGCGCCCTTCGGCGCGAAGGCGGTCAGCGCGGTGCCCGTGGTGACGTCGCCGGCGGCGGTCGCCTCCGCGGTGCGCGCGGCGACCGGCCGCCCCGTCAACCGCCTGCCGATCCGCCCGCAGGCGGCGGTGGTGACCAACCCCACCTGACGCACGCCGTCCGATGCTTCCTGCCGTTGTCAGTGGGGCCGCGTAGGGTTCTGGGCGTTGGGGGAGAGCCGTTCGACGGCGGGGGCGTCCTCCGGGGTTCGGTGACGCTCCGGGGACAAGCACGCGGGGGGAATCGATGAACACGACGGACGTCGGCGGTGTGATCACGCTGACCGAGGCGGACCTGGATCCGTATGTCACGCACGCGCAGACGCGGCGCCTGTTGACGGGTCCCGGACTGCCGTCGGGCAGCGCCCTGCTGGGATTCGGGGCACTGCGCGGGCGGCCCGCGCTGCGGCGGGTCGCCGAGCTGGTCGAGGACGCCGAGAAGCTCGCCGAGGAGCTGCGCGACCAGCTGGTCATAGGGGCGCTGCGCAGCCTCGACCGCGACCTGGAGTCCCTGGTGCTGGACGGTGCCACGGGTGAGGTCTTCACGACGTACGTGTTCCCGCGTCACCCCGGCCTGATGGACCTCTCACCGCTCGCGCCCTCCCTGGAGGCACTGCTGCGGTTCGCGGCGACGACGGACGAACTGACCGCGTTCCACGGCCGGTTCGCGCCTGGGTACGGCCCGAAGGCGGTGGCGCAGGCGTCCGAGCGGCTGGCGACGTTGTTCGCCGACGGCTCCGGGGAGGACCCGGCGCCGTACTGGCGGATGGCCGCGCTGATCCGTCCCCTCGCCCGAATCGCACGCCCCGGCACGGGCCTCGCGCTCGACCTGCCGCCGCGGCTGCTGGACGAGGAGTTCGGCTCCGCCGCGATCGTGCGCTTCGAGGACGTCGACTTCCCCGGCGCGCTCACCCACGCGCCGACCCGCCGCTTCCTGCGCGACGTGGGCCTCCCGGAGGACGGCTACTGGTACGAACTGGACACGGACGTGCCCCTGCCGACCCTGACCGAGTACTACGCGGAGGAGGGCGACGTCACCGCGGACGAACTGCCCCACGGGGCGGACCGTCTGATCCGGCTCGGCCATCTGCTGGAGGACACGAGCCTGGTGGTCGACGGTGCCACCGGAGCGGTGCTCTGCTGGAGCGAGCCCGACGCGATCCTGCGTCCCCTGAACGCGGACATCTCCACACTCGCGTTCACGGTCTGGCTGGTGCACCGGGAGAAGGCACTCGACGAGGACCACGGCCTGACGGACTCGTACGAGCAACTGGCCGCCACGATGGCCGAGACGCTCGCGATGGTCGACCCGATAGCGTGCGACCCCACCCCGAGAACCCCGGAGGACGACGGCCGACGCTACTGGCCGGAGGCCTTCGAGGACCAGGCGGGCGGCGGGCTGTACGCCTGGTAGGGCAATCCACAACGGGTCGGAGCCGCGCGAACGGCGTATCGCTCCGAGACCTGTCGGAGCGTCGGTCGGCGCTCCCTACTCCCCGACCTGCAACCGCTCGGCCTCTCGGCCGACCACCCGCCAGTGGCCGGCCGGAAGCGCCGGGTCATGGAGGCCGTGGCGGGATTCGAACCCACGTAACTCGCTTTGCAGGCGAGCCCCTGAACCACTCGGGCACACGGCCATGCGTCTCGGCCGTGGCGGGAGTCGGACCCGCGTAACTCCCCGCGGGCGGAGCCCGCTGATGGATGCTGCGCAGGCGAGCCCCTGAACCACTCGGGCACACGGCCTTGCGTCTCGGCCGTGGCGGGAGTCGGACCCGCGTAACTCCCCGCGGGCGGAGCCCGCTGATGGATGCTGCGCGGGCGAGCCCCTGAACCTCGGGCACACGGCCAAGATCAGGTGCGGCACGGCTCACTCGTTCCGACCTGACGCCATTGACCGTAGGGCGAGGTGATCGAGGGGCTCAAGAGGACCGCGGGCGCTGCAACGGGACTGCCATACGCCGTTCACGAAAGGACGGTCGTAGGACCAAGGGCCGACGCGATCACCGTCTCCCGACAGGAGTCAATCCGCTCCGAGCCCCTTACGCTGCCTGCATGGCAGCCCTGGAACCCCGAGAAACCGACGTCACCGGCACCGCTTCCGACTCCTCGGACCACGCCACCGGTGTACTGAGCCGGCCGTACCGGTCCCTGAGCATCGGCATCGTCTCGGTCGTCATGCTCATCGCCTTCGAGGCGACGGCCGTCGGCACCGCGATGCCGGTCGCGGCGCGGGATCTGGACGGGCTGTCCCTCTACGCGTTCGCGTTCTCCGGATACTTCACGACCAGCCTGTTCGGCATGGTGCTGGCCGGGCAGTGGTCCGATCGCAGTGGCCCGCTCGCCTCGCTGACCTGTGGCATCGCCGCCTTCGCGGCCGGTCTGCTGCTGTCCGGCACGGCCGGGGCGATGTGGCTGTTCATCGTGGGGCGGGCCGTGCAGGGGCTCGGCGGCGGACTGGTCATCGTCGCCCTGTACGTGGTCGTGGGCCGCGCCTACCCGGAGCGGCTGCGATCGGCCATCATGGCGGCCTTCGCGGCGAGTTGGGTGGTCCCCTCGGTGGTCGGTCCGCTGGCGTCGGGGGCGGTGACCGAACAGCTCGGCTGGCGCTGGGTGTTCATCGGCATCCCCGTCCTTGTGGTGTTCCCGCTGGCGCTGGCGCTGCCCCAGATACGGCGCCGAGCGGGCGGCCCCGCCGGAGAGACCGTCGCGGCCCCCTTCGACGCCCGCCGCATCCGGCTGGCGCTCGGCATCTCGCTGGGCGCGGGACTCCTCCAGTACGCGGCCCAGGACCACGACCGCCTCTCGCTCGTCCCCGGCCTCGCGGGTGCCGCGCTGCTCGTCCCCGCCGTGCGCGGACTGCTGCCCCGCGGCACCTGCCGGGCGGCCCGCGGACTGCCCTCCGTGGTGCTGCTGCGCGGGGTGGCGGCGGGCGCCTTCATCTCGGCGGAGAGCTTCGTCCCGCTCATGCTGGTCACCCAGCGCGGACTGTCGCCGACGCTGGCCGGGTTCTCACTCGCGGCGGGCGGCGGCGCCTGGGCGCTGGGCTCGTACGTGCAGTCGAGACCGCGCGTGGAGCCGTACCGGGAACGGCTGATGACGCTGGGCATGCTCGTCGTCGCCGCCGCGATCGCCACCGCGCCCAGTGTGCTGATCCATGCGGTGCCGGTCTGGACCGTCGCCGTCGCCTGGGGGTTCGGCTGCTTCGGCATGGGCCTGGTCATCTCCTCGACCAGTGTCCTGCTGCTGGACCTGTCCGCACCCGGTGAGGCGGGCGCCAACTCGGCCGCCCTGCAGATCTCCGACGGCCTCTCCAACGTCCTCCTGCTCGCCGCGGGCGGCGCCGCGTTCGCCGCGCTCGGCGGCGGCACCGTCGCCCGCACGGCCACCGGGGCGACCGCCGGCGGCTCCCACCCGGCGGCCTTCGCGGCGGTGTTCCTGCCGATGGCTGCGGTGGCGCTCCTGGGCGCCTGGGTGACGACCCGGCTACGCGAGCGCTGACCCCGGGGGAACGGAACCCGGTGATCCGTGAACACGGACCCGGTGATCTGTGACCCCTGTCGCACCGGGGCCGGATGCGGCGCCGTTGCCCCGAGTGGCGGGTGAGCACACCGGTAGGGTGGCCCGGTTGTCATACGTAGCCGAGCCGCCCGAATCGATACGCCGAGCCGCCCGAACCGATACGCCGAGCCGTCTGACCCGTCGCACCGAGCCGCCCGACCCCCTCCACGGAGATCGTGACTACCACCGCCAGCTCCAGCTCCTCCCACCACCTCTCTCCCGCCTTCCCCGGCCGCGCCCCCTGGGGCACCGCCGGCAAGCTGCGTGCCTGGCAGCAGGGGGCGATGGAGAAGTACGTCCGGGAGCAGCCGCGTGACTTCCTGGCCGTCGCCACGCCCGGCGCCGGCAAGACGACGTTCGCGCTGACGCTCGCGTCCTGGTTGCTGCACCACCACGTCGTGCAGCAGGTGACCGTGGTCGCGCCGACCGAGCATCTGAAGAAGCAGTGGGCGGAGGCGGCGGCGCGGATCGGGATCAAACTCGACCCCGAGTACAGCGCGGGGCCGCTCGGCCGGGAGTACCACGGCGTCGCCGTCACCTACGCGGGCGTGGGCGTGCGGCCCATGCTGCACCGCAACCGCGTCGAGCAGCGCAAGACCCTCGTCATCCTCGACGAGATCCACCACGCCGGCGACTCCAAGTCCTGGGGCGAGGCCTGTCTCGAGGCGTTCGAGCCGGCGACCCGCCGACTCGCCCTGACCGGTACGCCGTTCCGGTCCGACACCAACCCCATCCCCTTCGTGACGTACGAGGAGGGGAACGACGGCATCCGGCGGTCCGCCGCCGACTACACGTACGGATACGGGTCCGCCCTCGCCGACGGGGTCGTGCGGCCGGTCATCTTCCTCTCCTACAGCGGCAACATGCGCTGGCGCACCAAGGCCGGCGACGAGATCGCCGCCCGGCTCGGCGAACCCATGACCAAGGACGCCGTCAGCCAGGCCTGGCGCACCGCCCTCGACCCGCGCGGCGACTGGATGCCCAGCGTGCTGCGCGCCGCCGACCAGCGGCTGACCGAGGTCCGCAAGGCCATCCCGGACGCCGGTGCCCTCGTGATCGCCTCCGACCAGGAGGCGGCCCGCGCCTACGCCAAGCTCATTCGCGAGATCACCGGGCACAAGGCGACCCTCGTCCTGTCCGACGACGCGGGCGCCTCCGACCGCATCGACGAGTTCAGCCACAACGGCGACCGCTGGATGGTCGCGGTGCGCATGGTGTCCGAGGGCGTGGACGTGCCCCGGCTCGCCGTCGGGGTGTACGCGACCACCATCTCGACCCCGCTCTTCTTCGCCCAGGCCGTCGGCCGGTTCGTGCGGTCCCGGCGCCGCGGCGAGACCGCCTCGGTCTTCCTGCCCACCGTCCCCGACCTGCTGACCTTCGCCAACGAGATGGAGGTCGAACGCGACCACGTCCTCGACCGGCCGAAGAAGGACGGTGAGGAGGAGGACCCGTACGCCGAGTCCGAGAAGGAGATGGAGGAGGCCAACCGGGAGCAGGACGAGGACACCGGCGAGCAGGACATGCTGCCGTTCGAGGCGCTGGAGTCCGACGCCGTCTTCGACCGGGTCATGTACAACGGCGCCGAGTTCGGCATGCAGGCCCACCCGGGCAGCGAGGAGGAGCAGGACTACCTCGGCATCCCGGGTCTCCTGGAGCCCGAGCAGGTGCAGTTGCTGCTGCAGAAGCGGCAGGCCCGGCAGATCGCGCACAGCCGCAAGAAGCCGGACACGGAGGCCGATCTCCTCGAACTTCCCGCCGACCGGCGGCCCGTGGTCACCCACAAGGAACTGCTGGAGCTGCGCAAGCAGCTCAACACGATGGTCGGCGCGTACGTCCACCAGAGCGGCAAGCCGCACGGTGTGATCCACACCGAGCTGCGCCGTGTGTGCGGTGGGCCGCCGAGCGCCGAGTGCACCGCAGGGCAGCTGCGCCAGCGGATCGCCAAGGTGCAGGAGTGGGCGACGCGGATGCGGTGACGGCGCGCCCGCGCCGCCCGGTGGCACGCGTGCCGCAACTACCTGGTGGGTGTACGTATCAAGGCAAAACCAACCAGTGCGCACCGGTCACTGACCGGATTCTGGACTGAGCCTTCCGCTGAGCGAACCCGCTCGCTACTGTCCCGCTACGCATACGCCCCGTGGCAGCGCCGCCGCGGAGCGCAGCCGTGCAGCGACTGGGCCGGGGGTCCACCCGGGCCGCCAAGCCTATCGGCGGCCTCTGAAGCGCGTCGCCGACGGGACTCGGTGACGCATCCGCCGCGAGGGGGCCGCCGACCTCACCACTAAGGAGTGGGCGTCGTGACCGCGGAGACTTCGCAGACGCTCGACCGGGGCCTCAGGGTCCTCAAGCTGCTCGCCGACACGGACCACGGGCTGACCGTCACCGAACTGTCCATCAAACTGGGCGTCAACCGGACCGTGGTGTACCGGCTGCTGGCGACCCTGGAGCAGCACTCTCTCGTACGCCGTGATCTGGGTGGCCGCGCCCGGGTCGGTCTGGGTGTGCTGCGTCTGGGCCGTCAGGTGCATCCGCTGGTGCGGGAGGCCGCGCTGCCCGCGCTGCGGGCGCTCGCCGAGGACATCGGCGCGACCGCGCACCTCACCCTGGTCGACGGGGCGGAGGCGCTGGCCGTCGCCGTGGTCGAACCGACGTGGACCGACTACCACGTGGCGTACCGGGCGGGGTTCCGGCATCCGCTCGACCGGGGAGCCGCCGGGCGCGCGATACTCGCCGCCCGCCAACAGCCCGTCGCCGACCCCGGCTACACGCTCACGCACGGAGAGCTTGAGGCGGGCGCGAGCGGGGCGGCAGCGCCGCTGCTCGGGGTGACCGGCGTCGAGGGCAGCGTGGGGGTCGTGATGCTGTCGGACTCGGTGCCGGAGAGGGTGGGGCCGCGGGTGGTGGACGCGGCACGCGAGGTGGCCGAGGCGCTGCGCTGACCGCCGCGCTGACCGCCGCGCCGCCCACCCCCGTCCGGCTGCACCCTGCCCGGCGACACTGTCCTCCCGCTGCTTCGCCGAGGACATCACCGAGCCGATCGGCCGTTCGTGCCTCAGGACGGCCATCTGCCGGTGCCGTCCACGCCCGGGATCGGCATCGAACCGCTCCCGGACGCGCTGCGGCGCTTCACCACCGGCAGGAGGGAGCTGTGGCGGCGTCGGCCGGGGCCTGGCCAGAAGTCGGCGTCACGTTAGATTGAACCCGTGCTCTCTCGCCTCTCGCGCCGCAAGGCCGTCGCCGTCTGCGCCCTGCCCGTCCTGGCCCTGCTCGCGACGGCGGTGTTCGCACCGCTGCCGTTCTCCGTGGCGCAGCCCGGCATCACCGCGAACGTGCTCGGCGAGAACAAGGGAGCCCCCGTGATCACGATCAGCGGGGCGCCCGCCCGCAGGACGACCGGTCAGCTGCGGATGACGACGATCGAGGCGACGGGCCCCGACGCGCGGGTCTCGCTCGGCGACGTGGTCGACGGCTGGTTCCGCACGGACCGCGCGGTGATGCCGCGGGACGCGGTCTATCCCAGCGGGAACAACGTCCAGGAGATCGAGCGCCACAACACCGAGCAGATGAAGCAGTCCCAGGACGCGGCGACCCGGGCGGCGCTGAGGTATCTGAACCTCGGGGACAAGGACGTCAGGGTCACGCTGAAGCTCGCGGACGTCGGCGGCCCCAGCGCGGGCCTGCTGTTCACGCTCGGGATCATCGACAAGCTGCGCGGCGACGGCAGCGGCGGCGACCTCACGGGCGGGCGCACCATCGCCGGTACGGGCACGATCGACACGGCCGGCACGGTGGGCGCGGTCGGCGGGGTCGCCCTGAAGACACAGGCCGCCCGCCGCGACGGCGCGAGTGTCTTCCTGGTCCCCAGGGCGGAGTGCTCCGACGCGAAGGCGGAGCTGCCGAAGGGGTTGCGGCTGGTGCCGGTGAACACGCTGAACGGTGCGGTGGACGCGCTGGTGGCGCTGGAGAAGGGGAAGGGCTCGGTACCGAGCTGTTAGAGCCCCGAATCAGGCCCTCTCAGGCCGCTCCCGGTCCTCCGCCGCCTGCTCCACCAGTGGGATGATCCGCAGGGGGACCGCGTTCTCCATGACGATCGCCGTCGAGGCCCGGACGATGCCGTCGAAGCCGACGACCCGGTCGATCACCCGCTGGAGGTCGGCGTTCGAACGGGCCACGAGCCGGCACAGCATGTCCCCGCTGCCGGTGGTGGTGTGCAGTTCCAGGACCTCCGGGACGGTCGCCAGATGAGCCCGTACGTCCGCCCCCTGCCCCTGCCGGATCTGCAGCGTCGCGAACGCGGTGACGGGGTAGCCGAGCGCGGCCGGGTCCACCTGGGGCCCGAATCCGCGGATCACCCCGTTCGACTGCAGCCGGTCCAGACGGGCCTGGACGGTGCCGCGCGCCACCCCGAGCCGCCGGGACATCTCCAGCACCCCGACGCGTGGCTCCCGGGCCAGCAGCACGATGAGCCGGGCGTCCAGATGATCGATCGCCATAACGTGCTCCCGAATGGTCACCCTGTACAGAACGCCCGACGATACGGGCCCTCTGCTGAGCAGATTGCCCAGCCGTTCCGCAAACTATTGCGCACCTTGCGGAGACGGGTGAGGCTGCCGCTATGACGCAGACCACACACCACACCCCCGACACCGCGCGCGAGGCAGACCCCTTCCCGGTCAAGGGAATGGACGCGGTCGTCTTCGCCGTGGGCAACGCCAAGCAGGCCGCGCACTACTACTCCACCGCCTTCGGCATGCGGCTCGTTGCGTACTCCGGACCGGAGAACGGCAGCCGCGAGACCGCCTCGTACGTCCTGGAGAACGGCTCGGCGCGCTTCGTCCTCACCTCCGTCATCAAGCCCGCCACCACCTGGGGCCACTTCCTCGCCCAGCACGTGGCGGAGCACGGCGACGGAGTGGTCGACCTCGCCATCGAGGTCCCGGACACGCGCGCCGCGTACGCGTACGCGATCGAGCACGGCGCCCGCTCGGTGGCCGAGCCGTACGAGCTGAAGGACGAGCACGGCAGCGTCGTCCTCGCGGCGATCGCCACGTACGGGGAGACCCGCCACACCCTGGTCGAGCGGTCCGGCTACGACGGCCCCTACCTCCCCGGGTTCGTCGCCGCCGAGCCGATGGTCGAGCCGCCCGCCCACCGCACCTTCCAGGCGATCGACCACTGCGTCGGAAACGTCGAACTCGGCCGTATGAACGAATGGGTCGAGTTCTACAACCGGGTCATGGGCTTCACGAACATGAAGGAGTTCGTGGGCGACGACATCGCGACCGAGTACAGCGCGCTGATGTCCAAGGTCGTCGCGGACGGGACGCTGAAGGTCAAGTTCCCGATCAACGAGCCCGCCCTCGCCAAGAAGAAGTCCCAGATCGACGAGTACCTGGAGTTCTACGGCGGCCCCGGCGTCCAGCACATCGCGCTCAACACGAACGACATCGTGCGGACGGTACGGACGATGCGGGCGGCCGGCGTGCAGTTCCTCGACACCCCGGACTCGTACTACGACACCCTCGGCGAGTGGGTGGGCGACACCCGCGTCCCCGTCGAGACCCTCCGCGACCTGAAGATCCTCGCCGACCGCGACGAGGACGGCTATCTGCTGCAGATCTTCACCAAGCCGGTCCAGGACCGTCCGACGGTCTTCTTCGAGATCATCGAGCGCCATGGCTCCATGGGCTTCGGAAAGGGCAACTTCAAGGCCCTGTTCGAGGCGATCGAACGGGAGCAGGCGAAGCGGGGGAACCTGTAACACCGCCGTACGAGGAGACGGTCGCCTCCGGCGGGCCCGCGCATCGCCGCCGCCCCGCCGGGGGCCCGGCCCGCCGAAGCCACCTGCGTGCCGCACACCCCGCGCCCGCCTCGCGCGTACGGGGTTCACACCGTCGCCCCCTGGTGCGACGCTGTGATCATGAGCCGTATCGAAGCCCCGCGCGACGAAGTCACCGGCAACCTCCTCGACCGTCTCCGGGCCGGCCTGCCGGCCGACGCCGTCCTGATCGACCCGGATGTCACGGCCTCCTACGCCAACGACATGGCGAGCTTCTGCGCGGCGGGCAGCCCCGCCGTGGTCGTGCTGCCGCGCACCGTCGAGCAGGTCCAGCACGTCATGCGGACCGCCACCGAACTGCGCGTCCCGGTCGTTCCGCAGGGCGCCCGCACCGGCCTGTCGGGCGGGGCCAACGCCTCCGACGGCTGCATCGTGCTCTCGCTGACGAAGATGGACCGGATCCTGGAGATCAGCCCGGTCGACCGCATCGCCGTCGTCGAGCCCGGCGTCGTCAACGCCGCGCTCTCCCGCGCGGTGGCCGAACACGGCCTCTCCTACCCGCCGGACCCCTCCAGCTGGGAGATGTGCACGATCGGCGGCAACATCGGCACCGCCTCCGGCGGTCTGTGCTGCGTGAAGTACGGGGTGACGGCCGAGTACGTCCTCGGCCTCGACGTCGTCCTCGCCGACGGACGCCTCATGTCCACCGGCCGTCGTACCGCCAAGGGCGTCGCCGGATACGACCTCACCCGGCTCTTCGTCGGATCCGAGGGCTCGCTCGGCATCGTCGTACGCGCGATCCTCGCCCTGAGGCCGCAGCCGCTCCGGCAGCTGGTGCTCGCGGCGGAGTTCGCGTCCGCGGCCGCCGCCTGCGACGCCGTGTGCCGAATCATGGCGGGCGGCCATGTGCCGTCCCTTCTCGAACTGATGGACCGCACGACCGTCAAGGCCGTCAACGACCTGGCCCACATGGGCCTCCCGGAGAGCACCGAGGCCCTGCTGCTCGCCGCCTTCGACACCCCGGACCCCGCCGCCGACCTCGCCGCGGTCGGCGCGCTGTGCGAGGCCGCGGGAGCCACCCAGGTCGTACCCGCCGACGACGAGGCGGAGTCCGAACTGCTCATGCAGGCACGGCGGTTGTCGCTCACCGCGCTGGAGGCGGTCAAGGGCACGACGATGATCGACGATGTGTGCGTGCCCCGCTCCAGGCTCGGCGAGATGCTCCAAGGGGTCGAGCGGATCGCCGAGAAGTACGGGCTGACCATCGGGGTGTGCGCGCACGCGGGCGACGGCAACACGCATCCGACCGTCTGCTTCGACGCCCAGGACCCCGACGAGTCCCGGCGCGCCCGCGAGTCCTTCGACGAGATCATGGCCCTCGGCCTGGAGCTCGGCGGCACGATCACCGGCGAGCACGGCGTGGGCGTCCTGAAGAGGGAGTGGCTGGCGCGCGAGATCGGCCCGGTGGGCGTGGAGATGCAGCGGGCGATCAAACAGGCCTTCGATCCGCTGGGCATCCTCAACCCCGGCAAGCTCTTCTGACCCGCTTCCCGGCAGCATGACGCGAGGCTCGGAGAATTTCTTTCGGGGTGTGTTCCAGGTGTGTGAAGGGCGTGCGCGGTGTCGCCCGGAAAGGGGTGGGTACGGGCGGAGCGGCGGTGCCCCCGGCGCGGGTCTGATAGATGTGGATGCCCACACAACCCCCCGAGCAGATACGGGACGACGGACATGAGCGCCCCAACCCCGGCACCCGGTGACGACAGGCCCCGCGAAGGCTACTACCCGGATCCGTCCATTCCTGGATATGTCCGGTACTGGAACGGCGTCGCCTGGGTACCGGGCACCAGCCGGCCGGCGCCCAGCAACGGCGAGCTGCTCTCCCCGCCGCCCGGTGCGCACCCCGCGCAGCCCTCGGTCGAGGAGACCGGGCCGCACTTCTTCGACGAGGACCCGGTCGACGAGCCCCGCCAGGTCAGCCCGGCCGAGGCCCAGCACGGAAGCCGCCCGGAGCCCGCCTCGGCCTGGGGCGCCAACCGCTCCCAGCAGTCCGGCTTCGGCGGCGACCAGGACCGCCGGGTGTCCTGGGGCGCGCCCCAGGGAGCCGACCCGCGACTCCCGCTCGTCGGCCGCCCCGACGGCACGGCCGACCCGGCGACGAACCCGCCCGCCGGCTCCGGGCCCGGCACCGACTCGGGCTCCGGTTCGTCCCCGGCCCCGGACGGAACGGTCGTCTTCCGCCGCCCCACGGGCAGTGAAGGCAGCGGTACGGGTGCCGGGGGCACCTCGGACACCGGTGGCCCGGCACCCTCCGAGGGCACCATGACGTTCCGTGCGCTCCCCCCGCGCACGGGGGAGCAGGGCACCGGCACGGGGGCGACCGGTTCCGGTTCGGCGGAGTCCGCCGCGGGCCCGGCGAGCGCCCAGGCCGCGGCCCGCCAGGCGCTCGGCCTGGACCCTCAGGCCCCGAACCCCGTCCCGGGGCGCACGGCCGTGCCGCCGCAGGAGTCCTCGGCGCCGTCGGCCCCCGCCACGGGGCTGCCCCCGCAGCAGCCGGCCGGCTCGCTCTCGCAGCAGCCCGCGGCGAGCCTTCCCCAGCAGCCCGCGGCCCCGGCCGGGACGCCCATGACCACAGGCCCCGGCGGCGGTCAGCCCTCCTGGGCGCAGCAGGTGCACCGGCTCGCGAACTCGGGTGCCGAGGGTGACCGGCCCGTCGCGCCGTGGAAGCCGCCGGTGGACGACCCGTTCCAGGCGGCCGCACGGGCACAGGCCGCGGCCCGGCCCGCGGGCCTCGGCAAGCGGCTGGCCGCGCGGCTTCTCGACACCCTGGTCCTGGCGGTGGTCACGGGCGTGGCCGCCGTACCGCTCGGCACCAAGGCGATCGACCACATCAACGCCAAGATCGACGCGGCCAAGCTGTCCGGGCAGACCGTGACGGTGTGGCTGCTCGACGGCACGACCTCGGTCTACCTCGCCATCGTGCTCGCCGTGCTCCTCGGCTTCGGGGTCCTGTACGAGGTGCTGCCCACCGCCAGATGGGGCCGCACGCTCGGCAAGAAGCTCTGCGGCCTCGAGGTGCGGGACATCGAGGGCCATGAGCCGCCGGCCTTCGGCGCCGCCTTGCGCCGCTGGCTCGTCTACAGCGTCCCCGGGCTGCTCGCCGTCGGTGTCGTCGGCGTGGTGTGGTGCCTGTTCGACCGCCCCTGGCGCCAGTGCTGGCACGACAAGGCCGCGCACACGTTCGTGGCGGGCTGACCCGGACGGACCTGTAGGGATGCGGAGTCCGAGGGTTCGCGGTCGACTCGGGCCATGAGCAGCGAACCGCCGCCCCCCGGCTCACAGGACTCTCCGGACGACGATCCGTTCAGGAAGCGGCAGCCGCCGCCCCCCGAGGGCGGCGGCCCCGGCCCGCACGGAGAGCCGTCATACGGTGGCCAGCCCCCGCCCGGCGCCGAGCCCCCGCACGGAGAGCCGCCGTACGGTGGCCAGCCCCCGTACGGCGCGCCTCCGCCCGGCGCCGGGCCCCCGCCCGGCGGCCAGCCCCCGTACGGCGCGCCCCCGCCCGGCGGCGCGCCCCCACCCGGAGGCACACCCCCGCCATACGGCGGCGGCCTCTACGGCCCGTACGGCGGCACCGACCCCCTCGCCGGAATGCCCCCGCTCGCCGACAGCGGCAAGCGCGTCCTCGCCCGGATCATCGACATGATCATCGTCGGCGTGGTCGTCTGGCTGCTGTCCCTGGCGTTCGCCACCACCGAGTACAACGTCGACGCCAACAAGATCGAGTACGGCAAGTCGCTCGGTCAGTCCGTGATCGCCGCCGTGCTCTACATGGCCTACGACACCGTCCTGATCTCCAGATCGGGGCAGACGCTCGGCAAGAAGCTGCTGAACATGCGGGTCGCCAACCTGGAGAACGGCGCCACCCCCTCCGTGCAGACCTCGCTGATCCGGGCGGCGGTGCTGTGGATCCCGTTCGCGTTCTGCTGCGCCTGCATCTGGACGGCGATCTGCGGCGGCTGGAGCTTCTTCGACAAGCCCTACAAGCAGGGGCTGCACGACAAGGCGGCCAAGACGGTGGTGGTCAGTACGGGGCAGGAGAGCTGAGCCCGGGAGGGGTGGCCTCAAGAGCCCCGGGTGCGCGCCCCGTTCAGGGGTTGGCCGTCTCGCGCACCGACTTGGTGGCCGCCGCGGCTCCGACGGACGCCGTCGCGCGCCGGGCCGGGACGTGCTGCCTCCCGGTGGACCTGCCCGCGGCGGCCGACGCGGACTTCGGCGCGGGCACCGTCATGGCGACGAGCAGTCCGAGTGCGAGCGCCGCGAGGGCGATCACGGCGATTCCCAGACCCGAACTCGTCTGTGACAGCAACAGCATGGCGAGGGTGGAGAGGATCACGGTGCAGGAACCGTAGGCGAGCTGTGCGGCGTTCGGACGAGGCATGGCCATTCCTCGGGGTGGGGATCTCCCCCCGGGCCTCTCACGATGGGGGAGGATGCGGACAACTGTGGTGGGACGCGGAGCACTTCGGGCGTAGCCGGGAATCGTGGGGTGACAACGGTGTCGACAGGGCAAACCGTCGCTACTCCGACGCTCCGCCTATCGACTCTATTCGCCTGCATGCCCGAGTGGAACGCTCAGTAAGCCTGACCTAACCCGCGGCACAGATGCACAGGGGGCGCACGGAGTCATGCAGTCCACCAGGTGGACGGGCGTGCGCGCCGGTTGACATGCGACTATGCCACACGCGTAGACCGGCGCGCGGAGCCGTCAAGGTGCCCGCCCGACACCCGCACGAGGATCAAGCTCCTGCGCCAGTCGAAGGACGGCAGCGTATTGACGGTGGCGGTGCCGCCGTCGAGCCGGGAGCTCCCGGATGATCATCACCGGAGTGGCACTCCTCACAGAGGGAACAACGTCTCCCCAGGTCAGAAGTTGATCGGCCGCGACCCTCTGGCGGGTCGCGGCCGATCGTGTTTAGGTGCGTCCTGTGGCTCTCTTATTGACACCAGGTCTCACGGGGGTATGAACGCTCATGGCCGCAGGAGGTTTCGTCAAGCTGCCGAACGGCAGCGTGGTGGTGGCACTGAACCTGCCCAGCCCGGGTTCGGGCAGCGGTTCGGTCCGTGTGCTGGTCCTCGCCCAGAACCGCGCCCGCGCCCTGACGCGCCTGCGCAACCTGGGCCTGCGAGCGGTCTACCTGCGCGGCAACGCGGCCCCGCCGACCCCCGACGAGGTCACGGCGGTCCTGCACCACCCGGACGGCCTGATATGGCGCACGGCCCCGGAGAGCGCGACGGAGCTGTCCCAGGAACTGTGGCACCCGATCAGGGCGCTGCTGAGGCAGCAGACGGCGCCCTCCTAAGGGATCCTTGCACTAGGCCCGCCCGGGTCGCTCATAGTGCAAGGACCCGTAAGGCACCGGCTACACGACCGGTTTGCCGGACAGCTCCACCCCGGCCTCCCGGAGCTCCTCCAGCGCCCGCTCGGTGGTCTCCTCGGAGACCCCGGCGGTGAGATCCAGCAGGACCTGCGTACGGAAGCCCTGGCGCACGGCGTCCAGCGCGGTGGCGCGCACGCAGTGGTCCGTGGCGATGCCCACCACGTCCACCTCGTCGATCTCCCGGGCCCGCAGCCAGTCGCCGAGCGACACCCCGTTCTCGTCGGACCCCTCGAACCCGCTGTACGCCCCCGCGTACGCCCCCTTGTCGAACACGGCGTCGATCGCGCCGGAGGCGACCACTGGAGCGAAGTTGGGATGGAAGCCGACCCCCTCCGTGCCCGCCACACAGTGCGCGGGCCAGGAGTGGACGAAGTCGGGGTTGTCCGCGAAGTGCCCGCCGGGAGCGATGTGGTGGTCACGGGTGGCGACGACATGGCGGTACCCGGCGGGGGCCTGCCCGATCAGCTCGGTGATCGCGGCGGCCACATCGGCGCCGCCGGCCACCGCGAGGCTGCCACCCTCACAGAAGTCGTTCTGCACGTCTACGACGATCAAGGCGCGGCGCATGGTCGTGTCCTTCGGTTCGGCAGCGGTTCGGAGCGGAGGGGTGGGTGCGGGCCCGGCCGTCTGTACGAACAACCGAGCCTAGAGAATTCGGGGGCCGGGCGGGAGGGGGCATGCGATGGTCGGTCGGGTGCACGGGTGCGTCGCCGTTGCACTCCCACCGGCCGATGGTTCATGGGCCCGTCGGCCGGGGGGCCGAGCCGTACCGAACGGGATCCCGTGGCCATCCGGACAGGGTCACCCGCACTCGGTCGCGTGTGCGGTCAGGTACTCGGTGGGAATGACCGGTTCACCGCGCGACAGCTGGGTCGCCGACAGCGGCAGACCCGCGCGCGCGGCCACGTGCCGGTCGCGTACGGCGTCCAGCGGCTCGCGCGCGACGACCTCGCCGCCCTTGACCAGCTGGACCAGCAGCTGCCGGTCCATGAGTTCGTCCGGCACCGGCCCGGTGCCGACCACCTCGGCCTCCGCCACCCCGTGCTCGTCGAGGCGTCGCGCCGCCCACTTGCGTCCGCCGATGGATGTCTTGCCGCCGACCGACTTCTTCGCCACCGGCACCAGCGGGGCCTTGGGGTCCGCCGACTCGGACCGGGCGACCAGCTTGTAGACCATCGAGCAGGTCGGATGACCGGAGCCGGTGACCAGCTGGGTGCCGACGCCGTACGCGTCCACGGGAGCCGCCCGCAGAGAGGCGATGGCGTACTCGTCCAGGTCCGAGGTGACGATGATCTTCGTGTTGGTCGCGCCCAGCTCGTCGAGCTGCTGCCGCACCCGGTGCGCGACCAGCAGCAGATCGCCGGAGTCGATGCGTACGGCGCCGAGCTCCGGCCCGGCGATCTCGACCGCCACCCGGACGGCCTCGGTGACGTCGTACGTGTCCACGAGCAGTGTGGTGCCCCGGCCCAGCGACTCGACCTGGGCCCGGAAGGCGTCTCGCTCGCTGTCGTGCAGGAGCGTGAAGGCGTGGGCGGAGGTCCCGACCGTCGGGATGCCGTAGCGGAAGCCGGCGGCCAGGTCGGAGGTGGTGGTGAAGCCGCCGACGTACGCGGCGCGGGCGGCGGCCACGGCGGCCAGCTCGTGGGTGCGCCGGGCGCCCATCTCGATCAGCGCCCGCCCGTCGGCGGCGGAGGACATACGGGAAGCGGCGGCCGCGACCGCGGAGTCGTGGTTGAGGATCGACAGGATCACGGTCTCCAGGAGGACGCACTCCGCGAAGGAGCCCTCGACCCGCATGATCGGCGAGCCGGGGAAGTACACCTCGCCCTCCGGGTAGCCCCAGATGTCGCCGCCGAAGCGGTAGTCGGCGAGCCGGTCCAGGGTCTCCTCGTCGACGATCCGGCGCTCCCGCAGGAAGCCGAGGACGCCCGCGTCGAAGCGGAAGTTCTCCACCGCGTCCAGGACGCGCCCGGTGCCCGCCACCACGCCGTAGCGGCGGCCGTCGGGCAGCCGCCGGGTGAAGACCTCGAAGACGGAGCGCCGCTCGGCGGTGCCCGCCCTGAGGGCGGCCTGCAGCATCGTCAGCTCGTAGTGGTCGGTGAAGAGCGCCGTCGAGGGCACGTCCACCGGCAGCCCAAGGTCCGCTACGCCCACCAAAGCTCTCCTCACACGTGACTCTTCGGGTGCTGACTGCCGATCGTACCCTCATCTCGTCAGTCTGACGATTTGTTCCTGTGATCGCGTGGCCGGTTTGTGCGAGCCCCCGGGTGTGGTGGCAGCATGGGCCGTGTGACGGCTCCCGCTCCCCTAGAGATCGAACAGACCGAGTCGGCGGAGGATGCGTTCGCCGTACCCGAGCCGGACGTCCCCTGGGTGACGATCGTCCACAACGACCCGGTCAATCTGATGAGCTATGTGACCTACGTCTTCCAGACGTACTTCGGCTACTCGAAGGACAAGGCCACCAAGCTCATGCTCGACGTCCACCACAAGGGCCGGGCGATCGTCTCCAGCGGTACCCGCGAGGAGATGGAACGCGACGTACAGGCCATGCACGGTTACGGTTTGTGGGCCACCCTCCAGCAGGACCGGAAGTAACGATCTCCCTGATGCCAGGACACTTCGAACCGCTCCCCGGCGGCGGCGCGGCCGTCGCGCTCGACGACGTCGAGATCTCCATCATCCGGTCGCTGGCCGTACAGCTGCTGGAACTCATCGGGCCGGGCCCCGCCGAGAACGCCCCCGAGGACCCTCTCGCCGAGCTCTTCGCGGAGGGCCCCAGCGAACCGCCGTCCGACCCGGTGCTGCGCCGTCTGTTCCCGGACGCGTACGGCGGCCCCGGCGGCGAGCCGGCCTCGGCGGCGAAGACCGAGGAGGAGCGCGCCCACTCCGCCGAGTTCCGCCGCTTCACCGAGAACGACCTGCGCGCGCGCAAACGGGACAACGCACTCGCGGTGATCCGCTCGCTGGACGCGCTGACCTCGGCGAGCGAGGAGGGCGGCGTCCTCAGGCTGTCGCGCGAGCAGTCCGAGCAGTGGCTCGGTGCCCTGAACGACCTGCGCCTGGCGATCGGCTCCCGTCTGGAGGTCGCCGACGAGGACGACGCCGACGACCTGTACCAGCTGCCGGACGAGGACCCGCGCAAGCCGATGGTGATGGCCTATCTGTGGCTCGGCGGCCTCCAGGAGACGCTCGTCAACACCCTCATGCCCTGATGCGCGGCGATCGGGCGTAGTCCGGCCGTCCCGGGTGTTCGCTCAGCGGACGCTCATATCCGGATAACGATCGCGTCACCGTTCCGGCCGCTTATGCCCATTCAGGTGACCTTTTGTCTGCTTCTTCCTGTGCTGTCTGCCACATCGCACCCAACCGATCAATGTTGCGGGCGTGATAAATCTTCACGACCGCCCGACGGACACCACCCAGGTCCGCTCGGGTGCGCCACCGAGTCGGCGGACCGCCGGCCAGGCACAACTCCATTACATCCGGGGGGTCGGAACCCGATCCGAAGCCGTGGGACCGGCTCGGGTCGGCGTGGAGAAAGGCGCACCAACAATGACCTCGTCGCAGGTCGGCAAGCAGTACGACGGCAGTGAG
The DNA here is from genome assembly GCF_001417775.1 of Streptomyces sp. TP-A0356. GTDB lineage: Bacteria > Actinomycetota > Actinomycetes > Streptomycetales > Streptomycetaceae > Streptomyces. The sequence continues at coordinate 5,964 of NZ_BBZJ01000032.1, read as the reverse complement.
GCCGTGGGCGACGCCCCCGAGGAGGGGTACGAGCGTGGGCTCGGCAGCCGTCAGGTCCAGATGATCGCGATCGGCGGCGCCATCGGCGTCGGCCTCTTCCTGGGTGCCGGGGCGAACATCGCCAAGGCAGGGCCCAGCCTGATCTTCATGTACGCCCTCGCGGGTGTGATCATCTTCTTCATCATGCGGGCGCTCGGCGAGCTGCTCCTGTACCGCCCGGTCTCGGGCTCCTTCGCGGAGTACTCCCGCGAGTTCCTCGGCCCGTTCTTCGGCTACTTCACCGGCTGGACGTACTGGCTGATGTGGGTGGTGACCGGCATGGCCGAGCTGACGGCCGCCGCGATCTACGTCCACTACTGGTTCCCGTCCGTCCCGCAGTGGGTGACGGCTCTGGTCTTCCTGGTCGTCCTGTTCGTGGCCAACCTGATCTCGGTGAAGCTGTTCGGCGAGATCGAGTTCTGGTTCTCGATGGTCAAGGTCACCGCGCTGATCGGCATGATCGTGATCGGTCTCGGCGTGCTCACCTTCGGCTTCAGCTCCGCCGGTGACACCGCGTCGGTCGCCAACCTCTGGCAGTTCGACGGCATCTTCCCGAACGGCATCGGGTCCTCCCTGATGACCCTGCAGGGCGTCATGTTCGCCTACCTCGCCGTCGAGCTGGTCGGTGTGACGGCCGGTGAGTCGCAGGACCCGGAGAAGACCCTGCCCAAGGCGATCAACACCCTGCCCTGGCGTATCGCGCTCTTCTACGTCGGCGCCCTCACCGTCATCCTCTGCGTGGTGAAGTGGACCGAGTTCGCGCCGGGCGTGAGCCCGTTCGTCGAGGCCTTCGCGAAGATCGGCATCCCGGCCGGCGCCGGCATCGTCAACTTCGTGGTGCTGACCGCGGCCCTGTCCTCCTGCAACTCCGGCATGTACTCCACCGGCCGCATGCTGCGCACCCTCGCGGACAACGGCGAGGCCCCGAAGGCGTTCAGCCGGCTGTCGGCGTCGAAGACCCCGGCCCTCGGTATCACCGTCTCGGTCGCCTTCATGGGCATCGGTGTGGTGCTGAACTACGTCGTCCCGGAGAAGGCCTTCGGCTACGTCACCTCGGTAGCCACCGCGGCCGGCATCTGGACCTGGCTGATGATCCTGATCAGCCACGTCCTCTACCGCCGCGCGGTCGACGCGGGCCGGCTGCGGCCCTCCTCCTTCCCGGCGCCGGGCGGCGCGGTGTGCAGCTGGATCGCCATCGCGTTCCTGCTCTTCGTCACCGCCCTGATCGCGTACGACGCCGACTCCCGTGTCTGCCTGTACGTGATGGCCGTGTGGGCCGCCGCGCTCGCCCTCGGCTGGGCCGTGCTGAAGGCCCGCAACCCGCATGTCACCCAGCGGCGCGAGCCGGAGTTCGAGAAGGTCGGCTGAATCCGGTAGCCCATCATGTGGGCCGTTCCGTACCACTCTTCGGTACGGAACGGCCCCTCTGCTTATCCTGGCGGGCATGCTGACCATCACCCAGGCCCTGTACGACCGGATCGTCGCCCACGCACGCGAGGACCACCCCGACGAGGCGTGCGGCGTGGTCGCGGGCCCGGCGGGCTCCGGCCGCCCCGAGCGCTTCATCCCGATGCTGAACGCGGCCCGCTCGCCCACGTTCTACGAGTTCGACTCCGGGGATCTGCTCAAGCTGTACCGGGAGATGGACGACCGCGACGAGGAGCCGGTGGTCATCTACCACTCGCACACCGCGACCGAGGCGTACCCGTCCCGCACGGACATCTCGTACGCCAACGAGCCGGGCGCCCACTACGTCCTGGTCTCCACCGCCGACACGGACGACGCGGGCCCGTTCCAGTTCCGCTCGTTCCGGATCGTGGAGGGCGAGGTGACGGAGGAGGAGGTCAAGGTGGTGCAGAGCTACTGATCCCGTGCTTCGGACAGAATTCATCCACCATGCGAGATCACTCTCCGGTGGGCACCGCGGGAATCGATACGATGACCCCATGGTTTCCCACGACGTGAGCAAGAAGACGCCGGGCACGCTGCTCGTGGCGCGGCTGCACGTCGACCTGTGCAGGCTGAACAGCGCCATCTGTTGACGCTGCCCCGCCCCGCACGGCCGTGAGCCGCGGCCCCGCGGCCGGGCATCCGGTGTAGCTAGTGTTCTCCGCGCCGCCGCGCGCCCACCGACCTGACTTCTTCCGACAGGAGCCCAGAGCCATGGCCATCGAGGTCCGCATCCCCACCATCCTCCGCCAGTACACCGACGGCCAGAAGGCGGTCGAGGGCAGTGGGGCGACCCTTGCCGAGCTGTTCGCCGACCTCGAATCCCGCCATGCGGGCATCCAGGCCCGCATCGTCGACGCCGGCGAACTGCGCCGTTTCGTGAACGTCTACCTGAACGACGAGGACGTCCGCTTCCTCGACGGCATCAACACCAAGGTCGCCGACGGCGACAACGTGACGATCCTGCCGGCCGTGGCAGGAGGTTCTGCCGCGGCGAAGCCGCGTCCGGCCGGGGTGGCGGCCGGGCGACGGTCGGGAATGGCCTGATCCTCGATGCGTTACGACTCCCCGCTCGCCGCGGTGGGCAACACCCCTCTGGTGCGCCTGCCACGGCTCTCGCCGTCCCCCGACGTCCGTATCTGGGCCAAGCTGGAGGACCGCAACCCGACCGGCTCGGTCAAGGACCGCCCCGCGCTGCACATGATCGAGCAGGCGGAGAAGGACGGCCGGCTGACCCCCGGCTGCACGATCCTGGAGCCCACGTCGGGCAACACGGGCATCTCCCTGGCCATGGCGGCGAAGCTCAAGGGCTACCGCATGGTCTGCGTGATGCCGGAGAACACCTCGCAGGAGCGCCGGGACCTGCTGGGCATGTGGGGCGCCGAGATCATCCCCAGCCCGGCCGCGGGCGGTTCCAACACCGCCGTGCGTGTCGCCAAGGAACTGGCGGCCCAGCACCCGGACTGGGTGATGCTCTACCAGTACGGCAATCCGGACAACGCGGGCGCGCACTACGCGACGACCGGGCCCGAGATCCTCGCCGACCTCCCCTCCATCACCCACTTCGTGGCCGGTCTCGGCACCACCGGCACGCTGATGGGCGTGGGCCGCTTCCTGCGCGAGCACAAGCCGGACGTGAAGATCGTCGCGGCGGAACCGCGCTACGACGACCTGGTCTACGGCCTCAGGAACCTCGACGAGGGCTTCGTACCGGAGCTGTACGACGCCTCGGTCCTCACCACCCGCTTCTCGGTCGGCTCGGCCGACGCGGTGACCCGTACCCGCGAACTCCTCCAGCAGGAGGGGATCTTCGCCGGTGTCTCCACGGGCGCGGCCCTGCACGCCGCCATCGGTGTCGGCGCCAAGGCCGTCAAGGCGGGCGAGAGCGCCGACATCGTCTTCATCGTCGCGGACGGCGGCTGGAAGTACCTGTCGACGGGCGTCTACACGGCGGCCACGACGGAAGAGGCGATCGCGACGCTGCAGGGGCAGCTCTGGGCGTAGGGGACTGACCTCACGGGGCCCGGGGGCGCCGCCCCCGGGCCCTGCCTCTCATCAACACGCCAATTCCCGGCTATGGGCGCGCTAAGTGCCTTCAATGGAGCGGCAAAGATCTTCGCCTGAGGGAGCCGTTCACCGCCGGAGCCGGTTACGTTCTGCCCGTCCTGTCATGTCACGCTCATCGGCATCGCAGGGTGGTCGAAGTGTCATGCCCATGATCGTGCGCTTCCACCCGCCGCTACGCGCGTCAAGGGCCTGTCACCCAGCTCGAACCCCCACTTCCGGCTGTGGCGCCGCGCAGGGCCCTACCCCGGCTCGCACGGTGCCGGCCTCAACCGATGGAGGCAGCACCCTCATGCGTGAGTCACGCGCGAGCAGGCGTTCCCGGAGCCTGCGAAGACTTCTGACCGCCGCTGTGCCCGCCCTCGCCCTGACCGTCGCCGGTCTGTTCGCGGCTCCGGCCTCCGGCGCGCAGAGCGCCCCCGACACCGGGCACTCCTCCCGTGTCACCCAGAACTCCAAGGCCCTGACCGACCCGCAGCGGCAGACCTTCCACTCGACGGGCAAGGCGGGCCAGAAGGTGCCGACCCAGCACCTGTGCGGCAAGCCGGCCCCCGGTCACGCGTCCTGCTTCGCCCAGCGGCGCACCGACATCGAGCAGCGGCTCGCCGCGGCTGTGGCCGCCGCGCCCTCCGGCCTGAGCCCGGCCAACCTGCACAGCGCCTACAACCTGCCCTCCTCCGGCGGCTCCGGCCTGACCGTCGCGGTGGTCGACGCCTACAACGACCCCAACGCGGAGTCGGACCTGGCCACCTACCGCTCGACGTACGGCCTGTCGGCGTGCACCAAGGCCAACGGCTGCTTCAAGCAGGTCAGCCAGACCGGTTCGACCACCTCGCTGCCGACCAACGACACCGGGTGGGCCGGCGAGGAGGCGCTCGACCTCGACATGGTCAGCGCCGTATGCCCCAACTGCAACATCATCCTCGTCGAGGCCAACTCCGCGACCGACACCGACCTCGGCACCGCCGAGAACGAGGCGGTCGCGCTCGGCGCCAAGTTCGTCTCCAACAGCTGGGGCGGTCCCGAGTCCTCCGCCCAGACCGGCGAGGACACCCAGTACTTCAAGCACCCTGGCGTCGCGATCACCGTCTCCTCGGGTGACTCCGGCTACGGTGCCGAGTACCCGGCCACATCCCAGTACGTCACCGCCGTCGGCGGCACCGCGCTGACCACGTCCTCCAACTCCCGTGGCTGGTCCGAGTCCGTGTGGCACACCAGCAGCACCGAGGGCACCGGCTCCGGCTGCTCCGCGTACGACCCGAAGCCCAGCTGGCAGACCGACACCGGCTGCTCGCGCCGTATGGAGGCCGACGTCTCCGCGGTCGCCGACCCGGCCACAGGCGTCGCGGTCTACGACACCTTCGGCGGTACGGGCTGGGCGGTCTACGGCGGCACCAGCGCCTCCGCCCCGATCATCGCCGGCGTCTACGCCCTCGCGGGCACTCCCGGCAGCAGCGACTACCCGGCGAAGTACCCGTACACCCACACCTCCAACCTGTACGACGTCACCAGCGGCAGCAACGGCAGCTGCTCGCCCTCGTACTTCTGCACCGCGGGCACCGGCTACGACGGCCCCACCGGCTGGGGCACCCCCAACGGGACGGCCGCCTTCACCTCCGGCGGCAGCACCGGCAACACGGTGACCGTGACCAACCCGGGCAACCAGTCCACCACGACCGGCGGCTCGGTCAGCCTGCAGATCAAGGCAACCGACAGCGCGGGAGCGACCCTCACCTACAGCGCGACCGGTCTGCCCACCGGCCTTTCGATCAACAGCTCGACCGGCCTGATCTCCGGGACCGCGTCCACCGCGGGCACCTACAGCACCACGGTCACCGCGAAGGACAGCACGGGCGCGTCCGGCTCGGCCTCCTTCACCTGGACGGTCGGCTCCACCGGCGGCACCTGCACCCCGGCGCAGCTCCTCGGCAACCCCGGCTTCGAGTCGGGCAACACGACCTGGACCGCCTCCAGCGGGGTCATCACCAACGGCAGCGGTGAGTCGGCGCACAGCGGCTCGTACTACGCATGGCTGGACGGCTACGGCTCCTCCCACACCGACACGCTGTCCCAGTCGGTGACGATCCCGTCCGGCTGCAAGGCGACGCTCACCTTCTACCTGCACATCGACACGGCGGAGACCACCACCGGCACCGCGTACGACAAGCTGACGGTGACCGCCGGTTCGACCACGCTGGCGACGTACTCCAACCTGAACGCCGCCTCCGGCTACACCCAGAAGTCCTTCGACCTGTCCTCGTTCGCGGGCTCCACGGTCACCCTGAAGTTCAACGGGGTGGAGGACTCCTCGCTGCAGACCAGCTTCGTCGTCGACGACACGGCGCTGAGGACCAGCTGACCTCCGCTCCACCCGTGCGCGGGGCCCGGCCGTCCGCAGACGCTGTTGGTTAA
>NZ_BBZJ01000031.1 GCF_001417775.1 Streptomyces sp. TP-A0356 | reverse complement strand
GCGACAGAACTCGCATACCGACATGAGGCATACCTGAACGCCCACTCAGAGGTCGTTTTCTCCCGATGTTTCATCCTGGAATTGGTGTTTGATCCTGTAGTGTCGGGTCGCGCCAGGAGATGGTGGCTTCGCCGGTGAGGCGGCGGGCCATCAGATCGGTTGGGCTGTGGGTGTCGTTGTGGTGGTGTGACACCTGGGGAGATGGCCGAGGTCGGGGAGGACCTGGAGGCGTTCACGGCGGAGTTGTTCGACGGGTTCTTCCGCGCTGACCAGCGGCGGTGGGGTCAGGTATATGCGCCCGGGCTGCTGCTGGACGGCAGCCGATGGCGGCCAGGCTGGGTGCAGACGGCAACCGGCAGGCGCTGGCGCACTTCGTGACGACCAGCCCGTGGAATCCGGCGCACGTGCGAGCCCGCCTGGCGTGGAAGATGCAGGACATGATCGGGCTGGAGGCATTGATCGTCGATGACACCGGCTTCCTCAAGGACGGCAACGCCTCGGCATGCGTGTCGAGGCAGTACACCGGCACCGCGGGCAAGGTCACCAACTGCCAGGTAGACGTCTCACTGCACCTGGCCACCGACCGTGCCTCGGCCGCGATCGACTGGCGGCTGTTCCTGCCCGCCTCCTGGGATCCGGCCTCGCCGGAGGCGGACGCGGCCAAGGTCGCCCGCCGCCGGCGGTGCGGTATCCCGGGCCGGGGCCGGTCATGTGGAGAAGTGGCAGATGGCCCTGGACATGATCGACGAGGCCCGCAGTCGCCGCTGTCACCGCTGGTGCATTCGGTATCGGCGGCGTCCTCGCTGGCATCTACGTCGGCTGCCGCCTGACCACTGACCAAGCTCACGTCGAACACGGCCAGTGGCTGCGCGGGCAACGCCAGGAGGCCTGCCTCGCCTTCGCTGACACGTGGGACACCGTGGTGCAGGAGTTCCGTGCCGTGCAGGAGTCGTGGGACGAACGCGTGCACGAGTGGCAATCCGAAGTGGGCGGCAACCAGCATCCGAGTGAGGACGCGGAAGAGAGCCTGGCGGCCGCCTGGGCGCGAGCGCGGGGGGTGCCTCCATGTCCTTCGTCAAGGCTGAGTGCGTCATGCGGGGGCGGTTTCGGGGTGCGGGGCTCGTAGAAGGTGCCGTCGCGGAGCATGGCGAACAGCACGCTGATGCGGTGCCGGGCGAGGCGGAGGAGTGCTTGGGTGTGGGTCTTTCCCCGGGCTCGGCATTTGTCGTAGTAGGTGCGGGAGGGGGGATCGTGCAGGGCGGCGAACGCGGAGAGGAACATGGCCGTTGGAGCTGCGGGTTTCCGCTGCGGGGGGGGGGGCGTGTTCGCCGTGGATCGAGGTTCCCGAGGACTTTGTGGCCGGGGCAAGTCCGGCGTCGGAGGCGAGATGTGCGGCGGTGGGGGAGCTGGTGCCGTCGCCGACGGTGACCAGCAGCACGGCGGCGGTCCTGACCGCGACGCCGGGCATCGAGGTCAGGACCTCGGAAAGAGGGTGCTCCTCCTGCAGGGCTTTGATCTGGTTTTCCAGGGCCCGACGCTGTTCGTGGATGGCGGCCAACGAGCGGGCCAGCGAGGGGATTACGACGTCGAGGGTGCCGGTGCCCGGAACGACGACGCTCTGTTCGTCGAGTGCGTCGAAGATGTCGTCGATCAGCCGGGTGGCCATGCGCGGGGCGTTGGGCCGAATGACTTCAACGAGTCTGGGGCGTCCGGCTTTTCGCAGTGCGGCCGGGGATCCGTGGCGTTCCAGCAGCCAGGTGACGGCGGGGTGGTCCAGGCGGGGGCCGAGGACCCGTTCGAGACGGGGGTGGAACTAGGAGCTGTCCGGCCGATCATGTGACTTCGTCGAGTTCGTATCGTTGGCCTGGGCATGGGTCGGGGTGAGCGTGGTGATCTGTCGGATGCTGAGTGGGAACAGCTGCGGCCGTTCCTGCCGGTCAGTAACGGCCGGTGCGGCAGGTGGCGTGACTACCGGCAGGTGATCGACGGGATTCTGCACCGGGCACGGACCGGGGTTCAGTGGCGAGACCTCCCGGAGCGGTTCGGGCCGTGGAAAACGGTCTACGAACGTCACCGGCTATGGTCGGGCGACGGCACCTGGGAACGCCTTCTGCAGCAGGTCCAGGCCGCGTCCGATGCGGCCGGCGACATCGACTGGGACATCTCGGTCGACTCCTCCAGCGTGCGTGCGCACCAGCACGCCGCCGGCGCCCGGACCGCCCCGCCGCCCGCGGCGGCCGCCTCAAAAGGGGACGAGGCGGCAGAACACCAGGCCGAAACCGTGTGGCAGAGCCTGGTCGACCGCCTGGTGGAGGTGGTGCAGGAGGCGAGGGCCTGGGCCGCTCGCGGGGCGGCTTCACCAGCAAGATCCACCTGAGCGCCGACGGGCGCTGCCGACCGTTGTCCCTGATCGTCACCCCCGTTCAACGCGCGGACTGCACCCAGTTCGTGTCGGTACTGGAGAAGATCCGGGTTCCCCGCCTCGGGCCGGGCAGGCCCCGTAAGAAGCCGGGCAGCGTCGCGGTCGATAAGGCCTACAGCAACGGCCCCTGCCGTCAGTACCTTCGACGCCGGGGAATCCGGCACACGATCCCGGAGAAGGCGGACAGCCAGGCCGCCCGCCTACGCAAGGGCTCACGCGGTGGACGGCAGTGTCGCCGCGGACGCGGCCGGTGCGCTGAAGAAGACACCGGCCACGGCAAACGCCACAGCGGAGACAGCAAGACGAGCGCGCCAAGGGACCCCCCTTTCGAAGTGGAGCAAGTGCAGAGGGGACTCTGTACGGCTTTCAACCGCTTACGGGCCGTTTCGTGGCTTCCGGAGCCGACCATGGTCCGCAGTGCCGTAGGCTTCACCGGCCTGTCCTGACCCGCCTCCGGACACGTCGCGGGCCCCGCGGGATCAGCCAGTGCCCGCGGTGGTGCACTGCAGGGCCGGTGCACTGCCAGGCAGCTACTCGATGTCGAACTCCTCGCGGATCCAACGGATGCTCGCTCCGGCGAACAGCACCACCCCGCCCACCAGAAGCAGAACCCCCAGGGCGACGAAGACCCACTTGTAGTCGGTGACGTAGCTGGCCGCCGTGCACTTCAGGCCCGTCACCGGATGCTGGCGCCCGGAGATGTCGCCTGCGACGGTGTTGCAGTCCCGGACCAAGCCGGTCAGCTTGGCGGGGAGTACGAACGCCAGGATCGTGGTGACCATCCCGAGCAACGCCATGCCCGCGCCCCACACGCGCGCGAACGCCTCACGGCTGATGGGCTCGTTGTTGTCGGCGTCCATACGGACCTCCTAGCCGGCGCAGTGGGTACGGGTGTAGCGGTCGATCTGCTGCTCAGCGTCGCCTGCCTGGGCCATCACGGACAGCTGCGCCAGTCCGAAGCTGATCGGGTCAGTTGCTTTCGCGCCGAGGTTGTCCGCGGTCCGCTGCCACGCGCGCTGGTAGTCGGCGACGGACGGCTCGACCTCGTCGGGGGCGACGCGGTCGAGCGTGCGGAAGAAGGCGGCCAGGTCCTGCGGGGCTCCCATGACCGTGGTGAGAGAACGGAAGGGATCGTCGCTCGCTTGTGCCTGCTGCTGCGCCGCCTGCCACTTGGCGTGGAGCTTTTGTCCCTCGGTCTTCCAGGTCGTGCAGTAGGCGGCCACCGAACGTCCCGAGTCGCCGGTGAAGTGCCGCACCGCCACGACGATGACTATGGCTGCGGCGGCCAGGACGACCAGGACACCGATCACGCGTGGGATGACCGCGACAGGCCGGGGGCTTTCCCCCAGGCCGTGAGTGCTTCGCGTCATGTCCCGCCCCGCGCGTCGAGAGAAGTGTGTTTGGCCCACCACGCACCGTAAGAGAGAGCGTGTGGTCCTGGAGGGCAAGATGCCGGTTCGTGACCCACGCAGTGGGTGGCACGGGCAGGCGCCGTTGCAAAGACTGCCTGGACCCCAGGCGGTCGCGGCCCCCATCGGCTGTCTGGCCGTCCAAAAGCTCTCACAAAGGCGCGGGGTGGCAGCTGGTTTGCTGCCACCCCGCTGGTGCTCACAAGCCCCGCACGGCGGGGCCTGTCGGCCGCTGTGTCCGTCAGTTGTAGACGGCCCAGGCCAGTTGCTTGGAGTTGGTCTGGGCGGGGCAGGACGCCTTGCCCTGGTCGAGCTGGGCGGAGAAGACGTTGACGTTGACGCCGCAGAACGCGGCGGCCACGGGCACGGACACGTTCTGCAGCAGAACGACCTGGTTGCCGTTGAGCAGGTTGTTGGCCTCGACGTTGACCAGGCTGCCGTGGGCCGGCGTCGCCAGTGCCGGGGCCGCGGCCGAACCGGTGATCGCGGCACCCGCCAGCACGGCGGCGGCGATGGCCTTCTTCACGTTGAGCATGAGCGTTGTCCCTTCCGAACGGTCGAACAGGACCTGCGGTGGCTGGCCAGCCGCCCGGGAACTTATCCTGTGGCCGGATTAGGTGACTATCGCCTCTTCGCCTCGAACTTCCGGTATCCGCCACCTGGAGTGAGCGCCTGACCGGTCCTCACCACACCAGAACCTCATGCATATCGGGCATTCCGGTGATGGGGGAAACGTCAATGCAGTCGATGGGAAGGCAATGGACTGGGCCAATGGTTCCCGCTCACGTTGACCGACAACGTTCGCTTGCATGCATAGACTTCGAAATTTAGACCGAACGGACCGCCGTGAGGGCAGCCCGCGCGCAAGCCCCAGCCGCTCCCCAGCCGTCGCCCGCCGCGTCCCCAGCGCTGGCGCCGGACGACGCCGTCGTCGGCCTGCGCAAAGCTAAGCAGAGCACCTGCCGCAGCTCACACTCGCTGCGCTGCGCTGGGCGCGCGCCAACGACCCGGACTTCCCGGCCCCCGTCGAGAAGCGCGGCGCCGAATTCCTCTACCGCGTCGGCGACCTCAAGAAGTGGGCACGCAACCGGCCCCGTGCCGCCTCCGGCACCACCGACCTCGACTGACCGGCCCCAGCTCGCCCCGGCGGCCGCAACCGGGACCTGTCCGACCCACACCGCCCCCTCTGCCTTGAGAACTGTTTGTGACAGGTTGTTTTGGCTCCACTTCGACACTGGAAGTGGCTCCACTTGGGTTGTGACGAGGGCCGGGCGAGGGGCGTCAACCTGGCTCCGGCAAGTTGTTTTGGCTCCACCCCGTTCGGGTGGGTTGTCTGGCGGTAGTGGGGGGCCGGGGCGGTAGCGTGAAACGCATCGGATCCGGACCGGACGAAGGGCCCCCGACAGGCTTGACGGACCGCAGGATCTCGACCCGTGTTCGATCCGGGACCGTCGGATTCCCCGATCCGCGGTGGACGACGGATGCGGGCATTGGCTAGGGCGGCGGAGAACGTCCCGGCTGAGCAAAGTTGCGGCTGGCAGCTCTCGTAGGGCTGTCGGCCGCAGCACGTCTGGCAGTGTCCGACCAGTCACGGCATATCAGCAGCCGTCTCTCCTCCGACTCAGCCGCGGCTGTCAGAGGTGCGCAATACGGTCCTGCTATGGCAGCCAGAATCGATCTGACCCTTGATTGCGCAGACGCGAAGCTCCTCGCCGAGTTCTGGAAGACGGCCCTGGGGTATGTGGACGAGCCGCCGCCCGCTCCCTTCAGAACCCGCGAGGAGTGGCTCGCTCAGTTCGACCTTCCGGAAGACGATTCCGCGGACGACGGCGCGTGGCTTTGCGATCCTGACGGCGCCGGCCCCCGGCTCAGCATCCTCAAGGTCCCCGAGCCGAAGACCGCGAAGAACCGGCTTCATATCGACATCCGGGTGCCGGGACACGGCAGCCCCGGTGAGAAGTGGGCACGGATCAGGGCGGAGTCCGAACGGCTAGTGAAGGCGGGCGGCGTCGTCCTGGAGGAGTTTGAGGGGCACCATATGGTGATGGCCGACCCGGAGGGCAATGAGTTCTGCGTTGCCGCCGCCTCGGCTTGACGTTGACCGGGTGCGGGATCACCCCGCCGCCGACCGGCACGATGCGCTCATCGCCCAGTAGCCGACTCTGAGCGGCCAAGGGCGGCCGGACTATTTGATCATTCGCTGGCCGCCCTGGCTGATCTTCGCTTGCCTTTCGCTGATCAGGTTGGGCCAGTAGGACAGGTGTCTGGGCGGTGGGCTGTGCCCCGCTGGTGGGCTGAACGTCCAGGCAGTTCTTCTCAAGGCCTACACGCGCCATAGACGTTCGGGACACTGGTCCGTGGACTTGGGCAACGGTGACGGGAACAACGGTGAGTGTCACCGATGTCCGACGAGGCGCGGTCCTTCGATCGCCTCGCGGGCGTGTGAACTCCCATTCGTACGGCGTATTTCCGTACAGCAACCTAATCCGAAAATCGAAGCGTCGGTGGGCAGGCGGCAGCACCCGGCCGAGCAGTAGCGAGGCCGGGCGTCGTGTCGGCGGGCTCAGGCTGCGGGTTCGAGGCTGACCTTGTAGCCAAGTGCTTCGAGCTGGTGGATGTGGCTGCGTTTGCGGCGTTCGGGGTCGATGCGGCGGGTGTAGTAGTTCGGGCCGAGGTCGTGGAAGTGGGCGTCGGGGTTGTTGAGCAGGTGCCAGATGACCATCAGGAGCGAGCGGCCGACCGCGACGATGGCCTTCTTCTTGCCACGATGGCGGGCGATCCTGCGGTAGCGCTCGCCGAGGAAGGTGTCGGTGCGGGCGCAGGCAACAGCGGCTTCGCCGAGGGTTCTGGCCAGGTAGCGGTTGCCGTGTCCGGTGGCGCCTTTGCCTTTCTTCTTTCCGGCCGATTCCTTCACCCCCGGGGCAAACTTCGCCCAGGAGGCCAGATGGCCGGGAGTGGGGAAGCGGTCCATGTCCAGGCCGATCTCGGCGACGATGACCGCAGCCGCGGTCGGGCCGATCCCCGGGATCTCATCGAGCCGCTCGATCGCGGTGACGAAAGGGGCGACCATCTCCTCGATCTTCGCATCGAGTGCGGCGATGTCGGCGTCGACCGCGTCGATCCACTCAAGCATCCTGCCCAGCAGGAACGCGTGGTGGTCGGTGAAGTGCCCGGTGAACGCCTCCTCCAGAGCCGCAATCTTGCCGCGCATGCGGGAACGGGCCAGCTGGGCCAGCACCTTCGCATCGCGCTCCCCAGCCAGCAGAGCAGCCATCATCGCGCGCCCCGAGACGCCGAAGATGTCGGACGCCACCACGCTCAGCTTGATCTGGGCGTCCTCCAGCAGCTTCTCCACCCGGTTCTTCTCCGCCCCGCGGACCCCGATCAGATCGGTGCGATAGCGAGTGACGTCCCGCAGACGGCGAATCTCGGGCGGGGGCACGAAACTGGGGCGGGTCATCTGCCGCTCGGCGACCTTGCACAACCAGACGGCATCCAGCTTGTCGGTCTTGGGCCGGCCCGGCAGGTGCTTCACGTCCCGGGCATTGACCAGCCAGGTCTCGAACCCGGCAGCCTCCAGCACATAGAAGACCGGCTTCCAGTAATCGCTGGTGGCCTCCATTACCACCCGGGTCACCCCCAGGCACCTCAGATGGTCGGCCATGGCCAGCAACGAGCGCGTCATCGTGGGATGGGTCTGCACCTCCTGCATCCGCCGCTCTGGGCGGATCTCATGCGGGATGCGAGCGCAGCACACCAGGAAGCTCTTGCCGATGTCCAGCGCCGCGACCCGCTCGACGATCTCCTCGTGGTCCTGTGCCTCCTGTAACACCCGGCACCTCCCCTTGCGATCGAGGCTGAACAGGCGGCTGCCCGCAGGAACCGTATGGGAAGAAGCGGACTCTAATCCGCGTGCTCGAAGCCACACTGAAGCTCCCGATGCACGGCTCCCAGCGCCCGGCTAGACGACGGCCTCAACGACCATAGGGTTTGCGGCGTCAGCGGACAGCCACCCCCGATTTTCAGCCCGGAACGGGCGTCCCCGCAGGGATATCTGGGGCTAGACGGAGCAATGCTCAATACCTGTGGATCACTCCTGACGGAAGGGGGCGTACCTTCCCGATGGATCGATCGATTGGTCATCGAGCAAGGTCGACGTTGCCGCGTCGGTCGGGAAGGCACACCGGTGCTTACCGTAGTCAACGAAGACGGCACCACGCCAAGCGGCAGTTCGGTGCTGACGGATGCTGGCCGCCGCCCCGGAGGCCGAAGTCAACGCATACATAGCCGAATTGGTTGATGAGCGCGACGACGTGGGGCGCCGCCTGCACCTCGCTGATCTTCGGTGACTTGCGGCACCACGGCGGCAGGGCATCCACCTCAACGTCCGTCTGGAGGAGGCCAAAGCCTGCGTCCTGGTGCTCATCGGGGTCCGCGCCGACGGATCCAAGGAACTGGTCGCGCTCAAGGACGGCTACCGCGAATCCGGTGAGTCGTGGGCTGATCTGATGCGGGACTGCGTCCGCCGGGGCATGCGCGCCCCGGTGCTCGCGGTCGGGGACGGCGCTCTGGGCTTTTGGAAGGCGCTGGCGGAGGTGTTCCCCGACACCCGTGAGCAAAGGTGCTGGGTTCACAAAACGGCCAATGTCCTTGACTCCATGCCGAAGTCCGCGCAGCCGGGCGCGAAGAAGGCCATCCAGGACATTTACAACGCCGAGGACCGCGATCACGCCGAGGCGGCGATCAAGACGTTCGCCCTGCTCTACGGCGCGAAGTTCCCCAAGGCGGTCAAGAAGATCACCGATGACCAGCAGGAGCTGCTGGCGTTCTATGACTTTCCGGCCGAGCACTGGATCCATCTGCGCACCACGAACCCCATCGAGTCGACCTTCTCCACCGTCCGGCTGCGGACCAAGGTCACCCGCGGCGCCGGCTCCCGCGCCGCCGCCCTGGCCATGGTCTTCAAGCTCGTCGAGTCCGCCCAGCAGCGATGGCGGGCGGTGAACGCGCCCCACCTCGTCGCCCTCGTCCGCTCCGGTGCCCGCTTCGAACGCGGCCACCTGGTCGAACGGCCGGCAGCCGTCGCGGCATGACCGGCATCCGGGGGCGCGGTTCGGTGGGCCTGCTCTTCGTAGGCGCGTCCGAGGTGCCGTGCCGTGTCAGGAGCTTCCGCTGGAGACAGGGGACGGTCAGCGGCGATCGGCGTGCCGGGCCAGCCGTTTGAGGAGGGCGACGGACTCCGCGAGTTGTTGCTGTTCGGCGGGGGAGAGCTCTGCCCGGATGGCTTCGGCGAGCCAGTCGGCTCGGCGGCCGCGACGTGCCTGGAGTGCCTGCAGGCCTGGATCGGTCAGCATGACGAGGACCTTGCGCCTGTCGTCCGGGTGGGGCTTCTGGCGGGCGAGGCCGAGTTCGACGAGTTGGCCGACGACCCGCGCCGCCGACTGGTGGCGGACCTGCTGCCGGGCCGCGAGCTCGCTGGTGGTCATGGGCCCTTCGCGGTCGAGGTAGCCGAGTACAGCGGCTTGCGCCTGCGGCATGGCATCGGTGGCCCGTGCGCGCCGCACCAGGTTTCCGACGGCGGCTCGCAGGTTGCTCGCGATCTCCTGCTCGTTCACGGCATCACCGTACCCGCAGGACAGGTATACAGCAATGCTGTACAGTATGGCTGTATAAATGGAAGGGAGACCGGTCATGCAGATCACCTCACTGGGGCATTCCTGCATACGACTGCAGCACGAGGGCTGCACCGTCGTCATCGACCCCGGCTGCTTCAGCGATCCGGACGCACTGGAGGGAGCCGACGCGGTGCTCGTCACGCATGAGCACGTAGACCACTTCGTCCCCGACCGGCTGCGGGAGGTCGGCGGCGACATCGAGATCTGGACCAACCCGGCGGTCGCCCGCCACCTCACTGACCTCGGCGGGCGCGTCCACACCGTCCGGCACGGCGACGCTTTCGACGTCGGCGCGCTGGAATTCCACGTGTACGGGGAAAAGCACGCCACCATTCACCGCGACTTCGCCGACTTCGACAACGTCGGCTTCCTGGCCGACGGAGTCTTCCACCCGGGCGACGCGCTCACTGTCCCGGAGGAGAAGGTGCGCACACTCCTCGCGCCGGCCGGTGCGCCGTGGGTGAAGCTGGCCGAGGTCGTCGACTACGTCAGGGAAGTCGGACCCGGCGAGGTCTTCCTCG
This sequence comes from Streptomyces sp. TP-A0356, assembly GCF_001417775.1. Taxonomy (GTDB): domain Bacteria; phylum Actinomycetota; class Actinomycetes; order Streptomycetales; family Streptomycetaceae; genus Streptomyces. Next base: position 113,394 of record NZ_BBZJ01000031.1, on the reverse strand, counting down.
TTCACGACGCGGTGCTGAGCCGCCCGGCGTTCAGTGCCCACACTCAGATCCTGAGCAGCTTGGTCGGCGGACCGCACGGCCCGGCCGTCCGCACCTGGTCCCCAGGGGACAAACAAGGCCTGCCCGGAGCCGGCGGCTCCTCGAGTCAGGTGGTTCCTCAGACCTGACGGATGCCCGGGCCGAGGCGGAGGAGATGCCTCGGCCCGGGAGGCAGCCGGGGAAAGAGCGCGTCCTGCGTCGCGGCGCGGCTTTGCCTTCTCGGCTCGCTCGGCGCGGCCGTCGGCGCCTCGCGCACCGCCGTCGACGCCGGCTGGTCCCCGCGTACCAATCAGGTCGGCCAGACCGGCGAGAGTGTCTCGCGCCAGCCACTCCGGCCGCCGTGTAGTTGTTGCTCTCGAATCCCCCCTTCCATCCGGCCCGCCGTAGCTCTGTTCTGCATGGCGGGCGAGCTGTGTCGCTGCAGAGAGATCAGTACTCCCGCCGTCGCCTATCGCGACGACTACTGGCGCAGGTCGACCACCGTGCGCAGCTTGCCGCTGGTCGCGGTGCGCTCGAACGCGGACCTCGGCACCCTCTCCACAGTGAAACCGCGGTCACTTCCGCCACCGTCCAAAGAGCCCTGTGCCAGAAGCAGATGGTGGGTCTTCTGCCCAAAGGCATGACAACATCGCGTATCGACCCCGCAAAAGGGGCTCTCCTGCCGTATGTGTGGGTCACGCTGGGGCGGGTTGGCGTCCGGGGAGCTGGGGGGCGGGGGCCGGCGAGGGTGAGCATGACGAGGGCGATGACGGCGTCGGCGGAGTGGAAGCCGAAGCCTCTGCGGATGATCAGACGGGTTTTGGTGTTGGTGGACTCGATCAGTCCGTTGCTCATGCCGGTGGTCAGCGCGGAGCGGATTGCCTGGTAGTGGCGGCGGATACGGCGTTGGAGGTCGACGAAGACGCCGATGCGGCAGCGGCGGGCCCAGCCGATCCACCGGTCCAGTGCCCGCAGGGCGGCGGCGGGGCGGGACTTGGCCAGGGTGAACACGGCCCGCAGGGCCTCCTTCAGGCGCCAGGCGCGGTGCAGGCGGGGATCGGTGGCGGCGATCCAGGTGAGTTTCGCGGCCTGCCGGTCGGTGAGGTCGGCTTCGTTCTTCCACAGGGCGAAGCGGGAGTCTTTCAATGCCCGTGCCCGCTCGTGTCCTGGGCCTGGCGGCGGGCGCGGTTCCAGCTCGAGCGGCGTTCGGCATCCAGGGCGTCGGTGGCCCAGGCGATGACGTGGAAGGGGTCCATGACGCGCAGGGCATGCGTGGCCCGGTGTTCCAGGACGTCGGCGATCCAGGCGGCGCCGTCGGCGCTGATGTGCGTCAAGCGGGCGGCGCGGTCTGCGCCGAGTTGGTCGAAGAAGCGGTGCAGGACGTCCTTGCCGTGTCCGTCGGCCATCCACACCACCCTCGCGGTGTCGTGGTCCACGGCGACCGTCATGTACTTCTGTCCGCGGCGGTGGCTGATCTCGTCGATGCCGATCCGCCGCAGCCCCGACAGCCGGTCGACCAGCCGGTCGCGGTCGGCGACGTACCGCTCGACGATCGCGCCGATGGTCCGCCAGGAGGTACGCATCAGTTGCGCGGCCGCGCTCTTGGAGCACTCGGCAGCCATCCATGCCGCCTGGGCGTCGAAGGCGTGGGTATGCCCGGCGCCGTGACGGGCCCAGGGCACCGCGGCGACGGTCGTCCCGTGCTCCCGGCAGGCCACCCGCGGCGCGTCCGCCTCCAGGAACACCCGCAGCACCCCGTGGTCGAAGTGCCGTCGGTGTGTGGCTGTAATGAGTCGCACACCCGTGGCCCTGTCCTTGCCGAAAACCTCATCCGCCCAGGTGGCGAGGCGGTGGGCGGCCGTCGCGGAGCTTCGACGATGGATGCTCACGCCGCGGTTGCGCGGAAGCCGATCAGCACTGCAACGTGATCGTCCGTGCTGCTGCGACTGGCCTACATCGGTGTGAGCAACGCGCTCGCGCTGCTGCGTCTACTGCCGATGAGCGATCGGGACCAGGACATCGAGACCTTGGTGCTACGGCATCAGATCACGGTGCTGGAGCGGCAACTGGGCCAGCGCAGACCGCGGTTCGATGCGGCCGACCGGGCGTTCCTGGTGGCGCTGCTGCACCGGTTGCCGATGGATGCGCTGCGCCGGGCGCGGCTGCTGGTGCGCCCGGAGACGGTGCTGCGGTGGCACCGGGACCTGCTCGCACGCCGGCATGCCGCCCGGTCCCGGCCGAAGCGTCCGGGCTGGCCGCGGACCGTGCACTCCATACGCGCCCTCGTACTCCGCCTCGCGCGAGAATGCCCACTGGGGCTACAGGCGCGTGCACGGCGAACTGCTCGTCCTGGGCACCAAGGTCGCTGCCTCCACGGTCTGGGAGATCTTGAGGGAGGCCGGAATCGACCCAGCGCCCGAACGCGGTGCCGGCACGTGGGCCGATTTCCTGCGCTCCCAGGCCGACGCGCTGCTGGCCTGCGGCTTCTTCGAGGCGGTCACCCTGTCCGGTGCGCGTCTGCAGGTGCTGGCGGTGATCGAGCACGCCGGCCGACGGATCCGCATCCTCGGCGCCGCCGCGCACCAGACCGCGGCCTGGGTGGCGCAGGCGGCGAAGAACCTCGTCATGGACCTGGAGGACGCGGGCTGCCGGGCCCGGTTCCTGATTCCGGACCGGGACGGGAAGTTCCCCGCCCTGTTCGATGACGTCCTCAAGGACGCGGGCATCCAGGTTGTGCCAAGCGGTGTCCGGATGCCGAGGATGAACGCCGTCATGGAGCGGTGGGTACAGATCTGCCGGCGTGAGCTCCTGGACCGCACCTTGATATGGAACCAGCGCCATCTGCTCCATGCTCTGCGCGAGTTCGAACACTTCTACAACTCGCATCGGCCCCACCAGGGCATCGCTAACGCCCGCCCGCTCCGCCCGTTGCCCGAGCCGATCAACGACCCGGCCCGGATCCTTCGCCTTGACGTACGAAGACGCGACCGACTCGGCGGCATACTCCACGAGTACCAGCATGCCGCTTGACCTGGACGGATGAGGTTTCCGGCAAGGACAGGGCCGACTCCGCCTACGCCGGCCAGCTCGTGACCTGGGCCGAGGACTTCCTCCACATCACCCTCAAGACCGTCTCCCGCCCGAAGGGTGCCAAGGGGTTCGTGGTTCTCCCGCGCCGCTGGCGTGCCGAAACTGAGCGAAGCGTGCAACGTCGGGATGACCCCGGTCATCAAGGCGGACGTCCCGGCGCTCACCCGGGCCCGCCTGGTCCACTTCGAGGTGCCACCCGGATGGCCTTCGCACACTCGTTGCGCTTAGGCTCTCCGCTGGCCCGCGTCGCGCCCGGTGGCTGCGGGAGGTCAAGGAAGGTGGAAAGCCGATGCCCGAGCAGGCTTCGGCATCCGAGGACGGCGTTCCTGGCAAGCGCCTGCATCTGGTGCCCGACGAGGTCGTCGAGGCCGGCCGGATGGAAGCGGTGCGCCGCTACGACATCCTCGACACCCCGCCCGACGGGGCGTTCGACCGGGTGGCTGCGCTGGCAGCCCGCCTGTTCGACGTCCCGGTGGCGACGGTGACGATCGTGGACGAGGACCGGATCTGGTTCAAGGCCACGCACGGCCTGGACGGGGTCAGTGAGATCGGCCGCGACCCGGGCCTGTGCGGCTCGGCGGTGCTGCGCGACGATGCCCTGGTGATCCCCGACACCCTGCTCGATGACGTCGCCTGCGGCAACCCGCTGGTCACCGGTCCGCTGGGGGTTCGGTTCTACGCCGCCGCGCCGATCACCACCGCGGACGGGCACAAGCTGGGCACCGTCAACGTCCTGGACACCAAGCCCCGCTCCATCACCTCCGAACAGACTGCCACCCTGACCGATCTGGCGGCGATCGTGATGGACGAGATGGAGCTGCGTCTGTCCGCGCTGCGCACGGTGCGCCAGGAGCAGCGGGCCGCCGAGGCTGAGCGGGCGGCCCGGGAGCAGGCGGAGAGGGACAAGGCGGCGATCGCCTCCTTCGCCTCCACCTTGCAGCGCACTCTGTTGCCGCCGGCGCTGCCGACTGTGCCCGGCCTGGAGCTGGCCTGTCATTACCACACCGCGTCCGTGCACGATGTGGGCGGCGACTTCTACGACGTCTTCCTCCTGCCCTCCGGGAAGTGGGGATTGTTCCTGGGGGACGTGTGCGGCAAGGGCGCCGAGGCGGCCACTATCACCTCCCTGGCCCGCTACACCCTGCGGGCCTCCGCCCAGCACACGGACGATCCCGTCACGGTACTTGAGGCCCTGAACAGCGCCCTGCTGGCCGATGTGTGGGCGGGCAGCCGGTTCTGCACAGCTTTCTTCGCCACCCTCACCCCTGATGCGGCCGGGGGCTTCACCGTGGAGCTGGCCACCGGTGGGCACCCCCCGGCCTACCACCTCAGCCCCGCCCCGCCCGAAGCCGGGCCCGCCACGCACACGCGGGTGGGAGCGGTCCGCCCCAAGGGCGGCATGCTCATCGGGGCCTTCCCCGGCGCCCGCTTCGCCTCCACCACCCTTCACCTCGCCCCCGGCCAGGCCCTGCTCCTCTACACCGACGGCCTGACCGAGGCACACACCAGCACCGGCGCCATGCTCGGTGTCGAGGGCCTGACGGCCTTCCTCACCGCTCGTCCCGCCTCGTGTGGGGCGGCGCAGTTGATCCAGGACACCGTCGGTTTGCTGGACGCCCTGCCCGAGGGCGCGAGTGACGACGTCGCCCTGCTGGCTCTGTCGGTCCCCGCTCCCGACCAGGCCGCCGCCGCGACGGGGGCCGGATCCCCCGCCCACACCACCGCCGCGCCCGTCGGCGAGGAGCACTGACGGCCATGACCGACGACATCGAGCTGGCCCTGACCGCCACCCCCGGTCCCGCAGCGGTCGCCACCGTCGCCGGCGAGATCGACCTGCATACCGCACCCGGCTTGCGTACCCGCGCGCTGGAGCTGATCGACCAGGGCCACCACCACTTGATCCTGGACCTGTCGGGTGTGGGCTTCTGTGACTCCGCCGGGCTCAGCGCACTGATCGGCATCTGGCACGGCGCCCAGGAAGCGGGCGGCTCCCTGGCCCTAGCCGCCGTCCCCGACCGGCTGATGCGTATGCTCACCCTCACCGGAGTGGACAGCCTCCTGCCCCATTACCCGAGCACCACCGACGCGCTCAGCGCCCACCAGGGCGCCCCCGACGCCGCCTGAACCGCTCCTTCGCCAGCCTCTCGCGTCGCTCCCCGGCCGACAAAGCCCCGGCCTGCGCGGTGGTACAACGAACGGGCCAGGCGCCTCGGGTGCGGTTCAGTCTTCGGCGTCGTGCTCGCCGGCGTCCGGGTCGCGTAGCGGGCGCAGGCCGCAGTCGGCCGGGACCGAAGCGCGGATGCTGTAGCGGCCCAGCACGTTGAGGTTGGCGTGCTTGAGCGGGGAGAGCCGGGTGACGTCCTCATCTCGAACGTCGTGCTCACGCTCCTCGGGCGTAGGCGAGGAACGTGCCGATCTGGCAGTTCTCGGTCCGGCCCGCGGTGCCGGCGTACTGCCTCTGCACTCCAGCCGAGCGGGCTCCCTTTCTCAGGAACCCGGTGTCGTCACCGATCAGGACCGCGTCCTTGTCACCGATGCTCTCGATGATGAAGTCACGGACGTCATCGCGGACCCCGTCAGCGTCCCAGTCCGCCTCGCCCAGCAGCCGCTGCATCCCAATCGGATGCGTCTCACCGGCTCGTTCCGCCAGCGACCAGCCGTTCTTGCGCTCCAATGGCGCAATCAGCCCGGCCATTACTCCAGCGCCCGGCCCCTCGGCTCCGAGCGGGCAAACCGCACAGCGAACCGCGCGTGTAACCCCGCCAACGCCTCACGCCAGGACTCGACTTGACGCACATCAAGATCCACGGACACCAGGACACTCAATCACACCTGACCCCATAACTGTGATTGCAGTACTAGCAGGTTCGGGCGGGCCGGGGGAGTGGCGGAAGCAGGCAGACATGCGGGCCAGAGGCCCGACCTGAATTCGCCTGCTTGGGGTACTCGCGCCCGCATCGGATGGTCGGGCGCATGACGCAGTCCGGCCCGCAGGAACTTGAGAGGGACGGGAGGTGACCGCCGTGTCGAGCACGCAGCCGCACCATGCCGGATCCGGCCAGAGCACGGACCGCTCCAGCCAGGAGCCCGTGGGCGAGCTGGTGCAGCGGGCCTCGCAGCAGCTGACCGAGCTGGTGCGCGGCGAACTGCGCCTGGCGCAGGCGGAGATGAAGGAGAAGGGCAAGCTCTACGGCAAGGGCGGTGGCCTGTTCGGCGGTGCCGGCGTGGTCGGCTTCCTGATGGCGCAGGCGCTGGTCGCCACCGCGATCGCCGCGCTGGCGGTGGCGCTGCCGGTGTGGGCGGCCGGGCTGATCGTCACAGCGGTGCTGGGTGTGATCGCCGCGGTGCTGGCCATGAGTGGAAAGAAGCAGGTCGACCAGGCCGCGCCGCCCACGCCCGAGCAGACGGTAGAGAACGTGAAGGCCGACGTGGCCGAGATCAAGGAGAGTGCGCACCGATGACCCAGCCGCCTCACGACGAACCCACCGCCTCCAGCCCCGAGGAACTGCGCGAGCAGGTCGAGCAGACCCGTACCGAGCTCGGTCAGACGGTCCAGGCACTCGCGGCGAAGACCGACGTCAAGGCGCGCGCCCGGGACAAGGCCGCCGAGGTCAAGGAGCAGGCCGCGGCGAAGGCCGGCGAGCTGAAGGAACACGCCGCCCTCAAGGCCGGGGAACTGAAGGCGAAGGCCGCCGACCTGGCCCACCAGGCACAGGACCAGCTGCCCGACCCGGTCAAGGACAAAGCCGCCCAGGCCGCCGGGCAGGCCCGGGCCAAGGCCGCTCAGGCCGGTCAGCTGTGGCAGGAGAAGGCACCCGAGCCGGTAAGGGAGAAGACTGCCCAGGGGGCGCAGCTGGCGCGTGACAACCGCAAGGTGCTGCTCGCGGCGGCGGGTGTGGCCGCCGTGATGTGGCTGGCCTGCCGCCACCGGAAGGGGTGAGCGGGGTGAAGGCATCGAAGATCGCCTACAAGCCGGTCGGTCTCGCGCTCGGTGCCCTCAGCGGCATGGCCGCAGGAGCACTGTTCAAACAGGCCTGGAAGATGCTCGGCCACGACGAGGACGCCCCCGACGCCACCGATGAAGACCGCTCCTGGCGCGAGGTGCTCCTCGCCGCCACGCTGCAAGGCGCGATCTTCGCCGGAGTCACAGCGGCCGTCGACCGCGCCGGCGCCACCGCCGTCCGCCGCCTGACCGGAACCTGGCCCGGCTGACGCGCATAAGAAGGTGGGAGGGCCGGTACCGGCCCTCCCACCACGATTGATTACCCGGACGAAGGACGCTCACAGCCATGTCCGATCGACACGCAGCTGCCGCACTGACAGCCACAGTAGTCATCGCCACGATCCTGGCCGCCCGGGCAGTCGTGTGCCGCCGGAGCAGCCAAGAACGCGTCGTCCGCGTTGCCCACCCGGAGCGGGGTTGCACCACGCACCGAGCCGACACGGTCACGCCACCTGCAGCGGCGCTCTCAACCGAGGCCTCCTGGGCCGTGCGAGATGCTGAGCAGCACGTCCACGACTGCTGGCAGCGGCTCCGAACACAGGTGGACCCACCCGGAGGGACCGGAGGGAATGGACTCCCCGCATGAAATGGCGGGGCCTCGCGGTGCGGTCCGTGGTCGGTGTGGATGTTGCAGCCGTCCTCCAAGCGACCTGTCCGGCGTCCATGGCAAGGGTGTCGGCGACCAGAGCGGCGCGGTGGCGGCCCAGTCGCGCCAGGTCGCCGGGCGGTGCCGGCCTCGGCGTTGGCGGCGTAGTCGTCGGCCAGGTGGGCTGCGCAGACGCCCTTACGGCAGGACGATAGGGACCATGACGGAAGACATCGAGATGGATGCGCCCCCTGGCGTGGGTTCCAGACGGCACCGGTTGCTGTGGTACGAGCTTCTGCAGTGTGCACGGCGCGGCCACCACCTGGAGGGCCTGGACGCGGCCCAGGTGCGGAGCCGGGACGCGGTGTTGGTCAGAGACTTCGGGGACGGGCTTCGCTGGCATCGGTGTCTGCGCTGTGACGCTTGGCTCCCGGTGCGGCCGGCAGCACACCCGGGCCGCACGTTCCCGCCCGAGCGCGAGGAGGTCGCCATTCCGCTGCGGGGCAAGGCGCTGCGGGACCGTTACGTGCTGCGCCTGATCGCGCTCGACCGCTTGGTTCACTTTCTGGTGCTCGGCGTGCTCTCGATCGCCGTGCTGGGCTTCGCGCACGAACGCCGACGGCTCAGCGGGGCCTTCTACAGGACGATGGATCTGCTCCAGAACAGTGTCGGGGGGCCCACCGGCAGATCCGGGCATGGATTGCTGGGCGAGCTCAGCAGGGCCTTCGCCGCCCGCGCGTCGACCTTGTGGGCCATCGGGCTCGTCCTCGGCGCCTACGCGGTCCTCGAAGGCGTCGAAGCGATCGGACTGTGGCTGACCCAGCGCTGGGCCGAGTACCTGACGTTCGTGGCCACGACCGTATTGCTCGTTCCGGAGATCTATGAACTGGCCGAAGGACGCATCACACCGACCAAGATTCTCACCTTGATCATCAACGTAGCGATCAGCGTCTATCTCCTCATCGCCAAACGCCTGTTCGGCCTGCGTGGCGGCGGGAAAGCCGAAGCGGCAGAGAGAGCACGTGACACCAGTTGGGAAGCCCTCGAGCGTGTCCTGCCAGGACCGTCACGGTGACTGCAGGGCGGCTGGCGTTAACGGTCTGAACTGGCCTTATTTTTCCGGCCCGACCTGGCCCCGCCGGAGGGGCCGTGCGGCGATTGTTCCGGCTTGAGGTGGCCCCGGCTTCCGGTCTGCTCCGGCCCCGCCTTCGCCGGGACGGCTGCTGTGCTGGGCACTTGCTGTGGGAGAGAATGCTGGGCATGACGACTTGAAGAGCACCGGCCGGGCGGCAGCACTGGCGCAAGGTCGGGACCTGGGACACGGTTTCCGACGGGGACTGTCGGATCTGTGCCGCCTGCGGAACGCCCGTCCGCTCGTACCAGTACCGCTTCTATCCGCCCGAGTCGTCCATGTTCGAGCGGTGCATCGGGCTCGCCTGGTGTTTCAGTTGCCGGATCTACTCCGGCAATATGGTGCACGTCCCGCGAAAGCGGGTCCTGGTCGACGTGCTCGCTTCGCTTCCTGGCGAACAACGGGAGAGGCTTGCACGTTCGGAAACACGGCTGATTGAGTTCCTGGACCGCCAGGCCCGAGGCAACAGGGATTAAGATCCCATCGGTCAGCTGGTCTTGGGGCTACTTCTTCGTGTGACTGGATCGGTCCGTACCGGGACCCGATGAGGCCTGTCGCCACTTCGTCGCCGCCGGTCAGGCTGGGGAGCATGACCCGAGCACTGATCGTCATCGATGTCCAGGAATCCTTTCGCGCCCGCCCGCTCTGGGAGACCATCTCCAACCCGAAGATCGCCGACCAGGTGGACCGCCTTGTCCGGCTCGCCCGCCAGGCCGGGGACCTGGTGGTGTGGGTGCTGCACGCCGAGCCCGGCAGCGGCGATGTCTTCGACCCTGCGCTCGGCCATGTCCGGCTGATGGAGGAGTTGCAGCGTCGGGACACGGAACCACTGATCCACAAGACCTCGCACAACGCCTTCACCACCACCAACCTGCAGCAGCTCCTCACAGAGCGCGGCATCCGCGAGCTCACTGTCTGTGGCATCCGAACCGAGCAGTGTGTGGAGACCACCACCCGCGTCGCGAGCGACCTCGGGTACCGGGTCACCTTCGTCATCGACGCCACCGCAACCAACCCTATCCCGCACCGTGACGCTCCCGCCGACCAGAGCGTCGCCGAACTGCTGGCGGACCCCCGCACCCTGAGCACCGAGGAGATCATCAGGCGCACTGAGTACGCCCTTGCCGGACGCTTTGCCACCATCACCACTGTCGGGCAGCTGGAGGCCTCGGCCGGACCTCGGGCATGATGACCGGACAGTGAGCCACATCGTCTTCCTCCTGGTGCCCGGACTCCATCTACTGGACCTGGCAGGCCCCGCGCAGGTCTTTTCCACGGCCTCCGACTTCGGGCACTCCTACACACTCAGCTACATCGCCGAGGAGCGGCTGGTCCCGACCGCTCAGGGCCTGCCCCTGCTGGCCCGGCTCGACTGGCCCGAGCTCGGCCCCGAGGACCTGATCGTGGTGCCCGGCTGGCGGGCGCTCACCCTGGCCGGCGGTCCTGTCATCGGCGCGGCCTGCCTGCAGGCTCTCCGGGACCACCACGCCAGGGGCGGGACCGTTGCCAGTGTCTGCGCCGGAGCCGAGGCGCTCGGCCGGGCCGGCCTGCTCGACGGCCGCCACTGCACGACCCACCACGATGTGCAGGACGAGCTTGCACGCCGCTACCCCGGGGCGACGGTCGTTCGCGATGTCCTGTATACCGCCGACGACCGGGTGGTCACCTCGGCCGGCATCGCGAGCGGCATCGACCTGGCCCTGCACCTGGTCGCCACCCGGCACGGCCCCGCCGTCGCCGCCCAGGTGGCCCGGGACATGGTCGTCTACGCGCGGCGCAACGGCCATGAACCGCAGGCCAGCGCCATGCTCCGGTACCGGTCCCACCTCGACGACACCGTGCACCACGCCCAGGACCTGCTCGACGCCCGCTTCGACCAACCGCTGCCCCTGTCCGCCCTGGCCGCAGCCGTGGGCGTCAGCGAACGCACCCTCACCCGCCTCTTCACCCGCGCCACCGGCGGCCTCACCCCTCTGCGCTATCAGCAGACCCTCCGTCTGGAACGCGCCGAGCACCTCATCAGCCACGGCGCCACGGTCGATGCCGCCGCCCGCGCGGTCGGCTTCGAGGACCCCCGCATGCTGCGCCGCCTGCGAGCTCGCGAGCGCGCGACCTGACGGCGCTGCGGGCCTTGCGGGAGTCCCGCACGGACGTGGAAGCCCTCGATCTGACGGCCGAGCGGCTGCGCCACCTCCAGGACGCGTTCATCAAGGCGGCCGACGACTCCCGTGCCCGCGCGGACCGCTACGCCGACCGGGACGATGCCGACGCGGGTGCACGAGGACGACCAGCAGGCACATCGCCCGCAGCAGCCCGGACCGCACCGCGGCCGGGAGGCCGGCCACTGAGTGTCCCCGATGCCGCCGGCATCCACTCCACCGAGTGGAGTCCTTTGGCCGGGGGTGCACCGCATGGTGAGGGAGTGCGGGGCATCGTCGGTGACGATGCCCCGCGTGCACTTGCCCGTGGTTAGTTCGGGGCTTTGGCAGCACCGCCGTGACGGACACGCTCGAGCACATCGAGATGGAGTGTCTTCAGCCCGCCGGAGGGTAGCGGGGCGGGGCTGCCGGTGAGGCTGTACCACTCTTCGGCGCCCGCGTACTGGATCGCGATCTGGGCCCTTCCGTCAGCGAGCCGCGTCGTGGCCACGGTCAGTTCGCCGGTGATGACTCCGACCTCGTCGGTCATGGCGCCGCCCGGCCCTGCCTCCACGGTGTCGACGAGTCGCTCAGGGATTGTCTCGGCGCCATCCTTGTTCATGAGGCGCAGCCTCTTTCCTCGCACCGAGTGATCATCCGCATCCAGAGCCTAGCTGTTCCCACTCACCAGCCCTGGCTGATCCACGCCGCGTCACCCGGTAGCGGGAGGCCGCCCCCCGGCGGAACGGTTCTCCGTGTCCACTTTGTGCAGCGCCATGCCGCGATGGGGGGACAAAGCAGCAGCGCCGCCGCGTGCTCCGGTAGTTGATGCCTCGTGATCATCTCATCTGTGCGGCGCCCGCGCCGCCATTCCGGCCCTGACGTGCCTGTCCCTCCTCGTCACGGCAACCCCCGCGTCTGCATCCGCTGCGCCCCCCACAACCACGGCCGCTCCCGCAGTTGTGCGGCGTGACCTGCCCGAGCCGCCGGCCACCGACGTCGCCCTGAAGGAACTCGGCGAGCTCACCATCGACGTCCCGTACTCGATGGCCGGCTACTCGCGGGCGAAGTTCCCCCACTGGATCAGGCAGTACGGGGAATGCGACACCCGCGAAGTTGTCCTCTCCCACGACGGCCAGGGCATCACCCAGGACTCGATGTGCAGGGTCACCACGGGGACCTGGTACAGCCCCTACGACGGCAAGACCCTCGATGCCGCGTCCAAGGTCGACATCGACCACATGGTCCCGCTGGCCAACGCGTGGCGGTCCGGTGCGGACACCTGGACCACCGACAAGCGCAAGTCGTTCGCCAACGACCTCGCCCACTCACAGCTGATCGCCGTCTCCGCCGCTTCCAACCGCTCCAAGGGCGATCAGTCCCCGGACCGGTGGGCGCCCCCGAACAAGGACTACTGGTGCACCTACTCGCGGGCCTGGATTGACATCAAGTACCTGTACGGGCTGAGCATCACGCCGCCTGAGAAGTCCAAGCTCACCGAGATGCTCAACACCTGCGACTGACGCCCAGCGGCGGCCCCTGCCCCGCATGCTGGCGTCAGGGTGCAGGGTCCATCGCCTTCCGTTGCTCGGGCTGGCAGTACTGCCTCTCAGCGGCGTCACACTGGTCCGGGGTCGAGCGTCACGTGCCACCGGCAGTAGTCGTTGACCGAGCAGACAGATGGGAGCATCCGCCACCCGAGCAGCCCCCAGGGAAGAACAGGAATGTCGGTAGGACTGGACAACGCCGAGTTCGTACAGCTGGCCGAAGACGTGAAACTGCGTCGAAGCCGGACAACGACATCCTTCCGAAGTTCTATACCTACTTCAAACAGGCGATTGTCGGTGACAACGACACCGCTGCACCCGGGATGTTCGACCTCACCGGGAAGGCGAAGTGGAACGCCTGGAAGGAACTGGGGGGCATGTCGCAGAACGATGCGACGCTGAAGTACATCGAGACGGCCAGGGCCACGATCGCCAAGCACGGCTGATGCCTCAGCCGACGGCCTCCGCGAGTCGCTGGCCGTCGCGAGGGCCCTGGCTCCTTGGCCGAGGACACAGATGCCGAACAGAGGGGGGCGAGGAGCGTAACGGTCCTCGCCCCCTGTGCCGGGGGCCCATCTCTTCGCAGTCGTCCGGCACGAAGCCCGGCCACGGGAACGTGCACAACTGCGCCGTGACGCCGAGAACCGATTTTGCCGACGGATGCGAACAGACCAGGCGGCGGTCGCTGCCCGTTGGCGTGGGGTTGTACCGCGCTGGCGCCGCGGGTGGCGCCAACGCAGGGTCTCACGTCTGGTTGAGGGTGACCGGGAAGCCCTGGAGTACAACTGGGGCGCTGTTCGGGTCGGCTCCGGGCGGGCCGAGAGGCACGGGCCTCAAGAGGTTGAAGAGCAGGTTCTGCGGCGGGAACTGCGGGACGTCGGGCGCGAGCAGTTGGGCGGGCTGCAGCGTGGATACGACCATTGGTCCGCCGCCTCCGGGCGCGTTGCTGATGGTGAGGGTGAAGTCGAGGAACGCCAGCACTTCCGGCGTGGGCGGGGAGGCGGGGCCCATCCGCAGGACGCTGAGCGGGGTCAGCGTGGTGTCCGATTGCTCCATGGTGGCGGTACTGAAGCTTCCCCGTGATCTTGGACACTCGATGCTTACGCTACGAGGGCGCGTCCTTGCTCGTGTCGCTGTCGGGTCTCCAACGGGGTGAGGTAACCCCAGACCGGATGCCTGCGCAGACGCTTGCGGTTATAGAAGGTCTCGATGAAGGCGAAGATCTCCGCGCGGGCACTGGCCCGGTCGGGCCGGCGACGGGTTCCGATCTCCTCCTTCAACAGTGCGAAGAACGACTCGGCGGCGGCGTTGTCGAAGCACGAGCCGGTGCGGCCCATGCTCTGCCGCAGCCCCAACTGGCCTATCTCACGGCGGAGGTCGTCGGAGGTGTATTCACTGCCGCGGTCCGAGTGGGCGATGCATCCGGGCTGGAGCCGACTGCGTCCGGCGGCCATCCTCAGCGCATCCACGACCAGGGATGCGCGGTGGTGGTCGGCCATCGAGTAGCCGACGATCTCGCGGGTGGCGAGGTCCAGCCAGGTCGCCAGATACAGCCAGCCCTCGTCGGTGGGGATGTAGGTGATGTCGCCGACCACCTTCATCCCCGGCGCACTCGCGGTGAAGTCGCGGCCGAGCAGGTCCGGGGCGGGCACCGCCCTTTTCGAAGGGCGGGTCAGGCTGCGGCGCTTGCGCCGTGTGACGCCGCTGATGCCGCGTTCACGCATGACGCGCTCTATGCGCTTGCGGTTGATCAGGTGTCCGAGCCGCCGCAGCCCGGCATGGATCCGCGGCACCCCATAGGCGCCGCGGGAGGCGAGGTGCAGCACGGTGATCTCGTGGGCCAGGGCGTCGTCGGCGGCCTGCTTCGCCCGCCGGGTCAGCACAAGCGGGCCCGATCACATCCGGCCGTGGCCGCGCTGGGCGTGAGTGGCCTTCCCCGGTGTCCGTCAAGGGCGCCCCCGGGTCATCTGGACATGTCGGCCGTAACTCGGCGCCCCAGAGGCCCCATTCGAGTGCCGCGCGCACCGGGCGGTCAGCGCGGCGGATCCCGCGGTCCGGGCCGTGAACCGGCTCTCAGCAGTCAGGACGGCCCCCGCTCCCGCCCTGTGCCTCCCAGTGGGTGGATGATCGGTACGCCCAATTCCGTGGCCATCGGGGCGCGTTGTTCGGTCAAAGCGTGAATACGTGTTCATGGCACCTTGTGTTGGGAACGCGTAACGCAGCACGACACAGCACAAGGGAATATCGCTTCCCCCGCACGTTTCCGTGATCACTGGGTTCCCCATTTCTCCGCCCCCTCCGGGGCGTCATCCGTGCTGTCGAAAACAAGGAGTATCGTCATGGCCTTAGCCGACGGCCGGCGCGAAGAAGCGCCGGCTACCGAACTGCTCGACTGCACCCTGCGCGACGGTTCGTACGCCGTCGACTTCCAGCTCGACGAGGAGTTCGTGACACACCTGCTCACCCGGCTGGATGACATCCCGGTCGCCAAGGTGGAGGTGGGCCACGGAATCGGCCTGGAGGCCGAACGCAACGGCATCAAGCCCTGCAACATCGACCACTACCGCTGGGCCGAGATCGCCCGTACGGCCCTCACCCGCAAGCCCTGGGGCATGTTCGCCCAGCCGGAGTTCACCCGCCTCGACACCATCGCGGAGATGAGCGACCGGGGCATGTCCTTCGTCCGGGTCGGCATGGAACCCGACCGGGTCCCCGAGTACCTCGACTACCTGCGGCGCGCCACCGAGCTGTGCGGTCAGGTCTACCTGAACCTCATGAAGTCCAGCGCGACGCCGGTGCGCGAGCTCGTCCAACTGCTCGACGGAGTGACCCCCGACATCGCGGGCGTCTACGTCGTCGACTCCTACGGCGCCATGCTCCCCGCCGACGTGCAGACCTACGTGAGCGCGGTGCGCGAGTACTTCCCGGTCGTCGGCTTCCACGGGCACGACAACCTCGGCATGGCCAACATCAACAGCATCACCGCGATGCAGGCGGGCGCCGCCATCGTCGACGCCACCCTCGACGGCATCGGCCGAGGATCCGGCAACGCCGCCATCGAGTCGCTGGCCGGGGTCATCAAGAAGCTTGGCGCCGACCTCTTCGACTACCAGGAACTCGCCAAGCTCGCCGCGTACTGCCGGGAACAGATGGACCCCGTTCCCGAGGACCGCACCATGCAGGTCCTCGGCGCGGTGATCGGCATCCACTCGGGTTACTTCCCGCTGGTGGAGGAGCTGGCCGAGGAGTACCACACGGACCCGGCGCGGCTGATGGAGACGGCCGTGGAGATCGCCGACCACAGCCCCCGCAAGGCCGACTTCCGCACCGCCGCCAGCAGGATCAGCGCCTGAGCCTGCCGTCACGACCCCGGTCAAGTCACCGGACCGGCACTGCGGGTGCGCGGCGTCGTCCTCACCGCGGATGAACGGCGCAGCCCCGCGCACCCACGCACACCACCCACCGGAGACCCCATGAGAATCACCAGGACCCGCACGTCCGCCGCCGACCACCGCATCGCCGTACACCGGCACGACCAGTGGTGCGACCTGTCGGACGTTCCCGGGTACGCCCACACCACCCGGATCAGCGACCTCCTCGGCGACACGGCGTCGCGGGAGCTGACCGGCGCCCTGGACCGGCACGCGGGTGCCCTCTGCCCCGTCCAGCCCGCCCTGGACCTCGCCGCCACGGTCGTCGATCCGGGAGCCGACATCTGGGGCGCCGGGCTCAACTACCGGCGCCACTCCGAGGACCTGGAGTCGGAGCAGCCCCGCTCCGGCCCCGGCTCCTACCTGCGCCCGGCGGGCTGCCTCATCGGCAACGGCGATCACATCGAGCTGCCCCGGCAGTCCCGGCGGGTCACCGCCGAGGCGGAGCTGGGCCTGGTCATCAAGACCACCTGCAAGAACGTCGAGCGCACCGACTGGCGCGACGTCGTCTCGGGCGTCACCGCCGTCCTCGACATGACGGCCGAGGACGTCATCCGGGAGAACCCCCGCCACATCCCATGGGCGAAGGGGTTCGACACCTTCTGCAGTGTCGGCCCGGTCCTGGTCACGCTGGACGAGTTCAGCGACGACGACCTCGCCGCCCTGCGCATCGCCACCGTCCGCAACGGGGAGACGATCGCGGCGGCCACCCCCGCCGACATGAAGTTCGGCCTCGATCGCCTCGTGGAGTACTTCAGTGCCGGACGCACCCTCGAAGCCGGCACCGTCATCTGCACCGGCACCCCCGGAGCGGCGGTCGTCAACGCCGGCGACACGGTGCAGGCGGACGTGCAGGACGTCGGCACGCTGACCCACCCCGTCCGGCAGCAGGCGGCGGCCCGCCAGGAGGCACGGTCCCCGGCAGTCCACGGTGAAGGAGGGTGACATGCGAACAGGACGAACAGGAGAGGGGTCCGTGCTAGACGCGCTGGACGGCGCCGTCCGGGAGTTCTGGGAGAACGAGGCGGTGCGCACCGCCGACTCCGTTCTGACGTACCGGGAACTCGGCGCCCACGCGGACGAGTTCGCGCATCGATTACGGCAGCGGAGCGAACCGGGCGAGTTCGTCGCGCTGCTCGCGACGCGCAGCGCGGCCGCGATCGTCGCCATGATCGGTGCCCTGAAGGCACGGCGGCCGTTCGTTTTCGTCGACGAACGGGACAGCGACACCTCCAACGCCGCCAAGACCGGCCTGCTCGGTGTCCGGCTGCTGGCCCGCGGCTCGGGCGGCGACGGCCATGTGGAACTCACCGAACTGCCGGCCCGCGGGCGCCCCGCCGGCGGCACGCCCGCGCCCCGCCCGCTTCCCTTCGCCGACGGCGAGATCGGGTACGCGATCCACACCTCGGGGTCCACCGGCACCCCCAAGTGCGTCCTCGTCCGGGCCGCCCCGCTCGCGCCGGTCGTCCGCGACCATGTCAGCCGCCTGTCCGTCGGACCGGGCAGCCGGACCCTGCAGTTCGCCCGGCTCACCTTCGACGGTTGCCTGACCGAGATCCTCTGGACGCTCACCGCCGGGGCCTGTCTCGTCGTTGTGGACGAGGAGCGTCTGGCACCGGGGCCGGTCCTGCAGGACACGCTGGAACGGTTCGGGATCACCCATCTCAAGACGACCCCGTTCGCTCTGACGGTCACCGAGCCCAGCGACGGGATGCGCCTGGAGCACGTGATCAACGGGGGTGGCCCGTGCCGGCCGGCCGTGGTCCGCACCTGGTCCAAGGCGGCGAGCTTCCACAACGCCTACGGCCTCACCGAGACCACGGTGTGCAATCTGCTCAGCGACGCCCTCGACCCGGACGACTGTCGGGACGCGGTGCCGCTGGGCGATCCGGTGGGCGACTGCGCCTACGTCCTGCGCGACCTCGGGACCGGGACCACGGAGGAAGGGACACGGCGAGGCGAACTCGTCGTCACCGGAGCCTCCGTCGCGGCCGGATACCTCACCGAGGACGGGGTCGGCCCGCTGACCGGTCCCGACGGGACGGGCGGTTACGCCACCGGCGACGTCGTCGAACTGCGGGACGGCCGCCTCTACTTCGTGGAGCGGCTGGACCGCCAGGTGAAGGTCCGCGGCTACCGGCTCGATCCCGGCGAGATCGAGAGCGCGGTGTGCCGTCACCCGGCCGTACGCGAGGCCGTGGTCGTGGCCGAGGCGCACGCCGACGGCGACCCCGCCGCCACGGACACGCTGGCCTGCTACTACCAGGGCGAGGCCGACCCGCGCGCCCTGCGCCGGCATCTGGACGGCCTCCTCGACCCGTACAAGATCCCGTCGGTGCTGGAGAGCGTCGACGTCTTCCCCAGCACCCCGAACGGCAAGATCGACCGGGATGCCCTGCGCACGCGGCGGCAGACCCGCACCACCGGGGACGGCCCCGACCGCCTGGACGAGCAACTGCTGCACCTGGTGCGGACCCTCACCGGGGTGCGGGACGCCCGGCTGGACGACAACTTCTTCGAGCTGGGCGGCGACTCCGCCTCGGCCGTGGTCCTGGTGAACGGGATGAAGAAGCTCGGCTGGACCGATGCCGGGGTCCGGGACGTGCTGCGGGCGGAGAACCTGCGGGAACTCGCCGACCGGCTGCGGGAACGGGGGGTGTGACACATGTGCGGCCTGTGCGGGACGTACGCCCCGGACAAGACCCTCGACCGGGCTGTCGTCGCCGCGATGCACACCCGGCTGGTGCACCGCGGACCGGACGAGACCTACTCCCTGAACACGCCCACCCTGTCCGCGAAGCTCGGCCGTCTCGGGATGACCGCGCTGAAGGACGGCTGGCAGCCGGCCGAGGACCCCGGCGGCCGGTACGCGGCCCTGACCAACGGCGAGATCTACAACACCGCCGAGCTGCGCGCCCTGCTCGGCGGCGCCGCGCCCGACAACCGGGTCGACGTCGCCGTACTGCCCGAGCTGTTCGCCCGCTACGGGCCCGCGGGCCTGGCCCGGGTGGACGGGCAGTTCGCCACCGTCATCCACGACCGGGCCGACGGCAGCCTGTACCTGGGCCGGGACCGCTTCGGCATCTGCCCCCTCTTCTACGCCGTGCTCGGCACCCGCGTGCACTTCTGCTCCGAACTGAAGCCGCTCGTGCGGAGCGTGCCGCACGCCTGGCGGCTGGACCTGGGCGCGGTCGACCAGTACCTGGCGCTCGGCAACATCGTCGCGCCACGGACCCTGGTCGAGGACGTACGCGCGGTACCGCCCGGGTGCGTGGTCCGCTTCGGTGACGGGGCGCCCGAGACCGTGCGGTACTGGCGGTACGGGAACTTCCGGGAGGCGGACCGTCCGGTCACCGGGGAGGAGATCCGTGCGGCCGTGGGGCGGTCGGTGGCGGACCGGTTGCGGGCGGACGTCGAGATCGGGGCCTACCTCAGCGGTGGCTTCGACTCCAGCACCCTCGTACTGGAAGCGGCCCGCGCCCGGGAGAAACCCACCCGGACGTACTCCGTGCTCTTCGACGACGTCACGCTCGACGAGGGCCGGTTCCAGCGGGAGGTCGCGGACGCGGTCGGCAGCGAGCACCACCAGATCCGCTGCACGCCCGCCCAGGTGGCCGCCGAGTTCGAGGACATGGTGCGCCACTGCTGCTATCCGCAGCGGGAGACGTACAACGTCGCGGCCCTGATGCTCGCCCGGCAGGTCCGGCTCACCGGCCTCAAGGGCGTGATCTCCGGCGAAGGCGCCGACGAGCTGTTCTTCGGCTACGACTCCTACGCGTTCGACGGCGCCCGCAGGAAACCGCCCGAGCGGCACACCGAGAACGAACAGGCCTGGGGCAGAGCGGACTTCGCCTGGGAGACCGACCGGAGGCGGACGGCCCGCCGACGTGAGCTGTGCCTCAGCGGGCAGGCCCTTGACGCCCTGCCTGGGAAGGAGTTCTGGCGGGACCGGCTCATCCCCTTCGCCGACCGGGAGACCGCCGGGCTGACCCGGATGCAGCTGAGGTCGATCGCCGACGTGTACGTGCAGCTGAGCGGGCATCTGCTCGGCGACCACGGCGACATGATGCTGATGGCGAACTCCGTGGAGGGCCGCTACCCGTTTCTCGGGAACCCCGTCGTCGCGCTCGCGCTCGCCGTCCCCGACGAGCGGAAGACGGCCGACTTCGAGGGCAAGGCATGTCTGAAGGAGGCGTACGCCGGCATCGTGCCCGAGCGGATCCTGCACCGCGCCAAACAGGGCTTCACGGCGTACGGCCTCGCCGACACGGCCGACGAGCGGACCCTGTCGCGCTGGCGGGACCTCGTCGCGGCCAGCGGTGTCTTCCGACCCGATGCCCTGACCGCCCTGGAGGCCGACGCCACGCCCGACAAGTGGGACGTCCGGCTCAGCCTGATCAGCGTCAGCGCCATCATCGACGAGTTGGGACTGCGGTCATGACGGACACCTGGCACGAACTGCTGCACGGCCGGCAGTGGTCCTCGCAGGACACCGTGTGGGTCGAGGACGGCACCGAGTACAGCTGGGCGGACGTGTCACGGCTCGCCGTGGCGGTCGAGGCGTGCCTCCGCGCGCACGGCCCGGCCCGCGTGGTCGTCGTTAGGGCCCGGCGCAAGCTCGGGTGTTTCGCCGGGCAGTTGGGTGCCTGGCGGGCCGGTACCGTGGCCGTCGCCGACGATCACACCCTCAGCGAGCGGGAGTTCGACCGTATACGGCCCGATCTCACCCTGACCGTGTCGGCGGTCCCGCACCCGTCGGTCGAGCCCGCCGGGCAGCCCGCCCGCCGACTGCCGCCGGACCGCATCCCCGAAGACGTCGTCGCGGTCAACTTCACCTCCGGCAGCACCGGCAGCCGCAAGGCCGTCGCTGTCACCCGGGACAACCTGCTGGCCCTGTTCGCCTGCCCGGACCTGGACGTGCCCGTGCCCGGCCCGCTCACGGCGGGCAGCTTCGCCACCCCCACCTACGACGGCTGGTGGTTCGACACCTGGCGCACGGTGGCGGCGGGCGGGCGCGTGGTGTGCCTGCCGCACGTCAACGACGACGTCTTCGCCTGGCCCGGCCTGGCCCGGACCTACGGCATCGGCCGCCTGCTGCTGCCGGCCGCCGTGCTCGCCACGGTCGTCGAAGTGCTGCCCGAGGCCGTCGCGGACATCCCCTGGCTGTTCAGCGGTGGCGAGCAGTTCCAGGTGGCGACCTACCGGCAGGCCCGCCGGGCAGGCCTGGCACACCACTTCGTCAACCTGTACGGGCCGACCGAGGCCACCTTCGCCACCCACCACTACCGGCTGCCCACGGACCTCGCCGCACCGGCCGTCCCCATCGGCCGGCCGCTCGCGGGCTGCCGGCAGCTGCTGCGCACACCCGAGGGCGGCCCTCCCCACGCCCGCGAACTGGTCGTGACCGGCCCGTTCGTCTGCCTGGGCTACCTCTACGGCGGCGTCCTCACGCACCGGTTCCGCGACGCGGCGGCCGAGCCGTCGTACCGCACCGGAGACCTGGTGCGCACCGACGGCGACGGCGACCTCGTGTTCGCCGGGCGACTGGACGGCGAGGTCAAGGTGAACGGCATGCGGGTCGACACCGCCGCCCTGGAACAGCGAGTCACCGCCCTGCCCCGGGTGCAGGACTGCCGGGTCGTCCAGCACGAACGGCACACCGTGGCCTTCG
This sequence comes from Streptomyces sp. TP-A0356, assembly GCF_001417775.1. Classification (GTDB taxonomy): domain Bacteria; phylum Actinomycetota; class Actinomycetes; order Streptomycetales; family Streptomycetaceae; genus Streptomyces. The sequence goes on along the minus strand of NZ_BBZJ01000031.1, from coordinate 91,778 downwards.
TCCGGACCGACCCCGCCACGCTCCGGGACACGGCCACCCGGTCGCGGATCGAGACCGTCGTCCAGGACTTCTCACCCGCGATCGGCGTCCGCCTGGTCGACCGGTACCCGGTCAAGGCCGGCGGCAAGGTCGACGTCCCCACCCTGATGGACCACTACCGAACGACAGACAAGGCCGAGGAGACATGACCGACATCTCACCAGCTGCCATCACCGACTGCGTACGTACGGTGCTCGACCTCGAACTCGCCGACGACACCGATATCTTCGCCGCCGGCGTCGACTCACTGGCCGTACTGCGCTGCCGCGCCCTGCTGAAGGAGCGGACCGGAGTGAAGGTCCCGGGGCACGTCTTCTTCGAGGGCCGCACCCCGGCCCGTATAGCCGACCTGATCGGAGGCGCCCATGCTGGTCGTTGAGGACAGCCCGCTGTACTCGCCGGAGTTCTTCGCCGACGACGACCCGTGGGCGTACCTGGCCGACCTGCGCGCACACCACCCCGTGTCCGTGCACCGCCGGGACGACGGTTACGAGTTCCACGCGCTCACCCGGTACGCCGACATCTACGCGGCCTACGTCGACCACCGGCGGCTCAGTTCGTCCTACGGGACGATGGTCGACGGCTCCTACCTGCCGCAGAAGGACTCGGCGTCCGGCCGCATGCTCATCGTCACCGACCAGCCGGAGCACACCGCCATCCGCAAACCGATCAAGACCAGCGGGTTCAGCCGGGAGATGCTCGGCAGGGTCGGCAGCACGGTCCGCCGCAACATCCGCGACGCCCTGGGCAAGCTGTCGGTGGGCGACCGGATCGACTTCAGCAGCGTCGTCGCACCGGAACTGCCCAAGGGCGTCCTGGAAGTGCTCTTCGGCATCGGCCCCGGCGACGCGCACCAACTGCTGGAAGCCACCCGCACGATGATCGGGTACCGCGACGAGGTGTACGCCGGGACCTCCCCGCTGGACGCGCTCGTCGACGCCCAGCTGGAGGTGCTCGAATTCATCGACGAGCTCATCGGGCACCGGCTCGCCTCCGGCCGGGCCGACGACATGATCGGCTTCCTCGCCACGTGCGTGGCCGACGGAACCATGCCCCGCGACGTCGCCGTGCTCAACGGCCTGAACGTCGCCGTCGGCGGGAACGAGACCACCCCGCACACCGCGAGCCTCACCGTCCACACCATCGACCAGGAACGCGACCAGTGGCGCAGGGTCGCCGACGGCGACGTCGGCTGCGACGTGGCCACCCAGGAGTTCCTGCGCTGGACCTCGACCAACAGCTATGTGCAGCGGCTGGCGGTGGCAGACTACGAGGTCGGCGGGCACGTCATCCCGGCCGGCAGCTTCGTCACCCTGTGGAACATGTCCGCCAATCGGGACGCCGACGTCTTCGACCGCCCCGACGACTTCCTGATCGACCGCAGCGACAACAAGCAGCTCGCCTTCGGGGCCGGCGTACACCGCTGCGTCGGCGCCCCGGCGGCCACCCTGGAGATCCAGACGTTCGTCGAGGAACTGGCCGCCTGGGACAAGGCGTTCGCGGTACTCGAACCGCCCCGCAAGCTGCGCTCGAACTTCATGCTCGGGCTGACCGAGCTGCAGGTCGAGGTGGTCGACGCCAAGGAATTCGGCACATGAGCGAGGCCGGCGCCGGTCAGGACCTGTGCGTGTGCTTCCCGGCCGCCGGGGGCGGCGGCACCACGCTGACCCTGCTGAAGGACGCCGCCGCCCGCCACGGCCTGGCCGCGCTGGCCCTGCCGAACGCCGGCTCCGTGGCCGACCTCGACTCGGGCCGGTGGCAGGAACGAACCGTCGAGACGATCCTGCGGGCCGCGGAGCGCGGGGCCGCCCGCCGCATCGTTCTCGCCGGACACTCCATGGGCGGACTGTCCGCCGTCCGTCTGCATCCGGCCCTCACCTTGAGCGGCGCCCGGCCGGCCGGGGTACTGGTCATCAACACGCCCTGTCCCGACTCCTCAGGACGCATACCGACGATGTCACAGCTCACCGACCCTCAGATCGCCCGGGCACTCGCCGACGACGGCTTCCCCCCGGAGTTACTCGACGACGAGGACATGCTGGCCGAGATCGCGGACGGCCTGCGCGCCGACGCCGTGGTGGCCGACCGCCTCGCCGAACGGATCGGCCCCACCGGCACCCTCACCGCCCTGCACGTACTGTGCGGGCGGGACGACCGGTTCATCCCGCCCGAACGCTGCGCCGCCTGGGCCCACCGGGTGCCTGGGGAGTTCCGTCTGACGGTCGTCCCCGGCCGGCACAGCCCGGACGCGACCTGGAGCACCGCCCTCGACCGTGCGCTCACCGGCGTGCTCGCCGCGCCCCCGGCCGAGGAGGGCGCGGCGTGAGCGGACTGCAGAAGTCGCTGGGCGGTGCCGTAGGCACCTTCCTCGCGCTGTCCACCATCCTCGGCAGCGGCATGATGATCCTGCCCGGCACCAGCTACCAGGACCTGGGCCGCTCCGCCTGGCTGCCCTGGGCGGTCGCCGCCGTGTCGGTCGTCCCGCTCCTGTACTGCTACGCCTGGCTGGGCCGCCGCCACCCGTCGGCGTCCGGGGTCGCCCACTACTCCGAGGTCGCCTTCGGCCGGCCCGTCGGGCGGTCCGCCGGAATGCTGGCCACGCTCGCGCTGGTCGCCGGCATCCCGGCGACCGCCATCACCGGCGGGCGCTACATCGCCCTGTTCTCCGGCCTGCCGAGCCTCGCCTGGCTCTTCCCGGTCGCCGTCCTCGCCCTCGCCACCCTGATCGGCTGCCTGGGCACGAACGTCTCCGGCAAGGTCCAGGTCGCCCTCGTCCTCGGCCTGTTCGCCCTCGTCACCTGCACCGCGCTGGTCGCGCTCGGGACGCACGGGGTGCGGGCGCCGAGCACCGCCGTGCCGCCGCTGGGGAAGCTGGGCAGCGTCCTGACCGCCGTGTACGTAGCCTTCACCGGCTGGGAGACCGTGGCCTTCACCTTCGAGGAGCACAAGCGCCCGGACGCCATCCCGCGCATCTTCGCCGCCTCCTACGTCATCGTGGTGGCCCTGTACGGGCTGGTGCTGCTGGGCCTGTTCAGTACGGTGGACCCCGACGACAAGGCGCTGGACCAGGCGCCGCTGCTGCGGCTGGCGGAGCGCTCGCTCGGGGACCTCGGCCAGCCGGTGACGCTGGCGCTGGTCGTCGCCGCCATCGCCGCCAACGTGTGCGCCTCCGTGCTGGCCCTGTCCCGCCTCGTGTACGGCATGGCCCGCAGTGGCTACCTGCCCGCCCCGCTGGCCCGGGTACGCCACCGGGACGGCAACCCGGTGACGTCCGTGCTGGCCGTTGGCGCCGTCCTGACCCTGATCGCGCTGCTGGGCTCGACGGGCGTCATGTCGTTCCAGCTCCTCTTCGTGCTGTCCGGCGGCATCTACTTCGTGCTCTACGGCCTGGGCGCGGCCTCCTACACCAAGCTGGCCGGGCCCGGCGCGCCCAGGGCGGTCGCCGGGCTGTGCGCGCTCACGGTGGTCGCCGTGACCGTGCTCGCCGGTCCGCCCATGTGGACGTGCTGGGCCCTGTTCGCCGCCCTCTGGCTGACGACCGCCGTCCTCACCCGCCGCCCGTCGAGAACGGAACCCGAGTACGAGCCCGCGAACCGGTGAACGCCGCCGACCCGGGGGCCCTCGGCGCGGACAGGAGCAGGCACGGACGCAGACCTACGGAGACCACCATGGACGACGTCACGAACGCCACCGTCTTCTTTCCCGGTGCCGGTTCCTTCGGGACCGAGTTCCGGCCACTGGCCCGGGCGCTGGGCCGGGCGTCCTGGCCGGTGCGCTACCCGGGGCGCCCCGGCCGGGACTTCGGGGCCCCGGCCGCCTCCTTCGACGCGGTGGTCGAGGCCTGCGCCGAACAGATCACCCGCCGGGCGGCCGTATGCCCGCTGCTGCTGGGACACAGCTACGGCGCCTATGTCGCCTACGCCACCGCGGCCCGGCTGCGTGCGGCCGGCGTCGAGATCGCCGCGCTGGTGGCGGTGGGCGCCGCCGGGCCCGCCCGGCTGCGGGTACCGGAGCAGGCCGGCACCGGCCCGGCGGAGGCGGCGGCCTACCTCGACCAGGTGGACCCCGGCGTCCTGGCCGGGGCCCCGTCCGACGACTGGCGTGCCGTCGTCGCCGAGACGACGGCCCAGGACCTGCGCCTGCTCAGCCGGTTCACCCCCTCGACGGATCCCGTCCTGCCATGCCCGGTCCTGGCCGGCCGCGGCACCGAGGACCCTCTGACGACGGACGACACGATCGCCGCGTGGCAGCAGACCACGACCGGCCCGTTCTTTCGGCGCACCTTCCCGGGCGGCCACTCCGACCTGCTCGGCTCACCCGAGTGCGCGTCCTGGCTGCAGGAGGTCCGGCAGATGGTGGGCGCCCGGTGACCGGTGCACGCCGTTCAATCGGTCAGCCCCCTGCGGAGCCCCGGTAAACTGGCGAGTTCCTTTCTGCGGCGCATACCGAGTTTCCGATAGACCTTCGTCAAATGCTGTTCGACGGTGCTGACCGTGATGAAAACCTTCTGCGCGATCTCCCGGTTGGTGAGACCGCGTGCGGCGAGTTCGGCCACCCGCCTTTCGGCTTCGCTGAGTTCGTCCTCACCGGGCCGTGCCGGAGCGGTGCCCGAGACGCGGGACAGGTGGCGGGCCCGGAGATCGGCGGTCCTCGCCTGGGCGGGGTCGCCGAGCGCGCCGTGGACGGCGCTCAGTTCGGCGAGCGCCGCGGACAGCTCCAACTGGTCGCCGGAGATCTCCAATGCCTGCACCGCCCGTTCCAGCAGCGGGGTCCGCTCAGCCGACTCGGCAGCGGCGGCCCGGGTGCGCAACGCCATTCCCAGGATGCGGGGCCGTCCGAGACCGGGATCCCTGAGCTGACGGTCCGCCAGAACACGGGCGGCGCCGGGGCGGCCGAGGGCGAGCTGGGCGCGGGCGGCGCCGATGCGCCAGGGAACGAGGCCGGGCAGGTGGTCCAGGTCCCAGCGGGCCATCGTCGCCCCGCACTCCTGGTAGTCGGCGAGGGCCGCCTCGGCGTCGCCGACCGCCAGGTAGTGTCCGGCCCGGGCGTGGCGGTAGTGCCGTCCCATGGGGGTGCGGAACATCGCCCCCGGCACGGGCATGGCCAGGAAACGGGCGGCCTCCTCGAGCCGGTCAAGGGCGGTCCGCACGGCGATCACGGTGGCCGGGGGGAATCCCACTCCGACACCCCAGCGGCCGGGACCGATCTGCTGGAAGGCCGCGCGGGCGTACTCCTCCGCGGTGGACACATCCCCCTGGCGCAGGGCGGCTTCGGCGGTCAGCGCCGCCAGCAGGGCGTCCTCGGTCGCGTCGTCACCGCGACCGGGCCGGTTGGCGACGGCGGCACACCAGCGTGCGGCGCGGTCCGACTGGTCGGCGTAGAGAAGTACGGTGAGCGCCGCCGTGAGGGAACGGACCGGAGTCTCACCGAGCCGGCTCTCGCGCAGGACGGACGCGGCCCGCGCCACTGCGTCCGCTGCGGGCAGTCCGCCGAGCAGCTCCGTCAGCACCCCCATGCCGTCCCGTGGCGTGGGGCGGGTGCCGCCGGGGCGGTCGCGTTCGACGTCCGGCCCGGCGCCGATCCTCGGGAGAAGGGCCGGGTAGCAATAGCGGATCCAGTCGCGCAGCCGCGACCGTGCTCCGGGGTCCGCCGGGTGCTTTCGGGGGCAAGGCCCGCTGCTGACCAGGCCCGACAACTGAGCGTCAGTGCGGCATGTTGCGAGGACCGGGCCCGGAGTTCGGCGGGTTGGACGGCCGTCCGGCAGGCGGCGAAGAATTTCTGCGGCCGACCACGGGGCACTGGCTCGGTATCGGCGGGCAGTGCCCGCACCGTGCGCATGACCGCATCCAGCAAGGGAACTTCGGCTCAGCGCCCGGCTGCGGCCCTGACTACAGCCATGTCCTCGCCGGTTAGTTCGGCGACGCGGTCGGGTAGGAGGCCCGCGGCCAGTGCCCGGGCGAGCATCTCGTCGCGGCCGTGGGCGCAGTCACGGTATGCGAGGAGTTCAGCCTCGACCGCAGCCAGGGCTTCGGGAGCCGTCCGGTGGCGCAGTCGGCGCAGTTCCTCGTCGGTCAACGGAACCGGCAGCCGCTCCGCCTCCTCCGGGATGGCCCCGGTGTGCTCGGGCGGCACGAGCCGCAGCCGGGGAGACGCCTCCGACGCATGCTGCGCGTTGAGCCAGGCACGCACAGCGGGGGTCTCCATGCAGGCGAGTGATCCCACGGCGGACGGTGGCACGCCTGGCGTCTCAATGGGTTCGTCTACGAGAAACAGATACGCGTCATCAGTCATGGCATACTCCTCGTCCCAGGTTCCTGAACCGGTGGCATCCCTTTTACCCCGTTCGCCTCCGCACAGCCGCAGGCATCGTTCCGGTTGCCGGTCATTCGGGCGGCACGTGGGCTCTGGTCATCTTGTGCACCTGACCGCACAAGCCACAGGGACGCATTCCGCTGGCGCAGGGCGATGGCCAGAGTTCCCGGGAGTCGCTTTTCAGGCCTGCGGAGAGCAAGACCGCTGTCGGCTGGGCCGGGCAGGGCCCGATTCACGGACGTCGGCAGGCCCCGGGGCGGCTCAGTCCAGGTCGACTGCGCTGGAGACGGCGCGGGGCTGACCGGTTGCGGCCCAGCGCTTGAGGCCGCCGCGGGTACATGAGTTCGGCGTGACGCTTGCACCGCTGGACTTTCGAACGCGGGGGGGCGTTGGCGCCTCGCGCGGCTCTACCGCGTGTTGTGCGCACTCGTTCCGTCAGGCCGTCGTCACGGGGCAGGGCTACGTAGGCAGGCTCCCCACGTGACGTCGCCACTGGTCCCCCGAAAAGGTGCCCCAGAGGCAGGGATGGTGGACTTCGAGCAGCAGCTGGACCTCGAATTCGACGGCGAGTTCTTGATGCCGCGGATCAACCAGCAAGCCTACCGAGACATCTACACCTTGGAAGGGTGGCTGCACAGACTCTGCCTGGCTTCCTGGATGCGCGCCTACGGAGCCCTGTGGCACCAGCACCTGGACCCGAAACTGCGCAAGAACCTCGAGCGCCTCGCTGAGAGAAGCCGCCAGCGCCTGCACCTTGACGCCGAGACCAGCGGTGACCTCATCTGGCAGTCCGACATCGGCCAGCTCCTGTCCACGCTGACCGACCCGCAGATCGCGGGCGACGTTCACCATTTGGCAGGGCAGGATCAGCAGGCGATCGCGAGAGACTTTGACGAGATCTGCGAGATCCGCAACGTCCTCGCCCACAACCGCGCACTGTCGCCACAGACCTACGCACTCCTACGTGTCAGCATCATCCGCCTGCAGAAAGGCGTCGACCACTTCCGGTCATGCCTCCTCTACAACAGCTCGAACATCCTGGATGATGACGACGGCGACCTCGGGTCGTACCTTGCGATGCTGCTCGAGGGCAACGACTGGAGGAAGTTCCAGGCGTTCGTCGCCCGGGGCCACGGGTTCATCGAGTACGTCACCCTTCCGACTACGCCGTTCGACAAGGGGTCCGACCCCGACGACTCTTGGAAGTGGGCTCCGACCACCTGGACTACATCACCGCGTTCACCATGAACCGGCTGGGCGACGAGTTCATCATTGTGGCCCCGGATGAGCTGGACGAGGACTCCCAGGCCGGCCTGTGTCGGGCCTTTGCCGCGAACCCCGACGTCTGGACCGATGTGCCCTATGAGGAGCAGCATCCTCGCTTCATCTGCAGGGCCAAGATGTGGATTTACGAAAGCCAGTCGCCCTTCCGCAGCCAGGAAGAGCCGCCCTGGTGAAGACGCGACCCACGGTATGACGCTGCATCGCAGCCGACCTGGCAGCCCACGGCACCTGGCTCTCGGAAGGGGCACGTCATTTGATGGGACTGAACTGGCTCCGCCCTCTCGCCGCCCGCCTGGGGCGCGTTCGTCGACTGGGCGTGGGCGAAGACCGCCACCGTCTGAACGCCCCGAGGCCCCCTGTACGGTCTCAACGGCCGCACAGGGAGGCCTTTCGTCGTTTCCGCCTCGTACCGCCGACACCGCCCGCCAGCAGTACCGTGGAGCCACACATACCTCTGGCGGGGGTAAATATGAATACGTCCATGGGCGACCGCATCAAGGGCCTGCGAGAGTTTCGCGACCTCACGCAAGAACAGCTCGCCGACCGGGCCGATGTCCACGTCGACACCATCCGCAAGCTGGAGCAGGGCCAACGGCAATCCGCACGCATCAGCACGCTGCGAGCGCTCGCCCGCGCCCTCGATGTCCAGCTCGAGCAATCGGCACGACGAGCGGCCGCCCGCCGCTGCTGCGGCGTGCTGGTCTGGCCTCCATCGACCTGGGACTCCTGGAGTTGCCGTGGGTGCGGGAAGAGGTGATCCACGCCCACCCGAGCTCATCGTTCGCCGTCGCCCTGCGCACGGGCAGGTCTCACCTGGAGCCGGTGCTCGACACCAGGCCGGTCCGTGGGTCGACCACGACCCGGTGCGGGCGCAGAAGGTGCGGGACAGCGGCGTCCACTCCTTGATGGTCGTGCCCATCCGTGCGCGGCGCTGCATGCTGGGGCTGGCGCTGTTCGGCCGCTCCGAGGAACAGACGCCGTTCCAGGAGGACGACCTGCTCCTCGCCGAGGAGCTCGTCACCCGGGCTGCGCTCAGCCTGGACAACGCCCTGCAGTATGCGCGAGAGCGCACCGCGGCCCTCACCCTGCAACGCGACCTGCTTCCCCACCGTGTGCGGGGCGGTGCCGCCATCGAGGTTGCCTCGCGCTACGTGCCGGCCGACATGGACCACGGCGTCGGGGGTGACTGGTTCGACGTGATCGAGTTGTCTGGCGCCCGGGTGGCCCTCGTCGTCGGCGAGTGGTGGGACACGGCATCAACGCCGCGGCGACCATGGGCAGGCTCCGCACCGCGGTGCGCACGCTCGCGGACCTCGATCTGCCCCCCGACGAACTGCTGACACGCCTCGACGACACGGTGCACCGGTTGACCGACGAAGACGCCGACGTCTTTGACCAAGTCCCTACGGTGGTGGGTGCCACCTGTCTGTACGCCCTCTACGACCCGGTCTCGCGGCGGTGCACGATGGCGCGGGCAGGACATCCCCCGCCCCTGATCATCGACGCGCAAGGCCGGGTCACCATCGCCGACCTGCCCGCCGGAGCCCCACTCGGCCTCGGTCTCGGCCTGGTGCCCTTCGAGTCCGTGGAACTGGAACTGCCCGAGGGGAGTCTGCTCGCGTTCTACTCCGACGGACTGGTCGAGTCCCGTGGCGACGATTTCGACGTCGGCACGAACCGTCTGGGGGCCGCCCTCGCTCAGCCGGGTTCGTCCCTGGTGGACCTGTGTTCACAAGTGATCGAGGCTCTGCCGACCCAGGCGCACCCCGACGATGTCACCTTGCTCCTCGCGCGCACGCGCGCGTTCGAACCGGCCCAGGTCGCCTCCTGGGACCTGCCGAACGAGCCTGCCGCCGTCCCGGCGGCCCGCCGTCTGGCCGCTCGCCGGCTCGGCGACTGGGGGCTGGAGCATCTCGTGACCACGGTGGAGCTGATCGTCAGTGAGCTGGTCACTAACGCCATCCACTACGGCGACGGCCCGATCCATCTACGGCTCATCCAGCATCAGGTGCTGACCTGCGAAGTCTCCGACACCAACACCAGCCACCCACGCCCGAGGCATCCGCGCACCCTCGATGAGAATGGCCGCGGTCTCTTCCTCGTCGCCCAGCTTTCGCGCAGGTGGGGCTCCCGCTGTGCAACGGACGGCAAGATCGTCTGGGCCGAACAGGACCTGCCCTCCAGCGCCAGCGCCCGGTGACCTGTCGACGAGGCGCGCCTGACAGTAAACGTCCGCACATGCCGCCACAGCGCTCAGCGGCCCCGCCGGGAGCGGGGATCGGGCACCGCCTCCAGGAAGAACCGCAGGTCAGACATGTCGTCCGGATGGAGCGGACCCAACTTGGCCAAGACCGCATCCGCGCCGCCCGCGCCACCGGCCTGACCAAGCTGCCTCTCCACGACACCGCGCAGGACCGCATCTGGCTGGAGATCGTCCAGATCGCCCTCGACCTGCTGGCCTGGATGCCGATGCTCGCCCTGACCGGCCCCGCCCGGCTGTGGGAACCCAAGCGCCTGAGGCTGCGGCTGTTCTCCGCCGCAGCCCAACTCGTCACCACAGGCCGACGCCGCATCCTCCGCCTCGCCAAACACTGGCCCTGGACCGACGTGATCACCGAAGCCCTGCAACGGCTCGCTGCCCTGCCGAACCCTGGCTGACCAGTAGCTTCCCGTCCCTACGAACAGCACCACCCCGGCCGGAGACGTGGAACCCGGCGCCCACCCGACGCGACCGCCGGGCCACAGACCTGCCCCTGATCAGCCCGGACGACCGAAAAGACCCACCAGAGAAACCGACGGACCGTCACGAAAGATCGAGGTTAGGCCTCACGGTCCTGGAGACCCGCTCTGAGACTGGCGCCGCCGCCCACCGGTGGGTTCCGTGGCGGTGACGTGGGCTTCGGGCAGCTCAGATCTGCCAGGCGACGCGCTCGGACAACTGCTGCCAGTAGCCCAGCTCGTGGTCGATGGCGGCGGGGTCGAAGCCGCGCACCTCAGCGACCAGGTTGTTCATCGCCTCTTCGATCTCGTCAGGGGCGTTGAAGTCCGGATGGAGAGCTTCGGCGTCGCGGTGGAACGCGGCGAGGAAACGGGCGAACAGATCGATGCCACTGTTGACGAGGTTGATCGTGCCCTCCCCGTCGGCGCTGATCCAGACCACTCCCGTGGCGCCGTCGAGCAGGAACATGTCGCCCATGAACGAGCCGAGGACGACCCAGTCGCCGACCGGCTGGTCGGTGTAGTCGCTGAGGTCTGCCTGACGGCCCAGGGCGCTTTCCAGGCCGGACGCCAATTCCTCGTCGATGGTGTAGAAGAACTCCTCGAGGTCGGGCATGCCGACTTCCGTCAAGAAACGGGCCGTAGGGGCGTGGGTTACAGCCGGGTTGAGCCGGTCCGCCGGTACCGTGACCAGGTGGCCGGCGCCGAATTCCTTTTCCATCGCCTCGCGTGAGATGGCCAACGTCATGTGCTTTCCTCGGTGGTATGGTCGGCGGGATGGGCGCGCCGGTCAGCCCCTACTCCGGTTGAACTCGTGGAGTCCGATGGTCTGGGCGCGTCGTAGTCGATGATCAGGCCAGTCGGCGAGAGACAGGCGTCGATCAGGTGAGGCCGGTACCGGATCTTCTTCAGCTTCCGCTTGATCACACGCGTCAGGTGGGCCAAGTCGGCCGCAGCGAAGTCGGCCAGGTGTCGCTTGAGGAGCGACCAGATTCCCTCTGCCGGGTTCAACTCCGGAGCGTAGGAGGGCATCTGGACGATGCGTAACCAGTCCTGGTGCTCCTCGGCGAAGTCCGCCAGCTCCTTGACCAGGTGCACGTTCAGATTGTCCCAGCACCACACCACCGGGGTGCCGAGCTGCACATGGGTCATGACGATCAGATCACGGTACTGACGCCAGGAGAACGCCTTCGGCTCGCCCCGGCGACCGTGCCAGATGTGCAGCTTGAAGAAGAAACGGGACCGGTGCCCGGCGCGGTAGCAGACCACTCCGGCGACGCTGACCCGGCCGCGGTTGCGACCGCGTACCCGCACCACCGGCCGCTGTCCGCGTGGGGCCCAGGTGCGCCCCCGTGGCGGCCTCAGCCCCTGGCCAGCCTCGTCCTCGAAGCAGATGTGGGCGCCCAGGTGGGCCGCGGCCCTTTTACCTGCGGCCACACCTCCCTCTTCCACACCTCGATCGCCTCCTCGTCCCGCTCCAAGGACCGCCGCACGGGAACCTGACAGCTCCAGCCGTGCCGGCGCAGCAGCTTCCACACGCCCTGGATGGTGTAGCCGACGTGGAACATCCGGCCGATCAGCAGCTTGACCCGCTTCAGCGTCCAGCCCTGAAACTCGTCGTCAAAGCCGTGCGCGAGCGGACCACGCCGTAACTCCCGCTCCAGCCGCTCCCACTGCGCAGCACTCAACCGCTCCACCGACGCTGGCCCCGCCGAGCGCAACGCCTCCGCACCGCCCTGCTCCCACGCCCGCCGCCAACGCCGCACCGACCGCGCCGTCACCCGCAGATCCCGCGCGACGGCCTCGGTCTTCTCCCCACGAGCGAACCGGTCGGCCGCCTCCAGGCGCACCCGCTCCCGCTTCTCCTGTTCCCTGGGCGCCAGTCCGCCCCCATGCGCATACCGCCTGACGACGTCGTACCGCAACGATCAAGAACCGTCACGACCGAGGGACTCCACGAGTTCAACCTGAGTAGCCAGCTGTGGCCGAGGACGGTGGTTGGCACATGACGTGCGCTAGTTGGCGGATCTGGATGCGTCGCCGTCGCCGGATGCGCTCACCTGCGACGACGTTCTCGTGCTCGGGTTCGGCGATGGCGTGAACCGCCGACTATGGTCCTCAAGATTCGCCGACTATCGTTCTCTGAACGCCCGTGACCTGCACGGATATACACGTGTACCGTCAACTACCGTCCTCGGTCACACCGTGGACCGGGTGTGATCAGCCCGGTCGGCGTTCACTCCCTGCCCACTCCGGTCAGTGTGCGGAGCTCGGCCTCCTCGTCGCGGCGGGCATCCGGCCCGGTGCGGTGCCGGGCACTGCCGAACCAGCCCAGTACGAAGCCGAGGGGGATCGTGACGGGCCCGGGCATCCGCAGCGGAAACCAGGCGAAGTCCCGGTGCGGGAAGAGCGATTCGGGTGTGCCCGAGACGAGCGGGGAGAACAGGGTCAGGGCCGTGACGACGGCGATGCCGCCGTACAGGCACCACAGCATCCCGCGCTCGGTGTAGCGGTTCCAGAACAGGGTGTGGACGAGCACCGGCAGCACCACGGAGGCCGCGAGGGTCAGTGCCAGGTAGATGAGCGACAACAGGTTCCAGTCCCTCGACCACACCGCGAGAAGGATCGCAAGTGCTCCGACCACGGCTGTCGCGCCGCGGGCGAGCACCACTTCGCGCTTGGGTGACACGCGTCCGCGCAGCAGCGCTTGGGTGAGGACGTCGTGAGCGACCGAAGACGCCGCGGCCAGGAGCAGACCCGTGACGGCGGCCAGCGCGGTGGCGAAGACCGCGCAGCCCATGGCGGCGACCAGCACGCCCGAACCGTCGCCGAGCGCCCGGGAGAGCAGCAGCACGCTGGTCGTCCCGTTCGGGTCCGAGGCGCCGATCGTCGCCGAGCCCACGACGGCGGCGGCGCCGAGTCCCAGCACAACGGCCGCTGCGCAGAAGACGCCGGTCAGGCTCACGGCCCAGCGCATGGACACGCGGGCCGCCCTGGCGCTGCGGGCGCCGTACAGCCGCATGGTGACGTGCGGCATGGTCGCGGCGCCGAGGACGATGGTGAGCTGGAAGCCGAGGAAGTCGAGTCGACCGGTGGACGAGTCGCCGAACTCGAGGCCGGGACGGAGATAACCGTCGCCCCTGCCGCTGCCTGCCACCGCCGCGTCGAGGAGCCTGCCGGGGTTCCACCCGAATCGGTTCAGGACGATGAAGGTCACCACCGTCACGGTGGCGAACAGCACCACGGTCTTCACCATCTGCACCGCGGCCGTGCCCCTCATCCCGCCGAGCGCCGCGTAGCAGACCATGAGCACGCCGATGATGACGGTGCACAGGGGCTTCGCCTCGTTGCCGGTGAACCCGAGCAGGAACGTCACCATCGCGCCGGCACCGGAGAGCTGCACCGTCAGATAGGGCAGGGTGACCGCGAGGGTGACGACGCCGACCGCGATCCGCGCCCGGCGGCCGGTCAGCCGGCCGGCGATGGCGTCGCCCATGGTGTAGCGACCGGAGTTGCGCAGGGGTTCGGCGAGGAGGATCGCCGTCAGCAGCAGTGACATCACGGTGGCGCATGCCACCAGCATGCCGTCATAGCCGGCCAGCGCGATGACGCCGGTGGTGCTGAGCACCGTGGCCGCGGAAATGTAGTCGCCCGCGATGGCCAGCCCGTTCTGAAAGGACGTCAGTGCGCCGGTGCCGCTGTTGCCGGTGTAGAACTCGGCCGGATCGTCCTTCTCGGGGCCGGCCAGCACGCACAGCAGCAGGCACAGGGCGACGAAGACCATGAAGACCACGAGGGTGGTGGCCGGCGAGGCGGAGGACGGGTCGCTCATGCCGTCGCTCCCTTCGTCGCGGCGCGGCGCCGTTCCGCGAGATAGCACCGGAGCCGGTCGGCGAGCGGATCGATGCGCTGTCTCGTATGCCGGGCGTGCCGGACGAGGACGGTGGCGACGAGACCCATCTCCCCGAGGCCGAGAGCCATCCCGAGGGTCAAGTGGCCCGTTGTCCGCGCTCCGATCAGGGAGGGGGCGAGGCAGGACAGCGCCGCGTACGACAGATGGCCGCCGAGTACGAGTCCGACGGTGCTGCGCCGCAGTGAGCGGTGCGCCCGGCGCAGCGCCGCCGCGTCGGCCCGTACGTATGCCAGGGGGTCGCCCGTGACGGTCACGGGGGGACCGGCCCGGTGGCTACGCGGAATCCAGGGCTCTTGAAGGTCGTCCGATGCTGTCACGAGCTGCCTTTCCGGATGCGCTGATCAGGGGGCGAGGCGAGGGCCTGCGCGAGGGTGGGCACGGAGCTGTTTTCTGTGTACCGCGGCCAACCCGTTGCCGTGGGCGAACATCCTGACCGCCGGTCGCGGGCCCACCCATGGACCGGCGAACAACGCTGGGCCGGCATGACTGTTCCGTGTGACAAAGCCCGTTCGGGGCTGCCGGCGGTACCGCGGGCAGCTGGCATCGACGGTCCGGCGCACCGCATTGACAGCGGGGGCCACCCGGAACGCACCGCGGGCGCCCGGGGATCCCGCGAGCACCGGGGGCTCCGGCGAGCACCCGAAGGGCGGGCCTATCGCAGGCCGAGGACGACCCGGGCGGTCTGCAGCGCGGTGGCCAGGTCCGCGACGTCCTGGGGGTTGTGCAGTGACCGTCCGGTGAGTGTCTCCAGTCGGCGGAGCCGGTAGCGCACGGTGTTGGGGTGGCAGTACATGGCCTGCGCGGTGTCCGCGGCCGAGCCCCCCGCGGTGAACCATGCGTCGAGCGTGCTGATGAGCAGCGAGCAGTCCTCGGCGGGCAGTTCGCGCAGGGGGCCGAGGATCGTCGAGACGACCCGCTCGGCCTCCGCGGGCGCCGCCGCGACGAGTACCGCGAGCGGCGCGGTGTCCTCGAACCGCGCGAGCCCGGCCTCACCGGCGGGCAGTGTCCCCCGGGCGAGGCGGGCGAACTGCAGGGCCTGCGGAGTTTCCCGCAGTGAGGTGAACGGCCGGCTGACGCCGATGCGCGAGACCGCTTGCCGGCCCAGTACCTGCAGAGCCCGTTCCCGCATCCGCACACTGCGCGAGCACACCACGCCGATCTGCTCGTGGGGCAGCAGCCGCCAGGCCGACCTGACCGCCTCCGCCTCGAGCCGCGATTCGATGTCGGCAAGGGCCTGGCGCCCGATCGCGGGAGTCTCCGCGGCCACCACGACGAAGTCGCCCTCCAGCGGCAGCCGCAGGATCTCGGCGGTCTCCCAGAGGGTGCGTTGCCCGTCGATGAAACCGGCGAACAGCGCCTCGACGAGGACGGAACGCTCGTGCTCACGCTGCAGCATCAGTTGGGCGGAGGCCTCGCGGTAGCCGCTCACCATCGTGTCCGCGTACTCACCGCTCATCCGCCAGATGTCGGCTGCGAGGTCGACCAGTTGGGAGTCGCCGAGCCGGCTGCCGGCGCGGGCGAGGGCGACCAGTTCCTCCCAGAAGCAGCCGAAGCCGATTCTGTAGGCGCTGAGTACTTCGGGGAGCGGGGCGCCCTGCAGGGCCCGTTCCCGGCCGGTCGTCCGTGGCGCCTGAAGGGCGGCGGCGAGACCGCCGCCCGCGAACTGCTGCAGGACCCGCATGACGTTGTCGTGGACCGACTGCCGCAGCGCGTCACGCGACACCGAGCCCCCGGCCAGGTAGAAGCCGACTTCGGCCCGGATGCGGTCGACGATCGTGTCGGTGAGCCGATCCGCCCCGGCGAACAGGGAGTCGACGACCGCGGGATCGAGCTCTGCGTGCACGTCGGCACTCTAGTGCGGCCCCTTCCCGCCGAACAGAGAGCCCGGCAGGCATGCGTCCGGCCACCCGAGCGCTTCGTCGCACAGTTGCTTCCTCGCGCAGCGCTTCGTCGCACCAGCTCTCCCCCTCACCGTGACCGGGTCTCACCGACCTCCTGGAGAAGGCGCCTCGCGCGAGCTCATGTACAGGAGCGGTCCTTCTGATCGGTAGTTGGTGGCCTGGCCTGCACTGATCAGTTTGTGGTGCGTCGGTGGGCGGGGGATTGCAGTGTGCCGGTAGCTGCAGTGATTGCGGACGCTGTGCTGGACCAGGAGCCTGGCCTGCGGCATCGTCAGTTAGCTGGTTCGGCGATCAGGTCGTGTCATCTGCGTTGCGCAAGGTTCAGGTTCAGTGATCCTTCGTATGCAGCGGCGCTGGATGAGCCAGACGCCCGGGTATCCGTCGCGGGAGTCGGTGTTGGCCGCGTTGCCTGCAACGGTGGTGCGCGAGGGGCCTTTCGCGCTGCGGGCCGGGCTGCCGGTCCGGTGGCGCGCAGCAGGACGGCTCGGTGCCGAGGGGGCCCAAGGGGCGGCGTTCTGGGCCTTCCTGCATTGGTGGGTCGATAAGGACATCGGTGATCACCCGACACGGGAGCCCCCTGTCACACGGCAGCAGGGGGCTCCGCCCCGCGTTCTGCAGCGGCGAGGCGGCGGCCTGGAGAGGGCCGCGGGCGTGAGGAATCGGCACGATTGGCGTCATGGTCAGCCGGAAGTGCACGAGGTCGGCCGCCGGACGGTCTTCAGCCGAACAGTGGGAACCGTTCCGCCGCTGCGCCCAGCCTGGCGCGTTCCGCGGCCCTGAGCCCGATCCGTCCGGTGCCCACGCGTGCGTGGTGTTCGTCCGTCCATTGCGGTGGGGCCGGCTGGCCGAGCAGACCGTCGAGCGTTGCACGCACCGCGGCCAGGCCCTCAGGCGCTGGTCCCGGTAGGTGCGGGAGCTTCACAGTCATATCCAGGTGGTGGATGGTGGCTCCACCGCAAGGGTGGTCAGAAGGTCTCTGGCCGTCAGCACGTGTCCCTGTGTACGGACGTGCTGTGCCGGGTCCGCCGCCTCCGCCGCGTGCACGGTCGCTGCCAAGGTCTCCAGATACAGGCCCTGCAGCTGGCCGAAGTCGAGGAACATGCTGGCGTTCACCCGTACCCAGCGTCGACCGTTCGCCGCCCCCGTGGTGTCTGGCCGCCAGTCCTGCCAGTACGTCACCGCGTCCCGGTCTGTCGGCTCCGACGCGAACGTGTGCAGAGCCACCAGAGCCCGCTGGGCGTCCTGCAGGCAATGGAAGACAAGGTCGCGGACCGCCCAGCCGATGCACCCGGTCGGCTGCCACGACTCTTGATCTCCCAGGCTGGCGACGGCGACTGATGCTGCCTCGTAGGCCGACCGCAGCGCCTTGACCGGGCCGACGACATGTCCTGTGCTCATACGTCCCTGTCCTCGTGCGACCTGTAGGAAGAACCTTTCAAAGCGTTGTGCGGCCGATCACTTTTCCGATCGTGTGCACCTGCTCGACTCTGCTCGGTACCCGGCTCGGTCGTGATGCGTTTGAGACCTGGACCCCCGTCATCGGGGGCAAAGAAGCCCGATCGCCCGGCCCAGCCGTCGGCCATGGCTGGGCGGTGATCGGCGATTACCCCGACACCCCTCACCGACGCCATCGCGCACCTGCACCGCACCTGCCCCCGCTGCTGTCGCGCCGGGCCGCGCACAGCCGGCAGCCGAATGCCACCGGCCCCCACTCGCTGCACCCTGCCCGCCACTTCGCCCGCCCCTGACCGTTGCCGTCGCGGCCGGCCAGTGCCACCGGCCCGGCCGCCCAGGACGGCAACGCCCGTGCCAGATGCCCCATCGGCACACGGCACCAGGCGGCCGGGGTCACCGTGCTGCCGAAGAGGTGGTGGAGCGCACGTTCGCGTGGTGATGCATTCACGCCGACTGGCCCGCGGCTACGAGACGCGCACCGATACCGGCATCCTCCTGGCCGGTGCGGTATTCGGTGAAGGGCAGTGCTGTTCGGCGCGACGGCCCTGGGGCGGTGACCGCTCTCGCGGTGGTCGGTGTTGTCCATCGCGGCGCCACCAATGGGCGGGGTCGGACGGGGTACTCGTGTCTCCCCTGTGACCGACCGCGAGAGCCGAACGGAATGCCAGTTGATGAACGCGCAAGACGCCGGGAAGCTGCTCGATGGACTGACTGTGGACGCCAGTCGGCGGGAGCAGCCGATCGTGCTGGACGCGGAGGGGCGCCCCATCCGGACGTGGCGAGAGAACTACCCCTACGAACGGAAGGTGGGACGCCAGGAGTACGAGCGTGCCAAGCGCGTGCTGCAGATCGAGCTGCTCAAGCTCCAGCGCTGGGTCAAGGACACCGGCACGCGCGTTGTCGTCGTGTGCGAGGGACGTGACGCGGCGGGCAAGGGCGGCACGATCCAACGGCTCACCGAGCGGCTCAACCCGCGCGGCGCACGCGTGGTCGCCTTGGACAAGCCCACCGAACGTGAAGCGGGCCAGTGGTACTTCCAGCGGTACGTCGCGCAGTTGCCGACGGCCGGGGAGATCGTGTTCTTCGACCGCTCCTGGTACAACCGGGCCGGTGTGGAGCGCGTGATGGGCTTCTGCTCCCAGGAGGAGTACGAGCTGTTCCTCGACCAGTGCCCGACCTTCGAGCGGATGCTGGTCGACAGCGGCACCGTGCTGGTGAAGTTCTGGTTCTCGGTGTCCCGTTCCGAGCAGCGCACACGCTTCGCGATCCGGCAGGTCGACCCGGTGCGCCAATGGAAGCTCTCGCCCACCGACCTGGCGTCCTTGGACCTCTGGGACGCCTACACCGAGGCGAAGGTCGGCATGTTCCGCGCCACGGACACCTCCCACGCCCCCTGGACCGTCGTCAAGAGCAACGACAAGCGGCGGGCCCGACTGGAGACCATGCGAAGTCTGTTGTCGCGCATCGACTACGCTAGCAAGGACCACGAGGCGGTGGGCACACCCGACCCGCTCATCGTCGGCGCTGCCGACACCCTTCTGGAGCCCGGTGAGGAGGACACCACGCTCACGCCCACGCCGCTCTCACCCGGTCTCGGCGTCCCCGGCAAGCACCCCGGCAGCGCCTGACCCTCACCCGTCCAGGGCCCGTCCGACACGGCAGGCCCTGACGACTCTCGGCCAAGGCCAGCGGCGTTCATGCTCCGTAAGGTCTGCGCACGCAGTGCCCTCACCGCCGCCGCCGCTCGCGTCCTGCCCACCGCCCGCGCCGTCACCCCGCTCAAGTCGGCGTGGGAAAGTGGCTGGCCCGGCAGCGGATCTTCTTGTAGGTCAGGACCGTGTGGCGTGGTCGCTGGGCAGGGACTGCACACCGAGTTGTTGCACGCTCGTCGGCGCTCATGGCGCCGCCCTCTCGCTCCGCAACACGGCAACTGCCCCCGACGGACGCAGGCTCGACGAACACCTCGCGACCGTGCTGGCCACCCAATGCGGCCGCATCACCGCTATCGACAGCTACCTGTCGGACGTCGAAGGCATGAGCGCCTTCTTCAGCGAGCCCTGAGCTCGTCAACGCCGTCGGCCGCAGTGTGACCGACGGCGATATTCCATAGCCGGCCTATGGCTTGAGTTTCGCTGGCCTGACATGCTGTGCCTTGTGGGGACGGAAACGATCTGGCAGACCGTGTCGCGCTGGTTTCGCAGAAAAACGGGAGCCTACGGTTTGCGTATAGCAGACCGACAGGTTGAACTACTCAGGCGGGACATTCAGGTACTCTTCGGGCTCAGTAGTCGGCCTCCGGCGCGTGTGTGTTTGGGGCTGCGCCGCTTTCTCGTCAGTCGCCGCCCCGCTATGGCTGGCCGCCTTATCGCTGCACTGGCCTTCTCGGAGATTGCAATGGGCCTGGATCGTGGCGTGGTGTCCGCGGCGGCTTCCCGTGCGCCCAGCCACACAACGGGCGCCTCGGCGGAGTCCGGTCTCCCCCCGGCGATTCTGCAAGGGCCGATAGTTCTGGCAGTTCTCGCGCTGATGGCCGCATTGATCGCCGCATTGGTAGTCATGTTCGCTGCGCCTGTGGTGGCCTTCGTCGTGGTGTGGCGAGGATCAGCATCTACTCCCTGGCGATCGGGCCGGTGGGTCACTCGTTACCGTTTGGTCCACAACGCTGCCCTGACCCTCCGCGCCTGTACGGCGGCCTCGACAGCGTCGGCGGACGACCAGCCGCGGCGGCTGCGTGAGGTGGCCCGTCGTCTGGCTGTGACCTCCAGACTGATCGCGAGGTCCTACCGCGACGCGGGCAGCGTCCGGTGGCCCTCTCACCGTAGGAAAGCGCTGCGGCGCCACACGGGCCTGGTCATCGCCAAACTACGTGTCCTAGAGAGCCGTCTGGACACGGACTGCGACGCGGCGCTGCGGGAACTGGCAGCAACCCTGATCGCCGTGTGCGATCGATACGTGCACGGGCGGGTCGGCGCACTTCTAGACGAGGAGGCGCTGACCGGCCTGGAACCGGTAAGGGACTGGGAATGGCTACGACTGATAGCGGCACTGCTGGCCTGTACCGGTGCCGCCGCGGGCGCCTCCTTCCTTCCCATACCGGATGCCGGGCAGCCCTACGCGATCGGAGGAACTGCAGCTGCCGCATTCATGCTCGCCTACACCGATCAACCAGCCAGGGCGTTGGAGCTGTGGGACCGTATCGGCAGAACTGGAGCCTGACCCGCTGTGCCGTGCGCTGTGTGCGGTGAGCACCTGTGCTCTTCGGAGCCGGAGACAGAAAGGCACCCGGGCGGCCGCACCACGCCAGCTCCGGGAACTCGTGAGCCTCTACAACGCCTCCGTCGGCGCACACAGCCATACCACCGGCAGCGCGACCGCCCGCGAGATCCTGCTCCTCACCTCCAACCTGCAGTTCCCATGCAGCAGCGCCGCGGCACTTCCGCCCCTGACCGACTTCGCCGAACAGCGCAGACTGCGGCCGCCCCGGGCCCCCGGCTCCGCACGGGCAACCGGAAGAAGCGACGCTCCGAGGTCCTATTCCCAGCCGGGCGTGATGTGGTTCGGCGAGCTCGTCCCGTATGCCTATGAGCTCACTGTGTACACGACCTGGTCCTGGGGGGCGATCTGGCGCAAGTAGTTCACGCACTCGGAGTTCTCGTCAGTGTGGGACAGCGAGCTGCAGCGGCGCGCCGTGCTCGAGTGGCAGGGCACCGCTGTCCATCTCCAGCACGAGCGGGCCTGCCGGTCGCGGGACCCCCACAGCAAAGAGTTATTTAGCAGGAAAGTTCAGATAGCATCCTATATGTCGGTTCCTGGGTCTGAAGGGAGCGAAGTGATGGGCGTGGCGACCGTCCCGGCGACTACGCCTCCGGCCCGTATGTCGAGGGTGGGTGGGGAGCGGCTCGGGGAGCCTGGCACCCAGGTTGACCCGGCTGCAGGGGTGCCGGTCCTGCCCGAGGACATCACTGCCCGTTCCTGGGTCGTCTCCGACGCCGAGTCGGGCAAGGTGCTGGCGGCGCACAACGCGCACTGGCGGCTGCCCCCGGCGAGCACGCTGAAGATGCTGTTCGCGGACACGGTGCTGCCCCGGTTCTCCAAGGAGATCCGACACAAGGTGGTGGCGTCCGACCTGGCGGGCATGGGGGTCGGCTCCAGCGTGGTCGGTATGAGGGAGGGCCACACCTACACCGTCCACGAACTGTGGCTTGGTGTCTTCCTGCGCTCGGGCAACGACGCGGTGCGCGCGCTGGCCGCGATGAACGGCGGAGTGGCGCGGACCCTGAAGGAGATGCAGGACCACGCCGACGAGTTGCAGGCCCTGGACACCCACGTGGTCAGCCCCGACGGCTACGACGAGCCGGGGCAGGTGTCGTCGGCGTACGATCTGACGCTGTTTGCCCGCTCCGGGCTGCAGAAGAAGGAGTTCCGCGACTACTGCTCGACGGTGCGTGCCCGGTTCGAGTCCGGGGTGATCCAGAACACCAACAGGCTGCTGAGCGGCGACACCGACGTCCCGGTGTATCCGGGCATCGCGGGCGTGAAGAACGGCAACACCACCAAGGCCGGTGCCACTTTCACCGGCGTCGCCAAGCGGAACGGCAAGGTGCTGTTGGTCACCGTGATGAACCCGGCCAAGCAGGAGCACAACGAGGTCTACAAGGAGGCCGCGAAGCTGTTCGACTGGGGCTTCCGTGCGGACGGAAGGGTCAATCCGGTGGGCGAGCTGGTCGCGCCGAAGGACGCCGCCCGGGCCGGCACCCGACCCAGCACCTCCGGCCATGAGGCGCAAGGGACCGGCGGCTGGACCGCCGCGGGAATCGCGGGCGGGCTGCTGGTGCTGCTCTCGGGCGGGGCGTTCCTGATCAACCGCCGTTGGCCGCTGCCAGATCTGATGCGTCGTCGCAACCGCTCCTGACGTCCTCCACTTGCACCTCCTTCCAGTGGAGGTAACGCACGCTGGCCGCCTCGTCGGCGGACAGGAGTGCCCTGGTCCAGGTGACCTCAGGGGGGAAGTTCTCGAACAGGTCGCGGTTCTCGCCGTACCCGCGCGTCGCAGCGAGCAGAGCACGACGTGCGAAGTTCGCCCCAGCGTCGGAGAGGTCTGGATGCGTCAGCAACTGCTCGGCCTGCCCGGCTGCCGCCAGGTGGGACCGGAGGTTCTGGCCGAACCTCTGGCTGGACAGCTCGCCGCTCAAGAAGCAGGCGACCATCTCGTCCTCACTGCTCATGCCCAGTACCTGCACGACCGTCAGCATAGGGTCGACCTCGTTCGCCTGGCGGCGCCCGGGCAATCCGTCGCTCCGCGCCACCAGCCCACCTGACACAAGCCAGCGGTCGAACCGGGTAAAGCGGTTCAGAACGTCCTCTCATCACGTACGCTGTCGCTCGTCGCATGAAACCCGGTGTCCACTCCCGAGGTTGAGCCTCAGGAGACTCCAGCCCCCTGCCGGTGACCACAGTGAAGGCCCCGAGACCGGGGCCCTCGACGTGTTGAGCAGGTGCTCACTCAGGGCCCACATGATGTGCAGCCGGGCTGCCGAGGCAAGAAGCCCGAACGCGGCGGCCGCCTCGGCCAGTACCTCCGCAGACGGGTCCCGGAAGCCACCGACGTTCCCCGCCACAGTCCTCTCCCCTCCCGCCCGCACCACCGCAGATGCCCGTGCGCCCGCCCAGGTAGGCGCTCGCGCACCACCGGCCCGGCCGCCCGCCTGCACCACGGACCAGGGGCGAGGGAAGGGGGGAACGGTCAGTCCTCGTGGCACTTGTTGACGACCACTTCCGGCTCGTCGTCATCGAACACCTCGTTCAGCAGCGCGCCGCCGACCAGGCCCGCCGCACCGGCGCCGATGAGCGCGCCCGCACCGAAGCGGCGCCCGCCCTGCTGCTGATGGTGGTCGTGGTGGTCTCCGTACGGCGGCTACGGCGCCGTACGACGCGGTCGCCGCTGGGTGCGGCGGGCGCAGCGGGCAGGCCAGCACGTGCCGCGGTGGAGACGGCCGTCACCGTCGCCGCCGCCGACCACCTGCGGACGGGCGTGTACCGCCTATGCTTCCGCCCGCTTCAGCGCATGGTCGAGTACCACCAGCAGTGCGTCGAGCACCGAGCCCCGTTCTCGGGCGTCGAAGACGAACAGCGGGACGTGGTCGCTGACGTCCAGCGCCCAGCGCACCTCGTCAAGCTCGTGCGCGACCTCGCCGTCAAAGGCGTTGACGGCCACCGCGAACGGGATGTCCCGGTGCTCGAAGTAGTCGACCGCGGCGAAGCAGTCGTCGAGGCGGCGGGTGTCGACGATCACCAATCCGCCCAGGGCGCCCTCCACCAGGTAGTCCCACATGAAGCCGAAACGCTCCTGGCCCGGCGTCCCGAACAGGTACAGCTTCAGGGTCGGATCGAGGGTGATGCAGCCGAAGTCCATGGCGACCGTGGTGGTGGTCTTGTGAGGGGTGTGGCTGAGATCGTCCACGCCCGCCGCGACCTCGGTGATCGACGCCTCGGTGGTGAGCGGTTCGATCTCCGAGACTGACGCCACCGTCGTGGTCTTGCCGACGCCGAACCCGCCCGCGATCACCATCTTCACGGGAAGGGGCGGCCGTTCGGTCTCGTGTGGGACGCACGGTGCGTCAATCCCGTTGGCTGTCACGGTGTATCCCTTCGGATTCGGCGACGCCACGGAGACCATCGATCACCCTTCGCAGAACGGAGACGTCGCGGGAGGCATCGGCACTGGGCACGTATACGGCGAGGAGCGCATGGGCGCGCAGGTCGGCCGCGAGCACACGGACGACGTTCAGATGCAGGTGCAGCTTCGCGGCGACCTCGGCCAGCGACTGCGGCCGCCGGCATACGGCGACGATGTCGCGGTGTTCGAAGGCCAGGGTTTCGAGGGTGGCCAAGCCCAACGAGGTGGTCACGACCTGGGTCTCGATGGGGAGCGGCGCTACCGCGTCGCTGCCCGCAACCCTTCCCGCGGTCAGCAGGAACGGCCGGATCGCCGAAGGGCGGCCGGCGGATCCCGAACCGCCGGAGCCCGGGTGGTGCTGACCACCCTCGGACGCCATTCTGGGTCTTTCCTTCCTGCTGCATGTGGTGGCGGACGGTTCACCCGGTGGCCGGGGAACCGACGCTGTTCTTGAGCTCGAGGACCAGCTCGGGGCTGAGGGCCGCGCCCACCCGGTTGGCGAACAGGGTCATCTCGTAGGCGACGTTCCCCAGCTTCGCCTCGTTCGAGGTGACGACGCCGAGCACGGATCCGCTGCCGATCGCGGAGACGAGGAGATGGCCTCCTTCCAGATCAATGATCACCTTGTTGAGGGCGCCGAGGCCGTAGTTGCCAGAAGCGCCGGCGGCCAGGCTGGTGATTCCCGAGACGATCGCCGCCAGACGCTCGGAGTCCGCGTGGTCGCACAGCCGCGAGACCGCTATCAGCAGACCGTCGGAGGAGACGGCGATGGCATCCACCACGCCCGCGGTCTCCGTCGCGAATCGGTTGAGCAGCCAGGTGAAGTCCTCTGCGGCGGCACGCAGGTCAACGGGTTCCACTGGGTTGAATTGAGTTCCACCTGTCGACGTGGTCACTGCCCCACTCCTTCCGGTCCCTCCGGGGATTCTGGTGATGCCGGCATCCGAGTCGGCTGTTGTCCCGGCTGCGCGCTCTCGCGCTCGGCCCGGGCCACCGCCTCCTCGAACTCTTCGATCGAGGAGCGGACCGCCTCCGCGTCGAGCGGCCGGCGCGACGTCGGCGTCGGCCGGCGTGCCGCCGCGGCGTTCTCGAGCGTGGCGCCGCGCACGCGGCGCCGTAGCGGCGGCGCGGCCGGTGCCGGGGTGAGTGCCTCGCCATCCGGGTGTTCCTGCGCCTGCGCTGCGGCCCTTTCGGCGGTGTTCGCGGACCGGGTTTCGGGGGGCGGACCGGCCGTGTGCGCGGTCCGCGGGACACGTCGCGGCAACGGTGCGGGCTCCTTCCCGGTGCTGTCCCGCGGTGCGCCATCCGCGGGGGTTCGCCGCGAGGGCTGGGGATGCTGCTGGGGAACGGCGGATGTGACGGCAGGCCCGGTGAGCGCTGGGGGCTTGGCGGGCCCCACGGGCCGACTCCGGGTGGGGAGGACCGACGAGGAAAAGTCCTCGCCCGCGAACACCGTGGGCACGTGGCTCAACGGCATGAGCAGCGTCGAGGGGATGAAGACCCTGCCCGTGACCCCACCGCCCATCGTCGCGGTCAACGTGACCCTGATGCCCCAGCGCCGGGCGATCCGGCCGACCACGAAGAGCCCGAGGACCTTGGTGGGGACAAGGTCGAGCCGCTCGCGGCGCACCAGCCGCTCGTTCTCCTCTTTCAGACGCTCGGCGCTCATGCCGAGCCCGTGGTCGACGACCTCGACCACCGCCGCCTCGCCCTGGGAGCGCACCCGCACCTCGACGGGGCTCTCGGCAGGGGAGAACGCCACCGCGTTCTCCATCAGCTCGGCGAGCATCAGGGTCAGATCGCCGACGATGTCGGGCGCGACGGTGACCTCGTCCAGCACACGCAGGTGGATCCGCTGGTACTCCTCGATCTGGGCGAGCGCGCCCCGTACGACGTTGGTCAGCGCCGTCGGCCGGGCCTCGAGAGCGGTCTCCGCCAGCCCGGCGAGCAGCATCAGACTGTCGGCATTGCGCTGCAGGCGCACCGCCAGGTGGTCGATGTGGTAGAGCTGGTCGAGCAGCGCGGGGTCGGTCTCCTCACGCTCGACCGCATCGATCAGCGCCAGCTGGCGCGCGGTCAGGTTGCCGACGCGCCGCCCGACGTTGCCGAACATCTCCGCCACATTGCGCCGGCTGAGCACCTGGCGCTGCAGCAGGGCGGCGGCCGCCTCCTGTACCTCGTTGAACGCCTCCGCCAGCGTGCCGATCTCGTCGCGTGCCCGCACCGGGACTGCGTTCAGCCTGAGCGGGCCGTCGTCCTCGGCCTCGTCGTCCGCCACCCGCGCGAGCTCCTGCCCGGTCGCCCTGGCCACCTGCTGGGCCGCGGCGGTCAGCATCCGCACGGGCCGCACGACGGAGCGCCGGACCAGGAGGGAGAGCAGCAGCCACAAGGCGAAGATCAGCACCACCGCGGTCAGCAGCCACCCCACTCGCCACCAGGCCTGGGAAGAGGCCCGGTCGCCGTCGTTCGCGATCTGGTGGATCAGTGACCGGGTGATCTCCAGCCGGGTGGACGCCTGCTTCTCGTACGTCGGATACGCCGCGATGGCCTTGTCGACGGCCGCCCGCACCTCGTCGAGGTCCCTGGCCTCCAGGGAGGAGGGATCGAACTGGAGGGACGCGAACTCGGACCGGATGGCGTTCTGGTGCGCGTTGCGCTCGATCCGGGCCAGCCGGCCGCTCTGGGCCACCGAGGCGATCCGGCTGAAGCGCTGGGCGTGGTGGTTGTAGAGCTGGAGGCTGCCCACCGCGCCGGTGAATTCCGTGAGCGCGCTGGAGTCGCCGGTCTGGGCGGAGAAGACACCGGTCTCGAACGCGGCATGCGCGGCGTCCGCGCGCAGCAGGGTGTCCAGGACGTTCTCGGGCGACGACACCGCACCGCCCGCGGATCCGCCGAGGCCGAGCCCGTCGATGAGGTTGGACACCATGGAGCCATAGGCCGGGTCGATGCTGTCGGCCGGGAGGTAGGCGCCTTCGACCGTCTTGCGCAGCCCGGTCAGCCCGGCGGCGCCCCGCAACGCCCTGGTCTCCGCCGCGGGAAGGCGGGATCCGAACGCGGAGCGGACCTCGGCGACCTGGCGGTCGACGGCCCACTGGGCCCGGCGGTAGTCCCGCGGCGACGGTGCGGGCCCACCGGGCTCCGCGGCCTGGTAGCGCACCGAGAGCAGAATCGCCTGCTGATGCTCCCTCTGCAGGTCGTCGACGAGGGAGGCGACCTGCTCGCTGCTGCGGACGAGGGCCGCGGTGCGCGCCGCTGACTGCGCCTGTGCGACCTGGCCCGCGATGACGTAGGCGAGGATGGCGGCGACCACCGCGGCGGGGATGATCACCAGCACATTGAGCTTGCGCTGGAACGGCCAGCGGTCGAGGAACACGTCGGCCCTTCGCCGAACCCGCGCTCCCCGACGTGCCTGTTCCGCTGCTTCCACCTTGTGCGGGGACACCAAGCCTCCGGAACGATGTCGTACGGGCAAGCTGCTCTGTTGCCTGGGTGAGTTGCCGTGCTGATCTGTATCGCTTGTCCGAACGGGCGGAGACTACAGCCTCTTTGCCCGTGAAGTTCAAGCGTCGTGCAGAGAGAACGGTGACGATGGGCGTGCCGGCCGGTCCGGGGCCGGGCCTTCGAGGAGCCCGGCGCTCGGGCGGCGGTCTTTGCCCTGCCGGGCGGCGCCCGTGCACGGCTTCGGCCCTCAGCCGTCGACGGAGAAGTCGCGGAACCGGTAGTCGGACAAGGGGTGGCTGGGGGTCGGGACCAGTCCGCCGACCCCGGCCGCGTACGCGTCGACCTGGTTCTTGAAGCCCCAGACGATGTAGCCGCCGCGCTCGTACTCGATCTTCTGGGCCGCCTTGAGCAGTTCGTTGCGCTTGCCCTCGTCGAACTGGCCGCGGGCCTGGTTGACGAGGGAGACGAACTCCGGGTCCCTCCAGTGCGTTTCGTTGTAAGGGGAGCCCTTGATCGATCCCTGTTCCACCTGCGCCAGGTAGTTCCGCGTGAACCAGTAGTCCATGGCGAACGGCCAGCTCAGGTACTTGTCGCCGTAGAAG
The DNA here is from genome assembly GCF_001417775.1 of Streptomyces sp. TP-A0356. Lineage (GTDB taxonomy): Bacteria > Actinomycetota > Actinomycetes > Streptomycetales > Streptomycetaceae > Streptomyces. Next base: position 63,437 of record NZ_BBZJ01000031.1, on the reverse strand, counting down.
GTCGCGGAGTCCGTCTTGCGGACCCGCACCGTCACCCCGGCGCCCCTGGCCTGCTGGGCGAAGAGCTGCGCGGTCTCGACCGCGCCGATGCCGATGCCGTTGGAGGTGACCAGCTCCACGTTGAGCCCCTCGTGCCCGGCGGCTTTCAACAGGAATCTGGCCTTGTCGAGGTCCTGGACGCGCTGCGGCAGATCGTGGTTGTACGCCGGATCGAAGGGTGCGTAGAGGTCGTTGCCGATGCGTCCCTGTCCTCTGAGCACCTGGCGGACCATCTGCGGCCGGTCGACGATCAGCCGCAGCGCCTGGCGGACCCGCTCGTCGTCGAAGGGGCCGGTATCCAGGCGCATGGTCAGCGGGGTCCAGGCCCCGGGCTCCGAGATCAGGACCTTGCAGCCCTGGGCCTCGACCAGCTCCATCTGCTCGAGCGGCAGGTTGTCCATGGCGTCGATCTCCCGGCTGAGCAGCGCGTTGACCCTGGCCGTGTCGTCGGGGAAGTCGATGATGTGCAGTTGGTCGACATGGGCCGGGCGACGCCAGTAGTTGTCGAACCTGGTGAAGACGCTCTCGTCCCCGGGGGTGAAGGACTTGTAGACGAACGGGCCGGTGCCGATGGGTTTCCTGAGGTCGAAGTCCGCCGGGACGACAGCCATGACGGTCTGCGCGAGCAGGTCCTCCAGCAGGGCGTACGGAGTCTTCAGCGGGATCCGCACGGTCAGGGAGTCGATCCGCTTGAGGTCCGCGACGTCGACCACGGCGAGGCTGCTGGCCCCGGCGGCGGGCGCCTTGGGGTTCGCGATCCTGCGCAGGGAGGCGATGACGTCGTCGGCGTCCAGGGTCTTGCCGTTGTGGAACTCCACCCCGGAACGGAGCCTCAGCGTCCAGGCCCTGCCGTCCTTGGACGGCTCCATCGAGTCCGCGAGCAGGGGCTTGACGCGGTATCTCTCGTCATGGACGAACAGCCGCTCGAACAGGTTCACCGCCCGTGCGTGGTCGGGCCAGATGACGGGATTGTGAGGGTCGAGGGTGTCCTTTGCGCTGCCGCCGGTGCAGCCGACGCGCAGGACGCCGCCCTTCTTCGGGGTCCTGGCTCCCGAGTCGTCGCCGCCGGACCCGGAGCACCCCGGGAGCAGGCCCGCCGCGGCCGTGGCGAGCAGGCCGCCACCACCACGCAGGACGGTTCTTCGCCTCATCGCTCCGCTGGGGTTGTTTCCGTGCTCGGTCATGGGCAGGTGTCGCCTTCACTTCGGGCCGTTCTCATGGCGCGCTGACTGCTCGGATGACGCGCAGCACCTCTGCAACGCGGGCAAAGGCCAGTCGGCCGGGCTTCGCGCACGCCACAGCCGACCGCCTCGCCAACGCGGTCATCGCCCCATTACGGATCGTCAGGAGGTTAGAACACATGCCCATCGAACACCCATCGAACATCGGGAAATGGTGCAAGAGATCGGGCCGGGGCTGCCGGACGGGGGTGGACCGGACCACGGCCGGGGATCTCAGCAGTTCACCGCGGCGCCGCGCCGGCCACCGAATCGGTCAGCCTCTCCACGAACTGCGGCACCGGCACGAGCGCCGGCCCGGCAGGCGACCAGGCAGGCCGACCGCGCGCGGGAAGGGATGGGTGAACTCCTCGTCGCGGAACAGCGGCCCAACTCGCCCAGCAGCCGGAGTGCCAGGCTTCCCCTCGGGAGCACTGCCGCGCCACCGGCACCGTCTCCGCCGGGACCTCCCCAGGCCCGTGAGCCGCAACGACATCCACTCGCACCCCACATGACGACGTCGGCTGACGCTCAGGGGGGGTTGTGGTGTATGGGGTGGCGGCTGGCCTGGTGTGTTGCTGATTGGTTGAGAGGCCGGGTGAGCGGTTCGAGTGAGGAGGACAGCACTGACAGGGCAGGGTCCTGCACCGTCGGATGGTGGGCTGACGATCTTGCTGCCTGTGAGGTCTCACTGATGCTGCGGTGACCGCGTGTCGTCGCCCTGCCAACGCCGCAGGTGGACTGCGACGCCTTCTGAGGCCTGCGCCGCCGCTTGACCTGCGGTCCTGCAGGATGGATGAGACTGCCGCAGATGTGGTGAGAACACCGAATGAGGCGAGGCTGGGAGAGTGCGTGCGGTGGCGGAAGGAGCTGGAAAAGGTGTTCGGGCCTTTTGATGGCCGAGAACATCGCCTACCAGCCTGGGCCTTGCGCCCATCGAGCGGGCCCTGCTGTGCAGCGGCCCCGACCGCACGGTTCACGTCGTCGACCCGGCCACCCAGGAGTGCAGGCTCTGTGCGGTTGGCATTGTCAATCGCACATCGCACAGGGCCGCCGCCCTCAGCCGAGCGGGGCGGCCAGCCGCCAGCCCTCTTCAAGCAGCCGGTCGACTGCCTCCAGGGCGAGTCGCAGCCGGGTTGAGCGGTCGCCGCGCACCTCCAGCCAGGGCACGCCGCGACCGGACAGCACCTTGCGGAAACGCTCGGTCATCCAGGGCCGCAACTCCTCGCCGTCGCGCAGGCCGTCATCGTGGAACGGCACACCCTCATGGTCGGTGAGCAGATACAACGCCCTGGGCGGCATGGCGTTGGCGAGGATGTGCACCGCGTCGGTGGTCCGGCCGAGATAGCGCTCCTGCCAGACGGTGGTGGCCAGCGCGTCGGTGTCGCACACCAGCACAGGCCTGCCGGTTCGGGCCGCGCGTTCCTCCTCGGCCGATTGGCGGGCGGCGACGGCCTCGAAGTCGGCGTCGCTCCACTCCAGGTCGAAAACACGGCGGCCACGGCCCTTCGCCGTGAGCGGGGTGCGGGGTGCGGATGAGCTGGGCTCAGTCCTCGTCCTGGGCGCGCTGGTAGAGCTTGGCGATGTCGTCGTCGAAGTACGCGGCGTAGGAGACATCGTCCTGGTCGCCGCCGCCCTCGTGGCCGCCCAGGACGCCGATGACCGTGCCGGTGTGGCTCTTGGGGTCGTAGTCGGCGAGCCAGGGGCTGCCGCTGGTCCCGTCCTCGAGACCGGTGCACTGGATGCTCAGCTGGGTGTCGCTGAACTTCGTGGTGCGGTTCTGGCACGCGACCGGGGTGTCATGGCTGGCGGGATAGCCGGTGATCTTGACCTTGTTGCCGAAGCCGCGGTTGATGCCGAGGGTGTTGCCGCCCAGAACGTCCTGGATGTCTTTGCCGTCCTTCTGGTCGAGGACGAGGAAGGCGACGTCGAGGTCCTCGTCCTGCGACTTGGCCCAGCGGTCGTCGACGACCACCTTGCTGACCTTCCACAGGCCGGTGGGTTCATTGCCGTTGCGGTAGCCGGGGGCGAAGACCAGGTCGTTCAGCGGCTGTCCGGAGTCGGCGTCGAAGGCGCAGTGGGCCGCGGTGATCAGCATGTTCCGGCCCGGACTCCGCACCACACTCGCCGTGCAGAAGTGGCTGCCCTGGTCGTCCTTCTCGAAGACCGCGCCGATCCGGGCGTTCTCCTCGGTCCTGCGGGGGGTGTACGCGTTGCCGTCCTTGGCCGGGGCCGTCGCGGAGAGGTCCTGGTCCTGGCTCTGCGAGGACTGGCCCGGCTCGCCGGACTTGCCGAAACCGCTGCGCCCACTGCTTCTGACCGTATGGGTCTGCTCCGCGGCGTCGCCCACCACTGCGGCCGCCCCGACGATGACCAGCGTCAGGGGCAGTATGGAGTTCCTGGCTAGCGATCGCACAAGGTCATTATCGACGCGGGCCGGGAATTCGGGAGGTGCTTCACCGGGAGGCTCCCGTCACAAGCCACCGCCCGGATCGGCCATCGGCACCCCAGTCGAGCGTGCCACCCGGGACGGTCATGCTCCTGCACCTGCCCGGCGACCACGGCACCGGACACCGGCGAGCTGGTGTGCTGCCCGCCCAAGGACGACAGCGACCGCACCATCGACTCGACGGACTGGCTGTCCGCCCTGGTCGCCAACCACATCGCCCGTACCAAGCCGACGCCTTGCCCCTGCCACGGGCGGCCGTACGTCTTCCGGGGACAGGGCGCCGCTCGTACCGGCGGTCACGAGGGGGCAAAGCTCGTGGATGTTGCGCGGCTCGCAGGGGTGTTCGGCGGATGCAAGAGCGGCCATCGCGCGCGCGACGACGCAACGCGGAAACGCTAGGGGGTGACGAACTGGTAGCCGGCGTCGAGCAGGCGGGGGAGCACTAGGCGCAGGGCGGCCACTGTCTGAGAGCGGTCGCCTCCGCCGTCGTGCTCGAGGATGATCGATCCGGGATGGGCGTGGGCCATGATCCGCTCGACGATGCGCGAGGTGCCCGGTCGTGACCAGTCGTGGGGGTCGACGGACCAGTCCAGCAGTCGCATGCCCATCTCGCGGCAGGTGGCCAGGGTCGGCTCCGACCACACTCCGTAGGGGGCACGGAAGATCGTGGGGCGCTGGCCGGTGACCTTCTCGATCGTGTCGCTGGTGCGTTCCAGCTGGGAGCGGACGGTCGCGGCGGATGCCCGGGCCAGATCGGCGTGGGTCCAGGTGTGGTTGGCGATCAGGTGGCCTTCGGCGGCCACCGCCCGCACGAGGCTGGGGTACGCGCTCACACGGGCACCGACCTGGCAGAACGTGGCGGTCACGGCGTAGCGGCGCAGGAGGTCCAGCACCTGCGGAGTCCATTCCGGGTTCGGACCGTCGTCGATGGTCAGCGCGATCGCTCGCGGACCTTGATGGACGTAGAACTCCGGACTGCCCGGCAACTCGACGCGGGTCGGCTCGCTGGCGTGGGAGTCGCCCGGATGAGTGGGCTTCACGGTGTCCGGTGCCGACGTCCCTGTGTGCTCAGGCGTACCGCCAGGGGCTGTGCAGGCGCTGAGGAGCATCAATCCGCCGGCTGACAGTAGGGCCCGCCGGGTGACATGCGTACTGCCTGTGTTCTCCATACCTTTGATAACTGCACTGCTCCGGAGGGTGGTTGCGCTCTTTGGGGTAAGAACACTGGGGGCCTGATCCACTCGACGGAACGGGCTCCTGGCCGACATCAGGGGGCTCGCGTTCAGTGCCGTTCGACCGTCGCATGCCGTCGGTCGCAGTCCGGGCACACGCCGGACAGTTCCACCGTGTGCCGGACGTTCGCGAAGCCGGAGGTCCGTGCGATGGTGTCGGCCCAGTTCTCCACTGGGCCGGAGTCGACGGGCTGGCTCAGGCCGCATTCGGTGCAGAGGAGGTAGTGGCGGTGGTCGGGGCCGGGGCGGTAGCGGAAGAGGCGTTCGCCGCTCGTGTCGCGGACCATGTCGGCCCGGCCGGCGTCGGCCAGGGCCGTCAGGGTGCGGTAGACGGTGGACAAGCCGACCGGTGAGCCGTCGGCGGCGAGCCGGTTGTGGAGTGCCTGGGCGCCGACGAAGCCCTCAGCCCGGATGAACGCCTCGATCACGACGGTGCGTTGCTGGGTGTGGCGGCCGATCAGCGTGACGTCGGCCAAGGGTGTGGGGGAGGGCTCTCGGTCGCGTTCCATCGGGTGCCTTCACTCATGTGCCAGTGGGGACGGCGTTTCTGGTACGAGGGCTGGAGGCGGGCCGTCGTATCAGGAACGTCGCGGCGTAGACGGCCGTGGCGGCGGCCATGATGGCGAAGCTCGGTGGCATTCTCGGCACCGCGTACGAGGCGAACAGACCGGCCCACATCTGCAGGACCGCCAGTGCGGTGGAGAGGGCGAGTGCCTGGTAGGGGTGGTCGGTGAGCCGGATGGCGGCGCCCGCGGGGGCGGCGAGCAGGCCGAGCAGGAGCAGGGAGCCGACCGCCTGGGTGGCCTCGGCGGCGCTCATTCCGGCGACGGCGAGGAAGCCGTAGCCGAGCAGGCGGACCGGTAGCCGGCGGGCCGCGGCGACGGCCTCGTCGAGCGTGGCGAACAGCAGCGGCCGGGCGATGAGGACCACCAGCAGCCCGACCCCGGCGGCCACCAGGGCGGCGACGACCGCGCCGGCGGAGGAGATGCCGAAGACGGAGCCGAACAGCACGCTCACGCCGGCGGTGCCATTGACAGTGCTGCGGGAGGTCGTGTAGAGGGTGATGAAGAAGGCGCCCAGGCCCAGGATCCAGGAGAACACGCTCCCGATGACCACGTCGTCGGGGCGTGCGCGGCGGCCGAGGGTGCCGAAGAGCAGGGCCATGGCGATGGTCGCGGCGAACAGGCCCAGGCGCAGGTCGGCGCCGAAGGCCAGGGCGGCCATCGCGCCGGTGAAGGCGACGTGGCTCAGCGCGTCGCCGGTGAAGACCTGGGCGCGCAGGACCAGGAAGTAGCCGACCAGCCCGGAGGCAGCGGCGATGGCGGTTCCGGCGAGGAGGGCGTGCTGGAAGAACGGCTGGGACAGCGGGGATGCGGCCAGCAGGACGGTCATGCTCCCACCTCCACGGAGTTGAGCCGGGCGCCGGTCCGGCTGCCTAGCAGCGTGTGCAGCGAGCGCCGGCCCAGGGCGAGCACGTATCCGGCGAAGGCGATGGTCGTCACGAAGAAGCCCAGGGGATAGGGCGAGTAGTAGGCGGCGGTCAGGCCGAGCCAGGTGGCGGCGAATGCCAGCAGGACGGCCAGGGCCAGGCTCAGCGCCGGGCGGGCGGTGAGGACTTGTGCGGTGGCGGCCGGGATCACCATGAGGGCGAAGACCAGGAGGGTGCCGGTGATCTGGCTCGCCTCGGCGGTGGCCGCGCCGAGCAGGACGAGGAAGACCACCGACAGCGCCCGGACCGGCACCCCGCGCCCGGCGGCGACTTGTGGGTCGACGGAGGCGAACAGCAGCGGTCGCCCGATCACCGCCAGCACTGCGAGCACCACGGCGCCGACCACCGTCAGCACGGTCACCTGGGAGGAGGTGATTCCCAGGAAGGTGCCGAAGAGAATGGTCTGCGGTCCCTCCAGCAGTCCCTTGTACAGGGCGATGAACAGGAAGCCGGAGGCCATCAGGAACGCCTGCACGGTTCCCGGTGAGCGCGGACTCGTGGTGGTCTCCGCTGCCGCGCAGGGCGGCTATGACCAGTGCGGCGGCCACGCACAGCGTGAAGTAGCCGTAGACCGCGCTGACTCCGATCAGGACCGCTCCGGCGGCGCCGGGGAAGGCGACCAGGGAGACGGTGTGCGCGGCGAACGTCTGGCGTCGTAGGACCACGAACCAGCCCACGAGTGCGGAGACCACGGCCACGACCGTGCCGGCGCGGAAGGCGTTGACCATGAACGGGTACGACCACATGTCCTGGAAGTCGGCGAGGAGGTTCCACGACCAGACCGGCGCCCCCGTCTCAGCGAGCGTCATGACCGCTCCCCGGGGTGTCGTGCCGGTCGGTGTGCAGCGCGGGCGCCTCCGGCTGGCCCACCACGACCAGCCGCCCGTCCGAGGCCCGCAGCACCTCGACCGGCGTGCCGTACAGCCGGGTCAGCGTCTCGGAGGTGATGACCTCGGTCGGAGTACCAGTGGCGGCCCCGCCCTCGGCCAGGTACACCACCCGGTCCAGGTGGTGGAGTATCGGGTTCACGTCGTGGGCGACCATGACCACGGAGACGCCCTCCTGGTGGCAGATCCGCCCGACGAGTGCTGCGACGGCGCCCTGGTTGGGCAGGTCCAGGCTGTCCAACGGTTCGTCCAGCAGCAGCAGTTCGGGCCTGCGGACGAGCGCCTGGGCGATCAGCAGGCGCTGCTGCTCGCCGCCGGAACACTGCCCGATCGGCCGGTGCGCGTACGCCGACGCCCCGACCAACTCGATCACCTCGTCCACCCGCGCACGGTCGGCCCGCCGCCGTGCGCTCGGGAACGGCAGCGGCACGCCCCATCGGTCGCCGTCCAGGCCGAGGCGCACCACGTCGATGCCGCGGATGCGCAGGGTGGCGTCGAAGCTGCGGCGCTGCGGCAGGTAGCCGATGCGGTCGTTGGCCTGTCCGGGACGGGCGCCGAGGACCCGTACGTCTCCGGCCGCTGCGGGCAGCGCGCCGAGCAGGACCTTGATCATGGTGGACTTGCCGACGCCGTTGGGACCGAGCACGGCGGTGAACTCGCCGGCCCCGATGCGAAGGTCCACGCCCGACCAGAGTGCCCGGCCGCCGACCCGCACGGCGGCGCCGCGCAGGGCGACTACCGGGGCGTTCGCGGAGTCCGCGGTAGGTGTCGTGGCCTCCGGCTCGGTGTTGGGGATGGTCGGGGTGCTGTGGCTGGTGACGGCCTCGCGGGCCTTGGCTATCGGGTTCATGACTTGGTTCACTTCCCGGTGGCCTTGGCCAGGGCCTGCTCGATGCCCTGGAGTTCGGTGGTCTGCCACTGCTGGAAGGTGGCCCCTGCGGGAGCGAGGGTCTCGGTCACCGTGGCGACCGGGATTTTGACCGGGTGTGCGACCGCTTAGGCCGCCGCAGTCGCTCACGGGGACCGGGCGTCCCTGTGGGCGACTGCGGCCGAGGAGTCCGTGGTTCAGCAGTCGCGGAACTCCGGCGACTGGTTGAGGATCTGTGCGCGCAGTGAGGTGAAGCGGGTGTGGGTCTCGCCGCCGCGTGCCTCGGGGTGGAAGGCGGCGACGCGGTGGCAGTTCTGGAAGGCCAGGATGATGCCGAAGTGCCGTTCCGGGCTGCCACGGATCGCGTCGCTGGACAGCGCGCGCAGCAGCTGGCCCCGCTCCCTCTCGGAGGGCGGCGGAGTCTGGTTGTCGGCGAACTCCGTCGTACCGGAACGCAGTTCGTCCGCTAGGCGGGCGATGAGGTCGTAGGCGTACGGCAGAGATGTGCGGACCGTTTCCACGAAGTCCTGCTCCCGCACCTCGCCGTTCTCGGCTTCGGCGAGCAGCTGTGGGGAGACGTCGAGTGACATGAAGGGCTGTCCTGTTCTGTGGTTCTGTTCTTGGAGGTGGCCGGGGTCAGGTGAGGGCGGCGGCGGTCAGTGCGGTGGGGCCGTGCCGGAAGTCCGGGTCGACCTGGGCGGCGAGATCCTGGCCGGTGGCCTCGTTGGCCCAGGCGGCGGCGTTGCGTAGATGGAACTCAACGGCGTGCTTCTGGAGGCTCGCCCAGTCCTTGGGGCGGGCGTCCACGGCTGCGCGCAGCCGGTCCAGTGCGCGGGCGTTGTGAGGCTCCAGCTCGCCGTGACCGCCGCGGCAACCCTGATCCTTCGACGCTGTCTTCGAGGCCGATGATGTGGGGTGCGGGGGTGCGGGGGTGCGAGTGACCTGGCTCGGAGGAGTGCTGGTCATGTGCGGGTGAAGGCCGGCTGCACCAGGTCGGCCACGCGTGTGGAGCGCCCGAGCAAGGCCACCTCGCGGAACTGCCACAGCAGTGCGCCCGTCGGCGCGTGCACCACCATTCCACGGCGCAGCGGCATCTGCAGCACAGGCCGGCCGTCGCAGTCCGTGCGCCAGCGCGGGATGTCGGGGTCGGTGAGCCTGCGGAGCGGGATGGGGTGCAGCGAGTGGACCTCGCGCTCGTCGCGTGCGGGAGTCACCGGCGCCCGTGGGATCACGACAACCGGGCTGATGACGAAACCGGAGTCGGTGACGAAGTCGTCGAGCAGGCCGGCCACCTCGGATGGACCTGCCTGGATCCCGGTTTCCTCGGCCAGTTCGCGCAGTGCCGCCCCCACAGGGGTCTCCGCGCCATCCAGCCGACCGCCGGGCAGGGCCCACTGGCCGGCGTTGCGACCGCGGGCGGCCCGTTTGATCAGCAGTACGTGAGCCTCGCCGCGATGTGCGAAGAGCGTGAGGCAGACGCCGGCGCGCCGCGTGCCCTGCGCTGCGGGGGCCTCGCGCCGTTCGAAGGCCGCGAGGTTGACCCGCACCCGGCTCGCGACCTCACTGATGCCGGAGGTCGCAGCGGCCCCGCGCCGGCGGTCGGGGTGTTCCCGGAGGGCCCGGACCGCTCCGGCGGCGATGGCTCCGGCCTGGTCAGGCGTCGGTGCTGTCAAGAGATCCCCCTGCCCGCGCGAGGAGTTCGCGCTCGATGAAGTCCAGTAGAACGCCACGCATCCGGTCGGCCGTTACTTGCGGTGCTTCCGTCAGCACCTGGATGGCCAGGCCGTCGGTGAGCGCGGTGATGCCCAGCGCGAGCTGTTCGGCGTCGGCGTCGGCGCGGAACTGGCCCTGCCGTTGCCCTCGTCGGATGATCCGGACTACGGCCTCCCGCCACCGGGCGTAGAAGTCGTTGTGGATCGTGCGCAGTTCGGGGCGCAGTGCCGTCTCGGCCCAGAACTGCAGCCAGACCAACCACTCGTCCCTGACCCGGCCCCGCGTGGGCAGTTGCATGTCGATGAGCTTCAGCAGGCGTTCATGGGCGCTGTCCACGGTTTTGAGCTCGGCGCTCTGCCGCTCGAAAGCGCTCTCGACGCAGTGCAGCAGTGCCGCGCTGAGGACGTCTTGTTTTGTGGGGAAGTAGTAGTGCACGGCTCCGCTGCTGGTGCCGCAGGCGCGGGCGATATCGGCGATCCGTACCGCGTGATAGCCCTGCTCGGAGATCAGTTTCCAGGCTGCCTCAAGGAACTCGGTGCGGCGGCGCTCGTCGCTCGACCGTTCCGTGTCTGCGGCCGCCCGTGCGGGATCGGTGTGCGGCTGCTCGGCCGCCCGGACCGGTCCCGTGCCCCGACCGTGCACCAGCCAGTCGACACTCACTCCACCTGCAGCGGCGATGGCCGACAACTCCTCCGCTGTGAAGCGTCGGTTGCCCTGGAGCGACTTGGAGAGCTTGGTCGGTTCGAGGCCGATGTGTGCGGCGAACTCCCGGTGCGTGTCCGCGACTGCGTCGATCACGCGGCGCACGCGTTGCGCTGTCTCGTCCATGGTGCCGTACCGTAGCGTCCGCATTGCTTAAATCGCAATGCCCCTGGTGTGTGCGGGTGTTGGCTGGACGTTCTGCATTCAGCGAAAATCCCAGGTTGCGAACACTATTGACAGTGCCTTCGAAGCGTCTCACAGTGTTGGCAATTCTCAACCGACGCATCAGTCAGTCAATGTGCCGCTCTGGGCCGCCAGTCGCACGGCCATGCCACCCACCCCGTATTCCCGCATGTTCGCATGCCTGAATGCCGGAGTGCGGGCATGGCCGGAGGCCCGGGTCCCGGCACAGAAAGAGAGCACCGTGGGGACGACACCACTGCGCCCTGATGTGCACGACGGCAAGGTCGTGCTGATCACGGGTGGAGGCACCGGCATCGGCCGGGCCGTTGCCATCGACTTCGCCGCTTGCGGGGCGGAGGTCGTGGTCTGCGGCCGCCGCCCTGGCCCCCTGGCGGACGTCCGTGCCGAGATCGAGGCCGTCGGCGGCACCTGCCTGTCCGTGCCCGCGAACATCCGCGAGAAGGGTGCGGTCACCCACGTCGTGGACGTCGCCCTTGAGGCGTTCGGCCGCATCGACGTGCTCGTCAACAACGCCGGTGGCCAGTTCACCGCCCCCGCCGAGGAGATCACCTCCAAGGGCTGGCGCGCGGTGCACGATCTCGCCGTCGATGCCGGCTGGGCCATGACGCGTGAGGTCGCCGTCCGCTCGATGATCCCGAACCGGTCCGGATCCGTGTTCTTCATGGCCTTCTCCCCGCGGCGCGGCATCCCGGGCATGGTGCACGCCACCTCCGCCCGTGCCGCCCTGGAGAACCTCGCCGCCGGCCTGTCCCTGGAATGGAGCCGCTACGGCATCCGCACCGTGTGTGTCGCTCCCGGCACCATCGCCACCGAGGGAATGGAGGCCGCCTACGGCGAGGAGGACCGCCGCACGTGGGAGCAGGCCGTCCCGCTCGGTCGGTTCGGCCGCCCCGAGGAGGTCTCCGGGCTCGTGTCCTTCCTCGCCTCGCCCGGCGGCTCGTATGTCACCGGTACGACGATCGTCGTCGACGGGGGTGCCGACGCCTGGGGCACGGGGCATCCGACCCCGGGCCTGGAGACCCTGCACACCCCGGACACCTCCGACTCCCCGGACAGCCTGGACGCCCTGGAGATGGCCCCGTGACCCTCACGCTTCCCGACGGCGCGGCTGAGCTCGCGGCCGTCCGCGATCTCTCCGCACTCTTCGACCCGGCTTCGGTCGCCATCATCGGCGCCAGCAACGACCAGACCAAGTACGGCAACTGGATCGCGGTCCAGGCATTGCGCAGCGACCACCAGCGCCCCGTCCACCTGGTCAACCGTCGCGGCGAGCCGGTACTCGGCTGCTCTGTCCACCGTCGCGCCGTCGACGCGCCGGGCGGCGTGGACCTCGCCGTGATCGCAGTCCCCGCCGCCGGCTTCGCGGACGCCGTCGACGACGCGCTCGCTGCCGGTGCTCGTGCCGTCGTCGGCATCACCGCCGGCTTCGCCGAGCTCGGCGAGGAGGGCCGAAAGCGCGAGGCGGCCCTGGCCGCGCGCATACGGCAGGCCGGCGCGGTGCTGCTCGGTCCCAACTGCCTCGGCGTGCTCGACACCACCAGCGGGCTGCGCCTGGCCTCCAACGACATGCCCGCCGGTCCCGTCGGCTTCGTCTCCCAGAGCGGCAACATGGCCCTTGAGCTCAGCCGCCATTTGGAACGGGACGGCCTCGGCTTCTCGAGGTTCGCCTCCCTCGGCAACCAGGCCGACCTCACTGCCGCCGACCTCATCCGCAGCTACACCGAGCACGACGGCACCGAACTGATCGCCCTGTACTGCGAGGACTTCGGCGACGGGCGCGCTTTCGCCCGCGCCGCAGCCGACGCCGTACGCGCCGGGAAGCCCGTCGTCCTGCTCACCGTCGGCGCCGGACAGGCGTCCATGCGCGGCGCCCGCTCCCACACCGGAGCTCTGACCAGCGACTCCGCCGTCATCGATGCCGCGTGCCGTGCCGCCGGCGTGGACCGCGTCACCACCGTCGCCGAACTCGCCCATCTGCTCGGTGCGCTGCACCGCAACCGCCACGGCGGCGGGCCGCGCGTCGCCGTCATCGCGGACGGCGGTGGCCACGCTTCGCTCGCGAGCGACGTCGCCGAGGCGCACGGTCTGCTGGTCCCGGAGTTCGGTGCCGACCTCATCTCCGGTCTGGCAGCCGAGCTCCCGCCCTCCGCCGGCACCACGAACCCGGTCGACCTCGCCGGAGCAGGGGAGCAGGACATCACTTCCTTCGGCCGGGTCCTCGACCTGGCCCTGAGCGCCGACGAGGTCGACGCCGTCCTGGTCACCGGCTACTTCGGCGGGTACGGCGGCTACGGCGAGGCGCTCGCGGACGCCGAGACCGTCACCGCCCGCGTCATGGCCGAACGCATCCGCGCCCATGGCAAGCCGGTCGCTTTCCACACCATGTACGCGGAGCGCCCTGCGGCCAGGGAGCTGCACGACCAGGGCGTGAGCGTCTTCAGCTCCGTGGAGCACGCGGCCCAGGTCCTCGGCCGGATCGCCGAGCGCGCCGCACGTCCCGTCCCGCATGTACCGGCGCTGCCGCGGCCCGCCGCCCCCGCCCCGGACGACGGTTACTGGAGCGCCCGCGAACTGCTGCGCCAGGGCGGCCTCGACTTCCCCACCGCCCACCTGGTCCGCACCGAGGACGAGGCGGCCACGGCGGCCAGGGAGATCGACGGGCCCGTCGTCCTCAAGGCCATGGGGCTGCTGCACAAGTCCGATGCCGGCGGTGTCGCGCTCGGCCTCGCCGACGAGGGTGCGGTACGGGCCGCTCACGCCGACATGACGCGGCGCCTAGACCCCCCCGGTTACTGCGTCGAGGCCATGGCCGACACGGCTCACGGCGTCGAACTCATCGTCGGCGTACGGCGCGACCCCCGCTTCGGCCCGGTGGCGCTCGTCGGCCTCGGCGGCATCTTCACCGAGGTGCTGCGCGACATCCAACTCGCGCTGGCGCCCGTGACCGCGGCCGAGGCGGAGGCGCTGCTGGACCGCCTGACCGCCGCGCCCCTACTGCGCGGTGTACGAGGCCGGCCGGCCGTGAACCGGGAGGCCGCGGCCCGAGCGGTCGAGGCCATCACCGCCGTCGCCGCCGCACACCCCGAGATCGCCGAGCTGGAAGTCAACCCTCTGCTCGCCACGCCGAAGGGCTGCCTGGGCCTGGACGCCCGCATCGTCCTCGGCTCCTGACCCGGACCGAGGCCGGCCCGCACCACGTACGCCCCCTGCACGTACACCCGCACGACGTCACAAGGAGACACCCGTTATGGACTTCGCGTACACCCCGCGCCTGGCCGAGCTCAAGGAGCGCGCCGCCGCACTCGCCGACAAGATCGTGATCCACGAGGACGCCTGCGAGGCCGGCAACGGCCTGTCGCCCGAGGTGCTGCGCAGCATCCGCGACGAGGTGCTCGCCAGCGGACTGCAGGCCGTCAACATGCCCACCGAATGGGGCGGCGCTGGTCTGACCATCCTGGAGCAGGTCGTTGTGCAGGAAGAGCTCGGCAAGCTCACCAACGCCTTGTGGGACACGGTCTGGCGGCCCGCCAACGCCCTGTCCGCCTGCACCCCCGAACAGCGCGAGCGCTACCTCGTCCCCGACATCCTCGGACAGCGCCGTGACGCCGTCGCCATCACCGAGGCCGACGCCGGCTCCGACCCGCAGGGCATCACCACTACCGCCACCGAGACTGCGGACGGCTACCGCATCGACGGTGAGAAGTGGTTCGTCACGGTCGGTGACGTCGCCGACTTCTTCCTCGTCCTCGCCCTCGTCGGCGAAGAGAAGGCACCCACCCTCCTCCTCGTCGACAAGGACCTGCCCGGCATCCGTCTCAAGCGCGTGCCCCGCTACATGCACACCTTCGTCTACGAGCACCCCGAATACCTCTTCGAGGGCGTCGAGGTCGGCAAGGACGCGGTCCTCGGCGAGGTCGGCGGCGGCTACGACCTGACCCGCGGCTGGTTCACGGAGGAGCGCCTGATGATCGGTGCCCGCACAGTGGGCGCCGCCGAGCGCGCGCTCGCCCTGGCCACCGAGTGGGCCCGCGAGCGCGTGCAGGGCGGACAGCCCCTGATCGAGCGCCAGTTGATCCAGGCCATGCTCGCCGACTCCGCCGTCGACATCGCCGTCAACCGCGCCTTCGTCCACCAGGTGGCTTGGGAGTTCGACCAGGGAGGCGACCGCAAGACCCTGCACGCCAAGGCGGCTATGGCCAAGCTGTCCGCCTCCGAGGCAGCGGGCCGCGTCATCGACCGGGCGGTTCAGATCTTCGGCGGCCGTGGCTACATGCGCGACTACCCCGTCGAGCGGCTGTACCGCGAACTGCGCGTCGACCGCATCTGGGAGGGCACTTCCGAGATCCAGCGCCTCGTCATCGCCAACGAGATTAGCAAGCGCGGCCTCGGCATGCTCGACTTCCCGACGGCCGGAAGCACCCAGGCGTGACCGCCGGCACCGTCGAAATCCGGCGCAGCGGCAGCACCGCCGTGCTGACGCTGCGCCGAGAGACGAAACTCAACGCCCTCTCCACGCATCTGGAACGTGAGCTGCTGCGCGCCCTGGGCGACAAGGCGGTCACCACCAGCCGCGCCGTCGTTCTCACGGGCGGCAACCGGGTCTTCTCGGCCGGCGCCGACACAGGCGAGCTGCGCGAGATGACCCCCGAGGCCATCACCGCGTACTACCGCGACTCCGGAGCGGTATACGAGAGGATGGCGGCCCTGCCGCAGCCCACCGTGTCCGCCATCGCCGGCTACTGCCTCGGTGGCGGCCTGGAACTGGCCCTCGCCACCGACTTCCGGATAGCGGACCCGACTGCCAAGTTCGGCCTGCCCGAGGTCGGCATCGGCATCCTGCCCAGCTCCGGCGGCACCTACCGTACGGTCCGCGCCGTCGGTCCGGCCCGCGCCCGCGAACTCGTCCTGCGCGGCCGCCGTCTGACGGCCGCCGAGGCCCACGCCTGGGGACTGCTCACCGAAGTCAGCGAAGAGGGCGCGCACCTGGAACAGGCCCTGCGTCTCGCCGACGAACTGGCCGCACTCCCGCCCCTCGCGGTCGCTGTCACCAAACGCGTCATCGACGCCGCGGCGGACGCCCCACGCGAGTCCTCCCTGCTCCTTGAACAGCTTGCGTACGCGTCCCTCAACCAGACAACCCACCCATCCACCGAGGACCTGACATGACCGTCACCTCGAACTCGAGATCCCCTCAGGCGTCGGCCCCGCCGGCCGGCGGCCGCCCCGTCATCGAAACCCGGTCCATCGACTACGTCCCCCTCGCCGAGCGCCACGGCAAGGTGTGGCACCTGTTCCCGGTGTGGTTCGCCGGCGACGCGCACCTGGCCACCGTCGCCACCGGCGCCATCGGCGTCGCGCTCGGCGGCAATCTGATCTGGACGGCGATCGCCGTCGTCCTCGGCAGCGCCTTCGGCACGTTTTTCATGGCCTTCCATTCCACCCAGGGCCCGCAGTTGGGGCTTCCGCAGATGGTGCAGTCCCGCCCGCAGTTCGGGTTCGTCGGCGCTCTGCTGGTGTGGATCACCGCGCTCGTGACGTACATCGGCTACACCGCGTTCAACCAGATCCTGGTCGGCAGCACGCTGGAGCACCTCGCCCAGGTGCCCAACTCGGCGAGTTACATCGGTTACGCGGTGGTGGGCATCGTACTGGCGGTGGTCGGCTACGACTTCATCCACCGGGCGTCGCGCTGGCTGACGTACCTCATGCTCGTGGCACTGGTCGTGTTCACCGTGGGCATCGTCGTGGTGGACCCGTTCAGCCCCGCCCAGCTCGACCTGGGTGCCTTCGCGCTGGCGCCCTTCCTGGTGCAGTTCTTCACAGCGGCCGTCTACCAGCTCTCCTGGGCGATCTACGTCTCCGACTACTCCCGCTATCTGCCGCCGACGGTGCGCGTGCGCTCCTCGTTCTGGTGGACCTACCTCGGGGCGACGATCGGCGGCGCGTGGATGATGCTGGTGGGCACGGTGGCCGCCGGGCTCTTCCCGAAACTCGCCCTCGTCGAGTCGGTCATCTCCGCCGGTGACAAGGTGTTCCACGGATTCGGCATGACGCTGCTGCTGGCCTCGGTGGTTCCGCTGATCACCATCGGCACACTCAACTTCTACGGCGGTAGCCTGACCCTGCTGTCCAGCATGGACTCGATCCGGCAGATCCGGCCTACCGTGGCCAAACGGGTGGTGACACTGATCGTCATCGGCCTGCTGTCCACCGCGATCGCCTTCAGCTCCGACGAGACGTTCCTCCAGGAGTTCGGGAACTTCCTCGTTGTGCTCGGCTATCTGTTCACCCCGTGGACGGCGATCAACCTCGTCGACTTCTATGTGGTGCGCCGGGGCCACTACTCCATCCGGGAGATCTTCAACCCGCGCGGCATCTACGGACGGTGGAGCTGGCGCGGACTGGTCTCCTACGCCGTCGGCTTCGCGTCGATGATGCCGTTCGCGGTGGTGGGCGACAGCATGGGGCCGGTGGCGCGGTGGCTGGGAGGTCTGGACATCACCATGATCGTTGGTCTGGTCGTCTCGGCCGGCCTGTATCTGCTGGTCTGCCGGTCGCTGGACCTGACGGCCGAGCGTGCCGTGGTCGACCGCGCCGACGAGGGCCTGGACCCGGACGTCCCGGCCGGTACGTCCCTCACGGCGCACCCCAGGTGAGCACGGCCGTCCCCGTGCCGTTCGGTACGCCCGTCCCGCAGGCGGAGCCCTTCCGGGTGCCCATGCGGGACGGCGTCCGGTTGCACACCGAGGTCCACCTGCCGCCGTCGCCGACCAGGCTCCCGGCAGTGCTGATCCGCACGCCGTACGACAAGACGCACCCGGACACCTTGCTACCGGACATGGCGGCCAGGTTGACCGAGGCCGGACTGGCCGTGGTGACGCAGGACGTACGCGGCAAGATCCGCTCTGAAGGAGTCCCGGCGCCTTTCGTCACCGAAGTCCCCGACGCCTGGGACGCATTGGAGTGGATCACGGCACAGCCCTGGTCGGATGGCACGGTGGGCTGCTGGGGCAACTCCTACTACGGCTACACAGCCTGGGCAGCCGTCGCCTGCGGCCACCCCGCCGTCAGGGCGCTCGTCTCGCGCCTGACCACCACGGACATCGGTGGCGAATTGGTCCACCGTAACGGGGTGTTCAGGCTGGGGCCGATGGTGGAGTGGCTGACCTCCACCTGGGCCGACCGCGCCAATCTGGTGCCACGGCTCGACTGGTCCCGGCGGCCGTTGGCGGAGCTGCTGGACGCGGTGACCGCGAGACCCGGGGCAGTGCCGCTGTCCGAGTGGGCCACCGCCTCGCCCGCCGACAGGCGCTGGCGTCAGACGGCGTTCGACGGCCGCGCCCCTGGGCACGGACGGGTGCCCACCTTGCACTGGACGGGCTGGTACGACCCGTTCCAGAGCGGACAGCTGCGCGACTGGCGACGGGCCCGGCAGGCGGCGGGTGCTCCGCAGTACCTGATCGCCACCGCCACCGACCACCAGGACGACGTGCTCACCGCGAACGGGCGCAGCCCTGACCACCTCACGGATCCGGCTGCCCGGGAGGCGATGCTGGACCGTTCGCTCGGCCCGGTGATCGACTTCCTGTTGCGGCACCTCGGGAGGAGGGAGGGCGGTGATCCCGTCCCGTCCGTCCGATGGGAGAGCATCGGCGGCGACCGGCGGGCGGCCACGCGCTGGCCTCCGCCCGGAGCGGTCTCCGTCCGGCTCCACCTCACCGACGCCCCCGCCGCGGCGGCCAGCCCGGAAGGCGGAGCACCGTCCCAGCGAGCCGACGGGAGGCCCGCCTCGGCGAGCTGGGAACACGACCCCGAAAACCTCGTACCGGCCACTGACCGCAACTGGTGGCGGCCCCTGCTCGCACTGCCCGACGAGCGGAGCACAGAGCGGCGGCCGGACGTGCTGACCTTCACCGGTGCGGCCTCCTGCCACCCGCTGCAACTGGGCGGCCCGGTCCGGCTGGTGCTGCCGGTTACCTCCACCGCGGCCGTGGGTCACCTGGTCGTCAAGCTCTGCGACGTAGCACCCGGCGGCACCAGCAGGCGGATCCTGGAGGCGCCGTACCGGATGCACGGCGACAGCGAGGCGTGGCACCGTGCACACATAGAGCTCGGCGACACCGGACACCGGCTCGAACCGGGGCACCGGCTCCGCGTCCAGGTGGCATCGAGCTGCTTCCCGCTGTACCTCCCGCACACCGCGGGCACCACGCACCCGTGGTCGGCGCGCCGCCTCATCGGCAGCACCCAGCGGCTGCTGACCGGTGGGCAGGATGGTGCGTACCTCGAACTGACGGCGCTGCCCGACACGCACACACCTCCATCCGCCGAGACCGATGGCGTCGGCCACCAGGGAAAGGACAGATGACCGCGTGGACACCCTTTACCGGATGGGCGTCGTGGGCGCCGGACTGATGGGCTCGGGGATCGCCGAAGTCTGCGCCAGGGCCGGCCTGGATGTCCTGGTCGCCGAGAGCGGCTCCGACGCGCTGACCGCCGGGCGACGGCGCATCGAACAGTCACTGGCGCGCGGCGTACGCAGCGGAAAACTGTCCGACGCGGACCGCGAACAGGCGCTCGCCCGGGTGCGTCTCACCACCGACCTCGGTGAGTTCGCGGACCGGGACTTGGTCGTCGAGGCCGTCGCGGAGACCGAGCGGGTCAAGGTCGATGTCTTCGCGGCCCTGGACAAGGTCGTCGAACGCGAGGACGCCATCCTCGCCTCCAACACCTCATCGATACCGATCATGAAGCTCGGCATGGCCACCACCCGGCCCGAGCAGGTCGTCGGCATCCACTTCTTCAACCCTGTCCCGGTCCTCGCCCTGGTGGAACTGGTGCCTTCGCTGCTGACCGGCCAGCGGACCCGGCAGCGCGCCGAGGACTTCGTCACCACGGTGCTCGGCAAGCAGGTCATTCCTTCCACGGACCGCGCGGGCTTCGTGGTGAACGCACTGCTCATCCCGTATCTGCTGTCCGCGATCCGGATGCTCGAGTCCGGTTTCGCATCCGCCGCCGACATCGACCAGGGCATGGTGCTCGGCTGCGCGCACCCGATGGGCCCGCTGGCCCTCGCGGACCTGATCGGACTCGACACCACACACGCGATCGCCGAGTCGATGTACGCCGAGTTTACCGACCGCGGGTAGTCCTGACCGTGATGTCCGTCTGGGACTGTGACCAGGTCGTCTCCGGCTTGTTTACCGACCGTGTCCGGGGCGTCTGTCATGTTCTGGAGTCGGTACGGAGGACGAGTGGCACGGCATGTTGTGGTCGGGGACTTGCGAGTCCAGCAGATCGAGCAGAAGGACGGGCGGCGGTCGTGGACGATCGTGTGGCCCGAGGGGACGGTCCATGCGGAGGCGGACCGGTTCCTGCGTCTGCATGATGGTTCGGGAACGCAGAGGACGTACGCGTATCTGCTGGTGGACCACCTGCGGTGGCTGGAGCGGGAGTGCCTGGCCTTCGCCGCGGTCCAACTGCGCGACCTGGAACGGTACATGGGTCTGGTGGGTGCAGAGGTCCGCATGCTGCTCGGCGAGCCGTGGCGGGTCGGCAAGCGCCCCTACGGCCGGTCCGCGTTGTCGACCGCGGCGGCTTGCCTGAAGGGCTTCTACCTGCACCAGTCCTCCCTCGGTGTGAACGGGGAGCTCGGTAAGAAGCTCGACACGTCCCGGCTGCCGTCGCGGGTGGACCGGCGCCGTTCGTTCCTCGGCCATGTGAAGTCGTCGCTGCCCACCAACCCGCTGGCGCCGAAGGGCCCGCACCGCCGGCATCCGAAGATGCTTCCGGACGGCGCCCGGGTGAGGCTGCTGGAGATGGTGAACGCCGCCCGGGACCGGCTGGTGATCACCTGGCTCGCCGACGGGGGCTTGAGGATCGGTGAGCTGTGCGGGCTGCACCTGGTCGACCTGCACCTGCGGGAGAACGCGGCCTGCGGCGAGTGCCGCGCCCCTCACCTGCACGTCTGCCACCGGCCCGGCAATCCGAACCGGGCCGAGGCCAAGACCAAGCACCCCTGGCGGGTCGAGCACGGCATCGTGACCGGCGGGCTGATCAAGCGGGTCAGCCCGGCGATGGTGCACACCTACTTCGAGTACGTCACCACCGAGTACCCGCGCGGCGCCGGGCACGGCATGCTCCTGGTCCAGCTGCACGGCGCCGATACCGGACAGCCGTGGGCACCGGTCGGCGCCCGGCGGATGCTCGGCCGGGCCGGGAAACGCGCCGGACTCGGGATGGTGAAACCCCATGCCTTCCGGCACTCGTTCATTTCCGCGGTTCTCGACGCCGCCGACGGCAACCTTTTGATCGCCCGGGACGCCGGCGGCTGGGCCTCGGCCGCGATGGTGGATGAGGTCTACGGACACGTCGATGTCCACGACCCGGTCTTCGACGCCGCCCTCCCTACCGTCTGGGGTGAGACGAAGTGACGGCGCCGTCGCTGCTGCCGCAGCAGGATGCCCGCACGCGACGGGACCGGCTGGAGGTGCTCACCGCGCTGATCAACGGGCCCGAGTTCGACCCGGTGCTGCGCGGCGGGGTGCTGAAGATCCCGCCGACGCACCCGGTCTATCCGTGGAGCTGCACGGTCGTCGACTGCGCGCGGCCCCGCTGGCGGCGCTACGCGATGTGCTCGGTGCACGCCGAGCAGTGGCAGGAGGCGGAGGCGCGTGGGATGACCCGGGCTCAGTTCCTGCGAACCGCGCAGCCGCTGCCGGCCACGGAGATGCCGGAGGCGATGATGTGCCGGATCTGCCCGCAGCGGCCGGCGTTCAGCCTGCAGCTGGTGCTGTGCTTCCGGCACCGCAACCGGTGGCTTGGCCACCTGAAGCGGCACCCCGGCGGGGATGAGGCGGAGTTCGAGCGGTGGCTGGCCGACCAGCCGTCGCTGCCCGGCTACGGTGAGTGCCATGCGGACGTGTGCGACGAACTGGCCGCCTCGCCGCTGGGGTTGTGCGGCGCGCACGAGCGCGGCTACATACGGGCCGGGCGCCCGGGCGGGGCGAAGCTGCCAAAGAACTTCTTCGCCACCTACGAGCGCCGTGATCGCCCTGTCCCGGTGACCTGCGAGGACGAAGTCGCCTTCCGCGCCTGGTGCCGCGCTCAGCTGCCGGTGCACCGCACCGGGACGGTCAACCTGCGCGGGCTGCGGCCCTTGCTGCGGGCGGAGTTGCAGCGGGGCATGTATGTCCACGGCCTGCAGCCCGTCGCCGTGTGGCACCTGACGTGGGTGCAGTCGCTCGCGGACGAGTGCCAGCGCCGCGACGTGGCGTCCCTGGCCGGCCTGGACCCGTCCGTCTTCCGCCGCGCCTACCACCAGCGCATGGTCCAGGAGATGCAACAGGCCCTGCGGAAGGTCTACTTCACCCCCTCCGAGACCCGGGATGCCGGCTACATCGAGACCGAGCACTTCGGGGTGCGCTTCCCGGGCCGCTCCAGCTACGTCGACCTGACCTGCATCGCCCAGCGGTGGCTGCGCGACCTTCTGTGGGACCACATCGCCGACGTGCTGCGCTCACCCACCTGCCCGCGCAGCGCCCAGCCGGTGGACTTCGTACGCCGCGCCGCCGCCGAACTGTCCGCGCTCTTGGAGGCCGAAGCGCCGGGCGGCGGCCACGACCCCACCGTGCTGCGCGGCGAGCATGCACACCGCTTCGCCGCGGACCTGCGCAACCGCGAACGCCTGGGCCTCGCCTTCCGCGGACAGGCCCGCCTGGACGGCAAAAGGGCGAAGGTCACCGAGAACGCGCGCCGCATGGTGTTCAACTACGGCCGGTCCCTTCTGCGCGGCATGCTGGACAGCGGCAGCGCCGAGCAGATCGGCCTGGACCGCGCCTTCATCGCCGCCATGCCGGTCGGCGGCCCGGGCACGCCCCGCAGCCGCAACCCCTTCCCCGACCAGGTCGCCCGCGCGCTTGCGGACGAGGCCAACCTGCAGCAGCTCGCAGACGGCTACGACCCGCACGACCGGGGCCTGCGGGACGTGTGGGAGACCATCATCGTCACCGGCCGACGCGCCAGCGAGGTCATCCAGCTCCGCCTGGACTGCATCGGCCGCTACGGCGGGCTGCCCCTCCTCTGGCACGACCAGACCAAGGTCGGCAACCTGAACGCGGCCGTCCGCATCCCCGAGCATCTCCTGGACCGGCTCGAAGAACGCCGCCAAAAAACCCTCTCCCGGTTCGCCGACCGCCACGCCGGTCGCCCGCCCACTGCTGCCGAGCGCGCCCGCCTGGCCCTGTTCCCCACCGACATCCTCAACCCCGACGGCCGCCGCGCCCTGTCCTACACCTGGTTCCACACCGGGTTCCGCGCCTGGCTCGCCGACCTCGACCTCGATGGTCACTACGTCGCCCACCAGGCCCGGCACACGCTGGCCACCCGGCTGCTGCGGCACGGCGCGACCCTGACCCACATCCGCCGCTACCTCGGCCAGGTCTCCGACCGCATGGCCGAGCACTACGTCCATCTGACCCAGTCGGACCTGGACAACGTCCTCCAGCACGTGTGGGTCGCCGGACCCGGCACCGAAAACCCCGGCGAACTCCTCACCAGCGACACCACCCCGCTCACCCGCGAGCAGGCTCAGGCCCTCGCCATCGACCTGTCCCGCCGCAGTACCCCCGCCGAGGGCGGCTTCTGCACCTTCCAACCCGTAGTCAACGGCGGGGCCTGCCCCTTCAACCTCGACTGCCACAACTGCGACAAGTTCGTCCTCTCGGGCGCCGACCTGCTCTACTGGCGGCGCAAGCGCGAGCAGTGGCGGCTGCTGGCCGAAGGCGCCCCCGACGACGCCACCGCCGACTACCTCCACCGCTACTTGGAACCCACCGCCCGCGCTATCGACGGCCTGGAAAAGGCCCTGGCCGGCCTGGGCCTCCTCGACGACGCCCTCGCCCTGGACCTGCGCAAACCCCAGGACTACTTCCATCGCGTGTGGTCCACCGCCTTCCGGGCCGCCGACCTCGCCGACGCGGGCACCGACGAGGAGCGTGAGTACAGCGATACGTGCACAAGCGAGGACATCGAGCCGGAACAGGACATCGCATGACCAACGCCGCCGTCCCTGCACCGCGCACGGCCGCGGCCCTGGCGGCCCGCCGTCAGAAGACCGAAGCCGCCCTCCAACGCGTTCACAAGGCCATCGCCCGACTGCGGCGCGAGAAGGCCCAGGTCAGCGTCGCCGCCGTCGCCCGCCGCGCAGACGTCTCACGCACCTTCCTCTATGACAACCCCGAAGCCCGGGCCGCCATTGCTTCGGCGATGACGGAGGCCGGCGAACGACGGCCGGGGATGCTCGTCGAGCAGGACGACGAGCGCGAGGCATCCTGGCGTGAACGCGCGCTGAACGCCGAAGAGGCTCTCAAGGCCGCCCACGCCGAGATCCGCACCCAGCGCACCCGCATGGGCGAACTCCTCGGACAAGTCCGGGACTTGGAAGCTGAGTGGACCGAGGAGGCCATCCAGCGGATCAACACCGAGAACACCGCCCTCAAGCAACGGCTCCGGCAGCTCGCCGCCGACAACCGCACCCTCGACGAACGGCTCAAGGCCGCCCGCTCCAACCTCCGCTTCCAAGACCGCCGCGTCGCAGACCTCGAAGCCCAACTCGCCTCTCCCGATGGGTGATCACACCCAAGCAGATGCCTCGTGGCGGATGGCGGCATCGGCCAGCCGTCCCGGCTCAAAGACCGCCACCGCCACGCGGAGCTCGGGGGTGAGGGTACCCCAGAGCTCTTCCAGCAGTTCGTCCTGGTCAGCTGCCTCGGTCCGGGCTTCGAAGAACGGCTCGCCGGTCGCGACCGAGGCACCATCGGAGTGATACGTCGTCATCAGCACAGCGTCTCCCGGCCCCAGATCCCTGACCGCGAGCGTCAGCACGTCAGCCGCCGTCCGACCCCGCGGCTCCGCCGCGCAGCACCGAACCACGCCGCCTGTCCCGAATGGACGTCCGCCACCACGGTGATACGGGGCGTGAAGATCGGCGGATCGGGCTCGTACTCCAGCCCGCCCAGCGCGTCGACCGGTCTTTGATCCTCCTGCAGCCGGTCCGACACCACGGCGACCTGCTCGCCGTTGCCGAAAACCAGCCACCCACCCCGCTCGCGGGCCGTGACGTAGTGCCGAAGCGGATCGTGTTCGGACCCACCGGTCGGCGCGACGATCAGTTCCCCCTCGCCACGGCGCACGGCGCGCGCTTTGGAGGCCGCACTGCGTCCGGTCAGGAAGTATCCACCGCACAGCCCGCCGCTGAGCGTCCTCGCCCACAGCACGCCCCGGCCCGGATAGCGGTTCCCCGCCACAACCTCACGCACCTGGTCCACCGGCTCCACACTCCTCTTCGTACTCAAACGCGAAGCACAGGTTCCACACGCCGATATCCAAAGCAACCCCCTTGACGACTTGGCCCGTCGACAACCTGCCGTCCGCCGCAGCCATGCCCTACTCCTCCAGCCTGACTCTCGCTGGCTCTTTCCCGGCGGCTGGCCCGGCCGCCCGATCAGTGAGCCTCCTCCAACTTCGAACCCGCAGGTCATCGGGGCTGCCACGAGTCAGTGATCTTGTACTCGTACTGGTCGCGGGCGGACGTCGAGATAGCGGATCTCCCATGGTGAGCCCGCTCTCCAACGACGCCGCCGGGTTCGCCCCGCTGACCTCTCCGACTGTATGGCGGGGATGGGACGACTCTGTCGGGTGGGCGGGGGAACGGTTGCCTCATCCAGCCGCCTGCTCACCCTTGACGACGGTGAAGGCGATGCCGCCCAGCTGCGAGGTGAGGTAGCGACGCAAGGCCGCTGAGGCGCTGCCTGCCTGGCTGGTCTGCAGTTGGATGCCGGAATGGTCCGCGGCCGGGCCGAGCTGGTAGACGGGAAACCCTGCAATCGTCGGGCGGTTGTGCGCCATGAGCCCGCGGACGGCCGCCTGCAGTGTCCGGTCGGAGTAGCGGCAAGGAAGGATGTCGAGCCGGTTGAGGTTGACGGCCGGGTGGGCGCGCTTGGCCGCCTGCGCGAGCAGCCTTCCGCGCGCCACGTCCGTGACACACAACGCCACCCGACCCGGGGTGTAGCCGTCGATCACCGTGCCGAAAATGTCCGAGTACGCAACGTTGAACTCCTCATCGCCGACGGCCTGTGCAAGTGCCTCTGCCTGCGCGGTGTCGCCGGAAGTGCCACTGCCCGCAGCAGGTGAGGCCGCGCTCTGGACCTGCACGCCATCCGGGCATGAGGCGGTCACGCCGCCGCTCGGGCTCCTGCTGCTGGCCGAGGACACGGACGTGGCGCCGGCAGACGGCGTCTGCGGCGCCGCCGAGTTCCCCAGCGAGGAGCCGGCGCACGCCGCAGTGGCAGCCAACATCCCCGAACAGAGCGTCAGAGCAACAGCGCGCCGCATGGTTCCTTCTTCCGCCAGTGGTCCCCAGCAAGCGCAGCCGCTCCCAACCAGCACGCCGCGACACGATGGCGCACAGTGTAGCGAGTTCGGAATGGGTCGGGGCCGCCCGTACCCAGTGAAGATCCACTATTTTGAAGTCCGCCCTCGACCAGTACAAGTACAAGATCACTGACTCAAGCCAGCCCCGATGACCTGCGGGTTCCAAGTTGGAGGAGGCTCAGTGCTTGCGCGATGGGCGAACGACTGCGCAAGTCCCCACTGCAGACCGGGCCGCCTACGCAGCCGCGGTCAGACGCCGGATGAGGTTGTCGTGGCACTCGAAGGCCAGTCCAACACGGTGAGCTCGGGCCATTCCTCGCGCCATCGCGCTGACTTCGCCTCATAGACCGACCGCGGGGCAAGCACCGGGTTCGGGCGGAGGACGAGGTTGAACAGGTCGGAAAGTCCATGCGGCGCATACACGCGCCACCGTCCCTCGGTCTCCAGACGAACTCCCAGGCAGCACGCTGTCGCAGCGAAGCTGTCGATCGCCGCCTCCGTGGACTCATACGGCGGGCACACGACTCCGAACTTGTCCTCATACCAGAGGTGAACCCGTGCCTCGTTGCGGATTTCCACCTCCGCGGACAGGTCGGCGAAGATCTCTCGACCAGCCTTGATCACCGCGTCTTCGGCCTCCCAGGACAGATCACCGTTGTCGAAGTAGATGATGTCGTAGTCCTTGATGCCGTTGGTCGGCGGCCTGTCCGTGACCACGTTCCAAACGGTCTGGAACAGGCACCCTGCCGCCACATCCCACCCGGGCAGATCCAACGTTGCGGCCCGCTCCAGCACCTCCATCGACACCTCATTTCTGGACAACGCCGCACGGAAGGAGTCGAGTTGCTGGTCAATGTGGGAGTCGGCTGATCACCACCCCTGCCTACCACAGCCCGCCCATGAACGGGCCAGACAGCCACACGGCCTCTCGCCTCGGAGACATTCAGAAAGTTTCAGTACCCGACCGCACCCTGCAGGCGACGCAAGCACCGCTGGTGCTTCCTTGCTCTCTGCCACCGAGGTGGGCCGACGGCCACCCATCACCCAGGCGAGCTATCCCCTGACGGTACGTCAGCACTTCGAAAATCGAGGTGACTTGATGTTGGCCGAAAATCGCCCTCCAAGATCGACATGTGACGTGATCAGCTCTCCCCGGCTGCTCACAAGCAACACATGCACTTCTCGCAGGAGGGCGCGCATGAACCGCAGCACGGCTATTCGAGGCATTTGGCTCATCTCATCCGCAATGATGGTCGCGGCGGCGACCATCGCCGGCACCCCGACGGCCGGAGCCGCCCCCCAGCCGGCGGGTCCGACCGCCAAGCCCTTCACGCTGGCGCCCAGTATGGGTATGGACAAGCTCGATCCGCAGGCCATCGCGAGATCGAACCGGCAGCAGCTCCTCGACAAGATCGCAGGCCAGATCACGGACGGCCTTTCGGAGTCCGCGCGCGCCAAGATCCCCGGCTTCACGGAGATCGTCGTCAGCCCGGACAAGAACCACATCCGCCTGTACTGGAAGGGCGCCCCGCCGCAGCGCGTGCGGGACATCCTCGCCCACCTCCCTGCGGGCGTGACAGCAGACGTCGTGTCCGCCCGGTACTCCAAGGCCGAGCTCCATGCGGCCCGAAACAAGCTGCTGCGGGGCGGGAAGCCGATGGGGCTGCATGTCGCGTCCACGGCGACGCCGCTCCGTATCACGAGCATTGCTCCGGCCGTCGACGGCAGCGGGCTGGAGATCGGCTACGACGAGGATCGGGGCGTCCAAAAGCGCGACCTGGTAGACCCGTTGAGTTCCCAGGCCCGGAAGGACCGGTCGAGCAAAGTCAAGGCGGCAACCGACCACTTGACCGGCATCAACACGAAGATCTCCTATCAGCCGCTGAGTAAGGATCTCTCGCGTCAGTCCGACTCCTCGCCATGGTATGGCGGCTCCGCAATCAAGAGCCCGACCACCGCGATCTGTACCACCGGCTTCCCCGTCACGAACGGTAGCTCGTACATGCTCACAGTGGCCGATCACTGCGTTGGTGACCAACCGTGGAGCACGTGGGGCGCTGGCACCCAGATCGGCCAATCCTTCCCCGTCCCCAACACAAGTATCCCCGACGACACGGATTTGCTCTACCCGACCTCGCACGCGGTGGGGGGCTATCTCTTCGACGGCCTCCCCGACCTGTCGTCCATTTATGCGAAGCCGCTTATCGGCTGGCAGCACAACAACGTCGGTGACTACGTCTGCACTGACGGTGCGAACTCCGGTGTCCACTGCAATGTGCAGATCCAGCAGACCGACATCGGTGTCACCGGATCGAACGGGAACTACCGTCCCATTACGGACCTTGCGACCCAGATCACTCCCTGGACCCAAGACATCGCCGCGCAGGACGGCGACAGCGGCGGACCGGTGTTCGCAGGTGCGAACAACTGGACTGCGGACGAGGCGCGCGGGACGATCACCGCAAACAAGTACCAAATCGACTGCCCGTCGACAGAACAGCAGCACTCCCTCGTCAAGACTGCATACTGCTACGGAGGAACGTACTACGTCCCCATTTACCAGATACTCTCTGATGACAAGCTGACCTTGGTCACCGGCTCCTGACCAGTACTTCCAGCAGTCGTCGAACCGGACCCGGGTGCTCCCTCGAACTGACAGCGCCCGGCCATCCGGAGGAATCGCCGTGCCCAGGGGGCTGACATGGCACGCTCCCCTGCGGAGGCTGCTTCTCCGATGGCCCTCGGGAAGTGACGACTGGAACCTCGCCTTCATCGTGGCCCCCGGGTCGGAAAGGCCAAAGCCACAACTTCTAGTACCGCACGTGTGGAGTACTCATGGTTGACACCTCGGCATCCCATCCCCGCCGCACTCGCGCTCGCACAGCGGCGGTCGCCGCCATCGCAGCCGGTGTTGTGCTCGCTGGCGCGGGTACAGCCTGGGTTATCGGACACCAAGGAGTCGAGAGTTCCACGGCGGTGCCCGGCGCGGTTCTGGTCAGCCGTGACGGGCGCACTCTGACGTCGCCCGTGGAATGGACCGGTTGCGAGGATCAGCCGAAACTGGTGGCTCACGAGTCCGGCACGTCGGTGTTGCTGAAAGTGGAGCGGGTGGACCATTCGCACCCAAACCAGGCGTGTGACAATGGTCAGGCCAGGCAACTGTCCACGACCCTCGACTCGCCACTCGGCTCCCGGCGGCTCGTCGATGCCGTCGACGGTCATAACATCCGGCCGCTTCGGGCCAACGAGGTCGCCGCACCCCACTACTTGCCGGCAGGGTACAAGCCGACAGATGTCATAGATACCGTGACCTTGGGGTTCGGGAACTCGACCACCAGTGTGTTCGATCCCGCGATTTGGTCGCAGGACTACGAAGGAACGACCCCGGGCGCACTAGTCACGCTCACTCAGGTTTCTGGCCGCACTCAGAACCAGTCCGGGACTCCGGTGACGGTCAACGGCCATCCCGGAATCCGCAATGAGGCGGGGGCCACCATCACCCTCACTTGGTTCGACGGGACCGACACCTTCGCGCTGGTTTGCGCAGATTCCCGGATCTCGGATTCCGACGTGCTGCGGATCGCCGACAGTGTCCACGCCTGATCACCGCCAGCAGGATACCGGCCTGGGGTCCAGAATTATGGTTGTGAGATATTGAACGGTGTGCTGCGGCCCCGAGTCATGGTCTCGGCCTCGAACAGTGTCAATTCAATGGACACCAAACAGCACTCGCTGGGTCTGTTCCTACTCGACTCCCTTGAGCCCGTGGATTCAGGAAATTGAAGGCTCTTCAGTGGGAACCCGCGGGTCGGGTGCTGTGCTCTGCAGGGATCGACTCGTGAGTTGGCTCCGACTCACGGCGAGGCGTCCTGGCTCGTGGGCGTCGTCGCCTCGTGGAGATGCTCTCCAAATGGACCCAGGTACTGGTCATGGGCCAGGACGATTGCGTCCCCGAGGTTGAGGATGCGGATGGTGGCGTTGGGAAACTGGGCGGTGATGCCGATGGTGAAGTCGTAGTTGCCATGCTGGTTAGCGGATTTCTAGGACGGCGAGGATCTGCTGGCCGATGAACCGGGTCATAGGGAAGCGGGTCCCTCCCCGGAGGAGACATCAAGCATTCACCCGCCAGAGCCACACCCGCGACGATCAACGAGTCGAGCGGACATGTAGTCTATGAATCGGCGCAGTTCAGAGCCGGTATCCGGGCTCCTGCGGTCGGTAATATCGAATTCAAGGAGCCGCTGTACGCGCCGCCTCCGCTGCTGCTGCGCATGGTCGAGGCCGGTCTCCTCGGCAAGAAGACCGGCCGCGGCTTCCATGACTACGGGACTGGTTGAGCCCCCTGCGTGAGGCTGATCCTTTGGAGTGGACACCCTGACAATGGACCTTGATGGTCCAGGGAGGGATGCCCAGGTGGGACGCCAGTCTCCGTACCCGGAGGAGTTCCGGAAGGATGCCGTCGCGCTCTACCGCGCGTCCGGCGGCAAGCGCACGTACGCGGCGGTGGCCGCGGATCTCGGGATCACCGGGGAGACGCTGCGCACGTGGGTCCGCAAGGACACCGTTCGGTCCGCGCCCGAGTCGTCAGACAGCAGCGTGCAGAGTCCGGCTGAGGAGCTGACCCGGCTGCGAGCCGAGAACCAGCGGCTGCTGAAGGCAGAGAAGGAGTGGCAGCTGGAGCGGGAGATCTTGCGCCGGGCAGCCGCCTATTTCGCTCGGGAGGTGAAGTGAGCCCGCGCCGCTGGGACTTCGTCTCCGACAATCGTGCCGACTTCGGCGTGAAGCGGATATGCCAGGTCCTCGGCGTCTCCCGCTGCGGCTACTACCGGCACCAGGCCACCACGCAGGCCCGCGCTGCGCGTCAGGCCGAGCAGGCCGCTGCGGTCGCCGAGATCCGCGAGATCCAGCCGAACATTACGGCGCCTACGGCGCCCCGCGCATCCATGCCGAACTCCGCTCGCGGGGTCGGAAGATCAATCGCAAGCGTGTCACGCGCCTGATGCGCATCAACCAGATCGTCGGGCCGTCACCTGCGCCGCGCCAAGCGCACCACGATCGCGGACAAGACGGCCCCTCCCGCACGGGATCTGCTCATGCGCGACTTCACCGCGAAGACGTTGAACGCCCGGTGGTGCGGCGACATCACGTATATCGCCGGTCCGCCGCAGCATGGGCCGCGTCGGCTCGAGTTACGACAATGCCCTGGCCGAGTCGTTCTTCCAGGGCCTGAAACGGGAGCTGCTCCACGGACGACGCCTCACCTCGAAGGCGCAGACACGGCTGGAGCTGTTCCGCTGGCTGGCCTACTACAACCGGCGCCGCCGCCACTCTGCCCTCGGCTACCTCACGCCAGTCGAGTTCGAGCAACAGCTGATCTCATCACGTACGCTATCGCTCGTCGCATGAAACCCGGTGTCCACTCCCGAGGTTGAGCCTCAGCGAGCGCGTCCTCCCACTCCTTCTCCAACTGGCGCACGACCAGGCGGTTCTCCGGTTCGGCCAGGTGATGGCTGCGGCGGGCCCGGTCGGCGACCTGCGCGGCGCGTTCCAGCCGCTGCGACCACAATCGTTCCAGCTCGGCCCGTTCGGCCAGGACCTGGTCGGCCGCGTGCAGGGACACCTCGACGGCGGCGGGCGTCAGTGCCACCAGGACCTGCTGTTCGACGAAGGCGTCCACGCAGGCGGAGTTGAGCAGCTGGCAGCTCTTCTGGGCGCCGTAGTTGGTCACGTCCCGGGCGCACACGTACTCGGGCAGGGCCTTGCTGTGCTGGGTGTGGTAGCGCACGCTCATGCGCCGGTTGCAACGTCCGCAGTGCACCAGCCCGGCCGCGAGGGCGGGGCCGCCCCGGACCGCGCCCATGGCTTCGGCGCGGGCGCGGTTGGCCGCCAGTTTCGCTTCGTTCGCCTCGAACTGGGCAACGGTGATGTAGGCGGGCAGGACGTTCGGGATCATCACATGCCATCCGTCCCGGGAGCGGACGACCCGTCCGGTGCTCGGCCGGGCCGGGTCCTGGCGGCGCGGGTCGACCCGGCGCCGCCCGTAGGCGTAAATGCCGGCATAGGCGGGATTGTGCAGCAGGGTCTGCAGCGTCATCCGGTTCGGCCTTCGCCATTCCAGGGTGCCCTTGTCCGGCCCCTCCCGCAGCCGGATGCCCAACTGGATGTCGTTCTCGACGAGGTAGCGCAGGACGCCGTGCAACGTGCCGAGCCGCTCGAACTGCGCGAAGACAAGGCGGATCACGGTCTGCACCTGCTCGTCCGGGTCGAAGGCCACCTCCCCGGACGAGCGGCGGACATAGCCGCTGGGCAGGGGGAAGGCCAGCTCGCCGCGGCGGGCCTTGTTCAGACGTCCGCTCCACATCCGCTGCTTGATCAGGTGAAGTTCGGCCTCGCTCATCGTGCCCTTGAGTCCCAGCAGCAGCCTGTCGTTGTACTCGGCCGGGTCGTAGACCCCGTCGGTGTCCGCCAGTACCGCACCCGACAGGGCGCACAACTCGATCAGCTGGTACCAGTCCTTGCCGGAGCGGGCCAGGCGGGACATCTCGATCCCCAGCACGAGACCGACGTGGTCCAGCCCGATCTCGGTGACCAGACGCTGGAAGCCAGTGCGGGCGTGGGCACTCGAACCCGACCTGCCCAAGTCCTCGTCGATCACCAGGACCCGGTCCGCCTGCCAGCCCAGCGCGACCGCCCGGTCCACCAGCGCGTACTGCAACCGGGTCGACTCCTGGTGGTCGACGAGCTGCTGGCGGGTGGACTGCCGGACATAGATCACCGCGAGCCGCTGCAGGTGACGGTCGTCGATCTTGCTGCCGGGCCGCTCCCACGGCATCACCGAGGTCATCGCCGGTCCCGGTCACTCGCCGTCGCGGCGGCCGACAACGCGCGGCTCGCCAGCCGCACCAACTGCCCCACCACCGCCTGGCGGTTCACCTCCGGCAGTGCTGCCCACACCTGCCCGTCCGGCGCCACCGGAATCGTTCTCTGGGGCCGACGTCACTGTCGTCGCGCATGACGACCTGTTCCCCTCGTCACTCAGCCGGCCCCGCAACCGCCGGGCCACAGCGGCCAACCGCTGCAGACCCTCACGGCCGATTATCGGTGTCCACTCGCTGCTCTGACTATCCATAAGCGCAGTGTGCTTGGACGATAGAGCGGAGCCTGGGCTGGCTCATGATGCGCCGCCTCGCCCGCGACTACGAGACCCTCCCCGCCAGTTCCGAAGCGTTGATCTACATCGCCTCGATCTACAGCCTCACCAAGCGCATAACGGACGAGACCACACCCGCCTGGCGAGGCATCTATTGGAACATAAAGGGCAATACGGCCATACTAGATGCCCTCGCACGTGTTCACGGGGTTTCCCGGCCTGGTGTGTGCTGCATCCCGTTCTGGCGAGGGCTGGGCGGCGGCGCGACGCGCCTGCGGGGGAGGGGCTTGAGGTCGGACGCGCTGCGGACCCTCGTTCCAGGATGGCGAAGTGCTCGCGGCCGGGCAGCCGGTAAAGGCGTTGTGAGCCGGGGCTCCCGGTGATCATAATAGTTGCAGACTTGCGTAATGCGGCAAGCGTCTGGCGAGAATGGGGCCGTGACCATTCATGACACCAACACCCCGTCCCCGCAGGGCCCTGGCCCCGAGCACTGGACCGAGCTACTGCATGTCCGCCTGGAACGGATCGAGGGGCTACTCGTTCCGGCCGAGCAGGGATCCGAGTCCGAGCGTCCCGCGTGGCAGCGGCACACCCAGGGTGAGCAGCGTTGGGCAGTGATGGCGGCGCTGCTGGTTGCAATCTGGGTGCAGTGGGCGCTGCCGGAACGGTTGACCATCCGCCCGCACTGGCTGCTGCCCGCCCTGGAGTTGGTCCTGATGGCTGCGCTGTGGGTGGCCCATCCGCACCGGCGGATCGAGCACCGCTCCCGTCTCCTGCGCGCACTGGGCTTGCTGCTGGCCGCCGCGGTCAGCCTCGCCAACGGCTGGTCGGCCGTTATCTTGGTACGCGACCTGCTGCACGGCACCGAGGGCTCCAACGCCGCGGCCCTGCTGACGACCGGCGGCGGCATCTGGCTGACCAACATCATCGCCTTCAGCCTCTGGTACTGGGAGTGGGACCGAGGCGGTCCGGCAGCCCGTGCCCTGGGCACTCATCAGCACCCGGACTTCCTCTTCCCGCAGATGCAGCAGGAGGGCGTTGCGCCCGACGACTGGGAGCCGCAGTACATGGACTACCTCTATGTCGCCCTCACCAACGCCACGGCTTTCAGCCCCACCGACACCATGCCGCTGTCCCGCTGGGCGAAGCTGCTGATGTCAACACAGTCCACGATCTCGCTGCTGACCCTGGCGCTGATCATCGCGCGCGCGGTCGGGGTCCTGCAGTAACCCCGGCAGAACGCGCCACAGCAGGCCCCGAGCGACGCCTGATCCATCACCACGTGGTCAACGGTCGTGACCGTGCGATCGCCGATCGGCTCGGCTTGGTGATACGTAAGGTCGGGGTGATCGCGGAAGCGTCCGTCGCAGGGGTCTGAATCGGAAAATCACCCGTCCGTAGTGGCAGTTGCAAGCCACCGGCGAGTGGGCGGTCAGCCGGGACCTTCCAGGATCTGATGCCCGCCATCGCCCGCCACGTGGGACCGGGACGCTCACCACGGTCGCCTGCCCGGCGGAGTCGCCCGCCTTCCGGCACAGGGGACCGACGGTGGCGCCGTCCTGGGTGGCTGCGGCTGCCGGACCTCGTACGGCTCCGTCCGTCCCTGGCGGGATCGACGGGCCGTGCGCCCTGGCGATACACGCACCGGCGCCTACACTGGGTGCGTGTGCGTGTGTCGACTGTGACCTGTGAAGCGGCGGGAGAGGACCATGACGGTTGACGTCGGTGGCCTTCAGGATCCTCCCGCCGAAGCGGTAGCGCAGGCGGTCACCGCGTTCGGGCTGCTTTCCTCACGTTCCAGACTGCACATCATGTGGGCTTTGTCCCAGGGTGAGAGCGATGTCACCGGCCTGGCCGGCCGGGTGGACATGGCGCTGCCCGCGGTCAGCCAGCACCTGGCGAAGCTGAAGCTCGCCGGTCTCGTCGCCGCCCGCCCCGAGGGCCGACGGCAGGTCTACTACATTGATGACCCCGACATTGCCGCCACCATCGGCGCGATGGTCGCACTGCTCGCCGCGCGGGCAGAACAGAGGTCACTTCAGCCGTTGTCACCGCTGGAATCCGCCCCCGGGAGACCGGACCACAAGTCGGCATGACGTTCACCTGCGACGGCAGCGGACTGACGCTGGATGCTCGAACTTGACGTATGCCTCTGGCGGCTGACGGAGTGCCGTACGGTGTTGTCCACTGTGCAGGCAACGTTGGCCGCCGAGCGTGTACCGCGGGTCGGAGAAGACCCCCCGTCGGCAGACGGATGGACCTTGACGCCATGCGCCCGCCTGTTGTGAGGCCCGTTGCCGGGTGCGGGTCAGTTGACGCAGGGGATACCGCCCATTTTCACCGAGTCGCCTGCGAAGGCCGTCGACGGAACGGGCGAGGGCTCGCTCGCCGGTGCCGTGGCCTGTGTTGATCCGGAGGAGCCGGTCGAGGTCGTGGCGGGCGGGGTGAAGTCCGTGCCGAGAGTGATCTGGACTCGGCCGGCTGGGACCGAGGGGCTGTTGACGGGTGCCGCGGTGCCCAGGCGCTCGGCGATCTGCTGGGCTGCCGCCTGAGCGCCGGAGCCGTAAACGATCGTTGTGCTGTGCTGCGTGGCAGCGTTGGACGTTCGCCCGGCGGTGTAGCCCAGAGCCGCAAGGGCCCTGAGTTCCCCGGCGGCGGCGCCGGTTCTGCCGGAGCCGTTGAGGACATCCACGGTGGCGGGGGCGGCAGACGCGGCCGAGGACCGCTTCCCGGCCCCTGCGCCGTCGCTGGGCGAGGCGGACGCATCATGTCCGATCATCGCCTGGACGATCGACCTTATGTGTTGGGGATCGACGAGGTTGACCTCCTCGTTGTTGCGGTGGGCGAAACCGGCGATCGGCAGGGTGTGGAACTCCACCTTCCCGCCAGTCAGGTTGGTGGCCTGCTGGGCGAAGTCCAGCACGTTCAGCTTGCTGTCGATGACCAGGTCCTTCTTCACGACGCCGAACAGGCCCTGCAGCTTGCCGAGATCGCCGAACACCCCGTCGGTCTTCAGCTTGTGCGTGACGGAGGACAAGAACGCCTGCTGGCGGTGGGTGCGGTCGAGGTCGCCCATGAGGAGCCCGTGGCGCTGGCGTACGAAGGCCAGGGCCTGTTTGGGATTCAACTCCTGCATTCCGGCGGGGAAGTCGGCGCCGGAGTACCGGTCGTGCACCGGGTGCCTGAGGCAGACCTGGATCGGCTGGAGCACCTTGGCGATGTCGTAGAAACCGAGCAGGTTGACCTCGGCGAAGTGGTCGACCGGCACATCGAGGAACTTCTGCACGGTGACCAGGGTGGCTTCCCGCCCGGCCTCCCTGCTCTGCGCTTCGAGGTCAGGGCCCTTGACGCCCTGCGCGCTCAGCCTGTCGTGCGCGCTCGTGTAGGCGTTGGCATAGGCTTCCTTGATCTTGTAGTGGCCCTGGATGGATCCGTCGCCGTTGAACGTCTGGACGTAGTCGTCACGCGGGACGGAGAACGCCGTGACCTTCCCGCCGTCGGCGGGGATGTGCATCAGGATCAGCGTGTTGGTGTTGTAGTACCCGATATCGCTCGATCCTGCGTGCAGCTGGTCCTGCACGAACTCCTTCGGCAGATCGTTGCCGTTCATGTCCTTGCGGGAGTCCAGGCCGATCAGCAGCAGGTTCACCGAGTTGTCCAGATGGGGCGGCGCCCCCTTGTTGGCCGCGTCCAGCGCATCGGAGGTGTTCAGGCCGCCGTTGATCCAGGTGTAGGTGGCCCAGGTGACCCCACTGGCAAGCAGAACTGCCGCCGAGGTCACTCCGACCGCGACCCGCCCGGCCTTCACCCACGGCGAACGCCGTGCCGGCCTGCGGCCGCGCACCGTCGTGCCGCCCGCCGCGCCGTTGCGGCGCCGACCCGCCTCCGTCCTGCCCCGGCCCGCCCCGCTCCGGTGTACCTCAGGCACCGCTGCCCCTCCTGCTCCGCTGGGACCGGATCATGCGCACCACCAGCACAGCGATCACCGCAAGTTCAGCCCCTGCCATCGCCGGGAACGCGTCGATGCCCCAGTGCACCGCCGACGTGGTCAGCGCCCTGCGGGCACTCACGCCCGCGACCTGCTCGGTGACGACGGTGACCCCCATCACCACCAGCGGCGGCGCACACATAACCCACCAGGCGCCGGGCCGGGAACACTTCCCCGCAGTCACGCCCCCCGCGACGACCGCAGTGAGCGCGAACGCCCATCCCAGTCCCGATGCGAGCAGCTCGTCCACGCCGGCACCGACAACCGGCAGACCCCACACGAGGAGTCCCGCCCGGCCGGACGCCGCCGAGGGGACGCCGGATCTGCGACGTGACGACGCTGCCCG
This sequence comes from Streptomyces sp. TP-A0356, assembly GCF_001417775.1. Classification (GTDB taxonomy): domain Bacteria; phylum Actinomycetota; class Actinomycetes; order Streptomycetales; family Streptomycetaceae; genus Streptomyces. Next base: position 25,721 of record NZ_BBZJ01000031.1, on the reverse strand, counting down.
ACGCGCCCGCGGGCCTGGCACACTGCGTGCTCCAGGGGGCGCCGCAGTAGACCTTACGTCGCTGCGGCAGAGGTACGTGTCCTTGCCGGCAGCGGCGGTGCGCTGGCCTGTCATCCGCATTCCTCGTCCGAATCCGCTGACGGTAATGGTGAACCGGGCCCGACTCGCGTACACAGCGCGCCGTGACTCGCGCCCTCGGTTTCCAAGACGGTCCGCGCCCAATGAATATTGCACAGTTGCGCAATATTGCAAGTGTAGAGCCTATGGCATGCGAGCGAACAGCGGCAATTCCCGCACGTCAGTGCCGCAGGAGACCTAGAGATGAGCCTGCACAGCGGGGGGGGGTGCGCAGCGATCCCCGCAAAGGACCGGGGCAAGCCTGTGCAAGACAGGTGATCCATTCCGGCGGCAGTCCTCCGTCAATCTGCCGATATCACCTATCCGCGCGCATATCGCGTAACTTCTGACACTACACGACAGGGCAGTCGGCAACGTCTCGGCCAGGCTCAGCAACCCTGCGCCGACCGCTCGACAGGGTTGATCAACCGGCTTCCGAGTTGACAGCCGAACGGCAGCAGTCGCCGACAGGGCGCCCTGGGTGGACCATCGCCACACCTGAAGACGGCCGGCCGCTCGTCCGGTCGACCGTCACTTCGGACCGCGGTAACCGCGCAACAGGAGCCAGGCAACGAGCGGGAGGCCGACGAGCAGCGCACCGAGGACGATCGACAGGAAGTGCGAGCCGAATGGCGCAGGGCCATGGCCGCCCACAGCAACAGCGGAAAGGTGGTCCGCGGCGGCGAGGATCGCAGTAGGGCGCATGACGTCAACTTACTCGGCTTGCTACAGCACCCTTGCGGGGCGGCCCTGCCCGGCAGAACGAGCGGAAACGCCGGCGCAGGGTCGAACGGCAGTGGCGCGCGGGGATGGCGGGCCTGCGCACCAACGCCCTGGTCTCGACCGGCGCCACCCTGTTCGTGCTCTACAGCGTCGCCATCGGGAACGTCGGCAGTCCCATCAGGGTCGCCTCCTAGATGGTGTCCGGGAACGGGTTCCTGGGCGGCGGGGTGATCCTGCGCGACGGCGCCGGAGGTGCGCAGCCTGAACACCGCCACCACCTTATGGCGTTCGGCCGCTGCCGGGATCCTGACCGCCTCCGGTCGGCTCGAACTGGCTGTGCTGGGCACGCTCGCCGTGCTGGCCGTGCACTTGGTCCTGCGCCCGGCCGGACGCCTGCTGGACCGGTCTCCGGCTGCCGGGTCCGACCCCGAACGCCCCATGTACGCACAAGCGTGCACCTGGGGTGCGAGCGCGGGACGGAGACCCACCTCCAAGCCCTCCTGCTGCAGGCCCAGGCCGTATTCGGACTAGCACCGATCGGGCTGCGGGCCCGCTACGAGGACGACGGCCAACTCGCCAGCTTGCGCGCCACCATCAATCACCACCAGGTCGGCGCCGCGCTGGAGCAGGTGATCTCCTGCCTCTCCCTGGAGCCAGGGGTGCGCGACCTGCACTGGCACCTGGACGACGCGGTCGAGTCGGACCGGCACCGGCACCAGGTGCTCATCTGACACAGGGATTCCAGAACCACTCGGGTAAGGGGCCCCGGGGTTCCGCCACCACCCGAGCAGGGCCGGGACATCCGAAAGGGAGGCGGTAGGCGATGAGGACCCCGCCCCACCCGCGCACGGGACACGGAGTCGCCGCACCCGGCGTGCTCACCTGGGTGGTGCTGGCGATGACCGCGCTGGCCGCCGCCCCGCGCGCCGAGTGGCCGATCACCGCGGGCGCTCTGGCCGACGGACACCGCCGCCTTCAGCGTGATCGCCGCCCTGTCGCACGCCCACCGGAAGGCCCGGGAGAAGGCCGTGCGTCGGCTGGTGCAGGCGGCCGACAAGTCCTGCTCCACCGCCCGCGCGATGGAGGGGTTGCCGTGGAGGCCACCCACCCGCTGCTGCTCGGTTCAGCGGCGCTTCCCGCATTCCTCACGGTTGGGATGCCAAATCCGCGATGTTCGACGCTTCGCATTAGCTGACCACGGGTTCATCCACCTGAGACATCCTTCATTGCCAGCTTCAGCTTCGCCAGGTCGTACAGGCTCATGCCCCTGTCGACGCTCAGCGTCTCCAGCCCTGCGCCCAGGACGGGGTACAGCTTGAACGGGTTCAGCAACGTCCCCGGCGTCGCCCTCTGCTGGGCGACCGCGTGCAGGAACTGCTGCTGGTGCTTCTCGCGGCCAATGGAATTGTCACAGCACTGCCATTTCTCTATTACGAGTAATTTCGATCTACGCCCTGGCGCGAATCGGTGGTCAGCGGGTGCCCCAAGTGCCGCTGCTCGATCGCCTCCATTACGGCGGACACATTCGCAGGCGGGTTGGCAGCGCACTTGCCCTAGATGCGCTCAGGTCAAGCAGCACCACAACCTCGTCACCGCTCACCGCCGTCGGCCTCCTTTGCCTGGTCTGGGTGAAAAATCCAGGTACCAGCCGCATGCTTGCCTCCGCGGCGCGCGCCCAATCGCCAACAGTGTCGTGCCGGGAAATGTCCGCCCGTGGGACCCGCACGGGAACGCTCGCGTTGACCATTTCCTGCCTGCTGGAGGGCAGTCAATTCGCCGAATGACTCCCGCCAGTCCTGGTGGACACCAGCGATACACCATCTACGACTCAACTCGCCTCCGTTTCCTGCGCCGTCGCCGCGTCCACGTCACCCTCCCCGCCGCACCGCGACAAACCGCGAAGAAAGAGAAGAAGGCTCAACCTTCAGATCGGCCAAACTATCCCGTGCTCAGGATGCGAACTGCGGGGAGCGGTGCCAAAAATCGAAATAGTGACGTCGACAGAAAGGTTGCCGACATGAGCAGCAGGATCGTACGCGCTCTGGCCGCCAGTGTCGCCGCAGGCATGCTGGCCAGCGGAGCAGCGGTGGCCTCCACGAGTTGCGCCTTCGCGGTACCGGCACATGCCAGAGCGGCTGGCAGTCAGCACGCGCCCGCACCTGACCCCACGAAGACGCCGAAACACAAGAAGTGCCCCAAGGGCCAGCACTACACGAAGGTCAACGGCAAGTGGGGCTGCCACAAGAAGTAGCAACCGTGCCGGGCGCCGGGGGACATGTCCCCGGCGCCCGCGCCCAGTGCGCAGAACACGGCAGGGTCGTGGAGTCAGTCGAGCGGGAGGGGTTTCTTGAGGAGCTGGGCGAGTCCCTGACCGTTGACCGAGCCGCTTCAGCTGCTGCTGATCGTGGTCGGGGTGCTGCCGGCCGTGTTCGGGGAGGTCTCGGACGCGGTCGCGATCTTCGTGGTGATCGCCATGGTTGCGCTCGCCGAGACGAGTGGGTAAGTGGCGGGCCGGACGCGCGGTCGACGCCCTGCACGATCTGACAGCACCCGCCGCCCGTGTCCTGCGGGACGGCGCCCCGGTCCAGCTGTCCGTCGAGGCGGTGGTGGTTTGGGATGTGGTGCTGCTGGAGGCGGGGGACGTGGTGCCCGCTGATGCCCGGGTTGGCTGCTGGTGGACGAGTCGTCACTGACCGGGGAGGCCGAGCTGGTCGGAGCCGTTCGCGGCCCGGGCGCACCTGGCCGAGCGGTCGAGCATGGCGTATGCCGGCGCGGCTGTCGGACCGGGTCGGGGCGCGCTCTCGGCGCCCTCTCGTGCACCACCGTCGGCGCGGACACCGAGCTGGGCCGGCTGGGCCGTTTGGCCCGGGAGCGTGAGCCCGCCCTCCGTTGCAGAAGCTCGGCGTCTACAACGGCACCACCGCCGCCATCGCGGCCACCACCGACTACACCACCACCGTCATCCGCTACGGCACCGGCCAGCACGACGAGGCGGCCACCCTCGCCCAACTCTTCCACGGCGCCCAGCTGGTCGCCACCTCGACGGAGGGCCTGACGCTGATCCTCGGCCAGGACTGCGTCACCGGGCATTCCGCCTCGGCCGACTCGCCGTCCGAAGACAACTACGTCGACCGTCAACCAGGGGGCCCCGTCCGCGAACGACGACCCGTGCGCCAAACTCTCCTACGGATGACCCGCTGGAGACGTGCTACGAAGAAGGGCCGCGAGCATGCGAGGACACGCGAAACGACAGCGTGGCGCGTTCGCCTGGGCGATCCCGCTCGCTGTGCTCGCGGCCAGCACCGCAACCGTGGTCGTGATCGGCACCCAGCAGGAATCCGGCGTGGAGGTCAGCGCGCAGGTCCCTCGCGCCCGGCCGTTGCTCGCACCCCCCGGCAGCACGGTCACTGCACCCGGCCGGGACATCGGACACCAGAAGCCGAAGGCCGGCCTGACCAGGCACCACGGCGGGACCGTCACCCGCGCACAGCGCCATACGGTCGACCCATGCACGGGCCTACGAGCGCAGCCCCAGACGAACGCTTCCCGCTCATCTCGGTGAGCGCCGCCTCGGCCCGCGACACCACCCGCGTCCGGGTCTGGCTCAAGCTGCGCTCTCTCGGCACCCTCGACCTGCAGCAGACCGTCTGCCTGCTGCCCGACCGCGACCCCGTCCGCCAACAGGTCAGCCGCCTGCTTCGCTCCGTCCGCGACGACGGCAAAACCGCCCGTTCCGTGTCCATCTTCATCAACGACCCCACGAACACGCCGAGCCGGTGGCCGAGTTCAACGCGGCACGCGACGACGAATACGCCGAAGTCGTCGCACGCACCCGCCGACCTCCTGGAGGTGCTCCAGCAGGAGACCGCCTGCGGACGTGCCACCTACGCCGAGGTCGAGGAATCCGATGCGGCCCTGGAACGTTTCCACCAATGGCTCGCCAAGATCTCCGCCCGCGACTACGTCGAAGCCAAAGGCGCCGCAGCCGCTCGAGAGGCAGTGGAACACTGCCGCGCCGCACTGCAGGCCTTCGAAGACGCCGCCATCACAGCGGAGACGGGCCCGCGTTCGGCAGCGCGCAGAGCCCGAGCGTGACCGCTCAGTCTGGCCGGCGGAAGCCTCGAAGGATCTCTTCCTCGGTGCTCGGGCGCTGTGCCTCCACTTCTCGGCGGATACGGCGCGAGGGAATGAACGCGTACAGGTCCACGGTGCCGGGCGAATCGGCAAGGCGGGGGCGGTCAGCGCGTATCCAGGCCGCGACGTCCTCGTCAGCCGAGGAGCGGGCGGCAGCCCCACGGCCTGCGTCGGCGCCGGGCAGCCGCGCCCTCCGCCCTTGCCGCATTGAGCGGCGCCCGTCACATCTCTTACTTGCAGACTGACGCAAGTGAGCAACTATTATGACGAGGCCCACACGGAGGAACCAGGGCCGGTTGCCCGCCGTCTTCTGACGGGCTACGACCGCCATCGCCGGGGACCACGCACTCCCCAGGCTCGTGGTACCCAAGGGTGGAGGCTCTATGGTGCGGAATCTGAGGGAGACCGGCTTGCCGTCGCCGGAGGCGCGTGAGACGGACGCCGAGCGGACCATGTCCATCGAGGCGTTTGCGCTGGCGCCGGACCGGCGGCGCACGGAGGCGTGGCTGCTCGTCCTGGTCGTGCTGATCACCGTGGGCGGGTACGCGTATGTCGGACTGTCCATGCAGGGCGGAGTGCCGTCCGGGCTGGCCGGGTTCGGGGTGGCTGTCTTCCTGCTCGCGCTCATCCCGCACATCGCGGTGCGGCTGTGGGCACCGCGGGCCGATCCGCTCATCCTGCCGATAGCCCTCCTGCTGACCGGTCTCGGCCTGGTACTGCTGCACCGCCTCGACATCACGTACGCGGCCAAGCGCTATTTGCACATAGCCCAAGCGGGCAACGGTCAGTTGATGTGGACCGTGATCGGCGTGGGCGTGTGCATCGGCGTACTCCTCGCCCTGCGCGACCACCGATGGCTGCAGCGCTACCTCTACGTGATGATGACCATCGCTTTGGTGCTGCTGATGGCCCCGGCGTTCTTCGGGGCCGACCAGTTCGGCGCCAAACGGTGGATCCTGCTGGGGCCACTGTCACTGCAGCCCGGCGAGTTCGTGAAGATCATGATCGCGGTGTTCTTCGCCGGCTACCTCACCGTCAACCGCGACGCGTTGGCCCTCACCGGGCGCCGCGTGCTCGGCATGCGACTGCCCCCAGGGCGGCAGATGGGCCCGATCGTCACCATCTGGATCCTCAGCCTGCTGGTACTCATCTTCGAACGCGACCTGGGCACCTCACTGATCTTCTTCGGCCTCTTCGTGATCATGCTGTATCTCGCCACCGAGCGCACCAGCTGGGTGGTGTTCGGCGTCGTCATGTTCGCCGTTGGCGCCTTCGTCGTCGGCTCGCTGGAGCCACATGTCCACGGCCGGGTGGTGGCCTGGTTGCACCCCATGGACGCCCTCACCCCCAAGGGTCAGGCAGCCGGCATGTCCGACCAGCTGGCCAAGGCCCTGTTCAGCTTCGGCAGCGGCGGCGTCACCGGCACCGGTCTCGGCCAGGGTCACCCCGAGCTGATCGGCTTCGCCGGGAACAGTGACTTCATCCTCACCACCGTCGGCGAGGAACTCGGCGCGGCCGGCGTGATGGCGGTCATCCTCCTGTACGCAATTCTGGCCCAACGCGGCCTGCGCGCCGGGCTCGTGGCCCGCGACCCGTTCGGCAAACTGCTCGCCGTGGGGCTGGCCAGCGCCCTGCTGCTGCAGGTCTTCGTCGTCTCCGGCGGTGTGCTTGGCCTGATCCCGCTCACTGGCAAGGCCCTGCCGTTCCTCGCCAAGGGCGGCTCATCCATGGTCGCCAACTGGCTCACGGTGGCCGTCCTGCTCCGCATCAGCGACAGCGCACAACGCCGCAGGGAACCCGAGACGCCCCGGACAGCAACGCGCGAACCGGTCCCGCAGACGTAACACCCCATGAGCTGACCGGCCGGTAACAACGCTACCTCGCCCTGCCCCTCGCCGCGGAGGTACGACGGCCATCGGCGGACCGTTGTCTCGGCCGCGGTCGCCGTCCTGCGTTCCGTGTAATTCGCTATGCCTAAAGCCTGTCCAGCATCTGATCAGTGGGGGGCGCGGCGGCCAGATGGAGACGTTGGACAACGCCTCGTGTCAGCAGCATTCCGCTGCTGGTCACGAGGGCATAGGCGGCGGGACCGATCCTCATGCCGGAGATTCGTCGGCCCTGCGTGCTCTCGACGATGGCCGGCCGGGTTGCCGCTCGCAGGGCCTTCCAGGCAAGACTCGTCTCCTTGGACAGGAGCTGATGTCTCTCAGGCCCGACCTGCTGCTCGAACCAGCGCACTGCGAGACGGCCGGCCTCGAAGACTTCGCCCTTGCAGTCCTGAATGCGGCGTGAGCAAAGGAATTGCACGACGGCCGAGTGCCCGATGGCTCATGCGGGGGTCGGGGCGCTCTCCGCGCCGCCGACCGGCGCGTCGGCCGCGGCCGGCGGCTGCTCGGCCGCCCGCTTGGCGGACCGCGCCCCGACGGTGGCCACCAGCACGGCGGCGAGGGCGCAGAATCCGGCCAGGATCCACAGCACCTCGTGCAGGGCGCCGGTGTAGCTCGCCTCGGCCACCGACGTCAGCGCGGCCTTGGAGCCCTGCGGCACGGAGCGCAGGGCGGCGGCGAGCTGGCCCTGGTTGAGCTGGTCGGCGAGCCCGGCGGGCGCGGCGCCACGCAGCGCGGAGTCGCCGGCGAGCCTCCCGGTGAGCTGGCTGCCCGTCAGGCTGACCAGCAGCGAGCCGACGACGGCGATGGCGATGGCCTCACCGGCCAGCCGCATCGTGTTGAACATGCCGGCCGCCATGCCCGCCCGGGACGGCTCCACGCTAGCCACCGCAGCGCCGTCCATCACGCCGAACGAGACGCCGACCCCGGTGCCGATCACCAGGAACGGCCCGAGCACCAACCAGTTGGAGGCGCCCGGCGCGATGACGACCAGCCAGGCGGTGCCGGCCGCGGTGAGCGCCACGGCGAGCGTCACCATGTGCCGGATCGGGATCCACCGCAGCGCGTAGCCGGTGATCAGCGGGAAGACTAGCGTCGGCACGGTCAGCATCAGCAGGTCCACGCCGGCGTGGAAGGTGGACTCGCTGTTGACCGACGTCAGGTAGCTGGGCAGGTAGACCAGCAGCGGGGTGAAGCCGAAGACCAGCGAGACCACCGCGACGCACAGTGAGACGAACTGCGGCTGCCGGAACAGGCTGAGGTCGAACATCGGGTGCCGGCGCCGGCCCTCCACCACCACGAAGGCCACCAGCAGCGCGGCGCACAGCACATACGCGGTGACGTTGAGCGGGGAGCCCCAGCCGCTCTGCGGGCCCTCGAGCAGCGCCCAGATCAGCGTCGCCAGCGCGCCGGTGAAGCTGATCATGCCCGGCCAGTCCACCGTCTTGCCCTCCGGGTCGGACGACTCCGGCAGCAGGAACGACAGGGCGAGCACCACGGCACCGGCGATGGCGGGCACCAGGAAGATGGCGCGCCAGCCGAACGACGTCTGCAGCGCACCGGCGATGAACGGACCGAACGCGAGCCCGGCGCCAACCGCGGCACCGAAGACGGAGAACGCCCGCGCCAGCGCCGGGCCCTGGAACAGGCTCGCCAGCAGGGCGCTGCCCGAGGTCAGCACGGCGGCCGCGCCGATGCCCGCGATCGCGCGCGCGACATCGAGCGTCACGATGCCGGTGGAGACCGCGGAGATCAGCGAGCAGACCGCGAAGACCGCGTTGCCCAGCGCAAACAGCCGGCGCCTGCCGAACAGGTCGGCGAGCGAACCGGTCGTCAGCATGAAGGCGGCGAAGGTGAGATCGTAGCCGTTCACGATCCACTGGCCGGCCGCCAGGCTGTTGTGGAACTCCGCGGCCACTCCGGGCATCGCCACCGACGAACCGGTGAGCGACACCGGCAGCATGATGGTGGCGATGCACACCGCCAGGAGGCCGAGTACCGAATGACGGCGGTTACCTTCCGAACTGCTTCCCATGGATTCTTTCTTTCCTCGTGAACGTGGCGGACCGGAACCTGCGGCAGCCTGCGTCGGAGAAGGCGCTGCCAGCGTAGGGCGGACCGCCGGGACGGATGTCAGTACCGCCGGTACTCGGTGGCCGGAACCGTGCGCCGGCCGGGGAGCGGCCGCCCGGCCGGCGCGGCGGGCGGCAATCCGGTACCGCCGGTACTAACGCGCCGGACGGTCCGCGTCCGAGAATGGGGCGGACTTTCTTCTCCTTGTTTCCTTCTTCTCCTGGAGCGGCGAGAATGCGCGCACTGACTCCCACTGGGATCGACGACAAGATGGTCGAGATCACCGAGGTGCCGGAGGTGGAGCCGCGTCCCAACGAACTCGTGGTGCGGGTGGAGGCCTTCTCGGTCAATCGCGGGGAGACGTTCCTGCTGGCCAGCCCCCGGCCGGGCTGGCGGCCCGGCCAGGACGTCGCGGGAAGGGTCGTGCGGGCCGTGGCAGACGGCACCGGCCCCGCGGTCGGCACCCGGGTCGTCGGCCACCCGTGGGGTGCCGGGTGGGCCGAGCGGGCCGCCGTGGCGGTGAGCAACGTGGCGGTGCTGCCCGACAGCGTCCCCACCGCCACCGCCGCCGCGCTGCCACTGGCCGGCATCACCGCCCTGCGGCTGATACGCCGGGCCCGTCCGGTCTACGGCGATCGGGTGCTGATCACCGGCGCGTCCTTCGGAGTCGGCCACTACTTCACGGAACTGGCCTCCGCCGCCGGTGCCGAGGTGACGGCTGTCGGCGTACACCCGAGCGTGCACCGGTCGGTACAGCCCAAACAGCACCACCTTCCGAGAGCTTCGAGCCGGTGGGGGCGCCGTGGCCACCCGCTTGGTCAGGATGCGGGACAGGAACCGCCGTCAAGGGCGCCCTACGGGCGTCGCCATGCGATGGGGCTTCGCCCCACCCTTGACCGCGGTCCCTGTCCCGGAGGTAGCTGGCTATCGGGTGGCCCCGGCGCTCTGGAGTACGGCGCGTTGCGCACGTTCGCGTGTACGGGGTGGTGCACTCACAAGTGAACCCCGACAACGGCGGTCAGCGCCACCGAGGAGCGCGGTGAGCGGCTGCGCGCGCTGGGTGCGGCGCGGGTCGTCACCCGGGTCGAGGACGCCGAGGGGCCGTTCGACCTGGTGCTTGAGTCGGTGGGCGACGAATCGATGCCGGCGGCGCTGGCGAAGTTGCGTCCCGAGGGCCGCATGATCTGGTTCGGTCAGGCCAGCCGGATCGCGCCGCGCGTGGACTTCTTCGGCTTCTTCGCCGGCCCCAAGCAGGCCACCGTCGAGCACTTCGACTACACCCGCTCCGACCGCACCTACGGCCGGGAGCCGGAGGTGCTGGTCAAGCTGGTCGCCGCCGGGCACCTGCACCCGGAGATCGGCCTGCGCGACGACTGGTCGAACGCCGCCCAGGTGATCCGTGCGCTGCGCGCCCGTGAGGTGCGCGGCAACATCGTGCTGACGCTGGACGGCGCCGCCGGCTGACGGTGCCTTGGGAGCCGGGGGCCGTGGGCGGTGCGCCCACGGCCCCGCGTCGCCTGCGCCTACTTGCCGTCGGCGATCAGCTTGCCGGCCGCGCCCCAGCTGTCGGCCGGGACCTCGTGGATCCACACCTGCACGGTGTCGGCCGGGATCTGGTAGGCGTCGACGAACGCGTCGGTGATCCGCTTGACGAGGTCGCGCTTGAACTCGACGGAGCGGGGGCCCTGCTGCACGGTCACGACGGGCATGACAACTCCTGGTGATAAGTGCGGGATAAGAGGTATGCGCCGGAACTCCGGCGTGACTCCATTGCAGCCGTCCACGCGTCGGCGACCAAGACCCACTTCGTTCTGGCAGCGATAGGCAATGTCAATCGCCGCAGGCCGCGGCGGTCAGCAGCCTCAGCAGCCGGGACCGCGCGTCGGACTCCCGCACCGCGATCGCCATGGGCAGCGTCAGCGGGGTGGGCGCGAACGGCCGGAACGCCACCCGGCGGCTGAGCAGCAGGCGGGCGTTGGCCGCGTACACCACCGTCCAGGTCGCCGCACCGCCGGCGCCGATCGTCGCGAGGGTGTCCTGCAACGTCGTCGAGGTCGGCCCGGGCACCGGCTGCACGCCTTCCTGCCGGCACCGGTCCAGAACCAGGTCCACCAGCGCCGGGTTCACCTGCCGCTCGGGCAGCCGCAGGTGCAGGCCCGCGAGGTCGGGCAACGCCAGCCGCTCCTGCCGGGCCAGCGAGTGGGCGGCCGGTATCGCCGCGACGATCTCGTCGTCCCACGCCGGGATGAAGCACATCCCCGGCGCTGGATCGCGCGGTCCGCGCAGGAACGCCGCGTCCAGCTCACCGGCCGCCACCCGGGCAAGCCGCTCCCGCACCGGCAGCGACACCAGGTCCACCCGCACGGCGGGCCGGGCCTGCGCGAAGGCATCGACGATGCAGTCCAGCCGCTCCCCCATGCCGTTGACCGTGCCCACCCGGAACGTTCTCACCGGCGCCGTCCGCAGCCGCGCCGCGACCGCCCGGGCGTCGTCCTCCGCGGCGAGCACCGCCCGCGCCGCGGCCAGGAACTCCTCGCCGGCGCCCGTCAGCCGCACCCTGCGCGGCGAACGGTCGAACAGCAGGACGCCGAGCTCCCGCTCCAGCCGCTGCACCTGCTGGCTGACGGACGGCTGCGCCATGTACAGCCGTTCCGCCGCCCGCCCGAAATGCAACTCCTCCGCGACGGTGACGAAGCACCGCAACTGCCTGAGCTCCACGATCCCCTCGGTGCCTCGCGCGCCTGCTGCCGCCACCAGTCGACCCCATCCGCGCGGGCCTCACAACCGCTTTGCGGCACTCGCCACCCGCGCCGGTTGGGGACGGTGCAGCGGAGTCGCACAGACCCGCGTCGCCTCGGCAAGAACCACCGGCTCCCCGCAGGCACCGGCCGCGCGGATAGCCCGCCGTGCGTGGTCCCACGCCGCTTGGCTGTCGCCGCGTTTGAATGCCAGCTCACTGGCCAGGACGTGCACACGCGCCAGGACGGCGCTCGCGGCGGGGTCGACGGACCCCTTCACCTCCGCCCGCTGTGCCGCATCACGGGCAAGGCGCGGCAGCTGCTCGGCAAGGTCGGCGTAGCGGGCGGAGCGGAACGCGGCCTGGCCCACAGCCAGCCGGCGCCGCAACTCGGGCATGCCCGGCGCTGCGTCGCCGTCCGCGGCGCCGGGTAGCAGCGCCGCTGCGCCGAACCCCGCTCCCAGGGTCCACATGTCGGCGCGGTCCGGGGAGCGCCGGCGCGGCAGCTGGTCGGAACGTGCAGAACACGGCCGCGAACGCCACCGGCGCCGCCGCGCCCGTGAACACGCCGAGCCGCGCACACAGACCACCGCCACCCAACTCCCCCTCCCGGCCACCGCCGCCGGCGAACCGGCTGACGCCCCCAAGACGCTGACGCCGCAGCCGCCCACTGCTGCCGCCGTGCCGCCGCCCCAGCCCATCCCCGCCGACCCGCCCCAGCAGGCCCCCTCTCCCCGCGTCCGCGGTCAAGGCTTCACCTGGCGATCCCTTCTGCCACGCCGCTGGCGACGCTGACCGCAGCCGATCCGGCGGCCTTCGGCGCAAAGAGAGCAGGACAGATTCGAAGTCCCAAGTTCCGAAGCGGCCATCTTTCTCAGTGAGGACGGACGTACGGTGATCAGCGCAGGGGCGCGGCAGATCCGGCGGTGGAACGTCACCAGTCACCGGGAACTGCCTCGGCGTAAGGCCCCGGGTGGCAGGGCTTGATCAAGTTTCCGTTGAGGTCGGGCTTGTAGGTGATGCCCAGGATGGGGAGGGCTCGTTCGGGTTGGTCGCGGATGGCGCGGGTGGTCTTCGCGATGTTGGTCGCTCCGAGGGCTTTGAGGGCTCCGATCGCGAGGTTGCGGAGGGTGGCCATGACGCGGGGTGCGTTGCCGGCGTGGTCAGGGGAGGCGTCTTCGGCGAAGGTACGGTCGCGGATGTGGTGCTGGGCTTCCACGGTCCAGTGTCCGCGCAGGTGGGAGGCGAGTTCGGCCGGTTTCGCCTGGTGGACGTCGAGGCTGGTGACCGCATGGACGGTCTCGCGGGTCTCCTTCCTGCCGGTCTCCTTGCGGCGGCGGTGAACGCGGAGGGCGAGCTTCGCGTGGGGGAAGACGATGCCGCCAAACTGGTGTCAGACTGAGGGCCCATGCTGCTCACTCTGCCACCAACCGCCTTCGCAGGAGGGCAGAGCGGTTGACGAGTCGGCTTCGGCAGGAGAGCGGCCTTGACCGCCGACACTCCAGCACCGGACGGTCGTTGTGCAACTATGCGCAACCGACCCGACACGGGAGAGCGCCATGACGTTACGGTTCGTCGGGATCGACCCCGACACCGGAGGCGAGGGATCGCCGACGGTGTGGGTGGAAGAGGAGAGCGCGGACCCGGTCCTCCAGGGCGAGGAAGCCGACAGCCTTCTCCAAGCCTTGGTCGGCTCCACCGAGTGGGTGCCCGGCCACAAGACGGGGATCCCCGCGCACGAGCGGGTGATCCGGATTCCGGCCCGCACGACGAGACGACCCTTGTCGCTCGATCCGCTCTGTCTGGCCGTCCAAAGATGCTCGCAAAGGGCGCGGGGTGGCAGCTGGTTGCGCTGCCACCCCGCTGGTGCCCACAGGCCCCGCACGGCGGGGTATGTGGGCACCTGTGTCCGTCAGTTGTAGACGGCCCAGGCCAGTTGCTTGGAGTTGGTCTGGGCGGGGCAGGACGCCTTGCCCTGGTCGAGCTGGGCGGAGAAGACGTTGACGTTGACGCCGCAGAACGCGGCGGCTACGGGCACGGACACGTTCTGCAGCAGAACGACCTGGTTGCCGTTGAGCAGGTTGTTGGCCTCGACGTTGACCAGGCTGCCGTGGGCCGGCGTCGCCAGTGCCGGGGCTGCGGCGGAACCGGTGATCGCGGCGCCCGCCAGCACGGCGGCGGCGATGGCCTTCTTCACCTTGAGCATGAGCGTTGTCCCTTCCGAACGGTCGAACAGGACCTGCGGTGGCTGGCCAGCCGTCCGGGAACTTATCCCGTGGCCGGATTAGGTGACTATCGCCTCTTCGTGCCGAACTTTCGGTATCCGCCACCCGGAGTGAGCGTCTGACCGCTTCCTCACGAGGCCCGAACTCCGCGCATATCGGGCGTTCCGGTGATGGGGGAAACGTCAATGCAGTAGACGGTAAGGCAATGGACTGGGCCAATGGTTCCCGCTCGCGTTGACCGACAACGTTCGCTTGCATGCATAGACTTCGAAATTTAGACCGAATGGACCGCCGTGAGGGCGGCTCGCGCGCAAGCCATCACTACTCCCTGTCGGCAGGCCACGTCACCGACCGCAACTGCCGTTATGGCGAATGGCGCAGCTTCCCCGCGTCCACGTCGTCCAGGACGGCACCGCCCACCCGATGCAGAGGCTGCTCCTTGCGACGGCGCATCCATCCGCGCAGCACCCGCCGTTCATCGGCGGTCAGTTCCAAGGGCGCAAGCTTCGGACTCGGCACACGCCCACCCTACAGCTGCCGACGAATTAACGACTCAGGACACTAGATACACGCTTGTAGTTGATTTACCTGACCTGCCTGCGGTCGAGGCACTAATTACATGGTCACCCCGCGCAGCTTCGCCATGAACCAGCTCCGCACGGCCGGCCACACCAACATCGCCGCGGGACTCCGCAGGACAGTTCCCCGCTCCTACGAGCGGCCACTGGCTGTCCTCAAACTCAACTGATCTGCGCCAGCGCACGATCGACGGACTTTGCAATCGCCCTGGGTCTTTCCCATCGATGGCGAGGTGACTTCATCGGCCGCAGCACGTCGGCAGCAACGACCACAACCTGTACGCCTTGGACGCCAGCACCGAAAAGAAGCGCTGGATCTACCCTGTCAACCTGTCAGTGCACTCGACGCCAATGTTGGTCGGCGGCCTGGTCTACTTTGGTTGTGAGGACCGCTACTTGTATGCGATCGATGCCAACTCAGTCTGCGACTCCGCCGCTGCACCACGGTCCGACCACGCCTTCAGCCCACAACCTCGTATGAAAGGGAAATCCTCCATGTCCCTCAAGACAGTCGTCGACCGCGGGATCGGAATGCCGCGGCTGGGACACGCCCGCTATTGGGTGATTGCGCCATCGGGGGACACCTGACGACTAACTAGTTTTCCGTGACTTTTGTCTGTGAGCGGCGCTGCGTCGCCGCCATGCTCTCCTGGCCCGTCCGTTCACGGAGGGAGGCGTGAAGCGTGTTCTTGTCGTCTACTACTCGCAATCCGGTGACGTCCGGAACGCCCTCGAAGCACTCACCGCTCCTCTCCAGGCGCCTGACGTGGAGATCTCTTGGCTGCGGATCGACACGACGCCCCCTTATTCCTTTCCCTGGGGCCCACGGGAGTTCTTCGACTGCATGCCGGAGTCCCTCAACGGCGAGCCCCCGCCGCTCGCCCCCGTCGGCCTTGACCAAGGCGAACGCTTCGACCTCATCATCCTCGGCTGGCAGGTGTGGTTCCTGTCGCCGTCGCTGCCTATCCAGGCCTTTCTCACCGCATCCGAGGCCGAAGTCCTGCGTGGCGTACGTGTGGTGAGTGTGACGTGCTGTCGCCAGATGTGGCAGCGCGCTTACGCCAGGGTCCGCGCCCTCATCGCGCGCGCCGGTGGCCGGCACACCGACAGCATCGTCCTCACGCACCAGGGTGGTTCGCTGGCTGGATACATCACCGCTCCGCTGCTGATGATCACCGGGCGTCGCGCCAAGAGGGCCTTGCTGCCCGCCGCCGGGGTCGCGCGCGGCGACATCGACGCGCTCGGCCGCGTCGGCAAGCGGCTGCTCGAAACCCGGGACCGCTGGGCCGAACCCGAGCCCACCCCGCTGCTGTCCGACGTCGCGCCGGTCAACCTCAACGTCGGCTCGCTGCTGCCCGAGGCGGCCGTCGTGCCGCCCATGGAGGCGATCGCCCGGCTGGCACGGCGATGCGGCAGACCCGGAAGTCTCGCACGTCAGCCGGTGATCGGACTCTTCGTCCTGATGCTCGTGACCTGGCTGCCCGTCGTGCTGCTCGCGTCGGCGCTGCTGACGCCCGTGGCGCGCGTCGTCTTTGCGCGCCGTCTCAACCGTTACGTACGCGGTCTCCGGCCGTAGCCCCTGCTCTGTACAACCAACCGAGAGGAATCAAGGACCCATGCCCGCGTACATTTCCGGTGCAGGAGTCGTCCTGCCCAACGAGCCCGTCGACAACAGCCGGATCGAGGACGTGCTCGGCCGGATCGGCGGCGCCCGATCGCGCACCAAGGCGATGGTGCTGCGCAACAACGGCATCAAGACCCGTCACTACGCCATCAACCCGGCGACCGGCGAAGCGACCCACACCAACGCCCAGTTGACGGTCGAGGCGGTCCACGAGCTGTGCAGGCGCACAGGTTTCCAGCTGGCCGACCTGGAGACCCTGTCCTGCGGCACGACCATGCCCGATCAGTTGCTGCCAAGCCACGCGGTGATGGTGCACGCGGACCTGGGCGCGCCGCCGTGTGAGGCGGTGAGCACGGCCGGGGTCTGCATGTCCGGCCTGACCGCGTTCAAGTACGCCTACCTCAGCGTGCTGTCCGGCGCGAGCAGGAACGCCGTTGCGACCGCTTCGGAGACGGCCTCGGCGGGGCTGCGGGCGCGGTACTTCGCCTCCGACCACCGGCCTGCTGACGCGGACGAGGACGCGTCGGTGGCCCGCCTTGAATCCAGCCCGGTGGTCGCCCTGGAGGCGGACTTCCTGCGCTGGATGCTGTCCGACGGCGCGGCCGCCGTCCTGGTCACCGGCGAGCCCCGGGGTGCGTCGGTGTCGTTGCGCGTCGACTGGATCGAGACCATCTCGATGGCGCATCTCGCCGACCCCTGCATGTACCTGGGTGCGAGCAAGGGGAAGGACGGGTCGTTCACCGGCTGGCGGCAGAAGGAGACGCCCCGCGAAGCGCTGGAGGACGGGCACTTCTTCATCAAGCAGGACGCGCGGCAGCTCGGCGATCTGATCATGAAGCTGCTCGCCGAGAGCATCACGGTCCTGAAGGAGCGGCGGGACGTCAGCGGCGAGGACTACGACTGGTTCCTGCCGCACTACTCATCGGCGTACTTCCGGCAGCCGGTCATGGACACCTTCCGCGAGTGCGGGCTCGGTGTCCCGGAGGAGAAGTGGTTCACCAACCTCGAGTACAAGGGCAACACCGGCTCGGCGTCGGTGTTCATCATGCTTGAGGAACTACTCAACGGCGGGCGCTTCGAGCCAGGGCAGAAGGTGCTGTGCTGGGTGCCGGAGAGCGGCCGGTTCTCCTACGGCTTCATGCAGTTGACGGTGGTCTAGCGGACGCGGGTGGTGCTCCGGCGGCCGGCCACCGGCCGCCGCAGCACCAACGGTTCAGCCGACCGCGAGCGGCGACGTCTCCCGCGCGAGGATCCGGGCCACGGCCGCCGAGAGCACACCGGTCGCGTCGCCGGGTTCCTCTCCATGCCGCATGCCGACGTGGCCGTCGGGACGGATGAGGACGCAGCCGGCGAGCCCGACGCCGTACAGCGCGGCCCACTCACCGTCCTCGTCGGTCCACGGGCAGCCCGGGCCGATGCGCAGGACGGCCACATCGATCCCGTACCGCTCGCGGACCACGGCTGCCGCGCCCTCCCAGGCGTCGCCGCGCGGCCCGGCCAGCACCGCGAACCTCTCGCCGGTCGCATCCACCAGAGCCACCCGGTCGCCGTCCGGCCCGGTCAGCCACAGGTGCGGCGCTCGGGCCCCGGGGCGCGCGGTGGGGCGGTAGACGGACACGCTCGACACCGGCGCCTCGGTGCCGTCGTCCACGATGGCCGCGGACTCGTAGAGGTAGCCGAACGTCTGGCCGTTGAACAAGGCCTGGTCACGTTGCGCAGGGATGGCCGCGGCGATCCCTGCCCGCAGCACCTCGCCCTCGGCGGACTCCTCGTCCTCCACCGCGCGCAGCGACTCCGGGTCGGCGAGCAGGGCGCCCGTGGACGCCAGACCCTCCGCGTTGGCCTTGCTCTGGAGGGCGTTGGTGACGGCCACCGGGTGGCGTTCGGCCTCGTAGGTGCCGAGCAGCCCCTCACCGGCCGTGCCGCGCAGCACGTGGGCGAGTTTCCACGCGAGGTTGTGGGCGTCCTGGATACCGGTGTTCATGCCGAAGCCGCCGGTGGGCGGGAACCGGTGGGCGGCGTCCCCGGCGAGGAAGACCCGGCCGTCGCGGAAGCGGCGCGCGATCGCGGTCTCCATGCGCCACGGGAAGACGCCGTGCACCCGGACGTCGAGCCCCGGTGCGCCCACCGCGTCGCGGATGATCCGCGCGCAGCGTCCCCCGGTGAAGTCGCCGGGCACGTCGCGCGTGGGGTCGTAGCCGAACATGTAGGTCCAGCGGTGGCGGCCGTCCAGTGCGACGAACACGCCCTGGGTGTCCGGGTTGACGATCCACCACAGCATGAACGGCCGCTCGTTCTGGTAGTCGGCGAGGTCGGCGGTGAAGTGGACGCCGATCATGTGCGCGGTCGCCTGGAACTCGTCGTTGGCAATGCCCAGGTGCCGCCGGATCGCGCTGCGGGCGCCGTCGGCCGCGATGACGTATGCCGAGCGGAAGAGACGCTCGCCGCCGTCCGGTACAGCGCGGGCGCGGGCGGTGACACCCTCACTGTCCTGGTCGACGGTCAGGACTTCGGTCGAGAACTCCACGGTGACGTGGGAACTCGCCGTCGCCGCCTTCAGGAGCAGCGGTTCCAGCACATCCTGCGGGCACGAACGCAGGATCTCGCTCGAGTCGTTCAGCGCGGCGTGCAGAATCTGGGGGTCGTCGTCGACCATGAGCCGCCCCAGCTCACGCCCGGCCATGCGCGTCATCCATCCCATGCCGAGGCCGCGCTCGGGCGGGAGTGCGGCCTCGGCGACAGCGGCGGACAGACCCCACTGCCGCAGGATCTCCATGGACCTGGCGTTGACGACGTGAGCCTTGGGATGGGTCGCGGTGCCCGTGTGCCGGGCCACGACGTGGGTCCTGATCCCCGCCCGGCCAAGCTGGATCGCGCAGGCGAGCCCGGTCGGGCCCGCGCCGACGACGAGGACGTCGATCTGTCGAGTGGAGGTGATCATCGGGGAACTCCCAGGGTGGTGCTTGATCGGGACGAAAGGAGGCTTAGTCGGCGGACCGCCGGGTCCGACCGGGGGCGCGCACGAGCGAGCAGGCCGCGACCGCGACAACGACTGCGGCAGCGAGCAATGCAGCGGACATGCCTCTCATGAACGCCTCGCGCACACCGGTGGCCAGCGCCGCGCCCTGCGGCCCGGCGACATGGACACCGCCCGCCGGCGAGTGGCGCACGGCCTCGGCGGCGCCCTGCGGCAGGCGCGAGACCGCCTCCGGAAGAGACGCTCGGTAACGACTGCCGAAGACCGAGCCCATCAGCGCGATGCCGACCGCCGCCCCGACCTCGCGCGTGACGTCGTTCACCGCCGAGGCGACGCCCTGCTTCTCCCGCGTGAGCGAGCCGGTGATGGCCGACGTGCCGACCGCGCCCGTCATCCCGACGCCGAACCCCGCCACCAGAAGACAGGCGAGGAACGGCAGGTAACCCGATCCGGCGTGCAGCGACGCCATCGCGACGAGCCCGCACCCCAGCAGCAGCAGGCCGGTGACCATGACCGCGCGCACGCCGAAGCGCACAGCCAGACGCGGCGACGTCTGCGACACCGGCACGACGATCAGACCGATCGGCAGCAGCGCAAGGCCCGCCTTCAGCGGACGGTAGCCCAGCACCAGTTGCACGTACTGCAACCCCACGAAGTAGAACCCGAACACCGCGAGGAACTGCGCCGCGATGGTCACCGACCCCGCGCGGAACCCAGGGATGCGGAACAACCGTGGATCGAGCAGGGGTTCGTCAGCGCGCAGGCCGAGGACGACGTAGGCGACAGCGGCCAACACCGAGACCGCCAGGGCCGCGACAACCGGTGGCTCGCCCCACCCCACGTCGTTGCCCTCGATGAGCGCGAAGACGAGCGCGCCCGGCGCGATCGCCGTGCACACGGCCCCGGCCGCGTCGAAGCCCCTGGGACGCGCCTCCCGGGTCTCCGGAGCGAACAGCACCGCCACGACGGCCGTGACGAGAGCGACGGCGGCCGCGGCGGTGAAGATCGACCGCCAGGAGAACCACTCAAGCAACGCGCCCGACGCGAGCAGCCCGAGGGCGACGCCCGCGGCTGCGCACCCGGCCCATACGGCCACACCGCGCGCCCGCTGGTCGGCGGGCAGCACGGCCGTCATCGTCGACAGCGTGCCGGGCATCATCATGGCCGCGCCCAGACCCATGACCATCCGCCACGCCACGAGCTCGGCGCTCCCCGAGGCGAACGACGCGGTCAGCGCGGCCGCTCCGAACACCGCCGTGCCCCCGACGAGTACCGCGCGGCGGCCGTAGTGGTCGCCGAGGGCGCCCAGCGGCAGCACGAGGCCCGCGAGCACCACCGTGTAGCCGTCCACGATCCACGTCAACGACGTGGTGGAGGCGCCGAGGTCGAGTGCCAGCTGGGGCAGGGCCAGGTTGAGAGCCGACATGGACGAGGCGATGAGGACCAGCGCGAGGCACATGGCCACCATCGCGCCGCGTGGGTTCGGGTACACGGGCTGCACGTTCCCGGCGCGCGACCCGGTTGCTGTGCCCACTGTGACGGTGGCTTCCGCGGCAGCGGTGGCGGGCAGGGGCGCCTGGCCGGTCGGGCTGCTGGGGGGGTGCTCGTGCACGATCGCTTCTTCTCCGATCCAACCTACAGTGATCAATGGATCACCCATCGTAGTCGAATGGCAGGTGTGCGGTGCGAAGCCGTGATGGGCCTGTGCCAGCATCGGAAGCAGGTGCCCTTGCGTGGCCGAGCACTCCTGCGCCGGTGGGACGAGGCCGGCAGGCGGCAGCTCGTCAGCGCCGCCTACCTCAAGGACTCGCACCGCGGACTGCGTGATGCAGTGATGCCGAGTGCCTCGTAGAGGGGCTCCTTCTTGTCAGCTTGGGCGGCTCGGATGCGTTGAGCGATGTCACCCAGCCTCTCGGTAATCTCCCGGATCTGGTCGGCTGTGAGGGGTGGCTCCTTCTTCTGGGTGACGGTGAGCGTGCGTCGAGCTTCTTCTGTGCCGCTTCCCTGTCCCATTGCGCGTCGTTGATCGAATGAGCCTCTGCCGGTAATGGATCATGACGTTGTGTGATCGTTCAGATGATTCGGTCTACTCAAGCTGGAGCAGGACGAGGGCCGCGGCGGCGATCTGGGTGCTCCGGCCCGGATCGAGACTGAGTCGTCGCAGGGGCTTGAAGGTGGTCTTCAGCAGGGAGTTGGCGCGCTCGCACGCACCGTGGATGCTGCGGATGACGTTGTTGTAGGTCTGCTGGGCCTCGGTCAGCTCGCCACCCGCGGGCTTCTTGACCGGGTGGCGGAATCCGTCTCCGGCGTTTTCGTACCCGAGATCGACCAGGGTCGGCACGCCGAGCTGTGCTGCGACACGGTTGAGCGCGTCGATCAGGCCGTGATGGCGGGCGCAGGCGGTGTCGTGTTCGCGGCCCGGGCGGACCGGCGAGACCCAGAGCGGCCAGCCGTCCGGAGTGGAGATGACCTGCACGTTCCCGCCGTGATGCCGGTGCTTGCCCTGATCAAGCCCTGTGGCGGCGCAAGGCGGCAAGTGCCGCCGTGTTGTGAGCCTTGGTGTCCGCGACTACGGCCCGTGCACCGGCTCTCGCGGCTTCGTCGAGGAGGATTCGGAGAGTCGCGGTGCCGATTCTGCGTCCGCGATGTGAACGGCCGAGCCACATGCCGGCTTCGAGGACGTCCCGGCTGTCGCGGAGAGCCAAAAGCGCTGACCCAACGATTGTCCCGTTGTGGGTGATGGCGAATGTGGACTCGCGGAGCGGGCCGGCAAGTCCGGGGCGTCGAGCCCGGTGCCAGTTCCGGAAGGTTTCCCGCCGTTCCGTCGTCCATCCTGGTGGACCGGCCACGGGAGGCACGACCTCTTCGGGTGCTGCATCCTCGACTGCCACCGAGAGGAGTTCTTCGAGGCTTTCCTCGTCCACCTGCTGCACTTCCACCTGACCGACCATGCCGGTTCCCCTCCGCTGAGGGCTGGAGACCGGTTGTTGATCCTCACCTTCTGTGTGGTGTTGCGCCAGCGGCTTTCGGCGGGGCGGGCAGTCGTCCGGGGTCAACGCGGTCGGCGAGATAGATCAGGGTGGCTTGCGGGTCCATGCCGAAGGCGGCGGCGACGAGCTTGGGGTCCATGGTGTTCACCAGGTCGAGGAGGCGGGTGCTGCGGATCATCCGGGGCGGGTGTCCAGGTACTCCTCTGAGTGCACCACCGAGTACGAAGTTGTGTGCACCACAGCTCAGGCCACGTCGGTGTCCCGCTCGATGGCCTAGAGGCGGTTCTTGAGCCGGTAGCTGTTGCCTTTGATCGGGACGACTTCGCAGTGGTGCAAGAGCCGGTCGAGGATCGCGGTGGCCAGTACCTCGTCGCCGAAGACCTGGCCCCATTCGCCGAAGGCCTTGTTCGAGGTCAGGATGATCGAGCCCTTTTCGTAACGCTTGGAGATCACCTGGAAGACCAGGTTCGCCTCGGCCCGCTCCAACGGCTGGTAGCCCACCTCGTCGACCACGAGAACGGCGGGCCGGAGGTAGCTGGTGAGCTTGCTGATCAGGCGGCCCTGGTCCTCCGCGGCTTTGAGGTGACGGACCATGTCGTCGAGGCTGGTGAAGTAGATCGAGTAGCCGGCCCGGCAGGCCGCGACGGCCAGGGCGACGGCGATGTGCGTCTTGCCGACGCCGGGCGGCCCGAGCAGAGCGACGTTGGCCTTCTCCTCGACGAAGGCGAGGGTGGCCAGGTCCTTGACCTTGCGCGGGTCGAGCTCGGGCTGGAAGGAGAAGTCGTAGTCCTCAAGCGTCTTGTGGTGCGGCAGCTTCGACAACCTCAGGCCGTTGCGGAAGCGGCGGTCGTCGCGGACAGCGAGTTCCTCGGACAGGACCAGGTCGAGCAGGTCGAGGTAGCCCATCTTGGCATCATCCGCCCGCTGGATGTACTGGTTCAGGGCCTCGGCCAGGTGCGGCAGGCCGAGCTTGGCGGCGGTGGTGCGGATGCGCGTGCTGGTCAGCTCGCTCAACGGACTTCCTCGTTGGCGGAGTTGGCAGTGAAGGGGCGGGTGCCGGGCAGCTCGTCGTAGACCGACAGCGGACGGCGGCCCACCTCGACATTCGCGGCGGCGGCCCGGTTCAGCAGAGCCTGCAGCGGTCCGGCCTCGGGCCCGACTGCCTGGTCGCGGCGGGGCGAGGGCAGAGCGTCGCCGGTGGGAAGGCCGTCCCAGTGAGTCTCATCCACGATGCGGGCGCCTCGGCCAACGGCCCGCGGGTGGACAGCCAACAAGGTCTGGCCAGGGTCGGACCTTGCGGGCGGGAACGGAGTAGAGGTTCGCGTCGAAGGCGACCAGGCAGTCCTTGCCGACGTGCCGCAGATGCCGCTGCGTGACCACATACGGGGTCGCCGGCAGCGGACGAAGGGCCATGTGGTCGCGCACGGCCCGGTGTCCGATGACTTCGCCGTGGGTGCCGTGGACCTTCGCCCGCCGCAGCGGGATCCAGGCGGCGAAGGCAGCGTTCAGCTCCTCGATGGAAGAGAAGGCCCGACCGGCCAGGACGTGGTCACGGACGATGTTCACCTGCCGCTCGACCCGCCCCTTGCCCTGCGGCCGGTAGGCAGCCAGCACGTCGATGTCGAAGTCGTAGTGCCCGGCGAAGGCGACCGCCTCCGGGTGCAGCGGAACCGCCGCGCCGGGAGCGACATGCCGGCGCACGACCGTCTTGGTGCGGTCATAGACGATGCTCATCGGCACCCGCCGAAGTGCGCGAACGCGGCCCGGTGGCAATCGAAGAACGTGGCCAGGTCCTGGCTGGTGGTGAAGCAGCAGAACGGGTCGCGCGAGTCACCCAAACCTGCAGCAGACCCAGCCGATCTCATCACGTACGCTGTCGCTCGTCGCATGAAACCCGGTGTCCACTCCCGAGGTTGAGCCTCACCAGGACCGTCGACACCGAGATCACGTCGGGCAATTCGGCGGATGGGCAGGACAAGCCGACGTCCTCGCGGCGGCGTTGCAGGACACCCCAACGCGACCCCTGTTCGTGATCAAAGGCTTCGACAACCTTGATCATTGGGGGCGCCAAGGGACCGGGCTTTGGGCCTGAGTCGGCGTCCTCCCGCCGGCCGCCGCGAACGTGGGGGCGTGAACGCGTCGGGCCGACACCGCTGCAGTGCCCGTCTGTGAGGAGACTCCAGCCCCCTGCCGGTGACCACAGTGAAGGCCCCGAGACCGGGGCCCTCGACGTGTTGAGCAGGTGCTCACTCAGGGCCCACATGATGTGCAGCCGGGCTGCCGAGGCAAGAAGCCCGAACGCGTCGGCCGCCTCGGCCAGTACCTCCGCAGACGGGTCCCGGAAGCCACCGACGTTCCCCGCCACAGTCCTCTCCCCTCCCGCCCGCACCACCGCAGATGCCCGTGCGCCCGCCCAGGTAGGCGCTCGCGCACCACCGGCCCGGCCGCCCGCCTGCACCACGGACCAGGGGCGAGGGAAGGGGGAACGGTCAGTCCTCGTGGCACTTGTTGACGACCACTTCCGGCTCGTCGTCATCGAACACCTCGTTCAGCAGCGCGCCGCCGACCAGGCCCGCCGCACCGGCGCCGATGAGCGCGCCCGCACCGAAGCGGCGCCCGCCCTGCTGCTGATGGTGGTCGTGGTGGTCTCCGTACGGCGGCTACGGCGCCGTACGACGCGGTCGCCGCTGGGTGCGGCGGGCGCAGCGGGCAGGCCAGCACGTGCCGCGGTGGAGACGGCCGTCACCGTCGCCGCCGCCGACCACCTGCGGACGGGCCATCTGGCAGCGCAGCGGCGACTGCCCAGACCTGGTGGGCGGTATCCGCACCGCTCGCGCGGCCTTGGCGCCGCCATACCGTGCCAGCGGCCACCTCCATGGCAGGGCTGGTGTCGACGGGGGAGCGGTGAGCATGGCGGGAGGCGAACTGGCTGTCCTGGTCCAGATGCTCTCGGACATGGCACCCGAGAAACGCGCACGCGTCCTGGATGCGGTCGACGGCCGCCACCGTGAGCGGAAGCCACCAGTGGAGCAGCACTTTGTGCCGCTGCCGACGCGGGTATCCGCGTCATCGGGCTTGGACATTCACGTCTGGCAGGCGCCTGAGGAGGGCGCTGTCTCCTCAAGTGCCTCGCAACGCCGATCGAGTCCCAACCGGTAGGCCGCGCCACGAGACGGAGCGTCCACGATCGCGGAGAGCTTCACTATGAGGTTGTCCGCTCCGGTAGCGTTGAGGCAATCCGGTCGGCGGACTCGCGGCTGGGGCAATCAGTAGGAAAACCGGCGGCTGGCGCGGCTGGGGGACATCGGCAGAGGAACCAGACGATGGCCACGGTCTACCGTGTGGTGACCATGAACGACGAAGGCCAGGAGCGGAGCGCTCGGTACTTCGATGTGGACGGTCGGGAGATCGATGATCCCCACCTGTCCAGGGGGCTTATCCCCTCCCCGCAACGGCAGCCTGTGGATCCGCCCGTCACTCCGGAGCAGGAGCAGGTATCACCCGTTCCCAGGACCGTCGTGTTCGACCCGGTGTGGTGGGAGGATCTGAGGGGGTGCACGGTTGTGTTCCTGCCGGGCGATCCCCCGCGCTCCGGACGGATTGCTTTCCACGCCCAGGATGGGCGGCTGCCGGCCGGTGCTCCTACCGAAGAGCTCC
>NZ_BBZJ01000030.1:104120-117627 GCF_001417775.1 Streptomyces sp. TP-A0356 | reverse complement strand
ATATCCGGCCAGGATGCCCCCGCCCCGCAGGCCGGCCAGTCCGCCGACTCCGCCCCGGCCCCGGCGCCCGGGCCTGAAGCGGCCCCGGAGCGCGGCCGGATCGGCCGGGCGCAAGCCGCCCTGGCCGAGCTGCCGGTGCCCGACCAGCTGGTGAACGCCTACCCCGAGTCCTCCGGCGCGCTGCTGGTGGACGACGGCGGCGAGCTGGCCCCCGAGATCGCCGCGAGGCTCCAGACGCAGGGCTGGAAGGTGCACGTGCTGCGGCTGCCCGGCGTGCCGCAGCGGGTGGACGGCGCGGTGGACCACGCGCTGACCGGCTGGGGCGTCACCGAACTCGCCGCGCGGGTCGAGGAGGCGCTGGGCGAGCGGATCAGCCTGGTGCTCGACCTGTACACGGTGCCCCCGGCGGACTGGGCGGAGGGGGTGCGCCGCCTGGCGCACACCCTGCTGGTGGCCAAGCACCTGGTGGAGCCGCTGAGCACCGCCGCCACCTTCGGCCGCACCGCCTACACCACCGTCACCCGGCTGGACGGCTCCTTCGGCCTCGGCGGTGTCGACGAGCACGTGGCGCCGATCGGCGGCGTCGCCGGCCTGGTCAAGACCCTGGCCGTGGAGGCTCCGAAGGTCTTCTGCCGGGCCATCGATCTGGCCCCCGGCCTGGCGCCCGGCGCCGCCGCCGCGCTGGTGTTCGGCGAGGTGCACGACGCGGCCACCGAGCCCGTCCAGGTCGGCCATGACGGTAGCCGCCGCGTCACCCTCGCCCTCGGCGAGCAGCCGCTGCACCCGGTGGGTGCGCGGCCGCAGCCGCTGAGCTCCGAGGACCTGCTGGTCGTCACCGGAGGCGGGCGCGGCATCACCGCGGCCTGCGTGGTGGAGCTGGCGCGGCGCCACCAGCCGGGCCTGCTGCTGCTCGGCCGCACCCCGCTGGAGGAGGAGCCGGAGTGGGCGCACGGGGTGCAGGACGCCGCGGCGCTCAAGGCCGCTGCCGTCGCCGACCTGAAGGCCGCGGGCGAGAAGCCCACCCCCAAGCGGGTCGAGCAGGCCTACCGGGCCGTCGTCGGCTGCCGAGAGGTGCGGGCGACCCTGGACGCGCTGCGCGCGGCGGGCAGCCACGCCGAGTACGTGGCGGTGGACATCACCGACCCGCAGGCCACGGCGACCGCCCTCGCGCCCTACCGGGGCCGGGTCACCGGCCTGGTGCACGGTGCCGGGGTGCTCGCCGACCAGCTGATCGCGCAGAAGAAGGCCTCCGAGATCGAGCGGGTCTTCGCGCCCAAGCTGGCGGGACTGCGCGCCGTGACGGCCGCGCTGGACGCGGACGCGCTGCGGCACGTGGTGCTCTTCTCCTCGGTCGCCGGCTTCTTCGGCAACCGCGGCCAGTCCGACTACGCGATGGCCAACGAGGCGCTCAACGCCTGGGCGTCCTCCTGGAAGCGGCGCCACCCTGGTGCTCGGGTCACCTCGCTCAACTGGGGCGCCTGGGACAGCGGCATGGTCTCCCCCGAGATCAAGGCCGTCTTCCGGGAGCGCGGGATCACCCTCATCCCGCAGGAGACCGGCGTCGCGATGTTCGCCGACCAGTTCGCCGCCGCACGCGCGGACGACGTGGTGACCGTGCTCGGGCCGACCACCCCGCTCTCCGAGCGCGTCCCGGCCGCTCCCGTCGCCTCCCTCACCGTCGAGCGGCGGATCGCCGAGCTGGCCCAGGACCCGATCGTGGCCGACCACGTGATCGGTGAGGCCCCGGTGCTCCCGGCGGCCGTGGCCCTCGGGTGGGCGATCGGCGCGGTGGAGCGCGCCACCGGCGGCGAGGTCCGCCAGGTGCGGGAGTTCTCGGTGCAGAAGGGCATCGTCTTCGACGGCAGCCAGCCGGAGAACTGCCGCCTCGTCATCAGCCCGCTGCCGGAGGCCCCCGGCACCGTACAAGTGGCCATCCGCTCGGTGAGCCGGGACGGCGCGGTGCGGCCGCACTACGCCGCCGTGCTGGACGCCGCGCCCGCCGCGCCGCAGGCGCCCGTCGCCGGGCTGCCGGCGCTGGGCGGCGGCCGGGCCGCCGACGGCCTCTACACCGACGGCACCCTCTTCCACGGCCCCTCACTGCGCGGCATCCGGCGGGTGCTCGCCGAGGAGGAGTCCCGGCTCGTTCTGGAGTGCGCCCTCACCGAGCACCGCACCGCGGGCGGCGCCTTCGCAGGTGCCCACTACGCCCCCGGCACCGCCGACCTGCTGCTGCAGGCCGCCCTGGTGGGGGTGCGGCTCTTCCGGGGCAGTGCCGGGCTCCCCCTGGCCGTCGGCCGCGCCGAACTGCACCACCCGCTGCCCGATGGCGAGCCCTTCCTCGTCCTGGTGCAGCCCGGCTCCGGGGGCGCGGGCGCCGAGGCCCGACTCACCGTCACGGCCTGTGCCCCCGACGGGCGGGTGCTGATGCGTCTGCACGACGTGTCCGTGATCTCGGCACCCCGGCTCACGGCCAAGTTCGTCATCGGCTGACCGGCCCGTCCGCATCCGACTGACGACCTGACCCGGTCGGCCCGGCCGGTGCGCCTTGCGCGCCTGCCGGCCGGGCCGACCGACTACGGAGGGACCTCGCTCTGATGAGCAAGTACGCCATCGTCGGCCTGTCCTGTCTCTTCCCGGACGCCCGCACCCCCGCCGAGTTCTGGCAGAACCTGCGCAGTGGGGCGGACGCACGCCGGGAGGGCGGTGACGAGATCTTCGGCGCGACGCCCGAGGACGCCGACCTCGACCCGCAGCACCGCATCTACTGCCGCCGCGGGGGCTTCATCACCGACTTCGCATTCGACCCCACCGGCTACCGCCTCGACCCCGAGCAACTCGCCCGCCTCGACCGGATCTTCCACTGGTCGCTCTACACGGCCCGTGAGGCTCTGCGGGACAGTGGCTACGAGGCCCAGCCGGAGACCCTCGCCCGCACCGCGCTCGTGCTCGGAAACTACTCCTTCCCGACCCCCACCTCGGCCCGGATCAGCATCCCGCTGGCCCGAGAGGCGGTGCTGGAGGGCCTGCGGCAGGCCGGGCTGCCCGCGCTGGCGGGGCTCCCGCCGGGCGCCCCGCTGGTCGACGCCGACCTGCTGCGCAGCGAGAACCTGCGGGTCAGCGGCTCCCCGGCGGCCGTCACTGCCGCCGCGCTCGGCCTCGGCGGCCCGCGCTACGCCCTGGACGCCGCCTGCTCCTCCGCGCTCTACGCGCTCAAACTGGCCTGCGCCCACCTCGCCGCCGGGCAGGCCGACCTGGTGCTGGCCGGCGGCGTCTGCGCCCCGGACCCCACCCTCATCCACCTCTCCTTCAGCGACCTGCGCGCCTACCCGGAGAGCGGCTTCAGCCAGCCCTTCGACAACCGCTCCGAGGGCATCCTCACCGGCCAGGGCGCCGGGGTGGTCGCCGTGAAGCGGCTCGCCGACGCGCTGTGGGACGGCGACCGCATCCACGCCGTCATCGACGGCATCGGCCTGAGCAACGACGGCAGCGGACGCCACCTCCTCGTCCCGCAGGCCGGCGGCCAGCTCGCCTCGTACGAACTCGCCTACGCCGAGGCCGGCGTGGACCCTTCCGCCATCGACTACCTGGAGTGCCACGCCACCGGCACCCCGCTGGGCGACGCCACCGAGGCCGAGTCCGTCGCCGCCTTCTTCGGCCGCCACGGCAAGGTACCGCTGATCGGCTCGGTGAAGGGGAACGTCGGTCACCTGCTCACCGTCGCCGGACTGAGCAGCTTGCTCAAGGTCGTCCTGGCCATGAACGAGGGCCACATCCCGCCCACCATCGGCGTCGAACAGCCGGTGTGCTCGAGCGACGGCCGGGTGGGGGAGGACGTGCTGGTCCGCGAGGGCCGGCCCTGGCCCGAAGGGGTGGGACCGCTGCGGGCGGCCGTCTCCGCGTTCGGCTTCGGCGGCACCAACGCGCACGTCGTGCTCTCCGCACCCGAGGCCGCCGAGACCTGGGAGCCCGTCGAGGAGCCCCCGGCCGAGCTGCCCGCGCTGGACATCGTCGGCCTGGGCGCGCACTTCGGCCCGCTGGACGGCGTGGACGCGCTGGAACGGGCCGTCCACGCGGGCGCGGACGCGTTCGGCCCGCTGCCCGAGCGGCGCTGGCGCGGCCTGGAGCAGACCGGCGGCGGAACGCTGGACCGGGCCGGGCTGGCAGGAGAGTCCGTGCCGCGCGGCGCCTACGTGGACGGGGTGGACATCGACCCCGTCGACCACAAGATCCCACCCGCCGACCTGCGCACCTACAACCTCCAGCACGCGCTGGCCACCCAGGTCGCCGACGAGGCGCTGCGCGATGCCGGGTACAGCCGGGCCATCCCGCCGGGCGCGAGCGCACCCGAGCCGCGGCGGATCGCGGTGGTGGTGGCGATGGAGCTGGAGCCGTACACGCACGCCAGGCTCACCCGGTACACGCTGGGCAGCTTCCTGCGGGAGCAGTTCGAGGCCGCGGGAGTGGAG
The DNA here is from genome assembly GCF_001417775.1 of Streptomyces sp. TP-A0356. Lineage (GTDB taxonomy): Bacteria > Actinomycetota > Actinomycetes > Streptomycetales > Streptomycetaceae > Streptomyces. Next base: position 113,161 of record NZ_BBZJ01000030.1, on the reverse strand, counting down.
CTGACGGAGCAGCAGCTCGCCGAAGTGGCGGCGGTGGGCCGGGACGCGGTGGTGCCGCCGATCGTGGCGAACGAGGTGCTCAGCTACATCGGCAACGTCATGGCCAGCCGTATCTCCTCGCTGTGGAACCTCACCGGTCCGTCGTTCACCGTCTCCTCGGAGGGCTCGGGCACCGCAGAGGCCCTGGAGGTCGCCCGGCTGCTGCTGCTCGATCCGGGTGTCGAGGCGGTGCTGGTCGGCGCGGTCGACCTCACCGGCTCCGCGGAGCACCTGCTGCTGCACCCCGACGCGGTCTCCGAGGCGGGCCTGACCTTCGCCGAGGGCGCACGCGGCGTGCGGATCGGCGAGGGCGCCGGCGCGGTCGTCGTCACCCGCGGCGGTGAGTCCGAAGGCCGCCGCGTCTACGCCCGCCTGGACTCCCTCGCCCTGCGCACCACCCGGACCCGCGACGGCGCGGCACCGCAGGCGGACACCGACACGCTGGCCGCCACCGCGGAGGCGGCCCTGGCCGCCGCCGGGATCTCCGCCGCGGAGGTCGGCTACGTCGAGGCCCACGCGGCAGGTACCGAGCCCGAAGACGACACCGAACTCACCGCACTGGCACGGGTGTACCGCCCTGCCGGTCAGGCCGAGCCGAGCACGGCGGCAGAGGACGCGCCCGAGGACGGCCCGACGGCCGCCGCCGCGGGCGCCGTGGCAGCCTCCCGCCAGGGCCTCGCCGAAGGGGCGGCCGCCCCGCCCGACGCCGCGGCCCCGGAGCGTGGCGAACGTCCAGTGCGCGCTTCCGGCGACACCCCGGACCCGTTCGGCGATGCCCCGGCCCCCGGCAGCCCCGTCGACCACACACGCACCGTCGCGCTGGGCAGCGCCAAGGCGCAGCTGGGCAACGCCGGGTGCGCCTCCGGGATGGCGGGGCTGATCCGGACCGTGCTCTGCCTGCATCACGGGTACCTGCCCGGCACCGCCGGGTGGCAGCGGCCGGCCGCGGAGTTCGTGGAGGGCTTCGCCACGTCCGCGCTCTATGTACCCGAGCGCTCGCAGCCCTGGCTGCGTTCCTCCCGGCGGGCGCGGCGGCACGCCGCCGTGAGCATGCTGGGATCCCACGGCGCATGCGCGCACCTGGTGCTCTCCGCGGACGGGACCCGCGGGCGCGCGGTGGCCGCCGACTGGGAGCGGGCCGAAGGCCCGATCCTGCTGGCACTCTCCGCTGCGAGCCTCGACGGCCTGCTCGCCTCCGTCGAGCGGCACCGCGGCCTGCTGCACGGCGGCGCCGACCCGCTGACGCTGGCCCGCGCGGCCGCCCGCGAACTCCCCGGCACGTCGCTGCGCGCGGTGCTCGTCGGCCGGAACGCGGCCGACCTTCGCCTGCAACTGGAACTGGCCGCCCGGGACATCCCCGGCGCGCACGCCGCCGGCGGCGAGTGGGCCACCCCGGCCGGTTCCTACTTCACCGCCTGCCCGATCGGCCCGGAGGGCAAGGTCGCGCTGGTCTACCCGGGCGCGTTCAACTCCTACCCGGGCCTCGGCCAGGACCTGTTCCGCGCCTTTCCCGGCCTGCTGGAGCACTTCGAGGCGCAGGCCGAGGAACCCGCCCGGCAGCTGCGCTCCGCCCTGCTCCACCCGCGCACCTTCGTGACGCCGGGACGGCGGGAGCTGATGGAGCTGGAGTCCGCGCTGGGCGAGGACGTGCCGTTCATGCTGGCCACCGGTACCAGCTTCGCCATCCTCTACACCCACCTGGTGCGGGAGATACTGGGCGTCACCGCGCACGGCGGCCTCGGCTACAGCCTGGGCGAGTCCAGCATGCTCTTCGCCACCAACGGCTGGCTCGCCGAGGGCCGCCGGGACGATCTGATCAGCACCACCCCGATCTTCCGGGACCGCCTGGTCGGCCCGCGCCGCACCGTGCGCGAACTGTGGCAGGACATCCCGGCCGGGACCCCGGACAAGGACCTGTGGGCGTCACACGTGCTGCTCACCGACCAGCGGACCGCGCAGGCCGCGCTGGCCCGCTACGACCGGGTCTTCCTCACCCACGTCAACACCCCCGGCGAGCTGGTGATCGCGGGCGATCCCGCGCAGTGCCGTGCGCTGATCGAGGAGTTGGGCTGCCCGGCGGCGCGCTCGCCGGTCGGCGTGGTGATGCACTGCCCGGTGGTGGACGCCGAACTCGACGGCCTGGCCGGGCTGAACGACTACCCGACCGGCTCCATCGGGGGCCTGGAGCTGTTCTCCGCCTATGACTACCAGCAGCTGCCCGGCCTCGACCGGAAGCGCATCGCCCGGCGCATCGCGCACACCCTGCGCTCCACCATCGACTTCCCGCGCCTGATCCGCACCGCCTACGACCACGGTTACCGCTACTTCCTCGAGGTCGGCCCCGGCGCCACCTGCTCCCGCTGGGTGCGCGAAACCCTCGTCGAGCAGGCGCACGTCGCGGTCTGCGTGGACCGGCGCGGCGTGCCGGCCACCAGGTCGATCGCCCAGATGGCCGCCCGGCTGGTCGGGCACGGCCTGCCGGTGGACCTCGCGGCGCTGCTCGGTGCGGAGGCCGACGCCGAAGCGCCCGTCCCGGCCCGGCGCACCGCCCGCTTCCGGGTGGGCGGCGGCGACCCGTTGCCCGAGCGCGTGGCCCGCGGGGTGCGTGTCATCGCCCCGGCGGTCAGCCTGCTGACGGCCCATCAGCCAGCTGCTCAGCCGGTCGCCACCCCGGCGACCGTGCCCGCCGCCTCCGCTTCCGGACCCGCTTCCGGACCCGTTCCCGCACCTGCCTCCGCCCCCGTCCCGTCCACCGCACCGGAGGAACCCGATCCCATGCCCGCCGACCCGACCGTCGCGGACCCCGAGGCCATCGGCTTCGACGGCGACCCGATCGCCTTCCTGCCGTGGGCACCGGCGAGCCCCGAGCAGCCCGCCACCGCAGCCTCCGTCCTCCCCTACGTCCCCACCGCACCGACGGCCCCGGACGCGCCCGCACATGCGAACGGCACCGGCGTGCCCGCCGCGGACCTGGTGCGGGAGCTGCGCCGTCAGATGATCGCCACCCATTCGGTGGTCATGGAGACCCAGCGCGTCCTCCAGGACGGCACCCTCAGCCGCGCCGAGGCCCTGCTCGTCGGGGAGCCGATCTCCCCGCAGGCGTCGCCGGCCGTCCCCCTGCAGGGCGAGCCCGCACCGCTGCCCCCGGCGGCGTCCGCGCCTGAGCCCGTACCGCTGCCCCCGGCGCCCGCGCCCGCCCCGGCGCGCCCGGCCACAACCGAGGCGCCCGAAAACGCCCCGCTGGAGGGGGTGATCTGGGACGAGGCCGCGCTGCTGGAGTTCGCCACCGGGTCGGTGGCCAAGGTGTTCGGCCCGGAGTTCGCGCCGATCGACGCCTACGCCAGGCGCGTCCGCCTGCCCGCACCGCCGTACCACTTCGTCACCCGGGTGACCAGGCTGGACGCGCGGACCGGCACGTTCGGCCCCGCCACCATCACCACCGAGTACGACATCCCCGAGGACGCCTGGTACCTGGTGGACGAGGGCGCACCGCCGGCCGTCACCGTCGAGGCCGGCCAGTGCGACCTGCTGCTGGTCAGCTACCTCGGCATCGACTTCCGCAACAAGGGAGAGCGGGTCTACCGCCTGCTGGACAGTTCGCTGATCTTCCGCGGCGGGCTGCCCCGGGCCGGGCAGACGCTGCGCTACGACATCTCCATCGACCGCTTCGTGCACAACGGCGACACCACGCTGTTCTTCTTCAGCTACAACTGCTACGCCGACGGTGAGCTGATCCTCGAACTCCGCGACGCCTGCGCCGGGTTCTTCAGCAGGCAGGAGCTGGACTCCTCGCTCGGCGTCGTCATCACCGACCGCGAGCGCGCCGAGCGCGCCGCCCTGACCAAGGGTTACTTCAAGCCCCTCGCCCGCACCGGCAAGACCCTGCTCACCACTGCCGACCTGGAGCTGCTGGCGCAGGGCCGGCACGGTGAGGTCTTCGGTCCCGAACACGCCCAGGACGAGGCCCTCAATCCCGCTCTGCGGCTGCCGGACGCGATGCTGCGGATGGTGGACGAGGTGACGGTGGACCGCCTCGGCGGCCCGCGCGGCCTCGGCAAGCTGAGCGCCGTCAAGCATCTGGAGCCGGACGCCTGGTACTTCACCTGCCACTTCCCTGACGACCCCGTGCTGGCCGGCTCGCTGGTGGCCGAGGGCGCCGTGCAGCTGCTCCAGATCTACCTGCTCTACCTGGGCATGCACCTCACCCTGCCGGACGCCCGCTTCCAGACCGTCACCGACGAGCGGATCGACGTCCAGGTGCGCGGCCAGGTCACCCCGGAGCACCGGGAGATCCGCTACGAGGTCGAGATCATGGAGGTCACGCTGCTGCCGCGGCCGACCGTGATGGCGGACATCCTGGTCTACCTGGGCGACAAGCCGGTCATCAAGATGCGGAACCTCGGCCTGCAGGTGCGGGAGAAGGACGGCACCCCGTACCGTCCGGAGACCGGGGGAGTGCCCGCCTTCCTCGGTCGCCGCAACCGCAGCGGCGAACCAGCGATGATCAACGAACTGCACCTCGCGCACGCCGCCAAGGGCCTGCTGGACATGGCGATGGGCCCGGAGTTCGAGATCTACCGCGGCAGCCGCGCCCCCTACATCCCCAACGGCGACTTCCAGTTCGTGGACCGGGTGATGTCGCTCAAGGGCACCCGCGGCGACCTGGGCCCCGGTTCCGAGATGGTCACCGAGTACGACTCGCCCGCGGACGCCTGGTACTACCGGCAGAACTCCCACCCGCACATGCCCAACTGCGTGTACATGGAGACCTCGCTGCAGGCGGCCATCTTCCTCGGCTACTACCTCGGCGCCACCCTCAAGGAACCGCAGCAGCAGTACTCCATCCGCAACCTGGACGGCCGGGCGACCCTGGTCAAGGACGTCGACCTGCGCGGCAAGACCATCCGCCACCACTCCAAGCTGCTCATGACCAGCGCCGTCTCGGGCGCCGTGCTGCAGAACTTCTCCTACGAGCTCTCCGCGGACGGCGAGGTCTTCTACACGGGCGAATCCCTCTTCGGCTACTTCAGCGAGGCCGCGCTCGCCAACCAGGTCGGCCTGGACAACGGAAGCTACGTCGCGCCGTGGATCGAGCAGGAGCCGCCCGCCGCCGAGCGGGTGCGCCGCATCGAACTCACCGAGGACGCCCCGGCGTTCACCGACCCCGCCGCCGGGCACCTGCATCTGCCCGGCGAGAACTTCCACCTGGTGGACCACGTCGACCTGGTCGCCGACGGCGGCCGGCACGGCGCCGGCTACCTGCACGGCTGCCGCCAGGTGCGCCCCGACGAGTGGTACTTCGACTGCCACTTCCACCGCGACCCGGTGATGCCCGGCTCGCTCGGGGTGGAAGCCGTACTGCAGGCCATGCGGCTGTTCGTGCTGGAACAAGGACTGGCCGAGGGCATCGGGAACCCGCGCTTCGCGATGGCCACCGGCGTGGAGATGAGCTGGAAGTACCGCGGCCAGATCCTCCGCAACGACGGCGAACTCCGCTTCGACGTGCACATCAAGGAGGTGCGGCGGGAGGCCGACCGGCTGCTGCTGATCGCCGACGCGGACCTGTGGAAGCCGGGCCTGCGCATCTACGAACTCACCGACGCGGCCATCGAGGTTCGCTCCGCCCCCGCCCACGCCTGAACCAGCCTAGGAGCTGCGTTTCCCATGTCCACCACGCACCCCCAGACCCCCCTGCGCTGGTACGGCGACGGCTCGCCCAGTACGGACTCGGCCGGCGTCTACCAGGTCCTCGCCGACCTGGAGAACCCCTGCTTCATCGTCGGCACCCCGCAGGGCCCCGGCGCCGTCTCCGGCGGCACCGCGGCCCCCACCGGCCAGGGCCCGCACCTCCTGGCCGCCGCCGCCCCGCTGCCCCCGCACCGGCTCGGCTCCTCCGCCTTCACCGCCGCCCACGGCGTGCTCCGGCCCTACATGGCCGGGGCCATGGCAGGCGGCATCGCCTCCGCCGACATGGTGGTCGCGCTGGCCCGGGAGGGCTTCCTGGCCTCCTTCGGCGCGGCCGGACTGCTGCCCGAGGTGATCGAGAAGGCGCTGCTGCGGTTCGCCACCGAGATCCCCGGCCTGCCGTACGCCGTCAACCTGATCCACAGCCCCAGCGAGGACCGGCTGGAACGCGAGGCCGTGGGGCTGTTCCTGCGTCACGGCGTGCGCTGCGTCGAGGCGTCCGCCTACATGGACCTCACCCCACACGTGGTGCGCTACCGGCTCGCCGGGCTGCGGCGGGACGGGGCCGGGCGGATCGTGGCGGACAACCGGTTGATCGCCAAGATCTCCCGCCCGGAGACCGCCGAGCGCTTCATGCGCCCTGCTCCCGCAGCCACCGTCAGCGCCCTGCTGGAGCAGGGACTGATCACCGCCGAGCAGGCCGCGCTCGCCCACCACCTACCGCTGGCCGACGACATCACCGTCGAGGCCGACTCCGGGGGCCACACCGACCGCCGCCCGCTTCCCGCACTGCTTCCGGCCATCCTGCGGTTGCGCGACCACGTGCAGCGCGAGCACCGCTACCCGGTGCCGATCCGGGTCGGCGCGGCCGGCGGCCTCGGCACGCCGGTCGCGGTCGCGGCGGCCTTCGCCATGGGCGCGGCCTATGTCGTCACCGGCTCGGTCAACCAGTCCTGTCTGGAGTCCGGGGCTTCCCCGGCGGCGAAGGCGATGCTCGCCGAGGCCGGCATCGCGGACTGCGAGATGGCCCCGGCCGCCGACATGTTCGAAATGGGCGTCGACCTCCAGGTGCTCAAGAAGGGCACGCTCTTCCCGATGCGTGCCCGCCGCCTCTACCAGCTCTACCAGGCGTACGACGGCCTGGAGGCGCTGCCCCCCGCCGAGCGCGCCCGGTTGGAGCAGCAGATCTTCCGCCGCCCACTTCAGGACGTCTGGCAGGACTGCGTCACCTACTTCGAGCGCCGCGACCCGGACCAGCTCACCCGCGCCGCGGGCAGCCCCAAGCGCCGGATGGCCCTGGTCTTCCGCTGGTACCTGGGCATGGCGTCGCGCTGGGCGGTGACGGGGGAGCAGGACCGGGCGCAGGACTACCAGATCTGGTGCGGACCGGCCATGGGCTCCTTCAACGACTGGGTCACGGGGAGCTACCTGAAGAACCCCAGCAACCGCCGGGTCGCCGACGTCGCCCACCACCTGATGCGCGGCGCCGCCTTCCACACCCGCCTCGCCCAACTGCGCCTGGCGGGCGTGCACATCCCGGCCGGCGCCTGCGACTACCGTCCCGTCCCGCTGGAGACCCCGGCCGGCATGGCACCCACGGCAGGTGCCAGGTGAGCGCCGACCTGACCCCCGAGGCGCTGGAGCAACTGCTCGGCGACCCGGGCGACCCCGCCAACCCGTACGGTTACGCCGCCGCCGTCGCCCGCGACGAGGCGGACGCCTTCCCCGAGCAGCTCTGCGAGAGGCTGCGCCACGCGGGCTTCCACCTCAACTACTTGCCGAAGCAGTGGGGCGGCGCCTTCGAGTCCTTCGACCGCAGCCTCACGCTGGTCCGCGCGGCGGCGCGCCGGGACGTCACGATCATGCCCGGCACCATGTTCAGCATCATCGCCGCCACCTGCCTGCACCTGCACGGCACCGGGGAGCAGCAGGAGCGGGTGGCGCGCATCCTGCGGGACGGCGGCGCCGTCGCCTTCGCGCTCACCGAAGCGGAACACGGCAGCGACCTGCTCGCCGGAGAAGTGCGGCTCGACGCGGACGGGTTGCTCCACGGCGAGAAGTGGCTGGTCGGCAACGGCCTGCGGTGCGAGGCGATCTACGTCGTGGCCCGCACCGGTGAACGCGGGCCCGGCGCCTTCACCTCCTTCCTGCTCGATCTGACCGACGAAACGATCGACCCCGACGATCTGAGCCGGCTGCCGGCGCCGCGGACCGGCGGGATGCGCGGCATCGACCTCGCCACCGTGCGCTTCGACGCCTTCCCGGTGCCGTGGGACGCCCAGGTCGGCAAGGAGGGCGAGGGCCTGGAGGTCGCCATCCGGGCGCAGCAGGCGGTGCGGTTGACGAGCATGGCGGGTTCGCTCGGCATCGCGGACACCGCCCTCCGACTCACGCTGGACTTCGCCGCCGAGCGCCGCTTCGGCCGTACGGTGCTGTCCGCGACGCCGTACGCGGCACGGGAGTCGTCGATCGCGTCGGCCGCGCTGCTGGCGGCGGACGCGGTGGCGCTCTCGGCCGCCCGCGGTGTGCACGTGGTGCCGGAGGCGTTCAGCGTCTGGGGCCTGGCCGCCAAGCACCTGGTGGCCGAGGCCGCCGAGGACCTGTTGCGCCGCTGCGGCACCGTGCTGGCGACCCGCTCGGTGCTGCGCGAGCAGGCCCCCGGCGACGGGGTGTTCCAGAAGCTGCAGCGCGACTCGGCCGTGGTCCGCGTCATCGACGCCAGCCCGTACGCCAACCTGCGCGCCTACTGCGGTCAGCTGCCCGCCCTGCTCGCCACCACCGAGACGCCTGCGCCGCAGACCCTGCGCCGCATCTTCACCCTGGACGCCGAGCTGCCGCCCTACGAGCCCGCCCGCCTCGACCTGATCGCGCGGGGCGTGGACCCGGTGCTGGGCGGGCTGCCGACCGTGGCCGCGCCCGTCCGCGCGGCGCTGGACCACGACACCTCAGACCTCGTCGACCGCTTGTCCGTGGCCGCCGCAGGCCTCGCCGCGCAGGCCGAGGCCGCGCGCCGGCCCGGCGCCGACCCCAACGCCCTCGCCGACCTCGCCGAGCGCTACGCCTGGCTGCACGGGGCCGCCTGCTGCGTCCACCTGTGGTGGGCCAATCGCGAACGCCCGCTCTACGGCGCCGAGCCCGGCGCCACCGGCTGGCTGCGCGCCGCACTCGCCTACCTGCTGGCCCGCGCCGAGGGCACCGATCCCCGGTGGTGCGGCCCGCACCTGCTGCCCGCCCTCGACACCCTCGCCGCTCTGCGCGAGCAGGGCGTGCTCTTCACCGCCACCCCAGTCCGCCTCGCCGCGAAGCCCCAGGAGGCC
>NZ_BBZJ01000030.1:0-103641 GCF_001417775.1 Streptomyces sp. TP-A0356 | reverse complement strand
TCGGACGAGCTTCTCCACTTGCTGCGCGGCTGGGCTGTACCGGAGTCCGTCCTCGTCGGCGAGCAGTCCGCCACCCCCGTCCGCCTCGCCGCGACGCCTCGGGAGGCCGCTGATGCCCAAGGCTGATCTGTCCGCACTGGCCGCCCGGCTGGAGGAGTTCCTCGGCTGCCCGCACGATCCCGCCGGCCGGATGCCGTACTCGCGGATCATGGAGCTGGACGAGCGGGAGTCCTACCCCTACGAGTTCGTCAACCTTCTGCGGCTGTGGGGCGTCCCGGAGTACGCGCTCCCCGGCGAGCAGGGCGGCCGGGCCGGAGACGTGGAGGCCGAGTTCAACCTCGTTCGGCTGATCGCCCGCCGCGACTCCACCACCGCCACCGCGCTGATCATCACCAACCTCGCCTTCATGACGGTCTGGATCGGGGGCAGCGAGGAGCAGAAGGCCGAGCTGGTCACTGCGGTGAAGAACGGCTACCGGCTCTCCTGGGGGCTGTCCGAACGCGCCTTCGGCAGTGACCTGCTGGCCAACGCCATGCGCGCGGAAAAGGTTGAGGGCGGCTACCTGCTCACCGGTGAGAAATGGCTGATCGGCAACGCCACTCGCGCCGACGCCATGGTCGTCTTCGCCCGTACCGGCGAGCGCGGCGGCACCGGCGGGTTCTCGGTGCTCATCCTGGACAAGCGCAACGCCCCAGCCGGCTCCGTGGTCGAGCTGCCCGGCGAGCGACTGCAGGGGCTGCGCGGCATGGACATCAGCGGCATCCGAGTGGAGCAGGTCTTCGTGCCCGAATCCGCGCGCATCGGCGCCGAGGGCCAGGGTCTGGAGATCGCGCTCAAGGCCGCACAGGCGGCCCGCGCCCAGATCAGCGGCATGGCCATCTCGTCGGTGGACACCGGGCTGCGGCTCACCCTGGACTTCACCGAGAACCGGGTCATCCTGGGCAAGCTGGTCAGCGACATCCCCTACAGCCGCCGCCAGCTCACCGAGGTCTTCGCCGACCTCATGGTGGCGGACGCGGTCAGCCTGGGCGCGGTGCGCGGGCTCCAACAGACGCCGGAACAGGTCAGCATCTCCTCCTCGGTGGCCAAGTACCTGGTGCCGACGCTGATGGAGCGCAGCATGTCCCAGCTGGCCGTGGTGCTCGGCGCCCGCTACTTCCTGCGCGCCCACCCGCACTACGGCGTCTTCCAGAAGATGCTGCGCGACCTGCCGGTGGCCAATTTCGCCGACGGCAACACCGTGGTGAACCTGCGCAACCTGGCCAGCCAGATGCCGCTCCTGCTCAGCACCGCCCGCGCCGCCGACGAGGCGCTGCGCACCGATGCGGTGGGCAACGCCGCGGTGCTCTACGGCCTGGAGCGTTCGCTGCCCTGCTACCGGCCCTGGCTGCAGGAGCTGTTCAGCCGCGGCCGGGACGACACCGTGCTCGCCGCGCCGGATGGCATCGCCCGGCTGCGCGCCCTCGCCGAGGAGGCCAAGGAGGACGACCGGCGCGACTGGCTGCGCCGTGCCGCCGACACCGCCGAGGAACTGCTCGGCCACACCGCCTCGCTGGCTGAGCGCTGCGAGCGGCTGCGCGCCGAACTGGGCCGTGCCTACGGTCAGTCCGCCGAACTCTTCGACCTGGCCAAGGAGTACTGCCTGGTGCACGCCGCCGCCGCATGCGTGCTCACCTTCGTCCACTCGCACGAAGCCCTGGAGGAGCCGCTGCCCAACGGCGCCGTGCTGCTGCTCCAGCTGGAGCGGCTGCGTCGGCACCTGCGGCCGCACGAGGCCGTCACCGACCAGGCCGTGGTGGATGAGGTGATGCGGGTGCTGCGGCACTTCCACCACGAGGACCGGCTCTTCTCGCACTGGCAGTTCCCGCTCGCCACGCGCGCCGTCGACCAGGACGCCGTCCGCCATTGACCCCAGAGGAGGACACCGGCGTGAGCCCCGTCTCGCAGACGCCGCCCGTTTCACCCCAGGACCCGTCGTCGCCTGGGAGCGCAACCGCCTTCCTGGACACCGCTCCCGGCACTCCCGGCAGAAGGACGCCGGCGATGAGCGCCGACCCGGCCGTGCTCTGGCTGTTGCCCGAGCGGGCCGTGGAGAGCTTCGTCACCGCGCTCGGCGGCCGGCGGCTGCTCACCGAGGAGGAGCGGGCCCGCCTGGAGCGCCTGCGCGGCGAGGGCGCGCGCCGGCGCTTCCTGGGGGCCCGGCTGCTGGCCCGCTACGCGCTCAGCGCGCGCAGTGGGCGGCCGCCGCACACCTGGCGCTTCCGGCCCGGCCCCTGGGGCCGACCCGAGCCCGAACCGCCCTACGAGGAGCTGCGGTTCAATCTCTCGCACACCGAGGGACTGGTCGCCTGCGTGACCACTCACGGCCGCGGCTGCGGGGTGGACGTCGAGTGCGCCCCCGCCTCACCGGACGCGGTCACCCACCTCATCCCGCACCTCGCCGACGCTGAGCGCGCCGAACTGGCCGCCTTGCCGCCGGCTGCCCGTGCCGACCGGCTCAGCGAGATATGGGTGCTCAAGGAGGCGTACCTCAAAGCCCTCGGTACCGGGATCACCCGGGACATGGCCGGCTTCGCCTTCGCCGCCCCGCCCGCCGGGCCGATCACCGTCCACGACCCCCGCCGACCGTCCTGGGCGGGAGACGCTTGGTGGTTCGAGCTCCTCCGCCCCGCCCCGGGGCACGTGCTCGCCGTGGCCACCGAGGACGGCCGCCCGGGAGACCTGTGCCGTATCGACCTCGCCGACCTTTCCGACCTGCCCGCAGCCTGACCGCCGTCGGCGGCCCGCCGTCCGCCGACCTGGCATCCGCACACCGTTCTGCCGACCGCTTCGCCGACCGTGGAGGAACCACCATGCCGCTTGCACACAGCCCCCGCGTCGCCGTCATCGGCGCCGGCCCGTCCGGCATCTCCGCCGCCTACCACCTGCGCGAGCGCGCGCAGATCACCCTCTATGAGCGTGAGGACCGCCTGGGCGGTCACGCCAACACCGTCGAAGTGGAGGACGACGGCCGCATCCTGGGCCTGGACACCGCATTCATCGTCTTCAACCGCCTGGCCTACCCGACCATGACGCCGGTCTTCGACGAACTCGGTGTGGAGATGGTCGTCCACCCCGGCGGGTTCAACTTCTTCGACCTGGACTCCGGTCTCGAGTACGGCACGCGCGAACTGGACCTCACCGAGGAGGAAGTGGCCGCCCGCTACGCGGCGACCCCGGAGTTCCTGCCGGTGTGGCGCGAGGTCCGGCGCTTCCACACCGAGGGCCGGAAGGACTTCCTGCGCGGCCGCGCCGAAATCCCGATGGGGGAGTACCTCGACCGGGGCGGCTACAGCGCGGAGTTCCGCCGCTCCTACCTCATCCTGCTCTGCTCGGCGGTGTGGTCGGTTCCCGCCGAGCGGATCTGGGAGATGCCGGCCGCCACCGTGATCGCTTTCTTCATGGGCCACGACGAGGGCGGGCTCGGCGGCCGCCGGGTCGACTGGCGTACCGTGGGCGGCGGTTCGATCAGCTATGTGCGCAAGGCGATCGCCGCCATTGGCCCGGAGATCCGCAGCGGGGAGCCGGTCACCTCGGTCGTCCAGGAGGCGGACGGAGTCACGGTCACCACGGCGCGCGGCAGCGAGCGCTACGACTACGCGGTGCTCGGCGCGCACGCCGACGAGTCTCTGACGGTGCTGCGCCACCCCACCGAGCACCAGCGCACCGTGCTCTCCACTGTGCGCTACAACCCCTCCGACGTGGCGCTGCACACCGACGCCTCGGTCATCTCCGGGAACCGCGAGCGCTGGGAGTCCTGGAACTACGGTAAGGCCGAGGTGGATGGCGAGGCCCACACCTACGTCGTCTACTACCTCAACAAGCTGCACCACTTCAGCTCCCGGCGGGACTACTTCGTCACCCTGGACTACCCACGCGACCTCGACCCGGAGAAGGTGATCGCCCGCTTCCGTTACACCCACCCCATCCTGGACGGCGCGGTACGAGCCTTGCAGCAGGACATCTACCGCGTGAACGAGGGCACGCGCGTCAAGCTGTGCGGCTCCTACTTCCACTCCAGGAAGCTGGGCGTGGACCAGATCGGCTCGCACGAGGCCGCATGGGCCTCCGGCAAGGAGGCGGCGGTCCAGCTGCTGGCCGAGCTGGATGGCTGACCGCACGCCGCGGTGCACTACTCCTTGTGGCGCTGCGCGGACTCGTGTTCCTGGGCGAGCCTGCGCAGTGCCATCAGGGCGGGCTCCAGCAGGGTGGTGAGGACGACGGCGCGCTCGGCCAGCTCCAAGGGGTCCGTCACACCGTCCAGTTGGTCGAGATCCAGGCGGGCGGTGTCCTCGGCCAGTCGGGCGTAGGGGAGCAGGGCCTGCCAGTCGGGAGCCATCCCGAACTGCTGCAGGCTGGCCAGGGTCTCGGCCAGCACGCCGCGGGCGGGGGCGTCCTTGTGCACCTGCCAGCCCAGCTCATGGATCAGCGCGTCCACCGCGGCCAGTTGCTCGGACTCCTCGGTGGGCTCCTCCGAGAGCCGGATCGCGCCGAGGGCCAGGCCGAGCACGAGGTGCGGGGAGGACTGTTCCTCGGAAAGGGCTTTCAGCACCTGCCGGGTGGCCTCCACGGAGAGCCCGCGCATCCCGATCAGCGCCCGGATCAGACGCAGCCGGCGTAGGTGCTGCTCGTCGTACTCGGCCTGGGTGGCCGAGGTCAGGCGGCCGGCGGGCAGCAGCTCCTCGCGGATGTAGAACTTGATCGTGGGCACGGAGACCCCGCTCTTCCGGCTGAGTTCCGAGATTCGCATCGGGCTCGCTTCCTTCTGGCCATTCGATAGCTCTACTGTCTATCATCGATAGCGACACTGTCCAATATGGCCGCGGGCGGCGTCCGCGGAAGGCCCCTCCCAGGAAGACACCGTCATGCCCACACTTCCCTGGACCACCCCGAACGCACCGCGGCCCGGCCTCACCACCGCGCTGGTCATGGCCTCCCGCCTGGAGGTGCGTTCGCTGAAAGACGTGCCGCGGTTCTTCCTCCGCTCCCTCGTGGCCTGGAAGCAGGTCCGCGGCGCCCAGGGGGCCCTCGGCGCTTCGCTCATCGCGGATCCGCTGCGCCGTACCTTCTGGACCCTCTCCGCCTGGGAGAGCCGCGAGCAGCTCTACGCCTACGCCAAGACAGAACCCCACAACTCGATCATGAAGGGCCTGCGGCCCACCATGCGCCACTCGGTCTTCACCTTCTGGGAGGTCCCGGTGGGCGAGCTGCCGATCACCTGGAGCGACGCCAAGCGCCGCCTCGCCGAGCAGCAGGCCGCCGAGTCCCGTTCCTGAACAGCCGTCAGCACAGACTGTCCATCCCGTTCGCCTCCCCTGGCGAACCCGCCGAGGAGAGACCCTCCATGACCAAGCCCGATACCCGGTCGGTACCGCTGTGGCTGTCGATCGTGGCCTCCAGCGTCCCGATGTTCATGGTCGCGCTGGACAACCTGGTCGTCTCGACCGCGCTGCACACGCTGGCCGTGAAGCTCAACGCCTCCACCCAGGACCTGCAGTGGTTCGTCAACGCCTACGTGCTCAGCTTCGCCTGCCTGCTGCTCACCGCGGCCGCGCTCGGTGACCGCTTCGGCCGCCGCCGGGTCTTCATACTCGGCATCACCCTCTTCACCCTCGCCTCCATCGCCTGCGGCCTCGCGACCACCAGCGGTGAGCTGATCGCCGCCCGCGCCGTGCAGGGCATCGGGGCCTCCGCCGTCATGCCGCTCTCGCTCACCCTGCTCTCCCAGGCCGTCCCGGCCCGCAAACGCGGCCTGGCGCTGGGCCTGTGGTCCGGCATCAGCGGCCTGGCCGTGGCCATGGGCCCGGTGGTCGGCGGCGCGGTCGTGGACGGCCTGGACTGGCAGTGGATCTTCTGGGTCAACGTGCCGGTGGGCATCGTGGCCGTGCCGCTGATCCGCTTCGTGCTGCAGGAGAGCCGGCTGGAGGGCGCGGGCCTGGACCTGTTGGGCATGCTCCTGGCCGCCGCAGCGCTGTTCGCCGTGGTCTGGGGCATCGTGCACGCCTCCACCGACGGCTGGACCTCCGGCACCGTGCTCGGCGCGTTCGCCGCCGGAGCTGTGCTGCTCGTCCTCTTCCTGTTCTGGGAACGCCGCACCGCGCAGCCGATGCTGCCGCTCTCCTTCTACCGGGTGCGCGCCTTCACCCTCACCAACGTCGTCTCCGCCAGCATGTACTTCGGCGTCTTCGGCTCGCTCTTCCTGCTCGCCCAGTACCTGCAGATCGCCCCGCCGCGCACCCCGCTGGAGGCCGGTGTGCGGACCCTGGCCTGGACTCTGATGCCGATGTTCGTCGCCCCCGTCGCCGGGATGCTGACCAACAAGGTCGGCGGCGGGCGGCTGATGGCCCTCGGCCTCTTCCTGCAGGGCGCCGGACTGGCCTGGATCAACCTGGTCGCCGGCACCGACACCTCCTACGCGACCCTGGTCGCGCCGATGGTGGTCTCGGGCATCGGCATGGGCTTCGTCTTCGCGCCCACCGCGGCCGTGGTGCTCGGTTCGGTCAGTCAGGAGCACGCGGGCAAGGCCTCCGGTGCCAACACCACCGTCCGCGAGGTGGGCGGCGCGCTTGGTATCGCCGTGCTGAGCACCGTCTTCGCCGGCCACGGCAGCACCGCGTCGCCCATGTCCTTCGTCGACGGCATGCACCCCGCGGTGTGGGCGGGGGTCGGTGTGGTGCTCGCCGGCGCGCTGTGCGCACTGGGCATCCCGCGTCGGCCGCAGTCCGCCGGCGCCCCGACCGCCGAGTCCGAGGCAGCCGTCGCCGACGCGGACCGCACCGCAGCAGCCACCGCCTGACCGTCCCCCCGACCGGCGCGGGTGCCCGATCCCCCGCGGGCACCCGCGCCCCCGTGCCAGGAGGAACCATGGACCCCTCACTCGAGGGCTGGGACATCCCCCGCCTCGACGGCAATGACGAACTCCCGTGGATCCCCTGGGGCTCCCAGGGCAAGGCGCGGGCCAGGATCGCCGCCCGCGCGGACGGCTACCACGTGGCCATCGTCGAGGCCGAGCCGGGCTACCAGACGGACCCACACGTGCACGAGCACGCCGAGTTCCTGTACGTCATCGAGGGCACGCTCAGCAACCAGGGTCGCACCATGACCACCGGCGACGTCTTCGCCGCCGCTGCAGGCTCCGCGCACACCCACTTCATTGCCGAAACACCCCTCAGATACGTGTCGATCTTCAAAATCGAGAGCAGCGAAGAGAAGGCTTGACGCCGCGCGTTCGGCACAATCGACGCCGCCGCAGGCCGTGGCGCCGGCCCGTGTGGATTTCCGGGAACTGGGCGATCCAAGAGGGCCGGCCGAACAGGAGCTGGACATGCCACCGACCGCCTGGCCTTCATCGGCGCGTCGCCGGGGTGGCGGCCTCATCTGCCTGGAGCGTACGCCCCTCCCGCAGACCCGGATGGCGGATGTCTGCGGCAGCCGACTCGTCCTGATCAGTGTCAAGTCGTGGGCATCACCATCACAGAGCCGAGGGTTCTCATGCATGTCGAATCGTCCTCCGACAGTGCCCACAAGACCTTCTTCCGCGTCCTGGGGCCGCTGCGGATCTGTTTCGGGGACCGGGAGGTTCCCCTCCCCGAAAGCCGTCAACTCACCGTCCTGGCCGTCCTGTTGACCGAGGTCAACAAGGCTGTGCCGCTCGGCAGGCTTGTTGACGCGGTGTGGGGCGACACGCCGCCGGTCACCGCGGACAAACAGATACAGACCTGTGTGTGGCGGGTACGCAAGGCATTGGTCGCTGCCGGGGCCTGCGCTGATCTCATCGAGACCGTCCGCGGCGGCTACTTGCTGCGTCTGCCCGACGGGTCTTTGGACACCCAGCTCTTCGAGGAGCTCAGGGAGCGCGGCCGCGTCCGGGCTCAGGCCGGTGATCCGAAAGGCGCCGTCGACGACTACCGCGCGGCGCTGGCGCTCTTCCGCGGAGAGCCGTTGGCCGGGTTGGCGGGCCGGGCACTCGAGCCGGTCGCGGCGTACTGGGCGGAGCGCCGGCTCGCCTTGCTGGAGGAGTGCTTCGACGTGGAACTCGCCCTCGGCCGCCATCGGGAACTGGTCGGTGAACTCAGCCTGCTGGTCGACGAGCACCCGTTGCGCGAACAGCTCCGCTGGCACCTGATGACGGCGCTGTACCTGTCCGACCGCCGGGCCGACGCCCTCGCGGTCTACCACGCGGGCCGGGCCGCACTGATCAGCCATGTCGGCCTCGACCCATGCGCCCGCCTCCAGGAGCTGCACCAGCGGATCATCGCAGGTCACCCCGTCTTCCCGACCGAGGCCGGCTCGCGCCCGGGCCCCGCCCTGCGGGGCGTTTCCCGAGCGGTCGGCTGACGGCACCTTTCGACGAGGGACGCGCAGATGAAGGCACAGGCCGGCACCCGGCAGCCGCACAGCACGTGCGGCGTCATCACCGGGCACCGGCCGCTGCCGCCTCCTCTGCCTGTACGAGTTCGTCGGCAAGCGTCTCCAGCGCATGCCGGAGCACGTCGATGGCCCTCACGTATTCGACGAGGTCGATGTGCTCCCGGTCGGTATGGTCAAGGCTGGAGTCGCCCGGGCCATAGACGGCCATCGGCACGTTCCAGGATGGCTCGAGGATGTTGAGGTCGGCCGTGCCCGTCTTGAGCTTCAGCGTGGGACGCGCTCCCTGAGCGCGTATCCCGGAGCAGAGGGCGCGCACCGCGGCGCCACGGGTGTCGACGCGCACGGGCGGGGTCCGGTCGTCGATCGTCAGTACACCGTCTCCGGCGGCATCGGCCAGGAACCGCTCGAACTCCTCCAGGTCGAATCCCGGGGGAGTGCGGCAGGCGACGGTCATCCGGGCCTGTTCGATCGTGCCGCCCATGTCCACCAGCGTCGGGATGGGCCGGTCGAAGGCGCGGCTTCCCGCCGCGTGGGCGTCGCAGTAGCCGACCACCTTGTTCCAGAAGGCGATGGCCGCCTCGGTGGCCTTCTCCTCGGGGCTCGCCGTGTGCACGGCGGGACGGCACACGGCGTACCGCACCACGACGCGCCCCTTGTAGCCGATGCCGACGCCGGACCACCCGTTGGGTTCCCCGACGAAGGCGGCGTCGGGCCGGTGCCCCTCGAGAAGGTGTGTCGCACCCCGTCCGAATGTCTCTTCCTCGACCACTCCTGCGACCACCAGTTGTGCGTGGCCGACCTCGGCGGCCGCGGCCGCGCAGATCATGGTGGCCAGCGGCCCCTTGGCGTCCACCGTGCCGCGCCCGTGCAGGACGGTGCCTTGCTGCCGCACCTCCAGCCGGCTCGGCACGGTGTCCATGTGGCCGATCAGCATGATCGTCGGGCCGGCGACCGGACCGCGCCTGGCGATGACGTTGCCGACCTCGTCGATGCGCGTCGCGAAGCCCCAGTCCCGCAGCTCGCCGGCCAGGAAGGCGGCCAGCTCCGCCTCTCCGCCCGACGGCGAAGGGATCTCGACCATTCGCCGAAGCAACGACTCGGCACGTGTACTCATCGGGTTCCTCTCACGAATGTCGTGCCGGCCCCTGCCCGTGCGGCGAGCACGGGGGAGTCCAGCCGGCCGTCGGCGAGGACGACGTGAGGCACCCCGGCCACGAAGGCCTCACCGGCGCTTTGCAGTTTCACCTTCATGCGCCCTCCCGCGCCGTCCAGGTAGCGGGACAACTCCTCGCAGGGCACCTCGGTCACCAGGCTCGTGGGATCCGCGGGGTCGCGCAGCAGCCCGGGAACGTTGGAGAGGATGATCAGCCAGTCGGCTGCCAGGGCGAGCGAGAGCCGGGCGGCGAACCGGTCGGCGTCGACGTTGAGCATGCCGAGGGCCGGATCCAGTGCGGGAGGCGACACCACGGGAACGTAGCCACCGCCCAGCAGGGTCAGCACGAGATCCGGATCGACCTGATGGATCCGCCCGGAGAAGTCGTCCCGGACCACCTGCTCGACGCCGTCGACCACGGCCCTGGCCGGCGGCGTTCGGCGGGCGGTGACCTGGGAACCGTCGATCCCGGACAGGCCGACAGCGCGGAGTCCGGCCCCGGTCAGCGCCGTGACCAGCGCCGGTTTGACACGGCCGAGCATCGCCATGGCGAGCGCGTCGAGCGCGGGTGCGTCGGTGTAGCGGCTGTGCCGGCCGTTGGGTGCGGTCATGGTGCGGGTGGGCCGGTCGAGTTCGGCGGCGAGCCGGTCGGCTTCCGTGCCACCGCCGTGCACGACGACCACCTCGCCGCCCTGCTCGGCGAGCTCGGCGATGTCGGCGCATGCGCCGGTCATCTCGGCGCCGAGCGAACCACCGACCTTGATCACGAAGCGCTCAGGCCGGGTGGAGCCCGGCGAACCGCAGGCCCGCGGTCTCGTCGTGGCCAGAGGCGATGTTGAAGCACTGGACGGCATTGCCGGCACCTCCTTTCACCAGGTTGTCGATGGCCGACACGACGATCAGGTGGTCTCCCTCCGCGTTGAGCGACAGACCGATGTCGCAGTAGTTGGTGCCGCTGAGGATCTTCGGCTCCGGCATCCGGCGCAGAGCCGACCGCTCCCTGACCAGCCGCACGAAGGGCTCGTCCTGGTAGGCCGTACGGTAGAGCGCCCACAGCTCGCGCTCGGTGACCGTCCGTGCCGGAGTGATGTGGCAGGCCACCTGGATGCCGCGCACGGCCTCGATGCCGGTCACCGTCATGTGCACCCGCACTCCGCATGCCTGCTCGATCTCCGCGGTGTGCCTGTGACCATGCGGCTTGGCCATGCGCAGGGCGCCGCTGCGCTCGGGGTGGTGGCTGCCCTCGTCGGGAGTCCTGCCCCCGCCGCTGGAGCCGGTACGGGCGTCGACCAGGACCGGGCCAGCAACCAGCCCCGCCGTGGCGAGCGGGTGCAGGGCCAGGATCGCGGCGTTGGCCATGCAGCCCGGCACCGCGATGTGACTCGCCTCGCGCAGCTGCTCCCGGTGCAGTTCGGGTATCCCCGGCTGGAAACGGGAGAGCCAGGACGCCTCCGGCGCGGCACCGGAGTAGTAGCGTTCCCGCCGGCCGGGGGTGTGGAGCCGGAAGTCGGCGCTCAGGTCCACCACCATCGGCGCGAGCGCGGACCAGGTGCCGATGCTCTTCGTCGATGCCCCGTGCGGCGTCGCCAGGAAGACGACGTCGGACTCCGACAGGTCCTCCTCGGCCACGAAGGACAAGTCGCTCTGGCCGCGCAGGTTCGGGTGCGCGGCGCTGAGGGGGCGTCCGCGGTGGCGTGTCGAGGTGGCCTGGCTGAGCTCCACGTGCGGATGCTGAAGCAGCAGCCTGACCAGTTCGCCGCCTATGTATCCGCCGGCGCCGATCACCGAGGCCTTCACCGCGCCACCACCTCCAGGACGTGGCTGACGAGGAGATCGGCGATGTCCAGCCCGGTGGCCGAGGCGAGTCCGTGGAACTCCATGGTGTGGTTGACCTCGGTGACCAGCACCTCGCCGTCGGGGCGTTCGATCAGGTCCACCGCGAGCATGCCGCCGCCGACCGCCTCCGCGGCCCGCAGGGCGAGCTTGGCCAGGTCCGGCGTAACCTCGCAAGGCTCCGTGGTGGCACCGCGCGCGGTGTTGGTGATCCAGTGTTCCGACCTGCGGTAGACGGCCGCGACGACCCGGTCGCCGAGCACGATGGCCCGTATGTCGCGGTCCGGCTTGTCGATGAGTTCCTGGACGTAGAACACCGAGTGCACCGGTGAACGCATCGCCTGCTTGTGCTCGACGAGCGTCTCGGCCGCGTCCCGGTCGTTGACCTTCGACAGCAGCCGCCCCCAGGACCCGACGGCGGGCTTGACCACCGCCGGGTACCCGATCTCCTCGATGGCCTGCAACGCCGCCTCGGGGGTCACCGCCACGACGGTCCGCGGGGTCGGCAACCCGGCGCGTACCAGGGCCAGCGACGTGAGGATCTTGTCGCCGCAGACCTCGATGACGCTGCTCGGGTTGAGCACCTGATGGCCTGTCGACTCCAACAGGTGCGCGGCGTAGAGGCTCCGCGTGTGCGACATGATCCGGTTCAGCACGCCCCGGTACCGCACCGGCGGCGGCGATTGGAGGTCACTGACCAGGGTCCGGTCGTCGATAGAGGCGTATGGGATGCCGCGCCGCTCGAGAGCGGCGAAGATCTGCCGCTCCTCCAGGCGGACGCGGGTGGTCAGGACGGCCAGGAGGCCGTCCTGCGACGCGCTCGTGATCACCCGTTACTCCCCGAAGTCTTCCTCGATCTCAGGGGCGAGCGCGAACTCGGCCGGGTCGAGGGAGATGAGCTCCAACTCGACCTTGCACGTCGGGCACACGACGATCGACGTCACGTGCATGTCCGGCGCCGTCGGTACGATCTCGGCGCATTCCGGGCAGGTGCTCGCCGTGGCGGTGGTCATGACGCACTCTCCTTTGTGGTGTAACTGTTGTGAACGGTTGTTGTGCAGGAACGGCCGCTCAGGACGGCCTTGGCGGCGGCGACGACGTGGTGCGGGCTGACGCCGCCGGCGATGAGCTGGGCGCGGTGGCTGCCCGGCTGGGAAGAGAAGGCGTCGCGCACGCCGACCCGCAGTACCCGGGTCGGCTCGTGTTCCGCGACGGCCTCGGCGACCGCGCCGCCCAGCCCGCCGAGCAGCGCGTGGTCCTCGACGGTCACGATGCCGGCGGTGCCGCCGGCCGCCCTCACCACCGTCGCGACATCAAGGGGCTTGATGGTGTGCATGTTCAGCACTGCGGCTTCGATGCCTTGCTCAGCGAGCTGCTCGGCCGCCTCCAGCGCGAACAGGACGGGGTAGGAGCCGGCCGCGATGATCGTCACGTCACCGCCGATGCGCAACTCCACCGCCTCGCCGACGGTGAAGCAGGCGTCGCCGTGGTGGACCGGGCCGGTCGGGCCGCGGCCGAGACGGATGTACACCGGGCCGGGCAGGTACGCCGCCGCGTTGACCATCCGCACCGTCTCGGCGGCGTCCGCGGGCGTCATCACCGTCATGTTGGGCAGCGACCGCATCACCGCGAGGTCCTGCTGGGCGTGGTGGGTCGGGCCGAGGTGGCCTGCGGACAAGCCGGAATGTGTGGCGACGATGCGCACCGGCAGCCTGTGGTAGGCGATATCGATCTTGACTTGTTCCAGGGCTCGAGCCGAGGCGAACGCGGCCATCGTGTTGACGAAGGGCAGGATGCCGGTGCTGGCGAGCGCGGCTGCGACGGACATCAGGTTGGCCTCGGCGATACCGAGGTCCACGTACTGCTGTGGCAGCACGGCCTCGAACTGCTTCTCCAGCCCGCCCATGTCCGAATCAAGGCACCAGATCCGGCGGTCCGCTCGCGCCAGTTCGAGCAGCGTGGCGCGGTAGGCGGCCCGGTCGGAGCCGTCCTGCCGGTCCTCGACGGCCCGCCGCGCCGTACCGTGCGCGCTCTGCGGGCCACTCATGTCGCGGCTCGCAGGGCGGCGAGTGCCCGCTCGTAGGCTGCCTCGCCGAGCTTGGCGAAGTGGCTCTGCTTGCGGTGCTCAAGATGGCGCACACCGCGTCCCTTGACCGTGTCGGCGATCAGTACGGTCGGGCGCCCCGGAACCGGCGCGGACTGCAGTGCCGGCACCAGTTCGCCGAAGTCGTGGCCGTTCACCTCCGCCACCTGCCAGCCGAAGGCCCTCCACTTGTCGGCGAGGGGCTCCAGCCGCATCCGGTCCTCGGTCGGACCACTGATCTGCAGACGGTTGCGGTCCACCACGGCGGTGAGGTTGTCCAGTTCCAGGTGTGCGGCCGCCATGGCCGCCTCCCAGACCGACCCCTCCTGCAACTCGCCGTCGCCCATCAGGGTGAAGACCCGGTTGGGGCGTCCGGCGCGGCGAGCCGCCAGAGCCAGTCCGGTGGCCAGCGACAGGCCGTGGCCCAGCGATCCGGTCGCGAACTCCACGCCCGGCACCGCGGGTGTGGGGTGCGCCATCAACCGCCCGGTGGCGCACCCGTAGGTGTCCAGCTCCGAGAGGGCCAGGAACCCCCGCTCGGCGAGCGTCGCGTACAGTGCCGCGCTGGCGTGCCCCTTGCTGAGGACGAATTGGTCACGCCCGGCCCAGCCGGGCTCGTGCGGCCGCACCCGCAGGACCCTGAAATAGAGGGCCACGAGGATGTCGGCCGCCGACAGGGACCCGCCCACGTGCGTGCCGATCGCCCCGGCCCCGATCCTGAGCACGTGCTCGCGGACCGCCGTCGCCCGGCACCGCAGGTCGTCCCAGGCCGCGTCCTCGCCCGTGACCGGCTCGGCGATCTGGACGCTCACGCCGGCACACCAGCCTTCTGCTGGTACCCCTTGACGGCTGCCCACGGCGGCTCGTAGTCGAGGGCCCGAGCGAAGCGGGCGATGACGTCGAGGTTCTCCCAGACCCGTTCGAAGGCGGTCGCGTACTCGTCCAGAGCAGGACCGGCGTCGGGGTTGAGGTGCATGCGCCGCAGGCAGAGGGAGTCCTCGATGACCTGGCAGGTCACCGGGTAGTCGGCCAGGTCGTAGCGCTGCGGATTGGCCCCCGGCAGCGACCACGGATAGCCCTTGCCATAGGCGTTCTGCTCCTGGAACACCGGCTGACCGGGCAGCGGAATGATCTGGTAGTGCGTCAGCGGCACGCCCTCCGCGAGCAGCGCCCGGCGCAGCGCCTGGCGGAAACGGCCCGGCGTGACCCCGTCCATGCCGGCCGCCCGCGGGTCGAAGCGGAAGCGCAGCATGTGCCACATGTGGGTGCGGTCGGTCGGGGCGGGCGGGACGACGATGCCCGGCAGCGCCGCCAGTCGCGACAGGAAGACGGGGATGTTCTGGTCGCGGCGCACCTGGTAGTCCCAGAACCTGGCGAGCTGGGCCCTGGTGAAGGCGGCCAGCACCGAGCTGAGCTTGAGGTTCGAGCCGCGGGTGGCGGACACGTACAGCCGTTCCTCCGTGCTGAGGTCCTCGCCGAGGATCCGCAGGCTCCGGCAGCGCTCGGCGACGTTCTCGTCGTCCGTGACGATCAGTCCGCCCTCGCCGCACGTCGGGATGCTCTTCTCCACGTTGAGGCTGAACACCGCGGCAGCGCCCATGGAGCCCGCGGTCTCACCGCGGTACGTCCCGCCCTGCGCCTGTACGGCGTCCTCGATCACCAGCAGGTCGTACTCGCGGGCCAGGCCCCGGATCTCGTCCATGTCGGCGGGCAGACCACCGAGGTGGACCGGGACGATCGCCCGGGTACGGTCGGTGATCTTCGCCTCGATCTGCTTCACGTCGATGTTGAACGTGACCGGGTCGATGTCCACGAAGACAGGAATCGCCAACTGGTACAGCGGCGCCATCGCGGTCGCCACGTAGCTGAGCGCCGGGACGATCACCTCGTCGCCGGGCTGGAGGCCCAGGGCGGTCAGCGCCAGCTCCAGCGCCACCGTGCCGCTGTTGACGGCGACCGCGTAACGAGTGTCGCAAAACTCGGCCCATTCCCTCTCGAGCCCGCTGATCTCCTGTTCGTCCTTCGCACCGACCGTGAACTTGCGGCTGTCAAGGACCCGCAGGACGGCGTCCCTGTCCGCCTGCGTCACCACCGGCCACTCCAGCCGCCGGTGTTCCTGACGCACCACGGGCTTGCTGCCGAACATCGCCAGCTGCGCCTTCATGTCTCCCCCTTGTGAGCCAAACAGGACGCGTCTGTTCCGTATCGCCGGGATACGGGGAGAGCCGTCCACGATGCCGTGGGCCCCGGCCCTGTGGTGGACGCTAGGGCTCGCCGCTCTTGTCGCGTTCTCACGGCGATATCCGGCCACCCGATTCCCCGGGCGAGCGCTCCCGGGCACGGCAGTGCCGCCGGATGACGGGGATCGGGGCGGCGTGAGGCGGGATCAGCGTGAGACCACCGCGAGAGACGCCGTCCCTACCGTGTCCCAGTCTCGACCGATGGCTCAAGCGGGAGGTGTGCGGGGTGGATACCACACAGACCGGCCAGTGCTTGGTGACCGCGTCCGACTGGCGGCTGTCCAACGACGTGCCGGAGCGGGTGGTCGCCAGTTGCCTGTACGACTCCGCGAACTGGCTGCGCGTCTGGGAGGGGATCGGCATCGAGAAGCGCGCTCGGCATGCCTACGTCCGCACCGACCCGGCGCACCCGGACGGCGCGTCGGTTCTCCCGCTCTACGCCGTGCACGAGTCCCCGTTCTGGGACGGATACGAGCGGCAGGTCGGCCTCGTGGGCCGGTTCGGCAACCCGGTGATCTTCGCCGGCTCCCCGTACTCCATGTACGGCAAGCGCGGGCACGTGCCCGCTGCCCTGGTCCGGGGCGCGTACGCCACCGCGATGGAATGGATCGAGAGCGGCCCGGCCGAGCTGCTCGTCGTGCCTAACCTCACCGAGGAGGGCGTGGCCGACTGGCTGGCGGTGGCCGGGCCTCCGGTCGGCCGCGTACTGCTCGAACGCACCTACAGCTGCGACCTGTCCGGCGACTTCGACGACCACATGTACCGCGTCACCAACAAGATCAGGCGGGATGTGCAGAGGCGGCTGCGCCGGGCCGACGAGCGCGGCCTGAGGATCCGGATGGTCGAGGGGCCGCAGGCGCACAGTCTGGTGCCGGCCGCGTTCCCGCTGACCGTCGACACCAGCGACAAGAACGACTGGCCGGCCCTGTTCGACGAGGACGCGCTGCACGGCATGCTCCGGGTGCCCGGCGCCATGATGGTCGCCGCGGAGGTGGACGACCGGCTGGTCGGGGCCTTCTTCGCGTTCCGGCGCGGGCCCGAAGTGACCTTCATGTGCGGTGGTGTCGACTACGCCACGCTCCACGACCTGAGCACCTACGTGGCGCTCATGTACCGCAGCACCGAGTGGGCGTACGGGCACGGCATGCGCCGCATCGAGTGGGGCCGCGACAACTACCGGTTCAAGGAGCGGCACGCCCTGACCGGCACCGACCTGTGGGCCCTGGTCTACGCCCCCGAGCGCCGCCCCGACCTGGAACCGGCGCTCGCCCACATGCACCAGGTGCTGTCCGCCTACATCAGGGGAGA
Source organism: Streptomyces sp. TP-A0356 (assembly GCF_001417775.1). Taxonomy (GTDB): domain Bacteria; phylum Actinomycetota; class Actinomycetes; order Streptomycetales; family Streptomycetaceae; genus Streptomyces. Next base: position 86,615 of record NZ_BBZJ01000030.1, on the reverse strand, counting down.
ATGAGATGGGTCCAGGCCGACGCCCTGCCGCGCTGCTGCTGGCAGCCGTCGTCAGCGTCAACGCGTCGTACACGGTGATGATCCCGTTCGTGCCGGACCTGGAGCACCGGGTCGGGGCCGGGCCGGTCGTCGTCGCGCTGGCCTTCGCGCTGTTCGCCGCCGCCAAGGCGCTCGCCCAGCCGGTGGGCGGATGGTGGGTCGACAAGTGGCGGGCGGACCGCGTCGCCATGCTGTCCATGCTCACCGCCGCGGTCGGCATCGCCCTCACGGCCCTGGCCCGGGACAGTCTCACCCTGCTGGCCGCCCGGGTGTGCTGGGGGATCGGTGAGGGACTGGTGTCCCCGGCTCTCTACGCCGGCATGACGGCGCTGTGCCGGCGGCACGGGATCCCCACCAGCCGGATGATGGGGAACTTCGGGTCGGCCGCGGTGGCCGGTTTCCTCTTGGGGCCGCTGGTCGCCGGAGTGGCCGTGCCTGCCGGCTTGACGGCGCTCTTCGTCGCGGGCGCCACGGTGACCGCAGCGACGGCTCTCGGACTCCTACGGGCCATTCCCGGGCCGGAACCCGAGGGGTCCGGGGAAGAGCCGGAGTCCGTGCCCGCCCCGGCTGCCGCGGCGGCGGGGCCCGCACCGGTCCGGTGGTGGGTGTGGGCCCTCCTGCTCGGCGGGCTCGACATGTTCACCTTCCTGGTGTACTCGGCGCTCGAACCGGTCCTGCCGGTCTACCTCAGTACCGGAGCGCACACGTCGGCACGAACGGCGATCTCGGCGGTCTTCGTCGCCGGACTGGCCGTCTCGGGCCTGGCCATGTGGCTGCTCGGCCGGTACACGCCGCCACTGCGGACCCTGGCGGCGGTAGGGCTGGGTCTCACGGCCGTCGGCCTGTGCGCCATGGCTGCCAGTGCCCACTTCGTCGCCGTCGGCGGAAGCTTCATGGTCTACATGTTCGGTTATGCGACGCTCTTCCTCGCCGCGCGGCGCGGGATTGTCGAGCTGAGGGCCGCCACTGCGCACGACGGCAAGGCCTTCGGCCTGTTCGGCCTGGTCTCGGACATCGGCAACGTCCTCGGCCCCGTCATCGGCGTCGCCCTCTACGAGGTGACCGACCGCCTGCCGTTCCTCGTGCTGGGCGCCGTGAGCGGCCTGGTGCTGCTGGCCCTCGCCGCCGTTGGCCGGCGCAGGGGCACGCTGCCCGGCAGTGCTCCCGCGGAGCGCGAGACGGCGGCGCAGCGGGCGGCGGGAGCGGCACACGACGCCGGCAGGTCGGCAGTGGTACCCGCCGCGGCGGCAGGAGAGCCGGACAGCCGATGACGTCCGTACGCGTCGGACGACAACCAATGAGGCCACGGCAGATCAGCCACGGCCCACCGAGACCTCCTGTGTCAGCGCTGTGTCCGAACGGGCTGCCTCGCTTGTGCTGAACGGGAGTTGTTCACCAGCCGATCTCATCACCGTTTCGAATAAACAGGGGAACCGATGTCCAACACCACCGGCACTGTGCCGGATGCAGGCCGCCGACAGAGACGACGGCACGTCCTGACGATCCAGACGCTGGCAGCCGCGCTCCTGGTCCTTGCCGCCGCGGTCGTGTATTCCCGGGGCGCCTCGGCCGCGCCGACCTCGGCGTCGACGACGGATCAGCCGCTCTCGACGGCCCAGCAGCAGACGGGCATGACCTCCGGACAGCCTTTCGCCGACCCGCCGGTCCTCGACACCGTCACCAGCCCGAACATGACCATCACCCTGAACGCGCACGACACGCGTTTCGCGGTGGCCGGCAAGCAGGTGTGGGGCCAGTCCTACAACGGCTCGTTCATCGCCCCCACTCTGCACTTCCTGCCGGGTGAGCACGCCACGATCACCTTGGTCAACAACCTTGCGGTTGCGACCAATCTGCACTTTCACGGCCTGCACGTCTCGCCGTCGAACGACTCGGACGATTCGTTTCTGTGCGTCGCCCCGGGCAGCACGCTCCAGTACCACCTGGACCTGCCCGCCAACCATCCGGTCGGCACGTACTGGTACCACAGCCACGCCATGGGCACGACCTGCCCGCCGGACGGCTCCGGCATGGCGGGCATGGACATGCCCCCTTCGCCCAGCGCCTCCCTCTCCCCTGGCGACGTGGAGAACCAGATCTTCGCCGGCCTCTCGGGTGCCATGGTCGTCGGCGACGACCGGGCCCTGCTGCCGCCCGCCCCGCGGAACATCACCACGCACACCGTGGATCTGAAGGACGTTCAGCTCGACAAGTCCGGCCACATCATCCAGAACACCGACACCACGTCGATCGACTCCAACGCCCCGACGGTGCGGCTGGTCAACGGGCAGCTGCTGCCCGTGCTCACCATCAAGCCCGGTGAGACCCAGCTGTGGCGCCTGGCCAACGTCGGTGCTGACATCTGGTATCACCTGCAGCTCGACGGCTACCGGTTCACCGTGATCGGCCAGGACGGCGTTCCGGCCTCCGAGGCGACCACGGCCGACACCCTGCTGTTGCCCCCCGGCAAGCGCTACGACGTGCTGGTCACCGCCGGCGGCCGGACCGGCAGGACCACCCTGCGCACGCTCGCTTTCAGCAACGGTCCGGACGGTGACAGCTACCCGGACACCCCGCTGTTCAACGTCAACATCGCCGGCAGCACGCAGGCCCAACTGCCCACCGTCTCCGGCGCGCTGCCCACCTCGCCTCCCGACCTGTCCGACGCCACCATCGCGCAGCACCGCAGCGTGACCCTCAGCGGGGACGACTCGCAAGGCTTCCTCATCAACGGCCGGCAGTTCCGTATGGACTCCTCGGTGTTCAGCACCCCCGCGAAGCTGAACACCGTCGAGGAGTGGAGCCTCACCAACGAGGCCGGTGAGGACCACCCCTTCCACATCCACACCGACTCCTTCCAGGTCATGTCGATCAACGGCGTGCCCCAGCCCTACGTCGGCCGTCAGGACATCATCCCGGTGCCCCACGCGGTCAACGGCGTGCCCGGCAAGGTGGTCATCCGCGTCCCGTTCTCCGACTTCACCGGCAAGGTCATGTTCCACTGCCACATCGCGGCCCATGAGGACAACGGCATGATGAGCTACATCGACGTCGTCGACTAGATTCGCCCGGTTGACCTGCGCACGCACACCGCCAGGCTGATCAACCGGCAGAAGGCTCCTGGCGCTCCTCGCGGCCTGCACGCCGTGCGGCTGCGCGCAGGAGCCGACTGCGATGCCGAGCGGTCTCGACCACATCGCCGAACCGACCTGCTGTGGTCGGCTCCATGGTCGGGGCCGTTTCGGGTGCGGCGAGGACGGGAGTGCTCCGGGGCTGTCGCCGGATCGGCCGAAGCGGCGACAGCCACCGGGGGCTGCCGCCCGGTCGCGATCCGACACCACGCTCGTGCGAGGACGGCGTCCGTGTGACGCGGTGCCGATGTGATCGCGGCACGCGGCGCGACGCCCGGTGTGCCGAACGGAACAAGAACACGCGGGGCTCCGCCCCGAACCCCCAGGGCCAGGAGGCATGGATGGTTGTCGAGACCGCGTACGGACTGACCACGGCAGTGGTGACGGCCGACGAAGCCCTGAACACGGACTGGGCTTCGTTGCGAGGTGAGTTCGACGTGGTCCGCGTCGTCGACCCCGAGCCGCGCAGCCGACCGCAACTGCGGCGGGCCGGGTTCGCCGTCCATCCGGCCTGGGTCACCTGGATCGCTCCGGCCGGCCCTTCCGAGGACCCGACCTGGTGGGGCTGGGGGAGCGGCTGGAGCGCAGTGTGGCCCGGGAGCTGGAGGGCGAGAAGTTCGTCACGGCGGTGCTCGCCGGGATCGGCTCCGCTCGCGAGGTCGTCTTCCTCGACTTCGGCCATCCGGCACCGATGGTCGTGCGGCAGGACGGCAGCGCCGACTTCCCGCAGCCGCCCGCACGCCCTCCCGCTCGGTCTTGGCACCCACGGGGCCGAGGGGCCTTCGAGCCCGGCGACCAGCTCCTGCTGTACACCGACGGCGTCACCGAGACCCGGGACGCCGAAGGCTCCTTCTACCCCCTCGACGAACGGGCCGACCTGCTCAAGGAGCCCGAAGTCGACCATGCTCTGGAGGTTCTGCGGGAAGACTTGGTCAGACGTGCCGACGGACCGCTGCACGACGACGCCGCGATGCTGCTCCTGCGGTACCACGGTCATGGGGAAGGAAAATCTGTTCTGTACCCATCGCCTGAGAGGGCGGCGACTTCGGCACGGTACAAAGGACCTATGCCGGAGCACGCGACCCCAGCGGGGGCCATGGAAGATGTCGATGCGGTCACCCGTGCGGTGCTGACCGCCTCGCGCCTGCTGGTGGCGGTCTCCGCCCGTTCACTCGCCGAGGTCGAGGAGCGGGTCACCCTCCCGCAGTTCCGGATGCTGGTCGTGCTGGCCACCCGGGGCGCCACCAAGCTGGTGGCGCTCGCCGACCTGCTCCAGGTGGCCCCGTCCACCGCGATGCGCATGGTCGACCGGCTCATCGCCGCTGGGCTCGCCGACCGCCAGACCAACCCCGACAACCGCCGCGAGACCCTGCTGCAGCTCACCGAGGAGGGCCGGCGCACCGTCGAGGACGTCACCGCCCGGCGCCGTTCCGAGATCGCGGCGATCGTCGCCCGGCTCGGCCCCACACAGCGGCTCGCGCTGATCGAGGCCCTGGGCGCCTTCAACAGGGCTGGCGGTGAGCCCCCGGCGACCCCCGCCGCCGACAGCCCGGATCCGCACCCGCTCGGCTGGGTCGTGGACGAGGCGATGGTCCGCGACGTGTGAGCCGCGCCCGGCCGGACCGGCGTGCGGGGCCGGTCCGGATCCGCCTTCGGGCGCCTCTTCTCTGGACCTCACTTGTCTTGCATAATGCAAGGAAAATGTGAAGGTGGGCTTCGCCGCCTGCTCCGGTGCATGTGTGGAGCGAGTGTGTCCGGCCGTGACAGCGCCGCGGGACGGCACGGACGCCGGGGAATTGAGGAGGGACGCGGGGGATGGCACTCGTGCGCCGGACGCACCGGGCCTCGCCGTCCGCCGACTTCCGCCTCATGACGCATCTGCGCGCCACGGTCTGGGACCCCGCCGAGTTCGTCGGACCTCCGCCGCGGTGGCTGGTCGCGGAGGGCTTCCTTGCGAGGTTCCTCACAACCGGGGCTGTCGTCGGCACGACCCTCTACGGCACCCGGACGGGCCGCCCGTCGCTCGCCGACGGTGAAAGGGGACCTGGCCTGCGCGGCGGCGCTCGTGCTGTACCTCGTGTCCGTCGGAGCCGGGCGTGCGCTGGTCGGTGTCGTCGCGTTGCTCGGCGTGTGCCTCGCGCTGCACGCCCCGCAGGCGGCCGCCGGAGTCGTGCTGACGGAACGGGGACGGGTGCAGTCCGTGACCGTGACGTCGGTCGAGGACGGCTGGGCCACGGGCGGCGGACGGGCCGGTATCTGTGCTCGGTGCGGGACGCGGACGGCATGCCGCTCAAGGTCCGGATCTGGCGCGGCTGCGCGGGGACGAACGACCCGCCCCGGGGACGCGATCGCGCTCGTCTACGACCCCGAGGGGCGGGTGGCCCCGCGCGGTGTGGAGCCGGGGTCGAGCGGATGGGAGCCCCTGCGCGGTCTGGCGCCGTGGGCGGCCGCTCTTGTCGCCGGAAGCCTGGTCGCGGTCGTCCGCTCCTACCGGCTTTCCCGTCCCGCCGGCGCGAAGCGCTGAGGTGTCCCGGCCGAACCCGCGCGGTCTGCCGTCGGTCACTCGGCCGCCGGGGTGGGCGTCGGGGCGGGTGAGGCGGTGTTGATGTTCAGGTCGGGACGCGGTGTGAGCGCGACCATGGGTGCCCCGGGCTGCGGTGCGGGCGGGGTCAGCTGGTCCTTGGGCAGCCTCGGCGGCGTGGTCTGCTGTAAGTTGACCTGGTCGAAGTTGACCACGCCGGTCTTCTCCAGGACCGTGATGTGGTCCAGGACGGTGTCGTTGGCGAGGTCGGCGAGCTGACGCACCAGGGTGTTGGTGGTGCTGGCGCGGATCTTGGCGATGGTCGGGAAGATCTGCCCGTGGGTGACGCGCATGATGTTCGTGGCGGTGCTGTCGAACTGCAGGCCGGACTGGGCCGCGGACGTCGCGACGAACTGCTGCTGTGCGGGGTGGCCTGGTTGGGCAGCGTGATGTTCAGCATGGGCGCGATCTTGCGGCACAGGTCGTCCAGCCCGGCGTGCCCGACGATCAGGTGCTTGCCCGCTTCCTTCATCTCCGGAGTCGAGCCCTTCTGCAGAGCGAGTTCGCCCAGCGGGTACTCCCAGAGCCCGGCGGAGCGGACCTTCACGACGAAGTCGCGGTCGCCCTCGGTCAGCGGACCCCACTGGGTGTTGGCGATGATCCGGGACGGATCGGACGGCGTGGTCTGCACACCGAGCATGCTCGGGTAGACGAGGGCGGCCAATGTGGCGGTGAGCGCATAGCCGACGACGAGGGTTCCGAGCGTGGTGCGGGCAATGGGCATGATGCCTCCTGACGCGAGCAAAGTGTTCGTCAAGAGGTACGCGGAGTCCGACCAATCATTGCGCAAGGTAAAACTTGCACGCTGCCACACGGCGGCCGATGGGGCCGCGTCATCCCGCGGTCGGCGACGGCGTCGGGGACGCCCCGGAGGAGCCCTCCGAGGTGACGGCCGGACCCGTCGGCACTCCCTCGGTCGACAGGCCGGGAGGCGCCGTGAGGACGACCTGGGGCGCTCCCGCCTGCGGCACCGGCGGCGTCACCTGCGCGGACGGGAGCTTCGGAGGGGTCGTTATCTGGAAGTTGACCTGGTCGTAGTTGACCAGTCCGGTCTTCTCCATCTGCGTGATGTGGTCCAGGACCACGTCGTTGGCCTGGTCGGCCAGAGCGCGTACGAGTGTGTTCTCGGTCGTGGAGCGGACCTTGGCGATGGTGTTGAAGATCGAGCCGTGGGTGACGCGCAGGATGTTGGCGAAGTCAGTGTCGAACTGCTTGCCCGTGTCCGACTGGAACGTCGCAAGAAAGCCCGCCTGCTGAGGTGTCGGCTGGTTGGGGATGGTGATGTTCAGCTCGGGGGCGATCTTCCGGCAGCTGGCGTCGAGCGCGGCGTGCCCGATGACCAAATGCCGCCCGGCCTCCCGCACGGCCGCGGTCGTCCCCTTCTTCATGGCCAGGTCCCCCGAGGGGCCCTCCCACAGCCCGGCGGAGCGCACGAAGACGACGAAGTTGCGGTCGGACTCGGTGAGCGGTCCCCACTGGGTGTTGGCGATGATCCTCGACGCGTTCGAGGAGGTGGCCTGGATGCCGAGCATGCTCGGGTAGACGAGGGCGGCGAGTGTGGCGGCGAGTGCCCCGCCGACGGCGAGGGATCCGATCGTGCTGCGCGAGACGGGCATGGTGCCTCCTGGTGCTGGCGGCGTGGCTGTCCCGTCGTACGAAGGCGATACGGAAAGAGATCCTTTGCGCTAGGTAAAGATTGCATGATGCCATGAATGCTGAAGTGTCGCTCCGGCCCGGGCCGCCACGGTCACATCCGCTCTTTCCAGCCGGCGCGCACCAGCCATCCTTGACAGGCCAGGCCGTGAAGAAGCCGACGTTCATGGCGAGCTGCATCAGCGGCCAGTACGCGGCCGTGGTCTTCGCCAGTCCCGGCGCGAAGAGCGCCTCCTGGTAGAACCACATGCCCGCGAACAGACCGATCTGGAACGACACGATGGAGAACGTGTCGGCCTTCATGGCGGCCCACAGCCCCTGGGCGACGCCGATGTCGCGCATGGGGGCGATGGTGAAGTACTGGAAACCGATGCCGAACAGCCAGGCGAGGGTGAAGTCCATCAGGAAGTCGGCGTACAGCGGCTGGCCAGGCGACGGTCATGCCGGTCGCCCGCACCAGCCACTCGCCGACGATGTCACCGAGGACGCACCCCGCGCCGCAGTGGCTGATGGCCTTGGCCGAGGACACTCACCGTGGCGACGTGGCTTCCCAGCCGTGTCCGCAGTCAAGGCAGACGAACGAGTAGGAGCGCCGGGTGTGCTCGCTGTGCATGGCACCTCCCTGGAGTGATGTCACCCTTCGAGGTCCCGGTACCCATTTTTGCACACTGCAAAATGAGAGGGGATGGCGGCCGGAACGCTTGCAACCGTGCCCTCAGGCCGTCGCGTGCACCGCGCGCAGAGCGCTCTGATGGCTGAGCCAGCCGACCGGCTTGCCCCGCTCGGAGTCGAGGACCGGTACACCGGTGCCCGTGGCTGCCAGCAGGGTGTGCAGGACCTGGGCGAGGGGCTGGTCGGCGGTGACCTGGTCGGGTGGTTCAGCCAGCTCGCCGACCTGGACCGGGGCCGTCTCCGGTTCCTCCGCCAGGGCCTCGGCGACCGCCTGGGCGGTCACCACGCCGACGTACTCGCCGGCGTCGTCGATGACCGGGAGCGCGCCGTGGCCCGACAGGCTCAGCAGGTCGGCGGAGTCCGCGAGCGTCGTCGACGCGGGCAGCGGGGACGGCAGGGGTTCCATCACGGAACCGACCGACTGTCCTCCGATCCTCGCGCCCTGGGCCGGGCCTTCGAGGTCGATGCCGCGGCGGCGGAGTTTGAGGGTGTAGATGGTGTCGTTGGTCAGCAGCTGGCTGGTGGCGGTGGCCAGCACGATGGCCAGCATCAGCGGCAGGATGATCGAGTACTCGCCGGTGAGCTCGAACAGGATCACCACGGCGGTGATCGGCGCCCGCGCCGCGCCGGCGAAGACGGCGCCCATGCCGACCAGCGCGTACGCGCCGACCGCGCCGGCGGAGGCGGGCAGCAGGTGGTGGACGCCGATGCCGTACGCCGAACCGAGCATCGCCCCGACGAACAGGCTCGGGGCGAACACCCCGCCGGAGCCGCCGATGCCGATCGTCAGGCTGGTCGCCAGCATCTTCCCCACCAGCAGCAGAAGCAGGAAGCCGACCGCGTAGCCGCCCGCGGTCGCCTTCTGGAGCACCGGGTAGCCGACGCCGTACATCTCGGGCAGGGCCAGCAGTACCAGGCCGAGCGCCAGCCCGCCGACCGCCGGGCGCAGCCACTCCGGGCCGCGCCACAGCCAGTCGCAGGCGTCCTCGACCAGGTACAGGAAATGGGCGAAGCCCACGCCGACCACGGCCGCGACCAGGCCGAGCACCGCGAACAGGCCGTACTGGGCGAGGTGGTCCACGTGGAAGCCGGGGAGGTTCAGGAACGCCGTGTCACCGAAGGCGGCGCGTCCGATGACGCTCGCGGTGACGCTGGCCAGCACGGTGGCGCCGAAGGCTTCGGCGGTGAAAGTGCCGAGGATCAGCTCCATGGCGAAGAAGACGCCGGCCAGTGGAGCGTTGAAGGTCGCGGCTATGCCGCCCGCCGCACCGCATGCGACCAGAAGTTTCATCCGGCCCTCGGTCACCTTCGTCATCCGGCCCAGGGTGGAGCCGAGCGCCGAGCCGATCTGCACGATCGGTCCCTCACGGCCCACCGAGCCCCCGGAGCCGATGGTCAGGGCGGAGGCGAGCGTCTTGACGACGGCGACCTTCGGGCTGATCCGCCCGCCGCGCTGAGCGACCGCCAGCATCACCTCGGGCACCCCGTGCCCGCGCGCCTCCTTGGCGAACCGGTTCACCAGCGGCCCGTACAGCAGGCCGCCGATCACCGGGGCGAGGAGGACGAAGTACGGGCCCAGCCAGGGCACGTGCGGATGGGCCGCGCCGGGGGAGGCCGCGTAGTCGGCGTGTCCGGAGAAGAGACGCGTGAAGGTCTTGATGCACCAGCGGAAGACGACCGAGCCCGCGCCGGCTCCGGCGCCGACCACGACGGCCAGCGCCATCAGGCCCCATGGCGCGGTGCGCAGTGCCGGAAGTCTCGGTGTCGGTCTGAAGCCGGTCGTCGTACTGCCTGTCACTTGCTTGCCGTCCATCGCCGCTCGTATGGCACTCATCGTTTCCCTTTCATACCTTTGCATTATGCAAAACGAGTCAAGGGGGCGTGTCGCGGGCATCGGGTATCGGTCGTGGTGGGAGAGGGCGGCCCTGTCGTCCGCGGCGGCGCATTCCGCTCCGCCGGAGTCGGACCGCGCCCAGCACTTGGGCGCAGCCGTCGGCCGGTGTCACGCCGCTTCGGCGCGGGCCTCGACATCCTCGATGTCCGCGGGGCGCCCGGCCCGCGCCCACCGGGCGTACAGGGCTCCCGCGACGAGCAGGGTCGCGGCAAGGGCCGGCGCCGGCCAGCCGTGCAGCAGGTTCACCGCGAGGGTGAAGGCGACGGCCACGGCGGCCAGACCGCTCAGCCAGGTCAGGGTGGTCTTCCGCTCCCGGTGGGCGAACCGGGCCATGGCCAGCAGCCCGATCAGGAAGCTGACGAAGACGGCGACCGCGTAGAACAGCACGAGTTCCTGCTCCTGGCCGGCCGCGGCGATGATGATCAGTGCGGCGGCGGCCAGGTAGACCACGACCGACCAGTACGGGGTGTGGTGCCGGTTGGTCCGGCCCAGTACCGGCGGCAGGACGCCGGGCCGCTCGGCCGAACCGGAGAGGGCCTTCAGCAGCCCCGGTCCGGCCTGGAAGGACGAGCTGGCCGCGGCGAGCAGCAGCAGCGAGCTGGTCAGCTGGAAGGCGCCGTACACCCAGCCCCCTCCGGCGGCGGCATGGGCGATGTCGGCGATCTGGGTGGAATCGGCCTTGGGGATGCCGACGTGCAGCCGCACGGCGAGAGCGGTCAGGGCGAGGGTCAGGCCGCCGACGATGACCAGCAGCAGCGCGAGCGTGCCGCGGCCGAAGCGCCGGCGGTGGGTGTCGTCGAGCTGGCCGAGCTGGGCGATCACGGTGGAGGGCGCCTCGATACCGGTGGCCAGTGCCATGGCGACCGGGAAGGCCAGCACCGCCGCGAGCACGGCGGGGTGGCCCGGGTCGGCCGTGGCGACGGCATTACCGGTGCCGTGCCGGGACGTGAAGCCCAGGACGAGAACGGCCACGGAGATGAGGACGAAGGCGACGGTCATCACGGCGAACAGCAGTCGCCTGCCGTGCCCGAACCAGGTCAGCCCCGCCACCACCGCGAGAAGCAGCAGCGCGAGCGGGATCCGGAACGGGGCCAGGCCCGGGAACAGGGCGATCACCGCACTCGCCGCCGCGGCGATCGAGATGCCGATGGTCAGGACGAAGTCCACGACCAGGCGCCGACGGGCAGGAACGTCCAGCGCGCGCCCAAGGCCCGCCCGGCCGCGCCCGCCGCGCCGCCGCCCTTGGGGAAGCGCCGCACGAGCTGCCAGTAGTTCGCGGTGACCAGTACGACGAGTCCGATGACCAGGCTCATCGTCGGCAGCAGCAGAGGTCGCCGTGCAGGGCGCGCAGCGGGGCCTCGATCGCGTAGGCGACCGAGGAGACCGGGTCGGCGATCACCGTGAAGGCGAACGCGAAGAAGAGAACGGAACGGCAGGGGCCGCGTCCGGGCAGGACCCGGGGCGGGGCGGCCGAGACGGCGGCGGCCGGCTTCGACGGGGTAACGCGAAGACCTTCCTCGATGCTCCGAAACGGAGGACTCACCTGGGGACACTTCGCCGACCCGTCTTCCCGGAACACCGCTCTCGACGGTACGTCAAGGAGTCGTCAGAAAGGCGTTAGGGAGCGTCAAGATGCCCAGGCGGGTCGTCGGCCCGCCGGAGAGGGTGCCCTGGCCCGACCGAGGGAAACGGCCACGGGTTCGTGCGGTCGGCCGTCCGAGGTCTTCTTGCCGCGAGGTTTGCATAGTGCAAAAGTATGGGGAGAGGTGCGTGAGTGTCCCGGGCGTGGAAGAGGCGATGCACACCGATGAAGGCAGTGATCTGCGGAGCCGGTATCGCCGGGCTGTCGCTCGCCGGGCGCCTGCACAACGTGCTCGGCTGGGAGGTCGTGGTCGTCGAGAAGGCGCCAGGACCGCGCACCGAGGGCTACATGATCGACTTCTTCGGCCCGGGCTACGAAGCGGCCGAGGCCATGGGTGTGCTGCCCTGGCTGGAGGAACTGAGCTATGCGGTCTCCGGGGCGGCGTTCGTCGACGACGACGGCCGGTGCCGTGCCCGGCTCGAGTACGACCGGTTCGCCCGTGCCCTGAACGGCCGACTGCTGAGCGTCATGCGGCCCGACCTCGAACTCGCCCTGCGGGAGCGCCTGTCCTTCGCCGTGGGTCTGCGCTTCGGTGTCGGCCCGGCACGCATCGACGCGCGTCCCTACGGCGTCCGCGTCACGCTCACCGACGGCAGCAGCCTAGACGCCGACCTCCTCGTCGGGGCCGACGGCATCCACTCCACCGTGCGGGCCCTGGCCTTCGGCGAGGAACAGCGGTACGTGCGGTACCTGGGCTACCACACGGCCGCGTTCACCTTCGACGACCCCGCCGCACACGCCGAACTCGGAGACCGGTTCTGCCTCACCGACACCATCGGCAGACAGATGGGCCTCTACGCCCTGCGGGACGGCAAAGTCGCCGCGTTCGCCGTGCACCACGCCACCGAACCCCGCCTGCCCGACGACACCCGGGCCGCCCTCCGCCGCGAGTACGGCTCGGTCGGCTGGCTGGTACCCCGAGCCCTCGCCAACTGCCCGCCGCCCTCGCGGATCTACTACGACCAGGTCGCCCAGACCGACCTGCCGTGCTGGAGCCGTGGCCGGGTCGTCCTGGTCGGCGACGCCTGCCACGCCGTGTCCCTGCTCGCCGCACAGGGCGCCTCGCTGGCGATCGCCGGAGCCTACGTCCTCGCCGACCAACTCGCCGGAACCAGCAGCATCGAGGAGGCGCTCGCCGGATACGAACGACTCTGGCGGCCGGTCATCACGCGCAGGCAGCGATCCGCCCGCAGAACCGCCCGTTGGTTCGTTCCTGCCTCGGCCCGGCAACTGCGCCTGCGCCGACTGGGCCTGCGGTCTGCCGGCCTGCCCGGAGCGAGCCGCCTCGCGGGCATGGCACTCACCGGCCGGCAACGACCATACCTGCGCCAACTCGCCTCGGTACCGGCCTGGGCGGGAACAACGGACACGAGCGCACAGCGCCCCTCGCGCAGCACACACGCGCAGGCGGCGAAGAGTTCCGGGGAGCAGACCCGAAGCGCGGAGAGTTAGATGACATCAAGTCCCAGTGCCGGCCAACGCGTTGTCACCGCTCGGCTGCGCGAGGCCCTGGAAACCGCCGACTGCCTACTGCTCGCCGACCTCCTGCACCCGAACGTTCACTGGAGCCCGCCGGAGGGTGGCGCAACAGGCTGCCACGCCCGCTCCCACGTCCTGAGCCGCTGCTCCCGTCTGTACGCACTCGGACTGCGGGCGAGAGCCGAGGAGACCTTCACCTATCCGGCGGCCGTCGTCCTCGGCCTGCGGATCCACGGCACGGTGCCGCCGGCCGACCCGGAAAGCGTCAGTTACCACGTCTTCGACGTCACCGGCGGCCTCATCACCCGGATCGCCGGCTACGCCGACCGCGCCCGGGCGCTCGAAGCGGCCTTCACCGGCGCCACCGCGGGATACGCGGGGGAGCGGGGAACCGTACGCGGACCCCGGACAGGGGCGTCAGGATGAGGCGACTCGCACCTCGAACCTGACCAGTCCGGCGATGCCGAACTGCAGGGACACCGGCAGCGTGTGCGCGGCCGTGACGCCGTGTACCCGATGCAGCAGGACGCGCGGCCCGTTTCCGCTTCCGAAGGTGACGGTGGTGCCGCTCAGCAGCAGGATGCCGGCGGTGGACAGCGAACCGTCGCCCCCTGCCGACTTCCCCCCGACCAACTCACCCCGTCCGCCGACCGGGGTCGCGACCATGCCGAGGTGCTCGGGGACGCCGTCGTTGTTGCGCACCTCCATGCTGAGCGAGCCGTCACCCGAGCGATCGAGGTGGGCGACGGCATCCGTGATCGTCATGTCGACGTCGGCCACGTCCACATGGATACGGCCCGGGCCGCTGCTTGACACGGGAGCGGAGGCGTCGGCATGAGAAGAGGAGGAGGGACTTCCCGCGCACCCGGCTGCCAGGACGGCGAGTGCCACGGCCAGGGATGCTGCGAGAGGAATGCGGACACGCGGGGTTGTGCCTGTCATCTTTGCAGTATGCCAATATCGGTTGTCGGGGTGGTCGCCGCCCCCGGCACCGCTACCGCCTGCCCGAGCCGGATGCCACCATGCGCCTCTCGGGCCAGGGGACACGCCGGCCCGCCGGGCGGCACGGACACCGACGGAGTGGGGGAACCATGGGTTTGGCCATGTGCCCGTTGTGCAGTGACGACGAGGACATCGAACTGCTCCGCACCCTGGACGACGGCCGCAGGGTCATGAAGCACCGGTGCGGCTACGAATGGGAGCACGGCGAGCCCGCTCTCGCGAAGAAGGAACAGCACCGCTCCTTCGGCGACCTCAAGGCCCGCTTCCCGACACCCGACGACGTCGACTCCGCGCGGCTGGAACGGGCGGCCCGGCTCAAGGCGAAGTACCTCGCCACCCAGCCCGACTTCGATGCCCAGGTCGCCGCCTACTGGTCGAAGTACCAGGAGATCTTCTCCCCCGACGGGCTGGGCAGTTGTGACCCCAGGCTTCTCAAGGACTTCGCCAACTCCGATGTCGGAGCCCACCCCGGCAACCAGGCCACGTTCAACTCCGCCTGGAACGCGATGGGAGACGCGGAGGCCGGGGAGTCGACCCGCAAGACGATCGAGTACCTCCTGTACGGACCCGACGACGTGCCGTTGGAAGACCGCCTCCAGCATCTGCTGGCCGGTACGAAGCCGTTCGCCATGACCGGCTTCAAGGAGGCGCTCCTCACGAGGGTGCTGTGCGTGGTGCAGCCCGAGCGGTTCCTGTCGATCCTCAAGTACACGACGGCGGCGGGCGGCAAGCGCGAGATAGCCCGGGCGGTCTACGGACTCGAACTGCCAGCCCCCGAGTCGGTGAACTGGACCCTCGGCCGGCTCATCCTCTGGAGCAACGACCTCCTGCACACCCTCGTCGGCGAGGGCTTCGCCAACCAGCAGCACTCCGCCGCGTTCCTGTGGTGGGCCAAGGACCAGCCCGGCGGGTTTCAGTAGACTGCGTCGACTAGTGCGCGGCTCGTGTCACTGTCGTGGACCGGAGCATGGCGAAAGACCGCAGACGTTCCGGACGCGGAGGGACTGCTTTGGAACGCCTGACCATTCGGACGGACCGTGTGCTTGGGCGGACCGGATCGGTTTTCTCGGCGTACCCCCGACGACGCGAGGTGTCCCTGTCCCGCACACCTCACGACGGCCGATTACCTGATGCTTCCCACGAAGAGGGTCAGCGTGCGTGGTTGGCCAGGTTGAGAAGTAGATGCGCTGATTCGGGGCCCCAAGTCAGAGTAACGCCATCACCTTGAACGCTGGCAGGAGTGTCTCATTCCGCGGCATTCAGCCTAACGGACCACCGATGAGGATCGGCCCCACCTGGGTCCATCCGTCGAGCACGAGCGGTGAGCTGGGCCTCAACCTCAGTCCTGTGCTGCGGCGATGGGCATGTAGTGGCGTATGGGCCTCGGCGTGCGGGCAGTTCGTCTCCGACAGCTATGCCGAGGTGC
Organism: Streptomyces sp. TP-A0356; assembly: GCF_001417775.1. GTDB lineage: Bacteria > Actinomycetota > Actinomycetes > Streptomycetales > Streptomycetaceae > Streptomyces. Next base: position 71,096 of record NZ_BBZJ01000030.1, on the reverse strand, counting down.
GGATAGAGAACCTGAACCTCGCCGGGGTCGAGCGGATGGTCGGCAAGGGGCAATGCGACCTTTCCGGTTTCGCCTGGCTCCTCACACCAGTCGGCGTCGGCGTCGACGGGCCAGATTCGGCAGACCACTCCGCCGGTAACCACGATGAGTAGGCGCAGGGTCGGCCTTCGGGCCGGGGATACGCTCCAGTACCGGCTGTCTGCTTCCCGCTGGACGGCGTCGGTCTGGCCGGTCTCACCGTAGAGGTGGCCGTCTGAGCCGATTCCGTGCTTGTCCTTGGAACGGTAGATCACCAGCGCAGAGTCAGGCCCCCGGGTGGCCGGCGGCGAATGTGACGGGCATGGCTCTCTCTGCTGCCATCGGGGGCTCCTCTTTCTGCTCGGCGCCGCTGACAGCGGCGACCGGCGGATAGCTGTGGGTGTGCGGGAAGATGTCGCTGGGCCGGGTGGTCAGTTGGTCTCTCCCTTCGGGCACAGCCGGCCGCGCGAGATCGGGCTGTCCGGGTTGCCCTCGATCTGGATGACCCGGTCGTCCTTGGCGTAGACACGCTGCGCGCAGCCCACGGCGCAATAGGGGCAGACGGAGTCCGCGACTCGGTCCGCGCGGTCGGTGCGGGGTCCGAGAGCTGCCGAGCGCGGGGACTCGGCCGCCTTGCCCCGGCCAAGCCGGTCGGGGCCGGTGAGCTGCCGGTATACGGGCCACTGACCGATCCACCGCTCCAGGCCCATACGCTCGCTCCTTCATGGGTGCCATACGCCTTGATCGACGCTACTCGCGCGGGGACCGAGTGTAAGTCGACGTCGGGCGGCGAGGCACCGGTGCAACGACGGCGCCGATGGATCAGTGCGGAGCGCCTGACTGGGCCGGTGCCCGCGACGTCCGGCCCCTGTGAGCCGCCTCACCCATCGCTGCCGGAGCAGGCTCTCGAATTGCCTGGTCAGGGGACTCTCCGGCTCCCGAGGGGCGGTCCCTGGCCGTTTACGTCCTCATCTGTCATTGCAGCCAGTGCGATGGTCGAGACAGGCTGTGACCGTGTTGGAGTCCCGTGCCTGTACGGGCCGCTACGCCGGACTCGACCGCGCCGACGCAGCGCACCTGGTGGGCCAGGAAGCCCAGCAGGCGCACCGCCCCAACAGCCCGGACCGCTCCACGGCCGGGAGATGGGCCACTGAATGCACCCGATGCCGCACAGCCCGTACGCCGGTGCGTACCGACGATGCCAGCATCCACCGGAGTCCATCCGCGGCGGCCTGGACGGCGCGGCATCAACAGGGCGACGCTGCTTGTGAGCGGGCCCGGTGACAACGTCTGTCGCGCGGTTCGCGGCGCGATCAGGTAATCAGGAACGGTGAACAAGGACGCGACCGACCCCTTCGTGCATGTCCGGGGCGCCGGTGAGAACAACCTGCGGAACATCGATGTCGACGTTCCGCGGGACGCGATGGTCGCCTTCACCGGCGTCTCCGGGTCGGGCAAGTCCTCGCTCGCGTTCGGCACGCTCTACGCGGAGGCACAGCGGCGCTACTTCGAGTCCGTGGCACCGTACGCCCGAAGGCTGTTGCAACAGGTCGGCGCACCGCACGTGCAGGAGATCACCGGACTGCCACCGGCCGTGGCCCTGCAGCAGCGACGCGGGTCGCCCAGCTCGCGTTCGACGGTCGGCACTCTCACCACGCTGTCCAATCTGCTGCGCATGCTGTACTCCCGCGCCGGGACCTATCCGCCCGGGGCCGCACGGCTGGAAGCCGAGTCGTTCTCACCCAACACCGCGGCCGGCGCCTGCCCGGAGTGCCACGGACTGGGCGTCGTGCACGACGTCACCGAGGACCTGCTCGTCCCGGATCCCTCGCTGAGCATCCGCGAGGGAGCGATCGCCGCCTGGCCGGGCGCCTGGCAGGGAGCCAACCTGCGCAGTGTCGTGAGCGGCCTGGGGATCGACATCGACCGACCGTGGCGCAGGCTCAGGAAGAAGGACCGGGACTGGCTGCTGTACACGGACGAGCAGCCCTCCGTGTACGTCGAGCCGGAGGAGGACCGCGTCGACTACGGCTACCAGGGCAGGTTCTGGAGCGCCCGCAAGCACGTCATGCACGTCCTCGCCGACTCCAAGAGCGAGAAGATGCGCGAACGGGCGCTCCGGTTCGTCAGGAGTGTGCCCTGCCCCGCCTGTCACGGCAGCGGACTGCGGCCCGAGGCGCTCGCCGTGACCTTCGCCGGACGTACCATCGCCGAGATCAACGCGATGCCGCTCACCGAGGTCGTGGCGCTGCTGCGGCCCGTCGCGGGGCGGTCCGAGGCCGACGCCACCACGTCGACCGCCCGATCCGGGGAGACGACCGAGGTCGCGGTCCGGATCTGCGGCGATCTGGTCGCGCGGATCGACGTACTGCTCGACCTGGGTCTCGGATATCTCAGCCTCGGGCGCCGCTCGACGACCCTGTCGCCCGGCGAGGCGCAGCGCCTGCGGATCGCCACCCAGCTGCGCTCGGGGCTGTTCGGCGTCGTCTACGTCCTCGACGAACCCTCCGCGGGCCTGCACCCGGCTGACGCGGAACCGCTGCTGGACGTGCTGGACCGCCTCAAGGCGGCGGGCAACTCGCTGTTCGTCGTGGAGCACGACATGGACGTCGTACGGCGGGCGGACTGGGTGGTCGACATCGGCCCCGGTGCGGGCGAGGGCGGCGGACGTGTGCTGTACAGCGGCCCGGTCGCCGGTCTTGAGCGGGTCGCGGAGTCGGCCACGAGCCAATACCTGTTCGGGCGCGCCCAGCCGCTCGATCACCGCCCGCGCACACCCCACGGCTGGCTGCACCTGCGCGGCGTCTCCCGCCACAATCTGCACGACGTGTCCGTGGACGTACCGCTCTGCGTGCTGACGGCGGTGACGGGCGTGTCCGGTTCCGGAAAGTCGACGCTGGTGACGCAGGTGCTCGCCGAGGTCGTCCGCGGCCACCTCGGACTCGTACCCGAGGAACCCGACGAGGCGCAGCTGGAGGTCGACGTCCAGGACGCGTCGGGGGTTGAGTCGTTCGACCGGCTGGTCCGGGTCGACCAACGGCCCATCGGCCGAACGCCCCGGTCCAACCTGGCCACGTACACCGGGATGTTCGACGCGGTGCGCAAGCTGTACGCGGCGACGGACGAAGCCAGGGCGCGCGGCTACTCGGCCGGGCGGTTCTCCTTCAACGTGCCCGAAGGGCGGTGCGAGACCTGCCAGGGTGAAGGATTCGTCGCGGTGGAACTGCTGTTCCTGCCCGGCACCTACGCGCCGTGCCCGACCTGCGAAGGCGCCCGGTACAACGCTGAAACGCTGGAAGTTACCTACCGAGGCAAGAACATCGCGGAAGTACTGGCGCTGTCCGTCGACGCCGCCGCCAAGTTCCTGTCCGCCGTCCCGGCCGCCTCCCGCAGTCTGGACACGTTGCGCGAGGTGGGACTGGGGTACCTGCGGCTGGGCCAGCCCGCGACGGAACTCAGCGGCGGTGAGGCGCAACGCATCAAACTGGCCACCGAACTGCAGCGAGCCCGCCGCGGGCACGCGCTCTACCTGCTCGACGAGCCGACGGCGGGGCTGCACCCCTCGGACATCGCGCTGCTGCTGCGACAGCTGCACCGGCTCGTCGACGCCGGCAACACGGTCGTCCTCGTCGAGCACGACATGGACACGATCGCCACCGCCGACTGGGTTATCGACCTCGGGCCGGGCGGCGGCGACGCGGGCGGGCGGGTGGTCGCGGCGGGCCCGCCGACCACGGTGGCGAGGGCCCGCCACAGTGCCACCGCGCCCTATCTCGCGGCCCGGCTCGCGCGCTCCTGACGACAGCGCGAGGGGCTGAGCACCGGTCAGCCGGGTTCGGGGCGCAGGGTCGCCCGCGGCGCCAAGTGTCGTTCCAGCTTGTGGCGGACATCGCTCGTGGCTTTGTCCACGAGAACGGGTTCTGGTCCAACTTCCGTGGGGCGCTACTCCCTGTGACTGTTGGTCTTGCTGGTAGGTCTCCCGAGATCGCCCGGAAACTGACGGTGCCGACCACGTTCGGGCGGATGGTTCTGGCCTGTGCGCGAGGTACTGCTCCGGCTGGAAGAGCTGCTCTTCCTGGCGGATCCGGGGATCAGGATGGAGTCGGTGCAGGACGATGGCGAGGTGATCCGAGTCGGTGTCAGATGCCTGACGGTTGGGGCTCGGTGCCCAGGCTGCGGAAGCTGGTCCGGGCGGGTGCACGGCTCTTACCTGCGGTTTCCAGCTGACCTCCCCGTGGCAGGACGGCAGGTGGTGCTACGACTTCGTGTCCGGCGTTTCACGTGCGAAGACGACTCCTGCGGGCGACGGACGTTCGTCGAGCAGGTCGCGGGCCTGACCCGCCGGTACAGCCAACGGACCGAACGAATGCGGTCGGTGCTGGCGGAGGTCGGCTTCGCTCTGGCCGGTCGCGCCGGTGCCCGGCTGGCCGATGTCTTCGGTGCGAGGGCCAGCCGGAACACGGTCCTGCGGCTGGTCGAGGCCTCACCGGCTGGATGCTGACTCACCCCGACACCCTGCCGGAGAGCGAGCGCCTGAAGCTGAAATCCGTCCTCGCCGGCTGTCCCGAACTGGATGCCCTCACCGGGCACGTCCGCGCGTTCGGGAACATGCTCACCCAGCTCCAGGGCGGCCAACTCCCGCAGTGGATCAAGGCGGTCCGCGCCGACGACCTGCCCAGCCTCCACGCCTTCGCCAACGGCCTCGAACGAGACCTCGCCGCCGTCACCGCCGGCCTCACACTGCCGTGGAGCTCCGGTGCCGTCGAAGGCCACGTCGACCGGATGAAAATGATCAAGCGTCAGAAGTACGGCCGGGCCGGCTTCGGCCTTCTGCGGAAACGAGTCCTGCTGGCATCCTGACGGGACGGTCACGAGCTCTGCTGGAGTCGCTCCGCGGCCCGAGCAGGGGTGTCGTAGTAGCCAGGCCGTGCCAGCAGCACCGAACTGAAGTAGTAGCCCTGCTCTTCCTCTGGCTCGTCGTCGGCCGCGAACGGGCGCCAGAAGCTCAGGAGCAGGTCAGAGGCGACGAAAGACGCCGGGTCGTCGGGGTCTGCCTCAATCGAGGTGTACTCGCCCATACGTTGCACCAGCTCGCGGGCCGGGATCGCGAACACGTCCAGGCCCCGGAAGATGACTCGGTCTGTCTGAGTCGACGGCCTCCCAAACTCAATGGCTTCGAGCATGTCTCGCATGCAGTGGATGCTGATCATCAGTCCACTGGGACGGAAGATGTGCTGACCCGGCCGGTCGGACTCCGAGACCGCGGAGAGATCGTGGAACGAATCCAACGCCGCGTTGGCCGATTGCCGAGGCATACCGATCCGCAACGGGCCAACGCCGTTTGGTGGGGCGAGGTCGAAGTCCATGCGGGCGTGATCCCAAACCGGTCTGTCAACGGGTCACGAAGGGCCATCCAGTCCTGAGACATTACAGCGTGACTGCTCCACAGAAGTTGGACCGGAACCCGAGAACGGGCAGCAGGAGTTCATCACTTCGGGAGGCACCCGGCCTACCGCGAATTCGAACGGTGAGGGTACACACCGACGCGTTGCACGGTCTCGTGCGGCGGATGAAGAACACGGTGGCCGGTCGACCCCTGAGCTGCGACGATGCCCTGCTTCCTTACGGAGGACGTCTGTTCGTTTTCGGGTGCGCCGGCTGTGGGGCCAAGCTGAGCGTCCCGCTGTCCCAGGCCGCGCTGCCGGCCCACGCTCATCAGAAGTGCGGGGCGTGGCAAGCGACCCGGTGACCGCACCGATGACGGACCCTCTTCCCGAACGATCGCGGCGATGTCGACGCGCGTCGACGTCGTCGGCGGTATGCCGCTTGACCCGGCCACGGCCCGGGACCGCCACGTACCGGGACATCCGCTTGGGTGAGCACCCCTGGCCGTGGTTGTGCCACGAGCGGCCGGGTACTCGAGTGCACCCCACCGTGAGGGGCGCCCGCAGGAGCCCAGGCCGTCACGGCTCGACGGCTGCGGGGCACCCGGCGTCCTACGTCCCCCCTGCGAGGCCTCCGATGAGCCGTCTCTTCTCGCCGCTCACCCTCCGCGGCACGACCTTTCCGAACAGGGCCTGGGTGGCCCCCATGTGCCAGTACAGCTCGGTCGACGGCTATCCGCAGGACTGGCATCTGGTCCATCTCGGTTCCCTGGCACGCGGCGGGTCCGGCCTGGTCATGCAGGAGGCCACGGCAGTGGAACCTGAGGGCCGGATCACCCCTTCCGACGCCGGCATCTGGGATGACGGGCAGGCCGCCGCGTACAAGCGGATCACCGACTTCGTCCACGGGCAGGGAGCCATTGCCGGCATTCAGATCTCCCATGCCGGCCGCAAGGCGTCGACGGCACCGCCCTGGGAGGGTGACGTGTACGTCGAACCGGAGGCCGGAGGATGGCAGACGGTCGCACCGTCACCGCTGCCATTCGGCGACTGGCCGGCCCCGCGGGAGCTCGGCGCGGACGACATACGCGCTCTGGTCCGGGCCTTCGGCGAGGCCGCCGCGCGGGCGCTGTCCGCCGGCTTCGAGGTTCTGGAGATCCACGCCGCGCACGGCTATCTGCTGCACCAGTTCCTGTCACCGCTGTCCAACCACCGCAGCGACGAGTACGGAGGCGATCTCGACGGGCGCAGCCGTTTCCTGGTCCAGGTCACCGACGCCGTACGGGCGCAGTGGCCGGAGGACCGCCCGCTGTTCGTACGCTTCTCCGCCACGGACTGGGCCGACGGCGGCTGGACCCCGGAGGAGACGGTCGAGCTGTCGCGGCACCTGGTGGCCCACGGCGTCGATCTGGTGGATGTCACCAGCGGCGGGCTCGTCCACAACGCCCGCATCGAAGTGGAGCCCGGCTACCAGGTGCCCTTCGCCCGAGCCGTCCGCGAGGGCGCGGCCCTGCCCGTCTCCGCGGTCGGCCTGATCACCGCACCGGAGCAGGCCGACCAGATCCTCGTGGACCGCTCGGCTGACGCGATCATGCTCGCGCGCGAACTGCTGCGCAACCCGACCTGGCCGCTCCGCGCGGCCCACGTGCTCCGTGACGACGTCCCGTGGCCGAAGCAGTACGAGCGTGGCCGCCCGCGTCACGGCTGAGGCACCCGGGAATTGGACCCAAGGCGAAGAGGTCTCCTCCTATATGAGCGATCCATGCGGCAATGCCGCCTTTCCCGTACTTCCGAGCGAGTCGATACGTGGGTGCCGGCAGCCGACCGTGTCGGCACACTGCAGCAGATATCCGCACTGAGCCGTGAGTTCGAAGGGATCGTCGAGGCGAACGCAGTGGTGGCCATTGACGACGAGCACGACCCGGAGGGGGCGAGCACGGCCTTCGAGCGGGCGTACGTCGCCGCCCTGCTGCCCCCGGCGCGCGAGCATCTGAACGATCTCGATCACGCCCTGGAGCGATTGGAGAGAGGCGACTACGGGCGCTGTGCGCCGGCCACTGCCGCGGTGCCTGGGCGGCAGTCGTCCCGCGTCCGGCGAGCCGCTGGTGTAGCCGCTCGAACGCCAGCCTGTCCCGCTCGGCACGCCACCAGCTCGCCATCGAGAGCGTTCGTAGGTCAGCCCAGCACCTCTTCGATCGGGGCGTCGGCGTCCACGTAGCGCACGAGCTTGCGGTTCGCGAATTCCACGATGCCCACGTCGCCGAGTTCGCGCCCGTAGCCGGAGCGCTTGATGCCGCCGAAGGGCAGCTCCGGTCCGGACGCGGTCGGGTGGTTGATCCACACCATGCCCGCCTCCAGCCGGTCCGCGACCCCGCGAGCGCGTTCCGGGTCGGCGGCGAAGACCGCGCCTCCCAGGCCGTAGGGAGAGGTGTTGGCCAATGCCACGGCCTCGTCCTCGTCGGCGACCCGGTAGACCGTGGCGACGGGGCCGAAGAGCTCTTCCCGGTAGGCCCGCATGTCCGGTGTGACGTCGGTGAGGACGGTCGGCTCGACGAAGGCGCCCGGCAGGTCGGGCCGTCCACCGCCCAGCACCACCGTGGCTCCCTTGTCCACCGCGTCGCGGACCTGCTCCATCAGGAGTTCGGCCGCGGCCTCGGAGGACAGCGGGCCGAGCGTGGTGGCGGGGTCGGCCGGATCTCCCGGTCGCACCTCGCTCATCCGGTCGCGCAGCCCGGTGACGAAGGCGTCGTAGACGTCGGCAAGGGCGATGAAGCGCTTGGCCGCCACGCAGCACTGCCCTGTGTTGCCCATCCGGCCGAGGAACGCGGCGTACACGGTGCGCTCGAGGTTGTGACCGTCCAGCACGATGAAGGGATCACTGCCACCCAGCTCGAGGACGGACTTCTTGACATTGCGGCCGGCGATCCCGCCCAAGCTCACGCCCGCCCGCTCGCTTCCGGTCAGTGATGCTCCCTGCACACGAGAGTCATCGATGATCTTCCCGACGTCCCTGCCCCGCACGAAGAGATTGGTATAGACCCCGGTCGGCACACCCGCATCCCTGAACAGCTGCTCGAGTGCCAGTGCGGACTGGGGGCAACTGCTCGCGTGCTTGAGCAGGATCGTGTTGCCGAGGACGAGGTTCGGACCCGCGAATCGGACCACCTGGTACAGCGGGAAGTTCCAGGGCATCACACCGAGAAGAACGCCGAGCGGCTCGTTCACCAGCACGGCCGTGCCCTTGGGCACCGGCAGGGGTCGCTCTTCCAGCAGCTCGGGGCCGTGCTCGCCGTAGTAGGTGAGGATGTCGGACGCGAGGTCGACCTCTGCACGGCTGGAGTTGATCAGCTTGCCGACCTCGAGGGTCAGCAGCCGCGCCAGTTCCTCCTTGCGCTCCCTCATGAGCCGGCCGGCGCGTTGCACCAGGGCCCCGCGGTCGGCCGTCGGCCGGGCACGCCAGTCCGGAAAGCTACGGTGCGCCGCGTCGATCGCGCGTCCTACGTCCTCCGCGCTCAGGGCCGAGAACTCCCGAACCCTTTCACCGGTGTAGGGATTGACCGTGGCGATGGGGCTCCCCTGGCCAGTGACATGGGCGTCCATGGCGCCTCCCTGGAGTCGGGGCACCTCGGGTTCCCACGCCCGGACCCGCTCACACCTGCTGATGCGTCCCATGCCACGGCAAGCTGAGGCCCTGCACACCACGGTGTACGGAGGCGTCAAGCTGTGGGTGCCCACAGGCTGAGCTCCGGGGAGGCCAGGGACCTGATCATCGAACTCCCCGAGGGCCTCGCGGAGGCGGTGCGCCGGGGAACCACCCACCGCATCGAGCGCTTCGGCCACTATGACAGCGTGCGGCGCGTGGCCGACCGCACCATGCTCAAGGAGGAGGAAGCCGACCGGGGTGTGCGGACCGTCCTGGCCGTGCTCCGGGAGGCGATCAGCGAGAAGGAGTTCGACGACCTGTTGTCGCAGCTCGGAACGGACTTCTCCCAGGCCCTCGAATCCGCCGGGTGACCCGGAGCCTTCGGCACGGAGCCCGTGTCACGGCGCAAGCGGCCCCGGACGCTGCGTGTGCGCCGGGGACGGGCGGCACGGTGGGTGACACCCGCGAACCGCTGGTCCCTCGCGGCCGCCATGGCGCGAGGCGCACACGAAGGTGTGGTCATGACGGCTGACGTGCCCGAGACCTCCTCCGGCAGATCCGTGCGCGTCGTGCTGGTGGCCGACCCCGGTCTGCCGTCGGAGATCGCCCGGGCTCTCGCCCCCGGTTGCCCGACCCTCTCCGCCGGGCAGTCCGTGCTCGGGGCGGATGGCAGGTCCACACGATGACCGCCCTGCTCAGCGTGAGCGAGCAGGCCGACGTCTCCGACATCGCCGAGGCCGTCAGAAACCACCTGGACGGTGCCGAATGGGACGTGGGGATCTTCTCACCGACCTTCCGCGGCGGGCCCGGCTTTACCCGATCAGCGTCGAGGTCGACACCGCGCTCCGTGCCGCGCTCATCTCCTTCCCGCCCTTGGGGTCCGCCGCCTTCGGCGCCGGGTGCGGCAGGCCGTCGTTGATGTCGTACGAGAGCTGGTCGGGCACGAGGAGACGCCAGGCACCCGGAGGTGATCGGCCGCCCGCCGCGCGAACCGGTACCGGACACCCGTCCCGGCCCCGAGCAGCCCCGGCGCTACGTCGTGCCCGGCCTGCGCGGCCACACCCGACTCGTCGCCGGCATGGTGTACGCCAACCGCCCCTGGCGGCTGTTCGGCTCCCTCTCCCGGGGCCTGGCGGGCGTTTTCGCCACGGCTACGGTCCTGTTCATCAACAGCGCCACCTGGAACCTCGCCACCGCACTCGGCGCCGTGCAGCATGCCGTCATCACCGCTGTGTCCGCCGTCGCGCTCAGCCTGTGGATCATCGTCGACCACCAGCCCTGGGAGCGCGGCGCCCACCTCCCTGCACGGCACCACCCCCTGTACCCCTACAACCTGGTCACCCTGGTCACCCTGGTCACCGTCGCGCTCGCGGTGGTGGTGCTGGCCACGGCCCTGTTCGCGACCAGGTGCTGTACAACCTCTCCCGGCGCGGCATCGAGTGGGATCTCTTCCCCTGGTGCCGCGAGGCCGGGGTCACGGTCATGGCCTACTCCCCGATCGAGCAGGGGCGGCTCCTGAAGGTCGAGGCACTGGATGCCGTGGCCCGGGCCCTCGGAACCACGCCGGCCCAGGTCGCACTCGCCTGGGTGCTGGAGCAGGGGGTGGCCGCGATCCCGCGTTCCGGATCACCCGACCACGTTCGGGAGAACCGCGGCGCAGTGGACCTCCACCTTCCCACCGGGGCGCTCGACGCCCTCGACGAGGCGTTCCCGCCGCCCAGCGGGCCCACGCCCCTGGAGATGCTGTGAAGGAGTTGACAGGATGGCGCGCCCCCCGCTCGTCGTCGGAATGGGGGGTTCGCTGCGCACCCCGTCGACCAGCCTCACCGCACTGTGTGTGGCGGTCGAGGGGGCGGCCGATGCAGGCGCCGACACTCAGGTGATCGACCTCAAGCGGCTGGACCTTCCGTTCTACACGTCCGAGCACGGATTCCCTGCGTCCGCCCGTCGGCTTGCGGACACCGTTCAGGCAGCCGACGCCCTGCTGTGGAGCAGCCCGACATACCACGGGTCGGTCAGCGGCGCGTTCAAGAACGCAGTGGACTGGCTCGCCCTCCTGGCCGACCACGACCCGCCCTACCTCAGCAACAAACCCGTGGGGATGCTGACGACCGCCGGTGGGGTGCAGGGCCTGCAGGCGATCAACGCGATGGAGTTCATCGTGCGGTCGCTGCGCGGCTGGGCCGTGCCGCTGGTGTTCGCGGTCCCGCGGTCCTCCCGGATCTTCGATGGCGACGGACGCCTCACCGACCAGGCGGTCGCGGACCAATTGCGCGGCCTCGGCACGGAGGTGACCAGGGCAGCCCTGCAGTTCCGGGCGGAGGGCACGTGCGACTACGCGCAGGAGCGGCCGTCCGGGGCCGTCCGGGACTGAGCCCGGCCATGTCACGCCGGGGGCGCCGGGGTCGTGCTTCCTCAGGGCCCGGTCCGCCCCACGGGCCGCCGGTGCTCGCCGCGCGCCCCGGAGCGCCCGGGTGGGAAGTGCGGCAGCACGTGTTCGGCCAGTTCGTCGATCACCTCGGCGACCGGACGGCGACTGTGCTTGAAGTTGATCATCAGCTGGTCGATGCCGATGTCCTGCCAGGCCCGCATCATCGCCAGGAACGACACCCGGCCCACCGAGAAGCCCTGGTGGATGCGCCGGGGCAGGGCCAGCGGGTCCTCGGTCAGATCCAGATAGGTGGCCTGGGCGTACGGCTTGAATCCACCGCCATCGCCCCGGGTCAGCTCCCGCCACCGCTGGATGTTCTCGGCCTGCTGCTGGAGCGGCGGGGTGTAGTACAGCCAGCCGTCCATGTTGTCGGCGATCCACCGGACGTCCTGCCTGCCGCGTCCCGTCATCAGTACGGGGATCCGCCGGTACACCGGCTTGGGCAGCAGATCGGTGCCGTGCATCCGGCCGAGCGGCGACTCCACGTGCGGGAAACGGTGCTCGAGGACGACACGGAAGTACTCCAGCGACTGCCGGAACCTCTCGGCCCGGCCGCCCGGGTCCTGACCGAAGGCCGGGAACTCCACGGGCCGGTCACCGGTGGCCACCCCGAGCAGGAGCCGTCCGCCTGACAGTTGGTCCACCGAGGCGGCCGCCTTGGCGGTGTGCAATGGATGCCGCAGCGGCATGACGATGCTGGCGGTCCCCAGTGTGATCGAGGTGGTGCGGGCGCTGAGCTGCCCCAGGTACACCCACGGGTCGAAGACCTGCCCGGCGTCCCCGAAGCTCGGGTCCAGCAGTGGCACGTCCCGGACCCACACCGAGGCGAAGCCGGCCCGCTCGGCCTGCTGGATCCGCTCGATGTGCCCGGCCAGGGACGGCACGGGCCCGTCGAAGCCCTCCAGGGGCGTGATGGCGCCCACGGTCATCCTGCCGCCGGGATACGCCCTGGCCATGGCGGCGTGCTCGGAGAACGGCCGCTGCGCTCCGCCTTCGACGTCCACGGGTGCGCCGGCTGAAGGAACTGTCGATTGTGTCATGCGATTCTCCGGCGATTTCATGCCGAGTCCGGGCGCATCAGACGCGTGCTGAGGTTGCCCAACCGGAGGCGGGCGGCGGGACCACCGCCCCCTGAGCCCCCACCGGGCCAGCGGTGCCGGACCAGCGTCCGTCACCGCTGCCGTCGCGACGAGGACGACGGCCTGCACGGTGCGGCTGATCGGCATGGTCCCGACGCACACGTCGGAGTCCAGGTACGTGTGGCGGCGCTCGACGCGGCGTGACGGAGCCCGGCGTGTGCCCGGGAGTGTGACCTACCGTCAGTTCCGTTCCCGCGACGTCTATCTGCCGGCCGTCGGTGAGGTCGTCGTCGGGGGTGCGGTCCGGGTATATGTCGTGCCACAGCCTGAGGTCGTCGCGGTGCGGCAGGATGGGTGCCGCGGTCAGTTCGGACAGCTCCACGGCCGCATCGACGTGGCCGCTGTGCGCGCGCGTGCACACGATCCCGACAAGGCGGCGGTCGCCGACCGCCTCCGCGATGAGATCGGGCTCGTGGGCGGCGTCGATCACGAGGACCTGTTCGTCGTCGCCGACGATCCACACGTTGTTCTCCAGCTGCACGGGGACGCCGTGCGCCCCCGGTCAGGCTGCCGACCGTCAGCAGGTGTTCGACGTGGGCGGCCATCGGGACGTCACCGCCGGGAGCCGGCCGTCATGGCGCACCAAGCGCGTGATCGGATCGCGTACCGGCGGTTTCATGGGACGCCCCCTTCCCGGCGAAGCCCTCTACGCCAGTGGACCTCGCAGGGCGCGGTGCGGCAAGTCCGGCACGCCCTGGAGGGACCGCTGGACGGCGACGGCTGACGCGGAACCCTTCGACCGGCAAGATCAACGCCGCGCCGGCTGTCACACCGGGCGGGGACTGGCAGTCTTGAGGGAGGTGCAGCCACCGGCGGGACACGGTGATCGCGGTGTATGCGGGTACCCGCCTGGTTGAGGGTGTCCGGGCACGCCGCGTGCCCCGCCTGCACGCCGGTCGGCGGCCCCACGAGAGCCGTTACCGGGGGCCGGAACGCTTCGGGAGGTCCAGCCACGGACCAGGACACCGCGCAGCAACGAGTACCCGCAGGCACTGTGGGGCCGGCCGGGCAGGTGGGGGATGTCTGGACGTCCGCGTGGGACCGGGTCATCGCCTCCGATCCCGGGTTCATCCGGCTGCTGAACGCGCTGCGCATCGTCTTGAGCGTGCTGCTGTCCGTCGTCGTGATGAGTACGCTGCACATCCCTCTTCCGCTCCTGGTCACCGGTGCGACGGCGGCGGAGGTCTTCTCGTTCGCCGTCTCCGATCCGCACCGGCGCGATCAGGCGATCACGCTGGCTCTGGGACTGCCGACCGGTCTGACCGCGCTGGCTTTCGGAGCCCTGCTGGTGCACCACCGATTGGTGAGCGACGTGGTCTGCGTCCTGGTGATCTTCGCGGCCGCTTACGCGCGACGGTTCAGCAGACGGTGCAGCGCGTTGGGCGTCATCGCCTTTCAGATGTTCTTCATCACCCAGTTCGTCAGGCCTCACCCGCAGTGGCTGCCTCAGCTGTGCCTGCTGCTGGTGATCGGTGCGGTCTGCAGCGCGGTGGTGAGGTTCGGGCTCGTCCCGACGTCGTCGCAGGGCACCCTGCAACGACTGCTTGAGGCGTTCCGCGCGCGACTGGTGCAGCACCTTGAGGCAGTCATCGACCTGGCTCGGCAGAAGCCGGGAACACCTGGCGCCGAACGGGCCGTGCGCCGTCTGCGGCGGCGCACGGCTGCCCTGCATCAGGCAGCACTGATGATCCAGGACCACTTGGACGACACGATCCGGGAGCACTGCACGGCAGCCCATGTCCAGCGGCGCATCGCCGAGGCGGAAGTCGCCGCCGAACACCTCGCGGTCCTGCTGACAGGGGCGCTCGGCCTGCAGGGGGTCAATCCCGTCGCCAGCGACATCACCGAGCGCACCGGCCGCGTGCCACCGGACGTCTCGGTACCGCTGCGCACGGCCGACGAGCAGGTCATCCACCGTCTCATCGCCGATCTGCACGCGCTGAAAGTGGTCGCCGGGCGGGCCCCCGGCAGCGACCACGGTGTCGGCCTGAAGATCGTGCGGGACCGGCTCCTGAGCTACCGCGACGACGAACGGCTGCCCGACGCGCCCCCTGCCGTGCAGGACGTGTTCCGGGCGATCGGCGACGTCAGCCGAGCCCTGCTCGGCCTGCGCCTGGCACTGACAGGGCCTGACGAGAGCGAGGAGAGTCCGGATGACAGCCCCGAGACCGTGCGCTGCCGGGAGGAGCTGCAAACCGAGGACGCCGTCCTCGATGCCGAGGACGCCCTGAGGGAGAAGTCCGAGGAGGAGGGCGAACCGGCCGGCCTGGAACGCACGACCACCCGCATCGCCGTGCAGGTTTCCCTCGCCTCGGCCCTGGCGATCGTGGGTGGCGAACTGCTGTCGCCGCAGCGCTGGTACTGGGCCGTCTTCACCTGCTGGGTGGTGTTCGTCAACACCTCCTCGGCCGGAGAAATCCTGGTCAAAGGGTCCCGGCGCCTGGTGGGCACCCTGCTCGGCGTCCTGGCCGGAATCGGCTTGGCCGGCCTGGTCGGCAACCAGCCCTGGGCCGCGTTCACGCTGGTCATCCTGTGCCTGTTCGGGACTTTCTACGCGATCTCCTACGCGGTGGTGTCCTTCTTCGTCACCGCGATGATCGGGCTGCTTTACACGCTGTTGCACAGCTTCACCCCGGACCTGCTCGTGATCCGGCTGGGCGAGTCCGCGCTGGGGGCCGCCTGCGCGGTCGTGGTGGGCCTGCTGGTGTTGCCGGTGCGGACGCAGGAGCGCACCGAGGAGCAGATCCGCGAAGTGCTCTCACGACTGCGTGAGGTGACCGGCGAGGGTGTGGCCGAGCTCGGCGGCGGTCGCCCCGTCGACCTGCTCCACCGTGCACGGGCCTTGGACAGCGCACTGGCCGATCTGCGGACCACCACTCTGCCGCTGCGCCATCCGATCACCCCCTTGCGCCGTCGCCGGCGGCTCACCCGTTACGTCCTGGGACTGCTGGAGACGGCCGCCTACCACGCCCGCAACCTCGCGGCCGTCGCCCAGCCCGCGCCAGGCAATCGGGGGCTCGTGAGCGATGCGCGGCTATCCGAGGCGGCAGGACGCGTAGACCGCAACCTCGGCGCGCTCATCGAGTGCCTGCAGACCAAGGGTGGCTGCCGGGAGCCTCTCGACGCCGAGGCGCGAACCGCCACCGCGCAGAAGGACTCCGAAGCCCCTCACGCCCCCGGATCCGGAAGGCGGACGGCGCCGGAGACGGAGCAGCAGCGAAACCGGCTCACTCAGGTGGCACTGCGTCATCTGCAGCGGGTGGACGAAGACGTCCTGGGACTCGCCCGCCCGCTCGGCATGGGATTCAAGGAACAGCAGGCCGAGCCGGACACCCGGCCGACGCAGACAGCTGCCGCGGGCCGGTAGGACGCCGCGCCCCCGGTGGGCGATCGCGGCGGTGGTTCGGCTGACGAGGCGTCATGGTCCCGGCGGCGCCACGATGCCGGCAGCGGGCCTGCGCTCACCAGGCCGATCGGGGCCGGTGACCGGGTGGTGACAGATCCGCCCCGCATCCGGCCACGGCGGGTGCTGCGTGACCGGCCCGGCCTGCGGCGCCGGACGTACAATCGACGCGGATTCGTCCAATTGACACAGATTCGTCGTACACGAGCCGCTGTCGGTGAAACAGCGAAAAGGACGAACCTCTCCCATCGACTGAGGCCGGTTCGTGCGACCTGCCGAGCACGCGGGCATGATCTCGCCAACGATGACGACGAAAGCCGTGCATCCCTCGCCGTGATCCCGGGAGCCGCGCATCGGAACCCGGCCTCGATCACGCAACGCACATCGCACGGAGCTCGCCCATGTCGAACCGCCTGTTCAGTGATCGCGCAGCTGGCCGGGTCCTCGCCAAGCTCCTGGAACGCTACCGGGGCGATCCCGATGTGATCGTGCTGGGCCTGCCGCGCGGCGGCGTACCGGTGGCGTACGAGGTCGCCACAGTCCTGGGTGCCCCACTCGATGTCTTCCCGGTCCGCAAGCTCGGCGTGCCCGGTCAGGAGGAGGTGGCGATGGGAGCCATCGCGGACGGCGGACTGGTGGTGTTCAACGAGGACGTCGTCCGTGGCCTGGGTATCCTGCCGGGCACGCTGCGCAGCGCCGTCGAGCGGGAGGCCCGGCAACTGCTACGCCAGGAGCAGACCTACCGGGAGGGACGGCCCGCGCCCGAGCTGGAGGGCCGCACGGTGATCCTGGTCGACGACGGCCTTGCTACCGGGGCCGGCACGCGTGCCGCGACCCAGGCCCTGCGCCGCCACCGGCCGGCGAGGATCGTCGTCGCGGTGCCTGCCGCCCCGAGTCGACCTGCCGCGAGCTGGCCGACATGGCCGACGACGTGGTCTGCGCCACCACCCCGTCGCCGTTCTTCGCCGTCGGCACGTCCTACTGGGACTTCCGCCAGATCACGGACGAGGAGGTGCGGGGGCTGCTGCGCCGGGTGGCGAGCAGGCCCGCGAAGCCGGCCGAGGAGGGGGCGAGCGTGGTCGCTCTCATCAGCGCCGAGGCGTTGCCTGTCGAGGACGGCCTGCCCAGCGACGAGGCACTGTTCGACCTGGTGGGCAACGCGCACTTCGTGCTGATCGGCGAGGCCTCACACGGCACGCACGACTTCTACCAGGCGCGCGCCCGCATGACGCAGCGGCTGATCGAGGAGAAGGGCTTCTGCGCGGTCGCGGTCGCGGCCGAGGCCGACTGGCCAAACTCCTACCGGGTCAACCGCTACGTCCGGGACCGCAGCGACGACGTCACGGCCGAGGAGTCACTGCGCGGCTTTCGGCGGTTGCCCGCCTGGATGTGGCGGAACACTGCGGTGCTGGACTTTGTGGATGGCTGCGGGAACACAACGACCGGGTCCCCGGCGGCGAGCGCGCGAAAGCGGGCTTCCACGGTCTCGACCTGTACAGCCTGTACCGCTCGATCGAGGAAGTCATCAGCTACCTGGACCGCGTCGATCCCGAGGCGGCGAAGCGGGC
Organism: Streptomyces sp. TP-A0356; assembly: GCF_001417775.1. Lineage (GTDB taxonomy): Bacteria > Actinomycetota > Actinomycetes > Streptomycetales > Streptomycetaceae > Streptomyces. The sequence goes on along the minus strand of NZ_BBZJ01000030.1, from coordinate 53,510 downwards.
CCGCGAGCGCTACGCCTGCTTCGATCACTACCACACCGACGGCGACGCCCAGGGCCTGGGGGTTCGAGGCCGCCTTCGGAGCGGGTGAGACCTGCGAGCGGCAGGTCGCCGCGAGGCCAAGCTCGAACGTACCGCTGGGGCGAACCCCCATCGCAACTGCGGCCTGACCAAGCCGCCGCAGCGGGAGACGTCAGATATTCTCGGCGCCGTGCCGGACGATCAGGTCTCGAAGCTCGTCGGGCAGCAACGGGCGACCTGGAAGGGGCGGCTGGTCCACTTCTTCTTCACTAGGCGCTGGTGCCAGGCGAGCAGGGTGCGTGGGGAGACGATCCGGTGTGCGCGGAGCGCCCGCGGTAGGAGCCGGGCGAGGGCCGCCAGCAGCGCGCGGTCCTGATCGTTGCTCGCGCTACTGCGGTCGCCGCACCGCCGGAGCCTTCGTGACCTGGACCGTTGTCGCCTCCGGCGATGGTCACAGGACGCTGGCACCAATCGAAACAGCACCTACTACTGCAACGGTGTTTGCCATGACTGCTGACCAGTTCAGTCGTTGGGTGTGGTTGTGGGTGGGGACCTTGCTGGCGTCAGGTTATGGGCCGGTGAACTCGACGCTCTGCACGAGCGTTTCGTGCACCGGTTCAGCAGATCGGAGCCGCGGGAGTCGGCGCTGGCCTATATGCGGGGGCTGGTTGCCCCGCTGGAGCGGCCCGCCCGTGGGGCGGGCGGTGGCGGAGACGAGCACCCCCGTAGCCCGTCTCCGCCACCGCCCGTCCCGCGGGCGTGGGTCTGGCAGGAGGGTCTGACAACGAGTCCGCCCGCTCAGGCCAGCAGCTTCCTGCGGGCTGCATAGATGAACGTGAAGGCGTAGAGCAGCCCGCCCAGCACGTACCACTGGATGAACGTCACCAGCGGAACCTCGTCGACGGGCAGGGAGTAGGCGAGGACGATCCGGACGACGGCGTCCAGGACGAGGGCGGTGCCCCACAGAGCGGTCATCAGCCGCAGCCCGCGCCGGAAGGCGGGTTCGTCGACCCAGCGCCGGGCCCAGGCGGCGCCCTTGGCCGGGCCGCGCTTGGCGATGGCGATGGCCTCGCCGGCGTGCAGGAAGAACGGGTGCGGGCGGGCCAGGGTGCCCAGCATCCACAGCCCGCACAAGGCCGTGATGGCGCCGTCCTTCGCCAGCAGCAGCCGGGCGCTGTGCATCAGGAGCGAGGCCGCGCCGCCCACGATCAGCGCGCTGAGCATGAAGAGGGCGAGCCCGTCGACGCGGCGGCGGGTCACCATTGAATAGAGCGTGCGGACGGCGGGGAGGATGCCGGACAGCAGACCGGAGGTGATCACTCCGAAGCCTTGGCCGCGGAGTATGTAAAAGAGGGCGGTCGGAACGGCGACGTCGAGGACGACGGGCAGAAGCACGGCCACCCAGTTCGCCCGCTCGCGCGGGGCTTCGGCGGCGGCGTGGTCGGTGAGGTCACTCATCGTCTCCCGCCTTACGGGTGGCACGGTCGAAGAGGGCGACCAGTTCTTCGGCGTACGCGGCTGCGTCCGCCCCCTCGGCGAACCGGGCGCCCGCCCCGTCGATCGCACAACGTACGGTCGTCGCCATCACCTCGGGGTCGAAGTCGCGGAATTCTCCCGCTCGTTGACCCTCACGGAAGGCGGCCACGAGCCGCTCCCGAGCCGTGTCGGACGCCGCCTGGGCGCCCTCGACGACGGCCGACGCGTTGAAGACGATCTCGCCGACCGCGCGCATGTCGCGCGGCGATTCGGCGAGGAAGCGCAGGTTCGACCTGATGTAGGCGAGGAACTTGGCGCGGTAGCCGCTGTGTTCGGCGATCAGCGGGCCCATGTAGCGGGCCGCCCGGTCGAAGACCTCGGCGAGGACGGCGGCGTACAGCCGTTCCTTCGTCTGGAAGTGATAGGTGATCAGCCGCTTGCTGCTCAGCGACGCGCGGGCGGCGATCACGTCGAACGACGTCCCGACGTATCCCGACTCCGCCAGTACCTCGATGGCCGCCTCGATGATCTGCGCCCGCCGCGCGGCGGTCGCGGCCGCCCGTCCGTGCGGGGCGGAGCCATGCTCTGTTATCCGCATGGATAAAGATTATCCGCACGGATAATTTTGTCAACGGCTCGGCCCGCGCGCGGCCACGGGCCGGGCTGTCGCCGGCGCGCGCCTACCAGCTGGACTTGCGCACCCCCGGCAGGAATCCCGCGTGCGCCAGCGTGCGCAGTGGTCACACTTCCGGCGCCGCAGCCAAGTCCGAGCCCGCCGCTGCCACTACCAACGACGAGACCATGACCCCCACATGCGGTTGCAGTACTGGACGAGTAGTTCCGAATGCTGAGGGTCCGTCCTGGCGCGACCTGGAACGCCTGCACGTCGGCACGTTCACAGGACCGGTCGGAGTCTTCCGCCAGTGCACCGAGGCAACCAAGGCCCATCAGGCGATCCTGACCGCCCTCCAGGTCCCGCGGCCGCTCCGGATCCTCGAAGTCACCCAACCTGCCTGACCAGGGACAACACGACCGGTGCTGCCCACGTCCAACGGCTTGAGGGTGTCGGCTATATTCCAATCCCCTTGCGATCTTTGTGGAGACCCCTCTCATGCCCAAGAGCCTCATAGCTGTTGCGCGACTCGGTTTCGTTGTCGTGGTCACGCTATCTTCCGCGGCGTGCTCGGCCGGTGGCTCGAAGCCCGGTACGTCGATAGCGGTCCCTTCACGGGTGGCAACCACGACGCCGAAGATGGCCGCGAGCCAGCCGACACGCACGACCAGCCCCACTTCGGCCACCGTCTATCTGCCACCGGACTTCGACGCGACCCGGGCGGCGTGGCGAGACATCGACAAGGCCCTGAAGAAGGCGACGGTCGATCACGAGCCGGTCCTCATCGACTTCGGTGCCTCCTGGTGCCCCGGCTGCGCGCAACTTGAGCAGTCGTTCAAGGCACCCCGCGTTCAAGCGATGGTTAGATCCCTGCACCTCGTGCAAGTCAACACCGGCCCCCAAAACGCAGCGATCAACATGGACATCGCGGCGGCATACGGGCTCGACCTGGGGAAGACCGGTCTACCAGGCTTGGTGCTGCTGTCTCCGCTCGGCAAAGTGGAAGCAACCACCAACGACGGCCTGTTCGACAACGACCGACCGAACAGTCCTAGCGAGATCATCGGCTTCCTAAAGCCCCACGTGTGATGGCCAGGTTCCCCACTCTGACAGTCCGATCGGGGCGTACACCACTGCGACTGGCAGTGGCGGCCTTGCTGGGCGTCGCGGTAGCCCTGGGGATCGGGTGCATCTACGTGCGGTCGGGGGTACCCAGCCGTACCGCCGCCGGCAGGATCACTGCCGGTGCGGTACAGAACGGTGTGAAGGTGACCGTGGTGGTTTCGGGTAGCACGGTCTCGGCGACCTACCGGCCGCTGCGGCCAGGTTTCCATCTGTACAGCATCAACCTGCCCGTCGGCGGTGTGGACGGGCTGGGCACACCCACGCGGCTCGGGGTTCGGGGCGGGCTGCGTGCCACACGGCCACCGACTTCCGACATGCCGGGTCAATTGCTGAAACTGCCGCGGCTGGGCGTGATTCTGCCTGTCTACCCCGACGGGCCGGTCACAATTACGCTGCCCGTCACCCACACCGAATCCTCCAGCGCGCAGGTCGTCGTGTCCTACGGCGCCTGCAGCACCAGCACTTGCTTGGTCCCGGTGACGGACCTCGTCATCCCCATCCAGTTGGACTGAGTGCCTATATCGGGCAAGGTCACGGACTCGCGTGGATCTGGATTCGGAGGAGGGGGAGGATACCCGCCAACCTTGACACGCAGCCGCCAGACTCGACCGCTCATTGGCATCCGGAAGCACAGGGAGCGCACCCAAGATCGTATTGTGATGAACGAGAGCCTGAACACCCTCCTCACCGGACTGTATGTGAAGATCGACGACGAGGTCGGAGAGACCCGATGGCTGGGCAGGCCACCGCAGTTGAGCGACTCCGAACTGATCTGTCTGGCCGTTGCCCAGGCACTGTTGGGCTTTGCCTCCGAGACCCGCTAGCTGCGGTTCGCTCGCACCAACCTGGGCTCGATGTTCCCGTACCTGCCCAAGCGGCCCGGATACAACAAACGGCTACGGGCCGCACTACCACTGGTCAAGAAGGCGATACGGCTACTCGCCGTGGACAGCGACTTCTGGTTCGACAACCACTGGATCGTCGACTCCACCCCGGTTCCGTGCGGCATGTCGCGCCCGACGGTGAAGCGTCGGAGATGGCCGGCTGGGCCGGATACGGGTACTGCGCCTCGCATTCGCGGTTCTTCTGGGGTCTGCGCCTGTTCCTGGTCTGCACGCCGACGGGGATGCCGATCACCTGGGCGCTGGCGAACCCGAAGATCGACGAGAGGGAGGTACTGGCTGCGATGCTGGACCGCGAGCCGGCCCTGGCCACCGACCGACCCGGCCTGCTGATCATTGCGGACAAGGGCTTCGCCTCCAAGGAATTCGAGGCCGATCTCGCCTTCCGGGGCTGCAAGTTGCTCCGGCCGTCCTTCAAGCGGGAGAAGCGCCGCAAGGGCGAGTCCCTGCTCAAGTCGGTACGGCAGCTGATCGAGTCGGTCAACGACACTCTCAAGGGCCAGCTGGACCTGGAACAGCACGAGGACGCACCTTCGAGGGTGTTGCCGTGCGCGCCGCCCAGCGCATCCTCGCTATGGCGGCCGCGGTCTGGCACAACCACAAGACCGGCGCCCCCGTCCTAAGATCTCTGACCGCATTCGATCACTGAACACATCGGAACTACTCGTCTAGGCCGCGGTGGGGTGCGCGATGACCCCCCGGGATGTGGACGGTGCGGGTGCGGGCCTCCATGACGAACAGCGCGTACAGCCGTTGCAGGCCGACCGTGTCGAGGTGGAAGTGGTCGGTGGTGAGGAGGCCGTGGGTCTGGGCCTTGAGGAAGGCGGTCCACTCATCGCGCGCCGATTGTCGGCGAGGGGCCGGCCCGAGGCCGGCGGTGCGTAGGGTGCGGCGGACGGTGGCCGGGCTGGCCTTGTGCCCGAGGGGGCGGAGTTCGCCGTGGACACGCCGGAAGCCCCATCGTGGGCTCTCGGTGCCGAGCCGGAGGATCAGGTCGCACAGCTCGTCGGGTATCGGCGGGCGTCCCGGCGAGGCGGGTTGTGTCCACTTGTCCTTGATCAGGCGTTGCTGCCAGGTCAGGAGGGTGCGCGGGGAGACGGTCCGGTGCTGGCGTAGCGCCCGTGGGAGGAGTCGGGCGAAGGTGGTGAGCACTGTCCGGTCGGGCCAGGGGGGCTTGGGGGCCGCGACCTGCCGGCGCAGTACCGCGACTTCGTGTCGCAGGATCAGTATCTCGGCCTCCTTCGCCGCGGAGGATCGGGACAGCAGGACCAGCCACGCGAAGATCCGCGTGGCGATCAGGTAGAGCATTCGTGCGAGCACAAGGTCCGATGGGTGCCCGATCGGCTCGCATCTGCACCACCTGCCACCAACCCCTGCCCAGCAGAACACACACAACACCAAGATCAAGACAGACCTAACGGAGTCCTATTGACCGTCTGCTCGATGACGATCTCCCCTATGCGCGAGTGCTGCTGGTAACCGGCACTGCGGGAGTCGGTAAGACGTCTCTGGTGCTGCACTGGTCGCGAGGACCCAAGACACACCGTCGGCCGCAGTACGGTCCGCGTCCGGCCGATCCAAGCGCCGACCCGAACCCCTGAAGCGCAGGTAGCGACAACATCTCCAAGCGGACGATCTCAGCGCTGCCGTTCGCGGAACTGTCGGCGTGACGGGCCTGGGAACGGCAGCGCTTCCTCTAGTCGTCGGGGAGGGCTGGGCGGACTCTGGCAAGCGTAGGAAGGCCGTCCCGAGATGCAGTCAGTGCGGCAGTCCGCTCCCCGAGGGCAGCCGCCGCTCACGTCGGCACTGCTCCGCGGCTTACCGTACGAAGGCGTGGCGGTGACGGAGCAACGTCGAGTTCGCTGCCGCGCAACGGGAGGGCCCCCGTACCGTCGGCCGAAAGCCCTCGACGCGTGAGAGCGCGAGGTTAGGACCGCCATGGGTCATGACTTCAGCGCAGCCGACAGTTGTTGCTCCAGCCACGGGGTGACGAAGCCCATGCCGACCTTGGTGAGGTGCACACCGTCGCCGTCCGGGTAGAGACGCTTGCCCTGGGCGTTGTACTGCATGCAGTCGCCGTTGCGGCACAGGTACGCGTCGAGGTTCACCAGGGACACCTGGGCCGGGGCGGACTTCACGTAGGTGCCGATCACGTCGTCGAAGCAGGTGCCCCACTTGTCGATGATGGCGCCGTTGGCGCGGCGCTCGTTCATGAGCAGGATCTTCGCCTTAGGGGCCTGTTTGTGGATCAGGGAGACGGCAGTGTCCAGCTGCTTCAGGTAGCGGGTGCGGTACGCGGTGTCGCAGGACGTCAGCCACCTGCCACTGATCTGCTGCTCCGCCGCGTCCCAGCCGACGTGCACGAGGACGGCGTCCGGCTCGGCGTTCTGCAAGTTCTTCGTCCAGAAGTCCTTCCAGGCGAGGCACGCTTGCCAGTTCTTCAGAACCTTGCCCACACGGTCGCGTACCGCCTGGGGCTGCATGATGCCGCAGCCGCCCTGGCCGCCGTCGACCACGGCGTACTTGTCGCCGTACTGCGACAGCGCCGTCGCGAAGTCCTCCGCCATTGAGTCGCCGAGGGTCAGGACCAGCGGCTTGCCGTCGGGGTGCATGGAGTGGGCGATGTAGGTGGGGAGGTACCAGGAGCCGAAGCCGATGACGAGGCTGGCCGCGGTGAACAGGGGGACCGCCCGGGAGGGGCGCCAGTCGCGAACGCGGTACTGCTCGATCGTGTAGTGCATGATCATGGCGAGCAGCCAGGTGAGGCCGGTACCCAGCAGGAACAGGGCGTACGGCTTCACGTCCGGGTAGGCCATCAACAGCAGCCAGTACACGGGCAGGTGCAGCAGATACAGACTGTAGGAGATCTGGCCGATCTCCATGAGTGGCTTGAGGCGCAGGACCCGGGCCAGCGGGCCGCGGTCGGTGCTGAGGCAGGCTGCGGTCACCGCGATCAGGAGGGCGACGATGGCGAGGCCTCCCTCGTAGAGCCGCGGCTCGTGGTACGTGTTCACCTTGATGCTGCAGTAGACCACCGCGGCCAGCGAGACGATCGCGGTCACGGAGGCCAGGTGGTAGCCGGCCTTCGGGCCGCCACCGCGCCGGGCGGCCCCGCGCTGGACCAGGTACACCACGAAGGCTGCTGCCGCGCCCGCCATGAACGCCACGGCTCGGGTCTGCGTCGCCAGGTACAGGTAGTCGGTGTCGTGGTTTCCACCCCGCCACATCACCGGTGCGACCAAGGCGGACGCGCCGAACAGCAGCACCGCGAGCACCGCGACGGGCAGCACACGACGGCGGAAGACGGCGAGGGCGAGGACCAGGACCAGCGGCCACACCACGTAGAACTGCTCGGTGATGCTCAACGACCACATCGCCGACAGGGGCTGGATCGCGCCGAAGTGGTCCCAGTACGCGTCGCCGCGGGCGATCTGCGCCCAGTTGCCGATCTGGAGCAGCGCGCCGAGTGCCTGCTTGGAGAGCGACTGCGCCTCCTTCAGCGGGCTGGTGAGGTACGAGATCCCCACTACCAGGCCGAGCGTGATCAGCAGTCCAGGCAGCAGTCGCTTGAAGCGGCGGCGATAGAAGCGGCCGATGCGGATGCGGCCGGTGCGCTCCACCTCGCGGATCAGGACGAGCGTGGTCAGGAAGCCGGAGAGGACGAAGAAGGCGTCCACGCCGAAGAGGCCATTGCTGAACCAGTTGGTGTGGTAGAGCAGCACCGACAGGATGGCGAGGCCGCGCAGGCCGTCGACGGCGTGGAAGCGGGAGCGCAGGGGGGCGGGTTCCGGCTTCGCGTCCTTCCCCGGTGCGGCTTCCGGAGCGGCTACGACGGTGTCGTGCTCGGGGGCGTACGGCTGCTGCGGGATTACTTGGTCGACGTACTGCGGCGGGGGTGGCGGGTTGCCATACCCCTGCTGGCTGTAGCCCCCGTACGCCTGTTGCGGCCCCCAACCCTCGGGTCTGGGGCGGTCAGTGGGGTGTAGATGCATGGGGAGCTCCGGAGTGGGCGATCGTGCAGGGGGCAGCAGAGGCGGAGGTGCGGACGCCGTGCGCGGGAAGGTGGGCGCCGCAGGCGATGCGCAGGCCGGGCGGGAGTTCGTTGCCCTCGTCGATCCGGGCGCCGTCGCCGACGACCACCGCGTCGAGGACGCTGCCCCCGCCGATCCGGGCGTGCCGACCGATTACGGAGCGGTGGAGGCTGGCGCGGGCGTCGATCCGGGCACCGGCCAGCAGCACGCTGCCCTCGACGACCGTGCCCTCGCCGATCACCGCACCGGGGCCCACCACCGTGCCGCCGCTGAGCACGGCGCTTGGGTGGACATGGGCGCCGGGCAGCACCAGGGCCTCGCCCACCGGGCCGGGCAGCGCGGGGGAGGCGACCTTTCCGCGTACCAGGTCGGCTGAGCCCTGGACGAACGCAGCCGGGGTGCCGAGGTCGAGCCAGTAGCAGTCGTTGACGACGCCGCGCACATGGGCGCCGGAGGCGAGCAGCTCGGGGAAAGTCTCGCGCTCCACGGAGACGACCCGGCCGGCGGGGATGCGGTCGAGCACCGCGCGGGTGAAGACGTAGCAGCCGGCGTTGATTTGGTCGGTGGTGATCTCTTCGGGCGTCTGCGGCTTCTCCAGGAACGCCGTGACGCGGCCGTCGGCGTCGGTGGGGACGAGGCCGAAGGCGCGTGGGTCGTCCACCCGTTTGAGGTGCAGGGTGACGTCGGCGCCGGAGGCCCGGTGGCCGTCGCGCAGAGCCGCGATGTCGAGGCCGGAGAGGATGTCGCCGTTCAGGACGAGCACCGGCTCGTCGGGGGCGCTGCGCAGCCGTTCGGCGGCGTTGCGGATGGCGCCGCCGGTGCCGAGGGGGACCTTCTCGGTGACGTACTCCAGCTCCAGGCCGAGCTGACCGCCGTCGCCGAACTCGGCTTCGAAGAGCTCCGCCAGGTAGGAGGTGGCGAAGACGATCCGGGTGACCCCCGCTGCGGCTGCGCGCGCCAGTTGGTGCGTGAGGAACGGCACCCCGGCCACCGGGAGCAGCGGCTTGGGCATGTGGCTGGTCAGAGGTCGGAGTCTGGTGCCCTGACCGCCCACGAGGAGGATCGCTTCAGTCATGTGGTGTCCGCCTTGGGTCGCGGGGACGGATGGTGGTGGTGTGGGGGGCTCTCAGGAGCTGTCGGGCTCTCTGGATCTCTCGGGATGTCCGGGGATCTTCACGGTTCGGCAGTTACGGGGCGGTGTTGCCCGGCCCTGTGTAGCCGGAGCTGAAGCAGGCTTTGATGGCCTGCTCGCTCTGCGTGCGGCCGGCGAAGTCCAGACGTGAGGCGGTCTTGTCATCCGGTGGCGTGTTGGGGTCGTCGTCGAACCAGATCGACCACCAGTAGACGCCGGTCATCCGGCGCTCCTGGACCACCTGGCAGGCGGCCTTGTACCAGTTGGCCTGCACTGTCGGGTTGACGGTCCGGCGGGCGTAGAAGTCGCCGGGTGCGTGGTAGGCGCCGTCCATGGCGCCGATGCCGGCCTCGGAGAGGGTGATATGGGGCAGGGCGCCGGTGGACTTCCTGTCCAGCCACTCGTTCCAGCCCTTGACCAGCCGGCTCACCGGCGCGGTGTCCGGCACCTTGACCGGGAAGTAGGCATCGATGCCGAGGTGGTTGACCGGGATGTTGATGCGGCCGGTCACGTACTTGTCCCAGTTGGCGTCGTAGGCGACCTCGCCGGAGAAGGACTTCTCCGCGGAGGCGACCAGCGAGTCCCAGCCGGAGTCGCCCTCCATCGAGGTCAGTTCGGTGCCGATGACGAAAGTGTTCGCCTTCTCGTCCTGGGCGACCTTGAGGTACGGGGCGAGGAAGGTCTGGTAGGAGCGGAACCAGGCGGAGCGGGAGGCGGGCTCGATGTTGCCGCGCCAGCCGGTCGGCGGGTTCAGGGAGGCCTCGTCCATGACAGGGCGGATCGTCGTGCGGAAGCCGGCGTCCTCGAAGACCTTCAAGACACGCCGGACGCGTTCCGGGGACGGCGTCCCGGGTCCGGTCTTCGTCACATCGGACGTACGGCCCTCGGTGTAGAAGGGGAAGGAGAGCGACACCGAGTTGGCGCCCAGGCCGACGAGGTACGTGGCCTGCTTCTGGGCCTGCGCCTCGATGAACGCGTCGGAACGCTTCTGTTTCTCCTCCTCCCAGTAGATCTGTACGCCCCACTGGGCCGCGCCCGGCTTCCAGGGCTTCGCCACTTTGAGGGCGTCGGCGGTGGACGGCACGGAGCTCTTCGGGGTGCCGGCCGTCGGGGCGCCGGAGCCGGACTCCGGGGAGTCGCCGACGACGATCTTCGGAAGGACCGAGCCCGACTCCCAGCGCACCGGGTGGTTGCCGAGGAGGAAGGGGGTGCCCAGCACGAGGCTGAGGACGGTCACCGGGAAGATGGCGAGCAGGGGCAGCCGGGAACGTGAACGCTTCATCATCAGTCTGTGTGTCCGAGGGAGGTCAGGCGGGCTTGGCGATCACGACGAACTTGTTCTCCTCGCGCCGGACGAACTTCAGGAAGCCCTTGAAGCCGCCGACGCCCTCCAGCACGGAGAAGACGGGGATGAGCGCGACCACGACGATCGGCTCCCACCACTTGCGCCGGCCACTGACCGACGCGAGCGCGTTCAGCCGCAGTCCCTCCCAGTAGGTCCAGATGACGTAGGCGAAGTTGAGGGCCCACAGGATGACGATCGACTGCGTGGCCGGCGAGGTGTTCAGGTCGCCGACCAGCAGGCCGATGCACAGCACTGCGACGATGTGCTGGAGCGGGCCGAGGATCCAGGTGGCCACGCAGATCGAGAGGAACCAGCGGTAGCGCCAGGGGACGGCCTTGTTGAAGCAGAGGGCGACCAGGCCCCAGGCCCAGCGCTCGCGCTGCTTGACGAAGTCGGCCGAGTTAGCGGGGGAGGCGCCGTAGCAGCGTCCGTTGAACCAGTCGCTGCGGCCCGGGTACTTGCGGCAGAAGGTCAGCGCGAGACGGGCGTCCTCGACGATCTCCTTGGGACCGAAGTCCCAGCCGATTGTGGCCTCGATGGAGGCTCGCAGCACCAGCAGCTCGCCGTGCACGCCGGCCGCCGGGGTGCCGAGGCCGGTGAGCGCCCGGAAGCGGGCGATGTCGTCGGCGGGGCGCACCGCGTCGGCGAGCCAGGTGAAGAGGTTGACCCCGTTCTCGCGTGGATACGTGAGGATGCCCTGGGCCATGTGCTTGGCCTCGTCGGGGTGGGCACGGCGCTGCCGGTTGATGAACTGGGCCAGCGACGAGGCGGTGTCCGGGCCGACTCCGGTGTCGTCGTCCATGTGCAGCACCCAGACGTGGTCGAGCGCCTCGCCCTCGTCGATGCGCAGCTCATGGGCGTAGTGGTTGGCGCGGGCCTTGAAGCGGGTGCCGTTGGCGGGGACGTAGGCCTTGGGCACCGTCACCACCCGGATCAGTCGATGCGAGTCGGCGAGTCGGTCGATGGTTTCTGCCGCCTCGCAGCCCTCCTCGGTCAGGACGTCGACCCGCATGTAGGGGAACCATTCCGGCAGGTGCTCGACATAGGAGAGGACCGAGCGCTCCAGCGCCGGGTAGGTGTCGTGCCGGCCGATGGTCGGCACCAGGACGATGAGGAAGTCCTCGTCGACGCGAGCGGGCGGGGTCATCTCGTTCAGGCGCCGCACTCGGCGGCGGATGAGCAGGGCTCCCTGGATGCCGACAAGCACACCGACCACCGGCAGGGACCAGACGACGGTGAGCGCCCAGCTCAGGGGCGAGGAGCTCGGCCGGTAGGACCACAGACCGAACGCGACGAGCATGACGAACGGCAGCAAGAAGGGCAGGATGCCCGGCCTCCAGGCAGCGGTGCGTTGCGCCAGCTTGGCATTGTGCCGCGCATGCGGCGCACCCCCGTCAACCAGTGTTGATGCCATGACGACTGCGAAGCTCCAGTGAGATCAGTGGACGCGTCGAGGCAACAGCGATCCCGCCATGTCATGCACACTGGTGCACCCCATGGCATTCTCATCAAGTTCCTGCCCCCAACGCCTTCTTCGGTGGTTCGGCCACGCGCCGCTCAGATGCCCTCCCCAGGCGCCCGAACCACTGGCCGAACAGATAGCTGATCCTTACACATAAGTGCGAGGTGAGGGGGAAGCGTGAAAGCTTTCGTTCAGAACTTAACTGAATCGTCACTTGCCGATTGATCTCCAGTCGGCGGCGGTGATCACCTGGGAGGAGCCGTAGGTCTGCTTCACATCGGCCGCGGTGTTCTTGTGGCGGGGCTCGGAGACGTTGTCGTACGTCAGCGCCTGCCCCCAGACCGTCCACAGCACCCACGGCGTCCGGGTCAGGGTCCGGGGCTGGTGCGCGTTGAGCGGCACATGGAAGGACTCGGCAACGATCCGCGGCCTCACGTATTCCTCCAGGCCGCGGTACCAGACCTCGGTCCACCCGCCGTCGCCGAACGGCTGAGCCGGGCTCCCGCTGTAGTCGTCAACGCCTACGACGTCCACGTAGCCACCGCCCGGGAAGTAGGCCTTCGGCGGTCGGCCGTAAGCGCCGTCCCAGGAGTTGGGAGACCACACAAAGACCAGGTTGTGCAGGCCGCGCCGGCCCACCAGGAAGTCGTACGTCAGCCGCCACAGCCTCTGGTACGCGGCCGGGTCCTGCCCCGCCCACCAGAAGCCGCGCCCGGGCACCGTGTTCATCTCGTGGTACGGCCGCAGCAGCACCGGAACGTCCCGCCCTGCCAGATAGCCCAGGTGGTCCGCGAGATACCCGAGGTCGTGCAGCAGAGCCCCGTGCTCGGCGGTGCCCTCGGTGACCACCCGGCCGAACCAGCCAGGGTCCCGCGCGGCTGGTGAGTTGCGGCGCAGCGTCTGCGCGAAGCCCTTGACCGGGCTGCCCGGGTAGGGCTGGTGGAAGGAGAACCCGACCAGGCCCGCCGGGGCGCCGCCGTTGTGCGGCAGGGCGACCTCGGTACCGGAGGAGCAGTCCATGTGGGTGCCCGAGGGACGGTACGAGCCGTCAGCCGGCCGGGGCAGACCCGCCCACACGCCGACCGCGAGGTCCACGGCGTCCTCCACGTACCCCCACTGGGGGCGGCAGCTCGGCCAGGCGCGGGAGTAGGAGCGGGGCTCGCCCACGGCCCAGCCCGGACGCTCGTAGCCGGGACCCAGATCGAACTCCACGAAGGCGGGCAGGCGGCCGGTGATGTCCTGGGCCTTGCGGTAGTAGTAGCCGGGCTGCTTGGTGCCCTTGTAGTCGCCGTACCCAGCGTTGTACCGCTCGTTGTGCAACTCCACGTGCTGCCCGATCACGGTCTGGCCCGGCCGGCCCCGCCGCGCGTCGTTCTCCAGCCCGGCCAGCAGCGCGTACACCCGCCGCGCCGCGTCAGTTGCGTCGGGATCGCGGTGGCGCAGATCCGTGGGGACGGCCTGCGGCGCACGCCCGTCCTCGCCGGCCACTCGGTTCAGGGCCCAAAGGGCCGCGGGCGCTCCTACCGCGACGCCGGCCGCGGCCCCCAGCACCTGGACCCGCCCTCGCATCCGCATTGGTCCCCCTGGGTCCGGTGACAAAGGGGGAGCGTCTCACAACCAGACGGCAGGCCGATGTGAGGGCCGTAGCGCATCCGCACGAGGGCGATCCTGGGGAGGGCATGGCTGACCTGGCAGTCGCCACCGAGGTTGAGGGGATGGGGGTTTACTGACTTCGGCGTCGTAGCGTCAGTCCGGTCTGTCGAGAGCGAGGCCCGTCCCGGCGAGGAATCCCGCCAAGGATGGCGTGCCGGTCTGCAGTGCCTTGAGTCGTCTGCGGAGCAGAGTTTCGAGGTTGCTGAGGGTGCGGGCGGCCAGGTTGGCCAGGCTCCGTTTGATGTGCGCCCACATGCCCTCGACTGGATTGAGCTCGGGCGCGTATCCGGGCAGCAGCACCACCGTGAGCCACTTGCGTTCCGCCACGAACGCCTGCATCGCCTTGGAGACGTGGGTGTTGAGCCGGTCCCACACCACGATCAGCGGGGCTTTGAGCAGGTGGTGGGCGCCATCCAGCAGGTGGATGTAGTCGCTCTCGCCGAGCGAGCGGCGCTCGTCCTTGCGGCCGGTGTGCCGGCGTAGCCGGTAGTACAGGCGGGCAGGCAGCCCGGGCCGGTAGCACAGCAGCCCGGCCACCGACAGGCGGCCACGGCTGCGCCCGGGAACGCGTACCGTCGGGGTGATCCCGCGTCGGCCCTAGGTGCGGCCCTTGGGCGGCCGGCCGGTCACGCCCGCTTCGTCCTCGAAGCAGACGAACGCGCCGGTCGCCGCCCGGAGGGTTTTACCTCCTGCCAGGTCGCCTCCCGCCATGCGGTGATCGCGTCCTCGTCGCGCTCGGCGGCGGGGCGGGCGGGCATCTGCACGCTGAGCCCATCCGGTGCAGCAGCCGGGTGACGCCGGAGACGCTGTAGGAGATGTGGAACTTCCGCCCGATCAGCGTGCGCACCCGGGCGGCGGTCCACACCTGGTCGTCCGCCCAGCCGTGTGCAGCCGGTCCTTCGTCCAGCCAGGCAGTGAGTCGGGCCTGAAGGTGGGGGCCGAGCCGGCAGTCGTAGCCCGGGGCCCCCTTGGAACGCAGGGCCTCCCGCCCGCCCGCCTTCCAGGCACGGCGCCACTGGTAGACGGACTTCTCGCTCACCCGTAACTCCCGGGCGATGCACGGGACTTCCACACGCTCCTCGAAGAGGTCGACGGCCCGCATCCGTACCCCTTCGCGGCGCTTGCGCTGCTCGGCGGTTAGCCCGCCCCCATCTGCGTACCGCATACCTCCGGGGTACCAGCCAAGGCGCACGCCGTCACCAGGTCCGACGAAGACCCAGACCCTACGACGCCGAAGTCAGTAACACCTGGAACAGCAGTTCGGCGCCGCGTCGGTTGAGTTCCATGTAGCCGAGTTCGTCGATCGCGAGGAGGTCGACGCGGCCGTAGCGGGCGATGGTCTTGGTTAGCTGGCGTTCGTCCGCGGCCTCGACAGTTCGTTGACGAGCTTGGTGGCGAGCACGTAGCGGACCCGGAAGCCGGCCATGGCGGCCTCGGTGCCCAGCGCGATCAGCAGGTGTGACTTGCCGGTGCCGGAGTCCCCGATCAGGCAGAGCGGCTCACCCTTCTTGATCCACTCGCAGGAGGCGAGGGTGTGGATGGTGGCCGGATCGATGTTGGAATTGGCGTCGAAGTCGAAGTCCCGCAGGGACTTCTGGCGGGGGAAGCCGGCCGCCTTGATCCGTCGCTCGGAGCGTCGGCGTGCCCGGTCGTCGCACTCGGCTATCAGCAGCTCGGCGAGAAAGCCCCGGTAGGTCATCTGCTCACGGGCGGCCGCAGCGGCGACGTCGGGAAACTGCGCCCGGATCGTGGGCAGCCGCAGCATCCGGCAGGCACTGTCGATGGCGGCGTCGGCGGCCTGCTCGGTCAGGCCCCGGTGGCGTTGAGCGGTCACGGCACTTCTCCCTTGGGACGGTCGGTGGCGGGCCGGTGTCGCAGCAGAGCGTCGTAGGCGGCCAGCGACGGCAGCGGCCGGGTGTCGGCGGGCAGGCGGGCCAGCCTGCGGGCGGTCAGCGAGGCCACCGGGGACGGCTCCGGCTCGTCTGACGGCTGCTGGGCGGCAGGCGGGTGGTCGGCGGCCTTGCGGGCCTCCAGCGCGACCGCGTCCGCGGTCAGGGCGCCGACCTGCAAGGCAGCAGCGACGCCGGCCACGACGTGCTCGTGGGCCATGTGCCGGTGCAGCAATAAGACCTCGATCAGCGTGCGTGTCCCGGCGGCGTCGCCGTGCGCTTTGCGTACCGCCTCCCACCAGGCATCGTGCACCGGCGTGAACCGGCCAGCAGCGCGGGCCTGGTCCAAGGCGGTCGCTCCGGGCAGAGCACCAGGCTTGCGCAGCAGGGCCTCCAGGTAGTGATCAAGTTCAAGGCGGACCCCGCCCCTTGGCGACCAGACGCTCGTGCCGGGCGACCTCGGTGCGGCCGTCGTAGATGACCACTTCGGAGGCGTGCAGCAGGACCCTCACCTGCCGCCCGATCAGCCGCACCGGCACCGAGTAGCGGTTGGTGCGGACGCTGACCTGTTCTCTGAACTTGGCGGTGAGGAGGCTCCGCGAACTCAGTCGTCTCCGTGATCAAGAAAGAGCTGGGCCAATCTGGGAAGACGGGAATACATCTCCGAGGCGTCGTCGAAATCGAAGCTCTCGCCCATATCAGCTGGCCCGTGGTCCGCTCGGGGTCCGCAGAACTCGTCGTAGTCGTCGTAGAAAGTGCAGTCGTCCTCGTCGCCGTTGATGCGCTCGTAGGCGTGGGAAGCCGCGTAGTTGACCGTCTCGTTGAACAGCGCCTCGTCGCTCCCTGCGGCCGCCGCAGCGATGACGTCCGGATGCTGGGCGAGAACATCGGGTGCAGTAGCGGCCCGGTCGTACCACTCTCGGCCCTGGGCGATGAGCCCGGCGCGGAAGTCCATGAAGGCGTCGTCGGAGCAGCCTCCACCGATCAGATAGCCGGCAGCCCACACGTCCCAGCGGTAGATCGCCCCGTGGAGCTGATCGAAGCACTGCTGGTATTCGAGGATCGTCTGCTTCGAGGTCGCCGCGAGCCGCTCGACCAGGGCCGATGCGAACGCTTGGCCCGGGTCTCCGGAGGTTGAAGCGGCGTCGGTGCGTGCCGTTTCGATGACGGTCCAGAATTCGTCGATGTTCATGGCCGCACCCTCTCACCTGGCTCTGACAGCCGGCTCCGGGGTCAGGTCGTGTGACCTGGGCGGTGTGCGGTGGCAGCCCGTTCATGATGGCGTCGGTGATGAAGATCCTTCGGAAGTCGTGCGGCGTGCAGTGCAGTGGTGTGCCGTCGGCGTCGACGAGCCCGGTCCGCGTCAGGGCTTGGTCGAGCAGAGTGGAGATGCGTTCGCGGCCGATCCGGTGCGGTTCGGCGCCGATACGGTGCTGGAACAGCAACGGGGCCGGGGCCATCCAGACCAGCTCGTGGTAGTCACGGGCGCGGATCAGCGGCACTGTGCCGTCGGCGCCTCGGATTCGGCAGATGATCGTCGACAGCACGTCGGCCAGTTCCGGGCCGACGACCAGGAGTCGTTCGACGTCGGTCTTGGACGGGGCGATCTGCAGCAGCGGCACGATCTCGCCGGTGGTGGGGAGCCGGTATTGGACCAGGCTGTGGTGGCTGAGCTCCAGCATCTCCTCGATGCGGATTCCGGTCAGCCGCAGCACTTCGATGATCGCCCAGGCCCAGAAGGCGTGGTTCTCCTCGCGGTTGGGGAGCCGCTGTCGGCCTGTGACCGGATCCGTGGCCCAGATGTTTTCCGGTGTGGCGTGGGGGCGATGTGTGCGGATCAGGGTCTGGCCGAAGGCGTTGAACTCCTGGCCGGGTTGAGCCTGGCGGCCGGCGGCCAGGAGCATCTCGGCTTCTTTGCGGTGCTGGTAGATAGAGCGCACGAGGGCCGGCAGGATCGGCAGCCGCTCGCGGGTCCGGGCGTCCATCCGGGCCTTGCGGCGTCGGGTGGCTTTGCGCCGGTCCAGGTCGTGCTGGCTCACCGGGCTGGGCGCGACCCACGGTCCCCAGCGGGCGGGGTCCTCCAGTGCCCACTGCGCGAGATCCAGATAGAAGGCGCGGACCGTTGCCAGAGTGTCGTGGTAGTTGAGACGTTCGACCGTCACCTCGATCCGCTGCCCGTCCCCGGCTGTGATCTTCTTGGTTCTGGTCTGCAGGCGCTGCTTCCAGGCCGTCGCCGTAGCCGGGTCCAGGCGCAGTGAGGCGATGCCGGGGTGGTGCTGTTCCAGGTCCGTCCAGAAGCTCTTGGCCAGGTGATAGACCTCGCCGCGCAGCGTGGAGTAGTCGAGGGAGGGCTGCCGCTCCTTGAGGTAGTCCACCAGCAGGTCGCGGACCGGGCGGCAGGCGATCGGGTAGCGATCGACGAGTTCCTCGACAGCCAGCTGGCCGTTGCTTGTGATCTCCCGCAGCGTCGGGACGCCGGGGCCGAAAACCCCCAGCTCTCGCAGCACCCGGAACGCGGCTGAGCCCAGGCGCCGTTCTCCGCGCAGGGAGTACTCGACGTCCAGGGACTCCAGCAGGTCGCCGACGGTGATGTCGGCCATCGTCCCGCCTTTGGCCGCGATGATCACTGCGAGGCGGAACACGATGTGCTCACGCGCGTCGTCGGTGATCCCGGGGTCCTGGCGGCAGAACCGGTCGACGCGGTCGAAGCCTGCGGTGTCGCGGGACCAGATCATGTTCCGGGCGACCTTGCGCTTCTTTCCTCCGGTGAAGAGCCAGGCCAGCGAGGGGCGTACCACGTCGGCCCCAACCAAGATGATCAGCGCGCTGGTCATGGTCTCAAGCCCTGTCCGCGAGTACTTGCCCTGCCGCTGCAGCCAGCAGGCCGGTCCATCGGCCCAACGCTCGCCGGCAGCGTCCGCGCCACTGGCCAGCCATCGCTCCTGCCAGTTGTGACCGGGCTGCTCTTGCAGCCACTCCAGCAGCAGCATGAGCCCGCGGCGGCGGAAATTGTGGCTGCGCGGCGTCTCCGTGCGGGGAGACGCCGCCGCCCACAGCTTAAGTACCTGCTCAGTCGGCTGTCTGGTGGCCGGCCAGTCATCAGGCACCGGCCGAGCCGGGTAGCGGTCACCGATCGCTTCCGCCGAGGTCGACGCGTTGACGGTCCCGGTTGCAGCACATTTTCACCACTTCGGGAGGCACCCCGGTCGGAGTCTGTTCGATGTTCACGAGAATGGGCAGCGCAACTGTGAAGTGTCGGGGCGCAAGATCAGATGCCTGCTGCCTCTGCGAGCATGCTCCCGTGACGACCACACCTGATCAGCATCCCGATGAGGCCACACTCGACTTCTTGCGGTCCGCTTTCGTGCCCGAGTGGCGGGAGCCTGCGCTGGGCTATGAAGGCGTTGCGAGGTGGGAGGCCGAGAACCGGGTAACGCTTCCGGAGCCGTACCGGACCTTCGTCACCGAGATCAGCAACGGCTGCAGCCTCGGTCCTGCCGAAGACGGCGGCCTCCAGCCGCTGGGGTGGCTGCCGGCGAGCTGGCCGGATCTGGGGCCTCGGCAGCCGGCAGATCCCTTTCCTCTGGAGGCGGCCTGGCCATGGGAGGACGACGAGACCGTCGATCCAGACGATCCGCGCATCGATGCCGTGTTCACCCGCGGATCGGTCGTCCTCGGCTCCGAGGACAGTCAGTCGTTCTGGCTGCTGTTGACTGCGGGATCTCACCGCGGTGAGGTCTGGATGGTGTCTGACGTCGGTGCGAGCCCGGTGCCCGGAGCTGAGGCATGGGGCTTCGCTGAGTGGGTGCAGCGCTGGCACTCGGGCGAAAGCTGGTGGACCTGAGCACGGCCCCAGGCGCCCGCCGAGACTCGCGAGCAGTTCGACTTTGGTGAGTCGCTCAAGTGCCTCCCGAAGTGGTGAACATCTGCTGTCCGTTCCCGTGCACAGAGCCACGCTGCCGTGCCAGCGCACTGACCAGGACATCAGCCTGGATCCACCGATGGAGTAGCCACCTTGCGTGCATCGCCGGGCCCCCAGTCATCAGGGATTTAGTGAGCGTTTGATTCGCTTGTCAGATGGTTGATGGTGATTTCCGGAGGTCAGACACGAGCATTAACCCGCGTGTTCCGCCGGAAAAATGGCTTCTGTCGCAAATAGTGGGCCAGTTATGCGCCGGTTCCCACACAAGAACTCCTGTCTCATTTAGAAATCCACCGGTTCACACGAGAATGAGAATGCACGCCCCGGTGCCACCGACACCCCCGCACACGCCCTGCTCAGGCCGACCGCCACCGCATAACCAGGCATCATGCAGCCCTCACGGCGCTACCCCAGCGACCTGTCCGACGCCCGCTGGGAACTCATCCGCCCCACCCTCGAAGCCTGGCGCCAGGCCCGCGACGGCATCCGCAAGCCAACCCACGACCTGCGCGCCCTGATGAACGCCATCCTCTACGTCGACCGCACCGGCATCGCCTGGCGCTACCTGCCCCACGACTTCCCGCCCCACCAGACCGTCTACGGGTACTTCGCCCTCTGGGAAGCCGACGGCATTTTCGACCAGCTCACCGGCCTGTTACGCGGCAAAGTCCGCCAGAGCGAGGGCCGCTCCAGCGAGCCCAGCGCCTGCCTGATCGACAGCCAGAGCATCAAGACCTCCGCCACCGTCCACCTGGCCAGCCAAGGCATCGACCCCGCCAAGAGAATCATCGGCTGCAAGCGGCACATCGTCACCGACACGCTCGGCCTCCTGCTGGCCGTGGCCGTCACCGCCGCCAGCGTCCACGACTCCGCCGCCGGCACGAACTCCTGACTCAAGTCCGCGATCGCCACCCCACCATCACCAAAGCCTGGGCCGACAACGGCTACAAAACCAAAGCCGTGGAACAAGCCGCCCACCTCGGCATCGACCTCGAAATCGCCCAATGCGACCCCACCACCCGCGGCTTCCACGTCCAGCCCCGCCGCTGGGTCATCGAACGCACCTCGGCCGGCTCATGCACCGCCGCCGCCCCGCCCGCGACTACGAAACCCACCCACACCGATCAGCAGCCATGATCCAACTGGCCGCCATCAACCTCGTGACCCGCCGCCTCACCCACGAAGCCACCACCAACTGGCGTGACACCTAAGCAAATGAAACAGACAACCGAGAATCAAACGCTCACTAACACCGCTTGCGTCCGCCGCCCCGATCGGCGTGGTGATCAATGCCATCTCGACTGTCACCGGCGCCCACGGCCTGTGGGAGAGGGACGGCGGTGTGGAGTACAGCGTCTGCATCGCCGTCGTCGCGCTCGCATCGCCGCCATCGGACCGGGCCGACTGGCCATCGACCGGTTCTTCCCGTGGCGCAGGGGCGGCTGGGCCGAAGCCGCCTTCGCCCGCGGGCTCGGGGGCATCGCTGCCGCGAACACGCTGACCCTGTGAGGCGTCTCGCGGCGGGGGCCGTGGCGCCTCGGGGTGGTTGTTCGGTCAGCCCCCAGGGTCAGGACCCGCTCGCGTTCGACGGACCGAAGAACTCGATCTCGGCGATGGACACCTGCTTGCTGGCAGAGGTCTGGTACGCGGACTCGATGGTGAAGCGGACCGCGGTGACCATGCCGACGCGGAAGGCGCGGCGTTGGCCGCCCGCGCCCTGGTCGAGGGTGAGTTCGCGGGTCGTGGTCTTGCCGTCGGCCGTGGTGACGCGGGCCTCGACGCGGTGCGGGAGCGCCGACTTGGAGAGCTGGTCGGCGCGGGTCGACACCCCCGGCGTGATGATCAGGTCCAGCAGCCGGGTCGGCTGGTCGAAGCGGGCCTCGATCCACTGGCCCTGGCCGGACTCCGACACCCCCGGCCCCCACCAGGTGTTGTTCAGCTTGTCGAAGGCCAGCTGGGGGTTGTGGCCCGGGTAGGAGCGGGACGCGGTGACACGGTCCGGGGCGACCGGGGCTCGCTTGGCGAAGTGGTCCTTGGCCGCCTGGACGCCCTGAGGGATGTTGACGGCCAGCAGGATCAGGAGCGTCAGTACGAGTGCCGCGCCCAGCCAGGTGAGTACGCGGTCGAAGGCACGGCGCAGCCGGGGGCGGTCGCCCGCCCACGGGGCCTCCCGGTTGCCGGGGCCGATGAGGCGCCGCCACCAGGGCAGGCGGTCCGGGGTCTCTCCCTGCCCGGCCATCGGCATCGCGCACCGGGTGCAGTAGTGGCGGTCGGGCCGGTTCCGCGTCGAGCACCAGGGGCAGGGGATTCCGCCGTCCGCGCCGAGTTCCTCACCCGGTGCCCGT
This sequence comes from Streptomyces sp. TP-A0356, assembly GCF_001417775.1. Classification (GTDB taxonomy): domain Bacteria; phylum Actinomycetota; class Actinomycetes; order Streptomycetales; family Streptomycetaceae; genus Streptomyces. The sequence continues at coordinate 31,597 of NZ_BBZJ01000030.1, read as the reverse complement.
ACGACCTGCGGGCGCTGCGCCACCGGTCGGCCGGGCAGGACCGGGGCGACGGAGGGGGCCGCCGTGGGGCGGGGCTCCGGGTCGGTGACGGGGACGAGGAGCTGGCGGGCGCGGTCGGTCATGCCGTCCGGGGTTCCGGGGGCCGGTGCGGCGGCGGGGACCGGTTCGGTGGGGGCGGTGTCGCCGACGGATGGTGCGGCGGCAGGCATCGGGACGGTGGCGGAGGCGGCGGGCGTCGGGACGGTGGCGGCGGGCGCGGCGGCCGGGGTGTCGGGCGCGGCGGCGGAGGTGTGGGGCGCGGCGGCGGTTTCGGGCGCGTCCCCGCTCTCGTCGGCTGGCTGGGACGGCGAGGCCGCGCCGAGTTGGTCCTGCCGGGTGGGTGCCAGGCCCGCACCGCCGTCCGGGCGGGACAAGGCGTCCCAGCCGGGTTCGGTACCGTCGGGGCCGGCCGCCACGGTGGCGGTGGCGTTGGCGGCGGGGGCCGCAGTCGCGGGCGGTCCGTCCGGACCGGCGTCGGCGGTCCCGCCGGAGGCGGCTCCCGCCTCTTCGGGCCGGCTCGGCGAGCCGTTCGCGCCGAAACCCGTCGGGCCGTCGCCGGAGGGGCCGGCGGAAGTCCCGGCCGAGGGCCCCGCCGCCCGGGCAGCCGCCGCGCTCGAAGTCCCGGTCGGTGTCCCGGCCGAGGGCCCCGCCGCCCGGGCAGCCGCCGCGCCTGAAGTCCCGGTCGATGTGCCGGCCGAGGGCCCCGCCGCTCGGGCAGCCGCCGCGCTCGAAGTCCCGGTCGGTGTCCCGGCCGAGGGCCCCGCCGCCCGGGCAGCCGCCGCGCCCGAAGTCCCGCCCGCATTCCCGGTCGCTGTACCGGCCGATGTCCCGGCGTCCCCGGAACCCCCGCCCGAGGCATCCGACGCCTTAGCGGTCCCGGACGCTCCGGCCGAGGTCCTCGCCCCCGCTTCCGCTCGGTCCGTCCAGCTCAGCACCGCCCCGCAGGCGTCGCAGAACGACTGGCCCGGTTCCGCGCGGGTGCCGCATTCGGCGCAGTTCTGGGTGGTCGTCATTTCTCCGGGGTCCTTTCGGCGGGTACGGCGGCGTCGGTGGCGTCGGTGGCGGTCACCTGGACCGTGTACGGCATATGGGCGGGGCGGGCGGCGGCCACCAGGGTGTCCAGGCGGTGCCGGTCCCCGGGGGTGGGGTCGGGCAGGCGGAGGTGCACGTGCAGGCGCGGGCGTGCCTCACCGGGGACCGGCCCCAGCGGGCGGGCGCTCCAGTCGGCGCCCCCGCTCTCGCTGATCTCCGGTTCGGCCCCGAAGGCGAGCCGCACCGCTTCCGACAGGCCGCGCCGGGTGCCGCGGATGCGGTGCAGATACGCGGCGGCGGCCACGGCTGCCCGCAGCAACTGCTCGGGTTCGCCGCCGTCGGTCTCCGCGCCGACCCAACTGCCCAGCCACTGCGTGAAGTCGAGCGGCGCGAGGGACGGCCGGAAGTAGGTGTCCAGGCAGTCGAGCACGCCCTGGATCGGCGCGATCACCTCGTCGAGACCGGCGACGAAGCGCTGTGCCAGGTCGTCGTCGGCGAACACGGCGGGCAGCATCATGCCGATCGGTGCCGAGGAGCCCAGGCCGTCGATGGAGCCTCTCATCAGGAGCCGTCCCCGATCACCCGGACGCGGTGGTCGAAGGAGAACACCAGCGAGGGCGCGGAGAGGTCGATACGGTCGGTCGCCTCGCCGCGCTTGCCGGTCAGCGGGTCGGCGGGGTGCAGGACCACCGCGTCGACCAGTTCCACTCCGGGCACCCGTTGCAGCACCGCGAACACCTCACCCGACTGCACGGGACGGCCGAAGGGCCAGCCCGTGCCGTCGGCGCCCCCGGTGAGCGGGTCGAGATGGCGGTACAGGGCGTCGTGGGCCTCGCGGCGCACTCGGTCCGTGTCGACACCCCGGAACGCGTGGACCGTGGCCACCACCGTGACGCCCTGGTAGTACGGCGGACCCACCGCCAACCGGGTTCCGATCAGTCGCCGTTCGTCCAGATGGCGGGTGATCCGGTCCAACAGCACGTCCCCCGGAACCAGTTGCTCGAAGCGCAGCCGGCCGCCCGGGTCCGGTACCGCCTGCGGCACCACCAACACCCGTACCGCATAGGCCCCGTGCTCGCCCTCCTCGCCCTCCAGGCAGGTGATGCGCGCGGTCTCCGGGGCGGCACGGCGGGCCAGCTCCTCGTAGTCGCGCAGGGTCACCGCCCGCTCCTGGGCGCGCAGGGTGATCGGAGCGCGGACCTTGGCCTCCTCCACCGTCTCCCCGTCGACCCCGCCGCGCGCCGCCTCGCGGTTGACGACCTCGGAGACGTACGGAATGGAGGTGCGCAGAATCTGTACGGCCCCCCGGGCCACGTTGCCCGCCCGGCCGCCGCCGGTGCGGTACCGGCGGGCGCGGATCGGCGCACCCTTGGGGGCGGCCGTGCCGTACTGGCGCAGCGAGCCGTCGGGTTCGCGCACGGCCGGGCCGAAGGCGATCTCGCCGGTCGTCGCGTCGAGCGTGATGTGCCGGTCGTACGGGCCGGACGCCGCGAAGTTCGGTACCACCTGCCAGTCCACCCAGCCCTCGTGCTCGGCCGTCTGCAGCAGCACCGGCGGGTTGTCGCCGACCACGGGCGCGTGCGCCAGCCGCAGCCGCTGCCCCGGCAGCCCGGAGGACTCGCCGAGCGCCTCGTCGTACACCGTCTCGGCGTGTACGACGGCGGTGGTGCCGCCGATGGTGAAGGCCTCGGCCGAGCGGACGGTCGGGGAGGTGGTGTAGAAGGGCTGGCCGGGCAGGGGCTCGGTGACCCGGCAGCGCAGCCAGCCCGCCTCCTGACCGGCGTTGCGGGACAGGACGTGCCCGCCGGGAATGTGCAGGACCACCTCACCGGGGCGGTTGAGACCGCCCGTGCCGTCCCGGTCGACCTCGCAGGGCTGCCAGCCGTCCGCTGTCCACGCCTCCCACACCAGCGGCGGCTGGCGCGGGTCGACGCCGACGCCGTCCACCCGGCTGTCCAGGTCGAGGGCGAGCGCGCAGTGCGGTACGGCCGCGGTCAGACCGAGCAGCATGCAGTCGTCGGGGTCGGGGGACTCCGAGAAGCACAGCAGGTCCTTGTCCTCCTCGGCGAGGTCGGGCGTCCGGTCGACCGCGGGCTCGCCCCGGTGCTGCACCAGAAGATGACGCAACTCGCAAGGGACGACCGTCAGTTCGCGCTCGGTGGCGAAGACGACGGCCTCCTCGCTCTCCGTGCGCATGGTGGCGACCTCCGTGCCCACCGGCACGGACACCGGCTCCTCCTGCGGCGCCGACAGCCAGAACGTCACGTCCGTGCGCGCCGCCGACGGCGGGAAGAGGGTGATCCCGACCAGGTCCAGGAACGCCAGATGGTTCTTCTCCGGCACCCGGTTGAGCCGGTAGACGATCTGGTCGGCCATGTGCGCGACCGTCTCGACGAGGGTGACGCCGGGGTCGGAGACGTTGTGGTCGGTCCACTCCGGTGCGCGCTGCTGGATGTAGCGCTTGGCGTCGTCGACGAACTGCTGGAAGCGGCGGTCGTCGAGGTTGGGGGAGGGCAGGGCCATCAGCGGTCGCTTTCCGGAGCCGGGGAGGTGCCGTCCGGCTCGTCGTGGGACGGAATGACGTAGAAGGGGAAGACCAGGCTGCGCGGGTTGTTGGTGCCGCGGATCGAGTAGCGGACGTCGATGTACAGCACGCTCTGGTCGGAGCCCGCCGTGACCTCGACGTCGTCGACCTCGATGCGCGGCTCCCAGCGGTCCAGGCTGACGTACACCTCGTGCTGGATACGGCCCGCGGTCTGCTCGTTGACGGGCGCGAAGACCAGGTCGTGGATGGCGCAGCCGAAGTCCGGGCGCATCGGCCGCTCCCCGGGCGCGGTCGACAGCACCAGCCGGATGGCCTCCTCGACCTCCCGCTCGCCGCTGACCAGGGCGATACCGCCGGTCGGCCCGATGCGCAACGGGAACGACCAGCCGGACCCGACGAACTGTTCGGCCATCAGCCGCGCACCTGCCTCTCCTGGAAGACCTGCCGCCCGCTCATGCCGGAATCACCATCACGGGCATCCCGTTGGAGGTCAGCACGCCCATGATCGGCACCGTGACCGCCCGGATGCCGACGTTGGCGACGGCGTTGATCTGCACGCTGGCCATCGCGCTGAGCGTGGCGCTGCCCAGCGCCTTCATGTTCAGGGCGCCCGTCGCATCCAGTGACAGCGCGCCCGCCGCCTCGACGTTGACCAGGCCGTTGCCGCGGATGTCGAGCGTCCCGCCGCTCTTGATGGTCAGATTGCGCCGGGCGCTGAGGGTGAGGTCCGTGCCGGCCTCCACCGACACCGACCGGCTGCCCTTGATGGTGACCGAGCCCTTGCTGTCCACGACGATCTCGGTGTTCGTCCGGTCCAGGTCGATCACCAGCCGCTTGTCGCCGGACGCGAGCCGGACGCCCTGCTTGCGGCCGCCGGTCTTCTGGCTGAGCAGGTCCATCCGGTTCCCGTCCCGGTCGGAGACGGTGTGCCGGCTCGCCTTCTTCCGCACGGTGTCGTGCAGCGGCACGTCACTGACGACGGTCGGTCTGTCCCTGCCGTTGTAGAGCCCGCCGATCACGAAGGGATGGTCGAGGGCACCCCGGTCGAACGCCACCAGAACCTCGTCGTTGACGTCCATCGGGAAGACCCCGCCGCCACCGAGCCCGCCCAGCTGCACGGTCCGCGTCCAGTCACTGACGTAGGTGTCGTCCAGCCACGGGAACTGCAACCGGACCCGCCCCTGCTTGAGCGGGTCGTTCACGTCGGTGACCAGGGCGTTGGCCACACTGGGCAGCCGAGGAGCGGTGTCCGCGCCCCCGGACGCGAGCCCGTACAGCGAACGCCACTGCCGGCCGCTGACCGTCACCCACGCCTCGTAGTGGGTGCCGTCCCCGAAGGCGTGCCGTACGGAGGTGACGGTGTACTTGCCCTCGAAGGGCACGCCGACGTCCGCGAGGGCCACCGGAACTCCCGGGCGCAGCTTGGGATTTCCCCGCGCCACCACCTCCAGTTCGGCGAAGGAGGAGGTGACGTCGTCGGCGAGCGCGTCGGCGGCGAACTTCACCTCGCTCTGCTTGTCGTACGGCGTGCCCGTCTCCACCAGCTTGGCGGTCTTGAACTTCCCGGCCGCCGCGCCCGGAGTGGTCCCGATGGTGATGGCCGGGTTGGAGGTGGCGGGCGCGGTGGCGGTGAGCTTCTTCTTCGTGGTCACGTCCCAGCCCCGCGACTCGACCTTCCCGACCTGGTCGGCGGCGGTCACGGCGGCCCGCAGCCGCAGGATGTCGTGCCCGGCCTGGAGCACGAACGGACTCTTGTCGCCGTCGGTGTCGGGGGAGGGCGCCCCGGAGGACGGCTGGGGCGTCACGAACTGGAACTTGCCGTCCGCGTCCACGGACATGACCATCTCGTTCTCGTCGGCGAGCCGTGCGAGGAAGTCCCAGTCGCTGACGTTGGACTGGCTGATGAACTCGTACACCGTCTTCGTCGACTCGATCCGCCCGATCGGCACCCCGTCCTGCGCGGCCAGCTTCCGGGCGATGTCCGAGGCGCTCTGGTTGCGGTAGGCCGCCACCCGGCGCTGGCGCAGCAGGCGGTGCCCGAAGTCGTAGCCGCGGATGACGGTGAACGTGCCGGTGCCGTCGTAGTCGGCCTCCAGACCGGTGACCTCGCCGGTCAGCAGCGGATCGGAGGCTCCCTGACCGTCGGCGACCGGCGCCAGGACCACCTTGGTGCCGAAGGTGACGCCCAGCTTGCCGAGGAGCAGCCGGTACGGGTCCCGGAAGGTGAGCCGGAACGCGGCCGGTACGCCGACGCCCTGGTCGACGTAGCTGTCGACGAGCGCACGGGCGAACTCGGGAGGCAGCTTGGCGCCGCCGATCTTCACATCGATGACATTGGAGAACGCGGTACGCACCATCAGCCGCGCACCTCCTCGGCGGCGGGCAGTACCAGTTCGACGCCGGTCGGCAGGTGCCCCGGGTCGTCGATGCCGTTGGCCTCGGCGATCGAACGCCAGGCGGCCGCGTTGCCGTACTCCCGCCAGGCCAGCGACTGCAGGGAGTCCCCGGCCACGACTCGGTGCACGCGCTGCGCGGTGAGGGCGCCGGAGGTCGGGTTCTGCCCCTTGGTCTTGCTCGGGATCTCGTGCAGCTGCAGTCGGCAGGTGGCGCGGATCGGCACGCCCGTCGTGCCGAAGAGGGTGTAGTTGGCCTCCACGGAACTGACGTACGCCGTGAACCGGGCCGTCGAGAACGACCCCCACTGCAGCACCACCCAGGGCGGCGACGGCTGCTTGGCGGCGATGCTCTTGGTCGTCACCTCGCAGCAGTCCAGCAGCGACTCCACCTTCTTCAGCACGGTGTTGCTGGTCGGCTCGTCGGAGGAGTCGAGGAAGATCTCCACGCTCATCTCGCGCGGTTGGGCGCCCATGAACTCCGGGAGCGGGCCGTCACGTTCGATCTGCGCCGGGGTGGACTTCCACTGGGCGCGGCGGGTGAGGGACAACTGGGCCGGGTTGAAGTCGAAGCCGAAGGTCTTGATGATCCCGCCGGGCGTGGTGCTGCCGCCGACGGGGGGTTCGTGGATCGCGAGCGTGGCGCGTACGAGGCTCTTGCCGGCGCCCTTGCTGCCCTTTGCCATGGTGTTTCGGGTCCCTCCCCTCAGTCCGTGGGTCTCAGTCCGTGAAGCCGTGGTGGGCGATCTCCAGCACCTCGGTCGCCACGGCCGGGTTGGCGGGGTCGAGGGAGGGCCCGGTCCAGCTCACCGGAAGCACGTCGATCAGGCCCCAGCGGGCCACCTCCGAGCCGTCCGCGCGCAGTGCCGCGATCTGTGCGGTGGGCCGCTTGATGCCGGTCTGCACGGACGAGATCCACTTGGCGACCTTCGCGGTGTCCGGGGTGAGCGGGCGGGTCAACCGGATCGTGGAGAACGTGACTCGGGTCGGCAGCTGCCAGACGAAGCCGTTGTTGCCGCCCTCCTGGCGGTGCTCGACCTCCACCTGGGACGACAGCCCCTCGCATCCGTTGAAGTAGCCGAGGCTCTCGCCGTCGATGCTGAGGGTGAACCAGATGGTGGAGCCCGGGTCCTGGCGGGACATCGCGGGTGGGCCTTTCTGTCGTACCGAGTCTGTCGTACCGAGTCGGGGGCGGTGGTCTGCGGGTGGCTGGGTCAGTGGCGGGGGTCGCGGAGCTTGCCGATGCGTTCGCGGTCCAGGCGGAGTTCGGTGCGGATGAGACGGGTGATGCGGCCGATGATCCGGTGCACGAGTTCGTCGAGCTGGAAGTCGGTCAGCTCACGGGGGTCGAAGGCGCCTGGCGGGATCGCCGTGTACTGGGGCGGGGCCGAGGCGGAGTGGGCGGGTGGCGCCCCAGGCGGGGTGTACGGCGGTGGCGGCTCGGCTTCGGCGCGGCGGTTGGTCGCCGCCGGGGCGGGTGGGGTGGGCGGGTTGGCCGGCCTGATGAGGGGGGTGGCGACGGTGGCTGCCGCGGCGGCTGCGAGGGCCCCGGTGGCGGACTTCTTGGCCGCCGTCTTCGACTTCCAGCCGAGGCGCTGGACGACGGGAAGAGCGGTGGAGGGCGTGGTGGCGCTCGGGGGCGGGGGCGGGGTGAGGGGCGCTACCGGGAGCGGGGAAGGGGTGGTGCGGGGAGCGTGGGTGGCTGGGGCGGTGCGCGTGGTGGGGGCGGTGAGTGGAAGTGCGGGGCGCGTGGCGGGCGTTGCGCGCTGGACGAGGGGTGGGGTGGAGGCCGCTGGGGGAGCCGGGCGGTGTACGGGCGCGGGGGTTGCCGCGCGCTGGATGGTGGCTGTGTGGGGGGTCGCCGGTGGAGTCGGTACGGCGGTGGAGGGCGCCGTGGGCGTGCGCGGTGCCTGGTCTGTGGCCGCGGGGGCGGGGGCGGCCGAGCTTGCGAGGGGGGTTGCGTCGGTGGGGGTGGTGGGGAGGGGGGCGCCGAGCGGGGAGCGGCGCGATGTGGCGGAGGGGGTACGCCGGAGGGCGGGGCCGGGCGTGGCATCGGTGGCCCTCGCGACCGGGCCCGGGAGTGAAACGGGCAGGGGGGAGGAGGCGTCGGGGCCGCTGGCGTCAGGACTGCGTTGGATGGGCGTGCCGGGCTGGACAGGCGTGTTGGGGTCTGCCGGGGGGTTCGTGCGGGGGGCCGTGTTGGGCTGGTCCTGGGGGCTGCGTTGGGTGGGCGCGCTCGGCTGCACGGGTCCGCCGAGTTGGGCCGGGGGGTTCGGATGGGCGGGCGTGCTCGGCTGGATCCCGCGGCTCGGCTGGAGGGGAGCGCCCTCAGGGGCGATGGGCTGCGAGGAGAGCGGGGCGCCGAGGCCCAGACGTCGTGTTCCGGGGGCGACACTTCGCTGGACTGGCGGTGCTGCCCCCGGCGAGCCGACGGCGGATGCGGAGGCCGGGCGCAGGCCATCGGCAGCGGCTGGCGCGTCCGGTCGTACGGCATCGGCAGCGGCTGGCGCGTCTGGTCGTACGGCGTCGGCAGTGGCCGGCGCGTCCGGTCGTACGGCGTCGGCAATGGCCGGCGCGTCTGGTCGTACGGCGTCGGCAACAGGCGTGACGGCAGGGGGCGTTGCATTGAGGGCGCGCGCAATGGTCACGCCTGGCCCAGCGGAGTCGGTATGGGCCGCGGTGGCGGGGCGCGTTGGACCGACGGCGCCGGCACCGGCCGGGTGTTCGGCGTTGGCGCTTCGCGTAGCTTCCGGGCCCGCGGCGGCCGTGGATGGCGTGCGGGGTTGCGTGGAGTCGGCCTTGGGCTTGGTGGTGGGGCGCGCGGGGTCCCCGGCGCGGGCGATGGTCAGGGGTGCGGTGTCGGCGCTGCGTGTGCTCCCTGGGCCCCCGGGTGCCGTGGATGTCGCACCTTGTTGCGCGGAGCCGGTAGCCGGTGTCGTGATGGGGCGCGTTGGATCGGCGGCACGCGGCACGGCCGAGGGAGCGGTGTCGGCGCTGCCCGTGATTCCCGAGTGGGTGCCCTCGGCGGGAGTCACGCCGGCGGGCGCCGAGGCGGCCGCGGGGCTCGCGGAACGCGTCGGGCCGACGGCGCGTGAGACGGTCGGGCGTTCGGCGTCCGCGGCGCGAGTGACTCCCGGGCGAGGGGAGTGGTCACCCCGGCCAGGGGAGCCGAGTGCGGCTGAGTCGGCAGCTGGGCGTCGTACGGGCGTGGGCGCGTCGGCGGAGGGTGCCGTCGCCCGCTGCACGGGGGAACTCGTGGCACCGCCGGTCGTCGTGGAAGTCGCCGGCAGCGCGTTCGGGCGCGGTGCCGCCCGCTGCACGTCCACCACCGGCGGCCGTTGGGGCGCCGTCGGACGGGTGGCCGCGGGGTCGCCTGATGCGCGAGCGGGGTCCGACGTCGTCGTAGGAGCCGCGTCGGAGGTGTGCCGTCCATGGGGGAGCGCTGAGTCGCCGGCCGCTCGGGAGGGAAGGCCGCCGTGCGTGCCGCCGGTCGGAGCTGTCGACGCGGCGCGCGTACCGTCCGCCGCCGCACCGGCGGTCGTACCGTCCGCCGCCGCACCGGCGATCGTACCGTCCGGTGAGGACACCGCCCGCTGGACTCCTGCCGTGGCCGCGGCGCGGTGAACGCCGCCGTCCTGGCCGCCGTCCGTCGCCGTGGCGGGCGTTCCGCCACTGTCGGCCGTCGTCTTCGGCCCGGACTTCGGGGTGGGGAGCCGCCGCGCCACCGGCAGCGTCCGCCGCTGTACGGCCGTCGCCCGGGTCTGCGTGAGGGACCTCGACCGGGATGGTGCGCCTACCGGGACGGGTGTCACCCGGAGACCTGGGACGGGGAGCGGCCGGTTCACCGCCGCGACGGATGGCGGCTGGGGCGACACCACCGGGATGCCGGGCCCGGAATCCGTGGCGGCAGCGGCAGAAGGAGCCGACGGAGAAGACACCGAGGGGCCCGAGCCCGCCCGCTGAACCGAAGGCGCCTGCTCGCCGGGACCGCTCACGGCGGCCTGCGACGCGGACCCAGCAAGGGGAACCGGCCCACGCGGGGGAGTCGTCGCGGCAGAGTCGGCCGACCCTCCCGACGAACCCACGGCACTCGTCGCCCCCATCGGCCGCCCCGCAGGGACCGCACCGGTCGGCGACATACGCGGCGTAATCAGCCGCAGCGGTACCGCCGGAGCCCGCTGCACGGCCGGCTGCGCGGCACCGGCGGACGGCAGGGCGCCCGCAGGCTGTTCCAGGCCCGTGACAGGGCGCGCCGAGGCCGGGCGCGCGGCGGCGCCACCGGCGAGCCTCGCGCTCGACCGCCCGTTCAGGACCGCGTGGGACGACGTGCCCACGAACGCCGGGTTCTGCCACGTGGGCAGACGCCTGCCGAACCCGGCGTCGGCGACCCCGGCCGGGCCAGGAGCCACGGCCCGCTGGATGGGTGGCAACGCCGTCCAGGAGGCGGCCACCACTGCCCGCCCGCCCGCCGACACGTCACGGCCGCCGGCCACCGAGCCACCGGCTGTCGAATCGCCGGCACCGGCACCGGCACCACTGGCACCACCGGCACCTGCGACCGACCCGCCCGCGCCCGAGTCACCGCTGCCCGAGTCACCGCTTCCCGCACCGCCCCGGCCCTCGGCCCGTCCCCTGAACCGTTCGAGGAATCCCACCGCTCAGCCCTCCGCCCCGGTCGCTCGCGTCACCAGGGACGCGATCTGGTCCGTGTAGCGGCGGCGGTCGTGGTGTTCCAGGTCCAGGATCTCCTCCAGGCTCCAGTGGAAGTGGTAGGCGACGTACGCGATCTCCTCGTGCAGCCGGTCGGTCGCGTACGTCACGATTCCCCCAGGCGGCTCCCGCCGAGTTCCACCTCGAAGGGCTCCGCGCAGTGCGGGCACCGCACGGCGGCGCGGGTGTGGCCCTCCGCGTTGATCTGGCGGTAGAAGTCCTGCAGGAAGGCCAGGTCGGAGGCGAACATGTTCTCCACGATCCCGTCGTGCACCATGGGCAGCGTGCCGAGGCGGGTGATGACCCGGCCGAGCAGGACCACCGACAGGTACGCCGGGTTCTCCTGCACCCGTACGTCCCGCAGCGGGACGAGTTCGTCCCGTGCCGTCGACAGGCGCATCACACCGTCCCGGTGGACGGTGCCCGACTCGTCGACGTATCCGCGCGGCAGCTGGAAGGCGAACTCGGTGCGCAGTACCTCGTGTTGCTGCGCCGGGGCGGCGGGTGCCGGGGCGGGCGCCGCCGCCGTCGGCAGCTCCGCACCCGCCTCCGGCGCGGCCGCCTCGGCCTCCGCCTCCGCGCCGGAGTACGTGACGGCGCCCCCGGCCCTGGCAGCCGAACGGCGCATTACTCGATGACCAGTTCTTCGAACGCGATGGTCACGGTCTCGGTGAGGGCGGACGCCTCACCCGCCTTCACCGTGCTCGCGTCGATCTTGCTGCACCAGGCGTTGCGCAGGTGGTAGCGCTTCACCGGGTTGTTCTGGAAGTCCATCATGATGATCGAGGCGTTCTTGCGTGCCGTGGTCATCTGACCGGAGATGGACTCGTTGATCCACTGGGTGAACGAGGCCGACTGGGTCATACCGCGTACGACCGTGCAGGTGCCGTTCTTCTTCACACCCGGCAGGTTCTTGACCACGTTCTGCCCGTTGGGGGTGTTCTGCTGGTAGGTGATGACGTCCTGCTCGATGCTCAGGCCGCTGACCTCGGCGAGGTACTCGACCATCACGCCGTCGATCTGCAGGCCGAAGTTGTGTGAGGTGAGGGCGTCACCCGGCTGGAGGCTCATGTGTTCGCTGTCCTTGTGAGGGTCTCAGGAATGGGCTGCGGAGACGGAGGCCGGGCGGCCTACTCCTCCAACTCGCCGTTTCCGCTGGAGAACTGGGCCAGCCGGAAGATCACGAACTCGGCCGGCTTGACCGGCGCGATACCGATCTCGCAGACGACCCGGCCGACGTCGACCGACTCCGGCGGGTTGGTCTCCTCGTCACACTTGACGTAGTACGCCTCCTCCGGGCGCTGCCCGAACAGCGCGCCGCTGCGCCACTCGTTGACCAGGAAGGCGGAGATGTTGCGCCGGATCCGGGCCCACAGGGCGTGGTCGTTGGGCTCGAAGACCACCCACTGGGTGCCGATCAGGATCGACTCCTCCAGGTAGTTGAAGTACCGGCGGATGTTGAGGTAGCGCCAGGCCGGGTCGGAGGAGAGGGTGCGGGCACCCCAGACGCGGATGCCGCGGCCCGGGAAGGCCCGGATGCAGTTCACGCCGATCGGGTTGAGCAGGTCCTGCTCGCCGCGGGTGATCTGCATCTCCAGGTCCACCGCGCCGCGCACGACCTCGTTGGCGGGCGCCTTGTGCACACCGCGCTCGGAGTCGTTGCGGGCCCAGATGCCGGCCACGTGACCGCTCGGCGGGATCAGCCGCGACTGGCCGACGGCCGGGTCGAAGGTCTTGATCCACGGGTAGTACAGGGCGGCGTACTTGGAGTCGTAACCGGCCGTCTCCTGCCGCCAGACGCGGATCTGGCGGGCGTTCAGGCCGGGCGGCGGGTCGATGACCGCGACCCGGTCCCCCATCAGCTCGCAGTGCGCGATCAGGCCGAGCTGGACCGCCTTGACCGCCTCCAGGTCGATCGCGCCGCGCTGGTAGGCGGCCATCAGGTCGGGGACGGCGACCATCGACACCTCGTCGATGGCCTCCAGGCCGCCGAAGCCGGTGCGGTCGGCGGAGTCGCCGAGGTACTGGGCCGGGCCCGGGTGCGCGTCGTCGGCGCCCTTGCCGTCCTTGGCGAGTACGGCGGGCGCGGCCGCCGGAGCCGCCAGGGTCAGCGTCTGGTTGTCCGGACGGGCCAGCTGCGCGGCGGGCGCGGCCTCGGTCACGGTGATGAGCTTGGAGCGCTCCTTGACCTGCGTGACGACGTAGTTGCGGCCGCCCTTCTTGGCGGTGACGTCGAAGGTCTCCACGGCCTTCTCGCCGTCCTTGACGATCAGCCGGAACCGCTCGGCCGGGCCCTCGCCCTCCGGGTCGGCGACCTCGACGCTCAGCGAACCGTTGCCGGCGGAGGCGATGGCCGACACCGTGAAGGTGCCCAGCTGCTGCGGCTCTGCCGCCGGCAGCGCGGCCGGGGTGGCGGCCCCGGCCACGGCGGCGGGAGCGCCGGCGGCAGAGCCGTCGAGGGGCGCGCCCTCGGCGGAACCGCCCACACGGACCACGTAGGCCGCCGTTCCGCCGTTGTTGAAGAAGCCGTAGACGGAGTGCGCGAGGTAGTACCCGTCGGTGAACTCACCGAAGGACGCGACGTACTGGCTCCAGTTGGTCACCAGGGTCGGCTCGTTCAGCGGACCGGTCGGGGCGAGTCCCACGAAGGCCGCGACCGACGTGCCCACCCCCTCGATGGGGCGCGAGCCGCTGGCCACCTCCTCGACGTAGACGCCGGGCGACAGGTAGGACGGCATGCTCTGCACTCCTCGGGGTACGAGACAGGAACGCCTCCAGCCTCACGCGCGTGCACGGCCCGCGGAAACGTCCGCCGGTGCCGGGGCAGGGGCACGGTCGTTGCCCCCGGCAGTGCCCGTTGGGGCAACCCGGCCGTCGTCCCCCGCCGGTGCAAGGCGCCACCGGGGGCAGGCGGGACCTTCGCAACAGGCCCTAGATCTCCTGGCTGCCGTAGGTCCGGGCGACGAAGTTGAACCGCAGCCTGAACTGCGCGAACCAGTTTTCGCCCGCCTTGTCCGACAGTGGCTGGCGCCACCACTTCATCCGGGTCTGCGGGAATCGTTCCTGCTCAGTGGGCTGCGGGTTGCCGAGGTAGAGGGCGTGCGCGTTCCAGCCGAGCGCGCCGGCGCCCGCCACCCGCTCGTTCACATCGCCGGAGGCCATCTGCGTCAGCGCCTTCACCACGTGCTCGAAGCCCATGCCCGGCCGGGTGAGGGACGGGATGATGCCCGCCGCGTGGGCGAGGCTCTCGATGAGCTCGATGTGCGCGTCGCCGTCCTCCGTCCGCCGGAGCACGAGGGTGAAGCCGTGGCCCGCGTACTCGATCCGGAACACGGACTGCAGGCCCTGCGTCCAGGCTTCGCGGATCGACTCGGTCAGCGTCCCCACCGCCGCCTGGAACTCGTGCAGGTCCGCGGCCTTGTCCGGGTTGGGCCCGTGCGCCGGCGGGTTGGCGGCCGGATCGGTCAGCACGGGGAACAGGGCGTGCGCGGTGGGGAAGCACGCCGCGTACTCGATGGGGTCCTTGAGGTTCGAGTCGAGGATCTGCGGAGCGATGTCGTGCGCGCCCATCGGGTCGTAGGCCGGGTCGAGCAGGGCGTTCAGCACGTTCTCCCCTGAGGTGCCGACCTTCTCGGCGAGCTGTGCGATCTGCTGAGAGTAGGCGCCGAGGCCCTGCTCGACGTTCTTGCCGATGGTCTGCGCGGGAGCCCGCTGGATCGCCGCGGTGCCCGCGCCGGGCGCATGGTGGTGCGAGTGCCCCTCGGACTGCCCCGCCGTCTCCACCCCCGTCGGCACGCCCGTCTCGACCGCCTTCTGCACGGGCGCCTGCATCACCCTGCGCGCGTTGTCCTCCGCTGCCCGCTCGAAACGGTCGGAGGGGTCGGACATCGACAGCCCCGAGCCGTTGTCCGTGCCGGCGACGGGACCCCGGCGCTGCTGGACGACATGGGTGAGCTCGTGCGCGAGGGTGTGCGCGTCCCCGCCGCCGCGGCCGATGACCACATGGTGGCCGCTGGTGTAGGCACGGGCGCCGATCTGCGCGGCCGACGTCTGGGCAGCGGCGTTGTCATGGATACGCACGTCGGAGAAGTCGGTGCCGAAGCGGGACTCCATGTCCGTGCGGACGCCGTCGTCCATGGGCCTGCCGGGGCTGCGCAGCACCTCGTGGACGGCGGACCGCTGCACCTGGGCGCTCGGCTCCTCGACGGCGCCGTGCCCGCAGCCCGGGCCGTGCCGGTGACCGGCCCGCTGGACCGTCTCCACCACGGCGGCGTTGCCCGCGGCGCGCTGCAGCGCCAGCAGCTCCCGTACCTGCCGCGAGGCGTGCGCCGCCGGGGGCGTCACCGGGCGCACGGCCGGCCGGGCGGTCATCTCGCCTGAATCTTTCGCGCGCATGGACGAAGTCCTCCTCTTAGACGGCACGGTCTTCCTTGCCTACCCCAGCGGCCGGGCAGGGGGAAGGTACGCAAGGGCAACGCTCCGGCCCATCCCGTCGTCGACCGCTGCCCATGCGTCCGCTGACCCGGCACCGCGGTCCGGCTACCGTCCCCCCGGTGAGCCTGTGGACTTCTCTGGAACCTGCCTCCGCGACCGTGGACCCGGGGGGCATTGCACGCGTGCGGCTGCGGTTGCGCAACACCGGTGATGTGGTCGACGAGTACCGGTTCGAGCCGGTGGGGCCGGTCGCGCCGTGGACGATCGTGGAGCCGGGGACTCTTCGGCTCTATCCGGGGACCACGGGGACGGTGGAACTGACGTTCTCGCCGCCCCGGACGCCGGACGCGGCTGCCGGTCCGAATCCGTACGCGGTGCGGATCACGCCGACGGAGCACCCGGAGGCGACGACCGTCCCGGAGGGCAATCTCACCATCACCCCGTTCACGGAGGTGCGGGCGGAGTTGGTTCCGCCGACGGTGAAGGGGCGTTTCCGGGGCCGGCCTCGGCTGGCGATCGACAACCTGGGCAACACCAAGCTCACGGCGTCGGTCAACGGCAGTGACAACGGCGATCAGTTGTCGTACGACATCCACCCGAGCAATGTGCAGATCGAGCCCGGGCGTGCCGCGTTCGTGAAGACGACGCTGAAGCCGCGGAAGATCATCTGGTTCGGGGCCAGGGAGCAGCGGCCGTACACGCTGTCCGTGTTGCGTTCGGGCGTCAATCCGCTTCTGGTGGAGGGGACTTACATCCAGCGCGGGTTCCTGCCCCGCTGGCTGGCGACCTTCTTCGGGGTTCTCACCGCGCTCGCCGTGACGTTCGTGATGCTGTGGATCGCCTACAAACCCGCGGTCAATACCGGCGCCACCGAGAAGGTCGCCGAAGCCGGCACCACCCTCGCACCTTCCCCCACGCCCTCCCCGGCCCTGCCCCCCGCCCCGCCGCCCTCGTCGCCCGCGGCGCAGCAACCGCAGGCCCCCGGCGACGGCAACGGCGGCCAGGGCGGTAGCGGCGGCGGCGCGGCTGCCCCGCCCAAGAAGAGCGCCAAGCCCGTCGTGCCGGCGACGAACATCCTGCTGCGCAACACCACCACCAAGAAGTGCGCGGACATCCCCGGCTACGACAACGGCACGATGGGCGGCCCGGTGCGCGAGTACACCTGTGACGGGACCTCTCACGACAACCAGCTGTGGAACCTCGAGGTGAAGTACGCCAAGGGCGGCCCCGGCGGGCAGCCCCTCTTCCAGATCCGCAACGTCAAGGACAGGCTCTGCATGGACCTGCCCAACTACGGAGCCGAGCCCGTCACGACGCCGATCAACGAGTTCACCTGCGACGGCACGACCGCCGACAACCAGCTGTGGTGGGTGCAGAAGCAGCAGAGCGGCGCCTACTGGATCCGCAACTTCGCCAGCGACAACAAGTGCCTGGACGTGGCCGGCTACAGCACCGGCGGCAACGACACCAATCTCACCCTGTACGACTGCTCCACCACCGACGATCAGGAATGGCTGATCGTCCACCCTGCGGAAGGCTGACGTGACCGGCTTGTGGACTTCTCTGGAACCTGCCTCCGCGACCGTGGATGCGGGTGGCAGTACGAGGGTGCGGCTGCGGTTGCGCAACACCGGTGATGTGGTCGACGAGTACCGGTTCGAGCCGGTGGGGCCGGTCGCGCCGTGGACGATCGTGGAGCCGGGGACTCTACGGCTCTACCCGGGGACCACGGGGACGGTGGAACTGACGTTCTCGCCGCCTCGCACCCCGGACGCGGCTGCCGGCCCGAATCCGTACGCGGTGCGGATCACGCCGACGGAGCACCCGGAGGCGACGACCGTCCCGGAGGGCAACCTCACCATCACCCCGTTCACGGAGGTGCGGGCGGAGTTGGTTCCGCCGACGGTGAAGGGGCGTTTCCGGGGCCGGCCTCGGCTGGCGATCGACAACCTGGGCAACACCAAGCTCACGGCGTCGGTCAACGGCAGTGACAACGGCGATCAGTTGTCGTACGACATCCACCCGAGCAATGTGCAGATCGAGCCCGGGCGTGCCGCGTTCGTGAAGACGACGCTGAAGCCGCGGAAGATCATCTGGTTCGGGGCCAGGGAGCAGCGGCCGTACACGCTGTCCGTGTTGCGCTCGGGCGTCAATCCGCTTCTGGTGGAAGGGACTTACATCCAGCGCGGGTTCCTGCCCCGCTGGCTGGCGACCTTCTTCGGGGTCCTCACCGCGCTCGCCGTGACGTTCGTGATGCTGTGGATCGCCTACAAACCCGCGGTCAACACCGGCGCCACCGAGAAGGTCGCCGAAGCCGGCACCACCCTCGCACCCGCCGCCCCGACGCCGAGCCCGCTCGTCAGCGCGCCGGCACCGGAGCCCTCCGCGCCTGCGCAGGGCGGCGTCGAGAGCAAGGCACCCGGCAGTTCGGGGGGATCGGGAGGCGGGCCGGGGTCCTCGGGGTCCTCGGGCGGTGGCGGCAAGACGTCCAGTGGGTCGAAGCCGACGCCCAAGAACTCCACCCCCGCCGCAGTGGGACAGCTGATCATCGGGCAGGCGTCGAACCGCTGTGTCGACGTCACCGACGCCCAGAACGGCAAGGGCAAGGACGGCACCCGGCTCCAGCTGTGGGACTGCGCGGGATCGGCCAATCAGAAGTGGGACTTCCGCGGCGACGGCACCGTGCGCTCGCTCGGCATGTGCATGGACGTGGCCTGGGGCTCCAGGGACGACGGGGCGGCGATCCAGCTGGCCCGGTGCAGCGGCAACCCGGCGCAGCAGTTCGTGCTGAGCACCGCCGGTGACCTGGTGAACCCGCAGGCGGACAAGTGCGTGGACGCCGTGAACAACGGGACCGGCAACGGGACCAAGCTCCAGCTGTGGACCTGCTCCGGGACGGCCAACCAGAAGTGGCGGGTGCAGAACTGACGACCGGCGGCCGGCGGGGCCCTGCTACCAGGACCTTTCGCCCGGCACCAGGCGGGGCCCTGCTACCAGGCGCCCTCGCCCGGCACCAGGCGGCCCGCCTTGCGGTACTCGCGGCGGGCGCCCTCCAGCAGGTCGGCCGCGGTGACCGACTCACCGCGGCCCGCGGCGAGATACGCGGCGCTCACCACGGCGCTGCGGATGGAGCCGCCCGCCAGCTCGAACCCCGCGGCCAGTGAGCCGAGTTCCAGCCCCTCGGCACACGGCACATGGGACAGACTGTGCCGCCACAGCGCCAGCCGCTGTTCCGCGTCCGGGAACGGGAAGTCGACCACCAGGTCCAGGCGCCGGGTGAACGCCTCGTCGATGTTGGCCCGCAGGTTGGTGGTGAGCAGGGCGATCCCGTCGAAGGACTCCAGCCGCTGGAGCAGGTAGGCGCTCTCCATGTTGGCGTACCGGTCGTGCGAGTCCTTCACCTCGGACCGCCTGCCGAACACGGCGTCGGCCTCGTCGAAGAGAAGTACGGCATCGGTGCGGTCGGCCTCGGTGAAGATGCGTTCGAGGTTCTTCTCGGTCTCTCCGACGTACTTGTCCACGATGGACGACAGCTGCACCACGTAGAGGTCGAGGCCCAGTTCGGCGGCCACCACCTCCGCCGACAGCGTCTTGCCGGTGCCGGACTCGCCGGCGAACAGGCCGAGGACGCCCCGGCCCCGGCCGCCGCCCGCGCTGAGCCGCCAGTCGCCGAGCACCCGGTCGCGATGACGGGCGCGCAGGGCCAGCTCCCGCAGCTGGGTCAACGGGCGCTCGGGCAGGACCAGGTCCCGCCAGTCGACGTCGGGCCGGATCCGGCGGGCGTGCTGTTCCAGTCCGGAGGCCGACTGCTGGCGGGCCGCGAGGCGCAGATGGGCGGGGGAGAGCGGGGTGCCGTCGAAGGCGGCGAGGCCCTGGGCGGCGCGGACGGCACGGTCGATGCGCTCGTCGGAGAGGTGGTACGGCGCGACGGTGGCCGCCAGATCGAAACCGGGCTCCTCCCCGAGGACCGCCGACCAGGCGCCCACCGCTCCCGCGCGGCGCCGGGGCACCTCCAGGACCAGCGGGTCGTGGTCGCACCAGTGGGGGTCGTACGGGCGGGGCCCGGTGATCAGCACGGCGACGTCGGCTGCCGTGGCCAATTCCCTCATCAGCGGCCCGGGCTGGTCCGGGAGCCCGGAGACGACGACCGCGTGACCGGCGAGGCGGGCCTCCCGCAGCAGGTCGGGCACCCGGTCCTCGGGCCCGGAGAAGCGCAGGGCGGAGACGCCCGCGATGCGCAGGGCGGCGGAGAGGCAGGCGAGCCCGTCGCCCTCACGGTTCTCCCGGAGATAGGCGGTGAGCGGGGGACCGGCGGCTATGCCGGCGGCCAGGCGGTGCACGAAGCGGGTGAACTCGTCCTCGTCATCGGCCGGTCGTGGTGACTCGGGCAGCGGCTGGAGGTACCCGGTGAGCGCGGCGTCGGGCGTGTCGTCGCCGAGCAGGTGCGCCACCAGCCGGTCGGGTACGCGCAACGAGCGGCTGAGGAAGGGACGTTCGGGTTCCTCCACGGTGATCAGTCCGAGCGCGGACAGCGGGGCCGTGGGGTGCAGGCGGGCCCGTGCGCCTGCCGAGTGGGCGGGAATCCCGCACAGGTCGAGGGCGAGGGCGACGGTGGCCCGGCGTCGGCTGACGTCGTCGTTGAGGTAGCCGTACAGCGGCTCGAAGCTGCGGTCCAGGTCGGGGGCAAGGGCGATGAGGAGGAGAGCGGTGTCGAGCTCGGTGAGACGGAGGCGGGCGGCGAGGCCGGCCAGGCGGTCGTCCGGCGGCTCCGTGGGGTCGTGGAGCGCGGGTGGCAGGGGCTCGGCCGGGCGCAGCAGATGTCGTACCGCCTCCTGCGACAGGTAGAGGCCGCGCAGCGGGTCGGTGGCGGTGGGGTCGTCGGCGGAGCGGTGGTCGACGAGCAGGGCGACCTGGTCGCGCAGGGCGGCGAGGCGCATGAGGAGGGGGGCGGCGGGGTCGGACTCCGTCCTGTCGTGCACGTCGTCCGCCCGGGTCCACGTGGTCACGTCGTGCTGCCCGTCCCGCCCGCGCGCCGGGCCGTCCTGCGGGCGTCCCGGGCCGCCGCGACCTGCCGCGGCCGGTGCGCGCGTTCCTCCGCCTCGGGCGGGGTGCCGTCCAGGGCCCGTACGCGTACGGCGGCACCCTCCGTGACGGGCGGGCCGGCGTCGTACTCGGGGTACGCCGGGAAGGGCGCGGTGACCACCAGGTCCAGGGACGGCTTGAGTTCGCCGCCGAGCGCGGACCAGATCTCCGCCAGGGACCGGGACTCGGTCTGGATGCCGGCCACCGACAACGGCACCGCCATGCCCAACGCGCCCAGTGAACCCGGCAGTTCGGAGGGCGGCAGCAGCTCGCGCGGAATGAGCGTGGCCAGGACCGCGGACAGCAGCCGGTGTTCGTCCTGCGGCTGCTTGGTCCACGCCGTCACCAGGTACGACAGCCGGAACCAGCGCGGCGGCTGGCGGCGCTTGACGACCACGTCCCGCTCGTCGAGCACGGGGACATGCCCCCGCTGACGGCGATTCACGTCCTCCCGGATGTCGTACAGGTACGCGTTGATCGTGGGCGCGTTGCGGCGGGCCGCCCAGTCGCGGGTGGGCGCGTCGAAGGCGACGTCGATGCCGGAACCGGCCAACGCCCCGCCGCCGAGCAGGGATTTGAGAACCTCGTCCACTTCGTGGATCACCGTCGTGCTCCCACCCTGCCGTGCTGTGCCCTGCCGGACCTTGCCCGAACGCCTGCCGCCACAACCGATCCTGCCCTCCCGGGCACCCTGCCCCGCAGGCACGCCGGGGACGGCGGCGGGGCCGACCGTGCTGCCCGAGGGGCCGGTCTCGGCTGCCCTTTCGGTCAGATGTAGCCTTCCCGCAGGGCATGCGCCACGGCGTGCGCCCGGTTGCGCAGGTGCAGCCGGGTGGTCAGCCCGTGCATGACGTTCTTGACGGTCCGTTCGGAGTAGGACAGCTTGCTGGCGATCTCTCCCGTGTCCAGCCCCTCGGCCACCAGGCGCAGTACGTCCACCTCACGCGGAGTCAGACCCGAGGAGGGAGAGCCGGGCCGGCCGGCCGCGCTGCGGTGCAGGCTTCCCACCTGGCTGATGAGTCGGCCGAGCAGATCGGCGGGCAGGTCGCCGTCCCCGCGGGCGGCCGCGAGGACGGCCTGCACCAGACGGGTCGCGGTGGCCTCGTGGCGCCACACGATGGCACCCACCCCGCACTCGATCACATCGAGCAGTTCTGCCTCTCGCAGCGACCTGACGACGAGCACCGCCCGCGCCCCCTCGCTGCGCACCAGCCGGCGCAGCCGGGTCAGCGCCGCCTCGTCCAGGACGTCGTCTACGAGCAGCGCGACCGTGCCGGGGCCCGAGTTGCTCTCCTCGCGGAGGTCGACCTCCGGGTACCGGCGCAACTGGCCCTGCACACCCTCGCGCAGGATCGGGTCCGGGGCGTGCACCGCCACCGGTATCCGGCCGGAGGAGCCGTCCGTACCGGGGTGTGCGGTCCGCGATGAGCCGAGCAAGCGTTTCTCCCCTGTCCACGTGCCCGCCACCTTTGTGGGGTCGGTGGCAGACGTGCGCTTCTCACATTCCTGGGGCGTGAGGGGCCGGCGCAATCGTGGAGCACCACGAGCAGCACCACGAGATCGGCGCTACGACGACCACGGCGACCACTACGACCAGGGGGACCACTACGACCAGGGGGACCACTACGACCAGGGGGACCACTACGACTACGGGGACCACTACGGCAACGGCGGCTGTGGCCTCCGCGACGCCGGTGACGTCCACCACGGTGACCCGTCCGAGCAAGGAGGCCGGGATGTCCGGGCAGTGTGAACACCCGCGCGAACACCTACGCGAACACCGTGGGGCGGCCGCGGTGCTGGCCGCCGGAGCCGCGCGGGCCAGGGCCGGCGCGGGCGGTCTGGTGCTGCTGCGCGGTGCCACCGGCACCGGCCGCACCACTGTCCTGGAGGCCGCCGCCGGGAATGCCGCCGCGCAGGGCATGCGGGTGCTGCGTGCCCGGTGCTCCCCGGGCGACGCCACCGTGCCCTTCGCCACCGCGCTCCAACTCCTCGGGCCCGTATGCGAGTTCGAGCGGGGCAGCGAACGGGAGCAGGCGGCCCTGCTGTGGCGGGTGCTGCGCTCGTACGCCGAGCAGTCCCCGCTGCTGATCGCCGTGGACGACGTCCACCTCGCCGACGCCCCCTCCTACCGCTGGCTGGTGGAGTCCGCCCGGCACGTGGACCGATTAAGGCTGCCTGTCCTGCTGGCCGTCACCGAACGCAGCCAGTACGACATCGACCCGCCCACGTCGGGCTTCGCCCACACCCTCTCGCCCGCCCTCGTGCGCACGCAGACCCTCGCCCCGCTCACCGCGGAGTCGGCGGCCGCGCTGGTGCGCGCTCGGGTGCCCGCGGCCACCGGGGCGTGGGTCGACGGCTGTGTGCGGGCCGGTGCGGGCAGCCCGCTGCTGCTGCGCGCCCTCCTCGACGACCTCGGCGACCCGGGCCGGAATCCGGCCGTGCCGGAGACCTCCGCCGCGCTGTACCCGGGCGCGTATCCGGAGGCCGTGTCATGGTGGCTGGACAGCGCCGGGCCGGGCACGGCGGAGGTGGCGCGGGCGCTCGCCGCGCTGGACGACGGCTGGGAGGGCACGGCGGACCCCGGCTGCCCCGCCGAGAGTCTGGGCGGGCTGCTGGCCGAGCTGTCGGGCGCCGACCCGGCCCGGGTGACGGGCTGGCTCACCGCCATGACCGGACTGGGCATGCTCCGCCCCGGCCCGGACGGCCGCCCCCGCTACGCCCATCCCCTGCTGCGGGACGCGGTCCTCATCGGCGTGCCCGCGGCCCGGCGCCGCGCGGCGCACCGGCAGGCCGCCGAGGTGATGCTGCACCGCGGCGCGTCCACCGAGACGGTCGCCCGGCAATTGCTGCTGTCCGGCCCGGTGGGCGACTCGTGGGCACCCGGCGTGCTCCAGGACGCGGCCGCGCTCGTCCTGCGCGACGGCCGTACCGACGACGCCGTCGCCTTCCTGCGCCGGGCCCTCGACGAGCCGCTGCCCGACGCACGCCGGCAGCGGCTGCTGACCGAGCTGGGCTCCTTGGAGTGCGCAGGCCCCGAGTCGGCGTCCGGGATCCCCCGGCTCACCGAAGCGCTGCGGCTGCCCGGGGCCCCGCAGGACCGGGTGCGGGCGGCCGTCGCCCTCGGCACCGCGCTCGCCGGGCGCGGCAAGACCCGCGCCGCCGTGGAGGTGCTGCGTACCGTGGACGGGCAGCTCGACGGCCGCCCCGACCTGGCGGGCACCCTGCACAGCGCGTCCGCCCTGCTGTCCGACCACGACCAGACCGTCCGCCGCGAGGTGTACCGGTGGCTGTGCGACTCCGCAGGACGCTCACCGGAGCTGGTCGGCCCCGCCCCCCGGGCCCTGCTCGTCCGGCACGCGGCCACTGCCGGGCTGACCTCGGCGGATGACGCGATGAAGCAGGTGCGGGCGCTGCTCGCCGAGCCCGCCGACCCGCTGACCGAGCCGTTCCTGCTGGGTACGGCCGCCGCGGTCGCCCAGTGGGCCGACGAACTCGACGAGGCGGAGCGGCTGGTGGACCGCGGCCTGGCCGGTCAGCGTCCCGACCTGCTGCATCCGATGCACGAGGCGCTGCTGAACACCCGGGCCGACATCGCGGCGGCGCGTGGTGAGTACGGGCGGCTGCCCGTCGAGCCGCCCGTGACCGCGGACGCGGGGCCCGCCAACGTGCACGCGCACACCCTGATCTCGCTCGTGGAGCTGGGCCGCACGGCCGAGGCCCGGCGGCTCGCGGACGGGTTCGACCTGCGGGCTGCGCCGGACTCCTGGGAGCTGAACCGTTTCCTCTACGCGCGGGGCGTACAGCGCGCCGCCGCGGGCGACCCGGCGGGGGCACTGCACGACTTCCTGGAGTGCGGCCGCCGTCAGACGGCCCGCGAGGTGGTCAGCCCGGTCGTCACCCCCTGGCGCTCGGCCGCCGCCGAGTGCCGGATCGCCCTCGGCAGCCCCCGGGAGGCGCTCGCGCTGGCCGAGGAGGAGCTGCGACTGGCCCGGGTGTGGGGCACCCCGCGCACGGTGGGCCGCGCCCTGCGGGTGCTGGGCACGGTGACCGGCGGTCGCCGGGGTCTGGAGCTGGCCGAGGAAGCCGTACGACTGCTGCGGGGCGCGGGACCGGGCACGGAACCGGAGTTGGTGGCGGCGCTGACCGCCCAGGGGCGGCAGCTGACCGCGGCCGGGGAACGCGCCCGGGCCCGGGAAGCACTGCGGGAGGCGGCCGCACAGGCCGAGCGGCTGGGCGCGCTGCGGCTGCGGACCCTGGCGGACGAGGCCCTGCGCGAGGGCGGCGCCCGGCGCAGCGCCACCGCCCAAACCGGCTCCCGCTCCCTCACCGGCAGCGAGCGCCGCATCGCCCAACTGGCCGCCGACGGCCGCACGAACACCGAGATCGCCGCCCTGCTGCACCTCGCCCGGCGCACCGTGGAGACCCACCTCACCAGCACCTACAAGAAGCTGGGCATACTGCGGCGGGGGGAACTGCGGGAGGCGCTCACCAGACCCTAGTGGGCGGCCGCGGGCGGAGCCGCAGACTCCCGGAGTCCCAGACGGTCGTCCACTCGATCAACCCGATGGCTGTCGCCCGCTACCGTGAACGTCACCGTGTGAACCGTCGGCATGGTCTGTCGAACGAACGGCACCTCCCTGAAGTCCGCTCATGCGGGATTCTCGGACATGTATTTCATGCGGTCATTGACAAGCGCCTCCAGCTGCTTGCCTGCCCGCCCCGAGGCGATGAGGCAGATGGCGACCGCGACGATGCCGGGAACCTCGGTGAGCCACACGGCCTCGGAGGTGGTCACGCTGTAGACGACGACCACCCGCATCGTCGCGTAGGCAAGGAACATCACGCTCCAAACGGTGGAGAGTGAACGGTGAACGCGTAGGAACCGTTGGGAATTCTGCGCCAGCCATTCGAAGGCGATGATGCCGTCCGTGCCGCCCTTCCTGGCCGCAAAGGGTTTCGTGGCGTCCACAGTGATCGGGCGGCCGGTGAAGGTGTTCACCAGGATCCAGATCCCAGCCAGGGCGATGAACAGTGATCCGCGTGCCAGGGTGAGCCGTGGGTCACGGACGGCCAGGTCGAGGACAAGGCCGAGCGCGATCTCCACGATCACCAGGACGCCGAGGTTGTCGATTTTGCCGCGCCGGATCGTGTTGATGATCGAGACGATCGTGGTCAGTGCACCGCCGATCAGCAGTGACCAGAAGGGACTCAGCCCCACCGAGGTCAGCACGTAGTACGACACGAGCGGAACGATGATGTCGAGCAAGTAGGGCAGAACACCGATGATGCCGCGTGCGTGTCGAACCTGGCCCTCAGTAGCCGTGGACACGGTCATTGCTCTCCGATCTGACTGGTCCCCGCGGGATCGGGGTTGGGTTTGGCGGCGTGTGCGGGTCTCAGACATGGGATGGCTTCAGGGCTGTTCGGCTCGCCGACCGCTTGAGCGCCTCGCCCGCTGTGATGCGCATGCCGGCGTGGTAGCGGGCGACCGCATCGGCGATGCACCGCTCCAACGACTACGGCCCGCATCTCACTCCAGGTCCGGCATCCAAAAACCTTAGAGAGTCATTAGATCAGTCACTAAGATAATTGGAGGATAAGGTAAGTTGAGGACATGGTGCAAGGTGCGGCTTCCGAAGATCCGGCGGCGGGCGAGCTGCTCGGCCGCGAGTTCGCCACGGCGATCGTCGTGTTCCACGAAGCCGTGGGCAGACTCCTGGGGCTCAGCGCGGTCGAGCGAAAGTGCCTCGACGTGCTCCGACGGCTGGGACCGGTAGCGGCGGGAACGATCGGGGAACACACGGGCCTGACCACCGGCGCCGTCACCGGTCTGGTGGATCGGTTGGAGAAGGCCGGCTATGTCCGACGCGCACGCGACCCGCACGACCGCCGCAAGGTCGTGGTACAGCTACTGCCGAACGAACGCATGGATGCGCTGCTGGCCGCCGCGCTCGGGCCGTTCACCGACGACATGACGAAGCTGACGACCAAATACAGCGACGCCGAGCGCCGAGCGATCGCTGACTGGGTCGGCAGAACCACTGAGGTGCTGGTCGCCAACACAGAGAGAATCATGAACCTCGACCAGCCCTGAGCCGACCTGCAGACCATGCCCATCCTCATCAGGCCGCCAGGTCGGATGCTCACTCTCCAACTATGGCGCTCAGGGTGGCTGGTCAGCGGCTGGGCCTCCAGCGCGTGAACACGCACTGGTCGGGACCGGCCTGGACACCGCTGCGTGACCTGCGAGAACGCTGACTAACCGGCCTTGGGCGAAGGCCCCCGCAGCCCTCACTCGCCCTGACCACAACAGCGGCACCGAAGGCGTCAACTACTCAATCGGCAGTAGATCCGAGGGCGACTCAATCGGCAGCAGATCCGAGGGCGGCCTTGAGTTCCTCAAGCGTTTCGTCGACAAGTTGGGGCAGTTCCCGGTCCGGGTGTTCGCCCCAGTACTCGAATGCGACCCGGAAGGCGGCGACCATCGCCTCCGCGGTCACCAGCGCCCCTCTATCATCCGCACCGCGTTCGCGGAGCGCTGCGGCCAACGTGGCAGCGACCGACGCGAACACCATCAACTCGCGCTCGCGCAGCACCGGGGTAGCGAGAATCAGGCGTCGGCGATCCTGGGCCTCGTCGCGCCGGATCTGCAGTGCCGCGGACGCGATGTTCAGGCCGGAGGCGGCCGCCTTCACGGCGGACCACGTCGGCGGGCAGCGACTCTAAGCTCAGTGCACCAGCGCCCGCAGCAACCGCCGCCAGTTCAGCCTCCAGCCCCGAGAGCTCACCGAGGCCATCCGCACCGCGCGAGACCAGCAGCAAACCGGCGTTGGGAGCGAGACTGCGCACTCCGTGCGGCATCGAAGGCACCATCCGCCAGGCCACCCACACCACTGGACTACGCCGAGCCCGCTACCGCGGCCTGGCCAAGACACACCTCGACCACACCAGCGCCGCCGCCCTCACCCTCATCCGGCTCCATGCCTGGTGGAGCGGCCGCCCGCTCCACCGCCCCAACCACAGCCACCTCGCTCGACTGCAACTCCGCCTCACATCACAAGTGTTGGGATCAGCCACCGAGATCGGGCAGGTTCGGCGAGGCAGGCGGCGGCGGGCTTCGGGCCGAGGAAGGGGCCAGAACGGAGGGGGCCCCGACGGGCACTGCCCGATCCGCCGAATGCCGCGTGTGAGTGGCCGCGGACGAGGGCTGCGGGCGCCCTGGTGCCTTCCGCACCTCGTTCCTTCACCTGCCTCCGGGCCGAAACCGGCGTAGTCCGGAACGAGTGCCGAACGTATTGACCGTCCTGACGAGAGAACGGCGACCCGCGCAGGGACCTGGACGCGCACGCCACGGTGTACGCGTTCAGTACCGCAGGCTCGGAGCGCGGTGGGCTCTTCCGGCCCAAGGAGCCGTCTCAAGGATTCCAAGTGATGGTCAGCAGGCGGCGTTGCGGGGGAGGATGTTCGTCATGACGGACGAAGGCTCCTCCATCGACCCCACCAAGCCCAGTATCGCCCGCGTCTACGACTACCTGCTCGGCGGCAAGGACAACTACCTCGTGGACCGGGAGGTCGGCGACGTATTCAAACGTGACCTTCCTGGTTCGGTGGCAATCGCCTTCGCCAACCGCGCAGCCCTGACCCGGGCGGTGCGGGAGATCGCGACGACCACCGACGTACGGCAGTTCATCGACCTGGGTAGTGGTCTTCCGACCGCCGACAACGTCCACCAGGTCGCGCAACGGCACGCTCAGGAGTCTCGGGTCGTGTACGTCGACATCGACCCCCAAGTGCTGGTCCACGGCCGTGCGCTGTTGGAGGAGAACGACCGGACTCGGGTCGTTCCTGCCGATGTACGCAACCCCGAAGACGTCCGTACCCACCCGGACACCCTGGAACTGATCGACTTCGATCGCCCCGTCGCCGTCATATTCAGCGCCATCCTTCACCACGTCAACGACGAGGAAGACCCAGCTGGAATCGTCCGCTACTGGCGCGACCACGTGCCCTCCGGGAGCTACTTCTTCGTCAGCCACTTCCGTTCCGGCAGCAATCCGGAGACAGCGGAGGCCGAGGGAGTCCTCCAGCAGACCTTCGGCCGCGGCCGGTGGCGCACCGACGAGGAGATCGAGTCCCTACTGGATGGCCTGGAGATCCTCGACCCCGGGATCGTCCCCGCGTCCCTATGGCGTCGTGACGTGGTCGACAGCCCGTGGGACAGCAGCGGCGAACGGGAGCTCACCGTCTGGGAGCGTCTCATCGCCGCCGGACTGGCCCGGAAGGCCTAGGACTTGTCCGGCGATCGTCCGACCACCCCGTGCCTGCGTCTTTGGTGTGGGCATGGGGCGGGTGATCTGACGGATACCGAGTAGTGGGAGGGACTGTGGCCGTTCCTGCCCGTCAACAATGGACGTTGTGGCCGGTGGCGGGATGACGACCACCTCATGAGGCGTTCGGCGAGGCGGTCGGCGAAGCCGCGCAGGCCGACGGCCTCGTCGCCGTCGCCCAGGCCTCGGCCTGGATGTCGCCCAGCGGGACGTGGCGGCTGTACGCCGCGTCAGTGTCGGGCATGGGCCTGCTGCCTCTCCCGCAGGACCGTGATGGTGTGCTCGCACCAGTCGCGGTTGCCCTGTTCGAAGGTCAGGCCGCGCAGGCACGTCAGGTAGGGGCCGATGCGGTGGCCGTGGCGCAGGAACTCCTCTTCCGTACGGTCACCGCGCATGGTGCGGAGCAGCTTGCCGAAGAGGTCGATCTTGGCCTGGGCGAAGGCGGCACGTTCGGTGAGCTGGGCGATCAGGGCCTCGGTGTCGACGTGGTCGGCGGCCTGGACCTTGACGAGCAGGTCGTCACGGATGAAGGAGGGCTTCGTGGATGCGGCCGTGAACTCCTCCAGCTCCGCAAGCCCGGCATGGGTCACGTGGAACAGGCGCTTGGTGGGGCGGGTCTCCTGGACCACCGCCCGACCTTCGACGAGCCCGTCCTTCTCCAGGCGGGTCAACTCGGCGTAGAGCTGCTGCGGCTGGGCGTGCCAGAAGTTCGCCACACCGACGTCGAACGCCTTGGTCAGCTGGTATCCGCTGAGTTCCTCGTCGAGCAGCGCCGCCAACACGGCGTGCCGGAGCGCCATCCGATCGCCTCCCTCATACCTCTGTCTTCATACCTCTGTCGCCGGACGCACACCCATGATAGTCATGAAAATGACTAATCACATCTATGACTAGGGGAGGATGAGCGCGCAATGAACGCTGCCCATCGATTCCGTGCCGCCGTCGACAACCGGGATCTCACGGCCTTGGACGACCTGTTCACCGAGGACATCCGCTTCTACAGCCCCGTCAAGTTCACCCCGTTCGAGGGCAAGCCGATGGTGCTGGGCCTCTTCGGGGTCCTACTGCGCACGTTCGAGGACTTCAGTTACATCGGCCACTACACCGGCACCGCGCGGACCAGCACCGACGGCACGTCCACCCAGTCGGCGGTGCTGCTCTTTCGCGCCCGGGTGGGCGGCAAGGAGATCCACGGAATAGATCTGCTGCACTTCGGCGACGACGGCCGGATCAAGGAGTTCACCGTCATGGTCCGCCCCCAGTCCGCCGTCCACGCCCTCGGCGAAGCGGTCCTTGCCGGCCTGGTCGCGGACGGCCTTGCGTCGGCGCCCTCGGGTCAGTAGACGCGCATCCTGCCCGTCGCCGCAGGCCCCGAGAGGGGCCTCAGCAAGCCGGATGGCGCGCATCTGACGGTCACGCCGACATGGCCTGCTCGCCGCCTTCGGCGTCTTCCGCGCAGGCGGCGGCGAGATCGTCCAGGGACAGGTGCAGGGCGTGGGCCAGGGCTGCCACGGTGAAGAAGGCCGGGGTGGGGGCCCGGCCGGTCTCGATCTTGCGGAGGGTTTCGGCGGACACCCCGGCGGCTGCTGCCACGTCGACCATGCTGCGGTCACCGCGGGCCCGGCGAAGCAGGATCCCGAAGCGCTCCCCGCGTTGCCGCTCTTGCGGGGTCAAAGGAACTCTCACCATGCCCGTGATACTAATACCGGTATAGGTATTGGGTCGCGTCGCATGGCAGGGAGTCACACACATGGTGGAGATCAAGACGGACACGGCACTGGAGGCGATGCGAGAAGCCGGACGCATCGTGGCCCACGCACTTGCGGCCGCCCGCGGGGCGGCAGCTGTGGGAGTTCGCCTGCGGGAGCTCGACGAAGCCGCCCGCACCGTCCTCACCGAGGCCGGAGCACGTTCTCCGTTCCTGGGCTACCAGCCCTCCTTCGCCCCCATTCCCTTCCCCGCCGTGATCTGCGCGTCCGTCAACGACGCCGTCTCGCATGGCATCCCCGACGACTACCGCCTGCGCGACGGCGACCTGGTCAGCATCGACTGCGGAGCCGAACTCGACGGCTGGACCGGCGACGCCGCGATCAGCTTCACCGTCGGCACCCCTCGCCCCGCCGACCTCGAACTCATCGCCGCCACCCAGCAGGCCCTGGACGCCGGCATCGCCGCCGCCACCGTCGGCCATCGCATCGGCGACATCTCCCATGCCATCAGCACGGTCGCCCGCAAAGCCGGCTGCGGCATGCCCGCCGACTTCGGCGGCCACGGCATCGGCCGCCAGATGCACGAAGACCCCCACGTCCCCAACCACGGACGACCCGGCCGCGGCTTCCCCCTCCGCCACGGCCTCACCCTCGCCATCGAACCCATGCTCATGGCCGGAGGACGCAACGACTACTACACCGACCCCGACGGATGGACCCTGCGCACGATCGACGGCAGCCGAGCCGCCCACTTCGAACACACCATCGCCATCACCGAGGACGGCCCCCGCATCCTCACCCTGCCCTGACCTCGGATCCGCTCACACCCGGCAGCCAGACACATCGGCCAAGAGCCGTGTCGCTCACCTTGACCGCCTCCGAGCGCCACCGGCTCAAGAAGACGGCCACGGTCACAAGACCCCGCCGGGATCCCCCGCGCCCGACCGCGTCTCCAGCACCTGGGCGGACTTCCTGCGCTCCCAGGCAGACGTACTCCTTGCATGCGACTTCTTCGAGACGATCACACGTCCGGGTCTCGGGATGATGTCTGGACTGAGCCAGTCACTGGACGACCGATGTGATGACCGCAGGCCGCAGTGCGCTGCTTCCACTGGGCAGGTAGGAAATGGTCCAGGCGGGGACAGTGCGGTCGGGGTTGCCGAAGAGTGCGCCCTTGGAACAGCTGTAGCTCAGTCTCTTGTCGGCCACGACCAGCGTCGCCCCTCCGACGAAGCTGCAGCTCTGCCCGTCGGTGAGCGTGATGGCGAAGGGCGTGCTGCCGTGAGGAGGGGTGCCGGCGCCCTCGGACTGGCCTGAATTGGC
>NZ_BBZJ01000029.1 GCF_001417775.1 Streptomyces sp. TP-A0356 | reverse complement strand
CTCGCCGTCCTCGCTGCTGCACTGGACACGGCGGATGATCGAGATCCGTAAGCAGAACCCGGCGTTCGGGCTGGGTTCCTACACCGAGCTGCCCTCCTCGAACCCGGCCGTGCTGGCGTTCCTGCGCGAGCACGGGGACGACCTGGTGATGTGCGTGAACAACTTCTCCCGGTTCGCGCAGCCCACCGAGCTGGACCTGCGCAGCTTCAACGGCAGGCATCCGGTCGAACTGATCGGCGGGGTCCGCTTCCCGGCCATCGGCGAACTCCCCTACCTGCTCACCCTCGCAGGCCACGGCTTCTACTGGTTCAGGCTCCGC
The DNA here is from genome assembly GCF_001417775.1 of Streptomyces sp. TP-A0356. GTDB lineage: Bacteria > Actinomycetota > Actinomycetes > Streptomycetales > Streptomycetaceae > Streptomyces. The sequence continues at coordinate 135,755 of NZ_BBZJ01000029.1, read as the reverse complement.
AAGGACATCGCGTAGAACCCCCGGGCGGGGCGGTTTCCTCCGCCCCGCCCGGGGCACGCAGAAGTAACACCCCGACCCTCCGGGGAAAGGACGCACGCCATGTCGGACGCCGTCACCCGTGCCGCCGCGACCCACCCCGGCCTCCTCGCGTCCCTGGACCCACTGCTGCGGGAGTGGCTGCCCCGCCAGCGCTGGTTCGCGGGCAAGGGTCGGCCGGTCACCGGGTTCTCTCTGGTGGCGGCCACCGAACTGCTGCCGCCCGGAGGCACGCTGGGCCTCATCCACCTGCTCGCACGCGCCCACCAGCCGGCCGTCCCCACCCAGGGTGCTCTGCCCCATCCCGGGGACTGCTACCAGATCGTGATAGGCGTACGCGAGGCACTGCCGCCACGGCTGGCGCCCGCGCTCATCGGGCATCTGGAGGAGGGCCCGCTGGCCGGGCGGACCGTGTACGAGGCGCTCCACGACCCGCGGGCCGCCGCCGTCCTCCTGGAGGCGATCCGTACCCGGACCCGTATCGGGCCGCTCCGCTTCGAGGGAGACCCGCGGCAGCGGATACGGGAGGGGCTCGTCCCGCGGAGGGTGACCTCGGAGCAGTCCAACTCGTCGGTGATCTACGGAGATACGTTCATTCTGAAGCTCCTGCGGCGTATCGTCCCGGGCACCAACCCCGACCTGGAGTTGCCGCTGGTGCTGTCCGACGAGGGCTGCCCCCGGGTCCCCGCGCCAGCCGGCTGGCTGCGCGCCGATCTGGACGGCCTGGACGACCCCTATGTCCTCGGCGTGCTGCAGCCGTATGTGCGGGGCGCGACGGACGGGTGGGAGCTGGCACTGCGCGAGCTGGCCAAGGGCGAGGACTTCACGGCGGAGGCGCGGGCACTGGGTCGCGCGACCGCCGAGGTGCACACGGCACTGGCCCGGGCACTGCCCACGGTCACGCTGGGGCACACGCAGGTACGGCTGCTGGCCGACGGCATGACCGAGCGGCTGGATGTGGCGGCGCAGGCGGTGCCCGCACTGCGGCCGTACGTGCCCGGGCTCTACTCCGCGTTCCGGGCGCTGGCCGATCTCGCGGCCGAGGGCCACACCTGGACGGCGCAGCGCATCCACGGCGATCTGCACCTGGGCCAGTGCCTGCGGTCGCCCTCCGGAGCGTGGTCACTGATCGACTTCGAGGGCGAGCCGTCCAAGTCGCTGGCCGAGCGCCGGATGCCGCAGCCGGTGGTGCGGGACATCGCGGGGATGCTCCGCTCGTTCGACTACGCGGCGCACTCGGCCACCCCTCCGGCGCCGGAGTGGGCCATCGCGTGCCGGGCCGCCTACTGCACCGGGTACGCCGAGATCGCCGGGCGCGATCCACGCACCGATCCGGTGCTGCTGCGCGCGTACGAGACGGACAAGGCCGTCTACGAGGTCCTGTACGAGGCCCGGCACCGTCCCGACTGGCTGCCCGTGCCGATGGCGGCGATACGCCGCCTGTCCGCCGACGCCGCACCGTGATCCACCACCGTGATCCACCACCCCCTGCCGAGGAGGCTCCGTCCGTGACCCCCCGTCCTCCCTCCGACGACAGCACGAAGAAGACCGGCGACGGCCAGAAGAAGACCGGTGCGCGGAAGGTGGCCGCCGACAAGAAGACGGCGGCGGCCGCGCGGGAGTCGACGGCCGGCAAGAAGAAGGCGGTGGCCAAGAAGGCGGTGGCCAAGAAGGCGGCGACCGGGGCGAAGAAGGCCGCGGCCGGGGTCAAGGCGGCCACGGCGAAGAAGACCGCCGCGGCCGCCCAGAAGGCCCTGGCCAAGAAGACGGCGGCGAGGACGGCACCTGGGGTGAAGAAGATCGCGACGCAGCAGACCGCCGCCGAGAGGACCACGTCCGGGACGGCCGCCGAGAAGCGGGTGACCGCGGCGTCCGGACAGGTCGCGACCGGGGCGGCGGCTGCGGAACCCATCCCCGCGCAGAGGGCTCCCGAGCACAGCACGGCGCGCGCGGCGTCGGCGCAGGTCGCGGCGGAACCCCTGGTCGTGGCCGTCTCCCCCGCCGTCGACGCCGGTGACCGTGAGCGGCTGCTGGCGGGCACGCACCACGAACCGCACTCGGTGCTCGGCGCCCACCCGGTACCCGGTGGCGTCGCCTTCCGGGCGTTCCGACCGTACGCGCTGTCCGTGACCGTCGTCGCCGGGAACCTGCGGGCCGAGCTGCACGACGACGGGGACGGGTTCTTCTCGGGTCTCCTGCCGCTGCGGGACGTACCGGTGTACCGGCTGCTGGTGGCGTACGAGGGGACGGTCCAGGACACCGAGGACGCGTACCGGTTCCTGCCCACGCTGGGCGACCTCGATCTGCATCTGATCGGCGAGGGGCGGCATGAGCAGCTCTGGCAGGTGCTCGGCGCCCACCCGATGACCCACCAGGGGGTGACCGGCACCCGCTTCTCGGTGTGGGCGCCGAACGCACGCGGTGTGCGCCTGGCGGGCAGCTTCAACTTCTGGGACGGCACCGGGTATCCGATGCGCTCACTGGGCTCCTCCGGCGTGTGGGAGCTGTTCGTGCCCGGCATCGGCGAGGGCGAGCTCTACAAGTTCGAGATCACCCGTCCCGACGGCTCCCGGACCCTGCGCGCCGACCCGCTGGCCCGCCGCACCGAGGCCCCGCCCCTCACCTCCTCGGTCGTGCACGCCTCGCACCACGAGTGGCAGGACGGGGAGTGGCTCGCGGACCGTGCGCGGACGCCGGTGCACCAGGCGCCGTTGTCGGTCTACGAGGTGCATCTGCCGTCCTGGCGCCCCGGGCTGACGTACCGGCAACTCGCCGAGCAGCTGCCCGCGTATGTGAAGGACCTCGGCTTCACCCATGTGGAGCTGATGCCGATCGCCGAGCACCCCTTCGGCGGCTCCTGGGGCTACCAGGTCACCGGCTTCTACGCGCCCACCGCCCGGCTGGGCACCCCCGACGACTTCAAGTACCTGGTCGACGCACTGCACCGGGCCGGCATCGGCGTACTGATGGACTGGGTCCCGGCGCACTTCCCGCGCGATGACTGGGCACTGGCCGAGTTCGACGGGCGCCCCCTGTACGAGCACGCCGACCCCCGGCGCGCCGCCCACCCCGACTGGGGCACGCTGGAGTTCGACTTCGGACGGCGCGAGGTGCGCAACTTCCTGGTCGCCAACGCCGTGTACTGGTGCGAGGAGTTCCACATCGACGGCCTGCGCGTGGACGCGGTGGCCTCCATGCTCTACCTCGACTACTCACGCGAGCCGGGCCAGTGGAGCCCGAACGAGTTCGGCGGCCGGGAGAACCTGGACGCGGTGGCGTTCCTGCAGGAGATGAACGCCACCGTCTACCGGCGCAGTCCCGGTGTGGTGACCATCGCCGAGGAGTCCACGGCCTGGGACGGGGTCACCCGCGCCACGCACCACAGGGGGCCGAGCGGCTTCGGCGGACTGGGGTTCGGCCTGAAGTGGAACATGGGCTGGATGCACGACTCGCTCCAGTACATGAGCCACGAGCCCATCCACCGCAGGTACCACCACCACGAGATGACGTTCTCGATGGTGTACGCGTACAGCGAGAACTACGTGCTCCCGATCTCCCACGACGAGGTCGTGCACGGCAAGCGGTCGCTGGTGTCGAAGATGCCGGGCGACTGGTGGCAGCAGCGCGCCGACCACCGCGCCTACCTGGGCTTCATGTGGGCCCACCCGGGCAAGCAACTCCTCTTCATGGGACAGGAGTTCGCCCAGGGAGCCGAGTGGTCCGAGGCGCACGGCCCCGACTGGTGGCTCCTGGATCCCGCCTATGGCGCCGAGGCCGACCACCGCGGGGTGCGTGACCTGGTCCGTGACCTCAACGCGGGCTATCGCGGCACTCCGGCGCTGTGGCAGCGGGACACCGAACCGTCCGGCTTCCAGTGGGTGGTGGGCGACGCGGCCGACGACAACGTGTTCGCCTTCCTGCGGTTCGACGCGGAGGGCACGCCCCTGCTGGCCGTCTCGAACTTCTCCCCGGTCGTCCGCCACGACTACCGCCTGGGCGTCCCGGACGACGTCCCGGCCTGGCACGAACTCCTCAACACCGACCTGGCCAGGTACGGCGGCAGCGACGTCCACAACCCCGACCCGCTGAAACCGGAACCCACGCCCTGGCACGGCCGTCCGGCCAGCATCCGGGTGAGCCTGCCTCCCCTGGCCACGGTCTGGTTCCGCCCGGCATAGGGAGTCCCGGTCGCCCCCGCGTGGCCGGCCGGTGCGTTCGTGTGCTGCGCACCGGCCGTGCGCGGTCGGGGACCGTGGCGTCAGCCGTCAGGGCGCCAGCGCCCTCGGCAGTTCGCCGGTGTGCAGCACCCCCAGCCGCTGGGTGGCTCGCGTCAGCGCCACATAGAGGTCACTCGTGCCGTACCGCCCCGGCTCGACCACCAGCACGGAGTCGAACTCAAGCCCCTTGGCCTGGCGCGGGTCGAGCAGTACGACGGTCCGGGTCAGGTCGGGTTCGGCGCCCGCGGTCACCCCCTCCAGCCGCGCCGCCAGCCCCCGGTGCAGCTCGCGCGGGGCGATCACCGCGAGCCGGCCCTCGGAGGGCGTCAGCTCGGAGACCGCCTTCTCCACCGCGCCGGGCAGGTCGTCGTCCACGCGTCGCACCCACGGCCGTACACCCGTCGACCGCACCGAACTCGGCGGCTCGAAGTCCGGGTTGCCGGCCCGGAGGACCGCCGCCGCCAGATCCATGATCTCGGACGGGGTGCGGTAGTTGACGCCGAGGCGCGTGTGCTCCCAGCGGTCCTCGACGTACGGCGCGAGGATCTCCGACCAGGAGCCGACGCCGGCGGCCTCGGCCGTCTGCGCGGGGTCCCCGACCAGGGTCATCGAGCGGGTCGGGCTGCGCCGCATGAGCAGCCGCCACGCCATCGGTGACAGCTCCTGCGCCTCGTCGACGATGATGTGCCCGAACGCCCAGGTACGGTCGGCCGCCGCGCGCTCGGCGGCGCTGCGGTGGTCCTCTTCCTCCTGCCGTTCGGCGAACCGCTCGGCGTCGATGATGTCGTGCGCGGACAGGACCTCCGACGCCTCGGGATCGCTGTCCTCCTTGTCCTCGAACTCGTAGGTACGGGAGGCGTACGACACGTCCAGCACGCCCTGCGCGTACGACACCTGCGCCTCACGCTCGCGTTCGGCGCGGGCGCGCGCCACCCGGTCGTCCTCGCCGAGCAGTTCGGCGGCCTCGTCGAGCAGCGGTACGTCCGCCGTGGTCCATGTGCGGGTGACCGGGCGGCGGATGGCGGCCGCGTCCTCGTCGGACACGTACCCCTCGGGATCGGCCAGGAAGTCGGCGACCAGCCGCTGCGGGGTCAGCCGCGGCCACAACTGGTCGATCGCGGACCAGACTTCGGGGTTCTCGGCCAGCTCGTCGCGGATCTGGGTGATGTCACTGGCGTCGAGGAGGTTGGAGCCGTCGTACGGGTCGGTCCCGATCCGCTCGGCGACCATGTCCGTCAGCGTGTTCAGGATGTGGCCCTCGAAGTGCTCGCGCGCCATGTTGTGCGGCAGCTCGGCCGCGCGGGTGCGCTCGCGGGCGACGTTCACCAGCCCGTCGTCGAGCAGCAGGACGTCCCGGTCGTGCTGGATGGCGATGACCGGGTCGGGCAGCGCCTGGCGGTCTCGTACGACCCGGGCGAGCACGTCGGCCATCTCCGCGCGGCCCTTCACGGCGGCCGCCTCGGGTGTGTCGGTCGCGGTCGCCCTGACTCCGGGGAACAGCTCGCCGACCGTGGCCAGCAGCACGCCCGTCTCGCCGAGCGAGGGCAGCACCTCGCCGATGTAGCCGAGGAACGCCGGGTTCGGTCCGACGATGAGGACGGCGCGGCGGGCCAGCAGTTCCCGGTGTTCGTAGAGGAGGTAGGCGGCGCGGTGCAGCGCCACGGCCGTCTTGCCGGTGCCCGGACCGCCCTCCACCACCAGCACGCCCCGGTGCGGCGCGCGGATGATGCGGTCCTGGTCGGCCTGGATGGTCTGCACGATGTCGCTCATGCGCCCGGTGCGGGCCGAGTCGAGCGCGGCGAGCAGCACGGCGTCACCGGAGGGGTCCTCGTGTCCGGTGCGCTCGCGGTCGCTCAGATCGAGGATCTCGTCGTGCAGCGACATGACCCGGCGCCCGTCGGTGGAGATGTGCCGGCGCCTGCGCAGCCCCAGCGGGGTGTGTCCGGTGGCCAGGTAGAAGGGGCGGGCGACGTCGGCCCGCCAGTCGATCAGGACGGGGGTGCGCTCCGGGTCGTCGGCGCGCAGCCCGATACGGCCGATGTGGTGGCTCTGCCCGGAGGCGAGGTCGATGCGGCCGAAGCAGAGTGAACCGTCCACGGAGTTGAGCGCCGCAAGCAGCCCCGAGCGCTCCGCGACCAGGATGTCCCGCTCCAGGCGTGCCTGCATGGGCTTGTCGCCCTGTGCGAGGGCGTCCGAGACGGCGGCCTCGGTGTCACCGCGCAGCACGTCCACGCGCGCGTACAGCCCGTCGATGAATTCCTGTTCGTGCCGCAATTCATCGTCCGGAAATTCGGTGTTTGACAATTCCGCTCCCGCCCGGATATACTGTGCTCACTGAACTTCTCCGCGACTCCATCGAGTTGAAGTCGCGAATCATTGAATATACGCAAAGAAATCCCCCGAGCGCAATTGCTCGGGGGATTCTCTCTGCACGGGCGACGTCAGAGCACGTCGGACAGTTCCTCCAGCAGCCGCCGCTTGGGCCGCGCTCCCACCATCGCCTTCACGGGCTCACCGCCGCGGAAGACCATGAACGTGGGCATCGACAGCACCTTGTACGCATTCGTGGTGGCCGGATTGGTGTCCACGTCCAGCTGGACCACCTTGAGCCGGCCGTCCTCCTCGGCGGCCAGGGCACTGAGCACCGGGCCCATCTGCCGGCACGGCGGGCACCAGTCCGCGGTGAACTCCACCAGCACCGGCAGTTCCGCCCCGATCACCTCCGTCTCGAAGTCCGCGTCCGTCACCTCGGCCACGCCTGCCGCCCTGATCACAGCTCCTGCCCTCCCAGCTCGCACACCGGCTCCGGGCCCCCCGGAACCGCCGCCTCGGCCGCCAGCGCCGCACGCGCCCGCTCCGCCCTCGCCAACTGCGCGCCGACCTTCGCCCGCACCGACTGCAACTCACCGATCAGCGCGTCGAGTTCGTCCAGCTTGCGGCGGTAGACCGCGAGCGACGCCGGGCACGAGTCGCCCTCCGGGTGCCCGGCCCGCAGACACTCCACGAAGGGGCGCGTCTCCTCCAGGTCGAACCCGAAGTCCTGCAGCGTCCGTATCTGGCGCAGCAGCTTCAGGTCGTGCTCGTCGTAGGTGCGGTATCCGTTGCCGGTGCGCCGCGCGGACAGCAGGCCCCGTGACTCGTAGTACCGCAGGGTCCGCGTGGTGGTTCCGGCCCGCGCCGCCAGCTCGCCGATTCGCATGCCCACGACCGTAGACCTTGACGCGGACGTCAAGGCAACGCCGCCGGATTCCGGGGGGCGCGACCACCCTCGACATACCCCCGGGTTCCCCGATGATTCCGTCCCGTCCCGGCAGTCTCATCTCCTGAAGCACCCGGCGAAGACGCGGCACCCGACGAAGGCGGACGGACCCATGACCACCCTGCACCACATGCTCCGGACGTACATCGACGAGGGCTGGGCCCCGGGCGCGGTGGCCCTGGTCGACCTGCACGGGCGCACGGAGACCGCGGCGGTCGGCTGTCTCGACGCGGACGGCACCGCCCCGATGTCCCCCGACGCCATCTTCCGCATCGCCTCGCTCACCAAGCCCGTCATGGCCGCCGCCGTCATGACCCTCGTCGAGGACGGCACCCTCGCCCTCGACTCCCCCGTCGCGGCATGGCTGCCCGAACTGGACCGGCCCACCGTGGTCCGCACTCCCGCCGCTCCCCTGGACGACGTGGTGCCCGCCACCCGCCCGATCGTCGTCCACGACCTGCTGACCTCCCGCGCCGGGTACGGCTTCCCCTCGGACTTCTCCCTCCCCCAGGTCCAGGCGCTGTTCACGGTGCAGAAGGACGGACGTGACCCCCGTAACCTCCCCGACCCGGACACCTGGGTCGCGGAGCTGGCCCGCCTCCCGCTGCTCCACCAGCCGGGCGAGGCCTGGCTCTACGGCACCTGCTCCGACCTCCAGGGCGTGCTGGTCTCCCGCGCGAGCGGCCGGCCGCTGCCGGAGTTCCTGGCCGAGCGGATCCTCGAACCGCTCGGCATGACGGACACCGCCTTCGAGGTGCCCACCGCCAAGCGCCACCGGTTCACCACCGCCTACCGCCCCGACGGCACCGGCGGACTCGAAGTCACCGACACGCCCGACGGCGCCTGGAGCCGCCTTCCGGCGTTCCCGTCCGGCGGTGGCGGACTCGCCGCCACCGCCGCCGACTGGCTGGCCTTCGCCCGGATGCTGCTGGCCGGCGGGACCGCGCCCGACGGCCGGCGCGTCCTGTCCACAGAGTCGGTGCGCCGGATGACCACCGACCATCTCACCCCGGGCCAGCGCGAGAACGGCGCCCTGTTCCTGGAGGGCCAGGGCTGGGGGTACGGCGGCTCGGTCGACATCGAGGCCACCGCCCCCTGGGCCGTCCCCGGCCGCTACGGCTGGGTCGGCGGCACCGGCACCACCGCCCACCTGGTCCCGGCCACCGGCACCGTCGCGATCCTGCTCACCCAGCGCGCGATGGAGAACCCGACTTCGACCGCCCTGATGCGCGACTTCTGGCGGTACGCGGCCGAGGCGTCATGAGGGCGCCTGCCACTCCGGTGGCCGTCGGCGGGCCGGTCACGCCGTGGTGACCTCCAGGCCGGCCGACTCCTCCACCTCCAGGAGCGACGCGCCGCGCCGCTCCTCCTCGAACGCCGCGCGTCCGCCGCGCAACCCGAACAGCCGCTTGGCGACAGCGATGTAGAGGACCGCGATGATGTTCAGGATCAGCGTGGTGATCTTCAGTGCGCTGACGTGGTCGGTGAGCTCGTAGATCTCCAGCGGCAGGAAGGCCGCGGTGGCGACGACCGTCAGGTACTCCGCCCAGCGCTTGGCGTACCAGAGCCCGACCGCCTCGACCAGCTCGATCAGCGCGTACGCCAGCAGCAGCGCGGCGACCACGACGAGTGTGGAGTGCTTGTAGCCGAAGGTCTTCTGGATGGTGCCGACCACCGGCGAGTGGTCGAGGTCGTAGTGGAAGTGCTTGAAGACGGGCCGCAGCACGTCCAGGTACTCGTTGAAGAGCCTCCGTACCGCGTCCTGGCTGTTGCTGAACCTCCACACGGCCACCGCGACCAGCACGATGAACACGCCGCGCACGGCCCGTTCGATCGCCAGGAAGCGCAGGATGAACAGGTCGCGCAGCACCTTGCCACGGGGCACGAGCGGCGCCTCGCCGGCCGGTCCCGAGCCGTGCGGCTCGCCGAGCACGAAGTCACCGCAGCGCAGGCACCGCCACGCCTCCCCGACGGCCGTCTGGGCGTGCAGCCGTACCCGCAGCCGGGGGTCGTCCGGCGCGTAGGTCACATGCCCGCGGCGTGCGCAGTGGCGTCGGTTCCAGTCGATGCTCATACCCCCGTGCCTCCCGGATGAAGGTGCCGTGCCGGTTGGTTCCGGCACGGCACGGTAGTGCATGTACTACGAGACGTGGGCGCAGGGGGCGGGGTTCCGCGCGAGGTCAGCGCGTTCCGGCTCCCTCGAGCTCCCGGTCCTCGGCCTGCTCCCCGGCCTCGGCGGGACGCCCCCGGCGCGGCAGCAGCACGCCGACCAGCACGGTGCCGACGCCGAGGATCACCGCCCCGACCAGGCTGGTGTGGGCGACCGCGTCGGCGAAGGAGGAGCCGACGGCGTCGGCCATCTGCCGCGCGCCGTGCGCGAGCTGGTCCGCCTGCGCCTTGAGCTGAGCGGCCTGCTGGGCGTTCTGCGCGTGCGCGGCCTGCTCGGCGACCTGCCGGGCCCTGTCGCCGATGCCCTGCGCCACCGCGTATCCGGCACCGACCGAGTCCTGGGCGGTGGTCAGCGCGTTCGCCGGCAGCCCGCTGCCCGCGGTGGCGTCCGTCAGATGCGAGGAGTACGAGTTCGCCAGCAACGAACCCAGGAGGGCGATGCCGAGGGAGCCGCCGAGCTCCAGGGAGGTGTCGTTGACCGCGCCGCCGACGCCCAGCTCCGACTCCGGGAACGCGCCCATGATCGCGTCCGTGCAGGGTGAGAGCGCGAGGCCGATCGCCAGGCCCAGGACCACCAGGGGCAGCACGAAGTCGCCGTAGGAGGATCCCGAGCCGACCCGGGTGAGCAGCGCGAGCGAGGCGGTGCCGCCGACCATGCCCGCGGTCACCGTGATCTTCATGCCGATCCGCGGGGTGAGGTACCCGGTCAGCGCCGAGCCCACGAACACCGCTCCGGCCAGGGGCAGCATGCGCACCCCGGTCTCCAGGGCGTCGTATCCCAGGACGAACTGGAGGTGCTGGGTGAGGTAGTAGAAGGCGCCGAAGACCGCGAGGAAGAACAGCGCGACGGCGAGGTTGGAGCCCGCGAAGCGACGGTGCGCGAAACGGCGCACATCGAGGACCGGACGCGGGTGGCGCAGCTCCCAGGCGACGAACAGGACGAGTCCGAGGCCCGCGACCACGGCCGCGGTGACCGCCTTGACGCCCCAGCCGAAGTGCGGCCCCTCGATGATCATGTAGACGAGGGAGCCGATCCAGACGACCGACAGCAGTCCGCCGACGTAGTCGATCCGTTCGTGGTGGGCGGCCCGGGACGGCGGTACGAGGACGAAGGCGCCGACGATCGCCACAGCGGCGATCGGCACGTTGATCAGGAACGTGGACGACCAGCCGTGGTGCGCCAGCAGCGCCCCGGCGACCAGGGGGCCCGCCGCGATGGCGAGGCCCGCGGTGGCGGTCCACAGGGTGATCGCCTTGGCGCGCTCGGCGCGCGGGAAGGTGGCGGCGAGCAGCGAGAGCGTGGCAGGCATGATCAGCGCGGCGCCGACACCCATGATCGCGCGGGCCGCGATGACCGTCGCGGCGCTGTCGGCTAGGTAGCCGAGGACGGCGCCGCCGCCGAAGACGACGAGCCCGAGGACGAGTGCGCCGCGCCGGCTGTACTTGTCGCCGATCGCGCCGAGCAGCAGCATCAGCGCCGCGTAGGGGACGGTGTAGCCGTCGATGACCCACTGCAGGTCGGCGCTGGACAGGCCGAGGTCGCGGGTCATGTCGGGCGCGGCGACGGTGAGGGCGGTGTTCGCCATCACGATGATCAGCAGGCTCAGACACAGCACGAGCAGCGCCCACCAGCGCCGGGCGTAGGGCCGGTCCATCCTCTCGACCGGTTCGTTCATGACGAGACGCATGGGTGCGGGCCTTCCTCTTCTGCGTTGTCCATGACTTGCACAGCGGTGTGCACTTACACAACCATGTGCAATGTACGACGTTGCACAGCGCTGTGCAAATGAAGGAGGTGGAGGCCCTGTGGACACATACGGAAGCACCGGGGGCCGTGCAGAATGGCAGCCATGACCACGGGTAACGCCAGCCGGGCCGACGCCAACCGTCGCCGCATCCTGGAGGTCGCGCTCGCCGAGCTGCTGCGCGACCCCGACGCATCCATGGACCAGATCGCACGGGCCGCGGGAGTCGTACGGCGCACGGTGTACGGGCACTTCCCGAGCCGTGAGGCGCTGATCAGCACGCTCGTCGACGGCGCGGTGGAAGCGGTGTCGACGGCGCACGCGGCGGGCCGCGAGGGTGTGGCCGACCCGGCGGAAGCCGTGGCCCGCTCGACGCTGGCGGTGTGGGAGGTCGCCGACCGCTACCGGATCCTGGTCGCGCTGGCCCAGCGCAGCGTCACCATGCAGGGCATCCGCGAGCGTCTCGCGCCGGTCCGCGAGGCCTGTGCCGGGATCCTTACGCGCGGCCTGGAACAGGGCGTGTTCGAGTCGCCGCTGCCGCCGCGGGCACTGGCATATGTGCACGAGCAGGAGCTGTTCGCGCTGATGGAGGCCGTGAACGACGGCCTGCTGGCAGCGCGGGAGGCGGGCCGCTCGGCCGCGGTCACACTGCTGACCACGGCGGGCGTACCCGCCTCACGGGCCACCGAACTGGTGGCGAAGCTGACCGACTGAGCGGGCGGACCGCTCGGGAAACACCAGGACCGAGCGGTCAGGCCCACGGGGGGATGCCCTGACCGCTCGGGGTCTGTGGAGTTCTGGTGCGGGGCTCAGGCCTTGGCGAGCTGCTTCTCGCCCTCGCCCGGCCCGGGCACCTCGGCCTCGGCCCGCGCGGCCGAGCCGTCCTCGTCCAGCAGCGTCTCCTCGTCGAACGGAAGCTGTCCGGCGAGCACCTGCCGGACGCGCTCCTTGTCGATCTCCTTCGTCCAGGTGCCGACCAGGACGGTGGCCACGGCGTTGCCCGCGAAGTTGGTCAGGGCACGGGCCTCGCTCATGAAGCGGTCGATGCCGACGACCAGACCGATGCCGTCGACCAGCGCGGGCTTGTGGGACTGCAGACCGCCGGCCAGCGTGGCGAGGCCGGCGCCACTGACGCCCGCCGCGCCCTTCGAGGCGACCAGGAGGAACAGCAGCAGCGGGATCTGCTCGCCGACGGACATCGGCGTGCCCAGCGCGTCGGCGATGTAGAGCGACGCCATGGTCATGTAGATCATGGTGCCGTCGAGGTTGAACGAGTAGCCGGTCGGGACGGTGATGCCGACCACCGGCTTGCTGACGCCCAGGTGCTCCATCTTCGCGATGAGCCGCGGCAGGGCGGACTCGGAGGAGGAGGTGGACAGGATCAGCAGGAACTCACGCCCCAAGTACTTCACCAGCGTGAAGATGTTCAGGCCCGCGACCACACGCAGCATCGCGCCGAGCACGACGAAGACGAAGAGGACGCAGGTGATGTAGAAGCCGAGCATCAGCACGGCGAGGCTCTTGAGCGCGTCCAGGCCGGCCGAGCCCGTGAGCGCGGCGATCGCACCGAAGGCACCGATCGGCGCCGCCCACATCACCATGGACAGGATGCGGAAGACCAGCCGCTGGACGTGCTCGACGCCGCGCAGGACCGGCGCGCCCACCGAGCCCATCGACTGCAGCGCGAAGCCGGCGAGGAGCGCGATGAGCAGGGTCTGCAGGACCTGGCCGCCGGTGAAGGCGGAGACGAACGTCGTCGGGATGATCGAGAGCACGAACTCGACCGGGGGCAGCGCGTCGGACGACACCTGGGCGTGGCCCGCGTGCTTGATCGCGTTCGTCAGGTGCAGGCCCTCACCCGGGTGCAGGATGTTGCCGACCACCAGGCCGATGGCGAGCGCGACCAGGGACATCGCCAGGAAGTAGCCGAGCGCGATACCACCGACGGCACCGACCTTCGCGGCCTTCCGCACCGAGCCGATACCGAGCACGATCGTGCAGAAGATGATCGGCGAGATCATCATCTTGATCAGGTTTACGAAGCCCGTGCCGAGGGGCTTGAGCTGCACCGCGACATCGGGTGCGATCAAGCCCACGGCGATTCCGGCGATCACCGCGACAATCACCGCGATGTAGAGATAGTGGGTGCGGTCCCGCTTGACTGCGGGCGCGGCAGAAGCCGTTGGGGGTGTGCTGGCCACGGCTGCCCTCCTCGACGACGTCGTCGGATCTTCCGGCGTGCGGCTCACGTCCGGGGAAAACGGGAGGCGTGCTCCCGGTTACCGGGAGGCGGCGCGCTCCCGGGTGTTGCGGTGACTATCTCCCGCCATGTGAGGGCGGTCACCCTTCCGTTCATTTAGTTCACGCTTATACGGAGAGCCGGAACCGCGAGGCAGACTGAACGCATGCGCGTGCCCAGACTCCCGAGACCCCGCAGCCTGGCCGGCCAGCTCTTCGCGATGCAGGCCGTGCTGATCGCGGTACTCGTCGCCGGGTACGCCGTCTTCTCCTACGTCAGCGACCGCGGCCAGGCCCGGGACGCGGCCGGCCGCCAGGTGATGGCGGTGGCGCGCTCCGTCGCCGACGCCTCCTCCGTACGGCAGGCGATCCGCACGTCCGACCCGACGCGAACGCTCCAGCCGTACGCGACCCAGGTGCAGCAGCACACGGGCGTGGACTTCGTCACGATCATGAACCCGAAGGGCATCCGCTGGACCCACCCCAACCCCGCGCTGATCGGCGAGCGCTTCCTCGGCCACACCGCCCGGGCGCTGAAGGGCGAGTCCTTCACCGAGACCTACACCGGGACGCTGGGCCCCTCCGTCCGGGCGGTGACGCCGATCCGGGACGGCGGCCGGATCGTCGGGCTGGTGAGCGCGGGAATCAAGGTCCAGACGGTCTCGGCCCGGGTGCAGGAGCAGGTGGTGACCCTGGTCGGCGTCGCGGGCGGCGCCCTGGCGCTGGGCGGCATCGGCACCTATGTGATCAACGCCCGGCTGCGGCGCTCCACGCACGGCATGAACGCGACCGAGCTGAGCCATATGCACGACTACCACCAGGCCGCGCTGCACGCCGTGCGCGAGGGCCTGCTGATGCTGGACGGCCAGTTCCGGGTGGCGCTGATCAACGACGGCGGCCGGGAGCTGCTCGGGGTGAGCGGCGAGGTGGTGGGCCGCTCGGTGGCGGAGCTGGGCCTGCCGGCCCCACTCACGGGCGCGTTGCTGTCCTCGGCACCGCGCGTCGACGAGGTCCATCTGACGGCGACGCGCGTACTGGTGGTGAACACCTCCCCGGTCTCGGGCGGAGAACGCCGAGGGACGGTCGTCACACTGCGCGACGTGACGGAACTCCAGTCCCTGATGGGCGAGCTGAACTCGGAGCGCGGCTTCACCCAGGCCCTGCGCTCGCAGGCGCACGAGGCGGCGAACCGGCTGCACACGGTCGTCTCGCTGATCGAACTGGGCCGCGCGGAAGAGGCGATCGACTTCGCCACGGCCGAACTGGAACTGGCCCAGGCCCTGACCGACCAGGTGATCGCCGCCGTCAACGAACCGGTGCTGGCGGCCCTGCTGCTCGGCAAGGCGGCGGGGGCCAACGAGCGAGGCGTGGAACTGGTGGTGTCGGAGGACAGCCGCCTCGACGACGGCCTGCTGCCGCCGTCGCTTCCCGCCCGGGACCTGGTGACGATCCTGGGCAACCTGATCGACAACGCGGTGGACGCGGCGCAGGGTTCGGTGGGCGCGCAGGTGACGGTGACGGCCTACACGGAGGGGACGGAACTGGTCCTCAGGGTCTCGGACACGGGAGAGGGGGTCGACCCCGCGCACGCGGATGCGGTGTTCGAACGCGGCTGGTCGACGAAACCGGCGACCGCCTCCGGTGGCCGCGGTCTTGGCCTCGCCCTGGTCCGCCAGACGGTACGCCGCCACGAGGGCACGTTGACGGTGTCGGCGGCGCCCGGGGGTGGGGCGGAGTTCGAGGCGCGGGTGCCGTTGCCTACGGTGGGGGCGGCCGCTCGGACGGAGCCGACGTCGCCGGGGGCCGAGACCGCCCTGTCCGGAGGTGACGTATGAGCGAGCCCATCCGTGTGCTCGTCGTGGAGGACGACCCGGTCGCTGCGGACGCACATGTGATGTACGTCGACCGGGTGCCGGGGTTCACGGCGGTCGGCAAGGTGCATACCGGGGCGGAGGCCCGGCGGGCCCTGGAGCGCACGAAGGTGGATCTGCTCCTGCTGGACCTGCACCTGCCGGACGTACACGGCCTGCAACTGGCCCGCTCCCTGCGGGCCGCCGGTCACCACGCGGACGTGATCGCGGTGACGTCGGCGCGGGACCTCTCGGTGGTGCGGGAGGGGGTCTCGCTGGGAGTGGTCCAGTACGTGCTGAAGCCGTTCACCTTCGCGACGCTGCGGGACCGCCTGGTGCGCTACGCGGAGTTCCGGGGGGCGGCGGGCGAGGCGAGCGGTCAGGACGAGGTGGACCGGGCACTCGCCGCGCTACGGGCACCGGGCCCGGTGGCACTGCCGAAGGGCTTGAGCGCGCCGACGCTGGAACGGGTGACCGAGGCGTTGCGGGACGCCGAGGAGGGCCTGACGGCGGCGGGCGTCGCCGAGACGGTGGGGATCTCCCGGATCACGGCCCGCCGGTATCTGGAGCACCTGGTGGAGGCGGGGCGGGCCGGACGGAGTCCGTTGTACGGGCAGGTGGGGCGGCCTGAGTTGGTGTATCGGTGGGTTCGGGGGGTGGAGCGGGGGCGGTGAGAGCGGCGGTTCGGGCGGACGGCCTGGCGGTGTTCCGCCTTCCGATGTCGTCACGCATCGTCCCCCGAGCCGAACGGCACCGCGTACCGCACGATGTACGCGCCCAGCCCCGCCACCGTGAGCGCTTCCAGCACCGAGAGGAACAGCAGGCCCCCGCTCGTCCGCGCACCGGCCCAGTACACGACGAGCGCGGTCAGCGGTACGACGCAGAAGGCGAGCAGGTCGACCACGCACTGCACGACCTTCCGTGACACCCGGCGGGCGTCACCGCGGTGGAAGCTCTCCCATCCGAAGGCGGCGGCCCGCTCCTCGCCGTCGGGTGCGGCGAGTTCGGCCAGCCGAGGCCCCAACTCGCGCCTGACATAGGCCCCGATCGCCGAGATCTTCTCGTCGTTGACGAGGTAGGTCCACCCGAGCACGACACACACCGGCGGCAGCGCGAGCAGCATGGCGGCCTGTCCGGCCTGCGCCGCGGCGGCGATCACGGCGGCGACGGCCGCGAGCGTCACATACAGCAGGTTGTCCCGGAACCCGATCCGCGCCTTCTGCTCGTCCTTGACGCTCTGGTACTCGGCGAGCAGCAGCTGCCCGACCGTCACCTCGCTCCGCTCCGGCACCCCGTCCTCCTCCCCCGACGCCCAACGCACCGCATGCGCCGCGCACTTGGCAGTACCTTAAGTGTGTGCCGGACACACTTCCCACCGTTCTCGTTCTCACCGCGCTCCCCGTGGAGTACGACGCCGTACGCGCCCACGTCGAGGACGCCGAGGAACTCGTCCACGAAGACGGGACCCGCGTCGAGCGTGGCCGCCTCGCGGGCACGCCCTGGTCCGTGGCGATCGCCGAGCTGGGCGAGGGCGCCGTGAACGCCGCCGCCCTCACCATGCAGATCGTCTCCTGGCTCCGCCCGGAAGCACTGCTCTTCGTCGGGGTCGCGGGCGGGCTCAAGGACGACGTCGAGATCGGTGACGTCGTCGTCGGCACCAAGGTGTACGCCATCCACGGCGGCAAGGAGACGCCTTCCGGCTTCCACGCGAGGCCCGAGTCCTGGCAGGGATCCCACCGGCTGGTGCAGGCGGCGCGTTCCGCGCTGCGGGACCTGGAGGGGGTGCGGGGGCACCGCAAGCCGATCGCCTGTGGGGACGTCGTCCTGGCCGACGACAGGTCCGAGCTCGCCGACCGCATCAGGCGTACGTACAACGACGCGTACGCGATCGAGATGGAGGGCTCCGGCGCGTCCCACGCGGCCCATCTGAGCGGCCGGTTGGACGCCCTCGTGATCCGGGGCATCAGTGACCGCGCGAACGCCGACAAGCACAGGGCCGACGCCTCGGGCTCCCAGGAGCGCGCCGCCGCGCAGGCCGCCTCGGTGGCGGTGGCGGTCCTGCGCAAGCACCGTCCACGCGCCGGCTCCTCCAGCGCCAAGGAGGGCCCCCAACCCGGCTACGACGGCGACCACATCGACTTCCGGGGCAGCACCTTCCACGGTCCCGTCACCGGCAAGACGACCGGACCCCGGTAGCGGAAGCGGCCACGGGCCGGTCCCCCGCGCGACGGCCGTCCTGCCGCCCCGCCCCCTCGGCTTCACGGGCCGGACGGCCGAGCTGGACCGCCTGCACCACCACCTTGAGCCCACTGCGGACGACGCCTCCGCGCCCCCCGTCCTGATCTTCGCCGTCACCGGCATGGGCGGCATCGGCAAGACCGCGCTCGCCGTGGAGACGGCACACCGGGCGTGTGCGGAGGGCTGGTTCCCCGGCGGGACGCTGTTCGTGGACCTGCGAGGCTACGACGACAACCCGGTCACCGCGGACCAGGCGGTGCTGGCGCTGCTGGACGCGCTGGGCGTACGGGGCCCGGACCTGCCACCGACGGCGACGGGCCAGTACGACACCTACCGCGCCCTTCTCGCCGACCGGCGGGACCGGACCCTGCTGATCCTGGACAACGCCTCGGACCCCTCCCAGTTCCTCGATCTGCTGCCCGGCACCGGCCACCACCGCGTCCTGATCACCTCCCGTGACCGCCCGGACGCCCTCCCCGTACGCCTGATCGACCTGGAGACGCTCGCCCCGGACGACTCCGTCGCCCTCGTCACCCGCGCCCTCCACGACAGCGACGACCGCGACGACCGCCCGGCACGGGAACCGGAGGCCCTGCGCGAACTCGCCTGTCTCTGCGGCCACTTGCCTCTCGCGCTCCAGATCGCCGCCGCGATGCTGCGCAGGCGCCGCCACCGTGACATCGCCTCGCTGGTCGCGGAGATCAGGAAGGCGGGGGACGCAACCGCCGTACTCGACAACGGCAGCCGCGGCACGGACCTGTACGGCCGCTCGCTCGTCCTCCGGCCCGTTCTGGAGACGTCATACCGACGGCTTCCGCCCGACCAGGGCCGCCTGCTGCGACTGCTCTGCCTCGCTCCCGGTGGTGACACCGGCACCGAGGCGGTGGCCGCTCTGGCCGAGTGCGACACCGAGGAGGCGCTCACCCTGCTGGAAGACCTGGCCGCCACCCATCTGGTCACGCCGGTCCGCGGCGCCGACGGCCAGGACTCCGCCGTGCGGTGGCGGGTGCACGACCTGGTGCGCGCGTTCGGGACGGGCCTGGTGGTGGCGGACGCGGGTCTGCGGGAGGAGGGGGAGGCGGCACGCGGGCGGGTGCTGGAGTTCTACTGCCGGTGGGCGAAGGCTGCCGACGAGCGGCTGAGGTGGCTGCCGGGCAGTGCGGAACCGGAGCGGTTCACGGACCGGGCGCAGGCACTGACGTGGTTGGACGGGGAGCGGGCGGGGCTGGTGGCGGCGGCGCAGTGGGCACGGGACGATCGATACGCGGGCACCGCGGTGTGGCTGGCGGAATGCCTTGCGAGGTATTTGGAATGGCGGCGGTACTTCGACGACTTGATCACCGTGGCCCGTAACGCCCGGGATGCCGCCCACCGTATGGGGGACCGCGCGCGTGAGGCGATCGCGTGGGGCAACCTCGGCCACGCCTTGGCGGCGACGGGCCGAACGCAGGAGGCCATCGACGCGGACATCCGCGCCCGCGACCTGTGCCAGTACACCGGGGACCGTCAATGCGAGGCCGGTGCGTGGAACAACCTTGGCCTCGCCCTCCAGGAGGCAGGCCGGATCCAGGAGGCCATCGACGCCCTCGGCCACGCCCGTGACCTGTACCGGGCAGCCGAAGACCGCCCTGGCGAGGCCGTGGCGTCGACCCATCTCAGCCTCGCCCTGCAAGATGCCGGTCGAATCCACGAGGCAATCGACACCCTCACCGCCGCCCGCGACCTGTGTCAGACCGCCGGAGACCTGCATGCCGAGGCCGTGGCGTGGAACGGTCTCGGCAACGCTCTCCAGAAGACGGGCAAGACACAGGCGGCCATCGAGGCCTACAGCAACGCCGCCGATCTGTTCGGGGAGTTCGGCGACTGGTACAGGGCAGGCCAGGCCCTTCTCAACGTGATCCTCGTGCACGAGGCCACCCACCACCCGGACCCGGCCTGCACCTGCTGGGTCGAGGCCGCGGTCGCCTTTGCCCGTGCCGACGTCCTGATCTCACACCGGACCAGATGCCGGCGTCCGTGAGCGTCGACGAGGACGGGTCGGCGTAGGGCCTCGCCCTCCTCGTCCACAGACAGCGGCGGCCGAATCCGTATCTTCCTACAATCCGTGAGTGTGGCCGAACAGACCGTAGTCACCGCAGCCCCGCCCCCATACGTTGTGCGCGTGCAGCGACCGCAGGCCCAGCAGCCCACTCCGCCGACCCCGCCGTTCAACGCCCAGGCCGCCCGCCGACTGCGGACGGCCCTCGCCATGGGGCCCGAGCATGTCGCCTACGGCATGCGCGCCTCCTTCGGGCTCCCCCATGTCACCCCCGACCTCGTGATCGCCTGGGAACGCGGGATCGCCGCCCCGAGCACACCCGAAGTCACCGCGCTGGCAGGCGTGTTGTGGTGCTCCCCCGGTGAACTGATCGGCGCGCCCCGCACCCTGCGCGAACACCGCGTCGCGCGCGGGCTCGCGCCGGAGGACGTCGCGCGGGCCGTCGGGCTCGAACTCCTCGCCTATATACGGATGGAGGAGGCCGCCCAGTGGCGCGGCACCGACCGGCAGTCCGCCGCCCTCGCCGACGTGCTGGAGCTGTCCCTGCCCGACGTCATCACCGTGTCCGGGCGGGACGGCAGGCTCGGCGAGCTGCTGCGCAGTGCGGTCACCACCCGCTGGCAGGCCTACGTCCGCCCGGTCTGCAAACTGCTGCCCCTGGACCGGCGGCCCGTGGAGGACGTCCTCCAGGAGATGCACACCGACTACCAGGGGCAGATGGTCGCCACGCTCAGCTGGGGCACCGCCGTCGCGGCGGCCGACGCCGGCGAGGGCGGCCGTGACTACCTCGACCGCATCGTGGAGCACTTCTGGTCGACGGTCGAGAGGAACACCGGCTGACGACGGACCGTGCCTAGAAGACCGACTCCGCCTCGTCCATCCGGTCCTTCGGCACCGTCTTCAGCTCGGTCACCGCCTCCGCGAGCGGCACCATCACCACCTCGGTGCCGCGCAGCGCCGTCATCATGCCGAACTCCCCCCGGTGCGCCGCCTCGATCGCGTGCCAGCCGAAGCGGGTCGCGAGCACCCGGTCGTACGCGGTCGGCGTGCCGCCACGCTGGACGTGGCCGAGGATGACCGGCTTGGC
This sequence comes from Streptomyces sp. TP-A0356, assembly GCF_001417775.1. Lineage (GTDB taxonomy): Bacteria > Actinomycetota > Actinomycetes > Streptomycetales > Streptomycetaceae > Streptomyces. The sequence goes on along the minus strand of NZ_BBZJ01000029.1, from coordinate 114,878 downwards.
CTCCTTGCCGAGCCGCCTCTCCAGTTCGTACGCCAGCGCCGTACCGATGCCCAGGAAGCGCTCGTGGCCGTACTGGTCGATCTCGCCCTTGGCGTAGTCCATGGTGCCCTCGGCGGGGTGCGCGCCCTCGGCGACGCAGACCACCGCGAACTTCTTGCCGCGGGCGAAGCGCTCCTCGACCATCTTGACCAGGTCGGCGGGGTCGAAGGGACGCTCGGGCAGGCAGATGCCGTGGGCGCCGGCCGCCATGCCCGACTCCAGCGCGATCCAGCCCGCGTGGCGGCCCATGACCTCCACGACCATCACCCGCTGGTGGGACTCGGCCGTCGTCTTCAGGCGGTCCATGGCCTCGGTCGCCACGGTGACCGCGGTGTCGAAGCCGAAGGTGCGGTCCGTGGACGAGATGTCGTTGTCGATCGTCTTGGGGACGCCGACCACCGGCAGACCCGCGTCCGAGAGCATCCGCGCGGCCGTCAGCGTGCCCTCGCCGCCGATCGGGATCAGTGCGTCGATGCCGAAGTCGCGGATCATGTCCGAGGCGTTCTCACAGGCCTCGCGCAGCCGGTCGCGCTCCAGCCGGGAGGAACCGAGGATCGTACCGCCACGGGCCAGGATGCCGCTGACGGCGTCGAGGTCGAGGGTGCGGTAGTGACCTTCCAGCAGGCCCCGGTAGCCGTCCTCGAAACCGATGACCTCGTCGCCGTACTGGGCCACCGCCCGGTGCACGACCGACCGGATCACTGCGTTCAGGCCCGGGCAGTCGCCGCCTGCGGTGAGTACTCCGATGCGCATCGTGCTGTGTCTCCTGCTCGCTGTCGATACCGGTGAGCCAATCCGATTGTTTCACGGCGCACAGGCGGGTGCCGATTCCCCACCCACCCCGGCCGCCTCCCTGGCCCACCTCCGGCCGGCCCCCTTGATCCCCAAGAGCTGACGGGCGCCATATCCGGCCCCGGAGGTATTGTCAAGGGGGTTCTGCCCCCCTCGCGGACGGTTGTCGCGAGTCACACCCGGGCCCCTGCCCGCCACCACCCCACCCGAGAGACGAAACGGGAGGCATGCGTGACGCGCAGCGTGTACGTGACCGGGATCGACCGCGGCGACGGCCGTCAGGTCGTCGAGCCGGGAGTCATGGAGCTCCTGACCCGGCAGGTCGACCGGGTGGGCGTCTTCCGCCCGCTCGTCCATGACGGCCCCGACCGCCTCTTCGAGCTGCTGCGCGCCCGGTACCGGCTCTCCCAGGACCCGGCGACCGTCTACGGCATGGACCACCACCAGGCGTCCGCGCTCCAGGCCGAGCGCGGGACGGACGAGCTGGTGTCGACCCTGGTCGACCGGTTCCATGCCGTGGCCCGTGACTGCGAGGTCGTCCTCGTAGTCAGCTGCGACTTCGCCGACACCCAGCTCCCGGACGAGCTCTCCCTCAACGCCCGGCTCGCCAACGAGTTCGGGGCGTCCGTGATTCCGGTGGTGGGCGGGCGCGACCCCGTGGCGCCGCTGCACAACCCGGCCAACCTCACCGGCATCCGCACGGCCAGGGCACTGCGCCCGGACCTGCCGCAGGTCGCCGTCTTCGACACGTCGTTCCACACGACCATGCCGGAGTACGCGGCGAGCCACGCGCTCGACCTGAAGATCGCGGACCGGCACCGGGTGCGGCGGTACGGGTTCCACGGGACCTCGCACGCCTATGTGTCCCGGGCGACCGCGAAGCTGCTGGGCAAGGCGCCGGAAGAGGTCAACGTCATCGTGCTGCACCTGGGCAACGGGGCATCCGCCTCGGCCGTCAGGGGCGGCCGGTGCGTGGACACCTCCATGGGGCTCACTCCGCTGGAGGGGCTCGTGATGGGAACGCGCTCCGGTGACGTGGATCCCGCGGTCATCTTCCATTTGATGCGTGTTGGCGGAATGTCCATGGATGAGATCGACACTCTCCTCAACAAGAGGAGCGGTCTGTTCGGTCTGTGCGGAGACAACGACATGCGGGAGATCCGCCGCCGGATCGACGAGGGCGACCGGGCGGCGCGGCTCGCCTTCGACATCTACATCCATCGACTGAAGAAGTACATCGGCGCCTATTACGCGGTACTCGGCCCGGGTGGACGCGATCGCCTTCACGGCCGGAGTGGGCGAGAACGCCGCCGAGGTGCGGGCGGCGGCCGTCGAGGGCCTGGAGGAGCCGGGCCTGGCGGTCGACGGCGCCCTGAACGCCGTACGGGGCGACGAGCCGCGGCTGATCTCGCCCGCGCACGCGCGGGTGGCGGTCGCCGTGGTGCCCACCGACGAGGAACTGGAGATCGCCAGGCAGACCTACGCACTGGTCGGAAAGAGCAACTGAAAGGAATTCGACCGGCTCTCGCCTGAGCGCGAACCTGCCCATTTGCATCTTCCGCCAGGCGGAATATTCCGTAGCGAAACAAACCGATAGGATCGCCCCATGCGCCGTTCGAAGATCGTCTGTACTCTCGGCCCCGCGGTCGACTCCCACGAAATGCTCGTCACGCTGATCGAAGCCGGCATGAACGTGGCCCGCTTCAACTTCAGCCACGGATCCCACGAGGAGCACCAGGGGCGGTACGACCGCGTCCGGTCCGCGTCCGCCGAGACCGGCAAGGCCATCGGTGTCCTCGCCGACCTGCAGGGCCCGAAGATCCGCCTGGGGACCTTCGCGGAGGGCCCGGTCGAGCTGGTGCGCGGTGACGAGTTCATCATCACCACCGAGGACGTGCTGGGCGACAAGCACATCTGCGGCACGACCTACAAGGGCCTGCCGGCAGACGTGCAGCGCGGCGACCAGATCCTCATCAACGACGGCAACGTCGAGCTGAAGGTCCTGGACGTCGAGGGCCCCCGGGTCAGGACGATCGTCATCGAGGGCGGTGTCATCTCCGACCACAAGGGCATCAACCTGCCCGGCGCGGCGGTGAACGTCCCGGCACTGTCCGAGAAGGACATCGACGACCTGCGGTTCGCGCTGCGCATGGGCTGCGACATGGTCGCGCTGTCCTTCGTGCGGGACGCCAACGACGTCAAGGACGTCCACCGCGTCATGGACGAGGAGGGCCGCCGGGTCCCGGTCATCGCCAAGGTGGAGAAGCCGCAGGCGGTGGCGAACATGCAGGACGTCGTGATGGCGTTCGACGGGGTGATGGTCGCCCGCGGCGACCTGGCCGTCGAGTACCCGCTCGAAAAGGTCCCGATGGTGCAGAAGCGGCTCATCGAACTGTGCCGCCGCAACGCCAAGCCGGTGATCGTGGCGACCCAGATGATGGAGTCGATGATCACCAACTCCCGTCCCACGCGCGCCGAGGCCTCCGACGTGGCCAACGCCATCCTGGACGGCACCGACGCGGTCATGCTGTCGGCCGAGTCCAGCGTGGGCGCGTACCCGATCGAGACGGTCAAGACGATGTCGAAGATCGTCATCGCGGCCGAGGAGGAGCTGCTCTCCAAGGGCCTGCAGCCGCTGGTCCCGGGCAAGAAGCCGCGGACGCAGGGCGGTTCGGTGGCGCGCGCGGCGGCCGAGATCGCGGACTTCCTCGGCGGCAAGGGCCTGGTGGCCTTCACCAAGTCCGGTGACACCGCCCGCCGGCTGTCCCGCTACCGCGCGGCCCAGCCGATCCTGGCGTTCACCACGGACGAGTCCACCCGCAACCAGCTGACGCTGAGCTGGGGCGTGGAGTCGCACGTCGTTCCGTTCGTGAACAGCACCGACGAGATGGTCGACCTGGTCGACCAGGAGCTGGTGAAGCTGAAGCGGTTCAACGACGGCGACATCGTGGTCATCACCGCCGGCTCCCCGCCCGGCGTCCCGGGCACCACGAACATGGTCCGCGTCCACCACCTGGGCGAGCGCACCTGACGGGCGCAACTGACGGACCCCGTACGACACATGAGGGCGCCCCTCGCCGGGGCGCCCTCGGTGTTGCGGCCGAGTGCGCGGGCAGCACCGTGCCCCGCCGGGTAGAACGCCCGGCGGGGCACGGTACTTGTGCGGCTCCCGAACTGGTCTTGAGAGGGCTCAGCTCCCGCCGGTGACGTACTGGTGCATCCCCGGGATGGTGAGCGTGCCGCCGAACTGGCCGGCCTGGGTGACCTTCACGTTCGTGAAGTAGATCAGCGGGATGTTCAGCGGCGGCGGGCTGTCCGGGGTGAACGTGACCGGGATGAGGCCGAAGAGGTTGCCGGAGATGCTCTCCGTGTACATCACCGTCTTGCCGTCGCGGATGGTGGACAAGGAGCCCTTGCCGCCCTGGACGTGGTAGGTCTCGCCCTTCTGGCCGTCGACGAGCTGATGCAGGTCGCCGATGTCGGTGCCGCCGGAGATCACGTACTTCAGGACCTTCTTGACAGTGCCGTTGGCCGTGCGCACCTTGACGATGCCCTGGTAGTCCGCGCTCTTCAGCAGCAGCGAGCTGGCCTGGAGGTGCCAGGGGGCGTCGGGCAGGGCCACGGTCTTCTCGACCCCGCCCTGGTCCTGGGTGGCCGCCGGGCAGTTCGCCGCGGAGGCGCTGGAGCTCGGGGACGGGGACGGGCTCGCGGTCGCCGAGGCCGCCGCCTTCACGGTGTCACCCGCCGCCTTGGTGGCCTCGGAGGCCGCCTTGGTCGCCGTGTCCGTGGTGTCCTTCACGGTCTTCTTGACCGTGTCGGTGACCTTCTTGGTGGTGTCGGTGACGGTGGAGGAGGTGCCCTTCGTCTCCTTGGCCGCGGACGCCGAGGCCGAGGGGGACGGCGTGGCGGAGGAGCTCGCCGAGGAACTGCCGCCGGGCGTGAGGACGTTCTTGAGCGCGTTGCCGATGTCCTCCAGCACATTGCCGCCGCCCGCGGAGGCCGCGGGGCCGGGCGTGGACGTACCGCTGCCCGGCGCCTTGCCCGAGGAGCTCGCGGAGGACGAGGAGGCGGACGGCGCGGGCGTGGCCTTGTCACCGGAACCTGAATCCGACGAAGAGGTCTTGCCCGACGACGTCTTGCCCGACGACGTGTCCGCGGAGGCCGACGGCGTCGGCTCCGCCGTGTCGGCGGACTTGGACGCGCTCGCCGAGGCGGAGGGCGACGGCGTGGCCGAGGCGTCCTTGGCACCCTTGGAGTTGTCCAGGACCTCCACGCACTTCTGGTACTCGTCGGGTGTGAGGGTCTTGGCCGACGCGTGGTCGTCCGCGCGGGCGAGCGTCGGCGTGAACCCCATGCCCATGAGGACCGCCGTCGGCATCGCCGCGAGGGCTATCGCCTTGCCCGCCGGCACGTGGATCCTGGTGAACAGCGGCTTCCTGGGGGCCGCGTGGCGCGGCCCGGTTCTCACACGGGACGCATCCGCGTCAGTCCCGTGGGTCACCTCGTCAGCCGGCACTGTGCCTCCCGTTCGCCCCGTTGGCCGGGCTCGTTCCTGACAGATCGTTCGGCTCGCTCCCCCCGTCGGCACCCTGCACGGCCACACCTTCCGTGAATCCACCGTTCGGCTCGGCGCCCGTCAGGGCCTGCGGCTCGGGCGGTACACCGGGGGCCCAGGAGATGGCCATGGCCCCGCCGACCAGCGCGAGCAGGAAGCCGACGACGAACCCGCCGAAGTTGGACACCGGGATGGACACCAGCGCCAGCAGGATCGATGCGACACCCGCGAAGATCCGGATGTGCTTCTGGAACCAGAGGCTGATGCCCAGCACTATGAGCAGCACGCCGATGATCAGGGAGCCGGCGCCCGCGGTGGTGGCCATCGCCAGCGTCAGGTGCCCGAACTGCAGGTGCGCGTACGGGAAGTACATGATCGGAAAGCCACCGAGCAAGACGAACAGGCCGGCCCAGAACGGCCTCGTGCCCCGCCAGGCGCGGAACTGCAGCCTCCGGCGGGTGAACTGGCCGGATGCGGCAGGAGTCTCGGCGCTCATGGAAAACAGCTCCCTGGTGCGGCGTTGCTGTGGTGAGGGTGGTGTTTCGGAGTGTGGGGGGTGTGAAGGGTGCTGCCGGAGAGCGGACGGGCGGGGGGTGCCTTCGGCTCCCCCCGCCCGTCATCGAGTGCCTAGTAGCACTCGTTGACACCCGTCGACAGCGACATGTGCAGACCGGGGAGCGTGAAGGTTCCGGCGGTGGTCGCCCACGCCGTCTGCTTCACATCGGTCAGGACGGCCTCGTCCGCCTGCTGGGCGAAGCCGTTCGGGTTCGACAGTTCCTTGCCGCCCTTGAGCTTCGGACCCTTGAGGTCCTTGCCGGCGACACCGATGTCCATGCCCCGGAACTCGGCGGAGCCGGCGTCGAGGTCGGCGACGTCGATGTACAGGTTCTCGGCGTGAACCTTCTTGGCCTCTTCGGTGCTGTCGCCCGCCGTCAGCTTCAGGCTGACGGAGCCGATCACCGGGATGTTCGGGGTGACCACCGACTGGCACAGCTTGGTGATCGTGGCCTTCGAGAAGGCCGACACCGCGACGGGGTGACCCGTTTCCCCTCCACCGGAGAGCGTGTAACCCGAGTCGATGGCGCCGTACTGCGAGAAGCCCTTGCCGTCGAGTGACGCGGCACGGACCTTGAACGACTGTCCCGACACACTGAACGACGCGGCGAGCGCACCCTGCGCGAGGGCCACGCCTATCGCTGCCGTCGCGGCGACGCTGGGCACCATGACCACAGCGAACCGCTTCCATCTGGTCCCGCCACGCACCTGGGACTCCATATTTCCTCCTTCTCGGACGTACATCTCCTGGCCCGAGCTCGCTACCGGTCGGCGGCTCAGCCGGGCAGGGATGGGAGAAGTGCTACGTCCTCGGGAAGGAGAGCGCCCGCGCTCGGAGGCGCGAATCGCGCCCGAATCACCGGCGATCACCCCCGAGCGACAACCACTGGTCGCGCCTGACACGCATCACGCACAACCTGCCGGACAGGCTCCGCCGCGGCGGAGACCCCCCTGTCCAGGACCCGGCGCCACTGCCGCCGGCTCCTGCTCGGTGGGGACCCATGGGAAACCCGTTGACCCGGCTGGCTGTCGGGGTACGGCGATGGACCGAGCGTCGCCGATCGTGGTGCATTCTCGCCGCCCCCGCAAGGGGGTTCGTTACTCGCTAGTAACGGCCAGATAACCGAACAGCGACCCATCGGCGTCGACCGGCAACTCTTCGTGGTGCAGAAGGAGATGATGAAACGGTTGAAGTGCGGACAGAACCCGACAGACCAACGGCCCTGATTTACTCCCAGTAACAGCGGCCGCGATTACCAAGATTTGGCAAAACGCGGCCGCGGTGTCTCTCTGTCGGTAAATCTTTCACCCGGGCATCACATGCCCGGGTGTTTAGCGACTGGTCAGAACAGGGCCCGCGCGAGCGCCCGGCGCGCCGCGGTCACGCGGGGATCGTCGGCACCGACCACCTCGAAGAGTTCCAGCAGCCGCAGCCGTGCCGCGTCCCGGTCGTCCCCGGCCGTACGCCGCACGGTCTCGACCAGCCGCCCGAACGCGTCCTCCACGTGTCCGCCCACCAGATCCAGGTCCGCCGCGGCGATCTGCGCCGGTACGTCACCCGGCTTCTCGGCGGCTTCCTTGCGCACCTGCTGCGGGTCGAGGTCCCGCACCCGCTGCAGCAACTCGGCCTGGGCGAGGCCGAGCTTGGCCTCCGTGTTGCCCGGGTCGTCGCTCAGCACGTTCTTGTACGCCTGGATCGCACCGCCCAAGTCGCCCGCGTCCAGCGCCTGGACGGCCGCCTCCAGTACCGCGTCATGGGGACCCGCCGGGGCCTGGGGGGCCACCTGGTCGGCGCCCGGCTCCGCGTCGGGGTCGACGGTCAGGCCGGTCAGCCCGAAGCGCTGCTCGGCGACCTGGACGAGCTGGTCGAGGGTCGCGCGGATCTGCTGCTCGGGGGCCGCACCCTGGAAGAGGGGCAGCGCCTGCCCGGCGACGACCGCGAAGACCGCCGGGATCCCCTGGATGCCGAACTGCTGCATCAGCATCTGGTTGGCGTCGACATCGATCTTGGCGAGCACGAACCGGCCGCTGTACTCATGGGCCAGCCGCTCCAGGACGGGGCTCAGCTGCTTGCAGGGCTGGCACCACTCGGCCCAGAAGTCGATGACGACCGGCACCTCGGTGGACCGCTGCAGGACGTCGCGCTCGAACCCCGCCTCGTCGACGTCGATGACGAGGTCGGCCGGGGAGACCGCCCCTCCCCCGCCCTGCCGGGCCGCTTCGGCGCGCGCCTGCTCCGCCTTCGCCTTGGCCTCCTGGGCCGCCTTCACCGCGGCGAGGTCGACGACTCCGCTCATGGACATGTTCCGTGGCTGCATGAGTACATCCTCCCCCTTCCGTAGGCCGCTGTGAAAAAGCGCTGTGAAAGCCGTGCCGTGCACGGTGCCGTACATGCCGGGTCCCCACCCGGCGAAACAGTGGTCGTCGCTCGGCGCGCGTCACCCCGGAGTCCGCACACGCTTTCGCTACGAGTCGTAGCGTAACTGCCTCCAGGGGTCGCCATGGCCAGTCCGCCGGTGATCTCCCTCACCACTTCACACGAAGCCCAGATATCGCCACGAACGAGGCCGGATATGGTCACTGACATGCAGAGCAGTCCCTCCGCCGCCCGTCCCGGCCGCCCGCGCAGCACCGCCGCGGACGCCGCGATCCTGGAGGCCACGCGGGAGGCGCTGGTCGAGCTCGGCTGGTCGAAACTCACGCTGGGAGACGTGGCGACCCGGGCGGGGGTTGCGAAGACGACCCTCTACCGCCGCTGGGCGGGCAAGAACGAACTCGTCGTGGACGCCGTGGCGGCCCTCTTCGACGAACTGGAGCTGCCCGACCGGGGCAGCCTGGCCGCGGACATCGAGGGCGTGGTGCTCCAGTTCGCGGCGATCCTGGACCGCCCGGAGGCGAAGAGCGGGCTGATGGCGGTCGTGGCGGAGTCCACCCGGGACGACGCGCTGCGCGAACGCATCCGCGCGTCCATCGTCGACCGCCAGAAGCGCCTGGTGCTGGAGGGCCGTGCCCGCGCGACGGCCCGCGGCGAGCTGCCCCCCGAGACGGAACCCGAGGAGGCGGCCCGCACCGCCGACCTGATCTTCGACGTGGTGGCGGGGGCGGTGGTGCATCGCACCCTGGTGAGCGCCCGCCCGGCGGACCAGGAGTGGGTGCGCAGCTTCACCAGGGTGCTGTTGCTGGGGCTGGCGGGGGCGTCGCAGAACTTCTAGGGCGCCCGCTGCGGCTCCCGCCGCCCCGGTGGCGAATCAGCCGTTGGAGAGGCGCTCGAGCTGAGCGTCCACCACGGCGTCGGAAATCGTTCCGTCCTTGGGGTGCAGCATGTTCACCCCGTAGAAGCCCGCGACGACGGTTCCGGCGCGCACCACCCGGTAGTTCATCGTGATCTGCTGCTTGCCCACATCACCGGTCACTCGGAAGGCCACCTCCCCGGGCCGGGCCGGCCCGATGCGCTCCACCGAGTGATAGGTCAGCCCGGCGGTGGTGAAGGAGCCCTTGCACATGTCGACGGCGGTGCCGAGGGTGTCGACAACCCGGCCGGCCTGTTCGCTGCCGTACGCGGACAGCCATACGTTCCCCACGGTCGCGTTCTTCGCATCGACCGGCCTGACCGTCCGGTACACCTCGCCCGCGGGTTTCACGGGCAGATGACCGCCGATCAACGCACCGATGGGCGCACACTCCTTCCGGTTCACGCTGTACCCGCCGTCGAGCGGGATGTCCCGATCGGCGAGCTTGCTCACCTTGTATCCGGCGACGGTCCCTTCTATGACGACCTGGTCGAGCCGCTTCTTGCCGAGCGTCTTGGCGGGGCCGGCGTCGGCACCCGTGCTGCCCTGCTGGTGACCCGAGACGGAGGACGCGACGTCGTCCTTCTTCGCGCCCTTTGCATGACCGGTTCCCGAGTCGCCGCTGCATGCCGCGGTGGTCAGCAGGACGGCACCGGTGAGAAAGGCCGTGATCCTTGCGGTTGTTCTCATGCTTCCCTCGAACGGAGTGACCGGTGGGGAGCAGGAATGCGTGGCATGCCTGCTCCCCGGCCTACGGGTACAGCGCGGCTGGAGAGACCGCACGCCTGAAGATCAGTCGCGGCCCCAGACGTGGACGCTGCCGTCGCGCTGTTCCACGATGTGCCCGTGCAGCACGCGGTCTCTGTCCCGCGCCCATTCCAAGTAGGCGCGTTCAGCCGGAGTGCTCGCCGTGATCCCGACGCCGCTCCTGTCGGCCAGCATGATCATCACGGGGAGCAGTCCGTCCATCAGGGACATGAGCTCCGGGTGGCTGGCGGAGCCCCGCTTCCTCAGAGCCGCCTCGACGAACGCCCCGTACTGGCTGGTGTCGATCTTCACCCAGTCGCCGGAGATGTCGTCGAGTCCGCTCGGCACCTTGAGGACCAGGGAACTGAGGGCGTTGGCGCCCCCCATGAACAGCTGGCCGACGGCCAGGGCGGGTTCCCAGACGTCCTCGTCGGTGTCACTCACGGTGAAGATGTAACTCATTGTGGCCACCAGAATCGAATGTCGAGATCGGGGTTCGCCTGGCGCAGCTCCCGGATGCGCTCCTCCACGAGGGACTTCAGGCCGGGATTGATGGTGTTGATGGCAGGGTCCTCGAACCGGATGCCGATCGGTGCACCCTCATAGCCCTTGAGGAAGGGCCGGGCACGACGGTAGGAGTCGACTTTCTTGCCCACGTGCTTCCGTACCCAATTCCTCAGCTGCTCGTCCGTGAGCTTACGGGCTGTGACCGTCTTGTTCTCCCACAGAACACCGTCCTTGATCACGTCGATGTCACCGATGGTGTCACTGAGATCGTTCGGGTTGTCGATCTGCTTCTCGGTGTCGCCTTCCTTCAGGTGGTACTTGCCGTCGGACCCGAGCTCCGGCCGGTTCTTGTCAGGGAACGTGATGTTCTTGCAGCTCTCCGCGCCGGGATGCTCGCAAGGGGTGCTGGACTTGCCGATCGAGCCCTTGTCGGGTTCCTTCTTCGCGGCCTCGATGACCTTCCGGAGCTGGTCCAGCGTGCGCTTGCCCCACTCGGCCTCCTCGAAGAACTTGCCGATCTTCGAGGCGATGACGGCGATCGCCTTCGTCACCGCGGGGAGCTTGCCGATGAGGACCGCGAAGCTGGCCGCGTTCACGGCCGTCCACAGACAGCTCTCGACATCGCCCTTACCGAAGCAGCGCTTGGCGTCGTTGACGCCGATGACCTCGATGAGGACGTCGGCGCCGTTCTTCTTGATCCAGTCGATGACGGACGCAGCGACGGCGGCGCTCGCCTGGTCCCATTGGTCCACGCACGTCTGGCCGCAGGCCTTGAGCAGCAGGGCACGGTCGTCGGCGGTCAGCTTGGCGTCGGTGCCCGTGACACCCGTGTCACCGGACTCCATGGCCTTGCGACGCTCGGCTTCGACACGCTTGCGCTCCTCCTCCTCCGCGCGTGCCGCCGCCTTCTGCGCGTCGCTCGCCGCCTGGTTCGCGTTGTCGGCGGCGTCCTGCGCACCGGCGGCATCGCTGGCCGCGCGACGAGCCGAGAAGTCGGCCGCGTCCGCCTGGTCCGTCGCCTCCTTGGCGGCCTGACGGGCACCGGCGGCGCTCTTCTCCGCCTGGGTGGCCTCGTTGTCCGCCGCGGCGGCCTCCGCCTCGGCGCTGTTCGCCGACAGGGTCGCGTTCACGGCACTGCCGCCGGCCCTGACCGCGTAGCCGTCGGCCTCGTCGGCCAGCTTCGTCGCCTCGACGGCCGCCGTTCGCGCCTCCTGGGCCGAGGCCTGGGCGTTCCGGTAGGCGGTCGCGGCACGGGAAGCGTCCTTCGCCGCCTGCGCCGACGCAGTGGCAGCGGCCTTGTCGTCCTTGCTCGCCTTGTCCGCGAGGGCCTGCGCTTCCTTGGCCATGCGCTGGGCCTCGGCGGACTTGGCCTCGGCCGCCTTGGCCTCCTGCTCTGCGTAGGTCAGGGACTGCTGGCCCGCAAGGACCGCGAACGCGGCGGCGGAGTCGGTCTCCTGGTACGCCGTCCCCATGGAGATCGCCGTGTTCGCCGGCGCCCGTGCCTTGTCGGCCGAGTCGCGGGCGGCGAGCGCCGCCTGGGTCGTCGCGTAGGCCTCGCCGACGGTCTCGGCCGCGGACTTGGCCGTCTTGAGGGCCTCGTCGTGCGCGGCGACGGCGTTGTCGTGTGCGATTTTCGCCTGTTCCTTGGCCTTCGCGGCCTCCTCGCCGGCCTTCTTCGCGTTGGCGGCGGCTTCCTTGGAGGCGTCGATCGCCTCGGCGGCAGCGGCGTGCGCGGTCTGCGCCGCGCTGAACGCTCCCCAGTAGGAGTTCCAGGCGTCGTCCGCGGCCTTGCGGGACCTGATCGCGCTCGACTTGGCCTTGGTCGCTGCGGTGCGGGCGTTCACAGCCGCCGTCGTGGCGTCGTCGGCGGCCTGACGGGCACCGGCGGCGTCGTGGGCTGCCTGGTCGGCAGCAGTGCGGGCGTCGGTGGCGGCCTTCTTGGCGTCCGCGGCGGCATCGGTGCCCTCGGCGGCCGCGGCCGCCGACTCCAGCGCGGCTGCGCGGGCCTCGTAGGCCTTCTTCTGCTGCTCGGCCTGGTACGCCTGGTCGCGGGCGAACTCGGCGTCCGCCTCGGCCCGTTCGGCGGCGATGCGCTTGGCGGACGCCGTGTCGGCGGCGCTGTCGGCATCGCCGCGGGCGCTGGTCGCCGAGCCCTTCAGGTCCTCGGCCTTCTTCTCTGCGGTCTCGGCCTTGGAACGCTCGGATGCGGCCGTGGCACGGTAGGCGGCGGCGTTGGCCCGCTCGAGTTCGGCCGTGGTGGCCTTGGCCGCCGCGTTCTCGGCCTCCTTGCGGGCGATCTCCTTCTGCTCCGCGGCGGTCTTCTGCGCGTTCTTCGCCGTGGTCGCGTTCGCCGCGGCCTTGTTGGCGTAGGACTCGGCCGAGTCCGCGGCGGCCTTCGCCTGGCGTGCGGCCTCCTCGGCGGCCGCACGGCGGAATTCGGTGTTCACCGCGTGCGCCTTGGTCTGCGCCAGCTTGAGCAGGGTGGCCGTGTCCTTGGCGGTGGCCTTGGCCGCGTTGGAGGCCGTCTGGGCGGCCTGGGAGGTCGCCTCGGCCGCGGCGGCGGACGCCTTGGCCACCTGGACGGACTGCTGCGCGTACGACAGACCGCGGCCCCGCGGCTCATGCCGGGCGTCGGCGATCTTGTAGGCCTCGGTCTGGGCGCCGTCCGCACTCGTGGACGCGGTCTTCGCGGCGGCTGCCAGCTTGATCGCCCTGTCGGCGGCCGCGGCGGCGTTGGTGCGGGCCTTGGCCAGGTCCTTCGCGGCCTTGTCGAAGACGCTCTTGGCCGGGCGCAGGATGTCGTCGGCCGGCTTGTCGGCCCAGTACTTCTGCCACAGCAGGATCTGCTCGGCGAGCCACGCCTGCCCGACAGAGTCGATCATGGCGTCGGTGGCGTCAACCGCCGCCCTGGAAGCGTCCGACTCGGCCTTGATGATCGTCGCCCGCGGGGCGGCCTGGGAGGCGTACTCCTGCTCCCACTCCGCGCCCGCGGTCAGGACGACCTGGTTCATGACCCGGCGGGCATCGACCGGGTTGAGGCTGTCGCAGGCGCCGAAGGCACCCTTGAGGGCCTCCGCCTCCACACGGAACTCGGCGGTACCCGGCTCGGGGGCCGTGTCGGGATAGCCGCCGTGCCGCAGGTAGTAGGCGAGGTCGCTGGCCGTGGTTCTGCGGTACGCGGAGCTGCCGGCGTCCTTGAGCATCTCCTGGGCCGCCAGGTCGTTCCAGGAGTCCTTGCCCTTGTTCGCGTTGTAGAGCGCCGTGGCCTTGTCGATGACGGCCTGGCCGGGGACGGCGTGGCCGTCCTGCCCGAACTTGTTGAGGAGCTCGCTCCGGGCACCGAGTGTGAAATCGGTGATGGACTTGTCGAACTCCGGCGCGTGCAGGGTGATCTGATCGCTGAAGGCCGTCTGGGCGTAGACCTTGTTGGCGGCTTCGAGGGCATCCTTGCGCTCCCTCGAGTTCTTCAGATAGCCGGACGCGGAATCCCGGTCGGTGACCATCGCAGCGCCCATCTGGGCGTAGTAGTTGGCCGGGTTCCCGATGATCGCCTGAAGCTGTTCGTCCGTGCCGGTCAGGCCCTCGATCGCCTTGGCCTTCATGGCTGGGCCACCGATGTGCAGGGCGACACCCGCGGTGCAGCGGTCGAGCCGGGGCCCTTCGCCGATGCTGTTGCTGTAGAGACCGGTGTCCTGCTCGTCCGCGGCCCGTGGGGCGGCGGACGCGGGAGCGGCCGATATCAGACCGGCGACCACAGAGGTCGACACCGTGAGGATGGTCGCTGCCGTGAACCGTTGCCGCAGCCGTTGTCTTTGGCGCGGTCTTCTTCCCAACCGCGTTAGTGTGCGCACTACTTCCCCCTCGGAAGTGGCAAAGGGAGGCGGCACTTCCGGGGAAGCAGACACACGTCGGCCAGGACCGGTGCAATGCGGATGCGTGGCACTCCCCCGGGTGTGCCGAGATGACCGGCGTCCCGACGGTGCGAACTGGTCAGGTCCGGCCGGGCGCCGGGGACCACCATAGGCACGGGCTTGACCCGCGGATCAAGAACCTTTTCCCAGGCCGGTAACCGACGGTCACAACGGCAGGGGGACGGCGCAGCGGGAGGAAGGCGGCCGCACCTGTGCAGTTCCTGTGCGACGTCGCCATTACCGCTCGATCACGGAGCTTTCACGCCGCGCACGCACCGTCACCACGAGATGCACATCACACACATGGAAACGCGCTGTCCACCGGCCCTCGGGCCGCCGCACAGCGCGTTGGTGAACTCCCGTCAGAAGCCGGCCGGCTCCGTGTACACCCCCCACTCGTCCCGCAGCACGCCGCAGATCTCGCCGAGCGTCGCCTCCGCGCGTACCGCGTCCAGCATCGGCCCGATCATGTTGCCGCCGTCGTGCGCGGCGACCATCATCGCGTCCAGCGCCGAGCGCACCGCCGCGTCGTCCCGCCCGGCCTTGCGCTCGCGCAGCACCCGCACCTGCTCTCGTTCCACCTCGTGGCTGACCCGCAGGATCTCCAGGTCCCCGGTGACCGAACCGGTGTGGACGTTCACGCCCACCACCTTCTTGTCGCCCTTCTCCAGTGCCTGCTGGTAGCGGAACGCGGACTCCGCGATCTCGCCCGTGAACCAGCCGTCCTCGATGCCCCGCAGGATCCCGGAGGTCATGGGCCCGATGGGGTGCTGTCCGTCGGGGTGCGCCCGCAGTCCCCGCTCCCTGATCTGCTCGAAGATCCGCTCCGCGTCCGCCTCGATCCGGTCCGTCAGCTGCTCGACGTACCACGAACCGCCCAGCGGATCGGCGACATTGGCGACCCCGGTCTCCTCCATGAGCACCTGCTGCGTGCGCAGCGCGATCTCCGCCGCC
The DNA here is from genome assembly GCF_001417775.1 of Streptomyces sp. TP-A0356. Classification (GTDB taxonomy): domain Bacteria; phylum Actinomycetota; class Actinomycetes; order Streptomycetales; family Streptomycetaceae; genus Streptomyces. The sequence continues at coordinate 99,528 of NZ_BBZJ01000029.1, read as the reverse complement.
TGCTCGCTCGGCAGCGCCAGCGTCTCGTCCAGCGCGTTGGTGTGCAGCGAGTTGGTCCCGCCGAGTACCGCCGCCAGCGCCTCCACCGCCGTACGCACCACGTTGTTGTACGGCTGCTGCGCCGTCAGCGAGACACCGGCCGTCTGCGTGTGGAAGCGCAGCCACTGCGCCTTCTCGCTCTTCGCCCCGTACACGTCACGCATCCACCGCGCCCAGATGCGGCGCGCCGCCCGGAACTTGGCGATCTCCTCGAAGAAGTCGACGTGCGCGTCGAAGAAGAAGGACAGGCCGGGGCCGAAGACATCGACGTCCAGACCGCGGCTGAGCCCCAGCTCCACGTAGCCGAAGCCGTCCGCGAGCGTGTAGGCCAGCTCCTGAGCGGCCGTCGCGCCCGCCTCCCGGATGTGGTAGCCGGAGACGGAGAGCGGCTTGTAGTCGGGGATGCCGGCCGCGCAGTGCTCCATCAGGTCGCCGATCAGACGGAGGTGCGGCTCGGGCTGGAAGAGCCACTCCTTCTGGGCGATGTACTCCTTGAAGATGTCGGTCTGCAGCGTGCCGTTGAGCACGGCCGGGTCGACGCCCTGCCGCTCGGCGGCGACCAGGTACATGCAGAACACGGGGACTGCCGGGCCGCTGATCGTCATCGAGGTGGTGACGTCACCCAGCGGAATGTCCTTGAACAGGACCTCCATGTCCGCCGCCGAGTCGATCGCCACCCCGCAGTGCCCCACCTCGCCCAGCGAGCGCGGGTCGTCGGAGTCGCGGCCCATGAGGGTCGGCATGTCGAAGGCGACGCTCAGGCCGCCGCCGCCGGCGTCCAGGATCATCTTGTAGCGCTCGTTCGTCTGCTCGGCGTTGCCGAACCCGGCGAACTGGCGGATGGTCCATGCCCGCCCCCGGTAGCCGGTCGGGTACAGGCCGCGTGTGAAGGGGTACTCCCCCGGCCAGCCGATCCGCTCGAAGCCCTCGTACGAGTCTCCGGGCCGCGGTCCGTACACCGGCTCCACGGGGTCGCCGGAGAGCGTGGTGAAGTCGGCCTCACGCTTGCGTGAGGCGTCATAGCGGGCCTGCCAGCGTCGGCGGCCCTCCTCGATGGCGTCAGAGTCCATACCCTCGAATTTACTAGGACGTCCAAGTAAATGTCGATGGGCAACCGCCGTACGTGAGCCGTACGGCGGTGTCCGCTACGCCTTCGCGACGACGGGAACGTCCTCCGCGAGCTTCGCCTCCAGCTCGTGGGTGACCTTGCGCTCCACGAAGAAGGCCGCCGTCGGGACCGTCCCCGCAAGGAGCACCCACAGCAGCTTGCCGACCGGCCACTTCGCCTTGGAGCCGAGGTCGAAGGCGAAGACCAGGTAGACGACGTAGAGCCAGCCGTGGGCGAAGCCGACGACGCGGGTGAAGTCCGTGGCCCCGTTCACGTCCAGCACGTACTTGGCGATCACGCCGAGGGTCAGCAGGACCAGCAGCACGCCGGTGACGTAGGCCATGACGCGGTAGCGGGTCAGCACGCTCTTCTTCATGGCTATGAGCGTAACCGGCGGTTCGGGGCGATCTTCGGCTACCCCCGGCCGCTCCGAACGGCCCGGCGCCGCTCGGGCTACTCGGACTCGAAGTCCCCGGCGGCGATGCGCAGCGGGCGCAGCACGGCGAAGAGCTCGGCGCACTCCTCCGCGTCGTACACGCCGAGCCCGAAGTCCATCGCCATCAGGTCCCGGGTGGCCGCGTCGCACACCTCGCGGCCCTTGTCGGTGATGGAGGCGAGGGTGCCGCGGCCGTCGTTCGGGTTGGGCCGCTTGGCGACGAGGCCGGAGCGCACCAGGCGGTCGACGGTGTTGGTGACGGACGTGGGGTGCACCATGAGCCGCTCGCCGATCTTGGACATGGGCAGTTCACCCGACTTGGAGAAGGTGAGCAGCACCAGTGCCTCGTAGCGCGCGAAGGTCAGCCCGTACGGTTTCACGACCGCGTCGACCTCGGCCAGCAGGATCTGCTGCGCCCGCATGATCGAGGTGATGGCCGCCATCGACGGCACGTTTCCCCACCGCTGCTTCCAGTGCTCGTCGGCGCGGGCGATGGGATCGAAGGACAGACTGAGGGGCTTCGGCACGCCATCGACCTTACCGGCCGGTCACATGCTGGTCAGCCCCGTCTCGCTTTTCGGTCTCCCGGCCCCTGTCGGCGCACACTGGAAGCGGAAGGCCATGCGTCATGAGACGAACGTGGAGGTGGGCCATGAGCACCCTCGAAGAACACGTCGACGTCGGAGTTCCGATCGACACGGCCTGGAACAGCCTTCATCGCGTGGAGAACTATCCCCTCTTCGTGGAAGGAGTGCGCGACGCCCGTGCGGAGACGGGAGGCCGAGCACATCTGGACGTCGAGGCGGGCGGACGGACCCGGGAGTTCGAGGCCGAGGTCTCCGACCGCGGCGGGGAACACGTACTGGAGTGGCACACCACGGCCGGCACCGAGCTGGCAGGTTCCGTCTCGTTGCAGCCGATCGACCAGAACCACACCCGGGTGCAGGTGCGGATCGAGTACGACCCCGCCGCGCTCAGGGAGACGTTCGGCGGGCCGAAGGGATTCGCGCAGGCGAGCGCGATCGAACGGCTCGTCCGCAGCGATCTGGGGCACTTCAAGGAGTACGTGGAACGGCAACGGTGAGACGGTGAGCAGGAAGGGCCGCCGCGGCGCGCAGTGCGGCCGCCGGGACCGGCGCGGCCGAAGGACGCACACCCTGGCATCCACCGAGACCGGGGGCCTCCGGACGCGGATCCCGGGGGCCCGAAACCTCGGGAGCCCGGAGGCCGGAAGCCCGGAGGCCCGGAAGCCCGGAAGCCCGGAAGCCCGGAGGCCCGGAGGCCCGGAAGCCCGGGGCCCGGGAGCCCGGGAGCCCGGGAGCCCGGGGCCCGGAAGCCCGGAAGCCCGGGGCCCGGGAGCCCGGGAGCCCGGGGCCCGGGAGCCCGGGAGCCCGGGGCCCGGAAGCCCGGAAGCCCGGGGCCCGGGAGCCCGGGAGCCCGGGGCCCGGGAGCCCGGGAGCCCGGGAGCTCGGGCTCCCGGAAGGGGCGCCTCCGGCGCGGGGGCCCGGTGATCTGGGGACCTGAGGGCAGCCTCCGGCGCCGGACCCGGGGGGCTGGAAGGGCACCGGCGCCGGACCCGGGGGCTGGAAGGGCGCCGGCGCAGGCCCCGAGGGGCCCGAACGACAGCCTCCGGCGCCGGACCTGGGGGCTGGAAGGGCGCCGGCGCGGACCCCGAGGGGCCCGAACGGCAGCCTCCGGCGCGGGCCCCGAGTGCCTGAGCCTTCGGCGCCGGGCCCGGGGGCTAGGTGTATTGCCCTGTTCCGTGCACAGAACACCTAGGGCGACGCGCGGCGCAAGGTGTGGCGGATCGCTCGCTGGGCCACTGGGCCCAGGTCCCCCAGGGCCGACACCAGGGACGCCAGCTGGTCCAGGGCCGCGAGCGCCGCGTCCGCGCCGGCCGCGTCCACCCCCTCGTACAGCTCGATGCCCACGAAGGACGCCGACACCGCACGGGCAAGCCCCCCGGCATCGGCGAACTCCCCCAGCGGCGTCGACGCCAGCACCCGCACCAGCACCCTCTCGATCTCCGCGATCCACAGATCGAGCCCCGCGGCCGTGGCCGGAGCGAGACGAGGATGGGTCTGGGCCCCGGCCAGCAGCTGGCCGAGGACCGCCACGTGCCCCGCCGCCTTCTCCTCCTCGTGCATCTGCCGTGCGAACGCCAGGAGTTCACCGAGCGAGCCGATCCGATCCAGCCGCTCCCGGTACCGCACCACCCGCTGCTGCGTCCCGTACCTGCACGCCGCCGCCAGCAGCTCGTCCACCGAGCCGAAGTGGTAGAAGACCAAGGCCTGGTTGACGCCGGCGGTCGCCGCGATCGTCCGGGCCGACGCCTTGGCGATCCCCTGCTCGGTGAGCGTCCGCAGCGCCCCCTCGAGCAGCTTCACCTTGGTCGCCTCGCTCACGCCCGCGCCTCCTGCCTGCCCGGCCGCAGACGGAAGTGTCCCGTCGACTCGTCGGACGACTCCCTCGCCTCCGCCTGTGGGCCGACGACCTCCGGGACCCGGACGTCCACCGGCCCCGCGCGGAAGCGGTCTTCACCGGACAAGCGGCGCCGCGGCCGCGAGTGCCGCCGCTCGAGGTCCGCGCCCATCACCGGACGGGAGATCGAGGCCGTCACGGTCCCTCCAGGGTGGCGAGGAGACGGGGCGCGCACGCGCGTGTGGGCGGGGTGCGCAGACAGCGGCGGGCTGCCGGGGTGCGCGCCGACGGCGCTGCGAAGAGGGCCACGGACATGGCGACCGCGAGCAGTAGCGGGCAGAGGTAGGCCAGCGCCGGGGCCAGCGGGCCGAACAGAGGGATGACGGAGTCCATGCCGAGACCCGTGCAGCCGACGGCGAGGACGAGCCCGCGCACCGCCAGCTCCGTCAGCCAGTTCAGCCGCGCCCGCTCGGGTGTGACGCCTCGCTCCAGCCACAGCCGCAGCCGGTCGAAGGACCAGGCGGTCGCCCAGCCCATCAGTGGGCGGAACAGGACACGGTCCGCGAGGGCGCCCGCACGGCCCCAGCGCGGCCGGTAGTCGTACCCGGTGAGGAAGCGGACGCCGTCGCCGTCGGGGACGTACCTCCAGTAGCCGCTCCCCTCGGCGATCAGCGACAGCGGGTGCGCGGAGGAGAACCGCAGGGCGGAGGTGCGCGTCCCGTCCGGCCGCGTCCTCTCCCCGGCCGACACAGCGGTCCCGGAGACCGTCACGAACGGCAGGACACGCGTCGCGTACCGGAAGCGCTGCGGCTCGTCCTCCGCGCGCGGCAGATGGTCCATCTCGGTGAAGCGCAGGTCCCAGCGTCGGTGCAGTGCCGGGTCCTGGGTCCGCACCCACAGTTCGTCGATGTCGCCCCGTATGTGCACCTCTATGTAGAGCTCCATTGCGAATCCCCCAGTCAATGGCCCTGGTTGAGCGTCTGCTCAACCAAGTGCCCCGAGGCTACAGGACATTTGAGCGACTGCTCAAACCCCTGGCACGGCAAAACCCCGGCGCTCGGGGCCGGGGTTCTCCGCTGCTGGAGGGCGCGTCACTCGCCGGACAGATGGCGCTCCACCGTCTCCACCTTCGAGGTGAGCCCGTCCGTCACGCCGGGACGGATGTCCGCCTTCAGGACGAGGGAGACGCGCGGCGCGTGCTCCTCGACCGCGGCCACGGCACGCTTCACGACGTCCATCACCTCGTCCCACTCACCCTCGACCGACGTGAACATCGCGTCGGTACGGTTCGGCAGGCCCGATTCCCGCACGACCCGCACGGCGTCGGCGACGTACTCCCCCACGTCCTCGCCGACGCCCAGGGGCGTCACGGAGAAGGCGACGATCATGCGTTCACGATCCCTTCCTTGCGGGCGCGGGCGGCGATGACGGCGTCCTCGGCCTCGCGGCGCAGCCTGCGCTCGGCGAGGAAGCCGCCGCCGGGGATGATCGAGTAGGCGAAGTAGAGGGCCCCCGTCCTCCGGTCCCACTTGGCGCGGTTCCAGGCGTCCAGCCAGAAGATCACGTACAGCGTGAACAGCACGCCGTGGATCGGACCCATCACCCGGGCGACGTCAACGCTGGGTGTGATCGTGTACTTGATGACCGTGCAGACCGCGAGCACGATCCAGGAGATTCCTTCCGGCACGGAGACCAGGCGGAGGCGGCGGAGGGCGGAGGCTGTCTTGATGTCCACGGGTCCCCTTCGGTGGGAGAGAGGCTTCAGATGCGGCCGAGTTTGTGAACGCAAGCACAAACGCTCCCCCATTGTGGCAAACCATTCCCCGTGGGGTGGCGGTGGGTCCTTCTTGGTGGCGGTGGTCCGTCGCGGTGGCGGCGGGTCCCTAGGGGTGGGATCAGGGTCGGTCTCCATCCACGGGCTCTGTCCGCTCCACCCGCCGGGCGGCTACCTTCGCCCCGTGGCGATGTTCCGACTCCAAGGCAGCAAAGTGCTGGCCGTCGACATGACCGGGGACGCCGTGAAGGCGAAGAACGGCTCCATGGTCGCGTACGACGGACAGATGACCTTCAAGAAGCTCACCGGCGGCGGTGAGGGGATCCGGGGAATGGTGACCCGGCGGCTCACCGGCGAGCAGATGACCGTGATGGAGGTGAAGGGCCAGGGGACGTGCTGGTTCGCGGACCGGGCCTCCGAGATCAACCTCGTCGGCCTCCAGGGGGACAAGCTGTACGTCGAGTCGAGCAATCTCCTCGTGACGGACGCCGGCCTGCGCACGGGCACGGCCTTCACCGGTCTGCGCGGCGCCTCGCAGGGCAACGGCCTGTTCACGACGACCGTCGAGGGCCACGGCCAGGCGGCGATCATGTCGGACGGTCCGGCGCTGGTGCTGCGGGTGAGCGCGCAGTACCCGCTGATCGTCGACCCCGGCGCGTACATCGCGCATCAGGGGAACCTGCGGCAGTCGTTCCAGTCGGGCGTGACGTTCCGCACGTTCCTCGGCGAGGGCGGCGGCGAGGCCTTCCAGATCCGCTTCGAGGGGGACGGACTGGTCTACGTCCAGCCCAGCGAGCGCAACACGATCGCGGGGGACCTCTGACATGGCCTTCCGCGAAGTGAACTCGAAGATGATCGAGGCGACGGTCGTGCCCGGCCGTCATCTGTACAGCCAGCGGGGCGCGATGCTCGCCTACAAGGGCCAGGTCTCCTTCACCCCCAACATCCAGGGCGGCCAGGGCGGGGTCATGTCGATGATCGGCCGCCGCATCGCGAACGAGGCGACGCCGCTGATGACGGTCGAGGGCAACGGCACGGTGCTGTTCGGGCACGGCGGCCACCACATCCAGGTGATCAATCTCACCGGGGACACGTTGTACGTCGAGGCGGACCGCCTGCTGGCCTTCGAGGGCACCCTGCAGCAGGGCACGATGTTCATGGGCTCGCAGGGCGGCGTCATGGGCCTGGTGCGCGGTCAGGTCACGGGCCAGGGCCTGTTCACGACCACCCTCACGGGCCACGGCGCGGTCGCGGTCATGGCGCACGGCGGCGTCTTCGAGGTGCCGATCACCCCGCAGCGCCCGGTCCACGTCGACCCCCAGGCGTATGTCGCGCACCACGGCGACGTGCGCAACAAGCTGTCGGCGGCGCTCGGCTGGCGCGACATGGTGGGCCGCGGCTCCGGTGAGGCGTTCCAGTTGGAGCTGAGCGGCAGTGGTGCGGTGTACGTCCAGGCGTCGGAGGAGAAGCTGTGAGCACCTATCCGGGCGCCGGTCCCGTGATCCACGACCCGACGACCCTGCCGGTCGACGACAACGTGAACGCGTACACCTTCTGCGTGGACCTCAAGGGGAGCCAGTGGTTCCTGCAGAAGGGCAAGATGATCGCCTACTACGGCTCGATCGAGTTCAACGGCGTCGGACACGGTCGCCTGGATCACCTTGTCCGTACGTCCTTCCATTCGCCTCTGCACGCGAGTGACTGGGTGGTGGCGCAGGGCTCGGGCAAGATGCTCCTCGCCGACCGGGCCTTCGATGTGAATTCGTACGATCTCGACGACGGCAACCTGACCATTCGCTCGGGCAACCTGCTCGCTTTTCAGCCAAGTCTCGCCCTCAAGCAGTCGATCATCCCGGGCTTCCTGACACTGATCGGAACCGGCAAGTTCGTGGCCGCATCTAACGGTCCGGTGGTGTTCATGGAACCCCCGATCCGGGTGGATCCACAGGCCTTGGTCGGCTGGGCCGACTGCCCCTCCCCGTGCCATCACTACGACCACGGGTACCTGACAGGTGTATGGGGCGGTCTACGTGCGATGACGGGCCTCGGAGGGGCCTCCGGAGAGGAGCATCAGTTCGAGTTCGCGGGGGCGGGCACGGTCCTGCTGCAGTCCACGGAGACCCTCATGGAGGAGCAGCCCACGGGAGCGGTCCCGCACGAGCCGGGCGTACCCGGCGGCGGTGGGGTACCCGGTCACCAGGGGCAGCAGCCGGGGACACCGCGCCTTCCCGGACAGCTGGGGGACCTCCAGCGTCGCTTCGGGCTGTGAGCGGTAGTCTGCGGAGTGTGACATCGAACGCGTGCGCACAGTCACACCCCCCTCACTAGTTCGCCTTTCAACCTTTTAGGTAGACTTCATTCATGGAGACCGAGACGGCCACGCGCTGGCTGACCGATGCGGAGCAGTGCACCTGGCGCACCCACCTGGAGGTCAACAGGCTGTTGACGTATCAGCTCGAAAGGGATCTGCAGCCGTTCGGCCTGACAATGAACGACTACGAGATCCTGGTGAATCTCTCGGAGTCGGAGGGCGTCCGGATGCGGATGAGCGACCTCGCGGCCGCCACCCTCCAGTCCAAGAGCCGCCTCTCGCACCAGATCACGCGCATGGAGAACGCGGACCTGGTCCGCCGCGAGAACTGCGAGTCCGATCGCCGGGGCCTGTACGCGGTCCTCACGGACCACGGCATGGAGACGATGAAGAAGGTCGCACCCCATCATGTGGCGTCCGTGCGGCGGCACTTCATCGATCTGCTGTCCCCTGACGACCTGGAACACCTGCACAAGTCCCTGCGCCCGGTCGCGGAGCACCTGCGGGGCATGCGGGGCAAGCCGTAGCGGCGCCCCGGATCATCTGGCCGCTGCGGGCAGCCGGCGGATGCGACCGCGCCGCCGACTGCCCCGGCAGCGGCCTGACGACGCACGGGCACGACAAGGGCCGCCCCGCGCCTCAGCGCGCGGTTTCGCGCCGAGGGTGCGTCTTTCCGACCCGGCCGTGGCCCGCGCACGCGCCGGAGGCGCCCGGCCATTTGGCCGCGGCCGTCCACGCGCCGGCACCACCCGTGTGCCGCGGGCACCCGGCCGGACCGGCGGCAGCCGCGGAAACACATTCCCAGCGGCAGCTGCCCCACCGGCGCCCCCACCGCCGCCGAGCCGCCCGAACCGCCCGCGTCGACCGCCGTGTTGGCCCACGCAACCGGTCTGGGTGCGCAAGCCCGGCGCGGCAGACTCGTCCGCGATCAGCTGGGCCCCTCGCCGGCCGTGGCCGGTCCGGCATCCGCCCTCGGCGTGCTCATGCGCGCGGCGAACAGCGGCAGACGGGCCCGTGCGCCGAGCCGCCCGTGCACGGCGCCGTCCAGCGGCCCGCCGACCGCGCTGCCCGCGGACAACACTGCGAGCACCCATGCCACGACCGTCGTCGTGGCATGGGTGCCACGACCGTCGTCGTCGCCGTACCGCCGCTGCTCGGCGAAGGCCAGGACCAGCAGGTCCAGCGCGCCGACGGCCACCCCGACCACTGCGGCCACGATCACGGGCCACACCAACGGCCGCACCGCGCGCAGGCGCCCCGTGGGGCCCACCGACCGCACCGCGGCGGGGCGCACACCGGCCGTCGTGGGCGACGAAGCGAAGGCGATGGTCCCGGCGCCATCAGGAGCGCGCTCAGCGCCACCACGGCGCCCGGCGACGCCCACCGCGCCACCGCGCCCACGAGCAGCGGCCCGACACGAACAGCAGTTCCTCGGCCACTCCGTCGAGCGCGTACGCCCGCTGCAAGAGCCGCCGGTCGGCGAGGAGTTCGCTCCACACCGTCCGCACAACGGGGCCCAGAGGCCGCGGGAAGGCCTCCCGCGGCAGCACTGGGGCTAGGGCCCTTCTGAGGGATCTCCGCGGACCGTGGTGGCCCCGAAGAGCGCCATGACCGTACCGGCCAGGTATCAACGCGGATGCGCACGCACCGCGGCGTTTCCCGTCAGCCCGCCGTCAGCCCCGCCACCAGTTCGTCCGCCGCCCGGTAGGGATCCAGCTCGCCCGCCACGATCCGCTCCGCCAGCGCGCCCAGGCGACGGTCCCCGTGCAGGTCGCCGATCCGCTCCCGCAGGGCCGTCACCGCGATGGTCTCCACCTCGTGGGCGGCGCGGGACAGCCGGCGCTCGGCGAGCACCCCCCGCTCCTCCATCCACGCCCGGTGCTTCTCCAGCGCCTCGACGACCTCCTCGACGCCCTCGCCGCGCGCGGCGACCGTCTTCACGATCGGGGGGCGCCAGTCGCCCGGGGCCCGCGACTCCCCCAGGCCCAGCATGTGGTTCAGCTCGCGCGCGGTCGCGTCCGCGCCGTCGCGGTCGGCCTTGTTGACGACGTACACGTCGCCGATCTCCAGGATGCCCGCCTTCGCGGCCTGGATGCCGTCGCCCATCCCGGGCGCCAGCAGGACCACCGAGGTGTCGGCCTGGGAGGCGATCTCGACCTCCGACTGGCCGACGCCCACCGTCTCCACCAGGATCACGTCGCAGCCCGCGGCGTCCAGCACCCGGATCGCCTGCGGCGCGGCCCAGGCGAGGCCGCCCAGATGCCCCCGCGTCGCCATCGAGCGGATGTACACGCCGGGGTCAGAGGCGTGCTCCGACATCCGGACGCGGTCGCCGAGGAGCGCACCGCCCGAGAAGGGCGAGGACGGGTCGACGGCCAGGACGCCGACCCGCTTGCCCTGCTTGCGGTACGCCGTCACGAGGGCCGAGGTGGACGTGGACTTGCCGACGCCCGGGGACCCGGTGAGGCCCACCACATACGCTCCGCCGGTCAGCGGGGCCAGGGCCGTCATGACCTCCCTGAGCTGTGGGGACGCCCCCTCCACCAGGGAGATCAGCCGGGCCACGGCCCGCGGCCGGCCTTCCCTGGCCTGGGCCACCAGCGAGGAGACGTCCTGCATCACAACTCCGTTCCGATTCGATTCTGCTCGCGCCGGGGCGCTCCAGCCGGTGTGGAGAACCCGATCGTGCTCAGGCCTTGGCTACCCGCAGGATCAGCGCGTCACCCTGACCGCCGCCACCGCACAGGGCCGCCGCTCCGACACCCCCGCCGCGCCGCTTGAGCTCCAGGGCGAGGTGGAGGACCAGCCGGGCGCCGGACATCCCGATCGGGTGCCCCAGTGCGATCGCTCCGCCATGGACGTTCACCTTTTCGATGGAAACCCCAAGGTCCTTCATTGACTGCACGGCAACCGCCGCGAAGGCCTCGTTGATCTCGATCAGGTCGAGGTCCGAGACCTCCAGGCCCTCCTTCTTCAGCGCGTGCAGGATCGCGTTCGACGGCTGCGACTGCAAGGAGTTGTCCGGCCCCGCCACGTTCCCGTGGGCGCCGATCTCCGCGATCCACTCCAGGCCCAGCTCCTGCGCCTTGGCCTTGCTCATCACGACCACGGCCGCCGCACCGTCCGAGATCTGCGAGGAGGAACCGGCCGTGATCGTGCCGTCCTTGCTGAACGCCGGGCGCAGCCTGCCGAGCGACTCGACCGTCGTCTCGCCGCGGATGCCCTCGTCCTTGCTGAAGACGACCGGCTCGCCCTTGCGCTGCGGCACCTCGACCGGGGTGATCTCGGCCTCGAAGATGCCGTTCTTCTGGGCGGCAGCGGCCCGCTGGTGGGACAGCGCCGCGATCTCGTCCTGCTCCTGGCGGCCGATGCCGAGGCGGGTGTTGTGCTTCTCGGTCGACTCGCCCATGGCGACGCCCTCGAAGGAGTCGGTCAGGCCGTCGTACGCCATCGCGTCGAGCATCTGCACCGCGCCGTACTTGAAGCCCTCGCGGGACTTCGGCAGCAGGTGGGGCGCGTTGGTCATGGACTCCTGGCCGCCCGCGACGACCACATCGAACTCACCCGCGCGGATGAGCTGGTCGGCCAGCGCGATCGCGTCGAGGCCCGACAGACACACCTTGTTGATCGTCAGGGCCGGGACGTTCATCGGGATGCCCGCCTTGACCGCGGCCTGACGGGCCGGGATCTGTCCCGCCCCGGCCTGCAGCACCTGACCCATGATCACGTACTGCACCTGGTCGCCACCGATCCCCGCACGGTCGAGGGCGGCCTTGATCGCGAAGCCGCCGAGGTCGGCTCCGGAGAAGGACTTCAGCGAGCCGAGCAGCCGTCCCATCGGGGTGCGGGCACCCGCGACGATGACGGAGGTCGTGCTGTTCGTTCCAGACATGAGCTGCGATCCCCTTCCGGCTTGCACAGCCGAGGAGTGAACGAGGGTTTACTTCGAATGTACTGAGCGGTAGTCCACCCCGTCATCGGGCTGTCAGTGTGATCGCGCGCACGTTGCGTAACCACGCTCGGAGCGCTGCACTACTTCCATGCTGACGCGAATCGACCACATCGGGATCGCCTGTTTCGACCTGGAGAAGACCGTCGAGTTCTACACCTCGACATACGGCTTCTCGGTGTTCCACACCGAGGTCAACGAGGAGCAGGGCGTGCGCGAGGCCATGCTGAAGATCAACAACACGGACGACGGCGGCGCCTCCTACCTGCAGCTGCTCGAACCCATCCGCGAGGACTCCACCGTCGCCAAGTGGCTGGCGAAGAACGGCGAGGGCGTGCACCACATCGCCTTCGGCACGGCGGACGTGGACGGGGACGCCGCCGCGATCAAGGACAAGGGCGTCCGCGTCCTGTACGAGGAGCCACGGCGCGGCTCCATGGGGTCGCGGATCACCTTCCTGCACCCCAAGGATTGCCACGGCGTACTCACAGAACTGGTCACATCGGCTGCTGTTGAGTCACCTGAGCACTGACTCCCGTACATAAGGGCCGGTAGGGTTGGGAGCGGTCGCCGCTCCACCAGGGCGACCGGGTCCCGCCGTGACCGGCGGGACGGTCCGGGGTCCGGGTTTCGGGGGACGAGCGTCGGGGCAGCAGCCCGTGCTCCGCCGTTGATCTGACACCATTCCCCGGGGGCCCCGTTCGGCGGATGGACGGAGCTCGTTTGGAGAGACTTGCGACCAGGGGACGGATGGGACCGCGCAGTGCGGGGCTACGAACGCCAGGAGCGAGAGCCGGCGGCTGACGTCGACCACCTCTCTCGGTTCGAGGCCGAGATGGAGCGGCTGAAGACCGAGCGGGAAAAGGCGATCCAGCACGCCGAGGACCTCGGCTACCAGGTCGAGGTGCTGCGCGCCAAGCTGCACGAGGCGCGGCGCACGCTCATGACCCGTCCCGCCTATGACGGGGCCGACCTCGGCTATCAGGCCGAGCAGATGCTCCGTACGGCGCAGATGCAGGCGGATCAGCTGCGGGCGGACGCCGAGCGCGAGCTGAGCCAGGCCCGCGCGCAGACGCAGCGCATCCTCCAGGAGCACGCCGAGCAGGCCGCACGCCTCCAGGCGGAGCTGCACGCGGAGGCGGTCGCCCGCCGCCAGCAGCTCGACCAGGAGCTGGCGGAGCGCCGGCAGACCGTCGAGTCGCACGTCAACGAGAACGTGGCGTGGGCCGAGCAGCTGCGCGCCCGCTCCGAGGCCCAGGCCCGCCGGCTGGTGGAGGAGTCGCGCGCCGAGGCCGAGCAGGCGCTGGCCGCCGCCCGTGCGGAGGCCGAGCGGCTCACCACGGAGGCCCGGCAACGGCTGCAGAGCGACGCCGAGGCCGCGCGCGCGGAGGCCGACCAGATCCTGCGCCGCGCCCGCGCGGACGCCGAGCGTCTGCTGAACGCCGCCTCCACCCAGGCCCAGGAGGCCACCGACCACGCCGAGCAGCTGCGTTCCACCTCGGCGACCGAGTCGGACGCCGCCCGCCGCCACGCGGCCGAGCTCAGCCGGGCCGCCGAGCAGCGCATGGCCGAGGCGGAGAGCGCCCTGCGTGAGGCGCGCTCCGAGGCCGACAAGCTGGTCGCCGAGGCGAAGGAGGCCGCCGCCAAGGCCCTCTCCGGTGCCGAGTCGGCCAACGAGCAGCGCACCCGTACGGCCAAGGAGCAGGTCGCCCGGCTGGTCAGCGAGGCCACCAAGGAGGCCGAGGCCACCAAGTCCGAGGCCGAGCAGGTGGTCGCGGACGCCAAGGCCGAGGCCGAGAAGATCGTCGCGGAGGCCGCGGAGAAGGCCCGCAGCATCACCGCCGAGGAGACCGCCTCCCAGCTCGCCAAGACGGCCCGTACGGCCGAGGACGTGCTGAACAAGGCGTCGGAGGACGCCAAGGCGACCACCAAGGCCGCCGCCGAGGAGGCCGAGCGGATCCGCCGGGAGGCCGAGGCCGAGGCGGACCGGCTGCGCGCCGAGGCGCACGACATCGCCGAGCAGCTCAAAGGCGCGGCGAAGGACGACACCAAGGAGTACCGCGCCAAGACGGTCGAGCTGCAGGAGGAGGCGCGCCGGCTGCGCGGCGAGGCCGAGCAGCTGCGCTCCGAGGCGGTCGCCGAGGGCGAGCGGATCCGCGCCGAGGCCCGGCGCGAGGCCGTCCAGCAGATCGAGGAGGCGGCCAATACCGCCGAGGAGCTGCTCGCCAAGGCGAAGGCCGACGCGGACGAGCTGCGCACGTCGGCCACCACGGACAGCGAGAAGGTGCGCACCGAGGCCATCGAGCGCGCCTCGATGCTGCGCCGCCAGGCCGAGGAGACCCTGGAGCGCACCCGCAAGGAGGCCGAGACGCAGCGCGCCGAGGCCGTCGAGCTGTCGGACGCGATCAAGGAGCAGGCCGAGCGGGCCGCCCGCGAGCTGCGCGAGGAGGCCGAGCGCGCCGTCGAGACCCGCCGTACGGAGGCCGCCGAGGAGCTGGCCCGCCTGCACTCCGAGGCCGAGCAGCGGCTCGCCTCCGCCGAGCAGGCGCTCGGCGATGCCCGCGCGGAGGCCGAACGGATCCGCCGCGAGGCCGTCGAGGAGAGCGACCGGCTGCGTTCCGAGGCCGCCGAGCGCATCCGTACGCTCCAGGCGCAGGCCGAGGCCGAGGCCGACCGGCTGCGCACGGAGGCCGCCTCCGACGCGTCCGCCTCCCGCGCGGAGGGCGAGGCCATCGCCGTACGCCTGCGGTCGGAGGCGGCGGCCGAGGCCGAGCGGCTGAAGTCGGAGGCGCAGGACACCGCCGACCGCGTACGGGCCGAGGCACAGGCGGCGGCCGAGCGGCTGGGCACCGAGGCCACGGAGACGCTCGCCGCCGCCCAGGAGGAGGCGGCCCGCCGCCGCCGCGAGGCGGAGGAACTCCTCGGCTCCGCGCGGCAGGAGGCCGACCAGGAGCGCGAACGGGCCCGTGCGCAGAGCGAGGATCTGCTCGCCGTGGCGCGCGCCCGGGTCGAGGAGGCCCAGGCTGAGGCCGTACGGCTGGTCGAGGAGGCCGACCGGCGCGCGACCGAGATGGTGTCGGCCGCCGAGCAGCACGCCCAGCAGGTGCGGGACTCCGTGGCCGGGCTGCACGAGCAGGCGCAGGAGGAGATCACCGGTCTGCGCTCCGCCGCCGAGCACGCGGCGGAGCGTACGCGCACCGAGGCGCAGGAGGAGGCCGACCGGGTTCGCGCCGACGCCTACGCGGAGCGCGAGCGGGCCGCCGAGGACGCGAACCGTGTCCGGCGGGAGGCCACCGAGGAGTCGGATGCCGCCAAGGCCCTTGCCGAGCGTACGGTTTCGGACGCTATCGCCGAGGCCGAGCGGCTGCGTTCGGACGCTTCCGAGCACGCCCAGCGCGTGCGTACGGAGGCCTCGGAGGCCATCGCCACCGCCGACCAGGCCGCGGCGCGTACCCGGGCGGAGGCGCGCGAGGACGCCAACCGGATGCGGTCGGACGCGGCCACGCAGGCGGACACCCTGATCAACGAGGCGCGGGCGGAGGCCGAGCGGCTCACCACGGAGACCAACGCCGAGGCCGAGCGGGTCCGGGCCGAGTCGGTGGCCAAGGCCGAGAAGCTGATCGGGGACGCCACCGACGACGCCGAGCGGCTGCGTGCCGAGGCCGCCGAGACGGTGGGCTCCGCCCAGCAGCACGCCGAGCGGATCCGCAGCGAGTCGGAGCGGATCAGGGCCGAGGCCGAGGCGGAGGCCGAGCGGGTGACCGCGGCCGCCCGCGAGGAGGCCGAGCGCACCCTGGACGAGGCCCGCAAGGACGCCAACAGGCGGCGTTCCGAGGCGGCCGAGCAGGTCGACACGCTCATCACGGAGACCGCCGCCGAGGCCGACAAGCTGATCTCGGAGGCGCAGCAGACCGCGCTCAAGACCACCACGGACGCCGAGACGCAGGCCGACACGATGGTGGGTGCCGCCCGCAGCGAGGCCGAGCGCCTGGTGGCCGAGGCGACGGTCGAGGGCAGCTCGCTGGTGGAGCGGTCCCGTGCGGACGCGGACGAACTGCTCGTCGGCGCGCGCCGGGACGCGACCGCGATCCGGGAGCGTGCGGAGGAGCTGCGCGACCGCATCACGACCGAGATCGAGGAGCTGCACGAGCGGGCGCGGCGCGAGTCGGCCGAGGCGATGAAGTCGGCGGGCGAGCGGTGCGACGCGCTGGTCAAGGCCGCCGAGGAGCAGCTGGAGAAGGCCAGGGCCCAGGCGAAGGAGATCGTCTCCGAGGCCAACTCCGAGGCGGGCAAGGTCCGTATCGCCGCGGTCAAGAAGGCCGAGGGGCTGCTGAAGGAGGCCGAGCAGAAGAAGGCCACGCTCGTCTCCGAGGCGGAGGAGATCAAGGCCGAGGCCATTCGAGAGGCCCGCAAGGCGGTCGAGGAGGGCAAGCGGGAGCTGGAGATCCTGGTGCGCCGGCGCGAGGACATCAACGCGGAGATCTCCCGTGTCCAGGACGTCCTGGAGGCGTTGGAGTCCTTCGAGGCCCCCTCCGGTGGCAAGGACGGGGGCGTCAAGGCGGGTGCGACCGTGGGGGCGCCCCGTTCGGGTGGCAAGGCGTCAGATGGGTAGCCAGAAGTGGGGATTCTGTGCTTGTCGGGCGTTTCATACAGTTTCTGGCAAGCCCTCAGACAGTTAGCCACCCAAAAGGAGTGTCATTCTCCAGATCAAACACGTATCCGCTCGATGACACGCCGCTAAGGGCCCTAGGATTCCCCTATCACCTCACCGGTCTCATTCGACAGGAACCCCATGAGCGACACTTCCCCCTACGGCTTCGAGCTTGTGCGGCGTGGGTACGACCGCGCTCAGGTGGACGAACGCATCTCCAAGCTCGTCTCCGACCGTGACAGCGCTCTCACCCGCATCACCGCTCTGGAGAAGCGCATCGAGGAGCTCCACCTCGAGACGCAGAACGCCCAGGCCGCCGTCAGCGACGCGGAGCCGTCCTACGCGGGTCTCGGCGCGCGCGTCGAGAAGATCCTCCGTCTCGCGGAGGAGGAGGCCAAGGACCTGCGCGAGGAGGCCCGCCGCGCCGCCGAGCAGCACCGTGAGCTTGCCGAGTCGGCCGCCCAGCAGGTGCGCAACGACGCAGAATCGTTCGCTGCGGACCGCAAGTCCAAGGCCGAGGACGAGGGCGTCCGGATCGTCGAGAAGGCCAAGAGCGACGCCTCTCAGCTGCGTGCCGAGGCGCAGAAGGACGCGCAGTCCAAGCGCGAGGAGGCGGACGCCCTCTTCGAGGAGACCCGCGCCAAGGCCGCGCAGGCCGCCGCCGACTTCGAGACGAACCTCGCCAAGCGCCGTGAGCAGTCCGAGCGCGATCTGGCCTCCCGTCAGGCCAAGGCCGAGAAGCGCCTGGCCGAGATCGAGCACCGCGCCGAGCAGCTCCGCCTGGAGGCCGAGAAGCTGCGCACGGACGCCGAGCGCCGCGCCCGCCAGACGGTGGAGACGGCCCAGCGCCAGGCCGAGGACATCGTGGCCGACGCGAACGCCAAGGCCGACCGCATCCGCTCGGAATCCGAGCGCGAGCTGGCGGCGCTGACGAACCGTCGCGACTCCATCAACGCCCAGCTCACGAACGTCCGCGAGATGCTCGCGACGCTCACGGGCGCCGCTGTCGCCGCCGCGGGCTCGCCGACCGAGGACGAGCCGATCTCGCGCGGGGTTCCGGCGCAGCAGTCCCGGTAACGCCGGGCGTACGGCAGCCGAACATCCGTGAAGCCCTCCGCCACTCCGGTGGCGGGGGGCTTTGCGCCGTTTTAGCGTGGCCGCATGATCCAGCTCGAGGGGCTGACCAAGCGGTACGGCGAGAAACTGGCGGTCGACGACCTCACGTTCACCGTCAGACCGGGCCTCGTCACGGGCTTCCTCGGGCCGAACGGCGCCGGGAAGTCCACCACCATGCGGATGGTGCTCGGGCTCGACCACCCCACGTCGGGCGATGTGCGCATCGACGGCAGGCACTACGACCGGCTCAAGGACCCGCTGAAGTGCATCGGCGCCCTCCTCGACGCCAAGGCCGTGCACGGCGGCCGCAGTGCCTTCAACCATCTGCTGTGCCTGGCGCAGAGCAACGGCATCCCCACCTCCCGCGTCCACGAGGTCCTCGACACCGTCGGCCTGAGCGCCGTCGCGCGGAAGAAGACCAGGGGGTTCTCGCTGGGCATGGGCCAGCGTCTCGGCATCGCGGCCGCGCTCCTCGGCGACCCGCGGATCCTGATGTTCGACGAGCCGGTCAACGGCCTCGACCCCGAGGGCATCCACTGGATCCGCACCCTGATGAAGTCCCTCGCGGCACAGGGGCGGACGGTGTTCGTCTCCAGCCACCTGATGAGCGAGATTGCGCTCACCGCCGACCACCTCGTGGTCATCGGCCAGGGCCGGCTGCTCGCGGACACCTCCATGACCGACTTCATCCAGCAGAACTCACGCTCGTACGTGCGCATCCGCTCCCCCCAGCGCGAGCAACTGCTCGACCTGCTGCGCGAAGCGGGCATCACGGTCGTCGAGACCGGCAGCGGGGCGCTGGAGGTGGACGGCGGCAAGGCCGAGCTGATCGGCGAACTGGCCGCACGCCACCGGCTCGTGCTGCACGAGCTCAGTACCCAGCAGGCCTCACTGGAGGAGGCGTTCATGCGGCTGACGGCACAGACGGTGGAGTACCACGCGCACACCGACGCGCCCGCCGGCGCCTGGGCCGGGGAGTTCCCGCGCCAGGAGTGGGGCACGGACTGGAAGAGGGGAACCTGAGCCATGGCGGCGACCCAGGTCATCAGGTCCGAGTGGACCAAGATCCGGTCGGTGGCATCCACGGTGTGGACACTCTCGCTGGCCCTGATCGTCACCGTCGCCCTCGGCATGCTGATCTCCGCCCTGACCAGGAGCGAGTTGGACAGTTCGAGCCCGGGCGCCCAGATCTCCCTCGATCCGACCTTCACCAGTTTCGCCGGGATGAGCCTCGGTCAGCTCGCGGTGATCGTGTTCGGGGTGCTCGTCGTGTCGAACGAGTACAGCACCGGCATGATCCGCACCTCGCTCGCCGCGGTCCCCCAGCGCGGCGCCTTCCTGTTCGGCAAGATCACGGTGGCGACCGCGCTCGCCCTCGTCGTGGGCATGGTCACGAGCTTCCTCGCCTTCCACCTCGGGCAGGCGATGCTCGGCCCGCACCGGGCGTCGATCGGCGACCCGGGGGTGCTGCGCGCGGTCATCGGCGGCGGACTGTACATGACACTCATCGCGATGTTCTCGATGGGGGTCGCCGCGATGCTGCGCTCGCCGATGCTGTCGCTGGGCGTCCTGATGCCGTTCTTCTTCCTGATCTCCACCATCCTCGGGACCGTCTCCGCGACGAAGAAGATCGGCCGGTTCCTCCCCGACCAGGCCGGCAGCAAGATCATGCAGGTCGTCCCGGGAGCCGGCGACGACACCCCGTACGGTCCCTGGGGCGGCCTGGGCATCATGGTGCTGTGGGTGATCGCGGCCCTGGTCGGGGGTTACGTCCTGGTGAAGAGACGGGACGCCTGAACCGTGCCCTTGGCGGCGCGGGACCGGCTGACCAGGGCGGACCCCCCACCCCATCGAGGTAAGAACGCCTCACCCCGGTGACCTGCGGGCCTTTGCGTTCTCTTGAGCGGAACCGTCAGCGCCCCGATATCCTCCTAACCCTTACGGGGGGCAGCGTGAGCCCCGACGTCCTGAACCTTTCGATGGGTGCGGAGCATGATCGATGCAGTCGGCCTGACCAAGCGCTACGGCGACAAGACCGCTGTGTACAACCTTTCCTTCCAGGTACGGCCGGGTGCCGTCACCGGCTTCCTCGGGCCCAACGGCTCGGGCAAGTCGACGACCATGCGCATGATCCTCGGCCTGGACAACCCCACCTCGGGGCAGGTGACGATCGGCGGCTTCCCGTACCGCAAGCTGCCCAACGCCCCCCGCCACGTCGGCGCCCTGCTCGACGCCAAGGCGGTCCACGGCGGCAGGGCCGCCCGCAACCACCTGCTGTCCCTCGCCCAGCTCTCGGGCATCCCGGCCCGGCGCGTCGACGAGGTGCTCGGGGTCGTCGGGCTCCAGGACGTGGCCGGCAGACGGTCCAAGGGCTTCTCGCTCGGCATGGGCCAGCGTCTCGGCATCGCCGCCGCGCTCCTCGGCGACCCCCAGGTGCTCCTCTTCGACGAACCGGTCAACGGCCTCGACCCCGAGGGCATCCTCTGGGTGCGCAATCTGATGAAGGCCCTCGCGGCGGAAGGGCGTACCGTCTTCGTCTCCTCCCACCTCATGAGCGAGATGGCGCTCACCGCCGACCACTTGATCGTGATCGGGCGCGGGCAGTTGCTCGCCGACATGAGCGTGAAGGACTTCATCTCCGCCAACTCGGCGGACTTCGCGCGCGTCCGCACGCCCGACACCGAGTCGCAGCAGCGGGAGAAGCTGACCTCCGCGCTCACGGACGCGGGCGGGCACGTGCTGCCCGAACAGGACGGCGCGCTGCGTGTCACCGGGCTGCCGCTGCCGCGCATCAGCGACATCGCGCACGACACCGGCGTACGTCTGTGGGAGCTGTCGCCGCACCAGGCCTCGCTGGAGGAGGCGTACATGCGGATGACGCAGGGCGCGGTCGACTACCGCTCGACCATCGACCAGAAGGAAGGCCTGATGCAGCCGCTGCCGCCCGGCGTCCAGCCGCCGATGCCGGTGCCGGGTCAGGGCCAGCCGGACTGGTACGCCCCGCCGCCGCCCCAGCAGGGCGGGCAGCCGTTCGCGATGCCGGGTGGTCAGCCCGGGCAGCCGCCGGCGGGCCCCTACGCCGCCCCGGCCGCGCCCTCCGTGGGCCGGCAGCCGAACCCCTACGCGCAGCCGGCCCCGCAGGACCGGACACAGTCCGCCGGCGACGCCCCTGCCTCCCCCGCCGGGCCTGCGCCCCAGCAGCCGCCCGCACAGCCCGCCCCCGCTGTCGACACCACCAAGTCCGAGGACGCCCGATGAGCACGCCCCAGCCCCCGATGCCGCAGGCCGCGCCCACCTGGCAGCCGGCGGCCGGTTCCGCGTACCCCGCCTACACCTCGCCGATCCCGGTGGTACGGACCCACCTCGGGCACGCCGTCGCCTCCGAGTGGACGAAGATCAGGTCGGTGCGCTCCACGATGTGGACGCTCGGGGTGTTCGTCCTGCTGGTGATCGGCGTCGGCCTGGCCGCCGCAGCGCTGGTCGCGAACTCGTCGTCGGACCTCTCGGGACAGAATCCGCTGGCCCTCGGCTTCTTCGGGCTGCTCCTCGGCAGCATGTGCGTCATGACGCTCGGTGTGCTGACCACCGCGTCGGAGTACGGCACCGGCATGATCCGCACCACGATGACCGCATGTCCCAGCCGCGGGCGGGTGCTCGCGGCGAAGTCGATCGTGTTCTTCCTCGTGGCCTTCGTGGTCACGCTGGTGGCGACCTCCCTCGTCGCCTTCGCACAGGTGGCCATCCTGAGCGGCCACGGCGCCAAGCACCCCTCCGCCGGGGAGTGGCTGAAAGCCACGGTCGGCGTCTCGCTCTACATCGCGCTGCTCGGACTGCTCTCGCTCGTCGTGGGCTCGATCGTCCGGCACTCGGCGGGCGCCATCACCATCATGATCGGGGCGGTGCTCGCCCCGCTGGTCGTCGCGCTGTTCATGTTCTCGCAGTCGCTGGCCGGCGTGCGCAAGGCCCTGTTCGAGTACTCGATCCCGAACCAGCTCAGCGTCTTCTACGCCAACTCCCTGACCTCCTCGGGCCCGTCGGGCTGGGACCCGCTGTGGATCGCCCTGGTGGTGACCGCCGCCGCCTTCGCCGGTGCCTACCTGCTGCTGGAGCAGCGGGACGTGTAGCCCGGAAGTTCAGTACCTCGGCGCGTTACGGGACCGCTGCACCCGCGTGGTGCGGCGGTCCTTCGCGTTCCAGCATGCCTTGTGCCAGTGCCTGCGGTCGTCCACGCCCGCGTGCTCGGGCCAGGCCACCACGTGCGGGACGCCGGAGGGGATGAGCTGGTCGCAGCCGGGGCAGCGGTAGGCCCTGCCCTCGGCGCCCGCGCCCGCCACGTGCCGTACGCTCCACTCCTCGCCCTGCCAGCTCTCGGTGGACTGCCGGCCGCCGTACCGGGACCTGTCGTCGTCCGCGCTCCGGCCGGAGGCGCCGGAGCCCTTGGGGCGGTTGCGACGCGGGGACACGGGACACCTCACGGGCTATACAGGGAGCAAGGACCGTATCCAGCCTACGCGGCGCGCGCAGGGGTACGCGTACGTCACCAACCCGACAGATGCCCCTCCCCACGGCCCAATCTGCAGACAATCCGCAAATTACTCCGCCAAGCCGTGACTTGGGCACATGTCAGGCAGTTATGCCGGGCGGGGGAGCTCCGCGTCGGAGCCAGGAAAGCAGGAAGTGCGATGCGCGTTGGAAGTTTTGTACTGGCGGCCCAGTTTCCGGGACAGGGCCAGGGGGAGGTGCTGCACCGCGCTGTGCGGTCGGCCGAGGTCGCCGAGGAAGCGGGCCTGGACGCGGTGTGGCTGGCCGAGCACCACTTCGTGCCGTACGGGACGTGCCCGTCGGCGGTCACCCTGGCGGCCCTTCTGCTGGGCCGCACCCGGCGGATCCGGGTCGGCACCGCGGTGAGCGTCCTGCCCACCGTCCACCCGGTCGCGCTGGGCGAGCAGGCCGCGCTGCTGCACATCACCTCGGGCGGGCGCTTCTCGCTCGGGGTGGGACGCGGTGGGCCGTGGGTGGACCTGGAGGTCTTCGGCTCCGGACTCCAGGCGTACGAGACCGGGTTCCCGGAATCACTCGATCTGCTGATGCGCTGGCTGCGCGAACCATCCGTCGCCGCCGCGGGGGAACGATTCAGCTTCCGGGAAGTCCCGGTCGTCCCCAGGCCGTCCGAGTCGCTGACCGACAGTGAGGGACCCGAGGTCGTCGTCGCCTGCACCTCGCCGGCGAGCGTACGACTGGCGGCGCAGCGCGGGCTGCCGATGCTGCTCGGCATGCACGTCGGGGACGAGGAGAAGGCGGACATGGTCGCGCTGTGGCGGCAGTACGCGCGCGGGGCCGGGGTCGACGGCGATGTGATCGCCGACGCGGGTCATGTCTCGGCGGGCATCTGCCAGATCGCAGATCGGCGCATCGACGCGGTGGAGGCGCTGACGAAGGCGATGCCAGGCTGGCTGAAAGAGGGACTCGACGCGCATGTGACGGTCGACGGCCGGGCCCGTTCGATGCGGGATCCGCTGGCGTACACGGAACTGCTGTGCGGGCTGCACCCGGTGGGCACCCCACGGTTGTGCGTCGACCGGCTCACCGCGACCGCGGAGCGGACGGGCATCGCGCGCTTCGCCCTGCTCGTCGAGGGCTCCGGCGACCTCGCGGCGACGGAGGAGAACGTACGGAGGCTGGGGGCCGAGGTGCTCCCCCGGCTCCGCTGAGCCGGCCCCGGGCCCAGCCTGTCGCCGGGGGCGCCGACGGGAGCTTGCCGCTCCGGTACAGATGAATGCACCTCCCGCGTACGGAGCGGCAAGCCATGCGGCATCGCGTGCGTCAGCAGTCCCGCAGTTCCGGAGACTGGTTGAGCAGCTGATTGCGGACCGAGGTGAAACGGGCCAGCGTGTCGTCCACCGCGGAGTCCAGCGGGAACACCGCCACCCGGTGGCAGTTCTGGAACGCCAGGCGCACTCCGAAGTGCCGCTGCAGGGCGCCGCGTATCGCGTCACTCGCAAGCGCTCGCAGCAGCTGTCCACGTGCCTGCTCGTCCGGCGGGGGCGTCTGGTTGTCGGCGAACTCGCCGCCGTCCACCTTCAGCTGGGCCACCAGGGAGCTGATCATCTCCCACGCATAGGGCAGGGAGGTCCGGACGCAGTCGACGAAATCGGCTTCGTCGACCTCGCCTCGCTCGGCCTGTTCGAGTAGGGCCGGTGAGACGTCGAGCGACATGGGTTCTCCTCTCGCACCCCCGGACAACAGGGGTTGACGGACAGGGAAGGGAGTTCGCGATATCGAACACGCTGCGTACACACCCCGCGACCTCCCGTTTACTACGTTATGCAACGGGCGGTGACGGCACCAGGAGAATGCGCAGACCGTGAACTCCCGCTAGGCACACAACCAGCCACTGCCGAACAGGGGCATCACGGAACAAAGGGAGGCGCCGACCGAAGGGCGCGCGGGCACACCCGGGAGGGTCGGCCCGGGGTGGTCGGGTGTGGTCGGCGCGACTGCGGGCGGCGGGTCGCGGGGCCCCCTGGGACAGCTCACGAGGGCGAATCGCGTCGGGGCGGTGGCGTCGAGTAGCGTTGCCGACCATGCGTCTCGTCATTGCCCGGTGCTCCGTCGACTACGCGGGCCGTCTCACCGCACACCTTCCCTCCGCGCCCCGTCTGATCCTGGTCAAGGCGGACGGCAGCGTTTCGATCCACGCGGACGACCGGGCCTACAAACCCCTCAACTGGATGTCGCCGCCCTGCACGCTCAAGGAGGGTGCGGGTGACGAGGACGGGGTCTGGACCGTCATCAACAAAGCAGGCGAGAAACTGATCATCACGATGGAGGAGATCCTCCACGACTCGTCGCACGAACTCGGCGTGGACCCCGGTCTGATCAAGGACGGCGTGGAAGCGCACCTCCAGGAACTGCTCGCGGACCGTATCGAGACGCTCGGCGAGGGCTACACGCTCATCCGCCGCGAGTACATGACGGCGATCGGGCCGGTGGACATCCTGTGCCGGGACGCCGACGGCGGGACCGTGGCCGTGGAGATCAAGCGGCGCGGCGAGATCGACGGTGTCGAACAGCTCACGCGCTATCTGGAGCTCCTGAACCGGGACCCGCATCTCGCGCCGGTCCGCGGCATCTTCGCGGCCCAGGAGATCAAGCCGCAGGCCCGCGTCCTCGCCACGGACCGCGGCATCGGCTGCGCGGTCCTGGACTACGACGCGATGCGCGGCATCGAGGACGACAAGCTGCGGTTGTTCTGAGGGGCGTACGCACGACGGTGAGGGCCGGTTCCCCGGGGAACCGGCCCTCACCCGCTGGAGCTGCCTTCAGATCACCGAAGCCGTGCCGCTGGGCCTCCCCGAGCCACTGGCCGTCGGGGCGCCCGCCGAGCTCGTCGTCGTGGCCGGGGAGCTGGAGGACGGGCCGCTGGCCGAGTTGGAGGCGGGCGGGGCGGTCGATCCCGAGGACGACGGCGACGCGGACGGCGACGAGTCAGAAGGCGAGCCGCTCGGCGTCGACTGCGACGGCGACGGCTTCGGCGGCGAGGGCTTGTGCGACGGCTGCGACGGCTGCGAAGGCGACTGTGCCGGGGTCGTACCCTGCGTGCCCGTCGGGTTGTCCGATGGCTGCGTCGCGCCGCCCGGCGTCGGGCCACCCGTAGTCCCGGGGGTGCCCTTCGAGCCGGTACCCGCTGCCTTCGGCGCCCCCGACGCGCCCGAACCGCCCCCGCGCCCGCCCTTGTTCGCCTTGTCCGCGCCGAGGCCGCCGTCGTTCGCGCCCTGGCTCGCCGAGGGGCCCACCTGGACCTTGTCGGACGGGGCGTTGCCGTCGTTGTTCGAGGTCATGCCGAGCGTCACGACGGTGCCGAGCAGGGCGACCAGCGCCGCTCCGGCGCCCGCCGCCACCAGATTGCGCCGGGTGCCCTTCGCCACGCCCCGGACGCCACCGGTGCCGTGCACCGGCCCGGCCGCCGCCTGGTGGGTGACCAGCCTCGCCGTGTCGCCGGTCGGTACGGCCGGCCCGAAGGCGGCCGGCACACCACCGGGCGGCGACGCCGGCTCCTCGTGCCGCGCGTCCCCCACCTCCTCGCCCGCCGCCGTACGCCCGCCGGGCGGGGTCGCGCCGGAGCGGTCGGCGACCAGGGCGAGGGCGCGCCGCCCGGCGACCGTGCCGCGCTTGTCGGAGAGGGCGCCGCGCAGCCCGATGGAGGCCTCCAGCTCGGCACGGGCGCGGTCGAGCTGCCCGCCGCAGAGCGCAAGGATGCCCAACTCATGGTGGAAGTAGGCCTGTTCGCCGACCTCGCCGGCGAGCCGTGAGGCCTCCGCGCCGGAGCGCAGCGCCCGCTCCCAGGCGCCCCAGTGCAGGCCCGCGGCGAACGCGGGTGCGGACTGCCGGGCCAGTCGTACGGCGGCGCTCTCCTCGTCCTCCCCGGGGGGTGTCGTCAGCGGCACCAGGAAGGTCAGGGCGGCCAGCACGGCGTCGGCCTCCGCCGAGACCCGTGCCGGGGTCACCGAGGGGTGGCCGGCCCACCAGGCGTAGTGCTGGGCGGCCTTGAGCGCGTAGTCCTCCGCTCCGGTGTCGTACCCGGCGGCCTCCAGCTGGGTCAGTACCCCGGCCGCGAGGCGGTAGCGGGAGCCCACCGGGGAGACCAGCGCGCAGCCGACGAGTTCGGCGAGCGCCGCGTCCGCGTGGGTGTCGTCCACGAGGGCCGGCAGATGTGTCTGGTGGGGCACCTCGCCGCCGAGCGCGACCGCGAACTTGAGTGTGTCGCGCGCCGACGCGCTCAGCCGGGAGGCCAGCAGCGGGGCGGGCGCGGCGGCCTCGGCGAGCGACGGCAGCGGTACGTCGTGTCCGTCCCCGGCGCTGAAGGGCGCCTCCACCGGGGCTTCCTGGAAGACGCCGAACGCGTCGAAGGCGTCGGCTCCGGCGCGCATCCGGTCCCGCTGCCGCAGCAGCGCCCCGGCCTGCACGAAGCGCAGCGGCAGTCCCTCGGACTCGAACCACAGGTCGCCCGCCCAGTTCGCCTCCTCCTCGGTGAGGTCGCGGCCGACGGCGCGTTCGAGGAGTTCCAGGCCGCCCGCACGGTCGAGTCCGCCGAGGAAGACCTCTTCCACCTGTGAGTCGGAGGAGGGCGCGGGCACCTCGGGCGTGGCCGAGAGCAGGAACGCGCACTCGGGCGTCGCGTCGAGCAGCTCGTCGAGGGCGGTGCCCCCGAACTCCAGGTCGTCGAGGACGACCACGGCGCCGATCTCGCGGACGTACTGGAGCACTTCCTCCCGTTCCGGGCGGTACTGGGGCGCGCTGTGGACTGCGGCGAAGAGGTCGTACAGGAGGTCGTTCGTGGTACGCCGGTAGCCGGAGAGGCGGATGACACCGTCGGGCGCGAGGTCCGCGCAGTCCTCGGCGACGACGTGCAGGAGCGCCGTGCGGCCGGAGCCGGAGGGTCCGGTGAGCCGGACCGAGCGGCCTCGGGCCAGGAGCCGTACGAGCCGTTCGCGCTCCTCCTGGCGCTCCAGCAGCGGCAGCCGCGGCTGCGTGGGCCCGGGTGGCACGGGCGGCCGGGCGGCGCGGTCGTGCTCGGCCCGCTCGGCGGCGCCGTGCTTCACCGGCCGGGCGGGCCGCTCCCCCGGTGGGCAGACCTCTATCTCACTGCCGTCGACCGGGTTGACGGTGAGCAGGAAGTCGCCCGAGACGAGCTGGACGGTACGGGCGTGTGTCGGTGTCGGCTGTCCGAAGTCCGGTGTCATGGGGTCCCGGGGCGGCCGCTGGCGCGGCGTGTCCTGGGCGCCGTCGTGGCCGTACTCCTCGGGTCCCGGGTTGATCGGGTCCATAGGTCCTAGCCCCCAAAAGCGTGGTGTGCCTGAGCCCCTCCCGGCCTTGCTGCACACTGCGCTGTCGCTTCTGGTCCGGTGCCCGCTTCGAGGGTGACGGGCGGCGGGCAGCCGCACCCTAAACCTTCGCACAGTATCTCTGACAAGCCGGGGTACCGCGCCGCCCGAGACATCACAGTCTCGTGAGGATTGCGTGCGACGGGCGTTTCGTCGGCGTTGGCACCGTGGGGGCCCGCACCGCCGGGTTCACACCCGGGGCAGCGACTCCACCCCGATGCCGCCCTCGATGGCCAGGATCCGGTGGAGCCGGGTGGCCACCAGCAGGCGCTGCATCTGCGGTGGTACGCCACGCAGCACCAGCCGCCGACCGCACCGCCCGGCCCGCCGGTGGGCTCCCATGATCACCCCGAGTCCGGTGGCGTCCCAGGAGTCCAGTTCGGACAGGTCGAGCACCAGGTCACCGACTCCGTCGTCGACGGCCGTGTGCAGGACCGTACGGGCGTCCGCCGCGCTGTGGACGTCGAGGCGGCCCCCGACGACCAGCCCGGCGTGGTCGCCCCTGATGTGCATATGCGCTCCCCGAGAGTGCGTCGTCGTACTCCGCGTTGTCGTTGTGCAACGTCTGACTGCCCGAAAGGCAGTCAGGTTGCCGTCTGTGAGCGAACCGATACCGAATTCACCCCATGGGGTGACGCCCCCGAGGCAGCAGCGGTTCAGTACGTGTAAAAGCCCTGCCCGCTCTTGCGGCCGATGTCACCGGCGTCCACCATCCGGCGCATCAGCTCCGGCGGGGCGAACTTCTCGTCCTGGGACTCGGTGTAGATGTTGCTGGTGGCGTGCAGCAGGATGTCGACGCCGGTGAGGTCGGCCGTGGCCAGCGGCCCCATGGCGTGCCCGAAGCCCAGCTTGCAGGCGAGGTCGATGTCCTCGGCGGTGGCCACACCCGACTCGTACAGCTTGGTCGCCTCGACGACCAGCGCCGAGATGAGGCGGGTCGTCACGAAGCCGGCGACGTCGCGGTTGACGACGATGCAGGTCTTGCCCACGGACTCGGCGAACTCGCGGGCGCGGGCGAGGGTTTCGTCGCTCGTCTTGTAGCCGCGGACGAGCTCGACGAGCTGCATCATCGGCACCGGCGAGAAGAAGTGCACGCCGACGACCCGCTCCGGGCGCTCGGTGGCCGCCGCGATCTTGGTGATCGGGATGGCGGAGGTGTTGGACGCGAGCACGGTGTCCTCGCGGACGAGCTTGTCGAGCGTCCGGAAGATCTCGTGCTTCACCTCCAGTTTCTCGAAGACGGCCTCGACGACGACGTCCGCGTCGGCGGCCGCTTCGAGGTCGGTGGTCGCGGTGATGCGGGCGAGGGCCGCGTCGGCGTCGTGCGCCTCCAGCCTGCCCTTGCTCACGAACTTGTCGTACGAGGCCTTGATGGCGTCCGTGCCACGCGTGAGCGCCTCGTCCGTGACATCACGCAGGACGACGTCCCAGCCGGCCTGGGCCGATACCTGGGCGATACCGGAACCCATCAGCCCGGCTCCGATGACGGCAAGCTTCCGTGCCACTGTGCGACTCCCCTGACGCGCTGTCCGTGTTGGCCTCTCGGCCGGACACTAGCGCTCGTGAGGGGCCGTGTGACCGGTTAGTAATGCGCGTCACGTCTCACATGACGGACATCACACCGGCACTGGTCACTCCGCCGCCCGGACGGCGTAGTTGAGCACCTTCTCGCTCAACAGTCCCTCCATGTCGTCGAGAAGCACCAGCACCTCGCGTGACACTTCGCCCGGATTGCGCCCTGCCATCATCTCCCGCCCGATGACGGCCATGACCGTCTGGTGGACCCAGTTGATCTGACCGGCGATCAGGGTGGGCAGCGGGTCGTCGGCCGCGGCGCCGGTCTCCTCGCGCAGGGCGTCGTCGAGGTTGTCGAGGACTTCCTGCGCGATGGCCCACAGACGGGAGCGAAGGGCCGGCGCCTCGTGAATGACCTTCATGAAACGGTCATACCCCTCCATCAGACCCACCCGGGGCGACACCGCCTCGACCTCCTCGCGCAGTTCGCGCAGTACGGCCACCGCGGCCGACTCGCCCTTCTCGCGCCCGCGCACCCAGCGGGCGAGCCGGTCCACGACACCTCTGGAGCGGTCGAGGAAGAGGTCCTCCTTGGCGGGGAAGTAGTTGTAGACGGTGTTGACGGAGACGTCCGCCGCGTCGGCGACCTCCGCGACCGTCACGGCGTCGAAGCCACGCTCCAGGAACAGCCCCGTGGCGACATCCGAGATGTACTGCCGCGTCTGCCGCTTCTTCCGCTCCCTGAGCCCCTCAGCCATGTCTCGATCCTAGCTTCGCTGGAGCCTCTGAGAATTTGGAGTCATTGCAAAATTTCAGGGACTCTGTTTTTCTGGGACCATGACCATCATCAGTACGGCCGGTCTGGCCCATACCTTCCGGACGAGGCGCGGCCCGGTGGACGCGGTGCGCGGCATCGACCTGACGGTCCGGGAAGGGGAGATCCTCGGGTTCCTCGGGCCGAACGGCGCGGGCAAGACGACCACCCTCCGGATGCTCACGACTCTGCTGCGGCCCACCGGCGGCGCCGCCACGGTCGCGGGGTGCGACCTCGTCAACGACGCCGAGGGGGTGCGCCGTGCCTGTGGCTACGTGGCCCAGTCCGGCGGCGTGGATCCGCACGTGACGGTGCGGGAGGAACTCGTCACCCAGGGACGGCTCTACCGTCTGACGAAGGCCCAGGCGGTGGAGCGCGCCGAGGAGTTGGTCCACGACCTCGACCTCGACGGGCTGCTGGACCGCAGGACGGCCGCGCTCTCCGGCGGTCAGCGCAGAAGGCTCGACATCGCGATGGGACTCACGCATCGCCCCCGCGTGCTCTTCCTCGACGAGCCGACGACGGGCCTCGACCCCGGCAGCCGCGCCGACCTCTGGGACCTCGTACGGCGTCTGCGGGACGAGCACGGCACGACCGTCTTCCTCACCACGCACTACCTCGACGAGGCGGACGCGCTCTCCGACCGGCTCGTGATCGTGGACAAGGGGGTCGTGGTGGCGGAGGGCACCCCGGGCGCGCTGAAGCTGGAGCACGGCGGCTCGATCGACGCGACGCTCCAGGACACGTTCCTCGCGATCACCGGCCGCGGCCCGGCGCCGGCCGACTCCACTCCCCTGGCCGTATAGGACGTATCGAACGATGCTGCTGCACGACACCGCACTGATCTTCGGGCGCTACGCCCGTCAGACGCTCCGCTCCCGGTTCGCCATGCTCTTCGGCGTCCTGACGCCGCTGCTCTACCTCCTCTTCTTCGGCCCGCTGCTCACCGACCTGCCACTCGCGTCGCGGGGCAGTTCATGGCAGGTGCTGGTGCCCGGGCTGCTGCTCCAACTCGGGCTGTTCGGGGCAGCGTTCGCCGGGTTCGCGATCATCATCGAGAAGAACCTCGGGATCGTGGAGCGGATGCGGGTCACGTCCGTCAGCCGGCTCGCGCTACTGCTCGGCCGGGTACTGCGGGACGCCGCCGTCTTCGTCCTCCAGGCGGTACTGCTGGTGCTCGCCGCGCTGGCGATGGGCCTGCGGGCGCCGCTCGCGGGGATCCTGATCGGCTTCGCCTTCGTCGCCCTGCTGACGCTCTCGCTCGCCTCGCTGTCGTACGCGCTGGCCATGAAGGTCCCCACCCCGCAGGAGTTCGGCCCCGCCATCAACGCGATGACCATGCCGTCCATGCTGCTGTCGGGTCTGATGCTGCCGATGTCCCTGGCCCCCGGCTGGCTGGACGTGCTCTCCCACTTCATGCCGTTCCGCTATCTGGTGGACGCGGTCCGGGACGCCTACGTCGGCTCGTACGCGACGGCGCACATGCTGTACGGCGTCCTGGTGGCCCTCGGCCTCACGACGCTCTCCGTGACGGTGGGCACACGGGTGTTCCGGACGGCCGGGGCGTAACTACGCTGGTCGCATGGTCAATCTGACACGCATCTACACGCGTACCGGCGACAAGGGCAGCACGCACCTCGGCGACATGAGCCGGGTGCCGAAGACCGATCTACGCATCGCCGCGTACGCGGACGCCAACGAGGCGAACGCGGTGATCGGCACCGCGATCGCGCTGGGCGGCCTCGACGAGGAGGTCGTCAAGGTCCTCACCCGCGTGCAGAACGACCTGTTCGACGTGGGCGCGGACCTGTCGACGCCGGTGGCCGAGAACCCGGAGTTCCCGCCGCTGCGGGTCGAGCAGTTCTATGTCGACCGGCTGGAGGCGGACTGTGACCGCTTCCTCGCCGAGCTGGAGAAGCTGCGCTCGTTCATCCTGCCCGGCGGCACTCCCGGCGCGGCTCTGCTGCACCAGGCGTGCACGGTCGTACGGCGGGCGGAGCGCTCGACCTGGGCCGCCCTCGAGGCGCACGGCGAGGTGATGAACCCGCTGACCGCGACCTACCTCAACCGCCTCTCCGACCTGCTGTTCATTCTCGCCCGGTACGCCAACAAGGAGACCGGCGACGTGCTGTGGGTGCCGGGCGGGGAGCGCTGAGGCGCGCTCCCCGGCCGGTCAGCGGCTGCCGTCCTGAGCGGCGTCCCGGTCCGCCGCCGCGACCGCGGACTCGGCGGCCGACACCTTCTTCTGCACGTCCGCGACCCCGGATCCCGTCGCGGACGAGGACGGCGTGGCCGCCGTTCCGTGATCCCGCGCGCAGCCCGCGGTGAGCCCCACCAGAAGGGCCACCGCGGGCACCGCCACGCGCAGCGCCCGCGGGCCCCGCATCAGCTCGCCGCCTTCTCGTCGCCGTGCGCCGCGCACCACGTCCTGACGCCCGCGAGGTCCTTCTGCCGCTGCTGGAGCGTGGTCACCAGCGACTTGCGGAAGTCCAGCCGGTCCTGGAGATAGGTGGCGATCTCGCTGTGACCCGCGTTCCTTGCGTTGTCCACGCGCCGCTGGAGCCGGGCGACGGAGCCGCGGAGGCTCACCGGCCCGTCGAGCCGCTTCAGTGCCCGCTCGATCCGCTGGTCGATCTTCGGCACCCGCTTGCACAGCGCCTGCGCCCCGTCGCCCGTGGGAGCGGGCGCGGGCGAACTGTCGGCCGCGGCCGCCCCGGTCCCGCTCACCAGCAGCGCCGCCGTGGCGAGCCCCACCAGCAGGGTGCGCCGCCGTCCTCGTACGTACATCTCCTCCTCCGTTCCCGGACGGCCCCGTCGTCCGTCCGACGCCACGGAGGCTAGGAGCCGTGTTTGTGGGAACTCTGTGACCGGTTTGCCCCGGCTGTCCCGATCAGCCAGTCCCGCCGGCCCGGCAGGTCCCCGCCGACCCTGGGCAGCCGCACCTCGAATCGGGCCCCGACGCCGTCCGGGCCGTCGGTGACCGTGACGCTCCCCCGGTGCAGGGCCGCCTGCTGGGCCACCAGGGTCAGGCCGAGCCCCGAGCCGGCGCTGCCCGGACCCCGCCGGAACCGCTCGAAGATCCGGCCGCGTGCCTCGGCCGGGACGCCCGGTCCTCGGTCGTCCACCGTGATCACCACCTCGGCTCCGGCGCTGCGCACCCCGACCGCCACCGTTGCCCGGCCCTCGGTGTCCCGGCCGTGCGCGAGGGCGTTGGCGAGCAGATTGTCGAGCAGCAACCGCAGTCCGGGCTCCCAGCCCTGCACGGTCGGCCCCGGCTGCGCCCGCAGGGTGACCCGGGCGGCCGGATCCCGGCGCCTGGCCTCGGCGACGGCCGCGTCCGCGGCCTCCGCCACGTCCACCGTGCGGAACGCCTCCGCATCCACCAGGTCGCCGCGGCCCAGGTCGCGCAGCATCACCAGCAGCCCGAGGAGACGGGCGTGCTCGTGGCGCAGATCGGTGACGACCTCCGTGCGGTCCGGCCCGGGCAGATCGGGGTGGTCCGCGAGGATGTCGAGGTTGGTGCCCATGCTCATCAGCGGGGTCCGCAGTTCGTGCGAGGCGGCGGCGGAGAAGGATCGCGCCGTCTCCAGGGCCTCGGCGGTGCGGGCGGCCTGTTCGTCGTAGCGGGCCAGAACCGTCCGCAGGGTGGCCGCGAGTTCGTCGACCTCGGTCACCCCGGTGGGCTCATGGCTCAGCCGGGCGGTGCTGGTGCGCGGGTCGAACCCGGCGGTGCGGCGGCCCAGGCGGCGCAGCGGGCCGGTGGCACCGGTGGCGATGCCCCAGGCGAGCAGACCGGACAGGGGCGCGGCGAGCAGCGCGGTCATGACCACGCGCCGTCGCACGAGCCGGAGTTGGACGCGGTCGGCGGTGTCGGGCTGGAAGACCCAGAGGGTGCCGGCGACAGGGGTGCCCTCGATCGGCCTGGACAGGGCCCGCCAGCTGTGCCCGGCCTGCCGCACGGTGACCGGGCCGGTGGCCCGCGCGGGCAGCGCGACCGAGGCGGTCGGCTGCGGTCCTCCGTTGAAGGTCGCGTCCGGTCCGACGACGCGCACGCCGACATCGAGCGCCGCGCTGTACAGCAGCCGTTCCCTGGTGTCGGCCGCCCGTGGCCGGCCGGCGGCGGTGGCCCGCAGCAGGGCGCGGGCGTCCGGGAGCACGGCCGCGGCCCGCCTGCGCAGATGGTTGTCCTCCTCGCGGTGCAGGTCCCGGGCGACCAGGTTCAGCAGCAGCCAGCCGGAGGCGAGAACCAGGAGCGGGACGGTCAGTCCCACGGCGAGTCCGATGCGCGTGGACAGTCTCATGGCGACTCTGCTCCCGGTCGCGGTGCCGTTCCCCTCATGGCTCCTCCCGCAGCACGAAGCCGACCCCGCGGACGGTGTGCACGAGGCGCCCGCCGCCGTCCGCCTCCAGCTTGCGCCGCAGATAGCTGACGAAGGTGTCGACGGCGTCGGTGCGTACGTCGAAGTCGTATCCCCACACCCGTTCCAGGAGCTGGTCGCGGCTGAGGACGAGGCCCGCGTTGCGGGCGAGCACCTCCAGGAGTGCGAACTCGCGCCGGGTCAGGTCCAGGCGGCGGCCGTCCCGGTGGGCGGTACGGGCCGCCGGGTCGATCACCAGGTCCGCCACCCGCAGCATCTCCCGGTCCTCGGGCGGCCGTCGGCGCAGCAGGGCGCGCAGCCGCAGGACCAGCTCCTGCAGGGCGAACGGTTTGACGAGGTAGTCGTCACCGCCCGCCTGGAGCCCGGCGATGCGGTCGGCCGTCTCGTCCAGCGCGGAGAGCATGAGGACGGGCAGGTCCTGGCCGTCGTCGCGGAGCCGGGCGCACACCTCGATGCCGCTCATGCCGGGCATCGACACATCGAGGACGAGCACGTCCGGCGGCGCGTCCAGGATCGCCGCGAGTGCCTCGGCGCCGCTGTCGGCCGTGCGGACGCGAAAGCCGCTCAGCCGAAGTCCGCGCTCCAGCGAGCGGCGGATGGCCGCGTCGTCGTCCACCACCAGTACCGCGCCGGGGCGTGTGCCCTCACTCCGTGCCGCGCCGGGGCGTATGCCCTCGCTCATCCGCTCTCCCAGGACCGTTTCACCGCCGGGTCAGCGTACGGCCCTCCTCGGGGCGGGCGGCAGCGGCGGACGGCGCCTTCTTGGGCCACAGCAGGTACGACAGGGCGATCAGCCCGTGGATCACCAGGACGCGCAGGGCGGTGTACTGCGCGTCGCGCAGTGCCGCGGGCGCACCGACGTACCAGATCGCGCCCTGGAGCAGTGCCGAGGCCACGGCCGTGGCCAGCAGCGTGCGCAGCCACAGGCGGCCCTCGTGCCGGGCGCGGGCCAGGCCGTGGCGGGGCGGCCTGGCCGGGGGCGGTCCGCCCGCCAGGCGGTGGGCCGCGTGCCCGTCGAGCCACCGGATGGTGGCGTGGCCGTACGCGACGGTGAAGCCGATGTACAGGGCGGCCAGCCCGTGCTCCCAGCTCGGCTTCGCCCCGTGCTTCAGGTCGATGGCCGTCACGACGAACAGGACCACCTCCAGCAGCGGCTCGGCCAACAGCAGCGCCACGCCGGTGCGGCGCATCCTCAGCAGATAGCGGACGGCCAGGCCCGCGGCCAGCAGCACCCAGAAGCCGACCTCACAGGCGATGATCAACCCGACGACCACGATTCGCTCCTCTCCTTCCCTCTCGTCCCCCCCTTCCTCCAGGCTCGCGGCCGGGCAGGCCCCTCTCGTCGTCGGCGGTGACGAAGTCGCACTGCAACCTTCGATGTAGCGGGAACCGTCCTACGGCATCAGGTGGCGGGGCGGCGCACCGTGTTGGATGGGGTCATGGCCGTACGACTCCCCCACCCGCACCGCGACGACGTGCGCATCGCGGTCGGCGGGCTGCTGGGCGGGCTCCTGCTGTGGGCCATCGGCCTCACCACCCGCCCCGCCGACGAACCGCAGGTCCTCTGGGCGGCGCACTGGGCGGTGCTGGTTCCCCTGGTCGTGACGGCCGGCTGCGAGCTGCTGCGCCGCACCCGGCCGAAGGCCGCCCTGGGGATCGGCACGGCCGCGGTGATCGCCGACACGGTGACCCGGGGCAACGTGGTCACCGTCGTGATGTTCACGGACCTCATGTACGCGGCCGTCCTGTACGGCACCCCCGCCTCCGCCCGGCGTCTGCCCTGGGTCACCGGGCTGCTCACCGTGCTCGGCACGGTCACGCCCCTCGCTCTCTGGGGCGACCCCAACGGCATGCTGATCGGCGTCGCGTTCGGCGTGGTGGCGCTCGCGCCCGCCGCCACCGGCTGGGTCGTCCGCAACCACCGTGACGCGGCCGAGGCCGCACGGCTGCGCGCCGAACAGACCACCCTGCTCGCCGAGATGGACCGCGCCCAGGCCGTCACCGCCGAACGGGCCCGCATGGCACGGGAGTTGCACGACATGGTCGCCAACCATCTGTCCGCGATCGCCATCCACTCCACCGCCGCGCTCTCCCTCGACGACCACAAGACGTCCCGGGAGGCCCTCGCCGTCATCCGGGAGAACAGCGTGGCGGGGCTCGCCGAGATGCGGCGGCTGATCGGGATCCTCCGCGACGGCACCACCCGGGAGGAGCCGGCCGCCACTCCCACCCTCGACGGGCTCAACGCCCTGGTGGAGCAGGCCCGCACCAACGGGCTCGACGTCACGCTCGACGCGGAGTACGCGGGCGTGCCCGCGCCGGTGGAGCTTGCCGCCTACCGGATCGTGCAGGAGTCCCTGACGAACGCCCTCAAGCACGCCGGCCCCGGCCGGGTCACGGTGGCGCTGGGGCACCGGGACGGGGTCCTCGACGTGCGGGTGACCAGCCCGTACGGCGACCGGGAGGGGCCCCGGGCGCCCGGCTCCGGCGCGGGTCTCGTCGGGATGCGGGAGCGGACCGCCCTGCTCGGGGGCACGTTCGGCGCCGGTCCCGAAGGCGCGCTGTGGACCGTGCGCGCCGCCCTTCCCGTCCCCGATGTCCCGCAAGGAGAGACCTGATGATCCGCGTGCTCGTCGCCGAGGACCAGTCCGCCGTACGTGCGGGGCTGGTCCTGATCCTGCGCAGTGCGCCCGACATCGAGGTGGTCGGGGAGGCCGCGGACGGCGAGCGGGCGGTGGCGCTCGCCCGGGAGCTACGGCCGGACCTGGTCCTGATGGATGTGCAGATGCCGCGCCTGGACGGGGTGTCGGCGACCCGGCAGGTCGTCGCCGAGCGGCTCGCCGATGTGCTGGTGCTGACCACGTTCGACCTCGACGAGTATGTGTTCGGGGCACTGCGGGCGGGAGCCTCCGGGTTCCTGCTGAAGAACACCGACGCGAAGGACCTGATCGCCGCGGTGCGGACGGTGGCACGCGGCGAGGGGATGATCGCCCCGGCCGTGACCCGGCGGCTGATCGCGGAGTTCGCCGCCCGGCCCGTACGGGAGCCGTCCGTCGATCCGTCCGTCCTTCAGGCGCTCACCCGCCGCGAGCGCGAGGTGCTGTCCTGCCTCGGCGAGGGGCTGTCCAACGCGGAGATCGCCGCCCGCCTGGACATGGCGGAGGCCACCGTGAAGACCCACGTCAGCCGCCTGCTGGGCAAGCTGGCGTTGCGCAGCCGGGTCCAAGCGGCCGTGCTGGCACAGGAGTTGGGGATCTAGCACACCAACCGGAGCACTGGTCCAGACCTATTGACCTATGGTCCAGACCTTTCTATTCTCGCGGCACTGTGGGCGTGAAGGCTCAGTCATGCCCCACACCGTCGCGCCCCGGAGGCGCACATCGAACACAGAGGAGGCGCGGATGCGCTTCAGACACAGAGCCGCGGCAGGGTTCGCGACCCTGTTGCTCCCCCTCGCCGGGCTGGTCGGCCTCGCGGGCCCCGCCCACGCGGCCGCATCGGCCACCGCCACGTACGCCAAGACCCAGGACTGGGGCACCGGCTTCGAAGGCAAGTGGACCGTCACCAACTCCGGCACCGCCGCCATCAGTTCCTGGACGATCGAGTGGGACTTCCCCTCCGGAACGTCCGTCACCTCCGCCTGGGACGCGGACGTGACGAACTCCGGCACCCACTGGACGGCCAAGAACAAGTCCTACAACGGCAGCCTCGCCCCCGGCGCCTCGGTCTCCTTCGGATTCAACGGATCCGGCTCCGGCGCGCCCTCCAACTGCAAGCTGAACGGCGGAAGTTGCGACGGTGGCACCACGGTCCCCGGCGACAACCCGCCCTCCGCTCCGGGCGCCCCCACTGCGTCCGGCATCACGGACACCTCGGTGAAGCTGTCCTGGACGGCGGCCACCGACGACAAGGGCGTCAAGAACTACGACGTCCTGCGCGACGGCGCCAAGGTCGCCACCGTGACGACGACCTCGTACACGGACACCGCTCTGAGCGCCGGCACCGACTACTCGTACACCGTGCAGGCCCGTGACACCGCCGACCAGACCGGTCCGGTCAGCGGCGCGGTGACCGTGCACACCACGGGCGGTTCCACCAACCCGCCCCCGACCTCCGGCTCCGCCGTCAAGCTCGGCTACTTCACCGAGTGGGGCATCTACGGCCGCAACTACAACGTCAAGAACCTGGTGACGTCCGGCTCCGCGTCGAAGATCACCCACATCAACTACGCCTTCGGCAACGTCACCGGGGGCAAGTGCGCGATCGGCGACTCGTACGCCGACTACGACAAGGCGTTCACCGCCGACCAGTCCGTCAGCGGCGTCGCCGACACCTGGGACCAGCCGCTGCGCGGCAACTTCAACCAGCTGCGTGAGCTGAAGGCGAAGTACCCGAATCTCAAGGTGCTGTGGTCCTTCGGCGGCTGGACCTGGTCCGGCGGCTTCGCGGACGCGGCAAAGAACCCCGCGGCCTTCGCCCAGTCCTGCTACGACCTGGTGAAGGACTCCCGCTGGGCCGATGTCTTCGACGGCATCGACATCGACTGGGAGTACCCGAACGCCTGCGGTCTGTCCTGTGACACCAGCGGGGCGGCGGCCTTCAAGAACGTGATGGCCGCGCTGCGCGCCAAGTTCGGCTCCGGCGCCCTGGTCACCGCGGCCGTCACCGCCGACGGCTCCTCGGGCGGCAAGATCGAGGCAGCCGACTACGCGGGCGCCGCGCAGTACGTCAACTGGTACAACGTGATGACGTACGACTTCTTCGGCGCCTGGGACGCGCAGGGCCCCACCGCTCCGCACTCCCCGCTCACCTCGTACAGCGGCATCCCCAAGGCCGGCTTCACCACGGCCGACGCGATCGCCAAGTACAAGGCGATCGGCGTTCCCGCGAGCAAGCTGCTGGTCGGCATCGGCTTCTACGGCCGCGGCTGGACCGGCGTCACCCAGGACGCCCCGGGCGGCACGGCCACGGGCCCGGCGGCCGGCACGTACGAGCAGGGCATCGAGGACTACAAGGTGCTCAAGACGTCCTGCCCCGCCACCGCAACCGTCGCGGGCACGGCGTACGCCCACTGCGGCAGCAACTGGTGGTCGTACGACACCCCGGCCACCATCGGTACGAAGATGGCCTGGGCGAAGACCCAGGGTCTTGGCGGCGCGTTCTTCTGGGAGTTCAGCGGTGACACCGGCAATGGAGAGCTGGTGAGCGCCCTCAGCAACGGGCTGTCGTAAGCCCGTCCGAAGGATTGCGTCGACGTTGACGCTCCCCCGGACTCAGGTCCCCCAACGAGTGAATGTGGCTATGCCACATTCACTCGTTGTCCTGGTGGGGCTGCCTCCAGCCACGCGAGGAATCCGGTCAGCGCGTCCTCGCTCATCGCGAGTTCCAGGCGCGTGCCCCGGTGCAGACACGTCAGGATCACCGCGTCGGAGAGCAGCGCCAGCTCCTCCTCGCCGTCGGGAAGGCGGCGGCCGGCCACCTCGATCGCCGAGCGCTCCAGGACGCGGCGCGGGCGCGGGGCGTAGGAGAAGACGCGGAACCACTCGATGCGGTCGCCGTTGTAGCGGGCGATTCCGTAGCCCCAGCCCTTGCCGCTGGTGTCGGGTTCCGCCGGGACGTTCCACCGCAGGCTGCAGTCGAAGGTGCCGCCCGAGCGCTGGATCAGCCGCCGCCTGAGGCCGAAGACGAACAGTCCCACCACTACGAGTGCC
Source organism: Streptomyces sp. TP-A0356 (assembly GCF_001417775.1). Classification (GTDB taxonomy): domain Bacteria; phylum Actinomycetota; class Actinomycetes; order Streptomycetales; family Streptomycetaceae; genus Streptomyces. Next base: position 59,420 of record NZ_BBZJ01000029.1, on the reverse strand, counting down.
ACGACCACTCCGCACGCGGTCAGAGCGAGGACCACCGACACCGACCTCCTCGTCTCCTAGGTAACGGAACGGAAAAAACACCCGCATTCGCCTCAGCCGCGGCTGGATCCGGATTGCTCCGGCCCAGCCGCGGCTGAGTCACGTCATCACATCGTGCGTCGGGATCAGTTCCCCGACACCGCACGCAGTCGGACCTCCGCGCGACGCTCGGCGGAGGCGTCGGCCTCCGTCTTCGCGCGCTCAAGGGCCCGCTCCGCGCGCTGGACATCGATCTCGTCCGACAGCTCGGCGATCTCGGCCAGCAGCGACAGCTTGTCGTCCGCGAACGAGATGAAACCGCCGTGCACCGCGGCGACGACCGTTCCACCATCACTCGTACGGATGGTCACCGGGCCCGACTCCAGCACACCGAGCAGCGGCTGGTGACCGGGCATGACGCCGATGTCGCCGGACGTGGTGCGCGCGACGACCAGGGTGGCCTCGCCGGACCAGACCTGGCGGTCGGCGGCGACCAGCTCGACGTGCAGCTCAGCAGCCAAGGGTGGCTCCTCGGGTCACCACCCGGCGGGCGCCGGGTGTTGGTCTGAATTCTAGTAGGCGTGAGGAGAGGGGCGGACCGCACCCCGCGGGAGCGAGCCCGCGGGATGCTTCTCCACCCCTCTCACCAAGAGGCAGTACCTGTCATGGGCCCCGGGTGGGACCCGCCGCAGGCGGCCGTCAGGAGACGCCCAGCTCCTTCGCGTTCTTCTTCAGGTCCTCGATACCACCGCACATGAAGAACGCCTGCTCCGGGAAGTGGTCGTACTCGCCGTCGATGATCGCGTTGAAGGCCGCGATCGACTCCTCCAGCGGGACGTCCGACCCGTCGACACCGGTGAACTGCTTGGCGACGTGGGTGTTCTGGGACAGGAAGCGCTCCACACGGCGGGCCCGGTGGACGACGAGCTTGTCCTCCTCGCCGAGCTCGTCGATGCCGAGGATCGCGATGATGTCCTGGAGGTCCTTGTACTTCTGCAGGATCGTCTTGACGCGCATGGCGGCGTCGTAGTGGTCCTGCGCGATGTAACGCGGGTCCAGGATGCGGGACGTGGAGTCCAGCGGGTCCACGGCCGGGTAGATGCCCTTCTCGGAGATCGGACGGGAGAGCACCGTCGTCGCGTCGAGGTGGGCGAACGTGGTGGCCGGGGCCGGGTCGGTCAGGTCGTCGGCGGGGACGTAGATCGCCTGCATCGAGGTGATCGAGTGACCGCGGGTCGAGGTGATGCGCTCCTGGAGGAGACCCATCTCGTCGGCCAGGTTCGGCTGGTAACCCACCGCGGACGGCATACGGCCGAGCAGGGTGGAGACTTCGGAACCGGCCTGGGTGAAGCGGAAGATGTTGTCGATGAAGAACAGCACGTCCTGCTTCTGGACGTCACGGAAGTACTCGGCCATGGTGAGGCCGGCCAGCGCGACGCGCAGACGGGTGCCCGGGGGCTCGTCCATCTGACCGAAGACCAGGGCGGTCTTGTCGATGACGCCCGAGTCGCTCATCTCCTCGATGAGGTCGTTGCCCTCACGGGTGCGCTCACCGACACCGGCGAACACGGAGACACCGTCGTGGTTGTTGGCGACGCGGTAGATCATCTCCTGGATGAGCACCGTCTTGCCGACGCCGGCGCCGCCGAACAGACCGATCTTGCCACCCTTGACGTACGGGGTGAGCAGGTCGATGACCTTGACGCCGGTCTCGAACATCTCGGTCTTCGACTCGAGCTCGTCGAAGTTCGGGGCCTTGCGGTGGATCGGCCAGCGCTCGCCGTCGTACTTCTCGTCGACGTTCAGGACCTCACCGAGGGTGTTGAACACCTTGCCCTTGGTGAAGTCGCCGACCGGGACGGAGATCGGCGCGCCGGTGTCGGTCACCGCGGCCTGGCGGACCAGACCGTCGGTGGGCTGCATGGAGATCGTGCGGACCACGCCGTCACCCAGGTGCTGGGCGACCTCCAGGGTCAGCGTCTTCTTCTGGCCCTCGTTCGCCGGGTCCGAGACCTCGACGTGCAGGGCGTTGTAGATGTCCGGCATCGCGTCGACGGGGAACTCCACGTCGACGACCGGGCCGATGACCCGGGCGACGCGGCCCGTGGCAACGGCCGTATCAACAGTGGTCGTCATTACTTGTCACTCCCCGCGGTCGCGTCGGCCAGGGCGCTGGCGCCACCGACGATCTCGCTGATTTCCTGGGTGATTTCGGCCTGGCGGGCCGCGTTGGCAAGACGGGAGAGCGTGTTGATCAGCTCGCCCGCGTTGTCGGTCGCCGACTTCATCGCGCGGCGCGTGGCGGCGTGCTTGGAGGCAGCCGACTGCAGCAGCGCGTTGTAGATACGGCTCTCGACGTAGCGCGGCAGCAGGGCGTCGAGGACGTCCTCCGCCGACGGCTCGAACTCGTACAGCGGCAGGATCTCGCCCTTGGCGGGCGCCTCCTCCGCCACTTCCTCGAGGCTGAGCGGCAGCAGACGGGAGTCGATCGCCGTCTGCGTCATCATCGAGACGAACTCGGTGTAGACGATGTGGAGTTCGTCCACACCGCCGGCCGCCGTCTCCGTCTCGATGGCCTCGATGAGCGGAGCCGCGACCTTCTTGGCGTCCGCGTAGCTGGGCTCGTCCGTGAAGCCGGTCCACGACTCCGTGATCTTGCGCTCACGGAAGTTGTAGTGGGCCACACCGCGACGGCCGACGATGTACGTGTCGACCTGCCTGCCCTCGCGCTCCAGCCGGTCGGTCAGCTGCTCCGCCGCCTTGATCGCGTTGGAGTTGAAGGCGCCGGCCAGACCGCGGTCGCTCGTCAGGAGCAGCACCGCGGACCGGGTCACCGTCTCGGCCTGGGTGGTCAGCGGGTGCTTGGTGTTCGAGCCGGTGCCGACCGCCGTGACCGCGCGTGTGAGCTCGGTCGCGTACGGTGTGGAGGCCGCCACCTTGCGCTGCGCCTTGACGACGCGCGAGGCGGCGATCATCTCCATCGCCTTCGTGATCTTCTTGGTCGCGCTGACGGATCGGATGCGACGCTTGTAGACCCGGAGCTGGGCTCCCATGAGTCAGGTCCCTTCCTTACGTCACTTGGCGGCTGCGGCCGGGGTGTCCTCGCCGAGCAGCTTGCCGTCCGAGGTCTCGAACTGCCTCTTGAACTCCGCGACGGCCTCGTCGATCGCCTGGATGGTCTCGTCCGCCATCTTGGCACCCTCCTTGATGGAGGTCATGAGGCCCTGGTACTTGCGGTGCAGGAAGTCCAGGAGCTCCTTCTCGAAGCGGCGGATGTCGGCGACCGGCACGTCGTCCATACGGCCGTTGGTGCCGGCCCAGATGGAGACGACCTGGTCCTCGGTGGCCATCGGCTCGTACTGGTTCTGCTTGAGCAGCTCGACCATGCGCTGACCGCGCTCCAGCTGGGCCTTCGACGCGGCGTCCAGGTCGGAACCGAAGGCGGCGAACGCCTCCAGCTCACGGAACTGGGCGAGGTCGACGCGCAGACGTCCGGAGACCTGGCGCATGGCCTTGTGCTGGGCGGAGCCACCGACGCGGGAGACCGAGATACCGACGTTCAGGGCCGGACGCTGACCGGCGTTGAACAGGTCGGACTCCAGGAAGCACTGGCCGTCGGTGATGGAGATGACGTTGGTCGGGATGAACGCCGAGACGTCGTTGGCCTTGGTCTCGACGATCGGCAGACCGGTCATCGAACCGGCACCCATGTCGTCGGAGAGCTTGGCGCAGCGCTCCAGGAGACGGGAGTGCAGGTAGAAGACGTCACCCGGGTAGGCCTCACGGCCCGGCGGACGGCGCAGCAGCAGGGACACGGCGCGGTAGGCGTCGGCCTGCTTCGAGAGGTCGTCGAAGATGATCAGGACGTGCTTGCCCTGGTACATCCAGTGCTGGCCGATCGCCGAACCGGTGTACGGCGCCAGGTACTTGAAGCCGGCCGGGTCGGACGCCGGGGCGGCGACGATGGTCGTGTACTCCAGCGCGCCGTTCTCCTCCAGCGCGCGGCGGACCGACGCGATGGTGGAGCCCTTCTGGCCGACGGCGACGTAGATGCAGCGGACCTGCTTCTTCGGGTCGCCCGTGCGCCAGTTGTCGCGCTGGTTGATGATCGTGTCGACGGCCAGGGCGGTCTTGCCGGTCTGGCGGTCACCGATGATCAGCTGACGCTGACCACGGCCGATCGGGGTCATCGCGTCGACGGCCTTGTAGCCCGTCTCCATCGGCTCGTGCACCGACTTGCGCTGCATGACCGTGGGGGCCTGCAGCTCAAGGGCGCGGCGGCCCTCGGTCTGGATCTCGCCGAGGCCGTCGATGGGGTTGCCGAGCGGGTCGACGACGCGGCCGAGGTAGCCCTCGCCGACTGCCACGGAGAGCACCTCACCGGTGCGGTGCACCGGCTGCCCCTCCTCGATGCCGCTGAACTCACCGAGGACGATGGCACCGATCTCACGCTCCTCAAGGTTGAGGGCGAGGCCGAGGGTGCCGTCCTCGAACTTCAGCAGTTCGTTGGCCATGGCCGAGGGCAGACCCTCGACCTTCGCGATGCCGTCGCCGGCAAGGGTGACCGTACCGACCTCCTCGCGCGAGGCCGCGTCCGGCTTGTACGACTGGACGAAGTTCTCCAGCGCGTCCCGGATCTCCTCCGGCCGGATCGTGAGCTCCGCCATCTGGGTTCCCTGCTCTCCTTGTTGGGCCCGAAGTTTCTGTGGGGGTCTGGGGGCGACCCCCAGGAATCCTCTGCACGGCCCAACTCGGGCCGTAGTACTGCGTATGGAGTTGCTGCTAGCTCGCCAAGCGGCGGCGGGCGTCCTCAAGACGGTCCGCGATCGAACCGTTGATGATCTCGTCGCCCACCTGCACCCGGACCCCGGCGAGGATCTCGGGATCCACGTCCAGGTTGAGGTGCATCTTGCGGCCGTAAAGCTTGGCCAGCGCGTCGCCGAGGCGTCGCTTCTGTGTGTCGCTCAGCGGGACCGCCGAGGTGACGACGGCGACCAAGCGGTTGCGGCGCGCGGCCGCGAGCTTGGACAGGGACTCGAGTCCCGCTTCCAGGCTACGTCCCCGCGGCGCGACCACAAGGCGCGTCACCAGACGCTCGGTCGTCACGTTGGCGCGACCGCCGAGCAGCCGGTGCAGCAGCTCGATCTTGGCCGCGGGGCTCGCGGCGCGGTCGGTGAGCGCGGCGCGCAGCTCGGTGCTGGAGGAGACGATCCGGCTGAACCGGAACAGCTCGTCCTCGACGTCGTCCAGCGCGTCCGCCTTCTCGGCGGCGATGAGGTCGGCGTCGTTCGCCAGCTCCTCCAGCGCGTCCACCAGGTCGCGGGGCTGCGACCAGCGCGAACGCACCATGCCGGCCACCAGGTCGACGGTCACCCCGCTGACCTGGCCGCCGAGCAGGCGCTCGACCAGCCCGGCCTTGGCCTCGCCGGGCTGCGCCGGGTCGGTGAGGACCCGACGCAGCGACGGCTCGCGGTGGAGCAGCGCGGTGACGGCGGCCAGCTCGTCGGCGAGCTGCGCCGCGTCGACGGACGTGGAGTCCGCCAGCGCGTCGAGACGCTCACGTGCGGCTGCCAGGGCCTCGCGGCTCGCTCCGTTCATCGCGCGGCCTCGGCCTTCTCCTCGAGCTCGTCAAGGAAGCGGTCGATGACGCGGCTCTGGCGGGTGTGGTCCTGGAGGGCCTCACCGATGAGCTTGCCGGCCAGCTCGGTGGCGAGCCTGCCGATCTCCTGCCGCAGCGCCTGCGCGGCGGCCTTGCGGTCGGCCTCGATCTGCGCGTGGCCGGCGGCGACGATCTCCTCACGCTGCCGCTGGCCTTCCGCGCGCATCTCGGCGATGAGGGCGGCACCCTGCTCCTGCGCCTCCTGGCGCAGACGCGCGGCCTCGTGCCGGGCCTCGGCGAGCTGAGCCTTGTACTGCTCAAGGACGCTCTGGGCCTCGACCTTCATGGCCTCGGCCTCTTCGATACCGCCTTCGATCGCCGCGCGGCGCTCCTCGAGAACCTTGTTGATGTTCGGAAGAGCCTTCTTCCAGAAGAAGAAGAACACGACGGCGAAGGCGATGGTGCCGACGAGCAGCTCAGGGCCGGCCGGGACGAGCGGGTTCTGCTGCTCCTCGGCGACCATCTGTGCCAGGTTGGCGATCACATCAGTGCCTTTCGTCGATGCGTTCGGTGAAGGGGTCGATCACACACCGAACACGAACGGCATGACGATGCCGATGAGGGCGAGGGCCTCACAGAAGGCGAAGCCCAGGATCTGGTTGGCACGGATCAGACCGGCGGCCTCGGGCTGACGGGCCAGGGCCTGGGTGCCGTTGCCGAAGATGATGCCGACGCCGACGCCGGGGCCGATGGCAGCGAGACCGTAGCCGATGGAACCGAGGGAGCCGTGGACGCCAGCGGCGAGTTCGAGGGTCGCGGACATGCCGTTACTTCCTTCTCTCTTACGGACCGGTGGGGGTTGGCCACCGGACGATCAGGGGTGGGGTGCGTGATGGGGCTCAGTGGTGCTCGGCGAGAGCGCCCTGGATGTACGAGCAGGCGAGGAGCACGAAGACGTACGCCTGGACGGCCTGCACGAAGAGCTCGAAGAGGATCATGATCACGGTCATCACGAACGAGACGCCGGCGGCCGGGATCATGTAGCTGTTCAGCAGGTACCAGGAGGCGACGGTGAACATCACCAGCATCAGGTGACCGGCGAACATGTTGGCGAACAGTCGAACCGCGTGCGTGAACGGGCGGACGAACAGGTTCGAGAAGAATTCGATGACCATGACGAGCGGCAGGACCGCGCCGAGCGTCTTGTCGTAGCCCGTGACGTTCTTGAAGAAGCCGACGAAGCCGTGGCGCTTGAACGTCAGCGAGACCCAGACGATCCAGACGATCGCGGCGAGAACCGCCGGGAAGGCGATCACCGCCGAGACCGGGAACTGGGCCAGCGGGATCACGGACCAGATGTTCATGATCCAGATGAAGAAGAACAGCGAGACCATGAACGGGACGTACTTCTCGCCCTCGCGCTTGCCGAGCGTCTCGTACACGATGCCGCGGCGCACGAAGTCGTAGCCCGCCTCGGCCACCATCTGGAGCTTGCCCGGAACCACCTTGGCGTTGCCGAAGGCCGCTCCGAAGAAGGCGATGACGACGACCGAGGTGAGAAGCGCGAGCAGCATCACCTTGTTGAACTCGAACCCGCCGATCGTCGCGATCGGCTTGAAGAGGAAGGAGTGCAGGCCCGGAGCCGGAAAGCCGCAGCCGTTGTCGGACAGGATGCGGCAGCTCCAGTCAAAGGCGAGCTGGGTCTGGTCAGCACTCACCGCGGGCTCCTTCGGCGTGACGCATGGGTACGGCAACCTCGTTGTGTCGGCGCGGCGCGCAGCCGCGGATCGGCACCGGACTGGTGATACGGATGTGGGGGCGGCTGTCGGGCATCAAGCCTCGCGATTGAGCAGGCGTCAGCTCAGCTACCCTCGCCCGCGATGCCGCAGTTGGCACCGGACGATAGCAGGAGATCTCACACGTCTTTATCCCGCCCCTACCCCTCACGACCTGGACCCTGTCTTCTCGTACTTCTCGCTCTTCTCGGAGTCCGGGTCGACGTAGAAGATCTTGGCCTTCATGTGCGCACGAGCCTGCGCCGCCATCCATACGACCGTCGCGACGACGAGCGCGATCGCGAACGCCTTCGGATTGAAGAGGGAAGTGCCCTTGAAGAGAGCCACGAAGATCAGGAGCAGCAGGAGCTGGGCGACATAGAGCATCAGTCCCATGGCCTGGAACAGATGCGGGAGCGTCTTCGCCGTCCACTGCAGGACGTACAGACCGATCCCCATGAAGAGGACGGCCAGCAGTGTGCCGACGGCCGCGCCGAGCGCCCCCTTGCCTCCCGCGACCGCACCACTGACGGCGACGGCGATCACGCCGACGGCCGCTGTGGGCGCAGCGGTCTGCAGTAGGTTCCGGGCGTCATTGGACGGCATGGCGGCAACTCCGCTTTCACAGGGGGCAGGGTGTCGTCATGGACGAGCGTAGTCCCGGGCCGAGCGGGATCCTCACGCCGAGGGACCGTCGCACTGGGGTCCTTCGGCTCTGTCCCGGGGTTCTCGTGAACCGTATCACAAACTATTTGATGCGGTCTTTACCTAGGGGTGTGCCTGCCGTCACACATGAGAGTGAACCTGCCCGTCTGTGCGGATGGAGGGTCGGCTTGTCTGGTATTAGGGCGCTTTGGAACCCCAGGATTTGGCAACGCGCTAGTCAGATTCTTACCTGTAATGTCAGCGCGAGGACTCGGTCTCGCGCCGTTCCAGGCGCGTACGACCACTGATCGCGGTGGCCCCGTTGACCCTCGGGACCCCGGCCCCGACCGGCGTGCGGTGCACACGCTCCGGCCGCCGCTCCTCCCCCGTGCCGTACGCGGCGGCCGGCACCGGCTCCACGGCCCGGCGCCGACGGCGGTAGCGGGGCGGCACGAAGGACTCGGCCCAGCGGGGAGCACGCGGCGTGAACCGCGGCAGCAGGAGCAGGATCAGACCGACCGCGCTCAGCACCACGATGCCGAGCACGATCCACATCGACGCGGAGTTCACGGAGTAGCCCAGGGCCCCGAAGGCGATGAGCGCCGACCAGAAGTACATGATCAGCACGGCCCTGCTGTGCGAGTGCCCGATCTCCAGCAGCCGGTGGTGCAGATGCCCGCGGTCCGCGGCGAACGGCGACTGGCCGCGCCAGGTGCGGCGGACGATCGCGAGGATGAGGTCCGCGGCCGGGACCGCGATGATCGTCAGCGGGAGCAGCAGCGGGATGTAGACGGGGACGGTCTGGTGGACGGTCGCGCGCACGGAGCCGGAGAACAGGTTCATCGAGTCCGGGTCCACCTGCCCGGTGATCGAGATGGCACCCGCGGCGAGCACGAGCCCGATCAGCATCGACCCCGAGTCGCCCATGAAGATCCGCGCCGGATGCATGTTGTGCGGCAGGAAGCCCAGGCACATGCCCATCAGGATGGCCGCGAACAGGGTCGCCGGGGCCGCGGGCTCCAGCCCGAAGCCGTACCAGATGCGGTAGGCGTACATGAAGAACGCGGCCGAGGCGATGCACACCATGCCGGCGGCGAGGCCGTCGAGGCCGTCGACGAAGTTGACCGCGTTGATCGTGATGACGACCAGCGCCACCGTCAGCAGGGTGCCCTGCCACTGTGTGAGCGCGACCAGGCCGACGCCCGGGACGGGCAGCCACAGGATCGTCAGACCCTGCATCACCATGACGCCCGCGGCGATCATCTGACCGCCCAGCTTGATCAGGGCGTCGATCTCGAACTTGTCGTCCAGCACGCCGATGAGCCAGATGAGCGCCGCTCCGGACAGCAGCGCACGGGGCTCGTTCGAGCTGGCGAAGACCTCGTTGAGGTTCTTGAGGTGGTCGGCGACCAGCAGGCCCGCGCACAGGCCGAAGAACATGGCGATACCGCCGAGCCGGGGAGTGGGTTCCCGGTGCACGTCACGTGCCCGGATCTCCGGCATGGCTCCGGCCACGATCGCGAACTTGCGTACCGGCCCTGTCAGCAGATACGTCACCGCGGCCGTGATGCAGAGCGTCAGCAGGTATTCACGCACGGGCTTCCCCACAGGTCTCGCTGGGCATCCTCAGCCCCACACCCTAGCTCTGCGTGCATATGGATGGGGACGAACGGGTAGCGACGATGGTTGCACGTGTGGCTGTGTACTCCGCTGTGCCTACCCCTCACCGGCCGGGATACGGCGGAAATCTGCCGGTGAGCTCCCGGACTTCTTCACGTGCCTTCCTGCCGTCCACCTCGTCGCGCAGCACGGAGGCGAACAGCCTGGCCACGTAGGCCATCTCGGTCTCGCCCATGCCCTGCGTGGTGAGTGCGGCGGTGCCCAGGCGCAGTCCGCGGGCGTCGCCGTGGGGCAGTGCACATGTGTCCAGGACCATACCGGCCGCCGCGAGCCGCCCCCGTGCGGTGCGGCCGTCGACGCCGAGCGGAGCGGGGTCGACGGTCAGCAGATGGGTGTCGGTGCCTCCGGTGGTGACCACCAGCCCCTCTTCCGCCAGTCCCGCCGCGAGCCGCCGGGCGTTGGCGACCACCTGATGGGCGTACGCGGCGAAGGCCGCGGTCGACGCCTCCCCGAACGCGACCGCCTTGGCGGCGATGCTGTGCATCTGGGCGCCGCCCTGGGTGAAGGGGAAGACGGCCCGGTCCACACGCTCGGCCAGTTCGCCGCCGCACAGGATCATGCCGCCGCGCGGGCCGCGCAGCACCTTGTGCGTGGTGGCGCAGACCACGTCGGCGTACGGCACCGGGCTGGGCGCCGCTCCCCCGGCGACGAGACCCATCGGATGAGCGGCGTCGGCGATGAGATACGCGCCCACCTCGTCGGCGACGTCCCGGAAGAAGGCGTAGTCGATGTGCCGCGGGTAGGCGATGGACCCGCACACGATCGCCTTGGGGCGGTGCGTACGGGCGAGGGCGCGCACCTGTTCGTGGTCGATGAGGCCCGACTCCGCCTCCAGTCCGTAGCCCACGAAGTCGAACCAGCGGCCCGAGAAGTTCTCGGGCGAGCCGTGCGTGAGATGGCCGCCGTGCGGCAGCCCCAGGGCGAGCACGGTGTCGCCGGGCCTGAGCAGGGCGGCGTACGCGGCGAGCATCGCGGACGACCCCGAGTGCGACTGCACATTGGCGTGCTGGGCGCCGAACAGCGCCTTGGCCCGCTCCACGGCGATGCGCTCGGCGACGTCGACGATCTCGCACCCGCCGTGGTGCCGGGCGCCGGGATACCCCTCGGCGTACTTGTTGGCGAGCGGGGACCCGAGGGCGGCCAGCACCGCCGGCGAGGTGAAGTTCTCGGCGGCGATGAGCTGGAGCGTCGTCGACTGCCGGGTGAGCTCCCCGAGGAGGATCTCGGCCAGCTCGGGGTCCTGCCGTCGCAGGACATCGGCCTCAAGGGTGTGGGGGACCGCCATGGTGGGCTCCGGGCGTCGGGAACGTACGTCCAATGTAGGCCGCGGTCCTGGGGGGCGCCCGGTATGGCGCGAGTCGTCGCACCGGGCGCAGCCGCACCCCGGCGGGGGCCTACCTGGGCGCCGCGACGCCCGTCAGGGCCGTGACCACCGGGTCCAGCGCCTGCTGGATCTCGTCCCCGATCGACCGGAAGAACGTCAGCGGCGCTCCGTACGGGTCGTACACCTCGTCCGCCTCCGCCGTCGGGGCCAGCAGCCAGCCGCGCAGCGCCGCGGCGGCACGGACCAGGGCACGGGCCCGCGCGACCACGCCGTCCTCCAGGGGCGGCAGCGTCGCGGGGTCTATGGCCCGTACGAGGCGGGTGAACTCCTTCAGGGTGAAGGTGCGCAGTCCCGCCGAGTGGCCCATGGAGATGACCTGGGCACGGTGGTCGCGCGTCGCGGTCAGGACCAGGTCGGCGCGGATGACGTGCTCGTCCAGGAGCTCCCGCCCCGTGAACCCGGATGCGTCCGCGCCGAAGTCCGCGAGGACCGCCTCGGCGTTCGCCTCCATGGGCGCGCCCTCATGGCCCCAGGTGCCCGCGCTCTCCACGATCAGCCCACCCCACAGCGGGTCACCGAGCCGGTCCGCCAGGGCATGGCGGGTCAGCCGCTCGGTGATCGGCGAGCGGCACACGTTGCCGGTGCTGACGTGAAGGATGCGGAAGGTGTCGCGGGGAGGCCCCGGTGCCACCGGGCTCCCCGCCTCGTCCCCGTTGCCTATGCCACGCCCCGCGGCAGGGGCTGTCAATTCGCCACCTCGAGGTCGGGTACGACCTTGCGCAGCTCATCGGCCGACAACGCGCCCTGGCGCAGCAGCACCGGCACCTTGCCCGTGACGTCGACGATCGAGGACGGGACGTTGCCGGGGGTCGGGCCACCGTCCAGGTAGACGGAGACCGAGTCGCCGAGCATCTCCTGCGCGGCGGCGCAGTTCTCCGGCGCCGGGTGGCCGGTCAGGTTCGCGGAGGAGACGGCCATCGGGCCGACCTCCGTCAGCAGCTCGATGGCGACCGGGTGCAGCGGCATGCGCACGGCGACGGTGCCACGGGTGTCCCCCAGGTCCCACTGCAGGGACGGCTGGTGCCTGGCGACGAGCGTGAGGGCGCCCGGCCAGAACGCGTCGACCAGCTCCCAGGCCATCTCGGAGAAGTCCGTGACGAGGCCGTGCAGGGTGTTCGGGGAGCCGATGAGGACGGGCGTGGGCATGTTGCGGCCCCGGCCCTTGGCCTGAAGCAGGTCGGCCACGGCCTCCGAGGAGAACGCGTCGGCGCCGATGCCGTACACCGTGTCGGTCGGCAGCACCACGAGCTCGCCACGGCGGACGGCGGACGCCGCCTCACGCAGACCCGTCGCCCGGTCGGTCGCGTCGTTGGTGTCGTATCGCCGTGCCATCTTCAGCTGGCCTCCTCGTACACGTACTGCTGCGGAAAGAGAGTCTGGGGGGTGCTCACGGCAGCGCCCTGCGGGCGGTCGCGAAGCGCGGGCGGTTGTTGAGGTCGGGGTGGTCGGCCGCGTCGGCCCAGCCCCGCTCCTCGGTGAAGATCCACGGCACCTGGCCGCCCTGGGTGTCGGCGTGCTCGATGACCACGACGCCGCCGGGGCGCAGCAGCCGGTGCGCGGTGCGTTCCAGGCGCCGGATGAGGTCGAGGCCGTCCTCGCCGGAGAACAGGGCCAGTTCGGGGTCGTAGTCCCGGGCCTCCGGGGCGACGTACTCCCACTCGGTCAGCGGGATGTACGGCGGGTTGGAGATCACGAGGTCGACCTGGCCGTCGAGGTCGGGGAAGGCCGTGCGGGCGTCTCCCTGGCGCAGGTCGACCCTGGATCCCTCCATGTTCTTGCGGGTCCACTGGAGGGCGTCCTCGGACAGCTCAACGGCGTGCACGCGGGAGCGCGGCACCTCCTGCGCCAGGGCGAGCGCGATGGCGCCCGAGCCGGTGCACAGATCCACGATCAGCGGTTCGACGACGTCCATCGCGCGTACGGCGTCTATGGCCCAGCCGACGACCGACTCGGTCTCCGGGCGCGGGACGAACACCCCCGGGCCGACCTGGAGTTCCAGGTACCGGAAGTAGGCGAGCCCGGTGATGTGCTGGAGCGGCTCACGCGCCTCGCGGCGGGCGATGACCTCCCAGTAGCGGGCGTCGAAGTCCGAGTCCTTCACGGAGTGCAGCTCGCCCCGCTTGACGCCGTGCACGAAGGCCGCGAGCTCTTCCGCGTCGTTGCGCGGCGAGGGGACGCCGGCGTCGGCCAGCCGCTGGGTGGCCTGGGCCACCTCCGCGAGAAGCAGGTTCACGCTGGTCCTCCGGTCTGTCTACATGCCTTACGCGGCTGCGAGCTTGGCGGCTGAGTCCGCGTCGACGCAGGCCTGGATCACCGCGTCGAGGTCGCCGTCCAGGACCTGGTCCAGGTTGTACGCCTTGAAGCCGACACGGTGGTCCGAGATGCGGTTCTCCGGGAAGTTGTACGTACGGATCTTCTCGGAGCGGTCGACGGTGCGGACCTGGCTGCGGCGGGCGTCGGCGGCCTCCTTCTCCGCCTCCTCCTGCGCCATGGCGAGCAGCCTGGAGCGCAGGATACGCATCGCCTGCTGCTTGTTCTGCAACTGGCTCTTCTCGTTCTGGCAGGAGGCGACCACCCCGGTGGGGATGTGCGTGATCCGCACCGCGGAGTCGGTCGTGTTGACGGACTGCCCGCCGGGTCCCGAGGAGCGGTAGACGTCGATGCGCAGGTCGTTCGGGTTGATCTCGACGTCGACCTCCTCCGCCTCCGGCGTGACCAGCACACCGGCCGCGGAGGTGTGGATGCGGCCCTGGGACTCCGTCGCCGGCACGCGCTGCACACGGTGCACCCCGCCCTCGTACTTCAGACGGGCCCACACGCCCTGGCCGGGCTCGGTCTGGCCGCGGGTCTTCACGGCGACCTGGACGTCCTTGTAACCGCCGAGCTCGGACTCGGTGGAGTCGATGATCTCGGTCTTCCAGCCGACGCGCTCGGCGTACCGCAGATACATGCGCAGCAGGTCGCCGGCGAACAGGGCCGACTCGTCGCCGCCCGCGCCCGCCTTGATCTCCAGGATGACGTCCTTGTCGTCGCTGGGGTCGCGCGGGACGAGCAGCAGGCGCAGCTTCTCGGTCAGCTCCTCGCGCTGCTTCTCCAGCTCCTTGACCTCGGCGGCGAAGTCCGGGTCGTCGGCGGCCAGTTCGCGCGCGGTATCGATGTCGTCGCCCGTCTGCTTCCAGGAGCGGTACGCGGCGACGATCGGGGTCAGCTCGGCGTAGCGCTTGTTGAGCTTGCGCGCGTTCGCCTGGTCCGCGTGGACCGACGGATCGGCGAGCTTCCTCTCCAGATCGGCGTGTTCACCGACCAGTTCCTCGACCGCCTCGAACATCTCCGGCTCCCATGGGATGCCCCCCGCCCGGCCGGGGCGTGGGGACGTATGTACGTCGAACAGTGGCTGCACCGCAAAGCGCCGGTCCCGGCGCCCCCGAAGACGGGAGCACCGGAGACCGGCGCTGTGGGCTCGCTACTTCTTGGCAGCGGCAGCCTTGCCGAAGCGGGCCTCGAAGCGGGCCACACGGCCACCGGTGTCGAGGATCTTCTGCTTGCCCGTGTAGAACGGGTGGCACTCGGAGCAGACCTCGGCCCGGACGGTGCCGGACTCGATCGTGCTGCGAGTGGTGAACGACGCGCCGCAGGTGCAGCTGACCTGCGTCTCGACGTACGCGGGGTGGATGTCGCGCTTCAAGGTGTCTCCTAGATTTCGGGAGGGCGCCGGGTCGCAGCCGCGGGATGCGGAGGCGTGAACCGGAGCCGACGTACCAGTCTGCCAGGACTGGCCGCATCCCCCAAAACCGGGGGCACAGGTGATCTATTCCCGGCCTCCGGTCGCCGGACTACGACGAGGTGACGACGCCCTTGGCCCCGCCCGTGACCGTGCCCTTGGTGGCGCTCGCCGGGATCGGCCTGTCGTTCTTCAGGGCGTCCCACACGAGCTGCGCCTTGGCCTTCTGCATGAGGACGCGGTTCGGGTCGGCCGGGTCGTACTCGACCGGCATCGTCACCATGTTCATGTGCGAGGAGCTGATGCCCTTGAGCCCGTTGGCGAAGGACGCCAGGTTCTTGACGGAGGCCAGGTCGGAGTCGGTGGTGACGGCCTTGGTCGCGGTGTCGGCGAGGTCGTACAGCTTGGTCGGGCTGGTCAGCACGCCGATGTCCTTGACCTGGTTGGCCAGGGCCTTGATGAAGGCCTGCTGGAGCTGGATGCGGCCGAGGTCGGAGCCGTCGCCGACGCCGTGCCGGGTGCGGACCAGGCCGAGCGACTGCTGCCCGTTGAGGGTGTGCATGCCGGCCGTCAGGTCGAGGTGGCTCTTGGTGTCGTTGATGTCCTTGGTGGTGGTCACCTTGACGCCGCCGAGGTCGTCGATCAGCTTCTGGAAGCCGGAGAAGTCCACCTCGACGTAGTGGTCCATACGGACACCGGTGATCGACTCGACGGTCTTCACGGCGCAGGCGGCCCCTCCGGTGGAGTACGCCTCGTTGAACATGGAGCGCGGCGCGGCGGTGTGCGTGACGCCCTTGGTGTCGGTGCACGCGGGGCGGTCGACCAGGGTGTCGCGCGGGATGGAGACCACACTGGCCTGCTGGTGGCCCTTGTAGAGGTGCACGATCATCGCCGTGTCCGAGCGACCGGTGCCGTCGTCGGTACCGCCGCCCAGACCCTTGTTGCTGCCGGAGCGTGTGTCGGAGCCGAGGACCAGGAGGTTCTCGGAGCCGTTGTCGACCTTCATGGGCCGGTCGGTGCCGAGGGCCTGATTGATGTCGACACCCTTGAGGTTGCCGTTGAGCTTGAAGTACAGGTAGCCGACGCCGGTGCCGCCGAGCACGACGATGCCCGCGGCGGTCCAGGCCGTGACCAGCAGGGCCTTGCGTCGCTTGCCGCCCGCCCGGCGGCGGCCGCTCGCCCCGTGGCGCGGGCCGGTCGTGGCCTCGTCGGCTATGCCGGTGTCCGGCGTGCTCTCGGCAGGCATGTGCTCCTCAGTCCTGACGGCCTGTACTGGTCCATCGTCGCTCCGTTCGGTCAGACGGAGAAACCGGAGACAGGGTTGCACGACGCAGCGTGCCCGCTGCGTGGGCCGTCATGCACACCGGGTCACCGCCTGGCGATCCGGCCCGCGCTCACCTGCGGATTCCTCCAGGGCCGCCATACCGCTCGAAACCGGCACCCTGTGGCAAAGATCTCGCACACCGCACCTCCGGCACCCACACCCGCACCTGCGGTACAAACGCACAGGGCCGCTCCCCTCTGTGAGACGGGAACGGCCCTGTGCCATGAAGACCGGCTCAGTCGCCGTTGCCCGGCGCCGGGGTCGTCTTCTGGATCTGCATCAGGAACTCGACGTTCGACTTGGTCTGCTTCATCTTGTCGAGGAGCAGCTCGATCGCCTGCTGCTGGTCGAGCGCGTGCAGCACCCGGCGCAGCTTCCAGACGATGCCGAGCTCCTCGGCACCGAGCAGGATCTCCTCCTTGCGGGTGCCGGACGCGTCCACGTCCACCGCCGGGAAGATGCGCTTGTCGGCGAGCTTCCGGTCGAGCTTGAGCTCCATGTTGCCGGTGCCCTTGAACTCCTCGAAGATCACCTCGTCCATGCGCGAGCCGGTGTCGACCAGCGCGGTGGCGAGGATCGTCAGGGAGCCGCCGTCCTCGATGTTGCGCGCGGCGCCGAAGAAGCGCTTCGGCGGGTACAGCGCGGTCGAGTCGACACCACCGGACAGGATGCGGCCGGAGGCGGGCGCGGCGAGGTTGTACGCACGGCCCAGACGCGTGATCGAGTCGAGCAGGACGACGACGTCGTGTCCCAGCTCCACCAGGCGCTTGGCGCGCTCGATGGCCAGCTCGGCGACCGTGGTGTGGTCCTCGGCCGGGCGGTCGAAGGTCGAGGAGATGACCTCGCCCTTGACCGACCGCTGCATGTCGGTGACCTCTTCCGGACGCTCGTCGACGAGGACGACCATCAGATGGCACTCGGGGTTGTTGTGCGTGATCGCGTTGGCGATCGCCTGCATGATCATGGTCTTGCCGGTCTTCGGCGGGGCCACGATCAGACCGCGCTGGCCCTTGCCGATCGGCGACACCAGGTCGATGATGCGGGTGGTCAGCACGCCCGGGTCGGTCTCCAGGCGCAGCCGGTCCTGCGGGTACAGCGGGGTCAGCTTGTTGAACTCCGGGCGGCCACGGCCGTGTTCGGGCGCCATGCCGTTGACGGAGTCCAGGCGGACCAGCGCGTTGAACTTCTCGCGGCGCTCGCCGTCCTTCGGCTGGCGGACCGCGCCGGTGACGTGGTCACCCTTGCGCAGGCCGTTCTTGCGGACCTGGGCCAGGGAGACGTACACGTCGTTCGGGCCCGGCAGGTAACCCGACGTACGGATGAAGGCGTAGTTGTCGAGGATGTCCAGGATGCCCGCGACCGGGATCAGGACGTCGTCCTCGGCGAGCTGCGGCTCGGCGACGTCGTCGCGGCCACGGCGGCCACGGCGGTCGCGGTAGCGGCCGCGACGGCCCCGGCGGCCGCCCTCGAAGTCGTCGTCGTCCTGGCGCTCCTGGCGGTCCTGACGGCCGCCGCCCTGCTGCTGGCTCTGCTGCTGCTGGCGCTGCTGGCCGCCCTGGCCCTGCTGCTGGTCGTCGCCCTTGCCGCGGCGGTCGCGGTCGCGCTCGCGGCCACGCTCGCGGCGGTCGCGGCGGCGGCCCTCGCCGCCCTCACCGGCGTCGCCCTGCGGCTGGGCCTGCTGGGCGGGCGTCTCGGCCTTCGGCTCGCTCGTCGCCTCGGCGGCGACCGTCTCGGGGCTGCCGGCCTCGGCGGTGGCGCGGCGCCGGCGGCGCTCGGCCGGGACGTCGTCACCGGCTCCCTGGCCGGGGATCTCGATCTGCTGCGGGGCAGCGGGCTGCTCGGCGGGCCTGTCGGCCTTGGACTCGGCCGCAGCGGCGTCGTCGCCGGTGCGGGTCCGGGAGGTGGCCCGGCGCTTCGGCTTGGCCTCGGTGGCGGCATCGGCCTTGGCGGCCGTGGCGTCGCCTCCCGCAGAGCCCGAGAGGGCCTGGGAGGTACCCCCAGCCTGCGCCTCCTTGATGACCTCGATCAGCTGGCTCTTGCGCATGCGCGCGGTGCCCCTGATACCGAGGCCGGATGCGACCTGCTGCAGCTCGGCCAGCACCATGCCCTCGAGGCCGGTACCGCGGCGCCGCCGGGAGCCGGCACCGGTGGCAGGCGCGGAGGCGTCCGTGGCGGGCGCGGCAGCGGTCTCCTCGACACGTGCGCCCATCAGATCGGTGGTGTCGCTCACGAAGGGTCCTTCCCTGGAGCGGACGTCGGCCTGTCTGGCTCGGCGACCGGTTGTGCTGTCCGGCTTCGGTCCCGTCTGTGTGGACCGTGCCGGGGCGGTGGTCCGCCAAAGCGGCGGAAGAGATATCTGGTGATGGCGCTTCCCAGAGCCGTGGCACTCGGTTTTGTGTCACGCGGCTCGGTCACGCCGATTCCGGAGCGTGCTCGGCAATCCGCTCAGTGTCCACGTACCACGTACTGCTCAGGTACGGGATACGAAACACAGTGCGGCTTGGGAGGCTCCCGGAAGAATGGTTGTCCCGGACGGGGACATGAAGCACCTCGCCATGGCGGGGTCGGGTGCAGACTTGAGGTTAACACTACCGGATCCAACAAACATTCCCCCTCTCGAAATCCGGCAACCGTGTGTCAGGGCGCAAGCGGCAGCACGCTCGCTCCCTGGCTGTCCAGGTCCAGCCGGTTGGCGGCCCAGCCCTCGCCCGCCAGGTCGGCCACCTTGTCGGCGCTCTCGTCGTCGGCCAGCGCCAGGACCGTGGGCCCCGCGCCGGAGATCACCGCGGGAATCCCGTCGGCCCGCAGCCGCTCCACCAGCGCCGCGCTCTCCGGCATGGCCGGGGCGCGGTAGTCCTGGTGGAGGCGGTCCTCGGTGGCGGGCAGCAGCAGCTCGGGGCGCCTGGTCAGGGCCTCGACGAGCAGGGCGGCACGGCCCGCGTTGGCAGCGGCGTCGACGTGCGGCACGGAGCGCGGGAGCAGTCCGCGCGCGGTCTCGGTCAGGACGGGCTTCGCGGGTACGAAAACCACCGGAACGATGGAATCCGCGGGGTCCATGCGGATCGCGCGGGCGGCGCCGCGGTCCATCCAGGAGAGCGTGAAACCGCCGAGCAGGCAGGCCGCGACGTTGTCCGGGTGGCCCTCGATCTCGGTGGCGAGCTCCAGGAGCGCGGCGTCGTCGAACCGACTGTCGCCGCCTATCGTCACGGCGCGGGCGGCGACGATTCCGGCGCAGATCGCGGCGGAGGAGGAGCCAAGGCCACGGCCATGCGGAATGCGGTTCGCGCAGACGATTTCCAGGCCGCGCGGCTGCCCACCCAGGGAATCGAAGGCAGCGCGCAGGGATCGTACGAGGAGATGGCTCTCGTCGCGCGGGAGTGTCTCGCTGCCCTCACCGGCGATGTCGATGTGCAGCCCGGAGTCGGCCACCCGGACGACCACGTCGTCGTAGAGCCCCAGCGCGAGGCCGAGGGCGTCGAAGCCCGGGCCGAGGTTGGCGCTGGTGGCGGGGACGCGCACCCGGACGGCGGCGGCGCGGAACGCTGGACCGGCCATCGCTCGATGACTCTCCTTGAGCTGCGTGATGGTCGAATGACATTCGATACGGCGGAAGACCCGAAGGCCGCGGGGGCGGCGAGGCACCGCGGCATATGCGGCGGGCGGGTTCAGTACAGCCTATCGAAGGAAGGTTCTGTGGCGACATAGGGCGCACAGGAGGCGCACGATGCGTGTCGTAAGCCCCCTGTGCCCCCTCTGCGGGATGCCCACAGGGTTGTCCCCCGCGGACGGCCGCGTTACGCGAGCCCGAGCCGCTCGGCCGCCGTCGCCGCGTCGACCGGGACCGTGACCGGCTGCGGGGCGCCCGCGACGGCCCAGTCGGGGTCCTTGAGGCCGTTGCCGGTGACCGTACAGACGATGGTCTGACCCGGGTCGACCTCGCCCCGCTCGGCGGCCTTCAGCAGCCCGGCGACGGACGCGGCGGACGCGGGCTCGACGAAGACACCCTCCTGGGCGGCCAACAGCCGGTAGGCGCGGAGGATCTCACGGTCCGTCACCTCGTCGATGACGCCGCCCGACTCGTCCCTCGCCGCCAGGGCGTACTGCCAGGACGCCGGGTTGCCGATGCGGATCGCGGTGGCGATGGTCGACGGGTCCTTGACGACCTCGCCGCGCACGATCGGGGCGGAGCCGGACGCCTGGAAGCCCCACATGCGCGGGGTCCGCCGGGCGACGCCGTCGGCGGCGTACTCCCGGTAGCCCTTCCAGTAGGCGGTGATGTTGCCCGCGTTGCCCACCGGCAGGACGTGGATGTCCGGCGCGTCGCCGAGCATGTCCACGATCTCGAAGGCCGCGGTCTTCTGTCCCTCGATACGCACCGGATTGACCGAATTGACCAGCGCCACCGGGTAGTTGTCGGACAGCGACCGGGCGAGCGTGAGGCAGTCGTCGAAGTTGCCGTCCACCTGGAGGATCTTCGCCCCGTGGACGAGGGCCTGGCCCATCTTGCCGAGCGCGATCTTGCCCTGCGGCACGAGCACGGCCGACACCATGCCGGCGCGTACGGCGTAGGCGGCGGCGCTGGCGGAGGTGTTGCCGGTGGAGGCGCAGATGACCGCCTTGGCGCCCTCCTCCTTGGCCTTGGAGATGGCCATGGTCATGCCGCGGTCCTTGAAGGACCCGGTGGGGTTGGCGCCCTCCACCTTGAGATGGACGTCACAGCCGGTGCGCTCGGAGAGCACCCGCGCGGGCACTAGCGGCGTACCGCCTTCGCGGAGGGTGACGACCGGCGTGCTGTCGGACACCGGCAGCCGGTCCCGGTACTCCTCGATGATTCCGCGCCACTGGTGGGTCATTGCTGGTTACTCTCCTTCAACCCGCATGATGCTGGCGACACCCCGCACGGTGTCGAGGCTGCGCAGCGCCTCGACGGTCCCGGCCAGGGACGCGTCGGACGCACGATGGGTGACGACGACGAGGGAGGCCTCACCGTCCTTGCCCTGCTGGCGAACCGTATCGATCGAGACGTCGTGCTCGGCGAACACGGTGGCGACCTGGGCGAGAACACCTGGTTTGTCGGCGACGTCGAGGCTGATGTGGTACCTCGTGACGACCTCGCCCATCGAGGACACGGGCAGCTGGGCGTACGCGGACTCGCCGGGCCCGGTGGAGCCGCTGAGCCGGTTGCGGCAGACGGCCACGAGGTCGCCGAGCACGGCGGAGGCGGTCGGCGAGCCGCCCGCGCCGGGGCCGTAGAACATCAGCTCACCGGCTGCGTCGGACTCGACGAAGACGGCGTTGTACGCACCGCGCACGGAGGCGAGCGGGTGGGTCAGCGGAATCATGGCGGGGTGCACGCGCGCGGTGACCGAACCCCCGTCGGCGGCGCGCTCACAGATCGCCAGCAGCTTGATGGTGCAGCCCATCTCCTTGGCGGAGGCGAAGTCGGCGGCGGTGACCTCGGTCATGCCCTCGCGGTAGACGTCGTCGAGGCGCACGCGCGTGTGGAAGGCGATACCGGCGAGGATGGCGGCCTTGGCGGCCGCGTCGAAGCCCTCGACGTCGGCGGTGGGGTCCGCCTCCGCGTACCCCAGGGCGGTGGCCTCGTCGAGGGCCTCCTGGTAACCGGCACCGGTCGAGTCCATCTTGTCGAGGATGAAGTTCGTGGTGCCGTTGACGATGCCGAGCACCCGGTTGACCTTGTCCCCGGCCAGGGACTCGCGCAGCGGCCGGATCAGCGGGATGGCACCGGCGACGGCGGCCTCGTAGTAGAGGTCCTTGTCGTGCTCCTCGGCAGCGGCGTGCAGCGTGGCCCCGTCCTGGGCGAGCAGCGCCTTGTTGGCCGACACGACGGACGCACCGTGCTCGAAGGCGGTGGTGATCAGCGTCCGAGCGGGCTCGATCCCGCCGATGACCTCGACCACCACATCGATGTCGCCGCGTTTGACGAGAGCGGTGGCGTCGGTGGTGATGAGATCGGCCGGGATGCCCTCCCGGACCCTGGAGGGCCGCCGCACCGCCACGCCGGCGAGCTCCACGGGAGCGCCGATGCGGGCCGCGAGGTCGTCGGCGTGCGTCGTCATGATGCGCGCCACCTCTGAGCCGACAACCCCACAGCCCAGCAGCGCCACCTTCAGCGGACGCGTACGCATCATCCGACCTCGTCTCCTCATACGGTCTACGGTTTGCCCAGTCTCACTCACCGGACGGGAGTTTCTGCCCCTCGTCCGGATCGTGAGACGTCTATTTCATTTTGTCGGCGGCGAAAGACAGGAAGATCTTCCGCCGGGCTCGGGGCCCCTCGGGAGCCGCCCCGGGACCGTCACCCCACATCGAGGCGAAGGAGGTCCTCCTCCGTCTCGCGGCGGACGATCACCCGGGCCTCGCCGTCGTTCACGGCGACGACGGGCGGGCGGGGCACATGGTTGTAGTTGCTGGCCATCGACCGGCAGTACGCGCCCGTGGCGGGCACCGCGATGAGGTCGCCGGGCGCCAGGTCGCCGGGCAGGAACGCGTCCCGTACGACGATGTCGCCGCTCTCGCAGTGCTTGCCGACGATACGGACCAGCACGGGCTCGGCGTCGGAGGTCCGGGAGGCGAGGGCGACGCTGTACTCGGCGTCGTACAGCGCGGTGCGGATGTTGTCGGACATGCCGCCGTCGACGGAGACGTAGGTGCGCAGCCCGTCGAGGGGCTTGATGGTGCCGACCTCGTACAGCGTGAAGGCGGTCGGCCCGACGATGGCGCGCCCGGGCTCGACGGAGATGCGCGGGGTGCGCAGCCGCGCGGCGTCGCACTCCCGACCGACGATCTCGGTCAGCGCCTTGGCGATCTCGTGCGGCTCACGGGGGTCGTCGTCACTGGTGTACGCGATTCCGAGGCCGCCCCCGAGATCGATCTCGGGCAGCTCGACGCCGTGCTCGTCCCGGATGTCCTTGAGGAGACCCACGACCCGGTGCGCGGCGACCTCGAAGCCCGACATGTCGAAGATCTGCGATCCGATGTGGCTGTGGATGCCGATCAGTTCCAGCCCGTCGAGTTGGAGTGTCCGGCGCACGGCCTCGGCGGCCTGACCGCCGGCCAGCGGGATCCCGAACTTCTGGTCCTCGTGAGCGGTGGCGATGAACTCGTGCGTGTGCGCCTCGACGCCGACGGTGATCCGGATCTGCACCCGCTGCCGCCTGCCGAGGGACGAGGCGATGTGCGCCACCCGGACGATCTCCTGGAAGGAGTCGAGGACGATCCGCCCGACCCCGCTCTCGACCGCCTTGGTGATCTCCTCGGTGGACTTGTTGTTGCCGTGGAAGGCGATACGGTCGGCGGGCATACCGGCGGAGAGGGCCGTGGCGAGCTCGCCTCCCGAGCACACGTCCAGATTCAGCCCCTCCTCGTCGAGCCAGCGCACGACGGCGCGGGAGAGGAAGGCCTTGCCCGCGTAGAAGACATCGGCGCCCGCCCCGAAGGCGGTGCGCCAGGCCCGCGCCCGGGCCCGGAAATCGGCCTCGTCGATGAAGTAGGCGGGGGTGCCGAACCGCTCGGCGAGCGTCTTGACGTCGACGCCGCCGACGGTGACGACGCCGTCGGCGTTGCGGCCGACGGTCTGGGCCCACACCTTCGCGTCCAGGGCGTTGAGGTCGGCGGGCGGGGCGGAGTAGTGCCCCTCGGGCAGGACATCGGCGTGGCGGGGCCCGGCGGGGTGTGCGGAACGGCTCATGACGGTGTGGGCTTCCTCAGAGGTAGTCGGGGGCGCTGATGCCGAGCAGGGACAGGCCGCCGGCCAGCACCGTCCCGGCCGCTTCGGCGAGGGCCAGCCGGGCGCGGTGGGCGGCCGAGGGTTTCTCGTCGCCGAGCGGGAGCACGGTGTGCTGGAAGGCGAGCAGGGCGTCGGCGACCGCGACGAGGTGCCGGGCGAGCCGGTCGGGCGCACGGTGGGCCGCCGCCAGGGTGAGGACATGGGGGTACTCGGCGAGGGCACGCACCAGGGCCGTGGCGTCCGGTACGTCGCCGGGAAGGCCGTCGAACCGAAGGCGCGCGGCGTTACGACCGAGGGCACGCGCGCGGGCGTGGGCGTAACGGACCCGGAAGAGGGGGTTGCTCTCGCGCTGCAGCAGATGGTCGGCGGTGATCCGGGGCCGGTCGTGGGCGGCGGGGTACAGCAGCGCCCAGCGAGCGGCGTCGGGCCCGAGCGGAGCGGGGTCCTCCGGCGCCGGAACCGGCCGCAGGTCGACCTGCTCACCGGGACGCGCGTGATCGACCTCGACGCGCCCCCCCTGGCTGGCGATGATCCGCACGAGGGTGTCGGCGACGACTTCGGCGCGGATGTCATAAGGGATGCGGAGGGGGATGACGTGGTGGGCGAGGGTGGCGGTGTGGCCGTAGGGGGGGGTGCTGGGCTTGGTGTTGCTGGGCTTGCTGCTGGGATTGATGTTGCTGAGGTTCTCGGGGTTGGTGTTGCTGGGGTTGCCGGTGTTTCCACTGATCGGGTCGGGGTTCCCGCTGTGAGGGCCGGGGTCGGCGCTCGTGTTACCGCTGTGGTGGTCGCTCGCGGGGTGACCACTGTTGTGGATACCGCGGTCGAGGATCTCGCGCACGAGGGCGGCGGTGGCGGTGGCCGGTTCGAGGTGGATGTTCAGGAAACCGGGCCCGGTGATCTCGACATCGGCGACGCCGTTGGTTTCGCGGATGCGGGGGCGCAGGATCTCGGCGACATCGAGCGGCGCACGCCCGGCCGGACGGGCCAGCTGAAGCGCGATGTTGGTGGCGTAGTCACCACGGCCACCGGGCCCGGGCGGAGTGACCACGGCACGTGCGGGCACGGACACGTTCAGCTCCCCGTCATCGACAGCACGACGCACCGCGCACAGCACGGTACGGGAGAGCTCGACGGGGGTCACGGCACAAGGGTATGGGAGGAGGGGGGTAGGTATGCGAACTGGTTTGGGTGGGGTGGGAGGTGTGGAGGGAGCTGGTGGGGTTGACGGTGTGAACGGAGTGGGTGGGGTGGGTGGGGTGCGATGTGGGATGGGGCTGGCCGGGGATGGTGCTGGCGTGAGATGGGGCTGGCGGGGCGGGGAGCTGTCCGACGACATCTGCCGACCCGGAAGCGTTCAACCAGGTGTTGCCGGCGCTCAGCCAGCCGTGGACGACGCTCAGCGGACTGTGGATGGCGCTCAACCACTGTCGGCGGAACTCAGCCGTCCGGGTGCCCACCTGCACCGCACGCCGCAGAGGCCCAGCCTGCGTGGGAGGCCGCGTCTGGCCGGGAGGCCCCGTCTAAGCGGGAGGCCTGGTCTGGGCAGGAGGTCCGACGGTCCCTACATGCCCGTCGCCGACTTCGAGACCGCTCCCGCAGGCGGACGCCCCCTCCCCGAGCGGCTCACGACGCTCCATCAACTCCCTCACGAGCCGGACGAGTTCGGACGGCTCGAAGGGCTTGGCGAGAAACGCGTCGACGCCGACGTCGAGGCCGCTCTCGACCTCGTACTGAGTACAGGCGCTGATGATGGCGAGGGGAAGCCCACGGGTCCGGGGGTCGGCCCGCAGCCGCGCGGCGGTCCGCAATCCGTCCAGCCGCGGCATGACGACGTCGAGGGTGACCACGTCAGGCCGCACCTGATGGACGACGTCCAGACACTCGGCACCGTCGGCCGCGGTCACGACCTCAAGACCCTCCAGCTCGAGGTTGACCCTGATCAGCTGCCGGATGACCTTGTTGTCGTCCACAACAAGAACCCGGCCGGACGCGCCTGACACAACTCGAGAGTAGGTCGGCACAGGGTGCCGCGTCCGGGTTTTCCCGACTTCCACCCCGTCCGGGCGAGCCGCCTCGAGCCCCCCGGGAAACCGTTCATGAAGACCCCGAAAGAGCTGGTAGGGTTCTACCCGTCGCCGCAAACACCGCGCCCGACACGCCCCCGTAGCTCAGGGGATAGAGCAACGGCCTCCGGAGCCGTGTGCGCAGGTTCGAATCCTGCCGGGGGCACCCTGCATGAGGTGCCCAAAGACCCCGTCACCAGCGGAAACGCTGAGGCCGGGGTCTTCGTGTATGTGCAGGCGTATGCGGCCCTGAGCAGCCCTAGGACGGGGTCTGTGGACTATTCGTGGACAGGATCTTGGGGCATCAGCCCGGGTCAGCACCGGAAAAGACCGAGCCCCGTGGAACATCTACCGGCCCGGCGCCTGCCGGGTCCACGACCTAGGGAAGCCATCAGGCGGACAGGTCGGCCTCGGCGTCCAAGCGCAGGGACTCAGCTTGAACCTCTGTCGCGTTCAGGGTGAAAGCGATGACCCCGTTACCTTCAACGCGCGTCTCCGCCGTCAGCTTCAACGGGCTGACACCCAGAGCCGCGGCGATCTCGGGAGCGAGGTCGAACGCGGCCCACTTCCACTCGTCCTCGTCCTCGTCTGATTCCGTCGCCTCGTCCCATACCGCCGGCAATCCGAGTTGCTTTCGGCGAGCCCGTTCGAGGGGCAGGGGCTCTCCCAGCGTCAAGTAGGCGTTCTCCGCTTCTCCGGTCTCGCAGTAGCGCCGCAGCACGACACCGTCCTGAGCAACGAGCCAGGCCGAACCATCGCCCTGTGCCCCGTAGTAGTACGCCTGCGCCTGGCCGTAGCGGGCGCTCAGGTCCCGGCACAGGTGCAGCACGTCGTCGCTGCGCTCAACATCGCAAGGGTCGCACCACGGACCGATGACCAAGGTCCACCCGTCGAGTTCTGGGCTGACGTACACCCGAGCCATCCCGTCGGGATTGCCCTCCGACCCTCCGTGGCCGTCATCATCGATGATCTCCTCGGCTTCGGCGAACGTCACGGGACGAGGCTGGACAAGCCCCATCAGTTCCATGACCCCTGCTTGATCACCCGTGGGTACAGCGATCCAGTACAGCCAGCATGTGGCCAAGACTCTTGGCAGATCAACAACGGAAGGGCGCACGAGCACACACTGCCATGCGGCCTCAGGACCCACAGAACCCCCGGCACGCGATCCCGGTGATGAGCCCCGACCGGGATGGACCCGCCTGCCGGGGCTTCCTCGGTCCCGCCATTGAGGGTGGTCGGGACTGCCGGGCTTTTGGATAGGGCCCGCCTCTTTCACGTTCTGCCCAACCACGGTCCACAGTCCGTGCGCAGCTGCCACTGTGTCCGCAGGCAACTTCCGCACTGCCAAGGGGGATTCGTGCGCCGTATCGTCCTGCTCGTTCCCGCCATCCTGCTCGCCGCCGCCTGCCACAGCGGCAAAGCCGTGCCGACCGTCGACGGCAGCGCCCCGAGGGGGAAACCAGCCGCATCCCCTTCGGCCTCGTCCTCGGAGAGCGCACCTAAGCTGCCGGCCCCGAGCTTCAAGCCGGGCACGTGGTGTGCACATCATCCGACGTCGCAGTGGTGCCAGAGCCCGTTGCCCTCGGACATCACGGAACCCGTACCCTCGGGCCCGGAGATCAGCAGCGCCAATGACGAGGCGTTCAAGTGCTACTTCGAACCGACGAAGTGCAGCGCAACCCCTAGCCGATGACCCCACGGTCGCGGCTGCCAGCGTCGCGGCGACCCCCGTAAACGACAGCCGCTGACCCTGAGTGTTCGTGACTGGCAGTCTGTCTGTCTCAGGCGACCGAGGGTCAGCCTGCGGCGGCTTAGCTGGCGTAGTTGGGCATGGCGGACAGAAAGGCACTCAACTCTGCGACCTCGGCTGGCGTGAAAGCGCGCTTCGGGACTGGGACAACAATCCGCTTCGTGACGTAGAGAAGAAAGAACTCCGGTGTCTCAGCCAGCTTGACGAAGCGATGCCACGCCACCTCGGACGTGCTGCCCGGCTTTCTGAGGACCGCCTTGTCCTCGCTGAAGTCCACTTCCATCGGTCCGGGGACTCGGCGCAATGCCTTCGCGATGGACCGCTTCGCACGCACGGTGAACTGCAGGGGAAACAGGACACCGAAGGTGACTGCGGCGGTGCCGAAGGGGATCTGTCCAAGCGTGAGCTCGGCTATGCCGCCGACCAGCACAACCGCGGAGCACGACCACCACAGGCGCCGTCTCGCGCGGAGGCCGGCCTTCACGCCGCGATAGCTTTCGTCGACGTTCTGATCGTAGGTGGTAGTGACGTTCATGAGCCCTCCCCAGTTGATCACTCGGCAGCGCATCATCTCAGCCAGGTGGACCGACCGACACTCGCACCCCCTAATCGCATCTTGCATGCGGTTGTCAGCCACTGAACTGGGCTTTTGTTGGGCGTTGGCACGCGCGCGGCACATCAGGGACACGCGTCGCGGTGACCGGAACCGTGCGGCCGAGCGTCACCAGCCGGTGTAGCGTCGTGATCAGCAGTCGTGGTTCCGAAGTCCCGTTCGCCCGTGATCGTAATCGCGGCGTTTTTGCTGTTCAACGCCTCTCCGGACCAGGGCGATCACCTCCGGATCCAGCGCGGTGCGGGACCCTCACTCGTACTCGCGCAGCAGCTGTTCGATCAGTAGCGCTCAGCACTCCACGCCCTCGCCAGAGCGGCCTTGTCCCGGTAGAGCTCGTAGAACACACGCTCCAGCGGACGGCGATCACCGCGGTGTCCCGAGTAAATGACTGTCCCAGGTTCGTTCGCCTGAATCTGCTCACCAGTCCGTGCAACCAGGTCATCGAATGCGGCCGCCGCGGCTTCGTCCTTCCAGGTGAATCGGATAAACAGTCCAAACATGCCAGGTTCCCTCTCATCAGCGTCTGGTCGGCGCCCGTCCATCATGAGGCCCTCGCGGGACGCCCATCGGGCCGACCTGGCGAGGAGCTCACAGGGTGACCAGAGTCGGTGCGTAGACGACCATCTCTGACATCGGCCTCAGGGAGCTCCGCGACAAGGCGAAGGTCCCCGGATCGTCCAGGGACCTTGAGCCGGGCGACGCATGTGCTCACTCGTATTCGCGCAACAGCTCTTCGATCTTGCGGTTGGCGATGTCCTGTCGGCCGTCGATGCACTTGGCGTAGCGACTCAGCAAGACCTCAACACTGTTGCCGGCGCGTTCGGCCACCTCAGTAGGATCCACACCGGAGTTGAGCCACGTGGACAGCGCCGAGTGCCGGAGGTCGTACGGTCGAGCAGCGAGCGGAGAGGCGACCACGGCCGGCGGGAGGGCCAGCTCTCGCGCTTCCTGCCACACGCGGTAGTACGTGGACGAGCCGACCACTCCCCCGCGCTCATTCTTGAACAGCCGCCCGTCATCCGCAGCGCCGAACGTGGCCAAGTGCTCCCGGAGGATCGTGACGAGCTGGGGCGGGATCGGCACTGGCCGGACCTCCTCCACGGGTCGGTTCTTCAGTCCGCGGTCGTCATGCGTCTCTCCGGAGTCGGTCCACAGCTTGCCGACGCTGGGGCGGGTGCGGTTCAGCAGCGCTGTACCCCAGCCGTCCGCGGACAGCTTCAGGTCTGCCCTCGTGAGGCCGACGGCTTCGGCCGGGCGTAAGGCGCCGTAATACATGCAGGCGAACAGCCCGACGAGTCGACGGCCGCGAGCACGGCCGTACCCGCCAACGTAAGAGACCGCAGTCAGCAGAGCGCGAGCCTGCTCCGGATTGGCCACCACGCGGGGATCTACTTCCCCGGCGACCTTCGGCTTCTTCCACCGAATCGCAGTGATCGGGTTTTCTTTGAACTCGCCCAGGTCCACCGCGTAGTGCATCGCGTTGACGAGCGTGCGCCGCTTGCGCCGTACGGTTTCCGCCGCAGCCGCCGTCCCGTCGAGCTTGAGCTTCAACGAATCCAGGACAGCCCTGCCAATCGCCGCGTCGCCGAGGTCTGAGAGAGGGCGCGAAGCCTTGGCCACCCAGTGCAGGGTGTTGGCGACCTCGGGCGGCACCTCGCGATCATCGGGGCCAGGAAGAACGAAGGCCCAGTTGCGGAGCGCCTTCCTCAGCACCTCGTCAGCCGGCCGTCCCGGACGCTCGTCGAGGAGGGCCACCGTTACGGCGGTCAGGGACTCGTTGATCCCGTCTCGCGTGTTCGGCGCAGCGTGCGGCCACTTCATGGCGAGGTACTTCAAGGCGAAGGCATACCAGGTCATCGAAGGCGCCTTCTCGACCAACGAGTCAGGCAGCCCTGTCACCGTGTCGAACTCTTCGCCTGCGTGGGTGGCGTGGAGGATCTTCGAGCGGTAGTGGTCCGCAAGCGCCTTGGTGCGGAACTGCTCGGAGAAGACGTTCCCAGCCACGGTCCATCTGACGTCGTAGGAAGACTTCTTGGTGTTCCTCTTCCGGACGCCCCACACCTTCACATCGAGAGACTTCACGCCGCCGCCTCCAACTGCCGCAGCCACGTCGCGAAATCGCTCCGCCAGACTCGAAGCTCACCGTTGGGCAGCTTGAACGCGGCCGGTCCCAGACCCAACTCGCGCCATCGATAGAAGGTCCGCCGAGAAACCCCGCCCAGCTCATCCAGGACCTGGTGCACGGTCATCAGCTCGTCGTGTCGGCGGTCCATGTCGGCTCTCCTTCCGTTCCGGGGGCGGGTTCGATGGATGTGGCGAGCCAGGTCTCCGCAGCGCTGAGACCAGTGCCGGCGAAGACCCAGTGGGCGAGGACCAGCGTCGTTTCGCTGTCCTGCGGGGCGGCTGGAGCCGCTTGGGCCCGGCGCCAGTCGGCGCGAGCCTCGCGGAGGGAACCGAGGGTGGTGGAGTAGCGGCGGGACTTTGTGGAGAAGTGGCCGCGGAAGCCGAGCATGTGAGCCCAGGCCCTCAGGCGGAGGCCTGCCAGTTCAGGACGGGCACCGAGGGCCCAGGCGGTGCGGATCATGCGCCGGGCGTGATCAGTGATCCGGGCTTGGGCCAGCTCGGCGAGGAACCTGATCGGCCGGTCCAGGGTGCCGGTGGCCGTCTCGGCACCCTTCGTAGCGTACTTGGCGATATATGCCGCTACGGCTCGCTCGGTCAGCTCCTGGCCGTCGTCGAAGTCGGCGGAGCGGATCGGGCGGACATCGAGCTGACGGCCGAAGACGAAGCGGTGCGTTCGGCCGTCGATCTCCGGCCCGTCGACGCGCGCGGCGGTGGCGGCGGCGGCCCGGATGGCGTCGGTGAGCAGCTCGGCCGTGGCCCATGCCGGGGGTGCGGTGTCTCCGCCCTCGGGGCCGTCGATGCGGATAACGGCGTGGAAGTGGACGGCACCGCGCTTCTGGTACTCGGCCACCTTCGCGAAGGAGACCCGGGCATGGTGCCGGAACGCCCGCTGAGTGAGGCCAGCGCGCTTGGCGACCTCCCGACGGAGGTAGATCGAGAAGCGCCGCCACAGGGCGCCGGCGTGCGCGTTCCAAAGAACGGCCGCTTCATAGTCGTACCTGTCCGGGTCGAGGGGCGTGCCCAGGGCCGGGTCCTGCTCGTCGTGGCGGATGCCGCAGCGGCAGTCCCGTCCACCAGAGGGGCGGTTGTGGACCGGGCCGAAGCCCGGGGCGGTGAACGTGGCGAAGACGCGCGGATGGGTCGCCACCCGCTCCGACGTGCCCTTGCCGCCACGCAGTCCGGCAGTGATCAGGTGATAGGTGTCGCGGCGGTAGGTCTCGGCGCAGGCCGCACAGCGGGTTGCGCGGCGGTTGTTGCAACGGACGAGGAGCTGACCGGCAGGAAGGGCGGCAGAGTCCAGGTGACGCAGGACGTTGCCAATCTCGCCGGTTTCCTTGTTGACCGCATACTCCGTGCGGTGGCCGTCGAGGCGGACGGGGTGGGTGCAGCCACCCAGGCCGGAGAGTTGGTGGGCCAGCTCGGGCATGGTGCCGAGGGAGGCCAGCATGGAGAGTTCCCGCAGCGGGGGCGGAGTGTGCCGGGTGATGATGGGTGCTCCTTTCGGCTGTTTCGGCGGTTGGGAGGACGGGCCCCGGGGCGGCGGGATGCTTGGCGGGTGTTGCCGCCCCGGCGGCCGGTCAGCGCTTGTTGGTGCCGTTGAGCAGGGAGCGCAGGACAACGGCGGCGATGGCCACGGACACGGCTGAGACGGCGACGGCCGCCAGGAGCGCGGTCAGCACCACGCCGACGACGACCACGGCGACGACCGCGCCCGCGTAGGGGGTGAGCGACCGGCCCATGGAGGGCACCGGAGCCTTCGTCTGCTGGTAGACGAGGGGCGTCGTCGGCAGCGTCGGGACATCGGGCAATTTGGGGCGGAACATGGCGGACCTCCTTGTCACTTGCGGGTGCCGTTGACGACGCCGACCCCGGAGCGGGTGCCGGACTCGATGGCGGGGGCGAGGAAGGTGTGTGAGAGCCAGAAGCCGAACAGGGCGATCACGACGGCGACCCACAGGCGGATGCCGAGGAACTTGATCGCGGCCCAGGCGATGACGCCCAGGACGAAGACGAGCGGGAGTGAGACGGTCACGGCGATCTCCTCAGCGGGCGGCGCAGCGGTGGGTGCGGGCAGCCAGCTCGGCGGCGGCGCGGGAGTCGTAGTCCGTGGAGAAGCCGCAGCGCGGCGCCGTGCAGGCGGCGGTGTGCTTCTCACGGCCCCGGCCGTCGTAGTACGTGCCGACCTGGACGGGTCCGATGCGAACGACGTTGCGGAATCGGCGGTTGGCGGGCATGTGCGCTCCTCTCAGAGCTGTGCGGCGATGGCTTCGGCCAGCTGCGCCGGGACGCCGAGCCGTGCCCGGAGGGTCGGGGTGTCGATGGCCGCGCCGGTCCGTGCACGGTGCTCGGCGGCGACCTTTCGGGCGTGGTCGACGAGGGCGGCCGGGACCGGCACCGGGGAACGGGCGCTGGCCGGTCGCCGTTCAGGCGCAGGTCGCGGTTCAGGCTCAGGGCCGGTCGGCTCGGGGATGACCGGTGCGGGATCTTCGGTCGCTCCGTGTGGGGTGTGGGCGAGGAGGGTGCCGCCGAGGAAGGCGACCGCGGGCCATCCGGCGACAAGGATGCGGAGCCAGGCGGGTACGGTGCCCAGGTCGAGCAGGCCGGCGGTGGCGACGTTGGCGCCGAGTGAAGCGGTCAGCGCGACGAGGAACCAGCACCACCCGGCGGCTTTCGCCCCGCCGGAGCGCAGTCGTCGCCAGGCCGCCACCAACAGCAGGTCGACCGAGACCGGGTACGCCCACGCCTTCCACCCGTGCTGCCCTGCGGCCGAGGCCAGGTCGTGCAGGTGGGCGAAGGACAGCGCGGCGGCAATCACCGCTTGGATGAGCACCGCATCGACGCGGGCCAAGTGGGCGCGCACGGTTCAATTCCCTCCAGTGCGGTCAGTCAGTGGACTTGAGCTCATCGGCCCGAGCGCGGGCAGTGGCGGCGACCTCGGCCGCTTCGGTGTCGCCGGGCCAGTCGGCGGCGATGCGTTCCAGCAGGTCCGCCTTACGGCTCATGAGTTCGGAGTAGTCGCCGACGCCAAATTTGCGGTGGTCGGCCAGGTCGGCGATCAATGCCGTGACGTCGGGAATGGTTGGGCGGGACAAGGTGGCTCCCTCGGTTTCTGGGCATGGCGGGGTAGGGACTTGGCGCGAGACGGACGTGCCGGCCGTTGGGGCGTGGTGAGCGGCCTACTCGGCGATCGGGACGGGCTTGAGCAGGGATGCCGGGGCGTCAGCCGGACGGAGCGGCACCGCGGGCCGGAAGGGTTCGAGCGAGGGCAGGTCAGGCACCAGGTGCGCCGATTCCCGGCAGATTTCAGCAGCGTCGGAGAGGGACAGGAACGGCGTGCGAATGCGGGACCAGCCGCCGGAGGTGTCACCGGCCACGGCCAGGCCGGGCCGTTCGGGGGCGATGGCGCAGGCGGCGTACACCGCTTCGGGGGCGATGTCGCCGAGCGCCATCTTGGCGGAGGCTTCGTCGTTGACGCGGTGGCAGACCCGGCCGGTCAGCTGTGCCCTCAGCATGGTCGCGCCCTTACCTAGTTCAGCCCCGAACCGCTGCCCGCACACCTCCAGGTAGATCCCGGCCGCGCGACCGAGCTGGGCAAGGCGGATGAGCTGGGTGACCATCTCGTCGCGCCGTTCCTCGTCCTTGCGCGTGGCGACGAGGAACAGTTCGGCCACTTCGTCGACGAACAGCACGATCGGCACGGGCCGTTCCTTCTCGGGCAGGCCCCAGATGTCCGACGTGATCTCCTCGTCTTGGGTGTCGGGCGCGACGTTCTGCCGGGCCTTGATCAGGTCGTACCGCTCCTCCATCTCCTTCACGAGGACCGGCAGCAGCTCGGCCGCCTGCTGGGGATCGGTCGCCAGTGCCGATAGCC
Source organism: Streptomyces sp. TP-A0356 (assembly GCF_001417775.1). Lineage (GTDB taxonomy): Bacteria > Actinomycetota > Actinomycetes > Streptomycetales > Streptomycetaceae > Streptomyces. Next base: position 25,100 of record NZ_BBZJ01000029.1, on the reverse strand, counting down.
GCGGGGCGAAGGGCGCGAGCTCCACCCCCCGCTTGCAGTCGATTCCGACCAGCGCGACCGGCTGCTGTGCCAGCCCGGTGACCAGGTGCCGCTGGTACATGGACTTCCCCGACAGCGTTGCGCCGAGAGTGAGCTGATGCGGGATGGTCCGGTAGTCCCGAACGAAGGCCGTCGCGTCCTCCCTCAGGGCCACCGGTACTTTGAGGAGTCCGCCGCCCGCCTTTCTGGGCATCCGGACGTTGCGCAGCACGTCGAAGCCGACGAGCCGCAGTTCCACCACCCCCGGCCTCACGTCCGTCACGTACACGGCGTGAACGCCCCAGGCATGCCGCAACCGCTCCGCCGATGCGGCGACATCCGCCGGCTCCTGCCCCGGAGCCAGCCGCAGCCGAAGCCGCAAGCCTGTCGAGGTGGGCCGGATGACTCCCCGGCGAGGAGGCACAGGCCGGATCTCACGGCGAGTCGTTGCCTTGACTGCCAGAGCCCGCAGCCGGGAGGGCTGGTCGGTCAGGCCGCACGCCTCCATGACGGAGCCGTACGAGCCCAGGAGCCGGGCCGTCGATATCGGCAAGCCGACCGTAGACCAGTAGACGCCCGGGTGACGAGCCCGGGTGTAGGCGGCCCCGCCACCGAGCCCGGCGAGGGGGCCACCTACCTCCAGCAGCGTCAACCAGTCCGACATCAGGCCGAGGCCTCAGCCGAAGCCGGGAAGGCGGCCGGTGTGACGGCGGCGGCGCGAAAGGCGATGCCGTGCCGCTGCTGACCGTTGAAAATGGTCTCCCACGGCCGGGCCACCAGACCCGGAAGCGAGACCGGGGCACCGAGGGTCAGGCCCTCGGTGATGCCGCTTTCCGGCACGGTGACCTTGATGAGCGAGGACTCGCCGTCCTCGATGTAGACGGCGCCGATCGTCATGAGCGCCTCGCCGCTGGTGGCGTCCTTGGCGATCTCTCCGGTCTGGCGGTCCCGAACCTTGGGTTCCGGGGCTTCGGTCAGCAGGATGGTGGCCGCCGAAGTCTCCACACGGATTACACGCACAGAAATGCTCTCCCTTGCGTTGCGCCGCACACGCGTACGGCTGCATTCAGTGACGAATGACTACGCAACGGGAGGTTGACCTCATACCGACTGGGCGCGATACGCTCCAGGAGCGTTGATGCCAAAGACGCACCCGGCCTGAGTGGGCTGCCTCCCGCTCAGGCCACATCTGTTTTCTGTGGCCCTTCCGCTTACGCACCGGTGCAGGTCTGCCTTCCTGCTCCGGCCCGTTCGCATGTCCACACCACCAACTCCGCTGGACGCGAAGGGGCGTGCCGACACCAACCACAGTAACCCGTACTCGAAGTACTGTCTAGTACTTCAGGTACCAGTCCGTACTTCGTGTACGCCCAACTCCGCCGCCAAGGCGCGAAGTTCCTCAGAGGGCGGCTGGGCCATGGTCAGCAGGTCCGCCGCGAGCTGCTTCACCATCGGCAGGGCCCGCACCATCTCGGGCGACAGCTCACGTGCCCTCAGCAGGGCTGAGACCGCGTCAGCGACCTGTCGGCGCTGGGCGTAGGCCCTGGCGACATCGATCTGAAAGCGCGTCTGCCGTTCCGCGGACAGCCCCGACTCGTCGACGGCCTGCGCGGCCCGCAGAGCGACTCCGGCATCCCCCAGGTCGACCGCGACGGCCACCTCGTGCAAGCCAACGTTGGTCGGCCCGAACTCGGTGTTGTAGTCGTTGCGCCCATCGCCGACCTGTTCGGCCATCTCACGAGCCTCACGGAGATACCCGTACGCCTCATCGGCCAGGTTCAACCGAGCGGCAGCGACCGCCCGTTGGAGGGTCAGCGCACCACGCAGCGCCACCGCCTCGACCTGTCCGGACTCCGCCAGAGATCGCAGAGCCTCAGCCGCACTCCCGGACACCTGGGCCGCCTGCTCGAAGTGCCGCGCGCCGAGAAAGACCAGCGACAACCGGAACTCACCGGCCGCCATCAGCAGCGGATCATTCGCCCGCTCGGCAGCGACCACGGCACGGTCGACAGCGATCCAGGCCGCCTCAGGCTCCCCCATGTTCGCGAGCGCGCCGCTGCACGTGTGATACATGACCGCCAGTAGCCGAAACAGCTCGGGACGCTCCGCTTCTGGAACCGAGCGGGTGGCCGACTCCAACCCGGGGACGAGCTCTTCGAGCAACTCGGCCAGGTCGGCGTAGTTGCCCTGGTGTGTAAGCGACCAGGCGCGGTCGACCTCGGCGCGAAGCGCCGGGATATCGGGGGAAGCGTTCTGCTGACCGAGGACCGCCTTCAATGAGTGCGCGGCGCTCAGCACCATCCGGAGCCGACACGCCCCGGGCGGCTCACCTTCGGCCACCGACGCCACGATGGGGGCCTCGGCCGCCAACTCGGCGACCGGAATCTCCAGGACGTCGGCGACCTTCTCCAGCACGGTCATCCGGTCGATGCGGCGCACGCCCCGCTCCACCTGGGACACCCACGCTTCCGAGCGCCCCAGCAGGCCGGCGAACTCCTTCTGTGACAGCCCCCGGCGCTTGCGGTTGAAGGCGATCTTGCGGCCGAGCGCCTTTTGATACTCAGTACTCAACGTCCACACCCTTGCCGGACACGAAGTCCAGGCGATCAACCTCCGTGGCCGAGAGGTACCGGTCCCGCTCGGACAGGAAGGCCTGCACGTAGTCCTTCGACTCGTGCTCTTCGAAGGCGTCCTTGTCCCGGTAGAGCTCGTAGAACACGCGCTCCAGCGGACGGCCGTCAACGCGGTGCACGGTGTAGATCACCGTGCCGGGCTCGTTCGCACGGATCTGCTCCCCAGTCCGCGCCACGAGGTCATCGAACGCAGCCGCCGCCTCTTCGTCCTTGCAGGTAAAGCGCACAAACAGACCGAACATGCGAGGTCCTCTCTCCATCGGCATCCAAGTCAGCACCAGACCGCACGCCGAACGCTATGCGCCGGGTCGCCCGCACGAAAAGTACGAACCCACACTCTCGGTACGCGCACATTCGGTACGGTGCTAGTACTAATTGTACGGCTCTGCATGGGCCGTGTCAGCCAGTCGGCACGGCTGACACGGAAGACAGCAGGTCACCCGCCATGGAGGACGCCATGCCCACCCACCGACACACCTTCCCTGGGGATCCTCAAGAACTCCGCGCCGCGCGCAACTGGACCCGCGCCACGCTGGACGAGCACCCCCACTCCGAAGACGCCGCGCTGATCGTGACCGAACTCGGCACCAACGCCCTCATGCACACCGCCAGCGGCGACGACGCCGGCACCTTTCACGTCACGCTCACCGTCTCCGAGCTGGCCGTCACCATCGCGGTGACCGACTCCGGAGACGCCAAGACCAGTCCCGCGATCCAGCATCCATCCCCCAACTCCACCCACGGCCGCGGACTCGGCATGGTCTCCGCTCTCGCCGACCGCGTTGTGGTCCAGGGCGACGACTCCGGGCGCACCGTCACCGCCGAACTGCGCGGCCGGGCAGAGCTCCGGGAGTCGGCACCGTGTTCGTGAAGCCCGAGCAAGACGACCACCAGGCCGACAAGTCACAGGCAGCCCACGGAGGGTCAGCGCGATCACACGCCGGGTCCACGACGGCCATGGCGGCTACGCAGTCACCGAGGAACTCTTCACGCAGCTCAGCCCTGGAGGACACCCATGCTGACGCCGGCCGCCGCTGAAAACTTGCAGGCAGGCGGGCAGCTCGCCTCATACCAGTGCTGGGCCACCGCCTACCCCCTGCACGAGGACTGCTCCATCCCGCTGGGATCGCACGGCGCTACGAGCCCCCGCCTGGCGTTGCGTTGGGTTCGGGAGCGTACGAGTCAGATCACGGACCAGCTCGACGCCGCATACGCACAGCCAGGCCGCCACTGGCTCACCGACGAACCGGAGAACGAACGAGCCCTCGCGTATCTGGCCGCAGGAACGGCCTACCAACTCACCCTGTACGACGACAGCACCCGCTACGTGCTCGTGGCCAATCCCCGAGGAGCAGCATCATGAAGGGACTCGCCCGCGGCTATTGGTGCCAGTGCTGGACGGAAGACCTCACCGAGGGGAATCGGCCTACACTCCTGGCATCTTTCGATGCCTACTCTGCGCCCCAGGCTGACAGATGGGTCGCGATGGCACTCCGCACAATTTCACCGGCGCTCGACCCGGATGCCTCCGACGAGGCATGGACCTGGCTGTACGAGGGCCGCATCCGCACGAGGCGAGCCCTCCTAAGCGCGGAGCCCTGCACGGTCACCATCACTCAGGCTGGTACCCGCGTGACATGGACGATCCGACCAGTGCTCTTCCTGCCGCTCGCATACCGCCAAGGCGTCGAACTCCCAGCCTGCGTAGAAGATTTCCAACCCCACACGCCCCACGCCACCGACTGAGTTACAACCTTCTTCACGGGTTCAAGGCCCGCGCACGGCGCGGGCGCGCGCCGCCTCTGCGGCGCGGCCTGCCTCCTGTCTCCGCCCCGGCTGGCCGCGCCCGGCGGCGCGCTGCGTGCAGTGGGCAGAGGTAGGAAAAACTCTCTGTGGCTGAGGCCGGTCGGCTCCACGGCTTTAGGCAGCCAATTTGGCGCGAGCCTCGCAGATCATGGCCCAAAATCGGGCACTAACGGGCAGGATCACAAACCTGCCCGATCCGCTGGCTAGCGTCATGGGCCATGATCACTCGCGCCAAATCGGCTCCAGCCCAAAGCCGCACCACCGACCTTGCGGTTTACGGACCGGTCCTGCGCGCAGGCTAACCAACCATCACTATTGAACGGAAGGGTCGTGCATGTTGCGCGTCATTTCGTCCCAGCGGAGACGACTGCTTGCATCTCCGTGGCTACGAACGACATATAGCCCAATGTCTTTCACATAACACCGAGAACATGCATTCCTAAGTATCTTGGGCTCTTCGGATTTGAAGTCCCAAAGCACAGACGTGGTGCGATCAAGTTTCGGCCAGTCCACCAACGCCGCTTCGGACAGCTCCAGCACCGCAGCATATTTCCCCGTACGAAGGAGTCCGTAAAGCAGGTTACAAGTGTTGACGGTGTTCTTGTAGCCCAGTGAACGCGCCTGCTCAAGGTACTCGATCGCTACTTGCGGCTCCTCAGCAAGCATGCAGAACCCCAGAGAATTCAGCAGTTTGGGGTTCTCCGGATCACCCTTTAGCGCCAGTTTGAGAACTTCCGCTGCGGAGGCAACCTGCTCGGACTTCACGAGCTGCAGCGCCATAGAATATAGCGCAGCAGATTTCTCGTTAGTACTGTCCCGACGGGAAGCGGCATCCGAGAGAGCGAATGCCAACTCGTTGCGCTCAATATACCTTTCCCGCATCACCTTGCGGCCGCACGGCGGCTCTTGCTCACCTCGGGAATATCGCCATTCCAGCTGAAGCGAAGTGAAACGCCAGTCAGAGAGGTAGGTTTCCGTGAGGCGATCCATGAGCCAACGACTCCGCACGAAGGCCATTTTTCTAGCTTTCGTCGACTCAGGCAAGGAAAAGTCCAGGAAGTCAGAGACTGCCGGCGCCTCCCAGTCGATGAGCGCTTGAAGGTCTGCAGTTTCCACCCATCCGTGAAGCTTGTTTGTGAAGGCAGAGGTTAAAGCTGCATTCATCCTTCGGCGTGCCTGGGCTCGCGGGGTAGGGGACCCGGTTAAGGGGGCGAGACCGGTGGCATTTGTGTCGGCAGCGATCAAATCCGCCAACTGCACCCAGCCAGGTGGAGCCTCGGGGAGTGGAGTTCCTTGGCGAAATCCGTTTCGCTCCGCGAACCTCTGATCCACCGCCATCAACGCTGGGGCCGTGACGGCGATCGGAATGGTGTGCACTAGACTACTACCTAGGCCATAACGAATAAGATCGTTCGACGACAGCCCACGCAGATCGATCTCAGCACAGATCCGTCTACATAGATCACCCCGCGCCGGTACCGTAAGAGCCTGCGGGCTAGGTATGAAGTTCTCGCGCAGCTCGATGACGAGAGTACTGGTGGACCACTTGGACAGATCGGGTATCGCTTTATCTCGTAGGCGGATTTCCGCCGCATCGAAAGGGCGATTAGAGACGGGACTCGGTGTAGCCTCTCGGTTGCTTTTCAGCGGTACCGCAGCAATTCCGTGACCGAACTCAATCGGACTGAGTTGCTCAGGCTCGCCATATCGGTCCAGTATTTCTATACATTCTTCTGCGCACCCTCTTCCCCCTTCGGGGAGATCAACTGAATAAGGGCACTCACGAAGAAGATCTGGAGGACGACACGCGTCACTGAAGAGCCTCAAAGCCCGAAGGAATATCTCTCTTTCCGGTCCACTGGCGGGCATCTGTGGTGTCATCGATAGGCGTCCCGCCTCTGTGAGATGGTCAAGACATGAGCGATTCCCGTGTTCTTGACTTCGTACAAGATTCGATGCGACCGTCCGAGCCGAGCGGATCGAATACCCGCCAGAGACCCCAACAGCTTTTTACCCAAGCCGGGTTCCGAATCCAAGCGATCGATAATGTTGAGTGCTTTCACTCTCAGGGCATCCGGAAGCTGCTCAAGGTCTTTCTGCGCTCGCCGACTCAGCGTAGGCATCTACTACTCCTTCTCCGCGAACTCCTCAGCCTCGCTCCGAGCCTCATTGATCGCGTCCATGGTGTCAGAGTCGGAAAGCACATTGAGCGTTTCAATCAGCGACTCGTACTCATCTGCACCCAAGATGACAGCCATGGGTTTGCCGTGCTTCGTGATCACGAAGGCTTCCCCTGACGCCGCAACGTTGTCGACGATCTCGCTCAAGCGGTCACGGGCATCTGTCAGCGGTGCCGCATCCATTGGCCCTCCTCGCGTTGTGTTCTTGAGACTGTACAGAAGTCCGGGCAGAACATCAAGAGCGCAACACTGAGCGTGACGGGCTTTGCGCGTCTGGTAGGTGCCGTATGGGTTGCGTCGTCGCGAGCGGCGTGTTGCCGGCTGCAGAAGCCACACTGGGCGCCCAACTGTCAGACATCTTCACCACCCAGCGCCGGGCAAGGGCATCCGGGCCATCGAGGACCTGGGATACCGTCACGGATCTCTGAACCATCCAAGGACCAGGGCCAGGACTTACAGTGCCAACGTGCCTCTGGCCTGCACACCGTCTGGGGACATAAAGCGCCTTCCGGAGGCAGGTGCGGTGACGGCAGCCTTGAGGGCAACGAGGGCGTACAGCGGCGGATCTTCGCGGCCGACGACACACCTCCGACACAGTCTGTGTCGCTGGCGCCCTTCGATGGACTCCGCCGCCGGTCAGAGAGCTATGCGTAGTGATCGGCGCATTCACTCCGGAGCCGTATGCCCGACCCCAGCCTGCGCCAGCGGTTACGCGCCTCGTCACGGGGAGGCTGGCAACCATGAGCTTCCAGGGATCGAGCATTTTATTTCCTTGATCCCTATATGCTCTCCAACCAAGTGCCACACCAGGGGAGGGTGCAGTGGCTGATCTTCAGGAGACCGCTGAGGCGTGTGAAGACGAGGGCGGGCTGATGCAAGACAACTTGGGACGCCTACGGACCGCATTGGGGTTCGACAGACTCGGCAAGCACGTTCTCAGCTCCATCGCTCGTAAACTCGAAGCTTCGGGTCTCGGGTACTTCCCGCTTGCCGTCCTTGATCCCCGATGCAACACAGAACCGCGCAAGGAACAGCAAGTGTGGGTGTATACGCGTGACGGTAGCGAGCGCGCCCGCGTCTTGGACGCTGTTCTGCACCCCCACTCGAACAACGTTCGGAGCACCTTGGACGGGCTGGTGAGCGGCGACTACTCGTCACTCACCGCGGAAGAGAAGCTTCGCGAAGTTCAGAAGATCATTAACGCTTGATGGTATGACGCATGCTGCGACGCGGATAGGAGCCGAGTCGCAGCGTGCCAGACTCGTGCCAGATCGTGCGGGGAATCACGGGGAACAGCGGGCACCAAGCCGACAAGCGGCCGAGCGCGGATAGAGCTACCACCCAGGTCAGCCAAGCAACCATCCGTAGATCACCTCAGCTTCCCAAGCTGAGAGCGCAGCACCGTGGGTACCCGCCAGCCGTCGGGGCTTGAACTCCGCCGGCCATACGACTACGAGACGCGTATCCGACTGTCGCCGAGGACGTCTGCAGCCGCTGCGCGGAGGCCCTTCACGGCCTGGTACAGCAGGTGCTCGCGCTCAGCGACCAGCGCGGTGTCTGCAGCCTTGCGGGATGTGTCACCCGCATGGGCATCACGCGCCATCCGCCGCATGACCTCGGCCAGGTCATCGGACGCATGGACCGCACAATAGAGCGCCTCCGCCACGGACTGCGGACCTTCGAGGATGACGAACTCGGCAGCCCGGTGAACGCTGCGGACCTGAGCATCGAAGCGCTCCATCCTCTCGTCAACCTCGCGCAGGTCCGGTCGGTCCCCTCGCAGCGTGTCTCGCACCGCGTCCAAGGCGACATCGCGGTCGTACACCGCAGCCAGGTAGTTCGCATAGGCATCCCGGCGGTGCTGCCGACGCCACTGAGCGAACTGCGAGCGAGCCGCCACGCGCCCGGTGACCATCGCAGAGCCGAGGGTGGCGAGTGAGCCCACGGCGGCGCCGAGCAGTGCAGTCAATCCAGCGTCCATGGCCCCATTCTGTCGATAGCCGGGCCCTAGCGGACCACCGGCCTGGGCGGCCGTCGAATCAGACTGACATCCACCGATGACATCAACACTGCCGGGTACCAGCACATTTGCATGCCCCCGGTGGACCAAACCACCGCAGGACTCTACGGCCAGACGGAACATGGATCGAACTCCTAAGCTTGGCGTTTATCCTCGGCGGGCTTGGTGTTCCTTGATCGACTCAGCACGTTTGACCGTCTTGCCGACCTCGTGCAGTGTGGCCCGCTGCCTGTTCTTCGAGCCGGGAGGCCGTCCCGGACCCGGCTTGGACGGTTTCGGTGCGGCCGACGGACGGGCCGCCGTCGCGTGGACGTTGCGAAACCCGCGGCGGACGCGAGCGGGGGTGAGGCGACGGGGTGAGGCGGGTCGCTCCCAGGGACGGCGCAGGTCCTCGGCGAGGGGGCGGGCGAGGCGGAGTTGGGTGTGGGCGGCGATGATGAGCCAGGTCCACAGATCGGCGCTGTCGGCGTGGCGGACCTTCGGTGCCGTCCAGCCGAGGGTCTGTTTCAGGAGCCTGAAGGTGTGCTCCAGGTCGAATCTGCGAAGGAAGGACTGCCACCAGCGGTCCACGTCCACCGGTGTGGCGGCGTTGGCGGAGCACCACAGCCACACCGGTTTCGGGTGCCGGTCGCCCGGCAGGCGCTCGACATTGAGACGAATCAACGTGCCGTGCAGGGTGGGCAGTTCCTCTTTGGCGTGGTTCAGCCAGGGGCCTCGGTGGGTGAGCCTGGGGTGCATCCGGTCCCAGGCGATCGTCTCGGCCTTGCCGTAGCGGGTGGTGTCCGTAGCTGTGGTGACGTCGGGCTCGTGCCAGCTGTCGGGCTTGGCGAAAGTGAGGACACCGCCATGCCGGCGGGGTCGCCCGCCCTTGGGACCGGAACGGGTCGGGCCCGGGTCTCGGAGCATGACCCGGTCCGAGCGCAGGCGCCCGAGCAGCGTCACCGGCAGGTCGGCCAGGGCGTGGGTGAGGTAGGTGACGTCGTAGCCGGCGTCCATCACGATGAGGATCTCCGGGTCGCCCGGCCGCCAGTGCCCGGCCTGCGTCAACCGCTGAACAACATCGCGCAGTTGGGCGGCGGTGACGAGCGTCGCATCGTCGGCGGGTCCCAGGCGTACGGCGTCCAGCAGCGCGACCCAGGAGGTGCGGCCGGATTCCAGCGCGGCAACGAAGGAGTACGGCCAGCCCGGCACGAACTGGTCCGTCTTGCGCTCACCACGTCCGTAGACGTGGCAGAACAGCCGCTCGTCGCTGGTCGGGGCATCAGGACGGAGCCCGTTGCTCACGTCCACGGCCAGCACGATCCGGCCGTCTGCCGCTCTCGGCAGCGGCAGACCGGCGAGCGTGCGGCGCAGGCGCGTCGGCTCCAGCCAACCGCGGTCCAACGCCGCGTACAGCGCACCATGGCCGCGCCGGTGCTCGACCGCCAGCGACAGTTCGACCAGGGTCTTCACCGGCCCGTCCGCGCACAGCACCGCGTCGGTGAGCTCGAAGAGCGCATCCGCGCGAGCGTAGAGGCATTCATAGAACTCGACCCGGAAGCGGGACAACACGTCCAACGCCTCGCCTGCGGGCGCATAGACAGACAGACTCATACACAGCGGCCGTTCTCTTGTACTTCGTGACTCGACATCTCGAAGCGTGGAGAACGGCCGCCTCCGCTGTCCCGGAAAGAACCGCAGATCAGCAGGTCGGGTGACCTGCGACGTTAAACGCCAAGCTCAGTCCCATCGTAGCTACGCAGTGCGGCAAAGTGCTTGACGTGCTGACTCTTCGGCAAGCAACCTGAATGGCTGATGAGACGTGGGCAAACCCCTCGCCACCGTCCCAGCATGGCCGCCAGCCACCGACAGGAGCACAGTGACCGCTCTGCACGCCCAGCAGCTCGAACACGCCCTCGATGAGCAGTTCACTGGGATCGTCCCGGTTGAGGATCTGTCCAAGTTTGAGCAGCGAATCCAGCGGAACTCATTTCTCTCCCGTTCCCTGGCTGCCTTGGCGATCCGCGAGTTCACCGGCTATCCGCTGCAGCGTTGCGCCGAGTTCGTCATCGACTCGTTTAGCGACCAGGGCATCGACGCCGTGGCGGTGGATCTCGCCTCAGAAGAGCCCCAGGTCTGGGTGGTACAGGCGAAGTGGAGTAGCGACGGCACAGCCACCTTCTCTAAGAACGCTGCTCTCGACCTGAAGAACGGTCTGGAATTATTGATTGCTCGGGAGTACCAGTGCTTCAACGCTAAGCTGACGCCGCTCATCCCCGATCTGGAACGGGCACTCAGCAATCCGCGAGTACAGATCACCCTGCTGCCGGCCTGGGCAGGGACCCAGCCGATTGGGGCCGAGGCCAAGGAGGTGCTCGACCGGTTCTGCGCGGAATACGAGGACTCGCTGCGCCTGCGCCCCCTGCGACTGCCCGACTTCATCCGCATCCTGCGCTCCGGAATCGCCGAACCCCAGATCAAGCTGAAGGCGTCGGCCTCGGCGGTCGATGTCAGTCCGATCAAGGATCCCATCCTGGCGTACCACGGCACGATAGGAGGCGCGGAGGTCGCACGCTGGTACGAGGACAACCACCACCGGCTCTTCCAGCGGAATATCCGCAATCCACTCGGTGTCACGGCGGTAAATCGCACCCTTGTGGAGACCCTTCGTAGAAGGCCCGAGTACTTCTGGTACTTCAACAACGGGATCACGGTGCTATGCGACAAGGTGATCATGGGCCCTCGGGGGGACCTGGAAATGGAGGGTGCGAGCATTGTCAACGGCGCGCAGACGGTCGCCTCCGTCCACGAGGCCTACCAGCAAACCCCGGAGGTCGCCACACGCGCACGGATCGGCGTCCGCATCATCTCCTTGACGGACTGCCCGGAGGGCTTCGACCACGACGTCACCCGAACGACCAACACCCAGAACAGGGTGGAGCCCCAGGACTTCATCGCCCTGGAGAAGGTGCAGCAGCAGCTCCGCGACGACTTTCTGCTTCGGCTGCGGAAGACCTACGTCCTGCGCCGGGGCGAAGAACCTCCACAGTCGAAGGACGACGGTTGCACCCTCAGGGAGGCCGCAACCGCGCTCGCCTGTGCTCACGCCTCTCCGGAACTATCCTTCCAAGCCAACGTGGACATCGATCTTCTCTGGGATCCGAGGCAGCACCACCGGCTATTTCCGCTCCACCGCACCGACGCGGTGAAGACCTGGCGCACCATCCTGGTGCTCCGGGAGGTTGAGCGGCAGATCGAGGCACAACGCCCGCAGTGGGAGGGGCGCGCTGGCACACTCGCCGACCTTGGGCGACTGCTCATCGCCCACGTGACCTTCCAGTGCCTGCCCCGAGGCTGGCAGGAAATTTCCGAATCAGATTGGCCGACGGTACCGGCGTGCGTCGCCGAGCTCGTGGACGCCGCTGTAGCCACGCTGATCCACTGGATCGACACGGGTTACGGACACAAGAGTCAGGTGAGCAGCATCTTCCGCAATGCTGAACGGTATTCGGATGTCGCTGGTTCAGCGCTGGCAACCCTGCAGGGGGACAATCAACCTCCGCCCCTCTCATCGGTGTACCGCGCGTCCGAGCGTGAACGGCACGCACGGCAAGCCAACGCAGTCTCCGTGATTTTCGAGAACAACGCGCTCGAGGAAGGGACGCTCGTCGAGTTCCGCCCAGTCCCGGGCCGCGAACAGCAACAGCTCACCCCCTGGCTCACGGCGGATGCACGCCGGGCTCGTGCGACCTGGACCCGGCAGCGCCGCAACTGCCTGGTATGGGCGGTGGACGGTGTCGCATACTCGCCGACCGGTCTGGCCAAGAAGATGCTCGTGGAGGCCGGTTACCAGAGCAAACCGCTTCAGGGCACGCGGCGCTGGTTCGTTCCCCAGCGCGGTTCCCTAGTGGACATCGCCGACCGGTTGCGCCAGGAAGCAGAAGAAGAGGAAGAATGAGCGTGTTGCCTAACCTCGCAGGACACGAAGCCAGCTGAGGGTATCCGAACTGGCAGCCGAGGCGACGAAGGCCCAGGGCGGGTCCGGGCCTTCTCGTACTCGTCAGTCAACGAGGTAGTGAGCTTCGATGTAGGCGACGGTGGAGTCGTACGGCTCCCCCACCGGCTTCAGCGTGTAATGGCGGAAGACCGTGGCAGTGGCGCGGCGGACGCCTCGGTTGCGGGCGTCGGCGTTGTCCCATGACTGGGCGAGGGTGCGGGTGACCACCTGGTCGATCTCCTCGGCTAGGTTCCTCTCCGTGACTGTGAGGCCGGGCGGCGCGTGGTCGTGGATGATCCGCGACAGGACGCCCACGTGGTCGTCGTCCAGCACGACGACGGCTTCGTCGGGGTGCTTCTGGGCGTCCACGATGGCGCGGGCGACCCGGAGTGCTTCGGACAGGAACCCGAGGGCGTCCTGGGAGTTCTGGATGATCTGGTCCCGCAGCCGCTTGATCCGCTCCGCGAGGGCGGTGTACTTCGCGGACCCCGGGTCGACGCCCTTGTCGAGGGCGGCCTTGATGTGGTCCAGGATCTCCGCCGCGGACGGCGGCGTCTTGTCCTCGCCGTCGTCCTTGTCTGGCTTTGGGCGGACGAGGGCCAGCAGCTCCTTGAGGATGGCGATGCCCTGGGCGTCCAGGACGAGGGGTTCCTCCTGGGAGGCGACCACGGAGAAGGAGTGGACGTGGGCGTTGATGATCTCCAGGACCATCGGCCCCAGCTCGGCCAGCCGTTCCTTCCTCTCCTCGTCGGAGGACTTCTTGAACAGGGTCGTGTACACGGACCCGAACAGCCCGAAACCGTCACGATACTTGGCGATCCGCTTGTCGGTGTTGATGAGCGGATACAGGCGGGCCAGGAGCCGGTAGTCCTTGGTGAACACCTCGGCGGCGCCAGGGTTGGCGTCCAGGAAGACGTTGATGGCGCGCACGGACTCGTAGCCGTGGACCGTGAGGTCCAGGCCGTCCACGTCCGCGAGGAGGTCTTCGATGCGGGCGAAGGTGGTACGGAACTCGGCGACCAGCTCGGACAGGTCGGTGACGAACCCGCCACCCTTGTTAGCCCCCTTTGCGGTGGGGTCGGCGACGGCCCGCTGGACCTCTTCGGCCAAGCCGATGTAGTCCACGACCACGCCGGAGGTCTTCACGAACCCGGTCGGGGACACCCAGGTGCGGTTCGGGCGAGTGATCGTCTGGAACAAGGTGTGGGCCTTCAGCGGCTTGTCCAGGTAGAGGACGCCCTCGTTGGGGGCGTCGAACCCAGTCATCAGCTTCGCGGTCACCACCAAGAAGCACAGCGGGTCGTCCGGGGTGAGGAACCGCCGCTTCTGCTCCTCCTCCTCGGCCTCCGAGAGCCGGAACGGCCGCATGGCGCGGTCCTCGTCCTTGGAGTCCGAGACGGAGATGTTCACCTCGGCGGTGATCCGGTCATGCTTCCCGACCTCGGCGAGCACCTGGGACGCCTCGAAGCCGGCCAGCAGCTCGTTGATCTTGTCCGTGTACGCCACGGCCAGCTCACGGTTGAAGGCGACGACCTGGGCCTTGAGGCCGTTGCGGTAGGCGCCGGCCAGGTAGTGGTCCACGATGTGCTGGCAGACCGCGTGGATGCGTTCGGGGTTGGTGAACACGCTGGTGAGGCGCCCGAACTTGCGGGATAGGATCTCGCGGTCGGGGTCGTCAAGGTCGAAGTCGTCGGCGAACTGGTCGAACTCGGCCTGCAACGCCTGGTCGTTTATCTCGAAGGCGACCGGGTGCGGGTCCAGCATGACCGGGACGGTTGCCTCGTCCAGCAGGGACCTGGACACCGAGTACCGGTGCAGCACCCTGCCCGGGTCGCTCTCCTCGCCGAAGAGGGCGAAGGTGTCGGTGGCGAGGTTGCGGACGGGGGTGCCGGTCATGCCGAAGAACTTCGCGTGCGGCAACGCTGCGCGCATCTGCCCGGCCAGGGACTTCTCCCTGGCGGACTGGGTGCGGTGTGCCTCGTCGACCAGCACGATGATGTTGTCCCGGGTCGACAGGTTCTTGCCGGCGTCGGCGAACTTGTGGACGGTCGTGGAGATGACGCCGCGCACGTCGTCGGCCAGCAGGGAACGCAACTTCTGGCCGGTGGCAGGCTGGTGGAAGTAGGCGTCCCCCATCGCGGAGGTGAAAACCCCGGAGGTCTGCCTAACGAGCTGAGTCCGGTCCGAGAGCAGGATGATCGTGGGCGACTCGGTGCAGGTGTCGGTCAGCAGCAGCGAGGCGGCGAACACCATCAGCAGCGTCTTCCCGGACCCCTGGTGGTGCCATATCAGGCCCTTCGACCCGCCATCCAGCACCCGCTCGTGGATCAGGTGCGCGGCCTCCATCTGCGGGTAGCGGGGCAGGTATTTCTTGTCCACCCCGCCCCCGGAGGTGTCGAAGAGGGCGAAGTTGGCGAGCATGTCCAGGATCGTGGCCGGGTTCATCAGCAGCTCGACGGAGCGTTGCACGTCGGCCTGCCCGGACAGGTTCTCGTCGTCGGCGGTGGACCGGAACGGCTGCCACAGGTTCGTGGGCGCGCCGGCGGCGCCGAACCGCAGCTTCAGCCCGTCGGAGGCGACGGCGAAGACGTTGGGGGTGAAGAACCACGGGTACTCGGTGGCGTACACGTCGTTGATCTCACGGGCGGCATCCGCCCACCCGGACTTCGCGGTCGGGGACTTCACCTCGACCACGACCAGGGGCAGGCCGTTGACCCAGTACACGAGGTCGAACCGGCGGGAGGTCTTGCCCGGGACGGTGATGGTCACCTCGTCCGACACCACCAGCGTATTGGCGGCCAGGTGCTCGAAGTCGATGACCTTCAGGGCGTGCCACGCGCCGTCGGCGTCCCGGAACTCCTTCTGGCCGCGCAGCAGGCGTAGCACCTGCTCGTTGGCCCGCACCAGGCCGCCCTCGACGGCGTTGACCGTGGCGACGATCTCCTCGACCACCGCGTCCACGTCGAGCCCGTCGATCACGTCCGGGTTGAGCCGAAGAATGGCGTCCCGCAGCTGGCTGACGACCACCGTCTGCGTCGTCTCGCGCGGCAGCGCCCTGCCCGTTGTAAAGCCCCAGCCCATAGGAAGGGACCACTGGATCATCAGGTTCTGGAACTCACGCTCCCGAATGCCCTTCGCCACGCCTCAAGCCCCCAACTCAGCGGATCTAATGTCGATGCTGCGGTCCAGCAGCCCCGACAGCAGCCGTGCCCGGACCCCACGAAGACGGGCGGCCTCCTCGTGGATCGCGGTGACTTCCCTCTCGATCGCGTCCAGTGCCTCCGCTACCTTTTCCTGCTCTGGCCGGGACGGGACGGGAAGTGCTACCGACAGGAGCTGGTCAGGGTTGAGCCGCTTACGGCGCTGCACGGTCCCGACGACCCTATTTTTCATCTCAGCCCACAGCCGAGGTGTTCGACAGACGTGCTTCATCCACCCTGGGGCAACGTCACTGGTAAGTGTGAAAGTCGGGAACTCGTTGCTCGCCACGAAGCCGTCGAACTCTGGAGGAACCACTGTGATCGGCCCCTCCCAAGCAGTCAGCTTCCGCATCACCACCTGATTCTCCCGAAGGATATTCATAGCGCTGTACTCGGTATCAGCCCCGTCGAACTCATCCTTATCTACAAGCCCTTTACCGGCGTTGAGTACTCCAGCAAGATGGTAAGTCTTTCCGGCTTCCATCGGGGTCCGCACGACATCGAGGTGCATCACATCGCCGAGGAACCGAGAGTCTGCCTCTCCCCCCTCAGCGGTGCAATACAGCCGAGATGTCGCCGCCTGATACACACCATTCAGCGCCTCCGCCTCTACATCTAGCGCGGCCATTTGGTCGTCGACTGCCCTGATGACCTCGACAATCTGCTCCTGCACCCGCGGCGGTGGCAAGAAGAAGGTATACGCCAACACATCGGCTGCTTTCGATCTCTTCCGGCTTCCTGTGGTGCCAGTCGATCTCTCGTCAAGCATCGACGTGAAACTACTCGACCGACAGAGGCAATAGAGAAAGGGAAGGGTCATCCGAGGATTGTTCGGGCGAAGAACAGCGAATTCAGTCGAGGCTAGAGCATTCTTAGCTCCCGCAGCGAGCCACACTCGAGGAATTCTCGGGTTCAACATTGAGACAAGAACACTGTCTTCATCGACGCTAAATTTGTGACTGCGAATTCCGCTCGCAGATTCGACAGTCGGAGTCATCCGGTCGTCGAAAGCAGGGATACTGAAATGTATGACCGTAGCGTCCCCGAGTTCTGCGGGGTCAACTCTCACGCGAAATGATTCGACAAGGTCGCCCAAACACGCCTGTTCCCACTCACTCATCGAAGCCCTCGATCCCAGCGTTGGCAAGGGCGGCGAGCATGCGAGCCTCGGTCTTCTGCCGCTCGGCTCTGGCGATGTTGTAGGCATCAATGAGGGTACCGAGGTCTCCGGCCTCAGCTGCGGCCTGCTTGATGTACCTGCCGATGTTGAGGTCGTACCTGTTCGCCATGATCTCCGTGATGGGCACGAAGCGTGCTGCGAGTCCGGCGTCGCCGTCAGAGTCAACCGGGTTGCCGTCGGAATCGAAACTCGAGTGGTAGGCGGTCACAACATCGGCGATGTCCGCCTCGGTCAGAACGTTGCGGTTCTTGGCCTTGGTGAACCTCGTGGAGGCGTCGATGAACAGCACCCCCTTTTGTCGCTCGTCAGCTTTGGTGCCGTAGGCACGGAACACGAGGATGCAGGTCGGGATCGGTGTGCTGTAAAAGAGGTTGGCAGGCAGGCCGATGACAGCTTCGAGAAGGTCATTGTCCAGGACTCGCCGACGGATGGCTTCTTCTTCGCCGCCGCGAAAGAGGACGCCGTGAGGCAACACGACGCCGGCGCGACCGTTCTCCGGGTCCATCGACGCGATCATATGTTGCACGAACGCCCAATCCGCGAACTTCGGAGGAGCTACGCCACCAATGGCGCGTGGGTCATTCTTCCAAGGCTTCCACTTCAGGCTGTAGGGCGGGTTGGCGAGGATCACGTCGAACTGCGCGACGGACCCGTCCGGCTTCTTGAAGCGCGGGTCCTTCAAGGTATCGCCGACCTCGACCTGGAACTGGGTGAGGTTGTGCATGAAGAGGTTCATGCGGGCCACACCGGCGGTGTCGGAAACGGCCTCCTGCCCGTACAGCTTGAGCGTGTAGCCGCGCCCGCCACGAGACTTCAGAAGGTTCGCCGAGGCGATCAGCATGCCGCCCGAACCACAGGTAGGGTCGTACACCGACTCGAAGTTCTGGGGGTCCAGGATTTCGACGAGCAGTTCGACGACCTCGCGCGGGGTGAAGAACTGGCCGGCGCGGGTGCCAGACCCGTCGGAGAACCTCTTCAGCAGATACTCGTACGCCCCGCCGAGGACGTCGTAGGACATGTTGCCCTCGTGCATTTTCGGGGTGCGGTTCATCGCCTGCATGACCGCCGCCAGTACCTCCCCCGACAGCACCTCCTCGGAGGTCCAGGTCATGGAACCGAACAGGCGGGAGAACTTGCCGGGGTTGGCCGTCTCGATGGCCTGCAGGGAGGCACGGACCCGCTGGCCGAGGCCGGGCTGGGTGATAGTGGCCAGGATGGACGACCAAGACGCACGACGCTCGGCAACGGTGTCGGGGTAGATGAGCGGGATCTCGAACGACTGGTAGTCGCGGTACTCGATCTCGCGGGCTTCCTCGACGGAGAGGCCGTTCAGGTCATTCTCGTCCAGGAACTCCTGGTGGTGGTGCTCCCAGGTGTCCGACAAGTACTTCCAGAACATCAACGGGAAGACGACCGACGAGTACTGCGCTTCGGGCATCGCCACGCGCAGCTCGTCGGCGGCGTCCCACAACCGGTTCTCGATCTCCTGCTGAGTCACTGCCATCAGTCGGTTGTTACCTTGCTCGTCAGAGGGTGGCGACCCGAAGGTCGTGGTGTCCGGCGGGTCACCTGATTCCGGGCGTGCCCGGCACGCACACGTAAGGCGTGTCCTGCCGATTGCTCGTACGGGTAGCTCGCCAACGATATCCCTCCCCATGACTTGGAAAGATGGCAAACGGCCCAACCAAACCACGCCGCAGCAGCGCCAGTTCTTCCCCCTTCAGCGGGCTGCTCACCTAAGCCGCACTCCGGGACTTCTCGGTGGTCGCCCCGCTGGGATCCTGCCTACTCTCGACTCCATGCCCTGCCCGCAACCGGACAGCATGTTCGCCCGGCACCCTGAGCCTGGAGTGCTGGCCCCGGACACTCTCAGCTTGCACGGTCCTTGGGGCAGGCAGGCATCGTGGACCATCCGTGGAGAGCCCCCGCTCAGCAAGTCGTAAGCATGGCTCTGACCTGTACCATCTTGCAACCCAGAAGCGCCCTCCGGAGCCGTTGGAGTACGGCAGAGAAGTGCAGCAACTCCACCGTCCGGCCCCAATCGCCCGTGTCTCTCACAGTCTGGCTGACCAGCCCAGCAGACCTCAGCCGCCTAGCCTGTAGTTCGCATCAAGCGGGCCTGAAAGCGAGTAACGCTAACGGCCCCGGGGGTTATCCCTGGGCCGTCGGAGGGTGCTCATCGACGACCAAGGCTGACAGCCGTCCCTGACCGGCTCCTCCCGCGCGGGTCGTCCGCGCGGGAGGGTCGGGGTTGGCGGCCTGGTTTCAGTGGCGGGACCGGACGGCCCCTAGCGGCGGAGGATCAGTAGAGGTCGGAGAAGATGTTCCATCCGTTGCCGATGCGGACCCGCGAGAGCAGCGAGCCGGAGGCGGTGAAGTCGTACCGCCACAGCACGCCGGAGGTGTCGCGGGCGACGACCGAGTTGAGTCCGTGGCCGTTCATGTCGCCGACGCCGACCATCGCGGTGTAGATCTGGTAGCCCGTCCCGATCTTCACCCGGGAGTTGAAGCCGCCCTTGCCGTTGCCCAGGTAGCGCCAGAGCCCGCCCGCGGTGTCGACCGCCAGCAGGTCGCCGTTGCCGTCGCCGTTCACGTCGCCGACGCCGACGATCCGGGTATAGGTGTTCCAGCCCCCGCCGAGCGCGACCCGGGAACCGAAGCCGCCCCTGCCCGTGCCCGGGTACATCCACAGCTCGCCCGAAGCATCGCGGGCGATCAGGTCGTCGTGGCCGTCCCGGTTCAGGTCGCCGACCGAGACCAGCCGGTTGTAGATGTTCCAGCCCCCGCCGATCGCCTTCGGCGAGGTGTTGTTGAGGACGCCGCCCGCCGCCTGGTTCGGGTAGTACTCCAACTCGCCACCGCTGGTCCGGACGAGAATGTCGTTGAAGCCGTCGCCGTTGATGTCGCCGAAGGGCACGACCGCGTTGAGCTGACCGGAGCCGGTACCGAGGTTCCAGTAGCTCGACGCGACCGGGCTGGAGTAGCCGCCATGGCCGTTGCCCTCGTAGTCCATGCCGTAGCCGTTGCGGTACCCGAAGGCGGACTGCTTCAGTACGCCGAGCATGGTGGACCGGCCGTTCTCGCCGTAGGAGTGGAAGGGCATCCGGCCGTAGAAGACACCCATCGTGCCGGAGGCCGCCTGCGTCGCAGCGGCGCCGGGCGCGTCCGCGGGGACGGCCAGCAGCTGCCAGTCGTAGGAGCCGTTGAAGGCGGCCGTCTTGGCCTGGAGGATGCCGTTCCAGCTCGTAGAGCCCTGAGCGGCGGTCGGGCCACCGGTGTAGCTGTAGACGACCTGACCGGTGGTCGCCCGGCGGATCACCAACTGCCAGCTCGCCAGCGGACGGCTGGCCTCGAAGCGGAAGTTCCACGCCTGGCCGGGCGTGATGGAGTTACTCCAGGCCCCCGCGTTGGCCGCGACCGGGGACGCGGGCACACCCGTGCTCAGCACGTGGACGATGTTGTCCGAGCCTGTGTAGGCAACGTCACCACCGGTGCGGTCCACAGTCCAGTCGATGCCCCGGTCGTCGCTCGCCCCAGCGGCCTGCGAGAGAGTGGCCAGCACAGAGGTCGCGCCGACGGAGTCCGCGTGCACGTCGGTCAGCCGCAGCTCACCGCTTGCCGCGTCGTGACGCACCAGATAGCCGTCACCCAGCAGCACCGGGCCGGCGTCGACGCTGAACTTCACGTTGGTGGCCAGGTCGTATACCCCGGCCGGGCCGCTGCTACCGCAGCTCCAGTAGAGCCAGTGTTGCGCCACTTGCACCTCGCTGGGCGTGCAGGACGCCCCCGTGCTGATGGTCCGCTGAAGGGCGGGCGCGCTTCCCAGCCCCGTGTGGGGCGTGCTGGCCTGGATCTGGCCGGGCGCGGTTGCCCGCCAGAGCGTGCCCATCCACACCGTCGCCCCGCTCGCCGGCCCCAGCGGAATCATCGCGCTCTGACCTGGCTCCCAGAGGTATTGGGAGCCGGCCGAGTCGATGAGCACGAACTCGCTGTCCGCGTCCACGACGCGGGTGTCGGGCGAGGAGAAGGTCTCCGGGCTGAGGCCGC
Source organism: Streptomyces sp. TP-A0356 (assembly GCF_001417775.1). Taxonomy (GTDB): domain Bacteria; phylum Actinomycetota; class Actinomycetes; order Streptomycetales; family Streptomycetaceae; genus Streptomyces. The sequence goes on along the minus strand of NZ_BBZJ01000029.1, from coordinate 4,040 downwards.
TGATGAACACCCGGGCGGAGGTCGCCGTGGTGGTCGTGTACACCGGCCCGTAGGAGTTGCCGTCCGTCTCACGCACGCAGAAGGCGTCCACCGTGCAGGGACCGGCCTGGAGCGGCTGGCCGCCGTCGCTCAGGTAGCCGGTTGTCGTCTTGCCGATGGTGCTGCCGGAGCCGGTCAGCGGTGTGGTCGCCATCGCGAAGCGCGTGGCGGCGTTGAGCTGCGGAACGGTGAGGACCTGGCGCACCTGACCGTGCGCCATCGACAGCGTCGCGGTGGTCTCGGCCGGGGGCGGCAACTGCCGCACGACGGTGACGTTCACGCTTCCGTCCGTTGCCGCGGTGAGCCGCTGCACGGCCTGGCTGGTGCTGGTGCCGCCAACAACAAGAGCGCCCCCGGGGCCCTTAGGCAGATAGTCGGGAACCCTGGCACTGGGAGCAGGCTCGGTCACCGTGGCGTCGAGCTGGGTGGCCGGGCCGCCCGCGATCGGGACGGAGTTGAGCACAAGCGCGCCCGACGAGACCCGGGTCATCATGACGACCTGCTGGCCGACGACGTCGTAGTCGAGCAGCATGCCGGAACCGGCCGGTGCCAGGACCTGCGTCGGGGTGACCGTGCTCCCCGCGAGGGCGTCGGCGACCGTGACCAGCGAGATGCCGCCGTTCGAGGGCCAGGTCAGGTAGTCGCCGTGGACGGTCGGGGCCACGGCGCTGCGCGGGGTGACGGCCGTCACCGCGGTTGCCGCGCCCGTGTCCAGTCGCACCAGGTAGAACGCGGTGGTGCCGGTGACGCCGGGCTTCGGGGTGCTGCGGACCGTCACGTAGTCGCCGACGCTCTGGTACCCGACGGCGTCGTTGATGTAGTCGGTGCTCGACGGCAGGCCGGTCATGGCGACCTCGGTGGACGTGCCGTCCGCGTTGAGCTGGAGCAGATGGGCACCGCCGGTCTCCCGCACCAGGGCGCGGGTCCCGTTCGCGCCGACGGCGACGACGGTGTGCAGCAAGGTGCCGCCGAGGGAGGAGAGGTCGTAGCTGACCCAGCTGCCGGCCACGGTCGGGTCACCGACGCCCAACGTCGCGCCGTTCTGGTAGGCGACGTGGTCGCCACCGGCGGAGAAGAAGTTCGTGTTGGTCAGCGGCACGGCGGTCAGCTGCGGCTGCGGGGTGTCCGTCCCGGACGCGTAGTCGGTCCACGTGTAGCCCGGCAGCCCCTGCTCCTGGTGCAGGAAGCCACTCGCACCCGCCACCAGCGGCATGTCCCCCCGGAACGCTGCGAGCTGCGGCGCGGGCAGCGTCGTGACCTCGGTCGGCAAGCCGCTCGTCACCGCCAGCGCGTGCCCGGGAACCGCACCGGCTATCGCCGCGGCGACCACAAGCGCCGCCGACCCGGATCTGAGCCTCCGTCGAAAAGTCATGTGTCCCACCCCATCGTCCTGCAAGAAGAACCAGCGGGCTCCGGTCGCGGCGACGCGGGCCGCGGTCACGGAGTAGGCCGCGAGCTTAAGCCATCAGCGGGCGGCGGCTGCTGGCCGGGATGACGGAGGTGGACAACGGTGCTCCTGTGGGGGCGGTTTGGTCCGATAACGCGCAAATCCTGGTCCCCGCCACAACGGGCCGGCGCTGGGGGAAGCAATCACCGATCGACGCAGGCCACGCGATTCGTAGGTCTCATGCCGAGTTGTCCACGGGCGGGATGCAATTGCGGTACAGCACCGAAGTACAGCAACCACCGCAACCGTAGGTGGCGATCAATGCCCGTCGATGGCCTCACGACCAGCGTCGTGGACCGCAATGACCATCCGGCCGAGAGTTCGGGACGAACAGGTCGTGCCAGACGTGTGCCAGGTCGTACGGGGAACCGCGGGGAACACCGGGGAATCAACGGACCCGCCCGCCAGGCGCCGATACCTTTCCGCCGCAGGTCAGCCCAGCAGCGAGCCCTAGATCACCTCAGCTTCCCAATCTCAGGGCTCGTCTACGCGACCGTTCAGATGGAAGAGAAGCCACTCAAGCCAGTCCGCCGTGACACCCAGAGATGAGGCCCAGCCGTGCATGGAGCTGACGTAGGCGGCGTATCGGGTGGGCCAGTGGCGTGTGCCGGCCGCCTTCCAACTGATCCATCCGAGGGCATTGAGCGAATGAAAGACCCGGTCGTCGAGGATCAAGGCGCGATCGCACGTTGCGTCGCGGTCATCCACGGCCGCGAACCACTTGGTGAAGAAGGACCGCCCCACCCCCGCGAGGACGAACTGCTGATAGGCCCCATTCAGGTCGCCGTCTCGGACCGCTTGGCGTGTGGTCCGGAGGACAGTAGGCATCCGCGGGTCAGACAGAGCCGCTTCCGTGTACCGCGGCCCACGTCCGTTCGTGGTGCCCGAGCCCCAGATCATGACGGCCACGAACAGGTCACGCAGGCTGTCGGGATCGTCGTCACCAACGCGGTCACGGAGATGGGCCAGGTCGCCCCGGCTGATGAGACGGTCACCGCTCGGCCCGCTCGCACATCCAACGCCGATATCGAGTACGTGCGCCGCTCCGTGCGACTCCAACCGCCAGCGCCACGTTTCTGGACGGAAGCGCACGGGCTTCTGTTCGCAATCGCCGTATCGGACAACAAGCTTCCGAAGCTGCTCCATCATGCTCCCCCCTGGCCATGACGGCGGCGTGCCGTGAGCCACAGCGTATGGGAGGCGACGCCAGGAGCACAGCTATCTGCGATGACGGACGTACCAGCCCAGTGCCAGCACGATCAGAACCGACAGCGCGAACGCCCAAACGGTGATCGTCCCATCGTAGGGGTGGTACACCATGGCGAGCATGCATGGACGGATACCAGGCCTGCGGTACGGCACCCCCGCACCACAACCGCACCAGATCGAGGGGGGAACAGCGGGGAATCACGGTGAAAGAGCGCGCCGCCGCCTGGGCCAAAGTCCGACCGTTCGCCCAGCTCAGCGCCCGAAGACGCCTCAAATGCTCGCAGCTTCCCAAGCTCGGAGCCTTGATCGGTCGAGGCGCCCACGGCAGTGCGGTTCTCGACCATGGCGCGAGGGTAGTGACGTCGGCGTGAGCGATGACCACAGGGAAGACCTACGCAGTCTTGTCAGCCACTTGGGCGGCGGTATCCGTGACGCGCACTATCGACCCGCGTACGACGCAGCCGCGAATGTCTGCTCGGCCATCGCGATCCCCGTAGACCCTTACGACGTCGTACACGAGGCAGTCATGGCCGGATATGCAGCCGCGCTGAGCGACCTGGAAGAAGGCAAGTTGGACGATCAAGTTCGAGAACGGTCCGAGATTATCGACTGAGCTTCTCGGAGGACTGTCCGGCGCGGATCATGGTGTCCATAAGGGTGGTGCCCGACCACGTGGACAGCGTGCGGCTTGCAGCGCGACGAGTTGCGGTACCTCCTCATCAACAGCCGACCAGAGCAGTACGACGCGCCTCTGCGGTGCATCCAGTCGAACTCAACACGGCCACCACCCGTCCTACGTCTCAGGCAGCCCTTATGCCTCCGCCTCCATGGCCCGCGACACTGCTTCCCTCATGCCATGCCAACCCCGGGGCCGCTGCGGCGCCAACCGTGCGACCACACGGCCCAGCCACTCGGGGTCGCCCAGGAGCTGCGCTTGCCCGGCGTCGATGACCTGAACCGTCAGCGCCTGGAGGAAGACGAGGTGGGCACCGGGATAGTAGCGGGGGTGCCGGTCGAAGCGGGCGATCCAGTTCTCGTAGGGGTGGCGCAGCGTCATGTGCAGGTAGCCGCTGCCGCGCCCCCGCCAGGGGCCGGGCAGGCCGCCGAGGAGCCCCCCGAAGCCGTTCGACCCCCTGGCGGGGGATTTGCTGCCCATGGTGAGGTTCATGCCCAGCATGATCCGGGGCCACAGGATCAGCTGTCCTTCCGAGTCAGGCTCGTGCTGGTACAACCCGTCCCTTCGGAATTCCACCCAATGGCGCTTGCCGGCGTCTCCTATCACCCAGCGACCGTCGAGCAGTTCCAACGGTCCCAAGGATGCGCTCGTGTCCGTCATCCGCTCATT
>NZ_BBZJ01000028.1 GCF_001417775.1 Streptomyces sp. TP-A0356 | reverse complement strand
GGACGAACGTTGCTTGATGCGGCACTAGAGGAGTGGTGGGACACCAAGGGCCACAATCGGCGGTCAGCGAAGATGGGACGGCGACTTCTCTGAAGCCATCGGCTTCGCGGCTCGCACGCGACCGGGCCCTGCACCGAGATCGAAGGGGCAGGGCCCGGTCGCGTCCGTCCTCCCGCAGTGGTGAGCCGTAATGCCGGATCTTCTGACTCGGCGGAGTAGCCCCGCGCAAGAGACAGGCGCAGGAGTAGCCGTACTGACGGCGGCCCCCGTGGGCCACCTCGATACACGGAGCTGAAGCCGTTCGGCGACTTCCCGGCAGATGCGTTCCTGCCGGTCGACTCACGTCTGATCCTCGTCCCTGGCGTGCGAGATGCGGCAGTAGATGGCTGGGGGCTCGCCCGGTGTGATCGCCTTCCCGCCTAACTTCGATGGACTCATGGAAATACCGTGTGAGCCCGGTGTGTCAACTCCCGTCGGCGGGGCGGGGAGTCCATCGCTCCTCGATCCTGGCCAGCCGCCAGTACGCGAGGGCGGCGGCCCATACGACCACGAACAGACCGACGATGACGAACCCCACGTTGTCGAGGTCGAGCCCGGCGATCCAGCCCGTCAGCGCGTCCCGCAGGTCCAGCTTGTCGTGCAGGACGCCGACCAGTTCGATGGTGCCGATCAGGAAGGCCACCGCGATCGACAGACCCGTGATCGTGAGGTTGTAGAACACCTTGCGCACCGGGTTGGAGAACGCCCACTGGTAGGCGAAGTTCATGAACGTGCCGTCGAGCGTGTCGAACAGGCTCATTCCGGCCGCGAACAGCAACGGCAGGCACAGGATCGCGTACCAGGGCAGCCCGGCCGCCGCCCCGCTGCCCGCCATCACCATCAGCGTCACCTCGGTCGCGGTGTCGAAGCCCAGACCGAACAGGAAGCCGAGCGGGAACATCTGACCGGGCCGGCTGATGGACTTGGTGAAGCGGCCGAGGACACGGTTCATGAACCCACGGGAATCAAGGTGCTGTTCGAGCTCCTTCTCGTCGTACGTACCCGCCCGCATCGCCCGGAAGACCCGCAGGATGCCCATGAGCGCCACCAGGTTGAGCGCGGCGATGACGTAGAGGAAGGTGCCCGAGACCGTCGTCCCCAGGACGCCCAGGACCTGGTGGGTGCTGGAGTTCTCGTTCATGATGCGCCCGGCCAGCTGGGTGCCTCCGGCGATGAGCGCCGCGAGCACCACGACCACGCTGGAGTGCCCCAGCGCGAACCAGAACCCCACCGACACCGGGCGCTTGCCGTCCGCCATCAGCTTGCGGGTGGTGTTGTCGATCGCGGCGATGTGGTCGGCGTCGAAGGCGTGCCGCATGCCCAGCGTGTACGCGGTGACGCCCAGCCCGATGCCGAACGCCTTGGACCCGACTTCGTAGTGCTCCGGCACCACCAGCAGGAACAGCACCCCGAACGCGACCACGTGCAGGGCCGCGATCACCGCCAGCAGTCCGGCGGTCCGCAGGGTGTCCTCGCGCCGCCACTGGAAGGAGGCAGGGTCGGGCAGGGTCATTCGGTCACGCTCCAGCACCTCGTGGATCACTTCGTGAGATGCCGTGGCCGGTCTCCTGGCTGACGGATCACCGCGCCCGCTCCTGCCTTCCCGGTCAACGTGCGACCAGTGGCGCCGCCCCGAAGGGGCGGTACGGAGCGGGAACTCCCCGATCACAGTGGCGAGGGCCGCTCCGGCCTGAGCCCCTGGGGGCTTTCACCGGTCTTCCCGAACACCACGGCGGCCCAACCTTAGGGCGGCCCCGGGAATCCCTGCAAGACTGCACAGTTGCGCAGATGTCCAGGGGTATCGAAGATCACACGCGGGTGCCTGGGAGAATGCACGCATGCATCTCGTCCCCGCCGACCGTGCCGACAGGCGCACCATCGACGGCCATCGGGTCTGCGAGGCCATCGAAGCCATCGGCGAACCAGGGGCCGTACGCGCCTGGGCCGACCGCTTCTCGCTGCTCGCCGACCCCGGCCGGCTCGCCCTGCTGCTCGCACTGCACCGGGCGGGGCCGCTCGCGGTCTCCGACCTGGCGGTGGCGACCGGCATGAACGACCCGGCCGTCTCGCAGGCGCTGCGGCTGCTGCGGACGGCCGAGGTGGTCGCCGGGGAGAAGGAGGGGCGAATCGTCCGCTACCGGGTGGTCGACCCGGTGGTCCTGGAGGTGCTGAAGCAGGTGACGTGACAGCCCGTCACCGCTCGCGCTAGTTCCCGCTCGGCACCTGGATGTCCTGGCTCGACAGGGTCACCGGCGACGGGGTGAAGGCGCGCAGCCGGATGCGGGTGCCGTTCTTCGGCAGTCCCCAGGCGCCGTCCGGCGGCTGGAGCCGGTAGGTGGCCGTCGCGTGCGCGGCGACGGTCGAGGGGCCGCTGAGCACCTTCCAGTAGCGGCTCATGCTCTGGCCGGTGGTCACCATGAAGTGCGGCTCCAGAGGCGAGCCGCCGGTGTTGCTCACCCGGACCGTGAGCGTCTTGACCGTCAGGGTCGTCCGGGAGGCGCCGACGGCCTCCATGCGCAGCGGTGGCCCGCCGGTCGCCGCCACCGTCGCGGCCACCAGGGACGGGGCCAGCAGGGCCCCGGCGAGCACCATACGGGCCGTCCGCCGCCCGTGCAGCAGCCGGGGCTGCCAGGCGGTGGCGAACGCGCTGGGCGGCACGGTGGCGGCGGCCGCCACCCACAGCGGGGTCATCAGCAGGTAGTAGCCGTCCTGCGAGCGGGTCGCGAGGAAGAACGCGCACCAGGGCAGCACGGTCGCGGCCGGGCCCAGTCGGCGCACGAACAGCACGAACATCGCCAGCAGACCGGCCGCGAGCAGCATGCTCGCATGCGAGTACCAGGCCAGGCGGTCGCTGCCGTCGGTGAAGTAGAGGGAGATGTCGACCAGGCCCTGGCCGTGGATCACCGCGCCCTGGATGATCGGCAGCGCGACCCCGGCGATCCAGGTGCGTGGCTCCGTGACGATGAAGTACGCGTTGATGAGCAGCCAGGTGCCGGCCGCTGTGCCGGCGATGCGCCCCACGGCGACCGCGGCCCCGCGCGCCCCCAACTCGCCGCGCCGCAGCGCGTATACCCCGGCGAGCAGGAACGGCGTCAGGAACCACGGCAACTGCTGGGACGCGCAGGCGGCGCCCAGACAGGCGGCCCGCGCCCAGTCGGCCGGGCCGCCCGTGCCCATGCGCGTCCAGCGCATCACGACGGGGATCAGGAAGGCCAGCGCGAGGACGGCCGGGTAGCCGAGGCGGGCGTATGTGGGGATCATGCCGAAGCCCAGGCAGACCATGGTGGCCGCCGAGCGCCACGGCACGGGCAGCATCTTCCACATGACGATCGCGCCCGTGGCGATCGCGGTGGTGGTGACCAGGGTGGTCGGCAGCGCGCCGCGGCCGAGCCACAGCAGCGGCGCGGTCAGCATGGCCAGCAGCGGCGGGTAGCCGTAGCTGAAGTCGTAGCCGCCGGTCACCGTCGCCGTGTAGGCGATGTTTCCCCCGAACAGCCAGGGCCACGGCTGCCCGTACATCGCGTGGCCGTCCAACAACTGGTGGGCGGCCTGCGTGGTGAGGACCGACTCGTCGCTGAAGTCGTGCGCCACGGAGACCGCGCAGTACGCCAGCGTGACCGCCGTCGCCAGGACGACCAGGTCCAGCCGGGCCAGCGAGCGGCTGCGCCGCACGACCAGCGTCAGGACGCCGGTGACGAGGATCGTCGCGTAGCACGCGGAGATGATCCCGGCGACCAGCAGTTGGTGACTGGCGGCGGACGACCACACCCCCCGCGTGCCGATGAACAGGCTGATGTCCGCGAGCAGCGTCAGCATGCGATGCCACTGTGCGGGAGTCTGGTCCGGCTCGTCCGGCGCCACGACCGGGCGCGCCCATCGGCCTCTTGTCGACGGCCTCACTTCTGCCAACTGCACCACCGGAACGTAACGGGACATCATGAACGCCACCCCCCCTGGAAGTGAAGACTCCGGTGTCAGTGAGGTAAATGAAGTCTGTGCGTGGTGGTGGTGCGGTCGGCCGGAATTCGCCTGTTGGTCACTCCTGTCGTCTCGCGGACGTCGCCGGGGCGTTCCGGGCTCGGGGTCATGTCGACGACCGTACGGAATGCCCGTTACGCCGATGTCACGTGTCGCGGTCTTGAGGCGTCACACGCGCTGCGCCGGAGGCGCGCGGGCGGTGTGAGGCCGGTACGACGGTGGTACGCGAGGGATGCGGTTCGGCCGAAGTGGCCGCCGGGAACGTCGCGGACCGTGTCGCTGTTCGGCCGAACGGGTGACCATGCGTAAGAATTGGCCGGTGCAGACGATGAGTGCGAGCCAGCGGGGAGGGCCGGTGAACAGCCACGATGTCACCGATGAACAGTGGGAAGGGCTCGCTCAGGTCGTTCCGTTGCGCGGCCGGGACGCCTGGCCGTCCGCGGTCGACCACCGGTCGACACCCGAGGCCCCGACCGAGGCACGCCGCCGCTTCGTGGTCCTGCGGGTCAATGTGTTCGCGGACGCGCGGGAGGTCGCCGAGACGCTGATGGCGGGCGTGCCCGTACTGCTCGACCTCACGAGCGCGGAGACCGAGGTGGCCAAGCGGGTGCTGGACTTCAGCACCGGGGTGGTCTTCGGCCTCGCGAGCGGGATGCACCGGGTCGACCGCAATGTGTTCCTGCTTACCCCGCGGGGGACCGAGGTGCAGGGACTCATGGAGGGGGCCGGGGCTCCGGGCGTCTGAGTCAGCCCTGGACCCCCCATCGCCCGATCGTGGGAAGGGCGCGGGGGCGGAACGGTTCGCCCCGGCGGTGTGGTCCTACGGTCCCCGGTATGACCGTGTCCCCTGTGCTGTCCCTGCCCGGCCCGTCCGCCCACGCGGCCCCGCGCCCCGACCGGCCGTGCGTCACCGAGCTGCGGCTGTCCGCGTTCGCCGGACATCGGCGGGCCGGGTTCAGTCTGGGGCCGCTGACGCTCTTCGCGGGGCCGAGCGGCTCGGGCAAGTCGCGGGCGCTGCAGGCGTACGAGGCGCTGGCGCGGCTCGGGGGCGGCGCGGAACTGGGGGAGGCGTTCCCGGCCCCGGTGGCCTGCGTGCCCGAGCGGGCGCGGCCCGACGCCCAGCGGCGGCGCGGGTTCCGCATCGGCTGCACCGCGGACGGCCCGGAGGGGCCCGTCCGGCTCGACGTGGCCGTCCAGGCCGAGCCCGAACTGCGCATCGTGGGCGAGCGGTTGACGTCCGGGGGACTGGTCCTGCTGGAGACGGCACTGCGCGATCCGAGCCGTTCGATGGTGCAGGCGGCCTGGCACACGGCGGGCTCCGCTCCGGTGACCCGGGGGCCGCTCCCGGACGACCGCCTCGGCACCGCCCTGCTGCCGCTGCGCGTGGCAGGCAGGACGGACGGCCAGCGCCGGGTGCTGGCCGCGGCCGAGCAGATGGTGGTCGCCCTGCGCTCGGTCTTCGTCTGCGACCCGAGCCCCGGCTCGATGCGCGCACCCGTGCCGCTGGGCACGGGCCGACTGCTCCGCGACTGCGGCAACCTCGCGGAAGTGCTGTGGCGTACCCGCGCGGAGTGCGTCCGGCGGCATGCGCTGCTGGCCACGGCGGTCGGCGCCGGGTGCGCGGGGCGGGTCGTGGACCTGCTGGCGGAGCCGCTCGGCGACGGCACGGTCCGCGCGCTGCTCGACCGGGGCGAAGGACGGCGGACGCCGCTGGAACTGCTGGGCGACGGTGAACTGCGCTACGTGGCGCTGGCCCTCGTGCTCCTGACCGGCCCGGGCGTCCTGGAGGTCGACCCGGTGGGAGAGGTGCCCGCGGCACTGCAGACGCTCACCGTGCTCGCGGACGGCTTCGACCGCGGTATGGACCGGCGGCAGGCTCGGGAACTGCTCCAGCTGGCGGCACGGGTGTGCGAGCGGGGCCACATCAGACTGGTGGGCGCGGTGAGCGAGGCGTCCCGGGTGGCGGAGGTGGAGGGTGTGACGGTGGTAGACCTGAGGCCGTGACAGAGGAACCCGGGCGGCACAAGGACCTGGACGTGGCGGGACTGCAGCGCCGGCTCGCCGACTTCGCCGCGGCGCGCAACTGGCAGCCGTACCACACTCCCAAGAACCTGGCGGCCGCGCTCAGCGTGGAAGCGTCCGAACTGGTCGAGATCTTCCAGTGGTTGACGCCCGAGGAGTCGGCGCGGGTGATGGACGACCCGGACACGGCCCGCCGGGTGACCGACGAGGTCGCGGACGTGTTCGCGTATCTCCTCCAGCTGTGCGAGGTCCTGGACATCGACGCGCTCGCGGCGCTGGACGCGAAGATCGACCGCAACGAGGAGAGGTTCCCGGCGCCCGGCGTGGAATGAGACCGTGCCGCCCCGCGGTCGGGAACCGGGTCCGCGGCCGGAATCCAGAGAACTCGCGGCCGGAGTCCAGAGAACCGATCGTCACTCTCCGGAGTTGCGGAGTTGTCCCCGCCTCCCTTGGTGTCCACAGATTTCGGGCTACCTCTGGCTTTTCGTCCCGCGAGCATTCACTCTGGGTAGTGAACAACGGAGTTCGGGCAGACGTGCGGGAGCGCGTCGGACAGAGCGGGGGCAGCGCATGGATGCGGTGCGGCTCATCCTGACGAGCAGGCGTGCCCTGGCGGCGAGCGAGGACGGGCCGAGAATCATGAGGGAGGCGTGGCAGGCGTACGCCCTGGCGCAGGCCATCGGCAGTCGGCTGGCGGTCTCGGGTCCGCCCGAACTGCGGGGCGAGGCACTGGGGTTGACGGAGCTGGCGGGCCGGGGCTGCGGCGTCCTGGACACCCCGTCCATCGACGTGGCCGACCTGCGTGCCGCCCAGCTGACGGAGCTGGGTGACGCCCGCAGGGCGCTCCTCGACCTCGGCACCCTCCTGGTGGAGCTGGGCATGGCCCTCGTCGCGGTCGCGAGCGCGGCCGACGACGAGGGCACGTACTGGCAGTGCATGGAGGCCATCGACGCGGCGGACGAGTCGAGGGACCGGGTCAGAGAGATGCTGCGCAGACTGGCGGCCCGGGACGGCGAGATACGGGAGCGGCACCGGGCGCCGGGCTGACGTCCCAGCCGCTCACCCGCACTCTTCGTCCCACTCGGCCCCGGGCCCGTTCCGCGACGGCCGGCTCCTCTCTCGCGACCTAGGCCAGTTGCGGCATGACCTCCGCGGCGATCAGTTCCAGTTGGTCCAGATCGTCCAGGTCCAGCATCTGGAGGTAGACCCGCTGCGACCCGACGGCCCGGTACTGCCCCAGCTTCTCCACGACCTCCGCGGGGGACCCCGCAAGACCGTTCGCCTTCAGCTCGTCCACCTCACGCCCGATGGCGTCGGCCCGACGCCGCACCTCGGCGTCCGTCGCCCCCACGCAGGCCACGAGGGCGTTGGAGTACACGAGGTCATCACCCTTGCGGCCGTGCTCTTCGGCGGCGGCGCGGACGCGCGCGAACTGCGCTTCCGTGTCCGCGATGGATGCGAACGGACTATTGAACTCGTCGGCGTACCGGGCCGCGAGCTCCGGGGTGCGCTTCGCTCCGTGCCCGCCGATGAGGACGGGCACCTTCGACTGGGCAGGCTTGGGCAGCGCCGGGGAGTCCTGGAGCTGGTAGTACTTCCCGTCGAAGGTGAACCGCTCGCCGACGGGCGTGTTCCACAGGCCCGTCACGACGGCGAGCTGTTCCTCCAGCCGCCCGAACTTCTCCTTCGGGAACGGGATGCCGTATGCCTTGTGCTCCTCCTCGTACCACCCGGAGCCGAGCCCGAGTTCGACCCGTCCCCCGGACATCTGGTCCACCTGGGCGACCTGGATGGCGAGGACCCCCGGCAAGCGAAAGGTTCCCGCCGTCATCAGCGTGCCGAGCCGGATCCGGCTCGTCTCCCGGGCGAGCCCGGCGAGCGTGATCCAAGCGTCCGTGGGACCCGGAAGGCCGTCCACGTTGCCCATGTGCAAGTAGTGATCGGAACGGAAGAAGGCCCCGTAGCCCAGGTCCTCGGCGGTCCTGGCGACGCGGAGCAGCGTCTCGTAGGTGGCACCCTGCTGCGGTTCTGTGAAGACTCGAAGATCCATGCATCCATCATGCATGTCCGCCCTGGTGCGGCAGGCAACACGCCCCGACGGAGCAAGTGACGTGCCCGCGAGGTGAGCTGTGGCCCGGGGTGGGAAACCCGGTGGCCGCGGGAGCCCCGAGGCCAGGAGACTCAGGGCATGTTCCTGACGATCAGTACCACCGGCACCACGGAGCGTCCCGCGACCGATCTCGGCTTCCTGCTGCACAAGCATCCGGGCAAGGCGCAGGCGTTCTCCACCTCCTACGGCACCGCGCACGTCCTCTACCCCGAGGCGGACGCCGGGCGCTGCACGGCGGCGCTGCTGCTGGAGGTCGATACGGTGGCACTGGTCCGGCGCGGCAAGGGCAAGGGTCGGGGCGGCGCCCCCGACGCGGCACTCGCGCAGTACGTCAACGACCGCCCGTACGCCGCATCCTCACTGCTCGCCGTAGCGCTGAGCAGCGTCTTCTCCAGCGCGATGCGAGGCGTGTGCAACGCGCTGCCCGAACGCGCCGAGCAGCCGCTGCCGCTGCGCATCGAGGTGCCGGCGCTGCCCGCCCGGGGCGGCCCGGACCTCGTACGCCGTCTCTTCGAACCGCTCGGCTGGACGGTCACCGCCGAACCGGTCACGCTGGACGCCGAGTTCCCGGAGTGGGGCGACTCACGATACGTGCGACTGGTCCTGGAGTCCGAGGCGCTGAGGCTGGCGTCGGCCCTGCGCCACCTGTACGTCCTGCTGCCCGTCCTCGACGACGCCAAGCACTACTGGGTCTCCTCCGACGAGGTCGACAAGCTGCTGCGGGCCGGTGAGGGATGGCTGCCCGACCACCCCGAGCAGAAGCTCATCACCAGCCGCTATCTGTCGCGCCGCTGGTCGCTGACGCGACAGGCGATGGAGCGGCTGGAACTGGTGCGGCTCGCGGAGGCGGACGACAGCGACGTCGAGGAGATCGACAACGCCGTCGGGGCGGAGACCGGTACGGAGGAGAAGCCGACCCCGCTCGCCGTGCAGCGCAGGGACGCCGTCGTCGCGGCGCTCAAGGAGTCCGCCGCCGCCCGCGTCCTCGACCTCGGCTGCGGCCAGGGCCAGTTGGTGCAGGCGCTGCTGAAGGACGCGCGGTTCACCGAGATCGTGGGCGTGGACGTCTCGATGCGGGCGCTGACCATCGCGTCCCGGCGGCTGAGACTGGACAGCATGGGGGAGCGGCAGGCCTCCCGGGTCACGCTCTTCCAGGGCTCACTCGTGTACACCGACAACCGGCTCAAGGGGTACGACGCCGCCGTGCTCAGCGAGGTCATCGAGCACCTGGACCTGCCCCGGCTGCCCGCCCTGGAGTACGCGGTGTTCGGCTCGGCCCGCCCCCGGACGGTCCTCGTGACGACCCCGAACGTCGAGTACAACGTCCGCTGGGAGACCCTCCCGGCCGGGCACGTACGGCACGGCGACCACCGCTTCGAGTGGACGCGGGACGAGTTCCGCACCTGGGCCCGGGCGGTGGCCGAACGCCACGGCTACGACGTGGACTTCAGGCCGGTCGGACCGGACGACCCGGAGGTGGGCCCGCCCACGCAGATGGCGGTGTTCACGACGAAGACCGTGAACGAGAACGACCGGGACGAGAACGACCGGGACCAGAACGACGACAACGCGAACGCGGACGGCGAGAACGCGGACGGCGAGAACGCGAACCGCGAGAGCGCGAACCGCGAGAACGGGAAGAAGGAGGTGAGGGCGGCATGACGGAGACCCAGAGCGTGACCAGGGCGGTGAAGGCGCGCACCCTGCCCGTCACCGACCTCTCCCTCGTGGTCCTGATCGGCGCCTCCGGATCGGGCAAGTCCACCTTCGCCCGCAGGCACTTCAAGCCCACCGAGGTCATCTCCTCCGACTTCTGCCGTGGCCTGGTGTCCGACGACGAGAACGACCAGAGCGCCACCACGGACGCCTTCGACGTCCTGCACTACATCGCCGGCAAGCGCCTGGCGGCCGGCCGCCGTACCGTCGTCGACGCGACCAGCGTGCAGCAGGACGCCCGCCGTCAGCTGATCGACCTGGCGAAGCAGTACGACGTGCTGCCCATCGCCATCGTGTTCGACGTGCCGGAGGAGGTGTGCGCCGAGCGCAACGCGGCCCGCACCGACCGGGCGGACATGCCGCGCCGGGTGATCCAGCGCCACACTCGGGAACTGCGCCGCTCCCTGAGGCACCTGGAGCGCGAGGGCTTCCGCAAGGTGCACGTGCTGCGGGGCGTGGAGGAGGCCGAGAACGCGACGGTCGTCACCGAGAAGCGCTTCAACGACCTGACCCACCTCACCGGCCCCTTCGACATCATCGGCGACATCCATGGCTGCTCGTCCGAACTGGAGGCGCTGCTCAGGAAGTTGGGATACACCGACGGCGTGCACCCGGAGGGCCGTACGGCGGTGTTCGTCGGTGACCTGGTCGACCGCGGCCCGGACAGCCCGGGCGTGCTGCGCCGTGTGATGTCGATGGTGGCATCCGGCGACGCGCTGTGCGTGGCGGGCAACCACGAGAACAAGTACGGGCGTCACCTCAAGGGCCGCAAGGTCCAGCACACCCACGGACTCGTCGAGACCATCGAGCAGATGGAGGGCGAGAGCGAGGAGTTCAGGCAGCGGGTAAGGGAGTTCATCGACGGCCTCGTCAGCCACTACGTCCTGGACGGCGGCCGGCTGGTCGTCTGCCACGCCGGACTGCCCGAGAAGTACCACGGCCGGACCTCCGGCCGGGTGCGCTCGCACGCGCTGTACGGCGACACGACCGGGGAGACGGACGAGTTCGGCCTGCCGGTGCGCTACCCATGGGCGGAGGACTACCGGGGCCGGGCGGCCGTCGTCTACGGTCACACTCCGGTTCCGCAGGCCACCTGGCTGAACAACACGATCTGCCTGGACACGGGCGCCGTCTTCGGCGGCAGGCTGACCGCGCTGCGCTGGCCGGAGCGGGAGCTGGTCGACGTACCGGCCGAGCGGGTCTGGTACGAGCCGGCCAGGCCGCTGGTGACGGAGGCGCCGGGCGGGCACGACGGCCGGCCCCTGGACCTCGCCGACGTCCACGGCCGCAGGGTGGTGGAGACCCGGCACGCCGGCCGCATCACGGTCCGCGAGGAGAACGCCGCGGCGGCCCTGGAGGTCATGAGCCGCTTCGCGGTGGACCCGCGGCTGCTGCCGTATCTGCCGCCGACCATGGCGCCGACGGCGACCTCGCGCGTCGACGGCTACCTGGAGCACCCGGCCGAGGCCTTCGCGCAGTACGCGGCGGACGGGGTCGGGCGGGTCGTGTGCGAGGAGAAGCACATGGGGTCGCGGGCGGTGGCACTGGTGTGCCGGGACGCGCAGGCGGCGCGCGAGCGGTTCGGGGTCGAGGGTCCCACGGGGTCGCTGTACACGCGCACCGGCCGCCCGTTCTTCGACGACGAGTCGGTGACCGAGGAGATCCTCGGCCGGGTGCGGTCGGCGATCGGCGCCGCGGGCCTGTGGGAGGAGCTGGAGACCGACTGGCTGCTGCTCGACGCCGAGCTGATGCCGTGGTCGCTGAAGGCGTCGGGGCTGCTGCGGGGTCAGTACGCGGCGGTGGGCGCGGCGTCCGGGGCGGTGTTCCCGGGGGCGCTGGCCGCGCTGGAGGGCGCGGCGGCGCGGGGCGTCGACGTCACCGCACTGCTGGCACGCCAGCGGGAACGGGCGTCGGACGCGGCCGCGTTCACCGCGGCGTACCGCCGCTACTGCTGGACGACGGACGGCCTGGGGGGCGTCCGTCTGGCGCCCTTCCAGATCCTGGCGGTGCGCGGCCGGGGCCTTGCAGCCGTGCCTCATGACGAGCAGCTCGCCCTGATCGACCGGCTCGTGGAACACGACGCGAGCGGGCTGCTGCAGACGACACGGCGCCTGTTCGTGGACACGGGCGACGCCGAGTCCGTACGGGCCGGTGTCGACTGGTGGCTGGAGATGACGGGGCGCGGCGGCGAGGGCATGGTGGTCAAGCCGCTCGGCGCGGTGGTGCGCGACGAGCGGGGCCGTCTGGTCCAGCCCGGCATCAAGTGCCGGGGCCGCGAGTACCTGAGGATCATCTACGGTCCCGAGTACACACGCCCCGACAACCTCGCCCGGCTCCGCCAGAGGTTCCTCGGCCACAAGCGCTCGCTGGCGATACGGGAGTACGCGCTCGGCCTCGAGTCCCTGGACCGACTCGCGGAGGGCGAACCGCTGTGGCGGGTGCACGAGGCGGTGTTCGGGGTGTTGTCCCTGGAGTCGGAGCCGGTGGATCCCCGTCTGTGACGGGGTGCCGTCCGCGGCGTGGGGGCCCGTGGCGCACTGCCCGGGTCCCCATGAGCGGAACCGCGCGCGGCGTGGCTGGACGGCCGGCCGACGGGGGAGACCGGACGACCCGCGGCGCGTCGTGGCGCTCACCGGTGATGACACCGCCTGCGCGGAGGCCGCCGCATGGGACGACTCGATCACCACCGTCGCGGTGAAGTACGCACGGGACCGCTTCGCGGCGGAACTGCGGCCCGGCTCCGAGGCGCGGGAAGGGATCGAGCAGGCGGTCACCGCCGCCCTCGCCGCACCGCGGCGGGGGACCGCGGCACCCGCCGGCCCGTCCAGCCTTGCCGTGCGCCGGCAGCGGCATCGGTGCCCGCCACGCTCCCGGGCATTCCCGGGGTCACGGCCACCGACAGCCGTACCGTCCGGGCGGAAGGCCCGCTCCCCGCTCCGCACCGGCTCTTCGGTGCCTGGATGCGGGTCGCGGCCTCCCTGACCGGCCGGCCGCCGTACTGTTGACCGGACGCCGGGGCCCTGAGCTCGCCCTCTTGCTTGTCATCAGGGCGACGAAATCAGACCATCCGGTTCGCGGCGAACGACGGGTGAACGCGTGCCCGAATGGTCAGTATGGAGGCATGGGATTCCACGTCGACTCCGAAGCCGGGCGGCTGCGCCGCGTCATCCTGCACCGGCCGGATCTTGAGCTCAAACGGCTCACGCCCACCAACAAGGACGCGCTCCTCTTCGACGACGTGCTCTGGGTGCGCCGGGCGCGCGCGGAGCACGACGGGTTCGCCGATGTGCTGCGCGACCGCGGGGTCGTCGTCCATCTCTTCGGTGAACTGCTGACCGAGACCCTGGAGATCCCGGCGGCCAGATCCCTCGTGCTGGACCGGGTCTTCAACGAGAAGGAGTACGGGCCACTCGCCACCGACCACCTCCGCGCCGCCTTCGATGCCCTGCCCGCCGACGCGCTCACCGAGGCGCTGGTGGGCGGTATGACCAAGCGGGAGTTCCTGGAGGCCTACCCGGAGCCGACCTCCGTCCGGTTCCATGTGATGGATCTCGACGACTTCCTGCTCGGGCCCCTGCCCAACCACCTCTTCACCCGCGACACCTCCGCCTGGATCTACGACGGGGTCTCCATCAACGCCATGCGCTGGCCCGCACGGCAGCGCGAGACCGTGCACTTCGAGGCGATCTACCGGCACCATCCGCTCTTCCGCGACGAGGCGTTCCACGTCTGGTCGAAGGGACAGGCCGAGTACCCGTCCACCATGGAGGGCGGCGACGTACTGGTCATCGGCAACGGCGCCGTGCTCCTCGGCATGAGCGAGCGGACCACGCCCCAGGCCGTCGAGATGCTCGCGTACAAGCTCTTCGCCGCCGGGTCGGCCCGGACCATCGTCGCGCTCGACATGCCCAAGAGCCGCGCCCTCATGCACCTGGACACCGTGATGACCATGGTCGACGGCGACACCTTCACCCAGTACGCGGGACTGGGCATGCTCCGCTCGTACACCATCGAGCCGGGCGCCGGGGAGAAGGAGCTGAAGGTCACCGACCATCCGCCGGAGCACATGCACCGCGCGATCGCCGCGGCGCTCGGCCTGAGCGAGATCCGGGTGCTGACCGCCACACAGGACGTGCACGCGGCCGAGCGGGAGCAGTGGGACGACGGGTGCAACGTCCTCGCGGTCGAGCCGGGTGTCGTGATCGCGTACGAGAGGAATTCCACGACCAATACGCACCTGCGCAAACAGGGCATCGAAGTGATCGAGATCCCGGGGAGCGAGCTGGGCCGGGGCCGGGGTGGGCCGCGGTGCATGAGCTGTCCGGTGGAGAGGGATGCGGTGTTCATGTGATGCCGTCGGGGCACTCCGGGCGGACCTTCCGCATAGAAATGTGAGGCGTCGTATAGACTTCCAGTCGTCCCCCTGTTCGTCCCCGTCCTCTCGCACCCCCTGGAGCGCCCCATGGCGACAGTTCCGACCGCCCTCGCCGGACGCCACTTCCTCAAGGAGCTGGACTTCTCCGCGGAGGAGTTCCGTGCTCTGATCGAGCTGGCGGCCGAGCTCAAGGCGGCCAAGAAGGCCGGGGCCGAGACGCGGTATCTGACGGGCAGGAACATCGCTCTGGTCTTCGAGAAGACCTCGACGCGCACCCGCTGTGCCTTCGAGGTGGCCGCCGCCGACCAGGGCGCGCACACCACGTACCTGGATCCGGTGGGCTCGCAGATCGGACACAAGGAGTCCGTCAAGGACACCGCCCGCGTGCTCGGACGGATGTTCGATGCCATTGAGTACCGGGGGCACGGCCAGGGCGTCGTCGAGGAGCTGGCCGCGCACGCCGGGGTCCCCGTCTACAACGGCCTCACCGACGAGTGGCACCCCACCCAGATGCTCGCCGACGTGCTCACCATGACCGAGCACAGTGACAAGCCGCTCACCGACATCGCCTTCGCCTACCTCGGTGACGCCCGCTACAACATGGGCAACTCCTACCTCGTCACCGGCGCCCTGCTCGGCATGGACGTCCGGATCGTCGCCCCCAGGCTGCTGTGGCCCGACGACACCATCGTCGAGGTGGCCCAGCAGCTCGCCCACGCGTCCGGTGCCCGGCTCACGCTCACCGACGACGTGAAGGAGGGCGTGCGCGGCGCCGACTTCATCGCCACCGACGTCTGGGTGTCGATGGGCGAGCCCAAGGAGGTCTGGGACGAGCGCATAGCGCTGCTCGGCCCGTACGCCGTCACCATGGACGTGCTGCGCGCCACCGGCAACGACGGCGTGAAGTTCCTGCACTGCCTGCCGGCCTTCCACGACCTCGGCACCGACGTCGGCCGCGAGATCCACGCGCGGCACGGACTGTCCGAGCTGGAGGTCACCGACGAGGTGTTCGAGTCGGCGCACTCCGTCGTGTTCGACGAGGCGGAGAACCGCATGCACACGATCAAGGCGGTCCTCGTCGCCACCCTCGCCTGACCCGGACGTGCCCGCGCCCACAGCGGGACCCGGACACCTTCCCGTACGATCCTCGCCGACCCGGAACGACCCCTTCCGCGGCTCGTCGCGCGACTGACCCGGTCGCACCCGCACCACCGAAAGAGCACCACCCATATGCCCGGCAGCCCCGCCAACCCCTTCCGTATCAAGTCCCCCGAGCTGCTCGTCGCCGAGGCCGGCGCCGATCTCGCAGGCCATGGCCTCAAGCGCCATATGGGCCTGTTCCAACTCGTCTGCTTCGGCATCGGCGCGATCGTCGGCACCGGCATCTTCGTCGGTCTCTCCGACTCGGTCGCCCAGGCCGGGCCCGCGGTCGTCGTCTCCTTCATGCTCGCCGCGCTGACCTGTGTCTTCACCGCGTTCGCGTTCGCCGAGCTGGGCGGCGCGATCCCGGTATCCGGGTCCTCGTACTCCTTCGCCTACGCGGGCCTCGGCGAGGGCACGGCGTTCCTCGTCGGCTGGTGTCTGCTGCTGGAGTACGGCGTGTCCGTGTCGGCCGTCGCGGTCGGCTGGAGCCAGTACGTCAACGAGCTGCTCCTCAGCCTCACCGGATGGCAGCTGCCCGCCGTGCTCTCCGCCGGGCCGGGTGACGGCGGGGTGATCAACCTCCCCGCCGTGATCGTCATCGCCCTGGCCTCCGTCCTCCTCGTGCGCGGCGTGCGGGAGAGCGCCCGGGCCACCGCCGCCATGGCCGTGCTCAAGCTCGGCATCCTCGTCGCGTTCTGCGCCGTCGGCTTCACCGCCTTCAAGCACGGCAACCTGACCCCGTTCGCACCGGCCGGGCTCGGCGGCATCGGCGCCGGCACCACGGCGGCCTTCTTCTCGTACATCGGCTTCGACGCGATCACCACCGCCGGTGAGGAGGCCAGGAACCCCCGCCGGAACGTCCCGATCGCGATCCTCGTCTGCATGGGCCTGGTGACCCTGCTGTACTGCGCGGTCGCTCTCGCGGCCATCGGTGCCCTCGGCGGCCCCGGGGTCGGCGGCCGGCCCGCGGCGCTCTCGTACGTCGTCGACCAGGTCACCGGCTCCACGATCGGCGGCGGTGTCATCGCCTTCGGCGCGGTCGTCGCCATCGCCTCGGTGGTGCTCGCGGTGATGTACGGACAGACCCGCATCCTGATGTCGATGGCCCGCGACGGCCTCGTCCCGCGCGTCTTCGAGCGTGTCTCGCCGAAGACCTCGACGCCGGTCACCGGCACCCTGATCGTGGCGGTCGTCTTCGCGGTCCCGGCGGCCTTCGCGCCGCTGGACGCGGTGGTCAACCTGTGCACCATCGGCACACTGGCCACGATGGCCGTCGTCAACGTCGCGGTGATCGCCCTGCGCCGCCGTGAACCCGGCCTCGCGCGCTCCTTCCGCGTGCCGCTCCACCCCGTGGTGCCGCTGCTCGGCGTCGGCTTCTGCCTGTACCTGATGTACGAGACGGGCTGGACGACCTGGGTGCAGTTCGCGGCCTTCCTGGCGGCCGGGTGCCTGGTGTACGCGCTCTACGGGCGCCGGCGCTCCAGGCTGGTGCGCGGGGCCGTCACGCCGGACGCCGTTGCCGCGGAACCACAGGCAGTCTGAACCACACCGCCTTGCCGGACGCGGTGGGGCGGTGGCCGCACGACGAGCTGAGGCTGCGGATCAGCAGGAGGCCCCGCCCGTGCTCCTGCCAGGGGTCCGGGGCCTCCACGGCCGGGTGGGTCAGACGGCCGGGCGGCGCTGGGTCGGGGTCGTGCACCTCGACCTTGCAGCCCGTCGGCAACAGCTCGACCACCAGCTCTATCGGTCCCCTGCCCGCGGCGTGCTCCACGGCGTTCGCGACCAGCTCCGCGGTGAGCAGTTCGGCGGTGTCGCTGTCGGCAGGGTGCTCCAGTGCCGCCAGCGCCGTACGGACCAGTGCACGGGCGACGGGGACGGCGGCGGCCGTGTGTGGCAGCGCGATGCGCCAGGAGGCGGGTGCGGGGGGTTCGTACAAGGCGGGTCCGTTCGTGGCGCAGGCTGTCCTGCTTTCAACAAGGGGCATGGTACGGCGCTCCTCGGCAGGGACGGTCGGCGGGTTTCGCCCGGGAGCTCCCTCGGCCCCGGTACCGGCTACCGGGCTGCCTACCCCTGACGACGCCCCGCCTCGCAGGTCAGCGCCCCTCGTTACCGCGCTGTCGAGAAGGTGTGACGCGACGCCGGTCGGCTGTCACACGGCGCCGGGCGTGCGCCCCCCCACGACCGCTCCCTGTGCGCTCCCCACGGCCGCCGCTGTGCGCCGCACACGACCGCTCCCGGTGTGCCGCACACGACCGCTCCCTGTGTGCCCCCCACGACCGCCCCGGTGTGCCACGCCGGGGCCCGCGGCCATTGGTCTATCGCGCACTCATGACGACAGTCACGGATGAATGATAACTTCGTCACAGAGCAGCACGGCAGACAGCCGCCCCCGCCCGAGGAGGCCGCACGTCATGAGTCCCTTCACCGGCTCCGCCGCCCGCACCTCAGACTGGCGTCATCTGAGGTGCGTCCATACCGACGGGGTCGCCACGGTCACCCTGGCCCGCCCCGAGAAGCTCAACGCGCTCACCTTCGGCGCCTACGCCGACCTGCGCGACCTGCTGGCCGAGCTGTCCCGCGAGAGGTCCGTCAGGGCCCTGGTGCTGGCCGGCGAGGGGCGCGGCTTCTGCTCGGGCGGCGACGTCGACGAGATCATCGGCGCCACCCTCTCCATGGACACCGCCCAACTGCTCGACTTCAACCGGATGACCGGGCAGGTCGTACGGGCCCTGCGGGAGTGCCCGTTCCCGGTGATCGCGGCGGTGCACGGCGTGGCCGCCGGCGCCGGCGCGGTCCTGGCGCTGGCCGCGGACTTCCGGGTGGCGGACCCCTCCGCCCGCTTCGCGTTCCTCTTCACCAGGGTCGGGCTCTCCGGCGGTGACATGGGCGCCGCCTATCTGCTGCCGAGGGTCGTCGGGCTCGGGCACGCCACCCGGCTGCTCATGCTGGGCGAGCCGGTGCGGGCGCCCGAGGCCGAGCGCATCGGGCTGATCAGCGAGCTGACCGAGGAGGGGCGCGCCGACGAGGCCGCCCAGGCGCTGGCCCGCCGGCTCGCCGACGGCCCCGCCCTCGCCCTCGCCCAGACGAAGGCGCTGCTGACCGCCGAGCTGGACATGCCGCTCGCCGCATCCGTCGAGCTGGACGCCTCGACGCAGGCGCTGCTGATGAACGGCGAGGACTACGCCGAGTTCCACGCCGCCTTCACGGAGAAGCGGCCGCCGAAGTGGCGGGGGAGGTGACCATGATTGCGGGGTACGGGGTGCCGGCCCGGCGGCCGTTGCGGGTCGCCGTCATCGGTGGCGGCCCCGGCGGGCTGTACGCCGCGGCCCTGCTCAAGCGTCTCGATCCGGCTCGCGAGGTGACCGTCTGGGAGCGCAACGCCCCCGACGACACCTTCGGCTTCGGCGTCGTCCTGTCCGACGAGACCCTCGGCGGCATCGAGCACGCCGACCCCGCGGTCTACGCGGCACTGAAGGACGAGTTCGTGCGCTGGGACGACATCGACATCGTGCACCGGGGCGTGCGCCACACCTCGGGCGGCCACGGCTTCGCCGCGCTCGGCAGGCGCAGGCTGCTGGAGATCCTGCACGAACGCTGCCGCTCGCTCGGTGTCGACCTGCGCTTCCGCGCCGAGGCACCGCATCCGTCCCGGCTCGTGAAGGGCTACGACCTGGTCATCGCCGCCGACGGGGTGCACAGCGGCACGCGCGAGGCGTACGCCGAGGTGTTCCGGCCCTCGGTCGAGGAGCACCGCTGCCGTTACATCTGGCTCGCCGCCGACTTCGCCTTCGACGCCTTCCGCTTCGAGATCGCCGAGACCGAGCACGGCGTGATGCAACTGCACGGCTACCCCTATGCGGCCGATGCCTCCACGGTGATCGTGGAGATGCGGGAGGAGGTGTGGCGGGCGGCCGGCTTCGCGGAGCTGGAGACCGCCGAGACGATCGAGCACTGCGCCAAGACCTTCACGGACGCGCTCCGCGGCCGGTCCCTGAGCTCCAACAACTCCGCCTGGACCACCTTCCGCACCGTCGTCAACGAGCGCTGGTCCCACGGCAACCTGGTCCTCCTCGGGGACGCCGCCCACACCGCGCACTTCTCGATCGGTTCCGGCACGAAGCTGGCGGTGGAGGACGCGCTGGCGCTGGTCGCGTGTCTGGAGGAGCACGTCTCACTGCCCGCGGCGCTGACCGCCTACGAGGAGGAGCGGCGTCCCGTCGTCGCGTCCACCCAGCGCGCGGCCCGCGCCAGCCTGGAGTGGTTCGAGAACCTCGGGCTCTACCTCGACCAGCCCACCCGGCAGTTCGCGTTCAACCTGCTCACCCGCAGCCGCCGGGTCACCCACGACAACCTGCGGCTGCGCGACGCGCGCTTCACCGAGGCGGTGGAGCGGGAGTTCGGCTGCCCGCCCGGCACACCCCCGATGTTCACCCCCTTCCGGCTGCGCGGACTGACCCTGCGCAACCGGGTCGTGGTCTCACCGATGGACATGTACTCGGCCGTGGACGGCGTCCCGGGCGACTTCCACCTCGTCCACCTGGGCGCACGGGCGCTCGGCGGAGCCGGTCTGGTGATGACCGAGATGGTGTGCGTGAGCGCGGAGGGCCGGATCACCCCGGGATGCGCCGGGCTCTACACCGGGCGGCAGGCGACGGCATGGCGGCGGATCACCGACTTCGTGCACACCCGGGCGCCGGACACCGCGATCGGCGTGCAGCTCGGCCACAGCGGCCGCAAGGGCTCCACCAAGTTGATGTGGGAGGGCATGGACGAGCCGCTGGAGGAGGGCAACTGGCGCCTGGTGGCCGCCTCCCCGATCCCCTACAGGCCGGGGAGCCAGACACCCCGCGAGCTGTCCCGCGCCCAACTGACCGATCTACGCGAGCAGTTCACCGTCACCGCCGGGCACGCCGCCCGCAGCGGCTTCGATCTGCTCGAACTCCACTGTGCCCACGGCTATCTGCTCTCCGGCTTCCTCTCGCCGCTCACCAACCGCCGGACGGACGCCTACGGCGGCACGCTCGCCAAACGGCTCCGCTTCCCGCTGGAGGTCTTCGACGCCGTGCGGTCCGTGTGGCCCGAGGAGCGGCCCATGACCGTACGGATCTCCGCGACCGACTGGGCCGACGGCGGCACCACGGCCGAGGAGGCCGTCGAGATCGCCCGGGCCTTCGCCGCGCACGGCGCCGACGCGATCGACGTGTCGACCGGGCAGGTGGTGGCCGACGAGCGGCCGGCGTACGGACGCTCCTACCAGACGCCGTACGCCGACCGGATCCGCCACGAGACCGGCGTCCCGGTGATCGCCGTGGGTGCCATCTCCTCCTGGGACGACGTCAACTCGCTGATCCTGGCCGGGCGCACGGATCTGTGCGCCCTGGCCCGGCCGCATCTGTACGACCCGCACTGGACGCTGCACGCGGCGGCCGAGCAGGACTACAGCGGACCGGGCGCGGTGTGGGCCGCCCCGTACCGGGCGGGCAGCAGGCGACCGCGGACGGGCCGCACGGACGCCCCGAAACCCCGCCTGACGCTGGGGAGTTGACGCTCTCACACGACCGCGAAGACCGCGCCGGCGTCCCGCAGCCGCTCGTGCAGCGCACGGAAGACCTCGGCCGAGCGGGCACCCGGCCACTCGGACGGGAGCAGTTCCGCCGGCAGTCCGGGGTCGACGTAGGGCAGATGGCGCCAGGAGTCCAGGGCGAGCAGATAGTCGTGGTACGCCTCCTGCGGCGGGGTGTCCTCGCGGGCCTCCCATTCGTGCAGCACGGGTGCGTGGCGGCCCAGGAACACCTCGTGCTGCTTGGCGATCGAGGCCAGGTCCCACCAGCGCGCGACCGCCTGCGCGGTCGGCGCGAAACCGAGGTGCTCACCGCGGAAGAAGTCCACGTACGGGTCGAGACGCAGCCGCTCCAGGGTGTGCCGGGTCTCCTCGTACAGGCGTGCCGGGGCGACCCACACCCCGGGGGCCGCGGCGCCGAAGCCCAGGCCGGCCAGCCGGGAGCGCAGCAGATGCCGCTTCTGCCGCTCCGACTCCGGCACCGAGAAGACCGCGAGCACCCAGCCCTCGTCCTCCGGGGGCGTCGTCGCGTACACGCGCCGGTCACCGTCGTCGAGCAGCTGCCGGGCGTCGGGCGACAGCGCGTACCCCGCCGCGCCGGCCGCCGTGCGCGCCGGTACGAGCAGTCCGCGCCGCTTGAGCCGGGACACCGACGACCGTACGGAGGGCGCGTCCACGCCGACCGCGGCGAGCAGCCTGATCAGCTCGGCCACCGGCACTGGGCCGGGGGCGAAGCGGCCGTAGGCGCCGTAGAACGTCACGATGAGGGACCGGGGAGCGTGCTGATCGGACACGTTGATCACTTTAGATCGTCGGCGTCACTCATGATCACCTCTGGCGGCCACCGAGTTGGCGTCGGAGGGGTGCGCCCGCAGCCGGAAGCGCTGGAGCTTGCCCGTCGCCGTGCGCGGCAGCTCGTCCAGGAAGACGATCTCACGCGGGCACTTGTACGGCGCCAGCTCCGACTTCAGGAAGTCGCGCAACGCCTCCGGGTCGCGGCGCGCGCCCGCCCGGAGGACTGCGTACGCCACCACCACCTGACCGCGCGCCTCGTCGGACCGCCCCACGACCGCCGTCTCCACCACGTCCGGGTGGCGCAGCAGGGCCTCCTCCACCTCCGGCCCGGCGATATTGTACCCGGCCGAGACGATCATGTCGTCCGCGCGCGCGACATAGCGGAAGTAGCCGTCGGGTTCGCGGACGTAGGTGTCTCCGGTGACGTTCCAGCCGTCCCGGACGTACTCCCGCTGCCGGGGGTCGGCGAGATAGCGGCAGCCGACCGGGCCGCGCACCGCGAGCAGGCCGGGCTCGCCGTCGGGCACGGGCCTCCCGTCGGCGTCCTGCACGCGCGCGTGCCACCCCGGTACCGGAACTCCCGTGGTTCCCGGGCGGATCCGCTCGTCCGCGGCGGAGATGAAGATGTGCAGCAGCTCGGTGGCGCCGATGCCGTTGATGACGCGCACCCCGGTGCGCTCGTGCCAGGCCCGCCAGGTCGCGGCGGCCAGGTTCTCGCCGGCCGACACACAGCGCCGCAGCGATGTGGTGTCGTAACCGTCCAGCTCGTCGAGCATCGCGCGGTAGGCCGTCGGCGCGGTGAACAGCACGGAGACGCGGTGCTCCGCGATGGCCGGCAACAGCTGAGTGGCACCCGCCTGTTCGAGCAGCAGGGCGCTGGCGCCGGCCCGCAGCGGGAAGACGACGAGACCGCCGAGCCCGAAGGTGAAGCCGAGCGGGGGACTGCCCGCGAAGACGTCGTCGGGACGCGGCCTGAGCACATGCTTGGCGAAGGTGTCCGCGATGGCGAGCACGTCTCGGTGGAAGTGCAGACACCCCTTCGGGCGACCCGTGGTGCCCGAGGTGAAGGCGATCAGCGCCACGTCGTCGGCCGCCGTGTCCACGGGAGCGTACGGCTGCTCGGGCACCGGCAGGCGCAGCAGGTCGTCGGGGGACTCGCCGCCGTAGGTGGTGATGCGCAGCCCGGGGACGCCGGCCTTCGCCAGGTCCTCGACCGCACGGACGTCGCACAGGGCGTGGCCGACCCGGGCGATCTCGCACATCGTGCGCAGCTCGTGCGGACGCTGCTGGGCGAGCACGGTGACGGCGATCGCGCCCGCCTTCAGCACCGCGAGCCAGCAGGCGGCCAGCCAGGGCGTGGTGGGGCCGCGCAGCAGGACGCGGTTGCCGGGGACGACACCGAGGCGGGAGGTGAGCGCGTGCGCGATCCGGTCGACACGGGCGCGCAGTTGTCCGTACGTCCAGACGCCGCCGTCGGCCGTGCGGAAGGCAGGGCGTCCGGGAGCGGTGTGCGAGAGAAGTTCCGCGGCGGCGTTCAGCCGTTCGGGGTAGCGCAGCTCGGGCAGGTCGAAGTGGAGCCGGGGCCACTGCTCGCGGGGCGGGAGGTGGTCGCGGGCGAATGTGTCCTGGTGTGCGGTGGGTGCGCCGGGCGTGAGACCGTCGCGGGCGCCGGTGTCCGTGTATGGGGTGGACGCGGGCCGCGGGTGGGCCGCCTCCGGGCCGGTCGGGGGAGGTGACGCCGTGGGAGGTGCGGTGACCGTGGTCTTCTCGGCGTCCGGCGCCTCCGTGGCGTCTCCCGCTTCCGCGGCGTCCGTGGAGCTCGTGGCGTCCGTCGGGTCCATGGCGGTTCGCCCCCTTGTCGTGGTGGGCTCGCGCATCGAGCGTATCGTGTTGATGACGACAGTCAACGGTCCGCGATACGGTCGGGCGAGCAGCCCACTCAGTCCCGATACACCGTCAGGGAGAGGGGACCGGCAATGACCGCATTCTCGCTCGATCCGGTACAGATCGCCTGGCGCGCGGAGCTGCGCACGCTGGCCGAGCGACAGCTGCGCCCGATCGCGGAGAAGGGCGAGCCCGGCCGGGTCAACCGGGCACTCGTCGCCGAACTCGGCCGACTCGGGCTGCTCGACCGGCTGTTCACCTCGGGCGCGCTCGACCTGTGCCTGATGCGGGAGGCCCTGGCCCACGCCTGTACGGAGGCGGAGACCGCGCTCGCCCTGCAGGGCCTGGGCGCGCATCCGGTGCACGCATACGGTACGCACGCCCAGCGCGCGCGCTGGCTCCCCGGCGTCCGCGCCGGTACCACGGTGGCGGCCTTCGCCCTGACGGAGCCGGACGCGGGGTCGGACGCGGGCGCCCTGGCCCTGCGCGCGCAGCCGGACGGCACGGCGGCCGGCGAGGACCCCGCACCGCTCGCCGAGCGCGAATCGTCCCGGCGCTGGCGGCTCACCGGTGACAAGTGCTGGATCTCCAACGCCCCTGAGGCCGACTGCTACACCGTCTTCGCGCGCACCACCCCCGGCGCCGGCGCCCGCGGGGTGACCGCGTTCCTCGTGCCCGCCGACCGCCCCGGCCTGACCGGCACCCCGCTCGACATGCTCTCGCCGCATCCCATCGGTGCGCTCACCTTCGAGGCCGTGCCCGTGACCGCCGACGACGTCCTCGGAGAGCCCGACCGCGGCTTCCGGGTCGCCATGGGCACCCTCAACCTCTTCCGTCCCAGCGTGGGCGCCTTCGCGGTCGGCATGGCACAGGCGGCCCTCGACGCGACACTGGCACACACCGCCGGGCGGGAGGCCTTCGGGGGCACGCTGAAGGACCTTCAGACCGTCTCCCACCAGGTCGCCGAGATGGCCCTGCGCACCGAGGCGGCCCGCCTCATGGTCTACGCCGCGGCGTCGGCCCACGACGCAGGCGCCCCGGACGTCCCGCGACGTGCCGCCATGGCCAAACTGCTCGCCACCGAGACCGCGCAGTACGTCGTCGACGCGGCCGTCCAGCTGCACGGCGCGCGCGCCCTGCGCCGCGGCCACCTTCTCGAACACCTCTACCGCGAGGTGCGGGCACCCCGGATCTACGAGGGCGCGAGCGAGGTCCAGCGCGGCATCATCGCCAAGGAGCTGTACGCCACCGTGGAGGCCCCGTGACCACCGAGCGCACCACCACCCCGCCCGCCCTGTCGCGTATCAACCCGCCCACCCTCTCCCCGCCCGCGGGCTTCTCGCACGCCGTCGTCGCCAGTGGGTCCCGGGTGGTGTTCCTGGCGGGCCAGACCGCCCTCGACACGGACGGCAAGGTGGCCGGCGACTCCCTGCCCGAGCAGTTCGAGCGGGCCCTCACCAATCTGCTGGGCGCACTGCGTGCCGCCGGCGGCACGCCGGCCGACCTCGCCCGCGTCACCGTCTACGCCACCGATGTCGCCGACTACCGCGCCCACGCCCCCGAACTGGGGCGCATCTGGCGCCGGCTGGCGGGCCGCGACTACCCGGCGATGGCGGTGATCGGGGCCATCCGCCTGTGGGACGAGGAGGCCCTCGTGGAACTGGACGGCTTCGCCGTGCTTCCGTGAGCCGAAGGGTACCCCGCGACCCTGGCCAGGCCGCTGCCCTGACGGCTTCCTGCCCGATCAGGTCACCGTCTCCGTGAGCAGTGGGCGCGCCTGGCGCCCTGCCTTCCCCGTAACGCCGGGAAGGCAGGGCGTCCGTTCTCTACCGATTGGCGCTGTTCATCAGATGTTCCGGAATGTCTCGATCTGCGCCCCGACCGAGTTGAGGCGCTCGGCCAGTTCCTCGTAGCCGCGGTTGATGACGTACACGTTGCGCAGCACGGACGTTCCCTCGGCCGCCATCATCGCCAGCAGGACGACCACGGCGGGCCGCAGCGCCGGCGGGCACATCATCTCGGCCGCGCGCCAGCGGGTCGGGCCCTCGACCAGCACCCGGTGCGGATCCAGCAACTGGAGGCGGCCGCCGAGGCGGTTGAGGTCCGTCAGATAGATGGCCCGGTTGTCGTACACCCAGTCGTGGATCAGCGTCTTGCCCTGCGCGGAGGCGGCGATGGCCGCGAAGAACGGGACGTTGTCGATGTTCAGGCCCGGGAACGGCATCGGGTGGATCTTGTCGATCGGCGCCTCCAGCTTGGACGGCCGCACGGTCAGGTCCACCAGCCGCGTACGGCCGTTGTCGGCGACGTACTCGGGCGTCCGGTCGTGATCGAGTCCCATCTCCTCCAGCACCGCGAGTTCGATCTCCAGGAACTCGATCGGCACCCGGCGCACCGTCAGCTCGGACTCGGTGACCACCGCCGCGGCCAGCAGGCTCATCGCCTCGACCGGGTCCTCGGAGGGCGAGTAGTCCACGTCGACGTCGATGTTCGGCACGCCGTGCACGGTGAGCGTGGTGGTGCCGATGCCCTCGACCGCGATGCCGAGCGCCTCCAGGAAGAAGCACAGGTCCTGGACCATGTAGTTGGAGGAGGCGTTGCGGATGACCGTGACGCCGTCGTGGCGGGCGGCGGCGAGCAGCGCGTTCTCGGTCACGGTGTCGCCGCGCTCGGTCAGCACGATCGGCCGGCCGGGGGAGACGGAGCGGTCCACCACGGCGTGGTAGTGCCCCTCGGTGGCGGTGATGTCGAGCCCGAACCGGCGCAGCGCGATCATGTGCGGTTCGATGGTGCGGGTACCGAGGTCGCAGCCGCCCGCGTACGGGAGCCGGAAGCGGTCCGTGCGGTGCAGCAGGGGACCGAGGAACATGATGATGGAGCGCGTACGGCGGGCTGCCGTGGCGTCGATGGCGTCCAGGTCGAGGTCCGCGGGCGGCACGATCTCCAGATCGACCCCGTCGTTGATCCACCGGGTCCGGACGCCGATCGATCCGAGCACCTCCAGAAGCCGGTACACCTCCTCGATGCGGGCGACCCGGCGCAGCACCGTGCGCCCCTTGTTGAGCAGCGAGGCGCACAGCAGGGCCACGCAGGCGTTCTTGCTCGTCTTCACGTCGATGGCGCCGGAGAGCCGACGACCGCCGACCACCCGCAGGTGCATGGGACCGGCGTAGCCCAGGGACACGATCTCGCTGTCCAGGGCTTCGCCGATGCGGGCAATCATCTCAAGGCTGAGGTTCTGGTTGCCGCGCTCGATGCGATTCACGGCGCTTTGACTGGTGCCGAGTGCCTCGGCAAGCTGCGCCTGAGTCCAGCCGCGATGCTGCCGGGCGTCACGGATGAGCCTGCCGATACGTACGAGGTAGTCGTCTGACATGAGGCTGAGGCTATCTCAGATATGAGATGGCGCCTCCTGGGGGGTCTGTTTGGGTGATATGCCGTCAATGACGCTTGGTGCGACGCCACCCGAAGGGTCCGGGCAGATCCATCGAAGTCGTACGCCGTCCGGTGCTGCTGCGTGTGTGGCGCGGCCCGTGGCTGCCTCCGGTGGTGATGGACCAGGAGTGCTTGTTGACGTTCAGGCGCACCCCGGGCAGGATCCGGAAGGTCTTGCGGAACGTGAGCGGCATGCGGTGTCTCCCTTCCTGTGCTCGCTCACGTCGGATACCCCGGCTCGGCCGACTGATGGCGGCCCTGCCGGATCCGTGCACGGGGGAGGGTGCTCAGGCGGGGGACTCGGCAGCCTGGGAGAAGTCGGCGCCGAGCTGCGACATCAGATGGTGGAACCCCGTCTCGCTGATGGCGTCGCGGAGGACCGCCAGTACGGCGCGGATGCCCCGGTCGGCCTCCTCCTCCTTCAGCATGTTGCGTTCGGCCACGCGACGTACCGTCTCGTAGTAGTCGAAGCGCTCGACGTGGTCCGTGGTCCCTCGGCGAACGGACTCCTTCAGCCCGTCCGGCAGCTCCAGTGCCAGGTCCCGGGCCTCGCCCGCGCTCAGCCGGTGGGCGAGCGTCTCGAGTGTGGCCCGAGTGAGGTCCGCCGCCTCCTGCCGCGTCAGGCCCGTGCGCTCGGACACCGCCAGGAAAAATTCCTTCTCTTCCATGCGCCGTACTCCTTTGCTGCCTTGCCGTCCGGAAGGCCGCGGCTCTCCCGACCAGCCTGTCACGCGCCCGCGCCCCCCGCGCGGGCACGGCGCCCGACGTGCGCGGCACCACGGGTGTCCTGCGCTGCCGTGCGGGTCGCAGGTGTCCTGCGGTGCCGGGCGCAACGCGGGTGTCCCGCGCTGCCGCGTGCATCCCGGGTGTCCTGCGGTGCCGCGTGCATCCCGGGTGTCCCGCGCTGCCGGGCGCACCACGGGTGTCCCGCGCTGCCGTGCGCACACGGGTGTCCCGCCCTGCCGCGCGCGTCAAGGGTGGCCCGCGCTGCCCCGCGCGCCGCCGGGCTCCCGCGGTTCCTGGGTGCGGGGTGGGTCCGGCCCGGGCATGACCAGTGCGCCCCCATGTACTAGAGTTATCTCGACATCGAGATATCTGCCGAGGCGCCCCGCAGTCGCCGCACCGGTAAGGGCCACCTAAATTAGCCTTACCTCAGCGGATCGGCCGAGCCGTCGTGGCGGCAGGATTGCGGTGGTACGCGCACATCAATGAAGGAGACTGTCGTGTCGGCGAACAGCTTCGACGCCCGCAGCACGCTGCAGGTGGGCGACGAGTCGTACGAGATCTTCCGGCTGGACAAGGTGGAGGGCTCGGCCCGCCTTCCGTACAGCCTCAAGGTCCTGCTGGAGAACCTGCTCCGCACCGAGGACGGCGCGAACATCACCGCCGACCACATCCGCGCCCTCGGCAACTGGGACTCCCAGGCGCAGCCCAGCGAGGAGATCCAGTTCACGCCGGCCCGTGTGATCATGCAGGACTTCACCGGCGTGCCCTGTGTCGTGGACCTCGCCACCATGCGCGAGGCCGTCAAGGAGCTCGGCGGCGACCCGGCGAAGATCAACCCGCTGGCCCCGGCCGAGCTGGTCATCGACCACTCCGTCATCGCCGACAAGTTCGGCACGAACGACGCCTTCAAGGTGAACGTCGAGCTGGAGTACGGCCGCAACAAGGAGCGCTACCAGTTCCTGCGCTGGGGCCAGACCGCCTTCGACGAGTTCAAGGTCGTCCCGCCGGGCACCGGCATCGTCCACCAGGTGAACATCGAGCACCTGGCCCGTACGGTCATGGTCCGAGGCGGCCAGGCATACCCCGACACCCTCGTCGGCACCGACTCCCACACCACGATGGTCAACGGCCTCGGCGTCCTCGGCTGGGGCGTCGGCGGCATCGAGGCCGAGGCCGCCATGCTCGGCCAGCCGGTCTCCATGCTGATCCCGCGCGTGGTCGGCTTCAAGCTCACCGGCGAACTGCCCACCGGCACCACCGCCACCGACCTGGTGCTGACCATCACCGAGATGCTCCGCAAGCACGGCGTCGTCGGCAAGTTCGTCGAGTTCTACGGCGAGGGTGTGGCGGCCACGAGCCTTGCCAACCGCGCCACCATCGGCAACATGTCGCCGGAGTTCGGCTCCACCGCCGCGATCTTCCCGATCGACGACGAGACCCTGAACTACCTGCGCCTGACCGGCCGTTCCGACCAGCAGGTCGCGCTCGTCGAGGCGTACGCCAAGGAGCAGGGCCTCTGGCTGGACCCGAAGGCCGAGCCGGACTTCTCCGAGAAGCTCGAGCTGGACCTGTCGACGGTCGTTCCCTCGATCGCCGGCCCGAAGCGCCCGCAGGACCGCATCGTCCTCGCCAACGCCGCCGAGCAGTTCAAGCAGGACGTCCGCAACTACGTGGACGTCGTGGACGAGGCGGGCATCGAGTCCTTCCCGGCCTCCGACGCCCCGGCCCTGCACCCCAACGGCTTCCCGACCAACCCGGTCCGGGTCACCGCCCCCGACGGCACGACCTACACCCTCGACCACGGTGCGGTGACGGTCGCGGCCATCACCTCCTGCACCAACACCTCGAACCCGTACGTCATGGTCGCCGCCGCGCTCGTCGCGAAGAAGGCCGTGGAGAAGGGCCTGACCCGCAAGCCGTGGGTCAAGACCACCCTCGCCCCGGGTTCGAAGGTCGTGACCGACTACTTCGAGAAGGCGGGGCTCACCCCGTACCTCGACAAGGTCGGCTTCAACCTGGTCGGTTACGGCTGCACCACCTGCATCGGCAACTCCGGCCCGCTGCCGGAGGAGGTCTCCAAGGCCGTCAACGACCACGACCTCGCGGTCACCTCGGTCCTCTCCGGCAACCGGAACTTCGAGGGCCGTATCAACCCCGACGTCAAGATGAACTACCTGGCCTCCCCGCCGCTGGTCGTCGCGTACGCCATCGCCGGCTCCATGAAGGTGGACATCACGCGTGACGCCCTGGGCACCGACCAGGACGGCAACCCGGTCTACCTGAAGGACATCTGGCCGTCCGAGGCCGAGGTCAACGACGTCGTGGCGAACGCCATCGGCGAGGACATGTTCAACAAGTCCTATCAGGACGTCTTCGCGGGCGACGCCCAGTGGCAGTCCCTGCCCATCCCGACCGGCAACACCTTCGAGTGGGACCCGGAGTCGACGTACGTCCGCAAGCCCCCGTACTTCGAGGGCATGGCCCACGAGCCGGCGCCCGTCACCGACATCACCGGCGCCCGCGTGCTCGCCAAGCTGGGCGACTCGGTCACCACCGACCACATCTCCCCGGCCGGTGCGATCAAGGCCGACACCCCGGCGGGCAAGTACCTCACGGAGCACGGCGTCAAGCGCGCCGACTTCAACTCCTACGGCTCCCGCCGTGGCAACCACGAAGTCATGATCCGCGGTACGTTCGCCAACATCCGGCTGCGCAACCAGATCGCGCCGGGCACCGAGGGCGGCTACACCCGCGACTTCACCCAGGAAGGCGCGCCGGTCTCCTTCATCTACGACGCCTCCCGCAACTACATCGCGCAGGACATCCCGCTCGTCGTCCTGGCCGGCAAGGAGTACGGCTCCGGTTCGTCCCGCGACTGGGCCGCGAAGGGCACGGCGCTGCTCGGCGTCAAGGCCGTCATCGCCGAGTCGTACGAGCGCATCCACCGCTCCAACCTCATCGGCATGGGCGTCCTGCCGCTGCAGTTCCCGGAGGGTCAGAACGCCGAGGCCCTCGGCCTGACCGGTGAGGAGACCTTCTCCATCTCCGGGGTCACCGAGCTCAACGAGGGCACCACGCCGCGCACGGTCAAGGTCACCACCGACACCGGTGTCGAGTTCGACGCGGTCGTCCGCATCGACACCCCCGGTGAGGCCGACTACTACCGCAACGGCGGCATCATGCAGTACGTGCTGCGCAGCCTGATCCGCAAGTAAGCAGTCCGGCCGAGCAGTTGAGGGCCGCACCCCCGGCGGAGGGGGTGCGGCCCTTGCGCGTTCGTCCTCGAACCGCGCCCGAGAACCCCAGAACATCGCCAAGACTCAGGCTGAACACAGGACCCAGATCCTAGATCCAGCCGGCGACCTGAGCGATCGCGAAGGGCGCAGGGACGAGGGTCGTCATGCCGAGCCACCGGTGCAGCGGCCTGCCCTCCTGCCAGGGCATGAGAACGTCCACCACCAGCACCATCCCGAGGACGAAGCCGCCGCCCAGCACCGCGCCGAGCGTCATGCCGACCGCGTGGCCCGGTAGCTGTCCGAGGCAGCCGAAGCTCCCGGCGCAGTGGAGCAGCGCAAGTTTGGCCAGAAGCCGTCGTATGCACAGGGCCGGGAGGATCGCGACCATCCCGATCAGGAGGTTCGCCGCCGCGGGCGCCCACCAGGAAGCGGCGGTGCCCCCCTCGTGGTAACCGTCCGTGCCGGAACCGTGCACAGCCTGCCCTCTCCCAGGTCATCGCGTTCGTACAGGTAGATGGCCACGAGAGCACCCGGGTTGCCCCGCGCGCCGCCGAAGGCGGCCAACTCCGCTCCGACGAGTGATGTCCCGAGATGCCGAAGTCGTCTCAGGGGCGCCGCGTCCGGTACCGCACGGTGCGTACCTCACGCGTCACGGTGCGTACCTCACGCGTCAGGCATGGGGCGGACCGGGTGGCCGGTGTGCGCGCCACCCGGTCCGCATGGTGGTCCGGCCCGGGGGGAGGGGGCCGGACCGGGATCGAGGGTCCGAGCTCGGGTGATGCGGAGTGCCTGGGGAGCGTGGCTTGTGACGACCGGTGGAGGCGACAACGTTGTCGGTGTGGTCTGTACATGACTGTACTCCGCGGATGGACAACGATGTCAAGGCCGTTCGCCCGTACGGCTGACAACCCCTGGCGGCCCTTCGGCTGAAAGAGCGCGTGCCGCGCCCGGTCCCGCGGGCGGTCTTCCCCGGTACGGGTGGCACACGTTACTGTCCCTGCGGCTTGTGCGACCTGTGGTGCGCGACCCGTCCGAAGGAGGAGGGGCCGCGTCATGCGTTTCCGTCCGACGTCCCTGCTGCTCGCCGCCGCCCTGGCGGTCGGCGGCGCCACGCCCGCGCTCGCCGCGGGTGCCGCTCCCCCCGGTTCCGACCTGGTCCGGGACCCGACCGCGTACGTCGACCCGCTCATCGGCACCAGGAACGGCGGCAATGTCTTCCCGGGCGCCGTCGTCCCGTTCGGCATGCTCTCCTGGAGCCCCGAGAACACCCGGGGCGACGCGACGAGAACGGCCGCGCCCGGCGGCTACCAGTACGACGCCACCCGCGTCCGCGGCTTCAGCCTCACCCATATGTCGGGCACCGGGTGCGCGGGCGGCGGCGGCGACATCCCGTTCTTCCCGTACGCGGGCGAGGTCACCTCCTCTCCCGCGAGCGACACCAAGGACGCGGTCTACGCCGCCGACTTCGCGCACGCCGACGAGACCGCCGAGCCCGGCCACTACAAGGTGGGCCTGTCCTCCGGTGTCACGGCAGACCTGACGGCGACCGCGCGCACGGGCTCGGGCCGCTTCACCTTCCCCGCGGACAAGCCGGCCTCCCTGCTGATCCGCACCGCCAACTCCGAAGTGGGATCGGCCGATTCGTCGGTCACGATCGACCCGGCGACCCGCACGGTCTCCGGCTCGGTCACCTCCGGCGACTTCTGCGGCTACCTCGACCCGGAGGGACAGCGCAGCTACTACACCCTCTACTTCACGGCCCGCTTCGACCGCGACTTCACAGCGACCGGCACCTGGCAGGACGACAAGGTGAGCCCGGGATCCGCGCAGGCGAGCGGGGGCACCGGCGGCTTCGCGCACGGCGGCAGGCCCGTCGCGGGCAAGGGAGCGGGCGGATACGTGCAGTTCGCGCCGGGCTCGGGTCCCGTGAACGTCAAGGTCGGCATCTCGTACGTCAGCCAGGCCGGCGCGCGGGCCAATCTCCGGGCCGAGAACCCCGGCGGACGCTCCTTCGAGTCCGTCCGGGAGGCCGCCCGGCGCGCCTGGCGCGACCGGTTGGCCGCGATCCGGGTCGGCGGCGGCACGGACGAGGACCGCACCACCTTCTACACCGCCCTCTACCACGCCCTCCTGCACCCGAACGTCATCAGCGACACCGACGGCCGCTATCGCGGCAGCGACGCCGGGGTGCACCGGGTCAGCCGGGGCCACGAGGCCCAGTACGGCACCTTCTCCGGCTGGGACGTCTACCGTGACCAGGTGCAGTTGCTGACCCTGCTCAGCCCGGACACCGGCGCCGACATAGCGCAGTCGCTGTACGAACTCGCCCGGCAGAACGGGGGTGTCTGGGACCGCTGGCTGCACGGCGCGAGCGGCACCCACGTCATGAACGGCGACCCGTCGCCGACCGCCCTCGCCGGCATCCGCGCCTTCGGCGGCACGCACTTCGACCTGCGCGGCGCGCTGGACTCGCTGGTGAAGGCGGCGACGGTTCCCACCGCCCAGGACCTGTCCG
The DNA here is from genome assembly GCF_001417775.1 of Streptomyces sp. TP-A0356. Classification (GTDB taxonomy): domain Bacteria; phylum Actinomycetota; class Actinomycetes; order Streptomycetales; family Streptomycetaceae; genus Streptomyces. Next base: position 250,768 of record NZ_BBZJ01000028.1, on the reverse strand, counting down.
CCGCGGGCAAGCCGGTGCTGTCGGTCGGCCAGCGCCCGTCCCTGGACAAGTACCTGGAGCACCACTACATGCCCTCGGTGTCCAACGCGTGGGGCGGCGCGGCCGAGACGCTGGAGATGTCGACGGCGGACTTCGCGCTCTCCCAACTCGCCACGGCCGCAGGGAGGAAGGACACCGCGGCGGACTTCGCGCGCCGCTCCCAGTGGTGGCAGAACAACTTCAACCTCGCGGCCGATCCGAGTGGCGGATACATCGCCAACCGCAAGGCGGACGGCAGCTGGGTCACCGGCTTCACCCCGGCGACCGGCAACGGCTTCGTGGAGGGGACGGCGGCGCAGTACACCTGGATGGTCCAGCACAACCCGGCCGGGCTGTTCGCCGCGATGGGCGGCAGGGGCAAGGCGATCTCCCGCCTCGACGCCTTCTTCCACAACGCCGACGGCAGCTGGGCGTTCACCGGCAACGGCGGCGACAAGTCGGAGCTGGACAACGAGCCGTCGATCAACGTGCCGTATCTCTACGACTACGCGGGCGCGCCGTACCGGACCCAGGAGACCGTGCGTGCGGCGATGACCAGGCTCTGGTCCACGAAGCCGGAGGGCATCCCCGGCAACGACGACCTCGGCGCGATGTCGTCCTGGTACGTCTTCTCGGCGCTCGGCATGTATCCGCAGGTGCCGTCCCGGGCCGAACTCGTGCTGGCCTCACCGCTGTTCCCGCGCGTGACGATCGCCCGCCCCCGGGGCAACGACATCGAGATCCGGGCCGAGGGCGCCGGCAAGGAGTCCCCGTACGTGCGGTCGCTGAGGGTCGACGGCCGCAGCAGCGACCGTCCTTGGCTGCCCGCCTCCTTCGTCCGGGACGGCGGCCGCCTGGACTACACCCTCTCGGACACCCCCGACCGCGCCTGGGGCACGGACCCGGCCGACGCGCCGCCCTCCTTCCGGGAGGGGGAGCAGCCGTACCAGATCGGCGTCGGCCCGACCACCGCGAGCCTCGCGCCGGGCGGCAGCACCAAGCTCGGCGTCCGCGCGCTGGCCCTCAGTGGCGGTACGGGCCCCGAGGTGCGGTTCTCGGTCGTCACTCCGGCCGGGGTGACGGCGAGTCCCGCCGAGGGAACGGTCGAGGACGGCGCCCAGGAGATCACCCTGACCGCCGACCCGACGGCCCGGCAGGGCTTCTACGACGTGAAGGTCACCGTGACCTCGGCCGGCACCTCGTACGTCCAACCGGTGGCGCTGACGGTCGCGGTCCCCGGCACGCTGCTGGCCGCGTACAACAACACGGGCGTCTCGGACGACCAGGGAGACCACGACGAGGCCGACTACGACGGCGGAGGCTGGAGCTACTCGCGCCAGGCCCTGGCGGACGCCGGCCTGACGGCGGGCGGGCAGGGCAGCGCCTTCGGCCTGTCCTTCACCTGGCCGAACTCCCCGCCGGGCCGCCCCGACAACGTCTCGGCGAACCGGGGGACCATCGAACTCCCCGTACCCGCAGCCAGGCTGAGCTTCGTCGGCAGCGCGGTCAACGGCAACCAGCGGACCAAGGCGACCGTGACCTACACCGACGGCACGACGGACACCATCGACCTCTCCTTCACCGACTGGACGATCGGCGGCGGTTCCGGCGCGGTCCAGTACGGCAACGAGGTCCTCGCGAAGACGGCGTACCGCAATGTCGCGGGCGCCGACAAGGACCCGGTGGCGACCTATGTGTTCGCCACCAAGCCCTACGACGCCCCGTCCGGCAGGACGATCAGGAGTGTGACACTCCCGGACGACGCGGACCTGCATGTGTTCGCACTCGCGGTGGGCTGAACCACCGCCCGGGCACAGGAGGGCGGGCGCGGAGGGACCTCCGCGCCCGCCCCTTGTCCCGTTGGGGGCCTCAGGCCAGCAGCTCCACCTCCGCGAGGGTCGACTCGGAGCTCGGGACCAGGCGGTAGTGCGCGTACGAGCCGGGATGCGGGATCGAGAACGCCCTCGTCTGCCGGTCCCAGGTGAAGGCCTCGCCCGACCGCTCGTCCAGGGTCGTCCACTGCGTGCCGTCCTGGGAGGCCTGCAGGGTCCAGCCCGTGGGCGCCTTGGTGTGGTCCGCAGGGGACGTCAGGGTGTACTGCACCGCCGTGGTGCTCCCCGTGACCGGAAGGTCCACGCTCGTCACGGTCGCCTCCGTCGCCGAGGTGTCGTCGAAGAGCGGACCGTCGCCCTTGAGCACGTCCGCACGCGGCGACGGCACCTGGTCGTCGCGCGTGATCGACACCGGCGCCGCGTCCTTTCCGGTGCCCCAGGCCGACGGCCGGGGACCCATGTCGAAGTCCAGCACACCGCCCCGGGAGAGCAGCGCATGCGGCAGCGACGTCGACGTCCAGCTACGGCCGTTGACCCGCAGGCCCTGGACGTACACGTTCCTCGCGCTGTTCTCCGGTGCCCTGACGACCAGTTCCCTGCCGTTGTCCAGGTGCACGGTGGCCTTCTTGAACAGCGGTGATCCGATGGCGTACTCGCCGCTGCCCATCACCAGCGGGTAGAAGCCGAGCGCCGAGAACACGTACCAGGCCGACTGCTCGCCGTTGTCCTCGTCACCGAGGTAGCCCTGGCCGATCTCGCTGCCGGTGAAGAGACGGGAGAGGACCTCACGGATCCTCGCCTGCGCCTGCCAGGGCCGGCCCGCCGCGTCGTACATGTAGAGCACGTGGTGCGAGGGCTGGTTGGAGTGCCCGTACATGCCCATCCGGACGTCACGGGCCTCGGTCATCTCGTGGATGACACCTCCGTAGGAGCCGGCGAACTGCGGTGAGGCGGTCTCGGGGGTCGCGAAGTACTCGTCCAGCTTGTCGGCCAGCTTGGCGCGCCCACCGTACAGGTTCGCCAGGCCCCGGCTGTCCTGCGGGACCGTGAAGGCGAAGCCCCAGCCGTTCGTCTCCGTGTAGTCGTAGCCCCACACGCGTGGGTCGTACTTCGACGGATCCAGCCGCCAGTTGCCCTGCCCGTCACGGCCCTGGAAGAAGCCGATCCTCTTGTCGAAGAGGTCGACGTAGTCCTGGGCGCGGTTGAGGAAGTACTGCGACTCCTCCTGGTAGCGCTTCTTGCCGGTCTTCTCGTACAGCGCCTGGCCCATCCGGGCGATGCCGTAGTCGTTGACGTAGCCCTCCATCGCCCACGACAGGCCCTCTCTCGTGCCGGTGGTCGTGTAGCCGAGGAACGGCGAGTTCGTCATGCCCTTGCGGCCGACCCCGGACGAGGGCGGTAGGACCGTGGCGTTCTTCACCGCCGCGTCATAGGCGGCCTGAGCGTCGAACTTCACCCCCTTCACGTAGGCGTCGGCGAACGCCACGTCCGACGAGGTGCCGGTCATCAGGTCGGCGTAGCCGGGCGAGGACCACCGGGAGGTCCAGCCGCCGTCCTTGTACTGCTGTACGAAACCGTCGACCAGCTGGCCCGCCTCGTTCGGGGTCAGGAAGGAGTACGCCGGCCAGGTCGTCCGGTAGGTGTCCCAGAAGCCGTTGTTGACGTACACCTTGCCGTCGACGATCTTCGCCCCGGTGTGCGTGGGAGTGTCCTGGCTCGTCATCGGGGAGAACGGGGAGGCGTACTGGTAGGACGAACCCACCTTCTCGAAGCCCGAGTTGGGGTACAGGTAGAGCCGGTACAGCGAGGAGTACAGCGTCGTCAGCTGGTCGTTCGTCGCACCCTCGACCTCGATCCTGCCGAGCAGCCTGTCCCAGGTCCGCTGGGCGTGCGTGCGCACCTCGTCGAACGACGTCCCCTCGGGGATCTCCTGGCGCAGATTGTCCTTCGCCTGGTCGATGCTGATCAGCGAGGTGGCGAGGCGGAGGGTCACCGTGTGGTCCGCGCCCGGCTTGAAGCGCAGGTACCCCTTCACTCCCGAAGCCGCTCCGTCCGTCGCGGGGGCGTCGAACACGCCGTACACGAACAGTCGCGTCGCGCCCGTCGACAGTCCCGATTTCACGTCCGAGAAGCCGGTGACGATCCCGTTGTCCTTGTCGAGGGTCAGTCCGGCCTGCTCGGTCACATTGTCGAAGAGCACGCTCGCGTCGTCGCCGGGATAGGTGAACCGCAGCACCGCCGCGTGGTCCGTCGGCGTCATCTCCGCCTTGAGGCCGTTCTCGAAGGTCACGCCGTAGTAATAGGGGCGCGCGACCTCGTTCTCGTGCCGGAACGCCAGCGCCCGCGCGGTGCGGCCGGTGTCCGGGGTGCCGGAGGCGGCCGACGGCATCACCTCGAACGTCTGCCGGTCACCCATCCATGGACTCGGCTCATGGCTCGCGCTGAACGCCTGGATCGTGGGCAGGTTGTCCGCGTTGTTGGCCCGTGCGTAGTCGTAGAGCCAGCTCAAGGAGCCGGCGTTGGTCTCCGGCGTCCAGAAGTTGAAGCCGTGCGGCAGGGCCGTCGCCGGGAAGTCGTTGCCCCGGGAGAAGGAGCCGCTGGAGTTCGTGCCCCGGGTCGTCAGCGCGTAGTCGGACGGGTGCGCCTTGGGCCTGTCCGGCGGGACGGTCTTCAGCGCGATGTCGTCCAGCCAGCCCCGGAACTTCGCCGGGCCCTTCGGCGAGTCGTACGCCACCACGATCCGGTCCACGGTCCTGCCGGCCGCGACCGATCCGATCCGCGAGACCACGTTGTTCCACTGGTTGACGTACAGGGACTTGGACGCGCCCTGCCCCTGTGGGGTCAGCGGGAATCCGTGCTGGTCGAGCGCCCCGAGGTCGCTGAGATGGGTGCCGTCGGTGAAGTCCAGGTCGACCGAGACGTTCGTGGCGTCGTAGTCCCGGACCCCGTCCGCCATCGACGGGAAGATCCGGTAGGACAGCTGGGTGTCCCGCCGGACGTCCACGTTGACGTCGAAGACCTTGTTGTACGAGTACGCCCGCTCGGCCGCGGTGTGCGTCCCCGCGTACCGCAGGGCCCGGCGGCCCGTGAAGCCCGCGCCCGCCTTGGCGGTGGGGGAGCCCATCGGCCCGCGGTCCACGAGCGTGCGCATGTCCTTGGGCGTGGGGTCGGTGCTGTTGCCCGTGGAGAACTGGACGTCGGCGAGTTGCAGGATGTCCGCGCCCTGGTTCTTGGTGATGTCGAGCCGGAAGTGCTGGTACTCCGCCGGACCGGCGAGGTCGAACGATTTCGTCTGGAAGCGCTGGTCGAACGACGCGCCGGTGCGTGTGTCGAGCGTCTTCCAGTCCTTGCCGTCCGTGGATCCCTGGAGGGTCCAGTCGGCCGGGTCCCGCTCCGCGTAGTCGTTGGCCGACGTCAGCGCGTACGTCAGTACCTTGACCGGCGCGTCGAAGTCGAACTCCACCCAGCCCGTCTGGGCGAACGTGAGCCACTTGCTGCCCGGGTCGCCGTCGATCAGGTTCTCCTTGACCTCACCGCCGGCCGTGTTCTCCCCGCTGGCCCGTACATCGGTGACCTCGTCGGTCACATTGCCCGGAATACCGGTTGTATACCCTCCGTCCACGCCGGACGCCCGCTTCGACCCGTCGGCCGCCGTGTCCACCGTGTTCAGCCATGTCGGCGCCGGATCACCCGCTTCGAACGAGGACGCGAACTCCCGGTCGCCGGAGGACGGTTGGGCGGGCAGTGCCACCGCCGCGCCCTGGGCGGCCACCAGCAACGCGAAGGCGGCCGTTGCCACGACCGCCCTAGGAGCCCATCTGTGCCGAGATCTGTGCTGCATACGCGAGCACCCTCCCTGCGCTGTGAAAATATGGACAACGTTGTCAACTTCGCTGCGCAAGGAACCAGTAGGTGGTCAAGTGGTCAGTGATGTCAAGGGTGTTGGGTGTGGCATTCGGGCCCAATGCGGCCGATGGACCGCTCCGGCGGCCCGTATGCATTCCGTATTTCCGCGAGGTCTCAACTCGGAAAAGCAAACCGACAACCTTGCATTCGATCTTGCTCCGCTGGCGGAAAGTGGACTATACCTGTCGGCGTCCGGGCAGCTGTCACCTTGCCGTACAGCAGCAGTGCACGGGCACGACAAGGGAATCGGGAGGCGCGGACCGTTGCGGGCACGACCGACTGCCGTGCCGTCCCACTGAATCCCTCGTGCACGACCCCAGCTTCACCATCATCGCGGTGCCGGGGAGGATCCGGTTCACCGCCTGAGTCCTGGAGAAGGCGAGGACTTGAGCATGGGATCCACTTCCGGCGAGAACACCACCCCCGAAGGCGTCGGCCGCCGCGATCTGATCAGGCGGTCCGCAGCCCTCGGCCTGATCGCCGTCCCCACGATGAGCTTCCTGTCCGCGTGCGCCAGCAGCGGGGGCGGCGGCGGGGAGAAGGCCAAGGCGGGCAAGAAGACCGCGAAGAACCCGCTGGGTGTGAACGACACGGCGCAGATGGAGTTCGTGCTCTTCGACGGCGGCTTCGGCAAGGAGTACGCCCAGGACGCGGTGAAGGTCTACGAGAGGGACTTCCCGAAGGTGAAGGTGAAGTTCTCCGCCACCCAGAAGATCCAGTCCACCTTGCAGCCCCGCTTCAACCAGGGCAATCCGCCGGACCTCATCGACAACTCCGGCGCCGAGCAGATGGACATGGGCGTCCTCGTCGGCAAGAGCCAGCTCGCCGACCTCACCCCGCTCCTCGACGCCCCCTCCTACGACGACCCGAACAAGAAGGTCCGCGACACGCTGCGCCCGGGCATCGTGGAGATGGGCCAGTTCGACGGCAGCCCCGTCTGGATCATGTACTACGCCTACACCGTGTACGGCGTCTGGTACTCGCAGAAGCTCCTCGACTCGCTCGGCGAGAAGTACCCGGAGACCTGGGACGAGATGCTCAAGGTCTGTGAGGCGGCCAAGAAGAAGGGCATCGCGGGGTGGACGTACGCGGGCAAGTACCCGTACTACATCCCCTTCTCGCTGTACCCGATGATCGGCAAGGTCGGCGGCCGCCAGGTCCTCGACGCCATCGACAACCTGGAGCCGAACGCCTGGAAGCACCCGGCCGTCAAGACCTGTTTCGAGGCGTACTACGAGCTCTACAAGAAGGGCTACATCCTCCAGGGCACGCCCGGCCTCGACCACATCCAGTCGCAGACCGCCTGGGCGAAGGGCAAGGCGCTGTTCATCCCGAACGGCTCCTGGGTGGAGAACGAGTCCGCGAACGTCATTCCGGGCGACTTCAACCTGGCCGTCTCCGCGCCCACCGGCATCGACTCCTCCGACAAGCTGCCCTTCGGCACCATCTGGGCCTCCGGCGGCGAGCCCTTCGTCGTCCCGGCCAAGGCGAAGAACCCGGCGGGCGGTATGGAGCAGCTGCGCATCATGCTCAGCGAGGCCTCCTCGAAGAACTTCACCACCAAGGTCAAGTCGCTGACGGCGTTGAACGGCGGCACCACCGGTATCAGCCTGACGCCGGGCCTCAAGTCCGGTGTGGCCGCGCTGGAGAAGGCCGGCAACAACGTCCTGAACCCGCGCCTGCAGGACTGGTACGTGCAGCTCCAGAAGGAGAAGATCGGTGTGGCCGGACTCGGCGAGATGATGGCCGGCCGCCTCACCCCGGCCGAGGCCATCAAGAAGATCCAGGGCTTCGCCGACGAGGCGGCCAAGGACACGTCGATCAAGCACTACAAGCACCAGTGAGGATCCGTCACCAGCGGCGGCGGCCGCCGGCCGAACCCGGACCGGCGGCCGGGCAGCGAGATCGGGGTCGGTAGCAATGCAGCACGGCAAGTACCGGTTCATCGTGGGGTTCCTCGCGGTCCCCCTCGGGCTGTACGCGCTCTTCGTCGTATGGCCGTTCATCCAGTCCATCTACTACTCGTTCACGGACTGGACCGGCCTGAGCCCCGAATTCAAGATGGTGGGCACCGACAACTACACGAGGATGTTCCACGACGACATCTTCTGGAAGTCGCTGTGGCACAGCCTGCTGTTCGCGCTGCTGCTGCCGCTGGTGACGATCAGCCTGGCCCTGTTCTTCGCCTTCATGATCAATGTGGGCGGACGGCGGCGGAGGGGCGGCCCGGTGGTCTCGGGAGTCCGCGGCTCGTCCTTCTACAAGATCGTCTACTTCTTCCCGCAGGTGCTGTCGATCGCCATCGTCGCCCTGTTGTTCGCCTTCGCGTACAACCCGGACAGCGGCGCGGTCAACTCGCTGCTGCGCGGGATCGGGCTCGGCAGCGTCCAGCCGCTGTGGCTGGGCGACCCGAACCTCGCCCTGTGGTGCGTGATGGCGGTCCTCGTCTGGTCCACGGTCGGCTTCTTCGTGGTCCTCTTCTCCGCGGGCATGGCCTCCATCCCGGGGGACCTGTACGAGGCGGCGCTCCTCGACGGGGCGGGCCGCGCCACCACGTTCTTCCGGATCACCCTGCCGCTGCTGTGGGACACCGTGCAGTCCGGCTGGGTGTACATGGGCATCCTCGCCCTGGGCGCCGAGTCGTTCGCGGTCGTACAGATCATGACGACCGGGCCGGGCGGCCCCGACTACTCGACCACCGTCATGGTGCTGTACGTCTACCAGAAGGCCTTCCGTGACGGTCAGGCCGCCTACGCAACCACCATCGGTGTCGCCCTGCTCGTCGTGACGCTGCTGTTCGCGGCGACCGTGATGCGGCTGGGCCGGCGCGAGCGGCTGGAGTTCTGATCATGAAGACGACCGAGACCCCCGCCCCGATCCCGGCCGAGTCCGGCGCCGCCGCCACCAAGACCGACGCCCCTCCCGCCGGGCCGTCCCGGCGGAAGCAGGAGGGCACCGTCCTCAACGTCTTCTCGCACGGCATGCTCGTCCTGTGGGCCTTCATGGTGGTCATGCCGCTGCTGTGGGCCGTGATGACGTCCTTCAAGGACGACAGCTCCATCTTCAGCTCGCCCTGGTCGCTGCCGGACAAGCTGCACTTCGAGAACTGGGCGCGGGCCTGGACCGACGCCAACATGAGCGACTACTTCCTCAACACCGTTCTGGTGGTGGGCGGTTCGCTCATCGGCACGCTGGTGCTCGGCTCGATGGCGGCGTACGTCCTGGCCCGCTTCGACTTCCCGGGCAACCGGTTCATCTACTACCTGTTCATCGGCGGCATGAGCTTCCCGATCATGTTGGCGCTGGTCCCGCTGTTCTATGTCGTGAACAACATGGGCCTGCTGAACACGATCCACGGACTGATCCTCGTCTACATCGCCTACTCGCTGCCCTTCACGGTCTTCTTCCTGACCGCGTTCTTCCGCACGCTGCCCACATCGGTGGCCGAGGCCGCGTTCGTGGACGGAGCCTCGCACACCCGCACGTTCTTCCAGATCATGCTCCCGATGGCGAAGCCGGGCCTGATCAGCGTGGGGATCTTCAACTTCCTGGGCCAGTGGAACCAGTACATGCTCCCGACGGTCCTGAACACCGACCCCGACAAGCGCGTCCTCACCCAGGGCCTGGTCCAGCTGGCCGCCAGCCAGGGCTACAAGGGTGACTGGTCCGGACTCTTCGCGGGCCTGGTGATGGCGATGCTGCCGGTGCTGGCGGCGTACATCGTCTTCCAGCGGCAGGTGGTGCAGGGACTGACCGCGGGGGCCCTGAAGTAGCGACGACGGCATGCCGAGGCAACCGTACGCGGCGTACAACCCGGCCCGCCGGCGTCCTCTCCGTGAACGCAGGGCGGCGTCGGCGTGTCCATGCCCCGGCGGCTTCGATCTTCCCCGATTTCCGTCAAGGTCTTGACTGCGGTAACCCGTTCAGCGGAGCTTGGAGTTCACAACTTGTAAGTGACCCGGGCCCCGCTGTTGTGACCCGGGTCACACGGGCGGCATCGTGGCCGCCGTGCTGAGGGCAGGAGTGGATGAGTCGATGGAGACTCCGGGGTCGCAGTCGTCGCTGCACCGAGCAAATCTGGAGCGCGTCGTCCGTGCGGTGCGCCTCGCCGGGTCGCTCACGCAGGCGGAGATCGCGAGGACGACCGGCCTGTCCGCGGCAACCGTCTCCAACATCGTGCGGGAGCTCAAGGACGGCGGAACCGTCGAGGTCACGCCCACATCGGCGGGTGGCCGCAGGGCCCGCAGCGTCTCCCTCAGCGGTGACGCCGGCATCGTCATCGGTGTCGACTTCGGCCACACCCATTTGCGCGTCGCGGTCGGAAACCTCGCCCATCAGGTGCTCGCCGAGGAGTCCGAGCCGCTGGATGTGGACGCCTCCGCCGCGCAGGGCTTCGACCGGGCGGAACAGCTGGTCAGCAGGCTGATCGAGGCGACCGGCGTGGACCGCTCCAAGGTCGCGGGTGTGGGCCTCGGCGTCCCCGGCCCCATCGACGTCGAGTCGGGCACGCTCGGCTCCACCTCCATCCTGCCGGGCTGGACCGGCGCCAGACCCGCCGAGGAGCTGCGGGGGCGGCTCGGCGTGCCGGTGCACGTGGACAACGACGCCAACCTCGGCGCCCTCGGCGAGCTGGTCTGGGGCAGCGGCCGGGGGGTCAAGGACCTGGCGTACATCAAGGTCGCGAGCGGTGTCGGCGCCGGACTGGTGATCGACGGCAAGATCTACCGAGGGCCCGGCGGCACTGCGGGAGAAATCGGGCACATCACCCTTGATGAATCCGGCCCCGTCTGCCGCTGCGGCAACCGGGGCTGTCTGGAGACGTTCGCGGCGGCGCGGTACGTACTACCGCTGCTCGAGTCCAGCCACGGCACCGATCTGACCATGGAAGGCGTGGTCAGGCTGGCGCGGGACGGTGATCCGGGCTGCCGCCGGGTGATCGCCGACGTCGGCCGCCACGTCGGCAGTGGGGTCGCCAATCTCTGCAATCTGCTGAACCCGAGCCGAGTGGTCCTCGGTGGTGATCTCGCCGAGGCCGGGGAGCTGGTCCTGGGGCCCATCAGGGAGTCGGTCGGCCGGTACGCGATCCCCAGCGCGGCACGTCAGCTCTCGGTGTTGCCAGGGGCGCTCGGCGGTCGTGCGGAAGTGCTCGGAGCGCTGGCTCTCGCGCTCAGCGAGATGGGCGATTCAACCCTTTTGGATGGCACGCTTCCCGCGGTAACCCCTGCCTTCACTTAGAGAACGGATGGCACCGTTGCCATCTCGTTAAGGATTTACTTCTTGACGTTGAACGTGCGGCCGAGTTGACTTCCAGCCACCTCGGCCGCAACGACGCGGCCTCGTCAGGGAGGTTTCTGAATTGAACACGCGTATGCGTCGTGCCGCCGTTGCCGTTGCCGCTGGTGCGATGGCCGTCTCGCTGGCCGCTTGTGGCAGTGCCAAGCAGTCCGGCAACAGCTCGTCCTCGTCCTCGGGCGGCGCCAAGAAGGGCGACGCCATCAAGGTCGGTCTGCTTCTCCCCGAGAACCAGACCGCCCGGTACGAGAAGTTCGACCGCCCCTTGATCGAGAAGAAGGTCAAGGAGCTCACGAACGGCAAGGGCGAGGTCGTCTACGCCAACGCCAAGCAGGACCCGAGCACCCAGAACCAGCAGGTCGACACGATGATCACCAACAAGGTGGACGTCCTCATCGTGGACGCGGTCGACGCTGCGGCCATCAAGAGCTCGGTGGAGAAGGCCAAGGGGGCCGGCATCCCGGTCGTCGCCTACGACCGCCTCGCGCAGGGCTCGATCAGCGCCTACACCTCGTTCGACAACACGACGGTCGGCAAGGTCCAGGGCGAGGCCCTCCTCAAGGCCCTCGGCTCCAAGGCCAAGTCCGGCAAGATCGTCATGATGAACGGTTCCGTCACCGACCCGAACGCCGCCCAGTTCAAGGCGGGCGCCCACCAGGTCCTCAACGGCAAGGTGGACATCGGCAAGGAGTACGACACCAAGGAGTGGAAGCCGGAGAACGCCAACGCCAACATGGAAGGCGCCATCTCGGCTCTCGGCAAGCAGAACATCGTCGGTGTGTACTCCGCCAACGACGGCATGGCCGGCGGTATCATCACCGCCCTCAAGGCCGCCGGCATCACCAACATCCCGGTCACCGGCCAGGACGCCGAACTCGCGGGTGTGCAGCGCATCGTCACGGGTGAGCAGTACATGAGCGTCTACAAGCCGTACCCGCAGGAGGCCGACGTGGCCGCGGAGATGGCCGTCGCGCTCGCCCAGGGCAAGTCGCTCGACTCGATAGCCAAGGACAAGGTCGACAGCCCGACCACCAAGCAGGTGCCCTCCGTCCTCGTTCCGGTCGTCTCCCTGACCAAGGACAACATCAAGGACACCGTCATCAAGGACGGCATCTACACGATCTCCGACATCTGCACCGCGCAGTACAAGTCGGCCTGCGACAAGATCGGTCTGAAGTAAGCGACCCCAAGTCCTTTCGCCGTACGGGAATTCGTCCTTGAATCTCCGTACGGGACTGGCACGCAAAGGCTCCGCCGGCGCCCCGCGTTCACCAGCCCCGCAAGCTCGTCGCGGGGTGCCGGACGGAACATCCCCCCAAACTTCTGCACAACCTCCCGCCGGGTCAGGCGGCGAAGGAGATGATTCACGTGTCCGCTACGCCCGTGCTGGCGTTGCGCGGGGTCTCCAAGCGGTTCGGTGCCGTTCAGGCGCTCACCGACGTAGAGCTTGAGGTCCACGCCGGTGAGGTGGTCGCCCTGGTCGGCGACAACGGCGCCGGAAAATCCACGCTGGTCAAGACGATCGCCGGCGTGCACCCCATCGATGAGGGCGTCATCGAGTGGGAAGGCAAGGCGGTTCAGATCAACAAGCCGCACGACGCCCAGAGCCTGGGCATCGCGACGGTCTATCAGGACCTGGCGCTGTGCGACAACATCGACGTCGTCGGCAACCTCTACCTGGGCCGGGAGCTCCGCAAGCGCGGCATCCTGGACGAGGTCGAGATGGAGCGGCGCTCGCGCGAACTGCTCGACACGCTGTCGATCCGCATTCCCAGCGTCCGTATCCCGATCGCCTCGCTCTCCGGCGGTCAGCGCCAGACCGTGGCCATCGCCCGCTCCATGCTCGGCGAGCCCAAGCTGGTCATCCTCGACGAGCCCACCGCCGCCCTCGGCGTCGAGCAGACCGCGCAGGTCCTCGACCTCGTGGAGCGGCTGCGGGAGCGCGGTCACGCCGTGATCCTCATCAGCCACAACATGGCCGATGTGAAGGCCGTCGCCGACAAGGTGGCGGTGCTGCGTCTGGGACGCAACAACGGCGTCTTCGAGGTCAAGTCGACCTCGCAGGAAGAGATCATCTCCGCCATCACCGGCGCCACGGAAAACGCCGTGACCCGTCGTGCGGCGCGCACCAATGGGGAGATCAAGAAGTGAGCATCGACAAGACCTCCACGCCTCCCGAGGACCACGTCGTGGAGAACCCCGAAGCGGCCTCCCAGGCGGTCACCGCCGTCGACCCCCGGCTGCTGGTGCGCGAACAGGGCTTCGCCGGCTACATCACGGAGTTCAAGCGCAAGATGAAGGCCGGCGACCTGGGCTCCCTCCCGGTCGTCATCGGTCTGGCCGTGATCTGGATCATCTTCCAGAGCCTGAACTCCAACTTCCTCACGGCGGGCAACCTCTCCGACATCTCCGTCGCCATGGTCGGCACGGGCATGATCGCCGTCGGTATCGTCTTCGTGCTGCTGCTCGGTGAGATCGACCTGTCGGTGGGTTCGGTCTCCGGTGTCGCGGGCGCCACCTTCGCCGTCCTGAACGTCACCAACGGTATGAGCGAGTGGCTGGCCTTCGTGCTCGCCATCCTCACGGGTACGGTCGCGGGCGCGATCCATGGCTTCTTCTTCGCGAAGATCGGTGTGCCGGCGTTCGCGGTCACCCTGGCCGGTCTGCTGTTCTGGAACGGCTTCATGCTCAAGATCCTGGGCGACAACGGCACGATCAACCTGAACAGCGACGGCCTCGTGGCCAAGCTGACCAGCTACTACTTCTCCGACGTGGCCGCCGCCTACGGGCTCGCCGTCGCGGTGACGGTGCTGTACTTCCTCAGCGCCTACTTCGGCAACAAGCGGCGCGAGGCCGCCGGTGTGCCGTCCCGGCCACTGAGCGAGACCATCCTGCGCACCGTGCTGCTGGCGATCCTCACCTTGGTCGTCGCGGCCGTCTACAACCAGTACAAGGGTCTGCCGCTGGCCGTGGTGATCTTCATCGGCGTGCTGCTGGTCACCGACTTCGTGCTGCGCCGCACGGCGTACGGCCGGAAGATCTTCGCCCTCGGTGGCAGCGTCGAGGCGTCCCGGCGTGCCGGTATCAACGTGGACATGGTCCGGATCTCGGTCTTCGCGATCTCCGGCACGTTCGCCGCGATCGGCGGTCTGTTCATCGCCTCGAAGATCGCCTCCGCCAACCAGGGTGCCGGTGCCGGTGACCTGCTGATGAACGCGATCGCGGCGGCGGTGATCGGTGGTACGTCGCTGTTCGGTGGGCGCGGCCGTACGTGGAACGCGCTGCTCGGTGTGCTGGTGATCGTGTCGATCCAGTACGGGCTCGCCCTGGAGGGCATCGCCTCGCCGGTTCAGTACATGATCACCGGTGGTGTGCTGCTCGCCACGGTCGTCATCGACGCGGTGACGCGCAAGACGCAGAAGACGGCGGGTCGCGCGTAAGCGCTCCGCCGGGAGCGCCGTGGGGGTGCGGAGTTCGTCGGCCGCGGTCGTCCGTGGCTGCTCGCGCAGTTCCTCGCGCTCCTGACGGGCCGAGCCCCTGACGGGGCAGGCCCGACCCCCTGACCTGTGCCCGGTACCAATGGCGGTGCCGGGCACAGTCGTGTGCGGCCGAGAGTCTCGTGCCGAAGACGAGGGCCGTCCATGATCCGCACAGACGGAACATTAGACTCGACGGGCCCGGCAAGCTCGACACAGCTCTACTGCAAGGAGGCACGGGTGCCGCTGCTGACCCGCATCAGGGGACCGCGCGATCTGGACCGGCTCAGCCTGGAGCAGCTGGACCAGCTGGCAGAGGAGATCCGGACCTTCCTCGTCGACGCCGTGTCCAAGACCGGCGGCCACCTCGGCCCCAACCTCGGTGTGGTCGAGCTCACCATCGCCCTGCACCGTGTCTTCGACTCGCCCAGGGACAAGGTTCTCTTCGACACCGGCCACCAGGCCTACGTCCACAAGCTGCTCACCGGCCGTCAGGACTTCTCCGGGCTGCGCAGCAAGGGCGGTCTGTCCGGTTACCCTTCGCGCGCCGAGTCCGAGCACGACATCATCGAGAACTCGCACGCCTCCACGGTCCTCGGCTGGGCAGACGGCCTGGCCAAGGCCAACCAGCTCCTCGAACGCGACAGCCGCGTCGTCGCCGTCATCGGTGACGGCGCGCTCACCGGCGGCATGGCCTGGGAGGCGCTCAACAACATCGCGGACGCCAAGGACCGCCCGCTGGTCATCGTCGTCAACGACAACGAGCGCTCCTACGCCCCCACGATCGGCGGTCTCGCGAACCATCTGGCCACCCTGCGCACCACGGACGGCTACGAGCGCTTCCTGGCCCGCGGCAAGGACCTGCTGGAGCGCACGCCCGTCGTCGGCAAGCCCCTCTACGAGACCCTGCACGGCGCCAAGAAGGGCCTGAAGGACTTCATCGCCCCGCAGGGCATGTTCGAGGACCTGGGCCTGAAGTACGTCGGTCCGATCGACGGCCACAACATCGAGGCCCTGGAGTCCGCGCTGTCCCGCGCCAAGCGGTTCGGCGGGCCGGTCATCGTGCACTGCCTCACCGAGAAGGGCCGCGGCTACAAGCCCGCCGAGCAGGACGAGGCCGACCGCTTCCACGGCATCGGTCCCATCCACCCCGACACCGGACTGCCCATCAAGGCGGCCGCCGCCAGCTGGACCTCCGTCTTCGGCGACGAGATGGTGAAGCTCGGCCGTGAGCGCAAGGACGTCGTCGCCATCACCGCGGCGATGCTGCAGCCGGTGGGCCTGAAGAAGTTCGCCGACGCCTTCCCGGACCGCATCTACGACGTCGGCATCGCCGAGCAGCACGGCGCGGTCTCCGCGGCCGGCCTCGCCACCGGCGGAGTGCACCCCGTCTTCGCGGTGTACGCCACCTTCCTCAACCGCGCCTTCGACCAGGTCCTCATGGACGTGGCACTGCACAGGTGCGGGGTGACCTTCGTGCTCGACCGGGCGGGCGTCACCGGTGACGACGGCGCCTCGCACAACGGCATGTGGGACATGTCGATGCTCCAGGTCGTGCCGGGCCTGAGGATCGCCGCCCCGCGCGACGCCGAACAGCTGCGCGCCCAGCTGCGCGAGGCCGTCGACGTCGACGACGCGCCGACGGTGCTGCGCTACTCCAAGGGTGTCGTCGGACCTGCCGTCCCCGCCGTCGGCACGGTCGGCGGCATGGACGTCCTGCGCAAGGCGGACGCCGCCGTACCGGACGTGCTGCTGGTGTCCGTGGGCGCGCTCGCGCCCATGTGCCTGGAGATCGCCGGGCTCCTCGACAAGCAGGGCATCTCCACCACCGTCGTCGACCCGCGCTGGGTCAAGCCGGTCGACGAGGCGCTCGCCCCGCTCGCCGAGCGGCACCGCGTGGTCGTCACCGTCGAGGACAACTCCCGCGTCGGCGGTGTCGGTTCGGCGATCGCCCAGGCCCTGCGCGACGCGGGCGTGGACGTACCGCTGCGCGACTTCGGCATCCCGCCCCGCTTCCTCGACCACGCCTCCCGCAAGGAGGTCCTGGCGGAGATCGGGCTGACCGCGCCGGACATCGCCCGCCAGGTCACCGGGCTCGTCGCCAAGCTCGACGGCCGGTTCGCCCGTACGAGCGCCACGCACGCCGTGGACTCGGTGGAGCCCGCACGCGACTGATGCGACCGGATGGTCCGCCTGGGCCGGTTGCCCCCGTCCTTTACGGTGGTGCGACCGGCCCATCTGCGTGAATCCACCCGTTCCGGGGCACACGGACTAGGCACCCTCTCGATCATGTCGGGGACGACAAGCGTGGGAGGCAGGCCCGTGAGCAGAACCCTCTTCCGGACGAAGAACGTCGAACAGTCGATCCGGGACACCGAGGAACCGGAGCACGCGCTCAAGAAGACCCTCTCCGCCCTGGATCTGACCGTGTTCGGCGTCGGTGTCATCATCGGCACCGGCATCTTCGTGCTGACCGGCAAGGTCGCCAAGGAGAACGCGGGCCCCGCCGTCGCCGTCTCCTTCGTCGTCGCCGGCGTCGTCTGCGCGCTCGCCGCGCTCTGCTACGCCGAGTTCGCCTCCACGGTCCCGGTCGCGGGATCGGCGTACACGTTCGCGTACGCCACGCTCGGCGAGCTGCCCGCCTGGATCATCGGCTGGGACCTGGTCCTGGAGTTCGCGCTCGGCACGGCGGTGGTCGCCGTCGGCTGGTCCGGGTACGTCGGCTCGCTGCTGGACACCGCCGGCTGGCACCTGCCCGCCTATCTGGGCAGCCGGGAAGGGGCGCACGGGTTCGGCTTCGACATCCTCGCCGCCGCGCTCGTGCTCGTGCTCACCGGCATCCTCGTCCTCGGTATGAGGCTCTCGGCCCGGGTGACCCGGCTGGTCGTCGCCATCAAGGTGGCCGTGGTGCTGATCGTGATCATCGCGGGTGCCTTCTTCGTCAGGAGCGAGAACTACAAGCCGTTCATCCCGAAGGCGCAACTGGTGCAGGCGGGCAGCAGTCTCAAGGCCCCGCTCATCCAGCTGATGGCCGGCTGGGCGCCGTCCAACTACGGCGTGATGGGGATCTTCACCGCCGCGTCCGTCGTCTTCTTCGCCTTCATCGGGTTCGACATCGTGGCGACCACGGCCGAGGAGACCAGGAACCCGCAGCGCGACATGCCGCGCGGCATCCTCGGCTCCCTCTTCATCTGCACCACGCTGTACGTCGCCGTGTCGATCGTCGTGACGGGCATGGAGAAGTACTCGGACCTGTCCGTGGACGCCCCGCTCGCCGACGCGTTCAAGGCCGTCGGGCACCCCTGGTACGCGGGCGTGATCAGCTTCGGCGCCGCCATCGGCCTGACGACGGTGTGCCTGATCCTGCTGCTCGGCCAGACCCGGGTGTTCTTCGCGATGAGCCGTGACGGACTGCTTCCCCGCTTCTTCTCCAGCGTCCACCCGCGCTTCAGGACCCCCCACCGGCCCACCATCCTGCTCGGTGTGGTCATCGCCGTCGTCGCGGGCTTCACCAGCCTCAGCGCACTCGCCGAACTGGTCAACATCGGCACGCTCTTCGCCTTCATCGTCGTCGCGATCGGTGTCGTCATCCTGCGCCGGAGCCGCCCCGATCTGCACCGCGCCTTCCGTACCCCGTTCGTCCCGGTGGTGCCGATCCTGTCCGTGTGCGCCTCGTTGTGGCTGATGGTGAACCTGCCCGCCGAGACCTGGCTGCGGTTCGCCATCTGGCTGGCCATCGGCTTCGTCGTGTACTTCCTCTACGGACGCTCGCACAGCCGTGTGGGCCGCGAGGAGCAGCCACGCGCGACGAGGTGACACGGCCGCGGAGGAGCCAATGCCGTCCCCGGGGCGACGCCGCGGAGATCCGTCAGAAGGGTCCCTAGTGCTGCGACCGGAAAGGTTCACCGGCTCGCGACGCCCGGCACGGCACCTCGCCGCGTTGTCGCATCGCCCGAGTACATCCAGTACGCGGGCGACGCTCCGCCTTGCGATGCACCGCACCGGACGCCGCGAGCTTCCCGGCACACCTTTCCGGCCACAGCACTAGGCGCGATCCGGCGGCAGGTCGTCGCGTACGGTGCGTGGGCCCGTGACCTCGGCGCCCAGTTCCCGCACCCGGCGCCGCAGCTCACGGTCCGCCGTGACGACCACCACGGGACGGTCCCCGGCCTCGGCGACCAGCTCGACGATGCGGTCGTCACCGCTGCCGGGCGCCGCCTCCACCCGTACGCCGGGCAGGGACTCCACCCCGCGTGCCGCGCCCTCGACCACGAGGACCACCTCCAACGGGCCCGCATGACCCGGCAGCCCCTCCTCGGCCACCCGCACGAGCCGGTCCCGCAGGCGCTCGGTGGCGCCCCGCCGGTCCCGCCACCACCCGTCGGGCACGGACCCGACCACGTTCGCGGCGTCGACGATCACTAGGGGCGGGGCGTCCTGGTCCATGGA
Organism: Streptomyces sp. TP-A0356; assembly: GCF_001417775.1. Lineage (GTDB taxonomy): Bacteria > Actinomycetota > Actinomycetes > Streptomycetales > Streptomycetaceae > Streptomyces. The sequence goes on along the minus strand of NZ_BBZJ01000028.1, from coordinate 231,795 downwards.
CCAAGGGTGGCACGAGCCCGGGGCCCGCCCCGGGATGACGGCGCCGGGCGCCGTCAGGCTCGGCTCGCCCAGCGTCCGGTCACGGTGGTCTGAACCGGCACGCACACGCCGGTGCCCGGCCCACCGGAGGGTGAGCCGGGCACCTTCGGGTCCTACGAGGCCTACGCCGGGACGCCGGCCACGCCCGGGGCCAGGAACTTCTTGCCGTTCACACGCTCGGAGACACCCTCGCGGTCCAGGTACGGCGTGATGCCGCCCAGGTGGAAGGGCCAGCCGGCGCCCGTGATCAGGCAGAGGTCGATGTCCTGGGCCTCCGCGACGACGCCCTCGTCGAGCATCAGGCCGATCTCCTGGGCGACCGCGTCCAGGACGCGGGCGCGAACCTGCTCCTCGGTCAGGACCGTGTCGCCCTGCCTCAGGAGCGCGGCGACCTCCGGGTCCAGCTCCGGCTTGCCGCTGTCGTAGACGTAGAAGCCGCGCTTGCCCGCCTCGACGACCGCCTTGAGGTTCGCAGAGACCTTGAAGCGGTCCGGGAAGGCGCCGTGCAGCGTCTCGGAGACGTGCAGGCCGATCGCCGGGCCGACCAGCTCAAGGAGCACCAGCGGGGACATCGGCAGGCCCAGCGGCTCGATCGCCTTCTCGGCGACCTCGACCGGGGTGCCCTCGTCGATGACGTTCTGGATCTCGCCCATGAAGCGGGTGAGGATGCGGTTGACGACGAACGCCGGGGCGTCCTTCACCAGCACCGCCGTCTTCTTCAGCTTCTTGGCGACGGCGAACGCCGTGGCCAGCGACGCCTCGTCGGTCTTCTCACCGCGGACGATCTCGAGCAGCGGCAGCACCGCGACCGGGTTGAAGAAGTGGAAGCCGACGACCCGCTCGGGGTGCTTCAGCTTCGACGCCATCTCGGTGACCGAGAGGGAGGAGGTGTTGGTGGCGAGGATCGCGTGCGCCGGGGCGACCGCCTCGACCTCGGCGAACACCTGCTGCTTGACGCCGATCTCCTCGAACACGGCCTCGATGACGAAGTCCGCGTCCGCGAAGCCCTCGGCCTTGTCCAGGACACCGGTGACCAGCGCCTTGAGGCGGTTGGCCTTGTCCTGGTTGATACGGCCCTTGCCGAGCAGCTTGTCGATCTCGGCGTGGACGTAGCCCACACCCTTGTCGACGCGCTCCTGGTCGATGTCCGTGAGGACGACCGGAACCTCCAGGCGGCGCAGGAAGAGCAGGGCGAGCTGGCTGGCCATCAGGCCGGCGCCGACCACGCCGACCTTCGTCACCGGGCGCGCCAGGCTCTTGTCCGGGGCACCCGCGGGGCGCTTGCCGCGCTTCTGGACGAGGTTGAACGCGTAGATGCCCGCGCGCAGTTCGCCGCCCATGATCAGGTCCGCGAGGGCCTGGTCCTCGGCGTCGTAGCCCTGCTGCAGGTCGCCGTTCTTCGCCGCGGCGATGATGTCGAGGGCGCGGTAGGCGGCCGGAGCCGCGCCGTGCACCTTGCCGTCGGCGATGAAGCGGCCGCGCTCGACGGCCTGGTCCCAGGCCTCGCCGCGGTCGACCACCGGGCGGTCGACGACGATCTCGCCCTTGAGGACGGACGCCGTCCAGATCAGCGACTGCTCGAGGAAGTCGGCCCCCTCGAAGAGGGCGTCGGCGATGCCCAGTTCGTAGACCTGGGCGCCCTTGAGCTGCTTGTTCTGGTTGAGGGAGTTCTCGACGATGACCGAGACGGCCCTGTCGGCGCCGATCAGGTTCGGCAGCAGCGTGCAGCCGCCCCAGCCCGGGACCAGGCCCAGGAACACCTCGGGGAGGGAGAACGCCGGGAGGGCCGCGGACACCGTGCGGTAGCTGCAGTGCAGGCCGACCTCGACGCCGCCGCCCATCGCCGCGCCGTTGTAGTACGCGAAGGTCGGGACCGCCAGCGACGCCAGGCGCTTGAAGACCTCGTGGCCGCCCTTGCCGATGGCCAGCGCTTCCTCGTGCTTCTTCAGCAGCTCGACGCCCTTGAGGTCGGCGCCGACCGCGAAGATGAAGGGCTTGCCGGTGATGCCGACACCGACGATCTCGCCGGCCGCGGCCTCCTTCTCGACCTGGTCGATCGCCGTGTTGAGGTTTGCCAGCGAAGCCGGGCCGAAGGTGGTCGGCTTGGTGTGGTCGAAGCCGTTGTCCAGCGTGATCAGGGCGAAACGGCCCGCGCCCGACGGCAGGTCGAGGTGGCGTACGTGCGCCTGGGTGACGACCTCGTCCGGGAACAGCTCGGCCGCACCCTTCAACAGCTCAGCGGTGGTGCTCACTTGTCCCCCTCGAAGTGCGGGTTCTCCCAGATGACCGTCGCGCCCATGCCGAAGCCGACGCACATGGTGGTCAGGCCGTAGCGGACCTGCGGGTGCTCCTCGAACTGCCGGGCGAGCTGCGTCATCAGACGGACACCCGAGGAGGCCAACGGGTGGCCGTAGGCGATGGCGCCGCCGTACTGGTTGACGCGCTCGTCGTCGTCCGCGATGCCGTAGTGGTCGAGGAAGGCCAGGACCTGGACGGCGAAGGCCTCGTTGATCTCGAACAGGCCGATGTCGGAGATGGACAGACCCGCCTTGGCGAGGGCCTTCTCCGTCGCCGGGATCGGGCCGTAGCCCATGACCTCCGGCTCGACGCCCGCGAAGGCGTACGAGACGAGACGCATCTTCACCGGCAGGTCGTGCTCGCGGGCGAAGTCCTCGGACGCGATGATCGAGGCCGTGGCGCCGTCGTTCAGACCGGCCGCGTTGCCGGCGGTGACCCGGCCGTGGACGCGGAACGGCGTCTTCAGGTTGGCCAGGTTCTCCAGCGTGGTGCCCGGGCGCATCGGCTCGTCGGCGGTGACCAGGCCCCAGCCGGTCTCGCCGCCCTCGGGGTTGGTCCGGCGCACGGAGATCGGCACCAGGTCCTGCTGGATCTTGCCGTTGGCGTAGGCCTTGGCGGCCTTCTCCTGCGAGCGCACGGCGTACTCGTCGGCGCGCAGCTTGGTGATCTGCGGGTAGCGGTCGTGCAGGTTCTCCGCGGTCATGCCCATGAACAGGGCGGACTCGTCGACCAGCTTCTCGCTCACGAACCGCGGGTTCGGGTCCACGCCCTCGCCCATCGGGTGGCGGCCCATGTGCTCGACACCACCGGCGATGACGGCGTCGTACGCGCCGAACGCGATGGAGCCCGCCGTGGTCGTCACGGCGGTCAGCGCGCCCGCGCACATGCGGTCGATCGAGTAGCCCGGGACCGACTGGGGGAGACCGGCGAGGATTCCCGCCGTACGTCCGAGGGTCAGGCCCTGGTCGCCGATCTGGGTGGTCGCGGCAATGGCGACCTCGTCGATCTTCTTGGGGTCCAGACCCGGGTTGCGGCGCAGCAGCTCCCGGATCGCCTTCACGACGAGGTCGTCGGCACGGGTCTCGTGGTAGATGCCCTTCGGGCCCGCCTTGCCGAACGGGGTACGGACGCCGTCGACGAAGACGACGTCCCTGACGGTACGAGGCACGATGGCTCTCCTCCAGGGTGCGGGATGGCACTGCTGCGACGCGCTGAGCGCGCGCTCAGCACCATGCTACTTGTGGGTAACCAAGCTGCCCAGTCCCGAGGGCCCAAGCGGTGAAGGTCACACCTTCGGTGCATGCCCTTCGAAGATCTTGGCCTGATCTCGACGTCGCTGTCCCGCGTCCGCGCCCCCAAAGGGGCGCGCGGAAGCGCACGACCGGCCACCAGCCATCCGCCGCCGTACGGCAGAACACCTACGGCGGCTACGCACCGTTCACGGACAGCGCCGTCACCAACACCGGCGTCACCTGATCGATCTGCCAGGGCCGCGCGCCGTACCCGGCGAGGGCGGCGGCGACCGAGTCGCCGTCCACCGGCTTCGGCGGCTCCCAGCACAGCCGCCGCACGGTGTCCGGGGCGATCAGGTTCTCCTGCGGCATGTTCAGCTGCTCGGCCAGCGTCGACACCGCGACCCGTGCCGCCGACAGCCGTGCCGCGGCCGCCGGGTCCTTGTCGGCCCATGCCCGCGGGGGCGGGGGCCCCGCCACCGGCTGGCCCGGCTGCGGCAGCTCCGCCTCGGGCAGCGACCTGGCCCGGTCGATCGCGGCCTGCCACTGCTCCAGCTGGCGTCGGCCCATCCGGTGCCCGAAGCCGCTCAGCGACGCCAGGGCGTGCACGTTCGGCGGCAGCGCCAGCGCGGCCTCGACGATCGCCGCGTCCCCGAGCACCTTGCCCGGCGAGACGTCCCGGCGCTGCGCGACACGGTCCCGGGTCTGCCACAGCTCCCGGACGGCCGCCATCTGCCGACGGCGGCGCACCTTGTGCATCCCGGACGTACGGCGCCAGGGGTCCTTGCGCGGCTCGGCCGGCGGCGCGGAGGCGATCGCCTTGAACTCCTGCTGGGCCCACTCCAGCTTGCCCTGCCGGTCCAGCTCCTTCTCCAGGGCGTCCCGCAGGTCGACGAGCAGCTCGACGTCGAGGGCGGCGTAGCGCAGCCAGGGCTCGGGCAGGGGCCGCGTCGACCAGTCGACCGCGGAGTGCCCCTTCTCCAGGACGAAGCCCAGGACGCTCTCCACCATGGCGCCGAGCCCCACCCGGGGGAACCCGGCGATGCGCCCGGCCAGCTCGGTGTCGAACAGGCGGACCGGCACCATGCCTATGTCCCGCAGGCACGGCAGGTCCTGGGTGGCGGCGTGCAGCACCCACTCCACTCCCGAGAGCGCCTCGCCCAGGCCCGAGAGGTCGGGGCAGGCCACGGGGTCGATCAGTGCGGTGCCGGCACCCTCGCGGCGCATCTGCACCAGGTAGGCACGCTGGCCGTACCGGTAGCCGGACGCGCGTTCGGCGTCGACGGCGACGGGGCCGGTGCCACCGGCGAAGGCGGCGATCACCTGGGCGAGCGAGGCCTCGTCGGTGATCACGGGCGGAATGCCGTCTCGCGGTTCGAGCAAGGGGATCGGCGCCGCTTCGAGGTCGTCCGGAGGGGCGCCTCCGGTGGTTCGCAGTGGACTGTCTGCTGCGGTCTCTTGGGCGTCGGTCACCTGTCAAGGGTATCTGTGTATGGACTACGCCCGCCGACGGAACGTTCCGTCGACGGGCGGTGGAGGGATGCAATCCGGTCATGTGTCATACGCGGCGGCGGAATGCGGTGTCCGCGATTCCACGCGGAACGGCGGGCGCCCCGGGGTGGGGGAGACCCTGGCAAGGGTCGGCGGCGGCTCGATGCGGACGGGGATCATGGCGGCGGGATCGGGTCAGTGGATGATGCCGGTGCGCAGGGCGACCGCCACCATCCCGGCGCGGTCGCCGGTGCCCAGCTTGCGGGCGATGCGGGCGAGGTGGCTCTTGACGGTCAGCGCGGACAGTCCCATGGAGACGCCGATCGCCTTGTTCGACTGGCCCTCGGCTACCAGGCGCAGCACCTCCACCTCGCGGCCCGACAGCTCGCGATAGCCGCCCGGGTGGCTCGGGGCACCCGGGGGGCGGCGGTGCAGACGCGCGGCGGCGGCGCCGATGGGGGCGGCACCGGGTCGGGTGGGGAGCCCGACGTTGGTGCGCGTGCCGGTGACGACATAGCCCTTGACACCGCCCGCCAGGGCGTTGCGGACCGCGCCGATGTCGTCGGCGGCGGACAGGGCGAGACCGTTGGGCCAGCCGGCGGCGCGGGTCTCGGACAAGAGGGTCAGGCCGGAACCGTCGGGGAGGTGGACGTCGGCGACGCAGATGTCGCGCGGGTTGCCGATACGGGGTCGGGCCTCCGCGATCGACGACGCCTCGATGACGTCGCGCACTCCGAGGGCCCACAGATGGCGGGTGACGGTGGAACGGACGCGTGGGTCGGCCACGACGACCATGGCGGTCGGCTTGTTCGGGCGATAGGCGACCAGGCTTGCGGGCTGCTCGAGGAGAACGGACACCAGGCCTCCTGGAGGGGGTGCGGGACGGGGCCGGCCGGGGATGAAGCCGGGATGAACCGTGCTTTCAAGGTCACAGTCGTCTTCGGCATCAAACTCGTGCTCCTTTAGAGAATGATCACGATTTGGTGAGTAACAATCCGTGCAATTCGGACGCGCGAGCGATCAGCCGAAGATCGAGTCGGTTCGCTCCGTTGTCGATAAGGGGTCGAAAGTGGCCGTATCGACAAAGAGATGGCAAGAAGCGTCAACCGTGGACTGACGTGGGTCGTGCCGCGGGAGGTATGGCGGCGTCAGCGGGACTGCGGCCCCCGGCGCTGCGGCAGCGACACCACCGAGGAGTCGCCCGGGCCCGCCGGGGGCAGGCCCGCCACCTGGGACAGCAGGTCGCACCAGGAGGCCAGATGGGCAGCCGTGTCCGGGACGCCGCCCAGGCCCTCCCGGGGTGTCCAGGAGGCGCGGATCTCGATCTGGGAGGCGGCCGGCCGTGAGGCGAGCCCGCCGAAGTAGTGGGAGCTCGCGCGTGTGACGGTGCCGCTCGGCTCGCCGTACGACAGCCCGCGGGACTGGAGGGCGCCCGTCAGCCAGGACCAGCACACCTCGGGCAGCAGGGGATCCGAGGCCATCTCCGGTTCGAGTTCCGCGCGCACCAGCGTGACCAGACGGAAGGTGCCCTGCCAGGCGTCGTGCCCGGCCGGGTCGTGCAGCAGGACGAGGCGTCCGTCGGCGAGGTCCTCGTCGTCCTGGACGACCGCCGCCTCCAGGGCGTACGCGTGCGGGGCGAGCCGCTGCGGGGGGCGTGTCGGCTCGATCTCGATCTCCGGCCGCAGCCGCGCGGTCCTCAGCGCGTCGACCGCGGCGCGGAACGGCAACGGAGCAGTCTCCCTCGCATCGCGTTCCCCCTCCTCTGCGTCGTCCATTCCGCCAGCGCCGTCCGTCGGTCGTCCCTGAGCCGCAGCCATGCGGGGAAGATTAAGGGGAGGAAAGCGCGTTCGCAGGGAGAGACACCCGTGGCCCCCGGCGGTTTGGCCGGGAACGGCGGGGTTTGACTTCGGGCGTGTCCGTGGGTGCGGCGGCCGTGAGCCGTAGCGCCGCGGGAGCGCGGTGGTACGGCCGCCGAGGGGCGTCCCCGGCGGGCCGCGCCCACGCGGCGGGGCCGCTCGATGGCGCAGCCCCGCGAACCTGCCGGGGGCGGCGTCGCCCCCGGGACCGGCCGTCCGTACGGCGTGCGAGACTCTTTGGCGTGAGTGTCAATGACCGCCCCGCGACGGGCCAGCCGACAGCGACGTACGACAGCGCCTTCCTCAAGGCGTGCAGGCGCGAGCCCGTTCCGCACGCACCGGTGTGGTTCATGCGGCAGGCCGGACGCTCCCTGCCCGAGTACCGCAAGGTACGCGAGGGCATCCCCATGCTCGAGTCCTGCATGCGGCCCGAGCTGGTCACCGAGATCACGCTGCAGCCGGTCCGCCGACACGGCGTGGACGCGGCGATCTACTTCAGCGACATCGTCGTCCCCCTCAAGGCCATCGGTGTCGACCTCGACATCAAGCCCGGCGTCGGCCCCGTCGTCGAGCACCCGATCCGCTCCCGCGCGGACCTGGCCCAGCTGCGCGACCTGACCCCCGAGGACGTCTCGTACGTCACGGAGGCCATCACGCTGCTCACCGCCGAGCTGGGCGAGACCCCGCTGATCGGATTCGCGGGCGCGCCCTTCACGCTGGCGAGCTACCTCATCGAGGGCGGCCCGTCCCGTACGTACGAGCACACCAAGGCGCTCATGTACGGCGACCCGCGGCTGTGGGCGGACCTGGTGGACCGGCTCGCGGACATCACGGCCGCCTTCCTGAAGGTCCAGATCGAGGCGGGCGCCTCGGCGGTCCAGCTCTTCGACTCGTGGGCCGGCGCCCTCGCCCCCGCCGACTACCGCCGCTCGGTGCTGCCCGCCTCGGCCAAGGTCTTCTGGGCCGTCGAGGGATACGGCGTCCCCCGTATCCACTTCGGTGTCGGCACCGGGGAGCTCCTCGGCCTGATGGGCGAGGCCGGCGCGGATGTCGTCGGCGTCGACTGGCGCGTTCCGCTCGACGAGGCCGCCCGCCGCGTCGGCCCCGGCAAGGCCCTCCAGGGCAACCTGGACCCGGCGATCCTCTTCGCCCCCAGGGAGGCCGTCGAGGCCAAGACCCGCGAGGTGCTCGACGCCGCCGCCGGTCTCGAAGGACACGTCTTCAACCTCGGCCACGGCGTGATGCCGTCCACCGACCCGGACAGCCTCACCCGCCTCGTGGAGTACGTCCACACACAGACGGCACGCTGAGCGCCTTCACCAACCGTGCCGGGCCCGCGCCTGCCTGCCCCAGAGCAGGCCGCGCGGTTCCGGCGGCGGCGGGGTCCCCGGACGCAGCGGCCAGGCCAGGATCATGCCCACGACGAAGCCGAACACATGGGCCGCGTACGCCACCGTCCCGGCCGACGAGACACCGTTCCCGGACGAGTAGATCGCCTGCAGCGCGAACCAGAAGCCGAGCACGATCCACGCGGGCAGCCGCAGCGGCAGGAAGATCAGGAACGGGACCAGCACCCAGACCCTGGCCCTGGGATAGAGGACCAGATACGCGCCCAGCACCCCCGCGATGGCCCCCGACGCGCCGATCAGCGGGGCACCCGAGGTGTCGTTGAGGTACGCGAAGCCGTACGCGGCCGCGTACCCGCACGCCAGATAGAACAGGGCGAAGCGGAGGTGGCCCAGGCGGTCCTCGATGTTGTTGCCGAAGATCAGCAGGAACAGCATGTTGCCCAGCAGGTGCAGCCAGCTGCCGTGCAGGAACATCGCGGTCAGGATCGACAGCGGCGGCGACTTGTGATAGGTCGGCGGGGCCACCACACAGCCCGGGCCGTTCGGGCCGATGCCGACGTCCCCGGTGGGAACGAGCCGCGGCAGCTGGTCATGGACCAACTCGCGCGGTACCGCCGCGTAGTGCTCCAGGAAGGCCTGGAGGTGACACAGCTGGGACAGGTCGCTCTGGCCGGCCACCGAGCCGGCTATGCCCGGGGTGAGCAGGAACACGACGACGTTGGCCGCGATCAGCGCGTACGTCACATAGGGCGTACGGCGCACCGGGTTCACGTCATGCACGGGGATGACCACAAGGAAGTAGTGCCCTGGATGGGCGGGGCGAATCGGTGAACGCGGCGGTCCGCGTGTGCGTATGACCCCTCAACCGCCCGCGGTGCGGGGAAGGCGTGTCGCGGGGACGACGTGAGGAACAGGCGATGAACGACCGAGTTACTCCTCCGATCCACGCCCTGCCCGACGGTGAGGCCGAACTCGCCCTCGTGATCCACCTGCCCTGGGAGGACGTTGCCCGGCTCGGCCAGGAGGCCGGCCGGCTGGCTTCCCAGATGCAGCGTCCCGTGACCCTCGACGAGGCCGTCAGCCACCGGTTGCGCTCCGCGCGGCCGGCCGCCCACGCGAAGCCGCCGGCCGTGCCGCCGCCCACGCCGCCGCAGACCGCCATGCCGTCCAGCGCGTCCGTGTCGTCCCTGCCGTCCCGGCCGCCGGCCGAGCAGGCCCGTCAGGCCATCGAGCGGATCAACGGAATGAACGGGCAGCACGAAACGGCCTGACCGGGGCGCCGTGGGAGCTGCTGGGGGTCGCTCCCGCTCACCCGGCGTTCCTCCGTACCGCCGCGGTCGCCTTGCGAGCCGCCACCAGGATGGGGTCCCACACCGGTGAGAAGGGGGGTGCGTAGCCCAGGTCCAGGGACGTCATCTCCTCGACCGTCATACCCGCGGTCAGTGCCACGGCAGCGATGTCGACCCTCTTGGCCGCGCCCTCACGGCCGACGATCTGGACGCCGAGCAGTCGGCCGGTGCGGCGTTCGGCGAGCATCTTCACCGTCATGGGCGCGGCGTTCGGGTAGTAGCCCGCGCGGCTGGTCGACTCGATGGTGACCGTCTCGTACCGGAGCCCCGCCCGGCGCGCGTCCTTCTCGCGCAGCCCCGTACGGGCGATCTCCAGGTTGCAGACCTTGCTCACCGCGGTGCCCACGACACCCGGGAACGTGGCGTAGCCGCCGCCCACGTTGGTGCCGATCACCTGCCCGTGCTTGTTGGCGTGCGTGCCCAGCGCGATGTGCCGTTCGCGTCCGGAGACCAGATCGAGGACCTCGACGCAGTCGCCGCCGGCCCAGATGTTCTCGTGACCGCGCACGCGCATCGCGAGATCGGTCAGCAGCCCCCCGTGGTCACCGACGGGCAGCCCGGCGGCCCGCGCGAGGTCGGTCTCCGGTCGTACGCCGATGCCGAGCACCACCACGTCCGCCGGGTACTCGGCGTCCTGCGTCCCGACCGCCCGGACCCGGCCGTCTTCGCCCGTGAGGATCTTGGTGACCTCGGCGTCGTTCACCATGGTGATGCCCAGGCCCTCCATGGCCCGGTGCACGAGCCGGCCCATGTCCGGGTCGAGCGTGGCCATGGGTTCGCTGCCGCGGTTGACGACGGTGACCTCGTAGCCGCGGTTGATCATCGCCTCGGCCATCTCCACACCGATGTAGCCGGCGCCGACGACCACCGCGCGGCGGCCCCGAGTGGCGCTCAGCGTGTCCAGCAGCTCCTGGCCGTCGTCCAGGGTCTGCACCCCGTGCACTCCCGGCGCGTCGGCTCCGGGCAGGTCGGGACGGATCGGGCGGGCGCCGGTCGCGATCACGAGCCGGTCGTAGGAGGTCCACGCCTCGGCGCCGGAGTCGACGTGCCGAGCGCGCACGCGGCCGCGTGCGACGTCGATCTCCATGACCTCCGTCCGCATCCGCAGGTCGATTCCGCGCGCCCGGTGCTCCTGCGGCGTACGGGCGATGAGCTCGTCGCGGGTGGCGACGTCACCTCCCACCCAGTACGGGATGCCACACGCGGAGAAGGAGGAGAAGTGGCCACGTTCGAACGCCACGATCTCCAGCTCGTCGGGGCCCTTGAGACGGCGCGCCTGCGACGCGGCGGACATGCCCGCCGCGTCGCCACCGATCACGACCAGGCGTTCCTGCGAACGGCTCGTACGGCTCATGCTCATACGAACACGCTACGGGGGACGGGCATTTCAGTCCCGCTCGCCCCGCGCCTCGTGCTCGGGCGCCGTGCGGGCCCCCGGGAGCGGGCCCGGTGCGGTCGGCGCCGGCACCGCGGCCGTACCCCGCGGCAGCCGGGTGCGCACCAGCCGCACCCACACCAGCACCAGCAGCGCCGCGAGCACCGCGAAGGGGAGTGCCGCGCCCAACGCCAGGGCGAGCCACCGCAGCAGCGTCACGAAGACGTGCCAGCCGCCCGCCAGCGCGTCCGTGAATCCCGGCCGGTCCTCCCCGGCCGCCTTCCGCACCGGTGTCGGGGACAGCGACAGCGTGATGGTGGCCAGGCGGGCGCGGTCCTTCAGGGACGCCTGCCGGGCGAGCAACGCCTCCAGCTCCGCCTCACGCGAACTCAACTCCCCTTCCAGGGTGACGACGTCACTGAGATCGGCCGCCTTGTCCATGAGGGCGCGCACCCGTGCCACGCTGGCCCGCTGCGACCCGATGCGGCTGTCGACGTCGACCACCTGGTCGGTGACGTCCTCGGCCTTCGCGGTGCGGTCGACGAGCCGCCCGGCGCCCTGCAGCGCGGCGAGCACCTCGTCGTACTTCTCCACGGGCACGCGCAGGACGAGCCGGGTGCGCTCATGGCCCTCGCTGTCGCGGCTGGTGCTCTCGTCGCCGACGAACCCACCCGCGTTCTCGGCGGTCGTGCGCGCCTCGCCGAGCGCCTTGGGTACGTCCTCGACCTGCACGGTCAGGGACGCCGTACGGATGATGTCGTTCGCGGTCAGCGCGGGCGCGGCGGCGCGGCCCGTGGCAGCGCCGCCCGTGGCGCCGGCGGCGGCGCCCTGCCGCTGGGCGGGCGCGGCGGCCCTGGCACCGCTGTCACCGGCGGTGCTCCGGTGGCCGGCGCTGCAGCCCGCGAGTGCGAGCGCGCCGGTGAGCAGTGTGGCGGCCAGCACCTGGACCGGCCGTGCGGAGTGTGCCATGCGCATGCTGTCGTACCCCCCGAGGGTCGTCGTGACGGACGCTCCTTCGACGCCGGACCGGTACGCAACGCTCGCCGGATCCGGTTCCGATGAGGTCACGGCCCGGGCTCGGCCGGGACACCGGGCACCCGCGGGAGCGTCAGCGGGGTCTGAGAGGCTGGGGACATGAGCGCATGGGAGGCCCGCGCGGAGGCAGGGCATGTCGTGGTCATCGGAGGCGGGATCGCGGGACTGGCCGCCGCCCACCGGCTGCTGGACCGGGGAGCGCGCGTGACCGTGCTGGAGGCGTCGGACCGGGTCGGCGGCAAGCTGCTGCCCGGCGAGATCGCGGGCGTACGGGTCGACCTCGGCGCCGAGTCGATGCTGGCGCGGCGGCCCGAGGCGGTGGCGCTCGCCCGTGAGGTCGGCCTCGCGGACCGGCTCCGGCCGCCGGCCACGGCGACCGCCTCGATCTGGACGCGCGGCGCCCTGCGTCCGATGCCCAAGGGGCACGTCATGGGCGTCCCCGGCTCCGCGTCCGCACTGTCCGGCGTCCTGTCCGACGAGGGCCTGCGCCGCATCGAGCGCGACGCGGACGTGCCGCGCACGCAGGTCGGCGACGACGTGGCGGTGGGGGAGTACGTGGCGGCGCGCCTCGGCCGCGAGGTCGTCGACCGTCTGGTCGAGCCGTTGCTCGGCGGGGTGTACGCGGGCGACGCGTACCGCATCTCGATGCGCTCGGCGGTCCCGCAGCTCTTCCTGGCCGCCCGGGCGCACGCCTCGCTGACGGAGGCGGTCCGCGAGATCCAGGCGAAGGCGGCCTCGGCGCCGCAGTCGGGCCCGGTGTTCATGGGCATCGAGGGCGGCATCGGCCAACTCCCGCTCGCCGTCGCGGAGTCGGTGCGGGCGCGGGGCGGCGAGATCCTGCCGAGGACCACCGTCAACGGACTGCGCCGCGCTCCCGGGGGATGGGAGGTCCTGATCGAGGACCAGGTGGTCGAGGCCGACGCGGTGGTCGTCGCGGCCCCCGCCCAGGAGGCCGCCCGCCTGCTGCGCGGCGCGTCCCCCGGGGCCGCCGCCGAACTGCGCACCGTCGAGTACGCCTCCATGGCCCTCGTCACCCTCGCCTTCCGGCGCGCCGACATCGCCCTCCCCGAAGGCAGCGGCTTCCTCGTGCCCCCGGTCGACGGGCGCACGATCAAGGCCTCGACCTTCGCCTCGCAGAAGTGGGGCTGGATCGCCGACCAGGACCCGGACGTGGCCGTCCTGCGGACGTCCCTCGGGCGGTACGGCGAGACGGAGGTCCTGGACCGGGAGGACGCCGACCTCGTGGCCGTCTCGCGGCACGACCTGCGCGAGGCGACGGGCCTGGACGCCGCGCCGGTGGAGACCCGCGTCACCCGCTGGACCGACGGCCTGCCCCAGTACCCGGTCGGCCACCACGCCCGCGTGGCCCGCATCCGCGAGCACGTCGCCAAGGTCCCGGGTCTTGCCGTGTGCGGTGCGGCGTACGACGGCGTCGGCATCCCGGCGTGCATCGCCGGCGCCTACGCCGCCGTCGACCAGCTCGGCGGTGACCTGCGCGGTGTGCAGGAGCTCATCGCCCACCCGGTGCAGAGCCTGCACGGCGGAGCGGGAGAATAGGCACATGAGTGACGACGCCCCCACCACCGAGTCCGGCAGGATCCCGAACAAGGGCAAGCTGGCCAAGGACCTCAACGAGGTCATCCGCTACACGCTGTGGTCCGTCTTCAGGCTGAAGGACGCGCTGCCCGAGGACCGCGCCGGTTACGCCGACGAGGTCCAGGAGCTGTTCGACCAGCTCGCCGCCAAGGACGTGACGGTCCGCGGCACGTACGACGTCTCCGGGCTGCGCGCCGACGCCGACCTCATGATCTGGTGGCACGCCGAGACCAGCGACCAGCTGCAGGAGGCGTACAACCTCTTCCGCCGCACCAGGCTGGGCCGCGCGCTGGAGCCGGTCTGGTCGAACATGGCGCTGCACCGCCCGGCCGAGTTCAACCGCTCGCACATCCCGGCGTTCCTCGCCGACGAGACGCCCCGGAACTACGTGAGCGTCTACCCCTTCGTGCGCTCCTACGACTGGTACCTGCTGCCGGACGAGGACCGCCGCCGTATGCTCGCCGACCACGGCAAGATGGCCCGTGGCTTCCCGGACGTGCGGGCCAACACCGTCGCCTCGTTCTCCCTCGGTGACTACGAGTGGATCCTCGCCTTCGAGGCCGACGAGCTGTACCGCATCGTCGACCTGATGCGCCACCTGCGGGCCTCGGAGGCGCGGATGCACGTCCGCGAGGAGGTTCCGTTCTACACCGGACGCCGCAAGTCGGTCGCGGAGCTCATCGCCGGTCTCGCCTGACCGGCCCGGCGGCTCACGGCGCCTGCCGGTCCTTCGCGGCGCCGGGGTCCCCGGCCGCACCGGTGCCCGTCGCCCCGGCCGGAGCGTGCGGCCTGTGCGGCCGGGGTTGCGGATGCGGGGCGCAGGACGCGCTCCGCTCCGGCAGCCTGCCGTCCAGTAGATATGTGTCGAGATAGCCGTTCACACAGCTGTTGGGGCCGCCGCCGATGCCGTGCCGGCCCGCGTCCCGCTCGGTCACCAGCACCGAGCCGGACAGTCGGCGGTTCAGCTCCCGGGCGCCCTCGTACGGCGTCGCCGCGTCCCGCTGGGCCGCCAGGATCAGCGTCGGCGGCAGCGCGCCCGGGGCCGTGCGCACGTCGAGCGGCCGCTGCCGGGGGACCGGCCAGTACGCGCACGGCAGGTTGGCCCACACGTTGTCCCAGGTCTCGAAGGGCGCCACCCGCGCCAGGGCCGTGTTGTCGCGGTCCCACACCTTCCAGTCCGTCGGCCAGGGGGCGTCGTTGCACTCCACGGCGGTGTAGACGGCGTTGCCGTTCTCCGCCTCGGCGGCCTGCTCGGGATGCGGCGCCGCCGCTTCCACCAGCGGCTTCGGGTCGCCCTTCAGATACGCCGACAGGGCGAGCGCCAGCTGCGGCCAGTAGTCGTCGTAGTACCCCGCCTGCAGGAACGCGCGCTGGAGCTGCCCGGGCCCCACCGTGTCGCCCGCGGGCTCGGCGGCGAGCCGTGCCCGCGCCCTCTCATAGCTGTGCAGCACCGCGCCGGCGGTGGTGCCGAGCCCGTAGACGTCGTCGTGCCGGGCCGTCCACGCGCGGAAATCCGCCCACCGGTTCTCGAAGGCGGCCGACTGGTCCAGGTTGTTCCGGTACCAGATCCGTTCCGAGGCGGGATTCACCGCCGAGTCGAACACCATCCGCCGTACGTGCGAGGGGAACAGCGTCGCGTAGAGCGCGCCGAAGTACGTCCCGTACGACGCCCCCATGAACGTCAGCTTCCGCTCGCCGAGGGCGGCGCGCAGCACCTCCAGGTCGCGCGCGTTGTTGAGGGAGTTGTAGTGCCGCAGGGCGCTGCCCGCGTTCCGGGCGCAGCCGCGCGCGTACGCCCGCGCCTCGGCGATGCGCTCCCTCTTGTACGAAGGGGAGGGCTCCGTGGGCGACTGCGACGGACCCCTCAGGGCGCGTTGGGGGTCCTGGCAGATCAGCGGCGCCGAGCGGCCCACCCCACGCGGGTCGTAGCCGACGAGGTCGTACGCCGCCGCGATCCGCCGCCACTGCGGGAGGTGGCCGACGCGTGGGAAGTCCGTGCCGGAGGCACCGGGCCCGCCGGGGTTGTAGACCAGGGCGCCCTGCCGTACGGCCCTGCCCTCGCCGGTCGCCCTGCTGCGGCTGACGGTCAGCCTGATCCGCTTGCCGTCGGGGTGCGCGTAGTCCAGGGGGACGCTGACCGTCCCGCACTGGAGGCCGCGTCCCGTGTCGTGTTCCTCGGGGCACCGGCCGAAGTGGATCCCGGCGGCCGCGGCGCGCTGGGCGGCCACGGCGGTGCCGCGGAGCTCGGCGTCGCCGGGCCGTGCGGCGGCGCCGTCCGCCGGAACGGCGACGAGACCCGTCAGGAGCAGGGCCCCGGCGGCGGAGTGGAGCGCGACAGCTCGCATGGCGAATCCCTTCGTGCACGGTGGCGACAAAAGGGATGTTTCGTTTGATGGCGGGAGAAGTAAAGCACCGACGGCGGGTGTCGCGTCCTGTGGGCGCGTGCGGTACTACGGGGGTGGGCTGGATGCCGCCGGCGGCAGTGTGTACGTCGCCGACGGGGTCACCGGGACCGGGGTACCCGGGTGGGCGGTGGGGCCCGCCGGGGCCGGGGAGTAGGTGAGCGGGGGCGGGCTCGCGGTGGCCGCGTCCTGGGCCAGCCAGTCGAAGTCGACGTAGCCGGTGGCCTCCAGGATCTTGATGTGGTCCAGGACGGTGGCGTTGGCGTCGTCGGCGAGGCCGCGCACGAGCGAGTTGCGGGTGGTGGCGCGGACCTGGGCCACCACGGCGAAGACCTTGCCGTGCGCGCGGCGCAGGAGGTTGGCGAAGTCGCGGTCGTATTGCTCGCCCTGGTCCGCGTTCAGGGTCGCGAGCCACTGCCGCTGCTGGGCGTTGGGCTGGTCGGGCAGGGCGAGGCCGAGCCGCGCGGCCACGTCACGGACACGGGCGTCCAGGAAGGTGTGACCCAGGACCAGGTGCTCGCCCGCGGTGCGCACCGCCTGGGTGGTGCCCTTCTGCTCGGCCTGCTGTCCGGCCGGCAGCTCCCACAGTCCGGCCAGCCTGACCTTGGTGACGAAGTCCCGGTCCAGTGCGGAGAGCGGGCCGTAACTCGTCGACAGCGTCTGGGCGTTCAGGGTGTCCAGACCGGTGCCGGAGCGGTCCGCGTAGGACCAGACCGGGAAGACCAGGGCGGCGAGGGTCGCCGCGAGCAAGGTGATGATGAGCCCGGTGCCGCTGAGAACTCCGCGGCCTCGGACTGGTCTGGATCGCATGGTGCCTCCTGCTTGCGGCACCGCACGCTAGTGCGCTTCGGGTGCGGGTTGGCATATTACTGCGCTGTCGACGCCAACCGCCGTAGGAGGGGAAACAGTTGGAAAGCGGGCATAGCGCATCAATGCCGTGGGTGCAGGGGAGGGCATTCCGCGGTGAAGTGTGGCAAACAGCTCGCCGTGTGTGCGCGATGTGACCCCTGTGTTAACCGCGGCACACTGTGCGGACATGGCCCCGGCGCCCGCCTGCGGGTGGTATGAGGCGCTCGGGTCAGTGCCGCAGCAGTACCCGGCGCGTGGCCCGGGCCAGCCGGGCCGCCGGGCGCCGGGACTGCGGGGTCGGCCCCGACCGCTCCAGCCACCAGTCGCGCAGGCGGCGCCGCGTCTCGGCGTCCTCGGGCCGCCCGGCGAGCAGCAGGTGCTCGGCGAAGTCGAGGGCGTCGCGCCGGTAGCCGCCGGTCATCGGACGACCGTGCGCGTAGGCGAGGAAGGCGGGCCGATACGTCTCCCCGAGGATCTCCGGCAGGTCGGGCGCGACCTTGGCCACGACACCGGCCCGCTTGGCGGCGAGGGCCCGCGTCTGCACCCCGAGCCGTACCCGGTCGAAGCCCTCGGGCGCGGGTGTACCGGCGACGAGGGCGGAGAGCAGCGCGACCTGTGCCAGAGCGACCCGCTGCCGAGCCGCTTCCCCCGCACCACCGCTGCCATCCGCCACGACCGCGGGCTGCCCCGGCTCCGTCGGCGGTGGGGCCGGGGGCCGGCCACCGCAGCCCGCCGACGCCTTCTCCACCGTCTCCCGGACGGCCGTCAGCTCCCGTTCCAGTTCGGCCGGTTCGGGGAAGTCCTCGTCGCGCTCCAGCAGGACGCCGGGGGGCGTGGTGCGGGACGCGAGGTCGGCCAGGATGTCGAGGACCGGCTGCGGCACCGGGTGGGCGTGGCTGTCGTGCCAGACGCCGTCGCGCTCGAAGCCGCCCGCGACATGGACGTACGCGATGGCCTCGACGGGCAGCTCGTCCAGCGCCCTGGCCGGGTCCTCGCCCCGGTTGACATGGTTGGTGTGCAGGTTCGCGACATCGATCAGCAGTCGTACGCCGGTGCGGTCGGCCAGCTCGTACAGGAACTGCCCCTCGGTCATCTCCTCGCCCGGCCAGGAGATCAGTGCCGCGATGTTCTCCACGGCGAGCGGCACGGGCAGCGCGTCCTGTGCGATGCGTATGTTCTCGCACAGCACGTCCAGCGCGTCGCGGGTGCGCGGAACCGGCAGCAGATGGCCCGCCTCCAGCAGCGGTGAGGCGGTCAGCGGCCCGCCCGCCCGTACGAATGCGATGTGCTCGGTGACCAGCGGCGAACCCAGGGCCTGCGCACGCTCCGCGAGGGCGGTCAGCCGTGCCTCGTCGGGCCGGTCCGCGCCACCGAGGCCGAGCGAGACGCCGTGCGGGACGACGGTGACGCCGCGCTCGCGCAGGCGCAGCAGCGACTCGGGGAGATGCCCGGGGCACACGTTCTCGGCCACGGTCTCGACCCAGTCGACGCCCGGCATGCGCTCCACGGCGTCGGCGATCTCCGGCCGCCATCCGATGCCCGTACCCAGTCGCCTCATCGTCCCCTCCTTCACCACGGCCCCGGAACCGCCGCCCGCCCCCCGGCGGCGGACCTCCGCTGCCGGTGTGACGGAGTCATGGCCCGCGTCCCCGGGGCCGAACCCCTTCCCGGGGACGTTCAGAGCAACATTTGAGGTTCCGGACTCCGCAATGCCGCGCTACCGCAGCACGTTCTCCGAGTCGACGGGATCCGGTCGGCCGGTGCTGACCGTGCCCGGATCGCCCGGCGACGGGCTGGAGCTGATCCGGGGGGTGCCGCTCGGCACCGCGGCGGGCGCGGAGGGCGCGACGGCGCCGGGGACGGGGGGCGGGGGACCGGTCGGGCTGGCGGTCGTACCGGCCACCGCGTCGTTGGCGATGGCGTCGAAGTCGACGTTGCCGGTCTTCTCCAGCACCGTGATGTGGTCGAGCACGGTCTGGTTGGCGTCCGAGGCGAGCTGCCGCACCAGCGTGTTCCGCGTGGTGTTCCGGACGGCGCCGATCGCCGGGAAGATCTTGCCGTGCGCGGCGCGCAGCAGGTTCGCGAACTTGTACCGGTACTCCTGTCCGCTCGCCGCGGTCAACTCCCGCAGCCAGCCCTGTTGCTGCTCGTTCGGCTGGTTGGGCAGCTCGACGCCGAGCTGGGCCGCGATGATGCGTACGCGCTTGTCGAGGTCGGTGTGGCCGACGATGAGGTGGTCGCCGGCCTCCTTGATCGCCTGGGTCGGTGCCCGCTCGATCGCCTGCTGTCCGGCCGGGAGCTCCCACAGCCCGGCCAGCCGTACGCGGACGATCAGATCGCGGTCCGCCGCGGTGAGCGGCCCCCATTTGGTGGCCACCGTGCCGGCGGCGACGTTCGCCTGTCCGGTGCCTGAGCGGTCGGCGTATGACCAGACGGGGAACGCGAGCGCGCCGACGGTGGTGGCGAGGGCTGCGATGAGGAGGGCCGTACCGTTGATGCGCCGCAAGGGAGCCTCCGGGGGAAACCAACTGGTCGTTGGGGATGGGTGCTTGGCCAGTGCCGGGAGGTACGTACGAGGACGTCGCGGCGTTCAAAGACTGGGCAAGGCCTGTTGACACTTCGGTAAAACGCCCTGTTCCGAGCCCTGGGCCGGAAGATGCGACGGCGCATCCGGACGAGATCACCCGGGCGGCGGAACTCACGCGCGCGGCCTCCAGGAAGACCTGTTGCAGGCCCCGTCCCTCCTCGCCCGGTCCCGGGGTCCCGGAGATCGCCGCACCGGTCGCGGCCCCTGAGTCAGGAGCAGGAGATGAGCCGACACCGCCGGCACCGCCCACGCGGTGTCATCGCCCTCGTCCTCGCCGCCCTCGCCCTCGTGCTGGCCTTCCCGCCACCGCGGGCGGACGCCCTGACGCCGTCCGAGGACGCCTGCCACACCAGCGGCACCGTGATGCCGCGCGGCGACTGCGGCCTCTTCCACCAGGTCTTCGCCGATGACTTCGACGGGGACGTGGTGCCGCTGGGCTCCTTCAGCGACTGCGACCACCACGCCGACACCCGCAGTGCCTACTGCGGCGGCCTCACCGGCCGCTACCGCGCCGACTGGTGGGCCTACCCGCGCGGCTGGTACGACACCGCCAACCCACGCAACCACTCCGACGGCGACACCCGCGTGCTCGGCGGCGAGCACCGCGCCGACGACACGGTGTGGGTGGGGCCCGCCGCGGGCGGCGACGGCCGTATGCACATCCGTATGTACCGGCCGATGTCGGGAGGCGACCTCCATGTGGCGGCCGTGGTGCCGCGCAAGGTGATGCAGCAGGCGTACGGGAAGTACAGCGCCCGTGTCCGGGTCGTGAAGGCCGCGCCCGGCTACAAGAGCGCCTGGCTGCTGTACGGCGGCGGCTGCGAGATGGACATGTACGAACAGAACTGGGTCGACACCGTCCACGTCTTCCACCACCCCTGCGACGGCCGGGACCAGGGCTACGCCGACACCGGCAAGCCCTTCACCGACTGGCACACGGTCAGCCTGGAGTGGACCCCCGGCCACGCGCGCTACTACCTGGACGGTCATCTGTACCTGAGCGACACCCGCGGCGTCGCCTCACGCCCGCTGAGCTGGGTCCTGCAGAACGAGAGCGCCCTGTACGGGGCCTACGCGGCGCCCGGCTCCTGGGCACAGATGGACATCACCTGGGTGACCGCCTACACGTACACGGGACCCAGATCTCGTGGCCGGGGCGAAGATCACAAGCGGCGGATCGGACACCCGCCGCTCACTCACCGTGGATCTCGGGCTGGATCTCCACCGTGAAGACGGCGTCCGCGTCGCTGCCCTCCCGGCCCTCCCAGACGAGCACCCTGACGTGCTTGACGTCGTGGGAGCCTCGCCGGTCCCACTCGGTCATCAGGTCGCAGACGACCAGGGCGGCGGCGTACTGGGCGTTTTCGGCCGGGTCGTCGCTCGTGATCGTCCCGCGCCACCGTCCGGGGTGGTCGCCGTAGGGGTGCCAGCCTTGGGAGCCGTGCGGCTCGTCCACCCGGTACACCCAGTCCGTCTCGGTGCCCATAGCGCCGATCGTGTCACGCCGGAGTCACATGCGCCGCGTCGGACGGACCCCCCGAGCGGGCGTCCACCGGGGCCGACGGCTGTCCGGACGTCATCGAACCGGAGGACGGCAGCCTCTTCGTCATCGGGAAGGCCGTGCTCGCCGGGGACGTGCGGGCGAACGCGGGGCCCCTGCGGAAGCCGGGCTCCTCGGTCGGCGAGGACAAGCCGCCCGTCGACGCGCCGCGCGACCGCACGGCGGCCGCCGCGGCACCAGACGCCGCGAGCAGGGCGCCCATTGTTCGGAGCTCTCAGTGCCGCCGCAGTGCCGGGTGGTCCGCCACCACCGTGCAGCTGCCCGGGGCGATCTCCGTGAAGCCCGCGTCCCTCACCAGGGGGAGGCCGGAGGTGGTGAGTTCGCTCCAGCGGGACGCGGCCGCCGTGCGGACGGCGAGGGGGAAGCCCGCGTCCCGCCAGGAGGCGCGCTCCTCGTCCGGCAGGGCCCACCAGGCCAGGTGCGCGCCATGGCCCGCCTGGGCCATGGCCTTGCCCGCCGACATCTCCAGGTCCGGGTTCAGCCACAGTACGGGGGTCGCCGGATCGGCCTCGACCGGCGGTTCCGGGTCGTCGAGGTCCGTGCCCGACACCTGCAGCCGGGCCAGGTCCTTGGGCCAGCCGTCCAGCGGGACGGGAGGGAAGACGCGGACCTCCGCCGACTTGCCCATGACGGTGATGCCGGCCAGCGCCTCGGCCCGCCGCCACTCCGTGCCGCGCGCCCGCCGCACCACCTTGCGGATCCGGGCGTCCTGCCAGTCCCGCATCGCCCGAGCCCACTCTCCCTCTCCCCCCGAACGCTCGTCGCCCAGGATCCGGAGCACGGCGCGGGCCGCCGTCTCCAGCGCGTCCGTGCGCGCCGGAGGGGCCGCCCGTTCGATGCGCACGACGAGCGGCAGCACGAACTGCGGCGCCTCGTCGCGCGCGGTGGGCTCGGAGCGGAAGGGGCTGTCCTGGCCGCCGTGCGGCGACCCCGCGGACGCGGCGGGGGTCTGGTCACTGCTCACGACGTCCAGTCTGCCAGGCAGGACGAGGGCACCTTCCTGGCATGCACCTGATCCGGAGGTGGGCGGTGCGGGCGGACGGTGTCAGACCAGATGGCCGGTTCGCCGGTTCTCCGGCGCTCTGTCGTACTCGGCCGCGGCGAGCACGGAGGCCATCAGTTCGGAGTCGAGGGCGGTCGCGTCGGCGAGGCGGGTGGCCGCGGCGTGGGCGTTGAGCAGCGCCTTGGTCACGCGCAGGGCGGCGGGGGAGCGGCGCAGAACCGGTTTGGCCCAGGCCATGACAGCCGCGTCGAGCTCTTGTTCGGGGACGACGTTCTGCAGGACGGACAGGTCCTGGGCCTCCCGTGCGGAGAAGGCGCGGCTGGTCAGGATGAGCTCCCGGACCTGCGCCGCGCCGACCTCGGCGAGGAGCCGGGGCAGCAGGCCACCCCACGCGGTGGGAAGGCCGAGGGCGAGTTCGGGCAGCCGGAATGTCGCCGTGTCGGCCCCGACCCGCAGATCGCAGGCGAGGGCGAGGGCCAGTCCGGCGCCGATGGCCCGGCCCTGGACCCGGGCGATGGTGACGGCCGGGTTGTCGGTCAGGGCTTCGCAGACGCGGCGGGCCTTGGTCCCGGAGACACGGATGCCCGCGCCGGTGGGGTCCTCGGCCAGGTGCTCGGCGAACTCGGAGCGGTCACCCCCGAGGCAGAAGTCCGCCCCGGCGCCGGAGAGCACGACCACCCGGATGTCTGGGTCCCGTGCGTCGAGGACGGCGAGGAGTTCGTCGAGGAGTGTCTCCGTGACGGCGTTGCCCTGGTCCGGGGTGTTCAGCTCGATAAACAGGATGGGGCCCTGCCGGTCGATCCGCAGTGCCTTGAGGGGCTGGCTGGTTTCGGTGGCCAGGAGAGGCAGGGCGGTCATGTCGTCACTTTCAGGGAGGTCACGCGCCGGAAGACCATGCGGGGGGCGTAGGTGGGGGCGGCGAGGGGCTTGAGAGCCGGAAATCGTTTCAGCAGCTGCGTCAGCAGGGTGCGGGCCTCCAGGCGCGCGAGGGCCGCGCCGAGGCAGTAGTGGGCGCCCCCGCCGAACGTGAGGTGGGTGCCGTTGCGCAGGATGTCGAAGCTGTGGGGGTTCTCGTTGCGGCGGGGGTCGTGGTTGGCGGCGCCGTACAGGACGTGGACCATCACGTCCTTGGCGATCGGTACGCCCGCCAGGACGGTGTCGTCGGCGGCGACGCGGGTGTTGAGGTGGATGGGCGGGTCGTAGCGCAGCGCCTCGTCGATGGCGTCGTCGACGTGCTCGGGGTGCCGGCGCAGCCAGTTCCACCGGTCCGGATCCTCCAGGAGGAGCCAGACGGCGACGGAGAGCAGGGTCGCGGTGGTCTCCAGCGAGGCGATGGTGATGAACATCGCGAGGTAGTACAGGACCCGGTCGGCGACCTCCCTCTCGTCGTCCAGCCGGGTGTCCCAGTGACGGATCCAGCCGGAGAGGACATCGTCGCCGGGCCGGGCACGGCGCTCCCGGAGGAGTTCCGTGAAGAACGTCCGCAGCTGGACCGTGGCCTCGGCGGAGATCGCGAGTTCGCTTCTGGTGGGCAGCAACTCCTGGGCGTGGACCTGGCGGTGGGTGATGTCCAGGATGTGCGCGTGGTGCTCCTCGGCGATACCGAGCCATTGCCCGATCGCCCGGATGGGCAGTTGCTCGCTGACGGTGGCGACGAAGTCGGCCTCGCCCTGGGCGCGCAACCGCTCGTCCAGGGCGTCGAGGAGCCGGGTGACATGGTCCTCGATGCCGGGCTGCAGCTCTTCGAGGGTCTGGCGGTCGAAGAGGTTGCCGAGGCTGCGCCGTTGGGCGGTGTGGGTCGGGGCGTTGAGCCGGGCGAGGGTGTGGCTCATCTCCCGGGTGGCGGGGGCCTGCCAGCGCTCGGGGTCGAGCCGGCGTTCCTGCCAGGCGATGTCGGGCACGAGCCAGTTCCTGCCGCGCAGGACCTGGCTGCATGCCTCGAAACCGGTGACGAAGTATCCGCCCCAGGGGGCGGGGACGACGTCGCCCATGGAGCGCAGCTCTTCCCAGAGGGGGTGAGGGTTGGACTGTCCTTCGAGGGAACGCAGGCGCCGGAGGACTGAGATGACGGCACGGCGGTCACTGGATATGCCGCCGGAATCGTCAACAGCGGTCACGCGGAGCTCCTTTGGCTGGGCGTTACCGTTACTTGCGGGATCTACCCGTCCCCCACCCGCGGTCATGCGCCAGAGTGTGTTGCCCCTGTCACATTCCGTTCCTCATACGCGGAACAGATCGATGACGCTGCTCCAGAACCCCTTCCTGGCCGGCTTGGCCTCGGTGCGCGGCGCGGGTGCGGCGGGCACGCGGGGCGGTTCGGCCGTCTGTGACCTGGCTGACTGGGGCGCGGGGGCGGCCGGGGCGTGGAATGCGGCCACCCGGGTGCCGGGCGTCGGGGTGAAGCGCACGGGCAGCGCCGCCAGGGCGCGGTGGAAGGGGCCGGGTCGCCACTGCAGCTCCTCCTCCGGGACCGCGAGGGTGAGGTCCGGCAGCGCGTTGAGGAGCGCCTCGATCGCGGTGAGGGCGATGACCTGGGACGGCGACTTGGCGGGGCAGGCGTGCGGGCCGGCGCCCCAGGCGAGATGGGCGCCCTTGCTGCGCGCCTGGCGGGCGTCCTTGAGGGAGGGGTCGCTGTTGGCGGCGGCGAAGCTGACGACCAGGGGGGTGTTGGCGTCGACGTGGACGCCACCGAGATCGATGTCGTACAGGGGGTAGTGGGTGGCGTAGTTGGCGATGGGCGGGTTGTTCCACAGGACGTGGTCCAGGGCCTCCTCCGTGAGCATGCCGGCGCCACGGGCCGTCGAGCGGGACGTCAGCAGCAGGAGCAGGGCGCTTCCGATGAGGTTGCGCTCGGGTTCGACACCGGCGCCCATCAGCATGACGAGCTGGTCCTTGAGTTCCTCGTCGTTCAGACCGGCCGGGTGCTGGATGAGCCAGGAGGTGACGTCCTCGCCGGGCTCACGGCGCTTGATTGTGATCAACTCCATGAGACACGCGGTGAGTTCCGCGTTGGCCCGCAGGGCGTCCTTGCCGTCGAACATGGCGGACATCGAGCCGGTGAGCCGGTCGCCGATGTCGGCCGGGCAGCCGAAGAGCCGGTTGAACAGCAGCAGCGGCAGGAGCTTCGCGTAGTCGTTGAGGAGGTCCGCACGCCCGCGTTCGCTGAACTGGTCGATCAGGAAGGCGGCGATGGGCTCCACATCGCGGCGGATCCGGCCGATGTTGAGCCGTTCGAGGCTGTCGGTGACCGCCTTGCGCAGCCGCAGGTGGACGGCGCCGTCGGTGAACAGGCAGTTGGGCCGGTACGCCATCATCGGCAGCACCGGGTTGTCCAGGGCTATCCGGCCCTCGTTGAGCGCCTTCCACCGGCGGGGGTCCCGGCTGAAGTCCGTGGTGTTCTGCAGCACTTTCAGCGCGGCCTGGTAGTCGGTGATCAGGGTGGCGTCGACGCCGGGGGCGAGTTCGACGGGGCCCGCGGGCCCGAAGGCGCGCAGCCGGTCGTACGTGCCGTGCGGGTCGGCGGCGAAGTCCTGGGTGTGCATGGGGCATCCCGCAGGGACGCCCCGGGTGGCGGCCGGTTGCTGAAGTTCCATGGGTCTTCCTTTGTCTTCCCGGCCTCGCGGTCGGGGCGGGGGTGCGACTGCGGCCGGGGTCAGGCCGTACGGGTGAGCAGATGCTGGACGAGGGTGATCAGCGCCTTGGCCGACGACTCCCGTCTGCGGGCGTCGCAGTACGAGACGGGCGTGTGGGGGAGGAGATCGAGCGCCTCGCGAATCTCGGTCTCCCCGAACTCGCCCTCGGGCGCGAAGGAGTTGACGGCGATGGCGTACTCGAGGCCGTACTTCTCGACGAGGTCGATGACCGGGAACGAGTCGGCCAGGCGTGCGGGGTCGACGAGGATCAGCGCGCCCAGCGCGCCACGGGCCATGTCCTCCCACAGCTGCATGAACCTCTGCTGGCCGGGCGTGCCGAAGAGGTACAGCACGAGCTCGTCGCTGAGGGTGAGCCGCCCGAAGTCCAGCGCGACGGTGGTCGTCACCTTGTCCGGTACGCCTTGCAGGTCGTCCACGTGGGTGGACGCCTGGGTCATCTTCTCCTCGGTGCGCAGCGGGGTGATCTCCGACAGTGAGCCGATGAACGTCGTCTTGCCCACGGCGAAGTGCCCCACCACGAGGATCTTTGCGGTGGTGGTCACCGCGCCCGAGACGTAGAGGGTCTCAGGCGAAACGGGTTTGGAGTCCATGCAGCACCTTTTCGATGAGGGCTCTGTCGACGGCCTGGGCGGGGGGTGGGGCGGCGCGGCGCAGCAGGTGTCCCTGCTCTGCTAAGTCGGTCAGCAGGAGGCGGGCCACACCCACCGGCAGCCCCAGGTGGGCGGCGACCTCGGCCACGGCCAGGTAGCCGCCGGCGCACAGGTCCCAGATACGGCGTACCTCCGGACTGGCCCCGAGCGGCAGTTCCCGGTCGGGGGCCAGGGTGACCAGGGTGTGCAGAGACAGGTCGTCGGCCGAGGGCAGCCGCCGGCCGCCGGTGATGACGTAGGAGCGGACGAGTTCGCTGGAGACCGGAGCTTCCTCGCCGTGCGCGGTCATACGTCGGCACCAGCGCTCTGGCGCGGGGGTGTGCTCATCGCGTTGCCCAGGGCCTTCACCTGTTGCTGCATGCGGATCGACATGACCTCCATGTCGACGTCCAGTGCCGCCGACACCGCCAGATAGGCCCCGCTGCCCGCGGCGATCAGGAAGATCCAGCCGCCGTCGTACTCCATGAGCGTCTGCTTCCAGACTCCCTTGCCGCTCGCCACGAAGCCGGCGACGGCCCGGCTGAGGGACTGCATCGAGCTCATCGCGGCCGCGTTGGTCTCGGCGTCGTCCTGAGGGATTCCGCTGGAGCGCTCCAGGAGCAGTCCGTCCGCCGAGACGAGAATCGCATGGCGGGCGCCGCGCACCTGCAGCACGTCGTTCAGCACCCACGACAGGTCGGGCTTCACTGGTCTTGAGATCCTTCCGTGGTGGTCGTGTTGCGCCCGAGGAGCGTTCCGCGCGCGAAGGCTCCGATACGCGACGCCGTCACCTCGCCGTCGTGCTCCGGCTCCGTCGCGGCCGGCTCCGGCACGACCGAGACCGCCGGACGGCGCCGGCGCTTGGGGAGGCCGCCGGGCGTCGTGCCGACGATCTGCACCGGCGTCGCCGCGGGGCGTGGTCTCGTCGCCGGGTGGTCGGTGTCTGCGAAGAGCGCGGCGTCGGCCGCCGGTTCGGGGGCGTCGTTGGTCAAGAGGCTCTCCGGCAGGAGGATGACCGCGCGTACGCCGCCGTACGGCGAGACGGAGTCGACGGAGACCTTGAAGCCGTAGCGGGTGGCGAGCACCCCCGCCACGGCGAATCCGACCCGGGGCGGGTTGCCGAGGCTCGTGATGGAGACGGATGTCTCCGGGTTCAGCAGTGCGGCGGCGCGGTCCTTCTCCTCCTGGCTCATGCCGAGACCGGCGTCGTCGATGATGAGGCAGATTCCGGTCGGCACGGCCTGGATGTTGATCTCCACGGGGGTGCCGGGCGCGCTGTAGTTGGTGGCGTTGTCCAGCAGTTCCGCGAGGACGACCGCCACGGGCTCGACGGCCGTACTGGTGACGGAGACATTGACCTGGGTGTGGATCTGCACCCGGTCGAAGTGCTTGATACGGCCCTGGGCGCTCCGTGCCACGTCGTACACCGACGCGGTGGTCTCGCGGCGGCCGAGCCAGCCGCCGCACAGGGCCGCGATGCCCTGGGCCCGCCGGCCGAACTGGCCGTTGGTGTGGTCGATCGTCATCAGGTCGGCGAGGATCTGCGGATCGTCACCGTACTTCAGCTGGGCCAGGTCGCTGATCGAGCGCTGCTGCTCGTCGGCGAGCACCTGCAGCGTCCGCATCCAGGACTTCAGGACGTCCTTCGTCTCCGCTTCCGCGTCGCGCCGCACCTCCTCCAGGGCGTGGGCCTGCTGGGAACGGAGTGCCGCGTATTCCATGTGGAGCCGCTGGCACTCCCCATGGAGTCCGTCCCGGCTGGTACGCAGGTCGTCGTTCTGTTTCCGGAGTGCCATGTTGGTCCTCCGGACGCGCATCCCTGCGACAACCGCAGCGAGCACTACCACTAGCAAGATCCACAGCAGCGGATCTCTGATCAATGACGTCATGAGACTCTCTTCAAGTCGCCTCGCGGGAGCAGTTACCGTCCGCTGGGACCGTGGCCGCTGTCACGGCCCTGGCGGTGCCGTGAATTCATCGGCGGACCAACGACACTCCTTCGCGATGGAGCCTGAGACTGTCCCCCGTGACGCGTGCATGACGCGGCGCCAGCCTACTGAAAGTTTGATGATCTTATCAGCCGGGGGACTGTCAACGCCCTTGACTTGGTGCCGACTTGACACCGTAACGACTCCTTGACGGCCGTCCTCTTCGCGAGTGAGCGTTTCAGGCCAAGGGTGCTCACATCGGCTCGGCCGCCGGTCGACGGAACGCCTGTGGTCCTGGCGGCCGTGGCCTGTGCCCTCGCCGCGCGTCGCGCGCCCTGAGCGGTCCGGTCGCGTCTCGGGCCGCTCAGCCGGAACAGGCCGTGCGCTGCGCCTCCTGCCACTCGCAGACCGGGCAGAGCGTGATCCCCTTGTACGACTCCGGGTACTCCGTCGGCTCCCGGCACAGCACGCACTCGGCGAACGGCGGACCGCCCGCTTCCGGCGCCCGGTCCGCCGTCTCCGTACCGCAGTAATCGCTCATGCCCCCAGCGTAGGCCGCCGGTGGCGGGACGCCCCGGTCCTACCGTCGCCCGGCCGACGCCTCGATCATCTGGGAGACCTTGACGAACCGGTAGCCCTGCTTGCGCAGGTCGGGAACGATCGCCCGGATCGCCTGCTCGGTCGCGGGCGCCGCGCTGCGCGTGCAGTGCATGACCACCACGGAACCGGGCCGCACTCCCTCCTCCACCTGCCGCACGATCGCGTCCGCGTCCGACGAGAACGCGTCCCCGCTCACCACGTCCCACTGGATCGCGGTGACGCCGAGCGGGCTGATCGCGCGCAGGGCGCTCTCGTCGTAGCAGCCGCCCGGGAAACGGAAGTACGGCATCGGACGGGGTACCCCCGCCTTGCGGATCGCCGTGAAGGCGCGCTCCACGTCCGAGCGCATCCGCTTCTCGGGCAGGACCGGCAGCCCGTAGCAGCTTCCGGTGAAGGAGTAGTGGCTGTAGGAGTGGTTGGCGACCTCGAACAGCGGGTCCCGGCCGATGTCCTGGGCCTCCTCGGGGTACTCGTCGGCCCACCGGCCCGTCATGAACACGGTCGCCGGCACGTTCAGCTCCCGCAGCGTGTCGATCAGCCCGGGGTTGTCGAAGCGCTGGCCCGCGGCCGCCCGGGGCCCCTGGTCCGCCGTCATGTCCGCGTCGAAGGTGAGGGCGACGGTCTTCCCGCGGTTCGGGCCCTTCGTGAAGACGGGCGTCAGTCCTCCGGGCCCGCGCGCGAGGGTGGGCGCGGGTGTGGCCGCAGAGGGCGACGCGGAGGGGTGCGCGGAGGGGTGCACGGGGGAGGGCGCGGGGTGCTGGGAGGTGCGGGGGGCTCCGCAGGCGGCGAGCGCGGCGCCGAGGGCGCAGACGGCGGCGATACGTCGTACAAGAGGGATCACCGTACGAACGTAACGGGGGAAATGGGGTGAATAGACCGCTATGGGGGCGTGCCGGGTCGGAGGGACCAGGAAGTCACCCACCCGGCCGCCGCCACGATGTCCCGCGGCCCGGCTGGTGATTACGGAAGCCCTCGCTCCGCCGCCTACCGGTCGTCGAGGACCGCTCTCAACGCCCTCACCGTCCTGTACGCCCAGACGCTCGCCGGGGAGGGCTTCCGGGGCAACGCACTCGCCCCCGGGCGGCGGCCCACCGACCTCACCCCGGGGCGTCGGCCGGTGGCGCGGTCACTCGTCCCAGAGATCGGTGCTCCGGCGGGCGACCCGGCGGGCCCGCCGCTGGCGCGGGCGCTGCTTGGGCGGCGCGGCGGGCGCGGGCGGATCAGTCGTCGTGGGTGACAGACGCGGGAGTGATCTTCAAGGACGACGGCGGTACGTCCGCGGGTGGCGGCGGGGGCGGCGGCGCGGGCGCGGGAGCGGCTGCGAGCTCCGGCTCGGAGAACGCCTCGGAGGCGGGTTCGGGGGTCGGCGCGGGGACCTGCTCCTCGGGTGGCCCGGAAGCCGTCCCGCGCGCGGGGGCCGGCGTGCTCTCGGCCGAGGCGGACGGCGGTTGCCCGGCCGCGGCGAGGGACGACCGCTCCGCGTCGTGGGTCCCCGCCCCCTCCTGGGGTGCCGCCCGCTCCAGGAACCGCAGCAGCTCCACCGGGAACGGCAGCACGAGCGTGGAGTTCTTCTCGGCCGCCACCGCCACCACGGTCTGCAGCAGCCGCAGCTGGAGCGCGGCCGGCTGTTCTGACATCACCCCGGCGGCCTGGGCCAGCTTCTTGGAGGCCTGGAGTTCGGCGTCCGCGTTGATGATGCGCGCCCGGCGCTCGCGGTCCGCCTCCGCCTGACGGGCCATCGACCGCTTCATCGCGTCCGGCAGCGACACGTCCTTGATCTCGACCCGGTCGATCTGCACGCCCCAGCCCACGGCCGGGCTGTCGATCATCAGCTCAAGCCCCTGGTTGAGCTTCTCCCGGTTGGACAGCAGGTCGTCCAGGTCGCTCTTGCCGATGATCGAGCGCAGTGAGGTCTGCGCCATCTGCGAGACCGCGAACCGGTAGTCCTCGACCTGGATGAGCGCGTTCGCCGCGTCGATCACCTTGAAGTAGACGACGGCGTCCACGCGCACGGTGACGTTGTCCCGTGTGATCCCCTCCTGCGCGGGGACGGGCAGCGTCACGATCTGCATGTTGACCTTCTGCAGCCGGTCCACCATCGGAATGATCACGGTGAAACCGGGCGTCCTGGGGGGCCCGAGGAGCCGTCCGAAGCGGAAGACCACCCCGCGCTCGTACTGCTTGACGACCCGTGCCGCCGCGGCGAGGTACACGAGCCCGGCGGCACCTGCCGCCACCAAGGCACCCACCAGCTCCTGGAGCATGACAACCCCCTCGTGGAGAGGCCCGGAACATCTGTGGAGTATCTGCACTTGCCACGATAATTCGGCCGGAGCCCCGGAGCGAGAGACAGCCGACGTGGTGGGAGCACGCGCAGCGAAGGCCCGTCGGGGCGGCACCGACGGGCCTTCGCGCATCGGGAGCCGAGCGGCTCCACGACGTCAGCGGACGGACGTCACCCGTACCGGCTCCGTGCCGGCCGCGCTGTGCCGCTGCGCCCAGTTCTCCAGAGCCCTACGACACGCGT
Organism: Streptomyces sp. TP-A0356; assembly: GCF_001417775.1. Lineage (GTDB taxonomy): Bacteria > Actinomycetota > Actinomycetes > Streptomycetales > Streptomycetaceae > Streptomyces. The sequence goes on along the minus strand of NZ_BBZJ01000028.1, from coordinate 200,436 downwards.
GGTCCCGGTGGTGCAGCCCGGACAGGTCCAGTTCGACCGGCCGGTCCTGCGGCAGCGCCTCCAGGCTGTCCAGGATCTTCGGCAGCCGCAGGAAGGTCGCGTTGCCCGACAGATACACCTGCACCGGCCCCGCGCCCTTGTCGATGACCTCCAGCCTGACGTGCGAGGCCTCCCACGCGGTCTTCACGACGGCCAGCGCGAGGCCGATGAGCACGCCCTCGAACATGCTGACCGCCACGATCGACACGGCCGTGACCACGAGGATCAGCGCCTCGCCCCGGTGCTCGCGCCACAGAAGGACGATCTCCCGCAGGGAGACGAGCTTGGCACCCGAGTAGACCAGGATGCCGGCGAGGGCCGGGATCGGGATGTACGCCAGCACGGAGGGCAGCAGCGCCGCGAACAGCAGCAGCCACACGCCGTGCAGCACCCGGGACGCCTTGGTCCTGGCGCCCGCCTGGACGTTGGCCGCGCTGCGCACGATCACCGCGGTCATCGGCAAGGCGCCCAGCAGCCCGCAGATCGCGTTGCCCGTGCCCTGCGCCATCAGTTCCTTGTTGTACGCGGTGCGCGGACCGTCGTGCAGCCGGTCGACGGCGGCGGCGCTGAACAGCGACTCGGCGGAGGCGATCAGCGTGAACGCGACGATCGTGCCGAGCACGCCCGCGCCCGCCAGTTCGGCGAAGGCGTCCAGCGGCGGCGGCTGGATCGAGCCCAGCAGCCCGTGTACCTCGACCGTGGCCACCGGCAGGCCGAGGGCCACGGCGACGACCGTGGCGAGGCCGACCGCCGCGAGCGGTCCGGGGACCGTCCGCACCACGCGCGGCACGCGCTTCCACAGCACGAGGACGACGATGGTGCCCGCGCCGAGCGCCAGCGAGGTCAGCGCACGGGTGCTCGAGGCGGCGTCGGCGAGCGCCCCGGGCAGCCCGGCTATCTTCTCCAGGCCCGAGGCCGGGGCCTTGCCCCCGACCACGGAGTACAACTGCCCGGCGATCAGGACGAGTCCGATGCCGGCCAGCATGCCCTCCACGACGGAGACGGAGATGGCCCGGAACCAACGCCCCAGCTTCAGTGCGCCCATGAGCACTTGCAGCACACCGGTGAGGAGCACGATCACTCCGAGCACGGGCAGTCCGAACTCCCGCACCGCCTCGAAGACCAGCACGGTCAGCCCGGCCGCCGGTCCGGAGACCTGGAGGCTGCTGCCGCGCATCGTCCCGGTGACGATGCCGCCCACGATGCCGGTGATCAGGCCGAGTTCGGCGGGCACGCCGGAGGCGACGGCCACGCCGACGCACAGCGGGAGCGCGACCAGGAAGACGACCAGGGAGGCGGCGAAGTCCTCCTTGAGGTGAGGAAACCTCTTCAGACCGGCCATGGCGGCGCTCACAGCGCTTCGAACGTGTCGGTGTCCGCGCGGTGTTCGCGGACGGCTCCGGTGTGCACTTCGTAGTACCAGCCGTGCACCCGCAGCCGGCCCGCCGCCAGGCGCTGCTCGACGCACGGGTAGGAGCGCAGGCGCAGCAACTGCGCGAGCACGTGGTTCTGCACGGCCCCCGCGACCGTCGGGTCGTCCGCGTCGGAGGTGCGTGGTTCGGGCGCGGCGTGCGCGAGCCAGTCGCGCACGGCCGGCACGGCGGTCAGGTCGTCGCCGCGCACCAGCGCGCCGACGGCTCCGCAGTGGGAGTGGCCGCACACGACGATGTCGCTGACGCCGAGCACCCCCACGGCGTACTCGATGGTGGCCGCCTCGCTGGTGGGGTGCTCGCAGACGTAGGGGGGCACGATGTTGCCCGCGGTGCGCAGTTCGAAGAGCTCACCGGGCCGGGCTCCGGTGATCAGGGCGGGCACGACCCGGGAGTCGGAGCAGGTGATGAACAGGACCTGCGGTGACTGGCCCTCGGCCAGCCGGGCGAACTCCTCGGGGCGCTGTCCGTGCGCACGGGCGTGATCGATGAGGGGCTGCATTGTCAGTTCCTCCTGGCGCGCCCTGGATGGCGCGTCGGTGTACGAGAACGTGGCAGATGCGGGTACGGCGACAGGACCCCACGTCGACGCGCTCGGCCAACGTGGCGTGGTGAGGGGAGGCCGGTGTCAGTCGGTACCCAGTGAGCAGCTCAGCAGCGGAACACCTGAAGTGCCGCGGGGGCATGAGCGGTGGACGATCTGGATATGCGCAGCGAGGCGGGGCCGGCGGTCGGCGGCTGCGCCGCCGTGACGTCGTGTGCCGACAGCACGGGCGCGGGGGGCTCCGGAAGGGATTCCGTGCCCGCCCGGTGGCGGTCACGGGTGCGCAGCGGGCCGGTGGGGCTCGCCGGGTGTGCGAGGCCGCCGCAGGTGACGACCTCGTCCGCCTCGTCCGCGCGCTTGCTCGGGACCGCCTCCGGGGAACCGGCGTCGGTCACATGGGTGTGGTGCGCGGACGCGAAGGACGCGGTGGGCGTGAAGAGCTGCATGGCCAGCAGAACGGCGGAGAGGATCGTGAGCATGTAGCGGACCGGCGTACCTCGCACCATGCGCCCCCTCCCCGTTGTGTGCGTCCGTCGTGTCCTCGACGACCACGTTATCCCGGCTGACCTGTTTGCAGGGTTAACTTCACGTTTCAGGTAAAGAACAGCCCAAAAACCGAGGTCGGAATGGCTGATGCCTGTCGTTGACGCACGTCTGTTTGGTTCTGCTACGCCTCGACCAGGCCCTTGGCGTCACGAGCGAGGGCGGTGAGGCGGGAGATGGCGCGGAAGTACTTCTTGCGGTATCCGCCCCGCAGCATCTCCTCGCTGAACAGCTTGTCGAACGGCTGCCCGGAGGCGAGCACCGGCACCTCGCGGTCGTAGAGCCGGTCCGCGAGCACGACCAGCCGCAGCGCCGTCGACTGGTCCGGCACCGGCCGGACGTCGGTCAGGCACAGGGCCTTCACTCCGTCGGTCAGGGCGCCGTACCGGCTGGGGTGGACGCGGGCGAGGTGTTCCAGCAGATGGGGGAAGTCGTCGAGCGAGGCGCCTTCGGTGGCGTACGCCGCCTTCGTCACCTGCTCGTCGCTGTACGGAGCCGGGGCCTCGGGCAGGCCGCGGTGACGGTAGTCCTCGCCGTCGATGCGCAGCGTGCGGAAGTGGGCGGACAGGCCCTGGATCTCGCGCAGGAAGTCGGCGGACGCGAAGCGGCCCTCGCCGAGCTTGCCCGGCAGGGTGTTGGAGGTGGCGGCGAGCGCGACGCCCGCGTCGACGAGCTTGCCGAGCAGGGTGGAGACGAGGACCGTGTCGCCGGGGTCGTCGAGCTCGAACTCGTCGATGCACAGGAGGCGGTGGCCGGAGAGCGTCTGGACCGTCTGCTGGAAGCCGAGCGCGCCCACCAGGTTCGTCAGCTCCACGAAGGTGCCGAAGGCCTTCAGTGCGGGCGCGGCCGGGGTGGCGTGCCACAGGGAGGCGAGCAGGTGGGTCTTGCCGACGCCGTAGCCGCCGTCGAGATAGACACCGCGGGGGCCGGCGGGGGCCTTGGCGGCCTTCGCCTTCCCGAAGCCGAAGAACGAGCGCCTGCCGGAGACGGCGTGCGCGCCGCCGAGGCCCGCGGCGAAGTCATCCAGGACGCGTACGGCCTCGCGCTGGCTGGGCTGGTTCGGGTCCGGGATGTACGTCGCGAAGCGGACGGAGTCGAAGCGTGGCGGTGGCACCATCTCGGCCACGAGCCGGTCGGCGGGGACGTGCGGCTCGCGGGCGCACAGGGACTGCGGGGCCGCTTCGACTATCCGATCGATTCCGGAGGCGGCGGTGGAGGACGACACGGTTCCCCACTCTAAAGGCCGTGCCACACTGCACGACATGCGACGCCTGTTCCCTGTGACCGACCAGACAGTGGCCGAGCCGGGTGGCCCCGCCCCGGATACCGGGGAGGCCCCGGGCGCCGGGGCGGATACGGGTGCCCGCCGGGCGCCGGGCGCCGGGGCGGACGGCGCGCCGGTCGGCGGCCCGGTCGCCCTGCCGGCCGGCGGTGCCGCGGACCGCGAATGGACGCTGGAGGAGCTGGCCGCGGCGTACGCCTACCCCGAGCCCGGACCTGGCGGCCGGGAGCCCTGGCTGCGGGCCAACATGGTCTCCACGCTGGACGGGGCCGCCCAGCACGAGGGGCGCTCCCAGCCCATCTCCGGCGCCGCCGACATGCGGATCTTCGGCACGCTGCGGGGGCTCGCGGACGTCGTGATCGTCGGTGCTGAAACGGTACGGCAGGAGGGCTATCGCCCGGCCCGCGAGCGGGAGGCCTTCGCGGGGCTGCGCAAGGCGGCCGGGCAGGGCCCCGCGCCCGCGATCGCCGTGGTGAGCGCGAGCCTGGAGCTGGACTTCTCGTGGCCGCTGTTCACCTCGCCCCTGGTGCCCACGCTGGTGCTGACCGGAGCCGCGGCGGCGCCGGACCGGGTGGCCGCCGCGGAGAAGGCGGGGGCCCGCGTGGTGATCGCCGGGGACGGCATGGGCGTGGACCCGGCCCGCGCCGTACGCGCCCTCGCGGATCTCGGCATGACCCGGCTGCTGACCGAGGGCGGCCCGCGTCTGCTGGGCCAGCTGATCGCGGCCGGGGTCCTGGACGAGCTGTGCCTGACGGTCTCCCCGATGCTCACGGCTGGTGATGCGCAGCGGATCGCCGGGGGCCCCTCGGTGACGGTGCCCCGGCGGTTCTCGCTCGTGTCCCTGCTGGAGGAGGAGGGGTTCCTCTTCGGCCGCTACCGAAGGACCTGAGACCGCGGTTGCGGTGGGACCTGAGACCGCGGTTGCGGTGGGACCTGAGACCGCGCTTGCGGAATCACCCATTCCGTTCAGACTTCGAGGGGCACGGTCCCCGGGGGGCACGCCAAGACCCGTAGACCTGCGATCACGGGGCAGGATGGTTTCCGCGGGGTCTGGACGGCCCGCGCAGGAGAGAGGCCCCACGGGGTCCTCGCAGGGCTCGAAGGAGAAGGGGCGCCCCGTCGTGTTCACGAGCGTACTGATGATCGAGAAGGCCCTCACGTCCGCCGACGTGGAGTTCGTCACCACCCTGCACGGTGACGAGCCGGTCTCCTTCCACGTCCTGCTCCAGCCCCGCGGCGACCAGGCGGACCGCCTGCTGCGGGCCATCGACGACATCGCCCTGGGCGAGCTGGACGAGGCGGCGCACGAACGGGACGTCCCGGAGGGCAAGGACGCCGCGGCACTCGGACGGCAGGCACTGGAGGTGTCCCTGTCCGCGCTGCACGCGGCGGGCAGCGAGGCGGAGGGCCGTCTCATCGAGGACCATCCGCTGGACGCGCTCAAGGCCCTGGTGGAGGAGGTCGGCGCCGACGAGGTGATCGTGCTGACCGACCCCCACTACGTGGAGGAGTTCTTCCACCGAGACTGGGCGTCCCGGGCCCGGCACAAGGTGGGGGTGCCGGTGCTGAAGCTGTTCTCGCACAGCAAGGCGTAGACGCTGCCGCCGGGGCGGACCGAGGAGCGCCGGGCACTCCTGGGCTTTCGGCGTGCTCCACCGCGGGCGGACCGTGACGCATCGCGCACACGGCGCGGCCGCATACTGGCACGGCCCAGCTCTTACGGCCCTTACGGGGTCCCGCGCGCGGCACAGCATAGGCTGGGCCGCTGACACCCGCCGTACCAGCACCCAGGAGACACGCATGGCACCCGGCCTCCCCACCGCCATGGACCGACCTCACTTCATCGGCATCGGCGGCGCCGGAATGTCGGGCATCGCGAAGATCCTCGCCCAGCGCGGCGCCAAGGTGGCGGGCAGCGACGCGAAGGACTCGCCGACCGCCGAGGCCCTGCGCGCGCTGGGCGCGACGGTGCACATCGGCCACGCGGCCGAGCACCTCGCCGACGACGCCACCTGCGTCGTCGTCTCCTCCGCGATCCGGGCGGACAACCCGGAGCTGGCGCGCGCGGCGGGGCTGGGCATCCCGGTGATCCACCGCTCGGACGCCCTCGCCCGCCTGATGGACGGACTGCGTCCGATCGCGGTCGCCGGCACCCACGGCAAGACGACCACGACGTCGATGCTGGCGGTGTCCCTGTCCGAGCTGGGCCTGGACCCCTCGTACGCGATCGGTGGCGACCTGGACGGGCCCGGCTCCAACGCCCTGCACGGCGAGGGCGGGATCTTCGTCGCCGAGGCCGACGAAAGCGACCGCAGCTTCCACAAGTACGCCCCCGAGGTCGCCATCGTCCTCAACGTCGAGCTGGACCACCACGCGAACTACGCCTCCATCGAGGAGATCTACGAGTCCTTCCAGACCTTCGCGGGCCGGATCGTCCCCGGTGGCACGCTGGTGATCGCGGCGGACCACGAGGGCGCGCGCGAGCTGACGCGGCGCCTGGACGGTTCGGTGCGGACCGTGACGTACGGCGAGTCGCAGGACGCCGACGTCCGCATCCTCTCGGTCGTTCCGCAGGGCCTGAAGAGCCAGGTGACGGTGGTCCTGGACGGCTCGGAGCTGACCTTCACGGTCTCCGTCCCCGGCCGCCACTACGCGCACAACGCGGTGGCCGTGCTGGCGGCGGGCGTGGCTCTCGGCGTACCGACGGCGGAGCTGGCCCGGGCCCTGGGGGCGTACCGGGGAGTGAAGCGCCGCCTGCAGCTGAAGGGCGAGGAGGCCGGTGTCCAGGTCATCGACTCGTACGCGCACCACCCCACGGAGATGACCGCGGACCTGGAGGCGATGCGGGCCGGAGCCCGGGGCCGCATCCTGGTGGTCTTCCAGCCCCACCTCTTCTCCCGCACGCAGGAGCTCGGCAAGGAGATGGGCGAGGCACTGGCCCTGGCGGACACGTCGGTGGTCCTGGACATCTACCCGGCCCGCGAGGACCCGATCCCGGGCGTGACGAGCGAGCTGATCATCGAGGCTGCGCGGGCGGCCGACGCGGACGTGCAGGCGGTGCACGACAAGGCGGAGGTCCCCGACGTCGTGGCGGGAATGGCCAGGCCGGGGGATCTTGTTCTCACCATGGGCGCGGGTGACGTCACGGACCTGGGCCCACGGATCCTGGACCGTCTGTCGAAGTAAGGGGCTGACACTCATGGCGTATGACGTCGACAAGCCGGACGAGCAGTGGCGCGCGGAGTTGACCCCTTCCGAGTACGCGGTCCTGCGCCAGGCCGGCACCGAGCCCGCCTTCATGGGTGAGTACACGAACACCAAGACCAAGGGCGTCTACTCCTGTCGCGCCTGCGGCGCCGAACTCTTCACCTCGGACACGAAGTTCGAGTCCCACTGCGGCTGGCCGTCCTTCTACGACCCCAAGGACAGCGACGCGGTGGAGCTGCTGGAGGACCGCTCGCACGGGATGGTCCGCACGGAGGTGCGTTGCGCCCGCTGCGGCTCGCACCTGGGGCACGTCTTCGAGGGCGAGGGCTATCCGACGCCGACGGACCAGCGGTACTGCATCAACTCGATCTCGCTGCGGCTGGTGCCTGAGACGGAGTGACCCGGGCTCCTCCCCGGGCAGGGGCCGGTCCATTCGGACCGGCCCCTTCGCCATGCCGTGGACGGCCTTCGCCTTTCCGGGGTGAACTCCGTATGGGTGACTTGTCGCTCGACCTGGCGGTGTAACGGGCCGGGAAACACCGCTCGTTGAGCGATACCGCCGCGTTCTCGTGATCGAATCCGAGTGGCAGCCCGTCGGCGGCCGATCGAAACTGAAGCGCACGGTTTGGTGATCAGTCAATAGGTCGGCTTTCCGCAAGGAGTTCGAATGGTGGACGAGTCTGCCGAGGTCCTGATCTCCGGGCCGGGCGAACCCGTGATCGCCGGGCGCCGCAGCGCCGACCCGGCCACGTCCGACACCGAGGGGACCCTGGCCGGCGTACTGGCCGACGTCGTGGGCGTCGAACATGTTTCCGTCGACAGCCACTTCTTCGCCGACCTCGGCGCCAATTCCTTGGTGATGGCCCAGTTCTGCGCGCGGGTCAGGAAGCGGCCAGGTCTGCCGTCCGTGTCCATGAAGGACATCTATCAGCACCCCACGGTCCGAAGCCTGGCAGCGGCTCTGGCGGACACCGCTCCCGCTCCCGCCGCGTCACCGGTCCCCGCGCCGCCGCCGGCGCCGCCCGCTCCCGTGACGCGGGCGAGCACACTGGATTACGTCCTCTGCGGAACGCTGCAATTGCTGGTCTTCCTGGGATATTCCCTGGTCACCGGACTTGCCGCCGCCCGAGGATACGAATGGGTGGACGCCGGATCCGGTCTTGCCGTCATCTATCTGCGTTCGCTGCTGTTCGGCGGTATCGGATTCATCGCCCTGTGCACGTTTCCGATCATGGCCAAGTGGATCCTCATCGGCCGCTGGAGGCCCCGCGAGTTCCCCGTGTGGGGGCTGACCTATCTGCGCTTCTGGATCGTCAAGGTACTGCTCCACGCCAACCCGATGATCTTCCTCGTCGGCAATCCGCTGTATGTGCTGTACCTGCGGGCGCTCGGCGCGCGCATCGGCAAGGGAGTCACGATCCTCTCCCGGTCCGTCCCGGTCTGCCCCGACCTGCTGACCATCGGCGCCGGCACGGTGATCCGCAAGGACTCGCACTTCCTCTGCTACCGGGCGCACGCCGGGCGTATCCAGACCGGCCGGATCACGCTCGGCCGGGACGTGTACATCGGCGAGAAGACCGTGCTCGACATCGACACGTCGATGGGCGACGGAGCTCAGCTCGGTCACACCTCCTGCCTGTACCGCGGCCAGACGATCCCGGACGGCGAGCGCCGGCACGGGTCCCCGGCACAGCCCACGGAGATCGACCATGTGAGGGTCGCTCCGGCCCGGTGCGGCACGCTGCGCCGGGCCGGCTTCGGACTCCTCACCCTGCTCCAGCTGTTCCTCCTCTACATCCCGCTGACCGTCGGCGGTGCGTACATGCTCTTCACCGAGGTCCCGGCGCTCGGCAGGCGGCTGAACCCGGAAACGGTGGGAGTCCTCTCATGGGAGTTCCTCGGCGACGCGCTGGTGCTGTCCCTGGTGCTGTTCTTCGGCTTCGTCGTCGTGGGACTCGCCGTGCTCTTCACCGTTCCGCGCCTTGTGCGTCTGGCCGTCAAGCCCGACACGGTCTATCCGCTCTACGGCTTCCACTACGCGGCGCACCGGGCGGTGGCCGGCATGACGAACCGTAAGTTCTTCGCCTGGCTCTTCGGCGACAGCTCCTACATCGTCCACTACCTTCGCGGCCTCGGATACGACGTGTCCCTTGCCGAGCAGACCGGGTCGAACTTCGGCACCGAAGTGCAGCACGAGACCCCGGATCTGGTCTCCGTCGGCCCCGGCACGATGGTGGCCGACGGGCTCTCCCTCATCAACGCGGACTTCTCCAGCACGTCCTTCCGGGTGTCCCGGGTGTCGATCGGGCCGCGCAACTTCCTCGGCAACAACATCGCCTATCCCGTGGGCGGAAGGACGGGCGACAACTGTCTGCTCGCGACGAAGGTCATGGTCCCCCTCGACGGTGAGATCCGTGAGGGCGTCGGGCTGCTCGGCTCGCCGTCTTTCGAGATTCCCCGGTCCGTGGAGCGCGATTCGCGGTTCGACCATCTCAGGACCGGCGACCGGCTGCGCCGCAACCTCGCCGCGAAGAACCGCTACAACATCCGCTCCATGCTCCTGTTCCTGCTCGTGCGGTGGCTGCACACCTTCGTGCTCACGACATTCGGTCTCGTCTCCGTCGGCCTGTACGGGGTGCTCGGCCATGTGGTGATCGCCGGGTACCTGGCGCTCACCCTCGTGTTCACCGTCCTCTACTTCGTCCTGGTGGAGCGCTGCATCACGTCGTTCCGTGCGCTGCGCCCCCGGCTCTGCTCCATCTACGACCCGTACTTCTGGTGGCACGAGCGCCTGTGGAAGGTGCCGACCGACTACCTCAACGTGCTGAACGGCACCCCCTTCAAGAACGTGGTCTGGCGGCTGCTGGGCGTGCGTATCGGCAGAAGGGTCTTCGACGACGGCTGCTATGTGACGGAGCGGACACTCACCTCCATCGGGGACGACTGCACGCTCAATGCCGGGTGCAAGGTCCAGTGCCACTCGCAGGAGGACGGCACCTTCAAGTCCGACCGCACGGTCCTCGGGGCCGGCTGCACCCTCGGGGTCGGCGCGTTCGTGCACTACGGCGTGACGGTGGGCGAGGGTGCCGTGCTGGCACCCGACTGCTTCCTCATGAAGGGCGAGGAAGTCCCCCCGGACGCCCGGTGGGGAGGCAATCCCGCCGCGGAGCTGCGGGATGCCCCCGTCCGGGCCCGCGGCAGCGGCTCGGCATCGGCAGCGGATACGTCTCCGGCGAACGGCGCCGCGGCGACGGCGAGCGGGAAGGCCATCTGATGGGAGCGCACGTGGAAGCGGACCGGGAGTTCTGGGGCGGAGTGCTGTCCGCCGGCGGTTTCACCGCGGTCCCACGGTGGGCCCGGGAGCCGGTGGCGGGTGTGGCGGAGCACCGGGCGGTGGTGCCGGACGACGTGGTGCGCGTGGTGCGCGCGCTGGCGGCGGAGTCGGGGGTTCCGGTGCGCTCGGTGCTGCTGGCCGCGCACGCCAAGGTGCTGAGCGCCCTGTCGGGTGACCAGGAGGTGGTGACGGGTTACACCGCCGGGGTGGCGGGCGGCCCGCTGCCGTGCCGGCTGACCGTCGCCCCCGGGTCGTGGCGCGCGCTGGTGGCGAGCGTCCACCGCGCCGAGGAGGAGTTGCTGGCGCACCGGGAGTTCCCGGTGGATCGGCTGCGGCGGGAACTGGGGGTGGCGGGACCGTCGTACGAAGTCGTGTTCGAGCCGTCGGGAGCCGAGGGCGGGCTGGTCGACGACGCGGTGCTCGGGGTGGGCTGGTGCGACCGGGGCGAGCGGCTGGAGGTGCGGCTGCGGTACCGCACGCAGGTGCTGGACGCGGAGTGCGCGGCCCGGATCGCCGGCTACCACCTCACCGCGCTGGGGTTGATGGCGGCCGATGCCGACGCCGCCCATGCGCGCCGGAGTCTGCTGTCGGCCGAGGAGATGCGCCATCAGCTGGAGGGGCTGGCCGGGCCGTCCCGGGCGCTGCCGGAGGGGCGGGTGCACGAGCTGTTCGAGCAGCGGGTGCGGGCACATCCGGAATCGGTGGCGGCGGTGCACGGCGATCGCGCGTGGACGTACGGGGAGCTCAACGCGCGCGCCAACCGGCTGGCCCGGGCGCTGCTGGCGCGGGACCTGGGCCGGGAAGAGGTGGTGGGGGTGGTCACCGAACGGTCGCTCGACTGGCTTGCCGCGGTGCTCGCGGTGTTCAAGGCCGGGGGCGTGTACCTGCCCATCGAGCCGCACTTTCCGGCGGGCCGGATCGCGGCGACGCTGTCGCGTGCCGGGTGCCGGCTGGTGCTGACCGAGTCGGGCAGCACCGACACCCTCGATCAGGCCCTGGCCACACTACCGGGGGTCGAGAGGCTGCTCGTCGAGGCGGCGTACGCGCAGCAGCATGCCGACAGCGACGTCGGGGTGACGGTGACGGCCGATCAGCTGGCCTACATCTACTTCACCTCCGGCTCCACCGGCGAGCCCAAAGGGGCGATGTGCGAGCACGCGGGCATGCTCAACCACCTCTACGCCAAGATCGACGACCTGGGGATCGGTTCGGGACGGGTGGTGGCGCAGACCGCCCCGCAGTGCTTCGACATCTCGCTGTGGCAACTGCTGGCCGCGCTGCTGGTGGACGGGCGGACGCTGCTGGTCGGGCAGGAGGTGATCGTGGATGTGGAGCGGTTCCTCGACACGCTCGTCCGCGGCCGGGCCGGTGTCGTGCAGGTCGTTCCCTCCTACCTGGAGGTGGTGGTGTCGTGTCTGGAGCGGCGTCCCCGCGCGTTGCCGGACCTGAGGTGTGTGTCGGTCACCGGCGAGGCGTTGAAGCGGGAGCTGGTCCAGCGCTGGTTCGCGGTGCAGCCGGGGATCAAGCTGGTCAACGCCTACGGACTGACCGAGACCTCGGACGACACCAATCACGAGGTCATGGACCGGGTGCCGGAGCGGGTGCTGTTGGGGCGTGCGGTCAACAACGTGCACGTGTACGTCGTCGACGAGCAACTGTCGCTGGTGCCGCTGGGCGCCCCGGGGCTGATCGCGTTCTCCGGCGTCTGCGTGGGGCGGGGGTACGTCAACGATCCCGAACGCACCCGTGAGGCGTATCGGCAGGACCCGTACCGGCCGGGTGAGCGGCTCTACCTGGGGGGCGACTGGGGGCGCTGGCACCCCGACGGGAAGCTGGAGTTCCTCGGCCGCCGGGACAACCAGGTCAAGATCCGCGGCTTCCGTATCGAGATCGGTGAGATCGAGAACACCCTGCTGCGGGCGCCCGGGGTACGGGACGGCGCGGTGGTCGTCGCCGAGCGGCCCGGCCGCGGTGCGCACCTGGTCGCCTTCCACACCGGCCGGCGCCAGTCGGCGGACGCGCTGCGCCGGGCACTGGGCGCCGTGCTGCCCGACTACATGGTCCCGACGGCCTTTCACTGGCAGCACAGCCTCCCGCTGACCGCCAACGGCAAGATCGACAGGAAGGCCCTGACCGCGCTGGCCGAGCAGACCGCGCCGGTTGCCGAAGGCGACACCGGGCGGCACCGCGGCCCGCGTACCCCCACCGAGCGGAAGCTGGCGGCCGCCTGGGCCGAGCTGCTGGGCCTGCCCGAGCACCGGATCGGCCGACTGGACCACTTCTTCGACTCCGGTGGCACCTCACTGGCGGCGGTGAGACTCACCCTCGCCCTGGACCGCGCGGTGTCCCTCAAGGACATCACCCGCCATCCGGTGCTCGCGGACCTCGCCGCACTCCTCGACAGCACGGCTCCGCAGCACCAGGAGCTGCTTCAGCCGCTGTGGGAACCGGACCAAGTGCCGGAATGCGCCCTGGTGTGCTTTCCCTACGCAGGCGGAAACGCCGTCAACTTCCAGCCGCTGGCGGGCGCGCTGGCGGGCAGTGGGCCCGCGGTGTACGCCGTCGACCTGCCCGGTCACGACCTGGCCGCCCGCAGCGAGCCGTTCGCACCGCTGGCACAGGTGACGGAGCGGGTCGTCGAGGAGATCCTCGCGCGCGGCCTGCCCAAAGTCATGCTGTGGGGTCACTCCTCGGGCACCGCACCGGCCGTGCGGACGGCGAGGCGGCTGCAGGAGCGCGGGGTGGACGTCCCACGGGTGTTCCTCGGCGCCCAGTTGCTCGGCACCGCCTCCGGCCGACGGGCCGCCATCGCCGAGCTGACCGGGCAGAGCGACGCGGAGATCGCCGCGAGGCTGACCGCGGACGGCGCCTACACCGAACTCGGTGAGCTGAACGAGCGGCACGCCGAGCACGTCGGTGCCGCCTACCGGCACGACTGCGTGTCCGCCCACCGCTACTTCGTCGACGCCCTGGAGACCCCGCCGACGGTGAAGCTGTCCGCGCCGGTCACCGTGGTCGTCGCCGCCGACGACCCGCACACGGCGGAGTTCCCCGACCGGTACCGGGACTGGCAGCTCCTGGCCGAACACGTGGATCTGCACGAGCTGGCCGACGGCGGCCACTACTTCCCCCGTACCCGCCCGGCCGCGGCGGCACGGGCCGTCCTGGGCGCCGCCGAACTGCTGGCCTCCTCATGAGCCCGTACGAGCCGAAAGGAACCGAGATGTCGTCCTCATCCCTGGCACCACCGCCCGAGGTGGAACTGAGGCCGGGCAAACCCCCGATCCTGCATGTCGAGACCCCCGGTGATGCGGTGGGCTGGGCGGCCGAGCACCGCGATGCGCTGCGTGCGCAGGTCGCCGAGCACGGTGTGGTGCTCGTCCGTGGCCTGGGGCTCCGGCAGGCGGACCAGGCCGGTGCCGTCTTCGCGGGGCTGGCCGGCGGTCTGATGACCGAGAGGGAGGCCTTCGCGCCCCGGCAGCCCCACGGCCCGGGGCTCTACTCCTCCTCGGCCTGGCCGGCCAACCAGCCGATGTGCATGCACCATGAACTGAGCTACGCGCTGGAGGTTCCCGGCCTGATGCTGTTCGCGTGCCTGAGCGCGCCCAGCGAGGGCGGTGCGACCGGGGTGGCCGACGCCGAACACGTGCTCAAGGCGCTGCCCGCGGAGCTGAGCGATCGGTTCGAACGTGAGGGCTGGCTGCTCACCCGCAGCTACAACGACGAGATCGGTGCCTCCCTGGCCGAGTCGTTCGGCACCGACGACCGCGCCGCCGTCGAGCGCTACTGCCGCGACCACGCCATCGACTTCGCCTGGCAGCCCGACGGGTCCCTGCGCACCCGGCAGCTCCGCGGCGCCGTGGTGCGCCACCCGCTCACCGGCCGCCGCTGCTGGTTCAACCAGATCGCCTTCCTCAACGAGTGGACGATGGACCCAGAGGTGCGCGAGTACCTGGTGGACGTCTACGGCGAGGACGGACTGCCCTTCAACACCCGCTTCGGGGACGGCACTCCCATCGGCGAGGACATCGTCCAGTTGCTCAACAGCACCTACGAGGCCCACACCCGGCGCGAGCCCTGGCAGGCCGGCGACATGATGCTGGTCGACAACATCCGCACCGCACACAGCAGAGAGGCCTTCACGGGAGAGCGTCAGGTGCTGGTCGCCATGGCCGAGCCCCAGCGTCCGGCCGGCTTCTGCGCGACCCCGGAGGCGAGCCGACGATGACATCCCTGCTGTCCTCCGCGACCGAGTCGGTCCCGTCCCACCCGGGTCCGGCGCCGACCTTCGCGGTGATCTCCGGAGCCCAGGTACAGCAAGCCCTCAAGGGGCGCGAGACGCAGCTCGTGGAGTTGGTCGAAGCCACCTACCGGCTGCACGGAGCGGGAGACTCGGTCAACCCGCCGTCGTACTTCCTGCGCTTCTCCGACCGCCCCACGGCACGGATCATCGCGCTGCCGGCCTCCATCGGCGGGTCCGTCAACGTGGACGGACTGAAATGGATCTCCAGCTTCCCCGTCAACGTGACAGCCGGCCTGCCCCGGGCCTCCGCGGTCCTCATCCTCAACGACCACGACACCGGCTACCCGTTCGCCTGCCTGGAGAGTTCCATCATCAGCGCCACCAGAACCGCGGCATCCGCCGCGCTGGCGGCCGACTGGCTCAGCCGCAACCGCCCCCGCCCCACCCGTATCGGATTCTTCGGCACGGGCCTGATCGCCCGCTACATCCACACCTTCCTGACCGGCACCGGATGGACGTTCGACACCGTCGGCGTGCACGACGTCTCCGCCGACAGCACCGCCGGCTTCAGCGGTTACCTGCGGCAGGCCGGCGCCGGCGGAGGGATCACGGTCCACGACAGCGCCGAGGAACTCATCCGCTCCAGCGACCTGGTGGTGTTCGCCACCGTCGCCGGCACACCCCATGTCACCGACCCCGACTGGTTCACGCACCACCCCCTGGTGCTGCACGTGTCCCTGCGCGACCTGGCCCCCCAGATCCTGCTCGCATCGGCCAACATCGTCGACGACGTCGAGCACTGTCTCAAAGCCGACACCTCACCCCATCTGGCCGAACAGCTCACCGGCAACCGCGACTTCCTCGACGGCACCCTCGACGACGTCATGACCGGACGGGTGACCCCGCCGACCGACCGGCCGGTGATCTTCTCGCCCTTCGGACTCGGCGTGCTGGACCTCGCCGTCGGCAAGTACGTCTACGACGAAGTGGCCCGGGCCGGGCACCTCCAGCTCATCGACGACTTCTTCCACGACCTGCGCCGCTACGGCTGAAGGCCTTCTTCCTCAGCTCTGGCATCAGGAGGCCAGTGTGCCCGTCATCTCCGCTCCCCACGCTTTCAACGAAGGCCGGCTCTACATCGACCTCCGATCGATATTCGGGCGCTCCCTCTACCTGAAGTGCGAGGGCTTCAACTTCGCCGGCTCGATCAAGCTGAAGGCCGCGAACGAGATGGTCGAGACCGCCGAGCGGGAGGGCGTCCTGACACCGGACTCCATCCTGGTCGAGTCCTCGTCGGGCAACCTGGGCGTGGCGCTCAGCATGATCGCCGCGAGCAAGGGATACCGGTTCCTGTGTGTGACCGACTCCCGTTGCAACCTGTCGACCAGACTGCTGATGGAGGCGCTGGGCAGCGAGGTGCACATCATCGCCGACCTGGACGCCAACGGCGGCTTCCTCGGCAGGCGACTCGACTACGTCCGGGCGCTGTGCGCCTCCGACGACCGGTACGTGTGGCTCAGTCAGTACACCAATCCGGGCAACTGGCGGGCGCACTACCGCACGACGGCACCGGAGATCGCCCAGGAGTTCCCACGCCTGGACGTGCTGTTCGTCGGGGCGGGCACCACCGGGACCCTGATGGGCTGCGCGCGCTACTTCCGGGAGCGTCGCCGGCCGGTGCGGATCATCGCGGTCGACAGCGTGGGCTCGGTGAGCTTCGGCGGCAAGCCGGGCCGCCGGATGATTCCGGGCCTGGGCATGAGCATGCGCCCGCCGCTGCTCGACGAGTCCTACGTGGACGAGGTGATCCGGGTCGAGGAGGTGGACACCATCCGTGCCTGCCACCGGCTGGCCCGACGCGGCTTCCTGTTCGGCGGCTCCACCGGGACGGTGGTCAGCGGCGCGATGGACTGGCTGGCCCGGCACGACACGCGAGGCCTGACCGCGGTGGCCATCGCACCGGACCTCGGCGAGCGATACCTCGACACCATCTACCAGGCCAACTGGCTGCAGGGCCTGTACGGCGATGACCTCCTCGACTCCGAAGAGGTCACCACCGGGCCCCGGGGAGCCGAGCCCCTGCCACGCACGCCCGGCCGACGGCCGAAGCCACAGGAGGGCACGGCGTAGGCACGGTCACCCCGGGCCGCCGCCGGGGGCGACTTCTCCGTTCCCGGGGACGGGAATCGGGCCGAGCGCCCCGGGGCGTTCGGCGCGGCGACGGACGCCGAGTCTGCGGTAGGTGCCGGCCCGGTGGGTCTCGACGGTGCGCCGCGCGAGGTGCGGGAGTTCGGCGATCCCCGTGTTGGTACGGCCGGCCGCGGCGAGGGCGGCGAGGGCGGCGATCCGGGTCGCTGCCGGTGAGCGCCGCCGGTCCGGTGCGGGCGCCCGCGGTCCGGCGGGCGCCGCCCCCGCGCAGGGCCTCCTCGGCCGGGACCGCGGACGGATGGGCCCAGCCGTCAGGGCCCTTCGGACTGACGGATCTCCGCCGCTCCTTGTCCCACGACAAGCAGGTCGCCATCGCCGAGAACGAGTTCTTCGGCCCGTCGAACGGCAACGCGCGTAGGGCGGTTCTCCCTGGGGCGGTGACCCCTCCATCCGGCCGCCCCAGCGGCACACCGAGATTCGGGCACGTCATCCGCCACGAAGCCGCAACACATGCCGTCTAGACTCTCCCGGCAGCGGCCCCTGCGACACGGCCGGGATCGGGCCGCTCCTGCCACACCCGAAGGGCATTCGGCGCTTTGATACGGATAGATTCACTCACGAAGCGGTATCCGGACGGCACGGTGGCGGTCGACCGGCTGTCGCTGGAGATACCGGACCGCTCGATCACCGTTCTCGTGGGCCCCTCGGGATGCGGCAAGACGACGACCCTCCGCATGATCAACCGCATGGTCGAGCCGAGCGAGGGCACGATCACCCTCGACGGCGTCGACATCGGCCGGCAACCGGTGAACTCGCTGCGCCGGTCCATGGGTTACGTCATCCAGAACGCCGGACTCTTCCAGCACCGCACCATCCTCGACAACATCGCGACCGTGCCCCGGCTGCTCGGCTGGAGCAAGGACCGGGCCCGCACCCGGGCCCGGGAACTGATGGAGAGGGTCGGCCTCGACGCGTCGCTCGCCAAGCGGTACCCGTACCAGCTCTCCGGTGGACAGCAGCAGCGCGTCGGCGTGGCGCGGGCGCTCGCAGCCGATCCGCCGGTGCTGCTGATGGACGAGCCGTTCTCCGCCGTCGACCCCATCGTGCGCAAGGGCCTGCAGGAGGAACTGCTCAGGATCCAGGACGAGTTGGGCAAGACCATCGTATTCGTCACCCATGACATCGACGAGGCGATCCGGCTCGGCACGATGGTCGCCGTCCTGCGGACCGGCGGCAGACTCGCCCAGTTCGCGCCGCCCGCCGAGCTGCTCACCTCCCCCGCCGACGCGTTCGTGGAGGACTTCCTCGGCGCCGACCGCGGCATCCGGAGGCTGTCGTTCTTCACCTCCGAGACGCTGGAGCTGACGAAGACCCCGATCGTCGCCGTCGACTCCTCCGCCGAGCAGATCGCCTCCCGCGCCACGCCCGAGGTGCCGTACCTGCTCGTCACCGGCATCGACGGCAAACCGCTCGGCTGGAGCGAGCCCGGGGAGCTGACCGCCGGGGAGATCACGGCGGAGCGACTGCTGCCGTACGGGCGGCCGTTCGAGTACGGCAAGGACTCGCTGCGCGCCGCGCTCGACGGTGCCGTACTCTCGCCCACCGGCTGGGCCGTCGCCGTGGACGGCACCGGCCGGGCGGTGGGCGTCGTCTCGCAGCAGACCATCGGCGAGGCGATCCGCCGTGCCCACGCCGAGGGCCACCGGGACGAGAAGGTCGCCGGATGAACGGGTTCTTCCACCTCCCGAGCGACCTCCAGAACACCTGGCTCGGCCTCGTCGGGCTGCACCTGCGGGAGGCCCTGCTGCCGGTCCTGGCCGGCCTGGTGGTGGCCCTGCCGGTGGCCCAGCTGTGCGTGCGCTTCCGCTGGCTGTACCCGCCGGTGCTGGGCGTGACGACGATCCTGTACGCGATCCCGTCGCTGGCGTTCTTCGTCGTCCTCATCGACTACACCGGCCTGAGCGAGATCACCGTGATGATCCCGCTGACCGTCTACAGCCTGGTGGTGCTGGTCCCGGCGATCGTGGACGGCATCCGTTCGGTGTCGCAGGAGACGCTGGACGCGGCCACCGCCATGGGGTTCGGGCCCCTGCGCCGCTACGTCCAGGTGCAGTTGCCGATCGCCGTGCCCGCCATCCTCGCGGGCCTCAGGGTGGCGACCGTGTCCAGCCTCAGCCTGGTCAGCGTCGGCACCCTCATCGGCAATCAGGGCGCGCTCGGCAATCTGCTCGCCGACGCGATGTTCTACCACCGGCCGATGCTGGCGGTGAACTCAGTGATCACCACGGCCGTCCTGGCGATCCTCGTGGACGCCGCGCTGGTTCTCGCACGCGTCCTGCTGACGCCCTGGATGCCGCGCGCCACGCGCAGGCGGAAGACCGAGGCCACGGCGCGACCCGAACCGACGACACTCGCCCTGGAGGACGCGGCCAGGTGAACGTACTGAACTTCGTCAGCGCCTTCTTCAGCGACAGCGCCCACTGGCACGGCTACGACGGCATTCCCACGCGGGCGTGGGAGCACGTCCAGTACTCGCTGATGGCGCTCGGCGTCGCCGCCGCCATCGGGTTGCCGGTGGGCCTGCTCACCGGCCACACCGGACGCGGCGGCAACGCCCTCGCCTTCATCGCCACCGCCGCCCGGGCACTGCCCAGCTTCGGTCTGCTGGTGCTGATGTTCGTGCTGCTCGGGCTAGGGCTGCTGCCCGTGATGATCCCGCTGGTCGTGCTCGCCGTCCCGCCGATCCTGGTGACGACGTACGAGGCCGTCCGGTCCGTCGACCCCTCCCCGGTGGACGCCGCGCGGGGCATGGGCATGAGCGAGCCGAAGATCCTCTTCCAGGTCGAGGTGCCCGTCGCGCTGCCGCTGATCCTGAGTGGGCTGCGCTCGGCGGCCATCCAGATCGTCTCGACGGCCACCATCGCCGCGTACGTCAGCCTCGGCGGCCTCGGCCGGTACATCGTCGACGGGCTCTACCAGCGCGACTACGAGAAGGTCGTGGGCGGTGCCACGCTGGTGGCCGTACTGGCGCTGGCGACGCTCACGCTGTTCTGGGCGGTGGCCCGGGCCGCCGTGTCCCCGGGGGTGCGCAGAAGCGCCTGACAGGAGCGGACAACTGGCCCCCTTCGAGACGACCGCCTCCTCAACCAGTCGTGCATCGAGGCCAATCGGTGACCAGAATGCTCTTGACTGACCGAGAACGAGCTGGATTGGATCAGTGAGGTGCGGTGCCCGCACCCCGCACAGCTGCGCCACGCCCTGCCTCATCCTCCGAGCCCGGAACGGGAATCGTGACTTCTACCACGAACACCAGCATGTCCAGCAGGAGACTCCCCGGCGCGGCCGCCGTCGCGCTCGCCGCCACGGCCGCACTGCTCGCGGGGTGTTCCTCGTCCTCCGGCACCAAGTCCGACAACCCGCTCTCGAACGACAAGGCGAGCGGCGACAGCGTCGTCGTAGGCTCCAACAACTTCACCGAGAGCATCCTGCTCGCCGACATCTACGGCGAGGCGCTCAAGGCCAAGGGCGTCAAGGTCACCTACAAGCCCAACATCGGCAGCCGGGAGACCACCTACGGCCTGCTGAAGAACGGCTCCATCACGGTCCTGCCCGAGTACAACGGCGCGCTGCTGGCCTACCTCGACAAGAACGCCGCCCCGAAGACGGTCACCGCCACGACGGCCGCCATCAACGCCAAGCTCGACTCCAAGCTGACGCTGCTGGACCCGGCGCCCGCGCAGGACAAGGACTCCATCACCCTGGACGCGGCCACCGCGAAGAAGTACAACCTCACCGAGAAGTCCGGTATCGCGGACCTCAAGGACATCGCCAAGGACCTGGTCATCGGTGCCTCGCCGGAGTTCCAGACCCGGCAGCAGGGCCTGGTGGGTCTGAAGACGGTCTACGGTCTGGAGTTCAAGTCCTTCAAGGCGTTGGACGCGGGCGGTCCGCTGACCCAGGCGGCGCTGAAGAAGAACACCGTGCAGGCCGCCGACATCTTCACCACGGACCCGAGCATCTCCAAGGAGAAGTTCGTGGTCCTGCAGGACCCGAAGAACCTCTTCGGCTTCGAGAACGTGCAGCCGCTGGTCTACAGGTCGGGGCTGTCCAAGAAGGGCGTCGACGCGCTCAACACGGTCTCGGCGAAGCTCGACACGGCGGCCCTGCTGGACCTGGACGGCCAGGTGCAGCTCGACAACAAGGACCCGCTCGACGTCGCCAAGGCCTGGCTGAAGTCGGCCGGCCTGGACTGACGCCCGCGGCGTGGGGACCGCCGGGTGTCCCCGCCCCCGGGGGCCACGGGCGCCCGTGTCGACTGGACGGCACGGGCCTGGACGTCGCCGGGGTGGTCCGGCTCGCCGACGGCCGGCAAGGGCGTTGCGTCTGCACCCCGCCCCATCGCCGTCCCTCGCCGTCGGGGGACCGCGGTTGGCCGGGTGCGGGATGCCCGTGGCCGGTGGCGGTTCCCCGCGCCCCCTCGGGACGCGGGGTCGACCTACACCTCGGCCGGCTCAGCAAGAAGTCCGGCCGCCGTGCACACCGGGTGTCACCTACCTCACGGCTTGCGGGCGATCGCTCCGTACATCGCGATGTCCTCGTCCCGGATACCACCCCTCCGATCCGTGGCCGCATCCGATCGACCTCCCGTGCGATCCGTCCGACGCCCGGTGCCACCTCTCCGATCCGTGGCCGCATCCGATCGACCTCCCGTGCGATCCGTCCGGCGCCCGGTGCCACCTCTCCGATCCGTGGCCGCATCCGATCGACCTCCCGTGCGATCCGTTCGGCGCCCGGTGCCACCTCTCCGATCCGTGGCCGCATCCGATCGACCTCCCGTGCCATCCCTCCGGCGCCCGGTGCGACCCCTCCGTCCGTGGCCGCATCCGATCGACCTCCCGTGCGATCCGTCCGGCGCCTGGTGCCACCTCTTCGACCCGCTGCCGCACCCGACCGCGTTCCTCGCGCCGGAGCCCGCCCAGCGCCTGGCTCTCCCGGAAGAACTGACCCCCACCCTCGGATACGACGCCGTGGGCATCCCCCGGGAGCACGGCGTACGGATCATGAACTGTCTGCCCCGCGTCGGCTGCGTGTTCGCCGACGACCTCCGCTGGTGGTGGATCGTCCCGTCGGGGTCCCACATCGGCGTCGTCTGGCCGTCCTCGACGAGCTACGCGGTCGACGCGTGCGTGGGGCGGTACGGGGGCCCGGAGCCGGACGTGTGTCGCGCGGACCCCTCCTGGAGCGGCCCGCGCCCCGTCCGTCCCTGATCCACCGCCCCGACGGTGACTCACCGTACACGCCACCCATCCCGCTGTACTTCCTCGCCTGCCGCCTGGCCGGCAGCGCCCCGCACTGGTCGCCGGGCGTCGGCGCCTGAGGCCCGGCGAGTCGCTCTCCGGATGACGCCCGGCGTCCGGTGGCGCATCCTTGCAGGGGCACGATCGGGGTACCCGGATGCCCTGAGCGAACGACGGGGGAGGTGCCCGCTGCCTCCCCCTCGGAACCGGGCGGTGTGGTGATGGTCAAGGACGAGAGGCGCAGCAGGGGAGAGGTCCCCGATGACTCGGTGTTCGGCGCACCGTGCTGGGTCAGTCTGACCACGCGCGACCTGGAGACCGCGGAGGAGTTCTACCGGGCCGTGCTCGGCTGGGAGTGGCGGCCGAACAGCCTCGGCGACCGGTTCCGGGTGGCCCTGGCGGACGGGGTGCCGGTCGCCGGGATCGCCGCCGTCGCCTCGATGTGGCAGATGGCCGTCGCCTGGACCCCGTACTTCGCGGTCGCCAGCGCCGACGAGGTCGTGGCCCGCTGCCGGGAGCGCGGCGGCACCGCGGCCGTCGGGCCGATCGCCCTCCCGCCCGGCCGGACGGCGCTGCTCGCGGATCGCGACGGAGCCGTCTTCGGCGTCTGGGAGGGCCCGCTCATGACGGGCTGGGAGCGGTGGCGCGAGGCCGCCCCCACCTTCATCCGGCTGCACACGCGCGACGCCTTCGACGCCGCCATCTTCTACGGTGAGGTCCTCGACTGGGCCTCCGCGCGCCCCGGCTCCGTCGAGGTGCACTACGAGGGCGACGAGGTCATCCTGCGCAGTGGTGGAGTGGTGGTGGCACGGATCCACTCGGGGGCGGTCGAGTCGGCGCCCGACCCCACGATCCGCCCGCACTGGCAGGTCAACTTCACGGTCGCCGACGTCGACGCCTGTGTCCGGGCCGCTCGCGAGCACGGCGGCTCCGTCGTGCAGTGGGAGGAGGGCGCCGAGGAGGCGATGCTGGCCGACCCGGACGGTGCGCGCTTCACGGTGACCGCCAAGCGGGAGCCCTGAGGGGGCCTCGGCGAGCGGGATCCGTCGGGAGCCCCGGTGGTGGTGGGGGGTCGGGGCGCCGGAGCCCGCTCGCCGAGGGGCCGGGGGGTCAGGACGCGGCCGAGTCGGCGGTGGGGGACGGGGCACGGCGACGGCGCAGGATGCCGGCCCGCGGCTCCTGGTCCGGCAGCCAGCCGAACGTCAGGCAGCTCCCGGTCACGCCCAGCAGCAGCCCGATCATGAAGCCGCCCAGGTTGGACGTGAGCCAGGTGCCCAGGGAGAGCATCACGCCGATGCTCGAGTAGAACAGGCGCTGGGCCGGGTTGAAGAGGGTCAGCAGACCGCACAGCAGCATCACCGACGGCAGCAGGTACCCGGCCAGACCCTGCATGCCGATGTGCAGGACCACCTTGAGGGACGCCTTCTCGGTGAGGAGGATCTCCGCCCCGCCCAGCGTCAGCAGCAGTCCGCCCCAGAAGGGTCTCCTCGCCCGCCACCGCCGGAAGGCGCGCCTCGGCCGGCCCGTCACGGGCAACCCGAGTCGCTGAAGCCGAGCTTGAGCCCTGGCAGCTTGAACACCCCCGCCGTGGTGGCGTAGTTGGTCTGCCGCAGATTGGCGATGTGGACCGTGTCGGCCTGCTGGCTGAAGACGCCCTTGTTGCCCTGCACCCCGGCCTTGTTCAGCGTGCTGGCGTCGTTGCCGATCTCCATCTTGGTGAAGTCGGCATCGCCGGACAGGACGGTCGAGTCGGTGGTCAGATCACTGGCGATCACCTTGTCCTTGCCGCCGCCCGCGGTGATGAGCAGGTTCGTCCCGCCGAGGTCGACGCTCTGGCACAGCTTGGTGAGCGTCGCGTTCTTGATGGCGGAGGTGACGACCAGCACCTGACCGCCGGTGTCGCCGGCGTTCGGGCTGCCGTCCGCCATGTTGTCGAGGTTGCCGAACTGCTCGAACCCGGTGCCGGTCAGGTCCGTGGCGGTGACCGTGAACGGCATACCGGAGATCGCGAACTGCACGCCCAGCGCTCCCTGGGCGGTCATGATCGCGAGACCCGCGGCGATCGCGGTGGCAGGCACCGCCATCACCGCGGCGCGGCGCAGGCGGACCCGTCCGGGTCTCTCGGACGACCCCTCGGCGGCGGAACCGCTTTCCGGATGTTCGGGCGTGGAACCGGTGGACGCCGTGGCGTCCGAGGACGAGGCCATGTCTGCTCCTGGGCATGGTCGATGCGAATGGGGCTTCGCCGGCACGTTGTCCTGGCGCGGACAGGGGCTGCCGCGTACGCCTCCTCACACCTCCCGGCGCGTGCAAGGGCTTTCTCGTGGCGCGGCAGTGGCCGTCGAGGAAGTTACCGGGGGTTACAGTCGACGGTCAAGACAGTTGTGGCAGAGAGGTGTCGATTGTGTGGCGCCTGTGCCCGCCGGGTGCCGAAGGTTCTCACCGACACCACGGGCCGACCTGCGCAGCTCCCGCCCCGACTCACCAACTCCGCCCCAATGTCTTGACGTTGACGACGCATCAGGTCTACAACATCCACTGTTCTCTCCATGGATCCGTGGCGCCGGATCCTTCGCACGGCGCACGTCACTCTCCCGGCCCCGTCCTCCCGGGGCGTTCGTGACACCTCCGCGCGCGGTGCGATGCACGGATCCTTCACGTGCGACCGCGATCCATCACCCTCGCGACACCGGCACGGTCGCCTTCCCCTGTCCGTGATCCCCCCGGTGATCCGGCGGTCGCTGCCGGCCCGTCACGTACGGAGAAGGCGTCACGGGCCGGCAGCGGCACACCCACCCGCACAGCCCCCCACTTCGGAGAAGAGGCACCCCGATGCGTACGACCCGATCCCTGCTCGTCGTCGCCGGCGCCGTCGCGGCCCTCGCGGTCGCCACGGCCTCCCCCGCCTCCGCGGACGGCACCGTCCTCACCACGGGCAGCGCGGGCGGGACCGCCGTCGCCGTCGGCGACGTCCTCAACGCGTCGCTCGCAAGCGGCACCGCGGCCACGCTCTACTCCAGCAGCACCGGCACCAGCGGCGTCTCCTGCACCTCGTCCACGTTCACCGCCACCGTCACCGCCAACCCCGCCGCACCCGGCACGGCGACCGAGTCGCTCACCGGCCACACCTTCGACAGCGCCGGCTGCACCAGCAACGTCGTCGGCGTCCTGGGCGTCACCGGCATCACCGTCGACAACCTGCCCTACACCACCACCGTCGCCTCCGACGGCACGATCACCGTCACCCCGGCCGCCGGCTCCACCATCCAGACCACCGTCAAGCTGCGCACCCTGCTCGGCACGATCACCTGTGTCTACCGGGCCCCGAGCCTGACCGGGACGGCCGGCAACACCGACAACAGCATCACCTTCACCAACCAGCAGTTCACGAAGTCCTCCGGCTCGTCCCTGTGCTTCGCCAACGGCTACTTCACGGCGAAGTACGCCCCGGTCACCGACACCAGCCAGTCGGGGAACCCGGTGGTCCACGTCAACTGAGGCCGCCCGACGGCCTTCATGGGTCCGTGCCGTGCGCCTGGACGAGTCGGTGTCCAGGCCCCGGAACGCCCGTGCCGTGCCCACCGCCGGGGCCGCGGCCGCCGACGCCGGGCCGGGACTGGTCCGGCGAAGGCGGCGGCGAGGAGACGCCCGATCGGCGGGCCACTCCGGTCACGGGGGCGACCGCGCGGGAACCGGCGCCGACCGTCTCCGGCGCTTTGACGTGGCGCTTCCCGCGATCGAGGTGTCGGCCGAGCTTCGCGGGTACCCGTTCGGGGTGGCTGGAAGCATGGCGTCCATTTCCGCCCTGCCGGGTCGGAACCTGACCCGGACAGCGCCCGTCGGCCAGGCGCGAGGGGCCCTGATGGCCGTGACCCGTGCCGGGCTCACCGGGGCGGAGGCCCTGGGCAGAGCAGGTGCTCGTACCGCCGGGCGCGCGGGGGCGGCAGCGGTCAGGACGGTCGGCGGGGCGACGACCGGCGTGACGAGGGTCGGTATGCGGGCCGCCGGAAGCGCTGGGCGTGTCGCGGTGTCGGCTGCCCGGTGCGGGGCCTGGACCGCCGCGGCGACGCCCAGCCGGGCCGTTCGGGCGGGGCGTGCTCTGGTCGATCTCCATGCGCGGCGGCACATCCGCCGTATCTGGTCCGGTCACGGCCGTGCGCATATCGAGGTACGGGGCCTTGAGCTCGGTGGCCGCACGCGGGAGGGGCTGGTCCAAGGGGTGACCAGCTCCCTGCGCCGACTGAGCGGGGTGCAATGGGCCGAGGTCAACGCCGTGACCGGCCAGGTCCTCCTGGCCTTCGACGAGGGCAGCGTCAGTGTCGACCGGCTGCTGGACGCGGTCAGGGCGGTGGAGGAAGCCCACGGCGTGCACGACTCGGACTTCCCCTGGGCGCAGCCGGTCACTCCGGGCGACGACGCACCGGTCGCGGCCGTGGTGACCGAGTTGCTGGTCGACTGCGCCGCGGTGGCCGCGGGAGTCGCCCAGAGGTTCTTCCATCTGCCGTCCCTGCCCCGCGCGGTGCCCGCGGCGGTGGCCGCGCTGGAGCTGGAGCGCGAGCTGCGGCGACCCCTGGTACGGCGGATCGGGCCGGTGCAGACCGATCTGCTGCTCTCGTTGCTCAGCGCCACCGTCAACGGGCTGGGTGACGGCATCGCCATGCCCGCCGTCGACGTGGTCACCCGGATGCTGCTGCTCGGGGAGATCCGCGCCCGGCGTCAGGTGTGGGAGCGGCGCGAGAGGGACCTGTGCCCCGGCCCGCACTGCGTTCCGCACAGCCGGCCGGCGCGGCACATGCGGGCCAGGGCGCGTCCGCCCGGCCCGATCGAGCGGTGGGAGGCACAGCTGGCACCGTTCGCCCCGCTCGTCGCGGCCTCGGTGTTCGCGCTGACGGGCAGTCCGAGGCGGGCGGGGGAGGCGCTGCTGGCCGCCGTCCCCAGGGCCGCCCGCTACGGGAGGGAGGGCTTCGCCGCGACGGTCGGGCGCGAGCTGGCCAGGCGTGGCGTCGTACCTCTCGACCCGTCGGCACTGCGCCTTCTCGACCGGATCTCCGCCGTCGTGATCGACTCGGCCGTGCTGGCGAACCGGCGGCAGGAGCCGAAGGGCGGGCTGGATCCATTGGCCGTGCCGGTCCTGGCGGCGGCACGCTCCACCGGGGCGCGCGTCGTGCTCACACACAACGAGAGCGTTCCTGAGCTGGTGTCCCTGGCCGACCAGGTCGTCGGCGCCGGCGAACGCCTCGAGGACCGAGTACGCGAGCTGCAGAACCACGGCGAGGGCGTACTGGTGGTCTCGGGCGAGGACGCCGAGGCGCTGGCGGCCGCGGACATCGCGATCGCGATGCACGACGCCCCGGGTGCCCAGGCCTCCTGGTCAGCCGACCTGGTCTGCGGTGACGGTCTGTCGGACGCATGGCGCATCCTGCGCGCGGTGACCGCGGCCCGGACCGTCTCCGCACGCTCCGTCCAGCTGGCCCTGGCGGGGGCCGCGCTCGGCACGCTGATCGCCCTCGTCGGGCGAAGGCGTGGCATCTTCGGTGCCCTCACTCCCGTACACACCGCGACCCTGATCGCCCTGCTGTGGGGTGCCGCGACCGCTCGCCGCGTCACCCGCGGCCCCGCGCCCGGTCGCACCCCGTCTGCGTCGTCCGGAGCCCCGGAGCCGACGGGGCCCCAACACCGTTGAACCGCTGCCGACGACCGCTTCCGGGGCCCGGCGGAGCCGGAGCGGTCCTCTCAGCCGCGGCGGCGGCGCACGGCCAGCGCGACACCCCCGGCGCCCACGACGACCGCCGCGGCACAGCCCGCCAGCAGCGGCACCGACGGGCCGCCCTCGGCGCGGGGCGCGGTGGCCGCCGCCGGGGTGCCGGGTACGGTGGTCGCCGAGTCACCGGCCGCCGGGGAACCGCTCGGCGACGCGCCGCTCGACGACGGTGACGGCACAGGCGTGTACGAAGCCCCGCCGCCCTTGGCGGTCCCGGAACCGCGGGACGTGCCGGACGCCGGGAACACCACGTCCGAGCACGAGTAGTACGTGTCCGTGGTGCTGGAGTTCTGCCAGATCGTGTAGAGCACGTGGTGGCCGGACCGGTCCGCGGGGAGCCTGGCCCCGATCCGGTACGCGCCGTTCGTCAGCGGCGGGTCCGTGACCTGGGCGAACGGCTGCGTCGGCAGATCGGACCAGGTCAGCGGCTTCGTGGGGTCGTACCCCTGTTTCGTCAGGAACAGCTTGAACGTGCCCGTGTGCGGGATCGTCGAGCCGTACGTCATCGTCAGTGCCGCACCCGGTGCGAGCCGGGTCGACGGCCAGTCGGAGCGTGCCAGGTCGAGGCCCCGGTAGGCGGGGAGCCCTCCACTGCACAGCCGACCGTCCGGGATGAGCTGCCGGTCCCTGCCGTTCACGTCCGCCACCCGCAGGTTGTCCCAGGCCGTGAACGGCGCGCCGTTGGCCGCGATCGCCGCCCTGCAGGCCACGGTCCGGGTATGACTGCCGCCCTCGGGCGAGCACGCGACCACCCGGCTGACCGGATCCGTGGGCGCGCCGTGGGCGAGGGCCGGGATCGCCGGCAGCAGCGTGACCGCCATGGCGACGGCGGCCACGGCGGCGGTGCGGTGTGCGGTCATCCGGAGTCTCCAGGCACATCGGTCCGACGGGTCGTGTCGGGGAGTACGGGAGAACGGCGGCGCGCGTTCACCGCCGCGGTCCGGCGCGAGGGCGGCCGGAAGGAAGCCGCCGGCGAAGGTCGCCCAGTCGCCCAGTCGCCCAGTCGCCCAGTCGCCCAGTCGCCCGGCGATGACATGCGGTGTCGGCCGCCCGTTAGCGTAGGCTCATGGCAACCGAGGGCGCCCCAAGGGCAGTTGAGGTGATATGTCCGGGCTGCGGCTCGGCCGGGGTGCGGGCGGTCCCGGAGATCTGCGCCGACCACGCGTCGATACGCGACGGCCTGGCCGACCGGCTGGCGCAGTCGCCGGGCGCGCCGTCGGGCTTCGACCGATGCCTGCACTTCGTCGAGGGCATGGTGATGGCCGGCATGGGCGTCGCCCTCGCCTACAGCGGCCTCGACAACCACAAGCCGCTCTACACGATCGGCGGATCCCTGCTCGCCGTACTGCTGTTCGTCGGCACGATCGTCGTGGTGCGCGGCGAGGGCCGCGAGCGGGCCGTCGTGGAGGCGGGGGAGTCCCGCACCGACGCGCTGTGGCGATCGGCGTACTACTGCTGCGGATGCGCGTCGGTGTTCTGCCCCGGTGGCACTCCGTGGCAGGGTCTGCTGACGCCGGAGCAGTTCAAGAAGTTCATGTGGACCGAGGCCGGCCACGGGAAGCAGCTCGAGGAGCAGTTCAAGGACGTGGACCTGCCCCCCGGGATCCTGACCGGCCCTGGAGGAACCCAAGACCATGCCTGACGCCCCCGTCATCCTCGCCGACGAACCGGGCACCTTCCCGCACGGCGTGCTCGCCGCACGGCATCCCGCGCTCCTCCGCGCGGTGCGGGACGCCTTTCCGTACGCCCCTGAGCAGCGGCACGCGCTCGACGCGCTGCTGACCAGCGCCACCGAGGGCGTCATCGAACCGCTCGGCACGGAGGACGACGAGCAGTGGGCGGAATGGGGCGCCCGGGAGTACCTCGGCCGCTCCTGGTTCGAGGTCCCCTTCCTCTGGTCCGAGAGCTACTTCTACCGCCATCTCCTCCAGGCCGTCGGCTACTTCGGCCCCGGCGCATGGCGGGGCATCGACCCCTTCCGCCCCTTCAAGCTGGCCGAACTCGACTCCCCGGAGACGGACGAGGAGCTGGTGGCGCTCGACCGGCTGACGGAGCAGCCGGTCGATGAGCAGGCGCGGGCGCTGCTCCACGGCTCGCTCTGGGGCAACCGCGCGGACCTCGGCTTCCGTCTCTCCGCACCCGGCGCCACCGCGGCGGTCTCCCAACTCGTCGCGGACGACAGCGAAGTGCTCTGGTCACTGCTGCCCGTGGACACCGTCTGCCTGGTCGCCGACAACGCGGGCCGGGAGCTGATCCCGGACCTGCTGCTGCTCGACCATCTGCTGCACCACGGTCGGGCCCGGCGGGCCCTGCTGCATGTGAAGGCGTACCCCTACTACATCTCCGACGCCACGACGGCCGATGTCGTGGACGCGGTGCGGCGGCTGACCGGCGCGAAGGGTGCCGCGGCCGGCGCGGGCGAGCGCCTGTGGGCGGCGATGACCGACGGCCGCCTCACGGTCCGGGCGCACCCCTTCTCCTGTACGCCGCTTCCGTACGCGGACATGCCGGAGGACCTGCGCACGGAGTTCACCGCGGCGGACCTGACGATCTTCAAGGGGGACCTCAACTACCGCCGTCTCGTGGGTGACCGGCTGTACCCGCCCACGACACCGTTCGCGGACGTCACGGCCTGCTTCCCCGGCCCGGTCGCGGCGCTGCGCACCCTGAAGTCCGACGTGATCGTGGGGCTGGACGCGGACACGGAGGCCGCGCTGATCGCCGCCGAGGGGCAGCGGTGGCGCACGAGCGGCGCGCACGCCCTCATCCAGGTGCGGCCCTGAGCGGTCACCTCAGGTGCAGCGGCAGCGACTTGATGCCGTTGATGAAGTCGGGGACGAGTCTTCCGGGCGGTGCGGCGAGCCGGGGCGCCCCACATCCCGCCGGTCCCCGGGACGGACATCGTCGGCCCCGCGCCCCCGATTCACGCGATGGTGTGATCATGGCCTGTCCCGCGGATGCCCCGGCGGAGCCACGGGTAGTGCCCGGCCATGACGCAGCCGTTCCGACTTCCTCACTTCTACATGCCGTACCCCGCACGGCTGAACCCGTGTGTCGACGAGGCGCGGGCCCACTCCACCGAATGGGCGCGCGCCATGGGCATGCTGGAGGGGTCCGGTGTCTGGGAACAGTCCGACCTCGACGCGCACGACTACGGGCTGCTCTGCGCGTACACACACCCCGACTGCGACGGCCCGGCCCTCTGCCTCGTCACCGACTGGTACGTGTGGGTGTTCTTCTTCGACGACCACTTCCTGGAGACCTTCAAGCGCACCCAGGACCGCGAGGGCGGCAAGGCCTACCTGGACCGGCTGCCCCTGTTCATGCCGCCGGACCTCGCGACCCCCGTACCGGAGCCGGAGAACCCCGTGGAGGCCGGGCTCGCCGACCTGTGGGCGCGCACGGTGCCGTCGATGTCCCTGGACTGGCGCAGACGGTTCGCCGTCGCCACCGAGCACCTGCTCAACGAGTCGCTGTGGGAGCTGTCCAACATCGGCGAAGGGCGGATCGCCAACCCCGTCGAGTACATCGAGATGCGCCGCAAGGTGGGCGGCGCCCCCTGGTCCGCGGGGCTCGTCGAGTTCGCGACCGCCGAGGTGCCCGCCTCCGTGGCCGCGTCCCGGCCGCTGCGCGTGCTCATGGAGACGTTCTCCGACGCCGTCCACCTGCGCAACGACCTCTTCTCCTACCAGCGCGAGGTCGAGGAGGAGGGCGAACTCAGCAACGGCGTCCTCGTCCTGGAGACCTTCTTCGGCTGCGACACGCAGCGGGCGGCCGACACCGTCAACGACATCCTCACCTCCCGGCTGCACCAGTTCGAGCACACCGCGCTCACCGAAGTGCCCGCGCTGGCCGTGGACAAGGGCCTCACCCAGGACGAGGTCGCCGCCGTCGCCGCGTACGCGCGGGGCCTGCAGGACTGGCAGTCCGGCGGCCACGAATGGCACATGAGGTCCAGCCGCTACATGAACGAGGGCGCGCGTTCCACGGGCCGGCCCTTCGGGCTCTCCGGCGTCGGCACGTTCGCCGCCGATGTGCGCGGGCTGCTGGCCGACGCCGGGGCCGAGCGCCTGCGCGCGTACACCCATGTCCCCTTCCAGCACGTGGGACCCTCACTGATCCCCGACTTCCAGATGCCCTACGAGGTGGAGCTCAGCCCCCACCTGGACGGCGCCCGCCGCCGTCTCACCCCCTGGATGCACCGGACGGGCATGCTCCAGGAGGGCGTCTGGGACGAGGACAAGCTCGTGGCGTACGACCTCCCGCTCTGCGCGGCCGGTCTGGACCCGGACGCCACACAGGAGGCGCTGGACCTCAGCTCCCAGTGGCTGGCCTGGGGCACCTACGGCGACGACTACTATCCGCTCGTCTTCGGTCAGCGGCGCGACCTCGCGGCGGCCAGAGTGTGCACCGGGCGGCTGTCGTCCTGCATGCCGGTCGACGGCGGTGAACTCCCCGTCCCCGTCAACGGCATGGAGCGCGGGCTGATCGACCTGTGGACCCGTACCACGGCCGGCATGACTGCGGACCAGCGGCGCACCCTGCGCGCCGCCGTGGACACGATGACCGAGAGCTGGCTGTGGGAGCTGGCCAACCAGCTCCTCAACCGCATCCCCGACCCCGTCGACTACCTGGAGATGCGCCGCGCCACCTTCGGTGCCGACCTCACCAAGAACCTGTGCCGCATGGGCCACGGCCCCGAGGTCCCGGCCGAGGTGTACCGGAGCGGCACGGTCCGCTCACTGGAGAACGCGGGCATCGACTACGCGATGCTGATCAACGACGTGTTCTCGTACCAGAAGGAGATCCAGTACGAGGGCGAGATCCACAACGCCCTCCTCGTCGTACAGAACTTCTTCGGCTGCGACTACCCGACCGCCCTGCGCGTCGTCCACGACCTGATGACGCAGCGCATGCAGCAGTTCCAGCATGTGGCCGCACATGAACTGCCCGTCCTCTACGACGACTTCAAGCTCTCGGAACAGGCGCGCAAGACCATGGACGGCTATGTCGTGGACCTGCAGAACTACATGTCCGGCATCCTGAAGTGGCACCGCGACTGCCGTCGCTACGGCGCGGCCGACCTGGCCCGGCGCGCCCACGGTTTCGTACCGGACCTGCCGCCGGCCCTCACCCGGTGGGCGGAACCGGTGGCACGCTGACCGCACGCCGGGCCGGGTACCACCGGCTCCGGCGCGGGTCAGACCGGGCGCACCCGCTCCCGGTCGGCCGCGTGCCCCACCGCGGCCCGTGCCAGTGCCCGCACGATCGGGTGCGGGCGCGAGCCGTCGCCCGCCAGCTCCGGCTGGAAGAGGGTGGCCAGGAAGAAGGGATGGCCGGGGAGTTCGGCGATGCGTACCTGGCCGTCCTCGTCGTGGCCGCTGAACCGCAGTCCGTGCGCCCGCAGGGTATCGAGGTGCCGGGAGGGTCCGTACGCGCAGAAGTACCGTTCGACGGTCCGCTCGGAGCCGGTCACCGACTGCGCCAGCGAGTCCGGCTCGATCCGGACCGCCGCCTCGTGGCCCACCAGGGAGCAGGCGAGCGGTTCGATGAGGAAGTCGTCGGCCTCGGGGTCGTTCTCGGCGTGCGCCACCCGCTGCAGACCGCAGACGCCGCGGGCGTACTCCAGCAGCGCGTGCTGGAACCCTCCGCAGGTGCCGAGGAAGGGGATGCCCTCCTCCCGGGCGGTGCGGATCGCGGCGAGCACGCCGGCCTCGCTGCGGTAGGGGCTGCCCGGCACCACCCACACCGCGTCGAAGCCACGGACCGCGCCCTCGTCCTCGGCGTCCTCGGACGAGATCCAGTAGGCGTCGAGGACGAGCCGGTCGCGCTCGGCGAGCGTCGCGAGCAGGAGGGGGATGCGGGTGTGCGAGACGACGTTGGGGGAGTGGTCGCCGACCAGGGCGAGCCGCGCGGTGTGCGGGGCGTGTGCTGTCATGCCGGCCATCCTTGGCGCACGGCCGGGTTCGCGTCCAACGATGATTGCTGCACCCTCGATAAGCGACGCTGATGCCGTGCGGAATGCTGGACCGCATGGACCCACACCTCCTGCGCACGTACGTCACCGTGGCCCGGCTCGCCTCCTTCTCGGAGGCCGCCCGCGAGCTCGGCTACACCCAGTCCGCGGTGTCGCAGCACATCGCCGCGCTGGAGCAGGACCTGGGCGCGCCCCTGCTGACCCGGCGTCCGGTCGCCCCCACCACGGTGGGCGAACGGCTCTTGGAACACGCCGGGCCGCTGCTGTTGCGCCTGGAGGCGGCCCGGGCCGACGTGGCCCGCATGGCGGCGGCGCCCGCGCTCGGGGTGACGCTCGCGGCGACGCCGACCGTGCTCGGAGCGCACGTCCTGTCCGCACTGCCCGCCGCGGGCGTCACGCTGCGCGTGTCCACCCGGGACGAGGTCCCCGCAGCGGTCGCCACGGGCCGCGCGGACCTGGGTCTCGTCGACGGGTTGGCCGCCCCCAGCGACCCGCTGCCGCTGCCCGATGTGGGGCCGCTGACGACCGAGGGGGCCGGGGAGGAGCCCGTGTGCGTCCTCCTGCCGCGGACCCATCCCCTCGCCGGACGCTCCGGACTACGGCTCGGCGACCTGGCCGACGCCCGCTGGATCGACGCCCCGGACGCGGGCCTGCCGCTCGCTCAGCTCCGCGCCGCGACCGGCGGCCGGGGCTTCGCACCGGCACTGCGCTACGAGGGCACCGATCTGCGCACGCTCACCGCGCTGGCGGCCGCGGGCCACGGACTGACCCTGCTGCCGCGCTCGGCGGCCACCGGACCGCCCGGCACCGTCGCCGTCCCGCTCACGGCGCCACGCGTCGTCCACCGCTCGGAACTGTTGCACGGCGGCGCCCCGCGGGGAGCCGCTGCGGTCCTGGCGGAACGGCTGCTGGAGCGGGTACGCGGCACGCCGGGGTGACCCGGTGTGCCGTCGGCGGGGTGCCGCTCGACCCGCCGGGCCGTCATGGTCGCGATGGGCTCGCCTCCGTCCCGGCGGAAGGGCAGGATGCTGCCCGTAGACCCGTAGACCCGTAGACCCGTAGACCCGTAGACCCGTAGACCCGTAGACCCGTAGACCCGTAGACCCGTAGACCCGTAGACCCGTAGACCCGTAGACCCGCGGACCCGCGGACCCGCGGACCCGCGGACCCGCGGACCCGTAGAGCCGTAGTAGACCTGGGAGAATCCGGACCCACGGAGGTTATGGATGACCGGCACGCCCGCGCCGCCCGACACAGGCGCCCCCGCCCCCTTCACCGCCGAGGACTACGCGGCCCGGATGCGGCGCGCCGCGGAAGCCGCCGCGGCGGCCGGGCTCGCCGGGCTGCTGATCGCGGCGGGGCCCGATCTGGTGTGGCTGACGGGATACCGGCCGGTGGAGACCGAACGTCTCACCCTGCTGGTGCTGCGGGCCGGATACGACCCCGTCCTCGTCGTGCCCACCCTGGAGGCGCCCGACGCGGCGGAGGCGTCCGGCGCGCCCGCGCTGACGCTGCGCGACTGGACCGACGGCCAGGACCCCTACGAGGTGGCCGCCTCCCTGCTCGGGACCGGCGGCCGCTACGGCATCAGCGACAACGCCTGGGCCCTGCACCTGCTCGGCCTGCGCGAACGGCGCCCGGACGTCGACCATGTGGCGCTCACCCGCGCCCTTCCCATGCTGCGGGCCGTCAAGGACGCCGCGGAACTCGACCGGCTGGCGGCCGCGGGCGCGGCGGCGGACGCGGCCTACGAGGAGATCCGGAAGGTTGCCTTCGCCGGACGCCGGGAGCGGGAGGTCGCCGCGGATCTCGCCGATCTGCTGCGGCGGTTCGGGCACGCGCAGGTCGACTTCACCATCGTCGCCTCGGGCCCCAACGGGGCCAACCCGCACCATGAGGCCGGCGCGCGTGTCATCGAGCGCGGCGACATGGTCGTCCTCGACTTCGGGGGTCTCAAGGACGGCTACGGCTCCGACACCTCCCGCACCGTCCACGTGGGCGAACCGACCGACGAGGAGCGCAGGGTGCACGATCTGGTGCGCGCGGCCCAGGAGGCGGGCTTCCGCGCGGTCGCACCGGGCGCGGCCTGCCAGGACGTGGACCGGGCGGCCCGCGCGGTCATCGCGGAGGCGGGGTACGGCGAGTACTTCATCCACCGCACCGGGCACGGCATCGGCGTGACCACGCACGAGCCGCCGTACATGATCGAGGGTGAGGAACAGCCGCTCGTCCCGGGCATGTGCTTCTCGGTGGAGCCCGGCATCTATCTGCCCGGCCGATTCGGGGTCCGTATCGAGGACATCGTGACGGTGACGGAGGACGGCGGGCGCCGGCTCAACAACACGCCGCGTGAGCTGGCGATAGTCGACTGAGAGGAGTCCGGCCGACCACGATGTGACCCCGAGGCGGCGGCGGTCGGCCGATCCGGCACCAGGAGCCCCCAGCACGCCCCCGAGACGACAACGGCGCGATCATGACCCAGGCACCGACACCGACGGCGGAGACCGTACGCCGACTGGTCCGCTCCCTGCTCCACGACGGCGACGGACCCGAGGTGACGCCCGTCGCCGAGGGCGGGGAGCACTCCACCTGGTGGGTCGGTACACGTCATGTGCTGCGGCTGGCCCCCGACCGCGACGCCTCCGCCCGCCAGCGCCGCGAGCTGCGGCTGCGCGCCCTGGTGCGGTCGCGCGTCGGGATGGCGGTCCCCACGAGCGTGGCGCACGGGGAGTGGGCCGCCGGTCTCGGCTACACCCTCGACACACGCCTGCCCGGCACCACCGGCGAGGAGCTGGGCGTCTCGGCGCTCGGCGAGGCGGACCTCGCGGGGCTGCTCACGGGGTTGCGCGAGGTACCCGTGCGCCAGGCCGAGGCACTGGGCGTCCCGCGTGTCGCGGCGCGCTCCCTGGAGGCGCTGCGCACGGCCGCCTCGCGTGCCGCCGGGCGCCTGGCCGAGGACGACGAGTTCGACCCCGCCCGCCTCGCCCAGCTCACCGCCCCCGCCGCCCGGCAGCTGGGCGCGCAGCCCGGCGCCGCCGTCCTGGTGCACCACGACCTCGGCGGCGAACACCTCGTGGTCAGCGCCGACGGGCGCGTGCGCGGCGTTCTCGGCTGGAACGACGCGGTCATCGGCGACCCGGCCGAGGACATCGCCGCGCTCGCCGTCGCCGTCGGTGCCCCCGCGGCGGTGCGCGCCGCCACCCTCGCCGGCTACGGCGCCCGCCCCTGCCTGCGCGGTCTGTGGCTCGCCCGCTGCGACACGCTCGTCGGCCTCGCCGCCGGAGTCGAGGGCCGCGACCGGACCCCGCTGCCGATCCTGCGTGCCCGGCTGCGGCGGGCATGGGAGGCGATCATGCTGGAGCGAGTGACGGAACTGCCGGACGAGGAGACGCCGTAGTCGGCGACCTCCAGGGTGGCCCGGGGCGTCGGCAGACTCCCTCGACCGCCTCCTCACACCTGCGTCAGCACCACGCACGACTCGCCCGGCAGGCTCAGCACCCCGTCCTCGTCCGGTGGCTGCACGGGCTCCCACGCGGCCAGTACGCGCGCGTCGTGCACACCGACGGGGACCCGCGCCGGCTCCTTGGCGAGGTTCACGACGACCCGTACGTCCCCACGGCGGAAGGCGAGCCAGCGCGCGTCCTCGTCGTAGGTGACCTTCACGTCACCGAGGTCGGGATCCGAGAGATCGGGCTGGGCGCGGCGCAGGGCGATCAGCTCCCGGTACCAGGCCAGTACGCGCGCGTGGGGCTCGCGTTCCGGCTCGGACCAGTCGAGACAGGAGCGTTCACGGGTCGCCGGGTCCTGGGGGTCGGGCACGTCCTCCTCGGCCCAGCCGTGCGCCGCGAACTCCCGGCGCCTGCCGCGCCGCACGGCCTCGGCGAGCTCGGGATCGGTGTGGTCGGTGAAGAACTGCCAGGGCGTGCCCGCGGCCCACTCCTCGCCCATGAACAGCATCGGTGTGAACGGCGCGGTGAGCACGAGGGCCGCCGCGCACGCGGCAAGACCGGGGGAGAGGGAGGCCGAGAGGCGGTCGCCCTGGGCGCGGTTGCCGACCTGGTCGTGGGTCTGGGCGTAGCCGAGCAGGCGGTGCGCGGAGACACGCGTGCGGTCCAGCGGACGGCCGTGCCGCCGGCCCCGGAACGTCGAGTACGTGCCGTCGTGGAAGAACCCGCCCGTCAGCGTCTTGGCGAGGGCCGCGAAGGGGGCGCGGGCGAAGTCCTCGTAGTAGCCCTGTGCCTCCCCGGTCAGCGCGGCGTGCAGCGCGTGATGGAAGTCGTCGTTCCACTGCGCGTGCACGCCGAGGCCGTGCTCCGTGCGCGGCGTGATGACCCTCGGGTCCCCGAGGTCCGACTCGGCGATGAGGAACAGCGGCCTGCCGACATCGGCGCCGAGCGCGTCCACCGCCGACGACAGCTCCTCCAGGAAGTGGAGTGCGCGTGTATCGCACAGCGCGTGCACCGCGTCCAGGCGCAGCCCGTCGAGCCGGTAGTCGCGCAGCCAGGCGAGCGCGCTGCCGATCAGATAGGCGCGCACCTCGTCCGAGCCGGGCGCGTCCAGGTTCACGGCCGCGCCCCAGGGCGTGTGATGCGTGTCGGTGAAGTACGGGCCGAACGCGGGGAGGTGGTTCCCCGAGGGACCGAGATGATTGTGGACGACGTCCAGCACCACCCCGAGGCCGAGCTCGTGCGCCCGGTCGACGAACCGTTTCAGCGCCTCGGGCCCGCCGTACGGCTCGTGCACCGCCCACAGGGAGACACCCTCGTACCCCCATCCGTGCCGCCCCGGGAACGGGCACAGCGGCATCAACTCGACGTGTGTGACGCCCAGTTCCACCAGATGTCCGAGTCGCTCGGCCGCCGCGTCCAGCGTGCCCTCGCGGGTGTACGTCCCCGTGTGCAGCTCGTACAGCACCGCGCCCGGCAGCTCGCGCCCCGCCCACGCGGCACGCCACGCATACCGTCCGTGGTCGACCACGGCGCTCAGCCCGTCCGGCCCGTCCGGCTGGCGGCGCGAACGAGGGTCCGGCAGCACGGGTCCGTCATCCACGGCGAACCCGTACCGCGTGCCGTCACCGGCATCCGCTTCCCCCGTCCACCAGCCGACACGCTCCGGATCGCGCGCCAACGCGCGCGTGGCGCCGCCGCAGTGGAGCGTCACCCGGCCGGCCCCTGGTGCCCACACCTCGAACTGCACGGACGGTTCCCCCCTCGTCTGCTCATCGTGATGTAGCGCGTCCCATGGTGCGTCAAACGAGATCAATTCGCCTCCGGATCCACCCTTTTGACACGCGGAACGCCCCTGACGGCGACCGCCGTCCTCTTCGCGTTTTCTGGACACTCCCGCCCGACTGACCGACAATCACCAGCGTGACGTCGTCCTACGAGTTCCACACCTACCCCGCGCGGCTCTCGGACGCCGAGCGCGACAGGGCGCTGAAGGTTCTCCGCGACGGCGTCGCTCTGGGGCGCCTGTCGCATGACACGTTCATCCGTCGCATGGAGCTCGCGCTGGTGGCCCGGCAGCCCCATGAGCTGGCCGCGCTCACCGCCGATCTGCCCACCGGAAAACGCTGGTCCCGGGCGGTGTTCGGGACCGTCGAGGCGGTCTCCGGGTTCACCGTTCGGCTGCGCCGGGCCTGGCAGGCCGAGCGGCTGCCCAAGCTGCTGCTGCCGCACCCGGACAGCCCCTGGGCGCTGCGGATCGGCCGCGACCCCGCCAGCGGCCTGCGGCTCAGCCATGAGACGGTCTCTCGCGTGCACGCCGAACTGAGGCGCCAGGGCGGCCTGTGGGTGTTGCGCGACCTCGGCTCGACGAACGGCACGACGGTCAACGGCCGGCGCGTGATCGGCGCCGCGGTCGTCCGCGACGGCGACCAGGTGAGCTTCGGGACGATGACGTTCCGCCTGGCGGCGGAGTAGCCGGTCCGCCGGGTGCGGTTCCACCGTCGGAGTGAGTCCGCCCCGCGGGCCACATCCCTGACGCCTTGCGGTGTTGACGTACCCCCCGAGCCGTGACTGACTGTGCGTACACCGTGTACACCAGGTGAACCGACGGCACCACCGAGCGGAGGTGTGCCCTGACGCCGCTCCTCCGCTACCCGACCGTGGACGAACTGGGCGCCCGCGCCGCCGCGCTCGTCGCCCGCCGTCCGCGCGACGCCCGGCTGCGCCGCGTCGGCACATCGCGGGGCGGCACACCCCTGTGGCTGCTCTCGGTCGGCCACGGCAGCCGCCACGCCCTGGTCGTCGCCGGACCCCACGCCAACGAGCCGGTCGGCGGCGTCACCGCGCTGCGCCTGGCCGAGCGGGCGCTGGCCGACCCCCGGCTGGGCGAGCGGGCCGACGCCACCTGGAACCTCCTGCTGTGCCTCGACCCCGACGGCGCCCGCCGCAACGAGGGCTGGCTGTCGGGCCCCTACACCCTCGGGCGCTACTTCCGTCACTTCTTCCGCCCCGGCTTCCGGGAGCAGCCCGAGTGGCTGCCCGACGGCGCGGATCGCGCCGCCCTGCCGGAGACTCGCGCCCTGCTCGACCTCCAGGACGAGCTGCGGCCCTTCTTCCAGTGCTCGCTGCACGGCGTCGACATCGGCGGCGGCTTCGTCGAGCTCACCCGCGACCTGCCGGGCATGGCCCAGCGGCTCGCCCAGACCGCGGCCCGGCTCGGCATCCCGCGCGAACTCGGCCCGTACGACACCCTGTACTGGCCGGCCCTCGGGCCCGCGGTCTACCGCATCCCACCGCCCCGCCGCGGCGACCTCGCCGCGGCGATCACGGAGGCCGCGGTCGAGTCGACCTGGTTCCACCCGCACCGCTACGGCACCGTCACGGCGGTCGTGGAGGCGCCCATGTGGGGCGTGGCGGCCGTGGAGGACGGCTCGCCGCACCCGGACGCCCACATGGAACTGAGGGCGGTCAGCCGGACGCTGCGGCGCGACACCCGCCTCCTGGAGGGCATACTGGCCCGCATCCGCCCCCACCTGGCCGCCGTGTCCGACGCCGCCCGCATGCTCGCCCCGGTCGACGACTATTTACTGGTCGGCCCCGGGCTCGCCGACTCCTGGGACCCCGACCGGTACGACGGCGGGCAGCGGCCGCTGCCGCCGCTCGACAACGCCCGTCTGACCGCCCTGGGCATCTCGGGCCGCCGGGTCGCGCTGCGCACCGCCGGACTGCTGCACCAGCTCGCCAGGGCCGCCGGGCGCGCGGCGTCCGGCGTCCTGCCGGAGCTGGACGGGCTCATCGACGAGTGGTGCGCCGACTACCACGACGGCTACGGGGCGCGCTGGATCCCGGTCGCACGCCAGGCCGAGTACCAGGCCCGTGTGGTGCTCGCCGCGTTCGAACTCGCCGGGCGGGGTGCGCCCGCGCGCTCCCATTCGGGTGATTCCGACTGGAGTTCGGGGGCCGCGGTGCCGATGCATACCGAGTGACGAAGACGACCCTGGCCCTGCGCGGCGCCCTGCTCGCCGCGGCCGCCCTGCTCACCACCACGCCGGCTCAGGCCGCGCCCCACCCGGTCACCACCGGCAACTGGCTCTATCTGACCGTCACCCAGGGCGACACCCGCTCCAGGGAGATCCGCGGCGCCATGCTGCTGTGCAACCCGCCCCTCGGACACGCGCGGGCCGCCCAGGCGTGCGCGGAACTCGACGCGGCGCGGGGGGACATCGGCCGCATCCCGCGCAAGGACGCCTTCTGCCCGATGATCTACGCGCCCGTCACCGTCTCCGCGCGCGGCCAGTGGGAAGGCCGTCACGTCGACTACGGCCGCACGTTCTCGAACACATGTGACCTGGCGGCGCGGACCGGGTCGGTGTTCGCGCTGGCCGACCGGGAATCGGACCGGAAGGTACCGGGACTGCGGCACTGAGCCGCGCCCCCTCGCCCCGCCTCGCGAACGCCCCCTGACGGTCTTCTCCCGGTTGCCTCCCACTGGCGCACGATACGGAGCCCGGTCACTCCCCGTCGGCCCGTTCCAGCAGCGCCACCGGCAGCCGGGCGAAGAGGTCCGCCACGCGCGCGTGCCCCTCGAAACGCCGCTCCGGGGCGAGCACATCCGCCCACCGGCCCGGCGGCAGCGTGAGGGACGTGTCGCGCCAGCCGCCCGCCTCCGCCAGCCGCAGCGACAGCCGGGTCACCGCCGTGAGCACCTCCCCGGAGCG
This sequence comes from Streptomyces sp. TP-A0356, assembly GCF_001417775.1. Lineage (GTDB taxonomy): Bacteria > Actinomycetota > Actinomycetes > Streptomycetales > Streptomycetaceae > Streptomyces. The sequence goes on along the minus strand of NZ_BBZJ01000028.1, from coordinate 158,467 downwards.
CACGAAGGCCACACAGTGCGCGGCGCCCGGCCCCTCGGCGGCGAGCGGTGCGTACGTCGCCGACTCGCCGAAGGCCTCCGGGCGCCGTCGGCGCAGCCGCAGCGCGGCCCCGGTGAGCTCCACCTTGGCCGCCGTGTCCGGTGTGTCCGCCCCCGCCTCCGGCGGCGCGAACGGCCGCCGGTTGTCCGGGTCCACCAGCGCCCGGTACTCGCCCTCCGTGCCCTGGTAGACGTCCGGCACACCCGGCATCGTCAGATGGACCAGGGCGGCCCCCAGGACGTTCGCCCGGATGTGCGGGGCCAGCGCCTTCCGGAACTCCGTCACGAGCCGCCCGGGCGCCCCGCACGGCCCGCCCGTGACGAAGGCCGCCACCGCCTCCTCGTAGGCGGGGTCCTGTTCGGTCCACGTGGTGTGCAGGCCCGCCTCCCGCACGTGCTTGAGCAGCGCGCCCCATAGGCGTTCTTCGGCCGCCTGTCCCAGCCCGAAGAACGTCTGCCAGGCCGCCCAGACCAGGTGCGGGTCCGGTCCGCCGTCTCCCGCGCGGGTCACCTCGGCCAGCACGTCGGCCCAGCGGTCGGGGCACTGGCCGAGCACCGAGACCGCCGCCCGCACGTCCGCGCTGCGCTTGGTGTCGTGCGTCGACAGCACGGTGCCGGTGACGGGCCAGTCGCGCTGGACGCGCGCGCAATACCCGTGGAAGTCCTCCGGGGAGACGGCCGGTGCGCCGGGCTCACCGCCCACCTCGTTCGCCGACAGCAGCGGCACATAGCGGTAGAAGGCGGTGTCCTCGACGGACTTGGCGCGCAGCGCCGACGCGGTCTGCGCGAACCGGGCCCGGAACTCGGCGTGGTCGGGCCCGTCCCCGGCCCGTCCCAGCAACAGGTCCCGTACGACGGTCACGGCATGCGCCTCCTCGGGCACCGTGAAGGTGGCACGGGCCTCGGCGGCGGCCTCCTCGGTGACCACCGCGGCGGCGTCCGATGAGGTGTACGGCCGGTACACCTCCAGGCGGACCAGGAGTTCCCGCAGCGCGGTGCGCAGCGCCCAGGGGGCGTGGTCACGGAGGGCGGGGTCCGGGGACGCGGCGCACAGGCGGCTCGCCACCCGGGTGAGCCGGTCCATCTCGGTGGCCAGCTCGTGCGTGACCACCGTGTACGCGGCGCGCCGCACGGTCGAGGTCCAGTGGCCGCCGCGGTCGCCCGGCGGGGCCGCGAACCGCCGGTAGTGGCCGAGCAGTTCTGCGGCGGCCGCCGGGTCCGTGAAGAGCCCGTCCACGTGCCGCAGCGCGTCGTACCCGGTGGTGCCCGCGACCGGCCAGGCGGCGGGCAGGTGCTCGTCGGCGGCGAGGATCTTCTCGACGACCGTCCAGCGCCCGCCGGTGGCCTCGTGCAGACGGCGCAGATACGCGTCCGGGTCGGCCAGGCCGTCCGGGTGATCCACGCGCAGGCCGTCGATCACACCCTCGCCCAGCAGCCGCAGGAGCGTGCCGTGCGTCGCGGCGAAGACCTCCGGGTCCTCCACGCGCACCCCGATGAGCTCGGAGATGCTGAAGAACCGCCGGTAGTTGAGTTCGGTACGGGCCAGTCGCCACCACACCGGGCGGTACCACTGGGCGTCGAGCAGCTGCGGCAGCGGCAGCGTCCCGGTGCCCTCGCGCAGCGGGAACACATGGTCGTGGTAGCGCAGCACGTCCCCGTCGGCCTTCAGATCCGCCAGCACCTGGCCGAGCCGGCTCCCCAGTACCGGCAGCAGCAGCTGCCCGCCCTGTGCCTCCCAGTCGATGTCGAACCAGCGCGCGTACGGCGACGCCGGACCCTCGCGCAGCACCTCCCACAGGGGGCGGTTGTGTCGCGGGGACATGGCCATGTGGTTGGGCACGATGTCCACGACCAGGCCCAGCCCGTGCCGCCGTGCGGTGCGCGCCAGGGAGCGCAGCCCGGCCTCGCCGCCCAACTCCTCCCGTACGCGGGTGGGGTCGGTGACGTCGTAGCCGTGTCTCGACCCGGGGACGGCCTCCAGGACCGGCGACAGGTGCAGATGCGAGACGCCGAGTGCGGCCAGGTACGGCACGGCCGCCTCCGCCGCGCCGAACGGGAACTCCGGCTGCAGCTGGAGCCGGTAGGTGGCCGTGGGCACCGCCGGGACGGGTCGCTCAGGTGTCATGAGAACCTACGTACCCGCCCCGCCGGGATTCCTGCCACAGACGCGCCGTCAGAAGCGCCCTAGGCGGGCCTTTGCAGCACCGTCAGGCTCCGGTCCACCAGTGTCAGCCGGCCCCCGGCCTCGACCTTGTTGCCGGTGCCCGGCGTCACCCCCTCAGGGACGGCCGTGTCGACGACCACCTGCCACTGACGCCCGTGGTCGACCGGCACCACGAACTCCAGCGGCCTGGGTGAGGCGTTGAACATCAGCAGGAACGAGTCGTCGTTGATCCGCTCCCCGCGCGGGCCGGGCTCGGAGATCGCGTTGCCGTTGAGGAACACGGTCAGCGCGCTCGCCTGCGCCGACGTCCAGTCCCGCTGGACCATCTCCTCGCCCTGAGGCGTGAACCACGCGATGTCGGACAGTTCGTCGTGCGTGCCCTGCACCGGGCGGCCGTGGAAGAAGCGGCGCCGGCGGAAGACCGGGTGGTCGCGGCGCAGCCACACCATCGCGCGCGTGAACTCCAGCAGATCGCTGCCGTCCTCGGGCCACTGCACCCAGGACAGCTCGTTGTCCTGGCAGTACGCGTTGTTGTTCCCCTGCTGCGTCCGCGCGAACTCGTCGCCGTGGCTGAGCATCGGCACACCCTGGGAGAGCATCAGCGTGGCGATGAAGTTGCGCATCTGGCGCGCCCGCAGCTCCAGCACCGCCGGGTCGTCGGTCTCGCCCTCGGCCCCGCAGTTCCAGGACCGGTTGTGGCTCTCCCCGTCGCGGTTGTCCTCGCCGTTGTCCTCGTTGTGCTTCTCGTTGTACGAGACGAGGTCGTGCAGCGTGAAGCCGTCGTGGCAGGTGACGAAGTTGATGGAGGCGAGCGGGCGGCGGCCGTCGTCCTGGTACAGGTCCGAGGAGCCGGTCAGCCGGGAGGCGAACTCGGCCAGCGTGCGCGGCTCCCCGCGCCACAGGTCCCGTACGGTGTCGCGGTACTTGCCGTTCCACTCGGTCCACATCGGCGGGAAGTTGCCCACCTGGTAGCCGCCCTCGCCCACGTCCCACGGCTCGGCGATCAGCTTCACCTGGGAGACCACCGGGTCCTGCTGGACCAGGTCGAAGAACGACGACAGCCGGTCCACCTCGTGGAACTGCCGTGCCAGCGTGGCCGCCAGGTCGAAGCGGAAGCCGTCCACGTGCATGTCGGTGACCCAGTAGCGCAACGAGTCCATGATCAGTTGCAGGACGTGCGGGGAGCGCATCAGCAGGGAGTTACCGGTCCCCGTGGTGTCCATGTAGTAGCGCGGGTCGTCCGTCAGCCGGTAGTACGAGGGGTTGTCGAGGCCCCTGAAGGAGAGCGTCGGGCCGAGGTGGTTGCCCTCGGCGGTGTGGTTGTAGACGACGTCCAGGATGACCTCGATACCGGCCTCGTGCAGGGCCCGGACGGCCGACTTGAACTCCAGGACCTGCTGGCCGCGGTCGCCCCAGGAGGCGTACGCGTTGTGCGGGGCGAAGAAGCCGATCGTGTTGTAGCCCCAGTAGTTGCTCAGGCCCATGTCCGCCAGACGGTGGTCATTGACGAACTGGTGTACGGGCATGAGTTCCAGTGCGGTGACACCCAGCTCGGTCAGGTGCTCGATGATCGCCGGGTGGGCCAGTGCCGCATAGGTGCCGCGCAGTTCCTCGGGCAGCGCCGGGTGGCGCATCGTCAGGCCCTTCACATGGGCCTCGTAGATCACCGTGCGGTGGTACTCGGTGCGCGGTCGGCGGTCGTCGCCCCAGTCGAAGTAGGGGTTGATCACCACGGACGTCATTGTGTGGGGCGCCGAGTCCAGGTCGTTGCGCTTGTCGGGAGCTCCGAAGGGGTAGCCGTACACCTCCTCGCCCCACTTCACGGTGCCGCTGATGGCGCGCGCGTACGGGTCGAGCAGCAGCTTCGCCGAGTTGCAGCGCAGCCCCCGCTCGGGCGCGTACGGGCCGTGCACCCTGAACCCGTACCGCTGCCCCGGCATCACCCCGGGCAGATACGCGTGCCGTACGAACGCGTCGGTCTCCCGTAGTTCCACCGCCGTCTCCGAGCCGTCGTCGTGCAGAAGACACAGCTCGATCCGGTCGGCGGCCTCCGAGAAGACCGCGAAGTTGGTTCCGGCGCCGTCGTACGTGGCGCCGAGCGGATACGCCTCTCCAGGCCAGACCTGCATGGATATGACTCTCCCAGTTGTTCCGGCCCCGGGGGGCGAGTTGCAGCCGGGTTCTCCCCGACAGTGCATCGCACGCGCCAGACGCCGCGAGCTGATCGCACTCCCATTCTGTTCGGAGCTCTTGACGGCCGACCAGTGTGCCCCGCGGTATGCACAGCCACCGGCGCAGCCGCGGTGTGGCGAACCAAAGGGGCAGACCACTCCCAGGACCATAGGGGGAGCAGGGGGAAGTGTGCGCAAGACAGTGCACCGCCATCTGGAGCAGTACGACTCCGAGGTCGGCCCGCCCGCCCCGGGCGCCCAGGCGCCGAGCAACAGGACCACCCGCACGAAGGGCACCAGGGAACTCGCGGGCGACGCACGGAACATGCGGCGGCACCCGAGCGGGCAAGTCCGTCGGCACCTGGGTCAACGGACAGACCCTCACCCACCCGGTGGTGTGGGTCGACGTCGCCTTCCACCACATCGCGCGCGACGGGGACCAGCAGCCCATGCCGGTCCACCGGCAGGGCTTCTCCATCGCCCCGCGCGACGTCACGGCTATGAATCCGCTCACTCCGGCTGCCCTCGCCGATCAGAACGGGCGTGCGTGACCGGGAAGTTGAGAGGCGACCCTGTCCATCCGGCTGCATCCCGCCGCGCTCCCGGAGTACGCTTCCTTGATCGTTGGCTGGGGCCTGGCCCCTGGGGAGGCTCGGGGGAGCGGAAGGCGGTGCGCGGGTGGGCTCGGGAGGGCTGGAGCTGCCCCCTGGTGACGAGGGTCACGAGGGGAACTCCGCGGACGTCCCGCCCGGGGCGGTGTCCCTGGCACGGCCGATGGAAATGGGATCCATCGGACCGGAACTCGACTGGAACGCCGATGCCTGGCGTGAGGTGCGTACGCGCGCCCAGCGGGCGGGGCGGGCCTACATCTGGCTGAATCTGGTCGAACAGCGGCTGCGCGCGGTCGTGGCCGCTGTTCTCCGCCCCATCTACGAACCCGTCCACGGCGACGACTGGGTGGTCGCCGCCGCCGGGCCGGCCGGCCAGGAGTGGGTGCAGCGCGCGGTCGCGGTACGCGAGGTCAGCCGCCGCAAGGGGTACCTGCTCGACCCCGCCGACGACAACGTGCTGAGCTTCCTGACCCTGCCGCAGCTGCGCGAGCTGATGGTGCAGCACTGGCCGTGCTTCGAGCCGTACGTCGACGAGCGCCGGGACGTCGAACTCGCCCTGGACGAGCTGGAAGTGACCCGGAACGTGGTCTCGCGCAACCGGGCGCTGTCGGAGGCCGTCCTCGCCCAGGCGGAGCGCGCCTCGGCCCGGCTCCTGGAGATCCTCGGCGCGGGCGGTGACGTGCCCTCCGCGCGCCGGCTGCCCGTCGACGCGGTCGAGGACCTGGTGGGCGACCGCTACGCCGACGTGGTCGCCGTCCATTCGGACCGGGTGCGGCTGCTGCGGCAGTTCCCCGCCGAGGACATCTTCGGCGGTGCCCGCCGTCTCGACGCCATCGGCATCGGCCTCAACCTGCTCGTGCAGAACTTCTCCGGCCGCCGGCTGGTGCGGCTGGCCGAGTCGGGCTGCCGGGTGCGGCTGCTGTTCCTCAACCCCGCCTCCAGCGCGGTCAAGCGGCGCGAGCGGGAACTCGGCATCAGGAAGGGCGAGCTGAGCCGCGCCGTCGAGACGAACATCCTGCACATGCGCCGGGTGCGCTCGAAGCTGCGCGACCCGGGCGCCTTCGAGATCCAGGTCTTCGACGAGACGCCCCGCTTCACCGCGTACCTGGTGGACGGGGACGGATCCGACGGCATCGCGGTCGTGCAGTCCTATCTGCGCCGCACCCGTGGTATGGAGGCGCCGGTGCTGGTGCTGCGGAACGGCAACCGCGTCGTCAAGTCGAACGAAGCCGACGAGAGCGGGCTCTTCGCGACATACCGCGAGGAGTTCGAAATGGCCTGGGCGGATTCGCGGCCGGTGTCCTGAACTGTCCCAGAGGTAAGCGGAACGCGCTCCTCCGGTTGTCAGTGGCCCATGCGAAGGTGGAGACCACTGGGGGAAAGCACCACCGAGAAGGGGGGCCGCCATGGCCTGGCACCGAGAGCTGCTGATCGGCTTCGACCTGGAGACGACCGGGACGGATCCGTACGAGGCGCGCATCGTCACGGGCGCGGTGATCGAGGTCAGGGACGGGCAGCCCCTGGGGCGCCGTGAGTGGCTGGCGGACCCGGGCGTGGAGATTCCGGCGGACGCGGTCGCGGTGCACGGGATCAGCAATGAGCGTGCGGCCGCCGAGGGCCGGCCGGCCGACCGGGTCGCCGACGCCATCGCGGACGTCCTGGTGGCCTACTGGAAGACGGGCGTGCCGGTCGTCGCCTACAACGCGGCCTTCGACCTGACGCTGCTGACCGCCGAGTTGCGCCGGTATGGACTGCCGTCCCTGCGGGACCGTCTGGGCGGCACGGACCCCGCCCCGGTCATCGATCCGTACACGATCGACCGCCGTGCCGACCGCTACCGCCGCGGCAAGCGCAATCTGGAAGCGGTCTGCGCGGAGTACGGCGTCGTGCTGGACGCGGCGCACGACGCCGGGGCGGACGCCCTGGCCGCCGCCCTGCTCACCGGCGCGATAGCCGTCCGCCACCCCAAGATCGCGGCCCTCGGCCCGGCGGAGCTGCACCGCCGCCAGATCGAGTGGTACGCGGACTGGGCGGCGGACCTCCAGGCGTTCCTGCGCCGCAAGGGCGACACGGAGGCCGTGGTGGACGGGACATGGCCGCTGCGGGAGAGGGCGGGCCAGACCGTCTGAGTGTGTGTCAGGCCGAGCGGACCGGGCTTCGCCGGTTCAGAACGGGTACCAGCGGACGGTCTCGTCCCCGTCCCGCAGGGACGCCACCCGTCGCGCGAACTCGGCGAGCGCCTTGGGGTTGCCCGGCGCGTGCTGGGCGACCCAGGCACAGCTGGCGGTCTCGCGCGCCCCGCGCAGCACGGAGCAGCCCTCCCACTCGCGTACATCCCAGCCGTAGGCCCGGGTGAAGGAGCCGTAGGCCTCGGCGGCCATCCCGTAGCGGTCGCGGGTGAGGGCCATGACCACCAGGTCGTGCTCGCGCAGGTCCGCCGAGAAGGTCTCCAGGTCGACCAGGACCGGGCCGTCCGGGCCGATGTGCACATTGCGGGGCAGCGCGTCACCGTGGATCGGGCCCGGCGGCAGATGCGGCGTCAGCGCGGCAGCCGCGGTGGCGAACCCGTCGCGCCGCTCGCGCAGATACGCGGCGTCCGCCGGGTCGATCGCGTCGCCCGCCAGCCGCAGCCAGCGCTCCACACCGCTCAGCAGCTCGCGGGGCGGCAGGGCGAAGGAGGGGGCGGGGAGCGCGTGCACGATCCGCAGCAGTTCGGCCAGATCCCGCGGTTCGGCGGGGCGTACGGGATCCGGCAGCCGATGCCACACCGTCACCGGGTGGCCGTCCACCAGCAGCGGCTTGCGGTCGGCGGCCCGCACCGCGGGGACGCCTGCTTCGGCGAGCCAGAGGGCGATGTCCAGCTCCCGCCGGGCGCGATCGAGGAGCTCGGCGTCGCGGCCCACCTTGACCACCAGGTCACCGGCGGCGAACACCGCGTTCTCGCCGAGCGCGAGGAGCCGCGCGTCCGCGGCCGGGCCGCCGGGCAGCACGCCCGCCGCGGCCAGTACGTCGCGCGCCCTCGCCTCGTCCATCGTTGCGCCTCCGTGTGCTCACGCGTTGCTGCCGTCCGCCGCACAGTGTCGCATTCGCACAGGTCGGAGCAGGTAGGCGGTGTGACACGGCGACGGGGCCGGGGTGTGCCCCCGGCCCCGTGCCTCTTCCGCGGCGGAAGGTCAGACCCCGGCCCTCTCCGCCTCGACCGCGGGCGGCGGAGGCGTCGCCACCGGGGCCGACTCGTCGTGGGTGAGGTCGGGCAGGCGGTGCAGCCACTTCGGCAGGTACCAGTTGTGCTCGCCGAGCAGCGCCATCACCGCCGGGAGCAGGACGCCCCGGATGACCGTGGCGTCGATGAGCACCGCGGCGGCGAGGCCCACGCCCATCTGCTTCATGGACTGCATGGACAGCGTGCCGAAGATCGCGAAGACGGCGACCATGATGACCGCGGCACTGGTGACGACGCCCGCCGTGGTCACCACACCATGGGTGATCGCGTCCTTCGTCGAGCGGCCCCGCAGACGCGCCTCACGGATCCGGGAGACCACGAACACGTGGTAGTCCATGGAGAGCCCGAACAGGATGACGAACAGGAACAGCGGCAGCCAGCTGATGATGGCCCCCACACCCTGGGCACCCACCAGCGAGGCGCCCCAGCCGTGCTGGAAGACGGCGACCAGGATGCCGTAGGCCGCGCCGACCGACAGCAGGTTCAGCACGATCGAGGTGATCGCCACGGTCAGCGACCGGAACGACAGGAGCATCAGCAGGAAGGCGAAGACCACGACGAAGGCGAAGACCGGGACCACCGAACCGACGAGCTGGTCGTTGAAGTCGTGCGAGCCCGCGACCTGCCCGGTGATCGGCGCCTGCACGCCGTCGACCTTGCCGAGCGTGTCCGGCCGGACCGTGTCGCGCAGCAGTTCCAGGCTCTTGCCCGCCTTGTCCAGGTCGGAGCCGCCGACCAGCGGTACGGAGATCACGGCCACGTTCTGCGCGTCGTGCAGCTTGATGTCGACGGGTCCGCGCGAGGCGCCCGAACTGATCGCCCGCGTACGGAAGTCGGCGAGGGCGGCCTTCACGTCGGCGGCGTTGATGTCCTTCGCCCGGACGACGACCGCGGCCGGTTCGGTGCCTCCGGGGAAGGCGTTGTTGACCCGGTTGTAGGTGGCCACGATGGGCAGCTTGTCGCCGAACTCCTGGTCCAGGGTGAGGTTCTGGGTCTTCATGCCCAGCGCGGGTGCCGCGACCGCCAGCAGGGCACCGGCCGCCACCACCAGGGAGACGGCGGGCTTGGCGAGGACGACCTCGAGGACGGCACCCCACAGCCGACTGCCCTCCTGCGCGGAACGGCCGCGCCGGGCGTTGCGCGCGCGCCTCTTGTCCGGGTGCAGGAACGGGAGGCGCCCCTTCTCGACCCGCTCGCCCAGCAGCGACAGCAGCGCGGGCAGCACGGTCACCGAGCCGACCATGGCGACCGCCACGACCATCAGCGAGGCCAGACCCATCGCCTCGAAGGTGGCGAGACCGGTGAAGAGCATGCCCGCCATCGCGACGCACACGGTGACACCCGAGACGATGACGGCACGCCCGCTGGTCGCGGCCGCGATGCGCAGCGCGGTGCCCGGGTCCTGCCCGGCCGCCCGCTCCTCGCGTTCTCGCCGCAGATAGAACAGGCAGTAGTCGACGCCGACGGCCAGACCCACCAGCAGCATCACGGAGTTGGCGGTGTCGTTCATCGGCTGCAGATGGCTGACGATGCCCATCAGACCCATCGTGGCCATGATCGCGGTGACCGCCAGCGCGACCGGCAGCAGTGCCGCGACCAGCGCGCCGAACGCGATCAGCAGGATGCCGAGCGCCACCGGCACCGCGGAGTACTCGGCCTGCTTGAAGTCGTCGCCGAACGCGTCGGAGAACGTCTTCTGCATGCTGGCGCCGCCGATCTCCTCGATCCGCAGTTCCCCATGCTCCTTCTGGACCCCGGCGACGGCGTTCAGGACGGGCTCGACACGGCTGCCCGCGGTGTCGGCGTCGCCGCGCATGGCGAACTGCACGAGGGCACTGTGACCGTCCCGGGAGATGGTCCTGGTGTCGTACGGCGAGGTCACGTCCGTCACCCGGCCGGTGCCTTCGACGGCCCGTACGACCGCGGTGACGGCGGCGCGGAACCGCGGGTCCGTGGCGGTGGTGCGGCCGTCCCTGGCCTGGATCAGGACGGTCTCGGCGGCCGGCTGCTTGATCCCGGCGTCCTCGATGATCTTGGCGGCCGTGCGGGTCTCGCCCTTGAGCTCCTGGCTGTTCTTGATGTCGACCCGGCCGGCCGCCGAGCCGATGGCCATGGCCAGGACGACGAACAGCACCCAGACGCCGACGGCAGCCCATCGGTGCCGGGCGCTCCAGCCGCCGGCCCGGGCGGCGATGCCCCGCACCCGCGTATCTCCATTCCCCATGACGGGCTGCCCCCTCTTGTGCGGGTGACGGCCCCCTGCCGCCACCGTTCGCTTCGAAGGTAGGCGTGGCGTAAGAGCGACTCGTCGTGCTCGTCGGTGAACCGCGAACGGTCCGGCTCATCCCCACGGACTCCATCGCCTCACCATCTGGGAGGACCGTGACCCCTTACACCTACCGGGGTTCCCGGCGGCCGGGATCAGGGTCCGCGGCCGCCGGATGCCGTCTGCGTGCCGTGGCCGCGGTCCCCACCGGGCACTGCGGCCGCTCTATGGTGTGTGGATGACGACGACGTACGCGGCGCTGCTGCGCGGCATCAACGTGGGCGGCAGCAGGAAGCTGCCCATGGCAGACCTGCGCACGCTCCTGACCGGGCTGGGCCACACCGGGGCGGCCACCTATCTGCAGAGCGGCAACGCGGTCTTCACGGCCGACCACGGCGACGAGGAGTCTTTGGCGGCGGAGCTGTCCGAGGCGATCGAGAAGCACGTCGGCTTCCCCGTCGACGTGCTCGTTCGTGACCACGCGTATCTCAGGGCCGTACGCGAGGCCTGCCCGTTCCCGGCCGGTGAACTGGAGGGCAGACAGCTGCACGTCACGTACTTCTCGAAGCCCGTGGACGCCGAGCGGTTCGCGGAGATCGACCCGGCCGCTTACCTGCCGGAGGAGTTCCGGCTGGGCGACCGCGCGCTCTACCTCTACGCACCCGACGGACTCGGCCGGTCCAAGCTGGCCGAACACCTCTCCAGGCCCCGGCTGAGCGGGGGCGTGATCGCCACCACCCGCAACTGGAACACGGTCGTCAAACTGGAGGAGCTGACCGGTGCCTGAGCGCGGCCTTCCACCGGGGGACGCCGTTCAGCCACGAGGCCTGGTGATCCACCGAGGCACGCGCCCCCAGGAGCAGGGCCGATCCGGGTGACCGCGATCCCGCTCCGGTGCGGTCGCCCGCGGCTGTGCGAGGCTCGTCGGCATGCGCTACATCATCATCGGAGCAGGGGCGGTCGGCGGTGCGATCGGCGCGCGGCTGGCCGGGGCGGGGCACGAGGTGGTCCTGGTCGCGCGGGGCGCGCAGTACGCGGCGCTGCGGGAGGGAGGACTGCGCTTCCGCGCCCCGGACGGCGAGCACACCCACCGGCTGCCTGTGGTCGACGGGCCGGAGGCACTGGGCGCGTTGCGCGGGGACGACGTGCTCGTGCTGGCCGTCAAGACACAGGACAGCGAGGCCGCGCTGGAGGCCTGGGGGCCGGTGGCGGTGGCGGGCGGCGCTACGGCCGGCGAGCGGCTGCCGGTGGTCTGCGCGCAGAACGGGGTCGAGAGCCAGCGGCTCGCCCTGCGCCACTTCCGCCGCGTGTACGGCGTCTGTGTGTGGCTGCCCGCCACGTTCGTCGAACCGGGCGTCGTCTCCGCGGCCGGCACCCCGCTCACCGGCATCCTGCACATCGGCCGCCATCCGCACGGCACCGACGAGACCGCCCGCCGGATCGCCGCCGACCTGGCAACGGCGCGGTTCGAGGCGCCGGTCGTGCCGGACGTGGCGCGCTGGCAGTACGCCAAGCTGCTGGCCAACCTCGCCAACGCCGTCGAGGCGGTCAGTGGACCGATCGCCGACGACGAGGCGCGGCGGCTGTACGCACGGGTGCGTGCCGAGGGCGAGGCGGTGCTCGGGGCCGCCGGGATCCCGTACACGAGCGAGCGGGAGCAGAAGGAGGTCCGCGGCGGCAGGATCCGTCTGGTGCCCCTCGACGGGGCCGAGCGCGGCGGCGGTTCCTCCTGGCAGTCCCTCACCCGTGGCACGGGCACGATCGAGGCCGACTACCTCAACGGCGAGATCGTCCTGCTGGGCCGTCTGCACGGCGTACCGACCCCGCTGAACGAGCTGCTGCAACGGCTCGCCAACGCGTTCGCCCGGGAGGGAAGGGCGCCCGGCTCACTGCCGGTCGCGGAGCTGGTGCGGCTCGCGGACGAGGCGGTGGCGGCCGCCGAGGGGTCCGTCGCGTTTGTTCAAGAGGATCCCCCCGGCCGTTCCTAGCGTTGAGGCATGAGCGATCCGTACGAGAACGTGCACCCCTACCTGGTCGAATGCGCCGCCGAAGCCGCCCGGGTGGCCCGTGGCGTCAGGGCGGAGCGACTGCCCGCACCCACCCACTGTCCCCCCTGGGACGTCCGCACCCTGGTGAACCACTGGGTCCTCTACACCTCGCACGGCCTGGAGCACCGCGCCCTGCGCAAGCCGCTGTCCGAGGAGCTGACCGCGCGTGACTTCACCGCGGACCCCGGCTGGGCGCAGGCGTACGCCGATCAGCTCGACCGCGCCGTGGCCGCCTGGGACGACCCCGCCGTCTGGGAGGGCGAGGTCGACCTGGGCATGGCGACGATGCCTGCCGACGAGCTGGCGCGGGTGATCGTCAAGGAGATGGCCGTCCACGGCTGGGACGTGGCGACGGCCACCGGCCAGGAGTACCGGATCTCGGAGGGCGCGGCCCGGCTGGTCCTGGATGTGGTCGAGACCCATGGCGACCTCTACCGCCAGTACGACGGCTTCGCCGATCCGATCGCCGTCCCGGACGACGCACCTGTGTTCGAGCGGGCGCTGGCGGCGAGCGGACGTGATCCGCGGCAGGGCGCGGCAGGCGAAGTGGAGCACTGAGACAGTCACCGATTGGGTCAAGACCGTGTTCCATTCGGTGACTAGCGTGGGCGGCATGCCGAACACCTCTCCCATCCGGGTCGACTTCTACTTCGACCCGGCGTGCCCCTTCGCCTGGATCACCTCCCGCTGGCTGCTGGAGGTCGAGCGCGCGCGTCCGCTCGACCTCCGCTTCCACGCGATGAGCCTGTACCTGCACAACATCGGCAACGAACTCCCGCAGTGGTACCGGACGTTGGTCGACAAGTCGATCGGCCCGGTGCGGGTCGCGGTGGCCGCTGGCGAGCGGCACGGGGAGAAGGTGCTCCGGGACCTCTACACCGCCTTCGGCACCCGGATCCACGAGCGCAAGGCGGGGGACTTCGACGCCGTGATCGCCGAGTCGCTCGCCGAACTCGGCCTCCCGGCCGACCTCGCCGCTGTCGCGCACGACCCGTCCTACGACGACGCGGTGCGCCGCAGCCACGAGGCCGGCGTCGAGCCCGAGTCGGGCGGCTATGTGGGTACGCCCACCGTCCATGTCGATGGAACGGTGTGGTTCGGTCCAGTACTGCGGGCCGTCCCGCGCGGCGGCGAGGCGGCCGAACTCTTCGACAGCTTCCGGGTCCTGGCCAGCCACCCCGACTTCTTCGAGCTCAAGCGGACCCGTACGGGAGGCTTGTCCTTCGACTGAATCATGGCCAGACAGCGGAACGTTGCTCCGATGAATGAGCCGACAGGTGGGCGAAAGGGGCTGACGGCGAGCACCACGGCCTGACCGTCACGCACCGAGCGCCGTGAGCAGCGGCAACCGGGCCTGGTCATAGCGTTCCACCACGACCCGCGCCACCTCCGGCGCAGGTCCCAGGACCTCCGCCAGGACGTCCGCTTCGGCGGCGCCCCGCGCGATGCGGTCCGGCAGGAAGCCGGGAGCCAGCACGTACGGTGCCACGGCCACCCGGGCGCAGCCGGCCGCCCGCAACTCGCGCACCGCGTCCTCGGTGCGGGGAAGGGATGCGGAGGCGAACGCAGGCCGCACGGCGCACCAACCGGTGTGCCGCCACTCCCGCGCGATATCAGCGATCACTGCGATCGCCTCCGGGTCCGTGGACCCCGCCGAGGCCAGCACGACCCCGGTCGAGGACTTGTCGGCGGGGGTCAGCCCCGCCTCGTACAACCGCCGCTCCAGGGCGGCCCACAGGAGCGGTGAGGGGCCCAGCACGTCCGCCTGCCGGATCCGCAGCCGTGGCGGCGCCTCGCGCAGGACCGCCGGGATGTCCGCCTTCGCGTGGAAGGCCCGGGTCAGCAGGAGGGGGAGGGCCACCACGTCCCGTACTCCCTCCGCCGCCAGGGACTCCAGCACCCCGTGCACGGACGGCACGTTGAAGTCCAGGAAGCCGATCTCCACCCGGGGCCCGGGCCGCAGCGACCGCACCCGCCGCACGAGGGCGTGGACGGTGGCGGCATGCCGCGGATCGCGGCTGCCGTGGGCGATGACGAGCAGGACGGGGTCAACCGGCTTCTGGGGCATGGGACATCAGCCCTTGACGAGGAGACCGCGGCTGCGCAGCACCCACCGCTCCAGCGGGCTGAAGATCAGCAGGTCGATGGCGATGCCGACGATCAGGATGAGCAGGATGGCCTCGAAGACCATGGCCATGTCGCTGGCGTTGCGGCCGTTCTCCAGCAACTGGCCGAGGCCGACACCGAGGTCCGGGAAGGACGCGATGATCTCCGCGGCCATCAGCGAGCGCCACGCGAACGCCCAGCCCTGCTTCAGGCCCGCGACATAGCCGGGCAGCGCGGCCGGCAGCACGATGTGCCAGGTGCCCTTCAGGCCCGTCGCCCCCATCGTCCGGCCCGCCCGCAGGAACAGCGGCGGCACCTGGTCGACCCCGGAAACCAGCCCGTTGGCGATCGACGGCACCGCGCCGAGCAGGATCACCGCGTACATCATCGAGTTGTTCAGACCCAGCCAGATCACGGCCGGCGGCACCCAGGCCACCGACGGCAGCGACTGCAGTCCGGACAGGATCGGGTGCAGCGCCGCGCGCACGAACCGCACCCGGGCCACCAGCAGACCCAGCGGGGTCCCGATGCCCAGGGCGAACAGGAAGCCCAGCAGACCGCGCGAGACGCTGGTCCAGATGTAGCCGAGCAACTCGCCCCTCAGCCACGCGTCCCGTACCGCGTGCCACACCGCGGACGGCGCGGGCAGCTTGGTGGGATCGGTGACGATCTTGAGCGATATCAGGCCCTGCCAGACCACGAGGACCACCGCGATCGCGATCACGGGCGGCAGGATCTTGCTCACCAATGTCTGCCGGAACGGCGGACGGCGCACGGCCGCTGCCTCCAGCGCGTCGAGGCCCGCCTCTACGCTTGCGGCGTCCTGCGCCGTCTTCGTCTCAGTGCTGGCCATGGCGCCGGATCTCCCCCCGCAGTACTTCGGTGATCTCGATGGACAGTTCCGCCACCGGCGCGTCCTCGATGCGGCGCGGCTGCGGAATGCCGACCGTCCACTCACGGGCCACGCGACCCGGGCGTGAGGACAGCAGGACCACGCGCTGCGCGAGCCGCACCGCCTCGCGCACGTTGTGCGTGACGAACAGGACGGACAGCCCCGTCTCCTGCCAGATCCGGGTCAGCTCGTCGTGCAGCACATCCCGGGTGATGGCGTCGAGAGCCGCGAACGGCTCGTCCATCAGCAGCAGGCTGCTCTCCTGCGCCAGTGCCCGGGCCAGCGCCACGCGCTGCCGCATACCGCCGGACAGCTCGTGCACGCGCTTGCCGTACGCGCCCTTCAGCCGGACAAGTTCGAGCAGTTCCTCGGCCTTGCCGCGCCGCTCGGACTTGGCAAGCCCCCGGAGCCTGAGGGCGAGTTCGATGTTCTTGCCCGCGGTCAGCCACGGGAACAGGGCGTGCTCCTGGAACATGAGGGCCGGGCGGCCGTCCGTCGTGATGGAGCCGGCGCTGGGCCTGTCCAGGCCCGCCACCAGGTTCAGCAGTGTGGACTTGCCGCAGCCCGAGGCCCCCAGGAGGGTGACGAACTCGCCCGGTGCGACATCGAGGCTGATGTCGTCCAGGACGAGCTGCTGCCCTCCCGGTCCCGCGAAGGACTTCGAGACATGCTCAAGGCGAGCCGCGTGCTGGACCGACTCGTCGGCCTTGGCGAGGGTCGTGGCCATGGTCGTCACCTCCTGGGAACTCGTCGTGGGTTCGGTCAGCCGGCGCCGAGACCGGCGTCGTCGACCGTGCTCTCGCCCGCTGCCTTGAGGACCTTGTTGAGGATCGTGAGGTCGTAGATGCCCTTGAGGTCGGGCTGCTTCAGCAGACCCGCCTTGACCGCGTGCTGCGCCTCGGTGTTCAGGGTGGAAGCCAGCGGGTCGTTGGTGAGCTGGATCGACTTCCACGCCGGGTCCAGGACCTTCACCGGCAGCGCCTTGCCGGAGTCCGCCGCCAGCTGCTTGTTCGCCGCGGCCTTCGCCGCGTCGGAATTGGCGTTGATCCACTTGTTGGTCTCGACCGAGGCCTTCAGCACCGCCTCGACAGCCTTCGGGTGCGCCTTGAGGAAGTTCTGCGACACGATGATGTTCGTGATCACGAACTTCTTGTCCGGCCACAGCGACGCTTCGTCCAGCAGCACCTTGCCGCCCTCGGCGACCAGCCTGGAGGCGGTCGGCTCGGGCACCCAGGCGCCGTCGACGGAACCGGTCCTGAAGGCGTCCGGGGTGACCTTGTTGTCGCTGCGGACGACGGTGACGTCACCCTTGCCGCTCTGCGAGTCGACCTTCCAGCCCTGGTCCGCGATCCAGTTGAGGAACGCCACGTCCTGCGTGTTGCCGAGCTGAGGCGTCGCGATCCTCTTGCCCTTGACGTCCTTGAGGGACGTGACCTTCTTCGGGTCGACGACCAGCTTCACGCCGCCCGACGCCGAACCGGCGACGATCCGCAGGTTCTTGCCGTCGGACTTGGTGTAGCCGTTGATCGCCGGGGACGGGCCGATCCAGCCGATGTCGATCGAGCCGGAGTTGAGCGCCTCGATCTCGGAGGGGCCGGCGTTGAAGGTCGCGTACTGGGCCTTGGTGGCGCCGAGCTCCTTCTGGAAGATGCCCTGTTCACGGCCGACGAGCGCGGTCGCGTGGGTGAGGTTGCCGAAGTAGCCGATCTTCACGGAGTCAAGACCGTCGATCTTCTTGGACCCGGCGGCGACGTTCTGGTTGGACGTGTCGTCCTTGGCCTGGGACCCGTAGCCGCAGGCGGCGAGCGTCAGCAGGGGCAGTGCGACGGCCACGGCGAGGCCGCGGCGCAGGAGGGAGCCGGGGGCGCCCTCGTTCGGGCGAAGCCGAGAAGGGGGAAGGTTGGCAGGCACGGGAGGCGTTCCTCTCGTTGGCCCGGCGGTCACGTTCCTTCAGGTCGTGGCCGGGAGGTCGGCAGGTCTTCGTCGCAACCGGGACGTCGGGTGGGGGGACAGGGCGCGCGAGCGGTGCGCGTACGTCATCCCGCACATCGCGCCACTCCGCCCTGCCCGCTCCCGAGGGCGCCGCTGCCGACGCGGCCGCCCTCCTTCGCGAACGTCGAGTAGAAGTCGGTCGTCCTCATGCTCAGAAGTCCCAACCGTCGTCGGCCTCGTCCTTGACGGGCTCCGGCGAGGCGAACGACTCGCCGACCATGCCCGCGGTGAGTGTGGTGCCGTCCGCCGGGTCGATCAGGATGAAGGAGCCGGTGCGGCGCGAGTCGGCGTAGGAGTCGACCGGCAGCGGCTCGGCGGTACGGATCTTCACTCGGCCGATGTCGTTGGCGACGAGCTGTCCCGGGTGCGGGTGCAGGGACAGGTCGTCGAGCGTGAGACGGGACGGGATGTCCTTGACGATCGCCTTGACCGTGCGGGTGCCGTGCTTGAGCAGCACGCGGTGGCCGACGGTCAGCGGCTGGTCGGCGACATGGCAGACGGTCGCCTCCACGTCCTGCGTGGTGGCCGGCGCGTCCTTGCTCGGCACGATCAGGTCCCCGCGCGAGACGTCGATGTCGTCCTCCAGCAGGACGGTCACCGACTGCGTCGTCCACGCCACGGAGACCGGCTTGCCCAGCAGGTCGATGCCGGAGATCTTCGTCGTACGGCCGGAGGGCAGCACGGTGACCGGGTCGCCGACGCGGAAGGTACCCGCCGCGATCTGGCCCGCGTAGCCCCGGTAGTCCGGGTGCTCGGCGGTCCCCGGCCGGATCACGTACTGCACGGGCAGCCGGGCGTGGCAGTGCGCCAGGTCGTGGCTGACCGGGACGGTCTCCAGGTGCTCCAGGACGGTCGGGCCGCCGTACCAGTCCATGTTCGCGGACGGCTCCACCACGTTGTCGCCGGCGAGCGCCGAGATCGGGATCGCCGTGACCTCCGGGACGCCCAGCTCGAGCGCGTACGCCGTGAACTCCTCGGCGATCGCGGCGAACACGGACTCCTGGTGGTCGACCAGGTCCATCTTGTTGACGGCGAGGACCACGTGGGGCACCCGGAGCAGGGCGGCGATCGCGGCGTGGCGGCGGGTCTGCTCGACGACGCCGTTGCGGGCGTCGACCAGGATCACCGTCAGCTCGGCCGTGGAGGCACCCGTCACCATGTTGCGGGTGTACTGCACATGGCCGGGCGTGTCGGCCAGGATGAACCGGCGGCGCGGTGTGGCGAAGTAGCGGTAGGCCACGTCGATGGTGATGCCCTGCTCGCGCTCGGCGCGCAGGCCGTCCGTCAGCAGCGCGAGGTCCGGGCCCTCCTGGCCGCGGCTCGCCGAGACGCGCTCGACGGCCTCCAGCTGGTCCGCCAGGACCGACTTGGAGTCGTGCAGGAGCCGTCCGACGAGCGTGGACTTGCCGTCGTCGACCGAACCGGCGGTGGCGAACCGCAGGAGGGTGGTGGCGGAGAGCTCCGTCGTGGTGGTCATGGCTAGAAGTACCCCTCGCGCTTGCGGTCCTCCATGGCGGCCTCGGACAGCTTGTCGTCCGCACGCGTCGCGCCCCGCTCGGTCAGCCGGGACGCGGCGATCTCCGCGATCACCTGCTCGAGGGTCACGGCGTCCGAGTCGACGGCGCCGGTGCAGGACATGTCGCCGACCGTGCGGTAGCGCACGAGCCGCTTCTCGACACTCTCCCCGTCCTTCGGCCCGCCCCACTCGCCGGCGGTCAGCCACATGCCGCCCCGCTGGAAGACCTCGCGGTCGTGCGCGAAGTAGATCTCCGGCAGCTCGATGCCCTCGCGGGCGATGTACTGCCAGACGTCGAGCTCGGTCCAGTTGGACAGGGGGAAGACACGGACGTGCTCGCCCGGTGCGTGCCGGCCGTTGTACAGGTTCCACAGCTCGGGCCGCTGGCGGCGCGGGTCCCACTGGGAGAACTCGTCGCGCAGGGAGAACACCCGCTCCTTGGCGCGGGCCTTCTCCTCGTCGCGGCGCCCGCCGCCGAACACGGCGTCGAACCGCTCCGACTGGATCTTCTCGGTGAGCGGAAGGGTCTGGAGGGGGTTGCGGGTGCCGTCGGGGCGTTCCTTGAGCACACCCCGGTCGATGTAGTCCTGGACCGAGGCCACATGGAGGCGCAGCCCATGTGCGGCCACCACGCGGTCCCGGTACTCAAGGACCTCGGGGAAGTTGTGTCCGGTGTCCACATGCAGCAGCGAGAAGGGGATCGCCGCGGGGGCGAACGCCTTCAGCGCGAGGTGCAGCATGACGATGGAGTCCTTGCCACCGGAGAACAGGATCACCGGCCGCTCGAACTCGCCCGCCACCTCACGGAAGATGTGCACCGCCTCGGACTCGAGCGCATCGAGGTGCGAGAGGGCGTACGGGCTGTCCGTGTCCTCCTGGACGGAAGCGACGGTCGTCATGCCAATCCCCTCTCGCTGAGCAGGGCGTGGAGCGAGGCCGCGGACTCCGGCACGGTCTGGTGCTGCGACTCGATGCGCAGGTCCGGCGCCTCGGGCTCCTCGTACGGGTCGTCGACCCCGGTGAGCCCCTTCAGCTCGCCCGCGGCCTGCTTGGCGTACAGACCCTTCACATCGCGTACCGAGCACACCTCGACCGGGGTCGCCACGTGCACCTCGACGTACGGGGTCCCGTTCTCCTCGTGCCGCTTGCGCACCGCCTCGCGGCTGTCGGTGTACGGCGCGACCACCGGGACGAGTGCCTTGACACCGTTGCGGGCGAGCAGCTCGGCCAGGTAGCCGATGCGCTGGACGTTGGTGTGCCGGTCCTCGCGGCTGAAGCCCAGGCCCGCCGAGATGAACTCGCGGATCTCGTCCCCGTCGAGGACCTCGACGCGGTGTCCTTCCGCGCGCAGCCGGCCGGCCAGCTCCAGGGCGATGGTGGTCTTGCCGGCGCTGGGCAGACCCGTGAGCCAGACGGTGGCTCCGGTCGTCACGTGTGTCTCCTGAGTGTGTGTCATGGTCAGCCGTGCAGCCCGCACTCGGTCTTCGCGCGCCCCGCCCAGCGGCCGGCCCGCGCGTCCTCGCCCGCCAGGACCCGCCGGGTGCAGGGGGCGCAGCCCACGGAGGCGTAGCCGTCCATCAGCAGCGGGTTGGTCAGCACGCCGTGCTCGGCGACGTAGGCGTCCACGTCGTCCTGGCTCCAGCGGGCGATGGGCGAGATCTTGACCTTGCGCCGCTTGTCGTCCCAGCCGACGACCGGGGTGTGGGCCCGGGTGGGGGACTCGTCGCGGCGCAGTCCGGTCGCCCAGGCGTCGTAGCCCCGCAGGCCCTCTTCCAGGGGCTGGACCTTGCGGAGCCTGCAGCACAGGTCGGGGTCGCGCTCGTGCAGGCGGGGGCCGTACCGGGCGTCCTGTTCGGCGACCGTCCGGCGGGGGGTGAGGGTGATGACGTTGACGTCCATCACGGCCTCGACCGCGTCGCGGGTGCCGGTGGTCTCCGGGAAGTGGTAGCCGGTGTCCAGGAACACCACGTCCACGCCGGGCATCGCCCGGGAGGCGAGGTGGGCGACCACCGCGTCCTCCATCGAGGAGGTCACACACCAGCGCCTGCCGAACGTGTCGGCCGCCCACCGGAGGATCTCCAGCGCGGAGGCGTCCTCCAGATCACGGCCCGCCCGCTCGGCGAGCGCCTTGAGATCGTCGGTGCTGCGCTCTTCCTGAGTGGTCGTCATATCTCGTCCCCTCCGCTGTCGGCTCGCTGCAGCCCCCGGGCGAGCAGCCCGAGGAACTTCAGCTGGAAGGCTCGATTGCAGGCTCCGCATTCCCACGCTCCGTGGCCCTGCTCGCTGGGACGCAGGTCCTCGTCGCCACAGTAGGGGCAGTAGAAGGGGGCCGCTCGCTCGCTCACGACAGGGCCTCCTCGGAGGCCCGGGCGGCCCAGACGGCGAACCGCTCGCCCTCTTCGCGCTCCGCCTGGAACCGCCTGAGGACGCGCTCGACGTAGTCCGGCAGCTCCTGCGAGGTGACCTTCAGGCCGCGGACCTTGCGGCCGAAGCCGGCCTCCAGGCCGAGCGCGCCGCCCAGGTGCACCTGGAAGCCCTCGACCTGCTCGCCCTTGTCGTTGAGGACCAGCTGGCCCTTGAGACCGATGTCCGCGACCTGGATACGGGCGCAGGCGTTCGGGCAGCCGTTGATGTTGATGGTGATCGGCTCGTCGAAGTCCGGGATACGGCGCTCCAGTTCGTCGATCAGCGAGGAGCCGCGCGCCTTGGTCTCGACGATGGCGAGCTTGCAGTACTCGATGCCGGTGCAGGCCATCGTGCCGCGCCGGAAGGGGGAGGGCCTGGCGGTGAGGTCCAGTGCCTCCAGGCCTTCCACGAGGGAGTCGACCATGGACTCCGCCACGTCCAGCACGATCATCTTCTGCTCGACGGTCGTACGCACCCGGCCCGAGCCGTGCGCCTCGGCCAGCTCGGCGATCTTCGTGAGCGTCGCACCGTCCACGCGGCCCACGCGCGGCGCGAAGCCGACGTAGAAGCGGCCGTCCTGCTGGCGGTGCACGCCGACGTGGTCGCGCCAGCGCTCCACCGGCTGCGCGGGCGCCGGGCCGTCGACCAGCTTGCGTCCCAGGTACTCGTCCTCCAGGACCTGGCGGAACTTCTCCGCGCCCCAGTCGGCGACCAGGAACTTCAGCCGGGCGCGGGTGCGCAGACGACGGTAGCCGTAGTCGCGGAAGATCGAGATGACGCCCTCGTGGACGTCCGGGACCTCCTCCAGCGGCACCCAGGTGCCGAGCCGGACCCCGATCTTCGGGTTCGTGGACAGGCCGCCGCCGACCCACAGGTCGAAACCGGGGCCGTGCTCGGGGTGGTGGACGCCGACGAAGGCGACGTCGTTGATCTCGTGCGCCACGTCCAGCAGCGGCGAGCCGGAGATCGCGGTCTTGAACTTGCGCGGCAGGTTCGAGTACGCCTTGTTGCCGATGACCCGGCGGTGGATCTCCTCGATGGCCGGGGTGCCGTCGATGATCTCGTCCTCGGCGATGCCGGCGACGGGCGAGCCGAGGATGACGCGGGGCGTGTCACCGCAGGCCTCGGTGGTGGACAGCCCGACGGCCTCCAGACGGTTCCAGATCTCGGGTACGTCCTCGATCCGGATCCAGTGGTACTGGACGTTCTGCCGGTCCGTGATGTCGGCGGTGCCGCGCGCGAACTCCTGGGAGATCTCGCCGATGACGCGCAGCTGCTCTGTGGTCAGGCGGCCGCCGTCGATGCGGACGCGCATCATGAAGTAGCGGTCGTCCAGCTCCTCCGGCTCCAGGATCGCGGTCTTGCCGCCGTCGATCCCGGGCTTGCGCTGGGTGTACAGGCCCCACCAGCGCATCCGGCCACGCAGGTCGTTGGGGTCGATGGAGTCGAAGCCCCGCTTGGAGTAGATCGTCTCAATGCGTGTCCGCACATTGAGACCGTCGTCGTCCTTCTTGAACTGTTCGTTGCCGTTGAGCGGGGTGAAGTGGCCCACGGCCCACTGACCCTCGCCACGGTGACGGCTCACCCTGCGGCGGGGCGTGGCGGGATTCTGCGGGGAGGCAGCCATGGTGGATACGTCCTTCGGGACAGTCAGGAAGCGACTCTGACCTGCGCACGCGGGCACGCGACGAGACGTGCGCATCCTTGCGCAAGGGCGGAAACGGGGAAACCGGTGCTGGCTGGAGGCTCTCAGCTCGCCGGACAGATGGCGCTGGACATGCGGCCGAGGTCGACGTGCCGCCGACTCACCAAGGCAATTCCAGTTCCAGACATGACGGAAGCGTGTCACGGCGATCTGGACACAGTCCAGCTTCGTCCATCATGCGGACATCCTTGTCCCGGAATGCGGAACAGAGGTGTCCTCGGTCACATGGCCCGTACGGGGACTTGTCAACGCCGGTCAGGCCGGGTAAGCCCCAGGCCAGGGGCCCGGTGTGGCGATCTCCGGCTCCTCCTCGACCTTGGTCTCGAACAGCTGGAAACCGCGCCGCTGGTAGTTGGCCATCGCGTGTTCGCCGTCCTTGCTGCAGGTATGCAGCCACACCCGCTTGGTGGGGGTCAGGCCCGGCCATCGGTCGGCGAGGTCCCAGGCGCGGGCGGTGCCGTACGACAGCAGGTGACCGCCGATCCGCCGGCCACGGAAGGCGGGTATGAGCCCGAAGTAGGCGATCTCCACGACTCCCTCGTCGGCCGGATCGAGCTCCACGTATCCGGCCGGGGTGCCCCGGTCGTGGGCGACCCAGATCTCCACCCCCGGCCGGGCCAGGTACTCCCGCCACCGTGCGTACGTCCAGCCCAGCCGGTCGGTCCAGCGGATGTCCCCGCCGACCGACGCGTACAGGAAGCGGCCGAACTCGGGCGACGGCACCTCCGCGCGGACGACACGGACATCGCCCTCGGGTGCCGTCGCGGGGCGCAGGTCGGTCGGGGACGTCTGCTCCAGGGACCAGGTGGTCACGGTGAGGGTAGTCATGCGGCCAGGGAATCATGGGGCCGCGCGGCACCACAAAGGTGCCCCGACGCCGTCGGCCGGGCACGGACGCGATCGCCGCGGCTACTCCAGCGCGTCGTCCACCGCGTTCAGCGGCACCGCGTACAGCACCCGGCCCCCCGCCGGTCCGGCCGCCCGTGCCCCGTCGCCGCTCGCGGCGCCCTCCGTCAGCGTCCACAGCTCGCCCGTCTCCCGCCAGTACGACAGGGACGCGGTGTGCCGTCCCCAGCACGCCTGGGTCTCGTCGGCCGCGCACGTGGCCGCCTTCGCTCCGGAGGTGGTCTGCCGCCAGAGCGTGCCGTGTCGGCCGTCGACGGTGGGGGCGTGGTCGACGTACCAGTCGGTCTCCGCCGCGCCGCTCCGCCGGTGCGAGAGGACGCCCTGCACCCCGGACGCCTCCGTCTCGTACGCCTCGCTCGCCCGGACGTCGCCGCGCGCGTCCGTGGCGAGCAGTCCGCCGCGGCCGGGCACGGTGCTGAACACGTAGCGCCATACGCGGGCAGGACGGCCGGTGTCGCCGGGGTGGAACCACTCGCTCGCCACCAGGCTGTCCGGGGTCGAGGTGCGGTCCAGCGAGAGGGCGGAGAAGCAGGGGGCCGCGCGGTCGTCGGCGGCCGAACAACTGCCGCCGGACAGACGGTAGGAACCGACCGTCGGCAGCACGTACTGGTAGCCGTGTGCGGCGTAGCCGCCCGGCACCCGGCCGATCGCGGTGCTGTCCACGTTGGCCTTCAGAAGGCGGTGCAGGTCGAAGACCAGCAGGGAGTCGCGGGCGGTGACGAACAGCTTGTCCTGGTACCAGACCATACCGGACAGACCGCTGCGGACGGCGGCGAAGTTGGTGCCGCCGGAGCTCGGGGCGACGAGCAGGATCCAGCGGTAGGCGAGACGGCCCGGGTCGTTGGCGTCGATGAAGGCGATCCTCGCGAGGCCCCGGTCGGCGGCCGGGGCGCCGGTGCCGCGGTCGTCGTGGGTCCAGCCGGACAGGACGACCCGGTCGGAGCCCCAGCGGCCGCCGTTGTCGGCGTCCCCCGAGGTGGTGACGGACCGGGGCAGCCACTCGGTGGTCGTGGCGTCGCCGCGCTCCCAGCAGTACGCGCGCGTGGCCGCCGGTTTCACCGGCAGCGCGGCCGTCTCGGCGGCGTCGCACGCGGACCGGTCGCGCATGGTGTGGTCGGCGGACGCGAGGACGTCCTGGACCCGCACGGTGCCGCCCATCGCCCGGCTGAGCGTGTCCAGGGTGCCGCGGTCGATGAGGTTCTCGTGGAGGCGGAGCTTCGTGGTCTCGGCCACGGCGGTGACCCGGGACAGACCGCCGGGGTTGTCCCCGCCCGCGGCCTGCGAGGTGCTGATCAGCGTGGCGGCGGCGGTGAGCGCCAGCGCGGTCCCGGCCAGCGTGGCCCGCAGCGCACGACCTCTACGCCTGCGACGGTGCCTGCCACGGTGCTTCATACAACCTCCCGGCGGGGGCCAACTGCTCCTCGTGATCCTGACGTTGACCGGGGGAGCGGTGGGGCGGCCTGTGAGAGGGATGCTACGGCAGACGGTTCCGGCACCGGCCGAAGACCCGGGAAAAGGCGGGTTATCCCCACCGTGGGGGCTAGTGGGCCGGGGGGCCGGGGGGCCGTAGGGCGCGGTGGTCGCGACGGGGGACGAGTGGGAGGACCATCTGGGGGCGGGGTGTCGGAGCGGGGGCCGGTTCCTGTTCGTGGACGCCGCCCCAGGACGCACGCCGCGCCCGCACCACCCCCGGTGCCACCGAGTGGGGCAGGAGATCGGCCAGGTCGGTGGGGGGCAGGAGTTCCACCTCCGCCGACTCGCAAAAACGATACGGCCGGTGTTCCAGGAAGGCCCCCAGGTACCGCCGGACGCGGGACATCTCGGCGCGGACCGTGACCGTGCGGGCCGGGTCGCCGAACACGTCGGCCGCCAGGGCCGAGGCCGTGCGGCCCGAGCGGTGGCGGGCCAGCAGGTAGAGCAACTCGGCGTGCCGGGGGCTGAGTTCATGGGTCCAGGAACCGGTGTCGCCCGACACCGTCACCCACCAGCGGCGCGGGTGCGCGACGTCCACGACGATGCGCGTGGTGCGCGCCGGCGCGGGCGCGTCCGCGACGCGGATCAGCCAGCCCCCCGGCAGCGGCTCCACCGTGCAGGGACCCAGCGCCGGAAGCAGACCCGGGCCGGGCGAGAGCGAGGTGGGCAGGGCCACCCGGTCGGTGTACGGCATCCCGGTCACCGCCGCCGTCCAGCCGTCCCGGTCCACGGCCAGCGCCCGTTCGCCCAGCCCGGCGAGTAGCGGCGCCGCCACCGCCCGCAGCCGCTCCAGCGAGGCCAGATGCACCTCGCGCAGCCGTGCCTCGGCCAGCTTGGCCACCGCTCCCACCCATGCGAGCGTCGCCGGATGCATCGTCTCCAGCGGCCCGCTGACGTCCACGACGCCGATCAGCCGGCCGTCGCGCGGGTCCGTGACCGGGGCGCCCGTGCACGTCCAGGAGGCGTGGGAGCGCACGAAGTGCTCGGACGCGAAGACCTGCACGGGGCGCCGGGTCACCGCCGGGGTGCCCACGCCGTTGGTGCCGACCACCGCCTCACCCCAGTCCGCGCCGAGTTCGAACCCCAGCCCGTCCGCCTTGCGCAGCACCGAGGAGCTGCCCTCCCGCCACAACACCCGCCCGTCCGCGTCGGCGACGACCATGATGTGCTGCGCCACGTCCGCCACCGACAGCAGGCCCTCACGCAGCACCGGCAGCACATGCCGCAGCGGGGACTCACGGCGGCGCCGCTCGATCTCGTCGCGGCCGAGCAGATCGGCCCGGAAGTCATGGTCCGGATCGACGCCGCTGCGCAGCATGCGGCCCCACGACGCCTCGATCACCGGGCGCGGCGGAACCGGGGCGCGCCGTCCCGCCAGGGTGGCGCTGCGCACCTCGCTGAGCAGCCGGGCCGCCCGCGCGGCGTCCAAGGTGGCGAGCCGCGCGACGTCCTTGGCCGAGTGCGCCACTGGAACCTCCCCCAAGGCCTGTCGCTTCCTTCGGCTCGCTCGCCCTCCGGGGCGCCTCAGCCCCCACGGCTCACGTGCCGGTGACCGTCAGCCGTTTTCGGCCAGGAGAGCCCGGCCCCTGCTGACGCTGGCCCTCATACTGCCGTCTGTCCGTGACGGAGGGGTGCAATCCGGCAACAGCGAGCAGCAAGTTGCAACCTCCTGCAACCCTGGCGGCCGGTCAAGTGGTGATTGAAACTTGTGCAATGCCGCTCCGGCGGCCTCTGCGCTCCTTGAACGGGGCGGGGAGAGCGGGGGTGGTGCCGTGTCGGCGCAGCACCACCCCCGCGACGCCTGCCCTGCGCGGCACCCGCTGCCTGCCGGCCCGCCTCGCGCGCGTGCCCCACGGGCCCGGGACGCCCGTGGTGTCGTATGTCCGAACGGCGTCAGGCGACCGGCCGGGCCCGCTCCACCAGCATGGCCAGATCCAGGCTGTGCGGCAGGGTGCCGAAGGCCGAACCCCAGTCGCCGCCGAGGCGGGAGCCACAGAAGGCGTCGGCGACCTCCGGCGGCGCGTACCGCACGAGCAGCGAACCCTGGAGCACCAGCGCGATCCGCTCCACCACGCGGCGTGCCCGTGCCTCGATGCCCTCCAGATCGGCGAGTTCGGCGAGCAGGTTCTTGATGGCGCCGTCCAGGCGGTGGTCGGCGCCCCGCGCCCGGCCGACCTCCTGGAGGTAGGCGTTGAGCGCCCCCGGTTCCCGCTGGAGCGCGCGCAGCACGTCGAGCGCCTGGACATTGCCCGCGCCCTCCCAGATGGAGTTGAGCGGCGACTCGCGCAGCACCCGGGCCATGCCCCACTCCTCGACATAGCCGTTGCCGCCCAGGCACTCCAGCGCCTCCGCCACCATCGGCGTGCACCGCTTGGTCACCCAGTACTTGGCGGCCGGCACCGCGAGCCGCAGAAACGCCCGCTCCTGCTCGCTCCCGTCGTCGTAGGCAGCCGCGAGCCGCATGGCCAGCGTGGTCGCCGCCTCCGACTCCAGGGCCAGATCGGCCAACACGTTGCGCATCAGCGGCTTGTCGATGAGCCTGCCGCCGAACGCCTCCCGATGGCCGCAGTGGTGGATCGCCTGCGCCACCGCCTGCCGCATCAGCGCCGCCGAGCCGAGCACGCAGTCGAGCCGGGTGGCCGCGACCATCTCGATGATGGTGCGCACCCCGCGCCCCTCGTCACCGACCCGGCGCGCCCAGGTGCCGTCGAACTCGACCTCGCTGGAGGCGTTGGACCGGTTGCCGAGCTTGTCCTTCAGCCGCTGGATCATGAACACGTTCCGCGTGCCGTCCTCCAGCACCCGCGGCAGGAGGAAGCAGGTCAGCCCGTCCGGCGCCTGCGCCAGCACCAGGAACCCGTCCGACATGGGCGCCGAGCAGAACCACTTGTGGCCCTTCAGCTCGTACGTCCCGTCCTCGGCCAGCGGCCGGGCCGTGGTCGTGTTGGCGCGTACGTCACTGCCGCCCTGCTTCTCGGTCATCCCCATGCCGAACAGCACACCGGCCTTCTGTGCGGCGGGGCGCAGGTCCCGGTCGTAGATCATGGAGGTCAGCCGGGGCTCCCACTCGGTGGCGAGCGCGGGGTCCGTGCGCAGGGCGGGCACCGCGGCGTGGGTCATCGACAGCGGACAGCCGTTGCCCGCCTCGGCCTGTGTCCAGACCATGAACGCGGCAGCGCGCCGCAGATGTCCGCCCGGGCGCGTCCAGGCCGCGGTCAGCCCGGCGGCGACGCCCTTGCCCAGCAGCCGGTGCCACGCCGGGTGGAACTCGACCTCGTCGATGCGGTTGCCGTAGCGGTCGTGGGTCCTGAGCTTGGGCGGGTGCTCGTTGGCCAGGGTCCCCCACTCCTGCACCTGCGCGGAACCGGCACTCCGCCCGAAGCCCGACAGTTCGTCACGGACCTCGTCCAGGAGAGCGGGGTCCAGATGCCGCTCGACGGCCTCCACGAGGGCACGGTCGGCGGTGAACACGTCATATCCGACCAGCGGCGGAGCCTGGTTGGTCACGGTGTGCGTGGCTGCCATGAGAGCGAACCTACCCTGCGGTACGCCGTGGGTCACCCGTATCGCCGAGCGTGGCGGCACGCCCTGCGGGGCCCGCCCCACCAGGGATGAGCACGGGCTCGTGCGGCGGATACCGTTAGCGCGTGCAGTCAGCAGCAAGTGAATCCCCCGAGCGACCGTCCGGCCGGCTCCACCGGGCGCGTGCCCTCTACCGGAACGTCTCCAAGCGCAGGATGGCCTGGCTGCTGCTGAAGGACATCGTCGACTCGTGCATGGAGTACCGGATCCTGGGGCTGGCCGCGGAGGCTGCGTTCTTCACCCTGCTCTCCGTGCCGCCGCTGCTGCTGTGCCTGATCGGACTGCTCGGGTACGTCGACCACTGGACCGGCACCGACACGATCCAGAGCGTGCAGAACAACATCCTGGTGGCGTCCCGCACGGTCCTGTCCGACCGGGGCGTCAAGGAGATCGCCCAGCCGATCCTGCACGACGTGCTGAAGGCCGGCCGCCCCGACGTCATCTCCATCGGCTTCCTGTTCGCCCTGTGGTCGGGGTCGCGGGCGGTGAACGTCTTCGTCGACACGATCACGGTGATGTACGGACTCGACGGCACCCGGGGGATCGTCAGGACGCGGCTGCTCGCGTTCGTGCTCTTCATCGTGGCGCTGCTGATCGGCTCGGTGGCGCTGCCGCTGATGGTGGCGGGGCCGGACGCGGTGGTGAACATCGTGCCGTGGTCGACGACGGTGGTGCAGGTCCTGTACTGGCCGGTGGTCATCATCCTGTCGGTCGTGTTCCTCACCACCCTCTACCACGTGTCCGTGCCGGTGCGCTCGCCGTGGGTGGAAGACGTGCCGGGGGCCCTGGTGGCCCTGGCGATGTGGGTGCTGGGGAGCTTCCTGCTGCGGATCTACCTGACGCACACCGTCGAGGGTCCGACGATCTACGGTTCGCTGGCCGCGCCCGTGGCCGTGCTGCTGTGGATCGGCGTGTCCGCCTTCGCGGTCCTGGTGGGCGCGGCCGTCAACGCCGCGATCGACCGGGTGTGGCCCGCCGCGGCGACGGCGGCGGCCCGCGCGGCGAACGAGCGGCTGCGGCAGGAACAGGCCGCGCAGTACGTGGCCCGCGCCGCCGCGGCCCACTCGGCCGACCCCGACGACCCCGACGACCCGGACGACCTCGACGACCTCGACGACCCGGACATGCCGTCCGAGTTCCCGGAGCGCTGGTCCCGCTTCCTGCCTCCGGAGGACGTCACGTCCCGACTGCGCACGCATGCGCGCAGCGCCCCTCAGCCGCCGCTGAAGGGGCAGGGGACGCAGGGCTGAGCCGGGGGCCGGTCCTCGGCCGGGTGCTGCGTTGGCGTGACCGGGTGCGGCGTAGCCTGGCGTACGTGGCTGTCGGCGGAGGCTTCGCGGTTCACGGGTACGCGGAGCGGGCGTCCCGGCTCGCGGGGGCGGTCGTGTGGACCAACACGCCGTCCACCGCCGGGTGGCCGGTGCTGCCCGACGGCTGCATGGACCTGCTGTGGACCGAGGGCCGGCTGCTGGTCGCCGGTCCCGACACCCACGCACACCACGCCTCCGGTCCGCCCAGGCGCTGGGCCGGCATCCGCTTCCAGCCCGGCACCGCTCCCGCCTTCCTGGGCGTTCCGGCGTACGAACTGCGCAACCGGCGCGTGGAGTTGGCCGACCTGTGGCCCGCCGGGGAGGTGCGCCGGCTGACCGGCCGTGTGGACGCCGCCGCCGATCCCGCGACCGCGCTCGAGGAGATCGCGCTGGCACGGGCCGCGAGGGCACCGGCCCCCGACCCGCTGTTCGCCGCGCTGGTCGCGGCGCTCGACGCGGGCCGTACGGTGGCCGCCACCGCCGACGAACTGGGGCTGGGCGCACGCCGGCTGCACCGCCGCTCCCTCACCGCCTTCGGCTACGGACCGAAGACGCTGGCCCGAGTGCTGCGTCTGCAACGGGCGCTCGCGATGGCTCGGTCCGGCGTGCCGTTCGCGCAGACGGCGGCCCGCGCGGGCTTCGCCGACCAGTCCCATCTCGCCCGGGACGTACGGGAACTGGCGGGGATGCCGCTGGGTGAGCTACTGGCGCTCGGCTAGGGCACTTGTCACGCCGCGGAGATCCCTCAGGGCCCTAGGCACCCAGGTCCGCGAACAGGTCGACGCCGTTGCCGTCAGGGTCGTGCACGACGGCGTACCGCATCCCCCACACGGCGTCCCACGGCTTGAGCGCGCCGTGGTACCCGGCGCCCACCAGGTCCTCGTACACGCTGTCCACCTCGGCGGGGGAGTCGCAGCGGAAGGCGAGCGAGACCCGCCCGCCGCCCGCCGGTGGCCGCCAACCCGGGTGGAAGGAGCGGATGGTGTCCTCGGTGTCCAGGGCGAGCCGCAGCCCACCGGGGAGCCCGGTCTCGACGTGCGGCTGTTCCTCGGCGCCCTCGGGGAAGACGAGCCCCAGGCGGCGGTAGAAGGCGAGGGACGCGGCCAGGTCGGACACGACGAGGCCGATCACATCGAATCGTGGAGTCATACGGCCACCGTAGGCGGCCGACGGGCAGCGGGTCTTGAAGGAATCGGACACGGCCACGACCGGGGCCGTGAGACCCGAAGGCCCGCCGGTCCGAAACCTTCGGCTTCGTCCTGCCCTGGGGGCCGACCCGCCGTGACCCTAGGCTCGACGCCATGGCCTTCCGCGTTCTCGTGTTCACCCGCACCACCGGCTACCGGCACGACTCGATCCCGGCCGCCGTCGCCGCCGTGCGCGGCCTGGGGGCCGGGCACGGCTTCGACGTCGACGCGACGGAGGACCCGAACGCCTTCGAGGCCGATCTCGACCGCTACGCGGCGGTCGTCTTCCACTCCACCAGCGGCGAGGTCCTGACCCCCGCGGGGCGCGCCCGACTGATGGCGTACACGCAACGCGGCGGCTTCGTGGGTGTGCACGCGGCCGCCTGCACCGAGTACGACTGGCCCTACTACGGCGAGCTGCTGGGGGCCCGGTTCGCGCGCCACCCCGCGTACCAGCCGGGCAGGGCGCTCGTCGAGGACCGCGGCCATCCGGCGACCGGGCACCTGCCCGCCGTATGGGAGTTCACGGACGAGTGGTACGACTTCCTGGCCGCCCCCCGAGGGGTGCGCGTGCTCGTCTCCGCGGACGAATCCTCCTACGAGGGCGGCGGGATGGGAGAGGACCACCCGCTGGTGTGGTGCCGTGAGGAAGGTGCCGGGCGGGTCTTCTACACCGCGTTCGGGCACGCCGCCGAGGCCTACGAGGACCCCGGCTTCCGCGCCCATCTCCTCGGCGGCATCCGCTGGGCCGCTCGGCAGGTGTAGCGCGGTGCCGCCGTCTGCGACAGCGGCTGCGTCGGGTCCGGGGCGGGCCGGGGTAGTGATGTGATGCGGTGAGTGGGCAGTCCCCAGTGGTGAGGAGAGGGCCGTATGGACCGTGCGGACGAGGCGAGCGTGAAACCCGCCGACGCGTCGGACCCCGTGGTCCGCACCCCCTACGGAGCCGTGCGCGGACGCTACGAGCGAGGGGTCGCCGTCTTCCGCGGCATCCCCTTCGCCGCCCCGCCGTTCGGCCCGCACCGCTTCCGCCCGCCCGTCCCGCCCGAACCCTGGGACGGGGTGCGGGACGCGGGCGCCTTCGGGCCGACTCCGCCCAAGCCGCCGTACTCGGAGGCCTTCGCCCGCTATCTCTCCGACCCGGTGGTGGGCGGGGAGGACTGCCTCAACCTCAACCTGTGGACGCCCGAGCTCGGTGCCGGCGCCCGGCTCCCGGTCCTGGTGTGGATCCACGGTGGTGCCCTGACCCGCGGCTCCTCCGCCGTGCCCGTCTACGACGGCAGCTCCTTCGCCCGCGACGGCGTCCTCCTCGTCTCCTTCAACTACCGCCTGGGCGTGGAGGGATACGGCCTCTTCCCGGACGCCCCGCCCAACCCCGGGCTGCGTGACCAGCTCGCCGCGCTGGAGTGGGTGCACGAGGCCATCGCCGCGTTCGGGGGCGACCCGGACCGGGTGACCGTCTTCGGTGAGTCCGCGGGGGCGATCAGCATCGGCGCCCTGCTGGCGAGTCCGCGCGCCCGGGGGCTGTTCCACCGGGCGGTGCTGCAGAGCGGCCCGCCCGAGTCCACGGAACGGGACAGGGTGCGGCGCCTGGTGCGGCGCATGGCGACCCGGCTGAAGGTGCCGGCGACGGCGGCCGCGTTCGCCGCGGTGGACCGCACGCTCCTGGCCGAGATCCAGGCGGAGGTGGGCCGCCGGGCCAGCCCGATCCTCGGCGGGCCCGCGTTCGGGATCGTCGTCGACGGCGACCTCGTGCCGCTCGACCCGCTGGAGGCCCTGCTCGACGGCGCCGCCCGGGACGTACCCCTGCTGATGGGGTGGACCAGCGAGGAGTACCGGCTGTGGCTCGTGCCCACCGGGCTCGTCGAGCGCATCGACAGGCTGGGCGCGGTCGCCCTGGCCGGGGCGATGGCACGCTGCCACTGCGGCCCCGAAGTGCCCCGCGGCTACCGGACGGCCCACCCGGACGCCCCCGTCTCCGACCTGGTGGGCCAGATGGTCACGGACCACCTGCTCCGGTATCCGCTGCACCGGCTCGCCGACTCCCGCGTGGGCCAAGCGCCCTCGTACGTCTACGAGTTCGCCTGGCGCTCCGGCGTTCCCGGCCTCGGTGCCTGCCATGCCCTGGAACTGGGCTTCGTCTTCGACAGCGCCGGAGTGCCGGAGTCGGCGAAACTGGCCGGCCCCGACGCGCCCCGCGCACTCGCCCGCGACATGCACACGGCATGGGTGCGCTTCGCGGTGGACGGCGACCCCGGCTGGCCCGTCTGGGACGCCACGCATCCGGTACGCGTCTTCGGCGGCGACGGGGACCCGGTGGTGCACGGCCCCCGCGACACGGAGATGGC
This sequence comes from Streptomyces sp. TP-A0356, assembly GCF_001417775.1. Taxonomy (GTDB): domain Bacteria; phylum Actinomycetota; class Actinomycetes; order Streptomycetales; family Streptomycetaceae; genus Streptomyces. The sequence continues at coordinate 124,526 of NZ_BBZJ01000028.1, read as the reverse complement.
GCTGTGGGAGGCCGCGTCCGTCCCGCCCGAGCCGGCCCACGCACCGGCCGCCGGGAACGGCTCCCTCCTGCGCGGTGCGTTGTCACAGTCGGCGGTACGACGCCTGCGGCGCCCCGGAGGCACCCGCCGCACCGACACGGGGTGAAGCCACCTGGCGCCCCGTCGGACCGCGGAGCATCGGCTCCCGTGTGCGGGCGGATGCCGGGCTCCGGTCACACTGCCCGGGCGGACGCTCCCGTGCACCGGCCCGACCGTTCAGACGGATGCCGCAGGCGCCCCCAGCGTGCCGGCGATCGATGCGATCGCCGCCGGACCCACTCGGCAGCAGCCCCCGATCAGCCGTGCCCCGGCGTCGCGCCAGCCGTTCACCCGGGCCGTGGTGAACGTGGTGCGGCCGTCCCAGGCGCGGGCCCGGGCATCCCAGGTCTCGCCGCTGTTCGGGTAGACCACCACCGGCTTGCCCGTCACCCGGGCGGCGGCCTCGACCGCGCCGTCCACATCCTCCGGCGCGCAGCAGTTCACGCCCACCGCGATCACCTCGTCCGCGTCGGCGGCCGGCGCGAACGCCTCCTCCAGCGGCTGCCCGGCGCGCGTGCGGTCACCGGAGACCGTGTACGACAGCCAGGCGGGCACACCGAGCCCTCGCACCGCCCGCAGCAGGGCCTGGGCCTCGTCCGCGTCGGGCACCGTCTCCAGGGCCAGCACATCGGGGCCGGCCGCCGCCAGCACCTCAAGGCGCGGGCGGTGGAAGGCCTCCAGCTCGGCGACCGTGAGGCCGTAACGGCCCCGGTACTCCGAACCGTCCGCGAGCATCGCCCCGTAGGGACCGACGGACGCGGCCACCCACAGGGGCCGCGTGACTCCCCTGGCCCGCGCCCGCGTCGCCGCCGCACGGGCCAGCTCGACGCTCAGGGCCAGGAGCCGCGCGGCCCGCTCATGACCCGTGCCCCGCTTGGCGAAGCCCTCGAACGTCGCCTGGTAGCTGGACGTGATCGCCACGTCGGCGCCCGCCTCGAAGTACGCGAGGTGCGCCTCGATGATCGCCTCCGGACGCTCCGCGAGCAGCCGCGCCGACCACAGCTCGTCGCTCAGGTCGTGCCCGGCCGCCTCCAGCTGGTTCGACATACCGCCGTCGAGCACGACGGTTCCTTCGGCGAGCGCCTCGGCGAGGGTGGGAGTGGTGTCGCTGGTCATGTCACGACGCTAGTCGAACCAGGTACTGGACGCCCGAGGACGTCCAGTACCTGGGCAGGTGCCCGGCCGTCGGAAGGGCCCTAGGCGACACGGATGCCGACGATGCAGGTGTCGTCGTCCGTGTCCGACCTGCTGTAGGTGAGCAGCCGGTCCAACTGCTGGTCCAGGGTCGGAGGCACCGTGCGCGCGGTGGTCAGCAGATGGGCGAGGGACTCCTCCAGGGAACGGTCACGGCGCTCGATCAGGCCGTCCGTGTACATCAGCAGCGTGTCGTCCACGGCGAGTTGGAGCTCGTGCTCCTCGTACGTCGCCTCGGGCACGGCGCCCAGCAGCATCCCCTTGGCCAGGGGCAGCGGCGCGGCCTCGTCGCCCCGCACCAGGACGGGCGGCAGATGGCCCGCCCTCGCCCAGCGCAGGGTGTGGTGGCGCGGGTCGTACAGGCCGCAGACCGCGGTGGCGGTGACGGAGCCGGTCAGATGGTGCGCCACCATGTTGAGCCACGACAGCAACTGGCCGGGCCCCGCGCCCGTCACGGCGAGTCCCCGCAGCGCGTTGCGCAGGACGACCATGCTGGTGGCCGCCTCGATACCGTGCCCCGCGACGTCGCCCACGCACAGCAGTACCAGCCGGGACGGCAGGACGACCGCGTCGTACCAGTCGCCGCCGACCAGCTGTTCGGTCTCCGCGGGCCGGTAGCGCACCGCCACCTGCAGGCCGGGAGCCTCCAACGGGGCCTGCGCCGGGGGCATGATGGCGTGCTGCAGCTGGAGGGTGAGCCGGTTGCGTTCGGTGGCCTGCTGCTCGGTGTGGGCCAGCTGGTCACGGGTGGCGGCGAGCGCGACCTCCGTCCAGTGCTGGGCGGAGATGTCCTGGTAGGCGCCGCGTACGACGAACAGCCGGCCACCGGCGTCGAGCACGGGTTCGGCCGCCACGCGGATGTGACGGGTCACCCCGTCGGGGCGCTGCAGCCGGAAGGCCGTGGACGCGGGCCGCCGGTGGTGGAGCAGGGTGCGCAGGAACCTGCCGATGGCGACGGCGTCGTCCGGGTGGGCGTGGGCGGGCAGCTCCTCCAGCGGTACCGGGGTGCTCGACGGCGGCTTGCCGTAGAGGCTGAACAGCTGGCCGTTCCAGGTGATCTCGCCGGTGAGCAGGTTCTCCTCGAAGCCGCCGATGCGGCCGAGGCGCTGGGCGTGCTGCAGCAGGCTGGCGAGGCGGGCCGTCTCGTCCTCGATGCGCCAGATGAGCAGCAGGCTGTTGGCGTGCCTGCTGACGTTGATGTCGGCCACCGCGGCCAGTGGTACGTCGTCCACCAGGGCGGTGAGCCTCATACGGTGGGCACGGAAGGGTTCGCCCGTGGCGTAGACGCGCTCTATCCGGTCGAACAGCTCGCTCTCGGCGGCGGCCATCGGGTACGCCTCCAGCAGCAGGGAGCCGTTGACGACGCCTCGCGGCCGGCCGGCCGGGTCGAGGAAGCGGCTGTTGACGTGGTGGATGCGGAAGTCGACCAGGTCGCCGTTGCCGTCCAGGTGCGGTACGAGCACCAGGGCCGGGTCGTGCAGCCCGTCGGCCAGGTCCATCAGCTCCGCGACGTCCGGAAGGACCCGGGGCCGATGGTCACCGTCGGGGCGCAGGAGCGCGTCGGTCTCCAGTGTGTGGGCGCACAGCTCGGCCAGGGCCTCGACCTGGCGGACGATCTGTGGCGGCTGCGGATCCAGCGGCGTCGGCCAGGCGATCTCCAGAACTCCGTGGATGCGCCCGCCGGTACCGGCCGGCAGGGCGACCCTGCCGCCGTCCGGGTGGTGGTGCTGGCCGATGGTGGGCAGACCGGTCTCGGACAGGGAGCCGATCCATTGCCCCGCGCGTTCGGCGAGACCGCGGCGCGCCACGGTCGCCACGCCCGGGGGGACGTACCGCCAGCGTCCGGCCTCCGCCGACGAGAACCCGGCACTGCCCGCCAGCGTGAGGGAGCCGTCGGATCCCGCGGCCCAGATGGCCACGGCGACCGCGCCGAGCGGGGTCAGCGCGTGCTCCAGCAGGGAGTCGGCGACGGCCTGTGTGTCGTCGGCGGCGAGCGCTCCGCTCTCGGCGGCCCGCAGCCGTACGGCGCAGGAGTGGCGGTCGGGCGGACCGGCCGGCGAGGGGGAGTCCTCCTTCTCGTCGGGAGCCACCGCGAGGTTCAGGAAGGCGGTGGTCACCTCCGAGAGCCGGTCACGCGAGGCCTGGTTGATCACCTCGACGGCGAATTCGAGCGGTGTCGCGCCTGCCTGCTCGGTCAGCTCGGCGAGCTGCCGGGCCGCCTGTGCCGGCCCACACCTCAGCCGCTCGACCAGGATGCCCTTGGCGAGTTCGATCAGGGCGCGCCCGTCCGCCTCGGCCTGGGCCGCCCGCACCTCGCGGCGCAGCCGCTCCACGGTCGCCGCCAGCCTGCCGACACGAGACGCCGTCGGATGCGCCGCACCACCGGCGACCTCGGCGCCCGCCGGGTCCACGGAGCCGGGATCGGGGGCCGTCGGGTGCATGGAGCCCGGGTCGGGGGCCGTCGGGTGCATGGAGCCCGGGTCGGGGGCCGCCGGGTGCATGGAGCCCGGGTCGGGGGCCGCCGGGTGCATGGAGCCCGGGTCGGGGGCCGTCGGGTCCATGGGATCCGGGTCGGGGGCCGTCGGGTCCATGGGGTCCGGGTCGGGGGCCGTCGGATGCATGGAGCCCGGATCGGGGGCCGTCGGGTCCATGGAGTCCGGGTCGGCGGCTGCCGGGTCCGCGGAGTCCGGATCGGCGGCCGTCGGATTCACGCCGACCGGCTCGGTGGCTGCCGGGTCCGCGCCGGTCCGCTCGGCGCCCGTCGCGCCGGCGCCGAGCTGCTCGGGCGGTTGCTTGCGGTTGCTCACGGTTGGCCTGTTCCTCGGCTGGGACGTCCGGGGACGCCACACGGAGGGCGCCGGTCGGCGCCGGTTCGACTGGTGCGCACGGCGGGTGTCCCACCCCTCAGGCGGGCAGCCAGCGTCGGACGCAGGCGATCAGATCGTTGGTGTCGACGGGCTTGGTGACATAGTCGTTCGCACCCGACGCGAGGCTCTTCTCCTGGTCTCCCGGCATCGCCTTCGCGGTGACGGCGATGATGGGCAGATCCGCGTACTGGGGCATCTTGCGGATCTCGGCCGTGGCCGTGTAGCCGTCCATCTCCGGCATCATCACGTCCATCAGGACCACCGCGACGTCGGGATGGCCGAGCAGCGTCTCGATGCCCTTGCGGCCGTTGTCCGCGTGCAGCACTCGGAAGCCGTGCAGCTCCAGGATCCCGCTGAGCGCGAAGAGGTTGCGCGCGTCGTCGTCCACGACGAGCACGGTACGGCCGAGGAAGGTGTCGTCGACGGGCTGCGCGGCCGAGTGCTGCGACTCCTCCACGCGCACCAGGGACAGCACGTCACCGGGCTCCTCGGCGGACAGGTGCAGGGCGATGTGCTCGCGCAGCTCGTCCAGGCTGGACAGGAAGTCCAGCGGCCGGCCTCCCGAGCGGGCCCGCAGGTCCTGCTCCTGCGCCAGATCCACGCGATGTCCGCTGTGGACGAGCACGGGAACGCTCGCCAGCGCGGAGTCGCCCTGCATGGCCCCCAGGAAGCGCGACGCCTCGTCCTCGGGCATGCCGAGATCCAGGACGACGCAGTGGCAGGGTTCGGCGGCCAGCGCGCTCGCCGCCTCCTGCGCCCCGACGGCGGTGACGATGTCGATCGCCCCGCGCGGATCGCCGCCGTCGTGGTCGTGCGCGATGTCCGCGACCGCGCTCTCCGCGACGAGGGTCAGCAGACCACGCGGGCGCTCCTCGACGACCAGCAGTCTGCGCCTGCGCTGCCCGGGCAGCGCCAGGGGCACGGAATCCGCACGCGGTGCCGGTACGACCTCGGAGCGGATCACGGCCGGAGGCTGCTCCGCCGGCCGGCCGCCGCCGTCCAGCGACTCCTCGAAGTCCGGGCGCGCCACAGGCAGGTAGAGCGTGAACGTGCTGCCCTGACCGGGCGTGCTCTCGACCGTGACGGCGCCGCCGAGCAGATGGGCGATCTCCCGGGTGATCGACAGACCGAGGCCGGTGCCGCCGTACTTGCGGCTCGTCGTCCCGTCCGCCTGCTGGAACGCGCCGAAGATCGTCTCCAGCTGCTGCTGCGGGATGCCGATGCCGGTGTCCTTCACGCGGAAGGCCACGACGGTGCCGCCGCGCACGACCCCCTCGGGCGCCTCCCGGTCGGCGGCCGGTTCGATGCGCAGCTCGACGCTTCCCTGCTCGGTGAACTTGACCGCGTTCGACAGCAGGTTGCGCAGGATCTGACGCAGCCGGGAGTCGTCGGTGAGCAGGTCGGCCGGGGCGCCCGGGGCCGTGGTCACCGTGAATTCCAGGCTCTTCTGCGTCGTCATCGGCCGGAACGTCGCCTCGACGTACTCCAGCAGCTGCCGCAGCGGGACCCGCTCGGGGCTGACGTCCATCTTGCCCGCCTCGACCTTCGACAGATCGAGGATGTCGTTGATCAGCTGGAGCAGGTCCGAGCCCGCGGAGTGGATGATCCCCGCGTACTCGACCTGCTTCGGGGTGAGATTGCGCGACGGGTTCTGCGCCAGGAGCTGGGCCAGGATCAGCAGGCTGTTCAGCGGAGTGCGCAGCTCGTGGCTCATGTTCGCCAGGAACTCGGACTTGTACTTGGAGGCCAGCGCCAGCTCCTGGGCACGGGTCTCCAGTTCCTGCCGCGCCTGCTCGATCTGCAGGTTCTTGGCCTCGATGTCGCGGTTCTGCGAGGCGAGCAGGGAGGCCTTGTCCTCCAGCTCGGCGTTGGAGCGCTGCAGTTCGTCCTGCTGGACCTGCAACTCGGCGGAGCGCTCCTGCAGTTCGGCCGTCAGCCGCTGGGACTCCTCCAGCAGCTCGTCCGTACGGGCGTTGGCCACGATGGTGTTGAGGTTGACGCCGATGGTCGGCATCAGCTGGCCCAGGAAGTCCTGGTGGATCTGGGTGAAGCGGGTGACGGAGCCCAGCTCGATGACGCCGAGGACCTGGTCCTCGACCACGATGGGCAGCACGGTCAGGGCGCTCGGCACCATGTGGCCGAGCCCCGAGGAGATCGTCACGTAGCCCGGCGGCAGCTCCTCCACGCTGATGACGCGGCGGTTGCGCGCGGCCTGGCCGACCAGCGAGCGGCCGACGGGGATGCGGGTGGGCCGCTCGTCGTCGTCGGGGTATCCGTACGAGCCCACCAGCCGCAGCTCGGGCCCGCGCTCGGTGTCCTCCGCGAGATAGAAGGCGCCGTACTGGGCCGACACCAGGGGCGCGAGCTCGTCCATGATCAGCTCGGCCACGACGGGCAGGTCTCGGTGGCCCTGCATCAGGCTGGAGATCCGGGCGAGGTTGGTCTTCAGCCAGTCCTGCTCCTGGTTGGCCCGCGTGGTCTCGCGCAGGGACTCGACCATGGAGTTGATGTTGTCCTTGAGCTCGGCGACCTCGCCCGACGCCTCCACGGTGATCGAGCGGGTCAGGTCGCCCTCGGCGACGGCGCTCGCGACCTCGGCGATCGCGCGGACCTGCCGGGTGAGGTTCCCGGCCAGTTCGTTGACGTTCTCCGTCAGCCGCTTCCAGGTGCCGGAGACGCCCTCCACCTCGGCCTGGCCGCCGAGCCGTCCCTCGCTGCCGACCTCCCGCGCCACGCGGGTGACCTCGGCGGCGAACGACGAGAGCTGGTCGACCATCGTGTTGATGGTGGTCTTGAGTTCCAGGATCTCGCCGCGGGCGTCGACGTCGATCTTCTTCGACAGGTCACCGTTGGCCACCGCGGTCGTCACCAGCGCGATGTTGCGCACCTGGCCGGTGAGGTTGTTGGCCATCGAGTTGACGTTGTCCGTGAGGTCCTTCCATGTACCCGCCACGTTCGGCACGTGCGCCTGGCCGCCGAGCCGCCCCTCGGTGCCGACCTCGCGGGCGACGCGGGTGACCTCGTCGGCGAAGGCGGACAGCGTGTCGACCATCGTGTTGATGACGTCCGCCAGGGCCGCGACCTCGCCCCTCGCCTCGATCGTGATCTTCTGGGACAGGTCACCGCGTGCCACCGCCGTGGCGACCTGGGCGATCGAGCGGACCTGGCCGGTCAGGTTCGACGCCATCACATTGACGTTGTCCGTCAGGTCCTTCCAGGTCCCCGAGACGCCCCGGACGATGGCCTGGCCGCCGAGATTGCCCTCGGTGCCGACCTCCCGCGCCACGCGGGTGACCTCGTCGGCGAAGGCGGAGAGCTGGTCGACCATCGTGTTGATGGTGTTCTTGAGTTCGAGGATCTCGCCCCGGGCGTCGACGGTGATCTTCTGGGAGAGGTCGCCCTGGGCCACCGCGGTGGCCACCTGGGCGACGTTGCGGACCTGTGCGGTGAGGTTGCCCCCCATGAAGTTGACGGAGTCGGTGAGGTCGCGCCAGGTGCCCTTCACACCCTTGACGTCCGCCTGGCCGCCGAGCCGCCCTTCGGTGCCGACCTCGCGGGCGACGCGGGTGACCTCGTCGGCGAAGGCGGAGAGCTGGTCGACCATCGTGTTGATGGTGTTCTTGAGTTCGAGGATCTCGCCCCGGGCGTCGACGGTGATCTTCTGGGAGAGGTCGCCCTGGGCCACCGCGGTCGTCACCTGGGCGACGTTGCGGACCTGTGCGGTGAGGTTGCCCGCCATGAAGTTGACGGAGTCGGTGAGGTCGCGCCATACGCCGCCGACACCGGGCACCTGGGCCTGGCCGCCGAGCCGCCCCTCACTGCCGACCTCGCGGGCGACGCGGGTGACCTCGTCGGCGAAGGCGGAGAGCTGGTCGACCATCGTATTGACGGTCTCCTTGAGCTGCAGGATCTCGCCGCGCGCGGGCACGTCGATCTTCTGCGACAGATCGCCCTTGGCCACCGCCGTCGCCACCTGGGCGATGTCGCGGACCTGGGTGGTCAGATTGCCCGCCATGGCGTTGACCGAATCGGTCAGATCGGCCCAGGTGCCGGAGACCCCCGGTACCTCCGCCTGACCCCCCAGCGTGCCCTCGGTGCCCACCTCACGCGCCACGCGCGTCACCTCGGAGGTGAAGACGGACAGTTGGTCCACCATGCCGTTGAAGACGGTGGCGATGTCGCCGAGCAGGCCCTCCCCATCGGCCGGCAGCCGGGTGCCGAAGTCGCCGTCCCGCACGGCGGTCAGCCCGGCGAGCAGCTGAAGCAGCTCCTGCTCGCCCGGAGCCCGCTCGGCGGTCTCGGTCGTCTTGCTGGTCATGCGCATCCTCGTTCCGCTCCCCAGGAGTCCCCGCGCCGAGCACTCGGAACCGCGCCGGGCCGGTTGACAGCGCCGCCCATTTCCCCTCATTTCCGCAGTTCACGTATCTGCCGGATGAGAAAATACGTCGCAGACTAACTCAGTTGTCGTGTGACAACCAAAGCGTCGCGCAACGATCATGGCTCCCCTGGCCGGCGGATGCGGGGGTGCCTGCCGACGTGCACGCGTGGTGCGGAGCGGGGTTCGCACCGAACTCGCCCCACCCCGACGGCTCCTGGTCCCGAGCGGTCGTGTCCGCCTCCGTGAGCGGCTTCCGTCTTGCCTCGTCCGACCCGTTGACCTCCCGGAGGCGGGCCCTTACCTTCTCGATGTTCGTAATGACAGATGTCGTACGAAATATCGAACGCTCCCCGGTGGTCCCCACTCCCGAGAGGCAGTCCGCATGAGCCGTGACGACGACCTGCCCCTGGTCCCCAGCCGCAGACTGATGCCGAAGGGCGCCCTTGCCGCGGGCACCCCCGTATGCGAACCCGCTCGTCCGTCAGCGCGCAGACCCGCACATCCACCGTCACACCGACGGCTTCCACTACTTCACGGCCACCGTCCCCGAGTACGACCGGATCATCCTGCGTCGCTCGCGCACCCTCGGCGGCCTCGCCACGGCCGCCGAATCGGTGATCTGGACCAAGCACGCGACCGGCGCCATGGGTGCGCACAGACCGCCGACGCGAACGGCGACCTCATGGACCCCGCGAACTGGTCCAAGTCCCCGACGCCCGTCTTCACCAGCAGCGACACCACACACCAGTACGGCCCCGGCCACAACTGCTTCACCGTCGCCGAGGACGGCCGCACCGACGTACTCGTCTATCACGCCCGCCAGTACAAGCAGATCACCGGCGACCCCCTGAACGACCCCAACCGCCACACCCGCATCCAGAAGTTCGGCTGGAAGCCGGACGGCACCCCGGACTTCGGCGTCCCGGTCGCCGACACCGTGACCGAAGGGGCGTGACATGAGACGCGCGTACGCGATCCTCCTCGCCCTGTGCCGGGCCCTGTGCGGCGCCCTCGCCATCGCCGGTCCCCATACGTCCGTCCATGGCGCGACGGCGTACGCGGGTCTGGTGCGCGACGCCCCGGTGGCGGAAGATCTGATACCGGAGGGTCCTTCACGTTGACCACGGACCCCTCCCGCGCGGGGTGAGCACACCGGGGCGCACCCCCGGCTCACAAGCCCCTGGGGCGTCCCGACCGGAACCGGGGCGCCCCAGGCCTGTGCCGTCCGCCACCGGACCGGGGGTCAGCCGCTGAACACCGTGCCTCCGGCGAAGTCGGAGGCGAAGGTCTTCTCGATGCCGTTCAGGACATCGACATCGTTGACGATCAGGCCCAGCTCGCGGTTGTGGTTCAGGGAGTTGTCCGAGAAGTTCTCCGACCCGGCGAAGACCTTCGCCGTCGCGGTGCCGTAGTCGGCGACGATCGCCTTGGCGTGCACGTACAGGCCGGTCTGGCCGTTGTAGGTGACCACCTTGCCGCCGGCGGAGACCACCGACCTGAACTGGCTCTGGTAGCTGCTCGGGTTCATGCCGACGACCCGCACGGCCACACCGCGCTTCGCGGCGGCGACGACGGCGTTGACCAGAGCGGTGTCACCGAACTCCAACTGCTCGACGTCCAGGGTGTGCTGGGCGCCGTTGATCAGGGCGAGCAGCCGGTTCTGGGCGTCCGTGGGGGACCAGACCAGGTTGTCCCCGTCGGAAGGGGTGATCGAGGTCTTGGCGTAGTCGGCGTTGAAGACCTGCTCGATCGCCGCGACATCGGCGGCGTCGGCGTCGAAGACCCCGTAGTCGCGGTCGTTGGTGTAATACGTGGAGTCCAGGTTCCCGGTCATGATGAGGGACTTGGCGCCGTCGACCGTGATCGACTTCTGGTGTGTGTAGACGAAGGCCGACGAGGAGTAGGTGACGCCGACCCCGGCCGCCTTGAGGGTGTTGTATGCGGAGCCGTTCACCGAGGTGTGGGCCGCGTCGAGGATGACCCGGACGGCGACGCCGGCCTTCTTGCGGTTGACGAGGTCGTTGACGGCGGTGGTGTCGCGCAGTTCGTACAGGGTGACGTCGACCGAGCGCGTGGCGGAGTTGATGAAGTCGTAGACCGCGGTGTGGCCCTGGTCGGGGAAGACCAGCAGCGAGTAGTTGCCCGCCCCCTGCGCGGGCCCGGCGGCCAGGACGGTGACGGACGCGGTGGCGCAGGCCACGAAGGCGAGCGCGGCGCGGCGAGCGACGGTACGGAGCATGCGTGTCTCCCGTGAGCGACGTGGCGCGCAACATCGGCCACTGTCGTGGCGGACGTTGACCTGGGCGGAACGGCGGTACCGCGGCGATCCTCAGGGAGCGCGACGGAATCCGTTCGACGTGCTCAGAACATGGACATGACGTGTCGGTGAATCCGTGCCGGTCGGGGAGACCGTGGCGGTGAAAGCCGGAGGGGTGCCCTGCGTCAACTGATCAGGGGCCGACCGACGTTCGATTCCGGTGCCGGGAGTGCGCTATGCTTGATCACGAGCTGGTCGCCGGAACTCCCGGCACCTGGCTGTGCGTTGGTGGTCCAAGGAAAGACGTCCCGCTTCCTGCGGGAAGATGCAGGTGCAAGGCCTGCCCGGCGCTCGGACATGAGCCCCACTCCGCCTCGTGCGGGGTGGGGCTCGCGTGTCGTACGCCGACTCATCACCCTCACTGCCCCCGGGGCCAGTGCCCAAGAGCCACATGCAGGGCGTCGACGGCCTTGTCCCAGGACGCCTGTACGTCCCGGGGCGCGCCGAAGCCGCCGACGGCCTCCAGGGCGCAGTAGCCGTGGAACGTGCTGCGCAGCAGACGGACGGCATCGGTGAGGTCGGGTTCCTCCAGGCCGTAGGCGCGGAGCATGCCGTAGGTGATCTCGGCGGTGCGGCGCAGGGCGCGGGACTCGGCGACGAGGGGCTGGTCGAGCCGGATCTGGGTCGCCGCGTAGCGCCCAGGATGCCGCAGCGCGTACTCCCGGTAGGCGCCCGCGAACGCGACCAGCGCGTCCTTGCCGGCCCGCCCGGCAACCGCCGCCGCGATGTGCTCGATCATCTCCTCGCCCGCCAGCAGGGCGATCCGGGTGCGCAGTTCCCGCAGGTTCTTGACGTGCGAGTACAGGCTGGCGTCCTTCACACCGAAGCGACGGGCCAGGGCGGAGACGGTGACGTGCTCGAAGCCGACCTCGTCCGCGAGATCGGCCGCCGTCGCGACGACCCGCTCGACGGTGAGTCCGGCACGGGCCATGGGGCGCTCCCTACCTTGGAATCCAAGGTGGGAGCCTAGCCCATGTAGGCAAGTGGTCGGGGGTGCGGGACGGTGCCACGCGTTCGGATCGAGGCCCTCGGCCCTGCCCGGCGCCGACAGTTCTCGCACGCCGTCTTGCGGCCCCCGTGTCGGCCGGCGGCGGGCGATCTCACCGTGTAGGTCAGCCGGTCAGCTGATGACCGAGAAGACGAAGGAGAACTCGGCGGGCTCGGCCCGCAGGAAGTACTGCGGCAGCGGGCCCGGACCGCACGACTGCGAGCCGATTCCGTGCATGCCGTGGTCGAGGTTGACCCATACCGTGTCGCCGGGCGTGAGGTCGGTGAGGTGCCGGGCGGCATCCAGCTGCTCGTTCGTCCAGCGCCGCGCGCTGAACCAGAACTCCGGTTCGCCCTCGATCCTGAGGCCGCCGATCTCGGCCCAGCGGACGTCCGCGCGGGCACCGTTCTCCTGCGGGCGCACGTACGGCGTCTGAAGCTGGTCGACCGTGGACTCCCAGCGGCCCACCTCGGACGCCGCCCTGGTGTCCGGGTACGCCTCGCCGGGGCCGCCGCCGAACCACCTCACGCGGTCGGCCGAACCGGACAGTCCGAACCGGATCCCGAGCCGGGGCAGCGGCACCGTCCAGTCGCCCTCCGGCGCCACGGACACCGTCAGCCGCAGCCGCTCGCCGTCCGACGTCCAGCGGTACACGGTGGCGAGGCCCACCTCCCGGGCGGCGGGCGCCACCCGGGCCCGTACGGTCAGCGCGTCATCGCCCGGCTCCACCGCGTCCAGGCGGTGGCGCATGCGGTGCAGGCCGAGCTTGCGCCACAGCAGGCCGTAGCGGATGTCCGTCTGCCACTCCGCGCCGTCGTCGTTGTCGGTGGGCGCCCGCCACACATCCAGACGTGGGCCGGTCACCTCCACGCCGCCGATGGTCCTCAGCGCACCCGTGCGGGCGTCGAAGGATGCGGGGCCGAGCGTGATCCGGCCATCGCCGGGGACGGGGGTCTCACTCCGGCCGAGCCGCACCGGAGGACGCCCGGACACCTGGATCTGGCCCCACGCCACCTGGTGGCCCTTCGGCCCCCACGCGGTCTGGGACGCCAGCAACGCCCGTACCGTCAACTGCGTCTCCCCGCCCCGGACGTCGGGCGGCTGCGGCAGTTCGACCTCCGCCGACTCGCCCGGCGCGAGCGCCGGCACCGACAGCGTGCCCGACTCGGCCGTGTCGCCGTCGACCTGGTAGGACCATTCGAAGGCGAGTGCGGACAGATCGGCGAAGTCGTACGCGTTGCGGATCCGTACGGTTCCGTTCCCGCTGTCGCCGTCGATCCGGACCGGCTCGATCACCTTCTTGTACTCGGCCAGACCCGGTGACGGCCGCCGGTCGGGGAACAGCAGTCCGTCGCAGACGAAGTTCCCGTCGTGCAGCTCCTCACCGAAGTCGCCGCCGTAGGCGAAGCCGTACCGTGCGTCCTTGACGCCGTGGTCGATCCACTCCCAGACGAACCCGCCCTGGAGCCGGTCGTACGCCTCGAAGAGCCGCTGGTAGTCGGCGATGCCTCCGGGGCCGTTGCCCATGGCGTGACCGTACTCGCACAGGATGAAAGGGAGTTCGCGGCGCCTGTGGGGGCCGCCGTCCAGGCCCTGGCCGATCCGCTCGACCTCGTCGTGGAAGGCGTACATCCGCGAGTACACGTCCGTGTCACGGCAGTTGACGTCACCTTCGTAGTGCACGAGCCGTGCCGTGTCCCGGTCGTGGATCCACTCCGCCATGGCCGTCAGGCCGCGGCCGGTGCCGGCCTCGTTGCCCAGGGACCAGATGACCACCGAGGGGTGGTTCTTGTCCCGCTCGACCATGCGCGCGGCGCGGTCGAGGAGCGCCGGGGTCCAGCGGTCGTCGTCGACCGGGTTGTCGCGCCAGGCCTGCTCCACGAAGCCGTGGGTCTCCAGGTCGCACTCGTCGATGACCCAGAGCCCGTATGCGTCGCACAGGTCGAGGAAGGCAGGGTGCGGCGGGTAGTGCGAGGTGCGCACCGCGTTGACGTTGTGCCGCTTCATCAGCAGCACGTCCTCGCGCATGGTCTCCAGGTCCAGGGCGCGGCCCTTCTGCGGGTGCCACTCGTGCCGGTTGACGCCCTTGAACAGGACCGGCTTCCCATTGACCTTGATCAGGCCGTCTTCCACAACGACCGTGCGGAAGCCGATCCGGAGCGGTACGCGCTCGCCCTCGGTGGCCAGCACGCCGTCGTACAGCCTGGGGGTCTCCGCGGTCCACGGCTCGACGGGTACGGTCACGGGCTCGCCGGTGGCGGCATCGATGTCGAGGGCGGGCACGATGACCCGGCCGTCCACGTCCGAGTCGACCTTCAGCGTGCCTTCGCCGGTCACATGGTCGTAGGAGGCGTGCACGAAGAAGTCGAGGACGCTGCCCGCCGGGCGGTGCAGCAGCGTGACGTCCCGGAAGATGCCGGGCAGCCACCACTGGTCCTGGTCCTCCAGATAGGAGCCCGCGGACCACTGGTGGACCCGCACCGCGAGGACGTTGCCGCCCTCCTTGAGCAGATGCCCGACCGCGAACTCGTGCGGCAGCCGTGAGCCCTTGAACTCGCCGAGGTCCGTGCCGTTGAGCCATACGCGGGCGCAGGACTCGACGCCGTCGAAGCGCAGCACCGCCCCGCCGTCCGACGGCCAGTCGGACGGCAGGTCGAAGACGCGCAGATGGTCACCGGTCGGGTTCTCGGTGGGCACGCGCGGCGGGTCGACCGGGAAGGGGTAGAGGTGGTTGGTGTAGATGGGGGAGCCGAAGAGGCCACTGCCCTGGAGGACCCAGTGACCGGGGACCGAGAGCTCCGCCCAGCTCCCCGCGTCGTATCCGGGCTCGGCGAACGAGTCGTCCTCGGCGTCGGCCGTCGGCGACAGCCTGAAGCGCCAACTGCCGTTCAGAGAGAGGGATGCAGCGTCCGAGGACGCGTACCAGGCGCGCGGCGGCAGGGCCCCGCTGCCGGGGGCGACGTCCTCGACGTAGTCGATGGCCGTAGGGGTGTGGAAAGACATCGGTCTCCTAGCTCAGCCCTTGATGCCGGTCTGTGCGACCCCCTGCACCAGCCACCGCTGGAGGAAGAGGAACACGAGGACCAGGGGCAGGATCGAGATGGCGGTGGCCATGAAGATCAGGTGGTAGTTGACGGTCTGGTCGGTCATGTACGAGGACAGCGCCACCTGGACGGTCCAGGCGCCGGGGTCCTGGCCGATGACGAGTGGCCACAGGAAGGCGTTCCAGCCGCTGATGAAGGTGATCGTGGCGATGGCGGCGAAGAAGTTCAGCGAACAGGGCCCCGTCATGAAGGCGGTGCGGTACGGCTCCTTGCGGGGGTGGTGCGTTTGGCGGGCTGTGCTTGTCCTCCGCGGGGCGCCTCCGGCGCGCCCCGGTGGTTGACCGACTGGAGCGCGCCCTCCAGGGCGAAGGTCGCGGCTCCGAGGCACACCGGGTCGGTGGGAATGGGGGACAGGACGATCTCGGTGGCGGCGAACGGCCGCCTCAGCGCGTGCCGGCCGACGGCCTCGCGCACCTCGCCCAGCAGCGCCTCGCCGAGCGTGGCCGCGACCCAGCTGCTGAGTACGACCACTTCGGGGTTGAGCAGGTTGACCAGGTCCGCGATCGCGGCGCCGAGGTAACGTGCGGTGTCCTGGACGACCTTGAGCGCGACCGGGTCCTGCGCGGCGACCCCGCGGGCGAGGGCGTTGATCGTGGCGGTCTGGTCCTCCGGGTGCAGCAGGGTGCTGCGCGGGCTGAGCTCCCGCAGATTGAGCATGATGCCGGGCGCCCCGACGTATGTCTCCACACAGCCGTGGTTGCCGCAGTGGCACAGCCGCCCGTCCAGCACCAGCGTCGTATGGCCCCATTCACCGGCGCTGTTGCTGACACCGCGGTGCAGCCCGCCGCCCAGTGCGAGCCCGGCTCCGACCCCCGTGCCCAGATTGACGACCACGGCGTCCCCGCGCCCGCGGGCCGCGCCGAACCACAGCTCGGCGACCGCGCAGGCGCGCAGCGGGTTGTCCAGGTGCAGGGGGTAGGCGATGTGCTCGGCGAGCAGGTCGAGCAGCGGCACGTCGTGCCAGTCCCAGTTCGGGGCGTACTCCGAGACACCCCGGTCGCGGTCGACCTGGCCGGGCACGCTGACCCCGACGCCCATGACCCGGGCGCCCTCCACGCCGGCCTGGGTGACCACCGAGCCGACGGCCGCGGCCACATGGGCGACGACCTGTTCGGGGCGGTTCTCGCCGGGGCGCATGTCCTCGTCGGCGCGGGAGAGCATGTTCAGCGCGAGGTCGAACAGCTCGACACGGACGTACGTCTCCGCGATGTCGACGCCGATCAACGCGCCCCCCGACGCGTTGACGGCGACCAGACCGCGGGGCCGGCCGCCGGCCGAGTCCTCGAAGCCGACCTCGGTCAGCATGCCGAGGTCGAGCAGCTCGCCGACGAGCGTGGCGACGGTGGCCAGGCTCAGCCCGGTCGCGGCCGCCAGTTCCTGCCGGGACGTGGGCGAGCGGGCGATGATCTGGCGCAGCACCTCGTAACGGTTCGCGGTGCGAATGTCGCGTGACGTGCGCTTCACCGGCACGGTGCCTCTGTCCTCCCAGGCCATGGCGAGGCCTGGCGGCCCCGGCGCGGCGTGAGCCTATGGCCTGGACGGGGTTTCTACAAGGGCTTAGGAAAGGGGGTCTATGAAGTCCGGTCAGTGAGGCCCAGGGCGTCCCGTACGAACCCGTTCCGGAACTTCCCCGCCGGATCCAGCTCGGCCGCCAGTGCCGCGAACTCGCCGAGTCGTGGGTAGCGCTCGCGCAGGACGTCCGCCGGTACGGTGAACACCTTCCCCCAGTGTGGCCGTGCCCCGAACGCGTCGAGTACCTCCTCGACCCGCCCTACCACGGGCAGCACGGCCGCCGTGTCCTGGACCCAGGTGAAGTGCAGCGCCACGGTGTCCCGTCCGTACGCGGGGCTCAGCCACTGCGTGTCGGCGGCGACCGTCCGTACCTCACAGGTCTGCAGTACGGGCGCCACCGTCGTACGAACCGTGTCGAGGGCGCCCAGCGCGTCGAGGGCGTACGGCCGCGGCAGCAGATACTCCGACTGCAGCTCGGCGCCGCTGCTCGGCGTGAACTCCGCCCGGAAGTGCGGAAGCCGCTCGTGCCAGGGGCCCGGGACGCCCAACTGCGGAGTGCAGTTGACCGCGGGCATGCCCGGCACGGGGTGCATCGCCTCGGTGGCGGGCGCGGCCCAGGGGAACCCCGGCAGCGGCTGGTCGGTGCGCCGCTTCAGCCACACCTGCCGGAAACCCGGTGCGCGCCAGTCGGTGAACAGGCTCACGCTGTACGCCGTCGCCGACACGGCCTCGAAGTCCAGCCCGTCCAGGGCGAGTTCGGTGAACACATGCTGCTCGACCGCGAAGGCGGGTTCCAGGTCGAGGGTGAGCGCGGTGACCACGCCGAGCGCGCCGAGCGCCGTCACGGCGCCGTCGAAGCGGCCCTCGCCCCGGGCGATCCGCAGCGTCGACCCGTCCGCCGTGACCAGCTCCACCTCACGGACGGCAGAGGCGAGCGAGCCGTTGGCGACGCCCGAGCCGTGCGTGCCGGTCGCCACCGAGCCCGCCACCGAAATGTGCGGAAGAGAGGCCATGTTGTGCAGGGCGAGCCCGTGCTGGTGTGCCACGCGGGCGAGTTCGGCGTACCGTACGCCACCGCCGACCCGAACCGTGCGGGCGGCCGTGTCCACGTCCACCTCGGCCGGCAGCGCGGCCAGCGAGAGCAGAACTCCTTCGGTGCCCGGTTCGGCGATCTCGTTGAAGGAGTGCCCGCTGCCGAGCACCCGCACATGCGCGCTGTCCGCGACGAGCGAGCGCAGCGCGTCGAGCGAGCGGGGGCGGTGCAGCTCCTTGGCGGCGTACGTGATGTTGCCCGCCCAGTTGGTCACGGTCTCGGTCATCCCGTCGTCCCTCCCCGTGGCGTCGAGAGCCACGAACCCACCGGGGAACCTACCTCGCCGATCGCGCCCGCCGGGCCTCTGTGTCGCGGCGCACATCGCGCGGCGCGGAAGGACCCGGCAGGGCTGACGTACGGGCGGGGGCATACCGTGAGGAGTCGAACGCCTGAGCCGGGAGGAGATACGGGATGGGCAGCCGCACCGCACTGGTCGAGGATCTGATGGGGCGATTCCCGCACGTACCGAGGGAAGCCGTCTTCAAGGAGGATCTGCTTCGCGGGGGTGTGGCCTTCGACGCGTCCGCACTCTCGGACAACGAGGACGGCGAGGTCAAACCGAAGTCGTACTTCATCTTCTCCTTCGACCACGGCACCCTGCCCGAGCTGGGCGAGGCGGCGCTGCGGCGCCCGCCCGAGGAGATCATCCTCACCGGCGGCCCGTACGACCTGCGGCGGACGGTCGTCTCCGTACGGGTCAACCCGTCCTCCCCGTACCGCGTGGCCGCCGACGAGGAGGGGCTGCTCGGGCTCTACCTCGACGGGCGGCGGATCGCCGACGTCGGTGTACCGCCCATGCCCGAGTACTACCGGCACACCCTCTCCAACGGGAAGTCCGTGATGGAGGTGGCCCCGACCATCCAGTGGGGCTATCTGATCTACCTCACCGTCTTCCGTGTCTGCCAGTACTTCGGCGCCAAGGAGGAGTGCCAGTACTGCGACATCAACCACAACTGGCGCCAGCACAAGGCGGCCGGGCGGCCCTACACCGGCGTGAAGGACGTCGAGGAGGTCCTGGAGGCGCTGGAGATCATCGACCGGTACGACACCGCGAAGGCGTCCACCGCCTACACACTCACCGGCGGCGCGATCACGTCCAAGGTGGCGGGCCGTGACGAGGCCGACTTCTACGGGCACTACGCCAAGGCCATCGAGGAGCGCTTCCCGGGCCGCTGGATCGGCAAGGTCGTCGCGCAGGCGCTGCCCAAGGACGACGTGCGGCGGTTCAAGGACTACGGCGTGCAGATCTACCACCCCAACTACGAGGTGTGGGACCGGCGCCTGTTCGAGCTGTACTGCCCCGGCAAGGAGCGGTACGTGGGGCGTGACGAGTGGCACCGGCGCATCCTCGACTCGGCGGACGTCTTCGGTGCCCGCAACGTGATCCCCAACTTCGTCGCGGGCGTCGAGATGGCCGAGCCCTTCGGCTTCACCACGGTCGACGAGGCGATCGCCTCGACCACGGAGGGCCTGCGCTTCTTCATGTCGCACGGCATCACGCCCCGCTTCACGACCTGGTGCCCGGAGCCGACGACCCCGCTCGGCAAGGCCAACCCGCAGGGTGCGCCGCTGGAGTACCACATCCGTCTGCTGGAGGCCTACCGCGCCACGATGGACGACTTCGGTCTCGCCTCGCCGCCCGGCTACGGGCCGCCCGGCCCCGGTCGTGCGGTGTTCTCCGTCAGCTCCTTCATGGACAGCCTCCCCGCCGTGGAAGGGGCCACCGAGCCGTCGCACGCGTAACGGGGAAATCGTGTGCCCCAGCCGTGAGACGGAGTGGGGCCGCGATCCGTACAACTCAACAGAGCGCAACCACTCGTCACGGCAATTGAATACGCCGCTTGTCAGTTGTGTGGGAACCGTGAAAGGCTCTGGGCCAGTCGTGAGATGACCCCCAACTGCCCTGTATCTCAGGTGAGTTGGCTTTGCTTGCGGAAGCAGTTGATGCAGGAGCCCCCGATGCCCGACCTGCCGACCCCTCAGGACGCCGCCGAGGCCGCGCTGTTCTCGGAGTGCTGGGACGCGGTTCTGTCGTACGCCGATCTGTGCACCACCGGTTCGGCCGACGGCAGGCAACTGGCCGCCGAGGCCTTCACCCACGGCATCCAGGAGGCCCGCGCCGCCGACGCCCGGGCGAAGGCCACCGGCCGCCGCACTCCGCGGCTGCCCCGGATCCCCCTGCTGCTGACCGCCGTCCGCACCACCGCCGAGGCGTGGGAGGCCGAGGGCAAGGGGCATCGGCTCGCCCCCGAGCTGCGGCTGTGGCTCAGCTCCGGCAAGGCCGCACGGTACACCGGACCGCCCCTGCAGCGGCCGCTTGCCCTGCGCGGTCTGAAGGACATGCAGGAGCCGGACGCGGCGCTGCTGTGGCTGGCGGAGGTGGAGGCGCTGCCCCTGCCCGACGTGGCCCGCCGACTCGGTCTGGACCCCACGGCCGCCGCGGAGGAACTCGCCCAGGTGCGCGCGCTGTTCCGGGGCCTTTGCCAGCGCAACCACCTCGACACGCCCATGGACGCGGTCTGCCGCCGATACGCCCGGCTCCTCGACGCGGTCACCCGCTCGCCCGGCGCCGAGACTCCGGAGGACCTCTCGCGACACCTCGCCACCTGCATGGAGTGCGCGGAGGCCGCGGCGTGCCTGCGGCTGCACGGCGGCGGGACGCCCGCCGCGCTGGCGAGCGGGGTGATCGGCTGGGGTGGGCTCGCCTATCTGGAGCGCCGGCGCCGGGCGGCCGAAGCCGGGCTGACCGGCGGGCGTGCGGACGCGGGCACGGACCGGGGCATCGCCGCGGGCGCCGCGACTCGGCCCCGGATCGGCCGCGCCGGGATCCTCGCCGCGGCCGTCGTCGTCTCCGCGCTGGCGCTGACGGTCCCACTGATGCAGCTCGGCGACTCCGGCGGACAGAAGACCGCGGGCGCCGACTCGGCCGACCGCCGGTCGGTCGTCGCCCCGGCACCGTCCGTGACGTACGTCGGTTCGTCCTCGGCCAACGGCGCCAACGGCGCCTCCTCGACCTCGCGCCCGGCCGGGTCGGGAAGCCCGACCGCGACGAGCAGGGGGGACTCCGACACGGAACCGCAGGGCAAGTCGACCAGCCCGGTGGAGGACTCGCCGACCGCCTCCCACTCCGCCGAGGACAGGCCGTCGACCTGCCGAGTGAAGTACCACGTGGTCGACGAGTGGCCGGAGGGCTTCCAGGCCACGGTCACCGTCACCTCGACCAGGGCGCTCGACGACTGGCGCATCGGCTGGACCTTCCAGGACGGCCAGCACATCACCCAGATGTGGGACGGCACCTACGTCCAGGACGGCCCCAAGGTCACCGCGAGGGCCGCCGACTACAACAAGAAGGTCGCCGCGAACGGCACCTTCGCCGTCGGCTTCATCGCCTCCTGGCACGGTGGCAACTCGCGACCGCGCGCCTTCACGGTGAACGGAGCCGGCTGCTCGACGGCGGGCTGAAGCGGGGGAGAGTCGAGACCGGGTCCCTCGTCGTCGTCGCGGTCGGCCTCGACCAGATCCTCCGCAGAGACACCCCACGCTGACGGTAAATCCGGTGGCGTCCGGACAGGGGTGTCTCTAAGGTGAGGCGTGCTTCTCGCGGTGGCTCTCTGCTGCCGCCGTGTGCCGAGTGGAGAACGGGAGGTGTGACCGATGGCTGTCCTTGCGACGGGCGCTGCCCGCATTCAGGAATTCATCACATCCACCTCCGTGGTCACCGGCTGACACCTCATCCGAAGACGCGCCGTGCGCGCCCGCCGGGACCGCCCTTGTGAAGGGTCTCCCTTGACTTCCACCTCCGCGTACCCTGCTTCCTCCGCCCTCGTCCCCTACGGCTGGGACGACGCATGGGCGGACGCGTTCGCCCCGTACGAGGCCGAAGGACTGGTCGCCGGCCGGGTCGTACGGGTCGACCGCGGCCAGTGCGACGTGGTCACCGCCGACGGGCTGCTGCGCGCCGACACCGCCTTCGTCACCCCGCACGACCCGCTGCACGTCGTGTGCACCGGCGACTGGGTCGCCGTCGAACCCGCGGGCCACCCCCGCTACGTACGGACGTATCTGCCACGCCGTACCGCTTTCGTCCGTTCCACCTCCTCCAAGCGGTCCCAGGGGCAGATCCTCGCGGCCAACGTCGACCACGCCGTCGTCGCCGTCTCCCTCGCCGTGGAGCTGGACCTCGGCCGCGTCGAACGCTTCCTCGCGCTGGCCTGGGAGTCCGGGGCGCAGCCGGTCGTGGTGCTCACCAAGGCCGACCTGGTGCCGGACCCGGTGACGCTCGCCCACCTCGTCCAGGACGTGGAGACGACCGCGCCAGGGGTGCCGGTGCTGCCGGTCAGCTCACAGCGGGGAGCGGGCCTCGACGTCCTGGCCGCGGTCCTGTCCGGCGGGACGTCCGTGCTGCTCGGGCAGTCCGGCGCGGGGAAGTCCACTCTCGCGAACGCGCTGCTCGGCGAGGACGTCATGACCGTGCAGGCCACGCGCGACATGGACGGCAAGGGCCGGCACACCACGACCACGCGCAATCTGCTCGCCATGCCGGACGGCGGTGTCCTCATCGACACACCCGGGCTGCGCGGGGTCGGGCTCTGGGATGCCGAGAGCGGGGTGGGCCAGGCGTTCCCCGAGATCGAGGAACTGGCCGCCCACTGTCGTTTCCACGACTGCGCACACCTCACGGAACCGGGGTGCGCGGTGCTCAGGGCGGTCGCGGGAGGCGAGCTGACCGAGCGACGCCTGGACAGCTACCGGAAGCTGATCAGGGAGAACCAGTGGATCGTCGCCAAGTCCGATGCACGGGCGCGGGCGGAGCTGCGACGGGAGTGGAAGCGGAAGGGGGCGCAGGGGAAGGCGGCGATGGAGGCGAAGCGGGGCCGGTGACGGTGGTGGGCCGTCGGCGGGAGTGCTCAACGTCATGTCCGAAATCCGCCAGCCCCACCCCCGGGAGCGGCGGAGACTGGAAGGCGTGATCTACGAGGACAGCAGGTACCAGGCGGTGTGCAGCCGGGACGCCCGGTTCGACGGGGAGTTCTTCTTCGCCGTCGAGACCACCGGGATCTACTGCCGCCCCAGCTGCCCCGCCGTGACGCCGAAGCGGCGGAACGTTCGGTTCTACCCGACGGCCGCCGCCGCGCAGAGCGCCGGATTTCGGGCCTGCCGGCGGTGCCGTCCGGACGCGGTGCCCGGCTCCGCGGAGTGGAACGTGCGCGCCGACGTCGTGGGGCGTGCCATGCGTCTGATCAAGGACGGCGTCGTCGACCGCGAGGGCGTCGGCGGTCTCGCCCTGCGCCTCGGGTACAGCGCCCGCCAGGTGCAGCGGCAGCTCACCGCGGAGGTGGGCGCCGGACCCGTCGCGCTCGCCCGCGCCCAGCGCGCCCACACCGCGCGCGTCCTGCTGCAGACCACAGCGCTCCCGGTCACGGAGATCGCCTTCTCGGCCGGCTTCGCCAGCGTGCGCCAGTTCAACGACACGGTCAGGGCGGTGTACGCCGCGACGCCGAGCGAGCTGCGCGCCGCGGGATCCCACGACGGACGGGCCGTCCGCCGGGTGGCCGCCCCGTCCGCCGGGATACCGCTGCGGCTCGCCCACCGCGGCCCGTACCAGTCCACCGCCGTCTTCGACCTGCTCGCCCATGAGGCGATCCCCGGCATCGAGGAGGTGGACGGCCCCCGAGGGCGCCGTACCTACCGCCGTACGCTCCGGCTGCCCTACGGCACCGCCGTCGTCGCCGTCGACGAACGGCACGGCGGCCCGGCACCTCGCGGCCCGGCCCGCTCGCACCGGGCCGCCCATCCCGGCGGCTGGCTCGACGCCCGGCTCCGTCTCACCGACCCCCGCGACCTGACCACCGCCGTCCAGCGGCTGCGGCGGCTGTTCGACCTCGACGCCGATCCCTACGCCGTCGACGAGCGGCTCGGCGCCGACCCCCGGCTCGCCCCGCTGGTCGCCGCCCGCCCCGGCCTGCGCTCGCCGGGCGCGGCCGACCCGGAGGAGTTCGCCGTGCGCGCACTGGCCGGGCGAGGACGAGCCGGGGAACTCGTCCAGCGGTACGGGAAGGCACTCGACTCCCCGTGCGGCACCCTCACCCATCTCTTCCCCGAACCGGCCGCGCTCGCCGCGGCGGAGGAGACCGGACCCCACACCACGCTCGCCGCCCTCACCTGCGCGCTCGCCGACGGCACCCTCCGCCTGGACGCCGGCGCCGACCGTGATGCCGTCCAGCACATGCTGCTCGCCCTGCCGGGCATGGACCCGTGCACCGTCGCCGCCATCCGCACCCGCGCCCTCGGGGACCCCGACGTGGCGCCGCCGGGCGCGGACGTCCCCGACACCTGGCGCCCGTGGCGCTCGTACGCCCTCCAGCACCTGCGGACCGCGGGCGAACCGATTCCGGAAGAACAGGAACACCACTGACCATGGCCCAGTACGACGGTGTCCACTACACCACCCTCGACAGCCCCGTCGGCCCGCTTCTGCTCACCGCCGACGCGTCCGGCGCCCTCACCTCGCTGTCCGTGCCCGGCCAGAAGGGCGGACGCACCCTCCGGCCGGAGTGGCGGCACACGCCCACCCTCTTCCGCGAGGCCGAGCGGCAGCTCGTCGCGTACTTCGCCGGTGAACTCAAGGAGTTCCGGCTGGAGTTGCGCACGGACGGCTCCGAGTTCCGCGAGCGGGTCTGGGCCGCGCTCGACTCCGTGCCGTACGGCGCGACCACGACGTACGGCGCGATCGCGGGACTGATCGGTGCGCCCCGGGTCGCCGTCCGCGCCATCGGCGGAGCGATCGGCGCCAATCCGCTGCTCATCGTCCGTCCCTGCCACCGCGTGATCGGCGCGAACGGCACCCTCACCGGTTACGCGGGCGGCCTCGACCGCAAGCTGCGGCTGCTCACGATGGAGGGTGCGCTCTAGGGCGCTCGCTCACCGGTCAGACCCCAACTGTGGATCCGCCGCGGCCGGACGCGGATCACCTCCTCGCTGAAGTGTGCGCCCAACCCATGGGGCCCGGTGAGGAGTTCGGCCTCCCCGCGGATGTCGACACCGCGCACCCGCCAGGGGCTCAGGCTCACGATGTCGTCGACGACGAGCGCCACTTTCGGGTTCTTCTGCAGGTTCCGCCATTTCTTGGTGGAGCCCATGGCCAGTCCGCCGATCAGGATCGTCCCGTCCTCCTGGAGGAAGAAGCCGACCGGGTTGGCCTGGGGCTGTCCGTGCGGATCGACGGTGGCCAGTCGTCCGAGTCGCTGCGAGCGCAGATACACGCGCTCGGCCTCGCTGAATTCGGTCATGACGGCAGCCAAGCACCCCCGGGGCCCGCGTCGCAGGGGTTCCTCGCACCAGGTCGGGGCCCCGGGCCGTCGGCTCGCCTGGCCCGCCCGGCCGGGCCGCGACGGCCCGGGACGTTCTCCGACGGCCGGGCGCTCACCGTGCGTCCAACGGTGTGACGGGGTGTTAAGCGGTCGGCGTGTCCCGGGAAGACATCGAGCGCTTCCCGGCCCCGCGCCCGGGGCCGTCGGCGAGGAAAGGGCGCGTCCGTATGATCCAACTGGCCCGCGCGACCGGAGCACGGCGCCGCTGCCTCGCCGTCCTGGTGCTCACCGTCGCGTCGACCGCGGCCACCTTCCCGGGCGCCTCCACCTGGCCCGAGACGGCCCCGCACTGGACCGGCACCTGGGAGGCCGCCCCTTCCGGAACCGCCCCCGCCCTGCCCGGTGCCTCGATCCGCAACGTCGTGCACACCAGCGTCGGCGGCGGCGCGGCCCGTATCCGCGTCTCCAACCGCCTCGGCACCGCCCCGCTCCGGCTGGACGCCGTCACCGTGGCGTTGCAGCGCCCGAACGCGCCCGGCCCCGACGCCGTGCCGGGCTCCCTGCGGACCGCCACCTTCTCCGGTGCGACCTCCGTGACCGTCCCGGTGGGGCAGGACCGCGTCACCGACCCCGTCCGCCTCCGGGTCCCGGCCGACGCCAACCTCCTCGTGACCGTGCACACCCCCACCGACTCCGGCCCGGCGACCTACCACCGTGATGCCCTGGGGGCCAACTTCCTGGCCAGTCACGGCAACCGCGCCGCCGACACCGGCGGAGCCGCCTACTCGACCAGGGTCTCCCACTGGTTCTACGTCACCGGTGTCGACGTGCTGCGGCAGGCCGTCGCGGGCAGTGTCGTCGCGCTCGGCGACTCCCTCACCGACGGCACCGGATCCTCGTACGGCGCCAACCGCCGCTGGCCCGACCTCCTTTCGCTGCGCCTGCGCGCCCTGTCCCCGGACCGGCGGCCCGGCATCCTGAACGCCGGGATCTCCGGCAACCGGCTGCTGCGCGACGGCGTGGGCCCGAGCGCCCTGGCCCGCCTCGACGCCGACGTCCTCTCCCGTGCCGGAGTACGCACGGCGATCGTCCTGGAGGGCGTCAACGACCTGAAGGGCTCTCCACCGCAGACCGACCCGGGCGCCCTCGTGCGCGCGTACCGCCTGATCGTGGCCCGCGCCCATGCCCACGGCGTCCGCGTCATCGGCGCCACCCTCACCCCGTTCGGCGGTCATCCGAGCTGGACTCCGGCCCGCGAGGGACTGCGGCACGAGGTCAACGGTCTCATCCGCAGTGGACTCTTCGACGGGGTCGCGGACTTCGACGCGGCCGTGCGCGACCCGGGCCGGCCCGACCGCATTCAGCCGGCCTATGACCCGGGCGACCACCTCCACTTCAACGACGCGGGCATGAAGGCGCTCGCCGACACCATCGACCTGGAGGAACTCACCGGCTGACGGGCGCCTGGCGGACCCGTCGGGCCCACATCACCGCGCCCGGCCACGCCCCGGCGATCGGCAGACAGGTGAACAGCTCCGCGGGCACGCCGGAGCCGCCCGACCCAGGGCGCCGCGGCGCAGGTCAGTGCCGCGCCACCCAGCCCCGTTCGTACGCGTGCCAGCCCAGCTGCAGGCGGGTCGTCACACCGGTCAGCTCCATCAGCCGCTTCACCCGGCGCTGTACGGTCCTCAGGCCCAGGTCCAGCTGTTTGGCGACGCTCGCGTCGGTCAGCCCGGCGAGCAACAGGGACAGGACTTCCAGATCGGTGCTGTCGGGACCGTCGGGTCCCTGCTCGATGACGCCGGACGCCCCGAGCCGCAGGGGCAGAGCGTCCCGCCACACCGACTCGAAGAGACCGGACAGCAGCTGCAGGAGTCCGCTCGCGTGCACGACGAGCGCGGCCGGCTCCGCGGTGTGCGAGGTGAGCGGCACCATGGCGAGCGACCGGTCGGCGACCACCAGCTTGGTCGGCACCGTGTCCGCGACCCGCACCTGTTCGTCGCGGTCGAGCGCGGCGGTCAGCTCGGTGATGCCGTCGGGCCGGTCGAGCACCGCCCGTTCGACCACCACCCGGTAGCGGACGCCGCGGCTGGCCGCCTGTTCCTCCGCGTCGTTCTCCATGCCGGTCACGACGACCGGATGGCCGGTGACCAGGGCGCACACCTCCTCGGTCGCTCCGAGCTGGAGCTGCAGGAAGCGCTGGGTGACCGCGTCCGCGCCGGTGACCACCTCGACAAGGTCGTGCACCGCGGGTTCGGCGGCCGCCGCCCGGTACTCCTCGGCGAGCAGGGCGGCCGCCAGCTCGGCCTTCTCCAACTCGTGCCGCTGCTGGGCGAGCAGCGCGCCGAGCGCCACCCCGGGCGGTGCCGCGACCCAGCGGCCGGGCCGTGCCGACGACTGGGCCGCGAGTCCGTGCCGCTCCAGCCGGCGCAGGGCGCGCTCGGTGGCGTGCTCGCCGAGTGTCAGCCGCCGCGCGAGATCGGGCACGTCGGCGGCGCCCACGGACACCAGTGCCCGGTATGCCGACTCGTGCGTCTCGTCCAGCCCTATCGCTGCCAGCATCAGCCGTTGTCCCTCCCCGAAGACAAGACCTCATGGTGCGGGCCGTGGCGGGAAACGGCCACGGCGCAAACCCGCCTCGGCACATCATCGCCGTACCCCTCGTCTCTCTGCCAAGGTGACGCCACCGAGGCACCACACGCTGTCCGGGAATGCCCGTCCGGGGCCCGATCGGCCTGCGCGGATGCGGACGTCGGGGCCGACGCGGCCCATAAGAACGTGACGGAGCGCCGGAGGCGTGCCGGGCTCCGTCACCTCGGCACCGCCGGGCGGTTCCCCTGTGGGGGGTGGGATCGTCCGGCGGTCCGCCTCGCCGTGGCCGGTTTCGTATCGCCGTTCGAGGTGGCGTCCGACACGCCGTCGGGCAGCCGGTCGGCTGGCCGGAATTTCCGGATGCCCCGTTTCGATACGCCCCGCGCGGTGGACAATTGGGGGCATGAGTCAGCAGGGGGAGAAGCCGACCGGTCACGAGGACGACTGGTGGGGGCAGTTGTACGACGACTCGACCGGGGACACCGGTCCGGCCCCCGCGGCCGACACCCTCGACGACCGCTTCGCCTCAGCGTCGGGGACGGTGGGCCGGTCGACCGCCGGGGAGGGAGCCGGGGCGCCGCCCCGCGCCGAGGCCCCGCCGCTCGTCCCGGAGCAACGGGGCGCGGAGCCGGACGTCGGCAGCGCGCCGCAGGGCAGCGGATCCGCTCCTCTCGAAGGGGCCGGAGGGGACGGAGGGGTCGGAGGGGCGTACGCGGACGCCTTCAGGCCGGAGACGGGCGCCGAGACGGGGGCCGCCGCCGGGCCCGGCGACCTGCGGCCCGAGGGAGCTCCCCGGGGGCCCGCGCCCTGGGAACCCCCGTCCACCCGGCCGTCGGGCCCCCTGACCTTCCCGCCCGGACCGAAGCCTCCGGGCTTCCACGCGGAGCCGCCGCGCAGCGGCGCCGCGGCGGACCCGTCGCCCACCCCGCTCCCACCCGTCCACCCGCCCGCCACCGCGCCCCCCGTCCCGGCCGGCGCACCCCGCCCTCCGGCGGACCTGCCGCCGCTCCCCGACCGCCCTCCGCCCGACGCGGCTCACCCCACGGACCGCCCGGCTCACCCCACGGACCGCCCCGGGGCCGATGCCTCCCATCCCCCGACGCCCCGCCCGGCCGCGATGCCCTCGCCGCCCCCGGTGCCTCCGTTCGAGGCCGCCCCGCGGGGGCTCGCTCCCCACGCCCCGCCCTCGCCGCCCGGCGACGGACCACCGGCCTCCTCGGCCCCTGAAGCCTCAGCTGCCGTGCCGCCCCGGCTCACCGTCCCGCGCACCCCGCCTCCGGTCGCCCATGTGGGATCCGGACCCCCCACCTACCACTCCGAGCCGACCGCCCTCCCGCTCGCGGATCCCGACGACCTCGACGACCTGGTCCCCGACACCGTGCTGGACGGGGCGCGCTACGGGGCCTGCACCCTGCGCGCGGCCTCGGTGCGCGGAGACTCGGGCCGCTACCGGGGCGAGCCGCGCCGGGACGCCCTGCTCACCGCCCGCTTCGGCACCGGCGACCAGGCGCTCGTCCTCGTCGTCGTGGCCACGGGCGCACGGGCCACGCCCGGGGCGCACCGGGCCGCCGCGGAGGCGTGTCACTGGATCGGACGGTCCGTCGGGCGCAGTCACGTCCGCCTCGGCGAGGACATCCGGGCCGCCCGGCGCGGCGACCTGAAGTCGGGTCTGCACCGGCTCACCGACCGCAGCCTCGGCAAGCTCCGCGCCAGCGCGGCCGAGCAGGGTGTCGGGCCCGAGGAGTACACCGCCTCGCTGCGCTGTCTGCTGCTGCCGGCCGACCCCGCCTGCCGTACGCGTGTCTTCTTCGGTGTGGGCCCAGGAGGGCTCTTCCGGCTGCGGGACGGCGACTGGCAGGACATCGAGCCGCAGGTCGCCGAGGCGGCCGGGGAGCCGGTGGTCGGTTTCGGGTCGTTGCCGTCCGAGACCCCCGAGGGCGACCGGCTGACCATGGACCTGGGCATCACGACGCCCCCGAGCCCCTACGAGCCGGCGCCCGAACCGCCCCGCGACCCCTTCCGGTTCCGCACGTCCATCGCCCGCCCGGGTGACATGCTGCTGCTGTGCTCCAGCGGCCTCGCCGACCCGCTGCGGGGCGAACCGGAGCTCGCGGAGCACCTGACGGCCCGCTGGTCGGGGGGCGAACCGCCGGGTCTGGCCGCCTTCCTCGCGGACACCCTGGTGAGGGTGAAGGGCTACGCCGACGACCGCACGGCGGCCGCTGTTTGGGAGGCGTGATCGCGGCGGCTGTGGATTGATGGATTCAGGCAGACCGAAGGGGTGCATGATCCATGGCCAAGCAGAACGTCGCCGATCAGTTCGTCGACATCCTTGCCCGCGCGGGAGTCAAACGCCTCTACGGGGTGGTCGGCGACAGCCTCAACCCGATCGTGGACGCCGTCCGCCGCAACTCCGCCATCGACTGGGTGCATGTGCGGCACGAGGAGACCGCCGCCTTCGCCGCGGGCGCCGAGGCGCAGATAACCGGGAGGCTGACCGCCTGCGCGGGCTCCTGCGGTCCGGGCCACCTCCATCTCGTCAACGGCCTGTACGACGCCCACCGCTCGATGGCCCCGGTGCTCGCCCTCGCCTCGCACATACCCTCCAGCGAGATCGGCCTCGGCTACTTCCAGGAGACCCACCCCGACCAGCTGTTCCGCGAGTGCAGCCACTACTGCGAGCTCATATCCAACCCGAAGCAGATGCCCCGCCTGCTGCAGACGGCCATCCAGAACGCGATAGGCCGAAGCGGGGTGAGCGTCGTCGCGCTCCCGGGTGACATCGCCGACCAGCCCGCCCCCGACAAGCCGGCCCAGACCGCCCTGGTCACCTCGCGACCCACCGTCCGCCCGGGTGACGCCGAGATCGACAAGCTCGTGGCGATGATCGACGCGGCGGAGAAGGTCACCCTCTTCTGCGGCAGCGGCACGGCGGGCGCCCACGCCGAGGTCATGGAGCTGGCAGGGAAGATCAAGTCCCCGGTGGGGCACGCCCTGCGGGGCAAGGAGTGGATCCAGTACGACAACCCGTACGACGTCGGCATGAGCGGCCTGCTCGGCTACGGCGCCGCATACGAGGCCACCCACGAGTGCGACCTGCTGATCCTGCTGGGCACCGACTTCCCGTACAACGCCTTCCTTCCGGACGACGTGGCGATCGCCCAGGTGGACATACGCCCGGAGAACCTGGGCCGCCGCTCCAAGCTGGACCTCGCGGTGTGGGGCGACGTCAAGGAGACCCTGCACAGTCTCATCCCCCGGGTGCGGCCCAAGGAGAACCGCCGCTTCCTGGAAAGGATGCTGAAGAAACACGCCGACGCGCTGGAAGGCGTGGTGAAGGCGTACACGCGCAAGGTCGACAAGCACGTTCCGATCCACCCCGAGTACGTGGCATCGGTCCTGGACGAGCTCGCCGACGAGGACGCGGTCTTCACGGTCGACACCGGGATGTGCAACGTATGGGCCGCCCGCTACATCTCGCCCAACGGCCGCCGCCGCATCATCGGTTCGTTCTCCCACGGCTCGATGGCGAACGCGCTGCCGATGGCGATCGGCGCCCAGTTCGTCGACCGTGGACGGCAGGTCGTGTCGATGTCCGGCGACGGCGGGTTCTCCATGCTGATGGGGGACTTCCTGACCCTGGTGCAGTACGACCTTCCGGTGAAGGTGGTGCTGTTCAACAACTCCTCCCTCAGCATGGTGGAGCTGGAGATGATGGTCGCCGGACTGCCCTCGTACGGCACGGCCACCAAGAACCCGGACTTCGCGGCCGTGGCCCGCGCGTGCGGGGCGTACGGCATCCGGGTGGAGAAGCCCAAGCAGCTCGCGGGCGCCCTGAAGGACGCCTTCCGGCACCCGGGGCCTGCCCTGGTCGACGTCGTCACCGATCCGCACGCCCTGTCCATCCCGCCCAAGATCAGCGCGGAGATGGTGACGGGCTTCGCGCTCTCCGCCTCGAAGATCGTGCTGGACGGAGGCGTCGGCCGCATGCTGCAGATGGCCCGCTCCAACCTGCGCAACGTGCCCCGGCCCTAGCGCCCCAGACCGGAACCCCGGCCCGATTCCGGCGGGCCGGGGTTCTCGTTCTCTAGGTGTCATGCGGGTGTCTGGATCACTTACGGTCGCGGTCACCGCGCTCATCGCGGTCACCGCGCTCACCGTGCTCCTCGTGCTCCTCGAACTCGTGGTGACGCACCACGCGGAAGCTGCCCACCACGCCGTGCTTGACCTTCACACCACCACGGACGTGGCGGGGGAAGAGCCCGTTGCTGGAGCTGTGCGGGCCGACGGTGGCGATGGGAGCCCCGTTGTCGCAGGTGGCACCGTTGAAGACCTCGACGGTCTTGTGGCTGTCGTTGCGGACGTTCAGGCTGTTGGCGCCCAGGCCGCTGACGACGGTGATGCAGCCGCCCGGTTCGGCGGCGTAGTCCCGCTCGTTGACGTGGATTCTGTCCTCCTCCTCGTGGTGGCGACGGAAGTGGTGCTCCTCCTCGTGCTCCCGACCTTCGTGCTCCCGACCCTCGTTGCCCTTGCTCTCGTTGTAGTTGCCGTTGTTGTTGCCGTTGTTGTTGCCGTTGTTGTTGCCGTTGCCGTTGCCGTTGCTGCCCTGGGGGGTGACGGCGGGCCCGCCGGCCGCCGGGGCGACGGCGGCCGGGGAGACCGCACTCGCCTGGGCGGGCTCGGAGGCGGCTGAGGCGTAGGTGATACCCGTGGCCACCAGGGCCGCGGCCGCCGCGAGCCCGGCGGTAACAGCGGTGGAACGCGTTGCCATATCAGTTCTCCTGTCTGAGAGACGTCGGCTGTTAGCCGATGCGTGATTGAACGTACATATGATCTCGATGTGTGTCATGTCGGACATACTGAAAATATGACGAACAATTCGATTGGCCTAACGATCGTGGCCTGACGTTCCGTCATTCGGGCTGGATCGGGCCCATGGTTCGGTGGTTGACGGTTCGACATGACTGCCGCACTCCCAATGGGGCATGGATTCCCCTGAACGTGTCGGAGCAGGAGGGGACTCGGCATCCACGTACGGGCGGGGGTCATGAAGAGGCGAGCACGAGGAGGCGGTCCCGCGGTCATCGGGGCCTCCTCGGTGAAGAAGGCGGAGGAAACGACCGACGGTACGACACTCCGGCCGGGGGGCCCGCAGCTCAGGCGCAGGCTCGGACGGGCGGATCTACGGGCGGTGCCCGAGGCGCGCAGGGCGCTGCGGGAGCTGCTGACGCACTGGGGGAGGCCGGGACGGTCCGAGATAGCCGAACTGCTCACCAGTGAGCTGGTCACCAACGCGCTCGTCCACACGGACCACGACGCGGTGCTGACGGCTACCGTCTCACCGGGTGGGCTCCGCGTGGAGGTAAGGGATTTCGTGGGACGCAGGCCCAGGCTGCGGATGCCGGACACCGACGACGGCACGCACGGCCGGGGTCTGATCCTCGTTCAGTCCCTCGCGGACGCCTGGGGCGTACGGACGCACGGCGTCGGCAAGTCGGTGTGGTTCGAACTGGACGCGGAAGCGGCCTGACACACGGGGAGGGGGCGCGGCATCGTGCCGCGCCCCCTCCCCGTGAAGGTGTCCGGTCTCAGCCGAACTGCTGTTCAAGATCCTTGAGCTTGCGCTCCAGGGAGTCGAGCCGGGGCAGAGCCATGGTGTCGTCCTCCGCCGTGAGGTCGACCGTGATCGGGTCGGCGGAAGAGTTCCGGACGGGCTGGAGCGAGGGGCGGGTACGCACGGGCAGTTCCGCCGCGGGTATGGCAGGCTCCTGGGAGACCGGAGCGGACGCGCGCTCCACGGTCTGCACCTCGACATGGCGTCCGCCGTTGCCGCCGGTCAGCGAGCGGTGGCCGCGGCTGAGCGCCTTGAGCTGTGCCCGCTCGACCCGCTGCTGCTCGCGGCGCCGCGCCTTGTTCTGGTCCTTGTGACGCCGGTCCTCGCGGACCTCCTCGACGGCCTCGTCCAGGCTGCGCACGCCCTCCAGAAGCATCAGCGACCAGGCCTTGTACGTCTCGCGGGGCGCCCGCAGCCAGCGGACGACGCGGATCTGCGGCAGCGGGCGCGGCACCAGACCCTGCTCGCGCAGTGCGGCGCGGCGGGTCTGCTTGAGTGCGCGGTCGAAGAGGACCGCGGCCGACAGCGACATGCCCGCGAAGAACTGCGGTGCCCCGGCGTGGCCCAGGCCCCTGGGCGCGTGCACCCAGTTGAACCAGGCGGCGGCGGCCGAGAACGTCCACACCAGGATCCGGGAGCCGAGCGCCGCGTCGCCGTGGCTGGCCTCGCGCACCGCGAGCACGGAGCAGAACATCGCCGCGCCGTCGAGCCCGAACGGGACCAGGTACTGCCATCCGCCGGTGAGGTTCAGGTTCTGCTCGCCGAAGCCCACCAGGCCGTGGAAGGAGAGCGCCGCGGCCACGGCCGCACAGCAGAAGAGGAGTGCGTAGGAGGCCGTGCCGTAGATTGCCTCCTTGCGCCTGCGGCGTTCCTCGCTGCGCTCCCACGAGTCCTCGGCACCCGTGCTCTCCCTGGACCGCTTGCCGCGCGCGAGCACCGCCACCGCCACCAGCATGCCCAGGAGTAGTACGGCGCCCGGAAGCAGCCAGTTCAGCGATATGTCGGTCAGTCTCATCTGGGGTCCCTTGCATTGGGATAGGGCGTAACGCCCGCCATAGTGGCCCAATCCCGCCGGCCCTCAGGGGGTTTCGGGGCAAGAGGCCGCCAAGGAAGTGCAAGGGGATGCCCAGGGCGGCGTTCTGCTCGAACTGCCGCTTGAGGGGCGGGAGTTGAGTTCGAACAAGACTACCCGTACGGGTGGTTCCACGGAAAGTTCCTGCGGCGAGTGAGGAAGTTGTGAAACGCCTGTAACCCCTGTGGGGGCCTTGTTCGGGGTGGATCTTACGGTATGCGGCGCGGGACGGGGCGCAGGGGTGCCTGAGGCCCCCTCAACCGCCCGTGGCCGCCGTCGGCTTGGCGAGTCGGTCGGCGTCGCAGGTGCCCGGGCAGGTGGCGCACGCGCCCTCGGGGCGCAGCGGGTAGAACAGGCAGCAGCTCGCCCGGTCGCGAGTGGGCGGCGACTCGCCGCCCGGGCCGGTCGGTTCGCGGAACGCCGCCGCACCGGCGTACGGCTTCATGGCGCCCGGCAGCGGCAGCTCCGGCTCGCGCATCGCTCCTCGCCGAGCGGATGGGCGACGTACCGCAGTCCCTCGACGGCCTCGTCCGTCGCCATGCCCCACAGGGCCCGGCCGCGCCGCCGCGTACGTGGCCCGAAGCCCGCGAGGAGCGGAACCCAGGTGCTCGGCCACGGCCGCCCGCGCCTCGTTCCGCAACGCCTCCTCGTCCGCCACGACCCGGGCGCCGGGCAGGGAGGCCGCCGGATCCCCCGGGGGGCAGGCAGGTGAACGCGGCGATCCGCACCGCCATCCGCCCGAGGGTGCGGTGGAACGCGACGTGCTCCACGGGGAGCCGCAGCACCCGCGCCGCAGGAACCACGGGACGGTGATCAGCAGACAGGCCGGCCATGCGTACCGGTGTTCCCTGACCGTCGGTCCCGGGAACGCCTCGGTGAGCCGGGCGTACGCTTCCGCGACGGCGGACGGGGGCGAGGCGGGGAGGGGCATGCGGAGACCGCCGTTCAGCCATGGCTCATAGGGCAGGCTTGCCTTAGCCGAGATGATCGGTGCGTGAACCGGAGCGTAAGGTGCCTAAGGTGCTTTACGAGCGGTAACAACCGTCATGAGCGACCCGCATACTGCCCAGTACCGCCAGGACCGGAGGAGGAGCCCGTGGAGCAGGCCCGTTGCCGCCGCGCTGAGGGCTGCACCGAGACGGCGGCCGTGGACTTCGGTTCGGAGGCCCCCCGGGTGCCGCCGCAGCTGCCGCCGGGGGACGAGATGCGCGAGCGGGGCTCCGCCGCGGGCTCTACGCGTGGTGAGCACACCCACAGTGAGCCGTCGATCCCACGCCCGCCCGCGGTGCAGGAGCCGCTCGACGGGGAGCCGGCGGTCACGGAGGGCGGGCGCCCCGTCGTGCAGCGGGCCTCCGTCCGCCGGCAGATCCTCGACGCCCTGCGCACCGCCCTGGTCGCGGGGGAGCTCACGCCCGGCGAGGTCTACTCGGGACCCGCGCTCGGCGAGCGCTTCGGGGTGTCCGCGACCCCCGTACGCGAGGCCATGCAGCAGCTCGCCCTGGAGGGAGCCGTCGAGGTCGTGCCCAACCGGGGCTTCCGCGTCGCCGTGCGCGGCGCCCGCGAACTGGCCGAACTCGCCGAGATCCGGGCACTGATCGAGGTCCCGGTGATGCTGCGGCTCGCCCGCACGGTGCCTGTCGAACGCTGGACGGAACTGCGCCCGCTGGCCGACGCGACCGTCCGGGCCGCGTCCTCCGGGTGCCGGGCGACGTACACCGAATCCGACCGGGCCTTCCACCGCGCGGTGCTCACCCTCGCGGGCAACGAGCAGCTGGTGCGGCTCGCGGAGGACTTGCACCGCCGCGCCCAGTGGCCGCTCGTCGGCGGCCCCGCCACCCGCGGCCGCGCCGACCTGGTCGCCGACGCGGCCGAACACACGGCCCTGCTGGACGCGCTGGTCGCCCAGGACCTGGCGGTGGTGCAGTCCCTGGTGCGGGAGCATTTCGCGGGGGCGGTCTGACCCCCCTCCCGCGTCCGCGGGCATACGCCGAGAGCCGGGCGCCCATTCTGTTCGGAGCTCTTACGAAGCCGCCTGCCCGGGCGCGGGTGTCACCGGCGCCAGCTGCCGGGCCAGCCATGTCGGTACGCCGCCCAGGAGGCGGAACAGACGGCCCGCCTCCGCCCGCAGCCGGGACGCCTCCGGCTCGGGCTCGGTGTCCGCGAGCGACGCCAGCGCCGGAGCCGTACCGACGAGATAGCCCAGTTCCTCGCGGATCCGCAGCGACTCGGCGAACCCGTGCCGCGCCTCGGCCACTTCCCCCTCGCGCAGCGCCAGGCCGGCCAGGTGGCGCCAGGTGAAGGAGAGCAGCAGCGCGTCGCCGTGCGCGGACGCGCCCGCGTGGGCGCGCCGGTGGGCGGCGAGGGCCGCCTGCGGGGAGCGGGCGAGGTTCTCGGCGATGAGCCCCCGCCGGAAGTCCAGCAGCGCCCGCCCCGCGGCGCCCGGCGGGATCAGCGCGGCGGCCCTGCCGAGCGCGGCGCGTGCCTCGTCCGCCCGGTCCCGTACGCCGTGCAGCGTGGAGGCGTACGCCAGTTGCCCGCGCTCACAGGCCGCGGCGCCCCGCTCCTCGTCGCTGTGGGCCTGCGCCTCGGCCGTGCGCAGCGCGTCCTCGGCCTCCTCCCAGCCCTGCTCCGTGTACAGGCACCGCTCGACGAGCAGCGAGGCCCGCTGGAGCGAGGCCTGCGCGGTCCCCGGTTGCAGGAGAGCCGCCGCGTCGGTCCAGCAGGCGCGCGAGCGCAGCCGCCATACCGCGGTCTGGAGTGGATCGTCACCTGCGGTCGTTCCGGTACCAGACATGGCGGTATGCGCCACGTTGCCCTCCCCGAGCGCGCCATCGAGCTTTGAGTGGTGGCGGCATTCCAGCACCAATCGCGGCACCGGGCCAAGGGGCTGGGTGAAGGATTTCACAAAGTCGTGGGACAGCGGCGGCCGGTGGTGCCGCCGTGCCCACGGCACCATGACCTCAGCTCATGCGCAACGCCAGGAAGAAGTCGAGCTTGTCCTCCAGCCGCGAGAGGTCCCGGCTCGTCAACTGCTCGATACGCCCGACGCGGTACCGCAGCGTGTTGACGTGCAGGTGCAGCCGGGTGGCGCAGCGGGTCCAGGAGCCGTCGCACTCCAGGAACGCCTCCAGGGTCGGGATCAGCTCGGCGCGGTGCCTGCGGTCGTAGTCGCGCAGCGGATCCAGGAGCCGGGCCGTGAAGGCGCGGCGCACGTCGTCCGGGACGAACGGCAGCAGCAGCACGTGGGAGGCCAGTTCCTGGTGGCCGGCCGCGCAGACCCGCCCGGGGCGCGCGGCGGCGACCCGGCGGGCGTGCCGCGCCTCCTCCAGGGCGCCGCGCAGCCCTTCGGCCGAGTGCACCGCGGCGCTGACACCCAGCGTGATGCGCCCGTCGCCGTCGAGCCCGGCGGACAGCGGGTCCCGTACGGCCTCCAGGAGGGCGTCGGCCAGGATGCCGGACTCGAAACCGTCGCGCTCCGAGGAGACCGCCGGAAGCGGGACGAGCGCGATGGCCTCGTCACCCGTATGGGCCACGGCGATACGGTCGGAGTGCTCCGGACCGGTCGCCAGGGGGTCGACGAGGATCTCCTCCAGGAGCGACTGGGCGACCGGGCCGCCCTCGATCTCTCCGCCGTCCCACTCGACCCGGGCCACGACCACCTGCCAGTGCGGGGCCGCCCCGAGGCCGGGCAGCAGCACGGGTGCGGCGACCCGCAGCCGGGCCGCGATCTCGGCGGGCGCGGCCCCCGTCTGCACCAGCTCCAGGACCTCCTGGGCCAGCCGCCGCCGTACGGTGCGCGCCGCGTCCCGCCGGTCCCGCTCCACGGCGATCAGCTGGGTGACGCCCTGGAGCAGGTCGAGGCGCTCCTCGGGCCAGTCCGCGGCGTCCGCCTCGACGGCGAGCAGCCAGTCGGACAGCACGGTCTCGCGCACGTCCCGCGAGGCGCCGCCCGAACGGCCGCTGCTGCGGATCGGGAAGAGCGAGTAGGTGGTCGCGTCGACCGTCACCCGGTGCGGTCCGCGGCGGCCGGTGCGCGCCGCCGCCAGATGCCCGGAGGCCAGCCCGGCGCACACGTCCGCGGGCAGTCCCGGCGCCGGTCCCGCGATGGGACGGCCGGTGGGGGAGAGGACCCAGGCGCGCAGGTCCAGATCGGACCCGAGCAGGTCCAGGACCACGTCCGGGCCGCCGCCCGCCGGGCCCGAGGTCATCATGCGCCGATGCCGGTCCACGACGGCCGCCAGGTCCCCGGCCCGCTCCCCGGAGACCTGCCGCACCACGTGCTCGGTGATCGTGGCGAACGCCACCGACTCGTGGACGGCGAACAGCGGCAGGCGGTGCCGGGCGCAGGCCACGACGAGGTCGTCCGGGATGTCGCCGAGCTCGGCCTCGCCCGCGGCGAGCGCGGCGACGCCCGCCCCTGCGAGAATGCGGACGAAGGGCTCGGAGTCGGCCGCGTCGTGCCGCCAGGCCAGGCCCGTGAGGACCAGTTCACCACCGGAGAGATAGCGGCTGGGGTCCTTGAGGTCCGTGGTCATCACACCGCGGACGGTGCGGTCCAGCTCGTCCTCACCGCCGAGCAGCCGCAACCCCAGCGCGTCGGTGTTCAGCAGTGCGCGCAGCCGCATGTCGTCGCCGCCGTTCTTGTCCAGAAATCTATGTTCGGTCAGGGGTGAGGGCCCGGCGGCCGGGTCCTCGGACTCCGAGAGGAGGTTCGTCCCCCGTCCGGAGCGCGCCCACGGCGTCCGCAGGAGGGTGTTCTCGGCCTCCGAGGGCGGGACCCAGGGCGTTGTCCTGGGCCTTTGGAAGCTGACCTCGCGGTGTCCCCCGGCCGTGTGCTGTGTTTCCAGAGGAAACCGGCGAGGTTACTGATGGCCTCCGTTCATATGAATCTACAAGATGGGGGCCCTCACCAGCCAACTCCTTCATGGTTTCGGTGACTGACCCGGGCAGAGGGCGGGACGGTGTACTGACTCCACTCCGCGTGAACAGCACATGAACGAGCCGGGCCGGCCGCACCAGAATCTGGCTCGATCCGTACGACCCACGAGACGAAGAAGAGAGCCGGTCATGGACTTCCTTCGCCCCGCAAGCTGGGAGGAGGCGCTCGCCGCCAAGGCAGAGCACCCCACCGCCGTGCCGATTGCGGGTGGCACCGATGTGATGGTCGAGATCAACTTCGACCACCGGCGGCCCGAGTACCTGATGGACCTGGGGCGCATCGGCGAGCTCTACGAGTGGGAGGTCGGCGAGGACAGCGTGCGGCTCGGGGCCTCGGTGCCGTACACCGGGATCATGGAGCATCTGCGGACCGAGCTGCCGGGTCTCGCCCTCGCCTCCCACACGGTCGCCTCCCCGCAGATCCGCAACCGCGGCGGCGTCGGGGGCAACCTCGGCACGGCCTCCCCGGCCGGGGACGCCCACCCCGCCCTCCTCGCGGCGGGCGCCGAGGTCGAGGCCGAGTCCGTGCGCGGTTCCCGCCGCATCCCGATCGACGAGTTCTACACCGGCGTCAAGCGCAACGCCCTCGCCCCCGACGAGCTGATCCGGGCCGTCCACATCAAGAAGGCCGACGGCCCCCAGCAGTACTCGAAGGTCGGCACCCGCAACGCCATGGTGATCGCCGTGTGCGCCTTCGGCCTCGCCCTGCACCCCGAGACCCGCACGGTCCGCACCGGCATCGGCTCGGCCGCGCCCACCCCCGTCCGCGCCAAGGCCGCCGAGGAGTTCCTGAACGCGGCGCTCGACGAGGGCGGCTTCTGGGACAACGGCAAGATCATCACCCCCTCGGTCGCCAAGCAGTTCGCCGACCTGTGCTCCGGGGCCTGCAACCCGATCGACGACGTCCGGGGCACCGCGAGCTACCGCCGGCACGCGGTCGGTGTCATGGCCCGCCGCACGCTGACCTGGACCTGGGAGTCGTACCGCGGCGCCCACCGCGCCTCGGAGGGAGCCGCGTAATGCGCGTCAACTTCACTGTCAACGGACGTCCCCAGGAAGCCGACGACGTGTGGGAGGGCGAGTCCCTGCTGTACGTGCTGCGTGAGCGCCTGGGCCTCCCGGGCTCCAAGAACGCCTGCGAGCAGGGCGAATGCGGCTCCTGCACGGTCCGCCTGGACGGCGTGCCGGTGTGCTCCTGCCTGGTCGCCGCAGGCCAGGTGGAGGGCCGCGAGGTCGTCACCGTGGAGGGCCTGGCGGACTACGCGAAGCAGCGCTCCTGCGGGACCGGCGCGTGCGGCACGTCCCTCGACGGGACCAAGCGCTGGGAGGCCGAGGGCACCGATTCCCAGACCGGCGAGGGCGTGGAACTCTCCCCGATCCAGCAGGCGTTCATCGATGCCGGCGCCGTCCAGTGCGGCTTCTGCACCCCGGGCCTGCTGGTCGCGGCCGACGAGATGCTGGAGCGCAACCCGAACCCGACCGACGCGGACATCCGCGAGGCCCTCTCGGGCAACCTGTGCCGATGCACCGGCTACGAGAAGATCATGGACGCGGTCCGATTGGCGGCCGCCCGGCAGTCCGAGGAGGTCTGAGCATGCCCAACGGTGCTCCCACGAAGATCACACAGGGCTCGCAGACCAGGGGCGGCATCGGCGAGTCCACGCTCCGCCCGGACGGCACCCTCAAGGTCACCGGCGAGTTCGCGTACTCGTCCGACATGTGGCACGAGGACATGCTGTGGGGTCAGATCCTCCGCTCCACGGTCGCGCACGCCGAGATCGTGTCCATCGACACCGCCGAGGCCCTCGCGACACCGGGCGTCCACGCCGTCATGACGTACGACGACCTGCCCACCGACGTGAAGAACTACGGCCTGGAGATACAGGACACCCCGGTCCTCGCCCACGGCAAGGTGCGCCACCACGGCGAGCCGGTCGCGATCGTCGCCGCCGACCACCCGGAGACCGCGCGGCGCGCCGCCGCCAAGATCAAGGTCGAGTACCGGGAACTCCCGGTCGTCACCGACGAGGCGTCCGCGACCGCCCCGGACGCGGTC
The DNA here is from genome assembly GCF_001417775.1 of Streptomyces sp. TP-A0356. GTDB lineage: Bacteria > Actinomycetota > Actinomycetes > Streptomycetales > Streptomycetaceae > Streptomyces. The sequence continues at coordinate 83,413 of NZ_BBZJ01000028.1, read as the reverse complement.
CTCGTCCACGAGAACCGCACCGACCACCACATCGGCCACGTCCCCCACCCGAACATCGTCCATCGCCAGCCGATCGTCCGCGGCGACGTGGCGGAGGCCCGCCGCCGGGCCGACGTCATCGTCAGGGGCGAGTACCACTTCGGCATGCAGGACCAGGCCTTCCTCGGCCCGGAGTCCGGTCTGGCGGTCCCCGCGGAGGACGGCGGCGTCGACCTCTACGTCGCCACCCAGTGGCTCCACTCCGACCTGCGGCAGATCGCGCCGGTCCTCGGCCTGCCGCCGGAGAAGGTGCGGATGACGCTGGCCGGCGTCGGTGGCGCGTTCGGCGGCCGCGAGGACCTGTCCATGCAGATCCACGCCTGCCTGCTGGCGCTGCGCACCGGCAAGCCGGTCAAGATCGTCTACAACCGCTTCGAGTCCTTCTTCGGCCATGTCCACCGCCACCCCGCGAAGCTGTACTACGAGCACGGGGCCACGCACGACGGCAAGTTGACCCATGTGACGTGCCGTATCGTCCTGGACGGCGGCGCCTACGCCTCCGCCTCCCCGGCGGTCGTCGGCAACGCCTCCTCGCTGGGCATCGGCCCGTACGTCGTGGACGACGTCGACATCGAGGCCATCGCCCTCTACACCAACAACCCGCCCTGCGGCGCCATGCGCGGCTTCGGCGCGGTCCAGGCGTGCTTCGCCTACGAGGCGCAGATGGACAAGGTGGCCAAGGAACTCGGCATGGACCCCGTGGACTTCCGGCAGCTCAACGCCATGGAACAGGGCACGATCATGCCGACCGGCCAGCCGGTCGACTCCCCGGCCCCCGTCGCCGAACTCCTGCGCCGGGTCAAGGCGATGCCCATGCCGCCGGAGCGCCAGTGGGAGAGCTCCGAGGGCGCGGACGTACGGCAGCTGCCGGGCGGTCTGTCCAACACCACGCACGGCGAAGGCGTCGTACGGGGTGTGGGTTACGCCGTCGGCATCAAGAACGTCGGCTTCTCCGAGGGCTTCGACGACTACTCCACCGCCAAGGTGCGCATGGAGGTCATCGCGGGCGAGCCCGTCGCCACCGTGCACACGGCCATGGCGGAGGTCGGCCAGGGCGGTGTCACCGTCCACGCGCAGATCGCCCGTACCGAGCTGGGCGTCACCCAGGTGACGATCCACCCGGCGGACACCCAGGTGGGCAGCGCCGGTTCGACCTCGGCCTCGCGCCAGACGTACGTCACCGGCGGCGCCGTGAAGAACGCGTGCGAGCTGGTGCGTGAGCGGGTGCTGGAGGTGGGGCGCCGCACGTTCGGCTCCTACCACCCCGCCTGGGCCACCGCCGAGCTGCTCCTGGAGGGCGGCAAGGTGGTCACCGACGCCGGCGAGGTGCTCGCCGACCTGGTGGACGTCCTCGGTGACGAGGCCGTCGAGGTCGAGGCGCAGTGGCGGCACCGGCCGACCGAACCCTTCGACCTGCGCACCGGCCAGGGCAACGGTCACGTCCAGTACTCCTTCGCCGCGCACCGCGCCGTCGTCGAGGTCGACACCGAGCTGGGCCTGGTCAAGGTCATCGAACTGGCCTGCGCCCAGGACGTCGGCAAGGCCCTCAACCCGCTGTCCGTCGTGGGCCAGATCCAGGGCGGTACCACCCAGGGCCTGGGCATCGCGGTCATGGAGGAGATCGTCGTCGACCCGAAGACGGCGAAGGTGAAGAACCCCTCCTTCACGGACTATCTGATCCCCACCATCCTCGACACGCCGACCATCCCCGTCGACGTGCTCGAACTCGCCGACGAGCACGCACCGTACGGGCTGCGCGGCATCGGCGAGGCCCCCACCCTGTCCTCGACTCCGGCCGTCCTCGCGGCGATCCGCAACGCCACGGGCCTGGAGCTCGACAGGACGCCGGTACGGCCCGAACACCTCACGGGCACGTGACCCTCCGGGGTTGAGCAGGTGAACCACTCCGGGGGCTCCGTCCCCCGGACCCCCCGATGTTCGTCTCGGGCCGTCCCCCGGGTCGTGCAGATCCCAAATCCCGCGAAGTCGCCGAAGGCAAAGCGCGGGTGCCCCTATGAACCTTGGGAGATGGCACCATGACCCAGCAGTCAGTGGAGCCCAGATCCGTCGCCGAGGACGCGGGTGCGGGAACCCGCGTCCCGGCCGGCCGGTCCTGGCTCGACCGGTACTTCCACATATCCCAGCGGGAATCCACGGTCGCGCGTGAGGTGCGCGGCGGCGTCACCACCTTCATGGCGATGGCGTACATCCTGCTGCTCAACCCCGTGATCCTGTCCGGCAAGGACGCGGCCGGGGACACGCTCGGCCAGAAGGCCCTGATCACCGCCACCGCGTTCGCGGCGGCCTGCACCACGCTGCTGATGGGTTTCGTCGGCAAGGTGCCGCTCGCCCTCGCCGCCGGACTGTCCGTCTCCGGGGTCCTGTCCTCCCAGGTCGCCCCGCAGATGACCTGGCCGCAGGCCATGGGCATGTGCGTGCTGTACGGCGTGGTCATCATGCTCCTGGTCGTCACCGGCCTGCGCGAGATGATCATGAACGCGATCCCGTTGGCGCTCAAGCACGGGATCACCATGGGCATAGGCCTGTTCATCGCCCTCATCGGCTTCTACAAGTCCGGCTTCGTGCACCAGGGCAAGGCCACCCCGGTCAGCCTCGGCCCCGCGGGACAGCTCACCGGCTGGCCCGTCCTCCTCTTCGCCGGCACCCTGCTGCTGATCTTCATGCTCCAGGCCCGTGACGTCCCCGGCGCCATCCTGATCGGCATCGTCAGTGGCACGGTCGTCGCCGCGGTCCTCAACGCCGCCGGGGTGATCAAGGCCGGCGCCTGGGCGAGCGGTGCCCCCGAACTGCACGGCAGCGCGGTCTCGATGCCCGACTTCTCGCTCTTCGGACACGTCGAGTTCGGCGGTTGGGGCAAGGTCGGCGTCATGACCGTCGGCATGATCGTCTTCACGCTCGTGCTCGCCGGCTTCTTCGACGCGATGGCCACCATCATCGGCGTCGGCACCGAGGCCGGGCTCGCCGACGACAAGGGCCGGATGCCCGGCCTGTCCAAGGCGCTGTTCATCGACGGCGCGGGCGGTGCGATCGGCGGTGTGGCGGGCGGCTCCGGCCAGACCGTCTTCATCGAGTCGGCGACCGGCGTGGGCGAGGGCGCGCGCACCGGGCTCGCCTCCGTCGTCACCGGCCTGTTCTTCGCGGCCTGCCTGTTCTTCACCCCGCTGACGGCGATCGTCCCCCAGGAGGTGGCCTCGGCCGCCCTGGTCGTCATCGGCGCGCTGATGCTGATGAACGCCCGTCATGTGGACTGGGCCGACCGCGCCACCGCGATCCCGGTCTTCCTGACCGTGGTCCTCATGCCGTTCACGTACACCATCACCACCGGTGTCGCCGCGGGTGTCGTCTCGTACGTCGCCATCAAGGCCGCCCAGGGCAAGGCACGCGAGATCGGCGCCTTCATGTGGGGCCTGGCGGTGATCTTCCTGGTCTACTTCGCCCTCAACCCGATCGAGAGCTGGCTGGGCGCCCACTAGAGCGCCCTAGACAGTCCTGACCGCACCAGCCGTTAAGGAGACCGAGAGATGCTGGACATCGCCGACGAGCTGCACCGGTGGGTCGAGCAGGGACGCGACTTCGCCGTCGCCACCGTGGTGGCGGTCGGCGGCAGCGCCCCCCGCATGCCCGGCGCCGCCCTCGCGGTGGACGCCGACGGCACGGCGATCGGCTCGGTCTCCGGCGGCTGTGTGGAGGGAGCCGTGTACGACCTGTGCCAACAGGCACTCCAGGACGGCGAAACCGTCCTGGAGCGCTTCGGGTACAGCGACGAGGACGCCTTCGCCGTCGGTCTGACCTGTGGCGGCGTGATCGACATCCTCGTCACCCCGGTCCGGGCGGCCGACCCCGCCCGTCCGGTGCTCGCGTCCGCGCTGGCCGCCGCGGCATCCGGGTCACCCGGGGCGGTCGCACGGATCGTGACGGGGCCGGCCGAACTGCTGGGCCGGGCACTGCTCGTACGTCCCGACGGCGGGTACGAGGGCGGCTTCGGCGCCCACCCCGAACTGGACCGCACGGTGGCCGCCGAGGCGGGCGCCTTCCTGGACGCGGGCCGCACCGGCACCCTGGAGATCGGCGAGCGGGGCTCACGCTGCGGAGCCCCGCTCACGGTCCTGGTCGAGTCGTCCGTCCCCCCGCCGCGGATGATCGTGTTCGGCGCGATCGACTTCGCCTCCGCGCTGGTCCGCATCGGCAAGTTCCTCGGTCACCACGTCACGGTCTGTGACGCGCGCCCCGTCTTCGCCACCCGCGCCCGCTTCCCGGAGGCCGACGACATCGTCGTGGAGTGGCCGCACCGATACCTGGAGCGCACGGAGGTCGACGGCCGCACGGTGCTGTGCGTGCTCACCCACGACGCCAAGTTCGACATACCGCTGCTGCGGCTGGCGCTCAGGCTTCCGGTCGCCTACGTCGGCGCGATGGGCTCGCGCCGCACCCACCTGGACCGCAACGAGCGCCTGCGCGAAGCCGGTGTCACCGAGTTGGAGCTGGCGCGCCTGAGGTCCCCCATCGGCCTCGACCTCGGCGCCCGTACGCCCGAGGAGACCGCCCTGTCCATCGCCTCGGAGATCGTCGCGGGCCGTCGTGGCGGCACTGGCGTCCCCCTCACCGGTGCCCACACCCCGATCCACCACGACGCGACACCGCGCACGGCCGGGCGGATCGGGTCGGTCGCCTGAGTCGGGCGGCCCTGCGGGCGAGGAGACACGCCTGTGGGGTGTTCTCCCGCTCATCGGCCGCGCGCACGAGCCGGGCGACCTCGACGAACCCGGCGTCCCCCGGCAGCTCGGTCTCCGGTGCTCGTGGCTCCGCCCCGCCTCTCGCGGGGGTGGTGATCGGGCGGCCGACACCGCCCTCGCCACCGCGGCGCCCTAGCCTGGTGACGCCCCGGGGTCGCCCACACCGCAGCCAGGTGGTGATCCATGACGACAGGAGCTCTCGTGCAGGACAAGCCGTACGTCATCGACCCCGCGGGCGCCGACCTCCACGGCGAGGCCGCCCTGTTGCGCGAGCGGGGAGCCGCCGCCCTCGTCGAACTGCCCGCCGGCATCAGGGCCTGGGCACCCACGCGGTACGACGTCCTCAAGCAACTCCTGGCCGACGAACGCGTCTCCAAGAACCCCCGACTGCACTGGCCGGCCTGGATCGCCGGCGAGTACCGCGATACCTGGATCAACTCCTGGGTCGGGGTGAGCAACATGTTCACCGCCTACGGCAGCGACCACCGGCGGCTGCGCAAGCTGGTCGCGCCGGCGTTCACCAAACGCCGTACGGACGCGCTGCGGCCGCGCATCGTGGAGATCGCCACGGAGCTCCTCGACCGTATGGCCGAACTGCCCGACGGCCGGGCCGACTTACGTGCCGCCTACGCGCATCCACTGCCGATGCGGCTGATCTGCGAGATGTTCGGGCTCCCCGAGGACCGGCAGGCCGACCTGGCGCGTCTGATCGAGGCCAACGTCTCCACCACCGTGACGCCCGAGCAGGCCATGGCCACCTGGCACGAGGTGCACGCGCTGCTCGCCGGACTGGTCGCCGACAAGCGGCGGCGGCCCGGGGACGACATGATAAGCGCCCTCATCGCCGCTCGGGACGAGGAGGGCTCCCGCCTGAGCGAGATCGAGCTGATCGACACGCTTCTGCTGGTCATCGGCGCCGGTCATGAGACCACGGTCAATCTGATCGGCAACGCGGTCCACGCGCTGCTCGGCCACCCCGACCAGCTCGCCCGCGTCCGCGCGGGCGAAGTGGACTGGAGCGAGGTCATCGAGGAGACCCTGCGCTGGGCCCCTTCGATCGCGAACCTGCCGCTGCGGTACGCCGTCGAGGACATCACGCTCCCGGACGGGACCCTGATCGCCCGTGGCGACGCCATCTTCGCGACGTACCTGGCGGCCGGACTCGACCCGCTCCGGCACGGCGAGAGCGCGGGCCGCTTCGACGTCACCCGTGCAGACAAGGAACACCTCGCCTTCGGACACGGCGTCCACTACTGCGTCGGCGCCCCGCTGGCCCGCCTGGAGGCCCAGATCGCCCTGCCCGCGCTCTTCGGCCGCTTCCCCGGGCTGAGCCCCGACGGCCCGGTCGAGCAGGTCCAGTCGTTCATCGCGTACGGCTACCGGGAGATCCCGGTGCGGCTGCGCTGAGCCCGGTGCGGTGTCAGGGCCGGTACACGGTGCCGGGCTCGGCCCTGCCCGGTGCCGGCGCTCCTTGAGAGCGTCGACGACCCCTCACCCTGGCCGAGAAGCGCCACCTCGTGGGTTCCCGCGCATGGTCGTCCGGAGTGGGGGTAGACGCGTCATCGGCCCACAGGGGCCGAGACGGTGGCCCGCTACTTTTGGGAGGGGAACGCGATGACGGCCATGGCGATGGCGAAGGTGGACACGGGTGTGACCGAGTTGCCGGAGGTCGCCGATCCGTCCACGGTCGCACCGAGGGACGCCCGAGAGCTGTCGAAGCAGTTCTTCGACCGGTTGACGGTGCTGGAGGAGGGCACGCCCGAGTTCCAGTACGCACGCAACACGCTGATCGAGATGAACATGTCCCTGGTCCGCTTCGCGGCTGCGCGGTTCCGCAGCCGAGGGCCGGAGGAGATGGAGGACATCGTCCAGGTCGGCATGATCGGCCTGATCAAGGCGATCGACCGGTTCGAGCTCTCACGGGAGGTGGAGTTCACCTCGTTCGCCGTGCCCTACATCGTCGGCGAGATCAAGCGGTTCTTCCGTGACACCTCCTGGGCCGTGCATGTACCGCGGCGCCTGCAGGAAGCCCGGGTGCAGCTCGCCCGCGCCACCGAGGAGCTCGGCGGCCGCCTGGGACGTACGCCCACGGTCAAGGAGCTGGCCGAGCTGATGTGCCTGTCCGAGGAGGAGGTGATCGAGGCCAGGCTGGCCTCCAACGGCTACAACTCCTCGTCCCTGGACGCCGCCATCAACAGCAGCGAGGAGGGCGAGACCGTGCTGGCCGACTTCATCGGCACCGACGACGCCGCCCTTGAGCTGGTGGAGGACTTCCACGCCCTGGCACCGATGATCGCCGACCTCGACGAGCGGGACCGGCAGATCATCCACTGGCGGTTCGTCGAGGAGCTCACCCAGGCCCAGATCGGCGAACGCCTCGGCATCTCCCAGATGCATGTCTCCCGCCTGCTCTCCCGCACCCTCGCGCGCCTGCGCGAAGGCATGCTCTCCACACACTGAACGGCCCGAAACACCCGGAACGCCCTGCCCTGGACGGTGAAGGTCCTTGCGGGACGGTCACCTTGGGCAGGGCCCGGTGCGGGCCTCGGCCGGTCCGTCGGTGCAGCGGAGGAGGGTGTCGCCGGGCGCGAGGCCGAAGGACCCGGCGAGCGCTGGGCCGGCCAAGCCCGCCATCAGGCCGTGCGGCATGCCCGCCGGTCTCGCCACGGCGGCCGTGCCGGTGTCAGTTGCGGACCGTGGCTGTCCGCAAGCCCGGTTAGCGTGCACGGCATGACGAAGACGAGCCCCGCGACACGGAAGCCGGCCGGGACGACGGCGACGGCCCCCGTCCTGAACCCCCGCGCCCTCAATCGCGCCACCCTCGACCGTCAGCTCCTGCTGCGCCGCTCGACGCTGTCCGCGAAGGCGGCCGTCCGACACCTCCTCGGGCTCCAGGCCCAGAACGTCCGGCCTCCCTACTACGCGCTCGCCGCCCGTCTGGAGGGCTTCGCGCCGACGGATCTCTCGCGGCTCATGGCCGACCGGGAGGTGGTCCGCATCGTCACCATGCGCTCCACCATCCACACCCACACCGCCGAGGACTGCCTCACCCTGCGCCCGCTGGTGCAGCCCGCGCGCGACCGCGAACTCGGCCTCTTCCGCAAGGGGCTCGCCGGGGTGGACCTGGACCGGCTCGCCGCGCTCGCCCGCGAACTGGTCGAGGCGGAACCGCGCACCATGAAGCAGTTGCGTGAGGCGCTGCTCGCCGAGTGGCCGGGCGCCGACCCCCAGGCACTCGCCCTCGCCGCCCGTTGCCTGCTGCCGCTCGTGCAGGTCACCCCGCGCGGCCTGTGGGGCAGGAGCGGCCAGGTCGCGCTCACCACCGCCGAGCACTGGCTCGGCCGCCCCGCGGAGCCGGCCCCCGCCCCGGACGCCACCGTCCTGCGCTACCTCGCCGCGTTCGGGCCGGCATCCGTCAAGGACATGCAGACCTGGGCCGGTCTGACCCGTCTGCGCGCGACCTTCGAACGCCTGCGCCCGCGGCTCGTCACCTTCCGCGATGCGAACGGCGTCGAACTGTTCGACCTTCCCGACGCGCCCCGGCCCGACCCGGACACCCCCGCCCCGCCGCGCTTCCTGCCCGAGTTCGACAACCTGCTTCTCTCGCACGCCGACCGCACCCGCGTGGTGCCTGCCGACCTCAAGGGCCGTAGCTGGGCGGGCAACCAGGCCTACCGCACGCTCCTCGTCGACGGCTTCCTGGCGGGCGTGTGGACGCTGGAGGAGCGCACGCTCGTCATCGAGCCCTTCGGCACACTCACCACGGGCCGGCGCAAAGAGGTGACCGAGGAAGGAGAACGGATGCTCGCGGTCATGCATCCGGGAACCGCCTGCGACATCCGGTTCGGGACCGTCGTACGAGGGTGACGTCTCAGTCGGCCCGCCCCGTCACCGCCACCGTCACCCCCAGCCCGATCATCGTGCAGCCGCCCGCACCACCGATCAGCGACAGCCGGCGGTCCGAGCCGGCGAACCAGGCGCGGGCCGCGGACGCGGTCAGCCCCCACACGGTGTCCGTGACCAGGCTGATGGAGATCGGGACCAGGCCCAGCAGGAGCATCTGCAGCGGCACATGGCCCGCGGAGTGGTCCACGAACTGGGGGAGCACGGCGGCGAAGAACACGACGCCCTTCGGGTTGGTGAACCCGACCAGGACGCCGTCCAGGACCGTGCGCAGGTCACCGCGTGCGGGACCCGTCGGCCGCGTCCTGATCGCCGACGCCTTCAGCTCCTTCCGGTGCCGGAACGCCTGTACGCCCAGGAAGACCAGATACGCCGCGCCCGCCAGCTTCACCGTCAGGTAGACGGTGACCGACCGCTCGACCAGCGAGCCGATCCCGACCGCGACCGCCACCACCAGCAGATACGAGCCGAAGACATTGCCGAGCGCGGTCGCCACGGCCGTGCGGCGGCCGTGCGCAAGGGCACGGCCGATGACGAACAGCACGCTCGGGCCCGGGATCACGATCACGAGCAGCGACATCGCGGCGAAGGCCAGGAAACGGTCCGTGGACACCATGCCCATCACTCCCCTCGGGGTCCATGGAAACAGGACCCTGGAGTCGGGGCCATGGAACTGCGGCAGCTGAGCTGTTCCGTGACCGTCGGGGAGGAACTCCACCCGATCGAGCGGCCCCGAGGGCCGCCGGACCCAGGCCGGTTCGGGGGAGCGGCTCGCGGCGCGTGCGAAGTGGAGAGGGGGCGTTGCGGGCCGCTCGTGGAGGCCCGCAACGCCCCCTGGTATCTACCTGAGGCGTACTCAGGAGTTCGCCGGGGCTATGAGTTGACCTGAGCGGTCACCAGGCTGGAGAAGGTGGTCAGCCGGGTGTGGACACCCGGGTAACCGGCCTCGGCGCAGCCGTTGCCCCAAGAAGTGATGCCTGCCAGGACGCCCCCGATGAGCAGGGGACCGCCGCTGTCGCCCTGGCAGGTGTCCACGCCGCCGGAGGAGTATCCGGCGCACACCATGTCACTCTGGACGAATTGGGAGCCGTAGGAGCTCTTGCAGCTGGTGTCGGACACGATCGGCACGGTCGCGGTCCGCAGCTGGTTGGAGGAGCTGCCGTTCGCGGAGGTGGTGCCCCAGCCGACGATCCGGGCGGTGGTGCCGGCCGCGTACACGCTCGTCCGGGAGGACGAGACGTAGGACGCCGGGGTGTACGGCATCGAGGTCGACAGGGTCAGCACGGCCACGTCGTCGCCGTTGGTGGCGTCCGTGTAGCTGGGATCGATCCAGATCCTGCTGACTCCGCTGACCGTGCCGTTCGTGCCGTTGAGGTAGGTCCGGCCGCCGACCACGCGGACGCTGCCGGTGGTCTCGCCGACCATGCAGTGCGCGGCGGTGACGACCTTCTTGGCGGCGACCAGGGTGCCGCCGCAGAACTGGCTGCCGGAGGCGTCCGTGATCTGCATCATGAACGGGTACGCGGTCGTCGTGGTCGTCGTCCCGCCGACGATCGGCTGGGGCGCGGCGACGGCACTGGGGGCGCACAACAGCGCGGTGGTGGCGGCCGCGGCCGTCGCCATGGCGGCAGCGGCGGCCTTCTTGGCGCGGTCGAGCCCGAACATGAGTCTCCTCAAGGGGTTGCCGGTGGGGGGCGCGCGGGCGGGGTGTGCAGCGGGGGCCCTGGGACTGACCCCCGGTGCCCGGGCGAGCGGCACGCCCTTACGCTAGAAGCAGCGGCGGTCCCCTCCCAATGAGGGAACCCCCTAAGGGAGTTGGGCAGGGATAACCCTCGGTCTGCGCGCGTAAACCCGCGGACCGGGCTGTCGCGCACCCCTGATCAGGCCGAGCGGTGCCCGGCCGCCAGCCGCACGATGTCCACACGGGAGCGGATGCCGAGCTTGCGGTACACCCGGGTCAGCGTCGCCTCCACCGTCTTCACGCTGATGAAGAGACGCGCGGCGATCTCCCGGTTCGTCGCGCCCTCCATGACGAGGGCGGCGACCTGCCGCTCCGTCGCGGCGAGGGTGTCGAGGGCCGCCGTGGCCAGGGGCGGCTGCGCGAAGCCCGTGACCGTGGCCGTCTCCACCTGCCGCAGCCACGGCATCGCGCGGCAGCGGCGGAAGAGCCGGGCCGCCTCGTCGTACGACCGCGGTCCCGGCCTCCCCGCCGCCGCCTCGTCGTACGACCGCGGTCCCGGCCGCCCGGCGCGCAGACCCGCCAGCGCGTACGCCGCCCGCGCCTCCTCCAGGCCGTAGCCCAGTTCGGCCAGCCGGTCCTGGGCCGACGTCAACTGCCGTTCGGCGGCGTCGGTCTCGCCCCGTGTCGCCCGAACCAGCGCCTCCGCCCGGTCCAGCACCGCCAGCACGCTCTCCCGGCCGAGCCGGAGCGCCCTGGTGCGTGTGGCGTCTATGACGTCCTGCGCCTCGGCCGGTTCCCCGATGCGCACCAGCGCCTCGGCGAGGTCGCCCTGCCAGCGTCCCCGGGCCGGGTCGGTGATCCCGAGGCCCTCCTCCAACTCCCGTACCCGGCGCAGCGATCCCACCGTCCCCGCGGCGTCCCCGGCGACCAGCCGGGCGTGCCCCAGGGCGGCCAGCGCCCGGGACAGATAGAGCACGTCGCCGTCCTCCTCGGCGCGTGCCACGGCCTCCCGGGCCAGCGTCAGCGCCTGGTCCACCTCACCGCCCGCGGCCTCCGCGAGCGACGTGAGCATGGCGCTCGCGGCCTCTCCGATCCCGGTGTCCCGGGCCAGCCGGAGGCTGTCGCGCGCCAGGTCCAGCGCCCGCCCGCAGTGCCCGGCCCGCAGTTCGGTCTCGGCGAGCCCGCGCAGGAAGTGCACCTCGGCCTCGACCATCCCGCGCCGTCGCACCTCGCGCAGCAGCGCGCTGATCGTCTTGCGTGCCTCGGTCAGCTGGTCGCTCATGATCAGCCAGCGGAACCGAACGGCTCCCGCACCGTTGTGGTCGCACGCCACCCGCGGGTCCTGCGGCTCCTTCAGCGCCCGCTTGATGGTCGCGGGCGCGTCCGGATGCCCCATCAGCGTCTCCGCCTGGGCCTGGAAGGCCAGCGCCAGCAGCTCGTTGCGCCGGTCACCCGCCCGGGCCGCGAGGTCCGCGGCGAGCGCCCCCTCCTCCCGGGCCCGGTCGAAGTCGCCCTCCACGAGCAGCGCCCGCCAGGCGAGCTGGTAGTGCACGAGGGTGAGCAGCCGTGGATCGTCGCCCGCGTCCGCCAGCGCCTGCGGGAAGACCGAGTCGACCTCCGCCATGGCGTGTCCGGCGGCGTCGATCACCACCATCCACGCCCGCACCCGCTCCGCCGGCTCGCTCGCGTGCGCCAGCACCTCATGGGCGATGTCCCGGGCGAAGTCCGTCTCCCCCGCGGTCAGCGCGTCCTCGGCCGCCTGCAGCCGCCGTGCGTGCGGACCTGGGGCCGCGTCCGCCGGGGTGTGCCGGGCCGCGAGCAGCCCGAGTCCCGCCGCCACCGACGGCGCGCCCCGGTCCCGGGCGACGGCCGCGGCCTCGCCGAGCCGCGCGGCGACCCGCGGGTCCGCACCGGTGGTCGCCAGCGCGAGGTGCCGCGCTCGCTCGATCGGGTCGGAGGCCGCCGACGACAGCGCGGCGTGCACGGCCCGTCGCTCCTGCGCGCCGGCCTGCGCGTACAGCGCGGCCGATATCAGCGGATGCGCGAACCGTACGCCCGGCGCGTCCCGCTCCGTCACCAGCAGCCCGAGCGCGGCGGCCTGAGCGGTCTCCGCGTCCGCGTTCTCCCGGCCGGCCGCGTGCAGCAGGGCCAGCGTGGGCCGTGCCCCGGCGCTCGCCACGAGCAGGGTGCGGCGCGCCTCGGTGGACAGTGCCTCCAGCCGGTTGAGCACCAGGGCGCGCAGCGAGGTCGGCACGGGCAGCGGCTCCCCGGGGCTCGGCGGTGTCGTGCTCTCGGCGAGGGCACGGCCGAGTTCCAGCGCGAACAGGGGGTTGCCGCCGCTGGTGCGGTGGATGTCGCGGACGGTGGAGCGGGGCAGGCCGGTGTAGCCGCGGTGGTCGAGGAGCTCGGCGACCTGTTCGCGCGCGAGCGGGCTGACCCGGACCGCGAGCGTGTCCGGCGGGGACGCCCTCAGATAGCGGTCGTGCTCCTGGCCCTGCGGCTCGGTGTGGGTGCGGACCGCGCACAGCATCTGGACGGGGGTGCCGCCGAGGCGTCGTGCGGCGAAGCCGAGGAGTTCGGCGCTGGCCGGATCCAGCCACTGGAGGTCGTCGGCGACGATCAGTACGGGGCCGCGGGCCGCGAGCGCGCGGAGAGTCGACAGCACTGCCAGCCGCAACGCGAGTCCGTCCCGCTGGAGCGTGGACTCGCCGCGGCCGGTGAGCGCGGACTCCAGGGCGGTGCGCTGCGGGGCGGGCAGCCCGTCGGCGACCTCGTCCACGACGAGACCGAGCAGGTCGGCCAGAGCCAGGAAGGGCAGATGCGATTCGGACTCGGTCGCCGAGCAGCGCAACACGGTGCGCACCGCTTCGCCGTATTCAGCGGCCAGCGCGCGCAGGACGGTCGACTTTCCTATTCCGGCCGGGCCGTGCACCAGCACACTTCCCCCGCCGACGAGCTGCTCGCGCGCTCCCGCGAACAGCTCCTCCCGGCCGATGACCAGGTCGGGGCGGGGTCTCGCAGGCTCCTTGAAGTCCCGTCGCACGGTCACCGCTCCCTCCGTGTGTCGTGTCCTGGCCAATGTTAGGCATCCGGTCTTTGAAATTCGGACGGACGGGTGGTGAGGGAAATAACAAAGAGGTGGCGGCACAGTGGAATTCACCGGAGTGCCGCGTGAATGGAGCGGCGACAATCAGGGGGAGTGCACAGAGGGCGCGAGGGTGCTGATCCGCCCGGACCGCGTGCGCTGCGGCGCCACCGAGCCCGCGGGACCTACGGCAGGACGCCGGCCCGCCGCGCCGCGACCACCGCCTCCCACCTGGTGTGCGCGCCCAACTTCCGCATCGCCGACCGCAGATATCCCTTCACGGTCTCCGGGCGCAGCCCCAGCCGGTCCGCCGCCGCCGCGTTGGTCGAGCCCACCGCCACGCACGCCAGGACGTCCACCTCCCGCGGGGACAGATCCGAGGTCCGGGCCGGGTCGGCGGGCAAGGCCGCGCCCGCCAGCCGCCCGCACACCTGGAGGAGTTCGTCCCGCAGCGCCGGGTCCTCGACCCGCTGGACCAGCGCCCGCAGCGCGCCATGCGCCTCGCGCACCTGCTCCCAGGCCGCGCCCGACGGTGCCGCGGGCTCCCGTACGGTCGTCAGCAGGGCACGTGCCTCGTCCCGTGCGACCAGTGCCTGCTCCACGTCCCGGGCCGCCTCCACGGCCGCGTTCAGCGTGCGGTCGCCCAGCGGCTGGGCCGTCCGCAGGGCACCGTAGAGCACACCGCGCACCCGACGGCGTACGACGACCGGCACCGCCAGCACGGACCGCAGGCCCTCCATCGCCACCGCCACGTCGTACTCATGGCTGATCTGCCGGGACGCCGAGTAGTCGGTGACCGCGCACGGCCGGGCCAACGCGACCACCTTGCCGCCCAGGCCGTTGCCGGAGACGACGGCGAGCGAGCTGAGGGCCGCCGTCGCGTTGCCGCTGAGTTCGCTGATCCGTACCTGCGGCCGCCCGGACTCCACGAGGCCGCCGAAGGCGACCGGCAGCCCCGTGGCGCGCCGCAACCGCACCAGTGCGCCGCGCACCTCCACCGCCTCGGCTGCGTCAGCTGCCACGTGCCCGCCCCTTCATCGCGGCGCACCCCCGTTCGGGGGTGGTGAGACCTGCATCACGGATTACACGATGTTAGGTGGCTGTCCGGCAATGAGGAGGACACATGACGGCGAACATCGACGCGACGGAGGCGTTCCGGACCGCGCGGGACTTCCTGCTGGAGCACCGGGAGGACTACGCCACGGCGTACGAGGGCTTCCGCTGGCCGCGTCCGGCGTGCTTCAACTGGGCGCTCGACTGGTTCGACGTCATCGCGCGGGGCAACGACCGTACCGCGCTGCACATCGTCGAGGAGGACGGCGGCGAGACCCGTCTGTCCTTCGGCGACCTCGCCCTGCGCTCCGATCGGGTCGCCAACCGGCTGCGTGAGTGGGGTGTACGCGCCGAGGACCGCATCCTGGTCATGCTCGGCAACCAGCCGGAGCTGTGGGAGACCGCGCTGGCCGCGATGAAGCTGCGCGCGGTCGTCATCCCGGCCACCCCGCTGCTCGGTCCCGCCGACCTGCGCGACCGGGTCGGACGCGGCCGGGTCCGGCACGTCGTCGTGCGCGCCGAGGACACCGCCAAGTTCGGCGAGGTGCCGGGCGACTACACCCGGATCGCGGTCGGGGGCGCGCCCGAGGGCTGGCGGACGTACGAGGACGCGTACGAGGCCGACCAGGGCTTCGTGCCGGACGGGCCCACCCATGCGGACGACCCGTTGATGCTGTACTTCACCTCGGGCACCACCGCCCGCCCCAAGCTGGTCGAGCACACCCACGTGTCGTATCCGATCGGCCATCTGGCGACGATGTACTGGATCGGTCTCAAGCCCGGTGACGTGCACCTGAACATCTCCTCGCCGGGCTGGGCCAAGCACGCCTGGTCGAACCTGTTCGCCCCCTGGAACGCGGAGGCGACCGTCTTCCTGCACAACTACACCCGCTTCGACGCTCCCCGGCTGCTGGCCGAGATGGACCGTGCGGGCGTGACCACCTTCTGCGCGCCGCCGACCGTGTGGCGGATGCTCATCCAGGCCGACCTCGCCCAGCTGCGCACTCCGCCGCGCGAGGCGGTCGCCGCAGGTGAACCGCTCAACCCCGAGGTCATCGAGCAGGTGCGGCGGGCCTGGGGCGTGACCATCCGGGACGGCTTCGGTCAGACGGAGACGGCCGTGCAGGTCTCCAACAGCCCAGGCCAGCCACTGAAGACCGGCTCGATGGGCCGCCCCAGCCCCGGCTTCCGCGTCGAACTGCTCGACCCGGTGAGCGGGGCGCCGGGTGTGCGCGAGGGCGAGATCGCGCTCGACCTGTCCGCGCGGCCGGTCGGTGTGATGACCGGCTACCACGGCGACGCCGACCGCACGGCGGAGGCCATGGCGGGCGGCTACTACCGGACCGGGGACATTGGCTCTCGGGACGAAGACGGGTATGTCACCTATATCGGGCGCGCTGACGACGTCTTCAAGGCGTCCGACTACAAGATCTCCCCCTTCGAGCTGGAGAGCGCGCTGCTCGAACACGAGGCGGTGGCCGAGGCCGCCGTGGTACCCGCGCCGGACGAGGTACGCCTGGCCGTCCCGAAGGCCTACATCGTGCTCGCGGCGGGCTGGGAGCCGGGCCGGGACACCGCGAAGGTCCTCTTCGAGCACTCGCGGAACGTCCTCGCCCCCTACAAGCGCATCCGGCGCCTGGAGTTCGGCGCGCTGCCCAAGACCGTCTCCGGCAAGATCCGCCGGATCGAGCTGCGCGAGGCGACGGCCGCGGGCTCGCAGAACGAGTACCGCGAGGAGGACTTCCGGTGACCGGACTGTCGTACACGCACGGGACCAGCACCACGCCGTTGCTCGGCGACACCATCGGCGCCAACCTCTACCGCGCGATCGCCGCGTACCCCGACCGGGACGCCCTGGTGGACGTGCCCTCCGGACGCCGCTGGACCTACGTCGAGTTCGGCGCCGCCGTCGACGAGGTGGCGCTCGGCCTGCTCGCCAAGGGGGTGCGCAAGGGCGACCGGGTCGGCATCTGGGCCGTCAACTGCCCCGAATGGGTGCTGACCCAGTACGCCACCGCGCGGATCGGCGCGATCATGGTGAACATCAACCCCGCCTACCGCGCCCACGAGCTGGAGTACGTGCTGAAGCAGGCCGGTGTCTCGCTCCTGATCGCCTCACTCGCCCACAGGACGAGCGACTACCGCACCCTGGTGAACCAAGTTCGCGGCGGCTGCCCGGAGTTGCGGGAGACGGTGTACATCGGCGACCCGAGCTGGGACGCGCTCACGGCGGGGGCGGCCTCGGTGCCGCCCGAGCGGCTGACCGCCGTGGCCGCCGAACTGAGCTGCGACGACCCGGTCAACATCCAGTACACCTCCGGCACCACCGGGTTCCCCAAGGGCGCCACGCTCTCGCACCACAACATCCTGAACAACGGCTACTGGGTGGGCCGTACGGTCGGCTACAGCGAGCAGGACCGGGTCTGTCTGCCCGTGCCGTTCTATCACTGCTTCGGCATGGTCATGGGGAACCTGGGAGCCACGTCCCATGGCGCCTGCATCGTCATCCCCGCCCCGTCCTTCGAGCCGAGGGCGACCCTGGAGGCGGTGCAGCAGGAGCGCTGTACCTCCCTGTACGGCGTACCGACGATGTTCATCGCCGAGCTGAACCTGCCCGACTTCGCGACGTACGACCTCTCCTCCCTGCGGACCGGCATCATGGCGGGCTCGCCGTGCCCGGTCGAGGTGATGAAGCGCGTGGTCGCCGAGATGCACATGGAGGAGGTGTCCATCTGTTACGGCATGACGGAGACCTCGCCGGTCTCGCTGCAGACGCGGATGGACGACGACCTGGAGCACCGCACCGGAACCGTCGGCCGGGTGCTGCCGCACATCGAGGTCAAGGTCGTCGACCCGGCGACCGGCGTGACCCTGCCGCGCGGCTCGGCGGGCGAGCTGTGCACCCGGGGCTACAGCGTGATGCTCGGCTACTGGAACGAGCCCGATAAGACCGCCGAGGCCGTCGACCCCGGCCGCTGGATGCACACCGGCGACCTGGCGATGATGCGCGAGGACGGGTACGTGGAGATCGTCGGCCGTATCAAGGACATGATCATCCGTGGGGGCGAGAACATCTACCCGCGGGAGATCGAGGAGTTCCTGTACGCGCATCCGAAGATCGCCGACGTCCAGGTGGTCGGCATCCCCCACGAGCGGTACGGCGAGGAGGTCCTCGCCTGCGTGATCCCGCTCGATCCTGCCGATCCGCTCACGCTGGAGGAGCTGCGGGCCTTCTGCGCGGGGCGGCTCGCGCACTACAAGATCCCCAGCAGGCTGCGGATCCTCGACTCCTTCCCGATGACCGTCTCGGGAAAGGTGCGGAAGATCGAGCTGCGGGAGACGTACGCGGAACGAGCTTGAGGGGAGAGGGTGTTCAGGCCAGGCCGGCGGCGAGTTCGTCGGCGGGGCTGTTCACCGGCCGGGGCGTGCCGGTGAGATCGAGGACGAAGAGCGGGACGCCGAGGCGGTCCGCGACGGCGCGGGCGTCGTCGGCGTAGCCCGCGAGCGAGAAGTAGACGGACCGGGCGGACTCCGACATGGCGGTGAGCCACAGACACTCCACGTCCCGCACCGAGGCCGGGCGCACGCTCGGGTCCACCTGTGCCAGGATCCCGTGCGCCGCGAGCCCCATCCCGTTCGGCGGCCGTCGGCCGGCGCGCCGTATGTCGTGGTAGCCGAGCCGGCGCAGATAGAGAGCCGCCGCGGTGACGGCGTCCCGCGTGGTGCGGATCGTGACGGGCTGGAAGTCCGTGCCCGGTGACGTCCGGTCGGCTCCGGGGGAGCCGTGGTCCTCGTCGCGCACAGGCAGCGGCGGCGGCACGTCGGGAGCGTCGTCCGGGTCCCCCGGGGCCGCGTCGCTCAGGGGGCTCGGTGCCCCCTGCACCGGGATCCGAAGGATCGTTCCGCATGTGCAGCCCAGCTCCGGGTGCGGCCACTGGCACGCGCGGCGGCAGACCTCGCAGTCCACCGTGACCCACGCGTCGTCCCAGGTGCGGTGGGTGACGACGGAGGGTTCGCGCAGCCGGTCCAGCGGCGGGACGACGGGGGCCCCGCACACGCACGGGTAGGACGGCGCCGCGTAGAGATGTTCGCGCCGGCAGACCGGGCAGCGCACCGCCACGCTCTCGGACATGACCCCCTCCACCCCATCACGTCGGGGACAGCGGTCCCATCGTGCTCCCGCAGACCCCCGCCTGTCCTTCGCTCGGGCCATCGCGTGCCACCCCCGTTCCTCCTCTCTTGACGCCCTTCGACCACCCCACCTACTCTGGCTTCCAGATAGCAGAATCTAGTTTCCGTATCGCGGAAGCAAAGAGAGAAGTGCTCACCGCGGGGCGCGACGGGAGCGCGAGTCCGACAGCCGAAGCAGGAGTACTCAATGGCTCGTATGACCGCTGCCCGCGCGGCAGTCGAGATCCTCAAGCGCGAGGGCGTCAGCGACGCGTTCGGTGTCCCGGGCGCGGCGATCAACCCCTTCTACGCGGCACTGAAGGCGTCCGGCGGGATCCACCACACCCTCGCCCGCCATGTCGAGGGCGCCTCCCACATGGCGGAGGGCTACACCCGAACGGGGCCCGGCAACATCGGCGTGTGCATCGGCACCTCCGGCCCGGCGGGCACCGACATGATCACCGGGCTCTACTCCGCGACCGGAGACTCGATCCCGATCCTGTGCATCACCGGCCAGGCCCCGACCGCGGTGATCCACAAGGAGGACTTCCAGGCCGTCGACATCGCGTCGATCGCCAAGCCGGTCACGAAGATGGCGGTCACCGTGCTGGAGGCCGCCCAGGTTCCCGGCGTCTTCCAGCAGGCCTTCCATCTGATGCGCTCGGGCCGTCCCGGACCGGTGCTCGTCGACCTGCCGGTCGACGTCCAGCTCACCGAGATCGAGTTCGACCCGGAGACGTACCATCCGCTGCCGGTGTACAAGCCGGCCGCCACCCGCGCCCAGGCCGAGAAGGCGATCGCCCTCCTCAACGCCTCCCAGCGCCCGCTGATCGTGGCCGGCGGCGGTGTCATCAACGCCGACGCCGCCGAACTCCTCGTGGAATTCGCCGAACTGACGGGCACTCCGGTCGTCCCCACTCTGATGGGCTGGGGCGTCATCCCCGACGACCACGAGCTGAACGCCGGCATGGTCGGCCTGCAGACCTCGCACCGCTACGGCAACGCGACCTTCCTGGAGTCCGACTTCGTGCTCGGCATCGGCAACCGCTGGGCCAACCGGCACACCGGGCGCCTCGACGTCTACACGACGGGCCGCAGGTTCGTGCACGTCGACATCGAGCCCACCCAGATCGGCAGGATCTTCGCCCCCGACTACGGCATCGCCTCCGACGCGAAGGCGGCTCTGGAACTGTTCGTCGAGGTGGCAAGGGAGTCGAAGGCGGCGGGCGGCCTGCCCGACCGCTCGGACTGGACCGCCGCCGCACAGGAGAAGAAGGCGCGTCTCCAGCGCCGTACCCACTTCGACGACATCCCGATCAAGCCGCAGCGCGTGTACGAGGAGATGAACAAGGCCTTCGGCCCCGAGACCCGGTACGTGTCCACCATCGGCCTCTCGCAGATCGCCGGCGCCCAGATGCTGCACGTCTTCAGGCCCCGTCACTGGATCAACTGCGGTCAGGCGGGCCCCCTCGGCTGGACCGTCCCGGCCGCGCTCGGCGTCGCCAAGGCCGACCCGGAGGCGTCCGTCGTCGCCCTCTCCGGCGACTACGACTTCCAGTTCATGATCGAGGAACTGGCCGTCGGCGCCCAGCACCGGATCCCCTACGTCCACGTCCTGGTGAACAACGCCTACCTGGGCCTGATCCGCCAGGCGCAGCGGGCGTTCGACATCGACTTCCAGGTCAAGCTGGAGTTCGAGAACATCAACTCTCCCGAGCTCGGCGTCTACGGCGTCGACCATGTGAAGGTCGCCGAGGGGCTCGGCTGCAAGGCGATCCGGGTCACCGACCCCAACGAACTGGGCACCGCCTTCGAGCAGGCCAAGAAGCTCGCCGCGGAGCACCGGGTGCCGGTCGTCGTCGAGGCCGTCCTGGAACGCGTCACCAACATCTCCATGTCGACGACCAACGACATCGGCAACGTCGTCGAGTTCGAGGAGATCGCGACCGAACCGGGCCATGCCCCGACCTCGATCAGGACGCTGAAGCTCTGACGCCCGCGTTCGGCAGGGGCGGCCCGTCCGGGGGGACGGGCCGCTCTTCGCGCGTTTCCCAGGGCGCTGTTCGCGCGCGTGGACGCACTCCGGCATGCTCCCCGCATGCGGATCACCGTGCCCACCCCATTCGGCGACATCGCAATACGCGCGTACGGCGCCCCCGAGGCCCCCGCGCTGCTGCTCCTGCACGCCAACCCCGGCGACGGCCGGGACTACGACGCCGTCCTGCCCGCCCTCGCGGACCGCCACCGCACCTTCGTGCTCGACTGGCCGGGCTACGGCGAGTCGACGGCGCCCAACCCCCAAGGGGTCACCCCGGAAGGGCTGGTGGAGGCGGCGGAGGCGGTCCTGGACGCGCTGGCGTCCGACCACGGTGTGCACCGCCTCGCCCTGCTCGGCAACAGTGTCGGCGGCTATGTGGCCTGCCGCCTGGCCGAGGGCCGCCACGCGGGGTCGGTCACCGCGCTGGTCCTGGTCGACCCGGCGGGCTTCACGCCCCGCAACGCGCTGACGCGCTGGTTCTGCCACGAGGTGATGGGACGCCCGGACCGTGCCCGCCGGCTGGTGGTTCCGCTGGCCCGCGCGTATCTGGGCGCCCTGCGCACGCCGAGCGCGCGGGCGACGTACGAGCGGGCCCGGCGGCTGCCGCGTCAGCCGGACCGGCTGCTGGTCCACTGCGCGCTGTGGCGGGGTTTCGCGGCCCCGGAGTTCGGCCTGCAGGACCCCTCGGCCCTGGACGTCCCGATCCTGCTCCTGTGGGGCAGCCGCGACCCGGTCGTGCCGGCCGCGTTGGACGGCCGCCGCGCGCGACGGGCCCTGCCCGCCCACACGGCCGCCGTGCGGCTTCCCACGGCCCATGAGCCGTACAACGAGCGCCCGGACCTCTTCCTGCGGCACACCCTGCCGTTCCTGGGGGACACCGCCCCCACGTCCCGCTCGCTGGGCCCGGGCTGACCCCCGATTGCGCCCGGGCCCCGACCCTCGCCCCCGTGCCGGGGCCCGCCGCCCCCGTGCCGGCGGGCCCCGTCTGCCGAGAATGTGCCCATGGGCCGGGGGAGTTGAAGCCTCCCTGCCGGTGTTCAGAGGTTCATTTGAGGGTTGCGTAGGCGGCGTACGCACACATGTGCAAGCGGCCTCACTCGGTCTCCAGCTCCGACAGTCCCGGCCAGTCGTCGGGGCCGCCGCCCTGCCACTCGATGAGGTCGCTCTGCTCGACCTCGATCCGGTCCAGATCGGCCATGCGCAGGATCTCGATGACGTCGTCCAGGTGGCTGGCGATCCCGAGGGTCTGATCGCCCGAGGTGACCCGCCGCGAGCCGTCCAGGGCCGGGGGATGCACCACGATGCGCGGATACTTCGTTGACTGTTCCATGCCTCAAGGCTCCTGCCGGGGGGCCGCGTGCGCACCCGGAAACGCGGGAGCGCCGGATGCTGGACGGTCCGCATCCGGCGCTCGGGGTGTGCGCGTGATGGCCGTCCGACGGCGCGAGGCTGGGCGCGACAGGACATTCGCGCCGCCGGACGGGGTTCATGACGTGGGCGTGGGACGGGACCGCGGCGGGTGCGACGGTTCCGGGGCTTCCTCCCTCAGGTCGAGAGGAAGGCTCCGGAACCTTCACCACCGCACTGGCTCGCACTCCCCTGGTTCTCGACTCCGCTCGAACAGGGGGCTCCCGCCGCGGTCCTCGCCCTGCCCGCCGTACCGGGCGACCACCCCTCATCCGGGTCGCTCGGCGGCGGCGGGCTGCTGCGCGCCCGGCACCTGACCTTCCGTCAGGGCGCGGACGCGGTCCGGCGGTTCAGTCCTCGCGCAGGGCGCGGACCGCCTCCTCCACCCGCCTGCCGTAGTCCGGGTCGGCGGCGTGGAAGTGGGCCAGGTTCTTCTCGATGACGTCGTCGCGGGAGACCTGCGCGAGACCGCCGGCGATGGTGGCGACCAGGCGCTGCTTCTCCTCCCGCGACATCAGGCGGTAGAGCTCGCCCGCCTGGAAGAAGTCGTCGTCCTTGGTGTGCAGGGGCGCGGCGTGGGTTCCCGTGTGCCCGGTGACCGCCAGCGGGGCGGACAGCGGGCGGCCGCTCTCCACCGGACCGTCGTAGGAGTTCGGCTCGTAGTTCCTGGCGTGGCGGCCCTGCGGGTTGGCCGCCATGAGGCCGTCGCGGCCGTAGTTGTGCGCACCGCCGGGAACGGCCTTCGGGGCGTTCACCGCGAGCTGGGTGTGGTTGACGCCCAGGCGGTAGCGGTGGGCGTCCGCGTAGGCGAACAGGCGGCCCTGGAGCATCTTGTCCGGCGACGGGCCGATGCCCGGGACGAAGTTGTTCGGGGAGAACGCGGCCTGCTCGACCTCGGCGAAGACGTTGTCCGGGTTGCGGTCGAGGACCAGGCGGCCCACGCGCTGCAGCGGGTAGTCCTTGTGCGGCCAGACCTTGGTGAGGTCGAAGGGGTTGAAGCGGTAGTCCGCCGCCTCGGCCGCCGGCATGAGCTGGACGTAGAGGGTCCAGGACGGGTGCACCCCGCGCTCGATCGCCTGGAGCAGGTCGGTCTGGTGGGAGTTGGGGTCCTTGCCCGCGATCTCCTGGGCCTGCTCGGTGGACAGGCTGCGGATGCCCTGGTTCGTCTTGAAGTGGTACTTGACGAAGTAGGCCTCGCCGTCCTCGTTCGTCCACTGGTAGGTGTGTGAGCCGTAGCCGTTCATGTGGCGGTACGACGCCGGGATGCCGCGGTCGCCCATCAGCCAGGTCACCTGGTGCGTGGCCTCGGGGGAGTGCGCCCAGAAGTCCCAGACGTTGTCCGGCTCCTGCTTGCCGGTGAACGGGTCGCGCTTCTGCGAGTGGATGAAGTCCGGGAACTTGATCGGGTCCTTGATGAAGAAGACCGGGGTGTTATTCCCGACGAGGTCGTAATTTCCCTCTCCCGTATAGAACTTGACCGCGAAGCCGCGCGGGTCGCGTACCGCGTCCGCGCCGCCCAGCGAGTCCGCCACGGTGGAGAAGCGCACGAACACCTCGGTGCGTTTGCCGATGGTGCTCAGGAAGTCGGCGTGGGTGAAACCGGTGACGTCGTCGGTCACCTCGAAGTGGCCGTACGCGCCGGAGCCGCGGGCGTGCACCACGCGCTCCGGGATGCGCTCACGGTTGAAGCGCGCCAGCTTCTCCAGCAGGTGCTGGTCCTGGAGCAGGAGCGGGCCGCCGACGCCGGCGGACGCGGAGTTCTGGTTGTCGGCGACCGGGGCGCCGGCCTCAGTCGTGAGCACACGCTTCGACATCGTGGACCTTCCGTACGAGGGACAGCGGAAACCTGCTTCCGCTTGATGGAGCCTAGGATTGGGGCGATCCGAGCGTCAACAGATTGTTGAAGTCGGTTCCGGGCGGCGCCACCGCCTGGGCGCGACAGGACAGGTGTCGGCGGCGGCGCCGCCCGGGGTACTGGGGGTACTTGCGGGTGCTTGGGGGTACTGGCGTCAAACCGACGCGCCGGAGAGGCGCTCCACGGCCCTCAGCAGCGCCGAGTGGTCCAGGCCGCCGTCGCCCTGGGCGCGCAGGCTCGCGACCAGCTGGGCCACCACGGCCCCCACGGGAAGGGCCGCGCCGACGGTACGGGCCGCCTCGGTGACGATGCCCATGTCCTTGTGGTGCAGATCGATGCGGAAGCCCGGCTTGAAGTCGCGGGAGAGGAAGTTGTCCTTCTTCCGGGTCAGTACGGTCGAGCCCGCCAGGCCCCCGTTCAGGACGTCCAGGGCGGCCGTCAGGTCGACGCCCGACTTCTCCAGGAAGACCACGGCCTCGGCGCACGCCTGGATGTTCACGGCGACGATCAGCTGGTTGGCGGCCTTCACGGTCTGGCCGGAGCCGTGCGGACCGCACAGCACGATCGTCCTGCCCAGCGCCTCGAAGAGCGGCCTGGCCGCGTCGAAGTCGGCCTGCTCGCCACCCACCATGATCGACAGCACTGCCTCGACGGCACCGGCCTCACCGCCGGAGACGGGGGCGTCGAGGACGCGGATGCCCTTGTCCTTGGCGGCTGCGGCCAGGTCGATCGAGGTCTGCGGGGTGATCGAGGACATGTCGATCAGCAGGGCGCCGGACTTCGCGTTCTCCAGGATGCCGTCCGGGCCGTACGCGATCGCCTCGACCTGCGGCGACGCCGGCACCATGGTGATGATCACGTCGGCGTCGCGGACGGCCTCGGCGATCGAACCGGCCGCGGTCCCCCCGGCGGCGGCCAGGCGGTCCAGCTTCTCCTGCTCCAGGGTGTGGCCGGTGACGTCGTAACCCGCCTTGATCAGGTTCTCGGACATGGGGGAGCCCATGATGCCGAGGCCGATCCAGGCGATCGCCGGGCGGGTCGGGAGCGTGTTGCTCATTGGGGGTGCCTCTCTGACTGATCTGCAGTGTCGGGGAGTTCAGCGCGCTTCGCGCGGGAGCCATGCGAAGGCCTCCGCGCTCGGGCGGTCGCCCGGCTTGTACTCCAGGCCGACCCGGCCCTCGTAACCCGCCTTCCGCAGCCGGCCGAGGAGGTCCTCCAGTGGGAGCGAACCCGTGCCGGGGGCGCCGCGGCCCGGGTTGTCGGCGATCTGCACGTGACCGGTCTTCGCCGTGTACCGCTCGATCACCGACGGCAGGTCCTCGCCGTTCATGGACAGGTGGTACAGGTCCATCAGGAACCGCGCGTTGCCGAGCCCGGTGGCCTCGTTGACGCCGTCGACGATCCCGACGGCGGCCGGGGCCGAGACCAGCGGGTACAGCGGCGACTCGGGCCTGTTCAGCGCCTCGATCAGCAGGACCGCGCCGATCCGGTCGGCCGCGCGGGCCGCGATGACCAGGTTCTCCAGGGCGAGCGCGTCCTGCTCGGCCGGGTCGACGCCGTCGACGCGGTTGCCGTACAGCGCGTTGAGTGCCGTGCAGCCGAGGGATCGGGCGAAGTCCGCGGTCACCTCGACGTTGGCGCGGAACCTCTCCGACTCCTCGCCGGGGACCGACAGGGCGCCGCGGTCCGGGCCGGGGAGCTGTCCGGCGTAGAAGTTGAGGCCCGTGAGCCGCACGCTCGCGTCCTCGATCGCCCTCTTCAGGGCGTCGAGCCGGGAACGCTCGGGGGTGGGGGAGTCGACCCAGGGCCACCACAGCTCGACCGCGCTGAAGCCCGCCGCGGCGGCGGCCGCGGGGCGCTCCAGCAGCGGGAGTTCCGTGAACAGGATCGACAGGTTGACGGTGAAGCGCTGGTCTGCGAATCCCATCGGGCCGCGCTCCCTTCCCTCTCGGCGATCGGCCGCAATTCCATATTGCGGAAGTTGATTTCTGCTTAATGGAAGACTGCCTGTGGTCAGGCGTGACTGTCAAGAGCGCGGACGCAGAAGTGCCCCCGCGCGGGCTGCGCGGGGGCACGTGTCGGGAGCTGCTGCCGGAGACCTCCCGGCACCGTTCAGAGCGCGTCCAGGGCGCTCACCTTCCAGCCCGCGGAGGTTCGGGTCAGCGTCATCCGCACACGGTTGAGGTCCACGCGGGACCCCGTCACCTGGGTGCTCCGGGTGACCTGGTTGACGAACAGCAGCACGGTGACCCTGTCCGGTGCGGCCGACACCACGGAGGCCGCCGGGGCGCCGCCCGGGGGCGCGGCCACCGTCGCCGTCACCACGCCGTGGTACTTCGCCGCGGTCGGTCCGACCACCGTCCCGGTGGTCTTCAGGTACTGGTCGCGGAAGGCGCCGGTCAGACAGGTGCGGGCCCGTGCGAAGTCCCGCTCCAGATGCCGGTAGTCGTACGACAGCACCACCGGCGCCGCCTGCTGCGCGGCCGCGAGGGCCTGTGCGCGCGCCCCTTCCGCCCGCTGCCCCTCCTGGTAGCGCCACCCGAGCACGGCGACGGTGATCAGGCCCGCCACGAGCAGGACACCGAGCGCCGCGGTGAGCAGCCTCCATCGGGGCCGCCGTGCGGGCGCGGCCACCTCCGGCTCCTGCGGCTCCTGCTGGGTGGGCTCCGGTGGGTCGTCCCAGCCGTCGCCCGGAGCCTCGATGAGCACAGTGGGCCCGGAGTGCCGCTCCTCGGCCGGCGGGGATGCCGCCCCAGCGGACCCTTCCACTGGGCGGTCGCCACGCTCCTCGCGTTCCAGGAGGTCCTCGCGACCCTGGCGTTCCTCGCGTTCCTCGCGTTCCAGGAGGTCCTCGCGCTCCGGGCGCTCTTCGTGCTCCGGGCGCGCCGTCCGTCCGGCGCGCTTGGCCGCCGCACGGGCGGCCGCGGTCATGGTGCGGCGGCCGGGGGATCCCGCGCCGCGGACTCGGGTGGTCGGGTTCGCCACGGTCATTCTCCTCACTGGTGGTGCCTGTGGGGCCTGTGGTGCGCCACGGGACGCGGTCAGCCCACGAACTCGACGCCGGAGGTCAGCCAGCGGCCCTGCTCGCGCACCAGGTCCAGCTGCAGCCGGTAGGTGCGCGCCTGGCCCTCGGGCACCGCGGTGTTCGTCACCTTGCTGTCGGCGACGACCAGGACCTGGGCCGAGCGCGCGTCGGAGCGCACGATGCCCGCTTCGAGGACCTGCCCCTCGGACACTGACTTGTTCCTGGCGACGAGCTTCGTCAACTCCGCGGTCTGCGCGGCGAACTCCTTCTTGAAGTCGCCGGTGGCGCCCTTCAGCACGTTGCCGCTGTCCTGGCCGTAGTGCCGGTAGTCGAGGGAGGTGAAGTTCAGCGCCGACTGGCGGGCCGCCGCCAGGATGTCCTGCCGGCGCAGGTCGTCCGCGCGCTGCTCGGACAGCCGCACACCCAGCCACACCGACAGCGCCGTCGTCAGCAGCGTCGCGGCGACCAGCGCCGCGGACAGCGCCCGGCGGCGCCCCTCGTTCATGCCATCGGACCGACGAGCAGCCATTGCCACGACTCCTTTCCGAACACGGTCTGTTCGCCGCCCGTCGAGCCGATCTCGACGGGCGCTCCGTCCGGGCCGGTGGCGGAGCCGGTCTCCGGGTCGTACGGGGCGACGTACGCGGCCTGCCGGCCGCCACCCGAACCGGCCGACGCGCCGGGGGCGTTCTGTGCGCCGCGCACCGAGGTGCCGCTGCCGCGCGGTGCCGTGCAGCGCGCGCCGGTGTTCGCCGGACGCGTGCTCGTGTCGGCGGGATCGCGCCGCCGGGTCCCGTACCCCTGGGTGCACGGCGGCGGATCGCCCGCGTTCACGACGAGCCCGAAGTGGGTGGTGCCGTCGCCCGGGATCACGGTGTAGCTGCCCGCGACCACCAACGGGAAGGTGACCAGCGCCTGTTCCACGCCGGGCAGCCGGGCCAGGGTGACCTGTCCGCCGCTGATGAGGTTGGCCAGCAGGACCGGCAGATGGGGCCGGGTGGACTTCAGCAGGGAGTCGACCTCCTGGGCGGCGGGCGCCGCGTTGCCGACGAGTCGGCGCAGATCACCGTCGCTCGACTTCAACTGCGCGGTGAGGGCGGCCAGATCACGCGAGAAGGACTTGATGGCCGAGCCCTTGTCGGCCTGTGTCCTGAGCACCTTGCGCGAGTCCTCGATCAGCGACACCGTCTGGGGCAGCGAGTCGGAGGCCGACTCGACGAGCTTGTTGCCGGAGTCCACCAGACGGCTCAGCCCCGGACCGGTGCCTGCGAAGGCCTTGCCCAACTCGTCGACGGTGGTGCGCAGATCGTCCTTGCCGACCGAGTTGACCAGCCGGTCCAGGCTGAGGACGAGATCGGTGACGGGCAGCGGCACTCGGGTTCGGCCCCGCGGGATCGGGCTTCCGTCCATCAGATACGGGCCGCCGGAGCGCCGGGGTTGCAGATCGACGTACTGTTCGCCCACCGCCGAACGGTCGGCGACCACCGCCAGGGTGTCCGCCGGGATCCGCGGAGCGCCGTCCTCGATCTTCAGCGCCACCGACACACCGGAGCCGTTCAGCCGCAGATCGCCCACACGGCCCACCGGCACCCCGCGATAGGTGACCTCGGCACCGGGGAAGACGCCCCCGGACTCGGCGAAGTCGGCCGTCACCGTGTAGCCCCGGCCGAGGAGAGCGTCCGCCAGGCCCGCGTACTGGGCGCCGACGTACGACACACCGACGGCGGTGATGGTGGCGAAGGCGAGCAGCTGGGCCTTGACCGTCCGTGTGATCACGGCTGTATCCCCTTCAGCATGAGCTCGGCGAGGGCGAGGTCGATCCCCGGCGGGAGACGGTGCGCGTCCTGACGGGTGCCGTAGGCCGCGGTGCACACCGGCGGGCACAGCACACCGCCACCGCCCGCCGACGGCGAGGGCACGACCGACGGCGTCGGCACCTTGGGCAGGCCCGGGACGCTGGGCAGGGCCGTGGGCAGCGGCACGCTCGGCAGGCTGGGGAGCCCGGGAGTCGGCGTGGGCTTCTTCCCGGTTCCGCCGCCCCCCTTGCCGGGCTTGTCGGTGAGATTGCCGTAGATGCCCGCCAGGTCGAGGTCGGCGGTGATCCTGAGGTTGACGTAGTCGCCCTTCACGGCGTCCGCCGCGTTGCGCGGGAAGGGATACGTGGTCAGCAACTCCAGGGAGTTGGGCAGGTCGTCGCCCGCCTTGTTGAGCTGTTGCAGGATCGGCCGCAGCTGCCTCAGGTCGGCGACCGTGTCGTCCCGCGAGGCGTTGACGACCTTGGTGCCGGACGCTCCGAGCTTCGACAGGGCGGTGAGCATCCTGGTCAGGTCGCGGCGCTGGTCGGCGAGGACCTTCAGGGCGGGCGGGATCGTGTCGACGGCCTGGGCGATCGTCGTCTTCTCCTGCCCCAGCCGCCTGGCCAGCCGGTCGATGCCCTCCAGCGCGCGGACGATCTGGGTGCGTTGCTCGTCCAGGCCGCCGAGGAACGTGTCGAGCTGCTTGAGCAGGGACGCGACCCGGCTCTCGCGGCCCGCCAGTGCCTTGTTCAGCTCCACGGTGATCGTCTTGAGCTGGGCGACACCGCCGCCGTTGAGGAGGGCGGACAGGGCCGACAGCACCTCCTCGATCTCCGGGTTGCGGCCGCTGCGGGACAGCGGGATCAGATCCCCGTCGCGCAGGCGGCCCACGGCCGGCGAGCCGGTGGGCACGGACAGCGCGACGTACTTCTCGCCGAGCATGCTGGTCTGCCGCACGTCGGCGACCGCATTGGCCGGCAGCTTCACCGAGTCGGCCACGCGCAACCGCACCCGCGCGTGCCAGCCGTCCAGCTCCACCTTCTCGACGGCGCCCACGGTCACCTCGTCGACCTTGACCGCCGACTGGGGCACCAGATCGAGTACGTCCCTGAACTCGACCGTCACGTGGTAGGCGTGGCCGTCCGCGGCGGCGCCCCCGGGGAGCGGGACGTCGTACCAGCCGTTGAACGCGCAGCCGGACAGCAGCAGCGAACCCGCCGCCGCCCACGCGACCGCCCGGAGCGTGCGCTGCCCGCTCATGCTCCGGCCCCCAGGATTCCGCCGAGGGTCCGGTCCACCGTGCCGGGGGCCGCCGGGGCCGCGGGCACCTTGGGCAGGGAGTCGAAGAGCCGCCGCAGCTCCTTGCAGTCGGGGTTCTTGCCGCCCACGGCCCCGGTGGTCGCCAGCAGGGAGCACAGCAGGGACGCCGGGTCCTGCGGTGCCTGCGCGTTGTTGCGGGTGTCCAGGGTGCCCGCGGACGCGTTGTACGCGTTCTGCAGGTTCGACAGCCCCGTGGGCGCGACCGTCAACAGCTCCTCCAGTGCGGCCCGTTGGGTGACCAGGACCTCGGTGACCTTGCTGAGGCCCCGCACGTCCGAGGTCAGCGCCTTCTTGTTGTGCTTCACGAAGTCGGACACGTCGGCGAGTGCCGCGCCCAGGTGCCGCAGCGCCGCCGCGAGGTCCCCGCGCTCCCCGGCGAGCTGCCGCGCCACCTCGGCGAGACTGTCGTTGAACGACCGGACGCTCTTGTCGTCGGCCGCCAGCGCGGCCGTGAACACCTGTAGGTTCCGTACGGTGCCGAACAGGTCCCCGCGGCCCTCGGACAGTGTGGTGACCGCCTGCGAGAGGTCCTCGACCGTCTGGTTGAGGTTCGCCCCCTGGCCCCGGAGGTTGTCCGCGCTCACCCCGAGCAGCCGTGACAGGGAGCCGTCCTTGTTCGCGCCCTTCGGGCCGAGCGCCTCGGCCGTGGTGTGCAGGCTGTCGAAGACGCGGTCCAGCTCGACCGGTACGGCGGAGCGCGACTCGGGGATCACGGCGCCGTCCCGCAGCACCGGGCCGCCCCGGTACACCGGCAGGAGCTGGAGGTAACGGTCGCTGACCACCGATGAGTTGATGATCGCGGCCTGTGCGTCCGCGGGGACCCTGCGCCCCTCGTCGTACTCCAGCTCCACTCGCACCCGTCCGCCCTCCGGCGTGATCTTCTTGACCTCGCCGATGCGGACGCCGAGGACCCGGACGTCGGAACCGGGGTAGATGCCGACGGCGCGCGGGAAGTACGCCGTGACGCGTACGGTGCGGGAGTGCGGCCACAGCACGACCGCGAGGGCGGCGGCGACCGCGAGCGCGGTCAGCAGCGCCAGGGTGCGCCGCACGGGCGGACGTCCGGTCATCGCGAGCCTCCCGTCCGCGGTACCACCGGAGCGGCGACCAGGTTCTGGATGTAGGAGTCGAACCAGCGGCCGTTGCCGAGGGTGTTCGTGAACACCCGGATGTAGGGCGCGAGCAGCTTCACGCTCCGGTCCAGGCTCGCCTGGTTGCGTTCGAGCATCCTGACGAACGTGTCGAGGTTCCTGAGCGCGGGCCCGATCTGCGCGCGGTTGTCCTCGACCAGGCCGGAGAGCTCGATGCCCAGCAGGGCGGAGGTCTTGAGCAGGGCGTGGATCGCCGCGCGCCGCCTGCTGATCTCCTTGAACAGCTGGTCGCCGTCCTTCACCAGCGCGGAGAAGTCCTTCGTGTGTGCGGCCAGCACCCCGGTGACCCCGTTCGCGTGTTTGAGGAGTTCGCGCAGTGCCTCGTCGCGCGAGGCGACCGCCCGGGAGATCCTCGACAGTCCTTTGATGGACGCCCGCACCTCCGCGGGGGAGTCCTGGAAGGTGGTGGAGATGGTGTCCAGAGCCTTCGCCAGCCGCCCGGTGTCCACCTGCTCCGTCGTGGTCGTCAGATCGCTGAACGCCTGCACCACGTCGTACGCCGAGACCGTCCGCCGCAGCGGGATCTCACTGCCCGGCCTCAGCCGGCCGGGACCCTTGGGGAGCAGTGCGAGGTACTTCGCGCCGAGGATGGTCCTGACCCGGATCGAGGCGCCGGTCGCGGTGCCGAACGCCGGGCCGCCCTTGACCTTGAAGGTCACCCGGACATGGTCGCCCTCCAGGTCGACGCCCTTGACCTTGCCGACCTCGACCCCGGCGATCCGTACCTCGTCGCCCGGCTTGAGACCGCCCGCCTCCGAGAAGGCCGCGCTGTACGTGTCGCCGTCGCCGATCAGTGGCAGGCTGTCGGCGTTGAACGCGGCCACGGTCAGCAGGACGAGGGTGGTGAGGCCGACGGCGCCCACCACCGCGGGGTTGCGTTCGCGGAACGGCTTCAGCCGTGGCCGGCGCAGCCGGATGCGGGGCAGCTTCGGCGGCAGGACACGGACCTTCACCAGCGGTTCGGGGCGGTGCTCCCGGCGCGGGAGGAGCCGCGGCTTCGGCAGCCGGGGCAGCTTCGGCGGCAGAACGCGTACCTTCACCAGGGGTTCGGGGCGGCGCCGGGTCCGGCGCGGCAGGACCCGCATCGTCCTCATCCGCCACACCTCGCCTGGGCCACATGGAGCGAGGGGGTGAGCACCTGCTTCGTCCTCGGCAGCACGATGCGGCCGTCGAAGTCGCAGAGGTAGAAGTTGAACCACGAGCCGTAGGACGCCGTCCCCGTCAGCCCGTTGAGCTTGTTCGGCAGCCGCTTCAGCACGCCCTCCACGGTCGTCTCGTTCCTGTTCAGCGTTCCGGTGAGCGCGGTGAGCCCCGCGATGTCGTCCTTCAGCGGCGGACGCGCGTCGGCCAGCAGCCCCGAGGTGGCGTCGGTGAGGTCGCCGATGTTCACCAGGGAGTCCCCGATGGGCCCGCGGTCGGCGGACAGTCCGGAGATCACCCTCCGCAGCTGTGTGATCAGCCCGGAGAAGCGGGCACCGCGCTTGTCCAGCGTGTCGAGCACGGTGTTGAGGTTGTCGATCACGGAGCCGATCAGCTGGTCGCGCCCGGCGAGGGTCGTGGTGAGCGACGCCGTGTGCGCGAGCAGGCTGTTGACGGTGCCGCCCTCGCCCTGCAGGGTCCGGATGATCTCGGTGGCGAGCTGGTTGACGTCGTTCGGGCTGAGCGCGGCGAACAGTGGTTTGAAGCCGTTCAGCAGCGCGTTGAGGTCCAGCGCCGGCTGGGTCCGCGACAGCGGGATCGTGTCGCCGGGCCGCAGCCGGGTGGCGTCGCCCGCGCCCTCGGTCAGCGCGATGTACCGCTGCCCGACCAGATTCCGGTAGCGGATGACCGCGCGGGTGCTGATGAGCAGCGGACGGTTCGCGGCGACGCCGAAGGTGACCTCCGCCAGCGTCCGGTCCTTGATCCGGATGCCCTCGACCTGACCGACCCGCACCCCGGCCACCCGGATGTCATCGCCCTCCTGAAGGCCCGTGACATCGCTGAACACCGCGTGATACGTGCGGGTCGGGGTCAGCGAGACATTGACGATGGTGGCGGCGAGCAGGGCCGTCGCCGCGATCGTCACCAGCGCGAACAGGCTGAACTTGATGAGCGGTGCCATGGTCTGCCGGGCTTGTGTGGTCCTCATGCGACGCTCACCGCCGTCCCCCGGGCCAGCGGCCCGAACAGCAGCGTGGCGACGGGCGGCACCTGGTCAACGGGCACGCCCATGACGGGGGCCACGAGCGAGCCGACGGCCCGCTGTTCGGCCGTGGTGGCGGACACGGTGACACCTCCGGGCAGGGCGCCGCCCGAACCGCCGGCCGACGTACCGTCATTGAGCTTGGGTTTCGGTCCGGGCACCTGCGGATGCGGCATGCCCCGGCAGTCCGGCCCCGACCGCTCGGCATAGCGGGGCTCCTCACCGGACCGGTACGCGCCCTGGGGGCGGACGACCTCCAGGGTGATCCGCATCTCGCCACCCCGGAACGCCTCCTCGGACGCCCGCTCCTGCCGGACCAGACCGTTCAGGAGACACGGGTACTCGGGGGAGTAGCGGGCGAAGAGCTCCAGCGTGGGCCGGGAGACCCGGCCGAGGGTGATCAGCCGGTCGCCGTTCTCGTCGAGGAAGTCCTGTGCGGTGCCCGCGACGGTCGTGGTCGTGCGGAGCGCGGCGGCCAGCCGGTCCTTCTTCTCCACGAGTGTGCGGCTGGTGGTGACGGTGTTGCGCAGGATCCGCACCAGGTCGGGCGCGGCGTCGCCGTAGACCTCGGCGACGTCGGCGAAGCGCGCGATGTCCTCCTTGAGGGACGGCAGGTGCGGGTTGAGGCGGCGCAGATAGCCCTCGACGCGGATGAGGTTGTCGCCGATCCGGTCGCCTCTGCCCTCCAGCGCGGTGGCGAACGCCGAGAGCGTGGCGTTGAGTTGACCCGGCTCCACCGTGCGCAGCAGCGGCAGCAGGTCGTTCATCAGCTGCTGCAGCTCGATGCCGGTCCGGGTGCGGTCCTGGGTGATCACATCACCGGCGCGGATGGGCGGTGCCGTGGAGCGGGCGGGGGCCACGAGGTCGACGTACTTCTCGCCGAACAGCGTCTTGGGCAGCAGCCGGGCATGCACGTCCGCGGGGATGTACGAGACGTACTCCGGCTTGAGCGCGATGTCCAGGGTCGCCTTCGCGCCGTCGGCGTGCACCGCGCGCACCTCGCCGACCAGCAGTCCGCGCAGCTTGACGTCGGCGCGCGGATCGAGCTGGTTGCCGAGGCTGTCGGCCTGGAGCGAGATGCGTACGACGGGGGTGAACGCCTGCCGGTAGACGGCCACGGACAGCGACAGCAGCAGCGCCAGCACGGCGATGAAGACGACGCCGTACAACCGAAGCCTCAGCACTCTCATCGGTCTCACCCCGCGATCCGTACGGTCGTGTTGGCGCCCCAGATCGCCAGGCTGAGGAAGAAGTCCAGGACGTTCACGGCGACGATGGAGGTACGCACCGCACGGCCCACCGCGACGCCGACCCCGGCCGGCCCGCCGCTCGCGTGGTAGCCGTAGTAGCAGTGCACCAGGATGATCAGGACCGCGAAGACGATCACCTTGCCGAAGGACCACAGGACGTCGACCGGCGGCAGGTACTGGTGGAAGTAGTGGTCGTACGTGCCCGTCGACTGCCCGTAGTAGCCGGTGGTGATGGTGCGGGCGGCCAGGTACGAGGACAGCAGCCCGATCACGTACAGCGGGATCACGGCGACGAAGCCGGCGATCATCCGGGTCGTCACCAGGAACGGCAGCGAGGGGACGCCCATCACCTCCAGCGCGTCGGTCTCCTCGCTGATCCGCATCGCGCCGAGCTGCGCGGTGAAGCCGGCGCCGACCGTCGCGGACAGGGCGAGCCCGGCCACCAGCGGGGCGATCTCCCGGGTGTTGAAGTACGCCGACAGGAACGCCACGAAGTTGGAGGTGCCGAGCTGGTTGAGGGCCGCGTACCCCTGGAGCCCGACCTCGGTGCCCGTGAAGAACGACAGGAAGGCGATCACACCGACCGTGCCGCCCACGACGGCGAGCGCGCCGCGGCCGAAGCTCACCTCGGCCAGCAGCCGCAGGATCTCCTTCTTGTAGCGACGCAGGGTGCGGCCCGTCCACGCCAACGAGCGGGCGTAGAAGGCAAGTTGGGTGCCCAGGTTGTCGAGTGGGCGGAACGGGCGGTCGATCAGGTCCTGAGGCCGCAGTCTTCGGGTGCGCAGTCCTTGGGGTCGCATCGGCTAACCCCTCTGCGGGACGACTTGGAAGTACACCGCGGTCATCACGAAGTTCGTCACGAACAGCAACATGAAGGTGATCACCACCGACTGGTTCACCGCGTCGCCGACACCCTTCGGGCCGCCCTGCGCGGTCAGTCCCTTGTAGGAGGCGACGATCGCGGCGATCGCCCCGAACACCAGCGCCTTCAGTTCGGCCGCCCACAGGTCGGAGAGCTGCGCGAGGGTGGTGAACGACGCCAGATACGCGCCTGGCGTGCCGTTCTGGAGGATCACATTGAAGAAATAGCCGCCCGCGACGCCGACGACCGACACCAATCCGTTGAGCAGCACGGCGACCACCATGGAGGCCAGCACGCGCGGGACGACCAGCCGGTGGATCGGGTCGATGCCGAGCACCTGCATCGCGTCGATCTCGTCCCGGATCCGGCGCGCCCCGAGGTCCGCGCAGATCGCCGTGCCGCCCGCGCCCGCGATCAGCAGCGCGGTGACGATCGGCGAGGCCTCCCTCAGTACCGCCAGCACCGAGGCGGCCCCGGAGAAGGACTGGGCCCCCAGCTGTCGTGTCAGGCTGCCGATCTGCAGGGCGATGACCGCCCCGAAGGGGATGGAGACCAGGGCCGTGGGCAGGATGGTGACGCTCGCGACGAACCACGCCTGCCGGATGAACTCCCGTGCCTGGAAGGGCCGTCGGGGCAGGGCCCGCACGACGTCCAGCGCCATCGCGAACAGATGGCCCGAGTGCCGCAGAGCTGCGGTCGGGGACAGGCTCATGCCTCCGCGACCTCCCTCCGGCGCAGCTCGGCCTCCCGTCTCGCGATCGCCTCCCAGCGGGGCGGTCGGGTGATGCCTGGCCCCGGCAGCAGGCGGGGAGTCAGTGCCTGACTGCCGGGAGTGCGGGGGTGCCCGTCGTCACCGAGCTGCGCCAGCTCCTGCGCGACCTGGGCGGCGTCCTTCTCCTCCGCCATGCCGATCGGCCCCTGCATCCGGCCGTTCAGGAACTGGCGCACCACCGGCTCGTCGCTGGTCAGCAGCTGCTCGCGGGGACCGAACATGACGAGTTCGCGCCGGAACAACAGCCCGATGTTGTCGGGCACCTGGCGGGCCGAGGCGATGTCGTGCGTGACGATCAGGAAGGTCGCGTCGATCTGCGCGTTGAGATCGACGATCAACTGGTTGAGATAGGCCACCCGGACCGGGTCGAGGCCGGAGTCGGGCTCGTCGAAGAGGATGATCTCCGGGTCCAGCACCAGCGCCCGGGCCAGACCGGCCCGCTTGCGCATACCGCCGGAGATCTCGCCGGGCAGCTTCCCCTCGGCGCCGATCAGGCCGACCATGTCCATCTTCTCCAGCACGATCCGCCGGATCTCGCTCTCGGACCTGCGGGTGTGCTCGCGCAGCGGGAAGGCGATGTTGTCGTACAGGGTCATCGAGCCGAACAGAGCGCCGTCCTGGAACAGGACCCCGAACAGCTTCCGCACCTCGTACAGCTCGTGCTCGCGCAGCCGGGTGATGTCCCGCCCGGCGACCTTCACGGAACCGTGGTCGGGCCTGAGCAGTCCGACGAGCGTCTTGAGGAACACCGACTTGCCCGTCCCCGAGGGGCCGAGCATGACCGAGACCTCCCCGGCGGGCAGGGTCAGCGAGACGTCCTGCCAGATGACCTGGTGGCCGAAGGACTTGGTCAGCCCCTCCACACAGATCTCGACACCCATCCCGTCCACCCTTCGCATGCGTGAGCAGCTCCGACGTCTGCTCTACGGGGAGGGGCGGACCGTCCGTCGCGCCGAAGGCCGAATTTTTTCGGACGGATTTACGCACACGACACACGCGCGCTCACGGACGGCCTCACGCTGTGGCTCACGGATGGTCTGCGGGCGGTCCTGCGGGCGGTCCTGCGGGCGGGGTCGCGCGGGCGGGGGCCGGGATACGCGCGGGCTCGTGGACGGCCTTGCGTGCGGGCTTGCGAGCAGTGTGCGCGCGGGCTGCCGAGACACGTGTGGGGGCGGCATCGGGTCCTGTGGTGGCTTTGCGCGCGGGTCCGCGGATGCGTGCGCGCGGCCTGGGAGACAGGCTCAGCGGGGGAGTCGGGGGTGGGTTGGGCGGTGGGCCTGGGGACGTCCTGGCGAGCGGGGTCACGGACGCGTCACACGCGGGCTGACGGACGGCTTCACGCTCGGCTGGGGGGCGCTCTACGCGCGGGCTTGCGGATGGGTTCGCGTGGACTTGCGGACGACGTTACGGGCGAACTCACGGCGGCTTCCGGGCGGGCTGCGCGCGCTCGTGGATGCGTTCGGGGGCGGGCCTGCGGACGGGTCGCTCGCGGGTGGCGGGTGCGTTCGCGCGGGGACGTGCGGACGGGTCGCTTGCGGGTGGCGGCTGTTCGCGCGCCGATGTGCGGACAGGTCACTCGGGGGTGGCAGGTGCGTTCGCGCGTGGGCCTGCGGACGGGCGCGTTTGGGTCCGGGAACACGTCTTGGGCCCGTGAAATGGGTTCATGCGCGGGCGTACGGACAGGTTCCGCACCGGACCGTCGATGGACGGGCGCTCCGGTCTACGGCAGCTTCACCGGGGGTGTGCTCGGGGCCTTCGGCGTGGGAACGGGCAGGGGCACGGACGGTACGGCGGAAGGGGTCGGCACCGCCGGAGGGGACGGGAC
Organism: Streptomyces sp. TP-A0356; assembly: GCF_001417775.1. GTDB lineage: Bacteria > Actinomycetota > Actinomycetes > Streptomycetales > Streptomycetaceae > Streptomyces. The sequence continues at coordinate 45,245 of NZ_BBZJ01000028.1, read as the reverse complement.
GGTGGACCTGACCCGCCCCGGCACGTCCGGCACGTGCGGCAGCCCGGGTACGCCGGGCACGCTCGGGACCCCGGGCGCCGAAAGCGCCGGTAGCGGCGACACCTCGGGCAGGGACGGCAGGGACAGCGGCACCGGTGCCCCCTGGCCGGACGGCCTTCCCCGGTCGGTCGCCTTCGAGGTCGCGGGGGAGGGCCCACGCGTCCGCGCACCGCCCGTCCCGCCGCCGCTGTCGTCCCCGAGCGGGCGCGCACTCCAGGACTCGGCCGGCCGGGGAGCCGGACCGCTGCCGCCCCCGCCGCCGTCGAACGCGGGCGGCAGCACCAGCCCCGCCACCGCCAGCGTCGCAGCGGTGGAGGCGACCGCCAGCGTCTGCGCCCTTCCGCCCGCGCGCGGCCGTCCGCGCCCGAGCAGGAACAGCACCAGCCCGAGCGTCCCGGCCAGCGACGCGCGCAGCGTCCGCCGGGCCCGGGCCAGCAGCGACTCGACGGTCCGGTAGCTCAGCCCCATCCGCACCGCGACCTGACCCACGTCGAGGTCCTCGGACTTCAGCCGCAGGGCCTCCGCCTGGCGGGCGGGCAGTTCCCCGCTGCGCACGGCCAGCCACTTGGCCTCGGCCCGGTCGCACACCACCTCCTCGACGGGCACGGGGCCCGGCGCGATGAGGGTGGGGCTGCTGCGCACCTCGGCCTCCCGGTTGACCTGCCGGTACCGGTCCACGCACAGCCGCATCGTCACGGTCGTCAGCCAGGCGCCGAGGCGTTCGTCGTCGAGCTCGGGGCGTTCCGCGGCGCGCAGCATCGCCTCGTGCACGGCGTCCTCGGCGTCCTCCGGGCTCATCGACCTGCGCCGGGCCACCTTGAGCAACTGCTCACGGTGGCTCCACATGCGCTGCCAACGGTCGTCGGCCGCCTGTGTCTCCGCGGCCATGGCCGCCTCTGTTCCAGCAGGCATGTCCGTCGCCATGAGGGCCCCTTCGCGCTCACCCGCCGGTCCTGTGCCAACCGGCGGGTGGCGACATTACCGCCGAGTATCCACGGTTGTGGAGGGGGCGGAGCCCATCGTCTTCTCACTGTTGCTGGTCAGCGGGCCGGGATGGGGCAGTATCCCGCCCGGCACTGTGACACTCGGTGCGGGCACGGGGAGCAGAGTCCCCTGGGGCTCCTGTGTCGCACCGACCGTACGGGACGGCGTGGGCGACGGTACGGGAGCCGGCGCCGACGGTGTCCCCGAGGGGGCCGTGCTCGGCCGGCCGGACGGCTTCGGCGTGGGCCTGGGGGAGTTCGGGCGGGACGGCCGTGGCCGGGACGGGGACTCGGCGGGCGGGTCAGGCACCACCTGGTACCCCTCCAGGAAGTAGGCGTACCAGGCCCTGACCGTGCGCAGATAGGCCCCCGAGTGGTTGTAGCCGAGGATCGCCCGGTCCAGGTCGGCGGGGTTGGAGAGATCCCTGCCGCCCGCGCAGAGGTAGTGCCCGGCGGCGAGCGCCGCGTCGAAGACGTTGTTCGGGTCGGCCCGTCCGTCGCCGTTGCCGTCAGCGCCCCAGCGGGCCCAGGTGGACGGGATGAACTGCATCGGGCCGACCGCTCGGTCGTACGCCGTGTCCCCGTCGTACACGCCCCCGTCGGTGTCACGGACGACGGCGAAGGCGCCGCCGTCGAGCCGGGGCCCGAGGATCGGCGTCACGGTCGTACCGTCCGCGGTCACCCGGCCGCCCCCCGCCTGCCCGGACTCCACCTGGCCGACCGCGGCCAGCAGCTGCCACCGCAGTCGGCATCCTGGCGCGGTGCGCGCGAGCTCCGAGGCGGCGTGCCGGTACGCGGCGAAGACGGTCGCGGGCAGGGCGCCGCCCGTCACCGCCGGCGCCGAGTCCGGCTTCGGCGCCGGCGTTCCGGCTCGCAGCGGCGGGAGCTCGGTGCGGTACGGGGTGTCGCCGGACACGGTCGGCCCGTGCTCGGCGGCTGCCGTGCCGCGCGTCGGTTCCGATGCCCGAGCCGGCACCGCCCCCGGCGCCTGGGAGGCGGTCAGGGCAGCCATGGCCGCCGCCGCGATCGCCGTACCCCTGGCGCCTCTGAAAGCACCCTTGGCCCCTCTGAATGCACCCGTGGCGCCTCCGAATGCACCCTTGGACGTGCGTCCTGCCACCTCGTGGTCCCCTCCCTGTTCGGATTCCGTCCTCTGCTCTACGCGGCCGCCCGGCGCGTCCGTCGCACCGGGCCGAGCCGGGGAGCGCGGTCCGTTGGGCAGGGCCCATCCCCGTCCGCTTCCGGGGAGGGAGGCCCGTGTCCGGGTCCGTTAAGGTCTCACCAGGCGGCCGGGGCAGCCCGACCCCGACGGTGGACCTGACGGAGACGCGCGGGTCGCAGGAGATGCCATGGGGGCACAGTGCGATTGAGAGTGGAGTTCACGACCGAGCCCTTCGACCTCGACGAGGCGCCCGAGCACGCGCTCGTCGCCCGCGAGGTCATCGAGGCGGCCGAGCTGGACGCCGTGGACGTCGGCCCGTTCGGCAACACCGCGGAGGGCGGTGCCGACGCGGTGCTCACGGCCGTGGACGCACTGCTGCACAAGGCCCTCAAGGCCGGTGCCACACGGATCTCCCTGCAGGTCAACGTGGTCGGGGAGGAGGGCAGGTGACCGGGAAGGGGGACGAGCCCTTCATCACGGCCGTGAAGCCGCTGGTCGACGCCATGGGCGGTGAGCTGCTGCCCCCCGACCAGGCCGGCCCCGACGACGTGGTGCTCGCCTGGGAGGGCGCGGACGTCGTCGCCGTACGCCTGCCGCAACTCGCCGACTCGCTCGACCACATCCTGGCGGCGATGGAACGCAAGCGCGGCAAGCCGCTGGCCGAGCTGGACCGCAAGGCCAAGCAGGAGGTCGTACGCGCCCTGGAGGCGCGCGGCGCCTTCTCCGTGCGCCATGGGGTGGAGACCGTCGCGAGCGCCCTCGGCGTCAGCCGCTTCACCGTCTACAACTACCTCAACCGCGAGAAGGAGTCCTGACCGCGGCCGCACGGCCCGCCCGCACCGCCCCCGCCACGCACCACGCACCGCCCGCACCACGCACCGCGCACGGCGCGGCGCCGCCCGACGCAAGGCGGCGGTTTCGTTTCCCCGAATCTTCAACAAAGTGTTGACTCCATGTCGTGCGGGGGCGTTAGCTGTTCGCAGCCCGATCAGCACCAAGGCCACGGAGGCCCCCCGTGACTTCGACTTCCACGCCACCGGGTCTGGCCCGCTTCAACGCCCTGGAGGAGCACGCGGCCCTTGCCGCCCTCCAGGAGGCATGCGCCTCCACGGCGTGGGCCCGGCGGCTGCTCGCCGCGCGCCCCTACGCCACCGCCGAGGACCTCTGTGCCGCGAGCGACGCCGCCATGGCCGAGCTCACCACAGCGGACCTTCAGGAGGCGATGGCCGGGCACCCGCCGATCGGCCGCCCCGAGCCGGGCGACCCCACCTCGGCCCGGGAGCAGCGCGGCATGGCCGGCGCCTCCGAGGCGCTCAAGGCGGAGATGCTCGAACTCAACCTGGCGTACCAGGAGAAGTTCGGCCATGTCTTCCTGATCTGCGCGACCGGGAAGACCGGCGAGCAGATGCGCGACGCGGTCAGGGAGCGGATCGGAAACGCGCCGGAGCAGGAGCGGGAGATCGTCCGCACCGAGCTGGGCAAGATCAACCGTATCCGGCTTGCCCGACTGCTTGAAGAGGAAACCGCATGAGCACCGAGACCACCGCCTCCGTGTCCACGCACATCCTGGACACCAGCGTCGGCCGCCCCGCCGAGGGTGTCGCCGTCCGCCTCCTCGCCCGCGCGGGCCGGGACGCGGACTGGCAGGCGCTCGGCGGCTCCACGACCGACGCGGACGGCCGGTGCAAGGACCTGCCGGCCCTGCCCGAAGGGACGACCCACGTACGCCTCGACTTCGCCGTCGAGGCGTATTTCGAGAAGCTCGAAAAGCTCGAGAAGAAGCAAGCCGATGCGCAGCAGGACGCCCCCGCGAATCGGGACAGCGGTGCGGCGGGAGTGTTCTTCCCGGAGGTGGCGATCACATTCGCCGTCGTGCCGGGCGAGCACTACCACGTGCCGCTGCTGCTCAACCCGTTCGGCTACTCCGTTTACCGAGGGAGCTAGCAGACACATGGCAGTCAATTCCCACCCTTCCCGCCCCGTGGTTCTCGGCCAGAACCAGTACGGCAAGGCGGAGAACCGCGTCGTGAAGATCACGCGGGACGGCGCCACCCACCACATCAAGGACCTGAACGTGTCCGTCGCGCTCTCCGGCGACATGGACGAGGTCCACTACTCCGGTTCGAACGCCAACGTCCTGCCGACCGACACCACCAAGAACACGGTGTTCGCGTTCGCCAAGGAGTACGGCATCGAGTCCGCCGAGCAGTTCGGCATCCACCTCGCCCGTCACTTCGTGACCTCGCAGGAGCCCATCCACCGGGCCCGCATCCGCATCGAGGAGTACGCCTGGGACCGGATCGAGGCCTCCGACGCCAGCTCGAAGTTCATCGGCGCCGACGAGGTCAGGCACTCCTTCGTCCGCAAGGGCCAGGAGACCCGGCTGACGCAGATCACCTATGACGGTTCGTCGTGGGAGGTCGTCTCGGGGCTGAAGGACCTCGTGGTGATGAACTCGACGAACTCCGAGTTCTGGGGCTACGTCAAGGACAGGTACACGACGCTCCCCGAGGCGTACGACCGCATCCTGGCCACCGAGGTCGCCGGGCGCTGGCGGTTCAACTGGAGCGACGACGAGCAGAAGATGCCCAACTGGGAGAAGTCCTACGAGCAGACCAGGAAGCACCTGCTCCAGGCCTTCGCCGAGACGTACTCGCTGTCGCTGCAGCAGACGCTCTACCAGATGGGCGCGCGCATCATCAATCACCGCAGTGAGATCGACGAGGTCCGCTTCTCGCTCCCGAACAAGCACCACTTCCTGGTGGACCTGGAGCCGTTCGGGCTGAAGAACGACACCGCCGAGGGAGCTGTGTACTTCGCCGCCGACCGTCCCTACGGCCTGATCGAGGCCACCATCCTGCGGGACGGCTGCGAGGCGAGGATCCCCGTGGACCTCACCAACCTCTGACCCACCCGGGTGCCCCCGGCCCTCCGGGGGCACCCCCTCCCTCGGCACCCGTGGCCTCCGGGCCGCGGCACTCAAACTCCCAGGGTCCTGCCGTGCCCCCTCCGCAGAGCGAAAAGGACGAACCATGGCAGCAGCCCAGCGCATCGTCATCGAGAACGGTGCGATCGCGACCGTGGACGCGGACGACACCGAGCACGCCCGCGGGTACGTCGTCGTCGCCGGCAACCGTATCGAGTCGGTCGGCGCGGGCAAGGCCCCCGAGGGCCTGGAGAACGTCGTACGCCGTATCGACGCCTCCGGCCACCTCGTGACCCCTGGCCTGGTCAATACCCACCATCACTTCTACCAGTGGATCACCCGGGGCCTGGCCACGGACCACAACCTCTTCGACTGGCTGGTGGCGCTGTACCCGATCTGGGCACGCATCGACGAGCGGATGGTGTACGCGGCCGCGCAGGGCTCGCTCGCCATGATGGCCCGCGGCGGCGTGACCACCGCCATGGACCATCACTACGTCTTCCCGAAGGGCTCCGGCGACCTGTCCGGCGCCATCGTCCGCGCCGCCCGCGAGACGGGGGTTCGCTTCACGCTGGCCCGCGGCTCCATGGACCGCAGCGAGAAGGACGGGGGCCTGCCGCCGGACTTCGCCGTCGAGACCCTGGAAGGCGCGCTGGCCGCCACCGAGGCGACCATCGACGAACACCACGACACCTCCTTCGACGCCATGACGCAGGTGGCCGTGGCCCCCTGCTCCCCCTTCTCGGTCTCCACCGAACTCCTCAGGCAGGGCGCCGAGCTGGCGCGGCGCAAGGGCGTACGACTGCACACCCACGGTTCGGAGACGGTGGAGGAGGAGAAGTTCTGCCACGAGCTGTTCGGCATGGGCCCGACCGACTACTTCGAGTCCACCGGCTGGCTCGGCGAGGACGTGTGGATGGCGCACTGCGTCCACATGAACGACTCCGACATCGCCACCTTCGCCCGTACGAGGACGGGGGTCGCCCACTGTCCTTCGTCCAACGCCCGTCTGGCCGCCGGCATCGCCCGGGTCCCCGACATGCTCGCCGCCGGCGTCCCGGTCGGCCTCGGTGTCGACGGCACGGCGTCCAACGAGTCCGGCGAACTCCACACCGAACTGCGCAACGCGCTCCTGATCAACCGCCTCGGGGCCCGTCGCGAGGCCGCCCTGAACGCCCGTCAGGCCCTGCGCCTCGGCACCTACGGGGGCGCCCAGGTCCTCGGCCGCTCCGCGGAGATCGGCTCCCTGGAGCCGGGCAAGCTCGCCGACCTCGTGCTGTGGAACCTCGACACGCTGGCGCACGCCTCGATCGCCGACCCGGTGACCGCACTGGTCTTCGGCGCGGCGGCCCCGGTCACCCTCTCGCTCGTGAACGGCGAGCCGGTCGTGGACAGCGGCCGTCTGCTGCACGTCGACGAGGACGCCATCGCCCGCTCAACGCGGGAAGAGGCCCAGCGCCTGGCGCGGATCGCCGCGCAGGGCTGAGCAGGTGAAGACTCCGGCCGGGAGGGACGGCTCCCGGTCGGCACCGTGGACCCGAGCGGGGTCCACGGCGGCCGTCTCCGGGGCGCGCGTGGACGCGCGCGCCCCGGACCGGTCACCGTTCCCCGGAACGGATCCCGTCCCCGGTCCCGCACGACCGCCGCGCACCACCTCCCTGAAACCCGCGTCAGAGCCGACGTGTAACCGACCGGAGGAGCCGCCGTGTCCGCCCACCCAGTCGACGAGAAACTCCCCGCCCTCAAGATGGCCACCAGCGGTCTGCAGCATGTGGCCGCCATGTACGCGGGAGTCGTCGCCCCACCCCTGATCGTCGGAGCGGCCATAGGCCTCTCCGGCGCCGAACTGACCTTCCTCACCGGTGCCTGCCTGTTCACCGCGGGCCTGGCCACGTTCCTCCAGACCCTCGGGATATGGAAGATCGGCGCCCGGCTGCCCTTCGTCAACGGCGTCACCTTCGCCGGGGTGGCCCCCATGACCGCGATCGTCGCCTCCACCAAGGACAGGTCGGACGCCCTGCCGATCATCTTCGGCGCGGTGATCGTCGCCGGACTCCTCGGCTTCCTGGCGGCGCCCGTCTTCTGCAAGGCCGTCCGCTTCTTCCCGCCGGTCGTCACCGGCAGCGTCATCACCCTCATCGGCGTCTCGCTCCTGCCCGTCGCCTTCGGCTGGGCCCAGGGACCCAACCCGTCGGCCCACGACTACGGTTCGGCGACGAACCTGGGCCTGGCGGCGGCGACCCTGGTGATCGTCCTGTTGCTGCGCCGGTTCACCCGGGGCTTCGTCAAGCAGGTCGCCGTGCTGCTCGGCCTGATCGCCGGCACCATCGTCGCGATCCCCTTCGGTGTGACGGACTTCGGCCCGGTCGCGGAGGCGGACGTCATCGGCTTCTCCACCCCGTTCCACTTCGGCGCCCCGCAGTTCCAGCTCGCCGCGATCCTCTCCCTGTGCGTGGTGATGGTGGTCTCGATGACCGAGTCGACCGCGGACATGCTCGCGCTCGGCGAGATCGTGGAGCGTCCGGTGGACGAGAGGACCATCGCCGCGGGCCTGCGCGCCGACACCCTCGGCTCGGCCCTCAGTCCCCTGTTCAACGGCTTCATGTGCAGCGCCTTCGCACAGAACATCGGCCTCGTCGCGATGACCCGGATCCGCAGCCGCTACGTCGTCGCCACCGGCGGTGGCTTCCTGGTCCTGATGGGCCTGTGCCCGATGGCCGCCTCACTCATCGCCGTCGTACCCCGTCCGGTGCTCGGCGGCGCGGGCGTGGTGCTGTTCGGCTCGGTGGCCGCGAGCGGCATCCAGACGCTCGTCAGGGCCGGCCTGGAGAAGGACAACAACGTGCTGATCGTGGCCGTCTCGCTGGCCGTGGGCATCATCCCGATCACCGCGCCGCACTTCTACCACGCCTTCCCCCAGACGGCGCGGATCGTGCTGGACTCGGGCATCTCGACGGGCTGCGTGACCGCGGTCCTGCTGAACCTCGTCTTCAACCACCTCGGCAAGGGACGGGACGCGCAGGACGTGACCCATCCGATGGAGGCGGGCGAGGAGATCGCGGGGGCACGGACGGCGACCGCGCACTGATGCGGACGAGGGGTACGGTCACGGCCGTACCCCTCGGTGCGGTGGTGGCCGCCCGTCCCGCCGCGCGCTTGGTGCTCACAGCCCGAACAGCTCCGGTTCGCGCGCCAGAGCCCGGAAGTACCCCTGCGGGTCGGCCACCAGCCTGCGCTCCCTGAGGTCCATCAGCCCGCCGACCGACGCCACCTCGGCGGAGACCGTGCCGTCCGTCCTGAGGATCGTCTGCGCGATCCGGAAGGTCTTGCCCTCGCCCCACTCGAAGGCGCACGTCACCTGGACCTCGTCGCCCGCGCGCAGCTCCCGCAGATAGCGGATGGTCGTCTCCAGGACCACCGGTCCGACCCCCTTGGCGAGCAGCTCGGACGGGCTCACCCCGGCGGCCTGCAGGATGCTCCAGCGCGCATGCTCCGCGTACTGCAGATACACGCTCTGGTTGAGGTGCCCCAGGGCATCCGTCTCGTACCCGCGGACGGTGACCTGGACGGCGAACGGCTCAGCCATGATGTTCCTCCCCGTGACGGCATCGGACATACGGATGTATGCATGTACGAATGTACGGCAGTGGCGTGTGCGCCTGGCGGTCCTGCCGGTGTCAACTCGGCCCGCGGAAGGGATAGTCCGGCCGACGGCGGCTCATATGCGGCGCGGTGATGCCAGCACATACCGCTCCCGCGTCCGGGGCTGGGTGTGCTCGCTCACCTGCCAGCCCGCCTGCTCCAGCGTGGCCGCGCAGGCGCGCAGTGCCGTGGGGTCCGGCTCGTGCACGGCGACCGCCTCCGGCTGCGGGGTCGCACGCACCCGGTAACCGTCCCCCTCCCCGGTCGCCGGCCGGTGCCCCGCGGCCTCCAGGGCGAGCGCCGCGGCCCGCACCAGATGGGCGCGCTCCCAGCCGCACGGACGGTCGGTGGCGCCGCCCGGATTGGTCATCCGGCGCAGCTCCAGCAGGCCCTGCCAGGCGCTGTGCACCTCCCGGGTGCGAGCGGGGGAGGCGTCCGCGGTCTGCTCGCCGCCGACCCGCGCGGCGAACACGCCGGAGTCCGCCGGTGCGGGCACGGCCGCCGCCACCGCCTCCTCGGCGGGCGTCTCCCGTATGCGATGCCCGGCCGGGGTCAGGAAGTGATCGTGCGGCGGACGCGGATGCCGGAAGGCCAGCCCCCGCTTCACCAGCGCCGCCAGCTGGGCGTCCGTCGCCCTGAGCCGCCCGGTCACCGGGTCGGCGGCCTCGATCAGGCGCCGCTGCGCGGCGGTCGGCGGTCGGGTCACGGCGTGCTCCTTCCGCGGGGGCACAGGCCGGGGACAGGGCCCCCGCACGCGTCAGTGTCCGTCGGGCCCCGCCTCCCCCGCGGCGAGGGACCCATGGGAACAGTACGCGTCGGGTCTGACATTCCAGCCGGCCACCACATGGCGGCGGTGCTCCGTGCCCAGCCGGCTCATCGTCCCCGTGGAGAGCTGGAACAGGGCGCCCGCCGAGGCGGGCAGCCCCAGCCGTCGTGCGGTCAGAACCCGAAGGAAGTGCCCGTGCGAGACCACGACCACACTGCCCTCCGACTCGGCGAGGGCCGCGTCGATCTTGGCGAGCATCCGATCCGCGCGTTCCCCGACCTCCTCGGGGCCCTCCCCGGGATGCTCCGGCGGACCCGGCGCCACGCCGTCCCTGAACAGGAACCAGTCCGGTCTGCTCCGCTGGATCTCGACGGTCGTGACGCCCTCGTAGCCTCCGTAGTCCCACTCGCACAGGTCCGCGTCCACGCGCGCTCCGCCGACCCCGGCCAGCCGGGCCGTCTCGCGGGCCCGCTGCATCGGGCTGACGAACGCCGCCGCGATGTGGTGGCGCGCGATCAGCGGAGCCAGTCGGCGCGCCTGCTCCCGGCCGTTGTCGGTCAGCGGGACGTCGGTCCGTCCGGTGTGCCGCCCGGACAACGACCACTCGGTCTCACCGTGCCGGACGAGAAGGAGGTCACCCACGCCCTGTCCTTCCTGTTTCGCTCCACAGCACCGTGTTTTCGCTCCACAGCACCGTGTCATGGGGTCGCGGCGGCGCGCAGGACGGACTGGGCCAGACGGCCGTTCTCCGGGGAGGCACCCAGACCCGGGGGAAGGCGAAGCGGCGGTACGACTCGGCCGGGCGCGCGAAGCCGGGGGATCACCGACAGGGGGCCGCCGCCCGCATTCCCTACTGCCGGTACCCGCTGAGGAACCGCCCGATCCGCCCGATCGCCGTCTCCAGCACGTCGGCCTGCGGCAGGGTGAGGATCCGGAAGTGGTCGGGGGAGGGCCAGTTGAAGCCCGTCCCCTGGACGACCTGGATCTTCTCGCGCAGCAGCAGGTCCAGGACGAACTTCTCGTCGTCGTGGATCCTGTGCACCTTCGGGTCCAGGCGCGGGAACGCGTACAGCGCGCCCTTCGGCTTCACGCACGTCACGCCGGGGATCTCGTTGAGCTTCTGCCAGGCGCGGTCGCGCTGTTCGTGGAGGCGGCCGCCGGGCGCGGTCAGCTCGGTGATGGACTGGCGGCCGCCGAGCGCGGCCTGGATCGCGTACTGGGCCGGTGCGTTGGCGCACAGCCGCATGGAGGCCAGCATCATCAGGCCCTCCAGGTAGTTGCGCGCGTGCTGCTTCGGGCCCGTCACGACCAGCCAGCCGGAGCGGAAGCCCGCCACACGGTAGGTCTTCGACAGTCCGCAGAAGGTGAGGACCACCAGGTCGGGGGCGAGGGCGGCGGCCGAGTGGTGCACCGCGTCGTCGTACAGGATCTGGTCGTAGATCTCGTCCGCGAAGACCATCAGGCCGTGCCGGCGGGCGAGGTCGAGGATGCCCTCGACGATCTCCTTGGGGTAGACCGCGCCCGTCGGGTTGTTGGGGTTGATGATCACGACGGCCTTGGTGCGGTCCGTGATCTTCGACGCCATGTCGGCCAGGTCCGGATACCAGTCGGCCTGTTCGTCGCACAGGTAGTGCACGGCCCTGCCGCCCGCGAGGGTCGTCACGGCCGTCCACAGGGGGAAGTCCGGTGCGGGTACGAGGATCTCGTCGCCGTCCTCCACCAGCGCCTGTACCGCCATCGAGACCAGCTCGGAGACGCCGTTGCCGAGGAAGACGTCGTCGACGCCGACCTCCAGACCCCGCTCCTGGTAGCGCTGCGCCACGGCACGGCGGGCGGAGAGGACACCGCGCGAGTCCGTGTACCCGTGCGCCTGCGGCAGCATCCGGATCATGTCCTGGAGGATCTCCTCCGGCGCCTCGAACCCGAAGAGCGCGGGGTTGCCGGTGTTCAGGCGCAGCACGCTGTGGCCCGCCTCCTCCAGCGCGTTGGCGTGCTCGATCACCGGACCGCGGATCTCGTAACAGACTTCGCTGAGCTTGCTCGACTGCCGGAACTCCATGCGCCGCTTCCCCTCCGCTATCGGGTGTTGCTTGGTTTTACCAAGTGACAGCTTGGAAAGTCCAACAACGTGTCTAGACTGCGTCGCATGTCACCTCGCCGAAGCTACGACCAGTACTGCTCCACGGCCCGGGCCCTCGACGCCGTCGGCGACCGCTGGACCCTCCTGATCGTCCGCGAGCTGCTGGCCGGTCCGCGCCGCTACACCGACCTGCACGCGGATCTGCCGGGCGTGAGCACGGACGTGCTGGCGTCCCGGCTGAAGGAGATGGAGCGCGACGGGCTGACCACACGACGCCGGCTGCCCCCACCCGGAGCCGTCTACGTCTACGAACTCACCAGCCGTGGGCAGGAGTTGCTGCCGGTGATCCAGGCACTCGGGTCATGGGGCGCGCCCGCCCTCGCGGAGCGCCGGGCGACGGACGCGGTGCGCGCGCACTGGTTCGCGCTGCCGCTGCTGCGCTCGCTGCAGGGGGAGGGGCTGGTCGAAGTCCACTTGGACGAGGGCCTCTTCCACCTCTGGCTCGGCGCCCAGGACGGCCCGGTGTACGGCGACGGGCCAGCCCCCGGGGAGCCCGAGGCGCGCCTCACTCTCGACGCGGAGACATGCACGGACCTGGGCCGAGGAGCCTTGACGTTCCATCAGGCCGTGGCGGCGGGACGCGTCGAGGTGTCGGGGGACGGCACGCTCGCCAAGGTGCTGCGCGGGGAGTGACGGTGAACGCCGGAGCACGGGCGAGGCCCGCCGCACCCGAGGGGCGCGGCGGGCCTCGGCCTTCGGATGCGGCGGGGTCAGACGCCCGGCGGCACGCGCGACGGACGCCCCGAGCCGCGCGTCAGCGCATGGCCCCCGATGCCCGCGAGCGCTGCCAGGACACCGCCGATCGCGGTCCACACCCAGCGGTCGGACCACCAGCCCGAGGCCCAGCCGTCGCCCGGCGTCAGTGAGGACAGCTTGGCCGAACCGGAGTCGGAGGACTTCTGCGAGGTGGCGATTCCCGGCACCAGCGGCCGTGCCAGCGAACCGTCCACCGCCGCCGAGCCGCCGATGTCCTTGGAGTCCACCCGCACCTCGGCGTTCACCGGCAGTCCGAGGTCGGCCGTGCCCAGGCCCACCACGGTCAGCCGGACGTAGTACGTGCCTGGCAGCGGGTCATCGGCCCACGGCTCCGACCAGGCGCGGACCGTGCGCAGGGTGCAGGCCAGCTCCACCGAGGCCACGTCCTGGGCGGCCGTCCGCGTCTGGGCCCCGTACTGGCACGCCTGGCGGCGCCGCAGCCCGTCGTACACGTCGAGCTGCCAGGTCTGCGCCCCGCTCCGGGACGACGAGGGCAGCTTCACCGTCGCCTTGACCGTGGGGCGCTGCCCGGCGTCCGCGGGGAACGACCAGTACAGGTAGTCGCCCGTCGAGGCGCTCGCCGTGGCCTGCTGCCCCTGCTGGATCTCCGTCGCCGTACGGAACGACGTACCCGCCGAGGCGGGCGCGGCACTGCCGCCGGACGGACTCGCGGACGGCGAGGCGTCGGCGGCGGCCGGGGCCGCCGCGGCCCCCAGCAGCACAGCCGCCACTGTCAGAACTCGTGCGATACGCATCAGTTGGTCCTCCAGACCGCGACCCGCCAGCGCGACACCCAGCCCCACACCAGACCCGCGAGGAAGCCGGTCAGCACGAGTGCGCCGAGCAGCCACCAGCCGCGCCCGAGCCCGAAGGAGGCCACGTCGCCTGCCTTGTCGGGACCGGCGACGACATCCACCGTCATCTCCAGCGGCAGCCCGGGCGTGGTCTTCACCCCGGCCGCCGGTGAGAAGGAGTTGGCGACCTGGAGGCACACCGTCTCGGCGGGCGCGTTCTCGTCGTCGCTCACCGGCTTCGGGTAGCGCAGACCCGTCGAGAGCACGTCCGTACGGCCCGTGCCGGTCGCCTCGCCGCGCACGATCTCACGCCCGTGCAGGGTGACCGCCCGCAACGTCACCCCGTAGTCGGGGTTCACCTGCCGGTCGTCGGAGACGCTGACCGAGGCGCGCAGCTCCTGGCCCGGCTTCACGTCCGCGCGGTAGAAGCGGTGCTGCCCGAACTCCTCGCGGTCCGTGTAGAGACCCGACTTCAGCGTGGGCGCCGTGGCGCACTGGTCGCTGCCGTCCACGGCGACCGGCGTGACCACCTTGTCCGCCGTGCGGTCCACCAACTGGTTGACCTTGCCGGAGAGTTCCCTCTTGTGCTGGACCGAGGTGTAGGTGCCACCGGTCGCCTCGGCGATGCAGCTCAGCTGCTTGTTCAGCTTGGCGTCCGGCACCAGACCGAGGGTGTCGATGGTCAGCCCGATCCCCTTGGCCGCGATCTCACGGGCCACCTCGCACGGGTCCAGCGGGGCGCAGGTGTCCTCGCCGTCGGTGATCAGGACGATACGGCGCGTCCCGTTGCCGCCGGCGAGGTCTTCCGCCGCCTTCTGCAGGGCGGGGCCGATCGGCGTCCAGCCGGTGGGCTGCAGCGTCGCCACGGCCGTCTTGGCCTGGGTCCGGTTCAGCGGCCCCACCGGGTAGAGCTGCGCGGTGTCCTTGCATCCCGTCTTGCGGTCGTTGCCGGGGTAGTTGGCGCCCAGCGTCCGGATGCCGAGCCGCACCTCCTGCGGCGTCGCGTCCACGACCTCGTCGAAGGCCTGCTTCGCCGCGGCCATCCGCGAGCCGCCGTCGATGTCCCGCGTCCGCATCGAACCGCTGACGTCGAGGACGAGATCGACCTTGGGCGCGTCCTGGGCTGTGGTCTCGTCGGCGAGGGCGTCGGCCGGGACGGCGATTCCGGCCGCCAGGGCGGCGAGCAGGGCGCAGACTCCCGCCGCCAGCCGTTGTCTTGTGATCATCGGCGGATCCTATTGATCAACGGTGTCGTGCTTCAAAACGATCTCGTTGATCCGAGGTGGCGCGCCGGCCAACAACCTCAGTGGCCGGAGGGGGCTTCCTTCGGCACGAGTGGGTTGGGCAGCCGCGTCCACAGGTCCCCGGGCCGCTGCGGGGACAGCCGCATCAGCGTCAACGCCTTGGTGGGCAGGGGCTGTTCGCGCAGTACCGCGAGATCAGGGGTGCGCGGCAGATCCCGTACCGAGCTCTCCAGCGCCGCCCGCACGGCGGATGCCGAACCCGCCGTCGAGGCCAGCGCGCCCGCCACCAGCGAGCCGAACAGCTTGCGGCGCAGGGCCGTCTCGTCGTCCGTGACGATCCGGTCGGCCACCTCGGGGGCCTTGATGCCATGGCGGGCCAGCCGGGCGGGGCTCACCCGGATGTCGGCGAGGTCGCGGTAGACCAGCCGCACGGGAGCGTCCGTGGGGGAGAGCACCACCAGGAGGTTCTGGCCGTGCGCCTCCAGGGCCACCCCCAGGTCCAGCAGCAGCAGACCGACGGTGAGGGCCAGACGGGCGAACGCGGCCAGCCAGGCGGGGGACGCGGGCAGACCGGTCAGGGGCAGGGCGGCCACCGGGACGACCCGCTCTCCGGCCCCCCTGTCCGCGTACGTCTCGGGCGACTCCCGCACCAGCGCCGCGAGATCGGGGGAGTACGCGCTGACCGCGCCCAGCGTCCGGGTGACATGCAGCAGACCGTCCGTGCGCCGGGCGACCGCCTCCCCGAAGTCGGACAACGCGAGCGACGTGTCGACCGAGGCGACCGAGATGTCGCGCACGGACGAGGTCAGCCGCGCGCTGAGCGCGGTCTTCAGATGCGGGCCGTCGTCGGGCAGGGCCAGGGTCCGCAGGGACATCAGCGGATGCGCGGTCGGACCCTCCTGCGCCGCCACGCCGAGCACGTGCGCCGTCTGCCAGGGGTGGACGGGAACCAGCCGGCGGGCGCCGTCCCGCAGCCACGCCGGCCACTCGCCCCGGACGAGACCGTCGTCCACGGGGACCAGACCCAGGCGCACCAGCGGCCGGTGCTCGGGCCCGTAGGCGAGCTCTTCGGCGGCCGAGAAGCCGGGCCGCGAACGGCAGTTGGGATGGAACGGATGCCCGTCGACCACCCGCTGCTCCCACTCCCAGCTCGTCACCGGATCGGGCGCGCCCAGCGGCTGGTCGGCCCGCGACAGCGCCAACGAGGCCGCACTGTGGTCGAGTTCGGCGGCGAACGCCGCACCGTGCGGGACGCCGAGGGCCGTCACCACAGCCGCCGGACGGTCGTACACCTGCCCGTCGAGCCGCACCTCCGTCACATACGCGGCGGTCGCGTACGGGTCCGCGCAGGGGCCGTGCAGCCGGCGCCCGTCGGCCAGGTGGAGGGTCAGTCCGCCGGCCGTCGGCTCCCTGCGCGTGATCCACGGCAGCGGCTCATGGGCCAGCGCCCGCCACAGGCGCGACAGGACGGCGGCACGCGCGCCGGGGAGAGCGGCCGCGTACGACGCCGACAGATCGGGCCGCACGGCGTCGAGCTCGCCGGCGAGCTCGGCCTCGGCGGAGGGGGAAGGGTGCACGGTCGGGCTCCTCGGGACGGGGCGGCGCATCATGGGTGTCGGACCACGACAGACATACTGATCGTCAGTGCACCGTACGGAACGAATGGATCGCGTGGACCCCATGCACCCCAGGGACGACGTCCCCGAGCGCGCCGACGCCTACGCGTCGGCGCCGCTGCTCAACTGTCTGCTCCGGGAGGCGGCGGAACCCACCGGTGAGCAGGGCGTCCACCGGCTTCGGGCCGGCGGCCGGCTGCTGCGCGTACGCGGCGGACGCCGGCCCCGTGACCCCGAGTTGCACACAGACGGCACCTGGCATCCCCTCACCCATGCCGAGCTGGTCAAACTCATCGCCGAGGAGCTGCGCGCCGCCACCGGCCTCTCCAACCCCGAACTGCCCGGCGAGATGATCGACAGCCGGGAGGCGGTGGCCGCGATCCTGGCCGCACGCGCGCGTGCCGAGGCACCGGACGACCCGTACGTGCGTTCCGAGCAGTCCCTGATCACCGGGCACCCCTGCCATCCGGCGCCCAAGGCGCGCGGCGGCGGACCGGTGGCGAGCTGGCTGCCGTACGCGCCCGAGGCGTACGCCCGCTTCCCGCTCACCCTGCTGGGGGTACGCGAGGACGCGGTCGTCGAGGAGGGCGACACGACGGCGCTCGACGCGCTCGGCACCGCCCCGCGCGGCTACCGACTGCTGCCCGCGCACCCCTGGCAGCTCGACCTGGTCGCCGCCCGCCCGGAGATCCAGGAGGCGTTCGAGGACGGGCGCCTGGTCCGGCTCGGCCACACCGCGCGCCCCGTCCGGCCCACGGCCGCCATCCGCACGGTGTACGCCCCCGACGACGACCTCTTCGTCAAGTTCAGCCTGGACGTGCGGATCACCAACGACATCCGCCGCCTGTGGCGCCACGACCTGCTCGAGCTGCGCCGCACCGACGCGGCGGCGGCGTCCGCGTTCGCGGCGCTCGGCGGCCCCGCGGCCTGGCTGAGCGACCGCGGCTACCGCACGGCCGCCTTCGCCTTCGAGGAGCTCGCCGTCCTGGTCCGCGACGGCCTGCGCCGGCACGTCCTGCCCGGCGCCACCCCGCTGCTCGCCGCGGCCCTCGTGGACGGCTTCGAGGGCAGCCCCCTGGACGCGCTCACCGACCCGGCGCCCTGGTGGACGGCGTATCTGCGCCAGGTCGTGCCCCCGGCCCTGGCGGCGTTCGAGCGGCACGGCGTCGTCCTGGAGGCGCACCTGCAGAACACGCTGGTCGCGGTGGACGCCACCGGCCTGCCCGTCCAGGCGCTGTTCCGCGACGCGGAAGGCGTCAAGCTCCTGACGGACGTGTCCCGCGAGGCGGGCTGGGAGCGGCTGGTGTACTGCCTGGTCGTCAACAACCTCACCGAGGTGGCGGCGCTGCTGTCGGAACGCCACCCCGGCTGGAACCCCTGGCCCGTCGCCCGCGCGGAACTGGCCCGCCACCCCGTCCCCGAGATCCCCGCCCTGCTCGCCTCGCCCACCCTCCCCGGGAAGACGAACCTCCTGCTGCGCTGGACGGGCGCGGACGGCGCGGACGCGCGCTATCTGCCGCTGCCGAATCCACTGGCCTGCCGGTGACCGCCCGAAGAGGCGCACCCGGCAGCACATGGGCACCGACCGGCTCCATGCCCCAACTGCCGCCCAGTCTCGCCCCTACGACGTCGTGGTCCTGCGAGAGCTGTCGTCTCCCGTCCCGGACGGGGCCAGGACCGCGGCTGCCAGGTGGTCGCGGAACCAGCGGTGCCCGGGGTCGGTCGAGTTGCGGGGGTGCCAGGCCGTTCCGAGGTCGAGGGGTGCAAGGTCCAGGGGGATGGGGAAGGTGCGCAGTCCCAGTGCGGAGGTGGTGTCGGGGAGCCAGTTGGCCAGGGTGAGCGCAACGAGGTCGGTGTCCCGGGCGAGCATCATCGCGCTCGTATGGCTGGGGACGACGACCGCGATGCGGCGCCGCAGCCCGAGTTGCGCGAGGGCGCTGTCGATGGGCCCGAGGCGTTTGCCGAGCCGGGAGATGCCGATGTGGTCGGCCGCGGCGAAACGGCGCGCGTCGATCCGCCCGTCGAAGAGGGGATGACCGCTGCGGGCGATGCCGACCAGCGTCGCCCGGGTGAGCTGTTGGGTTCGGATCTCCGGGTCCAGGTGTCCCAGGACACCCGGTTCGACGTCCACCCAGCCCTGCCGCAGCGCGGGGCCGCCCTCCACCGCCTCGGGCAGGAAGACCACGTCCACGTGCGGGGCCTGCGTGTGGATCCGCTCGGTCAGGGTCCCGGCCAGCCCCACCAGGAGCAGGTCGGTGGCCTGCACGGTGAAGGTGCGCTGGAGATGCGCGGCATCGAAACCGGCTCCGGGCCGCAGGACGTTGTCGCAGCTGCGCAGCAACGCGCCCACTTCCTCCCGGAGTTCCAAGGCTCGCGGGGTCGGGACCATCCCCTGGCCCGCGCGGACCAGCAGAGGGTCACCGACGGCACCCCCGACATCGCCGCCACCGCCGCACGGCTGCTGGTCGACGACTCGTGGCAGGGGCCCGGCCAGGTCGCCTGCCTCGGGCCCGAAGACGTGTCGGCCAACGAGATGGCACAGATCATCTCCGAGGACCTCGGCACCGAGACCAGCTACCGGCAGATTCCGGGCGCGGCGCTCAAGGAGCGCCTCACCGGCTTCGGGACGACCGACGCGATGGCGCAGGCGATGGTCGACATGTTCGACGCCAAGAACCGGGGCCTGGACAGCGCCGAGCCGCGCACCGCGGAGTCGACGACCCCGACGACGTTCCGGCAGTGGTGCGAGGAGGTCCTCAAGCCGGCCGTCACGGCCTGAATTCGCGGCTCGACGAACCTGGCCGAGGGCACGCGGGCCGTACTCGAAGGCTCCGTCCAAGTCCGGCGCGACGCCGTCTCACAGTGAGACTCCGCCCACGGCCGCGGTCCCGCATGCTCGCAGCGACGCCTGGAGGCAACGGAGGTCAGGATGGCGACGCGGTCATACGGACATCGGGAGCGGCTGCTGGCGCTGGGCGGATTCGGGGCCCTGGTTGCCGTGTGTGGTGCCGTCGCCACGGCGGCGGGCGCGGCGGCCGGCCCCGGGATCGCCCTCACGGGCGTGGCACTGAGCTGCTGGGAGGCCGTCGGCCTGTGGCTGCGCAGCGTGTACGGCCGGGGGTGCCGGGAGTAGCGATCGCCGGCACCGGCGAAACGCTCCAGGCACCGGTTCTTCGTCCCCAGCCACCTGTTCTCCGGTCCCGGTCGAAGCCAACCGGCTCCCCGCGTCCGGATGTCATCCGCTCTCCGGCCCCAGCCGGATCCCGTACGCCGTGATCTTGCGGTAGATCGTCGCCCGGGAGATCCCGAGGGACTTCGCGGCCCTCGCCTTGTCGCCGCCGTGGTCGAGGAGTGCCTGGACGACGAGGTCGCGTTCCGTGGATTCCCAGGGGGACAGGGGGTGCTGTGCCTGGCACAGCAGGGACGGAGGGAGGTCGGTCGCCTCGATCTGCGGGCCCGAACGGTGGGTCTCGGCATAGCGGAGCGAGCATTCCAGCTGGTGGACGTTGCCCGGCCACGGCGCCCGGGACAAGGCCCGCAACGCGGCGTCCGTGCACTGCGCGTCCGCGCCGCGACGGGCGAGCAGGCAGGTCACGAGCGCCGGGATGTCGGCGGTGCGATGGCGTAGCGGCGGCACCGTGACCTCGGAGTCGAACCTGGTCCGCACCGCGGCGGGCTGCCCGGCGGCGGTGTCGTCACCGGCGGCGGGCAGTGCCGGCCGGTCACGCGTGCGCAGCGCGGCCACCCACCCCGACCGCCCCGCCGTGCTCCGCAGGACTCCGTCGAGCTGCCTCAGCACCTGCGCGGGCAGCAGATCCAGATGCCGCAGCACGACCGTGCCCCGGTCCTCCGCGAGATCCCGGAACACGGCCCGCAACCAGTCCGCCGCACCTTTCCGCACGTCGGCCCCGTCGTGGACCGCGAACGCCGTCGTCGGAGCCGCATGCCGGTGCACGGCCCTGACCAGCGCGAACTTTCCGGTTCCCGCTTCGCCGTCCAACAGCGTCCAGCGACGCTGCTCGCAGTTCCGTATCAGCCGGCGTACGACCCCCTGGAACGTGGGGCTCGAGCCGGCGATGCCCGCCAGACGCGGCACCGGGGCGGTCGCCGTCCGTGGCGCGGACTCCTCCCGCTCGGCGATCAGCCGCAGCTCGATCAGGAACGCGGCCGGACCTCCGTCGGGGGCGTCGCCCTCCACCTGCCGACCGCGGACCTGCACCGTCCGCCCGTCGCTCAGCAGCAACCGCTGCTCGGGCAGCCCCGCCGGGTCGGCGGCCAGCTCCCGCAGCCGGCGATGGTCGTCCGGGCCGAGCAGCTCCGTCGCAGCCGCGTCGGCGAGCAGCAGCCCGTCGGTCAGTGTGAGCAGTGCCCGCCGCGAGCTCTGACGTGACGTCAGGAAGGCGCGGAACGCCGCTCGTTCACGTTCGGAGCCGATCTCCAGCATCCGCTCCTCGATGTCCGCGGCGGCCTCCCGCACCAGCGCCATCATCAGCGGCGAGGCCGTGTGCTGCCAGGACGTGAGATCGATCAGCCCGATCAGACGGCCACTGGACGGGTTGCGGATGGGCGCGGCCGCGCACGACACCCGCTGCAGCCGCTCCGAGAAGTGCTCCGAGCCGAAGACGTGCGCCGTACGGCCGTCCTCCGCCGCGGTGCCGATGCCGTTCGTGCCGACGTACTCCTCGGCGTAGCTGAAGCCCGGCGCGAGGCAGATGTCGTCGAGATGCCGGTGCAACGCCCGGTCGCCGGTCCTGCGCTCCCGCACCCTTCCCTTCGAGTCGGTCAGGATCAGGCACATCGGAGTGCCCTGCAGCGCGTCCGACAGCCGGTCCAGGACCGGGGCCGCCGCCGTGGCGAGCCGTGAGTGCGGGTCGAAGTCGGCGTTGTAGGGGGCCTCGATGCGGTCGGCGTCCACGCCCCAGAAGAGCGAGCGCTGCCACGAGTCCAGGATAGGCGCGCGCACGTCGGAGGCCGAGATCTTCCCGCCCTCCAGGAACTTCACCCGGGCACGGACGGGATTGAGATGCGCGAGGGGCCGGCCCGGACCGGGCGCGGAGCGAGGGGGCTGCTTCGTCCCCTTCGGGGGTTCCACGGATTCCACAGGTTTCATCGGCTCAGTGCCTTCTGCCGTGCGAGGACGCCTTCTGCTGCCGTTCGTGAGAAGTCCGCATTCACGCGTTACTCGAACGTTACGTCCGGCTGTCGTCCAGTGGCCAGCCCTGGGTCGAGACGCCTGTCTCAACATGAGACAACCGGCCGCACCGGACGCCCCCACGATGGGCGACACCCCGGTGACGGACGGCAGTGCGCCGCCGCACCCACCGGGCCGACCGAGGCGTCTCTTTCCTCGCCGCCGAGTCAGCCGGAGGAGTATCACCCGTGAGCCGACAGAGCCTGAGCAAGGCGCACAAGAAGATCACCGAGTTGTCGTGGGAGCCGACGTTCGCCACCCCGGCCACCCGCTTCGCGACCGACTACCGCTTCGACAAGGCCCCCAAGAAGGACCCGCTCAAGCAGGTCCTGCGCTCCTACTTCCCGATGGAGGAGGAGAAGGACAACCGGGTCTACGGTGCCATGGACGGCGCGATCCGCGGCAACATGTTCCGCCAGGTCCAGCAGCGCTGGATGGAGTGGCAGAAGCTGTTCCTGTCGATCATCCCGTTCCCCGAGATCAGCGCGGCCCGCGCGATGCCGATGGCGATCGGCGCGGTCCCGAACCCGCAGCTGCACAACGGGCTCGCGGTCCAGATGATCGACGAGGTGCGGCACTCGACGATCCAGATGAACCTCAAGCGCCTGTACATGAACCACTACATCGACCCCGCCGGGTTCGACATCTCCGAGAAGGCGTTCGCCAACTGCTACGCCGGCACCATCGGCCGCCAGTTCGGCGAGGGGTTCATCACCGGTGACGCGATCACCGCCGCCAACGTCTATCTGACGCTGGTCGCCGAGACCGCCTTCACCAACACCCTGTTCGTGGCCATGCCCGCCGAGGCCGCCGCCAACGGCGACTACCTGCTGCCGACCGTCTTCCACTCGGTGCAGTCGGACGAGTCCCGGCACATCTCCAACGGCTACTCGATCCTGCTGATGGCCCTCGCCGACGAGGACAACCGCCAGCTCCTGGAGCGCGACCTGCGCTACGCCTGGTGGAACAACCACTGCGTGGTGGACGCGGCCATCGGCACGTTCATCGAGTACGGCAGCAAGGACCGCCGCAAGGACCGCGAGTCGTACGCGGAGATGTGGCGGCGCTGGATCTACGACGACTACTACCGGTCGTACCTGATCCCGCTGGAGAAGTACGGCCTGAAGATCCCGCACGACCTCGTCGAGGAGGCGTGGAAGCGGATCTGGGACCAGGGCTACGTCCACAAGGTGGCCCAGTTCTTCGCCACCGGCTGGCCCGTCAACTTCTGGCGGATCGACGGGATGACGGACGAGGACTTCGAGTGGTTCGAGTCCAAGTACCCCGGCTGGTACGCCGAGTACGGCGCCTGGTGGGAGGCGTACAACCGGCTTCGGCACCCGGGCGCGAACAAGCCGATCGCCTTCGAGGACGTCGGCTACCAGTACCCGCACCGCTGCTGGACCTGCATGGTGCCCTGCCTGATCCGCCAGGACATGGTGGTCGACAAGGTCGACGGGCAGTGGCGCACCTACTGCTCCGAGACCTGCGCGTGGACCGACACGACCGCGTTCCGGCCCGAGTACGAGGGCCGCGCCACGCCGTCGATGGGACGCCTGACGGGCAAGCGCGAGTGGGAGACCGTCTACCACGGCCAGGACCTCGCCGACATCGTCCAGGACCTCGGCTATGTCCGCGACGACGGGAAGACCCTCGTCCCGCAGCCGCACCTCGACCTCGACGACCCCAAGAAGCTGTGGACCCTCGACGACGTCCGGGGCAACACCTTCCTCAGCCCCAACGTGTCGCTCAACGAGATGTCCGACGAGGAGCGCGAGGCGCACATCGCGGACTACCGCAGCCGCAGCAACATCACCCCGTCGATGCTCTGACGAATTCGAGGCAGGGGCGGCGACGCACCGTCGCGGGGTCGCCGCCCCGGAAGGACCGGTCCCTGTGGGCGACAAACACCGCATCCGATTCGAACCGGTCGGCATCGAGATCGAGGCCGACGAGGACGAGACCGTCCTGGACGCCGCGTTCCGCCAGGGCGTCATGCTCATGCACGGCTGCAAGGAGGGCCAGTGCTCCTCCTGCAAGTCCTTCCTGCTCGACGGCGACCAGCAGATGGAGCGCTACTCCACCTTCGCCCTCGCCGACTACGAGAGCGAGGAGGGCTACGTCCTGCTGTGCCGGGCGCACGCCTACGGCGACCTCAGCGTCGAACTCATCAACTACGACGAGGAGATGCTCCTCAACGGCATTCCGCCGCGCGAGGTTTGTACGAAGGTCGTGGCCGTTGAGCAGGTCACGCACGACATCGTCCGCCTCGCGCTCGCCGTCGACCCGACCGGCGAACTCCCGTACCGCACGGGCCAGTACGTCGACATCAACGTCCCCGGCACCGGGCACTGGCGCTCCTTCTCCATGGCCGGCCTGCCCGACGGCGGCGGCCTGGAGTTCCTGATCAAGCGCTATCCCGGCGGGGTGTTCTCCGGACTGCTCGACGGCGCCCTCGCCCCTGGCGACCCGCTCACGGTCAAAGGCCCCTACGGCACCTGCGTCATGCGCGACGCCCCTGACCGCGACCTGATCCTCCTCGCGGGCGGCGCCGGCATGGCCCCGATCCTGGCCCAGCTGCGCGGCCTCGCCGCCACCGGTAGCGCCCGCCGCACCCGCTTCTACTACGGCGCCCGCACCGCACGGGACCTGTTCGCCCTGCAGGAGATCGCCGAACTCGGCGGCAAGCTCGACGACTTCGCCTTCGTACCCGCGCTGTCCGAGGACGCGTCGGGCACGTACGAGCAGGGCCTGATCACCGACATCGTGGACCGGCACGAGGGCGACCTGTCGCAGGCGGACGCCTACCTGTGCGGCCCGCCGCCGATGTGCGACGCCGCGCTGGAACTGCTCACCGGCAAGGGCATGCCCGAGGAGCGGATCTTCCTCGACAAGTTCACCACCTCCACCGACGCCTGACCCGCATCCGACCTGACCCGATCGACGCGAGGAGCCGTACGCGATGACCACGCAAGCCGACAAGCCCGCCAGGGCCGAACGCAGCTTCCCAAAGCCGCAGTTCACCGACGCCGAAGCGGGAGCGCTCACCTTCCCGAGCTCCACCAGCCGCGCGTTCTCGTACTACAAGCCGCAGAAGATGCGCGCGACGATGTACGAGGACGTCACCTTCGACGTCCAGCCGGACCCCGAACGCCACCTCCTCCAGGGCTGGATCTACGGCTTCGCCGACGGCTCCTCCGGATACCCGCAGGACTGGACCGCCCTCAAGTCCTCCGACTGGCACCGCTTCCTCGACCCCAACGAGGAGTGGGAGCAGACGATCTACCGCAACAACGCCAACGTCGTACGGCAGGTCCAGCACAACCTCGCGGGCGCCCGCAAGGCGCGGGCTTACGAGCAGTGGACCAGGTCCTGGACCTCCTTCGTCGAACGGCACGTCGGCGCGTGGATGCACGCCGAACAAGGCCTCGGCATGCATGTGTTCGTGGCGATCCAGCGCTCCGCGCCCACCAACATGATCAACAACGCGCTGGCGGTGAACGGCGCCCACAAGCTCCGTTTCGCCCAGGACCTCGCGCTGTACAACCTCGACATCGAGGAGCAGCTCGACGGCTTCGACGGCTCCGCCCACAAGGACGTCTGGCACAACGACCCGGCCTGGCAGGGCGTGCGCGAGAACGTCGAACGGATCACCGCCGTACAGGACTGGGCCGAAGCCGTGCTCGCCGCGAACATCGTCTTCGAACCCCTCGTGGGCGAGCTCTTCCGCAGCCATCTCGTCCAGCAGATCGCCGCCCGCAACGGCGACTACACCACGCCCACCGTGATGGGCGCCGGCGAGAACGACTACGACCGCGACCTGCGCTACACGCGCGCCCTGTTCACCCTGCTGCTCGGCGACGACACCCACGGCGCCGCCAACAAGGCCCTCGCCCAGGAGTGGCTGGAGCGCTGGGTGCCGGTGAGCCTCGACGCGGCACGCCGGCTCCAGCCGCTGTGGTCGCAGCCCACCGAGAAGCCCGTCCGCTTCGAGGACAGCCTCGACCGCGCCAAGGAGCGCTTCGCCCGCCTTGCCCAGGATCTGGGCCTGCGGGCCCCAGGGGACCCCACGAGCGAGAGGACCGCCCAGTGAGCACCGTCCCGCAGTCGTTCAGCGCGGACCACACCTCGTCCAACCGGTGTGGCGTGACGCTGATGAACAACCAGAACGGCCACGTCGTCGCCGACGTCATGCGCGGCAAGCAGAACGTCACGGTCACCGACTACCCGTCGATGATCCGCGTCGACGGCGAACGCGTGCTGACCTTCGACTTCGACGAGATCTCCAAGGCCCTCGGCTTCGACTTCGACCAGTCCGACTTCGAGGAGATCATGTCCACCCACTACGGCCGCATGGTCCACCTCGACGACCGGACCGTCCTCTTCGCCAACCCCGAGGACGCCGCCGAATACATCGACTTCGACCTCAGCCCGGTCGACTGACGTCTCGGAGAGACTATGTACAGCAAGGACGGCGTCGACTACTTCATCGTCGACGGACACATCCACTTCTGGGACGCGAGCGAGGAGAACACCGCCAACAAGTACGGCGAGGGCTTCATCCGCTGCTTCTACGACTACCAGCGCAACCTCAGCCCCCAGGAGTGGGTGTGGCCGCTGGACAAGTTCCGCAAGTACACGGAACAGGACCTGGTCCAGGACCTGTTCGAGACCGGATACGTCGACTGGGGCATCTTCCAGCCGACCTACCTCAACGAGTTCTACCACCACGGCTTCAACACGACCGAGACCAACGGCGCGTTGGCCCGCAAGTACCCCGACCGCCTCATCGCCAACGGCTCCTTCGACCCGCGCGAGGGCGAGGCCGGCCTGGAGCGGCTGCGGCAGCTGCACGCCGAGTGGGACCTGCGCGGCGTCAAGCTCTACACCGCCGAATGGCGCGGCTCCTCCAAGGGCTGGAAGCTGTCCGACCGCGAGGCTCAGGACTACCTGGCGCTCTGCGAGGAACTCGGCATCCGCAACATCCACGTCCACAAGGGCCCCACCATCTGGCCGCTGAACCGGGACGCCTTCGACGTCGCCGACATCGACCACGCCGCCAGCGCCTTCCCGGACCTGAACTTCGTCGTGGAGCACTCGGGGCTGCCCCGCCTGGAGGACTTCTGCTGGATCGCCACGCAGGAACCCAACGTGTACGCGGGCCTGTCGGTGGTCATGCCGTTCATCCACACCCGGCCCCGCTACTTCGCCCAGGTCATCGGCGAGCTGCTGTACTGGCTGGACGAGGACCGGATCGTCTTCGGCAGCGACTACGCGATCTGGAGCCCCAAGTGGCTCATAGAGAGGTTCGTGGACTTCCAGATCCCCGAGGACCTGCAGGGCGAGTACGGGACCCTCACCACCGACGTCAAGCGGAAGATCCTCGGCCTCAACCACGCCCGGCTGTACGGCCTGAAGGTCCCCGAGAGCGCTCAGGTCCCCACGCCCGGGGTGGCGGCATGACCACCGTCGCCGAGGCGGTCGACCGGGTCACCGCCGTCAACGCGGCCCTGGCGGAGGTGCTCGACCCGGAACTCGACCGGCCGATCACCGACCTCGGCTTCGTCCGGGCCGTCAGCGTCGGCGCCGACGGCGCGGTCGAGGCAAGACTCCGGCTCCCCACGTACTTTTGCGCCCCCAACTTCGCCTGGCTCATGGTGGAGGATGCGCGCCGCGCCCTCGCCGGGCTGCCCTGGGCGGGGGAGTGCACGGTCATCCTGGAGGACCACTTCGCCTCCGACGAGATCAACCACGGCGTCGGCTGCGGCAAGTCGTTCGACGAGGCGTTCCCCGGCCTCGCCGACGCCGACCGCATGGCGGAGCTGCGCGCCCAGTTCCTGCGCAAGGGGCACCTCGCGGCGCAGTCCCGGCTGGGCAAACGGCTCCTCGAACGCGGCTGGACCATGCGGCAACTGGCCGACGCCGTCCTCGGCGACCTGCCGGAGCGCCTCACGGTGACGCTCCGGCGCCGGCGCGCACTGCTCGGCCTGCCCGCCGACGCGACGGCACCCCTGTTCTCCGACGACCAGGGACGTCCCGTACCGGCCATGGGCATGGAGCGGCACCTGCTGCGGGGCCGTACCGCCGGCGTCGGCATCGAGACCAACACCGAGTTCTGCGAAGGGCTGCTGGCCACCCGGTACGGGCCCGGACACGGAGAGGAGGAGACGTCATGAAGGCCGTACGACTGCACCACTACGACCGCACACCGCAGCTCGACGAGGTACCGGACCCGGTCGTCAAGGGACCGCTCGACGTGATCGTGAAGATCGGCGGCGCCGGAGTGTGCCGCACCGACCTGCACATCATCGAGGGCCAGTGGCAGGCGAAGAGCGGAGTGGACCTGCCGTACGTCCAGGGACACGAGAACGCGGGCTGGATCGCCGAGGTCGGCTCGGCCGTCACCGGGCTCCAACCCGGTGACCCGGTGATCCTGCACCCCCTCGTCACCTGCGGACTGTGCGCCGCCTGCCGGCGCGGCGACGACGTGCACTGCACCGCCGGCGCGTTCCCCGGGATCGACACGGACGGCGGGTTCGCCGAGTACCTGCGCACCAACGCCCGCGCCGTCGTCCCGCTCGACCCCAAGCTCGCCCCGGCCGAGGTGGCCGCGCTCGCCGACGCGGGCCTCACCGCCTACCACGCGGCGAAGAAGGCCGCCCGGCGGCTCCCGCCGGGGAGCAAGGCCGTGGTGATCGGCGCGGGCGGCCTCGGACACATCGGCATCCAGGTGCTGCGGGCCCTGACCCCGGCCGAGCTGATCGTCGTCGACCGGTCGGCGGAGGCGCTGAAGCTCGCCGAGACGCTCGGCGCCCACCACACC
Organism: Streptomyces sp. TP-A0356; assembly: GCF_001417775.1. GTDB lineage: Bacteria > Actinomycetota > Actinomycetes > Streptomycetales > Streptomycetaceae > Streptomyces. Next base: position 17,163 of record NZ_BBZJ01000028.1, on the reverse strand, counting down.
GTCGTCGCCGACGGCAGCCAGGTCGACCAGGTCGCCGACCTCACCGGCGGCCAGGGCGCCGAGGCCGTCCTCGACTTCGTCGGGGAGGGCGGCGCCCTGGAGGACGGCGTCCGGATGCTGCGCAGGGCCGGCGACTACTACGTCATCGGCTACGGCGGCACCCTGTCCGTACCGACCATCGACATCATCTCCACCGAGATCAACTTCGTGGGGAACCTGGTCGGTTCGTACACCGACCTGGTGGAACTGATGGACCTCGCGGCGCGCGGCCTGGTCACGCTGCACACCGTCACCTATCCGCTGACCGACTTCGACCGGGCCCTGACCGACCTCGACCAGGGCCGGGTGCGCGGGCGCGCCGTGCTCGTGCCCTGAGCCGTACCCACATGCCGGTGGCGGCGGCCGATCCGTGGACCCACAGATGAGGGTCGGCGCACCGCGGAGACCGTACTCCGGCCGCCGCCACCCCCTCCCTCCCGCACAGCCGCAATTCCGAAGGGACGACACAGCCATGGCGAAGGAACTCCGCTTCAACGCCGAAGCGCGCGCACTCCTGGAGAGCGGGGTGAACGCGCTGGCCGACGCGGTGCGCGTGACCCTCGGACCCAAGGGCCGCAACGCGGTCCTGGAGAAGCTGACCGGGCCGCCCACCATCACCAACGACGGCGTCACCATCGCCCGGGAGATCCAGCTCAAGGACCCCTTCGCCAACATGGGCGCCCAGCTCGTCAAGGAGGTCGCCACCCGGACGAACGGCGACGTGGGGGACGGCACCACCACCGCGACCGTGCTCGCCCAGGCGATCGTCCGTGAAGGACTCAAGGCGGTCAACGACGGTGCCAATCCCGTGCTGTTGAAGAACGGCATCGAGGCCGCGGTGGCGGCCGCCGTCGAGTCGCTCGGCGCCCAGGCCCGGCCGGTGGTCGGCGACGACGAACTCGTCCGCGTGGCCGCGCTGTCCGCCAACAACGACCCCGCGATCGGCGAGACCATCGCCCAGGCCGTGGCGCGGGTCGGCCGCACCGGCGTCGTCACCGTCGAGGAGTCGTCGGTGTACGGCCTGAGCGTCGAGTACGCGGAGGGGCTGGAGTTCGACAACGGCTGGATCTCCCCGTACATGGTCACCGACCAGGGACGCATGGAGGCCGTCCTGGAGAACCCCTACCTCCTCTACTGCGACACGAAGATCACCAAGGTGCAGGAGCTGATGCCGGTCCTGGAGCAGGTGACGCGCACCGGCTCCCCGCTGGTCGTCGTCGCGGAGAACGTCGACGGACCCGCGCTCGGCATGCTCGTCACCAACGCGGCGCACGGCACGTTCCGTTCCCTCGCCGTGCGCGCGCCCGGCTTCGGCTTCCGGCGGATCGCCGAGCTGGAGGACCTGGCCGCGCTCACCGGCGGACGGGTCATCACGGGCACCGCGGGCCGAAGCCTGGAGGGCGTCACACTGGGCGACCTGGGCCGGGCCGAGAAGGTCATCGCCACCGAGCGCTCCACCACCGTCCTCGGCGGAGCGGGCGGCGACGAGCGCGTGGCCCAACGCATCGAGAACCTCAAGACCGAACTGGAGCGCGCCACCAACGACCACGACCGGGACAAGCTCGGCGAGCGCATCGCCAAGCTGTCCGGCGGGGTCGCCGTCATCCGCGTCGGCGCCGCGAGCGGCGTCGAGCTCAAGGAGAAGCAGATGCGGCTGGAGGACTCCCTCGCGGCGACGCGGGCGGCCGCCGAGGACGGCGTCGTCGCGGGCGGCGGCTCGGCACTGCTGCACGCCCGCGCCGACATCGCCGCACTTCCGCCGGCCGACGGCGACGCGGCGACCGGCCGCGCCATCGTCGCCAAGGCGCTGGCAGAACCGCTGCGCTGGATCGCCATCAACGCCGGTCTCGACCCCGACGAGGCCGAGGCGAAGACCGCGGCCCTGCCCGTCGGCAGCGGCCTGGACGCCCTTGGCGGTGACTACGCCGACCTGCATCGGCGGGGGATCATCGATCCCGTCATGGTCACCCGCAGCGCGCTGCTGAGCGCCGCGTCGATCGCCGCGCTGCTGCTGACGACCGAGACGTTGGTGGTCGAGGAGGTCATCGGCAACCCCGGCTCCATCCACTCCCCGGAGATCGGCGATCTGGCGGAGGGGCTGCCCCGGCCGTCCAACATCCCGTAGTGGGTGGGGTGTTGGCGTCCGCCGTGCTCGGTTCGTGGTCGGCTGCGGGTTCGTCGTGGCTGGTCGCGCCCACACGGCCAAGCCGCACATTGTCACAGCCCCGCGCCCCTCGGGGCGCGTTCCTCCCCGGCGAAACGGAGAGCAGCGCATCATGACGACCGAACAGTCCCCGGCGCGGTCGGGGCCGCTCGATCCGCCCATCACAGCGGGCTCCCTTGGCCGCACGCCCGGCGAGCGCCGCCCCCCGCTGCGCTCCGGCCTGTCGTACACCCTGCTCGGCCCGGCGTTCGTCGCCGCCGTCGCCTACGTCGATCCGGGCAACTTCGCCACGAACGTGCAGGCCGGCGCCGCCTTCGGGCCGCTGCTGCTGTGGGTGCTACTCACCGCGAACGTCGTGGCGATGCTGTTGCAGTACCTCTCCGCCAAGCTGGGCGTGGCCACCGGTATGAGCCTGCCGGAGCTGTGCCGGGCCCGCTATCGGCGGCCGGTGGTGTGGGGGCTGTGGGCGCAGGCGGAGGCGGTCGTCGTGATGACCGACCTCGCCGAGGTGGTCGGCGGCGCCATCGCCGTCCACCTGCTGTTCGGCCTCCCGCTGTGGCTGGGCGGTGTGGTCGTCGGCGTGGCCTCGCTGCTGTTGATGCCGATGCGCGGTCGCGGGCGGCGCCGCTTCGAGGTGCTGATGGCCGGGGGCCTGGCCTGTCTGCTCGCGCTCTTCCTGGGGCAGGTGCTCGGCGTCGGCGCCCCGCTCGCGACCGCGGCCGACGGGCTGATGCCCCGGCTGTCAGGCACCGAGAGCCTGGTGCTGGCCGGCGGCATCGTCGGCGCCACGGTCATGCCGCACGTCATCTATCTGCACTCGGCGCTCACCAGCGACCGCTACAGCCTCTCCCTCACTCCCGGCGCCGACGGGCCGCCGGACGACCCCGACCGACCTCTGCGCCACCGCCTCCTGCGCCATGTGCGGGCCGACGTACTGATCGCGATGGGCCTGGCGGGCGCCGTGAACGTGGCGCTGCTGGTGTCGGCGGCGACCCTGTTCCACCCCGGCGCTCCCCAGGCCGCCGACTCGCTCGCCGCGGCCCACGACGCGTACGGCAGCCGTGTCGGCCCGGCTGCCGCCCTCGCCTTCGCGCTGGCCCTGCTGGTGTCGGGCCTGGCCGGAACCAGCGTCGGCATGTACGCGGGCGAGGTGGTCATGGGCGGCTTCCTCGGCCGCCGAATCCCCGTACTGCTGCGCAGGACGGTCACCATGGCTCCCGCGATCGCGGTCCTCGCGGCCGGCGTCGGCCCCACCCGGAGCCTGGTGCTCAGCCAGATCATCCTGTCCTTCGGCATCCCCTTCGCCCTGATCCCGCTGGTCCTGCTCACCCGCGACCGGGCGGTCATGGGCCGCTGGGTCAACCGGCGCACGACCACATACGCCACCTGGGCGGTGAGCGTGGTCGTGGTGGCCCTCAACGCGGCGCTGCTGGTGAGCCTGTTCGCGGGCTGAGCGGCGAAACGAGACCCGACCTGAGCGCCGCTCCACGCCAGCTGTCACGCTCGGTTACTATGCTCACTTCATGCCGGAGCCCGGAGGTCGTAAGTCCCCAGATCCTCCCCAGGGCAAAGAAGATGAATAGCCTGAGAGAATGCTGACTGAGGTCACCGCAACCCGCTACCTCGCACCCCTGCGCTCGGGCGGCTCCGTCCCCGCAGTCATCGAAGCGGACGACCTCGGCACCTACGTCGTCAAGTTCACCGGCTCAGCGCAGGGCGTGAAGGCGCTCGTCGCCGAGGTGATCGTCGGGGAGCTGGCGCGCAGGCTCGGCCTGCGCGTCCCCGAGCTGGTCCTCGCCCACTTCGACCCGGCGATCGCCGCGCACGAACCGCACCAGGAGGTGCGCGACCTGCTGAACGCGAGCCCAGGCCTCAACCTCGGCATGGACTACCTCCCGGGCGCCCGCGACTTCACGCCCGAGGTCGCCAGGGCCTGCACGCTCGACCCGCTGGAGGCGGGCAGGATCATCTGGCTCGACGCCCTGACCGTGAACGTCGACCGCACGGTCCACAGCTCCAACCTCATGGTCTGGCCCACCTTCGGCACCGCGCCCCCGCGTCTGTGGCTCATCGACCACGGAGCCGCCCTGGTGTTCCACCACCGCTGGGACGCCTCGGCGCCGGAGAAGGCGTACGACTTCCGGCACCACGCCCTCGGCCACTTCGCCCCGGACACGCGGGCCGCCGACGCCGACCTGGCGCCGAGGGTGACCGAGGAGCTGCTGCGCGAGACGACCGCCGAGGTACCCGACGCGTGGCTGGCCGACGAGCCGGGCTTCGCGAGCCCCGCAGAGGTGCGGGACGCGTACGTGAACTACCTCTCGGCCCGGGTGAAGGCGTCCGAGGCCTGGCTGCCCACCGACTTCCCCACCCGGGAGGAACTCGCCGCCGAGGAGGCCCTGCGCGCGGCGCGGACACAGCGAGGCCGGCCGGACTGGCTCAAGCGGGTCCCGGACCTGCACGGCAAACCGGCGGCGGAACAGGATTGGTCGGTGCACCTGGGATGACGCAGACCCCTCCAGTGGAGACCCACAGCGTCCAGATCGAGTACTGCACCCAGTGCCGCTGGCTGCCGCGCGCCGCCTGGCTGGCCCAGGAGCTGCTCACGACGTTCGAGGCCGAGCTGACGGAGCTGTCCCTGAAGCCCGGCACGGGGGGTGTCTTCATCGTGCGGGTCGACGACGAGATCGTCTGGGACCGCCGCGAGCAGGGGTTCCCGGAGCCCACGGCGGTCAAGCGTCTCGTACGCGACCGAGTGGCCCCGGGCAAACCCCTGGGCCACTCGGAGAGGACGGCCGAGTGACTCAACCCGCCAGCTGCTCGTACGCCGGCAGCGTCAGGAAGTCCGCGTAGTCCTCGTCCAGGGCGACCTGGAGGAGCAGGTCGTGGGCCTGCTGCCAGTGGCCGGCCGCGAAGGCCTCCGCGCCGATCTCGGCCTCGATGTTCCCCAGCTCCTCGGCGGCGACCCTGCGGGCCAGCTCGGGGGTCGCCTTCTCGCCGTTCTCGAACTCGACGCCCGCGTTGATCCACTGCCAGATCTGCGAGCGGGAGATCTCGGCGGTGGCCGCGTCCTCCATGAGGTTGAAGATGGCGACCGCGCCCAGACCGCGCAGCCACGCCTCGATGTAGCGGATGCCGACCTGCACGGCGTTGACCAGGCCCGCGTATGTCGGCCTGGCGCCGAGGGAGTCGATGGCGATCAGATCGGCCGCCTTGACGTCGACGTCCTCGCGCAGCCGGTCCTTCTGGTGCGGCCTGGCGCCGAGGACCTTGTCGAAGGACTCCATCGCGATCGGCACCAGGTCGGGGTGGGCGACCCAGGAGCCGTCGAAGCCGTCGCCCGCCTCGCGGTCCTTGTCGGCACGGACCTTCTCGAAGGCGACCCTGTTGACCTCGGGGTCCCTGCGGGAGGGGATGAACGCCGCCATGCCACCGATCGCGTGCGCGCCCCGCTTGTGACAGGTGCGGACGAGGAGTTCGGTGTACGCGCGCATGAACGGGGCGGTCATCGTGACCGCGTTGCGGTCCGGAAGGACGAACTTCGGCCCGCCGTCACGGAAGTTCTTCACGATGGAGAAGAGGTAGTCCCAGCGGCCCGCGTTCAGCCCGGAGGCGTGGTCGCGCAGTTCGTAGAGGATCTCCTCCATCTCGTACGCCGCCGTGATCGTCTCGATCAGGACGGTGGCGCGGATGGTGCCCTGCGGGATGCCGACGTGCTCCTGGGCGAAGACGAAGACGTCGTTCCAGAGTCGGGCCTCCAGGTGCGACTCCGTCTTCGGCAGGTAGAAGTACGGGCCCTTGCCGAGGTCGAGCAGGCGCCGCGCGTTGTGGAAGAAGTACAGGCCGAAGTCCACGAAGGCGCCCGGGACCTGTTCGCCGTCCACCTGGAGGTGACGCTCATTCAGATGCCAGCCGCGCGGGCGCATGACGACCGTCGCCAGCTCCTCGTTCGGACGCAGGGCGTACCGCTTGCCCGAGTTCGGGTCCGTGAAGTCGATGTTCCGGGTGTAGGCGTCGATCAGGTTGAGCTGACCGAGGACCACGTTCTCCCAGGTGGGCGCGGAGGCGTCCTCGAAGTCGGCGAGCCACACCTTCGCGCCGGAGTTCAGCGCGTTGATGGTCATCTTGCGGTCGGTGGGGCCGGTGATCTCCACGCGGCGGTCGTCGAGGGCCGCCGGCGCGGGGGCCACGCTCCAGGAGTCGTCCGCGCGGATGGCGGTGGTCTCCGGGAGGAAGTCGAGCGTCGAGGTACGGGCGATCTCCGCGCGGCGCTCCGCCCGGCGGGCGAGCAGCTCGTCACGCCGCGGGGTGAACCGGCGGTGCAGCTCGGCCACGAAGGCGAGGGCCGCCTCGGTGAGGACCTCGTCCTGCCGGGGCAGGGGCTCGGCGTCGACGACGACCGGCGACGGCGCGGGTGCGGACATGAGCTGTCACTTCCTTCGGCGAGCTGACGTGGGGACGCCGCGGCACTGGGTGCCAGGCAGTGCAGATGCGGCTGACCACGCCCGGTGAGTAGGCAGGCGCTTCTGATCTGTGGATACTAGTTTCCTCATAGTGGAAGTTCAATGCTCTGTTGATGTCGAGATTCTCCGCCTCGAGGCAAGGTGGCGCTCGGTGCCACCTCGTTCACTCAAGGTGGACCAGGTCGCTCTGTCTGTCGAGGTCGTACGGCTGTGCGACGTCTGCGCACTCCACGAGCGTGAGGACGTCCTCGTGCGTCTTCAGATAGGCGCGTGCCCCGCGGTCTCCCGTGGCGGTGGCCGCGACACCGGCCCAGTGGGCGGAGCCGAGCAGGACCGGATGCCCGCGCACGCCTTCGTACGCGGCCGAGGCCAGTGACGTCTCGTCGGTGTACGCGGCCAGGACACGGGCCACCGCCGCCGGGCCGATACCGGGCTGGTCGACGAGGGAGACCAGGGCGGCCGTGGCGCCCGTCCCGGCGAGCGAGCCGAGGCCGGCCCGCAGGGAGGAGCCCATCCCCTGCTCCCAGTCCGGGTTGTCCACCAGGACACAGCCGGACAGGTCCGCCCGCTCGCGCACGGCGTCGGCCGCCGCACCCAGCACCACATGCACCCGGTCGCACCCGGCCGCGCGCAGGACCCCCACCGCGTGCTCCACGAGAGGCCGCCCCCGGTGCCCGAGCAGGGCCTTGGGCCGTCCGCCCAGCCGCCGCCCGCCGCCGGCCGCCAGGAGCAGCCCGGCGACCTGGTGTTCGTTGTCCGTCATACCTCCTGCATACCTGACCCGTGGTGGCCGTGTGCCTCCCCGTGCGGAAGGACCGCCGGGTTTCCCGGGGCTGAATTTCCGTCCCGACAGTGGCGTCCGGCGTGCCGGGTGGCGTTTACTGGCCCGCGTCCCCGGCGCCCGACCAACGCCACGGGGCACCGGGTGACATACCGAAGCCGCGCGCACGAAGAGGTGCGAGGGGGGAGCTGTGTTGCGGAGCTTGGGGCAGAGGTCGGTGACCGGCAGCGAAGAGGACCCGAGAGTGGCGGAACTGCGGACCGCTGTGTCCCGGCTGCGCCGTGAACTCGCCGCGCATCCCGCCGAGTTCCCCGACCGGCCCATCGCCGAGGACGAACTCGCCGCGCTCGCCGCGATGGCCGTGACCGGCGCCCCCGAGATACCGCGCCTGCGCCGCTCCCTGCTGTTGATCGCCGGTGCGATCGGCTCGGTCAGCGCTCTGGCCGGGAGCCTCGCCGACGTGCGCAACGCGGTGGAACTCTTCGGGGAGACGCCGCGCGGTTGACGGCCGGGCGCGGGCCGTAGCGTACGACGACGGCCCCCGGCCGTGGGGCCGGGGGCCGGACGCACACCCGCAGTGGCTCAGACGGCCGGACCCGAACTCGCCAGGGTCTGGGAGAGTTCAGCCGCCACCTGCTGGAGGACCGGCACGATCCGTTCCGTCGCGTCCTCCGTGACCCGGCCCGCCGGGCCGGAGATGGAGATCGCCGCGGCGGTCGGGGAGTCGGGCACGGACACCGCGAGGCAGCGGACTCCTATCTCCTGCTCGTTGTCGTCGACCGCGTAACCGAGTCGGCGCACCTCCTCCAGCGCGGCGAGGAACGCCTCGGGGGTGGTGATCGTCTTCTCGGTCGCCGCGGGCATGCCCGTGCGGGCGAGCAGGGCGCGGACCTGCTCCGGCGCCTCCGTCGCGAGCAGCGCCTTGCCCACGCCCGTCGAGTGCGGCAGCACCCGCCGGCCCACCTCGGTGAACATCCGCATCGAATGCCTGGACGGCACCTGCGCCACGTACACGACCTCGTCGCCGTCGAGCAGTGCCATGTTCGCGGTCTCGCCGGTCTCCTCGACCAGCCGTGCGAGATAGGGGCGCGCCCAGGTGCCGAGCAGCCGCGACGCCGACTCGCCGAGCCGGATCAGGCGGGGGCCGAGCGCATAGCGGCGGTTGGGCTGCTGGCGTACGTAACCGCAGGCCACCAGCGTGCGCATCAGGCGGTGGATGGTGGGCAGCGGCAGCCCGCTGCTCGCGGACAGCTCGCTGAGGCCGACCTCGCCGCCCGCGTCCGCCATCCGCTCCAGCAGGTCGAAGGCGCGCTCGAGGGACTGGACACCACCGCTGGCGGCGGACTTGGCGGGGGCGTCGCTGGCGCTGGACGTCGGCGTCGGCACGGCGCGCTCCTTTCGGAACTGGCAGGAGGGGCCAAAGCCTACCCGGCAGCGGGTTGACTCCCTGCTCGTGCATCGCTACGTTCTGCTGGACGGAATTCTAATTCCGTGTTGTGGAAACGTCCAACTGGGCGCGTCCAGAGTCCCGGCGCGAACCAGGCCCTTGACGGCACCGGGAGCGGGAGTGAAGACTCCTTCAACAGAACGTTGAATTCCGTTACGTGGAGGTAAATCCCGCGGACCGGAAGCGGAACGGCGGCAGAGAGGGGTCCGGGTGTCCGACGCTGAACTGGTGCTGCGCTCGACGCGCGTCATCACCCCCGAAGGGACGCGGGCCGCGTCGGTCACCGTCGCCGGGGGCACGATCACGGCCGTACTGCCGTACGACGCCGACGTACCGGCCGGAGCCCGTCTGGAGGACCTCGGCGACGACGTCCTGCTGCCGGGTCTGGTCGACACCCACGTGCACGTCAACGACCCCGGCCGCACCGAGTGGGAAGGCTTCTGGACCGCCACGCGCGCGGCGGCGGCCGGTGGTGTCACCACCCTGATCGACATGCCGCTCAACTCCGTGCCGCCGACCACCACGGTCGACCACCTCCGTACCAAGCGGCACGTCGCCCGGGACAAGGCCCATGTCGACGTCGGCTTCTGGGGCGGTGCGCTGCCCGACAACGTCAAGGACCTGCGGCCGCTGCACGACGCGGGCGTCTTCGGCTTCAAGGCGTTCCTGTCGCCGTCGGGCGTGGACGAGTTCCCGCACCTCGACCAGGAGCAACTCGCCCGGTCGCTGGCCGAGATCGCCGGCTTCGGCGGACTGCTCATCGTGCACGCCGAGGACCCGCACCACCTGGCCGCCGCCCCGCAACAGGGCGGCCCGAAGTACGCCGACTTCCTCGCGAGCCGGCCGCGCGACGCGGAGGACACGGCCATCGCGCACCTCATCGCGCAGGCGAAGCGGCTCGACGCGCGCGTGCACGTGCTCCACCTGTCCTCCGGCGACGCGCTGCCGCTGATCGCCGCCGCCCGGGCCGAGGGCGTCCGGATCACGGTGGAGACCTGCCCGCACTACCTCACTCTGACCGCCGAGGAAGTCCCGGACGGCGCGAGCGAGTTCAAATGCTGCCCGCCCATCCGTGAGGCCGCCAACCAGGACCTGCTGTGGCAGGCGCTGGCGGACGGCACGATCGACTGCGTGGTCACCGACCACTCCCCGTCGACCGCCGACCTGAAGACCGACGACTTCGCGACCGCCTGGGGCGGCATCTCCGGTCTGCAGCTGAGCCTGCCGGCCGTCTGGACGCAGGCCCGCGCGCGCGGCCACGGCCTCGAGGACGTGGTCCGCTGGATGTCCGCGAGTACGGCGCGGCTGGCGGGGCTCGACCGCAAGGGCGCCATCGAGGCGGGCCGCGACGCCGACTTCGCCGTCCTCGCGCCCGACCAGACCTTCACCGTGGACCCGGCGGCCCTCCAGCACCGCAACCGGGTCACGGCCTACGCGGGCAGGACCCTGTGCGGCGTCGTCAAGTCCACGTGGCTGCGCGGCGAGCGCATCGTGGCGGACGGCGCGTTCACCGAGCCGAAGGGCCGACTGCTCGGCAGAACCGACTGATTCCCTCCCGCACCCGACAGCGGCCGACCCCGAAAGGACGACCTGATCACCGTGACGGCGCAGCAGCAATCCGGCTTCACCGGCTTCACCGGCGACGCGAACCCGTACGGAGGCGGCGACCCCTACGCGGACTACCGCACCGCCGACTTCCCCTTCACCCGGTACGCCAACCTCGCCGACCGGGGACTCGGCGCCGGGGTCGTCGCCGCCAACGACGAGTTCTTCGCCGAGCGCGAGAACCTGCTGGTGCCCGAGCGCGCCGAGTTCGACCCCGAGCACTTCGGGCACAAGGGCAAGGTCATGGACGGCTGGGAGACCCGGCGCCGCCGCGGCGCCTCGGCCGAGCACCCGTGGCCCACGGCGCAGGACCACGACTGGGCGGTCGTCCGTCTCGGCGCGCCCGGCGTCATCCGAGGCATCGTCGTCGACACCGCCCACTTCCGGGGCAACTACCCGCAGGCCGTGTCCATCGAGGCAACGTCGGTGACCGGCTCCCCGTCACCGGAGGAGCTGCTGTCCGACGACGTGAAGTGGACGACGCTCGTCCCGCGCACACCGGTCGGCGGCCACGCGGCCAACGGCTTCGAGGTGAACGTCGAACAGCGCTTCACGCACCTGCGGGTCAACCAGCACCCCGACGGCGGCATCGCGCGCCTGCGCGTGTACGGCGAAGTGGCGCCGGATCCGGCCTGGCTGGAGGTGCTGGGCACCTTCGACGTCGTGTCCCTGGAGAACGGGGGCCGGGTCGAGGACGCCTCCGACCTCTTCTACTCGCCGGCCACCAACAGCATCCAGCCCGGCCGCTCCCGCAAGATGGACGACGGCTGGGAGACGCGGCGCCGCCGCGACCGGGGCCACGACTGGGTCCGCTACCGACTGGCCGCCCAGGCGCAGATCCGGGCGCTGGAGATCGACACCGCCTGCCTGAAGGGGAACGCGGCGGGCTGGGCGTCGGTCTCGGTCAAGGACGGCGAGGACGGTGAGTGGCGCGAGATCCTCCCGCGCACCCGCCTCCAGCCCGACACGAACCACCGTTTCGTTCTGCCGGCCCCCGCCGTCGGCACCCACGCGCGCGTGGACATCTTCCCGGACGGAGGCATCTCCCGCCTGCGCCTGTTCGGCTCCCTCACCAGTGAGGGCGCATCGCGCCTGGCGGCACGGCACCAGGAACTGGGTGGCTGAGAGCTCGCGATCGCACGCACCAGACCCAGCGAGCTGATCGGACTCCGATTCCGCACGACCATGCGCGGCGGTGATCTCACGCGCGCTCGGTCCGTTGCCTCACCCGAGTGGCAGTACCTTCACGCGGCGTGCCCGCCGTCCACCGAGAGTTCGGCGCCCGTGACGTAGGCCGCGTCCGCGCCCGCGAGATACGTCACCATGGACGCCACCTCCTCCGCCGTCCCGAAGCGGCCCAGCGCGGTCATCGCCGCCTGACCCGGCGCGTGCGGGCCGTCCGCCGGGTTCATGCCGGTGTCGACGGGACCCGGGTGGACAAGGTTCGCCGTGATCCCGCGCGGGCCGAGTTCTCGTGCGAGCGCCTTGGTCAGACCGATCAGGGCCGCCTTGCTGGTCGCGTACAGGGTCCCACCGGGTCCCGGCACGCGCTGGGTCATACAGGTGCCGACGGTGATGATCCGGCCGCCGCGCGGCAGGCGCGCCGCCGCCGCCTGGGAAGCCAGGAAGGCCGCGCGGACGTTCACGGCCAGGACCTGGTCGACGTCGGCGAGCGACAGGTTCTCCAGGGGGCCCAGAACTCCCACCCCCACGTTGTTCACCAGGACGTCGAGCCCGCCCAGCGCCTCGGCCGCACGCTCCACGGCACCCGCCGCCTCCCGCGCGTCCACGGCGTCCGCCCGCAGGGCCACCGCCCGGCGGCCCAGCCCCTCGACGGCCCGTACGACGTCTTCGGCCGCCTCCTTGCCGTTCAGGTAGGTGACGGCCACGTCCGCGCCTTCCCGGGCCAGCCGCACCACCGTGGCCGCACCGATGCCGCGGCTGCCGCCGGTCACCAGGGCCACCTTGCCGTTCAGGGTTCCTTGAGAGGTCATGGGGTCCATCCCAGCAGTCCTCGTCCCGAGGCACCGGCGGCGAACGGACATCGACTTCGGCCGCCCGGAACTCTTCGGTCCGTCCGCCGCGTTCTCTCCTCGTGACCCTTCGGCAAGAGATCGTCGGCAACGCCATGCAGATGGCGGTCGTCAACCTGCACCCCGGCCAGACCGTGTACTGCGAGGCGGGCAAGTTCCTCTTCAAGACGACGAACGTGACCATGGAGACGCGCCTGTCCGGTCCGTCGAACGGCGGGCAGGCCCAGGGCGGCTCCGGCGGCGGCATGGGCGGACTGCTGCGCCAGGCCATGGGCACCGCCATGCAGGTCGGCCAGCGCGCGCTCGCGGGCGAGTCGCTGGCGTTCCAGTACTTCACGGCACAGGGCGGCGAGGGCACCGTCGGCTTCGCGGGCGTACTCCCCGGCGAGATGCGCGCCCTGGAACTGGACGGCACGCGCGCGTGGTTCGCGGAGAAGGACGCCTTCGTCGCCGCCGAGTCGACCGTCGACTTCGGCATCGCCTTCCAGGGCGGGCGCACCGGCATGAGCGGCGGCGAGGGCTTCATCCTGGAGAAGTTCACCGGGTACGGGACGGTGATCATCGCCGGCGCGGGCAACTTCATCGACCTCGACCCCGCCGACTTCGGCGGACGCATCGAGGTCGACACCGGGTGCGTCGTCGCCTTCCAGGAGGGCATCCAGTACGGCGTCCAGCGTGTCGGCGGCCTCAACCGCCAGGGGATCATGAACATGGTCTTCGGCGGCGAGGGCCTGTCCCTGGCCACCCTGGAGGGCAACGGCCGGGTCATCCTGCAGTCCCTCACCATCGAGAGTCTCGCCAACGCCCTCAAGAAGGCCCAGGGCGGCGACAAGCAGGGACCGACGGGCGGACTGTTCTCGACGAACGCGGGATGAGCGCGCCCTCCGCTCGTACGAACCGGCGGGCCGCCCGCAGTACGGCCCGGGTCCGCCGGGGGTTCCGCCACCTCCGCGCCAGGCCCCCGTCCCGCGGGTGTGCCGATCAAGCTCAGGTGTCACAGCGTCTTTCCGCGGGGTCCTCCCAGGCCGGGTCCACGGGGACGTTCCAGCCTCTCAGCATGGAAAGGATCTCCGCCCGGGTCTTCGGCCGGGCGAACCGGAAGGCGCGGTCGAGTACCGCTCTGCTCTCCAGCAGAGTCTCCAGGAAGTGAAGTGGGCCGTGTCCACCAACTCGCCCTCAGGGCTTTCCTCCAGCCCTTCGATGAATTCGAAACAGCGCGCCAGGAATTCCTCCTGGTCGAGGGTGATCTGGGTGGAATTCATCAGGGGCTTGAACAGCGGGTAGACGAGCACCTCGGACAGGAACGTGCCGGGGTGGGTGTTGACCTGATCCCAGTGGGTCACCTGCGAAGCACGCATGCCGTGGCGTTGGGCCGCCTTGTCGACGTGGGGCGTTACTTCGGGGAGGAGCCGCACAAGCCGCTCCACCAGTTCCCCGGAGGGGATTCCTTGCATGTTCGTACTCCTTCGTTCCGAGCAGCAAATTACCGCGCCGCCTGCCGGGAAGACTTCCCCGGCCGGCGGCGTCTTCGGCAGATGTTCAGGCCATCGGGGTCACCACATAGCAGTCACCGAAGAAGACACACCCCGCGCCCTGTCCGTCGGGCACGACGTCCAGCGGGTCCGTCAGGGACTCCGACAGTTGCTTCGACGCTTCCTTGAATCCGTAGTTGTAGATGTCCACCGGATACTGTGCGGCGTTGAGGGCGCCGCCCACCACCCCGAACGCCTTGGCGAAGCCCCGGCCCTTGATCCTCTCACCCGAGGGCACGGCGCGCTGGGGGGCCTTGAGGTGGAGGTTCTCGGGAACGGCGAACTTCTGTCCCGTGACCTCGCTCATCGATTCCGCCGAGATGACGGTCTTGATGAGTTTGGACACCGTCTTCGCGAACTCAGGTTTGGCCTGCACGTTCTTCGTCACCACCCCGGCGACGTCGTCCGCGTTGAGGGCCGTCCAGAGTTCCTTCGACTCATTGAGCGCGACCTTTCGGTCGGCGTCGGAGAGAATTCCCTTTCCGGTGTTCTCCTTCGCCTTGCGGTCGTCCTCCAGCAGGTCACGCAGACCGCCCAGCTTGGCGACGGCCTTCTCGATGTGCCATTTCGATCCGTCGCCGCCGAAGCCCTTGCCCTCGTTCAGCTCCTCGATCAGTGCCGTGGCGGTCTTGCCGTCGCCCACCACGTCCGAGTCCGCGACCATCGGCCGGATGTAGAGCTCCTCGATGATGTCCTTGAGACGCTGGTTCTCCGATTCGGCCAAGGCGTTGTGCCTGTGCCGAGAACACCCAGGCCGTCTTCCTCGGCAACCCCCGGCTCTCCAAGCCCGCAACGGGCGCGAGCCCAGGCGGCGTTCGACCGCGCCACCCGCATCGTCGCCGAGATCGACGCCGCCGCGCGTCCCAGGGACCACTCATGACGCACGACCGCCACACGGAGACCGAGGATCGGATCCGCACCGCGATTCGGTCGAGTCCGCCCCACACGCCACGGTCCACGCTCCCGGCCCGATGAGTCTTGGACCGGCGGGCCCCACCGGGCGCCGGTTGACCTTGCCACTGGCGGCAGGGTTGAACGATCACGGCATGGACACCAGCACCGCACCGCAGAGCAGCAGGATCGTCGCCGTCACCGGGGTCGGCACCGGGATCGGTCGGGCCACCGCCCGGGCCTTCGCCGCCGAGGGTGCCCGCGTGTTCGCCGTGGGCCGGCGAGCCGAACCGCTCCACGAGACCGCCGCCGGTCACGAGCGGATCACCCCGCTGGCCGCGGACATCACCGCCGCGGGAGAGCCTGAGCGAATCATCCATACGGTGCGGGAGCTGCACGGCCGATTGGATGTGCTGGTCAACAACGCCGGTATCGTGCGCAGTGGTGCCCTCGGCATCCTCACACCGGAGACGATCGCCCCGCAGATCGCCACCAATCTGATCGCACCGATCCTGCTGACCCAGGCCGCGCTACCCCTCCTGGAAGCGACCGGCGGAGTGATCGTCAACGTGAGCACATCGGTGGGGCAGCGGGCCTGGCCCGGCAGCTCGGTCTACGCGGCGACCAAGACCGCGCTGGAACTGCTGACCCGCAGCTGGGCGGTCGAACTGGCCCCCCGCAGCATCCGCGTGGTCGCGGTCGCCCCCGGCGCGATCGACACCCCGATCGGCGAGCACCAGGGCCTGACGCCGCAGCGGAGGGCCGCAGTGCGGGAATGGCAGCTGGCCCACACCCCGCTGCGTCGTATCGGTCAGCCCGAGGAGGTGGCCTGGGCCATCACCCAACTCGCCTCACCGGCTGCGTCGTTCGTCACCGGAGTCGTGCTCCCGGTCGACGGCGGGGCGGTCGTGGCGTGATAGGAGTGGCCGGGGAGGCGGAACGAGTGAGGATCGGCGAGCTCGCCAAGGCGACCGGGGCGACCCCCCGTGCGCTGCGGCACTACGAACAGGCCGGGCTGATCTCCTGCGAGCGGGCCCCCAACGGCTACCGCATCTACGACGAACGGGCAGTGGTGCGGGTCCGCAACATCCGCCACCTGCTGGCCGCCGGACTCACCCTCGACGACGTGCAGGTGTTCCTGCCCTGTCTGGACGGCGAGGTGGCTGTCGCACCGCCGTCGGACAAGGGCCTGCGAGTCGCGTTGGAACGGCTGGCGGTCCTCAACGAACGGATCGCCGCCCAGACCGAGGCCCGCGACCGGCTGGCAGCCGCACTTCGACACAAGACCGGCGGCCGGATCCCCCCAGTGGCCTGACCCAGTTGTCCCACGGCCGAGACCGAAGAACTGACGGAGCACGATGAGACCGTCCCATCTGGACATGTCCCATGCCCGGCCATCTCGCGTAGCCGAAGAGCGTGTGTCGAAACTCACCTGACGACGAGTCACCGACTTTGATGTCCGACGGGACTTGGTTTGCGGGTGGTGTCGGGCTGGCGTTCTTCGGCGATCCATTGGGCGAGAGAGGTCAGTGTGGTTTGGGCGCTGTCAGCCATGTAGTCGCGCAGTGCGCTGAGTTGGCTGCGGGTGGTGCCCAGCACGGGGTCGAGGCGGAGGAGTTGCCAGGACTGCTGGACGACGGTGCCGCGTCCTTGAGGGTGGAAGGTCCAGCTCCATCGCACGATGCCGTCTTCGGCGCCGCCGACGACAAAGGTGACGGCGGCGCCGGGGTCGGCCCGCGTGATCTGGGAGCGGGTGGTCCACTGCTTGCCGTCCCTGTGGTTGCGTGCCTCGGTGACCGCGCTGGATATTGGCTGGTCGTCAGCCCAGCCGGTGACTTCGATCACGCCGGGGCGCGCTCCGGCCGGTACTCCGTCGCCGACGGCAACATGGCCAGCCGCATCTCCGACTGTGACTTCGCGCTCGCCCTGCTCGACGAGATCGACACTCCTCGTCACCACCGCACGCACATCGGTGTCGAAGGGGCGTGACCGGAGCAGGCTGGCGACTCCGAGGCGTGCCGCGTGGGCGGCGGCACAGCCCGACGGCGTCGGCCGAACTCCCTCGCGCCGCGGCCGATGATGCGGAGGGCGCGCGGGGCGAGACGTTCGGTGCCGAACGGACGGTGCCGGTGATGAACCGTGCTGCCGCCGTACGGACTCGCCTTCGATCGCGGGGCCGGGAGGTCGCTGAGTACTGGCATGGCTCAG
>NZ_BBZJ01000027.1:115196-149694 GCF_001417775.1 Streptomyces sp. TP-A0356 | reverse complement strand
AGGAGCGCAGGCCCGGCCGGCGTCCGTGCCGCGCGCGGTGAGCGGAGCGAGCCGCCTTGAAACCAGCAGAGAGAGTTGTTACTCAGTTCCTTCGTGATGCGCCATGGGGAAGCCTCGCACCGCTCGGGACGGCTGATGATGAGCAACTCGCCAAAGTTCTCCGTTCGGAGTTGACGGCAACGACGACACACAGACGCACATGATCGCTGGCTTCAGCGATCGGATCGGGAGGCTGCGGCTCCGCCCCACGGCGTGCTGCCCGATCCTACGGATCAGAAGGTTGCAGGTTCGAATCCTGCCGAGTGCGCAACAGTTCGGAGGCCCTGTGGATGATCCACAGGGCCTCTGACTTATGTCTTGACGGCAGGGTTTTTCGGCAACCGCGTTCGGGAGTGGATCAGGGGTGTCCGAAGGTCAGGGCCTGCCCTCCCACGGAGCAGACCGCGGCCACCGCTGAGATTTGGTCCCGCGACGTTCACACCATGGACATGAGCGACGACCTGCGTGGATGCCGTCCGGTGCGATCGTGTGCCCTGGGCCGCCGAGCGCGCTCGAGAGCGCACGCACGCGCGCGCGATCCCGTCGGTCCGGCACCGCGTCCCAAAAGGCTCAAGCAACGGCGAGGAACCGATGAACCCGAGCGACGCTGACCGTCCTGAACAGGCCGTCGCCGAAGGCGACGCCGACACCGCGGCCGGGGTCAAGCCGCTGCTCGACGCCCCGCAGACGGCCGCGGCGGCGGTGGCGATGTGGACCTTCGTCGTCGGCCCGCTGATCTGCCTGATCGTCGCGGTGCCGTTCGCGTGGGGATGGGGCTTGTCGGCGTTGGACGTCGGTATGGCCGTGGTCGCCTACCTCGTGTCCGGCTTCGGCCTGGCGGTCGGCTATCACCGCCTCTTCACGCATCGCTCGTTCAAGGCGCGGCGGGGCCTGCGGATCGCACTGGCCGTCGCGGGTTCGCTGGCGGTCGAGGGCTCGCCGGTCCAGTGGGTGGCGAACCACCGCCGCCACCACGCATTCGCCGACCGCGAGGGTGACCCGCACTCGCCCTGGCGCTACGGAACCGACACCCGCGCGCTGCTCAAGGGGCTTCTGCACGCGCACATGGGGTGGATGCTGAAGCGTGAGCTGAGCAACCGGGCCAGGTTCGCGCCTGACATCGCCGCCGATCCCGACCTGCGGCTCGTCGGTCGGCTCTTCGGGCCGCTCACCGCCGTCTCACTCCTGGCCCCGGCGCTGGTCGGCGGGCTCGCCACCGGCACCTGGAGCGGTGCGCTGGCCGGGTTCTTCTGGGCCGGCGTGATCCGGATGGCGCTGCTGCACCATGTCACCTGGTCGGTGAACTCGGTCTGCCACGTCGCGGGCAGGCGCCCGTTCGCCAGTCGGGACAAGGCCACCAACTTCTGGCCGCTCGCACTGCTGTCCTTCGGCGAGAGCTGGCACAACTCACATCACGCCGACCCCACGGGCGCGCGCCACGGCGTGCTGCCGGGCCAGGTCGACCCGGCGGCACGCCTGATCTGGGTATTCGAGAAGCTGGGCTGGGTCCACGACGTTCGCTGGCCGAGCGCGGACCGGCTCAGCGCTCGGCTGCTGCCCGAACCGGCCGGTCCGCACGAGTCCACGGCCTGACGTCCCTCGGGCGGCGCGTCGCCCCGGGGCCCCGCGCCGGACACAGCAGCCGGCGCGGGACCTCGCGTGCACATCCGCCGCGTTGAGATTGCTGAGGCCGAACTCGGCGAAGTGTCCCTCGCGGTGAAGCTCGTCCACGACTCGCAAGGTGTCCTCCAGTGGTGTGCGCGAGTCGCGGTAGGCGAGGTACAGAAGGGCGACGGAGTCGGTCCGCAACCGTTCGAGCGTCGCGCGGACGCTCTTCCTCAGGACGTCCCCCGGCCCGGCTCCCCCTCCCAAGAAGCACTGCGCTTCCTCCTCCAGTGGTCCGGCCGCACTCCCCATCAGAACGACCGCGCCGCGGACCGCGGAGACGACCACGCCCAGGGCTGGAAGGGACACCACTCGCATGGACCGGTGGGGTAGCGCCGATCAAGCCCGCGTCGGGCGCCGTTTCGGGGGGAGGCGGCCGGCGAGAAGGCGGAGGCTGCCGCGCCCTGTCCGAGGCGGGCCGCCCACAGCGGCGCGGTGGTGTCGGCGAAGGCGGGCAGCGCCGAGGCCGCGGCGAACGCGGCCAGGCCACCGAGCAGTACCGGGCGGGCGCCGACCCGGTCGGCCAGGGTGCCGAAGACCGGTTTGAGTAGGACTTCTGCACCGTCGTAGAGGGCGAGCAGGCCGCCGAGGCTGAGCAGAGAGTCGTGGTGCCCGCTGGTGAAGCGGCCCAGGGCGGCCGCGACGCTGTGAGCGCCGAAGACGGTGGTGAACCCGGGCGCGTACAGCGGCCACAGCCGGGCGCGGCCCGGCAGGCGGCCTTGGCTGGGTGTGGTGGTCGGCACCTGCGGCCTCCTGGGCTTCGGGTCCGACGGCGGCGGGCGGGTCAGGCGCCGGCGAGTTTGAGGAGGAGGTGCAGGTCGTGGGCGGCTGCGAAGGCGCACAGGGCGCTGGAGCCGACCACGGCGGCGGCCCCGGCCAGCGGCAGCAGAGCGTGGTTCAGCGGCGGCGAGGAGGCTCGCGATGGGGCGAGCAGGGCGGCGACACGTCGCGGGACGGGACCTGCGGTGGCCAGAGGGTTGCGGTGCCTGCCGAGCAGGCCGAACACCGCCCCGGGAAGCCGGCGGCGGGAGGGGTGATGGGCGGTGGCCAGGGCTGCCTTGCCGACCGCGCGGGCGACTTGGCGGCGGTCGCCGCAGGTGGTCGCGGCGCGCTCGTCCGCCCAGCGTTCCACGGTGTAGGCGACGGCGGTGGCCACCGGTTTCAGCAGCGGGTTGACCGCGACGGCAAGATGGGCGGCGGCGACGAAGGCGTAGTGGTGGCAGGCCAGATGGGCGGCCTCGTGCGCGAGCATCGCCTCGCGGTCCGTGTCGTCGAGGGCATCCAGCATGCCGGTGGAGACGACGACCCGGCCGGGCAGGCCGGGCAGTGCGTAGGCGTCGGGGGCGTCGTCATCGACGATGACGAGCCGCTCGGGGCCGGGAAGGCAGGCGGCTTCCAACGCCGCGGCGGCCAGCGCGCGCATCCGCCGCCACAGCATCCGTACTCCCGCCGCTACGGCTGCGGCGAGCACGACCGCGGCGACGACCGACTCGACCACGGAAACGGAGTCGCCCGCACGCACCGTCGCCAGTGACCAGTCGCCCAGAGAGGCCGCCAGGGGCCAGCGCACCAGGCCCGCCACCGCCAGCACACCGAGGGCCGCACAGCTGAGGGCGGCCAACGCCAGCCCGCACACGGTGAGCAGCCAGGTCGCCAGCCGCGGTTCCAGGCGGTCGGCCAGCGGCCGGGCGGCCAGCGCGGCGGGGACGGGGAACAGCAGCGGCAGGTAGACCAGCAAATGCATCAGCACCGGCTCACCTCTGGTCCGGGACGTCGCCCAGGAGCTGCCTCAGCAGTTGCTCATCCTGGGCGGAGAGGTCTTCGACGAACCGGACGAGCACCGCCTCGTGGTCCGGATCGGACTCCAGTACCTGCCGCATTCGCCGCGCGGCCAGGCCGTGCGTGTCGTCGACGGGCGTATACGCGTACGCACGGCCCCGCTTGCTGCGGGTCAGCAGTCCCTTGTCGAACATCCGGGACAGCACCGTGACCACCGTGCTGTACGCCAGGTCGTCACCCAGGCGCTGGAGCACCTCACCGGGGGTCAATGCCTGCCGGGAGGACTGCAGCAGTGCGAGGACCTCCGACTCCAGTGCGCCGCCGGCTCTCCGCACGCCTGGAAGTCTTTCCGCGTTCACCAGTTGGCCACCTTCCCCCTGATCGTCTACAGTCACGTAGACCTTCTACATCGCGTAGAAGTTCGGCGTGCCGCCGAGTCTGCCATCCCCGCCCATGCGAGGCACACCCGGGCGGCACCCCGCTCCTGAAGCCGCGCACCGCCGGTCCTCGAACTTCTACGAGTCTGTAGATTTCCGTGGTGTTGCGCGACTCCTGGCCCGCCAGCCCTGACCTGGGAGATTCCGCCTGATGACAGTCCACCCGATGGTCCCCCTCGCGTTCGACGGCTCCGGCATCGACGGTTCGCTGTTCACCACCGTCACCGACTTCGCCCGCGATACGAAGTGGCTCAACGCCCCACTCGCCCTGTGGACCAACGTCGGCCTCGGAGTCTTCGCGGTCCTGATGCTGGTCGGCTGGTGGAACGCCCGTCGCCGCGACACCTCCACCATGACCCTCGCCCTGGCCGCACCCGTCGCCGTCGTGGCCGCCTTCGCAGTCACCGAAGTCGCGAAGAAACTGGTCGCGGAGGTGCGGCCGTGCTACTCGATGCCACACGACTACTTCGTCTCCGCGTGCCCGGCCCGCAGCGACTACGCCTTCCCCAGCGGCCACAGCACCACCGCCTTCGCCACCGTCGCCGCCCTGTGGCTACTGGATCGCCGCCTGTCCGCCGTAGCCGCCGCCTTCGCCCTCTTGGAAGGCTTCACCCGCGTCTACCTCGGCGACCACTACCCCCACGACGTGCTCGGCGCCGCTCTGCTCGCCCTGCCCGTCGCCTACCTCACCAGCCGCATCCTGGGCCGTGTCGCCGTCCCTCTCGTCACCCGTCTGCGCACCGGAGTCCTGCACCCGGTGCTCGTCGCGGCCCCTGCCGGCCCCCACGTCGCCCGCTGACCGAACGCCAGGAGCGAACCGCTCAGAGACGCGCTTGATCACCAACCCGAGCGATCGGAGTCGTAGGCCGCGGCCGCTCCTCATGGCATGGTGCCCGGTCCTACGGAGCAGAAGGTTGCAGGTTGGAATCCTGCCGAGTGCGGGCGGGTCAACCGGGCTGTCACGGAGTCCGCTTGATGCCGTCGACGACGCCCCGGTTCATGATGGCGCTGGTGTAGATCACCGTGCCGGGCTTGATCAGGCCGTCCTTGCCGTTGTTCTTCCGCACCTGGACGGTGCGCTCGCCGAGGAAGACATGGGTCTTCCTGTCGAAGATCCATTCCTCGCGCTGACCACTGGTCTCGTCGAGCCGGGCCACCGCCACCCCATGCCGGCCCACCGCGTCCACCGCGTCCTGTACCACGACGACACCGGGGATCTTCGCGGCGGCCTTGAACAGTGCCGAGTAGAGCTCCGCCGGGGGGTAGCTCTCGCCGAGCAGGTCCCCGATGGTGGTGAACGCCTCCTGGTCGGGGGAGTTGCCGTGACCCTTCGTCTCCTTGTAGATCTTGGCAAGCAGTTCGTCGGGGTCGGTGGTGAGCTTGGCCAGGTAGTCGTACGACGGACTGTTCAGGTACGCCTTGGGGGTGTTGCCCTGCTCGTCGGGGAGGCTCAGGGTCTCGCCCTCGGAACCGCGGTTGACCGCGGGGTCGATCAGCCAGCCCTTGGTGCCGTCCGGGGACTCCCATACCTGGCGGCGGTGCAGCTCGTGGCCGGCCACGGTGGTCTTGTCGTCGACGGTCCTCAGGAAGGTGTCGGCCGTCTTGGACTCGATGTAGATGTACTGGCCGGGCTTGACGGCCGGGTGGGACCCGTCGGCTGCCGCCAGCGAGATCTGGTCGAGCAGCTGCGGCACGCCCTTGGCGGTCGCGGCGCCGATCTGCGTCGTCAGGGCCGGTCCGGTGGCCACGCCACTGTCCTGGATCCCGCCACCGCCGGACATCGCGAGCCCGGCGACGACCACCCCCGCCACAGCGGCCGCCATGGCGGGCAGCGCGATCGCCGGACGCGGGAGCCGGAACCGCCGTGCCTTCGCAGGGGCTGCCGTCGCCGTGCGCTCTTCCTGCTGCATGTCGTGGATCTGGGCCATCAGACGCTCCCTGTGGTACTCGTGGCGGCCCGTCGGCAGGTCACGCGCCGTCCGGGACAGAAGCTGTGCGCTCTCATCCCACTCGGCCGCGTTCTGCCGGGACGTGTTCGCGTTCATCGGTTTCCTTCCTGTGCGGGCCGGATCGCGTTGGTGTGATCGCCTCTTGTCTGTCGGCCGACGAGGCCGCCTTCCCGATTCCTGCGAACTCTCTCGCCCGCCGTTTCGCTTGCCGGGCGGACTGCTTCGGCAAAGGGGCGCGCCGATTCGGCCTCGGCCAGCACACGCAGCTTCTTGCGGGCCCGGGAGAGCCGGGAAGCGACCGTTCCGACCGGTATCCCGAGCGCTTCCGCCGCGGCCTCGTAGTCCAGGCCCTCCCCCAGGCAGAGCGTGATGACCTCGCGCTCCGGTCTGCGCAGCGCGGCGAGTGCGGTGAGGGCCGCCGCGAGTCGTCGCCGGTCGTCGACCCGGGCGGCCACCTCGTCGGCGTGGTCGGCCACCGACAGTTCCGCCGCCGCGGCGGCGTTGGCCGCCGCCCGGTACCGCCGGTTGCTCCGGTACTGGTTGCGCGCCGTGTTGGTGGCGATGCCCAACAGCCAGGGCCGCAGGGAGCCGCCCTCGGGGTCGACCTTGTCGCGAAGCCGCCATGCCTCCATGAAGGTCGCGGCCATCACGTCCTCGGCCGCCGACCAGTCGGCGGTCAGCCGGAAGGCATGGTTGTAGACCGCGCGGGAGTAGCTGTCGAACAGCTCAGCGAACGCGGTCGATTCCCCGGCCCGTACCCGGGTACGCATATGAGTGCTCACCTCGATGAGCTGTCCGGCACCCCACACCCGCTTCCCGTGACCTGCGCCACACTCGGCCTGGACACGCCTTCCAAGCTCGGCTGATGGGCCACAGCGGGTGTTGCCGCGCGCCTCCCATCCCACCTTCGTAGCGTCGGTGGCCTGTTGTACACCCCGGTGGTGATGAGGCCGACGTGCCCGTTCCGTTGTCAGAAGGGCCCTAGTCTCGGGAGCGATGACACAGGTGTGGAGATGCGTGGGGCTGCGGTGGGATGACGGCGTGCCCGTGCTGGGGTGGCAGGGCGGGCGGCGCAGTGGTCTTGAGCGGGGGAAGCGGGTGGCCTTCGCGGTCGTGGCGGAGGGGGTGCGCACGTGCGTCGGGGCGCGGGGACACGAGTGCCCCGTGCGGGCCGTGGTGCCGGGGCGGAGCACCGGAGCGCGGTGCGAGGAGTGTGCGTGGCTCGACCGTGCGCATTCCGTCGCCGCCGACACTGTCGCCGATGATCCACGGCCGTATCACGTGTATCTCGCCTGGTTCGGGCCCGGCATGGTCAAGGTCGGGATCACCGCCGTGGAGCGCGGCTCGGCGCGGCTGCTGGAGCAGGGTGCCGTCGCCTTCAGCTGGCTGGGCCGTGGTCCGCTGATGGCGGCGCGGCGCGCGGAGGAGCTGTTGCGGGCCGCGCTGCGGGTGCCGGACCGGATCCCGTACGCCGACAAGCGGGCGGTGCGGGCCGCGTTGCCGCCGGCCGAGGAGCGCGTCACCGAGCTGGCGGACCTGCACACGCGGGCGGTCGCTCTCGACGGCTGGCCGGAGTCGCTGGAGCGTGCGCCGTTCCGGGGCGTCGACCACGGCGGGGTGTTCGGGCTCGACGGGTTGCCGCCCGCGGCAGGAGTGGTCGGCGAACTGGTGGCGGGCGGGGTGGTGAGCGGTGATGTGCTGGCCGCCGCCGGGCCCGATCTTCACCTGGCCACCGGGCGCGGGGTTCTCGTCCTCGACACGCGGTTGATGACGGGCTGGGAGCTGACGGCCGCCGCTCGGGACGAAGTGACCGTGCCCGTACGGGAACTGGGGGGCTCCGGGGTCCAGGACGGGTTGTTCTGAGGGTCCGTCCGACCCGCCTGGTGCCGACCTGACCCAGCCGGTCGGAATCGGCGTGGGGGCCGCCAAGGTCAAGAGGGGGATCCCTTTCGGACCCCGTTCGGCAAGGGGGTGGACCTGGGGTACCGGTGCCACCGATCGTGGACGACATGAGCGATCACCGCGTTGCGCCTGTCGGAGCCCACGAACCCCCTTACTACGCCGTCGTCTTCACCTCCCTACGGACCGAGGGGGACCGCGGATACGGAGAGACCTCCGACCGGATGGAGGAGCTGGTCAAGGAGGTCCCCGGGTATCTCGGGATGGATCAAGCCGGGACGCCGGGCGGGCTCTCGATCACCGTGGGGTACTTCCGGGACCTGGCCGCCATCGAGGAGTGGCGGAGCAATCTGGAGCACCGTGCCGCCCAGAAGCAGGGACGGGCGCACTGGTACGAGACCTACACGCTGCACGTCGCCAAGGTCGAGCGCAGCCACACGTTCGAGCGCAGCCACACGTTGGAGCGCGGTGGGGCCGTCGAGCGGGCACATGACTGAGTGACGTACGGGCGGCGCCTGGGTGAGAGCCCGTCATCCCAGGCGCCGCACAGCCTGTTCATGGGAACGGCCGTTCATTCGCCTCTCATCCGCGGCCCGCGGCGAGGTCACGGACCCACGGAACCGGGCCGTTCCACAGTCTTCCAAGGAGTTCCCTGAGAGGCGCCTGTGTGTTTCTCAGGGAAATCACAGATCAGTGAAAGGGTGCTCTCAGAGGACCCCGACATGGTGTCCACCATGACCACGACCTCGCCCCAGGGGCGCACCGAACTGCTGAGGCCGGACGGGAGCCCCGTCCGAGTGCTGGTGGTGGACGACGAGCTGTCGATCACCGAACTGCTGTCCATGGCCCTTCGTTACGAGGGCTGGCAGATCCGCGGCGCGGGTGACGGGCAGGGCGCGATCCAGACCGCGCGAGAGTTCCGGCCCGATGCCGTCGTCCTCGACATGATGCTCCCGGACATGGACGGCCTGACCGTCCTGGGGCGGCTGCGCCGCGAACTGCCGGACGTGCCGGTCCTCTTCCTCACCGCCAAGGACGCCGTCGAGGACCGGATCGCGGGTCTGACGGCCGGTGGGGACGACTACGTCACCAAGCCGTTCAGCCTCGAAGAGGTCGTGGCCCGGCTGCGCGGACTGATCCGGCGCTCCGGCGCGGCGGACCGGCGGTCGGAGTCCGTACTGGTCGTGGGGGACCTCACCCTGGACGAGGACAGCCACGAGGTGTGGCGGGCCGGCGAGTCCATCCACCTCACCGCCACCGAGTTCGAGCTGCTCCGTTTCCTGATGCGCAATCCACGGCGCGTGCTCAGCAAGGCGCAGATCCTCGACCGCGTGTGGTCGTACGACTTCGGTGGGCAGGCCAACGTGGTCGAGCTCTACATCTCCTATCTGCGGCGCAAGATCGACGCGGGACGCGAGCCGATGATCCACACCAGGCGCGGCGCCGGTTACCTGATCAAGCCCGCGGTGTCATGAGGCGGCGACGACGGCCGCGTACGCAGAAGCGAGGACGACAGCCGCGCACGCTGCGGACATGGCTTGTCGTCTCCTCGGTCACCCTGATCGCCGTGGTGGGCGCCGTGATCGGTACGGTCACGACCATCGCGCTGGGGCAGCTTCTGTACCAGCAACTGGACGGGCAGGTCACCGAGTCCGCGAAGCGGGCCGCGGGTCCGCCCGCGAACCTGGTGGTTCCGGGCAACGGCAACCAGGGTCCCGGCAGTCCGAACGGCGACTCGTCGGGGCACTCCTCCGGCAGCGCCACCACGCAGGACAGGCTGGAGGAGTTCGCCACCCGGGGGCCGACGCAGCCCGACACCGTCGCCGCCCAGATCGACTCCAGGGGTGCGATCACCAAGGCGGTCATCGCCAAGGAGGTCTCCTCCACCAGCGGCGGCTTCGAGCGTATGAACGCCGTCGTGCTCTCGGCGGCGCAGACGGCCGCGCTCTCCTCCGTCCCGCGTGACGACAAGCTGCGCACCGTCACGGTCCCGGGTCTCGGCGAGTACCGCGTCAGATACGTCTCCGGCGCCAAGGGCAACTACTACGTCGCCCTCCCCACCCGGACCGTCACCAACACCATCGACACGCTCATCCTTGTGGAGGTCAGCGTCACCGGCGCCGGGCTCGTCGCCGCCGGGATCGCCGGGTCCGTGCTCGTCGGGCTCGCCCTGAGGCCGCTGCGCAAGGTCGCCGCGACCGCCACCCGCGTCTCCGAACTCCCGCTGCACACCGGTGAGGTGACCCTCGACGAGCGGGTGCCGGAGTCCGAGACCGATCCACACACCGAGGTCGGACAGGTCGGCGCCGCCCTCAACCGCATGCTCGACCATGTCCACGGCGCCCTGCACGCGCGCCAGCAGAGCGAGATGCGCGTACGGCGGTTCGTCGCGGACGCCAGCCATGAGCTGCGCACTCCGCTCGCCTCCATCCGCGGGTACGCCGAGCTGACCAGGCGGGGACGGGAGGAGACCGGCCCCGACACCCGGCACGCCCTCAGGCGGATCGAGTCCGAGGCCGGGCGCATGACCCTGCTCGTCGAGGACCTGCTGCTGCTCGCCCGGCTGGATGCGGGGCGCCCGCTGCAGTTCGGGCAGACCGACCTCGTACCGCTCGTCGTGGACACCGTCAGCGACGCGCGCGCGGCCGGACGCGATCACAACTGGCGGCTGGAACTGCCCGACGAGCCCGCCCTCGTGTCGGCCGACGCCGCACGGCTGCAGCAGGTGCTCGTCAATCTGCTCGGCAACGCCCGGACCCACACCCCGCCCGGTACGACCGTCACCGCCCGTGTGCAACGACGGGGACCGTGGCTGTGCCTGGACGTCCAGGACGACGGCCAGGGCATTCCCCCCGATCTGCTGCCGCACGTCTTCGAGCGGTTCGCGCGTGGTGACTCGGCGCGCTCCCGGTCCACCGGCTCGACCGGACTCGGGCTCGCCATCGTGCAGGCCGTGGCGACCGCGCACGGCGGTGCGGTGACCGTCGACAGCGTGCCCGGGCGCACGGTGTTCACCGTGCATCTGCCGGCGCTCACCCCGTACGTCCCCACGCCCGCTCCCGAAACGAACTGGCAACGGCACTCACAGGCACAGCACAGTGCCACCACATCGGTGCAACAGGGCTCTTGAGAAGAGTCGGTTCCATGCGAACCGACACTTCTCCCGGCACTCTGCCGGCGCGGGAGCACCTCCCGGCCGCAGGCGCCGGTACGCCTGTCCTGGACGTAGTGATCCCCGTCTACAACGAGGAGAAGGACCTCCGGCCATGCGTGCTCAGACTGTACGAGCACCTCAAGCGCACCTTCCCGTACGCGTTCCGCATCACGGTCGCGGACAACGCGTCCACGGACACCACCCCCCAGGTGGCCGCGCGGCTGGAGGCGGAGATCGCGGAGGTGACGACCTTCCGGCTGGAGCAGAAGGGCCGCGGCCGGGCGCTGCGGACCGTCTGGTCCGCCTCGGACGCCCCGATCCTCGCCTATATGGACGTGGACCTGTCCACCGACCTCAACGCACTGCTGCCCCTGGTGGCGCCGCTGATCTCGGGCCACTCCGACCTGGCGATCGGCTCCCGGCTCGCCCGTAGCTCCCGCGTCGTGCGCGGCCCCAAGCGCGAGTTCATCAGCCGTGCCTACAACCTGATCCTGCGCGGCTCGCTGCAGGCCCGCTTCTCGGACGCGCAGTGCGGCTTCAAGGCGATCCGTCGCGATGTGGCCCGGGTGCTGCTGCCACTGGTGGAGGACACCGGCTGGTTCTTCGACACCGAGATGCTGGTCCTCGCCGAGCGCGCGGGCCTGCGCATCCACGAGGTGCCGGTCGACTGGGTCGACGACCCGGACTCCACGGTGCACATCGTGAAGACGGCGACGGACGACCTCAAGGGCGTGTGGCGCATCGGCAAGGCCCTGGCCACCGGCTCGCTGCCGCTGGACCGGCTCGCGCGGCCGTTCGGTGACGACCCGCGCGACCGCGATCTGCAGAACGTGCCCAAGGGGCTGGCCCGCCAGCTCGTCGGCTTCTGTGTGGTCGGCGGTCTGTCCACCCTCTTCTACCTGCTGCTCTACAGCCTCTTCCGGCAGTTCTCGGGCTCGCAGGTCGCCAACGCGCTGGCCCTGCTGGTCTCGGCCGTCGCCAACACGGCGGCCAACCGCCGGCTCACCTTCGGGGTGCGGGGCCGGGGCGGCGCCGTCCGTCACCAGGCGCAGGGCCTGGTCGTCTTCGGGATCGGCCTCGCTCTCACCAGCGGCTCCCTCGCCGCCCTGAACGCGGCGACCAGCAACCCCGCCCACTCCACGGAGCTGGGGGTGCTGATCGCCGCCAACCTCGCGGCGACGGTGCTGCGGTTCCTGCTCTTCAGGGCCTGGGTGTTCCCGGACCGGCGCGAGGACTCCCCGACGCCGGCGTCCCCCGTCATCTCCCACGACCCCGCCTCGCTCACCTATGCCACGACGGCGACCGCGCCCCGGTACGAGCAGTACCAGCCGTACCAGCAGCACCACGCGTACGAGCAGTACCCGCCGCTGCCCCAGCGCCGCACGGCGCCCCACCCCCGTACGACACCACCCAGTGAGGGACTCACGATGACCACTGACTACGACCGGACGAGTCATCCCGGGGGTTCGGGTCCCTCGTCCTGGGGGCCGCCGCCCCACCCGACGGCCGTGCGGGAGCCGGGGGTACCGGCTCCCACCCCCCAGGCCGGTGAGCCCAAGCAGCCGTTCGCGCGCAGAGTCGGGCGCGGGCGACCCGAGGACCCGCGCTGGGTGCGCCCCGCGTTCCTCGGCCTGCTGCTCGCGACGGGTCTGCTGTACCTCTACGACCTGAGCGCCTCGGGATACGCCAACTCCTTCTACTCGGCGGCGGTCCAGGCCGGCAGCAGATCCTGGAAGGCGTTCTTCTTCGGCTCGCTGGACGCCGCCAACGCGATCACCGTCGACAAGCCCCCGGCCGCGCTGTGGCCGATGGCCCTGTCGGTGCGGATCTTCGGTCTGAACTCGTGGGCGATCCTCGTCCCCGAGGTCATCATGGGCGTCCTGACGGTCGCCGTGGTCTACGCGGCCGTCCGGCGCCGGTTCAGCCCCGCGGCCGGTCTGATCGCGGGCGCCGTGCTCGCGCTCACCCCCGTCGCGGCGCTGATGTTCCGGTTCAACAACCCGGACGCGCTGCTCGCGCTGCTGATGGCGCTCACGGTCTACTTCGTCGTCCGGGGTCTGGAGGACGGCCGCACCAAGTGGCTGGTGTGGGCGGGTGTCGCGGTCGGCTTCGCCTTCCTGACGAAGACCCTGCAGGCCTTCCTGATCCTGCCCGCGCTGGCGATCGTGTACGGCGTCTGCGCACCCGTGAGGCTGCGGAAGCGGCTCGGCCAGCTGGCCCTCGCGACCCTGGCGCTGGTCGTCTCGGGCGGCTGGTGGGTCGCCATCGTCGAGCTGTGGCCCGCGTCCTCCCGCCCGTACATCGGCGGTTCGCAGAACAACTCCTTCCTGGAGCTGACCTTCGGCTACAACGGCCTCGGCCGCATCAACGGCGACGAGACCGGCAGCGTCGGCGGCATGGGCGGCGGCAACGGCGGCCAATGGGGCGCGACCGGCTGGAACCGGATGTTCAACGCCGAGATCGGCTCGCAGATCTCCTGGCTGCTCCCGGCCGCGCTGATCCTGCTCGTCGCGGGCCTCGTGCTGACCCGCAAGGCCCCGCGCGCGGACCTGGTCCGCGGCTCGTTCCTCGCCTGGGGCGGCTCGCTGCTGATGACGGCGGTCGTCTTCAGCTACATGGCCGGCATCTTCCACCAGTACTACACGGTGGCCCTGGCCCCCTACATCGCCGCGCTGGTCGGCATGGGCGCCACGGTCCTGTGGGAGGAGCGGTCGAGGACGTGGGCGTCGCTCACGCTCGCGGCCACCGTCACGGCGACCGCGGCCTGGGGGTACATGCTCCTCCACCGCACCCCGAACTACCTGCCGTGGCTGAAGTGGCTGGTCCTCGTCGGCGGTCTGGTGGGCGCCCTCGGTCTGATCTTCGCTGCTCGACTCGGGCGGCAACTCGCCCTCGCGGCGGTGGGTCTGGGCATGGCGGCCTCGCTCGCGGGCCCGACCGCGTACACCCTGACCACGGTGAACCAGGGCCACACCGGCTCGATCGTCACGGCCGGTCCGGCGGGCGCGAGCATGATGGGCGGCCGCGGTGGGCCCGGCGGCGGTATGCGTGGCGGCTTCGGCGGCGGCATGCCGGGCCAGAACCAGCGCACCGGCAACGCCCAGGGCACGAACGGCCGGCAGGGCGGCGGCTTCCCGGGCGGCGTCAACGGCGGCACCGG
Source organism: Streptomyces sp. TP-A0356 (assembly GCF_001417775.1). GTDB lineage: Bacteria > Actinomycetota > Actinomycetes > Streptomycetales > Streptomycetaceae > Streptomyces. The sequence goes on along the minus strand of NZ_BBZJ01000027.1, from coordinate 135,612 downwards.
TGGCTTCCCGGGCGGAGGCGTGGCCGGCCAGAACGGCCCGAACGGCCAGAACGGCCCGAACCAGGGTGGCTTCCCGGGCGGCGGCCGGACGGGCGAGGGCGGCATGGGCGGACTGCTCAACGGCGCGAACGTCAGCTCCGAGGCCAAGAAGCTGCTGGAGACGGACGCCGGGAAGTACGCCTGGGCCGCCGCGTCCGTCGGTTCCCAGAACGCGGCGAGCTACCAGCTCGCCACCGGCGAACCGGTGATGGCGATCGGCGGCTTCAACGGCAGTGACCCCTCCCCGACACTGGCCCAGTTCCAGAAGTACGTGACGGAGGGCAGGATCCACTACTTCATCTCCGGCGGCGGCTTCGGCGGCGGTCGCGGCGGCAGCAGCGGCTCCAACGTCTCCTCGCGGATCAGCTCGTGGGTCGAGAAGAACTTCAAGAAGGTGACGGTCGGTTCGGCCACCTTCTACGACCTCACGCGGAAGACGACCGGCTGACGGCTCGCGGGACCGACGGTCTCCTCGGGGCGGTGGCCCGGGGCGTACGAACGCTCCGGGCCACCGCCCTTCGCGGGTACGCCCTTCGCGGGTGCGGCCGGAACGTCGTTGTACGCCGTACAAGAGTTGTTCTACGGTGTACAGCGTGACGACCACCTCCCAGGGACACCCCCAGCGCTGGCTGATCCTCGGCGTGATCTGTCTCGCGCAGCTCACCGTGCTGCTCGACAACACTGTGCTGAACGTCGCGATCCCCTCGCTCACCCGCGAACTGGGCGCGGCCACCTCGGACATCCAGTGGATGATCAACGCGTACTCCCTGGTGCAGTCCGGCCTGCTGCTCACCGCGGGCAGCGCGGCCGACCGTTACGGCCGCAAGAAGTTGCTGGTCGCGGGGCTGGCCCTGTTCGGACTCGGCTCGCTGGCCGCGGGGCTCGCCGACTCCACCGGCCAACTGATCGCGGCCCGGGCGGGTATGGGCGTCGGCGGCGCGCTCCTGCTCACCACGACCCTCGCGGTGGCGATGCAGATCTTCACGCCCGAGGAGCACCCCAAGGCGATCGGCATCTGGAGCGCCGTGAACGCACTGGGGTTCGCGGCCGGCCCGCTCCTCGGCGGGTTCATGCTCGACCACTTCTGGTGGGGCGCGATCTTCCTGATCAACCTGCCGGTGGCGGCGCTGGGCCTGGCAGCGGTCGTGGCCCTCGTACCGGAGTCGAGGAACCCCCGGGGCGACCGCCCCGATCTGCTCGGCGCCCTGCTCTCCACCGTAGGGATGGCCTCGCTCGTGTTCGCGATCATCTCGGGCCCGGAGCGCGGCTGGACCTCGGCGCGCGTGCTGCTGACGGCCGCGTTCGCCCTCCTCGTGCTGGCCGGCTTCGCCTGCTGGGAGAGCCGGATCCGGTACCCGATGCTGGATCCGCACTTCTTCAGGGACCGCCGGTTCACGGGGGCGGTCGCGGGGGCCGTGCTCATCGCCTTCGGCATGGGCGGGGCGCTCTTCCTCCTCACCCAGCACCTTCAGTTCGTGCTCGGATACGGGGCCCTGGAGGCGGGCCTGCGTACGGCGCCGCTCGCGCTCACCGTCGTGGCGCTCAACTTCAGCGGGCTGACGGCGAAGTGGACGACCAGGCTCGGCACGCCGGTGTCCATCGCGCTCGGCATGGTGCTGATGTCCTGCGGCCTGGTCTCGATCGCGACGCTCGCGCCGCACGGATACGGCGGGACCCTCCTCGGGCTGCTGCTCATCGGCGCGGGATGCGCGGTCGCCAACCCGGCCATGGCGCACGCCGTCATGAGCGCGATCCCGCCCGCGAAGGCGGGTGTGGGCGCGGGCATCAACGGCACGCTCGCGGAGTTCGGCAACGGGCTGGGGGTGGCGGTGCTGGGTGCGGTCCTCAACTCCCGTTTCGGGGCATTGGTCCCGGTCGCCGCGACCTCCCTGCCGGGGGCCTTGGCGGCGGCGGGGACGGGGGACGAGCGGCGACGGATCAGGGACGCGTTCGCCTCGGGCCTGACGGACGGTCAGTTGGTGGGGGCGGTGGCCGTACTGCTCGGAGGGCTGGTGGCGGCGGCGTTGTTGCGGAGGGCGGAGCGGGTGGACTCGGAGGTGTTGGTCGCCTGAGAGCTCGGTGTCCGAGGGTGCCGGGCGGCCGCGGAACGCTTCTGGCCGGTCGCACGGTTCCCCGCCCCCCTCACGGGGCGCCTAGCATCGTGAGGAGCGGTAGGAGTGTCGAGGAAGGTGCGCCATGGTGAAGGCAGCCCAGGGGGCCGGGCATGCGGCGCGGACCAGCGTCTGGCTGGAGGGCAAGGCGTCCCGCGGCGGCGGCTCGCGCGGCGGCGGTCAGCCGTCCGGACTGGACCGCGACCGGATCACCGAGGCGACCGTGCGGCTGCTGGACGCGGAGGGCCTCGCCAAGTTCTCGATGCGCCGTCTGGCCGCCGAGCTGAACGTCACCGCGATGTCGGTCTACTGGTACGTGGACACCAAGGACGACCTGCTGGAGCTGGCGCTGGACGCGGCCTTCGGCGAGATGCGGCTGCCGGCGGCCGACTCGGACGAGGACTGGCGCGACCAGTTGCGGGCGCTCGCCACGGAGTACCGGGCGCTGCTGGTGCGCCACCCCTGGCTGTCCCCGCTGGCCGGAACGTTCCTCAACATCGGTCCCCACTCCATCGCCTTCTCGCTCGCCGTGCAGCGGGTGATCCGGCTGACCGGACTGCCCGCGCACGGCCAGATGGGCGCGATCTCGGCCGTCTTCCAGTTCGTGTACGGGTTCGGCACGATCGAGGGCCACTTCATCGAGCGGTGCGCGGCGGCCGGGATGAGCCAGGACGAGTACTTCCGCCAGGCCATGAGCGCGGTGACGGAGAGCCCCGAGCTGAGCGAGGTCGTGCACCACTCCGCGAACCTCATGGAGGCCCGCGGCGGCGACACGGTGGAGGAGATGCGCGAGCGGGACTTCACCTTCGCGCTGGAGACGCTGATCGCCGGGATCGAGGCGATGGTGGCCCGGGCCCTACTCACTCCTGCGGAGCGAGCCTCGCGGGGAAGCCGCCCGTCGCCACCGGGCCCCAGCGCACCGGGGTGATCCGGATGATCGACTTGCCCTGTTTGACCATGGCATCCCGGTACTCGTCCCAGTCCGGGTGCTCGCCCGCGATGTTGCGGTAGTACTCGACGAGCGGCTCGACGGAGTCCGGCGTGTCGATGACCTCGGCCGTGCCGTCGATCTGGACCCACGGCCCGTTCCACTCGTCGCTGAGCACGATCAGGCTGACCCGCTCGTCCCGCTTGGCGTTGCGCGTCTTGGCGCGCTCCGGGTACGTGGAGACCACGATCCGCCCGGAGTCGTCGACTCCGCAGGTCAGCGGCGATCCCTGGGGGCTGCCGTCGGCGCGCCGCGTCAGCAGGATCGCGCGGTGACGGGGGCGTACGAAGTCCAGCAGCTCGTCCACTGTCACGGAGGTGTTCGTCGCGATGTTCGATGCCATGGGGGCAGCCTAGGGGCAGTCGGGCCGGATCCGGCTGACCCTGTGGTGCCTACGCCTGCGGCAGCGACTCGCCCTGCACCGCCTGGACGTCGAGCTCCACCTTGAGCGTGGTGCCGATCGCGGCGATGCCCGCCTGGACGACCTGGTTGTAGTTCATCGCGAAGTCCTCGCGGCGCAGTTCCGTCGTCGCGCGGAAGGCCGCGCGGGTGCCGCCCCAGGGGTCGGAGCCGGTGCCGAGGTAGGCGAGGTCCAGGTCGACCGGGCGGGCGATGCCGTGCATGGTCAGTTCGCCGTGGACCGTCCAGCGGTCGGAGCCCGCGGCCGTGAGGCCGGTCGAGCGGTAGGTCATCTCCGGGTACTTCTCGACGTCGAGGAAGTCGCCGGATCGCAGGTGGTCGTCGCGCATCCGGTTGCCGGTGTCGATCGACGCGGCGTGGATGACGGCCTCGACGCGGGACTTCTCGACCTCGTCCGGGGCGATCTCGATGCGCCCGGTGAACTCCGTGAACCGGCCCCGCACGCTGGAGATCCCCAGGTGCTGGGCGAGCGCGGCCACCGAGGAGTGCGCCGGGTCGATGGTCCACGGTCCGGGCGGCGGCAGTTCGGCGCCGCCCTGCCGGGCCAGCGTCACGGCCCCGATCTCGGCCCGTCCGCTCGCCGTGACGATCGCGCCGGCGGCGGCGGGCGCGTACCCGACGGCGGTCACGATCACGGTGTAGGCGCCGGGGGCCAGCGCGGTGGTGTCCCGTACCGCTCCTTCGGCGTCGGCCTCGGCGCGCAGCACCTGCGTACCGGTCATGTCGGTCACGGTGACGACCGCGTGCGACACGGCCCATCCGTCCCGTGTGCGGATGCGTGCGGTCAGTGCCATCGTGTGGTCTCCCTCTGAATCCTTGAATATCCCCGTAGAAGGCTCAAAAGAGTCCGGCCCATGGGGGTGCGCCTCCGCTCGGAGCGCGCCCCCCACGGGCCGGGGCCCGGACTACTCGCCCGGGTGGGCGAGTTCGACGTCGTGGTCGTCGACACCGCGGCCGGACACGGTCACCGCGGTGGCCACCGGCGGGTAGCCCGTCGCGATGACGGTGTACTCGCCGCTGCCCAGGTCGGTGAAGGCGTACGCCCCGTCGGCGCCGGTGGTGGCCGTGCCGACCACGTTGCCCGCCGCGTCCACCAGCGTCACGCGGGCGTCCGCGAGCGGACCGTGCGGGGCCCGTACGACGCCCTGGAGCTGGGCGCCGGAGTCGAGGTCGACCTCCAGCCGGGTGACCCCGGCGGCACCGATCTCGACGGGCAGGGCCCGAGGCCGGTAGCCGACGGCGTTCACCGCGACGGTCACGGCGCCCGGAACCAGCTCGGCGAAGGCGAACTCGCCCTGCTCGCCGGTGACGGCGGTGGCCAGCAGATCGCCGCGGACGTCCGTGACGATGACCATCGCGTCCTTGACCGGCAGCGTGGTCTCGGCGGCGCGGACCACACCGCTCAGGCCGCTGGTGCCACTGAGCAGGATGTCGTACGACACCGGGTCCTCGTGCACGACGATCGTCGAGGCCTGCGGCTGGAAGCCGTCGGCGGAGGCGATCAGGACGTACGAACCCGTGCCCGGCGCGTCCAGCGCGTAGGAACCGTCGGCCTGGGCCACCGACCGGCCCAGCTGCCGTCCCCCGAGGGAGATCAGCGTGACGGCGGCCTGCGCGACCGGCGCGCCCTCGGCTCCGCGGACGAAGCCGCCGACCGGGATCCCGCCGGACGGCGCGGACTCGCCGGGAGCGGCGATCGTGGCGACGGCGGAGAGCCGCTGCGTGCCCTCGGGGCCGGCTTCCGTGGACGAGGCGGCGACGGCCCGGCTCGGGGCCTCCTGCTCGACGGGGGCGGCGGCCCCGGCGGCCGCCGCGGGCACCTCCTCCGGCGCCGCCTCGGACGTGGCGGCCTGCGCCAGGGCGCCCTGCGTCCTCAGGGGGACCTCCTTGATGAACAGGGTGATCACGAGGGCGAGGAACGCCATGCAGGACGCGATCAGGAAGACGTCGGCGATGCCGTGGCCGTACGCGCTCTCCATGACCGTGCGCAGCGGCTTCGGCAGCTTGTTCAGGTCCGGGATGGAGCCGCTGGAGCCGGAGTGGCCCGCCAGACGCGCGTACTTGGGGCCGAGCTCGGTGAGGCCGTCCTTGACGTAGTGGGTGATCCGGTGGGCCATGACCGCGCCGAGCGCGGAGACGCCGACGGCACCGCCCAGGGACCGGAAGAAGGTGACGGTGGAGCTGGCCGAGCCGAGGTCGGTCGGGGCCACCTGGTTCTGCGTGGACAGCACCAGGTTCTGCATCATCATGCCGATGCCGAGACCCAGCAGGGCCATGAAGATGGCCATCTTCCAGTACGCCGTGTCGTAGCGGATGGTGCCCAGCAGACCCAGACCGGCCGTGAGGAGCACGCCACCGGCGACCAGCCAGGCCTTCCACTTGCCGGTCTTGGTGATGATCTGGCCGGAGACGGTGGAGGAGACGAACAGACCGCCGATCATCGGGATCGTCAGCACGCCGGACATGGTCGGGGACTTGTCCCGTGCCAGCTGGAAGTACTGGGCGAAGAAGACCGTGCCGGTGAACATCGCGACACCCACGAAGAGCGAGGCGAGCGACGACAGGGTGATGGTGCGGTTGCGGAACAGGCGCAGCGGGATGATCGGCTCGCTGGCCCTGCTCTCGACGAGGACGAAGATCAGTCCGAGGACGATCGCGCCGGCCACCATCGTGTAGGTCTGCCACGACAGCCAGTCGTACTTGTCACCGGCGAAGGTGACCCAGAGCAGCAGCAGGCTGACGGCGGCGGAGATGAAGAACGCGCCGGCCCAGTCGATCTTGACGTCCCGCTTCACCACGGGCAGGTGCAGGGTCTTCTGCAGCACGATCAGCGCGATCACCGCGAAGGGCACGCCGACGTAGAAGCACCAGCGCCAGCCGAGCCACGAGGTGTCGGTGATGACACCGCCGAGCAGCGGGCCGCCGACGGTGGCGACGGCGAACGTGGCGCCCAGGTAGCCGGAGTAACGGCCGCGCTCACGCGGGGAGATCATCGCGGCCATGACGATCTGGGCCAGTGCGGACAGACCGCCGACGCCGACACCCTGGACGACACGGCAGGCGATGAGCGTGCCCGGGTTCTGCGACAGGCCCGCGGCCATCGAGCCCAGGACGTAGACGACCAGGGCTATCTGGACGAGCGCCTTCTTGCTGTAGAGGTCCGCGAGCTTGCCCCACAGCGGGGTGGTCGCGGTCATGGCCAGCAGCGAGGCGGTGACGACCCAGGTGTAGGCCGACTGGCCGCCGCCGAGGTCGCCGATGATGTGCGGCAGGGCGTTGGAGACGATCGTGGACGACAGGATCGCCACGAACATGCCGAGCAGCAGCCCGGAGAGGGCCTCCATGATCTGCCGGTGCGTCATCGGAGCGCCGTCCGGGGAGCCTCCCCCGTGCTTGGCGTGAGCCCGCACACCGGCTGGTGTGGTCGTTGCCATGGGATTCCTTTTCTTACGTTCCTTACGCGGGTGTACGGGTGGTTCGGTGAGCAACGGATTCCGCCACGGGGGCGGCCTGCGCGAGCCGGGGCGTGCTGCGGCAGTCGCCGAAGCTCGCCCGCAGCCGTGTCATCAGCTGGATGAGTCGGCCGACGTCGTCGTCGGACCAGTCGATCAGCCGTTCGGCCAGCAGCTCGGTGCTGCGCCGGGACAGCTCGTCGAGCTGGGCCCGGCCGGGGTCGGTCAGGCGCAGGATGCGGGAGCGTTTGTCCGCCGGGTCGGGGGAGCGCTCGATCCAGCCGCGGTCCGCGACGTGCGCGACATGGCGGCTGGTGACCGACATGTCGACGGCGAGCAGCTCCGCGAGCTTGCTCATGCGCATGTCGCCGTGGCGGCCGAGCAGTGTCAGCACGGCGGCGGAGCCGCTCGGACAGTCGGCCGGCAGGATCCGCCCGAGGTCCCTCTTCACGGCGCTGATGGCGCTGAGCTGACGCGCCAGTTCCTCGTACTGCGCTCGCTCGGCCATCGCCCACCTCCCAGGTTCGTTGCTTAGGGCAACCATAAAGAAATTGGTTGCTGCAGGCAAACGAAGTCGGGGATGCTGGACTAAAAACTTGGCAAAGGCAAGTATTGGCGAACGTAAACGTGCAGGTGAGGGGATGCCCGTGACCAGCCCGTCCGTGGTGCGAGGGCGAGGCCGGTTTGGGCCGGGCGGCGTGGGAAGCCACCGCCCCCACTTGGGCAGCACCGCGCGTATTCGCTAGGGTCCGGGGCCATGGCTAACACCCAGGGCCCCCAGGGCAACTACGACCCCGCCGGCAGCACGCAGATGTTCCGCGCGTTCGTCGACGAGGCCCCGCAGGGCCGTCAGGCGGCACCCGCCCCGGCGGGCCCCCGCATCGGCCTGATCGTCGGCGTCGTCGCCGCCGTGGTGATCGTCGCCGTCGTCGCCTGGCTCGCGCTGAAGTAACGTCCCACCACGTCCCTCACTCCCCCTGGACGGACACGTCCCGTGTCTCGATGTGCATGCCCGGCGGCACGCGCCAGGCATCGACGCACACCGTCCAGGTCTCCTTCACCGACGCCCCGGCGGCGATCGGTGCGGGCAGCGTCTCCGTCGACCCCACGGTCGCCCAGTCGATCCCGAGCGCCCCGATGATGTGCGTCCCGAAGGTCACCGTGCCCGAACGCACCGCGGTGCCACCGACGTTGTGGAAGGGGACGGTCACCTTCTCGCACCACCGCCGGTCCGTGGCCTCCCGTACGGGCTCACCCACGATCAGCGCGGCGGGCCCGGCGGGTGTCGTACCAGGCCCCGTCCCCGTCGGAGAGGGTGATCCCGTGCTCGTGCGGCCGGACGTGGTGCCGTGGGGCGAGGGGGTCCCGCCGGCCGGTGCGCCCCTTGTGTGGCGCGGAGCACCCGAACTCCCGGCCGGTGCGGGCGAGGCGCCCGCACCGGCGCCGGCAGTCGGGCTCTGACGCACCCCGTGCCCGGGGCCCTCGGTCCCCTCCAGGGGCACCAGGGTCACGTCTCCCGTCGGAGCCACCGCCGTACCGGACACGACGGACGTGCCGCCCGCCGGTCCGACCGCGACATAGCCGTCACCGCCCCCGCCGCCCGCGCACGCGGCCAGGGCGCCGCCCAGGCAGGCGACGACCGCGGCGGCGGTCACGACCCCTCGGGGGCCCCGCAACCACGTCGCTCGAAGCATCGCGCCAGTGTGGCTGACGAGGCGTCAAATCGGTACCCCTGGGTGAATCACCGCTGTTCGGAGCTCTTAGGGGTCCTTGCACTATGAGCGCGCGACCTGGGCGGGCATAGTGCAAGGACCCCTTAAGAATCCCTCGCGCCTCAGTCGGAGATGAGCCCCTCCCGCAGCTGCGCCAGCGTGCGGGTCAGCAGCCGGGAGACGTGCATCTGCGAGATGCCGACCTCCTCGCCGATCTGCGACTGGGTCATGTTCGCGAAGAAACGCAGCATGATGATCCGCCGCTCCCGGGGCGGAAGCTTGGCCAGCAGCGGCTTGAGGGACTCGCGGTACTCCACGCCCTCCAGGGCCGAGTCCTCGTAGCCCAGGCGGTCCGCCAGCGAGCCCTCGCCGCCGTCGTCCTCGGGAGCCGGAGAGTCCAGCGAGGAGGCCGTGTACGCGTTGCCGACGGCGAGACCGTCGACCACGTCCTCCTCCGACACGCCCAGCACGGAGGCCAGTTCGGTGACCGTCGGGGAGCGGTCCAGCTTCTGCGACAGCTCGTCACTGGCCTTGGTGAGGGCCAGGCGCAGCTCCTGGAGGCGGCGCGGTACACGCACCGACCACGACGTGTCCCGGAAGAACCGCTTGATCTCGCCGACCACGGTCGGCATCGCGAACGTCGGGAACTCCACGCCCCGTTCGCAGTCGAAGCGGTCGATCGCCTTGATCAGCCCGATCGTGCCGACCTGGACGATGTCCTCCATCGGTTCGTTGCGGCTGCGGAAGCGGGCGGCCGCGTAGCGCACGAGCGGGAGGTTCAGCTCGATGAGCGTGTCCCGGACGTAGGCGCGCTCCGGGCTGTGCTCGTCGAGTGTGGCGAGCCGCAGGAAGAGGGAGCGGGACAGGGTCCGGGTGTCGATGGCTTCCGGGGACGGAAGGTCCGGGGCCTCCGGGGCCGGAAGGGTCTCGGCACCGGGGAGGTCCTGAGGGGCCTGAAGGTCCTGAAGCACGTCGGGCGCGGAGTCGCTCTGCATGAGCGTGAGCACCTTGGAGCTGCCCTGGTCTGCGGACATGCCACCCCCTTTGGGTCGCGGGACGGTCGCGGCGGACGCTCCCGTCGGAGGAACGCAGCCTCCACCTGAATACCGGCGGCGAGGCTGCGGCAAACGCGCTTCCGGCAGAATGTCACATGTCGGCAACACGCTGTAGTGACATGTCGACATGCGAGATGTGAATGCGCCCTGGTTGGGAGGCTTCTGATGGCATATCAGCGCAGAACTGTCGGGAAGAGCCCGTGCGGGCGGTTCGCTCGAGTGAGTTAGGCGTCGATCCTGTTTGCGGATCGCAGCCGCGCGAAACTCCTGGCGAGGAGCCTTGACACATGCATCTGGGAGACACCCAGTTCGGCGCTGATCTGCGACTGGGTCAGATTGCTGTAGTAGCGCAGCAGCAGGATCCGCTGCTCGCGCTCCGGCAGTTGGACGAGCAGATGCCGTACGAGGTCGCGGTGCTCCACCCCGTCGAGCGCGGGATCCTCGTAGCCGAGGCGGTCGAGGAGACCGGGCAGTCCGTCGCCCTCCTGGGCGGCCTCCAGTGACGTCGCGTGGTAGGAGCGGCCCGCCTCGATGCAGGACACCACCTCCTCCTCGGTGATGCGCAGGCGCTCGGCGATCTCGGCGGTCGTCGGGGAACGCCCGTACGCCGTCGTCAGGTCCTCGGTGGCGCCGTTGACCTGCACCCACAGCTCGTGCAGCCGACGCGGGACATGGACCGTGCGCACGTTGTCACGGAAGTAGCGCTTGATCTCACCGACGACGGTCGGCATCGCGAAGGTCGGGAACTGAACGCCCCGGTCGGGGTCGAAGCGGTCGATGGCGTTGATCAGACCGATGGTGCCGACCTGGACGACGTCCTCCATGGGCTCGTTGCGGGAGCGGAAGCGGCCGGCGGCGTAGCGCACCAGCGGAAGGTTGGCCTCGATGAGCGCCCCGCGCACGCGGTGGTGCTCGGGCGTGCCCGGTTCCAGCTCCTTGAGCTGGGTGAAGAGCACCTGGGTGAGCGCCCGGGTGTCGGCGCCGCGGCGCTTGTGGGCGGTGGGGGCGGGAGCGGATGTCTGGGGCGGCGCGGGGCTCGTGGCGGATTCCTGGGGCCGGTCGGGGGCCGGGGCCTCCTCCTGGGGTGGCGCAGTACTGGCCGACACGGTCAACGCCACCTCTTCATCCGTCCACGCATCCGTCAATTCACCTCAAAAGCGGTCATAGCATCACAAGAAATGGACACCCTGTGCAAGCACCCCATCACTCCGTGTTGGGGCGGTTGTGTACACTCGCAGGAAAGCCCCCCACCGGTGCGGTGGAGGGCTCTGCGGGGGGTGTCGCCCGAATCCGTGGGCGCTGTCGCTCAGATTTCGTAGTCGGCGATCACCCAAGTGGCGAACTCGCGCCAGAGGGCGACGCCCGCCTGGTGTGCCGGGTGCTCGATGTACCGCCGCAGCGCGTCCAGGTCGTCGACCGCCGAGTTGATCGCGAAGTCGTATGCGATGGGCCGGTCGCTGATGTTCCAGGCGCACTCCCAGAAGCGGAGCTCGTCGATCAGGTCGCCGAGGGCCTCGAAGGCGCGCACCCCCTCCATGACGCGCGGGTCGTCGCGCTGGACGCCCTCGTCGAGCTTGAAGAGGACCAGGTGCCGGATCATGGGCGCTCCCAAAGGTGCGAGGGCGGCCGCCCGGCCGGAAGGAGTCACTTGGCTCCGTTGGCGACCCAGGTCATGAAGTGGCCGATGGCCTTGGCGGCACTCGAAATGCCCTCGAAGCCTATCTGGACATAGCCGGCGGCCTTGGCCGGGTCGGTGATGATCACATAGAGCACGAAGACCACGAGGGCATACAGCGCGATCTTCTTTCCCGGTACCGCCACGGCGGCCTCCCCCGTCTCTTCCGCCCCGCGGGGCCCGTTCGCCGGCGGTGAGTGTAACGCGGCCACGTGTTCGGGGATCGCAAAAGAGCACGTAATGCACCATGCCCTCACGTGGCCCTTGCGAGGGAGCGACGCGGGGCCTGGACGGACGCCCATGCGGCGGACGTACAGGGGCCCTTGGGCCACAGGTGCCCGGACGCACGAAGGGCCCCGTCCTTCGACGGGGCCCTTCTCCAGCGGTAGCGGAGGGATTTGAACCCTCGGTGACTTGCGCCACACTCGCTTTCGAGGCGAGCTCCTTCGGCCGCTCGGACACGCTACCGAGGGAGACCTTACCCCAAGGTGGGGCGTGGTCCGAAATCCGTTTCCGGGGATCGCCCGGGACGGAATCTCAGCGGGTTCGGAAGAAGTCCGTGAGGAGCCGGGCGCACTCTTCCGCGAGCACGCCGTCGATCACCTCGGGGCGGTGGTTGAGGCGCCGGTCGCGCACCAGGTCCCACAGCGACCCGACCGCGCCGGCCTTCTCGTCGCGCGCACCGTAGACCAGCCGGTCCACCCGGGACTGCTGCACCGCGCCCGCGCACATCGTGCAGGGTTCCAGGGTGACGACGAGCGTGCAGCCGGGCAGCCGCCACTCGCCGAGCGCCGTCGCGGCCCGGCGCAGCGCGAGGATCTCCGCGTGGGCCGAGGGATCCCCCGTCGCCTCACGCTCGTTGTGACCGGTGGCGAGCACCGAACCGTCCACGGACAGCACGACGGCGCCGACGGGCACGTCACCGCCCTCGGCGGCCCGTCCGGCCTCGTCCAGGGCGAGCCGCATCGCGGCCCGCCACCGGTCGCGCACCGGATCGGCGGCCGGCGTCATATCCTCGCTCACCCGATGCACCTAGCGGACGGTCTCCAGGACCTCCGAGGCGCCCAGGGATTCGGCGATCGAGTTGAGCGCGTCGTCGGCGTCCAGGGCGCGCAGCTCCTTCTCGCCGACGCCGAGGTCGTCGAGGATCTCGCTGTCGCCCACGGGACCGTGCGGCACGGCGGTGTCCGAGTTCGCCGTGTCCTCCTCGTCGGCGTCCTCCGGCTCACCGTCCTCGGTGCCGTCGAGGTCGAGGGAGTCAAGGTCGGCGACGTCGTCGCCGGGCTCCCTTCCGAGCAGTTCGTCGGTGAGCAGGATCTCGCCGTACGAGCTGCGGGCTGCTGCTGCGGCGTCCGAGACGTAGATACGAGGGTCGTCCTCGCCGTCGACCCGGACGACGCCGAACCACGCGTCCTCCTGCTCGATGAGTACGAGCACCGTGTCCTCGTCGACCGAGGCGTCGCGGGCCAGGTCGGTCAGATCCGACAGGGTCTCCACATCGTCGAGCTCTGTGTCGCTCGCTTCCCACCCGTCTTCGGTGCGCGCGAGCAGTGCGGCGAAGTACACCGTGACTCTCCCACTGGTCATAGGCGTGCCGGTTGGGGGTCCCCCCGGCGGAGGTTGCGGGCGGGGAGTGCTTCTCCGAGCCCCACCCACTCGGAATCGTGGCAGAAACAAGGCGTTCAGGGGACGTCTTCGGCCCCCTGTGTCTGGCCGTTTTGGTCCCGGATACACCGATCAAAGCAGACCACTCACCAGCGCACTCGTTGCCGCCACCAGCGGATCGTACGCGGCCCGGGGCGCTGTGGTCGCACGGCCACCCCCAAGGCGGTCGCGTCGCTACCAGCGGAAGGTACGCATGCGCATGGCGTGACGCAGGCGCTCTGCCTTGGCGCGGCGGGGCTGGACGCGGTTGCGCAGCTCCCGCGCCTCTGCGAGTTCACGCAGGAACACGGCCCGGCGCCGCCTGCGCTCGGTGTCCGTCTCCTGCGCTTCGGGTTCCTCGTGGGACTCCCGGTCGGGCATAGGCACACCACCCCAGTTCCGTCCCTCTCACTTTCCCTCTGATGGGGGGTCCAATGCCATGGAGGGCGATTCGGGAGGGGCCACCTGCGGCGCGGGCGGAGTGCCCGGGCGTACGGCGGCGCGGGCGCGTGCGGGAGGCCCGGTTACTGTTGGGGACATGCGTCTCCACGTCGTCGACCACCCCTTGGTCGCTCACAAGCTCACCACGCTGCGCGACCGGCGCACCGACTCCGCGACCTTCCGTCGGCTCGCCGACGAGCTCGTCACCCTGCTCGCCTACGAGGCCACACGCGATGTGCGCACCGAACAGGTCGACATCGAGACCCCGGTCTCCCGGACCACCGGCGTCAAGCTGTCCCACCCCCGCCCGTTGGTCGTGCCGATCCTGCGCGCGGGCCTCGGCATGCTCGACGGCATGGTCCGGCTGCTGCCGACCGCCGAGGTGGGCTTCCTGGGCATGATCCGCGACGAGGAGACGCTCCAGGCGTCCACGTACGCCACGCGCATGCCGGAGGACCTCTCGGGGCGCCAGGTGTACGTCCTGGACCCGATGCTCGCCACCGGCGGCACGCTCGTCGCGGCGATCCAGGAGCTGATCAAGCGTGGCGCGGACGACGTGACGGCCGTGGTGCTGCTCGCCGCCCCGGAGGGCGTCGAGGTCATGGAGCGCGAACTGGCGGGCACGCCGGTGACGGTGGTGACGGCCGCGGTCGACGAACGCCTCAACGAGCACGGCTACATCGTGCCGGGCCTCGGCGACGCGGGGGACCGGCTGTACGGAGCGGCGGAGTAGGGACGTCGGGGGCCGAGTGCGGGTTTGCGGTTCCGGTACGGGAACCGCACCCGGTCCCCGGGTTCAGGTCCCGCCCGCGGAGGCTTCCCGTACCGGAGCTCTAAGGGGTCCTTGCACTATGAGCGCGCGACCCGGGCGGGCATAGTGCAAGGACCCCTACGCGAGCCGGCTCGCTCAGCAGCCTTTCGTGCCGGGCGAGGGCGACGAGGCCGGACCGGTCAGCGCCGACAGCGCCTTGTCCGCGTCCGTCTTGGTCGTCAGCGACTTGAACCCGTCACCCAGGATCAGGTCGACCGTCGTACCCGTACGGGCGTCGGTGTGCCGCTCAGCTTCCGCGAGCTGCGTGCCGAGGACCGGCAGCGTGGTGTCCGCGGCGGTCTTGGGGCCGAGCAGTATCCCGACGCCCTTGACCTTCTTGTCGTACTCCTTCGTCGCGTTGCCCACGGTGCCGATGTGGAAGCCGCGCTTCTTCAGCTCGTCCGCGGTCACCTTGGCGAGGCCGCTGCGGGCCGTGGCGTTGAGGACGTTGACGGTGATGCGGCCCGGCTCGGGCAGGGCCCTCGCGGCGGTCGTGGGGGACCCGCTCGCCCTCTTCGCGCACGCCTTCGCGCCGAACGCCGACGCCCTGCCGCCGCCACCGGTGAAGACATCGATGAGCTGCAAGGTGCCCCAGCCGATCAGCCCGATGGCGGCCATGGACGCGACGACGGCGAACAGGAGCCTGCCGCGGCGCCGGGGTCGGCGCATCCGCGGGTACTTGTCCCCCGTGATCCGGTACTGGCCGCCCATGCCGGGAGGAGTCAGCATGCTCATGGGCGCAGCGTAGTGCGCCCGGGCTGCAATGCCTACTAGATGATCATTGGGCGCCGCGCAGTCCAACCCGAAAGGGTCAAAGGCCGTGCGGAAGGGTCCGCCGAGTGGGTGTGCGGAAGGCGAACCGGGCGGCGGAGGATCAGTCGAGTTCGAGAACTCTCGCGTGCAGGACCTGCCGTTGCTGCAGCGCCGCGCGCACCGCGCGGTGCAGGCCGTCCTCCAGGTACAGGTCGCCCTGCCACTTCACGACGTGGGCGAAGAGGTCGCCGTAGAACGTCGAGTCCTCGGCGAGGAGGGTCTCCAGGTCGAGTTGCTGCTTGGTCGTCACGAGCTGATCGAGGCGGACCGGGCGCGGCGCGACGTCCGCCCACTGCCGGGTGCTCTCCCGGCCGTGGTCGGGGTACGGCCGGCCGTTTCCGATGCGCTTGAAGATCACACGGAAAGCCTACCGGTCAAGACGTTCCGGGCGCAGCCATGGCGACGGAGTGCGACGCCGGAAAGATCCGGTAAACGGGGTCAAACGGGAACCGGGACCGCAGATGAGAGGCGGTCCAAGTCCTGCCAGGGGTCCCGCAGGGCGGCCGCCCGGTGGGAGGGCGGCCGCTGGGTGCGCTACTCGCCTTCCCGCTCCTGCGGGGCGGCCGGCGGTGCGTCCTCCCCGGCGTCGGGCTCCGGTTCGGAGGTCGGTCGGGGTTTCCTGCCGCGCATGGCCTCGGCACGCAGCAGGGCGTGCAGGACCGCATACGGGTCGCTGAGCATGACGGTGTCCTCGCGTTGCTGGGAGATGGGAGGTGACGGTTCCGGGAGCGGGATCCGTCAGCAGCGAAGGACGACGGTGCGCAAGGCGTGCAGGGCGGGTGGGTACGGCGCCCTCGCGCGAGCGGTGGTGAGGCAGTCCGGGCCGGACGGCCGGGCGCCGCCCCGGTGTCCCGGACACGGCGGCGCGGCGGCGCGGTGTCCCCGGGGACCCGTCGGCCGCGGCGCCATGAAGGGGACGTCGTGCTCCGCGTCGCACGCCTGGGCCGCGGACACCGCGACGGTCTCGGGTGCCATCGCCTCGGTGTGCGCACCGGCCGCGAGCAGCGCGACGAGCATCAGGAGCACCCACAGCCGGGCACACCGGTGAACGGTGCGCGGTGCGTACGGGGTGGGGCTCACAAGAGGTCATCTCCCCGCCGGGCGGACCTCGTTCATCGTGTCGGCCGCGAAACCGCTCTCTCGGCGTATTTGCCGTGCGCGAGGTTGACGCGGCTCAGACGGTGCGCGGAATCCGCTCCGCGCGGC
Source organism: Streptomyces sp. TP-A0356 (assembly GCF_001417775.1). Lineage (GTDB taxonomy): Bacteria > Actinomycetota > Actinomycetes > Streptomycetales > Streptomycetaceae > Streptomyces. Next base: position 119,245 of record NZ_BBZJ01000027.1, on the reverse strand, counting down.
CGCGGATCCGGAACGCCGTGATGATCTCGACGATGCCGACCACCAGCAGCCACCAGCCGGCGACCAGGGTGAGCACGGCGATCGAGGTGAACGGCGAGACGATCAGCACGATCCCGGCGAGGAAGGTGACGAGGCCGAGGAAGATCTGCCAGCCGCGTGCGGGTACCGCCGGGTCGTGGGCGGCGGCCATGGTCTGGGTGATCCCGCGGATCAGCCAGCCGATGCCGATCCACAGCGCGAGCAGCAGGATCGACTCCATGGGACCCCGGAAGCAGAACAGGCCCAGCAGGATCGACAGGGCCCCGCTGACGAACGCCATGACGCGCAGCGAGGTGGCCCGGTGCGTGCCGAAGGCGGACGCCAGCTGGAGCACACCGCTGACGATGAGGTAGACCCCGAAGAGGATCCCGGCCGCGAGCAGGGACGGACCCGGCCAGGCCAGTACCAGGACCCCCAGGATCAGCGACGCGACGCCGGTGGCCAGAACGACCTGCCAGGCGGTGCGGGAGAGGACGTGCAGGAGCCCCTCGAAGGGCGGCTCCAGCTCCTCGGACGGCGGCCTCGTCGCGTGCGCGTCGCGCGCGGCATGGACGCGGCGATCGTCGAATTCGGGCCCCTGGGGTGACCCGCTCGGTACGTCGGTCATGATCCATGCTGTGATCGGGCGCGGACGGCCCGCCACTCGGGGCGGTCCAACCGGCTGAGGGCCGGCGGCTGTCCGCCGGGCCACCCGCTGTCCGCCCGGAGACCTGCTGTCGGCCTGGTGACCCGTTGTCCGCCCAGAGACCTGCTGTCGGCCTGGTGACCTGTTGTCCGCCGGGAGACCTGTAGTCGGCCTGGTGACCTTGGCCTAGTGACCTGAGGCCTTGGCGGCCTTCGCCGCCGCCTTCAGCTCCTGCTTGTGCGCGCGGACCTTGGTGAGGGAGTCGGGCCCGGTGATGTCGGCGACGGACCGGAACGCCTTCGGCTCGCCGTACGGCCCCGCGGCCTCCCGCCACCCACTGGGCCGTACGCCCAGCTGCTTGCCGAGCAACGCGAGGAAGATCTGCGCCTTCTGCTTGCCGAAGCCGGGCAGCTCCTGGAGCCGCTTCAGCAGCTCCTGTCCGCTGTCGACGTCCTTCCAGATGGCCTCGGGGTCCCCGGCGTAGTGTTCGACGAGGTACTGGCACAGCTGCTGGATGCGTTTGGCCATGGCTCCCGGGTAGCGGTGCACAGCGGGCTTCTGCGAGAGCAGTGCGGCGAAGGCCTCCGGGTCCTGGGCCGCGATCTCGTGCGCGTCCAGGTCGTCCGTGCCGAGCCGCCGCGCGATGGTCCACGGCCCCTTGAACGCCCACTCCATCGGCACCTGCTGGTCCAGCAGCATCCCGATCAGCGGGGCGAGCGGACTGCGGCCGAGGAACGCGTCGGCCTCGGGATCCTGGGCGAGGTGAAGGGTGACGTCCATGCCCCGATGATCGCCCCGCCGGGCGCGAGGCGCAGCCGGGCGGACGGTACGGCCCTCGGGCCTGCTCGGCGGCCGTCACCGCGTTCCGTGCGCCGGTCCCCGCGGCGGGCCGGCCGGTCCTCCTCGCCCGGCCGCTCTCCTGACCCGGCTGCCCTCCCGACCCGGCTGCTCTCCTGACCCGGCCGGTGTTCGTCGTACAGCCGGTGGTGTTCGGCAACTAGCCTGCATGTCGTGACTCCTGAGGACCTCGTCGCCCACTACGGCATGGAACCGATCCCGCGCGAGGGCGGGCGGTTCCGGCAGACCTGGGAGGGAGCCGAGCGGCCCGACGGACGGCCGGAGGGCACCGCCATCGTGGCCCTGCTGACCGCCGCACCGGACGACTACTCGGCGCTGCACCGCCTCCCGTCGGACGAGGTCTGGCACTTCTACCTCGGCGATCCGCTGGAGCTGCTGCTCCTCGCCCCGGACGGCGCCGCCCGTACGGTCGTCCTGGGACCGGACCTCCTCGGCGGCCAGCACGTCCAGTTCACCGTGCCCGCCGGTACCTGGATGGGCGGGCGGGTCGCCGAGGGCGGGTCCTGGACGCTCTTCGGCTGCACGATGGCGCCGGGTTTCACCTACGGGGCATACGAACACGGTGACGCGGCCGAGCTGACCGCGCGCTATCCGGCCGAGGCGGCCCGTATCGCGGGGCTGTGCCGGTCATGAGCGGGCTGCTGTCGGGGCAGGTGGCGCTGGTGACCGGCGCGGGCGGCGGTATCGGGCGCGGGATCGCGACGCGGTTCGCCGAGGAGGGCTCGGCGGTCGCGGTGCACTTCCGCACCGCGGTGGAGGCGGCGCACGACCTGGCCGCGCGCATCCGCGCGAGGGGCGCCCGGGCCGTCGTGCTGCAGGCGGATCTGACCGTCGAGGACGAGTGCCGGCGGCTGGTACGGGAGGCGGCCGAGTGGGGCGGCGGCCGGCTGACCGCGCTGGTCAACAACGCGGGGGTGCAACCGACGCAGGAGCTGGCCGGGATGACGGCCGCCGACTGGCGGGCGGTGCTCGACACCAACGTGACGAGCGTGTTCGCGTGCACGCAGGCGGCGGCGGAGGTCATGCGGGAGGCGGACGGCGGCACCGTCACCCACATCGCCTCCATCGAGGCCGCGCACCCGGCACCGCTGCACGCCCACTACTGCGCGTCCAAGGCGGCCGTCGTCATGCACGCGCGGTCGGCGGCCCTGGAGTACGGCCCCTACGGCATCCGCGTCAACACCGTCTCGCCCGGTCTGATCGACCGTGAAGGCCTGGACCGAGCCTGGCCCGAGGGGGTGGAGCGGTGGCAACGGGCGGTTCCCGCCGGCCGGTTGGGGCGCCCCGAGGACGTCGGCGACGCCTGTGTGTTCCTGGCCTCGCCGCTCGCGTCCTGGATCACGGGCCACGATCTCGTGGTGGACGGCGGGGTGTCGGCCCGGCCCACGTGGTGACCCGGCCGCCGGTCATGATGGCGTAGCCCCGGTACGAGCGGCCGGTGTTGTTGCCGCGCTGAGCGCAGGTGCCGCCGCGTCCGTACGTAACGGGACCCGGGACGGCGGATGCGGGAGACGTGACGTGGGCGCAGGACGTGTGGGCGCAGGGCGCGTGAGCGGGGGCAGTTCGGGAGCGGTGGTGCACGGAGGGCGGCTGCGGCGCCTCGCGCTCCTGCTGCTCGTGGTGCCCCTGCTGCTGGTGGCGGGCGCCGGTTCGGCGTCCGCGCACGCCGCGCTGAAGGGCATCGATCCCGCGGACGGCAGCGTGCTGAGGACGGCGCCGAAGGCGGTCACCCTCACCTTCAGCGAGTCCGTCGGTCTGCTGGACGACTCCATCCGCCTGTTCGACCCCGGCAACCGACGGGTCCACACGGGACGGCAGGAGCACGCGGACGGCCGGTCGGACACCGCGCGCGTCACGCTCCCGGACCTGGCGCAGGGCACCTACATCGTGGCGTGGCGGGTGGTGTCGGCGGACAGCCACCCGGTGTCCGGCGCCCTCACCTTCTCCGTCGGCAAGCCCTCCGCGACGGCCGCGGTCCTGCCGTCCGACGAGACGCAGGACGCCGCCTCGACGCCGCTGTACGACATCGCCCGATACGTCGCCTACGGCGGCCTGGCCCTGCTCCTGGGCGTCACCGCGTTCGCGACCGTGACCGGTGTGGGCGTGGCGCGCGGCCTGCTCGTGGGCGGCTGGTGGACGCTGCTGGCGGCCACGCTCGCGCTGCTGCTGCTCCGCGGGCCCTACGAGCGCGGCAGCGGTCCGGCGACGGCCTTCGACGGATCGGTCCTGGGCGAGACGGCGGCAAGCCGCCCCGGCTTGGCGCTGCTGGCACGGGTCGTGGTGCTGGCTGTGGCGGCGGCGGTCGCGGGCCGGGCGGGCCTGATGCCCGCGCCGAGCAAGCGCCCGGCGGACGACGGCGACCGGGCCGGTGGCCGGAACCGGGCTGACAACGGCGACTGGATCGGCGACGGCCACCGGGTCGGCGACAGGGACCGGGCTGGCGACGGCGACTGGATCGGCGACGGCGACTGGATCGGCGACGGCGACCGGATCGGCGACGGGGACCGGGCCGGCGACGGGGACCGGG
>NZ_BBZJ01000027.1:0-114815 GCF_001417775.1 Streptomyces sp. TP-A0356 | reverse complement strand
GGGCTGGCGACGGCCACCGGACCGGCGACGGCGGCGGCCACCGGACCGGCGACGGGGACCGGGTCGGCGACGGCTACCGGACCAGCGGCGGGGACCAGGCTGGCGGCGGCGACTGGATCGGCGACGGGGACCGGGCCGGCGACGGCTACCGGACGAGCGGCGGGGACCGGGCTGGCGACGGCCACCGGACCGGCGACGGCGACGGCCACCGGACCGGCGACGGGGACCGGGCCGGCGACGGCTACCGGACCAGCGGCGGGGACCAGGCTGGCGACGGCCACCGGACCGGCGACGGCGACGGCCACCGGACCGGCGACGGCTACCGGACCAGCGGCGGGGACCGGGCCGGCGTCGGCCACCGGATCGGCGACGGCCACCGGCCCAGCGATGGGGACCGGACCAGCGGCGGGGACCGGGCTCGCGACGGCGACCGGATCGGCGACGGCCGCCGGAGCGGGAGTGGTGCGGTGGTCGGCGGACGGCTTCGGTTCGCGATCGTGATCCTGCTGTCCCTCGCGCTGGCCCTCACCTGGACGGTGGCCGAGCATGCCTCCGCCGGGATCCAGGTGCCGCTGGCGATGACCTCGGCCGTGTTGCACCTGCTGGCGATGGCCGTGTGGCTGGGCGGTCTGGCGGCCCTGCTCACGGCGCTGCACCGGGCGCCCGGGGAGCTCCCGGCGCCCGCGGTCGCCCGCTTCTCGCGCCTGGCCTTCGCCGCGGTCGCGGTCCTCGTGGCCACCGGCGTCTACCAGTCCTGGCGCGGCCTCGGCTCCCTGGACGCGCTCACCTCCACCCCCTACGGCAGGCTGCTGACCGCCAAGCTGGTCGCGGTCGCGCTGCTGCTGACGGCGGCGGCGTACTCGCGCCGCTGGACGGTACGGCCGGCGGTGCCGACGGCGGAGGCGTCGGTACCGGAACGGGTGCGGGAACCGGTGGGGGCCGCGGGGGCGGGTGCCGAGATGGCGCGTACGGATGCCCTCCTGAGGGACGGCGGCGCGGGGGAGGATCCCACCGGTCCCGAGCGGGGCGCAGCAGCAGCTGAGGACGGGGACCCGGAGACCGTACGCACGGAGTCCGGGCCGGAACGCCGAGCCCCCCAGGACCCGGGGCTCCACCGTCGGGCCCTGCGCCGCTCCGTACTGGCGGAGATCACGATCGGGATCGTGGTGCTCGTGATCACCACGCTGCTGACGGGCACACAGCCGGGACGCGCGGCGGCGGAGGCGGCGTCGGCGGCCGCGGCCGAACAGCCCCTCGGCTCCGCCACGGTGGTCCCCTTCGACGTGGGCACGCCCGGCGGGCACGGCAAGGTGCAGATCGAACTGACCCCGGGCCGGGTGGGCGAGAACCAGGTCCAGGCGGTGATCTACGGGCCCGACGGCGGCATCGCGACGGTTCCGGAACTGCGCATCACCTTCACGTTCGCGGAGCGGGGCGTCGGCCCCCTCGACGCGAAGGTCACCGACCGGGGCGGCTACTGGACCGCCGACGCCCTGAACCTTCCGCTGCCGGGCACCTGGACGATGAAGGTGACCGTGCGCACCACCGACATCGACCAGATCACCGTGTCGAAGAACGTGCGGATCGGATAGCGGGCGGTACCTGACGCCAGGTCACCCCCGGATGGTGGGTAAGGCTGTTTACTTCTGGCGGCGTTGGCCGACCCTCGCTTCCTGTTCGTGAGCTGCGACGGAGCGGTCGCGGCCCGTGATCCTCCGGCTCCGTACCTGGCCTGTCGGTCGCCTGTTTGTCAGCCAAGGCGATCAACGGGGCGTCGATTACGTTTCAAAAACGACGGTCGGCGCTCTTGACGCATGACCGGACATGCGAGTCTGATGACGCCCACGATGTTCGGTCGAGTTGGTTTCTGGTCGATTCTGACCCGCTGGCCAGAGGGCCATCCGTGACCGACCCCTGCCCCCAGGAGCCGTCATGCAGCACTCTCCCTCCGGCCTCTCCGTCCCCGGCCCGAGCCGCCGCACCCTGTTGCGCGGGATCGGGGGCGCGGCAGCGCTGGGCGCGTCCATACCCCTGCTGAGCGCCTGCGCCGGCAGCGCAGGGGCCGGCGACTCGAAGACCGTCACGCTCGGCTCCAACGCCTCGGACGCCGTGCCCAAGAAGGCCTTCGCCGACATCTACGCGGCGTTCAAGAAGAAGTCCGGGATCACGGTCGCCGTGAACACCAAGGACCACAACACGTTCCAGGAGCAGATCAACTCCTATCTGCAGGGCACGCCCGACGACGTCTTCCACTGGTTCGCCGGGTACCGCATGCAGTTCTTCGCCGCGAAGAAGCTGGCCACGCCTATCGACGACGTGTGGCAGACGATCGGCGGAAACTTCCCCGACGCGATGAAGGCCCTGAGCAAGGGCGAGGACGGCAAGTACTACTTCGTGCCGCTGTACACGTACCCCTGGGCGATCTTCTACCGCAAGAGCGTCTTCCAGCAGCACGGGTACCAAGTCCCCACCAGCTGGTCCCAGTTCGTCGCCCTGTGCAAGCAGATGAAGAAGGACGGGCTGATCCCGATCGCCTTCGGCGACAAGGACGCCTGGCCCGCGCTCGGCACCTTCGACCAGATCAACTTCCGCACCAACGGCTACGACTTCCACGTCGAGCTGATGGCGGGCAAGGCGTCCTGGACCGACGCCAAGGTGCGCAAGGCCTTCGACAACTGGGCCGAGATCCTCCCCTACCACCAGGACGGCGCCGTCGGCCGCACCTGGCAGAACGCCGCCCAGACCCTGGTGTCGAAGAAGGCCGGCATGTACCTCCTGGGCACCTTCGTTGCACAGCAGTTCACCAACAAGGCCGACCTCGACGACCTCGACTTCTTCGCCTTCCCCGAGATCGACCCGACCTACGGGCAGGACACCGTCGAGGCGCCCACCGACGGCTTCATGGTCAGCAAGGCTCCGAAGAACCACGCCGGCGTGGTGAAGCTCCTGGAGTTCCTGGGCACTCCGGAGGCCGAGCAGATCTACCTGAAGGCCGACCCGAGCGTCGTCGCCGCCTCCACCAAGGCCGACACCTCCTCGTACACCGCCATCCAGAAGCGCGCCTACACGATGATCACCGGCGCCAAGCACCTCACCCAGTACATGGACCGCGACAGCAGGCCCGACTTCACCTCCACGGTGATGCAGCCCGCGATGCAGACGTTCATCCGCGACCCCAAGGGCATCGACAGCCTGCTCTCGTCCATCGAGCGCCAGAAGAAGACGATCTTCGCCGCCTCATGAGCACCGAGACCAGCACCCAGACCCCGGAGGCGGCCGCCGCGCCGCCTCCGGGCGGCGCGCGCACCGGCACCCGGCGCGTCCGGCGGGGGCACCGCCGCCTGCTCACCCATCGCGACCGGCTCACCCTGGGCCTGATGGCCGGCGTGCCGACGGTCCTGCACGTCGCGCTCGTGTGGGTCACCGCCCTGGCCTCCGTCGCCCTGGCCTTCACCACCTGGGACGGCATCGGCTTCGACTCGATCAAGTGGGTCGGACTGGAGAACTTCAAGGAACTGTTCTCCAACAACCCGCAGTTCTGGCCCGCCGTCCAGCACAACGTCGTCTGGTTCGTCGTACTGATCCTGATCCCCACCCCGCTCGGCCTCTTCCTGGCCGTGCAGCTGGACAAGAGGATCCGGTTCAGCAGGGTCTACCAGACGGCGTTCTTCCTGCCGGTCGTGGTGTCCTTCGCGGTCGTCGGATTCGTCTGGCAGCTCGTGTACAACCCCGACACCGGACTGATCAACAGCCTGATCGGGGCCAACAAGCCCGGCCACTACATCGACTGGATCGGGGACCCGAACCTCAACCTCTGGGCCGTCCTCATCGCCGCCTCCTGGCGGCACACCGGCTACATGATGATCCTCTACCTGGCCGGTCTGAAGGGAGTCGACCCGTCGCTGCGCGAGGCCTCGGCGCTGGACGGCGCCAACGAGTGGCAGACGTTCAAGAACGTCATCTTCCCGACGTTGCGCCCCACCAACACCATCGTGCTGGTGGTCACCATCATCGAGTCCCTGCGCGCCTTCGACCTGGTCTTCGTGTTCAACGGCGGGGCCCACGGCACCGAACTGCTGTCGATCCTGGTGACCAACAACATCATCGGTGAGTCCAGCCGCATCGGATACGGCTCCGCGATCGCGGTGGTCCTGCTGCTGATCTCGCTCGGCGTGATCATTCCGTACCTGGTCAGCACCTTCCGGAAGGAGCGCCGATCGTGAGCACCTCCACCTCCACCTCCACCGTCACCGTCACCGCCGCCCCGCCGAGGCGGCGTGCGCCCGTCCGCCCCGCCCGGGTGCTGCTGCACGTGTTCCTCGCCGGAACGGCGCTGGCCTGGCTCGCGCCCTTGCTGTGGGCCCTGTACGCCGCCCTGCGGCCGTACTCGGAGACCAGCGCCCGGGGCTATGTGTCCTGGCCGGGCAGGCTGGGCTTCGACAACTTCACCAACGCGTTCCAGCAGTCGGGCATGACGCACTACTTCCTCAACACGCTGCTGATCGCGGTCCCGGCCGTGCTGTTGACGCTGTTCCTGTCGTCCTGCGTCGCCTTCTACGTCAGCCGCTTCGACTTCCGCCTCAACCTGGCCCTGCTACTGGTCTTCACCGCGGGCAACCTGCTGCCGCAACAGGTGATCATCACTCCGCTGTACCGGCTGTACCTGCTGATCGACCTGCCCGGCGTCACGGTCAGCGGCAAGCTGTACGACTCCGCGCTGGGCCTCGTCCTCATCCACGTGGCGTTCCAGTCCGGCTTCTGTGCCTTCGTGCTGAGCAACTACATGCGGATGCTGCCGCACGAGCTCACCGAGGCCGCGCTGGTGGACGGCGCGTCCGTGTGGCGGACGTACTGGCAGATCGTGCTGCCGCTGTGCCGCCCCGCCATGGCCGCCCTCGCCACCCTGCTGTCCATCTGGATCTACAACGACTTCTTCTGGGCCATCGTCCTGACCTCCACCGGCGAGAACATGCCGATCACCTCGGCCCTGAAGAACCTCTCCGGGCAGTACTTCACCGACCCGAACCTGGTCGCCGCGGGCGCCCTGCTCACCGCGATCCCCACGCTGATCGTGTACTTCCTCCTGCAGCGGCAGTTCGTCAGCGGTCTGACCCTGGGGGCCAACAAGGGCTGAGCCCCGTCGAGGGACACGTTCCCTTCCGAGAGAACCACCGTTCCCACGTGCGCCTGATGCGCGAGGCCGGGCCCCGCCGGACGGGCTACCCCATCGGGACCGACGAGCCGCTGCGGGTTCCTCGGTCGCCGTCGCCCTCCGTCCGGGTTCACCCGGACGGATCCTCGAACTGTTCGAGAAGAACGTCGACCGCTGTGTGGCCCGTGCCGGCGAAGGGGCCGTCGTGCAGGGTCAGTTCCGCCCAGATGACCTTGCCGTGGGTGGTGTACCGCGTTCCCCAACGCTGTGCGAACTGCGCCACGAGGAACAGCCCTCGCCCGCCCTCGTCCGTGGTCGCCGCCCGCCGCAGGCGCGGCGAGGTGCTGCTGCCGTCCGCCACCTCGCAGAGCAGTGAGCGCCCGTACAGCAGCCGCACCGTGACCGGCGGCGCTCCGTACCGGATGGCGTTCGTGACCAGCTCGCTGACGATCAGTTCCGTGCTGAAGCCGAGCTCCTCCAGTTCCCACTCCCGCAACTTCTCCCGGCAGCGCGCCCGCACCGAGGGCACCACGGCCGTGTCCGTCGGCACGTCCCACTCCGCCACGCGCGAGCGCGGGAACAGCCGGGTACGCGCCACCAGCAGCGCGATGTCGTCGGAGGGATGTGCCGGCTTCAGCGCGTCGATCACCGCCTGACACGTCTCCTCGGGACTACGCCCCCCAGCCGCCTCCAACGCCCTCCGCAGCCCCTCCAGCCCGGCCTCGATGTCACGGTTGCGGTCCTCCACCAGGCCGTTGGTGTACAGCACCAGCCGTGACCGTTCGGGCAGATGCAGCTCGACGGTGTCGAAGGGGTAGCTCCCCAGTCCGAGTGGGGCCGAGGCTGGCACGTCGGGACAGGTGACGGCCCCGTCCGGGGGTATCACCACCGGGTCGGGATGTCCCGCACGGGCCATCGTGCACATCCCCGTCACCGAGTCGTAGATCGCGTACAGACACGTCGCTCCCGTCACGCCCTCCGCCTCCCGGCCTTCCGCGGCCTCCACGCTCCTCTCCTCGTTGTCCATGCGCACGACCAGGTCGTTCAGGTACCCGAGCACCTCGTCCACGGGAAGGTCCAGCGTGGAGAAGTTGTGCACCGCGGTGCGCAGTCGCCCCATGGTCGCCGCCGCGTGCAGCCCGTGACCGACGACGTCGCCCATCACCAGCGCCACGCGTGCGCCCGACAGCGGAATGACGTCGAACCAGTCCCCGCCCACCCCCTCCTCCGCCGGCAGATACCGCCAGGCCACCTCCAGCGCGTCCTGATCCGGCTGCTCCCGCGGCAGCAGACTGCGCTGCAGCGTGACCGCCATCGCGTGCTCCCGGGTGAACCGTCGGGCGTTGTCGATGGCCACCGCCGCCCGCGCGGCCAGCTCCTCCGCGAAGGACAGGTCCTCCGGCTCGAAGGGCGGGGAGTTCCCCTTCCGGTAGAAGGTCGCCACGCCCAGCGACACACCCCGCGCCCGCAGTGGCACGGTCACCAGCGAGTGCAGCCCGCTCTCCAGGGCCTGCCGGGCGCGATCAGGGTCCTGCTCCTGCCAACCGCGCGCCTGCCGCAGGTCCGCCTCCAGCACGCCTCGCCCCTCCCGCAGCGCCCGCATGTGCGGGGTCGTCGCCGAGAACGTGACCACTTCGTCCACCCGATACAGCGGGATCATCTCCTGATCGCCGCTGATCGCCGCACGCCGTAGATGCCGCCACGCCTCCTCCGTCGGCTCCCACCCCCGCAGCACCGTGTCCAGCAGATCCACCGTCACGCCGTCGGCGAACTGCGGCACCGCCACGTCGGCGAGTTCCTGGGCCGTACGCACCACATCCAGCGTCGTCCCGATCCGCACCCCGGCCTCGTACAGCAGCTTCAACCGCTCCCGCGCCACCTCGGCCCGCCCCGAGACCGCCGCCAACTCCGTGGTGTCCCGCAACGTCACCACGCTGCCTCCCCGGCCCGAGTCCGGGAACGTGGGCCGCTTGTTCACGGCCACCAACCGGTCCTCCGCGAGATGCACCTCATCGGTGACCGCCTCCGGCGACGTGAGCAGACGCGTGAACTCCTCCGGCAGCCCCAGCTCCCGCACAGGGCGTCCCTGCGCATCCTCCGGCAGGCCCAGCAGCCGCATCGCCTCCTCGTTGGCCAGCAGCAGCCGCCCGTCGGCGTCGACGATCAGCACCCCTTCCCGCACCGCGTGCAGGACGGCGTCATGGTGCTCGTACATCTGCGCGAGCTCCGTGGGGGACATGCCGAGCGTTTGCCGCTGCAGCCGCCGGGACACCAGCGTTGTCCCGCCCGCGGCCAGCGCCAGCGCGGCCGCGCCGGCACCGAGGGCGATCGGCAGCTGCGGCAGCCACTGCTTCGCCACGTTCTTGACCGTGATCCCGGCGGAGACCAGGCCGACGACCGTGCCGTGCGCGTCGGTCACCGGGACCACCGCCTGGATGGCCGTTCCCTTGCCCGCGGGCAGGGGCGGCCCGCCGGCCTGCTCGATGACCGTGTGTCCCTGCAGCGCCGGCTTGAAGGTGCCGACGAACATCTTCCCGATCTCGCTGGGGTAGGGGTACGTGTAACGAATCCCCTCGGTGTTCATGACGATGACGAAGTCCACGCCCGCTCGCTTGCGTGCCGCTTCGGCCTGCGGCTGCAGCACCGCTGTCGGGTTCCGGCTGCGCAGCGCCTGCACCAGCCCGGGGGCACTCGCGAACGACTGGGCCGCGACGACCGACTCCCGACGCCCCTCCTTCACCGCGTCACGCTCCGCCTGCACCACCAGGGTGGTCACCGCGGCCAGGATCAGCAGCACCACGATCGCGGTCTGGACGATGAAGACCTGTCCGGCAGTACTGCGCGGGTTCAGCAGGGAAGAGCGACGATCATGCGAGCGTCCGGTGGGTGGTGGCACGACGGGCTCCGATATCGCCAGGAAGATACCTTCATGCACCCTTCATAACACTGCTGCGCGAGCCGGGGCCGATCAGAACCGGACCGGGGCTGGTCTCGTGGGCTCGGGGAGGAGACGGGCGGCGGCCGCACCGCCGTGGTCGCCTTCTCGCGCCGTACCGCGAAGCCCGGCCTATTCGGTCGCCGGCGCGGTCCGGGTCGCCCCCACTCTCCAAGTCTCCGTCTGTGGGTTCGGGGTGGGCGGGGGGTGTTCTGACCTGGGGCGTGCGGCTTGACATCTGTCGGCAGGCGGCGGGCCTGGCGTGCCTCGTCCTTTCCGATGTCGGCGACCTCGAGCCGGGAGAGCACCCAGTCCCGGCGCTGCTACGAAGACGCGCAGTGGTCGTCGCCGGGGCGACCCAGACTGCATCCACGGAACGACGAAGGCCCCGACCTGATCGGTCGGGGCCTTTCGTTTGCCCTGCTGGGCGGCTGCGGAGGATACGAGATTCGAACTCGTGAGGGGTTGCCCCCAACACGCTTTCCAAGCGTGCGCCCTAGGCCTCTAGGCGAATCCTCCGCCGGAAACATTACATGACGCCGAGGAGTGCTAGCGAACTCGTTCGGGCCCCCGGCGATCGGGTACGCTGGGGTCCAGCCCCTCACGCGGCGCTATCTGACTGAACTCCCCCAGGGCCGGAAGGCAGCAAGGGTAGGTCGGCTCTGGCGGGTGCGTGAGGGGTCTTCGACATTCCCGGGGAGGGCGCCGGGCGGGGCCGCGAGGGGTGGCCCCCGGGGGAGCGGCTGGGGCCGGGCGCTTTGTCAGTGGGCGCCTATAACCTCGTATGCGTGTCGTCTCTCGCGCTGTACCGCCGCTATCGCCCGGAGTCCTTCGCCGAGGTCATCGGGCAGGAGCATGTCACTGACCCGCTGCAGCAGGCGCTGCGGAACAACCGGGTCAATCACGCGTACCTGTTCAGCGGGCCCCGCGGCTGCGGGAAGACGACCAGCGCGCGGATCCTGGCCCGGTGCCTGAACTGCGAGAAGGGGCCGACGCCGACCCCGTGCGGTGAGTGCCAGTCCTGTCGCGACCTCGCCCGCAACGGACCCGGTTCGATCGACGTCATCGAGATCGACGCCGCTTCGCACGGTGGTGTGGACGACGCCCGTGACCTGCGGGAGAAGGCCTTCTTCGGACCCGCGAGCAGCCGGTACAAGATCTACATCATCGACGAGGCCCACATGGTCACGTCAGCCGGTTTCAACGCGCTGCTCAAGGTCGTCGAGGAGCCGCCCGAGCACCTCAAGTTCATCTTCGCGACGACGGAGCCCGAGAAGGTCATCGGGACCATTCGGTCGCGCACCCATCACTATCCGTTCCGGCTCGTGCCTCCGGGGACCCTCCGGGACTACCTCGGTGAGGTGTGCCAGAAGGAGGACATCCCCGTCGAGGACGGGGTCCTGCCGCTCGTCGTGCGGGCGGGCGCGGGGTCCGTGCGTGACTCCATGTCCGTGATGGACCAGCTGCTGGCGGGTGCGGGCGCCGACGGTGTGACATACGCCATGGCCACCTCGCTGCTCGGGTACACCGACGGGTCGCTGCTCGACTCCGTCGTCGAGGCCTTCGCGTCCGGGGACGGGGCCGCCGCCTTCGAGGTCGTGGACCGGGTCATCGAGGGGGGCAACGATCCGCGCAGGTTCGTCGCCGACCTGCTGGAGCGGTTGCGGGACCTCGTGATCCTCGCCGCCGTGCCCGACGCCGTGGAGAAGGGGCTCTTCGACGCCCCGGCCGACGTACTGGAGCGGATGCAGGCCCAGGCGGGCGTGTTCGGTCCGGCCGAGCTCAGCCGGGCCGCCGACCTCGTCAATGAGGGGCTCACCGAGATGCGGGGGGCCACCTCGCCCCGGCTGCAGCTCGAGCTGATCTGCGCGCGCGTGCTGCTGCCCGCCGCCTATGGGGACGAGCGGTCGGTCATGGCACGGCTGGACCGGCTGGAGCGGGGCGTCGGCTTCTCCGGCGGCGGCGCGGGCCCCGCCATGGGAGCGGGCCCCGCCATGGGATACGTGCCCGGGCCCGAGGCGCATGCGGGGATGGCCGGGGGGCCGGTGCCGCAGGGGGCCGCGCCCGTCCCGCCGCCCGGTGGCGGTGCCGCCGCGGCCCGGGCGGCGGCGCGGGCCGGTGGGCCGGGCTCCGGTGGTCCGGGCGGCGCGCCGGGTTCCGGTACGTACGGGGCCGGGGGCGCCGGTGCTCCGGGCACCCAGGACGGCGGGTCCGTCCAGGGGCCGCCTCCCGAGCGTCAGGAGACCGCCCCCGCCGCTGCCGCACCGGCCCCCCCGCAGGCTCCGGCGGCTCAGCCGCAGGCCCCCGCCGCCCCGGCTCCCGCTCCCGGCGCCTGGCCCACCGCGGCCACGGCCGGAGGTGGCAGGCGGCCCGGCGGGTGGCCCACGGCGGCGCTCGCGGGCGGCGGGCAGCCCCCGGCCGCACCCGCGCAACAGGCGGCGCCCGCACCGTCCACGGCACCCACGGCCACGCAGGCGTCGGCCGCCGCGCCGGCTCCGACCGGAGCTTCCGCGCCCGCTCCGACCGGGGCTTCCGCGTCGGCTCCGGTCGGGGCTTCCGCACCGGCGCCCGGCGGGCTGGATCCCCGGATGCTCTGGCCCAACATCCTGGAAGCGGTGAAGAACCGCCGCCGCTTCACCTGGATCCTGCTGAGCCAGAACGCTCAGGTGGTGGGCTTCGACGGCGCGACGCTGCATCTCGGCTTCGTGAACGCGGGCGCGCGGGACAACTTCCTGAGCAGCGGCAGCGAGGACGTGCTGCGGCAGGCACTGGCCGAGCAGTTCAACGTGCACTGGAAGGTCGAGGCGATCGTCGACCCCTCGGGCGGTTCGGCAGCGCCGGCGGCCGCGGGCTCCGGTTTCGGCGGCGGTTTCGGCGCCGGAGGGGGCGGTGGCTACGGCGGAGGCCCTCCGGCCGCCTCGCGCCCCGCCCCGCAGCAGCCGACTCCGGCAGGCTGCCCGGCGGCACCGGTGGGCCCGGCACCGGCGAGTCCGGCACCGGAGCCGGCACCCGCCGCGCCCGCCCCGGCACAGGCCACGCCACCGGCCCCGGAGCGACACGTGGTCGCCCCCGAGGACGACATGCCGGAGGACGACGATCCCGATCTCGACGAGTCGGCCCTCTCGGGCCACGAACTGATCGTCCGCGAACTGGGGGCCACGGTGGTGGAGGAGTTCTCGAACGAGTAGGGCGCGCTCGATGTCGCGAACAGGCCCGCTTGGTAGGAAGCCACAAGCCGCTGCCGCCCCTCCTTTCGGTGGCCCCCACAAGGGCACTCCCCCGCGCCGGTTAGGCTGACCCCGTGAAGGTCCTCGTCATCGGTAGCGGCGCCCGCGAACACGCCCTGTGCCGTTCCCTCTCCCTCGACCCCCACGTCACCGCGCTGCACTGTGCCCCCGGCAACGCGGGCATCGCCGAGGTGGCCCAGCTGCACCGGGTGGACGCCCTCGACGGAAAGGCCGTGGCCGCGCTGGCCACCGAGCTGGGCGCCGAGCTGGTCGTCGTGGGCCCGGAGGCGCCGCTCGTCGCGGGTGTCGCCGACGCCGTGCGCGAGGCCGGGATCCCCGTCTTCGGTCCCTCCGGCGAGGCCGCTCAGCTGGAAGGCTCCAAGGCCTTCGCCAAGGACGTGATGGCGTCAGCGGGTGTACCCACCGCGCGTTCATACGTCTGCACCAACGCCGAAGAGGTCCAGGAGGCGCTCGACGCCTTCGGTCCTCCGTACGTCGTGAAGGACGACGGTCTCGCCGCCGGCAAGGGTGTCGTCGTCACCGCCGACCTCGAAGCCGCGAGGGCGCACGCGGCCCGCTGTGAGCGCGTGGTCATCGAGGAGTTCCTCGACGGCCCCGAGGTGTCCCTGTTCGCCATCACCGACGGCCGGACGGTCCTGCCGCTCCAGCCCGCCCAGGACTTCAAGCGCGCCCTGGACAACGACGAGGGCCCGAACACCGGCGGCATGGGTGCGTACTCGCCGCTGCCGTGGGCCGACCCGAAGCTGGTCGACGAGGTCCTGAAGGCCGTTCTGCAGCCGACCGTCGACGAGATGCGCCGCCGCGGCACCCCGTTCTCCGGACTGCTGTACGCGGGTCTGGCGATCACCTCGCGCGGCGTACGCGTCATCGAGTTCAACGCCCGCTTCGGCGACCCCGAGACCCAGGTCGTCCTCGCCCGGCTGAAGACCCCGCTCGCCGGCGTGCTGCTGGCCGCGGCCAACGGCACCCTGGCCGATCTGCCGCCCCTGCGCTGGAGCGACGACGCGGCCGTCACCGTGGTCGTCGCCTCCCACAACTACCCGGGCACCCCCCGCACCGGCGACCCGATCACCGGGCTCGACGAGGTGGCCGCCCAGGACGCCCCGTACGCGTACGTCCTGCACGCCGGCACGAGGCACGAGGGCGACGCGGTGGTGAGCGCGGGCGGCCGCGTGCTGTCCGTCACGGCGACCGGCGCGGACCTCGCGGAGGCGCGCCGACGGGCGTACACGGCGGTGGACCGCATCGGGCTGGAGGGTTCCCAGCACCGTACGGACATCGCGGCGAAGGCGGCGGGAGCCGGGGTCTGAGCCCGAGCGCCTGCCCGTGAGCTTGCGCAGCTGTGCCCGATCCCAGGTCGTGGACCGGTCGGGCGATGAACCCCATGGGCCCCGAATCGGTCTCAGGACTCGGGGCCCATGGCATGGGCGGGGAGCGGAATGAACGCCTTGCGTCCAGGCGGTCCGGTGGGAGCGCGAAGCCGCGATCCGGGGCCTGGTCCTTGCCCTCCGTCATCCACCTTTCCCCAAAGCCATTCCATCGAGTGAGCGCTGACCCATCCGGATGACGAGGGCCGGAGCCCCAACTAGGGTGCGGCGCAAGCGTTCCGGCACTTGGCCCACCGGCATTGCGATGTCAGTGGCGGGTGCCACAGTGGGGGAGTGAGCAACGCACGGGCATCCGGCGACGACGTCTGTGACGGGGACCGTCACGGCGAGCGTCGTGCGGACCAGAGGCGGGACAGAGGGGGTGACGTCCAGTCGTGACCGGTATGGGTGTGGAGGAGGCGGGCGCGCAGGCCGCGCGCTCCCGGGCCCTCGCCGTGCTGCGGATCCGCAGCAGGGCGCTGGCCGTCGCCCTGCTGCCCGCCGCCGTCGCCGTCGTGCTCGTCGCGGGCCGTTCCACCGGCCACATCGGCGGTCCGCACTGGGGGATCGCACGCTGGATCATGGTCGGCATCGCCGCGGCCGTCCTGCTCTCGGCCGCCGGTATCGCCCTGGTCGTCGCCCGCGCCCGTCCGGCCATGAGTCCGACGGTCCCGATCGCCGAGCGTGCGGCCCCCGATCTGTACCGGATGGTCCGGGACCTGGCCGACCGCCTCGACGTCCCCGCGCCGTCCGCGATAGCGCTCACCCCGGACTGCGACAGTTGGCTGGAGGACCGTACCCACCCGGCCCACGGCCCGCCGCCCCCGTCCCGGGACGAGATACCCGGAGCACGGGGGATACGCGGTCTGTCGGCCCCCGGGCACCGCGTTCCGACCGCCCCCGTGCTCGTCATCGGCTCGCCGTTCCTGTGGTGGATGCGGGTGGGCGAGCTGCGCGCGGTCCTCGCCCCGGTCGTCGCAGGTACGGGTCCGTCGGCGCACCCGGACATAGCCGCGGCGCGTCGTTTCGTACGAGGGCTGGACGCCGCCGTCGCCGTGACGTCGGCGCCCGCGCGCGGCCCCCTGAGCCGTGCGGTGCTGGGCGGAGTCGGCTGGGTGGCCCGGTTGCTGCTGCGGAGCTGCCGCGGGCATGCGGAGGAGATGGAACGGGGGGTGGCGGCGGCCGCGGCCGAGCGTGCACAGGCTGTGGACTACGGTCTGCGGATCGTCGCGCAGGAGCAGGTGGGGCTGGCCTACGCGGGCTGGGACCGGCTGCTGACCCGGGTGGCGCTGCCCGCGTGGCGGATGGGCCGCTGGCCGTCGCGCCTGGACGCGGGCGTGGTCGCGGCGCTGACGGAGCTCTCGCGCCGGGACCGACTGGCCGAGGGGTTCGCCTCCCGGCTGGGTGAGCGGCCGGCCTGTGACCTGCTGGAGGAGCCCGGTGCGGTGGACGAGGCCGCGTCGCTGCTCGCGGCCCGCCTCTTCCACGGAGGACCGGCCGCGCCCGGCCGGCACTGGGCGCCGGTGGACTGGCAGGAGTACCCGGACGAGGTGGTGGACCTCAAGTGGCGCACGGATGCGGCGCGCCTCCACCGCGTCCTGGACGCCCTGGGCGTCCGCCATACGCCCCACACGACCGCACCGGACGCGGATGGACCGACGCTGGACCGGGTGCTGGAGTACCTGACAGTCCGGGCGACCGGGGGCGGGGCGGGTCCGACCGGGGTACGAGCGGCATACGACGGCAGCGCGTCCGGCCTCGGCAGTTCGTCCGGCCTCGGCAGTTCGTCCGGCCACGGCAGAGCGTCCGGGGCCGACAGGGGCTCCAGCGACGACCCGGGCCGCGAAGCCTCCGGCGCGGAATCCGGCGCGGAATCCGGCGCGAAATGCGGGGAGATGGACGACAACGCCTCGGGCGACGGGGCCAAGGCCACGCGGCGCCGGGAGGGGGCCTCCGGCGACGGGCACGCCCAGGATGCGGTAGTAGCCGCCGCTGACGCCGGAGGCCGCCGGGGTGCCGCCTCCGGGCCCAAGGACGATGACGGCACCTTGGGCCACGTGGCAGCCCCTGACGACGGCGGTTCCCTGGACGACCTGGCCACCTCCGATGACGACGGCGCACTCGCCAGCGCCCGGACCGCTGTCCTCGCCGCCGGGCTCAGTGCCGAGGTGGCGCGGGAGGAGGCGGTCGCCGGACCACTGCCGGGCGGCGCAGGTGCGGGTCAGCCGCCGGGGCCGGACCTCGCGCTGTGGGACGACGGGATGCTCCCGCTGTTCCCGCTCCAGCCGCCCCGCACCGGTCGCGAACTGCTCGTCGACCACGTCACCGCGATGGTGTGCTGCGCCGCGATGGACACGGCAGGCGCGGCGCCGGGGCTCGACTGGCTGGACGGGCCGTCCCTGCTGGTCAGGGGCGAACGCGCGGCCGACCTTGCGCCCCGGGTCCGCACGCTCGTCGAGGAGGGGGACCCCGCCCCCCTGCGCACCTGGCTGGTCCACCGCGGCATACGCCCCGAGAAGCCGGTCCGGCTGGTCTGACGCGCCTCACCTGCGCAGACGCCCCCTCGCAACCCCGACCCCTGGCCCCAGGATCCCAGTCCGTTCACGTCAATTCGCGACGAACGGTGACGGAGTGCGTGCGTAATGTGATGTGCTGGGACCGAACGTGCCCGGGGCAAGGGGGCACCGAACGCGCCCGGGTCGAGGGGCACGCGATCGCGCACAGGGCAAAGGCTGACGAACGGCTCACGGGGGACGAGGGAGGGGACAACACATGGGGTCGGAGCACATCCGCCGCTGGGAGTCGGGCGCTCTCGCGCATGCCGTGACGGATCCTTTCGGCCAGGGCCCCGTCCCCTGGCTCAGGGGGAGCGAGACGTACTTCGACGACACGGGACAGGTGGTCCCCTGGTACGTGGACCCGGCGCCGGCCCACGTCCCGTCCCAGGGCCGCGCGGGGGCCCGTATCCCGGCGCCCCGCACCAGCGGCCCGCGCTCCGCCGACGACGTCCACCGCCAGATCAAGGGATTCACGTCCACCGGCGCGGTCGCCCCGGGCGAGGCCATCGACTTCCACATCACCGTCGACCCGCCCCAGGAGTTCGCCGTCGACGTCTACCGGATCGGGCACTACAACGGTGACGGGGCATCCAAGATCACCACCAGCCCGCGTCTGTCCGGCATCGTCCAGCCGCCCCCGCTCACCGCCGACCGCACAGTCTCCTGCCACCACTGGTGGCTCTCCTGGCGGCTGCAGATCCCGTCGTACTGGAGCATCGGCGCGTACGTCGCCGTCCTGACCACCGCCGACGGCTACCGTTCCCACGTCCCCTTCACCGTTCGCGACAGCCGCCTGGCCGACCTGCTCCTGCTGCTGCCGGACGTCACCTGGCAGGCGTACAACCTCTACCCGGAGGACGGCCGAACCGGCGCCAGCCTCTACCACGCCTGGGACGAGAACGGTCGGCTGCTCGGCGAGGCCGACGCCGCCACCACGGTCTCCTTCGACCGCCCGTACGCCGGCGCGGGCCTGCCCCTGCACGTCGGGCACGCCTACGACTTCATCCGCTGGGCCGAGCGCTACGGCTACGACCTCGCCTACGCGGACGCCCGCGATCTGCACGCCGGCCGCGTCGACCCCAGCCGCTACCGCGGTCTCGTCTTCCCCGGCCATGACGAGTACTGGTCCACGCAGATGCGCCGGACCGTGGAACTGGCCCGGGAACACGGCACCTCGCTCGTCTTCCTCTCCGCCAACACCATGTACTGGCAGGTGGAACTGGGCCCGTCCCCGTCCGGTGTGCCCGACCGCCTTCTCACCTGCCGCAAGCGCCGCGGCCCCGGCAGGCCCGCACTGTGGCGGGAGATCGACCGTCCCGAGCAGGAGATGATCGGGATCCAGTACGCGGGCCGGGTGCCCGAGCCCCACCCTCTCGTGGTCCGCAACGCCGACCACTGGCTGTGGGAGGCGACCGGCGCTCACGAGGGCGACGAGCTGGCGGGGATGGTCGCCGGGGAGGCCGACCGCTACTTCCCCCGCGCGCCCCTGCCCGACCACCAGGACCGCATCCTGCTCGCCCACTCCCCGTACCGGGACAGCGAGGGCCTCCTGCGCCACCAGGAGACCTCCCTGTACCGGGCCCCGTCCGGCGCCCTGGTGTTCGCTGCCGGAACGTTCGCCTGGTCCCCCGCGCTGGACCGTCCCGGCCACGTGGACGCCCGTGTCCAGCAGGCGACGGCGAACCTTCTGGACCGCATCTGCAAACGCGACTGACTCGGCCCCGTACCCGACCCCCGGACCGACCCTGTACCCGACCCTCGGACCGACCCCGTACCCGCCCCCGGACCGACCCCGTACCCGACCCCGGACCGACCCCGTACCCGACCCCGGACCGACCCCCGGAACCGGCTTCCTCCCGGCATACGGGAGAATCGAGCCAATTGGAGAGAACCACGGGGAGGAACCGTGTCCGGATTCGTCGAAAAGCCCGAGCCCGTTCAGGTGCCGGGTCTGGTGCATCTGCACACCGGGAAGGTGCGCGAGCTGTACCAGAACGAGGCGGGCGACCTCGTGATGGTCGCCAGCGACCGTACGTCCGCATTCGACTGGGTGCTGCCGACCGAGATCCCGGACAAGGGCCGGATCCTCACCCAGCTGTCGCTCTGGTGGTTCGACCAGCTCGCCGATCTGGCCCCGAGCCATGTCCTGAGCACCGAGCTCCCGCCCGGCGCCCCCGCCGACTGGGCCGGCCGCACCCTCGTCTGCAAGTCCCTGCGGATGGTCCCGGTGGAGTGTGTGGCCCGGGGCTATCTCACCGGCTCGGGCCTCGCCGAGTACAACGAGTCCCGCACCGTCTGCGGCCTCGCCCTCCCCGAAGGCCTGGTCGACGGCTCGGAGCTGCCCGCGCCGATCTTCACCCCCGCCACCAAGGCGGCGGTCGGCGAGCACGACGAGAACGTCTCCTACGAGGAGGTCGCCCGTCAGGTCGGCTCCGAGACCGCCGCCCGGCTGCGCCAGGCGACCCTCGCCGTCTACGGCCGCGCCCGTGACATCGCCCGCGACCGGGGGATCATCCTCGCGGACACCAAGTTCGAGTTCGGGTACGACGGGGACACCCTCGTCCTCGCCGACGAGGTCCTGACCCCGGACTCCTCCCGATTCTGGCCGGCCGACCGCTGGGAGCCGGGCCGCGCCCAGGCGTCCTTCGACAAGCAGTTCGTACGGGACTGGCTCACCTCCCCCGCGTCCGGCTGGGACCGTGCAAGCGAGCAGCCCCCGCCGCCGCTGCCGCAGGAGATCGTGGAGGCGACCCGGGCGAAGTACGTGGAGGCGTACGAGCGTCTGACGGGCACCGACTGGTCGTAGCCGCCGTCCGGTCGCCGTTTGGTAGCCGTCCGGCCGTCGTTCGGTCGCCGTCCGGTCGTCGTCCGGTCGGTGCCCGGCCGCCGTCCGGTCGTCGTTCGGTCGGTGCCCGGTGGTGGCCCGTCTCGGGCCCGGTGATCCGCCGGGCCCGGATCCCGGCCGTCCGGAGATCCGGACACACACGAAGAAGCCCCCGGCCTGGGCCGGGGGCTTCTGTGCGGAGCGGACGACGAGGCTCGAACTCGCGACCTCAACCTTGGCAAGGTTGCGCTCTACCAACTGAGCTACGTCCGCACTGCGCCGTTGCGCGAAAGCAACTATACCCAACCTCGCTCCCGTGCGAGACCACACGACGCCATCACCGTTCTCCGTTCCGGCTTCGGGACGGCCGCAGGTCCGGCTTCGGGACGGCCGCAGGCAGATGGTTCCGCACGGTTCCCGCGATGTCGCGGCCCGCTCCGCGATCTCCGCCACGGGCGCCCCGACGGCGGAGAATTCGACGGCGCCGGCCTCCCCGCGCGCTCCCTGGCGAGTCCCCGGCGACGATCGGGTTCGGCGGCCAACTCGGGATCCGCACAGCGGACTCCCGTGTCGCGCGTTGTGGAGGGGGCTCCGCGAGTTGCTGGGCGCCGACGGCCTTCGGGACGGACCCGTGCCACCCCGCATCCAGAGCCTGGTTCGGACACCTCGGCCGCCGGTGACGGGTCGCGTCCGGCGCCTGGCACCCCGGCAGTCCGGCCCGGGACGATGTGGCCACCCTCACACCCATCGCGGCCCCGGGGCGAGGCCACGAGTGACCTCGCTCACCGGTACGGCCATGGCGCTCAGGGCACGGGCAGGGCCGCGGAGGACGCGGACGGCAGGTGCGGGCCTCTGGCCCCGCGGCCGTCAACACGCCTTGGACTCCCGCGAGTTCCGGGCTCGGGGCATATACGAGAAAGACCCCGGTCGACATACCGGGGTCTTCACTCACTGGAGCGGACGACGAGGCTCGAACTCGCGACCTCAACCTTGGCAAGGTTGCGCTCTACCAACTGAGCTACGTCCGCATTGCCCCCGACCGGCTTTCACCGATCGGTGCGAGCACCAGCCTACCTGATCAACAAGGATGGTCGGACCGATGCCGTGGAGCGGGTGACAGGGATTGCACACTGCGCCTCCCCCTTGGAAAGGGGGTGTTCTGCTACTGAACTACACCCGCGCGACTCCTCGGGCCTTGGCCTTTCGGCCTCGCCCCTCGGCGTGCTCCAGACTTTAGCTGATCACCAGGGGGGCTGCGCAAGTCGGTTGTGCGCAGGGTGCGATGGGGACCTTCGCCGAACGGGCGGAGGCACCCCGGCCAGGGCGGGGTGCCCGGTCGGCGCCGGTCCGCGGAACGCGTCAGTGGGCCTCGGCGAACGCCTCGTACACCTTCTTCGGGATGCGGCCCCGCGGCGGCACGTCCATCTTGTTGGAGCGTGCCCAGGCGCGGACGGCGGCCGGGTCGGGCGTCAACGCCGTGTGGGTGTAGGCCTTCCCGGACTTCGCCTTCTTGCGGCCGGCCTCGACGTACGGCGCCAGCGCCTTACGCAGTCTCTTGGCATTGGCTCGATTGAGGTCGATCTCGTACGACTTGCCGTCCAGTCCGAAGACGATCGTTTCCGCCGCTTCTGAGCCGTCGATGTCGTCAAAGAGAGTGACCACGACACGCTGCGCCACGAATATCGGTCCCTTCGTGCGGCACCTCCGTGATCACACACCATGACGTGCGCCGACGCCCGGTGGATGTCGAGGAGATGTCGACTGTCCGGCAGTAATTGAGCAAAGTATCGGGTATTGCCATTTCCTTTGTACAGTGCCCGGCATTGCATTGTGAAGTCCGCCCGAATACTTCCGCGTGTCCGTACGCAATGGCCCACCACGGCTCTTCTGCGGTTTTTCCGAGAATTTTCCGTGCAGGCACCCGCGTCGATGCGGGATCGTGATGGCCGTCACGTAGGATGCTACGAATCTACGCGAGTAGAATTTTTGTGCGGGTAGTCTGAAGGAACCTGCTCAGCACCACACACCGGGAGTGCCAGTGGCACGCGTCGTAGTCGACGTCATGCTCAAGCCGGAGATCCTCGACCCCCAGGGCCAGGCGGTGCAGCGCGCACTGCCGCGGCTCGGTTTCGAAGGTATCTCCGACGTACGTCAGGGAAAGCGATTCGAACTCGAGGTGGACGGACCGGTGGACGACGCCGCGCTCGCCCGCATCCGTGACCTTGCGGAATCCTTCCTCGCCAACACCGTGATCGAGGACTTCACCGTCAAGGTGGAGGAAGTGGCGGGGGCCGCAAAGTGACCGCTCGTATTGGCGTCGTCACTTTCCCCGGCAGCCTTGACGACCGCGACACACAGCGCGCGATCCGCCTCGCGGGCGCGGAACCTGTCGCCCTCTGGCACAAGGACAAGGACCTCAAGCAGGTCGACGCCGTCGTACTGCCGGGCGGATTCTCGTACGGCGACTATCTGCGCGCCGGTGCCATCTCCCGCTTCTCGCCGGTGATGGAGTCCGTCATCGAGCAGGCGAAGGCCGGCCTCCCGGTCCTCGGCATCTGCAACGGCTTCCAGATCCTGACCGAGGCCCACCTCCTTCCGGGCGGGATGCTCGGCAACGACCACCTCCACTTCATCTGCCGCGACCAGAAGCTGCGGGTGGAGACCGCTGAGACCGCCTGGACCAGCGACTACACCGCGGGCCAGGAGATCCACATCCCGCTGAAGAACATGGACGGCCGGTACGTCGCCGACGAGTACACGCTCGACAAGCTGGAGGCGGAGGGCCGGGTCGCCTTCCGCTACCTGGACTTCAACCCCAACGGTTCGCTGCGTGACATCGCCGGCATCACCAACGAGGCCGGGAACGTCGTGGGCCTCATGCCGCACCCCGAGCACGCCGTCGAGCCGCTGATCGGTACCGGTCGTACCGACGGCCTCCCGTTCTTCACCTCGATCCTCAAGAAGCTGGTCAACGCATGAGCCGGACGCCTCTGGACACGGTCGAGCACGCGGCCGCGACCCCCGACGTCGAGCTGCCCTGGGCCGAACTCGGCCTGAAGAAGGACGAGTACGAGAAGGTCGTCGAGATCCTGGGCCGGCGCCCCACCGGTGCCGAGCTCGCCATGTACTCGGTGATGTGGTCCGAGCACTGCTCGTACAAGTCCTCCAAGGTCCACCTCCGCCAGTTCGGCGAGAAGGCCCCCGAGTCCGACGCCCTCCTCGTCGGTATCGGCGAGAACGCCGGTGTCGTCGACGTCGGCCAGGGCTACGCGGTCACCTTCAAGGTCGAGTCGCACAACCACCCCTCGTACGTCGAGCCCTACCAGGGCGCCGCGACCGGTGTCGGCGGCATCGTGCGCGACATCATCGCGATGGGCGCGCGGCCGGTTGCCGTCGTCGACCCGCTGCGCTTCGGCGCCGCCGACCACCCGGACACCAAGCGCGTCCTGCCGGGTGTCGTGGCCGGCATCGGCGGCTACGGCAACTGCCTGGGTCTGCCGAACATCGGCGGCGAGGTCGTCTTCGACGCCTGTTACCAGGGCAACCCGCTGGTCAACGCCGGTGCCATCGGCGTCATGCGGCACGAGGACATCCACCTTGCGAAGGCGTCGGGCGCGGGCAACAAGGTCATCCTGTACGGCGCCCGTACGGGCGGTGACGGTATCGGCGGCGCCTCCATCCTCGCCTCCGAGACCTTCGACGACGCCAAGCCCTCCAAGCGCCCGGCCGTCCAGGTCGGCGACCCCTTCCAGGAGAAGCTCCTCATCGAGTGCACCCTGGAGGCCTTCAAGGAGAAGCTGGTCGTCGGCATCCAGGACCTGGGCGCCGCGGGTCTGTCGTGCGCCACCTCCGAGCTGGCTTCGAACGGCTCAGGCGGCATGCGAGTGACCCTGGACGACGTGCCGCTGCGCGACTCGACGCTCTCGCCGGAGGAGATCCTCATGAGCGAGTCGCAGGAACGCATGTGCGCGGTCGTCGAGCCGGAGAAGGTCGACCGGTTCCTGGAGATCTGCGCCAAGTGGGACGTCATCGCCACCGTGATCGGTGAGGTGACGGACGGCGACCGGCTGGAGATCTACTGGCACGGCGGAAAGATCGTCGACGTCGACCCGCGGACGGTCGCGCACGAGGGCCCCATCTACGAGCGCCCGTACGCCCGTCCGGAGTGGCAGGACGCCCTCCAGGCCGACGACGCGAACAAGCTTCCGCGCCCGGAGACCTCGGAGGAGCTGAAGGACCAGGTCCTGAAGCTGGTGTCGTCCCCCAACCAGGCCTCCAAGAAGTGGATCACCTCCCAGTACGACCACTTCGTGCAGGGCAACACGGTCCTCGCCCAGCCCGAGGACTCCGGGATGATCCGCATCGACGAGGAGTCCGGTCTCGGCGTCGCCATCGCGACCGACGGCAACGGCCGCTACGCGAAGCTCGACCCGTACGCGGGCGCGCAGCTCGCCCTGGCCGAGGCGTACCGCAACGTGGCGACCACGGGCGCCAAGCCGCTCGCCGTCTCCGACTGCCTGAACTTCGGCTCGCCCGAGGACCCGGCCGTCATGTGGCAGTTCGCGGAGGCCGTCCGGGGACTCGCCGACGCCTGTCAGCAGCTGGGCACCCCGGTGACCGGCGGCAACGTCTCCCTCTACAACCAGACGGGCGAGGCTGCCATCCACCCGACCCCGGTCGTGGCGGTGCTCGGTGTCATCGACGACGTCGCCCGCCGTACGCCCGTCGCCTTCCAGGAGGAGGGCCAGCTGCTCTACCTCCTCGGCGAGACCCGTGAGGAGTTCGGCGGTTCGGCCTGGTCGCAGGTCGTCCACGACCACCTCGGCGGTCTGCCGCCGCAGGTCGACCTGGAGCGGGAGCGGCTGCTCGGTGAGATCCTCATCTCGGCCTCCCGTGACGGCATGATCGACTCGGCGCACGACCTGTCCGACGGCGGACTGATCCAGGCCGTGGTCGAGTCGGCGCTGCTCGGCGGCAAGGGTGCGCGGCTGATCGTGCCGGACGGCCTCGACGCCTTCACCTTCCTCTTCTCCGAGTCGGCCGGCCGGGCGATCGTCGCCGTGCCGCGCTCCGAGGAGGTCCGCTTCAACGACATGTGCGGCGCCCGCGGTCTGCCGGCCACCCGCATCGGTGTCGTGGACGGTGACACGGTCGAGGTGCAGGGCGAGTTCGAGCTGTCCCTGCGGGAGCTGCGCGAGGCACACGAGGAGACCATCCCGGCGCTGCTGGCGTAGGACCTCCGGTCGTACGACGGTGAAGGCCCCGCCCGGCGCCACGGGCGGGGCCTTCACCACGTCGAGACACGTTCCGGGTTGCCTCCGGGGCCGGGGCCGGTGTGTGTCCGCGGTGCGTGCGCGGGTCGTTGCGGTCGGCCGGGCGGGGTGCGGAGGGGGCGGCGGTGCGTGGGGCGTTGGAAGCGGAAGGACCTGGTGGCGATGCCCGGCCGGTGGCGTGGGACGGTGCTCTGGACCGGCACGATCGGTCGGCCGTATCCGCGCCGGACCGTCGGCGAGACCCCCCGCCACGATGAACGCGCCCTCCGCGCCGGACCGTCGGCGGGACCCCACGCCACGATGAAGGCGTCCTCCGCGCCGCCTGCACCCGGTTGCTCGCCGAGGACAGCGGCGACGGTGATGCTCGTCGCCGCCTGCGAGCCGGTTCGGCGAGCCTGCGACCTGGTCGGGAAGGGGCTGAGCCGGTACGCCGTGAAGGCATAGGCTCACCCCCATGCCCTCGGCCAGGAAGCGCGCACGCACCTACGACCCCGCCAAGACCCGCGCAGCGGTTCTCGCCCAGTTCGGGAACGTACGGGAAGCCGTGGGGACCCTCACCCCCGAGCGGCTGGCGCTTGCGACCCGGCTCGGCGACTGGACGGTACGGGAGCTGGTCGCGCACACCGGCATGGCCCTCGCGGCCGTGGTCCGATTCCTCGACGCGCCGGAGCCGACGAAGCAGGACGCCACGGTGCTCGACTGGCCGTTCGCGACCTCCGCCGACTCCGCGGCCATCGCCGATGTGGGCCACAAGCTGGTCGAGCAGAACCCCGACCTCGGCGCCTTCCTCGCCGGTATCCAGGAGAGCCTCGCGGAACGCCTCGCCGCACACCCCGGCCCCCGGCTGCTCGCCACCAACGTGGGCGCCATGCCGCTGGCCGACTACCTCATCACCCGCACCGTCGAACTGGTCGTCCACACCGACGACCTGAACACCGCCGTCCCGGGCCTCGACATCCCGTTCGACCGCCAGGCCCTCGCCACCTGCACCCGGCTGCTCGCCGACGCGCTCGCCGTGAAGGCGCCCGGCGCCTCGACCGAGGTGCGCATCCCGCCGTACGCGGTCGTGCAGTGCATCGAGGGCCCCCGCCACACCCGCGGCACCCCGCCGAACGTCGTCGAGACCGACCCGCTGACCTGGATACGCCTGGCGACCGGCCGCACGCGGTGGCACTCCGCCCTCGCCGAGGCGAAGATCCGCGCGAGCGGCGAACGAGCGGACCTGGGCGCCCTGCTGCCGCTCATGGGGTGACTCCCGGAAGGCGCCCCGGGGGAACCGCCCCGGGGGCCCACCCGTCCCACCCCCATGGACAAGCACCGACTGACCCTCACCGTCCTGACCGTGCTTCCGCTCGCGGCGGCCTGCGGTAACGGACCCGGTTCGGGCGGCGGCAGCGGTTCCGTCGGCTCGGGGACCGATGCGCCCGTCACCGGTGTCCACTGGCGCGTCGACAGCCTCACCGTCGGAGGCACCACCAGGAACGCCCCGGCCGGCGCCTACCTCCAGATCGACGACCACGGCCAGGCCCACGGCAACTACGGCTGCAACGGCTTCGGCGCCTCCGCCGGCGTGCACGGCGACCGCATCCACTTCGGCGCCGCACAGTCCACGGACATGGCCTGCGAGAAGGCTCCGATGGCCTTCGAGGCGGACTTCTCCCGCACACTGGCCGGCGGCACGCTCACCGCCGCCGTCGACCGCAACGAGCTGACGCTCACCGCCAAGGACGGCGACCGCGTGCGTCTCACCAAGGAGAGCGACGCGTCCCTGTACGGCACCAAGTGGCAGGTCACGTCGCTGGTCGACGGCGACGTCGCCTCCTCGCTGCCCGCGGCCACGGACAAGGCCTGGTTCACCCTCGACCAGAAGGCCGCAGCCGTGTCCGGCAGCCTCGGCTGCAACCGGTTCACGGCGACGGCGACCGTACGCGACGGTCATCTCACCCTGGGCGCCCCCAGGACCACCCGCAGGATGTGCGACGGCTCACTCATGGACACCGAGAAGGCCTTGCGCGCGTTGTTCGGCCGTACGCTCACCTACCGCCTCGACCATCGCAGCATCGCGCTGACCAGCGGAAACGGCAAGGGTGTCAACGCGGTGGCCGCGCGGTGACGCCGAGCGCCGGACGCGGCGGGACTCCGTACGGGACAGATGACCGGATTCGGACCAGTGCGCGATCTCGCCTACACTCGGTGGCGTGCCACGTGGTGACGGTCGACTCAATCACGATCTGCTCCCCGGTGAGAAGGGCCCCCAGGACGCGTGTGGCGTCTTCGGTGTCTGGGCTCCGGGCGAAGAGGTCGCAAAGCTCACGTACTTCGGGCTCTACGCCCTTCAGCACCGGGGTCAGGAATCCGCGGGAATCGCGGTCAGCAACGGCTCCCAGATCCTCGTCTTCAAGGACATGGGCCTGGTGTCCCAGGTCTTCGACGAGACCTCGCTCGGTTCCCTCCAGGGTCACATCGCGGTCGGTCACGCCCGCTACTCGACCACCGGCGCCTCCGTGTGGGAGAACGCCCAGCCGACGTTCCGTGCCACGGCGCACGGCTCCATCGCGCTCGGCCACAACGGCAACCTCGTCAACACGGCGCGGCTCGCCGAGATGGTCGCCGACCTCCCCAAGGAGAACGGCCGCGCCACGCAGGTGGCCGCCACGAACGACACCGACCTCGTCACCGCCCTGCTCGCCGGGCAGGTCGACGACGACGGCAAGCCGCTGACCGTCGAGGAAGCCGCCGCCAAGGTGCTGCCGCAGGTCAAGGGCGCCTTCTCGCTCGTCTTCATGGACGAGCACACCCTCTACGCGGCCCGTGACCCGCAGGGCATCCGCCCGCTGGTCCTCGGCCGGCTGGAGCGCGGCTGGGTCGTCGCCTCGGAGACCGCGGCGCTCGACATCACGGGTGCCAGCTTCGTCCGCGAGATCGAGCCGGGCGAGTGCATCGCGATCGACGAGAATGGCCTGCGGACCTCTCGATTCGCGGAAGCGAAGCCCCGTGGCTGTGTCTTCGAGTACGTGTACCTGGCCCGTCCCGACACCGACATCGCCGGCCGTAACGTCTATCTCTCCCGTGTCGAGATGGGCCGTCGCCTCGCGAAGGAGGCGCCCGCCGAGGCGGATCTGGTGATACCGACGCCCGAGTCCGGCACCCCCGCCGCGATCGGCTACGCGGAGGCCTCCGGGATCCCGTTCGGCGCCGGCCTGGTGAAGAACGCGTACGTCGGCCGCACCTTCATCCAGCCCTCGCAGACCATCCGGCAGCTCGGCATCCGCCTGAAGCTGAACCCCCTCAAGGAAGTCATCAAGGGCAAGCGCCTGGTGGTCGTGGACGACTCGATCGTGCGCGGCAACACCCAGCGGGCGCTGGTGCGCATGCTCCGCGAGGCAGGGGCCGCCGAGGTGCACATCCGGATCTCCTCGCCGCCCGTGAAGTGGCCCTGCTTCTTCGGCATCGACTTCGCCACCCGCGCCGAGCTCATCGCCAACGGCATGACCATCGAGGAGATCGGCACCTCGCTGGGTGCGGACTCCCTGGCGTACATCTCCCTCGACGGCATGATCGAGGCGACCACCATCGCCAAGCCGGACCTCTGCCGCGCCTGCTTCGACGGCGAGTACCCGATGGAGCTGCCCGACCCGGAGCTGCTGGGCAAGCAGCTGCTGGAGACCGAACTGGCGGCCGGTCCGGCCGCCACGGCCGCGGCCGACGCCATCCGTCGTCCCTGAGCCCGTACCACCAACGCGAAAGATCCCAGGCAATGTCTGCTGTGTTTGATCAGTCGCCTCCGTCGACGGGCACTACCGGTGCTTCCTACGCGGCGGCAGGCGTCGACATCGAGGCGGGCGACCGCGCCGTGGAGCTCATGAAGGAGTGGGTGAAGAAGACGCAGCGGCCGGAGGTCCTCGGCGGCCTCGGCGGCTTCGCCGGTCTCTTCGACGCCTCCGCCCTCAAGCGCTACGAGCGCCCGCTGCTCGCCTCCGCCACCGACGGCGTGGGCACGAAGGTCGACATCGCACGCCGGATGGGCGTCTACGACACCATCGGCCACGACCTGGTCGCCATGGTCATGGACGACATCGTGGTGTGCGGCGCCGAGCCGCTGTTCATGACCGACTACATCTGCGTCGGCAAGGTCCACCCCGAGCGCGTCGCCGCGATCGTCAAGGGCATCGCCGAGGGCTGTGTGCTGGCGGGCTGCGCCCTGGTGGGCGGTGAGACGGCCGAACACCCCGGCCTCCTCGGTCCGGACGACTTCGACGTCGCCGGGGCCGGTACGGGCGTCGTGGAGGCCGACCGGCTGCTCGGCGCCGAACGTATCCGCCAGGGTGACGCGGTGATCGCCATGGCCGCGTCCGGGCTTCACTCGAACGGGTACTCGCTGGTCCGGCACGTCCTCCTCGACCGGGCGGACCTCGGCCTCGACCAGCACATCGAGGAACTCGGCCGCACCCTCGGCGAGGAGCTGCTGGAGCCCACGAAGATCTACTCGCTGGACTGCCTGGCACTGACCCGCACCGCCGAGGTGCACGCGTTCAGCCACATCACCGGCGGTGGACTCGCGGCGAACCTGGCCCGTGTGATCCCGGACGGCTTGCACGCGGTCGTCGACCGCTCCACCTGGACCCCGGCGCCGGTGTTCGACCTCGTCGGCAGGACCGGGGACGTCGAGCGCCTGGAGCTGGAGAAGACCCTGAACATGGGCGTCGGGATGATCGCGATCGTGCCCGAGCAGTCGGTGGACGTCGCCCTGGCCGCCCTGGCCGACCGCGGCGTGGAGGCATGGCCGGCCGGCGAGATCACCGACCGGGGTGACCACGAGACGGGCGCGGCCCTGGTGGGGGACTACGCGAGCTGAGACCCGGCGGGCAGCACAGAACCCGGTCCGTGGCCTCGGCCACGGACCGGGTGAAGGCTCAGTGCAGGGTCAAGCGCCGCGACGGTGCTGCGAGGACTCGTCGTCCTCGTCCTCCTCGTCGTCCCCATACAGATCGGCGTACCGTGCGTACAGTTCGTCGTCGTGCTCATCGTCCTCGAACCGGTCGCCGTTCGGCGACGTGTTCGACGTCGATGCGCCCAGCTCCTCGGCCAGGCGTGAGAGGTCCGTCCCACCGCTGTTGTACTTCAGCTGGCGGGCGACCTTCGTCTGCTTGGCCTTGGCCCGGCCGCGCCCCATGGCTCGACCCCCTCAACGACGGGGCTCGACGGCCCCAGAGTCTTGACACGCGTTCATGATCCGGAACGGGCTCTCCGCGGAGAGACCGGTCCGTAGGGCTTCCACGGTACCTGAGCCCGCGCCCATACGGTACGTCGCCCGCAGGACGGGCGTGTGCACAGGACCGTCGAGGCGCCCCGTCCTCGCTGGTCACGGCCGATTTTAACCACTTATTGGCGGACGACCCGCCGATGAAAGTGAGAGTCCTCTCAAACTGCCCATCGGCGGGTACCGGTCAAGCCGGCCGAGCCCCCCGGGGAACGATCACCGTCCGCGTGCCTCCGCCATGCGCTGCTCGGCGATCCGGTCGGCCGCGGCAGCCGGCGGAATCCCGTCCTCCTTCGCGCGTGCGAATATGGCCAGCGTGGTGTCGAAGATCTTCGCCGCCTTCGCCCTGCAGCGGTCGAAGTCGAAGCCGTGCAACTCGTCGGCGACCTGGATGACCCCGCCCGCGTTGACGACGTAGTCGGGGGCGTACAGGATCCCGCGGTCGGCCAGGTCCTTCTCCACGCCCGGATGCGCGAGTTGGTTGTTGGCCGCGCCGCACACCACCTTCGCCGTCAGCACCGGCACGGACTCGTCGTTCAGCGCGCCGCCGAGCGCGCACGGCGCGTAGATGTCCAGAGCCTCGGTCCGGATCAGGGCGTCGGTGTCGGCCGCCACGGCGACCTCCGGGTGCGCCTCCGTGACCCGGTGCACGGCGTCCGGCCTCACGTCCGTGATCACGACCTCGGCGCCGTCCTCCAGCAGGTGCTCCACCAGGTGGCGCCCGACCTTGCCGACGCCCGCGATGCCGACCCTGCGGCCGCGCAGGGTCGGGTCGCCCCACAGGTGCTGGGCGGATGCCCGCATGCCCTGGAAGACGCCGTAGGCCGTCAGGACCGAGGAGTCTCCCGCGCCGCCGTTCTCCGGGGAGCGCCCGGTGGTCCAGGGGCACACCCGCGCCACCACGTCCATGTCCGCCACAAACGTGCCGACGTCGCACGCGGTGACGTACCGGCCACCGAGCGAGGCCACGAAACGGCCGTACGCCAGCAGCAGCTCCTCGGTCTTGATCCGCTCGGGGTCGCCGATGATCACCGCCTTGCCGCCGCCGTGACCGAGGCCGGCCATGGCGTTCTTGTACGACATCCCGCGCGCGAGGTTCAGCGCGTCGGCGACGGCCTCCTCCTCGGTCGCGTAGGGGTAGAAGCGCGTGCCGCCGAGGGCCGGGCCCAGGGCGGTGGAGTGGATCGCGATGACGGCCTTGAGGCCACTGGCCCGGTCCTGACAGAGCACGACCTGCTCATGACCTCCCTGGTCCGAGCGGAACAGGGTGTGCAGGACGCCGTCGGTTACGTCGGTCACGGTGGTGACTCCCGGTGGTGTAGCGGCGGTTGAGGGGCGAGTCCCGTGCGGGTGGCGGGGCCCGTGGGCATGAGCGTAGAGCGTGTGCAGGTCCGCCAGCCGCGCAGTGCGCAGGATCACCCTCCCTCGGAGTACGCCGTGCCCGGTTCGTGGGACGATTTGCATGGTTTTCCACCCCGGCCGGGCCGCGCCCGGACGGGTTTCGGGTCAGGTCCGATGGGGAGGGAGCAGGCGTGCCCAAGGTGTCCTCGGTGATCGTCCCGTACGCGTCCTACTTGCGCGTGTACGAACCGCTGGCCGCCTTCCCGGAGCCGGAACGCAGCCACTGGGCGCGGTACGCCCGCAGCCCCGACCGTCCCTCGTACCAGGACGAACTGCGCCGCTCCCTTGGCGACTTGCTGCCCACCCCGCCGGTGCCGGTGCCGGTGCACGAGAGCAGCGACGCCTTCGTGACCGAGTTCGACGGGGTGCTGTGCGTCTGCCCGTGGCGCACCCGGCTGCGCGGCTGGCAGGCGCTCGGGGAGCTGGCGCAGGAGCTTCCGGCGTCGGTCCTGGACGCGGTCCTGCCGCCCGTCGTGCGCCGCCAGGCCGCCCAGGACTACGAGCGCTGGCTGGAGGGCAACCCGGACGCCCGCCCGTGGATCCGCACCGCGACCTGGCAGGTGCCGCTCAATTGGTTCGTGCTGGTCTCCGACGCCGAGCGGCGGTACGACAAGGGCTCCGGGGAGATCCCCCCGATGCTGCGCTACCGCACTCCCATGGTGCAGGCCAGGCGGCGCACCGCGCGGGCGCTGCGGACGCTCAAGGACGCGATCGACGAGGGACCGCTCATCGACGGTCTGGTGGATGTGGGGCGGTGGCTGGAGGAGTTCCATCCGCGGTCGCTGGTCGAGCTGGACTACGGCGGGCTCGTGCACGTCCTGCCGGCCGCGGATCTGGACGGGGACCACTCGGCCGCGGACGTCGCCGAGGGCATCGAGGCCCTGCGGCTCGGGGACGGGGTCGCGGCCGGGGAGGCGTACGGGCGGCTGGTGGAGCGCTGGCGGGCCGTGCGGGACCGCCGGTCGGCGAACTGAGTCCAGGGCCGCGGTGAACCAGTGCGCGAATTGTGACCTGCGAGACATGGTGAAGTGATAACCCTTGGCCCATGGTTGACATACCGCAGGTCGCGATGGGGGACGTAGGCCCCTGATCCGGGCCTTTTGCCCTCAAGCGTGACGGACGGCACTTACAAGGACCTTGCGCCTAACGTGTCTCCTCATGCCAAAATAGGACAAGGAGCCCGGGGGAGGTTCCTTCTGCCCGCTTTTGGGTGGATGCTCAGCATTGCACTCTTTGAGGGGTCTGGTGGCTCCTGATCGCCCTGTGACTGATCGTCACAGCGGCGTGACTGTCCGCTATGGCATGGTCCATCGGCTTCCGTCGCTGATGGACACCTGGGAGGGCAATTCCATCGGTTTGGCCGACGCGGCTGGACAGATGGTGTAGTTGTAGTGCCGAGGACAAGCCGTTCGTCCTATAACCGACTCGACTCGCGTCCGCCATTTCGGGCAACGCGGGTCAAGGTGCAGAATTTAGAGGAAAGAACCGAGAAGGTTCGGTTCTCCCGAGGAGGCCGCTCATGACCGCTCGCACCCCTGATGCCGAGCCGCTGCTGACCCCGGCTGAGGTCGCCACCATGTTCCGTGTGGACCCGAAGACGGTCACGCGGTGGGCGAAGGCCGGCAAGCTCACGTCGATTCGCACGCTCGGCGGGCACCGCCGCTACCGCGAGGCCGAGGTGCGCGCCCTGCTGGCGGGCATCCCGCAGCAGCGCAGCGAAGCCTGAACAACTGCATAGCCGGACATACCGGTAGGTCCCCCAACCTGCCGTGACGTCCGCACCTCAGCTCCAAGCGA
Source organism: Streptomyces sp. TP-A0356 (assembly GCF_001417775.1). Lineage (GTDB taxonomy): Bacteria > Actinomycetota > Actinomycetes > Streptomycetales > Streptomycetaceae > Streptomyces. Next base: position 83,000 of record NZ_BBZJ01000027.1, on the reverse strand, counting down.
CGCGGGTCCTGCCCCAACAGGGCCCTCGCCCACGGTCATCAGAGGCACGACAAGGGTGCGTCGTCGATCGCGCTGGACTCCGCCGGGTCCAGCGCGATCTTTTTTGTGTCCCGGCGCCCTGCGCGAGGCCCGTCTGTGAGCGGCCTTGTGGGAGTCTGGGGAGCGGTGTCGGATCTGCTGTGCGGCAGTCCGGAGAGCGGTGCAATTGCACATATTAAATTGATCCGTTGTAGGAGGGGTGTAAGGTCCCCGCTTCTCCAAACTTGTGCAGTGACACCCGTCACATGCCAGAGTCCTTGTTACGCTCGCGTCGTCTTTGCTAGAGGAACATGGCGTCGTGGGGCGGGTGTTGGGCGGACCGTACGTCCAGGAGTGCCCAAGCGGAGGCCGCATGAACCCCACGGTTTTGTGGTCACGGCGTGGAGGTGCTGTCGTCCTCGGGGGGCGTCTCGGTGCCTTCCTCGCCGTGCTGGGCGGGTTCCATGGCCAGGCGCAGGAGTTGATGGCAGATGGGGCAGTGGCGCGTCAGATGGCGGTACCCGATAGCGGCGGAGAGATGGGCACGGAGCAGAGCACGCGTCTCGTGCCGAGCGGACGCCGCCATATGCCACCTCCCCGGGTCCATGCAGTCGGGGACCCTGACTTCTGGGTACCGGCGGAATGTGACGCCGTCAAGATGCCCCGGAGCGCTGAGGGCCGGCGCCGAAGCGCCGCCGGAGCGCCGCCGAACGGCGACCGGCCAGGGAGGTCGTCAGGGGGCGGCATGGAGGCGGCAAGAAGAAGGTATGAAGGCGGCATGAAGAAGACCCCGCATCGCGGGGATGCGGGGCCTCTCCTCTGGCGGTCCTGACGGGATTTGAACCCGCGGCCTCCACCTTGACAGGGTGGCGAGCACTCCAAACTGCTCCACAGGACCAGGTTTCGCGGCGCTGATCGTGCGTTGCGCTGCGAGAAGAGACTGTACAGGAGGGTGAGTCCCCGGTCGAACTCACCCCCCGTGAACGAGTCGTCACGGGGCGGCCGCGTCGATGGCCTTCACGATGCGCTTGTCCGAGACCGGGTACGCCGTGCCCAGCGCATGCGCGAAGTAGCTGACGCGCAGCTCCTCGATCATCCAGCGGATGTCGAGGACGGCGGCGGGGACGGGCCGGCCCTGCGGCAGCTGCTCCAGCAGCCATGCGTACTCGTCCCGCATCTCATGGATCTTGGCCATACGCGTCGTGTCCCGCTGGACGTTGGTCGGCATCTGCTGCAGTCGGCGGTCCGCGGCGACCAGGTAGCGCATCAGGTCGGGCAGGCGCCCTGTCCCCGCCTCCGTGACGAAGCCGGGCTTCATGAGGGCGTCCAGCTGCGCGCGTACGTCGGCCAGGTTCGGCAGCAGCGCCGGGCTCCGTACGGCTTTCAGACGGCGCTCACAGGCCTGCCACGCGGCCAGCACCTGCTGCACCTGCCCGACCGTACGGACCGTCGTGTCGACGATCTCCGCGCGCACCTTGTCGTACAGCTTCCGGTACGACTCCTCGTCCCACGCCGGTCCCCCGAGGTCCCCGATCAGCTTGTCCGCGGCCGCCATCGCGCAGTCGTCGAACAGGGCCTGGACGGAACCGTGCGGGTTCGCGGACAGGGCGAGCTTCTGGGCGTTCGTCAGCTTCTCGGACGCGAACTTCGCCGGGTTGACCGGGATGTTCCGCAGGATCAGGCGCCGAGTGCCCTTCCACATGGCCCCTGCCTGCTCCTCCTCGGTGTCGAAGAGGCGCACGGAGACCGTGTCGCCGTCGTCGACCAGCGCCGGGAACGCCTTCACCGGCTGGCCGGCGCGGCGGGTCTCGAAGATGTGGGGGAGCGCGCCGATCGTCCAGTCCGTGAGGCCCGTACGCTCCAGGGACTCCCCGCCCTGCCGCTCGGCCGTGGCCGCCGCGGCCTGCGAGAGGGCCTTGCGCGCCTTCGGCTTCAGGCTGAGTTTCAGCGCCTCCAGGTCCTTGTCCTCGGCGAGCTTGCGGCGCCGCTCGTCGACGATCCGGAAGGTGATCTTGAGGTGGTCGGGGACCTTCTCCCAGTCGAAGTCGTCCGCCTCGAACGGCACACCCACCATGCGCTTCAGCTCGCGCGCCATGGCGACGGTCAGCGGCTCCTGGAGGGACTGTGTCTGATGGGCCCCCTCCGGGGACGACGTCTTCTCCAGGAACGCCTTCGCATGGTCCGGCGCCGGGACGTAGTTACGGCGGATCGGCTTGGGGAGGGACCGGATGAGCTCGGTGACCAGTTCCTCCCGCAGGCCCGGGATCTGCCAGTCGAAGCCCTCGTCGGTGACCTGGTTGAGGACCTGCAGCGGGATGTGGACGGTCACACCGTCCGCGTCCGCGCCCGGCTCGAACTGGTAGGTGACCTTGAACTTCAGGCGGCCCTGGCGCCAGGAGTCGGGATAGTCGTCCTTGGTGACCGCGCCCGCCCTCTCGTTGATGAGCATCTCGCGCTCGAAGTCGAGGAAGTCGGGCTGCTCCTGGCGTTTGCGCTTCCACCAGGAGTCGAAGTGGGCGCCCGAGACGACGTGTTCGGGCACCCGCTGGTCGTAGAAGTCGAACAGCGTTTCGTCGTCGACCAGGATGTCCCGGCGCCGGGCGCGGTGCTCCAGCTCCTCCACCTCGGTGAGGAGTCTGCGGTTGTCGGCGAAGAACTTGTGGTGCGTGCGCCAGTCGCCCTCCACGAGGGCGTTGCGGATGAACAGCTCGCGGCTCGTCTCCGGGTCGATACGGCCGTAGTTCACCTTCCGCTGGGCGACGATCGGGACGCCGTACAGCGTGACCTTCTCGTACGCCATCACGGCCGCCTGGTCCTTCTCCCAGTGCGGTTCGCTGTACGTCCGCTTGAGGAGATGGCCGGCGAGCGGCTCGACCCACTCCGGCTCGATCTTCGCGTTGACCCGGGCCCACAGCCGGGAGGTCTCGACGAGTTCGGCGGACATCACGAAGCGCGGGGGCTTCCGGAACAGGGACGAACCCGGGAAGATCGCGAATTTGGCGTTGCGGGCGCCGAGGTACTCGTTGCGCCCGCCGTCCCTGCGCCCGCCGGGGGCGGAGTCCTTGGACTCCTTCACGTCCTTCATGCCGATGTGCGAGAGCAGGCCGGCGAGGAGCGAGATGTGGATGTGGTCGGCCGGGGCGTCCTGCTCGTTCGGATGGATGCCCATCTGCTTGGCGACCGTGCGCAGCTGTGTGTAGATGTCCTGCCATTCCCGGATGCGCAGGAAGTTCAGGTACTCCTGCTTGCACATACGGCGGAAGGACGACGAGCCGCGCTCCTTCTGCTGTTCGCGGATGTAGCGCCACAGGTTGAGGTAGGCGAGGAAGTCGCTCGTCTCGTCCTTGAAGCGGGCGTGCTGCTGGTCGGCCTGGGCCTGCTTGTCGGCGGGGCGCTCGCGCGGGTCCTGGATGGACAGGGCCGCGGCGATGACCATGACCTCGCGGACACAGCGGTTGCGGTCGGCCTCCAGGACCATGCGCGCCAGGCGCGGGTCCACGGGCAGCTGGGCGAGCTTGCGGCCGGTGTCGGTGAGGCGCTTGCGCGGGTCCTTCTCGGTCGCGTCCAGCGCGCCCAGTTCCTCCAGGAGCTGGACGCCGTCCCGAATGTTGCGGTGGTCCGGCGGGTCGATGAAGGGGAACTTCTCGATGTCGCCGAGGCCGGCCGCGGTCATCTGGAGGATGACGGAGGCGAGGTTCGTACGGAGGATCTCGGCGTCGGTGAACTCCGGGCGGGCGTTGAAGTCGTCGTCGGAGTACAGCCGGATGCAGATGCCGTCCGACGTACGGCCGCAGCGGCCCTTGCGCTGGTCGGCGCTCGCCTGGGAGATCGGCTCGATGGGCAGCCGCTGCACCTTGGTGCGGTGGCTGTAACGCGAGATGCGCGCGAAGCCCGGGTCGATGACGTACTTGATGCCCGGGACGGTCAGGGAGGTCTCGGCCACGTTCGTGGCCAGGACGATCCTGCGGCCGGAGTGTGGCTGGAAGACGCGGTGCTGCTCGGCGTGGGAGAGCCGGGCGTACAACGGCAGGATTTCCGTGAACCTGTACTGCTTCTTGGTGAGCGCGTCCGCGGTGTCGCGGATCTCGCGCTCTCCGGAGAGGAAGACCAGGATGTCGCCCTGGCCCTCGGCCATCAGCTCCTCGACGGCGTCCGTGATCGCGGTGATCTGGTCGCGGTCGGCGTCGTCGGAGTCCTCTTCGAGGAGCGGTCGGTAGCGCACCTCGACGGGATAGGTGCGGCCGCTGACCTCGATGATCGGCGCGTCGCCGAAGTGCCGGGAGAAGCGCTCGGGGTCGATCGTGGCCGAGGTGATGACGACCTTGAGGTCCGGGCGGCGGGGCAGGAGCTGGGCGAGGTAGCCGAGCAGGAAGTCGATGTTGAGGGACCGCTCGTGGGCCTCGTCGATGATGATCGTGTCGTAGGCGCGCAGCTCGCGGTCCGTCTGGATCTCGGCGAGCAGGATGCCGTCCGTCATCAGCTTGACGAAGGTCGCGTCGGGGTTCACCTGGTCGGTGAAGCGGACCTTCCAGCCCACGGCCTCGCCGAGGGGAGTGTCGAGCTCGTCGGCGACGCGCTCGGCGACGGTGCGGGCAGCGATGCGGCGGGGCTGGGTGTGGCCGATCATGCCGCGCACGCCGCGGCCGAGTTCGAGACAGATCTTGGGGATCTGGGTGGTCTTGCCGGAGCCGGTCTCACCGGCCACGATCACGACCTGGTGGTCGCGTATGGCGTCGGCGATCTCGTTCCTCTTCTGGCTGACGGGCAGCTGCTCGGGGTACGTGACGGCGGGGACACGGGCGGTGCGCCCGGCGATCCTGTCCTCGGCCTTGGCGACCTCCGCCTCGATCTCGGCGAGTACGGCGGCTCGGGCCTCGGGCTTGCGGATCTTGCGCGCGCCTTCGAGCCTGCGGCCGAGCCGGTGCGCGTCGCGCAGGGACAGCTCGGTCAGGCGGGTGGCGAGAGTGCCGAGGGCGGGGGCGGGATGCGTAGACATACGCGATCCAGGATCTCACCTTGGCGAAATTCATGGCTAACGATTTGCGTCCGGCGGGTTGGCCGGGGGTTCCTGGGCCCGAGGGTGCGCCGCGTCGCTCGCGGCGGAGTGCGCGGGCGGTGGGAGACCGGCGCCCGTCGGGTCTCCCGGGTCTCCGCCGACGGCGGGTCCTCGGGTCAGTGGCCGCCCGCCTGTGGCGGGACCGTGGTGGGCTGCTCGCGGGCCGCTCTGTCCTGGGCCATGGACCTGGCGGTGTTGGAGACGGCCTTGATACCCAGGTACGCGGTGGTCATGCTGCTGACGGCGGTGAAGGCCGCCGTGAGGACACCGACGATCACCGACTTGTCGCCGTCCAGGCGCCAAACGCCGAAGATCGCGACACCGGCGATCGCGAGGTTGCTGATGACCACCGCGAGCAGGCCGTAGCGGGCCCGGTCCTTCTCGAGTGCGACGTCCTTGGCCCTGGTCTCGTCCAGGCTCATGATCCCCCACCTTCATGGCTGCGCCGACCAGGCAGAACGTAGCGCCCGGCAGGGGACATGCCAAGTACGCGAGGGTGTGAGGCCGCCGGCATCCGTCAGCAGGCTCGGGGCCCCGTGGAACGCGTCCCCCACGGGCGCCCGTGACGACGAAAGCCCCGCCCGAAGGGGCGAGGCTTTCGATGACGGTGGCTGGGGCCGGGGTCGAACCGGCGACCTTCCGCTTTTCAGGCGGACGCTCGTACCAACTGAGCTACCCAGCCACGAGGTTTCACGTGAAACCTCAGCGGTCCTGACGGGATTTGAACCCGCGGCCTCCACCTTGACAGGGTGGCGAGCACTCCAAACTGCTCCACAGGACCAAGCGTTGCGTACGACAGTGTCGCACACGGTGGTGCGTGCCCCCAACGGGATTCGAACCCGTGCTACCGCCTTGAAAGGGCGGCGTCCTAGGCCGCTAGACGATGAGGGCTATCGGCCCGCCTGGGCGCTTCTCAGCGCGTCGGGGACGTGAGAAGCATATGGGATGGGGGGAGGGTTCGCCAAAACGGTTAAGGGGCGCTCGGCGCGGGGGTTGCGCCGGAGCCGCTCGGGGTTGCGCCGGAGCCGCTCGGGGTTGCGCCGGAGCGGTCCGTCGGCGCGGTGGCGGGAGGCGTGGCGCCGGGAGGCGTGGCGCCGGGGGCCGGGCTCGCTCCGGGCAGGTTCTCCTTGGGCAGGTGGCGGGTCACCTCCGCGGTGGTCTGGCCCAGACCGCCGAGCCTGATCTCGTCCCAGGCCTGGAGGCGGCGGGTGCCCCGGTCCAGGTAGAGGATCGAGGCCTCGATGGGGGCGGGATAGCTGCGCTCGAGCGCACGCAGCCCGCTACCCCCCGTGGAGCCCTCGATGCGCAGCCGGGTGCCGTACCTCATGACCTCCATCCCCTCATGGTGCAGATGGCCGGCCAGCACCAGGGGCACCTCGCCGTCCGTCTCGCGCGCGGCCGTGGGCTCGTGGGCGATCGCGATGTCGACAGGCGTCCCGGCGGTCTTCTGGTCCCGCAGGGCGGCGGCCAGACGCGCTCCCGCCAGTTCCTCGGCGCGGTCACCGCCCGGTGCGGCCGAGCGGTCGGGGGTGAACTGCGGGTCGCCGATCCCGGCGAAGCGCAGGCCCCCCAGGCTGATCGCCCTGCCGTCGTCCAGGACGTGGACGTTCTTCATGTGCTGCAGATAGCGCTGGGTGGTTCGGGAGTCGTGGTTGCCGCGGACCCAGATGTACGGGGCGCCCAGGTCGGTGATCGGGTCCAGGAAGCCGTTCTCCGCCGCCGTGCCGTGGTCCATGGTGTCGCCCGAGTCGACGATCACGTTGACGCGGTACTGCTGCACCAGCGACGCGATGATCTTCCAGCTCGCCGGGTTGAGATGGATGTCGGAGACGTGCAGGACCCGGATGGTCGTGGGATCGGGCTCGTACGCGGGGAGGGTGGATGTGACGTCGTAGAGCTTCGTCACGTTCGTCACCAGCCGCGCCAACTCCTTCTGGTAGACGTCGAATTCGGTGACGATGTTGCGCGCGTTGCCGACCAGGGAGGGTGCGGACGAGAGCAGCCCGGAGAACCTCGGTTCGAGGACCGACTCGGGGTTCCAGGTGGCGTACGCCGTGGCGCCCGAGGCGGTGAGGAGCGTGAGCGCCAGGCCGCCGGCCGTCAGGGCCCGGCGCGGGCGGCGGTAGACGGCCAGGCCGAGGGCGGTGGCGCCGGCGACCACGGCCACGCAGGAGCGCACGGCGAGGTCGAGCGTGCCGTGCTCCACGTCATGGGTTATCTCCTGCTGGAGGCCCGAGATCCGCTCGGGGTGGTCGACCAGCGCCTGGGCGCGGACGGGGTCGAGTTGGTCGACGTTGACGTCGAGGCGCACGGGGGCCTTGTGGCTGTTCAGCTCCAGGGCGCCGAGCGGCGATACGTTGATCTTGGTGCCGCCGGCGACGGAGGGGCGCAGGGCCATGGTGGTGTTCATGGGGCCCACCGGGACGCGTACGTCGCCCACGACCAGGAGGCCGAGCCAGGCGCCCAGGAGCACGACGGCGACCATGCCCAGCGCCCGGAGCCATGGATGGGGCTGCGGGACGAGCTCGGCGGACGGGTGGGGACGGAGCGAGCGGTAGTGCCGGGCGACGATGCCTGACGCCCTTCCTATGCGGATCCGGGCTGCGACGGGGACGCGGGCCATTGGTCCCGTATGCCCAAGTGCGGGAGCGGATATGCGGGACGGTTCCGGCTCTCGTACGAGGCTGTCGTACCGGACAATGACCCTGTGCTGGAGATGACGCGCGAGGAGTTCGAGGAACTGGTCGCCGAGGCGCTCGACCGGATCCCGCCGGAGCTCACACGCCTGATGGACAACGTGGCGGTGTTCGTCGAGGACGAGCCGCCCGGCGACGACCCCGAGCTGCTGGGGCTGTACGAGGGGACTCCGCTGACCGACCGCGGGGAGTGGTACGCGGGCGTGCTGCCGGACCGGATCACGATCTACCGGGGGCCGACGCTGCGGATGTGCGAGACACGGGAGGACGTGGTGACGGAGACCGAGGTGACCGTCGTGCACGAGATCGCGCATCACTTCGGGATCGACGACGCGCGATTGCATGCGCTCGGGTACGGGTGACCCGATGCCGGGCGCGCGCGTGGCGCCTTCTGCCGGGCGCGTGTGAGGCGTCTTCCGGGTGGGCGTGACATTGCCCTTGTGGGGCGTGTGTGACGGCGTCTTCCAGGCGCGCGTGACGTTGTCCTCATGGGACGCGTGTCCTCCTGCGGGCGGCGGGAGTTGGGCAGGGGGACTCCTCGAACCTTCCCCAGGCTCCCGGCCGTTCCCCCGAGTTCTCGGCTTCGCTCGAACAACAGGGGGACCCGCATGAGCAGGGGAGACCCCTATCGGAGGTGGCTGCCCGTGCGCGCCTGTTACGTACCCGTCCGTCTGGCCGCCGCGGTGATGGCCGTCGCCGCGGCCGCCGGCTGTATGAGCGTGGGGGACGATGCGGGCAGTCCGCCGCCGTCGCACTCGGTGGGACGGCACGGTGGTGGCGCGCCGGACGGGGTCGCGGGGGCGGGCGGAGGCAGGAGCGGGCGCCTGGGCGGGGCGGCGGCCAAGGGGGGCCCTGCCGACCCGGACGAGTCCAGGGCAGGGGGCTCGGCGTCGCCCTCCGCGTCGGCGTCCGGGGGCGGTGCCGGGGGCAAGGGCGCCCAGCCGAGCGCCGAGCAGACCTCGAAGAACGGCGGCGGCGGGGCGGCGCCGCCCCCGCCGACGAAGGGGGAGCCGAGCCCTCCCCATTCGGCGGATCCCTCGCCGACGAGCCAGCCGGACCCGCCGGCGCCGCCCCCGACACCCGCCGAGCCGTCCTCCTCGGCACACGAGACCACGCAACTGTTCCGGCGGTAGCCCCGGCGCCACAGGCAGGCCGGCCGGTGGCTTGAGACGACCGGGCGGGCCGGCCGGTGGCTTGAGACGACCGGGCGGGCGGCCGTGTGGTGAGGGTCACCTGTGAAGCGCGGGAATCGGTTTGCATCCGGCGGGTGCGGGTGCGTATGGTGGTAGATCGTTTGATCCCATTTGCCCGGCGCCTACAAGACGCGCCGCGTGTGGCGCGTACTCTCCCTTGCCGTGGCCGGACCGCATAGAGGCGGTCGATTGCGACTTCACGGATGTTTGGGCACGTGCCGTGAACTCCGGAAGGTTCGCATTTCGCATGTCTGTTGTCAGTACTGATCACGTCGTCCTGTCCGAGGGCGACGACGTCGCCGAGATGACGTTCGCCGATCTCGGTCTGCCCGAGGGCATCGTCCGCAAGCTCGCGCAGAACGGTGTCACCGTCCCCTTCCCGATCCAGGCCGCGACCATCCCGGACGCCCTGGTCGGCAAGGACATCCTCGGCCGTGGCCGGACGGGTTCGGGCAAGACGCTGTCCTTCGGCCTGCCGACCCTGGCCACCCTGGCCGGCGGCCGCACCGAGAAGAAGAAGCCGCGGGCCGTGATCCTCACCCCGACCCGTGAGCTGGCCATGCAGGTCGCGGACGCCCTGCAGCCGTACGGCGACGTGCTCGGCCTCAAGATGAAGGTCGTGTGCGGCGGCACCTCCATGGGCAACCAGATCTACGCCCTCGAGCGCGGCGTGGACATCCTGGTCGCCACGCCCGGCCGACTGCGCGACATCATCAACCGCGGTGCCTGCTCCCTCGAGGACGTGCAGATCACCGTGCTCGACGAGGCCGACCAGATGTCCGACCTGGGCTTCCTGCCCGAGGTCACCGAGCTGCTCGACCAGGTGCCGGCCGGCGGTCAGCGCATGCTCTTCTCCGCGACCATGGAGAACGAGATCCAGACCCTCGTCGACCGGTATCTGAACGAGCCGGTCAGCCATGAGGTGGACGCCGCCCAGGGCGCCGTGACCACCATGTCGCACCACATCCTGATCGTGAAGCCCAAGGACAAGGCTCCGGTCACCGCCGCCATCGCCTCCCGCAAGGGACGCACCATCATCTTCGTCCGCACCCAGCTCGGGGCCGACCGCGTCGCCGAGCAGCTGCGGGACGCCGGTGCGAAGGCGGACGCGCTGCACGGCGGCATGACCCAGGGCGCGCGCACCCGGACGCTGGCCGACTTCAAGGACGGCTACGTCAACGTGCTCGTCGCGACGGACGTCGCCGCCCGCGGCATCCACGTCGACGGGATCGACCTCGTGCTCAACGTGGACCCCGCCGGGGACCACAAGGACTATCTGCACCGTGCCGGCCGTACGGCGCGCGCGGGCCGTACGGGCACGGTCGTGTCCCTGTCCCTGCCGCACCAGCGGCGGCAGATCTTCCGGCTGATGGAGGACGCGGGCGTCGACGCCTCGCGCCACATCATCCAGGGCGGTGCCGCCTTCGACCCGGAGGTCGCCGAGATCACCGGCGCCCGGTCCATGACCGAGGTCCAGGCCGAGTCCGCCGGGAACGCCGCGCAGCAGGCCGAGCGTGAAGTCACCCACCTCGCCAAGCAGTTGGAGCGCGCCACGCGGCGCGCGGCCGAGCTGCGCGAGGAGGCCGACCGGCTGATCGCCCGGGCCGCGCGCGAGCGCGGCGAGGACCCGGAGGCCGCGGTCGCCGCCGCGGCGGTTTCGGCGGGCCAGGAGGCCTCGGCCGCTCCTGCCGCGTCCGAGGTCGTCCAGGCGCTGGTCGCCGAGGTCTCCGTACCGGAGCAGCCGACCGCCCAGGACGCCGAGCGGATCGAGCGGGCCGAGCGCGCCGAACAGGGCGAGCGTGCCGAGCGTACGGCCGGTTCGTCGTCGTACGAGCGTCGTGAGCGCCGTGACGAGCGGGGCGGCTTCGGCCGGGACCGCGACCGTGATCGTGACCGCGGGTTCGACCGTGACCGTGGTGACCGTGGGTTCGACCGTGACCGTGACCGTGGTGAGCGGGGCTTCGACCGCCGGGACGGCGACCGCCGGGACGGCGACCGTGGCGGGCGTTCGTTCGAGCGGCGTGACGACCGTGGCGGCTTCCGTCGCGACAACGACCGCGACCGTCGCCCCTTCGACCGGGGCGGCTTCGGTGGCCGGGACCGTGACCGTGGTGACCGGGGCTTCGACCGCCGGGACGGCGACCGCGGTGGGCGTTCGTTCGAGCGGCGTGACGACCGTGGCGGCTTCCGTCGCGACAACGACCGCGACCGTCGTCCCTTCGACCGCGACCGTCGCGACAACGACCGGCGTTCGGTCGAGGGGCGTGACGACCGTGGCGGCTTCCGTCGCGACAGCGACCGCGACCGTCGTCCCTTCGACCGCCGTGACGAGCGCGGGGGGCACCGGGGCAGCGACCGCCCGTTCAACCGGGACCGCCAGGGTGACCGCCCGGGCTTCCGCTCCGGCACCCACGACCGCCCGTACGGCCGTCGTGACGACCACCGCGGCACGGGCTCGTTCGGCCGCCGCGAGGACAAGCCGCGCTGGAAGCGCAACGGCTGACGTGGCCTGATCCCAGCGTCGACAGGGCCCGTACGACTTCGGTCGTGCGGGCCCTGTCCCATGGTCGCCGCGACTGGGCACTCCGCCGCGGCGGCAACTTTTGGCCAAAGCACCTGTCGTGTGGCGCATGTCACGCCCCCGCCCAGGGAATCGCTGGGGGCATGACAGATGACGCCAGAGCGAGTGGGCCGTCGGACGAGGAACGGCTTGCCCAGCTCGGTTACACCCAGGTCCTCGCCCGCCGCATGTCGGCGTTCTCCAACTACGCGGTCTCCTTCACGATCATCTCGGTGCTGTCCGGCTGCCTGACCCTCTACCTCTTCGGTATGAACACCGGCGGTCCCGCGGTGATCACCTGGGGATGGGTCGCGGTCGGACTGATGACCCTGTTCGTCGGCCTGTCGATGGCCGAGATCTGCTCGGCGTACCCGACGTCGGCGGGCCTGTACTTCTGGGCGCACCGGCTCGCGCCGGCGCGGACCGCCGCGGCCTGGGCGTGGTTCACGGGCTGGTTCAACGTGCTGGGCCAAGTGGCGGTGACGGCGGGCATCGACTTCGGCGCCGCGTCGTTCCTGGGGGCGTACCTCAATCTCCAGTTCGGCTTCGTGGTCACACCCGGCCGTACGGTCCTGCTGTTCGCGGCGATCCTGCTCCTGCACGGGCTGCTGAACACCTTCGGCGTCCGCATCGTCGCCGTCCTCAACGGTGTCAGCGTGTGGTGGCACGTCGTGGGGGTGGCCGTCATCGTCGGTGCGCTGGCCCTGGTGCCGGACAAGCACCAGTCGGCGTCCTTCGTGTTCACCAAGTTCGTGAACAACACCGGCTGGGGCAGTGGGGTCTACGTGGTCCTGCTGGGCCTGCTGATGGCCCAGTACACCTTCACCGGCTACGACGCCTCCGCCCATATGACGGAGGAGACGCACGACGCGTCCACGGCGGGCCCGAAGGGGATCGTCCGCTCCATCTGGACCTCCTGGATCGCCGGATTCGTACTGCTGCTGGGCTTCACCTTCGCGATCCAGTCCTACGACAAGGAACTCGCGTCGTCGACGGGCGCGCCGCCCGCCCAGATCCTGCTCGACGCGCTGGGCGCGACGGCCGGCAAGCTGCTGTTGCTGGTGGTGATCGGCGCCCAGTTGTTCTGCGGGATGGCGTCCGTGACGGCCAACAGCCGCATGATCTACGCGTTCTCCCGGGACGGCGCGCTGCCCTTCTCGCACCTCTGGTACACGGTGAGCCCCCGCACGCGCACCCCGGTGGCGGCGGTGTGGCTGGCGGCACTCGGTGCGCTGGCCCTCGGACTGCCCTACCTGATCAACTACACCGCATACGCGGCGGTCACCTCGATCGCCGTCATCGGGCTCTACGTCGCCTACGTCATCCCGACCCTGCTGCGGGTGCGCAAGGGCGACGGCTTCGAGCGCGGCCCCTGGCACCTGGGCCGCTGGTCGAGGGCGATCGGGGTGGTGTCGGTGGTGTGGGTCGGCCTGATCACGGTCCTGTTCATGCTGCCGCAGGCGTCACCGGTCACCTGGCAGACGTTCAACTACGCACCGGTCGCGGTCCTGGTGGTACTGGGCTTCGCGGCGACCTGGTGGCTGGCGTCGGCCCGGCACTGGTTCCTCGACCCGCACCACGACCGCACCCTCGCCCGGGAGGCGGCCCGGGTCGGGGTGGTGGAGCCGGTGGAGCCGGTGGATCCGTAGGCAGTGGGCGGGGGCCGCCCTCGGTGGGTTCGCGCGGGCTGGTGGATGCCTTGGGCTGGTGGATCCCTGGGCCCGGTGAATGCCTGGGCCCGGTGGATGCCCTGGGGCGGTGGCGGAGACCGGGCTGGTGGATGCTCCGGGGCGGTGGTGGACCGGGCGGGTGGATGCTCCGGACTGGTGGATGCTCCGGGGCGGTGGGGTCCGTGGGCCTTTGGCTCTCCCTGGCCGGTGGATGCCCTGGGGCGGTGGATGCTCCGGGGCGGTGGTGGACCGGGCGGGTGGATCCCTGGGCCCTTGACTCTCCAGGACCGGTGAATCCCCAGGGGCGGTGGATCAACCCGGAGGGTCGATCCGCCCCGGCCGGTCGATCCGTCGGGACCGCAGATCTGGGCTGGCGGATCCACCCGGACCGGCGGGCCCCTGGCCGGTGGAGCCGCCCGGACTGGCGGGCCCCTCCCACTGGTTGGGGAGCTGGTTGGGGACAGGGCCGACCGTGGGGCCATCCGCAGGATCTCGGACACTGGAGTGGCCGGGTCACCGATACCCGATCGGCGGCGCGGCTTCCTCCGGCTATGCTCGGGGAGGCAACATCGCCTGGGCCCTTAGCTCAATTGGCAGAGCAGTGGACTTTTAATCCATTGGTTGTGGGTTCGAGTCCCACAGGGCCTACGGCTGGTAGGCGGGGGAAAACGCCTCTGACCTGCTACGCAGCGCTCGGGTCGGCTTCGGCTGGCTCGGGCGCTGAGTCGTTTTCCGGCCCGTGCGTGAGCGATGCGTGAGCGGATGTGCCCGTGGCTTGCGGATCGGCTGCCGCTGAGGCGGACGATTCGGCAGCTGCCGGACGCGACCGAGGGATGAGCTTCGCTGCCTTCTCGGCTATTTCACGGTCCAGCTCGGGGAGCAGGCTCGTGTACGTGTCCGAGGTCAGGGTGACGGTGGAGTGCCGGAGCGTCTCCTTCACCGTGTGGATGTCGCCGCCGCCTCCGTGCGTGAGCGTCGCGGCCACGTGGCGCAGGTCCCGCAGAGTGATGGGCGGCAGGTCGGTCGTGGCGAGGATGCGGCGGAAGATCTCCGAGACCGTCTCGGGGTGGAGCCAGGAGCCGTCCTCCTTCGTGAAGACCTTGCCCGTGTCCTGCCAGGCGCCGCGCCAGTCCGCACGCTCCCTGTCCTGGCGGGCCTTGTGGTCGCGCAGCACGGCGATGTTCATGCTGTCGAGCGCGATCGTGTTGGCACTGCCGTCCGTCTTCGGCTCGGACTCGTAGAGGTCCCAGCCGTCCACAACGATCTCCTTGGCCGGAGTGATGAGGCCGGCGCCGAGATCGATCTCGTGCCAGTCCTGGCCGACCGCCTCGCCGCGACGGAGGCCGCGGGTGCCCATCAGGTCGAAGACCGCGTACAGCCGGTCGCCCTCGGCGGCGTCGAGAAAGGCGCCGAACCGCTGTGGGGTCCACACCATGACGGCGCCGGGTATCTCGCCCGTCTCGCGCCAGCGCCGGACTCGCTCCTCGGTCCAGAGAAGGGGTTCGGGGCGCTGGCAACAAAGAGATCAGCCAGGTCTTCGCCACCTTCGCCGCCCACGCTAGTGCTGTGGCCGGAAAGGTTTGCCGGGAAGCTCGCGGCGTCCGGTGCGGTGCATCGCAAGGCGGAGCGTCGCCCGCGTACTGGATGTACTCGGGCGATGCGACAACGCGGCGAGGTGCCGTGCCGGGCGTCGCGAGCCGGTGAACCTTTCCGGTCGCAGCACTAGACAGGCACACTGCTCGTGCTCTGCTCCCCTGTCGCCCCGATCACCCAGCCCGAGCCGATCACCGCCACGAACGACACCCTGAGAGGACCGGCGACCGCCACCATTCGGCACGAGTGGGACCTGCGGACCCAGATCAACACCATGCACCGGCACTCCTTCGCGACCGCGGCGTTGTCGTGTCCCAGGGCGAATGACTCGGTCGCCTGCATCCGGAGGTGCTCGCGAAACGCCCGTCGCTGCGCGGTCAGCCCACCTCCTTGCGGTACCTCATGCAACCGGCCTACCGCGGCAACCGCCCCTTGTCAGCTACGACATCACGCCAACAGAGTCAGTAGCGGCCGTTCCGCTCCGGTCGGCCATCGTCGAGGGGGCGCTGGAATCAGCGTTGTGGGTCGAACAGGCCGTCAGGAAAAGGCGCGTGCCGTCCCCTTGGCGGTCTGCGAAGCGGACCGGGCGACCAGGCAGGTGGTGCCGAGGTCGGCGAAGGCGCCGGGTGATGTTGTTGGGGCGGGCAGTGGTGATCTCGGAGGACCGCCTGGGTGGGCTGCGGTGTACCTGATCAGCCGTCCGCGGGTGTTGGTGATGCCGGACGATCACCAACACCCGCTCCACCGCCCGCAGCCGAAAAGCCTCCTGCGCCGACGGCCACAACCACCGTGAACCTCCCACCAGTTCAAGCACACAGGGATGAGCGCCCCAGAGCACACACCGTTTCCGACCAATATCCGACCGCTTTCACACCATAGTCGTTGCGCGATTAAAAGTCTGATGCGATCATGACAGTGAGCGCGAGTGTCCTGTGTTCCACCGCTCGCGCATTTCAGTCAACCACCGGCAACGGGAGAACGGTTGGGGTTACGGCGGGGCAACGCCGCCATCCTTGCCCGGCGCCGGACCGCACATCAGGAGAAATGAATATGGCGGAGCTCAATCATTCCGCGCCGCGGGCACGAAAGACGATGGCGCGAGCGTTTGCGATCGCGGGCCTGGCCGCGGCGGCCGTCACCGTGACCGCTCCGACCGCGCTGGCCAGCGGCACGAGCCCCACGACGTACGGCTGCTATTCCACCTGGGGTAACACCGGATCCAACGGACACTGCCAGTCGGTGGGGCGTACCGGTGACTTCCAGAACGAGATCGACTGCAGCCTCTCCGGAGACTCGTCGATCTGGTACCTGTTCCACCAGGGCAACTCCAAGCCCAGTTGGGGTTATGTGGAGTGCACTTTCTCCGCCAACAGGTCCTGGATCAACTTCAAGGTTGACTCGTAAGAGGCGACGCTAAGTCAGCGCTGCAGGGGTGTCCCGACTCGGGGCACCCCTGCAGCGCGTCCAATGAGCATACGCACGGACAATCAGAGCATTCACGTACGCCGCATGGAATTCCCCCGCTGGCTACCTGCTCCGCCGAAATACGCGACGCAACCGGACGACGCGCCACGGAGTCAGCGCTATCGCGACGCTGCCCGCGAGCAGGCTGCCCATCGCGATCCACCAGCAGGGGAGCGAGTGTCCGGGCTGATCCGTCCAGTCCCACCACCGGAACCGCCCAAGGCCATCGACCTGCCAGTAGGTCAGGGGAAACAGGGTGACCAGGGGAAGGATCCAGGAGAATCTCCATCCCCATGCCCGCCCGGACAGTAGGGCGAGCCCGACCCAGATCAGCAAGCCTCGGAGGAGAAGCAGCACGGTGTCCATGGGGCTGACGAGTGCCTCGGCCGCGACGAGCAGCAGCGCCGCCACTGTGACGGCTCCGACGAGGTAGGTGATCTCGACTCGTCTGAAACCCTTCGCCGCCGCTTCCTCCAGGGAGTCCATGGCGCTGCCGAGGCCGCCTACGGCGATCACGGCCAGGGCGAGGGGCATCTCGTGTCTCAGAGGGGTGCTGGAGGATCCGTTGCCGCTGAAGGGGAAGTCGAGGCGGGTGGCTCCGAAGGCCACGTCGCACGCGATCACCAGCGCCCAGCCCACGGCGATTCCGCGGAAGCGATGAGCCTGCAGGTAGCGGATCCAGGACTCGCGGAGATCAGGCACAGCGCGTACCCTCGATCGCCTTGATCTGCTTCTTCGCCCAGTCCTCCTGCGTCGGCTCGGGCTGCTTGATCAGCCTTGCGATCGCTGCCTGGTCGACACCGGGCGGCCCCCCATGAATGTCGGCCGGCTGCCCGGCGCCCGAGATCCGGGCTGCGAGCCAGGAGTCGAGCTGGAAGTACGCCTGCATGCGCCGGTCTTCGTTCGTGCTGTCCACCGCGTGGCAGAAGGGCGGCGTGGAGGTCCGGGAGATGGCGATGGACATGCTGTCGGCCGCCTCCCACATGGATCCCTCGAAGATCGAGAAGTCGATGTCCTGTGCCTTGTCGCCCCTCAGTCCTTGCTCGTAGAACGCCGAGGGAGATTTGATGACCGGAGGAAGCGCGGACATGCGCCGTGCCATCGCTTCCAGTCGCGGCAGGTAGATGCGCTCTTCGGGCCACACGCAGATCTTCGGCTCGGTGCGCGTGCACAGCGGAGCACTCGGATTCGCTCGCGCCGTCTGCACGGGTCCTGCTGTGAGCACGCCTGCCAGGCATGCGACGGCGAGTGCCGAGGTGCCGATGGCCGGCAGTCTGGCGATCACCTTTCCGCGTTCGCCGGTGTATCCGGGCAGTACGCGTGGCGTGAGAACGGCCACGGCCACCGCGGAGAGCGCCAGACCCCATCGAATGGCAAGACGTCCCGGAGTCACTTCCATGGCAGGGGCGCCGGAGAGCACGAACAGGCCGACCTTCATGGGGCCGCCGTTCATCGTCACTACGACGAAGGAGGCCAGGCCGGAGATGACTGGGGTGGCGAAAGCGGACGGGAACCAGCGTCCGGCGAGGTGGCCGACAGCGATGCACAGAAGGATGAGCGCCGCACCCAGCAGCAGGTAACTGGGCCACAGGAATCCGGGTCCGGCGTCGTGGTAGCTGACCGCGGCGGCAACCACGGCGCCCACGCCGTAGGAGACGCCACCGTAAACGGCGACTGCTGCGATGTGCGCTCCCTCGACCTGCCATCTGGGCCTGGCTCCCGCCGTGTGCTGGTCCTCGAAGCCGAGTCGGTGGATCCGGCCGGAAGCCCACGCCGCGTAGGCCCCCAGGAACGGGCCGAGGTAGAAGGCGGGTACCTGAGCCGCCGCGCTGGCCTGCGGCCAGATGCCGATCCACCATTGAGCCCGTCCGAAAAGGACCGCCACGTCCAGAGCGACGAGGACGGGGAACCACCATCGCAGGGGAGAGCGCCGCAACTCCATCCAGAGGATACGCATCAGGAAAGCTCCCCCTGCCCTGACAAGGCCGCCATGTAGCCGCGCTCCAACGGGCTGTCGCCCGCCACTCCGGATCGGGTGTTGCCCGCAAGGGCCTCGGGTGTGCCGCGGAAGAGGAACCTTCCGGACTGCATGACGACGACCTGGTCGCATACAGCCGCCACATCCTCGACGAGGTGTGTGCTCAGCACGATCGCCGAACCCGTCAGCGATCTGATCAGCTCGCGGAACTGCAAGCGCTGTTCCGGGTCCAGCCCGACGGTCGGCTCGTCCAGGAGCAGGAGTCTCGGCGAACCGACGATGGCCGCGGCGATGCCGGCGCGCCGCAGCATGCCACCGGAGAGAGACTTCATCGTGGCCTGCGCCCGCCCGTCTAGAAGGACGGATGCGATTGCCTTCACAGCCGCACCGTGCGCCTCACGGTCGGGAACCCCGCGCAGCCACGCGCTGTACCTGACGAAGTCGTAGACCGAAAAGGTCGGATAGTATCCGAATTCCTGAGGCAGGTAGCCGATCATAGGGCGCGCCGCCCTCGCCGACCGCTCGGAGTTCACCTTTCTGCCGCAGATCTCCAGGCTTCCCTCCTGGGGAGGGGCAACCGTGGCGAGGGTGCGGAGAAGCGTTGTCTTTCCCGCACCGTTGGGGCCCAGAAGTCCATAGACGCCCATGCCGAGATCCCAGTCGAGTCCTGTGATCACCCGGTTCCGGCCGTAGCCCTGAGCGAGTCCCGACAGCGATGCGATCGGTTCCACGTTGTTCCTTTCACATGCGCGACCGGGTGCCACCCGAGGGCGGCACCCGGTCACATCACCTCTACCTGCCGAGACGCATCAATTTGTGTACATGATGTAGGACTTCGAGATGTCGAAGGTGCACTCGACTCCGCCCCACTTCGGGTTCGAGGCCCCGTACCCGAAGACCGTCCAGATGGAGTCCTCGTTACCGAAGGTGCACACGCCGCGGTTCTTGTACTGGCCGGCCACCGTCACGGAGACGCAGTGGCCCACCGATCCCGTGCTCCCCCACGTGGAGTAGCAACCGTTGAGCCTGGGGCTCGTGCCGCTCGCCATCGCAGACGGCGCGGACAGGGCTACGGCCGCGATCGCCGCCCCCGTGAACGCAGCGACGCGCGTTATGGTGGTCCGCGCCCGTCTTGCGGGCTGAGTGTGCTCCGTCATCACTGTCTCCTCCTGATGTGCAGACCGATGGCGGGGGTGGGGCCGCAGCGTTGCCCCGCTGCGGCCCCAACCATGCTGATCCGCCACCGATAGTTGATTGTGAAGGCTTGGTGAAGCGCCTCGATCATTGTCATGATCACACCAATTTATTGATCTTGCAACCGGCATCGCATCGAAGGTGACGTTCTGCTCCGGTTACGCAGGTTGAACCCGTGAAGTCCGGTGATCTGGTCGCGTCACAGTGCAAGATCAGGCCAGATGCGCCTCGCGTCACTTCCTCAACACCCTTCCGTGGTCCTGGCGTTGCACGCGAGTGCCCTTTCAGACACGCAGGCCAAGCGCTGGCAGGTGATCAGCGGCGACCTGCTCGGCGCCGCCGTGGTGGCCGCGCTCGGCGGGTGCACGGCCGGCCAGGGCGAGCGGTACGACAGGAAGCCGACGGGTTGGTACGCACCGTCACGCCCGCTGGTCAGCCGCCGGCCCGTCCCGTGCGACTGCTTGCCGAGTACGCCCGCCGACAGGGCGGCGGCAAAGCGCGGCCAAGTCAGCAGGATGATCGGGTATATGGCGTAGCCGATGCGGGTGGCAGGAGACAGCACTATCGCCAAGGTCAGGCCGAGGGCCAGTCGGTCGGCACCGGACACGGCGCTCCTCGGTGGGCGGATCAGGAGCGAGAGGCCCACACCCGCGGCGCTCAGCACGATGAGTGCCATCGTGACCGCCTTGCCGTGCGGGACCAGCACCGTGATCAGATGCCCCAGCAAAGGACTCTGCGCGGACGATGCCGTGGGACCGAGGCCCAAGGGGTAGAGAACGACGTTGCGGTAGAAGGCACCGGTGTCCGCCAGAGCCGAGGGCAGGACGGCGAGCACGGCGATCCCCACGGTTCCCGCCGCGCACTTGGCCGCGGTCCGCTGTCCGCCGCGTACCGCCAGTACGGCGACGAGCACCGGGATGGCCGGCCAGGCGGTCCACTTCAGCGTGGCCGCCGCGCCGAGGGCCAGCCCCGCCCGTCCGGCATCGCCGCGCTGCGTGAAGGCCAGGGCCAGGCACATCAATCCGATGACTGGCGGGTCCACACCACCGATGGTGAGCGGCAGCGCGACGACGGGACAGGCGATCAGCCACAACACGCCCGTCCTGCCGGTGACCCCGCGCGGGGTGCTGACCCGGCCGGCGTCTGTCTCCCGACCATTGGTCAGCACCCGTATCGCGCCTGCTACGGCCGCGAGGAAGCCGACGAGGAACCACAACCGGGCGCTGGTGAACGGGCTTTCCCCGAACAGCATGTGCGGTATGCCGAAGAGCGCCATGCCGGGAAGGTAGGGATTGAAGTCCCGTACCACGTGCGGTGTGGGGTGGTACGGGGTTCCGGAGGCGAACAGCAGGTCGGCCGCCCGCTCCACGACGCCGACCTCCATCTGCTCCTTGCTGATCACCGTCAGATAGACCAGCGGCACGACGACCGCACCGACGACCGCGACCACGGCGGGGGCCGGTGCCCACGGCGCGGACGACCTCGCCGCGACGAGTGCGGCACAGCCGTATCCCAATGCGGCTGCCAGGCCCCACGCTTCCTGCGAGGTGTCGGCAGGCGACAGCAGGCCCACCACGAGTGCGGACACGGCGCAGACCACCAGCAGTGGCCACTCCCAGCGTCGACCGACGCGCGGCGAATCGGCGGTGACGGCAATGGCAGCGCCTGGCTCCTGTGCACGAACGGCAGTTGACATCAGGCATCGGACTTTCGCCGGATGCGGATGCCGAGGTCGGCCGCGCGCCGCCGCCGTTGACACGTGCCAGGTCCAGGGAGGCCGAGTGGGGGGAGGCCGATGATCACGATGCAACTATCCATTCAGTGTATACAAGGCGCGTATACGGGACACGTGAACTGGCGCACACTCACTGAGTGCTGCCCGTCTGCGCGTTACGCGGCCGCGCTTCTGCGCGCCCTGCTAGTGCTGATCAACGCCGAGGTCGCCCGTAGGCAGGCGATCTTGAGCACAGGTGACTGTCCGCGAGAGGCACGCGTACGAGATCACCGACTTGGATCAGTCGCATGACCTGCATGTAGAAGATGAAAACGGTGCCTCAGCTGACACATCAAGCTGGGGCATCAGGTGCTGGCGGCCTCACCGTCAGCGGCGAAGGCGGGCGCACTGGTGGAAGCAAGCGCAGCGGCCAGGGGGGAGGCAGAGTCAGCAGAAATCGCTGTACGTGTACGCATTACGTTGAAAGTTCCCGTTTTGATGTTCAAACCGCCGTGGTCAGCGGCGGCGTTTAGGAGCGTGATCATGTCACATTGAGGCGGTGAAACCCACGATGGACTGATGCGATGTGCCTCACACAGGCGGCCGTGAGCACTGAAGGTCATTCGCCACCATGACGGCAGAAGCTTCTCTGCCATGACCCCAACTTCCCCCGCAGCCATGGTCTTCAGGCTACGAGGAGAGCCTCAGTTGACGGTCACGCCTGGCCAGGTAGCCCCCGCAGGCTCCGAAGTTCGCTGATCCGCAGTATGCGGGCCAGGAGCAGGAACGATACGAGCATGACGCTTCCCCCTGCCATGAGGGCTAGGAGGGAGTCCGCCGACGGGGCTGCGACGACACCGTCGCAGGCGTGGGCCGCTGTCCAGCCGATGGCGCCCGCTGTCCCCGCGGCGCAGGTGAGCTTGGCGTAGGTGCGCAGTAGGCGCTTGCCGTCCAGGCGGCCCGCCAAGCGGTGGCGCAGCTGCACTGCGGTGATCAGCAGGCCGATCGCGTAGGAGGCGGCGTAGGCCGCAGCCATGCCGGTGACGGCCCAGCGAGCGGCCAGGAGCAGGTGGCAGCCGGTGGCAAGGATGATGTCGAGAGCGGAGATCCACACGGCCATCCAGAACGGAGTCCGGGTGTCCTCGAAGGCGTAAAAGCCCCTCAGTAGCAGGTATTGGGCAGAGAAGGGGACCAGGCCCAAGGCAAACGCCTGCACAATGTGGCCCAGCGGCTGGGCCGAGGTCGCGCCTCCGCTGCCGTAGGAGAACATCACTGTGGCGATCTGGGGGCCGAAAGCCAGGAGGAAGAATGCGGCGGGGACGATGGCGACGCCGGTGATGCGCAGGCCCCTGGAGATGTCCTCGCGTAGATCGTCCAGGCGGCGTTCAGCTACGGCCTGGCTCATCCGCGGCAGGATCGCGGTGACCAGGGAGACCGTGATGATGCCCTGCGGCAGCGTCCAGATGTTCTGTGCGAAGAAGTACGCGCTGTTGCCTGCACCGGCGTTGGGCAGTGCCGCGTCGACGTCGTTGGCGTAGCGGGTCACCACCGTCAGGGCGACCTGGTTGACCAGCACGAACAGCAGGGTCCAGCGGGCCGCGCTCATACTCTTGCCGAGGCCGACGCCGCGCCAGTCGAAGCGGAGCCGCCACTGGAACCCGGTACCGGTGAGAGCCGGGATAACGCACAGGGCCTGCGTCGCGATGCCCGCCGTGGTGCCGATACCCAGCAGGCGTACTTGGCCGGGCGTGACGTCGGCGGCGTGGCCAGGGGCCGGCGCTAGCCACATGTACAGGCCAAACATGGCGATCAGGACGACGTTGTTCAGTACCGGAGCCCAGGCCATCGCCCCGAATTTACCCCGGGAGTTGAGGACCTGCCCGAGGACGAAGAACAGCCCATAGAAGAAGACCTGCGGCAGCAAGAACCGGGCGAAGACCACGGTCAGCTCGAACAGCTGATGACTGCCCGGAGCGTCCGGGGTGTTCAGGCTCACGATCTGGGGTGCCAACCACACCGCCACCACCGTGCCGATCGCGAGGACGCTGAGCACCAGGGTGACCAGCCGTTGCTCATGCGCTCGTCCGCCGTCGGGATGCTCGGCCCGAGCCCGCACCAGCTGCGGAACCAGGACTGAGTTCAGGGCCCCGCCCATCATCAGGATGTACAGGCTGGTCGGCAGCGTGTTGGCCGTGTTGTAGGCACCGCCTACCGCCAGCGTCCCCAGCGCGGCGCCCTGCAATACAAGGCGGATCATTCCCGTGGCCTTCGATACCAGGCTGGCCATCGCCATCATCGCCGACGAGCGCATCAACCCGCCCGACGCGCGCCGCTTCGCATGCCGGCCGCGTCTCACAGTGGGAACCAACTCGGTGTTCTGCTCGGCCACGGCCGTACTTCTCCTCTGCCTTCCAGAAGTAGATGAACCCGCCGACGCCGAAGGGCAGTGCCCAGCCGACCGCGTACGCCCACACGTGGTGGGGGAGCCGGCGGGCCTTGAAGCTGTCGATCAGCGCGTAGCGCATCAGGTCGATGTAGACCGCGGCCGGGTTGGACTCAAGGGTGACTTTGAGCAGGTACGGCTTGTGCTTGAGCGTCTTGTCGATGCTCCACATGACGCCTGATCGAGCTCTGGGTGAACGTCCAGACGAACACGCCCGTCACGAGGAACGGCAGGAAGTCCGGCACACCGTGCGCGGTGCCCACCAGCATGCCGAAGATGAAGTAGTAAACCGCGGCGTTCAGCAGCGGGTTCGCCACCTGCCAGATCTGGCCGAGCTTGGCCTCGCTGTACTTGGCGGTCAGCTTGGCGGTGGCGAAGGCACTGATGAAGTGACGCCGCGCCCACAGCTGACGCACATACTCCGTCAGGCAGGGCCGGGCGCCGCTCACCGACAGGCCGTGACCGACGGCCAGCGCTGCGAGGTCTTCGTCAGCCGGGGCCGACGTCGGGGGCGGTGCATCGAGAACTTGACTCACATCCGCTGCTTTCGGCCGAGGAAGGGGGCGCGCACGTCCGGCCTCCCGTCGGGCCCGGACACCGGGTCCGACGCCGGACTCCTTACCTTTCTCTTCGGTTACGTCGGGACGGTACCGTATCGTCGTGACGTGAGGGTAGGTCGATTCGACGTCGGAACGCAACCGTTTCGTCGGCTGCGCCCTATGTCCTGCACCGACGAATTCCTCAAGCCCGTCTGGGACATGACGCAGGAGTACCGCGACAAGGCCGACGACTGACTCCGCCTGGCCTGACGCCCCCAAGCGAAGGCCCCGCCATTGCATTCCTGGCCGTCCTCACGGCCGGTGCCGCTTTGGTGTGCGTCGGCGGGTCGGCCCCCGACGCGCTGGCCGCCGTGACCGTTGGACTGGAGTACCTGTCCTCCGTCTGGGCCGACCGGTCACGTCAGCATCAGGGCGGCGACGAGCGCCCCGAGGCGGGACGCCGGGCGTCCCGGAGTGAGCGGGCAGTCTGCCCGTGTGGTTCGAGAACCTTCGGGACGGACTCACAGGACATCGGAGACCTTGTAGGCGATCCCTCCCGCGACGAGGTAGCCAAAGCCCACGCAGACGATGCCGTTGAGCCAGGCATAAGGCTCGGCTCCGGTTTGGATGGCCTCCCATAGGGGGGTATCTGGAAGTCGAGCAGCGCAACGTCGGGCTTGTGGTGCAGCGCCGTGCGACAGCCTCCGGCCCCGAGAGTGGGGCGGCATGGGCACCGGGCCCCTTCGGCAGGCTCGCGCTTCGACGGCAAGGGGCCCTGGAGCAGTGATCGTCGTGCCCCCGAGGGTGGCCCGCCGGAGATCCTGGCGGGATCGGCGCTGCCCGCCGTGGCCCTCACCGTGATCCAGTGCCTGGCTGCCTGGTACCGGTTCGTGTCCGGAGCGGCGCTGCTGGAGCTGTCCATGGTGTCTCGACCGGACCCGCTGAGCGCCGGCTCGCTGCTGGGCACGGTCATGATGGCGGCGATGGCCGCACCAGGTCGGCGGAGGCCGTGCGGGTGACGCCATTTCCGATCACGCTGCGGCCCCGCTCAGCGACGGGTGTCCTTCGGCCTGTCCTCCGTCGGCAGGAACGCGTCCGGATTGACGTAGCGGACGCGGCGCAGCCACAGGGCCCCGCCCCCGATTCCCGCCATCACGAAGCCGGCGAGGGACAGCAGCAGGAGGAGGCCGCGCAGGAAGGTGACGTCGATGCGTTCACGCACCGCCCAGCTGACGGTGCAGAGGACGACACCGACGACGAAGAGCGCCAGTGAACGCCAGGACATCCAGGTCCGCAGCGCGTGAACCGGGTCACCGTCTATCCACAGGAGCTGTGAACGGCCCTTGCGCGCGGCCGACTTGAGAGCGGCGCGGGTGTCGTGCGGCTCGCCCTCGGCGGTCAGGTCGAGGTACTCCCACAGGTCGGCGAGGGCCTCGTACGCCTGTTGGTCGTCGTAGTGCACGGCGTCGCCGCCGTCACCCTCGCCGAGTGCGGCGTCCTCGTCGGCGCGCCGCTGGAACTCCCGGTTGATCACGCCGGTGGGCACGGGCGCCTCACCGGCCAGGATCTGCCGCAACTCCTGGCAGAACGCCCCGATGACGGGCTTGCGGCTCCGGGAGTGCACCGCCTCCTTCAGGTCCGCCATGCCGCTCTCGCCGTAGGAGAGGTAGTCGCGCATCACGACGGCGAGCGCATGGGCGGAGGAGGTGGGGAGTGGCGGCTGTTCGGTCACGGGTCGGTCCCTTCCCAGTGGATGCCGTCAATGCCCAAGGTTCTCAAGGTGATTGGAAGTATAGACACTAGCTCGTAAGGTATATACACAAGAGCGCGCACTGAGTAGCGCGGACGGGGGGGCACGTCAAGCTGTGGACAAGAAGACGGTCATAGGCATCCTCCTTGTCTGCGCGTTCTTGTTCAGCGGGGGCGGTCTGTTCTTCGTCGCGGGAACGGGCTCGGTCGTGGGGCTGGCGGGCATGCTGGGCGCCGCCGTGGGCGGAGGCGGCGACAGCGGTGGGGGCGGGGTGCCGGGCGGCACCGTGTGCGACCCGGGCGGCCAGACCCTGCATGCCGACGTTCCCGGTGTCGGGCCGTACCGGGTCACCGACGAGCAGATGGGCAACGCCGCCGTCATAGTTCACGTCGGGGAGAAGGAGAAGGTTCCCGACGACGGGCTCGTCATCGCCATCATGACGTCCCTTCAGGAGAGCCAGCTGCGCAACATCGACTATGGCGACCGGGACAGCATCGGCCTGTTCCAGCAGCGTCCGTCCGCCGGCTGGGGCACGCACGCCCAGATCATGGACCCCAACTACTCGGCCATGGCGTTCTACGGCGGTCCCACCCACCCCAGCCCGCCCAATCCCCGGGGACTGCTCGGCGTTTCGGGCTGGCAGCAGATGGAGAAGGGCGCCGCCGCCCAGGCCGTCCAGGTCTCCGCCTTTCCCGACGCGTACACCAAGTGGGAGGGTGTCGCGGGCCAGATCGTCGGCCGGGCCAAGGACATCAAGTGCCAGGACGTCGGCCTGAGCGGGGACGTCGGCAAGGTGATCCAGGCGGCCAAGGACCAGCTGGGCGTGGACTACTGCTGGGGCGGCGGCGACGCCAACGGGCCGACCTACACCTCGGACTGCCCGGGCGGCGTCTCCAAGGGCTTCGACTGCTCGGGGCTGACGCTCTACGCCTACGCCAAGGTCGGCATCAGCCTCGGCCACTGGACGGGCGACCAGTGGAATTCGGGCAGCCGGGTGCGCGACTATTCGGACCTCAAACCGGGAGACCTGATGTTCTGGAGCAGCGACGGCACGGAGTCCGGTATCCACCACGTGAGCATGTATCTCGGCAACGACCAGATGATCCACGCGCCGCACACGGGGGCGAAGGTCGAGATCGTGCAGAACGTCAGCAAGAACAGCTACTGGATGAAACAGTGGATCGGCGGCTCGCGGCTGCTCAAGGACAGCGGGGGTTCCGCCAAGGCCGCAGCCGTCGCCGACCGTGGCACCGCCGGGGGGACGCTGTGAGGACCGTGCTCGCGCGCCGTACGGCGGCCCTGTGCCTTGCGGTGGTGGCCGCCGCGGGCCTCGTCGGCGGCTGCACCAAGGACGCCGGGAAGCACCCGGCCGCACCCTCCCCCTCCGCCCCGGCGATGAGCGCGGCCCCGGGGCCCGGCAGGGTCACCGCGACTCCGGCCGGAGACGCCTCTGCCGGTTCACGCGAAGGTCGGGTCGACTACACCGACCCCGAGTCGGTGGCCGCCGCCTACGTGCAGGCGTACGTCCGGCACGGCTGGCGGGACCCGGCCCCGCGCGCCTATCTCGACCGGATCAAGCCCTACGCCACCGCCGCCTACGTCAAGAAGCTCCGGGACTCCAGCAGCGACCGGTGCGACGTGTCGTGCGAGGCCGCCAAGAAGAGCCGTGTCGAGGTCAGCGCCGACAACCTCCACACGGTGATCCCGGACGAGGCGCCGCGCTCCGGCACCGAAGTCTGGGTGCAGGTCTCGTACGCGGAGCGGACCAGCTGGAGCAACGGCGGCGAGTCGACGCAGACCGGCATGATCCTCAAGCTCACCAGGAGCGGCGGGAAGTGGCTCGTGGACGGGCGTCAGGGGACCTGAGAGGCCGGGTCACCGGCCCGGGAGCACGTTCGAGAACCCGTCCGCCAGCAGCGCCGCGAGGTCCATGTACGCGCCCCGGGTGGCGGGGGAGACCTGGTCGTACCGGATGGTGCCGCCCGCGTACAGGTGCTGGTCGTACGGGATCCGCACCACGTGGGTGCACAACTGCTCGAAGTACTCGACCAGCGTGTTCATGTTGATGCCGACGGCCTTCGGGGCGTCCATGGTGATCAGCACCACCGCGTTGCGCACCAGGTCCGGATAGCCCTGTGCGTACACCTCGTCGAGCGTCTTGGCGGCGCGCCGCGCGGCGTCGTAGCGCGGCGCGGCGACCACGATCAGCCGGTCGGTGGCGGCCAGTGTGCCCCGCATGGCGGAGTGCTTCATACCGGTGCCGCTGTCGGTGATGACGATGTCGAAGGCCCGGGTGAGGACGTCCTGTGCCGTGCGGTACTGCTCCTCGTCGAACAACTCACTGATGTCCGGGCTCTGTTCGCTCGCCGCCACCATCAGCCGGTCGGCCTGGCCGAGGTACTGGTGGATGTGCAGCGGATCGACCAGCCCCTGTCCGTCGACGGCCCTGCGGTGACGCTCGGCGCCGACCAGGTCACGCACGGTCGGCATGATCCGCTCGCCCAGCAGTCGGTCCGCGAGCGTGCCTGCGTGCGGGTTGGCGTCGATGACGACGGTGCGGTCGGCGCGGTAGTGGGCGAAGGTCAGGCCCAGCATGGCCGAGGCCGTCGTCTTTCCCACGCCGCCCTTGATGCTCGTGACGCTGATCCGGTACGGACGCGGCACGGGCGTCTGCAGCCGGGCGAGCCGCTGCTGCTCGGGACCGGCGGAGCGCGCGCCCCCGCGGCCGACCAGCCGCAGCAGTCCCGGCCGTTGGGCCTGCGCGGGGGAGGCCGAGGGGGCCGGGGAGGGTGGCTGGTACTGGCCCGTGTACGGGTTGACGTACGGGTTCGGGATCGGGTCCGGGCGCGCAGAGGCGCCGTCGGGAAGCGGCGCGGGAGCCGGAGCCGGTGCGGGCGCGGGCGCGGGAGCCGGTGAGGGTGTCGGCGCGGGGGCCGAAGGGTGGGCCGTCGGTTGCCATGTCTGCGATGGCTGCGCGGGTGTCTGCCCGGCGGCCGGTGAGGGCCGCGTGGCCGGCGCCGGGAGGGAGCGCGCGTGGCTCGGGGGCAGTTCGTCCTCATCGTGGTCGGCGGCCGACGACGCGCCGAAGGCGCTGTTCTCGGACACGCTAGTTCTCCCACCGTTCTGCGCCCGACCGGTCGCGAGCCGTCAACCGGAGCGACAGGCTAGTCCTTGGCGGTGTACAAGGACAGCAGTCGCCGGCTGACGGTCCCCGGCCGAGTGGGCTTGCCTGTTGCGTACTTGACCAGCATCTCTTCGAGGATGGCCGTCAGATTGGTCCCCTCGACCTCGGCGCGCGCATGGGCCATGGCCAGATAGCGCGCCGGGAAGCGGTTGACGACCGGCACCTTGCGGGCGTTCTCGGGCGGCAGCTCCGAGGGGATCTCCGGACGCTTGGCGCCCTCGCGCTTCGGTGCCTGGCTCAGCTCGTTGCGCCTGCGCCTGCGCAGTACCCCGAGGGCTTCCTCCTCGGTGATCGGGCCCCGGTTGGGCGTCCACTCCAGCGGCTCGAGTTCGCCCGGGAGCGCGGT
Source organism: Streptomyces sp. TP-A0356 (assembly GCF_001417775.1). Lineage (GTDB taxonomy): Bacteria > Actinomycetota > Actinomycetes > Streptomycetales > Streptomycetaceae > Streptomyces. The sequence goes on along the minus strand of NZ_BBZJ01000027.1, from coordinate 53,602 downwards.
CTCCTCGTCGACCCCGTCCGGGCGGCGGGTCATGGCCGCCTTCGCGGTCACCATGCGACGCCGATGGGAACGGGAACGCTGAGGGATTTCCGAAGCGCTCATGGCTCCTCCAGTGGCTTCGTCGACGACCCGGCCGGACTTTCCCGCACAAGGTCCACGCGTTGTGTACAGACGTTACCCCATGACGTTCGGCACAGTCAGATCATCGACCCCTCACAGCTTTGTCACGATATTCACCTCACCCAATGCCGCGTCTCCGGCGGCGAGTTCCGACAGAAACCGCTCCTCCGCGTCCGATGCGTCGAGATCCACGTCGAAGCAGATTCCCAGCAGGCACCAGCGGTCGTCGCCAGGGCGCCGCCATTCCTCGGGCAGGGCGAGCGGCGCCCGGCCGATCAGCCACGGGAAGTCGGCGACGTCCACCGCCAGGCGGTTACCGGACACCCGTACGGTGACCAGCGGGACCTCCGCTATCTCGCTCACGCCGTCCCCGTCCGCGCGGGTGAACCCCCACACCGTCGACAGATACTCGGTGTCGCTGTCCAGCGCCGTCCCGGCACAGGCACCGGCCCGGCGCATCTCCCGGTCATGGGCCTGGAACAGGCCCCGCGGAAGTGACAGGAGCAGCGCCGGATCTGTCTCGTCGAGCGCGGTGGTTATGCGCGCGGACCACTCGTCTTCCCGGACATCCAGCGTGAGGGATCCCCGGGCGTATCCGTGTATGACATTCCGCTTCACAAGCAAGTCCCCCGACAACTCCCCTAGAGGGGCGGCAATTACGCCAGCAACTCCGGTCGCAGGAACATCATGACAGCGATTCGGACTCGTCGCGTCACCGTTCCGACACAGTGGGATGTTCTCCGTGCATCAATGAGGAACGGGTCGTGCGGAAGGCGCCGATCCTGGACAGCGGGTGATCAGAGGCCGAGACTCAGCCGGTGACGGAGCTGGTCGCAGCGCCGACGGGCGGCACTCAACTCCTGCTCCGCGCCGGGCAGTTTGAGCCACATCCGGACCACGGCTTCGCCGATGCGCTCACTCTCGCTCAGGTCGGTGACCTGACACCAGCAGTAGTGGGCGTTGGCGGCGCTCCTGCGGACCTGTGCGCTGCGCTCTCCGGACCTGCGCCGCCAGGCGGTGGCGATGTCGAGGTACAGATCGGCGGCTCGCGCCCAGTCCCGCGCGAGTACCCCGACGTGGGCCCGTACGGCGCGGGCCTGCAGGACGTGCGGGTGCGTGGACCCGTACAGCAGGGCCGCCTCGCGTTCGAGGTCCGCGGCGAGCGTGGCCGCGGCCTCGATGCGGCCACGCTCCCCGGCCTCGGCGATTCGCGCCAGCCGGTCCCGGAACTGTTCCGGAGGCGGCGGGGTCTCCACCGGCTCCATCGCCTCCGCGGCGAGGAACAGCGTCTCGGTACGCGGGTCGCGTGGGGCGGCCGGCGGTACCGGTGGCGCCGCCCGCACGTCCGTCCCGGCGTCGTCGGGAACCGTCCCGGGGCGGTCGGTGTCCTCCTCGGTGTCCTCCGCCACCCGCCCGTCCGGATGGACGACCAACGGCCAGGTCGTGCCGTCCGGTTCGAGGGCGAGGGCATGGACGGGCCGGCCCTGCCGCACGGCCATGTCGACGGCGGTCCGCATGGCCGCGGCGCGCACCACGGCCAGGTCGCTGCCCTCGGGTACGACCACGGGGATGCCCCCGACGCTCGCCCGGCCGTTCGCGTACACCACGATCGTCAGACGTGGCGGTGGCGCCCAAGTCCCGGGAGCTGGGGCGGTGCTGGAGTCCATGAGCCCCCTTCGCGGCTCGTCCCGCAGGGCGGGGCGGTTGCGCGTGGACGGTGCGGTGCGAGGGTCGTGAAGGCCGCTTCCCGACCATGGTACGGCGGGTCTTCGACAGTACACTGTGTATTGACACAACCTTGGGGGGACTCCATGAGCAACGCGAGCAGCGCGGGCATGACGGCCTGGGTCGGCCTGGCCGTTCAGGCGGTCGGCCCGACGGGGGACCGGCCCTACGACGACTGGCTGGCCGAGGTCGAGCGGACGGCCGTCGACCTGTGGCTGATGTCGGCTCCCGGGGGTTCGACCGCCCGGCTGGCGGCCGACCTCTCCGCGTGCACACCGGTGACCGGCGTGCTGGCGCACGCGCACGTCGACGGGGAGCGGGGCCGGGCCCGGCTCGTGGTGCGGGTTGCGAACGGAGAGGGCGGCAGCGACGAACGCCCCTTCCACACCGAGCGGTTGGTGCATCGCAGGGCGCGTGACGTGCTGGAGAGGGCGCAGTCGCTGGTGGGGCACGGAGTGCGGCTGCTGCTGACCGCGGGGGAGTCCGGTGAGCCGCGGGTGCTGCACATCAGCGACTCCGGGGAGCGTGAGCGGGGGAGCGCCGGGACGCGCGGTGAGCGGGCCGCACGGGAGCGGGCGGCGGCCGTGTCGGAGGCCGTGGCGCCCGTCGAGGAGCCCCAGGTGCCGGTGGCGTCCGCACCCGCGCCTCAGCCGGCGCCTCAGCCGGCGCCGGAGCACCGGCGGGCCGCCGCCTCGCCGCCCGCTGCGGCCCCGGCACCGGCGCAGCCCGCCGAGGCACCGGCCCCGCCCCCGGCGCCCGGCGTCACCTGGGAGGAGGGCTCCCTGTCGGTGTGGCGGAACATCAACCGCAGTTGGCCGAAGGCGTATCGCACTTCGTGCCTGCTCGCGCTGCGGGACCGGGTGGTCGTGGACGACAACGGCAGTGTCCTCAACCTCGACGAGCTGATCACCCTGGCCCAGGAGTCCCCGGAGCCTGACACCCCTCGGGGCAAGGACCTCGCGGCACGCTATCCGGCGTGACGGCCGGCCACCGCGGGCCCCACGAGGACGAGGTGTCCCGCGGCCGGCACCGGCCCGGTCCCGGGGTGACGCACGCCTGCGGCGGGCGCCCCCGGCGGTGGTCCGCCCGGGGTTGGGGCGCTCGCCGTCCGCGGCGATGGCCCCGGGACTAGCATCGCTCCTCATGATCGCTGTGGTTGTCACGATCGGGCTGGCGTTCGCCGGCTATGTCGTCACGTATCTCAACAGCCTGCGCCTCGCGCAGCGCCACGAACGCCTCGCCCGGGTGAACCGGCAGCTCTGCGACTTCTACGGGCCCCTGTTCGCCCTCACGGAGGCCAACAGCCGTATCTTCGTGGCGTTCAAGGAGCGCAACGTCCGCCCCGACGGCAGATCACCGTTCGACCACGAGATACCGCCCACCGACGAGGAACTCGCCGAATGGCGTCTGTGGGTCACGACCGTCTTCCTGCCGAACATCCAGGCCATGCGGGACCTCGTCATCAAGCACGCGGACCTCTTGAACGAACCGCAGATGCCGCCGATCCTGCTCCAGTTGTGCGCGCATGTCTCGGGCTACGAGATCACGGCCGCCCGGTGGTCGGAGGGGAACTACGACCAGCACCTGTCGATGGTGCCGTTCCCCAGTGACGAGATCGCCGCGTACGCCCGGCAGCGGTTCGCCGAGCTGAAGCGGAACCAGGCCCGTCTCCTGGGGCAACAGCGTGGCGCCTGACCCCTTACGAGCGCCGTTGCCGCAGTCGGCGGACCGCGCGGCGGCCGTGTTCCTCGCCGCGCGCCCACAGCAGCAGCGCACCGCTGAGCAGGGCGCCCAGCAGGCCGGCCCGCCCGCCGAGCGCCGCATAGACAAGCGCGCCGCCCGCGGACGAGGCGAAGAACGTCCATACGATCGTGCGCCAGCGCGGAGTCCGCGGCGGATAGGTGTACACCACGACGACGCTGCCGACGGCCAGCGCCCCGGTCGCCACCAGCGCGTGGGCGTAGTACAGCTGCCAGTTCACGATCGCGGACGCCTGCTGTCGTACGAGGGAGATCCAGACCAGGAACGCGAAGAGGACCTTCACATGCTCCAGCACCTTGGCGGCCGCGGGCGAGACGGGCCGCCGCAGCCGCCGTGGTCCGTCCGCCGCACGGTCACCCGTCCCGCTCCGCCGACCCTCGCCCGCCCTGTCGCGCGCCGTCTTCTTCTTCGCGCCCTTCGCCGCTGCCGTCGGACCCGGCACGGTCCTCACCCCTCTTCCAGCGATACGGACGTGACGACCCAGCCGGCGTCGCCCTGTTCCAGGCCGAGCGTGACGTGCAGTAGGTTCGAGGAGCCCTTTCCCTTGACGAAGTCCACGGTGACCTCGGTGCTCCCGTCCTGCCCCGCGCCCTTCTTCGGATCGCTGACGGCGCCCGTGGCGGTGGCGCCCGACAGCTTCGACAGGTGGTCCCGCCAGTCGCGGGCCAGCTGTCCGCGCACCCGCGTACGGGCGCCGGGCGCGAGCCGCGGCAGCCGGTCGACGAAGGATCCCGGCGATGTGCGGTCCGGGGCGTACTTCACGTAGGACCCGGCGAACGCCCGCGCCACCTCCTGCGGCGTCGCCCCGCTGGACAGCGATCCGCCGTAGCCGCCGGAGATCAGCGATGCCGGACGGGGCACGTACAGCGGGGCGAGCGGGCGGGCGGCCGGGGCCGTGGCCTCGCCGCCCGCCTGCCCCTGGCCGGAACGCGTCCGGCCGGCGATGTTGTTGAGGACCAGCCCGAGGACGACCAGGGCGATGAACGCCAGGGCGAGCCGTCTGCCGCGGTGGGTCATCCGCGTGTGCCTCCCCTTCCGTTCAGGGCGCCCTCGTCCAGGCCTGCCGCCTGCCGGACGCTCCGCAGTGCCTGCTCCACCTGGGAGGCGGGCGCCTTCATGTTGGCGAGCGTCTCCCGCAGCTCGTTCAGCGCCGTGGACATCGACGTGGCCACCGGGATCTGCAGGGCCAGCGACTCGACGCGGTTGAGGAACTCCATGCGCCCGCGCTCCGAGAGCGCCTCGCGCGAGGGCGTCACCGGCAGTTCGTTGGCGACCCGCGAGATCACCTCGAAGGTGACCTGTGTGTTGGCGGGCAGACCGACGGCGTCGATCTTGTCCGGCAGCCCGTACCGCGCGACCGCCTGCGCGGCGGACACCCGGGCGGCCTCGGTGTGCGGGCCGCCGGACCCGAGTTGCACGGCGAGGCTCCGCAGGGCGACGCCCGCCTGGTGGTTGTGGTCGATGTGCGCTGCGTTGCCGTACAGGGACAGCACACGGTCGAGGTTGCTCGCCGCCTGCTGGGGGCTTGAGAAGGTGTCCGCCAGCATCTCCTCGCCCCGCCGGGTGGGACGCACCCGCCGCTCGGGGTCCACCCCGCCGGTCGCGGTGCGCCGCAGGTTGCTGGGGTGCATCGGGTCGTCGGGGTGCCGGGCACCGCTGCGGGGATCGCGCAGCGACTCGTAGTGCTGGCGTTCCAAGGCGTCCGCTCCGGCGTTGTCGCCCATGCGCCGGCGCTCCGCGATCGCCTCCTTCGCCGCGTTGTGGGCCTCGCCGTAGGAGCGCTGGACGCGGCGCAGGGCCAGGCCCTCGCGTGCCGCCTCGCTCCGCTGGAGCGCCTGGATCGCGTCCTTCTCCTCCCGGCGCTGGTCCTTGCTCTCGTAGCTCTCCTTGCCCGCGTCCTTGGCGGAGTTGAACTTGCCGATCGCCGAACGCGTCCGCTTGCCCAGGTTCGGCGCGTTCTTGAGCAGGCCCCGGCCGGCCGCCCTGAACCCTTCCGAGGCGGTGAGGCTGCGTCCGGACGCCTTGGCGGCGACGGACGCTCCCTTGACCGCGGCCCCGGCGGACACGGCACCCGTGGCCGCCCCGGCGGCCAGGCTGGCGCCGCTGCTCGCGACCGCCATGCCCGCCTGCGCGGTGGTCTGGGCGACCTTCTTCGCGAAGTCGGCCCCGACGCCGACGATGGCGTCGCCCGCGTCCTTGTCGCCCATCGCCATGCCGGACAGGGCCCGCATCGCGGGCTTGGCGTAGACGCCGAGCAGGACGGTCATCAGGGCGCAGGTGAGGATCTTCAGCACCCAGTTCTGGTCGCCGCCGGGGGCGAGGATGAGCGTGTCCAGATAGGTGACGATCACCAGGCCGATACCCCAGCCGACCTGTCGGAACAGATTGGTCAGGAGCAACTCGCCCAGCTTGATCGCGGCCACTCTGGAGGGCCCGGGGAAGATGCCCAGCAGTAGGTACATCGGCGCGAAGATCATCAGTACGAACACGCCGAGCTTGGCCGCCAGGAGCATGGCGCAGATGAAGTAGACGGACGCGTTGATGACGAGGCCGCCCATCACGCTCATACCGGCCGCCGAGAGCCGAGCCATGTAGTCGCTGCCGCCCGCGATGGCGATGGCGTTCTCGTCCTCGGGCTTCACCTTGCGCTTGTTGTCGGAGAACCAGCCAGAGTCCTCACCACCGAAGCAGATCCGGAGGTTCTGGTCGCCGTCCTCGTGACACAGGTCGTTCGCCCACAGCTTCATATAGGGCACGTCGTCGACGAAGTTGCCGTCCCAGGCCTTGGAGCCGGACTTCGATCCGCCGCCGACCTCGTCGTCGGTGCCGTTCCACTCGACGGACTTCTTGACGACCTTCGCGCCCTTGTCATCGATCCGGCCCTGCGCGGTCACGCCCACGAACTGGGCGTTGAGCATCTCGGGGCCCCACTTCTTGGCCGCCGCGGCGTCGTTGCCCACCTGGCCGTACAGCCAGGGGTCGTAGACCAGCGGCACCCACAGGGCGTCCTGGACGCAGGAGGAGGCGGACGCGGAGCCGTCGGTGGCGGCCTTGTTGCACAGGGACGTCTGGTCGGCGCCTCCGGTGGTCGGCAGGTCCGCGAGCGACTTGAAGCCGGTGGACGTCACGTCACCGACGATTCCGTTGATCTTGGTGCCGACTAGCGTCGGATTGGCCTGGAACCAGAAGAAGAGCCCGGTGATCAGGATCATCCAGCCGAACCCCTTCAGCACGGCGGTGACCCGTCCGTTGGGACCCCAGTTCGTGACGCCCAGATAGATACCGCCCAGCGCCCCGACCAGACCCAGGAACGGAGTGGCGATGTTCGACATGGCTCCCGCCACGCTGCCGATGGGCCCTTCCAGGAAGCTGAAGGGGTCCTTGCCGAAGGACCACCCGAGCAGGGCCATGGTGAAGGCGGCGAAGGTCTTGGAGACGTTGAAGATGGTGTTGGGTACGAAGCTGATGAACCGGCTGACCGAGAAGCAGCCCGGGTTCCAGCCGAAGACGTTCCAGGTGAGGCCCGACATCCCGTAACGGTGGAAGGAGGGCGCCGGTCCGTCGTACGGCTTGTCCGCCTTGGGGATGTAGGTCTCGAACTCCGACGGCGGTATGGATGGATCCGGCTTGTTGGTGCCGAAGAAGGCCTCGATGCCCGAGCTGCGGTTCTCGGGCACCGGGACGTTCATCGGGCCGCAGATCGAGATCAGGTCGTCGGTGATCGCCTGGGAGGGCGTGGCCATCGTGAACCACAGCGTGAACGTGGACAACACCGTCAGCAGGACGGCCCCGACCCGTCGGCGGACCACGCGCCTTCGGGCACGTCCGTCGTCGGATCGGGGCCGCCGCACGGCAGGGACGTCACGGAACGACGTCATCCTGGTGCGGGCCTCGGCTGTCGAGGCGATGGCCATGTGGATCCCCCGTGACTCCTAGGACTATCTTCTCGAGTGTCTATACACTCAGACGGTAGCACGCGGTTCCGACACAACTGGCGCACTTTCAGGGGCGCATGAGCCGGGCGGCGGCGTGCGAGAGACGTGCGGCAAGGGGGCGAGCGATGAGGTACGACGGCCGGGGGCGCGAGGGGACACAGTCGATCCACCAGGCGGCGCTCGACAATCTGCGCCGTGGCTCCAAGCCGGTGCTGATCTTCTTCGGCGCGGTGCTCGGCCTGATGGCGCTCTTCGTCGGCGGAAGCTTCCTCTTCGTCCAGCAGAACATGCCGAGCCCGCCCACGGCCGTCAACGGCACCTCCACGGGAAGCAGTTCCCCCTCGGCCGGCGGTCCGGCGGTCTGGCGGAGCCGACTCACCGCCTTCCTCGACGATGCGGCCCGGGGTCGCGGCGACGCGTGGTTCCCCGGGGCCGCCGGGGTGGTGGACGGCCTGACCTACACCCCGCTCTCCTCCCGCGACCCGGGCGCGAACCGACCGGACGGCCTGGCACACGTGCCCTACCGTGATATCTCGGCAGCGGACAGGACGGCCGTGCTCACCGCCGTGTCCCGCGGCGGAGCGGTGCAGCCGTCCAGCCTCGCGGTATCGAAGTCCACGGGCACCGACCAGAGTTGGACGGTGAACTTCGTCGTCAAGACCCGCGCCGCCAACGGCGATGCCTGGCTGGAGGGCCGGGCCGAGGGCTACACCAAGCCGGACGGTGCCACGGTGATCCTGCGCCTCGTGTACCCGTCGGCGAACACGGCCTCCCACGGCTGACCCCCGTACGAACGACCCATTCCCCACAGTCCGGAACGGAGACGGTGTGTTGAAGGCAAGCCGAACCACAGGTGCGCTGGCCATCACGGCGGCGCTGCTGGCGCTCGCGGGGTGCGGGAGCGGCGACGCGTCCGGTTCCAAGGACACCGCGTCCTCCTCGCCGACCGCACAGGCGGACCCGTACCACGACGCTCCCTGGCGCATGCAGGTCGTCAACCTCCTCGACGCGTTGCGTACTCCGCAGGACGGCCGGTACCGCAACTGGATGCCGGACAGCGCCGACAACTCCCTCGACTTCGCCTACACACCTCGTACCGCCGGTGATCCCGGGTGGGCGGACCGCAACAACAAGGGCTACGCGGTGGTCTACCCGGGCCAGCTCGGCAAGCCCCAGAAGACCGCCTTCTTCAAGGCGATCACCCGGGACGACACGGTGGTCGCGTCGAGCCTTACGGTCACCCGGGCCGACTCGGTCCCCCGCGAGGGCAACGCCGACTACAAGTTCGCCTTCAAGGTGAAGACCACCGACGGGAAGTGGCTCACCGGCCAGGCCATCGGCAACGGCACCGACGCCTCCCGCGGCCGGATCATCCGCCTCGTCTACGACACGTCGGCGTCCTAGAACCCCGACGCACCGGCCGGTCGTCCCGCACCCCGCGGGGCGACCGCCCCTCACACCCTGAGCAACGCCTCCGGCGGCACCGGATCGTCGTCCTCGCTCTCCTGGCCGCTGTCCGCCTCCTGCTTCGCGCCGTCCCGCTTCGCCTCGATCTCCCGCCGCGCCCCCGCCGCCTCCTCGCCGAAGATCTCGGCGATGATGCGGGTCATCTTCTCGGGGTCCTTCTCGGGGTTGGTGTCGAAGATCTCGAGCACGAAGTCATGGATGAACTCCACCTTCACCCGGGCGAGTTTGCCCGTGCGGTCCTTGAGGACGCAGACGCCCTTGCCGCTGCCGCTGAGCGACAGGATGGTGCCGACGTTCGCGCCGTTCGGCTCGACGCCGAGGAACTCGCACGTCTTCGCGGCCTCGTCCTTTGACGTCGTTCCGAAGGCCCAGACACCGGTGACGAAGCTGGAGTCGAAGTCGCCGGCCGACTGCGAGATGAGCCGCAGGAAGGTGTTGCGGGAGCGGCCCAGGCGCTTGATGCGGTCCACGAGGGTGCGGGCGCGCGGGTTGTCCTTGCTGGTGTGCCACTCGTCCCAGGTGATCGCCTTGGGGATGGCCGGGTCGAGGGTGGCCATGATGTTCCACGTGTTGTCCGCCATCAGACCGGAGATCACGTCCGACAGCAGCTCGCGCTCCGACATCATCTCCGGCGGCTTGCCCGGGTCCGGCATCTGCAGGCCCAGGGTGCAGAAGATCACCGTGTAGCCGACGGGGATACGGAACGGCTGCGGCGCCCGGCCGAAGACCAGCTGGCCGAGCTTGGTCCGGGACACCTCGCGGTAGCGGCGCCCGGGCGGGCCGGAGAACTGTCGGCAGCGCTCCTGGTTGATGTTGCCGGGTGAGGGCGGCAGCTTCTCCCAGGCCTCCAGGATCTCCACCACCCGCATCAGGTAGGTCGAGCCGTGGCCTTCCGAGATGGCCGCGCCCACCGCCTGCCGGATGACGTCGCCGAAGTCGCTGCCGTTCTGGCCCGCGAGCAGGTCGGGCACCAGTCGCAGCAGCGTCTCGCGCATCAGCTGCGCGGCGTCCTCGGGGGTCTCCGCCTGCGCGGCCGGGTCGAGCATGCCCGGCTCGGCGTCGTAGACGTTGACACAGATGATCTTGTCGGGGTTGAGGCCCAGGTCGCTGGCGTACTTCTTGAGGACCAGGTAGTCGCCCTTCGGGTCCCACACCACCTGGGTGATGCCGCGCAGCGCGTCCTCCCAGACCGGCTTGAGCCCGCGGCTGACGGTCTTGCCGCCGCCCGGGTCGCCGGGCACGCCCTCGGTCGGGGCGAGCTGCGACTGGGTGGCGTAGAGCATGTGGTCGACGAAGACCGGCTCGGCGGGCAGACCGCCCGCTCCGATCGTGTAGCCCTGGTAGAGGCCCTCGCCGTCACCCACCGAGGGTGAGATGTGCGGCATCCCGGAGGCGAGGTAGTCCAGCGGGACGCGCCGGATGTAGTCGGTGTCGAGCGGGCGGCCGCCGGGCAGGGACTCGTAGAAGAAGAACTTCTGGTGGGTGGGCGGCGCGTCCACCGTGTACCCGGCCTCGCGCATGGCGCGGACGAAGTCACGGGCGTTCTCGCGCAGTTGGTCCTTGTCGGAGGCCGAGACCCCGAACAGGGCCCGCATCCGGACGAAGGGCGTGCGGTGATGGTCCACCAGGTACTTCATCTGCGTGGCGAGCTCACGCTTCTGGTGGTACGTCAGATCGGTCGAGACGCCCGCTTCCTTGTCGTTGAAGAACTGCTCCTCGACGTTGCGCAGCGCCTTGTCCGCGTCCTTGCGGGTGTCGGCCAGCTCCTGGATCTCGAAGCCGATCGACTGCACCACGGGGAAGGGCAGCGCGTCCGAGCGGTGCAGCCACAGGGTGCCGGGGAAGTTGATCTCCTCCGGGCCGAGCGAGAAGGCGAACCAGATCTGGTACGACGTCCCGGTCACCGTCTCGTGGCGCAGGCACTTGTAGTCGTACTTGCCGATGCGCCCGAGCTGCTCCCGGGTCAGCTCCCCGCCGCACAGCGCCTGCAGCTCGCCCGGGCCGTAGCGCTGCGGCGGCACCGCGGACGGGTCGGGGGCGGGCAGGCCCGGGTGGGTGAGGTGGAGCAGAAGCATCTCCGCCTCCTGGCGGCCCACCGGCTGGCAGCGCAGCGGGGACCCGGCCAGGGTGTTGCGGATGTCGCCGGCCATGTCGTGCCACACCTCGATCTCGTCGAGGGGCGGCATCTCGTCCTCCAGGTCGAGAGGCTTCCTGACCTGATCCCACATGCGCTGGATCCGTCCCCAGGCGCCGTTGTACGAGGCGCGGTCGCCCAGGCGGACCACCAGGTAGACGCGTTTGATCGGCCAGACGGCGTCGTTGATGCGGTCGCGGGTGTCGCCGAGGAGCGTGGACCAGCCGGGCGCGGGGATGCCGTGCTTCTGCGTCCGCTCGTCCAGCCGCTCGGCCCACATGTCGGCGTTGAACGGGAACTCGGTGGTGATCAGCCGGGTCTGCTGGGCCACACCGCGGGGCAGCCCCGACAGTCCGGCGTACACCTGGGCGAGCCCGGCCCGCTTGTCGAGCGGGCTCATCAGCTCCCAGCTCCTGGTCGGCACGCTCACCAGCGTGTACGCACCTTCGGCGTCCAGCAGGATCGCGTCGTCGAGGTAGCGGTAGCCGATGCGGGACGGTGCCTGGTAACCGTCCGGGACGAGACGGGAGACGACGTTCTTCACGTGTCACGCCTTCCGGTTCTTTGAGGGCCGAACGGTCGCGAATCCGTTGGGCAGGGGCGTCTTCGGCGCCAGCCCGGGGAGCAGGTCCGGCCGGGCCCGCCACAGGACGATGCGGTACGACGCCGGACCGTGCCCCTTGCGGACCGGCACCCCCTTGCGGTGCACGGGGTCGTCCATCCAGTCCCGCACCACCGCCCGGACCAGGCCGAAGATGCCGAGGTTGTGGCGGACCGGGCGGCGGGAGAGGGCCACCGCGAGGACCGGCGGTACGAACAGGACGAACAGATAGGGGAAGCCGACGGGAGCGCTCGCACCGAAGAGATGGGCGACGACCTTGATCGGCGGAGCGAGGATCATGTTGTACGTCATGACCCACAGGAAGAGGGAGAGGGCGAAGATCTTGATGTCGTCGACGAACAGACCCTCCTTCAGCGGGATGTTCGCCTTGCCGACCTTGCGAAGCGCCTTCTTGACCTTGAACGCCTCGGTGTAGTCCCGCAGTGTGACGGTCTCTTCGTCGCTCAACTCCCCCACCCCTCCTGCTGGTCACTCCTCAGGGAACCGCGACGTCACGAGCTCAGGATCGGGTCCCAGAGGTTGGTCTTGATGAAGTTGCCGCCCGACTGGAGCAGGGCGGTCGGGCTGTCGACGATCATGAAGGTGAAGCTGCCGATCAGCAGGATCGTCACGACGACCATCCACTTGCGCTGCGCCTCGGTGAAGAAGGCGGCGACGACGGCGAAGACGACGGTGGCCGCGAGGATGGCCTTGCCGATGCCGCTGGTCTTGGTGGTGATCTGGTTGGCGTCCGCGAGGTAGATGTGCGTCTGAGGCGGCAGAGCCTGGAGCGCGTGGCTGAACATGTGGGTTCCTGTTCCTCTTCTGCTGGGCGCGCATGGAGCTACGTTCGCGCGGAGCTGAGTGTATATACACAAGCAAGGTGCGGCAGCCGGATTTCCCCCGTTGGGACCGCCGGTGCGCGATCACATCACTATGTATAGACGGTGCTCACCGGGTGGCGGATGCAGCGGGCGACGGCTGTTGCACGCCTGTCGATGTTGTTGCACGGGGGTAGGGAGCGGGACTGTGCGAATACATGCCGCCGCTCCCCTCGGAGGGCTGTACGTCCGGGAGTTGGTCGCCGCCGACCGAGCCCACGGCGGGGGTCGGGTCCGAGGCGAAGTACCACTGGCCGTTCTTCTTCACCACGGCGACCCGGTACGTCGACGTCTGCGCCGCCTTGCCGTCGGTGCTCAGCAGGGTCGTGGTGAAGGTGACCGTGCGGTGCGTCGGGTCCTCGCCCTTGGCCACCTGCGGGACGTAGACGCTGTCGACCCTCGGGCGCCCGCCGTCGCCCGCGCCGGTGTAGGCGCCGCCCAGCCCGAACGAGACGGTCCCGGGCAGCAGGAACCGGTTCAGGTTGTCGGTGTCGCTCTGCGCCCACGCGGCCAGGAACGGCGGCAGCAGGTCGCTCTTGAAGGTCTGGGCCAGCTCGGAGTCGTTCGACTTGTTCTGCGCGTCCGCACGCGGAGGAGTGGTCAGGCCGGCGCACGGCACATAGACCGGGGCGGCGGTCAGCCCGAACGCGGTCGAGCCGCCGCGCCGCACGGTGTACACGGGCACGGCCACACAGCGCCAGGAGCCGTCCTGCACCTGCACGGTGGCCCGTACGACGCCCGCGTTCTCGCCGGTCACCTCGACGTCGTCGCTCATGACCAGGTCGATGACCGACTGCGAGCCCTGACCGTTCCAGCCGAGCTGGGCGTCCAGGCTGCCCACGGCGTACGGCTGCAGGGCGCGGGAGCGGTCGTCGGCGTGAGCAGGGTCGTACGTGGCGAAGAGCTTCACCAGCGGCGCCGCCCACAGCACGGCGGCGCCGCGGGGGAAGGACTTGGAGGACGACTTGACGCGCGCGTCCACCTCGGCCCGTACCTCAGCCTTGCTGGCCTTGCCGTTGACCTTGACGAACAGGAACAGCAGCAGCAGTACGGCGAAGGCGCCCAGCAGACGGCGGATCAGGATGCCGCGGCGCGGTCCCGCCCACATCTGGGCCGAGGAGACGTTGGAGTGATCGGCGGCTGCGGAGCTGGTCTTCGGCTTGGCGAAGGGGTTGTGGAACCAGCCGTTGCCCGTGGGCGCGTCGGCCCCCTTCCCCGTCTTCTTGCCGCCGGTCTCCTGCTCGACGGCGTACGAGGATGCGACCCCACCCGACTGATGGTCGGTCAAGCGACCGTTCGGTGACTGACCTTGCCGCTCCGTGCGTGCCGTGGGCCACGGACCGGGCGGAGCCGGCTCGGCGGCCTTCTTGCGCCGGAACGGATTGCGCGACCGCCCGCCGGTGCGGCCGCTGTGCTGGATGAGCATGTCCTCCGTCAGGGCCGGCGCCCGCCGACCCCCTTGCGGAGCATCACCCTGCGGTGGCACTGCCACGGTTCCCCTTCCGCTGCCACCATCCCGGATCCCGGACCCGGGGACGGCACGCAGGCTCCCCCGATTGCTGTATATACGCCACTGTACTACCAGGCCAGCCGTATAGACACAGACTCATGGGTGCCCGGCATGGGGTGAACCCGGGAGATTCGCAGGGGAGTTGAAGGAGAAGTGAAGGCGGCAGCCGCCCCTCCGTGTGGCGCCGCCGCTTTCGCGGGTCGGGGCCCTACTGCGAGAAGCGGCTCATCGCGCGGCGGTAGGTACTCATGCCCACGAGCAGCGGCCCCTGGGGCGGCGCCGTGCGGTGGTCGTCGTCCCGGTCGCCGCCCGTCTCGGTGGCGGAGGGGCGTCCGCCCACGAAGACCGTGGCCGGGTGGCCGTTGACGAGGATCTCGTGCGTCGCGTCCACGGCCAGGCCCGCGGACTCCAGGCTCGTGCGGTACGTGGGGGCGCCGCGGCGAGCGCACAGCAGGACGAAGCGTCCGGTCTCCGGGTCGAGCACCCGGGCGAAGGAGTCGGAAACGGCGCGTGTGAATTCCTCGTACGGCAGGGGGAGTTCCTCGTACTCGCCCCACGGCGGGTCCGTGACGATGACGTCGACCGATCCGTCGGAAATGGACGGAAGGGTCAGGGCGTCCTCGGAGAGAAGACGTACCCGCTTGTCCTGCGCCAGTTCGTCCGGGAAATTCTCCCGATGGGATTCCAGGTCCGTGTCGGAATAGATGATCTCGCGGGCCGGCAGGTCCATTCTGCTCAGTACGAAGGAGCCACTGCCCGCGAAGGGATCGAGATAGACGTCGCGGGCGCCCGGCCGGGAGGCGAGAACCAGCATCGAGGACAACTCATGGGAAACGGCGCCGCGGCCCTTCTTCGTTCGCGCGGGCTTCGGCAGCCGGGCGCAGAACATCAGTTCGTCCAGGTCAAGACGGCCGATGAGCCAGTACTCCTCGCACTTTCCCCGGGGTTCCACATGACGGCCGGTGCTCGCGGACACGGCCTTCTCCAGGTCCTTTCGCGCCCCCGGGTCGAGAGAGGAGAGTTCGCCGTCGATGTGCGCCATGAGGCGAAATCCGGGAGTGCGTCCCGGAAGCGCGGGAAAGTGCTGGCGGCGGAGAATTCCGGAGAACTGGCGAGCGCTCTGGTCGATGCTCTTGCGGGGCGTCGTGGTGAGAACCACGAACGCGTTCTTGGCAAAGGGAATCCGGGCCACTTGCTCGGGGCTCGACGTCGAGTCGAAAACCATGGCGCTGTCATCGCGGTAATGCACGCTGAAATCGTCGACGAAATTCGAAAGGGCGTCGGCGATCAGGTCACTGGTTCCGGCCGGATACTGGATGAAATAGCGCACTCAACGAGAGTACCCGACCTCGATGGCGCCGCGCCGTCCGTGGCCCGGAGGGCACGGACGGCACGCTCCTGTTCACTGTCGGATGGTCACCGTCGGACGAGGTACTCCGGTGTGACCAGCAGATCGACCTCCGGGCACTCCTTCATGAGTGCGACGGCCTGGTCCGCGTAGAGCACCATGGGCTCGCCGCGGGTGTTCAGCGAGGTGTTGATCAGTGCCGGGGCCGCACCCGTCGTCGCCCCGAACTCGTCCAGCAGCAGGCCGAATGAGGTGCCCGACGGCACGAGCTGCGCCCGGGTCGTGCCGTCGACGTGCACGCCCGCCGCGGCCGCCCGCCGTCCCCGCTCTGCCACGGGGTGGGCACAGAGCATGTACTCGCTCAGCCCCGGCAGGGGCTCGGCGAGGCCCAGCCCTGTGAATCCCTCGGCGGTCATCGAGAGCGCCGCCGGCCGCCAGGGGGCCCGCCCCTTGATCCGGTTGATCCGGTCCAGGGTCTCGCGGCGGCTCGGGTCGGCCAGCAGACTGCGGGCGCCGAGCGCGCGCGGCCCGAACTCGGCCGGGCCGTCGAACCACGCGACCACACCACCGCGGGCCAGCACGTCCACCGCCTCGGACCGGACCTTGTCCGGTTCGGTCCGCACCGCGGCCGCCCCCAGGTCCGCGACCAGCCCCGCCGGGAGTGGACCCGGCGCGGGCCCCAGCATGACCGGCAGACCGGCCTCCGTGGACCACGGCCGGACCGGTTCGCCGAGGGTGGCCGCGGTCAGCATCGCGGCGCCCACCGCGGTGCCGCCGTCGTGCGGGGCGACCGTCCCGGCGACGCCCCGGTACCAGCCCGCCTCGGCGATCCGCCGGTTCATGTGGGCGTTGAGCGCCACGCCCCCGGACAACAGCAACTGGTCCGCGCCCGAGAGGCGGTGCAGCCGTTCGGCCAGGGACAGGCCGAGCTCCTCCAGCGTGAGCTGGACGTCGGCGGCGAAGCCCGCGTAGTCGAAGACGTTGCCGGAGCGCCCGGAGTAGGGGAAGACCTGCTCCTCGAACATGCCCAGCCAGGCCTTCGCGATCTCGTCACCGTCCTCCGAGGTCAGCCGGGCCGGCATGGGGCTTCCGGGCTCGAAGCCGAACGCACCGGTGGCCGAGTCGAAGGTCATCAGCCGCCGTCCGCTGGGGGCGGCGTAGGAGGCCAGGCCCATCAGCTTCCCCGCGGCGTTCCAGCCCATGTTGGCGTAGTAGGCGGCCGCCTCGTAGAGGATCCCCAGCGAGTGCTTGGCCGCGTGCCTCTCCAGCAGCCGGAAGTCGCCGTCCCGCACATGGAAGAGCGAGGTCGAGCAGTCGCCGCCGGAACCGTCCAGGACCAGCACGTCCGCGGTGGCATGCGGATTCATGTAGTACGTCTGCGCGGCGTGGCACAGATGGTGGTCGAAGAACATCACCTCCCGCGAGCGCAGCCGGTCCCCCAGCGAGGGAAGCACTCCCGCAATGTGGTCCGGGGACACGGCGACGTCTCCGGGCAGCGGTGACCCCAGCCGCCGTATGTCCTCCTCCGCAGGAGCGCCCCAGGCATAGCCGACGGCGTCCACGTCGGCAGGGGTCAGGCCGTGGGCGGTCAGCAGGGCCAGGGCGGCGTCGTCGGCCGACTCGCCCATGGCATGGCGGCGGCCGCTGATGCGCTCCTGCTCCAGCGCGCCCACCATCACGCCGTCCACCACCAGACACGCGGCGGCGTCGTGCGACCACGTACGGTCGGACCGGCCGATGAGTCCCAGCACAATCACGGATGTTCCTCCCCCTGCTCGTTGTCCAGCGAGAAAGCGCCGCGGGCGGCGGCGACGGCGGCCGCACCGAGGGCCGCGAAGGTCTCCTCGGGGCCGAGGGTGTCGTCGGTGCAGACGAACAGCGCGGCCGCCCGCAGGGACCGCACCGTGGCCAGCGCGAAGAGCGGGGCCGCCTCCATCTCGGTGGCGAGGACCCGGGCCGCGCGCAGCCCGGCCCAGCGGGCCCGCCAGTGCTCGGCGAGCGGGAAGCCCTCCGGCTTCTCCGCGTAGTAGGCGTCCTTGCAGTGGGTCGGGCCCACGAAATGAGTGAAACCGTCCTCCTCAGCGGCACCGACGATCGCCCTGAGCAGACCGAAGTCCGGCACGGCGGGGTACTCCGCGGGCAGGTACTGATGGCTGGTGCCCTCGTCCCGGACACAGCCGGTGGCGATCACCACATGGCCGGCGTTGATATGACGCTGAATGGAGCCGCAGGTGCCGACCCGCACGAAGCGGGTGACGCCCAGCTGGGCCAGTTCCTCGACGGCGATGGCGGTACTCGGGCCGCCGATGCCGGTCGAGGCGACCAGGAGGGGGCATCCCTCGAACTCGGTCTCGGCCACGACGTAACCGCGCCGCTCCCACCGGCCGGTCACCTTGCCCAGGTGCGCGGCGAGCCGCGGCACCCGGTCCGGGTCGCCGGTGAGGAGCGCCGTGGTGGCGGTGGAGTCGATCTCTCCGAGGTGGTGCAGTCTCATCAGGCGCTCCTGAGCTCTCGGTGGTTGCCCTCGCGGGGGGAGGCGTACGGAGCGACCATGGACAGCGCGGCGTTCTCCAAAGCACTCCACGGGTAGGAGGCCGCGTTGGCGAGTCCCGCGGTGCGCAGTGCGGCCCTGCGCATCGGGTCGTCGATCAGTTCGGCCAGCGCCACGCCGATGACGTGCGGAGACACATGGTGCAGCCGCTGGCCGATCCGGCCGGTGCCCACGTCGGCGGCGGGCAGCAGGATGCCTCCGGTGCCGACGGCGTCGCTCATGATGGCCTCGTCATCCGTGTGCAGCAGGGGAACCCCGCACGCCTGGCCCTCCAGGATCACCTGTTCCACGTCACCGCTGTGTGGCACGTTCAGCAGGACGTCGCAGACGTTGATCCGGTCCACGTACGAGAAGTCCGCCGGCAGATACGGCAGCCCGGTGGTGCCCTCGGTGCCTGCCGTGCCGGAGTGCGCCGCGGTACCTGCGGTGAGCACTCCGCGCTGCTCCTCGAAGTCCCCGGCCGAGGGGAACAGCAGGCGGTCGCCCACCCCGTGCAGGGCGGCCAGTTCCCGCAGATTCCAGTGGCCGCGCGGCCGGCAGTGCAGATACAGCCGCAGATCGCGGCCGGGCAGCCGCCGGACCGCTTCGGCGAAGCCCGCGACCGCGCGGGCCACCTGCTTCCGTTCGGTGTTGGTGGCGAACACGCCCACCACCGACGCGTCCGTCAGTCCCGCGTGCACGCGCAGCGCCTCGCGGTCCGCCGACGGCCGGAACTCCTCGGGATCGACGCCCGGCGGCGCGTAGCCGGCCACGGCGATGCCCTCGCTCTCCAGATAGGCGGCGCCCTCGCGAGACGTGGCCCACACCGCGGCACAGGAGCGCTGCGCGTCCAGATGGGTGGGGCTCACCGGCAGTCCGTCGAAGCAGACGTAGCTGACGGTGGGGCCGTGCCAGCCCGCCCGTGTGCACACCTCCACGCATTCCAGGGCGTTGTAGGCGTCCATGTTGAGCAGCAGTACGTCCGGGTGAATGGAGGCGAAGAACTCGGGCAGGGTGTCGGTCCAGTGCCCGCCCTGCTCGGCGGGCCAGACCGAGTAGGGCAGTCCGGCACGGAGGTCATCGGGGCGGGCCTTGATCCCGAAGCAGGCCACCGCGTGACCCGCCCGGGCCAGGGCACCCGCGATGTGCCCGGTGGTACGGCCGAAGCCGCTGGTAAGCGTGGGCGAGTCGGAGAGGATGGCGACAGTCACGCGGTCACCACCGGGGAAGGGCGTCGAGCCCGTGCTTGGCGAGGACGTACTCTTCGTTCTTCTGCGCTCCGTCCGCTTTTCGGCGTGCGTGGTCGATGCCGCGGCCCTGGTCGTTGACCGGTGTGTGGTTCTGGTGGAAGACGCCGACCGCGGGGTCGTAGACGAGGCGCGCGCCGGCCCGTGCGGCACGGCAGGCGAACTCCACCTCGTGAAAGCCCCAGCCGGTCATGCGGGAGTCGAAGGGCCGGTCGTGGTCGTCGGTGCTCAGCGCCGACACCAGCTCTCGGGTGTAGCTGAGGCTGGCACCCCAGAAGGCGGTCCACAGATCGGTCCGGCGGGCCTCGCCGCCGGGGCCGGCCAGATGGGCGCGGCGGCACGCGCTCAACTCCCAAGTGGGCTCGTCCCCTTCGAACTTGGCACCCGTCACGAGCGTCAGCCCAGGCTCGGCGTGCCAGGCGGCGTGCCGGCGTATGAAGTCCGGGCGCAGCCGAACATCGTCCACCTGGACGAAGAGGGAGGTGCGGGGGTCGGAGGCGGCGATGCATTCGTTCCAGCGCCGGGCGCTGAGGTAGTCGGCCTCATGGTCGCGGCGCAGCACCCGCACCCGGTAGGGCAGCTTGCCTGCGGCCTCCTCCAGCGCGTCGGCGGTGCCGTCCGTCCCGCCGTCGTCGAGCACGGTGAACTCCAGCCGGTCCGCCGGCCAGTCCTGGGCGGCGAGGTCGTCCGCCAGTGCGAGGATCTTGGCCCGCTGGTTGTAGGTCATGGTGAAGACGGTGACGAGGGGCAGGGTGGTCACGGGCGTCGATCGCTTCCTGTGTGTGGGGCGTCGTACAGGGCACGGACGAACCGCCGGGCCGCATGCCCCGGGTCGCGCCGAACCGGGTGGACGAAGGGAACATCGCCGCTCCGGTGGGCGCTCGCGACGGACGAGGCGGCGTGGTAGGGCCGGTAGCGGTTGTACGCGGTCATATGGGCCGGGTAGTCGCGGGCGCGCAGCCCCAGCACATCGGGGAGGGTGGGCAGCAGCACCTCCTGCAGCGTGAAGGACTTGCCCAGCTCCTGGTTGCGTGCGACGAACTCGCGCAGCCGCGGGTAGCAGGCGCTGCCGAGCAGCGTGTGGATGTAGCGGGGGGTGAACACCTGCCCGGGGCTGAACGCCCCGTTCATGTGGTCGATGCCGAGGATCTCGAAGAGTTCCGGCAGTTCGGGGCGGAGACTGCGGTACGGGCGCCAGCGCGAGGTCTTCGGTATCCCGCGGACGAAACGCGGGGCCAGGTAGTCGTGGTCGGCCATGGCGGAGGCGAGGAAGTCCTCGAACCCCTCGTTGACGAACGCCATGTCGGACTCGGCGTTGACGACGTAGTCGTAGGGCTGGTCGGCCGCCCACTCCAGCATGTCGAAGAAGAACGGGGTGACCTTGGCGTACGTCAGGGGGCGACTGCACTCCAGCCGCGGAACGTCCGCGGGCGCGGAGGTCGCCGGTCGGTCCACCGGACCGGAGTCGTACCAGTGAACGTCCGCATCCGGGCAGAACCGCCGGATGCCCCGGACCAGATCGTCGAAGAACTCGTCGGGCCCGTGGTCCAGAACCACGAGGCACAGCCGGGCGCCCATGTCAGCCCTTTCCCCGCGCCGCGACGGGCGCGGGCGCCATCAGGCGTGTCGCGGCGACGAGTTCGGCCAGCCCGCTGTCCAGGGTGTGCCGGGTGACGAAGCCGCGGCTGCGGATCTTCTCGTACGAGACTCCGTAGTCGCGCCGGTCCGCGTCGGTACCCACCTCTTCGAAGCGCAGCTCGAAGGGGACCAGGCGTCCGATGGCCTCGGCGAGCTCCGCCTTGGTGCAGTTCATGCTCTCGTGACCGATGTTGAAGACGTCGTCCGCGAGAGCGTCCCAGCAGTCGAGGGCGAAGGCGATGGATCGGGCCATGTCGTGGACATGGATGAAGGTGCGGCGGAAGCCTCCCTCGTAGACCGTAATCCTGCCGTGGTGCACCGCCTGCTTCACGAAGTCGTTGGGAAGGAGGTCGAAGCGCATCCGGGGGCTGGGCCCGAACGCCGTGGCGTAGCGGTAGACGACGCAGTTGCCCGCCTCCAGCACCAGTTGCTCGGCTTCCAGCTTGGTCGTCCCGTACAGGCTCAGCGGTGCGCTGGGCGTCGTCTCCGTGCAGATCTCGTAGGGGATCGCGCCGTAGACGCTTCCGGTCGAGGCGAACACCAGTCGCTGGTCGGGCCGGCGCAGGCCGAGCAGTAGCTTGGTGGCGTTGACGTTGGTGTTCACTGCGCGCTCCGGCTCACGAAGGCATGCCGGATATCCGACGACGGCCGCCAGGTGGACGATTGCGTCCACACCCTCCAGAGCCGCGGAGACGGTCTCCGCGTCGCACGCGTCGCCCCGGACGAACTCGAATCCGGGGCGGGACACACAGGGCAGCAGCCCCTGGCCGCCGGCGTACAGGTCGTCCAGTACCCGCACCCGGTGGCCGTGGTCGAGCAGGACTGGCACCAGCGCGGAACCCACATATCCCGCGCCCCCCGTGACAAGTATGTGCATTGATCCCCTCTTCGTCTGAGTCCCTAGCGGCCCGTCAGCGGTGCCTCGGGGTGCTCCAGCAGCACCGTCCTGATCAGCTCCCCGCTGGGAATCCGGTACTCCTGCACCACGTCCAGGCTCACGTTGAATGGCTCCAGCTCCAGATAGAAGCCGTTGCCGTACAGGTCGCGCGGTGTGTACTTGCCGGTGGGCTTGTCGATGTTCCGGCGCTGGTCGGCCGGGATGTCGGCCTGCCCGTCGGTGATCAGCACGTAGCGGTACCGCCGCAGTTTGGCCAGGACGGCCCGGACGTCGTCGAAGGACATCAGGTAGAGGGCCATCGACAGCAAGCACAGGTCGCCCGGGGGCAACTCGTCCTCGACGAGGTCCGCGACCAGGAACTCGTGCCGCTCGTCTCCGTACCGTCGGCGGTTGTGCTCGATCAGCCGGTCGTAGATGTCCACACCGGTGTAGTGCGTGTCCCCGAGGTCCGTCTCCGCCGCCACCTTGTGGTCGCCGCAGGCCAGATCCACCACCCGGTGGATCTCGGGATGCTCCCGGATGAAGGAGGAGACGAACTCGCGGTAGGGGCGGGTCAGGTCCGAGGGGGAGTCGGAGTAGTACCGGTCGCCGTCGGGGGAGCGCCCCCACTGGTTGTTCTCGTAGACCCAGCCGAACAGCTTCTCCCGGGACGGGCGGTCGCTTGCGGCCGGGGGTGAGGGGGGCGTGACGATCTCATCCATGGAGCACCTCGTACAGGGCGTCGGCCACGTGAGCGGCGTCGTTCAGCGGCATGTCGGGGTAGATCGGGGGGCAGATGTGCGACGGGCACATCCGGTCGGCGCCGGGGAACGGGCCGGTGGCGTAGTCCCGGAAGGCGTCCTGAAGATGGCATGGGGTCTGGTAGACGTAGCCGCCCAGGGCGACGCCGTACTTGTCGCGCAGCTGGTCCTGCACGTCCTGCGGACGGTGCCGCTCCAGCTCGATGATGTACTTGTAGCGGTTGTGGACCGCGTCGGCAGGCGGGGTGAGCAGCCGGACGCCCTCTATGCCGGCCAGCCGTTCGTCGTACACCGCAGCGACCGCGTTGCGGCCCTCGATCATCTCGTCCAGCCGGCGCAGCTGGGTGCGGCCGACGATCGCCTGCATCTCGGTCAGGCGCCAGTTGTACCCGGTCGTGGACATCGTCCCGTCGGGGTTCTTGGCGTGGTCGCGCAGCAGCCGGGCGGTGTCGCGGATCCGTTCGTCGTCGGTGACCAGGAGCCCGCCTTCGCCGCTGGTCATGACCTTGGTGCTGAACAGCGAGAAGGCGGCGGCGACGCCGAAGGAGCCGGCCCGGCGGCCCCGGTAGGAGGCACCGGCGGCGTGGGCCGCGTCCTCCACCAGCGGCACGCCACGCTCCTCGCACAACCGGGCCAGTTCGACGGTGTGCGGTGAGACCAGACCGCCGATGTGCACGGTGACCACCGCGCGCACCCGCGGCCCGAGCTTGGCCGCCACGTCCTCCACGCTCACCGACATGTCGTCCGCCGTGTCGGCGAACACCGGGACGGCGCCAGCCCGCAGCACGGACACGGCGGTGGCGCCGAAGGTGTTGGTGGGCACCACCACTTCACCACCTGCCACACCGACCGCGCGCAGCGCGATCTCCAGGGCAGCCGTGCCGCTGGCGACCGAGACGGCGTGCCGGGTGCCCGCGTGGGCGGCGAACTCCGCCTCCAGCGCCTCACCGTGCGCAGCCATCGTCAGATGGCGGTGATCACGGAAGAGTCGGCCGATCTCGTCGGTGATGTACTGGACATCCGACTCACGGAAGCTGTAGTCGAAGGAGGGTATGCGGATGTCTGACACAGGTGACAGGTCCTCCGGGAGCCGTGCGGAAAGGGATGCCGAATGCGGCGCGGGGGCTCGGGTCACAGGACATCGAGCATCGCGCCGACGGTGGGGTTGACCTGTTCCTGGAGCGAGAGGTAGCGGTAGAAGACCTCTTCGGCGATGCCCCATTCCTTGAGGCGCAGCGGCGAGAACTGGGTGTCGTAGCGGTAGTCGCCGGACAGGTCGTAGGCCCAGATGGCCACGGGTACGAACTCCGGTTGCAGCTTGGCGATGTAGTCGCGTGTCGCCTCGTAGTCCGCGAGTTCGGTGACCCCACCGATGAGCAGATAGGTCACGACCTTGATGCCGCGTTCGCGCAGCAGCTCCACGGCGCGTTCGATCTTCTGCAGGTCGGTGCGCTTGTTGAAAGACTTCAGCAGGTCCCGGGTGATGCCCTCGACGCCGATCTTCACCCGTTCGACGCCCAGTTCGGCGAGCTGGTCGGCGATCTGCGGGGTGATCATGTCGACTCTGGTGTCAATCGTGTAAGACTTCTGCACTCCGGCCTCGCGCAGCGCCTCGGTCAGGGCCGTGAGCCGTTTGCGCGGGGCGTACGTGAACGTCAGGTCGGTGAGGTACACGCCCTGCTCGGAGCGCTGGGCGATATCCGCCACCGCGGTGTCGAGGTCCACGAACCGCACCCGCTCGTCGAGTTCGCTGTACAACTGCTGGACGAGGCAGAACGAGCAGGGAAACCGGCAGCCGAACGACGTCATGACGAAGTCGGTCTGCTGGTCGGCCGGGTAGAGCCGGCTGAGGTTGGGCACCGTGTTCAACGGGATCGGCCGGGGCGCCACATAGCCGGTGCGCCGCTCGCGCACGATGTCGACGATCTGCTCGGAGGGCTCACCGCCGAGCACGCAGTCGAAGTCGTCCTGGAAGCGCTGCCGGTCGAGGGTGAAGAAGTGGCCGACGCCGACCGTGTGCACGCCGAGCTGGCGGAACAGCCGGGAGTAGTGCGCCGCGATGAACGGGTTGCCCCAGTCCTTGGTGGCGATCAGCGGCTCGCCCCCGAGGATGACGACGGACTTGGGGTTGAACGACATGACGATCTCGGCGACTTCGCCGTAGAGACTCCCCCTGCCGTCCACCGCGTCGACGAAGGGCTGGTAGTTCTGGAACATCCACTTCATCGACCAGAACCGCTTGCCGGGCGTGTGGTCGGCGTTGTAGACGACGTGCGAGATGCCGGCCTTCTCCAGGAAGGCCGAGAGATAGGTCAGTGACGGAGCGGCACGGTTGTTGTGGCTGCCGCAGAACCGGTAGTACGGCGGTGCGAGGAGGACGACGTCGACCTCGTCCATGAAGGCTCCCTTCGGCCTGGGGGGATGGCGCTATCGCCCGAGCTTGTGCTCCAGGCGCAGCCAGTCGGTCATCTCGGCGATTCCGTCGCGGGGCGCCCGGGTGGGCTGCCAGGCGAGCAGCTCCCGGGCCTTGCGGATGTCGCTGATGTACACGTCCTGGTCCCCGGTGCGCCGGGCTTCGTAGGTCGCCGGTGTCTCGCGCTCGGTCAGCTCGGCCAGCAGAGCGCCGAACTCGGCCCACACCGACAGGGAGAACTCCGGGCCGCCGCCGATGTTGAAAACCTCGCCGAGGCCGCGCCCGTCCGCGACCACGCTCAGGATGGCGGTGACGAGGTCGTCCACGTGGAGCAGGTCGCGTACCTGGAGACCATCGCCGTAGATGGTGACCGGATTGCCGAGCAGCGCGGACTTGACGAGCCAGCTGACCCAGCCCTGGTCCACGGTGCCGTTTTGCCACTTGCCGTAGATGCACGACATCCGGAAGACGGTGGTGGCCAGCCCGTACGTGTACGCGTAGTCCCGCACGTACAGGTCGGCGGTGAGTTTGGAGACGCCGTACGGGGTCGCGGCGAGGGTCGGGAAGTCCTCGGAGATGCCGTCGGGGTGGTCCGGGAGGACGTGCCGGGTTCCGGCCCGTTCCGTGCGCAGCTGCTCCATGCTGCCGTAGACCTTGTTGGTGGAGGTGAACAGCACGCGGGCGTCGGCGGCGTGCCTGCGTACCGCCTCCAGCACGTTGAGGGTGCCGCGCGCGTTGATGTCGAAGTCCACCGTCGGGTGCGTCACCGAGTCGGTGACCGCGACCTGGGCGGCCAGATGGGCGACCGCGTCGGGGCGGTGTTCGGCCATCACCGCGGCCAGCCCGTCGGCGTCGCGGATGTCCACCGGGTGGAAGCTGACCCGTTCGGCGGCAACCGGGTCCTCCATCAGCGCCTGGAGGTTGCGCAGACTTCCGCGGCGGGAGAGGTTGTCCACCACGGCCACCTCGTGGCCGGCGCGTACCAGCGCCGCGGCCAGATTGCAGCCGATGAACCCGGCTCCGCCGGTGACAAGTGCCCGCATGACCGTCACTCCTTGTTGTGGGTGGTCTGGGTGGTCCTGCCCTGGGAGGCCGCGAGCACCAGCTCGCGTTCGAAGAGCACGCCGAAGTCGTCGTCGCTCGTGTGCTGCGCGACCGCCTCCGCAGCGATACCGGGGTTCCCGGCCGCCGCGGCGAGCCGCAGGCTCTGTATCGCCGCGTACCGCACCCGTCCGGCCCCGTCGGTGCGCAGACAACGGTCGACCTCGGCCAGCGCCGGGGTGCTGCGGCGGGCGCGGCCCATGCGGCCCAGCGCCGCGACCGCCTCCGCCCGTACCACGTCCTCGGGGTGCTGTCGGGAGGCATGGACGACATCGTCGGCGGCGGCGTCGACCTGTTCCCGGTCGGTGCCGTGTTCGGCGAGCATGCCCCAGCACCAGACGGCGGCGCGTGCCGTCTCGTAGTCCTCGTGCGTGAGCCGCTCCCTGACCGCCCGCAGCAGGGCGGGGCGTCCCGTGGCGGTGCCGATCTCGCCGAGGAAGTAGATGGCGTCGCGGGCCGTGGCCGGGTGGCCGTCGGACAGGCAGCGCTCCAGCAGGCGCAGGGCCCGCCGGCGACCTTCCGGGGTGCCGGACAGGCCGAGCGCGAGGGCCGCGAAGGGCAGGGACTCGTCCGGGATCGCGCCGGGCCGGTCCACGGCCGCGACCAGTTCCGGCACGGCGGTCGCACCGAGCCGGGCCAGCGACCAGGCGCATTCGTCACGAGCGTAGAAGGAGGGGTCGGCGAGCCCGCGGACCAGATACGGAACCGACTCCGGGTAGTCGAGTCGGCCGAGGGCTCCGGCCATGCGCCAGCGCACGTCGAAGTCCCAGTACTCCAGCAGATAGCGGCCGAGCAGCGGCACGGTGTCCCGGACCCGCGCATCCTGCCAGAGGCTGCCCAGTGTCATGCCCGCGGACATGGCGGCCGGCCAGGACACGAACTCGTCTTCCAGGACGCGCACCGCCTCTCGGATCCGCTCGTCGGCGGTGCCGCCGTCGGGCGGGAGGAACTGCCGGTCGTTCCGGGTCTCGTGGCCGTAGTGGTAGACGCGGGCCTCGGGCTCGAAACGGATCCAGCGGTTGCCCTCGGGCAGGATCTGCTTGGTCCAGTGGTGGTCCTCCAGCTCGATGACCGTCTCGTCGAACGGCTGCTTCTCCCAGGAGTTGCGGCTGAAGGCGGAGTTGGCGTTCCAGAAGTCGGAGTCGCGCGTCTCGGTGCGGGGCCGGATGTCGGAGAAGATGTCCAGGTCACGCTTGTCGAGGAACTTCGCGTTGATCGGGTAGATCTGCCCGCCGTAGACACCGAGGACGTCCGGGCTGCGCAGCGGGCGGATCAGGTTCTCCAGCCAGCGCTCGTCGGAGGGGATGGCGTGGGCGCTCACGACGACGACGTGGTCGCCGGTGCAGGCCTCGATGGAGCGGTTGAGGGCCGCGCCCGGCCGGTAGTCGGTGATCTGGACGAGGGTGTCGGCGTACGGCTCGGCGATGTCCCGGGAGCCGTCGGTTGAGGCGTTGTCCACCGCGACGACCTCGACGGGTACCGAGCAGCGCTGCGCACGGATGGCCCGCAGCACGGCCCCCAGGTGAACCGCCTCGTTCCGGAACCGGACGATGACGCTCAGCTTCTGCATGGTGGCGCTCACTTCCTGACCGTCGCTTCGGCGAGAGCGGCAGCCACGAGTTCGATGTCGGTGTCGGGCATTCCGGCGTAGGTGGGCAGCCAGAAGGCACGCCGCGCGATGTCCCGCGCGACCGGGCAGTCGGTGCCTGGCCGGGCGAGCACCGGCTGCTCGTGCAGCGGCGGCCAGACGGCACGGGCGTCGATGCCGCGCGCACGGAGGTGGGCGAGGACGGCAGGCCGCCGCTCGGGAGACGTGGTGACGGTGTGCAACCAGCAGGAGTACGTGGCCCAGGGCGCGACCGGGCGCGGCGCGTACGCCGCGGGGTCGAGGCGCTGGTGGTAGCGGCGTGCGACGTCGTTGCGGGCCTCGATCAGTTCGTCCCAGCGGTCCAGCTGGCCGAGGCCCAGGGCGGCGGTCAGATTGGTCATGCGGAAGTTGCGGCCCACCACCTCGTGCACATACGGCTGCTGCGGGCTCATGCCGTGGTTGGCCAACAGCCGCATATGGTCGGCGAGTTCGGACGAGTTGGTGCTGACGCTGCCGCCCTCGCCCGTGGAGATCGCCTTGTTGGCGTGAAAGCTGAAGACGGACACGTCGGCCTGTCCGCCGACGGGGCTGCCCCGGTAGCGGGCGCCGTGCGCCTCGGCGGCGTCCTGGATCACCGGAACGCCCAGATCGCGCAGACCGTCGTAGTCGGCGGGGTGGCCGAGCACGTCGACGGCGATGACCGCCCTGGTGCGCGGGGTGAGACAGGCGCGGACCGCGTGGAGGGAGAGCGTCCAGGTGTCGGGGTCCACGTCGGCCAGTACGGGTACGGCTCCCACGGCGAGGACGGTGGTCGCCGGGGCGGCGAAGGTGAAGGCGGGTACGACGACCTCGTCGCCGGGGCCGATGCCCAGGCCGCGCAGGGCGAGTTCGAGGGCCATGGTTCCGTTGGCCACGGCGATGGTGTGGGTGCGTCCGATCCGCCGGGACAGGGCGTCCTCGAAGCGGGTGACGATGCCCCCGGTGCCGGAGATCCACCCGTCGTCCAGGGCGGAGTGCACATAGGACCGTTCGACGGCGGAGAGGCTGGGGCGGGACAGCGGGACGGTGATGGGTGCGGGGCCGGGCCGGTGGTCGGCGGCCGGGTGGTTGCGGGTACGGGTCGTCATCGGACGGCCCCCTTCACGCGGAGGCGGGAGTGTGCTGTTCGCTGAACCAGGCGACGGTCTCCTTGAGTCCTTCTTCCACGGAGACCTCGGGCGCCCAGCCCAGCAGTTCGGCGGCCAGCGAGATGTCGGGCCGGCGCTGCTCGGGGTCGTCCTCGGGACGGGGCACGTAGGTGATGGGAGCGCTGGATCCGCAAATCCGCCGGACGAGTTCGGCGATCTCCAGAACCGTCATCTCCTGTGGATTGCCGAGGTTGACGGGCCCCGCGCAACCGGAGTCGAGGAGCCGTACGACGCCCTCCACCAGGTCGGACACGTAGCAGACGGAGCGTGTCTGGGTGCCGCTGCCGGTCACCGTGATCGGCTCGTCGTCCAGCGCCTGCCGGATGAAGGTGGGGATGGCCCGGCCGTCGTGGGCACGCATGCGCGGGCCGTAGGTGTTGAAGATGCGCACGATCGCCGTGTCCAGGCCGTAAGTGCGGTGGTAGGCCATGACGGATGCCTCGGCGAAGCGCTTCGCCTCGTCGTAGACCGAGCGTGGACCGATGGGGTTCACGTTGCCCCAGTAGCCCTCGTGCTGTGGGTGGACCAGCGGGTCTCCGTAGACCTCGCTGGTGGAGGCCAGCAGATAACGAGCGCCCTTCTCGCGCGCCAGTTCCAGTGTGTGCAGCGTCCCCACCGATCCGGAGCGCAGGGTGTTCAGCGGGAGTCTGAGGTAGTCCACCGGGCTGGCCGGTGACGCGAAGTGCAGGACCGCGTGCACGTCACCGTCGATGGTGAAGGGCTGGGTGATGTCCTGTCGCACCAGCGAGAAGGGGCCGAACGAGGACAGGTGGGCGACGTTCTGCGGCCGCCCCGTGGAGAGGTCGTCCAGGCAGATGACCTCGTATCCGTCCGTCAGGAGCCGCTCGCAGAGATGGGAACCCAGAAAGCCGGCGCCTCCGGCGACAACGGCACGCTCTCTCACACATCCCCCTAGGTGAGCGCTGTGTCTATACACTTCAGTGTCTATACACGGACTATGACACCGCGCCGGGATGGTGTCAACGGTTGATCACCGGCCGTGGTCCTATATGTGCACCGCCGTGACCTGCGGAAAACGCCCTGAGTGCAAGGGAATTGAAGGCGCGGGGCGACGCGGGTCGGGGCAACGCGAAAGGCCGCGTGGGGCATGGATGCGCGCCACGCGGCCGGGCGAGGTGGCCGATTCGGTTGGGTGGACGGCTCGGAGGGGCAAGGCGGAGCCGGGTCGTCGACGATCTAACCTACCGTCAGTTCCGTGAGGGACAGCGTGTGTTGGGTGTGGATCACCTTCGCGCGGAGATAGCGGACGTTCTGCGCCGTGGAGAAGACGCCCGTGGGCACGCGGTCGGTCACCTTGAGGCCCAGGGTGCGGAGCTGGGCCGCCTTGTCCGGGTTGTTGGAGAGCAGGTCCAGGGCGTCGATGCCGAGGGCACGCAGCATCTGCGCGGCGGCCGTGTAGTCGCGCGCGTCCTCCGGCAGGCCCAGGGCGGCGTTCGCCTCGTAGGTGTCCAGGCCCTGGTCCTGGAGGGCGTACGCGTCGAGCTTGTTGTAGAGGCCGATGCCGCGGCCCTCCTGGCGGAGGTAGAGCAGGACGCCGCCCCGGTCGGCGATGCGTTCCACCGCCTCGCGCAGCTGGGGGCCGCAGTCGCAGCGGGCCGAGCCGAAGACGTCGCCGGTGAGGCACTCGGAGTGCAGCCGCACGAGGGGCGCCTGGCCTGCGGCGGGCTCGCCGAGGATCACGGCCACGTGCTCCTGGCCGTCGGTGAGGCCGTGGAAGGTGACCAGGTCGGCGGTGACCGTGTAGCCGTCGCCGAAGCGGAGCGGGACCGTCACGCGGGTGCGGACCGTGGCGGTGGGGAGCTCGATGAGGCTGCTGCTGTCGCTGGTTGCGGTGGCGTCGCGTGGGTCGCGCATGTGTGACGTCCTTCTCCGGGCCGGGAGGTGGCGGGGTCGGAGGGTGCGCCCCATGCTTCAGATTTGAAGCACAACCTCGGTCGGAGACTCTAACCCGTGCTTCAAACTTCAAGCAACTATCTTTAGCGGAGTCACTCCGCGGACGAACGCCGGCGCCATGGCAGCGCGCCGCAGCCGGACTGCTCCTCGTCCCCCTGGAGCGCCTCGGTGATCCGGGTGCAGATCGCCTCCAGCTGGGCCACCTGCTCCGGGTCGAGGTGGTCGAAGACGGATGCGCGGACCGTCTCGACATGGCCGGGTGCCGTGCGCTCCAGAAGTGCCATGCCCGCGTCGGTGAGGACCGCCATGCTGCCGCGCTTGTCGGTCGGGCAACCCTCCCGGCGGACCGTGCCGTCCTTCTCCAGGCGGGTGACGGCGTACGTCAGCCGGCTGCGTGTGATCTTCAGCGTCTCGGCGAGGTCGGTCATCCGCATACGGTGGCCGGGCGCGTCCGAGAGGTTGGCCAGGACGGAGTAGTACAGGTGCGGCATGCCGGCCTCCTGCTGGAGCTGCCGGTCGATCACGTCCTCCAGGAGCCAGGACGCGGCGAGGTAGGAGCGCCACGCGCGCTGTTCCTCGGGGCTGAGCCAGCGGGTCGTCATGCCGCCAGTGTAGTTATTGTTTAAAAGTTGAACCGACCACTGGAGCGGACCCCATGGCCCATCCCTACGTTCTGTTGTCCGCCGCCGTCTCCCTCGACGGCTTCCTGGACGACACCGGGCCCGAGCGGCTCCTGCTGTCCGGACCGGAGGACTTCGACCGGGTCGACGAGGTGCGGGCGGGCAGCGACGCGATCCTCGTCGGCGCGGGCACGCTGCGCACCGACAACCCCCGGTTGCTGGTCAACTCGGCCCGGCGGCGCGCGGCACGGGTCGCCGCCGGGCTGCCGGAGTACCCGCTGAAGGTCACGGTCAGCGCGTCCGGGGACCTCGATCCGGCCGCGCAGTTCTGGCACACGGGCGGCGCCAAGGCCGTCTACACGACCGACAAGGGTGCTGAGCGGCTGCGCGGGCTGCTGCCTGCGGATGTGGAGGTCGTCGCGCTCGGGCCGGACGTGGGGTGGCGGGCGGTGCTCGCTCACCTGGGGGACGTGAAGGGCGTACGGCGGCTGATGGTCGAAGGCGGGGGGCAGGTGCACACACAGCTGCTGCGGCAGGGGCTCGCGGACGAGCTCCAGCTCGCGGTCGCGCCCCTGTTCGTGGGAGAGACGGACGCACCGCGGATGTTCGGGCCGGGGGCGTACCCGCCGGGGCGGATGCGGCTGGTGGAGACACGGCCGGTCGGGGACGTCGTCCTGATGCGGTACGTACCCACGGCGCCCGGCACCGGAGGGCTCCCCTCCGCCGCGGACCGGCGGTGGCTGGAGCTGGCCTGCGAACTCGCCGCGCAGTGTCCGCCGTCGCGGACGGCCTTCAGCGTGGGAGCGGTGATCGTCGCGGCCGACGGTACGGAGCTGGCGCGGGCGCACTCCCGGGAGGGCGGCGACCCCGTGGTCCACGCGGAGGAGGCGGCGCTGGCGAAGCTCGGCGTGGGGGATCCGCGGCTGGCCGGCGCCACGGTGTACAGCAGCCTGGAACCGTGCGCCCGCCGCGCCTCCCGGCCCGCGCCGTGCGCCCGGCTGATCATCGAGGCGGGCGTACGACGGGTGGTGACGGCCTGGCGCGAACCGGACACGTTCGTGACGTCCGCCGACGGGAACGCGGTTCTGTCGGCGGAGGGCGTGGATGTGGTGGTGCTTCCCGAGTACGAGGATCGGGCGAAGGCCCCCAACACCCACCTGCCGGCCCCGCCGCCCCGGCCCTGACGCGGGGGCGCGCCCCCGCGCGCCGCGGGCGGCCGACCCGGTGAACGGCTGGAAATGGCTGGTGAGAGGCGGTGGGCGTAAACCCGTGCGCCTGGTGTCGCGCACATGGCGTACACTGGATTCATCGACGCGGGGTGGAGCAGCTCGGTAGCTCGCTGGGCTCATAACCCAGAGGTCGCAGGTTCAAATCCTGTCCCCGCTACTGACAGCCGAGGGCCGGGATCCGAAAGGGTCCCGGCCCTCGGTGTTTCCATGCCCGCTCCGGTTCCCGCCTCGCCTCAGGGCCCGGCCCACCGTGTTCCGCCCCCCCCGTGCCCGGCGGTCCTTCCTCGCTTACGCCAGTCGGCCCACAGCGGTCGCCCGCCGCCTCACCTGCGGGAAGCCTGGACGGGTGCGGCAGCAAGGAGGCGTGTTGCGGTCCGAGGAGTTGTACGACCAGGAGGCCGGCGGGCGGCGGTCCGCCGCACCGAACGACCGGGCGGGCGGACCGTCCGACCGGCCCGACGACCGGACCCGGGGCCCCTCCGGCGGCCCGCACGGCCGGACGGACACGCGTCTTCCCGGCGACGAGGACCGCTGCGGCGGCCGGTTGCCCGGCGCGGACGAGTGGCCCTGCGGCTGGCCGCCTGACGGGGGCGATGGCGATGGCGACCGCGATGGCGATGGCGATGGCGACTGTGTCCGGTGCGGCGGCCGACGGTGCGGCGCAGGGTACGAACAGTTCGGCGTATACGAACGGCTCGGGGACCGGGGTCGGTCCGGCGACTACGACCGTTGCGGTGACTGCGATCGGTCTGGCGGGTGGTCGTCGGGTGAGGGTGGTCGGTCTGGCGGGTGGTCGTCGGGTGAGGGTGGTCGGTCTGGCGGGTGGTCGTCGGGTGAGGGTGGTCGGTCTGGCGGGCGGTGGTCCGGTGAGGGTGGTCGGTCCGGCGCCCGTCTCCCCGGCGAAGAGGATCGGCCCGGTGGTCGGCGGCACGGCGACGCTGACCGTGACCTGTCCGGTGGTCGGCGGCGCGGTGATGGCGGCCACGAGCAGTCCGCCCGTCGGCGGCCAGGTGAGGCTGACCGTGACCTGTCCGGTGGTCGGCGGCAAGGTGATGGCGGCCATGAGCAGTCCGCCCATCGTCGGCGGCGAAGCGACCGTGGCCGTGATCAGGGCCGGTCCGGTGGCCGGCCGGCCACCGGACCCGTGCACGGCCGCCGGTTCGCAGACGCACGGTCGCCGTATCGCCGTGAGCCCGAGACCCGGCCCATCTCGTACACGTGGGCGTTCCTGCGGGCCCTGCCCTTGCTGCTCATCGTGGCCGGTGCCTGCCACGACTTCTTCACCCCGTCCGACTTCAGGGCCGGGCCCCTCTTCACCGCCGCCCCGCTCGTCGCCGCGCCCCTGTACTCGCTGCGCGGCACCGTTCTCAGCGGCGTGGCCGCCGTCTCCACCGTCCTCGCGGTCCATCTGGGCCTCGGCATCCTGGAGCAGGCCGACGCGGTCACCGAGTCCGTCACCATCGTCACCGTCGCCGTCCTCGCCGTCCTCGTCAACGTGCTGGTGCGCCGCACCCACGCACGTCTGGCCTCCGCCCGTGAGATCGCCGAGGCCGCCCAGCGCGCCGTGCTGCCCGAGCCGGCCGCCCGGATCGGCGGACTCGACATCGCCGCCAGGTACGAGGCGGCGCAGGCCGGTGCCTTCATCGGCGGCGACCTGTACGCCGTCCAGGACTCCCCGCACGGCGTCCGGCTCGTCGTCGGGGACGTGCGGGGCAAGGGCATGGGCGCCGTGGCCGCCGTCGCCGTCGTCATCGGTGCCTTCCGGGAGGCCGCCGAGCAGGAGTCGACGCCGGAGGCCGTCGCCCAGCGCCTGGAGCGGGCGCTGTCGAGGGAGGGCACCCGGCGTGACGGGCTCGACGCCTTCGAGGGCTTCACCACCGCGGTCCTCGCCGAGATCCCGCACGGCGCCGGTGTCGTCCGCATCGTCAACCGGGGCCACCCCGCCCCTCTGCTCCTGCTTCCGGACGGCACCCTGCGTGAGCTGGAGGCCCGCGAGCCCGCGCCGCCGCTCGGCATGGGCGACCTCGGCAGCCTGCCCGACCGCGCGGAGGAGTGGGCCTTCCCGCCCGGGTCGACACTGCTCTTCCACACGGACGGCGTCTCGGAGGCGCGGGACGCGCGCGGCGAGTTCTACGACCCCGTCCACCGCCTCTCCGGCCGTGTCTTCCCCGCCCCCGGCCCCCTGCTGACCGCGGTCACGGAAGAGGTGGCCCGCCACACCGGCGGCCGCGCCACCGACGACATGGCCCTGCTGGCCGTACGCCGTCCCGAGCATCCTTGATCATTGTCACGAGATGTGAGCGAGCAACCCCACTACGCATAACAACTGACACGCCGTCAATACCCGTGGGGTCCCTGGGGTGTGGTCAACTCGCCCGATTTTCGCCGTTCCTGGCATGAAAGTCCTGGCCAAAAGGCAGAAGCGATGTGCCCGAAGAGCTTGGAATCAAGCCTCCGGGTCTATTAACGTTCGATAACGCAGCGCGGTTGTCCCAGCCGTCACAAGAGACGGCTCCGTGCGCGTGTGCCGAATCCCGCGAGGGAGCCGGGGAACCACCACCTTGGGGTGAATCGCACGGATACCGCCGTGGAAGCACGGCAGGTATACGCGCGTAGGAGACCTTCCTGCTCCGAACCCGTCAGCTAACCCGGTAGGCGAGAAGGAAGGAAAGGAGTGCGCCCACGTGGCGTCCAACCGGCCTGCCCAGAGCACCTCGTTCGCGCCGAACGACTCACAGGCGTTCGGCTCCGCACCCGGCACTGACGAGGGCCCCTGGGAGGAGTGGAACCCCACCGAGGAGTCGCTCCGCCCCGTCCGCGGCCGGCACCGCGTCGCCAAGCAGCGCGGCGGCGGACTCGCGCGCAGCTCCACCGTCCTGGGCGTCGGTGTGATGGCCGCCGTCGGCGCGGGTGGCATGGCCACCGCGCAGTCGGGGAAGCCGCCGGTGTCCATATCCATGCCGGACCTCGCCTCGGTCGCGAACTCGGCCAAGGCGCTCATCGGTCAGGACACCCCCGCCCCCAAGGGCTCCGCCACCGCACTGAGCACCGCCGGCCTGACCACCTCGGACGCCGCCGCGGGCTCCCAGGACGCGGGTGAGGCGCTGCGCGCCCGGATCATCCAGCAGGCCGAGTCCCAGCAGGAGCGGGTCACCGCCGCGGCCGCGAAGGCCGCGGAGGCCGCTGCCGCGAAGAAGGCCGCCGCCGCGGCGGCCAAGGCGCGGGACGACGCGGAGGCCAAGGCGGCCGCCGAGAAGAAGAAGGCGGACGAGGAGGCCAAGCAGAAGGCCGAGGCGGCGCGGCTGGCCGAGCTGGCCAAGCAGTACTCGCTGCCGACCTCCTCGTATACCCTGACCTCCCGTTTCGGTGACGCCGGTGCGATGTGGTCCTCCGGCTACCACACCGGTCTCGACTTCGCCGCGCCCACGGGCACACTCATCAAGGCGATCCACAGCGGCACCATCACGTCGGCGGGCTGGGCGGGCGCCTACGGCTACCGCACGATCCTCACCCTCGACGACGGCACGGAGCTGTGGTTCTGCCACCAGTCGTCGATCAGCGTCAGCGCGGGGCAGAAGGTGGCCACGGGCGATGTCATCGGTCGCGTGGGTGCGACCGGAAATGTGACCGGGCCACACCTGCACCTGGAGGTCCACCCGGGCGGCGGAAGCGCGATCGACCCGATGGCATGGCTGCAGGGCAAGGGAATCAACCCCTGACGGCTGCCCCTCCCTGACCCCGGCGGTCCTGGCACACCCCCCCCGACGTCAGGACTGCCGGTCGGGCGACTGCGGAATACAACCTTCCGCAGCGGGCGTTGAGACAGGGCATGACTTCTCTTCGCAAGCTCGGCTCCTCCGACCTCGAGGTCTTCCCCCTCTCCCTCGGCGGCAACGTCTTCGGCTGGACCGCCGACGAGGCCCAGTCCTTCGCCGTGCTCGACGCCTACACGGCGGCGGGCGGCAACTTCCTCGACACGGCCGACTCGTACTCGGCGTGGATCCCCGGCAACCGGGGCGGCGAGTCCGAGACCATCATCGGCAAGTGGGTCAAGGCGCGCGGCAACCGCTCGGACGTCGTCATCGCGACCAAGGTCAGCCAGCACCCCGAGTACCGGGGGCTGACCGCCGCCAACATCAAGGCGGCGGCCGACGCGTCGCTGCGCCGCCTGGACACCGACTACATCGACCTCTACTACACGCACTTCGACAACCCCGAGGTGCCGGTCGAGGAGATCATCGGCGCGCTCGACGAACTGGTGAAGGCCGGCAAGGTCCGCGCCATCGGCGCCTCCAACATCTCCGCCGAGCGCCTCCAGGAGTCTCTCGACTTCTCCGACCGCGAGGACCTGGCGCGGTACGTGGCGCTGCAGCCGCACTACAACCTGGTCTCGCGCGACACCTACGAGGGCGCGCTGCAGGGCGTCGCCTGCCGCGCGGGTCTGGCGGCCGTCCCGTACTACGCGCTCGCGGCCGGCTTCCTGACGGGCAAGTACCGGCCGGGTACGACGGTGGACTCGGCGCGGGCGGAGGGCGCGGGCAAGCACCTGGAGACCGAGCGCGGGCAGCGTGTTCTGGAGGCGCTCGACGAGGTCGCGCGGGCGCGGGGCGCGGAGGTGGCGACGGTGGCCCTGGCGTGGCTGGCGGCCCAGCCGACGGTCGCGGCCCCGATCGCCTCGGCCCGCACCCTGGACCAGCTGCCGGCCCTGCTGGCGGTGGGAGACCTCACCCTGACGGACGAGGAGACGGCGAAGCTGACGACGGCGTCGGCGTGACCACGCCCCGGTCGCCTCACCGCGACGTGACGGCCCCGGCAACCCCGTCACCGCGGCACTGAGCCACGACGGCGGCTACCGGCGGTGCCGCACTTCTGTGAGCGGCACGGCGTTCGCGGCGCCGCCGGTGGCCCGTCACGGGCAGGAGGGCGATCAGCCAGGCGGACCGTGCCCGGCGGTGCCGAACCCGCCGCACCCCTACGAGCGATACGGGTTGTAGCCGGGATACGGCGCCGTCGGGCTGTACTGCGGTGGGCCGTACTGCGGTGGGCCGTACAGCGGCATGTACCCGTACCCGTGCCACACCGGCGGAGCCACCGGGGTCGTGACCCGGGCGGCATGGGCCAGCGCCGGTCGTGCCACGCCCCGTCGCGCCCACAGCGCGGACAGCAGCTCGCTCTCCCGTACGACGAAATCGGCCCCCGCCCGCCCCCGGCGCCCCCGGTGGCGCAGGAACGCCAGCGACGTCGCGTACGCCTCGTACTCCGCGACCGAGCGCGCCGCCGCCTTCCCGAAGTGGTGACGCGCGTACTCCCGGGCCAGCCGCCGTGCCCGCATGGAGCCCAGCACATACGGCTCCACCGGCCCCAGCCACCCGGCCACCGCGTACGCCGGCAACTCCTCCCGCACGGTCCGCAGCTCCCGCTGCCGGGTCCAGATGACCAGCCAGGTCAGCAGCCCGAACGCGGGCACCATGAACGAGGCGTAGACCGCGAAGAACCCGTACTCGCCGAACGACGACGACCCGTTCCACATGGCGTGCATGCCCATGGCGAGCAGCAGTCCGACCACCGGCATCAGCACCCGGCGCACCTGCTGGCGCTCCGCCGACAGCGCGGCGACGCCGAATCCGATCCCGGTGAGCACGGTGAAGAGCGGATGCGCGAAGGGCGACATCACCACGCGGACGAAGAAGGTCGCGGCCGTCACGGACGCCAGCCCGTGCCCCCCGCTCAGCTGGTCCGTGCCGAAGGCCGTGCCCAGGTAGAGGATGTTCTCGGTGAAGGCGAAGCCGGTCGCGGTGACCCCGGCCACCACCACCCCGTCGACGATCCCGGTGAAGTCCCGTCTGCGGAAGAGGAAGACCAGCAGCACGGCCGCGGCCTTCGCGGACTCCTCGACGATGGGCGCGATGACGGTGGCGCCGAGCGTGTCGGCGCTGTTCGGATCGGCGATCGCGGTCGCTATCCAGTGGGTCGCGAAACTGTTCGCGACGATCGCTATGAGCGCGGCCGCGCACGCGCCCCACGCGAAGGCGAAGATCAGGTTCTGCCAGGGCCCGGGCTCGACCCGGTCCAGCCAGCGGAACGCGGCGACGAGCAGTGGCACGGGCAGGACCGCCAGGCCCAGCCCGACCAGGAACCCCTCGGTGCCGGTCTGTTGTCGTACGAGGGCCAGGATGACCAGCCCGGAGAGCGCGAGAAGCGTGATCAGCCCGCCGTAGCGGACCCACCGCCTCTGCCACCAGTGCGCGTGCCCGAGCGCGCCCCCGCCGGCGTGGCCGTCGGGATGCGTCGGATACGGGGGAGGGGTGGCCACGGTATCGACCCTAACGAGGGAGGGGCGGCGCCCGCGACGGTGCCCGATGGGGCCCGCGGGGGCGTTCAGCCGCCGGCGGACGGCTGGTCTCGGTGCTGTACGCGCCGGAACAGCAGGTCGTTCACGACATGGCCCTTGTCCAGTCCCTGGCCCTCGAAACGGGTCAGCGGCCGGAAGGCGGGACGTGCCGCGTACCCGCCGTCGGGCTGTGTGTTCTCGAAGTCCGGGTGCGCGGTGAGCACGTCGAGCATCTGCTCGGCGTACGGCTCCCAGTCCGTCGCGCAGTGCACCAGTGCACCGGGCTTGAGACGGGCGGCGGCGAGCGTGAGGAACTCGGGCTGGATGAGCCGCCGCTTGTGGTGGCGCTTCTTGGGCCAGGGGTCGGGGAAGTAGACGCGCAGGCCGTCGAGGGAGTCGGGTGCGAGCATCTCGCGGAGCAGGATGATCGCGTCGCCGTTCGCGACACGGACGTTGGTCAGTCCGTTCCGGTCGGCGAGATTGAGCAGATTGCCCTGGCCCGGGGTGTGCACATCGACGGCGAGGATGTTGGTGCCCAGGTCGTCGGCGGCCATCTTCGCGGTGGCCTCGCCCATGCCGAACCCGATCTCCAGCACGACCGGGTTGCTGTTCCCGAACAGCTCCCCGAGATCGGGGATGCGATGTCCGTCGATGTCCAGTCCCATGGTGGGCCACAGCCGCTGCAGGGCATCGGCCTGCCCGGCCGTCACCCGGCTGCGGCGGGGCTGGAAGCTCCGGATCCGCCGCTCGAAGTGCGACCCGGCGGGATCGGCCTTCGGCCCGTCGGGGAACCGGGGCTCGCCCTTGCCCCGGCTGTGACGCAGGTGGAGCCCGGGCGCGTGCGAGGTCCCCACCCCTGGGGTACGGCGGCTCGGACCGCCGGAGGCGGCTTCGGAGTCTTCGGAGACGAAGTTGACGGAGTCAGACACAGTGGGACCAATTTTAGGGCCTGCATGACCACGGACCGGCCCGCCGGGGGACCGCCCGACCATCTGCCGTGGGGCCGGTCGCTTCTTGCCGTGGGGTTGCTCGTCTCGTGCTGCGGGGTGGCTCGTGCCTGTGCCGCTGGGCGGCTGTGCCGTCCCGCTCGTCCCTGGGCCGCTGGGCGGCTGGGCGGCTGTGCCGTGCCGCTCGTCCCTGTGCCGATGGGCCGCCCGACCGCTGGGTCGCGGGGCCGCTTGCCCTTCTGCTGGATGACTGCGGTCGGCCTGTCGCCGGACTGCCCGCTCCTTTTGCCGGGGGCTGCTCGTCTCTTGGCGCGGGGTGGCTCGTCCCCTCCGCCGCCGGGCCGCTCGCTTCCTGCCGCCGACCGCGCCCCATGCCACAGACTGGGACCCCTGCCGTCGACCGCCCGCCCCACGCCACAGAGCGGGACCCCTGCCGTCGACCGCCCCCCACGCCACAGGGCTGCTCCACCCCTGCCGCCCCCGGAGCCGTCGCGCCCAAGGCCGCAGCTCGCCCCCGGACCAGCACCGCCCATCACGCCTGGCCCAGCATCGCCAACGCCCTCCGCGCCACCTCCCTCCCGATCGGCAGTGACGCGGTCGCGGCGGGTGAGGGCGCGTTCAGTACGTGGACCGTCCGGGGGCCCTCCCGGATCAGGAAGTCGTCCACCAGTGTCCCGTCGCGCAGCACGGCCTGGGCCCGCACCCCGGCCGGGGCCGGCACGAGGTCGTCCTCCTCGACCCCCGGCAACAGCCTCCGCACCGCCTGGGTGAACGCCCGCTTCGACAGCGACCGCCGCAGCTCCCCCGCCCCGTATCGCCAGTGCCGCCGCGCTATCCGCCAGGAGCCCGGCCACGCCACCGTCGTGGCCAGCTCCCGCGGGCGTACGACCTGCCAGCCGTACCCCTCGCGCGCCAGCGCCGGCACCGCGTTCGGCCCGATGTGCACCTCTGCGTCGATTCCCCGGGTCAGATGCACCCCGAGGAACGGGAACGCGGGGTCCGGCACCGGATACACCAGTCCCTGCACCAGCTCGGGCCGCGCCAGCTCGTAGTACTCGCCCCGGAACGGCACGATCCGCATCCCCGGGTCGTCCCCGGTCAGCCGGGCCACCTCGTCGCAGTGCAGCCCGGCGCAGTTGACCAGCACACGCGCGCGAAGCACCGTGCCGTCGCCCGTCCGCACGGCGACTCCCAGGGACGGGCGACGGTCGATCCGCACGACCTCCGCCCCGTACCGGATATCCGCCCCCGAGGCCTCGCCCAGCTGTCGAGCGACCGCCACGAAGTCGCAGATCCCGGTCGTGCCGACGTGGATGGCCGCCAGTCCCCGCACCTCCGGCTCGTACTCCGCGATCTGGGCCGGGCCCAGCTCCCGTACCGGAATGCCGTTCTCCCGGCCGCGCTGCACGAGCGCGTGCAGGCGTGGCAGCTCCGCACGGTCCGTGGCGACGATCAGCTTGCCGGTGATGGCGTGCGGGATGCCGTACTCCGCGCAGAACTTGATCATCTCGGCGGCGCCCCGCACCGCGTAACGCGCCTTCAGGGAGCCGGGGCGGTAGTAGATCCCGCTGTGGATGACGCCGCTGTTGCGCCCCGTCTGGTGGCGGGCCGGGCCGGGCTCCTTCTCCAGGACCGTCACCCGTGTCCCGGGCGCGGCACGCGTGATCGCATACGCCGTCGACAGGCCGACGATTCCGCCGCCTGTCACCAGCACGTCGCAGTCGTAAGCGATCCGCACCTGCACCACCTCCCGGTTTCGATAGTGCACTGTGCCACTGACAATGCCCTCAAACCCGGGAGGCGCCGGAAGCCGAACAGGTCACGGGGTGCGCCGGACAACCGCGGACGGGCCGGGGCCGTACTACGGCTACGGCCCGTGGGCTCTCAGGCCGGTGCCGGTGCCATCAGCAGCGGCCGTGCGCGCTCCCGCAGCTCCGCCACGCGCGGTTCGTCCCCGTACGGCTCCAGCCGGTGCAGCAGATCCCGCACGTACTCGGTGGTGCGTGCCGACGATATGCGCCCGGCCACCTCGACCGCCCGTACGCCCTGCTCGCAGGCCGCGTCCAGGTTGCCCGACTCCAGTT
Organism: Streptomyces sp. TP-A0356; assembly: GCF_001417775.1. GTDB lineage: Bacteria > Actinomycetota > Actinomycetes > Streptomycetales > Streptomycetaceae > Streptomyces. The sequence continues at coordinate 11,653 of NZ_BBZJ01000027.1, read as the reverse complement.
CGGCGACCGCCGACACGACCAGGCGCAGCCCATGGGAGCGCACGAACTCCTCCGTGGGCCGGGACAGGGCCTGCTCGGTGAAGCGGCGGACCTGGCGGGGCGCCTTGAGGTCGCGGTAGCACTCGGCGGCGTCGGCCGCGAAGCGGTCGTAGGAATAGAAGCCGAGCCAGGACGGGTCGTTGTCGCCGTCGCGGGCCCGCTCCAGCCAGCCCTCGGCGGCCTTCAGGGCCGCGCCGGCCGCCTGGGCGTCACCCGCGCGTGCGTGCGCGCGTGCCTCGACGAGACGGAAGAAGCTCATGGTGCGGGCCGTGGCCAGACCGCGGTTGCGCTCCAGGGCGGCCTGCGCCAGGTCGACGCCCTCGTCGCCGAAGCCGCGGTAGGTCGCCTGGAGCGACATGGAGGCCAGGACGTAGCCCCCCAGGGGCACGTCGGCGGCCGCCCGAGCCAGGCGCAGCGCCTGGATGTAGTAACGCTGGGCTGCCTCCTGCTGGCCCGTGTCGAAGGCCATCCAGCCGGCCAGGCGCGTCAGCTCGGCGCTCGCCCCGAACAGCGCCCGGCCCACTTCGTCCGAGTACGAGCCGAGCAGCAGCGGTGCCGCCTCCACTCGTAAGCACTCGGGCACCATCGACGAACGCCAGTCGCCGCCCCCGTACTTGGAGTCCCAGCGCCTGGCGTCCTCCGCGGCCTCGCGGAGCTTCTGGACATCGCTGTGGCCGACCTTCAGCGGTGCTCCGGACCCGTCACCGGGGCCGGGATCGCGGGCCACCGAGCTGTCGGCCGGGGTTATCAGCCAGCGGGAAGCGGGCGTCGCGTAGGCGCTCACCGCGAAAGATCCGGCCAGCGACTGCCAGATGCCGCCGCTGCCGGCCCGGCGCCCGGCGAGGTCGAGGCGGTACAGCTCCGTCGCCGACCTCACCGCCTGGCCTACGTCCCGGGGGAAGGCGAGGCCCACTTCCGGTGCGGGATCCGCGTCCGCCAGACCGATCTCGTGGAGCGGTACGGGGCGGCCGAGCTTCTGGCCGATGGCCGCCGCGATGAGGTGGGGCGCGGCGCCCTGCGGCACCATGCCCTTCGACACCCAGCGCGCCACCGAGGTCTTGTCGTAGCGAAGTGTCAACCCGCGCTGGGCGCCAAGATCGTTGACGCGTCGGGCGAGTCCTGCGTTGCTGATTCCCGCGAGGGCGAGAACGGCGCCGAGCTTTTCGTTCGGCCCGCGTTGCTCCCTGGACATGCGCCACCCCTCGACACAGACGGCTGCCGCGGCTGTGGCATAACCGCGCGGCATTCGTAAACACAGCGTAGTTCGCCGCATCCCATGCGTTAAGGGGCGTAAATCCGGATGGCGGGATTGTGGTCCGTTGCCGCGGCACGGAGTGTTGCAGCGTGCTACCGGTGTGTGGCCGTGCGCCCGTCCGTGCGCTCTTCTCCGGCCATCGGGGGAGCGGTTCCATGGGTTGTGCGTGGGTCGGCCCGCTGTACTGGATCCAGTGGGCTGGGGGACACCGCCGCCTTCATCCCCGCGGGCGGCGGACCGGTCCGGGAGGCGAACTCCGCCTCCCGGACTGTGCGTTGCGCAGGGCCTGTACGGAGCGTGTGCAACCTTGGCCGTGCGATGGCGATTTGGCCGAAAATCGACGGCGGATTCCGGAGGCGATCAAGGCTCCCACCACGACTCTTGAGGGCGCGAAGGGCGTTCTGAGGGAGCGTATCGGGGGCGCATTCGCGTCGCTGCATCGCCCCGACCGCCGTGCCCGAAGCGGCGGTTCACCGGCTCAGCAGTGGCTCTCCGGTGGTCGTTCGCCTCATGGGCACCCCCACCGGTGTCGGCGCGTTCGTTCGGCGCACTGGCGATCCGCAAGGGCGCTTTCCGGGGCGCGCAACGCGTGGCACACGCCCTCCGGTGCGCGTTCTTCGTGGCAGCATGGAGCCGTTCGTACGGTGCACTGGTTGTCCACAGCCTGTGGAGGCGTCGATGCGGTGGTTGGTGGGATGGAGCAGCACCGCCGCTGGAGCCGCCCAGCCAGGATCGGCCGGAGCCACCGGACACGACGGCGAGACCGTGCACCCCGTGGGGTCCCAGCTGCTGTGGGGCGACCCCGATCCGCTGTGGGCCGTCGGCGACTGGCGCCCCGACGAGGTGCGCGTCCTGAAGGCCGACGCGCAGACCCGGATCGCGGTCCTGGGCACGTGCGGGGCCTCCGACGAACAGCTGCGCGTCGGTCTGTTCGCCGCCCGCGGAGGGGCACTTCGCCATCTGACCGCCTGGTCGGGCAGCTACACCGCCGTCGTCCAGGTGGGGCGCAGGATCACGGTGTGCGGCGATCTCGCGGGCGCACGGCCGGTGTTCTACACCCCCTGGGCGGGCGGCACGGCATACGCGACCGCCGCGCTCCCCCTCGCCGATCTCATCGAGGCGAACCTGGACTTCGGGCATCTGGCGGCCCTTCTCGCCGCACCCGACGTACCGGCCGCGGTGCACGACTCGACGCCCTACGAGGGCGTACGGCGCATCCCGCCGGGACACGCACTCGTCCTGCGCGCGGGAGCGCGCGAGATCGCCGGGTACGAACCGGTCGCCTCCCTCGCGGTCGCGGCGCCCCCGGCGGACCCGGCCGCCGCGGTGGACGCGGTGCGCGACGCCCTCGTCGACGCCGTACGCGTGCGTCTGGCGGCACCCCGGCACGTCCCGGGCGCCGACATCGACCCCGGGCCCGTCCCCGGAATGGGCCCGGCGGAACGCCGCGCCGCGCGCGGGATGCCCGTCCCCGGAATCGGAGCGGACCTCTCCGGAGGGCCGGCCTCGGGCACGCTGGCACTGCTCGCGGCCGGACTGCCCGGGATGCCCGGGACGATCCTCGGACACGGCACCGGAGCCGGTGAACGCCTGCTGGCCGTCACCTTCAACGACCTCGCCGTCAGGGGCCGCGAGTCCGAGATGGAGCGGGCCGGCACGCTGGCGGCCAATCCCCGTCTGCACCACGTGGTGGTGACCGGCGGAGAAGAAGTACTCCCCTACGCCGATCTGGAGGGCCCGCTGACGGACGAGCCGGGCGCGTCCCTGGTGTCGGCGGCCAGACACCGCGCCCGGCTGGCGTCGGGGAGCGCGGACCACTTCACGGGCTACGGCGCGCGCCAGGTCCTGGACGCGCACCCGGCCCGTCTCGCCGACCTGCTGATGGACCGCAAGCGACGCCATCTGGTGCGCCCGGTGGCGGCGTTGGCGAAGGCGGACGGCTCGGTGATGGTCTCCGCGCGCGTGTACGGCGCGGCGCGCAAACTGGCCCGCACGCCCTACCGGGCCGGCGTCGACGGACTCGCCGACCGGCTGATGCAGCGGCGGTTCGAGGAGCCCGGGGGCGCCGTGGGAGCGTCGCTCGCCGCCCTCACCTGGGCGAGACCGGGGCCCGCGGCGCGCTGGCTGACCGGTGAGGCCCTCGCTGAAGTATCGGTTCGTCTCCAAGGAGCCGGGAGCCGGCCGGGGGTCGGTCCGGGGCAGCGCCCGGGCGACTTCCGCGCGCGTGCGGCGCTGGCGAGGCACGCGGCGGATCTCCGAGTCCTGGAACAGGCCGCCGAGATCCGCTCCCAGCGGCTGCACGCGCCGTTCCTGGACAACCAGGTCGTCCGCGCGTGCCGTGAGCTTCCCGAGGCCCTGCGGGTCCAGCCGGGGGCGCGGGCGGCGATCCTGCGCGCGGTTCTGGAGGGCGCGGGCGTCGGCCCCCTGCCGCCGGGCTGGGGCGCCCCCTCGCACGCGTCCTCGACGGCCGCGGCCCGCACGGGCGTGCGGCTGGCGGCGGATTCCCTGGTGGCCCTGTTCGCCACCCCGCTTCTGGCGGAGGCGGGCCTGGTGGAGGCCCGGGTGGTGCGCAAGGCGGTACGGTCCGCGGCGGACGGCGCCCCGCTCCCCCTGGACGGCCTCGCGGACCTGGTCTCCCTGGAACTGTGGCTGCGCCGTCTGCTGGCCCGCCGCGGCACCTGCTGGACAGGCACGCCGGCCCGGGCCCGCGCGGTACCTGCGGGCATCTCGGCACGGGGCAGGGCGTTGGGGGCCGGGGCGTAACGGCGGCCGCTGCCCGCCGTAGCAGCTTCAGCGGCGAGCCGCAGCGCCGCCGGGCGGCACGGGTGGGCGCTGCGGCACCCGTCGGCACCGGGCCGCGATGTGGGAGTGGCCCAGCGCCGCCGTCACGCGGAGCGCCTCGGGGCAGGGAGCCCAGCCGAAGGAGCCCGGCCGAGCGATCCGGGCCGAGGGATCCGGGCCGCCACCGAGTGGGCCGGGCGCCCCGGCTACGAGTAGAGGAACCGCGCCTTTGTCCAGTCCGCGAGCCTCGCGGAGCCGAGCGGGGCGTGGGGCTCGCGGACCAGCCGGACCGTCCTGTGCCCGGCGAGCCCGACATGGCCCGGCGCCGCCCGCCGGTCGCCCCCGACAGGCGGCGACCGGACGGGGGCGGAGCGCGCCGCGTGGACGCGCGCCTATCCACGCTGACGCGCACCGACGCGGTACCTGTGCCCCCGGTCGGGAACGGTGAACGGCCCTGCCCGAGGGCGGAGATCGCCGGAAGGGGCGACGGACGACGACGGCGACCTCCCATTCGCGGACGCGACCCCCGGTCACGGGCACGTCCGCAAGCAACTCACCACGCCGCGCCGACACGCGGACGGCGCTGCGCCCGCGTTCGGAGACCTCCGCCGTAGCTGCCCGGCCTCGGAGGGTTCGTCCGTCTCAGGCCGGCCGTGACCGCAGCCCCTCCAGAAGGATGTCGAGCAGCCGGGTCGAGGCCGCCGCCTGCTGGGCGGCGTCCGGCAGCGAGGGTGCCGCAGTCGCGATCACGAGCAGCACGTCCGCCACGGTGACGTCCAGCCGCAGTTCACCCGCCGCGCGGGCCCGCTCCACGAGCTGTCCGACGACCTCCAGCAGCGTCGCCGCACCCGCATCGTCGGCGTCCGGTGAGGGCCGCTGTCCGACGAGCCGCAGTTCGGTGGCCGACTGGGTCCGCTGCTGCGGCACCCGGGCCTCGTCCACCAGCACCGGCTCCGGACCCTCGGCCCCTTCCTCCTCGGCGACGCCCACCCGCAGCACCTGCGGCGGCAGCAACCGCCCCGCGCCCGAGGCCACCGACGTCCGCAGAAAGCGCGAGAGAGCCGACCACGGCTCGTCCTCCTGGCCGAGCGCCTCCCTGGCCTGGTCGGTGAGCCGGGAGGTCTCCTCCTCGGCTATCCGCCGCACCAGGACGTCCTTGCTCGGGAAGCGCCGGTACACCGTGCCGACGCCGACCCGCGCGCGCCGTGCCACGTCCTCCATCGGCGCGCCGTACCCCGACTCGCCGAACACCTCGCGCGCCGCGCGCAGTACGTGTTCCAGGTTGCGCTGTGCGTCCACGCGCAGCGGTGTCGCCCGCGACCCGTCCTGCCGTCCGTTCCCCGCCGCCGCGCTCACCGCGCCGGTCGGTGCGACGGCGGACGTGGACGACCAATGCGAATCCTGAATGTGCATAAGCGTTCCCCCGGTAATGACGTCTCCCCCCGGAGACTTTCCCCGCCATTGGAAGCCGGAGCGTACGGAACGAGCGTCGTACGTGACCGGGCCCGCCCGTCGCGGACCCATCGAGCGCATCCCCCTTACACCCCGTCGACACACGAACATAGTTGAGCGGGGGTCAATTCAGAAGGGGCAGGTTCCGCACGGAGCGCCCCCCGATCGGAGTACGAGTCGGTTAAGTCCCGATTGCGCCCCCGAATGTCACCCCGCGTACACCCACTGACCTGCGATCCTTCCGCGCACTCCGGCAATTCGGCCAACCCTGTGCCACGCCGCCCTCCCGTCACACTATTTGCCGGGGCTGTGGACAAACCCCGGCGTCGGGTGCGTCATGGGATGGTGACGGCTGCAATCCATCGGGGAACGCCCCCCGATCCCCGGAACTGTGTGCGCATCCTCATCGTCGGCGGCGGCTACGTCGGTCTGTACACGGCCCTGCGCCTGCAGCGGAGACTGAAGAGGGAACTCGGGCGGGGCGAGGCCGAGATCGTGGTGGTCTCGCCCGACCCGTACATGACCTACCAGCCATTCCTGCCCGAAGCGGCCGCCGGGGCCATCTCGCCGCGCCACGTGGTCGTCCCGCTGCGCCGGGTCCTGGAGGCCTGTCACGTGCTCATCGGGGAGGTCACGGCCGTCGACCACGCCAAGCGGACAGCCACCATCGCCACGCTCGCCACCGAGGAGAGCGGCCGGACGGAGCAGCTCTCGTACGACGAACTGGTATTCGCCCCGGGATCCATCTCGCGCACGCTCCCGATCCCCGGTCTCGCCGACCACGGCATCGGCTTCAAGACCCTCGAAGAGGCCATCGGCCTGCGCAACCACGTCATCGAGCAGATGGACATCGCATCCTCCACCCGCGACCCCGCGATCCGCGACGCGGCCCTCACCTTCGTCTTCGTGGGGGGCGGATTCGCCGGCGTGGAGGCGCTCGGCGAACTGGAGGACATGGCCCGCTACGCCGCGCGCTACTACCACAACGTGAAACCCGAGGACATGAAGTGGATCCTCGTGGAGGCCTCCGACCGCATCCTTCCCGAGGTGGGCGAGGAGATGGGCCGGTACACGGTCACCGAGCTGCGCCGCCGCAACATCGACGTACGCCTCGAAACCCGCCTGCAGTCGTGCGCCGACCGGGTCGCCGTCCTCTCCGACGGCGCCCGCTTCCCCACGCGTACGGTCGTGTGGACCGCCGGCGTGAAGCCGCACCCGGTCCTCGCCGCCACCGACCTGCCGCTGAACGGACGCGGGCGCCTGAAGTGCACCCCGCAGCTGACCGTGGACGGCGTCACGCACGCGTGGGGCGCGGGAGACGCGGCCGCAGTCCCCGACGTCACCGCCCCTGAGCCCGGCGCGGAGACCGCCCCCAACGCCCAGCACGCGGTGCGCCAGGCCAAGGTCCTCGGCGACAACATCGTGCACGCGTTGCGCAAGGAGCCCCTGGAGACGTACGCCCACAAGTACGTCGGTTCGGTCGCGTCCCTGGGGCTGCACAAGGGCGTCGCCCATGTCTACGGGCGCAAGTTGAAGGGCTACCCTGCCTGGTTCATGCATCGCGTGTACCACCTGAGCCGGGTGCCGACCTTCAACCGCAAGGCGCGTGTGCTGGCCGAATGGACCCTGGCGGGGCTCTTCAAGAGGGAGATCGTCTCCCTCGGTTCACTCGAACATCCCCGTGCGGAGTTCGAACTGGCGGCCGGTGGAAAGCCTTCAGTAGACCCGAAGGGGTCGTCCTGACCGGACCGAGGAACTCCGCCGGAACCACCGACGTCTGACGGATATCGGTCCGGTCGGCCAGACTGGTCCACGACCGTGGGCGGGCCGACCCCCGCCCCGACGCATCCATCAGGCTTTCCCCACTGCGCACACCCCGGGGGCAGGCCCCGGGACCCCCGACCGGATCCGGAGCCGGCCGGAGACGACAACGACGAGGCAAGGAATCGGTGAACTTCACGCGCTGGAGCGCCCGGCTCCCCGGAACGCAGCGCCGCGCCGCAGCGCGGACCGAGCACGCGGTCTCCCCGGACCGGCGGGGGGAAGGCTCCGTACCCGCGGCCCGCGCCGAGCGGCTCACCGACGACACGCCGAGCGTGCCCGCCGTCGAGGAGCTGTCGGTGCGCGAGGTCCTGGACCGTGTCCCGGCCCTCGTGGCCCTAGTGCACGGCCCCGACCATCGCACCGCGTACGTCAACGACGCCTATGCGGCTGCCTTCGGCACCCGCCCGGTGGGCGAACCCGCTCGCGAGGCACTGCCCGAGCTGGCGGAACTCGGTCTTCTTCCGCTCCTGGACCAGGTACTGCGCAGCTCGAAGCCGCGCACGGTCAAGTCCCGCAAGGCGCCCGGCGGCCGCTCGTACACGTTCACGTGCACGCCGGTGGACGTCCCCGGCGACAAGGCCAGAGGCGTGCTGATCTTCGCGGCCGACGTCACCGACCACGCCGACGCCGCCGAACGGCTGCGCGCCAGCGAGCGCGAGCAGCGCGAGACCGCGGTGACCCTGCAGCGTTCGCTGCTGCCCCAGGAGCTGGAGCAGCCCGACGACCTGCGCATCGCCGCCACCTACCGGCCCGGCGGCACGGAGGCGGCGGTCGGCGGCGACTGGTACGACGTGATCACCCTCGGCGGCGGGCGCACCGCCCTGGTCATCGGGGACGTGATGGGCAGGGGAGTACGGGCGGCCGCGGTGATGGGCCAGCTCCGTACGGCCGTCCGCGCCTACGCCCGCCTCGATCTGCCTCCGCACGAGGTGCTCCAGCTCCTCGACGGCCTCGCCATGGAGATCGACCCCAACCAGATCGCGACCTGTGTGTACGCCGTCCACGACCCGAACGAGGGCCGGCTGGTGTACGCCTCGGCGGGCCACCTCCCGATCCTGGTCCGCGACGAGCGCGGCAACGTCCTGCGCGCCGACGAGCCCACCGGCCCGCCACTGGGCACCGGTGGCTGGATGCACGCTTCGGGCTCGGTGCCGCTGGGGCCCGGCTCCACGGCCGTCCTCTACACGGACGGCCTGGTCGAGCGTCGGGACGCCGATCTGGACGAGGGCATCGCGGCCCTGGAGAGCGCGCTGGCGGGCGCCACGGGGACCCCTCAGGTGATCTGTGACCGTCTGGTGCGCTCGGCGGGAGTCACGGCGGGTCACGACGACGACGTGGCGGTCCTGGTCCTCCAGCACCCGTCGCGTACGGGCCCGGACGGCGACCTCTTCCGTAACGCAGCCCTGGAGCTGCTGGGCGGTGTGGAGGCGGCCCCACGCGCGCGTGCGTTCGCCTCCGGTGTGCTGACGAGCTGGCGCTTCCCGCCCGATCTGCACGATCTGGGGGTGCTGGCGGCGAGCGAACTGGTCGCGAACTCGCTGCAGCACGGCACACCACCGATGAGACTGCGCCTCCGTCGCACGGACCGCCGACTGATCATCGAGGTGACGGACGGGGACGACCACCTGCCCCGCCGCCGCCGCGCGGAACCGGCCGACGAGGCGGGCCGGGGCATCGCGATCGTGGCGACGATCGCCTCCAACTGGGGATCCCGCCGGACGCCTGGCGGCGGCAAGGCGGTGTGGTGCGAGTTCGCCCTGCCACGGCGAACGGACTAGCAGGGGGGACGTAGCTCCCGCGGGAGATCGGCGGGGCCGAGCCCCTGGAGGACGGGACGGGACGGGACGGGACGAGGCGGGGGCGGAAACTCCCCCCCGGCCCCGTCAGACGCGCGCCGGCGCAGGCTCCGCCGACGTACCCCTCTGCGCCACCACCCGGCTCCTCGCCGACGACGGCTGGTTCTGCCCCGGAGTGAGCTCCCGCCCGAGCCTCAGCGCCAGAAACGTGATGCCCAGCGAGCACAGCAGGAACGTCACGACGTACGGGGCGGGCAGCGACGCGGCGAGGGGACCCCCGACCGCCGGCCCCACCGCGAGCGCGAGCTGCTTCACCAGGGCGAAGGCCGAGTTGTACTGACCCGCCATTCCCGCCGGAGCGAGATCGGCGACCAGCGGCGCGACGGTAGGGGAGAGCATCGCCTCGCCGAGACCGAACAGCGCGTACGTCGAGACGAACGCGGCGGTCGCCATGGTCCGGCTGCCGTGCCCCAGTCCCGCATACGCCGCGGCGACCCAGGCGACGGCCCAGATGAGCCCGACCCCCGCGATCACCTGCGACCGCTTGCGCCGCTCGACGAACTTCAGCACGGCGAACTGCGCGACCACGATCATCGCCGTGTTCGCCGCCAGCGCCGTACCCAGCGCGGACGTCGAGATCCCGGCCGCCTCGACGCCGTACGCGCTCAGGCCCGACTCGAACTGGCCGTAGCAGGCGAAGAACAGCACGAAGCCCAGCACGCACAGCTGCACCATGGCGCGGTTGCCCAACAACTGCTTCCAGCTCGCCCCGCCGCTCTGCGGAACGGCAGTCTCGATCTGCGGCGCGTGCGGTATCCGTATGGTCGCCATGAGGACGACGAGCAGCACGAAGATCGCGGCCTCGATGGCGAACAGCAGGGTGAAGGAAGCGGCGCGCGAGGCGTCGACCAGATGGCCGCCGATCAGGCCCCCGATACCGAGCCCCAGGTTCTGCAGGAAGAACTGCAGGGCGAAGGCCCGTGACCGTGTCTGGGTGGTGGAGCAGTCCACGATCATCGTCGCCAGCGCCGGCTGCATCACGGCCTGCCCGGCACCGAGCAGGGCCGCCGACAGCAGCACAGTCGCCGCACTGCCCGCCAGCCCGAGGCTCAGCGCGCCGAGGGCGGCGGCGACCAGAGCGGCGAGCAGCACCAGCAGCGGGCCGCGCCGGACGATGGCCCGTCCGGCCAACGGCAGCACGACGAGAGCGGCCACGGCGAAGACGGCGAGTACGAGTCCCGCCGTCGTGGCGCCGAGATCCCGCACCTGCGCCACATAGACGTACAGATACGGAACGGTGAAGCCGAGGCCGAACGCGCTGAGTGCGTTGCCCACGTGGATCCGGCGCATCGCTGCGCCCTTCGCCCTGGTCACGTTCACCTTCCTCAGGAGGAGGGCCCGCCAGGGTTCGACCCATGGGTCTTACCTCTGAAGCGATTAGCCCTGAAGACTTCGAAGCTAAAGTTAGATCCTAAACAGTACACTGTGAAGGACTTCGAAGCCAACCGAGCGCGTGCCATACTGCGCTCATGGGCGACACCCCCGGCGTCAGCGAGCCGACCCTCGACGAACAGATCGCCGCCTACCAGCGCGAGTTCCGGGACCTGGACCCCCAGGTCGAGAAGATCGTCTCGGCGCTGTCCCGGCTCAACCGCAGGATGAACGTCGCCTACGGCCGCCAGACCGCCGATCTCGGCATCAGCAACGCCGAGTGGGAGGTCCTCAAGGCCCTCGTCCTGTCCGGCGCGCCCTACCGCATGGGCCCGAGCGACCTGGCCAAGCGGCTCGGCCTGACGCCGGCCGCGATGACCCACCGCATCGACCGCATGGTGAGCGAGGGTCTGGTCACCCGGGAGCGCGACGAGGCCAACCGCGTTCGGGTGATCGTGGAGCTCACCGCGGAGGGCCGCGAGAAGTGGCTGGAGGCCATGCGTCTCGCCACGGTGTTCGAGGAAGACCTCCTCCAGGACCTCTCCCCCGAGGAGCGCACCGCGCTGGGCGAGGTGCTCACCCGTCTGCTGCGACGTGTGGAGCACGCCCAGCCCGACGCCGGGGGCCGTCTCAGCGACCTGGACTGACGTCGACGGAGGTTTGGCGCCGGGCCACCCTGGGGAGGCTTGACAGTCCACCCGCCGATCCGTAAAGTTCTCCGGGTTGCCACGGAGCCGTAACGGTTCTCCGGCAGCACCTCCAGCCGCAGCAGCGGCACCAAACCACTCAGCGCGATCTCCCGACGGGGTCGAATTCGGCGTGTCCGAATTCAATTCCGATTCGGGTTCGGCGTCCCCGATCCACTCGATTTGGGAATCGCCGGAGAGATCCGCTAGGGTTTGGGACGTCGGAACGGCCCAAGGGCCGCGAGGACAAACCCGGTTGACTGGGAGTCAGGCCCGAAGGGAACTGAGGGATCTGATAGAGTCGACAACGCCGGAAAGGGAAACGCGAGAGCGGGAACCTGGAAAGCGCCGAGGAAATCGGATCGAGAAGATCTGATAGAGTCGGAGAC
>NZ_BBZJ01000026.1:61751-187374 GCF_001417775.1 Streptomyces sp. TP-A0356 | reverse complement strand
AAACCTGCGTTCTCCACCGAGAATTCGAAAGGGGCCTGCCCGGCGTGACTCCGGACAGGCCCCTTTCGACGGATCGCCGAGGGCGGAACACGCAGGCACTGAGTCTCGCCTCAACTGCTCATCGACCTTCTCACCCGCCACCATGCCGACGTCTTCCCGTCCATGGCTGTCGCCCAGGTCGCCACCAGGCCCGCACCCACAAGTCCCCGGCGGACACGGCCAACGTGCCGACGGCTCTGTTCACCGCACGGTGGCTGAGAGAGGCAAGGGGGCCGTGGCCCCCTGTGACCGTCCGCCGGCCAGAGCGGCTGCTCGAAAAGCGTGCCGGGCATGCGTACAGTGAGGGCAGAGTGTCTCGGGCAGCAGGCACTTGGTGCGGTACGCGACACACCCGGCCGGGTGGTGTCGCACCGTAGTGCTGGACGAGGCGGCCCGAGGACGGGGGGAGAGCGTCCGCGTCATGGATGATGCAGACGGTCACACGGCTCGGTGGTGGGCGGCGCTGCGCCGGACGCCGGTGGCCGTCTGGAACGACGACGTCACGGACTGGGCCGCTGCGCTGACCTATTACGCGGTCCTGGCCCTGTTCCCCTTGCTGCTGGTGATCCTCTCGATCCTGGGTCTGACCATGCCCACGGCCAAGCCGGAGGTCATCGACCGCATGTCGCAGGCCGCTCCGGTCGCATCCCGCGCTCTGCTGCGCAGCACCCTGCGGCAGATGGCCGGACAGTCGTCGGCGGCATGGACGTTGATCATCCTCGGAGGAGCGGGAGCGCTGTGGTCGGGGTCCAGCTATCTGAGCGTCTTCCGCGGGCGTTGCACGCCATGCATCGGACCAGCGCGCACCGGCCGGTCTGGCGCACTGCTCCGCGTATCATCGCCACGGCCCTCCTCCTGATCTCCCTGCTTCTCGCGTCGACCCTCGCGCTGTTTCTCACTGGCAGCCTGGCCGGGCGTCTGGGCCGGGTGCTGTCTCTGGGTACCTGGCCCCAGGCCGCCTGGGACACACTGCGGTGGCCGGTCGTGGCCGTCGTCGCCGTCGCCCTGGTACTCGTCCTGTACCGTTCGGGCCCGCCGCCCTCCCGCCCTGTAGGGAAGATGGCGCCCGGCGGCACATTGGCGGTAGTGCTCCTGTTGGGGGTCTCACTCGGATTCGCCGTCTACACCTCCCATGTCAGCACCTATCACCGTCTGTACGGTTCACTGGCAGGCGTCGTGGTCCTCCTGGTCTGGCTATGGCTTTCCAACCTGTCCCTGCTGGTCGGCGCTCAGTTCAACGCAGAGCTGGCAAAGCCCGTGCACGGCGAATGAGCCGGTCTTCCAGTACCTGCGGCGGGACCGCCCGCAGCCTTCCCTTCGGCCGGTTCGCTCAGTACGGCACGCACGCGCCGACACCGCACGAACCGGGAACAGGCCGCTCGGCCGACCTGTGGCGGTGTCTGCCCGTCGGCCCCGTGGGCAGTCGCGGCCTCCGGCCTCGCGCGGTGCGCCGCGTCTCGGGGTAGGAACGGTGCTCGGAGCGCCGTATCTGTCATCGGCCCGTACCCGATCGCGGGGAGTGTGGAGGCGGACCGCACCCCTCAGCCGCGGAGCCCCGCCCGATCGGCAGGACCTCGCAAAAGAGGGGGGCACTACACCCGACATCTCCCCCGCTCCGCAGGACGCCCGGCTGCCGTCCGGCTGCCGGGCCCCCGACCGTCAGACGGTGCTGAGCATGCCTTCACGCAGGCGGGCCAGGAGACGGGAGATCAGCCGGGAGACGTGCATCTGGGAGACACCGAGACGTTCACCGATCTGGGCCTGAGTGAGTTCCTCGACGAACCGCCAGTGGATGATCTTGCGGTCGCGTTCGTCGAGTTCGGCGATCATCGGGGCGAGGGCATGGAAGTCCTCGATCAGGCCGAGGGCGGCGTCCTCCTCGCCGATGAAGTCCGCCAGCGCTGCCTCGCCGTCCTCGCTGCCGTTGATCGCCGCGTCCAGGGAGGCGGACTTGTAGCCGTTGGAGGCCAGTTGGGCCTCGACGACCTCGTCCTCCGGAAGGCTCATCAGCTCGGAAAGCTCTTTGGTGGTCGGTGTCCGGCCCAGTCGGCTGCGCAGTTCCTCGTTGGCGCGGGCGAGTTGGACGCGGGCTTCCTGGAGCCGGCGCGGGACGTGTACGGCCCAGGAGGTGTCGCGGAAGAACCGCTTGATCTCGCCGACGATGTACGGCACGGCGAAGGAGGTGAACTCGACCTCGCGGGTCAGCTCGAAGCGGTCGATCGCCTTGATGAGTCCGATCATGCCGACCTGGACGATGTCCTCCATCTCCTCCGGCCCGCGGCTGCGGAACCGGCCGGCCGCGTAGCGGACCAGGGACATGTTCATCTCGATCAGCGTGTTGCGCGCGTACTGATACTCGGGCGTTCCCTCCTCCAGGACGGCCAGCCGGTCGAAGAACGGCTTCGACAGCTCCCGCGCGTCCTTCGGCGCGACCTTGGAAGGGTCCGTGATCTCCGGCACATCCACCGTCTGCTCGGCGGTCAGCGCGGTCGTCGTCGGCATCATGGCGCCCTCCCAGTCGATCAGCCTCGTCCTCGCCGGTCCATCGTCCGGCAGGCACGCGCCTACCCCGTCCGCCGATCGGCATTCCTCGAACTGCTGTCAGTCCCCGCCGGACTCTCCGTGGCTGCGTACGATTTCCTTCACCTTGGCGACCGCGAAACCCCAGCCCTGCTCGACGGTCGGCTTGGCCGGGACGGCGATCTCGTCGGGGTTGGTGAGGACGTCCAGCAGGACCGGGCCCGGACTGCCCAAGGCGCGTCGCACGGCGCTCTCCACGTCGGCCGGGTCGGTCACACGGATGCCGGTGATGCCCATGGCTTCGGCTACGGCGGCGAAGTCGGGGTTGTCGAGCACGGTGCCGAACTCGGGCAGGCCGGACTGCTCCTGTTCGAGTTTCACCATGCCCAGCCGGCGGTTGTCGAAGACGACGAGCTTGACGGGAAGGCGGTACGTCTTCAGGGTCATGAGGTCGCCAAGGAGCATGCTCAGTCCGCCGTCGCCGCAGAAGGCCACGACCTGGCGCTCGCGGTCCAGGCACTGGGCGCCCAGGGCCTGGGGCATGGCGTTGGCCATCGAGCCGAGGTTGTAGGAGCCGATGAGGCGCCGCTCGCCGCGCATCTCGACGAAGCGCGAGAGCCACACGGTGGCCATGCCCGTGTCAGAGGTGAAGACGGCGTCATCGGCCGCGATCCGGTCGACGGCCGCGGCCAGCGCCTCGGGGCGGATGTCATGGGCGCGGTTGTCCAGCGCGGAGCGGATACGGCCCACCACGCCCTTGTCGTGCGACGGATCGGCGAGCCGGGCCTGACCGGTGCGCCACTGGTCGAAGCGTTCACGCGCCTTCTCCAGGTGAGAGCGGTCACGTGCGCCTTCGAACCCGGCGGGCGCGGCGGCGAGGTCGTCCAGGAGGTCGCGTACGGTGGCGCCGGTGTCTCCCACGAGCCCGACGTCGACCGGTACCCGGCGTCCGATATGGGTGGCCTCGGTGTCCACCTGGATCACGGTCCGGCCCTCGGGATACCAGTCCCGGTAGGGGAAGTCCGTGCCGAGCAGCAGCAGGGTGTCCGCGTCCTGGAGGGCCGCAGCGGCGGCGGGGTTGCCGATCAGCCCCGTCTGGCCGACCTGGAAGGGGTTGTCGTCGCCTTCGAAGCCCGCCTTGGCCTTCAGGGTGAGCACCATCGGTGCGGCCAGGCGGTCGGCGAGGGTGAGGACGTCCTCGCGAGCGGCGCGGGCGCCCTCACCGACGAGCAGGGTGACCCGTTCGGAGCGGTCGAGGAGTTCCGCGGCGCGGTGGACGGCCGACCCGTCCGGCCGGCTCACCGGGGCGCTCAGGGAGAACCGGGCCGGCCGGTCGGCGGTCAGTTCCCGCTCGCCCAGGTCACCCGGTACCGTGAGAACGGCGACGCCCCTGCGGCCCAGTGCGTGACGCACCGCCGTCTCCAGCATCTGCGGAAGCTGGTCGGGCGAGGTGATGGTCGCGCGGAACACGGCCACGTCCCTGAAGAGGGCGTCGTTGTCCACCTCCTGGAAGTAGTCGCTGCCGAGTTCGGCGAGTGGCACCTGGCCGGCGATGGCCAGGACCGGGGCGTGGCTCTTGGCCGCGTCGTACAGCCCGTTGAGGAGGTGGACGGAACCGGGTCCGACCGTGCCCATGCACACGCCGAGCGTGCCGGTGAGCTGCGACTGGGCGCTCGCGGCGAAAGCCGCCGCCTCCTCGTGCCGGCAGCCCACCCATTCCAGGTTCTCGGTGGTGCGGATGGCGTCGGTCAGGGGATTGAGCGCGTCTCCCACGACGCCGAACACCTGGCGCACGCCGAGCTCGCTCAACGCGTCCACGATGACGCGGGCAACAGTACGGGTCACGTAGTCCTCCAGGTCACACGGTGAAACGGTCGGGGTCGGCAGCCTGCCAGTCGGCAGCCCAGGAGGCGGGCGGCTCGGCGAGCAGCTGCCCTGGCGCAAGCCACTCGTACAGCTCCTCGAAGGAGCGCTCGGTGAAAGGGTCGACGCGCCTGCGGAGCATGTGCGGACGCAGCTGCGCGGGGTCGGTGACGCCCATGGACGCCATGATCTGCAACGCGCTGGCCACGGTCGCCTCCTGGAAGCGCTGGACGCGCGCCGTCTTGTCGCCTACGTCGAGGGCGCGGGCACGCCGTGGGTCTTGGGTCGTGACACCCGTGGGGCAGGTGTTGGTATGGCACCTCTGCGCTTGGATGCACCCGACGGCGAACATCATCGCCCGCGCAGCGTTGCCGTAGTCGGCGCCCTGCACCATGCGTTTGACCAGGTCGGTGCCGGTGGCGATCTTGCCGCTCGCCTCGATCTTGATCCGGTCGCGCAGGCCCACGCCCACGAGGGCGTTGTGAACGGTGTGCAAACCCTCGGTGAGCGGGGTGCCCACATGGTCCGCGAACTCCAGCGGCGCCGCACCGGTACCACCCTCGGCGCCGTCCACCACGATGAAATCAGGCGCAGTGCCCTCCTCCAGCATGGCCTTGCACACGGCCAGGAACTGCCGGCGGGAGCCCACACACAGCTTGAACCCGGCAGGCTTGCCACCGGACAACTCGCGCATGCGAGCGATGAAGCGCACTAGTTCGCGCGGGGTGGAGAACACCCGGTGGTACGGCGGGGAGACGACCGTCCGCCCTTCGGGCACGTCGCGGACCCGGGCGATCTCGGCGTTCACCTTGGCTCCCGGCAGAACACCGCCGATGCCGGGCTTCGCGCCCTGCGACAGTTTCAGGGACACACACCTTACGTGATCGTGTGCGGCCTTGTCGGCGAACTCGGCCGCGTCGAAGTCGCCTTCCTCGGTACGGCAGCCGAAGTACCCTGTGCCGACCTCCCAAACGAGGTCGCCTCCCGGACGGAGGTGATACTCGGACAGCCCGCCCTCACCGGTGTCCTGGGCGAAACCCCCGGCGGCGGCACCCCCGTTGAGCGCGAGGACCGCGTTGGCGGAGAGCGAGCCGAAGCTCATCGCCGAGACGTTCAGCAGTGCCATGTCGTACGGACGGCTGCAGTCCGGTCCGCCGATCCTCACGCGCGGCGGGTCCTTCGGCACCGGACACGGCGCCATCGACGAGACCAGGAACTCGTAACCGGGCTGGTACACGTCCCGCTCGGTGCCGTACGGCTCCTCCGCGTCGGTGCCCTTGGCGCGCTCGTAGACGATGTTGCGCACATCCCGGTCGAAGGGGCGCCCGTCATAGTTCCGCTCGATGAAGTACTGCTGCAGCTCCGGGCGTACGCGCTCCAAGAGGTAGCGGGCATGGCCGAGGACGGGATAGTTGCGCAGCACCGAGTGCCGCCGCTGCACCAGGTCCCAGGCGCCCAGCACCCCCGTGAACATGAGCGGAACGGCCGCGAACCACCAGTAGGGCGAGATCCCGAGCGCCGCGGCCAAAGCCCCGAGAGCGGCCACGAGAGTCAGGAGGACGATTCCTACGCGTGTCATACCTGGCGCATTGCCCGGTTATCGATCGCCATGCGCGACAGCCGGGCACTGGACGCTCCCAGTCGCCGTGGCCGCCGGACGGGCCGCGAGCCCCCGGCCACGCTCGTCAGGGTGGTGGACCGCATGGGGCTTCTCCCACGCCCTCGCCCTCAGCGCCGCGTCCACACGGGAACACGCCATCAGCCCCGGCCCGTACCGCATGGGCAAGACCCGGGCGGCAACCTGACCTCCGAGTCGGCGCGGAGATGGGACCGAACCGAGGTGTGGGCGTTACGGGCGATACCTTGACGCTGAAATGACGCTCGTGCCGCTCATTCGACGCTCGCTCTGATGGGGTGTCAGGCGCCTTGTCGGCAGGTCAGCCCCTGCTAGAAGTGGCGAGCATCGATGGGGCGCCGAGGGCAGGTGACGTTGAGCGCAGACCTATACGAGTCCTGCTGGTCAGGTTTCCCGGGAGGGACAGCCAGCGCTGTGACCTGTAGCGATCGCCGATAACGGGTACATGACCTGCAGAAACGGCCCGCGGCCACCCTCTCGGCTCTGTGCAGTTGTGCAGGTGCGGCGAGAGATGGTCTGGTGCAGGCCGTGCTGCCGGCGTTGATCCGCGTCACCGACTTGCTCATGCTTTTGGGACGACCCTTCGCGGTCACGCGGAAGACGGGCTTGCCCTCCTCGACGAAGATGTCGGCGATGGTGGGGCCCTCGGTGGTGACGTTGTCGTTGTCGGTGTCCCGGTACCCGACGCCGAGCCGCTCGGCGAGCAGCTGCCCGACGTGGACTTGCCCACGCGCAAAACCGCAGGTCATGAGCCCTTCGCGGCAGGTTCGAGGATCGCAACGCACTCCACATGATGCGTCATCGGGAACAGATCGAACGCCCTCAGCGTCCGCACCCGGTACCCCTCCTCGCGGAAGTACGCCAGGTCCCGGGCCAGGGCGGCCGGGTCGCAGGCCACGTATGCGATGCGGCGTGCGCCCAAGGACGACAGGTGGGCCACCGTCCTGCGGCCCGCCCCCGCGCGCGGCGGGTCCAGGACGATCAGGTCGACCTCCGTGATGCCGGTGCGCGGCAGGACCGACTCGACCTTGCCGTGTTCGATGCGGACCCGGTCGAACTCGGCCAGGTTGTGCCGGGCGTCCTCCACCGCGCGCTTGCCGGACTCGATGCCGAGCACCGCGCCCTTCTCACCGAGCCGGTCGGCGAGTGCGCCCGCGAAGAGGCCGACGCCGCAGTACAGGTCGAGCGCGGTCTCGCCCTTGCGCGGCAGCAGGCCCTGCATCACCGCCGTCACCAGCGTGTCCGCCGCCTTCGGGTGGACCTGCCAGAAGCCGCCGCCCACACGGTACGTACGGCCGTCCGCGCGCTCGCGGACGAAGGGGCGGCCGTGGACGCGGTGGACGCCGCCCGTCCTCTCGTCGACCCGCAGCACCGACACCGGCCGGTCCAGTTCCACCAGCGGCAGCCGCGCGCCCGGCTTCGGCGTCAGGATCACCTGGCGGTCCTGCGAACCGGTCGCGGCGAACGCCTCGACGGAGTCCATGCCCGTCCAGTCCCGCTTCTCGATGCCGAGCTCGCTGACGCCCTCGGCGGCGATCATGCAGTGGTCGATCGGCTCCACCTCGTGCGAGCGGTGCCGGCGCAGGCCCGCCCTGCCGGACGGGTCCACCGCGTACTGCACTCGCGTACGCCACTTCGGCACCTCGCCCGCGGGAAGCTTGTCACCCTCGGCCGGCACCACCGTGCCGTCCCAGCCGGCCTCCTCGGGCGTGAGGCCGGCGAGCCGCCTCAGCTGCTCGGCGATCACCTCACCCTTGAGCCGGCGCTGCGCCCCCGGCTTGGCGTGCTGCCAGTCGCAGCCACCGCAGCGGCCGGGGCCCGCGTAGGGGCAGGGTGCGTCAATACGGTCCTTGGACGCCTCCAGCACGCGCACCGCGTCCGCGCGCAGGAACCGGGCACCCTCCTCGCCCTCCGTCACGCGCGCCACGATCCGCTCCCCGGGCAGTGCGTGCCGCACGAACAGGACCTGACCGGCCTCGGTTCGGGCGATGCAATGACCGCCGTGGGCGACGGGGCCGACCTCGACCTCGTACTCCTCCCCCACCAACGACTTCTTCGGTTCTGCCTGCATGGCGGGACGACTCCAGATACGAGAGGGGGGACGAAGACGGCAACGGCACGGCCGGACAACAGCCCACCAGTCTACGTGGGTGTCGTCCGGCCGTTCACCACGAGTCCGGGCGGCCTCAGCCGTGCGAAGCCGACGACTCCTTGGTCCGTTGCTCCGCCGGTCCACGCCGCACGGCGCCCGGCGCGTTCCACTCCTGGCGTCTGCGGGCCCGGTTCTTGGCCGCCTCCGAGGACTGCAGCTGGTAGGGCACCGAGGTCACCATGACGCCCGGCGTGAAGAGCAGGCGGCCCTTCAGGCGCAGCGCGCTCTGGTTGTGCAGCAGATGCTCGTACCAGCGACCCACGACGTACTCGGGGATGATCACCGAGACGGCGTCGCGCGGGGACTCACGGCGCAGGCTCTTCACGTACTCGATCACCGGTCGGGTGATCTCCCGGTACGGCGAGTCCAGGATCTTCAGCGGTACGTCGATGCCGCGCCGCTCCCACTCGTCCTTCAGCGCCTTGGTCTCCGCCGGGTCGACGTTGACGCTGAGCGCCTCCAGGCTGTCGGAGCGCAGCAGCTTGGCGTAGGCCAGCGCGCGCAGCGTGGGACGGTGGATCTTGGAGATGAGCACCACCGAGTGCACGCGCGAGGGGCGGACGCTGTCGTCGCTCGGGCCCTCAGGGGCTACGAGTTCCTCGGCGACGCCGTCGTAGTGCCTGCGGATCGCGGTCATCGTCGCGTAGAAGATGCACATGCCCAGCAGGGCGACCCAGGCGCCATGGGTGAACTTGGTGACCAGGACGACGACCAGGACCAGGCCGGTGAAGAAGGCACCGAAGGCGTTGATGGCGCGCGAGCGCATCATGTGGCGTCGCTTGGCCTGGTCGGTCTCGGTGGCCAGATGGCGGTTCCAGTGCCGGACCATGCCCGTCTGGCTGAGCGTGAACGAGACGAACACGCCGACGATGTAGAGCTGGATCAGCCGGGTGGAGTCGGCGCCGTAGATGAAGATCAGCAGGGTCGCCGCGCCCGCGAGCAGCACGATGCCGTTGGAGAAGGCGAGGCGGTCGCCGCGGGTGTGCAGCTGGCGCGGCAGATAGCGGTCCTGGGCGAGGATCGAGCCGAGCAGCGGGAAGCCGTTGTAGGCGGTGTTCGCGGCGAGGAACAGCACCAGCGCGGTGGCCGCCGCCAGCACGATGAACAGGAAGCTGCCCTTGCCGAAGACGGCCTCGGCCACCTGCGAGATGACCGGGTTCTGGACATAGCCGGAGCCCAGCGCCACACCGTTGTGGATCAGGTCGGTGGCCGGGTTCTCGGCCATGCGGACCTTGGTCGTCATGGCCAGGGCGATGATGCCGCAGAACATGGTGACGGCGAGCAGACCCATCATCGCGAGCGTGGTCGCCGCGTTCTTCGACTTGGGCTTGCGGAAGGCCGGGACACCGTTGGAGATCGCCTCGACACCGGTGAGCGCGGCACAGCCCGAGGAGAAGGCACGCAGGAGCAGGAAGACCAGTGCGAATCCGGCAATGCCCTGGTGCTCCGCCCTGAGCGCGTACGAGGCGGTGGGCGCCCGCATGGTGTCGCCGAGGACCAGCCCGCGGAACGCACCCCACGCGATCATGACGAAGACGCCCGCGACGAAGACGTACGTCGGGATCGCGAAGAGGGTGCCGGACTCCTTGACCCCGCGCAGGTTCATCAGCGTGAGCAGCAGCACCACGGCGACCGCGCACATCACCTTGTGCTCGACGACGAACGGGATCGCGGAGCCGAGGTTCTCGATGCCGGAGGAGATCGACACGGCGACCGTGAGGACGTAGTCGACGAGCAGGGCGCTGGCGACGGTGAGGCCGGCCTTGGGGCCGAGGTTGGTGGTCGCCACCTCGTAGTCGCCGCCGCCGCTCGGATACGCGTGCACGTTCTGCCGGTAGGAGGCGACCACCGTGAACATCAGCACGACGACCGCGACGGCGATCCAGGGGCTGAAGTGGTAGGCCGACACGCCCGCGATGGACAGGACCAGCAGGACTTCACCGGGCGCGTAGGCCACGGAGGAGAGCGGGTCGGAGGCGAAGACGGGGAGTGCGATGCGCTTCGGCAGGAGCGTTTCCCCGAGCCGGTCACTGCGCAGGGCGCGCCCGATCAGGATGCGTTTGGGCACGTCGGTCAGTTTGGACACAAGAGAGGATCGTAAGGGGTCGGTGCGGGAGTCGCCCACCCGTGGATGAAGACGGGATGGAGATCTGCCTCACGAGTGAAATCCAAGAGGGGTCGCGCTGCGGATTCCGCAGGTGAGGGGTTCCGCGTGCCTATATGACAAAACCCCGTCAGTTGCCGCATCGGAGGTCCCATGCATGCGTCCGCGGAGTTCATCGGAGCCGCCGCCGCACTCGTCGGCCTCGGAATCCTGACTCTTCTCAGCGTCCGCAGCATCAGCCGCCGCTGATCGCACGAAGCCGTCCGGCACGCGGTACGGGGGTGCCCTGCGCGGACCGCGCGTGTGTAGCTTGGGCGGCGGTCTGAGACGCTGTCCTTGGCGTTTGGACTGAGCCGTGACCATTGACACCGGAAGGACGGTCGTGCACATCGTCATCATGGGCTGCGGAAGAGTGGGCTCCGCTCTTGCCCAGACCCTGGAGCAACAGGGGCACACGGTCGCCGTGGTCGACCAGGACCCCACCGCCTTCCGACGACTGGGCTCCGGGTTCGGCGGCCGTCGTGTCACCGGAGTCGGCTTCGACCAGGACACCCTGCGCGAGGCCGGCATCGAGGAGGCGGGCGCCTTCGCCGCCGTCTCCAGTGGCGACAACTCGAACATCATCGCCGCGCGCGTGGCCCGCGAGATGTTCGGCATCGAGAACGTCGCGGCCCGCATCTACGACCCCCGCCGCGCCGAGGTCTACCAGCGGCTCGGCATCCCGACCGTCGCCACGGTCCGCTGGACGGCGGACCAGATGCTGCGCCGTCTGCTGCCCTCGGGCGCGGAGCCGCTGTGGCGCGACCCCACCGGCGGCGTCCAGCTCGCCGAGGTGCACGCCTCGCCGAAGTGGGTGGGCCACAAGATCAGCAACCTGCAGGAGGAGACGGGCGTCCGCGTGGCGTTCCTCACCCGGCTGGGCGAGACGATGCTGCCCACCTCGCAGACGGTGCTGCAGGAGGGTGACCTCGTGCACGTGATGATGCGGACGGACGACGTCGAGAAGGTCGAGGCGGCGTTCGCCGAGGGCCCTGAAGAGGAGGCCGGTCACTGATGAGGGTCGCCATTGCCGGTGCCGGAGCCGTGGGCCGCTCGATCGCGGGCGAGCTCCTGGAGAACGGGCACGAGGTCCTGCTGATCGACAAGGCGCCGACCGCGATCTCGGTCGAGCGCGTCCCCCAGGCGGAATGGCTGCTGGCCGACGCCTGCGAGATCACGTCCCTGGACGAGGCGGCGCTGCAGCGCTGCAACGTGGTGATCGCCGCGACGGGCGACGACAAGGTGAACCTGGTCGTCTCGCTGCTGGCGAAGACGGAGTACGGCGTCCCGCGCGTCGTGGCCCGCGTCAACAACCCCAAGAACGAGTGGCTGTTCAACGAGGCGTGGGGCGTCGATGTGGCCGTCTCCACGCCCCGTCTGATGTCGGCCCTGGTGGAGGAGGCGGTGAGCGTCGGCGACCTGGTCCGGCTGCTGCGCTTCAGCCACGGCGACGCGAACCTGGTCGAGCTGACACTGCCGCCGGAGTCGGCCCTGGCCGGCACGCAGGTCGGCGACGTGGAGTGGCCCGAGGACACGTCCCTGGTGACGATCATCCGCGGCACCCGGGTCCTGACCCCGTCCCGGGAGGACTCCCTGGAGGCGGGCGACGAGCTGCTGTTCGTGGCGGCCCAGGCGCGCGAGGAGCAGCTGGAGGAACTGCTGTCGGTGCGCCGGCAGGGCGCGGCGGGCTAGTTACGGGAAGGGGGGACCGGAGACTTCCGGGTGCCCCCCTTCAGCGCTTTCGGGTGCACCCCTTCAGCGGCTTGCGGGTGCCGGCGCCCCGGACACGGTCCCACCGGCAGCAGGTGCTACGACTCCCGACGGTGCCTTCCCGCCGTCTCCTGCTCCTGGGCCGCGGCCTCCTCCGCCTCCATCTCCGCGAAGACGTCGATCGGCGCCGGGGCCTTCGCAAGGAACACCCAGGTGAGCCAGACGGCGAGCAGGAACGGCGGGATCTTCAGCGCGATGAGCACCCAGCCGAGCTGGGCGGTGTCGGCCCACCAGTACAGGGGGAAGAGGATCGCGCACTTGGCGAGCAGGATCAGGCCCCAGGCCCAACTGGCCTTCGCATAGGCCTGCTTGCGACCCGGGTTGCGCGTGCGCCAGGAGAGGTTCTCCTTGAAGACCGGACCGAGGATCAGACCGATCAGGGGTACCCCGGCGAGCGTGGTGATGATGTACGCCAGGGCAAGGCCCAGCGTGTAGAGCATGCCCGGCAGATAGAAGTCCTTCGCGTTGCCGGTCATCATCGCGAAGACCACGCCGAACGCCACGCCGAACACACCACTGAAGGCGTGCTTGACGGTGTCCCTCCGGACGAGGCGGACCACCACCATCAGCAGCGACACCCCGAGCGCGGCGATCGCCGACCAGTGCAGGTCCTTGTTGATCGTGAAGATGGTGACGAAGAACAGGCCGGGCACCACGGTCTCGACCATGCCGCGGACCCCACCGAACGCCTCGAAGAGCGCAGCCTCGGTCACCGCCCGCGAATCCTGCTGGGCGCCTTCGGTCGGCTTCTCGAGTGACGTCACCGGCTACTCCCGTCCGAGCGGTCTGAGTTCGTACTTGGGATTGAACAGCACTCTGCGGCCCCGGCTCATCGCGATCCGGCCCGACGCGATCAGCCTGCGTCCCGGCTCTATGCCCACGATGGAGCGCCGGCCGAGCCACACCACGTCCAGAGCCGCCGAACCGTCGAACAGCTCGGCCTCCAGGGCCGGGACACCGGCCCGCGGGCGCAGCGTGACCGTGCGCAAGGTACCAGTAACCGTGACGATCTGCCGGTCCTGGCAGTCGCCGATCCGCGTACATCCCGCGGTGTCGGCGTCCTCCCGCAGTTCCTCGGACTCCAGGTCCTCCTGTGACGAGGAGAGCCGGTCGAGCATGCGCCGGAAGCGGCCCACCGGGCTTTCGGAACGAGAGACAGCGCTCATACCGAAAGCCTACCGGGGCACTCCGGCACGGACGTACCGGCGGCCCCGCCCCGCGCACCCGGCTCGCTCCGCCTGGTGCCCGGCTCACTTCTCGAACCGGTACCCCATCCCCGGCTCCGTGATGAAGTGCTTCGGATGCGACGGGTCCGCCTCCAGCTTCCGTCTCAGCTGGGCCATGTACACCCGCAGGTAGTTCGTCTCCGTCCCGTACGACGGACCCCACACCTCCTGCAGCAGCTGCTTCTGGCTGACCAGGCGGCCGGTGTTGCGCACGAGCACCTCCAGCAGATGCCATTCCGTGGGAGTGAGCCGTACGTCCTTCCCTGCCCGGTTGACCTTCTTCGCGGCCAGGTCGACGGTGAAACCCTCGGTCTCCACGATCACGTCGTCCTCCCCGCCCCCGGTCGGCTCCGCTCGGCGCACGGCGGCGCGCAGGCGGGCCAGCAGCTCGTCCATGCCGAACGGCTTGGTGACGTAGTCGTCGGCGCCCGCGTCCAGCGCCTCCACCTTCTCGTCCGAGGAGTGACGGGCGGACAGCACCAGGATCGGCACCCGGGTCCAGCCGCGCAGTCCCTTGATCACCTCGACGCCGTCCATGTCGGGCAGTCCCAGGTCGAGCACCACGACATCGGGATGGCGGGCGGCGGCGAGCTGGAGCGCGGTCGTGCCGTCGGGGGCCGCGTCCACCTCGTACTTGCGCGCCTTCAGGTTGATCACGAGGGCGCGCACGATCTGCGGCTCGTCGTCGACCACGAGCACCCGGGTCATGTGGTCAGCCTTTCTGCTTCGGCCAGTGGTGCCGGGCCGTGGAGGCTCTCCACGGCCCGGAGGGTGAGGACCATCGTGAGCCCGCCGCCCGGGGTGTCCTCGGCGGTCAGCGTGCCGCCCATCGCTTCGGCGAAGCCGCGGGCGACCGCGAGGCCCAGGCCGACGCCCGCGCCGCGCGGGGCGTCGCCGTAGCGCTGGAAGGGCTCGAAGATGCGCTCCTTGGCGTCGTCGGGGACGCCGGGGCCGCGGTCGACGACGCGGACCTCCACCCGGTCGGCGAGGGCACTCGCGGAGACCAGGACCGACGTGCCCAGGGGGCTGTACTTGACCGCGTTCTCGACGAGGTTGGCGACCGTGCGCTCCAGCAGCCCGGCGTCCACGTCGACCATCGGCAGCGTCTCCGGGATGTCCAGCTCCACGCTGTCCTCGGGCACCCCGCCCAGTGCCATCGGCACGACCTCGTCCAGGTCGACCTCCCGGATCAGCGGGGTGACGGTGCCGGTCTGCAGGCGGGACATGTCCAGCAGGTTGCCCACCAGGTGGTCCAGCCGGTCGGCGCCCTCCTCGATCGCCGCCAGCAACTCGGCCCGGTCCTCCTCGGACCACTCCACGTCGTCCGACCGCAGCGAGGACACCGACGCCTTGATGCCCGCCAGCGGGGTCCGCAGATCGTGGCTGACGGCGGCCAGCAGCGCGGTGCGGATACGGTTCCCCTCGGCCAGCTCCTTGGCCTGCTCGGCCTCCTGCTGCAGCCGCTGACGGTCCAGGACCACCGCGGCCTGCGCGGCGAACGCGGCCAGCACCCGCCGGTCGGAGGCGGGCAGCACCCGCCCGGACAACGCCAGCGCCATGTGGTCGCCGGCCGGCACGTCCACGTCCGCGTCCTCCGGCCGTTCGACCGGTGCGCCCGGGCCCACGCTGCCCGCGCAGGTCCACGGATCGACGTCGCTCGTCCGCTCCAGCAGCGCCGCCGACTCCATACCGAAGGTCTCGCGCACGCGTTCGAGGAGTGCCTCCAGGCTGGTCTCGCCGCGCAGCACGCTGCCGGCCAGGAAGGAGAGGATCTCCGACTCGGCGCGCAGCCTCGCCGCCTGGTGGGTGCGCCGGGCGGCCAGGTCCACCACCGAGGCCACCGACACCGCGACCGCGACGAAGATCGCGATGGCGACGATGTTCCTGGGGTCGGCGATCGTCAGCCGGTGCAGCGGGGGCGTGTAGTAGTAGTTCAGCAGCAGGGAGCCGCAGGCCGCCGAGGCGAGCGCCGGGAACAGCCCTCCGAGCAGGGCCGCCGCCACGGTCAGCGCCAGGAACAGCAGCATGTCGTTGGCGAGACCGAGGTGGACGGTGTTCAGCAGCAGCGCGAGGACGACCGGCCCGACGACACCGACCAGCCAGCCCGCGATGATGCGGGTACGGCCGAGCCGCGCGCCCCTGGCGACCGGGAGACCGCGCCCCTTGGCGACCTCCTCGTGCGTGACGATGTGGACGTCGAGGTCGGGCCCCGACTCGCGGGCCACCGTCGCCCCGACGCCGGGCCCGAAGACGTACTGCCAGGCCTTGCGGCGGGAGGAGCCGAGGACGATCTGGGTGGCGTTCACGCCGCGGGCGAAGTCGAGGAGCGCGGCGGGTATGTCGTCGCCCACCACATGATGGAAGGTGCCGCCGAGGTCCTCGACGAGGGTGCGCTGGACCGCCAGTTCCTTGGGCGACGCCGAGGTCAGTCCGTCGCTGCGGGCGATGTAGACGGCCATCACCTCGCCACCGGCCCCCTTCTCCGCCAGCCGCGCGGCCCGGCGGATCAGCGTCCGGCCCTCCGGACCACCGGTCAGACCGACCACGATCCGCTCCCGCGAGCCCCAGATCGTCGAGACCCGGTGCCGGCTGCGGTACTCGGTCAGATACTCGTCGACCCGGTCGGCCACCCACAGCAGCGCCAGCTCCCGCAGCGCCGTCAGGTTTCCGGGCCGGAAGTAGTTCGACAGGGCCGCGTCGACCTTGTCGGGCGTGTAGATGTTGCCGTGCGCCATACGGCGGCGCAGCGCCTGCGGCGACATGTCCACCAGTTCGATCTGGTCCGCGCGGCGCACCACCTCGTCGGGTACGGTCTCCCGCTGCCGTACGCCCGTTATGGACTCGACGACATCGCCGAGGGACTCCAGGTGCTGGATGTTCACGGTGGAGATCACGTCGATCCCGGCCGTCAGCAGCTCCTCGACGTCCTGCCAGCGCTTGGGGTTGCGGGAGCCGGGCACATTGGTGTGGGCGAGCTCGTCCACCAGGGCGACGGCGGGGGCACGGCGCAGCACGGCGTCCACGTCCATCTCCGTGAAGACGCTTCCGCGGTAGTCCAAGTCCCGGCGCGGTACCTGCTCCAGGCCGTGCAGCATCACCTCGGTGCGGGGCCTGTCGTGGTGCTCCACGAACGCCACCACGCAGTCGGTGCCGCGCTCGACGCGCCGGTGCGCCTCGGACAGCATGGCGTAGGTCTTGCCCACGCCCGGTGCCGCACCGAGGTAGATCCGAAGCTTGCCGCGTCCCATGGCCCCATTGTCTTCCCGTCACAGCTGCGTACGCCGCGTCGACTTTACGGCCAATAATCACGGCAAATGGGGCGGGGGGCATACGGCAGGGCGTCTTTGACGGAACCCTGACACGCCCGAGCGGGCCCAGGCGGCCGCCGCGGGTGGCCGCCTGGGCCCGGGACCCCGTGCGTCCGGGTCTCCCAGGCCGCACACATGAAGAGGCCGTACCCCTCGGCGTGGGGGTACGGCCTGTGGTGGTTGTGTCTGCCGGCGGTCAGCGGACCTCGGTGATCTCGGGGCCGCGCTGCAGCTGGCCCATGCCGCCGGAGAAGCGGGAGCCCTCCTCCTGCTGTACGCCTTCGGGCACCATCTGCGCGTCGTTCGGCAGCTGCAGGACGATCGGGTCGCGCGGCGCCATCGGGCCCTCGCCCCGGACCACGACCGTGTCCCGGAAGATCTGCTCCAGCAGACCGGCGGCCTGCGGCTGCACGGCACCCTGGCCGGAGATGACACCCCGCAGGAACCAGCGGGGGCCGTCCACACCGACGAACCGCACGACCTGGAAGCCGCCCGTGCCGTCCGGCAGCTGCACGGGCACCTGGGCACGCAGCTCCCAGCCCAGCGGGCCCTCGACCTCGTCGACGATGCCGCCCTGCTGGGTGATACCGCTGGCGATCTCCTCGCGCACCTCGCCCCAGATGCCCTCGCGCTTGGGCGCCGCGAAGGCCTGCAACTGGATGGCGCTGTCCCGCAGCACGACGGTCGCCGCGACGATGGCGTCGCCCGCGACCTCGACGCGCAGCTCCATGCCGTCGACCCCGGGCACCAGCAGACCGCCCAGGTCCACGCGGCCCTCGCCGGGCTCGCGGACCTCGGAGCTGTCCCAGGGGCCGTCGGGCCGCGGCTCCGGGTCGAGCCTCACGCGCTCGCGCTCGACCTCTTCGTCCGCCTCAGCGTCGACACCGTCGACGACCTGCTCGGCCTCGCCGGCCGCATCCTCGGCGGCACCCTTCTTCTTGCGACGTCCGAACACGTCACTGTCCTTCCCGGTCGGATACGACCGAAGCGTATCGATTCCCACCCGTTGTGCCGCCCACGGCGGCATGACCGCCGGTGGACCCGAAGCCCCCCTCGGCCCGCGCCGAGCCGGGAAGCTCCGCGACCTCCTGGAAGCGAACCCTCTCGACCTGCTGGACGACCAGTTGGGCAATCCGGTCGAAGCGCTCGAACCGCACGGCCTCGCGCGGGTCGAGATTCACCACGATCACCTTGATCTCCCCACGGTACCCGGCATCAACCGTCCCCGGGGCATTGACGAGGGCGACACCGCAGCGGGCGGCGAGACCGGATCGCGGGTGCACGAAGGCCGCGTACCCCTCGGGCAGCGCGACAGACACGCCCGTGGGCAGTACGGCCCGCTCCCCGGGCTTCAGCTCACAGCTCTCGGTGGTACGCAGATCGGCTCCCGCATCGCCGGGGTGGGCGTACTCCGGAAGCGGTACGCCGGGGTCGACGCGCCGGATCAGCACGTTCACGGGGTCGGTGGTCACGGGTTCACCTCGAAGGCTCGTGTGCGCCGGAGCCGGTCCGGGTCCTTCATGGCCGCCTGGATCTCCTCGGGGCGGCCGTGGTCGATGAAGTGGTCCACCTTCACCTCGATGAACAGGGCCTCCGCGCGGACGGCGACGGGCCCTTCGGGGCCCCCGATCCGGCCGGTCGCCCTGGAGTAGATCTTCCGCCCGGCCACCGCCGTCACCTCGGCCTCCAGATACAGCACGGTACCCACGGGCACGGGCCGTGCGAAGTCGGTCTCCAGCCGCCCGGTGACAGCGATGGTGCGCAGCAGCCAGTTCAGCGAGCCGAGGGTCTCGTCGAGGGCGGTGGCGAGGACCCCGCCGTGGGCGAGACCGGGCGCGCCCTGATGGGCGGGCTGGACGGTGAACTCGGCGGTGATGGACACGCCCTCGCCGGCCCGCGCCTGAAGATGCAGACCGTGGGGCTGCTCTCCCCCGCACCCGAAGCACTGCTCGTAGTGCGCGCCGAGCAGCTCGCCCGGGGCGGGCGCGTCGGGGTGCCGTACGGGCGCCACGGCGTCGGCGGGAGGCGTCAGAGCTGCGGTAGTACCACTCACAGCCGCAGACCTTACCCGCGCGTGAACGTGTCCCGGACACCGTGCCAAGCTTGGCTTCATGCAGCTCTCCGCGCCGCCGTACGAAGAACGTCTCACCGCGCCCCGGTCCTGGTGGCTGATGTGCCTCCTGGTCGGCGTCGCCATCGCTCTGGTCCTGCTCCCCTTCGGCACACTGCCGCTGCTCGGCGGGCTGGTCGGCGGCACCGCGGCGTCGGCCGTCGTGGCCAGCTCGTACGGCTCCATCCGCATCCGCGTGGTGGGCGACTCCCTGATCGCGGGCGAGGCGAAGATCCCGCTGTCGGCGCTCGGCGAGGCGGTGGTCCTGCACCAGGAGGAGGCGCGCGCCTGGCGCACGTACAAGGCGAACCCGCACGCCTTCATGCTGCTGCGCGCGTACATCCCGACGGCGCTGAAGGTCGAGGTCGTGGACCCGGCGGACCCGACGCCGTACCTCTACCTGTCGACGAGGGAGCCGGAGCGTCTGGCGACGGCGATCAAGTCGGGAGGGGCGGAGGGTTAGGCCTCCCCCGCTCCAGGGGTTCCTCGTCAGCGGTCCAGTTCCGGGGGGTTCCCGGGCCTCTCCAGCGGCGGCAGCTGCGGCAGCGCCTCCCAGGGCACCTGCACCTTCCGCAGATCCCGCCGGACCCGCTCCGCGAGCCGCCTGGTGTCCCGGCGGTTCATGACCGCCCCCACCGCGGCGCCCACCATGAACGGCATCAGGTTCGGCATGTTCCGCACCAGCCGCTTCATGATCTGCTGCCGCAGCTCCCGCTTCATCTGCACGCCGAGGGCCGCGTCGATGGTCGCGGGCTTGGTCACTTCGATCCCGCGCTCCCCTGACCAGGACTTCAGATACGCGGTGCTGCGCTGGGCGAGGTTGCCGGGCGGTCGCACGCCGTACACCTCGTGCAGTTCGGCGATGAGCTTCAGCTCGATCGCGGCGACCCCCGTGACCTCGGCGGCCAGTTCGGTCGGCATCGCCGGGGGCACCGGCAGCATCGCCGCGGCCCCGATCCCGGCACCGACCGTGGCCGTCGCCCCCGCCGCGCCCGCGACGAGCTTGTCGGCGAGTTCCTCGGGCCCGAGGCCGGGGAAGTGCCTGCGGAGGGTCGCGAGGTCCCGTACGGGGACCCGCGGGGCCATCTCGATGATCCGGTCCGTGAGGTACGCCAGGGCTGCCCTGGCGTGGCTGCCGCCCTTGCGGGCCCCCTTCCGGATTCCGTCCCGGATGGCGGCCGCACGGCGCCGTGCGACGGCTGCCGGAGGACCGGCGGGTACCTCGGGCCCCGCCGGGGCCCCTGGGGCATGCGCCGGTTCGAGCGAGGCCATTCCCGTATCGGAAGAGCCCCGCTCGTCGTCGCGTACGCCGTGAGAGCCTTCGTGAGGCTCCGGGTCCGCTCCCCTGCGCAGGAAGCGGCGCTTCCGAGGAGGGGTCGAGCCGGTCACGGCCGACCCTGCCTCAGTCGCAGTCGCGGCAGATCGGCTGACCGTTCTTCTCCCGGGCCAGCTGGCTGCGGTGGTGCACCAGGAAGCAGCTCATGCAGGTGAACTCGTCCTGCTGCTTGGGCAGCACCCGGACGGCCAGCTCCTCATTGGAGAGGTCGGCGCCCGGCAGCTCCAGGCCCTCGGCTGCCTCGAACTCGTCGACGTCTACGGCCGAGGCGGACTTGTCGTTCCGCCGAGCCTTCAGCTCTTCCAGGCTGTCGGAATCGACGTCGTCATCGGTCTTGCGTGGGGTGTCGTAATCCGTTGCCATTTCGCTCTCCCCCTCTGGGTGTCTTCGGGTGTCTCCAGCGCACGTAACGCGTGAGAGGCCGGACTTGTGCCCGCCTCGAGGCGGAGATTTTGCCTCACATCAAGGTCTGTTACTCAATCGACACCCAACCGGACTCCTCATGAGTGATCGGGTTGGATGGCGAACCGGACCGTACACGGTCCTCGTGCCTCACTTCAAAGGCATCTCACCGTGTACTTCCCGTGATCAAGCCACCGGAAAACCCGGATTTTCCCGGCCTTTCGCAGGCTCACCGGATCACACAGAGTAGATGGCCGGAAAGAACCACCTGTGATCGATCACACACGAGCCGCTCGAGTCCGGGATCCGAAAATTCCGCGCAAAGCGAACGTCCGAACCGGGTCGGGGCATGATGTCAGATGGGCAGGGTGACCCGCATCACCAGTCCACCCCCCTCTCGGGGCTGTGCGGTGATGTGACCGCCGTGGGCGCGCGCCACGGACCTCGCGATGGACAGGCCGAGGCCCACGCCCTTGTCGCTGCCCGTGCGCTCCGTACGCAGCCGTGTGAAGGGCTCGAAGAGGTTGTCGATCTCGTAGGCGGGGACAACCGGTCCCGTGTTCGAGACCACCAGTACCGCCTGGCCGTGCTGGATCTCCGTCGTCACCTCGACCCAACCGCCCTCGGGGACGTTGTAGCGCACCGCGTTCTGGACGAGGTTCAGGGCGATCCGCTCCAGCAGGACTCCATTGCCCTGGACGACCGCCGCAGAGCGCTCACCACGAATCCGGACGCCTTTGGCCTCCGCCTCGGCGTGCACCTGGTCGATGGCCTGCGAGGCGACCTCCGCCAGGTCGACGGGCTTGCGCTCCACGATCTGGTTGTCGCTGCGGGCGAGCAGCAGCAGGCCCTCCACGAGCTGTTCGCTGCGCTCGTTGGTGGCGAGCAGCGTCCTGCCGAGCTGCTGCAGCTCTACCGGCGCACCCGGGTCGGACAGGTGCACCTCCAGGAGCGTGCGGTTGATCGCGAGCGGGGTGCGCAGCTCGTGCGAGGCGTTGCCGACGAAGCGCTGCTGGGCCGTGAAGGCCCGCTGCAGCCGCTCCAGCATGTCGTCGAAGGTGTCGGCCAGCTCCTTCAGCTCGTCGTCGGGGCCGTCCAGCTCGATACGGCGGGACAGGTCCGACCCGGCCACCGCCCGTGCCGTACGGGTGATCCGCCCGAGCGGCGACAGCACACGGCCGGCCATCGCGTACCCGAACGCGAAGGCGATCACGGCGAGGCCGAGCAGGGCCAGCAGCGAGCGGCTGAGCAGGTTGTCCAGGGCGTGCTGGCGCTGCTCGTTCACGCAGGCGTTCATGGCGTGGTTGAGCTCGTTCGCCGTCGGGGTGGACGGGAAGTTGCAGCTGTCGCTCGCCACCTGGCCGTAGACGATCTTGAACGGCAGGTCGCTGCCCACGTTGAGCGCGTGTGCCGCGAACAGGTAGATGATCGACAGCAGCAGGATGCCGGCGATCAGGAACATGCCGCCGTACAGCAGCGTGAGCCTTATGCGGATGGTCGGGCGCAGCAAGGGGAACGGGAGCTCCGGCCTGCGGGGGTCCCAGGTGGGCTTGGGCGGTGCCGAGGGCGGTGCGGGGGTCGCGGCCACGGTCATCAGATCCGGTATCCGGAGCCAGGCACGGTGACGATGACCGGGGGCTCGCCGAGCTTGCGGCGCAGGGTCATGACCGTCACGCGTACGACGTTGGTGAAGGGGTCCGTGTTCTCGTCCCAGGCCTTCTCCAGGAGCTGCTCGGCCGAGACGACGGCGCCTTCGCTGCGCATGAGGACTTCCAGCACGGCGAACTCCTTGGGGGCGAGCTGGACCTCCTTGCCCTCGCGGAAGACCTCACGGCGGTTGGGGTCGAGCTTGATCCCGGCGCGCTCCAGGACGGGCGGCAGCGGCACGCTCGTACGCCGTCCGAGGGCGCGCACGCGCGCGATGAGCTCACTGAACGCGAACGGCTTGGGGAGATAGTCGTCGGCGCCGATCTCCAGGCCCTCCACACGGTCGCTGACGTCGCCCGACGCGGTGAGCATCAGCACGCGGGTGGGCATGCCGAGCTCGACGATCTTGCGGCACACGTCGTCGCCGTGCACGAGCGGCAGGTCGCGGTCGAGGACGACCACGTCGTAGTCGTTGACGCCGATGCGCTCCAGGGCGGCCGCACCGTCGTACACGACGTCGACGGCCATGGCCTCCCGGCGTAGTCCGGTGGCCACCGCATCGGCGAGCAGCTGCTCGTCCTCGACGACGAGTACGCGCACGTCGCTTGTCCTTCCTCTGTCCACCCGTGCGGCCCTGTGCGGGCAGCCCACGGGCAGGTCTGCCATGGGTGAGACCTCCATCCTGCCCTTTTCGGCCGTAAACCGGCTGTAAGACAGGTGACGGCCCCGGGGAAGGACGGTCCGGCCCCCCGGGAATGCGAGATTTTCTCGTGCGGTTGAGGTTTCCGCGGAAGGGAGCGGGGGGAGGACGGGTTTTACACCCCGCGATCACGCTCTGCATGTGGCCCACCACCATGTGGTCGGCAGCTCACCGCTTCCCGTAGGGCGGGCGTGGGTGTCCGGCACCGTCGCCGCCCAGCCAGGGCAGCGCTGGGCACCCGATGGAGACGTGATCGTCCCTTCCCAAGGGCACACCCCCGTGCCACCGACCCACGACCCAGGACGAGGGGGCGCAGCATGGACGCATTCACCGCAGGACTTCTGCAGCGCATACGGGCGACCGAGTCCGACCTGACGCGGGCCCGTGAGACCGGCGACGACTTCCTCGCGGAGGTCGAGCAGTCGGAACTCGACGACTTGCACCGCCTTGCCGCCGAGCACGGTGTGGAAGTCGGCGCGACTCGCGTCTGATCAGCTCGCAGGAAGCGGGGCTCCGGCAGATCCAGGCCGGGGCCCCGCTTCCTGTCTCACGGGGCGGTGCCTCAGTCGTGCCACGCCCCCAGTTCGTCCAGTCGCGCCTGCAGCTGTTCGAACAGACCCGGTGGGGCCGCGATGGTCAGGGCCGGGGAGAGGGGCTCGCCGGGGCGGCCCCCGGTCAGGGCGCCCGCCTCGCGGGCGATCAGGTCGCCCGCCGCGTAGTCCCAGGGGTTCAGTCCCCGTTCGTAGTACGCGTCGAGCCGGCCCGCCGCCACGTCGCACAGGTCGATCGCGGCGGAGCCGCCCCGGCGGATGTCCCGCACCTGGGGGATCAGCCGGCGGACCACCTCGGCCTGCTGGACCTTGCGCTCGGTCAGATAGCCGAAGCCGGTGCTCACCAGGGCGAGGCCCAGTTCGGTGGCGGGACGCACACGGGCTGGACGGTCGTTCACGAACGCGCCCCCGTCCTGGACGGCCCGGTAGATCTCGCCGCGCATGGGCGCGTGGACCACCCCGACGAGCGTCTCCCCGCCCTTGCGGGCCGCGATGGAGATCGCCCAGCTCGGGAGCCCGTACAGGTAGTTGACGGTGCCGTCGATCGGGTCGATCACCCACTCGACGCCGCTGGTGCCCTCGACGCTGGCCCCCTCCTCCCCGAGCAGGCCGTCGTCCGGCCGGCGGTTGGAGAGCAGACCGGTGATCAGCTTCTCGGCGGCGATGTCCATCTCGGTGACGACGTCGATGGCACTGGACTTGGTGGCGGCCACCCCGAGGTCGTCGGGGCGCCCGTCGCGCAGGAAGGCTCCCGCGCGGGTGGCGGCCTCCAGTGCGAGCTCCAGGAGCTCGGCCTTCAGCCGGTCGGACGTCTCGGGCTGTTCGGTCACGGTGCTGGTGCTCCTCACGCGTACGGGCTGTCGGCGCCCGCGGCGGCGGGCTTGGGGGCGCGGGCCGGGCAGCAGCCCACCGGACAGACGTTGTGGCTCGGGCCGAGGGCGCCGAGGGCGCACGGGGTCACCTGCTGTCCGCGCTCGCCGGCGGCCCGCTCGACGACCAGATCGCGGATCGCGGCGGCGAACCGCGGGTCGGCGCCCACGGTGGCCGAACGGCGCACCGGCAGCCCCAGCTCCTCGGCCTTCGCCGCGGCCTCCGTGTCGAGGTCGTACAGCACCTCCATGTGGTCCGAGACGAACCCGATGGGTGCCATCACGACCGCGGGTACCCCGGCGCCGTGCAGCTCCTCCAGGTGGTCGCAGATGTCCGGCTCCAGCCACGGGATGTGCGGGGCGCCCGAACGCGACTGGTAGACGAGCTGCCAGGGGTGGTCGACGCCGGTCCGCTCGCGCACGGCGTCGGCGATCAGCCGGGCCACGTCCAGGTGCTGCCTCACATATGCCCCACCGTCCCCGTGGCCCTCGACCGGCCCGGAGGTGTCGGCCGCGGAGTCGGGGATGGAGTGCGTGGTGAAGGCGATGTGCGCGCCGTCGCGGACGTCCTCGGGCAGGTCGGCCAGGGACTTGAGGACGCCCTCGACCATCGGCTTCACGAAACCGGGGTGGTTGAAGTAGTGCCGCAGCTTGTCGATCCGCGGCAGCAGCAGGCCCTCGGCCTCCAGGGCGGCCAGGGCGCCCGCGAGGTCCTCGCGGTACTGGCGGCAGCCCGAGTAGGAGGCGTACGCGCTCGTGGCGAGGACCAGGATGCGGCGGTGGCCGTCGGTGACCATCTCGCGCAGGGTGTCGGTCACATACGGCGCCCAGTTGCGGTTGCCCCAGTAGACGGGCAGGTCCAGACCGTGGCCGGCGAAGTCCTTGCGGAGTGCGTCGAGGAGGGCGCGGTTCTGGGCGTTGATGGGGCTCACCCCGCCGAAGAGGAAGTAGTGCCGGCCCACCTCCATCAGGCGCTCCTTGGGGATGCCCCGCCCACGTGTCACGTTCTCCAGGAACGGGACCACGTCGTCCGGGCCCTCCGGGCCTCCGAACGAGAGGAGCAGCAGGGCGTCGTACGGGCTGGCGTCGAGTGCGTCGGGCATGTCTACGATCCTGCCACCCGCCACCGACAACGCTCCCGCCACCCGCCAACCGCCAACCGCCACTCGCCTCCCGCGGGTCCGCGGGGGGGCGTCGGCGACGGGCCCGCGAACATCGGTCCGAACGCTGGTGCGGACGCGACGCCCGGCATACCTTGGGATCGCCCACCCTGTAAGGAACATCCCGCATTACGCCCGTTACCGCACCGCACCGCGTCGCGTCGCGTCGCATCGCATCGGAGACCACGTGCCCAGCCCCTATCGCGCCCTGTTCGCCGCCCGCGGCTCCAAGGGCTTCTCCGCCGCCGGCTTCCTCGGCCGGATGCCGCTGGCGATGATGGGTATCGGCGTGGTGACGATGATCTCCCAGGTCACCGGGCGCTACGGACTCGCGGGCGCGCTGTCGGCCACCATCGCGCTGTCCGCCGCCGTCGTCGGCCCGCAGATCTCACGCCTGGTGGACCGGCACGGACAGCGCCGGGTGCTGCGCCCGGCGACCCTCTGTGCGCTGGCCGCGGCGACCGGGCTGCTCCTGGCCGCGCATCTGTCCTGGCCGGACTGGGTGCTGTTCGTGTGCTCCGCCGGCATCGGCGCGGTGCCCAGCCTCGGCGCGATGATCAGGGCCCGCTGGGCGGCCCTGTACGGGGGCACCCCACAGCTGCACACCGCCTACTCGTTCGAGTCCGTGGTGGACGAGGTCTGCTTCATCTTCGGGCCGATCATCTCCATCGGCCTGTCCACGAACTGGTTCCCGGAGGCCGGCCCCCTCCTTGCCGCGTGCTTCCTCGCGGTCGGCGTCTGCTGGCTCACGGCCCAGCGCGCCACCGAGCCCGTGCCGCATCCGCGCGAGCGGCACACCCGCGGCACCGCGCTGCGCTCGCCCGGGCTGCGGGTCCTGGTCAGCACGTTCGCGGCGAGCGGAACGATCTTCGGCGCGGTCGACGTGGTGACCGTGGCCTTCGCGGACGAGCGGGGCCACAAGGCCGCCGCGAGCATCGTGCTGGCCCTCTACGCGGCGGGTTCCTGCGTCGCCGGCATGGTCTTCGGGCTGCTGCGCTCCCGGGGGGCGCCGGAACGCAGATGGCTCCTGGGCATATGTGCCATGGCCGTGAGTATGATCCCCCTCCTACTGGTCGGAAACCTGTTGTCTCTGGCCGTGGCGCTGTTCGTTGCGGGCCTGTCCGTCGCACCCACGATGATCACGACGATGGCCCTCGTCGAGCGGCACGTACCACGCGCACACCTGACCGAGGGAATGACCTGGGTGTCCACCGGGCTCGCGGTCGGGGTCGCGATCGGCTCATCCGTGGCCGGCTCGGTGATCGACGCCGCCGGTGCGAGGTCCGGGTACGGGGTTCCGGTGACGTCCGGGGCCGTCGCGGTCGCGGTCGGTTTCCTCGGGTACCGCCGGCTGGGCAGGCCGGTTCCGCAGCGGGGAGGGTCCCATGAGCACCACAGTGAGCGGGCAGAGCGGCACGTGGCGTAACTGGGCGGGGAACGTCACCGCTCGGCCCGTACGGGAGGTCACCCCCGCCTCGGTCGAGGAGCTCTCCGCCGCCGTACGGAAGGCGGCCGAGGACGGCCTGACGGTGAAGGCCGTCGGCACCGGGCACTCCTTCACGGCCGCCGCCGCGACCGACGGCGTGCTGATACGCCCTCAACTGCTCACCGGCATACGCGCGATCGACCGTGCGGCCGGCACGGTCACCGTCGAGGCGGGCACCCCGCTCAAGAGACTCAATGTGGCACTCGCGCGCGAGGGGCTGTCGCTCACGAACATGGGCGACATCATGGAGCAGACCGTCTCCGGCGCCACCAGCACGGGCACGCACGGCACCGGCCGGGAGTCGGCCTCGATCGCCGCCCAGATCAAGGGACTGGAACTGGTGACGGCGGACGGCTCGGTGCTCAGCTGCACCGAGAAGGAGAACCCGGACGTCTTCGCGGCGGCCCGCCTGGGCATAGGCGCCCTCGGGGTCATCACCGCGATCACCTTCGCGGTGGAGCCGATCTTCCTGCTGACGGCCCGCGAGGAGCCGATGCCCTTCGAGCGGGTCCTCGCCGAGTTCGACGAACTGTGGGCCGAGAACGAGCACTTCGAGTTCTACTGGTTCCCGCATACCGGCAACACCAACACGAAGCGCAACAACCGCAGCGCCGGCCCCGAGAAGCCGGTCGGACAGTTGAGCGGCTGGTTCGAGGACGAGTTCCTCTCCAACGGCGTGTTCCAGGTGGCCAACTGGGTGGGCCGCGCCGTGCCCACCACCGTCCCGGCGATCGCCCGGATCTCCAGCCGGGCCCTGTCGGCCCGTACGTACACCGACATTCCCTACAAGGTCTTCACCTCTCCGCGCCGGGTGCGCTTCGTGGAGATGGAGTACGCCGTCCCGCGCGAGGCCCTGACTCAGACGCTGCGTGAACTCAAGGTCATGGTCGACCGCTCGGACCTGCGCGTCAGCTTCCCCGTCGAGGTCCGCACCGCCCCGGCCGACGACATCGCCCTCTCCACGGCCTCCGGCCGGGACAGTGCATACGTCGCCGTACACATGTTCCGCGGTACGCCCTACCAGGCGTACTTCACCGCCGCCGAGCGGATCTTCACGGCGCACGAGGGGCGCCCCCACTGGGGCAAGGTGCACACGCGCGACGCGGAGTACCTCGCCGGGGCCTATCCGCGCTTCGGCGAGTTCACTGCCCTGAGGGACCGCCTCGACCCGGATCGGCGGTTCGGGAACGACTACCTGCGTCGGGTGCTGGGCTCGTAGCCGACGCACTCGGCGCGGGCGGCGAGGCGGGCGCACCACCGGGGGAGCCGGTGTCCCGGCCGGGCGTGAGACCGGGCGCGGGGCTCCCGGCCGTACCGATGTCACCGCTCCCGGCGGAAGCGCCGGTGTCACCGCTCGGCGTGCCCTGCGGGGAGGCGCCGTCCGAGGGCGTCGGGACCCCGGTGGACGGCGTCCGCGCGGACGACGGTGAGGTGTCCGACCGCGAGGACGAAGTGCTGTGGCCGGTCAGGGCGTCGCCGACCGTGGTGTTCGCGGCGCCGCCGAAGCCGTTGCCCGACGCCAGTTCGTAGGCGGTGATCCCCGCCATCGTGACGCCGAAGACGAGGGCGGCCGCGAGCACCGGCCGCCTCCAGCCCCTGAACCGCGCGCGGTGCACGGTGCCCTCGGAGAACTCGCCGGGGGCGGGCGGCCTCGGCCCCCGGGGCCCGGCCGGCACGGTGGCTTCCCGTATCTGCTCACCCGTGCGCCTGAAGACGTGCTGGAAGACGGAGCCGCCGCAGGTGGCGACGACGCTGACCAGGCCGGCGCCCAGGATCGTCCCGTAGACACCGAAGTAGGAGGCGAGTTTGGCGGCCACCACCGCGGCCACGGCACCGCCCGCCACCTGAGGGACGTTCAGATCCAGCCGCTTCCTCCGGGTC
This sequence comes from Streptomyces sp. TP-A0356, assembly GCF_001417775.1. Lineage (GTDB taxonomy): Bacteria > Actinomycetota > Actinomycetes > Streptomycetales > Streptomycetaceae > Streptomyces. Next base: position 158,575 of record NZ_BBZJ01000026.1, on the reverse strand, counting down.
CCCTTCCCGTCTTCCCCCTCCGTACCCACGTCCGGTTTCTCGCGCATCCCCGGAACTTGCCTGCCTTTCCCGTACGTAATCGTCCACACATGAACTCGACCGGCCGGATGTGATCGTCCGGCCACACGACAAGGGGGACGTATGTCCGAAAGGATTAGTTCCGTTTTTGCCGATTAGGTGAAGTGCGCCACGTTTAGGGGCACGAAAGCGGCACATCGGGCGGCCAACTCGCACCCCTTGCCAGAAGTTGGGCGGCGTGCCGATCCACGCACGTGGCCCGAATGGAGTACTGTTGCGAGCCCTGGGTCCGGTCTCCCGCCAGGGCGTCCGGGGCCTTGCTGGACCGCCAGGAGGGGGCTAGTTGCACAGGGTGACGGAGTTGGTCACTTAGCGTTGCGAATAGGTAACCGTGCCATAACGGCGATCCAGGGCCCGCGCCCGACACGCCGGGCAACTCGGCAAGGTTGTGGCAGGCTGCACCCGGGCAGGCCACACTCGACTAGCGGAAGCAGCGACGCACGTGACGTCGGCAGGCACCACCCGGGAGGTCCCCATGCCCGAACTGCGTGTCGTGGCCGTCTCCAATGACGGCACACGGCTGGTGCTGAAGGCTGCGGACAGCACGGAGTACACGCTTCCGATCGACGAACGGCTCCGTGCCGCCGTGCGTGGCGACCGTCCCCGCCTCGGCCAGATCGAGATCGAGGTGGAGAGCCATCTCCGCCCCCGAGACATCCAGGCGCGTATACGTGCAGGCGCGTCCGCCGAGGAGGTCGCCCAGCTCGCGGGGATCCCCGTCGACCGCGTACGCCGGTTCGAGGGCCCCGTGCTGGCCGAGCGCGCCTTCATGGCCGAGCGGGCCCGCAAGACGCCCGTGCGCCGGCCCGGCGAGAACGCCGGCCCCCAGCTCGGTGAGGCCGTCCAGGAGCGGTTGCTGCTGCGCGGGGCCGAGAAGGACACCGTCCAGTGGGACTCCTGGCGCCGCGACGACGGCACCTGGGAGGTGCTGCTCGTCTACCGGGTCGCCGGAGAACCGCACTCGGCGAGCTGGACCTACGACCCGCCCCGGCGGCTCGTCCAGGCGGTCGACGACGAGGCGCGGTCACTGATCGGCGAGTCCGACGACCTCGCGGCACCCGAGCCGAGCTACCCCTTCGTGCCGCGGATCGCACGCCTGCCGCGCGAGGGCCGGCTGGACCGCGCCCTGGAGCGCCCGGCGGACCGTCCGGTCCTGCCGTCGCAGTCGCCCGAGCCGGCCGAGGAGAGCACCGGCGAGCGCGACTCGCTCACCAGCCTCCTGGAGGCGGTGCCGAGCTTCCGCGGCGACATGGTGGTGCCCGAGCTGCCCGCGGAGCCACAGGAGGAGCCCGTCCAGGAGCCCGAGGCGGAGGAACCCCCCGCGCCCGCGGCCTCGGCCGGTTCCGCGTACGCGGACGTCCTCATGCCGCGCACGGTTGGCAGCCACCGCGACCGGCTGATCGGCGCCACGGACCGCCAGGCCGAGGCGGACGGCGTCCGTCCGGGCCGCAGGGCGGCGGTCCCGAGCTGGGACGAGATCGTCTTCGGGACACGGCGCAAGAAGCAGGAGTAGTCGGCGCTCGGCCGGGCACCGCACCGGTCCGACCCGGAAGGGGTCCATGCCGCGACGGCATGGACCCCTCCTTCGTGTTCACTGCGGGTCCGGCCCGACCGCCACGGGGCGGCCGCCGTGCGCAGACCACTCCGACCACGACCCCACGTACAGCGCCGCCGGAATTCCGGCGACCGTCAGCGCCAGTACCTCGTGCGCGGCGGAGACACCCGATCCGCAGTACACGCCGACCTCGGTGCCCTCCGTGATGCCCAGCGACTTGAAGCGCTCGGCGAGTTCGTTCGCGGACCGGAGGTGACCGGTCTCCGTCACGTTCTCAGCCGTCGGCGCCGACACCGCACCGGGGATATGACCGCCCACAGGGTCGATCGGCTCGACCTCGCCGCGGTAGCGCTCGCCCGCACGCGCGTCCAGAAGCAGCCCCGTCCGGGCGAGCGACGCGGCGCCGTCCGCGTCCAGCAGCGGCAGCGCGCCCGGCACCGGCCGGAAGTCACCGGGGGCCGGCTCCTCGGTCCCGGAGGCCAGTGGCCCGCCCCAGGCGGCCAGGCCACCGTCGAGCACCCGCACATCCGGGTGGTCCGTCCAGCGCAGCATCCACCACGCGCGTGCGGCGGCCCAGCCCTGCCCGCCGTCGTACACGACGACCGGCCGGTCCGCGCAGACTCCGGCGGCCCGCATGGCCGCGCCGAAACGCTCCGTGTCGGGCAGGGGGTGCCTGCCGGCGGGGCCCGGCGGACCCGCGAGGTCGGCGTCCAGGTCCACGAAGACGGCGCCCGGAATGTGCCCGGCCGCGTGGGCGGCACGGCCGTCGAAGGCAGGCGCGCCCGCCGCCGTCGGGGCGGTCAGCTGCCACCGGATGTCCAGGAGCGTCGGCGGCCGCGGTCCCGCCAACTCGCTCGCGAGTTCGGATGCGGAGATGATGGCTTTCATGGCCCCCATCCTCGCGCACGGGGTGGCCGCGTAGCCCAGGTCCGGCTACTCTGCTCGGCCGGACAGGTCCGATCACCCGGTGTACGGGGCCGGGCACACGCCGTGCAGCCGACGGCGCTGCGCGGCAACCACACCGCAACGGACAGGCAACAGGACATCAGCATTCTCCGGCCGCGGGCGGCACGCGACGGCGGCCGGAGGACGTGGCGACCGGTGGTGGCGACATCGCCACGGGGCGTGCGCGGGCGCGTTGCGCGGCACCTGTGCACGCACGCGGAGGTTGAACGGCCATCACCAGGGGCCGAGGAGAGAGTGACCATGACCGAGGTACGGGGGTCGGCGGGCCTGAACGGCACAACGCACGATTGGCACGCGCCCGGCACACCGTGCTGGGTGACTCTGATGGTGCACGGGATGGCCACGACCCAGGAGTTCTACCGGGCGCTGTTCGGCTGGGAGTTCCGGCCTGGACCACAGCCCCTGGGGCCCTACGTGCGGGCCCTGCTGGACGGCTACGAGGTGGCGGGCATCGGCCAGCTGCCGCTGGACCGCCATCTGCCGATCGCCTGGACGCCGTACCTCGGCTCGGACGACGTGGACGCGACCGCCGAGGCGGTGAGGAGCTGCGGAGGAACCGTGGGCGTCGGCCCGCTGGACGCGGCCGAGGCCGGGCGGCTGGCGATCGCCTCCGACCCGATGGGCGCGGTGTTCGGCATCTGGCAGGCGGCCGAGCACCTCGGCATCGGTCTGACGGGCGTCCCGGGCACCCCCGCCTGGAACGAGCTGCTCACCTACGACACGGCGAGCGTCGCCAAGTTCTACCGGACCGTCTTCGGCTACGAGGAGGAGCCGGTCGTCTCCCCCGACTTCGACTACCTCACCCTGCACATCGAGGGCCGCCCGGTCGCCGGCATCCACGGCGTGGGGCACGCCCTGCCCCGCGACCGGGGCGCCCACTGGATGACGTACTTCCAGGTCGCCGACATCGACGCGACGTCCGAGCGGGTCGCCGAGCTCGGCGGTCATGTCGTCCGCCCCGCCTGCACCATGGCGCTGGGCCGTATGGTCACGCTCGCGGATCCGGAGGGGGCGACCTTCTCGGTCGTCAGCCCGCCCGACTGAACGCCCGGGTGAAGCGCTGGAACGTCAGGTTGACGACACCGGCAGGACGTCCGGGGAGAGCGCCGCCGCGCGGGCCGTCGCCGCCGTCATACGGCGCCGGTGGTGGCGACGGCAGTGCACCTCGTAGCCCACTTCGTCCGCGGACTGCTGCTGAGGGCCGTCCGCGGGAACCGTGAAGTGTTGCTGTGAGCACGCCACAGAGCCGACGACACGCTGCCCGCCGTGCCGCCGCCCTGGATCGGGGTCACTGTCTCGCTGCTCGTGCTTGCTTCAACTCCACTGCGTCCAGAACGGCTCGGGTCACCTCTTCGGGGCTCCGGGCGTCGGTGGAAACGACGGCCGTGGCGACCTCTTCGTACAGATGGCGGCGTGCCTCCATCAGCTCACGCCACTGTCGGCGCGGGTTGACGGCGAGCAGGGGGCGGGCCGTGCTGAGGCCGGTGCGCCGCACCGCCTCCTCGACGTCCATCGAGAGGTGGACCACCCGCTGTCCGGCGAGCAGGGCGCGGGTGTCCTCGTCCAGGATCGCGCCGCCGCCCAGGGCCAGCACACCGCGGTGCTCGGCGACCGCCCGTCGCACGGCCTGCTTCTCGAGCGCACGGAAGAAGGACTCGCCCTCGTCCACGAAGATCTCCGCAATGCTGCGGCCCTGCTCGGCCACGATGTCGTCGTCCGTGTCGCGGTAGCCGACACCCAGCCGCTCGGCCAGCAGCTGCCCGACGGTGGACTTTCCCACCCCCATCGGGCCGACGAGGACGACCGCGGGTGCCGCGCTCACCGGATCTCCAGGGCGTCGAGGTAGGACCGCACGTTGCGGCAGGTCTCCGGCACGCTGTCCCCGCCGAACTTCTCCGCCACCGCGTCCGCCAGGACGAGCGCGACCATCGCCTCGGCGACGATGCCGGCCGCCGGGACCGCGCACACGTCGGAGCGCTGGTGGTGCGCCTGCGTCGGCTCGCCCGTGGAGACGTCGACGGTCCGCAGCGCGCGGGGCACGGTCGCGATGGGCTTCATCGCGGCGCGGACGCGCAGCAGCTCGCCGGTGGACAGCCCGCCCTCGGTGCCGCCGGAGCGGCCGGTCGCCCGCTTGATGCCGTCGGCCGTCGTCACGATCTCGTCGTGCGCCTTGGAGCCCGGCACCCGGGCCAGCTCGAAGCCGTCGCCGACCTCGACGCCCTTGATCGCCTGGATGCCCATGAGCCCGGCGGCGAGCCGCGCGTCGAGCCGGCGGTCCCAGTGGACGTGCGAGCCGAGGCCGACGGGCACGCCGTAGGCGAGGACCTCGACCACGCCACCGAGGGTGTCGCCGTCCTTGTGGGCCTGGTCGATCTCCGCGACCATCGCCTTCGACGTGTCCGCGTCCAGGCAGCGCACCGGGTCGGCGTCCAGCTTCTCCACGTCCGCCGGCGTCGGGTAGACGCCGTACGGGGCCTTCGTCGACGCCAGTTCGACGACGTGCGAGACGATCTCGATGCCCGCGGTCTGCTTCAGGTACGACCGGGCCACCGCGCCGAGCGCCACACGCGCCGCGGTCTCACGGGCCGACGCGCGCTCCAGGATCGGCCGCGCCTCGTCGAATCCGTACTTCTGCATACCGGCGAGGTCGGCGTGCCCGGGGCGCGGCCGGGTCAGCGGCGCGTTGCGGGCCAGTCCCGCGAGCACCTCGGGGTCCACCGGGTCGGCCGCCATGACCTGTTCCCACTTGGGCCACTCGGTGTTCCCGACCATGATCGCCACCGGGGAGCCCAGGGTGAGACCGTGCCGGACGCCACCCAGCAAGGTGACCTCGTCCCGCTCGAACTTCATCCGCGCACCACGGCCATGGCCCAGCCGCCGCCGCGCCAGGTGATCCGCCACCAACTCCGTGGTGATCGGCACGCCGGCGGGAAGGCCCTCCAGCGTCGTGACGATTGCGGGACCGTGGGACTCCCCCGCGGTCAGCCAGCGCAACCTGCCCATCACTGGTCCCGGTACATCTCGGCGACGAGGAAGGCCAGGTCCAGCGACTGTCTGCGGTTCAGGCGCGGGTCGCAGGCGGTCTCGTAGCGCTGGTGCAGGTCGTCAACCAGGATCTCGTCGCCGCCGCCCGTGCACTCGGTGACGTCGTCGCCGGTGAGCTCGACGTGGATGCCGCCCGGATGGGTGCCGAGGGCCTTGTGGACCTCGAAGAAGCCCTTGACCTCGTCCAGCACGTCGTCGAAGCGACGGGTCTTGTGCCCGGAGGCCGCCTCGAAGGTGTTGCCGTGCATCGGGTCACACACCCAGGCCACCACCGCGCCCGACGCCGTGACCTTCTCCACGAGCTCGGGGAGCCTGTCGCGGACCTTGTCCGAGCCCATCCGGGTGATGAAGGTCAGCCGACCGGGTTCGCGCTCCGGGTCCAGGCGGTCGATCAGGGTCAGTGCCTCGTCCGCCTTGGTGCTCGGGCCGAGCTTCACCCCGATCGGGTTGCGGATCCGCGAGGCGAACTCCACGTGCGCTCCCTCCAGCTGACGTGTGCGCTCACCGATCCACACCATGTGCGCCGACACGTTGTAGAGCCGCCCGGTGCGCGAGTCCACGCGCGTGAGGGCGGACTCGTAGTCGAGCAGCAGCGCCTCATGGGAGGAGAAGAACTCGACCGTCCTGAACTCCTCCGGATCGGCCCCGCAGGCGTGCATGAAGTTCAGCGCGTCGTCGATCTCGCGGGCGAGCTGCTCGTAGCGCTGGCCGGACGGGGAGGACTTCACGAAGTCCTGGTTCCAGGCGTGCACCTGGCGCAGGTCGGCGTAGCCACCGGTGGTGAAGGCGCGCACCAGGTTCAGCGTCGAGGCGGACGCGTGGTACATCCGCTTCAGCCGCTCCGGATCCGGGACACGGGCCGCCTCGGTGAACGCCTGACCGTTCACCGAGTCACCCCGGTAGCTGGGCAGGGTCACCCCGTCGCGGGTCTCGGTCGGCCTGGAACGCGGCTTGGAGTACTGGCCGGCGATCCGGCCCACCTTGACCACGGGCACGGACGCGGCGTACGTCAGCACGGCGCCCATCTGGAGCAGCGTCTTCAGCTTGTTGCGGATGTGGTCGGCCGACACCGCGTCGAAGGCCTCGGCGCAGTCGCCGCCCTGGAGGAGGAACGCCTTCCCCTCGGCGACGGATGCCATCCGGGCGCGCAACTGGTCACACTCGCCCGCGAAGACGAGCGGCGGAAACGACTCGAGGTCCGCGATCACCTTGCGCAGAGCCTCCGGGTCGGGGTACTCGGGCTGCTGCGCCGCGGGCAGGGACTGCCAGGGCTTGGTGAGGCTGTCGGGGTTCACTCCGTCCCTCAGTCCTTCGGTACGACCGGGGCCTCACGGATGCCGAGCAGCGTGCAGCCCGTCTCCGTGCTGATGCGGTGGACACTTCCCGGCTCCTCGATGACCAGGTCGCCGACCCGGTACCGGTCGCCGTTGTCGTTGAGGAACTCCCCCTGGAGGACGAACATCAGCTCGTAGCCCAGGTGCTCGTGCAGATCTCCGTGGGACCCCGGATCGAAGCGGATGAGCTGGGCCGTCGCCGGCCGGTCGTCATCGGTCTCGTACAGGGCGTGGATCGCTGTGCCGGTACGGCCCGGCTCGATCCAGCGCTTCCACTCGACGGAGTCCAGCGCCTCGGGGGACAGCAGGTCGCGCAGCACCGTCACGCTGCGGTCCGTGCGGTTGCCGACGGGGTTCGGCGTAGTGGGCACGTCGGTGTTCTCCTCTGCTTCTACCGGTGGGAGTACTCCTGCGGGGCCGGCGTCGTGCGCTGGTTCCCAGGCCCGACCCAGCTTGGGCGGGAGAGGGCGGCACGTCATCGCTCATCGGAGGAAACGCCGGGGTCCACTCCTCCGCAGGAGTACGCCGATCGGCCGAGGTGGAGGTGCCCTTGGGCGGTCAGTCCGCCAGCCGCAGCCCGAAGGTGCCGGCCAGGCCGTCGGCGCCGTCCTCGGTCACATGGACGACCCGGGGGCTGGAGCCGTAGCGCAGCCAGCGCAACTCGAAGAGCCGGGCGGTCAGCGCCGCGCCCACCGCACCCGCGAGGTGGTGGCGCTGCTCGCTCCAGTCCACGCAGTAGCGGATCAGGGGGCGGCGGGCCGGCAGCCGGGTCACGTCGACCCCGAACCGGACCAGCGTCTCCTGGCCGGTCTCGGTGAGCCGGTAGTCGAAGTCGTGTCCGTATCCGGTCGCGCCGTCGCGCACCGCCTCGTCGGGTCGGTGGGTGCCGTCGTGTCCGGCGAGCAGGCCGTCCTTGAGCAGGGACTCCAGCAAGCCCACGCCCAGTTGGCCGGCGAGATGGTCATAACACGTGCGGGAACGGCGCAGGGCGCCGGCGGTGCTGCTCTCGCGCAGCGAGGTGACCGGGAGGGGCGGCGCGATGACGGCCAGCGCCTCCAGGGCGAGGCTGATGTCAGGGTTGGCCAGGCGGTAGTAGCGGCACCGGCCCGCGCTCTCCACGCCGACCAGGCGTGCCTCGACGAGCTTGCTCAGATGGGCACTCGCCGTCGCGGCGCTCACGCCCGCCTCTGCGGCGAGCAGGCCGGCGGGCAGTGCGCGGCCGTCGCTGAGCGCCTTCAGCATCCGGGCGCGGGAGGGATCGGCGATCAGGCCGGCGGCCCGAGCGATGTCGGGCTGATGGTGTATTTGGTCCCGGCGTCGACCGGTCATCGTCTTGGCCATGCGGCAAGCGTAGTCCGGCAACACTTCGACGGACGACGAAGTTTTGCACCCCGAGACTGGATCACATGACCTCCACGGATCCCTCCTTCTCCCCCACGCGAACGCCCGTCGCCTCCGCCGACCCGCCACCCGGCCGGCCGTCCCTCTCGCTGCCGCCGCTCGTCGCACTGAGTCTCGGTTACTTCCTGGTGATGCTCGACGTCACGGTCGTGAACGTGGCCGTGCCCTCCATCCAGGACTCGCTGCACGCCGGTCCGTCGGACATGCAGTGGATCGTCGACGGCTACAGCGCCTTCTTCGCCGGGCTGCTGCTGCTCGGCGGCGGACTCGGTGACCGTTTCGGGCACCGCACGCTGTTCCTCGCGGGCCTGGGGGTCTTCGCGGCCGCCTCGGTGGGCTGCGGGGTGGCGCCCTCGGCGCAGGTCCTGATCGCGGCCCGGCTGGCTCAGGGTGCCGGGGCCGCGCTGCTGGTCCCCGCGTCGTTCGCCCTGTTGCAGGCCGCCTACCCCGACCGGGCCCAGCGTGCCCGGGCCGTCGGCTACTGGGGGCTCGTCTCAGCGGTCGCCTTCGGTGCCGGACCCGCGGTCGGCGGCCTGCTGGTCTCGGGCTTCGACTGGCGTTCGGTGTTCTGGGTCAACCTGCCCGTGGCCGCGGTGGCGGTGCTGCTGACCCTGCGTCATGTGCCGGCCCCCGGCCGACGGGCCCGGCCGGGCCGAATGGACCCGGCCGGTCTGCTGCTCGGCGTGGTCGGGCTGCTCGGGGTGGCTGGTGCGCTCAACGAGGCGGGGACCGCAGGGTGGTCCTCGCCGGAGGTGCTGACGCTGTTCGCGGGGGGCGTCGTGTCCCTGGCCGCGTTCGTCGCCGTCGAACTGCGTCTGGAGAAGGGCGCTGCCCTGCGGCCGGAGGGCAGGCGGCCGCTGCTGCCGCTGTCGCTCTTCCGCGAGATCCGGCTCACCGCGACGAACCTCATCGGCCTGCTGCTCAGCTTCGGCTACTACGGGCTGCTCTTCGTCGCCACGCTGTACTTTCAGCAGGAACGTCAACTCAGCGCGTTGAGCACCGGCTTCGCCCTGCTGCCCTCGGTCTGCATGGGCTTCCTCGCGGCGCCGCTGTCGAGCCGCCTGACCGCCCGCAGCGGTCCGTACCTGCCCATGGCCGGCGCGCTGCTGCTCGGGAGCGCCGGTTTCCTGGGCTGGTTGGCGGCCGGCCCCGACACCCCCTACCCCGTGCTGCTCTTCGCGCTCATGGCCACGGGCCTGGCGACGCCCGTCACCGTCGTGGCCGCCACCGTGGCGATCATGGAGGCGAGCCCTGCGGACAAGGCCGGCGTGGCGTCAGCGGTGTTCAACGTGTCCCGCCAGGTGGGCAGCGCCATGGGTGTGGCCCTCTTCGGCACGCTGCTCGGCGCGACGGGCGGCATGATCGGCGGGCTGCACGCGTCCGCGGTCATCGCGGCGGTGGCGTTCCTGCTGGCGTCGGTGCTGGCCGCGACCACCGGGCGTCGGGCGGACGCCGCCCGGGCCCGGTGAGGTCGCCGGAACTTCCCGAGCCTTGGGCGCACGACGTTCCCCTCGGCCTTCCGGCAAGGAACCAGAGCCGCGGAGAATTCTGTTCTGCCGATAAAGCGTGGAATATTCGGCGCGGTCCGCGAGTCGCCCCGGGGGCGTCCGATCGATGAGCGTTCCAGTCGCCCCGGGCGGCGGGCCCCGACGTGTCCGGCACGGTCCGGCCGCCGCGGGGCGCGCCGCCCGGTTCCGTGCTCGCGCGACTTCGGCCGAGGCACCGGCCCTCACCTACGTCCCGGACTTCGGTGATGAGCTTCTCCCGGCGGGGATCTCCCCTTCCGTGCCACCAGGGCGTAGGCTGCGCCAGTCGATCCGGCACCACCTCGGTACATCGCACACCGACACACGTCGGTCACGAGCGAACCACACGCCGACACAAGCCGTTCGATATCATTTGCGATCCAATTTCATCCCGATCGCAAAGAGTCAACGGACTTACACATTCGCCGGCCGCGCATTCTTGGCGAGCAATGCTATTCTAAACGGCGTTCCGCAATACTGAATGCGAGTAGAATATGGTGCAGTCCATTCAGCGTGCAGCACGCATCCTGAGGGAACTGTCGACATCGGGCCCCCGCCTGGGTGTCACCGAGCTCGCTGCGCGGATCGGCGTCTCGAAGCCGACCGTGCACGCGCTGCTGCGCAGCTTGGAGGCCGAAGGCCTGGTGCGCCAGGAAAAGGGAACGAGCAAATACCTCCTGGGGCCGGCGCTGCTCCGCCTTGGCAACTCCTACCTGGAGACGCAGGAGTTGCGGTCCCACTCGGTCGCGTGGGCGGACACCCTGGCCGAGCGCACCGGCGAGGCGGTGTGGGTCGCGGTGCTCGACGGCGACCGGCACATCCTCGTCGTGCACCACGCCTTCCGGCACGGCAGCGGGGCGCAGATCCTGGAGCTCGGCGCCAGCATTCCGTGGAACACCTGCGCACTCGGCAAGTCCCTCGTGTCGTTCCTGCCGCAGCAGCGGCAGAAGGAACTGCTGGAGGGCGAACTGGCCCGGCTGACCGGGAAGAGCGTGGTGGACCCCGCCGTCCTGGCGGAGCAGTTGGAGGAGACCCGGCAGACCGGTTACACCCTGGAGGACCAGGAGAGCGCGCTGGGCGAGGCCAGCATCGCCTCGCCCGTGTTCGACCGCTCCGGCGACCCGGTGGGCGCGATCGGCATCATCGGCCCCGTGGAGCGGCTCCTGTCCGAGGAGAACCGGCAGGGGCACGCCGTGGCCGTACGTGATGTGGCGACCCTGCTCTCCCGCGAGCTCGGGGCGGGCCGGGGCATCGCCTGGCGCGTCACCGACTGACCGCGGGCATCGCCCGGCGGGTCACCGACTGACCGCGGGCATCAACCGGCGGGTCACCCACCGACCGCAGGCCCGACCCCTGCCTGCGCGCACGCGGAACGGGCCAAGGGGCGGAACAGGCAAGGGGGAGGTACGCGGGAACACCTCCCGCGCGCCTCCCCCTCGGACCCGGGGATCCACCGACAGGGTCAGTCGCCGACCCGGCCGGCCACACCCTCCACCCAGCGGTCCGCGAAGCCGTCCGCCACGGCCTGACTGCGCAGGGTGTACGTCTTCAGCAGCCAGCGCGAGCGGGACCGCTCGGGGTCGTTGACCTCGATCAGCTCGCGGCTGTGCAGCCCGTTCTGGTTGGCGAAGATCAGCAGGTCGCCCTCCAGGATGCGGTGCCGCTTCTTCTCCGCCCGGGTGAGCGCGTTCTTCAGCTCGATCAGGGCGTCCTTGGCCTCGACCGGCGCGTCCGCCGCGACCGTGGTGTGCGTGTCCAGGTAGCGGATGCCGTAGTCGCCCTGGAAGACCGCGTGCTTCTCCGAGAGGGTCAGGCCGCTGTTGTTGTCCCGGGAGACCACGTCGAAGGGGGTGACGAAGTGCGCCTCCCCCAGAATGCGCAAGGTGTCCTCGGCCAGCGCGGCACGCAGGGTGCGGGCCTCGACGAGGCTGGTGCAGGTGTACTCCTGCACCGGGCAGCGCATGCCCAGCAGGCTGATGTAGTCCGCCCGCACGGGATGGGCGGTGCGGTCGTTGTGGTAGACGAGCTCGCCGTCGCTGTAACCGGTCTGCTTCCCGTGGTACTTGCTGATGGAGTACACGTCGGTGAAGAAGTCCCCGTTGAAGCGGGTCGCGTACGCCATCACGGGGGTGCGCGTCAGCTGCGCCACGAGCTCCAGGAAGCCCTCCCCGACGAAGGTCCGCTTCCGGGCGTACTTGTCCGCCTGCGGGTCGTCGTGCCCGAGCTCGGGAAGGTCCTTGTCCACCGGGCAGTTGCGCAGCACGTGCGTGTCGGAGACGCCCTCCGCGCGTTCCGCCCGGATCCGTTCGGCGGCCTGGACCAGCGACTCCGGGACGTTGGCCTCCGTCGCCTGCCGTACGGCCGCGGAGAAGGCGTGGTAGTCGTCGTACGGGTTGGTCTCGATGGTCTCGAGAACCCCGTACAGTTCGTCCTTCTCCCGGTCGGTCATGAGGTAGAACGGCTGCATCGGCTCACTCTTTCCCTTCGGTTTCGTTCTCCCCGGCGGCCGCTGTCCGCCCCAACGCCGCATCCACCGTGGTGACTTCGGCGGTACGGCGCAGCAGGGTCAGCGCCGCCTCGTGCAGTTCCGGGCTCGATGTGGCGGTGGCGTCCTCCAGCACCTCCACGCGGAAGTCCCGGTCGTGGGCGTCGCGGGCGGTGGACAGGATGACGAGGTCCGTGGTCACCCCGGTCAGCAGCAGCGTGTTGACGCCGTGGGACCGCAGGACCAGTTCGAGGTGCGTGCCGAGGAACGGGTTGACCCGGCGCTTGGCGATGACCGGCTCATGCGCCTCGGGCTTGAGGGAGTCGTGGACCTCGGTGCCCCAGGTCCCCAGGATCAGCCGGTCGCCGTCGGCCGCCTCGGCGAACAGCGGCGACGTCGGCGGCCAGTCCGGGAGTCCCTGGGAGAAGCCGACGACCACGTACACCACCGGTATGCCCTGCTCCCGGGCGTGGTCGATGGCGCGGCGGGCGTGGCCGAGAACGCCTCTGCTCTCGATCTGGTCGAGGCAGACGTCGTTGTACTTCCCGTCGGGGTGGGCGATCTCGTTGATGAGGTCGAGCACCAGCAGGGCAGGGCGTCGGGTCATGCCGCGCTCCTCTTCGTCGTGGGCAGGAGCGGCCGGCGCCGCCGCTCGTGCGCGCTGATCTCCGCCTCGTGGCGCAGGGTGTCGCTGATGGTGTCCGCGCCGCGCAGCAGCCGGTCCCGGGCACCCTCGTTGACCTGGAACTCCTCGGTCCGGCCGGCGAACCGGACCTGCCGCCGTTCCAGGTCGACGGTGATCGGCGTGGTCGGGTCGGCCTCGGTCAGCTCCCACAGCCGCTCCACGGCGTCCGTCGGCAGTACGACGGGCAGCAGGCCGCGCATGAGGGCGTTCTCGCGGAAGATGTCGCCGAAGCTCGTGGCGATCACGGCACGGAACCCGGACTTCTGCAGCGCCCAGACGGCGGACTCCCGGGAGGAGCCGGTGGCGAACTCGTTGCCCGCGACGAGGACGGTCGCGCCCTGGTACTGGGGCAGGTTCGCGGTGAACGCCGGGTCGTCGCGCCAGTCCCCGAACAGGCCGTTGCCGTGCCCGGTCGGGCTGAAGTAGGGGACGAAGCGAGCGGGGATGATCTGGTCGGTGTCGACGTTGCTGCGCCTCAGCGGCAGCGCCGTACCGACGTGCACGGTGAACTGGTCCATGGCGGTGCGTGGCCTCACAGGTCGGTGGGTGCGGTGATCCGGCCGGTGACGGCGCTGGCCGCGGCCACCGCCGGAGAGGCGATGTGGGTGCGCGACCGCTTGCCCTGCCGGCCCTCGAAGTTGCGGTTGCTGGTGGACACGGCGCGCTGGCCGGGCCGGAGCCGGTCCTCGTTCAGACCGCAGCACATGGAGCAGCCCGCGATGGGGCGGAAGTCCGCGCCGGCGCCGATGAAGACCCGGTCGAGCCCCTCGTCCACGGCCTGCCGGTGCACGGCGGCGGAGCCGGGTACGACGAGCATGCGCACCCCGTCGGCGACCTGGCGGCCGCGCAGCACCTCGGCCGCGGCGCGCAGGTCCTCGATACGGCCGTTGGTGCAGGAGCCCACGAACACGGTGTCGATCCCGATGTCCGTCAGGCGGCTGCCGGGCTTCAGATCCATGTACTCCAGGGCGCGTTCGGCCGCCGCACGCTCGGTGGCGGTGGCGAAGTCGGCCGGGCTCGGCACGCGGCCGTCGAGCGGCAGGCTCTGCGCCGGGTTGGTCCCCCAGGAGACGTACGGCCGGACCGTCGCGGCGTCGAGGGTGATCTCCCTGTCGAACCGCGCGTCCGGGTCGGTGCGCAGGGAGGTCCAGTACGCCACCTCCGCGTCCCAGTCCGCTCCCTGGGGCATGCCGGGACGGGTGCGCAGATAGGCGAAGGTCGTTTCGTCGGGGGCGACGAGTCCCGCCTTGGACCCCGCCTCCACCGACATGTTGCACAGGGTCATGCGGCCTTCCATCGACAGCGCCTCGACGGCCGGACCCCGGTACTCGATGATGTGCCCCTGGCCGCCGCCGGTCCCGATGACCGCGATCAGCGCCATCACCAGGTCCTTGGCCGTCGCGTCCGCCGGGAGCGTCCCCGTGACGTGGACCGCCATGTCCTGCGGCCGGCGCGTCCACAGTGTCTGTGTGGCCAGCACGTGCTCCACCTGGCTGGTGCCGATGCCGAACGCGATGGCGCCGAACGCGCCCAGAGTGGTGGTGTGCGAGTCGCAGCACACGACCGTCATCCCGGGCCGGACCAGGCCCTGTTCCGGCCCGATGACGTGCACGATGCCGTGCCCCTGGTCACCGCGCCGGTGCACGGGGATCCCGAAGGCGTCGCAGTTGTCCCGGAGTTGGGCGGCCTGTCGGCGGCCCGCGGGGTCGTCGAATCCGTCGAGGGGCGACGTGGTGGGCACGTTGTGGTCCTCGGTGCCCACCGTCAGCTCGGGGCGCCGCACGGCGCGCCCGGCGGCCCGCAGGCCGTCGAACGCCGCAGGCGTGTTCACCTCGTGGAGCAGGTGCAGGTCGACGTAGAGGAGGTCGTCGCCCCCTGCCTCGCCGCTGCGGACCGTGTGACCGGCCCAGACCTTCTGCGCAAGCGTTGAACCCATGACCGCAAGGCTCGTGGCACGCGGTGCGCGGGGGCATCGGCCGATGGTGGAGGCCTCCTCCACCGTTGCACGGCACTCCTCCTTCCGCGCACCCGGGCGATGGCGGCCGGTCGCGTCCTCCGTCGGTGGATGACACGACGGCCCGGCGCCGATCACGATGACCGCGCGTTACGCACCTGTTCGATCTGCCGCCAGCGCCTCCGGAGAAGAAGTGAACGGACACCGTGAAGTGAACGGACACCCCGCCCCCGGGCGGCCGCGCCCGGCGCAGGCCCCACCCACGTCCCGGGTGCTGGCACTGCGCGGTGCCACCCAGGTGACTTCGAACGATCCGCACCGGATCGTGGGGGCCACCACCGAGTTGCTCCGCGAGCTGGTCGTCCGCAACGCGCTCGACCCGGCGGACCTGATCAGCATCTGGTTCACCGCCAGCCCCGACCTAACCGCCGCCTACCCGGCCCGCGCCGCCCGGGAGATGGGGTTCGTGGACGTGCCGCTGATGTGCGCGAGCGAGATCGACGTGCCGGGCGGCAGTCCGCGCACGGTACGCGTGCTGATCCACACCCACTCCACCCGGCCTCGGGCCGCGGCCGCGCACGTGTACCTGCACGGTGCGGCCGCGCTGCGCCCTGATCTGGTCGCGGAGGCGCCCGCCGCCACGCCCGAGGAAGCCTGATCGTGTCCTCGCCGTACCCTCCGCCGGGCGACGGCACGGCGCCGGCACAGGCGGCGGAGCCCGGGGCATGGCCTCCCGCGCCCGCGCCCGGGCAGCCCGAGTGGAGCGATCCGGTCCGGGCCGCCGCCGTACGGGCCGAACTGACCCGGCTGCCCGGCCTGGTCACCTGGGAGGAGACGGAGGCCCTGCGGCTGCTACTGGCCCGGGCCGCCGCAGGCGAGTACCAGGTGATCCAGGCCGGCGACCGCGCCGAGGACCCCGCCGAGTGCGACCCAGCCGCCGTCGCCCCCAAGGCGCGGCTGCTGGACGCCCTGGCCGGGATCATGGAGGTGAACACCGGCAGGCCGGTCGTCCGGATCGGCAGCCTCGCCGGCCAGTTCGCGTTACCGCACGACTCCCCGACCGAACGCGTCGAAGGCGTGGAACTCCCGGTGTACCGGGGCCACCTGGTGAACCGCCCGGAGCCGGACGCAGACGCCCGGCGGGCACGCGCCGAGCACATGCTGGGCTGCCGCACCGCGGCCCGGCGGGCCACCGTGTTCCTGCGGGAGCGGGCGGACGGCCGTGGCCGGCCCTCCGGGGCGCCGGTGTGGACGAGCCATGAGGCCCTGGTCCTCGACTACGAACTGCCCTTCCTGCGGCGCACACCCACCGGCCGGACCCTGCTGACGTCCACGCACCTGCCGTGGCTCGGCGAACGCACACGCCGGCCGGACGGGGCACACGCCCGGACGCTCGCCCTGACCGCCAACCCGCTCGCCTGCGAGGTCGGCCCCGGCACCGCCCCCGGCGAGCTGCTCCGCCTGTGCAGCGTGCTGGACCCCGGCCGCGAGCCGGGCCGCCTCACCCTCGTCTCCCGTATGGGCGCCGCCCGCGTGGCGTCGGAACTGCCCCGGCTCGTCACCGCCGTACGGGAGGCCGGGTACCCGGCGGCCTGGCTGTGCGACCCGATGGGCGGGAACACGCTCACCGCCCGCTCGGGCCACCGGACACGGCTGGTGTCGGTGCTGATCGAGGAGGTCGTGGCCTTCCAGCGGGTCGTCGCCGAGGCCGACGGAGTGGCCGCGGGACTGCGTCTGGAGACCACGCCCGACTCCGTGACGGAGTGCGCCTGGGGAGTCGTCGACGTGGACCGGGTTGCCGAGCGCTACACCTCGCTGTGCGGTCCGCGGCTCAATCCCCAGCAGGCGTTCACCGTGACGGGTGCGTGGGGGTCCCCTCGGCGGGACCTCGGGGCGTGACCGGCAAGCACTCATCGGGTCCGACGGAGGCCGGCCTCGTCACGCTCCGGTGGGTCAGCCCTCGTTCACACGCCGGGCGGGCACCCGTGCCATCCGTAGGCCAACGCCGGTTCCGGGCCGCCCGCGACCTCCTCGGCGAGTGACCTGAAGAGCATCTCGGTGGAGGCGGCCCCCGGGTCCAGGTGGCCGATGCTGCGATAGCCGAGATAAGAGGCGCGGCCCTTGCGCGCCTGCATCGGGATCGTGGACCGGGCGCCCGCCTCGGCCGCCGCGGCGGCGGCCGTCACCGCCGCACCCATGGTTCCGCCCCGCGCGCACACCTCATGGAACGCCGTCACGGCGGGCGCGAAGGCATCGACCATGGTCTTGTCGCCCGGGGCCGCCGCTCCCAGTCTGACGATGGCGGCGAGTCCCGCGTCCAGGGCGTCGCCGAGATGGGCCACCCCGGCCCGGTGGACCGGCAGCGCGGCACCCATCGCCTGGAAGGTGTTCCCGTACAGCACCCCGGAAGCTCCGCCCACATGGGCACGGAGTAACGCCCCCGCCTCGCCGAGCAGTTGGCCCATGGTGGTCGGCGCCCCGTCCTGAAGTAGCATTCGGCGGACGCGAGAGGTGCCCCGGCGCATGTTGACACCGTGGTCCCCGTCCCCGATGGCCGAATCGAGAGCGGTGAGCCTCTCCTCGCCCTCCTCGACCGCCCGGGCGAACGCCCGGAGCCATGCTCTGGCCAGTGCGTTGTCCTGCATGCTTCCCCCCGCTGCAGCGGCACACGGAAGCCGACACCCGACGTCACTGTCGAGCGGCCCCCGACGGAGAGACCCCCGATGAGCCCCCTGTGCGTTCAGGCGACAGGACCGAGCTTCCCCGCAAGAGCTAGACCGTAGATGCGGACTCTGTCGGCGTCAACAAACGCCAGAACAAGGGTGGATCAAGCTCTCACCTTGGAAACTGAGGGCCTCAACTCTCCGAAGCGTGGGCCCCCGCTCGCGGAGCGCTCAAAATTCGCCAAAACACTGTTCAGCATTGCTGAACGCCGTTCCCGAAATTAGGCTCAGACGCAGAGATCGAACATTTTGACGAAGGGCGTGCCTCATGTCTCTGGAACGTGATCTCTTCGACGCGGAACACGCCGAGGACGACGCAGCCCGCGTGCTGGTCGCGGATCACGACCCCATCTCCCGTCACGTCCTGACCCGTGTCCTCGGCACCTCTGCCCACCTCGACGTGGTGGGCAGCGTGAATCAGCAGCAGCCGCTGCGCCAGTGGCCGCTCGACCGCGTGGACGTGGCCGTCCTGGCGGTCGCCCCGCGCGAGGACGCCGCCGGCCTGATCCGCCAGCTGGACCTGCGGAAGGTGCGAGTGCTGGTCGTCGGCACCGGCTGGACCCAGCGGCGCCTCGACGCGTTCTTCGCGGCCGGCGCCACGGGCTGCCTGGTGAAGAACATCAAGGTCGCCAAGGTCGCCGCGGCCATCCGCGCGGTGGCGTCCGGCCACACAGTGCTCTCCCCGGAGCTGCGCGCCCTGTACGCCCGGCGGACGGCCGCCGCGCCGGTCCCCGCCGCCGCCGGTTCCAAGAACCTCCTGCACACGCTCACCTCCCGCGAACAGGAGGTGCTGCGCAACCTCGCAGAGGGCATGTCGACGGCCGAGACGGCGGTCCGGCTCAGGGTGTCGCCGGCCACCGTCAAGAGCCATGTCTCCCACGCGCTGACCAAGCTCGGCGCCCGCAACCGGCTGGAGGCCGTGCTGCTCTTCCAGCAGTCCTGGAGCGCGGAGGGGGAAGCCACACCCGCCGCCCCGCGCCGCCCGGCCGAGGTGGCCTGAAACCGGCCCGACGACGCACACGCCGGGAGGCCGGCCTCCCGGCGTCCGTTGCGTCTGCCGTCAGTTCCCCGCCCACTGGCCGGCCAGTCGCGACAACCGCTCCGCCGCCCCTTGCAGGACCTCGCGGGACGCGGCGAACGACAGCCGTACATACCCTTCGCCGCCCGCCCCGAAGGCCGAGCCCGGGGCCACCGTGACCGCGGCTTCGTCGAGCAACCGCTGCGCGAAGGCGGCCGACGACAGCCCCGTGCCCCGTACGTCGGCGAACGCGTAGAACGCGCCCTCGGGGTAGGCACATGTGACGCCGGGCAGCGCGCCCAGGGCGGAGACCGTCATCTCCCGGCGTACCGTGTACTCCTTCAGCATCGCGGCGACGTCGTCGGCCGTCCGGGTCAGCGCCGCGATCCCTCCGCGCTGCACGAACGACGCGGCACAACTCACCGTGTGCTCCTGAACCTTGAGCGCCTGTGAGATCAACGGCTCGGGTCCCGCCAGATAGCCGAGCCGCCAGCCGGTCATCGCATACGCCTTGGAGAAGCCGTTGACCGTGAGCGTCCGCTCCGCCGCGCCGGGCAGGCTCGCCAGGCTGAGGTGAACACGGCCGTCGTAGACGATCTTCTCGTAGATCTCGTCCACGACGAGGACCAGGTCGTGCTCGACCGCGAACGCCACGATCTCCTCGGCCTCCTCGCGGTCCAGTACGTGCCCCGTCGGGTTGGCCGGCGTGTTGACGACCAGCGCCCGGGTGCGGTCCGTGACCCGGTCCTCCAGGATCCGCCGGGACAGCCGAAACCCGTCCTGCGCACTGAGCTCGGCCGACACCGCGCGGGCGCCGAGCAGGCCCGCCATCGCCGGGTAGCTGACCCACGCCGGAGTGGGCACGATGACCTCGTCGCCCGGGTCGAGCACGGTCATCAGCGCGGTGAACAGGGCCTGCTTGGCCGAGGGGGTCACGATGACGCCGGTGGCCGGATCCACGCGGACGCCGTTCTCGGCGTCCAGCTTGTCCGCGACGGCCCGCAGGAGTTCGGGGACGCCCCGGCTCGGGGTGTAGTGGGTGTCGCCGCCCTCCAGTGCCGAGACGGCCTCCGCGACGACGGGCGCCGGCGTGGTGAAGTCCGGTTCGCCGCCGCTGAGGTCCAGCACCTCGACGCCACTGCGCCGCAGTCGCTGGACCGTCTCCAGCAGGGCCACGGTCGCGGACCGCTCGACACTCGAGAACCGCTGTGCGACGCGCACGCTCATCCCGCCTTCCTCGCAGGCGACCGCTCGCCCGCCGCCTCTGCGCCCGAGCCGACCAGCTCGGGGGTGTGCTCCTGGGACACCTCGGTCCGGGTCACCGGGCGCAGCGCGTGCGCCGCGATGGCGTCGGCGTCATGGACGAAGTCGCTCCACATGCCCGGCCGGCTGCTGCCCACCTGCATGAACCACCTGGTGTGCTCGGTGGGGATGCCGAGGACGTACATGCCCTCGTCGACGCCGCCGTCACGGTCCACGGGATGGAACGGGCTGCGGGTCACGGCGACGCCGCCGGTGGCGTAGCCCGCGCCGCCGCTGTGGTTGACGTAGGTCGTCCACGCGCCGGACTCGCGCAGCCGCGCGGTGAGCGGGCTGAGGTCGCGGCGCAGATCAGGGTCGGGGATCCGCGCGTCGACCAGGGTCGTGACCGGGACGGCGGAACCGGGGACCTGGGGCGAGGACACGACGTAGCTGCCCTCGGCAGGGTCGGTGTCGAAGCGGGCCAGCGGACCGACGATACGCAGTAGCCCTCGGTCGAGCAGGGCGAGTACCTGCTCGAGCCGCTCCTTCGGCGGCCCGGCCGCGAGGAACGACGCCCTGGGCACGTACCAGCCGAGGAAGTCCTCCCGCTGCGAGCGTCCGGTCAACCCGGAGAAGTCGACCAGCTCGCGGATGACCCAGCGCGTGTCGCGCATGACGTCGAGCGCGGCCTTGAGCGGGGAGTCGACATTGCCCTCGGCGGCATTCGCGAGGTCCTGCCCGATCTCGTCGCGCAGCGCGCGCTCGAAGTCCCCCGGACCGGCGAACGTACGGTGCGCGAACGGCCGGGCGAGCGCGTCGATGTCGATGGGCGGCTCGTCCCGCAGTCCCAACCGCCCCGCGATGGCCGCCACAGGGGGCACGCCCTGCTCGGCCCCGAGCTCCACCTGCGTGCCGAACCGTTCGGCGACCTCGCCGCCGAAGGCGCGCCGCAGCGCCGTCGCATAGTAGACGAGCTCGATCTCGGCCATCAGCCACGGGAAGATGTGGCTCTTGAAGTCGAGCGGCCCGCGCGGCTGGTGGGCGCGGACGCGCGCGGGGGTGAACAGCACCGGGCGGTAGGAGTAGCGGGGCGGTTTCTGGTTGCGGCCCCGGGCCGGCAGCGGCATCCCGCTGCGGGAACCGGCGACGATCACCGGCTCGTCACCGCTGGGGTGGTAGACGAGCGTGCCATCCTCGCCCGGGGTGAAACGGCCGCCCCGGCCGATGGTGAGGGCCGCCATCACGTCGTAGAAGGACAGACCGAGACCGATCACGCCGACGCCGGAGCCGGGCGCGATCTCGTGCAGGGGCATGTCGGCCGCCGACTCGCCCTGGATGTAACGGAGTTCCGGATGCTGCCGGGTGAGGTCGGCGAGGTCGCGCTCCCGGCCGGTAAGCCGGTTGCGGGAGTGCCCGGTGGTCAGGACGACCCGGTCGACGTCCAGCCGCTCACCACCCGACAGGGCGATCCGGTAGCGGCCGTCGACCCGTACGACGTCCTCGACGCGTTCCTTGATGCTCCTCAGCCGTACGCCGGGCGGCAGGGTCCTGCCCACCTCGGTGAGCACCGAGCGCAGGTAGCGGCCGTACTGCCCGCGCGGCGCGTAACTGTCCGGGCCGGGGTAGTCCCCGGCGGCCTCCCACCACTCGCCGAACGAGGGACCGGCCCCGGCCCGTGCCGGGCCGCCGTCGGGTTCGCCCGAGTACGCGGAGCACTGGCCCGCCACGGTGTTCATCAGGAACCAGTCGGGCTGGTCGGTGCGGTAGACCTGACCCGCCCCTGGCTCCACCGCGTCGACGAGGAACAGCCGGACGTCCAGGGGGCCCGGGTGTTCTGCGAGACGGGCGGCGAGCCGTTCGAGCACCATCATCCCTCGTGGCCCGCTGCCGATCACAGCGATGCGCGTCGCACTCATGCGGCCGCCCTCTCCCCCTCGACCTCGCGGTCGACGATGTACGGATAACTCCCGAGCAGGTTCAGCGAATCGACGCCGCGGCGCATGGCCTCGACCGCCTCGGCCAGTCCCGGGTACGCGATGTGCCGGTCGACCTCGACCAGGAAGTGGTAGCGCCCCCGCGCGGTCTGCCGGGGCCAGGACTGGATCCAGGCGATGGACACCTGGCGCCGGCTCAGCTCGCCGAGCACGCCTGTGAGCACGCCGGGTGCCGAGCGGTCCGAGGTGATCAGCAGCGCGGTGCGGTCCCGGCCCGTGGGCGGCCCCTCGGGGCCGGTGCGGCGCAGCGACACGAAACGTGTGGTGGCGTCGTTGCGGGCGCCGATGTCGTGGGCCAGCACGCTCAGTCCGTAGCGTGCGGCGGTCTCGGGGGCGGCTATCGCGGCGTCGGTGGCCGGCCCCCCTTCCGCGAGGGCCAGCGCGGCCGCCGCGGTGGAGTCGGCGAGGACCGGCTCCGCGTGCGGCAGGTGCCGCTCCACCCACTGCCGGCACTGGCCGAGCGCGTGCGGATGGCTCACCACCCGCCGTACGTCGGACAGTCGCGTGCCCTCGGCGGCCATCAGGGCGAAGGTGACCCCGATCGCCACCTGGGCGTCGATCCTGAGCTCCCCGGCGTGCGCGACGAGTTCCCCGAGCGTGGGCGGCACCACGCCACTGACGGAGTTCTCCAGCGGGACCACCGCCCGGGCGAACCGGCCGGACCGCACGGCCTCCACCGCCGCCGGGACGGTGGGGAAGGGAACGGTCTGCCGGGCGAAGGGCGCGAGCCGCCGCACGGCGGACTCGGTGAAGGTGCCCTCCGGGCCCAGATACGAGTACTTCATCGCGCCGCTGCCACCGCCAGGCGCGTGCCGAGCTCACGGGCGAGCCGCTCGCGTACGACCGACAGGTCCTCGCAGTCGCCCTGCTCCCGCTCGGCGATGTGGACGCGGTACAGCTCGTCGAGCTCGGCCTCGTCGACCTTCACGTCGAGTTGCTCGATGAGGTGGCGCAGCACGGTCCGTCCGGAGTGGCGCCCGATGAGCAGGGAGCGTTCGCGGCCGAACCGCGCGGGCTCGACGTACTCGTAGGTGCTCGGTTCGCTGAGCATGCCCTGCTGGTGGATGCCGGCCGCGGTGCCGAAGACGTACTTGCCGAAGATCGGCTTGTTGCGGGGCTCCTCCAGCCGGATGATCTCGCGCAGCCGGTTGTACGCCGCGTACATGGCCTCCAGGCGGACCCCGGTGGTCATGCCGAGCAGCTCGGTCTTGTACGCGAGGACAGCGGCGACCTCCTCGAGCGAGGTGTTGCCGGCCCGCTCGCCGATGCCGCCGAGGGCGACCTGGACCTCGTCCGCGCCGGCCGCGAGGCCGGCCAGCGTGTTGGCGGTGGCCAGGCCGAAGTCGTTGTGGCAGTGGGTGGAGACCTTGACGGCCGGCGGCGCCCACCGGCGGATCTTGCCGATGAGGGTGCCGAACTCCTCGGGGGTGTGGCACCCGGTCGTGTCGGCCAGGATGATGCAGGTCGAGCCCGCCTCCACGGCCGCCTCGGTCAACGCGCGCAGCAGGTCGTCCTCACCGCGGCTGGCGTCCTCGATACCGACGGCGATGTCGCTGACGCCCAGGGAGACGGCGAACTCGACCGTGTCCACGACCTCCTGCACGGCCGCGTGGCGGGATATGCCGCGCTTGTGGGTCAGGTGGATCTGGCTGCCAGTGGCCACCATCTGCACCTGGTGGTTGTCGGTGCCGCCGGCCTCGACGGCGATCTCGACGTCCCTGCGGGTGGTGCGGGAGAACGTGGCGAACTTGGTGCCGGTCAGATGCTGCGCGATCAGCCGGGTCGCCTCAAAGTCGCTGGGCGAGGAGGCGGGAAAGCCCGCCTCGATGGTGTCCACCCCCAACCCTGCGATCAGTTGGGCGAGTTCGAGCTTCTGCTCGGGGCTCATCGCGTTTCCCGGCGCCTGTTCGCCGTCGCGGAGCGTGGTGTCGAAGACGGATATACGACGGGGTGCTGCGTGCTCGTTCACTTCTCCCCCTAAGGCCTGGGACGCATCCGGACTCCTCAGCCGAACAGCCACCGATCCTTGGGAACGGGCGGCTTGGCGTCATCCGCTGTTGGAGGAGCGCCGGGGGCCGCACCGCACACTCGGAATCACTCCCGCGCCTTTGGTGGAGCAAGGGTCCACCAAAGACCATGGTCCGCACACCGCCTCCTCCCAAGGCCGATGTCCGCGCCGGGGCCGGCCGCCAGAGTCGGGGCGGTGGCTCCCGGTCGGCCCGCCCCTGGAGGCGAAGGGACAGTTCCCGCGTTCGGCCGGCTGGCCGGTCGTGATGGGGCATCGAGACACATCAATGCAGCCGCACCACCATCACGCACGGTAGTTGCGAGTCGGTATTCGATCCGGCGAGTGCCGGGCGAAAGCACGGCAGGCGGGACACCGGTGCAAGGACCCCTCAAGACCACGGCGCAGTGAACCGCGCCCTGTTCAGCCGAACAACCCTCAGTCGGAAGACACCGGCAGGACGTCCGGGGAGAGCGTCGCCGCGCGGGCCGTCGCCGCCGTCATACGGCGCCGGTGGTGGCGACGGCAGAGCACCTCGTAGCCCACTTCGTCCGCGGACCCGTTGACATCGCCCACCACCACCTGGGCTCCCTCGACCACCATCTCGCCGCCGACCGTGCGGGCGTTGTGCGTGGCGCGGGCGCCGCACCAGCACAGGGCCTCCACCTGGAGGACCTCGACCCGGTCGGCCAGTTCGACCAGGCGCTGCGAGCCGGGGAAGAGCTTGGTGCGGAAGTCGGTCGTGATGCCGAACGCGTAGACGTCGATGCCGAGGTCGTCGACCGCGCGCGCCAGTTGGTCGATCTGCTGCGGCGCCAGGAACTGCGCCTCGTCCGCGATCACGTAGTCCGCGCGCCCGCCCCGCGAGAGGTGGTCGACCAGGTATGCGTACAGGTCCTGCCCGTCCCCCACTTCCTCCGCGTCCGTGACCAGACCGAGCCGGGAGGAGAGCTTGCCCTCGCCGGCCCGGTCGTTGCGCGTGAAGATCATGCCCTGCAGCCCCCGTGCGGAGCGGTTGTGCTCTATCTGGAGAGCCAGCGTGGACTTCCCGCAGTCCATCGTTCCGCAGAAGAACACCAGCTCGGGCATGGGGGGTTGAGGACCTTTCGGGACGGGCGGGGAGCGCAGGGGATCTTCAGCAGCGTACTGGGCACCGGGCGGCGTGCCGCGTTCAGGTGCGGACTTCCAGCAGGGGCACCAGCTGTTCCACGGCCGTCATCGACCCGTGGTTGCCGACCATCGCCGACTCCTTCGGCTCCCGCTCCGACGCGATGATGAGCACATCGTCGCGGGCCGCCGCGACCACATCACCGATGCGTGCGTACACCCGTTCGTCGACGTGCGGGCCGAACCAGCCCGCCGCGATCGCCTCGTCCCGCGAGGCCACCCAGAACTGCTCGCCGAGCACCTCGCGCCAGCAGGTCAGGACGTCGTTCTCGGCGCCCGGCAGGGCGTAGACGTGCCGGGCGCGTCCCTCGCCGCCCAGCAGAGCGACTCCGGCGCGCAGCTCCCAGTCCTCGTCGAAGTCGATGCGGTGCTGCTCGTCGAACGGGATGTCGATCATGCCGTGGTCTGCGGTGACGTACAGGGCGGTGCGCGGCGGCAGCTGCTCGGCCAGGCGCTGGACGAGCCGGTCGACGTACCGCAGCTGGCCGCGCCAGGTGTCCGATTCGACGCCGAAGCGGTGACCGGCGCCGTCGAGCTCGGCGTAGTACGTGTAGACGAGGGAGCGGTCGCCGAGGGCCAGTTGCTCGGCCGCCAGGTCCATGCGGTCCTCGCCGGTCAGCCGCCCGTGGAACGTCCCTCCGGTCAGCGCGACCTTGGTCAGCGGCGTGTTCTCGAAGGCCGGGGAGGACACCTGTGCGGTGTGCACGCCGGCCGCGTCCGCGAGCTGGAAGACCGTCGGGTACGGCTGCCAGGCGCGCGGCTCCGTCCAGGGCTGCCAGCGGAGCTGGTTCATCAGCTCGCCGGTCTCGGGGTTGCGGGCGGTGTAGCCCGGCAGGCCGTGCGCGCCGGGCGGCAGACCGGTGCCGACGGAGGCGAGGGAGGTGGCGGTGGTCGCCGGGTAGCCCGCGGTGATCGGGCGGCCGGTGCCGCCACGGGAGGACGCCAGGAGGGAGGTCAGGAAGGGCGCCTCGTCGCGGTGCGCCTTCAGCTGCTCCCAGCCGAGCCCGTCGATCAGGAAGACGCAGTTGCGGTCGGCGCCGGTCAGTTCCGATATGGCGGCGGTCTGGCCCGGCACCCCCATGCCCGCGGCGAGGGTGGGCAGGAGATCGGCGAGTGAGCCGGTGCCGTACTCGGGGGCCGGCGCGGAGCCGACGGCGAGCGGCTCCGGGTGGTCGTCCCAGGTGGACAGGGCCATCAGCGGGTGACGTCCGCGGTCGCCTCGGAGAGGGACTGCGCGAAGGCGAGCGCCTGGCGCACCGTCTCCGGGCCGTCCCCGGCCTCGCTGACGCGGAGGCTGAGGTCGTCCGCCGTGGAACTGCCCGTGTAGCCGTGGTCCGCCTCGCAGTTGGGGTCGCCGCAGGCGGCGGGCTCCAGGTCGATGCGGGAGACGGCACCCCAGCCGATGGTCAGGACGACCTCGCGGGGCAGGGTGCCCGGCGTGTACGACTCCGGGTTGGCCACGACGCGGCTGACGACGACCGACGAGATCCGGCCGAGCTTCACGGACTCCGTCGACGTCGTCGCATACGGCGTCGGGGAGGTGTCGTCCGCGGCCTGCTCGTCGGTGTGGCTGACGATGAAACGCGTGCCGGTGAGGACCAGCACGGTCACGTGCCGCCGCACCTCGTTCGCGTCGAACGTGGTCTCCTGGTGGACCAGATACGACAGGATGGGCTCGCCGCCCACCGCGGCTTCCACCGCCTCGGCCACGAGAGCCGGGTAGTAGCCGCTGCGCTCGATCGCCGCGCGCAGCCCCTGGGTCGTCGTACTGGTCTTGGCCATGACGTCCATCCTACGGGGGCACACTGACTGCGCGGCACCGCTCGCCGCCGCTCAGTAGACCCGGACCGTCCGCTCAGTACACCGGGAGCGACCTCTCAGTACACCGGGAGCGTCCTCGGGCCGAGGTCGTCGCGGGCGGGCGGCGGCGCGAGCCGCGCGGTGGCGCCCAGCACACTCAGGCCGCGCGGGGAGACGACGACGGGCTCCAGGGTGACCGCCACGACCTCCGGATGGTCGTCGACCAGCCGCGACACGCGCAGCATCACCTCTTCGAGGGCGGGTGTGTCGACGGGGGCGGAGCCGCGCCAGCCGAACAGGAGGGGGGCCGTCCGGATCGACCGGATCAGGGAGGCGGCATCGCGGTCGGTGACCGGAATCAAGCGGTGCTCCGTGTCGCCGAGCAGCTGCGAGGCCGCCCCGGCGAGCCCGAACGACAGCACGGCTCCGGCCGCCGGATCGATGACGGCCCGTACGAACGTGTCGACGCCGCGTGGCGCCATGCCCTGGACGACCGGCCGCAGCTCCTCCGGCTTCCCGAACAGCTCGGTCAACTCGGCGTACGCCCGGCGCAGTTGCTCCTCGTCGGCCAGGTCCAGGCGGACGCCGCCCAGGTCGGCGCGGTGCCGCAGGTGCGGGGCGGTGGCCTTGAGGGCCACCGGGTAGCCGATGGCGCGGGCGGCCTCGGCGGCGGCCTCGGGCGTGGGAGCGGGCAGCGCCCTGCGCACGTGGATGCCGTAGCGCGCGAGCAGGTCGCAGGTCTCGTCGGTGCCGAGGGTCAGCCCCTGCCCCCGTGCGAGCAGGCCGTGGATCAGTTCGGCGGCGCCCTTCTCGTCGATGTCGTCGTACTCGGGCACCTTGCCGGGGTCGGCGGCCTCGCGCCGCCACTGCGCGTACCTGACGGCTTCGGCGAGGGCGCGCACGGCACGCTCGGCGGCGGGGTAGGCGGGGATGAGGCGGGCCCCGTCCGGGGCCTCCACCGTGGTGGGTGGGCGCTGCGCGGGGCGCGGCAGGTCGCCGCGCTGGGCCCGGGGCGAGGTGCTGGCCGCCGCGGACAGCGCCTCCGCGAGCCCGCCGAGCTCCACGTGCACCACGAGCACCGGCTTGGCGGGGGCCGCCGCCGCGGCCGACCGAAGCGCCTCCGCGAGCGCGGCGTCCTGTGCCGGGGTCTCGCCGACCGCCGGGATCGCCGTCACGACGACGGCGTCGCACGCGTCGTCGGCCAGCGCCGCGGACAGCGCCCGGTGGAAGTCCTCGGCCGAGGCCGCGGTGGTCAGGTCGTGCGGCGGCAACGGCCGCAGCCCCTCGGCCAGACACGCGTCGTACGTCAGCAGCCCCAGCGACTCGGAGTTCCCCAGGATCGCCACCCGTGGCCCGGTGGGCAGCGGCTGCCGGGCCAGCAGCAGTCCCGCGTCGACCAGTTCCGTGATCGTGTCCACGCGGATCACCCCTGCCTGGCGCAGCAGCGCGGACACCGTGGCGTGGGGCAGCCGCGTGGCTCGTACGGCATGCCCCTGCGGCGCGCCTCCGTGGCGTGCCCCCTGCACCACCACCAGCGGCTTGGCCGCCGCCGTGCGGCGCGCGAGCCGGGTGAACTTGCGCGGGTTGCCGATGGTCTCCAGGTACATCAGCGCCACGTCGGTGTCTGGGTCCTCGTACCAGTACTGCAGGACGTCGTTGCCCGAGACGTCGGCCCGGTTGCCGGAGGACACGAAGGTCGACACGCCGGTGACCCCGGTGACGCCTCCCCCGCGCCGATGAAGCCTCGACAGCAGCGCGATGCCGATGGCGCCGGACTGGGCGAACAGTCCTATGCGTCCGGGGCGCGGCATCTGGGGCGCGAGGGACGCGTTGAGCCGGACCTCCGGCGAGGTGTTGATGACCCCGAAGGCGTTCGGCCCGATGATCCGCATCCCGTACGACCGGGCCTGCCGCACCAGTTCCCGCTGCCGCTCCCGGCCGTCCGGCCCGCTCTCGGCGTATCCCGCCGAGATGACCACGAGCCCCTGCACCCCGTGCTCGCCGCACTCGGCGACCACCTCCGGGACGCGCTCGGCGGGGACGGCGACGACGGCGAGGTCGACCGGCTCGGCGATCTCACGGACGGACCGGTGGGCGGGGACCCCGTCGAGGTCCTTCTGCCCTTCACCGAACGCCCTGTTCACCGCGTACAGGCGGCCGGTGAACCCGGCCTCCCTGAGGTTGCCGAGGACGCTGTGGCCCACTCCCCCGGGCGCCCGGCCCGCACCGATGACGGCGACCGAGCCGGGCGCGAGCAGTCGCTGCACGGATCGCGCCTCGGCCCGCTGCTCCCGCGCGCGCTGCACGGCCACCGAGCGGTCGGTGGGCTCCAGGTCGAACTCCAGACGTACGACGCCGTCCTCGAAGCTGCGCTTCTGCTGGTACCCGGCGTCGGTGAACACCTTGATCATCTTGGTGTTGGCGGGAAGCACCTCGGCGGCGAACCGGCGGATGCCGCGCTCCCGGGCCACCGCCGCGATGTGTTCGAGGAGGGCGGAGGCGACGCCCCGCCCCTGGTGCGCGTCCTGCACGAGGAACGCGACCTCGGCCTCGTCGGCGGGAGCCGAGGCGGGCATCCCGTCGGTGCCGATGCGGTCATAGCGTACGGTTGCGATGAACTCGCCGCCGACCGTGGCCGCGAGTCCCACCCTGTCCACAAAGTCGTGGTGCGTGAAGCGGTGGACGTCCTTGGCGGACAGGCGAGGGTACGGCGCGAAGAAGCGGTAGTACTTCGACTCGTCCGAGACCTGCTCGTAGAAGCTGACGAGGCGCTCGGCGTCGTCGACGGTGATGGGCCTGATGCGCGCGGTACCGCCGTCGCGCAGCACCACGTCGGCCTCCCAGTGAGCGGGGTACTCGTGCCGGTCCGACGCGGTCTGCATGGGCCCCAGAGTAAGGCTCGCGTCCGACAACGGCGCGAGGCAGGCTAAGGGGACCGGTTCGGGCCCGCCCGGGGACGGGACCGACGCCCGCTCCGGGCACGCTTCACCATATGGGAAACTGGTCTAGACAACCCTGAGACACCTGAAGGGCAGCATCACATGGCTGAGCGCCGCGTCAACGTCGGCTGGGCCGAGGGCCTTCACGCCCGCCCCGCCTCCATCTTCGTCCGGGCAGCCACGGCCTCCGGCGTTCCCGTGACCATCGCCAAGGCCGGCGGCAACCCGGTCAACGCCGCGTCCATGCTGGCGGTTCTCGGCCTGGGCGCCCAGGGCGGGGAGGAGATCGTCCTCGCCTCCGACGCGGAGGGCGCCGACGCCGCCCTGGACCGTCTGGCCAAGCTCGTCGCCGAGGGTCTTGAGGAGCTTCCCGAGACCGTCTGACCCTTCGGGCACCTGCACGGCGGAGCCGCGTCGGCCTTCACGGCGGACGCGGCTCCGTCGCGTACGCACCCGCACACGGCAGCCGTAGGGCACCGGGCGACGGCATCCAGGTACGGACGCCGGGCAACCGACGGACACGGGCCCCGCACGGGCCATCACCGGCCCCGCACGGGCGATCACCGGTCGGTCGCGGGCCATCACCGGTCGGTCGCGGGCCATCACCGGTCAGGCACGGGCCATCACCGGTCAGGCACGGGCCATCACCCGTCGGGCGCGGGCCATCACCGGTCAGACGCGGGCCATCACCGGTCAGACGCGGGCCATCACCCGTCGGGCACGGGCCATCACCGGTCAGGCACGGGCCATCACCCGTCGGGCACGGGCCATCACCGGTCAGGCACGGGCCATCACCCGTCGGTCGCGGGCCATCACCGGTCAGGGGCGGCCCATCACCGGCCCCGCACGGGCGATCCCCGGTCGGGCGCGGGCCATCACCCGGGCACGGCTGGACCGTCGCACCATGGGCCCACGGACGCGGCTCCACGCCCGCCAGGGCGATCGGGCGGGGCGGGGGCGAGTGAGCGGTGCGTGTGCGGCATACGCCCCGCGCTCGCCGCCCGAAGCGCGCCGGCGCGGAGCCCAATGCGCGCGGCGATCACTCGGCGCGTGGCACGGCGCCATGTGGCACCCGCACCGCAGTTCGAAGGATGCGGACACTCCCCGCGGCGCACATGCAAGGACCTGTGGGTGCGGCGACCACCAACCTCCGCCGCCGCGGGATGCCATGCCCTCCCGCCCCTCCGACGCAACACGACCCCGCGCGCCGACCGCATGGCGTCGGCGGCCCCGGGGCGCGGCTGGGCGCCGTGCGCGCGCAGGGCTCTCTTCGAGCCGCGCGCCGACGCGCCCTTTGCGTGTGGCGACCTCCGTCGTTCGTCGCGCATGAGAAATTCAGCGTGCCGCCCGGAAATCCGCGCAAGGCACACAGAAGGCATGGGCATCCGAATTCCAGGGCACGCCGGAACAAGGGCAGCCGGAATAGGACCAGCCGAATATCCCTCTTTGTATACGGCGCCCGTGTTAATGCCGCACCCCCGACATGTTTACGGCGTGTTGCGAAGTCCTCACACGGTCCGCCCGCTCCCCTTGGCCGGGAAAGCGGAGCCGGTGCGCGGCGGTCGCGCGCTCGGTGTGCAACGCCGTGATCGCCCGCGCCCGCTCACTGTCGCCGCGCGCGACGGCGTCCACGATGCCGCCGTGCTCCGCCCAGGACTCCACCGGACTGGCCGACGCCTCGGCCGTGTACATCCAGGCGATCTTGTGCCGCAACTGGGCGAGCGTCGAGGTCAGCGCCGGGCTCCCGCAGGCCTGCGCGAGCGTCTCGTGGAACCAGCCACCCAGAGAGCGCAGATCCTCGCTGTTGCCCCGCCTGGCTCGTTCCTGGCCCAGTCTGACCAGGCCCCGCAGCACCTTGAGATGGGCCTCCGTGCGGCGCTGCGCGGCTCGCGCGGCACCCAGCGGCTCCAGCAGCAGCCGCATCTCCAGGAGGTCGGACGCCTCCTGCTCGGTCGGTTCCGCCACACACGCGCCCGCGTGTCTGCGGGTGACGACGAAGCCCTCGGCCTCCAGCGTCCGCAGGGCCTCCCGCACGGGGACCCGCGAGACTCCGTAGCGACGCGCGAGGAGCTCCTCGGTGAGCCGGCCGCCCCGCTCGTAGACACCCGCGACGATGTCATCGCGGATCGCCGTGCATACCGAGTGTGCCGGAATACGCATGACCGACCTCCGCCTTAATCCGCGTGAAACGTCGCCGATTGACGTGTGTTCAACCGACTCTATTGCAGCGGACCGGAATTTCCGACGGGAGGCCGGAATCCGGGGATATTTTTTGGACAGACGGCCGTCCGAAACGACGATGGCCCCGGTCCATGAGCCGGGGCCATCACACGCGGCGCTCCTGCCGGAGCCGCGTTGTCAGACGTTCACACCGTGTGCCCGAAGGTAGGCGACGGGGTCGATGTCCGAGCCGTACTCCGCGGACGTACGCGCCTCGAAATGAAGGTGCGGCCCGGTGACGTTGCCGGTGGCCCCGGAGAGGGCTATCTGCTGACCCGGCGTGACCTGCTGGCCCGCGGAGACACCGATGGA
This sequence comes from Streptomyces sp. TP-A0356, assembly GCF_001417775.1. Lineage (GTDB taxonomy): Bacteria > Actinomycetota > Actinomycetes > Streptomycetales > Streptomycetaceae > Streptomyces. Next base: position 126,126 of record NZ_BBZJ01000026.1, on the reverse strand, counting down.
CGACAGGTGGCCGTACTGCGTGTAGGTGCCGTCGTTCATCTTGATGACGATCTGGTTGCCGTACGCGCCGCCCCAGCCCGTGTCGATGACGGTGCCGGCGCCGACCGCGTGCACGGGGGTGCCCGTGGCGGCGTGGAAGTCGATGCCGGTGTGGGCCCCGGAGGACCACAGGGAGCCGCCGGACTTGTAGCCGACGGAGACGAACGAGTCGTAGATCGGCGCCACGAAGGCGTTCAGCCGCCTGCGCTCGGCGTCACGTGCGGCGCGCTCCTTCGCCTCGCGCTCCTTCGCGGCCTTCTCGGCGGCCTGCCTGCGCGCGGCCTCCGCGGCCTGCTTCTGCTCGGCGGCCTGCTTCTGGGCGGCGGCCTGGGCGCTGATCTTCTCCGCGACCGAGTCGCCGAGGGTGACGGCCCGGATCAGTCCGGTCTGCTCTACGGGGGTGCCGGCGGCGAGCGCCGGGGCTGCCAGGGTGCCGATGACGCCGGTGGTGGTGAGCGCCGCGACGCCCATGGCGTTCGTGGTCGTACGCTTCGCACGGCTGGGACGTCGGTGCTTCCCGGTGGCGCAGGTGAACGCCATGAAGTGGCTGGTCCTTTCCTTCCCTCTCGCCTACCGGGTTAGCTGACGGGTTCGGAGCAGGAAGGTCTCCTACGGGCTCACGCCCGATTCACCCCAGGAACTTGGGCCCCTCCAGCCGCGAAGCGGCGACAGGAGGGCGGGTCCCCGGCTCCCCTGGCTCGCGCCGTACGGGGACTCGGCGATGACTGTCCGGTGCCGCGGGTGCGGCGCACTGCCTGACGGACAGCCCGGACGACGCTAGAAGGGCCCTGTTTCGATCACCAAACCGATCGGGGCATTTGTAGCGCATCCCACAGGGCAGAGAGGCAACCTCTGTGGCAATACGGACAAACGCCCAAGAGGCTGGCCCCGGTGACGGAAGAGTCACCGGGGCCCTCGGCACGCCGCCGCCACGCGCGGCGTACGGAACCGCTCTACTCGGCCGTCACGACGCTCACTTCACCGATGCCGAGCGCCTTGACGGGCTCCTGGATCTGGGAGGCGTCGCCCACCAGAACGGTCACCAGACGGTCCACCGGGAACGCGTTCACGACGGCGGCCGTGGCCTCCACCGTGCCCGTCGCGGCGAGCTCCTGATAGAGCGTCGCCTGGTAGTCGTCCGGAAGGTGCTGTTCGACCTGGTCGGCGAGCGTGCTCGCGACGGCCGCCGCGGTCTCGAACTTGAGCGGGGCCACGCCCACCAGGTTCTGCACGGCGATGTCGCGCTCGGCGTCCGTCAGCCCCTCGGCGGCGAGGGTGCGCAGCACCTTGCACAGGTCGTCGAGGGCTGGCCCGGTGTTCGGCGTGTCGACGGAGCCGCTGATGGCCAGCATCGCGGCGCCCGTGCCGTCGGGCGCCGAACGCAGCACCTGGCCGAACGCCCGCACACCGTAGGTGTAGCCCTTCTCCTCGCGCAGGACGCGGTCCAGGCGGGAGGTGAGGGTGCCGCCGAGGCAATAGGTGCCGAGCACCTGGGCGGGCCACACACGGTCGTGGCGGTCGGCGCCGATGCGGCCGATGAGCAGCTGCGTCTGGACGGCCCCGGGACGGTCCACGATGATCACGCGGCCGGTGTCGTCGGCGGTCACCGGCGGCACCGGGCGGGGCTTGGCGGGCGCACCCGTCCAGGCGCCCAGCGTCTCCCCGAGAAGCTCGTCGAGTTCGATCCCGGTGAGGTCGCCCACCACGACGGCGGAGGCCGTCGCGGGGCGTACGTGCCGCTCGTAGAAGGCGCGGACGGCCGCGGCGTCGATGTTCGCGACCGTCTCCTCGGTGCCCTGGCGGGGGCGCGACATGCGCGAGGACGCCGGGAACAGCTCCTTGGAGAGCTCCTTGGCGGCGCGCCGGGCCGGATTGGCCATCTCGTGCGGGATCTCGTCGAGGCGGTTGCGCACCAGCCGCTCCACCTCGCTGTCCTCGAACGCCGGCGACCTCAGGGCGTCGGCGAGCAGCCCGAGCGCCTTGGGGAGGCGGGAGACGGGCACTTCGAGGGAGAGGCGGACGCCGGGGTGGTCGGCGTGCGAGTCGAGAGTGGCACCGCAACGCTCCAGTTCGGCGGCGAACTCCTCGGCGGAGTGCTTGTCGGTGCCCTCGGAGAAGGCGCGCGCCATGATCGTGGCGACGCCGTCGAGGCCGGCCGGCTCCGCGTCCAGGGGCGCGTCGAGAAGCACCTCGACGGCGACGACCTGCTGGCCGGGACGGTGGCAGCGCAGCACGGTCAGGCCGTTGTCCAGCGTGCCGCGCTCGGGGGCCGGGAACGCCCAGGGCCGGGCTTCGCCGGCGTGGGGCTGGGGATGGAAGTCCATGGTCGCGAGCTCGCTCACTTCGCCGACTCCTCGTCGTTGCTCGTGCCTTCGGCGGCAGTGTTTTCGGCGGCTTCCCGGGCGTCGGCCTCGGCCGCGACCGGCTCGTACACCAGCACCGCACGGTTGTCGGGGCGCAGCCGGGCCTTGGCCATCTCCTGCACCTCCTCGGCGGTCACGTCCAGCACGCGCCGCACGGCGGTCAGGGCGAGCTGCGGGTCCCCGAACAGCACGGCGTACCGGCACAGTTCGTCGGCGCGGCCCGCGACCGTGCCGAGGCGATCCAGCCACTCGCGCTCCAACTGGGCCTGGGCGCGCTCCATTTCCTCGGCCGTGGGCCCCTGCTCGGCGAACCGGGCGAGCTCCTCGTCGATGGCCGCCTCGATGACGGGCACCTCGACGTCGCCCGAGGTCTTCACGTCCAGCCAGCCCAGGGAGGGCGCTCCGGCGAGCCGCAGCAGACCGAAGCCGGCGGCGACGGCTGTGCGGTCACGCCGCACGAGCCGGTTGTAGAGGCGGGAGGACTCGCCGCCGCCCAGGATGGTGAGCGCCAGGTCGGCCGCGTCGGCCGCGCGCGTGCCGTCGTGCGGCAGCCGGTAGGCGGCCATCAGGGCGCGCGCCGGGACCTCCTCCTCGACGACCTCGCGCAACTGTTCGCCGATGATGTCGGGCAGCGAGCCGTCGCGGGGCTCGGGCTTGCCGTCGTGCGACGGGATGGAGCCGAAGTACTTCTCGATCCAGGCGAGGGTCTGCTCGGGATCGATGTCGCCGACGACGGAGAGGACGGCGTTGTTGGGTGCGTAGTAGGTGCGGAAGAAGGCGCGCGCGTCCTCCAGGGTGGCCGCGTCCAGGTCCGCCATCGACCCGATCGGCGTGTGGTGGTACGGGTGGCCCTCCGGGTAGGCGAGCGCGGTCAGCTTCTCGAAGGCGGTGCCGTAGGGCACGTTGTCGTAGCGCTGACGGCGCTCGTTCTTCACGACGTCCCGCTGGTTCTCCATGGACTCGTCGTCGAGGGCGGCCAGCAGCGAGCCCATGCGGTCGGCCTCCAGCCACAGGGCGAGCTCCAGCTGGTGGGCCGGCATGGTCTCGAAGTAGTTCGTGCGCTCGAAACTCGTGGTGCCGTTCAGCGAGCCGCCTGCGCCCTGCACCAGCTCGAAGTGGCCGTTGCCCTTGACCTGTCCCGAACCCTGGAACATCAGGTGCTCGAAGAGGTGGGCAAGGCCGGTGCGCCCCTCGACCTCGTGGCGGGAGCCGACGTCGTACCAGAGGCACACCGCCGCGACCGGGGTCAGGTGGTCCTCTGAGAGCACCACGCGCAGACCGTTGGCCAGGCGGTGCTCGGTCGCTGTCAGGCCCCCGGAGCCTGCCTCGGCTGTGGCCGTGTGACCCATGGGCATGTACGTCCCTTCGATCGCGGAAGCTGTCGCGGAAACCGCGGTTTCCTGCCGGTGCTGTCACTGTATGCAAGCGTGCGGACAGGTGGCGAAGTTCCCGGGCGACGTACGCCGAGAGCGAGACGAGGATTACGGGGGGTAGGCGACTGCGCACGAGGTTGACGAGCACCGAGCGCCGGCGCCGGGCAGCGGCATACGAAGCCTCGGGGTGCACGGCCGGGGCGAGCGCCGAAGCCTCGGGGGTGGACGGCCAGGGGCGGACGCCGAAACCTCGGGGGCGCACGCCCGGGGGTGGACGCCGAAACCTCGGGGTGCACGGCCAGGGGCGGGCGCCGAAGCCTCGGGGTGCACGGCCAGGGGCGGGCGCCGGGAAGCCGTGCGGGGACGCTCCGCGCGCCCGGCCGGGTGCCGACGTGGGGTACCGCACGGGGATGCCCGGGGGCGCGACCAGGATGGCGACGCGGGAGGCCACACGCGCACGCTCGCGGGACGCCGCAGTGGCGCCGACCCCGGCAGACCACACGCGGACGCCCGGGCTACGCGACCAGGGATGGCGACGCGGCACGCCAAACGCTCGCGGGACGCGGCAGGGTGCCGACCCGGGCAGACCACACGCGCACGCTCGGGGTGCGCGACCGGGATGACCGTCCAGGAGGCACGCGCGCGGTCGGGTCGCGGAGCACGGAGACCGTACGTGAGTGATCGCGGTGCAGGGCCGGCACCGGCCGCGAGATCGTCCCCGGGGCCGCTTCCCGCGCGTGCCCGGTGGGAGCGCATCGCCGTCGTGGGCGGCCGTGCCGCCGTACGACCGGGCCGCCGCGGGGCACGTGGCCCCGGGGCAACGGACCCCTGGAGGAAGGGGCATGGTCCGCGTTGTCGGTGCGGCGGTCCACAATGGTCCGCGACAGATCCCGTTCATGCCCAGCGCAGACTGTGAAGGAGCCGGCAGCAATGGCCCGCCGCAGCACGAAGACCCCGCCGCCCGACGACTCGTACGAGGAGAAGATCCTCGACATCGACGTCGTCGACGAGATGCAGGGCTCCTTCCTCGAGTACGCGTACTCGGTCATCTACTCCAGGGCCCTGCCGGACGCCCGCGACGGCCTCAAGCCGGTGCACCGGCGGATCGTCTACCAGATGAACGAGATGGGGCTGCGCCCCGAGCGCGGCTATGTGAAGTGCGCCCGCGTCGTCGGCGAGGTGATGGGCAAGCTGCACCCGCACGGCGACGCGTCGATCTACGACGCCCTGGTGCGCATGGCCCAGCCCTTCTCCATGCGTGTGCCCCTGGTCGACGGCCACGGCAACTTCGGCTCGCTGGGCAACGACGACCCGCCGGCCGCCATGCGGTACACCGAGTGCCGCATGGCCATGGCGACCAGCCTGATGACCGAGTCGATCGACGAGGACACGGTCGACTTCGTGCCCAACTACGACGGCCAGGAGCAGGAGCCGCTGGCCCTGCCCGCCGCCTTCCCCAACCTCCTGGTGAACGGCGCGTCGGGCATCGCGGTCGGCATGGCCACGAACATGCCGCCGCACAACCTGGGCGAGGTCGTCGCGGCCGCGCGCCACCTGATCCGCCACCCGAACGCGGATCTGGACACCCTGATGAGGCATGTCCCCGGTCCCGACCTGCCCACCGGCGGCCGGATCGTCGGCCTCTCGGGCATCCGGGACGCCTACGAGACGGGCCGCGGCACCTTCAAGATCCGCGCCACGGTCTCGGTGGAGGACGTGACGGCGCGCCGCAAGGGCCTGGTCGTCACCGAACTGCCCTTCACGGTCGGGCCGGAGAAGGTGATCGCCAAGATCAAGGACCTGGTCGGGTCGAAGAAGCTGCAGGGCATCGCCGACGTCAAGGACCTCACCGACCGCGAGCACGGCCTGCGCCTGGTCATCGAGATCAAGAACGGCTTCGTGCCGGAGGCGGTCCTGGAGCAGCTCTACAAGCTGACCCCGATGGAGGAGTCCTTCGGCATCAACAACGTGGCGCTGGTCGACGGCCAGCCGCTGACGCTGGGTCTCAAGGAGTTGCTGGAGGTCTACCTCGACCACCGCTTCGACGTCGTCCGCCGTCGCTCGGAGTTCCGCCGTGCCAAGAGGCGCGACCGGCTCCACCTGGTCGAGGGCCTGCTCACGGCGCTGGTGGACATCGACGAGGTCATCCGTCTGATCCGTTCCAGCGAGAACTCCGCGCAGGCCAAGGAGCGCCTGATGGAGCGCTTCTCGCTGAGCGAGGTCCAGACGCAGTACATCCTCGACACCCCGCTGCGCCGCCTCACCAAGTACGACCGGATCGAGTTGGAGGCGGAGAAGGACCGGCTCGAAGCCGAGATCGAGGAGCTGACCCGGATCCTGGAGTCGGACGCCGAGCTGCGCAAGCTGGTCTCCGCGGAACTGGCCGCGGTGGCCAAGAAGTTCGGCACGGAGCGGCGCACGGTGCTGCTGGAGTCCTCCGGCGCCCCGGCCCCGACGGTCTCGCTCCAGGTCGAGGACGCCCCCTGCCGGGTGCTGCTGTCGTCGACGGGCCTGCTGGCGCGTACGGCGAACGGCGATCCGTTCGCGGAGGACACCGAGGGCAGGCGCGCGAAGCACGACGTGATCGTCTCCGCCGTCCCGGCGACGGCGCGCGGCGAGGTGGGGGCGGTGACGTCCGCCGGACGGCTGCTGCGGCTGAACGTGATCGACCTGCCCCAGCTGCCGGAGACGGCGACCCGGCCGAACCTCTCCGGGGGCGCGCCGATCTCGGAGTTCGTCTCCCTGGAGGCGGACGAGACGGTGGTCTGCCTGACGACGCTGGACGAGTCCTCCCCGGGCCTCGCGCTCGGCACGGAGCAGGGCGTCGTCAAGCGTGTGGTCCCCGACTACCCCGCGAACAAGGAGGAGTTGGAGGTCATCACCCTCAAGGAGGGCGACCGGATCGTCGGTGCGGTGGAGCTGCGTACGGGCGAGGAGGACCTGGTCTTCATCACCGACGACGCGCAACTGCTGCGCTTCCAGGCGTCCCAGGTGCGTCCGCAGGGCCGCCCCGCGGGCGGCGTGGCGGGCATCAAGCTCTCGGACGACGCGAAGGTGATCTCCTTCACGGCGGTGGACCCGGCGGTCGACGCGGTGGTCTTCACGGTGGCCGGTTCCCGCGGCACGCTGGACGACTCGGTCCAGACGACGGCCAAGATGACGCCGTTGGACCAGTTCCCGCGCAAGGGCCGGGCCACAGGCGGCGTGCGCTGCCAACGGTTCCTGAAGGGCGAGGACTGCCTGTCGTTGGCCTGGGCCGGCGCGACACCGGCGCGGGCCGCGCAGAAGAACGGCACACCGGCGGAGCTGCCGGAGCTCGACCTGCGGCGCGACGGTTCGGGCTTGTCGCTGCCCAGGACGGTGGCGGCGGTGGCGGGCCCGGTGTAGGTCAGCCCTCGGGGTCGCCGAGGCCCGCGGGGACCTCGGTCTCCTTGTCCTGCACGTAGCGAAGGACCCCCCACATGCTGTGCTCGTCAGTGTGTGGGGCGTCGTCCGCGCACGCCTCCAGCTCCTTGCGGAGGGCGGCGGTGTCGATGCCGGACCCGATGAGGACGAGCTGGGTGAGCCGCTGCTCGTCGGCCTTCCATGCCTCCGGATAGAACCGCAGGAACCGGCCCACGGCGTGCACGGCATACCGATTGCGCGGATCGGCGGCGCCGAAGTCGACGTATCCCTTGATCCGGTAGAGGCCCTCCGGCCTGCCGTCGAGGAACTCCAGCAGCCGACGCGGGTTCATGGGCACGGTGGACCGGAAGGAGAGGCTGTCGTATCCGGCGTGCAGATGGACGTGAGAGCTGCCATGCCCATGCCCGTCGCATCCGTGGGATCGATGTCCGTCGGATCGATGTCCGTCCGATCCGCATCCGACGGACTCACATCCGTCGGCCCCGCGCCCGTCCGGCCCGTGCCCGTCGGCCCCGCGCCCGTCCGGCCCGTGCTCGTCGGGCCCGTGCCCGTCCCGCCCGTGCCCGTCCCGCCCGTGCCCGTCCGGCCCGTCGTGCCGGTGGAGGTCGTCGAAGGACAGCTGCCCGATGCGCTCCTCGGCCGGCCGGCAGTCGAAGAGGAACTCGGGATCGATACGCCCGTGGACGGCCGGGACGACGGCGGCACCGTCGGTGAGCGAGCCGACAAGCCGAAGGACCCGCTCGGTGTCGCCCGCCCGGTCGGTCTTGTTGACGACGACGAGATCCGCGAGGGCCAGATGGCGGTCGAGCTCCGGGTGCTTCGCACGGGTGGCGTCGAACTCCACCGCGTCGACGACCTCGACGAGTCCGCCGTAGACGACGCGCGGCTGCTCGCTGGCCAGCACCATGCGGACGAGTTCCTGGGGCTCGGCGAGCCCGCTGGCCTCGATGACGATGACATCGATGCCCGCGGAGGGCTGGGCGAGGCGGTCGAGATAGAGGTCGAGCTCACTGGCGTCGACGGCGCAGCACAGACATCCGTTGCCGAGGGAGACCGTGGAGTCCCCGAGCGCGCCGGCGACCGCCATGGCGTCGATCTCGATGGCACCGAAGTCGTTGACGATGGCACCGATACGGCTGCCGCCGCTGTGGTGGAGAAGGTGGTTGAGCAGGGTCGTCTTGCCGGAACCCAGGAATCCGGCCAGTACGACGACCGGGATCTGCTGCGGACTCGACGACTGGCTCACCGTGCGCCCCTTCTCACACCGATGCGTACGCCGGATCGCGCTCCGGCGGGCGTACGAGGACGGCTCATGGACCGGCTCTCACCGGAACGGGTCGGCTCTCGTACGAGAATTGAATGCCGCCCCAGGATACGAGTAGGGGCAAACCCCGTGGAGTCAACGATTGTTTGCGGCGCTTGGGGGGCACACGTTGGGCATGGCGCCGGTAAACGTGACCCGCACTTCCCTCCGTGCGCCTCCTCTCCGCCTCCCTGCCGATCAGAGCCGCTCGGCACCCTGGGAGACGGCAAGCGCGCCGCCGATCGCTCGCCGGTCTCCTTCAGTCGACCCGCACCAAGACGACCGGGGGACGGTCGCCTGATTCGGGGGTTGACATGGTCACACAGAGGCTAGGGATACGGGTGTGGGGTTCCGCCGCCATGGCGGGGCTCGCGTTCGCGGCGGGAGCCCTGACGGTGCTGGCCACACAGCACCGACGGCGGACGGACCCGCCCCGGCAGGCCGCGGAGGCGGAGGATGCCGACAGCTTCCGGGCATATCACAGGCTTCAGCTGAGCCTCCTGGGCAAGGCACTCGAGGATCCCGAGCTCGCCGCCGTCGTGAGCACCATCGAGGCGGCTTCCCCCACACGGCGGCGCCAGTACCTCTTCGCCAACGCGTGGTACGCCAACGCCCTGTTCGCATACCGGGCGGGCGTCGTGAATCTGGAGGAACTGCACGGCCATCTTCGCGTGCTGGTCCGGAACGTCGTCTTCCGCGAATACTGGGACGCCACCCGGCACCACCGCGCCAGCCTCAAGGCCGAATCCATGGAGGCCCGGGTCGGCGCGACGATGGACGCGCTCATCCACGATCTGGATGAAGCGGACTCCGAGGAGTGGTGGGTCGTGGGTGAACCTCCCCCCGAGGAGGACCCACCCCAGGGCCAGCGTTGAGGCGGCGCGGAACTCGTCAACACGCCGCCGGTAACCGCCACTTGGCCTACAGGCGGACGTCTGCACTTCTGTCACGTTAGGCTACCCTGTCCCCCGTTTTCAGTTCTTGAAACCACAGGATCGGGGTTCCCTTGAAAATCGTGCGTCGCATCGGTGTCTCTCCACGCGAACGTGGAAGCATGACCGCTGAAACCTGCCCGGACATCTTCGAACTCAGTGACGGCAATTTCGCCGTCATCGGAACTGAGGCCACCGCGACGCTCGAAGGCGAACTTCCTCCTGACGCCGCGCGCGCGGACTACGAACGCATCGTCATCGTCAGCCGGGAGACCCTTGTCCGGGCGAAGGCCGACATTCCCGACCAGTAGCGGCCGTCGCGGCATCGCCCGCCCGCCACTGTCCGCCTCCCCAGAGGTCCACCCTCTTGGCCACCCCGTTGAGGACCACCACCTCCGGACGGCGAGCCGAGCCCCAACCACCCCCGGGCATCGCTCGCACTGAACTGAAGAGGTCCGACACCAGACCGGTGCCGGACCTCACGCGCGTCTCAGGCCACCGCCGGCACCGCCGGCACACCACGCCGGCATGGAACTCCACGTTCGTGTGGAGTTCGCGGCCGGGCTTCAGCTCGGCCAGGATGGCCTCCACACGGCTGGACACCTCCGCCGCCCGGGTCATGGATGCCGTGGTCGCCATGAACGCCTGCCACCGGCGGCGGCGCGAGGTTCCCCGGCAGGTCGCCCGCCTCCCCGGCGGATCTACGTACCGCCGACTCGCCCAACTGCCGTGTCAGTGCCCGGATCTATGCTCGGCCAGGCAGACAGAGGTCGACGAACGGGACGTAGAGGACGCCGATGGGGGACGTACGGCGCACACAGCTGATCGGAAGGTCCTCGGAGCTCTCCCGGGTCGACGCCGTCCTCGCCGGCCTGGGTCGGCCCGGCGCGGCCACAGTCGTCGACATCACCGGGGAACCGGGCATCGGCAAGAGCCGGTCGTTGAGTGAGACATGCGCGCGGGCGCGTGCGGCCGGGTCTCGCTCCTGGAAGAGGTACCGGCCGTGGCACCGGCCCTGGCGGCGGCCCGGGACATCGTGGCCACGACGGCCCGCCACGCGCCCGCGCACGCCAATGTCGACCCGGCCCCCGCGGTCCTCACGGCCTCCTCCGGGATGTCCTCCTCGGCGGGCGAGACCGTCTTCGCCGTCCCGCGCACGGCGGGCGTGCGGCGAGGGCTGAGAGGCACGGCTGGGTAGTGCGGAGGCGCACGCGCCCCAAATGGGGGCCCCACGCGCAGGGCCGGAAGTCGCCGTCGACCAAGTCAGGTTAGGCTCACCTCTGTGAGTACGTGCACGACCGCGTCCCAGGACCTCGACGAGCCCCTCGCGGGGACCGCGGCGACCGCGAGGACATGGCTGCTCCTTGAGCAGCCCGGCCCTTGGGGTGCCAAGGCGCTCACATCGAGCCATCTGGACCCGACGCTCGGTCGCGCCCTCGAAGCGGCCGTGGAGGGCACCGGCGTGCGGATCGCGCTGATCCGCCGCCCCGGCCGACACGCCGACTGCGGCGCGCCCGCCGTGCGGCAGGTGTACGCGGGCCACACCGTTCCCGGGAACGTATGGCTCCACGCCGCCACCACGTGCGAACCCGAGCAGTTGCTCGACCTGGACTTCGCGGCGCTCGGCAGGGGCGATCCCCGCACCTTCGACTCGGTCCTCCAGGGTCGGCGCCACACGGGCGACCCACTTGCTCTCGTCTGCACCAACGGAAAGCGGGATCGCTGCTGCGCCCTCCTCGGCCGCCCCCTCGCGGCCGAACTGACCGCCTCCGGAGTAGACGGGGTCTGGGAGGTCACCCATCTGGGCGGCCACCGCTTCTCGCCCACGGTGCTCGTCCTGCCGTTCGGATACGCGTACGGGCGGGCGCCGGCCCCGCACGTCAAAGAGGTCCTGCGGGGAGTGCGTGACGGGCGCGTCGTGGTCGAGGGATGCCGCGGCAGCTCCGCCTGGGAACGCCCCGCACAGGCCGCGGAGCTCGCCGTGCGCACGGCGGCCCACGAGTACGCCGCGGACGCGCTGACCGTCGTCCGGACGGACGGCACCGCGCCGCGCTGGGAGGTCACCGTCGCCCACACCGACGGCCGTCTGTGGCGCGTGATGGTGGCACGGGGCGCCTCCCTGCCGCCCCGCCCGGAGAGCTGCGGCTCGGCGCTCGGTTCCCCGGCGCGGATGGACGTGGTGTCGGTGCGGGAGTTGCTCACCGCGGTCGTCGCCGACCCCGCGCACTGCTGAGGCGCAAGCCCTGCGCGGCGGAGCACGGACGCCGGGTCACAGCGCCCGCGGACGCCCCACGGACGATCCACGCCGACCCCCTACGGCTGGGCGCGCCCGTCCCCGTACCGTCGTACGCATGAGCCCATCTCCCCCTGTGCGGCGACTGCGCCTCGGTCTGCCGCGGCGGATGTTCTCGCAGCTTCTGCTGATGCAGGTGGCCGTCGCCGCGGGCGTCGCCGTGCTCGCCACCGGGCTGTTCCTGGCACCGCTCAGCCATCTGCTGGACGATCAGGCGATGCGCCAGGCCCTCGCGATCGCGCAGACCACGGCGGCCCAGCCACAGATCGCCGAGGATCTGCAGTCGACGCGGCCGTCGCCCGACGGGCCCGTGCAGGCGCAGGCGGAGCGCATCCGCAAGGCCAGCAGGGCCGAGTACGTCGTGGTGATGGACATGCGGAAGGTGCGCTGGTCGCACCGGGATCCCTCGCAGATCGGCAAGGTCGTCTCGACCGATCCGACCGAGGCCCTGGCCGGCAACGAGGTCATGGAGATCGACAGCGGCACCCTGGGCCGCTCGGCCCGTGGCAAGGTGCCGCTGCGGGATGAGGACGACAGGATCATCGGCGCGGTCTCCGTCGGCATCGAGTACGACAGCGTGCGGTCCCGGCTGATCCACGCGATACCGGAGCTGTTCGCGTACGCGGGTGCCGCCCTGGCGATCGGCGCGCTGGCCGCGTATCTGATCTCGCGCCGGGTCCAGCGGCAGACTCGCGACCTGGCGTTCTCCGACATCTCGGCGTTGCTCGACGAGCGTGAGGCGATGCTGCACGGCATCAGGGAGGGCGTCGTCGCCCTGGACCGGGGCGGCCGGGTGCGCCTGCTCAACGACGAGGCGCGGCGCCTGCTGGGCATCGGTGACGAAGCCGTCGGCCAGTCCCTCGACACGGCACTCGGCGACGGCCGTACGACCGATGTGCTGGCCGGACGCGTCACCGGCACCGATCTGCTCACCGTGCGCGGTCAGCGCGTCCTCGTCGCCAACCGTATGCCGACCGACGACGGCGGAGCCGTCGCCACCCTGCGCGACCGCACCGAGCTGGAGCAACTGGGCCGAGAACTCGACTCCACGCGCGGCCTGATCGACGCCCTGCGCGCCCAGGACCACGAGCACGCCAACCGCATGCACACGCTGCTGGGACTGCTCGAACTGGAGATGTACGAGGACGCGGTGGAGTTCGTCGGCGAGGTGGTCGGCGATCACCGGACCACCGCGGAACAGGTCACCGAGAAGATCCACGATCCGCTGCTGGCGGCCCTGTTGGTGGGCAAGGCCACGGTCGCCGCCGAGCGGGGCGTGGCCCTGTGGATCGCGGACAGGACGCTGCTGCCGAACCGGTTGATCGACCCTCGGGGGCTGGTCACGATCGTCGGCAACCTGGTCGACAACGCCCTGGACGCCGTCGCCGGCACGCCGCACGCGCGCGTGGAGGTCGAACTGCGCGCCGAGGGCCGTACGGCGGTCCTCCGGGTGCGCGACACGGGGCCCGGAATCCCCGCCGAACGGCGCGAGTTGATCTTCACGGACGGATGGTCGACCAAGGAGCCCCCGGCCTACGGCAAGCGCGGAATCGGCCTCTCCCTGGTGCGGCGCCTCGCCGAACGCCAAGGGGGCAGCGCCCGCGTGGGCGAGGCGGAGGGCGGGGGCGCGGAGTTCACCGTCGTTCTGCCGGAGGCCCTCGAAGAAGCCGGCCTGACGCCGGGGCCCGCTGCTGGAGGCCGCGGCGTTCTCGCCCCGATGCGGGAGGCACCGGCGCCCCGGACGCCCACCCTGGACACACCTGTTCCGTTCTCCGAGGAGGAGTCGCGATGACCCGGCGGATCGAAGTACTGATCGTGGACGACGACACCCGGGTGGCACGGGTCAACGCCGCGTACGTGGCGAAGGTGGCCGGCTTCCATGTGGCCGGCGAGGCGCACACCGCGGCCGACGCGCTGCACCAGATGGAGCTGCTGCCGCATCTGGACCTGGTGCTGATGGACCACTGTCTGCCCGACGACACGGGGCTCTCGGTCGTGCAGGAGATGCGCCGGCGCGGTCATCAGACCGATGTGATCATGGTGACGGCGGCCCGTGACATCCAGACCGTGCAGGCGGCGATGCGGCACGGCGCACTCCAGTACCTGGTGAAGCCGTTCGCCTTCGCGGGCCTGCGCGCCAAGCTGGAGGCGTACGCGGAACTGCGCCGCACGCTCGACGACGGCGGCGAGGCCGAACAGGCGGAGGTCGACCGGATCTTCGGCGCCTTGTCGGTGGGTTCGCAGCCGGGGCTGCCCAAGGGCCACTCCCCCGCCACGACGGAGCTCGTACGCCGCGCCCTGGTGAGCGCCGAGGGGCCGCTGTCCGCCCAGGAGATCGCCGAGCGGACCGGGCTGAGCCGCCAGACCGCACAGCGCTATCTGAAGCTCCTGGAGCGCACGGGACGGGCCACGCTCACCCTCAAGTACGGCGACGCGGGCCGCCCCGAGCATCGCTACGTCTGGGCGACCCGCACCTGACGGCACGGCCGGTGGGCTCAGCCCGCGGCCTTCTTCACGAACTCCGTCGTGTAGGTCTTGCCGAGGTCGATGGTGGCGTTCCGGATGTTGGGGTTGAACGCCTTGAGGACCTTCTCGACCGTCTCGGGGCCGTCCGCAGGCATCACGCCGTCCTTGGTGAACATCGGCAGCGTGCTCTTGATGGCGCTCGCGTAGAGCGTGTTGTCGCCCTGGGAGTAGTCGGCGGGCATCTTGGCGGCGATCTCGTCCGCGGAGTGCGAGGACATCCACTTCAGGGTCTTCACGAAGGCGTTGGCCAGCTTCTGGACCGTGGCCTTGTGGCTGTTGACCCAGTCGGTCTGCATATAGAGGCTGGACGACGGGTAAGGGCCGCCGAGCGCGGCCTGCGACCCCTGCGGCGTCCGCATGTCGATGAGCACCTTGCCGAGGTTCTTCTGCAGGACCGTGGCGACGGTCGGATCCGTGGTCATACCGCCGTCGATGGAACCCTTCTGGAGGGCGGAGACGAACGTCGGGCCGGCGCCCACGGCGACCGGACTGAACTCGCTGACCTGCACCCCGTTCTTGACGGCGAGGTACTTGGTGAGGAAGTCGGTGGAGGAACCGAGTCCGGTGACGCCCAGCTTCCTGCCCTTGAAGTCCTTGGGCGACGTGATGTCCTTCGCGCGCTTGTCGGAGACGATCTCGACCTCGCCGGGCGCGTGCGAGAACTGCACCACGGACTCGACGTGCTTGCCCTTGGTCTGCAGGTCGAGGGTGTGGTCGTAGAAGCCGACGGCCCCCTGGACCTGGCCGGAGACGAGCGCGGTCTCGGCCTGAACGCCGGCCGGCTCGCTCAGCAGTTCCACGTCGAGGCCCTCCGCGTCGAAGTGGCCGAGCCGCTGGGTGAGCATGGCGGGCAGGTAGATGACCTTGTCGAGGCCACCCACCATGATCTTGACCTTCTCGCCCTTGCCGTCGCCCTTGCTGCCGGCGGAGGACGCGGTGGAGGCGGCGTCGTTGGCGCAGGCGGTGAGCGAGGTGAGGGCGAGCAGGCCGGCCGCGGCGACGGCGGCGAATCCGGCGGAGGTGCGCATGGGGTTCACGTCCTTGTGAGTGGGCTGTGCGGGAGTGTGAGTGGGCTGTGCGGGAGGAGGAAGAGGTGCCTCGAGCGGCGTGCGCGGGAGCCGTGGATCACGTCCCCCAGGGGGCGGTCAGTGTCCGGAGTCCGACGGCTTCCAGCGGAAGATGCGGCGCTCGGCGAAGGTGAGCAGTCCCTCGGCCACCAGCGCGACGACCGCGAGGATGACCATCGCGGCGTACACGCCGGCCGCGTTGAAGGTGCCCTGGGACTGGGCGACGAGCAGGCCGATGCCCTGGGTGGCGCCGATGTACTCACCGACGATGGCACCGATGAGGGCGAAGCCGAAGCTGACGTGGAGGCTGGTGAAGATCCACGAGGTGGCCGACGGGATGACGACCTGAAGTGTCACGCGCCGGTTGCTCGCGCCCAGGATGCGGGCATTGGCGACCAGGTTGCGGTCGACCTCGCGGGCGCCCTGGAAGGCGTTGAAGAAGACCGGGAAGAAGACCAGGACGACGGCCGACGCCACCTTGGAGGACGGCCCGAGCCCGAACCAGATCACGAAGATCGGGGCGAGGACGATCCTGGGTATGGAGTTGAGCACCTTGATGTAGGGGCCGAGGACATCGGCGAGGAAGGCGATCCGCCCGAGCGCGATGCCGAAGAGCACACCGGCCACCACGCCGATGACCCAGCCGAGCAGCGCCTCGTGGAGCGTGACCCAGATCTGCTCGCCGAGTGAGCCGAGCGCGGTGCCATGGGTGACCCAGGTGTGGATCTGGTCCCAGATCTTCGACGGCATGGAGAAGTTGAACGGGTCGATGGCCTCGGCCCGCGACAGCCACTCCCAGAGGCCGAGCACGGCGACCAGCAGCAGCACACGGGCCAGCAGGACGACGATCCTGCGTCTGCGGGCGGCACGCGCGCGTGAGTGGGCGCGGTCGGGCTTGGACATGCCGACCGGAGCCGGTGCGGAGATGACCTCAGGCGACATGGGCGGCACTCCTCTCGCGCGTGATGCGGACCTCTTCGCCCAGCGACTCCCAGATCTCGCGGTAGATCTCGATGAACCGCGGCTGCAGCCGCACCGACTCGACCTTGCGCGGCCGCGGCAGGTCGATGTCGAAGACGTGCTTCACGGTCGCGGGTCCGGCGGTCATCACGACGACCTTGTCGGCCAGCGCGATCGACTCCTCGAGGTCGTGGGTGACGAAGACGACCGAGGCGCCAGTGCCCTCCCACAGCTCCAGCAGTTCGTCCGACATCAGGGCCCTCGTCTGTACGTCGAGCGCCGAGAACGGCTCGTCCATCAGCAGGATCTCGGGGTCGTTGACGAAGGTGGCCGCGAGGGCGACGCGCTTGCGCTGGCCGCCGGACAGCTGGTGGGGGTAACGGTCCTCGAAGGCGGCGAGCCCGACCCGGGCGAGCCACTCGCGCGCCTTCTGCCTGGCCTCCGCCTTGGGTAGGCCGCGGAAGCGCGGGCCCGCCATGACATTGGACAGGACCGTGCGCCAGGGGAAGGTGGCGTCCTGCTGGAAGACGAAACCGACCTTGTTCCCGACTCCCGCGACCGGCTCGCCGGCCACCAGGACCTCGCCCTCGGTGGGCTCCTCCAGGCCGCTGACCAGGGTCAGGGTCGTCGACTTCCCGCATCCCGTGGGCCCGACGACGGCGACGAACTCACCGCGCCCCACGGCCAGATCGAGGCCTCTGACGGCCGTGTGCAAACCGCCTGACGGGGTCCGGAAGGTCTTGCTCGCGCCCCGCAGCTCGATGGCGGGGCTGGTGTCTGCGCTCATGGCCCCGGACCGTAGATGCGGCGCGGGCCACGGCAGCAGTCTTCTGGGCGCAACCCTTCGTTCTGCTTTCAAGAGTCTGTTGTGCTCGTTTTGCTCGCGCTACAAAAACGGAGCCGAAACACGGGCTTAACGCTCGCCCGGCCTGGAGGGAGAGAGGCCCGATGATTGACGTCCTGGTGGTGGACGACGACTTCCGTGTCGCCGAGATCAACGCCAAGTACGTGGGAAAGGTTCCCGGCTTCCGGGTCGCCGCCCGCGCGCACAGCGCGGCCCAGGCACTGGCCGCGGTCGAGCGCGACCCGGTCGACCTGGTGCTGCTCGACCACTACCTGCCGGACCAGACGGGCCTCGAACTGGTCCACCGCATGCGTGAACGCGGCCACGGCACCGATGTCATCATGATCACGGCGGCCGGTGACGTGGCGACCGTCCAGGCCGCGATGCGTCTGGGCGCCCTGCACTACCTGGTCAAACCCTTCACGTTCGCGGCCCTGCGTACCCGCCTCGACTCGTACGCCGCCCTGCGCCGCACCGTCGACCGGGTGGGCGGCCGGGGCGTGGCGGGCCAGGAGCAGGTCGACCGGATCTTCGGCGCCCTGCGCACCGCGCCCGCGGTCTCCTCGCCCCGGCTGCCCAGCGGCCAGTCGGAGCCGACGACGGATCTCATCTGCGGGGTACTGCACCGGGCCGAGCACCCGTTGTCGGCGCACGAGGTGGCCGCGAGGACGGGACTCAGCCGTTCCACCGCCCAGCGCTATCTGCGCCATCTGGAACAGGCGGGGCGGCTGCGGCTCTCCCTCAGATACGGCGACACGGGACGGCCCGAGCACCGGTATGCGTGGGTGGCGCCGTAGGGACGTGGCGCGGCTCGTGGCAGACCCGTGGCTCCGGGCCTCCCGGCGGTTGCGTACGTCGTCGGGGCACCCGGCGGCATCAGACGGCTCCGGCGCCCGTCAGCGACCGCACCTCGGTCTCCGCATGCTTGGCCTCGTCGGCCGGTTCCGCCGAGGTGACCGTGCCGAGCCAGCCCGCGAGGAAGCCCAGCGGGATGGAGACGATGCCCGGGTTCTGCAACGGGAAGTACTGGAAGTCGATGGCGGGGAAGAGGGATTCGGGGCTCCCCGAGACGACCGGGGACAGCAGCACGAGCCCCAGTGCGGGCACCAGGCCGCCGTATACGGCCCACACGGCGCCACGCGTCGTGAAACTGCGCCAGAAGAGCGCGTACATCAGCACCGGCAGGTTCGCGGACGCGGAGACCGCGAACGCGAGCCCCACCAGGAACGCCACGTTGAGGTCGCGGGCCAGCAGCCCGAGCGCGATCGCGACCACGCCGATACCGACGGCGGCGGCCCGCGCCACCGCCACCTCACCGCGCGGCTTGGCGCGCCGGCGCCGCAGTGACGCGTACAGGTCGTGGGCGACGGCGGCCGAGGAGGCGAGGGTGATTCCGGCGACGACCGCGAGGATCGTGGCGAAGGCGACCGCGGCGACCATGGCGAACAGGACCGTTCCTCCAGTGGAGTCCGCACCGCCGCCCAGGTTCAGCGCCAGCAGCGGAACCGCCGTGTTCCCGGCCGCGTTCGACTCCCGTACGGCGTCCGGTCCGACGGCGGCGGCCGCGCCGAAACCCAGCACGATCGCCATCAGATAGAAGCCGCCGATGAGCCCGACCGACCAGACGACCGAGCGGCGGGCGGCGCGCGCGGTCGGCACCGTGTAGAAGCGGGACAGGATGTGCGGCAGCCCGGCCGTTCCCAGCACCAGCGCCAGGCCGAGGCTGATGAAGTCGATCCGCGCGGTCCAGTTCCCGCCGTACTTCAGACCGGGCGCGAGGAACGCCTCACCGTGCCCACTGCGCTGCGCCGCGGTCCACAGCAACGCGTTGACGTCCCCGTGGAAGCGCACCAGCACGAGGACGGTCAACGCCACCGTGCCGCCGAGCAGAAGGACGGCCTTGACGATCTGGATCCAGGTGGTGGCCCGCATTCCGCCCATGGACACATAGATCACCATCAGCGCGCCGACGACGATCACCGTCCAGGCGCGCGCCGACGTGCTCGTGCCTCCGAACAACAGCGCCACGAGGCTGCCCGCTCCCACCATCTGCGCCACCAGGTAGAGCACGGACACGGTCACCGAGGACGCACCCGCGGCGATCCGCACCGGTCGCTCGCTCATCCGCGCCGCGACGACGTCCGCCAACGTGAACCGTCCGCAGTTGCGCACCAGTTCGGCGACGAAGAACAACACCAAGAGCCAGGCGACCAGGAAGCCCACGACATACAGCAGCCCGTCGTACCCGAAGAGCGCGATGAGCCCGGTGACGCCCAGGAAGGAGGCCGCCGACATGTAGTCGCCCGCGATGGCAAAACCATTCTCCATCGGTGAGAACAGCCGCCCGCCCGCATAGAACTCCTCTGCGGACCCATGACGGTGGCGACTGACCCAGGTCGTGATCGCCAGCGTGATCGCGACGAAGGCGCCGAACAGCAGCAGCGCCGGCGCCTGATGGTGTCCGCTCACCGCTCTCCACCCCCGACGCCCCGTGTCAACTCCTGGGTGTCCCACCGCAGATCGAGCGCGGCCCGGTCCCTGCGCAACCGGGCGTTCCGCGCGTACGCCCAGGTGAGCAGGAACGTCGTCACGAACTGCCCGAGCCCGGCCAGCATCGCCACGTTCACGGCTCCCGCCACCGGCCGTGCCATCAGCCCGGGTGCCGTCTGCGCGGTCACCACATAGCCCACGTACCAGGTGAGGAAGATCGCGAGCCCCGGAACCACGAACCTCCGGTAACGGCTGCGCACCTCCCGGAACGCCGCGCTGCGCTGCACCTCCAGATAGACGTCGGCCACACGGGCGGCCCCCGCCCCTTCCCGGCGCGCTGGTGGCACGGCCGAAGCGGGGGCGCCCGTCCCGTCCAGTTCATCCCACCCGGAGGCCAGCGCGTCGTACCAGGGGTCGTCGTACTTCATGTGTCCGGTCGCCGCCTCGGCCGCGGATGCCGGGTCAGGGCCCTCGTACATCTCGACCGGACTCTCGGGACCGCTCCCGCCTCTGCGGGAACGGCCATTGCTTGACTTCATGCCCAAGGATGGACAGAACGGGAAGATCCCCGACTCTTCTTCTCCGTGCTCTTCACCCCATCAGGTGACTCACCGCGAGGGCGGCCGCACCAAACCCTCGGCGTACGCGTAACGAACCGCCTGGGCACGGTCCTTGAGTCCCGTCTTGGCGAAGAGGTTGTTGATATGAGTCTTCACGGTGGCCGTGGAGACATGCAGTCTGCGGGCGATCTCCTGGTTGGTCAGTCCCTCGGCGATCAGTACGAGCACCTCCGTCTCCCGTGCCGTGAGCCCGTCCGGCGCCTCCACGGCCGGGACCCGCTCCCTCTCCGGTTCCGACAACCGCTCCAGCAGCCGTCGTTGGATGCTCGGCGAGAGTCCCGCGTCCCCGGACAGCACGCTCCGCACGGCCCGCACGATCTCGTCGCCGCCGGCGTCCTTGGTCAGATAGCCGCGCGCCCCCGCTCTCAGCGCCGGGAAGAGCGACTCGTCGTCCGCGAAGGTGGTGAGCACGACGACCTGGGTGCCGGGGTGCCCGGTACGGATGCGCCGCGTCGCCTCGACGCCGTCGCAGCGGGGCATGCGCAGGTCCATGAGCACCACGTCCGGGGCGAGTTCGGCGACGAGCTTCACCGCCTCATCCCCGTCCCCGGCGGCGCCGACGACCTCGATTCCCGGAAGCAGCCCGAGCAGCATCACGATGCCCTCGCGCACCACCGTCTGGTCGTCCGCCACGACGACCCGGGCAGGCTTCCCGTTCTCCTCCTCCGTCATACGGGCACCCTCAATGTCACCACGAATCCCTCCTCGCCCGGCCCCGCCTCCAGCGAGCCCCCCAGCAGCTCGGCACGCTCCCGCATGCCCAGGAGACCGTACCCGGCCCCCACCCCGGCCAGCTCGCCCGGCGATCCGCCCGAGTCCCTCACGTCCAGCGTCACTTGGTGCTCGGCGTACTCCAGCCGTATGTGCACCTTGGCGCCCCGGGCGTGCTTGCGGACGTTCGTCAGAGCCTCCTGCGCCACCCTGCGCACCGCCTGCGAGGCCTCGGCGGGCAGCGGCCTGCGCTCACCCGACACGGAGACATCCGCGCCGTCCGCCGTGGCCATGAGCTCTCTCAGGAAGTCCTCGACCGGGGAGATCTCACCGCGCAGCGCGGAGAGCGCCTGCCGGGTCTCGGCGAGTCCCTCCCGGGCCATACCCCGGGCAGCCACGACCCGTTCGAGGATCTTCTCCCGATCGGCTCCCCCCTCGATCAGCAGCCGGGCCGCCTCGAGATGCACGAGCTGCGCCGAGAGGCTGTGCGCCAGCACGTCGTGGATCTCCCGGGCGATCCGGGTCCGCTCCGCCAGGGCCGCCGACTCCGCCTCAGCCGCCCGTGCGGCCCTCTCCTGGGTGAGCAACCGCAAGGCGTTGCCGCGCATCTCGGCGTCCAGGCGCACCACATAGCCGGCGAGGGAGATCCCGGCGGCGGTGGCCAGCGGGGACAGCCAGTCGTCGTTGTTGACCACGGCAAACGCCCCCATCCCGACACTCGCGGCGGGTACCGCGGCGACGAGTGGCAGCCGCTCCATGGCGCCTACGGCGCATCCGCACCACAGCACGATCGCCGGGACGCGGTCCCCCATGGCGTACGCCGCCAGCCCCGCCCCCAGGAGCGCCCCGAGCAACGTGACCGAGGGCAGCAGCCGATGGTGCAGCGTCGTCCGGCAGAAGGCCCACGCCGCCACTCCGCAGAACAGGACTCCGACAGCGGCCGCGGCGATGCCCCACGCGTGCAGGCGCCCGTTGGTGAAGGCCGTCCACAGGAGCAGGCCGAGGGCGGTGAGCCGTGTGGTCCGGGCGAGCGCGCGCCGGGCAGCGGAGTCCCCGACGCGGGACAGTGCCTCGCGGGAGGGCCAGCGAGTCCACGCGTTCTCCGTCACACGGGCTCCTTCCAGGCGGGCTGGGGGACGCGGTCACCGTACGCCGAGCTCCGGGCGTCCGTGGGGGTCGCGGGCCCCGATCGCCAGACCAGGATTCCGCTGTGGACCAGCAGGGTGGCGGCGAGGGCGAGGAACAGGGCGGAGCTGTCCTGGTGCACGCCGAGCACGGCGCCGAGGCCGAAGAGACCGGCACGCAGGGCTATGCCCACGATCCACACGGCGATGCCGGCCTTGGTGGTCCGGCTCCAGACCGTACCGTCCGGCTCGGTCCATATCCGGGTGGTCCAGGCCCAGCCGGCTCCGGTCGCCACTCCGATGAGCAACTCGGCCGCGAGCAGGACGGCGGACTGAATCCGATGGTCAGGGCCAAGGAGGTCGGGCTCGCGCAGGGCCAGGAAGACCAGCACGGCGGGCACCAGCCACCAGCGCCGGTCCGCCGTGATGCGGCGGGCGCCGAATTGACGCACGACGATCAGGACGACTGCGGCGGTGATCAGCAGGGCATTGGCCGGCCCGGGCATCGTGGCCTCCGTGACGAGGAAGAGCGGACGCCGACAGCGGGTGCCGTCGACACCTTCGAAGCTACGGAAGTCCCCAGGTCAGCAGATCGGAGCCGGGGTGGATCCCGGGTGGATCCATGACCCGGGTGCATCTCCACCCAGGGGTGGAGCACCCGTCGGGCGACACCACCTGCCTCACCTCAGGCAGGGTTCACGGCAGCCCCACCCTGCGCGGACCCAGGGGCCCGGCAGGCCGGTCAGGCCCGGCAGCCCGTAAGGCCCAGGCATGCGCGGCGAGGACCGCGGCCGGCGGCCACCGGACCGCCGGTCCTGGCCGAACGGGCGCACCACCCGGGCAGCGGCTACGCGTCGATGCGCGACCGGTCCAGGGTCGCCGCCGAGCCGGAGATGAACTCCTTGCGCGGCGCCACGTCGTTGCCCATCAACAGGTCGAAGACCTGCTCGGCGGCCTCCAGGTCGGAGAGGTTGATCCGGCGCAGGGTGCGGTGGCGCGGGTCCATCGTCGTCTCGGCCAGCTGGTCGGCGTCCATCTCGCCGAGACCCTTGTAGCGCTGGATGGAGTCCTTGTACCGGATCCCCTTGCTCTGGAACTCCAGGAGCTTGTCGCGCAGCTCGCGGTCCGAGTAGGTGTAGACGTACTTGTCCTGGCCCTTCTTCGGCTGGACGATCTCGATGCGGTGCAGCGGCGGCACCGCGGCGAAGACCCGGCCCGCCTCGACCATGGGCCGCATGTAGCGGTGGAACAGCGTCAGGAGCAGGGTGCGGATGTGGGAGCCGTCCACATCGGCATCGGTCATCATGATGATCTTGCCGTACCGGGCCGCGTCGATGTCGAAGGTCCGGCCGGATCCAGCTCCTATGACCTGGATGATCGCGCCGCACTCGGCGTTCTTGAGCATGTCCGTCACGGAGGACTTCTGGACGTTCAGGATCTTGCCGCGGATCGGCAGCAGCGCCTGGAACTCGGAGTTCCGGGCGAGCTTCGCCGTCCCGAGCGCGGAGTCACCCTCCACGATGAACAGTTCGCTGCGGTCGACGTCGTCGCTGCGGCAGTCGGCGAGCTTGGCCGGCAGCGAGGAGGACTCCAGGGCCGTCTTCCGGCGCTGTGCGTCCTTGTGCTGACGGGCGGCGATACGCGTGCGGGCCGCGGCGACGGCCTTCTCCAGGACCACGCGGGCCTGCTGGGCGGCGTCACGCTTGGTGGAGGTCAGGAACGCCTTGAGCTCCTTGGAGACCACGTTGTTCACGATGCGGCGGGCCGCCGAGGTGCCGAGGACCTCCTTGGTCTGGCCCTCGAACTGCGGCTCGGCCAGGCGCACGGTGACGACCGTGGTGAGCCCCTCCAGGGCGTCGTCCTTGACGATGTCGTCCTCTGCGACGCGCAGCATCTTCTTGGCGCGCAGCACCTCGTTCATCGTCTTGGTGACGGCCTGCTCGAAGCCGGCGACATGGGTGCCCCCCTTGGGGGTGGCGATGATGTTGACGAACGACCTGAGCGTCGTGTCGTAACCCGTCCCCCAGCGCAGTGCGACGTCGACGCCCAGTTCCCGGGTGACCTCGGTGGGGGTCATCTGGCCGTGGTCGTCGAGGACGGGGACCGTCTCCTTGAAGGTGCCCTGTCCGGAGAAGCGGAGGACGTCGCACACCGGCTTGTCCGTCGCGAGGTACTCGCAGAACTCGCTGATGCCGCCATCGAAGCGGAAGGACTCCTCCCCCTTGCTGCCGCCCTCACCGAGCCCGTACTCGTCGCGGACGACGATGGTCAGACCGGGCACCAGGAACGCGGTCTGGCGGGCGCGCTGGTGCAGTGTCTCCAGGGAGAGCTTGGCGTCCTTGAGGAAGATCTGGCGGTCGGCCCAGTAACGCACGCGCGTGCCCGTGCGAGTCTTGGGGATCTTCTTGGTCTTGCGCAGGCCGCCCTTCGCCTCGAACTTCGCGTCCGGGCCGTCGCCGGCGAAGACACCCGGCACGCCGCGCCGGAAGCTGATCGCGTGCGTGTGACCGTTGCGGTCGACCTCGACGTCCAGGCGCGCGGAGAGCGCGTTCACCACGGACGCGCCGACACCGTGGAGACCGCCGGAGGCGGCGTACGAGCCGCCGCCGAACTTGCCGCCCGCGTGCAGCTTGGTCATGACGACCTCGACTCCGGAGAGCCGGGTCTTGGGCTCCACGTCGACCGGGATGCCGCGGCCGTTGTCCCGTACCTCCACCGAGCCGTCGTCGTGGAGGATCACCTCGATGTGATCGCAGTAGCCGCCGAGGGCCTCGTCGACGGAGTTGTCGATGATCTCCCAGAGGCAGTGCATCAGGCCCCGGCTGTCGGTGGACCCGATGTACATACCGGGGCGCTTGCGCACGGCCTCGAGGCCTTCGAGGACGAGCAGGTGCCGCGCGGTGTAGTTGGAACCATCCCGGTCTGCTCCGGTCAGCAGCGCTGTGGACGGCACGGACGTCTCGGCGGTCACGCGGTTCGCTCCTCGCTGAATTTCTCAAGGGGCCCTTTGGGGGAAGGGTCGGCTTCAGTCGCCGCTCCGAGGGTACCGAGGCCTGGTAGAGCCGTTGTAACGCCACCCTCGACTGAAACTCAGCCTAGTCCAGTGTCGCACGAGCGTTCGATCCCCAAGGTAGGGTGAAGTACATATCACGTTCCCTTCGAGGCATGAACCATTTAGGCTCCGGGCACGTCCTCTTGCACAACCGGCAACCTGCCGGGGAGGACCGGACAACCGACAGACAGCGCGAACCCGTACGACACGAAGACGTAATACGGCACATTCGCCGCCAACCGGCAGCAGACAGCCGGACCGAAAGAAATTTCGGGGAAGAGCCGCGAGCGGGAACGTTTTCGGCCTGGTTGGATGTTGACCCTGGTACGACAGCTCGTCGAGCTAGAGAAGAGGCGACGTGACTACTGTTCTGACCCCCGCGAGCCCGCTGACGGCCGCTGACCGCTGCGACCGTTGCGGCGCCCAGGCGTATCTGCGCGTCGTCCTCCTGAGCGGCGGAGAACTGCTCTTCTGCGCCCACCACGGCCGCAAGTTCGAGCCGGAACTCAAGAAGATCGCCGCTGAGATACAGGACGAGACGGAGCGGCTCACGTCGGCTCCGGAGAGCGCGTCCGACGAGGAACGCTGACACTCGCGTCACGACGAGCCTGCACCGGCGCCGAGGCCGGTGAACGGGCGGCCACCCCTCACAGGGAGTGGCCGCCCGTACTCGTACGACGCGTCCGGCCAGGCGCCCTCATGGCGCAGGCCACCCGTGCGCCCAGGTGGGTGCACGGCGGCCCGCACTCAGTGCGGACGGGTCCCTCGCACGCGCGGAGCGCACGGAGGTCCGCATGCTCAGTGCGCACGGCGGTCCGCGCAGGGCCCGTACTTCAGCACTCGCCCGAAGGGCTCCAGCAGGCGGTAGCGATCCTCAGTGACCGCCGTTCAGCGTTCTGACGACCTCCGAGATCCGCGTGTAGACCCCCGGGTTCCCTGGCTCCCCGCAGCCGTTCCCCCACGACACCAGGCCGATCAGGCGCCCCTTGGCGACGAGCGGTCCCCCGCTGTCCCCCTGGCAGGCGTCTCGTCCGCCTTCGGGCACCCCGGCGCACAGCATGGAAGCGGCCAGATACTTGCCGTCCACACCACCCGGATACGCCCGCGCACAGGTACCGTCCGACATCACCTGCAGGTTCGCGCCGCGCAGACTGCGTGCGTAGTCGGCATCCCCTGTGGCGTCACCCCAGCCGTAGACGGTCGCGGCCGTGCCCGGCACATAGGCCGTATCGCCGGCCGCCGCCATGGGGATCACGGAACTCGCGGGCAGCGGGGAGCCGAGGGTGAGCACGGCGAAGTCCCCGGCGTTCGTGGCACCGTCGTACGCGGGATTCACCCAGGTGGTGGTCACCGGGACCTCCTTGCCCTGGCTGGATGTCAGGTCGGTACGGTCCGCGATCACCTTCAGGTCCCCCACCTGCCCCGGCGGCGCTCCCAGGACCGCCGCACTCATACAGTGAGCCGCGGTCAGCACCGTGGAGCGATCGACCACCACTCCGCCGCAGAACTGCCCCGCCCGGGTACCTCCGAACCGGTCACGGCTGGAGAGGGCGACCGTCCACGGGCTCTGCGAGATGTCGACCGGAAAGCCTCCGATGACAACGCTGTCTGCCGTCGCGGCGGCGGGGTACGCCAGCGGTATCAGGGCCGCTGCGGCTCCAATGGCAAGGGCTCGGGCGAAGGGGCGACGCATCTTCACTCCTCACTGTGGGGCGGTCGTAGGACACCCACAGTGATCCAGTTCGCAGCATCGCGCACACGCAAAGGGCCGACTCCCACGGGAGTCGGCCCCTGGAGGACGAATGGCCGAGGCCTAGTCGAGGTAGTCGCGCAGCACCTGGGAGCGCGACGGGTGACGCAGCTTCGACATCGTCTTCGACTCGATCTGGCGGATGCGCTCGCGGGTGACGCCGTACACCTTGCCGATCTCGTCGAGGGTCTTCGGCTGACCGTCGGTGAGACCGAAGCGCATGGAGACGACGCCCGCCTCACGCTCGGACAGGGTGTCGAGCACGGAGTGCAGCTGCTCCTGGAGGAGCGTGAAGCTGACCGCGTCGGCCGGGACGACGGCCTCGGAGTCCTCGATGAGGTCACCGAACTCGCTGTCGCCGTCCTCGCCCAGCGGGGTGTGCAGCGAGATTGGCTCGCGTCCGTACTTCTGGACCTCGATGACCTTCTCCGGGGTCATGTCGAGCTCCTTGGCCAGCTCCTCCGGGGTGGGCTCGCGGCCCAGGTCCTGGAGCATCTGGCGCTGCACGCGCGCGAGCTTGTTGATGACCTCGACCATGTGCACCGGGATACGGATGGTGCGGGCCTGGTCGGCCATGGCCCGGGTGATGGCCTGACGGATCCACCAAGTGGCGTACGTGGAGAACTTGTAGCCCTTGGTGTAGTCGAACTTCTCGACCGCGCGGATCAGACCGAGGTTGCCCTCCTGGATGAGGTCCAGGAAGAGCATGCCGCGGCCGGTGTAGCGCTTGGCCAGGGAGACCACCAGACGGAGGTTGGCCTCCAGGAGGTGGTTCTTGGCGCGGCGGCCGTCCTCGGCGATGATCTCCAGCTCGCGCTTGAGTTTGGGGGCGAGCTTGTCGGCGTTGGCGAGCTTGTCCTCGGCGAACAGACCCGCCTCGATGCGCTTGGCGAGCTCGACCTCCTGCTCGGCGTTGAGCAGGGGGACCTTGCCGATCTGCTTGAGGTAGTCCTTGACCGGGTCGGCGGTTGCGCCGGCCGCGGCGACCTGCTGCGCGGGCGCGTCGTCCTCGTCCTCGTCGGAGAGCACGAAGCCGGCGTTCTCGGTGCCCTCGGGCTCCTCGGTGCCCTTGCCGGGGGTCTCTTCGAGAACCTCCTCCTCGAGCAGCTCGACGTCGTCCTTCTTGGCGCTCGTCTTCTTGGCCGCCGTCTTCTTGGCGACGGCCTTCTTCGCGACCGTCTTCTTGGCGGCCGTCTTCTTGGCAGCGGCCTTCTTGACGGGCGCGTCCTCAGCCGGGTCGTCGGCGACCGGCACCTCCGCAGCGGCGGGGGCGGTGGCCTTCTTGGTCGTCACCGCCTTCGCCGCTACGGTCTTGGTGGCGGTGCGCTTCGCCGGACTCTTCGCTGCGACGCTCTTTCGGGTGCGCTTTGGCTCTGCGGCACTGACCATCAGCGTCACACCCTCTTCCTCGAGGATCTGGTTGAGGCTGCGCAGTACGTTCTTCCACTGAGTGGCCGGAATCTGGTCAGCTTCGAAGGCCCGACGCACATCGTCGCCGGCGATCTGCCCCTCAGCCTTTCCCCGCTCAATGAGAGCCATGACAGAGACGGACTCGGCGATCTCCGGCGGGAGCGTACGGGATGTGCTGGCCGACACGAACAACCTCTCGGAACGTTGGAAAACGGCTTCCGGCCCCGTCCGTGACGGACAGGAGCCGACCGCCGGCTTGGGGATGGGCCGACGGGCGGGCGGATGCCGGGAAGATGCACAGCGCCGTGAACGGCGTCCGTATTCCCTCCTCGGCTGTCACCTCTTAGGTCATCGCACAGTTCCGAAGAGCGTTACGCCCAATCTGCGTGGCCCGAGTCACACCCCGTAACCGCTCAAAGACGTGCAGATACGGGCAGAGGTGGTCGGCCGGCGACGCGACCGGCGCTCGGCCGATGACTCCCCACCCCGCCGCGCCGTGGAGCCCGGGCCGGCCCCGGGCGGCGGGGCCGGGAATCCTTGGCCGCCACCGGAGTCCGTGGTCGGGCGGCACACGGAACGGGGACACCCCGTGAGGGCGTCGCCCGCTCGGACCGGCGCTGCCGCCGGTCTCCGTCGGGCTCCGCCGGGTCCCGGAAGGATCCGACGGAGTCCGACGGCAGGTGACCGGCGATCCCGCGGTCGTCGACCGCGCGGGCCGGACGCCGCCGGCGAGGGTGCCCGCTCCTGGTCGCACTTCCCGCGGTACGGTCAGTGCTCGCGCGGCGCGGGCACCACGCGCTCGACCTCGGGGTGGACGGTGAGCAGTTGGCGCATGGCCCCCTCGGCGGCAGCGCCGTCTCCCGACGCCAGCGCGTCGACGATGCGTGCGTGCTGGGCCAGGGAGGCGTCGTTCGGCCGGTCGCAACCGGTGACCGGGCCCCCGGAGACCTGAAGCGCGGCCGAGACGATGCCCGAGAGATGCTCCAGCATGCGGTTGCCGGCGACCTGGATGAGCAGCGAGTGGAACTCCGTGTCGGCACGCGAGAAGGTCAGGGAGTCGCCCTGCCCCATGGCGTGTCCCATGATCTCGACCATGTCGCCGAGCCGCTGCTGCACCTCCTCACGGCCGTGGCCGGCGGCGAGGCGAGCGGCGAGCGGCTCGATGGTCCACCGCAGCTCACTGAGCTCACGGCGCTGGTCGTCGCGCTGCGGCCCGAAGGCCCGCCACTCGATGATGTCCGGGTCGAGGAGGTTCCAGTCGCTCACGGGGCGCACGCGCGTGCCGACGTTCGGGCGGGCGCTGACCAGGCCCTTGGCCTCCAGGACGCGCAGCGATTCACGGACGACGGTACGGGACACCTCGAAGCGCTGGCCGATCTCCTCGGGCACCAGCGGACGGTCCGCGCCCAGGTCGCCGGAGACGATCATCTGACCCAGTTGCTGGACGAGTTGGCCGTGCAGCCCGCGTCCGCGGCTGCCCGCGGCACGCCGGCCGACCCGGCCCAGTTCCGGGTCGGCGCCCTCCCACGAGGGTGTTCCGACGCGGTCGGCGACGGGCGCCTCCGCGTAGGGGTAGCGGTCGAGTTCGCCCGGTCCGGCCAGGCCGGAGTCTGCTGAGCGGGCGGCGGTCATCATGGTGTGCGCAAGGGTACTCACGGATCCTTTGTCGGCGCCCTCTCCAACTCCCTTGAGGTCTTTGGTGAAAAGCACACGAAAGGGTGATCGCTCACCCCGTCGCAATTGACGCCTTATCGGAAAGAAATGGGCGCTCTTCGAGGAAGTTGTGCACACAGGCAGAAAGGATGGGCACGGGAGGTGGTCATCGGAGCCTGCTGCGCAGGGTTGTGAGCAGATACGCGCAGAGCAGCCCGGTCAGGGACAAGCTCAGCGCGCCGCCCACCGGTTGAGCGAGCATGCGCGCCGCTACGGCGAGGCAGCGCCCCGCGCCGAAGGGCCACTGGAGCAGGGCGAGTTCCCGCATCCGCTCGTTGAACCCCGCCGCGGCCCGCACGGACGGCCCCTCCAGAACCTTCTGGACGAGGGGTACGACGAGGACGGGCACCGCGAGCACCGCGGCGAGCCCGGCGGTCGTGGACCGGAAGATGCCGGCGGCCAGCACCCCGGCCCAGGCGCACCCGACGACCAGCCCACCCCAACTCGCGCCGAGGGAGAGCCACTCTTCGGGAACCTGGGCGAGCTCCTGTCCGTAGACGAGATGGAGCGTCTCGAAGTCGCAGCCGACAGCGAGGACGGCCAGTGTCAGTGCCGTGACCCCGCTGACGAGGAGTTTCGCGGCGAGCAGCCCCAGGCGGCGGGGGACGGTCCCACGGTCCGCCGCCAGGGCCGGGTGGCGGAACTCGTCACCGAAGGCGATGGCGCCGAGCAGTCCCGCGCCGAGTGCGGCGGGCGGCAGCGGCAGCTCCAGCGGCCAGGCGGCCAGCAGGCGGGGCTGCGGGGTGTGTCCGATGCGGGCGAGGAGGACGGAGAGGACGACGGAGGCGACGAGTACGGCGGCCGCGATGAGGTAGCCCGTGCCGATCCCGGTGGCACGGCGCAGTTCGTAGCGCAGCGGGCGCAGGGGGCTGGGGGCGGACCGGACGCTGACGGGCGGCGGCAGCGGGGGCGGGCCGCCCCCCTTCAGCGCCTCGACCGGCGGGGAAGGGGCGGCGCCGGAGCCCGCGGTCGGCCCCATGTCGCCGACCTCGTCGGCAAGTTGGTGTACGAGAATGCCGTTCCGGAACGCGGTCTCTCCGACGTGGGCGCACGTACTGCCATACACCGTCAGCCGGTTGCCGTCCTCCTGGACGATCTCCATGGAGCGCTGCGCAGTCCTGGCTTCCCTGGCGAGCAGGGTGCCGAGCCGGGCGGCATGCGGACTGCGCACGGCCACGCGAGGACGCAGGCGGGTACGGGCGAAGTCGGCGGCGTCCTGATCGGCGACGACCCGGCCCTGATCGAGGGTGATGACACGGTCGGCGGTACGCGCGGCCTCCTTGGGGTCGGCCGTGGCGAGCAGAACGGTGCCGCCCTGGCCGGCGTGCGCACGCAGACTGTCGTGGAGCCAACGGCCCTCACGGGCGGAGAGGCCCTCGCCCGGGTCGTCGAGCACCAGCGTGTGCGGATCGGCGAGCAGGGCGCAGGCGAGTCCGAGGCGGCGGTCCATTCCGCGCGAGAGGACGCCCAGGCGCTCGTCGCGCAGGCTGACGAGTCCGACCGCTTCGAGAACTTCGTCGGCGCGGCGGACCGGCACGCCTGCCGCCGCGCACAGCATCCGCAGATGTCCGCGGACCGTGCGCGCCGGATGACCGGGGACATCCCCGAGGAGGACGCCCACTTCCCGGGAGGGGTGGGCGATTCGGTGCAGTGGACGGCCCCGGAAGTAGGTGACGCCGCGGCCCCTTTGAAGTTCGAGCATGAGTCTGAGCACCGTCGTCTTTCCCGCGCCGGGAACTCCGAGGAGCGCGGTGACGTGACCCGCGTGGGCTTCGAAGGACACGTCGTCGACGGCGGCCGGAAGGTCCTTGCGGGGATTGCTGGTCAGTCCGATCGCCTGGATCACTCAAAGCAAGATAGCGTGATATGTCCAATTTTTCGGGCACCTTGACGGCCTGTCAGGCATTGGCTCTCGTTTTGGCCCCGGAGCATGTCGCCTTCCGGCATGTCGCCTTCCGGCATGTCGTCTTCGGGCATGTCGTCGAGCGCCCGTGGTGCGACGGGCATCAGCCCGGTGGTCAGACCTCGGGGCGCAGCATCGGCGGATTGAGCAGCGTGGCGCCGCCCGCGCGGAAGAGCTGTGCCGGCCGGCCGCCCTGCCGGGTCGTCGTACCGCCCGTGGGGACGAGGAAGCCGGGTGTTCCGGTCACCTTGCGGTGGAAGTTGCGCGGATCCAGTGCCACGCCCCATACGGCCTCGTAGACCCGGCGCAGCTCGCCCACGGTGAACTCGGGCGGGCAGAAGGCGGTGGCCAGTGACGAGTACTCGATCTTGGAACGCGCGCGCTCGACTCCGTCCGCCAGGATCTGCGCGTGATCGAAGGCGAGCGGCGCCGCCTGCTCCCCGTCCCTGCCGTAGCCGCCCTGCTGCAGCAACTCCTCCACCGGCGCCCAGCGCGCGACGTTGGCGTCACCGCCGGCCCGTGGCGCGGGCAGGTCGGGGGCGAGCGCGAGATGGGCGACGCTGACCACCCTCATCCGCGGGTCGCGCTTCGGGTCGCCGTACGTGGCCAGCTGCTCCAGGTGGGCGCCATGGTCCTGCGCCGGTGCGGACGGGTCGTGGGTGTGCAGGCCCGTCTCCTCGGCCAGCTCGCGTGCGGCAGCCTGCGCGAGGTCCTCATCCGCCCGCACGAAGCCGCCGGGGAGTGCCCATCGGCCCTGAAAGGGCGGCTCACCCCTCCGCACCGCCAGCGCGCACAGGGCGTGGCGGCGCACGGTCAGCACGACCAGGTCCACGGTGACGGCGAAGGGCGGAAAGGCTGACGGGTCGTAGGGCATGCCGCGATCATAGTCGTCTTCCTGACGATAAACACTCCCTTCGAGGACCGCTTCGACGGCTGATCCACTTCTGTCCGGTACTTGTCTCATCGGCGGCCACCACCCACGGTCCTGTGACACGTCATTCCAGGTCACACCCCCAGCTACAGCCCGTCGGCCGCCTCCTCCACGGGGAAGGGCAGGGTGGCCTCGGTGCCCGTGCAGTCCGGCGGGAGGCGCGCGCCCGGGTCTCGCCGGGGACCGGGAATCATTCCCCAGCGGAGGCCGGGACCGCCCCGTTGGGTGCGGGCCAGGATCCGCAGGGTGCCCGCGGCGAGCCGGGTGCCGAGCGGCAACGTCATCCGGGCCGCCGCCAAGGACTCGGCGGGCGCCGGTCCGCGGCGCCACGGTGCTCCCGCCGCGAGGTGGGCGTCCGAGGGCGGCGCGGGGTCGCGCAGGAGGAGGGCCGGGAGGTCCTCGACACACGTGCGCAGCGGTGGCTGCACCCTGGGGTCGTCTGGGCAGGGGCATGAGGCGGCCTCCTCTGCGCTCGGCACGCCATGGGCTCACCCGGTGCCGGGTGAGCGGCTCCGGAGGGTCGCGAGCGATGCGGCGGCGCGGCCCGAGCACGGGTCCGCCCCTCAGATGAACGGAACGGGCCTGGCCGGGGTCACGCCTGTGGGAGGGGAAGCCGACCGAACGGCGGTGGGGCGGGGAGCCGGACAGGCTCATGTGCCTTCCTCTCCGATGCGTCCGAGCGGGCCGCGGTGGGCCGTCGATCGGCTGGTCGCGGAGTCTGCCGCTCGCCGTGGCCCGCCGCCACCGGTTGCGGTGTCGCCAGGTCGACGTTTGCGGGCTTCGGCCGCGCCGGAGGAACGGCGGGGCGGTCGGCTGCCGCCCACCGAACGCGTCCTGCGGTGCCGACGGGACGCAGCGGTGGCACGAGGGCGCCCCGCCGAGGCCGCGACCTGTGCCGAGTCAGGTGGCCGGGCCTCGCCATGGCCCGGGGTCGAGCCGCTCGCCCCTTCCCCCGCGCCGCCCGCTTCCTTGCCCGCGCGGCCAGCTCGCTCGGCGCGCAGACAGCGGCGGACGGTCTCCGGGTCCAGGCCCTCGTTGCAGGCCTGGTGCAGAAGGCGCGCGAACAGGTAGTCGGGGTCGGCGCCCAGGGCCATGGCTAGGGCTTCGCGGGCCTCGACCTCGTCACCGGTCGACCAGGCGACCCATCCCGCGAGCGTGAGCGGAGCGGCGGCGTGCTCGGCGTAGGAGCCGACGCACCGGCGGGCCAGGGCGCGCCACAGCCTCAGTGCCGCGGCGGCCTCCGGGCCTTCCATCCACTCGGCGGCGCGGTCGCGGGTAGTGCGGTCCTGCAGACCGAGGATCAGGGCCGCGGCCTCGTCGTGTCCGAGCAGTTCGTCGTCGCGACGGTCCGCGGCCTGCGTGCCGGACACCGGAGGCGCATCAGCGAGTCGTCCCATGGCCCGCTCGGCCAGCCCGAGTGTCTCGGCGGCGACGTCCTCGCGGGAGCCGCCGTCCAGGATCCTCGGGACCAGCGTCAGACTCGCGGTGTCCAACGCGACCTCCTGGTCCAGCGCGGCCGCTGTCTCGCGGGGGCTCAGCCTGGCCCTGAACTCCTTGAGGCTGCCGCGGATCTGAAGGCCCGCATAGGTAGCGGCGGCGGCCAGGACGGAGGTGCCGGGCAGACCCATCGGCCGACCCTCGGGCGGACAGCAGCCCGTGCTCGGGCAGCAGTACGACCAGAAGCGGCCGTCGGAGATGCACAGGGCCTCCACCACGGGAACGTCGAGGCTGCCGCAGGCCATGCGCAGCGACTGAGCGAGCGGCCGGAGGCGCTCCATCACATCCCGTCCCGTCTCGCCGCTCGCCGGTTCCTGGACAAGGTAGGCGACCATGTTCTCCGGCCGGGCACCTCTGCGCTCGCTGCCGGTCACCAGGCCCCTTGCCAATTGCTGGGCCGCGGACGACCAGTCATCGGGGTGGGTGGGGATACCGAGCCGTGCGCGTCCACCGAACCTCCCCCGCTTCTCCTGGTCGTGCAGCGCGACCAGCACGATGCTGTCCTCGGGGCGATACCCGAGCAGATACGGCAGTGCGTCGGCCAGCTCGGCCGGGGTGCGCAGCGTGACCTGGGTCTCGCCGGAGAGTCCCGGCCCGTGACCCTGGTACGCGGTGGGTTCGCCGCCGTGTGCGGATCCGCCCATGTCACCGATGCCGGAGGAGCCGGCCGCTTCGTCGTGGTTCGTCATGCCGCGACCATCTCGCGGATCTTGGAGTTCCGCTTGGGCTGTGGATAACCCCGGCCATGAGCACGCCAGGAGTTCTCCACAGGACACGGGGCTCGTTCGCGCGATGTCCGGCCGATCGGCTTGCATGGGCCCATGACCAACACAGCGTCCGGTGGCACGGCCCCCAGCCTGGAGATGATCAGGATGTTCCCGACCGACGAAGCCCTGCGACCAGCCTCCGATGGTCACCCGGTCCGGGTCGCCTCCGAACGCGGCGATTTTGCGCCGGAGCCACCTCAGCAGCGCCACGGTGTCCATGACACCCCGGTTGCCGGAGGCGCCGTGCCCAGACTCGGCGCTCAGCTCGGGCTGGGCGAGGTCGCCGAAGGCACCGACGCGATGGTCAAAGGTGACCACGACCGCACACCAGCTCCCTCCCCCTGGACGGGGGCGGGCTCCCCATGTGGTCGTCGATCACCGAGCAGAGAGCCGAACAGAGAGTTGTGCACGCCGAGTGCGGCGGCTGACCGGGCAGGCCGAGGGCGCGCTCAAGGGCGCGCGCCACTCTCGGTCGCTATGCCGCCCAAGGTCATCCGCGCCTTGCGGCAGGCCATCGCGCAGGGCCGCGACCTGGGACGCAGCCGCACCGGCCGGCGGCACCGGCAAGGTGGCCTGACCCGGTCACACCAGGCGGGAGGGGACGACGGCACAGCCGACGTGGCCTGGCCCGCTGCCGCCGTCGTCCGGTGCGGGCTCGCCGGATTTCGTCAGCCGTTCGCCGGGCCGGCCGACCGCGTCCAAACGTTCAGCCGCAGGTTCAGGTCCTGCCGGGGGCTGGTTGCGCGCGCCCACCCCAGCAGGGCGACGAGATCGGTCGCACCCACAGGACGGGCAAGCTCAGCCTGCCGTGGCGAGGACCAGGGGAAGGACCTGTTCACTGCCTGCCTGGCGGAGGAGGCGGGCAGCGACGGCGAGGGTCCAGCCGGAGTCGGTGTAGTCGTCCACGAGCAGGACGGGGCCGGGAGAGCGGGCCAGCGCACCAGCCAGCTCCTCGGAGACGGTGAAGGCGCCGGACAGCGCCTTGAGGCGTTGGGCGGAGTTGCTGCGGCGTGCCGTGTGTGCGCCGCCCGGCCCGGTGTACGTCAGGGTGCCCAGAAGAGGGAGGCGGCCGACGGTCGCGATTCCCTCGGCGAGCGAACCGACCAACCGCGGGCGGACCAAGGACGGCACAGCGACGACAGCCACCGGCCGGGCAGAGACGTCCGGGCCACTCGACGCCCAACCGCCCGGAGAGCGTGCCCAATCAGCGAGGACCGTCACCGCGGCCCGCAGGACATCGTCGGGTACCGGCCCATCAGGCGCGTTCTCGGCCAACAGCGGGCGCAGTCGGTTGCCCCAGCCGATGTCCGAGAGCCGTCCCAGGGCGCGCCCGGTGGAGCACTGATCCTTGGCCGGGATACGTCCCTTGAGGTCGATGCCCAATGCGGGCATTCCCGTCGGCCACATCCGACGCGGCTCGACCTCCACCCCCGGGCGGTCCAGTTCCTTCGCCGCCCCCGTCAGCGTCTCCGCCGAGACGGAGGAGTCGGCCCAGGCTCCCGCGCAGTTGTCGCAGCGGCCGCACGGGGTGGCCCCCTCGTCGTCCAACTGCCGGCGCAGGAACTCCATCCGGCACTGGGACGTGTTCACGTAATCGCGCATGGCCTGCTGCTCGGCCACCCGCTGCCGCGCCACCCATGCATAGCGCTCAGCGTCGTACACCCACTCGGCGCCGGTGGCCGTCCAGCCGCCCTTCACCCGCTTGACCGCGCCGTCGACGTCCAGCACCTTCAGCATCGTCTCCAGACGGGTGCGCCGAAGATCCACCGATGCCTCCAGGGCCGGCACGGACAGCGGCCGTCCCGCACCGGCGAGGGCCGAGAGGGTCTGTCGAACCTGCGCCTCGGGCGGGAAGGCGGTATCGGCGAAGTAGCGCCAGATGGCCTCGTCCTCCTTGCCCGGCAGCAGCAGCACATCGGCGTGGGCCACCCCGCGACCCGCACGCCCCACCTGCTGGTAGTAGGCGATCGGCGAGGACGGCGAACCGAGGTGCACCACGAAGCCCAGGTCCGGCTTGTCGAAGCCCATGCCCAGCGCCGAAGTCGCGACCAGCGCCTTGACCCGGTTCTCCAGCAGGTCGACCTCGGCCTGCAGCCGGTCAGCGTTCTCCGTGCGCCCCGTATAGGAGGCCACCCGGAAGCCGCGCTGCCGCAGGAAGGCGGTGGCCTCCTCGGCCGCGGCCACCGTCAGCGCGTAGATGATCCCGGAGCCCGGCAGCTCCTCCAGATGCTCGGCAAGCCAAGCCAGGCGGTGCGCGGCGTCCGGCAACCGGACCACACCCAGCCGCAGACTCTCGCGCTCGAGCGGGCCCCGCAGCACCAGGGCCTCGCCGGCACCGGTACCCAACTGCTCGGCCACATCCGCAGTGACGCGCGCGTTGGCGGTCGCAGTGGTGGCGAGCACCGGCACGCCGGGGGCAAGGTCGGCCAGCATCGCCCGCAGTCGGCGGTAGTCGGGGCGGAAGTCGTGACCCCAGTCGGAGATGCAGTGCGCCTCGTCGACCACGAGCAGACCGGTCGTGGCCGCAAGCTTGGGCAGGACCTGATCGCGAAAATCGATGGAATTCAGACGTTCCGGGCTTACGAGGAGAACATCCGTCTCGCCCCGCTCGACCTCCTCATAGATGGCGTCCCACTCCTCAGGATTGGCAGAGTTGATCGTGCGCGCCCGGATACCGGCCCGCGCCGCCGACTCGACCTGGTTGCGCATGAGCGCCAGCAGCGGCGAGACGATCACCGTGGGGCCGGAGCCACGTCGACGCAGGAGAGCGGTGGCGACGAAGTACACCGCCGACTTGCCCCAGCCGGTGCGCTGCACGACCAGTGCACGCCGGCGCTCCTTCACCAGAGCCGCCACCGCCTGCCACTGATCCTCCCGCAACCGCGCCGGACCCCCCGGGGCACCGACGAGCTCGGCGAGGATGGCATCGGCTTCAGCGCGGAGCCCCAGATCGTCCATGCCCCCCATGCAACCCGATGACAAGGACAATTGGCCACTTCACCCCACGTGACACCCAGCTCACAAACGGTCCGCCTGCCGGACACCGATCCAGGACGACCAGGGCAGAGCGCTCGGCCAGGCCATCCTCGGTCGACGTGTGTACGCAGGTCAGGGCTCCAGCCGCGCCTGGAATTCGAATGCCTTCCCAGCTCTGCGGCCCCGAGCGGCTCGACGACCCCGACTTCCGCGACCGGTCTGCCCGTGGGGACGCGACCGAGACGGGCTGGACATCGGCGGTGGCCGCGCGCATGCTGCGACGGGCGGGGGCGGAGGGGGTGTTGCCGCTGGTCCTCGCCGTGCAGGCGTGACCCGCCTCTTCTCCGGGAAGACATGAGGCAGATATGCGGCAGGGGATATAGGCCACACATCACCAGAAACAGGCCGGTGGCCCCAATTGCTCGTTGCCGCATTCCAGTTCGAAGGGAAGAATTGAGGTCCGCTTCCCGCACGGCTCGTCCGTGATCCGGTAGGGCTCTGCTGCGGCGTGCGCCACCCCCCAAGTCCGACCCCGCCCGCAGTGTGGGCGCGTAGCCGAAGGGAGGACCGTGACCTTCGGATTCGCTCCGTCCTCGGCGGCATCCAGGTCGGCCTCCGCCGAACTGTCCGCCGCCTCCGCCAATCCCCTGACCCGGATGCTCGAGCCCGCGGAATGGGCAGCCGCGGGAATTCCGCTGCTGCGCGACCCCCGCGAAGTCGTCAGCGGGCTGCATGCCCGGCACCGGCCACGGCCCTCCACGGCGGTGGTGGCCGTACTGGATCCGGACGAACGGCTGCGTGCCAGCGCGTCGTTCACCCGGCGTCCCGCGCCGGCGGACGGATGGGTGTTCCGCAACGCGTTGCTCGACCAGTTGCGCCGGGTCATCCCGCACGACCTGCGGCGCCGGACGCCCGTGCGAACGGCCGTGCTGCTCTACTGCCGTGAGGGCGACGCACATTGGACGGAGGAGGACGGGGCGTGGATGTGGGGCCTGCGTGACGCGTGCACACTGCACGGGCTGCGCTGCGGCGCGTACATCACACTGACGCATGACGGCTGGCAGGTCCTCGGCGAGGGCCGAGGTGGGCGCCGTCCGAACGCGGACTCGCCGCCGGAGGCGTTCGGGCTGGCGGGAGGTCCGCCTCCGCTGCCGCGCACCGGGGGCGTCGCCTCGGAGGTGCTGCGCCGGGCCGCCGCCCGCTGAGCGACAGGCCGCGCTCCGGCGACGTACGCGACCACTCCGGACGACCGGGCGCCGAGATGCGGCCGTAGGACATCTCACAGCGAACGCCGCCTGTCCAACCGCCGGGCAGGCCGAGAGAACCGCGGCGCAGGCATCCGAGGGAACCGCGGCGCAGGCATCCGAGGGAACCGCGACGCAGGCATCCGAGGGGACCGCGGCGCAGGCATCCGAGGGGACCGCCGACCAGGCGCCCCGAAGGGAGTGCGCGGCCAGGCGCCCGAGGGGCGATGCCCCTGCGGCGCCCCGAATTCCTGTCACGAACATGCCATGCATACGGGCCGGGTCCCGCCAGTGGAAACGCATGGCGAGGCCACCGCCGTACAGGTGCCACCGGCGCGGCACCTCACCGACGACCAACCGCCCCGGCCGAAGTGGGAACCGGAACCGGCCGACAGGCTCCAGACCCCAGCCCGGGGCAGGGGACGTGAGCGAACCGGACCGGGTCCCGGACCGCTCAGACGCCCGCGCCCAGCACCGAGTTGATCTGCTTCGGGTCGCCGCAGACGATCAACAGGGCACCCGCCCGGCCGAGCGCCAGCGGAAGCGTGGCGGCGACGGAGGCGTCGGTGCCGCCGTTCACAACGACCACGACCACCGGACGGGCGGCGGCACGGGACACGACGGAGGCGTCGGCGTAGAACACGTCGTCACCGGCGTCGTGCTGCGCCCAGTACGCGGCCTCGCCGAAGGAGAGCTCGTGCGCGGCCCACGGGTGCGGCTCGCCGGTGGTGATCACCAGCACGTCACCGGGGGCGCGGCCGGACTCCAGCAGGAGGTCGACGGCTTCCTCGGCGGCGTCCAGCGCACCCTCGACCGAAGCGGGGATCAGCTGGAGCTGCGGAGTGGCGGCGGGAGCGGACGGACCGGGCTTGGCCACGGCCGGCTCGCGCGAGCTGCGCTGGGCCGGCATCGGCCGGACGGGCCCCGGACGGCCTGGGCGCGCCGGCGCCGCGGGGCGGGGTCCGGGTACAGGGCGGGGGGTCGGAGCGGTGCGGCCGCCGGCCGGAGTGGCGCGGGGACCCTGGGCACTCTCGTGAATCTGAGGCTCCTCGGGAATGAGAGGCATGAACTGATGTTAATCAAACGCCGATGCGACACGCGTCGGCGGGTGGCACATGAGTGCGATCGGAACCGGTCAGAAGTCGAAGCCGAGCTGGCCCTCGATCTCCGACACGTTTCCGTCCGCCCAGATGCGGACCTTCTTGAGGTGCCGCCACTGGGGCAGCGCATCAAGATACGCCCACGACAAGCGGTGGTACGGGGTGGGGCCCCGCTCCTCCAGCGCGGCCCTGTGCACGGGCGAGGGATACCCGGCGTTGGCCGCAAAACCGAAGTCTGCATGGTCGATACCCAGTTCGGCCATCATTTTGTCGCGGTGAACCTTGGCGATCACCGAAGCCGCCGCCACCACCACGCACGACTCGTCGCCCTTGATCACCGTACGGACCCTCCAGGGCGCCCCGAGGT
Organism: Streptomyces sp. TP-A0356; assembly: GCF_001417775.1. Lineage (GTDB taxonomy): Bacteria > Actinomycetota > Actinomycetes > Streptomycetales > Streptomycetaceae > Streptomyces. The sequence continues at coordinate 85,366 of NZ_BBZJ01000026.1, read as the reverse complement.
AGTCGTGCTTCCCGTCGAGGATGATCGCGTCCGGACGGACGGGCAGCGCCTCCAGGGCCCGTATCGCCGCGAGCCTGAGCGCGGCCGTCATCCCCAGGTCGTCGATCTCCTCGGGGGAGGCATGACCGAGGGCGTACGCCGTCACCCACTTCTCCAGCACCTTGGCGAGCGCGGTGCGCCGCTTGACGGTCAACAGCTTGGAGTCGGTGAGACCCTCGGGCGGCCGGCGAAGGCCGGTGACCGCCGCGCAGACGGTGACGGGGCCGGCCCACGCGCCGCGCCCCACCTCGTCGACACCGGCGATGACCTTCGCTCCGGTCGTCGCGCGAAGGGAGCGCTCGACGGTGTGAGTAGGTGGTTCGTACGGCATGGCGCCCTTAGCCTACGCCGCCGGGATCCGCGTGCGACACCCCGGTTCCCGGAGTGCGGGCGCACCTGCCGGCGCACCGTCGGCGAGCACGGTCACCGGTCCGCCGCGGCCTCGCCCGAACGACATCCGGAGAGCCGGATCAGCCCTGCTGCGGCCGCAGCAGCGGGACCATCAACTGGTCGATCATCTCCTCGATGTCCTGCTCACTCCATTCGCTGCCGCACATCTTTGAGCGGTACATCATCATCGCCGGAATGGCATCGAAGACATATCCGTTGGCGGCGTCGGGCCGGACCTCTCCCCGCTTGATTCCGCGATCGATGACCTCCCGCAGTAGCCTGACGGTCGGCTCCACGACCCCTCCGTAGATCACGCCGTGAAAGCGTTCGACCTGCATGGGGTCGCATTCGTGAATCACCGATCGGACCGCGAACCCTGGGCGTGAGTACATCGCCTCGCGCGCCTGACGGCACAGCGCCAGAAGGTCCTCGCGCACACTCCCGAGGTCGGGTGCCTGGTCGAACCGTGGCAGTCCGGCCTGGAGCGCGTCCGCGACGAGGTCCTCCTTGGACTGCCAGCGGCGGTAGACCGCGGCCTTGCCTGTCTGGGCGCCGGCGGCGACACCTTCCATCGTGAGGCCGCTCCAGCCGACCGTACTGAGCTGTTCCAGCGTGGCGTCGAGGATCGCGCGCTCGAGCACAGCACCACGTCGTCGGAGAGAGGCCGACTGAGCGGAGGCGGCCGTCCAGGACGAAGTACCCATCTATGTATCTCCGTTGAGCATTCGGAAGCGGGGATTCCGGGGAAGGGCGAGCAGTTGAGCGGCGCAACACGGCAAGGACTCAGTGAACGCTTGCGTTCACTGACGGGGACTCATTACGGTTTGACGCGAGAGTGAACGCAAGCGTTCACTAACGCACTCGTGGGGGGACCCAAACGTGACAACCTCTCCATTGATCCAGGACCGGAAGCCGAAAGCGGCCCGCCGGGAGGGACATCCCGGCATCGCGCTCACCGTCATCGCGGCCTGCCAACTCATGGTGGTACTCGACGCGACGATTGTGAACATCGCGCTCCCGCACATTCAAGCCGCGCTGAAGTTCAGCACGACCGACCTGACGTGGGTGGTCAGCGCATACACCCTCACCTTCGGTGGCCTGCTGCTTCTCGGTGGCAGGGCCGGTGACATCCTCGGTCGACGCCGTGTCTTCATGACGGGCATCCTGCTGTTCACCTTCGCCTCGCTGCTCGGCGGACTCGCCCAGGAACCCTGGCAGTTGCTCGCCGCGCGCGCCCTGCAGGGCATGGGTGGCGCGATCGCATCGCCCACGTCGCTCGCGCTCATCACCACCACGTTCCCCGAAGGGCCGGCCCGGAACCGGGCGTTCGCCGTCTTCGCCGCGGTCTCGGCCGGTGGCGGCGCGATAGGTCTGCTGACCGGCGGCATGCTCACGGAGTGGCTCGACTGGCGCTGGGTCCTCTTCGTCAACGTGCCGATCGGCGTCCTGATCGCGGCGCTCACCCCCAGGTACATCAACGAGTCCGAACGTCATCCCGGCCGCTTCGACATCGCGGGCGCGCTCACCTCGACGGCCGGCATGGCGCTGCTGGTGTACGGCTTCATCCGCGCCGCCGAGGACGGCTGGCGCGACAGCCTCACGATCGGGTCCTTCGGCGCCGCGCTGGCGCTGCTGCTGGCGTTCGCCTTCGTCGAGTCGCGGGCCCGGGAGCCGATCACTCCGCTGAGGATGTTCGCCGACCGCAACCGCTCGGGCACATACGTGATCATGCTGAGCCTGGCCGCGGCGATGTTCGGCATGTTCTTCTACATCGTGCTCTTCGTGCAGAACGTGCTGGGGTACACGCCGATCTCGTCCGGGGTCGCCTTCCTGCCGGTCACGGTGGCGATCGTGATCGGCGCCGGTCTGTCGCAGCGGTTCCTGCCGGTGCTCGGTCCCAAGCCGTTCATGCTGACCGGCGCGACGCTCGTGGCAACCGGGCTCGGCTGGCTGACGTTCATCAGCCCGGACAGCTCGTACGTCGGGGGAGTGCTCGGCCCGATGCTGCTCTTCGGCTTCGGGATGGGCCTGAACTTCGTGACGCTGACCCTGACCGCGGTCTCGGGCGTCGCCCAGCACGAGGCGGGTGCGGCCTCGGGCCTGCTCAACGCCACACAGCAGGTGGGCGGTTCGCTCGGCCTGTCCATCCTGACCACGGTCTTCGGGACGGCGAGCCGGGACGAGGCCGCCAAGCAGGTGCCGAAGTTCCTGGCGAACGGAACGGCCGAGCAGAAGGCGCAGTTCGCCAGGACGCACCAGTTGCCGGCTCCCTGGGGGCACGAGCTGCTGGCGCACGGCATCTCCACGGCGTTCGTCCCCGCCGCCGCGATGGCGGTCCTCGCCCTGGTCACGGCCGCGGTGGTCATCCGGGTACGCAAGAGCGATCTGGAGGCCCTGGCCGGCGCCACGGGACCGGCCGGCGGCTGAGGTTCCCCCGCCGCCCCCGGTCCACCGGCCTGGGGCAGGGGCCCGCGACGACCGGACGGCGCCCGAGGAACGACGGCGAGGGCGCCGGTCCGGCCGTCCGGCGCAGGACCCACCACGCCCGGAGGTCCCTCCACGATCAACAACCGGGGGTGTGTCACCAACCTCCCGGCCGAGTACATCTAGGCCGATGACGGCGCCCAGTCCGGGAGCGGCTCCGTCCGGGCCAGCCACTCCCCCGGCGGCGTCCCCGCCTTCCCGGAGGCGACTACTCCGCCGACGATGGCGCAGGTCGTGTCCACATCCCCGCCCACCTGCGCGGTCGTCCAGAAGGCCCGCTCGTAGTCACCGAGGGAGCGCGCGGCGGACCACAGCGCGAACGGCACCGTGTCGTGCGCCGTCGTACGCCGCCCACAGCCGAGGACGGCGGCGACGGTCGTCGCGTCGTCGTAGTCGAGCATGTCCCGGGCGCGCCGCAGCCCCGCTCCCACGGCGCTCTTCGGTACGAGCGCGACGACCCCGTCGAGCAGGGCCTCGGGGCTCGGCGGCCCCGCGGGATCGGCCGCGAGAGCGGCCGCAGCGGCGACGGCCATGGCTCCGACCACGGCCTCGCGGTGCTGGTGGGTGGGGTAAGCGGAGATCTCCGCCTGATGGGTGGCCTGCTCGGGATCGTCGGCGTACCAGGCGCCCAGGGGCGCGATCCGCATCGCGGCGCCGTTGCCCCACGACCCGCGCCCGTTGAACAGGGCAGCGGCCAGGTCGCGCCAGTCGCCGCCCTCCCGTACGAGTCGGAGGAGGCGGTTGACGGCGGGGCCGTAGCCGCGGTCGAAGTCATGGTGCTCGGCGAAGGAGCGGGCCAGTTCGTCCTGGTCGATGCGCAGGTGCGCGGCCAGGACGGCCACGACGGAGCAGGCCATCTCCGTGTCGTCCGTCCACTGCCAGGGGGCAGGCGGCAGCTCACGCTGCTTGAGCAGCGGATAGTTCGCGGGGACGAAGAACTGTGAGCCCAGCGCGTCACCGACCGCCAGTCCGCGCAGGGCGGCCAGAGCGCGTTCCAGGCGCCCGCGGGGGGAGGAGTCAGCGGTCATCGCTATGCCACTCTATCCCGGTCACCCCGTACGGTCGCGGGTCGCGCCAGCGGTCGAACGGCCGGTCGAGTGCATACCTGCCGTCGTCCCCGAGAAGGAGCATGCGCGTCTCTCCGTTCCCGGGGTTCGAGAGCGATTCGAACTCCGCGACCGTCCAGTGGAACCAGCGCATGCAGAACAGCCGCATGGCCAGGCCATGGGTCACCAGGAGCACGTTCGGCGGATGGTCCGGGTCCTCGAAGCTCCGGAACAGGCTCTCCAGGAAGCCACCCACCCGGTCGTACACGTCCGCCCCGGACTCGCCCTGGGCGAAGCGGTAGAAGAAGTGCCCGTACGCGTCCCGGTACGCCTTCTGCAACCGTACGTCCTCCCGGTCCTGCCAGTTGCCCCAGTCCTGCTCGCGCAGCCGGGGTTCCTCGCGGACCCGGACGAGGTCGGGGTCCAGGTGGAAGGCGCGGAGCGTCTCGTGGGTGCGGCGGTACGGGGAGACGTACACGCTGACGCGCTCCCTGCCGAAGACCTCCCGCAGCCGCTTGCCCGTCTCCTCCGCCTGCTGCCATCCCCTCTCGGTGAGCGGCAGCGCGTGGTCGGGCTCGCGTTCATACACGGAGTCGTCGGCATTGCCCACCGACTCGCCGTGCCGGACAAGGACGATGCGCCGTGGTCGTGCCATGCCAAAACCCTAGATCGAGCGACGGCTGAACGGGCACTCCAGGGGCCTCTATAAAACGCAGGTCACACCGAGAGGGCGCTCACCGGCTGGGTCCGGTTCTCAAACTCGCGAATGCACTCGGTCACACCGTCCACGTCGGCTCGAGCTCGACGATGTCCCCCGTCAGCGCCGCGACGTCCGCCTCCGTCTGCGCCCTCAGAGCCAGGCGCTCCACGCGCTCCTCGCGGTACTTGCCGTGCTCCGCGGCCGACTGCCACATGGACAGGATCAGGTACTCGTGCCCCGGCGCCTCCCCGAACAGTCCGCGGATCATGCCCGGTGAGCCCGCCATGGCCGGGTTCCAGACCTTCTCCTGCATCAGCGCGAAGTGCTCGGCCCGCTCCTCGTGCACCCTGCAGTGCGCGACACGCACCAGATCGGCGTCCGTGAAGCGGGGCTCGAAGCCGGTCTTCACGTCGAAGCGGTAGTCGAAGAGCCTGACCTGCTGGTCCTTGAACGTGCCCGACTGCGACGCGGCCAGCCGGTCGTGGGAGCGCGCCATGAACGAGTCGTAGAAGGCGCGGCTCTCCCAGAACGCGAAGATGTGCGCCACACCGGGCCTTCCCCGGCTCCAGCCTCCGCCCTGTCCCCGGAAACCCGGCTCCCCCAGAAGCCCCGCCCACTTTCGCTGCCCCCGTTCGAAACCGCGGCGGTCGACCACGGTGCAGCGAATCCACTTGACCAGCACCGCGCCATCGTAAGGCCCCGTCACGTGGCGTCGGTCACGCTCCGGCGGAGTGCACCCGGGCGAGCGCCCCCGCGCACGAGGCACAATGGACAACTGGCCCTCGGTACTCGGGAGTTCACGTCACGGGTCATGACAACGGGGAGGGGATGTGTGATGAGCGGACTCAACAAGGGCATCCACAAGGTCGAGTTGGCGGTGAAGTGGGACCCCAGTCCCTCCGGCCTGCCGCCCACCGACCTCGACATCGTCGCCGCGACCTACCTGGCGACGGATCCCTACGGGGATCCCGCCTATGTCGTGTACTTCGACAGCCGTTCCCCCGACGGCACGATCTACCTCAACCGCGACAGCCTGGACGGCAAGGGTTTCGGCTGGGACGAGATCATGACGCTGGAGCTGAATCGGCTCGACAGCCGATACGCGCGCGTCGTGGCCGGCGTCGTCATCCAACAGCGCACCGGCCGCAAGACGTTCGTCGACGTGCTGAATCCGGCGGTGCGCCTGCGCGAGGGCTACACCGTGCTCGCCGAGGACGACTTCGCCGACGTCCTCGGCGCGACGGCGACGACGGTGGCCGAGTTCGTACGCGACTCCTCCGGCGAGTGGACGTTCCACCCGGGTCTGCACGGCCATGACACGGACCCGGACGGCTTCGTCCACATCATGGGCAGCCGCCACGGCTCCTGATCCCGTCCTCGGAAGAGCACCTGATACCCCGAAGGACCAACTGGAAGGCTCCGTCAGCGCCGAAGGGCGGCACGACCCGTGGCCGCACCGCCCTTCAGGGGGTCAGGTCAGCTGCACCCGCTGGTCGAGCCGCAGCCCTCGCAGATGTAGCAGGAGCCAGCCCGCTGCATCTTGGTGCCGCAGGAGAAGCACAGCGGGGCGTCCGCCTGGATGCCCAGCTGCATCTCCACCAGCTCGGCGCTGGTGTGTGCCTGCTTCGGGGCCGGCTTGGCCGCGGCGGCATCCGCCTTCGGCGTGGCGACCGCCTTCAGCTCCTGGGCACGCGGGGCCGACTGGGCCAGGCCCTCGACGTCGACCTCCTCCTCGGTGGGCTCGTACGAGCCGGTCTCCAGGTGACGCTGACGCTCCTCGGCGGAGTGGATGCCGAGCGCGGAGCGCGTCTCGAAGGGCAGGAAGTCCAGCGCCAGGCGGCGGAAGATGTAGTCGACGATCGACTGCGCCATCCGCACGTCCGGGTCGTCCGTCATACCGGCCGGCTCGAAGCGCATGTTCGTGAACTTCGAGACGTATGTCTCCAGCGGCACGCCGTACTGCAGACCCACCGACACGGCGATGGAGAAGGCGTCCATCATGCCCGCGAGGGTCGAGCCCTGCTTGGACATCTTCAGGAAGACCTCGCCGAGACCGTCGTCCGGGTAGGAGTTGGCGGTCATGTAACCCTCGGCGCCGCCGACGGTGAACGAGGTGGTGATGCCGGGGCGACCCTTCGGGAGGCGCTTGCGGACCGGGCGGTACTCGACGACCTTCTCGACCCTGGGCTCGGCGGCGGGCTCCTCGGCCTGCTTCTCCTCGGCCTCCTTCTTCTTGGCTGAGAGCGGCTGGCCCACCTTGCAGTTGTCCCGGTAGATCGCGAGGGCCTTGATGCCCAGCTTCCAGGCCTCGAAGTAGATCTCCTCGACCTCCTCGACGGTCGCCGACTCCGGCATGTTGACCGTCTTGGAGATGGCGCCGGAGATCCACGGCTGGATCGCGGCCATCATGCGGACGTGGCCCATCGGGGAGATGGCGCGCTCGCCCATGGCGCAGTCGAAGACCTCGTAGTGCTCCGGCTTGAGACCCGGCGCGTCGATCACATTGCCGTGCTCGGCGATGTGGGCGACGATCGCCTCGATCTGCTCCTCCTGGTAGCCGAGGCGGCGCAGGGCCTGCGGCACGGTGCCGTTGACGATCTGCATCGAGCCGCCGCCGACCAGCTTCTTGAACTTGACCAGCGCCAGGTCCGGCTCGACGCCCGTGGTGTCGCAGGACATCGCGAGACCGATGGTGCCGGTCGGCGCCAGGACGGACGCCTGGGAGTTGCGGAAGCCGTTCTTCTCGCCGAGGCGGACCACGTCCTGCCAGGCCTCCGTGGCGGCGGCCCACACCGGGGTGTCCAGGTCGTCCATGCGGACGGCCTTGGCGTTCGCATCGGCGTGCTGCTTCATGACACGCAGGTGCGGCTGCTCGTTGCGGGCGTAGCCGTCGTAGGGGCCGACGACCGCGGCCAGCTCGGCGGAGCGCTTGTACGCGGTGCCGGTCATCAGGGAGGTGATGGCGCCGGCCAGGGCACGGCCGCCGTCGGAGTCGTACGCGTGGCCGGTCGCCATGAGGAGGGCGCCGAGGTTGGCGTAACCGATGCCGAGCTGGCGGTAGGCGCGGGTGTTCTCGCCGATCTTCTGGGTCGGGAAGTCCGCGAAGCAGATCGAGATGTCCATCGCGGTGATGACCAGCTCGACGACCTTCGAGAAGCGCTCGACGTCGAAGGACTGGCTGCCCTTGCCATCGTCCTTCAGGAACTTCATCAGGTTCAGCGAGGCGAGGTTGCAGGACGTGTTGTCCAGGTGCATGTACTCGCTGCACGGGTTCGAACCGTTGATACGGCCGGACTCCGGGCACGTGTGCCAGTGGTTGATCGTGTCGTCGTACTGGATACCGGGGTCGGCGCAGGCCCAGGCGGCCTCGGCCATCTTGCGGAAGAGGGCCTTGGCGTCGACCTCCTCGATGACCTCACCGGTCATGCGAGCGCGCAGGCCGAAGTTCTCGCCGTTCTCGACGGCCGTCATGAAGGTGTCGTTGACGCGGACCGAGTTGTTGGCGTTCTGGTACTGGACGGAGGTGATGTCCTCGCCGCCGAGGTCCATGTCGAAGCCCGCGTCCCGGAGGGCACGGATCTTCTCCTCCTCCTTGACCTTGGTCTCGATGAAGTCCTCGACGTCCGGGTGGTCGACGTCCAGGATGACCATCTTGGCGGCGCGGCGGGTCGCGCCGCCCGACTTGATCGTTCCTGCGGAGGCGTCGGCGCCGCGCATGAAGGAGACCGGGCCGGAGGCATTGCCACCGGAGGACAGCAGCTCCTTGGAGGAGCGGATGCGGGAGAGGTTCAGGCCGGCGCCGGAGCCGCCCTTGAAGATCATGCCCTCTTCCTTGTACCAGTCGAGGATCGACTCCATGGAGTCGTCGACGGACAGGATGAAGCAGGCGGAGACCTGCTGGGGCTGCGGGGTGCCGACGTTGAACCAGACGGGGCTGTTGAAGCTGAAGATCTGGTGCAGGAGGGCGTACGCCAGTTCGTGTTCGAAGATCTCCGCGTCGGCGGGCGAGGCGAAGTACTTGTAGTCCTCACCGGCCTTCCGGTACGTCTTCACGATGCGGTCGATCAGCTGCTTGAGGCTGGTCTCGCGCTGCGGGGTGCCCACGGCACCGCGGAAGTACTTGCTGGTGACGATGTTGACCGCGTTCACCGACCAGAATTCGGGGAACTCGACGCCGCGCTGCTCGAAGTTGACCGAGCCGTCGCGCCAGTTGGTCATGACGACGTCACGGCGCGCCCACTCCACCTCGTCGTACGGGTGCACGCCGGGGGTCGTGTGGATGCGCTCGATACGCAGCCCCTTGGTCACCTTGGCGCCCTTCGCTCGGGAACCTCGTGCCGGACCGCTCGCCGTCTCTGTCATGCCGCCTCCCTGTACCGGGCAAAACGCCCTGAAGTGCCCTTTTCTTCCCATGGCACGGTGTTGTGTCTGCTTGTCACGCACCTCGCGCGCGAGCGCGCGTGACGGGTCTGTGTGCGCCGCCGACGGGGCCGGTCCGGGCCGGCCCGCCCGTCAGTCGGCGGCGATGGCGGGCACGGGGACGTCGACCGTCCCCCCGGACCCGCGATCGGTTCCCTGGCGCTCCGCGACAGCCTGCTCGTGGTCGTCGTCGTCCACGGCGGGGCGCCCCCGCTCCTGCTGCCTGAGTTCCGCGATGGCGGCTTCGAAGTCCTCCAACGAGTCGAACGCCCGGTAAACGGACGCGAACCGCAGGTACGCGACGAGGTCGAGCTCCTGCAAGGGGCCGAGTATGGCCAGACCCACGTCATGTGTGGTCAGCTCGGCGCTCCCGGTGGCCCGCACCGCCTCCTCGACCCGCTGGCCGAGTTGGGCGAGTGCGTCCTCGGTGACTGGTCGCCCCTGGCATGCCTTGCGCACGCCGTTGATGACCTTGGTACGACTGAAGGGCTCGGTGACTCCGGACCGCTTGACCACCATCAGCGAACACGTCTCCACGGTCGTGAAACGACGGGAGCAGTCGGGGCACTGGCGGCGCCTTCGGATGGCCGTGCCGTCGTCGGTCGTACGACTGTCGACGACGCGGCTGTCGGGGTGCCTGCAGAAGGGGCAGTGCATGGCTCCAACCCTCCTTTTCAGCACGACTCATAGACCTCACGAGCCCCATGGGCCCCTCGAAGCAGCCCCAAGCATAGGCGATCTCCTGAGCCGCGAAGACCGGGGGGACCACAACTTCTGGGCCGCTGCTTCAATCCAACCACTACATGTAGCGATTGGCTCGTACATTCGGGGAACGACACGCGGGTCGGGCACGGATTGGCACATGCCGCACGGCCATACCCATCAGGGCCATGCGCGGATACCGTGGACGCGCCATGAAGAACGGGGGTCGGTGACCGGCCCACGGGGCGCCGGGTGGCAGACTGGGCGCCGACCGCGGCGGCCCACAAGGCCCTCGCCCCGGCGGTGAAGAGTACAGCAATGAGCGCTTTCGTCCGCCTGGAGCAGCGGGAGCCATACACCCGGGCAACAGATCACGTAAGGCAATTCGCCGTTTTTCACTCGAACGTGTGTTTGGCGCAACCTTTCGAAAGCAACTACCGTTGTGCTGCACGGGAGACCATCGAGAGGGGCCGACGTGACCACCACCGCAGACAGTGCCACCATCACTGCCCAGGACCGCTCCCAGGGCCGACTCGAGCCGGTGCATGCCATGAACGAAGCCACGAACCCTGAGGGACCCAAGAGGTCCCTGCCCGGCCGACCTCCAGGCATCAGGGCGGACAGCTCCGGGCTGACCGACCGGCAGCGCCGGGTGATCGAGGTCATCCGGGACTCCGTGCAGCGGCGCGGCTACCCGCCGTCGATGCGGGAGATCGGCCAGGCCGTGGGCCTCTCCAGCACCTCCTCGGTGGCCCACCAGCTGATGGCGCTCGAGCGCAAGGGATTCCTGCGCCGCGACCCGCACCGCCCGCGCGCCTACGAGGTACGCGGCTCCGACCAGTCGTCCGCCGTGCAGCCCACCGACACCGCGGGCAAGCCCGCCGCGTCGTACGTCCCGCTCGTCGGCCGCATCGCCGCCGGTGGCCCCATCCTGGCCGAGGAATCGGTCGAGGACGTCTTCCCGCTCCCCCGGCAGCTGGTCGGCGACGGTGAGCTCTTCGTGCTGAAGGTCGTCGGAGACTCCATGATCGAGGCCGCGATCTGCGACGGCGACTGGGTCACGGTCCGCCGCCAGCCCGTCGCGGAGAACGGCGACATCGTCGCGGCGATGCTCGACGGCGAGGCCACGGTCAAGCGCTTCAAGCGCGAGGACGGCCATGTCTGGCTGCTGCCGCACAACTCGGCGTACCAGCCGATCCCCGGCGACGAGGCCACGATCCTCGGCAAGGTGGTGGCGGTGCTGCGGCGGGTGTGACACCACCGCGGCGGGCGGCCCTTGCGACAACCGCCCCTGATCCGGGCCCCGGGACCCCTGCGCCGGTTCCGGGGCCCCATGCTGTCCGGGGGCGATTCGGATGCCCCCGCCACTACGCTGTCCCGCGGCCGGGCCGCGGGACAGCGTAGTGGCATGCACACATCGGACCCGCGCCGGGTCAGACGCCCTGCGTCTTCGCCGCCGCGTCGATCGCCGCGAGGGACCTGCGCACCTGGTTTCGGTCCGTCGTGTACCAGAAGTCGGGCAGCGACGCCTTCAGATAGCCGCCGTAGCGGGCTGTGGCGAGCCGCTGGTCCAGTACGGCGACCACCCCCCGGTCCCCCGACGCCCGTACGAGGCGGCCGGCGCCCTGTGCCATCAGCAGCGCGGCGTGCGTCGCGGCGACGGCCATGAAGCCGTTCCCCCCGGCGTCCTCCACGGCCTTCTGCCGGGCACTCATCAGCGGGTCGTCGGGGCGCGGGAACGGGATCTTGTCCATGACGACCAGCTGACAGCTGGGCCCGGGGACGTCGACACCCTGCCAGAGCGAGAGCGTCCCGAAGAGGCATGTCCGGGGGTCCGCGGCGAAGTTCTTGATCAGCTCGCCGAGCGTCTCCTCGCCCTGGAGGAGGATCGGGTACTCCGGGATGCGGGTGCGCAGCTCCTCGGCGGCGAGCTGGGCGGCCCGCATCGACGAGAACAGCCCCAGCGTGCGGCCGCCGGCCGCTTCGATCAGCTCCGTGAGCTCGTCCAGCATGTCCGCGCGGTCGCCGTCCCGCGCCGGGCGCGAGAGATGCCTGGCGACGTACAGGATGCCCTGCTTCGGATAGTCGAAGGGCGAGCCGACGTCGACGCCCTTCCACTTGGGGAGGTCGTCCCCCTCCGTGCCCTCGGGAGCGAGGCCCAGGGATGCCCCGACGCCGTTGAAGTCGCCGCCCAGCTTCAGTGTGGCCGACGTCAGGATCACCGAGCGGTCCCCGAAGAGCTTCTCCCTGAGGAGCCCCGACACGGACATCGGGGCGACGTGCAGGGAGGCGCCGAAGCGGTCGTGGCGCTCGTACCAGACGACGTCCCACTCGGAGCCGTTGGTGATCCGCTCCGCCACGTCGTGCACCGTTTCCACGGCGGCCAGCGCCTGCTTCCGGACGGCGTCCTCGTCCTGAACGGACTTGTCGCGGGTGGTACCGAGCGCGGAGATCACCGTACGCGCGGCGTCGCGCAGCGCCATCAGGGCGTAGCCGAGGTCCTCGGGGATCTCCTCCAGACGGCCGGGCAGGGCGAGCTCCATCAGCCGCTCGAAGCCCTCGGCGGCCGTCTGGAGCTGGTCGGCCGCCTTCTCGTTGACCAGCTTCGCGGCGCGGCGCACCGCGCGGTTGACCTGGCCGGGGGTGAGCTCGCCGGTGGCGACACCCGTCACCCGGGAGACCAGTTCGTGGGCCTCGTCCACGATCAGCACCTCGTGCTGCGGCAGGACCGGCGCGCCCTCGATGGCGTCGATCGCGAGCAGCGCGTGGTTCGTGACGACGACCTCGGCGAGCTTGGCGCGCTCGCGGGCCATCTCGGCGAAGCATTCGGCGCCGTACGCACACTTCGAGGCGCCCAGGCACTCCCGGGACGACACCGACACCTGGGCCCAGGCGCGGTCGGAGACGCCCGGGGTGAGGTCGTCACGGTCGCCGCTGTCCGTCTCCTGGGACCAGTCGCGCAGCCGGAGCAGGTCCTGGCCCAGCTTGCTGGTGGGCGCCGCCGCCTCGAACTGGTCGAAGAGGCCGTCCTCCTCGTCCTGCGGCATCCCCTCGTGCAGGCGGTGCAGGCACAGGTAGTTCGACCGGCCCTTGAGCATGGCGAACTCCGGGCGGCGGCGCAGCAGCGGATGCAGTGCCTCCACGGTGCGCGGCAGATCGCGCTCGACGAGCTGGCGCTGCAGGGCCAGGGTGGCGGTCGCCACGACGACGGGCTCCCCGTGCGCGAGCGCGGGCACCAGATAGCCCAGCGACTTTCCGGTACCGGTGCCCGCCTGAACGAGCAGATGAGAACCGTCGTCGATCGCCTCGGCGACGGCTTGGGCCATGGTCACCTGGCCGGGGCGCTCCGTGCCGCCGACAGCTGTGACGGCTGCGTGCAGGAGTTCGGGGAGTGAGGGCTTCGTCATAGCCCGACCACCCTACGGCCCGTCACTGACAACGGGGGCATCAAGGCCGCGGCGCACGGGGCGCTCACGGGTGGTGCGGGAGTTCGGCATGGTTCCGTGCAGCGCGGCGGACGGGTGCCGGGGGCGGTCCGGACGGGACTGACGGGACTGACGGGCCTCGCGGGACTGACTCGCGGGACTCGCGGGACTGCCGGGACCGGCGGGACTGGCGGGACCACGCGGAGCCAACCGCGGGGCCCCGCGAGACCAGCGGGACCACGCGGGACAGGGGGTGGAATCGGTACGAGGACTCCTCGGTCCGGAACCAATGCGGGGCGAGCGTCGTTACTCAGAGTGATGACCCGGGAGCAGATGGCGCAGGACACGGTCCCGGACCATCAGGGCGGCCCGCTTGTGGGGCAGGTCGACCTCGGCGGAGAAGCGGAAGCCGGCGCTCAGGAAGGCTGCGATGGAGGGGGTGTTGCGAAGGTCGGGTTCGGCGACGACGCGTGCGCAGGAAGGACGGCGGTCGAGGATCAGGTCGGCGGCGGCGCGCAGCAGGGTGGATCCGAGGCCACGCCCGCGGTCGGCGACACCGCCGATGAGGAGGTGGATTCCGGTGTCGTGGGGACGAGCCGGGTAGTGACGGGCCAGAGGATCGAGGTCCGCGCGGTAGATCTCCCAGTAGCTCATGGGGGTGCCGTTCAGCACGCCGAGGCAGGGGACGCTGCGTCCGTCACCGTCGAGTTGGGCGCGCAGGTGCCGGTCGGTCACCGATGCTTCTCCCGCCAGATCCCAGAATGCGGCCACCGCGGGGTCGTTCATCCAGCGGGCGATGAGCGGCAGGTCGCGTGCGAGGCGGACGGGCACGAGGTGGAGGACGCCTGCGGGGGTGGTGGTGCTGCCCCAGTCGGCGAGGTGGTCGAGGAGGTCGTCGTCCTGCGGGACGGCGTGGCGTGCGGCAGGGGCGGCCGGTGCGGCGATCGCCTCGACCGGATCGGCGAGCCCGGGGGGACCCCATGTCGGCCGGTCCGTCTCCTCCTCCGCGCAGAGCGCCAGGAACTCGTCGGGCAGCCGGAGATCGAGGGTCTCCTCGCAGTCGGGGCTGCGGCCGGGCTCGGCTTCGGGCTCGGAGCCCGTGCCCGGGTCCGGACCCGCCGGGTCGGCGAAGGCGGTGCCGGCGTCGGTGCTCGCATCGGTGGGAGGCACGGCGACGCTCCTCTCAGGAGACGAATGGGGCATGTTCCTCAGGAATGGAGGGGGTTGGCGATGGTGACGTAGACGGACTGGCTGTCGACCGGGCCGACGAGCTCGTCGAGGCCGTGCAGCCGGGTCAGCAGATTGGCCTTGCAGCGCAGTACGGGTGAGTCGAGCAGATGGGCGGGCAGAGGCGTGCGCAGCCGGTCGGGCCCGGTGGCGACGCGGGCCAGGAAGTGGCGGAAGGCGGCGAGCAACAGCCGTTCGTCGGCGAGGCGCTGGGAGCCGAACGCGCCGATGAGGCCGAGCACGTTGTTGATGCCGAGGTAGTACGCGAAGCGCTCGTCGGTCACCTCGTCCGGGACGAACGTGTCGCTGTGCGCACCGATGCCGGGCAGCCGGGCGTCGAGTTCGCCGCGGCGGGACTCGCGGAAGTAGTAGCCCTGGTTGTCCCGGTAGCGTCCGCCCGTGGGCCAGCCGTCGGGGTCCAGCAGGAGCACGGTGTTCTGCTGGTGTGCCTCCAGGGCTACGCCGGCCTCGCTGTCCAGCCAGAGCACGGGGCGCACGACCTGTTCGAGGTAGCGCAGGAACCACTCGGTGGTGACGGCCGCGCGTGAGCGCCCGGTGCGCACCGCGAGGCGGGTGACGATCTCGGCGAGCCGGGAGCGCAGGACGGGGCGCCGCTGTCCGGCGAGCGCGGCGCGGGGCCTCGGCGAGACGAGTCCGGCGACGCACGAGGCATCGACGGTCGGCGCGAACGGGTTGTGCCGGATCACCACGTCCAGCCCGGTCACGGGGATGCCGTCCTGGTCGTCGACGGCGAGCCAGGCCGGGTCGCGGACGATGTCGAAGCGGGGGTGCGCGGACCGCCACTGCTTGCCGACGCCACCGCGCAGCAGACGGTGCACCTCGACGCCCCGGTGGAGTTCCTTGCGGAGGTTCTCCCGGCGGGAGTTGGTGATGCGCAGGCCCAGCGACAGCTTCAGCATCGCGGGGGCGCCCGAGCGGTGGACGGTGCGCACGGAGGAGGTGGGGTGCCAGGGCTCGCCGTACGGGCCGAGATCCCGGAGCAGTCCGGCGTCCAGCAGGGCCACGACCTCGGGGCGGTGCCGGATTTCCCGTGCCTGCCAGGGATGCAGCGGAAGCGCTCTGAACCCGTCGGGCAGCGGAAGGTCCGGGCCCGCGAGCCGTTCGGTCAGCCGGCCCGCGGGCACGGGCACGCCGCGCTCGGTCCACGCCGAGTCCGCCGCGAGTACCGAGGGCGCGACCGCCAGCCAGTGCAGCGGGAAGCAGCCGCGCAGTTCGGGCGAGTAGCGGCGGGCCTCGGCGTCGGAGAGGCCCTCGCGGCTCTTGGCCGTCGGGTGCAGCGGGTGACCGAGCAGCAGCGCCTGTTCGGCCGAGAGGAAGAGGTCACTCCCGTCGACGGGGTGCCCACGGCGATCCGCGATGAAGGCCTCGGTCCGGCGGACGGAGTCGGCGACACGGCTCACCAGATCGCCGAGGTGGCACGACGCGAAGCCGGGCGCCGGGTCCGATGCCCTGCTCGACGTGGCGTCGTGCGGGGAGGGCGGGGTGGCCGAGGGGGAGCCCTGCGGGAGGCCTGAGGGGCGGCCTGGCGCAGAGCCCGGCGCGGGATCCACCACGGGGCCCCATGGGGCGCCCGGCGCGAGGCCCGGCACCCGGTCCGCCCCGGAGTCCGCTGCCGCACCGGCGATGGGACCCGGCGTGGCGCCGGGCATGGAACCTGGCGCCGAGACCGGTGCCGGGACCGGAGCCCCTGCCGAGACCGGGTCTAGTGCCGGGACCGGTGCCGGGACCGGGACCGCGTCCAGTGCCGGTGCCGGCGCCGAGACCGGTGCCGGGACCGGGTCCAGTGCCGGGTCCGGTGCCGGGACCGGGACCGCGTCCAGTGCCGGGTCCGGCGCCCGGTCAGGGTCCGGTGCCGGGTCGGCGCCCTGGGCCGTGGCCGGGTGGGTTGGCGTCGGTTCCCGTGCCAGCAGGGCCGCCACCGTCACCGCGTCCGCCGGTGGGGCCCACCCAGGTGCGCCGGCCAGACGCGGGGGGCCGAAGCGGTGCCAGCCGGTCGGGGACCAGTAGTGGACGGGGGCGAGGAGGGCCGTACCGCTGGCGCGGAGCGGGATGCGCAGAGTGCCGTCGGCGGGCGCGGCTAGGTCGTGCTCACGGACCCAGCAGCGCAGCAGGTTCTCCACGGTCGCGATCTGGGCGGCCGTGTACGCGTCGGGATGGTCCAGCAGGTCGGCGCCGGGGCCGCGCACCTCTGCGACCTCCGGTGACGCGGCCTTCTGCCGGGGTACCGCGTCGGCCCCCGGTGCGAGCGCGGCGGCCCCTGCGGGGCCCGGCTCGCGCTCGGAGGTGTGGGGTTCGCCGTCGTGGCTGGGGGTGGCGTTCAAGGGCGTTCCTCGTGAGGTGGTTCCGGCTCGTGCGGCGACGGGCCGTGCGGTACGGGCGGGTGCGAGGCCCTGGGCCTTCCTGGTGGGACGTGGGTGGGGGTGGGGCCGGTTGGGCCGCGGTGCCGGGCCGAGGAGCGCGGCACGCGTGCTCAGGGGTGTAAGGGACCCCGGGCCACCGCGGCCACCGCGTCCGCGAGCCGGTCAAGGACCGCGCTCGCCTGCTCGTCGCTGATCGTCAGGGGCGGCAGCAGCCGGACCACACTCGCCTGCCGCCCGCCCAGCTCCACGATCAGTCCGCGTCGCAGGCACTCCCGCCGGACGGCGGCGGCCAGCGCGGGCGCGGCGGGACAGGCCCCGGCGCCCCCAGGGCCGACCGCCCCGAAGCCGACGCCCCCGGGCTCGACACCGCCCCGACCAGCGCTCCCGAAGCCGGGACTCCCGAAACCGACACCCCCCGAATCGCCACCGCCCCGATCAGCGCCCCGGAAGCCCGCGACCCCGGCATCGGCACCTCCGGCATCCGCAGCCTCGGCACCGGCACCGGCACCGGCGGTCGGCGAGTCCAGGGGCACCCGTTCGGGCGCGCCCTCGGGGTTCACCAGCTCGATGCCGATCATCAGCCCCCGGCCCCGCACATCCCCGATGCACGGGAACTCGGCCGCCAGGGAGCGGAGTTGCGTCAGCAGTCGGGCGCCGAGCGTGGCTGCGCGCTCGGCGAGGCGGTTCTCACGGACGTACGCGAGGGTCGCCGTGCCGGCGGCCATGGCGAGCTGGTTGCCGCGGAACGTGCCCGCGTGGGCGCCGGGTTGCCAGACGTCGAGGTCGTCGCGGTAGACCACGACAGCGAGCGGCAGGCTGCCGCCGATCGCCTTGGAGAGGACCATCACGTCCGGGACCACACCGCTGTGCTCGACCGCCCAGAAGCGTCCGGTCCGGCCCACACCCGTCTGCACCTCGTCAGCGATCAACGGGATCGACCGGTTCCTCGTGATCTCCCGCATCCGGCGCATCCACGCGTCCGGCGCGGGGTTCACCCCGCCCTCGCCCTGCACCGGTTCGAGGATCATCCCGGCGGGCAGTGGTACGCCCGACTTGTCGTCGTCGAGCACGGACTCGGTCCAGCGGGCGGCGAGTTCGGCACCGCGCTCGCCACCGACTCCGAAGGGGCAGCGGTAGTCCAGCGGATACGGCAGCCGCGTCACCCGTACATCGGTCGCGCCCCCTGACGCCTCCAGCGCCCCCGCGGTCATCCCGTGGTACGCGCCGGTGAAGGCGAGGATCCCGGTCCGGCCGGTCGCCATGCGCACCAGCTTCAGGGCGGCCTCCACGGCGTCCGTCCCGGCCGGGCCGCAGAACTGCACGCGGGCGTGGTCGGCGAAGCCGGGCGGCAGGGTGCGGAACAGCTCGGTGGTGAAGGCGTCCTTCACGGGCGTGGCCAGGTCCAGGACGGTCAGCGGGGCACCCGAGTCGAGGACCTTCCGGATCGCCTCCAGGACCACCGGGTGGTTGTGGCCGAGGGCCAGGGTGCCCGCGCCGGAGAGGCAGTCGAGGTAACGGCGCCCGTCGGCGCCCTCGATGGTGAGCCCACGCGCCCGCACGGGCACGATCGGCAGGGCGCGCGCATAGGTGCGCGCGGCGGACTCGCGCGCCGACTGCCGCCGCAGAATGCCCTCGTGCGCGGCGCGCACCGCTTCGGTTGCGGGAGCCCCCTCACGCGCCGCACGCTCGTCCTCGGCTGCCGCGGACCTCTCCGGCTCGCCGTCCACGGTTGCTAGCGGCGGCACCACCGCGGTCTCCGTCACGGTCACGACGTCAGTTCCTCCCGCTGTCCAGGAAGCCGAGGGTTGAGCACGAACGCAGGTCCCCCGTGCGTAACAACGACGTGAAGGGTCCGTGGAAGCGGGTGGGGGGAAGATCCTTGCCGATGATCCCCGACACGACTTCCTTGACGCCGGACCTGCCCGGAGGGAGGTGCTCCGGTGGTCGCCGCCGTGACGCAACTGTTGCCGTTCCGTGGGAAGTCCCCCACAGCCACCGCATAGTGTGTGGTGCCGTTCAGCGGAAGCAGTGATCATTTACGATGTCCCGCGCTCCACGGCGGTACACGTCCACCTCAATCAGGTTCATCCCAGGGGGAGTTCAGACCATGCGACCCATACGCCCGCTCTTCGCCGTCCGCCGAGAAGGGAGTGCGCGCCGGGGAACCTCCCCCGTGCTGGCTGCGGTCGGCCTCGCCACCGTGCTGGCGCTGACCACGACGGCGTGCAACTCGGGCGGCGACGCCAAGGCGAGCGGTGAGGCGAGCGCGTCCGCGTCCGCCGCGGGCGACGGCAAGATCAAGGTCCCGGACGACATCAGGCAGAAGCTCAAGGAACACGGGATCGACATCGACAAGTGGAAGAACGGCGCCTGGAAGAACTGGAACAGGGACCAGTGGCTGCGCCAGGCCGACGAGTTCATCAACCCGATCATCAAGGGGCTGTGGGACCCGGACCGGATGCGCAGGGCCAATGACCCCGACAAGGGCGTCAGCGACAACGACCTCTCGGGCGACCAGGGGGTCACGGACCCGACCCCGGCACCGGTGAGGGCGCGGGCGGTGGCGGCCGCGTACCACGACAACGCGCCCACGGCGGGCAAAGTGTTCTTCGACGCGCCCGGGGGCACGATGGTCTGCTCGGCGACCGTGGTCGAGGACCCGGCCCACCCCGGCAAGTCCAACCTCGTGTGGACCGCGGGCCACTGCGTACACGCCGGCAAGAAGGGCGGCTGGTACCGCAACATCGCGTTCGTGCCGACGTACAACAACTCCGGCAGGACGGAGGCGCAGTTGAAGAACGCCACCAGGGAGGAGGTCGCCCCGTACGGCGTCTGGTGGGGTGACTGGGCGCAGACCTCGCAGCAGTGGATCGAGCAGGGCGGCGAGACGGGCGGCCAGGGCGCGTCGTACGACTTCGCCGTCATCCATGTGACACCGGAGAAGGGCAGCGGCGGCAAGTCCCTGGAGGAGACGGTCGGTTCGGCGCTCCCGGTGAACTTCAACGCGCCTGCCGTGTCCAAGGTCGCCGGCATCACGGCGACCGGCTACCCGGCGGCGGCACCGTTCGACGGCCAGAAGCTGTACCAGTGCCAGGACAAGCCGGGGCGGCTCTCGATCGTGAGGACGGACCCGACGATGTACCGCATCGGCTGCACCATGACGGGCGGTTCCTCCGGTGGCGGCTGGGTGGAGACGGGCGCGAACGGCAAGCCCGCGCTGGTCTCCAACACCTCGATCGGCCCGGTGTCGTCGGGCTGGCTGGCCGGACCGCGGCTGGGCCCGGTGGCCAAGGGCGTCTACGAGTCGGTCAGCAAGAAGTTCGCCGCCCAGTGACACAGCGCACCTGACAGGTGTCGGACGGCCGACACCTGGTTAGGATCTCGGCCGGCCGGCACCCGACAGGCTCCGGACAGACGGCGGCGGGCCCGCTCCCTGTAGACGCGGAAGGCCCGCTCCCTGTCGACAGGGAGCGGGCCTTCCGCCGTGGGTCGGACGGCCGGGACCGCTGTGGGTCAGACGGCCGATGCCGGAACGTAGGGCGCCAGCTCAGCGGCCAGTTCCTCGTGCACCCGGGCCTTGAGCAGCGTGCCCTCCGGGGTGTGCTCCTCGGAGATCACCTCGCCCTCGGAGTGGGCGCGGGCGATCAGACGGCCCTGCGTGTAGGGCACGATCACCTCGATCTCCACCGAGGGCCTGGGCAGCTCGTTGTCGATGAGCGCGAGCAGTTCCCTGATGCCCTCGCCGGTACGGGCCGAGACGGCGAGGGAGCGCTTCTCGATCCGCAGCAGCCGCTGGAGCACCAGCGGGTCGGCCGTGTCCGCCTTGTTGATCACGACGATCTCGGGCACGTCGGTGGCGCCGACGTCCCTGATCACCTCGCGTACGGCGGCCAGCTGCTCCTCCGGTGCCGGGTGCGAGCCGTCCACCACGTGCAGGATCAGGTCGGAGTCGCCGACCTCTTCCATGGTGGAGCGGAACGCCTCGACCAGGTGGTGCGGCAGGTGCCGTACGAAGCCGACGGTGTCCGCCAGCGTGTACAGCCGGCCGCTCGGGGTCTCCGCCCTGCGCACGGTCGGGTCGAGGGTCGCGAACAGCGCGTTCTCGACCAGGACGCCCGCGCCCGTGAGGCGGTTGAGCAGGGAGGACTTGCCGGCGTTGGTGTAGCCCGCGATGGCGACCGAGGGCACCTTGTGGCGCCTGCGCTCCTGGCGCTTGATCTCGCGGCCGGTCTTCATCTCCGCGATCTCCCGGCGCATCTTCGCCATCTTCTCGCGGATCCGCCGCCGGTCCGTCTCGATCTTGGTCTCACCGGGACCACGGGTCGCCAGGCCGCCGCTGCCGCCGCCCATCTGCCGGGACAGCGACTGACCCCAGCCGCGCAGCCGCGGCAGCATGTACTGCATCTGCGCGAGCGCGACCTGCGCCTTGCCCTCTCGGGACTTGGCGTGCTGGGCGAAGATGTCCAGGATCAGGGCCGTACGGTCGATGACCTTGACCTTGACGATGTCCTCGAGGTGGATCAGCTGGCCGGGGCCGAGCTCACCGTCGCAGATGACGGTGTCGGCACCCGTTTCGAGCACGATGTCCCGCAGCTCCGCGGCCTTGCCGGAACCGATGTAGGTCGCCGCGTCCGGCTTGTCGCGGCGCTGGATCACGCCGTCGAGCACGAGCGCGCCCGCGGTCTCCGCGAGGGCGGCCAGCTCGGCGAGCGAGTTGTCCGCGTCCTCCGCGGTCCCCGTGGTCCACACCCCGACGAGCACGACGCGCTCCAGGCGCAGCTGTCGGTACTCGACCTCGGTGACGTCCTCGAGCTCGGTGGACAGTCCCGCGACACGACGCAGGGCCGCACGCTCGGAGCGGTCGAACTGGTCGCCGTCGCGCTCTCCGTCGATCTCGTGGCTCCAGGCGACGTCCTCTTCCATCAGGGCATCGGCCCGAAGACCCTCGGGGTAGGCGTGCGCAAAGCGCTTGGTGTCCTGGGAAGAGGAAGAAGAGGAGGTCATTGGATCCTTACGTGTCTGGGGATTCGATTGCGGCGGCGGAGTGCGGGCCGTCCCCGTCACACCACTCGCCAGAGGTCACAACGCTTGAGTACCCCGGGACATTCCCGGTCACCCGCCCTGGGGGCCGCGCCGCCGACCCGACGATGGTCGCACGGCACGGCCCGTCTCGTCATCCGACTTGTCGCGCCCCGGCCGGAGCCTCCGCGGGCCCGCTCGCCCAGTCCGGGTGCCCCGGCATCGGCGGGGTCTTCTGGCCGTGGAGCCAGCCCTGGAAGAAGGCGCTCAGATCCCGTCCCGCGACGGTGGACGCCAGGCGCTCGAAGTCGGCCGTGGTCGCCGTGCGGTCCCGGTGCACCGCGACCCAGGCCCGCTCCAGGTGCTCGAAGGCGGCGGTGCCGATCTCCTGGCGCAGCGCGTACAGCACGAGTGCGGCGCCGTCGTAGACGTTCGGCCGGAAGAGGCTGATCTTCTGGCCGGCCTCGGGCTCCTTGGGCTCGGCGGGCGGTCCGCCGAGGGCGCGCCAGCGGTCGGAGAGGGCGTACGCCGCCTTCATGCGCTGCTCCATGGAGTGGTGCGCGGTCTCTTCCGCGTACAGGGCCTCGTACCAGGTGGCGTGCCCCTCGTTCAGCCAGAGGTCGGACCAGGTGCGCGGGCTGACGCTGTCGCCGAACCACTGGTGGGACAGCTCGTGCAGCGCGATGGACTCCACGTACCACTTGGGATACGAGGAGGCGGTGAACAGCTCCTTCTCGAAGAGGGAGAGGGTCTGTGTCTCCAGTTCGAAGCCGGTCTGAGCCCGCGCGATCAGCATTCCGTACGTCTCGAAGGGGTACGGGCCGACCTTCTTCTCCATCCACGCGATCTGGTCGGCGGTCTTCTCCAGCCACGGTTCGAGGAGCGCCTGGTCCTCGGCGGGGACGACATCGCGGATGGGCAGGCCGTGCGGACCGCGTCGGTGCAGTACGACGGTGCGGCCGATGGAGACCTGGGCCAGTTCGGTGGCCATGGGGTGCTCGGTGCGGTAGGTCCAGGTGGTCTCCCCGCCCGCTCGCTCGGTGCGCACGGGCACGCCGTTCGCCACGGCCGTGTAGCCCTCCGGCGTGGTCACGTGGAAGGTGAACATCGCCTTGTCGGAGGGGTGGTCGTTGCAGGGGAAGACCAGGTGGGCGGCGTCGGCCTGGTTGGCCATCACCAGTCCGTCCTCGGTCCGCACCCAGCCGCCGTCCCGGCCCTTCTCGGCAACGGGGTCACTGGTGTGCCGCACGGTGATCCGCAGCGCGCTGCCCTTGGGGAGCGGGGTGTTCGGCGTGATCACCAGGTCCTCCCCGGCGCTGGTGAAGGTCGCGGGCGCGCCGTTGACGTCGACGGACTGCACCGTGCCGTGCGCGAAGTCCAGGTTGATCCGCTTCAGCGGCTCGGTGACGAGCGCCCGGATGCTGGTGACGGCGGCCAGCGGCTTGCTGTTGCTGCCGGGATAGACGAAGGAGAGGTCGTACGACCGGACGTCGTAACCGGGGTTGCCGAGGGTCGGGAAGAGCCGGTCGCCGATGCCCAGCGGCTCGGGGGGCGAGGGCACGCCGGCGGCGATCAGGCAGACGGAGGCGGCGGAGGCGAGCAGGGCCGCCCGGGCACGGCGGGCACGGGGGATCACGGAACGGAGGCTGTGCGGCATGGACCACGGCTACCAGCGCGCACGGGTCGCGCGGTGACGGCGCGCGCCATATCCCACCCGAACGGGTTCAGCCGTGGCGCACGGCCCGGCCGTGCGCCGACGGGCGGGCGGCCCCAGTGAGCGGCC
>NZ_BBZJ01000026.1:0-61229 GCF_001417775.1 Streptomyces sp. TP-A0356 | reverse complement strand
GCGCCGACCGGCGAGCGCCCCCAGTGAACGGCCGCGCCGACCGGCGAGCAGCCCCAGTGAACGGCCGCGCCGACCGGCGGGCAGCCCCAGTGAACGGCCGCGCCGACCGGCGAGCGCCCCCAGTGAACGGCCGCGCCGACCGGCGAGCGGCCCCAGTGAACGGCCGCGCCGACCGGCGAGCGCCCCCAGTGAACGGCCGCGCCGACCGGCGAGCGGCCCCAGTGAACGGCCGCGCCGACCGGCGAGCGCCCCCAGTGAACGGCCGCGCCGACCGGCGGGCGCCCCCAGTGAACGGCTGCGGGGACGGGCGGGCGGCGGGCGGGCGGCCCTAGTGAGCGGCTGCGGGGTGCTGTGCACGGCTCACGTCGTACACGCCGGGAACGTCCCGCATCGCCCGCATGAGGGCCGGCAGATGCGCCGCGTCCGGCAGCTGGAGCGTGTACGTGTGGCGTACGCGCTGCTGGCTGGGGGGCTCGACGGTGGCGGAGACGATCGCCACGCCCTCCAGCGCGATGGCCTCGGTGAGGTCCGCCAGGAGATGCGGGCGCCCGAAGGACTCGGCGACGAGCGTGACCCGGCATTCGGTGGTCTCGCCCCAGCGCACGCCGATCTCCGCGCGCCCGGCGCTCTTCATCCGCGCCACTCCGGCGCACTCGACACGGTGGACGGTCACCACGCCGCCGCGCACGGCGAAGCCGGTGACCTCGTCGGGCGGCACGGGCGTACAGCAGCCGGCGAGGCGCACGGAGGCGCCCGGCAGGTCGACGACGACGTCTGCGGCGCGCGCCCCGAACGGGTCGGTGGTGGGGCGGGCGGGCAGCGCGGGCGGGCGGGCGTCGGGACCGAGCTCGGCGGCGCCGTCCGGCGAGCCCTCGGTCCCGGGGTGCGCGGCGCCCCGTTCCCGCATGTCACCGGACGGCTCGGCGGGCGCCGGGTGCGCCGCGAGCCAGCGCTGGATGGCGATCCGGGCGGCGGGGGTGTGCGCGTGCTCCAGCCACTCTCTGGAGGGCTCCGAGGCCGGGTCCTGGCCCATCAGGAGCTGCACGGTGTCGCCGTCCTTCAGGACCGTGCTCAGCGTGGCCAGCCGCCCGTTGACGCGGGCGCCGATGCAGGCGTGCGCGTCCTCGCCGTACTGCGCGTACGCGGCGTCCACGCAACTCGCGCCCTCCGGGAGCCCCAGCGCGCCCCCGTCGGGCCGGAAGACGGTGATCTCCCGGTCCTGGGCGAGGTCCTCGCGCAGTGTCGACCAGAACGTGTCGGTGTCCGGGGCAGCCTCCTGCCAGTCCAGGAGCCGGGAGAGCCAGCCGGGACGGGTGGGGTCGGCGCGCTCGCCGTCGGCCGGGTCGTCGGCCCCGGGGGCATAGGGATTGCCGAGCGCGATCACGCCGGCCTCGGCGACCTTGTGCATCTGGTGCGTGCGGATGAGGACTTCGGCGACCTCGCCGTCCTCGCGTGCGACGGCGGTGTGCAGCGACTGGTACAGGTTGAACTTGGGGACGGCGATGAAGTCCTTGAACTCCGAGACCACCGGCGTCATGCAGGTGTGCAGTTCGCCGAGGACCCCGTAACAGTCGGCGTCCTCGTTCACGAGCACCAGGATGCGTCCGAAGTCGGCGCCGCGCAGCCTGCCCCGCTTGCGGGAGACCCGGTGCACGGAGACGAAGTGGCGCGGCCGGATGAGGACTTCGGCCTGGATCCCCGCCTCGCGCAGGACCGCGCGCACCTGGTCGGCCGTCTCGGCGAGCGGGTCGTCGCCGTGCGCCGCGTTCTCGACGATCAGCTCCCTGGTGTGCTCGTACTCCTCGGGGTGCAGGATCGCGAAGACGAGGTCCTCGAGTTCGGTCTTGAGCGCCTGGACGCCGAGGCGTTCGGCGAGCGGGATGAGCACGTCCCGGGTGACCTTGGCGATGCGCGCCTGCTTCTCCGGGCGCATCACGCCCAGGGTGCGCATGTTGTGCAGCCGGTCGGCGAGTTTGATCGACATCACGCGCACGTCGTTGCCGGTGGCGACGAGCATCTTGCGGAAGGTCTCGGGCTCCGCGGCCGCGCCGTAGTCGACCTTCTCCAGCTTGGTGACGCCGTCGACGAGATAGCGCACCTCCTCGCCGAACTCCTCGCGTACCTGATCGAGTGTCACATCGGTGTCCTCGACCGTGTCGTGCAGCAGGGAGGCGGTCAACGTCGTGGTCTCGGCGCCCAGTTCGGCCAGGATCAGGGTCACGGCGAGGGGATGGGTGATGTACGGCTCGCCGCTCTTGCGCATCTGGCCGCGGTGCGAGGACTCGGCCAACAGGTAGGCGCGGCGCAGGGGTTCGAGATCGGCGTCGGGGTGGTGGGCGCGGTGCGCCTCGACGACGTGGCCGATCGCGTCGCGCAGCCGGTCGCGGGTGGCGGGGCCGAGCAGTGCGGCCCGGCCCAGGCGGCGCAGGTCGATCCGGGGGCGGCTCTTCCTGCGGTGCGCCCCGGGCGTCGCGGGGGCGGGGTTGGCAGGGTTCGTGGCCTCCGCACTCATTGGGCACCTCCGGCTGCGTGGACCGGCGGACGGGGTGCCCCATGGCATACGCGGCGCAGGGGTTGGCGTCGGTCCCCCGTCCGGGCCGGTGCTTGATGCTACCGAGCCCATCACGCCCGCCCGACCGGCTCTCGCCGAGCGTGAAACGGATCACCCATTCGAGCGAAGGCCTGAAGGTTTACGGTTTTGAGCCGCCGACGGAAGCGTCCACCGTCGATTCGAACACCGCGGTCCGCCCAGGGCTGTCGATCGCAGCGTCCAGGGCGGCGCGAGCTGCGATACGGAGCCGCGTGGCGACACGGCCGAGCGCGCATTCCAGCCACGTCACGCTGCGGAGCGTCACCGTCCGCGTGCCACGCCGTGCTTCAGCGCGCCGCCTGTTCGCCCCCTGGAGGCCGCCCGGCCACGCCGGTCGACGAACCGTCGGAGGTCACATGAGCCGTCGGAGGTCACACGATCCGTCGGAGGTCACACGAGCCGTCGGAGGTCAGCGGACCGCGCTCTCCAGCCATCCGGCGTCGATCTCGCCCCCGGCGACGATCACCGCGGGGCCGGTCATCTCGATCTCGCCGTCCGGGCGCTCGGTGATCACCAGGGTGCCGCCGGGGACGTCCACGGTGTATGTCGCGGGGGTGCCCGTCACGGCCGGGTCGGCGCCGTCGCGGCGGGCCGCGGCGACGGCCACCGCGCACGCGCCCGTGCCGCACGAGCGGGTCTCACCGGAGCCGCGCTCGTGGACGCGCATCGCGACGTGCCCGGGGCCCCGGTCGACCACGAACTCCACGTTCACCCCGTCCGGGTAGGCCGCGGCCGGGCTGAACGGGGGCGGGGTGAACAGGTCGCCCGCGTGCGCCAGGTCCTCGACGAAGGCGACCGCGTGCGGGTTGCCCATGTTCACGTTGCGCGCGGGCCAGCTGCGCTCGCCGACGCTCACCGTGACGTCCCCCTCGGGCAGACGCGCCCTGCCCATGCCGACGGTGATGTCACCGTCCTTGGCGATGTGCACGCTCTTCACGCCCCCGCGCGTGGCGATCGCGAGGTCTCCCTCGGCCACGTGCCCGGCGCGCTGGAGGTAGCGCGCGAACACCCGCACTCCGTTGCCACACATCTCCGCGATCGAGCCGTCCGCGTTGCGGTAGTCCATGAACCACTCCGCCTCGGCGGCCATCTCCCCGGCCTCGGGGTGCGCGGCGGAGCGTACGACATGCAGCAGACCGTCGCCGCCGATGCCCGCGCGGCGGTCGCACAGGGCGGCGACCGCGCCCGGGGGCAGGTCGATGGCGTTCTCCGGGTCCGGGACGATCACGAAGTCGTTCTCGGTGCCGTGGCCCTTGAGGAAGGCGATCCGCGTGCTCATTCCTCGATCGTAAGGGCTGCCACGACATCCGGGGTCCACCCGGGTCCGGGCGGCGGACCGGGGCCTCAGCGCAGCCGGGCCACGCGCCACATGGCGAGCACCACGACCGCGGCGACCACCACGGCGTACGCGAGGACGACGCGCCAGTCCGGGCGGCGGCCGGAGCCGCGCTCGGGCAGGCCCGGCCAGGTGTGACCGACGCGGCGCGCGGCCATCATGCCCCAGCCGGCCGCGCAGGAGCAGATCAGCAGGCCGAGCATGGCGACCACGGCACCGCCGTCGCCGAACTCGAAGGCCAGCGGGAAGGCGAACATCAGGGAGCCGACGGCCGCCAGCCCCACGATCGGGGCGAGCTGCCAGATCCGCAGCCGGCGCTGCGGGCGCAGCTCGACCTCGACCTCGGGCCCGACGGTCAGCTCGTCCACTCCCGGCCCGTCGGCGGTCACGCCGCCGGGGGGCTGGTCGTCCGGGCCGTCGGAACTGAGCCGCTGGTCACCGGCTTCCGCGGTCCCCGGCTCCGCGCCGTGTGCTGTGTCGCGAGGGCCGGCCTCCATCGCCACGCGCCCTCCCAACTCGGACTCCACTTGGTCGATCGAAGCTCGATGATGGCATGCCGTCAGAGGCCCGGATGGACACCGGAGCGTCCCGATGCCATCACGTGATCAGGCTGTAACCGGTCGTTCGACCAACGCCAGCGCGAGCTGCGGCAGTTCCGAGAGGTGCGCCGCGGCACCGCTGAGCCAGTGCACACGCGGGTCACGACGGAACCAGGAGTCCTGACGGCGTGCGAATCGCTTGGTGGCGCGCACGGTCTCGGCGCGCGCCTCTTCCAGCGTGCACTCCCTCGCGAGCGCCGCGAGCACCTGCTGGTACCCGAGCGCGCGCGATGCCGTACGCCCCTCGCGCAGGCCGTGTGCCTCCAGCGCGCGCACCTCGTCCACGAGTCCCGCCTCCCACATCCGGTCGACCCGGCGCGCGATGCGCTCGTCGAGCTCGGGGCGCGCCACATCGACGCCGATCTGGACGGTGTCGTAGACCGCGTCGTGTCCCGGGAGGTTGGCGGTGAAGGGCTTGCCGGTGATCTCGATGACCTCCAGGGCCCGGACGATTCGGCGGCCGTTGCCCGGCAGGATCGCCTGCGCCGCCTCCGGGTCGGCGGCCGCCAGGCGCGCGTGCAGCGCTCCCGGGCCGCGCAGCGCGAGCTCCTCCTCCAGCCGGGCGCGTACCTCGGGGTCGGTTCCGGGGAACTCCAGATTGTCGACCGCGCCACGCACGTACAGCCCGGAGCCGCCGACCAGGATGGGCCAGCGACCCTCGGCGAGCAGCGCGTCGATCCGGGCGCGGGCGAGGCGCTGGTACTCGGCGACGGACGCCGTCACCGTCACGTCCCAGATGTCCAGCAAGTGGTGCGGGACACCGCCGCGCTCCTCGGGTGTCAGCTTGGCGGTGCCGATGTCCATCCCCCGGTAGAGCTGCATGGAGTCGGCGTTGACGACCTCGCCGCCGAGGCGCTGGGCCAGGAATACACCCAGATCGGACTTTCCGGCCGCGGTCGGTCCGACGACGGCGATGACCCGCGGTGCGGGGGCTGCACTACTCACCGCAACAGTCTCCCAAACGTCCGGACCTGGCCTCGAACGAGCTACGTGACGCCCTCCGTGCAGTGTCGTTGCCTGATGCGAGGTTCCGGTCACCGGTTCGAGAACGGGTGCACCGGATGATGCAAGCGGGCACACCGCGCTACGCGGTATTTCGCCCGCACGAGTAACGTATGGAGTTGATATGGGCGTTTTTGCACGGCTTTTCCGGAGGTCGAGGACGACGGAGGAGGCGCAGTCCGCCGAGGCGCCGAAGGCCGCGCAGGCGTCGGCCGGTGCGGAGGCGACGGACGAGGCGAAGAGTGCGGTCGTGGCGGAGGCCGGGGCCGGGTCGGGGGCCGCCGCGGAGGAGACCGCGCAGGCCGCTCCCGACGAGGGCGCCGGGATCCCCAGGCAGCAGTCCGCCGAGACGGTCGCCGAGAGCGAGGCCGACGAGGGCGCCCGCACGTAACGCCCGGCAAGGGAAGGTGGACCATGGGTCTCGTGGACAATCTGAAAGCCAAGGCCTCGGACCTCGCGCAACGGCACGGGGGGAAGGTGGAGCGAGGCATCGACAAGGCCGCGAAGCTGGTCGACGACAAGACCAAGGGCAAGTACAGCGACAGGATCCACACGGGCACGGACAAGGCGAAGGACGCCATGGAGCGCCTGGCCCACCGGGACACCAACCCGGCGACCGGCGGGCAGACCCCGCCGGACGTACCGCAGCCGCCCTCGGCCTCCTGACCAGGCTCTGACACCGGAAACACACATCGACGGACGGCCGTGGGGCCCCGACCTCCCGGCCGTCCGAGCATTCGTCCTGCCGCAAGAGCTCCGAACAGGCCGTAAGAGCTCCGAACAGAATGGGCGCCCGCTACGACCAGGTCGCCACCAGGTACCCCACTCCGTACGGCGCGTCGTCGTACAGGAGGGCGCCGGAGAGGTCCGCGTTCTCGGCGGCGCCCGCGAGGATCTGCCAGGGGGCCCGGCCACCGGCCCGCAGCTCGTGGGCCAGGTCCGGGTCCAGCGCCCGCAGGGCCGCCACGTCCGCCGCCCCCAGCGCCCGCGCGACCTCGGCGTCGAAGCCCGCCGCGCGCTCGTCCAGATAGCCCGGCGCCTTCACTGAGCGACAGGCGCTGGCATCGCCCATCACCAGCAGGACCACCCGCCCGTCCTGCCCGGCGAGCCCCGCTCCGGCCTCGACGCACCGTGCGGGGGCCAGCTGTTCCGCCACGCCCAGCCCTTGGACGGGCGCGTCGGCCCAGCCCGTGCGCTCCAGCAGCCACGCGGCGACCGCGAGCGAGGGCGGAAGCTCGCGCTCCGACGCCGACGGCTCCGCCCCGCCTGCGCCCAGCCGTACGCCGACGTCCACGCCGAACCCGCGGAAGGACCCCCGGGTGCCCTCCGGATACGAGCCGAGCCAGCCCTCCTCGGCGGGGCCGAGGACCACGAGCCGGTCGGGGCGCGCGGCGGCGAGCACGCCCAGCGCGTCGGCGCACGCGGCTCGGGCGCCATCCAGTTCGGGAGCGGCGCCCGCGGCCACCTCGGGCACGAGCAGCGGCGGACAGGGGCAGACGGCGGCGGCGACAAGCACGAGCCGCAGCGTAACCCCGCCCTGGTGGTGTGGTCAGTCGCAGCCGCACGCGCCCGCGGTGGCCGCGGACAGGGGCGCGGGGACGCCGATCTTCGGCAGCCCCAGCATCACACCGGCCGGCTTGGCGGCCTCCGCGGCGTTCCGCTTCGCCCACGCGTCGCCCGCGCGCGTGCGGCGCACGTCGAGGACGGGGCCCTCGGCCAGGAGGTGGTGCGGGGCGGCGTAGGTGACCTCGACCGTCACCACGTCACCCGGGCGGACCTCCTCGTCCGGCTTGGTGAAGTGGACGAGTCGGTTGTCGGGTGCGCGGCCGGAGAGCCGGTGGGTGGCGCCGTCCTTGCGTCCTTCGCCCTCGGCGACCATCAGCTCCAGGGTGCGGCCTACCTGCTTCTTGTTCTCCTCCCAGGAGATCTCCTCCTGTAGGGCGACGAGACGCTCGTACCGCGCCTGGACGACCTCCTTGGGGATCTGGTTCTCCATGGTGGCGGCCGGGGTGCCGGGCCGCTTGGAGTACTGGAAGGTGAAGGCCTGGGTGAACCGCGCCTCCCGCACCACGTGCAGCGTCTGCTCGAAGTCCTCCTCGGTCTCGCCCGGGAAGCCGACGATGATGTCGGTGGTGATCGCGGCGTGCGGGATGGCGGCCCGCACCTTCTCGATGATCCCCAGGTAGCGCTCCTGGCGGTACGAGCGGCGCATCGCCTTGAGGACCGTGTCCGAGCCGGACTGCAGCGGCATGTGCAGCTGCGGCATCACGTTGGGCGTGTCGGCCATGGCCGCGATGACGTCGTCGGTGAAGTCGCGCGGGTGCGGGGAGGTGAAGCGGACGCGCTCCAGGCCCTCGATCGTTCCGCAGGCGCGCAGCAGCTTGCTGAAGGCCTCGCGGTCGCCGATGTCGGAGCCGTACGCGTTCACGTTCTGCCCGAGCAGCGTGATCTCGGAGACGCCCTCGGCGACCAGCGCCTCGACCTCGGCGAGGATGTCGCCGGGGCGGCGGTCCTTCTCCTTGCCGCGCAGGGCCGGGACGATGCAGAAGGTGCATGTGTTGTTGCAGCCGACGGAGATCGACACCCACGCCGCGTACGCGCTCTCGCGCCGCGTCGGCAGCGTCGACGGGAAGGCTTCGAGCGACTCGGCGATCTCGACCTGCGCCTCCTCCTGCATCCGGGCGCGCTCAAGCAGGACGGGCAGCTTGCCGATGTTGTGCGTACCGAAGACGACGTCCACCCAGGGCGCCTTCTTCACGATGGTGTCGCGGTCCTTCTGCGCGAGACAGCCACCGACGGCGATCTGCATACCGGGGCGGCCGGCCTTCTTCGGCGCGAGGCGGCCGAGGTTGCCGTAGAGCCGGTTGTCGGCGTTCTCCCGCACGGCACAGGTGTTGAAGACGACCACGTCGGCGTCTCCGTCGGACCCCTCGGGCGCG
The DNA here is from genome assembly GCF_001417775.1 of Streptomyces sp. TP-A0356. Lineage (GTDB taxonomy): Bacteria > Actinomycetota > Actinomycetes > Streptomycetales > Streptomycetaceae > Streptomyces. Next base: position 52,763 of record NZ_BBZJ01000026.1, on the reverse strand, counting down.
CGCACGTACCCGGCCTCTTCGAGCAGCCCGGACAATCGCTCGGAATCGTGGACGTTCATCTGGCACCCATAGGTCCGGATCTCGTACGTCTTGGTGCTGTGAACGTCCACTGCCGGGCTCCGGTCGCTGCTGCTGGTCATGGCTCAAGGGTAGGCGGTCCCCAGAGACCGTACGCCGCGGAGATCCGTCGGAAGGGCCCTGGCCCTGCCCTAGCCTGGTGGTGTGGTGACCCGCCCGTGAACTCCGTATCCAGGGGGCCCGAGGATCTCGTGCGAGCGCTCAGAGCCGCCGGGATCAGGGACGAGCGGCTGCTCGATGCCGTGCGAACCACGCCCCGGGCGGCATTCGTCCCGGCCGGTCAGGTGGCCGCCGCCTACCGGGACGTACCCGTTGCCATCGGGCAGGGACAGGTCACCACGCAGCCGTCGCTGTCCGCCATGATGATCGAGAGCCTTGGTCTGGGCGGGACCGAGCACGTCCTTGAGGTCGGTACCGGTCTGGGCTTCCAGACCGCGTTGCTGGCCCGGCTGGCCGCCGACGTGGTCAGCATCGAGATACGGCCGGACATCGCCCGGCGGGCGCACGCCAATCTCGCGCGGCAGGGCGTACGGAACGTGGAGCTGCGGGTCGGCGACGGCAGCGGCGGCGTGCCGGACCGCGCTCCGTACGACGCGGTCCTCATGTCGGCCGCGTTCCCGGAGGTGCCCGTGCCGCTGGTCGCGCAGGTGCGGCCGCGCGGCCGCCTGGTACAGCCGATCGGGCCCGGCGGGCAGGAGCAGGTGGTGTGCTTCGAGCGCACCGCATCGGGGCTGGAGCCATTGCGGGTGCTGAACATGGCCCGCTTCGTCCGGTTGCAGGGACGCTACGGCTTCCCCTCGGACGACGTGGAATTCCCTTGAGGGACGGCATGGATGTCCCGGATCCGCCGTCACCGTCCCGCTCTGCGCCACCACGTGCCGCGCGACCCCACCGCCGTCGCCAGGACCGCGCCCGCCGAGAGGACCGCCGCGAAGCAGATCAGCGTCGTCTCCATGCTCAGGTGGCGGATCACCTCGCTGAAGAGGATCGAGGGCAGCCCCAGGCCCGCGTACGCGACGACGAAGTAGACGGCGAGGACCCCCGCCCGGGAAGCGGTCTCGGCGGCCGTCACGGACTGGGCGATCCCGGCCTTGAACAGGACGCCACCGCCCGCCCCCGCCACCGCCGTGGCCGCGAGATACAGCCACAGCGTCGAGCCGTACACGGACACCGCCACGAGGGCCAGACCGGCCGGGAAGGCCACGGCCCCCACGGCCGGCAGACGGCGCGGCGGGAGCGGTGCCAGGGCCAGTTGCGCCAGCGCGGCGGCGATGAACATCAGGAACGGCGCCAGGCCCGCGACGAACGGCGAGGAGACGCCCAGCCTGGTGTGGAGTATGACCGAGCCCAGCGCGTTGACCAGGCCGAACAGTGCGAAGGAGCAGAAGGCGAGACCGGTCGCGGAGAGGAACGCCGGCCGCATGCCGGGCCGCAGGGCGAACCTCGCCGGCTTGTCGCGGGCCGTGCGGCTCAGGTCCACGGTCTCCGGCGTGGCCATGGTGAGCAGCAGACACACCGCCAGGGCCACGGCGAAGCCGAGCTGTGTGACCGTGAGCGGGTGGGGCAGCCACTGCGCCACCACTCCGGCCACCAGCGGACCGAGCGCCAGACCGCCCAGATTGGCCGCGGTCGCGACCACCTCCGGCAACACGGCCTGGGACCGGCCGGGGTGCGCCCGGGCGTACAGATCGTGCAGGTACGTGGTGGCCGTGGAGGCCATGAGACCGATCCCGACACCGTTCAGGAAGCGGCCGACGATCAGGCCGGGGAGGGACGTCCACCAGGTCAGGGCCACGGCGGCGGCCAGGGCCACGGCGAGCGCCGGAACGACGATGCGCCGGCGGCCGATACGGTCGGAGAGATGCCCGAGGGTGAGGAAGCCTAGGGCGGCCCCGCCGACCAGCACGGCGAACACCACGGTGATCATGGTCACGTCGAATCCGTCCCGGGCGGCGTAGAGCGGCCACAGCGGGGTGGGCGCGGTGCCGAACGCCATCAGCACGGCGAACGCCACCGCCACGAACCAGAACCCGACGCGGTGACCGACCCGCGGCGCGCCCTCGCCCCGCCCGCCCGGCCGGACCGGGGCGGCGAACTGTTCGGTCGGGGTCCGGGGTTCGGTCGGCATGGGATGACCTCTCCGCTGCGCCGGCGCCATCCAGGCGCCGTGGAACTCCTACACCCCAGAGTCACCACGAAACGGCCATCAATGCAGGCGGCTGTGGTCCGAGAAGTTCATCGCCGTCATGGATGATCCGCCCATAATGCCCCCATGGAGCTGCGACAGCTGGAGTACTTCGTCGCCGTGGCCGAGGAGTTGAGCTTCACCCGCGCCGCGGAGCGGCTGCACGTCGTGCAGTCGGCCGTCTCCGCGGCGATCCGTTCGCTGGAGCGGGAACTGGGTCCGGCGCTGTTCGAGCGTTCCTCCCAGCGAGTCGCTCTCACCACCGCGGGCGCCGCGCTGCTGCCCGAGGCGCGGAACACCCTGGACGCGGCGCGCGCGGCGCGCGAGGCGGCGCAGCTCAGCACCGGCCGACTGCAGGGCACCGTGCGCATCGGGACCCTGAGCTCGCTGACCCGGCCCGATCTGCCCGTCCTCCTGGGGCGCTTCCACCAGTTGCACCCGGCGGTGGCGCTGACGCTGGTGGTGTCCCCGCGCGGATCGGCGGGGCTCGTCGAGGGCGTGCTGTCGGGCGGTCTGGATCTGGCCTTCGCCTCACTGCCGGAAGGGCCGCCTGCCGGGCTGCGGGTGCGCGATCTGTACACCACGCCGATGGTGCTCCTCGTCCCGGCCGGTCACCCGCTGGCCCGCTCGGACGCGCACGCGCCGCTGGAACTGACCGAGTTCGTCGACGAGCCGTTCGTCGACAACCCGGCTGGCTACGGCAACCGGGAGCTCGTGGACCGCGCCTTCGCCCGAGCCGGGCTGCGCCGGCAGGTGGTCCTGGAGGCGGCGGACGTCCGCACGCTCGCCTCGTACGTACGCGCCGGGCTGGGCATCGGCTTGCTGCACGACGTCACGGCCGACGTGGACACGACCGGGCTGGCCGTCCTGCCCCTCGCGGATCCCTCCCTGCGGTGGACGCTGTCCATGGCGGTCTCCGCGACCCGCCGTGCGAGCGCCCCGCTACGGGCCCTGCTCGACGTGCTGGAGGACGCGGCGCCGCCCCAGCCCTGAGGGCGCCGGGGTCGGAGTGGCACAGTTCACAACGATTCAGCGATTGCGCAACCCTTAAAGTTCACCCATGCATCTCGATGTCGCGACGACGTGGGAGACGGCGGTGCTCACGGGAGGACCGGCCGACGGCCTGCGCATGCAGGTCGCGGGCCGGCCCTCGGTGCTGCAGGTGACGTACCCCTGCCAGGTCGAGGACCCGGCCGACGGGGTACGGGTGGCGGCGCTGTACATCTACCGGCGTCAACTCGGCGTGCCCGATGAGCCGTTGGCGTACGGTTACGACAGCGCGAGCCCCTGACGGACGCCGATGGACGGGCTTCAGTGCGTGGCGGTCGGCGGCTCGGCGGTGGCCGCCTCAGCGGAGGTGCGGATGGCCGACGGCATCACGGGAGCGGGCTCGGCGGCCGACGAGGGTGCGTTCTCCTCCTTCATGGCCTTGGCCTCGCTCTTGAGGATGCGCATCGACTTGCCCAGCGCGCGGGCGGTGTCGGGAAGCTTCTTCGAGCCGAACAGCACGATGACGACGATCGCCACGATCAGCAGATGCCAGGGTTCCAGTCCGTTGCGGAGCATGGCCGCGCCCGCCCTTTCCTCGCCTGGGCCGAGGACGCCTTCCGCCGCTCGCCCGTCCAGTGATGGTTGCTACATTGCGCAACTGTACAACCATCCAGCGGGACCGGACCGGATGAGGCGCCGATGACCATGACGAGCAGCCGACGCAACCCACCTTCGCGCCGTCGGGGCGGCGGAGGAGGCGGGGAGGGCGGCTCCCGCAGTGGGGCCGGCGACCGCAGGCGCGGCCGGCGGATACGGCTGACCCTCGCCGTCTGTGTGTCGCTGCTGGTGCTGGTGGTGGGTGGGGCCGGCTGGATCTATCTGCAGCTGAACGGCAACATCAACACCTTCGACGCCGGCGGCCTGTCCGACGACCGGCCCACGGGCTCCTCCAAGGGTGAGAACGTCCTCGTCATCGGATCCGATGCCCGCACCGGCGGCAACAACGCCCTCGGCGGCGGCGACACCAACGACATCGGCCGCTCCGACACCGCCTTCCTCCTCCACGTCTACGCCGACCACCAACACGCCGTCGGCGTCTCCATCCCCCGCGACTCCCTGGTCACCATCCCGCCCTGCAAACTCCCCGACGGCACCTGGACCAAGGCCCAGAACAACACCGTGTTCAACGCCGCCTACTCCATCGGCCAGACCCCCCAAGGCAACCCCGCCTGCACCCAGAACACCGTCGAGAACCTCACCGGACTCCGTGTCGACCACACCGTCGTCGTCGACTTCAAAGGCTTCGCCGGCCTCACCGAGGTCGTCGGCGGCGTCCAGGTCTGCCTCCCCCAGGACGTCTACGAACGCGACCTCAGCCCCCACCGCGCCACCCGCGGCCAACTCCTCTTCCCCAAAGGCCTCCAGACCGTCTCCGGCAAGAAGGCCCTCGACTACGTCCGCATCCGCCACGGCATCGGCGACGGCTCCGACATCGGCCGCATCAAACGCCAGCAAGCCTTCGTCTCCAGCCTCCTCAAAGAGATCAAGAGCAACGGCCTGACCCCCACCAATCTCCTCCCTCTCGCCGACGCCGCCACCAAATCCCTCACCGTGGACCCCGGACTCGGCTCCGCCGACAAGCTCATCTCCTTCGCCATGTCCCTCAAGGACATCGACCTGCACAACACCAAATTCATCACCATCCCCTGGCGCTACCAGGGCGAACGCGTCGCCATCGTCCACCCGGACGCCGACGCCCTGTGGGCCGCCCTCAAGGCCGACCGCACTCTCGACGGACACGACGCCAGCGGCAGGAAGACCACACCCCACACCCCCGCATCCCCCACCCCCGAACCCACCGTCTCCGGCAACGGACGGGCCATCGCCGTCTACAACGGCACCACCACCCGCGGCCTCGCCGCCCGCGCCGCCACCACCCTCACCACCCACGGCTTCACCGTCACCACCACCGCCACCGCACACGCCCACAACCACACCACCACGCTCATCGAGTACGGACCCGGCCAGCAGTCCACCGCACAGGCCGTCGCCGCCCTCTTCCCCGGCGCACAGCTCCAGCCGGTCACCGCACCCGGTGTCAGCGTCGTCCTCGGCCAGACCTACGCCGACACCCCCGCCGCCTCCGCGGCCCCCACCGCCGTTCCCAGCAAGGTCGCCCACGACGCCCGCTCCGCCGACGACAACCCCTGCTCCAACCTCACCTACGGCTGACCAGCACCAGGGCGAGGGCGAGGGCCCGCCCCGCCCTCGCCCGACCGGCGGTCGTAGCGCGCCCTCATCGCCCACAGGGCGAACGCGTACAGCGCGAGGACGGCGGTGAGCAGGAGGAAGTACTCCGTCGGCAGCGGGGACAGGCCGAGGAGGGCGCCCGGCGGGGTGAGGGGCAGCAGGAGGCCGACCGCGGCGAGGACCGCCGCCGCCCGTCCGACCGGGCCGGGGTCCCGGCGCTCGGCAAGGCCACGGCCCGACCGCAGGAGCAGCATCACCAAGGCCTGGGTGAGCAGGTTCTCGGTGAACCAGGCGGAGTGGAAGATCACTTCGTCGTCGAGTGCGTCGGGGCCGTACAGCGTGAGCGCGAGCACGCCGAAGGTGGCGAGGTCGGCGACGGCGTTGACGGCTCCGAAGCCGGTGATGAAGCGCAGGAAGTCACGTGGGCGCAGCACGGTGGGACGCATCAGCGTGCGGGGCGCGGGGCGGTCGTAGGCGAAGGCGAGCTGTGCCGAGTCGAAGCACAGGTTCTGGACGAGGACCTGGGCCGGGAGCATCGGCAGGAAGGGCAGCAGGAGGCCCGCCGCGAGCATCGCGACGACGTTGCCGAGGTTCGAGGACAGCGTGACGCACAGATAGGTGGCGATGTTGCCGCTGCTGTGGCGGCCGGCGACGACGGAGTGCTCGATCGCGCTGAGGTCCTTGTGCGCGAGGACCACGTCCGCGCTCTCGCGGGCCACGTCGACGGCGTCACGGGGGGCGATGCCCACGTCGGCGGCGTGCAGCGCGGGCACGTCGTTGACACCGTCGCCGAGGAAGCCGACGGTGTGCCCGGCCTGGCGGAGGGCGGTCACGATCCGCGCCTTGTCCTCGGGGGTGCACCGGGCGACGACGGTCGCGGCATGGTCGTCCTCGGCCCCGGCGGTCCGTACGTCACCGGCGTCGAGGCCGAGGTCGCGGCAGACGCGGGCCGCCGTGCCCGGGTGGTCGCCCGTGAGGATCCGGACGCTGACACCACGGGCGGCGAGGTCCCGCAGGGCACGCGCGGCGCTCGGGGTGAGGGCGTCGCGGAAGGTGACGAAGCCGCGGAAGGTCAGGCCCCGTTCGTCGGCGGGGGTGTAGGCGCGGGTGCGGGCGGGGCGGTCGGCGGTGGCGACGGCGAGCAGTCGCAGGCCCTGGTCCGCCTCGTGCGCGGCCCGCGCGAGCAGCCGGTCCCGCTCGTCGGGCTCCAGCGCGCAGCGCTCCAGTACGTCCTCGGCGGCGCCCTTGACGATGAGGGTGTGGGTGCCGAGCCGGCCGCGCACGACGGCGGTGGCGAGCCGGCGGACCGGGTCGAACGGCAGGGCGGCGACGCCTTCGTACGGTTCCCAGGCCCCGTCGGCCGCGTCCAGCAGTGCCTCGTCGAGGGCGTCCGGAGCGGGCACGTCCGCGAGTTGGAGGGTCCACCAGGCGTTGACCGCCGCCCAGCGCAGGACGTCGGGCGCGTCCTTCCCGTCACCGTCCAGGGCCTGTTCGACGGTCGGCCGGTCCTGGGTGAGGGTGCCGGTCTTGTCGAGGCAGAGCACGTCGACGGCGCCGAGATCGTGCAGGGCGGGCAGGCGTTTGACGATCACACCGTGGGCGCGGGCGAGGAGGGAGGCGCCGCGGGCCAGGCAGGTGGTGACGATGACCGGAAGCATCTCGGGGGTGAGGCCGACGGCGACCGCGACGGCGAAGGGGAGCGTCTCCAGGCCCCGGTCGCGCAGCGCCGCGTTGGCCATGAGGACCAGCGGCGGGGTGAGCAGCATGAACCGGATCAGCACCCAGGAGATGCCGTGCACGGACCGGTCGAAGGCGCTCGCCTCACGCCGGACGGGGGCACCATGGGCCCGGGCGAACCGGGTCCGGGCGCCCGTCTCCAGGACGAGCGCGGTGCCTCCGCCGGAGGCGACGCTGCTGCCCTGGAAGCAGAGGTGGGGCTGTTCGAAGGGGCCGCCGTGGGGCGGTCCGGGCACGTCGAGTGCGTCCTTGGCGACCGGTGCCGACTCGCCGGTCAGGGCCGCCTGGTGCACGGTCAGGCCGCTCGCGCGCAGCAGTCGTACGTCGGCCGGGACCAGGTCACCGGGCGCGAGCCGGATCACATCACCCGGCACCAGCTCGACGGCGGGTATCTCCCGCTCCCACGGCGGCCGGTCCGCCTCCGGGCGGCGCAGGACGGTCGCGGTGCTGGCGACCAGCTCGCGCAGCGCGGCCATCGAGCGGTCGGCCCGGTACTCGCCGGTGGCGCGCAGGACGCAGCTGACCACGACCAGGGAGAGGATCACACAGGCGGTGCCCCAGGCGGTGACGGTCGCCGAGACCAGGCCGAGGCAGAGCAGCACCGTGGTGAACGGGTCGCGCGCGCCGCGCACGAAGAGACGGGGCCAGGATGCGGTACGGGTCTCGGGGAGCACGTTCTCCCCGAGGTCCGCGAGCCGCGCCTCCGCCTCCGCGTCGGTGAGCCCGCGACGGCTGCTCTCCAGTCGGCGCAGTTCCTGGAGGGACGTGGGCCCCGTGACGGCAGTGCCGTACGGCGGGGTCGCCGAGGGTGGGGCGGTCTCAGAGGCCACGGATTCGGGCTGCCGGGGCGCTGGGCTGAGCGGCGCGGTCGGTGAGCTGGCCCACCATGAGGCGCACCACGGTCACCACGTCCACGTCGTCGACGAAGTACACCTGGCGACGGCCCTCGCGGCGAGAGCGGACCAGGCCGGCGAGCTTGAGCTTGGTCAGGTGCTGGCTCACGGCGGGCAGCGCGCCGCCGACCCGCTCGGCGAGTCCGGTGACATCGCTCTCGCCCTGCGCGAGAGCCCACACGATGTGCAGCCGGGCGGGCGATGCCAGCAGTCCGAACGCGGCGGCCGCCTCCGACAACACCTCGGCGGACGGGTCCTCGAAACCACCGCCACCTGCCGTCACGGTCGCCTTCCCTTCATGCCGGGTCCTGTCACACGAGTCGTCCCAGTCTAGGGCCCCTTGGAGGACGGTCCGCCGGGCCGAACGCGTGCGGGCCGTGAGACGGCGCGCCGGCGCCTGCCCGCGTTCCACTCCCCACCAGTCTCCCGACTCGACGGCGCCTCGTCGCGGAGCCGTGGCTTGCGCCCCGCGGTCTTCGGCGGCGCGGCAGCGACGAGGGCCGCCGAGAGCGGGCCCGTAGGGCCGTGGCGCCGCGCGCACCCGCCGCAACTCGCCCGAAGCACGGCCGTCCCGGACCGGCGCGTCACCGGCTCCGCGCCCGACGGATTCACCCCGTCCGTGGGACGGGTCCTACACCTGCGACGGAGTCCAGCCCTGGCCGCGCAGGATCTCGGAGACGTCCGGGGCCCGGTAGTGCTCGCCCTTGAGCACCTTGCCGTCGGCCCGGCGGGCGACCGTGCCGTCCGGGCCGATCTTGGTCATGTTGGCGCGGTGGATCTCGGCGATCACGGCGTCGAGGTCGATGCCGTGCACGAGGGCCGTGCCGTACGCCACGTACACCACGTCGGCCAGCTCGTGCGCCAGCCGGTCGAGCGGGCCGGTGACGGACACCTCGGCGACTTCCGCGGCCTCCTCGGCGAGCAGCTGACCGCGGTGCGCGGCCAGCTCCGGGGCCACCTCGGTCGGCACCGTACGGGCGTCGAGCCCGAAGGCGCGGTGGAACTCACGGACGAGAGAGGCGGGAGAAGGGTGCATCCGGCGACCCTATCGATCACCGCGCGGTCACCCCTGGGCCTCCCGTTCACCCGGCCCTGGTCAGGGATGCGTAGGTGCTGGCAGGATCGCGCGCATGCTCCAGGCACTCCCCCGTATCGGCAGACGCCGCGCGCTGCTGGGTTCGGCGGCCGCGCTCGCGGTCCTCGGGCTGCTGCTGTGGTGGCTGCTGCCGCTCGGCGACACGTCCCCGAGCGGCACGGTCACCTTCAGTACGGGAACCCCGACCGGCGTCTACCAGAAGTACGGCACCCTGCTGCAGCGCGCGATCGCCAAGGACATGCCGAAGCTGGACGTACGGCTGCTGAACAGCGACGGGTCGCAGGAGAACGTACGGCGGGTGGCGACGGGGGACGCCGACTTCACCATCGCGGCGGCCGACGCGGTGGAGACGTACGCGCTGGAGAAGAAGCCGGGTGCGGACCGGCTGCGTGGCTGCGCACGTCTGTACGACGACTACGTGCACCTGGTGGTGCCGCGCTCGTCCCCCGTGCAGTCGGTGGCGGATCTGAAGGGCCGCACGGTCGCCGTCGGGCCGGGTGGGTCCGGAGTACGACTGATCGCGGAACACGTGCTCACCGCGGCCGGGCTGGACCCGAAGCGGGACATCACTCCGCTGTCCGACGGCATCGGGACCATGCCCGAGCTGCTGCAGCGGCACAGGATCGACGCGTTCTTCTGGTCGGGCGGGTTGCCGACCAGCGCGATCACGGAGCTGTCGAGGCACTTCGCGATCCGCCTGGTGCCGATCGGCGGCGACCTGGTGGCGAAGCTGCACGCACAGGGTGGCGCGTCGCGCTACTACCGGGCCGCGGTGATGCCCGCCGACGCCTACCCGGACGCCGAGCAGGGCTCCTCCGTGCAGACCGTGGCCGTCGCGAACCTCCTGATGACACGGGAGGACATGAACGCGGACCTGACCGAGAAGCTCACCCGTGCGGTGATCGACAGCCGTGACCGGATCGGGCTGCAGGTGCACGCGGCCCAGCTGGTGGACCTGCGCACGGCGATCTACACGGATCCGCTGGAGCTGCACGACGGGGCGCGGCGCTACTACCGGTCGGTCAAGCCTTAGAGCTCTTAGAACTTCGGAGCTCTTGGCCCGGCCCCGGTCTCAGACCCCGGGCGGGCCGGGCGCGGGCGCCGTCCGCGGCACCGTGACCGTCACCTTCAGACCGTGCGGCTCATGGTGCTCGTAGGAGATCGAGCCGCCCCCTGCCGCCAGCAGCGCCCGCGAGATCGACAGTCCGAGCCCTGATCCCTTGATGTTCTGGTGCGCCGCGCTTCGCCAGAAGCGATCGCCGACACGGGCGAGTTCGTCGTCGCTCAGGCCCGGGCCGCCGTCGGTGACCACGACCGTGGCGCTCTCGCCGCTCGCCACGACCTCCACCTCGACGCGCTCCGACTCGGGCGTGAACTTCACCGCGTTGTCGATGACCGCGTCCAGCGCGCTGGAGAGGGTGACGGGATCCGCCCAGGCCGTGGTGGCCGGGCAGTTCCCGGTCAGCCGTACGCCCTTGGCCTGCGCGGCCGGACCCCAGGCCGCGACCCGCTCGGCGGTCAGCGCGCCGATGTCGGTGATGCGCAGGTCCGCCTCGGCGTGCTCGGCGAGCGCCAGATCGAGCAGGTCGTCGAGGACCTGGGCGAGGCGCTTGCCCTCGGTGCGTACGGAGCCGATCTCCTCGTTGTCCTCGGGCAGTTCGAGGGCGAGCAGTTCGATGCGCAGCAGCAGCGCGGAGAGCGGATTGCGCAACTGGTGTGAGGCGTCGGCGACGAACGCGCGCTGCTGTTCCAGTACTTCCTCGACGTTGTCCGCCATCTCGTTGAACGACCGGGCCAGGCGTCTGAGTTCCGGCGGTCCGCCCGCGGCCGCGACACGGGACTTGAGACGGCCGGTGGCGATGTCGTGGGTCGTCGCGTCCAGGATCCGTACGGGCCTGAGCACCCAGCCGGTCAGGCGCAGTGCGGCGCCGACGGCCAGCAGCATCGCGGCGACCTCGCCCGCCCCGATGAGCAGCCACCCGTGCAGGGTCTTCGATCTCATCTGCCCGGTGGGCGAGTCGGTGACGACGACGGCGATGACGTCGCCGTCACGGATGACGGGGGAGGCGACCACGAGCCGGGTGCGCTGCCAGGGCCAGACCTGCTCGGGGTCGTGGCTGCGGCGCCCCAGGAGGGCCTCGTTGAAGGCGTCGCGGCCCTCGCCCCGCTGCGGCAGGTACCAGTCCTCCGGCGCGTGGGCCATGGGTGCGTCGTCGCGGTAGAAGACGCCGGCCCGGATGCCGTAGACGTCGTAGTACATGGCGAGTTCCTTGCGCAGGGTCTCGCCGCGCTCGTCCGTGACTCCCGCCCGGGAAGCGGCGGGCCGTTCGGTGACGACGAGGGCCGCGAAGCGCGCGGTGTCGTCGATGCGGTCGACGACCACCCGTTGCTGCTGGGCGGCCGCGAGGCTCACCGCGAGAGGAACGCCGAGCGCGAGCAGCACGGCCGCCATCAGGACGATGAGCAGCGGAAGCAGACGTGCGCCCACCCGTCCCCGCTAGGCGGCCGGGGCGACGAGCCGGTACCCGACGCCGCGCACGGTCTCGATCAAGGCGGGCATGCGCAGCTTGGAGCGCAGGGATGCGACATGCACCTCCAGGGTGCGTCCGGTCCCCTCCCAACTGGTGCGCCACACCTCGCTGATGATCTGCTCACGACGGAACACCACGCCCGGGCGCTGGGCCAGCAGGGCGAGCAGATCGAACTCCTTGCGGGTCAGCTGGATCACCGAGCCGTCCACGCTGACCTGGCGGGTGGGCAGTTCGATGCGCACGGGGCCGAGGCGCAGCGCGGTCTCGGTGGCGCCGGTGTCGTCCACGTGCGGGACGCGCCGGGCGACGGCGTGGATGCGCGCGAGCAGTTCCCCGGTGTCGTACGGCTTGACCACGTAGTCGTCGGCGCCGAGGTTGAGGCCGTGGATCCGGGAGCGCACATCGGAGCGGGCGGTCACCATGATCACCGGGGTGCTGCTGGTGCGCTTGCGGATCTTGCCGCAGACCTCGTAGCCGTCCTGGTCGGGCAGGCCCAGGTCGAGCAGGACGACGCCGAAGCCGGGACCCTCGGGGACCAGCGCCTGGAGGGCCTCCTCGCCGCTGCGGGCGTGCGTGACGACGAAGCCGTGCCGGGCGAGCACCGCGGACAGGGCGGCCGCGACGTGGTTGTCGTCCTCGACGAGAAGCAGTCTCATGCCGGCCCCCTCCGGTTCCTCCGCCGTACGAATCCCGTTCGCTCTCCGCATGTACATCCACAGGTACGAGGGTCTTCTGTCTCCTTGTACCGGAAAGCGTCGTCCACACGAACGAGTGCACGCGAGCGCGTGCACCATGGCAGTCACGCCGATGAACAAGGACGGCGTCAAGAGGCTTCCGGTTGCGGGCGGCTTCCGTTATCCAGCCGGTACGAGCCCGGCGCGCGCCTGCTACGGCATGCGCACGGCCGCTATCGGATTGTGATGCTCAGATCTCCCTCAGATGTAATGACGCTGGTCGTACGCCGTTACTACTGTCCTCCGAAACCGAGCGAGGACGGAGCCAGTCAGCAATGACCGAAGTATCGGTGGCCAAGGACTCGGTGGCCGCGACCGACGAACTGGTCGTCCTGAGGAGCGTCAACAAGCACTTCGGCGCGTTGCACGTGCTCCAGGACATCGACCTGACCATGGCCCGTGGCGAGGTCGTCGTGGTCATCGGCCCCTCGGGGTCGGGGAAGTCCACCCTGTGCCGCACCATCAACCGCCTGGAGACCATCGACTCGGGCGAGATCCTGATCGACGGCAGTCCGTTGCCCCAGGAGGGCAAGGCACTGGCGCGGCTGCGCGCCGACGTCGGCATGGTCTTCCAGTCCTTCAACCTCTTCGCGCACAAGACGGTGCTCGAGAACGTGATGCTGGGCCAGGTCAAGGTCCGCAGAACGGACAAGCGGCAGGCCGAGGAGAAGGCGCGCGGCCTGCTCGACCGGGTGGGCGTCGCCACCCAGGCGGACAAGTACCCCGCGCAGCTCTCCGGCGGACAGCAGCAGCGCGTCGCGATCGCCCGCGCCCTGGCGATGGACCCGAAGGTCATGCTCTTCGACGAGCCGACCTCGGCCCTGGACCCCGAGATGATCAACGAGGTCCTGGAGGTCATGCAGCAGCTCGCCCGGGAGGGCATGACCATGGTCGTCGTCACCCATGAGATGGGCTTCGCACGTTCGGCCGCCAACCGCGTGGTCTTCATGGCCGACGGCCGCATCGTCGAAGAGGCCGCGCCGGACCAGTTCTTCAGCAACCCGCGCAGCGACCGCGCCAAGGACTTCCTGTCGAAGATCCTGCACCACTGACGGCCCGGCCCGCGCCCCCGACGGCTCGGTCCACTCCCCGACGACCCTCGCCACTCGCCACTCGCCACTCGCCCACGACCCTCGCCACTCCCCCGACGACCTGCGCCCCGCTCCCCGACGACCTGCGCCCCGCTCCCCGACGACCTGCGCCCCGCCAGCCGACGGCCCGAAGCCATGTCACGGACGGCGCCCCTGACGACCCGCGCCCTCCGCCACCGACGGTCCGCGTCCCGGGCCGCGGCCCCCAACTCTTCACCACGCAAAGGATGTTCACCATGAAGCTCCGCAAGGTCACCGCGGCCACGGCCGTCGTCCTCGCCCTCGCCACCGCCGCCACGGCCTGCGGGTCCGGCAACAAGAGCGGCGGCTCCTCCGGCAGCGGCGGCGGCAAGACGATCAAGATCGGTATCAAGTACGACCAGCCCGGCCTCGGCCTGAAGCAGCCGGACGGTTCCTTCTCCGGCTTCGACGTGGACGTGGCGACCTACGTCGCCAAGCAACTGGGCTACAAGGCGGACCAGATCGAGTTCGTCGAGACCAAGAGCGCCGACCGTGAGAGCGCGCTCGCCCGCGGCGACGTCAAGTTCATCGCGGCCACGTACTCGATCAACGACAAGCGCAAGGCGAAGGTCGACTTCGCCGGCCCCTACCTGCTGGCCCACCAGGACCTGCTGGTGAAGGCGAACTCCGACATCTCCAAGGCCACGGACCTCAACGGCAAGAAGCTCTGTTCCGTGACCGGTTCCACCTCGGCACAGAACATCCACGACAAGATCGCTCCCAAGGCCCAGCTGCGCGAGTACAGCGGCTACTCGGAGTGCATCGCCGGCCTGCAGAGCGGCGCCGTGGACGCGGTGACCACCGACGACTCGATCCTCGCGGGCTTCGCCGCCCAGGACAAGTACAAGGGCCAGTTCAAGCTCGCGGGGCTCAAGCTGAGCAACGAGAACTACGGCATCGGCGTCAAGAAGGGCGACACCGCGACCGCGGACAAGATCAACGCCGCCCTGGAGAAGATGGTGTCCGACGGCTCCTGGAAGGCGGCGGTCGACAAGAACTTCGGCCCGGCCAACTACAAGAACGAGCCCGCCCCGAAGATCGGCCAGATCGTCAAGTAACCCAGGGATCCCCAGGTAACGCAGGGTTCCGCAGGCGCGCCGCCGCTCGCCGCGATCACAGCGGCGGCCGCCACGCCCTCCTCGTACGCCACACACCCGGAAGCGCGGGAGATCGTGTTCGACTTTCTTCAAGGTTACGACGTCCTAGGGGCGTTCTGGATGACGGTGAAGCTCACCGTCTTCTCCGCCCTGGGCTCCCTGGTCTGGGGCACCCTGCTGGCCGCGATGCGGGTCGGCCCGGTCCCGCTCATGCGCGGGTTCGGCAGCGCCTACGTGAACATCGTCCGGAACATCCCCCTCACGGTCATCATCGTCTTCACCTCGCTCGGCCTCGCCGACATCTTCGGCGTGACGATGGGGGCCTCCGACTTCACCATCCAGGGCTTCCGGCTGGCGATACTCGGCCTCATCGCCTACCACGCGGCCTTCGTCTGCGAGGCGTTGCGCTCCGGCATCAACACCGTTCCGCTCGGGCAGGCCGAAGCGGCGCGTGCCATCGGGCTGAACTTCGGCCAGACCCTCCGCCTCATCGTGCTGCCGCAGGCCTTCCGTGCGGTCATCGGCCCCCTGGCCAACGTACTGATCGCCCTGACCAAGAACACGACCGTGGCGGCCGCGATCGGCGTGGCCGAGGCTGCCGCCCTGATGAAGAAGATGATCGAGAACGAGGCCCAGCTGATCGCCATCGGCGCCGTCTTCGCCTTCGGCTTCGTGGTACTGACCCTGCCGGTCGGCCTCGTCCTCGGCTGGCTGGGCAAGCGACTGGCGGTGAAGCGATGAGCTCCGTTCTCTACGACGCCCCCGGCCCCCGCGCCAAGCGGCGCAATGTGATCCTCTCCATCGTCTTCGTCGTCCTGCTCGCCCTGTTCCTGTGGTGGGTCTGGCGGACGATGGACGACAAGGGCCAGCTGAAGTGGGTCCTGTGGCAGCCCTTCACCACCGCCGAGGCCTGGACGACGTATCTGCTGCCCGGTCTCGGCAACACCCTGAAGGCCGCGGCGCTCGCCATGGTCATCGCCCTGCCGCTGGGCGCGGTCTTCGGCATCGCGCGCCTGTCCGACCAC
Source organism: Streptomyces sp. TP-A0356 (assembly GCF_001417775.1). Classification (GTDB taxonomy): domain Bacteria; phylum Actinomycetota; class Actinomycetes; order Streptomycetales; family Streptomycetaceae; genus Streptomyces. The sequence goes on along the minus strand of NZ_BBZJ01000026.1, from coordinate 37,035 downwards.
CGGTGGGTCCGGGTTCCGGCCGGTGTGGTGGTCGAGTTCTTCCGGGCGATCCCGGTGCTGCTGCTGATGCTGTTCGCCAACGAGTTCTACGTCAGCTCCACGAACATCTCCAGCGACCAGCGGCCCCTCTACGCGGTCGTCACCGGCCTGGTGTTCTACAACGCCTCGGTCCTCGCCGAGGTGGTACGGGCCGGCATCCTGGCCCTCCCCAGGGGCCAGACCGAGGCCGCGTACGCGATAGGCCTGCGCAAGAGTCAGACGATGACCGGCATCCTGCTGCCGCAGGCCGTCACGGCGATGCTGCCGGCCATCGTCGGCCAGCTCGTCGTCATCGTGAAGGACACCGCACTGGGCGGCGTGATGCTGGCGTTCCCCGAGCTGCTGAACGCGCGCAGCACGCTCGCGGCCAACTACGCCAACGTCATCGCCAGCTTCATCGTGGTGGCGGTCGTCTTCATCGCGCTGAACTTCGCCCTGACGAGCTTCGCGAGCTGGCTGGAGCGCAGGCTGCGACGCAGCAAGCGGAGCACGGGAGCGGTCCTCGCCGCGGAGGAGGTCGAGGAGCTCAAGCCGGCCCAGATCGGCGGCACCTTCGGGACCGGCGCCGGCGGGACGGTCTGAGAACGGCCGATCCGACCCGGCCGAACGGCGTGACCTGCACGGAGGCAGCGGCCTGAGCGCCGCTGCCTCCGTCGCTTGCGAAGGGCACCGGCCGTGCGTCCCGCTTGACCGGCTGGCGCGCAGTCTGTTGCATACTTTCTGTGATCGTGCACCCTGCTCCAACCTCCAGTTCACATACGCCTCTCGGGACAACGCTGTGGGCAGGGGGCGCCGCACCGTGGACCCGGTGATCATCGTCGGAGCGGGGCCCGTGGGCCTGTCGCTCGCGCTGGCGCTGGCGCGCCAGGAGGTGCCGTCCGTGGTCCTCGACGAGGGCCCGGGCAAGGACGAACAGCGGGCCGCACGCACGGTCGTGCTGCGCGAGGACACCGCCGCCCTGACGGAACGGCTGACGGGAACCCCGCTCGCCGAGGCCGGGCTGTGCTGGGCCGGATGGCGGTCGATGCGCCGCAAGCAGGTGACGCGGACCGTGGCGTTCGGGGCGGCGGGCGCACAGCCGCAGCGCATGGGCGGGTACGGCACCGCCGAGAGCGGGAGCGGCCCGGCCGACGTATCCGGCGTCGCCGGGGGGCCTGCCCCGCTGCACATCGCCCAGCACGTGCTCACCGGCGCCCTGCGCGAGGCCATCGCCGCCGAACCACTGGCCGAACTCGCGGCGGAGAGCCGGCTGGACTCCATCGAGCAGGAGCCCTCGGGCATCACGGCGCACGCGCGCGGGCCCCGGGACACCTGGTGGCGCGGCAGTTACCTGGTCGGGAGCGACGGCCCGCGCTCGACGGTGCGCAAACTCCTCGGCATCCGCTTCCCGGGCCGTACGGGGGTGGAGCGCCACGCCGTGGCGGCCCTGCGCACCGAACTGCCCTGGGAAGGCGAAGCGTTGCTGCACCGCATGCCGCCGTGGCGGACGTCGGGCCCCTCGGGCGGCGAGGTCGCGGCGCGCCCCCTGCCCGACGGGGTGTGGCGCCTGGACTGGCTGCTGCCGCCGGGCAAGGACCTGGTCACGCCCGAGCTGATCGTCACCCTTGTCCGGGAGACCCTCGCGGGCTGGAACGGGGGCACCACGCCCGCGTACGACCTCCTGGACACGGGCGTCCACACCGTCCACCACCGGCTCGCGCGCCGCTGGCGCGTCGGCCGGGTCTTCCTCGCCGGGGACGCCGCGCATCTGCTCGGCGCGCTCGGCACCCAGGGCCTCGACGAGGGCCTCCGGGACGTCGACAACCTCGCCTGGAAGCTTGCCTCGGCCTGGCACCACGGTCCGCACGAGGCTCTGCTCGACAGCTATCAGGCGGAACGCCGCGCCGTCGTCGCGGCCCGGCTGCGCGCAGCGGACCAGGCGCTGCCGTTGTTGCGGAGCGGCAAAGGCCTGCGGTCGTACGTGCCCGGGGCCGCCCGCGGCCATGACGCACTGCTCGCGGACGGCCATCTGGGGCGCGGCGCACTGGGCGCGCCGGGGACGTACGCCGGCTCCCCGCTCATGCCCGCGCCCGGGGAGTCGGCGGTACCGGTCGAGACCGAGCCCGGGGCCCCGGTCGTGGATGTTCGGGTGACGGCCGAGGACGGCTCCTTCGTACGGCTACGGGACCGGCTGGGGCGTGGATCGCTGCTGGTGGTGCTGGTCGCGCCGGGCACGGGCGTGTGGGAGCGCAAGCACTGGGTGTCCGCCGGGATCATGCCCCGGCTGGCGGCGGCGGTGACGGCCCTGCCGCACCCGGCGGAACTGCTGGTCGCCGAGAGCTACCCGGGTGCGCCCGCCCACACCGTCCTCCTGGTCCGGCCGGACGGCCGTCTGGTCACGGCGCTGAGCGGGGTGCGCCCGGCCGACCTGTACGCGGCGGCGGAGGCGACGCTGGGTGGTCCGGCGAAGGCGCAGGCCCCGGCGGGAGCGGGCCGAGGGTAGGGGCGTGGCGGGGGCCGCTCATCCGAACACACAGTCACCGTGGGGTCCACATGGTGACGGTCAGTTGACCGGTCGGGGCCGCCATGGTGTACTCCGGATCGTGACCGACACCTGTGTGCGCCTGTGGCGGAGGGTCCATATGGACCTCGTCCGCTATGCGGGCTGCGTGTGTCGCCCGTCCTGTTGAACTCGCTTCCCTTCATCCGTGCGGCCTGCCCGTGGCGCCGCTCGGCCCACGCGAACCTCAGGACGGTACCCGTTGTCCGTATCTCCTTCTTCATCTCCTTCTTCGTCTCCTTCTTCCTCCGTCTCCGCCCCGGCTCGGACCCCCACCCAGGCCGAGCTGCTCGACTTCGTACGCCGTACGGCCGCCGACACCGAGCTCATCGCCTCACTCCCGCTGGACCCCGAAGGCCGTACCTGGGTACGCCTTGAGGGTCCCGGCGGCAGCGAGGCCTGGCTGATCGGCTGGCCGCCCGGCACCGGCACCGGCTGGCACGACCATGCCGAGTCGGTCGGCGCCTTCGTCACCGCGGCGGGTGAACTCAAGGAGAACTCGCTCGCGGCCCGGCTGCCCTCCGACGGCTGGAAGACCCTCGAACTCAGCGACGGGGTGGACCGGCAGCGGCGGCTGCCGGCCGGCAGGGGCCGCTCGTTCGGGCAGCACCATGTGCACGAGGTGCTCAACGAGTCCACCGACCAGCACGCGCTCTCGATCCATGCCTACTACCCGCCCCTGCCGCAGATCCGCCGCTACAGCCGCACGGGTCCGGTGCTGCGCCTGGAGCAGGTCGAGCGCCCGGAGGACTGGCAGTGACCGCCGTGCCCGAACGCCCCCTGGGCATCGACGAACTGCTGGAGCGGGTCCGCCAGGGCTTCGACCGGGTGGAGGCGGCGGAGGCGTACGAGGCCGCACAGGCCGGTGATGCGCTCCTCGTGGACATCCGGTACGCGGCCCTGCGCGATCGTGACGGACTGATCCCGGGCGCCCTCGTCGTCGAACGCAATGAACTGGAGTGGCGCCTCGATCCGCAGGGCAGCCACCGCGCGCCTCAGGCCACGAGCCACGACCTGCGCGTGGTGGTCGTGTGCAACGAGGGCTACGCCTCCAGCCTGGCCGCCGCCTCCCTGCGCCAACTGGGCCTGCACCGCGCCACGGACCTGGTGGGCGGCTTCCAGGCCTGGAGGGCAGCGGGCCTGCCGGTGACGGCGTAACCCGGCCTCTGGCCACCGTTCATCGTCCCGGCAGCCGTGGGCGGTGCTTCCCGCCGTCCTCCGGGACGCATCCGGGCCCTGAACGCGATCGGCGCCCCCGCGCGTCTACCGTGTTCAGGGCCCGTGTCCGATGGGTCCCGCCCCCGTCCGCACCCGGCCGACGCGCTCAGGCAGCGCGGGCCGTGGCGGTGTCGTCAGCTGTGTGCTGTCGCTGTCGAGGAGCCCCGGACCCGTTCAGAACCCCTCGTCCCCCCATCCCTCCATGTCCTCCCCCTCGGCCTCCAGTGCCTCACGGACCACCCGCAGGGCCACCCCCTCGGAGTAGCCCTTGCGGGCGAGCATGCCCGCAAGGCGGCGCAGGCGTTTGTCGCGGTCGAGGCCCCGGGTCGCGCGCAGCTTGCGGGCGACGAGTTCCCGTGCGGTGGCCTCCTCCTGCTCGGTGTCGAGCTGCCCGACCGCCTCGTCGATCAGCGCGGAGTCCACGCCCTTCGTCCGCAGCTCCCGCGCGAGCGCCCGCCGGGCCAGGCCCCGGCCGTGGTGCCGGGACTCCACCCACGCGTCCGCGAAGGCGCTGTCGTCGATCAGGCCGACCTCCTCGAACCGCGACAGCACCTCGTCCGCCACGTCCTCGGGGATCTCCCGCTTGCGCAGAGCGTCCGCGAGCTGTTTCCGCGTGCGCGGGGTCCCGGTGAGCAGGCGCAGACAGATCGCCCGCGCCCGCTCGGCCGGGTCCTCAGGGGACTCCCCCTTCTCGGCCCTCGACGAGAAGGAGGAGCCCCCGTCCTGTGGGCCGTCGGCCGGCTCCCCGAAGCCGCGCCGCCGCCCTCGCCCTCGCCCCCCTCGCCCTCGTCCCCCACGCGCGCGGCCGTCACCGCGCGGGGCCCCCTCGCCGTACGCCCCCTCTTCGCCGCACACGTCGTCGTACGCCCCGTCACCGCCCCCGACGGACCCCCCGTCGCCCTGGCTCCCCCGTCCCTGCGGGGCCCCGGGCCGGACGTACTCGGCCCGGTCGGTTCGTCGTGTCATGGGCTAGCTCTTGGCCACCGGGGCCTTGGACTTGGCGGCCTTGGTCGCCGCCGCGGGCACCGTCTTGGCGGTGTCCTCGGCCGCGGACGCGCCACTCGCCGCTTCCGTGCCCGGCTCGGCGGCAGGCTCCTCCGGCCGCACACCGACGCCCAGCTTCTCCTTGATCTTCTTCTCGATCTCGTTGGCCAGGTCGGGGTTGTCCTTGAGGAAGTTGCGCGCGTTCTCCTTGCCCTGGCCGAGCTGGTCGCCCTCGTACGTGTACCAGGCGCCGGCCTTGCGGACGAAGCCGTGCTCGACACCCATGTCGATCAGGCCGCCCTCACGGCTGATGCCCTGGCCGTAGAGGATGTCGAACTCGGCCTGCTTGAAGGGGGGCGCGACCTTGTTCTTGACGACCTTGCAGCGGGTGCGGTTGCCGACCGCCTCCGTGCCGTCCTTCAGGGTCTCGATGCGGCGGATGTCGATGCGCACCGAGGCGTAGAACTTCAGTGCCCGGCCACCGGTCGTGGTCTCCGGGGAGCCGAACATCACGCCGATCTTCTCGCGCAGCTGGTTGATGAAGATCGCGGTGGTCTTGGACTGGTTGAGCGCGCTGGTGATCTTCCGGAGGGCCTGGCTCATCAGGCGGGCCTGCAGACCCACGTGGCTGTCGCCCATCTCGCCCTCGATCTCCGCGCGGGGGACGAGCGCGGCGACGGAGTCGATGACGATGAGGTCGAGCGCGCCGGAGCGGACGAGCATGTCCACGATCTCCAGCGCCTGTTCGCCGTTGTCCGGCTGGGAGAGGATCAGGTTGTCGATGTCGACGCCCAGCTTCCGCGCGTACTCGGGGTCGAGGGCGTGCTCGGCGTCCACGAAGGCGACCTGGCCGCCGGCCTTCTGCGCGTTCGCCACGGCGTGCAGGGTCAGGGTCGTCTTACCGGAGGACTCCGGTCCGTAGATCTCCACCACGCGGCCGCGCGGCAGACCGCCGACGCCGAGGGCCACGTCGAGCGCGGTCGACCCGGTCGGGATGACCTCGATGGGCTCCTTCGACCGCTCGCCCATGCGCATGACCGCGCCCTTGCCGAATTGCCGTTCAATCTGTGCGAGCGCGGCGTCCAGGGCCTTCTCGCGGTCGGTTCCTGCCATGGGTTCCACCCGGTTTGCTTGAGTCGATCGCTTCACGTCAAAGACGCTAACGCCTGCCACTGACAATGCGCCCCGACGCCCGTCCGGCCTGTGGATAACTCGGGCACTTCTCTATCGAAACCGCGTCGAAACCCCCGCCGAAACCCCGCCGGAGCCTCCATAAGAATGGATGTTCGATTTTCGTGTCAAGCGCACCACAGGGCACTCCCGAGGCCGGATGCGCGCACCTTCAACACCGGTTCCCCGCCACGCCCGAGCGCTACTTCACGGGGCGTACGCCAGAAGTCTCCGGCGGTACGACGACGACCCGGCCCGTGGCGTCGACGCTGACCCCATGGAACACCACGGAGTCCCGGACCCCGCCCTCGCCGTCGTCGCCCCATCCCCTCCGGCCGGCCCGCCGACCGCCACGGGCCCCGGCCCCGGCGGCCGGACGATCGCCCTGTGGCACGCCGCCCGCCCCGGCGAACGCCTCTGCTGGGCGATCGGGGCCGTGCTCGTGCTGTCCGGACTCGCGCACCTGCTGGTGTTCGCCGTCGACGGCGGCCCCTGGGACGGCCCCGTCTCCTGGCGCAAGCCCGTCACGTTCGGGCTCTCCTTCGGGCTGACGCTGATCACGGTCACCTGGGTGACGTCGTACCTGCGCGTGGGTGCGCGGTGGCGTACCGTCCTGCTCGCCGTGTTCGCGGCCGACTGCGTCGTGGAGGTCGCCGGGATCACCCTCCAGGCGTGGCGCCGCGTGCCCTCGCACCTCAACACCGAGACTCCCTTCGACAGCCTGGTCGCGATGACGCTCGCGGTGGGCGGCGGCATCCTGGTCGTCGTGCTCTCGGTGTTCGCCGCCGCCGCGTTCCGGCACCGGCCCGGCGGCCCGCCCGGGATGGCACTCGCGCTGCGCTCCGGGTTCGCGATCCTCATCGTCGCGCTGCTGTCGGGTGCCGCGATGATCGCGCGCGGGGTCGTGCTGTCACGCACCGGGCATCAACAGGCGGCGTACCACGCGACGGCGCCGCTCAAGCCGCTGCACGGGGTGAGTCTGCACGCCGTGCTGGTGCTGCCCGCGCTGGCCTGGCTGCTGTCCCGCACGTCCTGGAGCGATGTGACGAAGCGCCGGATCATGTGCGCGGCCGTGGGCGGTTACACGGCCGCCGTGCTCGCCGCTGGATTCCGGGCGGCCCTCGCCTGGTGACGGCCGCGAAGCCGCCTCATCCGGGGAACAGCCGCCGCAGGCGCGCGATCAGAACGCCCGAGCCGGGTCCGAGGTGCCCGTGGGCCCGAGGGTCGTCCGTGACGTCGTACCGCTTCACGAGGGCGAGGGCCAGCACCATGGCGCGCGGCAACCAGCGCGGCATGCGGGCGTTCGGCACGGCGCCGCCTCCCGCCGGGGGACGGTCCGGCGGTGTCGTGTCGAGCGGCGATTCCTGCCGGGGGATCTGCGAGGTCTCGTCCGTCGGGGCCACGGAGCAAGTCTCACCCACGCCACCGACATCCGGGCACCGCCTGTGGATCTTCGTGGCCCTTCAGCGGTTCTCGTGCGGAACGTTCATGGCCGTGCACACCGCGCGCCACACGTCCTTGGCCTCCCAGCCGGCCGCCAGCGCCTGGCGCACCGTGCGCCCGCCGAGCTCCGACATGACGTGATCGCGTGCGAAGGTTTCGGCGTACGCCTCACCGAAGTGATCCGCCATCCGCTGCCAGAAGACCGTCAACCGCATGACTCCAGTATCCCGCCCCTGAGAGTGGGCCCCCGCCCAGGACCGCTTGCCAACAACGCTTTGCGCCCTACGGTCTGAGCCATGGCCCAATCCGGAGCATCTCCACTCTCCTCCACGCCCCCGGCGCACTCCCCGCTCTCGCGCGCCGAGCACTTCGTCTGGCTCACCGCGCGCGTGCTGGAGCGGCGCCGCTTCGCCTACCACTTCCGCGGCGGCGACGCCGACCCGGTGGAGACCGCGCTGGCCGCCTACCGCAACGAGGACGACGGGTACGGCCACGCCCTCGAACCCGATCTGCGCGGGCCGGTCAGCCAGCCCCTGCACACCGCGCACGCGCTGCGCGTCCTGGACTCGATCGGACGGTGCGGGGGCCGGCGCGTGGAGCGGGTGTGCCGCTATCTGACCGCGGTGTCGACGCCGGACGGCGCCCTTCCGGCGATCCATCCCAGCCAGCGCGGCTATCCGGCGGCCCCCTTCGTGCCCGTCGTCGACCAGCCGCCGAGCGATCTGCTCGCCACCGGTCCGGTGGTGGGCCTGCTGCACCGCAACGAGGTGTGGCACGCATGGCTGTTCCGGGCCACCGACTTCTGCTGGCAGGCGGTCGAAGCCCTGGAGCGGTCGCATCCCTGCGAGGTCGAGGCGGCGGTGGCCTTCCTGGACTCGGCGCCGGACCGCCCGCGCGCGGAGGCGACCGCCGACCGCCTCGGCCGCCTGGTGCGCGAACAGCGGCTCACGGTCCTGGATCCGGACCGCCTGGAGGCGTGTCCGGTCCCGCCGGGGTACGCGCGGGACGAGCACCACTTCCCGTACGACTTCGCGCGTAGCCCCGATTCCCTCGCGCGCGCGTGGTTCACCGACGAGGAGATGGCGCGCGCCCTGGACTTCCTCGCGGCCGAGCAGCAGGAGGACGGCGGCTGGCCCGTCCGCCGGCGCCAGTGGGCGCCGGGCCCCGTCCTGGAGCACCGCTCCGTGGCGACCATCGAGGCGTTGCGCACCCTACGGGCGTACGGGCGGGCCGTGGGCTGACCGCGCGCGGCCCCGTGGTCCGCGCGCGATCCGGCCGGCGGCTCAGCCCGTCATCGCCCGTACCCCGGCCGTCACCACGACGGCCGCTGCGACGACGAGCAGGAAGGGGGCGCGCAGGAGCAGGGCCAGGGCGGCCGCGGCGAGTCCCGCCGCCCTGGCGTCCAGCACCGGGACGCGGCCGTCGGCGAAGGTCTGCTGGGCCGTCAGGGCGGCCAGGAGGGCAACGGGGAGCAGGGCCGCGAGCCGCTGGACGATCGGCCGCTCCAGGACTCCCGCGGGGACCAGCAGGCCGATGAGCTTGACGGCGTAGCAGCCGACGGCGGTCACGCCGATCGCGATCCAGATGTTCATCGGTCTTCCTCCCGCACGTCGTGCCGGCTCCGAAGATCGCTCTGTACGTCGCCGGCGCCCGCCCCCTTGGACTCGCGCCCGCCGCGGCGGCGTCCCTCCAGCCACAGGACGGCCGGAGCCGCCAGCGCCGCCACCAGGACCGGTGCCCCGGCGGGCAGGACCGGCAGCAGCCCGAGCCCGAACACCACGGCGGCGCCCGCCACCGCGCGCTCAGTGGTCGTCTTCAGCATCGGCGCGAGCAGCGCCAGGAAGACCGCGGGCCCGGCGGCGTCCAGACCCCAGGCGTTCGTGTCGCCGATGGCCTGCGCGCCGACGGCCCCCAGGAGCGTGGTCAGGTTCCACAGCACATAGAGGGACAGTCCGGTGACGGTGAAACCGATGCGGACGCCGCGCCGCGTCGGCTGGGCGAGCGCGACGGCTGTGGTCTCGTCGATGACCCACTGGGCGGCCAGCGGCCGCACCGCGCGCGGAAGGGCCAGCAACTGCGAAAGACGCAGCCCGTAGAACGCGTTCCGCACGCCCAGGAAGAAGGCGCCCGCCGCCGCCGTGAACGGGTTGCCCCCGGCCGCTAGGGCGCCCACGAGGGCGAACTGCGAGGCTCCGGTGAACACCAGGAGGCTGAGCGCGCAGGTCTGCAGCAGGGTGAGCCCACTGCCGGCCGAGGTCACCCCGAAGGCGAAGCCGGACAGGCCTACGGCGACGCCGACTCCTAGGGCGTCCCGGACGACGGCGGCGTCCGGCTTGCCGCCGTCTTCCCTGTGTATGTCCGCGAGAGCGGTCTGTTCTGCCACGCCCCGGACGGTACGAGCTGCCGTTGCGGCGGGTCTTGTACGTTCTTGCGCCCCGGCGTGCGCGGGCCGTCACCCCTGCGCTCGCGCTGGTACGCGCCCGGAGGCACGCCCACGATGCGGGTGAAGTGCCGGTTGAGGTGCGGCTGGTCGGTGAAACCCACCGTGACCGCCGCCCGCGCGGGCGCGATGCCGGAGTCCAGGAGGTGCCGGGCCCGGCGGACGCGGGCGTCCGTCAACCAGGCGTGCGGGGGCATGCCGTAGGTGTCGCGGAAGGCACGCAGCAGCGCGAAGGGGCTGGTCCCGAGCTCGGCCGCGAGCCGTTCCAGGCTCGGAGGCTCGGCCATCCGTTCCTCCAGCAGGGCACGCGCGCGTGCGGCGGCGCGGGCGCCCGCGGTACGCACGGAGCGCTGCGGCATCGGCCCGCCGTTGAGCCGCAGCAGCCGGGTCACGGCGATCCGCAGCACGGTGTCGGCGGCCAGCGCGTTCCCCTCGTCCGCGGCCCGGAGCACCTCGTGGACCAGGCCTGCGGCGTACGGGTCGTCCAGCACCGGAGTGGCGAAGCCGGGGGTGCCGCGGAGGGCCGTGGTCTCGGCGGCGATCTCGGCCACCAGCTCCGGCGAGGGGTAGACGGCCCCGTACCGCCAGCCCTCGGGTCCGCCGGCCCGGCCCGTGTGCGGGGTGTCGGGGTTGACCAGCGCCAGGGCGCCCGGGCCCGCGTACTGGTCGGCGCCGCCGTGGTGGAAGATCTCGACCCCGTCGGCGATCGCCGCGATCACGAAGTGCTCGTGGGTGTGCCGCACGAAGGTCTTGCGGATGTAGCGGGCCCGCAGCAGGTCGACACCGGGCAGTTCGTCGTACTGCCAGTGCCGTGCGCGCTCCCCGGAACCTGCCATGGCCCCCATTCTGCGTCACGGCCGGGGCGGCCTCCGCGCCACGGCCCGGACGCCCGGAGCCCGCCCGCCGCCCCCTTCCCTGGGCATTTGCCCAGGTCAGATGGGTTTGTCAGTGGGCGGGTGCAGGATTGACGCATGGCAAGTCCCGCACACCGAGCCCTCGACGGCTTCTCCCCCGCGACCCGCGGCTGGTTCACGGGGGCGTTTTCCGCGCCCACCGACGCCCAGGCCGGGGCGTGGCGCGCCATCGGCGAGGGTTCGGACGTGCTCGTGGTCGCGCCGACCGGATCCGGCAAGACGCTGGCCGCCTTCCTCGCCGCGCTGGACCAGCTGGCGTCCACCCCGCCGCCCGCCGACCCCAAGAAGCGCTGCCGGGTGCTGTACGTGTCCCCGCTGAAGGCCCTCGCGGTCGACGTGGAGCGGAATCTGCGCAGCCCGCTCACGGGTATCCGCCAGGAATCGGTGCGGCTCGGCCTGCCCGAGCCGGAGGTGACGGTGGGCATCCGTTCCGGCGACACTCCGGCCGCCGAGCGCCGCGCCCTGTCCACACGCCCGCCGGACATCCTCATCACCACCCCCGAATCGCTGTTCCTGATGCTCACGTCGTCCACGCGCGACGCGCTGACGGGCGTGGAGACGGTCATCCTGGACGAGGTTCATGCGGTGGCGGGCACCAAGCGCGGCGCGCATCTGGCGCTCTCCCTGGAGCGACTCGACGAGCTGCTGCCGAAGCCCGCGCGCCGCATCGGCCTGTCCGCCACCGTGCGCCCGGTGGACGAGGTCGCCCGCTTCCTCTCCCCGCGCCGCAAGGTGGAGATCGTCCAGCCGAAGTCGGGCAAGGAGTTCGATCTCTCCGTCGTCGTCCCCGTCGAGGACCTCGGCGAGCTGGGCGGCTCTCCCGTCGCCGACGGGTCCGAGGGCGCGGAGCGCCCCTCCATCTGGCCGCATGTCGAGGAGCGGATCGCCGACCTGGTCCAGGCCCACCGCTCGACGATCGTGTTCGCCAACTCACGCCGCCTCGCGGAGCGGCTGTGCAACCGGCTCAACGAGATCGCGTACGAGAGGGCCACCGGCGAAACGCTGGACGAGCACCACGCGCCCGCCCAGCTGATGGGCGGCTCGGGCGCGGCCCAGGGGGCGCCCCCGGTGCTCGCCCGCGCCCACCACGGTTCGGTCTCCAAGGAGCAGCGCGCCCTCGTCGAGGAGGACCTGAAGGCGGGCCGGCTGCCCGCCGTGGTCGCCACCTCCAGCCTTGAGCTGGGCATCGACATGGGCGCGGTGGACCTCGTCGTCCAGGTCGAGTCACCGCCGTCCGTGGCCTCCGGACTGCAGCGCGTGGGCCGCGCCGGACACCAGGTCGGCGCGGTCTCCACGGGCGTGGTCTTCCCCAAGTACCGCGGCGACCTCGTCCAGGCCGCCGTGGTCACCGAGCGGATGCGCGTCGGCTCCATCGAGTCGCTGAGGGTTCCGGCGAACCCGCTGGACGTGCTCGCTCAGCAGCTCGTCGCCATGACTGCGCTCGACACCTGGCAGTTCGACGACCTCCTCGCCACCGTCCGCCGGGCGGCCCCCTTCGCCTCCCTGCCCGAGTCGGCGTTCACGGCGGTGCTGGACATGCTCGCGGGCCGCTATCCCTCCGACGCCTTCGCGGAGCTGCGCCCGCGCGTGGTGTGGGACCGGGTCACGGGCACGATCACGGGCCGCCCGGGCGCCCAGCGCCTCGCGGTCACCTCCGGGGGCACGATTCCGGACCGCGGCCTCTTCGGGGTCTTCCTCGCCGGTGCCGACCCGAAGAAGGGCGGGGGCCGGGTCGGCGAGCTGGACGAGGAGATGGTCTACGAGTCCCGGATCGGGGACGTGTTCACGCTGGGCACCAGCTCCTGGCGGATCGAGGACATCACGCGCGACCGTGTCCTGGTGTCCCCGGCACCGGGCGTCCCGGGCCGGCTGCCCTTCTGGAAGGGCGACCAGCTGGGCCGCCCGCTGGAGCTGGGCCGCGCGGTGGGGGCGTTCCTGCGCGAGGTGGGCTCGCTGTCCAAGGAGGACGCGCGGCTGCGGCTGCTGGCCGCGGGTCTCGACGCCTGGGCCGCGGACAACGTGCTGTCGTACCTCGACGAACAGCGCGAGGCGTGCGGTCACGTCCCGGACGACCGCACCATCGTCGTCGAGCGCTTCCGCGACGAGCTGGGCGACTGGCGGGTCGTGGTGCACTCCCCCTTCGGCGCCCAGGTCCACGCCCCGTGGGCGCTCGCGCTGGGCGCCCGGCTGGCCGAGCGGTACGGCATGGACGCCCAGGTCATGCACGCCGACGACGGGATCGTGCTGCGGCTGCCCGACGCCGATCTGATGGGCCTGGACCTGCTGGACCAGGAGCCGATGAAGGCGGGCACGCAGTACGACGCCGAGCAGGCGCCCGTCGGCGCGGCTGACGTCGCCTTCGACAAGGGCGAGGTCGACCAGATCGTCACCGACCAGGTCGGCGGCTCGGCGTTGTTCGCGTCCCGGTTCCGCGAGTGCGCGGCCCGGGCACTGCTGCTGCCGCGCCGCAGTCCGGGCAGGCGCACCCCGCTGTGGCAGCAGCGTCAGCGCGCGGCCCAGCTGCTCCAGGTGGCCAGCGAGTTCGGCTCGTTCCCGATCGTCCTGGAGGCCGTCCGCGAGTGCCTGCAGGACGTCTTCGACGTCCCGGGGCTCGTCGAGCTGATGGGGGACATCGAGTCCCGGGCGGTGCGGCTCGTCGAGGTCACCACCCCGGAGCCGTCCCCCTTCGCCCGCTCGCTCCTGTTCGGTTATGTCGCGCAGTTCCTGTACGAGGGGGACTCACCGCTCGCCGAGCGGCGCGCCGCCGCGCTGTCGCTGGACTCCCGGCTGCTGTCCGAGCTGCTGGGCCAGGCGGAGCTGCGGGAGCTGCTCGACGCCGAGGTCCTGACGGAGCTGGAGCGCGAGCTGCAGTGGCTCACCGAGGACCGGCGCGTCAAGGACGTCGAGTCGGTCGCGGACGTGCTGCGGCTGCTGGGCCCGCTCACCGACGCCGAGCTGGTGGAGCGGGGCGCCGAGCCGCACTGGGCCCAGGAGCTGGCCGCCGCCCGCCGGGCGATCAAGGTCCGTATCGCGGGCGCCGACCACTGGGCGGCGATCGAGGACGCGGGCCGGCTGCGCGACGCGCTGGGCACGGCGCTGCCGGTGGGCGTCCCGGAGGCCTTCACCGAGCCCGTCAAGGACCCGCTCGGCGACCTGCTCGCGCGGTACGCGCGCACCCACGGCCCGTTCACCTCGGCCACCGCGGCCGCGCGGTTCGGACTCGGGGTGGCGGTCACCGAGGGCGCGCTGCAACGGCTGGCAGCGGCCGGCCGGATCGTCCAGGGCGAGTTCCACCCGGCGGGGATCGGCCAGGAGTGGTGCGACGCCGCGGTGCTGCGCAGGCTGCGGCGCCGTTCGCTGGCGGCGCTGCGGCATGAGCTGGAGCCGGTGCCCCCGGCCGCGCTGGCGCAGTTCCTGCCGCAGTGGCAGCACGTCGGCAGTGGGCACGGGCTGCGCGGTGTGGATGGTCTGGTGCGCGCGATCGAGCAGCTGCAGGGCGCCTCCGTGCCGGCGTCCGCCCTGGAGAAGCTCGTCCTGCCGTCCCGGGTCGCGAACTACACGCCCGCGATGCTGGACGAACTCACGGCCGCCGGCGAGGTGGTGTGGGCGGGCGCGGGCGCGCTGCCCGGCAAGGACGGCTGGATCTCCCTCTATCTGGCGGATTCGGCGCCCGTGCTGCTGCCCGCCCCGCACCCCTTGGAGCTGACCGCGCTGCACCAGTCGGTCCTGGACGCCCTCTCGGGGGGTTACGGTCTGTTCTTCCGCCAGATCGCCGACCAGGTGCGCGCCACCACGCACCCGGACGTCACGGAACCCCAACTGGCCGACGCGATCTGGGACCTGGCCTGGTCGGGGCGGCTGACGAACGACACCCTCGCGCCGCTGCGGTCGCTCCTCGGCTCGGGCCGTACCGCGGGCTCCACCGCGCACCGCGCCAAGCGGACGGTCCCGCGGGGGCGGTACGGCTCGCTGACGGCCGCCGCCCGCCCCCAGTCCCGTACGGGCCCGCCGACCGTCGCGGGCCGGTGGTCGCTGCTTCCGGCCCGGGAGGCCGACCCCACCGTCCGTGCCCATGCCCGGGCCCGGACGCTGCTGGACCGGCACGGTGTGGTGACCCGCGGCGCGGTGGGCGCGGAAGGCGTCGAGGGCGGCTTCTCCGCCGTGTATCGCGTCCTGTCCGCCTTCGAGGAGAGCGGTCAGGCACGTCGGGGCTATGTGGTCGAGGGGCTGGGCGCGGCACAGTTCGCGATGGACGGCGCGGTTGACCGGCTGCGCGCGGCGGCGAACGCACGCGAGCGGCAGGAACCGCTGCCGGGCGCGGCGGCGGGGCCCGGCTCGGGGAACGGCTTCACGAACGGGTTCCCCGGTGACCACGCCCACCCGTTCGACCCCATCGGGGCTCAGGACACCGGGCCCGGCCCGTTCGACGGCCCGGACGCCGCCTCGGGCACCGGATTCGACGACGGCCCGGCCGGTCCGTCCGGCATCGGCTTCGACGACGCCTTCGCCATGGGTCCCCCCGTCCCGGACCCGCTGTCCGCACCCGGTTTCGGAGGCCCTCGCTCGGGTTCCGGCTTCTCGGCCGTGGAAGCCGGCTCCGATTCCGCGTACGGACGGCACGGACGGGGCCTGCCGCCGAACCGCACCCGCGCCACCGGCTCGGCGCGTACGGTCGTCCTCGCGGCCGCCGACCCGGCGAACGCGTACGGCGCGGCCCTGCCCTGGCCCGAGCCGCCGACGGATGCCGGGCACAAGCCGGGGCGCAAGGCGGGTTCGCTCGTGGTCCTGGTCGACGGTGAACTGGCGCTCTACATGGAGCGCGGCGGCAAGACCCTGCTGGCCTGGCCCTCCGACCCGGAGGTCGAGCCGACGCAGGACGCCCGGCTGCGCACGGCCGCCGAGGCCCTCGGGGCGGCGGCACGGGCGGGTTCCCTCGGCACGGTCACGGTGGAGCGCGTCAACGGCGCCTCGGCCCTCTCGTCCCCCTTCGGCATCCTGCTGGAGGAAGCGGGCTTCATCGCGACCCCGCGGGGGCTGCGCATCCGCGCATGACCTGTCGACCCCCGGCGGCGGCCGGCAACCTCTCTGGTGGCCCGACAGGCGGTGCGGGGCGTAGTCGCGCGCCCCACCGTACGACTCGCACCGCCCGCACCACCCCGACCGTGTCACCCTTGACCCATGCCCGAAGGAGACACCGTCTACCAAGCCGCGAAGCGTCTGCACGGGGCGCTGGCGGGCAAGGTGCTGACCCGTTCCGACCTCCGGGTTCCCAAGTACGCCACGGCCGACCTCACCGGCCGTACCGTCCTGGACGTCACCCCGCGCGGCAAGCACCTCCTGACCCGGATCGAGGGCGGGCTCACGCTGCACTCACATCTCAAGATGGACGGCGCCTGGCAGATCTACGCGGCGGAGCAGCGCTGGAGCGGCGGTCCCGCCCACCAGATCCGGGCGATCCTCGGCACCGTCGACCGCACGGCCGTCGGCTACCGCCTGCCCGTCCTGGAACTGCTGCGCACCGCCGACGAGCAGCGCGCCGTGGGCCACCTGGGCCCCGACCTCCTGGGCCCCGACTGGGACCCCGGCAAGGCGCTGGAGAACCTGCTGCGCGACCCCGCCCGTCCCCTCGGCGAGGCCCTCCTCGACCAGCGGAACCTGGCCGGTATCGGCAACGTCTTCAAGAGCGAGCTGTGCTTCCTGCTCCAGGTGACCCCCTGGCTCCCGGTCGGCGACCTCCCCGCCGAGCACGCCGCCCACCTCCCCGTCCTCGCCAAGAGGCTGCTGGAGGCGAACCGCGAGCGCCCGGCGCGCAACACCACGGGACGGCGCGAACAGAACCTCTTCGTCTATGGGCGCGCGCCCCGACCCTGTGTGCGCTGCGGCACCCGGATCCGGGTGGGCGACCAGGGCGACGGCTCCCGTGAGCGCCCCACCTACTGGTGCCCGGCCTGCCAGTGGGGCCCGGCTCCGGCGCCCGGACCACCCCCGGGGCGGGCGAACCAGCGCGGCATCCGTCGCCTTACGACCAATTGACGACCCGTCAGGAACGCTCGTACCGTCGCTGTCATGCCCGTCACGGCGTACGACCTCAGCGGACGCACCGCATTCGTCACCGGCGCCGCCAGTGGCATCGGCCGTGCCTCGGCCGTGCTGCTTGCGGAGGCCGGTGCGACCGTGCACTGCGCGGACCGCGACGCACCGCGCCTGCACGAGACGGCGACTCTGATCAAGGGCCGGGGCGGCACGGCACACACGCACCACCTCGATGTGACCGACCGGGCGCAGCTCAGACGGGCGGTCGAATCCTGCGAGCGCCTCGACGCGATGGCGGCCGTCGCCGGGATCATGCACAGTAGCCCCGTCCTGGAGACGCGCGACGAGGACCTCGACCGGGTACTGGCCGTCAACTTCAAGGGAGTGCTCCACGCCTGCCAGGAAGCTGCCCTCCGCATGATCGCAGACGGCACCCGCGGCAGCATCGTCACCATGGCCTCCGGTGCCGTCGACACCGGCGGACCCGGCCTGCTCTGCTACGGCGTGGCGAAGGCGGCCGTGGTGCAGCTCACGAAGACCCTGGCGACGGAGGTGGGGCGGCACGGCATCCGGGTCAACGCGGTGGCACCGGGATGGACCCGTACGCCGATGACGCTCCGCCACGGGCAGGCTCAGGCCCGGACGGAGGTGTTCATGGCCCGGTTGTCACCGCTGGGCCGGGTCGGTGAGCCGGAGGACGTCGCCCACGCGGTCCTGCACCTGGCCTCGGACGCCTCGTCCTTCACCACGGGCCAGATCCTCCGCCCCAACGGCGGCGTGGCGATGCCTTGGTGACACCCGTGCCTGGTGACGCGGACCCCCGCTGACAGCCGTGCTCGCTTCCTTCGTGCTCGCTTCTCCCATGTCCGCCGTACCCCGTGCTCGCTTCTCCCATGCCAGCCGTACCCCGTGCTCGCTTCCGCCCTGCCCGCTTCGCCCGTGCCGCTGATGCGCGGCCGGGCCGGCCGCCGCCTCCGGAGGCCCCCTGAATGCCTCCGGAGGCGGTCCCGCCGGCCCGGCGCGCTCCCCCGCGTTCCCACCCCTCACCCTGGTTGCGCGCCCCTCCCGCGCTCCCTGGCGGTCCGCCACCGCTGCCATGACCTCACCCACCGGTCCGACCCGGCCGCCCCCACGGCCCTGGCCTTCGGCACACAGTGCACCGGCAGGAGGCTAAGTCCCCATCCCCCGGTCGCGACCGCCCCCTCCAGCACCCCAGCATCGGGTGCCAGCACGAGTCGGATTACCCCCCACCACCACAGCGCCCCCAGCGTCAGCGTCGCCCCCCAGCGCGCTGTGCGCCCCGCCATGGCCGTCACCTCCAACCCGAGGAACCAGACCCTAGACCGGCAGATCACCGCCAGGGAGGGCGCACCAGCGGCACACAGGCGCACAGGACCCAGCGCATGCCCCCGGCATCTGTCGCACACGGCGCATCCAGCGCACACCCTCCCCCGCGCGGACAGCCGCACCGGCCCCCGCGTCCGCCCGGGCGTTCAGGCGCCGTGCGGTGCTCCGCGCTCACCCGTTCTCCGCCTGGAACATCCAGTGGTGCTTCTCGAGGTCCGCGGTGATGCCGATGAAGATGTCCTGGCTGACGGGGTCCGGCTGGGCGGTCGCCTCCACACGCTCCCGCATGCGCGCGATCACCGCGCCCAGTGCCGATACGAGCGTGCCCACCGCGTCGGTGTCCTTGACCCACCCCTGGGGCACGGAGCCGATACCGCTGCCCTGGGCGACCGTGGCCGCGCGCCCGTCCGGCGGGACGCCCAGCGCCGAGGCCCGTTCCGCCACGGTGTCGGAGTGCCGCCGCGCACTGTCGACGACTTCGTCGAGCTGCAGATGGATGGAGCGGAAGCGCGGCCCGATCACGTTCCAGTGCACCTGCTTGGCCACGAGGGAGAGGTCCAGCAAGTCGACCAGGGCACCCTGCAGCGCCTCGGAGACGGTCTTGAGGTCCGCGTCGGACAGCGGGCTCTTCACCACGTACATCGGTATCCTCCGCAAGCGTAGGTACGATCCCGAGCCCCCGCCTTTCCACCATGACCGCACCGCACGGGCCCGGCAAACGGGGTCGCGCCTCGTGGCGGCCCGGCGCCCGGCCGCCCAGGGACCGCCCAGGACGCACGAAGGCCCCCGCCGCGCCCCTCCGGGAGTCCCGGAGAAGCCCCGGCCGGGGCCCTCACACACGTCACCGCCTCACCCGCCCGTGGGCGTGAGATCAGGCGGCGACCACGTCCACTGCCTCGGCGGGCGCCTTGATCGTGACCCGTTCCGGTGGGACACCGGTGACGGACACGGAGTTCAGCATCGGGCGACGCACCGGTGCGGGCACCGGCTCGGTTGCCGCAGCCGACTGTGCCAGCTCGGCGAGCGCGAGCTCGTCGCTCACTTCCCGCATGAGCTCGGACATCCGTACGTCCAGCGCGTCGCAGATCGCGGAGAGCAGTTCGGAGGACGCCTCCTTCTGCCCCCGCTCCACCTCGGAGAGATAGCCGAGCGAAACTCGGGCGGACGAGGAGACTTCGCGCAGAGTACGGCCCTGGCGCTGGCGCTGCCGACGCAGCACGTCACCCAGCAGGCGACGGAGCAGAATCATCGGTGGCTCCCTCCTCGGACCGCGAAACCGCATCCTTCACGCCCCACCGTACCGCCTTGCGCCGCGGCCGTGCGGGGAGCGCTGTTGTGTTCACTCAGGGCTGCAAACATCAAGTCCCCCCGTTCTGTTCCGTATCCTGTGCCCGCTCATTCCCGGTCTGTTCGCCCGCGAGCTCCTGAACGAGCAGCGCGAGTACGCTCCGTACACTCTCCATACGGATTTCCGCACGGTCGCCGTTCAACCGCAGCGAGGCCACTTTCCCGCCACCCAGTTCGTCGGAAACCCCTTCGAATGGCCCGTCCACGGCCACGAAGACCGTGCCGATCGGCTTCCCGTCCTGCGGCTCGGGGCCGGCCACACCGGTCGTCGCCAGCCCCCAGTCCGCGCCGAGCGCCTTGCGCACTCCGGCCGCCATCTGGGCCGCGACCTGCGGATCCACCGCCCCGCGTGCCTCCAACAGAGTGCCGTCGACGCCCAGCAGGTCCCGCTTCACATCGGTGGCGTACGCGGTCACCGAGCCTCGGAAGGCCTGGGAGGCGCCGGGCGCCGCCGTGATCTCCGCGGCCACCAGACCACCGGTCAGCGACTCGGCGACGGCGAGCGTCTCCCCCCTCGCTGTGAGTAGTCGCAGCACTTCGGTGGCCAGGGGGTTCACCGCTCCGCCTCCTCCGCCGCGGCCCGGCGCTCGGCGATGCCTCGCCTGCGCAGCACAATGGCCTGTCTCACATAGTCGAGCCCGGTGACGACGGTCAGCACGATCGCCGCCGCCATCACCCAGAACCTCAGGGTGGCCAGCCACCCCGTGAGCGCCAGGACGTACATTCCGACGGCGACGCCCTGTGTGAGCGTCTTCAGCTTGCCGCCGCGGCTCGCCGGGATCACTCCGTAGCGGATGACCAGGAAGCGCAGCAGGGTGATACCGAGCTCACGGCCGAGGATCACTCCCGTGACCCACCACGGCAGATCGCCGAGCGAGGACAGACAGATCAGCGCCGCCCCCATGATCGCCTTGTCGGCGATGGGGTCGGCGATCTTCCCGAAGTCGGTGACGAGGTTGTACGTGCGCGCCAGATGGCCGTCGAACAGGTCGGTGATCATGGCGATGGCGAAGGCCGCCCAGGCGACCGAGCGCCACGCGGGGTCATAGCCACCGCCCGCCAGCATCAGCGCCACGAAGCCCGGTACGAGGACCAGGCGGAGCATCGTGAGGAGGTTGGCGACGTTCCAGACGCTGGCCTGGTTGACCGCGGCCGCCGTCAGCTTGCCGCCCCGCCCCGGCCGGGCGCCCTCCTGTGCACCGGAGGCACCGGACGCCTCCGGTCCCTTGACCGACTCGGCGGCCTCGACCCCGGACGTCCCCTTGGCCGCCCTGGCGCCGGACCTGCCCGCGCCACCGGCGGCGCCCGGCGTGGACGCCGCTCCCCGCGCGCCCGAGGAGCCGCCCGCCGCGGATGCCGGGATTCCCGTCATCTGCCCGCCTCCTCAGGACACCCGAGCGAACCCTCGAGCGGCTCGGCCACGAGGTCGACACCCTCCGTACCGACCACCTTCGCCTCGACGATACGGCCCACGCGGACACCTGTGCCCCTGGTGAACAGCACCTGGCCGTCCGTCTCGGGCGCCTGGTGCGCGGCGCGGCCGTACGCGCCCTCCTCCTCGTCCACCGACTCCACGAGCACGTGCACGGTCTCACCGACGCGCTCCTCGGCGCGCTGCGACACCAGTTCCTCGGCCAGCCGCGAGACACGGGCCAGGCGCTCGGCGACGACGTCCTCGTCGAGCTTGTTGTCGTACGTCGCCGCCTCCGTGCCCTCCTCGTCGGAGTACCCGAAGACACCGATCGCATCAAGCCGCGCACCGTTCAGGAAGCGCTCGAGCTCGGCCAGGTCGGCCTCGGTCTCGCCGGGGAAGCCCACGATGAAGTTGGAGCGCACGCCGGCCTGCGGCGCCTTGCCGCGGATGGTGTCGAGCAGCTCCAGGAAGCGGTCTGTGTCGCCGAAGCGCCGCATCGCGCGCAGCACGCCGGGCGCGGAGTGCTGGAAGGACAGGTCGAAGTAGGGCGCGACCTTCGGCACGGAGGTCAGCACGTCGATGAGCCCAGGGCGCATCTCGGCGGGCTGGAGGTAGCTGACCCGGACGCGCTCGATGCCGTCCACCTCGGCGAGATCGGGCAGCAGGGACTCCAGCAGACGGATGTCACCCAGGTCCTTGCCGTAGGAGGTGTTGTTCTCGGAGACCAGCATGATCTCCTTGACGCCCTGCTCGGCCAGCCAGCGCGTCTCGTTCAGCACGTCGCTGGGGCGGCGCGAGATGAAGGAGCCGCGGAAGGACGGGATGGCGCAGAAGGAGCAGCGCCGGTCGCAGCCGGAGGCGAGCTTCACCGAGGCGACGGGCGAGCCGTCGAGCCGCCGGCGCAGGGGCGCACGAGGGCCGGAAGCCGGAGCAACGCCTTCCGGAAGGTCGGCCGGAGCGTGCCCCGGCAGGGCGACGTCCGCGGCGGACTCCTGCCGCTCGGCCGGGCTGATCGGCAGCAGCTTGCGCCGGTCGCGCGGCGTGTGAGAGGCGTGGATGCCGCCGGACAGGATGGTCTGGAGGCGGTCGGAGATGTCCGAGTAGTCGTCGAAGCCGAGCACGCCGTCGGCCTCCGGGAGGGCCTCGGCGAGTTCCTTGCCGTACCGCTCGGCCATGCAGCCCACCGCCACGACGGCCTGCGTTCTGCTGTGGCCCTTGAGGTCGTTGGCCTCCAGCAGGGCGTCCACGGAGTCCTTCTTCGCGGCCTCGACGAAGCCGCACGTGTTCACGACGGCGACGTCCGCGTCCGCGGCGTCCTCCACGAGCTGCCAGCCGTCCGCCTCCAAACGGCCTGCGAGCTCCTCCGAGTCCACCTCGTTACGGGCGCAGCCAAGGGTGACGAGTGCGACGGTACGGCGTTCAGGCATGGGCTCAAGACTACTTCGTCCCGCTGACAGCCCATGTCGACGGGGTTGGCCGATCTTGGCCAACCCCGTGTGTCCTCACCTCTTGAGCGCCGCTGGACCGCCTCGCGGGCGGTCGCGGGCGTCCGTCACCCCGTGACGGGGTCGCCCTTCGTATAGGTCAGGCGCTCGACCTGGCCGGACTGGAAGGCGTCCTGGATCTTCTTGCCGTTCACGTACAGCTGGATGGCGCCCGCGTCGCCGAGGACGAGGTCGATCTTCTCCTTGTCCTGGAAGGTCTGTGAGTCGCCCTTCTTGAGCAGCCCGTCGAACAGGGTCCGTCCGTTGTGGTCCTTGGCGGAGATCCAGCTGCGGCCGTTGACGGCGCTCACCTGGACGGTCACCTTGTCCCTGGGTGCGGCCGCGATGGCGCTGTCGGACGGCTCGGGCTTCTGGTCGGCGGCCGGCTTGCTGCTCTTGGGCGTGGCTTTGGCGGACTTGCTGGTGGAGGGGGTGGAGCCCTTGGCGACCTGCGTCTTCGCGGTGTCCGAGCCGGCGGTCCCCTTGATCGCGGTGAACCCGACGAAGCCGATCACCACGACGATCGCGGCAACCATGGCCGCGGTCCAGTTCGGCCCGCGCCGCTCGGGGCGGATACGTTCCGCCTCGAAGAGCGGGGTCACGGGGGTCGGGGCGGGTCGTGCGCCGTGTTCGGCGGCGTACTGCTCGAGCAGCGGGTCCGGGTCGATGTGCACCGCCCGGGCGAGCGTGCGAATGTGACCGCGGGCGTAGACGTCGCCGCCGCACGGGGTGAAGTTGTCCTGTTCGATCGCGTGCACGATGGCGATGCGGACCCGGGTGGCGTTGCTGACGTCGTCGACAGTCAGCCCGGCCGCGATGCGCGCCTGTTGCAGGGCTCGGCCGATCGAGGGGCGATCCGACGCAGCGGCGTCGTCACGGTCGTCTTCGAACGGACGCTCGTCCTCAGGGGAGTTGCCGTCAGGGGAGTTGCCGATGGACACGGGGGCGCCTTTCGAGCGTGTAGCCACCTGTGCTGGAAGTTCAGTCTAGGGGGGTTACGAAAGGGTGGGGCAACCCGGCGGTATGACTTTGTACGCCATCAGAATGGCCGGTCATCCTGATGTGGGGACATCTGCCTGTCCTTTCCCTCAAGTTGACGAACGCCGACGGGAAACGGTTGCTCACGGATCACTCACGAGTGGGTCACGGTCGTGTCGCCGAGCGCGCCGCCGGGTGCCGACGACGCCGCTCGGGACACCCACTCGAACGGCGAACCGGGACCGCCCGCGTCCCTACGGTTGAGACTCCCCACGGATCAGGGCAAGCACGCCGTCCAGGTCGTCGGGTTTCACAAGAACGTCACGTGCCTTGGACCCCTCGCTGGGGCCGACGATGTTCCGCGACTCCATGAGGTCCATCAGCCGTCCGGCCTTGGCGAAGCCGACGCGCAGCTTCCGTTGGAGCATCGAGGTGGATCCGAACTGCGTGGAGACGACCAGTTCGGCCGCCTGGCACAGCAGGTCGAGGTCGTCGCCGATGTCCTCGTCGATCTCCTTCTTCTGCTTGGTGCCGACCGTGACGTCGTCGCGGAAGACGGGCGCCATCTGGCCCTTGCAGTGCCGGACGACCGCCGCGACCTCCTCCTCGGTCACGAACGCGCCCTGCATGCGCACCGGTTTGTTCGCGCCCATCGGCAGGAAGAGCCCGTCGCCCTTGCCGATCAGCTTCTCGGCGCCGGGCTGGTCCAGGATGACGCGCGAGTCGGCGAGGGAGGAGGTGGCGAAGGCGAGCCGGGAGGGCACGTTCGCCTTGATCAGACCGGTGACCACGTCCACGGACGGCCGCTGGGTGGCGAGCACCAGATGGATGCCGGCCGCGCGCGCGAGCTGGGTGATGCGCACGATCGCGTCCTCGACGTCGCGCGGCGCGACCATCATCAGGTCGGCGAGCTCGTCGACGATCACCAGCAGGTACGGGTAGGGCTGCAGTTCACGCTCGCTGCCCTCGGGGGCCTTGACCTTGCCGTTCCTGATGGCCTCGTTGAAGTCGTCGATGTGCCGGAACCCGTACGCCGCCAGGTCGTCGTAGCGCAGGTCCATCTCCCGTACGACCCACTGGAGCGCCTCGGCGGCCCGCTTCGGGTTGGTGATGATCGGCGTGATCAGGTGCGGGATGCCCTCGTACGCGGTCAGCTCGACGCGCTTGGGGTCGACGAGGACCATGCGCACCTCCTCGGGGGTGGCGCGCATCATGATCGAGGTGATCAGGCAGTTGATGCAGGACGACTTGCCGGAGCCGGTCGCACCGGCGACGAGCACATGGGGCATCTTGGCGATGTTCGCCATGACATAGCCGCCCTCGACGTCCTTGCCGAGCGCGACCAGCATCGGGTGGTCGTCCTCGGCGGCCTCCGCCAGGCGGAGCACGTCCCCCAGGTTGACCATCTCGCGGTCGGTGTTCGGGATCTCGATGCCCACGGCGGACTTGCCGGGGATCGGGCTGATGATCCGTACGTCGGGGCTGGCTACGGCGTACGCGATGTTCTTGGTGAGGGCGGTGATCCGCTCGACCTTCACGGCGGGGCCCAGCTCGACCTCGTACCGGGTCACCGTCGGGCCGCGTGTGAAGCCGGTGACGGCGGCGTCGACCTTGAACTCGGTGAAGACGTTCGTGAGCGAGGCGACGACGGCGTCGTTGGCGGCGCTGCGCGCCTTGCCGGGTCCGCCGCGCTCCAGGAGGTCCAGGGCCGGCAGGGCGTAGGTGATGTCTCCCGAGAGCTGGAGCTGCTCGGCGCGCGGCGGCAGGTCGCGGGGCTCCGCCGGAGCCGCCTTGGTCAGGTCGGGCACCGCCGACCCGGCCGGGAGCTTCTCCGGCTGGGGGCGCGCGGCCGGAACGGGTGTCGGGGTCGCCTCCACGCGGTCGCCCACGCTCACCCCCTGGGTGAGGTCCGCGACGACCGGGGAGGGCGGCATGCCATGCAGAACGGCGCCGTCGAGGGCGGCAGCGGCGGCCGCCGCGACGTCCACGGCGTCCATCTGACGGCCCATGGCGGGCTGCTGCGCGGCCGGGCGGCGCGACCGGCCCCGGCGCTGGGAGATCGCTTCCTGCTCGGCTCCGGCCGGGTCGTATTCCCCGGGAGCGGAGGCGCGCCGCCGGGAGCGGGGCAGCGCCTCGCGCCACTGCTCGTCGTAGCGCTCGTCGTCCTCGGTGTGGCCCTCGTCCGCGGGGTCGTGCAGGATCCCGAGCTTGAGGCCCAGCAGGCGCAGCCGCTGCGGGATGGCGGTGACGGGCGTGGCGGTGACCACCAGCAGGCCGAAGAAGGTCAGCAGCGCGAGCAGCGGTACGGCCAGGACGTCACCCATGGTGAACGTCAGCGGGGTGGCCGATGCCCAGCCGATGAGCCCGCCGGCGTCCCTTATCGCCTGCATGCCGTCGCTGCGCGCGGGGGCACCGCAGGCGATGTGCACCTGGCCGAGCACACCGGTGACCAGCGCGGACAGGCCGATGACGATACGGCCGTTGGCCTCCGGCCGCTCCGGGTGCAGGATCAGGCGCACCGCGATCGCGCCGAGCAGGAGCGGCACGAGCAGGTCCAGGCGGCCGAAGGCACCGGTCACCAGCATCTGGACGAGACCACCGACGGGGCCACGAAGATTCGCCCAGGTGCCGGCGGCGACGATCAGCGAGAGCGCGAGCAGCAGGAGGGCGAGACCGTCCTTGCGGTGCGCCGGGTCGAGCCCCTTGGCGCCCCGCCCTATGCCGCGGAGCATGGCTCCGACGGCGTGCGCGAGGCCGAGCCAGAGGGCGCTTACGAGTCTGAACACACCCGCCGTCGGATTGGGCGCCGGCGCCGGGGCAGCCTTCTTCGCCGGTGCCTTCCGGGCGGGCGCCTTCTTCGCGGGGGCCTTCTTCGCCGGAGCCTTCCTGGGAGCGGCCGCCTTCTTCGCGGGCGACTTCTTGGCTGCGGGACGTGGGGCCATGAGTGTGAGGTTACCGGTGGAGACGACAGGGGACACGCGTGCCCACTGCTTCACCCGTTCGTGTCGCCCCAAGAGAGGCACGAAACTGACGCGAGGTCAAGCACGGCGCACCGCCCGGCGAGGGGCAGACGTGGGGACGACCGGCGGAACGGACCCTGAGCGCGCGCTGCCCGCCCCGCTGAACGAACCCTCAGCTCTGGGACGGTACGGGCGGTGTGCCGCTGCCCGTGCCCGGCTCCAGGGCGTCCAGCGCCCTGCGCAACCCGGTGAGTTTGCGTTCGAGATGGGCGGCCGTCGCCACCGCGGCCGCGTCCGCCGAGTCGTCGTCGAGCTGCTTGGACAGCGCCTCCGCCTGCTCCTCCACGGCTGCCAGCCGCGCGGAGAGCTCGGCGAGCAGTCCGGCCGGCTCCTTGCTCTCGCCGGTCGCCGACTTGCCCCCGCCCTCCAGCTGGAGCCGCAGCAGGGCCGCCTGCTCCCGGAGTTGGCAGTTCTTCATGTAGAGCTCGACGAACACCGAGACCTTCGCCCGGAGCACCCACGGGTCGAACGGCTTGGAGATGTAGTCGACCGCACCCGCCGCGTACCCCCGGAAGGTGTGGTGCGGGCCATGGTTGATGGCGGTCAGGAAGATGATCGGGATGTCGCGGGTCCGCTCCCGTCGCTTGATGTGCGCGGCGGTCTCGAAACCGTCCATGCCCGGCATCTGGACATCCAGCAGAATGACCGCGAAGTCGTCCGTCAACAGCGCCTTGAGCGCTTCCTCCCCGGACGATGCCCTGACCAGCGTCTGATCGAGCGCAGAGAGGATGGCCTCCAGCGCCAGCAGATTCTCCGGCCGGTCATCGACCAGGAGGATCTTGGCCTTCTGCACCATGGGCCGCCCTCCTCGCCCCGGCTTGGGGCCTCCCCTGTCCTCAGGACTCGGGGTGACGCCGCCCGGCGCCGCCCCAGGGGACGACTCCCTTGCGCCGCCCGTCCTTGTGCCGGTCATCGTAGCCGCACCCCGCCTGTCGCCACACCCTGTCACCGCGATGTCACTGTGCACGTAGCAGAAACGCAGCAGGAGACCAGAAGGTTCCCCGCACCCCGCACTTCTACACGGCTTCGGCCACACTCAGTCAGCAACTCCGTGTGAACGTTCGCCTCTCCCGTCACTCCTCGCGCATCCACTGCTGCATCACGGCCAGCAGATGATCGGGATCGACCGGCTTGGTCACATAGTCGGAGGCTCCCGACTCGATGGCCTTCTCCCGGTCGCCCTTCATCGCCTTCGCCGTCAGAGCGATGATCGGCAGCCCCGCGAACTGCGGCATCCGCCGGATCGCCGTGGTCGTGGCGTACCCGTCCATCTCGGGCATCATGATGTCCATCAGGACGACCGCGACGTCGTCGTGCTGTTCCAGGACCTCGATCCCCTCACGCCCGTTCTCGGCGTACAGCACCGACAGACCGTGCTGCTCCAGGACGCTGGTGAGTGCGAAGACGTTGCGGATGTCGTCGTCGACGATCAGGACCTTCTCGCTGTCGAAGCGCACGCCCTGCCGTGGCCGGGGCGCCTCCTGCCGGCCCTCGGCCCACTGCTCGTGCCCCGCGCCGCCGCCGCGCTGCACGCCCGCCGAGACCGCCCTGCGCCGGCGCCGGAACAGCGCGGCGGGCCCGTTCTGGGTGTCCTGGTACGACTTCACCTCGGCCGGTGTCTCGATGTCCGGCGCGGACAGCCCCGCCTCCGACGCCAGCAGCTCCTCGGCCTCCAGCGCGGGCGCGAGCTGCGCATAGCCCTGCGGCGGCAGTTCGCTCGGGTGCAGTGGCAGGTACAGCGTGAACGTGGAGCCACGCCCGGGCTCGCTCTGCGCGTGGATCTCGCCGCCGAGCAGCCGCGCGATCTCGCGGGAGATCGACAGCCCCAGACCGGTGCCGCCGTACTTCCGGCTCGTGGTGCCGTCGGCCTGCTTGAACGCCTCGAAGATCACCCGCATCTTGCTGGCCGCGATGCCGATGCCTGTGTCGGCGACGGAGAACGCGATGAGTTCCGCGTCGGGATCCCGCAGCGCACCGGCTTCCAGCAACTGCTCCCGGATGGCCATCGGAACGTCGCTGCCGGCGGGCCGGATGACCAGCTCGACGGCCCCGGTATCGGTGAACTTCACCGCGTTGGACAGCAGGTTGCGCAGCACCTGCAGGAGGCGCTGCTCGTCGGTGTGCAGCGTGGCGGGCAGCTCGGGCGAGACCCGTACGGAGAAGTCGAGGCCCTTCTCCGCGGTCAGCGGCCGGAAGGTGGCCTCCACGTAGTCGACGAGCTGGACGAGCGCGATGCGCGTCGGGGAGACGTCCATCTTGCCCGCCTCCACCTTCGACAGGTCGAGGATGTCGTTGATCAGCTGGAGCAGGTCGGAGCCGGCCCCGTGAATGGTCTCGGCGAACTCGACCTGCTTCGGCGAAAGGTTCCCCTCGGCGTTGTCGGCCAGCAACTTGGCCAGGATCAGCAGTGAGTTGAGCGGCGTGCGCAGCTCATGGGACATGTTGGCCAGGAACTCGCTCTTGTAGCGCATCGACACCGCGAGTTGCTCGGCACGCTCCTCCAGGACCTGCCGCGCCTCCTCGATCTCGGTGTTCTTGACCTCGATGTCGCGGTTCTGCTGGGCCAGCAGCTCGGCCTTCTCCTCCAGCTCGGCATTGGACGCCTGAAGGGCCTTCTGCCGCTGCTCCAACTCCTCGGACCGCAGCCTCAGTTGCTCGGTCAGCTCCTGCGACTGCTTCAGCAGCACCTCGGTCTTGGTGTTGACGGAGATGGTGTTGACGCTCGTCGCGATCATCTCGGCGATCTGGTTGAGGAAGTCCCGCTGGATCTGGGTGAAGGGCGTGAAGGACGCGAGCTCGATGACGCCGAGCACCTTCCCCTCGAAGAGCACCGGAAGGACGATCACCTGCGCGGGCGGCGCCTCCCCGAGCCCGGACGAGATCTTCAGATAGCCGCTCGGGGCGTTCTCCACCAGGATCGTGCGCTTCTCCTTGGCGGCCGTCCCGATGAGCGCCTCACCCGGCCGGAACGACGTCGGCATGGAGCCCATCGAGTAGCCGTACGACCCCAGCATGCGCAGCTCGTAGACCTCGTCCGAGTCGGCGCCCCGGTCCTTGCCGTCGACCAGCGGCATGGCCAGGAAGAAGGCGCCATGCTGCGCGGAGACCACCGGGGTCAGCTCGCTCATGATCAGCTTGGCCACGTCGTCCAGATCACGGCGTCCCTGCATCAGGGCGGAGATACGGGCCAGGTTGCCCTTGAGCCAGTCCTGCTCCTTGTTGGCGATCGTGGTGTCGCGCAGGTTGGCGATCATCTTGTTGATGTAGTCCTGAAGTTCCTGGATCTCGCCGGAGGCGTCCACGTCGATCTTCAGGTTGAGGTCGCCCCGGGTCACCGCGGTCGCCACGCGCGCGATGGCGCGCACCTGCCGGGTCAGGTTCCCGGCCATCTCGTTCACCGACTCCGTCAGGTCGCGCCAGGTGCCGTCCACGTCGCGGACGCGGGCCTGGCCGCCGAGCTGGCCCTCCGTGCCCACCTCGCGGGCGACCCTGGTGACCTCCTCGGCGAAGGACGAGAGCTGGTCGACCATCGTGTTGATCGTGGTCTTGAGTTCGAGGATCTCACCGCGCGCGTCGATGTCGATCTTCTTGGTCAGGTCGCCCTTGGCGATGGCCGTGGTCACCATGGCGATGTTGCGCACCTGCCCGGTGAGGTTGGACGCCATCTGGTTCACGGACTCGGTGAGGTCCTTCCACGTACCCGCCACACCCGGTACGTGCGCCTGACCTCCGAGGATGCCGTCCGTGCCCACCTCACGGGCCACCTTGGTGACCTGGTCGGCGAACGAACTCAGCGTCTTCACCATGGTGTTGAAGGTGTCGGCGAGCTGCGCGACCTCGCCGCGCGCCTCGATCGTCACCGTCCGCGTCAGGTCGCCGTTGGCGACGGCCGCCGCGACCTGTGAGATGTTGCGCACCTGCGTGGTCAGGTTGTTGGCCATCAGGTTGACGTTGTCGTTGAGGTCCTTCCAGATGCCCGTGACACCGGGCACGTGCGCCTGGCCGCCGAGGATGCCCTCGGTGCCCACCTCGCGGGCCACTCGCGTCACCTGCTCCGCGAAGGACGACAGCTGGTCGACCATCGTGTTGACGGTGGTGACCAGTTCGAGGATCTCGCCCTTGGCGTCGACGGTGATCTTCTTCGACAGGTCGCCCTTGGCGACCGCGGTCGTGACCTCGGCGATGTTGCGCACCTGGATGGTCAGGTTGTTCGCCATGAAGTTCACGGACTGCGTGAGGTCCTTCCAGGTGCCGGAGACACCCTGGACCTCGGCCTGGCCGCCGAGGATGCCCTCGGTGCCCACCTCACGGGCCACCCGCGTCACCTGCTCGGCGAAGTTGGACAGCTGGTCCACCATCGTGTTGATGGTGTTCTTCAGCTCCAGGATCTCGCCGCGCGCGTCCACGTCGATCTTCTGCGACAGATCACCGCGGGCCACCGCGGTCGCGACCTGCGCGATGTTGCGCACCTGGGTGGTGAGGTTGCCTGCCATGCCGTTCACGGAGTCGGTCAGGTCGCGCCACACGCCGGCCACACCCGGCACCTGCGCCTGACCGCCGAGGCGGCCCTCCGTGCCCACCTCACGGGCCACCCGCGTCACCTGCTCGGCGAAGGCGGAGAGCTGGTCCACCAGGTTGTTGATGGTGTTCTTCAGCTCCAGGATCTCGCCGCGCGCGTCCACGTCGATCTTCTGCGACAGATCACCGCGGGCCACCGCCGTGGTGACCTGGGCGATCTGCCGTACCTGCGACGTCAGGTTCCCGGCCATGAAGTTGACGGAGTCGGTGAGCTCCTTCCAGGTGCCGCTGACGCCCGGCACCACGGCCTGGCCACCCAGGCGGCCCTCCGTGCCCACGTCCCGGGCCATACGGGTCACCTGGTCGGCGAAGGCCGACAGCTGGTCCACCATCGTGTTCACGGTGTTCTTCAGCTGGAGCATCTCACCGGAGACATCCACGGTGACCTTCTGCGACAGGTCGCCGTTGGCCACCGCCGTCGTCACCTGGGCGATGTTGCGGACCTGGCCGGTGAGGTTGCGGAACGCGGTGTTCACCGAGTCCGTGAGGTCCTTCCAGGTGCCCGCCGCACCGGTCACCTGCGCCTGGCCGCCCAGCTCACCCTCGACGCCGATCTCCCGCGCCACCCGCGTGACCTCGGAGCCGAAGGCGGACAGCTGGTCCACCATCCCGTTGACGGTGTTCTTCAGCTCCAGCATCTCGCCGGCGACATCGACGGTGACCTTCTGCGACAGGTCACCGTTGGCCACCGCCGTCGTCACGGCGGCGATGTCCCGCACCTGAGTGGTCAGGTTCCGGAAGACCGTGTTCACCGAATCGGTGAGGTCCTTCCACGTTCCCGCCGCACCCGGCACGTTCGCCTGCCCGCCGAGCCGGCCCTCGGCGCCGACCTCGTTGGCGACCCGGGTGACCTCGTCCGCGAAGGTGCGCAGCGTCTCGGTCATCTGGTTGATCGTCTCGGCGAGCTGGGCGACCTCGCCGCGAGCCGACACCGTCACCTTCTGCGACAGGTCACCGTTGGCGACCGCGGTCGTCACCTGCGCGATCCCGCGCACCTGGGCGGTCAGATTGCCGGCCATCAGGTTCACCGAGTCGGTGAGGTCCTTCCACACGCCGGCCACCCCGGGCACCTGGGCCTGCCCGCCCAGTTCGCCCTCGGTGCCCACCTCACGGGCGACCCGGGTCACCTCCGAGGAGAACGAGGAGAGCTGGTCCACCATCGTGTTGACGGTTTCCTTGAGCTCCAGCATCTCGCCGGCCACATGAACCGTGACCTTCCGGGACAAGTCACCCTTGGCGACCGCGGTGGTCACCAGGGCGATGTCCCGCACCTGCGCGGTCAGCCGGTACGCCATGGTGTTGACGGAGTCCGTGAGATCCTTCCACGAACCGGACATACCGCGCACCCGGGCCTGCCCGCCCAGCTTGCCCTCGGTGCCCACCTCACTGGCCACGCGCGTGACCTCGTCGGTGAACGTCGACAGCTGGTCGACCAGATTGTTGACCGTACGCCCGACCTTGAGGAACTCCCCGCGCAGCGGATGCCCCGCCCCGTCCGTCGCCTGCGTCCGCAGATCCATGCGCTGCGACAGATCGCCCTCGGCCACCGCGGACAGCACCCGGCCGACCTCGGAGACGGGACGTACGAGATCGTCGACGAGCGCGTTGGAGGCGTCGATCGCGGCCCCCCAGGAGCCCTCGCAGGCCCCCGTCTCCAGCCGCTCTGTGAGCTTTCCCTCACGTCCCACCATGCGCCGCACCCGCGCCAGCTCACCGGTCAGATGCAGATTCCGGTCGGCCACCTCGTTGAAGACGGCGGCGATCTCGGACATCACTCCGTCGCCGGAGACCGTCAGCCGCTTCCGGAAGTTGCCGTCCCTCATCGACACCAGGGCGGCGAGCAGCCGGTTCAGGGCCGCCGTGTCCACCGCGGTGGTTCCCTTCCGCGCGCCGCGCTGGCTGCCCAGGGACTGTCCGCCTTTCGCGCGCGTCTTTGTGCCCCGCGTCGCTGCGCCAGACTCCACTGTGTCCCTCCCGCAGGGGTCGACCATCACTGCTGTGCTCAGGGTTACTGTTCGACGTACCGGTCACTGATGCGTAGTGCTGCCCGATATACCAGGCACACGGGCGTGCTCCTGCCCGGAGTGGCGGAAGACACTCGGCCTGTGCGGACCTTCACCACAAGCTTGCCCAGTGTTTCACCATGCCTGAACCAGGCCATAACAGTTCGGCAGCTTCGCACATGCTCCGCACACCCTCCGGACGGAAACACAGCCGACCGGCATCCGCATGGACGGCGAAGGTAAGTAACCTTGCATGCGGCTGTCCAGCCGCAGCGGTCCAACCGGCCTGGGCGGTGGCACGAGCACGAGCGGGCAGGCATCGGAGGGGCACCGCACCATGACCACCGGACTGCATCCCGGGGGACCACCCCAGGATCCCCGGCAGACGGGGAACCAGCCACTGCCTCGGCAGGAGCGGGTCGGCCCGGAAGCCCCGCACGTCGAGAACCGGACGAGGAGTTCTGTGATCACCGCGCGCGCGGCCGCCAGCTTCGAGCCCGTTGGACGATCGGTCGCCACCGCCCGGTCCTTCGTCCGTGACACGCTCCAGGGCTGGGGGTTCGCCGACATCGTCGACGACGCCGTGGTCCTCACCAGCGAGCTGGTCACCAACGCCGTCGTGCACGCGGGCACCTTCGCGGACGTCCTGTGCCTGCGCAGCGACGACGGCGTACGCATCGAGGTCGCCGACCGGTATCCGGAACGCGAGATCCCGCTGCAGACGACCGCCATCAACATGGGCAGCCCGGACCGCGAGGGCGGCCGTGGCCTCCAGCTCTGTGCCGCCCTGGCCGGCCGCTGGGGCGTCGAGTACACGCCCACGCACAAGCAGGTCTGGTTCCAGCTGGACCAGCCCGAGCGCCCGGTGGGCACCCGCGCGGCGGGCCCCTCCCTTCCCCCCGACCTCCTCCCGCTCGCCGACAGCCGGGTGCGCGTCGCGGTCGTCCAGATCGACCGCACCGGCTCCATCGCCGCCTGGAACGAGGACGCGGAGGAACTCTTCGGATACGCGGCCGACCAGGTCACCGGCAAACCGCTCACCGACATCGCGGCCTGGCCGCACACCCCGGGCACCGGCACGGGCGTCGCCGAGGCACTCCAGCTCTCGCGCTGGGAGGGCAGCTACGGCATCCGCGGCGCCGACGGCCGTGTGACCCCCGTCTACGCCTCCCATCTGCGCGTACGGGACACGGCCGGCGAACCGTCCACGGTCTGTCTGCTGGTGCGCGACCATGAACGCGCCGTCCTGCAGACCCCGTTGCGCGGCTCCGCCGCCGACACCACGATCGCGTCCGACGGACAGGCCCCGGACCCCTTCGAGGTCTTCATCGGCTCCCCGCCCCCGGACGACCTCGACGGCCTCCTGCAGCGCACCGTGGAGCGCGCCCGCGACATGCTCGACGCAGACGCGGCCTTCCTCCTCCTGGCCACCGACGACGAGACGGAGCTGGAGGTACGCGCCTCGACGGGCCTGCCCTCCGCCCGCCAGCGCTTCGCCCGCGTCCCGGTCGAGGCGGGCCCCGGCCGCTACGGCTCCGCCCGTATGCCGGCCGTCCACGACGATCTGGGGGCCGTACCGGGTGCGGTCCCGCTGCTCGCCGGCACGGGCATGCGCTCGGTCGTGACGGTCCCGCTGAAGGTGGAGGGCCGCCTCACCGGCTCCCTCGGAGTCGCGGCCGAGGCGCCCTCGCGCTACTCCAACGAGGAGGCGCTGCGCCTCCAGTTCGCGGCCGACCGCATCGCCCTCGCCGTGGAATCGGCCCGGCTGGGCGAGCTGGAGCGCCTGCGGCGCGGCTCGTTGAGCTTCCTCGTGGAGGCCTCCGACCTCCTCGCGGGCACCCTGGACCGTGACCAGACGCTGGCGCTCATGGCCCAGATGACGATCCCCACCCTGGCCACCTGGTGCGCGGTGTACACCATCGCCGACCAGGCCTCGGAGCCGTACCTCTCCTACGTCCTGCACGAGGACGAGGAGCGCATCGACGGCCTCAAGGCGCTTCTGTCGAAGATCTCCCCACCGGAGCCGATCCCGACGCCGGGCGCCCGGGTCTGGACCGCTCCCGCGGAGGCGGCCCACCGGGCGGCGCTGCGCACCTCGATGCGCAGCCTGGACCGGGGCGAGCCCCAGACGGTCAGCTCCGGTATCGGAACGACCCTGGCGACGGCGTCGGCGGTGGGCGGCGAAACCGTCGTCCTCCCGCTCGTGGCCCGCAACCGCGTCATCGGCATGCTGACGCTGGGCAAGCCGACGGACGAACACTTCCGGCAGGAAATCCTGGAACTGGCCGAGGACTTGAGCCGCCGGGCGGCCCTGGCGCTGGACAACGCCCGGCTGTACTCGGAGCGTACGGCCATCAGCCAGTCCCTCCAGCGCAGCCTGCTCCCGCCGGAGCTCCCGAACGTCGACGGCGTCGAGGTCGAGGTCATCTACCGCGCGGCCGGCGAGGGCAACGAGGTCGGCGGCGACTTCTACGACCTGTTCCCGATCCGGGACGGCGCGTACGGCTTCGCCATCGGCGATGTCTGCGGTACGGGTCCGGAGGCGGCGGCGGTGACGGGCCTGGCCCGCCATGCCCTCCGCCTGCTGGCCCGTGAGGGCTTCGGCGGTCCGGCGGTACTGGAGCGCCTGAACTCCGCGATCCTCGACGAGGGCGCCCGCAGCCGCTTCCTGACACTGCTCTACGGCGAGTTGTGGCCCCAGGAGGACGGCAGCGCGGTGTTGAAGGTGGTCTGCGCGGGCCACCCGCTGCCGCTCCGTCTGCGCCAGGACGGCACGGTGGAACCGGCCGCCGAACCGCAGCCGCTCCTCGGCGTCATGGACGATCTGGAGCTGTACGAGCAGACGGTGACCCTGGACGCGGGCGACGTCCTGCTGTGCGTCACGGACGGCGTCACCGAACGCCGTGAGGGCACGCGCATGTTGGGCGACGACGGTCTCGCGGACGTCCTGACGACCTGCACGGGTCTCACGGCGGGCGCGGTGGCGGCCCGCATCATGCGGGCCGTCGAGCGCTTCGCGTCCGACGCGCCTTCGGACGACATGGCGATTCTCGCGATGCGGGTGCCGGGCCTTCCCAAGGACTGAGGGAAGGGCGGGCCCCCGGCCCAAGTCGGGACATGCGGAAGGCCCCGCCCTGATGGGCGAGGCCTTCCGCGTCGAGCCCCCAAACGGAATCGAACCGTTGACC
Organism: Streptomyces sp. TP-A0356; assembly: GCF_001417775.1. Classification (GTDB taxonomy): domain Bacteria; phylum Actinomycetota; class Actinomycetes; order Streptomycetales; family Streptomycetaceae; genus Streptomyces. The sequence continues at coordinate 896 of NZ_BBZJ01000026.1, read as the reverse complement.
TTCTCCTTACCATGGAGACGCTCTGCCGACTGAGCTATAGGGGCCGGTTGCGGTGTCGAGGTCTCCCTCGCGGCAACGGAGTAGATCATACCTCGAACAGTCCTGTGCTCCCAACCACGAGCCCGGACTCAGAAGGCGGGCTGCAGCAATCCGCCCAGCGCGTTGCACGCGGAGACGATCCGGTTCATCTCACGCCTCGTCAGCGACGCGTCCACCGGCAGCGCGAGCGTTTCGTCGGCGGCCCGCTCGGTCTCGGGCAGATACACATCGCGACGAAATCCCGGAATGCGGTGCACAGGCGTCTTCACCGGCACCCGGCACTCAATTCGCCTGGCCTTCACGGCCCGTGCGAAGGCGTCCCGGTCGGGCCGCCCGTTGCCCGGCACCCGCACGACGTACTGCTGGTAGGTGTGACCGCCGCTGCTCTCGGGCGTCCGCACGCCGCGCAGCCGCCGGTCGAGGTACGCGGCCCGCTCCCGACGCTGCGCCACCTCGGCGTACGGCGTCTCGGACTCCCCCTGCTCCAGCACCAGGAGCCCGTGCCGCTGGCCGACGTCGTGCAGCGCCGCGACGTCCGCCGGCCGCCCGAAGCGGTGGACGACGACGACCGCGGCCGTCTGCGGGGTCACCACTGCTTCGACGGCGGAGGGGTCGAGGCAGTACGTCGCCGGGTCTATGTCGGCGAAGACCGGCGTCGCGCCCGTCAGGGTCACGGCCTCGGCAACCTCGATGTTCCCGAAGGCGGGCACGATGACCTCGTCACCGGTGCCGACGCCCGCGGCCCTGAGCATTCCAGCAGTACCCATGGCCGGGATGCTGCTCCGGCAATGTGAACGCAAAGTGTCGCGCAACACAAAAGAGCTGGTCCCCGAACCGAAGTTCGGGGACCAGCTCTG
>NZ_BBZJ01000025.1 GCF_001417775.1 Streptomyces sp. TP-A0356 | reverse complement strand
CACCGCAGACACGGGGGAGGAGGGTGCGGTGCCGGTGGCGGACGGCTCGTCCAGCTCGGCGATCAGGGTGTGGAGGTCGGCGCCGATGGCCACGGACCGGTGCTCGAAGGGAGTCCGGCCGGTCAGCAGGGACCAGCCGACGTCGATGGGCGACCGGTCGCCCGAGGAGGCGAACTCGACCATGCGGGCGCGCTGTTCTTCGAGCGCTTCGGGCGTGCGGGCGGAGAGGAGCCAGGGCACCACGGCCTCGCTCCCGGATCCGCGCGGACGCTCCGCCGGGACGGCCGGCGGCTCTTCGAGGATGACGTGGGCGTTGGTGCCGCTGATACCGAAGGACGACACACCCGCCCGACGCGGGCCACCGGGCGCCTCCCACGGCCGCGCCTCGGCGAGCAGTTCCACCGACCCCGTCGACCAGTCCACGAACGGGGTGGGACGTTCGCCGTGGAGGGATTTCGGCAGGACGCCCTCGCGGATGGCCTGGACCATCTTGATGACGCCCGCGACACCGGCGGCCGCCTGGGTGTGGCCGATGTTGGACTTCACCGACCCCAGCCACAACGGCCGGTCCTCCGGACGATCCTGACCGTACGTCGCCAGCAACGCCTGCGCCTCGATCGGGTCACCCAGCTTCGTCCCCGTACCGTGGGCCTCCACCACGTCGACGTCCGCCGCCGACAGACCCGCATCCGCCAACGCCGCCCGGATCACCCGCTGCTGCGAGGGACCGTTCGGCGCCGTCAGACCATTCGACGCACCGTCCTGATTCACCGCCGAACCACGCACCAGCGCCAACACCCGATGACCCCTGCGCCGTGCGTCCGACAGCCGCTCGAGGAGCAGCATGCCGACTCCCTCGGCCCACCCCGTGCCGTCGGCATCCGCGGCGAACGGCTTGCACCGGCCGTCCTCCGCCAGACCGCGCTGCCGGCTGAACTCCACGAACATGCCGGGGCCGGACATGACGGTCGCACCGCCGGCGAAGGCGAGGGAGCACTCGCCGGAGCGCAGGGACCGTACGGCCATATGGAGGGCGACGAGCGACGACGAGCAGGCGGTGTCCACGGTCACCGCGGGCCCCTCAAGGCCCAGGGTGTACGCGATGCGGCCCGATGCCACACTGGTGGTCGTGCCGGTGAGAACGTGACCCTCGACGGCTTCCGGGGCCTCGTGGAGGCGGGGTCCGTACTCGGGCGCCGTGGCTCCGACGAAGACCCCGGTGTCGGTGGACTGCAGGCTGCGGGGGTCGAGGCCGGCCCGCTCGACCGTCTCCCAGGCCGTCTCCAGCAGCAGGCGCTGCTGCGGATCCATCGCGATCGCCTCACGCGGCGAGATCCCGAAGAAGCCCGCGTCGAAGTCGGCGGCGTCGTGCAGGAATCCGCCGGTGCGCGCATAGGTCGAGCCGGTGCGGTCGGGGTCGGGGGCGAAGAGCCTGTCCGTGTCCCAGCCGCGGTCGGTGGGGAACTCCGACAGTGCCTCGCCCTCGTCGCTGACCAGACGCCACAGGTCCTCGGGGGAACGGACGCCGCCCGGGTAGCGGCAGGCCATGGACACGATGGCGATCGGCTCGTCGGCGGTGGCGGTGCGGGCCACGGCCGTCACGGAGTCGGCCGCGGTGCCGTCGAGTTCCGTGGTGAGGTGCCGGGCCAGGCGCGCCGGGGTCGGGTGCTCGTAGACGGCCGTGGCGGGCAGGCGCAGTCCTGCGACCCCGTTGAGACGGTCGCGCAGTTCCACGGCGGTGACCGAGTCGAAGCCGAGGTCCTTGAAGGAGCGGGTGGGGTCGATGGCTTCGGCACCGGCGTGGCCGAGGACGACTGCCGCGCTCTCGCGGACCAGGTGCAGGATGTCCTCCGAGGAGACGGGCTCGGGGACGCGGGCCGCGCTGTGCTCCGTCCCGGCGGCGTGCGCCGTGGTGGGCGTGGCGGCGTGGGGGGCCGGTGTCTGCGGTGTGCCGTTGATCCAGTGGCGCCGTCGCTGGAACGCGTAGGTGGGCAGGTCGACGGTCCGCGGCCGGTGCGGGGTGAAGGCCGGGGTCCAGTCGACAGCGGCGCCGTGGCTCCACAGGGTGCCCAGGGACCTGAAGAAGCGGGCGGGGCCCCCCTCGTCCCGGCGCAGGGTGCCGACGACGACCGCGCTGCCGCTGTCGGCGGTCTCCACGGTGTCCTGGACCGGCACCGTGAGGACGGGGTGCGGGCTGACCTCGACGAACGCTCCGTGCCCGGTGGCGGTCAAGGCTCGGACGGCGGGTTCGAGGAGCACGGGTTGGCGCAGGTTGGCGTACCAGTAGTCGGCGTCGGTGGCGGCACCGTCGAGCCAGTCTCCGGTGACCGTGGAGAAGAACGGGACCCCGGGGGTTCGGGCCGTGATCGGGGCGAGCAGCCGCAGCAGTTCGTCGCGGACGGGTTCGACGTGCGGGGAGTGTGAGGCGTAGTCGATGCCGACGCGTCGGGCCCGGACGCCCTGTCGCTGTGCGGCCTCGGTGAGTTCTACCAGGGTGGCGGCTTCGGCGGAGACCACGACGGAGGAGGGGCCGTTGAGCGCGGCGATGGTGACGCGGTCGCCCCATGGTGCGACGAAGTGGCGGACCTCGGGCTCGGGCAGAGCGATCGACAGCATGCCGCTGCGCCCTTCGAGGACGACGAGCGCCTTGCTGCGCAGCGCCACCGTCAGGGCGGCGTCCTCCAGGCTGAGCGCGCCGGCCACGCAGGCGGCGGCGATCTCTCCCTGTGAGTGGCCCACCACGGCGGCGGGCTCCACACCATGGGCACGCCACAGGGCGGCCAGCGCGACCATGACGGCCCACAGGACGGGCTGGACCACGTCGGAGCGTTCCATGGCCGGCGCGTCACCGTCACCGCGGAGAACTGCGCTGAGGGACCAGTCGACGTGTGGGGCGAGGGCCGCCTCGCACTCGGCGAGGCGGCGGGCGAACACGTCGGAGTTCATGAGCAGTTCGGCGGCCATGCCCGCCCACTGGCTGCCCTGGCCGGGGAAGACGAACACGGGCCGGTCGACGTCACCCGTCACCGGCGCTGCCGGTACCACCGCGGAGAGGCCGTGTGTCAGCGCGGCGGTGTCGGTGCCGACGGCCACGGCCCGGTGCTCGAAGTGGGTGCGGGTGGTGAGCAGGGACCAGCCGATGTCGAGGGGGTCGGCGGCGCCGGTCGCGGTGTGCGCGGCGAGTCGCTCGGTCTGGGCGCGGAGGGCGCCGACGGTCCGGGCGGACAGCAGCCAGGGAACGACCGGGCGGTCTTCATCGGCCGGGCGGGGCGCCGCCGGGGCGGTCTCGGTGACGGCGGGTGCCTGTTCCAGCACCAGGTGGGCGTTGGTGCCGCCCATGCCGAAGGACGACACACCGGCGAGGAGGGGGCGGCCGGGGTCGGGGGCGGTCCACTCGGCGCCCGTCACCTGCACGCGCAGGCCGAGTCGGTCCAGGTCGATGTCCGGGTGGGGCGTGGAATGGTTGAGGCTGGGGACGAGGCGGCCATGGGACAGGCAGAGCACCACCTTCAGCAGGCCCGCGATGCCCGCGGCGCCCTCCAGGTGGCCGATGTTGGTCTTGACCGAGCCGACCGCCAACGGCACGCGGCGCCCGGTGGCGGTGCCGAGTACGGCACCGAGTGCGGCCGCCTCGACGGGGTCGCCCACCCGGGTGCCGGTGCCGTGCAGTTCGACGTAGTCGACGCTGCCGGGGTCGACCCCCGCGCGTTCGCAGGCGGCGCGCAGGACGGTTGCCTGCGCTTCGGCGTCGGGGGTGGTGAGACTGCTGCCCGTGCCGTCGTTGTTGACGGCGCCGCCACGGATGACGGCGTGGATGCGGTCGCCGTCGGCGAGCGCCGTGGACAGGGACTTGAGGACGACGAGGGCCGCGCCCTCGCCCCGTACGTAGCCGTTGGCGCGGGCGTCGAAGGTGTGGCAGAGGCCGTCGGGGCTGAGGGCTCCGAACTGGGCGGCGGCGGCGGTACTGCCCGGCACGAGGTTGAGGTGGACGCCTCCGGCGACCGCGAGGTCGCAGTCGCCCGCGCGCAGGCTGTCGCAGGCGAGCTGCACGGCGACGAGGGAGGAGGACTGCGCGCTGTCGACGGTCAGGCTGCGGCCGCTGACGCCGAGGGCGTAGGAGAGTCGGTTGGCGATCAGGGCCCGGTTGAGACCGGTGAGGGTGTGGTGGCCGATGGCCTCGGGGCCTTGCCGGTGGGTGAGTTCGGCGTAGTCGCAGGTGTCGGAGCCGATGAAGACCGCCGTGTTCCGGGGAGCCTTGTCGCCGGGGATCCCCGCGTGTTCGAGCGCCTCCCAGCCGAGTTCGAGGACGAGCCGGGCCTGGGGGTCCATGGCGTCGGCCTCACGGGGCGAGATGCCGAAGAACGCGGCGTCGAAGTCGCCGGGCGCCTCGATGTGTCCGCCGCGGTGCGGCACGGTGTCACCGTGCGGGGTGGTGAATCCGTCGTGCGGTGTGCCGTCGCGGCGGTCCTCGGGGGTGTCGGTGATCGCGCTGCGGCCCTCGTCGAGCAGGTTCCAGAAGGCGGCCGGGTCGCCCGCTCCGGGCAGCCGGCACGCGAGGCCGACGACGGCCACAGGCTCGTGCGCCGGAGCGGGGGTCCGGACGTCCGTGGGTACCGGCTCGTTCATGGAAGGCACTCCAAACACCGAGGCGACAGGGTCGGGGCAGTCCTCACGGTCGCATGCGGTGCGGTGCGCCCAGCGCTCTCACCGGCTGCTCTAGGGGAATTGCTAAGCGGCGTCGACGGATTTGCAGAGGGGTTCTCGAATTCTCCCGGACGCTCGCCGCGGCTCGTCCCGACTCGCCATATAGCGAGATGGCATGGCCGCAGGCAAGGGGACAAACTCTAGGCGTTTGCCTGAATTCCCGCGGGCAGGCTTGAGGGGCGGCGGCCGACTGCCTGTGAGGTGTGCGCCCCTGAACCCGTCGGCTTCGTGTGTGGATTTCTCCGGCTCGGCGGCCCCGCCCCTGGCAGTCTCATTTCCCGGAGCGAGAAGAGGCGGACTCGATGACCGCGACAGGCCTGGAGTCACCGTCCCGTCCCGCGGGGCCCCGCAGTGTGCCGGGGCTCGCCGCATCCGCGGCTGCGGCCGACGGAGGAGTGATGGACAACGCCGCGCTGGCGGCGTGGCTCGCCGAGCGGCAGCGTACGCAGGCGCAGCGGGTGGAGCGCGTACCGTTCGCCGAGCTGCACGGCTGGGGCTTCGACGAGCGTACGGGCGATCTGCGGCACGCGAGCGGACGGTTCTTCTCGGTGCACGGGCTGCGGGTGCGGTCGGACTTCGGTCCGGTCCCCGCGTGGTCGCAGCCCATCATCCGGCAGGCGGAGATCGGCATCCTCGGCATCGCGCTGCGGGACTTCGACGGCGTGCCCCACCTGTTGATGCAGGCGAAGTCGGAGCCGGGGAACGTGAACGGCGTGCAGCTGTCCCCGACGGTGCAGGCGACCAGGAGCAACTACCTACGGGTGCACGGCGGCTCGGCAGTGCCGTATCTGGACTCCTTCCGCCGTCCGGAGCCCGGTTCCGTCGTCGCCGACGTGCTGCAGTCGGAGCAGGGCTCGTGGTTCCTGCGCAAGCGCAACCGCAACATGATCGTGGAGGTCGGCCCCGAGGTCGAGGCGGGCGAGGACTTCGCCTGGCTGACGCTGGGCCAGGTGCATGCGCTGCTGCGGCAGGACAACGTGGTGAACATGGACGCGCGGACCGTCCTGTCGTGCCTTCCGGACTGGCGGCAGGATGCGGCCCCGGGCCGTGCGCCGCACTCCGACTGGGAGATCCGGAGCTGGATCACCCGGCGGCGCGCCGAGCACGAGGTGGAGGCGGCGCCGATCGGCCTCGCGGAGACGGAAGGCTGGCACCGTACGCCGGACGAGGTGGCCCACGAACGGGGGCTGTACTTCCGGGTGGTGGCGGTCGACGTGTCCTCCCATCGGCGTGAAGTGCCCGCCTGGTCCCAGCCCCTGCTGGAGCCACGGGGCATCGGCATCGCGGCGTTCTTCATGCGCCGGGCGGGCGGCGTGCCTCAGGTGCTGCTGCGGGCGCGCGCGGAACCCGGCTTCGTCGACGTTGTGGAACTGGGGCCCACGGTGCAGTGCGTGCCCGGCAACTACGCCCATCTGCCGCCTGCGGACCAGCCGCCGTACCTGCGGGAGGCGTTGGCCCGTCGGGACGGGGCACGGTACGACGTGCTGCTGTCGGAGGAGGGCGGCCGGTTCCTGAACGCCCAGAGCCACTACCTGATCACCGAGGTGGAGAGCGACTTCCCCGTCGTCTCGGACGAATTCCGGTGGGTGACACCATGCCAGTTGGACGAACTTCTGCGATACAGCCATCACGTGAACGTCGAGGCGAGGACGCTGGTCGCGGCACTGAGGTCGCTGTGAGCGGGGTCGGTGGCCGACCGGTGCGGCTGGGGGCGCTGGGCACGTCGTCGATCGCGCGCAGACGCGCGCTGCCCACCGCGGTGAGCACGCCGGAGCTGGAGCTCGTGGCGGTGGCGGGCCGCTCGGCGGAGAAGACGGCCGCCTTCGCCGAGCAGTTCGGCTGTGCGGCGGAGTCGGATCAGACAGCGCTGCTGGAGCGTCCGGACGTGGAGGCGGTGTATGTGTCCACGCCCACGGCGCTGCACCACACGTGGGCGGAACAGGCGCTGCGCGCCGGCAAACACGTCCTGGTCGAGAAGCCGATCGGAGTGAACGCCGAAGAGGCACGCCACCTCTGCTCACTGGCCGAGGAGCGCGGTCTGGTGCTCCGGGAGAACTTCATGTTCCTGCATCATCCGCAGCACGCCTTCGCCGCGGACCTGGTGCGCGAGGGACGGCTCGGCACGCTGAGCACGTTCCGGGCCTCCTTCGGCATTCCGCCCCTGCCGCCCGACGACATCCGCTACGAGCCCTCGCTGGGCGGCGGGGCGCTGCTCGACGTGGGGGTCTATCCGCTGCGCGCCGCCCTTCTGTTGCTGGGCCCGGGGCTGCGGGTGGCGGGGGCGACGCTGCGCACACGGGAGTCCGACGGACTGGAGCTGTCGGGGCAGGCGTTGCTGGTCTCGCCCGGGGGGGTGCTGGCCGAGGTGACATTCGGCTTCGAGCACGCCTACACGTCCTCGTACACGCTGTGGGGAGACCGGGGCCGGCTGTCGGTGACGCGCGCGTTCACCCCGCCCGCCGCCCACCAGCCGGTTCTGGTACTGGAGGAACAAGACCACGAGGAGCGCTTCACCCTGCCGGCGTCGGACCAACTCCGTTCCTGTCTGCAGGACTTCGCCGCCGCGGTGCGCACGGGCGCCGGGAGCGTGGAGGCGGAGCGACGGCGGGACACGATCTCGTTGATGGAATTGGTGGACGACGTCCGCAAACAAGCCGTGCGCGTAGGAATCGGCCTGGAAAGATAGAATTCAACTACACAATATTAGGTGTTCCCCCCGTCTAGATCATGTTAATTTTAGCCCCGTGATGGCCAAATTCGAGAATCCGCGCACCCGCACCTTCACCCAACAGGCACGAAGGGCCCAGATCGTACAGGCGGCCATCGAGACGGTGGCCGAACTGGGCTATTCCAACGCTTCATTGCAGAACATATCCAAGCACGCCGGACTCAGCAGTACGGGCATGATCTCGTACCATTTCACCGGGAAACCGGAACTTCTCACCGAGATGGTCAACACCATCTTCGATACGGCCAGGACGGTGACGGCGGCGCGCATCGGGCAGGAGGAGACCTACCGCGGGAAGCTCGGCGCCTACATCCGGTCACATGTCGATTTCATCGTCCGGTACCCCGTGTACACGCGGGCCCTCGTGGAAATCGTTACCACCTGCCGCCACCAGCGGATCACAGGACTGGACGACCTTGAGAGGCATGTGCTGTCGGTGGAGCACCTCGTCGATCTGCTGGAGAACGGCCGCAAGGCCGGCGAGTTCGGCACCTTCGACTCCTTCACGATGGCCGTGGCCATTCGTGGAGCGATCGAGTACATCCTGCGCCACCGGCTGCTCGACGGGGATCTGGACCTCGACCGGTGCGGGCAGGAGCTCGTGGAGGCGTTCGACCGCTGTACGCAACCAATGTGACCGCCCGCACCGGGGCCAGCCCCCCGGGCCGCCCCACACCAGGAGCCTCCTGCATGACTCCCCCCACATCGCCCCAGCAGCCGCCCGCCCCTCCCGACGGCGAGGCCGCCGGTCCCCCACCCGACGCGTCGTCGGCCGGATGGGGTTTCGTGGTCACCATCGTCGCCGACATGATCATCCCGACCGCGCTCTACTACATCATGCGCGGCACCGGATTGAGCGAGATCGCCTCGCTGCTGCTGAGCGGCGCCGCCCCCACCGCGCATACGCTCTACTCCGCCGTACGGCACCGCAGACTTGACGCCATAGGTGTCTTCGTCATAGCGCTCCTGATCGGGGGCACGGCCGCCTCGCTGATCACCGCGAGTCCGCGCATCATCCTTGCGCGCAGTGGACTGGTCACCGCATGCGCCGGGATCTGGCTGCTCGTCACTCTGGCGACGGCCCAGCCCTTCACGTATCGCGCGCTCAAGTCGCTGCTTCCCGGCCGGACCGCGCGCCTGGACCATCTGTGGGAGACGGACGGCGGCTTCCGGCGCGTCTGGCGCTCTCTCACCACGCTGTGGGGGCTGGGACTGATGGTGGACGCGCTCGCGCGCGTCTTCATGGCCTACTCGTTGCCGGTCGACGCGGTGCCGGCCCTGGACAGCGCGCTGTACGCGGGGACCTGGCTGGTGCTCCAGATCATCACCCAGATCACGCTCTACCGCACCGGGACTCTGGCCAAGGTGTTCCCGCACCGGGGGACGGCCGCGCGGGCGCATCCCGGCGGCGTCTCCGGAGCCCGTGACACGCAGGAGTGATCCACCTCCGGGCCCGGCCACGGCCTTCCGGGACTCGGGCCTTCCGTGCACCCGGCGACCGTCAGAGCGCCCGCGCCGGAATTCCCGGGCCCAGGGCCCTAGGTGTTTCCTTAGGGTGCCCCGAAATGCCGATTAGGGCCACCCCACCACCTCGCATACTGCGTTGTGTCGGTTCATCTTCAGCGCAATGAACTGTTCACGGGCCCCCGAGGCTTCACGTGCCTCCATCATCGAGGAGAATTGTGGATCTGACCACTCCCCGAAACGGTAACGCGCCTCTCGTACTACACCGTCCCGCGAACGACCGGCAGATCGGTGACGAGGCGCCTTCCGATCTTGCTCCCTTCGCACGCAAACCGGTCTTCGTCGTCGCCGGAATCGTCGTTGCCCTTCTCCTGCTGGTGAGCAACAGATTCGGCTTCTTCAGCGACGAGTTGTACTTCATAGCCGCGGGAAGGCATCCGGCCTGGGGGTACGTCGACCAACCACCTCTGGTACCGCTGCTGGCCCAGGGAATCGAATACCTCTCCAACGGATCACTGGTGGCCCTGCGTGTGCCCCCGGCTCTGTCGGCGGGCGCGGGAGTCGTGGTCGCGGCGCTCACGGCTCGTGAGCTCGGCGGCAAACGGATCGCCCAGATCCTCGCAGCCGTCGTCTACGCGCTGTCTCCCGTCGTCCTGATGACCGGACACGTCCTCGCGACCGGCGGCCTCGACATCAACCTGGCCGCCTGCACCGCATGGCTGCTCATCCGGTGGATCCGGGTGCGGGACGACCGTCTGCTGCTGTGGATCTCCCTCATCACCGCGGTAGAGGTGCAGATCAAGTACGTCAGCGCGAGCTTCTGGGTGGTCTTCGTCATCAGCGCCCTGATCTTCGGGCCCAGAAGCATCCTGCGACGCCCCAACCTCTGGATCGGCGCGGGCATCGTGGCCGCTTCGGCGATCCCGAGTCTTGTGTGGCAGGCTCAGCACGGCTGGCCCCAGGTCGACATGACCAAGGTGATCGCCAAGGAGGTCAGCGACTCCGGAGCGGGCGGCGTCGGCTTCATCGGTGCCGCCCTGTCACTCTGCGGTATTGCGGGGGCGATCTTCCTCGTGTACGGAATGATCAAACTGATCGGATCGTCCGCCCACCGCAACTATCGCGTCCTCGGCTGGAGCGTTCTGGGGATCGCGCTCGTCTATGCGGTCACCAATGCTCGCGCGTACTACCTCGCGGGTTACCTGGTCATTCCCCTGGCCGCCGCAGCCGTCGCATTCGAGGGCAAGGCCTCGCGCCGCCTGTGGAAGTGGCTCGCCGTTCCCGTTTCCCTCCTCTCTCTCGCTCTCATTCCGATCGTTCTTCCGATGTATCCCGCGTCCGCGTTGAACCGCATGCCGGACGGGGTGTCGAAGGATACGGTCGGCTGGCCGGAGATGGCGGACACCGTGGCCGGCATCTACAACTCCCTGCCCAGCGGGACACGGCAGAACACGGTCCTCCTCACCGATGGTTACGGACAGGCCAGCGCCCTGGACCGCTACGGTCCTGCACGCCACCTCCCCCCGGTGTACAGCGGCCATCGGGGCTACTGGTACTTCGGCCGCCCGTCGGACGGCGCCACGAGCGTCATCTACCTCGGCGCGGACAAGCCGTACCTGGACCGGTTCTTCAAGAGCGTGCGCAAGGTGGGTACGGTCGACAACCACATGCACGTGTCCAACGCGAGCCGGGGCCAGGTCATTTGGCTCTGCGAGGAACTGCGGCAACCCTGGTCGCGGCTCTGGCCGCGTCTCTACCACCTCACCGCCGTCACCGCACGAGGAGACGTGCCGTCGAAGTGAGCTCAGAAGTAGCCGTCCCTCTTGCGGTCCTCCATGGAGCTCTCGCCGAGGCGGTCGTCGGCTCGGGTGGCGCCTCGTTCCGAGAGCGCGGCCGTGGCCGTCTCGGTGAGAACCTCGATCGCTGTGGTCGCCGTGGAGTCGACGGCTCCGGTGCAGGACATGTCGCCGACCGTGCGGTAGCGCACCAGCCGCTTCTGCACGGTCTCGCCGGGTTCGGGGCCGCCCCAGTCGCCGGCGGCCAGCCACATGCCCGCGCGGTGGAAGACCTCGCGCTCATGGGCGTAGTACAGCGAGGGCAGGTCGATGTCCTCGCGGGCGATGTACTGCCACACGTCCAGTTCGGTCCAGTTGGAGAGGGGGAAGACCCGGACGTGTTCGCCGGGGGCGGTCCGGCCGTTGTAGAGCTGCCACAGTTCGGGGCGCTGGCGGCGCGGGTTCCACTGGGAGAACTCGTCCCTCAGCGAGAACACCCGCTCCTTGGCGCGGGCCTTGTCCTCGTCACGCCGGGCACCGCCGAGCACCGCGTCGAAGCGGTGGCCGCGGATGGCATCCGTGAGCGGCAGCGTCTGGAGCGGGTTGCGAGTGCCGTCGGGTCGTTCGGCCAGCACTCCCCGGTCGATGTACTCCTGGACGGAGACCACGAGCAGCCGCAGGCCGTGCCGGGCCACCAGCCGGTCACGGTGCGCGAGGACCTCCGGGAAGTTGTGGCCGGTGTCCACGTGCAGCAGCGGGAACGGCACCGGGGCGGGGGCGAAGGCCTTGCGGGCCAGCCGCAGGACGACGATCGAGTCCTTGCCGCCGGAGAAGAGCAGGACGGGGCGCTCGAACTCGCCCGCGGTCTCCCGCAGGATGTGGACGGCCTCGGACTCCAGGGCGTCGAGATGCGAGAAGGGCCCGCGCCCGCCCGCCGGTGCGGAGCCGCGGTGGCCCGTCGGCGTCCTGTGCAGCGTGCTCATGCCAGCCGGCGGGCGACCAGCAGGGCGTGGACCTCCGCGGCGGCCCCTTCGATGCCGAGGCCGGTGATGTCGACGGTCAGGTCCGGCGCGGCCGGTGTTCCACCGGTGTCGTCGGCGCCCGGCCGCCGGCAGACACCGGCCCCCTGCCGCGCGTACCGGCTCTCCGTGTCGCGCCCGGCGCCCGCCTCGACGGGCGTCACCACGTGCACTACCAGGTAGACGGCTCCCGACCGCTGGTGGCGGGCACGGACGCCGGCGTGGCCCGCCGCGTCCGCGTCGGCTGACGAGACCACGGCGATCACCCCGTTTCGAGCGAGGACCTCCGCCATCAGACCGATGCGCCGGACGCCGGCGTCGTGGTCCGCGCGGCCCCGGCCCCGAAGGACCCGGACACGGACCGCGTCGCCGTCGAGTGACTCGGCGCGATGCCCCTCGGCCCGCAACCGGGCGGCCAGGGCCCGGGCGAGAGCGGTCCTGCCCTCACCGGACAGGCCCGTGAGCCAGACCGTGGCACCGCACGAGCATCGCTTCGCCCCGCACCGGAGCGGGGCGGCAGCGGGCGTCGGCGCGCTGTCCTGTGCGGTCAGATCCATGCTGTCCTGTCTCCATAGCCCAGCCGTTCGGCGACCTCGACGGTCCCTGGGCACAGCGCCGGCTCGATGAGCGCCGCCCGGGTCCGCCAGCGGCCACCGCGGGGGGTGGCCGTGGCGACCACGGGTTCGATCCCCTCGTACACGGCCTTGCGGAAGGTGCCCTCCAGCGGGATGCCGAGCCAGTCGCTCAGCTTCTCGAAGGAGCCCACACGGTCCTCCGCGCTGCCGATGAGATCCTCGAAGCGCAAGGTCATGCTGTCCGTGCCGGTCTGCTCCAGGTCGTCCAGTACCGCCCGGTGCGAAGTGCGCCACTGGAAGGCGCACACGTCGAGCAACGGCCGGTCGGTGTAGTCGCGCCAGCCCGGCGGCAGGTCGAACTTCCACCACCACCGGTTGTCCACGCCGTGCTCCACGTACCCCTCGATGCCGAGGGGTACGGTCATGCGGTGGGCGTGGAAGCCGCTGTGCAGCCAGCCGTCGTAGAGACCGTTGACGGCGGCCGCGGGGTTGCGGGTCAGATGCAGGACCCGGAAGCGGGCTTGGGGGAAGAGCGCCCTGAGGAAGTCCATCCGGTGCACGTTGCTGGGGGTCTTGATGACCAGGGGCTTGTCGCGGACGTCAGCCGCGTCGGCGCGGCCCCAGGCGCGGGGCAGGACGAAGGGCGGCTCCTCGATGAGGAAGTCCCCAGGGGCCCGGCCGGCCGCGGGCCCCGGTTGCGCCCCGGCGAGCCTGGCTCTGGGCAGGTCGTAGAACCAGGGGTTGACCGGGATGTCCTGCGCGGTGAGCTCGCGGCTCAGCGCGAGGAGCACGGCACCGGGGTCGCGGATCTCGCCGGGCGCCCAGTCCTGCCGGGCCCGGACCCTGGCGAGGACCCGCTGGGCCGTGCGGGCCACCCGGACCGGGTCGAAGGACAGCACGGGCCACTGGACCGCAAGCCGCCAGGCGAGGTCGAGCGCGTACGTCTCGTCGTCGACGCGGTCGACGGCGCAGCCGGCGTCCCTGGCGAGTTCGTCGCCGAGCATCCGCAGTACGTCGGGGGCGAGGGACGCCACATGGTCGGCGGTCAGCCGGTCCGAACCTGTGCCGGAGGCGGGGTGGTCGAGACCGGCGAGCCGCAGGAACGGGTTGAACTCCGCGGTGAGGTGCAGCAACGACGGGGACTCGCGCAGCATCTCGGCGACCATGCTGGATCCGCCGCGCGAACTGGACGCGATCACCACGACCTCACCCACCGCGGAGGGGAAGTCCGTCACCGCGGGGCCGCGCAGCTCGCGCAGCGGGGCCAGTCGGCGTCGCAGCGCCTGAAGGATGCCGGCGCTGGTGGGTGCGTACATGGTCATCCGGCGATCACCGCGGCTTCCGCAACGAGTAGACGCACCAACGCCACTGGTCGCGGATGGAACCGTCGGCGTCCACCTCGAAGGGGTGGACCGCCCGGACCTCCGGCGGCGCGTCGTAGAAGAGGCGGCGGATCTCCTGCCGGTGGGCCGGAGTGGTCTCGTGGGTGTCGATCCAGGTGTCGATCGACTCCCACAGCAGGTACTCCTTCATGACGACGTCGGTGAAACCCGCCCCGAGGAGAAGGTCGCGGAAGTCCTGCTCGCGGAACATCTGGTAGAGCAGCGGCTGCTTCTTCTTGAAGACGCGGTACATCCAGAAGGCGTCCTCCTCGGCGAACGGCACGATCTGCCCGACGATGAACTGCCCTCCGGGTCGCAACACCCGGAAGATCTCCGAGACGGGGCGCTCGGGCTGCGGCAGCAGATGGAGCACCTCCCGGGTGACCACCAGGTCGAAGGAGGCGTCCTCGTAGGGAAGTTCGTAGACCGTGCCCTGGTCCACGCGGTCGAGACGGGTGGAGGCGATCTCCACCATCTCGGGCGTGATGTCCAGACCGATCAGCTCACCGACCTTGCCCCGGAAGGAGTTGCCGACGACACCGCTGCCGCAGCAGACGTCCAGCATCCGTGCGTCGGGCGGCACATCGGCCAGCTCGGCGTGCTGCTTCAGCAGGCCCTCGTCGGTGAGCCACTCGCAGGAGTCGTGCCAGTTGCGGGACCGGATGCCGAACTGGCGCTGGTAGACCTGGTAGTCGATCTCCAGCTCACGGCGTTGGAAGCGGGCGGTGCGGCTGGCCAGCCGGGCGGCGAGCCGGGCCCGGGTGGCGTCCAGGGCACGGGCGACGACCCGCCGCCCCAGTTCCTCGTCCTTCTCCATGCGGTGGGTGAACTCCCGCTCCACACGGTCCTGGACGAATGCCCCGACCTCGGGGTTCTGCAGGCGCTTCTTGGTCTGGCCGTCGAAGCGGGGGCTGTCCATGCGCAGTGAGACGACGGCGGTGAGGCCTTCGAGGATGTCGACGGCGGTGATGCGCTCACCGGTGCGCTCGTCGAGCATCCGATGTGCCGTGGCGAAGCGGTTGATGGCGTTGGCCAGGGCCACCCGGATGCCGTCCACATGGGCGCCGCCCTGGTCGGTGCGAACGCCGTTGACGAAGCTGCGGATCTCCTCGGTGTACCCCTCGGTCCACTGGAAGGCCAGGTCGAAGCCGACCTTCTCCGTCTTCGCGGTGACCACGACGGGCTCGGGGTAGATGGTGGAGGCGTCCGCGTTCAGCCGGTCGAGGAAGGCACGCACCCCGCCGTCGAAGCGGAACTCCGTGTGCTCTGAGGTGCGTTCGTCCGCGAGGCGGACGATGAGGCCCGGGTGGAGGAAGGCGATCTCCTGCAGACGAGAGGTGAGCGCACGGGCGGAGAACTCCGTGGTGTCGAAGACGTCCGGGTCCGGCCGGAAGGCGATCGTCGTGCCGGTGCCCTCGGCGGGCCCGAGCCGGGTGGCTTCGGTCAGGGGCTCGCCCCGGGCGAACTCCTGCCGGTGGTGGCCACCGTCGCGGCGGATGTCGGCCCGCAGCCACACCGCCAGGGCGTTGACGCAGGACAGACCCACGCCGTGCAGTCCCGCGGAGTGGGTGTAGGTGGACCCGGTGAACTTTCCGCCCGCGTGGAGGGTGGTGAGGACCACCTCGGAGGCGGGCCGGCCCGTGTCCGGGTGCGGGTCGACGGGGATGCCGCGACCGTCGTCGGCGACCGCGCAGCTCCCGTCGGAGCCCAGGGTCACCGTGATCTCGCGGCAGTGCCCGGCCTCGAACTCGTCGACGGCGTTGTCGAGCAGTTCGAAGACCAGGTGGTGCAACCCGTCGGCGGTGGTGGAGCCGATGTACATCGAGGGGTTGCGGCGGACGGCCTCGAGCCCCGAGAAGACCACGATCGACGAGGCGTCGTAGTCCGTCGCGGTGCGGGCGGGCGCCGCGAGCAGATCGTCAGTCATCGCTTCCTCCGTGCCCGGATGTGAGCGCGGGCTCCCGGCCCGCGGGTTCGGCCAGTTCCCGCAGTGCGGCGTCGAGCCGGGCGACGTGCGCCTTCTTCAGGGCGGCCGCGGTGGTCAGCCAACTGGCCACGTCGACCTGGCCCTCGTCGAACGCGGCAGCCGTCAGCTCGGGATACGTACCGTCCGCGTCCCTCAGCGCCTCCGCCACCGACGAGGCCAGGTTGAGGGCGGTGTCGCCGATGCCCTGCGGAACGTGGTCGCGCAGGACGTCCAGATGGCCGTGGGCGGCGCAGGCGACACTAGCGGCCAGGTCACGGAAGAGTTTCGCGATCTCCGTGCGCCCCTCGATCTCGGCGATCTGGGCGAAGTAGGTGTACCGCTGGACGGTCAGGGCCTCGGCGGCGAGCGTCGCGCGCAATCCGGCGGCGAAGCTCTCGCTCAGGTGAGCCATGGCACTCCTCGGTGCTCTGCCACGGGTGGGTCACGCCTTGTGGCCCGTGACGACGACGAACAACATGTGATCCGTGAACCGGCCGTCCGACTCGCGTACCGCGTGCAGTGAACGGAACCGGGGGGACGCGTTGCGGTAGACCTCGCGGATGGCTTCCCTGCGCTCCTCCTCGATGGCCCCGTTGTCCGACCAGACGTCGACGTCCTCCACGGAGACGTAGCGGCGGGTGGTGACCGCGTCGCAACCGGCCTTGCGGACCAGGTCTTCCAGGTCGGTGGGGAGGAAGAAGTGCCGGCGGACGGGGTTGCGCAGCCGGAGGATCTCGAAGTACTCATCGCGGTCGGCCGGCCCGTAGGCGCAGAGATGGACGAGGACGACCTTTCCGCCGGGCCGGGTCACGCGGACCATCTCCTCGACCGCGTCAGGCAGGTTCATGAACTGCACGCCCTGCCGGCACACCACGATGTCGAACGAGGCGTCCTCGAAAGGCATCGACTCGGCCGGGCTGATGACCAGGCGATCCACGTGCGCGCGGGCCTGCTCGGCCATCTCCTCGGTGATGTCCACCCCGACGACCTCGGCGGTACGTCCCCGGAAGACGCGGGACACCAGTCCGGTTCCGCACGCGACGTCGAGTACCCGGTCGGTGGGCCGCGGTGACGTGGTGGCGAGGACGACCTCTGCCAGGTCGCTGTCGGTGCACCAGGAGCTGGAGCGGTCGTAGGTCGCGGCGCGGGCGGCGAAATGGCCGGTCACGTCTTCTCGGCTGATGGTCAAGGGAACTCTCACTCCTCGTCCGGGGATCGGGGCGTCCGGGAATCGGGACATGGGCGACCGGGGCGGACACGGGCGCGCGGGCGCGGGGCCGGCCGGGACGCGGCGCTACTGGCGCCGCGGGGTGAGGCGGCCCGAGAGCGGAGATCCGGTGGTCGTACGGACCGGCAGGGTCCGCACACGCAGCCAGCGCACGTAGACGTCCCGGGCCAGCCGGGAGCGGTAGTTGCGGTCATGACGCATCGAACGGGCCTCGATCCGCAGCCGCAGCAGTGCGGAGCGCACCGCCAGCGCGAGGGCCGAGGGGTCCCGAGCACCGGCTGCCAGCGGATCGACCGGGTAGCCGAGTGCCTCCTTCACCGGGCCGGTGGCCTTGTCCACCAGGAGCCGCTCGCGTGCGGTCAGCCCCTCGCGGTGGGCACCGACCCGGCCCGTGCTGATCGGGCCGCCGGCGCGCCGCCAGGACTCGGAGAGCGCGGCGGTCTGCCGCGCGGCCGCGGACGTGTGGTGCGCCAGCATGGCCGGCTCCAGGCGCTCGCCGAGGAACGCGCAGAGCCTGGCGAGCTCCTTCTCGGGGGCGGACACGAGGTCCTCGTAGCGCAGCAGATGCACCACGTCGGGGCCCCAGGTGTCCAGGGCGGCCCGTGCGCGCTCCTGCTGACGGCGCCACAGGTGCGCCATGCGGTAGGGGTGACTCGGGCCGAAGACCGCGCGTTTGGCCGACGACGACACATCACGGGGTTCCCGGACCAGCCATACGAAACGGGCGCCGGGGTATTCGGCGAGGACCTCGTCGACGTGATCGACCATGAAGGTGCTCTTGCACCCCCAGCGGGCCACGCCCTCGGCCCGCCGGTGCTCCTCGTAGATCGCGGCGACCACCCCGAACAGCGTCGGGGTGGCGGCCGCCGTGACCCGTTCCGCATCGACGGAGTGGGGCCAGGGATGGATGTGCCGTCGGAGCAGGCCCAGGGCGTCGGCGACCAGGCGGCTGCGGTTGCCCGCGTCCGCGAGGTCGCCGTACCGCCCGGCGAGCGGGGCGAGGAAGCGCATGAAGTGCGGCGGGTGCGGAATCGTGATGCGGGAATGGGCGTCCAGCATCAGACGGAGCAGATTCGAGCCCGACCGTTCGGTTCCGATGATCAGTATGGGGCTTTCGGTCCTGTCGAGGCTCGCCGGTGTCATGCCTCACCGACGGCGGCCGTGGCACCCATCCGCTTCGCTCCACACTGCATGATGCTGCTGCCGGCCGCGGCGACCTCGGGCGTCGCGCACTTGTCGAGCGTGAACCGGTCGGAGCCGGGCGCCAGCGGTCCGGCGCCGGAGCTCCACTGGGCGCGCCAGCCCTCGCCGGCGTAGTCCGTGGAGCGCGGCAGACCGTCGTCGGGCTGGGGGTGGAAGTACTGGAAGTTCTCCGGATAGTGCCGGAAGTCCATGACGGGGCCGGGCTGGTAGGCGTCGTAGATCCGCTGGTAGGCGTCCCGGCATGCCTGCTCGGGCAGCCCGCTCACATTGAGGAACTCGTCCTCGTGCAGGGCCTGCTCGACGGAGAGCCAGTTGAGGTGGTCGATCTCGGAGCGGATGAGGCCGCTGCCCAGCGCCTGCTTGTACACCGTGGTGCCGGGCATGGCCGACAGGTACTTCACGCGGGTGACGTGGTTGTAGCTCTCCGCGAAGTCGACCATGTGGTTGAGCGATTCCTCGCTCTCGTTGGGCAGGCCGACGATGAGCAGGGAGCCGAAGCGGACACCACCGTCGAAGGTGGTGCGCATGGCCCGCACGGTGAGGTTCTCGCTGCTGCCCTTGCGGGCCTCACGGAGCACCTCGCTGCCGAGCGACTCCACGCCGTACAGGATGATGTCGGCGCCCGAGTCCCGCATGGCGTTGATCCTCGGGACGTCCATGTCGGCGCAGCGCGTCAGACAGGTCCAGCGGATGTCGTAGTCCTTGATGACATCGCATATCTCGATCGTCTGGCCGCGGTGCGAGCTGAAGGTCAGATCGACGAAGAAGCAGAAGTCGATGCCGTACTGGCTCTTCAGCCAGGCCATGTCACGGTCCATCTTCTCCTGCGACTTGGCCCTCACCTGCGGCGTCGTGCGGTAGCAGAAGGAGCAGTCCATCTTGCAGCCGCGGCTGTAGGAGGAGATGATCTGCGGCTGGAGCCCCATGGGGCTCTTCGACTGCGGCCACAGGTCGAGTCGCATCCTCGGCAGCGCGTCGAGGTCCATCATCTGGCCGCGTGGACGGGTGCGCTTGACCTCCCCCTCGGGGGTCTCGTACCAGATGCCCCGGATGTTGGGCAGGTCCTGCGACCACTTTCCGGCGGCGTAGCTCTCCATGAGCTCCAGAATGGTGATCTCGCCCTCGCTGATCACCGCGACATCGCACTCGGTGCTCTCCATGAACACATGCGGTACGGAGGTGACCAGGGACCCGCCGCAGATTATCGGGATGTCCGGCTCGGCCGCACGCACCTTGGCCATGAGTTCCCGGCAGAAGGGGAAATTGTCCTCGAAGGTGCACACGCCGAGGACGTCGGTCTGGCCCACGACCTGGTCGTACGCGGATTTCAAGGGGTCGAGATCATAGCGGACGTCGACGATGCGTACCGGGTAACCGGCGTTGTGGAGCACCGTCGAGATGTACGTCGCGCCCTCGTACGGCGAGGTCAGGAAGAACTCCCAGCCGCGCGGCATGGTGAACGGGGACGGCCCCACGACGAGCGTGAAGCGGGGAAGCGAGGGATCCGTCGCCACGGGCGTGAGGTCCTGCTCACGCATCTGGTGCATGTACCGCAGATCCACTGATTCGTCAGCGTTGGCATACAGCTCGATTGCCAGGGATTTGGGCGCCATCCGAGATTTCCTCCGGCTGTAATCGCGGCCTCTGATGCGCTTTCCAATCGCCGTTCTCCCCTTGCGGAACGGGGGTTCAGACCGCTCCAGCCTGACATAGCGGCGGTGAGGCGTAAAGCGGCGATGAACAAGCGGAAAGAGGCGCCTGGGATGGTCGGGCGATGGGCTACGCGCTTTCCTGCCTGCGGGTACGGAGTTCTTCCGCGAATTGGTGCCAGGCGCGGGCGCAGTCGTCGGCCAGATCGACGATGAGCTCGGCGCAGTGCGCCGGCACCCCGCTGATCAGCTCCTCTCGGCTGCCGGAGACCCGGGCGTGCACGTCGAACAGCCGGAGCAGGGCCCGGCCCGTCTCGGTGAAGCGCAGCGAGGGATCCTTCCTCAGCAGCCGCAGCAGGGCCTCGGGATCCCGGTCGGGGCCGCGACCGGAACCGCAGTCGGCGAGGAGGACGGTGACGCCCCGGCCCGTCTCCTCGTCCAGAGCGGCGGTGCCCCGGTCGGAGCGGGAGTCACCCCGGCCGCGTTCGGGCACCGGTCCCTGACCGAGCCTGAGCCGCTCCCGTACGTCGTGGGCGGTACCGAGTGAGATGCCACAGCGGCGAGCCACCTCGCGCAGCGGGAGATCCGGGTGTTCGGTGATCAGCCGGCTGGCCTCACGGCGCCCCTCGGAGGCGTCGACCGGACGCATTCGGCCGTCCCGGCCGAGCCGCGCGTTCAAGTGAGGGCCTTCTCCGGTTGAACGACGGCGGATGGACGCTACGGTCTTCGGGGAGAGCCCGGCTGCCGAGGCGATGGCCCGATCCGACCACTGCCGGTGGGTGACGATGATGCGTTCGGCGGCAGCGGTGCGATCCGCCTGCGAGAGCGGCAGTCCATGCCGCACATTGCTGCGGACCGCCAGGACGAACGCGTCCGCGGCCGATCCATCGAAATAGCGGACCTGGATGGTCTGGTCGCCCCTGATGCGTGCCGCCCGGAGCCGGTGCATTCCGTCGATCACGCGCATGGTGGGGCGGTGTACAAAAATCGGCGGAAGATCCACGTCCGCCGTCAGGATTAACTCCGTGTGCTCCTGACATTCACCTCCCAATCTCGGTGAGTCGGAGGCGTGTAGCAAGTCGACCGATACCGTGTGCACAACATCGCCCGGATGAGCAAGATCGTCCCGTTCGTGATGAGCCACGGGGCCTCCAATCAGGATCGGAAAACGCGTCTGATCGAGCAGGTGGAACGAGGGGAACGCGGTGACGGATCATTGTCGCGATCACATAACCACCAACCAGCGCCGATCTGCCGTGGATGACGACAGGAATGCGGGATGACCGACCAATGCTGACCCGTCTGTCAGTTGGCTGTCCAGGGGTCGAGCACGGGCATCGGACTCTGTCCGAATCCCCGTTCCCCACCTTCCGGAAGCACGGCACATTTCAGCCAGTCGGGCCCCGATCGTGGTCGTTGAACACCGCCTTCGCCAGGGAATTCCGGCACTCTGTCCGCACGTGATCCAGCCACGTCAGAGAAGAGCATCGATGACGAACGTTCTTTTCGTTTCACTCGACACCGTGCGGGCGGACGTCGCCTACTCGGGCAGAATGCCCGGCATCGAGTCGCTTCGCCGCCGGGGCGTCACCTTCCGGCAGGCCGTCTCCTCGGCGCCGCTCACCCCGATCAGCCACGCCAGCGTCTTCACCGGGCTGCAGCCCGCCGGTCACGGCATCCGTCATCTGCTGCGCGAACAGCTCCGGCCGGACGTGACGACGCTGGCCGAGCGGCTGCGCGCGGCCGGTTACGCCACCGGAGCCGTGGTCTCCTGCCCCGGCCTCAACAAGTGGTACGGGCTGAACCGCGGTTTCGACTTCTACGACGACGAGATTCCCCGGCTGCCCGACGGCAGCGACCCGCTGACGGTCGGTGACGTGAAGATGCGTGGTCTTGCCCTCAAGCGGGCTCCGCTGGTCGTGGACCGGGCCGTCGAGTGGCTGGCCGGCCGGCAGGAGCCGTTCTTCCTCTTCGCGCACTTCTTCGACGCCCACTGGCCCTACGAGCCGCCGGAGGACGTCGGCGTGCCGGTCGACAACCCCTATGAGGGCGAGGTGGCCTACAGCGACCACTACCTCCAGCGGCTCCTCGCACGGATGGCGGAGATGGGTCACGCGATCGACGACACGCTGGTCGTCTGCTTCTCCGATCACGGCGAGGACCTCGCGGGCTGGTACCCGAACGACCACTCCGGGGAGCTCGGCCACCCGTACGAGGAGGGGCACGGCTGTCTGCTGTTCGACGCCACCCAGCACGTACCGCTGATCTTCAGCGGGCCGGGGGTGCCGCGCGGCGCCGAGATCGACAGCCAGGTACGCCTGGTGGACATCGCGCCGACCGTCCTGGACCTGCTGGGCATGGACAAGGCCGACTGCGACGGCACCCCGCTGACCGAGTTCTTCACCACGGGCGCGGGCGCCTCCCGTCCCGCCTACTCGGAGACGTACTACCCCGAGGAGCGGCGGGCCGACGGGCAGTACCCGGACCTGCTGCCGCTGACCTCCGTCCGGTTCTCGGACGAGGGCGGCCGACACAAGGTGATCTGGCACGTGGGCGGTGACCGCGTGGAGACCTACGACTTGATCGCCGACCCCGACGAGCTGCGCGGCCAGTCCCTGGTGATGCCCGACGAACACCCCGGCCGGCGCGGCTGACCGGGCCGCGGGCCGCCGCGCGACGTGCCGGCGGCCCCTGCCGCGGTCAGCCCACGAGGCTCTCGATCCGCCGGGCGTGCATCAACGTGACGAGACGGCAGGCGTCCTCCAGATCGTCACCGAGCGCCTCGGGGCCCTTGAGGTACCAGTACAGCTTCCGGGCGACGCAGCCGCGTCGGAGCTTGGTCGCGTATCCCTCCGGGCCGTAGTTGATCTCCCGGGCGCCGCGCCGCAGTGCCTCCTCCACCATCTCGTAGTAGCCCAGGTTGAAGTGGGCGAAGCTCTTCTCCGCGGTACGGTCCACGTCGCGGGCCGCCATCTTCACGTGGATGACGCCGGCTCGCTCCAGGAACACCGCGAACGCCAGGAGTTCGCCGTCCCGGCGCCCGACGAGCATGTGCGCGTACTCGCCGACGTTGTCCACGACGGAACGGAACACCGCCCGCTCGCCCTCGAAGTCGTAGGCAGCGCCGTATTTCTCCTGAAGCCGGGCCTGGAGGTGGGCGATCGTGTCGATGTTGTCCTCGATCGGCTCCAGGCCGACGGTGAAGCCGCTCTCCTCGAAGAGCCGGCGCTCCTTGAGGACACCGCGGCGGCGGCTGAGCGTCGCCAGATAGCCGTCGAAGGAGTCCCAGGCGACGGGCAGCACACAGGTCGCGCCGACCTGGACCGCCGTATAGCCCTCCTCTTCCAGGACGTTACGCAGTTCGCCCTCGTGCTCCTCCACGTAGAGAACGGCGGAGCAGTCGGCTTCCCACTCACCGCGCAGCGACTCCATCTCCCGCACCAGGGGGCGCAGCACGCCGGGCTCACCCGACCACGAGAGTCCGTGGGTGAAGCCGAACGGGGCGGTGCTGACGACTGAGTTGGCCAGGGTCTCCTCGATCCGTCCCGCCAGCCGCGCGGCCCGCGCGCGTTCCCCGGGCGACAGCAGGGCCCCCAGGGACTCGTTGCGCAGATGTCCGGAGGCGAGGCCCACCGGTGTGAAGAACGGCGGCACCCCGGGCCCCATCCCGTACACGGCGGCCGATCCGCGTACCGCGCCGGTCCCGTCGCGCTCCAGGAGGTAGCGCTGCCGGTCCGTGAGGGCGCCCTCGACACTCGCCGTCCAGCCGGGTGTGAGGAAGACGTTGTGCCGCGGGTCGGCGGGCCACTGCGGCACCTCCGCGATCTTCGAGTAACACTCCGGCTTCATCAGTCGCACGTCCCTTTCCACTTCTGTGCTGTCACACTCTTCCGGCAGGTACGTCGGATCCGCCGTTGTTCTCGTGCCGCGCCGCTCCCCCGCCGGGCGGTGGCAGGAAGCCTTCGCGCACGAACGCCGCGACGTAGTGCGCGAAGAGTGCCTCGTCGACCGGCGGCAGACCGACCGAAGTCTCCCGCAGGGCCCGGCGCGTCGAGGCGGAATCGAAGACCCGGGGTGCCCCCGCGTCGGGCTCCTCCGGCCGGGACCCCGCCGACGGGATCAGACCGAGCAGCGGGAACGCGGCGTTGGCGGGGTCCCGCTCCACCCGGCGGTGCCAGGCGGTGAGCGGGACGCCGTCCAGCGTGTGGCCGAGCGCCCGAAGCCGCCGCACGGCCTCGGCGAAGGGCAGCGGACTCTCCCCGGACACATGGTAGGTACGGCCCGCGGTGGCCGGATCGACGGCGAGGGAGACGACCGCCGCGCTCACCCCGTCGACGGGCACCAGGTCGAACGCGGACGTGTAGTCGTCCGGGGCCGCGCCCACCTGGAGACATCCCTTGAGCAGCAGCCAGAGGAAGTCGGAGGTCTGGCAGACGCCCGTGGTGGTGTCGCCGCTGATCCGGGTGGGCCGGAACACCGTCACCGGCAGGCCTCGTCGCCTGGCCTCGTCGACCAGGGCCTCGGCGACCCACTTGGTGCGCGCGTAGCCGTGACGGAGGAGGCTTCCGTCGCCGCGCGGGGTGTCGGCGGAGATCCGGCCGAACGGCGGTCCCGCGGGCGGGTACACCCCGACGGTCGACACATGGTGGACCGGCACGGTGCGGTGGGCCGCGGCCAGCCGCAGCACCTCCGCCGTGCCGTCCACGTTGGCGGCCTTCAGCCGCTCGTACGGCCACGTCAGATTGACGGAGGCGCCCACGTGGAAGACCGCGTCGACGGTCCGCGCGAGCCGGTCGGCATCCTCGGGCGTGAGGCCGAACCGGGGGCGGGCGAGATCGCCCGGCAGCGGCCTGATGCGGTCCGCCCGCCATACGGAGGCCAGCCCGTAGCGGTCCAGGGTGTGCCGCAGCCGCTTCTCGGCGGCCTGCGGGTCAGCGGCGCGAACCAGGCAGTGGACGACGGCGCCGGTGCGCTCCAGCAGATCGCGCAGGACGAACGCGCCGAGGAATCCGGTGGCCCCCGTCAGCAGCACCTCACGCGGTGCCGCCGCCGACCGGACCGGGCCCGGCGCCGGGACGATCGCGGGATCGAGCACGGCCTCCGCGGCGAGGTCGGACGCCTCCGGGCCGCCGCCGGGGATCCGCGCGAGCCGCGCCAGGGCGGCCGGGGTGGGCGCGGCGAAGACGTCCCCCGGCCGCAGGGCGAGGCCCAGTTCGGCGCGTAGGGCCACGACGAGGCGGACCGCCAGCAGGGAGTCCCCGCCGAGTTCGAAGAACTCGTCGTCCGGGCCGACCTGTCCGGCGCCGAGGACGTCCGCCCACACCCCGGCGACGGCCTTGGTGAGTCCCCCCGGAACCGTGTCCGGGGCGACGGTGTCCCGGTGCGCGGGCCGTGCGGGGCGGGCGTCCGCGTACCGCAGGCGCAGGGCCGCCCGGTCGGTCTTGCCGGTCGCCGTGCGGGGGAAGGCGGGGACGGGGAGCAGCACGGTGGGCACCAGCGGTGGGGGGAGCCGCTCGCCGAGCGCGGCACGGACCTGTCCGGGGTCGGCCCTGCCGGTGTAACAGGCCACGAGCCGGCGGCTTCCCGCGCTTTCGCCGGTGACGAGTACGACCGCGTCACCCACCCCGGGCACGCCTTGGAGGACAGCCTCCACCTCACCGGGCTCGACTCGGTGGCCGCGGATCTTCACCTGGCCGTCGGCGCGGCCCAGGAAGCGGATCGTGCCGTCCTCCCGTATCGTCCCGATGTCGCCGGTGCGGTAGAGCAGGCCGGTGCCGCCGGGGTCGGCCGGGTCGGGCACGAAGCGGTCGGACGGTGCGTCCCCGACGTACCCGGTGCCGACGCAGGCGCCGCCGACGCAGATCTCGCCGGGGACGCCGAACGGGCGGGGCCGCAGCCGGGCGTCGAGGACCCGCACCGTGCTGCGGGGCACCGGACGGCCGATGGGCGGCCGGTCGGGCCAGGAGGCGGGATCACCGGTGAGCGGGTGCCGGGTGACCACATGCGTCTCCGAGGGGCCGTACTGGTTCTCCAGCCGGGCCCGGGGAGCGGCCGAGGTGAAGAACGAGCGGATGGCCGGGGTGACGATCAGTTCCTCACCCGCGGTGACGACCTCCCGGAGGCTGTCGGCGCGGCGGCCGACCGCGACGGTGTAGTCGGCGAGTTGCTGGAGCGCCACGTACGGCAGGTGTATGCGTTCCACCGCGTGCCGCTCGACGAGGTCGAGCAGGCGGTGCGGGTCGCCCCGGACCTCGTCCGGTACGAGGACGAGCCGTCCGCCGGAGCCCCAGGTCGCGAAGATCTCCTGGAAGGCCACGTCGAAGCCGAGCGACGCCAACTGCAGGGTGCGGGTGCCGTCGGCGGCGGTGGAGGCACGGCACTGCCAGTCCACGAGCGAGGCCAGTGAACGGTGCGGGAGCGCCACGCCTTTGGGCCGCCCGGTCGAGCCCGAGGTGTACACCACGTAGGCGGGGGCCTCGGAGCGGAGTTGCGGCAGCGGAAGGTCCGGAGCATCGGTCAGGTCGCCGGGGCGCAGCACGGTGATCCCGGGCGGCAACGGCCCGGGATCACCGTCGTCCTCGGTGAGCAGGGCGGCCGCGCCACTGTCCCGCAGCACGAACGCGACACGCTCCTCGGGCCAGGCCGGGTCGACGCAGACGCAGGCGGCGCCCGCCCGGAGCACCCCGAGTAGGGCGGTCAGCGCCCCGGCCGAACGTTCCCCGCGCAGGGCGACCCGGTGGCCGGTCAGGCCCCGCGCCACCAGGGCCCGGGCCACGGCGCCGGAGCGCGCCCACAGTTGCGCGTAGGTGAGTTCCTCGCGGCCGTCGTCGACGGCGACGGCGTCCGGAACACGCCGCGCGGTCCGGGCGACGGCCTCCGCCGCGGACGGCGGAGGCCCGGCGGGGTCCGCTGCGGAACCGGAGCGGGCGACGAGCCGACGCCGCTCGGCGTCGTCCATGACGACCAGGTCGTCGACGGCCCGGTCCGGATGGGCCGTGGCGTCGGCGAGCAACGCGAGGAAACGGTCCGCGAGACGGCGGGCGGTGGCCGGGGAGAACAGTTCCGCGGCGTACTCCAGGCGGCCGAAGTAGCCCCCACCGTACGGGACGAGATGCAGGAACACGTCGAACTTGGCGGTTCCGTTGTGGGGGTACAGCCGTTCGGTGCTGACTCCGGGCAGACGCAGCCCGGGGCCGCCGGCGTCGTCCACGGTGAGCACGATCTGGAAGAGCGGGAAACGGGAGCCGGTGCGCGGCCGGCCCAGTTCACGCACGAGGCGGCTGTGCGGGACCCGGCGGTGGGCCATGGCGTCGCGGACGACGGCGGCGGTGT
This sequence comes from Streptomyces sp. TP-A0356, assembly GCF_001417775.1. Taxonomy (GTDB): domain Bacteria; phylum Actinomycetota; class Actinomycetes; order Streptomycetales; family Streptomycetaceae; genus Streptomyces. The sequence goes on along the minus strand of NZ_BBZJ01000025.1, from coordinate 255,502 downwards.
CCGCGACGAGCTCGCGGAAGGTCAGCCCGGGCCGCAGCCGCTGGCGCAGCGGCATGACGTCGGTGAGGCAGCCGACGACCGGCTCCAACTCCAGCCGGTCACGACGGCTCACGGGCGTGCCGATCACCAGGTCGTCCTGGTCGGTGAGCCGGCCGGTGAGGGCGGTGAGAGCGGCCGCCAGCACGGTGAACGAGGTGGAGCGCAGCATCCGGCAGATGTGGCGGACGGCCGCACCGAGTTCGGGTCCGACGGTGAAGCCGACCTCGCCGCCCGCGGGACCGAGGCGCGGCGGGCGGGGGTGGTCGAGCGGGAAGGAGGTCTCGGCGGGCGCGTCGGCCAGCACCGTGAGCCAGTGCTCCAGGTCCGCGTCGGCCCCGGCGGTGTCGGCGCGCCTGGCTGCGGCGTATGCGGCGAACGACGGGACCGGGTCCGGCAGTTCCGGCGGGCGGCCCTCGACGGCGGCCCGGTACAGCTCGGCGAACTCCTCGTCGAACAGACGAAGGCTCCAGCCGTCGATCACGGCGTGGTGGACGGCCACCGCGAGCACCGCGTCCCGTGGACCGCAGCGCAGCAGGGTCGCCCGCAGCAGCGGAGGCCGGTCCAGCGGCAGGGGGCCGGACACCGCGGCGCGCAGTGCCTCCTCCAGTTCACCGGGGAGCACCGAACGGACGTCGAGCGGCACCGGGGCCGGTGGCGCGACACGCTGCACGGTCCTTCCGTCCGCCAGGACGAGGGCGGAACGCAGCGGTGCGTGGCGGGCGACGATCCCGGTGAGGGCGGCGGCGACGGCATCGGTGTCGAGATCGCCGCGCAGCCGGTGCGTCCATGACTCCACGTACCGGCCGGAGCCGGGCACGAACTGGTCATCGAGCCAGATGGATTCCTGCTCGAACGACATGGGGGCGCGGAGGCCGGGAGGGGTGCTCACAACGGGTTCCTCCGTCTCCCGCGTGCTGCTCATACGGGTTCCTCCGTCTCCCGCGTGCCGTCGCGCCTCAGGAGTGTCGCCGCCAGTGCGGCCCGGTCCAGCTTCCCGGTGCCGGTCAGGGGCAGTGAGTCGGTGCGCCGCACCACGTCCGGCAGCAGATGCCGGGGCAGTACGACGGCGAGTGCGCGGCGCAGGGCCGAGGCCCCGGGGAGTTCGGAGTCGGTGCCGTCACCGGTGTAGAAGAGCGCCAGCCGGTCGTAGGTGCCGTCGGCGCCGGGGACCGGGACGGCCGCGCAGTCGCCGATGCCCTTGAGGTCACGGGCCGCGCTCTCCACCTCGTCGGGTTCGACGCGGTGCCCGCGGATCTTCACCTGCCGATCGGCGCGCCCGGCGAAGTGCAGCAGCCCGTCGGGATCGAACCGGCCGAGGTCGCCCGTGCGGTAGATCCGCTCGGGGCGGCCGTCGGGTACGAGGACGGGGAAGGCGCGCGCGGTGAGTTCCGGCTCGCCGAGGTAGCCGACGGCGACGCCGTCACCACCGACGCATATCTCGCCGATGCTGCCGGGGGGCGCGGGACGGCCGTCCAGCAGGACACGGACGCGGCGGCCCGGGGCGGGCCGGCCGACGGGAATGCCGCCGGGCCTGTCGCAGTCCTCGGGCGTGACCCGGTGCACGGTCGCGAACACACAGGTCTCGACGGGGCCGTAGCCGTTGAACAGGGCGGCCGAGTGTCGCTCCATGAAGGCGCGGACATGGGGAACGGAGAGCCGCTCGCCGCCGGTGAGCACCCGGCGCAGGGGGCGGAAACAGTCCGGATCCTCGTCGACGAACAGATTGAACAGGGACGCGGTCAGCCAGACCGTGTCGACGCCGTCCCGGTCGGCGAGCGTGCGCAGGACGGCGGGCAGCAGCGGGCCGCGCTCCACGAGGACGCTGGTGCCGCCGCGTATCAGCGGACCCCAGGTCTCCAGCGTGAAGGCGTCCCAGCCGACGGGCGCGGCCTGGGGCATGACGGGCGCGGCCGGAAACGGTGCGAAGCCGGCGTCGAACAGACTGGTGGTGGCGGCGTGGGCGCTGACCACGGCCTTGGGCCGACCGGTGGTGCCGGAGGTGAAGAAGACGGTGGCGGGACTGCGGCCGGTGGGGGCCGGCAGGGACGGCGGTGCCCCGGACGATCGCGCGCGGCGGTCCGCCGTGTCTCGGGGGTCGCCGTCCGGCGGGGACCACACGGGCCCGGCCCAGCCCTCGAACGGGCCGGGTGCGACGGCCACCGGTGGGCGGAGCGTGGCGAGGACGGTCGACAGGCGCCGGGCGGGCCAGGCGGGGTCCAGGGCCGCGTAGGCCGCCCCGCACTTGAGGACGGCCAGCAGCGCCGCGACGAGAGCGGGCGAACGGGGCAACAGCACCGGCACGAAGCGGCCGGGTCCGGCCCCGAGGGCGGCGAGCCGGGCGGCCCAGGCGTCGGAGAGGGCGTCCAGTTCGCCGTAGCCGAGTCGAACGTCGCCCTGGGCGAGGGCCACGGCGTCGGGGGCGCGCCGGGCGTGGCGGGCGACCGCGGTGTGGATGAGGGGCAGCGGGCCCTCGGCGGCCGCGTGCCCGCCGGGTGCCCGCTCCCCCGGGCCCGTGCGCGGGGTACCGACGGCCCCGTTCACCGGGCCGCCCGCGCGGCGTCCACGGCCTCGATGAACCCGGCGAGGTCGTCGCTGTCCAGCAGCGCCGCGGGATCGATGTCCGTGCCGGTCCGTCGGCCGATGCGCAGACAGATGCGCAGCGCGTCGAGCGATGAACCACCGATGTCGAAGAAGCTGTCCGACGGCCGGAGAGGACCGCAGCCGGTCACCTCGTCCACCACGGAGAGCACCAACTCGCCCGTGGAGATACCCGCGTCGTCCGTCATGTGGGGGCCTGCCACGCTCCTGCCTTCCTGTGAGTGGCCATGGGTACTGCTGAGTGGCCATGGGTACTGCCGGTGCTTCTGCGCCCGGGGACCGAGGTGTCCCGGCGGACGGTCACGCGCCGGCCTGCCCGAGGCCCGGTTCGGCGCCCTTGCGGTCGTGCAGGCGGAACATCTGGCCCGGCCGGCTCACCGGGTGCTCTCCCCCAGCGCGCGTTCGACGGACGCGCGGCCCTCCGGCGAGCGGTGCCGCACCGAGACCCGGTCGTCCTCGACGAGGACGAACGCGTAGTCGGCGTAGTGCTCGCTGCGCAGCACCGACGTCCATTTGCGGCGGGGCAGCGGCAGCACGGCCGGATGCATGCCGCGGTCCGCGAGGTGTCTGCGGATCTCCTCCGCGCGTTCGGCGTCCGGGCCGTGCCGGTCGAGGTCCGCGAGGATCGCCACCCGCTGGTCCCGCTCGACAGGGGTCATCAGCTGGGCGAGGACGGTCAGGCCGAGGCCCATGCAGACCGCCGGGACGGGATTGCGGTTCATCAACTCGCAGAGCTGGTCGATGCGTCCCCCGTCACCGATGAGGAACGGTTCGGGTACCGCCTGCGCCGTGGCGAAGATCTGGTAGTTCATCCCCGAGTAGTGGCCGGTGCCGTGGATGTGGCTGAGCGAGAAGGAGAGTTCCACGCCGGGCAGCATCGGACGCAGCCGGGCCACCACCCGCTCGACGGCCCGGACCTCCTCCTGAATGCCTGGGTGTTCGGTCTTCCCGGCCAGCCGTACGAAGTCCTCGGCCGGCATCCGCTCCGGGGCGAACAGCTCCACCAGCAGCCCGCGGTCGGCAGGCGACAGCTCCTCGACCTCCGCCAGGACCTCTTCCACACCGCGCTCGTCGAAGCGGATCGTCTGGGTCAGACCGGGCCGTACGGAGTTGAAGATGCTGTGGTCGGCGAGCTGCACATAGGCGGGCTCGATGCCCGGTATGCCGTCGAGGACGCGATGGGACACCGCGATGATCTCGGCGTCGGCGTACGCGGAGCGCACCCCCCAGGTGCCGAGCAGCAGTTGCTGGAACTCCCGCCGGTAGCCCGGCAGGTTGGGCTGGCGGTCGCGGTGGAGCGTGCCGATCTGGGCGAGCTTGAGCGGGGGCGGGGACGGCAGGTCCGCCACGAACCGGGACATGCTCATGGCCAGGTCGGCCTGCAGCGCGTACCGGCTGCCCTCCTTGACCCGGTGCACTTCGAAGATCCGGCTGGCGTGGACCTGGGTGGCGCCCACATAGCGCTCACGCAGTTCCATCGACGTGGTCCGCATCTGTGTGAAGCCGTGGACGCGCGCCGCCTCGGTGAAGAGGTCCTCGATGAACCGGCAGTTCTCCAGTTCCTCGTCGAGGACGTCGTAGAAGTGCGGGATTCTGCTCTCGATGCTCTTCATGGCGGCTGCGAGGACCTTTCCACGGAAGACGGCGGACACCGGGCCGGGCGTCAGGAGGAGGGAGGGTCGTCCGCCAGGGCGTCACCCCGTTCGGCGCCCACCGTCGCGACGGCCGGCGCGGAGTTGCCCGGCGGCGCAGAACGCAGGCCGCGGATGCCGGGGACGCAGAGGACGAGCGGGGCGGTCGTGAGCGTCCAGGCGACGGACACCCACAACGTGCCGGTCACCCCGATGCCCTCGGAGACCGGGCCGGCCACCGCGTAGCCCAACGGTAGCAACGCGGAGGACAGAAGTACGTCGTTCGAGCTCACCCTCGACAGCTTCGCGGGCGGCACATGCTGCTGGAGCGCGGTGGTCCAGTTGGTGAGCGCCAGCGTCACGGCCACCCCGGAGCAGAACTCGGCGGCCGCGACGACAAGGAGGTCCTGGCGCAGGGCCAGCGCGGCGGCCGGTGCCGCGTACCCGGGAGCCAGGATCAACGCCGCGGCGAGCAGCGGGCGGCGCGGCTGCCAGCGCAGCGCCACCAGCCCGCCGACCAGCGAGCCGAACGGCAGACAGGCGAGCACCGTTCCCCAGGCGGTGGCACCGCCGAGGGACTGCTGGGCGATGACGGGGCCGAGGACGAGGAGCGGGGCGACCACGAAGAACAGGTTGGAGGCGTCCCAGATCATCTGTACCCACAGCCAGCTGCGGCCGGCGATCTCCCGCCAGCCGTCGCGGAGATCGGCGAGGAACGTCTGGCCGGCCTCACCGGGCCGTTCGGCGGGGTGGATCAGCAGCAGACAGACGACACTCACCACGAAGGTTCCGGCGTCGACGAGGAAGGCGACACCGGAGCCGACCTGCGCGACCAGGGCACCGGCGACGGCGGGGCCGACGATGCTGACGGCCGAACCGGAGATGTTGCTCAGGGAGTTGGCCTCGTGGAGCCGGTCCTGCTCCACGAGGTCGGGGATGACGCCGGCGGCGGCGGGCCGGAAGAAGCCCTGTCCCGCACCGTGCACCGCGGTGAGCACCACCAGGTGCCAGATCTCCGCTCGTCCGGTGATCAGCAGGACCGCGAGGAGAGCCTGGCTGACGGTGCGTACCCCGTCGGAGACGAGCATCACGGTGCGTCTGCGGAGCCGGTCCGCCCAGACCCCGCCGACCAGCAGGGCCCCGATCTCGGTGGCGGTGCCCACGGCGAGGACGAGGCCCACCCGGGTGGCCGAACCGGTGAGGTCGAGCACGGTGAAGACCGTGGCGATGGGCACCAGGCCGCTGCCGAACCGGGAGGCGGTCTGACCGAGCCAATACCGGCGGAACCCGCTGACCTGTAAGACGCGTAACGATCCCCGCAAGGTCACTGCTGAGCACTCACTCTCTCTCGCTCTCCCGCCTGCCGCGCGGCGATGGGCGGCGGCACCCGGGCATCGCCCGGGCGGAGGCCGACCTGCCGGACGGTCACGGTTCGCGCACGGTGGGCAACACTACCGTCGCTCCCAGTGGCATTCCAACGGTATTCCGCGCCGCTGTGACCAGCACATACTCTGCTCCGCCGGGTCGAGTCCGCGCAGCCGGCACGGTCCGCCGGTCGCTTCGCCGCCGGTGACGCGTCGTCATGTGTCGACCGATCAGGCGTGGGCGGTGCTCCGCGAACCCTGTCCTGGCGCGTCCGTGGCCGGGTCGGCCGACCGGTGCAGGATGCCGGTGAGGCAGCCGAGAGCGCCGGCTGCCCGGACGTACTCACTGACGTCCACGACAAGGGTGTCGATGCCCGCGGCATCCAGCCGACGCCGGGTGTGTGGGCAGCCGTCCGGCATGAGGACCCGCCCGGGGGCGAGCGTCACGAGATTGAGGCTGCGGGAGTGCACCACCTCGTCGTCGGGCTCGAACTCCAGCAGTTCGTAGTCCCGGGCTCGCAGGGCGGCCCGCAGTTCGGCGGTCGCGGCGGCCGAGTGCACGAGCGCCCGGCGGGGGCCCACGGGGACCAGCGAGCCCAGCAGATGCTGCACCCCGGGGCCGAGCGGCACCGCCAGCACCGCTGCCCCCTGCTCGCCCAGCACCTGCCGCAGCGCGGCGACCCCCGCCTTGTCGGTGCGGAACCCGGCGCCCACCAGAACCGTCCGGCGGTCGATCCACAGTGCGTCGGCTCCCTCGAACGACGCCGCCCCCCGCACGGTGTGGAGGATCGGGATGCCCGCCCGAGCCAGCGCGAGGGCCGCGTGGCGTTCCTCGCCGGCCCGCTGGGCGGACGCCGTGCGCCCCAGCACCGCTCCCTCCGGGGTGACCAGGAACAGATCGCGCATGAAGATCACATTGGGTGGGGCGTCCGGCGGCGGCTGCGCCACCTGGACGGTGACGCCCTCCGTCCGGAACACCTCGGCCACCGCGTCCGTCTGAGCGCGCAGCCGCCCGAGGTCGACCCGGTCCGTCATCAGCTGGGCGCGGGCGTCGGTCGACGCGGCGATGCTGTCGGGCGGGCGGGCGAGGAGCACGGCCCGCAGCGGATCGGTCTCCGAGCGGTAGCCGCAGCGAGCCCAGACGCGGCCCGCGGCGCTCTCCGCGGCGTGATCGTCCACGCGGGCCAACCAGCCGGGACCGCCCAGAGTACTGGGCGATGCCGGCCATGAACGGGATGTGGTGTCCATACCGGAGCGGCCTCGGCTCAGACCGAGTAGCCGAGTGAGCGCAGTTGGCTGCGCATCTCGTCGGTGACGGTGACGTCCTGTGGTGCCCGGAGCGCGGTGCGGTAGTCGTCGAGCAGGGCCAGCAGATCGGCGCCGTCGTCGTCGGGGGCCGGACGGGGCACACCGTCGGCGTCGAAGCGTTCTACACGGACGGTGTCGAAGGGCGTGGCCCGCTGGAACGCCTCGGAGTAGCGCCGGGCCATCCGCACGACCCTGCGGTCCCCCAGGTAGGCGGCGTGCCCGACCAGGAAGTGCCGCAGCGGCCCGGGAGTCCGGCCGCTGAGCTGCCGCTCCTGGAAGGCGATGAAATCGTTCAACTCGGCGTTGTACGACTCGGCGAGGGCGGGCGCGTCCCCGTCGAGGGTGTCCTTGCCGCGCACCACGGACGCCAGGGACCGTCCGTCGAACACCCCCGTGGCGGGGGCGGAGATGCCGGCGAGATCCAGCACGGTAGGGGCTATGTCGACGGTACGGATGCGGTGTTCGTGCGTGCCGGGCTGGACCCCGTCCCCGACGATGATCAGGGGGACGCGCAGTACACCTTCGGACATCGAGTTGAAGTGGCCGTTGGTCTGCTCGTCGAACTCCTCTCCGTGGTCGGCGAACAGGACCAGCAGCATCCGTTTCCCGGCGGCGGCGACCCGATCGGTGAGCCGGTCCAGGAAGCCACTCAGCCGGGTGGCCAGGAAGTGCTCGACGCCTTCGAGATACAGCTGGAAGAGCCGGTCGTAGGCGCCCTGCCCGTGCAGATACGTGGTGGCGCGCTTGTAACGCACCAGCAGGTCGGCGTCCTCCGGATCCCGGTACGTCTCCACCAGCCGGTCCACGAAGGGCAGTTCGTCCGGCAGCCCCGCCTCCAGCTCGGCGACCTTCTCCCGGTAGGCCGCACCGCCCAGCGTCAGATTGTGGAATCCGTAGGGAAGATGAACGCCGCCGAAATGGGCGAGGGCCAGGGTACGGTCCTCGGATGTCACCGCATCGATGAAGGCGTCGTCACTCTCTATGAGATACGTGTCGATGTCCCGGGTGAATCCGAGCTCCGGGCCCAGGATGATGGGGAAGTCGACTTTCATCACCGTGCGGCGCCCGTCACGCCGACCGTAGGTGAATACCGAGGGAGCACGCAGCGACCCGTTGTAGAATTCGTGCAGTCCATTGTGCAGCGGGTATTGGCCGGTGAATATCGCCCCGTGCGAAGCCGCCGTGTAGGGCGCGGCGCTGATCATGTTCGGGAAGTACGCTCCGCGGGAGGCCAGTTCGTCCAGCACGGTGGTGCGCACCGGGCGGACGTCCCGGTAGGTGTGCGGCCACAGCGGCTTGGGATGTGCGGACATCGCGTCACTGCGCAGCGTGTCGACGGACACGAGGACGACATGGTCGTAGTGGCTCGGCTGATGCACGGGCACTCCGCCTCCGATGGGCTCTTCGATGGGCTGCGCTGGGCGGGCGAACCGTGTTCGAGTGAGGAACGCCCCCGGTTGAACGACGGTCGGGAGACCGCGCGTCGGGATGGATTCAGCGGGCTGGACGAGCGGGCCGTATCAGTCCGCGGGCGTATCAGTCCGCGGGCCGGTATCAGTCCGCGGGCCGGCATCAGTCCGCGGCTCGGCCGGACGCGGTACGGCCGTCCGTGACGCGGTCCTCCGCCTGCGGCGGATAGAGGTCCGGGTTGTCGAGGGGCAGCTTCAGCCAGGACAGCATCTGCCGGAGCTGGTGGTACGCGGCGAGGCGCTCCTCGTCCGTACCGGCGCTCTCGGCCCGGGCGACGGGCTCCCACAGCCGGTGGACCATCACCGGGCCGATTTCGAGCAGGCCGCCGCTGCCGCCGGTGGCCCACCGCGCCAGGACGTACCGGGCGATGGCCCCGACGGGTATGTCCAGGTTGCGGGACATGCCCCGCAGGGTGAGCAGCGGGTCGAGCAGGCCATAACCCACCACGTCCGACTTGAAGTTGGCGTGCGGGTCGTCCTTCGGCCAGGTGCCCCGCCAGCGGCGCAGGCGCACCACCTCCTCGCCGTCCTCGCCGGTCCACACATCGGCCCCGGACGTTTCACTCCCCACCCGGGCCTCCTTTCCGGATTCCGACAGGTCCGGGTGAGTCTTCCGCCGGATGCGCCGCTGCGCAACTGCCCTTTCGGCGCGGGTGGATGTTCGTTCCTCGCGCTGGACAGAAGGAATCCGGGCGGGGTAACCATGAAGTCACGCTTTTTCCAGCCGCGCCCCGAGGCGTTGCCACGCCGCGATCCGCCCCGATTCCGGATTGCAAGGTTTCCATCCCGGCCGCCCCCGTATTCGTCCGCTCCCGGGCAGATTGGAATGGACTCGTTGAGGAAATCCATGGCCGTGTCGCGTAGGCACCGCCCCCGCCGGCCCGTGCCACGCGAGCACCGTCCCGCGACGCCCCGCGCGGGGACCGCCTCGGCGAGGAGGCGGGCGTGACCTACACCAGGCAGGCCCCGGCAGAGTTGGTGGCGCCCGGCGGGATGGCCCGGCGCGTCCTGGTGGCGAGCACGATCGGCAGTGCCATCGAGTGGTACGACTTCTACCTCTACTCCACCGCCTCGGCCCTGGTGCTGGGCCCGCTGTTCTTCCCGCAGCAGTCGCCGACCGCGGCGACCCTCGCCGCCTTCGCCACCTACGCCGCGGGGTTCGTCGCCCGGCCGATCGGCGGTGCCGTCTTCGGACACTTCGGCGACCGCGTCGGCCGCAAGTCGATGCTGGTGCTGACGCTGCTGGTGATGGGCGCGGCGACCTTCCTCGTCGGCACCCTGCCGACCTTCGAGCAGGCCGGCCTCTGGGCTCCCGCACTGCTGGTCACCCTGCGGGTGGTGCAGGGCATCGGTATCGGCGGCGAGTGGGGCGGCGGCGTCCTCATGACCACGGAGCACGCGCCGCCCGGCCGGCGCGGCGTCTTCAGCAGCTTCCCGGCCGCGGGCTTCCCGCTGGGGCTGGCCGGCAGCACGGCAATGATCTCGTTGGTGGCAGTGCTTCCCGAGGAAGACCTGTTGTCGTGGGGCTGGCGGCTTCCGTTCCTCGCCTCGGCGGTACTGGTGGCGGTCGGGGTGTTCGTCCGGCTGGGAGTGGCGGAGAGCCCCGAGTTCCTGCGCGAGCGGAGAAACGGCGAGCCGGCACGGGTCCCGATCACCGAGGTGCTGCGCGAACGTCCGGGTCCGGTGCTGCGGGGGGCCCTGGCCGCCCTGGGCCTCGCCATGATCGTCAGCACCTTCTCGGTCTACCTCCTCGCACACGCCTCCCACACGACCGGAGCCCGTTCGCAGATACTGACCGGACTGGTGGCCGGGGCACTGGTGGAGGCGGTGATGTTGCCGGTCTTCGGCACACTCTCCGACCGGCTCGGACGCCGCCGGGTCCTGCTCTTCGGGTACGCGGTGTGCGCACTGGTGGTGCTGCCGGCGCCGTACTGGCTGACCTCGGGCCGCACCGGACTCGTCGTCGTCACCTTCGTGACGGCGATGGGCATCGGGCACGCGGCCGTCTACGGGGGCTTCGCCGCGTATCTGGTGGAACTGTTCCCGACCCGCCACCGGTACTCCGCCCTGGCCGTCACCTATCAACTCGGCGCGACGGTGGCCAGTTTCGGTCCGCTGGTGGCCGGCGCACTCGCGGGCTCGGCGCACACGGCACGGCCGGGCGTGTGGCTGCTGCTCGGAACGCTCGTGGTGGCCGCGAGCGCCGTGGCGGCACCCTGCCGGAGCGTCACCCCATGAGCCGCGGGTCCGGTCGCCACCTCCAGCCAATCTCGGGTGAGAAGGAGTAGCGAATGCTGTCCATCACCAAGGAGTTCCATTTCTCCGCCAGCCACCAACTGGCGAACCTGCCCCCGGACCATCCCTGCACTCGGCTGCACGGGCACAACTACGTGCTGGTCGTCGAACTGTCCTGCGCCGACGACGCGGTGAACCGGGCGGGGTTCGTGCGGGACTACCGAGAACTGGACTCGTTGAAGAAGTGGATCGACGAGGTCCTGGACCACCGGCATCTCAACGACGTCCTGCGGGACCGCAATCCCTCCGCGGAGAACCTCGCCCGGTGGGTGCACGGGAAGTGGTGCACGGAATTCCCGGAACTGACCGCGGTCCGGGTGTCGGAGACACCGAAGACCTGGGCGACCTACCGGCCCGCCACGTGACCGGGACCACCGGGCACGAGGCCCGAAGCGATGCCGAGGGGGTGGGGCACATGTACAGGCCGAAGCTCGTCGTCAACGAAATCTTCGGCCCCACCTAGTCCGTTCAGGGTGAGGGGCCGTCCACCGGCCGATCGTGTGCCTTCCTCCGTCTCGGCGGCTGCAACCTGACGTGCGCCTGGTGCGACACCCCGTACACATGGGACTGGACCGGGAGTTCGCAGTCCGGTGTCGCCCACCGGCCCGCCGACGAACTGCACCCGATGACCACCGAGGAGGTGACCGAGCGGCTGATCGCCTTCGGCACGGGCCTTGTGGTCGTCTCCGGCGGTGAGCCACTGAACCAGCAGACACGGCTGCTGCCCGTCGTCGAGGCGCTGCGGGCCGCCGGCCTCGATGTGGAGATCGAGACCAACGGAACCGTCGTACCCGCACCGGAACTGGTCGCCGCCGGCGTGCGGTTCAACGTGTCGCCGAAACTCGCCCACTCCGGGGTCGCCGAGAGCCGCCGGATCGTACCCGCGGCGCTCACGGTGTTCAACGCGCTGGGGGGCACGTGCTTCAAGTTCGTGTGCTCCGGGCCCGGTGACCTCCCCGAGGTGGAGGAACTGGTCCGCGCGTACGCGCTGGAGAACGTCTGGATCATGCCGCGCGGCCAGTCGCCGCGGGAGATCGCCGAAGGGTTGCGGGCCCTAGCCGACCCGGTCGGCGCCCGCCGATGGAATCTGAGCGGGAGGCTGCACGTGACTGTGTGGGGAAACCAGCGGGGGGTATGAATGAGCCAGAACACCCAGGCACCGACGCCGTTCCGCGCGCCGGGCACCGACCGGCAGCCGCCGGACCCCCTGGAGCGCATCGCCAGGGAACTGCTGCGGGAGCTCGGCGAGGACCCGGAGCGTGAGGGACTGCTCGGGACACCCGCGCGCTGGGCCCGGTGGTGGCGGGAATTCACCGACTACGAGCCGGGCACGGTGGAGACCGTCTTCGAGTCGGCCAGCAGCACCGAGACCGTCTCGGTCTCCGGGATCGAGGTCTGGTCGCTGTGCGAACACCATTTGCTGCCCTTCTCCTGCCAGGTCACCATCGGCTACCGGCCGCAGGGGCAGGTGCTCGGACTCAGCAAGTTCGCCCGGATCGCCCATCAGCACGCCCATCGCCTCCAGTTGCAGGAGCGGCTGACCTCCGACATCGCCGACGCGGTGGCCAAACTCACCGCGTCCGCCGACGTCGCCGTCCTGTGTCGGGGCGAGCACCTGTGCATGGCCATGCGGGGCATCCGCACCCCGGCCACGATGACCACGGTCACCTGGCGGGGGGCGTTCGCCGACCCCGCCGTGCGCGCGGAGTTCCTCGCGCTCCAGCCGCCGGCCGCCGCGGGCGCCGGCCCACGATGACCCCGGACACGACGCAGAGAGGACCGGAACACCAGGTGCGTATCACCACAGAGCCACGGACCGGGCTCAGCTTCGACGATGTGCTGCTGGTGCCGCAGCGCACCACGCTGCGCAGCCGTCGGCAGGCCGACCTGACCACCGAGCTCATGCCCGGCCTGCGGCTGCGGATACCCGTCGTGTCGGCCAACACGCAGTGGTGCACCGGCGACAGGATGGCCGTCGGCATGGCCCTCAACGGCGGGCTCGGCGTGCTGCACCGGATGCAGACCGTCGACCAGCAGGCCGGCCAGCTCCGGGCGGTCAAGACGTACGAGCCGACCGCCGAGGAACGGGCGGCCGGGGCGACGCTGGACGCGGCGGGACGGCTCGTGGCGGGCGCCGCGATCGGCGTCACCGGGGACTGGCGGGAGCGGAGCGAGCGGCTGGTCGCGGGCGGAGCCGACCTGCTCGTGGTGGATGTCGCGCACGGCCACAGCGACCAGGTCCTGGAGACCGTCGCCGAGCTGCGCCGTAGCCATCCCGCGCTGCCGCTGATGGCGGGCAACGTGGCGACCGCCGCCGGCACCCGCGATCTCGCCGAAGCCGGAGCCGACCTGGTCAAGGTCGGGATCGGGCCGGGCGGGGTGTGCACGACCCGGCTGGTCGCGGGCACGGGCGTGCCGCAACTCACCGCGGTCCTGGACTGCGCCGCCGAGGCCGCCCGGCACGGGGTGCGGGTGATCGCCGACGGTGGCATCCGACAGGCCGGGGACATCGCCAAGGCGCTGGCGGCCGGGGCCTGCGCGGTCATGATCGGCAGCCTCCTCGCGGGCGCCGAGGAGAGCGAGGCGGTGACCGTGGAGCGCGACGGCCGCACGTACAAGACGAGCCGGGGGTTCGTGTCGCTCGGCATGGAACTGACGCTGCGCCGGGCGGCCGGGGAGAAGATCACGCGTGCGGAGGTCGACGACTACGTGCCCGAGGGTGTGGAAGCCACCTTCGCGTACACGGGTTCGCTGGCCCGGACCCTGCGGCAGCTGACCGGCGGAGTGCAGTCGGCGCTGAGCTACTCGGGCGCCACCGGACTGGACGCGTTCCGCGAGCGGGCCGAGTTCGTCCGGGTCACCCCGGCGGGCCAGGTCGAGAACACCCCGCACGTCCGCGCCCGCACCGAGCACATCGACATCGACCACGTCGCCGAGGCGGTGAACGGATGACCGGTCAGGAGCCGGTGACCGGCACGGCCGTGGCCGGTGAACAGCCCGGCATGTGGACCCGCCAGGGCCCCTACGAGCTGGGCTGGAGCGACCTGGGCGCGGCACTCGACCGGATCGCCGCGGCCGTCCGCGCCGATGGCTTCGCGCCCGACGTCGTGCTCGGGGTGGCGCGCGGCGGGCTGCTCGCCGCGAGCTACCTCACCTGCGCCCTCGACGTACCGCTGATGCGCACCGTGCGGGTCCGCCGCACCAGCGACGACAGCCAGTACGCGGCCAAGCGTCCCCCGCTGCTCGATCAGGAGGAGGGGCCCGCTCCGAAGTCCGGTACCGCGGTCCTGGTCGTGGACGACATCGTGGGCACGGGCGCCACGGCGGACGTGGTCCGCTCCCATCTGCTGGCGTCGGGCGTCGCCGCCGCGGACATCCGCTTCGCGGCCCTGGTCCGCAACCACCGCTCGGGGTATGTGCCGGACTACTGCCCGGCGGTCGTCGACGACTGGGTCGTCTTCCCATGGGAGCAGGGCTGGGGCAGCACCCCCGGAGTGCGGCCGTTCCCGCTCGGGGAGGCCGCGTGAGGACGGATCCGGCGCCCGACTTCGCCGCCGGCGGCCTGACCCGGGTCACGCCGTCCGAAGCCGGACTGCCCGCCTGTTACGAGGCGGTGGACGTCTACACCTACGACCGTCCGCTCAGCGCCGAGGTGGAGGTGGCCCGCACCCTGGCCGAGTTGGAGCGGCGGCACGGCGCGCGGCCCACGACCGTGTTCACCCGGATCGAGGACAGGCCCGGGACCCGGGTGCTCGGCCATCCCTATCCGCGGGCGGTCCTGCTCGCGGCGCTCGGCGCGGACGAGGGCGCCCATCTGCCGGAGATGGCCACCCGACTGGCCGGGGCGCCGCACCAGGTGCGCTCCGGGGCGGACGGGACCGCATCCGTGGAGGGCGGCCCACCGCCGGGTCTGGAGGAACTGAAAGGCATGGACGACCTGCCGGTGCTGCAGCACCGGCCGGGCGACGGCGGACGGTACGTCACCGCGGGGATCGGGGTGACGACACGGCCCGACGGCTCCAGCGCCAACCTCGGCTTCTACTGCGTCCAGGTGGTCTCCTCGCGCCGGGCCCGCGTCTTCATGGACCCGCGCACCGACGCCCACCGCAACCTCAAGGAGTGGGAGGCCGCGGGCGAGCCCATGCCGCTGTCGGTGTTCCTCGGCGCGGACCCGATCTACGCGGTCGTCGGGGCCTCTCGGCTCCCCTCCGAGGGCGACGACTACCAGATCGCCTCACGGCTGCTGCGCCGCGATGTGACCGTCACCGGCTCGCCGCCCGTCCCCGCCGACGCCACGCACGTCCTCACCGGCCTGGTGCGCCACGAGCGGGAGACGGAGGGCCCGTTCGGCGAGTTCAAGGGCTACTACGTGGAACAGCGGGAGGGCTTCGTCCTCGACATCACCGGTGTGGCCGCCCGCCCCGGCGCACCCTGGCCGAGCATCGTCGCGGGCGCCGAGTCCGGACTCACGCTGATGAGCTTCCAGAACGAGTACCTGATGTACGCGCACCTCACCGGGCAGGGCCTGCCGGTTCGGTCGGTGCGCTACTCGATCGAGGCGCGGGGCGAGTTCGTCGCGCTGATCGAGACCGACACGCCCGATCTCGACCTGGTGCGGGAGGCCATGCGGTTCGACGTCCGCTGCAAGCTCGTCCTGTGCGGGCCCGATCTCGGCAGTGTCGGACAGGCCCTCGCAACACACGGTTTCGTCAGTCACCGCGAGCCCTACCACCGGAAGGGCAGGATCGAGGGCGAGCGACTGGGCCTCGCGCTGGTCATCCCTCCGGCCGGGCGCCCCGTCGAGTACTGACCACGAGACCGTCGAGGAACGCGCACCGTGACCGACCGATTCTCCCGCATCCTGCCCGTCTCCCTGATGGTGCTGCCCGGCCCGGACGGCACCGTCACCTTCGTCCACCAGCTCAAGGGGCCCTACGCCGGCAACTGGTTGCTGCCGGGCGGCGGCATCGAACCCGGTGAGTCCGCCGGGGCCGCCGCGGTCCGCGAGGCGTACGAGGAGACGGGGTGCCGGGTGACGTCCTGCTCCCCGTTCGCCGTCTACGAGTTCACCGGGCAGTGGTCCGAAGGCCGTTACCACCTGCTGATGTTCGGCTTCCTCGCCGACGGCACGCATCGCGTGCCCGACGGCTTCCGGGGCCACAACGTCGGTGCCGTGCGGCAGGCACGCATCGGCGACCTACCCTTGCACTCGACCGACCTGCAGATCCTCACCGACGCCGGTCTCGCCTCCTACCGGGAGCCGGAGATCAGCCGCGCTCTGGCCGCCGACGGCATCACCATGCACGCCATGCGGGTCAGCGGCGCCGCCACGGCGTGCGGGCCCGCCCCGGAAGGAGTGATCACATGACATCCGGCACCCCCGACATCGATGACATAGCCGGGGAAAGCGGTCCGCCCGTCGCCCGGTCCACCCACTGGCCGTCGCTCCTCATGGTGTACTCGGCGGGCGTCACCGCGGCCATGGGCCTCGGGAAGTTCTCCGTCGCCACCGATTCCCTCCGCGGTGACCTGCGGATAGGGCTGGGCGAACTGGGCTGGGTGATCTCGGCCGTCACGGCGGTGTCCGCGCTCCTCGGCACCCCTGTCGGGTTACGGCTCGGCCGGATGTCGACGCGCGTCATCCTCGTCGCGGGGACATGGACCGTGGCGGTGGCAGGCGCGGCAGGAGCCCTCGCGACCAGCCTCGGGGGGCTGCTGCCGATCCGCGCGGTGGAGGGCGTCGGCTACCTCATGGTGGTCATCGCCTGCCCCACCCTGGTGGTCCGGCTCTGCGCCCCGCGCGACCAGTCCCGCGCACTCGCCCTGTGGGGCACCTTCGTTCCCGTCGGCCTGGCCCTGAGCACAGCGCTCGGCGGGGCGGTGGGCGAGGCCGTCGGCTGGCGTGGCTGGATGCTCGTCGTCGCCGGGATCACCGCCGTGCCCGCCGTCGTCCTCACCTTCACCCGGATCGGCGTGGAGGTACCGGGCGCGCCGCTTCCGCAGCGACCGAAGGGTGCACGGCGGCGACTGCGGCACGCCCGCCCCGTCATCCTGCTCGCCCTCGGGTTCTGCATGGCGTCTTTGGTGACGGTGGCCATCTTCGCCCTGCTGCCGACCTTCCTGGAGCGGGAGTTGGGGCGCAGCGGCTCGGACGCGGGCGCGACGGCCGGCCTCATCTCTCTCGTCAGTGTGGGCGGCGGCCTGCTGATCGGCTGGCTTCTGCACCGCAACCCCGACAGGCGCCCGGTCCTGCTGTGCTCGCTGCTCGCGGTGGTCGCGGCATGGACGGCCTTCCGGCCGGGCGGACCCGCAGCGCTCTTCCTGGCCGGCGCCACCGTGATCTCCGCGATCAACGGCATCCTCGTCGGGATGATCCTCGCCCTGGTCCCCCGTCTCGTCGACGATCCCGGGGAGATCGGGCTCGCCAACGGCATCGTCACCCAGGGCGGCAGCCTGGGCTCGCTGCTGGGGCCGCCGCTGTTCAACCTGGGCGTCGAAGACTGGGACTGGACCGCCGTCGGCTGGCTGACCACCGTCGGTATGGCCGTCTGCTGGCTGTTCCTGTCCCTCGCCCTGCGACCGCCGCGCCACGTGCCGCGCCTCCGCGCCGGGGCCTGAGGGTGCGGTCGGGCTGGGTGTGCTGCCGCGGATCGGGCGGGCCGCGTCATAGGCGCACGACGACCAGGGCCGTGTCGTCGCTCACGCCGTCGGGCGGGAGCAGTCGCTCAGCAGGGCATCGGCGAGAAGAGGTGGTACGGGGTGCGTCCGTGCGCGGGCGGTCGAGTGCGCGCGAGGCCGGGGACGGTCTCAGCGGGTGGTGGCCCGAACCGCCTCGTGGATCAGTTCGGCGACCCGCTTCGGGTGGGCGAGCATGACCAGGTGCGAGGAGTCGACCTCGATGGTGGTCATCCCGGCCCGCTGGTAGCCGAAGCACTCCACATCGGGGTTGATGGTGTGGTCGGCCGAGGCGACCAGACCCCAGGACGGCTTGGTCTTCCAGGCCGCGGCCGGAGCCTGCTCGCTGAACGCCTGCGCGGCCAACGGGCGCTCGGAGACGGCGAGGACGGAGGCGAGACGGGGCTCTGGGGTGTGGACCAGGGCGCCCGCAAGGTCCGAGTCCGGGAAGCGGCCCTGCAGTTCGCCCAGCTCTCGCCCTTCTCCAACGCGTAGCCCGCCAGGTAGACCAGCCCCGTGACGTTGTCCTCCACACCAGCGACGGTGATGACGGCACCGCCGTAGGAGTGTCCCACCAGGACGACCGGACCGGGTATCTGGCGAACCAGCGAGGCGACGTAGGCGGCGTCACCGATCTGGCTGTGGGCACCGCGGGGGCCACCACGTTCAGGCCGCGGGCGATCAGTTCGGGGATGACACGGGAGAAGCTGGACGCGCCGGCGCCCGGCCTCTGCACCGTCCGTGCCATCGATACGGCACCCGGGGCCCGCCGTGGCAGCGTCGTCGCGGCCCGTGTGGCTGTTTCGCCGACGCGCCGTCGTCCGGTCCATCCGCTCCACGACCCATGACCGATCGACTCCGGATACCGTCTGGGGGTGTTCGCGGTGATCGATCACCGTCTGTACCCACAGAGAGGCGTTGTCCGATGTCCGATGAGCCGATCCTGGTGCTTGCGGCGACCGGCGGACAGGGCCGGGCCGTGACCGACGCGCTGCTGGAGCGCCGGGCCCGGGTCCGAGCACTGGTGCGGGACCCCGAGCGGAGCTCCGCGCGCCAATTGGCCGACCAGGGCGTCGAAGTCGTGGCGGGGTCCCTGAGCGATCGCAGGTCGCTGGCCGCGGCGATGGACGGGGTGGCGGGGGTGTTCGCGTTCACCACCCCCTTCGAGGCAGGCCTGGACGCCGAGGTGGCCCAGGGGCGGGCGATCCTGGCTGCCGCGCGCGAGGAGCACGTGCCGCATCTCGTGTTCAGCTCGGTGGCCGGGGCCGACCAGCACAGCGGGGTACCGCATTTCGACAGCAAGGCGCGCATCGAGGCCGAGCTGGCCTCGGGCGATGTGCCGTACACGATCCTCGGGCCGACGTATTTCTTCGACAACGCCCTTGGCGGAGTGGAGCGCATCATCGACAGCGGGGTGCTCGATCTGCCGCTGCCGTCCGACCGGCCGTTGCAGCAGCTCGACCGGCCCGACCTCGGCGCTTTCGCGGCTGCCGTGCTGCTGGATCCCGCCCCCTACGCCGGGCGGCGTATCGAGCTGGCCGGCGACGCGCCCACACCCGCTCAGATGGCGGCCGTGCTGAGCGAGGCCCTGGGACGCGAAGTCCGCCATGAGCAGGTACCGCTGACGGAAGTCAGCAATCCGGACATGCACGCGATGTGGACATTCCTGAACGGACCTGGCTACCGCGTCGACATCCCCGCCCTGCATGACGGCCATCCGGAGATCCGCTGGACCAGCTTCGCCGACTGGGTGGACCGGACGTTCGAGGCCGCCCGCTGACGGAGCCCCGCCGACCCTCGCCAACCTCCGGAGACGGTCGGCACGGTCCGCATACGACAGTGAGTGGCGAGTCGACTCCTCCTCGCCCACAGGCGCGTTGCCGGTGAGGTTCATCAGCGCCTCGGTCACCAGCAGGTGGACGATCGACACCATGCCGACCAGCACCGGGACGTCGGCGGAGCTGCTGGAGCGGCCCAGGGTCGTCGTCCGGTAGGTCGCTGGGGCGACGCGCGCAGGCGCCGCTCGGCGCCCCGCGGCAGCCGCCGTCGATCGGCGCCCCGGCCCGAGGCGATGACCGGGCCCCACCGCGGCAGGGCGGCCGATCATCGCCTCGGGGGGTCAAGGCCGCTGCGGCGGCGCGGCGTTGATCACGTCGTTCTCCGGCGCCGTCGCGTGACGCCCCGGCCCGCGTCCCTCGTCCGCGCCCTCCGGTCCCGCCACGAGCCTGCGTCCGTGCAGGTAACCTCCGACCGCGATCACCACCAGCAGCCAGGGAAGCCGGTTGACGAAGGGCGATGTGGAGCCGGTCACCAGCGCGAACTTCGAGAGCAGCAGGACCAGCGTGCCGACGAGGCCGACTGCGGCCAGCAGCGGTGCCACGATCGTCCGCCACCAGTGCCGCTGGGAGTCGGCACGGAAGAACACCACGACGGACAGGCTCACGGCGGCCTGGAGTGCGACGATCCCCACCGTGCCGAAGCCGAGCATGGTCGTGGCGAGGTTGGTGTAGGGATGCGCCCCGGCGAGCGCGAAGGCGGCGCAGACCAGTGCCGTCACCGCGATCTGCGTCAGGCTCGCGAGGTGCGGGGAGCCATGGCGCCGATGCGTCCGCGACAGCGCGGCGGGCAGCACCCGCTCCCGTCCGAGAGCGAACAAGTAGCGGTTGGCGGCGGTGTGCAGGCCCAGCAGCGCCCCGAACAGACTGGTGCACAGCAGGACCTGCATCACCGCGGTGACTCCGCCGCCGAGGTAGCGGTCGGAGAGGTTGAAGAACAGGTCGCCGAGCTGTGTCTCGGCGGCGTGGGTGAGGCGGCCGGTGCCGACTCCTCCCACCCCCACCCAGCTCATCAGGGCGAAGAACGCCGTGATCAGGATGACCGAGGTGTACGTCGCCACGGGCACGCTGCGCTGCGGTGTACGGCTCTCCTCCCCGTACAGCGCCGCCGCCTCGAACCCCACGTAGGAGATCAGCGCGAACATCAGAGCCACCCCCAGCCCCGGCGCGAAGACGGTGTGCGGGCTGAAGGACGTCGCCGGCAGGGCCCCCGCGCCGCGGTGGGCGACGATGGAGACGCCCAGCAGGACGAGCACCGCGACCTCGGTGATCATGAGGACGGCGAGCAGCCGGGCGCTGAGGTCGATCTGCCGGTACCCCATGAAGGTGGCCAGGGCGATGCCGCCCGCCGTCCACACGGTCCAGGACACATGCAGCCCGTGGGACGCCGCGACCAGTTCGGCGAAGTAGCCGAGGGCGCCCGCGACACCGGCCACCGCGGCACTGTAGGCCACCACCGCGATCAGTCCCCCCGCCACGGCGAGGGGGCGCCCGAGTCCCCGTTCGATGTACGTGTAGAAGCCGCCCGTGTTCACGATCCTGCGGCTCATCGCGGCGTACCCGAACGAGAAACACAGCAGGGTGAGACCGGCCAGTACGAAGGTCGCCGGGACGCCGGCGCCGTTGCCGATGGCGTACGCGAGGGGGACGGATCCCACCACGCCCGCCATCGGCGCCGCCGCCGCGACGACCAGGAACACGATCTTCGGCGTCGTCAGGGTCCGCCGCAGCGGCGTCGCCTCCTGCCCGGTCATCCGCGTCACCGGGTGGTGCGGATCAGCTCGACGGCCTCCGGAATGCCCATGTAGGGCAGTCGCACCTCGGCCATGTCGTCGGTCCACCGCTCCGCGAGGTCGTAGCGCTGCTTCGGTGTCGTCTCCAGGAGCTTGCAGCCCGGGAAGACCTCGTAGTCGCGCAGCAGGTCGGCGTGGGCACCCATGCCCTCCTGGAAGAGCTCCTCCCGCTCGAGGA
The DNA here is from genome assembly GCF_001417775.1 of Streptomyces sp. TP-A0356. Classification (GTDB taxonomy): domain Bacteria; phylum Actinomycetota; class Actinomycetes; order Streptomycetales; family Streptomycetaceae; genus Streptomyces. Next base: position 234,317 of record NZ_BBZJ01000025.1, on the reverse strand, counting down.
CGAACTCCTCCGAGGGGAGTTCGTCCCACAGGGCGCGGCCGCGGCGGATGAGTTCGATCAGACGCGGCCGGTACCCGGGATTGCGCGCCAGGTGCTCGCGGACGATGGAGCTGCCGACCGTCAGATGGCGGATCTCGTCGATCGACGCGCCGCGTGCCACCTCGGCGGCGGCGGGGTCGAGCAGCGTCCACTTGCGCTCGCTCAGCTCCGCGGCCGGGGCGAGTACGCCCTCGATGACGATGGTGAACACGGCGACCGCACCGATGAAGTCGCCCTCGTCGCGCACCACGGTGGTGGCGAACTCGGCGATGGGGTTGAGGACCCGCTCGGTGTAGTCGGCCCCCTGTTCGGCGATGAAGTCCAGGAGGCCTTCCTCGGGCACGCCCAGGTCGGTCAGGTGCTGGCGGAAGATCATGGCGTGCCGCGCCTCGTCCACCACCTGCGTGACGAAGAACTCCTGCTCGACGACGCCGGGTGCGCCGATGACGTAGTTGGACAGGACCCGCACGGCCCGGGACTCGGCGAGCGAACGGTTGCCCAGCTCCAGCACGAGCGCGTCGCGCAGCGGACCGGGCCGACGCATGTACGCGGGGGTGGTGGCGGCGTGCCCGCGCTCGGCACGGCCCCGCAGCGTGCCCTGCGCCACGGCCGACAGCCAGTAGGCGAGGTCGCACTCCTGCGCGGTCAGGGTCATCTCCTGGGCGCCTTCGAGCAGGTTGGGGGCGCGGTCCCAGTCGGCCTCTAGCGGTATCTCGACAGTCATGACACCTCACTGCGGGTCGCGGACGGAGTGACGGAACGGGGCGACGGCGTGACCGCCCCTTCGTGCAGACGGCCGGCGAAGCTGAGCATCGGCGAGCCGGTCGCATGGGTGCCGCCGGTCACCTCGGCGAGCACCATCTCGTGGTCGCCGACCCGGTACCGGTTCACCACCCGGCAGGACAGATGGGCGAGGCTTCCGGAGATCAGAGGGGCACCGCTGGTCGTGTCGGTGGACCACTCCAGCTGGGCGAACTGGGCATGGCCCAGGGGGCGTTGCGGGTCGGCGAAGTGGCGCGCGACCGCGGTCTGGCCGGAGGTGAGGACGTTGACGGAGAACGTCCCCGACCGGCGGACCATCGCCCCGAAGGAGGACGACTCGTGGAGGCACACGCCGACGATCAGCGGATCGCGGGAGACCGCCACCACGGCACTCGCCGTGGTGCCGTGCGGGACGCCGTCGCGGCTGACCGTCAGCACGGTCACACCGGAGGCGATGTGGCGCAGCGCCCGCCGGGCGGCTTCGCCCCGCGTGGCCTCCGTTCGCTCCAGCACGTCCGCGGCGGGATCGGCGAGGCGGGCCGGGGGCCGGCTCAACGGCCCGCTCCGACAACGGGACCGCTGCGCTCCTCGCTCAGCGGCAGCGGGACACGGCTGCTGGTACTGCCCCGGCGGCGCAGCATCGCGGTCACCTGGTCCACCAGCGGAGTGGAGACCGGCTCGAAGGGCAGTCCGAACGGCTTGAGGAAGTTGCCGAAGACGCCCCGGTCCCCGAACACATGGAAGGGCAGCGCGAGCAGCGCCCATTCGGCACCGACCAGCCACCACCACAGAACACCCACGGCGGCGACGCTGATCAGGCTGTGCATGCTGTTGTAGAGGACGTAGTACGCCTTGGAGATGCGCCCGTCCGGGCTGCGCCGGTAGGCGATCGCGCCGGGGATGTAGCCGATCAGGTCGATGTAGAGGAAGAGCCCGATGGCCGGGATCCAGCGGATGTCCCGGAAGTGCACGAGGATGAGCACGATCGTGACGGCGAAGGCGATGAGGTACTCGGCGCGGTGCAGCTTGAACGTGACCGGTGATTCGACCGGGTTCTTGATGTCCATGAGGGTGCCCTTCCGATGGCTGCGGGATCAGGACAGACGAAGGGGGCCACCTGCGAAGTACTCGGCCAGTTCCGCCGCGACGCTCGCGCGCGAGGGCGGGTGGAAGGCGAGCGCCCGTACCGCCGAGGCCAGGCAGGCCACCTCCGGCGAGCGGATGAACGCCATGCCGCCGAGCATCTCCACGGCCTGGTCGACGGTGGCGGCGAGGAGGTCCTGGGTGGCGTAGCGGGCGGTGAGCACCGCGGCCACCGCCGCGTCGCCGTCCAGCCCGTCCTCCAGGGCTCTTGCGGTGCCCTCCACCAGGCCCACGGCCGCGTCGAGCCGCACGGCCAGCGCGGCGCGGTCGTGGGCGTTGCCGCGTTCCCCGGCGAGCACCTGCGCCACCAGTGCGGACGCGGCTCCCGTGTAAGCGGAGGTGGTGAGCAGTTCGAACCAGGTGAAGCCGGCCGTCTGCAGGTCGTCGAGCCGGTCGTGGTCCTCGGGCGTGCTGCGGATGACCAGTTCCTCGGGGACTTCGACATCGGTCAGCCTGACCTCGTCGCTCTGCGCGGCCGCCAGGACGGGCGTCGACCAGAACGTCCTCGTCCCGATGCCGGGCGACGAGGCGGGGATCAGCATGAGGGCCAGGGTCGACCGACCGTCGTCGTCCGGGACCATGACGCTGGCCGTGAGCACGTCCATGGACCGGGACAGGCTGCACGGCTTCTTCGACCCGTTGACCCGGTAGCCGGACTCGGTGCGCTCCGCCACCACGGACGGAGAGAGGATGTTCTGGTCGGTGCGGCCTTCCGCCCAACCGGACGCGAACAGCAGCCCGTCACCGGCCACTGCCGACAGTACCTTCAGCTGGGCCGGCGTGAGCCGCTCGGCGGCCTCGGCCAGCCGGAACAGCATGGCCACGGTGAAGTGGTGCATCACCGTGGCGACGCCCAGGGACGGCGAGGCCGAGGCGATGGCCCGCTGCACCCGCACCGCCTCCAGCGGACCCGCGGCCGTCCCGCCGTACGTGGCGGGGACGAGCAGGCCGGCCCCGCGGTGGCGGCGGTATACCTCCACGACCGGGCTGTCCGCGGCTTCCCGGGCCATGAGCGGAAGCTCTTCGAGCGCGGCGAGAAGCCCCGGATGGAATCGTTCGCAGACCTCGTACGCTGCCGTCAGGGAACGCATGGAAGAAATTCTCCTCGAACGCTGAGGAAATATCGGGTCGGGACCGTCGGAGGAATGTCTGCAACGACGGCCCACGTATTCGGAACGAAGTCTCGCACCTCGTATCTGACTCTCCCCTGACACTGCTCTGACCCGCTGGTCAGGTCCGTATCACTGACGTACGACATCACTGACGCACGGCTGACCCGTCGCTGACCAATACGACGGGTGCCCTTGTGGCCGGGCGCCAGGAATGTGATAACCGGTAGTCTTGACCGCGGACGGCGAGCAGGAATGGATCTCACAATGACCGGGACAATTCCGGAGACGGACATCGCGCTCGACGCGATCCAGCGCTATCCGGACGCAGGCAATCCGAGTGCGTATTTCGCTTTCAACGACGGCAACAGCTATTTCCGGCTGCCCGACACGCCCGGTGTGATCGTGTACCGGCCGGTGGGCCGCTACCTCGTGCAGTTCGGCGGGCCGTTCGCTCCGGAGCAGGCCCGGTCACGGCTGCTCGCCGGGTTCAGCGCCCTCGCCGAGGAGCGGGGGCGTGAGATCGTGGCCGTGCAGTTGCAGACGAAGGACGCCGACATCTACGTCGACCAGGGGTTCACGGTCAACCAGATGGGTGCCTCGTACGCCGTGGACCTGGAGTCGTTCACCCTCGCGGGCACGCGGTTCATGCAGCTGCGCAACAAGATCTCACGGGCGCTGCGCACCGGCCTGAAGATCTACGAGGCGCCCTTCGACGAGTGGGAACCGGCGGTTCGCGCGCTGGACCAGGCCTGGCTGACCACCAAGGGGGACGGCGTGAAGCCGCTGGAGTTCCTGGTGGGGCAGACCGGCGGTCCGTACCAGTCGCTGCGGCGGCTGTTCGTCGCCGAGCGCGACGGGGAGCTCATCGGATACGTCTCCTACGCACCGGTCTACGGCGGGATGGCGGGGTGGATGCACGACCTCAGCCGTCGGCTGCCGGACGCTCCGCCCGGGGTGATGGAGGCGGTGAACAAGGCCGCGATCGACGTCTTCCGTGACGAGGGGACCCGCTGGCTGCACTTCGGCTTCACTCCCTTCACCTCACTGACGGCCCCTCAGTTCCCAGGCCACAGCAAGGCCTTCCACTGGTTCATGAACCACCTGTGGGAGCACGGTGCGCACATCTACCCCGCGCGCACCCAGCTCGACTACAAGGAGAAGTGGGCACCGAGCGTCGTGCTGCCCGAGTACATCGCCTTCCGGCACGGGGCGAGTCTGCCCGCTCTCGTGCACGTCTTCCGCGCCTGCAACGCCGTCTGACCGGCCGTCCGGCCGGCCATCGGGCCGGCCCGCACAGAGAGTCGAGGTGACCCGTGTTCGAGGAGATCGAGTCCCAGGGCAGGAAGGTCGTCGAGTTGTTCACCGCTTGCGCCGCCGCTCCCGACGACCTGGACGCCGCCAGGGCGGCCGACGCGGGGCTGGCCGAGTTGGAGGAGCTGCTGCGCGCGGCGGAGCGGGGCTCCGCATAGGGACTGCGACGGAACGGTCCGGGCCGGTTCATGGGCCCCGCCCGTTCGCGGTCCCTCCCCGGGGCGCTCCGGGACGTGTCCGGGGCCCGTCCACCATGGACGAGCCCCGGACAAGTGCTCTCTCCGTCTCTCCTGCTGTCCTGCCGTCCTGCTGTCCTGCCGTCCTGCCGCTCCTCCGCGTCGTCTCCGCGTCCTCCGGGCGCGGTCACGCGGCGGCGGAAGCCGCGCCGGCGGAGTGCCGGGACACCAAGCCGACGAGCAGGTCCTGGACGCCCGGCAGCGGGCCGGTGGCGCGCAGTTCGCACAGGCCCTGGGTGACGGCCCGGCAGTCGGCCAGCAGGGCGCGCACCGGCGGCGGCTCCACCTCCCGGCAGGGCTCCGGCTCGCCGGTGCGGACCAGGCGTGGTCCGCCACCCGCGACGCCCTCCTGACGCACCACCGCGAACAGGAGCAACTCACAGCCGTCCAGCCGCGGCAGGGACACGCGGACCGGCGCGCCGGGGGCCACGACCGTGCGCAGTTGGTGGGTGTCGATATGCCAGTCCGCGCTGACGTCGAGCCACGGTCCCCCGAGCAGCCGCCGCAGCAGCGTCGTGAGCCCGGACGCGAACGGCCGGGCGGCGGCAGCCCGCCGGCCGGCCGTGGCCCGCGCCCCGTCCACCTCGAAGAACCAGTCGTCGTCGGCCGTCCAGGACATGCTCACCCGGAACGGGCCGCGGTGGCCCGACCCATCGGCCGACGGCAGATCGCCGTAGCTGTCCAGCAGTGCCGCGGGAACCGGTGGAAGGTCCACAAGGACGAATCCCGGCTCGGGCAGGGGCACTCCGTCCTCCCCCGGCTCAGCCCGCGGCGACGGGCGTACGCTCGACGGACGACTGCGCCCGCGCGAGCCGCTCGTCGAGGTGCCGGGCCGAGGAGTTGACCCGCCACAGCGCGCCGCGGGCGATGCCGCGCCGCATGTACGGGGAGTCGGCGGTCGGGATCACCACGTTGTGGAACCAGCCGGCCGCGTGCTGGGAGTCGATGGTGATGTGGAGCTTGTGGTAGGTGATGCCGACCTCGGGCAGCCCCAGCCGCTCCCAGGCCCGCACCACATTGCGGAACCGGTCGGGTGCCAGCCACTCGGTCATGCCGAGGAAGCCGACGGCCTCGGGGTAGAAGTGACGGTAACGGCACAGCAGCACCGCCAGGTTGCCGGAGAGCAGGTCGGTCGCCGTCATCGCGCCTTCCAGGTCCTCCTCACGGACGTCGAACACCTCGTAGATCTTGTTGAAGAGGTACGTGTGGACGGAGTCCGGATCGCCGTTGCCCATCTCGTCCCAGTAGTTGCCGGCGATCTCCATCTTGCTCGCCCCGGACGTACCCACCTGCATCATCGCGAGGAAGTCGTCGAAGCGGCCGTCGACGAGCGACTCCTGGATGACGTACGTGCGCAGGTCCTCGCGCCCGGCCTCGTGGTTGATGAACTCCGTGTAGTACGGGTGCTTGAACGCGCGGTGGGCCCGCACCAGCCCCTTGAGCCAGGACATGAACTGCTTGGGGTCGTCGGGGGCCTCCTCCAGGGTGCCCGGTTCGATCCGGCGGTCCTCGGCTGCCATGGTGGCGCGCTCCAGCAGTCGGGTCACCTCGTGCAGCAGTACAGAGCCTTCGGCGGTGGGCTGTTCGGGGATGCGCATGACGGTCTGGTAGATGCGTGACAGCAGCAGTTGCTGCTCGTAGTGGGCGTCGGCGTCGCCGGCGGCCACCGCCTCGTTCAGGCCGGTCACGGCCGCGACGACGCGCCCGCGGTCGCCATGGAAGCGCCGGTCGATCTCCTCGGCGGAGACCGTCAGCCAGGACGAGACCTCGTCCACGATCTCCGCGTGTCCGGACGGACGGGTCACGGACACGGCGGTGTTGTTGCTGGGCACGCCTTCTCCAATCTCTTGGGATTCGACGCTCGTTCGCATCGCGCCGGGATGTGGGTGAATGCGGCACCGTCGACGAGAATCCATGGGCACCTGGATAGGGGCGGTGCGCGGACGGGCGGTCTGCAGGCCCGTTCCCATGTGGCCGTCACGCCAAAGACACGCGCATCCTGAAGAATTCGGGATGCGCGTGCCTGGGTGATTACCAGCGGAGAGGGCAGGATTCGAACCTGCGCGGGCAGAGCCCGACCGGCGAGTACCCCACCGGACCCCATTCGGCCGCTTTGGGTACCTCTCCAACCGCCTTTCGGTGCTCATAGCTTCGCACACCCGCCCTGACACGGGCCTGATAGAAATCTGAGAGGCGGTCGAACGGTGCACCCGCGATATCAGGAAGCCATCAGCGGCTGCTGGGATAGTGGCGGCAAGGCCGGGCGCACGCCCGTTGCGCATACGGCGCGCATGCCCCCAGGTTTCACCAGCGAGGAGATTTCCGGTGAGCGCTGAGTCCCGCAAAATACCCGTGTCGCGGCTCTACAACGACGAGAAAGGGGAATCGCACTTCATCGAGGAGACCCTGGAGGTGACCGCGGCCAATTTCGCCCCGCCCGCCCCGCCGATCTATGTCTCCGAGGGAGTGCCGGCCAAGCAGGTCGTCTACCTGTTCCTGCCGGCCGGGTACGAGGGCGACTTCCACCCCGCGCCCCGCCGCCAGATCATGACGCTCATCAGCGGCTCGCTGGAGTGCATCGTCAGCGACGGCGAGACGCGCCGCTTCACCCCGGGCAACACCCAGCTGGTGGAGGACACCGAGGGCAAGGGCCACGCCACCAAGGCCCTTGAGGACTGCGTCATGGTGGTGTCCCAGCTGGACTAGAGGGGCCGGCTGGGGCCGGCCGGTCCCTGACCGCCCGCGTCAAACCGGCCGACGGACACGACCGGGCGGGTGCCGCATCGACACGGCACCCGCCCGGTCGGCATGTCCGTCCGGCCGTTCAGCCCTTGACGTAACCGAAGCTCTCCACGATCAGGCCGTCCCGCAACCTGGTCACATTGACTCCCCGTACGAAGTCCTTCGACCCCGACCCCCAGCGCATCGTCCAGCGGCACACGGCCCGGTCACCGGCCGCCCAGACCTCCTCGGGCTGGAAGTCCACGGCCTCGTTGGCGGCGATCCCGGACCAGAATTCCAGACACTCGGCATAGCCCTCGTGCCGTGAACCGTCCGGCGCCGGACCGGAATTCTCCAGAACGCAGTCCTCGGCGAGCAGCCCCTTCAGAAGGCTGGGGTCGTGCTCACGGAACGCGCGGTTGAACTCATCGATAACCTTGAGAGTCTGCTCATCTGACATTGCCTTCCTCATGCCTTCCTGTCGGGCCGTACGGCGACGGGAATCCGAACACCCGTTACGGCAGCACAACGGCGACCACCGGACGCGACGGAGCACACGTTCCGCCGTCAGGGCCGCCGGAGAAGTCATACCGCGCCGAGTGCGGTGCCTCCAAGCCCTGGAGCGCCGAGGTCAGCAGGTTGTCAGCGGATGCGCCATACCGTGAGGACATGACCGATGCGGACATGGCACCACTCGACTTGGCATATCACCAGGCAACCGAATACCTGGCAGGTCTCGCCCGACGCCCGGTGGGCGCCACCGCAAATGCCGAACAATTGCTGAAAATGTTCGGTGGGCCGCTGCCCTCCGGACCGCAGCCCGCTACGGAGACCATCGGCCTGCTGGGCCGTGCCGTCGCGGAGGGCGGCATTCCGGCCGCTTCCGGACCGCGCTACTTCGGCTATGTCACGGGCGGCACCCTGCCCGTGGCGATCGCCGCGGACTGGCTCGTCGCCGCGTGGGACCAGACGGCCAGTCTGTACAACCTCTCGCCGGCCATCGCCGTCGCGGAGCACGTCGCCGGCCAGTGGGTGCTGGAACTGCTCGGTCTGCCGGAAGGCGCCTCGGTGGGCTTTCCGACCGGCTGCACCATGGCCCATCTGACCTCGCTCGCCGCAGCGCGCCACCAGTTGCTCGCCAGGGCGGGATGGGACGTGGAGCGCGACGGCCTGCCGGGGGCGCCGCGGGTCCACATCGTGGCGGGCGCCCAGCACCACATGACCATCGACCTCGCCGCCCGCTACCTCGGATTCGGCAGCGGTGGCATCCACAACGTGCCGGTGGACGGACGGGGCCGGATGCGGCCGGACGCCCTGGCCGGGACGCTGGCGACTCTCGACGGGCCGGTCATCGTCTGCGCCCAGGTCGGAGACGTCAACTCGGGGGCCGTGGACCCCGTCGGCGAGATCTGTGACATCGCCCGTCGGCACGACGCCTGGGTCCACGTCGACGGGGCCTTCGGACTGTGGGCAGCGGCCAGCCCCCGGCTGCGGCCGCTGGTGACCGGGATCGAGAAGGCCGATTCATGGGCGCTGGACGCGCACAAGTGGCTCAACGTCCCCTACGACTGCGGCATCGTCGTGGTGGCCCATCCCGAGGCGCACCGAGCCGCGATGCTCAACGAGCGGGCCGGCTACCTGCCGGCGGGCACGCCCGGCGAACGGGACGCCATCGAGTGGGTGCCGGACTTCTCCCGGCGGGCCCGCAGCCTGCCGGTGTGGGCCGCGTTGCGCACGCTGGGCCGCGCCGGTGTCGCCGAACTGGTCGAGCGGTGCTGCGATCTCACGGCTCGCTTCGCCGAGCGGCTCGCCGGGGTGCCCGGTGTGGAGCTGCTCAACGAGGTGGTGCTCAACCAGGTGATGGTGCGCTTCGGGGACGACGACACGGCGACCCGCGAGGTCGTGGCCCGTGTCCAGGAGAGCGGGGTCTGCTGGTTCGGCGGCACGGTCTGGCAGGGCAGGGCCGCAATGCGCGTGTCGGTGGTCAACTGGCGGACCACCGAGGAGGACGTGGACCGTAGCGTCGACGTCATCCGGAATGCCGTGCTGGCCGTTCTTCCGGCGGGATGACGGTACTCCTGGACCGGCACGCATCCGGCCCGGCGCGGGGTGTCCCCCGCGCCGGGCCGGACCCGTCTCACCTCAGTTCTTCCTCGTCCGCCCGCTCGACCCACCGGGCGAAGGTCTCCTCCTCGTCCCGGCGGCCCGCCAGGTACCGGAGGGTGATCCGCTCCACGTAGTCGGGGAGTTCGGCGGCGGTGGTCCTCAGGCCGCGCAACTTCCTGCCGAACGCTCCCTGCTGGTCCTCCGCGAGGGCCAGGCCGCCACCGAGATGCACCTGGAAGCCCTCCACCTGACGGCCGTCCGGGCCGTTCAGGAGCTGGCCCTTTAGGCCGATGTCGGCGACCTGCGTCCGCGCGCAGGAGTTGGGACATCCGTTGATGTTCACACTGAGCCGGGCCGGCCGCCCGGCAAGCCGCTGTTCCAGTTCGGCCACCAGGACGGCGGCCCGCTCCTTCGTCTCGACGATGGCGAGCTTGCAGTACTCGATCCCGGTGCACGCCATGGTCTCGCGCCGCCAGGACGAGGGCTCCGGCTCCAGCCCGAGCCTGCGCAGGTCGGCGACCAGCGGCTCGGGCTCGGCGACGTCGAGCACCAGCAGCTTCTGATACGGCGTCAGCCGGACCCGCCCCGACCCGTGCGCCTCGACGGCGTCGGCGAGGGCGGCCAGCCGCGTACCGGAGAGGCGTCCCACCACCGGGGCGGCACCCACGTACCACCGCCCGTCCCGCTGCGGGTGGACGCCGATGTGGTCGAAAGGGCGGGCCGGCAGCACCGGCGGCGGGCCGTCGAGGAGGCACCGGTGCAGGTACTCCTCCTCCAGCACCTTGCGGAACCGGTCCACGCCCCAGTCGGCGACCAGGAACTTCAGCCGCGCCCGGTTCCGCAGCCGCCGGTAGCCGTAGTCCCGGAAGAGCCCGGCGACGCCCAGCCAGACCTCCGCGACCTCCGCGAGCGGCACCCACACCCCGACCGGCTGCGCGAGCATCGGCTGGGTGGACAGCCCGCCGCCCACCCACAGGCCGAACCCGGGGCCGTGCTCGGGGTGCACGGCCCCGAGGAAGGCCACGTCGTTCACCTCGTAGGGGACGTCCGGCAGCCAGGAGACCGCGGACTTGAACTTGCGTGGGAGGTTCGACAGCGTCGGGTCGCCCACATGACGGGCGACGATCTCCTCGATGGCCGGGGTGGCGTCCAGCAGTTCGGCGGCTGCCACCCCCGCGACCGGACTGCCCACGATCACCCGCGGGCAGTCGCCGCAGGCCTCGGTGGTGGACAGACCGACGGCCTCCAGGCGGCGCCAGATGGCAGGCACGTCCTGGATCCGCACCCAGTGCAGCTGGATGTTCTGCCGGTCGGTGATGTCGGCCGTGTTGCGCGCGAAGCGCATCGAGACGTCCGCGACGGCCCGGAGCTGCGCGGCGTCGAGGCGACCGCCGTCGACCCGCACCCGCAGCATGAAGTGCTCGTCCTCCAGCTCCTCGGGCGGCAGGACGGCGGTGCGGCCGCCGTCGATGCCCGGCTTGCGCTGGGTGTACAGCCCCCACCAGCGGAAGCGCCCGCGCAGGTCGTCCGGGTCGATGCCGGCGAAACCCGTGCGGGAGTAGACCCGTTCGATCCTGTCGCGGACCTTCAGAGGGTCCTCGTGCTGTTTGAACTCCTCGTTGGCGTTGAGCGGCGCGCGCTCGCCCAGGGCCCACTGGCCCTCGCTGCGCGGGCCGGGCGAACGCGCGGCCTTCGACGCGCGGGTCGCCGCGGTCTCCGTCATCCGGTGCTCCTTCCGTAGCCGAGCCGGTCGCCCCGGCGGCGGGGAGCGGACACTGCCGACGCTCCCGGTCGACGGGGCGGTCCGACAGTCAGGCGGGCTCCTTGAGCGGGCCCGTCACGGGAACGATCATGCCGCCCGGCAGCCAGTCCGTCCCGTCCGCGTGATGGTGGCCGGCGCCGCCGCTGCCCGGCACGTACGGCACCGCGACGGCGTAGAGCCTGGCCGGGGACCGTACCGTCGTGCCGTGCGCCCGCCGCCAGGCGTCGTAGCCGGCGGCGGCCGGCAGTTCGCCGGGAAGCCGCTCGCCCAGGGCGGCGAGATAGCGCATCGCGTCGTTGCCACGGGGCGCGTACCGCAGCGGGATGACCTGGCCCGCGCTGGGCTGCAGCAACGTGGGGGTCAGCAGCCAGGGCGCGAGGTAGGTGCCCTGCGCCGTGATCCGCCCGGCGGCCACGTCCCTCACCGCCGTGTCGGCACCGGCCCACCCCGCGACCACGATCAGCGGGCGCCGGGCCGTTCCCGGCCGTGCCACGTCGAGGCCGGTCCGGCGAGCCGCGGCACGCACCACTTCCGCGGCGGCCACCGCCCTCGGTGAGCCGTCATCGGCGAGGGCGACGCCCCGCTCGCCGCGGTGTGCGAGGAAGCCGACGACGGACCGCAGCGCGGCCGCGTCCACGGGGTCGAGCCGGTCGGCGGGACAGCTGTCGAACGGCGTGCGGCTCCCGGCGAGCGCGGCGCCGACCGCGGCGCCGGAACACTCCGGACCGTCGGCGCCTCCCAGCGCCGTCGGCGTCCGCACGCGCCGGTCGCCGGTGTCGACCGCCAGGGAGGCGGTCGCTCCGTACGCCGACACCCATACCTGGCTCTGTCCGGGCGGCAGTTCCACGGTGACCCATGTCCGGTCGCTGCCGGGATACGCACGCCCCGCCGTGAGCCGGCCGCGCTCCCGACCGGCCGTGGCGTCCGCCGCGCCGATGCCGACCAGATTGAGTCCTGGCCTGTTCGGGACCACCGTCACGGGCACGCTGGTGCCGCCCAGCCGCACCTGGCTCACGACAGGGGTGCCGCGCACCTCGGTGGCGGTTGCCTGTCCGGTCCGCCATGCGACGACCGAGGCGGCGGCCAGTACGGCGCAGACGACAGCGCCCGCGAAGTAGCCGGAGGCGGTGGCCCTGCGGCGCAGCGCTCCCCTGCGGAGCAGGACGACACCGAGCGCGGTGGCGACACTCAGCACCAGTGCGCCCAGGACGAGGGCTCCGTACACGGATGGAACCAGGTGCCCGGGGCCGGCGAAACCCTCGGCCACGGGCACCTGGAGCGAGGTGGTCGTCCTCATCGCAGGGCGCGGTCGCTCACCGCGAACAGGACGCCGTGGGGCTGCGCGTTCCCGTAGTCGCCGTGCGGCCAGGACGCGCGATTGAAGGCGACGCAGGGTTCGCCCGTGTTCTCGTCGCGGAACCGGCGGTCCAGCGTCGGGCGCCCCCGGCCGTCCAGGTTGAACATGCACACCCGGTGGTCGCCGTCACCGCCGAAGGAACCGGCGACGAAGTAGTTGGCGACGGCGATCCGGCTGATGCGGTCCGTCTCGTGGTACACCCCGCCACGCCCGCGCCGGAAGATGTCCATGCTGCCCCAGTGCGGACCGCCCGAGGTGACGTCCCGGATCGGCACCACACCGGCCAGTTCGGGGCAGTCCCGCTCGGTTCCGCCGGCATAGGCCTCGTTGAGCTGGTCGATGGAGCACCGGCTCGACTTGCCCCTGGCGAGCAGCTTGTGGATGTCGAGGACGTACAGCATGCCGGTGGTGACGTCGAGGGGCTTGCCGTACGGCACGGACTGGCCCATGACGGTGTGGAACAGATAGCGGTCGTCCGGGCTGACGGCCAGCCAGCTGGAGTTGTCACCGCCCCCGTTGACGGATCCGCCCGGATGGAAGGTGCGGTAGGCGGTGCTGTCGTCGAAGACCTCGCGCCACGTGGGCTTCTTGGCGGTGATGTCCGGCGTGTAGAAGACCGCGCCGCCCGCCATCGAGGAGACGAAGGCACCCCGGTGTCCGCGCCGATTGGTGGTGGCGACCTCCATGACGACCCGGGACTCACGGAAGAACGCGCGCTTCTCCAGCGCACCGCGCGGCCCGTCGTGGACCTTGGAGACGGAGATCAGCTTCGGGTTGTTGCGGTCCTTGATGTCGAAGACGCGCACCGTCTGCCGGGCCAGGTTCTCCTTCAGCGGCGAGTTGGGAGTCATGAAGTTGCGCGCCTCGGCGAAGTCGCTGGAGACCATGATGTCGAGGTCCTCGCGCACCGCGATGCCGTGCGGATTGGCGCAGCTCGCCGCCGGCAGCGCGGGCACGTCGCCGCACTGCCGGGCGTCCTCCGAGTTCTCGGTGGCCGCCGGGATCTCCGCCAGGGTCCGGCCGTCCTTGCCGATGTGCACGATCTCACCGGGGGAGCCCGCCGCGCCGTTGCCGACACGTACCTGGCCGTTGGTGTAGGTGCAGGGTCCGGACACGTTCGGTCCGCCCATGTACGTCCCGTACGCCGTGCCGTCGCCGAGTACCTGGTAGGCGTCGGGCAGGGTGCCGCACGGCGTCTGCGTGGGTGTGTTCACTCCGACCAGGCGAAGGGCGGGCAGGGCACGGGAGTCGAAGACGAACGTGGTGTCGGAGAGGATCCCTCCGGCGTAGATGCGGTCGCCCTTGTGCCACACGTACTGCAGGTGGTGCGGTTCGTTCCCGGTGCCCGGGCCCATCGTCACGGTGTTGGCGATCTTGCCGTAGGTGGGTGACCCGGGTGTGGCGTCGATGACGGCGAGGAAGTCCGGCGCCGGCTGCTTGGCCGGTCCGGCCCAGACGAGGAGCCACTTCCGGCCGGGGCCGTCCGCCGCCTTGGTCAGATGGTTGGTCGCGGTGTATTCGACGCCGTCGGTGCCGTGGAAGGCGGATGTCCACTGACGGGGTGCGTCGGCCGCGGCGCTGCTGCCTCCCGCCAGCAGCCCCGCGGTCATGGTGAGCGCCAGCAGGGCGAGTAACGCCCGGCGCACGGAGCCGGGTTGTCGGAGCCTGTGAAGTCTCATCGCTTTCGGTGTCCCTCTCCCGGTGCACTCGGCCCGGACATGTGGTGGCCCTACGGTCTCTTACATTTCCGAAACAGCGTTTCCCGGCACCGTCCGTGAGACGCGTGACACCGATTCGGCAACGACACGTGCATTTACGTGTCCACCGGATTCATGGATTGTGGACACCACGCACACCGGGACGGACGGGTCTCTTGCTCACCCGGCACTATCCCAGGGGTCCGCTGACTCAGAACTGATCAGACACTTGCCGCTCGCTGACGGGCCCGCCCCGGAGCAGGGGTCAGTGATCGGTCAGCGCGCCATATGCCGCCGTTGCTAATGTCATCCGAGCCGCGCATCCGAAGTGCACCGGAGGCGCCTTCGAGACCATTTGACATTGCGTTCAGCAATTGTTGCCGAGTATTTCGGACGGTACCGACGAAGGGCAGCCGGATGACGATGGCCCAGACAGGCTCTCGGAAGGCGCTCGCCGAGCGGGCGGGCCGTGATCTGGAGGACGCCTCAGCGCTGGAGATCCTCCGGTGGGCGGCCGACACGTTCGGCAGGCGCTGGTGTGTGACCTCCTCGATGGAGGACGCGGTGGTCGCCCACCTCGCCTCCCGGGCGATGCCCGGCGTGGACGTGGTGTTCCTGGACACCGGCTACCACTTCCCGGAGACCATCGGCACCCGCGACGCGGTCGAGGCCGTGATGGACGTCAACGTCATCACCCTCACCCCCCGCCGGACGGTCGCCGAACAGGACGCCCGGTACGGCCCCCGCCTGCACGAGCGCGACCCCGACCTGTGCTGCAGGCTCCGCAAGGTCCAGCCCCTGGAAGAGGGCCTGCGGGGCTACGACGCCTGGGCGACCGGACTGCGCCGCGACGAGTCCCCCACCCGGGCCCACACCCCGGTCGTCGGCTGGGACGACAAGCGGCGCAAGGTCAAGATCTCGCCCATCGCCCGCTGGAGCCAGGACGACGTGGACGCCTACGTCGCCGAGCACGGCGTGCTGACCAACCCGCTGCTGATGGACGGCTACGCCTCCGTGGGCTGCGCCCCCTGCACCCGGCGGGTCCTGGCGGGCGAGGACGCGCGGGCCGGCCGCTGGGCGGGGCGCGCGAAGACCGAGTGCGGGCTGCACGGCTGACCATGACACACACTCAGGAGACACACGTGACGACCGGAGCCACCGTCTGGCTCACGGGTCTGCCCAGCGCCGGCAAGACCACCATCGCCCTGGAGCTGGCCGGCCGGCTGCGCGCGGAAGGACACCGCGTCGAGGTCCTCGACGGGGACGAGATCCGCGAGTTCATCTCGGCGGGCCTGGGCTTCAGCCGCGAGGACCGGCACACCAACGTCCAGCGCATCGGCTACCTGGCCGAGCTGCTCGCCCGCAACGGTGTCAAGGCACTCGTCCCGGTGGTCGCGCCGTACACCGACAGCCGCGAGGCGGTGCGCAAGCGGCACGAGGAGAACGGGACCCCGTACCTCGAGGTGCACGTGGCGACCCCGGTCGAGGTGTGCTCGGTACGCGATGTGAAGGGTCTGTACGCCAAGCAGGCCGCGGGCGAGCTGAAGGGGCTCACCGGGGTCGACGACCCGTACGAGCCACCGGCCGATGCGGCGCTCACCCTGCGGACACAGTCGCAGACGCCCCAGGAGTCGGCGCACGCCGTGTACACGCTGCTGGGCGGGAGGGGGCTCGTATGACGCTGGAACAGGTCTTCGCGCTCAGCCACTTGGAGGCTCTGGAGTCCGAGGCGGTGCACATCTTCCGCGAGGTGGCGGGTGAGTTCGAGCGGCCGGTGATCCTGTTCTCCGGCGGCAAGGACTCCATCGTCATGCTGCACCTGGCACTGAAGGCGTTCGCCCCGGCCCCGGTCCCCTTCTCCCTGCTGCACGTCGACACCGGCCACAACTTCCCCGAGGTACTGGAGTACCGCGACCGCACCGTCGCCAGGCACCACCTGCGCCTGCACGTGGCCTCGGTCCAGGACTACATCGACCGCGGCGTCCTCGTGGAACGCCCCGACGGCACGCGCAACCCCCTGCAGATCCTCCCCCTCACCGAGAAGATCCAGGCCGAACGCTTCGACGCCGTCTTCGGCGGCGGGCGCCGGGACGAGGAGAAGGCCCGCGCCAAGGAACGCGTCTTCTCCCTGCGCGACGAGTTCTCCCAGTGGGACCCCCGCCGCCAGCGCCCCGAACTGTGGCAGCTCTACAACGGCCGCCACGCTCCCGGTGAACACGTTCGCGTCTTTCCCCTGTCCAACTGGACGGAACTGGACGTGTGGCAGTACATCGCCCGCGAGAACATCGAACTGCCCCAGATCTACTTCGCCCACGAACGCGAGGTCTTCCGGCGCGCCGGAATGTGGCTGACCGCCGGCGAGTGGGGCGGCCCCAGGGACGGCGAGAGTGTCGAGAAGCGGCAGGTGCGCTACCGCACCGTCGGCGACATGTCCTGCACCGGCGCCGTCGACTCCGACGCGATGACACTGGAGCAGGTCATCGCCGAGATCGCCGCGTCCCGCCTCACCGAACGCGGCGCCACCCGAGCCGACGACAAGCTCTCCGAAGCCGCCATGGAGGACCGCAAGCGCGAGGGGTACTTCTAGCCATGAACAACACCACCATCGACACACTGCGGTTCGCGACCGCGGGATCGGTCGACGACGGCAAGTCCACCCTCGTCGGACGGCTCCTGCACGACTCCAAGTCGGTCCTCGCCGACCAGCTGGAAGCGGTGGAACGCGCCTCCGCCGGCCGCGGCCGGCACGGCCCCGACCTCGCCCTGCTCACCGACGGCCTGCGCGCCGAACGCGAGCAGGGCATCACCATCGACGTCGCCTACCGCTACTTCGCCACCCCCCGCAGGCGGTTCATCCTCGCCGACACACCCGGCCATGTGCAGTACACCCGCAACATGGTCACCGGCGCCTCCACCGCCGACCTCACCGTCATCCTCGTCGACGCCCGCAACGGCGTCGTCGAACAGACCCGCCGCCATGCCGCGATAGCCGCCCTGCTGCGCGTCCCCCATGTGGTCCTCGCCGTCAACAAGATGGACCTGGTCGACTACCAGGAGGCCGTCTTTGCGCAGATCGCCCAGGAGTTCACGGCCTACGCCACCGAACTGGGCGTCCCCGAGATCACCGCCATCCCCATCTCCGCCCTGACCGGCGACAACGTCGTGGAAGCCGCCGCCACCATGGACTGGTACGGCGGTCCCACCGTCCTGGAACACCTGGAAACCGTTCCGGTCAGCCACGACCTCGCCCACTGCCACGCACGACTGCCCGTCCAGTACGTCATCCGCCCGGGGACCGCCGAACACCTCGACTACCGCGGCTACGCGGGCCAGATCGCGGCGGGTGCCTTCCGCGTCGGCGACCCGATCACCGTCCTCCCCTCGGGCCGCACCACCACCATCTCCGGCATCGACCTCCTCGGCACATCCGTCGACGTCGCCTGGACCCCCCAGTCCGTCTCCCTCCTGCTCCAGGACGACATCGACATCTCCCGCGGCGACCTGATCGTCCCGAGCAAGGACGCCCCCTCCACCACCCAGGACATCGAGGCGACCCTCTGTCATCTGCACGAACGCCCGCTGCGCACGGGCGACCGCGTACTGCTCAAGCACGGCACCCGCACGGTCCGTGCCGTGGTCAAGCGCCTTGCGTACCAACTGCTTCTGCACGACCTGTCGCTGCGTCCGCGCCCGGCGGAACTTCGGATGAACGCCATTGGACAGGCGCTCCTGCGCACGTCGGAGCCGGTGTCACCGGATCCTTACGCGGTCTCGCGGAGGACCGGCTCCTTCCTGCTCATCGATCCGGCGGACGGCACGACGCGCACCGCGGGAATGGCCGGCGAGGCCTTCGCCCGTCCCGGCGCTCCGAGCCGGCACCGCCCGGAGAGCGTCGCGTCATGAGGGCGGCTCGTCGTGTGATCGCCGCGCTCGTGCTGCTGCTCGGCACGCTCACCGCATGCGGTTACGGCTCCCGCGGCGCCGACGGCGACGGAACGCCGGCGGCCGCGCACGGCAGGAAGCTCTCCGCCGATGCCGTGCGGATCGGTTACTTCCCCAATCTGACCCATGCCACCGCACTGGTGGGCGTCCGAAAGGGACTGATCCAGCAGGCGCTGGGCGGCACCCAGGTGAAGACGGCCACGTTCAACGCCGGTCCCTCCGAGATCGAGGCGCTCAACGCGGGCTCCATCGACATCGGTTTCATCGGCCCCTCGCCGGCCGTCAACGGCTATACGAGGGCCGGCGGCCGCAACCTCCGGATCATCTCGGGGGCCGCGTCGGGCGGCGTGAGCCTGGTGGTCAACCCCAGGAGGATCAGGTCCCTGAACGACGTGCGGGGCAAGAGGATCGCGACGCCTCAGCTCGGCAACACGCAGGACGTGGCGTTCCTCAACTGGATCGCGGACCAGGGCTGGAAGGTCGACGCGCAGAGCGGCAAGGGTGACGTCTCGGTCGTCCGCGTCGACAACAAGGTCACCCCGGACGCCTACGGAGCCGGTTCCGTCGATGGCGCCTGGGTGCCGGAGCCGACCGCGTCCAAGCTGGTCGCCGAGGGCGCCAAGGTGCTGCTCGACGAGGCCGATCTCTGGCCGGGCAAGAAGTTCGTGATCACGAACATCATCGTGTCGCAGTCATTCCTCACCGGACATCCCGACGTGGTGGAGGCCGTGCTGCGCGGCACGGTGCGCACGAACCGCTGGATCCGGGAGCACCCCGCCGAGGCCGGGCGCGTCGCCAACGCGGCGCTCGGGGACCTCACCGGCAAGGCCCTCCCGGCAGCGGTCCTGACCCACGCGTGGTCCCGCATCGGGTTCACGGACGATCCCCTGGCCGCCACTCTGCGCGTCCAGGCCGACCGTGTCGCGCGCGTCGGTCTGCTGGACCACCCCCGGCCTGCCGGAATCTACGACCTCGGGCCCCTCGACCGCGTGCTGAGCGGTCAGGGGCTGCCCCGGGTGTCCGACGCCGGCCTCGGCACCCCGTAATCGCGCATCCGTCCGACCTCCAGGAGCGACGACATGGTCACCGTCCTCACCGGGACCGAGCAGCGCACGGCGGTCGAGCACGCCGTGCGGGTCTCGCACGTCTCGAAGTCCTTCGCCGGGCCAGCCGGGCGACAACTCGTCCTCGACGACATCACCTTGGATGTCGCGCCGGGTGAGTTCGTCACGCTCCTGGGGGCCTCGGGCTGCGGCAAGTCGACGCTGCTCAGCCTGGTCGCCGGGCTCGACGCCCCGACGGCGGGCCGCATCACGACCAACGGCAGTCCGGCGCTGATGTTCCAGGAGCACGCCCTGTTCCCGTGGCTGACCGCGGGCAAGAACATCGAACTGGCCCTGAGGCTCAGGGGGGTCAGGAGGAGCGAGCGGCGTGGGCGGACCGAGGAGCTGCTCGAACTCGTCCGGCTGCAGGGCGCGTACGGCAAGCGCGTGCACGAGCTGTCCGGCGGTATGCGCCAGCGGGTCGCCCTGGCCCGCGCCCTGGCCCAGGACAGCCGTGTACTGCTGATGGACGAGCCGTTCGCGGCCCTCGACGCCATCACCCGCGATGTGCTGCACGACGAGCTGACGCGCATCTGGGAGGAGACACGGCTGTCCGTTCTCTTCGTCACGCACAACGTGCGCGAGGCGGTGCGGCTCGCGCAGCGTGTCCTTCTGCTCTCCTCACGCCCGGGCCGCGTGGCCCGCGAGTGGACGGTCGGCATACCGCAGCCGCGCCGCATCGAGGACGCCCCTGTCGCGGAGTTGTCCATCGAGATCACCGACGTACTGCGTGGAGAGATCCGCCGCCATGGCCGGCACAGCTGAGGCCTCGGGCCCCGTCGCGGAGACGGCCGACTCGGGCCGCTCCGCACTGGGCGGGCTGGAGGCCGGGCTGGACGCGCTGGAGACCGAGCAGGCCCGGCGCGCTCCGGTGCGGAACCTGCTGCGCACCCTGCTGCCGCCGCTGCTGGCCGTCGCCCTGGTGATGACCGTGTGGCAGGCACTGGTGTGGGCGCACGTGACGAGCGACTACAAGCTGCCGCCGCCGTCCGCGGTGTGGCACAGCCTGTCCGACATGTGGCTGCGAGGGACGCTCTTCGACGTCGTCTGGACCAGTGTGTCGCGCGGTCTGTCCGGGTTCCTGCTGGCCCTCGCCGTCGCCACACCGCTCGGTCTGCTGGTGGCCAGGCTCAAGCCGCTGCGCGCGGCGATCGGTCCCGTCCTGTCGGGGCTCCAGTCGCTGCCGTCGGTGGCGTGGGTGCCGCCGGCCGTGATCTGGCTGGGGCTGAACGACTCGATGATGTACGCGGTGATCCTGCTCGGCGCGGTCCCGTCCATCGCCAACGGCCTGGTGTCCGGCGTGGACCAGGTGCCGCCGCTGTTGCTGCGCGCCGGCCGCACGATGGGCGCCAGGGGACTGAGCGGTACCTGGCACATCGTCATGCCGGCCGCGCTGCCGGGCTATCTGGCGGGCCTGAAGCAGGGCTGGGCGTTCTCCTGGCGCTCGCTGATGGCCGCCGAGATCATCGCCTCCTCCCCCGACCTGGGCATCGGCCTCGGCCAGTTGCTGGAGAACGGCCGCAACAACGCCGACATGCCAGGGGTGTTCCTGGCCATCATCCTCATCCTGGCCGTCGGCGTCGCGGTCGACCTGGTCGTCTTCTCCCCGCTGGAGCGGTGGGTGCTGCGCAGCCGCGGACTGGCCGGGGCATCCGGTGGCTCCCGCACACGCCCCGGGCGAGCCGCACGGCGTACGGCGAGGTGATCCTGGCCCCCTACGAGGCGTCGGCCCCCACGGTCCGAAGGGCCGACGCCTCGTCATAGCGCTGGAGCAGCAACAGGGCCAGTGCGGGGGCGGGGCCCAGCACGTCGGCCAAGGCATCGACGGCGGCGGCGCGGGCGTCCCTGGCAATGCGGTCGGACAGCACACCGGGTGCGATGACATACGGGGCCACGGCGACATGCCGTACGCCCTCGGCACGCACGGCCCGTACGGCGTCGAGAACGCCCGGCACGCCGTCGGTACGACAGACGGTGGAGGCGACCGCGGGTACCACGGCGCACCAGCCGGTGCGCGCCAACTCCCGCGCGGTTTCGGCGATCCCCGCGATCGCCTCCGGATCGGTGGAGCCCGCGGACGCCAGCACCAGGCCGGTGACGGACCGGTCCGCGGGCTGGACTCCGGCCTGGCGCAGCCGACGCTCCAGGGCCGCGCGCAGCAACGGCGACGGACCGAGGACGGCGGCTGTCCGCACCCTGAGGCGATGCCGGCCGGCACCGGCCAGGACCGCGGGGAGGTCGGCCTTGGCGTGGTAGGCCCGGGTCAGCAGCAGCGGCAGGGCCACTACGTCCGTCACACCCTCGGCGGCGAGGCCCGCCAGCGCGCCGGTCACCGTCGGGGTGTCGAAGTCCAGGTAGGCGGCGATGACCCGCAGCCCGGGCCTGAGCGACCGTACCCGCCGGACGAGGGCGCGCACGGTCGCCGCGTGCCGAGGGTCGCGGCTGCCGTGGGCGACCACGAGCAGCGCGGGGTCGGGCGCCCTGAGCACCGCGTGTGGCACGTTCCTAGGGCGCCGGGACCATTGCCGCGGCGGGGGGCGCCGTCAGCCAGGTCGGCTCGTTGCTGAGCAGGATGGGGTCGTGCGTGAGGATGGCCTGCTCGTACTGACGCAGCACCGGTGACGGCTCGATGCCGAGGGATTCGACCAGGTCGTGACGGCACTGGCGGTAGACGTTCAGCGCGTCGAGCTGCCGACCCGATCGGTAGAGGGCACGCATCAGGAGCAGACAGAACTGTTCCTGCACGGGATTGCGCGAGTGCAGCTCCATCAGTTCCGGGAGGATCCGCTCGTGGCCGCCGACCCTGAGTTCCAGTTCGTAGAGCAGGGCGAGGGCCGAGTTCCTGGCCTCCAGGTACTTGGCGGAGGCGGCCTGGCACAGCGGGCCGCCGGTGAGCCCGCCGAACACCGGGCCCTGCCAGCGGGACAGTGCTCTGCGCAGGCTCTCGATGTCCTCGTGCACATCCCCTCGGCCTCGGGCGAGCCGGGCGTGGATCGCCTCGACCGCGTCGAGGAACACATAGGCGTCGAGCTCCGCCCGATCGAGGGAGAAGCCGTAGCCGGACATGCTGGTGACCACCCGGGAGGCCTCTCTCTCCGGCTCCAGCACCGCGAGCACCCGGCGGATCCTGCTGACCTGGGCCTGCAGCGCGTTGTCCACCTTGGCCGGAGGGGTCGTGCCCCACAGTTCGACGATGAGGGAATCGACGGTGACCAGCGAACCACCGGTGACCAACAGGGTGGCGAGAAGTGTCTGCTGAATTGCGCCACCGAGTTTTACCGTGCTGTCACCCTGAGTTATTTCTATAGAGCCCAGTACCGAAAATTTCAACACAAACCTTCTCCCCCCGCGAGATGGAAAGTGAACGGGATGCGGCATCTCGACCGGTGCCACCGAGCATTCAAACATGCCTCTGACGTCGGACGATGACAGGGCGCCATGGTGAAGACGCCGCCACGTGCATCCGACCGCGAGGCGACTCGGTTCAATCGTAAATCTCCGACTGAAATCCAAGACGCCGAATTTGTAAAGTCTGAATGTGGACCGATCGGTCTCCGACCGTATCCGGTCACCCCTGGCACTGTCAACGGTCATACATTCGAAGAATGGTCCGGCATTCGCGCTGACTTGAAATAGCCGGTCGCGTCCGAAAGAAGCCGTCGAGGGACGTCAAAAACCAGATGAAAGCCGTGCAGCGCGGAGACGGCGAATACGGGGGATTCTGATGGACGCCGCCCCGCGCTGCACGGCCGCTCAGGTGGCCGAAAGACCTCAGGCCGACCGCTGCCGGTGCTTCACCGCCCCGGCCAGGGCGATCAGGGTCACGGCCGCGGTGATCCCGGTGACGGTCCACAGGCCCGCCCGGTAGGGCGCGAGCCCGCCGCCGGAGGCGAGCGCGAAGATCGTGGCCGTCACGGCGATGACGATGCCGTTGCCCACCTGCGCCCCGGCGTTGAACAGACCCGACGCCAGGCCCTGCTCGTCCTCACCCGCACTGCCGACCGCGGCGATGTTCAGGGCCGGGTAGACGCCGGCGAAGCCGAGTCCGCCGAGCAGTTGCTGGACGAGGAGCGTGACGATGGGATCCACGTGCCCGATGAGCAGCACCCAGCCGATGTATCCGACGCTCATCATCACCAGGCCGACCGTCGCGACGAGCCAGGCACCGTACTTGGTGACCAGGGCCGCCCCGTAGCTGGCCGTCGCCGCCGTGAGCACACCGCCGAGCAGGAAGGCGAGGCCGGCCTGCATCGGCGACCAGCCGAGCTTCTGCTGGTAGTAGAGGGTCAGCACGAACTGGAAGGAGACGTACGCGCCGAAGAAGAGCATGCAGAGGTTGGCGCGCACCAACTGCCCCCGCCGGAAGATGGACAGCGGCACCAGGGGCGCCGGGTGCCGTCGCTCGACCAGGACGAACAGCGGGATGAGCACGGCCGCCGCGACGAGCGATGCGATGGTCAGACCGTCGCTCCAGCCCGCGCCGGCCGCACGGCTGAGTCCGTAGACGAGCGCGACGGCGCCCGCGGTGACGGTGATCGCGCCGAGGACGTCCAGGCTGCCGCGGTCCCGCTGCCGCTGCCCGGCCGGGACGACGGATGCGGCGAGCAGAGCGACGACCAGGCCGGCCGCGGCCGGCAGGAACAGAATCAGACGCCACGAGGCACTCGCCAGCAGGCCACCGAGCAGCAGCCCCAACGCGTAACCCGCCGAGGCGACGGCGAGGAAGGTGCCCAGGGCCCGGTTCCGGGACTGCTCGTCACGGAAGGCGTCCAGGAGGATCGCCATCGCGGCGGGCGCCGTGATGCCGGCGCTGACACCCTTGACGAGCCGGGCCGCCACGAGCAGCAGTCCGTTGTCGGCGATGCCGCCCAGGCAGCTGGCGACGACGAACACCAGGAGCCAGCCGATGAGCAGCTTCTTTCGGTTGAGCAGGTCCGCCAGCCGTCCGCCGAGCAGCAGGAAGCCGCCGAAGCCCAGCGCGTACGCGGAGACCACCCACTGCAGCGCCGCGGGGGACATGCTCAGGTCTTTCTCGATGAGCGGGAGCGCGGGCCCCATGCTCGCGATGTCCATCGCGTCGAGGAACTGCACCGCGCACACGACCGCGAGCAGCAGAGGCAGGCTCTTCACCGCTGGCGCGCCGACGTCCAGCCGCGCGGCCGGCGCCGCGGGCGGGGATGTGGAGGACGCCTCAGTCATGATCAGACTCCGATCGGAGGGCGACGACGTCGCAGACAAGATCACGGACCGAGCGGTCCGGGACCGATCGGTCCATTTCTAGCGTCCACAAGTGGCCCTGTCAAACGTATGCTTGGGACCACGGGGGTAGCGTGGAAGGGAGTCAGACATGGCACGCACGCCCGCGCCCGGAACACGACGGCGCATCCTCAGCGCCGCCGCCAAGCTCTTCAGCGAGAACGGCGTGCGAGCGGTCGGTATGCAACAGGTCATCGAGGAGACCGGGGTCGGCAAGAGCCTGCTGTACCGGGAGTTCGCCAGCAAGGACGAACTGGTGGCCGCGTGGATCCGTCAGAGCGACGAGGAATGGTGGGAGCACGCGCGCAAGGTCACCCAGCCCCACGCGGGCGACCCGGCCCGGCAGATCATCGCGCTGATGGAGTTCTTCTACGAGAGCGTCAGCGCTCCGGACTTCCGGGGGTGCATCTACTTCAACACCTCCAGCGAGTTCCGCGATCCCGCGCATCCCGGTCGCGTGGAGGCCAAGCTGCACCTGGAGAAGCTACGGATCTGGATGCGCGACCTCGGCGCGACGGCCGGAGCCGACGACCCCGAGTCCATGGCAGACGCACTGATGCTGGTCATCGGCGGCATGCTGGCCAACGGCGAGGTGCTGGGAGCGTCGGGCCCGGCGCGCATGGCCGTCGCCACGGCGGAGGCCATCATCCGCCAGTACTGCCCTGACTACGTCCGCAGCGCGGCCGCCTGAGTGAAAGCCGTCGGCCCCGCGGCGGGCGCCGCGGGGCCGACGGCTGGACCGGTGCCGTCCGGTATCAGGGACCGACGCGTTCCGGCCTGGCGTGCCGGACCGCGACCCCGTGCTGCTCGTATCCGTCGTTGTAGACGAAGGAGGTGGGCAGCCTGTCGTGGAACTGGTAGTCGTAGCGGATCCGGCCGTCCTCGTCCAGCACCAGGATGTCCTGCCCCGCCATCTCCATCTCACCTGTCCCGGCCGTGACCATCACCCAGTTGAACCGGATCACGTCGTGGTGACCGGTCGCGTTGTTCCCCGACCTGAAGACATAGCCCATGGGGTCGTAGATCTCGTGGGTGTACGCCATCTGCGCCACGATGGCCTCACGGCCCCGGATCGGGTCGCGCCGATAGAAGACGTAGGTGGCATCCGGGGCGTAGAGCCGTTCGACGCCCGCGCGGCGGCGCTCGGGATCGGTCTCGTTCCACAACGCGACGTAACGGTCGGTGAGTTCATTCGGTCCTGGCAGCATGGCTCGTCTCCCGGGTCGGCTGGGGATCCGCCGTGTGCCGCCGCAGCAGTTGCACCAGGTCGGCGGCGATGGCGGGAACCTGTGAACGGATGAAGAAGTGGCCCTCCGGAAACACCCGGCACCCCAGGTACCGGGGTGTGCGGCCGGCCCAGGCCCGCATCGCCCCCGGCTCCAGCAGCGGGTCGTCACGGCCCGCGTAGGCGACGACGGGGCAGTCGACGGCGGCGGCGTCGTCCTCGTAGTCCAGGCACACCGCGCTGTCCGCGGCCATCGCCTGCGCGACCGCCGCCAGCATGTCCGGATCGTCGCCGACCTGCGCGGGCAGTCCCCCCAGTCGGCGCATCGCGGTCAGTGCGGACTCCTCGGACGGCCGTCCCGTCGCCAGTCCTCGGAAGCCCTCCGGGCTCCAGCCCGACACGGCCAGGAGCGCGGGCGGGCGGCCTCGTGACTGCAGGACCACGGCCGCGCGGTAGGCGAGCAGCGCCCCCATGGAATGGCCGAACACCGCGTACGGGCGCTCGTCGAGATCGGCCGAGAGCACCTCGGTCACCGTGTCCACCAGAGGGGCCAGCCGGGTGTACGGGCGCTCCGGACGACGCTCCTGCCGGCCGGGCAGTTGGACGGCCTGGGCGCAGATGTCACTGGGCAGCTGCCCGAACCAGTCGTGAAACGCCGTGACGCTGCCACCGCTGTGGTGGAACAGGAACAGCCGGACCGCGGCGTCCGGTTCCGCGTCGGGCGGGTGCAGCCAGCGCGAGGGAGCCGCCGCCGGTTCGGTCAGGGAGGCCCTGTGGGTCTCGGGCACGGCGGTCACCCCCCGGCCGTGGCCGTGCGGGCCGTATGGCGCTCCCTGAGCACCCGGCGCAGTACCTTCCCGGTCGGATTGCGCGGCAGGCCGTCGACGATGTCGTAGCCGGTGGGGATCTTGAAGTTGGCGATGCGCCCGTTGAGGAAGCGCAGGAAGTCCCGGGGTTTGGCCTCGGCCCCGTTCCGCAGGACGACCGCGGCCTTCACCGCCTCGCCCCAGTGGGCGTCCGGGACTCCGTAGACCGCGACGTCCGCGACCGCCGGATGCTCCCGCAGCGCGTTCTCCACCTCTGTCGGGTAGATGTTCTGGCCCGCCACGATGATGGTGTCGTTGACGCGATCGACGAGGAACAGATACCCGTCCTCGTCCAGGTAGCCCATGTCCCCCATGGCGAGCCAGCCGTCCACCACGGCGTCCGCGGTGGCCTCGGGCAGCCGCCAGTACTCCAGGAAGCGCGCCGGGCTGTTGACCCACACGCGTCCGATGCGGCCCGCCGGCACAGGGTGTCCCTCGTCGTCGGCGATCCGGATCTCATTGCCCGGGCAGATCCGGCCGGCCGAGCCCAGGACACGGCTGTCCGGGGTGTGGTCACTCGGGGCCAGACAGGTGACGAAACTGCCCGCCTCCGCCGAGGAGTACCCCTGGGCCAGTTCGCAGCCCAGGACGTCGATGCAGGTCAGCAGCAGATCCCGGTCGATCGGCGAGCCGCTGTAGACCACCTTGCGCAACGACCGGAAGGTGTCGCGTGTCGTGCCCTGCTCGGTCAGCATCATGCGCAGCATCGCCGGCGCGGCCCACAGGGTGGTGATCTCGTGCCGCTCGATGAGCTTCGCCGCCTCGTCGGCGACGAACTTCCGCATGATCACGGTGGTGGCGCCGGCGTTGAAGGAGTGCATGAACCAGCCGAACCCCGAGGTGTGCAGGCCCGGGAAGCAGCTCAGCCCTCGGTCGCCGGGCCGCCAGTCGATCCAGTCCACGCCGTGGGCCGTCGTGTCGGCGATGAAGGTGAAGAACGTGCGCTGGGCCAGCACGACGCCCTTCGGCAGACCGGTCGTTCCACTGGTGTAGAGCTGGGCGACCGCGTCGTCGAAACCGGTGACCGGTGGCAGGTCGGTGTCCGGATGACCTTCCTTCCACGCCAGGAAGCCTCCGGCCACATGGGTGTCCGAGTCGGTCCTGACGATGTGGCGCAGCCGCGGCAGAGAGGGCCGCAGCCGCTCGACCACACTCTCGAACTCGCGCTCGACGAAGAGCAGTTCCGCCTGGGAGTCGCCCAGGATGTGCTCGACCTCGCCGGAGGTCAGCCGCCAGTTGATCGGGACCAGGACGGTGCCGCTCTTGGCGCAGCCCAGGGCGATGTCGTAGTAGTGCTCCGACTCCTGGCCCAGGTAGCCCACCCGGGCTCCCGCACCCAGGCCGGCACCGAGCAGCGCGTGGGCGGTGCGGTTGCTGTGCCGGTGCAACTCGCCATAGGTCAGCGTGCGGTCCTCGCAGACGACGGCGGGGTGATCGGGTCGCCGGCCGGCGTGCAGGGCCGACCGCGCGGCGAGTGTCCTCTCGTTCCGGTTGTCCATGGTGCCCCTCGGATCGTAGGGCCGGCGCCCGGCGGGCGCGGCTGTGGCGCGATGACGTGGTGGGTGGCGCCGAACGTCAGGCGGAGGTCGCGGCTTGCGGTGCGGTGGTCAGTCGTCGGCCCAGGGCATCGGCCAGTTCCTCGACCGTGGGGTGGTCGAAGACCGCCGAGGAGGCGAGCGGTACGCGCAGACTGTCTTCGAGCCGGTCCTTGAGGTCGATCGCCCGGAGCGAGTCCACGCCGAGCTCCAGGAACGTGGCACCGGCGTCGACGGTGTCCGGGTCGTCGATGGCCAGGAGCTCCGCGACCGTGCGGCGGACCATGTCGACCAGCGCCGTCAGGCGCTCCTCGGGCGCCGCGGCGAGCAGCGCCGCGCGGCCGGGCAGCGCACGGTCCGCCCGGCCACCCTCGGCCGTTGCGGTGGCCGGGTCCGCGGCAGCGGATGCGGGCCGCGCCAGCCGGGTGAAGGTCATGCCGGACAGTTCCATCACCGGGCTGTCGCCCTCGGCCAGCAGCGCGTCGAGGGTGAACACGGGCCCGGTACCGTCCTCGGCTGCCCATCTGATGCCCAGCACGGCCCGCAGTTCCTCGGCACGGGGCTTCTTGAACAGGCGCAGCTGGCCGATTCCCGTGGCGACATACTGGTGGCCGTCGTCGGCCAGGACGGCCAGTCCGTGCGTGGCGCCGTCCAGCAAGGGCGGCGGAAGGTGCTCGGACCAGGAGACGTCCCCTCCGTACAGTGCGCTGACGGCCAGATCCTTCCCGTACCGCGCCAGCGAGCGGACCCGGCTGAACTGCGGCCCGTACCGCAGCCCGGCCCGCGCGTAGGCCTCGCTCACCCCGGTCCCGTCGATCACCCGGTCCGCGGCCGTGCCGGACGAGGCGTCGGCACGGCTCAGCAGCCGTCGGCCCTGTTCAGTCGGCCCCGTCCCGTCCGCGGGAGCACCCGCGACGAAGGCCGTCGCATGCAGCCGTTCCTCACCTGTCTCCGCATCGGCGGGACGACTGAGGATCTCCACGTGCAGTCGCCCGTCGGCAGTCGGCAGGGCACGGGTCGTCAGCAGGACCGGCCGATCGGTCAGGAAGAGCGCCTCGTGGAAGCGCAGGTCCTCCACGGGACGCGTGGTGGTCCCGAGGAGAGCGTCCTGAAGCGCGAGCAACGTCTCCGCATAGGCCGCGGCGGGCAGGAGGACACGTCCGGCCAGGGTGTGATCGGACAGATAGCCGGGCTGTGCGGCGCTGATCCTGGCGGTGAACCGCCGGGCACCGGGCCGCCCGTCCACGCCCGCGTCGGGAACCTCCCGGCCCAGCAGCGGGTGCGCCTCGGCACCGGCCGGGTTCCGCCGCGCGGGCAGCCGGTAGGGGCGCCGGTCGAAGGCATAGCCGGGCAGCGGGATCCTGCGGCCCGGCGCTCCGCGGTACACCTCGCGCCAGTCGATGTTCAGCCCGGCCTCGTACGCGGCCGCCAGAGCACGACGGATGGTCGTCCCGGTCCGGTCGGCGGCCCGCAGGCAGCTCAGCCACCGGTGACGCGTGTCGTCCACGCACTGGCGGGCCAGTGACGTCAACGCGGTCGAGGGGCCCACCTCCAGGAAGACATGGCGGCCGCGCTCGTCGACGGCCCGCACGTCCGCGGCGAACTGCACCGTCTCGTTGAGGTGTCGAACCCAGTACTCGGGGGTCGACATCTCCTCGGGGCGGGCGACCCGGCCGGTCACGTTCGAGATCAGGGTCAGCTCCGGCTCGTGGAACCGGATGCGCTCCAGCGCCGTACGCAGTTCCTCGGAGACTTCCGCCATCAGCGGCGAGTGGAACGGCGACGACACGCGCAACGGGGTGACCGTCCAGCCCGCCTCCCGGAGTTCGCCGACGGCCGCGGCGAGCGATTCCGCGCCGCCCGAGATGACGCACTGGCGTGGGGAGTTGACCGCGGCGACCGCCAGATCCGGCCATGGCGCGAGCCTCGGGGTGACCTCGTCCGCCGGCGCCGACACGGCGGCCATGCCGCCGGGCCGGGAGACCGACTCGATCAGCCGGGCACGGGTCGCGAGGAAGGACACGCCGTCCGGCAGCGAGAAGAGACCGGCGATCACCGCGGCGACGATCTCTCCGACGCTGTGCCCGACCAGTGCACTGGGTCGCACACCCCACGACATCCACAGCCTGGCGAGCGCGTACTCCAGCGTGAACAGGGCCGCGTGTGTGTACAGGGTGGCGCCGAGCAGTTCCTCGGCGTCCGCCGTCTCCCCGAACATGATCTCCCGGACGGAGCGGCCCAGGATGGCGGCGAACAGGGCGTCGCACGCGTCGACATGGTCCCGGAAGACCGGGTACCGGTGATAGAGCTCCCGCCCCATGCCGGCGAACTGGGAGCCGGAGCCGGTGAAGAGGAAGACCGCCTTGCGGTAGGTGTCGGCGGACTGCCGGCCGGTGGGCGCGCTCCTGTCCGGCGCCCGCTCGTACTCCGTCTTCAGGACGGCGGTCAGTTCGTCGAGGTCGTGTACGGCGGCGGCCAGCCGATGCCGGAAGTGCGTCCGCCCGACGGCACGTGTGTGGCACAGGTCCGCCAGGCCGATGCCGGGGTTCTGTTCGAGGAAGCGCAACAGGCGCTCCACCTGCAGGCGCAGCGCGGGCCGGGTCTTGGCGGACAGCGTGAACACGTGTCCGTCGTCAAGGCCACCCCGCAGGGCGGAGGTGTCCCGCGTGTCGGCCGCGTCCCCGGCCTTCTCGCGCAGGGTGCCCGCGACATCGGGAGAAGGGGCCTGTTCGAGCACGGCGACACCGATGGCCCCCGCCACCCCGAACCCGTTGACCGTCGCCCGCCGCACGGGCGCCTTCCAGGGGCGCCCCTCGGTGGGAACGGTGACCGGGTAGCTGTCCCAGGGAATGCGGTCGGACGGGGTGTGCCACAGGTGCGGGTAGAACACGCCTGCCTGCATCTGCGCGACGACCTTGATGACCGCGCCCAGGCCGGCGGCCGGCTCCATATGTCCGATGTTGGCCTTGAGCGAACCGACGGTCAGCGGAGTGTCCTTGTCGTGGGCCGCCCCGAACACCCCGTTGATCGAGCCCATCTCGATCGGGTCGCCGAGCGGGGTGCCGGTCCCATGCGCCTCCACGTACTGGATGTCACCCGGCTCGAGGCGGGCGTTGGCGAGCGCGGCCCGCATGACGG
Organism: Streptomyces sp. TP-A0356; assembly: GCF_001417775.1. GTDB lineage: Bacteria > Actinomycetota > Actinomycetes > Streptomycetales > Streptomycetaceae > Streptomyces. Next base: position 203,006 of record NZ_BBZJ01000025.1, on the reverse strand, counting down.
CTTCCTGGGCCGTACCGTTGGGGGCGCTCAGCCCGGCACTCTCGCCGTCCTGTCCGATCGCCGTGCCCCGCACCAGCGCGAGCACGGTGTCACCGTCCACCAGGGCGTCCGAGAGCCGCTTGAGGACCAGCGCGCCACAGCCCTCGGCTCGGGCGTATCCGTCGGCCGCCTCGTCGAACGTCTTGCAGTGGCCGTCCGGCGCGAGCATCTGCCCGTGGGAGAGGATGACGAACGAGCGGGGATTGTGGAGGGTGTTGACGGCCGCGCACAGCGCGATCCCGCACTCGCGGCGGCGCAGCCCCTCGACGGCGAGATGCAGGGCCGTGAGCGACGAGGCGCACGCGGTGTCAGTGGTGAGGCTCGGGCCGCGCCAGCCCAGGAAATAGGAGAGGCGGCCGGACATGGAATAGCCGCCCATACCGGTGGTCAGGCCTCCGTCGAGCTGTTCGTCCCCGAGTGATTCGAGTTCCAGCGCGAAGTCCAGGGGCGAGGCGCCGACGTAGATTCCGCCGTCGCTGTGGCGCAGTCCCGCCGGGTCGATGCCGGCGTGCTCCAGTGCCTCCCACGCCGTCTCCAGGAGCAGCCGCTGCTGCGGGTCTACATACGGCACCTGGCTGGGCGGTATGTTGAAGAACTGGGCGTCGAACTCGTCGATTCGGTCGAGGAATCCACCGGCCTGTGCCGTTATCTCTCCCTCCGATACGTCGAGAAGCCAGCGTGAGCGCGGGAGGGGCCCTATCCCCGACCGTCCTTCACGCAGGAACGAGTCGAACTCCTGCAGTGTTCCACTGCCGCCGGGGAAACGCAGCCCGACTCCTACGACCGCCATCGGCTCGTGCTTCTCGAGAAGGAACTGCCCGATGGTGCGCTGTTGCTGACGGACGGTCTCCTCGGCCGCCTCCAGCCTCTTCCGCATCGCGGCGAGGTCCGATTCCGGCATGTCGACCGCCTCCTTGTCCCATGAGCTTGTGCTGCCCTTTCCGTTCCCGTGTGCGGGCGTTGGGCCGCCCGCGGGGGGGCGGCTACGTCATCGCGGTCCGCGAGTCGAACAGTTCCGCCAGCACTTCGCTGGTCAGGTAGTCCATCAACTGCTCGACAGTCGGCCGGTTGAACATCACCGTGCTGCTGATGCCCTGGCCGAGCAGTTCCTCCAGCCGCTGTTTCACATCGGTCAGTGCCAAGGACGTCAGGCCCAGTTCGAAGAAGCTGTCCGCCAGGGGCAGTTCTTCGTCCTCGGTCATGAGCAGGGCCGTTTTGAACTCCGCCACGACAATGGATTCGAGAGCAGTCCAGCGTTCTGATCTGGACAGCGATTCCAGCCGTTCGGCAATAGGCGCCATCGTGTTCACCCTCCTGCCAGACGGGTTCGAGTAGAACACGGCCGGCTTGCCACCGACTGACGAGGAGCTGACCCGCGGCCCAGGCGTGCACTTCCCCCTCCCGATGATGATCAGGCCAACTCGTCAGTTCGCTGTCAGCTCTGCGATGGGAAACTCAGCGGGAGGTTTCGGGGAATGAATCGACAGAGAACCGTCAGCTGGAGGGCCCCACCGTGTCGATCGACGTCCGGGAAGAACTGCGAACCGTCGGCTACTCGCTCCTGCCCGGTGATCTCCTCCCTCTCGATCCGGAGTTTCGCCGCTTCGAGGAGGAGCTGGCATGCGAATGGGACAAGCTGGAGGTCGACAAGTACCTGAAGAACGGATCCCGATTCCGTGAACGCCGCTACGACCGTTTCTACTACCACCCCCGCAGCGGCCTGATCCGGCTCCGACCGCACCGGCCCTACTACCAGTCGGGTGACGCCAACGACTACGCCGGCGGCATCGATCGCGACGTCGCGCCGCTGAGCCGGGCGAGTCTGCACAACCCGCTGCTGACCGCGCTCATCCGCTTCGACTTCGCCCGGTTCCCCGTCGCGGAGGAGTGGCTCGACGACCCCTGGGACGTCCAGTGCCACCAGTTCCGCATCATCAGCACTCCGGACGAGGTCGGGGAGCCGACACCGGAGGGTCCGCACCGCGACGAGGTCGACTTCGGCGCCATCCATCTGATGAACCGGCTCAATGTCGCGGGCGGCGAATCCCAGGTCTACAGCGAGTCCAAGGAACTGATCAACGAGTTCTGTCTGACCTCGCGGATGGACACGATGTACTGGGCCGACCAGAAGGTGCTGCACGCGGTACGCCCGATCACAGCCGCCGAGCCCGGCACCACGGCCCTGCGCGACGTACTGATCCTCGGCTACAAGCGCTCCCCGGGGCTTCAGGAGGGCGAGTAGACCGTACCGGTGCGGTGCTCCGCTCGGACCCACCGCACCGGTTCGGTGCTCCGCTCAGACGACCGGCTGGCCGATGGCCAGCATGTTCCCCTCGCTGTCGCGGAACCATGCGCCGCGTTCACCCCGTGCGCCCTTGCTCGGGTAGTTCCCCTGCACCTCGGCGATCCCGTCCCTCGTTCGCCCGCCGCCGTACACCCCGCGCAACTCGAACTCCTCGAACACGACACCGCGCTGCTTGAGTTCCGACACGACTGCCTCGATGTCGTCGACCTGCCACGACATCTGGGTGAAGGTTCCGGGCGAGGCTCCCGCGGACAGGAACAGCACGAACTCGACGCCTCCGCACCGGTACAGCAGCCCGCCGGGCCGTTCGTCGACGGGCTCCAGCCCGAGCTGCTCGGAGTAGAACCGTCGCGCCCGCTCCAGGTCCTGGGCCGGCAGCCTGGTCGCCACCCGCCCCCCGGCCAGCCCCGTTCCATCGTCTGTGTTCATACGTGGAGTGTGCCGCCGACAGCGCCCGCGAGGGTGGAGGCCACGACTGCGTATTCCGGCGGTGGCCGGTTCCTCTCGCGTCAACACGTGGTGCGCGGGTACCCGTGACAAGACAGAATCTGAGCAGGGAGGACACGGTGAGCGGATCGTCGGTGCGGGCGGTGGGGTGGGCGCGCTCCCTGCCCCTGAACAGCGGGGTGAAGGCAGCCCGTGACTGGGCTCGCGACCACCTGGAATCACTGGGCTGGACCAGGAGTGCGCCGCAGACGGTGGACGCCGTTCTGCTGACCATATCGGAGCTGGTGACCAATGCCCATGTGCATGCGCACAGCTCCGCACAGCTGGTGCTGACCTGGGACACCCGCTGTCTGCACGTCGCCGTCCACGACACCTCCGCCCATCTGCCCACACCGCGCCCGCCGAGCGACCAGCGCGTCGGTGGACGCGGCATGCTGCTCGTCGACGCGCTGGCCGACGACTGGCAGGCCCAGCCCTGCACCCACGGCAAGGTCGTGCACGCATGCTTCACTCCACCGGCGCACGCCACTGAGACGGACGGTTCCTGACCCACGCCCCGGCGGCCGGGCGAGCACACGCGTCCGCCCCATCCGTCACCCCCGGAGAACGCCATGCTCGACATCGCCACTGACCTCCACCGATGGGTGGAGGAAGGACGTGACTTCGCCGTGGCGACGGTCGTGGCGGTCAGCGGCAGCGCACCACGGCCGCCGGGCGCCGCCATGGCCGTGGACGCGGACGGCAGCGCGCTCGGCTCGGTCTCCGGCGGCTGTGTGGAGGGGGCGGTGTACGAGCTGTGCCTACAGTCCCTCCAGGACGGCGACACCGTACGGGAACGCTTCGGATACAGCGACGAGGACGCCTTCGCAGTCGGTCTGACCTGCGGCGGAGTCATCGACGTCCTCGTCACCCCGGTGCGCGCCGACCGGCCGGGCCGTCAGGCCCTCGTCGCCGCGCTGGCCGCCACCGCGAACGGAGCCACGGCGGCACTCGCCCGCATCGTCGACGGGCCGCCCGAGCTGCTCGGCCGGGCGCTGCTCGTCCGCTCCGAGGGACTGCCCGAGGGCTCCCTCGGCGGTGGCCCGGAACTGGACCGCACCGCCGCGGCGGAGGCCCGCGCACTGCTGGACGCGGGCCGCACGGACAGCGTCACGGTCGGTGCGGACGGCGGGCTGTGCGGGCAGCCGGTCACCTTGCTGGTGGAGTCGAGCGTCCCGCCGCCCCGAATGATCGTCTTCGGTGCGGTCGACTTCGCCGCCGCGCTGGTGCGGGTCGGGAGGTTCCTCGGGTACCGGGTCACCGTGTGCGACGCCCGGCCGACGTTCGCCACGTCCGCCCGTTTCCCGGAAGCAGACGAGGTCGTCGTCGGCTGGCCGCACCGCTATCTGGAGTCAACGGAGGTCGACGGCCGCACGGTGCTGTGCGTCCTCACCCACGACGTCAAGTTCGACGTCCCGCTCCTGCAACGCGCTCTGCGGCTCCCCGTCGCCTACGTCGGCGCCATGGGCTCGCGCCGTACCCATCAGGACCGCGTCCGAAGGCTGCGCGAGGCCGGCGTCACCGGGCCGGAACTCGACCGCCTCCACTCCCCCATCGGCCTCGACCTCGGCGGGCGCACTCCGGAGGAGACCGCCCTGTCCATCGGCGCCGAGATCGTCGCCACCCTGCGCGGCGGCAGCGGAGCGCGGCTGAGCGGCACCCGTGTCCGCCTCCACCACGACACGCCCGGCATCCACCACGACACAGCCGGGCCCGGCGCCGTCAGCGGCAGCACGCCGCACCCGTGACGGGCCGATGCCGTCGGCGTCCTCCTGGACGGCCGTGGCGACGATCCGGGCGGGCGTCTGGTGGAGTCCGGTGTGGACGACCTCGACTCCGGCGTCGCGCAGCGGGGCCTCGGGATCAGACGTCCGACGGCACGTAGGTGCCCCAGACCTCGCGGAGTGCGTTGCACACCTCGCCCACCGTCGCGCGGGCCTTGAGGGCATCCTTCATCGGATACAGAACGTTGTCCGTGCCCTCCGCCGCCTTCTTCAGGTCCGCCAGCGCCGCGTCCACCGCCGCCTGGTCCCGCTCCGCACGCAGCTTCGCCAGACGCTCGGCCTGCTGCGCCTCGATCGCCGGATCCACCCGCAGCGGCTCGTACGGCTCCTCCTCATCCAGCTGGAAACGGTTCACACCCACCACCACCCGCTCACCCGCGTCCGTCTCCTGCGCGATCCGGTACGCGTTCCGCTCGATCTCGCTCTTCTGGAACCCCCGCTCGATCGCCGCGACCGCACCCCCCAGATCCTCCACCTTCCCCATCAGCTCCAGCACCGCCGCCTCCACCTCGTCCGTCATCCTCTCGATGACATACGAGCCCGCGAACGGATCCACCGTCGCCGTCACATCCGTCTCAAACGCCAGCACCTGCTGCGTACGCAACGCCAGCCGCGCCGACTTGTCCGTAGGCAGCGCGATCGCCTCGTCGAAGGAATTCGTGTGCAACGACTGCGTACCCCCCAGCACCGCCGCCAGCCCCTGCACCGCCACCCGCACCAGATTCACCTCCGGCTGCTGCGCCGTCAGCTGCACCCCCGCCGTCTGCGTATGGAACCGCAACATCATCGACTTCGGATCCCTCGCCCCGAACTCCTCCCGCATCACCCGCGCCCAGATCCGACGGGCCGCACGGAACTTCGCGACCTCCTCCAAAACCGTCGTACGCGCCACGAAGAAGAACGACAACCGCGGCGCGAAGTCGTCCACATCCATCCCCGCCGCCACCGCCGTACGCACATACTCGATCCCGTCCGCCAGCGTGAACGCGATCTCCTGCACCGGCGACGCCCCCGCCTCCGCCATGTGATACCCCGAAATCGAAATCGTGTTCCACTTCGGGACCTCGGCCCTGCAATACCGGAAGATGTCCGCGATCAACCGCAACGACGGCTTCGGCGGAAAGATGTACGTCCCCCGCGCGATGTACTCCTTCAGCACATCGTTCTGGATCGTGCCCGTCAGCTTCTCCGCGGCAACCCCCTGCTCCTCCGCCACCAGCTGATACAGAAGCAGCAACAACGCCGCCGGCGCGTTGATCGTCATCGACGTCGACACCCGGTCCAGCGGGATCCCCCCGAACAGCACCCGCATGTCATCCACCGAGTCGATCGCCACCCCCACCTTGCCCACCTCGCCATGCGCGATCGGCGCATCCGAGTCATGCCCCATCTGCGTCGGCAGATCGAACGCCACCGACAACCCCATCGTGCCGTTCGCGATCAACTGCTTGTACCGCGCGTTCGACTCCACCGCCGTACCAAAACCCGCATACTGACGCATCGTCCACGGACGCCCCGTGTACATCGACGGGTACACCCCACGCGTGAAGGGGTACGCCCCCGGCTCACCCAGCCTCTCGACCGGATCCCAGCCCTCGAGGACCTCCGGCCCGTACACCGGCTCGATGGGCAGTCCGGACTCCGACTCGCGCACGACGGCTCTCCTTTGCGACGCACCAGGTCTCTCCGACGATAGACGTCGATCGCCGTCCAGCCGTACCCCCGAACACCCCGCACGCCGCCCTCCTGCCACGAGCGCCGGTCAATGCGACGTCTCCGGTGGCGGTCCTCGTACGGCGCATCGCCTTGCCGAAGGAGGCGATGAAGATGCCGGAGGCGACCGCCGCGCACGTGCCGCCCGGTTGGCCGGGGCGTCGTGTCGGTGACGGTCATGGCCGACGGCGCCGTGCGAGCCGGCCGGCGCCCGTTCCACGAACGGGTCGACCAGGCCGGGCACGGCACCGCCATGCCCTGTCGCTCCTGGTCAGGAATCGAGCCAGCCCCTGGCCCGGGCCAGCTCGACGACGCATCCGCGGATCTGCTTGATCTGGGCGGCCGTCAGCGTGTCGACCGATTCCACCAGCGCTTCGGTCAGCGCGGCACGGAACTCATCCCTGCTCGGGGCGTCGCCCGCGGCTTCGGCGCGCTCGCCGTAGTGGAACGTCACCACGCCGCCGGGCGCGGCCGGGCGGACCGGGAGCCGGTTCCCGGACGGCTGATGGACGAGACGGATCTGCGAGGCCTTCGGACCTTTCTCGCCCATCTCCATGAAGAACTCGACTTCGCTTCCCTCTTGGTACAGGAACTTCTCGTCGATCAGATCGTTCGCGTGCATGAAGACATCCTCGCCCGGCTCCGAGGGAGCGATGAAGCCGTAACCACGCACCTCGTCGAAACGCAGCACTCTACCCGTCATCAACACAGCCCACACACCTTCCACAACCCAACAACTCCAAGCCGAGGCACACTCCGCGCGGAGCGCACCGCGCCGCGAATCTACCGAGCCTGGATGCGTTCCGCGAGGCCTTCCCGGCCAAACCTCGGTTCGATTCCGTGCCCCAGGGTCGCGAGGGTGCGTCAGGGATTGACGCGCGGGGGTCTTGTGAAGTCAAGGGTGTGTCGTGTGCGCGGACCTGGGCCCTTGTGATGACTCCTTGGGGAGGACGTCCGGCGCGGAATACGCGGCGTCGACCGCCCGTTGGGCACGGCTGTGATCAAGTGATCCATGGGCAGGCTCGGCATCGAGCGCGAAAGGAATCGGAACCGATGGGCGACGTCGCAAGCGCGGAACACCTGGGCTCTCTCAAGGAGGCCGTCGGGCGGTACGGCATCTGGAGTACGGGGCTGCGTACGGAGGACCCCGCCAGGCACGGTGAAGTGGCCGAGGCCGCCGCCGAACTGGAGGAGCTCGGTTTCGGCGCGGCCTGGCTGGGTGGAAGCAGCCATGTACGCCACGCGGCGCCGCTTCTGAGGGCGACCTCGCGTCTCGTCGTGGCGACCGGCATCCAGAGCATCTGGCAGTACGAGGCGGCCGAGACCGCGGCGCACTTCGCCGAAGTGGAGAAGTCCCACCCCGGGCGCTTCCTGCTCGGACTCGGAGTGAGCCACGCCAAGATCGCGGACCAGTACCGCCGCCCGTACTCGGCGATGGTGGCCTATCTGGACGCCCTCGACGCCGCCGGGGTGCCCGCCGGGCGCCGCGTCCTGGCCGCGCTCGGCCCGAAGATGCTGGAGCTGTCCCGCGACCGTGCCGCCGGCGCGCACCCCTATCTGGTGACGCCGGAACACTCGGTCCGGGCCCGCGAGATCATGGGCGCCTCGCCGCTCCTGGCGCCGGAGACGAAGGTGGTCCTGGACAAGGACCCGGACAGCGCCCGGGCCAAGGCCCGCGCCACCCTCGCCCTCTATCTGCAGCTGCCGAACTACACGAAGGCCCTGGCCCGGTTCGGCTTCACCGAGGACGACTTCGCGCAGGGCGGCAGCGACCGCCTGGTGGACGCGCTGTTCGCCTGGGGCGACGACGACCGGATCCGGGAGCGGCTCGAGGCCTTCCACGCGGCGGGCGCGGACCATGTGGCCGTGCAGGTGGTCGACGACGGCCCTCGCGACGCGCTTCCCCGGGCCGCCTGGCGCCGTCTGGCGGAGCTGCTGCGCTGACCCCACCGGTTGTCAGTGGGCCGTCCTACTGTGGGGTCGACACAGGATCCGCGACGAGAGACCGGAGCTCCCATGACGACCCTGCCGGACCGACCGCACACCGCGCTGCTCGTCATAGACGTCCAGAACGGCGTGGTGGCGGGCTCCCACAACCGGGACAGCGTGGTCGCGAACATCAACACCCTGGCCGGCAAGGCCCGTGCCGAGGACGTCCCGGTGGTCTGGGTGCAGCACTCCAGCGACGAGCTCCAGCGGGACAGTGAGAGCTGGCAGTACGTGCCGGAGCTGGTGCGCCTCGATGGCGAACCACTGGTGCACAAGCGCTATCCCGACTCGTTCGAGGACACCGAACTGGAGGCGGTGCTCGCCGAACGCGGGGTGGGCCGTCTCGTCGTCACCGGCGCCCAGACCGACGAGTGCGTCCGCTCGACCCTCCACGGAGCCTTCGTGCGGGGATACGACGTGACCCTGGTCGGCGACGCGCACACCACGGAGGACCTCACCGAGTACGGCGCGCCGACCCCGGAGCAGGTGATCGCGCACACCAATCTGTACTGGAGGTGGCAGAGCGCGCCCGGCCGCCGAGGGGGGACCGTCGACACGGCCGAGGTGAGCTTCGCGGCACCCGACGCGGGCTGAGCGCACCGAAGGGCCGCGTCCGGGCCCTTCGGGAGCGGCCACGGCATCCGATGCGGTTGCCGGTACCCGATGTGCTTGGACGGGGGCGCGCGGGAGAGGTCGTCACGGCTTCGTTCCTGTCGGTGGGGGCCGTCGATGTCACGACGGCCCCCGCGATCGGGTTGACGGCGAGGAGGCCCGCCCGAGACGGTCTTCCGGCCGTACCCCGTCAGGCGGGCGCGGTGACCTGCGCCTTGGTGATGAGCCGGTCCAGCAGCGCGAGCAGGGCGCTGCGGACGTCGTGCCGGGAGCGGGCGTCGAGCAGGAGGACGGGGGTGTTGGGGTCCCGCAGGTGCAGGGCCGCTCCGATCTCCTCGCTGCTGTACGGCTGCTCGCCGTGGAAGCAGTTCGCGCCGATGACGAACGGCAGGCCGCGGTTCTCGAAGAAGTCGATGGCGGGGAAGCTGCGGTCCAGCCGCCGGGTGTCGACCAGGACGATCGCCCCGAGCGCCCCGTGCAGCAGGTCGTCCCACATGAACCAGAAGCGTTCCTGGCCCGGTGTACCGAAGAGATAGAGGACGACTCCGGCGTCGTCGAGGGTGAGACGGCCGAAGTCCATCGCGACCGTGGTCGCCGTCTTGCTCTCGATGCCGTCGAGGTCGTCGACTCCGACGCCCGCGGCCGTCAGCCGCTCCTCGGTGCGCAACGGATCGATCTCGGAGATCGCTTCGACCAGAGTCGTCTTGCCGACGCCGAAGCCCCCGGCTATGAGGACCTTGACGGGGGACGCTTCCGGTGCGGCGGTGTCATAGTCGGGCAAGGTTGTCCCTGATTTTCATGAGCAGGTGGACATTGGAGGTCTCGGAGGCATCCAGCGGCGGCCGGTGACGGATCAGACCGCGGTCCAGGAGCTCGCCGAGCAGGACCGTCGCGGGGGTCAGACGCATCTGCATCCGGGCGGCGATCTCGGCGACCGCCCGTCCGTTCGGCGACGGGCACATGGCGAGGATCTCCTGCCACTCCGTGGGCAGGCTGCCGTGACCGCCGGCGTCAGCAGTCGCTGTGATCATCGTGTCCATCGTCAGGCCGTGCCGGGATGCGGCCGTACGCCCATCTGTGAGGGCGTACAGCCGCGTCCGGCGCCCCCGTACGGGCTGGGGATCGGACGTCATTACGAGGTGGCCGTCTGTGAGCGTTCAGGGGTGCCCAGCCACTCGCCGAGCGCCTGCGCGGCGCGGACCGTCTCGCCGCCGAGTTCCCCGAGCCGTGCCTTGCGGGAGGTCACCACGATCAGCGTGCTGCCCGACCCGCACCCGACGATGCACAGGTACCGGTCGTCCATCTCCACGAGTTGGCGGATCACCCCGCCGCCGTCGATCTCCCGCGAGATGGCCTTCATGGTGGAGGCGATACCGGAGGCCGCCGCGGCCACCCGCTCGGCCTGGTCCCGCTCCAGCAGGTAGGCACTGAGCTTGATCCCGTCGTTGGAGAGGAGTACGGCTCCCTGGATCCCCGCGATCCTGCTCAGGTTGTTGTCCAGGATGCTGTAGATCACGTCATTCTGTGTCGTCGTCATGACTGGTCCTGTCGGAGCTCGAGTTCCACTTGTCGGGTGCTGTCTTCGTAGTCCGCCCAGGCGTCGGCGACCTCTTCGGGCGTGGCGGCGTCCTGACCGACTGGTTCGGCCGCGCGTGGCTCACGGAGTTGCTGGGCCATGTGCGTCTGCGGGACGCGCTCGGGGAGGGCCGGCCGGGCGGAGACGTCGCCGGAGCTCTCCCGGGCAGCTGCCCCCGGCACCACGGGCCGTGCCACACGCACCTGCTCCTTCCGCCGGCGGCGCGGCAGCCCCGACACGATGGGAGCGGAGTCGCCCGCCCGATCGCCGGACGCCTGCTGGGGCACGGACCCGGGCCGGTGCTCCTCGGCGGACTGCCGTACGGGCGCGGGCTCCTTCGCCGACTCGGGCACCGGCCTGCGATCCGGGGTCTCCACGAGGTGCTCACCCGGGACGATCACCACGGCGGATGTTCCGCCGAACGCCGACCGGCGCAGGGTGACCTTGGCCCCGAGCTGGTCGGCAAGGTGGCCGACCACGAAGAGGCCGAGCCGGTGCGCGTTCTCGGCCAGCACGGAGTACGGCGGCGCGGAGTGCAACCGGCCGTTCATCTCCTCGTACCTCTCGGCGGTCACCCGCGGGCCGCGGTCCTCGATCTCGATGCAGAGCCCGTCGGCCACGAGTTCGGACCGGATGTCGACCCTCGACGCCGGCGGGGAGAACCGCGTGGCGTTGTCCAGCAGCTCCGCCAGGAGGTGGCTGAGCTGGCTGAGCACGCGCGGCTCCACACTGATCTCGTCCATGGCGTGACGGTCGATGCGCCGGAAGTCCTCGACCTCCGCGGCCGCCTCTCGCAGCAGGTCGGCGATGCGCATGGGCTCGGTGTGCGGGTCGGGGATCTCACCGCCCGCCAGGATGAGCAGGTTCTCGATCTGCCTGCGCATGCCCACGGTGAGCTGATCGGACCGCATCAGGTCGGCGAGGAGTTCCTCGTTCTGGCCGAAGGTGTCCTGCAGGTGCTCGGTGACCGCGAGCTGCCGGCTGACCAGGTTCCCGGTGCGGGAGGCCATACCGGAGGCGAACATGCTGAAGCCCTGCCGCTCGTCGGCGAGCTTCCGGTGGCCCTCGATGGACACGGCGACGACGCGGGCGAAGGCGTCGCTGATCCGGCCGACCTCGTCCTGCTGCCCCTTCGGCTGCGGCAGCGCGTCGGCGTCGACGGCCTGTCCGCGCTGCAAGCGGGCGACGACGTCCGGCAGCGTCTCCTCGGCGACCGTCACCGTGCGGCTGTGGAGATCCCGCAAACGGCGCAGGACCGAACGCGTGGTGAAGACCACGACGGCGACGACCAGCAGGAGGGCGGCACCGCTTGCCACCACCAGCAGGGCGACCTGACCCTCCAGCTGCGCTGCCCGGTCATCGGCGTGGGCGAGCAGTTCCCGCAGCCCGCTCTCGTTGAAGGTGTTCAACTGGGTGGAGAAGGTGTCGTCGGCCGCCCGCCACTCGCGGACGTCGGACGGCAGCTCGACGCCGGAAGGAATGTCCCGGTGCCCGGAGATGACCGCCTTCTCGATGCGGGACTTGGTCTTCCAGGCGTTCGAGGCGAGGATCCGCCGGAGGGCCTGCTGGTCCCCGGCGGACAGATCGGGGGCGATCGTGTCGTACAGGTAGTCGCTGGCGCCGACGGCTTCGATGAATTCGCCGAACCTGAGGGACGTCAGCTTCCGGGAGGGACCCGACATCGCGAGGATCGCGTCCTCGCGAGCCACGACCTCCGATGCCGAGAACAGGGAGACCAACGACGTTCTCTGGTGCGTGAGCCCACCGTCGTCCACGTGGCTGAAGTCTTCGTAGCTGCGGATCGTCTCGTTGATCACACCGGTGTAGTAGTCAACGGCGCTGTCCAGGCTCCCGTGACGTGCGTCGGCGCGCTCGCGCTGGGCGCCCAGGTCGGTCAGACGCCGCTTGACTTCCTGGAGGTGCTGCCTGGCCAGGTCCGAATGCACCTGACCGGGATCCGACGACTTCAGGAACGCGGCCACGGCCCGGTCGGTGTCGGCTCGGTGGCCGCGCAGGTCGGCCCCGGGTACGGGGTTGCCCGACCACCACGCGGCGGTGACCGCGCGCTCCGACTGCAGTTTGATCATGAGCTGATACAGGGGCATGCCGGTCTGCCGACCGGCCACCACGTCCTCGCGCAGGTGCTGGGACTCCTGCAGCAGCCGATTCGAGCTGATGAAGACTTGGATGCCCATCGCCACGGTGGGCACCACCGCCAGCCAGACGAGCAAGGTACGCAGGCGCACCACCCGCCGTCGGCTCCTTGTCACCGGCTCGCCCGGGCCTTGGGGTCCTGTAGGAGTCATCAGTCCTCGTCATACGGAGTCGGTCATTCCTAAGAGGGTGCCGATCATAACCAGCCAACACGAAGAGTCGAGGTTGAAGTCGATGTCGAGGAATGCTAATGACGCTCAAGGGGAGTTGATCGCCGGTTGAGGTGATTGTCGGCTGTGCCCGGAGATTGATCGGATTGCACACCTTCTCTGGTGAGCCGTCAAGTGGCTCTCGTCCTTGTCGAGATGGCGTCGAGACGGCAGGGAGAGGGTTCACCATGCCAGCGGGAACGGTGACTTCGGCCCACTGACCGGCGACTCTCCACCGGGAGCGGGTGGGCCTGGCGCGGGCTCGCCGACGACGGCGCCCTGTGGCGCGGTACCACCGAAAGGGGCACCCGGGGATGGGCCGGGTTGACCGGTCCCCGAGTGGGAGTGGGATTGCGAGCGCTGCCGGAGGCTCACGGGGGGGGCGCCCCACCCCGAAACCGGTAAGGGCCGTTTCCGTTGCCCACGGAAACGGCCCTCGACCTGCGAAACCGCTGGTCGGGACGACAGGATTTGAACCTGCGACCCCTTGACCCCCAGTCAAGTGCGCTACCAAGCTGCGCCACGTCCCGGTGCGCTTCCCGCGGTGTTCCGCGTGATCGCGCGAACAGAACTTTACCCCACACGGGGAGCTGCCCCGAAGGGGGCGGGAGCGCGGGACAATCGGGGTATGAGTGACGCAGTGGAAGGCCGGTCGGACCGGGGGCGGGACCGGGACGCGAAGGGACGGGCCCGCAGTGCGCGGCCACGCGACGGGCTGGGGCGGCCGTTGCCGTACGGCTCGGAGGGCGTGGCGCGCCAGCCGGAGGGCGTCGTACGCACACCGGCGGACACCCTCACCGAGGCACAGGCCCTGCTGGACGCGGGCAAGCCGTTCCACGCGCACGAGGTTTTCGAGGACGCCTGGAAGTCGGGGCCCGGCGAGGAGCGCGCCCTGTGGCGGGGGCTCGCCCAGCTCGCGGTCGGCCTCACACACGCGGCCCGCGGCAACAGGACCGGCGGTGCCCGGCTGCTGCGGCGCGGTGGCCGGGCCGTCGAGGAGTGGGCGGCCGAGGCGGGGCAGGCCCGGCCGTACGGCATCGAGGTGGCGGAACTGGGCGCCTGGGCAAGGGAGTTGGCCACAGCCGTGGAGCGGGACGCGACCTCGGTCGACGCACGGACATGGGCACCCAGGCTGCGCGGGAAGCGGCCGTAGGGCGGCCCTGGGCGGGGGCGTGCACACGCCGTCGGCGGCGTACGGCAGACTCGGGGTCGTGCGAAGGATTCATGTCATCGGCATCGGGGCGGGCGACCCCGACCAACTGACCCTGCAGGCGGTCAAGGCGCTGAGGAGCACGGACGTGTTCTTCATCCTCGACAAGGGAGAGGTGAAGTCGGACCTGGTCCAGCTGCGCCGTGACATCCTCGACGCACACATACCGGAGGGGGCGTACCGCCTGGTCGAGGCGCGCGACCCCGAGCGCGACCGCTCCGCGGGGGGCACCGCCTACTCCCCCGCCGTCGGCGACTGGCGCTCGGCCCGCGCCGACATCTACGAGCGGCTCATCGCCGAGGAGCTGGGCGAGGGCCAGAGCGGGGCGTTCCTGGTGTGGGGCGACCCCGCGCTCTACGACAGCACGCTCGGCGTCCTGGAGGAGGTCCTGGACCGGGGGGCGGTGGCGTTCTCGTACGACGTCGTGCCCGGGATCAGCAGCGTCTCGGCGCTCGTCGCGAAGCACCGCACGGGACTCAACCGGGTGGCCCGGCCCGTCCAGATCACCACGGGCCGCCGTCTCGCGGAGGGCTTCCCGGAGGGCGTGGACGACGTGGTCGTGATGCTCGACGCCCACCAGGCCTTCCGGCGGTACGCGGACCAGGACGTGGACATCTACTGGGGTGCGTACATCGGCACGCCGGACGAGATCCTCGTCTCCGGCCCACTCGCCGAGACGGCCGAACGCATCGAGCGGCTGCGGGCGGAGGCCCGGGAGCGCAAGGGCTGGATCATGGACACGTATCTGCTGCGCAGACATCCCCGGGGCGAGGGCGGCGCGACCGAGTAACGGCGCCGCCGGGCACCGGGCGCGGGCCTGCGCAGGCGGCGTGGAGCGCGTCCGGCCGCGCGTGCCGGGAGACCGGTGCGGGAGCCATGCGCCGTCGCCATACTCCGGGGATCTGGACCGGACACGGTCGACTCCGGGCGTACAGCCTGGAACACCTCATCGCGGGCCGAGCCCCAGCCGGGCCAGCACGCCGGCCACGTCCGGCACCGTGGTCAGGCCCTCGGGCACGGGCGGGCGACGGACGACCACCACCGGGAGCCCCCGCTCCCGTGCCGCCGTGAGTTTGGCCGCCGTCGCCGCTCCCCCGCTGTCCTTGGTCACGAGCACGTCGATGCGGTGCTCGCGCAGCAGCAAGGTCTCGCCCTCGACCGTGAAGGGCCCCCGGGCCAGCAGCACCGCCACGTCAGGCGGCAGGGGCGGCGCGGGCGGCTCGACCGACCGTATGACGAAGCGGTGGTCCCTCAGGTGCGCGAAGGCCGCGAGACCCAGTCGGCCGGTGGTGAGGAGGACGCGTCGGCCGAGGGACGGCAGCAGGGCCGCCGCGTCGCTGAGCGAGACCGCCTCGTGCCAGCGGTCTCCGGGAGCCGCCTTCCAGCCGGGCCTGCGCAGCACCACGGCGGGGACACCGGTGACCGCCGCGGCCCGCGCCGCGTTCGCCGTGATGCCGGCGGCGAAGGGGTGGGTGGCGTCGACCATGGCGTCCACGCGGTGGTCGCGCAGCCAGGCGGCCAGCCCCTCCGCGCCGCCGAATCCACCGATGCGTACGTCCCCGTCGAGCGTCCCGGGCCGGGACACCCGCCCGGCCAGGGAGGTGGTCACCCGCACGTCGGAGCGCGCGGCGAGCGACGCGGCCAGTTCACGCGCCTCGGTGGTGCCGCCCAGGATCAGGACATGCGGGGACATGGCGTAGAGGGTACGGGCTGCTCGGGGCCGCCCCCGTGTCCCGCCCGCCGTGCGGCGGTCCGCACCCCGTGCTCGTTATCGTCCTGACATGGATTCAGTGCGTGCCGTCCTCATCGACATCGACGGGGTCCTCACCGTCTCGTGGAAGCCGCTGCCCGGCGCGGTCGAGGCACTGCGGGACATCCGTGACTCCGGTCTGGCCGTCGCCCTGCTCACCAACACGACGTCCCGCACGCGCGCGTCGATCGCCGAAACGCTGTCCGCGGCCGGCTTCCCCGTCACCGCCGAGGACATCCTGACCGCGCCCGCCGTCACCGCCGCGTATCTCGCCGACCACTGTCCCGGCGCCCGGTGCTCGCTGCTCAACAGCGGTGACATCGAGGAGGACCTCGCCGGGGTCTGCGTCGTCGACGCCGCTGACGACGCAGACACCGTCCCGGATGTCGTGCTCATCGGGGGCGCCGGTCCCGAGTTCGACTACGCGGCGCTCAACCGCGCCTTCGGGCACCTCCAGCAGGGTGCCCGGCTCGTCGCGATGCACCGCAACCTGTACTGGCGCACCGACCGCGGGCTGCAGCTCGACGCGGGGGCGTTCCTGCTCGGGCTGGAGAAGGCCGCGCATACGCGGGCCGAAGTCACCGGCAAGCCCTCGCCCGCGTTCTTCGCGGCGGCGCTGGCCCATGTCGGGGTCCCCGCCGGCCAGGCGCTCATGGTGGGCGACGACATCGAGTCCGACGTGCTCGCGGCCCAACACGCCGGTCTCACCGGAGTCCTGGTCAGGACGGGCAAGTACCTGCCGGAGACCCATCGGGCCGCGAGCGGCGAACCCGACCACGTCCTCGACTCCTTCGCGGACCTCCCCCCACTGCTCCGGGAGTCCGCCGGCTAGGGCTCAGAGTTCCAACACAATGGGCGCCGCGAGCCGGGCGCCCATGTGGTTTCGGAGCTCTCAGCGCAGCAGCAGCTGAACGGCGCCCAGCACCGTCGCCGCGATCACCAGCTGCTCGAACACACGCTGGTTGATCCGGTTCACCGCCCAGGTGCCGATCATCGCTCCCGGCACCACGAACAGGGCGAGCGCCGCGTCCAGCAGCAGGGAGCGGCCGTCGATCAGGCCGAGGCCCGCGCTGAAGGGCACCTTGGAGACGTTGACGATCAGGAAGAAGAAGGCGGAGGTGCCGAGGAAGCCGAGCTTGCGGAAGCCGGCGGAGAGAAGGTACATCGACATCACCGGGCCGCCCGCGTTCGCCACCATCGTGGTGAAGCCGCCGAGGACACCGTAGGAGCGGGCCTTCATCCGGCCGGCGCGCGTGGCCACCGAGTCGGGTTCCTCACTGCGGTCGGCGGTCCTGCGGCGCCACACCGTTACGGCGGCCATCAGCAGCAGGATCGCGCCGATCGACGTCCGTACGACGCCGTCGTCGGCCCACACCAGGAACAGCGTGCCGAGCACGACGCCCGCGGCGACCGCCGGGAACAGGCGCCACAGGGTGGGCCAGTGGGCGTGCCGCCGGTAGATGAGGACGGCGAGGACGTCGCCGACGATCAGGACGGGCAGCAGGACGCCGGTCGAGGCGCGGGCGGGCAGGACGGCGGCGAAGACGGCGAGGCTGACGGTGTTGGCACCGCTCACTGCCGTCTTGGAGAAGCCGACGAGCAGCGCGGCGACGGCCAGCGCGGCGAAACCCCAGAGGGATATGTCCCAGAGCGTCATCGTGTTCATGCGGGGACCGATGCTATGTCCATACAACCGGTCACGTAAGGGCCGTCTCGCCAGGTGGCCCTGGAGCACACCCCGGCACGGCTCGGGCCCGCCGGCCCCCGAACTCCCCTGGCCACGCCACCGCTGACGTACGCCTAGGGCGCTTCTGATCCGTCAGAAGGGCCCTAGGGTCGTTGGACGAGCACCGCGCTGCCCTGCCCGACGCCCACGCACATGGTCGCGAGCCCGCGGGCCGCGCCGGTGCGGCGCATACGGTGCAGGAGGGTCGTCAGGATTCGTGCGCCCGAGCAGCCGAGCGGGTGGCCGAGGGCGAGGGCACCGCCGGTCGGGTTGACCAGCTCGGGGTCGATGCCCAGACGGTCCACGCAGGCCAGGGCCTGGGCGGCGAACGCCTCGTTGAACTCGGCCTCCTCGATGTCCCCGATGGTCCAGCCGACGCGGGCGAGGGCCTTCTCGGTGGCGGGGACGGGGCCGATGCCCATGACGTCCGGGTGGACGCCGGCCGAGGAGCCCGCGACATACCGTCCGAGGGACTCAAGACCCAGCTCGTTCAGGGCCTCCTCACTGACGAGCAGAAGTCCGGCCGCACCGTCGTTCATAGGCGAGGCGTTGCCCGCGGTGACCGTACCGCCCTCGCGGAACACCGGCCTCAGGCGCGCGAGCTTCTCGCACGAGGTGTCCTCGCGCACCCCTTCGTCCTCGGTGACCACGACACCGTCCGGCCTGGTCACGGGCTGGAGTTCGGCATCGAAGCACCCGTTCTTGCGGGCGTCCGCGGCACGCCGGTGGCTGCGCAGCGCGAAGTCGTCCTGGCGTTCGCGCGTGATGCCGTACCGCTCCGCGACCTCCTCGGCGGTCTCGCCCATGGACAGCAGGCCGTGGAGGTCCCGCATCTTCGGGTTGACCAGGCGCCAGCCGAGGCGGGTGTCGGCGGTCTCGATGCGGCGCGGGAGTGCCTCGTCGGGGCGGGGCAGCACGAAGGGGGCGCGGCTCATGGACTCGGAGCCGCCCGCGAGCACGATGTCGGCCTCGCCCGCGGCGATGGCACGGGCGGCCGTCGTCACCGCCTCGAGGCCGGAGGCGCACAGCCGGTTGACCGTGGCGCCGGGCACGGACTCGGGCAGACCGGCGAGGAGGGCGGCCATGCGGGCCACGTTGCGGTTGTCCTCGCCGGCCTGGTTGGCGGCGCCCCAGTAGACGTCGTCGATGCGGGCCGGGTCGAGGGCGGGCACGTCGGCGACCAGTGCGCGGATCACCGTGGCGGCGAGGTCGTCGGGCCGTACGGAGGACAGGGCGCCGCGCAGTCCCCCGATGGGGGTGCGGCGGGCTGCCGCGAAGTGGACGGTACGCACGGCGGGCACTCCTGGGCGACCTCGACTGGTAATTAGCACTGCTAGTTTTGGACTATAGACCGCCTGCCGGCTCCTGGGAAGATCCGTGGGCTCCGGCCACCCGCGTGCTCCCGCCCGGGTTTCACCTCATCCGTCCCGGGCACCCGGGCGCCCATGGACTGGTTGCGGTACGCGGCATGCGTGGGTGAGGACCCAGAGCTGTTCTTCCCCGTCGGGACGACGGGACCGGCCGTGGTGGAGGCCGCCGCCGCCAAGCGCGTGTGCCGCCGCTGTCCGGTGATCGACGAGTGCCTGGCGTGGGCGCTGAGCAGCGGGCAGACGGCGGGCGTGTGGGGCGGAACCGACGAGCGGGAGCGTGCCGAACTGCTGCGGGCCACACGAGAACGACCGACGACGGCAAGGAGAAGCGCGCGATGACCGTGGTGAAGAGCACCCTGCCCGAACCCGCCCGACGGGTCACCGGGGAGGCCCTGCAGGAGACCCTGGTGGATCTCCTGGGACTCTCACTCATCGGGAAGCAGGCCCACTGGAACATCATCGGACCGAGGTTCCGCTCGATTCACCTCCAGCTCGACGAGTTGGTGGCCACGGCACGCTCGTACGCGGACACGGTGGCCGAGCGGGCCGCCGCGCTCGGCGTCGCGCCGGACGGCCGGCCGGAGACGGTCGCGTCCGCCTTCGGCCTGCCGGGCACGAAGGAGGGCTGGCTGCGGGACACCGAGGTCGTGGAGCTGATGGCGGAGTCGCTGGAAGCGGCGATCGGGCGGCTGCGCAAGCGGATCGAGGCCACGGAGAAGGCGGACCCGGTGACCCAGGACCTGCTGATCGGGCTCACGGCGGAACTGGAGAAACAGCGCTGGATGTTCGAGGCGGAGAACTGGCCCCACGAGGGCTGAAGCCCACCGGCCGGACCGCACACACCGACGGCGGAGAGGAGCACGCCATGACCGACGCCCTGGAGATGGACGCGTTGTGGGAGGAGTTCCACGGCGTGGTGAACATGACCTCCCAGGAACTGGCGGCCTGGCTGCGGGTCCGGGACGCCGACGAGGAGGCCGAGCCGCTGCCCGAGCGGGCGGGCACCCCGACCGGGCAGCACGTCCTCGCGATCCTGCAGAAGCGGCGCACGGATCTCACGGATGACGACATCCGGGTGATGTACCACGTGGTGGACGTCGTCACCGCCGAGCGGGACACGGAGAACGAGCCGGAGGCGGACGAGGAGGAGCGGCGCCGCCGGCTGATGACACTCGGCCATGACCCGCTCAGGCCACCTCAGTGAGGCCCCCATGTCACGCCAGGACCAGGCGGACCACCTGGCCCGCGTCATCGAGGAACTCGTCCGGGAGCACGGGCGCACCTACGCCGAAGATGCGGGCATCCGGCTCAAGGACGCCCCGCAGCCGCTGTATCAGCTGCTGCTGATGGCCCTGCTGCTCAGCGCCCGCATCCGCGCGTCGATCGCCCTCGCGGCGGTGCGGGCGCTGCACGAGGCCGGCCTGCGCGATCCGCGCCGCATGGCCGAGGCCGACTGGCAGGAGCGGGTCGACGCGCTCGGGCGAGGCGGCTACCGGCGCTACGACGAGCGGACGGCGACCCAACTCGGTGAGGGCGCAAGGCTGCTGACGGAGCGTTGGGGCGGGGACCTGCGGCGCATGCGGAAGGAGGCGGACGGGGACGTCCCGGCTCTGCGCGGGCTGCTGCAGGAGATACCGGGGATCGGTCCGGCCGGTGCGGACATCTTCCTGCGCGAGGTGCAGCGGGTCTGGCCGGAGGTGGCGCCCCACCTGGACGCCAAGGCCCTGGCCGGGGCGGAACGGCTGGGCCTGCCGAAGGACCCCGGCAAGCTCGTCGAGCTCGCCGGGAACACCGAACCGGCCGTCCTGGCCGCCGCACTGGTGCGCGCGGCCCTCGACAAGAAGGTGGCACAAGAGGTCCCGGCACGAGCCGGTTGAAGACCGCCACGTAGCCCTCCAGTACCGCCCAACGGACCGGGCGACCACGAACGGTCGCCCGGTCCGTTCGGCATGTCGGCCCATGTCTCCGGTGAGCGTCGGACCGTCGCCGACGCCACGGCGACCGGGAGATGAAGATTGCGGCCGCGCGGCAGAAAGCGCTTCCTCCCAGGGACTTCGCCGCTACGTTTTGGCATGCGCGCAACACGCACTCCTCCCACCCCTCACTCCAGGAGCCGTCCCCCATGCGCAGACTCCTCGCCACTCTCGCGGCGGCGGCCGCCGCGTTCGGCGGACTCACGGCCGCCGCACCCACCGCCGCGGCGGCCGACTCGGGCACGTTCAAGGTGCTCACCTACAACGTCGCCGGCCTGCCCGAGGGCATCTCCAGCGCCCCGACCCCCCGGCAGTCGAGCACGACGACGATCGGCGGGCGGCTCGGCCCGTACGACATCGTCCACGTCCAGGAGGACTTCAACTACCACTCCTACCTGTACGCCGCGGACTCGCACCCCTACCGCACACCGACCAGCGGCGGTGCCGGCGTCGGCAGCGGCCTCAACACGCTGTCGAACATCCCGTACGACGCCGACGACTTCGAGCGCGTGCGCTGGAACTCGTGCCAGTAGGACTCCGGCGACTGCCTCACCCCCAAGGGCTTCACGTTCATGCGGGAGCGGCTCGCCGAAGGCGTCTACGTCGACTTCTACGACCTGCACACCAACGCCGGTACCAACGACGGCGATCTGGCCTCGCGCGCGGACGACCTGAGCCAGCTGACGGACTTCATCAAGACCCACTCCGTGGGCAACGCCGTCGTCGTCATGGGCGACACCAACACCCGCTACACCCGGTCCGGCGACACGATCGCCGAGTTCGCCGCGGCCAACGGCCTCACCGACGCCTGGGTGCGGCTCGTACGCGGCGGCACCCCGCCCGCCAAGGGCAGCGACGCCCTGGTCTGCGACGAGAACGCGATCACCAACACCTGCGAGGTCGTCGACAAGATCCTCTACCGGGGCAGCACGCTCGTCTCGCTCGCCGCCACCTCGTACGACGACGAGCACGCCACGTTCCTCACCTCCGACGGGCTGATGCTCTCCGACCACGACCCCCTCAGCGCGTCGTTCAGCTGGTCGCGCAACTCCGTCTTCCATCTCAGCGACCAGTTCGGCGGGCCGCACGGCGACTACTACGACGACATCGACAGCGTCCCCGCGGGCCCCCGCGCCACCGCCGTCTCGCTGCGCAGCGGCGGCCGTGTCGACCGGATCGGCCTGACGCTGGGCAACGGCACCACGCTCGCCCACGGCGGCACCGGCGGCACGGCCTCCTCACTGACCCTGGACAGCGGGGAGTACGTGACCAGCGCGCAGCTCTGTGGGGGCCAGTACGGCGGCCACACGAGGATCTTCTACGCGAAGTTCACCACCAACCTCGGCAACAGCCTGGCGGGCGGCACCACGACGTCCGACCGCGTGACCCGCACGGCACCCTCCGGCTGGCAGATCGCCGGATTCCACGGGCGCTCCGGCGACGAGGTCGACAAGACCGGGTTCGTCTACACCCGGCGCTGAGGCGCCACGACGCCGTGGGACGGGCCGCCGCCGGATCCGGCGGCGGCCCTTGCGCAGGGCCGCGCCCGTGGTTCGGGTTACTCTGGCGGCCGTACCGGACACGGGGTGCCCCATCTGCGGGCTGAGATCACACCCGTCGAACCTGAACCAGTTCGTACTGGCGGAGGGATGTCTTTCATGCCATGGGCGCATGTTTCCGGCGGGCTGCCCGCCGACGGCGGGGGAACCGTCTTCGACGGACGGATGCCCACCGCTCCCGGTGACCTCAGGGTCGAGGGACACGGCATCGAACCGGTCCCCGAGAG
The DNA here is from genome assembly GCF_001417775.1 of Streptomyces sp. TP-A0356. Taxonomy (GTDB): domain Bacteria; phylum Actinomycetota; class Actinomycetes; order Streptomycetales; family Streptomycetaceae; genus Streptomyces. The sequence goes on along the minus strand of NZ_BBZJ01000025.1, from coordinate 180,324 downwards.
CAACCGCTACGGCGGCGCGGGCCGGCTGTTCACCGTGTGGTTCGCCCCGAACCTGACCATGACCGGTGTGTTCACCGGGACCATCGGCATCACGCTCGGGCTCGACTTCGGCACCGCGCTGGCCGCCGTCGTCCTGGGCACGGTGCTGGGCGCGCTGCCCACGGCCTGTCTGAGCACCTGGGGAAGCCGCACCGGCGCGGGCCAACTGCCGCTCGCCCGCCTCACGTTCGGGCGTGCGGTCGTGCTGCCCGCTGCGCTGCAGTGGCTGTCGTCGGTCGCGTGGGACGCGCTGATCGGACTGTTCGGCGGGGACGCGCTGGCGCGGCTGTGCGGCTGGCCGTTCTGGCTGGGCGTCCTGGTGATGATGGTGGCGCAGGGAGCCCTCGGGGTCCTCGGATACGAGGCGATCCACCGGCTGCAGATCGTCATGACCTTCGTACTCGCGGCCGCCTTCACGCTGATCGCCCTGCGGATGGCGGGCAGCGTCCACCCCGCCGCCACGGGCAGCGCGCACGGCGCCGACCGGGCGGGCGCGTTCGTACTGACCAGCACCATCGCGCTGAGCCTGGCCCTGTCGTGGGCCCCGTACGCCAGTGACTTCAGCCGCTATCTGCCGAGCGGCACCTCCCGCTCCCGGATGTTCTGGTACGCGCTGCTCGGCCTCGTGGTGTCCTTCGTGGCCGTACAGGTGCTCGGGCTGTGGGGAGCGTCGGTGCTCACCGACCAGACGGCCGCCGGGGTCGAGACCCTGCTGGGCTCGGGCGCGGCGGGCGCCTTCGGGCTGCTGGCAGTGGCGCTGGCGGCGCTGTGCAGCAACGCGATGAACGACTACAGCGGCTCCCTGGCGCTGCAGACAGCGGGTGCGCGCATGCCGCGTCCGGCTGCCGCCGCGCTCGCCGCGGTGCTCGGCTTCCCGCTGGTGCTGTGGATGCACGCGGCCGACACCACCGCCCGCTTCCAGAACGTGCTGTTGTTCGTGGGCTACTGGATCCCCGGGTTCGTGGCGATCGTGGTCGTCGACTGGCGCGCGCGGCGCGGCCGCGTGATCGATCTCGCGGCCGAGAGCGCCCGCCCGCGGTCCGTCTGGCCCCCGCTGGTGGCGTTCACCGGCGCGTTCGCCGCGGCGGTGCCGTTCATGGACACCGGCCTGTACGTGGGTCCCGTCGCCCGTGCGCTGCACGGCGCCGACGTCTCGTACTACGTGGCGTTCCTGGTGGCGCTCGCCGTGTACGCTCCGCTGCGCGTCCGAGAGGAGGGCCGCGCATGACCGCGCCACCGCGTGTCCTGACGATCGCCGGGTCCGACTCCGGCGGTGGCGCGGGCATCCAGGCCGATCTCAAGACCATGCTCGCGCTCGGCGCCCACGGGATGAGCGTCGTCACCGCGGTCACGGCGCAGAACTCCCTCGGTGTGCAGGGCGCGTGGGAACTGCCCGTGGAGGCGGTGCGCGCCCAGTACCGCAGCGTCGTCGACGACATCGGCGTCCAGGCGGTCAAGACGGGGATGCTCGCCTCGCCCGCGCTGGTCACGGCGGTCGCCGAACTGCTCGCGGACGTCGGGGCGCCGGTCGTGGTGGACCCGGTGAGCGTCTCCAAGCACGGGGACCGGCTGCTCGCCGACGACGCGCTGGACGCCGTACGAACCCGGCTGCTGCCGCTCGCCACGGTGACCACGCCGAACCTGGACGAGGTCGCGGAGCTGACCGGACTCACGGTGATCGACGAGCCGGGCATGCGCCGTGCGGCCGCGAAGCTGCTGTCGTACGGGCCGCGGTGGGTGCTCGTGAAGGGCGGACACCTGCCGGGTGAGGCCGTGGACCTGCTCACCGACGGCCGCGAGGAGCACTGGCTGCGCGCACCGCGCCACGACAACCGCCACACCCACGGCACGGGCTGCACCCTCGCCTCTGCCGTGGCGGTCGGGCTCGCGCAGGGCCTCTCGGTGCCGCAGGCGGTACGGGGGGCCAAGGAGTACGTCACAGCGGCGATCGCGGCGGGCTTCGCCCTGGGGGCCGGCATCGGGCCGGTGGACCACGGGTGGCCGCTGCGTGCGCGCGAGTGACGGCGGCCGGTGGCTCGGCCGGTGGACCACGGGGTGCCGGCTGCCTGCTCCCGGTGCCGGTGCCGGTAGCCGATGCCCTGTCCCCGTTCCCGCGCCTCGATTCGAGGGGTCAGGAACCGGTCTGATCTGATGGAGGGGCACCACCGATTCCGTTCCGGAAGGACCGAGCTCTGAACACCCCGCTCGCCGAGGCCCTCTCCATCGCCTTGCTCGTGGCCGTGCTGGCCGGGGCGGTAGTACGTCCGTTCGGGCTCCCGGAGGCCGCCGTGGCGGTTCCGGCCGCCGGGGTCGCGCTCGCCACCGGGGCCATCTCGCTGGACCACGCGCGAGCCGAGGCCGAGCGTCTGGGCCCCGTGGTCGGATTCCTGGCGGCCATCCTGGTGCTGGCCCACTTCTGCGACGTCGAGGGACTGTTCCGGGCGTGCGGCGCCTGGATGGCGCGCTGGGCGGCGGGCCGCCCGACGCGGCTGCTGACCGCCGTGTTCGCGCTCGCCTCGGCGATCACCGCCGTGCTCAGTCTGGACGCCACCGTCGTGCTGCTGACGCCCGTGGTGTTCGCCACGGCGGCGCGCATGGGCGCCCGCCCCAGGCCGCATCTGTACGCGTGCACCCATCTGTCGAACACGGCCTCGCTGCTGCTGCCGGTCTCCAACCTCACCAACCTGCTCGCCTTCGGCGCGGCGGGGCTGAGCTTCACCCGCTTCGCCGCCCTGATGACCCTGCCGTGGCTGGTGGCCGTCGCCGCCGAGTACGTCGTCTTCCGACGGTTCTTCCGCCGCGATCTGGCCGCCGGAGCGACGGCCGAGGACCGGGGCGAGCCACCGCGGCTCCCGCTGTTCGCGCTGGTGACGGTGGCCTGCACGCTCGCCGGGTTCGTGGTCGCCTCCGCGCTCGGCATCGAACCGGTGTGGTCGGCGCTGGCCGGAGCGCTGGTCCTGGCCGTCCGCGCGCTCGTGCGGCGCCGGGCCACTCCCGTCACGGTGGTGCGCGCGGCGGCGCCGTCCTTCCTGGCGTTCGTGCTGGCGCTGGGCATCGTGGTGCGCGCGGTGGTCGACAACGGACTCGCGGGCGCCCTCGGCCGGGTGATCCCGGGCGGGACCGGACTGCCCGCCCTGCTGGGGATCGCGGCGCTGGCCGCCCTGCTGGCGAACCTGATCAACAACCTGCCCGCGGTCCTGGTCCTGCTGCCGCTGACCGCGCCGTCCGGCCCCGGCGCGGTGCTCGCCGTCCTGCTCGGTGTGAACATCGGCCCCAATCTCACCTACGCCGGGTCCCTGGCCACGCTGCTGTGGCGGCGCATCGTCCACCAGCACGACCACGGCGTCGATCTCGGGGAGTTCACCCGGCTCGGGGCGATCGCCGTGCCCACCGCGCTGGCGGGCGCGGTGGTGGCGCTGTGGGCCTCCCTGCACCTCATCGGCGCCTGAGCCGCCCGGATCGTCCGGGGACCGGCAACGTCCCGGACGACGCGGAACCCGAACGCGCTGAGCAACTCCCGGGCCGCCGTCCGTACTTGGTCGGTACAGCGGCACGAGCCGCACCGAGCGACATCCGCTCCGCCCGCCGACACGCGGGAGCGGCGGATCCGGACCCAAGGAGCACAGCATGCAGGCGACCGCGCAGATCGGCGTCACCGGGCTCGCGGTGATGGGCCGCAACCTGGCCCGCAACTTCGCGCGGAACGGGTACACCGTCGCCGTGCACAACCGCACTCCGACCAGAACCAAGGCGCTCGTCGAGGAGTTCGGGCACGAGGGAACGTTCGTGGCCGCCGGGACGGCCGAGGAGTTCGTGGCGGCACTGGAGCGTCCCCGACGCCTGATGATCATGGTGCAGGCGGGCGCGGCGACCGACGCGGTGATCGAGGAGTTCGCTCCGCTCCTGGAGCCCGGCGACATGATCATCGACGGTGGCAACGCGCACTTCGCCGACACCCGGCGCCGTGAGCGTTCACTGCGTGAGCGCGGCCTCCACTTCGTCGGCGCGGGTGTCTCCGGCGGCGAGGAGGGCGCACTGCACGGGCCGAGCGTCATGCCCGGCGGATCCCCGGAGTCGTATGCCTCGCTCGGTCCGATGTTCGAGAAGATCAGCGCGAAGGTGGACGGCGAGCCGTGCACCACGCACATCGGCACGGACGGCGCCGGGCACTTCGTGAAGATGGTCCACAACGGCATCGAGTACGCCGACATGCAGCTGATCGGTGAGGCGTACGACCTGCTGCGCCAGGTGGCCGGGCTCTCCCCCGCCGCGATCGCCGAGATCTTCCGGACGTGGAACAAGGGCCGCCTGGACTCGTATCTGATCGAGATCACGGCGGAGGTGCTGTCCCATGTGGACGCGGCGACGGGCAAGCCGTTCGTGGACGTCGTCGCCGACGCCGCCGGGCAGAAGGGCACCGGGCGCTGGACCGTGCAGACCGCGCTGGAGCTGGGCTCGCCGGTGACCGCCATCGCCCAGGCCACCTTCGCCCGTGCCGCCTCGGGTCAGGCCGCGCTGCGCGGCGCCTACCGGGGACTGCCCGGCGGCATCGGCCGGGACCTGACCCCGTACGAGGCCGAGCGCTTCACCGCGCAGGTCGAGCAGGCCCTGTACGCGTCGAAGGTGATCGCCTACGACCAGGGCTGGAAGATGATCCTCGACGCCGCCGACGAGTTCGGCTGGAAGATCGACCTCGGCGCGGTCGCGAAGATCTGGCGCGGCGGATGCATCATCCGCGCGGCCTTCCTCGACCGCATCCGCGCCGCCTACGCCACCGATCCCGGCCTGGTCAGCCTGCTGTCCGACGAGGGCTTCGCAGCGGAGATCGCGGACGCGCAGGTGCCGTGGCGCGAGGCGGTCGCCACGGCGGCCCGCAGGGGCGTGCCGGTGCCCGCGTTCTCCGCCGCGCTCTCGTACTACGACTCCCTGCGCGCCGACCGTCTGCCGGCCGCGCTCACCCAGGGTCAGCGCGACTACTTCGGCGCCCACACCTACCGGCGCGTCGACCGCGACGGCAGCTTCCACACGCTCTGGGGCGAGGCCGACCGTACCGAGACGGAGGTCTGAGCCCGGCTGCCGGGCTGCCGTCCGCGGGGGCCCGGCGCTCGGGGGTGCTGCCGCCGAAGGCGACACAGCAGGTGGGAGCAGGTGACGCCGTCGACTGGGGGCCTGGAGCCCGGCTCGGAGCGGTGGCGCGAAAGACTTACCCCCATGACTGACTCGCCACAGAAGGCCAGGGTTCCCGCATGGCGGCGGCCGACCGACGGTGAGCACCGCTGGCAGGTCGCCACGGTCATCGTGCTCACCATCGCCGCGCAGCTGGCGGAGCCCAGACAGCTGACCATCCACCCTCACTGGCTGCTGCCCGCCGTGGAGGGCACCTTCCTGGCGGTGCTGCTGCTGAGCAACCCGGGCAGGATCAACCGTGACTCCGTCGTGCTCCGCTCCCTGTCCCTGACCCTCGTGGCGGTCGCCAGCCTGGCCAACGCGTGGTCGCTGGTCCAGCTCATCAACGCGCTGCTCGCAGGGCGCGAGGGGAACTCGGCGGGCCCGCTGCTCCTTGCCGCAGCCGGCATCTGGGGCACCAACATCGTGGTCTTCGCGCTGTGGTACTGGGAGTTCGATCGCGGCGGCCCCGTCGCGCGGGCGCACGCGCACCGCGCCCATCCCGACTTCCTCTTCCCCCAGATGCAGACGGAGGAGTTGGCCAGCGGGGACTGGGAGCCGGCCTTCGTCGACTATCTGTACGTCTCCTACACGAACGCGACCGCCTTCAGCCCCACCGACACGATGCCCATGTCACGGTGGGCCAAGCTGTTGATGCTCATGCAGTCGGCCGTCTCCATCGTCACGGTGGTGCTGGTCGTGGCGCGCGCCGTGAACATCATGCGCTGACTCCGGCACGGAGGGGACTCGGGTACGACGAGAGGAACGACGGAGAGAACGACGATGGAGAGAACGACGGTGGAGAGAACCACGAAGGGAACGACGCCAGGAACGGCGAAGGCCGCTTCCGTTGACCACGGAAACGGCCTCCGACCTGCGATCTCGCAAGTCGGGACGACAGGATTTGAACCTGCGACCCCTTGACCCCCAGTCAAGTGCGCTACCAAGCTGCGCCACGTCCCGTTGCCCGTCTGACCTGGGGTTTCCCCGGACCGAACGTGCACAGAAACAATACCGCACCGAAGGCGGTGGTCGCGCACCCGTTGCTGCGCCGTTCATCCCCGCGTCGTCAGCCGCTCGCCGGGGGGCCCAGTTCCGGGAAGTGGTCGAGGAGCCGGGCCGGGGCCGCCTGGCGCCAGGAGTCGGCCAGGATGTCGTGCAGCTCGGCCTCGTCCTCCAGGGCCGCGAGGCGCACCCGGATCCAGGCGAACTGGGCCTCGTGGTCGGCGACCCAGAACTTCCCGGGCTCGGCCAGGACCAGTTCGTCGCGCTCCTCCTTGGGGCAGCGCACCGCCATGGACGTCTCGTCCTCGGGCAGCGTGGCGAACATCTTCCCCGCGACCCGGAACGTGGGCATGCTCCAGGCGATCTTCTCCGCCGTGTCCGGCAGGGACAGGGCGATACGGCGTACGTCTTCGGCGTCGGGCATGTGTGGCACCGTAGCCAACTCCACCGACAGTCGACGGTCGCTCAGCCGGCGGGAGCCCCCACCCGCTTGTAGAAGAGCGTGGTCGGGCGCAGCTCTCCCCAGGGTGTCGCCGCGTAGTCGGGTATCGCACCGGCCCGCGTCCAGCCCGCGGAGGCGTAGAGGGACTCGGCCGGGCTGCCGCTCTCGGTGTCCAGGTGCAGCAGGGTGATGCCGGCCTCGGCGGCCGCGCGTTCGGCGGTCGTCAGCAGTACCCGCCCCAGGCCCTGGCCGCGGGCGTCGCGGTGGACCATGAGCTTGACCAGTTCGGCGCGGTGGCGGCTGTTCGGCTTGTCGGGGAAGGCGAGGCTCACCGTGCCTGTGACGCGGTCGCCGGCCCGCGCCGCCCACACCGCGAGACGGCCCGCGTCGACCGCGGCCGCACGCTCCTGCCACCAGGCCAGGGCCTGCGCCCGGTCGAGCGGCGCGAGGAAGCCGATGGAGGCTCCGCCGTGCACCGTGTCGGTCAGCAGGTCGGCCAGCTCCTCTGCCCGCACCAGCACCTCGCGCCCGCTCAGCCGGACGATCCCGGTCATGGGAGCACCACCGCCAGTGCGTACCGCGCGTCCCCGCGTCCCGGGCACCGGAACCGCGTCGGCCCCCACACTCGCAGCCGCAGGCAGTCCCCGGCGGCGAGCCGGTGCTCGACGTCCCGTGCGGTCACCTCCAGCGCGCCGTCGAGGACCCAGATGTGCTGTTCGAGTCCGGGTACGGGCGGCCGGTCGTAGGCGATGTCGGCGCCCGCGGCGAGCCGCCCCTCGACGAGTTCGCCGCGCAGCCCGGGGTGCGGAGGGGACACCGACCGGCGTACGAAGCCGGAGGCCGCGTCCTCCCACACCGTCTGGTCGGCGGCGCGCACGACCTGGGCGGGCTCGGCCTCGACCTCGCTCAGCAGCTGGGACATCGTGCGGCCATAGACACCGCACAGCCGGTTCAGCATCGAGGCCGTGGGACTGATCTCGGCCCGCTCGGCCCGGGACAGGGTCGACCGGCTCACCCCGCTGCGCTCCGCCAGGTCCCCCAGGGACCAGCCGCGCTCTGCCCGCAGCTCGGCCAGCCGCGCGGCGAGACGGACGTCGACGGGATCCGTCACATCGCTTCCCATATTCGGGACTCTATCCCATATCCGGGACAGGCAGGTGGAGTCCGGCCCGAACCCAACCGGTGCGGATCCAGGCGCCTGAGACGCGGTGCCCGTCAGTTCACCGCGGCCGCCTCCGCCAGCGCGTCCAGCACGGGGCGTATCAGCGGGTGCTCCTCCGCGCCACGGCGCACGGCCGCGAACACCCGGCGGGTGGGGGCGGCCCCGTCCACCGGGCGCACGACCACGCCCGTGAGATCCATGCCGCCCAGGGCGGAGCGCGGCACCAGGGCCACACCCGCGTCGGCCGAGGCGAGCGCGACGACCGCGCGGAAGTCGTCCGAGGAGTGTTCGAGAGCGGGATGGAATCCAGCGTGCTCGCAGGCCAGGACGACCACGTCATGGCACGGGTTGCCGGGGTAGGGGCCGATCCACGGGTCCTTGGCCAGCTCGGCGAGCGGGACCTCGGCCGCGTCGGCCAGCCGGTGGGTGACCGGCACGACCGCGTCGAAGGGCTCGGCGTACAGCGGGATGTGGGTGAGCCGGGGGTCGTCCGCCCCGGGCGCGCCCCGGTACTCGACGGCGACCGCCACGTCGACCTGCCGGTCGAGGACCATCGGCAGGCTGGCGTCGCCCTCGGCGTCCCGCACCCGCATCCGGATGCCGGGCGCGGTGCGCGCCAGCCGGGACAGCGCGGGGGCGACGACCTGCCCGATGCCGGTGGCGAAGGAGGCGAGCGTCACCGTGCCCCCGGAACCGGCGCCGTACGCCGCCAGCTCGGCCTCGGCCCGCTCCAGTTGGGCGAGGACCGCGTTGGTGTGGCTGAGCAGGATCTCGCCGGCCGGGGTCAGCCGTACGCCCTTGGCGCCGCGCTCGACGAGCCGGTGGCCGGTCTCCTGTTCCAACGCGGTGAGCTGCTGGGACACCGCGGAGGGGGTGAGATAGAGCGCGGCGGCAGCGGCCGTCACGGTGCGGTGGTCGGCCACCGCACGGAGGATGTGGAGCCGCCGCGCTTCGATCATGCGGACGATTATCGCAATATGCCCGGGCGGTCAGGCGTCCAGTTCCGCCCGCGCCGCCACGAACGCGTCCACCGCGCGGTTCACGTCCTCCGTCGAGTGCGCCGCGGACAGCTGGACGCGGATCCGGGCCTGCCCCTGCGGAACCACCGGGTAGGAGAAGCCGATGACATAGACGCCGCGCTCCAGCAGCAGCTCGGCCATGCGGCCCGCCTTCGCCGCGTCACCGATCATGACCGGGGCGATGGCGTGGTCGCCGGGCAGGACGTCGAAGCCCTCCTCGGTCATACGGCGCCGGAACAGAGCGGTGTTCGCCGCCAGCCTCTCGCGCAGGTCGCCCGCAGACTCCAGCAGGTCGAGCACCTTGAGGGAGGCCGCCGCGATCACCGGGGCCAGCGTGTTCGAGAAGAGATACGGCCGCGAGCGCTGACGCAGCAGGGCCACGATCTCGGCGCGCGCGGCGACGTAACCGCCCGAGGCGCCGCCGAGTGCCTTGCCGAGGGTGCCGGTGATGATGTCGACGCGGTCCATGACGCCGTGCAGCTCGGGGGTGCCGCGGCCACCGGGGCCGACGAAGCCGACGGCGTGCGAGTCGTCGACCATGACCATGGCGCCGTGGCGGTCGGCGAGGTCGCAGATCTCGCGCAGCGGGGCCACGTACCCGTCCATGGAGAAGACGCCGTCGGTGACGATCAGCTTGCGGCGAGCGCCCGCGGCCTCCTTCAACTGCCGCTCCAGATCGACGAGATCGCGGTTGGCGTAGCGGAAGCGGCGGCCCTTGGACAGGCGGATGCCGTCGATGATCGAGGCGTGGTTGAGGGCGTCGGAGATGACGGCGTCCTCGGGGCCGAGGAGGGTCTCGAAGACTCCGCCGTTGGCGTCGAAGCAGGAGGAGTACAGGATCGTGTCCTCCTGCCCGAGGAACGCGGACAGCCGCGACTCCAGCTCCTTGTGCACCTCCTGCGTACCGCAGATGAAGCGCACGGACGCCATGCCGTAGCCCCAGCGGTCCAGGGCCTCGTGGGCGGCGGCGAGCACCTCGGGGTGGTCGGCGAGGCCGAGATAGTTGTTGGCGCAGAAGTTGAGCACCTCGCCGGGGCGGCCGCCCGCGGTGACGCGCACGGTCGCGGACTGCGGGCTGCCGATCACCCGCTCGGGCTTGTGCAGCCCGGCGGCACGGATCTCGTCGAGGGTGGCGCGGAGGTCGTCGCGCACGGAGTCGAACACAGGGAAGCTCCTTGGGGATGCGATGGGCGAGTGGGTCGAAGGGGCGCGCCCCGGAGGCGAACCCGGCCGAAGATCAAGCGGTCCAGTCCAGGAGGACCTTGCCGCCCTTGCCGCTCGCCGCGTCCGCGAAGGCCGCCTCGTGGTCGCGGTAGTCGTACCGGCCGGTGATCACGGGCGCGAGGTCGAGCCCGCCCTCCAGCAGGACCGACATGGCGTACCAGGTCTCGAACATCTCGCGGCCGTAGATGCCCTTGACGGTGATCATGGAGGTGACGATCCGGGCCCAGTCCACGGGGAACTCCTGGGACGGCAGACCGAGCATGGCGATCCGGCCACCGTGCGTCATGTTGGCGATCATGTCGCGCATCGCCTCGGGGCGGCCGGACATCTCCAGGCCGATGTCGAAGCCCTCGCGCAGACCGAGTCGGCGCTGTCCGTCGGCGATGGTGGCCTCGGCGACGTTGAGCGCGAGGCTCACCCCGATCTTGCGGGCGAGTTCGAGGCGTTCCTCGCTGACGTCGGTGATGACGACGTTGCGGGCGCCGGCGTGCCGGACCACGGCGGCGGCCATGAGTCCGATCGGTCCGGCACCGGTGATCAGGACGTCCTCGCCGACCAGTGGGAAGGACAGGGCCGTGTGCACCGCGTTGCCGAACGGGTCGAAGATCGCGGCGACGTCGAGGTCGACCGGGACGCGGTGCACCCACACGTTCGACGCGGGAAGCGCCACGTACTCGGCGAAGGCCCCGTCGCGCCCTACGCCGAGCCCGACCGTCGCCCGGCACAGATGGCGGCGCCCGGCCAGACAGTTGCGGCACTTCCCGCACACCAGGTGGCCCTCGCCGCTGACCCGGTCACCGGCCTCGATGTCCGTGACATCCCGGCCGGTCGCCACTACCTCGCCGACGAACTCGTGCCCGACCACCAGCGGCGTGCGGATGGCCTGCTGGGCCCAGCCGTCCCAGGCCCGGATGTGCAGGTCCGTGCCGCAGATCCCGGTCCTGAGGACCTTGATCAGTACGTCACCGGGGCCGACCTCCGGCTCCGGGACGTCCGTGAGCCGAAGCCCCGGTTCCGCCTTCTCTTTGACCAGCGCCTTCAATGCGACGGCTCCTGTGGATGAGACCCGGGGGCATGCCGAAGGAGCCCGTACCGGGGAAGAGGGGTGTGAAGTCCCTCAGAAATCTGCCGTATCGCGCACCCCTGGTCCATCGAGGATTTCTTAAGCGCGCTCGCAGCTGTCCTTCACGCCCGCAGTCCCGGCTCTCTGCGCTCGATCCGCTCGGCCAGCTCCGCGGCCAGCGCCTTGATGGTCTCCAGGCCCTCCCGGCCCCAGGCGCGCGGCTGCACATCGGCGGCGCAGACCGTGCCGAGGGCGATGCCCGTGCGGTCCACGAGCGGGGCGCCCAGGTAGGAGCGGATGCCGAGTTCGTCGACGACGGGATTCCCGGCGAACCGCGGATAGTCGCGGACGTCCTCCAGGACGAGCGCCTTGCGCCGGACGACCACGTGCGGGCAGAAGCCGTACTCACGGCCCAGGTGGCGGACCGGTTCGCGGTCAGGGCCGTCCGGGCGGCCCACGGCGGTGCGCGGGTGGTCGCCGGGCTCGTGGAGTCCCGCGAAGAACTGCCGTTGCTCGTCGATGAAGTTGACCATCGCGTACGGCACCGAGGCGAGCCCCGCGAGTCGGGTGGCGAAGGCGTCGAACTCCGGTTCCGCGCGCTCCCCGAGGCCGAGCAGTCGCAGCCTGCCGACGCGCGCGGGGGCGTCCCGGTCCTCGGGAGTCAGCAGCAGTCGGCTCCGGGTCATGTGCGGGCCCCCGGGCCCGGAGCGGGTGCCTGCGCATGTGCGATGAGGTGGCGTACGAGTGTGAGGAGCGTCTGCACGCCGGAGCTGGAGATCCGGGCGTCACAGCGCACGACGGGGACCTCCGGAGCCAGGTCGAGGGCGGCGCGCACCTCCTCGGGGTCGTAGCGGTGGGAGCCGTCGAACTCGTTGATCGCGACGACGAACCGGAGGCCGCGCTGTTCGAAGAAGTCGACGGCGGCGAAGCAGTCCTCCAGACGGCGGGTGTCGGCGAGGATCACTGCGCCGAGCGCGCCTTCGGACAGCTCGTCCCACATGAACCAGAAGCGTTCCTGACCGGGGGTGCCGAACAGATACAGCACGTGCTGCGCGTCGAGGGTGATGCGGCCGAAGTCCATCGCCACGGTCGTCTCGACCTTGTTCTCGATCCCTTCGAGGCTGTCGGTCGCGGCTCCGACCGTGGTGAGCAGCTCCTCCGTACTCAGCGGCGCGATCTCGCTCACCGCGCCCACGAAGGTCGTCTTGCCCACTCCGAACCCTCCCGCCACCAGGATCTTCAATGCGGCGGGGAAGGGATCAGAGCTGTCGTCGTAGTCCATCGAGCACTGCCTCCAGAAGCGACCGGTCAGTGGGGGTGTGGTGGAACGCGGGGAGCTTGGTGGTGAGCGCCCCGCAGTCGACGAGGTCGGACAGCAGCACCTTGGTCACCGTCACCGCCGCCGGCAGCTTCAGATGGGCGGCGACCTCGGCGACCGGGACGGGCGCGCGGCACAGGTCCAGCGCCTGGGCGTGCTCGGGGCCGAGGCAGCCGAGGGGCGTGGCGCCGGTGGCCATCACCTGTGACGGGAGATCGAGCGCGGTGGTCGGCCGGGTCCGGCCGTTGCTGACCGTGTAGGGACGCACCAGCCGTCCGGCCGCGTCGTCGAGCCAGGGGCCGTCGTCGGCCGCGGTCACGCTCAAGGCCGCATCGCCGTGGGATGGACGGCCGGCCGGCGGGGCGCGGTCTCCAGATACGGCCGCACGCTCTTGACGAGCATCGCCATCTCATAGCCGAGGACCGCGGCATCGGCGTCGCGGCCGGCGAGGACGGCGAGGCAGGTGCCGGAGCCGGCGGTGGTGACGAACAGGAGTGTGGAGTCGAGTTCGACGACGACCTGCCGGACATCGCCGCCGTCCCCGAAGCGGACGCCCGCGCTGCGGCCGAGCGAGTAGAGGCCGGAGGCCAGGGCGGCCATGTGGTCGGCGCTGTCCGGGTCGAGGCCGTGGACGGACTTCACCAGTCCGTCGCAGGAGAGGAGGACCGCGCTGCTGGCGTGGGGGACACGCTGCAGAAGGCCGCTCATCAGCCAGTCCAGATCGGAGACATGGGAGGTCGGCGCTTCGCTCGCCATGGTGGATCGACTCCTTGGGGTACGCAGGTCTGCGGGAGCGAGTGGGGCGGGGGTGGTCATCCGGGGGCGGTCATCCGTCCGGCGCACTCCCGTCCTGACGGGCGGTCAGGTCGTGGTCTGCCGCGTACGGGGCGCGTGCCCCCGCTATGCGCGCCGGGTCCATGGGCGGTACGCCGAGGGAGGGCGCCGATGCGTCACCGGTGGGCGCCGTGTCGGGGAGCGGGGCGGCGAGGGGCAGGTCCGGGCAGGGCGTGACGGCCCCCGGGTGGGGAACTCCTTCGGAGTGGCCGGACCCCGACCGCTGCCGCGTCTCCTGCTGCGTCTCGTGCTGCATCTGCTGCTGTGTCTCGGCGAGACGGATTCCCCGCTGGAACGCGGCCATCAGGCCCGGGTCATGGCCGACGTGCTGGTCGGTGTCCCGGCGGACGGACGGGGTGCGGCCGCCGCGGAGCTGGGGTGCGATGTGCTCCTGGGCGCGACGGCGGGGCAGTTGGGGCTTGCCCATCGTGCCGCGCACGGGACCGCCCAGCGGTGCCGGTGCCCTGCCCGCGTTGTCGGTGACGGGGGGCCGGTCACCGGGGCGGACACCGGGCAGGGCCTGGGCCGGGTTGGGCCGTGGGGTGTCGGCGTCGCGCACGGGCAGCGGGGACCGGACGTGGTCGGCCGGGATCCGGTCGCGCTGCGGCAGGCCCGGCCCGGGAGGCACGGGGTGCCCGGACGCGGCGGGTGACGCGTCGCGGGGCCGGGTGGCCCCCGGCATCCGGGCCTGGGCGTGGGTGCCGCCAAGGGCCGCTCCCGGCAAGCCGGCTGTGCCGGACGTGCCAAGCGGCCCGCTGCTCCCGTCCGTCCCCTGCGGCACCACCGGCGTCATGGTGTCGGCCGTGCCGGGCGCCGGCCCGAGGAGCCCCCGCGGCACCACGAGCACCGCCTGGACACCGCCGTAGATGTTGGTCCCCAGCCGAACGGGGATGCCGTGCCGACGGGCGAGCTGGGAGACCACGAACAGGCCGATGCGGCCGTCCGCCAACAGACCGGCGACGTTGACCTGGTCCGGGTCGTCGAGCAGTGCGTTCACCTTGTTCTGCTCGGTGGGAGGCATGCCGAGTCCGCGGTCCTCGACCTCGACGGCGAGCCCCGAGGTGACGAGGCACGCGCGCACCAGTACCGGGGTGTGCGGCGCCGAGAACACCGTGGCGTTCTCGACGAGTTCGGCCAGCAGGTGGATGACGTCGGCGACGGCGTGCCCACGCAGGGTGCCGTCGATCGGCAGCACGAGCCTGACCCGCGCGTACTGCTCGACCTCGGCGATCGCGGAGCGCAGCACCTCGGTCATGGGCACCGGGTTGCTCCACTGGCGGCGTGAGACGGCGCCGCCCAGCACGGCGAGGTTCTCCGCATGGCGCCGGATGCGGGTGGCGAGGTGGTCGACGTGGAAGAGGCCCTTGAGCAGGTCGGGGTCCTCGATCTCGTTCTCCAGCTCGTCGAGGATGGAGATCTCCCGATGCACGAGCGACTGAAGGCGCCGGGCGAGGTCGACGAACACCTCCAGCTTCTGCTCGCTGTCGGCGTGGCCGGAGAGCTGCGCGGCCTGGACGACCGCAGCGACGGCGCCGTCCTGGGCACGCGACAGCTCGGCGGCGAGCAGCTCGAAGTCGTCGGCGTCCGCGGCGGGTCTGCCGCGCGGTCTGCGCGCGGGCGGCTCCTCGCCGCGACGCAACGACGCCACGAGGTCGCGCAGGTCGGCCTCGCCGCGGGCGCTGATGTGGCGCAGCGCGTCGAGCCGTTCGCTCACGGATCGGGCGGCGCGCTCGGCGGCCACGGCGGCCATCACGATGCCGACGAGGGTCACTCCCAGGGCGCCCGCGAGCACGGCCCAGAGCACGAGGCTGGGGCGGGCGCCGGTGGAGCGGACGGTGAAGAGCACGGCGGCGCAGGCGCCGAGGGCGACCGCGAGGGGCGGCAGGACCGCCAGGCGCAGCAGCTGGGGCCGTAGGGAGGTCTCGGGCGGTGAGGGGAGGGGGCGGGCGACCGGTCTCCCGTGCCGTCCGCCCTCACGGCGGTCAGCGCGGGCGGCCGGTGCGCGAAGGTGAGACATCGGTGTCCTCGTACTGGGGGCGTCAGGGGCGTGGGGGCTCCCGCGGGTCTGCGACGCGACTCGGGCATGCGCCATCGCGGCGCCGGGCACGAGAACCGAAGAATTCGGCTCTGCGTCACTCGACCGCCACTCAGAGTAGTCGCCATTGAGGCAGGTGCGGTGGGCTGTTGACGAAGTCCTACGGAGAGCTTCCCGCCCTGGTGTGACGCCTCGTACGACAGACCGATAACCGTCCCAGGAATACGTTCCCGACCGCCATCCAACCGGTCGGAGCTGGTCAGAAGCGGTCGCGAGCGGAGGGCGAGGGCCGGGGAGTACTCCCCTCCTCGGGCCTCGCCGCCGCCGGGACATCAACCGCGGATCGGCCGGCGGGGACCATCTGCGGCCCCCCGGGCCCGCGGCACCCCCTCCGGAAGGGTCACCCGCAGTGTCGACGGCGACGCCTCGGTGCGCGGCGGGCCGTTCGAGATCGCCGAGCGTGAGGTGCCCGAGCCGGGCCCCGGCCATGTACGGATTGCACGGCGCAGGATGTGCAGGACATCATGGCGTTCGGCGCCCTGCACGGGATCCGCCCGATGGTCGAGACCATGCCGCTGGACCGTGCCGCCGAGGCCTGTCAGAGGATGCTCTCGGGCGCCGCCCGCTTCCGGATGGTGCTCACCATGCGCTGACTGACCCGCCCTCGAACGGTCCCCCGGGCGGGCGGGCCCCCGACGACCTCAGCCGCTGCGGCACCACCGGCGCCCGGCGCGGCATCAGCGCTCGCCCGCGAGGTCCAGATCGCGCCGGGCGGGCGGTACGCTCTCCGGTCGCGCCTCCGGGCGGCGCCACGGGTGTGCGATGGGCGCGGACACCGCTCGCCACCAGGGATCCACGGGGATCTCCCCGGAAGGTTCGAAAGGCTCCCCGGGCCGGGGAAGCGCCACCGCCTGGCCGGCCTCCTCGGCGGCGTCCTTCGTCCACTCACCGGGCTCCGCCCAGGGATGCGGGGCAAGGTTGAAGGTGGCCCAGTGGATCGGCAGCAGCACGCCGTGCGGCTGCCCGCCCTGCAGGTCGAGGTGGGCACGCGTGCCTTCCTCGGGAGTCATGTGGATGTCCGGCCAGAACTCCGAGTAGGCACCGATCTGGATCATCGTGGCATCGAAGGGGCCGTGTTCCGCGCCGATGCCCTTGAAGCCCTCGAAGTAGCCGGTGTCGCCGCTGTGGTAGATCCGGTGCTCGTCGCCGGCCACGGACCACGACGCCCACAGCGTGTGCTGTCCGTTGCGCAGGCCGCGGCCGCAGAAGTGGCGGGCGGGTGTCGCGGTCAGGGTGATGCCGCCGACCTTCGTGGACTCGTGCCAGTCCAGCTCGCGCAGCCGGTCCGAGGGGACACCCCAGTGTTCCAGGTGGGCGCCGACTCCGAGCGGTATCGCGAACACGGTGTCCGTGCCGGCCAGGGCCTTGATGGTGGGCAGGTCGAGGTGGTCGTAGTGGTCGTGGGAGATCACCACGACGTCGACCGGGCCGAGCGCGGCCGCCGGCAGGGGCACCGGGTGCAGCCGCTTGGGGCCGACGAAGTCGAAGGGGGAGCAGCGCTCGCCCCACACCGGATCGAACAGCACCCGGTGTCCGTCGATCTCGGCGAGCACGCTGGAGTGCCCCATCCAGGTCAGCCGCAGCCCGCTCACCGGAGGCTTGGCCAGGTCGGCGTACGTCGTCGGGTGCACCGGCACCGTGCCGGCCGGGGCGCGGCGGACCCGGGCCTCCTTACGGAAGAAGACCTTCGCCAGCTCCAGCGCGGACCCGCCCGACGGGCGGGTCCTGGTGCCCTCGGGGTTCACGAAGGCACCGTCCGCGAAGTGCGGCGATCTGCGGATGCGCGCCAAGCGCTCGCCACTCGGGTCCGCGCCGAAGGCGGCGGGCTGCAGCGCGCGGAGCCCGGAGCGCAGGGAACGGAAACCGGTCACGGGACCTCCAGTGAATGGTGCGGGCCTCCCATTATGGTCGGCCCTCCGACAGCGCCGGGTCGGCTGTGTCACAGCGCGATGTCCCGGCACACGGCGCGATGCGGGGCCCGGATGTCACATCCCCCGGGGCGCCGGTCCGTCGTACCGGTCGAGGGCGCCCGCTCGGAGCGCCCGCACCGGTTCGACGACCGGAGGTGCCGCCTGGCCCGTGTCTGGTCAACGCCGATGGGCTCGATGTCGAGTCGCTGCTCGCCGCGCGTGACGTGTACGGGACGGTGGACCGCTCCGCGCGGCGCCCCGCCGACCGCGAACTGCCGGGCGCTGCCCGGCTGTCGGCCGAGGCCGAGGTGCTGGTGCCGGCGGCGGTCTCGTACGCCGTCGACACCGGCAACCAGGGGCGGATCGGCGCTCGATGGATCGTCGAGGCGGCCGACATGCCCGCGCGGCCCGCGGCGGAGGAACTCCTCGCCGCTCGCGGGGTGACCGTGCTGCCGGACGTGGTGGTCAACTCCGGGACGAAGGCCTGGTGGTGGACGCTGTTCGGCGACGTACGAGCGGACGCGGAGGAGGCGCTCACGCACACGCGGCGCGCGATGCGGGCCCTGGTCGGCCGCGTGCTGGACCGGGCGGAGGCCGACGGTAGGAGTGCGCGGGCCGCCGCGCACGCGCTCGTGGCCGACGGACTGCCCGCGATCGCGGAGCGGTACGGCTGGTACCGGTGACGTAGGGTTGCCGCGTGACGAGGGTGCGGTTGAGCGTGGCCCAGCGACGTGAGGAACTGCTGCGGGCCGCCGTCGGGCAGATCGAGGCGCGGGGCGTGGCGGCGGTGCGGATCGCCGACGTGGCGTCGGCACTCGGGGTGAGCAACGCGCTGGTGCTGTACCACTTCTCGACCAAGGAGAAGCTGGTCGCGGAGGCGTTCGCCTACGCCGCCGAGGACGATCTGGCGCATCTGCGCAAGCTGCTCGGCCGTCGTACGTCGGCGCTGCGCCGGCTGCGGGCCGCGGTGCGCTGGTACGCGCCGACCGGGCAGGCCAAGGGCTGGCGGCTGTGGATCGAGGGCTGGGCGTCGGCGCTGCGCGAGCCCGCGCTGCGGGAGGTCACCCGGGACCTCGACCGGCAGTGGAAGGCCGCGATCACCGAGGTCGTCGCGGAGGGAGTGGCCGCGGGCGAGTTCCGCTGCCCCGACCCCGCGGGGACCGCGCTGCGGCTGACCGCGCTGCTCGACGGACTCGCCGTACAGATGACGGCGTACGAGGGCACGGTGTCACGGGCGCGTGCGCAGGAATGGGTCGACGAGACACTCGCGCGCGAACTCGGCCTGGAACGCGAGGCGTTGACCACGACGAGGGGCTGACCGCCCACGCGCCCGGACACCGGGGGCCCGGGCGCACCGCCCGGGCCGCACTCGATGGGCCGGTCTCCACGGGCGGACCGGTCAGACCGCCTGGGTGATCCGCATCTTGATGTCGTCCGGTGACAGGGTGCCCTTCGCCACGACACGGTCGCCGGAGGACTCGCCGCGCAACCGGCGCCCGATCCACGGGACCAGGTGCTCGCGGGCCCAGTGGATGTCATCGCGCCGCACTTCGAGCGTGCCGCGCGGCGGCAGCGGCGGCCATGGCTGGTCCGGATCGGCCGGCACCTCGATGCCGAGCACCTGGCCGGCCCGCAGAGCCACCCGGGTGTGCCCCTCGGGCGAGAGGTGGAGACGGTCGTCGTCCCAGGCGCGCCGGTCCTGGATGGTCTTCAGCGACCACAGGTCCAGGACCGGGCAGCCGTGCCGGTCGGCGATCGCCCGGACGTGCCCGTTGTAGGTGGCGATCTTGCCGCGCAGATGCCTGAGCACGGGTACGCCACGGGTGTCGAAGCCGGTGGTCACCATGACGGTGCCGACAGCGGAGGTGAGGTCGGCGACGGCGCGCTCGAAGCGCTCGGCGACCTCGTCGGGGTCGGTGCCGGGCCGGATGATGTCGTTGCCGCCCGCGGAGAACGAGACCAGGTCCGGGCCGAGTTCGATGGCCTTGGGGACCTGGTCCGCGACGATCTGGTCGAGCAGTCTGCCGCGCACGGCGAGGTTCGTGTAGTTGAAGTCGCCCTCGGGACGCCGGTCGGCGAGGAGCACCGCGAACCGGTCGGCCCAGCCGACGAACCGCCCATCGGGGCCGGGGTCGCCGACGCCCTCGGTGAAGCTGTCCCCCACCGCCACGTACGACCCGATCACTGATCTGCTGTCATTCTTCGAATCGTGTGCCACATCGGCCCATGATTCCCCTTGGGATGTGAGCTACGCGACCGTAGGAAGGGGTTGACGGGCGGTGAGATAGACCACTCGCCGAATCTGGGGTGTTCTGGAATATCCCTCCGAACAGGGGTGTTGGGAGCCGCCGGACCCGGAACCCGGCCATCCCGGAAGTCCGGTCCCCGGCCTTCACCGTTGCAGGTCCGGGCGCCCGCCGCTGCGGTCGGAGCTCTCAGACACGTCGTAGCCGGATGACCGTCGCGTCGAAGTCACCGCGCAGCCCGGTCCGCAGCCCGTGATGCAACAGCAGCGCACCCCGGTGCACTTCGCCTGTTTCACGCCATTCATACGTCGCCGCCGGGTCGAGGCCGCGCAACCGCAGCGGAGCGACCGGCTCTCCGTGGTGCTGCGCCTGGAGCCAGGCGAGGACGACCGTCTCGTCGCCGAGGACGTACTGGACCGCGCTCAGTCCGCCCGTGGGGGGCCGCAGCCGGTACAGATCGCCGCGCTGGACGACGGGGCGGATCTCCTTGTAGAGACCGACCCAGTCCCGGGCCTCGGCCAGCTCCCCCTCGGTCCACTCCGCGAGGTCGCCGCCGACGCCGAGCACCCCGGCCATGGCGCTCACGAACCGGAACCGCAGCGAGCTGGCCCGCCCGTTGAGTTGGGTGTTCGGGCTGTCGGTCACCCAGGCGGCCATGACCCGGGCCGGATGGATCTGGCTGAAGCCGTGCTGGATGGCGAGCCGGTCGAGCGGATCGGTGTTGTCGGACGTCCACACCTGGTCCGTACGGCTCATGACGCCGAGGTCGATCCGGCCGCCGCCGCCCGAGCAGGACTCGAAGGCGACATCGGGGTGCGCGGCCCGCAGGCGGTCCAACAGGGTGTACAGCGCGCGGACATGGTCGACCCACATCCTCTGCGGATAGGGCTCGCCGGGCCAGCCGGCGTCGGTGAAGCAGCGGTTGAAGTCCCACTTCACATAGTCGATCGGGGCACTGGAGAGCAGTGCGTCGAGCTGCTCCCAGAGGTACTCCTGGACGTCCTCGCGCGCGAGGTTGAGCACGAGCTGATTGCGGAACTCCGTCCGCCTCCGCCCTGACTGGTACTGCACCCAGTCGGGGTGCGCGCGATACAGGTCGCTGTCCGGATTGACCATCTCGGGCTCCACCCAGATGCCGAACCGCATCCCGAGTGAGTGGACGTAGTCGGCGAGCGGCTTGAGGCCCGAGGGGAACCGGTCGGGGTTGGGCCGCCAGTCGCCGAGGCCGGCCCGGTCGCTCGTCCGAGCGCCGAACCAGCCGTCGTCGACCACGAACAGCTCGACACCGATCGCCGCCGCCCGCCGCGCGAGCGCCGCCTGCTGTTCCTCCGAGATGTCGAACTCGGTGGCCTCCCACGAGTTGTACAGCACGGGCCGGTCCCGGTCCGCGTCCGGGATGACGTACGCCCGCTGGTAGGCGTGCCAGGCGCGGCTCGCACCGCCGAAACCGCCGTCGCTCCACAGCCCGGCGAAGACGGGGCTGGTGAAGGTCTCCCCCGCCGCCAGGCGCAGCAGGCCGGAGTCGTCGTATCCGGCCCCACCGGTGATCTGGACGCGGGCGTCGGGGAGCTGTGCCACCGCGATCCGCCAGGAGCCCGACCAGGCGAGCGCGCAGCCGTAGACCTCGCCGCGCTCCTCCGTCGCGTCCGTGTCGAGGGCGACCCACGGCAGATGCTGGTGCCCGGTGTGGCCGCGCCGACTGCCGATGATCTTCTCCCCGTACGTCAAGGCCGACCGTACGAGCCGGGACTCGGCGGCCCAGCGGCCGTGCAGCTGCGACAGCCGCCAGCCCTCGCGCTCGGGCAGGGTCCAGGTCGCCGAGTCGGCGCGGAGGAGCTCGACGGTGGCCGGGCCCTCGTTGGCGAGGGTCACCCAGCGCTCGACGACATCGCCACGCATCCGGTAGTGGAGGGTGATCAGGAGCCCGGCGTCGGTGAACCGCAGCCGCAGGTGCTCGTCGTCGGCGTCATCGGTGTCGTCGGTGTCGTCGGTGTCGTCGGTGTCGTCCGTCTCGTACCCCGCGAAGGCCCATTCGGTGCCGCGGCGCTCCTCGGTGCGCACGGACAGGGCGGGGCGTACGAAGCGGGGGCCGCCCTCGACCGGGTACTCCTCATGGCCGTCGAGCGGGGACTCGAAGGGCCGGTACCGGGGTGCCGGCAGGGCGGCGAGGGCCTCGGCGTCGGCGAGGTCGATGCGCGGGCCCCAGTGCAGATGCAGCAGCTCGCCGCCCTCGGTGACACGCAGGGCGTAACTGCTCGTGGGCCCCGACAGCAGCCAGGTACGTCCGTCCTCGCCGATCTCCAACATCAAGCCCCCACGGATCCGAACAGGTGCGATCAGGCACCAACATCATCGGGGGTGGGGTGCCTCGGGGGCAACGTCTTCCCCCCCAGGTTCAGCGCTGCGTGCGGTCTTCGATGATTGCCTGATGAACCGATGTCGTATCGTCAATGCCCGGCCCGTCGGCGAGCAGCGCCGGCGGACGGATGGGAGGAGCCCTCGTGACGCAGCAGGTCCCGTCGATAGAGCCCGAGCTGACCGGCGTGCGCAACTTCCGTGACGTGGGCGGGCTGCCGACCGTGGACGGACGGCGGGTGCGGCACGGAGTGCTCTTCCGCAGCGGTCATCTCGCGCACGCGACGGAGGGGGACGCGGCGTTCCTCGCCTCCCTCGGCCTGCACACGATCTTCGACTTCCGCAACGCGGCGGACAAGAAGCTGGAGGGTCCGGACGTCGAGCTGCCGGGCGTGCGCAACGTCAACCTGCCGCTGACCGACCCGGCCGACGGCGCCGAGTTCTGGAAGATGGTCCGCGACGGCGATCTCGAGCAGCTGCGCACGATCCTCGCCGACGGCAGGGCCGCCAACCGGATGATCATGTCGTACCGCTCCATCGTCAAGGAGCGCACGACCGAGCACTCCCAGGTGCTGCACGCGCTGGCCGAGGACAGCGTGCCCGCGCTGATGCACTGCGCGGCGGGCAAGGACCGCGCGGGCCTGTCGATCGCGGTGACGCTGCTGGCCCTCGGGGTGGAGCGCGAGGCGATCGTCGCGGACTACCTGGAGTCGAACGCCAAGCACCGCCGGTACAAGGTGCACCGCAACGGTTCGTCGGCGGACGCGTACTCGCCCGAGGTGATGGAGCTCCTCAGTCCCCTGTTCGAGGCGCGCGCGGAGTATCTGGCGGCGGCGATCGAGACGGTCGAGGAGACCTGGGGCGGCGTCGACGCATATCTGGAGCGGGGTCTCGGGATCACTCCGGCAGCACGGGAGCGGCTGCGCGAGCGGCTGGTGGACTGAGCCGGAACCGCTCGCGGCCTGCGGACCGTGCCGCCGCTACTTCGCGCCCAGCTCGAACAGCAGGTAGATGAAGCCGGCGAAGAGGTGGCCGACCGCGATGTAGATGATCAGGCGGACCCACAGGCCGCGGGGGAACTTCTCCTCCATCGACCTGCGCTGGGGCTGGGTGTCCGGATGTTCGGTCATGGCGTTTCTCCAGGGGTGGGTCCGAGGCAGAGCGTCGCGGTCGGGCTCTGCAGCAGGGTGTGGACGAAGAGCAGCTCGGTCCCGTTGTGATCGGCGGCCGCGAGGCGGTGCGGGGTCAGCGAGTCGAAGTGCGCGCTGTCCCCCGGCTCCAGCACCTGGGTGGTGTCACCGAGGCGCAACCGCAGCCGTCCCTTCAGCACATACAGCCATTCCTCGCCGGGGTGGACGCGCACGATGTCGCCCTGGGCGCCGTACGGCACATGGACGCGCAGGGCCTGCATCCCGCGGCCCGGCGCACCGGCCTGCCAGTACGTCCAGCCGCCCGCCCGGGTCGGCTCCATGTCGGCGGCGCGCACCACCGCGTCCCGGTCGGCGACGGTCTCGCCGAGCAGTTCGGACACCGTCGTACCGTAGATACGGGCGAGCGCGAGCAGCATCGGCAGCGAGGGCTGACGCTGCCCGGTCTCCAGCCGGGAGAGGTGCGCGGGCGAGAGCCCCGCGGCACGGGCCGCCACCTCCAGGGTGAGCGAGGCGCGCCGCCGCAGGGCTCGCAGCTGCGGTGCGACGGCGGGCAGGTTCTCGGCCGGTCCGGTCTCGGTCCCGGTCTCGGGAGAGCTCATGACTCCATTGAGCCGCAGGCTTGCCTTTGAGGCAAATTCATTGCCTCAGAGGCAAAGCTCCTGAGGCTACCGGTTCGCCACCGCCTGCTTGATCAGCGTCTTCCCGAACTCCCACACCAGCCCGCCACCGTGCGCGTCGTCCATGACCGCGGTGAAGGCATCCACGAAGCGGTCGACGTCCTGCTCACCGATGATCAGCGGCGGAATCAGCTTGATCACCTCCAGGTGGTCACCGGAGACCTGGGTGAGGATCCGATGCCGTTGCAGCAGCGGGACGACGACCATCTGCGCGAACAGACCCTTGCGGGCCGCCTGGAGCATGGTCCACCGTCCGCGCAGCTTCAGGGAGGTCGGCCGGCCGAACTCAATGCCGATCATCAGGCCCCGGCCACGTACGTCGCTGAGCATCTCGTACTTGTCGATCAGCGCCGTCAGCCGGGACTTCAGCTGCTCCCCGACGGCGCGCGCGTTCGCGACGATCTGCTCGTTCTCCATCACGGAGAGGGTGGCGAGCCCGGCCGCCATCGCCTGCGCGTTGGACCCGAAGCTCGCCGAGTGCACGAGCACCCGGTCCATGGACGAGTAGACCTTCTTGAAGATCCACTCCTTGCCCAGGGTGGCGCCGACCGGCACATAGCCGCCGGAGAGCGCCTTCGCCACGCAGACCAGATCCGGTTCCACGCCGCTCTCGTGCTGGTGGGCGTAGAAGTCCCCGGTGCGGCCGAGGCCGGTCTGCACCTCGTCCGCGATCAGCAACGCCTTGTGCCGGCGCAGCAGCTCCTGGGCGGCGTGCAGATAGCCCGGCGGGGCCTCGTGGACACCCTTGCCCTGGATCGGCTCGACGACGAGTGCCGCCACGTCTCCCTTCTTCAGCTCCCGGGCCAGGGCGTCGAGATCGCCGAGCGGGACCGCCGTGTCGGGCAGCAGGGGGGCGAAGCCGTCACGGAACCCGGACTCGCCGTTCACGGACAGCGAGCCGGTGGTCAGCCCGTGGAAGGCGTGGGTGCAGTACAGGATCCGCGGTCTGCCGGTGGCGTACCGGGCGAACTTCAGCGCGGTCTCGACCGCCTCCGTCCCACTGTTGCCGAAGAACACCCGGTCCAGATGGGGGCTGTGGGCGAGCAGCCGCTCCGCCAGCAGCCCGGGCAGCGGCTGGCAGTCGAAGCGGGTGAGATCGGCGAGCTGTGCGTCCAGGACGTCGTGCAGCGCCTTGCGGACCACGGGGTGGTGGCGGCCCAGCCCCATCACCCCGAACCCGGCGAGCATGTCCAGATAGTCGTTGCCGTCCGCGTCCCAG
The DNA here is from genome assembly GCF_001417775.1 of Streptomyces sp. TP-A0356. Taxonomy (GTDB): domain Bacteria; phylum Actinomycetota; class Actinomycetes; order Streptomycetales; family Streptomycetaceae; genus Streptomyces. Next base: position 155,399 of record NZ_BBZJ01000025.1, on the reverse strand, counting down.
AAGTGGGCGCCCTCGGCCCGCTCGTAGACCTTGTCGAAGCCGATGGTGTGGAGCATGCGCGGGAGCTGGTGGTTGAGGTACCTGGAGTGCAGCTCGTAGCGCTCGGCCCCGCGCTCGGCCAGGAGCGCGCCGAGGTCGAACTCCCCGTTCCCGGAAGGACTGGTCATTCCTGCTTCTCCTTGGCGGCCTCGTCGTTCGACAGCGCGTCCCGGGCGGCCAGGCAGGCGCTGATCCGTCCCGCCACCTCGACGGGGGTGAGGCCGATGTCGGCGAGCACCTCACTCCGCTTGGCGTGCGCGAGGAACTGCTCCGGGATCCCCAACCGCCGTACGGGTACGTCGACGTCGGCATCGCCGAGCGCCAGCGCGACCGCGGAGCCGACTCCGGCGGATCGGCTGTTGTCCTCGACGACCGCGACCAGCCGGTGCTCGGCGGCCAGCCCCGGCAGCGAGGGGTCGACGGGCTTGACCCAGCGCGGGTCGACGACCGTGCAGCCGATGCCACGCGCCTCCAGCAGCTCGGCGGCCTGGAGGCAGACGGGTGCCATGACTCCGACGGCGACGAGGAGCACCTCGGGCCGGTCGGCGCGGTGCAGCACGTCCAGGCCGCCCACCCGGTCCACCGCCGGGATCACCGGGCCCACCGACTCCTTCGGGAACCGGACCAGGGTCGGCGCGTCGTCGACCGCGACCGCTTCCCGCAGCTGCGCCCGCAACTGGTCGGCGTCGCGTGGCGCGGCGATCCTGAGGCCCGGCACGACCTGCAGCACCGACATGTCCCACATGCCGTTGTGCGACGCGCCGTCGACGCCCGTGACCCCCGCCCGGTCAAGGACGAACGTGACGCCGCAGCGGTGCAGGGCCACGTCCATGAGGAGCTGGTCGAAGGCGCGGTTGAGGAAGGTCGCGTAGACGGCGACCACCGGGTGCAGTCCGCCGGTCGCGAGGCCGGCCGCGGAGACCGCCGCGTGCTGCTCCGCTATCCCGACGTCCCACACCCGGTCCGGGAACCGCTCCGCGAACCGGGTGAGGCCCACGGGGTGCAGCATGGCCGCCGTGATCGCCACGACGTCCTCGCGCTCCTCGCCGATCCGCACGATCTCGTCGCCGAAGACGGAGGTCCACGACGGACTGTCGGCCGGCACCAGGGGCTCGCAGGTGAGCGGGTCCATCACACCGACGGTGTGGAAGTGGTCCTCCTCGTGGGCGAGCGCGGGCTCGTAGCCGCGGCCCTTCTCGGTGAGGCAGTGGATCAGCACCGGGCCGTGGAAGCGCTTGGCGCGGCGCAGCGCCGACTCGACGGCCCGGATGTCGTGTCCGTCGATCGGGCCGACGTACTTCAGGCCCAGGTCCTCGAACAGACCCTGCGGCGCGAACGCGTCCTTGAAGCCCTTCTTCGCTCCGTGCAGGGCCTCGTAGAGGGTGTTGCCGATGACGGGTGTGCGCTGCAGCACCTCCTTGCCCCAGGCCAGGACCTTCTCGTAGCCGTCCGTCGTGCGCAGGGTGGCGAGGTGGTTGGCGAGGCCGCCGATGGTGGGCGCGTACGAGCGTTCGTTGTCGTTGACGACGATGATCAGTGGGCGGTCCTTGGCGGCGGCGATGTTGTTGAGCGCCTCCCACGCCATCCCGCCGGTCAGCGCGCCGTCGCCGATGACGGCGACCACATGGCCCTTCTCCCCCTGCACCTGGCGGGCCTTGGCGAGCCCGTCGGCCCAGCCGAGCGCGGTGGACGCATGGCTGTTCTCGATGACGTCGTGCTCGGACTCCTCGCGCGACGGATAGCCGGACAGGCCCCCCTTGCCGCGCAGCTTCGAGAAGTCCTGACGCCCGGTGAGCAGCTTGTGGACATAGCTCTGGTGACCGGTGTCCCACAGGATGCGGTCGACCGGTGACTCGAAGGCCCGGTGGAGTGCGATGGAGAGCTCCACCACCCCCAGATTGGGCCCCAGATGACCGCCGGTCCTGGCGACCGCGTGGACCAGGAACTCCCTGATCTCCTCGGCCAGTTGACGTAGCTGCACCTGGGACAGCGCCTTGAGGTCGCGCGGTCCCCGGATGTTCTCCAGAATGGTCACGTCGGGTGCCCCCTGTCGGTCCGTGCTGTTCAGCTCACGGTGACGGCCGGTTCTCCGGACCCGACGCCGTCCCTCTCCATCTGCTCGGCGATCTTCATCGCCTCCTCGATGAGGGTCTCCACGATCTTCGACTCGGGCACGGTCTTGATGACCTCGCCCCTGACGAAGATCTGCCCCTTGCCGTTGCCGGAGGCGACCCCCAGGTCCGCCTCCCGCGCCTCCCCCGGACCGTTGACCACGCAGCCCATGACGGCGACCCGCAGGGGCACCTCCATGCCGGAGAGACCGGCCGTGACCTCGTCGGCCAGCCTGTAGACGTCGACCTGGGCGCGCCCGCACGACGGGCACGAGACGATCTCCAGGCGCCGCTGCCGAAGGCCCAGGGACTCCAGGATCTGGATGCCGACCTTGACCTCCTCGACGGGGGGCGCGGAGAGCGACACACGGATCGTGTCACCGATGCCCTCCGACAGCAGCGCGCCGAAGGCCACGGCCGACTTGATCGTGCCCTGGAAGGCGGGTCCGGCCTCCGTGACGCCCAGGTGCAGCGGATAGTCGCACTTCTCGGCCAGCTGGCGGTAGGCGTTGACCATCACGACCGGGTCGTTGTGCTTGACCGAGATCTTGATGTCCCGGAAGTCGTGCTCCTCGAACAGCGACGCCTCCCACAGCGCCGACTCCACGAGCGCCTCGGGCGTCGCCCGGCCGTACTTCTTCAGGAGCCGTCCGTCCAGCGAGCCGGCGTTCACCCCGATCCGGATCGGGGTGCCGTGGTCCTTGGCGGCCCGCGCGATCTCCTTGACCTTGTCGTCGAACTGCTTGATGTTGCCGGGATTCACCCGGACGGCCGCACACCCCGCCTCGATCGCCGCGAAGACGTACTTGGGCTGGAAGTGGATGTCCGCGATCACGGGGATCTGCGACTTGCGCGCGATCGTGGCGAGGGCGTCCGCGTCGTCCTGCGTGGGGCAGGCGACGCGGACGATCTGGCAGCCGGCCGCGGTGAGTTCGGCGATCTGCTGCAAGGTGGCGCCGATGTCCGACGTACGGGTCGTCGTCATCGACTGCACCGACACCGGGGCCCCGCCCCCGACCGCCACCGGCCCGACGTGGATCTGCCGCGCGACGCGCCGCGCGGCGATCGGCCGGACCGGTACCTCGGGGACGCCCAAGGGAACGGCGGTCATGGCGTCACCCGTTGCTTCCGGAGTTCGCCGAGTTCCCCGAGACGGTCTCGCGCATGGCCCGCAGGGACTCCTTGAGGGAGCCCATGGTGGCCATGACGGCGGTGGGCTCGTAGCCGCAGTGCGCCATGCAGTTGGCGCAGCGCGGGTCCTTGCCGCGGCCGTACTTGTCCCAGTCGGTCTTCTCGATCAGCTCCCGGTACGTCGGCACGTACCCGTCGCTCATCAGATAGCAGGGCCGCTGCCAGCCGAAGAGCGAGTAGTTCGGGATCGCCCAGGCCGTGCACGGGAAATCGACCTTGCCCTCCAGGAAGTCCAGGAAGAGGGGCGAGTGGTTGAGCCGCCAGCGGCGGCGGTTGCCGCCCGCGAAGGCCTTCTTGAACAGCTCGCGGGTCTGCTCCACTCCCAGGAAGTGCTCCTGGTCGGGCGCCTTCTCGTAGGCGTAGGCGGGCGAGATCATCATCTCGTCGACCTTCAGGTCGTCATTGAGGAAGTTGAGCACCTCGATGACGGTCTGCGGGGTGTCCGTGTTGAAGAAGGTCGAGTTGGTGGTGACCCGGAAGCCGCGCCGCTTGGCCTCCTTGATCGCCTCCACGGCCTCGTCGAACACCCCCTCCTTCGCCACGGACTCGTCGTGCCGCTCACGCAGGCCGTCGATGTGCACGGCGAACGCGAAGTACGGCGACGGCGTGAAGTCGTCCATCTTCTTGCGCAGCAGCATGGCGTTGGTGCACAGGAAGACGTACTTCCCGCGCGCCACCAACTGCCGTACGATCTCGTCGATCTGCGGATGCATCAGCGGCTCGCCGCCGGCGATCGACACCATCGGCGCACCGGACTCCAGAACCGCTCCCACGGCCTGCGCCACCGGCATGCGCTGCTTGAGCACTCCCGCCGGGTGCTGGATCTTGCCGCAGCCCTCACACTTCAGGTTGCAGGCGAAGAGGGGTTCCAGCTCGACGATGAGCGGAAACTTGTCCCGCCTGCGCAACTTCTGTTCGAAGAGATACGTCGCCACCTTGATGGTCTGGCGCAGCGGCATGGCCATCTGGGTCACCTCCTGGGGAGCAGCAAGGAACGGTGCCATTCGAAGAAAGCTGGAAGGACGGCACGTAGGACACGGAAGGCTGATATTCCACCGCGCAAGGTGCCGATTCGGACGAGTTCATGTTCTGGAGCGTCCACGACCACCCGGACGGCCGCAACCGGGCGCTCGCCGGTACGCATGGCGCTGTGGAGGGTGGCCGCGGATTCCATGTCGACCGCGATGGCGCCGGTCGCGCGCAGTTCGGACCGCTCCTGACCACGGACGACATGGTCGGAGCCGGTGAGCGGTCCGGTGTGGACGGCGCGCCCCCGGACGGCGCGCTGGAGGGCCTTGACGAGCAGGTCGGTGTCCGTGCACGGGGTGGTGCCGCGCGGGTCCCGGGTCTCCTCGGCGACGACCAGGTCACCGGGGTGCATCCCGGGTGCGAGCCCCGCGCAGAAGCCCGTGGCGAGGACGGCCGCCCCGGCGAGGCCGGGGTCGGTGAGCGCCCGGGTGAGCGAGCGTTCGGCCGCCCGGGGCCCCATACCCGTACGGAGTACGATGAGGGGCCCCTCGGCGCCGCTGCGGTCGCCGCTGCGCAGGGCGAGGCGCTCGATGCCGAGCGCGCAGGCGATCACCAGCGGGGCCTGGTCGGGCTGTCTGCTCATCGGCTCGCCTTGGCCCCGGCGAACGGCTCGCCGTGCACATAGCGGCCGAGCGCGGTGAGCGGGAATACCTGCCGGTAGAGGTGGTAGTTGATGGAGAAGTCCCAGGGGAAGCCGGTGCCGGTGAAGTACGGCTCGTCCCAGGAGCCGTCCTCGTTCTGGGTCCGGGCGAGGAACTCGACGCCGCCCTCAACGGCCTTGGACTCGCTCTCCCCCGCGGCCAGCAGTGCGAGCAGCGCCCAGGCCGTCTGGGAGGCGGTGGAGGCGCCCCGGCCGCTCCACTCCTTGACGTACCGGTAGGAGCGCAGGTCCTCGCCCCAGCCGCCGTCGTCGTTCTGTACGCGCTCCAGCCAGGATACGGCCCGGCGGATCGCCGGGTGCGCACCGGGGATTCCCGCCGCGACCAGCGCGGGCACCACCGAGCCCGTGCCGTACACGTAGTTGACGCCCCAGCGCCCGAACCACGAGCCGTCGGGTTCCTGTTCGGCCAGCAGCCACTCGATGCCCCGGCGGGTGCGCGGGTCGTGGGAGAGGCCCTCGACCGCGAGCATCTCCACGACGTGCGCGGTGACGTCGGCGGACGGCGGGTCGATGACCTCGCCGAAGTCGCAGAACGGCAGCCGGTTGGGGAACGGGCTGGTGTTGTCGACGTCGAAGGCGCCCCAGGCGCCGTTCTTGGACTGCATGCCGAGGTTCCAGCGCACCCCGCGCCCGATGGCCTGCTCGACCCGGTCCGGGTCGTGGTGCTTGACGCGGCGCAGCGCGAGGACGACCTCGGCGGTGTCGTCGATGTCGGGGTAGTTGTCGTTGTGGAACTCGAAGGCCCAGCCGCCCGGCGGAAGCCCGGGACGTCTGACGGACCAGTCGCCGGGCCGGACGATCTGCTCGCCCAGCATCCAGTCCGCGGCCTTCACCAGCTGCGGGTGGTCGGCGGGCACGCCCGCGTCGGCGAGCGCGATGGTCGCGAGGCAGGTGTCCCACACCGGGGACTGACAGGCCTCGATCATGCGGGCACCGTCCTCACGCCATACGGCGAAACGGTCCAGCGAGGCGATCCCCTCGCGCATCACGGGGTGCTGGAGGTCGTAGCCGAGCAGGTGCAGGGCGATGATCGAGTAGACCGCGGGCGGCTGGATGCCGCCCCAGCAGCCGTCGTTCTCCTGCCGTTCGATGATCCAGCGGGCGGCGGTGTGCATCGCCGCCGTGCGCAGCCGGCGCGGGGCGACCTTGCGGAACTGGTGCAGGGCCTTGTCGAGCCGCTGGAAGACGCCGTCCCAACTCACCATGGGGGCCGGGTCCTTGGCCGGGTTGGGGTCGCTCGCGTCGGTGTGCAGTTCGTCGAGCGGGAACGGCGCGGGGCGCACCGGGCGCTTGGCCGAGACGATGGTCAGCGGCACGATGGTCTGCCGCGCCCAGCACCCGAAGTCGTAGATGTTCAGCGGCACCCACTTCGGGAAGTAGATGAGCTCCGGCGGCAGTTCCGGCAGGTCCTCCCATTTCCACCAGCCGAACAGGGCGAGCCAGATCCGGGTGAAGACGCGGGAGGCGGCGATGCCGCCCTGCTCGCGGACCCACGCGGACGCCTTCGCCATGTGCGGCTCGTCCGGCGCGTCGCCGGCCAGACGCAGGGCGACGTACGCCTCGATGGTGGCGGACAGTTCGCCGGGGCCGCCGTAGAAGGTCGTCCAGGTGCCGTCCTCGCGCTGCTCGCCGCGGATGAACAGGGCGGCGGCGCGGGTGGTCTTCTCGTCGCGGATGCCCAGGAACTGACGGAGCAGCAGATCCTCGGCGTCCATCGTGACGTTCGTCTCGAGGTCGCCCTTCCACCAGCCCTGGGCGTCCTGCCGGGACAGCAGGAAGTCCCTGGCGCGCCGTATGGCGCGCTCGGCGGCGTCTCGAGGGCCGACCGTCCCGGCCGCCTCCGGGAGCGGTGCGCTGGTTTCGCTGGCCGAGGCGGCTCGGGGTGGCAGGGCCCCGGTGCTTCCGTCGGTCGTCGCTGTCATGGCTTCCCCTTCGTGCAGTCGTGCGAGTCGTGCTGCTGTGGGTCCGCCGTCGGCCGGTGCGTGTCCGCGTGGGGAGTTCCCCTGCTCAGGCGAAGCCGAGAGCTTGGGGCGGCACCGGTCGGCGACTACGCGAGGTGTATGCGAGCGATGGCGATCATCTCTTTCGTACGACGACGAAGTCGGCGAGCGCCGTGAACTGCGCGCGCACCCGTGGGGGCATCGGGACGGAGTCCAGGGCTTCGACGGCGATCGTGTGCTGGCGACGCGCCTCCTGGGCGGTCCACTCGCGGCCGCCCGCCTCCTCGATGAGCGCGGCCCGCGCGGCGAACTCCTCCTCGGAGAAGTTCTCGAAGTCGCTGCTCTTGGCGTCCTCGGCGAGGATCTCGCCCAGCCGCTCGGAAGCGGGTCCGCCCGCCGCCAGCGCGGTCACGACCGGCAGGGACTTCTTGCGCTGACGCAGATCGCTCCAGGTCTGCTTGCCGGTGGCCTCCGGGTCGCCCCAGATGCCGAGGAGGTCGTCGACGGCCTGGAAGGCCAGGCCGAGGTGATAGCCGTACCTCTCCAGGGTGTCGGCGGTGCGGTCGTCCGCGCCGCCCAGGACCGCGCCGATGGAGGAGGCGCAGGCGAGCAGGGCGCCGGTCTTGTTCCCCTCCATCTCCAGGCACTCCGCGACGCTGACGCGTTCCCGGTGCTCGTAGGAGATGTCCTGGGCCTGACCGTCGATGAGGGCGCGCGTGGCGGTGGTCAGGCGCCGGGCGGCGCGTCCGGCCTCGACGGTGCCGAGCTCCAGCAGGACCTCGTTGGCCAGCGCGAACAGGGCGTCACCGACGAGGATGGCCTGCGCGGGCCCGTGCACCTTCCAGACCGTGTCGCGGTGACGACGCTGTTCGTCGCCGTCCATGAGGTCGTCGTGCAGCAGGGAGAAGTTGTGCACCAGCTCCACCGCGACCGCGCCGGGCACGCCGACCTCGGGATCCCGGCCCGCGGCCTGCGCGGAGAGCAGGGCCAGCGCGGGGCGCACGGCCTTGCCGCCGTCGCCGTCCGCGGGGTTGCCCTGAGCGTCGATCCAGCCGAAGTGGTAGGCGGCGACGGTGTCCATGGGCGGCGCCAGGCGGTCGACGGCCGCCCGCAGTACCGGGGTGGCCAGGGTGCGGCCGCGCTCCAGAAGCGCGGACACGTCCACCGCGTCGGCAGCCGTCTCGGCCGGGGGCACAGTGGGCACAGTCTCTCCTCTTGTTGCGATACCGGGGGTGCGGGGGCCTGTTCGGTGCGGATCGACGCTCATGCCGCCTCCTCGAAGAGGTCGGGGAGGTGGGCGCCGGACCGGCCCAGGGCGCTCAGCGCGGCGCCCGCCGCACCGACACCACTGCGGACCGCACTCTCCATGGTCGCGGGCCACCCGGTGGCGGTCCACGCTCCGGCCAGGTAGAGGCCGGGGGCCTTGGTGCGGGCGCCGGGCCGCAGCCGCCCGACGCCGGGGGTGGGGGCGAACGTCGCCGTGCGCTCCCGGGTCACGAAGAAGTCCTTCACCCCGGCGCCGCGGGCGCCGGGCAACAGCCGCTCCAGCTCCGGCAGATAGCGCTCGCGGAGCACGGCGACGGGTTCGTCGATCTCGTCCTGGGCGGCCGACTGCGACAGCGCGAGGTACTGGCCCTCGCGCAGCCCGGAGGCCTCGGTGCGGTCGAAGACCCACTGCACCGGGGAGCCCAGTGCGGCGAAGAAGGGCCGCCCGAGCACCCTGCGGTCGTACACGACATGGACGTTGAGGATCGGAGCGGTACCGATCCGAAGCAACCGCCCGGGCGCGTCGAGGGCCCCGGCGGGCAGCAGATCGTGGGCCTCGCGCTGGGGTACGGCGAGGACGACCGCGTCGGCCTCGATGCGCTCGCCGGGAACCTGAACGCTCCAGCTTCCGTTTCCGTTGGGGGAGATGGAGGTGACGCGAGTACGGATCTCGGTGCGGACGCCCGCGGAGTCGAGCGCCTTGCGGGCCAGCCGGTCGTGCAGTTCGCCCAGGGGTACGCGGGCCCAGCCGATGTCGGCCGCGCCCGGGTCGGACAGCAGACCCGTCTTGAACACCATCGCGGCGAGCCCGAGCGAAGCGTCGCCGGCCACCGCGTTGAGGGTGGCGACCCCGACCAGGTCCCACAGTGCCTCGACGGCACGCGCCGACTGACCGTGTGCGGCCAGCCAGCTGCCGAAGTCCTGCGTATCGAGCGCGGGATCCGTGAGGTCCAGTGCTCGGAGCGCCAGTGCGGCACGCCCGACTCGGGCGCGTTCGGCGAGTGAGAGATGCGGGTAGGTGGCCAGGCTGCGCCCGAGATGCAGGGGTACGGGCAGGGCGTCGCGCCGAAGTCTGCCGAGCCGTCGTCCCGGACTGCCGTTGGCATCGAGAACGGGCACGTCGAGACGATCCTGCAAGGGTGCGAGCGAGGCTCCGTCGATGCGATCGAGGAACCAACGGTACGCGGTGCAGCAGCGCAGATAGACATGCTGGCCGTTGTCGACGGTCAGCTCGCCCCGGTGGAAGGAGAAGGCGAGCCCGCCCAGGCGCGGGCGCCCCTCCAGCAGGGTGACGCGCACCCCGGCGTCGGCGAGCGCCAGTGCGGCCGTGATCCCGGCGAGCCCCGCGCCGACCACCACGGCGGACGTCCCGGGTCGGCCCGGGGTGTCCGCGGCCGGGCCCTCCGGCTGAGTGCCGTCGCTCATGGTGCGTCCTCCCCTGCCGGTCCGCCGTCGTGTGTGAACGATGCACGGCGCGCCGTCGCAGTCAGGGACGCCGCGCCGCACCGGAGGGTTGCCTGCCGCTTTTCGCCGATGGAGTCACCTTGGACCGGATTGTCCATCAGGCACGCCTCCTGACGGTCCGCCGGGACACGTTCCGGGCGTCGAGACCCGAGAGGCCGCGCACGGCGACGTACGCCTTCTCCCGGCCCGGCAGCGAGACCCGGCCGCGCAGCACCGCCTCCGGCTCGCGCTCGATGCGGTCCAGGAGCCGGCGGTAGATGCCCGCCATGGCTGCGACGCAGGCGCCGCTGCGCCGGTCGAGCATGGGCAGCAGCCGGTAGCCCTCGGCGAAGAGGGCACGGGCCCGACGCACTTCGAAGTGCACGAGGCCCGGGAAGTCGGAGCCCTCGGGCGGGGTGGGCCCGTGGAACCCGGCCGAGCAGCCGAACTTGGCGAGGTCGTCGCCGGGCAGATAGACACGGCCACCCTCGGCGTCCTCGCGGATGTCCCGGAGGATGTTGGTGAGTTGCAGTGCGAGCCCGAGCGTGTCGGCGTACTCCGGCGCGCGCTCGGCGCCGCGCGCCCCCGGTTCCGTGCCGAACACGCCGAGCGAGAGCCGTCCGATGGCCCCCGCCACACAGCGGCAGTAGACCTTCAGATCGTCCCAGGTCTCATAGGTCTCACCGTGCACGTCCATGAGGACGCCGTCGATGAGCTCGTCGAGGCCGCTGAGCGGGATCGGGAAGTGCCGGGCGGCATGGGCGAGGGCCACCGCGACCGGGTCGGTGTCGTCCTCGGCCACCTCTTGGCCCCGGACGCGGGCGAGCACCGCCCGGGTCTCCTCCAGCCTGGCCGTCTTGACGTCGGCGGTCAGCGCGCCGTCGCCGATGTCGTCGACCCGCCGGGAGAACGCGTAGAGCGCCGACATCGCACGGCGCTTGGGCGTCGGCAGGAGTCTGATGCCGTACGCGAAATTACGGGCCTGCTGCCCGGTCACGGCCTCGCAGTAGCTGTACGCGGCGAGTACCGGTGGGGACACGCGCTGTTCCGACTCCACGGTCCGGATCACCCCTCTCCTCGCAGAGTCACGCCCACCTCGCGCAGCAACCGGAGCTTGCCGGGCTTGAGGGGGCCGGGAAGTACGTCGTATTCGGCGGCGGCGATCGCGTGGACCGCCGCCCTCCCTCCCGCCACGAAGCCCGCGAGCAGCAGCCTCAGCCTGCCGTGGACGCTACCCACGAGGGGGGCGCCTTCATTCAGGAGATCGCGGGCGCGTTGTGCTTCGTACGCAACCAGCGCGCGCACCGATGCGCCTGCTGTGTGCGTGGCGAGATCCGTCTCCTGGACATGAAAGCGCTTCATGTCCTCGGCGGGCAGATAGATGCGGTCGCGGCCGAGGTCCTCGGCGACGTCCTGGAGGTGCTCGACGATCTGCAGCGCCGTACAGATGGCGTCGGAGCGGCGGATGCGCTCGGGGGTGGCGGTACCGGTGACGGCCAGGACGAGACGGCCGACCGGGTTGGCGGACAGCTCGCAGTACGCGAGAAGGTCGTCGTACGTCTCGTACCGCTTGACGAGCTGGTCCTGACGGTTGGCCGCGATCAGACCGAGGAACGGCTCGCGGGTGAGGCCGGCGCGCCGGACCGTCGGCTGCAGACGGCGCAGGAGGGGGTGACGGGGCGTCGAGTCGAAGACCCGGTGCAGGTCGGCCTCGAAGGCGTCCAGGAGGAGCAGCCGGTCCTCGGCCTCCTTGGCCGACACGCCGAGGGCGCGGGCGTCGGCGCCGCCGGGGGCGAGGTCGCCGTCGCCGATGTCGTCGACCAGCCGGGCGAAGCCGTAGACCGCCATCAGATCGGCACGCCAGACCCTGGGCAGGAAGAACGGCGCCACGGGGAAGTTCTCGTCCGCGGCCTTGTCGAGGGTGCCACGCTCCGGGTCGCCGGTGCGGGCCGTCCCGGCTTGGGTCACCGCTCGCCACCCGACGCGGAGACGGCACATGCCTCGCGGAGCTGGAGACTTTCCGTAGCCATTGCCGTCACATCTCCCGTTCTACACCGCCGACCCAATACATCCTATTTCGGACACGCCGCTCGACTGTCCGCGCAGCGCGGCAGGTGTGGGGGTGTAGGGCATTATCGCCCCACTTGCCGCGAATCAGCACCGGTACAGCTTACGTTGTACAACGCAGCGAGCTTCCGCGGGGTGTCCTGCGCATCACAACAACACACCGATTGGCGTCAAGATTCCTAAGACCAAACAGAGTTGGCCTTTCCTTTGCAGACGCCGGGCCCCGCCGGACGGTCCGGCGGGGCCCCGGGCGGGAACGGGCTACTTGCCCGTGAACTTCTCGTACTCCTTGAGGACCTCTTCGGTCGGACCGTCCATCCGCAGCTCGCCGCGCTCCAGCCACAGGACGCGGTCGCAGGTGTCCCGGATCGACTTGTTGTTGTGACTGACCAGAAACACCGTGCCGGCGTGCTTGCGCAGCTCCCTGATGCGGTCCTCGGACCGCTTCTGGAAGGCGCGGTCACCGGTGGCGAGCGCCTCGTCGATCATCAGGACGTCGTGGTCCTTGGCCGCCGCGATGGAGAACCGCAGCCGCGCCGCCATGCCCGAGGAGTACGTGCGCATCGGCAGCGTGATGAAGTCGCCCTTCTCGTTGATGCCGGAGAAGTCGACGATCTCCTGGTAGCGCTCCTTGATCTGCTCGCGGGACATGCCCATCGCGAGGCCGCCCAGGATGACGTTGCGCTCGCCCGTGAGGTCGTTCATCAGGGCCGCGTTCACGCCGAGCAGTGAGGGCTGGCCGTCGGTGTAGACCTTGCCCTTCTCGGCGGGCAGCAGGCCCGCGATGGCACGCAGCAGCGTGGACTTGCCCGAGCCGTTGGAGCCGATCAGCCCGATGGCCTCGCCGCGGTAGGCGACGAACGAGACGCCCCTGACCGCGTGCACCTTGCGCACGCCCCGTGCGGCGTCGTCGGAGCCTCGCCCGAGCATGCGGCTGAGGGCGGCGGTCGCGCTGCCCTTGCCGCTCTTGGCGCCGTTGACCCGGTAGACGATGTGCAGCTCGTCCGCGACGACGGTGGGCACGCCGGCCCCGGTGTTCTGCTCAGCCACGGCCGTACCGCTCCTCCGCCTTCCAGAAGTACACGAACCCGCCCGCGAACACGACGACGGCCCAGAACAGCGCGATGGCCCAGACATGCGGCGGCAGGTTCGAGGCGCCGTAGTGCTCGATGAGAGCGAAGCGCATGAGGTCCATGTAGATGGCGGCCGGGTTCACCTGCAACGCGCGGATGACCCACTCGGGGCGACCGACGAGCATGTTGTGGATGGAGAACATGACGCCGGACACGTACATCCAGGTGCGCAGGATGAACGGCATCAGCTGGGCGAGGTCCGGGGTCCTGGCGCCCATCCGTGCCACGATCAGCGCGAGACCGGTGTTGAAGAGGAACTGCAGTACCAGGGCCGGGATGATCAGCAGCCAGGTCAGGCTCGGATAGCTGCCGAAGCCCACCGCCACGGCGAACAGCACGATCATCGAGAAGAGCAGCTGCTGGAGCTGCTGCAGCGCGAACGAGATGGGCAGTGAGGCGCGCGGGAAGTGCAGGGCGCGCACCAGGCCCAGGTTGCCGGAGATCGCGCGGACGCCCGCCATGATCGAGCTCTGGGTGAAGGTGAAGACGAAGACGCCGGTCACCAGGAACGGGATGTACGTGCCGTGCGGCATGCCCCGGCTGGCCTTGAGGATCAGCCCGAAGATGAAGTAGTACACCAGCGCGTTCAGCAGCGGGGTGGCGACCTGCCACACCTGGCCGAGCTTGGCCTGACTGTACTGGGCGGTGAGCTTCGCCTGCGAGAAGGCCAGGATGAAGTGACGACGTCCCCACAGCTGGCGGACGTACTCGACGAGACCGGGCCGGGCACCGCTGACCGAGAGCCCGTACTTGGCGGCCAGCTCGGCCGGGGTCAGCCCGTCATCGGACGGCGGTCGGGCGCTCACGGCGACGCCGGCGTCATGCGTTGTCTCACTCACGGGTCGGAATACTCTCCGTCTTCGGGATGCGCGGCCTGCTCGGGGACGGGCGAGAGCCGGTTCGTGGGTCCCGCCCGCGTGGTGCTCCCGACTGTCGAGCTTCTCAGATGACCGGAGGCCGGCCCAGTCGGGTCAGCCGCCACACGGTACGCCACTTCATGGGGCGCCGGGGACCGCACGGAGTCGTCCAGCCTTCCCTGAACCCGCCGAACCACGCCTTCAGGGCGGCCCCCGAGGGGCGGCGCAGCAGCGTCAGGAGCATCCAGACGCCCAGGTAGACCGGGACGAGGAGGGCGGGGAGGTTGCGGCGGGCCAGCCAGACCCGGTTGCGGGCGACCATGCGGTGGTAGACCGCGTGCCGGGAAGGGGCGGTCGTGGGGTGGTACAGCACCATGTCCGACCGGTAGTCGATCATCCAGCCGGCGTCCAGCGCCCGCCACGCCAGGTCGGTCTCCTCATGGGCGTAGAAGAACTCGTCCGGCAGGCCGCCGACCTCGGCGAAGACCTTCGTACGGACGGCGTTGGCGCCGCCCAGGAAGGTGGTGACCCGGGAGGAGCGCATCGGGTCGGAGGCGCGCAGCCGCGGCACATGGCGGCGCTGGGTCTCGCCGGTGGCGGGGTCGGCGATACGGAAGCTGATGATGCCGAGGTCCGGGTCGGCGGCGAACGCGCGGCGGCACAGCTCGGCGGTGTCGGCGCGGGCGAGGAGGCCGTCGTCGTCCAGGAAGAGGAGGATGTCGACGTCGGTGCCGCCGGGCCCGAAGGCCTCGACGCCGACGTTGCGCCCGCCTGGGATGCCGAGGTTCTCGGGCAGTTCCACCGTGCGCACGCCGTCGGGTACGTCGGGGACGGGCGAACCGTTGCCGACCACGACCACCTCGACTCGGTCGCCGTCCTGCTTGGCGACCGAGTCGAGGAGGGCACGCAGTTCGGCGGGGCGGTTGCCCATGGTGATGACGACCGCCCCGACCGTGAGGGCGCCGCTCACCTCAGCCTGCTGGAGGCCAGGATGGACACCAGGTGGAGGGCCGTCTGCAACAGGGCGATGCCGGCCAGCACAGCGACGCCGAGCCGGGAGAAGAACAGGTCGCCCCGGACCGCGTCCAGGATCGCCAGGACCAGGATCAGCAGGGACGCCTCGATTCCGAGGACGAGCCGGTGGAACTTCAGGGCCGCGGCGGCTCTGCGGGCCAGCGCCATGCCGGAGGAGCGCGGCTCGGACGCCGCCTCCTTGACCGGCGGCAGCCCGGCCTGGTGACGGGCGACACCCACGAGATCGGTCTCGGCCTTGATCAGGACGGCGCCGAGGGCGGCGAGGGTGCCGAGGAAGGCCCACAGCCAGTCGATCCGCCCGGGGCCCCACAGGTCCGCGGCGCGCAGGCCGAAGCCGACCAGGACCGCGGCGTCGCACAGGTAGGCGCCGACCCGGTCGAGATACACCCCGGCGAGCGAGTACTGCTTCTTCCAGCGGGCGATCTCACCGTCCACGCAGTCCAGGAGCAGGTAGAGCTGGACCATCACCACGCCGAGCACCGCGCCCGCCACACCCGGCACCAGCAGGGCCGGGGCGGCCAGGACGCCGAAGACGGTCATCAGGTAGGTCAGCTGGTTGGGCGTGATCCGGGTGTTCACCAGGTAGCGGTCCACCCGCAGCGAGATCTCCCGCATGTAGAGGCGTCCCGCCCAGTGCTCCCCGCTGCGCCGGTCCTTCACCCCTGCGGGGTGAACGACGGGGCGGAGTTCAGCTACCGATGGCCTTGACATAGTCGGCGTATGCGTCCTTGATCTGGTGGGTCTTCAGGTCGAGGTGTTCGAGGATCGTGTAGCGGCCGGGCCGGGTCTGCGGTGCGAACTCCACGGCCTGGACGAACTCGTCCACCGTGAAGCCGATCTCCTCCGGCAGCACGGGCAGCCCGTGCCGGCGCAGCACCTGGGCGATGTACGCCGACTCCTCGTGCGCGCCGCGCAGATACATCGCGAAGGCGGCGCCCAGACCGCACTGCTCGCCATGGGCGGCCGCGCGCCTGGGGAACAGCAGGTCGAAGGCGTGGTTGATCTCGTGGCACGCGCCGGAGGACGGGCGGGAGTCGCCCGACACCGACATGGCGATACCGCTGAGGACCAGCGCCTCGGCCAGCACCTGGAGGAAGGCGTTGTCGCCGATGCCGCCGGGGTGGCGCAGCACCGCCTCACCGGCCTGCCGGGCCATCGCCGCGGCGAGGCCGTCGATCTTCTCGCCCTTCACGCGGTTGGCCAGCTCCCAGTCCGCGATCGCGGAGATGTTGGAGACGGCGTCGCCGATACCCGCGCGCACGAAGCGCGCGGGGGCCTCGCGGATGACGTCCAGGTCGATGACGACCGCGATCGGGTTCGGCACGCCGTACGAGCCACGGCCGGCGTCGTTGTCGAGGGTCGCGACCGGCGAGCACAGGCCGTCGTGCGCGAGGTTCGTGGGCACGGCGACCAGCGGCAGCCCGACGCGCGCCGCGGCGAACTTCGCGCAGTCGATGATCTTGCCGCCGCCCAGGCCCACGAGCGCGTCGTAGTGTCCGGCCCTCATGTCGCCGGCCAGCCGGACCGCGTCGTCCAGCGTGCCGCCGCCGACCTCGTACCAGGTGGCGCCGGGCAGGCTGGGGGCGAGCCGCTCGCGCAGCCGGGCGCCCGAGCCGCCGCTCACCGCGACGGCCAGCTTGCCCGAGTGCGAGATGCGCTCGTCCGCGAGCACGTACGCCAGGTCGTCGATGGCACCCGGGCGGATGTCGACGACGACCGGCGAGGGGATGAGCCTCGTCAGTACCGGCACGCGATCTCCCGTCCCCGGGCGAGGTCGTCGTGGTTGTCGATCTCGACCCACTGGACGTCGCCGATCGGCGCCACGTCGATCTTGAAACCGCGGTTGACGAGCTCCTGGTAGCCGTGCTCGTAGAACTGCTGCGGGTCGGTCTCCCACACCGTCTTCAGGGCGTCGGCCAGGTCCGCGGCGGCCTCGCCCTCGATGAGGGTGACGCCGATGTACTCGCCGGTCGCCTCCGACGGCTCCATGAGCTTGGTGATCTTCTGGACACCCTTGCCGGGGTCCACGACGACCTTCATCTCCTCGTCGGCGAGGTTCTTCACGGTGTCGAGGGCGAGGATGATCTTCTTGCCGTCGCCGCGCGCGGCGAGCAGCGTCTTCTCGACGGAGACCGGGTGGACGGTGTCGCCGTTGGCGAGGATCACGCCGTCCTTGAGGGCGTCACGGCCGCACCACAGGGAGTAGGCGTTGTTCCACTCCTCGGCCTTGTCGTTGTCGATGAGGGTGAGCTGGAGGCCGTACTTCTGCTCGAGCGCCGCCTTGCGCTCGTAGACGGCCTCCTTGCGGTAGCCCACGATGATCGCGGCCTCGGTCAGGCCGATCTCGGCGAAGTTGCCGAGGGTGAGGTCCAGGACCGTCAGGCTGTCCTCCATGCCCGCGGGCCCCACCGGCACCAGAGCCTTGGGCAGGGTGTCGGTGTAGGGGCGCAGACGCCGTCCGGCGCCGGCCGCCAGCACGAGGCCGATCATGCAGGTTCTCCTTCATCGTGTACGGCGGGCGCGCCACCCTGGTGGGCGGCCACCCAGAAGCGGATGCTCTCGGCGAGCACCACGAGGGCCACGTATCCGGCGAGGACCGTGAGCGCGACCTTGAACTGTCCCGCGGTGAGCACCGCGGCCAGGACCGAGACCAGCAGCGTCCGGCCTTCGTGCCCCCCGACGGCGCGCACCAGCCAGTGCGGCGGCGCGCCGGCGTCGCCGCGGATGCGGTACACCGTGTCGTAGTGATGGTAGGCGACCGCCGCCACCAGCCCGAAAGCCGCCGGAAGCACTCCGTTCACCCCGGATTGGGCGGCGAGCACCAGCACGGTGCTGTATTCGGCGGCCCGGAAGAAGGGCGGGACAAGCCAGTCCAGGGCTCCTTCGAGAGGGCGGGCGACGGCGATGGCGGAGGCCACCGCGTAGCCGACGGCGCACAGGACGGTCCCCCAGCCGGCGCCCCACAGCAGGGCCGAGCCGACGACGAGGACGGCGCCCGCGAGGGCGACATAGGGGGCCGTGCGGCGGAAGGTACCGCGGGCGGCGCGCCGCAGCAGCTCGACGAGGGGCCCGCTGTCCGCGAGGTCGGCCAGGGCCTGAGCGGCGCGGTCGCTTCGCTGGGCCTTGCGGGTCAGCGAACGCAGTACGCGGCCCGCGGTCGTGTAGGTCGCGGCGAAGGCACAGCCGATGAGCAGCGCGCAGAAGGTGATGCGCGGGGTGGTGGCCGCGGTCAGGACGGCGATCATCGCCCAGCGCTCACCGATCGGCAGGACGATCATCCGGCGCACCCAGACCGTCCAGCCGACGCTGTCGAGGCGGTCCGAGAGGGCCGCGGTGGGGCTGGTGTTCGCGGTCGCGGCGGGATCCCCTGCGTTCGCCTCGTTGAAGGCGAAGTCGACCACGTGCCGGCAGGTCTGCAGGACCATCGCGCCGAGGGCCAGGGCCCAGACGTCGTCACCACCACGGGCCGCGCCGAGGGCGAGGCCCGCGTAGTAGGCGTACTCCTTGGCACGGTCGAAGGTGGCGTCGAGCCAGGCGCCGAGCGTGGAGTACTGCAGCGAGTAGCGGGCGAGCTGCCCGTCGGTGCAGTCCAGGACGAAGGAGACGAGCAGCAGGACGCCCGCCGCGACGAAACCGGCGCGGGTGCCCGTGGCCGCGCAGCCCGCCGCCGTCAGGGCGGTGAGCAGCGAGGCGGTGGTGACCTGGTTGGGCGTGAGGCCGCGGTGGGCGCACCAGCGGGCGATGTAGCGCGAGTACGGGCTGATGAAGTGCGTGGTGAAGAACCCGTCACGAGCCTTGACGGCGCTGCGCAGGCGCACGGCCTCGTCGTCGACGGCGGCGACCGCCTGGCGGGCCTCGTTGCGGGCCTGGGGGTCGGTGGGGACGGCGGCGACCAGCGTGCCGAGTTCGGGGCGGTGCACCGGGACGCCGTCGGCGTCGAGGGCGGCGGTCACGCGCTCGGCGAGCGTGCCGGTCTCGACGGCGGAGGCGGCGCCCCCTTCCGGCCCGGGGGAGCCCGCGCCGGCCGCCGAGCTCTCGCGGGCGAGGGCGCGGGTGAGTGCCCGGCGGGCGGCGGGCTGGGCGGTGACGGCGCCGGGCACGGCGGCGGCCGGGAAGCGGGGGTCGGTCAGGCCGAGGCGCAGCGCGTGCAGATGGCCCACGAAGCGGGCGTCGACGACCGCGACCCGCTGGTTCTCGGGCACGGCGGCGAGGAGTGTCTCGGCGTCACCGGCGTCGGTGGCGACCCGCACGTCGAAGCCGAGCGACCGCAGATCGCCCTCGAGCGACGATCCGGGGACCGGCTGACCGGTGAGGATGGCGGTCGACAGACGAACTCACTCCCTGGGGCCCGACGCTACGGGCGTCGGACATATGTGTGGTGTGGGGCGCCCGGGGCAGGGGCCGAGCGGCATGTCGGCAGAGGTTATCGGATGCCTGGAAGCCGGTGTTCACCGGCCGTTCATGGGCTGATCAACCCGGTCGGCATGGCCGCCGCCGCGATCATCATCGGGGATCGGAGGGGTACGCCACAAACCGCGCGCCCAGATCCACCCATTCACGACATCACGGCCCGCTTTCAGGGCACGGGCATAGGGTTCGGTCCCATGACATGGCTGATCACCGGCGGGGCCGGATACATCGGGGCACACGTGGCACGGGCGATGGGCGCGGCAGATGAGCGCGTGGTCGTCCTGGACGACCTCTCGGCCGGGGTGCCGGGCCGGCTCCCGGAGAGCATTCCGCTGGTGCGGGGCTCCGCGCTGGACGGGGACCTGCTGAAGCGGGTCCTCGCGGAGCACGCGGTGACCGGTGTGGTCCACCTGGCCGCGCGCAAGCAGGTCGGTGAGTCCGTCGCCCAGCCGACGCGCTACTACCAGGAGAACGTGGGCGGTCTTGCCACGCTGCTGGACGCGGTCGCGGAGGCGGGGATCGAGCGGTTCCTGTTCTCCTCGTCCGCGGCCGTCTACGGCAACCCCGATGTGGACCTCATCACGGAGGACACGCCCTGTGCCCCGATGAGCCCGTACGGCGAGACGAAGCTCACGGGCGAGTGGCTGGTGCGGGCGGCGGGCCGGGCGCACGGCATCGCGACCGTGTGTCTGCGCTACTTCAACGTGGCCGGCGCGGCCGGGCCCGAGCTGGCCGACACGGGCATCTTCAACATCGTGCCGATGGTCTTCGACCGGCTGACCCGTGGCGAGGCGCCGCGGATCTTCGGCGACGACTATCCGACACCGGACGGCACCTGTGTCCGCGACTACATCCACGTCGCCGACCTCGCGGACGCGCACCTCGCGGCGGTCCGGCGGCTGGCCGGGGGCGCGACGGGTGACCTCACCGTCAACATCGGCCGCGGTGAAGGCGTCTCGGTCCGTGATCTCGTCTCCCTCATCGCCGAGGTGACCGGCGACACCACGCCCGCGGTCGTCGAGCCGCGCCGCCCCGGTGACGCGCCCCGTGCCGTCGCGTCGGCCGCGCTGGCCGAGCGGGAGCTGGGCTGGCGGGCCCGGAGGGGCGTGCGCGAGATGGTGGAGTCGGCCTGGCGGGGCTGGCAGCTGCACCACCCGGAGGCGATCCACGGCTGACCGGGCGGCACGGCCGTCCGACCGACCGCCGTGCCCGGCGCTCGGAGGCGGCACGCCCCGGCGGACGGCTATGACACGCGCGTGTGACGTACAGCGGTGCGTACCGGCGGCCCTGGGCGCGCCCGGCCGTGCGGAGTGCGTCCCGGGCGGTTCCCCGTCGGTGGCAGCGGGCACGATCAGGTATCCGGCCGCTCCCGGCGTCCGCTCCGTGCGGGCCGTACGACCCGTCCGGACCGCCGGGCAGGGACATGCGGGGAGTCACGAAGTGCCGGGAGTGCCGGATTCGTACGGCAGACTTGGGCCTGGACAACCGATGCGAAGGATGGGTATGCCGATCACACCTGCCACCGCGACGCACCGTTCGTCGAACGGCACCGCCGAAGCCATCTTGCTCGAACTGGTCGACGAGAACGGCACCACGATCGGCACGGCGGAGAAGCTCGCCGCCCATCAGCCGCCGGGACAGTTGCACCGGGCGTTCTCGGTGTTCCTCTTCGACGAGCGGGGCCGGCTGCTGCTCCAGCAGCGGGCGCTGGGCAAGTACCACTCCCCCGGTGTCTGGTCGAACTCCTGCTGCGGCCACCCGTACCCGGGCGAGGCGCCGTTCGCGGCGGCGGCCCGGCGGACGTACGAGGAGCTGGGGGTCTCCCCGTCGCTGCTCGCCGAGGCGGGCACGGTCCGCTACAACCACCCGGACCCGGGCTCGGGCCTGGTGGAGCAGGAGTTCAACCACCTCTTCGTCGGTCTTGTGCAGTCCCCCGTGCGCCCGGACCCCCAGGAGGTCGGGGCGACGGTCTTCGTGACCGCCGAGGAGCTGGCCGATCGGCATGCCAAGGACACGTTCTCGTCGTGGTTCATGACGGTCCTGGACGCGGCGCGCCCGGCGATCAGAGAACTGACGGGTCCGTCCGCGGGCTGGTGACCCACAGGCCCGTCCGGCACGAGCGGCCGGGCGGACCCGCACGATCCGTGCGGCTTCCGCGCGCACGTGATCCTTTCCCGCACTCAGATGGTCCGGGCGGGCTTGAGCGGCAGGGCGGCCCAGATCACCTTTCCGCCGCTCGCCGTGTGCTCGACGTCGCACACCCCGCCCGACTCCCGGGTGATCTCGCGGACCAGGAGCAGCCCCCGGCCACCGGTGCGGCCGTGGTCGGCCTCCAGTGCGCTCGGGCGGTAGGGGTGCTCGTCCTCCACCGACACCCGCACCCACTCGGGGCCGACGGCGACCTCCACGGCGAGCAACGGCGACAGCAGCGCCGCGTGCCGGACCGCGTTGGTGACCAGCTCGGACACGATCAGCAGCAGCGCGTGCACGGTGTCGTCCGAGGCGGGCACGCCCTGGCGGCCGAGCAGGTCACGGACGGCGTGCCGCGCTTGCGGCACCGAGGCGTCCACGGCGGCGGCGGTGAACCGCCAGACGCCCTCGTACGGCAGCGGTCCCGGTGCTCTGAGGCCCTCCGGAACGTTCCCTCCGCGTTCAGGGCGCGGGCCAGACCCTCGCCCTCGGTTCTCCATCGTCCGGTCGCCACCCTCACGCTCGATTGTCACCACACGTCGAGTGTTGGGAATGCACTGGTCCGTCCCGAATGACTGAGCACAAGTCAGCTGGTATCGACGAGATCTGACCGTTGGCGCATGGCACGGTCAGTTGTGTGACCGCTCCTGTGCCCATTGCGGCGGCTTGGGAACTCTTCGGGTTGTACGGTTCGGCGCCCGGCTCGCTCCGTGGCGCCGCCGGGTCCCTTCTTGATCGTGCGTTCGAGCAGTGCCGATAGCATCCGGCGTATGGAGCCGCAGCTGCTGCACCGCGTCACCGACGGGGTCGCGACCGTCGTCATCCACCACCCCGCCAAGCGGAACGCCATGACCGCCGGCATGTGGGAGGCGCTGCCGCCGCTGCTCGACGGGCTCGCCGCCGATCCGGCGGTCCGGGCCCTGGTCCTCACCGGCGAGGGCGGTACGTTCTGCGCGGGCGCCGACATCTCCACCCTGCGGGGCTCACCGGAGAGGGCCCAGACCCTGGCCGTGCTGGCCGAGGAGGCACTGGCCGCGTTCCCGAAGCCGACCCTGGCGGCGATCCGCGGCCACTGTGTGGGCGGCGGGTCGCAGCTCGCGGCGGCCTGCGATCTGCGGTTCGCGGAGGAGGGCGCGCTGTTCGGGGTGACGCCGGCCAGACTGGGGATCGTCTATCCGGCATCCTCCACCCGTCGGCTGGTGTCGCTGGTGGGCCCCGGTACAGCCAAGCACCTGTTGTTCTCGGGGGAGTTGATCGACGTTGGCCGCGCCCTGCGGACGGGACTGCTCGACGAGGTGCTGCCCGAGGGTGAACTCGGCAAGCGCGTCGCGGAGTTCACCCGGACACTGGTCTCCCGCTCGCAGCTGACGCAGGCCGCGGCCAAGGAGTTCGCGAACGGGCGCACGGACCGGGACGCGTACTGGGCCGAGCAGGCGCGCGGCAGCGGCGACACCGCGGAGGGCGTCGCCGCGTTCCTGGAGCGCAGACAGCCCCGGTTCACCTGGACAACGTCAGGGTGAAGCGGCTCGTGGAGCGGAACTCCTCGACGAGGTGCCGTGACGATGCGGTAGGTCCCGGGACGGCGGGTCTCGGCGCCCCCGTTTCCCGCGTACCAACTAGTCGGTAACCTGCCGGTATGACGACTCCCCTGCCCGAGCGCGCCGGGCGGCGCTGCCACAACCTGATCAATCCGCTGCACTCGACGCACTACTTCTCACCCGATCTGGGACGGGAGCTGACCGCCCTGGGCGTCACCGACCAGAGGGCCGCCTACCTCGCGGTGCGGGCCGCCGCGATGGGGCCGGTGGGCGCGGGCGTGGTGACGGCGACGTTCTACAACTTCCGGCCCGAGCTGGTGGCGCGGCACGTGCCCGCCGTCTGGGAGACGGCCTCCCCGGACGTGGTGCTCGCGGCACGCGCGCGTGCCGTCGGCGCGACGCTGCGACGGCTGCTCGGTGAGGAGGTGCTCGCCTCCAAGGAGATGGCCGAGGCGGCGGAGCTCGCGCTGCGCGCCACGGAAGCGTGCACCCGGCACGCGCGCCCCCTGTACGCCGCGCACGCCGACCTCCCCGTGCCCGACGAGCCCCATCTGGCGTTGTGGCACGCGGCCACGCTGCTGCGCGAGCACCGGGGCGACGGCCATCTCACGGTGCTGCTGGGCGCGGACCTCGGCCCGGTGGAGGCGCTGGTGACACATACGGCGACCGGCAAGGGCATGGCCCCGAAGTGGACCCTCGCCACCCGCGGGTGGAGCAGGGAGGACTGGGACACGGCGGCCGGGCGGCTGCGCGATCGCGGAGTGCTCGACGCGGACGGCGAGTTGACCGAGACGGGTGTCGCGCTGCGCAGGGAGATCGAGACGGAGACCGACCGTCTCGACCGGGCTCCGTACGAGCACCTCGGCGCCCCCGGTGTCGAGCGGCTGACGGAGCTGGCGGGCGAGCTGCTGACCAGGGCCCTCGCCGCCGGCGCCTTCCCCGCGGACATGATCGGGAAGGGCTGACGCAACCGCCCCCGCCCTGTCCGACACGCCGGGACGGGGAGAGGGGAAGCCTGTGCACCCGTGCCGTCGCGCACGTGCTGCGGCGGATCGGCGGTGCCCTCGACACGGTGGCACCGATACGGGGGCACCGCTGCCGTTCCGGGCTCCGGCCCCGCTGTTCGGCGGGGCTCCGGCCGCCCCGCGGCACGGCGCCCGCCGGGCCTGAGGCGGGGCCCGTTCGCTGGGCGGCTGGGTCGGGAGAGCGCCCCGCGCCCCCGGATC
This sequence comes from Streptomyces sp. TP-A0356, assembly GCF_001417775.1. Classification (GTDB taxonomy): domain Bacteria; phylum Actinomycetota; class Actinomycetes; order Streptomycetales; family Streptomycetaceae; genus Streptomyces. The sequence continues at coordinate 131,263 of NZ_BBZJ01000025.1, read as the reverse complement.
GCCGCCCTGATCCCCCGTTGTCGGTGCGACCTGCCACAATTGCCGCGCAACCTCAGTGGAGAAGGCGGTACGGGATCGTGACGACACCCCTCGTAGGGTCCATCGAAGGCAGGATCGCCGAGGAGCTCGGCGTACGGGAGCGGCAGGTGAAGGCCGCGGTCGAGCTGCTGGACGGCGGTTCGACGGTGCCCTTCATCGCCCGCTACCGCAAGGAAGCGACCGAGATGCTCGACGACGCGCAGCTGCGCACGCTCGAGGAGCGGCTGCGCTATCTGCGGGAACTGGAGGAGCGGCGCTCGGCGATCCTGGAGTCGGTGCGCGAGCAGGGCAAGCTCACCGAGGAGCTGGAGGCCCAGATCCGGGGCGCCGAGACCAAGGCGCGCCTGGAGGACGTCTACCTGCCGTTCAAGCCGAAGCGGCGCACGAAGGCGCAGATCGCGCGCGAGGCCGGGCTGGAGCCGTTGGCCGAGGGCCTGCTCGGCGACCCGACGGTCGAACCGCTCGCCGCGGCCGCCGCCTTCGTCGACGCCGACAAGGGCGTAGCCGATCTGCAGGCCGCGCTCGACGGCGCGCGGGCGATCCTCACCGAGCGGTTCTCCGAGGACGCCGACCTGATCGGCGAGCTGCGCGAGCGGATGTGGGTGCGCGGGCGCCTGGCCGCCAAGGTGCGGGAGGGCAAGGAGGAGGCGGGCGCCAAGTTCGCCGACTACTTCGACTTCGCCGAGCCGTTCACCGAGCTGCCCTCGCACCGTGTCCTCGCCATGCTGCGCGGCGAGAAGGAGGAGGTCCTCGACCTCGTCCTGGAGCCGGAGGAGCCGACGGACGGACCCTCGTCGTACGAGGGGATCGTGGCGCACCGCTTCGGGATCGCCGACCGCGGCCGCCCCGCCGACAAGTGGCTGACGGACACGGTCAGGTGGGCCTGGCGGACGCGCATCCTCGTGCACCTCGGCATCGACCTGCGGCTGCGGCTGCGTACGGCCGCCGAGGACGAGGCGGTCGCGGTCTTCGCGGCGAACCTGCGGGACCTGCTGCTCGCCGCCCCGGCCGGCACGCGCGCGACGCTGGGCCTGGACCCCGGGTTCCGTACGGGCGTGAAGGTGGCCGTGGTGGACGCGACCGGCAAGGTGGTGGCCACGGACGTCATCCACCCGCACGTCCCGGCGAACAAGTGGGACGAGGCGATCGCCAAGCTCGCCCGGCTCGCGCGGCAGCACGCGGTCGAGCTGATCGCGATCGGCAACGGCACGGCGTCCCGCGAGACCGACAAGCTCGCCGGTGAACTGATCACCAGGCACCCGGAGTTGAATCTCACCAAGGTGATGGTGTCCGAGGCGGGCGCGTCGGTCTACTCGGCCTCGGCGTTCGCCTCCCAGGAGCTGCCGGACATGGACGTCTCGCTGCGTGGCGCGGTCTCCATCGCCCGACGCCTGCAGGACCCGCTCGCCGAGCTGGTGAAGATCGACCCGAAGTCCATCGGCGTCGGCCAGTACCAGCACGACCTGTCCGAGGTGAAGCTGTCGCGCTCGCTGGACGCGGTGGTCGAGGACTGTGTGAACGGCGTGGGCGTGGACGTCAACACGGCGTCGGCTCCGCTGCTCGCCCGCGTCTCCGGCATCTCCTCCGGACTCGCGGAGAACATCGTGTCGCACCGCGACGCCAACGGCCCGTTCAGTTCGCGCTCGCAGCTGAAGAACGTGGCGCGGCTCGGACCCAAGGCATACGAGCAGTGCGCGGGCTTCCTGCGGATCCGGGGCGGTGACGATCCGCTGGACGCCTCCAGCGTGCACCCGGAGGCGTATCCGGTGGTCCGGCGCATGGTGAAGACCGCGGGCCGGGAAGTGGCCTCGTTGATCGGCAACACGGCGGTGCTGCGGTCGCTGAAGCCGGCCGAGTTCGTGGACGAGACGTTCGGTCTGCCGACCGTGACCGACATCCTGAAGGAGCTGGAGAAGCCGGGGCGCGACCCCCGGCCCGCGTTCAAGACGGCCACCTTCAAGGAGGGCGTCGAGAAGATCTCCGACCTGTCGTCCGGGATGATCCTGGAAGGTGTCGTCACGAACGTCGCCGCCTTCGGTGCCTTCGTGGACGTCGGCGTCCACCAGGACGGACTCGTGCACGTCTCGGCGATGTCGAAGACCTTCGTCAAGGACCCGCGGGACGTGGTGAAGCCGGGCGACATCGTCAAGGTGAAGGTGCTGGACGTCGACATCCCGCGCAAGCGCATCTCGCTGACGCTGCGGCTGGAGGACGAGGCCGCTCAGCAGGGTCCCCAGGGCGGGGGCGGCGGGCGCCAGCAGCGTGGTGGGCGTCCCCCGCAGCAGCGCCAGGGCCGCGGTGGTGACCGCGGCTCGCGGCAGGCTCCTCCCCCGGCCAACAGCGCGATGGCCGACGCCCTGCGCCGCGCGGGTCTGCTCGACCCGAAGCCCGGCCGCCGCTGACACATCCGGGTCGGGCCCTCCGCGCGAAAGGGAGGGCCCGGCCCTAGTGCTGTGGCCGGAAAGGTTTGCCGGGAAGCTCGCGGCGTCCGGTGCGGTGCATCGCAAGGCGGAGCGTCGCCCGCGTACTGGATGTACTCGGGCGATGCGACAACGCGGCGAGGTGCCGTGCCGGGCGTCGCGCGCCGGTGAACCTTTCCGGTCGCAGCACTAGCGCTCCGTCACCTTGCCGTCCGACACCTCCAGTCGGCGTGTCACCCGTACCGCGTCCAGCATCCGGCGGTCGTGGGTGACCAGGAGCAGTGTGCCCTCGTAGCTGTCGAGGGCCGATTCCAGCTGCTCGATGGCCGGCAGGTCGAGGTGGTTGGTCGGCTCGTCCAGGACCAGCAGGTTCACGCCCCTGCCCTGGAGCAGCGCCAGGGCGGCCCGGGTGCGCTCGCCCGGGGAGAGGGTCCCCGCCGTGCGCAGGACGTGGTCCGCCTTCAGGCCGAACTTGGCGAGCAGTGTGCGGATGTCGGCCGGTTCCAGGTCCGGGACCGCCGCGCTGAACGCGTCCAGCAGGGGCTGGGATCCGTGGAAGAGCCCGCGGGCCTGGTCGACCTCGCCGACCAGGACGCCCGAGCCCAGGGTGGCATGGCCCGCGTCCAGGGGGACACGGCCCAGCAACGCGCCGAGCAGCGTCGACTTGCCGGCGCCGTTCGCGCCCGTCACCGCCACCCGGTCCGCCCAGTCGATCTGCAGGGAGACCGGGCCGAAGGTGAAGTCGCCGCGCCGTACCTCCGCGTCCCGGAGCGTGGCGACCACCGCGCCCGAGCGCGGGGCCGCCGCGATCTCCATGCGCAGCTCCCACTCCTTGCGGGGCTCCTCGACGACCTCCAGGCGCTCGATCATGCGCTGGGTCTGGCGGGCCTTGGCGGCCTGCTTCTCGCTGGCCTCGCTGCGGAACTTGCGGCCGATCTTGTCGTTGTCGTTGCCCGCCTTGCGCCGCGCGTTCTTGACGCCCTTGTCCATCCAGGCGCGTTGCATCTGCGCCCGTCCCTGGAGGGCGGCCTTCTTGTCGGCGTACTCCTCGTACTCGTCGCGGGCGTGCCGCCGGTCCCTCTCGCGCTCCTCCAGGTAGGCCTCGTATCCGCCGCCGTAGAGGTTGATCTGCCGCTGCGCCAGGTCGAGTTCGAGGACCTTGGTGACCGTGCGGGTGAGGAACTCGCGGTCGTGGCTGACGACCACCGTCCCGGCTCGCAGCCCGCTCACGAAGCGCTCCAGCCGCTCCAGGCCGTCCAGGTCCAGGTCGTTCGTCGGCTCGTCGAGCAGGAAGACGTCGTAGCGGGACAGCAGCAGTGAAGCGAGGCCCGCGCGGGCCGCCTGGCCTCCGGACAGGGACGTCATCGGCTGGTCGAGGCCGACACCGAGGCCGAGGGAGTCGGCGACCTCCTCGGCGCGCTCGTCGAGGTCCGCGCCGCCGAGGCCGAGCCAGCGCTCCAGGCTCGCCGCGTACGCGTCGTCGGCACCGGGCGTACCGTCGACGAGTCCCTGCGTGGCCTCGTCCATCACCCGCTGGGCCTCGGCCACGCCCGTGCGGCGCGCCAGGAACTCGCGCACCGTCTCGCCCGGCCGCCGGTCCGGCTCCTGCGGCAGATGGCCGACGGTCGCGGTCGGCGGGGACAGGCGCAGCTCGCCCTGCTCCGGAGCGAGCAATCCGGCGAGCATCCTCAGCAGGGTGGACTTGCCGGCTCCGTTGGCACCGACGAGCCCGATCACGTCACCAGGCGCGAGGACGAGGTCAAGCCCGGAGAAGAGGGACCGGTCGCCGTGCCCGGCGGCGAGGTTCTTGGCGACGAGGGTGGCAGTCATCAGACCGCCGATCCTAACCAGCCCACCCCCACCGGCCCAACGTGCGAGGGCACCGGCTGCCCGGCGGACACCGGCCGGACCCTCCCGGGGCCCGGGTCACCCGTTCAGCGCGCGACCGCCGCCACCAGCACGCTCCCCGAGGTCCTGGCCACCACGTAGGACTCCCCCTTCGCCGTCCCGGCGCCGAGGGCGATGCGATGACGGCCCGGTTCGAGGACGCCGTCGAAGGCCTCGTGGGTGTGGACGCGGTGCAGACGGTCCCTGCGGTACGTGGTGACGCGGACCCGGCACATGGAGGTGACCTCGATCTCCGCCGCGCCCTCGGCGGCTGCCAGGTGGGTGAGCCGGCGCCGCTCCACCGGATCGCGCTCCAGGGCGTGTTCGATCTGCGCGACGAGGAGGGGGACGATCGGGGCGAGGCCGTCGACGTACGCCGCCTCGGCCCCGGCCCGCTCGAACGATCCTCGTACGGCGGCACGTTCCCGCTCGCCGACCGCCTGCCCGAAGGCCACCGCGCCGTAGGTGCGCAGCTCGTCCGCGGACACGTCGGTGACCTCGTGGGCGATGTCCGCGCCGATGCCCATGCCGCGCAGTGCGGCGGCGAGCCGCGCGAGGACGGCGACGCGCGGGCCGATCAGCAGGACCCGGCGCCGCTCGGCGGAGCCGCCGTCGAGCAGCGTGCCCAGTGCGCGGCGGTACTCGTCACCGCGGAACCGGAACGGCCCTATCCCGTGGTAGCCGTTCAGCTCCAGATCCACCCGTTCCTCGGTCTGCCAGGCGAAGTCCCGCCAGACGTAGTCCTCACCGTCCCGCTCGATGACCGCGGTGACGGCTCCGCATGCCAGGTCCTCGCACTCGGGGCAGCCGTAGATGACATGGCGGCCGCCCTCCAGCGGGGCGTCGGCCTCCAGCAGGAGGCCACGCACCTGGGCGGTGAAGATCGCGGGCGGTACGTCGGAGGCGAGCGGCGAGACGGCGTCCAGGTCGGAGAGCCGGAACAGCAGCGGGCGGCCGTCGACGAGGAAGTCCACGAAGTCCCGGTGCACCTGGTAGTCGCCGTTGGCGAGGACGCCGCCGGCACGCATCGCCGGTGCCAGATCGAAGGTCGCGTACTCGGCAGACATGCTGCGAGTATCCCCACACTGGGAGTGATGTGAGCACGGCAGCGCACATTCCGCTAGCGTCCCGGCGTGAAGCGAGATCAGAGCGGTGATGTGATCGTGGTGGGCGGCGGCGTCATCGGGCTGACGACGGCGATCGTCCTCGCGGAGAGCGGCCATCGGGTGCGGGTGTGGACGCGGGAGCCCGCCGAGCGGACCACCTCGCAGGTCGCGGGCGCACTGTGGTGGCCGTACCGAATAGCGCCCGAGCCCCTGGTGGGCACCTGGGCCCTCGAGTCGCTCGTCGTGTACGAGGAGCTGGCGGCACGGCCCGAGGAGACGGGCGTACGCCTGGTCGAGGGTGTACACGGCGAGACGCCGCTGGACGGGCTGGGGCCGTGGGCCGCCGACGTCAAGGGCCTTCGGGTGGCGACGGACGCCGAGTACGCCGGGACCGGTCTGTGGGCGCGGCTCCCCCTCATCGACATGTCGACTCATCTGCCCTGGCTGCGCGGACGGTTGCTGCGGGCCGGCGGGCGGGTCGAGGAACGGACGGTGGTGGATCTGGCGGAGCCGGCCGCCGAGGCGCCCGTGGTGGTCAACTGCACGGGCCTGGGCGCTCGTGAACTCGTTCCGGACCCGCTGGTGCGACCGGTGCGCGGGCAGCTCGTGGTGGTGGAGAACCCCGGCATCACCACCTGGCTGACATCGGTGGACCACTCGGCCGAGGCGAGCACGTACTTCTTCCCGCAGCCCGGTGGGCTGATCCTGGGCGGTACCGCCGAAGAGGACTGCTGGTCGCCGACGCCCGATCCGCGCACGGCCGAGGAGATCGTGGCACGGTGTGCGGCGCTGCGGCCGGAGATCGCGGGGGCTCGGATCCTCGGGCACCGGGTGGGGCTGCGGCCGGCCCGGGAGGCCGTCCGGCTCGAACGGGCGCCGCTGCCCGGCGGCGTGGTGGTCGTGCACAACTACGGGCACGGCGGGGCGGGCGTCACGGTGGCATGGGGATGTGCGCGCGAGGCGGCCGGGCTGGCGCGCCCGGCCGCCTGAGAGCTCCGAACAGAATGGGAGTCCGGCTGCCATTCTGTTCGGAGCTCTGAGGGCCCGTCAGTGTGCGGCGTCCGGCCGGGGCCGCGCCGTCACCGGCCGCCTCCCGGAACGCGTCGGACGGTGTGCGGGGTCCGCACGCCGTCCGGCCTGGCGTCCGCGGAGGCGGCGGAGGCGGAGGCGGCGCCGGAGGTGGCGCATGCGAAGGCGGCTGCCCCACCGACGAACGGCAGCCGGGCCGCCGTACGGGACAGGTCCACGGTCAGCGTGGGGGTGCCGGCCGGAGGGTCGATGAGGTCCTTGTCGGTACCCGCGACGATCAGCGCGAGCCGATGGCCCTTGGGGACGACGTGGTCGGTGGCGGCCAGGTCGAGCGTGATCGTGTAGGCCGTGCCCGGGGTGAGCGGGACGCCCTTCCGGTCCGAGGCGTAGTGCCCGAGGTCGGCCCAGCCGCGGCTGAAGACCGTGGACGCGACATCGGTCCTCTTCGCCTGGGTGACCTTGAAGCAGGCGCTGTCGCCGGTCGTGCTCGCGCCCCAGCAGGTGCGGTCGGTGAGCGTGGTGATGCCCTCGCCGGAGTCGGCGTAGTCGCGGATGGTGTCGGGGCCAAGGTCGGCCAGGACGGCGGAGAGGTGGGCCGTGGAGGTGGTCGGCGTGACGGTGACGGTCACCGTGGAGGAGCCGGACACCCTCAGGTCCTTCGTCAGCGGCCGTGTGATGAACCCGGCCTTGCTCGTGGTGGACTCGTCGATGTGCGCGGCCCAGTCGGTCTCGCTCAGCTTGGGGTCGTCGGTGAAGGTCTCGGTGCCGATGCCCGCGCGCAGCCCGAGTGTGCCCACGCCGGCCCGGGGGCCCTGGCCCGGACGAAGCGTCGTCGTGGCCGTGGGCCGGGGCGGCCAGACCGTGGAGGTGACCCACTGGTCGGGGTGGCGCTCGATGTCGGCCATCGGCTCGCGGTCGACGCCGTTGTCGTAGCCGAGGAGTTCGTGGTCGAACCAGCGGTGCAGGGTGTCCACCCACGCCGCGCGCCGGAAGTCGAAGGGGTCGACGTGCCCGGTCTGCGAGAGCCAGATCTTGCGCTTGACGCCGTGCTTGGCCAGCGCGTTCCACCACTGGCCGAAGTGCTTGGTGCGCACGTTGAGGTCCTGCATGCCGTGCACGAGGAAGACGCTCGCCCGGACCTTGCCCGCGTCCTTCACGTAGTCGCGTTCGGTCCACAGCGATGTCCGGTCGCCGGTGCGCGGCGCCCCGTCGACGAGCTTCTTCTGTACAGCGGCGCACCTGGCACGGGCGTCGGCGCTGTCGACGTAGTTCGAGAGCCAGTCGGGCCCGGAGTCGTAGAGCGGGGCTCCCTTGGCGAAGTAGTAGTCGTACCAGGAGGAGATGGCGCTGATCGGCACGACGGTCTTCAGGCCCTTGACACCGGTGGCGGCGACGCCGTTGGCGATGGTGCCGTCCCAGCTCTTGCCGATCATGCCGGTGCTGCCGTTGGTCCAGGTCGCGCGGGCGAGGGTGGTGCCGGTGCGGGTGGTGTATCCCTTGGCTCGTCCGTTCAGCCAGTCGACCACCGCTGTGGCCGACTGGATGTCGGAGCGGCCGCCGACGTCCACGCAACCGTCGGAGCGATTGGTTCCGGCCAGGTCGACGCCGACGAATGCGTAGCCGCGCGGCACGAAGTAGTTGTCGTAGAAGAGCGGCATCTGGACGACGTGGCCCGTGGCGTCGTACGTCTTCTTCTGGCTTTCGTTGCCGCGCCCGCAGCAGGAGTAGTACGGGCTGGCATCCATGATCACGGGGATCTTGCGGCCCTGCGCGGCGGGTTCGCGCGGTCGGACGATGTCGACGGCGACGCGGTCGGTCTTCCCGTCGCCGTCGCCGTCCAGGCCGGTGTCCACCCACACGGATTCGCGAATGGCGTTCTCGTACGAGTAGATGGGCCGGCTCTCCCTCGGTACCGCGTGGGCGGCCGCCGGGGTGAGGAACGCGGCCAGCAGGGCGGCGGTGGCCGCCGTCGCGAGCGATCTCCAGGTGAAGGGCGTGCGTCTTGGCATGCGCGGGACGGTACAGGGGTCAACTCCCGTACAGAAGAGGGCAGCTGACACAGACGCGGGGCGAACGGGACGACATGGTCCGCAATGCGCCGTGGGACGGATTCGCTCATGACGGCCGGATGGCGATCGTGTGACAGCGGGTGCCATGGACACGTCCAGGGTCACCGGGACTGAATAGGCTCCGAACAGACCTCCTGCCCCTACGACTTGGAGCTCTCGTGCACCGCAGACTCATCGCCCCGGGCGCGCTGGCGGCGGCTTCCCTGTTGCTGGCGATCCCGGCATCGGCTGCCGACTACGGGCCCGGCGCCCCGGGTATCGGCGACCCCTACTACCCGTACTACGGCAACGGCGGCTACGACGTCTCCCACTACGACCTGCGGCTGAAGTACCAGCCGAGGACGGACGAGTTGGAGGGCACGGCGACCATCCTGGCCACCACCACGCAGGACCTGTCCCGCTTCGATCTGGACTTTCTGCTGGATGTGAGCGAGGTGCGGGTGAACGGCGCGAAGGCGGCGTTCACCACCTCCGGTCAGCACGAACTGGAGATCACCCCGGCCACCCCGCTGCCGAAGGGCACGCCGGTGACCGTAGTGGTCCGCTACAGCGGGGTGCCGTCCACGAAGAGCGCGTACGGCTTCGACAGCTGGCACCGCACCCCGGACGGCGCTGTCGCGGCCGACGAGCCCGAGGCGGCCTGGTGGTGGTTCCCGAGCAACGACCACCCGCTCGACAAGGCGACGTACGACGTGTCGGTGGCCGTGCCGGACGGCACCCAGGCCATCTCCAACGGCACGCTGCAGTCGACGAGTTCGAAGCTCGGCTGGACCCGCTACAACTGGCGGTCCAACAAGCCGCAGGCGACCTATCTCGCCACGCTCGCGATCGGGAAGTTCGACATCACCACCGGGAAGACGTCGGACGGCGTACCGGTCGTCAACGCCTACAGCAAGGACCTCGGCGACAACGACGGGGCCGCGCGGGTGAGCGTGGAGCGGACCGGGGAGATCGTCGACTGGCTGACCGGCTACTTCGGGCCGTACCCGTTCAGCTCGGTCGGCGGGTACGTCCCGAACACGACCACCGGGTACGCCCTGGAGACGCAGACCCGCGTCTACTACAGCCCCAAGCAGTTCGCGAACGGGTCGAACACATCCGTCGTCGTGCACGAGCTGGCGCACCAGTGGTACGGCGACGACGTGTCGCTCAAGGGCTGGAAGGACATCTGGATCAACGAGGGCTTCGCGCGGTACGCGCAGTGGCTGTGGTCGGAGCACGAGGGCGAGGGCACCACGCAGGAGCTGGCGGACTACGTCTACGCCTCGCATCCGGCCGACGACGCGTTCTGGACGGTCAAGCCCGGCGATCCGGGCCCTGACCACCAGTTCGACATCGCGGTCTACGACCGGGGCGCGCTCGCCGTCCAGGCGCTGCGCAACGCGGTCGGCGACGACGCGTTCTTCGCCATCCTGAAGGGCTGGCCGAAGGATCACGCGTACGGCAACGCCTCGGTCGCGGACTTCCAGAGGTACGCGGAGCAGGTGTCCGGGAAGCCGCTGGCCGCGCTCTTCGACACCTGGCTGCTGACGCCGTCGAAGCCGGCCGCGCCCGCGGCGCGCACCGCCTCCATCGCCAGGACTTCGGCCGCTCCGGTCCGGCCGAAGTCCTGGAAGAAGATCGAGGCGGCGAACGACGTGCACTCCGGCTGATCAGCCGCGCTCTGCCGGAGCCCGGACCGGCTCGCCCATGATCCGGCCCGCCAGGTCCGAGGCCGAACTCCGCGGCTACCCGCGGAGTTCGGCCTCGGCCATGACACGGTCGGTCTCGATGCGGGCTCAGGCCTCGGCGGTCACGGCGCCTACGCCACCGTGGGCGCTGGCCACGGCAGTGGCCCGCGGGCCGCTACTTCGTGAAGTCCGTCAGCTCCTGGTCGGCGGTCCTCGCGTTGCGGCGGAGGAGTGCGAACCAGCCGCCGACGAGCAGGACGGCGATCAGCGGAATGAGCAGCAGCGTCTTGCGGCCGACCTCGGGGTCGTTCCACATGAGGCCGAGCACGGCCACCAGGAAGGCGATGGTGGCGATCTCGGTCACCGGGCTGCCGGGCAGCCGGAAGGACGGCCGGGTGACCAGTCCCGCCCTGGCGCGGCGGACGAAGATCAGGTGGCAGATCATGATGATCACCCAGGTGCTGACGATGCCGAGCGAGGCCACGTTCAGCACGATCTCGAAGGCCTGGCTCGGCACCAGGTAGTTCAGGCCGACGCCGAGCACGCACACCGAGCACGTGAGCAGGATGCCGCCGTAGGGGACCTGGCTGCGGTTCATGCGCGCCGTGAACTTCGGCGCCGAGCCCGCCATCGCCATGGAGCGCAGGATGCGGCCCGTGGAGTAGAGGCCGGAGTTCAGCGAGGACATCGCGGCGGTCAGGACGACCAGGTTCATCACGTCGCCCGCCGCCGGGACACCGATCTTCGAGAGCACGGTGACGAAGGGGCTCTCGCCCGCGGAGTACACCGAGCCCGGCAGCAGCAGCGCGAGGAGGACCACCGAGCCGACGTAGAAGAGACCGACGCGCCACATGATCGAGTTCACCGCGCGCGGGACGACCTTCTCCGGCTCGGCCGTCTCGCCCGCGGCGACACCGACGAGCTCCAGGGCTGCGTACGCGAAGATCACGCCCTGCATGACGAGGACCACGGGCATCAGGCCGTGCGGGAAGACGCCGCCGTGGTCCGTGATCACGCTCAGGCCGGGCTTCCCGCCGTCCACGTGGTGCTGGGTGGCCAGCAGGAAGATGCCGATGAACATGAAGCCCACCAGCGTGGCGACCTTGATGATCGCGAACCAGAACTCCATCTCGCCGAAGATCTTCACCGAGATCAGGTTCACGGCCAGGACGACCGCGAGGGCGATCAGGGCCAGCACCCACTGCGGGATGGAGGTGAAGAAGCTCCAGTAGTGCGTGTAGAGCGCGATCGCGGTGATGTCGGCGATACCGGTCGTCGACCAGTTCAGGAAGTACATCCAGCCGGCGACGTAGGCGCCCTTCTCGCCGAGGAACTCGCGCGCGTACGACACGAAGGACCCGGACGACGGCCGGTACAGGACCAGCTCGCCGAGGGCACGGACGACGAAGAAGGCGAAGACGCCGCAGACCAGGTAGGCCAGCGCGAGGGCGGGGCCCGCGTTGTGCAGCCGGCCTCCGGCACCGAGGAAGAGGCCGGTGCCGATCGCCCCGCCGATCGCGATCATGTTGACGTGGCGGGCCTTGAGGTCCTTGCTGTAACCGGCGTCGCCCGCGTCCGCGGGCGTCTGGGTCGCACCGGTACGGGATGCAACCGCTGCCGAGTTCACGGCGTCCTTGCTCACGGGTGGATCTACTCTCTGGTGAGCCCGGCACACGGGGCGCGCGGGGACCGGATGTGTGCTGGCCCGGGCCACCCCTGATGTGGCACAGACCAAGGTGCCACCCTCCCCCAGGGTTCGTCCGATATGCGATGGCGGACGTCACATAGCGGTACTTCTCACATGTTCTCCACGAGATCATCGGCCGCTGGTCACAAGATCATGGGCCGTGCGCCATGTGCTCGTGGGAGACCGCCCGGAGGTTTCACAGCGTTGGTGTGACAGCGATACTGCTGCGCATGGGGACCGAGACCGAAGGGCCGACGCTCACCGTCGACGAGCTGGCCGCGCATGCGGGCGTCACGGTCCGCACCGTCCGCTTCTACAGCGCCAAGGGGTTGCTTCCGCCGCCCGTGATCGGCCCGCGGCGCGTGGGCCACTACGGGCCGGAGCACCTGGCCCGGCTGGCGCTCATCGAGGAGCTGCAGCGCCAGGGCATGACGCTCGCCGCGATCGAGCGCCATCTGCAGCAGCTGCCGGCGGACCTCAGCGCCCGGGACCTCGCCATCCACCGGGCCGTCGTGGCCTCCTGGGCACCGGACGCGGTGGAGACGATGACGCGCGCGGAGCTGGAACGGCGCGTGGGCAGGCCCCTCGGCGAGGAGGATCTGGAGCGGCTCGCGGCGATGAAGGTGGCCGTGCCGCACGACGGGGCGTACCGCGTGGACCCGGGCCTGCTCCGGCTCGGCGTACAGCTCCTCGACGTGCCCCTCGGGGAGGAGACGATCCTCGCCGCCCGCGGTGTGCTCATCGAGCATTCACGCGCGGCGGCGCGCGAGCTGTCGCGGCTGCTGCGCGAGGCCGTGTCCGAGCGCGACTCCACGGCCGTGAAGTCCCTGTCCGCGCATATGCACCCGCTGGTGATCGAGGCCCTGCTCACCACCTTCCAGCGCTCCCTCAAGGAGGAGCTGCGCGCGTGGCTCCCGGACGCACGGCCCGGCCAGGGCTCTGAGGGCGCACGCCCCGGACACGGCTCCTCCTGACCCGGCAGGTACCCGCAGGGTCGCCCACGCTCCCTGCGGGTACCTCCGGGATCGCCTCAGCGCGCGTCGGTGAACCGCTCGCCCTTCTCCGCCTTCTCCACCAGGAGCGCGGGCGGCGTGAAGCGCTCGCCGTACCGCTCGGCGAGCTCCCGCGCCCGGGCCACGAAGCCGGCCACGCCGTCCTCGTAACCGTTGATGTACTGCAGGACGCCGCCTGTCCAGCCGGGGAAGCCGATGCCGAAGATCGAGCCGATGTTGGCGTCGGCGACGGACGTCAGCACGCCCTCCTCCAGGAGCCGGACGGTGTCCAGCGCCTCGGAGAAGAGCATGCGCTCCTGCATGTCCTCGAACGGGATCGTGTGGCCCGGCTCCGTGAAGTGCTCGCGCAGGCCCGGCCACAGCCGACCGCGCCTGCCGTCCTCGCCGTACTCGTAGAAGCCGGCCCCGCCGCTGCGTCCGGTGCGGCCGAACTCGTCGATCATGCGGTCGATGACGGCCTCGGCCGGATGCGGGGTCCAGGTGCCGCCCGCCTCCTCGACGGCCCGCTTCGACTCGTTGCGGATCTTGCGCGGCAGGGTGAGCGTCAGCTCGTCCATCAGGGACAGCACCTTGGCCGGGTAGCCCGCCTGCGCGGCCGCCTGCTCGACGGACGCGGGCTCGATGCCCTCCCCGACCATCGCGACGCCCTCGTTGATGAAGTGGCCGATGACCCGGGAGGTGAAGAAGCCGCGCGAGTCGTTGACCACGATCGGCGTCTTGTTGATCTGCCGGACCAGGTCGAAGGCGCGTGCCAGCGCCTCGTCGCCGGTCCGCTTCCCCTTGATGATCTCGACGAGCGGCATCTTGTCGACGGGCGAGAAGAAGTGCAGTCCGATGAAGTCGGCCTGCCGCTCCACGCCCTCGGCGAGCACGGTGATGGGCAGTGTCGAGGTGTTGGAGCACAGCAGCGCGTCGGGCTCGACGACGTGCTCGATCTCCTGGAACACCTTGTGCTTGAGCGCCGGGTCCTCGAACACGGCCTCGATGACGGCGTCGCAGCCCGCCAGGTCCGCGGCCTCGGCGGTGGGGGTGATGCGGGCGAGCAGCGCGTCCGCCTTCTCCCTGGTCGTACGCCCCTTGGCGACGGCCTTGCCGCACAGCTTCTCGGAGTAGCCCTTGCCCTTGACGGCGGCTTCCGGGGAGACGTCCTTGAGGACGACCTCGATGCCCGCGCGGGCGCATGCGTACGCGATGCCCGCGCCCATCATCCCGGCGCCCAGAACGGCGACCTTGCGGACCTGGCGGGGCTCGATGCCCTGGGGGCGGTTGGCGCCCGAGTTGACGGCCTGCAGGTCGAAGAAGAACGCCTGGATCATGTTCTTCGCCGTCTGCCCGGTGACCAGCTCGGTGAAGTAGCGGGCCTCGATGGTCAGGGCGGTCTCGAAATCGACCTGCGAGCCCTCGACGGCGGCCGCGAGGATGTTGCGCGGGGCGGGGTAGGGAGCGCCGTTCAGCTGCTTCTTCAGGTTGGCCGGGAAGGCGGGCAGGTTGGCGGCGAACTTCGGGTTGGCCGGCGTACCGCCCGGGATCTTGTAGCCCGGCCTGTCCCAGGGCTGCTGGGACTCGGGGTGGGCGTCGATGAAGGCGCGGGCCTTGTCCAGCATCTCCTCGCGGGTGCCGGCCACATCGTGGACCAGACCGTTCTCCAGGGCGCGCCGGGGCGAGTACTGGGTGCCCTGCAGCAGCACCTTCAGCAGGGCGTCGGCGATGCCCATCAGCCGTACGGTGCGGGTGACGCCGCCGCCCGCCGGGAGCAGGCCGAGCGTGACCTCCGGCAGGCCGATCTTGGAGCCGGGGGCGTCGAGGGCGATGCGGTGGTGGGAGGCGAGTGCGATCTCGTAGCCGCCGCCCAGGGCCGCTCCGTTGATGGCGGCGACGACCGGCTTGCCGAGGGTCTCGATACGGCGCAGGGAGTTCTTGATCGCCGTACCGGTCTCGAACGCCTGCTGGGCGTCCTGCGGGCCGGCCTTCATCATGTCCTTGAGGTCACCGCCCGCGAAGAAGGTCTTCTTGGCGGAGGTGTAGATGATTCCGCGGATGGAGTCCTTCTCGGCCTCGGCGCGTTCGGCGATCGCCGCGATCGACTCCTTGAACGCCTGGTTCATGGTGTTCGCGGACTGGTTGGGGTCGTCGAGGACGAGCGTGACGACGCCGGTTTCGTCCTGCTCCCAGCGGATGGTGGTGGACTCAGTGCTCATCAGGGTGCTCCGTAGGATCCGTTGGGGAAGGTCAGACGCGCTCGACGACGGTGGCGATGCCCATGCCGCCGCCCACGCACAGCGTGGCCAGCCCGTACCGCTTGTCCTGCCGCTCCAGCTCGTCCACCAGCGTGCCGAGGATCATCGCGCCGGTCGCGCCGAGCGGGTGGCCCAGGGCGATGGCGCCGCCGTTGACGTTGACCTTGTCCAGTGACAGTCCCATGTCCCTGGCGAAGCGCAGCACGACCGCGGCGAACGCCTCGTTGATCTCCACCAGGTCGATGTCGTCGATCGTCAGCCCGGCCTTGGCGAGCGCCTTGCGGGTGGCGGGCGCGGGTCCGGTCAGCATGATCGTCGGCTCGGAGCCGGACACCGCCGCCGAGACGATCCGGGCCCGGGGACGCAGCCCGTTCCGTTCGCCGGCCTCCTTGGAACCGATGGCGACCAGCGCCGCGCCGTCCACGATGCCGGAGGAGTTGCCGGCGTGGTGGACGTGGTCGATCTGCTCGATCCAGTGGTACTTCTGCAGGGCCACCGCGTCGAAGCCGCCGAGTTCGCCGATGTCCGCGAACGACGGCTTGAGCTTGGCGAGCGAGTCGGCGGTCGTGCCGGGCCGCATGTGCTCGTCCTGGTCCAGGACGACGAGCCCGCTGCGGTCCTTCACGGGCACCACGGACCTGTCGAAGCGGCCGTCCTTCCAGGCGGCCGCGGCCCGCTCCTGGGACAGCGCCGCGTATTCGTCGACGTCCCGCCGGGAGAAGCCCTCGATCGTGGCGATGAGGTCGGCGCCGATGCCCTGCGGCACGAAGTTGACGGTCATGTTGGTCATCGGGTCGGCGAACCAGGCGCCGCCGTCCGAGGCCATCGGGACCCGCGACATCGACTCGACGCCGCCCGCGAGCACCAGGTCCTCCCACCCCGAACGGACCTTCGCGGCGGCCAGGTTCACGGCTTCGAGGCCGGACGCACAGAAGCGGTTCTCCTGGACGCCGGCCACGGTGTCGGGCAGCCCGGCGGCGATCGCGGCGATACGCGCGATGTCGGAGCCCTGGTCACCGACCGGGCTCACGACGCCCAGGACGACGTCGTCGATCGCTGCCGGGTCGAGGTCCGGGAACCGCCGCCGCATCTCGTGGATGAGTCCGACCACCAGGTCGATGGGCTTGGTGCCGTGCAGGGCGCCGGACGCCTTGCCGCGTCCGCGCGGGGTGCGGATCGCGTCGTACACGTACGCTTCGGTGCTCACTGGTAAGCCTTTCGGGGAGGGTCAGCCGGGCCGGGAACGACCGATGGTCTCGGTGGTTGCCCGTGGGTGGTCCGAATGGGGCCGCGTGCCGGGGGCCGGGCCGTGGTCGAGGGGGATCGAGGGGTCCATCAGCCGCCCTCCTCCAGGAGCCGGGGCACCCCCCAGTCGCGCGCGACCTCCTCGGTGTCGGCACCGGGCTGTGCGGGTCCGCCGTGTACCGCCGTATGGGTGACCGAGAAGCGGGGCGCGGGGGCAGGCTGGGTGATCCCGCCGTGGTCGGTGAAGGTGCCCCGGGCGGCGAGGTGGGGGTGTGCCGGGGCCTCGCGGAGGGAGAGGACGGGGGCCACACAGGCGTCGGAGCCCTCGAAGAGCGCGGTCCACTCGTCGCGTGTGCGGGTCTTGAAACGGGCCACGACCGCCTCCCGCAGCTCGCCCCAGCGGGCGATGTCCTCGCGGGCCGGTGCCAGGTTCCCGATGCCGAGCAGATCCATGAACTCCTCGTAGAACTGCCGCTCGAGGGCGCCCACCGCCATGTACTGGCCGTCGGCCGTCTCGTACGTGCCGTAGAAGGGGCAGCCGCCGTCGAAGAGGTTGGCGCCCCGGCGGTCCTGCCAGCGTCCTGCGGCGAGCATGCCGTGGATCATCGAGGTCAGATGGGCGGCGCCGTCGACGATCGCCGCGTCCACGACCTGCCCGGTGCCCGTCTCGCGCGCGTGGTGGAGGGCGGCCAGGACGCCGACGACCAGGTACAGCGAGCCGCCCGCGTAGTCACCGACGAGGTTGGCGGGGATGGCGGGTGGCGCGTCCGCCTGGCCGATCATGCCGAGGGTGCCGGTGAGCGCGATGTACGCGATGTCGTGCCCGGCGCGCTGGGCGAGCGGGCCCTCCTGGCCCCAGCCGGTCATCCGGCCGTAGACGAGCCGGGGGTTGCGGGTGTGGCAGGTCCCGGGGCCGACGCCGAGGCGTTCGGCCACGCCCGGGCGGTAGCCCTCGATGAGGATGTCGGCGCGTTCGACCAGGTCCAGGAGGCGGGCCGGACCGTCCTCGGCCTTCAGGTCGACGATCACCGAGCGCTTGTTGCGGTTGGTGACGTCGTACTCGGGATTGATCGCGAGCCCCGGTCCGTTCGGACGGTCCACACGGACGACGTCGGCGCCGAGGTCGGCAAGGAGCATCGCGGCGAACGGGCCGGGCCCTATGCCCGCCAGCTCGACGACGCGCACGCCGGCGAGGGGGCCGCGCCCCGGCGTCCTTGCCACTGCCATCAAGCCCCCAGCTCTGTGACATCACTGATGTGACACCAGTGATGTTAAGAACGTGTTGCAGTCCGGGCAATACCCGCACGAGCAAGCGCTTAGTCAAATTTCGGACGTCCAGCGGCGCCGTTCCGCCGACCGCCCGACCTCCTCGTACGACCGCTCGTACCTCACGCTAGCCTCAGCCACCGACAAGGGCGCGGGCAGAGAGGTGTCATGAGCAGGCAGACGGCGGATCGCGCATACGACATCGTGCTGTTCGGAGCCACCGGCTTCGTGGGCACGCTCACCGCGGAATACCTCGCCGCGCGTGCGCCCCAGGGGCTGCGCTGGGCGGTCGCGGGACGGAGCGCCGGGAAGCTGGAGCGACTGCGGGAACGTCTCGCCGGCACTTCCGCGCCCGCGGTACTCCAGGCGGATGTATCGGATCCCGAGTCGCTGCGCGAACTCGCCGGGCACGCGCGCGTGCTGGCCACGACGGTCGGCCCCTATCTGGAGTACGGCGAGGAACTGGTGGCGGCCTGCGCCGACGCGGGCACGGACTACCTCGACCTGTCCGGCGAGACGGAGTTCGTCGACCTCATGTACGTGCGGCACGACGCACGCGCGCGGGAGACGGGGGCGCGCCTGGTGCACGCCTGCGGCTTCGACTCGGTTCCGCACGACCTGGGGGCGTACTTCACCGTGCGGCAGCTCCCCGAGGGCGTGCCGCTGACGGTCGACGGCTACGTCCGCGCGCAGGGCATGATCTCGGGCGGGACCTTCGCCTCCGCGCTCGGCCAGATGGCGCGCGGGCCGCGGCTGCTGGCCGCGGCCCGGGACCGCGGCCGCCACGAGCCGCGGCTGCTGGGGCGACGCGCGCAGGCGCCGCTCGGCGCCCCGCGGTTCGCCAAGGAGGTCGGGGCGTGGGCCCTGCCGCTGCCCACCATCGACGCGCAGGTGGTGCGCCGGTCGGCGCGCGCCCTGGAGCGGTACGGACCCGACTTCCGCTACCGGCACTACGCGGCGGTCGAAACCCTGCCGTTCGCCCTGGGCGGGGTCGCGGCGGTCGGCGCGTTGATCGCGGCCGCCCAGGTGCCGCCCGCACGGCGGTGGCTGTCGGGCCGGATCAGCCCCGGGCAGGGGCCGAGCGCCGAGAAGCGGGCGAAGAGCTGGTTCTCGGTGCGGTTCGTGGGCGAGGGCGGCGGTCGGCGCGTCTTCACCGAGGTCACGGGCGGCGACCCGGGCTACGGGGAGACGGCGAAGATCTTCGCCGAGTCGGCCCTGAGCCTCGCCCTGGACGACCTGCCCCGCACGTCCGGCCAGGTCACCACGGTGGAGGCGATGGGCGACGCCCTCATCGACCGCCTCCGCGCGGCGGGCATCGACTTCCGGGTGGCGGCACTGCGGTAGCCGTCCCGGATCTGACGGCAACGGTCCGGGGCCACCCCTGGACCCGGCTCTACAGCGGCCACCCGAGGACGGTGTAGATCATCCCGCCGATCCAGGCGAGCCCGGCGACCAGGGCGAGCAGGAGGGCGGCCGTCACGGTGCGTTCGACGGGCTGGGCGGAGTGGCCGGTGGGCTTGGGGGAACGGTGTGTCGTCATGGGCCCAGCCTGCCGAGCAGGATGATGCCGTACATCCGTACGGGTACTCAGTTCCCGTACTCGGTCAGTGCGGCGTGCCCGCCCGGCCTGGGCCCAGGGCCTCCTTCAGGGCCTGTCGGCACAGGGCGTCGGCGCGCCGAGTGGACTCGGGGATGCGGTACTCGGGGGTGAGCGCGAGGGTGTGGGCGCAGGCGCTGGCCAGGTCGACCCGGTGTCCCACGGAGACGAACACCGGCTTCACGCCCGCCTGTGTGCGCAGGGCCCGGCCGACCTCGTCGGCGCCTGCGAGGAGCGGGCTCGTGCTGCCGCGCTCGGCGCCCGGCTCCTCGTAGGTGAAGGTGAAGGGGTTCTTGGCCACACCGATCGTGGGCAGCCCCGTGAGGACGCCGAGGTGGCCGGCGAGCCCGAAGCGGCGCGGGTGGGCGAGGCCGTAGCCGTCGCAGACCACCACGCCGGGGTCGCGGCCCAGTGCGTCCAGGGCGGCCAGGACCGTGGGGATCTCACGGAAGGCGAGCAGGCCGGGCACATACGGGAAGGAGACCTCGCCGATCGCGGTGGCCTCGGCGAGCACGGCGAGCGTGGCGGCGTCCAGGACGACGGCCGCCGCCGCGACCACGCCGCGCTCGTCGTCGTAGGCGACGTCGACCCCGGTGACGGGGCCCCGGCCGGGCGGGGGCCCCGGCTCGTCGAGGATCAGCCGCCCGCGCAACTCGTCCTGCACGGCGAGGGCTTCTTCTTCGGTCGCGGGCCAGCCCGCGGGAATGGGTACGGTCGTCATGGTGGTGACGAGCGTACGACCCCGCGGGCTGCCGTCACCTCTTGCCCAGCGCGCGCTGCAGCTCCCCCTTGTTCATGTCCGAACGGCCGCGGATGTTGCGCCGCTTCGCCTCCTCGTACAGCTGGTCGTACGTGGGTCCCTGGGAGCCGCCGCCCGAGCGCTGTCCGCCGCGCTTGCCGGACGACATGTCCTGGGTGGACGTACGGCTCGCGGTCCTGGACTCGCCGGAGCGGGCGCGCTCCTTGTTGACGGTCCGTGCCGCGATCTCCTTGGCGCGCTGCGGGCTCTCACCGCGGTCGCGCGCGCTCTCCTCGATGTGTTCGTACTGACGCTCCCGCTTGGGGCTGGAGCCGCGTGGCATGACGGGTCACTTCCTTCCGGGGTGAGGGTCGTTGACGAGTACCCGTTTTCGCCCGGGATCACCGTCAGGGTTCCAGGCGCGCCACCCGCCCCTTCTCACCCGAGGCCCAGCAGCCGAGGTCCGGGGCGCAGTCCACGGTGTCGTACGAGCCGTTGTCGAGGGTCTGCCAGGTGCGGCCGCCGTCCGTGGTGAGGTCGGTGCCGGTCGGGCCGACGGCGAGTGCGGCGACGCGGCTGTGCGGGAGCCAGGTGACACCGGAGCGGTAGGCGGGCGGGGGCTTCGCGGCGGGCGTCCACGTGTGGCCGCCGTCCCGGGTCACCGCCGCCGCCCGCGGGGACGGCCGGTCGGCGCGGTAGTCTCCGCCGACCGCGAGACCGTGCGTCCGGTCCCGGAAGGCGAGCGCGAAGACACCGCGCGCCGGATCGCCCGCCGGAACGGGCGTGTCGGCGGCCGTCCAGGTCAGCCCGCGGTCGGCGGAGTGCAGCACGCGCGCGCGTGCGCCGCCGCCCGTGGCGAGCCAGACGTCGTGCGGCCCCGAGGCCACCAGGCACTGGCCACTGGCCGCGAACCCGGCCTCGCCGTCCTGGGCCGCGGGCATCCCGGCGCTGGGCAGCACCGTCCAGGAGCGGCCGCCGTCGCTGGTGGACAGGACGCGGAACCTTCCGTCGACCGGGTCGCTCACGGCGAGGCCGTGACGGCGGTCGAAGAAGGTGAGGCAGTCGTAGAAGGCCTTGGCGTCGGTGTTCCGGAACGCCTCCGTCCAGGTCGCGCCCCCGTCGTCGGTGCGCAACACCCGGGAGGCCTGGCCCTCGCCGATGGCAAGGACCACCGCGTGCCGGGCGTCTAACGCCTCCACGTCACGGAACTCCAGGTCCGCGGAGGCCGCCGGGGAGACGTTCCGCCAGTGCGCGCCGCCGTCGGTGGTACGCAGTACGGTCCCCTTGGATCCGGCCAGCCAGGCGGTGTCCCGGCTGACCGCCGAGAGGCCGCGGAAGCGTACGTCCGTGCCGCTGTCCTGGAGCTGCCAGTGCGGTACCGGCCGCTGCGCCCGGTGCGCCTGCGCGGGCGCAGCCGACAGCGCGGCGAGCGCCACCGCGCACAGTCCCACGGCCAGCGTCCGGCCCGTACGTCTCGTGTTCCCCATGCCCGTCATGGCGCGCGAAGCTAGCCCACTCCCCCGGTGCCGTCCAGATGCCCCCGCCCGGAACCGCACGCCCGTACCCGGTGTCCTCTCAGATGTCCTCTCAGGTGTCCCGAAGACCGCGGGACGCAGCAATGGATCTCTCCTGGGATGGCCTCGGTGGCATGGACCCGGTGACAGAGGTCACTCGCAATTCATGTGCACGGAATGGCCGATTCCATCGTCTCTTCAAGTGCCGTGCCTCATCCGCCCGAAGTCCGTTCAGCCGTCACAAGGGAGCCAGGCGTTGTCCACCGTCATCGAGCAGCCCGTGGAGGCCCGTCTCGTCGCCGCCGCGCCGCGGATGCCGAGCATTCCGGCCACGCTCCACTACGACCGGCGCGACCCGTTCGCCGTTCGCATGACCTTCCCCGCGCCGGCCACCCTGGAAGGCGTCGAGGTGTGCTGGACCTTCGCCCGCGAGCTCCTCACGGCCGGCCTGGAAGGCCCCGAGGGCCACGGTGACGTCCGGGTACGGCCGTACGGCTACGACCGCACCGTCCTGGAGTTCCACGCCCCGGAGGGCACCGCCGTGGTGCACGTCCACTCCAGCGAGGTCCGGCGCTTCCTGCAGCGGACCACGGAACTGGTGCCGGTCGGCGGGGAGCATCTCCAGGTGGACCTGGACCACGACCTGGCGGAGCTGATGCGCGACGCGTGCTGAACGCGCCCCAGGGGCGACCGTTCGGCAGCCGGACCTCCCCTCGAAGGGACTGACGACGGCCACCCGCACGGTGTTGAGCTCCCCGTGGTCGAGCCGGTCGGCCAGTGCCCCGTACGTCCCCTCGTCCAGCAGTTCCCGCGCGGCGCGGCGGACCAGCCGTGAACGGCCCGCGCGATGCCCGACCCGACGGCGATCCGGGCGACACCGAGGGAGGCCGGGGCGCCGACGGTGGGCGCACCGGGGCCGGCCATCACGTTCAGCGGACCCTCGATGCCCTCCGCGAGCGCCTTCACGGTCACCGGGTCGACGACTGCGGGCACGAAGCGACGGCCACCGCGCCGGCCTCCTCGACGAGCCGGGCACTGGCCGGGCTCCAGGCGTTCGTCAGGTGCCCGCGCCCATCGTCGACGCGGCCGTGACCGCCGTGACCATCGCCGTGCGCACCTCGTGGACGACCCTCTTCAGCGCGGGGGCGGCGGCGCCGCTGCGATCGGTCAGCGCCTGGATGCGCTCCTTGTGGCGCTTGCGGTCCGCCGCGGTCACCACGGTGCGCAGTTCGGCCGCGGCGGCCAGGGCCACGAGGGCCGCGTCGCGGTCGGAGACCTCCGTGACGGGTACCGGGCCCACGAGCACCTGGCGCGCCCGCCGCTGCAGTGTCTCCACCACCTGGACGCCCTCCAGCTCGTACTCGAGGGAAGGGAAGAGCCCGAGCACCCTCTTCCTGCCGGCGCGCAGCAGACCGTCGGCGGCGAGTTGGGCGCGGACGGCGTCGAGGGTGACGCCGGCGTGCAGGGTCACCCAGGTCTTCCAGGGGCGGGGCCGGGACTCCTCGACGAGTTCCAGGAGGCCGTCGAGAGCGAGGTCGCGGGTGCGGGCGTCGAGGTCCGCCGGGGTGGCGATGCCGTCCACGTCGCTGAGCAGTCCTCGCTGCGCCAGCTCGGTGAGGGCCCCTGCCCGCACCAGGTGGGCGAGCTGGGTCTCCCCGGTGAGTCTGAGCCTGGTGGTGTCCCAGGCCAGCAGATAGAGCCGGGCGGGCAGCGAAGTGGAACCGTCGGGCACGGGGCCTCCTTGCGCACGGTAGGACAGGTGCGGCACCGGCCTGCGGGCGGTCGCGGGATCGGGCAGCGGTCAAGTACCCCGCACCTCCGCGTTAATTCGTTGACACCGCCCAACCCCTCTCTTACGGTGTACAGCGGTCTTGTTGCCGTCGATCGGAGAAGGACGTTGCTCGTCTGAGGTCCTGAGACACCGCGTCACACAGCGCTGTCCGCGTCTGTGTGCGTCGCGTGCGACCTCGGCGTACGAGCCGTCCTCCGATGCGGGACTCTCTCCCTGTTCACGGACCCTCGTCCCGGTGCGGTGTCTCACACGTGTCGCCCCCACCCGTCCCGAGCACCCGTGAGGCCCGTATGTCACAGACCCCTTCCATCACCTGTACGTCCCTGTCCTTCTCCTGGCCCGACGGCACCCGCGTCTTCGACGACCTTCAGGTCGCGTTCGGTTCGGGCAGGACCGGGCTCATCGGTGCCAACGGATCGGGGAAGTCCACCCTGTTGAAGCTGATCGCCGGTGAACTCGCTCCGTCCGGCGGCACCGTACGCGTCGCCGGCGAGATCGGATACCTGCCGCAGAACGTCACCCTCGACACCGCCCTGCGGGTCGACGAGGCGCTCGGCATCGCGGCGAAGCGCGTCGCTCTGCACGCCATCGAGGCGGGCGACGTGGCCGAGGAGCACTTCACGGCCGTCGGCGACGACTGGGACGTGGAGGAGCGCGCCGAGGCGATGCTCGGCGAACTCGGGCTCGGCCGGATCGGGCTCGACCGCACCATCGGCGAGGTCTCCGGCGGCGAGTCCGTCCTGCTGCGGCTGGCCGCGCTGCTGCTGCGCCGTCCGGACGTACTGCTGCTCGACGAGCCCACCAACAACCTCGATCTGTACGCGCGCCGGCGCCTGTACGCGGCCGTGGAGGCATGGTCGGGAGTCATGGTCGTGGTCAGCCACGACCGAGAACTGCTGGATCTGGTCGACCAGATCGCGGATCTGCGCTCCGGGGAGATCACCTGGTTCGGCGGCAACTTCACGGCGTACGAGGAGGCGCTGGCCGTCGAGCAGGAGGCGGCGGAACGCATGGTGCGCGTCGCCGAGGCCGACCTCCGCAAGCAGAAGCGCGAACTGGCCGACGCCCAGGTCAAGTTGGCCCGCCGCAAGCGGTACGGCCAGAAGATGTGGGACACCAAGCGCGAACCGAAGATCGTCATGGGTGCGCGCAAGCGGGCGGCGCAGGAGTCCGCCGGCAAGCATCGCATCATGCACGAGGAGAAGCTCGCCGAGGCGAGGGAGCGGCTCGACGAGGCGGTCGAGGCGGTGCGGGACGACGACGAGATCCGCGTCGACCTGCCGTACACGGCGGTGCCGCCGGGGCGGTCCGTGCTGACCCTGCGGGACCTGGAACTGGCCTGCGGCGCCCGCGTGGCGGGCGGCCTCGACCTGCACGGTCCGGAGCGGATCGCGCTGATCGGACGCAACGGGGCGGGCAAGACCACACTGCTGCGCACGATCGCCGGTGAGCTGCAGCCGGTGTCGGGCGAGGCGACGGCGCACGTGCCGCTGCGTTTCCTGCCACAGCGGCTGGACGTCCTCGACGACGGGCTGACGGTCGCCGAGAACGTGGCCCGGTTCGCCCCCGGCGCCACCAACAACCGGATCCGGGCGCGCCTGGCCCGCTTCCTGTTCCGTGGCGCGCGGGCCGACCAGCGGGCCGGGACCCTGTCGGGCGGCGAGCGCTTCCGCGCCACGCTGGCGGCGCTGATGCTCGCCGAGCCCGCGCCGCAGCTGCTGATGCTCGACGAGCCGACGAACAACCTCGACATGGCGAGCGTCCGGCAGCTCACCACGGCACTGGAGTCCTACGAGGGCGCGCTGATCGTGGCGGGCCACGACGTGCCGTTCCTGGACTCGATCGGGGTCACACGCTGGCTTCTGCTCGACGGAGAGCTCAGGGAGACCACACCGGAGGACCTCGGGTTCCCGGCCTAGGGGCGCTTCTGACGGATCTCCGTGGGACAGGGAGCGGCGTCCGGTGCGGGCTCTCGGCATGCCGCGCGGAAGTCCTCGTAGCGGCGCGACGTGGGCTCTCGCGCGATGCGGCGAGCGGCGGCACCTCCCGGCCGAAGGCTGGGGGCGCGCGCCGGACGCCGCGACGCCGCGGAGATCCGTCAGAAGCGTCCTCGCTCGGTCGCACGTCGTGGCCCGTCCGGCGCACCGGGCGGGCCACGGCCGTCACCCGGGGCTTTGTCCCCGTGGTCCGGCCCTGCATGATGGCGGGCGACACCCTCAGCCGAGACGGAGTTGCGCACGTGCCCAGCAAGAAGGCCCTCATCCGCCGCCCGAGCCCCCGTCTGGCCGAGGGGCTGGTCACGCACATCGAGCGGGAGAAGGTGGACGTCGATCTCGCGGTCGAGCAGTGGCAGGCGTATGCGGAGGCGTTGCGTACGCACGGCTGGGAGACGGTCGAGGTGGACCCGGCCGACGACTGTCCGGACTCGGTGTTCGTCGAGGACACCGTGGTGATGTACAGGAACGTGGCGCTGATCGCCCGGCCCGGCGCCGAGTCCCGGCGCGGGGAGACCCCGGGCGTCGAGGAGGCCGTGGCCCGGCTCGGCTGTTCGGTGAACTGGATCTGGGAGCCGGGCACCCTCGACGGCGGCGACATCCTGAAGATCGACGACACGATCTACGTCGGCCGCAGCGGACGCACGAACAGGGCCGCCGTCCAGCAGCTGCGCGCGGTCTTCGAACCACTGGGCGCCCGTGTGGTCTTCGTACCGGTCACCCGGGTCCTGCATCTGAAGTCGGCCGTCACCGCGCTGCCCGACGGCACGGTCATCGGCCATGTGCCGCTGGTGGACAAGCCGGCACTGTTCCCGCGCTTTCTGCCGGTGCCGGAGGAGTCGGGCTCGCACGTCGTGCTGCTCGGCGGCGGCAAGCTGCTCATGGCGGCCAGCGCCCCGAAGACGGCGGAGCTGCTCGCCGACCTCGGACACGAACCGGTCCTGGTGGACATCAGCGAGTTCGAGAAGCTCGAGGGCTGTGTGACATGTCTCTCGGTGCGCATGCGGGAGCTGTATGACTGACCGGCTGTACGGACCGTCCGCGCGGCCTCGTGGACCATTGGGGACCGGGGTCTTCGTCATCCCCGGCGACGGATGCGAGCCGCTTCTGACGACCCGTGAGGACACCGGCTGAGCAGCCCTCTTTACAGCACACTTAACCTACGGCTTCGTAACCTACGGCCTCGTAGCCTACGATCCCGTAGGTTCCGGCACCGCTCGCCGGTCCGCGCGCTGTACCTCGCCGTCTCCCTGGAGTTCTCGTGACGATCACTTCCCCCCACCTCGGCAGCCCCTCCGTCTGGACCGACGCCCGGCTGCTCCACGCACTGGAAGAAGTCGTCGAGACCGAGCTGAACCGGCATCTGAAGATCGCCAAGGACTGGATGCCGCACGAGTACGTGCCCTGGGGCGACGGCCGCAACTTCCCCGGCTTGTTCGAGGACGGCGTGGCCTGGGACAAGGAGCAGTCCAAGGTCACCGAGATCGGCCGGATCGCGCTGGTCGTGAACCTGCTGACGGAGGACAACCTCCCCAGCTACCACCATGAGATCGCCACGCTCTTCGGCCGCGACGGCGCCTGGGGCACCTGGGTGCACCGGTGGACCGCCGAGGAGGGCCGGCACGGCATCGTGATGCGCGACTATCTGCTCGCGTCGCGCGCGGTCGACCCCGACAAGCTTGAACGATTCCGCATGGCGCACATGAGCGAGGGCTTCGAGTCGGACAACCGGCACTCGATGCTGCACTCCGTCGCGTACGTGGCCTTCCAGGAGCTGGCCACCCGCATCTCGCACCGCAACACCGGCCACCAGTCCGGCGACCCGGTCTGCGACCGGATGCTGGCGCGCATCGCCACCGACGAGAACCTCCACATGGTCTTCTACCGGAACCTGCTGAAGGCCGCGTTCGAGATCGCGCCCGACCTGACCATGCAGGCGGTCCGGGATGTCGTGGTGAACTTCCGCATGCCCGGCCACGGCATCCCCGGCTTCGAGCGGGCCGCCGCCCAGATGGCGATCGGCGAGGTCTACAACCTGCGCATCCACCACGACGACGTGCTGCAGCCGGTGCTGCGCTTCCTGAAGATCATGGAGATCGACGGTCTGGGCCCGGAGGGGCTCCGGGCCCAGGAGGAACTGGGCCTGTTCATGGGCGGGCTGGACGCCGAGGCCACGAAGTTCGACGAGAAGCTGGCGGCCCGCAGGGCGCGGATGGCGGCACGGGACGGGGCGCAGCCGGCGCGGGCCTGACGGGCGCCGCCCACGGCACCGGCATGAGGCTGCTTCACCGGCATGGGCGCGCGCGGTCGTTGTGCCTGTCGGCGGCGGTGCGGGCGTACTGATCGGCCTGGGGCGGACCGGCGCACGGGCCCGCACAGGCTCGGCGGCGATCGCCGCGCGCT
Organism: Streptomyces sp. TP-A0356; assembly: GCF_001417775.1. Taxonomy (GTDB): domain Bacteria; phylum Actinomycetota; class Actinomycetes; order Streptomycetales; family Streptomycetaceae; genus Streptomyces. Next base: position 103,556 of record NZ_BBZJ01000025.1, on the reverse strand, counting down.
CCGTCGGCCGGGGCCGTACAGGACGCCCGTACGGGTCGTGTCGGGCCTGTGCCGGGAGCCGCCGATCCCCGGACCCTGTGCCGGGAGCCGCGCCCCCGGACCGCGCCCGCGCCGAGGCCGGGGCCGGGGCCGGCGCACCGCACGTCGAGAGGCCGTCGGGCAGCCACGCGGACACGCCGACGCCGCCGCGCACCCGGCCCGTCGCGCGACGGTGCCGTGTCTCCTACGCGGCCTCGTAGTGGTGCGGATCCGCGCCGCGCCACTTCACCCACGACGGATCGTCGAGCAGGTCCTCGGCGTCGGGCAGTCCGGCCCTGCCGAGGAACTCGATCACGTCCTCGTCGGAGAACGCCATCCCCAGGATCTCCCCGCGCGCGGTCACCCGACGACCGCCCGTGCCCGACGGTGGATGAACGATGACAGGAGCCCGTCCGGACATGTCTCCAGCATCGTCCCGCACGCCTGGTGGCGCATCCGGACGCACGGGACCCACCACGACCCGCCCTCGTACCCGCTCAGGTACCGGACACGGGTGACGCCGGCGGCACCCGGCCATGTCCGCAAGACGCCTTGTCGACACATCGATGCCGTCCACGACCGGCCTTGACGCGGGCCCAGCGCCGGTGAAGGGGTCCGCCGCCCCTCATCGGCCTCCCTCCGTCCGCCGCAGATGCAGGCGCTCCTTCTCGGACAGCCCGCCCCAGACCCCGAACCGCTCGTCGTTGTCGAGCGCGTATTCGAGACATGCCGAGCGGCTCTCGCACAGCCCGCAGATACGCTTCGCCTCCCGCACCGAGCTTCCCGGCTCGGGGAAGAAGAAGTCGGTCCCCGTCTGCGCGCACAGCGCCTGCTCCTGCCAGGCGATGTCGGACGCAGTCATCGCTTCGATGTGCATGGGCGAGATGGTGCCGGGCGGCGAAAAACGTTCGATCAACGCGTCATCAACGGCGGGCCCGACAGCGCGGCCCTTGATGTCGTGCGGCCCTTGATGATGGGGCCGCCGGGCGTGGCCACGCACGGCGGCGCGCGGTGGAGTCCGGCACGAGCCCGGACTCCACGGCCGACGGCCGTCACTCGGGCCCATCGCGTCACACCGGCGGCGTGTGTCAGTGAGCGATGCAAGACTCGGCAATGCAGGCAACGGGAAACCTCGAAGGGGGCAGTCATGCTCACCACCCGTTTCGTCAACGGCGCACCCAACTGGCTGGATGTCGGTACGCCCGACATCGACGGCGCCATCGCCTTCTACGGCGGTCTCTTCGGCTGGCAGTTCCGGTCGGCGGGCCCCGACGCCGGGGGCTACGGCTTCTTCCAGCTCTCCGGCAAGACCGTCGCGGGTGGTATGCAGACCGCCCCCGAGCAGGGATCGCCGTCCTGGACCATCTACTTCCAGAGCCCCGACGCGGAGGCCACCGCCAAGGCGGCCGAACAGGCCGGCGGCGGGGTGCTCATGCGACCCATGGACGTCATGGGCGAGGGCCACATGGCCCTCCTCGCCGATCCGGCCGGAGCGTCCTTCGGCATCTGGCAGCCCGGCCGGACCAAGGGCCTGGAGGTAGCCGGTGACCCCGGCTCGCTGTGCTGGGTCGAGTTGCACACCGCGGACATCGCCCGCGCCGCCGCGTTCTACCACCAGGTGCTCGGATGGGAGACGCAGGGCGTGCCCTTCCCCGGCGGCACCTACACCTGCATCAACCCCGAAGGCGCGGGCGAGGACGCCATGTTCGGCGGACTCGTCCCGCTCGCCGACGATCCCGCGGACGAGGGGTCCGGCGCATACTGGCTGCCGTACTTCGAGGTCACGGACACGGACGCCACGGTGAGCAAGGCACAGGACCTCGGCGGCACGGTCCGGGTGCCCGCGACGGACATCGAAGGGGTGGGCCGCATCGCCCGCCTCGCCGACCCGTACGGAGCACGGTTCGCGGTGATCAAGAGCGCACAGCAGCCGCCGCAGAGCTGACGCGACCGAGGCGGTCCAAGGGCGCGGGGCCGGGTTCAGTCCCGGCACCCCGCGCCCTTCCTCGTCCTTGACGCCTCCTTCCCGCCCCCGGAGCGCAGACATCCCCTGTCATCACTTCTTGAAGGCAGAGTGATTTCGAGAGCGCTCTCAGTCATAACCCTTGACGCCTCAACCTTCCCTGGGAACAGTGGAATCACCGCAGGGACGCACCCCCCACGCCTGCGTCCCTGCGCTCCCCCCACACCCCAGGAGACTCCTCGTGATATCGCGCCGAGTGTTTCTGACCGCTGCCGCCGCGGCCGCCACCTCCCCCGCCTGGGCCACCGCCCTGAGCCCAGGCACCGCCCAGGCGGCCCCCGCCACCTGCGAACTCGCCCTGCGCAATGCCTCGTTGCCGGGCACCGTCCGGGCGTACGTCACCGGACGCGAGCAGTCGACGGGTGTCTTGATGCTGCTGCGAGCCGACGGCAGCGTCTACCGACCCGGCACACCCTCCGCGCCACAGACGCCGCTGCCGGTCGACTGTGCCATTCCGCTGGGCCCCGCGGGTTCCTCGCCCAGGGTACTGACGCTGCCTCAGATGTACGGCGCGCGAATCTACTTCGTCCGCGACGACACCCTCGACTTCTTCCTGAACCCGGGCCCGGCCCTGGTCGAGCCGGCGTTCGCCACATCCGCGGATCCCAATTACGGGAAGACATGGTCGTTCTGCGAGTTCACCTTCAACTCAAGCCAGTTGTACGCGAACATCAGCTATGTCGACCTGGTCACCGCGCTTCCGATCGGTCTGACCCTGGAGGGCGACACCACACACACGGTGGCACCGCTCCCCGACGGCGCGGTGGACCGGATCGCCTCGGACCTGACGGCCCAGGCCGCCAGGGACGGACAGCCCTGGGACCGACTAGTGGTCCACGGCTCAGGCGGGAAGGTCCTGCGGGTCGTCTCCCCGCAGAACGTGATGGCGCCGTACTTCGACCAGCCCGACAGGATGCCGTTCCGTGACCTGTGGACCGCCTATGTCGACCAGGTCTGGGAGAAGTACCGGGGAACCGATCTGCGGATCGATCTCCAGGGCGGCCGGGGCGTGTTCACCGGCCGGGTCAACGGTGACACGCTCACCTTCACCGGCGGCCACACCTTCCCCAGGCCCACCTCGAAGGACGTCTTCACCTGCAACCACGGCCCGTTCGCGAACAACCCGGGCGACCCCGACGACAAGAAGGGCCTGCTCGCCCGTCTCGCCGCCGGCTTCAACCGCTCGCTCATGCTCACCCACCCCGCCCAGCCGAACGGCCTGACCAGCGCCGACTACTACCAGGGCGACGTGACCAACCACTGGGCGCGGATCGTGCACGCGAACTCTCCCATCGGGTACGCCTTCCCCTACGACGACGTATGCCCGGACGGCCAGCCGGACGTGTCCGGAGCGGCGTACGACGGAAACCCGAGGCGCTTCACGGTGACGGTCGGTTCCTGACCCGCCCGCGCCGCACCCGCTACGCGGAATCGCGCCGCACCAACGTCGTCGGCAGCACCACGCTGGACAGCCTGTCCCCCACACCGGGCGCCTCGTCCTCATCCGGCCCCGCGCCCCGCCGGTCGACGGCGCGCAGCAGCAGCCGGGCCATCAACCTTCCCATCTCCTCGATGTCCTGACGGACCGTCGTCAGGGAAGGGTCGGTCTGCTCGGCGACCGGCAGCATGTCGTCGAAACCGATGACGGCGACGTCGTCGGGCACCCGGCGGCCCTGCGCGCGCAGCACCCGCAGGGCGCCGGAGGCGGTCAGGTCGTTGGCGGCGAACACCGCGTCCAGATCCGGACAGCGCTCCAGCAGCACCCGCATCGCTCGTTCGCCGCCGCCCGGGGTGAAGTCACCTTCGGCGATGAGACGCGGGTCGACATCGACCATGACGTCCCGGAACCCGTCGAGCCGGTCCACGGCGGACGTCTGGTCGAGGGGACCGGTGATGTGCGCGACGCGGCGGCGGCCGAGACCCATGAGATGGCGTACGGCCTCGCGTGCCCCGCCGCGGTTGTCGCTGTCGACGTAGACGGCGTTGCGCGTGCCGTCACTCCAGCCCGGCCGCCCGCCGAACACCGTGGGCATCCTGGCGCGCTGCACCAGTTCCGGCAGCGGGTCGTCGAGGTGCAGCGAGAAGACGAGCGCGCCATCGACATGGCCTCCGGCGAGATAGCGGCCGACCCGGGCGTGGTCGGCGCGCCCCTCCGTCAGCAGCAGCACGAGCTGGGAGTCATGGAGCGTCAGCTCCTTGCTGATGCCGCGCAGTTGAAGGGCGAAGAAGGGGTCGGCGAAGACCCGGGTCTCGGGTTCGGCGATCACGACGGCGACCGCGTCGTGCCGCTTGGTCACCAGACTGCGCGCGGCCTGGTTCGGCACATAGCCGAGTTCCTCCACGGCTCGGCGCACCCGCTCCACGAGGGGCTCACGCACGCCGTCACCCCCGTTGACGACCCGGGAGACGGTGGCCCGCGAGACACCGGCCCGGGCAGCCACGGCCTCCAGTGTGGGACGTGGCGCGGTCTCGGTCACTTCGGGGCTCCTCCTCGGCGGCTGCCGATCAGGATAGCCCGCGTCGTCCATCGTCCTGAGAGCGCTCACGGCCGTGTGACGCCGGGTGCGCGCGCCCGGTCCGGCGCGTATCGCGACCCGCACCTCGCCCGCGGGCAGCGGAGGACCAAGAGCTCCGAACAAGATGGGCTCCCGGCTCGCGGCGCCTGGCACGCACGCTCGCTGATCGGACTCCCCTTTGGTTCGGAGCTCTAATGCCGGTGCGGCTCGTGTGCGGGAATGGTTCCGTCCGGTCGCTTCACGAGGAACCAGCCGGCCATTCCCCGGTCGGCGTGGCGCTGCACATGGCAGTGGTACATCCACGCCCCCGCACCGCCGGACTCACCCGCGATCACCTGGAAGCCGAAGGAGTCGCCCGGACCCACGATCCTGTTGTCGATCACCGGGCTGGGGTCGTGGGCACCGGTGACGAGTCCCGTGCGGTTGTCCGCCCAGCGGTGACCGTGCAGATGGAACGTGTGGTACTCATTGCCGTGCGTGATCATCACGAACTCGACACGGTCCCCGACCGTCGCCTCGAAGTCCGGTCCGGCGTGCCCCAGCTGATTGTTGATCTTCATGTCGTTGAACACGACCGTGATGGTCCTGTCGGGGAGGATGTCGCCCGCGCGGCGTACGACCACCGGCCCGTACAGACCCCTGCGGACGCCGCCCGTGCCGTGTTCCGTGCCGATGACATGGTCGTGGTAGTGCCAGTAGCCCGCGCTGCCCTCCCGCCAGGTGCCGTCCGCGCGCAGGGCGGGAGCGTGGGTGCGCCAGGTGTACAGGCGCGTGCCGCCCGGCTTCACGGCGCTCCTGGTCACCCTCGTCCCGTCGTTGGCGATGTCGTAGTCCAGACCGTGCACATGCAGGCCGGCCGCGACGTCCAGGGTGTTCACCAGCTCGACGTGCAGGGTGTCGCCCTCGATGAGCTCGATCAGGGGGCCCGGAATGGTCGCCTTCCCCCTCGCGAGGCCGTAGCCCGTTCGTCCGCCGGGGAGCCTCTCGGCGTACAGCCTGAGATGTCTGACCCGGCCGCCGGCGGGCGCTCTTCTCACCCGTCCTCCGACCGCTCCGGCGGCATCCGCGGCCTCCGGAGCCTGGGACAACGATGTCGCGACGGCCGCACCGCCCACCAGCATCCGTCGGTTGAAGCTGCGTCTGTCCATGCCGGCTTCCCCATCCTGTACGGAACTCACGGAGACGAGCCGCTCGAACGAACAAGAGGGACGGTAGCGGCATGAAGGGATTTTAAGCCCACCACCGGTCAATTTCGTTGTATTTCGATCGCATCACGGGCGAAGTGACTCCTAGGAACCGTTCGGCTTCCTCTCGCGTCGGGCGCGGCTCGGCTGCACCCGCTTCGGTTCGCCCGGCATCTTCGGGTACTCCGGCGGATAGGGCAGATCGCCGAGGCCGTGGTCGTGTTCGTCGCGCCGGGCGAGTTCGAGGAGCGGCTCGAGGGAGAAGGCGTGGTCGTCCATGTCCGCGTGGACGTCACCCAGTTCGGCGAACCGGCGGGGCATGGTCGCCAGATCGAAGTCGCGGGGCACCGCGACCCCGACCTCCTCCCAGCGCAGCGGCGCGGACACGGGGGCGTGCGGCTGCGGGCGTACGGAGTAGGCGGAGGCGACGGTGCGGTCGCGGGCGGTCTGGTTGTAGTCGACGAAGATCTTCTCGCCCCGCTCCTCCTTCCACCAGGCGGTGGTCACGTGCTCGGGCATCCGGCGCTCCAGTTCCCGCCCGACGGCGATCGCGGCGCGCCGCACCTGGGTGAAGGTCCAGCTGGGTTGGATGGGGACGAAGACGTGCAGTCCCCGGCCGCCGGAGGTCTTGGGCCAGCCGCGCAGCCCGCCGAACTCGTCGAGTACGGCGCGCAGTTCATGGGCGGCGCGCACCGCGTCGGCGTAGTCGGTGCCGGGCTGTGGGTCGAGGTCGATACGGAGTTCGTCGGGGTGGTCGACGTCGTCACGGCGCACCGGCCACGGGTGGAAGGTGAGCGTGCCGTACTGCGCGGCCCAGACGACGGCGGCGACCTCGGTCGGGGACATCTCGTCGGCGCTGCGACCGCTCGGGAAGGTGATGTGGGCGGTGGGGATCCAGTCGGGCATGTTCTTGGGCGCCCGCTTCTGGAAGAAGGACTCGCCGGTCACGCCCTCCGGATAGCGCTCCAGGGTGGTGGGCCGGTTGTGCAGGGCGCGCAGGATGCCGGGGCCGACGGCCAGGTAGTACCGCGCCAGGTCCAGCTTGGTGAAGCCGCGCTCGGGGAAGAAGACCCTGTCGGGGCTGGACAGCCGTACCGTCCTGCCCTCCACCTCCAGCTCCACCGCAGCGCCCATGCGAGCCACGGTAGGCGCCCGGGCCGGACCTCGCACACGGGCGGATCGCCCGTGCCACAGGACCGGAGCAGGCCTCCCCTCCGGCCGGGCGGAGGTGGCCCTTGGCACCACGCCCGGCCACACCACGCCCGGCCACACCACGCCCGGCCACACCACGCCCGGCCACACCACGCCCGGCCACACCACGCCCGGCCACACCACGCCCGGCCACACCTCGCACGGCCGCTGCGGCGGGCCGCAGCGCGCCCCTGTTTTGCGGTGGCGGCCGATGGGGACTCGGAGGAAGCCCCGTCGCGGCGCCCGGTCTTCTGTCGGCGGTCGGCGGTTCCCTCGCATCCGAACCGCGTGAACGGCCCTCAGAGCTCCGAACAATATGGGCGCCCGGCTCGCGGCGCCTGGCACGCACGCTCGCTGCGCTGCCGGAGCCTTCCGCGGACTGTCCTGGCGCGGGGATTTCGAGAACAGGCGCCCAGCCCCCATCTGACCGCCGTGCCGCAGTATCCCCCCATGCGGCCGGCTCCAAAGGAGTGATCATGAAGGCAGCCGTATACGAAGGACCGCGGACGATAGAGGTGGAGAACGTTCCGGACGCACGGATCGAGCATCCCTGCGACATCATCGTCAAGATCACCACGACCAACATCTGCGGCTCCGACCTGCACATGTACGAAGGACGTACCTCGATGGAGCCCGGCCGCACCCTGGGGCACGAGAACTTCGGACAGGTCGTCGAAGTGGGGTCGGCGGTCAGCAAGGTCAAGGTCGGCGACTGGGTGGTTCTGCCGTTCAACATCGCCTGCGGCTTCTGCAAGCAGTGCGAGCGGGGCTTCACCAATTACTGCCTCACCATGCAGCCCGTGCCGTCGCTGGCCGGAGCCGCCTTCGGATTCGCCGACATGGGCCCCTACCAGGGCGGTCAGGCGGAGTTCCTGCGCGTTCCGTACGGCGACTTCAACGCGCTGCGCCTGGGTGAGGACGCCCCGGAGCGCCAGACCGACTACGTGATGCTCGCCGACATCTTCCCCACCGGCTACCACGCCACAGAGATGGCCGGGGTCAAGCCCGGCGACCAGACGATCATCTTCGGAGCCGGCCCGGTCGGCCTGATGGCGGCGTACTCCGCCATCCTCCGTGGCGCCAGCCGCGTCTGGGTCGCCGACCACCAGCCGGACCGGCTGCGCCTTGCCGAGCGGATCGGTGCGATCCCGATCAACATGGCCGAGCAGAACCCGGCGGAGGTCGTCAAGGAGTCCACCCTCGGCCTCGGCGCCGACAACGGCTGTGAGTGCGTCGGCTACCAGGCGCACGACGCCCAGGGACACGAGGACGCCAGCATCACCCTCAACGGCCTGATCGACTCGGTCAGGTTCACGGGTGAGATCGGCGTGGTGGGCCTGTTCCTGCCCGAGGACCCGGGCGGCGCCGAAGCGCAGAACGAGCTGGAGGCACAGGGCAAGATACCGATCGACTTCGGCCTGATGTGGTTCAAGGGGCAGAGGATGGGCACCGGGCAGGCGCCGGTGAAGAGGTACAACCGCCTCCTGCGGGACCTGATCGCCGGCGGCAAGGCCAAGCCGAGCTTCGTCGTCTCCCACGAACTGCCCCTGGACGAGGCCCCCACCGGCTACGAGCACTTCGACGCGCGGGACGAGGGCTGGACCAAGGTCGTGCTGCATCCCAACGGCCGGCGCTGAGGGCACCCGGCGGCCGCAGTCCCTCAGCCGTCTCCGCGGGTGGGTGAGGGACTGCGCTCGCCACGCCCTGACCTGGGCTTCACCGGCGCACTCGACAGGCGGGCCCCTGGTACGGCTCATAGAGTCGAGCCATGGATCTGCCGGTGATGCCACCCGTGAAGCCCATGCTCGCCAAGTCCGTGGCGACGATCCCGCCGGACATGCAGTACGAGGCCAAGTGGGACGGCTTCCGGGCCATCGTCTTCCGCGACGGCGACGAGGTGGAGCTGGGCAGCCGTACGGGCAAGCCGCTGACCAGGTACTTCCCCGAGCTGGTCGAGGCACTGCGGGAGCGGCTGCCGCAGCGGTGCGTGGTGGACGGCGAGATCGTGATCGCGCGGGAGGGGCACCTGGACTTCGACGCGCTGACGGAGCGGATCCATCCCGCCGACTCACGGGTACGGATGCTCGCGGAGAAGACCCCGGCATCGTTCGTGACATTCGATCTGCTGGCGCTGGACGACGAGTCGCTGCTCGACGTCCCCCTGGGCGACCGGCGCGCCCGGCTGGAGCGGGCCCTGTCCGGGGTGACGCCGCCGGTGCATCTCGCGCCGGCGACGACGGACCGAGCGGTGGCCGAGCGGTGGTTCGAACAGTACGAGGGCGCGGGCCTGGACGGGGTCATCGCCAAGCCGCTCTCGGGGCGCTACCGCCCCGACGAACGCGTGATGTACAAGATCAAGCACGAGCGCACGGCGGACGTCGTGGTCGCGGGCTACCGCTTCCACAAGAGCGGCCCGGTCGTGGGGTCGCTGCTGCTCGGGCTGCACGACGACCAGGGCGCGCTGCAGCACGTGGGGGTGTCCGCCGCGTTTCCCATGAAGCGGCGCGCGGAGCTGGTTCAGGAGCTGGAGCCGCTGCGGATGGACGACGTGGCGGGGCATCCCTGGGCGGCCTGGTCGGACGAGGTGGCGCACGAGACGGCCCGGCTGCCGGGCGCTCCGAGCCGCTGGTCGGGCAGGAAGGACCTGTCCTGGGTCCCGCTGCGGCCCGAGCGGGTGGCGGAGGTGGCGTACGACCACATGGAGAACGGGGTGCGCTTCCGGCACACCGCGCGCTTCCTCCGCTGGCGCCCCGACCGCACCCCCGAGAGCTGCACATACGCACAGTTGGAGGAACCGGTGCGCTACGACCTCTCGGAGATCCTCGGCACCCCGGACTGACATCCCCACCTGCGCGGATCGTCGCCCACCGCGGCCGTGCGGCGCGGGACCGCGACGGTGACGGCGGACGGCGCGCGGGTGGCTCCGGCGACGGTGGTCGTGCAGTACGTACGGGTCCGCACGTCCCGGTTCCACGACGGCCGCGGCAACAACTCGCCGTACTCGGAGACGGTGGGCTCGGGAAAGGCCCGCGTGCTGCGCGACGGCCGGGTGTTCGACGTCGCCTGGCGGCGGGCGTCCGCGGCGCAGGGCACGGAGTTCACGACGGCGGACGGCAGGCCTATGACCTTCGCGCAGGGACAGGTGTGGATCGTGCTCGCGAAGGCGTGAGCCCCGGGAAGGGGTCTATGCCCGGCGGCCCAGTCGGCGCGCGATCGCGGTGCCGGCGTCCTGGCGGGCGGCGGCGAGGGCCTGTTCGGCCTCCTCGGGCGAGCCGAACCCCAGGGCCGCCGCGATCGCCTCCCAGGCGACGCCACCCACGAGCAGTGCCTCCACGGCTGCCCCGACGGCGACCACCGTCTCGCTGCGGGCCCGATCGAGCTCGGCGAGCGTACACAGCAGGTCGGGTGCCGTCGCGGCGCTCGTGAGTCCGCCCTGCGCCGCGTGCCGCGCCTGATCGGCGGTGACCCACCAGTCCGCGGCGGTGTGCGGGGAACGGGTGACGAGGGTCCGGTCCACGGTGGTGCCGCCTTCCTTAGCGGGTACGCATATCGGGCGCTGCTGAGGCCCTCAGTCTAGGCCGCTGATCCGATGAGTGGTGCATCTGGTCCGCTGAACGGATCACCCCGACCTGGCGGGCGCTCACCCCTCGAACGGCAGCCCCGCCGCCGCCAGCTCCCGCGCCGCCGCGCTCAGCCCTTCCGCGAAGCGCCGTACGCGTTCCTCGGTGAACCGGGTGCTGGGCCCTCCGAAGGACAGGGCCGCCGCCACCGCGCCGCCGCGTCCCCGTACCGGCACGGCCACCGCCGACAGGCCCTCCTCACGCTCGCCATGGCTCGTGGCGTATCCCTGGGCCCGCGCCTCCTCGATCCAGGCGTGCAGCGTCCCCAGGTGGGCGGTGCCGTACGGCGAGGTCTCCGCGACGCGAAGCAGCAGGGCCTCCGGCGCGTCGAGCAGCAGCACCTTGGCCACGCCGCCCGCCCACAGCGGCAGTTCGTCCCCGACCCGGACGACGTGGCGCAGCGTCTGCGGCCCCTCCTGCTGGGCGATGCAGACGCGCTGGGTGTCGCGGCGCACATACAGATGCACCGTCTCCTTGTGCTCGGCGGCCAGCTCCCGCAAGACCGTCGCGGCCGCGGGCGGCAGCCGCCAGGCCTGTTCGGCGAGGCGGGACCAGCGCAGCAGGGCGGGACCCGCGATGTAGCGGCCGTGTTCGTCGAGCCAGAGCAGCCCGTTGAGCCGGAGGGTTCCCAGCAGGCGCAGCACGGTGGTCTTGGGCAGGCGGGACGCGGCGACGATCTCGCGGACGGCCAGCGCGGGGCGGCTCTCGTCGAAGAGTCCCAGGATGTCGATCGCCCGCTGGACGGTTCTCATGCCCGCGGGTCCGGCCTCGGCTGCCATCGCTGATCCTCTCGACTCAGGACCGCACCGCGGCCCTGCCGGCGTCCCTGCACCTGCACGCTACTCCGGGCAGGTCCGCTGGGCGGACCCTCGGCGCAGCTCGCCGGGCTGCGGATCAGGCCTTGGTCCCCGCGACGGGCGCCGCCGGGTTGCGCAGCCCCTCGGCGGCCTCCGAGACACGCCGGATGAGGTCGAAGAAGGTGCTCTGCTCCTCGGCGGAGAGCGGGGCCAGGAAGACCTGGTTCATCCGGGCCGTGCGCACCGTGAGCTTGCGGTGCGCACGCAGGCCCTCGTCCGTGAGGCGCAGCAGGAACCGACGGCCGTCCTGCGGATCGCGGACCTTGCCGAGCAGACCGCGGCGGCTGAGCCGGCTGATCACCTCGGCGATGGTGGAACGGTCAAGGCCCACCCGCTCCCCCACGGTGCGCTGGTCCAGCCCCGGCTCCGCGACGAGCGCGTTGAGGACCGCGAACTGCGGCGAGGTGATCTCCTCGGAGACCATCGTGTTCCACAGCAGGTAGTGCGCCTGCTGCAGCCGCCGGGCCAGGTGCCCGGGATGGGTGGAGAGGTCCACCGCGGCCATGTGCGCTCCCGTAATCGTTTCGTTGGTGTACTGAACGATACCCGTCGATGACCGAGCCGCCCGCCGGTGACGTACCCCGCCAACAGAGCGGTCTCTCCAGGTATTGACGCTTCAACGTCGACAGTGGCAGCGTGAGTGCAACCTCATGAAGAATACTCAGTGCCCTGACTAATTGGGATCGGGACGCTTGGCAGAGAGGGGGCTTCACGGATGGACAAGGTGGTCGCCACGGCCCTGGAGGCGGTGGCCGATGTGCCGGACGGCGCGTCGTTGGCGGTGGGCGGGTTCGGGCTCAGTGGTGTGCCGAACGTGCTGATCCGGGCGCTGTACGAGCGGGGGGTGGGCGGGCTGCGTGTCGTGTCGAACAACTGCGGGGCGATGGAGTCGGGGCTGGCCGTCCTGCTTGCCGCCGGGCGGATCGCCCGGGTGACCGGTTCCTACGTCGGGGCGAACAAGGAGTTCGCGCGGCAGTACCTGGCCGGGGAGCTGGAGGTGGAGCTGATCCCGCAGGGCACGCTGGCCGAGCGGCTGCGCGCGGGCGGGGCGGGGATCCCGGCGTTCTACACCCCGGCGGGTGTGGGCACGCAGGTCGCCGAGGGCGGGCTGCCGTGGCGCTACGACGGCTCGGGAGGGGTCTCGCTGGCCTCGCCGCCCAAGGAGGTGCGGGAGTTCGACGGGGTGGAGTACGTGCTGGAGCGGGGCATCCGCACCGGCTTCGCGCTGGTACGGGCCGCCAAGGGCGACCGGCACGGCAACCTCGTCTTCAACAAGTCCTCCCGCAACTTCAACCCCCTCGCCGCGATGGCGGGCAAGGTCACCATCGCCGAGGTCGAGGAACTCGTCGAGCCCGGCGGGATCGACCCGGACGCGGTGCACCTGCCGGGCATCTTCGTCCAGCGCATCGTCGCCCTCACGCCCGAGCAGGCGGCGGACAAGAGCATCGAGCAGCGGACGGTGAGTTCCTGATGGGCTGGACACGCGAGCAGATGGCCGCCCGCGCCGCACGCGAGCTCAGGGACGGCCAGTACGTCAATCTCGGCATCGGTCTGCCGACACTGATCCCCAACCACCTGCCCGACGGCGTGGAAGTCGTCCTGGAGTCGGAGAACGGCATCCTCGGCACCGGACCGTACCCGACCGAGGACCAGGTCGACCCCGACCTGATCAACGCCGGGAAGGAGACGGTGACCGTCCTGCCGGGGGCTTCGTTCTTCGACTCGGCACTGTCGTTCTCGATGATCCGCGGTGGGCACATCGATGTCGCCGTGCTGGGTGCCATGCAGGTCTCCGAGACGGGTGACCTCGCCAACTGGGCGATCCCCGGCAAGCTGATCACGGGGATCGGCGGGGCGATGGACCTGGTGCACGGCGCGCGCACCGTCATCGTCGTCATGACGCACACCGCCAAGGACGGCACCCCGAAGATCCTCCCCGAGTGCGCCCTCCCGCTGACCGGCAAGGCCTGTGTGAACCGCGTCATCACCGACCTCGGTGTGCTGGATGTGACCGACGACGGGCTCGTCCTGGTGGAGTGCGCGCCCGGCATCGACGTGGAGGAGATCGTCGCCAAGACCGACGCCAAGCTGACCGTCGCGGGGGGCCTGAAGTGAGGAACGTCTACATCGTCGACGCGGTCCGCACGCCGATCGGGCGCTACAACGGGGGTCTCGCCTCCGTCCGCCCGGACGACCTGGCCGCGCATGCCATCCGCGAACTCCTCGCCCGTAGCCCGCAGTTGGACCCGTCCCGGATCGAGGACGTGTACCTCGGGAACGCCAACGGCGCAGGCGAGGAGAATCGCAATGTCGGCCGCATGGCCGCGCTGCTCTCCGGCCTGCCGACCTCCGTGCCGGGGGTGACCGTCAACCGGCTGTGCGCCTCGGGCCTGGAGGCGGTGATCCAGGCCGCCCGCGCCATCGCCGTGGGCGACGCCTCGATCGCCGTGGCGGGCGGGGTGGAGTCCATGACCCGCGCCCCCTATGTCCTGCCCAAGTCGGACAAGCCGTTCCCGGCCGCCCACACCGAGCTGTACTCCACCACGCTGGGCTGGCGCATGGTCAACCCGAAGATGGCCCCCGAGTGGACCATTCCGCTGGGCGAGTCCGCCGAACTCATCGCCGACAAGCACAAGATCGGCCGCGAGCAGCAGGACGAGTTCGCCCTCCACAGCCACCGCAAGGCCGCCCGGGCGCAGGCCGAGGGCCTGTTCGACGCCGAGCTCGCGCCCATGACCGTTCCCCGGCCCAAGGGCGACCCCACCGTGTTCGCCGCCGACGAGTGCATACGGCCGGACGCCTCCCCGGATGCCATGGCGAAGCTCAGGCCGTCCTTCCGTCCGGGGAACGGCACGGTGACGGCGGGCAACGCGTCCCCGCTCAACGACGGCGCGGCGGCCCTGCTGCTGGTCGACGAGGAGGGCCTGAAGGCCACCGGGCGCGAGCCGCTGGCGCGGGTGGGCGCCACGGGCGTGTCGGCGATCGACCCCCAGTACTTCGGCCTGGCCCCCGTCGAAGCGGTCAACCGGGCCCTGGCCAAGGCGGGCAGAACCTTCGGCGACCTCGACGTCCTGGAACTGAACGAGGCCTTCGCCGCCCAGGTCCTGGGCTGTCTCGCGGAGTGGCCCGAGTTCGACCCGGCCGTCCTCAACCCCCAGGGCGGCGCGATCGCCCTCGGCCATCCCCTCGGCGCCTCCGGAGCCCGCCTCGCCGGCACCGTCGCCCACCAACTCGCCCGCCGCGGCTCCGGCACCGGCATCGCCACCCTGTGCATCGGCGTGGGCCAGGGCCTCGCCCTTGTCCTGGAACGGTAGGAACCCCCCATGGCTCTCACTCAGCACGACATCGACCGGGAGATCGCGGCCGAGCACGCCGCCTACGAGAAGCGGGTCGCCGACGGCGCGCCCGTCGAGCACCACCCGCGCCGCGACTACGCCCCGTACCGCTCCTCCGTGCTGCGCCACCCCAAGCAGCCGCCGATCACGATCGACGTCAGCAAGGACCCGGAGCTGGTGGAGCTGTCCTCCCCGGCCTTCGGCGAACGCGACATCACCGAGATCGACAACGACCTCACCAAGCACCACCGGGGCGAGCCGGTCGGGGAGCGGATCACCGTCTCCGGCCGCCTCCTCGACGGCGACGGGCGCCCGGTACGCGGTCAACTCGTCGAGATCTGGCAGGCGAACTCGGCCGGCCGGTACGCGCACCAGCGGGAGCAGCACGACGCCCCTCTCGACCCGAACTTCACAGGCGTCGGCCGCACCCTCACGGACGACGACGGCTGCTACCGCTTCACCACCGTTCAGCCGGGTCCCTATCCCTGGCGCAACCACGTGGGCGCCTGGCGCCCGGCCCACATCCACTTCTCGGTCTTCGGCACGGCGTTCACCCAGCGGCTGGTGACGCAGATGTACTTCCCGAACGACCCGCTCTTCCCGTACGACCCGATCCTGCAGTCCGTGACGGACGACGCCGCCCGGCAGCGGCTGGTCGCGACGTACGACCACAGCCTGTCGGTGCCGGAGTTCTCGCTCGGCTACCACTGGGACATCGTGCTCGACGGCCCGAACGCCACCTGGATCGAGGAAGGACGCTGACCTGCCATGACCAAGATCGACACGAGCAGGCCGGAGAGCGTGCTGCCCACTCCCTCCCACACGGTCGGGCCCTTCTACGGATACGCGCTCCCGTTCCCGGGAGGCGGTGACATCGCTCCCGTCGGCCACCCGGAGACGATCACCGTCCAGGGATACGTCCTCGACGGCGAGGGCGGTCCGCTGCCGGACGCCTTGGTGGAGCTGTGGGGCCCGGACCCGGACGGCCGGCTGCCACGGGTGGACGGCTCGATCCGGCGGGATCCGGCGACCGGCGGCCATCTGGGCCGCAACGGGGTGGAGTTCACGGGCTGGGGCCGCATCCAGACGGACTCCAACGGACACTGGTACGCCCGTACGCTGCGGCCCGGCGCGCGCGGGCGCAGCGCCCCGTACCTGGGCGTCTGCGTCTTCGCGCGGGGCCTGCTCATGCACCTGTTCACCCGGATCTACCTGCCGGGCGACGACGCGGCGCTGGCCGCGGACCCGCTGCTCGCCCAGGTGGACGAGGAGCGCCGCGACACGCTGATCGCCGTGGCCGAGGGCAACGGCACGTACCGTTTCGACATCCGCCTTCAGGGCGAAGGCGAGACGGTCTTCCTGGAGTTCCGGTGACATCGCTTCCGTACGACACCGGCCTGCTCGCCCCCGGGTGGGCCGGCTCCCCCGTCGCGTCGGCGACGGGTGACACCGCGTATCTGCGGGCGCTGCTCGACGCGGAGGCCGCCCTGACCCGCGCCCAGGCCTCGCTGGGACTGGCCCCGGCGGCGGCGGCGACGGCGGTGACCTCGGCCGCCGAATCCGATCGCTTCGACCCGCGGGACATCGCCGTTCGGGCCCGCGGCGGCGGCAATCCGGTGATCCCGCTCGTCGCCGATCTGACGCAGGCGGTGGGCGCGGAGTACGGTCCCTACGTCCACCAGGGCGCGACCAGCCAGGACATCCTGGACACCGCGACGATGCTGGTGGCCGTGCGCACCCTGGACCTGGTCCTGGCCGACCTGGAGCGTACGCAGCGGGCGCTGGCCCAGCTCGCCGGGCAGCACCGGGACACCGTGATGCCCGGGCGGACCCTGACCCAGCACGCGGTACCGACGACCTTCGGGCTGAAGGCCGCGGGCTGGCGTTCGCTGGTGCTGGACGCCCGGGACCGGCTGCGCTCCGCGCGCGACCGGCTGCCCGCTCAACTGGGCGGTGCGGCGGGCACGTCGGCCGCGTTCATCGCGTACGGCGCGGACGACCCGCAGGCGCTCACGGCCGCGTACGCGGGTGAACTCGGTTTGGCCGTACCGGAGTTGCCCTGGCACACGCTGCGCACCCCGATCGCGGACCTCGCCGGCGCGCTCGCCTTCACGGCGGGAGCGCTGGGCAAGGTCGCCACGGATGTGCTGACCCTGTCCCGCACCGAGATCGCCGAGGTCGCCGAGGGTGCGGGGGGCGGCTCCTCGGCGATGCCGCACAAGGCGAACCCCGTACGGGCCACGCTGATCGCGGCGGCCTCCCGGCGGGCGCCGCAGCTCGCGGCCACACTGTACGGATCGCTGGCCGCCGAGGACGAACGGCCCGCCGGGGCCTGGCACGCCGAGTGGGAGCCGCTGCGCGATCTGCTGCGTCTGGCCGGCGGCGCCGCGCGGGACGCCGTGGAACTGGCCGAGGGACTGACGGTGAAGGCGGACGCCATGTGCGAACACCTCGCGCTCACCCACGGGTTGATCGTCTCCGAGCGGCTGGCCGCGGAACTGGCACCCGTGCTGGGCCGGGCCCGCGCCAAGGAAGTCCTCACCGAGGCCGCCCGGCGCACCCACGCGGAGGGCCGCTCCCTCGCCGAAGTCCTCTCCGAAGAACCTGAGTTGAAGAACCTCGACCTGGACGACCTGGTCGACCCGGCCCGTTACACCGGCGCCGCCGGAGCCCTGACCGACCGTGCCTTGGAGCGCTCGTGACCGACAAGATGCCGCACCACCGCATCGAGGGCCCCGCCACCGCGCCCCCGCTGCTCCTCGGGCCCTCGCTGGGCACCTCGTACGCCCTGTGGGACAAGATCGCGCCCGAGTTGTCCGTCACCCACCGGGTGATCCGCTGGGATCTGCCCGGCCACGGCGGCTCGGCCCCGGACCTCATCCGGCCGGGCGCGACGGTCGCCGATCTCGCGGAACTGGTGCTGGCTCTCGCGGACTCGCTGGGCGTCGACCGGTTCGCGTACGCCGGGGTGTCGCTCGGCGGCGCGGTGGGTCTGCACCTCGCCGTGCACCACCCCGAGCGGGTCTCGGCGCTGGCCGTCATCTGCTCGTCCGCGCACTTCAACGGGTCGAAGCCGTGGGAGGAGCGGGCCGAGCGGGTCCGCCGTGAGGGTCTGGACCCACTCGTGGAGAGCGCGGACTCCCGCTGGTTCACGCCCGGGTTCACCGTGCCGCGGCTCGTCCAGGACCATCGGGACGCGGACCCTGGCGCGTACGCCGCCTGCTGCGACGCGCTCGCCGCGTTCGACATCCGGGGCCGTCTGGCGTCGATCACCGCGCCCACGCTGCTGATCGCGGGCCGCGAGGATCCGGCCACACCGCCCGCGCACCTGCGGGAGATCGCGGACGCGGTCTCCGGCTCCACGCTGGTCGAGCTCCCGGGTGCCTCGCATCTGGCACCCGCCCTGTGCCCCACGGCCGTCCTGACCGCGCTGCGGGCACACTTCGCGGGAGTGCCGGGGCGCGGTATGGAGGTGCGCCGCGAGGTCCTCGGCGATGCGCACGTGGACCGGGCGCAGGCGCGCCAGACCCCCTTCACCGCCCGCTTCCAGGACTTCATCTCCCGCTACGCCTGGGGGGAGATCTGGGCCGACCCGACGCTCTCCCACCGGGAGCGCAGCATGATCACGCTCACGGCGCTGGTCGCGCACGGCCACTACGACGAGCTCGCCATGCACGTCCGGGCGGCCCGACGCAACGGGCTGACGCCCGAGGAGATCGGCGCGGTACTGCTGCAGACGGCGGTCTACTGCGGTGTGCCGGCGGCGAACTCGGCGTTCGCGGTGGCGCAGCGGGTGCTCGCGGAGGAGGACGGCGCCGGAGGGTGACCCTGCTGGTCGTAGCCTCAGCCGTACCCCCCTCCCGCCTCCGCCCCATGCCTAGGGTGGAGGCATGTCCACTGTTCTGATCACCGGTGCCACCTCCGGTCTCGGCCGGTACGTCGCCTTCGAACTGGTCCGCTCCGGACACGTCGTGCTCGCCCACGGGCGCGACCCGGGCCGCACCGAGCGGCTCGTCGCGGAGCTGCGCACCGAGGGCGAGGCACAGGGCTTCGTGGCCGACCTGGCCTCCCTGGCGCAGGTGCGGCGGCTCGGCGAGGAGGTGGCCGCCGCGCACCCCGAGCTGGACGTCCTCATCAACAACGCGGGCGTGGGTGGCGGTCCGCGCGGCTCCGGCCGCGAGGTCAGCGCCGACGGGCACGAACTGCGGCTCGCGGTCAACTACCTGGCGCCGGTCGCGCTCACCCGCGCGCTGCTGCCGGCGCTGCGGTCGAGCACCGCCGCCCGGATCGTCAACGTCGGCTCGGCCGGCCAGGAGCCCCTGGACTTCGACGACCCGGAGCTGACCCGCGGCTACAGCGGTGTCTCGGCCTACTGCCGCAGCAAGTTCGCCCTGGCGGCCCACACGTTCATGCTGGCCGAGGAGTTGCAGGGCAGCGGTGTGTCGGTGAACGTCCTGCACCCCGCGACCTATATGGACACCGCGATGGTTCGCGAGGGCGGCATCACCCCGTGGAACTCGGTCGCGGACGGCGCGCCGGGCGTGCTGGCCCTGGCGACCCAGGACGTGGGCAGCGGAGGCTACTTCGACGGCACCCGTCCGGCACGGGCGCACGAGCGGGCGTACGACCGGGAGGTGCACAAGCGCCTGGAGGCGGTCACCGGTCAACTGCTGGCGCTGTAGCGGCCGTCAGCGAAGTCCCCTGCCGTGGTCCAGCACCTCCTGGGCCTGAGCCGCCAGCCCGTCGGCCCCGCACGACCGCGCCAATGTCAGACCCCGCTTGAGCTCGGCCACCGACCGTGTGGCGATCCCGTACTCGACGCGGGCCGCGGCGTGCTCATAGGCGCAGGGCGAGGACTCCAGGTACGTGACCGCCTGGGCGTGGAGCGCGGTGGCGCGCTGGCCCGTCTCCAGGGCGGCGGCGACGCGGAGTGCCTCCCCGACCGCCGTGTCCGTGCCGATGAGCTCGGCCTGCCGGCGGGCGGTCGTGGCCAGTTCGGCGGCGCAGCGGGGATCGTCGGTGGCCAGTGCGCGGGCGAGGTCACCCGCCCAGGGTGCCAGCACGGTGTGGTGGCCGCGTCCGGCGGACGCCTTCTGCGCGGCCTCCAGTTCGTTCACGCCCTCCTCGTACCGGCCGACGGCGAGCAGCAGCCGGCCGCGTACCGAGCGGGTGTCGGGCAGCACGATCGTGGACGGGTACGGCGGTGCAAAGCCGTATCGCTCGGCGATCGACCAGGCCTCCTCGACATGCCCGCGGGCGAGCAGGGTGTCGACGAGTCCGCAGGTCGCGGACCAGTACAGGGGCAGTCCGCGGCCGACGCGCTCGGCGAGGCGCAGTGACTCGCGCAGGGAGGTCTCGGCATCCCTGAGCCGGCCCCGCCTGCGGTGGGCCAGGCCGACATACGCGTGGGCCAGGGCGAGGTGGCCGCCGCTCCAGCCGGCGGACTCGTAGGCCCGCAGGCCCTCGGTGAACAGGCTCTCGGCCCGGTCGAGGCGGTCCGTGTAGGCGTACGCGCTGCCGAGCATCAGCAGCAGTTCGATGCCCCACTCGGTGTCGGTCCAGCCGAGCCCGGGTGCGAGGCGGCCGTTGACCAGGGCGCGGTCGCACAGTTCCACGACCTCCTCGGCGTTCTCGCCGTGGGTCATCGCGTCGAAGCCGCGCAGGATGAGCAGCGCGCGCTCGGAGTTGTCCCGTCCGGTGCAGGTGGCGGCGAGTTCGGCCAGCTCACGGGAGCGGATCGGGGAGTCCTCCGCTGCGGCGTGGATGCCCTCCCACATGTAGTGCACGGCCTGCAGGCGCATACGGGAGGGGCCGGGCGCGAGGCGGGCCGCCTCCTCGTCGACGGTGCGCACGGCCTGGTCCAGCTGGTCGTTGTGCAGCAGGGCCTGGGAGAGCCGGTAGACGGCGTCCACTCGGTCGTCGCCCTGGAGACCCGGCATGGCGAGGGCCGCCTGGAGGTAGCCGACGGTGGTGGCGGGTGAGGTCAGCAGCGTGGCGCAGCCGAGCTCGTAGAGCACATACGGGTGGACCTCGGGCAGTGGCGGCTCCAGCAGGGCCCGCTCCAGACAGCGTCGGGCCGCTTCGGGGGCGCCGACGGCGAGGTGTTCGCGCGCGGCCTCACGCATCTGCTCGACGAGTTCCTCGTCGTCGTCGGGGTGGACTTCGAGGAGGTGGCGGGAGGCGGCCGCGGCGCCGAGGCCGGAGTCGGTGACGACCTGTGCGGCGATGCCGTGCATCGCGGTGCGCAGGCCGTCCGGGATCGAGCGGTAGACGGCGGTGGCGATCAGCGGGTGCACGAACTCCAGCTCCCCGTCGTCCCCCTGGTGGCTCGCCCGGTCGGGCTCGGTGAGGATACGGGCCACGCTGAGGAGTTCGGCGCAGCGCGCCGCCTCCTCGCGGCGCAGGGTGGCGAGCCGGGCCACCAGGTCCACGGTGATGCCGGTGCCGAGGATGGCCGCGGCCCAGGCGAACCGGGTGGCCTCTATGCCGAGGCCTTCGAGGCGGGCGACGAGGCCGTGGCCGCGAGCCGATCGGTTCAGGGCGCGCAGTTCGGCGGCCGACGCCTCGACCGGTTCGAGCTGGCTGTCCTGGACCTTGGCGAGGAGTTCGACGGTCTCGTACGGGTTGCCCGCGGTGACGGCCCACACCTCGCGGCAGAACGCGGCGTCGGCGTGGGCGCCGATGGTGGCCCGGGTGAGTCCGGCGGTCGCCGTGGGGGTGAGCTCGCTGAGGGTGCTGATCGGGCGGCGGGCGGCCACGACGAGCACACGCAGATCGTCGAGGCGCTCGCAGAAGGCGGCCAGCCAGTGCAGGGTCTCCTGGTCGGCCCAGTGCGCGTCGTCGATGAGCAGGACCAGCGGCCACTCCCGTTTGGCGAACCGGGAGACGGCCACCACCAGGCCGTCGCACACGCCCTGGGGGTCGGCCTGTCGCTCGCCGGGCTCCGTGATCCCGAGGGCGGGGCCCGCGACCTCGTACCAGTCGCCCAGGTACTCCCGGGCCTCCTCCGGCATCAGCGAGACCAGCGCGGGCTGGAGCAGCTGCCGTACGACGTTGAAGGGGACGGACGTGACGGTCTCGCCGCCGCGTGCCGACCAGACCGTGCAGCCGCGCCGCTGCGCGATACGGCGTGTCTCGCCGAGCAGCGCGGTCTTGCCGATGCCGGCCTCCCCGCTGAACACGAGCAGGCTCCCGGACGCCGAGGACGAGGAGTCGGCGCACAGGGCGTCGACCGCCTCGGTGACGACGGTGAGCTCCGCGTCGCGTTCCCACAGGGAAGCCGAGGCGGCCGAGCAGGGCCGTACCTCCGTCATCCCGGTACCTCCCCAGGTCGCCCAAACGACGTACGGACACCGAGCCTAGTCCTCCCCGTGCTCCGGTGGAGGCGGGTCGGGGCACCTGTTGCCGTGACGGGTGACACGCGGTGCCCCGGGGCGACGGCACATGCCGCTCACCTGCGCCCATGTGCGTCACGGCCCGTCAAATCCCTTGTAAAGGAAGCTGATTCCTGGTCACGTCGCGGTGGTCGCCGTGAGCGGCGGTGTCGGGAGCGGGGGTTCACCCCTCCGGGTGGCCGCGGCGCGGCCGAGGGAGTCGGCGCACATGTGTGCGCCTTCGCGCCGCCGCTCTCATCCCTCTTTCACGCATGCCTCATACGGTGGGTCCATGACGCAGGTGACACCTCCCGGGTGGTACCCCGACCCCGGGCAGACAAGTGACGGGCCCGCCACCGAGCGCTGGTGGGACGGCAAGGCATGGACGGACCGGACCCGGCCCGCGGACCCGGCCGCCGCGTGGGGCCCGCCGGCGCAGCCGCCGATGACCGACGCACATCCTGGCGAGCCGTACGCCGGCGTCCCGTACCCCGGTGCACACCCCGCCCCCGCCGGGCGGGGTGTGCGCACCGCGACAGCCGTGGCGGCGGCGGTCCTCGTCCTCGCCGGGATAGGCGGCGGTGTCTACGCGCTCTCCGCGCACGACAGCCGGAACGGGAACTCCGCGGGCGCCCAGGGGCCGGGCGGCCAGGGCGGTTTCGGCGGCCAGGAGGGCCAGGGCGGCCAAGGGGGCCAGGGCGCACCCTTCGGTGGCCAGGGCGGTCCCGGCGGTTCCGGTGGGTCGGGCGGCTCGGGCGGCCGGAGCCCCGCGCCCGGGCAGTCCGGGCGGCCGGGGACCGAGGCCGGGTACGCCACCGATCTGAACAACGGCATCAGCATCCCCGTGCCCGACGGCTGGACCGGTGGGACCAGCCTCGACGGTGGGGCGGCGATCGAGTCGAAGGACCAGTACAAGTGCCCCGGTGACACCTCGAAGACCTGCAACACCGGTGGGGCGTACTCGGCCTCGGCCCGGGCCCAGGGGCTGACGGCCACCACCGCGGAGGCTGCGGCCAAGGAGGACATAGCCAAGAACGCCACGGAGTCGTACGGCGGCGCCTCCTACGGCGGGATCACCTCCCACCAGGTGCTGGCCTCCAAGTCGGTGAGCGTGGCGGGGCGGCAGGGCTACCTGGTCCGCTGGAAGGCGATCACCAGCAAGGGCGCCGACGGCTATGTCGAGTCGCTGGTCTTCCCTTCGCCCGCCGACTCCCGGCAGCTCGTCGTGGTCCGCTTCGGCATCGATGTCGGCTCGAACGCGCCCAAGCCGTCCGTGCTCGACCGGATCGCCGAGGGCATCAAGGCGGCGTCGGCGAGCGGCAATGGGCAGAACGTCTGAGAGCTCCGAACAGAATGGGCGCCCGGCTCACGGCGTCTGGCACCACACGCGTGGGCACTGTGCGGCCGGGCGGGGCTCCCCTCCGCTCCAGAGGAACCCCGCCCGACCGGGGGTGCGCGCCGCCCCCGTCCCCACGGTGCGGCGCGAGCAGGCCGACGTCCGGTCATCCCACGGACGGGGCCTGGGTCTCAGGTCAGTCCGAGTGCGGGCAGCACCGCGGCCTCGACGAAGCGTGCGAGGTACTCCTCATCCGCGTACCGCCCCTCCAGGATGGGGCGCACGCGCAGCACGCCGAGCAGCTGTGCGGGCAGGAACTCCAGCGCCGGGTGGCCGGCGGGCACCTCCCCCCGCTCGACCCCGCGCCGGACGATCTCCTGCAGGGCCCTGATCTCGGGCTCGACGAGGGCTTCGCGCAGCGCCTGCGCGAGCTCCTTGTCCTGCATCACAGCGTGACCGAGGGCCTGGAGCAGCTTGGTGTCACGGCCGGACCACTCGGCCGCGGCCCGCGCCACGGCGCGCAGATCCCCGGCGAGCGAACCGGTGTCGACGCCCGCGAACCGCACGCAGCGGTCGGATCTGAGGGCGGCGGCCACGAACTGGGGCTTCGTCTTCCACTGCCGGTACAGCGTCGACTTGCTGCACCGCGTGCTGGCGGCGACGCCCTCCATGGTGACCGCCTCGTAGCCGCATTCGCGGATCTGGTCGAGGACGGCGTCGAAGAACTCCTGTTCGCGCTCGGGCGTGAGCTTGGAGCGGCGCGAGGCTACGGCCGTCTCCGGCGCGTCCGCTGCCTGCGACGTCATGGCATGGCTCCTCGGTCGTGGTCGCGGCTGGGTGGGCCGCTCCACCCAGTATATCGATACGCCAGTGTACCGGTACGAGGGCGTATCGGTACACTGGCGTATCGATGAGCCTTGGACAGGACCCACTCGTCTGTCGAGTGGACCCTGTCCTGGGCTCACCACGCACCACCCCAACGCACATACCGTCAGCAAGGGGGCCGGGGGATGGAATCCCGCGCCGAGCCTGAGAGTGAGGGGGCGGCCGCCATACGCCGGCCGCCCCTCGTCCGTGAACTCCTGCTGGTCGCGGGGCTCTTCCTCGTGTACAAGTTCGGTCGGCAACTGGCGAACGGCCACACCGCCGAGGCCCTGGGCAACGCGCACCGCGTCTGGGGCTGGGAACGCTCCCTGCGTCTGCCGGGCGAGGGCGCCGTGCAGTCCGCACTGCTGCACGGCGACGCCCTCGTCCGCGCCGCGAACCTCTACTACGTGGCCGTCCACTTCACGGCGACCGCGGCCTTCCTGGTCTGGCTGTACCTGCGGCGGCCGGCCCACTATGTGTGGGCCCGCCGGGTCCTCGCCCTGGTCACCGGGGCGGCGCTGGCGCTGCACCTCACGTTTCCGCTCGCCCCGCCGCGGATGCTGGACGTGGCGCACCTGGTGGACACCGGGCAGGTGTACGGGCCGACGGTGTACGGTGCCCGGCCCGAGACCGACTCGATGGCGAACCAGTTCGCCGCCATGCCATCGCTGCACTTCGGCTGGGCACTGATGATCGCGATCGGTCTGATCGTCGCGACCCGGTCCCGCCTGCGGTGGCTGTGGCTGCTGCATCCCCTGCTGACCCTGGTCGTGATCGTCGGCACCGCGAACCACTACTGGCTGGACGCGATCGTGGCGGTTGTCCTGCTCGGCGTCGCGTCGGCGGTGGTCCGCGCGCCGTCGCCGGTATCGCGCCCGGGGTCCACGGCGGTGCCACGCACGGTGCCGTCACCGAGGTTCCCCGAGCCCACGACGGTCACCCAAGACACCTCGGGCGCGCCGGGCACGGCGGCCGGCACACCGACGACGGCCGACGGTCCCGGACTGGTGGGGGCGGGCCGATGAGCGCCACCGTCCTCGCCGTCGTCCTGTCCCTGTTCTCCGCCGTCGCGTACGCGGCCGCCGCCGTGGCCCAGGAGCGGCTCGCCGCCCGGACCTCCGGCACCGGTGTGCTGCGGCTGCTCACGCGTGGCGCCTGGTGGTGGTCGGTGGTGCTGAACGCCTCCGCGGCGCTGCTGCACGTCGCCGCGCTCAAGTTCGGCCCGCTGACGCTGGTCCAGCCGCTCGGCGCGCTCACCCTGGTCGCCGCGGTGCCGCTGGGGGCGCGGGCGGCGGGACGCCGGGTTAGCGCCGTGGAGTGGCGGGGCACGGCCCTCACCCTGGTCGGTCTGGCCGCGCTGCTGGTGACGGCGTCCGGGCCCGAACCCGACGACGCGCTGAGCCTGCCGCAGGCGCTGGCCGTGGCCGGCACGACGGCCGTCCTGATCGGCACGCTCTCCCTCCCCCGGCCTCGGCTTCGCTCGACCGGAGGGACTCCCTCGGGCGCCCGCCCCGGGCTGCGGCACGCCACCGCCTCCGGCTTCGCGTCCGGTGTCGCCTCGGCGCTCACGCAGACGGTGACCGTGGCGGCCACGGACCGTTCGGAGCCGGTGCTCAGCGCGCAGGTGGCCGTGGTGGCCCTGCTGGTCGCGGTGTTCGCGACGGGTGGCCTGCTGCTGTCGCAGGCCGCGTACCGCGACGGCCTCGGCGCACCGCTCGCGGTCGTGACCCTCACCAACCCGGTCGCGGCGGCGGTGATCGGCCTCTGCCTCCTGGGCGAACGCCTCCAGGGCGGCGCGGCGGGCCTGCTGCTCGCCGCGGCGGGGGCGGGCCTGGCGTCATGGGGCGTGGTGACCCTGTCGCGTGCGGTCCCGGCACCGGCCGACACCCCTCGTCCCGAGCCGGACTACGAGCGCTCGCTGCCGTCCCAGCAGCCGAAGCCCGCGGCGGCGGAGCATCTCACCGCGCTGTGAACGACGTCACGCCACGGTGAACGAAGGGCGGCCGACGTACGGACACGCGTCGGCCGCTCCTGCCACCCTCCGGACCGGCCGAGGTCCGGTATCCCTGCCGAAGCGTCAGCCGAGGCCCCGGGAGTCCTGCTTGAGCGCCGTGTCCACGGTCAGCGCCGTGGCCACGACCAGGCTCCGCAGCGGCTCGGGCAGCTGGTAGTGGATCTGCAGCACGTAGTTGTCCGCGGTCGTGAACATCGTCTTCGCCAGTCCCTCCCAGGTCTTCGTGATCCGGGCGACCTCGTTGTCGGCGTGGTCGACGATCGCGAAGTTCCAGGCGCGCCAGTTCTCCGCCTTGATCGCACCGACCTGCCGGCCGTCCGCGTTCATCGCGAAGTGGATCTTCCCGATCATGTTCTGCTGGACGATCTCGCCCACGGCCTGACCGTCCGGACGCTCCACGACCACCCGCGACTTGAAGATCTTGGCGGGCCGGGTCAGCATCAGCTGCGGCTGCCCGTGGGCGTCGCGGATCTCCAGTCTGTGCGTCATGTACTGGTCCACGCTGGAGACGAAGCGCATCGCCTTCTTCAGCGCGCTCTGCCCGATCTCCGTCACCGAGCCGAGCTGGTTGCCGTTCTGGTCGAAGACGGTGTACTCGTTCGTCAGCTCGATCAGTTTGGCCTTCTGATTGACGACCAGCACCGGTTCGGTGAACAGGGTGCCGCCGCCGGGGCCGCTCGCGGCGACCCCGGCCTGCTGCTGCACCTGGCGCTGGACACGCGGGTCGGGAGCCGCGGCCTGCTGACCGTACGCCTGCTGCGACTGCTGCTGCACCGGCGGCGCCTGCTGCGGCACCTGTGCGGCGGCCTGGCCCGACTGGTCCGCGTGGGTGTGCTCGGTCCACCGCGCGCCGTCCCAGTAGCGGAGCGTCCGGGGCGCGCCGTGCGGATCCGGGTACCAGCCTGCAGGTGTGTTCGACTGTGTGGTCACCGAGGCACACTACCCCCAGCGCCCCCGGTGACCCATCGGCCTTGGCGTGCCCTACTGCGTGACGATCGCGGGGTCGCTCACACCCGGCTTCCCGTTCTCGACGTGCCCGGCGAAGCGGCGCAGGAACGACGGGTCGGCGTCGGACGTCACGGTGAGGTCGTACCAGCGCCTGCTCGCGCTCAGGTCGAAGCTGTGCCGCACGGTGGCACCGGACCGTACCGTGACGGTCGTGGCGTGCCCGCCATGCCCGCTGGTGACCTTGAGCTTCACCGTGCCGGAGCCCTTGTTGGTGAAGGTCAGCTCGACGTCGTCGCCGGCGTGCCGCGCGACGACCTCGGGTCCGGCCTGCTTGCCGCGCCCCTTGAAGACACGCAGGAAGCCGTTCGGGCCGTGCACGGTCAGATCGTGCGATCCGTTGGAGTAGGCCGAGTTCCAGGTGTCCGACACGGTCTTGCCCGCCTCGGTGGTGTAGCTCCACGGGCCGTCGGTGCGGTTGCCGGACGTGACGAGGAAGGCGGCACCGGAGTGCCTGCCGGAGGCGAAGGTGAGCGTGAGGGTCCCGGCCGCGGTGTTCGCCGAACCGTCCACCATCGGCGCGTACTTGAGCGGGCGCGAGGGCCGCAGACCACGCTCCTGCTTGGGCAGGGCCGGGTGAGCGGGCGGGGTCGGAACGTAGTCGGGGTGGCGGTTGTGGTCCGGCGGCTGGTAGCCGTCGGTGCTCGGCAGGGAGACCGGCTTGGCGTCCTTGCGGGAGAAGTCGAACGCGGACGTCAGGTCACCGCAGATCGCGCGCCGCCAGGGCGAGATGTTGGGTTCCTGGACACCGAAGCGGCGCTCCATGAACCGGATGATCGACGTGTGGTCGAGGGTCTCGGAGCAGACGAATCCGCCCTTGCTCCAGGGCGAGACGACGAGCATCGGCACGCGCTGCCCGAGCCCGTAGGGGCCGGCCGGGTGGCTGCCGTCGCCCTTGAAGAGGTCGGGACCGGCGTCGACCGTGGACTTGCCCTGGGCGGCGGAGGCCGGCGGGAACGGCGGGACGAGGTGGTCGAAGAAGCCGTCGTTCTCGTCGTACGTGATGAACAGAGCCGTCTTCGCCCACACCTCGGGGTCGGAGGTGAGCGCGTCGAGGACCTGGGAGACGTACCAGGCGCCGTAGTTGGCGGGCCAGTTGGGGTGCTCGGTGAAGGCCTCGGGGGCGACGACCCAGGATATCTGCGGCAGCTTGCCGGACTTCACGTCGGCCTTGAGCTGGTCGAAGAAGCCCTCGCCCTTGCGGGCGTCGGTGCCGGTGCGGGCCTTGTCGTAGAGGGGGTCGCCCGGTCCCGCGTTCTGGTACTGCTTGAAGTAGAGCAGCGAGTTGTCGCCGTAGTTGCCGCGGTAGGCGTCCTGGATCCAGCCCCAGGAGTGCGCCGCGTCCAGCCCGTCGCCGACGTCCTGGTAGATCTTCCAGGAGACCCCGGCCTTCTCCAGGCGCTCGGGGTAGGTCGTCCAGCTGTAGCCCGCCTCGTCGTTGCCGAGGACCGGGCCGCCGCCCTTGCCGTCGTTGCCCGTGTACCCGGTCCACATGTAGTAGCGGTTCGGGTCGGTGGAGCCGATGAACGAGCAGTGGTACGCGTCGCAGATGGTGAAGGCGTCGGCGAGCGCGTAGTGGAACGGTATGTCCTTGCGCGTGAGGTACGCCATCGTCGTCGAGGACTTGGACGGCACCCACTTGTCGTACTTGCCCCCGTTGACGGCGGCGTGCCCGTCGTTCCAGCCGTGCGGGAGGTCCTGGATGAACGCCAGGCCCAGGTCGTCGGCGTCGGGACGGAAGGGCAGGATCTCCTTCGTCCCGTCGGACTGGTGCCACACCGGCTTGCCGTTCTGGAGGGTGACCGGGTGCGGGTCGCCGAAGCCGCGGACGCCTCTCAGGGTGCCGAAGTAGTGGTCGAATGAACGGTTCTCCTGCATCAGGACGACGATGTGCTCGACGTCCTCGACGGTGCCGGAGCGGTGGTGCGCGGGAAGGGCCGCGGCACGCTCGATGCTGCTGGAGAGCGCGGTGAACGCGGCGGTGCCGCCCGCGAGCTGGAGGAAACGGCGCCGATTCACATGAGGCATGAAGGGGTGACCTCTTGTCCTGACGGGGCATGTGTCGCCCGATGATGAGGGAACCTGCGCGAAGGGAGTGTTCCAGGAGCACCAAACGTCAGGAAAGGGTGCGGTGGCCCCGAAGTGAAAGTCGCCGGTACGGCAGATGCGGCGCGGAGCAGGACCTCCCCAAGTCATCGCGCCTGGTCGGATACGGGGCGGCGGCGCGCGGGGAACGCGTTCCGTCACGGATCCCGTTTCCCGCGGTGGGGGCCGCGCGCGGAACCGTTCCAGCGTCGCCGCCCGGCCGTGAGCAGCGGTTGAGATTGCATGACCGCAGGAGCAGCCTGGACACCAGTGCGGTGGATGGCCGATCACTGACTCCACGCGGTACCGACCCCGGACGACAGACGAGGACAGTGGACATGGCGAAGGGGTCCGCGATCCCGGAGGGGCCTCACTCGACGCGCCGGGAGCCGGCGGCGGAGGCCGCGGCCGTGGTGGGTCCGCGGGGCGTGGTGATCGCGCTGAGCACGGGCGCCGGCCGACTCCTGGGGTACGAGCCCGCCGAGGTGGTGGGCCGGAAGGCGACCGATCTGCTGGCCGGGCCCCTGCCGGAGGCCGTGCGGCGCGACTGCGCGGGGCGGGAGAGCTGGAGCGGCCGTGTCACCGTATGTCATCGGGACGGTCACACCCTGTCGTTGACGCTCCAGGCCCACCCCCTGCACAGCACGGCCGGGGACACGTACTGGTCCCTCACGGCCGTGGCTCCCCGGCCACCCGGCACCGCCCCCGCGGAGGACCGCGGCGAACCGGATGCCGCGCTGCTCAAGCAATGGGCGCTGGACCAGCTTCCGCTGCCCATGGCCCTGTACGACCGCAGGGGGGTGAGGCTGGAGGTCAACGCCGCCATGGGGCGGGAGACGGGACGGCCGGCCCATGAACTCCTCGGCTGGCCCATCGGAGAGTCCGGGTCCGGGGACACCCTGCAGGGCCTGCCGCGCATCAGCGAGGCCGTGAGCGAAGTGCTGCGCACCGGCAACGCGGTGACGTTCGAGGCGCACTCGCCCGGCTCCCACGGTCCCGGCCCGCGCGTCTGGCTGATGTCGCTGTACCCCGTGCGCGACACCGCCGGGCAGATCTGCGGATTGTCGGCGGCCGCCGTGGACACCACCGAGCAGTTCCGTGCCCGGCAGCGCCTGGCCGTCCTCACGGAGGCGGGGCTGCGGATCGGCACCACCCTCGACCTCAGCCGGACAGCCGATGAGCTGGCGGCGGTCAGCACGGACCACTTCGCCGACTTCGCCGTGGTGGATCTGCTCGACAGCGTCCTCAGGGACGAGGAGACGGTCGCCGACCCGCACAGCCTCCTGGTCTTCCGTCGCACGGCCCAGCGCTCCGTCCTGCCGGGGTGCCCCGAGTCGGTGGTCCCGCTCGGAGGGACCTACACCTATCCGGAGGACTCCCCGCCCGGGCACGCCCTCGCCGCCGGCCGGGGCGCCCTGCACCGGGCCAAGGACATCCTGCAGTGGTGGGAGACGAGCTCGCCCGAGCGCACCGGCAGCCTCCGCACCTACGGGATCCACTCGCTCATGGCGGTGCCGCTGCGGGCACGCGGGGTGACTCTGGGGCTGGCGCTCTTCTTCCGCCACCGCAACCCGGCCCCCTTCGAGGAGGACGACCTGCTGCTCGCCGAAGAGCTCGGCGCCCGCGCGGCGGTGCTCGTGGACAACGCCCGCCGCTACGGCCGGGAACACGCCACCGCGCTCGCCCTGCAGCGCAGCATCCTCCCGCACCCCGCCCTGCACCACCCCGCCGTGGAGATCGCCTCCCGGTATCTGCCCTCCCACGCCGGTGCCGGCGTCGGTGGTGACTGGTTCGACGTCATCCCCCTGTCGGGTGCCAGGGTGGCACTCGTGGTGGGCGACGTGGTCGGTCACGGTATCCGGGCGTCCGCCACCATGGGGCGGCTCAGCACGGCCGTACGCACCCTGGCCGACGTGGACCTGGCTCCCGACGAGCTGCTCACCCATCTCGACGACCTCGTCCTGCGCCTCGACCGCAAGGAGCCGGCGGACGGCGCCGACCACCCCGGCCACAGCCCGGGAGAGGTCGGCGCCTCTTGCCTGTACGCGGTGTACGACCCCGTGTCCCGTCGCTGCGCCATGGCCCGGGCCGGCCACCCCCAGCCGGCACTGGCGACGCCCGACGGCGAGGTCCGCCTCCTGGACGTGCCGGCCGGGCCGCCGCTCGGCCTGGGTGGTCTGCCGTTCGAGGTCGGGGAGTTCGATCTCCCCGAGGGCAGCGTTCTGGCCCTGTACACCGACGGGCTGATCGAATCCCCGGCACGCGACGCGGACGAGGCCTGCGACCTGCTGTGTGCCGCCCTCGCCGACCCTCCCCGCCCGCTGGAGGAGACGTGTGAACGGGTGCTGCGCGATCTGCTCCCCGAAGCCCGCACGGACGACGTGGCCCTCCTCCTGACCCGGACCCGGGCCCTGGGCGCCGATCGCGTCGTCACCTGGGAGCTGCCCGCCGAGCCGTCCGTCGTCGCCCTGGCCCGCGAACTCGTCTGCGAGCGTCTTGCCGCCTGGCATCTGGAAGAGGCCGCCTTCGTCACCGAGCTCGTGGTCAGCGAGCTCGTCACCAACGCCCTGCGCTACGGCTCGCCGCCGGTCCACCTCCGGCTGATCCGTGACACGGCCCTGATCTGTGAGATCAGCGACGCCAGCAGCACGGCCCCGCATCTGCGGCGTGCCCGTCTCTCCGACGAAGGCGGCCGGGGCCTCCTCATCGTCGCCCAGCTCTCCGAGCGCTGGGGCAGCCGCCACACCCGCTCCGGAAAGACCATCTGGGCCGAACTGGCCCTCACGCCCAATGAACCAACGGCATGATGAGCACGCTCAAAGAGTGTGGCTCCGCCTATGGGCGCAACGTCCCCTCGTTCGCCTCCACTTGACGACACGGAAAGCGGTTCACCACGACCCGCCCGATGAACTCAAACCATTCTCTGGTCAATTCCTTGCCGAAATCGCAGAGTACAGGAAGTATCGACGTCAGCCACCCGAGCTGGCCGAACGTAGTGTTTGCGCATCACCAATTTTCTCCCATGAGCTGGTTTGGAATCGGGCGGTCCACCCTTTGAAATAGGGATCTTCACCCGACTGCCCCGCGTTCGATTCCACTAACTTGCGAGGAGATGGTGAACCTCGCCGCATGACGTGGCATCTGTTGGACCGTCAAGGGTTTCGCGCCCGCCGGTACCAAATTCAGAGGCACGTCATTGTCTTCGCCCGCGCTTGAGCCGCCTTCCGAGCCGTCCGTGTCGCCTGGCGACCGGGCTCTGTTCCGCACCGGGGAAGCCCCTTCACCGCGCACCCTGATCGACATACTGGAGGCCACCGCCACGGCACACCCGCACGCGCCCGCTCTGGACACAGGCCTGGAGGTGCTCTCCTACCACGATCTGTGTGCCGAGGTCGTCCAACGCGCCCAGCGGCTCGCCGACCACGGGATCGGCCCCGGCGACCGGGTGGGCGTCCGGGTGCCGTCGGGTACCGCGGAGCTGTATCTGTCGATCCTCGCGGTGCTGCGCTGCGGAGCCGCCTATGTGCCGGTCGACGCCGACGATCCCGACGAGCGGGCCGCCACCGTCTTCCACGAGGCCCGGGTCTGCGCCGTCCTCGGGCCGTATCCGCAGCCCGAGAAGCTCACGGTGCCGTCCGGGGCGACCGCGGCGGGCCGTCGGACGCCCGCTCCCGACGACGACGCATGGATCATCTTCACGTCCGGTTCGACCGGTGCCCCCAAGGGCGTCGCCGTCACCCACCGGTCCGCCGCGGCCTTCGTCGACGCCGAAGCACGTCTGTTCCTGCAGGAGCGGCCGCTGGGTCCGGGGGACCGGGTGCTCGCCGGACTGTCTGTCGCCTTCGACGCCTCCTGCGAGGAGATGTGGCTGGCGTGGCGGCACGGCGCCTGCCTCGTCCCGGCCGAGCGCTCGCTGGTGCGGGCCGGCCATGACCTCGGCGCCTGGCTTCTCGAACGTGACGTGACCGTCGTCTCCACCGTGCCCACGTTGCTGGCGATGTGGCCCGAGGAGGCGCTGCGACGGGTACGGCTGCTGATCCTGGGCGGAGAGGCGTGCCCTCCGGGGCTCGTCGACCGGTTCGCCGGGCCCGGGAGGGAGATGTGGAACACCTACGGGCCGACCGAGACCACGGTCGTGGCCTGCGCCGCCCGCCTGGAACCGGGTCGAGTTGTCCGTATCGGGCTGCCGCTGGCCGGCTGGCAGCTGGCGGTGGTCGACGAGGCCGGGCAGCCGGTGGCGTACGGGGAGGAAGGCGAGCTGGTCATCGCAGGGGCCGGCACCGCGCGCTACCTCGACCCCGTCAAGGACGCGGAACGCTTCCGGCCCTGCCCCGCGCTGGACTCGCCGCGCGCCTACCGCTCGGGCGATCTGGTGCGCGCGGATGCCGAGGGCCTGGTGTTCGTCGGGCGCGCCGACGACCAGGTCAAGCTCGGCGGCCGGCGCGTCGAGCTCGGGGAGATCGACGCGGCCCTCCTCGCCCTGCCGGGGGTGCGCGGTGCGGCGGCGGCCGTGCAGACCACGGTGGCCGACACCCAGGTGCTGGTGGGCTATGTGGTGCCGGAGCTGTCCGCCGACGGCCGGTCGGCCTTCCAGTCGGACAAGGCCAGGGCCCTGCTGACGGAGCGCTTGCCCGGACAGCTGGTGCCCGTCCTGGTCGAGGTGGCGGACCTGCCCACCCGTGCCTCCGGCAAGGTCGACCGCAAGGCCCTGCCCTGGCCGGTGTCCCTCCCCGACGACGGCGACCCGGACTGCCCGGCGCCCCGGCTGCAGGGGACGGCCGCCCGGCTGGCGGACGTGTGGGAGCAGTTGCTCGGCCGCCGTCCCGGCCCGGACAGCGACTTCGTGGCCCTCGGCGGCACCAGCCTGACCGCCGCCCGTATGGCCTCGGTGCTGAGGGAGCACTATCCGGGCCTGTCCGTCGCCGACCTCTACCGTCATTCCGTGCTGCACCGCATGGCCGAGCATCTCGACTCCCTGGCCGGGACCACGGGCGAGGTACGTCCCCCACGGCCGGTACCGAGGCGGACCGGCGTCGTCCAGTTCCTTGTTCAACTGGCCGCTCACGGAATCGCGGGACTGCGCGGCCTGGTCGTACTGGCGGCGGCGGACAACGTCCTCGGCTGGGCCGCCCCGCTCGCCTGGACGCCGCACACCTCATGGTTGCTGGTCCTCGCTGGCTGGGTGGTGCTGTTCAGCGCGCCGCTGCGCTGCGTGATCGGGGCGGGCCTGGCCCGCACGCTGGCCGGTTCCCTCACTCCCGGCGCCCATCCGCGGGGCGGCAGCACCCATCTGCGGCTGTGGAGCGCCGAACGCGCGGTGGCCGTCTTCGGCGTTCCGTCGCTGCTCGGCACGCCGTGGGCCGCCCTGTACGCCCGGCTGCTGGGCTGCACCACCGGCCGTGACGTCCGGTTGCACGCCATGCCCCCGGTGACGGGGCTGGCCGAGCTGGGCGACGGGTGCAGCGTCGAGCCCGAGGCGGACATCTCGGGCTGGTGGCTCGACGGCGACACGCTGCACATCGGGAGCGTCACCATCGGCGCCGGTGCGCGCGTGGGCCACCGCGCCATGCTGCTGCCGGGCGCCGTCGTGGGCCGCGATGCGGAACTGACGGCCGGAAGCTGCCTGGACGGCCGGATCCCGGACGGCCACAGCTGGACCGGGTCCCCCGCCCGGCCGGCCGAGCAGGCCGAACGGATCGCGGCCGAGGGCTGGCCGGCGCCGCCGACCGTACGCCGGCGCCGTTGGCATCTCGCCTACGCGCTCTCCCTCGCCGCACTGCCGCTGCTGCCGGCGCTGGCGGCCGCACCGGCTCTGTTCACCATGTACCTGCTGGTGCGCCATGTGTCGACGCTGTCGGCCGCGGCGCTGCCCCTGCTGACCGCCGCACCACTGTTCGCGGTGCTGTCGACGACGTGCTGGATGCTGATCGTCGCGCTCACCGTGCGGCTTCTGAGCCGGTCGATCAAGCCGGGGCTGTATCGTGCGGACGGCGGAGTGGCCTGGCGGGCATGGCTGGTGACCCGGCTGCTCGACGGCGCGCGGAGCAGTCTGTTCCCCCTCTATGCCAGCCTGGCCACACCGCACTGGCTGCGTCTGCTGGGCGCACGCGTCGGCCGTGGCGCCGAGATCTCGACCGTGCTGCCCCTGCCCTCCCTGCTGCACGTGGAGGACGGGGCGTTCCTCGCCGACGACACGCTCGTCGCGCCGTTCGAGCTGCGCGGCGGCTGGATGAGGCTGGGGCAAGTGCGCATCGGTACGCGCGCGTTCGTCGGCAACTCCGGCATCGTGGGCGCCGGCCGGGAGGTCGCCGACCGCGGCCTGGTGGGCGTGCTGTCCGACGCACCGGCACAGGGCAGGCCCGGCATGTCGTGGATCGGGCGGCCCGCGATGCCCTTGCCCCGGGTGCCGGGCAACACCGACCCGGCGCGCACGTTCGCCCCGCCCCGGCGGCTGGTGGCGGCGCGCGCGGCCGTGGAGGTGTGCCGCCTGCTGCCGGTGACGCTCGGCGTGGTGCTGGCCGAGTGCGTACTGCTGGGCGAGCAGGACGCCCTGAACCGGGGCGGCCTGCCCCTGGCGGCGCTCGTCGGCGCTCCGCTGCTGCTGGCGGCGGGCGTGGCGGCCTGTCTGACGGCCACCGGTGCCAAGTGGCTCCTGGTGGGCCGGTTCCGGCCGGGCGAGCGCCCGCTGTGGTCGTCGTTCGTGTGGCGCAACGAACTGTTCGACACGTTCGTGGAGTCCCTGGCCGTGCCATGGGCGGTGCGGTCCTTCCTGGGGACGCCGGCACTCAACTGGTGGCTGCGAAGCCTCGGTACCCGCATCGGACGCGGGGTGTGGTGCGACAGCTACTGGCTGCCGGAGACCGATCTCATCACCCTCGGCGACGCGGTCAGCGTCAACCGCGGCTGCGTACTGCAGACGCACCTGTTCCACGACCGCATCATGCGGATGGACACCGTGCACCTGGCCGCGGGGGCCTCCCTGGGACCGCACAGCATCACCCTGCCCGGTACCGCGATCGGCACCGGCACATCGATCGGCGCGTCCTCGCTCGTGATGCGGGGAGAGACCGTGCCCGACGCAACGCGCTGGGCCGGCAACCCCATCGCGGGCGCGCCCGCAGCCCGCCCCGCCACCCCGCTCGCCGGGGGTGAAGCGGCATGACGCGGTGCACCCGGCGTGCACTGATCCGGGGCGCCGCGCTCGTTCCGCTCGCGGCAACGGCCGCGGACCAGATGCTGAGGTCGGCCGATCGCTACTTCGCAAGCCATGGATCGTACGATCACCACACCGTCTCCTACGACCTGCGTCTGGCCTACGACCCGTCCAGCGGCATGCTGGACGGCCGGGCACGCATCCGTGCGGTGGCCGACCGGCCACTGCGACGGGTGGAGCTTGATCTCGCCCGGCTGACGGTGCACACCGCCCGGGTCGACGGGGTCGGGGTCCACGTCAGGCAGAGGCAGCACAAGCTGTTCCTGACGACCCCGCGCCTGCTGGCGGCGGGTACGCCCTTCACCGTGGAGGTCGGCTACGGTGGCCGGCCGGAACCCGTGCACACGCCGTTCGGCTCCATCGGCTGGGACCGCACCGGCGACGAGCACAACGGAACGCTGGTGGCGGCCCAGCCACTCGGCGCCCCCTCCTGGTTCCCGTGCAACGACCGCCCGGACGACAAGGCCGAGTTCACCTTCCGGGTGACCGTGCCCGACGGCCACCACGCCCTCGCCAACGGAACACTGCGGGAGCGGCGCGGCAACGGATCCACCGAGTGCTGGACGTACCACCACCCCGGCCCCATGTCCCCCTACCTCGCCGCCGTGTACACCGGCCGATTCAGCCACGACAGCTGGCAGGCCCGGGACAGCGCGACCGGCCGGATCGTCACCGGGCGCAACTCCTACCCCACCTCCCTTGCGGAGCAGGCGCGTTACGATCTGGCGCGCCAGCCGCAGATGCTCGGCGCGTTCACCGGCTGGTTCGGCCCGTACCCCTTCGAGTCCTACGGCGCGGTGGTCGTGGACGCGGAACTGGACGAGCCCGTGGAGAACCAGACGCTGTCCGTCTTCGGCAGCAACCACATCGACGGCGCGCGGGGCTGGGAGACGCTCGTCGCCCATGAACTCGCCCACCAGTGGTTCGGCAACAGCGTGAGCCTGCGGGACTGGCGGGACATCTGGCTCAACGAGGGCTTCGCCACCTACTGCGAGTGGCTCTGGTCCGAGCACATCGGCGAGGACACGGCCGACATGATCGCCCGGGAGGAGTGGGGCTACCTCGAAGGGAACGCGCAGGACCTGCGGATCGCCGACCCCGGTGAGCGCCGTATCTTCGACGACCGCATCTACACCCGCGGCGCGTGCGCGCTCCATGCGCTGCGTCTCACGATGGGCGACGACCGCTTCTTCGCCATGATGCGCGCCTGGCACGACGAGCACCGTGGTGCCAGTGCCGGCACCGCCGCCTTCCTCGCCCACGCCGAGCGGTACGCGCCCCGCACGGCCGAGCCTTTGCTGCGCGCCTGGCTGTACGAGAAGACCTTGCCGTCACTGCCCCACGCCCGGCCCGAGAGTGAAGAGGCCTGAGCTCTTCCTTCTGGGACGGGCAGGCTCCGGGGTGCCGCGTCAAGGGCTCGTCGGCCCTGGAGTGGGCGCCGAGTTCGAGGGGGTGCCGGCCCCGGATCGCCCCGCGCTCCGCCGGACCGCGGACCCGTGTGACCCATGGGCACGGACAGATCAGGGCGGCGCAGCGCGGGGCGGCGAGGGTCATGGCGTCAGATACGCCTCCACCTCACTGAACTGGCCTGCCGGCCAGCCGGTGTTGGCGCTGACCGTCAGCCGCAGGTGGCGCAGGCTGGTGCCGCTGGGCAGGGAGACGGTCGCCGTGTTGCCGGTCGCCGGGTCGAAGCGGTACCCCTGCGAGCCGACCAGTGTCGCGTAGTTCGAGCCGCCGCTGCTGCCCAGCACGGTGATGGTCTGGGTGCGCGCCCCCCAGGCCGAGGACGGTGGCAGCTTCAGCACCAGCCGGCGCACGGCCTGCGCCGAACCGAGATCGACCGTCAGCGACTGCGGGAAGGCGTTGTTGGTGGACTCCCAGTAGCTGCCCGCGTCGCCGTCGACCGCCTTGCAGGGCGTGTAGACGTCCTGCGAGCCGGTCGCGGTGGCCGGGCGGCCCTTGGCGAGGTTGCGGTTCGGATCGGGGGCCGGGTTGCCCTGGCCCGGCTGCGGCCAGGTCGAGCAGTCCGACCAGGTGCTGTTCCAGCCGGAGTTGCCGCCGCCGTCGGTGACCGTGAAGGCGCCGGAGCCGGCCGGGTAGGGGCAGTTGTAGATGCCCGCCGAGCCCACGCCGGTTGCCTGGACGTTGCTGAACTTCGCCGAGCCCGGTGTCTCGGCCTGGACCACGACGGTGCCGGTGTTGGTGACCTGCGCACCGCTGACGGTGACGTTGTTCGTGGGATAGCCGTGGCCGCCGCCGGAGACGAACTCGAAGGCGCTGTAGGGGCTGTCGGTGATGGTGGTGCTGCTGATGTTGACGGTGGCGTTGATGGCGCTGTCGTAGGAGTCGACCCGCAGGGCGCCCATCGGGTGGTTCCAGTTGGGGTTCATCGCCCCGGTGCGCACCAGTGTGTTGCCGTCGACCGTGATCGTGCCGGCCAGCGGGTAGAAGGGGTCCAGGAACTTCTGGTTGGAGATCGCGATGCCGCTGCCGAGGGCGTTGGTGTCCGAGATCAGGTTGTTCCTGACCGCGATGTCGGTGCCGCCGTAGATCGCGATGCCGTTGGCGAGGTTCGGCTGCGAGATGGTGTTGTTCTCGAAGCTGCTGTTGGTGTCCGGGGAGTGCAGCGACCACATGGCGAGGGCGTCGTCGCCCTGGTTGCGCAGGAAGTTGTTGCGGACGCGGACGCCGTGCGCGGTGCCGTTGAGGTTGAGGCCGTCGGCGGTGGTGTCGAGGATCCGGTTGTTCTCGACGACGAGATTGTCGTTGTTGCCCATCAGCCACAGGCCGACCTTCATGTGCTGGATCCACATGCCGGAGACGGTGGAGTTCGGGCCGAGCGAGCCGTTGACGAAGTTGTCGGGGTTGGAGTCGACGCGCTCGGTGACCTCGCCGATGACGGCGAAGTCCTTGATGTGGACGTTGCCGGAGGAGCTGGACTGGTCGATGAAGCGCGAGGTGTGCACGACCGAGTACCAGTTGCCGGCGCCCTGGATGGTGACGTTCTGGACGCCGTTCAGCGAGGACGTCAGCCGGTAGTCGCCCGGCGGGATCCAGACCACTCCCCCTTGGGCGGCGGCGATGGCGTCCCGGAAGGCCTGGGTGGAGTCACCCTGGCCGCTGGGGTCGGCGCCCTTGGAGGTGACGGACACCGACCCGGCGGGCTGGGTGGCTGCCGCGGCGACCTGCTCGAAGTCGGCGACGTCCACGGTGACCTGGACGTTCGTCGCCACGAAGGCGATCTTGTCGCCGGCCTGGACGTTCCGGCCCAGCAGCAGGCGCGCGTCGTCGAAGAAGTGGTGGGTCTTCGCGCCGGGGATCCAGCCGGTGTTGATGTAGGAGTACTTGGAGGTGACGGCCAGGGTCGTCGCGAGCCTGGTGCCGTTGACGTACACGTCGAGGGAGCCGGACTGGCCGTCGGGGACGCTGTAGGAGAGGTTCACGGCGTTGGCCGCGCGGGGCACGGTGAACTCGACGCGCTGGCCGGCGCTCAGCCGTACGGCCTGGCGTCCGGACGCCTCCGAGGCGAGGGTGCCCTGGGTGTAGTCGGGGCCGATCCTCGTGCCGGTGGTGCCGGCGGACTCGGCCTCGACCGAGGTGAAGGGCAGGGTGGCCCCGGGGGCCGCGTGCGCGGTGGGGGCCAGGGTGACGAGCATGCCGGCCGTCAGGGCGACGGTCGCGCCGATGGCGGGCATGCGCCGGACGGATCTGAACCTGGTGCTGTGCATGTGCTGATCCCTTCCTGGTGGGGGTTCGGGGACAGCGGATGCGGCCTCAGCCGCGGAGCCAGGCCGCCGTGTCCCTCGGCAGCCGCCCCTGGGGGTCCAGCGGGCCGCTGCTGAGCAGCAGTGCGGAGTGCACGGGCAGGTCGACGGGCGTGCCGGCCAGGTTGACCATGCACATCGCGCCCTCCGCGCGGGTGAAGGCAAGGACGCCGTCCGGGGCGGCCAGCCAGGTGAGCGGGCCGTCACCGAAGGCGGGCCGGAGCCGTAGCGCCCGGCGGTAGAGGGAGAGCATCGAGCGCGGGTCGGCGGCCTGGACGTCGGCGGCGTACGCGGACCATCCGACGGGCTGCGGCAGCCAGGGCTCGGACTGCGACCCGAAGCCCGCGTACGGCGCGTCGGCCGTCCAGGGCAGCGGCACCCGGCAGCCGTCCCGCCCCGGGTCGACGCCGTGCGAGCGGAAGTGCATCGGGTCCTGGATGCGGTGCGGCGGCAGCTCCACCTCGGGCAGACCCAGTTCCTCACCCTGGTAGACGTAGACGGACCCCGGCAGAGCGAGCGAGAGCAGGGCCGCGGCCCGGGCTCGGCGGGTGCCGAGGGCGAGGTCGGTGGGGGTGCCGAAGGCCTTGGTGGCGAAGTCGAAAGCGGTGTCCGCGCGGCCGTACCGGGTGACCGTGCGGGTCACGTCGTGGTTGCACAGCACCCAGGTCGCGGGCGCGCCGACGGGCGCGTGCTCGGCGAGGGTCTCGTCGATCGCCGTACGCAGCCGGGCCGCGTCCCAGGGGCAGGTGAGGAAGGCGAAGTTGAAGGCGGTGTGCAGCTCGTCGGGGCGCAGATAGCGGGCGAAGCGTTCGCTGTCGGGGAGCCAGACCTCGCCGACGAAGACTCCGCCGTACTCGTCGGCGATCGCGCGCCAGGAGCGGTAGACGTCGTGGAGTTCGTCGCGGTCGACGTACGGATGCGGGTCGCGCCCCTCGACGAAGTCCGGCAGGTCCGGGTCCTTGGCGAGCAGGGCCGCGGAGTCGATGCGCACGCCCGCCACGCCGCGGTCGAACCAGAACCGCAGGACGTCCTCGTGTTCCTGGCGGACCACCGGGTGGGACCAGTCGAGGTCGGGCTGTTCGGGGGCGAACAGATGCAGGTACCACTCGCCGTCGTCGAGCCGTGACCAGGCGGGGCCCCCGAACTGGGACTGCCAGTCGTTCGGCGGCAGTTCCCCGTGCGGCCCGCGGCCCGGGCGGATGTGGAACAGTGCGCGCTCGGGGCCGCCCGCGCGGGCGGCGCGGAACCACGGGTGCTGGTCGGAGACATGGTTGGGGACGATGTCGACGATCGTGCGGATGCCCGACTCCCGTGCCTCCGCGATGAGCTTCTCGGCCTCCGCGAGGGTGCCGAAGGCGGGGTCTATGGCGCGGTAGTCGGCGACGTCGTAGCCGCCGTCCTTCAGCGGCGACAGGTACCAGGGGTTGAACCAGAGGGCGTCCACGCCGAGTTCGGCGAGGTAGGGCAGCCTCGCGCGGACGCCCGCGAGGTCGCCGGTGCCGTCGCCGTCGCCGTCCGCGAAGCTGCGGACGTACACCTGGTAGATGACGGCGGTGCGCCACCAGTCGTGCTGTGGGCGGGCAGGGGTGGGCTGTCCCACGGTGCGTTGCCTTTCTGTGAAGGGGGTGGCTGTGTCAGCCCTTCGTGCTGCCTGCGCTGATCCCGGCGATGATGTGCCGCTGGAAGACCAGGAACATCGCGACCATGGGGATGCTGGCGATAACCATCGCGGCGACGAGCACGGTCAGCGGGATGTTCTGCGACAGCTGGACGAGCGCGACGCTGATCGGCTGCTTGTCGGTGTCGGAGAAGACCATCAGCGGCCAGAGGAAGTCCTGCCACACCGCGACCAACGCGAAGATCGAGACGACTCCCAGGACCGGCCGGGACATCGGCAGCACGATCGACCACAGGGTGCGCAGCCGGCCGGCGCCGTCGATCTCGGCGGCCTCCAGGACGTCCCGCGGGATCTGGTCGAAGAACCGCTTGAGGAGATAGAGGTTGAAGGCGTTGGCGACGGCGGGCAGCCAGATGCCGAGCGGGTCGTTGAGCAGGCTGGTGTGGATCAGCGGGAGGTCCGCGACGGTCAGGTACTTCGGTACGACGAGGGCCTGGGCCGGGACCATCAGGGTGGCGAGGATGCCGCCGAGGATCACCCTGCCGAAGACCGGCCGGAGCCTGGAGAGCGAGTAGGCGGCGGCCGTGCACAGGACGAGCTGCAGCAGCCAGGCGCCGGCCGCCTGGACGACCGTGTTCCACAGGTGGGTCGGCAGCTGCATCAGGTCCCATGCGTCGGTGTAGCCGCTGAGGTGCCAGTGGTCCGGAACGAGGGTGGGCGGGGTGCGCACCACTTCGTCCGGTGACTTCATGGCGCCGGTGACCATCCAGTACACGGGGAAGAGGAAGGCGAGCGCGAAGAGCAGGACGACACCCGTGAACACGGTCCAGTAGGCGGCCTTGCCGCGCGGGCGGGACAGGGTGAGCGGCGAGACCAGCGTGCGGGTGCTGCTCATGAGACCTCCCCGGCACTGCGGGTCAGGCGGAGATAGACCGCGGAGAAGGCGCTCAGCAGCACGAGCAGCATCACGCTCAGGGCGCAGGCGCCACCGAAGTCGTTGTAGAGGAAGGCGTACTTGTAGATCAGGTAGAGGACGGTGACGGTCGCGTTCTCCGGACCGCCCCCCGTGATCACGAAGGGTTCGGTGAAGACCTGCATGGTGGCGATGATCTGAAGCAGCATCAGCATCAGGACCACGAACCGGGTCTGCGGGATGGTCACGTGCCGGATGCGCTGGAGCAGGTTCGCGCCGTCGAGCTCGGCCGCCTCGTACAGCTCGCCCGGGATGCCCTGCAGCGCGGCCAGGTAGATGAGGACCGTGCCGCCCATGTTGGCCCAGGTGGCGACGACGACCAGGGAGACCAGGGCCGTGTCGGCGCCGTTGGACCAGTTCGAGGTGGGCAGCTGGAGGAAGCGCAGCGCCTCG
This sequence comes from Streptomyces sp. TP-A0356, assembly GCF_001417775.1. GTDB lineage: Bacteria > Actinomycetota > Actinomycetes > Streptomycetales > Streptomycetaceae > Streptomyces. The sequence goes on along the minus strand of NZ_BBZJ01000025.1, from coordinate 60,171 downwards.
TTGGCGAGGCCGGCTCCGGGGTCGTAGAACCACTTCCACAGCAGGGCGCTCACCACCGGCGGGATCATCACCGGCAGATAGACCACGACCCTGAAGAACGCCTTGGCGTGCCGCAGTTCGTTGAGGACGAGCGCCAGCACGAACGGCACGGCGAAGCCGATGAGGAGCGCGAGCAGGGTGAAGGTGAGGGTGTTGCGCCAGGCCGCCGTGAACTCGGGGTCGTGCAGGACCCGGGTGAAGTTGGCGGTGCCGACCCACTCGGGCGGGGAGCCCGGTGTGTACTTCTGGAACGCGATCACGACCGCGCGGATCGCCGGGTACCAGGAGAACAGCGCGAAACAGAGCAGGCCGCCCAGCAGGAAGGCGTACGCGCCGGACTGGTCGGCGAGGCGGCGCCGCCCCCGGCCCCCCGCCGGGGACGGCGCCTGGACGGGACGGACGGCGATCGCCTCGACGGGCCGGGCCGCGGCCTTGGTCATCGGGGTCACCCCGGGGGTCATCGCCGTCAGCCCCGGGCCAGGATGCCGTCGATCTTGCCGGACGCGTCCTTGAGGAGCCGGTCGATGTCGGCGTCCTTCTTGGTGAGGACGGCGGAGACGGCGCTGTCCAGCACGGAGTAGATCTGCTGGGCCTGGGGCGGCTCGATCTTCATCGTCAGCTGCTGGTTGCCGTCGAGGAAGGCCTGGTAGTTCTCGACGGGGACGTTGGCGTTGGCCTTCTTGACCTGCTGGTCCCTGGCGTCGGCGGCGCCGGTGAACAGGCGTGGCTCGGGCAGGCCGACCGGGGCGTTCGCCCTCTTGGCGCGGGCGTAGTCGCCGAGGAAGCCCTTGCCCGGGGTGAGGAACATGTGGTCGATCCACTTCAGGCCGGCCCTGATCTGCGCGGGTGTGGCCTTCTTGTTGAACATGTAGCCGTCGCCGCCGATGAGGGTGCCCTTGCCGCCGGGCATGGGGGCGAGTGCCAGGTCCGTGTAGTTGCCGCCCTTCTCCTTCACCAGGATCGGGATGTTGTCGGGTGCGGAGAGGTACATGCCGAGCTTGCCGGAGCCCATCATCTGCTGGACGTCGTTGATGACGAGGAGCTGCTTGCTGCCCATCGAGTCGTCCGTCCAGCGCATGTCGTGCAGGTTCTGCAGGACGGCGTGGCCCTCGGGGGTGTCGACGGTGGCCTTCTTGCCGTCGGCGCCGACGACGTCGCCGCCCTGTGAGTACATCTCGGCGGTGAAGTGCCAGCCACCCTGGTTCTGGGCGCTGTAGTCGGCGTATCCGACGGTGCCGCCTCCGAGCGCGGCGATCCTCTTGGCGTCGGCACGGACCTCGTCCCAGGTGGCGGGGGGCCTGTTGGGATCGAGTCCCGCCCTCTGGAAGAGCTTGCGGTTGTAGATCAGGCCCATCGAGTAGCCGGTGCGCGGGACGCCGTAGATCTTGCCGTCGACCGTGTAGATGTCGCGCAGCTGCTTCTGGATGGTGTCGTAGCTCTTCAGCTCCTTGATGTAGGGCGTGAGGTCGGCGGCCTGGTGGACGCCGACGACATGCCGGACGTCGGTGAAGTACGTGTAGAACACGTCCTCCATCTGGCCGCCGGCGAGCTTGGCGTCGAAGGTCTTGGGGTCCTCGCAGGGGAACGCGTCATGGGCGACGACGTCGATGCCCGGGTTCTGCTTCTCGAAGGAGGCGATGTCCTGCTCGAAGAAGCCGCGGTCGACCTTGGCGCTCTTGGGAGGCATGCAGTTGACCGTGATGCGCGTTGCGCCGCCGGCGGAGTCGCTGTTCGACCCACAGGCGGTGAGAGCGAGGGAACAGACGCTGAGCGCGACGAAGGTACGGCGGAACCCGGTGCTTCTCATCGGTGGACCCCTTTGGGCAGGAGCGGTGGGCGCCGCACACTCAAGCACCGCCGACATCCTTCCGCAAGATGTCGCGCAGATTCTGTAATTGATTGACAGAAGGATGGATCTCTAGTCGCGCGGCGCTTGCGCGGTGGATCCCCGTACCACCAACTCCGGCTCGAACAGCAGCTCTTCCGCGGGTACGGCGGTGCCGCCGATCTGCGCGTTCAGCAGTTCCACGGCGGCCCGGCCCATGGACTCGATGGGCTGGCGCACGGTGGTCAGCGGAGGCTCGGTGCAGTTCATGAGCGCGGAGTCGTCGTAGCCCACCACCGAGATCTGTGACGGTACGTCAAGTCCCTTGCGGCGGGCCGCCCTCACCGCTCCCAGCCCGAGCGGGTCGCTGGCGCAGACGATACCGGTGACCCCGCGGTCGATGAGCCGGGAGGCCGCGGCGTGACCGCCCTCGATGGAGAAGATGGCGCGTGCCACGAACTCGTCGGGAACGTCGGCCAGGGTCCGGGCCGCCGCGAGCTTCCGCGCCGACGGCACATGGTCGCCGGGCCCGAGCACGAGCCCGATCCGCTCGTGGCCGAGCGAGGCGAGGTGCCGCCACGCCTGCTCCACGGCCACGGCGTCGTCGCAGGAGACGCCCGGGAAGCCGAGGTGCTCGATGGCCGCGTTGACCAGGACCACCGGGATGTTGCGGTCCGCGAGCAGGCGGTAGTGGTCGTGCGGGGCGTCGGCCTGCGCGTACAGGCCGCCGGCGAAGACGACGCCGGAGACCTGCTGCTGCAGCAGCAGCGTCACATAGTCGGCCTCGGAGACGCCGCCCTTGGTCTGCGTGCACAGCACGGGCGTCAGTCCGAGCTGGGCGAGTGCGCCGCCGATCACCTCGGCGAACGCGGGGAAGATCGGGTTCTGCAACTCCGGCAGGACGAGCCCCACGAGCCGCGCGCGCTCGCCGCGCAGCTGCGTGGGCCGCTCGTAGCCGAGGACGTCGAGCGCGGAGAGCACGGCCTGCCGGGTGGCCTCGGAGACACCGGGCTTCCCGTTGAGCACCCGGCTGACCGTGGCCTCACTGACCCCGACCTTCTTCGCCACCTCAGCAAGTCGTCGCGTCATGAGCGCAAGACTAGCGCAAGGAGCGCAAGCGGCTTGCGTAACCGTAACCGTAACCGTAACCGGGGCGCCGCCTCGCAGGCGGCGCCCCCTAGATCCTGCTCTCCGTCGCCGTGTCCGCCGACATCCGCTGGGCGATGTAGATCGGGATCACCGACAGCAGGACGAGCACCGCCGCCACCACGTTCACGACCGGGGCCTGCTGAGGGCGGGTCATGTTGTTGAAGATCCAGATGGGGAGGGTCTCGACGCCCGGCCCGGCCGTGAACGTCGTCACCACGATCTCGTCGAAGGACAGCGCGAAGGCGAGCAGCGCGCCCGCGAACAGCGCCGAGCGCACCAGCGGGAACGTGACGTCGACGAAGGCGCGGAAGGTGTCGGCTCCCAGGTCCATCGCCGCGTCCTCGTAGGAGCCGGAGGTGCGGCGCAGCCGTGCGACCACGTTGTTGAAGACGACGACGATGCAGAAGGTGGCGTGCCCGACGATCACCGTGAACAGGCCGAGGCCGACCCCCAGGGGCTGCAGGACCGTACTGAACGCGGAGTTGAGCGCGATGCCCGTGACGATACCGGGCAGCGCGATCGGCAGGACGACCACGAAGGAGATGGCGTCGCGGCCGAAGAAGCGGTGCCGGGCCACCGCGAAGGCGATCAGCGTGCCGAGCACCAGCGCGATCGCGGTGGCGCCGAGGCCCGCCTTGACCGAGACCCACAGCGCGTTGCGGGCCCCCGCGTTCTCCCAGGCCACCGACCACCAGTGGACGGTCCACCCGGGCGGCGGCCAGCTCGCGCTGCGGTCGGGGTTGAAGGAGTTGACCAGCACGAGCGCGAGCGGGACGTAGATGACCGCGAAGCCGAGCCCTGCGGCGACGCGCAGCGCGATGCGCGCGGAGCGGGACAGTTGCATGACGAGGGACCTCTTCTAGAGGCTGCTGAGCGCGCCCGTGCGGCGCATCGCCAGCAGGTACAGCACGATGACCACCACCGGAACCGTGCCCAGCGCGGCGGCCATGGGCAGGTTGAGTTCGATGTTGGAGTAGACGAGGTTGCCGATCAGCTGCGTCTTGCCGCCCACGATCTGCACGGTGATGTAGTCACCGAGGCTGAGCGAGAAGGTGAAGACGGAACCGGCGGCGACGGACGGCAGCACCATCGGCAGCACGACCGAGCGGAAGGTCCGGCCGGGCCGCGCCCCGAGGTCCGCCGACGCGTCGAGGAGGTCGGCGGGCAGCTGTTCCAGGGCCGTGTGGACCGGCAGGATCATGTACGGCAGCCAGAGATACGTCAGCGTCATGACGGCCGCCGGCAGGCCGAAGCCGGGTCCGCCGATCCCGAACGGCTTCAGCATCCAGTCGGCGAGCCCGCCCTGGGACAGGATCAGCCGCCAGGCGTACACCTTGACCAGGTAGCTCGCCCACAGCGGGGTGAGGATCGCCACCACCAGCAGGGGGCGCCACCGGGGGCGAGCGACCCGCGCGGTGTAGAAGGCCAGCGGGAAGGCGATCACCGCGCACAGGACGGTGACCGCGAGGGCCACGCCGACGCTGCGCAGGATCACCTGCCGGAAGACGGGTGTGGTCAGCAGCGCGTTGAAGTTGTCGGTCGACCAGACCCTCACCACCTCGGAGGTGAAGGAGTTCGTCGTCCAGAACGCCGAGACGAACAGCACGCCGAGCGAGCCGAGATAGAGCACGGCCAGCCACAGCAGGGGGGCGGTCAGCAGGAGGGACAGCCGCAGCCGCCGACGGCGGTGCAGCAGCCCGGCGAGCCGCCGGACGGGGGTCCGTCCGGCGGCAGGCAGGCTTGCGGTCATCGTCGTGCCCTCAGCCCTTGATCTCGGTCCAGGCCTGGACCCACTTGGCGTACGGCACGCACTTGACGTCCGTACGGCCGTCGAGGCACTGCTCGATGGGCGTGTTCCAGAAGGCGACGTTCTTCCAGTAGGCCGTGTCGGCGGCGTGGAAGGTGGTGCAGAAGCTCTTGTCGCTGGTCTGGTCGCACGCCTTGGCGTTGGAGGGTGCCTCGCCGAAGTACTCGGCGACCTGGGCGTTCACCTTCGGCGAGATGATCCAGTCCATCCACTTGTAGGCGCAGTTGGGGTGCTTGGCCTTGGCCGAGAGCATCCAGGTGTCGGACCAGCCGGTCGAACCCTCCTTGGGTACGAAGGCGTTGACCTTGGCACCCTCGCTCTTGGCGAGGTTGGCGATGACCTGCCAGGCGGTGCCGACCACGGAGTCACCGCTCTTGAAGGCGGAGACCTCCTTGAGGTAGTCGCCCCAGTACTCGCCGACGTTCTTGTTCTGCTGCTTCAGCAGGGCGACCGCCGCGTCGAACTGCTTCTGGTCGAGGGCGTACGGGTCCTTGATCTTCAACTCGGGCTTGGTGGCCTTCAGATAGAGCGCGGCGTCGGCGATGTAGATCGGCGAGTCGTACGCGGTGACGTGGCCCTTGTACTTGGCCGCGTCGTCGAAGACCGCGGACCAGGAGGTCGGCGCGGGCTTGACCTTGTCCGTGTTGTACATCAGCAGGTTGGCGCCGCGTCCGTGCGGGATGCCGTACGCCTTGCCCTTGACGGAGTTCCACGCCTGCAGCTTCAGATCGCCGAAGACGTCCTTGTAGTTGGGCACGAGATCGGTGTTGACCGGCGCCGCGTCACCGGAGGCGATCAGGCGCAGGGAGGCGTCGCCGGAGGCGGAGACGGCGTCGTACTCGCCGGTCTTCATCAGCTTGACCATCTCGTCGGAGCTGGCGGCGACCTTGGAGTGGACCTGACAGCCGGTCTGCTTCTGGAAGTCGCTGACCCAGTTGACCTTGGGATCGTTGGAGCCGTTCTCGATATAGCCGGCCCAGGCGACGAGGTTGACCTGGCCCTCGGTCTTGCCCAGCTTCGACTGCGCCTTCATGTCCGGCGGGTTGAGGCCCGTCGACGGGGACGAGCCGCCCGAGCCGGACGAGCCGCAGGCGGTGGCCGCGAGCAGCACCGCGGCGGCGGCGGTGGCCTTGAGGGTTCGGGTGAGACGCACGACGTTCTCCATACGTGACGTGACAGGGGCCTGGCGTGGGGGTTCAGCGGGCGTCGGGGACCTGGACGGTGTGGCGGCGGTGCCACTGCAGCCGCACCCGGGTGCCGCGATAGGCGGCGACGTCCTCGGAGGAGGTCTCCAGGTTCTGCTGGAGCGCGGTGAGACGGCCGCCGGCGTCGAGGTCCACGAGGAAACGAGTGGCGTCTCCCAGGTAGACCACCTCGGCGACGGTGCCCGTGGCGGTGGAGTGCTGCGGCTCGTCCGCGATGGCGGACTCCTTGAGGACCCGGATCTTCTCGGGCCTGATGCTGTACGTGCCCGGGGTGCCGACGACCCTCCGGGCCGCCTCGCCGTCGAGCAGGTTCGAGGTGCCGACGAAGGAGGCGACGAACGCGGTGGCGGGGCGCTCGTAGATCTCGGCGGGCGTGCCGACCTGTTCGATGCGGCCCTGGTTGAAGACGGCGATGCGGTCGCTCATCGTCAGGGCCTCCTCCTGGTCGTGGGTGACGAACACGAAGGTGATGCCGACCTCGCGCTGGAGCGCCTTGAGTTCGACCTGCATCTGCTCCCGCAGCTTGAGGTCGAGGGCGCCGAGCGGCTCGTCCAGCAGCAGCAGACGGGGGCGGCCGACGAGCGCGCGGGCGAGTGCGACGCGCTGACGCTGACCGCCGGACAGCTGGCTCGGACGACGCTTGCCGAAGCCTTCGAGGCGTACGTCGGCGAGCGCCTTGCGGGCCCGCTGGAGCCGTTCGGCCTTGGGCACCTTGCGGACCTTGAGGCCGTAGGCGACGTTCTGCTCGACGGTCATGTGCGGGAAGAGCGCGTAGTCCTGGAAGACGGTGTGCACATCGCGCTCGAAGGGCGCGAGCCCGGTGACCTCCTGGCCCGCCAGCTCGACGGTTCCCGAGCTGGGGCTCTCGAAGCCCGCGATCATACGCAGGACGGTCGTCTTGCCGGAGCCGGACGGGCCGAGCATCGAGAAGAACTCCCCGTCGGCTATCTCCAGGTCGACCCCGGCCACGGCGGTGGTGCCACCGAACTCCTTCCGCAACCCCCGCAGCCGGATGGCGCTTCCCTCCATGGACGGGAACCTTTCTGGTGCACTCTTACGTTGAGTGCAAAGATATGAAGTCATAGTTCAAAGCTCAAGACCCCTTTAAGGTAAAGGTTGAGTCAACGCACAAGGTGGTGGCCGTGATGCACAACAGAGCCGGCGGGGCCCGGAGAGCCGTGTTCACCCCCGTGGACACCCGGGCGCGCGTCGAGACGGTCGTCCGCCGGCTCGGCGACGCCATCGAGCTCGGGCTGCTCGCCGACGGGGAACAACTGCCGGGCGAGAGCGAGCTGGCGGGACAGCTCGGCGTGTCCACCGTGACCCTGCGGGAGGCGCTGATGGCGCTGCGCCAGCAGGGCCTGGTCACCACCCGGCGGGGGCGCGGCGGCGGCAGCTTCGTCTCGCTGCCCGCGGACCCGGCCGAGGAGCGGATCAAGGCGCGGCTGGCCGGCTGGGGCACGGAGGAGCTGCGCGACCTCGGCGACCACTGGGCGGCCGTCTCCGGCGCCGCCGCCCGGCTCGCGGCCCAGCGCACCGAGCCGGACGACCTCCAGCCGCTGCGCCGCACCCTGGACGAGTTCACGGCGGCCGAGGACGCGGCGGCGCGCAGCCGTGTGTACGGCCGGTTCCATGTGGAACTGGCCGCCGCCGCGCAGTCCGCCCGGCTCACCCGGGAGCAGGTCGCGCTGCAGACGGAGATCGGGGCACTGCTGTGTCTCGTGCTCGGGGACGACGCCTATCGCGAAGAGGTGGCGGACCGTCATCGCTCCGTGATCTCAGCCGTGCAGGACGGGGCCCACGATTCGGCCAGGGAACTGGCCGAGCGGTGCGTCCAGGAATCGACGGCACGGCTCATCGCGCTGCGCCTCGCCCTGTAAGGGATCCTTGCACTATGCCCGCCCGGGTCGTGGCCGCCGGGACGAGGCGGGCCCCGGAGCCGTCGGCGACCTGAACGCCGACGGAGCCGGGGCCCCGGGGCGAGTCAGTCCTGCGGGGCGGGCACCACGCTGAGGTGGCTCACCGTGCGCCGGGGGCCGCGTCCCGCGCGCGGGCCCGGGGCCGGTCGGCGCGCCTCGCGCAGCACCAACGTCAGCCGCGAGTACCCCATGTCCTGGAGGGTCTTGGGGGTCTCCCCCACCACCCGGCAGTCGGTGCCCCAGCGCGGGTCGGGGTGCAGCAACGGGCGCACCGCCCCGTCGTGCTCCACGGCGTGCGGCCCGGCCGCGCGGATCCAGTGCGGCAGGCCGTGCCGGTAGGCGGCATCCATGATCGGGTCCTGGGCGATGTCCCGGCGGATGGACTGCAGCACATGGTCGTGGCCGTGCCGCTCCACCGCCGCGGCGAAGTGCGCCAGCATCGGCAGACACCAGCTCGACTCGTGCTCGCCGAGCACCGTGTCCGCGTCGGGGTGGAAGAGGACGAACCGCAGGAAGTTGTCGCCCGGCATGGCCGTCGGGTGCGGCGCCACCCCGCGGAAGAGCGTCTCGAAGGCGGTGTTGGCCAGGACGACGTCCCAGCGGTGGTCGAAGACGACGGACGGGAAGGGGACGGCATCGAGGAGCGTGGCATAGTCCTGCAGATACGCCCTTGCTTCGGGACTCTCGGGGACGGGCCGCGGCTGCGACCGCTGCCCTCCTGCCTGAAACGCCATCGGGAGGTCACCCCTCTTGCCCTTGCGGCCTTCACGCGGCGCCCTGATCCTGCTGCGCCGAGTCCGACGGTGTCAACTATCGTGGCATTTAACGCCGGTTGACGGCTGAATCTCGCCACAGTTGTGGCGAGACCTGGATGTGAGTTCGAGAGAACGGCTAATCTCCGGAGGGTTCCTGACGACTATGTGAACGACCTGAGAGAGACGTAGGAGATCTGTCGGTGACGGATGGCTTCGAGGTTCCGGGCGCCACGGCGACGGGTCTGCTGCCGGCCGTCGTGGCCCGTGTCACCGCCCTCGCCGACCGGCTGGGTGTGCGGCACGAGGAGATCTTCGACGTCTCACGCCTGTCGGTCGAATCCGGCGTCCCCGAGCCGGTGGTGAAGGCGCTGCTCAGCGGAGTGCCCGCCGGGGAGCCGGATCTTCAGGCCCGCTTCCTGCAGCGCTTCGACCTCTTGCGCCGCACGCGGCTGAAACCCAACGGGCGCAAGTACACGCAGCAGGAGATCGCCGACGGCGCGGGCATGTCGCGCCAGCAGGCGGGTGCCCTCATCAACGGCGACCGTCGCCCCACCATGGAGCACTGCGACGCCATACAGCGGTTCTTCCGTGTGCATGCCGGGTTCCTGACGGCCGAGGACCCCGAGGCGCTCACGAACGCGCTCCAGCGCTGCGAACAGGAGCTCCTCCAGCAACTCGCGGACCGGGAGCGCCAGGCGGCCGAAGGCGCCGACGATCCTCTGGAGCGGCTTCTGCAGGACCACGGCGTCCGCGGTATCGCCTGGCGGGCGGCCCAGCTGCCCACCGACCAGCACCGGGACAAGGTCGCGGAGTGGCTGGACATGCTCCTGGAGAGCGTCAAGCGGCCCGAGTCCTGATCCGGGGGAGAATCATGGGCATGGGAAGGGAAATGCGCCGCCTGTGCGGCGAGTTGGTCGCAGAGCTCTCGCTCTCGGCACCGGCCGAGCCCGCCGACCTGTACGCCGCGCTGTGCGAGGCAATGAGCAGACGCCGTGGCCGCCCCGTCCAGTTCCGCGTGGCCGCCTTCCCGCCCGGCACGGCGAGCGGGCTCTGGCTCGACATGGCCGACCAGGACCTCGTCGTCGTGGAGGAACGCACCGCACCCGACCACCAGTTGGTGATCCTGGGTCACGAGCTGTGGCACATGCACGCCGGGCACCACGGTCACCATGTGGCGGGCGCGGCGGTCGCGGCGCGTTCTCTGAACGACACCGCCTATCTGCAGGCGACCGTCCACCGGGTCGCCGCCCGTACACACTTCGACCTCGCCGACGAGAAGGACGCCGAGAGCTTCGGACTACTGCTGGCCAGCAAGTGCCGTACGTGGCTGGCCGGTTCCTCACTGCGCGGGCCGGTGAAGCGCGACGACCTGGCGGGCCGGATCGAGGCCTCGCTGGGGTATCGCGGGCCACAGGGCTGAGAGGCGAAGACGCCGACACGATGGATGGTTCCAGCTACTACGTACCGGCCGCCGCGATGGGGGTGGCGCTCGCCGTCAAGGCGCCCGCGCTCAGCCGGTCATGGCGCGACCCGCTGCTGCGGTCGGTGTGCGCGCTGCTCGCGCTGGCCGGGCTGGTGTTCTTCTTCGCCGCGCCGCCGACGATCGCGAAGGTCAACGACATCACGGGCATCACCAACGTCTCGGCGCCGCTGGTGTACTGCCTGCTGAGCGCGTTCAGCGCTGCCTGTCTGGTGCTCGTCGTCAACTGGCGCGGCGGCCCGGCCGAGGAGACCCGTCGCACCACGCGGCGGATCACCGGCGGGTACGGGGTGGTGATCGCCGCCCTGATCACGCTGTTCGCGCTCGGCAGCGCCCCGGCCGAGCGGCTGGTCGACTTCGACACGTACTACGCCCGCACGCCGTACATGCGCGAGATGATCGTGCTCTATCTGCTGGCGCTCACCGTCGCGGGCGTCGCGATGAACCTCATGTGCGGACGCTGGGCCCTCCAGGTGCGGGGCTGGTTGCGCACCGGTCTGCTGATCATCGTGATGGGCTACATGTTCGACCTCGCGTATCTGGCGACGAAGTTCACGGCCGTGATCGCCCGCTGGAGCGGCGGGAACCTCGATGGCCTGAGCACCTACGCCGCGCCCATGCTGGCCTCCACCGGAGCGCTGATCAGCGCCCTCGGCTTCTGCCTCCCCCTGGCCTGCCAGCGCGTCGGGGACAGCTGGACCACGTGGTCGACCTACCGCCGGCTGGGACCGCTGTGGCGGGAACTGAGGCCGGCGTCCGGCCGTACGGGACACGCGGTGCGCATCTCCTGGTGGTCGTCCGTCGAACTCCAGGTCACACAGCGGGAGTCCGACATCCACGACGGCATGCTCAGTCTGTACCCCTACTTCGATCCCCGGGTGCGCGCACGCGCCCACGACGCCGCTGTGGCGGCGGGCTCCGACCCCGTCCAGGCGCAGGCGGAGGCCGACGCGGCGATGGTCGCGGCGGCCGTGCGGGCCAGGGTCGCCGACCCGGAAGGGCGGGTCATCAGCGCGGCCGAGGTCACCGCCGCGCCCGTGCCGCCGCACGAAGGCCCCCGCGACCTCGTCCGGATGTCCATGGCCCTGCGCACGTCACCCGTCGTCGCGGCCGTCCGAGGACAGGCCCGGGCAAGGTGAGACAGCGACTGCCACCAGCGGAGCCGTCGGGCCGAGGACCGGCCGACCTTCTGCGAAGCGCACTGCGGATGCCCGCCGCGGGCCGCGCGGCTGCGGGCCGTGGCTCGCGGAGAGGGTGAGACCAGAAGAAGTCAGCCGTGAGCGGAACACGCTCCGGCCCAGCCTCGCCCAGAGGCTCCGAAACAGTGCCGACCGTAGGCGTATAGGGGTGTCGTGTGAAGTCGTACCTGGATCTCCACCGCGCGTTCTCCGCGGACATCGAAGCGGAGCTGGAAGCCGTTCTCGCACCGCTGGACGATTCGGCGCGTTCCGTCCGCGACGCGGTCGGCGAACTTCTGCGACATCAGCAGATGAAATACCCGCTGTCCGTACTGCCACTGCTGGTGCACGGCGTCGAGACGGGTTCCCCGGGGCCGGCTCTTCCGCTGTCGGCCGTCCACGTCCTGTGGTGGACCTCGGCCTGCTATCTCGACGACCTGGCCGACGGCCACGGCGCGCACTCGCCCGCCGGCCTGAGTGTGCACGAGGCCCTGCTGGCAGCGATCGTCACCGGGCATGTACTTCCCCTCAGGGCCCTCTGCTCACCCCGCGTCCCAGAGCCGGTCCGCGGTGCGATGACGGCCGAGGTGCTGGACTGCGGAATCGTCGCCGCCGAAGGACAACTCGGCGATATGCGCGGCGAGTTGGAGAGGGTGTCCCGGCACTCGGTCCTCGCGGCGTACAGGGGGAAGTCCGGCGCCCCCTTCGGCATGATCACGGCGATGGCCGCGACGTTGTCCGAGGTGCCGGACGAGCGGAGGGATCTGTGGCGGGAGTTCGGCTATGTCTTCGGTGTTCTGTGGCAGATCTTCAACGACCAGGAGGACATCACATCGGGCCGTAACGAGGACCTGCTGAACGGCACGGTGACCTATTTGCTGGTCTGCGCCCTGGAGGAGGCGCCGCCCGAGGCCAGGAGCCGAATACTGGACCTGCACGCCACCGCGCGCACGTCCGACGCTGCGCGGTCGGCCCTCATCGGCATCCTCCTCGACCCCGACGTCCTGACCCGCTACGAGAAGGACCTCCATCAGTTCCGCGACGAGGCTCACCGCATCCTGGACGAGCTCGGCGGCCACGGGACCTACCTCTCCCTCCTGCGACAGCTCGTGGACGAGACGTCCACGCCGCTCCTGGCCGTCCATGTGTGACCGCCCGTCGTGTCCCCTGCCCGCACCCGGAAGGATGCCCGCCCATGTCTGACAGAGCTGCCACCCGTCGTAGCGCGGTGGTCATCGGAGGGGGCATGACGGGCATGCTCGCGGCAGCCGTGCTCGCCGACCACGCCGATGTCACGGTCGTCGAACGTGACCTCCTGCCGAGCGGTCCGGAACCCCGCAAGGGCCTGCCGCAGGCCCGTCACGCCCATGTCCTGTGGTCCGGCGGTGTGAAGGCCCTGGAGGAACTGCTGCCCGGGATCACGGAGCAACTCGTCGCGCGCGGTGCCTGGAGGGCCCGCATCATGACCGACCTGGTCTCCAAGGCCCCCTCGGGTCAGTGGTTTCGCCGGTTCAACCACAGCCACCACACCAACCTGCTGTGCAGCCGTGATCTGCTCGACGCCGTCATCCGGGCCAGAGTCCTGGAGGATCGGCGCATCACCCTGCGTCCGCAGACCGAACTGCTCGCTCTGCAGGGCAGCGCCAACCGGGTGAGCGGTGTTCGCATACGTGCGGCGCACTCCGAGGACACCCTCACGGCCGACCTGGTCATCGACGCGAGCGGACGGGCCAGCCGGGCCCCCGTCTGGCTGCGGGACCTGGGTCTTCCCCCGGTCCTCGAACGCAAGGTCGACGCCGGCCTCGTCTACGCCAGCCGGACCTACCGTGCGCCCGGAAGCACCGCGGACGGGTTCCCCATCGTCAATGTCCAGGCAGACCCGCGGCAAGCCCCGGGCAAGGGGGGCATCATCGCCCCCATCGAAGGCGGCCGCTGGCTGGTGACACTCGCGGGAACGCGCGGCGGGCAGCCCACCGCCGACAACGACGCCTTCCTCGCCTTCGCCCGGGAACTGCCCCACCCCGTCATCGGCGAACTGCTCGCCGGCGCCGAACCCGAGACCGACGTCGTCACCACCCGCAGCACCGCCAACAAGCGGCGCTACTACGAGAGAGCCGCCCGCTGGCCCGAGGGCTTCGCCGTCCTCGGCGACGCCGTCGCCGGTTACAACCCGGTCTACGGCCATGGGCTGAGCGTCTCCGCTCAGAGCGTCATCGCACTGCGCCGTGTTCTGCGCCGCCAGGACCTCGGCGCTCGCGGCCTCGCTCGGAGCATCCAGAAGGCCGCTGCACGTCCCGTCGACAACGCCTGGAGCCTGGCGGTGGGCCAGGACGTGTTCTACCCGGGCGCCAGTGACCAGCCCCCCTCGCGGCTGGAGAGGATCCTGGCCGCCTTCGTCGACCGAGCCGTCGACGCCGGATCGCGAAACCCCCGCGCCCTGCGGGTGCTCCTCGATGTGATGAGCATGGAGACGTCCCCCGCCCGGCTGTTCATGCCCGACATGGTCGCCCTGGTGTACCTGGGCCGTAAGAAGCCGCTCCTGGACGGTCCTCCCCTGACCGAGCCGGAGCGGCGGGCCGCCGTGGCCGGAGCGCCGCTCGGGTCGGTGGAGTGACGGTCCTGGCCCCCAGGGCGACGGCCCGTCGACGCGGGGGTCTCCTGTCGGAGCTCTGCACTGCGGGAGGTCACGTCCGGCAGCGCGTCCATGAGCGTCAGCAACTCCACCGCGTCCTGTCCCAGGTCGGTGTCCAGCAGCCTCATGAGATGGGCGAACAGGGCGACTTGGAGGCGCATGCCGGGCAGGCGGAGGGTGGAGAGCACCAGGTGCGCCCCGGGCAGGGAGACGGCCCGCAGCACCGGATTGACCTCCCGGCCCACTCCTGGGGCGCTGACCAGGATCAGCCGCTCGGTACCCTCGGGGAACTGGTGGGCGAACTGCATCGCGACCCCGCCGCGCAGCCAGTGCCCCACGTAGGACCGTTGTCCACCAAGGGATTTCAAGGAGGTTTCGCCTGCGCTAAGCGGGCGAACCCGCGGGTAGCGAGGCCGCATTGTCAGTGGCGGACGGCAAGCTGGAGGTGCGCCAGGGATGCGCGCGGCGACTGTCCGCGCACCGGGCGCATGCCGTGCACCTACCGCCGCGCGACGCCCGTCGCCCGGCCGACCCGGGGAGAGCCGACCGATGCCGACCGCCGTACTGACCGACCGTCAACGCGCCGCCGTGCAGGCCTACCTGCGCCTCCTGCACACCGTACGAGCGGCGTTCGACGGCCCGCCGGACGGGCACCGACCACCCGTGGTCCCGACCGCGGTCCTGGCCGAGGCGGACCGGACCCTGGCACAGGCGGGACTCAGGGGCACCGAGGAGGAGTTCTTCCGCTTGTGCGCGCAGTGGTGTCCCTAGGGTCCTAGGGTCCTAGGAGGACGACGCTCAGGGACGGGGTACGACGACGGCCGTCGCGGCCAGCCCTCGCAGCACGGTCCAGCGGCCGTCGAAGGCCTTGATGCGGCGGCCGTCGACCAGTGGGCCCGGCACCAGCAGCCGCGCCCGGAAGCCGCCGGAGACATCCGTGGCGGCGCCCGGGTCGATCTCTATGTCCGCCTCCAGGAAGTCGAGCCACTTCCCGGTCAGGGGGAACCACGACTTGTAGACGGACTCCTTGGCGCTGAACAGCAGCCGGTCCCAGTGGATGGACGGATGGCTCCGGGCCAGGCCCCGCAGCCGGGTCTGCTCGGTGGGCAGGGCCACCGCCTCCAGGACGCCCTCCGGCAGCCGGTCGTGGGGCTCCGCGTCGATGCCGAGCGAGACGAGGTCACCGGCCGGGACCAGGGCCGCGGCGCAGTACCCGGCACAGTGCGTCATGCTGCCGATCAGCCCGTCCGGCCAGCGCGGTGCGCCGCGCTCGCCGGGCAGGACGGGTTGCGGCGGCACGCCGAGCTTCTCCATGGCCTGCCGTGCGCAGGCCCGTACGGCGGTGAACTCCCTGCGCCGCTTCTCGACGGCCTGCGCTATGACCGCCTCTTCCTCGGGGTAGAGGGAGACGCCGTCGCCGAGCGCGTCACCGTCGTACGCCTCCACGACCGCGACCGCCCCCGGGAGCAGCTCCTCGATCACCTGCTTGGACCTCCATCGGCAGAATGCGGCGCAGCCTCCCGGGCGGCTCCGCGCGCGGGCGCCATTCGCGGGGGTAGCCCACCGACACCTCTTCGAAGCGGACGCCCTCGTGGTGGGTGGTCCGCGGGATGTGCAGATGACCGTAGACCATGCAGGCGACCCGGAAACGGCGGTGCCAGTCCGCGGTCAGCCGGGTGCCGCACCACATGGCGAACTCCGGGTAGCGCAGGATGTCCGTCGGGTGGCGGTCCAGCGGATAGTGGTTCACCAGCACCGTGGAGAGATCGGCGGGGATCTCCTCCAGTCTGCGCTCCGTCTCGGCGACCCGGGCGCGGCACCATGCCTCGCGGCTCGGGTAGGGGTCGGGGTGCAGCAGATACTCGTCGGTGCACACGATCCCGGTGCCGTGCGCGTACTCCAGCCCCTGGTCCTTGGTCGTACAACCCTGCGGCAGGAACGAGTAGTCGTAGAGCAGGAACAGGGGCGCGACGGCAACCGGGCCGCCCGGACCCTCCCAGACCGGGTAGGGGTCCTCGGGGGTGGTCACGCCCAGCTTCCGGCACATGGCGACCAGGTGCTCGTACCGCTCCACACCGCGCAGGGTGACGGTGTCCCGCTGGTGGGTCCACAGCTCGTGGTTGCCGGGCGCCCAGATCACCTTGCGGAATCGCCCGGCGAGCAGTTCCAGGGCCCAGTGGATGTCGGCCACCGTCTCGGCCACGTCACCGGCGACCAGCAGCCAGTCCTCGTCCGATGTGGGTCGCATCCGCTCGACGAGGGCGCGGTTCTCCGGATATCCGATGTGCAGGTCGCTGATGGCGAGCAGTCGTCCACGGCCGTCCGTCGACTCCACCGTCGCCCCTTTCAAGAACCGGATGGGAACACAAGAACACATCGGGTGGCCGGCGGACAAGAGCGACCCGCGGCAGCCACACGGACACCTTGGGAAGCAGCCGGATCTCGCGGTGGGATCGTCTCGAATACGACCCCGCCGCTTCAACAAGGTCGGGGGGGAATCCGTTACACGCGAGTAGCAGTGAGAGCACCCGCGAGGGCCTATGATCGCCCCAACACATCCGCCACCGACGATCGTCCGTGTACGGCGGTCTGGTGTTACCTCCCCCTACCCTGGCCGGGCACGGCCTGCTCCGCCCTGCCCGCATCCCCTGAAAGGCGGCCTGCATGTTCTCTCGCGTACGCGTCTGGCTCAACCGCACGTACGCGGAGAACGTGTTCTTCGTGGATCAGTTGCGGAGAAATCCCAGCGACCGGGCCGTCGAGATCCATGCCACGCACGGCGACCCCGACTCCCCCGTCCTGGCCGCGGCGGACACCGCCGACCTGGAACCGGAGGGCCTGTCCCCGGCCGCGTACGTGGAGTACGCACTCGATCAGTGCGCGCGCCGAGGCATCGATGTGTTCGTGCCCCGTCAGCACCAGGAGGCGATCGTCGCGCACCGCGCCGAGTTCGAGGCGGCCGGTACGGCGCTGCTGGCGCCGTCCGCCGAAGCGGTGGCGGTCTTCCAGGACAAGGCGACGGCCTACCATGCGGCGCAGTCGATCGGCGTCCAGGTGCCGGCGTGGTGGCGGGTCACGAACGAGGCCGAACTCCTCGCCGCTGTCGAGGAGTTGGAGGCCGCGGGGGACAAGGCGTGCTTCAAGCCGGCGGTGGGTGCGGGCGGCGTCGGTTTCCGCATCATCACGCGAGCCCCCTTCTCGCTCGTGCACCTGAGCGGCTTCCCGGGCCCGTACGTGCCGCTCGACCTGGTCGTCCAGGCGGTGCGCGAGGCCGACGAGCCCGTCGACTGGCTGGTGATGCCGCGTCTGGAGGAACCCGAGGTCTCGGTGGACTGCCTGACCGGGCCAGACAACCGGATCCGTATGGCGGTGGGCCGCACCAAGAACGGCCGACGCCGGGGCTTCACGCTGCACGAGCAGTGGCTGGAGCCGGCCAGGCGGCTGGCGGAGGGCTTCGGACTGCACTACCTCTCCAACATCCAGTTCCGGATGTACGGCGAGGAGCCGATGCTCCTCGACGTCAACACCCGCCCGGCGGGCGGACTGCACCAGCTGTCCCTGTGCGGGATCAACGCGCCGTGGGCCGCTGTGCAGTTGGCGCTCGGCGAGGATCCGGGGGAGGTGGTGCCGCCGTTCCTGGGCACGGACTACACGGTCGTGTCGGGGCCGCGTCCCGTGCGTGCCGTTGCGCTGCCGCAGCAGAGGGTGGACGAGTTGGAGCAGGCGCCGGTGCGGCCCGCGGTGCCGGTCGACTCCGTCGGGGTCGCGGCGGCGGAGGCTCTGCCTCTGTAGGCCTTTCGCCCACCGGTATGGACCAATTCCCCCTGAAGCCTTGACACCAGGATTGGTCCATACCAACTTGGTTGCGCACCCTCCTGTACTCCCCAGCACTCCCCGAACCCCACCTTTCCTTCAGGGAGATCGCGTGCGCACACTTCTCAGACGTTCCAGACGTGCCTTCTTCGCGCTCATGGGCTCCGCCGCCCTCGCCCTGGCCGGGGCGGTCGCCCTCCCCGGGACCGCCCACGCGGCCAACATCCTGTCCAACCCCGGCTTCGAGTCGGGCGGCCTCTCGCCCTGGTCCTGCACCGGCAATCTGGGCTCGGTCGTCTCCAGCCCTGTCCACAGCGGCTCCAAGGCCCTTGCGGGCGCCGCGAGTTCGAGCGACAACGCGCAGTGCAGCCAGACCGTCCCGGTCCAGCCCAACACGGCGTACACGCTCAGCGGCTGGGTCCGTGGCAGCTATGTCTACCTCGGCGTGAACGGCGGCGCCTCGACCTGGACGACGTCCCCGTCCGCGTACAGTCAGCTGTCGGTGTCCTTCACGACCGGCGCCTCGCAGACCAGCGCCACCGTCTACGTCCACGGCTGGTACGCGCAGGGCACCTACTACGCGGACGACATCAGCCTCGACGGGCCGGGCGGCGGTGGCGGCTCGGACACCCAGCCGCCGACCGCGCCGACGAACCTGACCTCCACCGGCAAGACCTCGTCCAGCGTCTCGCTGTCGTGGTCGGCGGCGACCGACAACGTCGGGGTGACCGCGTACGACATCTACAGCGGTTCCAGCCAGGTGCTCAGTGTCTCCGGCACGACCGCGACGGTCAGCGGGCTATCGCCGAGCACGAGCTACACCTTCACCGTCAAGGCACGCGACGCGGCCGGGAACGTCTCGGCGGCCTCCAACGCGGTGACCGTCACGACGAACGCGGGCAGCGGCGGCGGCAACGGGTTCAAGCAGGCCGCCCCCTATCTCTACCTCGGCTGGGGCGATCCGCCGAGCGCGACCTCGGTGATGAGCGCGACCGGCATCAAGTGGTACACGATGGCGTTCATGCTGGACTCCGGCGGCTGCAACCCGGCCTGGGACGGCAACCGGCCGCTGACCGGGGGCACCGACCAGACCGTCATCAACCAGATCCGCTCCGCGGGCGGTGACGTCGTCCCGTCGTTCGGCGGCTGGCAGGGCAGCAAGCTCGGCGCCAACTGCTCCTCGGCGACCGCGCTGGCCGGGGCGCTGCAGAAGGTGATCGACGCCTACGGTCTCAAGGCCATCGACATGGACATCGAGAACACGGACGAGTTCGAGAACGAGGCCGTGCAGGCGAAGATCCTGACCGCGCTGAAGACCGTCAAGGCGAACAACCCGGGCCTGAGGACGATCGTCACCTTCGGCACCTCCACCACCGGCCCGACCTACTACGGCAACCGGCTGATCGAGCAGGCGCAGTCACTGAACGCCAACATCGACGTCTTCACGATCATGCCGTTCGACTTCGGCGGCGGCTCGGACATGTACGGCAACACCGTGGGCGCCGCCGAGGGCCTCAAGGCCAAGCTGAAGTCGACCTTCGGCTGGGACGACGCCACGGCCTACTCCCACATCGGCATCTCCGGCATGAACGGCCTGTCCGACCAGCAGGAGAACACCACCCCGGCGATCTGGACCCAGATCCGCGACTGGGCGAACGCGCACCACATCGCCCGGCTCGCCTTCTGGTCGGTCAACCGCGACCGGCCCTGCGCGGGCGGCGGCGTGGTGAGCAACTGCTCGGGCATCAGCCAGAACAACTGGCAGTTCACTTCCATCACGGCCGGGTTCACCGGCTGAGCGACGCCCAGACAGGGGCGCCCGGCCCATTGCGGCCGGGCGCCCCTCCGCGTGCTACGAGCGGCGCGACAGGCGCAGCGTCTGCACCTCGAACGGCCGCAGCGTCACGGCGACGCCGTCCCCGTCCGTCGCCGCCGACGCCAGCGGACGCTCCAGGAGGTCCGTGATCCCGGCCTCCACGAGCGGGAAGCCGGTGGTCAGCACCCCGGTGGCGCGGCCACCGCGGGACTCGTACAACCGCACCACGACATCGCCGGACTCGTCGTCGGCGAGCTTCACCGCCTCCACGGTCACGCCCTCGCCCTGCACGGAGACGACGGGCCCGGGCGCGCCCGCCGCGTCCGCCACGCGCAGCGGCAGGTTGAGGGCATAGCCCTCGGCGACCGCGTCCTCGACGCCGGCCCCGGGCAGCAGCGCGTAGGTGAAGCGGTGCCTGCCCTGGTCGGCCTCCGGGTCCGGGACGCGGGGGGCGCGGACGAGGCTGAGGCGGACCGTGGTCGTCGTACCCCCGTCCTCGCGGACCGTACGGGACACGTCGTGGCCGTAGGTGGAGTCGTTGATCACCGCGACGCCGTAGCCGGGCTCGCCGATGTGCACCCAGCGGTGGCCGTAGACCTCGAAGCGGGCCGCCTCCCAGCTGGTGTTGGTGTGGGTGGGCCGCTGGACATGGCCGAACTGGATCTCGGCGGAGGAGTGCGGGGCCCCGATGTCCACGGGGAAGGCGCACGGAGGCGGCATAGATCGCGGGCTTGATGCGCTGGTTGTGGACGCGCTCGACGCGCTCCTCGATCCGGCGGCGTTCGTCGTGCATGGAAGTCTGCAGGGAAAGGGGAGAAAGCGCTTACTCAAGGTACGCCAAGCCGGGGTGGACCGCGGAGTATCCGTCCACCAGTCTGCGGGCGACGTTCACGGAGTCGACGAGCGGATGCAGGGCGAAGGCCTTCACCGCCGTCGCACGGGAGCCGGACTCGGCCGCGGACAGCACCTCGCGCTCGACCGCCTTCACCGCGCAGACCAGACCGGTGGCGTGGTCGGGCAGCGGGTCGACCGCGACCGGGTGCGCGCCGTTGGCGTCGACCAGGCACGGGACCTCGATGACGGCCTCGGAGTCGAGGACCGACAGGGTGCTGCGGTTGCGCACGTTGAGGATCAGGGTCGTGCGCTCGTCCCGCGCGATGGCCCGCATCAGGGCGAGGGCGACCTTCTCGTAACCGCCGGAGAGGTCGTCGGCGTCGCGTTCGCCCGCGCCCGCCGTCTCCCGGTTCTCGGCCATGTACGTGGCCTCGCGCTCGGCCCGGGTGCGTTCCCAGACCGCCAGGGCTTCGGCGTCCGGGCGCTTGACGTCCCGATAGAAGCGGGCCTGCTGGTCGCGCAGGAAGGCGCCGCGGGTCTTCTCGGCCTCGCGGTAGGCGCGGACGGCCTCGCGGTTGAAGTAGTAGTAGTGCAGATACTCGTTCGGGATCGCGCCCAGGGACTGCAGCCACTCGGGCCCGAAGAGCTTGCCCTCCTCGAAGGACCCGAGCAGCTCCGGGTCGGCGAGCAGCCGCGGGAGTTCGTCGCGGCCCGAGACGCGCAGGCGGCGCACCCAGCCCAGGTGGTTGAGTCCGACGTAGTCGATGAAGGTCTCGCGCGGGTTCGCGACGCCCAGCACGCGCGCGATCCGGCGGCCGAGGCCGACCGGCGAGTCGCAGATGCCGATGACGCGGTCGCCGAGGTGGCGGGACATGGCCTCGGTGACGAGGCCGGCCGGGTTGGTGAAGTTGATGACCCACGCCTCGGGGGCCAGAAGGGCCACCCGTCGGGCGATGTCGACGGCGACGGGCACGGTCCGCAGGCCGTAGGCGATGCCGCCGGCGCCGACCGTCTCCTGCCCGAGAACGCCCTCCGCGAGTGCCACCCGCTCGTCGTTCGCCCGCCCTTCGAGACCGCCGACGCGGATCGCGGAGAAGACGAAGTCGGCGCCGCGCAGCGCCTCGTCGAGGTCGGTGGTGGCGCTCACCTCGGGCGCGTCGGGGATGTGCGCGGCCTGTTCGGCCAGCACGCGGGTCACCGCGGCCAGCCGCTCCGCGTCCAGGTCGTGCAGTACGACCCGGGTGACCCGCCCCTCGGCGCGGTCCCCGAGGAGCGCCCCGTACACGAGCGGCACCCGGAACCCGCCGCCGCCCAGAATCGTCAGCTTCACGCCCGCACCTCTCCTGCCACGATCACCTCGACGCCCGCCTCCTCCAGCGAAGGCCGGGTCGTCGCGTCCACGAGCCGGTCCGTCACCACCACGTCCAGTTCCTCGGGGCCGCAGACCTTCGCCATCCCGGTACCCGGGAACTTCGCCGAGTCGGCGAGCAGGACGACCCTGTCGCTCGCCCTGATCATGGCCCGCTTGACCGGCACCTCGACGACCGTCGTGTCCATCACCTGCCCACCCGGCCGCACCCCGCTGGTGCCGAGGAAGAGCCAGTCGGCGTGCAGCTGGCGCAGGTTGTCCTCGGTGAGGAAGCCGACCAGGGAGCGGTACTCGCGGCGGACCATGCCGCCGAGCAGCACCAGTTCGATGCCCTCGTCGTCGGCGAGTTCCTCGTAGACCACCAGGTTGCTGGTGATCACGGTGAGCCGGCGGCCGTGCAGCTGCCGAGCCAGACGGTAGGCGGTCGTGCCGATGTCCAGCAGCACCGACTGACCGTCCGTGATCATCGCCGCGGCCCGCACCGCTATGGCGTCCTTCTCCGGCACGCGCACCTCGGCGACCTCGGCGAAGGGCTGGTCGCCCTCGTCGGCCACGGCGCCGCCGTGCACCCGGGTGAGCAGGCCCTCCTCCTCCAGTTTGACCAGGTCGCGCCGGATGGTGGCGGGGCTCACCCCCAGCTGCTCGGAGAGATCGGTCACGGCCGCGGGGCCGCCGGAGCGCAGGGCCCGCAGGATGAGTTGATGTCGTCGTTCTGCCAGCACACCGGGAACACTACTCGTCATCTTCAATCATCTCCATGCTCAGTTCTGCTCGACTATTGACCAATCTCGCCGAGGGGCGCACGATTCCGTGCACCGAATTTGCTCAGTTCTGACGACAGGACGGATCCGCGACGTCGAGATCAGCGGCCGGGAGCTGCTGGTGAACGGGGAGCGCGTGTTCATCCGGGGCGTCAACCGGCACGACTTCCACCGTTGACCGGCCGGACGGTGGCGTACGACGACATGCGCGCGGACCTCGTCCTGCTGAAGCGCTTCGGCTTCAACGCGACCCGCACCGCGCACTACCCCAACGACCCCACGCTCTACGACCTGGCGTACGGTGCGAACCACGACGCGGCGGCGGGCTGGCTGCGCACCCACGATCCGACGCGGCCGCTGCAGTACGAAGGCGCCGCGAAGCGCGGCTGGGCGGACCCGACGGTCGCCTCCGACATCGCCTGCCCGATGTACGCACCGATCGAGGAGTCCGTCGCGCACGCCCTGTCCGGCGAGCAGACGAAGCCGCTGATCCAGTGCGAGTACTCGCACGCCATGGGCAACAGCAACGGCACGCTCGCCGACCACTGGGCGGCCATCGAGTCCACCCCGGGCCTTCAGGGCGGCTTCATCTGGGAGTTCTGGGACCACGGCATTCTCCAGAAGGTGAGCGATGGCAGACCGGCCGGGCGCGCGGGCGCCGGGCTGTATGACAACGGTGTCGCCGCGCCCGGCCACCGCTGGGCGTACGGCGGTGACTTCGGCGAGACGATCCACGACGGCGCCTTCATCGCCGACGGGGTGGTCTTCCCGGACCGCACCCCGAAGCCCGCTCAGTACGAGCACCGGGAGAACGCGGCGCCGGTACGCATCGAGTGCTTCAAGCACGAGGGGATCGTCCTCGGCAACCACCAGCACTTCCGCCGCCTGGACTGGCTCTCGGGCGAGTGGGAGCTGTCCCTGGCCGACGGCCGGACGCTGACCGCACCGGCCGAACTTCCCGACCTGTGTCCCGGCGAGACGGCGGCGGTACCGCTGCCGTTCGAGCTGCCTCGGGACGGGGGCGAGGCCTGGCTGACGCTGCGGGTGACGACGGCTCAGGACCTGCCGTGGGCACAGCGGGGCACGAAGGTGTGCGCGCCCCAGGTGCGGCTGAGGGCGGCCACCGTCGTGGCGGGCGTCCCCGTGGCGGACGCCCCCGTGGCGGACGTCCCCCTGGCGGACGCCCCCCTGGCGGACGTCCCCGGGGTGGATCGTTCCGTCGAGGTGGATGCGGAGGGCTTGCTCGTCCACCCGCTCCTCACGACCGCCCCCACGCTCTCCCTCTGGCGCGCCCCCACGGACAACGACGAGCTCGGCGGCATGGCGGCGCGCTGGCGCGCCTGGGGGCTCGACGCGCTCGTCCGCAAGGTCGTCTCCGTGCGCCGGGACGGTGCCTCGGTGTCCGTGCTCGCCGAATACGCCGGCGCGGTCGGCGTCGTCCGCCACCGGCAGGTGTTCACGCCGTTCGAGGGCGGAGTCCGGATCGACGAACAGGCGGGACTGCCGGACGAGTTCGACGACGTGGCGCGGGTGGGCTCGGTCTTCGAGACGGTGGCGGGCCTGGATCTGCTGGAGTGGTTCGGGCAGGGGCCCTGGGAGTCGTATCCCGACCGGAGCGCGGCCGCGCCGGTGGGCCATCACTCCGTGCCCGTCGACGAACTGTTCACCCCCTATCTGCGTCCCCAGGAGAGCGGCGGCCGGCACGGTGTCCGCCGCTTCACGCTGTCGGCACCGGACGCCTCGGGCCTCGCGGTCGTGCTGGACGCACCGCGTCAGGTCTGCGTCACCCGTCATCGCGCCGAGGACCTGACCGCCGCTGCGCACCACGACGAGCTCGTGCCGCGCCCGGGGTGCGTGGTGCACATCGACGCGGCACACCGGGGACTGGGCACGGCCTCGTGCGGCCCGGACACCTCCCCCTCCTACCGCATCGCGCCGGGCATCCACCGCTGGAGCTGGACCCTGCGCGTTCTCTGACCCCCACGCTTCCTCTCCCCGTCACCTCTTACGGAGCACCCGTGTGTACTTCGCATGACCACGCGCAGGGCGAGGCCGCGCAGGCCGGTGCCGGACGACGCGGTTTCCTCCGAGCCACCGCGCTGCTCGGCGCCGCCGCCACGGCCGGGGTCGCCCTGCCCGGCGTCGCCGAGGCGGCCCCGGCCACGGCGGCCCGGTGGCGGCCCGATGCGGACAGCCGCCGTTTCACACTCGCCGTGATGCCCGACACCCAGTACCTCTTCGACGGACCCAGCATCGACAAGGCGCCGGTCGAGGCGTCCCTGCGCTACCTCCTGGAGCACGGCAGGGACGAGAACATCGTCTTCCTGTCCCACCTCGGCGACCTCACCCAGAACGGCGCGCAGGCCGAGTTCGCCGCGATCAGCGATGCCTTCGAGATCCTCGACCGGCGGGGCGTCGGCTACAGCGTCCTCGCGGGCAACCACGACGTGCGGTCCTCGACCGACGACCAGCGCGGATCGACCCCGTATCTGGACGCGTTCGGCCCACGGCGCTTCAAGGACAAGCCGACGTTCGGGGGTGCCTCCCCGGACGGATACAACACCTTCCACCTGTTCCGGGCGGCCGGGCGGGAGTGGATGGTGCTCGCGCTGGACTGGCGGCTGTCGGCCATGGGCTACGCCTGGACCAAGGACGTCCTCGCCCGGTACCCGAGGACGCCCGTCATCCTCACCACCCACGAACTCGTCGTCGAGAACGACTCCCTGTCGGGGTACGGCGGGCAGCTGTGGGACCAGCTGATCGCGGACCACGACCAGATCTTCCTCACGCTCAACGGCCACTACTGGCCGGCCGGGCGGGCGACCCGCAGGAACGCTGCCGGGAACGAGGTGCATCTGCACCTGACGAACTACCAGAACCGGTACTTCGGCGGCGCGGCGATGATCCGTCTGTACCACTTCGACCTCGACCGTGACGTCATCGACGTGGAGACGGTCTCCCCCTGGATCCTCGGCCGGGCCGCGAAGGGGCTCAACGAGCTGGAGCGGCAGGAGATCCGACTGAGCGGCGACGCCGACCGGTTCTCGGTCGGCATCGACTTCGAGAAGCGCTTCTCGGGCTTCGCTCCGGTCCCGGCGCGCCCGTCGCGACCGGCCTCGAGGATGCTCGTGCCCGGCACGGTGGCGTACTGGCGGTTCGACGGACACGACGACGCCGCCGCCGTCTCCGGCACGGTCCGCGACCTGTCCGGACGCGGCAACGACCTCACCCTGGTCACGGTGGGCGGCGGCTCCCTGACCTGGTCGGCGGACCACCACCCCGACCAGCCGGGCCATGGGAGCCTGGAGTTCCAGGGCTTCAAGTCACCACTGAAGGGCGCATATCTGCGCACGGTCGACGGCGCTCCGCTCAACTCCGCCACGTTCAGGTCCGGTTACACCATCGAGGCCTTCTACCGCCTGCCCGCCGACTGGGACCCCGCGCACCACGCCTGGGCCGGGATCCTCGGTCGCATGGGCACGGGCGGTGCCGCGGGCAAGACCGCCGACGACCCGGACGAGCCGCTGGCCACGCTGTCGCTGTCCAACGGCCGCGAGCCGCAGTGGGCCGTGCGCCCCCTCGACCAGCAGGGCATCGCCACCAACTGGGGCCAGGAGACACCGCTGGAGACCTGGTGGCACCTGGCCGTGGTCAACGACGGACGGCACACCACGTTGTACGTGGAGGGCTGCCCGGCCGTCCGCAACCCGAAGGCCGTCGCGATCGGACTCACATCGGTGGGCCTGCCGTGGCTGCTCGGCGGCTACGCGTACGCGGACAAGATCGACCAGATCCTGCACGGACGACTCGGCGACGTTCGGATCGTCGAACGGGCCCTGCCCGTCACCTCCTTCATGAATCACTGAGCCGAAGGGCCCCTCACCGACCATGACCGAGCAGCAGCTGCCCGACTGGGCCGACCCGTCCGTCTCCCCCGGCCACCTCGACGCCCAGGGCGTCTCGCGCCGCGGGCTCCTGCGCCGCGCGGGGCTGTTCGGCGCCGCCTTCGCACTGGGCCCGCCGGCCACCCCGGCGGCGGCGGACGACCGGCGTCCCGGCGGCGACGATCCCCGGCTCGCCTACCTCGTCGGCGACCACCACGTCCACTCCGTCTACAGCCACGACGCCAAGTACACGTTCTCCCAACTGGCCAGGGCGGGCGCACAGTACGGCCTCGACTGGATGGTCTTCAACGAGCACTCCAACTTCGGGCACGCCCACTACGGCGCGAAGATGGAGCACGAGGAGATCCTCAAGGCACGGGCGGAGAACCCGCGCCAGCTGATCTTCCAGGGCCTTGAGTGGTACATCCCGGCCGCCGAGCACGCGACGGTGTTCGCGGCGCCCGGCCCCCACGAGGTCGATCTGCTCACGCAGTTCGAGCTGGGCTACGACGGCAAGCTGCTGGGCTACACCGACGGCGCCCCCGACAACGCGAACACGGCCCGCAACGAGGCGCACGCCGTCAAGGCCATCCAGTGGCTGGCCGAGCAGCGCCGCACCGGTTACGTCGACGACGTCCTGGTCCTCGCCAACCACCCGCTGCGCCTGGGCATCGACTCCCCGCGCGAGATCCGCAACTGGCGGGACGCGGCGCGCGAGATCGTGATCGGCATGGAGGGCGCGCCCGGCGCCCAGGGCGCGGCCATCCCCGGCCGGCGCGGTTCGACCTCGATCCGCGGCGAGTACGAGAACAAGCCGTCGGCCCAGTCGTGGTCCGGCTATCCGGCGGACGCGTATCTGACGTACGGCGGCTTCGACTGGGCGACCGCGACGGTCGGCGGCCTGTGGGACGCGCTGCTCTCCGAGGGCACGCTGTTCTCCGTCACCACCAACTCCGACGCCCACCGGGTGGTCTTCGACACCTGGAAGAACGGCGACTGGCTGCCCGGCCAGAACTTCGACAACACCGGCAGGCTGCCCGACCCCGTGAACACCGACACCCCGCAGCCGGGCAGCGACTTCTGGCCCGGCCAGTTCAGCCGCACCCACGTCGGGGTGACCCGCTACGGCTACCGGGCGGTGATGGCGGGCCTGCGCGCGGGCCGCGTCTGGCTCGATCACGGGCATCTGCTCGACGGGCTCGATGTGCGGCTGAAGCGGGACTGCGACTTCGGGCGCGGCGTCACGCTCGGCGGCCGGCTGCGGGTCCGCAAGGGCGAGAGGCTCACGCTGTACGTGACCGTGACGTCCGCCTCGCGGCCCAACGCCCATGGAGTCCTGCCCGAGTTGGCCCACGTGGACGTCATCCGGGGCGCGGTCCGCGGGGCGGCGGCCGACCGGGACACCTGGCGGGCGCCCGACACCAAGGTCGTGCACAGCACGGACGTGACGGGCCGGAGGGGCACGTACACGCTGCGCATCCCGCTGACCGCCGGGGAGGAGTCCTTCTACCTCCGGCTGCGTGGCAGCGACGGCAACCGGCACGGGGCCGGCTATCTCGGCGCCGGTGTCGACCCGCACGGACCGATCCCGCACGAGCCCGGAAACGGTGACCCGTGGGCCGACACCTGGTTCTACTCCAACCCCCTCTTCGTGGAGGTGACCGGCGGCCGGTGAGAAGCCGCCCGCCCGCTACCGGGTGACGGGGCCGACGACCACGGGCTGGGCCTTGGCGCCGTCACCCTGGGCGGGCAGGTTCACGGTGAGCGCCAGGGTATGCGCGTGCGTCTCGTTCGGCGGGGTGATCACCGCGCTGGTGAACGTCACGCCGCTGCCTCCGGTGTTGTTCTGCAGCACCCGCAGATCGAAGCTCGCGCTCCGGCCGGGAGCGAGGGTGACGGTCACCGGCGTGTGGGCGTTGCGCTGGGCGCTCACCCGGCCGTCCTTGCCGACGAGGTCCACGCCCGGGAAGCCGTGCAAGGTGCAGCTGGCGGGGCCCGAGTTGGTGAGCTTGACGGCGATGTGGGTGTAGTCCGACTGGGTGAAGGACGAGCCCTTGGCGAAGGTCAGGTTCGCGGTCTTGCAGGAGGCACCCGAGTGCCCCGTGGCTCCGGATCCTCCGGACGTGGTGCCCGAGCCGCCCGAACCACCGGCGGTGCCACCGGACTTGCCTCCGGAGGGAGCCGTCGCCCCCGAGCCGCCGTTCGCCGAACCGCCGCCCGAAGCGGCGGAGGCGGACGGGGCGGAGCTGGATCCGCTGTCGTTGCTGCCGCCGTCGCCGTTGCACGCGGTGAGCGAGAGCCCCGCCGCCAGCACGAGCGCGGCGGCGGCCGAAACCTTGCGGAACTGCTGAACATTCATGGAGATTCCCCCTGGTCGATGCGCGCAACGGGACCGCTTCATGGGCCCGGCATGGAACGTACACGCGGGGTCGTGAAGCGCGGTTGCGGCGCACGGCGGAATCCTTCCGTGCCCAATGTCACCCACGGCCGACGGAACCCGTCAGGCCCTTCGGCAGTGCGCCCCCAGGCGTAGGAGTGCGACGGGCTCTGCGGGACGGCGCGGCGTCGGTCCCGGCGTACGGCTCGCCGCGCGCGGGATCTCCCGGGCGCCGGGAGGGCAACCGGATTCACGCCGAGGGCGCCGCGCGCTCGGGGCGGCCCCGAGGGTCAGCGCGGGAGCGCGGCCAGCATCCGCCGGTCCCTGGGGGCCGGTTTGCGGTCCAGCCGGGAGTCGAGCAGTCGGCGCGCCGCGTCACAACGGCCCGCGGCGACCAGGGCGTACAGCAGGGTCTCCTCGACCACCTCGCGCTGGGCCGCGCTCCCGCCGACCTTGCCCAGGACGGGCAGGAGGGCGCCGAGGCCGCCGGCCGCCTCGTGGAAGCGTTCCTCGACGAGCGCCGCGAACGACTCGCACAGCGGGACGATGACCTCGCGCTGCACCGGGTCCGCGCCCGCCGCGTGGTCGCGCAGCCGGCGCAGGGCGGCGATGTCTCCCGCGGCGGTGAGGGCCACCGCCGCGTGCAGCGCCGTGAACGCGGTAGCGGGCCGCTCCAGGACGTCCCTGGCAACCGAGTCGAGTACGTCGGCCGCGGGCACCTCGCCCGGCCAACTGTCGCTCATCCGCGCCCGCCACAGCAGCGACCCCGAGTCGACGAGCGCCCGCACCCCGGACACGCGCCCCGGTGCCAGGTGCGCGAGCCATCGCCTGCGGACTGCGGCCGGGTCGTCCAGTGCCAGTTCGTGCAGCGCGATGTGCCAGGAGAAGTGCGCCCGGTGGACCGCGCCGCGCCCCCGTCCCGACACCCACGCGTCGAGCCAGTCCCGGCCCGCCTCATGGGCGCCGCACTCGTAGTGGACATGGGCGAGGGCGTGCACGGCGTGCCCGGAGGCGGGCTCGGCGGCCAGAGCGCGGTGGGCGAGTTCGCCCGCCTCGTGGAAGCGGCCCTGCCCCTGACGCAGGAAGGCGAGCAGCGAGAGATGGAACCAGTGGCCGTCGTATGCGGGCGAGGTCCGCTCCACCAGTCGCAGCGCGTACGCGTCGTCGAGATCCCTCACGCCGGAGAAGGCGATGGTCGGTACGGCGGCGGCCAGCGCGAGCGCGTCGCCCGGGTAGGAGTCGAGGTGGCCGAGCAGGACGGCACCGGATGCGTCGGTGCCGTGGACGCGGCGGGTGACGACGTCCACGAAGGAGCGCTCACGGTCGTCGGCCCGCTCGCGCGCGGACCGCTGTGCCTCGGCGAGGGCCCGTGGTACGTCGACGTCGGCGCCGCACTCGTGGCCGAGCAGCGCGAGCGCCGCGTGTCCGACGGCGAAGCCGGGGTCGAGCGCGACCGCCCGCCGGAAGGCGTCCTCGGCGCCGGCCCTGACCTTGAGGACCCGGTCGAGACCGGTGCGGTGGGCGGCGGCCGCCTCGGCATGCGTGGACAGGGCCAGGCCGTGCCCGTCGACGGGACGCCGCCGGGAGCGGCGTACCGGCGGGGTGAGCGGCGCGAGCAACTCCCGTGCCAACGCCGCCGCCTGGACCCGGATCTCGGGGATGGCGGTGGTCTCCCACAGTTCGCCGCGGCGGGGGGCGCCGAGCGTGAAGAGCGGCCGGTCGGCCCGGCCCTGGCTGTCGATGAGCCGGCCGTCGCGAGTGGCCACGCCCATGCCGAGGGGGCCCGGCACGGCGGCCCCGGCGTCCATGAGCGAGCGCCACAGGGGGTCGTCGAGGCGGTGGCCGGGGCCCGTACAGTCGATGACCCAACCTGCGTGGAGGGTACGGCCGTCGGCGAGGGCCACGGTGACCGTGCCGTCCGGCTCGGTGCGGGCCGTGGCGATACGGCCGGAGTGCACCCGCAGCCGCCGGGCCGCCCGCACCCGCGCCAGCGCCTCCGCCGTGGCGGGCGCCATGCGATGCCGGTGCGTGTTCCACAGCGCCCCGTCCCGCTCCAGGAACTCGGCCCGCTCCCGGGGCGTCAGGCTCCGCCAGAGCTCCGCTGTGCGCGGCCGCAGGCTGTCCAGCGCGGGGCGCCAGTCGCCGTGGCTGCGCAACGCCCGGGCGGCATGGTGGTACACGGCCCGGCGCAGCTCGGCCAGGGACGCACCCTGCAGCCCCTGGGGCGGGGGCATCGCGCCCGCCGGGTGCAGCGCGTGCGGTTGCGGAAGCAGACCGCCCCGCGACACGGCGTGCAGTGTCCGGCCCGGGCGGTCGAGGGTCAGGGCCAGGTCGACGGCGGTCAGCCCGGTGCCGATCAGCAGCACATCGGCGGTGTCGGCGCGGGGCCCGTCCAGCGCGCCCGGGCCCCAGGGCGCGGCGACGAACCGTGGTGACGTCCGCAGCCCGGGCGGCGCCCAGGCGGCGCTCCCGGGTGCGGGCCCGGTGGCGAGCACCGCGCTGTCCGCCGTCAGACGCTCGCCGTCGGCGAGCCGGAGTTCCACCCGACCGCCGGAGGTGCCCGCACAGCTCTCCGCGCGCGCCCGCAGCCGTCGCACCCGCACCACCCCGTGGGCGCGGACGATCGCCTGGCCCAGTGTGTCGGCGAGGTAGGCGCCGAAGCGGTAGCGGGTGACGAAGTCGGCGGCGGTGACGGTGGGTTCGCCGTGCCGGCACAGCCAGCGGACCAGGTGGCCGGGCACGTCGGGATAGCAACTCATGTTGCCCGCAGGCACGTTGAGCCGGTGGCGGGGGTCGGGGGTGGCGTAGGCGGTGCCACGCCCGGCCTCCGGCGCCGGGTCGATGAGGACCAGGTCCACAGGCGTACGGCGGCGTGCGGCCGTCTCGCACACCTGGATCGCGGTCAGTGCCCCGGCCGCGCCCGCTCCGACGACGGCCACGGTGTGCGGGGCGCGGGCTGGAATCACGTGTACCTCCGGTGATCGTCGGGTCGGGGGCCGCTCGGCGGAAACGCCCGCTCCTACTCTGTTCACCTTCGGTGGCACCGGGGCAACGGTCGTTCAGGCCGTCTCGGAGGCTGTCTTCACAGGAATCCCGGGCAGTGCTCCTCGGATTCAACGGTTCAACCCGTGCGAAGGCTGGACGACTCCCAGGGCACGAACGACGGCTCGGCGGCGGGCCATGCCTTCTGCCGGCGCTCGGGGGCCCTCCGGCAACGAGTGGACCTCCCCCTTCGGCACCCGAACTCCCTGGCTCCGCAAGGACTTTCTCGGCTTTACCTCTTGACGACCGGAGTGACGTAGAGCACATTGGCCGCGCTGCCTGAGAGCGCTCTCAATCCCATCCGCGCACGACCACCGTGCTCTGGCGCACCGCACACCCCCACTCCGTACCCGAAGAGGCTCCCCATGAAGGACACTTCCGGCATACCCCCAAGACGCAGCCCCCTGCGACGGGTCCTCGTCGCCGTGCTCGGCACGATGGGTCTGGCCATGGCCGCCGCCACGGCCGCCACCCTGCCCGCGAACGCCTCCGCCCCCACGCCCCCGTCCGGCTGGACCCAGGTCTTCCTCGACGACTTCAACGGCGCGGCGGGCTCCGGCGTCAACACCGCCAACTGGCAGTACGACACCGGCACCAGCTATCCGGGCGGCGCCGCCAACTGGGGCACCGGCGAGGTCGAGACGATGACCTCCAGCAGCAGCAACGTCTCGCTCGACGGCAACGGCAACCTCCTCATCACCCCGCGTCGTGACGCGTCCGGCAACTGGACCTCGGGCCGTATCGAGACCACCCGCACCGACCTCCAGCCCCCGGCCGGCGGCAAGCTGCGCGTCCAGGCGCGAATCCAGATGCCGAACGTCACCGGCGCCGCCGCCAAGGGCTACTGGCCCGCGTTCTGGATGCTGGGCGCGCCCTACCGGGGCAACTACCAGAACTGGCCGAGCGTCGGCGAGCTGGACATCATGGAGAACGTCCAGGGTCTCAACACCGACTGGGCCACCATGCACTGCGGCACCAACCCGGGCGGCCCCTGCAACGAGACGTCCGGCATCGGCGGTTCGACGCCCTGCAGCGGCACCACCTGCCAGGCCGGCTTCCACACCTACGCGATGGAGTGGGACCGGTCGACGAGCCCCGAGGAGATCCGCTTCTACCTCGACGGCGTCAACTTCCACACGGTGAAGGCGAACCAGGTCGACGCGACGACGTGGGCGAACGCGACCAACCACGGGTTCTTCATCATCCTGAACGTGGCGATGGGCGGCGGCTTCCCGGGCGCCTTCGGCGGCGGCCCGGACAGCGGCACCGAGCCCGGCCACCCCATGGTGGTCGACTACGTCCAGGCGCTCCAGTCCTCGGGCGGCGGGAGCGGTACCACCCCTCCACCGTCCGGCAACCGGGACGCGTACAGCCCGATCCAGGCCGAGTCGTACGACAGCCAGTCCGGCGTGGTGCCCGAGCCCACCACCGACACCGGCGGCGGCCAGGACATCGGCTCCCTCGCGAACGGTGACTGGGCGCTCTACAAGGGCGTCAACTTCGGCTCCACGCCGGCCACGCAGTTCTACGGCAGGGTCGCGAGCGGTGCGGCGAGCGGCGTCAGCGGACTGGTCGAGGTGCGCCTGGACAGCCGTACGAACGCGCCGATCGGCAGCTTCGCGGTGGCCAACACGGGCGGCTGGCAGAGCTGGAGGACGGTCCCCGCGAACATCGGCTCCGTCACCGGCACGCACGACGTCTATCTCACCTTCACCAGCGGCCAGCCGGCCGACTTCGTGAATGTGAACTGGTTCGACTTCGGTCACTGACGGACATCACCGAGGGGGGCGGGCCGAGGGCCCACCCCCCTCCTTCTCATCTCAGCTCGGCCCGGAACGCCGCCGGGGTCGTGTCCGTGCGCTGGTGGAAGAACTTGGAGAAGTTCGCCGGGTCGGGGAAGCCCACGGCGGCGCCGACCCGGCCTATCGGCAGGTCCGTGTGCGCGAGCAGGCGCTTGGCCTCCAGGATCACGCGCTTGTCGAC
The DNA here is from genome assembly GCF_001417775.1 of Streptomyces sp. TP-A0356. Classification (GTDB taxonomy): domain Bacteria; phylum Actinomycetota; class Actinomycetes; order Streptomycetales; family Streptomycetaceae; genus Streptomyces. Next base: position 26,303 of record NZ_BBZJ01000025.1, on the reverse strand, counting down.
GAAGCCCTTGGGGGTCTCGCCGGTGGCGCCGCGGACTGCGCGCACCAGGGTGCGGCGGGAGCAGCCGAGGGCGTCGGCGTACGCGCTGACGCTGTGGTTGGTGGCGAAGCCCTTCTCGACGGCGTCCCGGAACCGGGTGAACATGGTGTCGGCCTGCCCCCGGGCCGCCTCGGCCGAGCTGGCCGCCAGATGCGAGAGCCGCAGCAGGAACGCGGTCAGGGTGTGACGCAGGACCGCGGTGTGCAGACTCAGGGGCAGCGTGGTGGTGTCCTCGTACTCGCGCTGGAGGTGGGCCAGGGCGGCCTTGAACCCGGCGAGCTGGTCCGGGCGGGGGTGCAGCAGCGGCGGCAGGTCGTAGCGGTACAGGCCCGTGGCCTCCACCGTGGCGCGAGGCAGGAATCCGGGCTGCATGGTCAGCACGGTGCCGCGGTACTCGCTCGTCCGGGAGAACCGGTGGACCTGACCCGGGCGGATCCACAGCAGGTCACCGGCACTCGCCCGGTAATCGGCGAAATCCACCATGTGCGTCACGGGGCCGCCATTGAAGAGCATCACCACGTGGAAGTCGATGCGGTGGACGCGGTCGAGCGGCGCGTCCCGGTGCCAGACGCGCCCGGGCTCCATGGATCCCACCTGCATGCCGACGCGGCAGACGCTCAGGTCGACCGGGAAGGGGTAGGTCCTGATCCCCTCACCGTCTTGCATGTCTCTGTCCGCCATGTCCGTCTCGCGCCGCCTCGGTCACGCCATCGCTGTCCCACTTTCACCGAAGGCTGACACAGGGGGACCTTCCCTCGCAAAAGTCAGACTTTTAGGTTTGACGGCGTTCCACCAGCGATACGCATCCAGTGAGGACTTCTTGAAGATGAGTGCGCAGAGCACCGACGGATTCGCATGGACCGAGCTCGACCGGCGAGCCGTCGACACCGCCCGCGTTCTGGCGGCCGATGCCGTGCAGAAGGCCGGCAACGGCCACCCTGGCACCGCGATGAGCCTGGCCCCAGCCGCGTACACGATCTTTCAAAAGGTGATGCGGCACGATCCCGCCGATCCCGAGTGGACCGGCCGAGACCGCTTCGTCCTCTCCCCCGGCCACACCTCGCTGACCCTCTACACACAGCTCTTCCTCTCCGGATACGAGCTGGAGCTGGACGACCTGAAGGCGTTCCGCACGCACGGTTCGAAGACGCCCGGCCACCCCGAGTACGGGCACACCGCCGGAGTCGAGACCACGACCGGTCCGCTCGGCCAGGGCGTCGCCAACGCGGTCGGCATGGCGATGGCCGCCCGCTACGAGCGAGGGCTGTTCGACCCGGACGCCCCCGAGGGCACCTCCCCCTTCGACCACACCATCTGGGCGATCGTCTCCGACGGCGACCTGGAGGAGGGCATCTCCGCCGAGGCATCCTCGCTCGCCGGCCACCAGAAGCTCGGCAACCTCGTCTTCCTCTACGACGACAACCACATCTCCATCGAGGGCGACACCGCGACCGCGTTCTCCGAGGACGTGCTGAAGCGGTACGAGGCCTACGGCTGGCATGTGCAGCGCATCGAGCCCGCCGAGAGCGGTGACATCGACGTCCACGCGCTGTACACGGCGCTCAGGGCGGCGCAGGCCGAGACCGAGCGCCCCTCGATCATCGCGATGCGCACGATCATCGCCTGGCCCGCCCCGAACGCACAGAACACCGAGGCCGCGCACGGCTCGGCGCTCGGCGCGGAGGAGGTCGCGGCCACCAAGCGCGTCCTCGGCTTCGACCCCGCGAAGACCTTCGAGGTCGCCGACGAGGTCCTCGCCCACACCCGGCGGGCCCTGGACCGCGGTGCCGAGGCGCACGCGGCCTGGGACAAGCGGATCGCCGAGTGGCGCACCGCCCAGCCGGAGCGCGCGAAGCTGTTCGACCGCATCGTGGCCGGCCAACTGCCGGAGGGCTGGGAGGAGGCGCTGCCGGTCTTCGAGGAGGGGGCGTCCGTCGCCACCCGTGCCGCCTCCGGCAAGGTGCTGCAGGCGCTGGGCGCGGTCATCCCCGAGCTGTGGGGCGGATCCGCCGACCTGGCCGGTTCGAACAACACGACCATCGACAAGAACAGCTCCTTCCTGCCGAAGGGCAACCCGCTGCCGCAGGCGAGCCCGTACGGCCGCACCGTTCACTTCGGCATCCGCGAGCACTCCATGGCCGCGGAGATGAACGGCATCGCGCTGCACGGCAACACGCGCATCTACGGCGGTACCTTCCTGGTCTTCTCCGACTACATGCGCAACGCCGTGCGCCTGTCGGCCCTGATGCAGCTCCCCGTCACCTATGTGTGGACGCACGACTCCATCGGCCTCGGCGAGGACGGCCCCACCCACCAGCCCGTCGAGCACCTGGCCTCGCTGCGGGCGATACCGGGCCTGAACATCGTCCGCCCGGCCGACGCCAACGAGACGGCCGTCGCCTGGGCCGAGATCCTCAAGCGGCACTCCACCGACCCGGCCCCGCACGGTCTCGCGCTCACCCGCCAGGGCGTGCCGACGTACGCCCCGAACCCCGAGGCGGCGAAGGGCGGTTACGTTCTGCGGGAGTCGTCCACCGAAACCCCGGAGGTCATCCTCATCGCCACCGGCTCGGAGGTGCAGCTCGCCGTCGCCGCGCGGGAGCGGCTGGAGGCCGAGGGCGTGGGCACCCGGGTGGTGTCGATGCCGTCCGTGGAGTGGTTCGAGGAGCAGACCGCCGAGTACCGCGAACGCGTCCTTCCGCCGTCCGTGAAGGCCCGCGTGGCGGTCGAGGCGGGCATCGCCCTGACCTGGTACCGGTACGTCGGTGAGAACGGACGCATCGTCTCCCTCGAGCACTTCGGCGCCTCCGCCGACGCCAGGACCCTGTTCAGCGAGTACGGCTTCACCGCCGAGAACGTGGCCGCCGCGGCCCGGGAATCCCTCACCGCCGTCCGCGGTTGATCCGATCGCAAGAAAGAAGATGATCACAGTGACCGAACGAGCCGCAGCAGTGGACCCCTTGAAGCGCCTGTCCGACGAGGGCGTCTCGATCTGGCTGGACGACCTGTCCCGCAAGCGGATCGACTCCGGCAACCTCGCCGAACTCGTCCGGCAGAAGCACGTGGTGGGCGTCACCACCAACCCCTCCATCTTCCAGGCCGCGATCGGTTCCGGTGAGGGCTACGAGGAGCAGCTGGCCGATCTGGCCGTGCGCCGTGTGACGGTGGACGAGGCCGTCCGCATGATGACCACCGCCGACGTCCGCGCCGCCGCCGACATCCTGCGGCCCGTGTACGACGCGACGGAGGGCCGGGACGGCCGGGTCTCCATCGAAGTCGACCCGCGCCTCGCCCACCGCACGCGGGCGACGATCGCCGAGGCCAAGCAGCTGGCCTGGCTGGTCGACCGGCCGAACGTGATGATCAAGATCCCGGCGACCGAGGCCGGACTCCCGGCCATCACCGAGGTCGTCGGCCGGGGTATCAGCGTCAATGTCACGCTGATCTTCTCGCTGGAGCGCTACCGCGCGGTCATGGACGCCTACCTCGCGGGTCTGGAGAAGGCCAGGGCCGCCGGGCTCGACCTGTCCGCCATCCACTCCGTCGCCTCCTTCTTCGTCTCCCGCGTCGACGCCGAGATCGACAAGCGCCTGGCGAAGCTCGGCACGGACGAGGCGCTCGCCCTGAAGGGAAGGGCGGCGCTGGCCAACGCACGGCTCGCGTACGAGGCGTACGAGGACGTCTTCGGCGGTGAGCGCTGGCTCGCGCTGGCCGGCGACGGGGCCAACCGGCAGCGTCCCCTGTGGGCCTCGACCGGGGTGAAGGACCCGGCCTACAAGGACACCCTGTACGTCGACGAGTTGGTGGCGCCGGGCACGGTCAACACGATGCCGGAGGCCACCCTCCACGCCACCGCGAGCAACGGCGCCATCCACGGCGACACGGTGACCGGCGGCTACGCTCAGGCCCGCGCCGACCTCGCGGCTGTGGAGCGGCTCGGGATCTCGTACGACGAGGTCGTCAAGCAGTTGGAGGACGAGGGCGTCGCCAAGTTCGAGGTGGCCTGGCAGGACCTGCTGGACGCCGTGGCGACGTCGCTGAACGGCAAGGGAGGTGACGCGGAATGAGCAAGGAGCGTCCCGAAGGGACGGCCGCGAAGAGCGCAGCCACGGCTGAGGACGCCGCGGTGACCGGGATCCGGGAGACCAGCGGGGCCGAGGCGGCCAAGTCCCCGCAGGCTCAGGAGGCCGGGCGGAACGAGACCCCGAAGGAGGGGCGGACCGCGACTGCGGCCTCCCCCTCCAACCACTGGGTGAACCCGCTGCGCGATCCCCGTGACCGCCGTCTCCCCCGTATCGCGGGCCCCTCCGGTCTGGTCATCTTCGGTGTCACGGGCGACTTGTCGCGCAAGAAGCTGATGCCGGCCGTGTACGACCTCGCCAACCGCGGTCTGCTGCCGCCGGGCTTCTCGCTCGTCGGCTTCGCCCGGCGCGACTGGGCCGACCAGGACTTCGCGCAGGTGGTGCACGAGGCCGTGCGTGAGCACAGCCGTACGCCGTTCCGCGAGGAGGTGTGGCAGCAGCTCGCCGAGGGCATGCGGTTCGTCCCGGGCAACTTCGACGACGACGAGGCGTTCGAGCAACTGCGCGCAGCCATCGAGGAGTTGAACGTCACCCGGGGCACCGGCGGCAACTACGCGTTCTACCTCTCCGTCCCGCCGAAGTTCTTCCCGCAGGTCGTCCAGCAGCTCAAGAAGCACGGGCTCGCCAAGGCGCCGGAGGGCTCCTGGCGGCGCGCGGTGATCGAGAAGCCGTTCGGCCACGACCTGGCGAGCGCGCGTGAGCTGAACCGGATCGTGCACGACGTGTTCGAGCCGGACCAGGTCTTCCGTATCGACCACTACCTGGGCAAGGAGACCGTCCAGAACATCCTGGCGCTGCGCTTCGCCAACCAGTTGTACGAGCCGATCTGGAACCGTTCGTACGTCGACCACGTCCAGATCACCATGGCCGAGGACATCGGCATCGGCGGCCGCGCCGGCTACTACGACGGCATCGGCGCCGCCCGCGACGTCATCCAGAACCATCTCCTGCAGCTGCTGGCCCTCACGGCCATGGAGGAGCCCATCGCCTTCGACGCCGAGGCACTGGCCACCGAGAAGCTGAAGATCCTCAGGTCGGCGAAGCTGCCGGAGGACCTCGGCGGCCACACCGTGCGCGGGCAGTACGCGGCCGGCTGGCAGGGCGGCGAGAAGGTGGTCGGGTACCTGGAGGAGGAGGGCATCGACCCGGGGTCCACCACGGACACCTACGCGGCGATCAAGCTGGAGATCGACAACCGCCGCTGGGCGGGCGTTCCCTTCTACCTGCGCACCGGCAAGCGTCTGGCCCGCCGGGTCACCGAGATCGCGGTCGTCCTCCAGCGGGCGCCCCACTCCCCGTTCGACTCCACGGCCACCGCGGAGCTGGGCCAGAACGCGATCGTCATCCGGGTGCAGCCGGACGAGGGCATGACCGTGCGCTTCGGTTCGAAGGTCCCGGGTACCTCGATGGAGATCCGGGACGTCACGATGGACTTCGCCTACGGCGAGTCGTTCACCGAGTCCAGCCCGGAGGCATACGAACGACTGATCCTGGACGTACTGCTGGGCGACGCCAACCTCTTCCCGCGCACCGAGGAGGTGGAGGAGTCCTGGAAGATCCTCGACCCGATCGAGAGGTTCTGGGCGACGCAGGGCAAGCCCGCGCAGTACCGGGCGGGCACCTGGGGTCCCGAGGAAGCCGACGAGATGCTCGCACGAGACGGACGGAGCTGGCGCAGGCCATGAAGATCGACCTGACCGACACTACGTCAAGCAAGATCAACAAGGCGCTGGTGGAGGGCCGCCGAGCCCTCGGCACCCCCGCCGTGGGCATGGTCCTGACGATGATCATCGTGACGGACGAGGAGAACGCCTACGACGCGCTCAAGGCGGCCGAGGAGGCCTCGCGCGAGCACCCCTCACGCACCCTGGTCGTCATCAAGCGGCACTCGCGCATCCCGCGCGATCGCACGCATTCGCACCTCGACGCCGAGGTGCGGGTGGGCGCCGACGCCGGCACCGGCGAGACGGTCGTGCTGCGCCTGTACGGTGAGGTGTCCGACCACGCGGACTCGGTGGTGCTGCCGCTGCTGCTGCCCGACGCCCCCGTCGTCGTGTGGTGGCCGGTGGACGCGCCGGACAACCCCTCCAGGGACCCGCTGGGTGGCCTCGCACAGCGTCGCATCACCGACATGTACGCCGTGGAGGCCCCGCTGACCGCGCTGGCCACCCGGGCCGCCTCGTACGCGCCGGGCGACACCGACCTGGCCTGGACCCGGCTGACGCCCTGGCGGTCGATGCTGGCCGCGGCCCTGGACCAGGCCCGTGCGGAGGTGACCTCCGCCGCCGTCGAGAGCGAGGCCGAGAACCCGAGCGCCGAGCTGCTGGCCCGCTGGCTGGAGATGCGCCTGAAGGTGTCCGTCGACCGGATCGTCACCGGCGGACCGGTGGTCACCGCCGTCCGGCTGGGCACCGACAACGGTGAGATCGTCATCGACCGGCCCGAGGGCCCGATGGCCACGCTCACCCTGCCGGGCCAGCCCCCGCGCAGCATGGCGCTGAAGGTGCGCCCCACCTCCGAACTGATCTCCGAGGAGCTGCGTCGCCTCGACGCGGACGAGATGTACGCCATCGCCCTGCGCGGCGAGGCCGGCAAGGAGAACGCCCACCATGTCTGACCGTCCCAGGCTCACCCGCCGTCCCGAGTGGACGGCCCTGGAGGACCACCGCGCGGGGGCGCTGCTCCACCCGAACCTGCGCGAGCTGTTCGAGAGCGACCCCGGGCGCGCCCGGCGCTACACGGTGCGCGTCGGCGACCTGCTCATCGACTACTCCAAGCACCTGATCACCGACGAGACCCTCGCCCTGCTCCAGGAACTGGCCACCGCCACCGACGTGTTCGGCCTCAGGGACGCCATGTTCCGCGGCGAGCGGATCAACGTCACCGAGGACCGGGCCGTCCTGCACACCGCGCTGCGGGCGCCGCGGGACGCGGTGATCGAGGTCGAGGGCGAGAACGTGGTGCCCAAGGTCCACGCGGTGCTCGACAGGATGGCCGCCTTCGCCGACCGGGTCCGCTCGGGCGAGTGGAGCGGTCACACGGGCAAGCGGATCCGCAACGTCGTCAACATCGGCATCGGCGGCTCGGACCTGGGTCCGGCGATGGCGTACGAGGCGCTGCGCGCCTACACCGAGCGCTCGCTGACCTTCCGGTTCGTCTCCAACGTGGACGGCGCCGATCTGCACGAGGCCACGCGTGACCTGGACCCGGCCGAGACGCTGTTCATCGTCGCGTCCAAGACCTTCACCACCATCGAGACGATCACGAACGCGACCTCGGCGCGGTCCTGGCTGCTGGCCGGGCTGGACGGCGACGAGAAGGCGGTCGCCAAGCACTTCGTCGCCCTCTCGACGAACGCCGGCAAGGTCACCGAGTTCGGTATCGACCCGGACAACATGTTCGAGTTCTGGGACTGGGTCGGCGGCCGCTACTCGTACGACTCGGCGATCGGCCTGTCGCTGATGATCGCCATCGGGCCGGAGCGGTTCCGGGAGATGCTGGACGGCTTCCGCATCGTCGACGAGCACTTCCGCAGCGCCCCCGCCGAGGCCAACGCCCCGCTGCTGCTCGGCCTGCTGGGCGTGTGGTACGGCAACTTCCTCGACGCCCAGTCGCACGCGGTGCTGCCGTACTCGCACTACCTGTCCAAGTTCACCGCCTACCTGCAGCAGCTGGACATGGAGTCCAACGGCAAGTCCGTGGACCGTGACGGCCACCCGGTGGAGTGGCAGACCGGGCCGGTGGTGTGGGGCACGCCCGGCACCAACGGACAGCACGCCTACTACCAGCTCATCCACCAGGGCACCAAGCTGATCCCGGCCGACTTCATCGGCTTCGCCCGGCCGGTGGACGAGCTGAGCGCGGGACTCAGGGCCCAGCACGACCTGTTGATGGCCAACCTGTTCGCCCAGGGCCAGGCGCTGGCCTTCGGCAACACCGCCGAGGAGGTACGGGCGGAGGGTGTGCCGGAGGAGCAGGTGCCGCACCGCACCTTCAAGGGCAACCACCCCACCACCACGATCCTGGCCGCCGAGCTGACCCCGTCGGTCCTCGGCCAGCTCATCGCCCTCTACGAGCACAAGGTGTTCGTCCAGGGCGCGATCTGGAACATCGACTCCTTCGACCAGTGGGGCGTCGAACTCGGCAAGGTCCTCGCCAAGCGCGTGGAGCCCGCCCTGACCGAGGGCGCGGACGTCCCCGGTCTCGATCCGTCCACCGCCGCCCTCGTGGCCGCCTACCGCACGCTCAAGAGCGCTCAGGGAGAAGTGAACTGACATGCAGATCGGACTGATCGGCCTCGGCAAGATGGGTGGCAACATGCGCGAGCGGATCCGCCGCGCGGGCCACACCGTCATCGGCTACGACCGCAACCGCGACGTCTCCGACGTCAACAGTCTCACCGAACTGGTCGAGAAGCTGGAAGCTCCGCGCGTGGTGTGGGTGATGGTCCCGGCCGGCGCTCCCACCCAGTCCACGATCGACGAGCTCGCCGGCCTGCTCTCCCCCGGCGACACCGTGGTCGACGGCGGCAACTCCCGCTGGACCGACGACGAGAAGCACGCCGAGCAACTGGGCGCCAAGGGCGTCGGGTTCGTGGACGCCGGAGTCTCCGGCGGCGTGTGGGGCCTGGAGAACGGCTATGCCCTGATGGTCGGGGGCGACAAGGAGCACGTGGACCGGCTGAAGCCGATCTTCGACGCGCTCAAGCCGGAGGGCCCCTACGGGTTCGTCCACGCGGGCAAGGTGGGTGCGGGCCACTTCTCGAAGATGGTCCACAACGGCATCGAGTACGCGATGATGCAGGCCTACGCCGAGGGCTGGGAGCTGCTGGAGAAGGTCGAGTCCGTGGAGAACGTCCGCGAGGTCTTCCGCTCCTGGCAGCAGGGCACGGTGATCCGCTCCTGGCTGCTGGACCTCGCGGTCAACGCCCTGGACGAGGACGAGCACCTGGACAAGCTGCGCGGCTTCGCCGAGGACTCCGGCGAGGGCCGCTGGACCGTCGAGGCGGCCATCGACCACGCGGTGCCGCTGCCCGCGATCACGGCGTCCCTGTTCGCCCGGTTCGCCTCCCGGCAGCAGGAGTCGCCGCAGATGAAGATGGTCGCGGCGCTGCGCAAGCAGTTCGGCGGTCACCCCGTCGAGTCCGTCGAGTCCGCGGACTAGGCGCACCATGGGCGACCTCCTTCTGGTCCGCCACGGCGAGACCGAGTGGAGCCTGTCGGGTCAGCACACCAGCTGGACAGACCTCCCGCTCACCCAACGGGGCGAGGAACAGGCCAAGTCCCTCGCCCCGCTGCTCGCCGGGCACACCTTCACACGCACTCTCACCAGCCCCCTCGGCCGCGCGATACGCACCGCGGACCTCGCCGGCCTGTCCGGCGCCGTACCCGATCCCGAGCTGCACGAGTGGGACTACGGCGGCTACGAGGGGATCACCACCGCCGAGATCCACCGGACCCGTCCCGACTGGTGCCTGTGGACCGACGGGGTGGCACCGGGGCCGCCCGGGCATCCCGGCGAGTCGCCGGACGAGGTCGGGGCACGCGCCGACCGCGTGCTGGCGCGCATCGTGCCCGCCCTCGCCGAGGGCGATGTGGTCCTCGTGGCCCACGCCCACTTCCTGCGGGTGCTGACCGCCCGCCGTCTGGGCCTGTCGGCCGCCGAGGGGCGGCTGTTCCAGCTCGCGACCGGCACCGTCAGCCGTCTGTCCACCGAGCACGGCCGGCCCGTGATCGCGGAGTGGAACGCGGCCGGAACTTCCGCGGGCCCCCACTAGTTGGTCCTACGTTGCCGTAGAAACCAGAGGTGTGCGGCCCGCTCCCCCAGGGGGCGGGCCGGCCTCGACTACGTAGGGAGTTCTCATGGCCCTGTGGGACCGCATCAGGGAATCCGCGTCGACGATGCAGACCCAACTGCTGGCGAAGAAGAACGATCTGAAGAGCGGGGCGTTCCGTGACGCGAGCATGGCGATGTGCGCGCTCGTGGCGGCGGCTGACGGCACGGTGGACCCGTCCGAGCGCCGGCGCGTCGCCCAGCTCATCGCCACCAACGAGGTGCTGCAGAACTTCCCTGCCGACGACCTGCACCGCCGTTTCGAGGACAACCTGAACAAGTTGGCCGCGGACTTCGATTTCGGCAAGGTCAGCGTGTTGCAGGAGATCGGCAAGGCGAAGAAGAAGCCCACCGAGGCCCGTGCCGTGATCCAGATCGGCATCGTCATCGGTGGCGCCGACGGGGACTTCGACAAGGACGAGCAGGCGGTCGTCCGGGAGGCGTGCTTCGCGCTCGACCTGCCGCCGCACGAGTTCGACCTCTAGGGCGGAAGAGCCCTAGGACCGGAGGACGTCCGGCCACCGTCAGCGCACCGGCCGCCCCCCGTGCTGCGCGGCCAGCCGCACCGGTGCGTTCGCGGCGCCGTAGCCCCGGTATCCGCCGTCCCGCTGGACCAGTTCGAAGAAGACACGGCCGACGGTCTGTGTGTAGCAGTGGCGGAAGGTGCCGTCCGCGTCGCGGTCGTAGAGGATCCCCAGGTCGCGGTACGTCTCCAGCTCGCCGTCGGCGAACTCGTACCGGGCCGCCAGGTCGTCGTGGTAGTTCGCGGGCACCTCCAGGAGCCGGCCGCCCGCCTCGCGGAAGCGCCGGGCGGCCGCGACCACATCCCCGGTGGCGAGCGCGATGTGCTGCGCGCGGGCGCCGTCGTCGGTGGGCGCGGGTCCGACGCTCAGGGCGATGCGTACGCTGCCGTCGGCGTTGGTGACGGCGCGGCTGCGGTGCAGTCCGTACGGGTCGGCGACATCCACACTGTCCTGGGCGTGCAGTCCGAGCACGCTGCGGTGGAAGAGGGCCGCCTCGTCGAACTGGTGCCAGGGCTGGGTGAGGGCGAGGTGGTCGATGCGGTCCACCGCGGGGGCCGGGGGCTCGTGCGGCACGTCCTCGAAGTCGCGCCGCCAGCCGGCCGGTTCGGGCCGGTCGGATGCGCAGAAGAACAGCTCCGTGCCGTCGGGCGCGGCCACCGCCTCCAGCGGCGCGTCCTGTGCGGCGCGCCGACGCGGCAGGACCGGTGCGAGGAGGACCTCGGCGCGGCGGGCGGCGGCCGTCGGGTCGGGTGATACGAGGCCGACGGCGGCGAGCGCGGTGCCGTCGCGGCGCGCGGCCGGCCCGGTGTTGACGAGGACGCGGGCCCGGCCCTGCTCCCAGAGGTCCACGGGCTTGGTGCGGTGCCGGGCTGTGCGGGCGAAGCCGAGCGCGCCGAGGACCGCGGCGACCGGATCGATGTCCGCGGTGACGAGTTCGGCGAAGGCGACACCGGTCGGCACGACGGGCGGCGGCGGGGTGGCGAGCCCGGTCGCCTCCTGCAGGACGAGCAGGGACCGCCGCGCGTCCACGGCGGTGGGGCCGGACTCGGCCTGCCGGAAGACGTCGTTGAAGACCTCCAGGGACAGCGGTCCGGTGTAGCCGGCGCGCATCACATGGCCGAGCAGCCCGGCGACGTCGAGGCCGCCCTGACCGGGGAAGCAGCGGTAGTGCCGGCTCCACTGCAGGACGTCCATGGCCATCAGCGGAGCATCGGCCAGCTGCAGGAAGAAGATCTTCTCGCCGGGGATGTCCTCGATGCCCCGGGGGTCGCTGCCCCGGGCCAGGATGTGGAAGCTGTCGAGGCAGGTGCCGAGCGCGGGGTGGTCCGCCGCCTCGACGATGCGCCACGCGTGGTCGTACGTACTGACGTGCCGCCCCCAGGCCAGTGCCTCGTAGGCGACACGGATCCCGAACTCCTGGGCGAGGTCGGCGAGCCGGCGCAGCTGCCGGGCCGCGAGGGCGTCGTCGTCCTCGGCGAGCGGGGAGACGCTGGAGCAGACCAGGACGGTGTCCGCGCCGAGCCGGTTCATCAGCTCGAACTTGTGCCGGGCCCGGCGCAGACTGCGCTCGAACTCGTCCGCGGGGACGGCCTCGATGTCGCGCAGCGGCTGGTAGAGGTCGATGGTCAGCCCTAGGTCGGCGCAGCGCGCCCGGACCTCCTCCGGGGTCAGGGGACTGGCGAGCAGGTCGTTCTCGAAGATCTCGACGCCGTCGAAGCCGGCCCGGGCGGCGGCCGTGAGCTTCTCGGTCAGGTATCCGCTGAGCGAGACGGTGGCGATGGACGTACGCACGATGGCTTCCCTCCAGAAGCGACCTAGTTGCGGGCGCCGGCGGCCCCGGCCAGCTCGGCGATGTCCGTGAGCATGCGCGTGGAGTCGGGCTCCCGGCCAGTGAACAGGCGGAATGCGTCCGCGGCCTGGAAGACGGCCATGCCACCACCGTCGAGCGTGGCGCAGCCGAGCGCGCCGGCGGTGCGCAGCAGTTCGGTCTCCAGCGGGCGGTAGACCACCTCGGCGACCCACAGACCGGGGTGCAGCAGCTCGGCCGGGAGCGGCAGGCCGGGGTGGGCTGCCATGCCGGTGGGGGTGGCGTGCACGATGCCGTCGGCGTCCCCCAGCAGTGCCGGCAGCGCCTCGGGGCCGGCCGCGGCCGCGCGCTCGGCGCCGAAGTGCCGCTTCAGGGCGGCGGCGAGACCGGCCGCGCGGTCGGGCAGCGCGTCGACGACGGTGAGGTGTCCGGCGCCGAGCGTCAGCAGGGCGTGCGCGACGGCCGCACCCGCTCCGCCCGCGCCCAGTTGCGCCACCCGCTCCAGCGGGGCGTCGGGCAGCCCGCGGGCGAAGGAGGCGGCGAAACCGGTGACGTCCGTGTTGTGGCCGACGGCGCGGCCGTCCTCGAAGACGACGGTGTTGACCGCGCCGAGGGCCTCGGCCTGTGGGGCGAGCGCGTCGAGGTGCGGGATGACGAGCTGCTTGCACGGGTGAGTGATGTTCAGTCCGTCGAAGCCCAGGTCGCGGGCGGCCCGCACGAGGTCGCCGACGGCCTCCGCGCCGACGCCGAGGCGGTCGATGTCGATCAGCCGGTAGAGGTAGCGCACCCCTTGGCGGTCGGCCTCCCGCTGGTGCAGCGCGGGGCTGAGCGAGGGACCGATGCCCGAGCCGATGAGGCCGACGAGATACGAGTCCTGGGGCACCATGGTCCTCCTACAGCAATGTACGAACTAGTACGTTAGTCATAGCAGCCGTCCCGGGGCAGGGGAAGACCTCTCGGGGAACGCGGCACGAACGGGCTTCCACGCAGGCGCGAACGGGCTTCTACAATCGCGGGCACGCGAGTGAGCCGCAGGGGCGCCCCGGAGGCGCACGAGCCGGCAGACCTGCCCCACGCCCGAAGGAACCCGATGACCAGCGTCGACGAACCGGCACGACCAGGCGGCCGCATCCGCGACGCCGCCCGCACGAAGGCCGAGATCCTCGACGTGGCGACGCAGGAGTTCGCGCGCGCCGGGTACGACGGGGCCAGGGTCGACGAGATCGCCGCCCGCACCCGCACCACGAAGCGGATGATCTACTACTACTTCGGCGGCAAGGAGCAGTTGTTCACGGCCGTCCTGGAGCGGGCGTACGGGGTGATCCGCCAGGCGGAGCAGGAGCTGGACGTCGAGCACCTGGACCCGGTCGCGGCCATCCGCCGGCTCGCCGAGCTCACCTTCGACCACCATGAGCGGCACCCCGACTTCATCCGCCTGGTGAGCATCGAGAACATCCACGGCGCCGAGCACATCGCCGCGTCCGAGGAGCTGGGCACGATCGGCTCGCCCGCCCTGGAGGTGACCGGCCGCATCCTGGCGGCGGGCCGCGCCTCGGGGCTGTTCACGGCGGACGTCGACGCCGTCGACCTGCACGCGCTGATCAGCTCGTTCTGCTTCTTCCGGGTCGCCAACCGGCATACGTTCGGGGCCCTCTTCGGCCGGGACCTGGTGGCCGCCGACCAGCGGGAGCACTACCGCAGGATGCTCGGTGACATGGTCATCGCGTATCTGACGGCGGATCGCACGGAGGACTGAGCCGAACGCCGTCGGCGACCGGGTCCGGCGAAGAGCGTTCGGCGCGACCTCTTGACACCCGGGAAACGTCGGCGCAACATCACTGGCCAACCCACTACTAACTACCCAGTGGGTTAATTAGCCGGGTAGCACCCGGCACGGCCGCCCCGTCACCCCAGGGATCCGGCACTCCCTCCTCGCCCTGCCCCTCCCTGCCCCTCCCTGCCCCTGACTCCGCTTACGTCGGAGTCCCCTCGAAGGAGCACGCCGTGTCTGTCCCCGCCGCACCCCCGGACGCCCCGCCCGGCCAGCCGAAGAAGGCCGCGACGGCCGCCTGGATCGGCAGCGCCCTGGAGTACTACGACTTCTTCCTCTACGGCAGCGCGGCCGCCCTGATCTTCCCCAAGGTCTTCTTCGACGCCTCCGACCCGGCCACCGCGACCTTGCTCTCGCTGGCCACCTTCGGCGTCGCCTACGCGGCCCGCCCCATCGGCGCGCTCTTCCTCGGCCACTTCGGCGACCGCCTCGGCCGTAAGAAGATCATGGTCTTCACGCTGATCCTGATGGGTCTGTCGACGTTCCTCATCGGCTGTCTGCCCACGCGCGCCCAGGTCGGGGGCCTCGCCCCGGTGCTGCTGGTGCTGTGCCGCGTCCTGCAGGGCATCTCGGCGGCGGGCGAGCAGGCCAGCGCCGGCTCCATGAGCCTGGAACACGCACCACCGCACCGGCGCGGCTTCTTCACCAGCTTCACGCTCAGCGGCACCCAGGGCGGACAGCTCATCGCCACGCTCGTGTTCATCCCGGTCGCCGCGCTCCCCGAGAGCCAGCTGGTGTCCTGGGGCTGGCGGGTCCCGTTCTGGCTGAGCATCGCGGTCGCCGTCGTCGGCTACGTCATCCGCCGGGGGCTCGCGGAGACGCCGGCCTTCGCCCAGCAGGCCACCACCGAGGGCGTCGCGAGGCTGCCCCTGGCGGTGCTGCTGCGTGAGCACTGGGCGGACGTGCTGCGGGTGGTGGCGGGTGCGCTCATCGCCTCGGTCTCGACGATCTTCACCGTCTGGGCGCTGGCGTACGCGACCAGCGAGCCGGTCGGGATGGGGCGCTCCTCCATGCTGTGGGTCGGCGCACTCGCCAACCTCGTCGCGCTGGCCGCCATTCCGCTGTGGGCCATGCTGTCCGACCGTATCGGCCGTCGCCCGGTGTATCTGATCGGCGCGGTCGGCAGCGCCGTGACGATGTTCCTGTACCTGTGGGCGATCTCGACCGGCTCCTATCCGCTGACCCTGCTCCTCGGGATCGTCGCCTTCGGCGTCGTCTACAGCGCGGCGAACGGCGTCTGGCCCTCCTTCTACGGCGAGATGTTCCCGACCCGGGTCCGGCTGTCCGGCATGGCGATCGGTACGCAGATCGGCTTCGCGGTCGCCGGGTTCGCGGTCACCTTCGCCGCGCAGATCGCGGGCCCGAACGGGACCGACTGGTTCTCGGTGGCCCTGTTCTCCGCGGCCCTGTGTCTTCCCCCGGTCGTCGCCGCCCTCACCGCCCGTGAGACCCACAAGGTGCCGACGGAGCGGCTCGGCGAGCACCCGGCGCGCGAGGCCTCCAGCCGGGAGACGGTCACGGCCTGAGACACCGCGTTCACCCGGGTCCCCGGCACCGCTCCGGTCGGGGATCCGGTCCGCCGGGCGGGGCACCGCGGGCCGAAGGCCCGTGGGTCACAGCCCGAGCGCCACCGGGTGGAGCGGCTCGTACAGGCCGATCTCGCCCCCGCCCGGGAGCCGGAAGCCGGTGAGCCGACCCCAGCGGGCCTCGACGACCGGGCGGGTGAACTCGACGCCCTTCGCGGTGAGTTCGGCCATCGTGACGTCGAGGTCGTCGCACATCAGCATCAGCTCGTGCCACGGTTCGCCGTCGGCCGGGTGGAGAGCGACTTCGGCCGGCGGGGCCTTGAAGACGAGCCAGCCGCGGCCGGCGTCCACGTGCGGCCAGCCGAGGACGTCCCGGAAGAAGGCCCGGTCCTCCTCGGCGTCGCGGGAGTAGATCACGACGTGTGCCCCATTGATCACGTGCGGACGTTACGGGCGGGCCCGCACGGGCGGCAAGCGCGGCACGCGGAGGTCGATGCGAAGCCCCGTTCCGGTCGCCCGAAGGGCTCTCGGGACGCACGCCGCGCCTGCGCGGCCAACCGGGTCCGACGCGGCCGGGTGCGGGCCCGGCGGTCAGTCGTTCCGTTCGACGCTCGCGTCGAGCAGCGGTCCGAGCTGCCGCGCCACGGTCGTCAGCGCGGGTATGCGTTCCAGCACGCCGCCCGCGAACACGTCGTAGAGCGGCAGGGTTTCGAGGTGCACATAGCCGATGTGGCAGTCACACACCGCGAGCGGGCAGGGACGGGGGCGCAGCGCGGTCCGGTACGAGCCGTCGTAGAGGTTGCCGAGCTCCGTGCGGACGAAGTGGCAGCGGCGGACCGTGCCGTCGCCGTCGACCGAGAGCACGGATTCACCGGTGCGGCAGGGCAGGCCCGCGCTGGCGTGGGGGTGACGGCTGTAGGGGAAGAGGGGATCCAGGGCCGTCCAGTGCCCGGCTTCCGCGTCGTCGTACGTATGGCCCTCGGCCGCGTTGACCCACAGGTACACCTGCTCGGGCAGATCGGCGCGCAGGCGCCGGGCCTGCTCCAGGTGTTCGGGCAGGCCGACGACACCGACACTGAAGCGGACCCCGCGCCGGGCCAGGTCCTGGCACTTGGCCAGGAACCGGTCGTAGGGAGTCTGTCCCGGGTGGTACGTGCACCACAGGGCCAGGGTGTCGAGATCGGCGTCCGCGAGCCAGTCGGTGCGGCAGCTGAGGTTGGTCTGGATCGCCACGCGGCGGATGTGCGCCCGGTGCGACAGCTCGACCAGGGTGCGCCGGTACCAGGAGCGCACCAGGCCCTCGCCCCAGGGGGTGAACAGTACCGAGAGCCGGTCATCGGTCCGGGCGGCGGCCCACCCGGCGAACCGTTCCAGGCAGCGGCGGTCGGTGTGCAACTGCTCCCGGCTGTCGCGCCGCTTGGCGAACGGGCAGTAGGGACAGTCGTAGTCGCAGGACGCCAGGGGACCGCGGTACAGGAGCGTCAGGTCCATGGAGCGAGCCGTCACTTCCCCTCGTAGGCGGCCATGTCGGCCCGCACGGCCGGCGAGAACAGCTCCGGGCCGATGGCGTCGGAGTGCGCCAGGCCCTCCGGGGTCAGCCGCAGCGTCTCCACCCGCGGACCGCTGTCCCCCAGCCAGCCCCGCTCGGCGAATCGCCGCAGTTCGGCTCCGAAGTCATCGGTGGGGAGGCGTCCGAACCTGGTGCGATAGTCGGCGATCCGCAGGCCGTCGGCCTGCAGCAGCGACTGCAGCAGATGGCGTCGGCGGGCCTCGCCCGCGTCGATGCGCCGGCCGTACTCGGCGTGGGCGAAGTCGGCCGCCGGGCGGGCGACGTAGTCGTCGATGATCGAGCGGACCTGGTGCATGCCGACGGCGTAGTCGAAGGAGTAGTGCAGGCCGGCGGTGTAGGAGCGGGCGCCGCAGCCCAGCCCGATCATGCCGTCGGTCTGGCAGGCGTAGTCGTCCGCGCCCTGGGGCGGGGCGTCGGCACGGCGGAACATGCGCATGGACCGCTGCTCGTAACCGTGTGCCAGGAGGTGGTCGCGGCCCAGGCGGTACAGCCGCAGGCGCTGCTCGTCCCAGGCGGGGTCGGTGCCGGTGCCGCGCCTGCCGAGCCCGGTCAGGGGCCGTATGTAGAGCGGGTAGAGGTAGAGCTCCTCGGGCCGCCATTCCAGGGCCGCGTTCAGGGAGCGCAGCCATGTCTCGTCCGTCTGACCGTCGATTCCGTAGATCAGGTCGATGTTCAGTACCGGGATGCGGGCTTCGCGTATGCGGCCGAGTGCCGCCTCCACGTCAGCCCGTCGCTGTGGGCGTACGGCCGCTCGGGCCTCGGAGTCGTCGAAGCTCTGGACGCCCAGGCTCAGCCGCGTGGTGCCCCGCGCGGCCAGTACCTCCAGCCGGTCGGCGGTGGCCGTGGCGGGCGAGGCCTCCACCGACAGCGGGACGGCCGCGAGGTCGGCCCCCATGCGGTGCTCGGCGATGTCGCAGAGCCGTTCCAGTTCGGCGGCCGTGAGGAAGGTGGGCGTGCCGCCACCGAAGGCCGCGGTGGCGAACCGGACCCGCTCCTCTTCTCCCAGGGCCGCGCGCACGGCGCTCGCCTGGCGGTCCAGGGCGTCGAGATAGGCGCTGGTCAGACCGTCGGGGGCGCCGATACGGGTGAACAGGTTGCAGAATCCGCAGCGGACTTCGCAGAAGGGGATGTGCAGGTAGAGCGAGAGGGCGTCCTTCGGCTCCGCCGTCCACAGCGTCCGCAGCGAGGGGCGCTCGGGGAGCTTCCGGTAGGCGGTCTTGTGCGGGTAGGCGTACACATAGCTCTGGTACGGGCCCTCCTGGGGCAGCCGGTCGGCGCCGGGGCCCTGCCGGGTCGCGGTGGTCATCGGGCGGCCTCCGCGGGAAGGGCGGCGGGGTCGAGGACGAAGTGGGCGTAGGGCACGGTCCACACGGACTCGTGGCCTATGCGGTGACCGGTGTAGCCGTCGTCTCCGTAAGCGGTGCCATGGTCGGAGCAGACGATCGCGAAACAGCGGCGCCTGCTGCTCGCGGCGGCGAACAGGCGGCCGATGTGCCGGTCCACGTACTCCAGGGCCGCGGCGTGCGTGGCGCGGGAGTCGCCGGCCTCCCGGGTGGCCCCCGGCAGGTGGAACCAGTTGGGCTGGTGCAGAGCCGCAACGTTCACGAAGAGGAACAGCCGCTGCTCGGTGGGCAGTTGGCGCACGACCCGCTCGGCGCACGCCACCTGCGACTCGAACGACGTCGGTGAGGCGACCCCGAACTCCGGCTCCCAGTGGGACTCCTGGAAGAGGCCGGGCAGCACCGAGCCGAGCGGGCCCCGCTTGTTGAAGAAGCCCACTCCGCCGATGCACACCGTGCGGTACCCCACCTGTTCGAGGCCGGAGACGAGATCCGGGGTGTCGTAGACGTACGTGCGGTCCGCGGTGGTCTCACTGCCGGCGAAGCTCGCCGCGAAGAGGCGGGGATGCGCGCCGGGTGCCGCGGGGGTCGGCAGGAAGCCCGCGAAGATGGCCTGGTGGGAGGCGTAGGTGAAGCTGCCGGGGGCGTGCCGCTGCTCCCAGCGTCCGCCGGGCAGATGGCGGGCCAGGTTCGGGATGCGCCCGGCCGCGGCCAGTTCGGCCGCGACGTCGTGACGCAGCGTGTCGAGGGTGACGAGCAGCAGGTCGTGGCTGCCGACGATCTCGTTCATGTCCGGTTCGCCGGGCGCCACGGGTCGTGGGGCCGCGTCGGCGCCGTGGGGCGGGCGCGGCGACGGGGGCGTCGGTTCACGCGATGACATGGTCGTCTTCCGTTCTGTTCCGGTGGGGCGAGGTGGTGGGCGCTTGGCCCCGGCGGTGGTGCGCGGCGGTGGCCGGCCGGGCGTGCTCGCGGCGCCGCAGGGCCGCCGCCACTTGGGCCGCGTAGGTGTCGAGGCCCTCGGCTCCGCTTCCGGGCAGCCCGGTGAGCCGGGGCAGGAGATCGCCGAAGGCGTTGACCTCGCCGACCGCGACCCGGCGCCACCCGACGGCCGGCAGCAGGTCGACCCCGACGCAGAGGGTGCGGGGGAAGCAGGCTGCGGCCCGCTCGCACACGGCGAGAACGTCGGCCCAGTGGGCGCCGGCCGACTCGACGGCTCCCCGTGCCGCGGTGAGGTCTCCGCGGCTGCCGCCGAGATGGAGGTTGGTCAGTGGCGAGGCGCTGGTGCGCACCACCGCGTGGGTGACCCTCCCGTCCACGACGACCACCCTCAGGTCGGCGGCGCGACCCCCTTGTGCGGCCTTGGGCCACCAGCGCTCCAGGTGCAGCCCGTCCGGGGCGAGTGCGTCCACGATGGCCGCGATGTCCCCCTCCCGGTCGTAGCGGCGCACCTTCAGGGAGTTGAACAGCCGTCCGTCGGGGGTGAGTTCGACGGACGTGGTGGCCCTGATCCGGCCCGTGGCCGCCGATTCGACAGCGAGCACACCGGAGGCCGAGGAGCCGTGCGCGAGCTTCACGAAGAGCCGTGGCATGCGGTGCTCACGCATCAGCGCGCGCACGTCGTCCCAGCCGCCCACCGCCGCGCCCGAGGGACCGGAGGTGGGAGAAGCCGGGACCGGGACTCCCGCCGCGTGCAGGACGGCGTGGCAGCGCCGCTTGTCGAACAGCACCGCCAGCTCGTCCGGGTCGTCGAGGCGGATGCCGCCCCGCAGAGTGCGCGACGCCGCCATGAAGCCCGCGTACCAGCGGGCCGAGCCCTCCACGCGTGTGGGGTCCTGCGCGCCGCGCAGCAGAAGGTCGACGTCGGCGTTCTCGCCGGGCGAGTCGACCCGGACGATCTCCTGCCCGGAGAAGTCGGCCCCGCCCGTGCGCAGCACGTCCTTCCAGGACACGACACGCGGTGCGGGCAGCCCGGCCGCGCGCACCGCGTCCGCGAACAACGCGACCCGGCGGTTCTCGGGATTGCCGACGACCGCGAAGCGGGCCGGCGGGTCGTCCGCCGGCGCGGAAGGGTGGCTCATGGGGTCGCGGTCACTCGCCCACGGCGACATAGCGGTGGACCGTGCCGTCGTCGTCCTCGTCCTCGTCGGCGTCGTCCCGGTCGAGGTTCAGTTCGACACCGGCGGGTTCGAGTGTCTGCCGGATGCGCTGCTGGACGGGCTCGCTGAGGTAGTGGTGGTGCAGGTCCAGCTTCTTGAGATGGGTCAGCGGCTGGCCGCCGAGCAGCGCGACGGCGCCTTCGTCGCTGAGGGTGCCCATGGAGAGGTCCAGCACGTCCAGGCGTGCAAGGACCGGTGCGGAGGCGAGGGCCGCGGCCACGTCGTCCTGGATCTCGCTGTTGCGCAGCGCCAGGTGCCGCAGGGACGGCAGGCGCGTGCCGGACAGGATCGGCTCCAGGTCGGGGACCTCGCAGTCGGCTCCGTACCACGACGTGCCCAGCCACAGGTCGAGATGGACCAGCGCGGGCAGCTCGCTCGCGCCGATGCCGCGCACGACGTCGACGGGGAGGCCTCCGGTCTGCACCGTCAGCGAACGCAGCTCGTCGTGGCGGATCGCCGGGAACCGCAGTCCCGATCCCCCGCGCACGCCGAACTCCTCCAGCCGGGGGAAGCCGGCCAGCAGCCCGGTGACATCGGTCTGGTTGATCCAGGAGATCTCGCACTCCTCCATGACCATGTCGCCGAGGAACAGCGCCCTCAGGTCGGGCAACCGGTCACGAGCGGCGACAAGTGCCTCGATGACGGCGGACGGATCGGTGTCGTACGCCTCCTGCCAGGCACCGACTATCAGGGCGCGCACGCGTGTGGTGTCCACCGCCGAGCAGAAGCGCGCGAAGGCGTCCTCCCAGTCCTCGTCGGCGTCGTAGACGTCGCTGGTGATCCGCCAGGCCACGGAGTCCGGTTCGGGCAGCGGCCGCTTCTCGTCGGGCCCGGGGAAGACGAAGGCGGGCAGCCCGTACAACTCCTGCAAGTGGTCGCCGATGGTCATGCGGCTGCTCCTGACGTGTAAAACGGATGCGCGGTAAGGGTGCGCGGTACGGATGCGCTGTGTGATGCGCCAGCAGTTCTACCAACAGGCACTGACAACCCACGGCGGCGGGGCGCCGTCCCGGCCGGTTGTCAGTGGCCGCTCGTACTGTCTCCCCCATGAAGCCGGTGCGCCGTGCGCCGGGTGGAAGGGGGAAGCCATGTACCGGCAGGGAGACGTGCTGATCGTGCCCGTCACGGACGAGGCGGTGCCACCGCACGTCGCACACGCGCCGAAGGAGCCGCGCGACGCCCGGGGGCGGCTCGTCCTGGCGTCGGGCGAGGTCACCGGGCACGCCCATGCGATAGCGGGACCGGGCGAACTCGTGCGTGAGCCGGGCCCGTTCGGCCCGCTGCTGCTGCGCCTTCCCGAAGGCGGCCGGGTGGTGCACGAGGAGCATGCGCCGATCACCCTGCCCAAGGGCTGGTATCGCGTGATCCGGCAGCGCGAGTACGTCCCCGGGTCCGTGCGGATCGTGGCGGACTGAGAGCTCCGGCGGACAGGACAGGAGGGGAACCGAGCGTAGTGGAGGAGACGTTGACGACTCGGGGGGCACCGGTGGACGAGGTCCAGCGCTGGCGGGAGTACGCGACAGCGGCCGTTCCCGCCGACCGCGCCGACGCGGAGGAGGGCGTGCGGCTGGCGTATCGGCGGGCCGGACTGGCGGAACCGGAACGCGTGGTGTGGGCCGGCTCCCCGCGCGAGGGCGTCACCCTGATACGGGAGATGCCGGACCCGGGGGCCAACGTGCGCGAGGCGGTACGCACCGCCCCCTGGGCGCTGGAGCGTCGCCGTATGAGCGAGGCGCTGGGCGCTTCGGGCTGGTCGGCACGCTGGTCGGCGACCGGCGGCCGCCTGTGGGACTCGACGCAGGCGCTCGTCGACCGCATCCGGACCGGCGTGCTGGAGGAACTCGCGGAAGGCGACCGCCGCACCGAGGCGCGGATCCGGTTGATCCTGCTGGGTGCCGTGCTGGGACAGCATGACGCGCCGTGGCTCGCGGCGTTCCGTACGGACCGCGCCCCGCTCGACGGACTGGCCCAGGTGTGCCGCAGCGCAGGCTGGTGGTGGCCGTTCGAGAAGGTCGCGGTGGTGTGCGAACGCCCCGTCGCGCTGCACCGGGACGAGGCGGGCCGCCTCGACCGCGCGGACGGTCCGGCGCTCGCCTTCCCGGACGGCTTCGCCCTGTACGCCTGGCGCGGCATGCGGGTGCCGGCCGCCTTCCTGGAGGAGCTGCGTGCGCTGACCCCGGATCGGATCCGCGCCGAGGAGAACGCCGAGCTGCGCCGGGTCATGCTGGAGCACTACGGCTACGACCGCTATCTGGCCGACTCCGGCGCCCGGCCCGTGCACCGGGACGGGACCGGCACGCTCTGGCGCGTCGATCTGGTGGGCGACGAGCCGGTCGTGATGGTGGAGGTGCTCAACTCCACACCGGAACCGGACGGTACGCGACGTACGTACTGGCTTCGGGTGCCGCCGACGACCCGCACGGCCAGGGAGGGAGTGGCCTGGACCTTCGGGCTCGACGCGGAGGTGTACGCCCCGGTGCGCGAGACATGAGCCCCCGACGTCACGTTCCCGGCGCGTCCAGGGGAATGCCGTACGCGCGCTCGACACGCAGCCGCAGGACGAGCCGGCGGTCGCGGACCATGGCGGCTCGGTAGTCGTCCCAGTCGGGATGCTCGCCGAGGACGTCGCGGTAGAGCCGGACGAGTTCCTCGACCGTCTCGTCGTGGGGGTCCTGCGCGACGGGCGAGAGGTCGGCCGTGCCCTCGGCGACCGTGTACGCCCGTCGGTCGGGGCCGGTCACGTGGTACGAGGCCCGTCGGTCGCGGCGCAGATTGCGGGTCTTGGCGCGGTCGTCCGTGATCGAGACCCGGATGATGCGCTCGTGAGGGTCGTAGGCGTGGCTGACGTTCGACAGCTGGGGGCGGCCGTCGCGTTTGAGGGTGACCAGCACCCCGCCATGGCCCTCGGAGAGCAGTGCGAGCAGCGCGTCCTGTGTGGCGTCCTGAGTCATACCTCGGTCAACTCGCTCGGCAGAGCCACACATTCCTTAGTAGACACTGTCTACATGCTGGTAGACAGTGTCCATGAGCGAGCTGGAGACAGGACTGCGGGCCCGGCTGATCGATGTCGGCGTCGCCCTGGTGGCCACGGAGGGCGCCCAGGCGCTGACCCTGCGGGAGATCGCCCGGCGGGCGGGCGTCTCCCACGGGGCACCGCGCCGTTACTTCCCGACCCATCTGGAGTTGCTGTCGGCCATCGCGCGCCGGGGCTTCACCGACCTGGCGACGCGGGCGGCCGAGGCGGTCGGCGAGGGCGTGGCGAGCCCCCGGGAGCGCCTCACCGCGCTGGCGCACGCCTACCTGGAGTTCGCGCTGACCCACCGGGGCATGCACGAACTGATGTTCCGTCATGATCTCCTGGAGAGCGGTCATCTGGGGCTGCGCGAGACGAGCCTTCCGCTGTTCTCCCAGTTGGTGGACCTGGTCGGCCGGGCCAGGCCGGACGCCGACGCGCGGCTCGTCGCGGGATCCCTGCTGGCGAACCTGCACGGCATCGCGCAGTTGTGGAGCTGGGGCAGCCTCCAACTCGCCACCGGCGCCGACGACGTCATGCCTCTGCTGCGCACCGCCCTGGACGCCCATCTCGGTCCGGAGGCCGAGTGAGAGCGCACCGGCGGCCGGCCCCCGGGGGCAGCGTGGTCGGCGCGGTGATCGTCCCCGGTCCCGTGGCGGACCATGTCATGTTGGACCCGGAGGCCCTGGCGAGGCACCGGGAGAGACCAAGGAGAACGATGGGACATCTGCGGCAAGAGGTGGAGCCGGACGAGGTCGGCCTCGACCCCAAGGCGCTGGCCCGACTCGACCAGCACTTCGCACACGAGGTCGACGACGGTCGGCTGCCCGGCTATCTGGTGGCCGTCTCCCGGCACGGCCGCACAGCCCACCTCACCGCCTATGGTCACCGTGACGTCGAGGGAAGGCTTCCGGTCGAGACCGACACGCTGTGGCGGATGTACTCGATGACCAAGCCGGTCACGTCGGTCGCGGCACTGATCCTCATGGAGGAGGGCCGCTTCGGGCTGGACACGCCCGTGGCCGAGTTCCTGCCGGCCTTCGCCGATCCACGGGTGTACGTCGACGGTTCCGGCCCGGACGTCCGGACCCGCCCCGCCCGGCAGCCGATCCTGGTCCGCCATCTGCTCACCCACACGGCGGGGCTGACGTTCGGCTTCTACCACGCGCATCCCGTCGACGCCCTGTACCGGGAGGCGGGCATCGAGTCGTCCGTGGTGCCCGGTACGGACCTGGCCCGGACGTGCGAGGCGTATGCGCGGCTGCCCCTGCAGTTCGAGCCGGGCACACAGTGGAACTACTCGGTGGCGACGAACGTCGTGGGCCGGCTCATCGAGGTGGTGTCGGGTCAGGACCTCGACGACTTCCTCGCCGAACGGGTCTTCGGCCCGCTGGGCATGCGGGACGCGGGTCTGAGCGTCACCGAGGCCCAGGCGCCCCGCCTCGCCGAGCTGTACGGCGAGACGGAGGACGGGGGTATCGCCCCGGTCCCGGGCCTGCCCCTGCACGGCCGCCCCCGGCTTCTCTCCGGCAGCGGCGGCATGGTGGCCACGGCGCACGACTACCACCGCTTCATGGAGTTCCTCCGCCGCCGTGGCGAACTGGACGGCGTCCGCCTGCTCAGCGCCGACACGGTGGCCAGGCTGACGACGAACCACCTCCCGGGCGGTGCCGACCTGCGCTCCTTCGGCAGCCAGGTCCACCGCCAGCCCAGTAAGGCGGGCCTCGGCTTCGGCCTGGGCGTCTCCGTCGTCACCGACCCCGAGCTCACCCGGTCGCCCGCGGTGCTGGGCACGTTCGGCTGGAGCGGAGTGGCCACGACGACGTTCTGGGTGGACCCGCACCACGACCTGACGGTGCAGTTCCTCACCCAGCTGCGCCCCACCGGCTCGCACACGGTGTACCCGGAACTGAAGCGGCTGGTCCACGAGGCCGTGTCCGGCTGACGCTCACCGTGCGGCCTCGCGTGGACCAGACGGCGATGTCCACCGCGGCGAATGTACGGGACAGGGCTTCGCGCCAGTAGGTCCGTCGTTGATCGGTGGGCACCGAATCCGTGCTGTAGATGGTGCCCGAGAACTGCCTAGTGCCGTGGCCGGAAAGGTTTGCCGGGAAGCTCGCGGCGTCCGGTGCGGTGCATCGCAAGGCGGAGCGTCGCCCGCGTACTGGATGTACTCGGGCGATGCGACAACGCGGCGAGGTGCCGTGCCGGGCGTCGCGAGCCGGTGAACCTTTCCGGTCGCAGCACTAGTGCCGCATCAAGCAACGTTCGCCCTGCGATGAGGCGCCGCTCTGTTGCTGTCCTGGGCGGCGCCGGACGGCCAGAATGATCGCGTGGCTGAACGTGTGCAGGTCCGGGAGATCGATGACGACGAGGGCAGGCGGTTGCTGCGGATCGTCCGTAGGGGCACCGGTTCGGTGGTGACCTGGCGGCGGGCCCAGATGGTGCTGTTATCCGCGCAGGGCATGCCCGTGGCGAAGATCGCCGAGGTGACGTTCACCAGCCCGGACCGGGTCAGAGATGTGATCCACAACTTCAACGCGGACGGGTTCGACTCGCTCTATCCGAAGTACAAGGGCGGCC
>NZ_BBZJ01000024.1 GCF_001417775.1 Streptomyces sp. TP-A0356 | reverse complement strand
AGTGCGATGCGGACTGCGGCCGACCGTACGGCCAGGCGTAGACATGACCACAGCGACGCGGTCGGCCTCTGCTCATTGGTCGGCCGCGCTCGCCGGAAGGAGAAGTGACGTTGTCCGGCTCAACCCCTGAACTGCCAGTCGTGGTGCTCGACGCGCTCACGCCGACGGCTCAGCGCCTGGTCATCAACCGCCGGGGTTCCACGGTCTGGGAGGTGGACAGCCCTCGGGGCCGCTACGCCGTGAAGCTCGGTTATCCGATCGAGGCCACCCCCGACTGGCCCGCCCAGCCCTGGACCGCGCTGGCACCTGCGCGCGAGGGCGCCGTACTGCATCGCCTCGGCTTCGACGAGATCGCCTACGGCGAGTGGGAGCGCGGGACGTGGAACTTCCAGCCGTGGCATGAAGGGCCGGACCTTTACAGGCTCTGGGAGCCCTGCCGCAGGCCAGACTCGGTCGTCGAGCCACACACCAGCGTGGCGCTGGGATGCGTCAAAGCGCTGGCCGAACTCCACGCGAAGGGTTGGGCCCACGGCGATGTGCAGCCCGCCCACTTCATCATCGGCCCGGAACGGACACACCTCATCGACCTCGCCCTTGCCCGGGGCGGGCAGGTTCCCGAGGGGTACGACTTCCCGTTCCGTGGTTGCCTGGTCCACTACGAGGCCCCGGAGATCGCGCGCATGGTGCTCGCCACCGGGCAAGCCGAGCCGACGCCGGAAGCCGACGTATACGCGCTCGGCGCGTCCCTGCTCATCTCCGCCACCGGGTGGCGAGCGGTCGAGTATCCGGACGACGCTCCGCGTCCAGTGCAGCGGGAGGCCGTGGCGAGCGGTCGTCGCCGGTCCGTAAAGGTGCCGGGTGATCTGGGCGCACTGATCGACGCGATGCTCAGCCATGCCCCGGGGGATCGGCCCACGATCTACGAGGTGGGCAAGGCCCTGAGCTGATCCCGAAGCGCTGGGCCCCCGGCGTCGTCCGCATCAAAGACCAACAAGCAAAGACCGGACCACCCTCAGCCTGGACAGCATTCCGAGTGGTCCGGTCACGGAATCCCTGATCAGGACCCTGGTGCCGATGGTACCGGGGCAGTTGGCGTGCTCGGATGCGGGTGCTGCCGCAATACCGGCCTTGAGTTGCGAGTCGGAGGGAGTTCTGACCTGAGCCACCGAAAGTCAGCCACGACGACGGGAACGCCGAACGATCAGCCGCCACGTGTGTTTCCAGCAACCACCCGCCAGCATCAGCCACGCTTCTTCCACGCGTCACGGCCCTCGCGCCAGACGCGTCCTGGGCGTTGTCGACGTAGCTGCCTGACGTCTGGGCCATCCTGCGGCTCTGGGAGTCATTCGGTTGCGGGGCCCTGGCCGGTTGGGCGGTGTGGTCACGTTTGGTCGCTGTCGGCTGGTCCTGGTGCTCGGAGCGACCGGATTGCCTTCTGGTCTTGGTGTCCGCCTTGGCGGTGTTGCGCGCTGAGCGGCTGGGGGCCGCCGGAGCGGTGGCGGAGACATGGAGCGGCGGCGGCCCCTGGCCGCCAGCGCGCGCGGCCCGCCGCAGGCGGGCCGCCTTGATCCAGTAAAGAAACTCTGACAGCAGATCGCCGACAGGAAGGCGGCCGGTCACAGCTGGAAGGGGACAGGCCAGGGCCTCGTCTTCACCACCAAGAACGGGACCCCGATCGAGCCGCGCAACCTGAACCGGTCCTTCGAGGCGTTGTGCGTCCGCGCCGGCGTCCGCAAGGTCCGCTTCCACGACCTACGCCACACCTGCGCGTCCCTGCTCCACGAACAGGGCGCCGACGCTCGAATGATCACGGAGGTCCTGGGCCACAGCTCCATCCGCGTGACGATGGACATCTACACCTTCGTACGGCTCGACTCCCAGCGCTCCGCCTTCGACCGCGTTGGGGACGCGCTCAGGGGTGACGGCAACGATCCGGACGATGACGACGGCGCGGCCGGTGTCCCGGTGGCCATCTGACCCGGCCTGTATCGCCCTCAAAGGCGGTTGCCGTCAAAGACTGCCGTCAACGCAAAAGACAGAGGCCCTGTGGATCACTCCACAGGGCCTCTGATGTGCTGCGCACTCGGCAGGATTCGAACCTGCAACCTTCTGATCCGTAGTCAGATGCTCTATCCGTTAAGCTACGAGTGCTTGTTCTGTTTTTCTTCCCCGCTCCCGGGCCCTTCCGGCCCCGCTCGCGGCGACAGGAAGAACATTACATGACTGCCGCCGTCATGTGAAATCCGTTTGCCCCACCCCTTGTGACCTGCGGAAACGCACTTCCGGGGGGTTCCCGGGGGGAGCCCTGGAAACGGCGAAACCCCGGTCAGGTGGACCGGGGTTTCGTGATCAAGCGCGGAGGCGGAGGGATTTGAACCCTCGATGGGCTTTAAGGCCCAAACCGCATTAGCAGTGCGGCGCCATAGACCGGACTAGGCGACGCCTCCAGCACAACCGCCCGCGCAAGCGCGAGTGGTGCGTGCAGATGATGACACAGCCGAGCGGGGTGTCACCAATCGCCCCCCACGGTACTAGGCAGAAAGGCCGCAGGGCAAAGTGCTGGGCCGCGATCCGCGGGCGGGATCCGGCGGGTGATGATCGGGCGGGCCGTCCCGGCTGCCATCCCGGCCCGTCCCCAGCTCGCCGGCCTGTTTCCCCGGCCCGCTTCCCCAGCTCCCCGGCCCGTCGCCACAGCTCCCCAGCCTGGTTTGCCAGGCCCGGCAAACCAGCCCGTACAGGCTTGAACCCCCCAGCCCCTTCCCCGGTCCCTGGGCCCTCCGTGCCCCTTCCGCGGTCCCTCCTGCCTCAGCTGTCACAGGGGTCGCAAGTCACCGCGCAACCCTCGCGCCCCGCCGCCGTTAGTCACGGCATGATCCAGTTCCTCTCGCGCGGCACGCTCCTCGGTGCCGTCGCCATCCTCGCCACCGCCGTGGCGCCCGTCGCCGCGGACGCGCACGGCCATCCCCCCGTCCCCCGCGGCGACCGGCTCGTCATCACCGTCAGCCATGCGGGGCGCGCCAACGGGACGTACGTGCTGCGGTGCCATCCCGGCCGCGGCAGTCATCCGCACCCGGCCCGCGCGTGCGCCATCCTCGACCGGCGGACCGTCTGGGGCCGGGACCCCTTCGCCCCGGTGCCGCGCGGCAGGCTCTGCACGATGGAGTGCGGCGGCCCGGCCACCGCACGCATCACCGGCACCTGGGCGGGGCGCCCGGTCGACGCGCGGTACGACCGCGGGGACGGCTGTCAGGTCGCCCGGTGGAACGACATGGTGCCCCTGTTGCCGGACGTTCGTTCGTCGGACCGGCCCCGTCGGACCGCGGCCGAGACGGACGAGCGGCACGAGTGAGCCGGGGACCCGCCCGGCGACCTGCGCGGTCACACGTTCTGCGTCACTTCCGCGTGCGACCTCCCACTCATCCGGCACCGCGAGCTGGGCCACTGCCCGTAGACTCCCTCGCGTGACACGCTGCGGGCCGGTTGGCAAGATGGCCTCCGCGGTCGGAAAGGTGCGGTGACAGGGAGGAAGCGTCTCGTGAGCAGCAGGCCATCCCGAGGCGCTGCTCGCCTCGCTGCCATACTGGACGCGCTCCCGGACGCGTTGGTGCTGGTCAACGCGAACGGGACCGTCGTCAACGCCAACACCATCGCCCTGGAGGCCTTCGAGACGCCCGGGACCGCCCTGGTGGGGCGCGGGCTGCTCGATCTGCTGCCGGAGTTCGACTCCCGGCTGATCCCCGGGTCCATGCGGCTGCCCGACTCCGTCGACCAGCAGGGGCGGACCAAGCCGACGCGGATGATCGCCCGGCGGACGGACGGCAGCGAGTTCCCCGTCGAGGTCACGAGCGCCAATCTGGAGGACGGTCGGCAGGCCTACGACGGCCACGGCTACACCGGCGACGAGCTGCTCATGCTCGTCGTCCGCGATCTGTCCGGGACCGTCGACACGGAGGCCGAACTCGCCCGCTCCCAGCGGCAGACCGAGATGATCCTGCGGGCCGCGGCCGAGGGCGTGGTGGGCACGGACACCGACGGGCGGATCGTGCTCGTCAACCCGGCCGCCGCCCAGATCCTCGGATACCGGGCCAGTGACCTCGGCGGCAAGGAGCTGCACACCCTGGTGCTGCACTCCCGGGAGGACGGCTCCCCC
This sequence comes from Streptomyces sp. TP-A0356, assembly GCF_001417775.1. Taxonomy (GTDB): domain Bacteria; phylum Actinomycetota; class Actinomycetes; order Streptomycetales; family Streptomycetaceae; genus Streptomyces. The sequence continues at coordinate 202,724 of NZ_BBZJ01000024.1, read as the reverse complement.
TTCCCGTACATGGAGTCGCCGCTGCACGACACGCTGCGCTCCGGACGCAAGCACCGGGTGCGCGGGCAGGTGCTGTGGTCCAAGAGCGGCGACAAGGTGCCGGTCGACCTGACGACCTCGCCGGTGCGCGACGGCGATCAGATCGTGGGCGCCGTGATGACCTTCACCGACCGGCGCCCGTTCGACTCGGTGGTCGCGGAGAAGGACGCGGCCGACCAGCGGCACAAGCAGGAGCTGGAGCGGATCACCAAGGAGCACGAGGAGGAGCTGGAGCGGCTGCGTGAGGAGCACGCCGCCGAGCTCACCGGGCTGCGCGAGCGGCACGCGGAGGAGATCGCGGCCGGTGACGAGCGCTACGCCGCTCTGGGGGAGCGCGCGAAGGACCGTTACGAGGCGCTGACCGCCCGGCACGAGCAACTGCTCGCGGTGCTGGGCCAGTCGCTGCGCGGCCCTCTCGACCAGCTGCGCGGTGAACTGTCCAAGCTCGCCGCGGACGACGCCGGCCAGCTGTGGCCCGAGGCCAACCAGGTGCTGCACCACCTCGCGGCCGGCTACTCACGCATCACCACGCTCGTCGACAACGTCCTCGGCTACCAGCGGCTGGACGCCGGTGAGGACGAGCTCGTACGGACGACCGTCATGCTCGACGCGGTCGTCGCGGCCGGTGTCGACGGCGCGGTCGAACTGATCGGGCCCGGACGGGTGCAGTTCGCCGTGCATGCCCCGCCCATCGAGGCCGAGGTCGACCCGCAACGGCTCGCGCAGGCGCTCGCCCACCTCGTCGCGGACGTCGCGGGCGTCGACTCCACGGGCAACGCGCCCGTCTCGGCGGGCGGTTACATGGACAACACCGTCGTCGTGGCGGCCGCGCAGCGCGGCGAAGTCGTACGGATCGAGGTGCGCGGCCCATATGCCGGGGGAGACCCGGTGCACCAGCCGATCGTCGGCGGCATCGTGCGCGCGCACGGCGGTGTGCTGCAGACGCACGAGGTCCCGGGCATGAGCGGCAGCGCGTATGTGCTGGAGGTGCCGCTCGGCGGCGGCGCCGGCGCGGTCGCGGCGCCTGCGGCCAAGACGCCCGCGGCGGAGCCCGGGGCCGAGGTCGCGCTGCCCGAGCAGGCTGGCGGACGACGGCGGGCCCGCCGGTCGTCCGTGGACGCGTTCCTGGAGAGCGAGGTGGGCGACGGCGCCCCCTCTGCCGATACGGCCCCGGCGGCGCCCACCGGCCGGCGTCGGCGGCGCGCGACGGAGGGGCCCGCCGTCGAGGCCTCGGTTCCGGACCAGGCGACCGCGGACGATGCCGTGGCGGACGCCCCCGCGTCCAGCGGTACGGGACGGCGGCGCGGACGGCCGAGCCCGGCGGAGAGCGACAGCGAGGGCGTGGCCGAGGGATCGGTGGTGACCGCCGCCGAGCACGCCGCCGGGGCCCCGGCCGCCGCCACCGGTCTTCTGGGAGCGGCCGTGCCCCCGCAGGGCGTTCCCGGGCCGACCGGCCGGCGCGCCCGCCGGGAGGTGGAGCCGCAGGCGCTGCCGCCCGCCCTGCCCGCGGCCTCCGGTACGCCGTCCTCGGATGACGCCGAGACCACACCGACCGGGCGCCGACGGCGGGCCCTGGCCGCCGCGAACGAGCGGGCCGCCGCCGCGCATTCCGGTGTCCGGCCGGTGTTCGCGCTGCCGCCCGCGGAGGCCGACCGCATGCCCGAGCCGAACATGGCCGGGCCGAACACGCCCGCGCCCGGCCCGGCCGACGAGGGCCGTCATGACGCGGTGCCGCAGGACCAGGCCGCGGACCACACGCCGCCGCAGCCGCATCCGGTGTCCGTGCCCACAGGCCGCCGTCGTGCCCGCCGGGAGAGCGCGCCCGGGCAGCCGGCGGACGGGGTGGCGGACACCGCCTCGCCGACGACTCCGCAGCGCGTACCGACGCAGATGACGCCTTCGCAGGGCGTACCGGCGCAGATGACACCTCCCCCGGCAGTGCCTGCCCAGCTGACGCCTCCGCAGGGCGTGCCCGCGCAGTTGGCGCCCGCCACGCCTGCCCAGGCGGCTCCCGCGCAGGAGAGCCCGCAGCCCCTCCCGGCGCCGCACATGCCTGTCCCGGCACAGGGCCTGCCCGCCCCCGCGGCGGCCGCGGGGGCCGTTCCCCCGCAGGGACTTCCGGCTCGGAGCGCGCCCGGCGGCCAGGCGATGCCCGGACAGCCGGTGGCCGCGCGGACGGCTCCCGGTCGGCCCGCCCCCGGTGTCGCTCGGCCCCTTCCCGGACAGCCCGTCCCCGCGCCGCAGCCCGCGGCCCAGACGCAGCCCGGCCCGCAGCAGCCCGGCCCGCAGCCGGTGCCCCCGCAGGGCAGCCCGGCGGGCGGTGTTCCCACGGCGGCCACGCCCGCGCCGGGCACTCCGGTCCCCCCGCAGGCCGCCCAGCCGGGGCCCTGGCCCCGTTCCGGTGAGACCTCCGGCGCCGGGATGCCCGTACCGGCGCCGACCCCCTCGGCGGGCACCCCGCTGCCTCCCGAGCGTGGCGCCCGGCCGCGGACCGCTCAGCCGCTGCCCGCCGAGGCCGCCGCGCCCGTCGACCCCAACTCGACGCAGGGACGGGCGATCAGTGTTCGGACGCTGGGGCAGGGGGTGCCCTTCGCCCGTCGGGGAGCGCAGCCGCAAGCCCAGCCTTCCACTCAGTCGCCGACGCCTCCCCCGCACCAGTCGAACGGCGCGGGGCGTCGCCGCAAGCTCGGTACGCGTCCCGAACCTGCGGGCGAGCGGCCGGAGTCGGGGGCGCGCGCGCATCCGCAGGCCGCATCCGCTCAGCCCTCCCTGGCCGGTCAGGGCCGCCTGGCCCCGGCCACCGAGGGCGCCGGGCGGTCGTACGCCATAGGGGCTCCGGACGAGAACGCGGCCGAAGGTCCCGAGCCGCTCGACGGTCCCGGCGGTGCCGTGGAGATCGCCGACCAGCCCCAGGCCCGGCCGATGGACGACGAGCTGCCGCCGGAGCCACTCGACAACCCGCGTCGGCTGCTCGTATGGCCCGCGCCGGACGTGACGACCCAGCAAGCGCTCAGCGACCGCGGCTACCGGCCCGTCATCGTCAACTCCCGTGAGGAGGTCGACGCGCAGATCGCCGCCTTCCCGGCCGCCCTCTTCGTCGACCCGCTCACCGGCCCCATCACGCGGACCGCGCTCCAGTCGCTGCGCCAGGCGGCGGTGGCCGCCGAGGTCCCCGTGCTGGTCACGGCGGGCCTCGGTCAGGCGACGCGCGAGGCGGCGTACGGCGCCGACCCGGCCGTACTGCTGAAGGCGCTCGCCCCGCGCGATTCCGAGCAGCACCCACCGCGTGTCCTGCTCATCGAGGAGCACGCGGAGATCGCGCTCGCGCTCACGGCAACGCTTGAGCGGCGCGGCATGCAGGTCGCGCGGGCCGCGTCGGACGCGGACGCGGTCACGCTGGCCGCGCAGATGCGGCCGAACCTCGTGGTGATGGACCTGATGCAGATACACCGCCGTCAGGCCGGAGTCGTCGACTGGCTGCGCGCGAACAACCTGCTCAACCGCACCCCGCTCGTCGTCTACACCGCTGCCGTCGACCAGGCGGATCTGCCCCGGCTGGTCTCCGGGGAGACGGTCCTGTTCCTGGCGGAGCGCTCGACGAGCGCCGAGGTGCAGGAGCGGATCGTGGATCTGCTGGCGCGAATCGGCACGAACTGAGCCCGCCCCAAGGGGATTTGCCAGCTCATACGCTGCGGGGGCGCTGTTTCACGTGAAACAGCGCCCCAACATGCCGGGAACGGCCTTAGATGTGCGTGACGTCCAACTCGCCCTCCGCGTACTGCCGGCGCAGCACCTTCTTGTCGAACTTGCCGACGCTCGTCTTGGGCACCGCCTCGACGATCGTCCAGCGCTCGGGAAGCTGCCACTTGGCGATCTTGGCTTCCTCGGCGAGGAATGATCGGAGGGTGGCGAAGTCGGCGGTGGCGCCCGCCTTCAGCACCACGGTGGCAAGCGGCCGTTCGCCCCACTTGTCGTCCGGCACGGCCACGACGGCGGCCTCGGCGACATCCGGATGGGACATCAGAGCGTTCTCCAGGTCGACGGAGGAGATCCACTCGCCGCCGGACTTGATGACGTCCTTGGCGCGATCGGTGAGGGTGAGGAAGCCATCGGGGCTGATGGTGCCGACGTCACCGGTCTTGAGCCAGCCGTCCTCGCTGAACTTGTCGGCGGGACGCAGGGGTTCGTTGTCCGGGCCGTTGTAGTAGGCGCCCGCGATCCATGGTCCGCGCACCTCCAGCTCGCCCGCGGACTCACCGTCCCAGGGGAGCCGTTCGCCGCCGGGGCCGGTGAGGCGGGCCTCGACGCCGGCCGGGAAGCGGCCCTGGGTGAGACGGTAAGCGAACTCCTCGTCGGTGCCCATCACGTGGGCCGGGGGCCGGGCGACGGTGCCGAGCGGGGAGGTCTCCGTCATGCCCCAGGCGTGGCAGACGCGCATGCCGAGCTTGTCGAAGGCCTCCATGAGCGAGGGCGGACAGGCCGAGCCGCCGATGGTGACCTGGGTGAGGGTCGAGACGTCGCGGGGCCGGGCGGTCAGCTCGGCGAGCAGGCCCTGCCAGATGGTGGGAACGGCGGCGGCGTGCGTGGGCCGCTCGCTCTCGATCATTTCGGCGAGCGGCGCGGGCTGCAGGAAGCGGTCCGGCATCAGCATGTTCACGCCGGTCATGAAGGTGGCGTGCGGCAGGCCCCAGGCGTTGACGTGGAACTGAGGGACCACGATCAACGAGGTGTCCTGGTCGGTCAGGCCCATCGACTGGGCCATGTTGACCTGCATGGAGTGCAGATAGATCGAACGGTGGCTGTAGACCACGCCCTTGGGGTCGCCCGTGGTGCCGGAGGTGTAACACATGGCGGCGGCCTGGCGTTCGTCGATCTCCGGCCAGTCGAACGTCGTGGGCTTGCCCGCGATCAGCTCCTCGTACTCGTGGACCCGCGCACGGGCGCCCGCGAGCGGGGAGCGGTCACCGGGGCCGGAGACGACGATGTGCTCGACCGTCGGCAGCTTGGGCAGCAGCGGCGCGAGCAGGGGGATCAGCGAGCCATTGACGAGGATCACGCGGTCGGCGGCGTGGTTGACGATCCACGCCAGCTGTTCGGCGGGCAACCGCAGATTGAGCGTGTGCAGCACCGCGCCCATGGCGGGAATCGCGAAGTACGCCTCGACATGCTCGGCGTTGTTCCACATCAGCGTCGCGACCCGGTCGTCGTCACGGATGCCGAGGTCGTCGCGCAGGGCGTTCGCGAGCTGTACCGCACGGGCACCCGCCTCGGCGAAGCTGCGCCGCTGCGGCTCGCCCTCCCCGGTCCAGGTGATGATCTGGGACCGTCCGTGCACCAGCACCCCATGTACGAGGATGCGGGTGACGGTCAGCGGTACGTCCTGCATGGTGCTCTGCACGGCGTCCTCCCGGGGCGACGTTGCCTACGCGGTAGTAGGGGGGTTCCGCTGATTCTGCGCACATACCGCTTGGTATGTCACTAGGGCCCGGCATGATCGATCAGGGCACAGGCCGGACGACTAGCGCACCGGCTCCAGTTCGGGGTCGTCGCGGAGCTTGCCCAGGGCCCGGGAGACCGCCGACTTGACCGTGCCGATGGAGACGCCGAGCACCTCCGCCGTCTGAGCCTCGCTCAGGTCCTCGTAGTACCGCAGGACCACCATCGCCCGCTGACGCGCGGGCAGTTTCATGATCGCACGCCACATGGCGTCGTGGAGCGCCTGCTCCTCGGCCGGATCCGCGGAGGGCGTCCCCTCCGGCTCGGGCAGTTCGTCGCAGACGAACTCGTCGACCTTGCGCTTGCGCCACTGGGAGGTCCGCGTGTTCAGCAGCGCCCGGCGTACATACCCGTCGAGCGCGCGATGGTCCTCGATCCGCTCCCAGGCGACATAGGTCTTCGCCAGTGCGGTCTGCAGCAGGTCCTCCGCGTCGCTCGGATTCGCGGTCAGCGACCGGGCGGTGCGCAGCAGCACCGGCTGGCGCGCCTTCACGTACGACGAGAACGACGGGTACGGAAGGGTCTGCCTCGCTGACGTAACGGCGTTCGAAGCGCTGGCGCAGACGGGTGTGGTCATGGCTCCACGCTAGGTTCGGCCCCTGTTCCGGCGGATCGCCCGCAGGTCCCGAAGCGGTCTCCGCCTCAGGTTGTATGCGGGGTGCCACCTCCACCTCCTGAAGGTGGACGATCCTGTACGCCCGCCTGAGGGTTCACCCCTGAGGGACGAGTACCGGGGCGGTACTGGGCAACGCCCTTCATCCGTCCGCTGTCAGGATCAGGCCGGAGGTGGGGACGCCGGTTCCCGCGGTGACCAGGGTGCGCGCGGCGCCCGGTATCTGGTTGACGGCCGTACCGCGCAGTTGGCGTACCGCCTCCGCGATCCCGTTCATCCCGTGCAGATACGCCTCTCCCAGCTGCCCCCCATGGGTGTTCAGCGGCAGTCGTCCCGCGGCCACGAAATCGGCCGCCGCGCCCGGCTCGCAGAACCCGAACTCCTCCAGTTGCATCAGCACGAACGGGGTGAAGTGGTCGTAGAGGATGCCCACGTCGATGTCCGCGGGTCCCATGCCCGACGTCCGCCACAGCTGACGGGCCACCACGCCCATCTCCGGCAGCCCGGTCAGGTCGTCCCGGTAGAAGCTGGTCATCTGCTCCTGTGCGCGGCCCGCTCCCTGGGCCGCGGCCGTGACCACCACGGGCAGGCGCGGCAGGTCACGCGCCCGCTGCACGGTGGTGACCACCAGCGCCTGGCCGCCGTCCGTCTCCTGGCAGCAGTCGAGCAGCCGCAGCGGCTCCACGATCCAACGCGAGGCCGCGTGGTCGGCGAGCGTGATGGGTCTGCCGTGGAAGTACGCCGCCGGGTTCGTCGCCGCGTACCCGCGGTCCACGACGGCCACATGGCCGAACGCCTCGGGCGTCTGCCCGTACACGTGCAGATACCGCCGGGCCGCCATCGCCACCCAGGACGCCGGGGTGAGCAGCCCGAACGGCAGGTTCCAGCCGAGCGCCGTGCCCTCCGCCGACGGCTCGCGGTGCTGCACCCCGGAGCCGAAGCGGCGGCCCGAGCGTTCGTTGAACGCGCGGTAGCAGACCACGACCTCGGCCACCCCGGCCGCCACCGCGAGCGCGGCCTGCTGGACCGTGGCACAGGCCGCCCCGCCGCCGTAGTGGATCCGGGAGAAGAAGGAGAGCTCGCCGATCCCGGCCGCCTGGGCCACGGTGATCTCCGGACTGGTGTCCATCGTGAAGGTGACCATGCCGTCCACGTCGGAGGGCCGCAGCCCCGCGTCGTCCAGCGCGGCCCGCACCGCCTCCGCCGCCAGCCGCAGCTCGCTGCGCCCCGAGTCCTTGGAGAACTCGGTGGCCCCGATCCCGACGACCGCGGCCCGTCCGCCGAGGGCGTCCTTCGTCCGCAGGCTCATCCGGCACTCCCGCCCGGGACGCAGACGGTGACCGTGCCCGTGACGTGCCGGCCGATGCCGTTCGCCCCGACCACCCGCACCGTGGCCGTCTCTCCGTCGACCGACTCGACCGTGCCGGTCAGCACCATCGTGTCGCCCGGGTGGTTGGGCGCACCGAGCCGTATGGCCACCTTGCGCAGGACCGCGTCCGGGCCGAAGTGGTCCGTGACGTACCGCCCGACCAGACCGTTGGTGGTCAGGATGTTCATGAAGATGTCGGGTGAGCCCTTCTGCCGGGCCAGCTCCGCGTCGTGGTGCACATCCTGGTAGTCGCGGGACGCGATCGCCCCGGCCACGATCAGCGTGCGGGTGATCTCGATCTCCAGCGGCGGCAGCTCCGTCCCCGCCCGCACCGCACCGGCCCCCGCTCCACCGGCCCTCATTCGGCCCCCTCTGGGTTCGTGATCGACTCCCCCGGCTCCCGCGGCACTTCGCTCCCGCGGCCCGGGACGGGCGTCCCGTTGCCCTGTCACTCCTCGCCGCCCCCGTCCCGGGCCCGGAACACCGGAAGCTCCAGCTCGTCGTCGTACCGCACGAAGTCAAGGCGTACGGGCATGCCGATGCGCACCTTGTCGTACGGCACCCCGATCACGTTGCTGACCATCCGCACGCCCTCCGCCAGCTCGATCAGACCGACCGCGTAGGGAGGGGCGAAGGCGGGGAAGGGCGGGTGGTGCACGACGACGTACGAGTAGACCGTCCCCTCGCCGCTCGCCTCGACCGTGTCCCACTCCGGCGAGCCGCACGCGCCGCACCCCGGGAGCCAGGGGAAGCGCGGGGTGCCGCAGTCCGTGCACCGCTGGATCAGCAGCCGGTGCCGGCGCACGCCCTCCCAGAACCCGGCGTTGTCCCGGTTGATCACCGGGCGGGGCCTTCTGCCGCCGGGCTTCACGCGCGTGGGTGCGTACTTGAGGATCCGGAACCGGTGGGTGCCCACGGGCTCGCCGTCCGCCCGTACGTCCATGCGTGTCGTCACGAAGTAGCCCGTGCCGAGCTTGGTCCGCTTGCGGTCGGAGACCGACTCGATCACCGCGTCGAAGGTGACCTCGTCGCCGGGCCGCAGCGGACGCAGATACTCCTGCTCGCAGTCGGTGGCGACGACCGCTGTGCAGCCTGCCTCGTCGAGCAGTCGCAACAGCTCGTCGTACGCCTCCGTGCGGCCCGTATGGCCGGAGAGGCCGCCCATGGTCCAGACCTGGAGCATCGTGGGCGGGGCGATCGCGTCCGGGCCGGTGTACGCGGGGTTGGTGTCGCCCATCGCCTCGCACCAGTGCCGGATCATGGGCCCGTTGACCGGGTCCTTCCCGACGCCCGTCACCGCGACCGGCCGGCCCTCGTACCCCTTCAGCCGCGCCGTGAACGCCTCCAGGCCCTCGGCGCTCATGGCCACCCCCCTCCGCATCCCGAACCACGTCGTCGCGACGATCCGTTTCTGACTGTCCGTCAGGTAACGGGCCACTGTCAAGACCGGCCGAAAACGACCGCGCGGCGGCACCGAAGTGCCGCCGCGCGGATGTGTGATGACCCGGAAAGCGCACCCTGCAGGGGAGTTCAGGGCCGATGGCGGCGCATCGGCCCCTCGCTCACCACAGCCTGGTGAAGTTGACGGACACGTTCTCGTTGCGCTGGTCGATGGCCGTGAACACGGAACCGTTCACCTGAGCGGTGTTGCTCTGGTTCGAGGCGCGGGAGCCGACCGCCTGTTGCTGCGTGGTGGACGAGTTGCCGTTGTTGTCGTGCCCGACCCCGCTGCCGAAGATACTCCCGGCCGCCGCGTTCGATCCGTCGTCCGCGAACGCGCCGTTGTCCGCCGAGGCGACACCCGTGAAGAGGGCGGCCGTGAGGGGCAGAGCCGCGACGGTGGCGAGGACGCGGGCAGTACGGATGCTTGCCATGTGTTTCCTCCAGGACCCGGTACGCGCCCGCCTCGCGGCCGGAACGTACCTGAAGTAGGACTTGTACCAAGGCAGTTGGCCGACCGCCTCGAACGGTTCACGACGTCGCGCCTTCAGAGTTGCCCACCGAATCCCGACGAATCACACCGGACGTAGCGATTCGCCCGCAAGCGTGAGGATGTATCGATAAACCCCTTTCACGACACTTATGCATCGCGCGACAACGCCCAGAACCTCCTCGAAGCCCCTTCCTATTTTCGAACGTACGTACGAACATAGAGGCATGGCCACCACCGACCGGCAGGCCACCACTCTGGCCCTGGCCCACGCCCTGTCCGCCGCGGAGCGCGGACTGGCGGTGATCCCGCTGTCCCGCACGAAGCTGCCGGCCCTGCGCTCCCCCCACCGCGAGGACCCCGAGCCGAGAGGACCCGCCTGTCACGGCGAGTGCGGCCGCTTCGGACACGGGGTGTACGACGCCTCCACCGACCCCCGCCGCATCCGCGAACTGTTCGCCGCCGCGCCCTGGGCCACCGGCTACGGCATCGCCTGCGGCCTGCACCCCCACCATCTGATCGGCATCGACCTGGACACCAAGTCCACGACCGACTCCTCGGCGGCGCTGCGCGAGCTGGCGCTGCGCCACCTGTTCACCATCCCCGAGACAGTGGTGGTGCTGACCCCGAGCGGCGGCCGTCATCTGTGGCTGAGCGGCCCGCCGCACGTCGTCGTACCGAACTCGGCGAGCCGCCTGGCTCCCGGGATCGACGTCCGGGGCGCCGGGGGCTATCTGGTCGGCCCCGGCTCACGCACCGAACACGGCGTGTACAGCACGGCGCCGGGCACCGCCCATCTGGCGCCCGCACCCTGCCCGCCGACCCTGCTGCGCCTGCTCACGCCTCCGCGGCACACCCGCCACCCCACACCCTCCTCGACCGGCCGGCACGGCCAGGGGCTGATCCAGTTCGTACTCGCCGCGCACGAGGGCCAGCGCAACACCCGGCTCTTCTGGGCCGCCTGCCGGGCGTACGAGAACGGCTTCGGCCCCGACCTGGCCCCCGCCCTGGTCGAGGCTGCGATCCGTACCGGCCTCACGGAACGCGAGGCCCGCTCGACGATCGCGTCGGCGGCACGGATGACGGGGCAGCGACCGTGACGCGGGCGAACAGCGGCTGCGCCGCGGAGCCAGTAGCTACTGTGCCTCGGAGCCAGTAGCGACTGTGCCGTGGAGCCGGTAGCGACTGTGCCGCGGAGCCGGTAGCGACTGTGCCGTGGAGCCAACCTAGCGACTGTGCCGTGGAGCCGGTGGCGAATCCGCAAGCGCCGATACGGCGCCGCGCCGAGAAATAGACAGCTTCACCCGCACGGCGTATCAAGGAAGTGAAAGGTCGCACGACGGAACTCAGCTCCGCGGTCACCGCGGTCGACCATCCGGCCCCGAGAGCAATCTGACGCCGGACCAGTTCACCGGACCAGTTCACATGGCCGGAGATGACGCCATGGTCGGCCCCGAACAGAGGAGCGGCAATGTTCGCCAAACGCCTTGTCACGGCTCTCGTCATTCCGGCCGCTGCGGCGTCCGGTCTTGCCTTCTCGACAGTCGCTGCCCAGCCGGCTTCGGCAAGTGCCGCGAAGGCCGCACACTCGGCCGTCGCGCAGACGACGGATCCACCCCGCCCCGAGCCGACTCCGTACGCGCGCGGGTACCGGGACGGCTATCGGACCGGATATCCGGACGGCAGCGGCAGCTGCGAACGCGCGTACGGCCAAACCGTCTCCGAAGGCAATCCGTACGCCATCAGCCCGTACGACCGCGGGTACGCGGACGGTTACAGCACGGGATTCCGCGCAGGGGTCGAGGATCACTGCTGAGCCCTTGCATCGCATTGCAGCGTCATCCCACGCCTTCACCTTCCCCAGTGGGGCACCTCCCGGTATGCGGCTAGCGTGGAATACGGAGATCCAGCGGATACCCGCCACCGGCCGACGAAACGGGATGAGACATGACCGCGCGAGCAAGTACGACAGACCCCGACACGGCGCCCACCGGTGCGTCCACTCCGACCACGAGGCCCCACGCACCCCGCGCCGCGGTCGAACGCGTCGTCGCGAGCAATACGGTAACCGTCCGCATAGGCGACCTGCGGCTCGAATTGCCGCCCAAGGACCAGCTCGCCTACTTCGCGGGCCTCGGCGTCCTCACTGTGCTCGACCTCATCGAATGGCCGGTAGCGCTCGCCATAGCCGTCGGTCACGAACTGGCCCGCAGCCACCACGCCAAAACGCTGCGCGAGTTCGGGGAGGCGCTGGAAGCAGCGTGAACCGCCACTGCGCCCGCGGTCGAAATGCGGCGTTGCCAGAGGTGGCGGATCCCGACGACGCATCAGGTAGCCGTCAGGCAGCCATCACCGCCTTCGGCAGCGCAGCCACCGCGCAGTGAGGGTGGCGGTTAACCACCTTGCCCTGGAACCCTACTCCCCGCTGCTCTGCCTTCTCCCCTTGCCGGAGCGCCTGACCAGCTCGCCCGCGACAAGGGTTGCGGTAGCCATGGCGCGCACCCACCGAGGACCACCGCGGGCCGCCCACACCACCGCGCCGCATCCGGCCACCGTGAGCACCAGGACCACGCCGAGCAGCGGGTGCCCTTCTCTTGAAGCGCACCCCGAGGACGGTTCCCGGCGCGTTGGCGCGCAAATTCGAACACGTGATTGAATTTGGCCATGCGACCGTTTCCCGACGACCTCGTCCAGGCGCAGCAGGACTGGAGCGTCACCTACCGGCGGCTCGCCGCACATCCAGGCCGGACCGAGCTGCGCCGCCGTTTGTACCGGTTGTCGACTGCGGTGCTCTTCCATCCGTATTGGCGGGAGTGCGGCCGTACTCCCGCAGCGTAGTGGGAGCTGCGCAACCTCGGGCGGGGAGGAGGGGGCTGAGGGTGACGGGCTTCATCCCGCCCGGGGACCCGGGGACGGTGCTGTCCGAGATGCCGCCTGATGCGCCCAGGCTCCGGGTGATCCTTGCATTCCTTGCACAACAGATCGCCGAGAACGAGGCCGTCGGCACCCTTGCGCCTCCAGCGCGATGCCGTACGCACGGCGCTTACCCGCACCGAAAGGCGGCCGGCCTCCCACAGCCACGGCCGGAGCCACCGCAGCAGCGTCACGCCGCCCTGCCCTCCTTCGCACCCAACCGGAGCCAACGCCGGTCAGCGGGCACCTCCGACCCGATCAAGGCTCACGAGGCCCGCGTAGCCATGACAGATCCGAACATCGAGCCGTGCGGGTTCTGCCGCCCGGACAGCGAGCTGGGGATCCTGGACTAGGTGTCTCGCAGGCCTTGGCGCTTCAGCAAAGCTGATTGAAGCACTCTCCGTCAGCCGACAGAGCTCTCAGCCGAGGTGCTGGCGAGTCCCACCCCCAGCGCGACCTCGTGAGTGAGGTCGTGAGCGGTGTGGGCTCGCAACTTCGTTACCCCCCGGGCCAGTACGAGCAGAGCATTCCGCCCGCGTCACGCGGGCACGAGCGCGCGCGACCTGCGTCAGGCCGGAGGCACTTGTTGGCTCTGCCTGGGATGCGGGCGCGGGTCCAACCCCGGGTCTCTCTTGTCGAGGTGCGCCGACTGAGCACCCGTCATGTGTGATTCCAGCAATCCTGCGCTGGCCTCAGCCACGCTTCTTCCATGCGCCACGGGCCGCACCTCGGTCCGGCCTGTGGTGCGTTGCCGAAGCGGCATGTCAACTGGGCTGGGACTCTGATTCTGCGGCCCATGCGGCGTCGAGGCGGTGGTGCTCGGGGGTGGCGCGGTCGGGCTTGGTGGAGGCAGGACTGGCTCTGGTGTTCGGAGTGACTCGGGATGCTTCTGCGGGAAACCGCGGGGAACCACGGTGACCGACGGACACCGCGCAACGAGACGGCCCCCGACCGTATCGCCTGGTCAGGAGCCGTTCTCGCTAGCGGTGGGTGTGGGATTTGAACCCACGGTGACATCGCTGCCACGACGGTTTTCAAGACCGTTCCCTTAGGCCGCTCGGGCAACCCACCTCGTCCCCGCCCACCTGGGACGGAGCGGGTACAGCGTACCGGCCCTGGGGCATCCGCGGGGGCCGTGGTCCACACGGGGTCCACCGGCCCTTGATCCGTACGATCGGGCTGCACACCATGAGGAACGCCGGGGGCCTCCGACTCCGATCGCGCGCTCGTTACCCAGTGAACCGGCGCAGCCGGACCGCGAGGAGGACGCCGGACTACGTGAGGGTTGGATCGGATCGATCGTCGGCGACCTCGATCTGTCGTAAGGCTTCGACGCCCCCTAGCCTCATCGCCTGCCTGGATGGCCGCGACGGTGCGCGCCCCCGCAGGCCGGACGGAGCCGGAGCAAGGTGCGACAGCCCTCACGCAGAAGGGGGCGCCTCTCGGCGAGAGGCACCCCTTCTGACGGCGCGCGCGTGGCTCACCCGTGGATTACGCGGCCCGGCGCGGCCCGTCTGGCTCAGTTGTCGCCGACACGGGAGCCCAGGGTGAGCACGACCGTGTGGGACTTTCCGTCGCGCTGGTAGGTGACCGTCACCTTGTCGCCCGGCTTGTGGGTCCAGATCTCGCCGATCAGGGTCGGACCGCTGTCGACCACGGTGTCGTCGAGCTTGGTGATCACGTCACCCGGCTTGAGGCCCGCCTGGTCCGCGGGGCCGCCCGACTCGACCGCGGAGGAACCGCCCGCGCCCTGGTCGGTGATCTTCGCGCCGCTGGTGGTGTCCTCCAGTGAGACGGCGGCGCCGATCTTCGCGTAGACCGGCTTGCCCGTCTTGATCAGCTGCTGGGCGACGTACTTCGCCTGGTCGATCGGGATCGCGAAGCCCAGGCCGATCGAGCCGGACTGGCCGCTGCCGCCCAGACCGCCGCTGTTCGTGGACTGGATGGCCGAGTTGATGCCGATGACCGCACCATGTGCGTCCAGAAGGGGGCCGCCGGAGTTGCCCGGGTTGATCGAGGCGTCCGTCTGCAGCGCGTTCATGTACGACGACTTGCTGCTGGAGCTGCCGTCGCTGGATGCCACCGGACGGTTCTTGGCGCTGATGATGCCCGCGGTCACCGTGTTCGACAGGCCGAAGGGCGCACCGATCGCGATGGTCGCATCGCCGACCGCCACCTTGTCCGAGTCGCCGAGGGCCAGCGGCTTGAGGCTGGACGGGGCGTTCTTGAGCTTGATGACCGCGACGTCGTAGCCCTGCGCGTGTCCGATGATCTCCGCGTCGTACTTCTTGCCGCTGGGGAACGTCGCCGTGAGCTTTCCGCCGTTGACCACGTCGGAGACGACATGGTTGTTGGTGATGATGTGGCCCTGGGTGTCGAACACGAAGCCCGTGCCGGTGCCGCCCTGGCCGCTGGTGCTCTCGGCCTCGATGGTGACCGTGCTCGGCAGCGCCTTGGCGGCCACGCCCGCGATGGAGGCGCTGTCGCGCTTGATGTCGCCGCCATTGGTGGACGCGGAGACGGTGGTCGAACCGCTGGAGTCGTCGCTCTTGGCCAGCTGGTAGCCGAGCCCGCCACCGATGCCGCCCGCGACCAGCGCGGCGACGAGAATCGCCGCGACCAGTCCGCCGCGGCCGTCCTTCGGCTTGGGGGCCGGCTGGTACGAGGCACCCCAGACGTCGCCCGGACCGCCGCCGCCCGCGTACCCGGGGGTGGCCGGCGGTGGCGGCGGCCACCCCGCCCCGGCCGCCGGGTAGGCGGGCTGCCCCGGCGGCACCGGCGGAAGCTGCGCGGTCGACGCCTCCGGCTGCGGCGCGCCGGGCGCGCCCCCGGCGGGCGGAGTGCTCCCCCCGCCGGGACCGGGGGTCCCCGCGGACGGCGCGTGCCCTTCGGGGACCGCGCCCGGCGCGGAAGCGGGAGCGTCCACCGGCACGGGAGGTGCAGACGGGGCCGGGGGTACCGCAGTGCCCTCGTTCTCGGTGCTCACACTCTTCTCCTCGTTCCACGGCTGTTTCTGGTCGCACTCGGCCACACTCGCTCACCTTGTGGCGCCGGGCGCGCTTCAGCTGTGCATGTCCTGTTGTACGCCGTCAAGCTTTTCCCACCGGACGTCAGGGCACCATAAGCGGTGGCTGTGGGTCCGGGCCCTACCTTTATATCGGACCTGTCCGAACAAAAATCTGCATTCCCGACACCTCGCCGATGCCTTCGCGTCGCCTTCCGACCCCACGCTTTCCCTCTGACGGTGGCACCATGACGCCGTGACCCATGCAAGACAGCACCGGATCCAGGTCGTCGCCCACCGCGGAGCCTCGGAAGATGCCCCCGAGCACACCTTGGCCGCGTACAAGAAGGCGATCGAGGACGGGGCGGACGCCCTGGAGTGTGACGTCCGGCTGACCGCGGACGGACACCTCGTGTGCGTCCACGACCGGCGCGTCAACCGTACGTCCAACGGCCGCGGCGCGGTCTCCGCCCTGGAACTCGCCGACCTGGCCGCCCTCGATTTCGGCTCCTGGAAGAGCCGCGACGAGGAACCCGACTGGGAGCACCGCCCGCAGGACCCCGAGGACACCTCCGTCCTCACCCTGGAGCGCCTGCTCGAACTCATCGCCGACGCCGGACGCCCCATCGACCTGGCCATCGAGACGAAGCATCCGACCCGCTGGGCGGGGCAGGTCGAGGAGCGGCTGCTGATGCTGCTGAAGCGATTCGGCCTGGACGCACCGGAGTCCCCGGACGAGTCGCCGGTACGGGTCATGAGCTTCTCGGCGCGCTCGCTGCACCGTGTGCGGGCCGCCTCGCCGACCCTGCCCACGGTCTATCTGCTGCAGTTCCTCTCGCCCCGGCTGCGCGACGGGCGGCTGCCCGCGGGTGTCCGGATCGCGGGCCCTTCGATGCGGATCGTGCGCAGCCATCCGGCGTACATCCAGCGGCTGAAGCGGGTCGGCCACCAGGTGCACGTATGGACCGTGAACGAGCCCGAGGACGTCGATCTCTGCGTCGAACTGGGCGTCGACGCCGTCATCACCAACCGCCCGAGCGCGGTGCTGCGCCAGCTCGGCCGCTGAGCGGCATGCGCCCCCTGCCTCGCATTCCTCCTGGAAACGGCTGAAATCCAGCCACTGACTACAAGGAGTGCACCGGCGCGTTCGGACCGTGTTCGACCGTCATGAGTGCGTCAGTGCCCGGACGGGGGCCGGTTTCCGGTCCAGTCGCATGGGGCATTCACACCGTGGCGTGGGGCGAAGGAGGTCTCGGGGGTGGCGTTGGTGGTGGCACAGGAGGTGCCCACGTCGTCGAGCATGGCCGTACCCCATGGTCCTGCGGGCGTGGGGGAGGCGAGACATCGGATGCGCGACCAACTGCGTACCGGTGGCGTGTCGGAATCGGTCATCGACGATGCCGTACTGATCCTTTCGGAACTACTCAGCAATGCATGTCGCCATGGCAGACCACTCGGCGACGGACTGACCGGAGACGGGGACGTGCGCGCCGCGTGGCGCGTGGACGCTTCCGGGCGACTCACGGTCGAGGTCACGGACGGAGGCGGCCCCACCCGACCGGTCCCCTCGACCCCCTCGGTCACGGCCCGTGGCGGCCGAGGGCTGAACATCATCACGGCGCTGGCCAAGGACTGGGGCGTACGGGACGACGTCCGGGGCGAGGTCACGGTCTGGGTCATCGTCCAGGACGACGCCGTTTCGGCGCGTCGCCGCGACGACTTCGCTACGCGCGTCACGGCGCCCTCCGTGTCGGAGATGCCCGACCTGGGCTTCGCGGACGCGTTCGACGACGTGGGCTGAGGGGCTGGGCCCGCCGTCCGTCTCGATCCGGGCTCCCGGACCGCGTCCGTCTGGACCTGGAGCGGCCTGCACCGAGCGGGCAAGGACCGGGACGGCTGTGACGGTCACCACCTGAGGCGGTCCGGACCAAGAGGGCCGGGACTCTGACGCCCCGGACCGAGAGGGCCGGAACTGTGACACCCCGGACCGAGACGCTCGGGACCGGGACGGCCAGCACCGCGACGCCCCGGACCGGGACGGCCCGGACCAAGACCGTCCAGATCAGGACGGCCAGGACCGTCACGCTCCGGACCAAGGCGATCCAGACCAGGACAGCCGGGACCGACCAGAGGGGCCGAGGGCATCCCCGAGGCACCCGTCCGGTCGAGCCGAGGCGGCCCACCCAGGTGGGCGCCCGTACGCACGTGCCGGACCCACACCGGATCGCGACAAGCTGGGGCCCGGGGCACGCGCTCGCTCGTCCCCCGCGGACCGGCGTTGCCGGAGACATGCGCCCATACGGTGGCCGGGATTCGGTGGCGCACGCCCCGGCGCAAGTCTCCGACCTGGTTCGAAGCACAGTTTCGGGGACGACTCGGTGCGTTGTCCACAGGATCCCGTCGGGCGTCGTACGAGCGGCTAGGCTCGCGCCCGTACGAAACGAGCCGTAACCGGGAGACACCCACGATGGCCAAGAAGCGAACCCAGACCAAGGCCAAGCGCCCGCAGCTCACCGAGGGTGCCCCCGCCGTAGGCGCTGATGGGAGCATCCCGGTCGTCAGCGCCCGCGAGCCCTGCCCCTGCGGCAGCGGCCGCCGCTACAAGGCCTGTCACGGCCGGGCCGCCGCGCACGCGGTGACCGAATTGGTGCAGCGCCCCTTCGAGGGCCTGCGCAGCGAGGGCGACTGGGTGGCGCTGCGCGAGCTGGTGCCCGCGGCGACCGTCGAACTGGCGCTCAGGGGCGGCCTCCCCGAGGGCGTCCCGTCGGTCACGCTCGCCACGGTCCTGCCGATGGCTTGGCCGGCGCTGCGCCGCGACGACGGCTCGGTCCTGCTCGGACTGCAGAACGACACGGCCTCGGGCGACATCAGCCGGGACCTCGCGGACACCCTCCAGCGTGCCCTCACCGCCGAACCCGGCACCCCGGTCCAGGGCCGTCGCGCGCCCGCCGAGGGCCCGCGGCTGCAGGACCTGCTGGACCCGGAGGGCGCCTTCGAGCCGGTCGTGCACAGCGGCTTCGAGTTCTGGGTCCCCGACACGGAGCATGTGACACCGGAGGTGACCGCCTCCCTGGAGCGGGCCAACGCCGCCGCCATCCCCACCGTCAGACTCCAGGGCGTCGACGCCGCGTACTGGTGCGAGACCGCCGACAAGAACCATCTGCGCTGGGTCATGCCACACCCCGAGGAGCAGCTTCTGGACGCTCTCGCACGGCTGCACGCGGCCGGGCGGTCGGGCCTCGGCGAGGGCACACGCCTGGTCGGCTCCTTCCGCGCGCACGGGCTCACGGTCCCGGTGTGGGACCTGCCGAGCGGCATGAGCGCGGAGGACGTGGAGAAGCCCGCGGCCGAGTTCGCCGAGCGGCTCGCGGCGGCCCTGGCGTCGGACGCACCGCTCACGGCGGACGAGCGGCGGGCGCGCGGCGGGCTGACCAACCGACAGGTGACGCTCAGCTGAGGCACAGCATTCGGCTGACCGACCGGTCAGCCGGTGCAGGACTCTCGCCGCGGGTGACTCCTGTCACAAGTCGCCGTTGTGACAGGTAAATCCGTGTCCGAATAGCCGAGATCGAATTTGCGAACCGCCGATCTCTTGTTACCGTTCCAGTAGCCCGGTTGCTGGTGCATCCCCCGTCGCCAGCAACCGGGTCTTTCCATGTGCACGCGCGTCCGGCACCGCGCACACCCTCAACTGCCTTACACAGAGGCCCGGTTACTGTTCATCCGGTTCGACGGCGTCGCTTCCGGAGCGCAGCAGCAGCGTTCCGCGCCCGTCGCCGCCCGCGAACTCCGCGACCGCCGAGTACGCGGCCATGTCGCCCGACACGCGCTGCCGCGGCGTCTCACAGGTCTCCGGATCGTCCGCCGCGCTCACCGCGCAGTGCATCTCGACACTGCGTCCGCCGGGCCCCATGAAGCTCAGCACGGAGCTCAGCGCCGCGCCGGTGGCATTGCGGTAGTACGTCCGCGCCCAGGTCTCCCGCCCCTGCGTCAGCACGCATGTCTGCGCCTCGATGCCATCGGCGGAGGAGAGTTGGGGACCGCAGCGGACGGCGGTGGCAAGGCCGTTCTGCAGCTTGGGAGAGTCGGAGGAGACCGGCTGCTTCGCGTCATCCTCCGCCGGCGTTCGGGTCGCGGCGCGGTCCGCGGCCCCGGCCGGCGGGGCGGACGCGTCACCGACCGGCCCGGCGGATGCCACGGCGATCGGCAGTGCGGTCACGACCGCCGCCACGCCCATCAGCGCGAACAGCCGCACCCTGCGGGGGTCGGGCCGGCCGCGGACCGGTGGGTCGCTCTCGTACCCCCGATTCCCGCGTCCCCCAGGACGAATCAGCATGAGGCCGAAGATATCGATCGATCACGGACGCCCGGTTCGCCGCGCGCCCGACACCCTTACAACTCGGGTGCGCTCACACCCGTACGAGTGAGGGCCTCCACGACGGCGTCCACGACGGCCTCCACGTCGGGGACCCAGGGCGAGGCGGAGCCGGGCAGCGGCGCCCGCTCCCAGCGGACCTCCCCGTGGCCGGTCTCGGACGGGGGCAGCGCCACATAGCCACCCTCGCCATGGAAGCGCAGCGACCCGGGGACGAAGTCCTTGGCGTAGAGCAGCTCACCCAGCTGCTCCATGGAGTACGGCGCCACGAGGATCGCCCAGCGGTGCGGCGCGGCCACCACCGGACCGAGGCGCATGCCCTTGCGGTCGAGTGCGGCGAGGGCACGCGAGGCCGCGAGGGCGGGCAGGCTGACCGCGCAGGGCGCCCGGCCGCCGGTGGCCAGCACGATCGGTGCGGACGGCCGGTTGGTCCACCACCAGCGCACCATCCGCTCGTCGGTGGTGGCCGCGAGCAACCCGGGGTCGAAGGGGTGCGCGCCGGGCACCGTGCACTCCGGGTCGGGGCACGCACAGCGGGCAAGCCCCTGCGGGTCCGGGGCCACGCCCGGGAGAACGGGCCACTGCCATTCGGTCGCGAAGGTCAGGGCCGCGCTGATCAACTCAGGCCTCCCGTCGTTCCGCCTGGACAGGAGCCTGCGTCGCCTTCCGAGGATCTCGCGCATGAGCGCTCGTTCCTTTCCGTTGCACGCCTGGCAACACCGAGGACCACATCACACCATGTGTCGATCACTTCACCGTGCGTACCTGCTGGCGTCTCACACCCCTGTCCTGGACAAGGGGAACCCCTATAGGCCGAGCGTTGGCTGCGTCCGCGTCCATGCTGCGCCCATCACAAGCATGGGCCTGGCGTGGGGTGGCGGCGCCTGGCGATTTGCCGTCCCGCTCTAACTCGCCGCCTCCGCCACGGGAGGATGGGGCTCGGCCGTCGGTGGTTAAGACGCCCGGGTCCGGCGCCAGGTTCCGGGTGGTCCCCAACCACCCCTGGCCTTCACCGAGTACGTACCCATCACGACCGCTGTGACGCTCTGTCGAACGAGGCCAGTCGACCGCAATCAGGCAATACCCGAGGCGTTTTTGAGCCAACTTTGCTTTCCCGCAAGAGAGTAGGAAGGCCCCACGGACACCAGGAATCCCAGCAGGACAATGCTGGACATCCCCTCACGAGTGCGTGTACATGTGGAGACACTGCTAGCGGCGCAGATTGACATAGGGGTTTGCGATGCTATCGAGCAATACGCGCCGGTCCGAGAGCCGGACTCCATGAACGCCCCTCACCCTCCGAAAGTGGCTGGAATCGATCCAACGGTTCCGCCGCCCGCACACACTGTCGCGTCGACGCCTGCCGCCACAGGCGTCCCCTCGGCCACTTCACCCTGCGCCGGCCCGGGAGCCCTCCTCCAGGACCGGCTCGCCTGCTGGGTCTCCGACCTCACGACGCTCCACGAACTCACCGAGCGCCTGGCGCGCACGGACACACTCGCGGAGGCACTCCAGGAAGTGCTGCGCGCGGGAGCCGCCCTCGTGGGCGCCCGGCGCGGTCTCGTCGTCCTCGAACCGCGCGACGGCCTCGGCCCCGACACCACCGTCGGCCTCGGTCTCGGCCGCGCCGACCTAGGGCACATCGAGACCGTGCCGCGCAGCTCCCTGTCGTACGGCAGGATCTTGGACGGGCTGCCGGGCGGTGAGCGCGAGATCGCGCAGCCCGACCTGTTCTCCGAGGACGGCCTCGACCCCCGCCACCGCGAGGTGGCCGCCCGGCTCGGCTACGCCGCCAGCTACGCCCTCCCCCTGTCCACCGAGGCTGCCGGCCGCCTCGGCGCGGCGGTCTGGCTCTACGACGAACCGGCCGAGCCCGTCGAGCGCCGACGCCACCTCGTCGGTCTGTACACCCGCTACGCGGCCGAGCACGTGGCGCGGCTGGTCGAAGTCGAGCGCACGCGCGCGTGCATGGCGACGATCTCCGAGGAACTGCTCCCCACCCGGCTGCCCCGGATCCCCGGCGTCCAGCTCGCCGCACGGCGCCGCACCGGCCCGCGCGGGGGCGGCGACTGGTACGACGCACTGCCGCTGCCCGACGCCGCGCTCGGCCTGGCGGTCGGGTCGGTCACCGGCTCCGGGCCCAGCGCGGTGGCCGCGATGGGCCGGCTGCGGGCCTCGCTGCGCGCGTACGCCGTGATGGAGGGCGAGGACCCCGTGGCCGTCCTGTCCGACCTGGAGCTGCTTCTGCGGCTCACCGAGCCCGCCCGCTCGGCCACCGCCCTGTTCGCGTACTGCGAGCCCGAGCTGCGCAAGCTCACCCTCGCCGGGGCCGGGCACAGCCCGCCGCTGGTGATCGGCCGACGGCGCACGGAGTTCGTGGAGACCTCGCTGTCGGCGCCCCTGGGGATGCTCGCCTGCTGGGAGGCGCCGAGCGTCGAACTGACCGCGGAGCCGGGCGAGACCGTCCTGCTCTACACCGACGGGCTGCTGCACCGCACCGGTGACCCCATGGACCGTGCCTTCGCCCGGCTGCACGCGGCGGCCGCGAGCGTGCCGAGGCCGGTGCGCACCGACCCGGGAGCCATCGCCGACCACGTCCTGCGGGCGGTGCTGCCGGACGGTGACGGTCTCGACCAGGGGCGCAGCACGCAGGACGTCGTCCTGCTGGCGGCCCGGTTCGAGTGAATCCCGGGCACGGCATGTGAGGCCCCGGTGACAGGTCTTCCGGCCCTGGGCGCCCTTCTGTACGACCGTACGATGGAGGAGGCCCCAGTGCCGTATCCAAGGAGGATGACCGTGGCGGACGAGCTCACTCCGGAGACCCCGGACGAGACCGAAGAGCCGATCAAGCAGCGCAAGAACAGCCTGTACCCGGGCGTGTCGGACGAGCTGGCCGAGAACATGAAGTCCGGCTGGGCCGATACCGAGCTGCACGATCTGAAGCCGGTCGCCCAGGCCTCCGAAACCGCCGCCCGCCGCGCCGCCCTCTCCGCGCGCTTCCCGGGCGAGCGCCTGGTGATCCCCTCGGGCAACCTGAAGACTCGTTCGAACGACACGGACTACCCCTTCCGTGCCTCCGTGGAATACGCGTACCTCACCGGCAACCAGACCGAGGACGGCGTCCTCGTCCTCGAACCCACCGCCGACGGCCACGAGGCGACGATCTACCTGCTGCCCCGCTCCAACCGTGAGAACGGCGAGTTCTGGCTCTCCGGCCAGGGCGAGCTGTGGGTCGGCCGCCGTCACTCCCTCGCCGAGGCGGAGCAGCTGTACGGCATCCCGGCCTCGGACGTGCGCGAGCTGCCCACGCGGCTGAAGGAGGCCACCGGCCCGGTCCGCGTGGTCCGCGGATACGACGCCGGCATCGAGGCCGCGCTGCACGACAAGGTGACGGCCGAACGCGACGACGAGCTGCGCGTCTTCCTCTCCGAGATGCGACTGGTCAAGGACGCGTTCGAGATCGGCGAGCTGCAGAAGGCCGTCGACTCGACCGTGCGCGGCTTCGAGGACGTGGTGAAGGTCCTCGACAAGGCCGAGGCCACCTCCGAGCGCTACATCGAGGGCACGTTCTTCCTCCGCGCGCGCGTGGAGGGCAACGACGTGGGCTACGGCTCCATCTGCGCGGCCGGCCCGCACGCCTGCACGCTGCACTGGGTGCGCAACGACGGCCCGGTCCGCTCCGGCGACCTGCTTCTGCTGGACGCCGGCGTGGAGACCCACACGTACTACACCGCGGACGTCACCCGCACGCTGCCGATCAACGGCACGTACAGCGAGATCCAGAAGAAGGTCTACGACGCCGTCTACGAGGCCCAGGAGGCCGGTATCGCGGCGGTGAAGCCGGGCGCCAAGCACCGCGACTTCCATGACGCCGCCCAGCGCGTGCTGGCCGAGAAGCTGGTCGAGTGGGACCTGGTCGAGGGCCCGGTCGAGCGCGTTCTGGAGCTCGGTCTGCAGCGCCGCTGGACCCTGCACGGCACGGGCCACATGCTCGGCATGGACGTGCACGACTGCGCGGCCGCGCGGACGGAGACGTACGTCGACGGCACGCTGCAGCCGGGCATGGTGCTCACGGTCGAGCCGGGCCTGTACTTCCAGGCGGACGACCTGACCGTCCCGGAGGAGTACCGCGGCATCGGCGTCCGGATCGAGGACGACATCCTGGTCACGGAGGACGGCAACCGGAACCTCTCGGCGGGCCTGCCGCGGCGCTCCGACGAGGTCGAGGCGTGGATGGCGTCCCTGAAGGGCTGATACGGGAGCGAATGGCCGGGTACCGATGGGAGGTGCCCGGCCATTCGCATGAGACATGAGATACGGGGGGTTTCGTTGGTCAGAGGTCCCGGTTCCGCGGACGAGTTCTGGTCCTGTGTCGGTGTCGACCTGCATCTCGAACCGGACGCCACCGACGGGCGACGGGCCGGCCTGGAGCGGGCGTTGCGGGACGCCGTACGGGACGGGCGGCTCTCGCCCGGTACGCGCCTGCCGGCGACACGGCGGCTCGCGGCCGATCTCGGCGTCTCCCGCGGCACGACGAAGGCGGTGTACGACCAGTTGGTGGCCGAGGGGTACCTCACGGCACGCCAGGGCTCGGGAACCCGCGTCGCACAGGTGCCCTCACAGGCCGTGGCGGCGGCCGACGACACTCCACGCGCGCGTGCTCCGCGTCTCGACCTGCGGCCCGGCAGCCCGGACGTCGGCGCGTTCCCGGCGGCGGCCTGGCTGCGGGCGCTGCGCCGCGCGATAGCGACGGCGCCCTCACGCGCGTACGACTACGGAGATCCGCGCGGCCGCATCGAACTGCGCACGGCGCTGTCGGGATATCTCGGGCGGGCGCGGGGTGTGATCGCGCCGCCCGAGCGGATCGTGATCACGTCGGGGTATGTACAGGGCCTCGCCCTCCTCACACGCGTGCTGGACGGCGGGGCGGTCGCGATGGAGGATCCGGGGCTGCCGTTCCACCGTGACGTGGTGCGGCACAACGGCGGGAGCGTCGTGCCGCTGCCCGTCGACGAACGGGGCGCGTGCGCCGACCACGCCGGGGACTGGGCGGACGCGTCGGCCGTGGTGGTCACGCCGGCCCATCAGTACCCGACCGGGGTCACGCTGCACCCGCGACGGCGGCGGGCGCTGACGGACTGGGCACGCGCGCGGGGCGGGCTGGTCGTCGAGGACGACTACGACGGGGAGTTCCGCTACGACCGGCAGCCCGTCGGGGCGCTCCAGGGAATGGCGCCGGGCCATGTCGCGTACCTCGGCACCGCCTCCAAGACACTCGGCCCGGCGCTGCGGCTGGGCTGGATGGTGCTGCCGCCGCACCTGGTGGACGCGGTGGCCGACGCCAAGCTGCACAGCGACCACCACACCGAGTCCATCGGGCAGTTGGCCCTCGCGGAGCTGGTCGACAGCCATGCGTACGACCGGCACATCCGCGCGTGCCGACTGCGCTACCGGCGCCGCCGCGACCAGCTCCTGGACCGGCTGGGAGCGCGCTGGAACGCCCGCGGGATCGCTGCCGGGCTGCACGCGCTGGTCGACGTCCCCGACGAGGAGGCGGTGGTGGCGCGGGCCGAGGCGGAAGGGCTCGCGGTGGGACGGCTCGGCGACCACTGGCACACGGCGGGCCAGGACCGGCCGCAGGGGCTGGTGGTGGGCTACGGGACGCCCCGGGAACGGGCGTATCCGGAGGCGCTGGAAGTACTGGGGCGGGTACTGGGGGAGTCTTCGCGCGGCTGAACGGCGCGGAACCCGGGCGCCTGGCCCGCAGCGCCCGAACCCGCCACGGGACGCTGGGAGGGGCACCCGTCGATGCCCTCGGGCAGGGTGACGCTACACGGGCATCAAAGGCGCGTCGGCCTTCCACTTCAGGACCTTGTCGAAGCTCACCACCGCCCCGCCCCGCCCCGGCTTGTTGCCGATGTGGACGTGGTCGGCGAGTTCCTGGATGAGACACAGGCCCCGGCCGTGCTCGGCGTCGGTGCAGGCCGGCCGGATCGCGGGACGGGCTCTGCCGGAGGGGAAACCCGGGCCCGAGTCGGCGACTTCGATGCGGCACTTCTCGCCGTCCAGGTAGGCCGTGACCCGGTACGCCTCGGAGAGACCGCCCTGTGCGGTGCCGCCCCCGTGCTCGACCGCGTTGGCGCAGGCCTCGCTCAGGGCGACGGAAAGGTCGTAGGAGATGTCCGGGTCGACGCCCGCGGTCTCCATCGTGCCCAGCAGGAGCCGTCGGGCGAGCGGCACGCTCGCAGCTTCGCGCCGCAGATGGAGTGACCACCAGATGCTCATGCTCCAGCCTCCTGGCCGCGGCTCGACATACCGTTACGTATTGCCGCGAGTGGCCGCTCGCAATCGCCCGATCAACGAGATGCCGCCCGTACGGCGGATGTGCGGGAGCCGGGTTCGGTGTATGCGCAGGCGGCCCTCACCCGAAGGTGATCTTCCGGATCACCCTCTGATTACCGTACGAACGCCACCTAGCGGACCTGCCGTACGGGGTCGGCGGGGCCAGTGGGATGATGAGGCCGCCATGAGTGCCCCCCACCAGCGCACGGCGCGCACCGGATGCGATCTCCGGGTTCTGCGGGCCGCGGTGTTCGCCGCGGTCTGCGTCGTGCTGGCCGCGGCCGGGCACGGACTCGCCTCCTGCGCCACCGTGCCGCTGTGGACGCTCGGCGCCGGTTTCCTCGGCGTGTTCGCCGTCGCCGCGGTGCTCGCCGGGCGGGAGCGCTCGCTGCCGGGCATCGCCGCGCTCCTCGCGGTGGGCCAGGTCCTGCTGCACACGCTGTACGGGCTCGGGCAGCACTCCGGCGCCGCGGCCATGACGCCGACGACGATGTCCGGGGCCGACGCCACGCTCGTGGCCCGGGCCGCCCACATCCTGTGCGGCGCCACCGCCTCGGCGATCTCCCCGGCGCAGGCCCAGAAGATCCTCGCCGACGCGCGGCTGGCCACGGGTACGGACATGGCCGCCATGCACCACCCGGCGGATGCTCTGTCGACCGCGGCCGGTTCGTGGTGGTCGGTGCTGCCGTCCGTGCCCATGCTGCTCGGTCACGTCCTCGCGGCCGTCGCCGCGGGGTGGGTGCTGCGCCGCGGGGACATGGCGTTGCTGCGGCTCATACGGCTGTCGGCGCACGGGGTCGCGGAGGGGGCGCTCGTGCGGTCCCTGCGATCGTCGTTCGCCCTTGTGCGCGCCCTGCTGGCCGGGCTCCCCGGTGCCCCCGAAGCGGGGCTTGGCGTCAGGCGCACCGCGTTCCTCGTACCGCCGAAGCCACGGACGGCGGCACTGCAGCACACGGTGATCCGGCGCGGCCCGCCGTCCTCCACTCCTGTCCTGCTCGCTGCCTGACGCGACGCGCCACTCCACTCGCCCTTGCTTGCGGAGGGGCCGCGGTCGTGCGGCACGCGCGCGTGCCCATGAGCTGCCACCGAGGTGGCCCGCCCCCGCGCACGCGCACCTCTCTTCGCCAACGGACTCTCACTCGGAGTGGAGTGCTCTCTGTCATGAAGGCCATCAAGGGTTCTCTGAAGGCTTCCCGTATCGCCGTCGTCGGCGCCGCCGCAGCGTCGGCCGTGCTCGTCCTGTCCGCGCCCGCGTTCGCGCACGTCACCGTGCAGCCGGAGGGCGCGGCCGCCAAGGGCGGCTACGCGACGGTCGACTTCAAGGTCCCCAACGAGCGCGACAACGCCTCGACCACCAAGCTGGAGGTCGCCTTCCCGGCCGACCACCCGCTCGCCTCGGTGATGCCGCAGCCGATCGACGGCTGGGCCGTACAGGTCACCAAGTCCAAGCTCGCCAAGCCGCTCACGCTGGACGGACAGAAGATCGACGAGGCTGTCACCAAGGTCACCTGGACCGCCACCGGCAAGGGCATCGAACCGGGCTACTTCCAGAAGTTCCCGCTCTCGATCGGACAGCTGCCCAAGGAAGCCGACCAGCTCGTCTTCAAGGCCCTGCAGACGTATTCCAACAAGGAGGTCGTGCGCTGGATCGAACCGCAGACGGCGGGTCAGGCGGAGCCCGAGAACCCGGCCCCGGTGCTCGAACTGACCGCCGCCTCCTCCGACTCCGGCCACCACGGCTCCTCGGCCGCCTCGGCTCCGTCGGCCGCCAAGGACACCGCGGCCTCCTCCTCCGGCGGCAGTGACACCACCGCCCGTGTGCTCGGCGTCGTGGGCATCGTCGTCGGCGCCGCGGGCGTGGCCTACGGCGTTCTGGCCGGCCGCCGGCGCACCACCGACGCCTGAGGCACGACTCGCCTCCGGGCGCGCGCCGGGGTCGTACGTCACCGCCGTGACACTCCCTACGCCCCCGGCGCCGCCGGAGCCCTGACAACTGGGACATCTCTCCATGCACAAGAAGAAGACGCCTCTCCATCCGCAGAAGAAGAGGCTCGCCGCGGCCGCCCTGCTCGCCGCCGCCGCGTTCACCCTCTCCGCCTGCGGATCCGGCACCGGCGGCGACAAGCCGGTCGCCGAGGTCTCCGCCGAGTCCGGATCGGGCAAGGCCGCGACCGTGCTCGACCAGCCGTTCGAGAAGCCGGACCTGGTGCTCACCGACACCCACGGCAAGAAGTACGACCTCCGCGCGGAGACCAAGGGCAAGCCGACGCTGATCTACTTCGGCTACACCCACTGCCCCGACGTCTGCCCGCTGACGATGAACAACCTCGCCGTCGCCAAGAAGGAGCTGCAGAAGAACAAGCAGCTGAGCCAGGCGCAGAAGGACTCGCTGCGGATCGTGTTCGTGACCACCGACCCGCAGCGCGACACCCCCTCGGCGCTCGGCACGTGGCTCAAGGGCATCGACCCCGACGTCGTGGGCCTGACCGGCGACTTCTCCACCATCCAGGCCGGTGCCCGCACCGTCGGCATCAGTATCGAGGCGCCGAAGAAGGACAAGGACGGCAAGGTCGTCTCCACCCACGGCACCCAGGTCATCGCGTTCTCGCCGAAGACCGACGGGGGGTATCTGGTGTACGGCCAGGACGCCACCGTCGACGACTACACCAAGGACATCCCCAAGATCATCAAGGGGGAGAACCCGTGAAACGCCGCCTCGGTGTGACCGCCCTGGTGATGGGCACGGGGCTGATGCTCGCGGGCTGCGGCGGCTCGGGCGGCTCGTCCTCGGCCAGACCCGCCCTGAAGATCTCCGGTGCCTACATGCCCGCTCCCGTCAACGGCGACATGGCGGCCGGCTTCTTCACCGTCACGAACTCCGGCGGCGCCGACACCCTCACCTCCGTCACCAGCAGCCTCGCCGGCGATGTCACGCTGCACGCCACCAAGGGCGGTGCGATGGAGGAGGAGAAGTCGTTCGCCGTGCCCGCGGACGGCACCCTCGACTTCGCGAGCGGCGGCAACCACCTCATGTTCGAAAAGCTCACGCACCGGCCGGAACAGGGCGAGAAGGTGCCCGTGCAGCTGCACTTTGCCAAGTCCGGAACGGTCACGGTCGAGATGCCGGTGAAGCCGGCGACGTACGACCCGAAGACCGGTCACTGAGGCAGGGATCACCATGACGCAGACCATCGCTCCCGCCGGGCACGTCCCGCAGAACGTCCGTACGGCGCCCCGGGGCACGCCCCGCACCCGGGCGGTGCGCGGGCTGCTGGCGCTGCTGCTCGCCGTGGCGGGCGTGCTGTTCGGCGGGGCCTCCCCCGCCTCCGCGCACGCCGCGCTGACCGGCAGCGACCCCGCCCAGGGAGCGGTGGTCGACAAGGCGCCCACCGAGGTCTCGCTCACCTTCTCCGAGCAGGTCGCCCTCTCCGACGGCTCGCTGCAGGTCCTCGACCCCAGGGCCCAGCGCGTCGACACCGGCGCGGTGTCCCACCTGAACGGGACGACGTACGGGGTGAAGGTGCGCGCGGGGCTCCCGGACGGCACCTACACCGTCACCTATCAAGTGGTGTCCGCGGACAGCCATCCCGTCTCCGGCGCCTTCACCTTCTCCATCGGCGCACCGTCCGCGACCACGGTCTCGGTCTCCGGGCGGGCCGCGGGCGGCGGGGTGGTCGGGGGGCTCTACGGGTTCGCGCGATACGTCTCGTACGCCGGGTTCATCGTCCTGATCGGCGGCGCGGCGTTCGTGCTGGCCTGCTGGCAGCGGGGCGCCGGGGTGCGGGCGATGCAGCGGCTCGTGGTCTCCGGCTGGATCGCGCTCACCTCTGCGACGCTCGCGCTGCTCCTTCTGCGCGGCTCGTACACCGGCTCGGGGAAGGTCGCCGACATCGTCGACCTCTCCCTGGTCGGGCAGGTGCTGCAGACCAAGGCGGGGGCGGCACTGGTCTCCCGGCTGCTGCTGCTCGCGGCGGCCGCACTGTTCATCGCGGTGCTCTTCGGGGCGTATGTGAAGCGGGACGCAGACGGCGAGGAGGCGGCGGGCGGCGACGGTGGCAGGGGCGCACCCGGCGGCGACGCCCCGGGCGTGGAGGAGGACGACCAACGGGCCGCCGAGAAGCTGGACCTCACCTTCGGGCTCGGCATCGGTGGGACCGTCGTCGCGGCGGGCCTCGCGGCGACCTGGGCGATGGCCGAGCACGCCTCGACCGGCCTTCAGCCGGGCCTCGCGATGCCGGTCGACGTGCTGCACCTGCTGGCGGTCGCCCTCTGGCTGGGCGGGGTCGTGGCCCTGCTCGTCGCGCTGTACCGGGCGCCGTCGATCGGGACGGCGGCCGTACGGCGCTTCTCCCGCCTCGCGTTCGGCAGCGTCGTGACGCTGGCCGCGACGGGGATCTACCAGTCGTGGCGCCAGGTCGGCTCCTGGTCGGCGCTGACCGGGACGACGTACGGACAGCTGCTGCTCGTGAAGGTCGGCCTGGTGGCCGTCCTCGTCGGCATCGCCTGGACCTCACGGCGCTGGACGGCGCGGCTGGCGGACGCCCCCACGACCGCGGTCGCGACGAAGGGTCCGGCGAAGAAGGAGTCTTCGGCGGGGAAGAAGCATCCGGCGGCGAAGAAGCGGGCGGCGGTGGCGGCCAAGGCGTCGGCCAAGGGCGGTGTGTCCGCGAAGGCGGGCGGCTCGGAGAAGGCGGCCGGGACGGCATCCGGTACGGGCAAGGGCTCCGGGGCTCCCGGCAAGGCCGAAGGCCCGCCGTCGTCCCGTAAGGGCGGTGGCCCCGGGGGTCGCACGCCGGGTGGCTCCGGGCGCTCCGAGCGGGCCGCCCAGTTGGCCCGGCAGCAGGCTGCCATGGCCGCGGCGCGGGCCAAGCGGGTGCGGGACGCCGACCCCGTCCGTGCGGGGCTGCGCCGCTCCGTGCTCGCCGAGGCGGCCGTCGCGGTCGTACTGCTCGCCGTCACCACCGCATTGACGACCACCGAGCCGGGGCGAACGGAGGAGGCCGCCCAGGCCGCCACCGCCTCCGCCTCCCAGCGGTCCGGCCCTCTGTCGCTGAAGATCCCCTTCGAGACCGGTGGCCAGGACGGCAAGGGCACCGTGCAGATCACCCTCGACCCGGCCCGTGTGGGTGGCAACGAAATGCATGTCTACGTGGTGCGTTCCAACGGCCAGGCCTTCGACGTCCCCGAGGTGAAGGTCGCCTTCACGCTCGCGGCGAAGGGCATCGGCCCACTGCCCGTGGTGCCCGACCGCATCGCCACCGGACACTGGTCGGCCGCCGGCGTGCAGATCCCCATGGCGGGCGACTGGCAGATCGCGGTGACCGTGCGGACGTCCGACATCGACCAAGTGACCGTGAACAAGAACGCGAAGATCGGCTGAACCTCACCATGGCTGACCAGTCCACACAGGAAACGCACGTCGGCGGCTCCCTCGAAGGCGCCGTTTCCGATGGCGGCTTCCCCCGAGGGGGCATCTCCCGGCGGCGGCTCCTGGGCACCGCCGGTGCCACCGGGCTCGCGCTGGGTGCCGTGGGCGGGGCCGCCGGATACGCCGCCGCGCCCGCCGAGCAGACCACGCCCCTGACCTCGCTCGGCGCGGGCAGCGTGATGTTTCACGGGAAACATCAGCCCGGCATCACCGACGCCCTCCAGGCCCGCGGCCACCTCGTCGCCTTCGACCTCGCCGCGGGCGCGGGCCGCAAGGAGGCCGCCGCACTGCTGCGCCGCTGGTCGGCCACCGCCGAGCGGCTGATGGCGGGCGACGCCGCGGCGCACGACGACACCGACGTGGCCCGTGACGCCGGACCGTCCTCCCTGACGATCACCTTCGGCTTCGGGAACAGCTTCTTCTCCCGTACGGGACTGGACAAGCAGCGCCCGTCCGCCCTGGACCCGCTGCCCGACTTCTCCTCCGACCACCTCGACAAGTCCCGCAGCAACGGCGACCTGTGGGTGCAGATCGGCGCCGACGACGCCCTCGTCGCCTTCCATGCCCTGCGCGCGATCCAGAAGGACGCGGGCGGCGCGGCGCGGCTGCGCTGGCAGATGAACGGCTTCAATCGCTCACCGGGCGCGACCGCGCATCCCATGACGGCCCGCAATCTGATGGGCCAGATCGACGGCACACGCAATCCGAAGCCGACCGACGCGGACTTCGACCAGCGCATCTTCGTGCCCGCCTCGGGCGACCCGGCATGGATGGCGAACGGTTCCTACGCAGTCGTACGACGTATCAGGATGCTCCTCGACGACTGGGAGAAGCTCTCGCGCACGGCCCAGGAGCAGGTCATAGGGCGCCGCAAGTCCGACGGGGCACCGCTCAGCGGCGGCACCGAGACCACCGCGATGGACCTTGAGAAGACCGGCACGGACGGGAAGCCGGTCGTGCCCATCAACGCGCACGCGCGGATCACCCGGCCCGACCGGAACGGAGGCGCGGCGATGCTCCGTCGTCCGTTCTCCTTCCACGACGGCTTCGACGCCGACGGGAGCCCCGACGCGGGTCTGCTGTTCATCTGCTGGCAGGCGGACCCGCTGCGGGGCTTCGTCCCGGTGCAGCGCAAACTCGACCGGGGCGACGCGCTCTCCGCGTACATCCGCCACGAGGCCAGCGGCCTGTTCGCGGTGCCGGGCGGGGCGGCGCAGGGGGAGTACGTGGGGCAGCGGCTGCTGGAAGGATGACAGCCGCGTCTCCCGGGAGAGGGCCCCTTGGACCGGGTCCCCCGGACGGGCTGCGATTTCCCCAGGTGTGAGCCGAGTTCGCCGGGGCCCATGAGACCACGCGACCCGGGCGGGCGTGGTGCAAGGATCCCTTAGGGTGAGGTCATGCCAGCCAGCTATGCGTATCTCGGTCCTGAGGGCACCTTCACCGAGGTCGCCCTGCGTACGCTGCCGGAGGCCGCGACCCGGGAGCTCGTTCCGATGGTGTCGGTGCCGGCGGCGCTCGACGCCGTCCGCACCGGCGAGGCCGAGGCCGCCTTCGTACCGATCGAGAACTCGGTGGAGGGCGGCATCACCACCACGCTCGACGAGCTGGTCGCGGGCGAGCCGCTGATGATCTACCGCGAGGTGCTCCTCTCGATCACCTTCGCGCTGCTGGTCCGGCCCGGCACGAAGCTCTCCGAGATCAAGACGGTCACCGCGCACCCGGCCGCGCAACCGCAGGTGCGCAACTGGCTGAAGGCCAACCTCCCGGACGCCGTGTGGGAGTCGGCCGCGTCGAACGCGGACGGTGCCCGCCTGGTCCGGGAGGGGCGCTACGACGCGGCGTTCGCGGGCGAGTTCGCCGCCGCGCGCTACGGCCTGCAGGCGCTGGAGACCGGCATCCACGACGCGGAGAACGCGCAGACGCGGTTCGTGCTGGTCGGCAGACCCGCACGGCCGGCGGCGCCGACGGGCGCGGACAAGACCTCCGTCGTCCTGTGGCAGCGCGACGACCACCCCGGTGGGCTGCGCGATCTGCTCGGTGAGTTCGCCGTGCGGGGCGTCAACCTGATGCTGCTGCAGTCCCGCCCGACCGGAGCGGGCATCGGGAACTACTGCTTCTGCATCGACGCCGAGGGCCATATCTCGGACCGTCGGGTGTCCGAGGCGCTGATGGGGCTCAAGCGGATCTGCCTGCAGGTGCGGTTCCTCGGCTCGTATCCACGTGCGGACGCCAAGCCGGACGACGTCCGGGTCCCGCTGCCGGGGACGTCGGACGACGAGTTCATGTCGGCCGCGGACTGGGTGGCGCGCTGCCAGGACGGCCGGTTCTAGACTTCCGGCTGCGGGGTGTCCGGTCCTACCTGCAGATTTTCGCTGTCCACAGAAGTTATCCACAGGTGGGCTTCTCGATCTGGGGACAAGTCGACACCATGACGTCAGGGGGTCGACAAATCTCTCTGAGGATCCATCCCCCGTCCATCGTCAGGGCCCTCACAGTTGTCCACCTGTTTCTCTCGATCAACACTTTGGGGCGACCACTTTCCACCCGAAAGTGCGGATGGTGACGGTTTGACCCGCGAATTCTCCGACCTGCGCGCCACTTTGGGAATGATCACCTCCGAAGTCCACAGATCTTCCGCACAGCCTGTGGATAACTGCATCGCGGCTGTGGAAGCCTGTGGACAAGCGCACACCAAATCCCGTGCTCCACAAGGAAGTCGGGTCAACGATCGGCACCCGAACTGCCCCGTCCGGGGACCGGCACCCCTTTTCTTGACACGCAGCGTAATTGCCGCATAACGGAACTTGGGGTGCGGATCGAATACAGAGTCGTGAGCCGGAACTCCGCACCGGTAGCCTTGAGGCGTGATTGACCTTCGCCTGCTCCGTGAGGACCCCGACCGTGTTCGCGCCTCCCAGCGCGCCCGTGGTGAGGACGTCGCGCTCGTCGACGCCCTCCTCTCCGCCGACGAGCGGCGCAGGTCGTCCGGCGTCCGCTTCGACGAGCTCCGTTCCGAGCAGAAGGCGCTCGGCAAACTGATCCCCAAGGCTTCCGCCGACGAGAAGACCGAGCTGCTGCAGAAGGCGAGCCGGCTCGCGGCCGACGTCAAGGCGGCCGACGCCGAGCAGCACGAGGCCGAGGAGGAGACCCGGCGGCTCCTGCAGCAGCTGGGCAACCTCGTGCACCCGGACGTCCCGGTCGGCGGCGAGGAGGACTTCGTCGTCCTGGAGACGCACGGCACCATCCGTGACTTCGGCGCCGAGGGCTTCGAGCCCAAGGACCACCTGGAGCTCGGCGAGGGACTGGGCGCCATCGACGTCGAGCGCGCCGCGAAGGTCTCCGGCTCGCGCTTCTACTACCTGACGGGCGTCGGCGCCCTGCTGGAGCTCACCCTGGTCAACGCGGCGATGGCGCAGGCCGTGGAGGCCGGTTTCACCCCGATGCTGACGCCGGCCCTGGTCCGCCCGCGCGCCATGGAGGGCACGGGCTTCCTCGGCCAGGCCGCCGAGAACGTGTACCACCTGGAGAAGGACGACTTCTTCCTGGTCGGCACCTCCGAGGTCCCGCTCGCGGCGTACCACATGGACGAGATCATCGACGCGGACAAGCTTCCGCTGCGCTACGCGGGCTTCTCGCCGTGCTTCCGCCGCGAGGCCGGCACCTACGGCAAGGACACTCGGGGTATCTTCCGCGTGCACCAGTTCGACAAGGTCGAGATGTTCTCGTTCGTCGACCCCGAGGACGCCGAGGACGAGCACAAGCGGCTCCTGGACTGGGAGAAGCAGTGGCTGACCGCGCTTGAGCTGCCGTTCCAGGTCATCGACGTGGCGACGGGCGACCTGGGCGCATCCGCCTCACGGAAGTACGACTGCGAGGCCTGGATCCCGACCCAGGGCAGGTACCGCGAGCTGACCTCGACCTCCAACTGCGACTCCTTCCAGGCCCGCCGCCTGTCGGTCCGCATGCGGGACGGCAAGAAGGTGCAGCCGCTCGCGACGCTGAACGGCACGCTGTGCGCCGTACCGCGCACGATCGTGGCGATCCTGGAGAACCACCAGCTGGCCGACGGCTCCGTGCGGGTGCCCGAGGTCCTGCGCCCGTACCTGGGCGGCCGGGAGCTGCTGGAGCCCGTGGCCAAGTGAGCACGGCCGAGCTCACCGGTTTCCCGTACAAGCTGATCGCGACCGACCTCGACGGAACGCTCCTGCGCTCCGACGGGACGGTCTCGGAGCGCACACGTGAGGCGCTCGCCGCGGCCACCGCGGCGGGCGCCGCGCACATCGTCGTCACCGGGCGTGCGGTCCCTTGGACGCGCCCCATCCTCGACGCCCTCGGCTACCGAGGCATCGCGGTGTGCGGCCAGGGGGCGCAGGTGTACGACTCGGGAGAGCACCGGCTGCTGACCTCGGTGACGCTGGACCGGCAGGTCGCGGGACTCGCGCTGGCGAAGATCGAGGCCGAGGTGGGCCCGCTGCTGCTGGCCGCCAGCCGGGACGGGCTGGACGGCGAGGTCCTGGTCGGCCCCGGCTACCGGGTCCATGAGGGGCCGTTCCCGTACCAGCCGATCAGGGACGCGGCGGACCTGTGGTCGGCGCCGCTGAACAAGGTGTACCTCCAGCACCCGACGCTGAGCGACGACGAACTGGCCGAGGCGGCGCAGCAGATCGCCGGCGGCCTGGTCGGGGTGACGATGGCGGGCGAGGGGATCGTGGAGATCCTTCCCCTGGGCCTGTCCAAGGCGACGGGACTGTCCCTGGCGGCCCGGCGTCTCGGCATGAAGGCCGTGGACACGATCGCCTTCGGCGACATGCCGAACGACATCCCGATGTTCGCGTGGGCGGCGCACGGCGTGGCTATGGCCAATGCCCACCAGGACCTCAGGGCGGTCGCGGACGAGGTGGCGCTCTCGCACGACGAGGACGGCATCGCGGTGGTGCTGGAGCGATTGCTGGAGCAGGCGTAGCCAGGGCCACACCTGTACGCGGAGGATGCGCGGATCGAACGCGCGCGGGGGCGACCCCGACCACGGCTTAGCAAGCCGGTGCCTTACCACTCGGCCAATCCTCCGGGTGGGCGGCCCGCGCGAAGCCCATCGCGCGCTCGAAGCGGCCGCCCCGGGCAGCTCCCCGTGGGGGCGGGCTCGACGGAGGGGTAACTACTCCGGAGCCCGCCGCGGGCTGCCCTGTCGGGAGCTCGGCGTACTGCCGTGCATGGACATCGCCGGCTCCTCTCCCGGAACGTGGCGCCGGCTCGGTCCGGCGTCGTGGACGTCACCACTGTGCCCGTCCGCCGAATCGGGCGCCACCGAATAAAACGCTCCTGGACGAGACGCAATAAAACGCACCTGAACAAGGCGCACCGGCGAAGAGAACGCACCGGGCGAGAGCGCCGGGCGGGCGGCGCCTACGACCGCTACCGGCGGCGCCACCTGCGGCGGCGCGCCTTGCTGAAGAACCAGCCGGCGGGCGGCTCGTCGGAACGCCATGGCTGAGGGTCGGGCGCCTGGTTGCGCCAGCGCGCGGTCAGCATCCGGGCGCGCGCGGACGGTTCCGCGGTCGGAGCGGAGCGTATGAAGTCGTCG
This sequence comes from Streptomyces sp. TP-A0356, assembly GCF_001417775.1. Taxonomy (GTDB): domain Bacteria; phylum Actinomycetota; class Actinomycetes; order Streptomycetales; family Streptomycetaceae; genus Streptomyces. Next base: position 165,634 of record NZ_BBZJ01000024.1, on the reverse strand, counting down.
TCGAAGACGACGCCGTCCCAGGTGTCCCCGGCGGCGCCGTCCGCCCCGTCACCCCGTGGTGCTTCCGCTGCCATCCCCGGTTCCTCTCCGCCGCGCATCCCCTTTGCCCAGTGTGCCTGGGCAGATGTGAAGCCGCTGTCAAAAATGCCTTCGAGATGGGAAAGAAGAACGGGCCGATTCCGGTCGGGGTGCGGCCCGTTTCCGGGCCGCACCCCCACCGGTGGCCGGCCGGAGCCCCGCGGGAATCGTCACTCCTCGCCGGCGAGCGTCAGCGTCCGCAGCTTCTGCCCCGCGTACCAGGTGGCGGCCACGGTCACCGCGATCAGCAGCACCGTCGCGGTGGGCAGGCCCACGTCCGAGGTGACGAGCGAGCTGGCGGAGACCTTGTGCGCCACGGCGAGCGCCCACTGCTGGACGCTGAGTGTGCGCGCACCGGAGACCAGCGAGCCGAAGAGCGCCTCCCAGACCAGCGCGTAGACCAGGCCGAAGACCACCGCGTGCCGGCTCACCGTGCCGAGCAGCAGGAACAGCGCGGCATACGCGATGGAGGCGACCAGCGCCGCCACGGTGTACGCGACCGCGATCTGCTGGCCGTTGCCGTTGAGGATCAGGCCCGCGATGAACGTGGGCAGCGCCGAGAACGCCATGGTGACCGCGACCGCGACGATCAGCTTGGTGAAGATGATCGTGGGCCGTCTGACCGGCTTGGCCAGCAGATACACCACCGAGCCGTCGTCGATCTCGGGCCCTATCGCGCCGGTGCCCGCGATGACTCCGATGATCGGCACCATCGTGGCGAGGGCGAAGCCGCCGAGGACGTCGTGGGCCACCTGGTCGTCGGGGCCGGTCAGCGCCCGGACGATCGCGGAGATCACGATCAGCAGAATGGGCAGCGCACCGAGGATGAGGGCCCGGCGGCGGCCGAGCAGGCCCCGATAGGTGAGCCGGGCGACTGTGGGGTCGTACATCTTTGGCCTCCTACGCCGCGACCAGATACGAGAAGACGGACTCGAGGGACTCGTCGGACGGCGAGACCGTGAGCAGCCGGATGCCGTGCTCGCGCGCGACCTTGGGCAGCAGGGCGGTGAACCGGCCGAAGTCGACCGCCTGGATGCGCAGGGCGCCCTCGGCGAGGTCGACCTCGATGCCGGACGTCGACGGGTCGGCGATCAGCGCGGCCGCGAGCGCCCGGTCGTCGCTGGAGCGCACGAGGTAGCGGTGCGGGCGGTCGGTCATCAGGCGGCGGATCTTCCGGAAGTCGCCGCTGGCCGCATGCCGTCCGGCGACGATCACCTCGATGTGCGCGGCGAGTTGCTCGACCTCCTCCAGGATGTGGGACGAGAACAGCACCGTGCGGCCCTCGGCACCCATCCGCCTCAGCAGGTCCATGAGCTGCATGCGCTGGCGCGGGTCCATGCCGTTGAACGGCTCGTCGAGCAGCAGCAGGGACGGGTCGTGCACCAGGGCGGACGCCATCTTCACGCGCTGCCGCATGCCCTTGGAGTAGGTGGAGATCTTCCGGTCCTGCGCGTACTCCATCTCGACCGTGGCGAGCGCCCTTTGGGCGGCCTTCGCGCCCAGTCCGTGCAACTCCGCGTTGGCGACGACGAATTCACGCCCGGTGAGGAAGTCGTACATCGCCTCGCGCTCAGGGACGATGCCGATCTGCTGGTAGATCCGTTCGTTGCGCCACACGGTCTGTCCGTCGAGGGTGACGGAACCGGTGGAGGGGGCGAGGAAGCCGCCCATCATGTTGATGAGGGTGGACTTCCCGGCGCCGTTCGGGCCCAGCAGACCGGTGACACCGGGGCCGATGGTCATCGTGATGTCGTTGACGGCGACCACGTTGCCGAACCAGCGTGAGACGTGGTCGATGGTGAGCGTGGTCACAGCCCGGCCTTTCGGTAGCGGCGCATCAGCAGGCCGTAGCTGCCCGCGATGAGTCCCAGGACGACGAGGACGAAGACGACTCCCTGCGCGGACGAGGGTCCCTGCCCTCCGGGGTAGGAGGAGGACGCGCCGAGGAAGGCGGTCTGCACGCCGTCGATGAGCGTGACCGGCGAGAACAGTCCCATCCACACGAGGGCCGTGGAGTCGCCCGAGTGCACATGCGCGATGGCCTGGATGGTGGAGACGGCCCCGTAGGAGATGGTCAGGACGGCGATGACGGCCGCGATGCCGAAGCCGCGCCGGGGTGTGGCGGCCGCGATGACCAGGCTGATTCCGGAGAACAGCAGGGACAGCAGTGCCACGGAGACCAGCCCCTCGGCGAACCCCTTCGTCTGGTGGGCGAAGTCCAGCTTGGCGAGCAGCGCGCCCACGTACAGGACGAGCAGAGGCGCGGCGGTCAGGATGAACATCGCCGAGGCGAGGGCCGCGTACTTGGCGCGGACGTAGTCGGTGGTCTCTATGGGACGCGAGAAGTACAGCGGCACCGTCTTGAAGCGCAGGTCGCGGGAGACCGACTGGGGCGCCTGCGAGGCGACGTACAGGCCGATGACGGCCTGCATGATGATCGCGTAGCGCGTGTACTCGACGGGCAGGTCCTTCGCCTTGGTGGCGACCGCGACCGCCACCATGATCAGCGCGGGGACGCACATCACCACGAACAGCAGCATCGGCAGCACCTTGGACTTCACCGAGCGGCCGAGGCCGTAGGCGCCGCGCAGGGACTGCGAGTACAGCGACCGGCGGGCGTAGGCGCGGCCCAGGCGCGGGCCGTCGTACGAGCGGTAGCCGATGTTGTGGATCCGGGTCTGCTCGGCCCCGCGCGCCGTGGGCTGCTCAACCGCCATGGCCGACCGCCTCCTTCCGCTGCTCGTCGCTGTCCTTGAAGACCTCCGCGATGTGGTGCCTGCGCTGCTCCATGCGCACCAGGCCGAGGCCCAGGTCGGCGACGACGTCCCGGACGAGGTCGTACGTCTGCTCGCCCTCCGCGCTCAGCAGCAGGACGCGACCGGCACCCGGCAGTCCGCTGCCGTCGTGTGCGGTCACCCCGCGCGCGTGGAGCGCGTCGCGCACCGCGCGCGTGCCGTCGGGGTGCGCGTCGGTGTCGGTGACCTCGATCGCGAGGGTCGTGGTGGTCTGGGTGAAGTCCCGGGTGGAGCTGGAGCGCAGGAGCTTGCCGCCGTCGACGACGACGACATGGTCGCAGGTGCGCTCCAGCTCGCCGAGCAGATGGGAGGTGACCAGGACCGAGATGCCGAAGTCCGTGTGGACGCGGCGGATCAGGCCGAGCATGTCGTCGCGGCCGACCGGGTCGAGGCCGTTGGTCGGCTCGTCCAGGAAGACCAGCTGCGGGTCGTGCACCAGGGCCTGGGCGAGCTTCACACGCTGCTTCATGCCGGTCGAGTAGCCGCCGATGGGGCGGTAGCGCTCCTCGTACAGACCGACGTGGCGCAGGGTGTCCGCGGTGCGCTCACGGGCGGCGGTCGGGGGCAGGCCGGACATCCGCGCCATGTGGACGACGAACTCGGTGGCCGAGACATCGGGCGGCAGACAGTCGTGCTCCGGCATGTAGCCGACGCGCTCGCGGATGTCGCCGCCCTTGGTGGCGACATCGAGTCCGAGCACCTCGGCGCGGCCCTCGGTGGCGGGGGACAGACCCAGCAGGATCTTGATCAGTGTGGACTTGCCGGCTCCGTTGGCACCGACGAGCCCCGTCACACCGGGTCCGACGTCCACGGAGAGCCGGTCAAGCGCGGTCACCCTCGGGTACCGCTTGCTCAGGCTTTCGGTCGCGATCACAGTCACGGCATCGACGGTAGTGACACGGGGCACTGCCGTCGTCAGACCGCAGAGCTGTCTACGGGTCAGACTCCAGTCGTACGGGCCCGTAGGGGTCAGCCCTGAGGTCGACCGCCCTGGCAGGCCGCAGGGGGTCGCGGTGTCCCCATTGCCGTGGTTGTCCACAGCTTGCCGTGGTTGTCCACAGCCGCGCAGCCTCCTGTTGACGCAGCCTCTAACAACTGCCACATTCACGGTGTCCCGTCACGGACACGTACCGCAGTGGAGCCGACGGTCGGGACCTGGCCTGCTCGAGGGAGGGCGAGTGAGTCTCACGGGGGCGCGCGAGCGCCGGGTGCGGACGGGTGGAGTCGAGCTGTGCGTCGCCGAGTTGGGGGACCCCGCGCGGCCGACGGTGGTGCTCGTGCACGGCTATCCGGACAGCAAGGAGGTCTGGTCGCAGGTGGCCGCCCGCCTCGCCGGCCGCTTCCATGTCGTGCTGTACGACGTCCGCGGCCACGGCCGTTCGACGGCACCGAAGCCGCTGCGCGGCGGTTTCACCCTGGAGAAGCTGACGGACGACTTCCTGGCGGTGGTGGACGCGGTCAGCCCCGACCGGCCGGTGCACCTGGTGGGTCACGACTGGGGCTCGGTGCAGTCCTGGGAGTTCGTCACCGTCCGGCGCACCGAGGGCCGCGTCGCGTCCTTCACCTCGATGTCCGGGCCGTCCCTGGACCATTTCGGGCACTGGATCAAGCAGCGCACGAGGAGGCCCACCCCGCGCCGGTTGGGCCAGCTGCTGAGCCAGGGCGCCAAGTCCTGGTACGTGTACCTGCTGCACACACCCGTTCTGCCGGAGCTCGCCTGGCGCGGACCCCTCGGCAGACGCTGGCCCACGATCCTCCAGCGCGTCGAGAAGATGCCCGCCGACGGCTATCCGACCCCGTCGCTGCCCACGGACGCGGCCCATGGCGCCTGGCTGTACCGCGACAACGTACGGTCCCGGCTCAGCCACCCGCGTCCCGACGCGTACGCGCACGCGCCCGTGCAGCTCATCACGCCCCTCGGGGACGCGTTCCTGTCGGAGCGGCTCTACGACGAACTGGAGCGGTGGGCCCCGGAGTCGACCCGCCGCACACTGCCCGACAAGCACTGGATCCCGCGCAGCCGTCCCGATCAACTGGCCGCCTGGATCACGGACTTCGTGACCGCTGCCGAGGGCGGCCGGCCGGTCCCGGGGGGCAGCGGACGGTACGCGGAGCGGTTCGGCGGGCAGCTCGTGCTGGTCACCGGCGCGGCCAGCGGCATCGGGCGGGCCACGGCGCTCGCCTTCGCCGAGGCCGGCGCGCGCGTGGTCGCCGTCGACCGCGACACGGAGGGCGCGGCCCGCACGGCGGGGCAGGCCCGGCTGGTCGGGGCCCCCGAGGCCTGGGCCGAGACGGCCGACGTCGCGGACGAGCGGGCCATGGAGAAGCTCGCCGAGAAGGTCGCCGCCGAGTACGGCGTCGTGGACGTGCTCGTCAACAACGCCGGGATCGGCCTGTCCGGCTCCTTCTTCGACACGACCGCCGAGGACTGGCGGAAGGTCCTCGACGTCAACCTGTGGGGTGTCATCCACGGCTGCCGGCTCTTCGGGAAGCAGATGGCCGAGCGCGGACAGGGCGGCCACATCGTCAACACCGCGTCGGCGGCCGCGTATCTGCCCTCACGGGCGCTGCCCGCCTACAGCACCTCCAAGGCGGCGGTCCTGATGCTCAGCGAGTGCCTGCGCGCGGAGCTGGCCCCACAGGGCATCGGGGTGTCGGCGATCTGCCCCGGCCTCGTCGACACGAACATCACGTCGACGGCGCGCTTCACCGGCGTGGACGCGCAGGAGGAGACACGACGGCGGAAGAGGACGGCGCGCTGGTACGGCCTGCGGGGCTATCCGCCGGAGAAGGTGGCCGACGCGATCCTGCGGGCCGTCGTGCGCAACCAGGCCGTCGTGCCCGTCACCCCGGAGGCACGTGGTGCGCGTCTGATGTCCCGCTTCACGCCCCGCGCGCTGCGGGCGATCGCACGTTGGGAGCCGCCGCTCTGACGCCCAAGGAACGGTTCTCGGCCGTGGGTTGGCCGTGACACTTGACGTGCCAGGGAGTTGGACAACTTTGTCGATCGCATCGACTGCGGCGCCTGTGAGTTGACGGCCATCACTTGCCCTGTCGACGCCTTGACGCCCGTCGCCACAGCATTTTGGATCTGATTACCACAGAGTCCGGCAATCCGCTCCTAGTTGACGAACAGAGCACAGAACACGCTCAGTTGTCCACAGAATCGCCAATTCCCCTGTGGATAACCACACTTGGTTGTGGACCAAACATCGGGAGCAAAATCATGTGCGTGATCCGCGTCTCTCCCGCACGCTGGAGAGATGACAGAAAGGAACCATGAGAGACGCACCGTGAAGGTGTCGAAGTACCTCTCGAAGCACCTGCGCCACCAACCGGAGCGGATCGGTCTCACCCTCGACGAGGGCGGCTGGGTCGAGATCGACACGCTGCTCGCCGCGGCGGCCGCGCACGGCTTCGGGATCACCCGCGACGAGCTGGATCATGTGGTCGCCGCCAATGACAAGAAGCGCTTCGCGATCGAGGGCACCCGCATCCGCGCCAGCCAGGGCCACAGCATCGACGTGGACCTGGGGCTTCCCCCGGCCACCCCGCCCGCGTACCTCTACCACGGGACCGTGGCCCACAACCTCGACACGATCCGCAGGGAGGGCCTCAGGCCCATGAACCGGCACGACGTGCACCTCTCGCCCGATCGCGAGACCGCCACCCGTGTCGGTGCCCGCCGTGGCCGTCCGGTCGTCCTGGCGGTGGATGCCGGCGCCATGCACCGTGACGGACATCTCTTCCACGTCAGCGCCAACGGCGTATGGCTCACCAAGGCCGTACCACCGCGGTACCTGCGGTTTCCGGGCCCGCACTGACGCTCCCCCCGCGGTTGCAGGGTGCCGTTGATCAAGCCGGCGAAGCGACCACTCTTCGGCTCCGCTTACGCTCGATGCATGAGTCTGCGTCTGAGCACCGTGATCCTGCCGTACGTCCGCTGGCACGAGGGCGGGCGTTCCGCATGGCAGCGTGCGGAGCAGCTCGGCTTTCACACCGCGTTCACCTACGACCACCTGTCGTGGCGGTCGTTCCGCGACGGCCCGTGGTTCGGCGCCGTCCCGACGCTCACGGCCGCGGCCGCCGTCACCGACCGGCTGCGCCTCGGCACGCTGGTGACCTCCCCGAACTTCCGGCACCCGGTCACCCTCGCCAAGGAGCTGATCTCCCTCGACGACATCTCCGGCGGCCGGATCACCCTGGGCATCGGCGCGGGTGGCACCGGCTTCGACGCCACCGCGCTCGGCCAGGAGCCGTGGACCCCGCGCGAGCGTGCCGACCGGTTCGGCGAGTTCGTCCCGCTGCTCGACCGGCTGCTCACGGAGGACTCCGTCTCGCACGAGGGCGACTACTACTCCGCGCACGAGGCACGCAACATCCCCGGCTGTGTGCAGCGGCCCCGGCTGCCGTTCGCGGTGGCCGCGACCGGGCCGCGCGGACTGAAGCTCGCCGCCCGGCACGGTCAGGCCTGGGTGACGACCGGCGATCCCAAGCTCTACGAGACCGGCACCCCCGAGCAGTCGCTGCGGGCCCTGCGCGCGCAGACCGAGAAGCTGGCCGACGTATGCGCCACGATCGGCCGCGATGCGTCGGAGCTCGACAAGGTCCTGCTCACCGGCTTCACCCCCGACCGTGGACGGCCGCTGGAGTCCCTCGACGCGTTCGTCGACTTCGCCGGCCGCCACGCGGAGCTGGGCTTCACCGACCTCGTGATCCACTGGCCCATCCCCGACTCCGACTTCGCGGCGGACACCAAGGTCTTCGAACGGATCGCCATGGAGGCCCCGGCCCAGCTGGGCTGAGCGACCGGATGTGAGCGCGCTGGTGAGCAGCGTCACCACTCACCTGTGCGGACTCCCGCACGGCCGTGCGGGCATATGCGTCAGAATGGGGCCCGTGACCTCAGCGACCAGACAGCCCGAGACGCCGGCGCCCACCGTTCCACCCCGGCTGATCGCGACAGACCTCGACGGCACTCTGCTGCGCGACGACAAGTCGGTCTCCGAGCGCACGGTCGCCGCACTGGCCGCCGCCGAGGATGCCGGCATCGAGGTGTTCTTCGTCACGGGTCGTCCCGCCCGCTGGATGGACATCGTCAGCGACCATGTCCACGGTCATGGACTGGCGATCTGCGGCAACGGCGCCGCCGTGGTCGACCTGCACGGCGGCCCGGGCACCCACCGCTTCGTCAAGGTCCGGGAGCTGGCCCGGGAGAACGCCCTCGACGCCGTACGCCTGCTGCGGGACGCCGCGCCCGGCACGGTGTACGCCGTCGAGCAGACGTACGGCTTCCACCAGGAGCCGGCGTACCCGAAGCTGCACATGGAGATCCCGGACCTCCTCGCGCCCGCGGAGGAACTGCTGGCCCCGGACGGCCCCGGCGCCCATGAACCGGTCCTCAAGATCCTCGCCTACCACCCGGAGCTGGACCCGGACGCCTTCCTCACCCTGGCCCGCCTCGCCGTCGGCGACCGCGCGACCATCACCCGGTCCAGCCCCAGTGCGCTGCTGGAGATCAGCGGCCCCGGCGTCTCCAAGGCGAGCACGCTCGCGCTGTGCTGCGCCGAGCGCGGCATCTCCCACGAGGAGGTCGTCGCCTTCGGTGACATGCCGAACGACGTGGAGATGCTCACCTGGGCGGGCCAGTCGTACGCGATGGGCAACGCGCACCCGGACGTGGTGGCCGCGGCCTCCGGACGGACGGTCGCCAACAACGAGGACGGGGTGGCAGTGGTGATCGAGCGGATCCTCGCGGAGCGGATGTAGTCCCCGGCGAGCAGCGCTGGAGGAGCCGCGCCCCGGTGGGGAGGTGCTCTCTGGGGACAGGCACCCCTCAGGGCTTCACGCCCCGCGCCGTCAGCCACGGCACCGGATCCTCGCTCGACTCCAGCTCCGGAGTGGACCGCACCTCGAAGTGCAGGTGCGGACCCGTCGAGTTGCCCGTCGTGCCCGACTGGGCGATCCACTGTCCCACGGCCACCCGTTCGCCCTGGACGACGGTGACGGCCGCGAGATGGGCGTACTGCGTCCAGTAGCCGCCCGGATGCTCGACCACGATCTGCATGCCGAACGCACCCCCGCACGCCACCTTCACGACCTTCCCCGCCCCGACCGACCGCACCGGCGTCCCGATCGGCACCGCGAAGTCCTGGCCGGTGTGCCGGTGCGCCCAGTGGGCGCCGCCGCTGCCGAAGCCCGCTGACAGACGGTAGGACTCCACCGGCGTCACCCAGCTGCGCCTGGGCTTCGGGTACGGCCGTCCCAGCCGTACGGCCCCCGGACACGAGCCCGTGGCGGCGGACGCGTCGGCCTGGCTCTGCAGCACCTGCCGCGCCCGCTCCAGCTGCGCCTCGATCTCCCTCTTCCTCCCGGCCAGCGCGCGGTTCCGTCTCTCCAGGGAACGCCACTGCGCGGCCGCCCATGCCTGCTCCTCGGCGAGCCGGGCCTCCGCCCGGCGGCTCCTGGCGGCCGCGTTCTCCACGGCGAGGTCCGCCTGCGTGTACACATGCTGACTTCGCATCAGCTTCTCGGGAGTGTCCGCGAGCAGCATCTGGGCGGTGTACGGCAGCCCGCCCCCCTTGCGGTACTGGGCGCGCGCGATCCGGCCCAGGTCCTTGTGCAGCACCGCGATGTGCTTGCGCTCCCGCGCGAGGAGTTGTCCGGACCGCCGCGCCCTGGCGCGCTGCTTCTCGGCCTCCCGGCGTCCCACCTCGTACCGCCGCGTCACCACGGTGGCATCCTCGTACAGCCGCGCCACGCGGGCGCTGACGCCGGAGTCCGCCTGACCGCCTCCCGCCCCGCCCTCGGCCTCGACCTCGACCTCGGTGGGCCGCGCCAGGAACACCGCGACCGCGCATATGAGGACCGGAACGAGCAGGGAACCCCGGTGAGATGAGTGCATATCAGCGATCGTGACCCACAGCGGGGGCCGAGGCCCTGTTCAGCTCGTACGGCTGGGGGAACGGGCGACCACGGATGGCCCAGGACATCCCTCGACCGGTGGGAACTCCGCTCGGGCGTCAGGGTGAAGGGTTGCGGGCACCGACGAGGGCCCGGACCGCCGATCCCGCCTCTCCCGCCTGCCCTGGCAGCAGATCTCCCCGGGCCTCCCGCTGCACCGTCTCCCGCAACGGTCCCTCCACCGCCGCCAGCTCCGGGTACGCGCCCCGCTGAACCACCCGGCCCTCAGCGAGCACGATCACCTCGTCGACCGCTTCGAGGCCCGCCAGTCGATGGGTGATCAGCAGCGTCGTACGGCCCTCCGTGGCGGCCAGCAGATCCGCCGTGAGCGCGTCCGCCGTCGGCAGGTCGAGGTGTTCCGCGGGCTCGTCGAGGACCAGGACGGGGAAGTCGGCCAGTAGCGCGCGGGCCAGGGCGAGCCGCTGGCGCTGGCCGCCGGACAGCCGTGCGCCGTGCTCGCCGATCAGCGTGTCGAGACCGTCGGGCAGCCCGTCGGCCCAGTCGAGGAGCCGCGCCCGCGCCAGCGCGCCGCGCAGCTCCCCTTCGCTCGCGTCCTTCCGTGCGAGCAGCAGGTTCTCCCGTACCGAGCTGTCGAAGAGGTGCGCGTCCTGGGCACACAGCCCGACCAGACGTCGTACGTCGTCGCCGTCGAGCGTCTTCGCGTCCGTGCCGCCCAGCGTGTACGAGCCTGCGGCCGTGTCAAGGAACCGCAGCAGCACCTGTGCGAGCGTCGTCTTGCCCGCACCGGATGCTCCGACCACGGCGATCCTGCGGCCCTGTTCCAGCGTGAGGTCGAGCCCGGTGAGCGCGTCCCGCTGCCGACCGTCGTAACGAGCGGTGATTCCCTCCAGGACGAGGGGGAAGGGAGACGAGGGCGCCGGCCCTGGCCGCTCCGGCTCGCGCACGGGCTCGGGGGCGTCCAGCACCTCGTACACGCGCTCGGCGCTTCTGCGCACCCGCTGCCGGTGCTGCACGGCCGACGGCAGACCCAGGACCGCCTCGAAGGCGGCCAACGGGGTGAGCACCACGACCGCCATGGCCACGCCCCCGAGCCGGCCGGCGGCCACGGCCTGCGCGCCCACGAGGGAGGCGGCCGCGACGGTCAGGCCCGTGACGAGCGCGGTGAGCCCGTCGCCGAGCGCGGTGGCGGTGGCGGCGCGGGAGGCGATACGAGTGAGCACACCATCGGCCCGTCGCGCCTCGGCGGTACGCGTGGGCAGCGCTCCGGCGATCGCCAGCTCGGCCGTCCCGGTGAGCAGGTCCGTCACCCTGGTCGCCAGCACTCCCCGGGCGGGTGCCAGCCTCCCCTCCGCCCGACGCGCCACGGCTGCGGTCACCAGGGGGACGCCCGCCCCGGCCGCCAACAGCCCCACGGCGAGGACGACACCGGCCTCCGACAGCAGCCAGGCGGTGAAGCCGACAGAGCCGGCCGCCACGAGGAGCGCGGCGCCCACGGGCAGCAGCCACCGCAGCCAGTAGTCCTGCAACGCGTCCACATCGGCGACCAGCCGCGACAGCAGATCGCCGCGCCGGGTCATCCGCAACCCGGCCGGTGCGAGCCGCTCCAGGCGCCGGTAGACGGCGACCCGGGCGTCAGCCAGCATCCGCAGCACGGCGTCGTGCGACACGAGCCGTTCCGCGTACCGGAACACCGCCCGCCCGATCCCGAACGCCCGCGTGGCCGTCACGGCGACCATCAGATACAGCACGGGAGGCTGCTGGGAAGCCCGCGAGATCAGCCACCCGGAGGTGGCCATCAGCCCGACGGCGCTCCCAAGCGCGAGAGCGCCCAGCAGCAGGGCGAGGACGAGCCGGCCGCGGCGGGGACCGGCCATGGCACGGACACGGGCGAGCACCCCACCGCGGCTCGCTGGGGAGGGGGCGTACGTCTGCTCGTCGTGGCCGAACGCCAACTCCGCTGTCCCGGGGCGGGGCGAGGCAACGGCCGCGGTATGTGCGGCACCGCTCGTCGCGGCGTGCTCCTCGGCGTCCAGCCGTACGACCCGGTCCGCCGGCCCGAGCAGCGCCGGACGGTGCACGACCAGCAGCACCGTCCGGCCGACCGCCAGCCGGCGCACCGCCTCCACGATCTCCGCCTCGGTCTCCCCGTCCAGGGACGCCGTCGGCTCGTCGAGCAGCAGCACCGGGCGGTCGGCGAGGAACGCCCGGGCCAGGGCGAGCCGTTGCCGCTGGCCGGCGGAGAGTCCCGCCCCGTCCTCGCCGAGCACGGTGCCGGCCCCGGCGGGCAGCGCATCCACGAACTCCAGCGCACCGGCATCGCCCAACGCCCTCCGCACGGCCGCGTCGTCCGCGTCCGGCCGCGCCAGCCGTACGTTCTCGGCGATGGTGCCCGCATACAGATGCGGCCGCTGTGGCACCCAGGCGATCCGCGAGCGCCACTCCTCCAGATCGGCCGAGGCGAGATCGACTCCCCCGACCCGTACGCACCCCTCGGTGGGCGGCACGAACCCGAGCAGGACATGGAGAAGGGTCGACTTGCCCGTGCCGCTCGCTCCGACGAGGGCAACCGTCTCACCGGGTGCGACCGTCAACGAGGCATCGGACACCGCGTCGGACGACCGTCCGGGGTAGCGGACGGTCACGCGCTCGAAGGTGATCTCTCCCTCCGGCAGGCGCCGCGTCCCACAGGACGGCACGGGCGTCTCCAGCACCGAGAAGATCTCCTCGGCAGCGGAGAGGCCCTCCGCCGCCGCGTGGTACTGCGTGCCCACCTGTCGCAGCGGTAGATACGCCTCCGGCGCAAGAACGAGGATGACCAGCCCGACGTACAGGTCCATGTCGCCATGGACGAGCCGCATGCCGATGGTCACCGCGACAAGCGCGACCGAGATCGTGGCCAGCAACTCCAGCGCGAAGGACGACAGGAAGGCGATCCGCAGTGTCCGCATGGTTGCCTGGCGGTACTCGCCGGTGATCCGCTTGATGGACTCGGCCTGCGCCTTGGCGCGGCCGAAGACCTTGAGTGTCGGCAGTCCGGCGACCACGTCGAGGAAGTGTCCGGACAGTCGGGACAGCAGCCGCCACTGCCGGTCCATCTGGGAGCGCGTGGCCCAGCCGATGAGGATCATGAAGAGCGGGATCAACGGCAGCGTGCCGACGATGATCGCCGCCGATACCCAGTCCTCGGTCACGATCCGCGCGAGGACCGCCACCGGGACGACGACGGCAAGCCCCAGCTGCGGCAGATAGCGCGAGAAGTAGTCATCGAGCGCATCGACTCCCCGTGTGGCCAGGGCGACCAGCGATCCGGTCCGCTGTGTCCCCAGCCACCCGGGACCGAGGGCCACCGCCCGCTCCAGCAGCCGTCCCCGCAGCTCGGACTTCACCGCCGCGCTCGCCCGGTGAGCGGCGAGTTCGGTGAGCCATGAGACCAGCGCGCGGCCGACCGCCACGACCATCAGCAGCAGCAAGGGGGTGCGCAGCTCGCCGACCGAGGAGTGGTGCTGGAAGGCGCCGACCACCACCTCGGCGATCAGCATCGCCTGGGCGATGACCAGTACCGCGCCGACGGCACCCAGACCGACGACCGCCCCGAGGAAGAGGCGGGTGGCACGGGCGTAGCGGAGCAGTCGTGGATCGATAGGTTTCACGTGAAACACACCCTTTGACCATCGGGCGTGTTTCACGTGAAACACGCCATGCGATCCCAGGTGGGCGTGTTCCGTGAGAAACACGCCCACCGAGCGGAATCAGTGCGCCGCCTCCATGGCGATGTGCTGGGTTCCGATGCGCTTGCGGAACACCCAGTACGTCCAGCCCTGGTAGAGCAGGACGATCGGCGTGGCGATCCCGGCACACCACGTCATGATGTTCAGGGTGTAGGGGCTCGACGAGGCGTTGCTGACCGTCAGGCTCCAGTCCGCGTTGAGCGTGGACGGCATGACGTTCGGGAAGAGCGTCAGGAAGAGCATCGCGACGGCCGCCACGATGGTGACCCCCGAGAACGCGAACGACCATCCCTCACGCCCGACCTGGTTCGCCACGAGCGCGGCGACCAGTGCGACCACCGCCACGATCATCGCGACCAGACTCTTGCCGTCACCCCGGTCGATCTGCGCCCAGGCGAGGAAGAGCAGTGCCACCACGGCGGTCAGCAGTCCGACCGACAGGGCCAGCTTCCGTGCCCGCTCCCGGATGTCCCCCACGGTCTTGAGCGCGGTGAACACCGCTCCGTGGAAGGTGAACAGCGTCAGCGTCACCAGACCGCCGAGGAGCGCGAACGGGTTGAACAGATCCCAGACGCTGCCCACGTACTCCAGATGCTGATCGATCTTCACGCCCCGCACGATGTTGCCGAAGGCCACACCCCACAGGAACGCCGGGATCAGTGAGGTCCAGAAGAGGGCGGTCTCCCAGTTGCGCTGCCACTTCTCCTCGGACCGCTTCGCCCGGTACTCAAAGGCGACACCGCGCACGATCAGACAGACCAGGATGACCAACAGCGGCAGATAGAAGCCGGAGAAGAGCGTGGCGTACCAGTCGGGGAACGCGGCGAAGGTCGCGCCGCCCGCGCTGAGCAGCCACACCTCGTTGCCGTCCCAGACGGGACCGATCGTGTTGATCAGCACGCGCCGCTCAAGGCGGTCGCGGGCCAGCAGCTTGGTCAGGATGCCGACCCCGAAGTCGAAGCCCTCCAGGAAGAAGTAGCCGGTCCAGAGGATCGCGATGAGGACGAACCAGACGTCGTGAAGTTGCATGATGAGCGCTCCCTCGGCCTAGTACGAGAAGGCCATCGGCTTGTCGGCGTCATGGGAGTCGCCGCCGATCCTGGTGGGCGGGTTGAGGTCGGCCTCGCTGAGCTCGGGCGGTCCGGCCTTGACGTACTTCGTCAGAAGCCTGACCTCCACGACCGCGAGGATCGCGTAGAGCAGGGTGAACACGGTCATCGAGGTGATCACCTCGCCCTGGGAGACACCGGGGGAGACCGCGTCATGGGTGCGCAGAACGCCGTACACGACCCACGGCTGACGGCCCATCTCGGTGAAGATCCAGCCCCAGGAGTTGGCGATCAGCGGGAAGGCCAGGGTCCAGATCGCTATGCGCCAGTACCAGGTGGTGACCGTGGGGCCGAGCGCCTTCTTCCTGAAGAGGACCAGGTGCGGCACCTCGTCCTCACCGACCCGCAGATGGTGCGGCAGCATGAACTTTTTGCGGGTGAGCCAGAGCCCGGCCAGTCCGATGGCGAAGGACGCCATGCCGAAGCCGATCATCCAGCGAAAGCCCCAGAAGGTGACGGGAATGATGGGGCGGTAGTCGCCGGGGCCGTACTTCTGCTGCTCGGCCTTGTTGGTGTCGTTGATGCCGGGGACGTAGGAGCTGAGGTCGTCGTTGGCGAGGAACGACAGTACGCCGGGGACGGACAGCTCGACGGTGTTGTGGCCCTTGCTCACGTCGCCGTAGGCGAAGATCGAGAACGGCGCGGAACTCTGACCGTTCCAGAGGGCCTCGGCAGCGGCCATCTTCATCGGCTGCTGCTTGAACATGACCTTGCCGAGCAGGTCGCCGCTGACCGCAGTGAGCAGGCCGGCGATGACGACGGTGACCAGCCCCAGCCGCAGCGACGTCTTCATCACGGCGATGTGCCTCTTGCGGACCAGGTGGAAGGCGGCGATGCCGACCATGAACGCGCCGCCCGTGAGGAAGGACGCGGTCAGGGTGTGGAAGACCTGGGTGAGCGCGGTGTTCTGGGTCAGGACGTGCCAGAAGTCCGTGAGCTCGGCGCGCCCCCTCGCCTTGTTGATCCGGTAGCCGACCGGGTGCTGCATCCAGGAGTTGGCCGCGAGGATGAAGTACGCCGACAGGACGGTGCCGATCGAGACCATCCAGATGCAGGCGAGGTGGAGCTTCTTCGGCAGCTTGTCCCAGCCGAAGATCCACAGCCCGATGAACGTCGACTCGAAGAAGAAGGCGATGAGGGCCTCGAACGCGAGCGGCGCACCGAAGACGTCACCGACGAAGCGCGAGTAGGCGGACCAGTTCATGCCGAACTGGAACTCCTGGACGATGCCGGTGACGACACCCATCGCGATGTTGATCAGGAAAAGCTTGCCCCAGAACTTCGTGGCCCGGAGGTACTTCTCCTTCTCCGTCCGCACCCAGGCGGTCTGCAGGCCGGCCGTCAGGGCGGCCAGCGAGATCGTCAGCGGCACGAACAGGAAGTGGTAGACGGTGGTGATGCCGAACTGCCATCGCGCCAGTGTCTCCGGCGCCAGAGCCAGGTTCACGTCGTCTCTCCTTACCTCGCCGCGATCACGAGCGGCGGTTTGCCCCGCTTGTCACGCACATCGACGGAGCAATCGGCGCGCTTGTGAACGCGTTCACATTCACAAGCAATTATGGCGCATACGGTTTCGCGGCCTACGGGAGGGGGCCCCTAAGCGATGCGCCAGGTCGGACAGCTCATGAGAGACAGCTCATGAGAGAGGCGGCACCCCGGGAACGAATCCCGGGGTGCCGCCTCTCGCGTGCGCGTGCAGGGGGCTAGGGCCTGTGTGACGTTGTGATCAGCCAGTTGCCTTCAGCAGGTCGTTGATCCAGATCATTGAGGCACGGAGGTGGAGGCCGGCGAGGTAGCTCTCGGGCGTCTTGTCGTATCGAGTGGCGATGCCCCGCCAGGCCTTCAGCTTGTTGATGAGCCGCTCGACCGTGTTCCGCTCCTTGTAAAGATCACTGTCGTGGCACGTGGGGCGGCCGCCTCGGCGGCCCTTCTTCTTACGGTTGGCGGCCTGGTCCTTCTTCTCAGGAATGACTGCCTTGATGTTGCGTTTCCGCAGGTAAGAACGGTTAGCGCGGGACGAGTAGGCTTTGTCCGCGGCGACAGCGCCGGGCCGGGTTCGAGGCCGGCCGACAGGAAGACGGACCCGTATCTTCTGCAGCACGGGGACGAACTGCGGGCTGTCAGCGGCCTGTCCTGCGGTCAGCACGAGGGACAGCGGGCGGCACCTGCGGTCCGCGGCGAGATGAATCTTGCTCGTCAGTCCACCACGGGATCTGCCGAGCAGGGCTTGGTTCAAGCGGAGCTTGCGCCGTCGCCTGATACGCCGTCGCTCTTCCTGCTCGGGGTCGTCGCCGCCGTCCTGCCCGTTCTGTCCCGGCGGGCCGCCCCTTTTTGTTGGGCCCGCTCCTGCTCGGCGGCGGCTTCCTCAAGGGCGTCCATGATGTCCTTGCCGAGCTGCATCCCGGCCGCGTCGTGGTGGGCGCGGGAAGTAGTGGAGTCCACGCTGACCAGGGATAAGTCCGTCTGTCCCCGGCGAGCGGCCTCGGCGATCATGCCTTCCAGAAGAGCGGAGAAGACTCCGGCGTCCCGCCAGACGCGAAAGCGCCCGTAGACGGTCGCCCACGGTCCGAACTCGGAGGGCATCTCGCGCCACTGGGCGCTGGACCGGAACCGCCAGATCACCCCCTCGAACTGCTCCCGCAGCCGCTCGGGGTACGGACCGTACTCGCCTATCGGCAGGTACGGCTCGATGAACTTCCACTGCTCGTCGGTGAGTTGCCTACGTGTCACATCCATCGTCCTACCAGGTCCCGTCCCCGCACGGGACCAGAACCCGAGATTGATCACGACCTCACACAGGCCCTAGTGCTGTGGCCGGAAAGGTTTGCCGGGAAGCTCGCGGCGTCCGGTGCGGTGCATCGCAAGGCGGAGCGTCGCCCGCGTACTGGATGTACTCGGGCGATGCGACAACGCGGCGAGGTGCCGTGCCGGACGCCGCGAGCCGGTGAACCTTTCCGGTCGCAGCACTAGGACAACTAGGACGCCTTGCGGAAGCCCTCCGCCACCTTCACGAAGATGTCGTTCGCCTCGGCCTCACCGATCGTCACGCGCACCCCTTCGCCCGGGAAGGGCCGCACGACCACACCGGCCTGCTCACAGGCGGCGGCGAAGTCCACCGTGCGCTCCCCCAGCCGCAGCCACAAGAAATTCGCCTGGGTCTCCGGCACCGTCCAGCCCTGGGCGCGCAGCGTGTCGACCACACGGATGCGCTCGCACACCAGCGAGCCGACCCGGCCGAGCAGCTCGTCCTCGGCGCGCAGCGAGGCGACGGCCGCCTCCTGCGCCAGCTGGCTCACCCCGAACGGCACCGCCGTCTTGCGCAGCGCCGCGGCCACCGGTTCATGGGCGATCGCGAAGCCGACACGCAGCCCGGCGAGGCCGTACGCCTTGGAGAAGGTGCGCAGGACGCAGACGTTCGGCCGCCGGCGGTACAGCTCGACGCCGTCCGGCACCCGGACGTCGCGGATGAACTCCCGGTACGCCTCGTCGAGCACCACCAGCACGTCGGCCGGCACCCGGTCGAGGAAGCGCTCCAGCTCCTCCCGGTGCACCACCGTGCTGGTCGGGTTGTTCGGGTTGCAGACGAATATCAGCCGGGTGCGGTCGGTGATCGCGTCGGCCATCGCGTCCAGGTCGTGCACCTCGCCCTCGGTCAGCGGCACCTGCACCGACGTCGCACCGCTGATCTGGGTGATGATCGGGTACGCCTCGAAGGACCGCCAGGCGTAGATCACCTCGTCGCCCGGGCCGCTCGTGGCCTGGATCAGCTGCTGGGCGACGCCGACCGAGCCGGTGCCGACCGCGAGGTCGGACGACGGCACGCCGAAGCGCTCCGACAACTCGCTCAGCAGCCCGGAGCACGCCATGTCGGGGTAGCGGTTGAAGGAGCACGCCGCCTCGGTCACCGCCTCCATCACGCCCGGCAGCGGCGGGTAAGGATTCTCGTTCGAGGACAGCTTGTAGGCCACCTGGCACCCCGCCGCGGCGGGCTTGCCGGGCCTGTAGGTGGGGATACCCTCCAGCACGGCACGCAGCCTCGGGCTTGTCTCGCTCACCGCAGTCCTCCTCGCGCACACCACCGGCTCATGACCGCCACCGGTTCCAATGCTTCTCACCTTATGAGGATTCGACGCCGCTGCGAATGGGCTGTGGACATCCGGGTCCCTCCCGGGCACATCGGTGAACCAGAAGGCGCGCGTCGCCGTATGAAGCCGTATGAACCGGAGTATCGCCGGATCAAGGCGCGCGCATCAGGGGCGCGTCTTCCCTTGTCCCGCGCGCCGGTAGCTCACGCCGTGGCGCGCATCCCTCGTGAAGGTGAGTTGAGACCTCTTCGAAATATGGGCACCTTGGCAGGCTCATGCGCGCCAACACACTACGTATCATCGTTGAATAGCTCAACTCCATTGATTCCTAAGGCCTTTGGGGAAGATTGACCATGCAGAAACGTGCCTGTCAACGAGTGCATATGCGTCCGCACTACCCCACCGCATGAGCCCTACTATCGGCTCGCCATGACAGCAGCAGGGAAGCACCAGGTGAGCCGGGCAGAGACCTCCCGCCGGGGCAGCCGGCCGGGCCGGGCGGGCATCAGAGACGTGGCCGCCGCCGCCGGGGTCTCCATCACGACCGTCTCCGACGCCCTCAACGGCAAGGGCCGGCTGCCGGACGCCACCCGACGCCATGTCCGCGAGGTCGCCGACCGGCTGGGCTATCGCCCCTCCGCCGCGGCCCGCACCCTCCGTACGGGCAAATCGGGCCTCATCGGCCTGACCGTGACGACGTACGGGGATGAACCTTTCACCTTCACCGAGTTCGCGTACTTCGCGGAGATGGCCAGAGCCGCCACCTCGGCCGCGCTCGCCCGGGGCTATGCCCTGGTCATCCTGCCCGCGACCTCCCGCCACGACGTGTGGTCGAACGTCGCCCTGGACGGCACGGTCGTCATCGATCCGTCCGACCAGGACCCCGTGGTCAGCGAGCTGGTCCGGCAGGGCTTACCCGTCGTCTCCGACGGCCGCCCGGCCGGCTCACTCCCGGTCACCGCCTGGGTGGACAACGATCATGAGGCCGCGGTCCTGGACATCCTCGACCACCTGGCGGCGGCGGGCGCCCGCCGGATCGGGCTGCTGACCGGCACCACCACCGACACGTACACGCACCTGTCCACCACCGCGTACCTGAACTGGTGCGAGCGTGTCGGGCAGGATCCGGTCTACGAGGCCTACCCGGCCCACGACCCGTGCGCGGGCGCCGTCGCCGCCGACCGGCTGCTGGCCCGCCCCGACCGTCCCGACGCGGTCTACGGGCTCTTCGACCCCAACGGCACCGACCTGCTGGCCGCCGCCCGCCGCTACGGACTGCGCGTCCCCGACGACCTGCTGCTGGTCTGCTGCAGCGAGTCCGCCGTGTACGCCAACACCGAACCGTCCGTCACGACTCTCTCACTGAAGCCACGCCGGATCGGCACCGCCGTGGTCCAGCTCCTCATCGACGCGATCGAGGGAGTCGAGTCGGAGCGGCCGGTCGAGCAGGTGATACCGACAGAGCTGATCGTGCGGACGTCCTCGGAGCGGCGACCACCCCGCACGACGATCAGCCCGCCCCGGTCGCCCGAGCAGGGGTAGCGTCGGTGACCCGCGGGTGACGCACAGGTTGCCCGCGGACGGCGCACCGCCGGGCTCGCGAGAGGGAAAGCACCGCCTATATGGGGCGAATGCCGCGGTCAGCCGGGGTCCCGCCCCGATTCACCACCCCTGGGTCATCACATGGCGCGATCCGCATTCCTATGATGGGCCCACGGCACCGCGGGCCGCTGCGACCAGGCAGTCCGATGGGGTGCAGATGCGGCGCGATGGTGGAGGGGTCGATGACTCAGGGGGCCGGTCAGGGACCCGAGGTGGAGCGGACGGCGACATTGCGCGACTTCCGGGTGCCTGCGTACGTCCACGAGACCGGTCCGTACGCGCAGAGCACGCCGCCCGGCGAGGCCGCCGCGCCCGTCGCGGAACCCGAGGGGTACCCGCAGGGGTACTCCGACGCGTACACGCCCACCGAGCGGGACCTCCCGGTCATCAACCGCGATGACACGCTCCAGGTGACCGTGGATCCCACGACCGCACCAGCCCCGCAGCCCGCCGACGGCCCCGGCCCGCTGTTCGTCGTCGGGGACGTCCACGGCTATCTCGACCAACTCGTTGCGGCCCTCCAGGAGAAGGGCCTCATCGACGCCCAGGGGCACTGGTCCGCGGGCACGGCACGGCTGTGGTTCCTGGGCGACTTCACCGACCGCGGGCCCGACGGCATCGGCGTGATCGACCTGGTGATGCGGCTGTCCGCGGAGGCCGCCGCGGCAGGCGGCTACTGCAAGGCGCTCATGGGCAACCACGAGCTGCTGCTGCTCGGTGCCAAGCGGTTCGGCGACACGCCCGTCAACTCCGGCGCGGGCACGGCCACCTTCCAGGCGGCCTGGCTGCTCAACGGCGGCCAGAAGACGGACATGGACCGCCTTCAGGACCACCACCTCCAGTGGATGGCCCGTCTGGACGCGGTGGAGGAGGTGGACGGACATCTGCTGGTCCACTCGGACACCACCGCCTACCTCGACTACGGCGACTCCATCGAAGCGGTCAACGACACCATCCGCGAGACGCTCACGCGCAACGACGCGGACGAGGTGTGGGACCTGTTCAGGAAGTTCACCAAGCGCTTCTCCTTCCGCGACGAGGGCGGCGCCGACGCCGTACGGTCCCTGCTGGACACCTACGGTGGCAGGCGCATCGTCCACGGCCACAGCCCCATCCCGTACCTCCTGGGCGAGGTCGGCTCCGAGGACGACCAGGACGGCGCGGGTCCGGTCGTCGAGGGTCCGCACATCTACGCGGACGGGCTGGCGATCGCGATGGACGGCGGCGTGACCATGGCCGGAAAGCTGCTGGTCCAGCAACTTCCCCTGGTCGGCTGAGCGTTCACCGGGCAGGCATCCCCCGGACGGCGGATTGCCGAACGGGGCCCCGACCAGGAGGCAATTTCTGGAAACCCCCTGTCACCGTGTGCCGTAACCGCTCTACCATCGGCTTATCCGTAGCAGGCTCCCCTCCGTTTCTGCCCGACGGCTCGTCAGCATGCCGAGCCCCAAGCCCTACGGAGCATCGGGGGATGCACATGAACAGCGTTCCGCAGCACCTGCTGAGCGAGGACCGCCAGGACTACGAGCGGATCCTCGATGAGGCGCTGCGCTCCGCACCACACCGTCCGGATCTGGCCGCTGTGGGACAGCGGCTCAACCCCGAACAGCTGCGCACCATGGCGCTGAACGCCACCGCCCTCATCACCGCGGCGGCGGCCACCGAGTACTTCCACTACGTGAAGGTCCGCGAGAAACTGCGCCGGCCGGCGCCGTCCACCCCGTCCGTCCACGAGAGCACCGCCGGCGTCACGGAGCCGGACGCGGACGTCCTGGGGCTCGCCGCGACCGTGGGAGAGGCCACCGCGAGCGCCGGAGCCGGTGCCGTCGCCGCGGTGCTCGCTCCCTTCCTCGCCGGTGCCGCCGCGGCGATCTTCCTGCTCGTGGGCTACATCCTCAAGATGGTCAACCCCGACCAGGCGTTCGCCCGGACCCTCCTGATCACGGGGTGGGTGTTCGGCGCGGTGACCGCGGCGGCGATCCTGATCGCCGCGATCGGCCTGCTGGTCACCGCCCTGCGCAACAGCGCCTCCGATCACGCGGCGGGCGCCCGGGCGGAGTTGACGGCGGAGGTGGCCCGGGCCAGGGAGGCCTGGCACGAGGCGCTGCTGGAGCGCGGCATCCTGCCGTTCCTCCGTGAGGCGCTCAGCGACCCGGGCGCGGCCGCGCTGAGCCGGAAGACGCCGGAACCGACACCCAGCCGCATTCCGCACCTCGGCTACGACCGTCCGGGCTTCAGCAGCCCCGAGAGCGGCCCCGCAGCGGGCCCGCGCCCCAGTTTCAGCAGCCCGGACTTCACCAGCCCGGACTTCGGGGGACCGGAGCACCAGCCGGAGTGAGGGGCCCCCTCCCGTCTCCGATGTTCCCTCGGGGGACTCCGGGGAAAGACGAACGCCGTCCGGGAACGTAACCGTTCAGGACGGCGTTCACCTCTTCCTCGGGACGGACGCCGGAAACAGCCCACCATGACCGCTGCGGACTTTCACTCCTGATTCACCATATCGACAGAACGGTTTCGATTCCGGCCCCACGGCGTACCGAAAGCATCCGACGCCGCACATTCCCAGCACGCCACGTATGGTTTCCAGCGAAGATCGTTTTCGTCTGTGCGACCTGCCCACGCCGGGGCTGGGAAAAGGAATCGAATGTTCACCTTTGTCATACCCGCTTACAACGAAGAAGCCACCGTGGCGACGATCGTCGAGCAAGCGCGCTCCGCCGCACACCCCGGCGACCGTGTCCTGGTCGTCGACAGTGCGTCGACCGACGACACCGCGACGGAGGCAGCCAGGGCCGGGGCAGAGGTCCTGCGCGGACCGCGCGGCAAGGGCGCGGCGATGAACGCGGCTCTCGCGGAGGTCCGGACCGAGTGGGTCTGCTTCCTCGACGCCGATCTCGTGTCGTCGAAGGACAATGTGCCGGCCGTGCTGCGCGACGCCGCGGCATCCGGCACC
This sequence comes from Streptomyces sp. TP-A0356, assembly GCF_001417775.1. Classification (GTDB taxonomy): domain Bacteria; phylum Actinomycetota; class Actinomycetes; order Streptomycetales; family Streptomycetaceae; genus Streptomyces. Next base: position 142,360 of record NZ_BBZJ01000024.1, on the reverse strand, counting down.
GCCGCCCACATCGTCGGCGACTACGAATACGATTACCCCGGGACGATACTGAGTTCCACATTCACCATCTACGAACCCCTGACCGCCGAGCTCTTTCCGGAGGTCGGATTCCTCGGCGCCAATTCCTTGACTGGATACCGGGCGATCAGGACGGAGCACATCCGGAAAACGTTGCCGGCCGACTTCGGTGTAGAGGCATTCCTCAACATTTCCATCGCCCTCGACGGTGGTACGGCGAGCGTCTGTCACCTTGGCATCATCGAGAGCCGGTTCCGCTACAACGGCGGCAGCATGGCCCACGAGATCGGCAGGGCGATCCTGGACATGGCCGTGGCGCATGGCCGACTGCGGCCGCAGGAGCGGCCCGCCTGGGATTCTTGGCTCGACGAGGGAGTGGCAGCCATCACCCCGCAGAAGGCGGACAGCGGCAGATCGGCCACCCTGGCACGTCTGTTCACCGCGGCCCGCCGACCGATGCCGCCGCGAAAGCAGGACCGATCGGCCTGAGCCACTCGCGAACTCGGGCCTGCGAGGCGACGTCATGAGGCAGCCGCAGAGGGCCCCAGCCATGACCGGGGCCCCTGTTGCCGGCCGCGGGCTACTCCGCCAACGGCAGATACACGCGGTTCCCCGCCGCCGCGAACTCCTTCGACTTCTGGGCCATGCCCTCCTCGATCTCCTTCCGGGTGCCACCGTGTTCGCGGCGGATGTCCTGGGAGATCTTCATCGAGCAGAACTTCGGTCCGCACATCGAGCAGAAGTGGGCCGTCTTGGCCGGCTCTGCCGGAAGCGTCTCGTCGTGGAATTCACGGGCCGTGTCCGGGTCGAGCGCCAGGTTGAACTGGTCCTCCCAGCGGAACTCGAAGCGCGCGTCGGACAGCGCGTCGTCCCACTCCTGCGCGCCCGGGTGCCCCTTGGCGAGGTCGGCTGCGTGGGCGGCGATCTTGTAGGTGATGACGCCGGTCTTGACGTCGTCGCGGTTGGGCAGCCCCAAGTGCTCCTTGGGCGTGACGTAGCAGAGCATGGCCGTGCCCCACCAGGCGATCATCGCGGCACCTATGCCGGAGGTGATGTGGTCGTACGCCGGCGCGATGTCCGTCGTCAGCGGCCCGAGCGTATAGAACGGAGCTTCATCGCAGATCTCCTGCTGCAGGTCGATGTTCTCCTTGATCTTGTGCATCGGGACGTGCCCCGGGCCTTCGATCATGGTCTGTACGTTGAAACGCCGGGCGATCCGGTTGAGTTCCCCGAGCGTGCGCAGTTCCGCGAACTGCGCCTCGTCGTTGGCGTCCGCGATCGAGCCCGGCCGCAGGCCGTCGCCGAGCGAGTACGTGACGTCGTACGCCGCCAGGATCTCGCACAGTTCCTCGAAGTTCTCATAGAGGAACGACTCCTTGTGGTGCGCCAGGCACCAGGCCGCCATGATCGAGCCGCCCCGCGACACGATGCCGGTCTTGCGGTTCGCGGTCAGCGGCACATACGGCAGACGCACGCCCGCGTGCACCGTCATGTAGTCCACGCCCTGCTCGGCCTGTTCGATGACCGTGTCCTTGTAGATCTCCCAGGTCAGCTCCTCGGCCTTCCCGTCGACCTTCTCCAGGGCCTGATAGAGCGGCACCGTGCCGATCGGTACGGGCGAGTTGCGCAGCACCCACTCGCGCGTGGTGTGGATGTTGCGGCCGGTCGACAGGTCCATGACCGTGTCGGCGCCCCAGCGGGTGGCCCAGGTCATCTTCTCGACCTCCTCCTCGATGGAGGAGGTCACCGCGGAGTTGCCGATGTTGGCATTGACCTTCACCAGGAACCGCTTACCGATGATCATCGGCTCGGTCTCCGCGTGGTTGACGTTCGCGGGGAGAACGGCGCGACCCGCCGCGATCTCCTCGCGTACGACCTCTGGGGAGACGTTCTCCCGGATCGCCACGAACTCCATCTCGGGGGTGATCTCGCCGCGCCGTGCGTAGGCGAGCTGGGTGACCGCCTTGCCGTCACGGCTACGGCGCGGCTGACGCGGCCGTCCCGGGAACACCGCGTCGAGGTTGCGGAGCCCGCCACGGGGCGCGGTGTGCTTGATCCCGTCGTCCTCGGGGCGGACGGGGCGACCGGTGTACTCCGCGGTGTCGCCGCGGGCGATGATCCAGTTCTCCCGCAGCGGTGCCAGACCCCTGCGGACATCGGTCTCGACGAGTGGATCGGTGTACGGGCCGGAGGTGTCGTACAGGGCGATGGACCGCCCGTTGGTGAGGTGCACCTGGCGGACCGGCACCCGCAGATCGGGGCGCGAACCCCCGACGTATGCCTTGTGCCAGCCGATGGACTTCCCGGCCTCCTGGGGCTGTTCACCCTGGACGGAGGCAGGCGTGCGTGCGTCCTTCATGGTCATGAGACCTACTCCCTACGCCGGCATTACCCGGTAACAGGTTCAGCGGTCGACGCAGCGGTTTCCGCCGGCGATGTTCCACGTGAAACATCGCGTCTGCGGAGGTCAGCGCCCTCTCAGCCCGGTGCTCCGAGCTCCCGCGTGTGCAAAGGTCCCCTCACGCTAGCGTCTAATTACACGAGCTGAACAGTGGGCCTTGCGCCTTCTTGCGATGATCGGTCGGTGACCACGACGCAGTATCCGCCCCCGCCCCCCTCCTCAGAGCCGCCCCATGGCCATGGCCCAGGCGACAGACACGGCCATGGACGGGGAGGTGGCCATGGCCCCGGAGACGGGCGCGGGCCCGGCCCCGGAGGTGGCCGCGATCATGGATCCGGCGGTGGACACGGCCACTCCCACAGCCATGGCCCCGCGGCCCCCGTGTCGCGGCACCTGCGCAGAGTCATCGCCGCGATCCTCATCCCGTTCACCGCGGCGGTCGTGGTGGGTCTCGTGGTGCTGTGGCCCGGCGGTGTCCCGCCGCACAAGCGCACCGGCGTCGGCTTCGACCGGCAGACCCAGCAGGCCACGGTCACCAGGGTCGTGGAGGTGGACTGCAAGTCCGTGAACGCCTCGGGTGGGACCCCGACCGGCGACACCTCCACCGCCGAGGGCTCCTCGGCCCAGCAGCAGGCCGCCGGCACCTGCAAGAAGGCGACAGTTCGCGTCGACACCGGCGCGGACCAGGGCCGCACCTTCACGGAGGTCGTCCAGCCGGACCAGTCACGCCAGTTGCATCAGGGCGAGAAGGTCGTGGTCGCCTACGAGCCCTCCGCTCCCAGGGAACTGCAGTACTCGGTGGCCGATGTGAACCGCAAGTTCCCCATGGCGCTGCTCGCCGGGATCTTCGCCGTCGCCGTGGTGATCGTGGGCCGGATGCGCGGTGTCATGGCACTCGTCGCACTGGCCGTCAGCTTCCTGGTGCTGAACCTCTTCATCCTGCCGGCGATCCTGCAGGGCTCGAATCCGCTGCTCGTGGCCGTGGTCGGATCGAGCGCCATCATGCTGATCGCCCTCTACATGTGCCACGGTCTCTCGGCCCGCACCTCCGTAGCGGTGCTCGGCACGCTCATCTCGCTGTCACTGATCGGTGTGCTGGGCTCGCAGTTCATCAGCTGGGCCGCACTCACGGGCAACACGGACGACAACACCGGTCTGATCCACGGTCTCTACCCGCACATCGACATGAGCGGTCTGCTGCTCGCCGGCGTCATCATCGGTTCGCTGGGTGTCCTCGACGACGTGACGGTGACACAGACGTCGGCGGTCTGGGAACTGCATGAGGCGAATCCGTCGATGGGCTGGCGTGGCCTGTACCGTGCGGGCATCCGCATCGGCCGCGACCACATCGCCTCGGTCGTCAACACCCTGGTCCTGGCATACGCGGGCGCCGCCCTGCCCCTGCTGCTGCTCTTCTCGATCGCGCAGAGCAGTGTCGTCACCGTCGCCAACAGCGAACTGGTCGCCGAGGAGATCGTGCGCACCCTCGTCGGTTCGATCGGCCTGGTCGCCTCGGTTCCGGTGACCACGGCCCTGGCCGCCCTCGTGGTCGCGGCCGACCGCCCGGGTACGACCGCCGCCCCGGCCGCGGCACCGGCCCGTAGTGGACGGGGACGCCGCCGCAAGCGGTGAGACGCACCGGGCCGGACGGCCACGCAGAAGCGTTACGGCGCCCACTGCGCCGCCCGCAGAAACGCTACGGCACCCGCCGAGGCCCCGTACGCCTGCGAGGAACCGTTACGGCACCCAACCGACCCCTACCGTCGGCGAGGAACCGTTACGGCGCCGTACGCCGCCTCAGCCCGTGCTCTGCTCCTCCGCCAGGATCCGGTCCAGCGCCTCGTCCAGATGCGCGTCGAAGTCCGCGAGGGAGCCCTCCTGCCCGAGCGGCACCAGCTTGTCCGTGCGATCGAGGAAGGCCACGAGCGGCACCGCACCGGACCGGAACAGCGCCCGGTCACCGCCCACCTGCAGCCGGATCAGCACATCTCCGAAGGCGTCCGGCTCGGCGGGCGCGATGTGCACGTCCCCGTCGCCGCACGGCCGACCCACCCCGTCGACCAGCAGCTCACGTCCGAACGCCCAGGTCACCGGCGCATCGCCAGGCAAGTGGAAGGTCAGCCGCACGGCATAGGGATCGCAGGTCTCGTAGTAAAGCTCCACCGGAATGCGGAATGACAGCTCCTCCGACACGAGAAAGCTCATCATGACCTCTGCCTGTACCGACTCGCGCATCGCCTACCCCGTCAGTAGCCGTCGACTGGCCAGGAATGACCCCCTGACACCTGCTGGAAGTTTGCTGAACGTACACGGCAGATCACAAGGAGTGAGTTTTCAGATGCTGATAGAGAGGGGGAGTGTCCCCAGCAGTCTCCCGATCTCCGCCTGCAGCTGACGTGCCGCCGGGAGCAGCCGGTCGGCCTGGTGCGAGGGCAGGGAGATGGCCACCGCCGCAGCCGTCGCTCCGGCCGTCAGGGGAACCGCGGCACAGGACGTCCCGAGCGCGTACTCCTGGCGCTCGATGACGGGTTCCATGCGTCCCAGCCCCTCCAGCCGCCGCAGAAACGCCCGCCCGTCACGCACCGTGTACGGCGTGATCGACTGCACCGGGTACCGAGCGAGGTGGTCACGGCGGGCCTCGTCGTCGAGCTGGGAGAGCAGGCACTGGCCGATCGCGTGGGCATGTGCGGTCTCCCGGAAGTCGGCCCACTCCTCGACCGCCGGGGTGCCCGGACTGTCGGCAACACTGAGGACCTCGATCTCACCCTCGCGATACACCGCGTAGTACACAGGGGCGCCGATCGAATCACGCCATCGTGCGAGCGCGTCGTTCACCATGCTGCGACGTTTCTGCTGGGCTGCGCTGCCGCTCAGCCGCTCGGCCGCCTCACCGAGGAAGAACAGGCCCTTCTCCCGGCGCAGATAGCCCTCGTGGGTCAGAGTGCGCAGCAGGTGATACGCGGTGGGCAGCGCCAGGCCGACCTCACGGGCCAGCTGTTTGGCGGGGGCCCCGTACTCACGGTCGGCGACGGCCTCCAGCAGCCGCATCGCCCGCTGCACGGATCCGATGAGTGTGGTGGACTGCGGTTGCGCGGGCTGGAGGTGCGCCTCCGCCGGTGACGAGCGTCGCTGTGCGGGCGGGGCGGGTGAGTCCGCGGGTGCGGTGCCAACCGTGGCCAAAGGTCACTCCCGGAGCGCGAGATGGGCCTCCCGCGCGAGAACACGGGAGGGGATGCGCCGCGCACGGGGCCTGCCGCGCGCCGAGTTCCGGACTCTAACGGTCTGCCGCCGCCCGCCGACGGCATCCCCGGGAAAACTTCCCTCGCCCGAGGGAACCCCAGCTTCCTGTTACCGGGCTCCTGTTACGGACATCTCCCCGGCAACTCCCGTACGACGCAGGGGCCATCGGCTCACCCCGCTCCGGGACCGCTCACCAGTCGCCGCGGGACGACGAGCTCGACATGAACTTCCGTACGACGTAGATCAGTCCGCCGACCAGGGCGACGAAGAGCAGCACCTTGAACAGCAGCCCGATGACGAAGCCGATGACGGTCGCGATCACGCCGCCGAAGACGACCAGGGCGATGACCGGCACCGCGACCCACTTCACCCACCACGGCAAACCCGCGAAGATCTCTCGCATCGCCTTGTCCTTGTCTCTTGGCCCGTCGCCCCGCCTACCGTCCGGGGCTGTGCTTCCGGGTCCTTCGATGTCCTGCTTCGATGCTAGGACCGCCAGGGGGCGCAACGGGGCACGCGCATCCCCTGTCCGCCCCTGATCGTCCCCCTAGGGAACCCCGAGACGGGCCTCAGCTCTCGGGCGGAGAGAACACCACCAGAACCCTCAGGTCCTCGGTGATGTGGTGGAACTTGTGGGCGACCCCGGCGGGCACGTACACCACACTGCCACGCCCGACCTGGGTGGTCTCCAGGCCGACGGTGATCGAGGCACGCCCGCTGACGACGACGTACACCTCGTCCTGCTGATGCGGCTTCTGTGGGTCCAAGTCGCCCGCGCCGAGCGCGTAGAGGCCGACCGACATGTTCCGCTCCCTCAGGAACTGCAGGTAGGCACCGTCGTTGGCGGCGCGCTCCGCCTCCAGTTCGTCCAGCCGGAATGCCTTCATCGCCCTTGTCCGCCCTCGCTCGGTACTCGCCTCTGGTCGCGTCTGTCACGATCAGACACATGAAGAATTTCGTAGTCAAGACGCTCGCCAACGCGGGGGCCCTGGCCGTCGCGGTCTGGCTGCTCGACAAGATCACCCTGACGGGTTCCGGCACCGGCAAGAAGATCGGCACGCTGATCGTCGTCGCGCTGCTCTTCGGCCTGGTGAACTTCCTGGTCAAGCCGATCGTGAAGGTGCTGACCTTCCCGCTGTTCATCCTGACGCTCGGCCTCATAACCTTGGTCGTCAACGCCCTGATGCTGCTGCTCACCTCGTGGCTGGCGGGCAAGCTGAATCTGAGCTTCCATGTCGAGGGCTTCTGGACCGCCGTCCTCGGAGGCCTGATCATCTCGATCGTCTCCTGGGCGCTGCACATCGTGCTGCCCGACGACAAGGACTGATGAGCCCCATGACCTACCGCGTCTGCTTCGTCTGCACCGGCAACATCTGCCGCTCCCCGATGGCCGAATCCGTCTTCCGCGCAAGGGTGGAGGAGGCCGGTCTCGACGAGCTGGTGGAGGTCGACAGCGCGGGCACGGGTGACTGGCACGAGGGGGACGGCGCCGATCCGCGCGCCGTCGCCGTGCTGGAGGACAACGGCTATGACAGCAATCACATCGCTCGCCAGTTCCGGCCTTCCTGGTTCTCACGCCTCGACCTCGTGATCGCCCTCGACTCCGGCCATCTCAAGGTCCTGCGCCGTCTCGCGCCCACCCCGGAGGACGCGGCGAAGGTCCGGCTCCTGCGCTCGTACGACCCGGCCGCCGACGACGACCTCGACGTACCGGACCCGTACTACGGGGGGATGGAGGGATTCGAGGCGTGTCTTGAGATGGTGGAGGCGGCGAGCCCCGGCCTGCTCGCCGCCGTACGCGAGCATGTGGAGGGACAGGCAGCATGACGTCAGGGGATGTCGACACGTCCGGTGCGGGGATGGGCGACGGTACGCGCGCGGTGCGGGCGGGACTGCCCGAGCCGGTCAAGCACGAGCCGACCCTTCCGGGTCCCGTCTTCGCCGCGCACTTCCACCTGCCCGGCGAGCCGACCGGCCCGTACGCCTACGGCCGTGACGAGAACCCCACCTGGACGCATCTGGAGCGCGCCATCGGCGAGCTGGAGGCGCCCGGCGAGGACGACGTCGAGACGCTCGCCTTCGCCTCCGGCATGGCGGCGATCTCGGCCGTCCTCTTCTCCCAACTGCGCGCCGGCGACGCAGTGGTGCTGCCCGCGGACGGCTACCAGGTGCTGCCGCTGGTACGCGAGCAGCTGACCGCGTACGGCATCGAGGTGCGCACCGCGCCGACCGGCGACGACGCCCAGCTCGGCGTCCTCGACGGCGCGAAGCTGCTGTGGATCGAGACCCCCTCGAACCCGGGGCTCGACGTCTGTGACGTGCGGCGGCTCGTCGCCGCTGCCCATGCTCAGGGCACCCTCGTCGCCGTCGACAACACCCTGGCGACCCCGCTCGGCCAGCGGCCCCTCGAACTGGGCGCCGACTTCTCCGTGGCCAGCGGCACCAAGATGCTCACCGGGCACGGGGACCTCCTGCTCGGATACGTGGTGTCCCGCAACGCCGGTCCCATGACCTCCGTACGGCGCTGGCGCAAGATCGTCGGCGCGATCCCGGGCCCCATGGAGGCCTGGCTCGCGCACCGCTCGCTGGCCACGCTTCAGTTGCGCGCCGACCGGCAGACCGCCAACGCCCTCGCGGTCGCCGAAGCGCTGCGCGGCCGCTCCGAGGTGACCGGGCTGCGGTACCCGGGGCTGCCCGACGACCCCTCGCACAAGATCGCCGTGCGGCAGATGCGGCGCTTCGGGTGCGTGGTGTCGTTCTCGTTGCCCACACGCGCGCGTGCCGACCGTTTCCTGGACGCACTGCACATCGTTGACGAGGCGACCAGTTTCGGAGGGGTACGATCCACCGCCGAGCGGCGCGGACGCTGGGGCGGGGACGCGGTGCCAGAGGGCTTCATCCGTTTCTCGGCCGGTGCCGAGGACCCCGAGGACCTGGTGGCGGATGTGCTGCGTGCGCTGGACGAGTCGGCGCGGTGACCATGCCCTGAACGGTGGCCGGCGCATTCGCTCCGCACGGCCGGGACGACGGCGGGCTGCCTCGGGGTACCCCACTACGCACAACGGACGGTCCGAGCCTCCCCCCTCGTGGCTCGGACCGTCCCGGTTCCGCGCGCGAAGAACCGTGCAAACAAGGCTAGTTGACTCTGTGTCAGTGTCCAATCACAGTAGCGACAGAGACCTATCGACTTATTTATAGTTGGCCGCGGTCGGGGTGCTGGGAGGGGAGGGCGCACCATGGATTTGGCCCTGCTGCGCACCTTCGTGACCGTGCACCGGGCCGGTTCCTTCACCCGTGCGGCGGCGCTGCTCGGCCTCTCGCAGCCGGCGGTCACCTCCCAGATCCGCGCCCTGGAACGGCAACTGGGCCGTCCGCTCTTCCTGCGCCAGGCCCGCGGTGTCACCCCGACGACGATCGGCGACGAACTCGCGCACAAGGCCGCGCCCCATCTCGACGCTCTCGTGGAGATCGCCGAGACCGGGCTCGACGAGCAGTCGTCGCTGCGCAGCCTCCATCTGGCCGGGCCGCCGGAGTTCACGGCCGAGCGCGCCCTGCCCGCGCTCGCGGACCTGACCGACGATGACGGCCGGGGGCTCGCCCTGCGTGCCTCCTTCGGGAATACGGAGGAGACCCTTGAGGGGCTCGCGGCCGGACACCACGACCTGGCCATCACCACGGCACGGCCACGCGGCGCCCTGCTCACGGCCACCCCGCTCTGCGACGAGGAGCATGTACTGGTCGCGGCCCCGCGCTGGGCCTCCCGCATCGGCCCCGGCCGGCTGCGCCGCAGGGGCGCCTACGCGCTGGAGAACCTTCCGGTGGTGGAGGTGCACGAGTCACTGCCCTTCGTCGCCCGCTACTGGGCCTCCGTCTTCGACTCCCGCCCGGCCGCCTCCGGCACCGTCATCGTCCCCGATCTGCGCGCGGTCCTCGCCTGCGCTGCCACAGGCGCCGGGCTGGCCGTGCTGCCGCGCTATCTCTGTGCCTCAGCACTGGAGCGGGGCGACGTGGTGGCCCTGCACGAACCGGCGGTGCCTCCGCTGCGGACCTACTTCCTCGTGGTCCGCACCGGCACCCTGGCCATGCCCCATATCGCACGGGCGCACGAGTGGCTGCTGCGGACCTCGGCCGACTGGGGCTGACCGGTATCCGGGGATGGCGGCCCCTCGGCCGCGGTCCGCCCTGGTGCGCCACTCGAAGTTCACATGGACTTGGCCGCTGTGTGGGGCGGGCGATGTTTCACGTGGAACAGGCTGGGCCACATTTCACCCATGACCGTTCGCCCCGTGGTCAAGCGCACCGCCCGCGCCATCCTGCTCGATGGTGACGACCTGATTCTGATCAAGCGGACCAAGCCCGGCGTCGATCCCTACTGGGTCACTCCAGGAGGCGGGGTCGAGCCGTCGGACACGACCGTCGTCGAAGCGCTCCACCGCGAGGTGCACGAGGAACTCGGGGCAAAGATCATCGATGTGGTGCCGTGCTTCGTGGACACGGTCGAGCACATCGGTGAGGACGGCGGCTCGACCGGTGTGAAGGTCCAGCACTTCTTCGTCTGCCGTCTGGAGTCCATGGACGAGCGCCTGCGGCACGGGCCCGAGGTCGAGGAGCCCGCCGGCGAGTACGAGATCGTACGGGTGCCCTTCACCCGGGTCGGCATCGCGTCCGTCCATCTCGTACCCCTGTCACTGCGGCACTACCTCGACGGGAACATCGAGGGCGTACGGGCCATGCACGCACCCGACCTGGGCTGACATCCGGCAGGAGGAGGCACTCCTACGAGATGTGGGCCTCCGCCCCCACCAGTTCCTCCACCGAGTCGTGGCGGATGCGTTCCGACGGGATGCCGGCGTCCCTCAGCGCGTGCACACCGCTGCGGATCATGCCAGGCGGACCCGAGAGATACGCGTCGTACTCGCCCCACGGCCCGTACTTGCGAATGACGTCCGGAAGCTGCAGGTGCGCCTGCTCGTCGACGACGGGACGTACCGAAAGCCAGGGGTGGCTCTGCTGCAGCCGCAGCATGGTGTCGATGTCATACAGGTCGTGGTCGGTGCGGGCGCCGTAGAAGACCTCGACCGGGCGCCGCTCGCCGTGGTCGGCGACATCCTCGACCAAGGCCTTGATAGGTGCGATCCCGGTGCCACCGCCGAGGCAGAGCAGTCCGCTGTCGGTGGTGTGGTCGACGGTCATCGTGCCGGCGGGCGAGCCGAGACGGATGATGTCGCCGGGCCGGGCCCGGTGCACCAGTGCGTTGGAGACCCAGCCCGCCGGGACGGCCTTCACATGGAAGGAGAGCAGTCCGTCGGAGCGCGGCGCCGATGCGAAGGAGTAGTGCCGCCACACCCGCGGCCACCAGGGCGTCTCCAGGCTTGTGTACTGCCCGGCGAGGAACGGGTACGGCTGGTCGGGCCGGACGGTGATCACCGCTATGTCCGGGGTGCGGAGGTCGTGCGAGACGACCTCCGCGTGCCACCAGGCCGGGGCGTGCAGCTCGTCCGCGGCGGCCGCGTCGATCATCACCTGGGAGATCGTCGTGTACGCCCGCACCCAGGCAGCCTCGGTCTCCGCGTTCCAGATCGCGGCGGCGTACTTGCTCAGCGCCCCGATGAGGCACTCGCCGACCGCAGGGTAGTGCTCGGGCCGGGTTCCGTACTTACGGTGGCCACGGCCGAGGTTCTTCAGATACGCGACGAGGATGTCGGTGTTGTCGAGGTGTTCGGCCGCCGTCAGCAGCGCTCTGAGCAACCGGTCCCGCTGGGTGTCCATCGCGGCGGGGAACAGCGATCGCAGGTCCGGGTGGCGCACGAAGAGGAGAGCGTAGAAGTACGAGGTGACCTTGTCGGCGATCGGCCCGATCTCGGCCATGGTCCGCCGGATCAGCACGGCGTCGGGAGAGGCATTGGGGATGGATGCGGTCCCCTGAGGCGGGACCCGTGGCTCGGGCCGGGCATCCGTCTGCGGGACGTCGTGGGCGGCGGGGCGGCCCGCCTCGTGTGCGGGCTCCGGTTCGGCGCGAGGAGATTCCGTCGGTGCGGTCGCGCCCCGCGGCGTCCGGTCTATTCGCGGCGGCTCCGTCCCCGCACCGGGGTGTCGCCGGCCGACGGGACGGATCGCGGCCGGACGGCCGGCCTCGCGCGTCTCCTGCTCTCCGCTCGCGGGCGCCTGGGGCTTCTTGCGGGGAGTGAACCAGCCGCCCCCGCCGCTGCCGCCGGACGTGCCGTTGTCGGCCGACATGGTGGTCGGAGCGTCCATGGTGTGCCTCGCCTCGAACATCTTTCGGTAGGTCTGCGCACTTCCCCGGTCGGAGGGTGCCTGTTTCCCCCGCCGACTGCCTTGCTTTCCCCGTTGAGTCCCTGACGGCCAATGCGGCCACATTCAACCCGGAATTCCGCCGCGTACGGACAAGTAAGACGAGAGTGTGACATTGGCCGCAGTTCTCGCACCGCAGCATCCCACCCCGGGCCCACCCCCGGCCGCGTAACAGAGAATGCGGGTCTTCGACCTCTCCGTCCCGTTAGGCTGCACTGGCCTGCGTTCGCGTCCTGCGAGACGTGCGCACACCACACGGGACGCCAACCGGACTCGACCATACCGGTCACCGTCCCACAGACAAGTACCCCCGTGGCCCGCCCAGGAAGGGAGGGCCGGGGCGAACCCGGGTTTCCCTCAATTACCGGGCGCCCCGCACCAATTCATAGGCATCCCACAGATCCCGCCCGACATAGGAGTGGGTGGCGCGGCCCGCCAGATGCCGGTCGCCATTGACCGCGACGGATACCGGCACCGCGTCGAACAGGTCCTTGTCCGACATCGAGTCGCCATAGGCGACACAGTCGGCGCGCCGCACACCGAACTCCACGCAGAGCCGCTCCGCGATCCGCACCTTGGCCGCGGCGCTGAGTATTCCCGAAGGGTCCACCGCTTCCCGGAAGGGCAGCGCGGGGAAGCGGGAGCCGAACGCCGCATGCGCGCCCCACTCCGTCAGCCGCTCCACGAAGAAGGAGGGCGACAGGGAGACGACGGCGCAGTAGTCACCGTTCTCGCGGATCGCCGCCCACACCTCCTGGATGCGGGACAACCAGGGAGCCGCCACGAAGGCCGCGGTCACATGCGTCTCCGTGAGCTCCGACCAAAGGGCGTGCACCTGTGCCGCGTACTCCGGGGGACCGATGAGCCCGGTCGCGACCGCCCGGTCCAGTGCCACGGTCTCGGCCTCTAGGCCCAGTTGCCGGGATATCTCCACGGGGGCTGACGTCCCGTGCAACAACGTCCCGTCGAGATCGAAGAGATGAAGCCTCGCCATGGGCGAGGAGGCTAACGGCCACCTCCCCCGGCATCACAGGCACACCCTGGTTGTGCCCGGCCGTGACCGGTCATCGGCCGACTGCCGACCGATCGTGGCCGAAGCCACGCCGTTTCACGTGAAACATCCGTCCCTGTACCGCGCTGTGCTGTTCTGTCGGGCATGACATGGCCAAAAGCGTGTGCGCTCCACCGCAAACAGGTGGACGCCAGTGGCACATGTCAGACAGCCTGACCTGCGTGTCGACACCTGCCCTCGCCGATCTGCCCATCCGCCGTCTGACGCACCGCGATCTCCACGCCTGCGCCGACCTGTCCGAGGACCGGGGCTGGCCCCGGGAGGAACACAAGTGGGGGCTGCTGCTCGCCGCCGGAAAGGGTTACGGCATCGACGATCCCGAGGGTGGTCTCGTCACCGCCTGTGTCGTGACCGGGTACGGGACCGGGGACCGTCCGGATCTGTGCGCCATCGGCATGGTCCTCGTCGCCGAGCGGCATGCCCGCCAGGGGGTCGGCCGCCGACTGATGCGCCATGTGGTGGCTGAGGCAGGCACCACCCCGCTCACCCTCTACGCAACCCCGTACGGACGTCCTCTCTACGAGGAACTGGGTTTCAAGGTCACCGGCACCTCGGAAATGGTGCGCGGGCACTTCAGGGCCGGTGGACCCTGCTCCGCCGTCGCCACACGTCCCGCCACCGGGGAGGACCTCTCCACCCTGGTCCGGCTCGACGAGGAGGTCTTCGGTGCCGACCGCACGCATCTGATCACGCGGCTGCCCGCCTTCGCCGACCAGTTGCGCGTCGCCGAGGAGGGCGGGCGGATCACCGGGTACGCGGCCCTCTGGCCCAACATGGACACCCATGTCGTGGGACCACTCGTCGCCCGCGACACGGAGACGACGAAAGCCCTCGTCGCGTCCCTCGCCGCCCACACGGACCGGCCGCTGCGCACCGACGTGGACGTGCGGCACGAGGCTCTGCTGACCTGGTTGAAGGAGCATGGGCTCACCTCCGTCGGCTTCAACGCGGTGATGACGTACGGGACCCCCGACCTGCCCGGCGACTGGACACGGCGCTTCGCTCCGCTGACGGTGGCGGCCGGCTGAATCCACAGGAACGGGAAGCGCGTGCCGTCTCGCCGGGAAGAATACTTGCATACGCGTGCTACATGCTATCGCCGGATATTGCGGTGGTGCTCTATCCTGGAAGGGAGCCGCTCCGGGACGGAGGAGAACGCCATGACAGCGACGGACCCCGCGCTCACCGCCCTTGCTCAAGGCTGGTGCGCCCTCTCCCTGCTGCACGGGAGGATCGAGGCACACATCGAGCGGGCCCTCCAGGCCAAGCACGGCCTGAGCGTGCGGGAGTACTCGCTGCTCGATGTGCTCAGTCGGCAGCACGACGGCGAAGGCGGCATGCTGCAGATGAAGCAGGTCGCCGATGCGGTGGTCCTCAGCCAGAGCGCCACGACCCGTCTGGTCACGCGCCTTGAGGACCGCGGCCTGCTCTCGCGCTACCTTTGTACGCACGACCGGCGCGGTATCTACACCAGCGTCAGCGAGTCCGGGCTCGCGCTCCTGGAAGAGGCCCGCCCCACCAATGACGCCGCCCTTCGCGAGGCACTCGACGAGGCGGCGAAGAACCCCGAGTTGGCTCCTCTGGTCCGGGTGGTCGAGTCGCTCAAAGTGCCCACGTAGGACCGCGCCTCCTGTCGGCCCGAGGGAGCGCCGGCCCGCATAGGGTGCCCCCCATGGGAGATCTTGAGATACGCCCCGCCGTCACGGACGACGTCCCGGCGATCGTGGCCCTGCTCGCCGACGATCCGCTGGGCGCCCGTCGTGAGTCCCCGGACGACCTGACGCCCTACCTGAACGCCCTGGAGCGGCTGAGCGGCGATCCGAACCAGCATCTGGTGGTCGCCGTACGCGACGGCCGTGTCGTGGGCACCCTCCAGCTCACGATCATTCCCGGCCTGTCCCGCAAGGGTGCGACCCGCTCGCTCATCGAGGCCGTGCGCATCCACGCCGACGAGCGTGGCGCCGGTCTGGGTACACAGCTGATCGAGTGGGCGGTCGAGGAATCCCGCCGCCAGGACTGCCGGTTGGTCCAGCTGACCTCCGACGCCACCCGTACCGACGCCCACCGCTTCTACGAGCGTCTGGGCTTCGAGGCGTCACACGTGGGCTTCAAGCGGACGCTCTGACACCCCTCAAGGACCCGCTCAGGGTGCAGGGGCCTGTTTCACGTGAAACGGGCCCCTGTATGACGGCGGGCGGCGTCTATCGAGTGCCACCCCAGCCCTCGGGGTCCACTCCACCGGGCACCGCAGCCCCGTCGTCGTACGGCTGCCGCGTGAACACGAATGACCCGAGGTCCAGATGGCTCACGGATCCGTCCGGCCTCCGTACAGCCTTCAGAAGCTCTCCCGCGTAGTAGCCGTCGAGCCCGGTCCACGTGCCGTCCCCGTTCGGGCGCAGCCGTGCGTGTCGACCCACACCGGAGAGCGGTTCCAGAGAGACACCGCCGTCGGCCGTCAGCCGCAGCAGATAGCCCTGGGTGCCCCAGTACCACTGCCCCGTCAGCTCCAGGACCGCCCGGTCGACATCGGACACCGGCCGCCACGGCTCCGGGATCCGGGGTTCCGCCTCGGCCACAATGCCCACAAGATCGGCGGCGACACCGGAAACCAGCGGACCTGCGGTGCAGTTGGCCAGCACGACGGCCGCCACATCGTCCTCGACGCTGAAGGTGAGGCTCGCGAGGAAGCCCGGCAGGGAGCCGGAGTGCCCGACCAGCAGGCGGCCGTCCCGGTGCCGGAACTCCAGCCCGAGACCGTAGGCATAGCCTGCCGCCAGGTCCGCGGCCTCGGACGGCGCGGCGGGCGTCCGCATCTCCTGGACGGCCTCAGCGCTCAGGACCCGGTCGTCACCGCGGGCCAGGAACACCGCGAAGCGCGCCAAGTCACCGGTGGTTGACCACAGTTGACCGGCCGGGGTCATCCGCCCGAGGTCCTCGGCGGGCTCCGGGAGCATCACATCGGCCCACGGATGCACGGCCCAGCCACCCGCGTGCGGAGCCTGCGGCTGGACACTCGTCCGGTGCAGGCCCAGGGGCCCGAGCACTTCGCGTCGCAGCACGTCCTCCCAAGGGGCCCCGCGACGCTCCTCGACCAGGGCGCCCAGGAGCGTATAGCCGGGGTTGGAGTAGTGGAACCTGCGGCCGACCGGATGCCGCAGGGGCTGCTCACCCAGCACATCAACGAGTTCTGGGCGCAGCGAGCCCGGCGTGCGCTCCCACCACGGGGCGGGCGACTCGGCCGCCAGACCACCCGTGTGCGAGAGCAGTTCCGCGATGGTCGCCTCCCCCGCTCCGGTGCCGGGCAGATACTTCTCCAGCGCATCCCCGAGGTCCAGCAGCCCCTCGTCCCGCAACCGCAGCACGAGAACCGCGGTGAAGGTCTTGGTGATCGAGCCGATCCGGTACTGCACGTTCTCGTCCGGGGCGTGGCCGTCCACACAGGTGCGCGAGCCATGCCACACCGTCCGCCCGTCCCGGACGACCGCCGCCACCAACGAGGGGGCTCTTCCCTCGGCCTGTGCCACGGCGATGCGGTGCAACAGGGCCCGGTGGGTGGCGGGAAGCAGCTCGTCCTGAGATGTCGTCATGGGCACAGTCCACCCGGCCCCACATGCCGCGTCGAGTGCATTTCCTTCGGCGCCGCGCACAGGAAGGACGACGGGTCAGGTCTGCGCCATGTCCACGAAACGGGAGTAGTGGCCCTGGAAGGCGACCGTGATCGTCGCCGTCGGGCCGTTTCGGTGCTTGCCGACGATGATGTCCGCCTCGCCCGCGCGCGGCGACTCCTTCTCGTAGGCGTCCTCACGGTGCAGCAGGATCACCATGTCGGCGTCCTGCTCGATCGAGCCGGACTCACGCAGGTCGGACACCATGGGCTTCTTGTCCGTGCGCTGCTCGGGGCCTCGGTTCAGCTGCGAGAGCGCGATCACCGGTAGCTCCAGCTCCTTGGCCAGCAGCTTCAGATTTCGCGACATCTCGGAGACTTCCTGCTGCCGGCTCTCGGACCGCTTGGATCCCGACTGCATCAGCTGCAGATAGTCGATGACGACCAGCTTCAGGTCGTTGCGCTGCTTCAGGCGCCGGCACTTGGCGCGGATCTCCATCATCGAGAGGTTCGGCGAGTCGTCGATGTAGAGGGGGGCGGCCGAGACGTCCGGCATACGGCGCGCGAGCCGGGTCCAGTCCTCGTCCGTCATCGTGCCCGACCGCATGTGGTGCAGGGCCACGCGGGCTTCCGCGGACAGCAGACGCATCGCGATCTCGTTGCGGCCCATTTCGAGCGAGAAGATCACGCTCGGCAGGTTGTGCTTGATGGACGCCGCCCGCGCGAAGTCCAGAGCGAGCGTCGACTTACCCATGGCCGGGCGGGCCGCGATGATGATCATCTGGCCGGGGTGCAGGCCATTGGTGAGCTGGTCGAGGTCGGTGAAGCCGGTCGGTACGCCGGTCATCTCCCCCGACCGCGAGCCGATCGCCTCGATCTCGTCGAGCGCGCCCTCCATGATGTCGCTGAGCGGCAGATAGTCCTCGGCCGTCCGCTGCTCGGTGACCGCGAAGATCTCCGCCTGGGCGCTGTTGACGATCTCGTCGATGTCGCCGTCGGCCGCGTACCCCATCTGTGTGATGCGTGTGCCCGCTTCCACCAGGCGGCGCAGGACCGCGCGCTCGTGCACGATCTGCGCGTAGTACTCGGCGTTCGCCGCGGTCGGCACCGTCTGCACCAGCGTGTGCAGATACGAGGCACCGCCGACCTTGGTGATCTCGCCGCGTTTGGTCAGCTCGGCCGCGACCGTGATGGGGTCGGCCGGCTCGCCCTTCGCGTACAGGTCGAGGATCGCCTGATAGATCGTCTCGTGCGCGGGCCGGTAGAAGTCATGGCCCTTGAGGACCTCGACGACGTCCGCGATGGCGTCCTTGGACAGGAGCATGCCGCCGAGGACGGACTGCTCGGCGTCCAGGTCCTGTGGCGGAACGCGCTCGAAGGAGGGGCCGGAGCCGTCCCAGGAGCCACTGTCCGGGCCTCGTTCGTGCTGCTCGTCACGGCCCGGGCCACCGTCGCGTCGCCGGCGGGAGGCGGGGACACGATCGCTGGGCCCGCTGTCGGCCCACGGATCGTCCAAGGGCTCGGAAATGCTCACCGGGCCGCCTCCTCCCGTCCGCCGCGCGGACCTCGCCGTGCCCCTCATTTCTAGGACACGACACTGACAAACTGAGAGGCCCAGCTCCGGTTCAGACGCGTCGGTTCTGCGCGATTTCCGAGCACGGAGGGGGAGTGGGCGCCGGACCACGGTAGGCCCGTCGGCACCGTCAGCCAATCTGGTTATCCACAGGCCATGTGGACGACGGCCCCGATGCTGTGGAGAACTCCGCAAAACCTGTGCACGACACGGTGGACAGCCCTGTGAACAAGCCCTCAGTGACCTCATCACACCCGCCCTGAGCTGCGTCTTTCCCGTCCACTGGCTGTGCAGAAGAAAAACTTCACCTCTCGGGCCAAGATCGCCGCGAACGGTGCACAGCACCACACCCCGCCGACCAGGAAGTAAGGGACAATAGCCCATCACATCTCTTACCTGTGGACGATTAGATTGGTGGCCATGACACCCGCTCTCGCGCCACCCGGCGCCACTCGACGCCGGCACGACCGGGAGATCGTCGCGCTGGCCGTTCCGGCCTTCGGCGCACTCGTCGCGGAACCCCTCTTCGTGATGGCCGACAGCGCGATCGTCGGCCACCTCGGCACCGCGCAGCTGGCCGGCCTCGGCGTGGCCTCGGCGCTGCTGACCACCGCGGTGAGCGTGTTCGTGTTCCTCGCATACGCCACCACGGCCGCAGTCGCGCGCAGGGTCGGCGCGGGCGATCTCAGAGCCGCCATCCGCCAGGGCATGGACGGCATCTGGCTGGCTCTGCTGCTCGGTATCGCCGTCATCGTCGTCGTCCTGCCCACGGCGCCCGGGATCGTGGACCTCTTCGGAGCCTCGCAGACCGCCGCCCCGTACGCCACGACATATCTGCGGATCTCGGCACTCGGCATCCCCGCAATGCTGATCGTGCTCGCCGCGACCGGTGTCCTGCGCGGACTGCAGGACACGAGGACACCGCTGTACGTCGCCATCGCGGGCTTCATCGCGAACGCGGCCCTCAACGCGGGGCTCGTCTACGGTGCCGGCCTGGGCATCGCCGGTTCCGCCTGGGGCACCGTCATCGCCCAGTGCGGCATGGCCGCTGTCTATCTCTACGTCGTCGTCCATGGCGCCCTCCGACACGGCGCTTCACTTCGACCGGACGCGGCCGGGATACGTGCCTGCGCTCAGGCGGGAGTGCCCCTGCTGGTGCGAACCCTCTCGCTACGGGCGATCCTGATGATCGCCACAGCAGTCGCCGCCAGGCTCGGGGACGCCGACATCGCCGCGCACCAGATCATCCTGTCGCTGTGGAGTCTGCTCGCCTTCGCCCTCGACGCGATCGCCATCGCCGGGCAGGCCATCATCGGCCGCTATCTCGGCGCAGACGACGCGGAGGGCGCCCGCGAGGCCTGCCGCCGCATGGTGCAGTGGGGTATCGCCGCCGGGATCGGGCTCGGATTCCTGGTCCTCGTCTCCCGCCCGCTCTTCCTGCCGCTGTTCACCGGTGACACGGCCGTCCACCATGCGGCCCTGCCCGCCTTGGCGCTCGTGGCCGTCGCGCAGCCCATCTGCGGCGTGGTCTTCGTGCTGGACGGCGTGCTCATGGGCGCGGGCGACGGAAGGTACCTCGCCTGGGCGATGGTGCTGACCCTGGCGGTCTTCGCTCCCGTGGCCCTGCTCGTGCCGGTCATCGGCGGCGGGCTCACCGCTCTGTGGGCGGCGATGACTCTGATGATGACCGTGCGGATGCTCACGCTGTGGCTGCGCGCTCGCTCGGGGCGCTGGATCGTGACGGGAGCGACACGCTGACGAGAAGGCGCATGGAGGAGGATGTGCACGGCGGCGCAGGCGCCACGAGGCATCGGCGAAAGCCGACAGCTCACCATGTTTCACGTGAAACAACGAGGCCCCGCACCTCCTGGTCGGACATTCGTTGGCAAGCGCAGAGGGCCGCACCCCGAAGGGTGCGGCCCTCTGTGTCGCTTCAGCGAGTGCTGCGCTCAGGCCGCGACGACCTCGATGTTGACCTTGGCGTCAACCTCGGGGTGCAGACGCACGGACGTCTGGTGCGAGCCCAGCGTCTTGATCGGCGAGCCCAGCTCAATGCGGCGCTTGTCGACCTCGGGGCCACCGGAGGCCTTGATCGCCGAGGCGATGTCGGCCGGGGTGACGGAACCGAACAGACGGCCGGCGTCGCCCGAGCGGACGGCCAGACGGACCTTCACACCTTCGAGCTGGGCCTTGACCTGGTTGGCCTGCTCGATGGTCTGGATCTCGTGGATCTTGCGAGCGCGACGGATCTGCTCGACGTCCTTCTCGCCACCCTTGGTCCAGCGGATCGCGAACTTCCGCGGGATCAGGTAGTTGCGAGCGTAACCGTCCTTGACGTCGACGACGTCGCCCGCGGCACCGAGGCCGGAGACCTCGTGGGTGAGGATGATCTTCATGAGTCGGTCACCCTTCCCTTATCGCGCGGTGGAGGTGTAGGGCAGCAGCGCCATCTCACGGCTGTTCTTGACGGCCGTGGCGACGTCACGCTGGTGCTGCGTGCAGTTGCCGGTCACGCGGCGGGCACGGATCTTGCCGCGGTCGGAAATGAACTTCCGCAGCATGTTCGTGTCCTTGTAGTCCACGTACGTGACCTTGTCCTTGCAAAAGGCGCAGACCTTCTTCTTCGGCTTGCGCACAGGCGGCTTCGCCATGGTGTTTCTCCTGTGTGATCAAGAAGTTGGGATACGGACCCACCCTCGACCCGGCCGGTCCCCAGGGACCCGGCACCGAGGCCTAGAAGGGGGGCTCGTCCGAGTAGCCGCCACCGCCGGAGCCACCGCCCCAGCCGCCGCCACCGCCCTGGCCACCGGCTGGAGCGCCGGTCGCCCACGGGTCGTCGGCCGGAGCGCCGCCCTGCTGACCGCCGCCGGGGCCACCGCCCCAGCCACCGCCACCTTGGCCGCCGCCCTGGCCGCCACCGCCGCCGTAACCGCCCTGGCCACCGCGGCCGGCGGTCTTGGTGACCTTGGCCGTGGCATTGCGCAGGCTGGCGCCGACTTCCTCGACGTCCAGCTCGTAGACCGTGCGCTTGACGCCCTCACGGTCCTCGTAGGACCGCTGCTTCAGCCGACCCTGCACGATCACGCGCATGCCTCGCTGGAGCGACTCGGCGACGTTCTCCGCCGCCTGGCGCCAGACCGAGCAGGTCAGGAACAGGCTCTCGCCGTCCTTCCACTCGTTCGTCTGGCGGTCGAAGGTGCGGGGAGTGGACGCGACGCGGAACTTCGCGACCGCCGCACCGGACGGGGTGAAGCGCAGCTCGGGGTCGTCGACAAGATTGCCGACGACCGTGATGACGGTCTCGCCTGCCATGGGGAACCTCTCGGCGGGTTTGCTGCTGGCTGCTTGTGCTGCTACTCGAATCCCGAGATCGCCTGAGCCGGAGGCTCAGTGGGTCTCGGGACGGAGGACCTTGGTCCGGAGGACCGACTCGTTCAGGTTCATCTGGCGGTCGAGCTCCTTGACGACCGCAGGCTGGGCCTGCAGGTCGATGACCGAGTAGATGCCCTCGGGCTTCTTCTTGATCTCGTACGAGAGACGACGACGGCCCCAGGTGTCGACCTTCTCGACCTTTCCGCCACCATCACGGACGACGGAAAGGAAGTTCTCGATCAGCGGGGAGACAGCGCGCTCCTCGAGATCGGGGTCGAGGATGACCATCACCTCGTAGTGACGCATGTGGAACCCACCTCCTCTGGACTCAGCGGCCACGGTCGTTCCGTGGCAGGAGGGTTGTGATGCGTACGCAACGGTATCGGCCGCCACTGACAATCGGGGCCAGTCGGCGGTTGACCCGGCTCGGCCTGGGCAGACACCGGTGCAGACGGTACAGAGTACCCGCACACGAGCTTCCGGTTGAAATCCGGCCGCCAAGGCCGTCAATCTGTACACATCGGGTGTGTATGGCGCTACGATGCGCCGCCTTCCGCAGGAGGTGCCCCATGGCACAGGTATTGCGACCCAACACCACCGGTTCCCTCTTCGCCACGGACGGCAAGGCCCATCCCGTCCAGGACACCTTTCTCGCGGTGACCCTGGTGCTCGGGGTCACCGCCTTCGTCACGGCGATGTTCCACAACCTGCATCTGATCAGCTCCTGGACCGGCCTGGTGGGGATCTTCACGGGTGCGTACGGGCAGTACATCTCGGTGACCACCCGCGAGCGCTTCGGACTGATCCTGGGACTCGGCGCCTCGGCCATCGGCTTCTTCCTCGGCATGGCCCACGGCGGTCTCTTCGGCGGTCTCTGATCCACGAGGTCACCGGCCGACCACGGGGCCCGCCGGACGACCCGGCGGTCACACAGGTTGGATGCGGCCAGACGGGGCGCTCGCAGGGCGCAGTAGGCTTCGGCGCGAGAGCCGGAGCCCCTGTACCCATGGGGACACACCAGCCCGAGGAGCGCCCCGAATGAGCCTGACCCTGAGGACGATCAGTCGCGAGCAGCATCTGGCGTACATCCAGAGCCTGCCGGCGGCGAGCCACATGCAGGTCCCGGCCTGGGCAGACGTCAAGGCGGAGTGGCGCTCCGAGAACCTCGGCTGGTTCGACAGGAACGGCGAACTCGTCGGCGTGGGCCTGGTGCTGTACCGCCAGCTGCCCAAGATCAAGCGCTATCTCGCGTACCTGCCCGAGGGTCCGGTCATCAACTGGTTCGCGCCGAACCTCGACGACTGGATCCAGCCGATGCTCGCGCACCTCAAGAACCAGGGCGCGTTCTCCGTGAAGATGGGCCCGCCGGTGATCATCCGGCGCTGGGAGGCCAACTCCATCAAGCAGGGCATCCAGAACCCGGACGTGAAGCGCCTGCGCGACATCGAGGCCGACTTCATCGAGCCACGTGCCTTCGAGGTGGCCGACAAGCTGCGCCGCATGGGCTGGCAGCAGGGGGAGGACGGCGGCGCCGGCTTCGGCGATGTGCAGCCCCGCTACGTCTACCAGGTGCCGCTCGCGAACCGCTCCCTGGAAGAGGTCCACAAGAACTTCAACCAGCTGTGGCGCCGCAACATCAAGAAGGCCGAGAAGGCCGGCGTCGAGGTGGTCCAGGGCGGTTACCAGGACCTTGAGGAATGGCAGCGGCTGTACGAGATCACGGCCGTGCGCGACCACTTCCGGCCCCGCCCGCTGTCGTACTTCCAGCGCATGTGGACGGCCCTCAACACCGAGGACCCCAACCGTATGCGGCTCTACTTCGCACGCCACAACGGCGTGAACCTGTCGGCGGCGACCATGCTGATCGTCGGCGGACACGTCTGGTACTCCTACGGCGCCTCCGACAACATCGGCCGTGAGGTCCGGCCCTCGAACGCGATGCAGTGGCGGATGCTGCGCGACGCCTACGCGCTCGGCGCCACCGTCTACGACCTGCGCGGCATCTCCGACTCGCTGGACGAGACGGACCACCTCTTCGGCCTGATCCAGTTCAAGGTGGGCACGGGCGGCCAGGCAGCCGAGTACCTGGGCGAGTGGGATTTCCCGCTCAACAAGCTGCTCCACAAGGCGCTCGACATCTACATGTCGCGCCGCTGACGCCGCCCGCACCGGGCCGCTCACAAGGCCCGGCATCGGCCGCCGGCCCGGCGGATCCGTCACAATTCCCCTTCAGACCTCTGACACACGGCAGCCACGAGAAAGGTTCCGGGACCGGCCATGGCGCTCACGCTCTACGTCGACACCGCGCGCTGGCGGGCACACCACAAGCACGTGCAGGAGCAGTTCCCGGGGCTTGTCCCCGTCTGCAAGGGCAACGGCTATGGATTCGGCCACGAGCGGCTGGCGGAAGAAGCCACGCGCCTGGGCTCGGACGTCCTCGCCGTGGGCACGACGTACGAGGCGGCCCGCATCAAGGACTGGTTCGGTGGCGACCTGCTGGTGCTGACGCCGTTCCGGCGGGGCGAGGAACCCGTGCCGCTGCCGGACCGCGTCATCCGCTCGGTGTCGTCCGTGGACGGCGTGTACGGGCTCGTGGGCGCCCGTGTGGTCATCGAGGTGATGTCCTCGATGAAGCGGCACGGCGTGAGGGAGCAGGAACTGCCGCAGCTGCACGCCGCCATAGAGAACGTCCGTCTTGAGGGCTTCGCCATCCACCTGCCGCTGGACCGCACGGACGGCTCCGACGCCGTCGAGGAGGTCATCGGCTGGATGGACCGACTGCGCGCGGCCCGGCTGCCCCTGCACACGATGTTCGTCAGTCACCTCAAGGCCGACGACCTGGTCCGGCTGCAGCAGCAGTTCCCGCAGACCCGCTTCCGCGCCCGCATCGGCACCCGGCTGTGGCTGGGGGACCATGAGTCGACCGAGTACCGCGGGGCCGTCCTGGACGTCACGCGCGTCTCCAAGGGCGACCGTTTCGGCTATCGGCAGCAGAAGGCGGCCTCCGACGGCTATCTGGTCGTCGTGGCCGGCGGAACGTCGCACGGGGTGGGCCTGGAGGCCCCGAAGGCCCTGCACGGTGTCATGCCGCGCGCCAAGGGCGTCGCCCGAGCCGGCCTCGCGACGGTGAACCGCAACCTCTCACCGTTCGTCTGGGCGGGCAAGCAGCGCTGGTTCGCCGAGCCCCCGCACATGCAGGTCTCGATCCTGTTCATTCCCGCGGACGCCACCGAGCCCAAGGTCGGGGACGAACTCGTGGCCCATCTGCGGCACACCACCACGCAGTTCGACCGGCTCGTCGACCGCTGAGCCAGGGCGGGACGACCAAACCGCAAAGGCCGTACACGGAGCCCGTGTACGGCCTTGTGCGTGGTGCTCCGCACGCTGTTCGCTCAGAGCGAACCGTCGCCCGTGGGTTCGTCCCGGCTGCCCCACTCCACCTGTGGCCCGTCGCCGTGCACCGCGTGCCGCGGCGGATGGGCGGCGGTGCCCAGCACGAAGACGTCCGGCGCCCCGTCCAGCACACCGCCTGACGGGTCGTCGTCACCGGCACGGCGCACCATGTCCCTTTCCGGCATGAAGATGTCGCGTACGACGACGGCACACAGGTAGAGCGTCCCCAGCAGGTGCATGGCGATGGCGAGTTGGTACCCCTCCGTCGGCAGCCCCTTGTGCGCGTCTCCGCTGGTCGTGTAGGCGAGGTACATCCAGATGCCCAGGAAGTACGCCACCTCGCAGGCCTGCCAGATCAGGAAGTCCCGCCAGCGCGGCCGGGCCAGCGCGGCGAGGGGGACCAGCCACAGGACGTACTGCGGCGAGTAGACCTTGTTGGTGAGGATGAACGCCGCGACGATCAGGAAGGCGAGCTGTGCGAAGCGCGGGCGGCGCGGGGCCGTCAGCGTCATCGCGGCGATACCCGCGCAGACGACCAACATCATGATCATCGCGCAGGTGTTGGCGACATCCTTGGTGATCTCGATGTTGAGCCACCTCGAGATGAACAGGAAGACCGAACCGAAGTCGACCCCGCGCTCCTGGCTGAAGCGGTAGAACTTCGCCCAGCCCTCGGGGGCAAGGAACATCACCGGCACGTTGACCGCGAGCCACGCGCCCACGGCACCCAGCATCGCGGCCCAGAACTCCCGCCATTTGCCCGCCCGCCAGCACAGCACGAGGAGCGGGCCGAGCACCAGGAACGGATAGAACTTGGCGGCCGTGGCAAGCCCGACGAGGATGCCGAAGGCGAGAGCCCGTCCACGCGACCACATCAGCATCGCGGCGGCCAGCAGAGCGACGGCGAGCAGATCCCAGTTGATGGTGGCCGTCAGCGCGAAGGCGGGCGCGAGGGCGACCAGGAGGCCGTCCCAGGGGCGCCGGCGGTGAATCCGCGCGGTGCACACCGCGATGACCACGGCGCACACCAGAAGCATTCCGGCGTTGACCATCCAGTAGGTCTGCTCACGGGGCTGGAGCGCGCCGCTGCCGGGCGTCAGCCACGAGGCGACCTCCATGAACACACCGGTGAGCACCGGATACTCAAGGTAGTCCATGTCGCCGGTGAGCTTGTCGAAGTAGGGCACAAGCCCGTCGGCGAATCCGCGTCCCTGATAGAGGTGCGGGATGTCCGAGTAGCACGCATGCGTGTACTGCGAGCTGGCGCCGAAGAACCAGCTGCTGTCGTAGCAAGGCAGCTTCTGGACCATGCCAAGGACGAACATGCCGATCGCGACGAGCGCCACGACCCGCACGGGAGTCCACCAGGACGTCCCGAGCAGCGCACGTCGTCCGATGGGACCGCCGATCAACTCACTGCCGGCCGCGGCAACCTCGTCCTCCCTGGTGGGCCGCACCCGGTCCGGCTCATGGACGCTCGCTCGCGTCGTCTCTGCACTGGGCATGAGGCTCATCCTGCCGCATTCACCTAGGAGAATGCCGAGGGCCGCCACACCTGATCGGTGTGACGGCCCCCTTCGGTCGATGTTTCACGTGAAACGGAGGGTTTCACGTGAAACACAGCCAGTGACGGTTATCCGTGCGGACCTGCGAAGATCCCCCCGTTGCCACCGCCCCGGGAGGTTCCAGTGCCGGTGGTGCCCGACGGGCTCGGGGTCACTCCGCCCGTACTGCCGGCGTCGGTGCCTCCATTGCCGGTGCCGCCGTTGGGAACACAGTTCCAGCCGAAGGCTCCACAGGTGTCGCTCGGCGACGGCGATGGAGAGAGCAGCGACTTGCTCGGCGTCGGGCTCGGCGTCGGGCTCGCCGACTGGCTCGGCGTGGGGCTGGGCGTCACGCTCGGACTCGGGTTCGCGTTGACCACCACACCAATGGGCTCGGGCGTCGGGAACGGCTCCGAGGGCAGCCCCTTGAGCGCCTCTGCCATGTAGTCGTGCCAGATCTCCGCCGGGAACGAGGCACCGTGGATCTTCTTCTGACCGCCGGTTCCATACATCTGCAGGAACTGGCGGTTCTTGCTGGTCTCGTTGTCGTCCAGGCGGTACATGCCGATCGCGGTCGCCAGCTGCGGGGTGTACCCGACGAACCAGGCGGACTTGTTGCCGTCCGTCGTACCCGTCTTACCCGCGACGTCACGGCCGGGCAGCTGCGCGGCGGTACCGGTGCCCTTGTCGACCACGGTCTTCAGTACGTCGGTCACGTTGTCGGCGACCGCCTTGGTGAAGGCATCCGTGGGCTTCTTGGCGTGCTGGAAGACCGACCCGTCCTTGCTCTTGACATGGTCGACCGAGTACGGGTCGTTCTGCTTGCCGCTGGCGGCGAAGGTGGCATAGGCACCTGCCATGCGGATCGCGCTCGGGGAGGAGGTGCCGATGGAGAACGACGGGTAGTTGGAACTGGCCAGGCTGGACTTCAGGATGCCCGCACTCTCGGCCGCCTGCTCGACCTTGTCCAGGCCGACATCCATGCCGAGCTGGACGTAGGCGGAGTTGACCGAGAGCCGCATCGCCTCACGCAGGTCGATCTGGTAGGTGGGCGGGTTGCCCACCGACTCGTTGCCGTCGTTCGTCTGCAGCCACTCCTTGCCGTCCTTGTCGGTCCAGACCGTCCCGTCATACTTCTTGATCTTGAGCTTGTTCTGGCCGCTGTACAGGCTCTTGGGCGAGATCTGGGTGCGTTCGTCCTGGGCTTGCGACGGGCCTCCGTGGCGATTGAGGATGCCGTCCTGCATGGCCGCCGCCAGCACGAACGGCTTGAACGTGGAACCCACCTGGGCACCGGTCGAGTCGGCGTTGTTGGTGAAGTGCTTGGTGGCGTCCTCACCGCCGTAGATCGCCTCGATGGCACCGGAGGACGGGTTCACGGAAGCTCCACCGAACTGGACGAATTTGTCCGTGTCCGGGCGTAGCTTGGGCTTGATGTTGGCCTGCTGGACGTTCTTGACGGCCTTCTCGAGTGCCTCGACCTTCTTCTTGTCGAACGTCGTGTAGATCGAGAGGCCGCCCTGCCGCAGCTTGTCCGGGGTGATCCCGGTTTCCTTGCTGTGGGTGAGCAGATAGCTGTTGGCCAGGTCGACCAGATAACCGATCTGACCACTGAGCCGGGAGTTGGACCGCGGGTTCTGGACCTTCGGCAGTGTCGTGTACTTGGCCCTCTCCGCGGCGCTCAGGTGGCCGTACTGGACCATCTTGTTGAGCGTGTCCTGCATCTGCGCCAGGGCCCGCTTGCTGTTGGCCTGGGGAGTGGCGGCCGGGTCGATGGACGTCGCACCCGCCGGGTCGTAGTAGGTGGCACCCTTGACCATCGCCGCCAGGAAGGCACACTCGCCCGGGTTCAGGTTCTTGGCTTCCTTGTTGAAGTAGGCACGGGCCGCCGCTTGGAGTCCGTAGGCACCGCGACCGAAGTACGCCGAGTTCAGGTAGCCGGCCATGATCTTGTCCTTGGGGACCTGGGTGCCCACCTTGATCGCGACGAAGATCTCCTTGAACTTCCGGGAGATGGTCTGCGACTGGTCGTTCAGCATCGCGTTCTTGACGTACTGCTGGGTGATCGTCGAGCCACCCTGTGTCTGACCACCGCTGGCCATGTTGAGGACGGCGCGTGCGATGCCGTTCGGGTCGATGCCGCTGTCGGTCTCGAAGGTCTTGTTCTCCTGCGAGATGACGGCGTACCGCATCTCCGTGGGGATCTCGGAGTAGTTGATGATCTGCCGGTTGATCTCACCACCGGTGGCGACCATCGGCGTGTTGTCGGACCAGTAGTAGACGTTGTTCTGCGCGGTCGCGGTCTGGGCCACGTTCGGGACGCTCACCATGGCGTACCCGATGCCCGCCACGGCCACCAGGCTCCCTATGAAGCCGATGAACAGGCCGGTCACCAGCTTCCACGACGGCAACCAGCGCCCGACTCCGGACTTGCCCGCGCGCGGGTAGTCGATGAAGCGCTTCTTGGCAGGAGCGGGATTCCGCCCCCTGCCCCGACCGGGCCCATGGGGGCCGCCGGGACCGTATCCCGGCCCCTCCGCCCCTCTGCGTCGGGCGCCCCCACTTCTCTGTGCCGCCCGCCGGGCCTCGGCACGGCCACCGTACGGGCGATCCTCACCTCCCGCTTCGTTGGAAACGGAAGGGGACCCGGTGGCGCCTCGCGGTGCCGCGCGGCGGCCGGAGGGTGCCGACTGGCCGCGCCGGGCCGCGGCACGACCGCCTCCCTGCGGCTGCGGCGGTTTGCGACGGTGCTCGCTCATCGAACGATTACTCCTCGGGCAGGCGCATCCTGGCGCGCCTGGAAACGGCGGCTGGTTTCCGGTCCCCCCGAAGTACGGATGCGGTCGTTTTGGCATTCACCCGTACTGCACCGAGAACGAGGACGTCCTCAGGCGCCACTCGGTTCCCGGCGGGTTGTGCATGCCGCACAGACTACGCACCGCCAAAACCAGCCGAGCTCCGAAGTTCACCCCAAAACAGGCAACTCGCTTCGTACGAATCGGTGATGTGACCCCGTTCACCATGCCCCCTCTTGTCACACACGGAGAGGCGTTCTATCGTCCTGATGTATCGAGTCGATACATCAGTGAGACATAGAGACCGTGCGGACGAGACAGGGGCGGAAGGGAGGCGCACATGAGCCGGCGTTCCGGGATCCTTGAGTTCGCCGTTCTCGGCCTGCTCCGCGAGTCCCCGATGCACGGCTATGAGCTGCGCAAACGACTCAATACGTCACTGGGTGTATTCCGTGCGTTCAGCTACGGGACGCTCTACCCGTGCCTCAAGACGCTGGTCGCCAACGGCTGGTTGATCGAGGAGTCGGGCAGCACCCCGGACGATGCTCTCGCCGCTACGCTCGCGGGGCGCCGCGCCAAGATCGTCTATCGGTTGACGGCGGAAGGTAAGGAGCACTTCGAGGAACTGCTCTCCCAGACGGGTCCCGACGCGTACGAGGACGAGCACTTCGCCGCTCGTTTCGCCTTCTTCGGACAGACGTCACGCGATGTTCGCATGCGCGTCCTGGAGGGCCGTCGCAGCCGGCTGGAGGAGCGCCTGGAGAAGATGCGCGCCTCCCTGGCGCGTACCCGGGAGCGCCTCGACGACTACACCCTTGAGCTCCAGCGCCACGGGATGGAGTCCGTGGAGCGCGAAGTGCGCTGGCTGAACGAGCTCATCGAGAGCGAGCGGGCCGGACGATACCTCAGGGGATCCACCGCCGACGGCTCCGCTCAAGGCAGCACATCTGGAGAGACGGGCGGCCTGCCCCGGAACCGGGACAGCACCCGGCCGGATCCGTCCGACGACACCACCACGTGAGGCCCGCTCGGGCCTCACCTCGTACACACAGGGAGCAACCGGAATGGGTTCGGTTCGCGTAGCCATCGTCGGCGTGGGCAACTGCGCCGCATCGCTGGTGCAGGGCGTCGAGTACTACAAGGACGCCGACCCGGCGTCCAAGGTCCCGGGCCTGATGCACGTTCGGTTCGGCGACTACCACGTCCGTGACATCGAGTTCGTCGCCGCGTTCGACGTGGACGCCAAGAAGGTCGGCCTCGACCTGGCGGACGCCATCGGCGCCTCCGAGAACAACACCATCAAGATCTGCGACGTCCCGACCACCGGCGTGACGGTCCAGCGCGGCCACACCCTCGACGGTCTCGGCAAGTACTACCGCGCCACCATCGAGGAGTCCGCCGAGGAGCCGGTCGACGTCGTCCAGGTCCTCAAGGACCAGCAGGTCGACGTCCTCGTCTGCTATCTGCCGGTCGGTTCCGAGGACGCGGCGAAGTTCTACGCCCAGTGCGCCATCGACGCCAAGGTCGCCTTCGTCAACGCCCTTCCGGTCTTCATCGCCGGCACCAAGGAGTGGGCGGACAAGTTCACCGAGGCGGGCGTGCCGATCGTCGGTGACGACATCAAGTCGCAGGTCGGCGCCACCATCACGCACCGCGTCATGGCGAAGCTGTTCGAGGACCGGGGTGTCATCCTGGACCGCACGATGCAGCTGAACGTCGGCGGCAACATGGACTTCAAGAACATGCTCGAACGTGACCGCCTGGAGTCCAAGAAGATCTCCAAGACGCAGGCCGTCACCTCCCAGATCCCGGACCGGGACCTCGGCGAGAAGAACGTGCACATCGGCCCGTCCGACTACGTGGCCTGGCTCGACGACCGCAAGTGGGCGTACGTCCGTCTTGAGGGCCGTGCCTTCGGCGACGTCCCGCTGAACCTGGAGTACAAGCTCGAGGTGTGGGACTCCCCGAACTCGGCGGGTGTCATCATCGACGCCCTGCGCGCCGCCAAGATCGCCAAGGACCGCGGCATCGGCGGCCCGATCCTGTCGGCGTCGTCCTACTTCATGAAGTCCCCGCCGGTTCAGTACTTCGACGACGAGGCCCGGGAGAACGTCGAGAAGTTCATCCGGGGCGAGGTCGAGCGCTAGGACCACGCGTCCCTGGTCCTGACCGGGTCCCCGGGCCGTGTGCCCGGGGACCCCGCGCGTATGTGAGGCTGTGCCCCATGTCCGTCGTGCGCGACCTGCGCATCCTGCTGCGCTTCCAGGGCTTCAGACGCCTGCTCGCCGTACGGCTGCTCTCCCAGGGAGCCGACGGTGTCTACCAGGTCGCGCTCGCCACGTACGTCGTCTTCTCCCCCGAGAAGCAGACCTCCGCAGCCGCGATCGCCTCCGCGATGGCGGTACTGCTCCTGCCGTACTCGCTCGTCGGCCCCTTCGCGGGTGTCCTGCTGGACCGCTGGCGACGGCGCCAGGTCTTCCTCTACGGCAACCTGCTGCGCGCCCTACTGGCGTGCGTGACGGCCGCCCTGATGCTGAGCCATGTCCCGGACTGGCTCTTCTACGTCTCCGCGCTGTGCGTCACCGCGGTCAACCGCTTCGTCCTCGCGGGCCTGTCCGCGGCGCTGCCCCGCGTGGTCGACGACGAGCGTCTGGTGATGGCCAACTCGCTCTCGCCGACGGCCGGCACGCTCGCCGCGACCGCGGGCGGCGGGCTCGCCTTCGCCGTACGACTGGTGGCCGCTGACTCGGACGCGGCGGTGGTGCTGCTGGGCGCGGTCCTCTATCTGGGTGCGGCACTCGCCTCGCTGCGCCTGGCGCCGGAACTGCTGGGTCCCGACCGTGAGTCGGTGCCGCAGCGGCTCGGCACGGCTCTCGTCGGCACCACGCGTGACCTGGTGGCGGGCGTACGGCATCTCGCGGCGCCCCCGCGCCGGGAGGCCGCCTGGGCGCTGACCGCGATGACGCTGATGCGGTTCTGCTACGGCGCCCTGCTGGTCCTGGTGCTGATGCTGTGCCGGTACGCCCTGTCCTCGAACCCGAAAGAGGGACTCTCCCTGCTGGGGCTGGCGCTGGGGGTGTCCGGCGCCGGGTTCTTCGCCGCGGCCCTGGTGACACCGTGGGCAGCGGGACGGCTCGGTTCCGGCCGCTGGATCGTCGTGTGCGCCGGGGCGGCCGCCGTTCTCGAACCCGGGCTGGGCCTCCCGTTCGCCACCGTCCCCATGCTGGTCGCCGCCTTCGTCCTGGGGCTGACCACTCAGGGCGCGAAGATCTCCACGGACACGATCGTCCAGTCCGCGGTCGAGGACGGTTTCCGCGGCCGGGTCTTCTCCGTCTACGACGTGCTGTTCAACGTCGCGTTCGTCGGCGCGGCGGGAGTGGCCGCCCTGATGCTGCCTCCTGACGGGCGTTCAGCCGCCCTGGTGGTCGCGGTCGCCGTTATCTACGCAGCGATTGCTGTGGCTATGTCCCGCTTCGGAAGTCAGTAAGTGTCACATCAGTGCTACGGAGTCCCTCCTGAGTTCAGGGTTGTCAGTGCGGACCGGTAACTTACGGGCGTCTTATCTCGCGCTCTGCGCATCCATGTTCGAGGGGGACCCCCTAGTGACCACTCCGCCGCCCCAGGGCCCGAATCCGTACGCCCAGCAGCCCACCATGCCCGTGGGGCAGCAGCCCGGCCAGCCGGGAGTTCCGCCGCAGGGTCCCTACGCGCCGTTCCCGAACCAGGGCGCTCCCGCTCCGGTACCCCCGCAGGCCGGCCCGGGCAAGCGGGGGGGCAAGAAGGCACTGCGCATCGTCGGGGCCATCATCGTCGCCATCATCGCCTTGGGGGTGAAGTTCGGCATCGGCTGGTGGGCAAACCAGACCGACGCGGAGACGACCTCGGTGGGCGCCTGCATGCACAACGACGGCACGGACTTCAAGCCCGACCTCAAGGAAGTCGACTGCTCCGCCAGCGGCGCCCAGTTCAAGGTCATCCAGAAGTTCGACAACTCCAGCGACGAGAACAAGTGCAAGGCCGTCACGGACTCGACGGTCTACTACGTTCAGTCGGGCGCCGGCCACGACGTGGTGCTCTGCCTGAAGGAGACCAAGTAGAACCTGGGCCACTGACGACCGTGGGGCGGTGTTTCACGTGAAACACCGCCCCACGGCGCGTCCGGGGTCATGTTTCACGTGAAACATGACCCCGTCCACCGATCAGGAGCCCTGCTCGGCCCACCACTCCTTGAGCGCCGCCACCGCCGCGTCATGCTCCATCGGACCGTTCTCCAGGCGAAGCTCCAGGAGGAACTTGTACGCCTGTCCGACCACCGGACCCGGGCGAACACCCAGGATCTCCATGATCTGGTTGCCGTCGAGGTCGGGACGAATGGCGTCGAGTTGCTCCTGCTGGTGGAGCTGGGCGATGCGTTCCTCCAGACCGTCGTAGGCGCGGGACAGAGCCGCCGCCTTGCGCTTGTTGCGCGTGGTGCAGTCCGAGCGGGTCAGCTTGTGGAGGCGGTCGAGAAGCGGCCCGGCGTCGCGGACATAGCGGCGGACCGCAGAGTCCGTCCACTCACCGGTGCCGTAGCCGTGGAAGCGGAGATGGAGTTCGACCAGTCGCGCAACGTCCTTCACCAGGTCGTTGGGGTACTTCAGCGCCCCCATCCGCTTCTTGGTCATCTTGGCGCCCACCACCTCGTGGTGGTGGAAGGAGACCCGGCCGTCCTTCTCGAAACGGCGCGTCCTCGGCTTGCCGATGTCATGCAGCAGCGCGGCAAGTCGCAGGGTCAGGTCCGGACCGTCCTCCTCCAGCTCCATCGCCTGCTCCAGCACGATCAACGTGTGGTCGTAGACGTCCTTGTGCCGGTGGTGCTCGTCACGCTCCAGCCGCAGTGCAGGAAGCTCCGGAAGGACATGGTCGGCGAGCCCGGTCTCGACCAGCAGCGCCAGCCCCTCGCGCGGGTGCGCGGACAGGATCAACTTGTTCAGCTCGTCCCGCACACGCTCGGCAGACACGATCTCGATCCGCTCGGCCATCTCCTTCATGGCCCGGACAACGTCGGGAGCGACCTCGAAGTCCAGCTGTGCCGCGAAGCGCGCTGCCCGCATCATCCGCAGCGGGTCGTCCGAGAACGAGTCCTCGGGGGTGCCCGGCGTGCGCAGGACGCGGGCGGCGAGGTCGTCGAGCCCACCGTACGGGTCGATGAACTCCTTCTCGGGCAGCGCGACGGCCATCGCATTCACCGTGAAGTCGCGCCGGATCAGGTCATCCTCGATGGAGTCGCCGTACGACACCTCGGGCTTGCGCGAGGTGCGGTCGTACGCCTCGGAGCGGTACGTCGTCACCTCGATCTGGTAGCCGTCCTTCTGCGCACCGACCGTCCCGAAGGCGATCCCGACTTCCCACGTGGCATCCGCCCACGGCCGTACGATCTTCAGGACGTCCTCGGGGTGGGCGTCGGTCGTGAAGTCCAGATCGTTGCCGAGCCGGCCGAGGAGGGCATCCCGCACCGAGCCGCCGACCAGGGCAAGTGAGAACCCGGCCTCCTGGAAACGGCGGGCGAGGTCGTCGGCGACAGGGGACACCCGCAGCAGTTCACTCACCGCGCGGCGCTGCACCTGACTCAGGGCACTGGGGTTGTCTTCGTTGGCGTTCGGCACAACAGAAAAGGGTACGTGGCCCGGGCGTGGGTGAGCGCCTCCATAAAACCTGCACAAGCGTTCCGTGCACGCGCAGTAGCACCCCGTATCCATGCTCCTCTTGATACATGCACATACGGGACAGCCGAGCACTCGCTTTGGATCTTGCGGCGTGGACCGCGGCACTTCCTCTCCGCGCACATCGTTACCATGCGTGGACGCACATTCCGACGACCACTGACGACGACAAGGGACGGACGAGCGCGTGGCCGAGGCGGCAGAATTCCAGGGGATGAGTTCCTCACCTGCCCGCCGGTGGCTCCGGCGCACCGCGGCGCTGCTGGCGGGCGCGCCTCTGCTGGCCGGTCTTCTGCAGCTGCCCACCGGCCCGGCGGCGCAGGCCGCCGAGAAGAGCTCCCCGGCGGCGGTCGGCGGCTCCCGTACGGTCACCGTCTCCCTGGACTCGGTCAGCCCCAACGCACCGGCCGCCGGCGACACCGTGACCGTCACGGGCACGGTCACCAACAACGGCAAGCAGGCCGTCACGGACGCCCATGTGGGACTGCGGGTCGGCCCCGCCCTGGACAGCCGCGCGTCCATCGACAGCGCCGCCCGGCGCACAGGCTTCCTGCCGGGCGTCGACGGCAGCGAGGTCGGTGGGAAGTACGTCGAGAATTTCGCCAGGCTCGCCCCGGGAGTCTCGCAGGACTTCAGCATCTCCGTGCCCGTCAAGGAGCTGAACCTGGGTTCCGACGGGGTCTACCCGCTCGGCGTCTCGCTCTCCGGACAGACCGCCGCCCAGCCGTACGAGCAGGTGCTCGGCATCCAGCGCACGTTCCTTCCCTGGGAGCCCGACAGCGCCGCTACCAAGACGAGGACGACGTACCTCTGGCCGCTGATCTCCACCGTCCATATGACCGTGGAGACGCTTCCCAACCAGCAGCAGACGCCCGTCTTCCAGAACGACGACCTGGCCAAGGAACTCGCTCCGGGCGGCCGGCTCTCCCAGCTCCTGTCGCTGGGCAAGAACCTCGACATCACCTGGGTGATCGACCCGGACCTGCTCGCCTCCGTGGACGCCATGACCGGCAGCTACAGCGTCAAGGGCGACGGCGATACCGTCACGGCGGGCAAGAACCAGGCAGTGGCCAAGCAATGGCTCGCCGATCTTGAGAAGGCGGTGCAGAACAAGGAGGTGGTCGCCCTCCCCTTCGCCGATCCCGACCTGGCCTCGCTCGCCCACGACGGCAGGAACATCACGGGCTCCCTGAGCCACCTCAAGGACGCCACGGACGTGGCCGCGAGCACCGTGGAGACCATCCTCCACGTGAAACCGGACACGGACTTCGCCTGGCCCGTGAACGGAGCCGTCGACCCCTCGATCGTCAAGGTCGGCACCTCCGCGGGCGCCGACAAGCTGATCGCCCGCAGCGACAGCCTGCAGGAGACCGGGGGCCTCTCCTACACGCCCACCGCGGCACGTCCGATCGGGGGCGGCACCACGGCAGTGGTCGCGGACGACGGCCTGTCGACCGCCTTCGAGAGCGACATGTCGTCGGCCGGCAGCTCCACCCTCGCCGTCCAGGAGTTCCTGGCCCAGAGCCTGATGATCAACCTGCAGGAGCCTCAGAAGCAGCGCAGCATCGTGGTGGCCCCGCAGCGGACACCGTCAGCGAGCCAGGCACAGTCGATGGCGCAGGCGCTGACGACCCTCCAGGGCAGCACCTGGTCGCAGTCCGCCGATCTGTCCGCGGCCGCCAAGGCCAAGCCGGACCCGAACGCAGCGACGAAGGTGCCGACCGCGTCCCGCTACCCCTCGTCGCTGCGCAGGGCGGAGCTGCCGCAGGAGGCGTTCCAGCAGATCGAGGACACCCAGGACAAGCTCGACAGCTTCAAGGTGATCCTCACCGACCCCGCGCGAGTCGTCACCCCCTTCGGGCGGGCCATAGACCGCGCCATGTCCACCTCGTGGCGTGGACGCCCGACCGAGGCGCCGACCTTCCGCCGGGGCGTGGAGTCGTACCTCGACGGGCTCACCGACCAGGTCCGGCTGATCCAGAAGTCCGAGACCAAGCTTTCGGGCCGCAGCGCCACGATCCCCGTGACGGTGCAGAACAACCTCATGCAAGGGGTCAACCACCTGGTGCTGCGGCTGACCTCGGAGCAGCCGACCCGGCTGAAGGTCGGCAACGGCCCGTACACCGAGCAGCCCATCACCGTCTCCGGCGGGCACAGCCAGTCCGTGAAGTTCACCACCACGGCCAACGCGAACGGCCGGGCCGCCGTGGTCGCCCAGCTCTTCACGGAGGACGGACAGGCCTACGGCCCCGCCGTCACCTTCGACGTGAACGTCACGGAGATCACGCCCACGGTGATGCTGGTCATCGCCGGCGGCGTCCTGCTGCTGGTCCTGGCCGGGTTCCGCATGTACACCCAGCGCAAGCGCATGGCAGCACGGCGGGCCGAGGAGGAGCTGCAGGACGGCCCGCAGGACCTTGACGCCACCACGGAGGACCAGGGTCTGAACGGCGCCGCGAGCGGCACCGTAGACACTGGAGACACCGTAAGTTCCACGACGGCACCCGAACAGGAGTCGGACGCGGGGACCCGGGCAGACGACCCGGAGCAGCCGAGTGACCCGGCACCGGACACCGCACCGGAAAGCGCCGACCCGTCCGGCACGGGTGAGAGAGTGGACCGTTGAGCGATGTCGTGGCCGGTGGGCCCGGGGACAATGAGGTGGGGTAACCATGAACGCGCCGTACGACGGTGACCGCGGTCAGGGCGCCGTGGGCAGCTCGGGCTACCCCGAGGGCCCGCCGCCCCACGACCCCGGCCAGGTGCCCCCGCGGCCCCCGGCGGACATGTACCTCCAGGACGCCTACGCCCAGGACCCCTACCGGGACCAGGACCTCTCCGCCCAGGATCCGGTGGCCGAGGCGCTCTACGACCGTGCCGCGCACCCCCCGCCGCCCCCCGGCACCCACCAGACGCCACAGTCCCTGTACGCCCAGCCGCCGACTCCCCAGTACACCCCGGACCCCCGTGTGTGGGCCCAGCCGCCCGCGCCCGAGCCTGAGGGTCCGACGCAGTACCTTCCCTACGGCGACGACCCCCGTACGACCCAGTTCGTGGGCGTCGACGATCTGGTCACCCAGGCCGGTGAGGAGCGCCACGAGCCGGACGCCTTCGCCCATCTCTTCCGGGACCAGCAGCAGGGGGGCGGTCGGCCGTACGGACAGCAGCCGTCCGTACCCGGCCCGGCATCCGCACCGTCTCAGGGCCAGAACCCGGCGGCCCCCTACCCGGGGCAGACCTACGCCGCCGCGTCCCCGCACGGCGGGGCGTACGCCCCCACGCCTGCGCCGGCCGCCGACGCGGCACCGGCGCCCGCGCCCGTACCGGCCACCGCGCCCACACCCTCGACGACCCTCGCACCGCCGGCGAAGAAGGGCGGACGGGCCTCCGGCCTGCTGAAGTCCAGTGCCGTGATGGCGGCGGGCACGATGGTCTCCCGCCTCACCGGCTTCATCCGCTCCGCGCTGATCGTGTCGGCGCTGGGCGTGGGCCTGCTCGGTGACACCTTCCAGGTCGCCTACCAGCTCCCCACGATGATCTACATCCTCACGGTCGGCGGCGGCCTCAACTCCGTCTTCGTGCCGCAGCTCGTGCGGGCGATGAAGGAGGACGAGGACGGCGGTGAGGCGTACGCGAACCGGCTGCTGACCCTGGTCATGGTGGCACTGGGAGCACTGACCGCGATCACCATCGTCGCCGCGCCCGTTCTGATCCGCCTGCTGTCCGACTCGGTCGCCAGCGACCCGGCGGCCAACGAGGTCGGTGTCACCTTCGTCCGCTACTTCCTGCCCTCGATCTTCTTCATGGGCATCCACGTGGTGATGGGGCAGATCCTCAACGCCCGGGGGAAGTTCGGCGCGATGATGTGGACCCCGGTCCTCAACAACATCGTCATCATCGTGACGCTCGGCATGTTCATCTGGGTCTACGGCACCGCGGCGCACTCCGGGATGAAGGTCACCAACATTCCGCCGGAGGGCCAGCGGCTGCTCGGCGCCGGCGTTCTGCTGGGGCTCGTGGTCCAGTCCCTCGCGATGATCCCGTATCTGCGGGAGACCGGGTTCCGGCTGCGGCTGCGCTTCGACTGGAAGGGCCACGGCCTCGGCAAGGCCGCGACGCTCGCCAAGTGGACCGTCCTGTTCGTCCTCGCCAACCAGGCGGGCGCGCTCGTCGTGTCCCAGCTGTCCACGTCCGCGGGCAAGCACTCGCCCGTCGACGGCACCGGCTTCGCCGCCTACGCCAACGCCCAGCTGATCTGGGGCCTTCCCCAGGCGATCATCACCGTCTCCCTGATGGCCGCCCTGCTCCCGCGCATCTCGCGTTCGGCCGCCGAGGGCGACGGCGGTGCCGTCCGCGACGACATCTCCCAGGGCCTGCGCACGACGGCCGTCGCGATCGTGCCGATCGCCTTCGGGTTCCTCGCGCTCGGCATCCCGATGTGCACCCTGATCTTCGGCTCCTCCGGCATCGGGTCCGCCACCAACATGGGCTACATGCTGATGGCCTTCGGTCTCGGCCTGATCCCTTACTCCGTGCAGTACGTCGTGCTCCGCGCCTTCTACGCGTACGAGGACACCCGCACCCCCTTCTACAACACGGTCATCGTGGCCGCCGTGAACGCGGGTGCCTCGGTCCTGTGCTACTTCCTCCTCCCGGCCCGCTGGGCCGTGATCGGCATGGCGGCCTCGTACGGCCTCGCGTACGCGATCGGTGTCGGTGTCGCCTGGGCCCGGCTGCGCAAGCGTCTGGGCGGCGACCTGGACGGCGCCCGGGTGCTGCGTACGTACGCGCGGCTGGGTATCGCCTCGGTACCGGCCGCTCTGCTGAGCGGAGCGGCCTGCTACGAGATCGGCCGCACGCTGGGCCAGGGCGTCGGCGGCTCGCTCGCCGCCCTGCTCGGCGGTGGTGCCCTGCTCCTCGGTGTCTTCTACGTCGCCGCACGCAAGATGCGCATCGAGGAACTCAACTCAATGGTCGGCATGGTCCGCGGGCGCCTGGGGCGCTGAGGCGGGGGTACGCGCACAACCATCGTCCGTCGCCGTGTGTCGTGCATAGCAGCGGACTGTGGGCACAATTGGTTTCTGCGTCGGACAGCGCGCAACGGATGGGGAGGCAGGAGCGACGGTGGCGGAACGGAGCACGGCTGCCGTCGACGTGGCAGACAACAGCGGCGATGAGCCGCTGACCGCCAAGGCGGACCAGTCCACGTCCGACGGGGTGGCACAGGACCGGGAGCGGGACACGTACGGCGGCGAGGCACAGGGGAGCGGCGGGGCCGAGCGTCCCGGGAAGGCCTCATCGCCCGAGTTGCACAGCGGCCACAAGCTCGCCAGACGCTACCGCCTCGAGGAGTGCGTCACCCGTCTGGACGGATTCAGCAGCTGGCGTGCGGTGGACGAGAAACTCCGCCGCGCCGTCGGCGTACACATCCTGCCCGCGGACCATGTGCGGGCCCGATCCGTACTGGCCGCTGCCCGCTCCTCAGCGCTGCTCGGAGACCCCCGCTTCGTGCAGG
Organism: Streptomyces sp. TP-A0356; assembly: GCF_001417775.1. GTDB lineage: Bacteria > Actinomycetota > Actinomycetes > Streptomycetales > Streptomycetaceae > Streptomyces. The sequence continues at coordinate 101,819 of NZ_BBZJ01000024.1, read as the reverse complement.
TCCTGGACGCCGTCGAGGAGAACGACCTCGTCTATGTCGTGCACGAGTGGCTGCCCGACGCCGTCGAGCTCACCACTCTGCTCGCCACCGGACCGCTGGAGGCCCACGACGCCTACCAGATGGTCACTCAGGTCTCCCAGGCCATGGCCGCCGCTCACCGGGAGGGCCTCGCCCATCTGCGCCTGAACCCGGGCACCGTCCTGCGCACCTCCTCCGGCCAGTGGCGCATCCGCGGCCTCGCCGTGAACGCCGCGCTGCGCGGCATCGGCTCCGACACGCCACAGCGCACCGACACGGAGGCCATCGGCGCGCTCCTGTACGCCGCTCTGACCCAGCGCTGGCCCTACGAGGACGACGCCTACGGCCTCTCCGGCCTGCCCAAGGGAGTCGGCCTGATCGCCCCCGATCAGGTACGCGCCGGGGTTCACCGTGGCCTGTCCGAGCTCACCATGCGCGCCCTGGCCAACGACGGTGCCACCGCCTCCCGGCATGAGTCCCCGTGCACCACGCCCGAGGAACTGGTGAAGGCGATCGGCGAGATGCCCCGCATCCGCCCGCCGGAGCCCACGTTCACCGCACCACCCGAGTACCAGCGCACGACGTACCAGCAGGGCACGTACGGTCATCCCACGCCCCGGCCGGGCGTCACCCCGCCCGTGACGGTCCCGCCGCCCCCGCTCCAGAGCCGCACCGGCAGGGCCCTCAAGTGGGCCGTCTCGGCGCTGCTCATCGCCGCGCTGGGCCTGGGCAGCTGGCAGCTTGCCGAGGCGCTGATGGACAACGGCAAGCACCAGAACTCGAACCAGACGCACACGACCGACGGCAACGAGAAGAACGGGAACAAGGTCACGCCGGCCAAGCCCATGACGATCCAGGCCGCCCGGGAGTACGTCGCGAGTGGTGACGCCCAGGCACCGGGCGATGTCAAGAACACATACGACGGCGACAGCTCGACGTACTGGCGGACCAAGCGCTACGAGGCCGGTCCGAAGCTTGCGCCGTACAAGCCGGGTGTGGGCATCGTCTACGACCTCGGCTCCGCCAGGACGATCTCGACAGGGTCGATAGGGCTCCGCTACCCCGGCAGCCACACGACGGTCCATCTCTACGCCACGGACTCCCTGACGCCGTCGACAGGAGTCGACGGGATGACGGAGATCGGAACCGCCACCACGAGCGGAACCTCTCTCACGGTGAAGGCGACGAAGGCATTGAAGACGCAGTACGTGCTCCTGTGGATCACGGACGTGCCCATGGCGCCCACCGACGGCTACAGCGGTGCCGGCTACAAGCAGGCCATCACCGATGTGAAGTTCACCGGCTGAGCACGCTCCGAGGGGGAGGGGGTCCGATGGCGGATGACGCCGGATACGGCGAAACAAGCGATCAGGATCTCCTCGCCCGTCATGTCGACGGCGACCCCGACGCCTTCGGGGAACTCGTGCGCCGCCATCGCGACCGGCTCTGGGCGGTGGCGCTGCGGACGCTGGGGGACCGCGAGGAGGCCGCCGACGCCGTTCAGGACGCCCTTGTCTCCGCCTACCGCGCCGCCCACACCTTCCGCGGCCAGTCGGCTGTCACCACCTGGCTGCACCGGATCACGGTGAACGCCTGCCTGGACCGTGCCCGCAAGGCCGCGTCCCGGAAGACCTCGCCCGTCGACGACACGGAACGGCTGGAACAGCTCCTGGAGCCGCACGAGTCGGCGTCCGCTCCGGCCGAGCGCAACGATCTGCACCGCGAGCTGCTGGAAGCCCTGGGCACCCTTCCGGCCGAGCAGCGGGCCGCCCTCGTCCTGGTGGACATGCAGGGCTATCCCGTGGCAGAGGCCGCCCGCATCCTCGACGTTCCGACCGGGACGGTGAAGAGCCGCTGCGCCCGCGGCAGAGCCAGACTGCTGCCGCTGCTCACCCATCTACGAAGCGAGGGCGGCGACGACGGCAAGAAGTCGGGCGGTGGGCGGAACCGCGCGCAGGGGGCATCCGTCCCACCCGCAGCGGGACCACGTGATGCAGGGCCAAGCGATTCAGCTGCTGTGAAGGGCGGAGGTGGGCGAGCGTGACATCCACGACCGATGCGGCCGGGCACCCGGAAGTCGAGGAGCTCTCCGACCTCAGCGAAGGGCTCCTTCCGCCTTCCCGAACCGCCGATGTGCGGCGGCATCTGGACGACTGCGGCCTCTGTGCCGACGTGTACCACTCCCTTGAGGAGATCCGCGGCCTGCTGGGCGCAGTGCCGGGCCCGCCGCGGATGCCCGACGATGTGGCGAGCCGTATCGACTCCGCACTCGCCGCAGAGGCTCTGCTGAACGCGACCGCACCCGACGCCGCGGATGCCCCCTCTTTCGAGTCCTCAAGTGCGCGTGTTTCACGTGAAACATCGCCCTCTTCCTCGGTCGGCCGCCCTTCAGGCCATGCCCGTGCTGCCACTGGACCGGGCCGTGCCCCACGCACGCGCCGCGGAGGCCGCAGGACCGTCGTCGCCCTAGGCGCCGTCTTCGCGGCCGCCGCCCTTGGCCTGGGGACGCTTCTGGTGCACGCACTGAGCAACGACGCGAGCAAGACTCCCCCAACGGCCGCGGGGCAGCACACCGACGCGGCACACACCTACTCCGAAGGCACCCTGCAGAGCCAGGTGACCGACCTGCTCGCCACCAAGAAGACGGGCGAGAGCCGGTCCGGCAGCACCAGGCCGTGGGGCGTCGAGTCCGACTCCGGCACGGCGGGGCCCTCGGGAATGCAGCCGAACAAGACGTTCAAGGACACCACCGTGAGTGTTCCACGCTGCATCCAGCAGGCCATCCCCGCCAACGAGGTTGTGCTCGTTGCCGACAAGGGTGTGTACAAGGGGAGCGCTGTCTATCTCGTCGTCACGCCCGACGCCTCCGACACCACGAAGGTCACGGCCTTCGTCGTCGACGCGCGTTGTGTGAAGCAGGCCTCGACCTCGCCCGGCAAGGTCCTGCTGACCCACTCGTACACCCGCTCCTGAGGCCCGTCGCAGCGGACGGTTCATGCCCAGGTGTCCTCTGGGATCTGTGTGCGGTGCCGTGTCTCCGTGTGCCCGGACACACCGGGAATGCGGGCCCCTTAGGATCCGTTGGGTGGGGTGAGAGTACCGAGAGAGCTTCCCACCGGCAGTAGCAGCAGTCTCCAGAGACGAGGAATCAAGCCGTGAGCGACGTCCGTAACGTGATCATCATCGGCTCCGGGCCCGCCGGCTACACGGCGGCGCTCTACACTGCGCGCGCGTCACTGAAGCCGCTGGTGTTCGAGGGTGCCGTCACCGCGGGCGGTGCGCTGATGAACACCACCGAGGTGGAGAACTTCCCCGGGTTCCAGGACGGCATCATGGGCCCCGAGCTCATGGACAACATGCGCGCGCAGGCCGAGCGCTTCGGTGCCGAACTGGTCCCGGATGACGTCGTCGCCGTCGACCTCACCGGTGAGATCAAGACCGTCACGGACACCGCCGGCACCGTCCATGAGGCGAAGGCAGTCATCGTCGCCACCGGCTCCCAGCACCGCAAGCTGGGTCTGCCGAACGAGGACGCCCTCTCCGGCCGCGGTGTCTCCTGGTGCGCCACCTGTGATGGCTTCTTCTTCAAGGACCAGGACATCGCCGTCATCGGCGGCGGCGACACCGCGATGGAGGAGGCCACCTTCCTCTCCCGCTTCGCCAAGTCGGTCACGGTCGTCCACCGCCGTGACACCCTGCGTGCCTCCAAGGCGATGCAGGAGCGCGCCTTCGCCGACCCGAAGATCAGCTTCGTGTGGGACAGCGAGGTCGCCGAGATCAAGGGCACCCCGAAGCTGGAGGGTCTGACGCTGCGCAACCTGAAGACCGGGGAGCTCACCGAGCTGCCCGTGACCGGCCTGTTCATCGCGATCGGCCACGACCCGCGCACCGAGCTCTTCAAGGGCCAGCTGGACCTGGACGAGGAGGGCTACCTGAAGGTCGCATCGCCTTCCACCCGGACCAACCTGACCGGCGTCTTCGGCGCCGGCGACGTCGTCGACCACACCTACCGCCAGGCGATCACCGCGGCCGGCACCGGCTGCTCCGCCGCTCTCGACGCCGAGCGCTTCCTCGCTGCCCTCGCGGACAGCGAGCAGCAGGCCGAGCCCGAGAAGACCACCGTCTGACCCCCCTTTTGACCCACTGAGTTAAGGAGCCCCGCCGTGGCCGGCACCCTGAAGAACGTGACCGACGACTCCTTCGAGCAGGACGTCCTCAAGAGCGACAAGCCCGTACTGGTGGACTTCTGGGCCGCCTGGTGCGGTCCGTGCCGCCAGATCGCGCCGTCCCTTGAGGCGATCGCCGCCGAGTACGGTGACAAGATCGAGGTCGTCAAGCTCAACATCGACGAGAACCCGGGCACGGCCGCCAAGTACGGCGTCATGTCGATCCCCACCCTGAACGTCTACCAGGGCGGCGAGGTCGCCAAGACCATCGTCGGCGCCAAGCCGAAGGCGGCGATCGTCCGCGACCTTGAGGACTTCATCGCCGAGTAAGGCAGCGACGCCGCCGAGCCAATGCGGCGATGTTTCACGTGAAACACGAATGGGCCAGCCCTTGAGGGCTGGCCCATTCGCATGATCAGGGGCACCAGAGGAGCGGTCACCGGTCACCGGTCACAGCGGCCGCAGAGCCGGCTCCTTCTGTACGGCCCCCAGCAGACGGTCCAGGGCCATCTCCACGTCTTCCTTCCAGGAGAGCGTCGTACGGAGTTCCAGCCTCAGCCGGGGGTACGTCGGGTGGGGACGTACCGTCTTGAAGCCCACCGCCAGGAGGTGATCAGCGGGCAGGAGGCAGGCCGGCTCCTTCCAGCGGGCATCGCCGAAGGCCTCGATCGCCTTGAAGCCACGGCGCAGCAGATCCTTGGCAACCGTCTGGACCATCACGCGGCCGAGCCCTTGGCCCTGATACCCGGGCATGATGAAGGCGGTCATCAGCTGCACCGCATCCGGGGACACCGGACTCGTGGGGAAGGCCGTGGAGCGCGGGACATAGGCGGGCGGCGCATAGAGCACGAAGCCCACCGGCACATCGTCCACGTAGACCACCCGGCCGCAGGAACCCCAGTCCAGCAGAACGGCGGAGATCCACGCCTCCTTCTCCAGCGCGGATCTGCCGGCCCTTACCGCGGCTTCGCCGCTGACGGGATCCAGCTCCCAGAAGACACACGCGCGACAGCGGTTGGGAAGGTCGGAAAGGTTGTCCAGCGTGAGCGGTACGAGCCGACGCCCCATGAAGGCAGTTCCTCGCTTCCTTCGCCCGCAGCGCTGCGGGCGGCTGTCAGAGCGCTCCGCTCCCTGAGCAGGCTGCCGACGAACCCGCCGACCGCCCCTAGGCTCAGGCCTGCGGTCACCAGTCCGGTACGGCTCATGGTTCGCATGGCCCCCGCCTCCCCGATGAAGGTGCCGTCAGGTGGATGCGCCATACCCCCAAAGCATCGTATCCACGATGCGATTCCATCGATACTGCCTGAAAGCAAAGAGCGGACCGTGTTCCGGTGCACACCGGACACGGTCCGCCCCGGTGGCCGGCCGATCGCAACTGTCGCGCCACCCGCCGACTCAGTCCTCCGCCTCCTCGGGGACGCCGTCCTGAAGGCCCTTCTGGAGGACCGGCCCCTCGCCCGGAGCGAGCGCACCGAGGATCCGCTCAAGGTCCTCCATTGATGCGAACTCGACGGTGATCTTGCCCTTCTTCTGGCCGAGGTCGACCTTCACCCGGGTCTCGAAACGGTCCGAGAGCCGAGAGGCGAGCTCGCTCAGAGCCGGAGAGACCCGAGCACCGGCCCGCGGCCCCTTGGAGCGCGGAGCGCTCTGCGGCCGGGACCCCATCAGAGTGACGATCTCCTCGACGGCCCGCACGGACAGCCCCTCGGCCACGATGCGGTGAGCCAGGCGGTCCTGCTCCTCCGAGTCCTCCACAGAGAGCAGGGCGCGGGCATGCCCTGCGGACAGCACCCCGGCGGCCACCCTGCGCTGCACCGCCGGGGAGAGCTTCAGCAGCCGCAGAGTGTTGGAGACCTGGGGGCGCGACCGGCCGATGCGGTCCGCCAGCTGATCGTGGGTGCAGTTGAAGTCCTTGAGGAGCTGGTCGTAGGCGGCCGCCTCCTCCAGCGGGTTCAGCTGGGCCCGGTGCAGGTTCTCCAGAAGGGCGTCCAGGAGAAGCTTGTCGTCCTCCGTCGCCCGAACGATCGCCGGGATCGCCTCCAGGCCGGCCTCACGGCAGGCCCTCCAGCGGCGCTCGCCCATGATCAGCTCGTAGCGGGCCGGCCCCACCTGCCGCACCACGACGGGCTGGAGCAGCCCGACCTCCTTGATGGAGGTGATCAGCTCGGCGAGCGCATCCTCGTCGAACACCTCGCGGGGCTGCCGAGGATTCGGGGTGATGGAGTCCAGGGGCAGCTCGGCGAAGTGGGCACCGAGCGGAGCGGCCGGCGTCTCCACGAAGCCGTTCCTCGATGGCTCCTCGGTTTCATGTGAAACAGACGGAAGCGTGGCCACCTTCGCGGCCGCCACTCCACGGTCCGTCGTCAGTACGGGCACCGCTGCCGGTGAGGCGGACGAGCCTGCGCCCGCCACCGCCGGAGCTGCCGCCTTCTCCCCTGTCGGGGCAGCAGGGATCAGTGCGCCGAGACCACGGCCCAACCCCCTCCGTCGATCGCTCACTGGATCCCCTCCACCATGCTCTGTTCGGTCTGGGCGCCGATATGGGCGTCCTGCGCGTCGTAGTGGACGCCGACGCCCCTCAGCGCGATTTCACGTGCCGCCTCAAGATAGGAGAGGGCGCCACTCGATCCTGGATCGTAGGTCAGCACCGTCTGTCCATAGCTCGGCGCCTCGGAGATACGGACTGAGCGGGGAATGCTCGTCCTCAGTACCTCGTCGCCGAAGTGGCTGCGCACCTCTTCCGCGACCTGCGACGCCAGGCGCGTCCGGCCGTCGTACATGGTGAGCAGGATGGTCGACACATGCAGGGCGGGGTTGAGGTGCCCCCGCACCAGGTCAACGTTGCGCAACAGCTGGCCCAAGCCCTCCAGCGCGTAATACTCGCACTGGATCGGGATGAGGACCTCCTGCCCGGCGACCAACGCATTGACCGTCAGCAGGCCGAGCGAGGGCGGACAGTCGATGAGGATGTAGTCCAGCGGCTGTTCGTAGGACTGGATCGCACGCTGCAGTCGGCTTTCCCGCGCCACTAGGGACACCAGCTCGATCTCCGCACCGGCGAGATCGATCGTGGCAGGAGCGCAGAAGAGACCCTCGACATCGGGGACCGGCTGGACGACCTCCGCGAGCGGCTTGCTCTCGACCAACACGTCGTAGATGGAAGGGACTTCGGCGTGATGGTCGATCCCCAGCGCCGTGGACGCATTGCCCTGAGGGTCGAGATCGATTACCAGGACGCGGCCGCCGTGCAGGGCGAGAGACGCGGCGAGATTCACCGTCGTCGTGGTCTTGCCCACCCCGCCCTTCTGGTTGGCGACCACGATGACCCGGGTCTGCTCGGGCCGTGGCAGGCCTTCGCCGGCGCGCCCCAGTGCCTCTACCGCAAGTTGGGCAGCGCGACCGATGGGAGTGTCGTCCATCGGAGGCGGTGTTTCACGTGAAACATCCTCCCCCATCGACTCGGTACGGGGACCGGGGACCGGATCGGTCATCGGTCCCGCGATGTTGGCGTCGGACCGCAAGGATTCACTCTCCTCGACTTCAGGCTCGCAATGAACAGAGCCTCCCATGCCTTCGGGGTCGTGAACCAGTGAGGTCTGGTCTTCTGTGGAGAAATCCACCTCTGTGGACAACTCCGTGCCCTCCACGGGGGACATAGTGCTCTGGGTGGACGGTCCTCCCAGGGATCCGAGGGGCTTCCGATCGCGGGGTTCGGCCGCAGCTCGGCCCCGACTGATGATGCCGTGCAGCAGTGAGCGACGTTTCACGTGAAACACGATGCACAGCTGCTCTGGCTGAGTTGTCCGCGACACTCCGAGATGCGTAGGTTCGGCAGCTTGTGTGGAGTACGCCGGGTCCTCGGGACGGAGCAGTCGACCGTCGCCCAGGCCATGCCCTCACGCCCGAGCAACCACGTGCTCAACGACGCCGCCGCACCCGCCCCGTCCGGGCCGCCTTCGCCCTCTTGGCCGCGAAGCGCACACCTCCTGGGCTCTCCCCGACCTCCACGCGCACCACGGTCGACAGCGGGTCCACGATTCCCTCGCCGACATGCAGGATGGACGTCTCCACGGCGCCGAGCTTGGCCAGAGCGGTGGCGGCGCTCTTCAGCTCCTCCTCCGCGGTGTCGCCCTTGAGAGCGAGCATCTCCCCGTACGGACGCAGCAGCGGGATGCCCCAGGTGGCCAGACGGTCCAGGGGCGCCACGGCGCGCGCGGTGACCACATGGACGGGCGGAATCTTGCCCATGACCTCCTCGGCGCGACCACGGACCACGGTCACATGATCGAGACCCAGTAGCTCGACGACCTCGGTGAGGAAGTTGGTGCGCCGCAGCAATGGCTCAAGGAGCGTGATCTTCAGGTCTTCCCGGACGAGTGCCAGCGGGATACCGGGCAGTCCGGCGCCGGAGCCGACATCGCACACGGTCACGCCGCGGGGCACGACCTCCGAGAGCACCGCGCAGTTCAGCAGGTGCCGCTCCCACAGCCGGGGAACTTCCCGTGGCCCGATCAGACCGCGCTGCACACCCGCCTCGGCGAGCAGCTCCGCATAGCGGACCGCGTCCGCGAAGCGATCGCCGAACACCTCGCGCGCCTGCTCGGGCGCAGGGGGAAGCTCTGCTGCTGCCTCCGTCACGGGGACCGTCCTTCCGTACCGCATGAGCGCACTGGGCGCAGACCACCAGGACTATCAGGGACCACCGGCTGCCGGGACCGCAGCCGTGAGGGACTACCAGGCTGACAAGGTTCGGCCCCGCCTGCGCTACAGACGGGGCCGGAGAGACGTACGGACCGAATCAGGCGGGCAGCACGACGACGAAGCGCTGCGGCTCCTCGCCCTCGGACTCGCTGCGCAGGCCCGCGGTCTTGACCGCGTCGTGCACCACCTTGCGCTCGAACGGCGTCATCGGCTTGAGCTTCACGGGCTCGCCGGTGCTCTTGACCTCGGCCGCCGCCTTGGCACCCAGCTCCGAGAGCTCCTCACGCTTCTTGGCGCGGTATCCCGCGATGTCCAGCATCAGCCGGCTGCGGTCCCCGGTCTCCCGGTGCACGGCCAGACGCGTGAGCTCCTGGAGCGCTTCCAGCACCTCGCCGTCACGGCCGACCAGCTTCTGCAGGTCGCGGGTGCCCGTGTCGCTGACGATCGACACGGACGCACGGTCGGCCTCGACGTCCATGTCGATGTCGCCGTCGAGATCGGCGATGTCCAGCAGACCCTCGAGGTAGTCCGCCGCGATCTCGCCCTCCTGCTCCAGGCGGGTCAGGGTGTCTGCACCCTCGGCAGCGGCGGAGGTGGTGCCTTCCGTCACGGGATGGACTCCTTCTTACTTCTTGGACGGGGACTTGGGCCGTTGCGGACCCTTGCGCTGGCCGGACTGGGCCCTGCTGCGGGTGCCGGAGCCGGGCTGCTGCGTCGCCTTCTTGGCGGCGTCGGCCGACTTGGCGTCCTGCGGCTCGTCGGACTCGCTCAGCGACGAGGAGTCCGGCTCGGAACCACCCGCGGGCTTGGGCCCGCCGGACTGGCGCTGGGCCTTGGACTGCCGCTTGGGCTGCTGGCGCTTGGGAGCACCGGTGGTCGGCACACCGTCCTCGACGGTGGCGACGGCCGACGCCTCGCCCTTCATGACGGTGCCGTCGGGCTGGGCCGCGAGACCCGCCTTGTTCAGACCGTTGATGAACTTGCGCTCGAACTCGTTGCGGTCACGGCCCTTGGCGACGATCGCCTTGACGATGGCCTTCTCCCGCCGGTTGCGGGTCTTGCCGTGGTGCGTGACGTGCTTGTGCAGGCGCTCCAGGTAGGCGGCCTGGGCCTTGGAACCCGGGGTCGGGTTGTTGTGGATCACATACATCTGCTGGCCCATGGTCCACACGTTGGTGGTCAGCCAGTAGACGAGGACACCGACCGGGAAGTTGATGCCGAAGACGGCGAACATGATGGGGAAGACGTACATCAGCATCTTCTGCTGCTGCATGAACGGCGTCTTCACCGTCGTGTCGACGTTCTTGGTCATCAGCTGGCGCTGCGTGTAGAACTGCGACGCCGACATCAGCACGATCATGATCGCGGTGACGACACGGACGTCGGTCAGCGAGGCGCCGAGAGAGCCGACCTTGTCCGCGCTGTCCGTGAACTTCGCGGCCAACGGGGCGCCGAAGATGTGTGCCTTACGGGCGCTGGCGAGCAGCGACTCGTTGAGGACACCGATCGTCTTGCCCGTCGCGATGGCGTTGAGCACGTGGTACAGGGCGAAGAAGAACGGGGACTGCGCCAGGATGGGAAGGCACGAGGAGAGCGGGTTGGTGCCCGACTCCTTGTACAGCTTCATCATCTCTTCGGACTGACGCTGCTTGTCGTTCTTGTAGCGCTCCTGGATCTTCTTCATCTCGGGCTGGAGCGTCTGCATGGCCCGGGTCGCCTTGATCTGCTTCACGAAGAGCGGGATCAGGCAGATACGGATCAGGATCACCAGGGACACGATGGACAGGCCCCAGGCCCAGCCCGTGTCGGCGCCGAAGAGTGCGCCATACACCTTGTGGAACTGGACAATGACCCAGGAAACGGGTGTCGTGATGAAGCTGAAGAGGCTGGCAATCGTGTCCACTAATCATGCTCCTTGGGCATGGGACGAGGTCTCTGCGGCCGGGCTCGAAGGGATGTCCCCGTCGGTGGCCGGTTCGCCGGCGGAGGGCCCGCCCTTGCGTGCACGCCAGGCGTCGCGCAGCATTTCGTGCCACCGCGGACGCTTGCGCGGCGGGACATGGTCCACGCCGCCGAGCGACCACGGATTGCACCGCAGGATGCGCCAGGCGGTCAGTGCCGTTCCCTTGATCGCACCGTGCCGGTCTATGGCCGTGTAGCCGTAGTGGGAACACGACGGGTAGTACTTGCACACCGGCCCGAGCAGCGGACTGATCGTCCACTGGTAGAGCTTGATGAGAGCCAGCAGCGGGTACTTCATCGCGCGCCCCCTCCTCCCAGCAGCCGCTGGAGGGCGGCATCCAGGTCTCGGGCCAGCTGTGCTTGGTCGGCGTCACCCGCACCGGGCAGCGCTCGTACGACTACCAGGCTACCGGGGGGCAACAGGGCCACTCGGTCACGCATCAGATGGCGAAGTCTGCGCTTCACCTTGTTGCGTACGACCGCTCCACCCACAGCCTTGCTCACGACGAAACCCGCACGCGTCGGGGGAGCGCTCTCCCCAGGCGCGTGCGGGTCCGTTGCACCGCTGCGAAGGTGGACGACGAGAAGCGGGCGTCCAGCCCGGCGTCCTCGGCGTACCGCGGTCGCGAAGTCCTCGCGCCGCCTCAGCCGATGCTCGGTAGGCAGCACGTCAACCTGAACGCGATCAGGCGGACAGGCGGGCGCGACCCTTGCTGCGGCGGGACGCCAGGATGGCGCGGCCGGCACGGGTGCGCATACGCAGCCGGAAGCCGTGGGTCTTCGCGCGACGACGGTTGTTCGGCTGGAAGGTGCGCTTGCTCACTCGGGGGCTCCAGTAATGATTCGGTGGGTGGCGGGGTGTCGCCTGGCTGTCACCGTGCGCCCACGAGTAGCTCGCATTACGCCCGAGTGCACCGCTTTCCGATCACCGAAATGTGCCCTGGTAGGGACACTGGTGCGTGATCTGTGCCCATCGGAGGCAGGCGGCAGCAGCCATCGACAACTCGACCTGGTTACGGTACGCGGGGCTACGCCATCCGGTCAAACCAACGACCGGGGGGAGACACTTGTCCACAGCCTGGGGACAACAACTTGAACCCTACCGGCCGCCCTGACTACCGTGGCTGAACTCTGATTCGTTCCCTTGTCCCGGACCCAGCAGTTCTGGCCCCGACTCGACCCACCCGAGTTACAACCCGACCCGTCCCACAACCACACGTTCGTGGGACCCGTGAGAGAGCGTGCCCTGTGGCTGACGTACCTGCCGATCTTGCCGCAGTGTGGCCACGAGTACTGGAGCAGCTTCTCGGTGAAGGGCGCGGGCCGGGCGTCGAGGCGAAGGACGAGCACTGGATCAAGCGCTGCCAGCCACTGGCGCTGGTCGCCGACACCGCCCTGCTCGCCGTGCCGAACGAGTTCGCGAAGGGCGTCCTGGAGGGCCGGCTCGCGCCGATCGTCAGCGACACGCTGAGCCGTGAGTGCGGGCGCCCGATCCGGATCGCGATCACGGTGGACGACTCCGCCGGCGAGCCCCTGGCGCCGACCCCGTCCGCCCAGCCGCGCTACGAGGAGCCCGAGCTCCCCTCCCGCCCGGGCCGTGACGCGTACGACTCCTCCCAGGGCCGGGACCTGTACGACGGCCAGGGCGGCTACGAGGGATACGGACGCCACCGCGCCGACGACCACCGCGCGGACCGCCCCGACCAGCTCCCCACCGGACCCGGTGACCAGCTCCCGACCGCCCGCCCGGCGTATCCGGGCGAGTACCAGCGTCCGGAGCCCGGTGCCTGGCCCCGCCCCCAGGACGACTACGGCTGGCAGCAGCAGCGCCTCGGCTTCCCCGAGCGCGACCCGTACGCGACGCCGCAGCCGGACTACCGCGCGCAGTCACTGGAGCGGTCCCCGTACGAACAGCAGCGCCCCGAGTACGACAGCCAGCGCCCGGACTACGAGAACGCGCGCCCCGACTTCGACCAGCAGCGCCCCGACCGTCGCGACCTCCCGGAGCCGCCCTCCCGCAACGGCCAGGTGCACCGGGGCGGACCGGTCGGACCGGGTCTGCCCACCACCGGGGCCCCCGGCCCGCTGGCCGCGCAGCCCGCGCCGGCGACCGGTCCGGGCGAGCCCACCGCGCGCCTCAACCCGAAGTACCTCTTCGACACGTTCGTGATCGGCGCCTCGAACCGCTTCGCGCACGCGGCCGCGGTCGCCGTCGCCGAGGCACCCGCGAAGGCGTACAACCCCCTCTTCATCTACGGGGAGTCGGGGCTCGGCAAGACACACCTGCTGCACGCCATCGGGCACTACGCGCGCAGCCTCTACCCGGGCACGCGTGTGCGGTACGTGAGCTCCGAGGAGTTCACCAACGAGTTCATCAACTCGATCCGCGACGGCAAGGCGGACGCGTTCCGCAAGCGCTATCGCGACATGGACATCCTGCTCGTCGACGACATCCAGTTCCTGGCGCAGAAGGAGTCGACGCAGGAGGAGTTCTTCCACACGTTCAACACGCTCCACAACGCCAACAAGCAGATCGTCCTGTCCTCGGACCGGCCGCCCAAGCAACTGGTCACCCTGGAGGACCGGCTGCGCAACCGCTTCGAGTGGGGTCTGATCACCGACGTCCAGCCGCCCGAGCTGGAGACGCGCATCGCGATCCTGCGCAAGAAGGCGGTGCAGGAGCAGCTCAACGCCCCGCCGGAAGTACTGGAGTTCATCGCCTCCCGCATCTCGCGCAACATCCGGGAGCTGGAGGGCGCGCTGATCCGGGTGACGGCGTTCGCGTCGCTCAACCGCCAGCCCGTCGACCTGGGTCTGACGGAGATCGTCCTCAAGGACCTGATCCCCGGCGGCGAGGACTCGGCCCCCGAGATCACCGCGACCGCCATCATGGCGGCCACGGCGGACTACTTCGGGCTGACGGTGGAGGACCTGTGCGGCACCTCCCGCGGCCGCGCCCTGGTCACCGCCCGGCAGATCGCCATGTACCTGTGCCGTGAGCTGACGGACCTGTCGCTGCCGAAGATCGGCGCCCAGTTCGGCGGCCGCGACCACACGACGGTGATGCACGCCGACCGCAAGATCCGCGCGCTGATGGCCGAGCGGCGCTCCATCTACAACCAGGTGACCGAGCTGACGAACCGCATCAAGAACGGCTGACGGCGGCGCGCGCACAGCACTGAGGGCGCCCTCGGGAGGAGATCCCGGGGGCGCCCTTCGTCGTTCCCCCGCCACCCGCTGTTCGAATACCTGCCGGGTTACGGCCACTCTCCACAGATCCGGAGACTTTCTTGCGTCCACATCCTGGGGACTGCGGAGTTGTCCAGACGGTGTCCACAGGCTGTGCGGTTGAAAGACGATCAGCCCAGTTCAGCCCCCTGTGGATCGGTGGACGAACGATCTCCACAGACTGTGGACGGCGAGAGGATCCACAGGCGGTGCGCGAAGTTGTCCACCGGCGGCCCACAGGTCGGCGCCGGTTGTCCCCAGTGATCCCGAGCTTCTCCACAGGCCTGTCCACTGTTCGGCAACGCGACGCCGCTTCTCACCGGGCCGAGTGAAAGGCGTCACACCAAGGTGCCGGGGTGGCCTGTGGGAAAGGTGGGTAAAGCTGGGGACGGCGTTGGGGAGAAGTGCCCCACGGCTGTGCACGGGGTGTGCAGAACTTTCTGTTCTCCACAGAGACACCTGGTTGTCCACCGCTCGTACCCACAGGGCCCGTGGACAAAATCTTGCCGCTGAGCTGGGGAAACGCGGTTATCCACGGTATCCACAGGCCCTACTACTACTCCCAACTAGAGAGAGCTGGGATTTCGTTTCGAAGCGGGTCCTGTGCACAACTCGCTCTCCGGCTCCCGACCGCCCCTCGTCACGACTTGACCCCGAGAGGCATCTACTGTCAGTGCCGTGCGTCAGACTGGTCCCCGGTGTCCTTCCCCTCACAGGGACCGGCGACACCGAGTCAGACGACGAAGGCGAAGCAGGGCGAGAACGCCGGCAACAGCAGGAGGCGGCTTACGGTGAAGATCCGGGTGGAACGCGACGTACTCGCGGAGGCAGTGGCCTGGGCGGCGCGCAGCCTCCCGGCCCGTCCGCCGGCGCCTGTCCTCGCGGGCCTGCTGCTGAAGGCCGAGGACGGCCAGCTGAGCCTGTCCAGCTTCGACTACGAGGTCTCGGCGCGGGTGTCCGTGGAGGCGGAGGTCGAGGAGGAGGGCACGGTCCTCGTCTCCGGCCGCCTCCTGGCCGACATCTCCCGCGCCCTCCCCAACCGCCCGGTGGAGATTTCCACAGACGGTGTACGAGCGACGGTGGTCTGCGGCACCTCGCGGTTCACCCTCCACACCCTCCCTGTGGAGGAGTACCCGGCGCTTCCCCAGATGCCGAACGCGACGGGCACGGTCCCGGGCGAGGTCTTCGCCTCCGCCGTGCAGCAGGTCGCCATCGCCGCCGGCCGCGACGACACGCTGCCCGTCCTCACCGGTGTGCGCATCGAGATCGAGGGCGACACGGTCACGCTGGCCTCCACCGACCGCTACCGCTTCGCGGTCCGCGAGTTCCTTTGGAAGCCGGAGAACCCGGAGGCGTCCGCGGTCGCCCTGGTGCCCGCCAAGACGCTCCTGGACACCGCCAAGGCCCTGACCAGCGGCGACAGCGTGATTCTGGCGCTGTCCGGCTCGGGCGCCGGCGAGGGCCTGATCGGCTTCGAGGGCGCCGGGCGGCGCACCACGACCCGTCTCCTCGAGGGCGACCTGCCGAAGTACCGCACGCTGTTCCCGACGGAGTTCAACTCCATCGCCACCATCGAGACCGCCCCCTTCGTGGAGGCCGTCAAGCGCGTTGCCCTCGTCGCCGAGCGCAACACCCCGGTGCGGCTCAGCTTCGAGCAGGGCGTGCTGATCCTGGAGGCCGGCTCCAGCGACGACGCACAGGCTGTGGAGAGGGTCGACGCGCAGCTGGAGGGCGACGACATCTCGATCGCCTTCAACCCGACCTTCCTGCTCGACGGCCTCAGCGCCATCGACTCCCCGGTGGCCCAGTTGTCCTTCACGACGTCCACGAAGCCCGCGCTGCTCAGCGGCAAGCCGGCCATGGACGCCGAGGCGGACGAGGCGTACAAGTACCTGATCATGCCGGTGCGACTCAGCGGCTGAGCGGCCGACGGCCGTCCACAGCGTCCGATGGGCCCGGTGGATCACCGGGCCCACCCGGCGAAACCGCAGGTCGGGGCCTATGTCGTATGAGCGCGTATGCCCACAGGTGTGCGCGAGGGGCCGGGTTTAGGCTCGGACGCAGGTACGAAAGTGCCCTCATGCCACGTCGCAACCTAAGGAACAACTGATGGAGCTCGGTCTCGTCGGCCTCGGCAAGATGGGCGGCAACATGCGCGAGCGCATCCGCCGCGCAGGCCACACCGTCATCGGATACGACCGCAACCCGGACCTCGCCGATGTCCACAGCCTCGAAGAGCTTGTGGGCAAGCTCGCGGGCCCGCGCGTGGTGTGGGTGATGGTCCCGGCCGGTGCCCCCACCCAGTCCACGATCGACGAGCTGGCCGAGCTGCTGGAGCCCGGTGATGTCGTCGTGGACGGCGGGAACTCGCGCTGGACGGACGACGAGAAGCACGCCGAGGAGCTGGCGGCCAAGGGCATAGGCTTCGTCGACTGCGGTGTCTCCGGCGGCGTCTGGGGCCTGCAGAACGGCTACGCGCTGATGTACGGCGGCGACGCCGGGAACGTCGCCAAGGTGCAGCCGATCTTCGACGCCCTCAAGCCCGAAGGCGCGTTCGGCGCGGTGCACGCGGGCAAGGTCGGCGCGGGCCACTTCGCGAAGATGGTCCACAACGGCATCGAGTACGCGATGATGCAGGCCTACGCCGAGGGCTGGGAGCTGCTGGAGCGAGTCGACTCCGTGGAGAACGTGCGCGAGGTCTTCCGTTCCTGGCAGGAAGGCACGGTGATCCGCTCCTGGCTGCTGGACCTCGCGGTCAACGCCCTGGACGAGGACGAGCACCTGGACAAGCTGCGTGGCTGGGCCGCGGACTCCGGCGAGGGCCGCTGGACCGTCGAGGCGGCCATCGACCACGCGGTACCGCTGCCCGCGATCACGGCGTCCCTGTTCGCGCGCTTCAGCTCGCGGCAGGACGACTCCCCGCAGATGAAGATGATCGCGGCGCTGCGCAACCAGTTCGGCGGCCACGCGGTCGAGAAGAAGTAGTCCACAGGGCCGCCCGGCGGTCCACAACCCTGGGGGAGGTCGGCGAACAAGCATGCACGTCACGCACCTGTCGCTGGCCGACTTCCGCTCGTACGCCCGGGTCGAGGTCCCGCTCGACCCGGGTGTCACCGCCTTCGTCGGACCCAACGGCCAGGGTAAGACGAACCTCGTCGAGGCGGTCGGCTATCTCGCCACGCTCGGCAGCCACCGCGTCTCCTCCGACGCCCCCCTGGTCCGGATGGGAGCCGATCGCGCGATCATCCGGGCGGCCGTCCGCCAGGGCGAGCGGCAGCAGCTGGTCGAGCTGGAGCTGAACCCCGGCAAGGCCAACCGCGCCCGCATCAACAGATCCTCCCAGGTCAGGCCCCGTGACGTGCTGGGCATCGTGCGGAGCGTGCTGTTCGCGCCCGAGGACCTCGCGCTGGTCAAGGGTGACCCCGGTGAGCGGCGTCGCTTCCTGGACGAGCTGATCACCGCCCGTTCCCCGCGGATGGCGGGCGTCCGCTCCGACTACGACCGGGTGCTCAAGCAGCGCAACACCCTCCTCAAGACGGCCGCGCTGGCCCGCCGCCACGGGGGCCGGTCCATGGATCTCTCCACCCTGGACGTCTGGGACCAGCACCTCGCGCGCGCGGGCGCGGAACTGCTCGCCCAGCGCCTCGATCTGATCGCCACGATCCAGCCGCTCGCCGACAAGGCGTACGAGCGGCTGGCGCCCGGCGGCGGCCCGGTCGCCCTGGAGTACAAGCCGTCCGCGCCGGGTGAGGCCCACACCCGCGAGGACCTGCACGACCAGTTGATGGCCGCACTCGCCGACGCCCGCAAGCAGGAGATCGAGCGCGGCGTCACCCTGGTCGGACCCCATCGGGACGATCTGCTGCTCAAGCTCGGTCAGCTGCCCGCCAAGGGGTACGCCTCCCACGGCGAGTCCTGGTCCTACGCGCTGGCGCTGCGCCTGGCGTCGTACGACCTCCTGCGCGCGGAGGGCAACGAGCCGGTGCTCGTCCTCGACGACGTGTTCGCCGAGCTGGACAGCCGCCGCCGCGAACGCCTGGCCGAGCTGGTCGCGCCCGGGGAGCAGGTCCTGGTGACCGCCGCGGTCGACGACGACGTACCGCACGTACTGACGGGCGCACGGTACGCCGTGTCCGAGGGCATCGTGGAGCGCGCATGAGCAGCGACGAACCCGCACCGAAGAAGACGCCCGAGCTGTCGGGTGTGGATCTCGCGCGCGTGGCGCTCAGGGCCGCGAAGGAACAGGCACGCGCGCGGGGGGACGCGGCGCAGCAGAAGAAGCAGGCGCGGCGCGGTGGCCTGCGCTCCGGCGCACGCGCCGACGGCCGCGACCCCATGGCGCTCGGCGCGGCCATCAACCGGTTGATCACCGAGCGCGGCTGGGAGACCCCGGCCGCGGTGGGCGGCGTGATGGGCCGCTGGCCGCAGATCGTCGGCGAGGACCTGGCCAAGCACTGCGTCCCGCAGAGGTACGACGAGGACGAGCGCGTCCTGACCGTGCTGTGCGACTCGACGGCGTGGGCGACGCAGCTGCGGCTGCTGGCCCCGCAGCTGGTCGCGCGCCTCAACGAGGACCTCGGCCACGGCACGGTCCGGCTGATCAAGGTCCACGGCCCCGGCGGACCCGTCCGTCGGTTCGGCCCCCTGCGCGCCCCGGGCAGCACGGGGCCCGGTGACACCTACGGGTGACAGACATCACTCCACGGCCGCTCGCAGCAGGCGCGGGCGGCCCTTTGCGCGCGCCCGCGTGCGGTCGCGAAGACCGACCTGACTCCGAAGTAGCCAAGGGTTGACAGCCAGAAGCGCTGAGTGCCGCTCAGAGCCTCTTGGAGCCCCGCTCCGCATATAGGGAGTCGGCCGAGACCGGTTGAGGGCGGCACATGCGGACTCAGGTACCCGCAAACCCCCATCACTGTCGGCGCTACCGGTAGACTGGGAGACAATCCCGCCCCGATCGTGGGGACCGTCCGGGACAAGCTGAGCAACGCTGATCAAGGCTTACCAACGCAACATGCCGCAGCCGCTCCGGCAACCCGCCGACGAGCCCGGCTCGTGCTGTGCCAGAAAGGGCGCTTCGTGGCCGATTCCGGCAACCCCAACGAGAACATCCCGTCCACCGACGCCGGCGTAAACGCCGAGGTCACAGCCTCGAACGGCGAGGTCTCCGCCTCGTACGACGCCAGCGCCATCACCGTCCTCGAGGGTCTGGACGCGGTCCGCAAGCGACCCGGCATGTACATCGGTTCGACCGGTGAGCGCGGACTTCACCACCTCGTGTACGAGGTCGTCGACAACGCCGTCGACGAGGCGCTGGCCGGATACGCGGACACCATCGACATCACGATCCTCGCCGACGGCGGCGTGCGCGTGATCGACAACGGCCGCGGTATCCCGGTGGACATCCACCCGGTCGAGAAGAAGCCGGCTGTCGAGATCGTGCTGACCGTGCTGCACGCGGGCGGCAAGTTCGGCGGCGGCGGGTACGCCGTCTCCGGCGGTCTGCACGGCGTGGGCGTGTCCGTGGTGAACGCGCTGTCGAACAAGGTCTCGGTCGAGATCAAGCGTGACGGCTACCGCTGGACGCAGGACTACAAGATGGGCGTCCCCACGGCGCCGCTCCAGCGGCACGAGCCCACCAACGAGACCGGCACCTCGGTCACCTTCTGGGCCGACCCGGACATCTTCGAGACGACCGAGTACTCCTTCGAGACGCTCTCGCGGCGCTTCCAGGAGATGGCGTTCCTCAACAAGGGCCTGACGATCAAGCTCACCGACGAGCGCGAGTCGGCGAAGGCCACGGCCAAGGCGGACGAGGCGGGCGCGGACGAGACCCCCGAGGTCAAGACCGTCACGTACCACTACGAGGGCGGCATCGTCGACTTCGTGAAGTACCTCAACTCCCGCAAGGGAGACGCGGTGCACCCCACGGTGATCGACCTTGAGGCCGAGGACAGGGACAAGAGCCTGTCCCTGGAAGTCGCCATGCAGTGGAACAGCGGTTACAGCGAGGGCGTGTACTCCTTCGCCAACATCATCCACACCCACGAGGGCGGTACGCACGAAGAGGGCTTCCGCGCCGCTCTGACCTCGCTGATCAACAAGTACGCGCGCGACAAGAAGCTGCTGCGCGACAAGGACGACAACCTCACGGGTGACGACATCCGCGAGGGCCTGACCGCGATCATCTCGCTCAAGCTGAGCGAGCCGCAGTTCGAGGGCCAGACCAAGACCAAGCTGGGCAACACGGAGGCGAAGACCTTCGTCCAGAAGGCGGTCTACGAGCACCTCAACGACTGGCTGGACCGCAACCCGAACGAGGCCACGGACATCGTCCGCAAGGGCATCCAGGCGGCCACCGCGCGCGTGGCGGCCCGCAAGGCGCGCGACCTGACCCGCCGCAAGGGCCTCCTGGAGTCCGCGTCCCTGCCGGGCAAGCTCTCCGACTGCCAGTCGAACGACCCCACCAAGTGCGAGATCTTCATCGTCGAGGGTGACTCCGCCGGCGGCTCGGCCAAGTCCGGCCGCAACCCGCAGTACCAGGCGATCCTCCCCATCCGCGGCAAGATCCTCAACGTGGAGAAGGCGCGGATCGACAAGATCCTGCAGAACCAGGAGATCCAGGCGCTGATCTCCGCCTTCGGCACCGGTGTGCACGAGGACTTCGACATCTCCAAGCTCCGCTATCACAAGATCATCCTGATGGCGGACGCCGACGTCGACGGCCAGCACATCAACACCCTGCTGCTGACGTTCCTGTTCCGCTTCATGCGGCCGCTGGTCGAGGCCGGGCACGTGTTCCTGTCCCGCCCGCCGCTGTACAAGATCAAGTGGGGTCGGGACGACTTCGAGTACGCGTACTCGGACCGCGAGCGCGACGCGCTGATCGAGCTGGGCCGCCGCAACGGCAAGCGGATCAAGGACGACTCGGTGCAGCGCTTCAAGGGTCTCGGCGAGATGAACGCCGAGGAGCTGCGCATCACCACCATGGACGTGGACCACCGCGTCCTCGGCCAGGTCACCCTCGACGACGCCGCCCAGGCCGACGACCTCTTCTCGGTCCTCATGGGCGAGGACGTCGAGGCACGCCGCGCGTTCATCCAGCGCAACGCCAAGGACGTCCGCTTCCTCGACATCTGAGTCGGTCTCAGCTGACCGCACCAGGAAGGATCTTCACCAGCAATGGCCGACGAGAACACTCCCGTGACTCCCGCAGAGGGCGGCGAGACCATCATGCGTGTCGAGCCCGTCGGGCTCGAGACGGAGATGCAGCGCTCCTACCTCGACTACGCGATGTCCGTCATCGTCTCGCGTGCGCTGCCCGACGTGCGGGACGGTCTCAAGCCCGTGCACCGCCGCGTCCTGTACGCGATGTACGACGGCGGTTACCGGCCCGAGAAGGGCTTCTACAAGTGCGCCCGTGTCGTCGGTGACGTCATGGGCAACTACCACCCGCACGGCGACTCCTCGATCTACGACGCGCTGGTCCGCCTCGCGCAGCCGTGGTCGATGCGGATGCCGCTGGTGGACTCCAACGGCAACTTCGGCTCCCCGGGCAACGACCCGGCGGCCGCCATGCGCTACACCGAGTGCAAGATGGCGCCGCTGTCCATGGAGATGGTCCGCGACATCGACGAGGAGACCGTCGACTTCACGGACAACTACGACGGCCGCTCCCAGGAGCCGACGGTCCTGCCGTCCCGCTTCCCGAACCTGCTGATCAACGGTTCGGCCGGTATCGCGGTCGGCATGGCGACCAACATCCCGCCGCACAACCTGCGCGAGGTCGCGGCGGGCGCCCAGTGGTACCTGGAGAACCCGGAGGCCTCGCACGAGGAGCTGCTGGACGCCCTGATCGAGCGGATCAAGGGCCCCGACTTCCCGACCGGCGCCCTCGTGGTGGGCCGCAAGGGCATCGAGGAGGCCTACCGCACCGGTCGCGGCTCGATCACCATGCGCGCGGTCGTCGAGGTCGAGGAGATCCAGAACCGCCAGTGCCTGGTCGTCACCGAGCTGCCGTACCAGGTCAACCCCGACAATCTCGCGCAGAAGATCGCCGACCTGGTCAAGGACGGGAAGATCGGCGGCATCGCGGACGTCCGCGACGAGACGTCGTCGCGCACGGGCCAGCGCCTGGTCATCGTGCTCAAGCGGGACGCGGTCGCCAAGGTCGTCCTGAACAACCTGTACAAGCACACCGACCTGCAGACGAACTTCGGCGCCAACATGCTGGCGCTGGTCGACGGCGTGCCCCGCACCCTCTCCCTGGACGCGTTCATCCGGCACTGGGTGGCGCACCAGCTGGAGGTCATCGTCCGCCGTACGCGCTTCAGGCTGCGCAAGGCCGAGGAGCGCGCGCACATCCTGCGCGGTCTGCTGAAGGCCCTGGACGCCATCGACGAGGTCATCGCGCTGATCCGGCGCAGCGACACCGTCGAGATCGCGCGTGACGGTCTGATGAACCTCCTGGAGATCGACGAGATCCAGGCGAACGCCATCCTCGAGATGCAGCTGCGGCGCCTGGCCGCCCTGGAGCGCCAGAAGATCGTCCAGGAGCATGACGAACTCCAGGCGAAGATCGCCCAGTACAACGAGATCCTGGCCTCGCCGGTCCGTCAGCGCGGCATCATCAGCGAGGAACTCGCCGCGATCGTCGAGAAGTACAGCGACGACCGCCGCACCCAACTGGTGCCCTTCGACGGTGACATGTCCATCGAGGACCTGATCGCCGAGGAGGACATCGTCGTCACCGTCAGCCGCGGCGGCTACATCAAGCGCACCAAGACGGACGACTACCGCGCGCAGAAGCGCGGCGGCAAGGGCGTGCGCGGTACGAAGCTCAAGGAAGACGACATCGTCGACCACTTCTTCGTGTCGACGACGCACCACTGGCTGCTGTTCTTCACCAACAAGGGCCGCGTCTACCGCGCGAAGGCCTACGAGCTGCCCGACGCCGGCCGGGACGCCCGTGGCCAGCACGTCGCGAACCTGCTCGCCTTCCAGCCGGACGAGTCGATCGCCCAGATCCTCGCGATCCGCGACTACGAGGCCGCGCCGTACCTGGTGCTCGCCACCAAGGGCGGTCTGGTCAAGAAGACGCCTCTGAAGGATTACGATTCGCCGCGCTCCGGCGGTGTCATCGCGATCAACCTCCGGGAGACGGCGGACGGTTCGGACGACGAACTGATCGGGGCCGAGCTCGTCTCGCCCGACGACGATCTGCTTCTGATCAGCAGGAAGGCACAGTCGATCCGGTTCACCGCGACGGACGAGTCCCTGCGCCCGATGGGCCGCGCCACGTCCGGCGTGAAGGGAATGAGTTTCCGTGCGGGAGACGAGCTTCTCTCGATGAATGTTGTTCGACCCGGTACGTTCGTGTTCACTGCCACAGACGGTGGGTACGCGAAGCGGACCGCCGTCGACGAGTACCGCGTCCAGGGTCGCGGCGGCCTCGGCATCAAGGCCGCCAAGATCGTCGAGGATCGCGGCTCACTCGTCGGCGCGCTGGTGGTCGAGGACAGCGACGAGATCCTCGCCATCACGCTGTCCGGCGGTGTGATTCGTACGCGAGTCAACGAGGTCAGGGAGACGGGCCGTGACACCATGGGCGTCCAACTGATCAACCTGGGCAAGCGCGATGCCGTGGTCGGTATCGCTCGTAACGCCGAGGCGGGGCGCGAGGCGGAGGAGGTCGACGGTGACGAGGCCGTGGACGAGATCGCCGAAGTCGCCACGACCACCGGCACGGACGAGGGCGAGGCGCCCTCGGCCGAGTAGCACGAGGAGTGAGTCAGCGTGAGCGGAGCCACGGGCGCCGGATCGACCGGTACGGAAACGGACGGCGGCGGCCGTGGCTCCGCCACGGATGCGACCGACTCGCACTCGCCCGACACGCATGGATCCCAGGGGGGAACTGTGACGGACACCCGAGGCCCGCACACCCAGCAGCAGGCGGCTGGAGCGGGCCCGGCCGCTCAGGGCGCCGGGCAGCCCGCGCCGGTCGCACAGCCGGCCGCGGCCCAGGCGGCCACCGCGCCGCCCGGCTCGCCCCTGCCGGGGGAACGCCGGCCGCAGCAGCCCGCGGGGCCCTACCATCCGCCGCAGGCCTACCCGGCGCAGCCGTCGGCGGGCGCCGTACGCCGGCCCCGGACCGGCGCGCGCACCGCCCCTCGCACGCGCAAGGCGCGTCTGAGGGTGGCCAAGGCCGACCCGTGGTCGGTGATGAAGGTCAGCTTCCTGCTCTCCATCGCGCTCGGCATCTGCACGATCGTGGCGTCGGCCGTGTTGTGGATGGTCATGGACGCGATGGGCGTCTTCTCGACGGTCGGCGGCACGATCTCGGAGGCCACCGGCTCGAACGAGTCCAACGGTTTCGACCTCCAGTCGTTCCTGTCCCTGCCGCACGTCCTGATCTTCACGACGATCATCGCGGTCATCGACGTCGTCCTGGCGACCGCCCTCGCGACGCTCGGCGCGTTCATCTACAACATCTCCGCGGGCTTCGCGGGCGGCATCGAGCTGACGCTGGCGGAGGACGAGTAGGCGGGTCCTCACAACGACGAGGCTGCGGCCGCACCACGACCAGGCTGCGGCCGCACCACGACCAGGCTGCCGCCGCCGCCCGTGCCCGCGGCCTTCGGCCGGAGCGAGAGCGCGCGTCCCGGACGGGGAACGCGCTCTTCTGACACACGGACCGCCGCAACCGGGCGCGGGCAGCGCGATGGTCGCCCCCGGTAACCGATTTTGGGACTTCCCACGTCGTGCGCTAATCTTCAGGAGTCAGCGCGCGGGACACACACCGCAGAGCGCGGCGGGGCTATAGCTCAGTTGGTTAGAGCGCATCCCTGATAAGGATGAGGCCACAGGTTCAAATCCTGTTAGCCCCACCAACAGAAAGACCCCCTACCGATCGTGGTTGGGGGTCTTTGACGTCTATGGCTGACATCGGCCGCCGTCCAGCCCCAGGCTGGAGGCGTCCGGTCATGTCAACGGCCCGGCACCTGTGAGCAGGTGCCGGGCCGTTTGTCCCGTGGCGTACGCAAGTTCGCCCGTGGTGTGTCTGCGGTGCCCCGTGGGGGCGGCGGTGCAGGAGGGGAAGGGCCGGATCAGCGCTGGAGCGGTGCCGTGGGTTCCAGGACCCTGGCCGGGTCGGCGCGGGTCCGGAGGGCGGAGCGGGCGAGGGGGATCGTCGGGGCCGTGGTGGTGAGCGGTCGGTGGCGGCAGGCCGGTGAGGAGCCGTGCGCCTCGGCCCTGATGCGTTGTTTCATCGTGGGGGGCAGGGACCGGGCGCGGGCCCAGCTTCCCTGGGCCGGCTTCGGCAGCGTCACCTCGGTGCCGCTGTTGCGCGCCGGCTGGGCCTGGGGTACCGCCGCGGCGGTGGTCGCGGTCGTGGTGATCAGTCCGAGCGCGGTGCACAGCGCGAGGAAGGCGGTGACCACCGCGGTCCAGAGCTTCATGACCGTGTTCCGGGCCATGACCCCTCACTTTCGGGTTGGGCGATTTGCGTACTTTCCTCATGATGTGTATGAGGGTCGAGAAGTGGTGGACCGACGCCCGTGGCGCGGCGTTCTTCGGATGAACACCACCCGGATGGAGGCAAGCGGCCCGGAAAGGTCGGAAATTACTGAGGAGGGAGGGGTTCGTCACAGTCTGTGAGGTGCGATCACCCGCAGATCGGAGCGGAGTCGTCCCGTTGTACTGCGGTGTGCCGGGCCCGAGTTGAGGGGTCGACTCAGGTCACCGATCGGTATCGATCGGTGTGTATAGTCGGGCGCCAGAGGTCCCCTACGTCAACGAAAGACGAGGTCGCGCGGTGAAGAAGCTTCTCCTGGTCGCACTGGCCGCCATCGGCGGGCTCCTCGTGTACCGCCAGATCCAGGCGGATCGCGCCGAGCAGGATCTGTGGACGGAGGCGACTGACTCCGTGCCCACGGGTTCGTGAGTTCCGACAGACAACAGGTTCAGAGCAAACCCCGGCCGCCGGTGCGGTCGGGGTTTTGTGTTGCCGGGGGAGGGCGTTTCGGCCGCTCGTACGCAATGCGCGGGTGCCGCCGTGGTGTGCGGGGCAGGATGGGCGACGGTCCGGGCTGGGATACATGGCGAGGGGCGCGCGATGGGGTGGCGTACGGAGGCAGGAGGCGGCGCGTTCGGGCGTGGACGGGCGCGGGCGCAGGCGGCCATGGCTCTGTGCGCGACAGCGGCGCTCGGCGTGACCGTGGCGCTCCCGGCGTGTGCCGCTCCGGCCTCCGCGGCCGCGGCCGGTACGCCGACCCCGTACGCCTTCGCGCGTGACGCCAGGACGATCGGGGGCGCGACGGGCACGGCGGACGCCGTACGTCTGGATGCCGGGCGTACGTACAGGAGCGTCCTGCCCGGCGGCGGCAAGCGCTACTACCGCCTGGAACTGGACGCGGCCTCCAACGCCTATGTCTCCGTGACGGCCGTGCCGAGGGCCGGGGCCCAGGTCTCGTCCTCCGACGGTCTCAGGGTGTCCGTCCAGGATGCCGACGGCACCACCTGTTCCTCCGGCGCCACGTACTTCGGCCCCACCCAGAGCCCCCACCCGATCGCGGCCTGGGCCTCGCGCGAGACCGGCCCTGGTACGTACGGGTGCAAGAAGGCGGGGGCGTACTACGTGGTGGTCGAACGACGCGACCTGGCCGCCTCCGCGCCGGGCGACTGGGATCTGGACCTGGGTTACGTGTCGGAGCCGGCCCTGCGGGGGCCCGGTGCGACGACGCCACCCGGGGCCTGGGACTCCGCGACCCCGGAGGCCGTCCTGGGCGACGCCACGCCCCGCGCGGGCGGGGCGGGGTTCGCCTCGGCGAGCGCCCTGGGCCAGGGCGTCTGGCGGGATGCCATCAGGCCCGGCCAGACCCTCTTCTACAAGGTGCCCGTCGACTGGGGCCAGCAGCTGTCCGCCACCGTCGAGATGGGCAGTTCCACCGGTGGCGACGGCTATGTCGGCACCGCCCTGGCCATGTCGCTGTACAACCCCGTCCGGGCCTACGTCGAGGACGCCGGCGTGGGATACAGCGGCACCCAGTCCTCGGCGGCGCTCGATCCGCTGCCACCGGTCGCCTACGCCAACCGCCGTGCCCTCGGGAGCCACGCGAGTGCGATGCGGTTCGCGGGCTGGTACTACCTCGCCGTGCACCTCGGTGTGCCGGTGGCGGACAGGTTCGGCGGTGGGCCGTTCGGGCTGACGCTGCGCGTGCGGGTGAAGGGGGTGCCGACGGCCGGTCCGGCCTACGCGGGGCGGTCCGTGCCGGGCGATGTGTTCCAGGTCTCGGCGGCGGACCGGAAGGAGGCGGCGGCAGGGGTGGAGAAGAGCGGCGCGGGAGACGGTTCCGCCGGGTCCACGGCCGCCGCCGCGGCAGGCGGGGGCAGCGCGACAGGAGGAGGCGCAGGCACCGGTGGAGCGGGAGGGGGCACCCGCACGATGATGCTGGTCGCCGTGGCCGGGATCGGCAGCGGGAGTGTCCTGGTCCTGTGGCTCGGGGCCTGGACGGTGCTCGCACGGCGGCGGGCCCGCCGATTGGCCGGATGAGCGCCGGTCAGATCCTCGTCAGGGCCCAGAACCCCACCGCGAAGCAGGCGAGCGCGAGGAGCAGCACGGGTACGGCGACCTTCGCCGGGGGCCCGGGGCGCCGGGCGGCCGGCCTTCTGCCGTGCCGTGCGATGCCCTGCGGCCGTGTCGGGGTGTGCGGGGACGGGGCGGCGTACGCGTGGGCGGATTGCCGCACCGCGACCGTCGGGGCCGCGTGGGGACCGGGTGCGGGCACGCGCATGGGATGGTGTCCGGAGTGGGCGGCGGCGGGGGGAGCCGTGTGGGCCGCGACCGCGGTGGATGGTGGGGGCGGCTGCTCGGGCGGCCGCGGCACCGCGTGGACCGGTTCCTGCGGTAGCGGAGGCGGGAGATGGAAGCTGCCGGTGTCCGACATCGTGGACTGCGGTGGGGGCGGCGTCGGATCGACCGCGGGCATCGGCGGTACCAGGGGCGGCGCGGCCCCCGGCCGTAGGGCGGGCGGCGGCGGGGGGCCGGGCATGACGGCGGAGGTCTCGGTACCGCAGTCACCCGGCGCGGACGTGCCGTTGGCGGCGGGCGAGGGGGCGGCGGTGGGCCGCGGAGGTATCGAACCGAGCGCGGGCCGAGCCGGGCCGCCGCCGGTCTGCGGGGTACCGGGACGCGACGGCCGCGAAGTGGCACCGGTTCCAGCGGGGGGCGTCCCCTGGGCGGAGTCGGTCGTGACGCCGGGGGCGCCGGCCGTCGGGGTGTGGGGCGGTGGTGGCGGTGGGGTGGCGTCCGGTTGTCCGGGGGGTGCCCCCTGGGGCCGGCCGGGCGTGGTGCCCGACGTGCCGGTCGTCGCCTTGTCGGGGTGGTGCTGTGGGGCGGTCCCCGCCTGAGCGGACACGGCACCCTGCGTCAGGCCGGTCGTGGCTCCGGGCGCGCCGGGCGTCGACCCGTTCTCGTGCGGCCGCTGCGGAGTGCCACCCGTGCCGGCGGGCGCCGTCGCCCGGTCCGTCGTGCTGCCCGGTGCGGGGAGTGGGATCGGTCGCGAGCCCCTCGGCGTCGGTGTCCCGCGCGGCGGTCCCTCGGGTCCGAACCCGGCCGGTAGCGGGCCGAGTTGGTCGAAGATCTCCACCTGCTCGTCGTCGGGTCCGGGCTCCGGCAGCAGTTCCCTGGCGGACGCGAGGGCCTTGCGTGCCCCCGTGGCGGTGCGGAATCGCGCGGCCGGGTCCGGCTGCAGCAGCATGGCCACGACCTCCCACAAGGGCCCGGGGATGCCGCGCGGCGCCCCCGGCGTGCCGTGGGCCACGAAGTGCTCGATCAGCGCCCTGGTGTCCGGCTTGGCTCCCTCCAGCAGATACAGCGCGACCAGCCCGACCGCGAACAGGTCGGCCGGGAAGTCCGGCTCGCCGCCCACCAGTTGCTCGGGCGCGAGATAGCCGGGCGTGCCCACCACGTAGTCGGTCTCGGTCAGCCGTGGCTCGCCCAGGCGCATGGCGATGCCGAAGTCGGACAGACGCAGCCGGGGCCGGGCGGTGCCGGTGGCCTCCAGGAGCACGTTGGCGGGCTTGATGTCACGGTGCACGACCCCTTCCGCGTGCACGGCCGCGAGTCCGGACAGCAGTTGGTCCAGCAGGGTGCAGACCAGGGCCGGCGGCAGTGGACCGTAGTCCCCGACGAGGTGGACCAGCGAGCCCCCGGCGACCAGGTCCATGGTGAACAGGACCTTGTCGTCGTCCGCGGCCCAGCTGGCGGGTGCGAGCACATGAGGGTGGTCGATCCGCAGCGCCTGCTCGCGCACGAACCGCAGCAGCGCATGGGCGTCGCTCTGCTGAAGGACCTTGGCGGCCACGTAGCGGCGCCGCCGATGGTCCCAGGCGCGCCAGACCGCACCGACTCCCCCGCGTCCGATGGGGTCGACCAGTTCGTACCGTCCGGCGAAGACCTCACCCATGGTCGTGCGTCGCTCCCCCTTCCGAACGGCGATGAGGACCCCCGCGCACCCCCCGGCGCGAGAGTCCCCGGCGGCCGAGGCGTCGGCTCAGTTCTGGTGGGACTGGTAGTGGGCGACCGCGTCGGAGGTGCGGCCGGCGCCGTAGACCCGGAGGAACTCTGCCAGTTCCGGGTGGCTCGGGGCGAGGGTGTCGGCCGCCTCGATGATGTCCCCCGCCGCCGCCACCGAGCGCAGCAGAGACTGGATCTCGCGGACCACCCGCTTGACCGTGGGCGCGCCCGAACTGCTCGTGGTCTGCGTGGTGTTGCTGAGCACGGAGCCCCCCTGCGACTTCCTGATCTCGTCCATCCGCTCGGTCGCCTCGGCGGCACTCACCGTGCCGTCCGCGACCTGTCCCGCCAGGTCCTGCAGCAACTGCACCCGCTGGACCACCGCGGGGTTGCCGATCTTGGCGCGCTGACCGCTCATCAGCTGCGACAGCATCGGAGCGGACAGTCCCAGCACACCCGCGAGCCGGGCCTGGTTGAGCCCGAGATCGTCGATGAGCTTACGGAAGAGCGCCCCCAACGGCTCCCCGTACCAGTTCCGCTGCAGCTCCCGCGCTCTTGCGGTGGCTTCCTGCTGTGCGGCGTCCATTGCGTCTCCCCATCGCTTCCCCAACTACCGCGGTTCGCTGTCGCGAACCACGACGAGCATCTTACGGAGAGTGGTCGCCCACGGGGACCCCCTATCTGTTTGTGAGATACCGGGGGTCACCCGGTACGCTGGTCCGCAGCGCCCGCCGGACTGTGTGTCGTCGGCCGGACGCATTTCCTCCGGGGCCTTAGCTCAGTTGGTAGAGCGCTGTCTTTGCATGGCAGATGTCAGGGGTTCGACTCCCCTAGGCTCCACCCCTCGAACCGGTCGGACGCCCTTCGCGGCGCCCGACCGGTTCTCTGTTTGCGGTGACCCCTGTCACACCCCGGATTTGCACCCGTTGCATTTCTTTGCGCAAATAGCTGGCGAAGGCCGCGCCCTCCGGGCCCCCCGCACGGGTGGCCCCTGTGACTGCGGGGCATCGTGGGGCGCCCTGGCCGGCCTTGTGTGGGCCGATATGCGCATAAGTGGGTAAGCGGAAGAATGCGCTGCGTAAACGAAGTCTGCACGGAACTTGCACACAGGGTGCGTTGCAAACGTCATTGCGAGGGGCACGGGTAAACGCCCCTGTGGCGTTCCACGTGAAACAGCACCGTGGGGCAGGAGACCCTCAAGCCTCCTGCCCCACGGCATGGTTGGAGTCCGTCCGGGTGCAGACGGGTGCAGACGGGTTCGGACGGTTTCGGACGGATTGGACGGGCTCAGTGGCGGTCGTCGTGCTCCGCGGAATCGTCCTCGGCCTGCTTCGCCTCTACCTCGGGGTCCAGGTCGCTGCCGTCGACGGACGTCAGCCGGTCGCCCTGCGGGACCTCCGTCGCCACGGGCGGCTCGACCAGCCAGTCGGGGTTCGCCTGCTTGTCCCACCACTTCCAGGCGGCGAAGGCACCGCCGGCCAGGATGCCCAGCAGCGCCAGACCCTTCGCGACACGGCCGGCCCTGGCCCGCCGCTGCTGCCGGCGCACCAGCTTCTGGACCTGCCGCGGCGAGACCTGGCCGCGCAGCGCGGCCAGCGCGGCGGCACCGCGGGCCGCGGCCTCCTCCCGGACCGGGCTCGCCACGGCGACCGCCTGCTCAAGCCTCGGGCGGGAGTAGTCGGCCGCCTGGCGGGCCGCCTTGCGGGTGTAGACGGCCGCTCCGTGCGCCGCCTGGTCCACCTTGGGCGGCACATGGGTGCGGGCCTGTCCCAGAGCCTGTTCCAGGCGCGGGGCGAGATGGGCGTCGTACTGGACGCGGGCCTGTCCGGCGGCCTGCGACACCTTGGGCGCGAGACGGACACGCGCCTCGTGTGCGTAGTGCGCTGCCTTGTCCTTGGCCGTGTCGGCGTAGGGCGCCACCACTTCCGCGGCATGCAGCACGCTGTCCTTCGCCGAACCGGTCGCGGCGCGCACGCTGTCGATGCGGGTCACGGGTTCCTCCTCCTCGGTGGCGTACGGTAATTCGACTTTCCAGCCTTTTACGGATCATGCCTCTCGAACAGCTTCCGGGCATGCGAGGGCAGGCATCCGGGTCATGCGGCCCATAGAGGGTCGGCCCCGGTCCGCATCCGGACGGGCAACGATCGGGATGATCACGTACATCGGCTGATCACGCGCAATAGCGGATGAATACGGGGGCAAAAGTGGCTTGTCGACGACAATGCCACGGATCGTCGCTTCGCGCGCCCGCGACGGGACGACTAGACCGGATTTCCGCGCGCCCGGAGCCCCGGACTCCTCCGCCGACGGCCCCCGGTCCGCTCACGCGCCCCCTGGTGCACCGGGCGAACAGCCCTCCGATGTTCGTTCAGGCGTGGTGGCCGAACGACGTGGGGCGCCTGCCGTGCGAGGATCAGGGGGTCACAGAGGACAACGGAAGGCAGATCGTGGCTGAGCAGCTTTACGCCACCCTGAAGACCAACCACGGCGACATCGAGATCCGGCTCCTGCCGAACCATGCGCCGAAGACGGTCCGTAACTTCGTCGAGCTCGCCAAGGGCGAGCGTGAGTGGACCCACCCCGCGACCGGTGCGAAGTCCACGCAGAAGCTCTACGACGGCACGGTCTTCCACCGGGTGATCAGCGGTTTCATGATCCAGGGCGGTGACCCGCTGGGCAACGGCACCGGTGGCCCGGGTTACCAGTTCGAGGACGAGTTCCACCCCGACCTCGCCTTCGACAAGCCGTACCTGCTGGCCATGGCCAACGCCGGTCCGGGCACCAACGGCTCGCAGTTCTTCATCACGGTCTCGCCGACGGCCTGGCTGACGCGCAAGCACACCATCTTCGGCGAGGTCACCGACACGGCCAGCCAGAAGGTCGTGGACTCCATCGCCACCACCCAGACCAACCCGCGCACTGACCGCCCGGTCAAGGACGTCGTCATCGAGTCGGTGGTCGTCGAGACCCGCGAGGGCTGAGCCCCACGGGGCACACCGCACGAGGGAACAAAAGCGCCCCGCCCATCCGTAGAAGGAAGGGCGGGGCACCCCGTCGTACGGAGAAGTGAGGGGACCCATGGACCAGGCGCCAGGCAGCCCGCAGAACCCGGGGCCGCACGAAGCCGGGGAGCTGCCGGTCTGCTACCGGCACGCGGATCGCGAGACCGGCATCCGCTGCACCCGCTGCGAGCGCCCCATCTGCCCCGAGTGCATGGTCAACGCCTCGGTCGGCTTCCAGTGCCCGGAGTGCGTGCGCGGTGGCTCCGGCACGGGCCACGCACCGGCCGCCTCCCGGCCGCGTACCCTCGCGGGCGGCACGATCACCTCCGACCCCCGGCTGGTCACCAAGCTGCTGATCGGCGTCAATCTGGCCGTGTTCCTGGTCCAGCTGTCGGTGGGTGACCGCTTCACCGAGCGGTTCGAACTTCTCGGCCAGGCCTACGTCCCGCTGCTCGGCTCGGTCGAGGGCGTCGCGCAGGGCCAGTGGTACCGGCTGCTGACCGCGATGTTCCTGCACGGCAGCTACATCCACATCCTGTTCAACATGCTCAGCCTGTGGTGGATCGGCGCCCCGCTGGAAGCGGCCCTCGGCCGCGCCCGCTATCTCGCGCTCTACTTCGCCTCCGGGCTGGCCGGCAGTGCCCTCACCTATCTGATCGCCGCCCCGAACCAGCCCTCGCTCGGGGCCTCCGGCGCGATCTTCGGGCTCTTCGGCGCGACCGCCGTGCTCATGCGCCGGCTCCGCTATGACATGCGCCCCGTCATCGCGCTGCTAGTGATCAACCTGATCTTCACTTTCGGGTGGAGCAACATCGCATGGCAGGCCCATATCGGGGGACTCGTCGCCGGTGTGGTGGTCGGCTACGCCATGGTCCATGCCCCGCGGGAGCGGCGGGCCCTCGTGCAGTACGGGGTGTGCGCGCTGGTGCTGGCCGCCGTGGTCGCCATGACCGTGATCAGGACCGCCCAGCTCGCCTGAGCGGCGGATATGCACAGGCCGTAGCCCGAGGTTGTACCCAGCGTTGTCCACAGTCCGTGGCCGATCTTGTGCACGCCGTGGGAACGTGTGTGCCCCCTGTCACCGGCCCGAGTTTTCGCAGGTGGGACAGGGGGCGAACAGGTTTGCGGAAGCCGGTGATTCCGTCATACCGGCGTCAACGCTCGACGGGTTATCCACAGATCGTCGTTCTTTTTCCACTGGTCGCCGACTCTGTGGACAAGGCTGTGGATAACTCGGTGCACCGTCATGGGCAGAGCCGGCCGCGGGTGGGCGGGAGCCGCTACTTCCACTGCGTGGAGACGCCGAACCCGGCCGCGATGAACCCGAAGCCCACCACGATGTTCCAGTTGCGCAGCGCGTGGATCGGCAGCGAACCGTCGGTCACGTAGAAGACGACGATCCAGGCCAGACCGATGAGGAACATGGCCAGCATGACCGGTGCGACCCAGCCGCGGCTGTCCAGCTTGAGGTTCGTCGCCTGCTTCGACGCCGGCGGCGTGTAGTCGGCCTTCTTGCGGATACGTGACTTCGGCACGAGGGTCTCTCCTGTCGATGCGCTGCGTGGCCGCGCAGGGAACTGGGGCGGGCTCCGGGGCAGCGTACAAGGGGACACCAAACGCTCCCCGGGCGTCCGTTAGCGTAGTGCTTCCGCGGCGCCGAAGGAGATAAGGGTACGTTGAGCAATACGGCCGACACCGCCCAGGCTGGTTCCGGTTCCCCGGAAACGGGCCCCGCGGCCCCCCGCACGCGCCGACTACGGCCCGTTCGCGTCCTCACCGTGGGTGTGTTCGCCCTCGCCGGGCTCCTCTTCATCACGAGCTTCAACACGGCCAAGGGCACCAACCTCCGCACGGACTCCTCGCTGCTGAAGCTCTCCGACCTCATTCACGAACGCAGCCACAAGAACGCCCGGCTCGACGAGTCCGACGCCGCGCTGCGCGACGACGTCGAGGCCCTGGCCAAGCGCACCGGCGGCGGCACCAGCAAGGCCGAGGAGGCCCGGCTCGCGGCGCTGGAGAAGAACGCCGGCACCCAGCAGCTCACCGGCAGGGCCGTCACGGTCACCCTCAACGACGCCCCGCCCAACGCCACCGCCAAGCTCCCCGGCTACCCCGAGCCACAGCCCGACTACCTGGTCATCCACCAGCAGGACCTGCAGGCCGTGGTGAACGCCCTGTGGCAGGGCGGCGCCCAGGGGATCAAGGTCATGGACCAGCGGCTGATCTCCACCAGCGCCGTGCGCTGCGTCGGCAACACCCTGATCCTCCAGGGCCGCGTCTACTCGCCCCCGTACAAGATCACCGCGATCGGCGACCCCGGAAAGCTCCAGAAGGCGCTCGCCGCCTCGCCCGCGATCCAGAACTACATGGTCTACGTCAACGTCTACGGCCTCGGCTGGAAAGTCACCGAGGACGGGACGGTGACTCTTCCCGGCTACTCGGGCACAGTGGATCTGCACTACGCGAAGCCCGTGGAGTAGAGCCGGGACCAGCTGCCGCCGGGGGACCCGTGTCCGTGCGCCTGATCGTCAGGACCGTCAGCGAACTGTGCATCACCATCGGCGCGCTCATCGTGCTCTTCGTGGTCTACGTCCTGTTCTGGACCGGGGTGAAGGCCGACAGCGCGATGAACGACCAGATCGGCCGGCTGCAGAGGCAGTGGTCGAAGGGAACGGTGGCGCAGGCGGTGGTGCCCGGGGCCTCCGCGAGCCCGAAGGCACCCGCGCCGTACGTCCCGGGCAGACCGTTCGCCGTCATGTACATTCCGCGGCTCGGTTTCACGTGGAACAAGCCCGTGCTCGAGGACACCGCCGTCGACACCCTCGAGAAGGGGCTCGGCCACTACGCCGGCACGGCCCAGCTCGGGCAGGAGGGCAACTTCTCGGTCGCCGGCCATCGGCGCACGTACGGCGACCCCCTCAAGGACTTCCCGCAGCTGCGTCCCGGTGACGCGATCGTCCTCACCGACGGGACGACCTGGTTCACGTATCGGATCGACAAAGGCCCCTACAAAACAGTGCCCACGGACGTCGAGGTGATCGAGCCTGTGCCACGTAAGTCCGGGTATACGCGTCCGGGCCGCTATCTGACGCTGACGACGTGCGATCCGGAATGGGGGCACAGTCACCGGCTGATCGTCTGGGCGCACCTTGATTCCACACAGCCTGTGGAGGCAGGCAAACCGGCGGCTCTGCGCCGTTAGTCTGGTGACGTACGGCGTGAGTCTGGTGCCGTGGTGAGACGGAAGGGACGGCATGTACGGCTGGATCTGGCGGCATCTGCCGGGCAACGCATGGGTCAAGGCGCTGATCTCGATCCTGCTGGCCCTGGCCGTGGTCTACATCCTCTTCCAGTACGTCTTCCCGTGGGCCGAACCGCTGCTGCCCTTCAACGATGTGACGGTGAACAACCAGTGAGTGCGCGCATCCTCGTCGTCGACAACTACGACAGCTTCGTCTTCAACCTGGTGCAGTACCTGTACCAGCTGGGCGCAGAGTGCGAGGTGCTGCGCAACGACGAGGTGTCGACGGCCCACGCACAGGACGGCTTCGCGGGCGTCCTGCTGTCCCCCGGGCCCGGCACTCCCGAGGAGGCGGGCGTCTGCATCGACATGGTGCGGCACTGTGCCACGACCGGAGTCCCCGTCTTCGGCGTCTGCCTGGGCATGCAGTCCATGCAGGTGGCCTACGGCGGTGTGGTCGACCGGGCGCCCGAGTTGCTGCACGGCAAGACCTCGCTGGTCGAGCACGAGGGCAAGGGCGTCTTCGCCGGGCTGCCCTCCCCCTTCACCGCGACGCGCTACCACTCCCTGGCGGCCGAGCCGGAGACGGTGCCGGCCGAGCTGGAGGTCACGGCGCGGACGCGGGACGGGATCGTCATGGGCCTCAGACACCGTGAACTCCCCGTGGAGGGCGTGCAGTTCCACCCCGAGTCGGTGCTCACCGAGCACGGCCACCGGATGCTGGCCAACTGGCTGGCGGAGTGCGGCGACCAGGGGGCCGTGGCGAGGTCGGCGGGGCTCGCCCCGGTGGTGGGCAGGGCCACGGCGTGACCGCGCTGCGCCCCGAGCGCGAGAGCGGCGCCGCCTACGGGGACGCCGCGGAACACGGGTCCTCGTACGGGCAGCAGCCGTACGAGGGCTCCGGTGTGTGGCAGGGGCAGGGCCAGGGGCACGAGTGGTCCGGCTACCCGCAGTACCCGGTCGACGGCGCCGCGGGGTACGGGCAGCAGCCTTACGGGCAGCAGCCTTACGGGCAGCAGGCGCCGCAGCCGGGGTACGACGCCACGGCGGTGTTTCCCTCGTACGAGGTACCCGGGACCGTCCCGCCGTACGGCGACGACGAGACCGTCGCGCTGCGTGCCTCGGACGTGGAGGTGGCCCGCAGGACCGCGGAGCGCGCCGGTGCGTCCGCACCCGAGCACGGCGGCCGGGCCGCGCGGCGCCGGGCGGCCCGCAGGCACGGACGGCACGGCGGACAGACGACGGCCGGGAAGGTTCCCGAGACGCCCGGGAAGCCCGCTGGGAGGCCCACGGAGGCGCCCCGGTCCCGTATGGAGGCCCGGAGGGCCGCACGGGCGCAGAAGCCCGGCGCGGCGGTCCTCGTGAGCCGCGTGGTCGGCGAGCTGTTCATCACCACCGGTGTGGTGATGCTGCTGTTCGTGACGTACCAGCTGTGGTGGTCGAACGTGCTGGCGCACCAGGAGGCGGGCAGTGCCGCGCAGCACCTCCAGCAGGACTGGGCGAGCGGCAAGCGCGCGCCGGGCGCGTTCGCGCCCGGACAGGGCTTCGCGATCCTGCACATCCCGAAGCTGGACGTGGTCGCGCCGATCGCGGAGGGCACCAGCAAGGCGGAGGTGCTCGACAAGGGCATGGTCGGGCACTACGGGGAGGGCAGCCTGAAGACGGCGATGCCGGACGCCAGGACGGGCAACTTCGCGCTCGCGGGGCACCGGAACACGCACGGTGAGCCGTTCCGGTACATCAACCGTCTCCAGCCGGGCGACGCGATCGTGGTGGAGACGCAGGACGCCTACTACGTCTACAAGATGACGTCGACCCTTCCGGTGACGTCGCCCTCGAACACGAGCGTCCTCGAGCCCGTTCCGAGGGGTTCCGGTTTCACCGCGCCGGGCCGCTACATCACACTGACCACCTGTACGCCGGAGTTCACCAGCAAGTACCGGCTGATCGTCTGGGGCAAGATGGTCGAGGAGAGGCCGCGCAGCAAGGGCAAGCCGGACGCGCTCATTTCGTAGGGCACGTGGACTCGTGGACACGTGGAACAGACGGGGCAGATGCAGTGGGAGTGACGACCGACCAGGACGAGCAGGCCGAGGCGCCGTCGCCGGGCTCCGACTCCCGGCCCTTCCCGCGACGCCATGGACGCGGCCGCATCGCGGCGGCCGTCAGCGTCTTCGGGGAACTGCTCATCACCGCGGGCCTGGTGCTCGGCCTGTTCGTCGTCTACTCCCTGTGGTGGACGAACGTCCTCGCGGACCGCAAGGCCGACCGGCAGGGCGCCAAGGTACGCGACCACTGGGCCTCGGCGACGCCCGACAGCGGGCCGGGCGCGCTGGACACCAAGGACGGCATCGGCTTCCTGCACGTGCCGGCGATGAACAACGGTGACGTCCTGGTCGAGAAGGGCACCGAGACGAGCGTCCTCAACGACGCCGTGGCGGGCTACTACACGGACCCCGTCAAGGCGACGCTGCCGATGACCGGCAGGACCGGCAACTTCGCGCTGGCCGCGCACCGCGACGGGCACGGCGCGAAGTTCCACAACATCGACAAGCTGAAGAAGGGCGACCCGATCGTCTTCGAGACGAAGGACGACTGGTACGTCTACAAGGTCTTCGCGATCCTCCCGCAGACGTCGAAGTACAACGTGGAGGTCCTCACCGCCGTCCCGGAGCAGGCGGGCGTGAAGAAGAGGGGCCACTACATCACCCTGACGACGTGCACTCCGGTCTTCACGTCGGAGTACCGCTACATCGTGTGGGGCGAACTCGTCCGGGTGGACAGGGTGGACAGCAAGCGCACCCCGCCGAAGGAACTGAGCTGAGCGTACGACCGAGCCCCGGCAGCCTTCTCAGGGTGCCGGGGCTCGGTCGTATCCGGACGGGTCAGTTTCTGCCGGTGACTCCACCGAAGAGGCCCGTGCCGCCGTT
Organism: Streptomyces sp. TP-A0356; assembly: GCF_001417775.1. Lineage (GTDB taxonomy): Bacteria > Actinomycetota > Actinomycetes > Streptomycetales > Streptomycetaceae > Streptomyces. Next base: position 63,060 of record NZ_BBZJ01000024.1, on the reverse strand, counting down.
GTTCCCGTTGCCGTTCCCGCCGTTCCCGAACGAGATCGTGCTCAGGGTGATCGTCGTGCTGTTCGGGTCGGCCTGGGTGTTCGGCTGCGGGTTCTGACCGCTGACCAGCGCGTTCTCGTCCTGCGAGCTGCCGTTTGCCAGCTGGATGTTGTTGAACCCGTTCTGCTGCAGGATCTTCCTGGCGTTCTTCAGGGTCTGGCCGACGACGTTCGGGACCTGCGCCTGCTGCTGCGCCTTCCCGATCTGGATCGTGACCGTGGAGCCCTTCTTGACCTGGCTGCCGGCCGCCGGCGAGGTCTGGATGACCTTGCCGTTCTGGTTCGGGTCGGTGGTGGGCACCTCGGTGCAGTTGCCGGTCAGGTTGTTGTCCTGCATCCGCTGCCTGGCCGCGTCACAGGCCTGGCCCGTCACATCGGGCACCGCTACCGTCTCCGCGGCCTTGGCGACCTCCAGGGTCACGGTCGAGCCCTTCTCCAGCTCCTTGCCGGGATCCGGATTCTGGCTGAGGACCGTGCCCGCGGGCTGCGAGGACTCCGTCTGCTTGGTGTCGACCTTGAAGCCCTTGCTCTCGAGCTCCTGTGTGGCCGCGTTGACGTCCTTGTTGATGACGTTGGGCACCGCCACCTTCGGCGCCCCCGTCGACAGCACCAGATTGACCGTGCTGCCCTTCTTCACCTCGGTCTTGGGGTCCGGGTTCTGGGAGCAGACGTCGTCCTTCTTCTGGTTGTCGCAGGGCTTGCCGGAGAAGATCAGCTTCAGCTCGGAGTTCGTCGCCAGCGTCTGCGCGTCGGCCTTGCTCTGCCCGACGAAGTTGGGCACGGCGACCATGTCGTTGCCCGCCGCGTTACCGCTGAACATCCACTTGCCGATGAGGATCGCACCGACCAGCACCAGCACACCGGCCACGACCAGCAGGATCGTCGACGTGTTGGACTTCTTCTGGCGGCGGCGGTCCGGGCGGTCGTCGTAGCCGAAGCCGCCTTCGTCCGGGCTCATCGGCGGCAGCATCGTCGTGGCGCCCGCACCGGCGTCGGAGCGCAGGGCCGTCGTCGGCTGGTCGTCGGGGTAGCCGCCGTAGCCGACCGAGCTCATCGCCGCCGTCGCCGCGACCGGCTGCCCGTCGAGGCACGCCTCGATGTCCTGGCGCATCTCGTCGGCGGACTGGTACCGGTAGTCCGGGTCCTTGACCAGCGCCCTCAGCACGATCGCGTCCATCTCGGGCGTGATCTCGGGGTCGAAGACGCTCGGCGGCTGTGGCTCCTCCCGCACGTGCTGGTACGCGACCGCGACCGGGGAGTCACCCACGAACGGCGGGCGGACCGTCAGCAGCTCGTACAGCAGGCAACCCGTCGAGTACAGGTCCGACCGGGAGTCGACCTGCTCGCCCTTCGCCTGCTCCGGCGAGAGGTACTGGGCCGTGCCGATGACCGCCGCGGTCTGCGTCATCGTCATCCCGGCGTCGCCCATCGCACGGGCGATGCCGAAGTCCATCACCTTGACCTGGCCGTTGCGCGTCAGCATGACGTTCGCGGGCTTGATGTCGCGGTGGACGATGCCGTTGCGGTGGGCGTACTCCAGGCCCTGGAGGATGCCGATGGTCATCTCCATGGCCCGCTCCGGCAGCAGCTTGCGGCCGCTGTGCAGAAGCTCACGGAGCGTGGAGCCGTCGACGTACTCCATCACGATGTACGGGATCGACACCCCGTCGATGTAGTCCTCGCCCGTGTCGTACACCGCGACGATCGCGGGATGGTTGAGCGAGGCGGCCGACTGGGCCTCCCGGCGGAACCGGGCCTGGAACGACGGATCGCGTGCGAGATCCGCCCGCAGCGTCTTCACCGCCACGGTGCGGCCGAGCCGGGTGTCATGCGCGAGGTAGACCTCGGCCATGCCACCACGGCCGAGCACCTGGCCCAGCTCGTACCGGCCGCCGAGGCGACGCGGCTCTTCCATAGCTTCCTACCAGCCCTCTCCGTCGGTCCCGACCACACCCGCGTGTGGTCCGGCGGTGTGCTGTCCGGGCATACGGTACCCGGCTCGCTCCGTGTGACCTGGCCACCTCCGCCACCCGATACAGGACCGGTATCGCAACGTGCACCGATGTGAAGGGGACGTGACAGGGGTCACTTCTTGCTGTTGATGACCGCCTCCATGACGTTCTTCGCGATCGGGGCGGCGAGACCGCCACCGGAGATGTCGTCACGGTTGGCGTTGTTGTCCTCGACCACCACGGCCACGGCGACCGGCGAGCTGCCGTCCTTGAGCTTGGCGTACGAGATGAACCAGGCGTACGGCTTCTCGCTGTTGTTCAGACCGTGCTGGGCGGTACCGGTCTTGCCGCCCACGGTGACGTTCGGGATCTGCGCGTTCTTGCCCGTACCGTCCGTGACGACCGTCTCCATCATCGACTGAAGGATCTGGGCGTTCTTCGAGGACAGCGGCCGGCTCAGCTGCTGCGGCTGGGTCTGCGAGACCACATCCAGGCTGGGTGCCTGCAGCTTGTCCACCATGTACGGCTTCATCAGCTTGCCGTCGTTCGCCACAGCGGAGGCGACCATGGCCATCTGCAGCGGGGTCGCGGCCGTCTCGAACTGCCCGATGGAGCTGAGGGCGGTCTGCGGCTGGTCCATCTTCTCGGGGAAGTTGGAGGCGTTGGCGCGCACCGGCGTGAACAGCTCGGAGTCGAAGCCGAACTTCTTCGCCTCCGCGAGCATCTTGTCCTTGCCGAGGTCGGCGCCGACCTTGCCGAAGACGGTGTTGCAGGAGTACTGCAGCGCGACGCGCATCGTGGCGTCCTTGCAGGGGATGCTGCCCTCGTTCTTCAGCTCGGTCCTGGTGTTCGGGAGGGTGTACGGCAGCGGGGAGTTGGTCTGCTGGTCGGCGCTGTTGTACAGCCCGTTCTCCAGCGCCGCGGCCGCGGTGACCACCTTGAAGGTGGAGCCCGGCGGGTAGGTCTCGCGCAGCGCCCGGTTCAGCGTCGGGTCGGTCGGGTCGTTGCTCTTCTGAAGCTTCGTCCAGGCCTTGCTGTCGGTGGTCGTGGAGTTGCCCGCGAACGTCGACGGGTCGTACGACGGGTAGGAGGCCAGCGCCAGGATCGCGCCGGTCTGCGGGTTCAGCGCCACGGCCGCGCCCTTGCCGCCGACCTGCTGGAGACCGTCGTAAGCGGCCTTCTGCGCGGCGCCGTTGAGCGTGGTGACGACGTTGCCGCCCTGCTGCTGCTTGCCGGTCAGCATGTTGAGGGTGTTGCGGAAGAACAGCCGGTCGTCGGTGCCGGTGAGGATGCCGTCCTCGAGGTACTCCAGCTGCGAGGCCCCGAACGCCTGCGAGGCGTAGCCGGTGACCGGCGCCCACATCGCGCCGTCCTTGTACGTCCGCTTGTACGCGAAGTCGTTGAGGCTGTCGGTGGACGTCTTCTTCGACCCGGTGATCGGGTTGCCGTCGACGATGATGTCGCCGCGCGGCGTCGAGTACCGGGCGATCAGGACACGACGGTTCTTCGGGTCGGTACGCAGGCTGTCGGCCTGGAGGTACTGGAGCCAGTTGTCGCGGATGAGCAGCGCGAGGACGAGGAGCCCGCAGAAGATCGCGATCCGGCGCAGGGGCTTGTTCACGGGCGGACCACCTGGGTCATCTCGGCGTCGGGGTTGGGGGCGGGGGACGGAGCCGGGCGGCGGGCGGTGTCGCTGATGCGCAGCAGGATGCCGACCAGTGCCCAGTTGGCGATGACGGAGGAACCGCCGTACGCCAGGAAGGGCATCGTCATACCGGTCAGCGGGATGAGTCCCATGACACCGCCGGCGACCACGAAGACCTGCAGCGCGAAGGCGCCGGAGAGGCCGACGGCGAGCAGCTTGCCGAACGGGTCGCGGGCGGCGAGGGCGGTGCGCACACCGCGCTCCACGATCAGGCCGTAGATCAGCAGGATGGCCATGATGCCGGCCAGGCCCAGTTCCTCGCCGAAGGTGGCCAGGATGAAGTCGGAGTTCGCGGCGAACCGGATCAGCTCCGAGTGGCCCTGGCCGAGGCCGGTGCCCAGGGTGCCGCCGGAGCCGAAGGCCCACAGTGCCTGCATGGCCTGCTCGGAGTGGCCCCCGACGCCCTGCCGGCTGAGCGTGTACTCCTTCATCGGGTCGAGCCAGGCCTGGACGCGCTGCTGCACATGGGGTTCGAAGGAGGCGACGCCGACCGCGCCGACCGCGGACATCAGAAGTCCGAAGACGATCCAGCTGGTCCGCTCGGTGGCGACGTACAGCATGACGACGAACATTCCGAAGAACAGCAGCGACGTACCGAGGTCGGTCTCGAAGACCAGGATGAGGATCGAGATCGCCCAGACGACGAGGATCGGGCCGAGGTCGCGGCCGCGCGGCAGGTACAGCCCCATGAAGCGGCGGCTGGCGAGGGCGAGTGCGTCCCGCTTCACCATCAGATAGCCGGCGAAGAAGACCGCCAGGACGATCTTCGCGAACTCTCCGGGCTGGATGCTGAAGCTACCGACGTGGATCCAGATCTTCGCGCCGTAGATATTGGCCCCGAGACCCGGGATGAGCGGCAGGAGCAGCAGGACCAGCGCGCCGACCATCGAGATGTACGTGTAACGCTGCAGGACCCGGTGGTCCTTGAGGAAGATCAGCACGGCGACGAACAGCGCGATGCCCAGCGCGGTGTACATCAGCTGGCGGGGCGCCGCGGTGCCGGCCTGCTTGATGGCCTGCAGCAGCTTGGACTGGTCCAGCCGCCAGATGACGACCAGACCGAGTCCGTTCAGCAGCGTGGCCAGCGGCAGCAGCAGCGGGTCCGCGTACGGGGCGAACTTCCGTACGACCAGATGACCCACGCCGGCCAGCAGACCGAGGCCGATGCCGTAGCTCAGCAGGCCGGGCGGCACCTTGCTGTTGATGGCGAGACCCACGTTGGCGTAGGCGAACACCGGGATGACGACGGCGAACACCAGGAGCGCCAATTCGGTGTTGCGCCGACTCGGCGTGCCGATCGCGCCGATCGTGGACGTGTGGTGTGTCGTCATGTTCGTAGTGCTGCTCATGGTGTGACAGGGCCCCTCACGGCTGCTTACTGCTTACCGCACAGTGAGACGACCTTCTGCTCTTCCTCCGAGAGGGTGGGGCCGGGTGTGGGAGTGGGTGCGGTCTGGGTCTTGCCCGCCGACGACGACGGGCTCGGCGACGGCGTGGCCTTGGACGCCGGCGAGGTCTTTGTGGTTCCCGTGGCGTTCCCGGCCCGGCCCGCGTTGGTCTTGACGCTGTTGTGGCTCTCGGCCGTCTGGCGCTCGCTCTCCTTCTTGCACGCGGACGCCTGCACGGACAGCTCGGAGATCTTCGACTGGGCAGCCGTCAGACCGCCCTCGGCGATCGTCGCCTTGACCTGCTTCTGCTGGTACGGGGGCAGGTATTTGAGTTCGATCTCCGGGTGGTCCTTCGCCACCTTCGACAGCGACACCCAGGCCAGGTCCTGGCTGATGCCGCGGTACAACGCCACGTGCTCGGCGTTCGCGCCGACGTAGTACTGCGTCTGCGTCCACTGATAGGCGCCGTACAGACCGCCGCCGACGACGCCCAGCGCGAGGGCGGTGTACAGCGATCTCTTCAGCCACCTGCGGCCCTTCCTCGGCTTGACGAAGTCCTCGTCGGTGTAGTCGCCGAAGCTGCCCGCCGGGACGTAGCCGGTGGTGTCGCCGCTGCCGGGCGGGCCGAACTCGCCCCCGCCGCCCTGTCCGGGCACCTGGCGGCCGAGGCCGGCGGCGCGGCCCGCGGGCGTCTGCATGATGCCGTTGTCGTGCAGATGGTGCTGGTTCTCGGCGACCGCGCCCACCACGACCGGGGTGTCGGAGAGCTGCCCGGCGAGGGTGTCCCCGGTGTCCAGGTCGAGGACGTCGGCCACGATGACCGTGATGTTGTCGGGGCCGCCGCCGCGCAGCGCGAGCTGGATCAGCTCCTGCACGGTCTCCTGCGGGCCCTGGTAGCTGGCGAGGGTCTCCTCCATCGTCTGGTGGGAGACGACCCCGGACAGACCGTCGGAGCAGATCAGATACCGGTCGCCGGCCCGCACCTCACGGATGGACAGGTCGGGTTCGACATGATCGCCGCTGCCCAGCGCGCGCATCAGAAGGGAGCGCTGCGGGTGGGTGGTGGCCTCTTCCTCCGTGATGCGGCCCTCGTCGACGAGCCGCTGCACCCAGGTGTGGTCCTGAGTGATCTGCGTCAGCACACCGTCCCGCAGCAGATACGCGCGGGAGTCGCCGACGTGGACGAGCCCGAGCCGCTGACCGGTCCACAGCAGGGCGGTGAGCGTGGTCCCCATGCCCTCCAGCTGGGGGTCCTCCTCGACCATCGCCCGCAGCTGGTCGTTGGCGCGCTGCACCGCCGTACCGAGCGAGGTGAGGATGTCGGAGCCGGGGATGTCGTCGTCGAGCGCGACGATGGTGGAGATCACCTCGGAGGAGGCGACCTCGCCGGCGGCCTGCCCGCCCATCCCGTCGGCGATCGCGAGCAGGCGCGGACCGGCGTAACCGGAGTCCTCGTTGCCCTCGCGGATCATGCCTTTGTGCGATCCGGCGGCGAAGCGCAGTGACAGACTCATGCGCACCTCGCCCGTCGGCTCCGGGTACATCCGCACGGTGCCCACCCTCCGGTCGGGAGCGCGCCGGGGCCCGTGGTGTGGGCCACCGCTGCGTGCTCGCTCCGCTCGCTCATTGTCGTACTACTTCCGCAGCTCGATGACCGTCTTGCCGATGCGGATCGGCGCACCCATCGGAATCGGTGTGGGGGTCGTCAGCCGGGTCCGGTCGAGGTACGTGCCGTTGGTGGACCCGAGGTCCTCGACGATCCACTGGCCGTCCCGGTCGGGGTAGATCCTCGCGTGCCGGCTGGAGGCGTAGTCGTCGTCCAGCACGATCGTGCTGTCGTGGGCGCGGCCCAGCGTGATGGTCTGGCCCTGCAGCGCGACCGTCGTGCCCGTCAGGGAGCCCTCGGAGACGACCAGCTTCGTGGGGGCGCCGCGGCGCTGACGGCCGCCGCCCGACTGCTGGCGCTGCGGCGGGGGCGCCGCCTGGCGGGCGGCCTGCTGCGGCCGCGCGGCCTCCCGGCGCGAACCGCGCTGGGTGACCCGCGTACCGAACAGGTCGCTGCGGATGACCTGCACGGCCACGATCACGAACAGCCACAGTACGGCCAGGAAACCCAGCCGCATGACCGTGAGGGTCAGCTCTGACATTGCCCCCGCTTCACCCTTCGGCTTGCCGGTAAATGATGGTGGTGCTGCCCACGACGATCCGCGAGCCGTCGCGGAGCGTAGCGCGGGTGGTGTGCTGCCCGTCCACCACGATGCCGTTGGTGGACCCGAGATCCTGGATCGTCGAGGGCGTTCCGGTCCGGATCTCACAGTGCCGGCGCGAGACGCCGGGGTCGTCGATCCGCACGTCGGCGTCGGTGCTGCGGCCCAGCACCAGCGTCGGGCGGGAGATCTGATGGCGGTTGCCGTTGATCTCGATCCAGTAGCGGGTGCGCCCCCCTGCCATGGGCGCGGCGGCCGGCCGCTCGCCGTAGGGCGCGGCGCCGGGGCGCCCACCGGGCGGTGGCGTGGACGGCATGGGAGGAGCGCCCGCAGGCCCTGACGCCGGCGGATAGCCGTAACCGCCGGGGGCCTGCCGCCCTGCCGGGTCGGGCGCCGGAACCTGCTGGTTCGTGGAGGAGGCGAGCGTACGGCTGCGCACCCGGTACAGACCGGTGTCGAGGTCGTCCGCCTTCTCCAGATGGACCTTGATCGGGCCCATGAACATGTAGCGCTGCTGCTTGGCGTAGTCGCGCACCATGCCGGCGAGCTCGTCGCCGAGCTGGCCGGAGTAGGGGCTGAGGCGCTCGTGGTCCGGCGCGCTCAGCTCCACGATGAAGTCATTGGGGACGACGGTCCGGTCACGGTTCCAGATGGTCGCGTTGTTGTCGCACTCCCGCTGGAGCGCACCGGCGATCTCCACGGGCTGGACCTCGGACTTGAACACCTTGGCGAAGGTGCCGTTGACCAGACCTTCGAGACGCTGCTCGAACTTCTTCAGGACTCCCACGGGGCACCTCCTCCTTCGTTGCCGTCCTGCGTACTGCTTACCTGGTACTGCTTACTGATCGTATCCACGCGCCGGAAAATCGGCTGGTTCCCCCTGTCGGCCCCGTCGACGGGTGTCGACGCCTGCGGAGTTCCCTGCGGACGACCTCTTCGAACACCTCCCGGACGTACTCCTTGGACGTGGTCCTCGGACGTACTCCTGGCATGGATCGTAGAGGTGGCCGCAGACCAGTGTCCCGCACCTGACTGTGGACCCTGTCCGCCTACTGGAGAGATGTGCGGGACCGGTACGAGGTTGATACGTGAACCAGCACACGTCGAGACCTTGTGGGGGCGGGTGAGGGGGCGGGTCGAGGGGGGTGTGCTGGGCGGGGCCGGGGCACGGCTGGGGCCGGGCGGGCGCTGGGTGGCGTGTGAGGAGATGGGGCCCGGCCGGGGGCGGGGGCGGGCGTGCCTGGGTCGGTCCGGGGCGGTCCGGGGCGGTCCGGGCGGGGGATGGGGCCCGCTCGTGGGGTGCCTGGGGACGGGGGCCGGGCCGGGCACCGAGGTCGGGGAGTGGCCGGTCCGCCCGCGTCATCGCTGGTCGTCCCGGTGTCGTGGCTGGTCGGACGGGGTGTTGCCGGAGACGGGTCGGGGTCAGCTGCGGGAAAGGGATGTGAACCCACCCTCTGCAGCATGCTAATGTTCTGGATGTCGGAAGGCGCCAGCACCGAAAGGGCGGGAGCCGGAGGACACACCCAATGCGCGGGTGGCGGAATAGGCAGACGCGCTGGATTCAGGTTCCAGTGCCCGCAAGGGCGTGGGGGTTCAACTCCCCCCTCGCGCACCACGAGGTACCGACGAAACGGGTCTCTGCTAGTGACGGAAGTCACGGCGGGGGCCCGTTTCTCGTTGTGTCGGCGGTGTGAGGCATCGCACAACTTGGTCAAGACATACGGCGGGGCCTCGACGCGTGAGCTATCTCACGCGTCGGGGCCTGTCTTTGTTGCGGTGCCGGGGGGTCGGCTGGCTCGGGCTATGCCGCTGGTCTCAGGCCCCAAGACCATCACCGACACCTTTGACCAGCTGCTCGGATATCTGGTCTGGCGGGACACGAAGGCAGCACTCTTGCTGTTGATCCGGCGCGGAAACTCGCCTTCCTGCCGTTTGCGCTTCTGGCTCCATCGACGTCCTGAGCCTGCGACCTGTGCGCTAGCTCTAGAGGCCGTTCGGCCCCATGTCGGCGCTGTGGGCCCCAGTGAGGTGGCACTCCACGTCCACAACGCCTTCCACCGCGCGAGCGAGACGTGCGGCGACGGAGATGAGCGAGGTGTCCCCGATCTGACCCCGGAGGGTGACGACTCCGTCTTTCACGTCCACGTGGATGGTGTGGGCGAGGGCAGGGAAGAGCGGGGCGACGACCGTGCGGTGGACCTCTTCCGCCAAGTCTTGGTCCGGCCGAAGGAAGACCTTCAGCAGGTCGGCGCGGCTGACGATCCCGCGCAGCATGCCTTCGTCGTCCACGACGGGGAGTCGTTTGACGCGCTTCACGGCCATGATCCGGGCCGCCTGTGCCAAGGTGACGTCGGCATGCACGGTGATCGCAGGGGTGCTCATGAGGTCTCCGGCGGTCAGACCTCCGGCCTTGGCCGTGGCGGACAGGCGCTCTCGCTGCTCGGACAGGCCCTGAATACCGGCGCGGAACTCCTCCTTGGCCAGGAGGTCGGCTTCGGACACCACCCCGATGACGCGGCCGTCGCCCTCCAGGACCGGCAAGGCGCTTACCTTCCACTGCTCCATGGTCCTGACGATCTCCCTGAACGGCGCGTCACGTCCGGCGGCCACCACCGCCATGGTCATCACATCGCTCACGATGTGCGGTGTCCCGGCCATGAAGACCTCCTCGCGCTACGACCTGGCCGGCCGCGGCAGGAAGGGCACAGCGCTTCGTCTGAAGACGTCGGCGCGTCACAGCCTCGGCCCTGTCTCCAGAGTCCCAAGGTATCGACCGGGCGGCATCCGGCCGAAGGTCCCCGTCGCAGGGCCATTGCGCCCGTCGCGGGCCTCGCGGGACGGTGCGACGGTGGTGACAGGGGGTCCTCACAGTGAGCTGCGATGGAAGGCGGTGGGGACGATGGAGCTGCCCCTGGTTGTCGGCGCCGACGGTTCTGACTCCAGTCTTCAGGCGGTGGACTGGGCGGTGGACGAGGCGGCGCGCCACGGACTGCCGCTGCGGCTGCTGTATGCCTCCCTCTGGGAGCGCTACGAGGGCAGCCGGCCGTCCTTCAGCACCGAGCGTCCCTCCGAGGAGGTCATGGCGGAACACATCGCCGCGTCCTGCGCCGAGCGTGCCGAGCGCCGCGATCCGGAGGTCAAGGTGTCGGCCGAGGTGCTGCCCGACGAGGCCGCGCACGCGCTGGTCCAGGCGAGCCAGGAGGCGTTTGCCGTGGTGGTCGGATGCCGGGGCCGGGGTGAGATCGCCGGGATGCTGCTGGGCTCGGTGAGCCTGGCGGTGGCGGCGCGCGCCGTGAGTCCGGTCGTCGTGGTCCGTGGCCCCGAGCGGAACCGGGACGGCCGGCTCGGGCGGGTGGTGGTCGGTGTCGGGGACTCCCCCGACACCGAGGCCGCCGTCGGCTTCGCCTTCCGGGAAGCCCAAGCACGCGGCTGCGCCCTTCATGCCGTGCGCGCCTGGCGGCGTCCGGCCCATGAACACCGGGACAGCCCCCTCATCGTCGACGACGCAGGCGCCGTGCACGAGGAAAGGGCCGCCATCGCCCTCACCGAGGCGCTGCGTGAGGCCGAACGAGAGCATCCCCGTGTGGAGGTGCACCGCCGCACGGTGCAGGGACCTGCGCACAAGGTGTTGCTGGACGCCGCGGCGGACGCGGACCTTCTGGTCGTCGGCGCGCAGCGGCACCCCGGCCACCGGGGTCTTCAGCTCGGCCGGGTCGCCCACGCCTTGCTGCACCACGCGGACTGCCCCGTCGCCGTCGTTCCTCACAGTTCCTGAGAGAGAAAATTGGGCCGATCTGGCACCTAAACGGGCTGCAGGGCCCTTACCGGTACCGGCCGTAGCACGCCACGGTGGGCACGGGGCGCAAACCACTGTTGCGAGGAGGTCGTGCCTTGCGGACACCGCGTCTTCGTGGACACCGGCCTCCGTACCAGTCGGGGCGAAGGCGGCATGCCAGGGCACTGGACGGCCGGGGAAATCCCCTCGAACGACCGTCGGACCGCTTCGAGGGTAGGCCCCGGGTCTGCGGATGGCTGTGCTCGCCGTGGCCGTGGCGATGGCTGCGTGGATCGCCGGAAGCGCGGCCTACAACCATGACAGCCGATTGCGTCAAGTGCGGATGGCTGAACGACACACGTTCACGGCACGGCTGCTGTCCGATGCCCAGGACGGTGGCGATCGCATCGACGGCACGCTCAGCTCTCATGCGTCGGTCCACTGGAGCGATGCCCGCGGGACCCACGCCGCTCTGGTACCGGTGGGGGCATGGCAGCGTGAAGGGGACACGGCGACCGTGTGGCTGGATGCTCATGGCAACGTGACCACGCAGCCTCCCACGTCGGACTCGGCAGCGCTCGTCGGTGTCGAAATGGGCTTCGCTGCCGCGGCAGGTGCTGCCCTGATCGTGGCGGGGCGTGGAAGGGTGTTCGCGTCTGCCTCGATCGTCGCCGCTTCGAGCAGTGGGACCAGGAGTGGGAGCTCGTGGAACCACGCTGGACGGGGCGTCGCGCTCGGTGAAGGGAACTTGGGCGACCGGGTAGCGGTCGCCGTTCAGTGCCCCAAGTCGACGCCCTGGCCGCCGAGGCTGGTGACGGTGAGGGTGCTTCCGATGACCTCGGTGCCGCGCGGTCGTCCCCTCCGGGCCCGCTCGACGAGATGCTTGAGCCGGGCCGTCGTTCGGCTCGTTTTGACGCCTCCCTTCTCCAGTCCTCCTGTTCGCCGCAGCGCGCCAAGGGCCGATCGGCCGACTGAGCGGCGCACAGGGCTCACTCGGCTGCCCTTCCCTGGCGTGCCAACCCGAAGTCGCGCAGCGTGGAGGTGAAGGACGGCATCCGGCGTGGCCGGCGAGAAGGCCGCGGAAGAGGTGAGACACATGGGCACGGACACTTCCAGGCCTCGTGTCGTCGTCGGTGTCGACGGTTCGCCGTCGTCACACGCGGCGCTGCGCTGGGCCGTGCGGTACGCCGGCCTGATCGGCGGAACCGTGGACGCGGTGGTGGCCTGGGACATGCCCGGCGCGTACGGCTGGTCGGCTCTGGCCGTGGACGCCGACTTCGACGAGGCCGTCGCCCGGCAACGGCTCAGCCAGGAGTTGAGCGATGTGCTGGGTGCCGAGGGAGCCGCCTCGGTCAGGGCGCTCGTGGCCCGCGGGAACACCGTCGAGGTGCTTCTGATCGCCGCCGAGGGCGCTGAGGCGTTGGTGGTGGGGAGCAGGGGGCGGGGCGGGTTCGCGCGAGCCCTGCTGGGGTCCGTCAGTCAGCACGTAGCTCACCACGCGAGGTGCCCGGTTGTCATCGTGCGCCCGGAATCGCGATGAGGCGGTCCGGCCGGCCATGACCGGGTCCCGACGGCGTGGGGCTCGTGCGTGACGGCGGCTTCCATGACTTCGGCTCCTGCCCTGATGAGACGCGGAGCTTCCTCAACGCGGGCTGTAGGTCAGGCAGTCGGCGCCTTGCCGCCCGGGGCCGACGGCGATGGCCGGCGCCTGGCATTCGAGCCGTGAGTTGTGCCGGCAGCCGGCCACCTTGCATGCATCCATTTGCCCGGTTCCGGCCGGGTGACCGCCCTTGAAGGGGATGAAGTACGTGTCGCACCGGGCGTGCGGCGGATCGCCGATGGTGATGGCCAGTGCGTGGCATGCGCTGCCGCGTTGTAGGAGCACGCCTTCACCGCGCGGTCGTTGATGTACGGCATGTCCATGGAGCCCTCCGGGCATCCGGCACACGTCGCGGGCCACGGCGATTGCCGGCCTGGTCGGCCTGTGCGGTGTTGCACGACGGTCGGTCTTCAAGGTGTGGGGACTTTCGCGTCGGTAGGGCGCACGACACCCGTAGCCATGGGGAATCACCCTAAGACGTCGTTTCAGTTGGTGAGTCGGCGGTAGCTGATGAGGGCTGCGGCGATGCCGACGAAGGCGAGGAAGTGTTCGGCCTTGCGCTCGTAGCGGCGGTGGAGGCGGCGGCAGCCGGCGAGCCAGGACACCGTCCTCTCGACGACCCAGCGGTGCCGGCCCAGCCGCTGCGAGGACTCGATGCCTTTGCGGGCGATGCGGTGGCGGATGCCGCGCTTGCGGAGCCATCGGCGCAGGTGGTCGTAGTCGTAGCCCTCGTCGGCGTGGAGCTTGGCCGGTCGCCGGCGGCGTGGGCCGCGCCGGGAGCGGATCGGTGGGATTCCCCGGACCAGCGGTTTCAGGCCGAGGCTGTCGTGCATGTTGGCGCCGGAGATGCCCAGTGACAGAGGCAGACCGTTCCGGTCCGTGATCAAGTGGATCTTCGATCCGTTCTTGCCGCGGTCGGTCGGATTCGGTCCGGTCAGTGGCCCCCTTTTGCGGCCCTGAGACTGACGGAGTCGATGGCGCACCGCGACCAGTCCAGCTCGCCTCGGGCGCCGAGCTCGTCCAGGACGGTTCGGTGCAGCCGGGCCCAGACCCGGTCCTGGCTCCACTGGGCGAAACGCCGGTAGACCGTCGGCCAGGCCGGCCCGAACACCGGGGGCAACTGCCGCCAGGTGCACCCCGAGGTGGCCACGAAGATGATCGCCGCTAGGCATTCGCGGTCACCCGCCCGCCGTCGGCCGCCGCCCTGCGGACGTATGACCTCCGTCGGCGGAACCACCCGCCGGAACAGCGTCCATAACTCATCCGGCACCAACCGCTCAATCAGATCCGTCATGCACGGCTCAACGAACGATCACGCCAAAGGAAACGACGTCTAATGCCGGGAATGCCTCCCCAGGCTGGGCGGCGTCATCACTCACCCACGGTGAGCAGATGCTTCGTGCCTGCTGTCTCCCCTGCCGGGTAGCCGCGGTGGGTCGAGGTCGGATCCGAGGTCGTCGTAGGCGTAGCCGATCGACTGATGCACGGCGACCACGCCGTCCACGGAACGGCACAGACGCTCGATGACCGGAATCAGCGTTCTCTGCTCGACCCGGCCCTTCAGCGTCACCACGCCGTCCCGCACGTCGACCTGCACGGCGTCCGAGGGAAGACCCAGAGTCGCGCGCAGCACGTCCCGGTGGATCTCGTCGCTGATCGCCGTGTCGCTGCGCAGGAACGGCCGCAGCAGATCCGACCGGCTGACGATCCCGACGAGTCTGCCGGTCTCGTCGACCACGGGCAGCCGCTTCACCTTGTGGCGGTACATGGTCCTTGCCGTCTCGACGACGTTCCAGCCCGGACGTGCCATCACCGCGGGTGTGGTCATCATCGCTTCCGCGGTTTCGGCACCGGCGCGTGCCAGCTCCTCCGGACCCAGCCGGTGTCCTAGCGGCCGTCCCTCCGGGTCCGGCAGGCTCGCCGCCTTGCGGAGCAGGTCCGCCTCGGACACGACACCGACGGGGCGCCCCTCGTCGTCGACGACGGGGACGGCCGTGACGTCGTTGTCGCGCAACAGCTGGGCGATCTGTTTGAAGGACGAGCGGGGATGTGCCGTGACGACACTGTGTGTCATGACTTCGGCGACTGTTCGATGCTGCATGTTTCCACTCCTTCCATCCGTGGTCACAGCCCTCACGGCTGCGGAATGGGGGCTCGCGGCGAGGGCGAGCCGTCAGACGATGTCGAGCACATCGGCCACAGGTCGTCGAGGAGCCGGGGCGCCCTCGGGTCCGTATCCCAGACGGATCACGATCTGTACGTGCCCCATGGCCGTCGTCGGGTCCCGCACCACCCACCGGAGTTCGGGCCACTCGAGGGGCTGGGAGGTCAGGGACGCGACCAGGCCGTCCAAAGTGGCCTGGAGCCAGACCCGCTCCAGCGCCTGGCCGGCCCGCAGCCAGTCCAGCGGCCGGTCCTGTGCCGTACCCAGCAGAGCGATCTGAGGCCGTTTCTCGAACGGGGCCCAACCGCGCCCGGGTACCTCGCGGCCGACGGCGAAGTCCCGTACGGGGGAGCCGGCTCCCCACTGGCGGGGGCCGAACGCCTCGGCGGGGATCCCGTCCGAAGCCGGGGTCCCCTCGGCGGGCTCGGTCCGGGCCCAGTGGGCCGTCTCGCCCCGCACATCGGGGTTCCGTGCCTCCCGGCCTTCGGCGTCGCGCACCAGATCCAGGACCGACTGCACATGCCAGGCATCGGGGAAGACGAGCCGGGCGCCTTCGAGGCGGGCCGCCGCGCACAGGCCGTCCTTCAGGGCATCCGGGATGTCGTCCTCGCGGAAGGGACGCCGGCTGGTGTGGCGTCGCCGGGTCGCCGGGTGGAGAAGGGCGAGATCGTCGCCGGGGCTCGCGTCACCCGTGAGGTCCACCTCCGCCAGCAGCTCGGGGACCGACGAGTCGGGCAGGAGCCGGGTGGCGGGCTCCCGGCCTGCCGCCACCGCGGCCACCCGCAGGTTGAACAGTGCGGCACCACAGCCGAGGTGCATGCCGCGCCCGTCGGGGTCGGTCTTCGGGAGGGTGCGTTCCGGGTCGGCGTACAGCTGCAGGACGCCGCTGTCACTGAGGAACCGGAATCTCCAGGGCTGTGCGTTGTGCTGGGACGGAGCTGCCGTGGCGTCTTCGACGAATGCGGCGACGACGGACACGTCCAAGGGCGGTGCGGTCACTGAACCCCCTCCGGAGTCGATCCGGACGGTTGATCACCTTCCAGACTGGGGGCGCGCGGTACGCCGGGGTAGGGCCGTTCGGACCTCTTGAAGGACCGTGCGGACCGCGTCTTCCGGACGAGGATGTGCGGCCGGCGCATCGAGCGGCTTGGGCCGAATGCCGCACCGATGAGGGCGACATGCCCGCGTCCCTGTGGGAGCGGTACGAAGGGGTCGTGCCCTCGGCTGGTCTGCAGAGGCCGGCGCACCAGGTGATGGCGGACACCATCGTCGCCACGGCGACGGAACGCGCCCGGCGCCGCAATCCGGACGTGACGGTCACGGCTGAGGTCCTGCCCGAGGACCCGGTGGACGCCCTCCTGCGCGAGAGTGGCAACGCCACGGCCGTGGTGACGGGATGCCGTGGCCGTGGCGAGTTGCAGGGGTTGCTCCTCGGCACGGTCAGCCTGGCCGTGGCGGGCCGCGCCTCCGGGCCGGTGATCGTCGTACGGGGAGACGAGGCGGGGCTGCGGGGAACCCACGAGCGGGTCATGCTCGGCGCCGGCGAACCCGGCACGAGCGGTGCGGCGGCGCGGTTCGCCCTTCGGGAGGCCGGGGTGCGCCCCCGCGTCCTCGATGTCGTCCGCGCCTGGCGCCGTCCGGCGCACGAACCCACGCAGCACCCCCTGCTGACCGGGGATCCGGCGCTCTACCACCAGGAGCGGGCCTCCACGCTGATCGACGCCCTGCTGCAGGACCCAGCGGCGGATCACCCGGACGTCCGGATGAAGAGGACCACGGTCGAGGGGCCCGCCCACAAGGTGCTGCTGCACCGCTCGGCCGCCGCGGACCTCGTGGTCATCGGAGCCCGCCGCGGCCACGACCCCTATGGACTCCGCCTGGGGAGGGTGGGACACACGCTCCTGCACCACGCCCAGTGCCCGGTGGCCGTCGTACCGGAGCTGCCGTGAGCGTGAGCGGTCTGGTTCTGTTCACGAGAGAATCCCGTGGAATCCCGTGGACAAAGCCATCGGTCACTGCGCCAGCGAGAAGTAGCTCTCCTCCTCCTGCGCGAAATGAAGGCGCAGGATCGTGTGGAGGCCGTACAGCGAGGCGCGCAGGTCGTCGAGTTGCTCCGGCCGGAGCCCGCCTTCCTCGTCGGCGAGGCGTACGTGGGTGGCGATGCGCTCCGCCAGGCGTTCGATCTCGGCGTGGGCGCGGCTCATGGTGTCGGTGGCCTCCGGGCCCAGACGCCGGTCCAGCGCCGGGTAGAGCTCCTGTTCCTCCGCGTGTTCGTGGGGGAGCAGGCGGTTTCTGAGCATGTGGTCGATCTCGCGTACGGCGGCCAGGGCGCGGGGGCCGTGGTCCGTGGCGAGGAGGCCGGCGGCTTCCCGGATGGCGTCGAGGGCGTCCCTGAGGTCGTCGTGCTCGGTGGCGAACCGGTGGATGAGGCTCTCCGCTTCCGGTTCCAGGGTGGGGCGCACGCCGGGTGGCGGGAGCAGGGCCCGCAGCGCGTTGAGGATGACGGTCACGTCGATGGCCTCCTGGAGGAGGGCGCCGGGTGCGGGCGGGAGCAGGCCGAGGAGCGCGGCCGTCATGGCGGCCAGGGACATCGCCATGCCGCCCGCGGCGCTCTGCACCGCGATCCGGCGGGCGCGTGCGGCAATCTCCATCGCGTCGGCCAGGCGCCCCACGCGGTCCGTGGTCAGGACGATGTCGGCGGCCTCCGAGGCCGAAGTGGACCCACGGGCCCCCATGGCGACACCGACGTCGGCTGCGGCGAGGGCGGGGGCGTCGTTGACACCGTCGCCGACCATGACCGTGACGGCCCGCTCGCTCTCCTCGCGCACTGCGGCGATCTTGTCGGTGGGCAGTTGCCCGGCGCGTACGTCGTCCAGGCCCAGGACCGCTCCCACCTCATGGGCCGGTTCGGGACGGTCTCCGGTCAGCATCAGTAGCCGCTCCAGCCCGGCCGCCCTGAGACGGCGGATGGTGCGGGGCGTGTCGGGGCGCAGCGGGTCCCGCAGCAGCAGGGCACCGGACAGCGTGCCGTTCACGGTCAGCCAGACGGTCGCGGCGCCGTCCAGCAGTGCCCGGTTGTCCACCGCACGCGCCCAGCCTGGCAGGTCGGCCGGGGACAGTTCCGTCCTTCCCACGGCGATGCGCAGGCCGTCCACGGTCCCCGTGACCCCTCGTCCGGGTTCCTCGATGACGTGCTGCGGAACGGTCAGGGGCAGGTTGCGGGATCTGGCCTCGTGGGCGATGGCTTCGGCCAGGAGGTGGGTCGACACCTGGTCGAGCGAGGCGGTCAGCCGCAGCACCTCCGCCGGAGCCGGGCCGCCCGGAGCACCCGCCACCTCCAGCACCCGCGGCCGTCCCACGGTCAGCGTGCCCGTCTTGTCGATCACCAGGGTGTGGGCCCGGCCCAGTCGCTCCAGTGCGCCGCCGTCCCGGACCACGACGCCCCGCCGGGCGCACTGCGACAGGCCGGAGACGATGGCGGCCGGGGTGGCGAGCAGCAACGGGCAGGGGGTCGCGACGACAAGGACGGCCACCGCCCGAACAGCGGAACCGCTCACCACCCAGGCGACGGCGGCCAACCCCAGCGACAGGGGCAGGAACCAGGCGGCGTAGCGCTCCGCCAGCCGCACCATGGGAGCCCGTTCCGCCGCCGCCTGTCGGGCCAGGCGCACGATCTCGGCGTAGGTGCTGTCGGCGGCGGTGGCCTTCGCCCTCAGCTCGAAGACGCCCCCGCCGCCCACGACTCCGCTGCGCACCGTCTCGCCGACCCCGCGTTCGATCTGGGCGGACTCCCCGGTCAGCACGGACTCGTCGAGCACCGCCGGGCCGACGGTGATCTCACCGTCCACCGGCACCACCTCGCCCGGGCCGACCACCAGCACATCACCGGGAGCGACCACGTCCAGCGGCACGACCCTCACGCCCCCGCCGTCGCGGCGACGGGCCGAACGCGGGGCGTGCTCCAGCAGGGAACGCAGGTCCCGTGAGGCGCGCCGTTCCGCCGCTCTCTCCAGGGACCGCCCGGTCGCCAGCATCAGCC
Organism: Streptomyces sp. TP-A0356; assembly: GCF_001417775.1. Classification (GTDB taxonomy): domain Bacteria; phylum Actinomycetota; class Actinomycetes; order Streptomycetales; family Streptomycetaceae; genus Streptomyces. Next base: position 44,192 of record NZ_BBZJ01000024.1, on the reverse strand, counting down.
CGATCAGCGCGCCCGCCAGGTACTCGCCCACCGCGAGGGTTCCGGCCAGCGCGAGCACCGCGATCACATCGACGCCGGCCCGTCCCCTGCGCAGATCGCCCACCACCCAGGCGACCGCGGGAACGAGGGCCAGCGCGGTGCCGGCCGCCCAGCAGGCAGCCGCGACATCGTGACGCCCCAGCAGCCACGCGATGCCGCCGGCGAGCAGAGCGCCCGCGGTCGCCGCCAGCAGTCCGGACTCCGGCAGGCGCTGGCCCTGCCGAGCCGATACCGCCCCGAGGTTCGTCTCCTGCCGCCCGCCACGGCCACCGGCCTTGGTCTTCATGGCTCACGCCGAGGCGTGCGGGACGGCGATGACGGGACAGCGGGCGTGGTGCAGCACGCCCACACTCACCGAGCCGAGCAGCATGCCGGCGAAGCCGCCGCGACCCCGGGTCCCCACCACCAGGCCGAGAGCGTGGGCGGATGCCCCGGTCAGCACCTCCACCGGATGACCGCTGACGAGTTCGTGATGCACCTGCACGTCCGGGTACGCCGCGCCGCGCCCCGCGACGGTTTCGGAAAGCACCCGCCGGTACTCCTGTTGCTCCGCGTGCTCGTCGAACATCCAATGCAACGGCCCGGACTGCCACGCATACACGGCGCGCAGCGCGGCGCCCCGCAAGGCGGCCTCCTGAAAGGCGAAGTCGACGGCGGCGGCGCAATGCGCGCTGCCGTCCACGCCGACGACGAAGTGCGCGGGCTGCTGAGTGACGTGCTCCGGCTCGGGGACCACGACCACCGGGCAGCGGGCATGCGCCATGACGGGCACGGCGATGGACGAGGAGCCGAACACCTCCCGCGCTCGGCTGAGGTGCCACGAGCCCAGCACGACAGCCGTGGCCTGACGGCTCTGCTCCCGCAGGACCCACGCCGGGTTCCCTTCAGCCAGCAGCCCGGACACCCGCACCTGGGGCTGCCGGGCCTCCACGAAGGACACCGCCTCCTTCAGCACACGCTCGCCGGCCCGGTGCAGCACCTCGTTCCACGCCTCCCAGGAGGGCGGTACCTCCCACCGACCGAACCCGACGGTCGGCATGCTCTCGGCGTGCACCAGGCGCAGCGGCAGTCCGCGCCGCGCCGCCTCGTCTGCCGCCCAGGCCAGCGCCATGCGCTTCGCGGGGTCGGGATCCACACCGACCACGATCGGCAGATGGGTATCCGGTCGTGCCATCGTGATCTCCGTCATGAGCCGCGTTCAGGTGATGCGGTGCGTACACCCAGGTGCTCGACGTACGCGCCGGGTCCGGAGAAATACAGCGTCACCCGTCCCGCGTCCCAGCGCACGTCGTACAACGGGCTTCCGCCTGGTCGTGCGGCTGTGCGAGAGCGTCGACGGCGTGGGTCCGGTCGGCCTCGGCCGCGATCGCCCCGCCGAAGGCCGCGATGTCCAGGCTGGTGACAGAGGTCGAGTACATCGACGACGTGGTCGAGGTGAACAACCACCTCACCACTGTGTGAGGCCGGTAGGGCGGGGACGGGAAGGCACATGCACATGCTTCCGGTATCTCCGTATTTGTATGCTTGTGCCGGAAGTCCTGCGCCCATGGGCTCCATGGGGACCGACGGTCGCCGCACCTGCTTTCCGCGGTGCTGAGGGAGCAAGGCCATGAACACGTACACCGACGTGAACACCTCGTCGCCACCCGTCTCCGACGGGATGGTGATCGGCAAGGACGGGATGGCCGCGCTGGTCGATGTCCTGATCGGGCGCGGTTTCACCGTGGTCGGCCCCACTGTGCGGGACGGCGCGATCGTGCTTGCGGAGCTGGAGTCGGCCGACCAGTTGCCCTACGGATGGGGCGTGGAGCTGGAGGCCGGGCAGTACCGGCTGCGCGAGCGACCGGACGGTGCCGCGTTCGCGAACGCGGCGGGTCCGCAGTCGTGGAAGACGTTCCTGCACCCGGCGCGGGTACGGCAGTGGAGTGCCGACCGGGTGGGGGACGAGACGGTGTTCACCTCTGACGAGCCCCCGCCGGTCCGGTACGCGTTCCTCGGGGTGCGTTCCTGCGACCTGCGGGCCATCGCCATCCAGGACCGGGTGCTCACCGGGGGGCCGCACCGCGACCCCGTCTACCAGGGGCGGCGCACCGGAGCGTTCCTGGTGGCGGTGGAGTGCACGGAGCCCGGGGGCACCTGTTTCTGTGTCTCGATGGGCACGGGACCGGCGGCCGGACCCGGTTACGACCTGGTGATGACCGAGGTGGTCGATGACGACGGTCACCGCTTCTGGATCCGCGGCGGCAGCGAGGAAGGCGCCGAGATCCTCGCCGGACTGCCGGCCCGCCCGGCGGACGCCGCGACCCGCGAGGCGGCCCGCGCGGGCGTCGCCTCCGCCGCGGACCGCATGGGACGGACCATGCCCGAAGCCGACCTGAGGGAACTGATGGCGGGCACGCTGGACGCCCCCCGCTGGGACGACGTCGCGGGACGCTGTCTGACGTGCGGGAACTGCACCATGGTGTGTCCCACCTGCTTCTGCACCACCACCGAGGACGTCACCGACCTCACCGGTGACCACGCGGAGCGGTGGCGGCTGTGGGACTCCTGCTTCGACCTCGACTTCTCCCATCTGCACGGCGGCCCGGTCCGCGCGTCCGCGCGCAGCCGCTACCGGCAGTGGATGACCCACAAACTGGGCACCTGGTACGACCAGTTCGGCTCCTCCGGATGTGTGGGCTGCGGCCGCTGCATCGTGTGGTGCCCGGTCGGCATCGACATCACCGAGGAGGCTGCCGCTCTGCACGACTGGACGCAGCCCCGGGCATCGCAGGAGGGGGAGGCCCCGTGACCCGCCTGCCGTCGTCCCTGGACTTCCTCCCTGCTGCGCACCGCGAACGGCTGATGGTCACAGGACTGGCCGTCTCGTACCCGGCCGGTACGCGGCTCTTCGACGAGGGCGGGAAGGCCGACCGCTTCTGGCTGCTGCACTCCGGCGAGGTCGCCCTCGACGTGTACGTCCCCGGCCGGCACCCGGCGCCCGTGGTCGAGACGCTCGGCCCGGGTCAGTTGCTGGGCTGGTCGTGGATCTCCCCGCCGCACCGCTGGCACCTGGGGGCCCAGGCGGTGACCGCGGTGGAGGCGACGCAGTTCCCCGCCGCCGAAGTACTCAGCCTGTGCGCGGCCGAACCCCAACTCGGCTACGCCCTGATGCGCCGCTTCACCGAGGTCGTCGCCGAGCGCCTGCAGGCGACCCGCACCAGGCTGCTGGACCTGTACGCGCCATACGGAAGCGGCCCGGCATGAGCACCGTGACGCCTCCGCTTCCGTACCGGGTCGCCGACACCCGCCCGGAGACCGCCGACACCTGTTCGGTGGAACTGGTGCCGGTGGGGCGGGAGCTTCTGCCGATCTCGCCGGGCCAGTTCGCCATGATCTACGCGTTCGGCGTCGGCGAGGTGCCCGTCTCGGTCAGCTCCCTGCGTGGTCGGCACGGAGGGCTGGTGCACACCGTGCGCGCGGTGGGTGCGGTCTCCGCGGCGCTGTACCGACTTCGCCCGGGAGACACCGTGGGGCTGCGCGGGCCCTACGGCGTCGGCTGGGACCTGGATGCGGCGGCCGGCCACGATGTGCTGGTGATCGCAGGCGGCATCGGGCTTGCGCCGCTGCGGCCGGTGGTGCACACGGTGTTGGAGCGGCCCGCGGTCTACGGCCGGCTCGGGATTCTGGTGGGCGCCCGTACCCCCGGCGACCTGGTCTACCGGGAGGAGATCGAAAGTTGGCGCGGCCCGGCCCGGGTGGCAGTGACCGTCGACCGCCCCGGCCCGGGCTGGCACGGCGCGGTCGGGGTGGTCACCACGCTCCTGGACCGGTTCGACATCCAGCCCGACCGCACGTGCGCGCTGGTGTGCGGCCCCGAGGTGATGATCCGCCACACCGCACGCGCCCTGACGGACCGGGGCGTGCCCCCGCACCACGTCCAGGTGTCCCTGGAACGCAACATGCGCTGCGCCACCGGCCACTGCGGCCACTGCCAGCTCGGCCCCCTGCTGCTGTGCCGGGACGGCCCGGTCGTCGGCTACGACCGGGCTGAACCACTGCTCGCCGTACGGGAGTTGTGAGATGGTGATCAACACGCGACCGGACACCGGCAACGGACCGGACGCCGACCCCCGGCCGACACTCGCCGTGTGGAAGTTCGCCTCCTGCGACGGCTGTCAGCTGACCCTGCTCGACTGCGAGGACGAGCTGCTCGGCCTCACCGACCGGATACGGATCGAGCACTTCCTGGAGATGTCCGCCGCGGAGGGCCCCGACGGGGAGCGCGCGGAGCTGTCCGGGCGCGGACCGTACGACCTCTCCCTGGTCGAAGGATCGATCACCACGGCCGAGGACGCCGAGCGGATCCGGCACATCCGACGCATCTCCCGGCGCCTGGTCACCATCGGAGCCTGCGCCACCGCGGGCGGCATCCAGGCGCTGCGCAACTTCGGGGATGTCGCCGAGTTCCGCGCCGCGGTCTACGCCCGCCCCGAGTACATCGCCACGCTGGAGACCTCGACGCCGATCTCGGCCCACGTACCGGTCGACTTCGAACTGCGCGGCTGTCCCATCGACCGCCGCCAGCTCCTGGAGGTCATCACCGCCCACCTGGCCGGACGCAAACCGGGCATCCCTGATCACAGCGTCTGCTTCGAGTGCAAGAGGCGCGGCACCACCTGCATCACCGTGGCCCACGGCACCCCCTGTCTGGGCCCGGTCACCCACTCCGGCTGCGGCGCGATCTGCCCCGCCTACGGACGCGGCTGCTACGGCTGCTTCGGGCCGAGCAACAGCCCCAACCTGCGCAACATGGTCCGGCAACTGCGCCACGACGGGATGAGCGAGCGCGACATCCTGCGTGTCTTCCGCACCTTCAACGCCGCGTCGCCGGAATATGCCCCCGTACCCGATCTCGCGGCTGAGGCAGCCGAGGAGCAGGACGACTCTCAGGCCAGGACAGACACCACCCCGGAAGGGCCGGTATGAGCCATCGCGGATCCCGCGTCCTGCGGCTGGACGCACTGGCCCGCGTGGAAGGCGAAGGCGCCCTCCACCTGCGCGTCCACGACGGAACGATCGCCGAGGCACGTCTGCGCATCTACGAACCGCCACGCTTCTTCGAGGCCTTCCTGATCGGCCGGGGACACACCGAACCACCGGACATCACCTCCCGCATCTGCGGCATCTGCCCGGTCGCCTACCAGATGAGCGCCTGCCAGGCGATCGAGAACGCCTGCGGCGTCACCGTGGACGGCCCCCTCGCCGAGCTGCGCCGCCTGCTGTACTGCGGGGAATGGATCGAGAGCCAGACTCTGCACATCCATCTGCTGCACGCGCCCGACTTCCTCGGCTACCCCAGTGCGATCGAACTCGCCCGTGACCACCGCGCCGCGGTCGAACGCGGCCTAAGGACCAAGCAGACGGGCAACGCGATCCTCGAACAGCTGGGAGGCCGCTCCATCCACCCGGTCAACGTCCGCGTCGGCGGCTTCTACCGCACGCCGACGGTCCAGGAACTCCGCCCACTGGCGGACCGGCTGCGGCAGGCCCGCGAGGACGCGCTGGAGACCGTGCGCTGGGTGGCCGCCTTCGACTTCCCCGACGCCGTGTGCGACTACGACCTCCTCGCACTGCGCGATCCGGGCCGATACGCCATCGACTCCGGAACACCCGCGGTCATGGCCGCCCTCGACCACGGTGACACCGAGCGGAGCCCGGCCCTGCGCGAGTTCCCGGTCGCCGACTTCGAGCAGCACGTGCACGAAGAGCAGGTACCGCACTCCACCGCCCTGACCGCCACCCTCGACGGCCGCCGCTACCTGACCGGCTCACTGGCCCGCTACGCCATCAACGGCCGGTGGCTGCACCCCGTGGCGGCCGAGGCCGCGCGAGACGCCGGGCTCGGCGACCCGGCCGCGGGCGCGGTCTGCCGCAACCCCTTCCGCAGCATCGTCGTACGCGCGGTGGAAGTGGTGCACGCCGTGGAGGAAGCCCTGCGCATCATCGACGCCTACGAACCGCCTCCCCGCCCGGCCGTCGACGTCCCGCCACGCGAGGCGGTCGGTACCGGCGCCACCGAGGCACCCCGCGGACTGCTCTACCACCGCTACGCCATGGCGGAGGACGGCACGCTCACCGCGGTCCGCATCATTCCGCCCACCGCCCAGAACCAGTCGGCCATCGAGGAGGACCTGCGACGGGCCGTCCAGGCGCAACTGGACAGGCCCGGCCCCGCCGCCGATGACGAGCAGCTCACCGCCGTGTGCGAGCGCGCCATCCGTAACCACGACCCCTGCATCTCCTGCTCCACCCACTTCCTCGACCTGACGGTGGAGCGCACATGACCGGCCGGGTCGTGGTGATCGGTGTGGGCAATCCCTTCCGCCGTGACGACGGCGTCGGCCCGCTGGTGGTGGAGGCACTGCGGGACCAGGTTCCCGACGGCACCGTGCTCGCGGTCAGCGACGGCGAACCCAGCCGGATGCTCGACCTGTGGCACGGCGCTGACACCGTGGTCGTGGTGGAAGCCGTCCGCACGCATCCTGCCCGGCCCGGCCGGCTGCACACCCTGTCAGCGGCGGAAGCAGCCGCGCAGGCAACCGGTCCGGCGAGCACCCACGCCCTCGGCCTGGGAGAGTGCTTGGCCCTGGGGAGAACTCTCGACCGGCTCCCGCGCGAGCTCGTGGTGCATGCCGTGGAGGCGTCCGACATCGACCTGGGTACCGGCCTTAGCGAACCGGTGCGTTGGGCCCTTCCTGAACTGATCGACCGCGTTGCCGCTTCCGTACGGAAGGCACGCGGTCATCATCGCTAGGAGGCGGCGGACCGGGCCTGCGGCCGGTGGTGCACCGCTGCGACGCAGGTGCCGGAGACAGAGCCGGTGCCCCGCCCGTGAGCGGGGCACCGGCGGGAAACCGGTGCCTGGCCGGCATGCGCCGCACGAAGGTATGCGGTAGTCCTCGAATGAGAAGAAGCCGAGCTCGGCGTGCCGGTGCCGCCTGGGGCAGGCAGGCTCGCTCACCGTCATTTCGGCTTCCCACGAGACGGAGGCAGTCGCCATGGACCCGGTCGTCACGGTGGGCCTCGACGGCTCGCCCGAGAGTCTCGCCGCTGCTCGCTGGGCCGCTGACGAAGCCGAACGGCGCAAGCTCACCCTGCGCCTGCTGCACGCGTGGCCGCTCCTGGTGCCGGAACCGACCCGCCTTCCCTGCGAAGTCGATCAGAACTACTGGGCGAAGCGGCTCGTGCACGACGCACGGGCGAAGCTCCAGGCACGCCACCCCGGCCTCACCGTCGTCGGCAGCCTGATCGCCGACGACGCCGAGCACGCACTGCTCCGAGCGGCAACCGAAACAGGCGAAGATGTGCCTACGCCCACATCCCACGGCGGCGTGGTGGTGGCGCTGAAACTGCACGGATCGTGCGACGACCTGCTCGCATTCGCCTTCGGTACCGCCGCGGCGAGGAACGTGGACCTGCGGACCGTCCACGGCCGCAGCGTGCCCATCCACGCGCAGGTGCCCTGGGGCATCGACCACGACATCACCGAAGAGATCAGGCAGGACGCGCAGAAACGACTGAGCCAGGCGCTCCGCCCCTGGCGCGAGAAGTTTCCGCACGTCGACGTCGCCGACACCATCGCTCTCGACAGCCCTGCCAAGGCCGTCGTGCGGGCGGCCGAGGGCGCCGGAATGCTGGTGGTCGGCAGACGCAGGCATCATGCTGCGCTCGCACCACGCCTGGGTCCCGTGGCCCAGGCCGCCATCCATCACGCGCGCTGCCCTGTCGCCGTCGTACCCCATGACTGAGCCGGGCCACCACAGGGAGCCGAACATGCCGGGGCATCACTCCGACGCGTCGGTGCCGCGGTCAGCCACGGGAGTCAACGCGCCGACTACGGCTCACGACGCTACGGCGCTCCCTCGCGCAGAAGTGCGCGAGACCCACACCGCCCTGGTGTTCTTCGTCGGTGACCGCGCCTACAAGGTCAAGAAACCGGTCGATCTGGGCTTCCTGGATTACTCCACCGTGGCGGCGCGCCGGACCGCGTGCGAACGCGAGATCGCTCTCAACCGCCGCTTCTCTCCCGACGTCTATTTGGGCCTCGGCGAGATCCGCAGCCCGGAGACGAAGGTGCCCGAACCGCTCGTGGTGATGCGCCGCATGCCGGCCGACCGGCGCCTGTCCCTGCTGGTACGGGAAGGCGCTGCGATCGACGACGTCCTGCGGGCCGTGGCCCGGCAGCTCGCCGCGTGCCACGCAGGCGCTCACCGCAGCCAAGAGGTCAACGAACAGGGCTCGCGGGACGCGCTGTCCTCGCGGTGGGAGGCCAGCTTCACGCAGGTCCGCGCATTGGCCGACGACGGATCGGTGCCCGAGGGGATGGAGGAGATCGAGCGGCTGGTGCGCCGCTATCTGGCCGGACGCAAGCAGTTGTTCGGCACCCGCATCGAGCAGGGGCGGATGGTGGACGGCCACGGTGACCTGCTCGCCGAGGATGTCTTCTGCCTGGACGACGGGCCCCGCATCCTGGACTGCCTGGAGTTCGACGACCACCTTCGCTACGTCGACGGCCTCGACGACGCGGCGTTCCTCGCCATGGACCTGGAACAGCTCGGAGCACCGGAGGCCGGGGCGTTCTTCCTCACCCAGTACGGCGAGTACTCCGGCGATCCGGCGCCGCCCTCCCTGTGCCACCACTACGTCGCCTACCGCGCGTTCGTCCGCGCCAAGGTCTCCCTGATCCAAGGACGACAGGGCGCGCCCGGCGCGGAGGCGGCATCACGTCGGCTGGTCACGACGGCACTGCGCCACCTACGCGCCTCCGCCGTCTGCGTGACACTCGTGGGCGGGCTTCCCGGCAGCGGGAAGTCGACCCTCTCCGGGGCACTGGCCGACCGCCTGGGTGTCACGCTGCTCAGCAGCGACCGTCTCCGCAAGGAACTGGCAGGCATCCCGGCGGAGCAGTCCGCGGAGGCCGGCTACGGGGAGGGCCTCTACACGGCCGAGTGGACCGCCAGGACCTACGAGGCCCTGCTCGACCGGGCAGCCGCCCTGCTGTCCTGCGGCGAGGCCGTCGTCCTGGACGCCACCTGGTCCGACGCGGCACAGCGCGAAGCGGCCGTGCGCATGGCCGAACGCACCAGCGCCGACCTGGTGGCCCTGCACTGCCAGGTCCCCAGCGACGTGTCGGCGGCCCGTCTGACCACCCGAGCCCCCGGAGCATCGGACGCCGACCTCGAGGTGGCCGCTGCCATGGCGGCCACGGAGCCACCGTGGACGGAGGCCGTCACGATCGACACGAGCGGCCCCCTGGAGTCCGCGGTCGTCCAGGCGCTGGCAGCCGTGCGCCCGTGGGGCCCTGGTCAGGCCCAGGTCTTCCGCCGCCCCTACATGGAGCCGGACTGAGGAGGGAACACGCGACAGCGGGCCGCGCGGTACGGGCCCGACCGCATCTCGTGCTGCGGTGTGCGGGTCGACGACGAGCAACCGGTGCGCACCGGCCGCCGCCCGTGCCTCGGCCACCACTCGGACACCCACGCCGCAGGGTGTCGTCCGGGGATGCGGGGTCGGCGTAGCGCAGCAGCACGCCCACGCAGGTCAGATTCCCGGCGGCATCGCCCGGCTCATGTGTCCTACCGGCCGACGGATACCGGGCTGCCGGGCGGTGGGTGTCGTCACACGGTGATCCGGCGCCCGGTGATGCTGAGAGGTTCGATGCGGATCCACAGCTCACGTTGCCCGCCCGCCCAGGGTGCGCTGTACGCCTGTTCCTCCAGCCGCCGTACGGACTCGGGATCCGTCACAGCTCGGGCACGTCCCCTCACCAGGACGCTCCAGCCCTGGCTCAAGGCTCCGTCGACGTGGTCGATCTCGAAGGCCACTTCAGAGCCCGACGCCTGCGAAGGTACCGCGTGGGGGTGTGTCCTGAAGACGACCGTCCCTTCCACGACGCTGTAGTTCACAGGGACGACCAATGGTCCCGCGGCGGTGGATACGGCGAGTCTTCCCACGCCGTGCGTCGAGAGCAGCTCCTGGCACTCCTGCGTGGTCAGTTCCGTGAACTTCGGGTGCCGGCCCGCCTGTCCGAGGCCGGGTGGCAGATCGACGTCGCCACCGGAGAGGTCCCGGACGGTGGTCTCGAGTGCTCCGGCCAACCGCAGGAGGGAGGCCGCGCTCGGCGTGGCGGTGGACTGCTCCTCCAGATACCGGAGGTAGCTGGCAGCCATACCGGCCCGATCGGCCGTTTCCTCCCGGGTCAAGCCGAGTTCCTCGCGCCGCAGGGCGATTCGGCGCCCAAGGTCACCGGTCGGGTGGCCTCCCCCCGCGTTCGACGATGCTTGTGCGGCCACAGCCCGTCACCTCCTCTCGGAGGTCGCGCGGCCGATCGTGGGCGAGCCGTGCAGTGGCCGCTCGCCGGACGACAGGCGGGAGTCGTCGAACCGGTGGGTGAGCTGGTCGATCACCGCGACCACGCCGTCGATCTGCCGGGTCATGGAGACGGCGATCTCCGTCTCGCTCTTGCGTTCCAATTGGCCGGTGAGGGTGACCACGCCTTCGACCACGAAGACGTCGACGGCCATGGGGGGCAGCCGCAGTGTGCGGACCATGACCTCCTCGATCACTTCGTCGCGGATCTCCGCGTCGGGCCGCAGGAAGACCTGGAGCAGGTCGCGGCGGGTGACGATGCCGACGAGCCGGTCCTCCTCGTCCAGTACGGGCAGCCGCTCCACACGTCGCTGCACCATGGTCCGCGCGGCTTCCGCGATGGTCTCCTCGGCATGAACGGTGACGGGTGGAGCGGTCATGAGCTGACCGGCGGTGAAGGCGCTGGACCTGGCGGCCTGCCGGTGCGCTCTGAGTGGGGCGAACCGGAAGCGAGGCCTGGTCTCGTCCCTGTCGAAAGCTTCCGACTGCCTGGTCACCAGGTCCGTTTCGGAGATGACGCCGATGACCTTCTCGTCGTCGTCCACGACGGGCAGTCCGCTGATCCGGCGGTCCGCGAGGAGCCGCGCGACTTCCTTGAACGGAGTGCGATATCCGGCGCGGACGACATCCGTGGTCATCACGGAGCCGACCTTGTTGTGCTTCACGTCGTTGCCTCCTCAGCGGAGCCGGCGCAGATACGGGTTCTGGGGCCTGCGGGGCAGCAGGCGCACGCGCGCGTCGAGCACCGTTACTCCGCCCGGTGCGGCAAGGACGGGGTTGAAGTCGGCCTCGGCGAGCTGCGGTAGATCGCTCGCCATGCGGGACACCCGCAGGAGCAGCTGTTTCAGGGCCTCGACGTCGACAGGCCCGGTACCGTGCGCGCCGAACAGGAGCGGGGCGCAGCGCGGCGCCGTGATCAGGTCGTGGACGTCCTGGTCCTTGAGCGGGGCGAGGCGGGCGGCGTGGTCGGCAAGCACCTCGGTCGCGGTGCCGCCCAGACCGAAGAGGACGAGAGGGCCGAACACCTCGTCCTGGACCACACCGGCGAACAGCTCGGTGCCGCGGGCGGCGAGTGGCTGGACGACCACGCCGGTCATCAGTCCGGCGAACCGCGTCTCGAAATCCCGGAAGGCGGCCCGTACCTGCGACTCGCCCTGGATGTCGAGGTGGACGGCGTGCTGCTCGCTCTTGTGCAGCAGGCCCGGCCAGTGGGCCTTCATGACGATCCGGCCGTCGGGTCCGCGCAGCCGTTCGGCGGCGATCACGGCGTCGTCCTCGGTCTCGGCCCAGGCCCACGGCAGCTGCGGGATGCCGTAACAGGCCAGCAGGTCGGCGCAAGTGCGCGGGCCGAGCCAGCCTCCGTCCGGGTGCCGGGCGAGGTACGCGTCGGCGATCTCGTGGGCCTGCGGGGTGTCGATTCCGGAGAGGGCCGGGACGGTGCCCACGGACCGGGAGAGCCACGCCGCTCGGCGCGCGGCGTGGGCCAGGGACCGCGCCGCCGCCTGGGGATCGGCGTATGAAGGAATCGTTCCACCGGCGGTGGTGGGCAGCAGTTTCACCGGGAGGTCCTGTTCGATGCGTACCGCGACGACAGGCCGTTTCCGGTGCGCGGGATCGCTGGTGAGGGCGCGGGTCAGGTCCTCACCGGTCGCCGCGGCGACCGCCGTGGGGACGAGGGCCACCAGCACGGCGTCGACGTCCGGGGAATCCAGGAGCCGGTCCAGGCAGTTGCGAAGCTGGTCTTCGGAGACGGCGGCGGTGGTGTCGACGGGGTTGCCGACCGTCGCTCCCCCAGGCAGCACGGCGAGCAGGTCGTCGATCACCTCCGGGGCAAGCGGCGGCAGGGTGAGCCTCGCCTCCACGCAGGCGTCGGCCGCCAGCACACCGACGCCGCCCGCGTTGGCGACGATCGCGACGCGGCTACCGGCGGGAAGCGGCTGGGAGTGCATCAGGGCTGCCGTTTCGAGGAGTTCGCCGACCGAGCGGGTGGCGGTGATGCCGGCCTGGGTGAACAGCGCCTGCCGGGTCATGGTGGGGGTGGCGGCTGCCGCGGTGTGCGAGGCGGCGGCGCGGCGGCCGGCCTCGGTGCGGCCGGCGTCCACGGTCAGGACGGGGATGCGGCGGGTGACGCGCCGAGCGGTGCGGGAGAACGCTCTCGGGTTGCCGAAGGACTCCAGGTGCAGCAGGGCGAGGTCGGTGCGGCCGTCGCTCTCCCACCACTGGAGCATGTCGTTGCCGCTGACGTCGTACTTGTCGCCCAGGGAGGCGAAGGACGAGACGCCGATGCCGAGCCGGGACAACCCATCGAGCAGGGCGATCCCCACCCCGCCGGACTGCACGGCGACGCCCGCGGTTCCCGGCAGCGGGTGGTCGGCGGCGAACGTCGCATCCATGCGCAGCTCGGGGTCGGTGTTGGAGATGCCGAGGCAGTTCGGGCCGACGAGCCGCATCCCGTACGTACGGCACGCGGTCATCAGGCTCTGGGCCTGGGCATGGTCGAGGCCGGCGGTGACGACGACGAGCGCCCGTACCCCCGCCTTGCCGCACTCCTCGGCGGTGGCCGGGACAGCGGCCGCGGGCACGGCGACGACCGCCAGGTCCGGGACCCTGGGCAGGGCACCGACCGCGGGGTGGCACGGCACACCCAGGATCGAGGTGACGTTCGGGTTCACCGCGAAGAGGCGCCGTGTGAAGCCGCCCGCGTGCAGGTGGTGCAGGACGGCCCGCCCCACCGATCCGGGCTTGCGCCCCGCGCCGACGACCGCGACGGTCTCCGGCCTCAGCAGCGGCTCGAGACTGGCCACGTCGGCGGCCCGCCCGCGCTCCTCCACCGCCGAGAGGTAGGCGTCGTCCTCGTCGAGCGCGATGGTGCACCGGACCTCGGGCCCGTCGAAGTGGCGCCTGGTGCACAGGCCGAGGTCGGCGAAGAGCCGCAGCACGTCGAGGTTCTCGCTCAACGCGTCGGCCTTGAACGTGGTGATGCCCTCCGCCCGGGCTGCCGAGACCAGATGCTCGATGAGGAGGGTGCCGACACCGCGGTGGTGCAGCCCCTCGGCCACCGCGACGGAGACCTCGGCCGCGTCCTTGTCACCCCCGGTGTCGTACTCGGCGAGGCCCAGTACCCGGCCCTTGGCCTCCGCCAGCAGCGCCCGATGGCCGGGGCGGGCCGGGGCGCACGCATGGTCGGCGGCCATGGCGGCCGAACTCGGGCTCACCGTGAAGAACCGCAGCCGGAGGTTCTCCGGGGACATCTCCTCGTAGAAGGCCCGCAACCGCTGGTGATCATCCGGCTCCACGGGCCGAAGGCAGACGGTGCTGCCGTCCGCGAGCAGGGCGTGGATCCGGGGGCGGCTGAGTGGGTCGTCCGTCATCGCGGTTTCCTCCGGCCTCTCGACATTTCGAGCATCGGCCGCCGTGCCGGGGATCACATGGGCTGACCGGGGTGGGACGGGGGCCGGTCGGCCCTGAAAGCGAATCGCGATCCCGCCGGTGTTCTCAGTCACGGGGGGCCCACAGAGCCGGTGCGGGAGGAGATCGAAACGCGCTTCCGCTCGCGGCCCCCTGGCGTGCCCGCAGACGGCGGCCCTTCGATCGCTGCAGGCCGCGGGCATCGTTGATGTCCGTCGGTGCCGTGGGCCGACAGGTCCGGTGCCGATGCGGCGTGGGAATCGATCTTGGACAGCGCGGGATGGCGTCCCCTGAAGCTCACACATAATCCGTGGCCAGCCCATTTCGTCGGTTCCCCACCACGAAGAACCGATGAAACGGGTCTCTGCTAGTGACGGAAGTCACGGCGGGGGCCCGTTTCTCGTTGTGCTTGCGATTGTGAGGGATCGCACAGCCTGGTCAGGCAGACAACAGGCCCCGACGGGTGAGGTATTTCACGGGCGGGGCCTGTCTTCGTCAGGCTGCGGTGCGAGTGGCCGGGCGGGTCGGTCCACGCGGCCGGTGTCAGGGGCCCGTCGGCGTCCAGGCCTTCGGTTCTCCGGTCGTGCGGCGGAGGTGGGTACGGCGCCGTGGGCGTTTGCCGCCGAGAGCGAGGGTGTCCGCCTTTTGTGCCGGGCGATGACCGGGTTGTCGAGGGCGGCATCGAGAAGCGGGGGCGGGGAGGACCTCGAGGTTCGGCGCGCCGTCGTCGAGGAGTACGGCGTCGGTGTTCTGCATCCCGAGTCACGATGACGTGGGCGTCGTACCCGAGGAGGTACTTCTTGCTGAGCGAGGGCTCACGGTGACATGACTGGCAGAGGACGATCGCAGAAGATCAGTCGGCGGAGATGCTCGCGATGAGGACGCGAACAGCCTCGCGGGCGCTGTCCGCGGCGAAGCGGACCTCGCGTACCTCCTGCAGCGGCTTCCCGGGCTTGGGCGCCACGGGGTACGGCTCGCGCAGCTTGACGCTGAGCGTGGTGGAGTCGCCGATCGGTATCGCGAGGACGCCGTCGTTGATCTGTACAGCCCTTCGATAGCCGCTGTGCCGGATCATGCGGACCGATTCGACGAGGTCGAGCGGAATCGCGATCTGCACGAAGTGCGCGAAGCGCAGCACCATCTTGCCGTCGCCGACGGTATGCGGGCGGATGGACAGCGCCGCGATGAAGCCGAGCACCCAGAGAGTTCCGTAGATGGAGACCACCAGCAGGATGATGCGTACTACGGACCAGGGCACAAGGAACTCGACAGCGAGGATCTCCAGTGGCACCAGAAAGACCAGCGCCTACATGATTGGCTTGATTTCTGAGCCATAGGTCAGGACGACGTGCCCTTCCGGTGCGTCCGGCTTACGGAGTATCCATCGCCAAAGGGCGCGAAAGAGGCCGAATTCCATCCCCATCGCCTTGGCCACCGGGGCGGGGAGCACGGTGGACAACGCCTGGTTGAGGGCCTCCTGGCCGTCGGCTCCCCGGCTCCGGGAACTCTTGTAGGCCCGCCTGGCAAGGGTGAATTCGGTGATCACGATCCCGGCCAGGAGCAGTTCGAGCAGCAGTCCGACCGCCACCGCTTCGTCCAAGCTGAACACGCCACCCCACACGAGGCAGACCTGGGCGAGGACAACGGTAGGTGCCGCCCATCGGGCGGTGGTCGCCATGAAGCTCCGCAACGTCAACCGCCTTCCTCTCGCTGATGCTTGGTGCACGGGCAATCATCCCCGCCCGTTCTCAGCGGCCAGGCGACGCGAAAGCCCGCATTGGCTGCATCCTTTCGCCGGCGCGGGCTACGGAGAGGGCTTTCCACACGCGCTGCACTCACTGTCTCTGCCAGCCCTCTTCCCCGACAATCCAGTTCTCGCCCGAGGTCCCACCGACTGCTCCGTCGGCAGCCGTACGGGAATGACACCGCCGTTCAGCAGCGACATGGAGATCGACGGGCGAAGCCGGTTTTCCACGCTCGCCGGGATCCCCAGTGCGATGCGCCGGCGTGCCAGATCGAGCAGGCCAGCCCCATCCGGGCCGCGGAGCGGGTGCGCGAGCGGCGGGTGCGTCGCGCGGTGGCGTGGCAGTGCTTGGGCGGATCCCGGTCGACCCGGGTGGGACCGAGTTCGTCGTACGGCCGATACGGCCCGCACCTGACCAGCGCATTTCGTCGATTCCCACGAGGAGGTACCTACGAAACGGGCATCGCGCGGCCCACGGTTCCGGCTTGACGGGGCACCGGGCCTGCCTGCTTCGGCGGGGCACGTCATCCGCTGGTAGCCGTTCGTGTCCGGTTTCCTTCGGCATGATTCGGCAGCTCTGGAGCCGGACCCACGGCGCGATCCTCGGGCACCGTTGCGGGTGGGATGGGGTCGGGTCCGTGCCGCAGAGTGCTGGATGTTCTGGAAGGGCATAAGGGCGTTGAGTGGAACAGTCGACTTCAAGTGAGTCAGGCTGTAGCCATGCGGTCGCTCTTCCGTGCAGCTGGACCATCAGGAGCGGGCGGTCATGGCCGGGTCCTCTTCAGGCTCGGGCAGTGTGTGCCGTTCGTGATCGTCCTGTTGGCGCTGGGGATCGAGCTCTCGCCCGCACATGCCGTGGTGACCGGTCCCATCCTCGCCGCGACACCGGCCTTGGCTTCGCTGACGATGGGCCCGAGAGGCATTCTCTCGGCAGCGGCTGGAGCCTTCGCCGTCACCATGATCACGGCCACCCTCCACCAGAGTTGGGGTGGCCAGGTCTACAGCAACCTTCTGTCTCTGCTCATGGTGTCAGTAGCGAGCGTCGCCGTGAGCAATGCCATGCGTACGCGCAGGCAGATCGAGCTCGACCAGGTTCGCCGCGTCGCCGAGGCAGCCCAACGAGTCCTCCTGCGCCGTGTGCCGGCCCGGCTGGGGCCGGTGCGGATGGCCAGCATGTATCTCGCGGCAGAGAGGGGAGCGCAGATCGGCGGCGACCTGTATGAGGCGGCGGAAACCCGATACGGGGTTCGGATGATCGTGGGTGACGTCCGTGGGAAAGGGCTGGCTGCCGTGCGCTTGGCCGCAGCCGTGCTGGGTGCGTTCCGGGAGGCCGTCCACTATGAAGATGATCTGGTGGAGGTGGTGAACCACTGCGCGGCTGCGCTGCACCGGGAGTGCGCCGTGCCGAGTGTGGTCCACCAGGACGCTGAGGGAGAGCCCACCGAGGACTTCGTCACCGCGCTCGTTGTTCAGGTGTCCGACGGTTTCGCGGTCCATGTGGTCAATCGCGGCCATCCGCCCCCGCTGGTGCTGCGCCAGGGCAAGGTTGAGGCCTTGACGCCCACCTCACCTCTGCCGCCCCTCGGCATGGAAGACTTCATCACCGTTCTTCCTGGCGAGGCGGAGAGCTATCCGTTCGCGCCCGGTGACCGTCTGCTGCTGCGCACCGACGGTGTCATCGAAGCTCGGGGCCCTGACGACGATTTCTTCGCCCTGCCCGAGGCCATGGAAGCGGTACACCCATGTACTCCGTCGGAGTTCCTGGAATGTCTGCACCAGGGATTGGTCCGCCACACCGGCGGCTACCTGGCGGACGACGCGGCGATGCTCCTCGTCGAGCGGCTCGACGAGGGAGGCGATCAGGCAGGCGACGCCGCCGACTCCACGGCGCCACGTCCTGGGCGCGGTGCTTGACGCAAACCCGCCATCCGACGTGCTCAGTCACATCCCTGCGCCTGGGGGGTGAGAAATGATCTGCATCTCCACGGGAAACGATCGAACGTGGTGAAGCCCACAGGGCAGGCGACCAGGTTTATCCACAGCCTTGGAGTTGTCCACAGGGTCTGACGCGTCTCGGCAGCCGGCTGTACGGTCATCGGCAGTTGATGTTCATACGGCCGCATGGCCAGCGGGGGAGGCGGTCGATGTGACCGAGGTCGGTACACAGATCGGGGCGGCGGTGCCGCGGCAGGCGGCCAGGATCTCGCCGGTGCCGGGCTTCGCACGGTGGCCCGCCCAGGGCTCACCCAAGGAAGAGGGCAAGGCCCTGCGCGCACGGGTGCGCCGCAGCTCGCACGCCGAGCTGGTGGTGGACGTCGACCGCCCGGACGCGGTCACCGCGGTCGAGGAGTCCAACCGCGGCCGGATCCCCGAGCTCACACCCATACGCGTCGGCAGGATGGCGGCCTCGCCCTTCGCGTTCCTGCGTGGCTCGGCGGGCCTCATGGCATACGACCTCGCCCGCACCCCGATGACGGGCATAGACGCCCAGATCTGCGGCGACGCGCACGCGGCGAACTTCGGGCTCTACGGGGACGCACGCGGCGGCCTGGTCATCGACCTCAACGACTTCGACGAGACGGTGCACGGCCCCTGGGAGTGGGACCTCAAGCGGCTCGCCACCTCCCTGGTGCTCGCCGGCCGCGAGGCGGGGGCCGGCGAGGACAAGTGCCGCGACGCGGCGCACGACGCGGTGGGCGCCTACCGACGCACGATGCGCCTGCTCGCCAAGCTCCCGGTCCTGGACGCGTGGAATGCGATCGCGGACGAGGAACTGGTCTCCCACACGGACGCCCACGATCTGCTCGGCACCCTGGAGCGGGTCTCGCAGAAGGCGCGGGCCAACACGAGCGGACGGTTCGCGGCGAAGTCGACGGAACCGGTCGAGGACGGCGGCCGCCGATTCGTGGACGCACCGCCGGTGCTGCGCCGCATACCGGATGCCGAGGCCGCGGCGGTCGCGGCGTCGCTGGAGGAGTATCTGACGACGCTGTCCGAGGACCGCCTCCCGCTCCTGGCCCGGTACGCGGTGCACGACGTGGCGTTCCGCGTGGTCGGCACGGGCAGCGTGGGCACGCGCTCGTACGTGGTACTGCTCCTCGACCACCGAGGTGAACCGCTGATCCTCCAGGTCAAGGAGGCCCGTCCGTCCGCGCTGCTCCCCCATCTTGCGACGGCCGGCCGCCCGCTGCCGGAGGTGGAGCACGAGGGCCGGCGGGTCGTCCTCGGCCAGAAGCGCATGCAGGTCGTCAGCGACATCCTGCTGGGCTGGACATCGGTCGACGGGCGCCCGTACCAGGTACGGCAGTTCCGTAACCGCAAGGGCAGCGTGGACCCCGCGGCCCTGGCCATCGACCAGCTCGACGACTACGCCCGCATGACCGGAGCGCTGCTGGCACGTGCCCACAGCCACAGCGCCGACCCGCGCCTGATCTCGGGCTACTGCGGCAAGAACGAGGAACTGGACGAGGCGATAGGCATGTTCGCCGTGGCTTACGCGGACCGTACGGAGGCGGATCACGCGGAGCTGGTGGCTGCGGTGAGCAGTGGACGGGTTGCGGGGGAGTTGGGGGTCTGAGGGGGGTGGGGGCCGAGGGGGAGGGGAGGGTGGGGGGAGGGGGAGCCCCCCACGCTGCGCAGTACAGCGACCTTCCCGTGGTGCCCCCCCATGGCCCGTCCGGCACCCTTGCGCTCGGTGGACCGGCGTGCGAGCCCGCGGCCGTGTCTTAGTCTGGTCCGGTGACGACGCCCGAAGCCGAGCAGAGCGAGCCCGTGTCCGCTGTCGAGGAGCCGGTCGCCGAGGGCGCCGGTGCCGGTGAAGCCATGGGCGCCGGCGTGGACGGCGCCGCGGCCGGGGCGCGGCCCGAGGAGCGGCTGGAACGGGCCGTGCGGGCCGCCGAGCAGGCGTTGATCGAGTACGAGATCGCCGTGGAGACCTTCCGCGTCGAGGTCGAGAACTTCTCCCGGCTGCACCACCAGAAGCTGGGCCCGATGTACACGCGCCTCGACGAGCTGGAGGCGGAGATCGCCGAGGCGCGGGCCGCCCGCACCGGCGACCCGGAGGACATACGCCGCGCTCACGAGGCACGCGCCCGGGTCATGCCGATGCCGGGCGTCGAGGAGCTGTTCCACGGCTGGATGGACTCCGACGGACTGTTCCCGGAGGCCCAGGCCATGCTGACGGACCAGCCCGTCCGGCCGCCGCAGCGCGTCCGCCCCAGCGAGGAGGCCCGCAGGCTCTACCGCGAGCTCGCCCGCAAGGCCCACCCCGACCTCGCCCAGGACGAAGAAGAGCGCAAGCGGCGTGACGAGTTCATCGCCCGGGTCAATGCCGCCTATGCCCGCGGTGACGAGGCTCTGCTGCGGGAACTCTCCGAGGAGTGGGTCGCGGGCCCTGTCCCGGAGGAGCGCAGGCCGAGCCGTAGTGAGGAGCTCTACGCCCGTCTCGAATGGCTTGCGCAGCGCAAGGAACTGCTCACGCTGATGGCACGCGAGCTGGAGGAGAGCGCGATCGGCTCGATGCTCCGGCTGTCCCCCGACGACCCCGATGGCCTCCTGGAGGAGATCGCGGAGCAGCTGCTGGCCCAGGTCGCCGAGAAGCAAGCGGAGCTGGAGGCACTGCGCGGCTGAGGCGGCCGAGGGTGTTGGGCGTCGGGATGGTGACTGCGGGGGCGCCCGTGACGATGGTTGTTGCCGTGCCCATTGTGATTGCCGTGACTGGCGTCCCACCTTCGTGAGGGTTCCGTGACTCGTGGGACTTACGTGGTGGGCGTGACCTCTGTGCGCCGCCGTGACTACGGCTTCCCGTGATCGTGACTGCGATCCACCCCGGTCGGGGCGCGTCCGTGCTCTCGTCCGGTAGCGTCGGAGTATGCATTTCGGAGCTGGTGTGCCCACGGTCGAGGTCGCGAATCTCAAGGACGGAGACTTCCTGCTGGACGTCCGCGAGGACGACGAGTGGCAGGCGGGTCACGCCGAGGGGGCGCTGCACATCCCCCTCAGTGAGTTCGTCGCGCGGTACGGCGAGTTCACCGAGGCGGCGCCGCAGGACGGCCGGGTCCATGTGATCTGTCGCTCCGGTGGCCGTTCGGCCCAGGTGGCGATGTACCTGGTCCAGCAGGGCGTCGACGCGGTGAACGTCGATGGCGGCATGCAGGTCTGGGCCGCCGCGGGCCGCCCCGTCGTGGATGCCAAGGGCGAGCCCGGCTTCGTGCTGTAGCCGGGTCTCGGGGGGCCTGCTCCGCAGGGGCGCGCCGCTCAAGCCAGGGGATGTGCCGCCAGCAGCTCGCCCAGGGTCTCTTCGTGTGCCGCCGCCGGGCCGAGCGACAGTTCCAGGTGCTTGGCCCAGGCGTGGTACCGGTGCAGGGGGTAGTCGGTGTCGGCGCCGAACCCTCCGTGCAGATGCTGCCCGGTCTGCACCACCCGCCGTACGCCTTCCGACGCCCAGATCTTCGCCACCGCCACATCTCCGGCCGCCGGCAGCGCACCCGCTGCCCCGGAGCTGATCCGCCACGCGGCCTGCCAGAGGGTGGCTTCCATGGCGCGCAGGTCCATGTAGCGGTCGGCGGCCTGTACGGCAACGGCTTGGAACGTGGCGAGCGGGTGGCCGAACTGCTCGCGCTTGCTCGTGTACTCGCTCGTCATCCGCAGTACGGCCTCGCCGAGGCCGAGCGCGAGGGCGCACGTCCCGGTGGCGAGCAACAGGCGTAGCCGCTCCCATGCGTCCTCGGTGTCGAGTACGTACCGCCCGGCGATCCGTGCCGACTCCAGTCGCAGCTCCGCGAGCCGTTCCCCGGTGGTGGAGAACTGTTCGGCCAGGGTGACGCCCTGGTGCCCGGGCGGCACCAGCGTGAGGATGGCGCGGCCCGAGTCGTGGGTGTGCGCCGGTACGAGGACGGTGTCGGCGTTGTACGCCCAGGGCACCGCCGTCTGGATGCCGTCCAGCACCCAGGTGTCGTCGCCCTCCTGTCGTGCGACCACCGCGAGTTCGGCCGGGTCGTGGCCCGTCCGGCCGTGTGCGGCGACCGTGAGTACCAGTTCCCCGCGGCCCGCCCGTGGGAGCAGCTCCTCCTTCAACTCCCGACTGCCGTGGGCCTGTACGGCGGTGGCCGCGGCCGTGTTCTCCAGCAAGGGCACGCGTGCCAGTACCTTCGCCGACTCCCGCAGCACGAGGCAGAGAGCGATCGCGTCGAGGCCTGCCCCGCAGTACTCCGCGTCCAGCAGCAGACTCAGCAGGTCCGCGTCCGCGAGTCGCGCCCACAGTGTTCGGTCGAAGTCGTCGGCGACGGCGCCGGTGGTCAGTGCGGGGCTGGGCACGCCGTCCGGCGCGACCCTCGCGAACACGGCTTTCGCCGCTTCGACCGCCGCCTGCTGCTCCTCGCTGAAGGTGAAGTCCACGACCTGTCCTCCTGGCGGGTCCGCTGATCTGACGGAGCGTCAAGATAGAACAGGTTCTATGAGAAGGGAATGGCCGGTCGGGACCCACCGGGGGACCCACCGGAAGGGGACACCGTCGCCCGTAAGCCGCTCAGCCGTAGGCCATCTCAGCCGTGAGCCGCTCGGCCGTAGGCCATCTCAGCCGCAAGCCGACATTCGCCGGTCGACGGCTCCGCTCATCGGTCGAAGTCCAGCTCCACCTTCTCCGTGACCGGATGCGACTGGCACGCCAGGACATAGCCCGCGTCCGTCTCCTCCGGCTCCAGTGCGAAGTTGCGGTCCATCCGGACCTCGCCCGAGACCAGGAAGGCCCGGCAGGTCCCGCACACCCCGCCCTTGCAGGCGTAGGGCGCGTCGGGCCGGTTGCGCAGCACCGCATCCAGCAGGGATTCGCCGTCGTGGACCGGCCAGGTCCCGCCGCGTCCGTCCAGCCGCGCGGTCACCGTGCTGTGCGCGGGGGCCGGCCGGGACGATGTGACCGCCGCGCCGTTGTCCACATGGAAGATCTCCTCGTGGATCCGCGTCCGCGGCACTCCCAGCCCGCGCAGCGCCTGTTCGGCCGACTGCACCAGGCCGAACGGTCCGCACAGGAACCAGCCCGCGACCCGATCCACCGGCAGCAGTGTCGGCAGCAGCCCGGACAGCCGCTCCCGGTCGAGCCGCCCGGACGGCAGCCCCGCCTGCTGTTCCTCCCGGGAGAGCACCGTGACCAGTTGGAACCGGTCGGGATAGCGGTCCTTGAGGTCGGCGACCTCCTCCAGGAACATCGTCGAGGCGGTCGTCCGGTCGCTGCGTATGAGGCAGAACGCCGCCCGGGGCTCGCGCGCCAGCAGCGTCGTCACGATCGACAGCACGGGGGTGATCCCGCTGCCGCCCACGACGCCCGCGTACAGCCCGGGTGCGGGCTCCAGCGTGAACCGTCCAGCCGGTGTCATCACCTCCAGCTCGTCGCCGACGGTGATCTCCTTGAGGGCGTACGTGGAGAAGGCTCCGCCCTCGACCAGCCGCACGCCCACCCGCAGCGTGCTCGGGCCCTCGTCGTCCGGTGCCGGTGCGGGGGAGCAGATCGAGTATGTGCGGCGGACCTCCGTGCCGTCGACGGTGCGACGCAGGGCCAGGTGCTGGCCGGGCGCGTGGCGGTACTCCTCGCGCAGTGCGGGCGGCACGGCGAAGGTCAGGACCGCGGAGTCGTCGGTGAGCCACTCGACCGCGGCCACCGGGAGCGGGTGGAACCGGGCCATCACAGCTCCTTGAAGTGGTCGAAGGGCTCCAGGCAGACCAGACAGCGGCGCAGCGCCTTGCAGGCGGTGGATGAGAACCGGCTCAGCAGCTCGGTCTCGGCGGATCCGCAGAACGGGCAGCGCACCGGGGTGTCCGGCTCGGGGGAGCCGGCGGGGGGGTATGGCGCCTCGGGTCCGCCGGAGCCGGTGACCGTACGCGTCGGGCCCAGCTGCAGTGTCACCGGAGCGGATGCCTGCCGGTGCCGTACGCGGGGCGGCGCTATGCCGAACTCCCGCAGTTTGCGCCGGCCTTCGTCGGAGATGTCGTCCGTCGACCAGGCCGGGCTGAGCACCGTGCGCACGACGACCTCCCGTACGCCGTGCTCGTGCAGTACCCGCTCTATGTCCAGGGAC
Source organism: Streptomyces sp. TP-A0356 (assembly GCF_001417775.1). Taxonomy (GTDB): domain Bacteria; phylum Actinomycetota; class Actinomycetes; order Streptomycetales; family Streptomycetaceae; genus Streptomyces. The sequence continues at coordinate 20,522 of NZ_BBZJ01000024.1, read as the reverse complement.
ATCGCCTCGATCGCGGGGCATCCCGTGTACGTGGGGGTCAGCTCGATCTCCACCGTGTCCGTGCCGCGCACATGGACGGCTCGCAGGACACCCAGCTCCTCCAGGGTGAGTACGGGCAGCTCGGGGTCGGGGACGGAGCCGGCGAGCCGGCGCAGTTCCTCTTCGAGGGTCGTGGTGCTCACCATGACGCCCCCGGGTGGCTGCGGTGCAGGTGCTGCATCTCGGCGAGCATCCGCCCGAAGGGTTCGGTGTGCAGGCCCTGTCGTCCGGCGCCCGCGGTCCACGCCCCGGACTGCGGGCCCTCCGGGATGTCGAGGGTGGCCCGGCGCAGGACGTCGGCCACCGACTCCAGCCAGGCCTCCCTCATTCCCGCTCGGTCGACTTCCAGGCCCTCGACCGGCTGGAACATCTCCCCGGTGAAGCGCCACAGCGCCTCGCACGCACGCCGCATCCGGTCGTGGCTGACCTCCGTGCCGTCACCGAGCCGCAGTGTCCACTGCTCGGCGTGGTCCTGGTGGTAGGCGACCTCCTTGACCGCCTTGGCCGCGAGGCCCGCGAACTCGCTGTCTCCCCCGGCGAGTTCGCTGTACAGCAGCCGCTGGTAGGTGGAGAAGTACAGCTGGCGGGCGATGGTGTGCGCGAAGTCGGCGTTCGGCTGTTCCACCAGTTGCAGGTTGTGGAAGGCGCGTTCCTCGCGCAGGTAGGCCAGCTGGTCCTCGTCGCCCACCATGGACAGCAGGATCCGGGCCTGGCCCAGCAGATCCAGGGCGATGTTGGCGAGGGCGACCTCCTCCTCGAGCACCGGCGCGTGACCGGCCCACTCCCCCAAACGGTGCGAGAGCACCAGGGCGTCGTCGCCGAGGGCCAGGGCGGCCGCGGTGTGCACGGTGACGGTCACAGGTGCTTCACCCCTTCCGGGATGTCGTAGAACGTCGGGTGCCGGTACGGCTTGTCGGCTGCCGGTTCGAAGAACGGGTCCTTCTCGTCCGGTGACGAGGCGGTGATCGCTGCGGATGGGACGACCCAGATCGAGACGCCCTCGCCGCGGCGGGTGTACAGATCCCGTGCGTTGCGCAGGGCCAGTTCGGCGTCCGGGGCATGCAGGCTGCCGGCGTGGGTGTGCGAGAGCCCGCGCCGTGAGCGCACGAAGACCTCCCACAGGGGCCACTCTTGGGTCGTCATGCTCAGGCCTCTCCGCTCTCGTCGGTCTGGTCCGCCGACGGTCCGCCGACCCCGCGCGCGTGTCCCTCGGCCGCGCGCCCGGCGCCCTTGTGCTTGGCCGCGTACGCCGCGGCCGCCTCGCGTACCCATGCGCCCTCGTCGTGCGCCTGCCTGCGTTGGGTGATCCGCTCTTCGTTGCAAGGGCCGTTGCCCTTGAGGACCTCCCAGAACTCCGTCCAGTCGATGGGGCCGAAGTCGTGGTGCCCCCGCTCCTCGTTCCACCGCAGTTGCGGGTCGGGGAGTGTCAGGCCCAGTGACTCGGCCTGGGGGACGCAGATGTCCACGAAGCGCTGGCGCAGCTCGTCGTTGGAGTGGCGCTTGATCTTCCACGCCATCGACTGCGCGGAGTGCGCCGACTCGTCGTCGGGCGGGCCGAACATCATCAGGGACGGCCACCACCAGCGGTCCACCGCGTCCTGCGCCATCGCGTGCTGTTGCGGCGTGCCCCGGCTGAGGGTCAGCAGCAGCTCGTATCCCTGGCGCTGGTGGAAGGACTCCTCCTTGCAGATGCGGACCATCGCGCGCGCATATGGCCCGTACGAGCAGCGGCACAGGGGGACCTGGTTGGTGATCGCGGCGCCGTCCACCAGCCAGCCGATGGCGCCGACGTCCGCCCAGGTCAGCGTCGGGTAGTTGAAGATCGACGAGTACTTCTGGCGGCCCGTGTGGAGCTTGTCGAGCAGCTCCTCGCGGCCGGTGCCGAGCGTTTCGGCCGCGCTGTACAGGTACAGCCCGTGGCCCGCCTCGTCCTGGACCTTGGCGATCAGGATCGCCTTGCGGCGCAGTGAGGGAGCGCGCGTGATCCAGTTGGCCTCCGGCTGCATGCCGATGATCTCGGAGTGGGCGTGCTGGGCGATCTGGCGGACCAGGGTGGCGCGGTAGGCGTCGGGCATCCAGTCGCGCGGCTCGATGCGCTCGTCGGCGGCGACGGCCGCGTCGAAGACGGCCTCGTACGCCGCCGCGTCCGCCTCTGTCAGGCCGTCCGCGCGGGCCGTGTGGTGCGCTGCTGCTGTCGCCATGCGGTCCCCCTTGACCACTCACCTACCGACCGATCGTTCGGTCCGGTCGATTCAATGGTGGGGCGAGGCGCCGTAGGGTGTCAACCGCTGTGGACAACCTCCGAGCCGCCACCCGGCCGCTGTGTCCATTGGGCTGTGCGGGGCGGGTGGGCCTGAGTAGCGTTCCGGTGCGAACGCCACGGTGTGCTGCGGACGGGTGATGCGGCCCCCGCGGCCGGGGGCCGAGGCGGCATGCGATGGAGCGGGCCCGGCGTCCGGGACGGCACCGGGGTACGGAGAGCTCGGGAGACGGGGCGGGATGGACGCGTACGACGAGGAACTGGACGCCCGGCGGGAGCAGCCGGGTGACTCCGGTGACCCGGTGTCCCCGCTGCCCGGAGGCGCCACGGGGGATGTACCCGAGGATCCGGCCCCGGTAGCGGCGGCGGGCCCCCGCGAGGCGAGCGACCCGGGTGCCGTCCCGGAAGCGCCGGCTCCCGCCCCCGGTGCCGTCCCGGAAGCGCCGGCCCCCGCCCCCGGTGTCGTCCGGGAAGCGTCGGCCCCCGCCCCCGGTGTCGTCCGGGAAGCGTCGGCCCCCGCCCCCGCAGGTGCCCGAGGTGCCCCCGAGCCCGCCCCCCTCCGCACCGGCATAGCCGCCCTGTCCCTCCGCTACCAGATCACCGCCGCGCTGGCCCTCGCGGTCGTCACCGTCGCCGCCTGTGTGCACCTCGGAATGGTGTTCCTGCACGTCGCGCCCATGAACATCCTCACCAAGCAGCACGGCAAGGCGATCGACGACTGGGTCTACCCAGAGTTCGAGCAGAACTGGAAGCTGTTCGCGCCCAACCCGCTGCAGCAGAACATCGACGTCCAGGTCCGCGCCGAGGTGCGCACCGGTGACGGCGGCGAGCGGACGACCGGCTGGTACGACCTGTCCGCGCTCGACGGAGCAGCCATCGACGGCAATGTGCTGCCGAGCCACACCCAGCAGAACGAACTGCGCCGCGCCTGGGACTTCTACGTCGCCTCGCACGACGGCGAGAACCGCCCCGGGGGCCTGCGCGGAGTCCTGTCCGAGAGCTATCTGCGCCGGGTGGTCGTCCTGCGCCTGGCCCGCGAGCACGCGGCCGGCCACGGCGAAACCGTCGACCGGGTCCAGGTCCGCTCCCGCACCACCAACGTGCCGCCTCCCAGGTGGAGCGGCGAGCAGGTTCCCGGCGCGCCCGTCTACCACCAGCTGCCCTGGTGGTCACTGCCCGACGGCGAGCGGACGGGGGCGAGCGCCTGATGAACCGGTTCGCGCCGTCCGTCGCGCGCGGCATCGCCCGCGTCACCGAAGCCGCCCTCGGCCCGTATCAGACCGCTGTCATCCGCATCGGCTTCGCCGCCACCTGGCTGCTGTTCCTGCTGCGCGAGTTCCCGCACCGGCAGGAGATGTACGGGCCCGATGGGCCCTGGAGCTGGAACCTGGCCCGGCAGCTCATCGCCGGCAACCACGCCTTCACGATCCTGATGTGGTCGGGCAGCCAGGTGTGGTTCGAGGCCGTGTACGCCTTCGCCGTGCTGTCCAGCGCACTCCTGCTGGTCGGCTGGCGCACCCGCACGATGTCCGTGCTGTTCATGGTGGGCGTGCTGTCGCTGCAGAACCGCAGCGTCTTCATGGGCGACGGCGGCGACAACGTCATCCATCTGATGGCGATCTATCTGGTGTTCACGCGCTGCGGGCAGGTGTGGTCGCTGGACGAGCGCCGCGTCCGGCGCGCCTGCGCGGCACGCGCGCGTGGACGGCTGCCCGGGCCCGACCGGGTCGGCCCCGCCCTGTGGGGTGTCATGGGTTTCGCGCTCGCCCTGGCGACGGGCGCGGGCCGGATCAGCGGCGGCTGGCTGATCGTGTTCTGGGGGTTGTGGGCCGTGCAGGGCCTGTGGTGGTACGTCGGCCGGCGCGTCCGTCTCGGGGAGCCCCGGGTCCTGCTGGACGTCGTCGCCAACGTCGTCCACAACGCCGCTCTGTTCGTGATCATGACCGAGGCGTGTCTGATCTATGCGACCGCCGGCTGGTACAAGATCCAGGGCTCGCGCTGGCAGGACGGCACCGCGGTCTACTACCCCCTCCATCTCGACTACTTCTCGCCCTGGCCCGCCCTGTCCGACCTGCTGTCCTCGCACGGCACGATGGTGCTGCTGGTGACGTACGGGACCGTCGCCGTGCAGGTCGCGTTCCCGTTCACCCTGGTCAACCGGCGGGTGAAGAACGTTCTGCTGGCGCTGATGATGACCGAGCACGCGGTGATCGCCGTGGTCCTCGGGCTGCCGTTCTTCTCGCTGGCGATGATCGCGGCCGACGCCGTGTTCCTGCCGACGTCCTTCCTGCGGCGGCTGGGCGGATGGGTGGCACGCGGGCGTGGCCGGCTGTCTGCGAGTGGCGTCCGCCGCACGCTGCCCGGTCCGCGCGGGGAGCGGACGCCCACCGAGGCCGCCGAGCACTCGCAGGTGACCTCGACGGCGTGAGCCGCGCCTCGGGCTGCCCGCCCGAGCCACTCCGGATGCCACACGTGAGCGCGCGCGAGCTCACGGGCTGAGCCCTGCCCGGGCCCCTGCGGCGGCCCGAGGCGGTCGCAGGCCAGGAGTCCGGGTCGCACGTAGGCTGCACGGCATGACGGACCCGGCCCGCTCCACCACCGACCCGCTGAGCATCTGGCGCAGGGTCGCCGACACCTGTGTCCTGCTCGACGGCTTCCATGCGCTCAAGCACGCGGTGCGCTTCCACGCGCGCGTGCCGGTCGCCGTCACCACCGACCGGCGGGCGGCACTCGCCCTGGCCGACGAGTTGGCCCCCGACGTGCGAGAGACCTTGGACGCCCTCCTGACGGAGGTTCCCGAGGCCCTCTACCAGGGCCTTGTACCGCGTCCGCACCCCACCGGGGTCGCCGCTCTCGCCGTGCGCCCCGCGCGCGAAGCCAATCTGGAGGTCCTCCGGCGCACGCCCCGCAGCGCGCCCGTCGTCGTCCTCGACAACCCGCGCAACCTGGGCAACGCGGGGGCGGTGATCCGGCTCGCGGCCGGGTTCGGCGCCACCGGAGTGGTCACGACGGGCACCCTCGATCCCTGGCACCCCACGGTCGTCCGCGGCGGGGCCGGGCTCCACTTCGCGACCGCCGTGGAGCGGCTGTCCGTGCCCGAGCTGCCTCCGGGCCCGGTCTTCGCGCTGGACCCGGAGGGCGAGGACATCCGGGCGATGAAGCTTCCGGACGATGCGGTGCTCGCGTTCGGCTCGGAGCGCACCGGCCTGTCCGCCGAACTCCGCGCCCGCACCGACCATCTGGTGTCGCTGCCGATGCGCCCCCAGGTCTCCAGCTACAACCTCGCGACCAGCGTGGCCATGACGCTGTACCACTGGAGCGCCACCGGGGGCGCACCCGCCTGAGCCGGAGCTACGCCTCCCGGCGGACCTCCACCACACGGAAGCGGTTCGCCACGAACGCCCCGTCGCACAGGGCCGCGTTGGCCGCCGGGTTGCCGCCCGAGCCGTGGAAGTCGGAGAAGGCGGCCGTCTGGTTGACGTACACCCCGCCGGTCAGGTTGAGCGACAGCTGGGCGCACTCCTCCAGACAGACATCCTCGACGGCCTGCTCGACCTCGGCGGAGGTGGTGTACGCGCCGACGGTCATCGCACCCTTGTCCCGGATCGTGCGCCGCAGCAGCTCCACCGCGTCCGCTGCCGAGTCGACCGCGACGGCGAAGGAGACGGGGCCGAAGCACTCGCTCATATAGGCGGCCTCCGCGTCCGGCTTGGCGCCGTCGAGCTTCACGATCAGCGGTGTGCGCACGACCGCCTGAGGGAACTCCGGGTTGGTGATCTCCCGGGAGGGCAGGGCGACTTCGCCGAGGCCGGCCGCTGCCTCCAGACGGGCCTTGACGTCCGGGTTCACGATCGCTCCGAGCAGTGCGTTCGCGCGGGCGTCGTCGCCGAGCAGGCCGGCGACCGAGCGCGCGAGATCGGCGACCACCTCGTCGTACGACTTCGGGCCCTCGTCGGTGGTGATGCCGTCCCGCGGGATCAGCAGGTTCTGCGGGGTGGTGCACATCTGGCCGCTGTACAGCGACAGGGAGAACGCCAGGTTCGACAGCATCCCCTTGTAGTCGTCCGTCGACTCCACGATCACCGTGTTGACGCCGGCCTTCTCCGTGTGGACCTGCGCCTGGCGGGCGTTGGCCTCCAGCCAGTCGCCGAACGCCGTGGACCCCGTGTAGTCGATGATCCGGATCTCCGGGCGCACGGCCAGTGTCCTGGCGATGCCCTCACCGGGACGCTCGGCGGCCAGCGCCACCAGGTTCGGGTCGAAGCCCGCCTCGGTGAGCACCTCGCGGGCCACCTGCACGGTGAGCGCGAGCGGCAGCACCGCGCGCGGGTGGGGCTTCACCAGGACAGCGTTGCCGGTGGCCAGGGACGCGAACAGGCCCGGGTAGCCGTTCCACGTCGGGAAGGTGTTGCAGCCGATGACCAGTGCGATGCCGAGCGGGACGGCCTTGAAGGTCTTGGTCAGCGCGAGCGGGTCTCGCTTGCCCTGGGGCTTGGTCCACTCCGCGGTGTCGGGCGTGCGGACCTGCTCCACGTACGCGTACGCCACCGCCTCAAGGCCTCGGTCCTGGGCGTGCGGGCCGCCTGCCTGGAACGCCATCATGAAGGCCTGGCCGCTGGTGTGCATGACCGCGTGCGCGAACTCGTGCGTCCGCTCGTTGATGCGCTTGAGGATCTCCAGGCACACCACCGCGCGCATCTCCGCGCCCGCGTCGCGCCACGCCGTCCGGCCCGCGCGCATGGCGGGCAGCAGCACGTCGATGTCCACGTGGGGGTAGGTGATCCCCAGCTCGATTCCGTACGGCGAGACCTCCTCGCCCGTCCAGTCGTCCGTGCCGGGCTGGCCGAGGTCGAGACGGGTGCCGAGGAGGGCGTCGAAGGCGGCCTTGCCCGCCGCCGCGTCCAGGCCCCCGTTCTCGCCGTACGCCTTGGGGTGCTCGGGGTGCGGGGACCAGTACGCGCGCGTGCGGATCGCTTCCAGCGCCTGGTCGAGGGTGGGCCGGTGCTGGGCGATCAGCTGGTGCGCGGTGAGTTCGGCGGCCATGCGGGACCAACCTCCTCGTCTTGTGAGCTCTTCCTCGAGCTCGTGACCTGGGCAGGAACAGCCGGACAGAGTTAGAGTAACCGAACGATCGGTCGGGACAAGGGGGTCCGCCGCATCTGTGGAAAACGTCGTGCGGGAGGATCGCGCACATGACAGCACTCGACCTCAGCAGCCCCGTGGCCGTCGTCGGCACCGGCACCATGGGTCAGGGCATCGCCCAGGTCGCGCTGGTCGCGGGCCACCCCGTGCGGCTGTACGACGCCGTCCCCGGCCGCGCCCAGGAGGCGGCCGCCGCGATCGGCGCCCGCCTGGACCGGCTCGTCGACAAGGATCGGCTCACCGGGGCCGAGCGGGACGCCGCCCGCGCCCGTCTGCTGCCCGCCGGGCACCTGGCCGAGCTCGCGGACTGCTCACTCGTCGTCGAGGCGGTCCTGGAGCGCCTGGAGGCGAAACAGCAGCTGCTGCGGGAGCTGGAGGACATCGTCGGCGACGACTGTTTGCTCGCCACCAACACCTCGTCCCTGTCCGTGACGGCCATCGGCGGCGCCCTGCGCAGCCCGGGTCGCCTCGTCGGCCTGCACTTCTTCAACCCCGCGCCGCTGATGCCGCTCGTGGAGGTCGTCTCCGGGTTCGCCACCGACGTCACGTCGGCCACGCGCGCGTACGAGACGGCGCGTGCCTGGGGCAAGACGCCGGTCGCCTGCGCCGACACCCCCGGCTTCATCGTCAACCGCATCGCGCGGCCCTTCTACGCGGAGGCGTTCGCGGTGTACGAGGCACAGGCCGCCGACCCCGCCACCATCGACGCGGTCCTGCGTGAATCGGGCGGCTTCCGGATGGGCGCCTTCGAACTGACCGACCTCATCGGGCAGGACGTCAACGAATCCGTCACCCGCTCCGTGTGGGAGTCCTTCTTCCGGGACGTGCGCTTCACCCCCTCGCTCGCCCAGCGGCGGCTGGTCGAGTCGGGCAGGCTCGGCCGCAAGAGCGGACACGGCTGGTACGACTACGGGGACGGTGCCGAGCGGCCCGAGCCGCACACCGCGGAGAAGGCGCAGGCGCCGGCGTACGTCGTCGCCGAGGGCGACCTGGGACCCGCCTGCGAACTGCTCGCGCTGATCCGCGAGGCGGGCATCTCCGTACGTGAGGACGAGGAGGACCACGGGACCCGTCTGGTGCTGCCCAGCGGCGGCCAGCTGGTCCTCACCGACGGGCAGACGTCCGTGGAGTTCCGTGACGTCGTCTACTTCGACCTCGCACTCGACTACCGCAGGGCGACCCGCATCGCCCTGTCCGCCTCCCAGGACACCAACCCGCAGACCCTCGCCGAGGCCACCGGGCTCTTCCAGGCACTCGGCAAGGACGTCAGCGTCATCGGGGACGTGCCCGGCATGATCGTCGCCCGTACGGTGGCCCGGATCGTCGACCTCGCGCACGATGCGGTCGCCAAGGGCGTGGCCACGGAGGAGGACATCGACACGGCCATGCGCCTCGGTGTCACCTACCCGCTCGGCCCCTTCGAGTGGGGCCGCGGGCTCGGCCGCGGCTGGGCCTATGACCTCCTGGACGATCTGCACATGCGCGACCCGTCCGGCCGGTACGCCCCGTCCCTCGCGCTCTACCGGCACGCGTACGCCTCCGAGAAGCGGGAGGGCACCTCATGACGACCGCCAAGCGCGACACGTACACCCCCGAGAGCCTGCTGTCGGTGGCCGTGCAGGTCTTCAACGAGCGCGGCTACGACGGCACCTCCATGGAGCACCTCTCCAGGGCGGCCGGCATCTCCAAGTCGTCGATCTACCACCATGTCGCGGGCAAGGAGGAGCTGCTGCGCCGCGCCGTCAGCCGAGCGCTGGAGGGTCTCTTCGGGATCCTCGACGAGGAGCACGCGCGCGAAGGGCGTGCCGTGGAGCGGCTGGAGTACGTCGTACGGCGCATGGTCGAGGTGCTCATAGCCGAACTGCCCTACGTGACGCTGCTGCTGCGGGTGCGCGGCAACACCGGCACGGAACGGTGGGCGCTGGAGCGGCGCCGCGAGTTCGACCACCGGGTCGCCGAACTGCTCAAGGCGGCGGCCGCCGACGGGGACGTGCGCGGCGACGTGGAGGTGCGGCTCGCCACACGGCTCGTCTTCGGGATGATCAACTCGATCGTGGAGTGGTACCGGCCCGACGGGCGCGGCATGGGCGAGCGGGAAGTGGCGGACGCGGTCGTGCAGGTGGCCTTCTCGGGGCTGCGCGAGAACCACTGAGGCGGGGCGGCGTGGGCGCCTGTCGTGGTCAGCTCTCCGGCTCCAGGTCCTCTTCCTCGAACACCAGGAGCGTGCGTGTGCTGAGCACTTCGGGGATCGCCTGCAGCCGGGTGAGGACCAGCTCGCGCAGCGCCCTGTTGTCCGGTGTGTGCACCAGCAGCAGCACGTCGAAGTCGCCGCCCACCAGGGCGATGTGGGAGGCGCCGGGGAGCACGCGCAGCTGCTCGCGGACCGTGCGCCAGGAGTTCTGCACGATCTTCAGCGTGATGTACGCCGAGGTGCCCTGACCCGCGCGTTCGTGATCCACCCGGGCACCGAATCCGCGGATCACGCCGTCCTCGACCAGCCGGTTGATCCGTGCGTAGGCGTTGGCGCGCGAGACGTGGACGCGCTCGGCGACCGACCGTATGGAGGCACGGCCGTCCGCCTGGAGCATCTGCAGGATGTCCCGGTCGATGGCGTCGAGGGGGCGCGGGGGCGGCAACGTGAGGCCGTGCTTCTCGGGCTCGGCCATTTGTTCAGATGCCACGCGCCCCCGCCTCTCTACCATGGACGTACTGCATCCATCTCAGGTTGTGGAGAACCGTTTGTCCACAGCCTGGAGGCGCCTGTAGCCAAATTGTGCCGACGACCGAACAATCGGTAGGTGAGGCGCATCACTCCCGTGGCGCGCCCGAAGCCGCTCCCACGAGGAGGTGCCGTCATGACGGTCATGGAGCAGCGAGGTGCCTACCGGCCGACCCCGCCGCCCGCCTGGCAGCCCCGCACCGACCCCGCTCCGCTGCTGCCCGACGCGCTCCCGTACCGCGTCCTCGGCACCGAGACGGCCGCCAAGGCCGACCCGGAGCTGCTGCGCCTGCTGTACGCCCAGCTGGTGCGCGGCCGCAGGTACAACGCGCAGGCGACGGCGCTCACCAAGCAGGGCCGCCTGGCCGTCTACCCCTCCAGCACCGGTCAGGAGGCCTGCCAGGTCGCCGCCGCGCTCGTCCTGCAGGAGCGCGACTGGCTCTTCCCCAGCTACCGGGACACGCTCGCCGCCGTCGCCCGCGGCGTCGACCCCGTCGAGGCCCTGACCCTGCTGCGCGGCGACCGGCACACCGGCTACGACCCGTACACGCACCGTGTGGCGCCCCTGTGCACCCCGCTCGCCACCCAGCTCCCGCACGCCGTGGGCCTCGCGCACGCCGCACGCCTGAAGGGCGACGACGTGGTCGCGCTCGCCATGGTCGGCGACGGCGGCACCAGCGAGGGCGACTTCCACGAGGCCCTGAACTTCGCCGCCGTCTGGCAGGCACCGGTCGTCTTCCTCGTCCAGAACAACGGCTTCGCGATCTCCGTCCCGCTCGCCAAGCAGACCGCGGCGCCCTCCCTGGCCCACAAGGCCGTCGGTTACGGCATGCCGGGCCGTCTGGTCGACGGCAACGACGCGGCCGCCGTGCACGAGGTCCTCACCGACGCCGTGCGGCACGCGCGCGCGGGCGGCGGTCCCACGCTCGTCGAGGCGGTGACGTACCGCATCGACGCCCATACGAACGCCGACGACGCGACCCGCTACCGCGGCGAAGCCGAGATCGAGGCCTGGCGCGACCACGACCCGATCCTGCTGCTGGAGCGGGAGTTGACGGAGCGCGGGCTGCTCGACGAGGAGGGGGTACGGGCCGCGCGCGAGGACGCCGAGGCGCTGGCGGCGGACCTGCGGACGCGGATGAACCAGGACCCGGCGCTCGACCCGATGGACCTCTTCGCCCACGTGTACGCCCAGCCCACTCCCCAACTCCTGGAGCAGCAGGCCCAGCTGCGGGCGGAGCTGGACGCGGAGACCGCAGGACCGGAAGGAGCCGGGCGATGACGACCGTCGCCGTCAAGCCGGCCACCATGGCGCAGGCCCTCACGCGCGCGTTGCGCGACGCCATGGCGGCCGACCCGTCCGTGCACGTCATGGGCGAGGACGTGGGCACCCTCGGTGGTGTCTTCCGGGTCACGGACGGGCTCGCGAAGGAGTTCGGCGACGACCGCTGCACGGACACCCCGCTCGCCGAGGCGGGCATCCTCGGCACGGCCGTCGGCATGGCGATGTACGGCCTCAGGCCGGTCGTGGAGATGCAGTTCGACGCGTTCGCCTACCCCGCCTTCGAGCAACTGGTCAGCCACGTCTCGCGCATGCGCAACCGCACGCGCGGCGCGATGCCGCTGCCGCTCACCATCCGTGTCCCCTACGGGGGCGGCATCGGCGGCGTCGAGCACCACAGTGACTCCTCCGAGGCCTACTACATGGCGACTCCGGGCCTGTATGTCGTCACGCCCGCGACGGTCGCCGACGCGTACGGACTGCTGCGCGCCGCCATCGCCTGCGACGACCCGGTCGTCTTCCTGGAGCCCAAGAGGCTCTACTGGTCGAAGGACTCCTGGAACCCCGAGGAGCCCGAGGCCGTTGAACCGATAGGGCGTGCGGTGGTGCGGCGCTCGGGCCGCAGCGCCACGCTCATCACGTACGGCCCGTCGGTGCCCGTCTGCCTGGAGGCCGCCGAGGCGGCGCGCGCCGAGGGCTGGGACCTCGAAGTCGTCGACCTGCGCTCTCTGGTGCCGTTCGACGACGAGACGGTCACCGCGTCCGTGCGCCGCACGGGCCGGGCCGTGGTCGTCCACGAGTCGACCGGCTTCGGCGGGCCGGGCGGGGAGATCGCCGCGCGCGTGACCGAGCGCTGCTTCCACCATCTGGAGGCACCGGTGCTGCGGGTGGCCGGGTTCGACATCCCGTATCCGCCACCGATGCTGGAGCGGCACCATCTGCCGGGCGTCGACCGGATCCTTGACGCTGTGGGGCGCTTGCAGTGGGAGGCGGAGAGCTGATGGCCCAGGTGCTGGAGTTCAGGCTGCCCGACCTCGGAGAGGGGCTGACCGAGGCGGAGATCGTCCGCTGGCTGGTGCAGGTGGGGGACGTCGTCGCGGTCGACCAGCCGGTCGTCGAGGTGGAGACGGCGAAGGCGATGGTCGAGGTGCCGTGCCCCTACGGGGGCGTGGTCACGGCCCGCTTCGGCGAGGAGGGCGCGGAACTGCCGGTGGGGGCGCCGCTGTTGACGGTGGCCGTGGGTGCCGCCGCGGACCCGGCCGCGGAGTCCTCCGGGAACGTGCTGGTCGGGTACGGCACCTCGGCGGCTCCCGCCCGCCGCCGCAGGGTGCGGCCGCCCCAGCCCGGCACAGGGCGCACGGACGGAGTGGCCCACACGGCCGAACGTGACACCACGCAGGCCCCGGCCCGGGCGGACTCCGGTCCCGCGACCGTCTCCCGGACACCACTGGCGACCGCCGAAGTCCCGGAATCCACGGCCCTGGACGGGACGCACCGCGCCGCCGCACCGGAGCGTGCCGACGGTCCGGTCCCGGTGATCTCTCCGCTGGTCCGCAGGCTCGCCCGTGCGAACGGCGTGGACCTGCGGCAGCTGGCGGGCTCCGGACCCGACGGGCTCATCCTGCGGGCGGATGTCGAAGAGGCGCTGAGGGCCGTGGTGACGGGGACCACGGAGGTCATGAGGGCTCCCGCGGGTGCCGTGGCTCCCGCAGGAGCGCGCGAGGCCGCCCCCATGACGGCCGCGTCGGCCGCCGGAGCGGTCCCGCCCGCCTCGGGCGTGTCCACCAGCGCGCGTGAAGACACCGCCGCCGGAGCCCGCGTGCCCCTCAAGGGCGTCCGGGGCGCCGTCGCCGACAAGCTCTCCCGGAGCCGGCGGGAGATTCCCGACGCGACCTGCTGGGTGGACGCCGACGCCACGGAGCTCATGAGCGCCCGCGCCGCCATGAACGCGGCCGGAGGACCCAAGATCTCCCTCCTCGCGCTGCTGGCCCGCATCTGCACCGCCGCGCTCGCCCGTTACCCCGAGCTCAACTCCACCATCGACATGGAGGCCCGGGAGATTGTCCGGTTGGACCGGGTGCATCTCGGGTTCGCCGCGCAGACCGAGCGGGGGCTCGTCGTCCCCGTCGTACGGGACGCGCACACACGGGACGCCGAGTCGCTGACGGCGGAGTTCGGGCGGCTGACCAAGGCAGCACGCGCCGGAACCCTCACGCCCGCGGAACTCACGGGCGGGACCTTCACGTTGAACAACTACGGAGTGTTCGGCGTCGACGGCTCCACGCCGATCATCAACCACCCCGAGGCGGCCATGCTCGGCGTCGGCCGTATCGTCCCCAAGCCCTGGGTGCACCAGGGCGAGCTGGCGGTGCGGCAGGTCGTGCAGCTCTCGCTCACCTTCGACCACCGCGTGTGCGACGGAGGCACGGCGGGCGGCTTCCTGCGGTATGTGGCGGACTGCGTGGAACAGCCGGCAGTGCTGCTGCGCACGCTCTGAGCCGACGGCCGCGGCCGGAGGCTCGTCGCCGGTGACGGGGCCTCCGGGCACAGCCGGTGACAGGGTCTCCGGGCACAGCCGGTGACGGGGCCTCCGGGCACAGCCGCAGTGCGCGGGGGTGGCATTGATCGGTGGGACGCCCATACTCGGGGGCATGACCGCGTACCAGCTCCCGGCCGACCCCGGCGCCGATGTGTACGACGCCGTCGTGCTCGCGGGCGGTGCGGCCCGACGGCTCGGCGGGATCGACAAGCCCGGTGTGCGGGTCGGCGGGCGGGCGCTGCTCGACCGCGTGCTGGCGGCCTGCGCCGGCGCGGCCACCACGGTGGTCGTCGCCGAGCCCAGACCCACCTCCCGCCCCGTGGTGTGGGCCCGCGAGGAGCCGCCCGGCGCCGGACCCGTCGCCGCGCTGGACGCGGGGCTGAGGGGGACCTCGGCCGGGTATGTCGTCGTGCTCTCGGCCGATCTGCCGTTCCTGGAGGAGGGCACGGTACGACGGCTGCTGGGCGCCCTGCGGGAGAGCGGTGCCGAAGGGGCGGTGCTCACCGACCCCGAGGGCCGTGATCAGCCCCTCGTCGCCGCCTACCGCAGCGCCCCCCTGCGCCGCGAGCTCCGGCACCTGGCCGCCGAGCACAACGGTCTGTCCGGTCAGGCCGAGCACACCACCCACACCCGTGACGAAGCAGGCGCCGGGCGCTCGCCGGGCCGTGGCCTCAGGGGCCTTCCCCTGCGGCGCCTGGTCGCCCGGCTCGGTCTCACCCGTATCTTCGACCCCGTCGCGGCCTTCGACTGCGACACCTGGGACGACATCGCCGCCGCCCGTTCACGGATCAGGGAGCATGGGCACGTGTTGGATGAATGGATTTCCGCAGTCAAGGACGAACTGGGCATCGACCTGGACGTCGACACCGCCGTCCTCCTCGACCTCGCCCGGGACGCCGCGCACGGCGTCGCACGCCCCGCGGCCCCCTTGACGACGTTCCTCGTCGGCTACGCGGCCGCGCAGGCGAACGGCGGCCCCGAGGCGGTCGCCGAGGCCGCCCGCAAGGCTGCAGCGCTGGCCCTGCGCTGGGCGGACGAAGCCGCCGCCGAGGCCAAGCCGGACGCCGGATGACCGGGCGGGGCAACCAGGGACGCCTGGACGGCGAAGAGCGCTACGTGGAGGAGGCCCTGGCCGTGGTCGACGACAGCGGCGGAAGCGGCCGTTCCCGGGAGACCCGCTCCGCCCGTCCGTCCGAGGAGCGCCAGGAACAGCACGACCTGGAGCTCGAAGAGGCTCTCGCCCTCGTGCGGGACCCCGGACCCCGACCCGCGCGGTCCGGCACCCGTACGCCCGGACCCGAGCCCCGCACCACGCACCACTCCGGCAGCCAGGACGTGGTCCAGGACGACCCGGCGGGCGCCGGCCCGTCCTCGGCGGCGATGTCCACGCACCACGCCCACCACAGGGCCACGCCCTGGCCCGAGGCCCGTGCCGCCGCCGAGCGCGCCGCCCGTTCCGTGCGCCGGCCGCCGCCCGTCGCCGTCCCGCTGGACGCCGCTCTCGGCCTGGTTCTCGCCGTGCCCCTCAGGGCCCTCACCGACCTGCCCTCCTTCAACACCTCGGCCATGGACGGCTGGGCGGTCGCGGGGCCCGGCCCCTGGGACGTACGGGAGGACGGGGTCCTCGCCGGGCACGCGGAGCCGGAGCGTCTCCAGGACGGCGAGGCCGTGCGGATCGCCACCGGCGCGCGCATCCCTGCGGACACCACCGCGGTCCTGCGCAGTGAACACGGGCGCGTGGACGACAAGGGGCGGCTGCACGCCGCCCTCCCCCAAGGTCCGGGATCCGCCGGAGCGGCGGGGACCCCCATCGTCGCGCACGGTCAGGACATCCGGCCCCGCGGCCAGGAGTGCCACACCGGCGACCAGTTGCTCCCCTCGGGCACCGTGATCACCCCGGCCGTGCTCGGGCTCGCCGCGGCCGCGGGGTACGACACCCTCTCCGCGCTGCCCCGACCGCGCGCCGAAGTCCTGGTCCTGGGCGACGAATTGCTCACCGAGGGCCTGCCCAGGGACGGCCTGATCCGGGACGCGCTCGGTCCGATGCTGCCGCCCTGGCTGCGCGCACTCGGCGCGGACGTGGTGGCCGTCCGGCGGGTCGGCGACGATGCCGAGGCCCTGCACCAGGCGGTCACGACCTCGACGGCCGACCTGATCGTCACCACCGGCGGCACGGCCGCGGGCCCGGTCGACCATGTCCACCCCACACTGCGCCGCGTCGGCGCAGACCTCCTCGTCAACGGGGTGAAGGTGCGCCCGGGCCATCCCATGCTGCTTGCCCGTATCCGGGAGGACCAGCACCTCGTCGGCCTGCCCGGCAACCCTCTCGCGGCCGTCTCCGGCCTGCTCACGCTCGCCGAGCCGCTGCTGCGCACCCTCGCGGGCCGTGTGGCCCCGGAGCCGTACAGGCTGCCCCTGAGGGAATCCGTCCACGGTCACCCGTACGACACCCGGCTCATCCCCGTCGCCGTACGTGCCGACCGGGCCGTGCCGCTGCACTACAACGGCCCCGCCATGCTGCGCGGTATCGCCGCCGCGGATGCCCTCGCGGTCGTACCGCCCGGTGGTGCCCGCCTCGGTGAGGAACTGGAACTCCTCGATCTCCCCTGGCCGTTGGCGGGGTGAGCTCGGCAGGACGAGTCGGAACGGGGAGTGTTTCACGTGAAACTTCCGGGCCGGGACGCGATGGCGCGCCAACCGGACGAACATCTCCTCACCCATCGGGTGAGAGTCCCGATGAGGGTACCGGTCCTGAGGGGCACCCGGTGAGGAGTAGCGTCCCCCTCATGTACGCGATCACGATTCCCGAACCCGGTGGGCCCGAGGCGCTGGTGTGGACCGAGGTCCCCGATCCCGTACCCGCCGAGGGCGAAGTGCTGGTCGACGTGGTGGCCAGCGCCGTCAACCGCGCCGACATCCTCCAGCGGCAGGGCTTCTACAACCCGCCGCCGGGCGCGCCCCCATATCCCGGGCTCGAGTGCTCCGGGCGGATCTCCGCGCTCGGCCCCGGTGTCTCGGGCTGGGCCGTGGGCGACGAGGTGTGCGCGCTGCTCGCGGGCGGCGGATACGCCGAGAAGGTCGCCGTCCCGGCCGGTCAGCTGCTGCCCGTGCCCGAGGGGCTCGACCTGCGCCACGCGGCCGCGCTGCCCGAGGTGACCTGCACGGTCTGGTCCAACGTGTTCATGATCGCCCATCTGCGTCCGGGCGAGACGCTGCTCGTGCACGGCGGCTCCAGCGGCATCGGCACGATGGCGATCCAGCTGGCCAAGGCGGCGGGCGCGAAGGTGGCGGTGACGGCGGGCACCAAGCAGAAGCTGGAACGCTGCGCCGAACTGGGTGCGGACGTGCTGATCAACTACCGCGAGCAGGACTTCGTGGAGGAGATCCGGGAGAACACGGCCGGGTCCGGCGCGGACGTCATCCTCGACAACATGGGCGCGAAGTACCTGGACCGCAACGTCGAGGCCCTCGCGGTGAACGGGCGCCTCGCGATCATCGGTCTGCAGGGCGGAACGAAGGGCGAGCTCAACCTCAACACGCTGCTGCGGAAGCAGGCGGCCATCACCGCCACCTCGCTGCGGTCACGGCCGCTGAGTGAGAAGGCGGCGATCGTGGCGGCGGTGCGCGAGCACGTCTGGCCGCTGGTCGCCTCCGGTCATGTCCGCCCGATCATCGACCGCGAGATCCCGATGAGCGAGGCGGCCACGGCCCACCGGGTGGTCGAGGAGAGCGGGCACATCGGAAAGGTGCTGCTGGTGGTGGAGTGAGCGGGCGGGTCGGTCACTGCCGCCGCAGGCGCACCGCGAAGAGCGCGAGCGCCAGGCCGAGACCGACGAGGACCAGGCCGCTGCCGAGGGGAAGGATCTCCACCATGGGCTCCGAGGCGGCGGCCTGCCGGGCGGGCAGAGTGGCGCCCCGGGACGCGGTGGGGGAGGCGGTGCCCTGCGACGGGCTGGAGAAGGCCTCCGCGGGGTCGGTCGCCCGGGCGGACGCCTCGTTCTCCGCGTCCTCGGTGTCGCTGTCAGCCGGTCTCGGCTTCCGGTACGACGGTGTCGAGGAGGCCGAGGAGGACGAGGATGCCGAGGGGTCGCGGTCCGTGTACGTCGGCTCGTCCGCCTCGTCCTCGTCGTCGTTCTCCGGTCGCCCGGGCCGCATTCGGCCTTCGCCGGACCGACTGCCGGCAAGGGAGGAGTCGGGGGAGGGCCGGGCGGTGGAGTGGGGGGCCTCGGGGCGCCGGTGGACGGGTGGATGCGCGGGGCCACGGGACGCGGTGTGCCCGGGAGCGGTCGGGTGGAGGGGCGGGCCCTCCGCGTCGGGCCCGGAGCCGGGTGCGTGCGGGGGAAGCGCGGACGAGGTGTGCCCGGGGGCGGATGCGGAGGTGGGCCGGGCGCTCGTCGTGGGTGTGGCGGAGGCCGTGGGCGTGGCGGACGCGGTGTGCGCGGCGGCCGAGGTGTGGGGGGCGGAGGTTGCGTGCCCGGTGGCGGAGCTGCCCGTCGGTATGGCGGACGCCGGGTTCCGGGTCGCGGTGGTGCCCGTGGGTATGGCGGATGCGCCGGGTTCGGTGGCGGACGCAGGGGCGGGCGGAGCGGACGTCTGCTGCCCGGGGGTCCTCGAGGGGGCCGAAGGAGCCGATGGAACCGATGGGGCCGAAGGAGCCGATGGGGCCGAAGGAGCCGATGGGGCCGAGGGCGACGCTATGGAGAGACGGGCCGGATACGCGAGCCGGGTGACGTAAGTCTGCCGGGCGGCCGGCTGTGGGAGGCCGACGACGTCTGCGGGCCGAGGTCCCGATATGGAGCGACCGGCATACGAGGCGGCGCGGATGCCGTGGGCGGGCCGGACCACCTGCCCGGGGGTGATGCCGTACGCGGGCGATATGCCGTACCCGAGGACGGCCGTCGTCGTGAGGACCGGCGGTAGGACGGCCGCACGGAGCGTGCGGAATCTGGACGGCGTACGCAGACATGGAGTCACACGCGTGACCCCCTCCCGGGCTCGGGCGGCAAGATCAACAGCATCAGCGTCACACGGACCCCGGCGCGCGGCATCTCGACCGCGGGGCGCGTGCGCCCAAGTGGAGGAGGCATCCCCGGGTGGCACTCCCCCACCCCGCGAGTTACAGATACGGCCATGTCGATACGCCACGGCCTGCTGGCGCTGCTGGAGCGTGGCCCCCGGTACGGCGCCCGGCTGCGCGCGGAGCTGGAGGCGCGGACCGGGGCCGTTTGGGTGCTGAATGCCGGGCAGGTGCACACGACCCTGGCGCGGCTGGAGCGGGACGGGCTGGTCGCGCAGGAGGGCCGGGACACGAGGGGGCGCCCGCTGTACGCGCTCACCGCCACGGGCCGCGCCGAACTGCACGACTGGTACACCCGCCCGGTCGAGCGCACGAGTCCGTCGCACGACGAGCTGTCGCTCAAGCTGGCCATGGCGGTCGGCGCGCCCGGCGTCGACGTACGGGCCGTCGTCGAGGCGCAGCGCCGACACCTGAGGGAGGCGCTGCGGGAGTACACCCGGCAGCGTTGCGAGGCCCTTGGCGAGCCGCCCTCCCACCGGGACGAGGTCACCCGTCTGCTCGGTCTGGAACAGCTGGTGCTGCACACCGAGGCCGAACTCCTCTGGCTCGACCACTGCGAGGCCAGACTCCAGCGCCTCGCCGCGGCGGTGGCCACGGAACCTCCGGTCGCCACGGATCCGCCGAGGGGGACGGAACCCCCTGCTACCACGGAACCGCCCACCGCGCCGCTGTGACGGACGCGGCAGGGTGGATCACACTCCATCGGGGGCACGTGGGAGATGAGGCGTGCAGGTGCGAGAGAATGGCGGCATGGAGATGCCGAGGAACGACAGGTCGTCGGAGAATGCCCAGAAGATCCTGGTCGTGGGCCAGGACGGAATGGCTCTCGGCGGCACCGGAGACGATGACTCCCGCGAGATCCCGGTGACGGAACAGGTGGAGCAGCCGGCGAAGGTCATGCGCATCGGTAGCATGATCAAGCAGTTGCTGGAGGAGGTGCGCGCCGCTCCCTTGGACGAGGCGAGTCGGCAGCGCCTGAAGGAGATCCACGCCAGCTCGGTCAAGGAGCTGGAGGACGGTCTCGCCCCCGAACTCGTCGAGGAGCTGGAGCGGCTCTCCCTGCCCTTCACGGACGAGGCGATCCCGAGCGACGCGGAACTGCGCATCGCGCAGGCCCAGTTGGTGGGCTGGCTGGAGGGCCTCTTCCACGGGATCCAGACCACCCTGTTCGCCCAGCAGATGGCGGCGCGGGCCCAGCTGGAGCAGATGCGCCGCGCGCTCCCGCCGGGCGTCGGCTCCCCCGACGGCGAGGAGGACCGCCATCCGGGCGGCCGCTCGGGCGGCCCGTACCTGTAACCCGGTCACCGGTACCTGTAGTCCCCGCCATGCCAAGGGCTACCTGTAGTCCCCGTCACGCCAAGGGCTACCTGTAGTCCCCGTCACGCCAAGGGCTACCTGTAGGTTCCGTCACGCCAAGGGCTACCTGTAGTCCCCGTCACGCGAAGGGCCCGGCACCCCAGGGGG
>NZ_BBZJ01000023.1 GCF_001417775.1 Streptomyces sp. TP-A0356 | reverse complement strand
GAAGCCCACGATGTCCTCAAGCGTCCGCAACTCGGCCAACTGCTCCGGACTGGCAGCCGCACCCAAGGCGAACCGCTCGTGCAGCACACCCATGATCTCCACCCGCTTGATGGAATCGATGCCCAAATCCGCCTCGACATCCATCCCCAGCTCCAGCATCTCCGCCGGATAACCCGTCTTCTGCGCCACCACCTCCAACAGCACCGAAGCCACCGTCGCCACGTCAGGCCCCAAAGCGGCAGCCGAAACGGGAGCGGCGGCGACCGGCGCGGGCGCCGGGGCCTGGGCCTGGGCCGGGGTCTGCGCCGGGGCCGGGAGCGCGGCGATGGCGGGTGCGGCGGGGACGGCCACCGACTGCGCCGCGGGGGCGCGGACGGCGGCCGGGGCGGGCGCGGTGTACGCCTCCGGCATGGGCGCGGGGGCGGCCACGGCAGCCGGCGCCGTCCGGGCCGCGGGAGCCGCGCCGAGTTCCAGTCCGGCCAGCTCGCACAGGATCTCGTTGGCGCGCAGGTGGGTGCGGCCGATGGCCAGGCTATGGTCCTTGACGGCGGTGACGCCGGAGAGCACCTGGTCCAGCTGCCCCTTGTCGTAGGCGCGCTCCAACAGACCGGCGAGGCGCTGTGCGCTGTTCAACTGCCCGTTGAGGTACTCGTCGTGCAGCGCCAGGTGGTCGGCGATCACGTTGGCCAGACGGTCGTTGTCCACGGATGCGGTCTCCTGAGCAGTGGGGACGGGTGCGAGGGCCGGGGCGAGGGACGGCGCAGGAGCCGCCACCGGCAGCGTGGCGACGGCCGCGGCTGTGCCCCGTTCGGTGTCGGCCGTCGGCTGGACGGCGGCGGCGACCGCGCCGGGCAGGTGGGCGACCGGCAGCGGCGCCACCGGCTCGGGCGCGGGGTCAGACGCGTTCGGCTCGGACGGCACGGAGAGCGTGGTCGGCGCGGCTGTCCGGTAGCCGTTCTCGATCGCCTGCCGGTACGCGGCCTTCCGCTCCGGCGAGACGTAGTTGATGCCGTTGAGCATGATCGCCATGCCCTTGACCGGCCCTCGCTCCACCGGCGGGGCGACGTACCGGTCCGCGGTGCTCAGCGGCAGCCCCAGGACGGCGAGTCGGGCCACCGCCTGCTTCAGCGCCAGGTCCGCGTCGCGGCCCGGGCCGGCGTCCACAGCCAGCGCGGTGTGGGGGCGCTCGCCGAGAATGCGCCGCACCAGCTGGGTGAGCACGCTCTTCGGCCCGAACTCGACGAAGGTGCGGAACCCGGCCGCGTACATCTCCTCGACCCGGGCGGCGAAGTCCACCGGGTGGATGAGCTGCTCGGCGAGGATCCGGCGATTGGCCGCGAGGTCCGCGCCGTAGGCGACGCCTCGGGTGTTCGCGTAGACGGGTCCGTGCGGCTCGGCCACCTCTGCGGCCTCGACATGGGCCCGGAACGCCTCCACGGCGTGGCCGACGTAGGGGGTGTGGAAGGCCGCGGACACCGGCAGCCGGGACGCCTTGATCCCGGCCTCGCCCGCGGCGGCCACCAGCTGCTGTACGGCCTCGGTGGCGCCCCCGACCACGATCTGGTCCGGCGCGTTGCGGTTGCAGACGTGCAGCCCGGGGATGCCGGCCAGCAGCTCCGCCGCCCGTTCCTCCGGGGCGCTGACGGCGGCCATCGCCCCGGCGTCGAAGCCGGGCTCGGCGGGCGGCGCCATGGCGGCGCCCCGGGCCCTGGCGAGGGCGAAGTACGTGTCGTCGTCCAGCGCCCCGGCCGCCCACAGCGCGGTCAGCTCGCCGAAGCTGTGCCCGAGGTAGCCCTCCGGGGCGAAGCCCAGCTCGCTGAGGTAACGGAACTGACCGGCGGCGAGGGCGCCGATGGCGGGCTGGGCGTACTCGGTGGCGCGCAGTGCGGTCTCCTGGGCCGTGCGCGTGGCCTCGTCGAAAGCGGGCGGCGGGAAGGCGATCCGGGAGAGCGGCTCGGCGCCCCGGAAGTGCCGGTTGGCGCGGTCGAAGGCGGCGCGCAGCGGCGGCAGCGCCAGCACCGCGGTCATGCCCGGGTTGACGTACTGGCTTCCCTGCCCGGCGAAGAGCGCGCCGATCCTGCCGCGCTCCCCGGCCTCGGCGGCGCGGCGACGGAAGAAGACGCCCTTGGGGTGCGACCAGGAGTCGGCCTCCGGGCGGGCGCGCAGTTCGTGCAGCGCGAGCTCCCGCAGTGCCGCGGCGTTCTCGGGGCCCTGCGCGGCGAAGGCGACACGGGCGTGACCCTCGGGGACGGGACCGCCCTGCGCGGGCGCGCCCTCGGCGAGCGCGGCGGTGAGCGCCGCTGTATCGGCGGCGTGCCACAGGTGGACCTGGGCGACCGAGAACATCACCTGGAGGTCCTCGCCGTCGCTGTACTCCTCCAGCACCACGTGGAAGTTGGTGCCGCCGAAGCCGAAGGACGACACGGCGGCCCGGCGCCGCGGGCGGCGCGGGTCGCGGATCCAGGGCCGCAGCTGCGTGTTGACGTAGAAGGGGCCGCCTGTGAAGTCGACGGCCGGGTTGGGCTGGTCGACGTTGATGGTGGGCGGCAGCACCTTGTGGTGCAGGGCCAGCGCGAGCTTGATCATGCCGGCCGCGCCGGCCGCCGCCTTGGTGTGCCCGATCTGCGACTTGACGCTGCCCACGGCCGCGTACTGCCGCTCCTCGGTTGCCGCGGTGACGACGGCGGCGAGCGAGCTGAGCTCGGTGGCGTCGCCGACGGCGGTGCCGGTGCCGTGCGCCTCGAAGAGCTCGACGTCGCCCGGGGAGCAGTCGGCGTCGTGGTAGGCCCGCTCCAGGGCGAGGACCTGGCCCTCCTTGCGCGGGGCGTAGATGGACTTGAACCGGCCGTCACTGGCGGCGCCGATACCGCGCAGCACGGCGTAGACGCGGTTGCCGTCCCGCTCGGCGTCACTGAGCCGGCGCAGCGCCAGCATGCCGATGCCCTCGCCGATCAGCGTGCCGTCGGCGTCCTGGTCGAAGGGCCGGATGCGGCCGGACTTGGAGAGCGCCGGGGTCTTGCTGAAGCAGAGGTACATGAAGATGGTGTTCTCGGCATCGCAGCCGCCCACCAGCATGGTGTCCGCACGGCGCTCCAGCAGCTCACTCACGGCCGCCTTGACGGCTCCCAGCGAGCTGGCGCATGCGGCGTCGACGGTCATGTTGATTCCGCCGAGGTCCAGCCGGTTGGCGATCCGCCCGGCGACCACGTTGCCGAGCATGCCGGGGAAGGAGTTCTCCTCCCAGGGGGCGTAGGCGAGGCGGAACTTCGCCGCGATCTCTTCGGCGTCCCGGTCGGAGAGGCCGCAGCTGCGGACGACCTCCTTCAGGACGGGGGTCTGCAGGCGGGCGGTGAGCGGCTGGGTGAGCTGGTTGGCGCCGGTGATGCCCAGCACGACGCCGGTGCGCGAGGCGTCGTACCAGGACTGTTCCGCCCCGGCGTCCTTGAGCAGGTCGCGGGCGACCACCAGGCTGAGCAGCTGGAGGACGTCGGTGACCTCCAGGGTGTTCGGCGGCAGCCCGAACTCCAGCGGGTTGAAGGGCGTGTCCGGGATGAAACCGCCGCGCTTGGCGTAGGTCTTGTCCGGCACCGCCGGGTCGGGGTCGTAGAACTCGTCGACGTCCCAGTGGGTGGCGGGCACGTCCTCGATGCAGTCGGCCGCCGCGGCGACCTTGGCCCAGAACTCCCGCAGGTCACGGGATTTGGGATAGAGGGCGGACAGACCGACGATCGCGATCGGGTCGCGGGCGAGGCGGCGGTCGAGGTCGGAATCCTGCGAAACGTTCACAGCGAGGCTCTCTCGAGTGTCGGGGCAGGGCAGTGCGGCCCGGCCTCGTTGCGGAGGGTGGGCCTACCGGCGAAGGTTCTGCTGGTACTCGATGCCGAGATACCTGAGGTTCCCGGTATCCGTGGTCAGGCGGCTTCGAGCAACGACGCGATGGCGGCCGCGGCGTCGGGGCGGGTGAGCATGGTGTAGTGGTCGCCCGGGCAGGAGTGCACCTCGAGGCCGTAGGGAGCCAGGGGCTCCCAGCCCAGCGTTCGGTCCCCGGGGATGAGGCTGCGCTCGGCCTTGACCAGCACCACGGGAACCGGTGCCGGCAGCGGACGGTGAGGATTGGTCAGACGGTTGTTGCGCAGCAGGCCGTCAACATAGGTGTCGTAGAGCTTGCGCAGTCCCGGGAGCGGGGTGGAGGGCAGCAGCACCTCGGCGGCGATGGCGGCCTCCAGCACCACCTTCAGGCCGTCGTCGACACCGAGGCCGGCCAGTCGCTCCGCGTCGAGGGGCAGCGGGCGGCCCCGCTTTGCGCCGAGGTACATGGTGAACCAGCCGAGCAGGAGGGGCGGTTCGAGCGCGTCGTCGTCCTGCTTGTACGCCGCGACGGGCGCGATGCTGTCCAGCAGCATCAGCCGCCCTGGACGGCGGTGCGACGCGGACAGACCAACCATGGCGTGCGCCACCACACCGCCGAAGGACCAGCCTGCCAGCACGTAGTCGCCCTCCATGTGGGCAACCCGGAGAGCCGTCAGCAACCGGGAGGCCAGGGCGTCGACCGTGGTGGCGGCACGGCCGCCGGTGAGCGCGGCCTGCCAGTACTCCGGCAGACCTCCCAGGTCGAGCACGGCCAGCCCCACGCCCGTGGGGAGGGCCTCCGCGAGGCCGCGGTGGACGGACGCGTCGAGCGCGCCGGGATGGACCAGGTAGACGGTGTGCCTGCCCGTCGCCGCTACGCGGTAGCGGTGGACGACGGGCCGTTCAGCGCTACGCGGAGGTTGCACGTCGGTCGCTCTCCTCCGCTATGTGAGCGGCCAGGTCCTTGATGGTGGGGTGGTACCACAGCGTCGTCGTGCTGAGCTCGAACCCCAGCCAGTTCTCGATCTCGCCGGCGAGGATCAGGGCTTCCGTCGAGTCGAGGTCCATCTCGTCGAAGTACATCTCCGGCGAGACCTCGGCCTGCTCTGCACCGAGGCGGTGCGCGACCTTCTCGATCAACCACTCCTGCGCCTCGAGCGCGCTCACTGCGGGCATGATGATTCCTTTCCGGGGAAACGGGACGGACCCGAGCGGGACAGAACGCGGTAGGGCTCGCGTGAAGAGTTCTACGGACGGAGGAATTCCGCAGACAGCCGCGAATCATGAGGACGAAAACAGCGGAACAATCCGACCGACTTCACTGGAGACGGCGACCCCATCGCCATCCAGAAGTCGCCGGAACGACAGACCCAAAGCCCTCCTTACCCCCAGTAAGCCCGGATCCAGGTTCGCTCTTCGCTCGCCGACGGCGATGGGACACTTCCGCGACCGGCTCTTTCCAGCCAGTAGTTGAAGCCTAGAGCGGCAGTTATGGACCCTCAAGAGACCACTCGTTAACAGTGGGTATCCATTGTTTTCCGGAAAATGAACGGAGTCAGGATTATTACCGGGCGGTCAGATGGAGAGAAATGGCTTTCCTTAATTCGCGAAAGAGAACACGGCACTCGCCACTTCCAGATGCGCAAGGAATGCCATGGACATGACAAATCTGCGGCCAAATTCCGAACGCGGACGATCTTCCGCGGCCTCAGAATTATCTACTTCCGGAACCCGAATTCACCCGCTGCGGTGCTACCGGAGGAAGGTGCCGTGGAACCCGAACGGGACGGCGTGCGGGACCTCGGCCCGAGCCAGCTCCTGGAAGGTCCGCGCATCGAGCGCCAGGAGATACGACGACGCGGTCGCCGAACGCAGGACGACCGCGAGCACGATCCCGTCGTCTTCCGCTCCGCGCCGCCCGTGACCGCTGGGCGCCGTGACAAAGACGGGCTCGCCGGGGTAGCAGCCCTCCTCCCGCCACAGAAGCGTGCTGCCGTCACCGACGTCGAGCTTCACCAGCTGGTTGAGGAAGTCATCGGTCCGGCGATCACGGGAACCGACACCGTACGCGTAGCGGTAGGCTCGGCCGTTGCGCTGCCCATAGGCGATGCGCGGCAACTCCAGGGATTCCCCCGACAGCTCTTCCGCCGTGACCGTGCCGGCCTCGGGATCCACGGAGAACCGCGTGGGCGTGGCCTGCGGGAGAGCACCCCCGCCACGGAGGGTGTCGAGGTACAGGGCCTCGATGATCGAGGCGTCCCGGTATGCGCACAGGTCGATGAACAGCCGGCCGTTGTCTTCCCAGGAGTTGATGTGGTGGAAGGCGAAACACGCCGGGCCGCGCAACACCGCGCGCACGTGTCCGCTGTCTCGGTCCATGACAATGAACCGAGTTCCGCGCTCCGGCTTCCAGCGGTAATTCTCGATGAACGGCCGACCGCTCAGCAGAAGCCTGAAGGGGTTCACCACCAGGGGAAATTCGACGAGCACTACGTGCCCGGAGGTGATGGCAAAGCTGTGCATATAGGCGGGCTCGTCGACACGGTACCGCCCGAGCAGTTCGCGACGCGGCCTGCCATCATGCCTCTGACGGTACACACGATATTCGCTGCGCCGCGAGAAATGCGTCACGTAATTGACGAGGTCGCCGGTGACCGGGTCCTGGTGGGGGTGCGCCGTCGTCAACTGCCCGCCGAGCCGGTCGTCGTAATCGACCACTCCGACAGTGGCGAGGGTTCCCGGCGCGAACTCGACCGGCAGCGGCGATTCGGTGAGCGCGACGACCTGGTCCCCGAACCTGGCGATGTTCACGTTCGGGTTGACGGGCCGTGTGCGCTGGAAAGGCGTGAAGAAACGGGCGAAGAGACTTCGGCAGGGGTCGGTGGCGAATTCCTGGTAACGGATCCGGCCCTCCCGGAGAACGGCCCGGCTGCTCGGCGTGTCGAGGTAACGGTTGGTGTACTCCACCCGGCCGCCGTCGACGGCGAACCGGTGGACCATGGCCTGTCCGTCGAACCAGTGGCGGAACCCCGTGCCGCCGGCCTCGAACCTGGCGGGTCCGTTCCGCAGCAGCACGCCACTTAACCACTCGGGCAGGCGCCCGCTGACCGGGAGCTCCACTGCATGAGTCTCGTCATCCAGGCTCTGGAAGCCGAGGCCGAACCGCGCCATCACACCACTCCCCGTTGCGCCGTTCCCACAAGAGCCCGGTCCGGGCGGCACAGGGGGGAATTGCACATTGGACCGACCACAGTGGACTATCGACGGCCAGCATCATGTACCGTCCACTGTGGAGTGTCAAGGGAGGGCCGCTTCATGGACAGCCTCAACGCCACAGCCGCCACACTCCTCGGGTTTCTCCACACCGGGGAGGCAAGCGGATACGAACTCGTCGCCATCGCCGAGGAGCTCGTCGGCGACTTCTGGACCGTCACCCGTAGCCAGGTCTACCGCGAACTCGCCGCCCTCGCCGAGCGTGGGCTGGTCACGGCAGGGGACGCCGGACCGCGCGCCCGCGTCCCTTACCGCCTCACCGAGGCCGGGCGCGAGGCGTTCGCACAGTGGATCGTCACGCCCCCGGGCACGGAACAGATCCGCTACCCCCTGCTGCTGACGATCGCCTTCGGCGGTCACCTCGACCGCGACCGGCTGCTGTGCCACGTCGACCACCACCGCACAGTCCACCGGCAACGCCTCAAGACGTACCAGGCGCGTCTGGAGACCGCGGGGATCGACGCCTACCAGCGCGCCACCCTGGCCTTCGGGATCCGCTACGAAGAAGCGGTCCTCGCTTGGATGGACGACCTTCCCGCCATTCTCGGCCCGTCCGACTAGTGTCCTGCGCCGGTAGTCCGTCGTTAGATCTCGTATGAGTTCTCCTGCCGGGGTGCCGGTGCCGCGTCGTGGTCCGAAGTTGGAACCGCTGCTGCTGGGCGATGACGAGCGTGCTGTGCTGGAACGCTTGACGAGGCGGGCCAACTCCGCCCAGGCGCTCGCGTTACGCGCGCGGATTGTGCTGGCGTGTGCCGGTCCTGATGTCCCGCCGATCGTCGAGGTGGCCCGCAACCTGCGGATTTCCGCGGACACAGTCCGCAAGTGGCGACGGCGGTTCCTCGCCGAGCGGCTGGACGGCCTGGCCGACGAGCCCCGGCCGGGCCGGCCACCCACCATCAGCGTCGACCAGGTGGAGGCGGTGGTGGTCGCCACCTTGGAGGAGATCCCGAAGAATGCCACGCACTGGTCGCGGAAATCGATGGCCGAGCACAGCGGCCTGTCCAAGTCCACCGTCGGTCGGATCTGGCGGAAGTTCCAGCTCAAGCCGCACCTGACAGACACCTTCAAGCTGTCCACGGACCCGTTCTTCGTGGACAAGGTCTACGACGTTATCGGGCTGTACTTCAACCCGCCCGAGGGCGCGGTGGTCCTGTCGGTGGACGAGAAGTCCCAGATCCAGGCCCTGGACCGCTCCCAGCCGGTGCTGCCGATGATGCCGGGCATGCCCGAGCGGCGCACCCACGACTACGTCCGCAACGGGCCGACCACGCTGTTCGCGGCGTTCGACGTCGCCACCGGCGAGGTCATCAGCTCCCTGCACCGCCGGCACCGGGCGGCGTGACGGGGCTCCGGGACAGAAGTCAGCTGGCGGCTCATGTGTCCGCCCAACTGACTCCCGCCCTGTGAGCCTGCCCGTCTATGCCCTGGTGCGGGACTGCTTCTGCTTCTTCTGCATCACATTGACACCCGCCAGAACTATGGCGAGTAGTAGTGGCATCACGACCGCAACGGGGCTGTTCCCGAAGAGCGGGGCCACCAGTGCCAGGACCAGCAGGATCACCACTGGGCTCCAGCGCAGGATTGCCTTCTTCTTGCTCTTATTCATGCTGGTTCTGTCCCTCCGTTTAGGTCTCTTCTTCTCGACGGGCCAATGGGTCAGGAGACTTCGTATCGTAGGAACCGCAGTCCACCCAGCACCGCGAAGGCGACCGCATACAGCCCCAGCACAAGGAATCCGGTCCCTTGCCCCATGCCGGTGGCCCCGGTTGCGCCCTCGCCTCGCCGACCCGCCGGCGCAGCGCACCGGGGGCGGCGGCGTGGGCACACTCCTCCTCGACGTGCCGCAGCGCGTCGGGGCCGAGCAACTCCATCCAGACCCAGGGTGCCCGTGCCCGACCGGCCCTGCTGACGCGGCCGAGCAGCTGGTCCTGCACCCCGTCACCCGTCGGGCCCCCGCCACACGGCACGACGCGATCGTCGGACAGCTCCAGTCGGCCCTCGCGGGCGAGTTCGAACAGCGCCGCTCCGACCACCGCGCGTCCGGCCTCGCTCCGGGACGACCAGGGCCAGCCCCCGTCGTCTCCCGGCCCGCACAGGGCCAGCAGGAGAGGGGTCGACGTCACCCGCCCGCTCCCTCCTCCAGGGCCGCGGCGAGGGCGCCGACGCCTGTGAACACATGGCCGTGCATGCCGACCTCACGGGCCGCCCGGACGTTGTCGGAGCGGTCGTCCACGAAGAGGATCTCCTGGGCGGACAGCCCAAGTTCACGGCTGCACCACTCGTAGGCCGCCGGTTCCGGTTTGGCGCTGCCGATCCGGCAGGACAGTCCGACCACGCTGAAGTGTCCGAGCCAGTCCTGGGTGGCCTCGTAGTGGGCGGCGAGCTCCTCGGGGATGTTGGAGAGAAGTCCGAGCCGCAGCCCCCGGCGGGCCACCTCGGCCAGGAAGTCCACGCTCTCCTGGTCGATCTCGCTCCAGCTGGCCAGGTCCGCGGCGATCAGGTCGTCGACCTGGCCGCCGGTCAGCGACATGCCGAGCCGTTCACCCACGCCCTTCCAGTAGGCGGGGCCCTGGACATCACCGCGGTCGTACGGCGGGCGCAGTGACCAGTAGGCGTCCCAGAACCATTCTCCGCTCACACCAGCTGTTCGTTCGATCAGAGCTTGCGACTGCGGAGACTGCACACGTGCCAGGACTCCGAACATATCGAAGAGGACGGCCTTCACGCCTGCACCTCCGAAGGGCTGGCGGCCCCAACGGGGCCGGGGCTCGATGTGGGCAGCCCGTCGGGATCTGGGGCATTCTTGCGCAGCCAGAGGCTGAGCAGCAGGCAGACGCTGGCCAGGGCCAGCAGGACAAGTGGGAGCGCCTTGATGGCCAGGCTGTCGATGACCACGCCGAGCAGCGGCGGGAAGGCGACGCCGCCGATCATCGATGCGGCCATCACATAGGCGCCGGCCGCGGCGACGCTCGGCACCGCCCGGTCCAGCCAGGGCAGGCAGGTGGGGAAGATCGGCGCGATGGCAAGGCCCACTCCGAAGTAGGCGTAGGGCGCCACCGAGGGAAGGGTCGCGAGCAGCAGGAATCCCGCCATGCCCATGCAGCACACTGTCAGGATCGCGGGTGCCGAGAAGCGCAGGCAGAGCGGGACCACGACGAAGCGGCCGATGGTCATGGCCGCCCAATAGGCCGAGGTGGCCGTGGCGGCGGCGGCAGCGCCGTAGCCGACGGTCTCCAGGTGGGTGGGCTCCCATCCGCCGACCCCGGTCTCGATCGCCACGTGGAGCACGTAGATGCCGATGAACGCGGCGATGATCGGCGCGACACGCGCACCTGTGCCGGACGCCGTCTCGGTGACGAGCTCAGGATCCCGCGCGGCCACGCCGCCGAGGGTGAACAGGATGAGCACACAGACGACCGCGACGCCGACGAAGATGGCCGGATACTGCTCGGCGCCGAGCCATCCCACCAGAGCGGGCCCCGCGATGGCACCCACGCCGAAGTGGCCGTTGAGCACGTTGAGCATGGCGGTGCTGCGGCGGCCGAAAGCGCCGGCGAACAGCTGGTTGAGGCCGTAGTCGACGCCGCCGAAGCCGAGGCCGATGACAAAGGTTCCGGCGAGGGCCAGGGGCCAGTTGGGCGCGACGGCGAAGAGCACGGCTCCCAGCGCCATGAGGAGGTAGGAGGCGCCGAGCAGGACGCGGTGGCCCAGTCGCGCACAGAGCACGTGATAGACGAGCACGCCGACCACTGCGGCGGCGAAGTGTCCGCTCAGGCTGAGTCCGGCGACGCCGGGGCTGACACCGAAGTCCTTGCGCAACTGGGGGATCGCCGGACCGTACAGCGCCTGGAGGGCTCCGATCACCACGAAGGCCACGCATGACGCGACGATCGCCAGCGCGGTGAGCTGCCGTTGCGTGACCCCGGACGGATCGGGTCTGCGTGCGGTGGGCATCGAACTCCTCCAGGGATGGTTAGGCGGACATCTGACACACCAGAAAGCCCACATCACATGAGCGGCACGGCTCAATACTCCCACAGATCATGTGGTTTCGAACAGATCCTATGTTCAATCGATCAGGGCTTGTCCACACAGCCGATACCCTCGCTGACATGAACGTGCTGGAGAGACACAACTTCGTGATCGAGCTGCTCATGCGGGAGAACCGCGCCACCGTCGCAGACCTCGCCCATGCGACGGGGGCGTCCGAGATGACGATCCGCCGTGACCTGGAAGTCCTGGAATCGCGCGGTGCCCTGCGCAGGGTGCGTGGGGGCGCGGTGAGCAACCTGCCGGGCGGGGTGGAACCGCCGTACGCCATCCGCGCCATGTCGGGGATGCAGACGAAGGAGCGACTCGCGCGCACGGTTCTGTCGCTGCTGACGGACGGCGAGACGGTCGCCCTGGACACTGGTACGACCCTGGTGGCCGTGGCCAAGGCCATGGAGAACCGGCAGTTCACGGTCACCCCGCTGTCGCTGCACGCCGCCTTCGCCCTCTCGACGTACTCCGACATCCAGCTGCTGCTGCCCGGTGGCCAGATCCGGCCGGGAGAACTCTCCTTCCACGGCCACACACCCGCCGAAACCTTCAAGGAGCTGTGCTTCGACACCTTTGTCCTGGGCTGCTGCGGGGTGGACCCGGCCCACGGAGCCACCGCGTACAACCTCGACGACGTCCGGGTGAAGCGGGCGGCTATCGACGCGGCGCAACGGGTGATCTTGGTGGCCACGGCGGAGAAGCTCGGTCGCGTGGCGCTCGGTCGTATCTGCTCAGTCGACGAGATCGCCCTTGTCGTCACGGACGCTGCCCCGGACAACCCGGTCGTGGAGGCGATGCGGGAGCGGGGCGTACAGGTGGTACACCCGCAGCCCTGAGCTGCCTGGAACGCTGTTCGGTATCGCGATCCACACGACCGTGCCGCCCACCCGGCCGTCGGCGTCGCGGCTGTGCTGCCCGACGGAACCGGAGACCGGGGAGTCACTGCCGGGAAGCGACTGTGGTGTCACGCCGCCGGGAAGGTCCGCAGGCGCTGCGCGAGCTGCGCGCGGTGTCTTCGGGCACGGCCTCGCTGACGAAGGTGCCAGCTCCCAGCTCACCGGCCGCCAGCCGTTTAGGCCGGTCCGGCCGGAAACGGTCGGAGATGATCTGCGCGTGCAGGTGGTTCGGATGCCGGTCTCGCCGGGCCGGTGCCTGTACCCATGTCGCTGTGTAAGGCAACGCCTCTTCCGCGACGTCCTCGAAGCACCGCAGTACGTCGCGGTATACGCCGGCCAGTTCCGCCCGCTCAGCGGAGGCCAAGCTGGGAAGGTCGGGCATGTGCCTGCGGGCGTTGAGATGCACCTCGTACGGCCACCGGGCGGCGAACGGGGCGAAGGCCGCCCCGTGCTCCGACCGCAGCACCACACGTTCACCGGCGCGCTCCTCGGCAGCGAGCGCCTCGCAGAACAGGCAGCGCCCTGGGACCCTGCCCTTGCCGAATACCTCATCCATGCAGGTGGGAGCAGCTACCGCGGGTGTCTGAGCGTCGTGACGCGGTGGACGTCTGCATGCGCCCACGTGAGCACGATCACCGCGACATGATGGGTGGTCATGTTGCTGCGACTGACATACCTGGGCATGACGAACGCGTTCGCGATGCTGCGACTGCTGCCGATGGGTGACCGGGAGAAGGATGTAGAGATCCTGGCCTTGCGCCACCAGGTCGCCGTGCTCGAGAGGCAACTGAGCGGGCAGCGGGTGCAATTCGACGCGGGTGACCGGGCGCTCCTCGCCGCACTGCTCCACGGTCTGCCGCGAGAGGCGCTTCGCCGGATCCGGTTGCTGGTCCGGCCGGACACGGTGCTGCGCTGGCACCGCGACCTGATCGCCCGACGTCACGCCGCCGCCTCCCGGCCCAAGCGAGGCGGCCGACCGCGTACCGTGCATTCCATCCGAGCACTGGTACTGCATCTGGCCAGGGAGAACCCGAACTGGGGTTATCGGCGCCTGCACGGCGAACTGCTCGTCCTCGGGGTGACGGTGGCGGCTTCCACCGTCTGGGAGATTCTCAAGGACGCGGGCATCGACCCAGCGCCCGAGCGAGCCTCGAGCACCTGGGCGGGCTTCCTGCGTTCCCAAGCCGACGCACTGCTGGCATGCGACTTCTTCGAAACGGTCACCCTGACCGGAGCACGGCTGTACGTGCTCGCGGTGATCGAGCACACGAACCGGCGCATACGGATCCTGGGCTCGACTGCTCACCCGACCGCCT
This sequence comes from Streptomyces sp. TP-A0356, assembly GCF_001417775.1. Classification (GTDB taxonomy): domain Bacteria; phylum Actinomycetota; class Actinomycetes; order Streptomycetales; family Streptomycetaceae; genus Streptomyces. Next base: position 241,160 of record NZ_BBZJ01000023.1, on the reverse strand, counting down.
CCTGGGTGACCCAGGCCGCAAAGAATCTCGTCATGGACCTCGAGGACACCGGCTGTCGAGCCCGCTACCTGATCAGGGACCGGGACGGGAAGTTCCCCAAGCTGTTCGATGCGGTCCTCCAGGACGCTGGCATCGAGATCGTCCTCAGCGGCATCCGGATACCCCGCATGAATCCGATCACCGAGCGGTGGGTGCAAACCTGCCGCCGAGAACTGCTGGACCGGACACTGATCTGGAACCAGCGCCATCTCCTTCACGCCCTGCGCGAGTTCGAGACTTTCTACAACGAGCACAGGCCGCACCAGGGCCTCGCGAATGCCCGTCCTCTGCGTCCGTTGCCCGAACCAATCGACGATCCGGAGCGGATCGCACGCCTCGACATACGACGACGCGCGAGGCTCGGCGGCACCCTGCACGAGTACGCGCATGCAGCTTGACCAGCACGGATGAGGTATTCGGCAAGAGCAGCCTCCTCGAACGCGGCGTGCCGCTCGGCGAACAGGTCGGCGCTGGCGAATGAGGTGGTGCGCAGATAGCCGATCACCTGCTGCGGCGTCCAGGCCCGAGGGAAGCGGAAGAGGTGCTGGCTGACATCGCTGAAGGCAGAGTCGGCGAGGTCCTCCTCGTAACGGCGGCTCGGCTCGGCGTAGATGCCGTGGCTACCAGCACGGCGATCAGGCCCGAGATAGGACTGGATCAAATCCTTCAGCACAGCGGTCCAGCCGGCATCGTCGGTCCACAGGCTGCCGTCACCCATGAGTGCGAGCGTCGTGTGGGGCTGCGACCCGGTCGGCCATCGCCAGCACGGCGGGGCGATTCATCCAGTTTCTCTGAACTAATACTCCAGCTGTAGATCGTGATCTTCATGGCTGGTTCGCGGCTTGTCGGCGGTTATGACCGGCTTGGGCTCGGGCCTGATGGCGACGTCGCCAGGCGGACCAGCGGAGCCGGTGGGCCGCATCGTGCACGGGCCGGACGATGAGTGTCGTGAACAGCCGCTGGATTTCGTTGCAGGTGAGCGGGATCAGATCGTCCGGGGCGGGGTGACGGGCATGTTCATCAGCGCGAACGACAGCGAGGAAGGCGTGAGCGAGCATGGCCAGGGTGACCCAGCGAGACCACGAGGTGAAGCGGCGGACCTGGTGTTCGTCCAGGCCGGCCAGGCCCTTGCCGGCCTGAAAGGTCTCTTCCACCCGCCACCTCGATCCGGCGACCCGCACCAGCGTGGCCAGGGGCACCGGGGCGGGCGAGAAGCAGCGGTAGTAGGCGAGTTCGCCGGTGGCGCGATTGCGGCGGATCAACAACTGGTGGCTGCCGGCCCGGGGTTCGGCCAGGTCGATGACGGCCCAGTCGTAGAAGCGGTGTCCTTTGGCGCCGGCCCCGGCCGACAGCTTCTGCCAGGCCCGCCTGGGCACCTTCGCGGCCAGGGCATCCGCACGGAACTTCCCGGCACTGGTGGTGACTTCAGCCGAGCAGGCGCTGGCGAGCACGTAGCCGACCTGGCGCTCTTCCAGCGCGGCCCGCAGCTTCGGGTTGCCGCCGTAGACCTCGTCTGCTGCGACCCAGCCCACGCGGTGCCCGGAGTCCAGGAACCGGCCGATCATGCGGGCGGCCAGCTCCGGCTTGGTCGCGAAGACGGTGTCCTCGCCCAGCCCTGCGGCCCGGCAGCGGTCCGCATCGCACGTCCACGAGCGCGGAATGTACAGCTCACGGTCCACCGCCGCGTGTCCGCGGCGGCCTGCGTAGACGAGGTAGACAGCGACCTGGGCGTTTTCGATCCTCCCGGCGGTGCCGGTGTACTGGCGCTGGACACCGACGGTGTGCGTGCCCTTCTTCACGTCCCCGGTCTCGTCGACGACCAGCACCGCATCTTCGTCGTGCAGATGTTCCAGCACGTACTCCCGCACGTCATCGCGCACCATGTCGGCATCCCACTTGGCCCGGCCGAGCAGGTGCTGCATGCCGTCCGGGGTTGCCTGCCCGGCCCACTCGGCGATGCTCCAGCAGTTTTTGCGCGGCAGGTCCGATAGCAGCCCCAGCACCAAGTCCCGCACCCGACGCCGGGGTTCAACCCACGCGAACCGGCCCGCTATCCGGGACATCAGGACCTCGAACGCCTCCTGCCAGCGGGCAGGGTCTACGCTGTGACTCGCGGCCACCGCATGATCTTCAGTCTTCACACACCGATGATCAACGGTGGCCGCGCCCGTCTTCACCGCCCCTCGGTCACGACGTGCGAAGACGGGGCCGCATCCCTTCCGTGTCCCGCACGGGGCACGCAGCGTTCGCCCGCCGTCTCGTGCCAGGAGGACACATGCAACGCGGTGAAGTCTGGTGGGTCGACTTCGATGAGCGACGCCCGGTCGTGCTGCTCTCGGACGAGGAGTCATCCGGGTTCCAGGCGATGCAGGTCGTCGCTCCTGCGGGCATCGACATCAGCGGCCTCGGCGTTGAAGTGGCCGTAGGCCCCCTGGAAGGACTGCCCTTCGAAGGCGTGCTGCGGTTCGCGTTCCCGCATCCAGGCTTTACTCCTTGCACATGGCTGACCACCGTGGCCCGGGACGACCTGGTCGAGCGGGCGGGCGTGTTGTCCTCCGCGAAGCTCAGCGAGGTTGGAGAAGCCCTCCATGCCGCTGGACAGAGGAGGGAGTGGACCCCGATGACGGCTGCCAGACTCCACGAGATCAAAGATGCCCGCCGTCTCGGAGGACTCGACGAGTAGCGGACACCTCTGCTGCCCAACTCGATCTCGTCGATGACCGACGGCGGCCCCCTCTCCGCCCTACTCCAGCAACAAGATCGCGATCTACGGCTGGAGTACTAAGGGCTTGCAGGGAATCAAGGTTGCGTCCCTGCAAGCCCTTAACCTCACGCTTGCAGCAGCGTCGTCTCCGTCGCGGAACAGGGCCGATGAGGTCTACTGAATTAGTCGGCCCTCGGAGTCGTAGACATACGTCCGTACTGTGCCGTCTACTCCAGCTACCTTTGAAAGATAGCCTTGGCTGGTGTAGGAGTACGCGATGTGGCCGCCAGCCGCCAGAGTGACGCCTACCAGCTGTCCCGAGCTGTCAGTGGAGAAGTACGCTACTCGCCCTTCCGCGTCAGCGACAGAGGCTATTCGGCCTGTCGATGTATACGCGAGTTTGAGACCTGCGCCCGCACCGTTCACGACGCTGGTAAGTCGACCGGACTTGTCGAAGTTACGTACCAGACTTCCGTCGTTAGCCTTGAGAGAGTAACTCTCACCTGCTGCGGTGAGCTTGTATGGCGCACCCTCTGGCGACGTATACGTACCGTCGCTCTGCTTGATGAATGGCACTTTGGTTCCGTCGGCATCATCCAAGATGATGGTGTCTGCTGATACCTCGAGCCTAGCTTCCAGGGAAAGCCTCCAACCCTTGCCAAGCATCCCTGACGAGGCGGCTGGATCCCAGTGGTAGTAGCGCGTGAGGTTGAACGGAACACCCTTGCTGGCGACCTCTACATCGACTACCTGCAAGTCGCCTGCTGCTCGGAAACTCTCAACCTTCTGCTCGACTCGGGCGGGCCCAAGGGATGCCGCAGCCGCCTGGGTAACACTCCCTCCAAGCACTGCTGACAAGCCGGCGACAGCAAGGAACGTTGGCATGCGAGAGGCCACAGAACTCACTCCTTGATTCCAGATTTTGGACCTACGAGAAAATGATCACAAACTGGTACCTTGGCGCGAGGAACTTTTAGGTCAAGCTGGTTCCAAACTCAGCCACTCTTGGGATGTGCAAGGTGGCGGAAACTCGATGAGGTTGACCGTGCAAATGACACGCATGAATTCGCACCACACCACCTTGCCGAGGTCTCGCTCCCCCCACTTGCTGAGAACGCCAGTGCTTAACGATGGCATGCGACTCAGCCGTGAACCTGACGAGGGCATCTTTGTCCGGCCAAGAAGCACCCTCGGCAAAGTCAAAAATTTGATGCGACACTGGTTATTCTGTTGAACGCCTAATAGCGACCGCCCCCAGAGGACGCGCGAAGTCATCGGACACGGCACAGGTTGCCTGCCACCCGTAATCATCGAAGAGATGAAAGATTCGAATGGTTGCGTCATCTAGCCCCGACATAACTTGGGCAAACCGGTCGAGGTCAAGGCTTGTCAAGTTGCGACTGTTTACATCTGTCACCATGGCGCGCTCTCTGTAATGGCGCGCCAGGGTCACAGGCGACGCGATCCAGACAGGGTGTTCATCCCCCTCTGAATTGGCTAGCTTTTCTACGGCGATATTTGCCGCATCCCATCCGTCTTCCATTAGTTCTCGACATAGAGCGAGAGCTTGGCCTCCCGAAATAGTTCCCACCGCGCCAATGCTATTCGCTGCCGAATTCTGCCCCACACCGGTGACTGCCGTCGCCGCGAGCGGCGAACGCATGTCATCCGACAGGACAACAAGGATGCGCCATATTTTGAAGCGGACAGAGAAGAAGCGAACGAAGGGTTCAGTACTTTCTGTCAGCGATTGAACAAATCGACCGATATCAAATGTCCTTTGGGGGAGGTCGGCATTTTGCGCTAGACGAGTACTATAGATTCCCGCCATGGACGCGGTTTTGACGCGAGTTGTTTCAATAGTCGCCCCTGGGTATTGTTCAAGGGCTGACGCGGCAAGCTGCGCTGATTCCCACCCTGAGTGGGAAAGTTGTGCGCAGCGTTCCACGGCTTGACCCACGTCCATTGTGACGATATCCGGCACTTCCATTCGCCTGCTTTTCCGTTGTAGGGGTAGGGGGAGGGCGGCCGCGGCTGTATGCCGCGGCCGCCTGGAGTTCGACCCCTCTATGGAGCTGGAACGTGGAACACCTTAGCTCCTTGGACGAGCCCTTCCACCAAGCTCTCGTTGCTTTCCCACAGCTCAGTGCTAAACATGATCGCCGGGTACACCGGCTGGCCAAGAGGGAGCTTCACTTGGAGGATGACGCCGGGAAGATCGCTTCGGCCTTCGGCAGCCCCGCGTGCGTACGACAGGGCCGTCTGCTTCGACGTGCTCCACGAGGTGTAGGGGCTGTTCGTGTTTCCATCGTGGTGTTGCTCCATACTTGCAGATCCACCGCGAGGCTTGGCTATTCCTTGCGCTGCGTCATCGTATGCCGGGCTCGCGATGGAAACGCCGCGGTACAGATAGTTGAATCCGGGCTCCTCAGGAATCGAATCCAGCGAGAAGGAGCTTCCGCCGCGGAAGGCCGGATCATCGGCATGCGCAGCCCCAGGCCCGAAGCGCACGCCCGAAGTGAGGTCTGGCGAGAACTTCCCCTTGAGCCAGTTGAACGCTGGCCCGAGAAGGCTGCTGCTCGCTCCCCCGGCAGCACCAATGAGCAAGTCCCAAGGGTCTGTGGGACGGCAGTGGGCCTGGTTGACGCCCCAGGAGAAGGCTGCCCCAACGCCAGCGTTGACGACCGAGGAGGCGGCGAGTGCGCGCCCGCCGGTAAGACCGAGGCCGCGGGCGAATGCGTTACCGATGCCGGGCATGAGAGCTCCGGCGATGCCACCGGTGATCGCACCTTCGCCGCTCGCCTTGGCAAGGCCGCCCCAAGTGAAGGCGCCGTTGCGATGTTGCCAGGTGTAGATCCCTCCATCAACCACTGCGCCGAATGCGGCGCCGATGCCGGCGCTCACGCACAGTGGACATTCGCCGGAGGGGTCGGCCTGATTGAGCGGGTCGTTGTTGGCGTACGCGTACGGGGCAGGGTTGGCACTGAGCTTGCCAGCAGGGGCGGGGTCGATGGTGGTGAAGCGGCCGGTGCTGGGGGTGTAGTTCCGTGCGCGGAGGTCGAGGCGTCCAGTGAGGTAGGGGTCTGTGTACTGGCCGGTGTAGCCAAAGGGGCTGGTCTGGCCGTTGGTGACGCTGGCTTTGCCGGTGGACTCGCCCCAGGGGCTGTAGGTGTAGGTGTAGTTCTCTTTGCCGGCTGCGTCGTGGACGGCGCGGATGGATTCCTGGCGGTCGTGCAGGAAGTAGAAGGCTCCGCTGCTGCGGTTCATCGCCTGGGGTGTGCCGGACGGGTTGTAGTTGTAGTCGGCGATGAGGGCGCCGGTGTTGTTGGTCTCGGTGGCGATCTGGGGCAGTGAGCCGTTGACGTCCCAGCGTGAGGTGCGGTCGAGCTTGCTGTTTTTGTTGGTGACGGTGCGGTTGCCGTCTGCGTCGTAGACGAAGGCGAAGGTGTCGGCGCCGATGGTGGCGGACCTGACGCGGCTGGCCGCGTCGTAGGCGTACGTGCCCTTGTCGTCTTTGGTGAGGTTGCCGTCGGCGTCGTAGGTCAGGTCCGTTGTCGTGGAACCTGCGACGCGTTTGGTCAGTTGGTCAGCATCGTCGTAGGTATTGCTGACATTGGTGGTGCCTGTTGTGGTGGCGAGGTTGCCGACCGGGTCGTAGGTGTAGGCGGTGCCGCCGGTCCCGTCGATGCAGGAGGCGGCGGTGGAGGTGTCGGTGCAGGCCCGGGTGAGGCGTCCGACTGTGTCGTAGCCGTAGCGGTTGGCCAGGCCGGTGGTGGTGGCGCTGGTGAATTGGTCGGCGATGACGCGGCCGTCTGGGTCCCGGGTGATTGTGCGGGCGCCGGTGCCTTCCGAGATCGAGGCGAGGCGGCCTGCGCGGTCGTAGGTGCGGGCCTCGGACAGCGCCGCGGTCGTCGGTAGCTGGACGGATTTGAGGTTGCCTGCTTCGTCCCAGCTGTAGGTGAAGGTCTTGCCGGCGGTGGTCTGGGTTTTGATGCGGCCGTCACCGTCGTAGTCGTAGGCGATGGCGTAGCCGTCGGGGTAGGTGCGGGTCTTGATCTGGCCGCTGTTGGTGTAGGTGTACGTGAAGGGGTTGGTGGCCCCGGGCGAGGTGATGGTCAGTGGACGGTCTGCGTTGTCGTACTGGAGTGTGCGCGTGCCCGTGCCATCGGCGGTGGTCTTGGGACGGCTGGCGTCGTCGTAGGTGTAGGTGACGGTGGGCGTGCCGTCCGAGTAGACGGTCTTGGTGAGCAGGTTGCGGGCGTCGTAGGTGTTGGTCTGGGTTTGCTTGCGGGCGTTGGTGATCAGCGTGCGGTTGCCGTCGGGGTCGTACTGGAAAGCGGTGAACCGCTGGAGCGGGTCGGTGATCTTGGTGAGGCGGTTGGCGTTGTCGTACTCGTAGCTGGTGGTGTGCTGATTGGCGTCGGTGCGTGTCTTGAGGTTGCCGACCTCGTCGTAAGTGAAGGCCGTTTTCCCGTTGTCGGGGGCCTGGACGCTGGAGAGCTGGTTGAGCTCGTTGTAGCCGTAGTCGGTGGCGTCTTTGCGGGCGTCGGTGGTTCTGATCAGGTTGTTGTCTGCGTCGTAGAGCCGTGTGGTGGTGTTGCCCAGCGGATCTGTGACGCCGGTGACGTTGCCTGCGGCGTCGTAGGTCGTGTGCCACGTGTACTGGGCGGAATCGGCACCGGTGACGTTGCCGCGCGGCTCGACGGTATCGGTCAGGCGGCCGTTGTCGTCGTAGGCGTAGGTGGTCTTGTTGCCCAGCTGCGTCGTCTCGGAGGTCAGGTTGCCGGCGTCGTCGTAGCCGTACAACACGGCGCGTTTGTCCGGGTCAGTGACGGTTTTGAGCTGACCGTCGTCGTCGTAGGCGTAGGTGGTCGCCTGGAGCAGGCCGTCCTTGGTCACGCCCCGAATACACGTCGTCACCGGCGAACCAGCGTGCCCGGACGCCCAGCTCGAGCGCGTTCTTGACCATGGCGGCGGTCTGCTGCAGCTTCGTCGCGAACATGATCCCTTCCGGGACGCCGGCTGCTTCACGGCGTTCCTCGTCCGCAGCCCAGTCTCTCGGGAGATACAGGGCCCGGTCGATGACCACCCGCACCGACTCGGTGACCGCGGCCAGATGCACGGCGACCTGACACAGTCCGACACCTTTGAGCGCGCCGGAGTACTGGCGGCCGGCGCCGACGCAGTCGGTCGAGGACTTCGCGTCCCCGGTCTCGTCCGCGACCAGCACCACTTCCTGACCTACGAGTTCACGCACGACCAAGCGGGCAATCTCCTCCCGGGCCCGGTCATGGTCGAACCTCGCCCGTGACAGCAGGTGCTGTAGCCGGTGCGGGCCTGGATGCCCCAGCGCCTCAGCCAGCGTCCAGCAGTTCCGCGTGTCCACCTCCCTCAGCAGCCCGGTGATCATCTCCGCTGCCGTCGCACGTGTCTCACGCCGCGCGAAGCAGCCCGCGATCGCATCCATTGCCGCCCGGAACACCCGGTCCCAGGCAGCCTGGGCTATCGTGGCCTCCACGGCCACCTGGTCCTGAAACGTCGTCACAAACGTTCATGATCATGGTGGCCGTATCTGTGCCCGCACCCGACCCCGCAAGTCTCCTACCAGCGCCGACGCCGGAACTACAACTGCCGTGTCTGACCAGGATTTTCTGCCGGACTCTTCATCTGTCCTGCCGCTTCCCGGGCCGTGCTCATTCGTTGTCGGCCTGTGGCGACAATTTCAAGGTGAGCTCTGCGCTGGCCAGCATCCGGACGATTTCGATCGGGCGGTTGGAGAATTCCTTGGCTACGACATCGATGGGGTCAACCCGACGAGTCTGCCCATCGAGTCCGGTTGCCTCGATGACATAGCGGAACCCGACGGGCCCCGTGGGATCGTCCACGACGGTCCAGTGCGCGTCGTACTTCTGGATGAGGAAGTCCGCGACATAGGATGCCAGGTCCAAGTGCAGAGTGACCCAGTCGGACTCCTCGAATTCACTCAGAGGGGCCCGAGATACATAGTCGTCCAAGGCTGGAATGACGCTCATCGGGTCGCTGGTATACACATCGAGAGGCACCCCGAGCATGTCCGCAATGTCGATGGCGTTCCGGCGCCTCTCCTCGCTCCAGCCTTGAAGGTCTGGTTCATTCGCGTTTACCACGCCTTGTTCCTTTCATGGGATTCGGAGCTACTTGGGGGCCGGGCCGTACTCGATGAAGATGATGCGAGCCTGTATGAGGTAGTTCCTCAGCGGCTGAGATGGAGGCGCATGCAGGAAGAGCCAGCGTGGATCGAAGCGGGGATTCAGGCGTCGTAGCGTCAGGTCCTTGTTGATTTGCTCAATTATGCCATCATTCAGGGGAACTTCGCCCATCACCGGGCGGGTGCCGCCGTCCTTGAGTTTGATCGTCCTCCATTCAAGATAGTGCTTTACCTCCACAGCCAGAGTACGACCGCCCGGCATATCCACCGGGACATCAACATTGCGGCCACCTGGTGCCTCTACAGGGTAGTAAGGGTGGTCGTGGGTGGGCACGCGATAGTGCCGCTCCGGTGCACCGCCGGCAATCTTGCGGACGTAGTCCTCCGCGCCCTTGTACCGCTCCCGGCTGTGACGCATGCTCCGCATCTCATGCAGAGTGCGGTCAGCGGTGCCTGGCGGGAGCGCACGGCGCGTGTAGTCGGGTTCGCCGTCGGAGCTGCCGTGATGGTGTGCTTCGGGCGAGTGGCTGCCCGCATCGGCGTGTGAATCGTGAGCCTCGTGCGCATCGGCAGCGTCGTGGTCGGCCGAGCTGTGGTCGGCTTCGGAACCGTGAGAGCCGTGTCCTGCCCCTGGGGAGCCGTGTCCGCCTGTTCCGCCACCGGCCCCGGACCGTCCGTACGACTCTGTACCGGCGGATCTGGTGGACGAGCCTTCGCGTGATGCCGTGTGACCGGCGTCGTGTCCGCCTGCCTGCCCCGGTATGTGCCCATACGTATGAGTGGCGCCGGTGCCATGCTCCGCCCGGGCGCCGATCCCGACCAACTCGTGCGATCGGTTCGAGTGGGCGGAGACATCCGTTGCGCCGCGTGACGAATCGGAGATCGTGTGGCTCGGGGACACCTCGCCGTGGCCGCGGTCGGCGGCGGCAGCCTCGTGCGGGGCTTCGGCAAGGTTGGGCGTGCCGTCGGCGTTGATCGGGATGAGCTGGCCGTCCTTGCCCACGCGGTAGCGGTCGTTGAGGTCGAGTACCGCGTCGGGGAACTTCGTCGGAGGCAGCCGAAGGCGGTCGCTGATGTTGGCCAGCACCTCCGAGACCTTCGGCAGGTTCGAGATGGCTTTGGCCGCCTTCATACCGCCGGAGATCGGGTCCAGGACGTCGCCGACCTTGGCCACGGTGCCGGCGGTTTCCGCGATCCTGCCTGCCTTGCCCAGCTTGGCGAGGGCACCGCCGGCGCCTGCGACCGCGGTGAGGATGTTGAAGGAGGCGACGGCGTGCGCGCGGGCCGGGTCCTCGTCCCACATGTCATAGGCGACGAACTGCTTGCCGAACTCCTTCGCGTACGCCTCGCTGCCACGCTGCCAGCCCGAGAGATGGTCACCCTGCCCGGCCGCGTCCATCCCGTAGGCGTAGGCGCCGACGACGGTGCGTCTGAGGCCCTCCCAGGTCTGGTGCTGTGCTTCGGAGCCGTTGATGCCCAGGAGGTTGTCCTCGAGGATGCCGAGACCGACGAAGCCGCCCCAGATGCTGTCCTTAGCGATGCCGTCCCACGCCCAGCTCTTGATGCCGTGGCCCCACCAGTCCAGGCTCCAGCGCTCGTAGGTGCGGCCCTCCGGGCTACCCCACGGCAGGTTCTTCGCGTCCTTGAGCATGGAGGTGCTCACGCCGTACATGCCGGGCGCGTGGCTGCCGTCGTCGGCCACCCAGCCGGGGCGGCACAGCGCCGGGCTGATTGCGCTGATCTTGTTGGCGGCGTTGCGTTCGGCTTCCTGGAAGCCTTCGACCGCCGCCGCCACGCCGTCCATCAGCGCCTGGTGCTTGTCGACCTTCTTCTGGTCGTGGGACCAGTTGTCATCGCCCTCGACGCTGTCGACGAAGGCAATGGCGTCCAGCCTCAGCTGCTTCAGCCGGTCGGCACACGGCTTGGCTTCCGCGACGAAGGTGTCCAGGGCATTGGCGAGAGACTCGATGTCGCCGGCGAACTCATCCGCCGCGTCCATCACCGGTTGGGTGCAGGAGAAAAGCTGCTCGGCCTCCGGGGCCTTGTAGTACGCAGCCGTGGCCTGGAAGCGGGAATGGACGTCCTGACCCGCGTTACGGATGCCGGATGCGTGCGTGCGTAGATCGGAGACGGCCTTGTCCAGCTTGGTGAAGTCGCCCGTGTACTGCGGTATGCCACCCGGATCGATCACGTCGACTACTTCTCCCCGTTGTGGTTCGTCGGGTGCGCCACGGCACGCAGTTCAGCGGGCGTGGGTACCTTCGACGCCTCCCGCTGGGCCCGCGCGGCCATGGTCAGATCGCCCTCGACGTACTCGGTGGTGGCCTTGACCGTCCCGTCCATGGTCTTCTTGATGCGAGCCGCCATGAACGCGATCCGGCCCTCGGTGTCGGACACGAAGTTCGCCACCGCCGCACCCACCGGCCCCTCGGGGGCCGTGCCGCAGTACGGACCACTGATCGTGCCCGCGGACAGGGCCGCGTCCTGAACGCTCTCCCCGTAGCCCTTGACGTCCTTGCTCAGGTCGTCGGCCGCAAGACCCACCAACGACAGGATGGACTCCACCCCACTGGGCGTGATGTCCCAGCCCGTCACTCCAACCCCCGTGCGTCCCCTAGCAGATACGTTCCATCAGCGCTGCTCAGCATCGCATGCTCCACTGACAGCAGAACCTCCATCAGTAGCAGCCCGCTTGTTGCACCAGCAACGCGCTTCAGGCCAAAGGAGTGCCGAGTCGATCACACAACGCCACGACGGGCCTCTATGACTTCAGCGCTCCGGAGCGGCGATGCAGACGCCGTTGAACGTTTCATCCGTACCCTGCACGAAAAAGTACTGCGCTACGTCGCCCGCCTGAGTGCCGATCCTCAGTCAGCCGACGATCTCGCTCAGGAGACGATCCATGTTCAGTGCGGCCACGACCAGGTCCGCGTCGTGGTGGGCACCCAGCGCGATCCTCTCTGGCCACGCTACCCGGGTCGCCGCCGAGATGACCGCCCAGGCCGAGCGGGAACATCTGTCGGCCTCCCGGCGCGAGGCCGTCGACGCCTGTGACCGCTACCGGACTGTCCCTCCCCTCGTGGCGTGGAGTCCGTGAATGCAGGGGAAGTTGAGGTTCATGGGGTCCAAGCAACGGACGTACACGCCTGAGTTCCATGAGGGCGCTGTACGCATTGTGATCGAGACGGGCAGGCCGATCCCGGAGGTCGCCGAGGAGCTCGGTGTCCACTCCGGGACGCTGCACAGCTGGGTGTCGCGGTGGCGGCGCAACGGCTCGGCATCCTCCGACCGGCCCGCGCCCGCTGCCTCGGGCGACCGGCTGCGGGACACCGAGCGCGCCGAGCTGGAGCGGCTGCGGCGGGAGATGAGCGAGAAGAACAAGCGGATACGCGAGCTGGAGATGGAACGTGACGTCTTCAAACGCTGCATGGCCTTGTGGGTGAAGTAGCTGCGGCGGACCCGGCCCAAGGTGGCCGGGGTGATCAGCGACTGCAAGGCCGAGCAGGACATTCCGTACACCCTGACCTGCCGTGCGCTGGGTGTGAGCGAGTCCTGGTTCTACGAGTGGCGCAACCAGCCCGTCACCGCTCGCGAGGTGCGGCGCGGGAAGCTGGCCGACGCGATCCGGCAGATCTTCGATGAGTCGGGCGGCACGTATGGTTCCCCGAAGGCCTGGATCACGCTGGTGCGCCAGGGCTGGAGGGTGTCGGTGAACACCGTCGCCAAGCTCATGGCCGAACTCGGCCTGGCCGGACGCAAGATCCGAAGGCGCCGGGGGCTGACCAGGCCGGGAAACCGGCCCGCGTTTCCGGATTTCGTGCGCCGCGACTTCAGCGCCACCGCTCCCGACCAGGTGTGGGCCGGGGATATGACGGAGATCGTCACCAGCGAGGGCAAGCTGTACCTGGCCACCGTGATCGATCTGTTCTCGCGCCGCCTGCTCGGCTACGCGATGGGCGAGCGCCACGACGCGGAGCTGGTCGTCGCCTCCCTGCATATGGCCGCGGCCACCCGCGGCGGCGACATCAGGGGCGTGATCTTCCACTCGGACCGCGGCAGCGAATACCAGTCCCGGCGCTTCAGGCGGGCCTGCCGCCGGCTCGGCGTGACCCAGTCCATGGGCCGTGTCGGCTCATGTTTCGACAATGCCGTCAGCGAGGCGTTCAACAGCGTGCTCAAGGTCGAGTACGTCCACCGGCGCACCTTCACCACCCGCACCGAGGCGCGGCTGAAGATCGCCACCTGGATCACCGGCTTCTACAACACACGTCGGCTACACAGCGTGTGCGGATACCGGAGCCCGATCGACTACGAACAAGACCATCAAGCCGCCCCCGCCGTGGAGTTGGCCGCTTGAAAGGTCTCCACGGCGCGAGGGGATTGACACCTCCGCCCACGACGCCACGCGCAATCCGCACCGCAAGAAGACCGCATGGCAGCAGGGCGCCGTGCGCGCCATCCTCCTCAACCCCCGCTACACCGGTCACGAGGTCTGGAACAAGCAACGCAAGGAAGAACGCCTCCTCGACATCGACGACGTCACCCTCGGCCACCGCACCCACATGACCCACAACCCGCCCGACGAGTGGATCCACTCCAACGAGCCCGCCCATGAAGCGATCATCAGTCCCGATCTCTTCGATGCTGCCCACATCGTGCGCACACAGCGTGCCCGCAACCAGGGGTGCCAGGAGCGCTCCGGGAAGCGGGGCGGGCGCCCCTACGCTCTGCGCGGCCGGGTCCGGTGCAGCCTGTGCGGGCGCAAGATGCAGCCCGCCACCATCCGCAGCCGCGTCTACTACCGCTGCGAGTTCAAAGACGAGGAGGCCGCCCTCTACCCCGACCTGACCCACCAGCGCACCGTCTACCTGCGCGAAGACATCGTGTGCCAGGCCCTGGACCGGTGGATCGCCCGGGCCTTCGCCCCGGACCGGCTCTCCGCCACCATCGAAGCGCTCACCCTCGCCAGCGCCGCAGCGAGCGCCGCAGAGCCCCAGACCCCCGAGCAGGCCCAAGCACGCCAGGCGATCAAGGAGTGCGAGCGCCGGCTCGCCCGCTACCAGGCAGCCCTCGACGCCGGAGCCGACCCCGCCGTCGTCACCCAGTGGATCAACGAAGCCCAGCGGGACAAGGACGCGGCGCAGAAGAAGCTCGACGCGCACCCCGCCGTCACACGGAAGAAGCAATCCCCGCTCAACGCGCAACAGATCCGGGAAATCACTGAGGGTCTTGGAGATATTGCACAGCGCATCCAGACCGCAGCCGCCGACAAGAAAGGTCCGCTCTACGACGCCCTGGGCATCACCATCAGCTACGAACACGCAACGAGGACCGCGACCGTAAGGTCGAGGCCCTCGTCACCGTATCGTCAATCGTTGTGTCCGAGGGGGGACTTGAACCCCCACGCCCGATAAAGGGCACTAGCACCTCAAGCTAGCGCGTCTGCCATTCCGCCACCCGGACCAGGTGTCTGTCGCCCGGCGGAGTCCTCCCCGCGGCGACAGGGACAACAATACCAAGGTTTCGGAGTGGCTTTCACCTGCGTATCCGTCCCGTGCACGCCCTGGTGGGGGCACGGGTTGCCAGGGCCGGTGAGCTCACGTTCGGCGACCGGTGCGTCGCCGTCAGGCGTGATCCGCTCGCGTGTGGTGGGCAAGGGCTCGCAGCGCCGGGCGGCGCCCGTGGGCCGTCGGCGCCGCCCGGCCGATGGTCATGGCATGAGCTGGTAGTCCGGGAAGTTGCCCGGCAGTCGCTCCCCGGCGGGTCCCTGTGTGACCGCGCGGACCAGGAGTTCGCCGCCTACGAACGCGCCCCGCCAGGACGCGCCGAAGCCGCCGAAGAGTTCGTCGCGGTCGCCGCGGGAGCGGGGCTTGCCGTGGCCCACCTTGAACGCGCGGATCTGCGGGGCGAGGCGGTCGTACGTCGCCCTGTCGTCCGTGGAGAGCGTGGCGACCAGCGCGCCGTTCGACGCGTTCATCGCGGCCAGCAGCTCCGCCTCGGTGTCGACCAGGACGATCGTGTCGACCGGGCCGAACGGCTCCGCGTGGTGCAGCGGGGAGGAGCGGGGTGGGCTGAGGAGCGTGACCGGCTGGACGTAGGCCGAGGTGTCCTGGCCGGGCAGGAAGTGAGCGTCGGCCGCCTTGCCGCGGTGCAGTGGGACCGCGCCCCGGTCGATGGCCTCGGCGACCTGGTCGGTCAGTTCCTTCGCCTTGGCCGCGTTGATCAACGGGCCGAAGTCCAGTTCCGGGAACGGGTCGTCACGGCGCTCCACGGCGAGCGGATGGCCGACACGCAGTGTACGGACGGCGGGCAGGTACGCCGCCAGGAACTCGTCGAACAGGGAACGCTGGACGACGAAGCGCGGGTATGCGGTGCAGCGCTGTTTGCCGTAGTCGAAGAGCTTCGGGATGACCGCCGTGAGCGACTCCCAGTCCGTGTAGTTCCAGATGCCCCAGGTGTTGAGGCCCTCCTGTTCGAGGATGTGCCGTTTGCCGAGGTCGGCGACGGCGGTGGCCACCGCGGCGCCCGTGTCCCGGCCCCCGACGAAGGAGACGCAGCCGATCTCCGGCGCCCGCACCAGCGCCTCCGACAGCTCGCCTCCGCTGCCGCTGACGAGGGTGACGGGGATCCCCTCGCGCGCGGCGAGCGCACAGGCCAGGGTGAGGCACGCCACGCCGCCGTCGGTCGGGGTCTTCGCGATGACCGCGTTGCCGGCCAGGGCCTGGACCAGCATCGCGTGGACCAGGACGCTCATCGGGTAGTTCCAGCTGGCGATGTTGGAGACCGGGCGGTCCAGCGGGGACCGGTCGCCCATCATCGGTTCGATTCCGTCGACGTACCAGCGCACGCCGTCGATCGCCCGGTCCACGTCGGCCCGGGCGAGCCGCCAGGGCTTGCCGATCTCCCAGACGAGGAGGAGGGCGAGCAGGTCACGGTGTTCGGCGAGGGCGTCGAGGGTCGCGGCGACCCGGGCACGGCGCTCGGCCAGAGGCACCTGGCGCCAGGCGCGGTGCTGGTCCAGCGCTGCCCGCACGGCGCGCCGGGCGGTCTCCCGGCCGACGCGTGGCGGCCCCGCGATGGGGCCTCCGTCGACCGGGCTGGTGGCGGGCAGCGCCCGGCCGTCCGGCTGCCAGGAGGAGTCCCAGAGGTTGAGGACACGGTCGTCCCGGAACGCCTCGGGGGCGACAGCGAGGCAGCGCCGCCAGGCGTCGGCCCAGGACGTACCTGACTTGAGGGTGAGGGTGGGTGCCATTCGGTTGCTCCGCTCTCGGTGCACAGTCGGGGGCGGGAAGTGCATGGCTCGTCCGCGTAGGTGATCGCAGGGACCGTACGCGGACGTCGTGATGAGGACGCTAGCGAGACGCCCCCGCGTCGGAAAGTAACCTCACCTCAACTATGAGTGACGTCACGCTTCGCTTCCAGTGGCTCAGGACGTCTGTTCGTGCGGGGTGCGACCGCGGCGTACGGGCGGTAGGAGCTGGTCGGCCTCATGAGTTCGAGCAGCGGGGCCCCTCGTGTGGCCGCTCGAGACGGCAGCTCAAGGACACCGGACGACCTGCCCGGCGTACGACAGGTTCCCGCCGAAGCCGAAGAGCAGTACGCGGTCGCCGCCCGAGATCTCCCCGCGTTCCACGAGCTTCGACAACGCGAGCGGGATGCTCGCCGCCGAGGTGTTCCCGGACTCGGCGACATCGCGGGCGACGACCGCGTTCACGGCGCCGAGCTTCTCCGCCAGCGGCTCGATGATGCGCAGGTTCGCCTGGTGGAGCACGACGGCGTCGAGGTCCTCGGGCGCGATCCCGGCCCGCTCGCAGACCCTGCGTGCGATGGGCGGCAACTGGGTGGTCGCCCACCGGTAGACGCTCTGCCCCTCCTGCGCGAATCGCGGAGGCGTGCCCTCGATGCGCACCGCGTGCCCCATCTCGGGCACCGAGCCCCACAGCACGGCCCCGATCCCGGGTTCGTGACCGGGAGGGCACGCCTCGACGACGGCGGCCCCGGCGCCGTCCCCGACCAGCACGCAGGTCGTACGGTCGCTCCAGTCCGTCACGTCGGACATCTTGTCGGCGCCGATGACGAGCGCCCGTGTCGCCGCGCCCGCGCGCACGGCGTGGTCGGCGGTGGCGAGCGCGTGCGTGAAACCGGCGCAGACGACGTTGACGTCCATGGCGGCGGGCCCCGGGATGCCGAGCCTGGCCGCGACCCGGGCGGCCGTGTTGGGCGAGCGGTCGACGGCCGTGGAGGTGGCGACCACCACCAGGTCGATGTCGCCGGGTGCCAGGCCCGCCGCGGCGAGCGCCTTGGCGGCGGCGTGCGCGGCCAGCTCGTCGACGGGCTCGTCGGGCCCGGCGACATGGCGTGTCCGGATGCCCACCCGGGTCCTGATCCACTCGTCGCTGGTGTCGACCATGGCCGCCAGGTCCTCGTTGGTGAGGACCTGGGCGGGCTGGTAGTGGCCGACGGCGGCGATGCGCGAGCCGTGCATGGGTGGATCCCCCTCGTTGCCTTGGGTAGCGGGATCCACCAGTCTGATCAGTGACCCATGGGTACGACGGCAGGTGAAGCGACAGGAATGGGACGCCCGTGTTGTCGGCTTCGCGCAGACCCTCGGACGCCCGACCATCTCCCGTACGGCCGTCCGAGTCTCACCCGGTGAAGAGCTGTTCGGCCTTCAGTACGAGCTCGTAGAGGCCGTAGCCCAGCGGCGCCCCCACCCAGAGCCAGGCGAGGACGATCAGTGCGCGCCGGTCAGGCGGGCTGCTCTCGCCGGCCATCGGCGGCCTCCTTCGGTGCGGGGATGTGGTGGCGGGGGTGGACGGGCCGTACCAGTTCGTTGGCCACGAATCCGATGACGAGCAGCCCGATCATGATCATGAAGGACAGTCCGTAGAGGGACGCCCCGTGCTTGCCGGCCCCCTTCTGGTGGTCGGCGATCCAGTTGACGATCAGCGGGCCGAGGACACCGGCGGTCGACCAGGCGGTGAGCAGCCGACCGTGGATCGCGCCGACCTGGTACGCGCCGAAGAGGTCCTTCAGATACGCGGGAATCGTCGCGAAGCCGCCGCCGTAGAAGGACAGGATCACCAGGGCGCACAGGATGAACAGCGGCTTGGACGAGTCGCCGAACGACGCGATGACCAGATACATGAGCGCGCCGGCGCCGAGATAGACGCGGTAGATGTTCTTGCGCCCGATCAGGTCGGAGGTCGAGGACCAGCCGATGCGGCCCGCCATGTTGGCCGCCGACAGCAGTGCCACGAAGCCCGCGGCCGCGGAGAGGGACACCGGCGTGGACGTGCCCGCGAAGAAGTCCGTGATCATCGGGGCGGCCTTCTCCAGGATGCCGATGCCGGCCGTCACGTTCATGCAGAGCACGACCCACAGGCACCAGAACTGCGGGGTCCGCACCGCATTGCGGGCGGAGACCTGCACGCCCTCGAAGGCGCTCGGCCCGGACGCGACCGGCTTCTCGTCGCGCGGCACCCGCACCAGGAGCACGCCGAGCGACATGAAGACGGCGTACGACAGTCCGTGCACCAGGAAGGCGAGGGCGATCCCGGAGTGGCCGGAACCGAACGACTGCAGCATCTGTGCCGACCAGGGCGAGGCGATGAGCGCGCCGCCGCCGAAGCCCATGATGGCGATGCCGGTGGCCATGCCGGGCCGGTCCGGGAACCACTTGATCAGGGTGGAGACGGGTGAGATGTAGCCGATGCCGAGACCGATACCGCCGACGAAGCCGTAGCCGAGGACGATCAGCCAGTACTGCTTGCTCGCGGCGCCGAGCGCGGAGAGCAGGAAGCCGGAGGAGAAGCAGATCAGGGCCACGGTCATGGCCCAGCGCGGCCCGTTGCGCTCCACGAGCGTGCCGCCGAACGCGGCGGACAGACCGAGCATCACGATGCCGAGCTGGAAGGGCAGCGCGCTCTGTGTGCCACTGAGGTGGAGGGCGGATTCGAGGGGTGGCTTGAACACACTCCAGGCGTAGGCCTGACCGATGGAGAGGTGGACGGACAGAGCGGCGGGCGGGACCAGCCAACGGCTCCATCCCGGGGGTGCGACAGGAGGGCTCATGATCCCGAACGGTAGGGGCCCACAAGGCAGTTGAGAACCACCGGGTCGTCGGGATGCGGTGAGCGGTATCCGGGGTGCGCCGAACGGTCGTTCCGGCCGGTACGGGGCCGGTACGCAGCCGGTCCACGGCCGGTACGGGGTTCGGTCCACGGCCGGTACGCGGTTCGGTCCACGGCCGGTACGCGGTTCGGTCTGCGCGCGGCGGGTACCTGGGACGCGTCGGCGCGGACGCGGACCACCACGGTCCGCGTCCGCGGCGGTGGGCCGCCACTTCGCTCGGCACGCATGCCGGACAATGAGATGGTGAAGGTCACCTTGCCGCACCAGGAACCGGTGACCCTCGGCAACCTCCGCAGCAAGGGCCGTTTCGGCTGCCAGCACGTACAGAACCGGGGCTGATCAGGACATGGGACGAGTCACGGAACGACGCAAGGTGATCCGCATCCGGCAGGGGGCGGTCTCCAGCCGGCCGGACACGCTCGTCGCCGAGGAGCCCCTGGAGATCAGGCTCAACGGCAAGCCCCTCGCGATCACCATGCGCACGCCCGGCGACGACTTCGCGCTCGCCGCCGGGTTCCTGGTCAGCGAGGGCGTGCTGGCCGAGCGGCAGGACCTGCAGAACATCGTGTACTGCGCGGGGGCCACGGTGGACGGCTCGAACACGTACAACGTCGTGGACGTGAAGACCGCGCGGGACGTGGCGATCCCCGACATCACGCTGGAGCGCAACGTCTACACGACCTCGTCGTGCGGGCTGTGTGGCAAGGCGAGCCTGGACGCGGTCCGGACGACGGCGCGCTGGCCCATCGCGGACACTCCCCCGGTCCGGGTCGAGCCCGAGCTGCTCGCGCGCCTGCCCGACCGGCTGCGGGCGGCCCAGCGGGTCTTCGACCGGACCGGCGGACTGCACGCCGCGGCCCTGTTCGCCGAGGACGGCGAGCTGCTCGACGTACGGGAGGACGTGGGCCGGCACAACGCGGTCGACAAGCTGGTCGGCCGTGCCCTCCAGAACGGCCACCTGCCGCTGTCCCGCACGATCCTGCTGGTGTCGGGCCGGGCCTCCTTCGAGCTCGCGCAGAAGGCCGTGATGGCGGGCATCCCGGTGCTGGCGGCGGTCTCGGCGCCCTCGTCACTGGCCGTGGACCTGGCCGTGGAGACCGGGCTGACCCTGGTGGGCTTCCTACGGGGCAGCTCGATGAACGTGTACGCGGGCGAGGACCGCATCGCACTGCGGGCCACGGCCGACCGGGGCTGACCGGTCTCTCGCCCCACCTGCTCGGGGACGCCCCCTGCGCCGGGAGGCCGGCCTCACCCCTGTGCGGTCCGGGCGGCACGCGCGAACGCCGGGATCAGCGGGGAGCGGCGGCTCGCCTCCCAGGCCAGGAGCACCTCGTCGCGCTCCGCGTCCGGGACGGGCACATAGGAGATGTCCGGGCGCGAGTACTGCCGGGCGACGGACTCCGGTACGAGGGTGATACCGGCGCCGCTCGCCACGCACTCGAACTTCTCCTCGACGGTGCGGATCGGCAGGTCGTCGGGGCCGGGATGGGCGTAGCTCAGCCGGGGCTCGTCCACCAGGTCGGCCAGGGACAGCTCGTGCTTGCCCGCGAGCCGGTGGTCCGCGGGCAGCATCGCCACCCGTGCCTCGGTGAACAGCGGCAGGAGCTTCAGCCCCTGCTCCCGGACCGGGCGGCGCACATGGGCGACGTCGACGGTTCCGTCCAGGATCAGCTGTTCCTGGTCGTCCCATTCGACGCGGCGGGCACGGACTTCCACGTCCGGGTGCGCGGCGCCGAAGGCGCGCAGGGCGGCGGTGACGACGACGCCCGCCCGGAACCCGACGACCAGGCGGCGGGGGCCGCGGGCGGCCCGGCGCACCCTGCGTCGGGTGGCGTCGGCGGCGGCGAGCAGGTTCCGTGCGTCGTCGAGGAGTTGGCGTCCGGCCGCCGTCAACGTCACGCCGTGGCTGTCCCGTACGAAGAGCGCGGCGTCCAAGTCCTTCTCCAGGGCCCGGATCTGACGGCTCAGCACGGGCTGTGCGATGTGCAGGCTCTCGGCCGCGCGCCCGAAGTGCAGCTGTTCGGCGACCGCCGTGAAGTAGCGGACCTTCCGCAGGTCGAGGTCCATGGCCGCCCCTTCCGCCGTTCCGGTGGCGATGCCTTCAGGGTATCGCCGACGCCGCAGGAGGTCTTGGACGGCGGGGTGGCCGCAGGCGCAGGCTGGATCACGTCACCGAGCGTGGAAGGGGCACCGGAATGGGCCTGCAAGGACAGCGGATCGTCGTGATCGGCGGTACGTCGGGGATCGGACTCGCGGTCGCGCAGGCGGCCGCGCGGGAGGGGGCGGAGGCGGTGATCGCCTCGCGCAGACAGGAGAGCGTGGACGCCGCGCTGCGGCGACTGCCGCGGGGCGCCGAGGGCCATGTGCTGGACGCGACCGACGAGCCCGCCGTGCGCGCCTTCTTCGAGCGGACCGGGGGCTTCGACCACCTCGTGTACACGGCCGGTGAGTCACTGCTGCTGGAGAGCCTCGCCGAGTCGGACCTGGCCCGGGCCCGGCGCTTCCTGGACACCCGGTTGTGGGGCGCGTACACGGCCGTGAAGTACGGCGCGCCCTGGATCCGTGAGGGCGGTTCCGTGGTGTTGACCACCGGGACCGCGGGCCGTCGGCCGCTGCCGGGTACGACCGTCGCCGCGAGCCTGTGCGGCGCGATGGAGTCGCTCACCCGGGCGCTGGCCCTGGAGCTGGCCCCGATCCGGGTCAACGTGGTCTCCCCCGGCCTGGTCCGCACCGAGTTGTGGCGGGACCTGCCGGAGGAGGAGCGCGAGGGGCTGTTCGAGTCCGCCGTCGCATCGCTCCCCGTCGGCCGCGTGGGCACGCCCGAGGACGTGGCCGAGGCGTATCTGTATCTGATGCGCGGCGGCTACAGCACCGGTTCGGTGGTGGTCGTGGACGGCGGCGGGCTGCTGGTCTGACCGGTCAGCCGGTCGTGAGCCGCACCTGTGAGGCGGCCACGACCGTCCCCAGCCGAGGGAAGTCGAGCCGTACCGAGGCGTCGTGCTCGGCGGCGGTGAACGCGGCCATGGCGTCCTCGGCGAAGACGAGGCCGTAGCCGAGGTCGGCGGCGGCGCGGGCGGTGGACTCGACGCCCAGGTTGGTGGCGATGCCGCCGAACACCAGGGTGGTGATGCCACGCTCGCGCAGGCGCTCGTCCAGGCCGGTGCCGTGGAAGCCGCCGACCGTGCCCTTCACCACCTCCAGGTCGCCCTCCCTGAGCAGGCCGGCCACCAGCCCGCTGCCGGGCGGCTGTTCGGCGATGCCGTGGCGCTCGACGCGGATGAGGACGACGAGTGCGCCGGCCGACCGGAACGCGCGCGCCAACTCCTCGGCTTTCACGAGGACTTCGGTTCCCTTGCGGGGCTCCAGGGGCAGAGCGACGATGCGGTCCATCAGGTCGACGAGCACCAGGGCGGTGCGCGCGGGATCGAGTGCGAGGGCTGCGGTCATGACGGAACGTTAGCCGTCATCAGCCCTCCGTACCGGAAATCCGGATCAACAGCCGCATGAACTGGTCGCGTTCGGCCGCCGACAGGGGGGCGAGCAACGCGTCGTTCGCCTGCCGGGCCGCCTTCTCGCAGCGCTGCAGCAGCCGCTCGCCCTCCGCCGTGAGCGACACCGCGTTCTTGCGGCGGTCCCTGGGGTCGGGCGCACGGAGGACATGGCCCGCGGCCTGCAGGTCGTCGAGGACGCCGACCAGATCCTTGGGGTCGAGCCCGACGCCGCGTCCGAGGTCGGCCTGAGCGACGGGGGCGAGGTCACGGACGGCGGAGAGCACCACGTGGTGCCACATCTTCATGCCCTCGACGGCGAGGGCCTCGGCCACCAGTGCGCGGCCGCGCGCGGCGGCACGGCCGAGGAGCCAGCTGGGGAGGGAGCGGATCGCGAGGAGGGGTGCTCGGGCCATGGACGCAGCCTAGCGAAATGTCGTTGGGCTTCCCAATGAATCGTGGATATCGTTGGGACACCCAACGACCTATGGAGGTCCGATGCGTCGCGTCCGGTACGACTCCACCGGTGGCCCCCTGTTCCTGGAGGAGGTCCCCCCGCCCGAGGCGGGCCCCGGTGAACTTCTCGTGCGCTGCGAGGCCGTGGGGGTGACCCTGCCCGTCGTACGCAAGGTCACCGAGGCACCCGAGCCGATTCCGCTCGGCGGCGAGATCGCGGGCGAGGTGGTGGCGGTCGGTGACGGCGTCAGGCGCTTCCGGGTCGGCGAGCGCGTGACGGGGCTGTGCTTCGGGCACGGATACGCCGACTTCGCTCTGCTGCGGGAGGCCATGGCCTCCCCCGTCCCCGATGCCGCGAGCGCCGTGGACGCCGTCGCGCTGGTCCGCAGCGGGCTGGTCGCGCTCGGCGCGCTGGAGGCGGCACGGCCGGTGCCGGGCGAGTCGGCACTGGTGACGGCGACCGCGAGCGGCGTCGGCCATCTCGCCCTCCAACTGGCCCGGATCCGCGGGGCGTCACGCGTCGTGGGCGCGGTGTCCGGCTCCGGCAAGGCGGAGTTCGTGCGTTCGCTGGGCGCGGACGAGGTGGTCACGTACGACACCCCGGAGTGGGGGGAGCCGGTCGACTACGCTCTCGACGCGGTCGGCGGCGAGCTGCTCACCCCGGCGGTCGCCGCGCTCGCCCCGGGCGGGCGGCTCGTCGCGTACAGCTCGGGCGGCGGCACGGTTCGGGCGTACGACCTGCTGGTGGGCGCCAAGTCCGTGATCGGGTTCCAGATGGCGCGCATCGCCCGCACCGAGCCCGAGCTGTACGAGCGATGGCGGCAGGAGCTGTGGCGGCTGTTCGCGCAGGGGGCCCTGAAGCCCGTCGTGCACGCGGAGTTCTCCCTCGAGGACGCCGTGCAGGCGCACGAGGCGATCGAGTCCCGGCGCAACCTGGGGAAGGTGGTGGTGCGCCCCTGACCACCCCCTCGGATCTCCCGGCCCGCCGGGCGTACCGGGCCCCTCGGGGCCGCCCGGCAGCGACGGCAGCAACGGCAGCGACGGCAAGGATGGCAAGAACGGCGTGGCGGGCCCCGCTGGGCCACCGGGCAACCAGGGCACGGCGGGCGTGAAGGGCGACCCTGGCGACTGCGGCGACCGCGGAGACCATGGCGACCGCGGAGACCATGGCGACCGCGGAGACCGCGGCGACCATGGCGACCGCGGAGACCGCGGCGACCATGGCGACCGCGGAGACCGCGGCGACCATGGCGACCGCGGTGAGACCGGCCCCAGGGCCCGAAGGGCGACCCGCGCTCGGCATGCCCGCACGGCTACAGCCTCCAGGCGCCGGCGAGCGACCCGGACGCCCTGGTGTGCCGCAGGGCCGGGGCCCCCGGGCCCGGCACCCGCGCCGAGCCCAGTACCCCGGACGGCGGGCGTCCTGCCCCCGGCTCTCCCCGCTCCGCCGCCGCTCACCCGATACGGACCGCGGACGAAGGTGATCCCTGCACGCTTCTTGTGGGGCCATTGAGCGCCCAAGTACCGTCTGTGGCACGCACGTTGGACGTGGGATGTCCAGTATGTCCAGACGTAGGGAGGGCGGCCGCACGATGACGTCCAGTCTCCGTGCACAACCCGGATCGACGCTGGCCGCCATTCTCACCACCGCCGTTCTCTCCACCACCGCGCTCCTCGCCGTGCCGAGTCCCGCGGGCGCCCGGGGGGCCGCGGCTCCGGGCCGCTTCGAGCAGCAGGTCCTCTTCAAGGCCTCGCAGGATCCGGGCTACTCCTGCTTCCGGATACCGGCCGTGGTACGGACGACGAAGGGCACACTGCTCGCCTTCGCCGAGGGTCGCGTGCTCAACTGCGGTGACGCGGCCGACATCGACATCGTGGTCAAACGCTCCACCGACGGAGGCCGCACCTGGGGGCCGTTGCAGGTGGTCACCGAGGGCGCCGGCGACACGCACGGCAACCCGGCACCCGTCGTGGACCGGAGGACGGGCCGCGTCCTGCTGGCCGAGACGTACAACACGGGTCGCGCCGACAGCGCGAGCTGCTCGGTGCCGTGCGACCGCACCCCGCATCTGCAGTACAGCGATGACGACGGACTGACCTGGTCGACGCCGCGCGACCTGAGCTCCGAGATCCGCCCCGCCGGCTGGAACTCCTGGTACGCGACCGGGCCCGCGCACGGCATCCAGCTGACCCGTGGCAGACACCCGGGCCGGCTCGTCCTCGGCGTCAACACCGAGACATGGAACGGCAGCCGGGTCACCGCCAACCACGCCGCGCTCGTCATGAGCGACGACGGGGGCCGCCACTGGAGGATCGGTGCGAGGGACACCTGGCCGATCGCGGACGACGGCACCTTCCGCCAGAAGCCGTCCGAACTCGCGCTCACCGAACGTCAGGACGGCTCGGTCCTGGTCATCGGACGCGAACAGGACGGCACCGACCTCGGCCACCGCACCCAGACCGTCAGCCGCGACGGCGGCGACAGCTTCGTCTCCCCCTTCCGCGACCTCCCCGACCTGTACGCGCCCCAGGTCCAGGGCTCCGTGCTGCGCCTGGGCGACCGCCTCCTGCTGGCCTGCCCCGGCGACCCCGACCGCCGCCGGACCATGATGATCCGCTCCTCCTACGACGGCGGACGCACCTGGGACAGCGTGGACCGCGGCACGGTCGTCACCAGGGACTGGTCGGGCTACTCGGACATGGTCGGGATCGACACCGCCACCGTGGGGCTGATGTACGAGGGCGGCGCCGTCGACGCCCGCGACGAGATCCGCTTCGCCCGCTTCACCGAGGACTGGCTGCGCCCGCGCCGCGGCCCCGATCCGACCGCACCCGACCTGGCCCCGGGCGCCCGGCCGGCCGCCGTTCTCGGGGGCGCCAAGGAGACCGGCGGTGTGTTCGGCGGCGCGCTGCGGTTCGACGGCACCGACGACGCGGTGCGCCTGCCGTACCGGCCCCGACTCGCCCTCGGCGCCAAGGACTTCACCGCCTCGCTGTGGTTCCGCTACACGGCGGCGACCGGTGAACAGCCCCTGCTCTGGATGGGCGGCGTCGGCACCTCGCAGCCCCAGGTGTGGCTGCGCGGAGAGCCCGCCGCGGGCCGTGTCCAGGGGTTGATCACGGTCCGCGACGGCGCGTCGGCCCCGAGGTCGGCGTACGTGCGTACGTCGGGCGCGTACAACGACGGGGGATGGCACCATCTGGCGCTGCGGCGGGGCGGTGGCCTGCTCACCCTCTTCATCGACGGCACGCCGATCAGCACGGCGGACGCGCCCGGGTCCGTGAGCCGCAACTCGCCGTTCGGCGTGCACATCGGCCAGCGGATGGACAGCCGGGCCTTCTTCACCGGCGCGATCGACGACGTCCGGGTGTACGACCGGGCGCTGAGCGACGCCGAGATCTCGGCCGTGCGCACCGGCGGGACGGTGTCGACGCGGGACACGGTCCTGTGGCTGCCCATGGACCGGGTGAGCGGCAGCCACTAACGTCCCGCACGTGCCCGACGACGCACGAGCACGACGGCGGGCCGGGACCGGTCTCGGCCTGGTCCTGGCCCTGGTCTGCGCGGCCGTGCTGCTCATCGCCCTCCCGCACCACGACCGGGAGGGCGACCGCACGTGCACGGAGCGCACGGTGCGGTCGTGGACGCCCGACACCGCGCTGAACGCCGAGTTCACCCGGTACGGCGACGACGCCACCCGCACCGACGACTGGACCGGCGGCGACGGCACCCACTCGGTGCGGCTGCCGGACGGACGGGTGCTGTGGCTGTTCTCGGACACGTACCTCGGCCAGGTGCACGGCCCGCCCAACCCGGTCGGTGAGTCCTATGCCTGGCGGGACCCCTGGGCCCCGCTGGTGCGCAACTCGGCGGTGGTGATGTCCCGTGCGGGCCGGCTGGAGAACACGCTGCCCGCGCCGCTGTTCCCGGACCCGGCGCCGAACCGGTGGCGCTGGCCGGTGGCGGCCCGCGTCGAGCCCCGCTCCCCCGGCTCGTCCGAGCAGGTCGTCCGCGTTCTGCTGTGGACCCGTACGACCGGGGCGTACCCCTGGATCTACGGAGTGCCCACCGCGACCGAGGTGGCCACGCTCTCCCTGCCCGACCTGCGCGTCGAGGGCATCGTGCGGATCCTGGGCCAGGAGGAGGTCCCGGACCCCTCGCGGCGTGTGCTGTTCGGTACGACGCTGGTGGCCGGCGGCGACTGGACATACGTCTTCGGCGGTGACGACGGCCAGGCCGCCGCCCGCCCCGCCTCGCGGGCGTATCTGGCCCGGGTGCCACGCGGTGGGCTGGCTCGGCCTGCGGCCTGGCGGTACTGGGACGGCTCGGCGTGGACGCCCCGGCCGTCCCCCGTGGCCGTGCTGGGGGACGGCCGGGACACGGGTGTGGGCAGCGCGTTCACGGTGGTACGGGACGCGGGGACGTACGTCCTGTTCACGATGGCCGCCGGGACCCGGGGGCTGACCACGGTCACCTCGTACTGGGCGTGCGCGCCGACCGGTCCCTGGCACGGGCCGACGAGGGGGTTCAGCCCGCCGTTGCCGGGGGGTCGGGTGGCCGCGTACAACCCGCAGGCGCATCCCGAACTCGGTGACGGCCGGCTCGTCCTGAGCTACGACGTCAACTGGCTGGAGCCCACCGGTGCCTCCGCGAACCTCAGCCGGAACGTGTCCCTGTACCGACCGAGGTTCGTGACCCTGCGGCTGACCCGGGGCTGACGGCAGGCCGCGGGTCGTGGGAGCGGCGCTTGGCGATCACCGCGCACACCATGAGCTGCATCTGGTGGAAGAGCATCAGCGGAAGCACGGCGAGCGAGGCGTGCGCGCCGAACAGGACGCTCGCCATGGGCAGCCCGGAGGCGAGCGACTTCTTCGACCCGGCGAACTGGATCGCGATCCGGTCCTCCCGGTCGAAGCCCAGTGCCCGGCCGCCGTACCAGGTCAGAACGAGCATCACGGCGAGGATCGCGGCCTCGACGCCGAGGAGGACGCCCAGCCTGAGCGGGCTCACCTGGTGCCAGATGCCCTGGACCATGCCCTCGCTGAACGCGGTGTAGACGACCAGCAGGATCGATCCGCGGTCGACGAGCCCGAGCACCTTCCTGTGCCGGGTGATGAAGCCGCCGATCCAGTGTCGCAGGACCTGGCCGGCGAGGAACGGCACCAGCAGCTGCAGCACGATCTTGACCAGCGAGTCCAGGGAGAAGCCGCCGCCGCTGTTGCCGAGCAGCGCCGCCGCGAGCAGCGGGGTGATGACGATGCCGGCGAGCGAGGAGAAGGAGCCCGCGCAGATCGCCGCGGGCACGTTGCCGCGCGCGATCGAGGTGAAGGCGATCGACGACTGGATGGTCGACGGCACGAGCGTGAGGAAGAGGAGGCCGGTGTAGAGGTCGTGGGTCAGCACCACCGGCACCAGGCCGCGGGCGGCGATGCCCAGCAGCGGGAAGAGCACGAACGTGCAGGCCAGGACGGTGACATGGAGTCGCCAGTGCTTGAGCCCCGCCACCGCCTCACGGGTGGAGAGCCGGGCTCCGTACAGGAAGAAGAGGAAGGCGATCGCGGCCGTGGAGGCACCCGACGCGACCTGGCCGGCCGCGCCCCGTGCCGGGAGGAGGGCGGCGAGTCCCACGGTCCCGAGCAGCAGGACGATGTACGGGTCGACGGGCATCCGACGCGGCCACTGCAGGCGTTTCACTGTGCTCCACTACTTCGCTGTACGTCCGGTGGGCACGGTCGCCGTGCCCTCTTCATCGTCCTCCTCCCACCGGCGATCGGGTATCCGGTATACCGCTCTGACTGTCATCGTGAATCGCGATAGGCTGGCGACGTGTACGACCCCTCCCAGCTGCGTACGTTCCTGGCGGTGGCCCAGACGCTGAGCTTCACGGGGGCCGCCCGGCGGCTCGGGCTGCGCCAGTCCACGGTGAGCCAGCATGTGCGGCGCCTGGAGGATGCCACCGGGTGCCGGCTCTTCTCCCGGGACACGCACTCGGTGGAACTGACGGAGGACGGCGAGGCGATGCTCGGCTTCGCGCGGCGCATCCTGGAGGTGCACGAGCAGGCGACCGCGTTCTTCACGGGGACGCGGCTGCGGGGCCGGCTCCGCTTCGGCGCGTCGGAGGACTTCGTGCTGACCCGGCTGCCGGAGATCCTCGAGGGGTTCCGGTACGAGCATCCCGAGGTGGACCTGGAGCTGACGGTCGAACTGTCGGGCACGCTGCACGAACAGCTCGCGGCGGGCCGGCTCGACCTGGTGCTGGCCAAGCGGCGCCCCCAGGACCCGCGCGGCGAACTGGTCCGGCACGACAAGCTCGTGTGGATCGGCGCGGAGCGGCTGCGCCTGGACCCCGACCGCCCGGTGCCCCTGATCGTCTACCCGCCGCCGGGCATCACCCGCGCCCGCGCCCTGGAGGCGCTGGAGAGACAGGGCCGCGCCTGGCGTGTCGCCTGCACGAGCGGCAGTCTCAACGGCCTGATCGCGGCGGCCCGCGCCGGCCTCGGGGTGATGGCCCACTCCCGGGGCCTGGTCCCGCCGGGCCTGGTACGGGTGCCCGAGCGGG
Source organism: Streptomyces sp. TP-A0356 (assembly GCF_001417775.1). Classification (GTDB taxonomy): domain Bacteria; phylum Actinomycetota; class Actinomycetes; order Streptomycetales; family Streptomycetaceae; genus Streptomyces. The sequence goes on along the minus strand of NZ_BBZJ01000023.1, from coordinate 211,592 downwards.
CGGGCCTGCCGGACCTGGGCGAGATCGACTTCGTCCTGGTCCACGGAGAGCGCCGGGGCCCGGCGCAGCACGCGGCCCGGGCACTGGCGACGGCGATCCTGGCGGGCGGGGACCGACTGCACCGCCGTTAGCCGGCCCTCTGGGCGCTCATGGGGCCCACGATCACCACCCCGGCGTTAGAGCTCCGAACGAAATGGGCGCCCGGCTCGCGGCGTCTGGCACGCTCGCTCGCCGCGAGCTGATCGGACTCCCATTTCGCTCGGAGCTCTTACTCATGAGTAGGGCGTGTGGCACGGTAAGTGGGTCGTACAGATTCCGTGGAGATTACGGGCCTGGAACCTACGCCGCCGTAAGGAATTCTGTCCGCCCCTTCCCCTTGTGCGGGCATTTCCTCTGGCTGACCTGTGTGTTTGCGAGGAGGCCCGGAGCTTCGAACCCCCTCCCGCCCGGCCCTGTGGTGGGGTAGCTTTCACGGCGCTGTGCGGAGCGCCACAAGGAGCGGGATTGCGCGAGTTCACCAACCCTCCGTTGGCGTCGGCGCCGCCGGTGGGCGGTCTGGCCGACGTTGTCTTCGAGTATGCCCAGGAAGATCCGCTCCGTATCGCCCTCGGTCGCAAGGACGAGGAGGGCCGGTGGCGCGACGTGACGGCCGCCGAGTTCCGCGACGAGGTCCTGGCGCTGGCCAAGGGCCTGCTGGCCCAGGGGGTCAGGTTCGGGGACCGGGTCGCGATCATGTGCCGTACACGATACGAGTGGACGCTCTTCGACTTCGCGTTGTGGACGATCGGTGCCCAGGTCGTGCCCGTCTACCCCACCTCGTCGGCCGAGCAGGTCTTCTGGATGCTGCACGACGCGCAGGTGTCCGCCGCGATGGTGGAGCACGAGGACCACGCGATGACGATCGCCACGGTCATCGACCGGCTGCCGCAGCTGCAGCGGCTGTGGCAGCTGGATGTGGGCGCGTTGCAGGAGCTGTACGACGCGGGCGCGCACATCGACGACGACGTGGTGCACCGGCACCGGACCGCGGTCACTCCCGAGTCGCCGGCGACGGTCATCTACACGTCGGGGACCACCGGCCGCCCCAAGGGCTGTGTCATCTCGCACGGCAACTTCATGTTCGAGGCCGACACGGTCATCGAGCGCTATGAACCGGTCTTCCACACCAAGAAGGGCGACGAGGCGGTCACCCTGCTGTTCCTGCCGCTGGCCCATGTCTTCGGGCGGATGGTGCAGGTCGCGGCCGTCCGCGGCAAGGTCAAGCTGGGCCATCAGCCGCAGCTGAACGCGGCGGCCCTGCTGCCCGACCTGGCCGCGTTCAAGCCGACGTTCTTCCTCGCGGTGCCGTACATCTTCGAGAAGGTCTTCAACGCGGCCCGCCGCAAGGCCGAGAAGGAGGGCCGTTCCGGCCCCTTCGAGAAGGCGGTCGAGGTCGCCGTCAAGTACGCGGACGCGGTCGAGAACAAGGCGTGGGGCGTCGGCCCCGGCCCGTCGGCGAGCCTGCGCGTGCAGCACCAGTTCTTCGACAAGGTCGTGTACGCCAAGATCCGCGCCGCGATGGGCGGCCGGGTGCGGCACGCGATGTCCGGCGGCTCGGCGATGGACCGCCGGCTCGGCCTGTTCTTCGCGGGGGCCGGCGTACAGATCTACGAGGGGTACGGTCTGACGGAGTCGACGGCGGCCGCGACCGCGAACCCGCCCGAGCGCACCCGGTACGGCACGGTCGGCCAGGCCATCCCCGGCACGACCGTGCACATCGCGGACGACGGCGAGATCTGGCTGCGCGGCAGCCACGTCTTCCAGGGCTATCTCAACAACCCCAAGGCCACCGACGAGGCCCTGCACGACGGCTGGCTCGCCACCGGCGACCTCGGTTCACTCGACGAGGACGGCTTCCTCACCATCACCGGGCGCAAGAAGGAGATCCTGGTGACCTCCGGCGGCAAGAGCGTCTCCCCCGGGCTGCTGGAGGAGCGCGTACGGGACCATCCGCTGGTCGCGCAGTGCATCGTCGTCGGCAACGACCGCCCCTACATCGCCGCGCTCGTCACGCTGGACTCGGAGGCCGTGGAGCACTGGTTGCAGATGCACGGCAAGCCGCGGCTGACCCCGGCGCAGCTGGTGCGCGACCCGGATCTGGAGACCGAGGTGCGGCGCGCGGTGGTCGCCGCGAACACGCTGGTCTCGCAGGCCGAGTCGATCCGCACCTTCCGTATCCTCGCGCACCAGTTCACCGAGGAGCACGGCCTGCTCACCCCGTCGCTGAAGCTGAAGCGCAAGGCGATCGAGAACGCGTATGCGAGCGAGGTGGAGGCGCTGTACCGGGTGTGAGCCCGGCACGGCGGCCCCCCGGGTGACGGCTGGTGGTAGCGCTCCTCGGCGACGGCGCCGTCGGATCCATTTCCGGCCAATCTGTGATGCCCGTCGAGATTCCGCGAGGAATCGGCTGGTCAGGAATGCGTGCCGAACCGTGATCGTTGACGATGTGAGTACCACCCGACGACTGAAGGATCGAGAGCTCGTGAGCAGCAAGGTCCCCCCGATCATCCTCAACAACGGCGTCGAGATGCCCCAGCTGGGCTTCGGCGTCTGGCAGGTGCCGGACGACGAGGCCGAGAGCGCCGTCGCCACCGCCCTGGAGGCTGGGTACCGCAGCATCGACACAGCGGCGATCTACGACAACGAAGAGGGCGTGGGCCAGGCGATCGCCTCCTCCGACATTCCCCGCGAGGACCTCTTCATCACCACCAAGCTCTGGAACAGCGACCAGGGTTACGACTCCACGCTGCGCGCCTTCGACCTGTCGCTGGAGAAGCTCGGCCTGGACTACGTGGACCTGTACCTGATCCACTGGCCGCTGCCGTCCCGGGGCAAGTTCGTGGACAGCTACAAGGCGTTCGAGAAGATCCACGCGGACGGCCGCGCCAAGGCGATCGGTGTCTCCAACTTCCTCCCTGAGCACCTGGAGACGCTGATCGGCGCGACGTCCGTCATCCCGGCGGTCAACCAGATCGAGCTGCACCCGCATCTGCAGCAGCACGCGGCGCGCGACTACCACGCGGAGCAGGGCATCGCGACCGAGGCGTGGTCGCCCCTCGGCCAGGGCAAGGGCCTGCTCGAGGTCCCGGCCATCGTCGCCATCGCGCAGAAGCACGGCCGTACCCCGGCCCAGGTCGTGCTGCGCTGGCACATCCAGCTCGGCAACGTCGTGATCCCGAAGTCGGTGACTCCGTCCCGGATCAGGGAGAACATCGAGGTCTTCGACTTCTCCCTGGACACGGAGGACATGGCCGCGATCAGCGCACTGAACGAGGACCGTCGACTCGGCCCGGACCCGGCGACGTTCGACATGGGCTGACGCCGGCCCGTTCGGTGGATCACCCGACCTGACGGCCCGACCGCATTGAGCGCGGTCGGGCCGTCGTCGTGTGCCCGACTCGGCCATCGCCTGCTCCACGGGGGTTGACGCGGTCATGCAAGTCGCGCCACCTTGTACGGCACTCGGTAAGGAAACTTTCCTAACAGAAGGGTCCACCCGCAGTGCGTACTCGAACACTGACCCTCGCCGCCGCCGCCGGCGCCGCACTCCTCGCCACCGCGACCCTCCCCGCGAGCGCCTCGGGAGCGGCCACCCCCAAGTCCGCCCAGGAGGGCTCGGTCAGCGCGGCCGACCTGCTCGCCAAGGTGACGTCCTGTTCACAGATCTCGAACGGCAAGTACAGGACCGACCAGGAGACCGCGGCCACCGTCCCGGTGTGCGGCAAGAACGGCGCGGTCTTCTGGAAGGCCGACATGGACATCGACTGTGACGGCCAGACCACCAGCAAGTGCAACAGCAGCACCGACCCCTGGTTCCAGAACGACACGGCGTTCCACCAGTCCGACGGCAAGCCGCTGCGTGCCGACTCGCTCCCGTACGTGGTCGTGCCGAGCCCCAGCGGCATCTGGAAGTACTCCGGTTCGGGTATCAAGGGCGGCGGCGTGGTCGCCGTCATCTACAACAACAAGGTCGAGTACGCGGTGGTCGGCGACACCGGCCCCACCCAGATCATCGGTGAGGCCTCGTACGCCACCGCCAAGGCACTCGGCATCGACCCGAACCCGGCGACCGGCGGCGCCGACTCGGGCGTGACCTACATCCTGTTCAAGAACTCGCAGGTGTCGCCGATCGAGAGCCACAGCGCGGCGGTGACCCTGGGCGACAGGCTCGCCAAGCAGTTCATCGCCGGCAACTGAGCCGGGGGAGGCTGGACACGCCTGGTACCACGCTCCGGCGCGGTACCAGGCGGAGTTCGGTCGGGCCGGCCGAGGGCCCGTACGACCACGGTGCCGAACTCCTTCGGCGTGCTGCCGACAGCCGCCCGCCCCGGCCGTACTCGGCCGCCCGCACCCGGCCGTACTCGGCCGCGCTCCCGGTCATCGTCAACAGGCCGCCGGGATGCGCGAGTTCGCCGGCGAAGGCCGCAGCCGCCGCTCACCGCGCCCGGTGACGGCCACCCGGTACCCGACATCGAGCAGTTGCCCCGCGACGGCGGCCCCTGTGCCGCTGCCGCCGCCGGTGGTGAGCGCGACCGGAGCGCCGGTCATCGGCCCTCCCCGGATCTCGGGAACGCAGGGAAGTCCACCACGTGAAGCGCTCTCCGAGTCAAGCGGCCGCGAGGTTTGGCCTCACGCGGATCGGACGGCCGTGTGCACCGTGTGTGCCTTCAACACGAACACGTCGCTGCGGCGGTGCACGCTCGCCTCGTCCCCGGGGTCCAGGAGCCGGTCGAGGGTGGCGCGGTCGTCGCGATCGAGGCCGTCGGGCAGGGCGTCGCGGAGCCGGGTCAGCACGGCGGCGACATACGCTCGGGCCTGGTCCGTGACCGGAGCGGGCAGGTCCAGCAGGAAGCTGCGCGTACCGGTGTGCTTGAGGCCGGCGGCGGTCAGCAGCGCCGGCCAGTCCTCGGTCTCGGTGACGGCGCCGGGCAGTTCGGCCCGCATCCGGGTGAACCACTCCGCCTCCACCACGTCCAGCCGCGTCTGCAGACCCGGGCGCCCGAAGCCGATGTCCCGTGGCAGGAACCGCGCGGGCAGACCGCCCTCCAGCAGGGCCAGGGTGCCGCCGGGCGCCAGCCGCTCGGCGAACGCGACCAGGGCGGCCCGCTGGTCGCCGAGGTGATGCAGGCTGTTGCTGGCCCACAGCAGATCGGCCGGATAGTCCAGCTCGCCCAGCGCGCCGGGAAGTTCACCCGCGATCGTCCCGAAGCGGTCGGCGAGGGCGAGGCGGGCCGCCCGGGCGCGGGCCCGCTCCAGCAGTGGCTCCGAGCCGTCCACCGCGACGACTCGCGCGCCCGGGAACGCCTCGGCGAAGAGACAGGAGACGACGCCCGGCCCGCTGCCGGTGTCGACGATCAGACCGGGCTCGGTCACCTCCTTCGCCAGCCACGCCATGACGCTTCGGTACAGGGGCGCGAACAGTTCCGCCTGGGCCTCCAGCATCGGTGCCATGACGGCCCAGTCGACGTCGGTGTGCCCGTGGTGGCCGTGGTGGTCCTGCCGACCGTGATGGCCGTGGTGGTCCTGCCGGTCGTGGTGGTCGTGGTGGTCGTGCGCCATGGCGGTCAGCCCTCTCTTCTCGGTGCCGTCAGCCTGCTCCGACGCTCCGCACCAGGGCCACTTCTGTTGCCGGGACGGCAAACAATGGGGTGCGGCGCCGTCGGCCGGTCGCCGCTGGGAGCGCTCCTGCCGGCTCGAGGCGAGGGGCTTCGCGATCAGCGGTACGACGTGCACGGGCGGCCCCGTCAGAACGCCTCTGACGGGGCCGCTTGTCCTGTCGCTACTGGGCAGGTGCCGACGCCGACGCCTGACCGGTCTGCTTCTGCAAGCCCTCCCGCCCCCGCCGCTTCGCCTCTTGGAGCGCCTTCAGGTAGTCGTCCGGTGACAGCTTCGCGCACTCCGGGGCGCCGTTGTCCGAAGTGCTGTCCTGTCGCGCGACGATCGCGTTGGTGCAGGCGGCGATCCGGTCGGTGGACGCGCTCGACGATGCGGCCGGGTGTGGCGTCGTGGGCTTGCCGCTGCTCGAACTGGACAGGGAGCAGCCACTCAGCGCGAGCACGGCAGCGGCGGTTACGGTGATGGAGATGCGGCTCATGGGACTCCTTGAAGGGCCAAGGCGGTGGGCGGCATCATGCATGCGTGCGAGCGCTTTCGAGTGGCCGTGTGTCCGTGTTGTGACCTGCGACCGTCGAGCCGGACTCTCAGGTGTCGAGTTCCGGAGCCGTCGTCGCTCCGGGCGTGGTTCACCTGACGTACGTCGCCGGGGGCGACACGAAGGTCAGTCCTTGCGGAACGCCCGCAGGGTGAACACCGGGTCGGGGCGGGGCCGGTCCTGGTCCGGTAGTGCGTTCAGTTCGGCGGCGATCCGTTCGCTGAGCGGGGTGCCGGGCGGCAGCGTGGTGAACCAGCCGCGCCGGAGGTCCGCGGCGGTGCGGCGGGGGCTGCGGCCCTGGTCGACCCCGGGGAAGCGGGACTGTCCGACCGGAACCAGACCGTATGCGGCGGCGTGCTCCGCGACCGCCGCCGCGTCGTCACGGGCCGGGCGGCGCGGGCGCGGGGCGAGCACGGCGTCGATGTCGCTGCCCACGTCGTGGGCGGCGGCCTTGTCGACGGTGGTGACGTACACGCCGCCCGGCCGCAGCACACGGGCGCACTCCGACATCACGGCCCGTACGTCCTCCGGGCCGTCGACGAGATGGAGCAGCCACACGGTGGTGACCGCGTCGAACGTCCCGTCCCCGAACGGGAGTCGGCGGCTGTCGGCGAGGACGACGGCGCCGGGCAGACGGGCGGCGGCCCGGCGCGCCATGCCGAGCGAAAGGTCCGCGCCCGTGACCCGCAGACCGGGGCGTGCGGCCGCCAGCAGCCGGGTCACCATGCCGGTGCCGCAGGCCACGTCGAGGAGCCGGCCGGCGTTCTGCGGTATCAGCCCGAGCACGGCGCCGGCCGCCGCCGCGGCCCGGGGCTCGCCCCCACGCGTGGCGTCGTACGACTCGGCCTCCTTGTCGTAGTCGAGCATGCGCGGCCACCGCTCAGTGCGCGCCGTGGCCGGGCGCCAAATCCTCGATCCTGCGGGCCAGTCGGAAGTCCAGTTCGGTGACCGCGCCGCCGGCACTGTGCGTGTTCACGGTGAGGGAGACGGTGTGGTAGCCGAGGGTGAGGTCGGAGTGGTGGTCGAGCTCCTCCTGCACCTGGGCGATGTGCACGACCATCGCGGTCGCCGCGAAGTGCGAGCCGAGCCGGTAGGAGCGGGCGATCCGGTCGCCCTCCAGCGACCATCCGGGCAGCTCCGCCAGCCGGTCCTCGATCTCCTTCTGCGACAGCGGTTCGACGGGCATGACCTGGCTCCTTCCGTACGACGCGGGCGGTGCGCCCCACCCTGTCACATCCCCTCGCCGCGGCACCGTACGCGCGGCCGTGCCCTCAATGTCGTGCGCACTCCGCGGCGAAGTCGTCGGCCAGGACGGTGATCTCGGCGCGGCCCTCGACGCCCTCCAGCCACTCCTGGGGCAACCGGTGGTCGCCGTGCCGGGCGCCGAGGAGGTTGCCGCAGATGGCGCCGGTCGAGTCGCTGTCACCGGAGTGGTTGACGGACAGCAGCAGGGCCCCTCGGACGTCCGGTTCGGCGAGGGCGCAGTACACGGCGATGGCCAGTGCCTCCTCGGCGATCCAGCCCGCGCCGAGCGTCTCGGCCTTCTCGGCGGTCGGCGAGCCCTCGGCGGCCAGGTCGAGGGCGTGCTGCAGCGCGGCCGTGGTCTCCTCGTGCCCGGGGTACCGGGCGAGCAGGCGCAGGGCCCGCAGCACGGCGCCCTCCAGGGATTCACCCTCGACGAGGTGCGCGACGATCGCGGCGAAGGCGCCGGCCGAGTAGTAGCCGGTGGGGTGGCCGTGGGTCGTCATGGCGCAGCGCGCGGCCATGGTGAACGCGGTCTCGGCGGGCACCCGGGTGAGGCCGAAGGGCGCCGAGCGCATCACCGTGCCGCAGCCCTTGGAGTCGGAGTTGACCGGGCCCGGGCGGCCCAGCTCGGCCGTCGGATCGGGGACGAAGCCCTGGGCGAGGCCGGAGAGACAGGCGTTGCCGGGGGCGCGGCGCGCGTACAGCCAGGGCTGCGCGGCGAGGCCGTGGGCACCCTCGGGCGGCCCGGACAGGCGCTGGGTGTCGAACCAGCGGCCGTACGCCTCGCGGACCAGCCGGGACCAGCCGCCGCCGATCCCCTTGTGGCGCTCACGCTCGTGCGCCTGCTGGAGCCCCTCCACGGTGAACAGGGTCATCTGGGTGTCGTCGGTGACGCGGCCCACGACGCCTCCGCCACTGGGCACGAACCCCGTGATGCCCTTGGCGCCGTGCGTGGCACGGATGCGGTCGAGGGCGGCGAACTCGATCGGATAGCCAAGGGCGTCACCTATCGCGCCACCGAGCAGACAGCCGCGCACCCGGGCCCGGTAGATCGCCGTGGCCTCCCAGGACGGGTTCAGCCGGTCGTACATGCACCACTCCTCGACTACGGTCCTCGTATGACCATTGTCGCGTCCGGCGCAGCCGCCCCGTCACCGGCCCCCTCCGACCAGCGCATCGGCCCGCTGCTGCGCGGCTGGCGGGAGCGGCGGCGGGTCAGCCAGCTGGAGCTGGCGCTGCGGGCCGGCTCGTCCGCGCGGCACATCAGCTTCGTCGAGACGGGACGGTCGCGGCCGAGCGAGGAGATGGTGCTGCGGCTCGCCGAGCACCTGCAGGTCCCGGTCCGCGAGCGCAACGCGCTGCTGCTGGCGGCCGGTTACGCCCCGCGCTACCCGCAGACGCCGCTGGACGACCCGTCGATGGCGGCGCTGCGCGCGGGTGTGGAACGGCTGATCCAGGGCTACGAGCCGTATCCGGCTCTGGTGGTGAACGCGACGTACGACGTGGTGGCGGCGAACCGGGGCGTCGCGATGCTCCTGGAGGGCGTCCCGGACCGGCTTCTGGCACCGCCCCTGAACGCCATGCGTCTGACGCTGCACCCCGAGGGTCTCGCGCCGCGCATCCGCAACCTGCGCGCATGGCGCGACCATCTGCTGGCCCAGATGGACCGTCAGATCGCCCTGCAGCGCTCCGAAGCCCTGCGCGCGCTGTACGAGGAGGTGGCGGCGTATCCGGTCCCGGAGCTGACGGAACCCGAACCGGGCGAGCACGCATCGTACTTCGCGCTGCCGATGCAGATCGAACACGACGGCCGGGTGCTGTCCTTCATCTCGTCGATCTCCACCTTCAACACCCCGATGGACGTGACGGTCGCGGAACTGGCCATCGAGACGTTCCTGCCCGCGGACCCCTCGACGGTGAAGTACCTTCGGGCACTTGGGCCCTGACGGGTCGGCATTTCACCCGCACATGTCACACTGCTCGCATGCTTCGGCACGTAGGGGAGGCGTGGCGTGAGTGAGCGGCGGGCTGCGCCCACCGTCGGGCAGGTGGTGCTCGGGCGGCGGCTGCAGGAGTTGCGGGAGGCCGCCGGGCTCAGGCGCGAGGAGGCCGCGCGCGTGCTGCGCGTCGCCCCGGCCACGGTGCGGCGCATGGAGACCGCCGAGGTCGCGCTGAAGATCCCGTACCTACAGGTGCTGCTCACGGCGTACGAGGTACCCGCCGAGGAGATCGCCGCCTTCGTCCGCCTCGCCGAGGGGGCCAACCGGCCCGGCTGGTGGCAGCGCTACCACGATGTGCTGCCGGACTGGTTCAGCCTGCACGTCAGCCTGGAGGGAGCCGCGCGCATCATCCGGTCGTACGAGCCGCACTTCGTGCCCGGGCTGCTGCAGACGGAGCCGTACGCGCGTGCCGTGCTGGAGGCCGGCACCGTCGGGCAGGTCCGTCCCCTGGACGTCGAGCGGCATGTGGCGCTGCGGCTGGCCCGGCAGAAGCTGCTCACCCGGGAGGACCCACCGCACCTGTGGGTGATCATGGACGAGACGGTCCTGCGACGCCCGGTCGGCATCCGTTCCGAGGTGATGCGCGACCAGCTCGACCGGCTCCTCGCCGCCATCGAGAACCCGTGCATCACGCTCCAGGTCGCCGAGTACGCCTCCGGCCCGCACCCGGGCACGCACACACCGTTCGTCCTGTTCCGCTTCGCGGAGCCGGAGCTGCCCGACATGGTCTACAGCGAGTACCTGACCGGCGCCCTCTACCTAGACTCGCGTGCCGAGGTGGCCATGCACCTGGAGGTGCTGGACCACATGTCCGCGAGGTCGGCCTCCGTCCAGCGCACGAGGACGATCCTCCGGGAGTACCGCGACGCCTTCTGACCCGATGCCGTACCCGTTCCCCACACCTTCAGGAGCATCCGCATGACCAGCGGTCGCGAAGCAGCACCCACCCGCATCGACACCGCCCGGCCCCATCCCGCGCGCGTGTACGACTGGTGGCTGGGCGGCAAGGACAACTACCCGGTGGACGAGGAGCTGGCCCGGAAGATACTCGCCGTGGACCCGACCGTGCGGCGCGGGGCGCGCGCCAACCGCCGGTTCATGCACCGGGCCACCCGGACGCTGGCACAGGCGGGTGTGCGCCAGTTCCTCGACATCGGCACAGGCATCCCCACCGAACCCAATCTCCACCAGGTCGTGCAGGGGGTCGCCCTCGAGGCACGGGTGGTGTACGTCGACAACGACCCGATCGTGCTGCGGCACGCCGAGGCGCTGCTGCGCGGCACCGCGGAGGGCACCACCGACTACGTCCACGCGGACGTCCGCGACCCCGACACCGTCCTGGCCCTGGCCGCCGAGTCCCTGGACTTCGCCCAGCCGATCGCGCTGTCGCTGATCGCGCTCACCCACTACCTCGGTGACGAGGTCCATGACCTGCTCAAGCGGTACGTCGAGGCCCTCACGCCGGGCAGCCACCTGATCCTGTCCCAGGTCACGCCGGATCTGAACCCGGAGGCCGTCGAGAAGGCGGCCGGCCTGTTCCGGCAGAGCGGCACGCCCTTCTTCCCCCGCTCGCTCGCGGAGTTCTCCCGCTTCTTCGAGGGTCTCGAACTGCTGGGCCCCGGCGTGATCCCCGTCTCCGGATGGCGCCCGGATCCGCAGGACGTGGCGGCCCAGGCGGAGGGCATCGTGCCGGTGTACGCGGGGGTCGCGCGCAAGGCCTGATCCGTGCCGGTGCCGTGGACCGGTCCGTGGGCCCGCGGTCCGGGACGACCCCGGGCCTACGCCGCCCCGCCCTTGGTGTCCTTGTCGTCGTCGACGATCTCCGCGTCGACCACGCCCTCCTCGTCCTGCGGCGGGGTGCGCTGCTCGGCGGACTCGGCCGGCGCCTGCTGGGCCTGGGCGTACATCGCCTGCCCCATCTTCTGACTGACGGTGGCCAGCTTCTCCACCCCGGTGCGCAGCGCCGCCGTGTCCGCCTCGTCCTTCAGCAGTCCCTTCAGTTCGGTGACCGCCGCCGTCACCTCGCTCCTGGTGTCCGCCGGGACGCGCTCCTCGTTCTCCCGCAGGAACTTCTCCGTCTGGTAGACGAGTTGCTCGGCCTGGTTCCGTGTCTCCGCGCCCTCGCGGCGCTTGCGGTCCTCCTCGGCGTACTGCTCCGCGTCCCGCATCATCCGGTCGATGTCGTCCTTGGGGAGGGCGGAGCCGCCGGTCACGGTCATCTTCTGTTCCCGGCCCGTCGCCAGGTCCTTCGCGGAGACGTGCATGATCCCGTTGGCGTCGATGTCGAAGGCCACCTCGATCTGCGGCACGCCGCGCGGCGCGGGCGGCAGCCCGGTCAGGTCGAAGACGCCGAGCTTCTTGTTGTACGCGGCGATCTCCCGCTCACCCTGGTAGACCTGGATGCCGACCGACGGCTGGTTGTCCTCGGCGGTCGTGAAGATCTCCGAACGCCGGGTGGGAATGGTCGTGTTGCGCTCGATGAGCTTGGTCATGATGCCGCCCTTGGTCTCGATGCCGAGGGACAGCGGGGTGACGTCGAGCAGCAGTACGTCCTTGACGTCGCCGCGGATGACACCGGCCTGCAGGGCCGCGCCGACGGCCACGACCTCGTCCGGGTTGACGCCCTTGTGCGGGTCCTTGCCGGTGAGTTCCCTGACCAGCTCGGTGACGGCGGGCATCCGGGTCGAGCCGCCGACGAGGATGACGTGGTCGATAGCTGACAGCTTCACGTTCGCGTCCTTGACCGCCTGGTGGAAGGGGGTCCGGCAGCGGTCGAGCAGGTCGGCGGTGAGCTCCTGGAACTGAGCCCGCGTCAGCTTCTCCTCCAGGTGCAGCGGGCCTTCGGCGGAGGCGGTGATGTAGGGCAGGTTGATGGTCGTCTCGCTGGAGCTCGACAGCTCGATCTTGGCCTTCTCGGCTGCCTCGCGCAGCCGTTGCAGCGCCATCTTGTCGACGCCCAGGTCGATTCCGTACTGCCCCTTGAAGCGCTTGACGAGGTGGTCGACGATCCGCTGGTCCCAGTCGTCACCGCCTAGGTGGGTGTCGCCGTTGGTGGCCTTGACCTCGATGACGCCGTCGCCGATCTCCAGGAGGGAGACGTCGAAGGTGCCGCCGCCGAGGTCGAAGACGAGGACCGTCTGCTCCTCGCCGCGGTCCAGCCCGTACGCGAGCGCCGCGGCCGTCGGCTCGTTGATGATCCGCAGGACCTTCAGCCCGGCGATCTCCCCGGCCTCCTTGGTGGCCTGGCGCTGGGAGTCGTCGAAGTAGGCGGGCACGGTGATCACGGCATCGGTGACATCCTCACCGAGATACGCCTCGGCGTCCCGCTTCAGCTTCTGCAGGACGCGGGCGGACAGCTCCTGCGCCCGGTAGCGGGTGCCGTCGACGGACCCCTGCTCCGGGAAGCGCCAGTTGGCGTCGCCCATGTGCCGCTTCACCGAGCGCGCGGTGCGCTCGACGTTCGTCACGGCCTGCCGCTTGGCGACCTCGCCGACCAGCACCTCGCCGTTCTTGGCGAAGGCCACGACCGACGGGGTGGTGCGCGCGCCCTCGGCGTTGGCGACGACCGTGGGCTCACCACCCTCCAGGAGGGCCACCACCGAGTTCGTCGTACCCAGATCGATCCCGACCGCGCGTGCCATCGCCGTCCCCTTCCGCCAGGGCGCTTCCCGCACTCCATCACAAAACTTGAGCGGCCCCTTGTCAATGCCCCCGGTTCACGGGCGTCTCTTCGAGCGGGTACCCCGAAAACGACGGTGCCGCGCCCCCCGGGGGGGTGGGCGCGGCACTTGCGGACGTACGGGTGTCAGGCGAGCTTGGCCGACAGCGTGATCGTCGTGCCGGCCAGGGCCTGGCTGACCGGGCAGTTCTTCTTCGCGTCCTCGGCGGCGGCGACGAACGCGTCGTTGTCGATGCCGGGGACCGTGCCCTCGACGGTGAGGTGGATGCCCGTGATGCCCTCACCCGGCTGGAAGGTGACGTCGGCGGAGGTGACGAGCTTGGTGGGCGGGGTACCGGCGCCGGTCAGTCCGTGCGACAGCGCCATGGAGAAGCAGCTGGAGTGGGCGGCGGCGATCAGCTCCTCGGGGCTGGTCCTGCCGTTCGGCTGCTCGGCGCGCGACGGCCACGAGACCGGCTGCGGGTCGATGCCCGAGGAGTCGAAGGTGACGACGCCGTTGCCCTGAAGCAGGTTGCCTTCCCAGACGGTGTGTGCGGTGCGCGTGGTTGCCACGGTACTTCCTTTCGCGTGAGGCCCCGGTTCCGGGTTCCGTGGGCACCATCCGATCACAACTGTGCCGGGCAGACCCGCCGGACGGGGCGGTGTGCGGGACCGGGTGGAGGAATCGCCTGACGAACATCACAAATGGGCCCTACAGTCCCTTCCATGGACGGGTTCCTCCACGGTCTCGGGGGGCCGGGGCGTGAACCCGGCAGGCGGAGGAACGGGCGCGCGCGGTAGCGGCTCGGCGCCCGAACGACGGGGAGTGCACATGGCGAGTGACGTGAACACGGGGGAGGCCGGGCGACCGGCCGTGATCTACAGCGGCCCGCCCACGGCCGGGGGCGGAAGCCACCGCGCACCCGACCGGTGGGCGGCCGAGGCACGTCGGCGAGCCGTCCTCGCCGGCCTCGCGCCGCTGGATCCGGTGGCACGGACGGTCGAGGAGGCGGACGCGCAGCTTGCGTCGCACCCCGACGCGGAGATCGTGGTCCATCCCGGCACCGCCCCGGTTCCGTCGGAGCCGAAGCCCGGTGCCGCGCTCTGGTACCTGCTGCACAGCGGCACGGTGCTGCGGCTGTGCGCCACCGGGGACCGGGACGGCACGGGGACGGTGCCCGAGCCACCGTCCCGGACGCGTCCGGCGTTCCTGGTGGTCGACCAGGTGCGGCGGTCCGTGCCCGGCCTGCGCCGCTACCCCGGGGACCGCCGTCGCGAGGCGGACTGCCGTGCCTACGCGGAAGAGCGGGGGTTATCGGTACAGGCGGTGCTGACGGGCCGTCAAGCCAGCTGGCGCAGTGCGGTCGCGCTCGTGCAGGGGCATGAGCCACCGCTCGTCCTGGTCCATCCCGAGGTCCCGGCACCCAGTCCCGGAACCCCGGACGCCCTGCTGTGGGGATGGCTGCGGCAAGGACGCGTCCTCCACACCGGGCTGGACAACGGTCACGACGAGATCGAGTCCGGGGAGACGGCCCGCTATCTCATCCTGGACGAGCGCCGACACCGGGACCAGGGGCACCGCGCCCCCGCACCCGCCTCCCTGCCCCCGTCTCCGCCTTCGCCGGCGCCCGCCTCCCCGCCCCGGCGTGCCTCCCTTCCCCGGCCCGCCTCCGCTCCCCGGTCCGCGCCTCCCGCGGCCGCCGCCTCTGCCGGACCGGCTGCCGCTGCTGCTGGCCCCTTCGATCCCCTGCGGTGGCAACAGTCCGCAGTCCGCAGAGCCTCCAAGGAGGCAACCACGAACAAGCTCTCGGGCCATGTGACCGGCAATGTGTTCCAGGCCGGATTCATCGGCTCCGTCAACTGGTACGGCGGACCGCAGGACCCGCCCCACCCTCGCGACCCCAGCGAGCCCCTCCCCCACGACGGCCTCTTCATCCGCCGTAACAACGCCTTCGGCACCCGGTCGGCGCTCGGGGTGAAGGACCTGATCGAGCAAGGTGTCATCGTCGGGCAGGATCAGGTCCGGTTCGACGACTTCGTCGTGGCCCGTACCGAGCAGGTGCCCGGCCCCCGCCCCGGCGAGGCCGTCGCCGTCAGTCATGGACTCGCCGCCGCGCCGGGCGCGTTCAAGGCGAACGAGGCCACGACCCACTTCGTGGAGATCACGCTCAAGGCGGGCGACGCCCCTCCCCCCGACGCGCCCGCCACCGAACCGCTCGCCGTGAACTTCGTGTTCGTCGTGGACACCAGCAGCTCCATGGCGGGCGAGAAGCTCGCCACCGTCAAGTCCGCGCTGCACGCCCTCTATGAGGAACTGCGGCCCATGGACTGCCTGGGCGTCATCACCTTCGATCACACCGTGCGCACCCTGCTGCCCGCGGTCGCCAAGAAGGACCTGACCACCGACCGTTTCGCGGAGGCGGTCGCCGGGATGACTGCGTCGGGCGCGACGGACATCAACCTCGGGGTGCAGTACGGCATCGACGAGATCAGCCGCCAGGCCCGCAGCGGTCGCACCGTCAACTGCCTCTATCTCTTCTCCGACGGCGATCCGACATCAGGAGAGCGCGACTGGATCACCATCCGTACGAACATCGCGGCCAAGCTGCGCGGCGACCTCACGCTGTCGTGCTTCGGCTTCGGCTCCGACGCCCGCATGCCCGAACTGGCGGCCCTCGCGGGGCTCGCGGGGGGTCACTCGACCTTGGTGACCCGTCCCGAGCAGGTCGCGGCGGACCTGCACGCCGACCTCAGCCGACGCGACCACCTGGCCGCCATCGACATCCAGCTCAGGATCGAGATCGACCCCGAGGTGGAGGTCCGCCATCTGTACGGGCACGACCTGGTCGTCGACCCGAGGGTCCGGGCCGCCGTGCTCCACGATGCGGCCCTGGCCGCGCAACGCGCCCGCGAGGACTACGGCACCGAGGCGCTGTCCGACATCATCACCGAGGAGAAGGGGATCCGGATCTTCGCGCCCGACCTCGCCTTCGAGGAGACGTACTGGGTCGTCCTGGAGGTGCGGGTGCCACCGGGCCGTGATCTGTCGAGCCTGGGGACCGCGACCGTGCAGTACGTGGACACCGCGGCCCGCGACAGCCGCCGCCACGCGATCGACCTCGCCGGGAGCCCGACGCTCTCCGAGGAGACCGTCACGGTGCACGCGGTCGGACTGTGGACCAGTGAGGTCACCTTCTACGCGCTGGACGACCTCTACGACCATGACAAGGAGGCGGCCAAGAACCGGCTGGAGCAGCATCTGCGAGCCCTGGATGCCGCGCACCGCCACCTCCCGGCAGACGAGTTCCGCGACGACCAGGTCACGATCCGCAAGTTCATGACCCTGGCCGGGACGCTGGGCACGACGGTCGCCTTCAGCGACGTGTCGACAGGTGGCGGGTTCCTGCACACCGTGAAGACGATGAACGACTTCGGCAGGGTCCGGTCGGGGTTCGCACCGCGCCACTCCGCCGATATGGCATAGAGCTCACCGCACGAAGCACGGTGGTCAGGCGGCGCGTTCGTCCTCGTCCCGGTGTGCCGTCTCGGAGAGCCGACCCACCTTGTCACAGCGGCCGGGTGCCGTCGTCCACCACTCCGTGGCCGGTCCTCGGGGTCACCGCCCGTCGTAACCCGCCGTCGGCAGGGACAGACGGCGGTGGACCCGGGCCTTCATCTGGGCGTCGTACGAGGGTTCCGCGCCGCCGACCGTCTCGACGCGGACGCCCCGCCGCTCGCACTCGGCGGTGAACTCGTCCACCGAGGACAGGGCCCGTTCCAGGACGCGGCGGCTGGGGGCCACGAACAGGTCGACCAGGCCCGCCTCCACATCCGACCACAGCGCGCTGTGGTCGGGACGCAGGCCGCGTACCAGCAGCTCCCTGGTCACCACGTATCCCCGCTCGGCCGCCCAGTGCGCGCACATGGCGTGCTGGCCGCGGGAGTCGACGAGGAAGGGCTCCGCGTCCAGCTCCTCCAGCGGCGTCAGACTGGCGATCGCCGCGACCCGGACCCTGACCGGCCGACCGCGGGCGTCGCGTGGGCCGGAGGTGCCGTGCTCATCTCCCATGGTGTCCCCCTCACCTCAGGGTTTCGCCGCCGACCCTACTCCTGCCCGTAGGTTCGGGGGGAGTCACGCGAAGGAGGCATTGGAGTGCCGGTGCGGCGTCGCGGCCCTCGCGGCCTTCCTCGGGGACATCGCGCTGTACTGGCTCGGGCGGCGCGGCATGCGGTCGCGTGGACCGCCGCCCCCTGATCACCGCGCGCGGGACTCACTCCAGCACCCGGGACGCCCCCACCGGCAGGTCCCACAGGTCCTCACGGGCCAGCCCTGCCTTCTCCCAGGCCACCCGGGCCCGCGTCAGCGGTTCCAGGACCGGTTCCGCCGACAGCACGAACGTGCCCCAGTGCATGGGCGCCATCCGCCGCGCCCCGAGGTCGAGGGTCGCCCGGACCGCCTCCTCCGGGTCGCAGTGGACGTCCCTGAGCCACCACCGCGGGTCGTACGCGCCGATCGGCATGAGCGCCAGGTCGATCCCGGGATAGCGGCGCCCGATCCGCTCGAACCAGTGGCCGTACCCCGTGTCGCCCGCGAAGTAGACGCGCTGGCCGTCCGCCGCCGTCAGAACCCAGCCGCCCCACAGCGAACGGCAGGTGTCGGTCAGAGTGCGCTTGGACCAGTGGTGCGCGGGGACGAAGTCGAAGCGGACGCCGCCGAGTTCTGCTCCCTCCCACCAGTCCAGCTCGGTGACACAGGCGAACCGGCGCCGCCGGAACCAGGGAGCGAGGCCTGCCGGTACGAACACCGGTGTGCCGCGCGGGAGTCGCCGCAGGGTGGGGGCGTCCAGGTGGTCGTAGTGGTTGTGGCTGATGACGACCGCGTCGGTGCGCGGCAGGGCGCTCCAGGCGATGCCGACGGGGGTGATCCGGGCGGGCGTGCCGAGGATGCGCCGGGACCAGACGGGGTCGGTGAGGACGGTCAGTCCGCCGATCCGCACCACCCAACTGGCGTGCCCCGCCCAGGAGACGGCGACGGTGCGGGCGCCGACCCGCGGGAGCGGGGCCGGCTCGTACGGCAGCAGCGGGATGTCCTTGAGGCCCTCGGGCGCGGGCCGCACCGCGCCCTCGCGGGCGAAGCGGGCGAAGGCCTTGAGGCCGGGCAGGGGTGCGGTCAGCCGGTCGACGAAGGAGCGCGGCCAGATACGGCGCTCGGCGAGCGGACGGGGATCGGCGAGCGGCGGGAGCGGGGCAGGCGACCCGCGGCCCGGGCTCAGCAGAGACGTGGAGGCCGACTCACCGGCATCCACGTCCGCCGAAACCGCGCTTGTGGTCGACTCGGACTGCTGCGTCATCGAGGAGGCTCCCATCGCTGAGCGTCGTCGCGGAGGTCGTCGAAGACCGATCCCAGGAGGATCAACGCGCGTTGTACGTGTGGCAGTTCCAATGGATCGGGTGCGATCAGGCACTCGGCCCGTTCCTCGGCGGTCGTGCCGAGGAGGGGTCCGGTGGACAGGCGGACGCGCAGCGCCTCCAGGTCGTCCCCGAAACGGTGGCCGCCGGGCGCGGGCATGCCGAGCCGGGCGGTGAGGAAGTCCTCCAGTTCCTGTGCGTCGCCGACACCCTGCTCGCCGAGGGCCGAGCGCAGCGGGCCGAGGTCGGCGTAGAGATGGCGCCCGGCCTGCGGGGGCCGGGCGAGAGCCCCCGCGGCCACGACGGCCCGGTGCGCGGCGGCGGCCACGCGCGCGTGCAGCGCGGTGCCGGCGGTGAGGCGCTGGGTGACGTCGAGGGGCTCGCCGAGGGCGTACGTGGCCGCGGCGGCGATCGGGTCGGCGATCCGGGCGCCGAGCGCGGTGAGCACGTCGAGGACACGGGCCCGCAGTTCGCCGCCGCCTGTGGTGGCCGGGAAGCGGGCGACTGCCGCGGGCCAGCCGGGCGGCAGGAAGGGACCGGCTAGGTCGGTGACGACGGTGACCCGGTCGGAGAGCATCTCGGCGGGGCTGAGCAGCACGGTGTCGTGCAGCCGATGCACGGTGTCGCGCCAGGTCTCGTCGCTCACCAGGTGGAGCCCCTCGGCGGCGGCGGCCTCGACGGTCTCGTGCACCACTTCGGGCGGTGCCACGGTGGCGGTGGGGTCGTCGGCGACCGCCAGCACGAGAAGGCGGGGGTCACCGCCCTCGGCCCGGATCCTGCGGACGGTCTCCAGAAGGGCGTACGGGTCCGGTATGCCGCCGCACTCCGCGGGCGTCGCCACATGGAACACGGAGCGGCCGAGCGCCCTGGCCTGGGGCGCCCACCAGGCGGGGCACGGCCGTGGGACGAGGACATCGCCGCCGATCACGGCGGTGATCGCGACGAGCAGGGCGGGGGCGCCGGGCGCGGCGGCCACCGTGTCGGGGTCGGCGCGCAGTCCGCGCCGGCCGAAGTAGCCACAGGCGGCGTCCAGGAGGGCGGGGGCGCCGCCGGAGGGGTCGGCGCCGTCACGATACGCGGCGTCGGCGAGCGCGGTGGACAGGCCCGGCAGGAGGGGCAGCCCCTGCTCGGGAAGGGGCGGGCCGTAACGGACGGGGCCGTGTCCCTCCGGATCCGTCCGCATGCATGCCTCCGCGCAGTCCGTGGTGTCGTGCCGGTGCCGCCGGGCGCCGACTCGCCGCGGGCCCTCCGCCCATGGCCGCCGTCTGTTCCCGCACTCCTGTTCCGCTACGACGTCAAAGGGACCCTCGGGCTCTGAGTACCCAGAGTTCCTGCCGGTCATGGGCGTTCCCCCGGGTTGCCCTGGTCACCGGGTCAGCCGCCGCCGGACGGCCTGCGCCGCCAGACCCGGTGCACCGCGGCACCGAACGCCCCGGCGATCAGGACACAGCCCGTGACGAGCGCGGGCACGGACTCGTTGAAGGCGCCGCCCTCGCCCGCGTTCACCCCGTGCTGGGATCCGACGGGCGGCCGCTCTCCGTCCTGCCTGCCTTGGCTCTCCCCCTGCTGCTTGCCCTGGTGACCGCCCTGGTTCTCTCCCTGCTGCTTCCCCTGGCCTTCCCCCTGCTGCTTCCCCTGGCCTTCCCCCTGCTGCTTTCCCGGCTGTCGGCCGTCGTCCTCCCGGGGTGGCCTGCCCTGGCCCTCCCCGGTCAGCCTGCCCGGGGTCTCCCCCTGCTGCCGGCCGTCGCCCTCGCCCTGCTGCTTCGCCGGCTGCCGGCCGTCGCCCTCACCCTGGCGCCCGGAGCCCTCGCGGCTGACGGTGAAGGACGCGTTCCACACCTTGTCGCGGCCGGACGGGGCCACCGGGCACCGTCCGTCGATGCCCCACTCCTGGTCCCGACCGGACGGATCGGCGCCACCGCCGACGCTCCCGGCGGCCGGAGCACGGGCCGTGCCGCTGTACAGGACGCCGGCCTTGCCCTCCCCCGCCCCACCGATGCCGTCGACCCTTCTGAGCCGGATCTTGCCCTCCTCGAAGCCCTGGGAGGCGGCCTCGATGGTGTCGGGCAGGGTGCCGCCCATCGCGTCGCAGGACACCGAGATGGTGACCGTGCCGCCGGGTGCGACGGAGCGCGGGCTGACGTCCGCGGACGGATCGGCGGACGCGGGCGCGGCGAGGGCGCCCACGGCGGCACCGGCCAGAGCGGCGGCGGACAGGACACGGGCACGGCAGCGCATGCGGCGGGGCTCCTTCAGCCGGGTTCCTCCGGGGCACGACGGCCGTGCCCCCGAAACCCCATGACAGCCCGTCCGGCCGGGGCCCGCGCGCGGCCGGGCCCCATTCGCGCTACCGGCACCGCCGGGCGGGTGATGTGAGGGGCCGCAGCCCGGCGGGGCGGTCGGTGAGGAAGGCCGGCTCCCGTTCGCGACCGCGCCGGCGAGCCGCCCGCCTGGAGCTCCGCCACCGGGCGTACCGAATCCACATCGACGGCGACGCCACCCCGGCGGGCTCCGTGGAACCCCCGGAGCAGCGGCCGCCATGTCCGCTGCGGACGCCCGCCCCGTGACGGGCACGGGGCGGTGGCATCGTCCGGTTACGCGGCGTCCTTCATCACCTGCTCCCGGAGCCGGTTGCAGCAGCGGCTGATCAGACGGGAGACGTGCATCTGGGAGATGCCCAGCCGTTCGGCGATGCTGCTCTGGGTCATGTCGTCGAAGAACCGCATGTAGAGGATGGCGCGTTCGCGTTCGGGCAGGGCCTGCAGCCGAGGCTTGACGGCCTCGCGGTCGACGACCGTGTCGAGCGCGGGATCGGGTGAGCCGAGGGAGTCGCTGAGCGAGTACCCGTCCTCGCTGCCCGGCAGCTCCGCGTCCAGGGACAGCGCGGTGAAGCTCTCCAGGGCCTCGAGGCCCACCAGAACGTCCTCCTCACTCATCTTGGCGTGCTCGGCGATCTCGGCGACGGTCGGCCTACGGCCCGAGATGGTCCCGGACAGGTCCTGGCAGGCGAACCGCACGCGGTTGCGCAGATCCTGCACGCGGCGCGGCACATGCAGGGTCCACATGTGGTCGCGGAAGTGCCGCTTGATCTCACCGGTGACGGTGGGAACGGCATAGCTCTCGAAGGCGTGGCCACGATCGGGGTCGTACCGGTCGACGGCCTTGACCAGGCCGAGCGCCGCAACCTGGCGCAGATCGTCGAAGCTCTCACCGCGGCTGCGGAAACGTCCCGCGAGCCGCTCGGCCATGGGCAGCCAGGCCTCGACGATCCTGTCGCGGAGCGCGTCGCGCTCCGGGCCCGGGGGGAGTGCCGCGAGCCTGCGGAACGCCTCCGCGGTGTCGGGGGCGTCGTCGTGCGGGTGGTGCTTCACGCTCGCTCGGTTCTGCATGGTGGGCCGCAACTCCCTTGCTGGTGCCTTGGGTGGACGGTCAGCGTGGGAGGGGCACCCGGACCGGAGGGGTACACACCCGGGGCGGGTCTCCACCGCTCCCACGGACGTGCCTCCTGTCCGAAGCACTGAGACAGCGCCTGCCCCGGCGCATGCAGGGCAAACACGGGGATGCCCGGAAGAGTGAACGGAGCGCCCCACCAGGCGGGACGACGCCCCCCGGCTCCGCCAGGTTTTCCCAGCACGCCCCGGGTGACTCGTCAGGTGCGATTGCTACGCCCCCTTTCCCGACGGGAGGACCCCGATGAGCACCAAGGTCGCCGACCATGTCCTGGAGCGCTTGCGCGAATGGGGTGTCGAGCATGTCTTCGGGTATCCCGGCGACGGCATCAACGGCCTGCTGGCCGCCTGGGGCCGGGCCGAGGACCGGCCTCGGTTCCTCCAGGCGCGCCACGAGGAGATGGCCGCGTTCGAGGCGGTCGGGTACGCGAAGTTCGGCGGCCGTCTCGGGGTCTGCGTGGCCACGTCGGGACCCGGTGCGATCCATCTGCTCAACGGCCTGTACGACGCCAAGCTCGACCATGTGCCCGTCCTCGCGATCGTCGGCCAGACGCACCGCACGGCGATGGGCGGCTCCTACCAGCAGGAGGTCGACCTGCACACCCTGTTCAAGGACGTGGCCTCGGACTTCGTGGAGACGGTCAACGTCCCCGAGCAGTTGCCGAACGTCCTCGACCGCGCGATCCGCACCGCGTACGCGCGTCGCGCCCCCACGGCGGTGATCATCCCCGGCGATGTGCAGGAGCTGGACTACAGCCCGCCGACGCACGCGTTCAAGATGGTGCCCTCCAGCCTGGACCGCAGCGCATGGACCGCCGTCCCCACCGAGGAGTCGCTGCAGCGGGCCGCCGAGGTCCTCAACTCCGGCGACAAGCCAGCGATCCTGATCGGCCAGGGCGCGGCGGGAGCACAGGCCGAGGTGCAGCGGATCGCCGAACTGCTGGGGGCGGGTGTGGCGAAGGCGCTGCTCGGCAAGGACGTACTGAGCGACGAACTGCCCTATGTCACAGGCTCGATCGGCCTGCTGGGCACCCGCCCCTCCTACGAGCTGATGCGCGACTGCGACACACTGCTGACGATCGGCTCCTCGTTCCCGTACAGCCAGTTCCTGCCGGACTTCGGCAAGGCGCGGGGTGTGCAGATCGACATCGACCCGCACATGGTCGGGATGCGCTATCCCTACGAGGTGAACCTCGTCGGCGACGCGAAGGCGACCCTGGAGCGGCTGATCCCGCTGCTGGACGAGGACCGCGGTCGCGAGTGGTACGACACGGTGTGCGCGAACGTGGCGCGCTGGCGCGAGGTGATGGAGAGGCGGGCCCGGCTGTCGGCGGACCCGATCAACCCGGAGTACGTGGCCAGGGCCCTGGACCCGCTGCTGCCCAGCGACGCGATCATCACGTCGGACTCGGGTTCGGTGGCGAACTGGTACGCGCGGCATCTGACGATGCGGCCGGGGATGCGGGGGTCGCTGTCGGGGACGCTGGCGACGATGGGGTGCGGGGTCCCGTACGCGATCGGCGCGAAGTTCGCCCACCCGGACCGGCCCGCGATAGCGCTGGTGGGAGACGGGGCGATGCAGATGAACGGCCTGTCGGAGCTGATCACGGCGGCGAAGTACCGCGACCGCTGGGAGGACCCGCGGCTGGTGGTGGGCGTCTGGAACAACCGTGACCTCAACCAGGTGACGTGGGAGATGCGTGCGATGGGGGGCGCCCCGTCGTTCCTTCCCTCGCAGGAGCTGCCCGACGTGCACTACGCCGCGTTCGCCCGCTCCCTGGGCCTCACGGGCGTCCGGGTGGAGAAGCCGGAGGACGTGGAGGCGGGCTGGCGCGCCGGCCTGGAGGCGGACGGCCCGGCGGTCATCGAGTTCCTCACGGACCCGGCGGTGCCGCCGATCCCGCCGCACGCCACCTGGGAGCAGATGGAGGCCACCGCGACCTCGATCCTGAAGGGCGACGCGGACCGCGGGTCGGTGATCCGCCAGGGCTTCAAGGCGAAGGTGCAGGAATTCCTGCCCGGCCGCGGCGGGAAGTAGCCACCGACTACCTGTGGCGCCTCCGTGTCGATCCCGACCCACCGGGTACGCGAGGGCCACCCCCGAACATCTGGAGGGAGTCATGCAGCGAGGCAGCGACCGGCTGAATGTCCACCGTGACGACGAGATGAAGCACGAATTGCAGAGTCTGCTCAGGTCCGGGCATCCCACGCGGTCCGACGAGTGGCACGACCCGGAGCCGACCGCCGACGACGACCCGGAGGTCTGGCGCGGAGCGGTGGTGCCCGGCGACCCCCGGATGGCCCTGGAGTCGGCCCGTCTGGAGCTGGCCCGGTATCTCGTGCGCGGCAACTTCCCCGCGAGTCCGGGCGAACTGGTCCGCGTCCTGCGCGCCAAGAACGCGCCCGACCCCCTGATCGAGGCGGTGGAGCGGCTTCCGCGCTCGACGCGCTACGCCAACGCCGAGGAGCTCGCCGAAGCCCTCATAGAGGCGTGAAGACGCCCGCACCGCGCATGGGGGCGCGGCTGGGGGGTACTGCGGGCGTCGTCCCACTGACGTCCCGCCCCCACAAACGGGGAAACGCAGAAAGGACCAACAGGGTATGGCTGAGTTCGTCAGGCAGGTCATGACGCCCGGCGTCGTGGCGGTCCGCCCGGACGCCTCCCTCGTCGAGGCGGCGCAGCTGATGCGCGCGCAGGACATCGGAGACGTGCTGGTGGCGGGTGCCACAGGGGTCGTCGGCGTGCTCACGGACCGTGACATCACGCTGCGGGCGGTCGCGGACGGCGCCGACCCGCTGACCGTGAGCGCCCAGGCTGTGTGCACTCTCGATCCCGTGGTGGTCGCCCCGGACGACCGGGTCACGACGGCGATCGAGCTGATGCGCGGCCACGCCGTGCGCCGACTGCCGGTCGTGGAGGACGGGCTGCCGGTGGGCATGGTGAGCCTGGGGGACCTCGCGGTCGCCCAGGACCCCACGTCGGCCCTGGCGGACATCAGCCGGGCCGAGCCGGGAGGCGGCCCGAACGGTACAGAGGCGTGAGCGCGGCCGGACGGGTGAGAAGCCGCCGCGGCCCGGCCGCCCGGGCCGGCTCGTACGGCGCCACCGTGGATGTCGGCGACGCGACCAGCCGCTACCTCCTGTACGGGCTGCTGCCCTCCTGGTTCCTGCCCGGCCTCGCCGACTGGGTGATGCACCGGCGCAGCCGGATCGAGGACACGGCCGGTACGAAGGAGTCCCTGATCCACGCACTGATGATGACCGAGGTGGGCGTGCCCATCGCGCTGACCCTGCGCTACGAGGTCAACCCCCTGCTGCTCTCCGTGCAGTTGGCCGGGGCCGCGGTGCACGAGGCGACCGCGCTGTGGGACGTGCGCACCGCCGTGCACAGCGACCGCGAGGTCACCCCGCTGGAGCAGCACATCCACAGCTTCCTGGAGTCACTGCCGTTCGGCGCGCTCGCGGCGCTGGGATGCCTGCACGCCGACCAGGTGCGGTCGCTGCTGCGCGGCGGGCGGGGCGATCCCCGCGCCTGGCGGCTGGTACGGCGTCGGCGTCCGCTGTCGCGGGGCTATCTCGCGGGCATCGCGGCCGCGATCGGCACTTGTGTACTCCTGCCGTACGGCGAGGAGTTGCTGCGCTGCGTCCGCGGCGCGCGCCGCCGGGAGGGCGAGAAGGAGGCGGGGGGCGACGAGGCCGAATGGCACACACAGGCAGAGAGAGGACTGTGAGCAAGATGCGTATCGCGTTCCTGACCGCGCCGGAGGGCGTCGAGCAGGTGGAACTGACCGATCCCTGGCAGGCGGTGGTCGACGCCGGACACGAGCCGGTCCTGGTGTCGACGAAGCCGGGGCACATCCAGGCCTTCCACCACCTGGACAAGGCGGACACGTTCCCGGTGGACGCGGTCGTCGGCCAGGTGCAGGCCGAGTCCTTCGGCGGGCTGGTGCTGCCGGGCGGCGTGGCCAACCCGGACTTCCTGCGACTGGACCAGCGGGCGGTGGAGTTCGTCCGTTCCTTCTTCACGCAGGGCCGTCCGGTCGCCGCGATCTGCCACGCGCCGTGGACGCTGGTCGAGGCCGACGTCGTACGGGGCCGGACCCTGACCTCGTGGCCGAGCCTGCGCACGGACATCCGCAACGCGGGCGGCACATGGGTCGACGAGCAGGTACGGATCGACCAGGGGCCCAACAAGCTGATCACCAGCCGTAAGCCGGACGATCTCAAGGCGTTCAACGAGGCGATCCTGACGGAGTTCACCGAACAGTAGGTCGAAGCCGACAGGACGCACGGAGCGGCGACCGGTGCCCGGCTCACCGTAGGGCTACCGGTCGCCGCGCCGTGCGCGCGGCTCATGGGGCCGATCATGGGTGATCGAGGGCCGGAGCGTCGGGCCGGCGAGCGCGGGGCAGGCAGGGCCGAGGCTCCGCGCGGCCGGATCGGGGTCCCATCGCCGATCGGGCGGCTCGTCGCCGGGCCGCGCGGGCGGACGTGGGTGGCGATCCGGGCCGGTCATCGACCCCGGTGCGCCACCCGGTGGGGCGGGACCGGCGCGGGCGCGGTCACCGAGCGGGTTCGGCGCCCCGCTGCGCGCTCCCGAGTTCCCGGAAGGCCAGTTCCCGCACCCGGGCTCCGTCGCGGGTGCGGCTCGCCGCGATCAGGCGGCGCGGATGGCGGCGCAGGTATTCGCCCTCCAGCTGCGCCATACGGTCGTTGTGGGCGCGCAGCGCGTCGTTCGAGCCGTACAGCAGCGTGTCGTGGCGCGTGCGGTGGATCGTCTCCAGCTCCTTCATGAGCTGCTGGTCGGTCAGCCGACCCGGCTCGACTCCGGTCATGGTGTACCCCGCTCGTCGTGTTCCCCGGTGTGGTCCGGGTACCCGCCCGGATAGCAGTACCCCGAGCGGCATCCGGGAGGGAGCCATGGATCTCGCCTTTCTCCATCCACTGTACGAACATCCTGGCCCCTGGGCCTCCGTATACGTCGACACCTCCCGGCCCGCCGAGTCCACGCCCCACGAGCGCGCCCTCACCGCCCGGGCCCTCGCCCGCGACCTGGCCGGGCAGGGCGCGGACGAGCCGACGTGCCGGGCCGTGCGGACCGCGGTCGCGGAGCTGGCCCACACCCCCGAGCCGTACGGCAGGGCTCTGTTCGCCCGTGCGGGCGAGGTGGTCCTCGATCCGCCCCTGGCCGCCGCCCCGCCCGGCTCCTCGGCCCACTGGGCGCCGCTGCCGCACACGGCTCCGCTGCTGGACCTGGCCGACGAGGACCCGGTGTGCGTGGTGGCGTACATCGACCGCAGGGGCGCCGAGTTCGAGCTGCGCGGGGCGCTGGGCAGCCGGGACGCCGACGCGGTGACCGGGACGCAGTGGCCCCTGCACCGTACGACCAGCGCCGACTGGTCGGTACGCCACTTCCAGCTGCGGGTGGAGAACACCTGGGACCACAACGCGGCGGAGATCGCCGACGCGCTCGCCGTCTGCCAGGAGGAGACCGGCGCCGACCTGGTGGTCCTGGTCGGCGAGGAGCGCGAGCGGCGCGCCGTGCGCGAGCGGCTGCCGCACCGGCTCCGGGGCCGGGTGGCCGAGGCGCCGCACGGCTTGGGCGGCCGACTGCTGGACCGTGACGTGGAGCGGATCCGTGCCGAGCATGTGCACCAGCGCGCGGCCGAGGAGCTGGAGCGCTTCCTGGCCGCCCGGGCGCCCGACGAGGAGGGGCGGACGGGCGCGGTCGAGGGCGTGCCGGCGGTCATCCAGGCGGTGCGGGAACACCGTATCGACGAACTCCTGATCTGTCCGGACGCTCCGGACGCCCGCCGCGAGGTGTGGATCGGGGAGGCCCCGGACCGGGTCGCGATCCGCCGCAGGGACCTGGAGGCGCTGGGCGAACGGCACGCCCGGCCGGCCCGCGCCGACGACGCGCTGCTGCGTGCCGCGGCGGAGACGGGGGCGGTGGCCGTCTCGGTGACGGTCGCGACGGCGGACGAGGTGCCGACGGGCGGGGTGGGCGCGCTGCTGCGCTGGGAGTAGCCGGGGACCGTAGGACGCTCGCGACGGCCCCCGGGCGGCGGATCGCGCTCGTGCGCGGGTGGGCGAGGCGACCCACCCACGGGTGTCCGCGGTCCGCCCGGACGTCCCCGGCGGTGTGTCAGCGTGCCCGTGCCACCCGCCGCTCGTCCCACACCGGCTCCGTCGTCTCCCGCACCCGGCCGTCGGCGCCGAAGACGAGGTAGTGATCGAAGGAGCGGGCGAACCAGCGGTCGTGGGTGACGGCCAGGACCGTGCCCTCGAAGGCCTCCAACCCCTCCTGGAGCGCCTCGGCGGACTCCAGGTCGAGGTTGTCGGTGGGCTCGTCGAGCAGCAGGGCGGTCGCTCCGCGCAGTTCGAGGAGCAGGATCTGGAACCGGGCCTGCTGGCCCCCGGAGAGCCGGTCGAAGGACTGTTCGCCCTGGCCGGTCAGCTCGTAGCGCCGCAGCCGGGACATGGCGGCCCCGCGGTCCTGGGAGTGGTCCTTCCAGAGGATGTCGAGGAGGCTGCGGCCCTCCAGTTCCGGGTGGGCGTGGGTCTGGGCGAAGTGGCCCGGTACCACGCGGGCGCCGAGCCGCCACACTCCGGTGTGGTCGACGTCGTCGCTGGCGAGGAGGCGCAGGAAGTGCGACTTGCCGGAGCCGTTGGAGCCGAGGACGGCGACGCGTTCGCCGTAGAACACCTCGAGGTCGAAGGGTTTCATCAGTCCGGTGAGTTCCAGTCCCTCGCAGGTGATGGCCCGGACTCCGGTACGGCCGCCCTTCAGCCGCATGGTGATGTCCTGATCGCGCGGCGGCTCGGGAGGCGGCCCGGCCTCCTCGTACTTCCGCAGCCGGGTCTGGGCGGCCCGATAGCGCGAGGCCATGTCGGCACTGACCTCGGCGGCTTGACGGAGCGTCAGCACGAGCTTCTTCAACTGGGCGTGCTTCTCGTCCCAGCGGCGGCGCAGCTCCTCGAACCGGGCGAACCGCTCGCGGCGGGCCTCGTGGTACGTCGCGAAGCTCCCGCCGTGCACCCAGGCGTCGGCGCCCGCGGGCCCCGGCTCGACGCTGACGACCTTCTCGGCGGCCCGGGCGAGCAGTTCCCGGTCGTGGGAGACGAAGAGCACGGTCTTGCGGGTCTGGGCGAGCCGCTCCTCAAGCCATCGTTTCCCGGGCACGTCCAGGTAGTTGTCGGGCTCGTCGAGGAGCAGCACCTCGTCGGTGCCGCGCAACAGCGCTTCGAGGACGAGCCGCTTCTGCTCGCCGCCGGAGAGGGTGCGGACCAGGCGCCACTGCGCCTTCTCGTACGGGACGCCGAGGGCGGCCGTGGTGCAGATGTCCCACAGGGTCTCGGCCTCGTAGCCGCGGGCCTCGGCCCAGTCGGCGAGGGCCTGTGCGTAGCGGAGCTGGGCGGCCTCGTCGTCGACGGTCATGACGGCGTGCTCGGCGGCGTCGACGGCGCGGGCGGCGTCGCGGACACGGGGCGAGGCGACCGACACCAGCAGGTCCCGTACGGTCGTCTCGTCCCGCACGGACCCCACGAACTGCCGCATGACACCGAGTCCCCCGCTGGTGGTGACCGTCCCGCCGTGCGGTTCGAGCTCACCGGAGATCAGTCGCAACAGGGTCGTCTTTCCCGCCCCGTTGGGCCCGACGAGCGCGACGACCGCGCCCTCGCCGACCCGGAAGGACACATCGCCGAGCAACGGCCTTCCGTCCGGGAGGTGGTACTCGAGGTGCGCGGCTTCCAGATGTCCCATGCGGCGCATTGTGGGCGGGCGCGCGGAGGCCGGGCAAACGGTTATCGCGTCGCCGCCGCCACTGCCGGTATCGGCCCGAAGCCGCTCGAACGCGGGACCCGTCCGCCACTTGGCGGCTTGTCGCGAGGGAGGAGGGCAGCAGTTCGGCCGCACCGGAGGGCGCCCGCACGGTTCGTCCGTCCCGGGGTATCCGGCTCCCATGACCCCAGACGTCGATCTCACCCGCCGCCTGCCCGGCCCGCATCCGCTCCGCGACCGGCTCCTCGCCTTGGACTGCCGTCTGTTCGAGGCCGTCGCCGCCCGCCACTGGCCCGCCGCGGACCCTGTCCTGCCCCGACTCAGCCGCGCCGCCAACCACGGTGTCCTGTGGTTCGCCACGGCCGCGGCCATCACCGCCGCGCGCACCCCCCGCGCCCGACGGGCCGCCGCCCGTGGAGTCGCCTCCCTCGCGCTCGCCTCGGCCACCATCAACACCATCGGCAAGCGAACGGTCCGCCGCACCCGCCCGGTGCTCGACCCGGTGCCTGCCGTCCGCCGGCTCAAGCGCCAGCCGATCACCACCTCGTTCCCCTCAGGTCACTCCGCCTCGGCCGCCGCCTTCGCCGCGGGCGTCGCCCTGGAGTCGCGCGGCTGGGGCGCGGCCGTCGCGCCGCTCGCCGCGGCCGTCGCCGTCTCCCGCGTCTACACCGGCGTCCACTTCCCGAGCGACGTCCTGGCGGGGGCGGCCCTGGGCGTGGGCGCCGCCTACGCCGTGCGCGGACTGGTGCCCACTCGCGATCTGATGCCGCCACCCGGCCGCCCGCGCGCGGACGCGCCCGCGCTGCCCGACGGTGCGGGGCTCGTGATGGTGGCGAACAAGGGCTCGGGGACCGCGGACCGGATCAACGCCCTGCGGGACGCCCTTCCCGGCGCGGAGACCGTGGAGTGCGAGCCGTCCGAGGTGCGCGCCGAGTTGGAGAAGGCGGCCGCCCGGGCCCGCGTCCTCGGCGTGTGCGGCGGTGACGGCACGGTGAACACCGCCGCCGAGGTGGCCCTGCGCCACGGCCTTCCGCTCGCCGTCCTCCCGGGCGGCACCCTGAACCACTTCGCGCTCGACCTCGGCATCGAGGACGCCCGCGATCTGGTCCGCGCCCTCCAGCAGGGTGACGCCGTCCGCGTGGACGTGGGCCGCTTCTCTTCGGGCTCGACCCAGGGCTGCTTCATCAACACCTGCAGCCTGGGCGTGTACCCCGAACTGGTGCGCGAACGGGAGCGCTGGTCCCACCGGATCGGCGGCTGGCCGGCCGGCGTCCTGGCCGCGCTGCGCGTCCTGCGCGCCGACCGCCACCCCCTGCACGTCGACCTGGGCGGCACGACCCGCCCGCTGTGGCTGCTCTTCGCCGGCAACGGCACGTACCACCGCATGGGCCTCGCCCCCGCCCGCCGCTACGACCTGGCCGACGGAAAGCTGGACGTACGGGTCGTGCACGGCGGTCGCCGTCCCGCCACCCGGCTGCTGTCCGCCGCCCTCGCGGGCCCGCTGTCCCGGTCTCCGGTCCACGCGGCGGAACGGGTGCGACGCCTGCGCCTGACCGGCGTGGCCCCGGGCACACCCCTCGCGTACGACGGGGAAGTGACGGAGGTGGAGGGCGAGGTGACGCTCGAGAAGCTGCCGGAGGCGCTGACGGTCTATCGCCCGCTGCCCTTCAGGTGACCACCGATGGGGCACCGGCGATGGGGCACCGGCGATGAGCGGGCAGTGACCGATCAGTCGTCGGGCTTCGTCAGCCCACACCTATTGTCCATATAGCAAGACGTGGGTCTCATCATTCGACATGAAGGCCTACGGTGATGCGTACCGCCCCGCGGCGACGCCGTCGGGGTCCGTACGACGGGAACACCGACGGGAAGAGGCAGGTCATGTCGAAGGAGACGGCCGTCTACACGCACGGCCACCATGAGTCCGTGCTGCGCTCGCACACCTGGCGGACCGCCGCCAACTCCGCGGCGTACCTCCTCGACTCGCTCAAGCCGCACATGCGGATCCTGGACATCGGCTGCGGGCCGGGCACCATCACCGCGGACCTGGCGGCGCTGGTGCCCCAGGGCCATGTCACCGGCGTCGACCGGGCGCCGGGCGTCCTGGAGCAGGCCCGGGCCACGGCCGCCGTCCGTGGCCTGACCAACGTGGACTTCGCGGTCGCGGACGTGCACGCGCTGGAGTACCCGGACGACACGTTCTGCGTGGTCCACGCCCACCAGGTGCTCCAGCACGTGGGCGACCCCGTACGGGCGCTGCGGGAGATGCGCCGGGTCACCAGGCCGGGCGGGTTCATCGCGGTCCGCGACGCGGACTACGCGGCGATGAGCTGGTATCCGCCGTCCGAGGGACTCGACGACTGGCTGGATCTGTACCGGCGGGTGGCCCGCGCCAACGGCGGCGAACCGGACGCGGGCCGGCGGCTGAAGTCATGGGCGATGCGGGCGGGCCTCAGCGACATCACCGCCACGTCCGGCACCTGGACCTATGCCACCGCCGAGGAGCGGGCCTGGTGGAGTGAGCTGTGGGCCGACCGCACGCTCGCCTCCGCATACGCGGACCACGCGGTCGAGGGGGGCCATGCGACCCCCGAGCGGTTGCGGGCGGTCTCGGCGGCCTGGCGGGAATGGGGGAAGCAGGACGACGCCTGGTTCTCCGTACTGCACGGAGAGATTCTTTGCCGAAAGGACGTCTAATTCTCGACTTTCGGGAAACTCGGCAGGCAGGAGGTCACACAATGGTTCCTATCCTGCTGGTTCTTCTGCTGGTCCTGATTCTCTTCGGCGCCGGATTCGCGGTGAAACTGCTGTGGTGGATCGCTTTGGCGGTGCTCGTGCTCTGGCTGCTGGGATTCCTGGTGCGCGGCACGACCGCGGCCGGAGGGCGAGGCCGATGGTATCGATGGTGACCGGTCGGTGATCCGTCCGGCACCGGATGCCGATCGCCCGGTGGACCTTGGTCGGACGACCCGGTCCACCGGGCGTTCGGGATCCATCGGCGATCAGTCACGCGGAAGCAACGGTCCAAGCGGCCCGAGGTCCAGATTCAGGTCCTCGGGCCGCAGTCCGTAGCGCTCACGCAGTTCACCCATACGGTCCTCCAGGAGCATCAGCGTCAGCCCGATCCGCTCCTCCTGCTCCTCGGTCAGCTCCCCCGTGTCGAAGCGGCGCACCGCCTGCCGCTCCATCAGCTGGCGGAGCAGTTCGACGACGGTCAGCACCAGCTTGACGAGGTCGCGTTCGACGGTGTCGGGCTCCAGGTCCAGCCGGTGGCGCGGCCTGTCGGACGTGCTGTCTGTCATGGTCCTGTGGCCTCCGGCCAGGGCGAGGGTACTTGGGCGTTGACCGAGCTGATCAGGGCGTTCAGATCGATGCGGACGAGGTCGACGTCCGCGATGCGCAGCGTGATGTCGCCGGTGATGACGACCCCACCCGCGAGCAGCCGGTCGAGCAGGTCGACGAGGGCGATCTCCCGGTGTTCGACGGCGATCACTCGGCTCCTTCCGTCAGTCCGGTGAAGGAGTAGGCCGCCCAGGGACCGGTGAGCTCGACCCGGATTCCAGGAGTGTCGTCCTCGTAGCGGTCCACCAATTCGACGAATTCCTCGGAACGCTCCCGTGGCACCAGATAGGAAGCATTGAGCACGTTGCGGCCCGAGGCGCCGGAAAGAGCGGCGTTCTGCGGGGCGTGCAGCCGGCAGTCCTCGGCCTGTTCCGCGAGCGTTCGATGCAGTCGGCGCGCGTATTCCTCGGCCTTCTGCCACAATTCGTCCTGCGCCAGGGTGCGCGTGCGCCGTTGCCGGAGGTAATCGCGTCCGGAGGCGGGCTTCGCGGCGGGGCTGCCGCTCGCCGCCGTCTCCGTCGTGCTGTCGCCGACGTAGACCTTGACGCCCCATTCGACGCGTCCCTCCAGCCGGTCCAGGGCGCGGCGGAAGTCCTCCTCGCGTTCCTCCATCATCACGCGGACGCCGCTGTCGTCCCGGAACACGGTGCCCAGCCGCAGCGGCAGCGGGGTGGTGACGCCGGTGAGCGCGTCGATCACGTTCTGGTGGGCGCGGGCCGTGGCGGTGAGCCACTCCAGGTCCTCCAGATGCGCCTTGAGCGGCCCCTCGGCGAAGTCCTCCTCCGGGACCTGGCTGAGCACGGCGATGAGGCCGTGGTGCTCCAACTGCCGCGGGGGAGCACCCGCCACCCCCGTCAACTGGGCCTGGAGAGGCGCGTCGAGGGGGCGGCAGACCGCGTAGACGTACCGCAGCGCGGTCACCGTGACGACTCCTTCCTGCCGTGCGCCTCTTCCAACTGTTCCTCGGCAAGGCCAGCTTCCAGGCGCTCGAGACGGGCGCGCAACTCGGCGTTCTCCCGGGTCAGTTCCTGGCGCCGGGCGCGGGAGGACAGCGCCGGGTCGTCCTCCCACCAGTCGATGCCCATCTCCTTGGCCTTGTCGACCGAGGCGACGATCAGCCGCAGCTTGATGGTGAGGAGTTCGATGTCCAGCAGATTGATCCGGATGTCGCCGGCGATCACCACACCCTTGTCGAGCACCCGTTCAAGGATGTCGGCGAGGCTGGCACCGCTGCTGGGTCCGCCGTAGGGGTCCGGAAGCCTGCGGGGCGTCGTCATCGCCGGCTCCCGGCGCCCGCCCGCTCGTCCTCACGCTCGTCGCCCTCTTGCTCGTACTCCCCTTCGTCTTCCTCCTCGGCGTACTCGCCCTCGCCCTCGTCCTCGCCTTCGTACTCCTCCTCCGGCTCTTCCTCTTCCTCGTACTCGCCCTCCGGCTCCTCCTCGGGCTCTTCCTCTTCCTCGTACTCGCCCTCGGGTTCCTCTTCCTCCCCCTCGGCACCCTCGGGGCCCACTTCCTGCTCGCTCTCCTCCTCCTCGATCGCCTCCTCGTGGGTGCGGACGACCTCGCCGTCGCGGATCTCGCCGCGCCAGCCGTCCTCCGCCTCGCCCTTGAGGGTGATGTAGCGGTCGAAGTTCTTGAAGTCGAGGCGTACCCGGCGGCCCTGGGCCCGCCAGATGTTGGCGGTCTTCTCGAAGAAGCCGCTGGGGTAGTACTCCATCACCAGCAGGATGCGGGTGAGGTTGTCGTCGAGCCTGTGGAAGGTGACGACGCCCTTGTGGGTGCCCTTGGCGGCCTCCGACGACCACTGGATCTTGTAGTCGGGGATCTGCTCGACCGTGAGGCCCTTCCAGCTACGGGTGGACCACCAGATCTTGCCCGTCCAGTCGGAGGTCGTGTCGTCGATGCGGCTCGCGCTCTTCACGCCCTTGGCGAAGGTGGTGAAGTCCTGGTACTGGGTCCACTGGTCGTAGGCGGTCCGCACCGGCACACCGACGTCGATGGACTCGATGATGACCGTGGGCTTGTTGCCGCCCTTGCCCTTGCGCTTGCTCTTGCCGCCGAAGAGGCCCTTGACCGCCTCACCGACCTTCTCCTTGGCCTGGCTCGCGCCCGTCTCCAGGACGGCGCGCAGCGGGCCCTTGCCCTCGGCGAGCTTGCGCCCGCCCTCCAGGGCGAGTTGAGCGAAGCCTGGGCTGTTGCCCTCGGCGATGTCGTTGAGCTTGAGGGTGGTCTCGCCGAGCTTGCGTCCCACCCCGACGAGCAGTTTCTCGGCCTGGGCGGTGAGGTATCCCTGCAGTTCCTTCTTGAGGTGGTCGACCGCCTCGCTCTGGGCGACTTGGGAGAACCCGCCCTTCGCCGTGTCGGTCGCGGAACCGACGGTGTCGGCCATCGTCACCGCCTCCCTTCACCGCTCGACCCGCGTCCGCCATCCTGCGCTCCGGCGGTCTTCTTCGCGGGGGCCTTCTTGGCAGGAGCCTTCTTCGCGGCCGCCTTATTGGCGGCCTTCGGGCCCGCCTGCTTGGCGGGCGCCTTCTTCGCGGGGCGTTTGCTGGGCGGGGCCTTCCTGGCCGCCTTCTTGGGCGGCGGCGATTCCTCTTCCTCGGGCGCCGCCGCCTCCTCGGAGTCGGCGGCCTCCCCTTCGGCCCGGCCCTCTTCCGACTCCTCTCCGGGGCCGGTCAGGTCCGAGACCTGGGATGCCGCGCCGGAGAGCTGCCCGCGCACCTGCTCGGTGCGGCTGTGCAACCGGCCGGCGATGCCCTCGATCTGGCGCTCGAGCAGCGCACCGGAGGCGGCCTTGCCCGCACCGCGCAGATCGTGGCGCAACTGGTCGCCGATCTCCTTGAACTGGGGGTTGTCCCGCAGTTGTTGGTTGACCAGGTCGGCGAGCGCCCGCGGGCTGAGCTGCATCCGCTTTCCCGCGGCCAGCGTGCCCAGGGCGAAGGCGAGCTTCATCTTCTTGGTCCGTCCGAGGACATACCCGGCCCCTACCGCCAGGCCCAGTGCCGCTCGATTCATGTTGTCGTCCCCTCGCCGGTTCCCGATCCCGTTGCATGGCACAGGCCGATCTCCAGTCGGTCGAGGAGTGCGTCCTCCTCGCGGTCGAACTCCTCCTCAGTGATCTCGCCTTCCTCGAGCCGGCACTCGAGAAGGGCGAGTTCGGCCCGGACGGTCGCCGGGTCGTAGTACTGTCGCTCGGCCTCGGCGATCACCTGTCTGATCACCCAGAGGCTGCCGCGCGCCGGTGCGAACGGCAGCAGCAGGGCCTCCGTGAGCAGTCCCATGGGTCACTCCTCGCCCATGGCCGTCCCGGTCGTGCTTCCCGCGGGCTCGGCAGGGCCGGGCTCGACGAAGCTGTACGGCGGCAACGGCCCGTTGACCCGCAGTTCGAGGTGCGGGTTGCCCTTGCGGGCCTCCTCCACGGCCTCCAGGAACTCCCCCGCGGAGTCTCGGGGCACCAGGAAGGAGAGATTGGCCAGCCAGCCGGAGGACTCAGGGCCGGAGCTGACTGCCTCGGCGGCAGGTTCCAGAAGGCGCCGCAGTTCCTCCGCGTCCATCGCCTCGCGGCTCTGCACCGCGGCGGCGACCATCTCGCCCAAGCGCAGCCGGTCTTCGTAGCTGCCCCCGCCGGCCTGCCGGTTATCCTCGGCCAGGGCGCGCATCTCCGTGCTCTCCGCCATCACCAGGTGCAGGATCGCCTCCTGGTCATGGCTGGCCTTGATGTTGTACTCGACCCTGCCGTCCAGGGCCGTCAGCCGCTCCCGGTAGTGGCCCGTACGCTCGGCGAGCACCTGGGTGACGGCGGCGTCGTCCGCGGCCACACTGCCGAACCGCATGGGCAGTACAGCCCCGCCCGCGCCCGCCTCACTGAGCACGTTCTGATGGGCAAGCAGATCCCTGCGCTTGGGCCGCAGCCCCTCGGGGGCGTCGCTCACGATCGCGACGAGCTCACCCTCCTCGAGGATCCTCACCGGGCACGGCGGATCACCGACTCCGCCCATGTCCTTGGGGAGCGAGGGGTGCGAGCTCGGGGCGATGCCATAGACGTACGTGCTCACTCCTGCTCCTCCTCCTTTTTCCTGGCGGACGTCGTCTTGCGCGCCCGCGGCCTTCCCTCGCTCTGGCCCTCTTCACGGGCCTGCTTGAAGGCATCCGAGATCGTCTCCGCGGCACCCGACAGGGCGCCCTTCGACTTGCCCCGCGCGCCGGACTCGGTGACCTCGCCGACCAGCTCGGGCAGTCCGGGGCTCTTGTGCGGTCCGGACTCCAGGTCGAGCCGGTTGCACGCCTCGGCGAAACGCAGATAGGTGTCGACGCTCGCGACCACCACTCGTACGTCGATCTTCAGTATCTCGATGCCGACGAGGGAGACACGGACGAACGCGTCGATGACGAGCCCTCGGTCGAGGACGAGCTCCAGTACGTCGTAGAGGCCGCTGGAGCCGCCTCCCCCTCCGGTCTGCTGTGCCGGGACAACGGTCATGCCGACCGCTCCTCCTTGTCTGTCTTGTCGTGTGTCTCGCCCATGGGGACGGGTCCGGAGCTGCCGTCTCCTACCGACCGCCCGGCCGATGTGCGTCAGCCCTCCCGCGTTCGTAGCGGCGAACGCGCCGGTAGCCGGCGAGCTCGCCCTCGGGGGTCAGCTGCACCTCGTAGCTCGCGAGCAGGCTCATCGTGTCGGGAACCCGCGCGAGCTCCAGGACCTCGATCTCCAGCTCCCAGCCGTCCTCGGTCCGTTCGAAAGACGAGACGGACTCCGGGGTCAGTCCGGTCAGCTCCGCGAACTGGGCGCGCGCCTGGCGCACCACTTCCATTAGGCTCGGCTGCCTCTTCGCCGCACCGTCCTCCGACTTCCTGGGCGAATCCTGTTCATTCGAATCACGCGGTGTGTTTGCCATTGGTGACCTCGTAAGTCGAGTGCCCAACGTCCTCCGCGCAAACCTGCGAGCCCCGTTTTGGGACAGGAGGATGCCGCACAGGGCTTGATCCGCCTCACCCTCGCCCCGCGACGGTTCCCCCAGGCTCACCCGGAGCAACGAATTGACTTCATTGGGTAGTCAGCGCAGCGCGTCGAGACGTCTGCGCGCGGGGCGGAGCGCCCGGGCCCGCACTCCGGCCCAGGGTCGGGTGCGGGCCTGGTCCACCGCGTCGGCGATGGTCCAGCGGCGGGCATCCACGTCCGGCTCGTCGAGTTGCTCCCAGGACAGGGGTGTGGCGACCGGGGCGCCGGGCAGGGCCCGGACGGTGAAGGGGGCCACCGCGGTCTGCGCGTACGCGTTGCGCTGCACGTCGAGGTAGAGCCGCTCGCCGCGGTCCTTCTTGCGCGCGGCCGTGGTGAACCGGTCGGGGTGGGCTTCGGCGAGGGTGTCGGCGACGTCCCTGGCGAACTCCCGCACCGTGTCGAAGTCGTGGTGTCCGCTGATCGGCACGACCACGT
The DNA here is from genome assembly GCF_001417775.1 of Streptomyces sp. TP-A0356. Classification (GTDB taxonomy): domain Bacteria; phylum Actinomycetota; class Actinomycetes; order Streptomycetales; family Streptomycetaceae; genus Streptomyces. Next base: position 173,082 of record NZ_BBZJ01000023.1, on the reverse strand, counting down.
GCAGCCCTCGCGAACCGGTGGTCATCAGAGCGGACGGCAGCCTCAGTTCACCGAGGAGCTCGCGCAACAGCGGGGCGGCTTCCCGAACTTCGCCGAAGTCGTCGCCCGCCGGGTCGAGGTCGAAGACGATCCGGTCGGGCCGATCGAGCCGGCCTACGCGGGAGAGCCAGCGGTGCAGGGTGATGCAGGCCTGGTCGGCGAGGTAGAGAAGGGTGGCCGTGTCGTCACAGACGGTGTGGCAGACGGTGCCACCCTCCTTGGGCACCTCGACGCGGTGGATCCAGTCCGGGTAGTGGTCCGGGGTGTTCTTCTGCATGAACCGGGGCCCCTCGATGCCGTCCGGGTGCCGCTCCAGCATCAGGGGGCGGCCGCGCAGATGGGGCAGCATGTAGGGCGCGACGGACCGGTAGTACGCGACGAGGTCGGCCTTCGTGTACTCCTTGCCGTCCCCGTCGCCGGGGAACAGCACCTTGTCCGGCCGGTGGATCTCCACCGTGCGGCGGCCCACGCGTACCGTCCGCGTGCTGCTCATGTCGCTCCCTCCGGTCACGGCACGACGGCGTGTTCCACCAGCAGCCGGGCCGCGGCTGCGATCGACTCGGCGTCGATGCCCGCGGCGTGCAGCTGCTCGGCGGGCGTCGCCGAGCCCGGCATCGTACGGACGGCCAGGCGCACCAGGCGGGGTACCGGACGGCCGTCGAGGAAGGCGTCCAGCACGGCGTCGCCGAGTCCGCCCTCCGCGCGGTGGTCCTCGACCGTCAGGAGGCAGCCGGTGCGCTCGGCGGCCTCGCGCAGGGTTTCCCGGTCGACGGGCTTGACCGAGTACAGATCGATGACCCGGACCCGTATGCCCTGCTCGGCGAGGGCGTCGGCGGCCTTCAGCGCCTCATGGACGGTGACCCCGGCGGCGACCAGGGTGAGCCGGTCCTCGGAGGAGGCGCGCAGCACCTTGCTGCCGCCGACCGGGAACTCCTCGGTCGGCCCGTAGACGACCGGCGTCTCCCCGCGCGAGGTGCGCAGATAGCGGATGCCCTCGAGGCCGGCCATCGCGGCCACGAGTTTGGCGGTCTGGTTCGCGTCGCACGGGTACAGGACCGTCGAGTCGTACACCGCGCGGAACATCGCGAGATCCTCCAGGCCCATCTGCGAGGGCCCGTCCTCGCCGATGGCGCAGCCCGCGTGGGAGCCGACGAGGTTGATGTCGGCGCCGCTGATCGAGGCCATGCGGATGAAGTCGTGGGCGCGGGTGAGGAACGCGGCGAACGTCGCCGCGTACGGCACCCAGCCGCGTATCGACATGCCGACGGCGGTGGCGACCATCAGCTGTTCGGCGATGTAGCACTCGAAGTAGCGCTCGGGGTGTTCCTTGGCGAAGTACTCGGCGCGCGTGGAGTCGCCGACCTCGCCGTCGATCGCGACGACGTCCCCGCGGGCGTTGCCGAGCGCGGCCAGCGCGTGGCCGAAGGCGTCACGGGTGGCGACCTCGTCACCGACGTCGTAGCGCGGCAGCTCCAGGTGGCCGCCCTGCACGGCGTGCAGGGTACGGGCCGGGGGCGGCGGCTGGACCTCGACCCGCAGGTCCCGTACGCCGCCGAGTTCCGCGATCGCCTCCTCCGCGTCCTTCAGGGGCTTCCCGTGCAGGCCCTCGCGGTCCTCGACGCCGGTGACGCCCTTGCCCTTGAGGGTGCGGGCCAGGATCACGGTGGGCTGTCCGGTGGTGGACTCGGCCTCGCTGCAGGCGCGGTCGATGGCCTCCACGTCGTGTCCGTCGATCTCGATGGTGTGCCAGTCGAAGGCCTTGAAGCGACGTGCGTACGCGTCGAGGTCGTGGCCGTGGCGGGTGGGCCCGCGCTGGCCGAGCCGGTTGACGTCGACGATCGCGATCAGGTTGTCGAGGTGTTCGGTCCCGGCGTGCTCGGCGGCCTCCCAGACGGAGCCCTCGGCCAGTTCGCTGTCGCCGCACAGCACCCAGACGCGGTAGCCGGTGCGGTCGAGCCGCTGCCCGGCCAGGGCGATGCCGACGCCGATGGGCAGCCCCTGGCCGAGCGAGCCGGTGGCCGTCTCGACCCAGGGCAGCCGGCGGGGCGTGGGGTGGCCTTCGAGACGGCTGCCCAGTTTGCGGAAGGTGAGCAGCTCGGTGTCGTTGATCGCGCCGGCGGCCTTGTAGGCGGCGTAGAGCAGGGGTGAGGCGTGTCCCTTGGAGAGGACGAACCGGTCGTTGGCGGGATGGGAGGGGCGTTCGAAGTCGTAGCGGAAGTGGTGGGCCAGCAGGACCGCCATCAGGTCCGCGGCCGACATCGAGGACGTGGGGTGACCGGACCCGGCCGCGGCGGCGGCGCGGACACTGTCGACGCGCAGCTGTTGGGCGAGTTCATGGAGTTGACGGCTGTTCATGTGTTCTCCTCCGTACCGGACTTGGTGGGGCGTCCCGGTACGCGGGCCAGTTCGGGCGAGGCCGTGTCCAGCGGCACGGACCAGGAGCGGACCAGCCCCAACTGGACGGCCTGGCGCGGCAGTACGGCGTCCAGGAGCCAGTCGGCGGCGACCCGGATGCGGTTGCCGGGCATCGCGGCGAGGTGGTACCCGCGGGCGACGGCTCCGGCGAGCGGCCCGGACAGCGGGATGCCGAGCGGGTTGGCGGCGGCCCGCGTGCCGCCCAGGTCCACCACGAACCCGAGGTCGTGGTGGCGGTAGGCGCGCCGGGAGCCGATGCCGAGAGAGGCGGCGACATTGCGGGCGCAGACCTTGCCGTGCCGCCAGGCGTGCTGTGCGGTCATCGGCGTGTACTGGCCCGGCTTGTCGAGGTCGGGTACGGCCGCCGCGTCGCCGCACGCGAACACCTCCGAGTGGCCCGGCACCTGGAGATAGGGGTCGACGAGCAGTCGGCCGCGCTCCAGGGGGCGGTCGAGGTGCTCGACCAGCGGATCGGGCCGTACACCGACGCACCACACGAGGGTGCGGGTGTCGATGAACTCGCCGTCGGTCAGCAGGACTCCGTCGTGTGTGGCCTCCTTCACGGATGTCCCCATCCGCACGTCGACGCCGCGCCGTCGCAGCACGCGGTCGGCGGTGCGGGAGAGCCGCTCGTCCATCTCCGGCATCACGCGCGGCGCGATGTCCAGCAGCAGCCAGCGCGGCCGGATGCCCTCCCACAACGGCTGTTGGCGCACCAGCTCATCGGTGAACAGCTGGCCCTGCGCGGCCACTTCGGTCCCGGTGTAGCCGGCGCCGACCACCACGAAGGTGCAGCGGGCGGCGCGGCTCTTGGGATCCTCGGCCGCGGCGGCCAGTTCGATCTGGCGGGTCACATGGTCGCGCAGGTACAGCGCCTCGGGCAGTCCCCGGAAGCCGTGCGCGTGCTCGGAGACGCCGGGGATCGGCAGCAGCTTGTTGACGCTGCCGACGGCGAGCACGAGCCGGTCGTAGGACAGTGTGCCGACGTGGCCCTCGGGGTCGGTGTAGTGCACGGTGCGCGCGTCGAGGTCGACGCTGTCGGCCTCGCCGAGCACCAGGCGCACATGGCGCAGGGTGCCGGGGAGCGAGACGGCCACGCGGCGCGGCTCCAGGATGCCCGTGGCGACCTGCGGGAGCAGGGGCAGATACAGGAAGTAGTCGGTCGGGTTCAGCAGAGTGATGTCGGCCCGGTGCCGGGTCAGGCGCGAGAGGGTGCGGGCCGTCTGGTACCCGGCGAATCCGGCACCGACGATCAGGATGCGGGGTCGACTCACTGTTCGCCTCCGGCGTGGTCGCGCGTACGTGGTCTGCCTGGGCGGGCACACGGATGCCCACCCGTTGGACCTTCCGCGTCCCCCTGGTCAGGGCGCCCAAACGCCACCGCGGGGGGCGTTTCGCCCCTGTCCCGGCGGTTACCCGGCCGGAAAGCGACGCGGTAGGCCCTGCCCCGGAGGTTCACCCCATGACCGAGTACGGCTACTTCCTCTCGTGCGAGGAGTTCGGTCCCGCGGATCTGATCGAGCAGGCCAGGATGGCCGAGCAGGCCGGATTCCAGCGACTGTGGATCTCGGACCACTACCACCCGTGGCACGACGAGCAGGGCCAGAGCCCGTTCGTGTGGTCGGTGATCGGCGCGATCTCGGAGGCGGTGTCGCTGCCGATCGAGACCGCGGTCACCTGTCCGACGGTGCGGATCCATCCGGCGGTGGTGGCGCAGGCCGCCGCGACCAGTGCGGTGATGACCGGGGGCCGGTTCCGGCTGGGCGTGGGCAGCGGCGAGGCCCTGAACGAGCACATCCTCGGTGGCCCCTGGCCGCCCGCGCATGTGCGTCTGGAGATGCTGGAGGAGGCGATCCAGGTCATGCGGCGGCTGTTCACCGGTGAGGAGGTGAGCCACTACGGCACCCACTACACGGTGGAGAAGGCCCGCCTCTACACGGTTCCCGACGAGCCGGTGCCGATCGACGTCTCCGGCTTCGGTCCCGCGGCGACGTCGTTGGCGGCGCGGGTGGGCGATGGCTACATCACGATGATGCCGAACGAGTCGCTGGTGTCGCAGTTCCGCAAGGGCGGGGGCGGCGCCAAGCCGGTCAGCGGCGGCACGAAGGTCTGCTACGGCACCGACCGGGACGAGGCCGTCCGTACGGTGCACCGGCTGTGGTTCAACGAGTTGCTGCCCGGCGAGATGGGGCAGATCCTGCCCACGCCGAAGCACTTCGAGCAGCTCAAGCCGCTGATCACGGAGGAGATGGTGCGCGAGAACAGGGTGTGCGGGGACGACGTGGACGAGCACGTGGCCGCGCTCACCGCGTTCGTGGACGCGGGCTTCGACCATGTCTACGTCAACCAGATCGGCCCGGACCAGCGCGGCTTCTTCGACTTCTACCGCACGAAGGTGCTGCCGCAACTCCGCCACTAGAGCTCCGCGAGCCACCAGAGCTCCACAACACGCTGGCCACCCGCGGCTCCTGCCTCCCGCCGCGACCGCGCTCAGCGCGCTCGGCCGCGGCGGCGCAGACCCGCGGTCATCGCGGCGCCCAGGCCGCCCAGCAGAAGGCCCGCGCCCAGCCTGGACCGGTTGCGGGAGAGCCAGTCCTCGGCGCTCCCCGGCAGGGACTCCCCGTCGAAGCGGCCGTGCGCCCCGTGGTCGTGACCGTGCGGGCCGTCCGCGGGCGACCACAGGTTCCCCGCCTCGCCGTGCTCCCCCTGGTCCCGCTGCTGGTCCCGCTGCTGGTCCCGCTGCTGGTCCCGCTGCGCGTCGTACCCGGTGCGGGCGAGGTAGCGGTCGAGCAGCCCCGGGGCCATGGCGTTGGCGATCAGCGTGGCCGCCGTCGAGCCGCCCACCCAGTACTCCCGCCGCCGTCCGTGCCCGGCCGCGTGCACGATCGCGCGGGCGGCGACCTCCGGCTGGTAGACCGGTGCCACCGGTCGCGCCCGCCCCGGCATCCGGCTCAGCACCCAGTCGAACTGCGGGGTGTTGAGGGCCGGGAGCTGCACCATCGTGGTCCGCACCCGCGACCCGTCGTGCAGCAGCTCGCACCGCAACGACTCGTTGAAGCCCTGGACGGCGTGCTTGGCCCCGCAGTACGCAGTCTGCAGGGGGATTCCCCGGTAGGCGAGCGCGGAGCCGACCTGGACGATGGTTCCGTGGTCGGCGGGCAGCATGTGCCGCAGGGCGGCCCGCGTGCCGAACACATAGCCGAGATACGTGACTTCGGTGACCCGGCGGAACTCGTCCGGCTCGATCTTCATGAACGGCGCGAAGACCCCGGCGAACGCGTTGTTGACCCAGACGTCGATCCGTCCGAACGCGTCGACGACCTGCTGCGCCGCGTCCTCGACCGCCCTGGCGTCCGCGACGTCCACGGGGACGACCAGCGCCTCACCGCCGGCGCGCCGCACCTCGTCCGCGGCGGCGGCGAGGCCCTCCCGGCCCCGGGCCAGCAGGGCCACCCGGTCGCCACGGGCGGCGAAGGCGAGGGCCGTGGCCCGGCCCACGCCTGCGCTCGCCCCCGTCACCACGACCGCCCTGCGGCGCCTCGGCAGGGCTCCCGACAAGGCCCTGGCCATCTCTCACCGGTCCGGGTGGTGCGGTGTCCCCGGGTCCGGTCCGGGCGCTGCGGCACCCGGCGCGGCCGCGTCGGGGATGCCCGGCGTCGGAGCTCCGGTCCCCGGGGCCCCGGGCGCGACGGGCGGCATCGGCGGGTACGGCGTCCCGGGCCCCCTCGACGGCGTACCGCCGGTGACCCCGCCGCCGGTTGCCGGCGACACGGCCCCGTGGCCGCCCGAACGGGCTGCGCCGCGCAGCAGATACGCGGCCACACCCAGCACCGCCGCCATGATCAGCGCGGCGGCCCAGGCGGGGAGGGCGAGCCCCAGCGCCAGACCGAGGGCGAGTGCCAGCGCGGCGCCCGCGTACAGGCCGACGGCGCCGGACGCGGCGTAGAGCGCGGCCGTGCGGCGCTGCTTGCGCGTCTGCGCGCGCAGCTCGTCGCGCACGGCCTCACGGGCCACCTGCGCCAGTTCGTCGACCAGGTGCTTGTCCAGATGTTCCAGGTGATCCATGCGGTTCATGGCCGCCGAGTACCCGGGCCCGAGCGCCCGTAACGCCGCGTGCGCGCGCCCGCGATCGGTCCGAATCGATCTCCTCCCGGGCCACCCCCAACTAGGCTCGTACCCATGGAGATTCTCGGAGCCTCGCTGCGTATCTGCGTCGACGATCTGGACACCGCGGTCCCCTTCTACGAGCGTCTCGCGGGCGGCAGAGCTCTCCGGTTCGAACGCGGCGGTGTCCAGGTGGCCGCGGTCGGCTGCTTCCTGTTGATGAGCGGCCCCGAGTCGGAGCTGGAGGTGCTGCGCAAGGTGGCGGCCACGATCGCCGTCCAGGACGTGGACGAGGCCCACCGGGTGCTGACCGACCTCGGCGCCCGCATCATCGCGGGCCCGGTGCCGACGCCGGCGGGCCGGAATCTGCTCGCGGCCCATCCGGACGGAGCGGTGTACGAGTACGTGGACCGCCGACCGGCCGCCTAGTCCTCGGGCCGCATCCGGAAGTCGTAGCGTGCCGGGAGTGGTTCGTCGGTGATCCGGGCCCACAGTTCGCCGATCGTCTCCGCGCCCTCCCGCAGGTCCTCGACCTCGAACCCGGCGTCGAGGAGGGCCCGGGCGCCGTCCCGGTCACCCTGCGCGAGCAGTATCCGGGCCTCGGTCAGCCGGAAGCGGCCGCGCCCGCGCGTCGCGGGGTGCAGCCGCCGCCACACGGCGCGCGCGTCCTCGGTACGGCCCACCGCCAGCAGCGCCTCGATCGCCTCGCGGCCGAGCGCCGCCGTGGCGGCCGTCCAGCTCTCCCCGGCGTCGCGCCGCTCCTGGCACAGGTCGTCGAACGCCTCGGCGTACCGGTCGGCGGCACGCTCGCGGTGTCCTGCCTCCTGGTCGGCCACGGCGAGACAGCGCAGCATGGGCCAGAGCGACGGCGCCAGGTGCAGGGCGCGCTCCCAACTGCGCACCGCCTGGGCGCGGTCGCCCGCATGCCACTGGGCGACCCCGAGGTGATACTCCGTCAGGGGCCGTGCGGGCGCGGTCTCCAGCATGTCCCGCCAGTGCGGCGCCACGAGCGTCTCACCCGGCGGCCCGACCCGCCGCGGCTCGGGGAAGGAACCGGACCGCAACAGCTCCAGCCAGGGCGCCTGTGCCTCGCCGAGCGTCGACTCCTCGAAGGGCGTGCCCGGCAACTTGGCGCCGGAGCGCCTCACTTCGAGCGCCCCCCAGCCGGAACCGACGGCGAGCTGCTCTGCCGGATCGACGTCGGCGTACGGCTTCCACGCCTCGTACGCGGCGTCGACCGCGGCACGCGGCAGGGCGGCTTCCAGCCGTGCCTCGGCGCCCCGAACAACGGCGTTCCACTCCCCCTCCCGCCGAGCGCTCAGTGGCCCGTAGGCCTCCAGCCAGGACACCTCGCTCTCGGCGTCCAGCCGTACGTGCTCCAGCTGGGTGCGGGCCAGCCCGGCCTGGATCTCGCAGTAGCCGCCGGTGCCCGGTTCGGTGAGCCACTCCTGCCAGCGGCGCCCCCCGGCACCGGTGCCCCAGACGAACAGTTTCCGCCCGCGCAGCACATCGGTCGACGTCTGCACCAGCCCATGACCGTCCTCGCCGAGCGCGGCGATCCAGCGGCGGCGTCCACCGGGCACCTCGTAGAAGTAGTCGGCGGCATGGGCGCTGTTGAGGGGGTAGGTGCGGTCCACACCGTCGTACGACGGCACCGGCACCCGGCGCAGCCGGCGGGTGTATCCGAAGTGCCAGGCCTCCTGGGCCGGGGCCAGGACCCGGCACTCCTCCGGTACGGCGATGTTGGACCACCAGTACACCGGCGCCGGCCCCTCGTGCGGATTGCGGACGCGGACGCCGACGTAGAGGAAGTCGGAGCCCTCCGGCAGCCAGAGGTCGACCTGGAAGGGCAGGTCGCGCAGGCGCTCCCACTCCCACAGGCGCAGCATCTCACCGCCGTCGGGCGCGGTGACCCGGGCCGCGTGCAGGGGTGAGCAGGAGAGGGTGGTGTGGCCGGTGGCGCCGATGTTCCACTCGATGCCACCGGAGAACCAGGCACCGTTGAGTGCGAAGGAGGCGGGCTGGAAGACCGGGTTGCGGTAGAGGAGTTCGCGGCCGGTCGGCTTGTGGAACAGCGACGCGACCCGCCCGCCGAGGCCGGGCAGCACGGTGGCGCGCAGCCGGTCGTTCTCGATCACGAGGGTGTCGATGCGCCGGGGCTCCCGTGTTCTGCCGTAGCCGTCGCGCAGCCGTACGGGCAGCAGGCCCCGCAGGGGCGCGTAGCCGATCTGCCGGGCCATGTCGCCCGGCAGGTCCTCCCTGTCCCGGTCCTCGATGCGGTGCACCTCGTCGAGCGGCCGCAACGGGGGCAGCGGATTGTCGGGGCCCAGCGCCGCGGCGGGCAGCGTCACTGCGTCACGTCGGATCGTCGTCACCACCACATGGAACCCGGCCGCCGATGACCTGACCAGGGGCTCTGCCGGTCAGGATTCCGCAAAGGCGCCCGGATCCCCGGAGCTTCGTAAAGGCTTCGAAACGGTCGGGAAATATTGCGGCGGGACTCTTCCGTGGAACTCCTCCCGGGCCGTCGGGAGGTGACTTCCTGCGTGCGAGGAGGAGGAGTCGTGACGGAGATCGTCGACGACCGGACGCCGGCGTCCCCGCCGGAAGCGGCCGACACGAAGGCCGGGCAGGCCGACGCGGCGGGCCGGACCTACAACGGCTGGACGCACAACGACACGCTGGAGGACTACTCGCTGCGGTATGCCCCGAAGTCCTTCCGCCGGTGGACTCCGTACGTGGTGGCCACCACGGCCCTGGGCGGTATCGCGTATCTCGCTGACTTCGCCATCGGCGGCTCGATCGCGATCTCCCATGGCTTCTCCAGCGCCATGGTGGCGATCCTCGCCGCGGCGGTGGTCATCTTCCTCACCGGCATTCCGGTCTCGTACTACTCGGCGAAGTACTCGATCGACATGGACCTGCTGACCCGGGGCGCCGGCTTCGGCTATCTGGGCTCCACCCTGACATCGGTCATCTACGCCAGCTTCACCTTCATCTTCTTCGCCCTCGAAGGGTCGATCATGGCGCAGGCCCTGGAGCTGGGCCTGCACATCCCGCTGGCCATCGGTTACCTCGTCTGTTCGCTGGTCATCCTGCCGCTGGTGATCTACGGGATGACGGCGCTGTCGAAGATGCAGGTGTGGACCCAGCCGATCTGGCTGGTCCTCATGGTCGCGCCGTTCGTGTCGATCGCGATCCAGGAGCCCGGCAGGTTCTCGGAGTTCACCCACTTCGCCGGGAACTCGCCGACCGGCTCCGGTATCAGCCTGCTCGGCGTCGGCGCGGGCGCGGGCGTGGCGCTGTCACTGATCGCGCAGATCGGTGAGCAGGTCGACTACCTCCGATTCATGCCCGACAAGACGCCGCAGAACGCGAAGAAGTGGTGGGGCGCGGTGCTCTCCGCCGGCCCGGGCTGGGTGGTGCTCGGCGCGGCGAAGCAGATCGGCGGGGCGTTCCTGGCCTTCTGCATCGCCGGCAGCGTGGGGCTCGCCCAGGCGAACGAGCCCATCCAGCAGTACGTCCACGGTTTCAGGACCTTCGCCGCGCCGGTCGCCCTCGGCCTTGCGACGTTCTTCGTGATCCTCTCCCAGATCAAGATCAACTCGACGAACGCGTACTCGGGCTCGCTGTCCTGGTCGAACTTCTTCTCCCGGCTGACTCACCGTCACCCCGGGCGTGTGGTCTACATCTTCCTCAACGTCGGTATCGCGCTCGCGCTGATGGAAGGCGGCGTGTTCGGGTTCCTCAACACAGTGCTGGGCTTCTACTCGAACGTCGCCATCGCGTGGATCGGCGCGGTGGTGGCGGACCTGGTCATCAACAAGCCGCTGAAGCTGAGTCCGTCCTACATCGAGTTCAAGCGGGCCCACCTCCACCACTTCAACCCGGTCGGCTTCGGCTCGATGCTGATCGCCTCGGCGGTCTCGATCGCCGCGTACTTCGAGGCCTTCGGCGCCCTGGGCAAGGCCTACTCCCCGTTCATCGCGCTGTTCCTGGCGATGGTGCTCTCCCCGCTGTTCGCGGTGCTGACCCGGGGCAAGTACTACATCGCCCGCCGCGACGACCTGGACGAGCCACTGCTCGACCCCCAGGGACTGCCTTCCGCGGCGACGCTCACCTGCTCGGTGTGCGCGGACACCTTCGAACGTCCCGACATGGCGCGCTGCCCGTACCACTCCGGCGCGATCTGCTCACTGTGCTGCAGCCTGGAGAAGGCCTGCCACGACTCCTGCAAGGGCGGTCCGAACACCGGTGCGGTCGACCTCGCCATGCCGACGGTCCGGTCCGAGCGCTGAGGAGCCGGACCGGTGGCGGGATCACTTCCGGACCATCTCGGCGGTGATGGCCCAGCGCTCGTGATCCCGCCAGGCACCGTCGACGTAGATCATGTCCGGTGAGAAGCCTTCCAACCGGAAGCCGCAGCGCCGGGCGAGGGCGATCGAGGCGGCATTGAGGGGCTGCACATTGATCTCCAGCCGGTGCAGCCCCATGGGCCCGAACGCGTACCGCACCACCAGGTGGAGGCCCTCCGACATCAGCCCGCGCCCGGCGGCGTGCGCGAAGGCGCCGTATCCGAGGGCCCCGCTCAGGAAGCCGCCCTCGACGATGTTGTTGATGTTGATGAAGCCGGCGATGCCCCCGCCGTCCCTCTCGCACACCAGGAACCCGGCCTTCGTCGGGTCCTCGATGAGCCGCCCCGCGTACGCGGCGTAGGCCGCGGCGGTGACCGGCGGGAACAACCAGGGGTGGTGCAGGTCCCTGCTCTCCCGTGCCCGGGCGGTGAACTCGGCCCCGTCGGCGGGGGTGAAGTGGCGTATCCCCACGCGGGGGCCTTCGGTGAGGTATCCATGAGTCTCAGGCACGTCGACACCGTACGTGAACGGGACTCAGCCGCGCCGACTCACGAAGAGCGCCCCGCACGGCCCCCCGATCAGCCACTGCCCCCGCCCCTGCTGCACCCCGCCGCTCGTCCCGGCCCTCCGGGAGGTCCTCGCGCTCATACGACCAGGATGAACGGCCAAGGCCGACACCGCCCGGCCGGTGGGGGCCGGACGGGTGACGCACTCAGCGGACCGCGGGCGTGGTGTGGGCGCAGACGTCGCGTTCGCCACGCCGGGCAGTTCACCGGTGAGATCGAGCGGCCCGTCCCCGCCGTCCAGGATGTTGGTCCCGTGGTCCGCGAACAGCGGGTCCGCCTCGGCCCAGCTCACGCGCAGTGGGACGGGGTCGTGAATACGGGCGAGCCGCTCCTCCCGGTCGTAGACGGAGCGCAGCCGGGAGGCGAGCACGGCGGCGGTCGTGTCCAGGCACGCGTCCGGCAGGAAGATGTCGCGGCCCCTCGCCCCGCGCTGGGCGGCGTGCACCCGCCGGACGGCGACGACGACCATCAGCGCCGCGACGAGGAGCGCCACCCACTTGCCCGTGAGGATGAAGAGCCAGACCGCTGCCGTGGCAGCCACGAGCGGGAGGAGGAACCCGAACAGCGGGACACGCCCCGCGGACTCCGGTCGGTGCAGGTGCACATGGATGCCCCCTGCACCGACCCGGTCATCACCACGTAGTCGGCCGATCCGCCGTTGAACTCGTTGATGACCGTCGGCGGACCGTCCCGTCCGCGCAGCCGCATCGTGCGTCCCCCGTCGCTCCGCCGTCCACAGCCCAACGAGCCTGCCACAACAGTGAGTTGCGGCGCATCTGTGTCCTCGCGCCGGTCCGGCACCGGGCCGGCGGCCCGCTACGCCAGCGCCGGCACCTCCAACGTCAAGGTCCCTGCCGCCGAGTCCAGTTCGGCCGCCACCCCGAACGGCACCGTCAACGCGCCCTGTCCATGGCCGAATCCGAACTCCTCCACGACCGGCACCCCGAGGCCGCCGAGCCGGTCGACGAGGACCGGGCGCAGCTCCTCGTAGGGGCCGCACCCCTCCCATGAGCCGAGGGCGATTCCGGCGACCCCGTCGAGCCAGCCCGAGCGCAGGAGCTGGGTGAGGATCCGGTCGATGCGGTACGGCTCCTCGCCGATGTCCTCGATCAGCAGCAGCCCGCCCCGGGCGCCGGACCGCGCGTGCGGGGTGCCGAGTTCGGACGCGAGCATGCTCAGACAGCCGCCCAGGGTGACTCCCCGGGCGCGGCCGGGCACCAGTGCGGCGCCGCCGGATCTGATGGTCCGCACCGATTCCGGCTCGAACAGCGTCGCCCGTAGATGCTCCTGCGCCCGTGCGCTCTTGAGGAAGTCGACGGCCGACACCATCGGCCCGTGCAGCGTGGCCAGGCCCAGCCGGGCCGCGAACGCCTCGTGCAGCGCGGTGACGTCGCTGAAGCCGACCAGCACCTTGGGCCCGGCGGCCCGCAACGCCGCCCAGTCGAGCAGGTCCACCATGCGCTGTGCCCCGTACCCGCCCCGCGCGCACAGCACCGCCGCCACGTCGGGGTCGCACCACGCGGACTGGAGGTCGGCGGCCCGGTCGGCGTCGGTGCCCGCGAGATAGGGGAAGTCGGGGTGCCGGTCGAGGACGTGCGGGGCCACGACGGGATCCAGGTCCCAGGCGCGCAGGATGTCGAGCCCGGCGGCGAGTCGCTCCTCGCGGACGGGTCCGCTGGACGCGACAACGGCCACGCGGTCACCGGGGACGAGCCTGGGCGGCCGTACAAGAGGTGTCACTTGGTCAGCTCCAGGGTGGGAATGCCGGGCGGGTTCAGCCCGAAGACCTGCGCGTACAGGGACAGCTCGGCCTCCAGGACACGCACCATGGTCTCAGCCCGTGTGAAGCCGTGCCCCTCGCCCTCGAAGGCGATGTAGGCGTGCGGGATCCGCCGCCCCGCCAGCCGGGCCAGGAAACGCTCGCACTGCGCGGGCGGGCAGATGGCGTCGTCCAGTCCCTGCAGCAGCAGGAACGGGGCGGTGATCCGGTCGGCGTGCTCCAGGGGTGAGCGCTCGGCGTACCGGGCGGGCACCTCGGCGTACGGCCCGACCAGTGTCTCCAGGTACCGCGACTCGAAGTCATGGGTCTCCCCCGAGCCCCAGCTCACCGGGTCCAGGACCGGGTAGAGGATCGTCCCGCAGGCGTACACGTCGGTGGTCGTCAGGGACACGGCCGTCGTCCAGCCGCCCGCGCTGCCGCCGCGTACGGCGAGCCGGTCACGGTCCGCGGTGCCCTCGTCCGCCAGGGTGAGCGCGACGGCCGCGCAGTCCTCGACGTCGACGACGCCCCACTGCTCGCGCAGCCGGTTGCGATACTCGCGCCCGTATCCGGTGGAACCGCCGTAGTCGACCTCGGCGACGCCGATGCCGCGTGAGGTGAAGTAGGCGATCTCCAGATCGAGGACGTGCGGGGAACGGCTCGTGGGCCCGCCGTGCGCCCACACCACGTACGGCGGCAGCTCGTGGTCGGGCGCGACGTGGTCGGGGTGGTGCGGCGGATGGATGTGCGCGTGGATCTCGCGGCCACCCGGGCCGGTGAAGGTGCGGATCCGTGGTTCGGGGTAGTGAGCGGGGTCCACCGGGTCCTCGTGGGCGGCGCCGATCACCCGGGTGCGGCCGGTGCGGCAGTCCAGTTCGACGACCTCGTAGGCGCTGCGGGGGCCGGCGCCGACGGCGACGATCCGGCTGCCGTGCACGGCGAGTGTGGCGGCGAACTCCGTCCAGGGGCCGGCCGTGTCCACCACCTCGCCCCTGTCGGGGTCGAGGATCCCGAGCCGGCTCGCGCCCCTGCCGTGCACGACCGCGATCAGGCCGTTCTCCAGGGGCGCGAACCATCGCAGTCCGACCTTCCACAGGGGCCCGCCGAACTCCTCCTCGCGAGGGCACAGCGGCACGTCGTCGCGGTACAGGTTCCACCAGCCGGTGCGGTCACTGACGTACAGCAGGGAGCCGTCGGATGCCCACTCGGCCTGGGCGATCGACTCGTCGGGGCCGCCGGCGACCGTGCGCGGCTCCCCGAACGTGCCCTCGCCTCTGACCTCGGCGACGACGAGCTCGGTGCCGTCCCACGGCATGCGCGGATGGTCCCAGGCGAGCCAGACCGCACGCCGCCCGTCCGGCGACAGGCGAGGCCCGGTGACGAACCGGTGGCGCGCGTCGGTGAGTTCGCGTACGGAGTCCCGGTCCTGTGCGGCCGAACCGTCCAGTGGTACGGCCGCGGCCACCCGGCGAACGTGCGTGGGGCCGTCGCCGGTGAACTCCTCCAGCACGCACCAGACTTCGCCGCGCTCGGCATGCACCTGCGGATCCACCCAGCGCAGTCCGCCGCCCACCGGGGAGAGTGGGGTGAGCGGACGCGGCCCGGCACCGGGGGCCGCGGGCTCGTACGCGTACAGCCGCTGGTCCGCGAAGTTCACGAACACCACCAGTGGGCCGCCGGGCCGCATCGCCCCGGCCCAGGGCCGGCCGCCGTACTCCATGACGCGGCTGCGCACGTTCCACGAAGGGGGCAGCACCGACTCCTCCCTGCCGTCCGCCGTGCGCCGGACGAGGGTGCGGCGGCCGCCCTCGGTGGGACGCGGCTCGATCCACCACGCCTCGTCGCCGACGAAGCCCACCGACTCCGGCTGCCCGTCGTGCGCGGCGGCGAGTGACGCGTCGATGGGCGAGGGCCAGGCCCCGTACTCCAGGGTCCGCACCATCTTCTCGACTCCCTACTAAGAGCTGAGGAAGCGGTCGAGGACGCGGACGCCGAAGTGCAGTGCGTCCACCGGGACGCGCTCGTCGACGCCGTGGAAGAGCGCCTGGTAGTCGAAGCCCGCCGGGAGCTTCAGCGGCGCGAACCCGTAGCCGGTGATGCCGAGTCGGGAGAACTGCTTGGCGTCCGTGCCGCCGGACATGCAGTACGGCACCACGTGCCCCTCGGGCGCGAACTCCTGTACGGCCGCGCGCATCCGCGCGAACGTCGGCGCGTCCACCGGCGCCTGGAGGGCGACTTCGTGGTGCTGGAACTCCCAGTCCACGTCCGGGCCGGTGAGCTCGTCGAGGGTGGTACGGAACTCGTCCTCGCCGCCGGGCAGATAGCGTCCGTCGATGTACGCGACGGCCTCCCCCGGGATCACGTTGACCTTGTACCCGGCGCTCAGCATGGTCGGGTTCGCGCTGTTGCGGACGGTCGGCTCCACGAGCGCGGCGGCGGGGCCGAGCTTCTCCAGCAGGCCTTCCACGTCGTCGAGTGCGGTGTCGAGGCCGTAGAGGGCGGCCAGTTCGGTCAGCGCGGCCCGTACGGTCGGGGTGAGCCTGAGCGGCCATTCGTGGGCGCCGATACGGGCGACGGCGGCGGCGAGCCGGGTGACCGCGTTGCTGCGGTTGACCTTGGAGCCGTGGCCCGCCCGCCCGCGTGCGGTGAGCTTGAGCCAGCCGGTGCCGCGCTCGCCCGCCGCGATGGGGTAGATCTGCCGTCCGGTGCCGTCGTGGAAGGTGAACGCCCCGGACTCGCTGATCCCTTCCGTGCATCCCTCGAACAGGTCCGCGTGCCGGTCCGCGAGGAAGCCGGAGCCGTCCTCCGCGCTCGCCTCCTCGTCGGCGGTGAAGGCGATCACGAGGTCGCGCCGCGGCCGCACGCCCGCGCGCGCCCAGTTCCGAACCACGGCGAGGATCATCGCGTCCATGTTCTTCATGTCGACCGCGCCCCGCCCCCAGACGACGCCGTCGCGGACCTCGCCGGAGAACGGGTGCACGCTCCAGTCGCCGGCCTCGGCGGGCACCACGTCGAGATGGCCGTGGACGAGCAGCGCGTCGGCGCGGGGGTCGGTGCCCGGGACGCGGGCGACGACGTTCGTCCGGCCCCGGGTGCGCTCCAGGAGCGTGGGCTCGAGGCCCGCCTCGGCCAGCCGGGCGGCCGCGTACTCGGCGGCGGGCCGCTCCTGGCAGTCGCCGCCGCCACGGTTGGTGGTGTCGATGCGGATGAGGTCGGACGTGAACCGTACGACCTCCTCCCGTGCCTGCTCGTCAACCATACTGCTCCTCCACCGCGGCCGAGACGATCGTGGTGACCGCCTTGAAGGTGCGGATCGCCTCGTACATGCTCCCGCTCGTGTACGCCACCTTCCGCTCCGCGACGCGGTCCACGCCCGGCACGACGGTGGCGGCCATCGCCAGGTGCTCCGCGTCGAACTCCAGCGCCACGGTGAACGGCCCACCGGACACGGGCTCGTGACGCGCCGCCAGACCGGCCGCCTCCTTGGCGGCCGCACGGATGTCGGCGGCGGTCCTGGCCGGTGTGCGGCAGACGGCCGCGTACCGCGAGACATGGTCCTTGACGGCGACCTTGAGCGCCTCCGGCGCATACCCGAGCGCGTCCTCGCAGGCCACGTCGTCGCCGGTGACGAGGATGACGGGCACGCCGTACTCGGCGACCACGTGCGCGTTCAGCAGTCCCTCGCTGGCTCGTACGTCGTTGAGCCAGACACCGGTGATGGAGTTGGCGAGATACGTGTGCGCGAGGACGCCCTCCATACCGGCGCCCGCGTGGTAGCCGACGAACGCGATGCCGTCCACGTCCCCGTGCTGCACACCCTCCACCATGGACAGGGACTTGTGACGGCCGGTGAGCATCTGCGCCCGCTCGTCGAGCCGCTCCAGGAGCAGATTGCGCATGGTCGAGTGGGCCTCGTTGATCACCACCTCGTCGGCGCCGCCGTCGAGGAAGCCGCGCACGGCGGCGTTCACGTCGGAGGTGAACATCGCACGGCACCGCTCCCACTGCGGCGTTCCGGGCAGCACGTCGGCCGGCCAGGTCACACCGGTGGCGCCCTCCATGTCGGCGCTGATGAGGATCTTCATGCTCCGTCACGTTACGCGCCGCACCGGCAACAGGCTATGAACCGCGGGGGCCGGGTGGCATGCCTCTCCTGCTCGCCTCGCTCATGGGCGAGAACCCCACCCCGTGGAAGGAGCGGCAGGCGTGCCCTGCGCCGGAGCTCCGGCGCAGGGCACGCCTGCCGGATCAGCGGTAGAGAGCGGGGCGCTCGATCAGTTCGACTTCGGTGCGGCGGCCCTCCGCCTGGGCGCGCACGCCCGCCTCGCAGACCGCCGCCGCGGCATAGCCGTCCCAGACGCTCGGCCCGGTCACCTCGCCGCGCCGGGTGGCGTCCACCCAGGCCTGCACCTCACGGTCGTAGGCCTCCGCGAAGCGCTCCACGAAGTCCTGCGCGATGGTTCCGCCCCAGCGGCCCGCCGCGTTGGTCACCATGGCGTGCCCGTCGCCGATCCGGGCGGTGCCGCGCTCACAGACCGCTTCGGCCTGCACCTGGTAGCCGAATCCGCAGTTGACGAAGATCTCGACATCGACGAGGGCGCCTCCGTCGGTCTCGAGGACGACGAACTGCGGGTCCGTAAGGCCCTCCGGGGCGTTGTCCGACGGTGTCGGGCGCAGCGCCGTCACCGCTGTGATCTCCTGGCCGAGCAGCCAGCGCGTCACATCCATCTCGTGCACGACCGAGTCGTTGATGAGCATGGCGTCGGTGAAGCCGGGCGGGCTGGCCGCGTTGCGGTGCCGGTTGTGCAGCATCAGCGGACGGCCGAGCTGGCCGCTGTCCAGCAGCGCCTTGAGCTTGATGTACTCGGCGTCGTAGCGCCGCATGAAGCCCACCTGGACGCGCCGGTGCCCCAGCTTCTGCTCGGCCTGAAGGATCCTGAGCGCGGAGGCGGCGTCGGGGGTGAGCGGCTTCTCGCACAGCACCGGCAGGTCACGCTCGAAGGCCGCGAGCAGCGCGGCCTCGTGCGCGGGGCCGGGCGAGGCGATGAGTACGGCGTCGACGTCCTCGGCGGCCATCGCGGCGGCCGGTTCGGTGTGGGCGGTGCAGCCCTCGACACCGGCCGCGACGCTCTTGGCCCGTTCCGCGTCCACGTCCACGACGGCGGCCACCCGCGCCCCGCTGGTCACCTCGCTGATACGGCGCACATGGTCGGCGCCCATCCTCCCCGTCCCGATGACGGCGACTCCGAGCGTTCCACGCTGAGTCATGGTGGTAGGTCGTCCCTTCGGAAGGTCAGGCGCCACAGGAGCGGAGGAACTTGCGGGTGCGTACGGCGATGGGCAGCGGCTTGTCGGGCGCGCAGGGGTACATGTCCTGTTCGACGATGGCGAACAGATCGACACCGAGCCCCTGGGCGGCGGCGAGGACCGGCTCCAGCGCGGGCACGCCGGCCGGGGGTTCGCACATCACGCCGCGCTGCACGGCGGGCCCGAAGGGCACCCCGTTCTTCACGACGTCGGCGAGGACCTCGGGGTCGACCTGCTTGAGGTGCAGATAGCCGATGCGCTCGCCGTAGGTCTCGATGAGCCTGACGCTGTCGCCGCCGCAGTAGGCGTAGTGCCCGGTGTCCAGGCAGAGGTTGACGAGGCCGGAGTCGGTCGAGTCGAGGAAGCGCTCGACGTGCTCCTCGGTGTCGATGTGGGTGTCGGCGTGCGGGTGGACGACGATGTCGAGGCCGTAGGTCTCCCGGACCTCGTGGCCGAGCCGCTCCATGCCCTTGGCGAGGTGGGCCCACTGTTCGACGGTGAGCTCCGAGGGCTCGATGATCTCGGCGGTCTTGTCGTCCCGCCAGAAGGAGGGGATGACCACCAGGTGCTTGGCGCCCATGGCCTGGGTGAGGGCGGCGACCTGGCTGACGTGCTCCCAGGTGGACTCCCATACGGCCGGTCCCCGGTGCAACGAGGTGAAGACCGTGCCGGCCGACACCTTGAGGTCGCGCCGCTCCACCTCTTCGGTCAGCCGTGCCGGATCCGTCGGCAGATAGCCGTAGGGGCCCAGCTCGATCCAGGGGTAACCGGCCTCGGCGACCTCGTCCAGGAAGCGTTCCCAGGGCACCTGATGAGGGTCGTCCGGGAACCAGACACCCCAGGAGTCCGGGGCGGAGCCGACCCGGATGCGGTCCAGGGCAGAGGTCATGTCAGGAGTTCCCTTCGGAAGATGCCGCCACGGGGGCCTGGAGGTCCGCCTCTTCGGGGAGCTCCTCGACGTCGACGCCGCGGACCTGGGCCAGTTCGTGCTTCAGGGCGGCGAGTTCGGCGCCGCCGGCCATGTGGTTGGTCAGCTCTTCGAGGCTGACCTCGTCGCGGGACGCGCTGAGCTCCAGGGTGCCCAGGCGCAGCACGCTGAAGTGGTCGCCGACCATATAGGCGTGGTGCGGGTTGTGGGTGATGAAGATGACGCCCAGGCCACGGTCGCGGGCGGCGGCGATGTACTTGAGGACGACACCGGACTGTTTGACGCCGAGCGCGGCGGTGGGCTCGTCCAGGATCAGGACGCGGGCGCCGAAGTGGACGGCGCGGGCGATGGCGACGCACTGGCGCTGGCCGCCGGAGAGCGTGCCGATGGGCTGTTCGAGGTCGTCGAGGACGATGCCCATGTTGCGCAGTTCCTCGTCCGCGGTCTTCTTCATCCGGGCGATGTCCAGGCGGCGCACGGGCCAGGGGCCCTTGGTCATCTCGGAGCCGAGGAAGAAGTTGCGCCACACCGGCATCAGCGGCACGGTCGCCAGGTCCTGGTACACGGTGGCGATACCGCGGTCCAGTGCCTCGCGCGGGGTGCTGAAGCGCACGGGCTCGCCGTCGACGAGGAACTCGCCCTCGGTGTGCTGGTGCAGCCCGGAAATGATCTTGATCAGGGTGGACTTGCCGGCGCCGTTGTCACCGAGAACGCAGGTGACCTTGCCGGGATGGACGGCGAGGTCGACGCCGTGCAGGGCGCGGATGTTGCCGTAGGACTTGCCCGTGCCACGCAGTTCGACGACGGGGGCCTGGTCGTCCGTGGGCGCCTGGCCGTTGTGGTTGCCGGGGTCAGTGGTCGTCATGGTGATCACCTCCGGGTCGCGGACTTCTGGACCCACAGATTGATGAGGGTGGCGCCGAGGAGCATCACGCCGAGGAACGCCTTGAACCAGTCGGGGTTCCAGCCGGCGTAGACGATGCCCTGACTCACCATGCCGAACATGAAAGCACCGAAGACCGGGCCGATCGCGGAGCCGTAGCCGCCGGTCAGCAGACAGCCGCCGATCACCGCCGCCGCGATGTAGATCAGCTCCTGGCCGACGCCCTCCCCGGACTGCACGGTGTTGAAGGAGAACAGCTGGTGCATGCCGACGAACCAGGCGCCGAAGCCGACCAGCATGAACAGCGAGATCTTGGTGAACTTCACGGGCACACCGACGGCCCGTGCGCTGTCCTTGTCGCCGCCGACCGCGAAGATCCAGTTGCCGTACTTGGTGCGCAGCAGCACCCAGGTGGCCAGGGCCGCGAAGAGCAGCCACCACAGGACGGTGATCTTCACCTGGACACCGCCGACGGTGAACGACGAGGAGAAGAGGGCCCTGGCCTGGCCGAAGCCGTCCATGTCGCTGATGTCGTCGGTCGCGACGTTGCCGGTGATCAGCTTGGTGACCGCGAGGTTGATGCCCTGCAGGCCGAGGAACGTGCCGAGGGTGACCAGGAAGCTGGGCAGTCCGGTGCGTACCATCATCCAGCCGTTGAAGGCCCCGATCGCGAGGGACACCACGAGCGCGACGATCACACCCACCCACACGTTCATGGTCAGCTGGAAGCTGACCATGCTGGCGGTCAGCGCCGAGGTGATCACGGCGACACCGGCCGACAGATCGAACTCGCCGCCGATCATCAGCAGCGCCACCGGCAGCGCCATGATCCCGATGGTGGACGACTGGTAGAGGATGGTGGCCATCGAGCTGCCCTGGCGGAACGTCGGCGCCATCGCGAAGAAGAAGACGAACACCGCGACGGCGCCGAGGAACACGCCGACCTCGGGCCGGGCGAGCAGCCGGAACACGAGGGAGCGCTGCAGTGTCCGGCCGTCGCGGCCCTTCGGACCGGAGGCCGGCGGTGAGGTCACCGCCGGCACAGCCTGCTGGGTCATGGTCATCACCTGGTGCCCTTCGCAGCGAACGTGGCGATGATGTCGACGTTGGACTTGTCGACGAAGGCCGGGCCCGTCAGCACCGGCTGCTCACCACCGCCGCTGTAGTTGCCGTTGTTCTTGTAGAGCCACAGCGAGTCGACCGCGAGGTAGCCCTGCAGATAGGGCTGCTGGTCGACGGCGAACTGGATGTCACCCTTCTTGATGGCGCTGGTCAGGTCCTTGTTGAGGTCGAAGGTGGCGATCTTGGCCTTGCTGCCCGCGTCGGACACCGACTGCACCGCGGTCAGCGCGAACGGGGCGCCGAGCGTGACGACGTAGTCGATGGAGCTGTCCTGCTTGAGCTTGGCAGTGATCGTCGACTTGACCGACGGCATGTCGGTGCCGTTCACGTAGAGCGTCTGGGTCTTGCCGCTGAACGTCTTCTTCACGCCGTCGCAGCGCTGGGTGAGCCCGATGTTGCCCTGCTCCTGGATCACACAGACGGCGTTCTTGGCGCCGATCTCGTTGAGCTTCTTGCCGAACACCTCTCCCGCCACACCCTCGTCCTGCCCGAAGAACTCCATCAGGCCGAGCTTCTTCCAGTCGCTGACGCCCGAGTTGAGCCCCACGACCGGGACGCCCGCCGTCTTCGCCTTGCCCAGGACCTCCTTCATGGCGTCCGGCTTGGCGAGGGTGACCGCGACACCGTCGACCTTCTGGTCGAGCGCGTTCTGCACCAGGTTGGCCTGGTTGCCCGCGTTCGGGTCGCTGGAGTAGACGAGTTTGACGTTGTCCTTGGCGGCGGCCGCCTCGGCGCCCTTGCGGACGATGTCCCAGAAGGTGTCACCGGGGGCCTGGTGGGTGACCAGCGCGACCGTCATACGCGCAGTGGTGGCCTTGCCCGCGGCGACGCCCGAGCTGCTCTCCTGCGCCTTCTTTCCGCCCGAGCTGCTGGAGCAGCCGGCGACGAGCAGGGCGGACGCCGCGGCCAGCGCGACGAGAGGGGCGACTCTGTGGGAGCGGCGGGGGTGAAGCGTGCGATCCATCTTTCCTGCACCTCACTGTGCGACCGGGGGGAAAGGGGAGGGACGACACCGGGCGGGGCGCCCCGCGCGGGGCCCGGACGTGGTGTCCGGGACAGGTGCCGGTGAACCGGCGGTCTCGCTGGGACGGGATACAAACCCCTGTCGCACCCGCCTGTCAATACTTTGTTAAGACATCATTTCAGAAGCAGGTCCGAATGTAAGTACAAACTCTTGACAGAAGCTCGTCCGGCGGCCTACACCTGTGAGGCATCCGGGCCCGGATGTCCGCCCCTCCCGCGCCCGGTGCCCGCATCCCCCGCACGAGGAGCGACGCGCATGCCTGAGCCCGCCGAATGTTTCGATCTCATCACCATGGGACGCATCGGGGTCGATCTCTACCCCCTGCAGACCGGTGTTCCGCTTCCCCAGGTCGAGTCCTTCGGAAAGTTCCTCGGCGGCTCGGCGGCCAACGTCGCGGTGGCCGCCGCGCGGCTCGGCCGCACCACGGCGGTGATCACCCGGACCGGCAACGACCCCTTCGGCACCTATCTGCACCAGGCGCTGAAGGAGTTCGGTGTGGACGACCGGTTCGTCACGCCGGTGGAGGCGTACCCGACCCCCATCACGTTCTGCGAGATCTTCCCGCCGGACGACTTCCCCCTCTACTTCTACCGTCGGCCCAAGGCACCCGACCTGGAGATCCGCACCGACGAGCTGGACCTCTCCGCCATCCGCTCCGCCCGCGTCTTCTGGATCACCGGCACCGGTCTGAGCGAGGAGCCCAGCCGCTCGGCGACGCTCGCCGCCCTGAAGGCGCGGGACAAGGCGGGCACCACCGTCTTCGACCTCGACTGGCGCCCCATGTTCTGGCGGGACCCCGACACCGCTCGGCCGTACTACGCCGAGGCACTGCGCCACGCCACCGTGGCCGTCGGCAACCTCGACGAGTGCGAGATCGCCACCGGCGTGCGTGAACCCCGGGCCTGCGCCCGGGCGTTGCTCGACGCGGGCGTGGAGCTCGCGGTCGTCAAGCAGGGTCCCAAGGGAGTGCTCGCCGTGCACCGCGACGGCACGACGGCCGAGGTCCCGCCCGTACCGGTGGAGGTCGTCAACGGGCTGGGCGCAGGGGACGCCTTCGGCGGCTCGCTGTGTCACGGGCTGCTGTCGGGCTGGCCGCTGGAGAAGACCATGCGGTACGCCAACGCGGCCGGGGCGCTCGTCGCCTCTCGTCTGGCCTGCTCCTCCGCGATGCCGACCGAGGCGGAGGTCGCCGGCCTCCTGGCACGCGGCTGACCGTCGCGTCGGGGGTGTGGGGCTGATCAGCGCGACGCCGCCAAGATCCGCCGGACACCCCCAAGGCACCCCGCACGCGGCCGACCGCCGCCACCTCTGAACGGAGCCTGTCTTGAGCATCAGCATCCCCGACCTCGCCGCGGTGCGCGCCCGGCATCCGGAGGCCGTGGCCGAAGCCGCCGCCTGCCGGGTCCGCCGCCCGCTCATCGGCGACAGCGGCCGCCTCATGATCGTGGCCGCCGACCACCCGGCCCGCGGCGCGCTCGGCGTCGGCGACCGCCGCCTGGCCATGGCCAACCGCGCCGACCTGTTGGAACGCCTGTGCGTCGCGCTGTCCCGGCCCGGTGTGGACGGGGTGCTGGCCACCGCCGACATCCTGGAGGACCTTCTGCTGCTCGGTGTCCTGGACGACAAGGTCGTCATGGGCTCCATGAACCGCGGCGGCCTCGCGGGCGCGGCCTTCGAGATGGACGACCGCTTCACCGGCCACCGCGCCGAGGACATCGAACGGCTCCGCTTCGACGCCGGGAAGCTGCTGCTGCGCATCGACTACGGCGACCCCGGCTCCCTGCGGACCCTGGAGGCCACGGCCCGGGCCATCGACGACATGGCCGCGCGCCGACTGCCGCTGTTCGTCGAGCCGTTCATATCGCGGCGGGTCGACGGGAGGGTGCGCAACGACCTGAGCGCCGAGGCCGTCACCCGGTCCATCGCCATCGCCTCGGGCCTCGGCGGCACCTCCGCCTACACCTGGCTCAAGCTCCCCGTCACCGAGGACCCCGACGACATGGCCGAGGCGCTGGAGGCCTCCACGCTGCCCGCCGTGCTCCTCGGCGGCGAGGTCGGCAAGGACCAGGAGGGCGCGTACGAGAGATGGCGCAAGGCGCTGCGTCTGCCCACCGTCCAGGGCATGGTCGTCGGCCGGTCCCTGCTGTATCCCGCCGAGGGCAGCGTGGAGACCGCGGTCGACACCGCGGTCGGCCTGCTGTGACCCGGCCGCGAGTCCGACGAAGCCGCCGGGACACCGCGAAGCCTGCCGGGACACCATGCACTACCTGCCGGGACACCATGCGCCACCTGCCGTGAACCGCGCGAAGCTTGCCGTAACACCGCGCGCAGCCGACCGGGACACCGCGCGAAGCTGTAACACGGCGCGAAGCCTTCCGTGACACCACCACGAAGCCTGCCGTGACTCCGCCACCAAGAAGGGCATCATGACCACCACGCACCACCTTCCCGCGGGCAAGGCCACCACCGACGCCTACACCGTCGACGTCACCCCGGAATCGGCCGGCTGGGGCTACTCAAGCCTGAAGGTGCTCGAACTGTCGCCCGACGGCTGGCACACCTTCGACACCGCCGACAGCGAGTGGATCGTGCTCCCCCTGTCGGGCTCCTGCACCGTCGCCGTCGGCGGCGACACCTTCCGGCTGCAGGGGCGAGCGAGCGTCTTCAGCGGCGTCAGCGACTTCGCGTACGTACCGCGCGACGCCCAGGTCTCGATCGCGTCCCGGGACGGCGGGCGCTTCGCGCTCACCGGTGCCCGCTGCGAGCGCCGGCTGCCCGCCCGCTACGCGCCCGCCTCGTCCGTCCCGGTCGAGCTGCGCGGCACCGGCTCCTGCTCCCGCCAGGTCAACAACTTCGGCGCCGCGGGGGTGTTCGAGTGCGACAAGCTGATCGCCGTCGAGGTGATCACGCCGGGCGGCAACTGGTCGTCCTTCCCGCCGCACAAGCACGACGAGCACCGGCCCGGCGAGGAGTCCGAGCTGGAGGAGATCTACTACTTCGAGTTCGCGGCCCACGAGGGCACGCCCGGACTCGGCTACCAGCGGGTCTCTCCCTCGGGCCACGGCCGCGGCACGGACGTGCTGGCCGAGGTGCGCGACGGCGACGTCGTGCTCATCCCGGACGGCTGGCACGGACCGTCCATGGCCGTACCGGGTCACGACATGTACTACCTCAACGTCATGGCGGGCCCGGACCCCGAGCGGGCCTGGCTGATCTGCGACCACCCCGACCACGCGTGGATCCGCGGCACCTGGCCCGCACAGCCGGCCGACCCCCGCCTCCCCCTCTACACCGCCCCGTCCCAGTGAGGTCCCGATGAGCCAGTCCACCCGCCGCCTGACCGTCGCCCAGGCGCTGGTGCAGTTCCTGTCCGCGCAGTACACGGAGCGCGACGGCGTACGCCACCGGCTGATCGCCGGCACCTGGGGCATCTTCGGCCACGGCAACGTGGCCGGCCTGGGCCAGGCGCTGCTGGAGGCCGGCGAAGACACGATGCCCTTCCACCAGGGCCGCAACGAGCAGGCCATGGTGCACGCCGCCGTCGGCTACGCGCGCCAGCTGAACCGGCTGTCCGCACAGGCGGTCACCACCTCCATCGGCCCCGGCGCCACCAACCTGGTCACCGGCGCCGCGCTGGCCACGATCAACCGGCTGCCGGTCCTGCTGCTGCCCGGCGACTACTTCGCCACGCGTCCCGCGGACCCGCTGCTGCAGCAGCTGGAGCACCCGGTCGACGCCGACGTGTCGGTCAACGACACGCTGCGCCCGGTCTCCCGCCACTTCGACCGGATCGCCCGCCCGCAGGCGCTGATCCCTTCCGCACTGAACGCCATGCGGGTACTGACCGACCCGGCCGAGACCGGCGCGGTCACCCTCGCACTGCCGCAGGACGTGCAGGCGGAGGCGTACGACTGGCCGGAGGAGTTCTTCGCCGAGCGCGTCTGGCGCGTGCGCCGCCCCGCACCCGACCCGGTCGAGCTCGCCGAGGCGGTACGCGCCATCCGCGCCGCCGAGCGGCCGCTGATCGTGGCGGGCGGCGGCGTCCACCACAGCGAGGCCGAGCACGCGTTGAAGGCACTGGTGGACGCCACCGGCATCCCGGTCGCCTCCACCCAGGCGGGCAAGGGCTCGCTGCGCCACGACCACCCCGCCGACCTCGGCGGTATCGGCCACACCGGCACCGCCGTCTGCGACGACATCGCGCGCGCCGCCGACCTGGTCATCGGAGTCGGCACCCGTTACACCGACTTCACCACCGCCTCCGGCACGCTGTTCCAGAACCCCGGAGTGCGGTTCGTCAACCTCAACATCACCGCCTTCGACGCCCACAAGCTCGCCGCCCGCGCCCTGGTGGCGGACGCCCGGTCGGGCCTTCAGGCGCTCGCCGAGGGACTGTCCGGCCACCGTGTGAGCGAGGCCTACGAGGCCGAGTACCGCGCGGGCAAGGCACATTGGGAGCAGATCGTCGAGGCCGCCTACCGCGCGGACGACGAGAACTCGGTGCCGACCCAGACCCAGGTCCTCGGCGCCCTGGACTCCGTCGTGGGCGACGACGACGTGGTGATCAACGCGGCCGGCTCGCTCCCCGGCGATCTGCACAAGCTGTGGCGGGCCCGCTCACCGCGCCAGTACCACCTGGAGTACGGCTACTCCTGCATGGGCTACGAGATCCCGGCCGGCATCGGCGTGCAGCAGGCCGCGCCCGGCACGCCGGTGTGGTCGCTGGTCGGCGACGGCACGTATCTGATGATGCCCACCGAGATCGTCACCGCGGTCCAGGAGGGCCTGCCGGTCAACCTGGTCCTCATCCAGAACCACGGCTACGCCTCCATCGGCGGCCTGTCCGAGGAGACCGGAGGCGAGCGGTTCGGCACCGCCTACCGCTACCGCGCCGCCGACGGCACCTTCACCGGAGCCCCGCTCCCGGTGGACCTGGCCGCCAACGTCGGGAGCCTCGGTATGGACGTGCTGCGCGCCAAGACCCTACGGGAACTGCGTGACGCCCTCGCCACGGCGCGCGCCTCAAACCGGCCCACGTGTGTGTACGTGGAGACCGACCCGGCCCCCACCGCTCCCGGCGCCGAGGCGTGGTGGGACGTGCCTGTCGCCGAGGTCGCCTCCCGCCAGGCCGCCCTGACCGCCCGCGAGAGGTACGACCGGCAGGCCGCCGGCCGCCGACGCCACCTCTGATCCCGCTCACGAAAGGCCACCCGCACCATGAAGACCATCGACCACTGGATCGGCGGCAAGCCCGTCGAAGGCACCTCGGGACGCTTCGGCCCGGTCTACAACCCGGCCACCGGCGCGCTGGAGAAGCAGGTCGCCTTCGCCACGACCGACGAGGTCGACACCGCCGTCGCCACGGCCGCCGCCGCGTTCGAGAGCTGGGGCCGGTCCTCGCTCGCCACGCGCACGGCGATCCTGTTCAAGTTCCGCGAGCTGCTGGACGCGCACCGCGACGAGATCGCCGAACTGATCAGCGCCGAGCACGGCAAGGTCCACTCCGACGCGCTCGGCGAGGTGGCGCGCGGTCTGGAGATCGTGGAGCTGGCCTGCGGCATCTCCGAGAAGCTCAAGGGCGAGCTGTCCACACAGGTCTCCACCCGGGTGGACGTGGCCTCGATCCGCCAGCCGCTCGGCGTGGTCGCCGGCATCACGCCGTTCAACTTCCCGGCCATGGTGCCGATGTGGATGTTCCCGCTCGCCATCGCGTGCGGCAACACCTTCGTGCTCAAGCCGAGCGAGAAGGACCCGTCGGCCTCCTTCCGGCTGGCCGAACTGGCCGCCGAGGCCGGGCTGCCGGACGGAGTGCTGAACATCGTGCAGGGTGACAAGGTGGCCGTCGACCGGCTCCTGGAGCACCCGGACATCGCGGCGGTCTCCTTCGTCGGCTCCACCCCGATCGCCAAGTACATCCAGCTCAAGGCGGTCGAGCACGACAAGCGCGTCCAGGCGCTGGGCGGTGCGAAGAACCACATGGTGGTCCTGCCGGACGCGGACCTGGACTTCGCCGCCGACCAGGCGATCAACGCGGCGTACGGTTCGGCGGGCGAGCGCTGCATGGCGGTGTCGGTGGTGGTGGCGGTCGGCGACACGGGCGACGAACTGGTGGAGAGGATCGCCGCACGAGCGAGGAACCTCCGCATCGGCCCCGGCGACGACCCCGCCTCCGAGATGGGCCCGCTGATCACGCGCGAGCACCGTGACAAGGTGGCCTCGTATGTGACGAGCGCGGCGCGGCAGGGCGCCGAGGTCGTGGTCGACGGCACGGGACACACCGTCGAAGGCCACGAGAACGGCTTCTTCATCGGGGTCTCGCTGCTGGACAAGGTGCCGGTGACGGCGGACGCGTACCGGGACGAGATCTTCGGTCCCGTGCTGTGCGTGGTGCGCGCGGACACGTACGACGACGCCATCGAGCTGGTCAACAGCTCCCGTTGGGGCAACGGGACCGCCATCTTCACGCGGGACGGCGGCGCCGCGCGCCGCTTCCAGCTGGAGGTCCAGGCGGGCATGGTCGGCGTCAACGTGCCGATCCCGGTTCCCGTGGGCTACCACTCCTTCGGCGGCTGGAAGGACTCGCTCTTCGGCGACCTGCACATCTACGGCAACGACGGCATCGCCTTCTACACCCAGGGCAAGGTGATCACCACGCGCTGGCCGGACCCGGCCGACGGTGGTATCGACCTCGGATTCCCCAGCCACTCCTGAGAGGCGCCGCGGCCGGTGCGGCCGGGCACGCGCGCCCCGCACCGGCCACGCCACCTTCCCCCAGGCCCGATGGTCAGGACAACGTGATGACAAGGGTTCCTGTCAACCGGTCGTCGGCATACTCTCCCTCCGCCGCCACCCCCTCCCCCGGGACGCTCGATTTCGCCCTCGACCGCGGCAGCCCGGTCCCGCTCTACTACCAGCTGGCGCAGCAGTTGGAGGCGGCGATCGAGCACGGCGCGCTGGGCCCCGGCAGTCTGCTGGGCAACGAGATCGAGCTCGCCGGGCGGCTCGGCCTGTCCCGCCCCACGGTCCGCCAGGCCATTCAGTCGCTGGTCGACAAGGGGTTGCTGGTCCGCCGCCGGGGCGTGGGCACACAGGTGGTGCACAGCCAGGTCAAGCGCCCGCTGGAGCTGAGCAGCCTGTACGACGACCTGGAGGCCGCCGGCCAGAAGCCCGCGACGCAGGTGGTGCGCAACACGGTGGAGCAGGCCTCCGCCGAGGTCGCCGCCGCCCTCGGGATCGCCGAGGGCGGCGAGGTGCGCCACATGGAGCGCCTGCGCCTCTCCCATGGCGGGCCGATGGCGTTCCTGACCAACTACGTGCCGGTGGGCCTGCTGGACCTCGACACCGAGAAGCTCGAATCGACCGGTCTGTACCGGATGATGCGCAGCGTCGGCATCACCCTGCACAGCGCCCGGCAGTCGGTCGGCGCACGCTGCGCCACCGCGCAGGAGGCACAGCGGCTGAACGAGCCGGAGGGCGCGGCCCTGCTCACCATGCGGCGCACGGCCTACGACGACACCGGCCGCGCCGTCGAGTACGGCACCCACATCTACCGCGCCTCCCGCTACGCCTTCGACTTCCGGCTCCTGGTGCGGCCCTGACCTCAGGGTGTGGTGCCGGTGCTGGTCAGCCGAGGTCCACCCATGCGCGCGAGTCCGCGGAGCGGCTCATGGCGTCCAGCGCGGCGGCGCTGTGCACGGCGTCGTCGAGGGTGGCGCCGTAGGCCGTGCCCTCCGTGACGGAGCGCAGGAAGTGGTACGCCTCGATGACCTTCAGATCGTCGTAGCCCATGCTGTTGGCCGCGCCGGGCTGGAAGGCGGCGTACTCGCCGTGGCCGGGGCCGACGTAGAGGGTGCTGACGGGCTGGTCCTGGTAGGCCGTGCCGCGGCTGACGCCGAGTTCGCCCATGCGCCGGAAGTCCCAGAAGACCGCGCCCTCGGTGCCGTGGACCTCGAAGCCGTAGTTGTTCTGCTCGCCCACGGAGACCCGGCAGGCCTCCAGCACACCGCGGGCGCCGGAGGCGAAGCGCAGCAGGCAGTTCACGTAGTCCTCGTTCTCCACGGGTCCCGGTGCACCGCCCGTCGCACGGGTGTGGCCCGCGGTGGCGCCCGCGGGACGGGCCCGCTCCGGGATGAAGACGGCGGTGTCGGCGGCCAGGGACTCGATCTCGCCGAGCAGGAAGCGGGCCAGGTCCACCCCGTGCGAGGCAAGGTCGCCGAGGACTCCGCTGCCGCCCCGCTCCCGCTCGTACCGCCAGGTCAGGGCGCCCTCGGGGTGGGCCGCGTAGTCGCTGAAGAGCCGAATGCGGACATGGGTGACGGTGCCGATCCCGCCGGAGGCGATGAGGTCACGGGCGGCGGCCACGGCGGGCGCGTTGCGGTAGTTGAAGCCGACCGTGCCCTGGACGCCGGCCTTGGCGACGGCTCCGGCGACCGCGCGGGCGTCCTCGGCGGTCAGGCCGACGGGCTTCTCGATCCAGATGTGCTTGCCCGCCTCGGCCATGGCGACGCCGATCTCGCGGTGCAGGAAGTTCGGGGCGGCGATGCTCACCGCCCGCACCCGGGGGTCGGCGGCGATCTCCCGCCAGTCGTGCACGGCGGTCGCGAAGCCGTACTGCCCGGCCGCCTCCTCGGCCCGGCCGGGCACCTCGTCGGCGACGGCGACCAGTTCGGGCCGTACGGACAGCTGCGGGAAGTGGTGGGGCACACGGACGTAGGCCTGGGTGTGCACCCGTCCCATCCAGCCGAAACCCACGACGGCGACGCCGAGCGTACTCACCATGACTGCCCCTCTTTGGACCGGTCCAGAACGTGCGCGGCTCACACTGAAGCCCATACGAGCACTTGTCAATCCCTTTGACAGGAGCGCTCACCGTATGGAACGGTCCACACATGAGACCACCGACGATCCGCGATGTGGCCGAACGGGCCGGAGTGTCGAAGTCGCTGGTCTCCCTGGTGCTGCGCGGCTCCGACCAGGTGCGCGCCGAGAAGCGGCGGGCCGTGCTGGCCGCCGTCGAGGAACTGGGGTACCGGCCCAATGCCGCCGCGCGCAGCCTCAGCGAGCGCCGCACCCGTACGGTCGGCGTCCTGCTGAACGATCTGCGCAACCCATGGTTCGTGGAACTGCTCGACGGTCTCAACTCCCGGCTGCACGACTCCGGTCTGCACATGCTGCTGGCGGACGGTCGGCTCAACCGGCGTCTCGGGGAGGACCTCACCCGTACCTTCACCGATCTGCGGGTCGACGGGCTGATCGCGGTGGGCACGCTGCCGCCCTCCGAGGCGCTGCGCACGGCGGCCGCCCGGATCCCCACCGTCGTCGCCGGGGCGCGCGAGCCGGTGCTGCCTGCGGTCGACATCGTGGCGAACGACGACGAGCACGGCGCCCGCCTGGCCACCGAGCACCTGATCGGCCTCGGCCACCGCCGCATCGCCCATATCGCCGGTCAGGGGGTGGTGGGCGAACTGCGCCGGCGCTGCTTCGAGACGGTGATGCGCGAGCACGGCCTGGCGGACACCGCGACCGTGACACAGGGCGATCTGACGGAGGAGGGCGGCTACCGGGCCACGGTCCGTCTCCTCAGCGCCCCCGAACGCCCCACCGCCGTCTTCGCGTTCAATGACATAGCGTGCGTCGGCGCCCTCTCGGCGGCCGAGGAACTCGGGCTGCGGGTGCCGGACGATCTCTCCCTCGTCGGCTACGACAACACCTACCTCTCACGGCTCCGGCACCTGTGGCTCACCACCGTGGACAACGGCAGCCACGACGTCGGCCGCCGCGCCGCCCAGTGCCTCCTGGACCGCATCGACGACCCCACCCGACCGGCCGAACTGCTCCTGACCATCCCGTCCCTCGAGGTCAGGGGGACGACGGGGGCGCCCGGTCCGCAAGCGGGTGCTTGAGGGGAGGACGCCACGCCACGCGCAGCCCGCACGCGGGAGAGCACGCGCCCGAACCTACTCACTCACACGCCGGACATACCACTGCCGCCGGTTCAGGACTCTCGTGCCGCCACGATCCACTTCGACGGCAGTTCTATGCGTGTGCCGTCCGCCGTGTGTTCCGTGGTGACCAGCGGCAGTTCACCGCTCGCCACGACCGTGAGACCGGCCGAGCGCAGATACTCCGGTACCGCCGCGTCCGCCACCTCACCGGGAGCGATGCCGTGCCGGAAGACCGGGGCGAGCTTGGCCGGCGGCCCCTCGGGGCTCTGTGCCAGGCCCCTCAGTACGGTTCCGGCCGCCTCGGCGAGTTCGGCGAGGAAGACCCGGCCGCGCTCCCCCACCAGCGTCGCCATGCCGCCGACGAGCGGCTGGCGGTCTTCGGGCTCGCACTGGTGGAGCACGCCCCGCATATAGACGTTGGCGTCGCCGAGTTCGGCGTGCAGTGTCTCGGCCGCGCCCTTCTCGGCAGCGTCGATCCGTCGGTACTCCGCCCGGCCCGTGGGATCGGCGCGGCGGGCGTGGTCGAGGGCCGAGGTCGACAGGTCGGCGCCGAGGACGCGGGGGAAGTGATCGGCCAGGAAGCGGGTCTGGGTGCCGTTCCCGCAGCCGAGGTCCACGAGCGGCAGTCCGGAATCGGCCAACAGCGGTGCGAACAGAGCGAGGTGGACTCCCACGGTCACAGCCGGCTCCGCGTCCCAGAACACGGCCCCCGGCTCGTCGGGTGCCTCGTTCCAGAAGCCCTCCCAGGCCTGCCTGTACCGACTCGTCACGCTCATGTCCAACTCCCTGGGGTTCGGCCGCAACCCGCCGGGGCGACGGGCGAGATCGGTCTACCGCGCGGGGAGTCGGGGCGACAAGAAGGTGGCGATACCTTCACCGCACCATCGCGTCCACCTCTGTGGTCGATCACGACGGCTCAGCGGCGCGGCAGGCTCAGTTCGAACCACACCGTCTTGCCCGAGCTCGTACGGCTGGTTCCCCACTCGCGGGCCAGGGTGCTCACCACGCGCAGCCCGCGGCCGAACTCGTCGCCGGGACCCGTGTTGAGCAGTGTGGGCAGGGTGGGGTCGTCGTCGTCCACCTCGCACAGCAGGGTGTCGGCGCGCACCAGGCGCAGTTCGATCTGGTGACCGTGCGCGTGCGCCACGGCGTTGGTGACCAGCTCGCTCACCATCAGCGCGGCGTTGCCGGCGAGCGCGCTCAGCCCCCACTCGTGGAGCTGTTCGCGGACCACCGCACGGGCCCGGCCCACCTCGACCGGGTCGCGGGCGAGCCGCCACACGGCGACGTCCTCGGGTTCGATTCCGTTGAGCCGGGCCATCAGCAGCGCCACGTCGTCCTTGCGGCCGCCGCGGGTGTTGAGGGCGCGGATGATGGTGTCGCACGCGTCGTCCATGGAGGCCGCCGGGTGCGCGGCGGACTCGCACAGCGTCGCGAGGCCGACACCGATGTCCTCGCCGCGCACCTCCACCAGGCCGTCGGTGCACATCACCAGGCGGTCGCCGGGCGCCACCCGCACGCGTACCGACTCGAACGGCACCCCTCCGACGCCGATCGGCGCACCCGTGGGCAGGCCGAGCAGTTCGCTGCGCCCGTCGCCGGCATGGACGATCACCGGCGGGATGTGACCGGCGTTGGCGATCTGCAGCTCGCTCGCTATCGGGTCGTAGACGGCGTACAGGCAGGTGGCGAGGTAGGAGTCGCCGAGCCGCTGGGCGAGGTCGTCGAGGTTGCGCAGCAGCTGGGCGGGCGGCAGGTCGAGGGCGGCCATGGTCTGCACGGCCGTACGCAACTGGCCCATCATCGCGGCCGAGTTCAGGCCGTGTCCCATGACGTCGCCGACGACCAGCGCGGTGCGCGCGCCGGGCAGTTTCACGGAGTCGAACCAGTCGCCGCCGACACGTCCGAGCAGGGTGCCCGGCAGATAGCGGGTGGCGATGTCACATCCCGCCATACGGGGCGCGATCTGCGGCAGCATGCTGTCCTGGAGGGTCTCCGCGACGCTCTCCTGGTACGTGTACATGCGCGCGTTGTCGAGCACGAGGGCCGCCCGGGCGGCGAGTTCGGCGCCGGTCACCCGGTCCATGTCGTTGAACTCGACGCGCTCGGGGTGGCGCAGCAGGATCATGAAGCCGAGCACCACGTTGCGCGCCTTCAGGGGCACGACCAGCATGGAGCGGTGGGTGATCAGGGGCCGGATGTCGCGCTTCTCGAACTGCGCGGCGATGGCGTGCCCCATCTCCTCGCTGATGCGCGGTACGAGGACGGGCTCGCCACTGGTCATGCACTGGAAGAAGGGCGTGTGCGCCGGGAACGGCATGGCCTCGCCGACCGGTACGACGTCGTCCCAGCGGCCGGGCTCGTCGGTGTGCTCGAGCGCGACCCGGTGCCACATGGTCGTGGTGTCGGGCACGCCTTCGGGGAACCCCTCGCCGGCCACGACCTGTTCACGCAGATACGTGCCCGCCACGTCCGTGAAGCGGGGCACGACGGCCTTGCTGACCTCGACGATGGTCCGCGCCAGATCGAGTGACGTACCGATCCTGCCGCTGACCTCGTTGAGGAACTCCAGGCGCTCGCGCACCGCGACGTACTCGAGGTCCTCGCCCTCGTCCCGGAGGTCGTCGGGCACCGGCTGCCCGCTCGCCACGGCCAGCGCCGCCCGCTCCCGGCGTGCCTTGCGCTCGGCGCGCCGCGGCACGCCCCAGTCGGGCGTGACGGGCACCCGGTCGTTCTGGCTGAACTCCATTATGGGATAGCCGAGTTCGAGTACCTGTGCGACGATCCGGGCGCTCTCGCCGACGCTCATGCTGGGCAGTATCTCGGGCAGTCCCCGGGCGAGTTCCTCGGCGCCGGGGAAGTCGGTGTGCAGGGCGAAGCCGGGCGAGATGCGCTCGATCGCCACGCCGTCGTCCCGGTGGTGCAGCGCGTCCGCGTCGGCGGCCAGTACCAACAGCCGTTCCGGACCGGGTCCCACCAACGGGTACGCCCACCACAGGACGTCGACCCTTTCCCACCCTTCGGGCCGGGAGACCCCCGTCTCGCTCGGCTCGCGGTCGGGCGCGGAGAGACGGGCGCGCCCGGCGGCCGGATAGGACAGCCGCCCGTCGAGCGAGGACTCCAGGTCGGGGCCGAGTCCGTCGTACGCGGCGTACGCCCCGTAGGGGCCGGTCTCCTCGTCGTCGGGCAGGGCGCCGGAGACGGGCAGCAGATCAAGGGCGGGCCGGCCGACCGCGGCCTCCCTGGGGGTGCCGAACAGCTGCCTCGCGCCACGGCTCCAGTGCGAGACCAGACCGCCGCGGTCCACCACGACCACGGCCAGGGGGATTCGGCCGGCCGCGGCGTGCTCCGCCACGACGTTCCCGGCCGGGGCGCCCGTCTTGGTGCCATGGTCCATGGCCCAGGCCCTTCCCTCCGCGTCCGCATGATCTCTGTACCGCACAACCACGGTACGACCCCGCTCGGTCGCGATGTGTGGCATTGCATGAATTGCCGCCGGGGGCGCCTCCGGCGCGGTAAGAGCTCCGAACGGAATGGGAGTCCGATCAGCGCCCATCTTTGTTCGGAGCTCTGAGAGGCGTGGGGCGGTGACGGCATGCGGTCCGTCGGCGGCGGACCGGTTCGCCGCCCGCCCCCTCAGTCCTCGTGCCCCAACTGCAGGTCCCGCTCCGTCCGGCCGCCTCCGGCGACCTGCAACACGGTGGCCACCGGCGGGTAACCGGCTGCGATGACCGTGTACTCACCGGACGACAGGTCGACGAACCGGAACGTTCCGTCGGCCCCGGTCGTCAGTGTGTCGACGACGTTGCCCGCGGCGTCGAGAAGCGTCACCCGCGCATCCTCGACCGGCCGCCCGTCCCCGGCGCGCACGGTGCCGCGCAGCACCGCGCCGCCCGCGAGCTCGACGTCCTGCCGGGTCTCGCGCGAGGCCTGCACGGTGACGGGCAGCGCCGCCGGCCGGAAGGCGGGCGCGCTGGCGGCGAGGGTGTACTCCCCCGCCACCAACTCGCTGATGACATAGCCGCCTTCGCGTCCGCTGCGGGTGCTCGCCACCACCTCCCCGTGCACATTGGTGAGCGTGACGGCGGCATCGCGCACCGGCGTGCCGTCGGCCGTCAGGACGCTCCCGGCGAGCCGCCCCGCGCCGCCGAGCACGACGTCCAGCTCCACCGGACGCTCCCCCACGGTCACCGAGACCGCCTGTGGCTGGTGGCCGCCGGCGGCGGCGATCAGGACGTAGGCCCCGGATCCGGGCGTGGACAGCGCGTACCGGCCGTCCTCGCCGCTCGCGCCCCGTCCGATCTGCACGCCCGCGACATCGATGAGGGTGAGGGCGGCGCGCGGTACGACGGTGCCGTCGGGGTGCTGGACCGTGCCACAGACGGGCACTCCGGCCGCGTAGGGCGAACGTGCCTGCGGAACCTGGGCCGTGGGTGGGGTGCCGGGGGGTGCGTTGTGGGACACCAGTGGTCTCTCCTTGAGGAAGAAGGCGATGAGCAGGCCGAGGACGAGCACCGGCACGAGGTAGAGGAAGATCCGTGGCATGGCGTCGGCGTAGGCGTCGATGTACGCGCGGCGCAGCTCCGGTGGCAGTGCGTGGACGAGTTGCGGGGTGATGGACTGGGGGTCGGGCAGGGGGGCGCCCGCGCGCGCGGGGAGGCGCTTGTCCAGTGCGTCCGAGAGCCGGTTGGCGAACAGGGTGCCGAAGACGGCGGCCCCGACGCTGCCGCCGATCTGCCGGAAGTAGTTGTTGGCGCTGGTCGCGGTGCCCAGGTCGGCGGGGCGCACGGAGTTCTGCACGGCGAGGACCAGGACGGGCATCACCATGCCGATGCCGGCGCCGAGGACGGCCATCCAGATGCTGTACTGCAGCCGCGGAGTGCCGGTCCCCAGCCGGGACAGCAGCCACATGCCGACGGCGGCCAGGAGACTGCCGAGGACGGGGTAGGCCTTGTAGCGGCCGGTGTGGCTGATGAGTTGTCCGCAGATGATCGAGGCGCCGACGATGCCGGCCATCATCGGCAGCATCAGCAGCCCGGACTCGGTGGCGCTCGCTCCGTCGACCATCTGCAGGAAGGTGGGCAGATAGCTGGCGGCGCCGAACAGTGCGACCCCGATGACCAGCCCCACCAGGGCGGTGACGTTGAAGACCGAGTCGCGGAACAGCCGCAGGGGGATCAGGGGTTCGACGGCGAACCCCTCGACGACGAGGAAGAGGACGCTCGCGACGGCCGCTCCGGCGCCGAGCCCCAGGATGACCCGCGAGCCCCAGGCGTACTCGGTGCCGCCCCAACTCGTCAGCAGCACCAGGCAGGTCGACGCGGCGGCCAGCAACAGGGTGCCGATCACGTCGAGTCGGGCCTTCGCGGCGGGCTTCGGCAGTCTCAGTACGACCGCGACCACGGCCAGGGTGAGGAGGCCGAAGGGCACGTTGACGTAGAAGCACCAGCGCCAGGAGAGGTGGTCGGTGAAGTAGCCGCCCAGGAGGGGCCCGGCCACGGAGGCGAGACCGAAGGCGGCGCCGATCAGGCCCATGTAACGGCCGCGTTCGCGGGGCGGGACGATGTCCGCGATGATCGCCTGCACACCGATCATGAGGCCCCCGGCGCCGACGCCCTGGAGGGCGCGGAAGGCGATCAGCTGGTCCATGCTCCCCGCCCGCCCGGCGAGCGCGGAGCCGACGACGAACGCGCCGATCGCGAACTGGAAGACGCCCTTGCGGCCGAAGAGGTCGCCGCACTTGCCGTAGACCGGGAGGCCGACGGTGGAGGTCAGCAGGTAAGCGGTGATCGCCCAGGACATCCGGTCCAGGCCGTGCAGCTCACCGACGATCTTCGGGAGCGCGGTGGCCACGATCATCTGGTCGAGCGCGGCGAGCAGCAGCGCGAGCATGAGCCCGACGAAGACCAGGCGAACCCGGCGGGGGCTGAGCGCCGTGGGCTCCACGGTGTCCGGGGGTGCGGTGCCGGACGGCTTCGGGGGCGTGTGCGGGACCACGGGCGTCACGGCCCGCTCGCTGTCCACGTCCACCACGGTCGTCCCGGCCACGTACCACTCCCCTCGTCGCGCCTGCGCCGCCCATTTCTCGCATTGCGCGACAACTGGGAGCAAGCGCGACGAGTCACCCGCGGAACGGACCCCGTGGCGTATCCGCCGGTCGGAGCCCTACGGCGTACAGCCGTGCCGTACGGAAAACCACCCGAAACGGTGAGCGTGAGAAGCAGTCCTCCACCTGGCGAAGTGCGCTCCGGGAGCTCGGAATGGGAACTCCGCGCCCCGGAGCGCACTCGGTGCCGCAGCGGCGCTCATGGACCGGTGCCGGGCGCCCGCGGTGGCGTACCCGGTGTCACTTCTCCACTTCGGCGGCCAGCTTCGCGAGCACCGCGTCGTAGATCCGGCCGAGGCCCTTGGGGGCGAAGGTCTTCTCGAAGAAGCCACCGATGCCGCCCGCGCCGTTCCAGACGGTGGTGACGACGACGCGGGACCTTCCCTCGCCCGCCGGGGTGACCCGCCAGGTGGTCACCATGGAGGAGTTGCGGTCCTTCTCGACGAGCTCGCCGTCGGTGGGCTCGCTCACCTCGAGGAGGCAGTCACGGACGCGCTTGCTGGTGGCCTGGAGCTTCCAGTGCACGAGGGTGCCTTCGCCGTCACCGCCCTCGCGCACCTCGTACTCGCTGAACTGCTCGGGCAGCAGCTTGCCGCGGGTGCCGCTGTAGTCGGCGAGGGCATCGAACACCGTCTCCGGGTCCGCCGCGATGATCCGCTCCGTCGTGGCCTCGACCTGCGCCATGGCCTTCCTCTTCCTGTGCTGTTACGTGTGATGGGGGCGTGCGCCATCCCATCACATCCCACGCCGGGTTCATGGACGGGGACCTGGGTGCCGGACCGCCGGCAGCCGGGTCGCCTCCTCGAAGAAGGCGAGGGCGCGCAGGTGGTAGGAGCGGGCCGCCCAGCCCAGGCTGATGTTGTGACCCGCGTCCGACTGACGCTCGACACGGACGACGGGGGCCGCGCTCAGCCGGGCCACGATCTCCGCGATGTCCCGCTCCCCGTGCAGCCACCACGCCTCGTGCTGGGCGAACGTCAGCCGCACGGGGATGCCGACGCGCGGCGCCACCTCCTCGAACATCCCCGGCCAGAGGGGTACTTCGTCCGCCTCGCGGACCGGCATCGGGGCCACCACGGCACCGATGGAACGGAATGTCTCCGGTGGATACAGCCGCAGCGGACCCCAGTTGCGCCCCCAGTGCCCCCGGCGCAGGAACCGGGGCAGATCGGTCGGCTCGGCGTCGTAGCGGTGCCCACAGCCGGACACGTCCACGGCGAGCAGCCCGGCGGTGCGCGCGGCCGTCACGAGGGCGAGTTTGCCGCCGAAGGAGTGCGCCAGCAGAAGGAACCCCGCCCCCGTGGCGTGCTGTTGGGCGAACCGCTTCATGGCTGCCTCCAGCACCTCGGCCTGCTCGGCCAGGGTCTGTCCTTCGGGCAGTTGACCGGCGGACAGACCGTAGCCGGGCCGGTCCACGGCGAGCACCGTGTAGCCCAGGCGTGCGCCGAGCGTGAGCAGGGACAGGTCGGGATGCGCCTGCCCGTCGAAGTAGCCCGCCGTCATCCCGCCGCCGTGCACCGCGACCACGGTGGCGCGCGGCTCCCGGTCCGCCGGCTCGGCGAGCAGACAGGACAGGGTGAGGCCCCCGGCGTCCAGGAGGAGGCGGCGCACACCTGCGGACAGGGTCTGCGGCGGTCTTTGCTGCTGCATCACTCTGTTATGTCCCAGACGGCGACGCCGGAGGTGCCGGACGCGCCGGTGCCGCCAGGCCTTCCCCACCGTCCGGCCGCCCGACCCGGAAGCCCGGCCACCGCCGCGGCGTCGAAGCGGAAGCGGGCCGCGTTCTGCAGCAGGTCCGGGTGGGGGTCACCTCCGGCCCGGCTCCGCCCCGCTGCCACCGGTCGGCGAAACATCATGGATTCGAACGATCACTCGAATCCCCGTCGCGATCAAGGGAACGTGTGTTCTATTCTGTGGCCAGTGCTACCGAGGAGGCGCCCATGCGCTGGGACCATCTGGCCGAGAACCCCGCTCCGGCCCGCAACGCCGCACTGTTCGACGCGGACACGGTGACCACCCGTACCTTCGACACCCCGGAGTTCCGCGGCATCACCTTCCACGAGGTGCGGGCCCGCTCGATCGTGAACCGGGTGCCGGGTGCCTCCCGCATGCCGTTCGAGTGGACGGTCAACCCCTACCGCGGGTGCACGCACGCCTGTGTGTACTGCTTCGCGCGCAAGACGCACAGCTATCTGGACCTCGACACGGGCCTCGGCTTCGACAGCCAGATCGTGGTGAAGGTCAACGCCCCGGAGCTGCTGCGCGCCCACCTCGGCTCGCGCCGCTGGCACGGCGAGCACATCGCGATGGGCACCAACGTCGACTGCTACCAGCGGGCCGAGGGCCGTTACCGGCTGATGCCGGGCATCATCACGGCCCTGCGGGACCACGCGAACCCGTTCTCGATCCTCACCAAGGGGACCCTGATCCTGCGCGACCTCGACCTGCTCAAGCAGGCGTCGGAGGTCACCGACGTCGGTATCTCCGTCTCCGTCGGCTTCGTCGACCAGGAGCTTTGGCGCACCGTCGAACCGGGCACCCCGGCGCCGGAACGCCGGCTGGACGTCGTACGCACCCTGAGGGAGCACGGCATCGGCTCCGGCGTCCTGATGGCCCCGGTGATCCCGTTCCTGAGCGACCACCCCGCCCAACTTCGCGCCACCGTACGGGCGATCGCCGCAGCCGGGGCCACCTCGGTGACCCCGCTGGTGCTGCATCTGCGCCCGGGCGCCCGTGAGTGGTTCATGGCCTGGCTGGAGCGCCGGCACCCCTATCTCGTACGCCGTTACGAGCGGCTGTACGCCGAGGGATCCTATGCGCCGAAGTGGTACCAGCGCCGGATCACCCGTCAGGTGCACGAACTGGCACAGGAGTACGGCATCGGCCCCACGCGCCCGGGGATGCCGCGCAGGATCCGGCGGCCCGAGCCGTCGGCGCCCGAGCCCACGGTGGCCCGGCCTACGGTGGGAGAGCCGACCCAACTCACACTTCTCTGACGGCATTCGAAGCGCATCCGAGCGCTTCCGGCGACCCGATCGGGTCAAGTCTTGCGCGAAACGCGCACGTCCGGGCGGCCGTTTCCGGGACGATGCGGCGAGGACCTGACACTCAGGCTCCAACCCTCTCCGTCCTGGGAGGCCTTACATGAGAGAACGCGCAGCCGTGCTGTGCGGTGCCGCCGTCGTGCTGGCCGGAATGCTCACCAGCATCCCCGCCGAGGCGAGCGCACCGCGCACCACGGGCACCGCGCAAGCGGCGAAACCCACCTGGAAGAAGTGCGGCACCACCGAGTATCCGACGCTCCAGTGCGCGTCCGTGACGGTGCCGCTCGACTACGCGCATCCACGCGGGCGGCAGATCACGCTGGCGCTGTCCCGCGTCCCGCACACGGCGAAGACATCTCAGGGACCGCTGCTGGTCAACCC
Source organism: Streptomyces sp. TP-A0356 (assembly GCF_001417775.1). GTDB lineage: Bacteria > Actinomycetota > Actinomycetes > Streptomycetales > Streptomycetaceae > Streptomyces. The sequence goes on along the minus strand of NZ_BBZJ01000023.1, from coordinate 131,105 downwards.
CGGCGGCCCCGGCGGCAGCGGTCTGAAGCTGGCCGGATTCGTCGCGTCCTCGCTGCCCAAGGCGGTGGCCGCACAGTACGACGTCATCGGCTTCGACCCGCGGGGCGTGGGCGAGAGCAAGCCCGCCCTGGACTGCAAGCCCGGTTACGTCAAGCCGGTGCGCCCCGACTCGGTGCCCAGCACCCCCGCGCTGGAGAAGGCCAACCTCGCCCGCGCCGCCTCCTTCGCCCGGGCGTGCGCCGCCAAGTACGCGAGCGTGCTGCCGTACATCGACACCGTGAGCGCCGCGCGCGACATGGACGCGATCCGGCAGGCGCTCGGCGCCCCGAAGGTCAGCTACTTCGGTTACTCGTACGGCACCTATCTGGGCGCCGTCTACGCGAAGCTCTTCCCGCAGCGGGTGCGCCGACTGGTGCTCGACTCCATCGTCGACCCCACAGGCGTCTGGTACGACGACAACCTCCAGCAGGACTATGCGTTCAACGACCGTCATCTCGCGTTCCTCGCATGGGTCGCCAAGAACGACTCCACCTACAGGCTCGGCACCGACCCGGCCAAGGTCGAGGCCAAGTGGTACGCGATGCGCGCGGCGTTGGCGAGGAACCCGGCACAGCGGAAGGTGGGCGCCTCCGAACTGGAGGACACCTTCATTCCCGGCGGCTACTACAACGGCTACTGGCCGCATCTCGCCGAGGCGTTCGCGGCCTATGTGAACGACAGGAACTCCGGCCCACTGGTCGCGGCGTACAACGCCCTCGGCGCGGTCGACGCCTCGGGCGACAACGGCTACAGCGTCTACACCTCGGTCCAGTGCCGCGACGTCTCCTGGCCGCACGACTGGGCACAGTGGCGCAAGGACAGCTGGGCGGTGTACGGCAAGGCGCCCTTCATGGCCTGGAGCAACGCCTGGTACAACGCGCCGTGCGCGTTCTGGCCGACGAAGGCGCTGCGGCCGGTGAACGTGTCCAACGACAAGCTGCCGCCGACGCTGCTGTTCCAGGCGACGAACGACGCCGCCACCCCGTACCAGGGCGGTGTGACGGTCCATCACCTGCTGCGCGGTTCGGGCCTGGTGGTCGAGCAGGGCGGCGGGAACCACGGCATCACGCTGAGCGGCAGCGCCTGCCTGGACAAGTACCTGGCGGCCTACCTCGACAGGGGCACGGTGCCGCGCGGGAGCGGACAGTTCGACGCGGTGTGCATGGCGCTGCCCGATCCGAAGCCCCTGAGCTCCAAGGCCGCGTCCACCGGCTCGCACGGCACGACGCTGCACGGACTGCTCGGCTTCCACGGCTGAGCCACCCCTGAGCGACCCCGTCGGCGGCGGCCCACCGCCCCGACGGGGTCGTCTCCCATGGGCTCGTCACTGACCGGGGATGCGCGCGAGCGCGTGTACCGCCGCCTCCGCCAGCGCCGGGTGCGCGAGCGCCTCGTTCAGCACCGGTCTCGCCCGGGCGTCCCCGAGCGCGCCGAGCCCCTCCACACAGGCGAGCGCCACCCTCCGGTAGGGATCGTGCGGCCGCAGTCTGCGCTGCAGCGTGGTGATCAGGGCGGGTACGGCCTCGGGGGCACGCAGCTCGACGAGCAGGCGCACCGGGTGGAGGGCATAGGCGACACGGAGTTCGTTCGTGGCCAGGGCGGCCGCGGCGCGGGCGGTGCGCGGATCGCCGAGCCGGGCCAGGGCGTACGCGGCGGACGCGCAGCGCTGCGGGTCACGGTGGTTGAGCAGCAGCACGAGCGCCTCGAACGCCCGCCGGTCCCCCGCGAGACCCAGCCGGAAGGCGGCCACCTCCCGTGCCCACAGCGGCTGTCCGGGCTCGGTCAGCACGGCGGCCAGCTCGTCGAGCGCGTCGGTCGCCACCAGCCGCTCGTACCCCGGCCCCCCGCCGGCCTCACCCCGCAAACGCTCCATGAGTGCCCGCAACGCTTCGTCCATGAGCCGAGACTAGGGGCGCACACCGGGCACCGGGACCCACATCACAAAGTCGGGGGGTGGCGCGCTCGTTACCCGCGGGTTAAGCTCAATCGAGCGAGTTACCCACTCGCACCACTCGCAGTGGCCTGGTGACGCAGCCACTGTGAGCGCTGGTCGGTTCGGTACATCGCGTACCGCAGTACGACTCGGCTCCGGGACAGGGCCGGTCGGATCACCGTTCCGGACGTGTGCACGTCCGGACACTGCACCCGGGCGTGTGCGCTCGTCAGCCCGGTCCGCACCCGCATCCTCCGCGCTGTGTGCGCCCGTTGGCGTATCCAGGCGCGCTCCTCAGTCGTCACCCTCATTTCTGGAGTCCCGCGATGGCCACTCCCCTGTCCGACGCCCCTCTGTCCCCGCTCAAGACCATTGCCGTGGTCGGTCTCGGCACCATGGGCACCGGCATCGCCGAGGTGCTGACCCGGGCCGGCCGCGAGGTCGTCGGCATCGACATCAGCGAGGCCGCGGCCACGAAGGCCGTCTCCGCCCTGGAGACCGCCACCGCCCGCGCCGTGAGCCGCGGGCGCCTGACCGAGCAGGAGCGCGAGGCCGCGCTCGCCCGCTTCCGCACCTTCACGGACCTGCAGGCAGCCGCCGACGCCGACCTGGTCATCGAGGTGGTCCCGGAGTCGTACGAGATCAAGCAGCAGGTGCTGCGCGCCCTCGACGGCGTCGTGCGCCCGGACACCATCCTGGCCACCGGCACCAACGCCCTCTCCGTCACCCGGCTCGCGGCCGACTCGGCCCGCCCCGAGCGCGTCCTCGGGCTGCACTTCTTCAACCCGGCTCCGGCCATGAAGCTGGTCGAGGTCGTCTCGTCCGTGCTGACCGCGCCCGCCGCCGTCACCGCCGTCACCAACCTCGCCCTCGACCTGGGCAAGGAGCCCGTCGCGGTGGGCGACCGGCCCGGATTCGTCGCCGACGGACTGCTGTTCGGCTACCTCAACCAGGCCGCCGCGATGTACGAGGCCAAGTACGCCTCACGCGAGGACATCGACGCCGCGATGAGGCTGGGCTGCGGGCTACCCATGGGTCCCCTCGCCCTGCTCGACCTGATCGGCGTCGACACGGCCCGTACGGTCCTGGAGGCCATGTACACGGCCTCCCGCGACCGGCTCCACGCGCCCGCCCCGATCCTCAAGCAGCTCAGCGAGGCGGGCCTGACCGGCCGCAAGTCGGGGCGCGGCTTCTACACCTACGAGGCGCCCGGCAGCGCGGCCGTCGTGAGCGACGCGCTGACCCCGGTGGACGGCGCGGCCCCGGTGGCGGGCCGCACGGTCCGCGCGGTCGGTGTCGCCGGTTCCGGCACCATGGCGTCCGGGATAGCAGAGGTCTTCGCCAAGGCCGGGTACGAGGTGGTCCTCGCCGCCCGTACGGAGGAGAAGGCCCAGGTCGCCAGGACCCGGATCGGCAAGTCGCTCGCACGTTCGGTCGACAAGGGCCGGATGACGGCCGAGGCGGCCGCGCAGACGCTCGACCGGATCCGGCCGACGGGCTCGTACGACGACTTCGCCGACGTCGACCTGGCCCTGGAGGCGGTGGCCGAGGACCTGGAGGTCAAGCAGCAGCTGTTCGCCACCTTCGACAAGGTCTGCAAGCCCGGCGCGATCCTCGCCACCACCACCTCCTCGCTGCCCGTCGTGGCCTGCGCCCGCGCCACCGCGCGCCCGCAGGACGTGATCGGCATGCACTTCTTCAACCCGGCGCCGGCCATGAAGCTGGTCGAGGTGGTCCGTACGGTGCTGACCGCGGACGACGTGCACGCCACGGTCCGTCAGCTGTGCGCGTCCATCAGGAAGCACCCGGTCGACTGCGGCGACCGCGCCGGATTCATCGTGAACGCGCTGCTGTTCCCGTACCTGAACAACGCGATCAAGATGGTGCAGGAGCACTACGCCTCGCTCGACGACATCGACGCGGCGATGAAGCTGGGCGGCGGCTACCCGATGGGACCGTTCGAACTGCTCGACGTGGTCGGTCTCGATGTCTCGCTCGCCATCGAGAAGGTTCTGCACCGCGAGTTCCGTGACCCGGGCCTGGCCCCCGCGCCGCTCCTGGAACACCTGGTGGCCGCGGGCTGCCTCGGCCGCAAGACCGGCCGCGGCTTCCGCGAATATGCCAAGCGCTGACCGGCCCGGCGACTGGCTCGCAGAAGGCGCCGACTGGGGCGGACTGCTCGATCCGGCCGGACACCCCCCGTCCCCGCGGGGCGGGGGGTACCCCGGACATGCGCATCACCCTGCGCACATGCAGTACGTTCAGGGCATGTCCCAGCCCGCCAGGTCCTCACGTACACCAGCTGCGCCCGACGCACCCGAGAGTGCCGCAGGCAGTCGTGCCGCCGCCCAGCGACTCAAGATGCGCCGAGAACTGGCGGCAGCGGCGATGGAACTGTTCGCCACCAAAGGGTACGAAGCGACCACCGTCGACGAGATCGCGGCGGCGGCCGGGGTCGCCCGGCGCACCTTCTTCCGCCACTTCCGCTCCAAGGAAGAGGCGATCTTCCCCGACCACGACGACACCCTGGTCAGGGCCGAGGCGGTGCTCAACGCCGCCCCCGCGCACGAGCATCCGCTGGACACCGTGTGCCGCGGCATCAAGGAAGTCATGAAGATGTACGCGGCCCGGCCGGAGATCTCGGTGCAGCGCTACAAGCTGACGCGCGAGGTGCCGACGCTGCGCGAGGCGGAGATCGCCTCGGTCGCCCGCTACGAGCGGCTCTTCACGCGCTATCTGCTCGGTCACTTCGACGAGCACGCGCACGACGACGACGCGAACGACGATCCGCTGCTCGCGGAGGTCGCCGCGTCGGCGGTCGTCACCGCGCACAACCACGTACTGCGGCGCTGGCTGCGGGCGGGCGGACAGGGAGACGTCGAGGCCCAGCTGGACCACGCCTTCGCGATCGTGCGGAAGACGTTCGGCACGGGGATCGGGGCCGGACGGGAGACCTCCCCCCGCCCGGCGGCGGCTTCCGTGGCCTCGCAGGGCGAGGTGCTGGTGACCGTGGCCCGTACCGATGCGCCGCTCGATGAAGTGATGCGCACCATCGAGCAGGCGCTCAAGGAGCGCTAGGCCTTCCGACGGATCTCCGGGGCGGCGCTGCTCCTGGCGCGCCTCGCGGATCTCCTCCGACGCCACTGCTGCCGGCACAAGACGGTCCGACGCCCACAAGACCGCCCATTGTCACCTATCCGACGGCCGCTTTGATCGATCATCGCTCATTTGTTACGTAAAGATTTCATCTGAGAGCAAGATCTGGCACTCCGTGCCTTGCGGGGTGACACGCCGTGCCATACGTTGGTGATGTCCGGGCGGCCGGCGTGCAAAGACCTCTCGTACGCCGGCTGTCCCCGCCGGCCCTCGGCCGGCGCGCCCGGACGCCTGCGTCACAGGCAACCCTCCCGCGCCACAAAGCGCTGCCACAGCACCACTGAGCCGAACCGACGGCACCCCTCACACCAGCAGCAGCACCGACGTAACCCTCAGCGTCTTCCCTCAAGACGCCATTCGCCGGAGGCAACACCGTGAAGGACATCCTGGACGCGATCCAGTCGGGGACGGCCACGTCCGCCGACTTCGCCGCTCTCCCGCTCCCCGACTCGTACCGCGCGGTCACCGTGCACAAGGACGAGACGGAGATCTTCGCGGGGCTCACCACCCGTGACAAGGACCCCCGCAAGTCGCTGCACGTGGACGAGGTCCCGCTGCCCGAGCTCGGCCCGGGCGAGGCCCTGGTGGCCGTCATGGCCTCCTCGGTCAACTACAACTCGGTGTGGACCTCGATCTTCGAGCCGCTGTCCACGTTCGGCTTCCTGGAGCGCTACGGCAAGCTCTCCGAGCTCACCAAGCGCCACGACCTGCCGTACCACATCATCGGCTCCGACCTCGCGGGCGTCGTCCTGCGCACCGGCCCGGGCGTCAACGCCTGGAAGCCGGGCGACGAGGTCGTCGCGCACTGTCTGTCGGTGGAGCTGGAGTCCTCCGACGGGCACAACGACACGATGCTCGACCCCGAGCAGCGCATCTGGGGCTTCGAGACCAACTTCGGCGGCCTGGCGGAGATCGCGCTCGTCAAGTCCAACCAGCTGATGCCCAAGCCGGGCCACCTGAGCTGGGAGGAGGCCGCCGCCCCGGGCCTGGTCAACTCCACCGCGTACCGCCAGCTCGTCTCCCGCAACGGCGCCCAGATGAAGCAGGGCGACAACGTGCTGATCTGGGGCGCGAGCGGCGGCCTCGGTTCGTACGCGACCCAGTTCGCCCTCGCGGGCGGCGCCAACCCCATCTGCGTCGTCTCTTCGCCGGCCAAGGCGGAGATCTGCCGCTCGATGGGCGCGGAGGCGATCATCGACCGCACCGCCGAGGACTACAAGTTCTGGAAGGACGAGCACACCCAGGACCCGAAGGAGTGGAAGCGCTTCGGCAAGCGCATCCGTGAGCTGACGGGCGGCGAGGACGTGGACATCGTCTTCGAGCACCCCGGCCGCGAGACCTTCGGTGCGTCGGTGTACGTGACGCGCAAGGGCGGCACGATCGTCACCTGCGCCTCGACCTCCGGCTACAACCACGAGTACGACAACCGCTACCTGTGGATGTCCCTCAAGCGGATCATCGGCTCGCACTTCGCCAACTACCGCGAGGCCTGGGAGGCCAACCGGCTCATCGCGAAGGGCAAGATCCACCCGACGCTCTCCAAGGTGTACCCGCTGGAGGAGACCGGTCAGGCCGCGTACGACGTGCACCGCAACCTCCACCAGGGCAAGGTCGGCGTCCTGTGCCTCGCCCCCGAGGAGGGCCTGGGCGTGCGGGACCAGGAACTGCGTGCCAAGCACGTCGACGCCATCAACCGCTTCCGGAACATCTGACGACGGCGGAGGTCATAGATGACTGAGCGTCAGCCCGCCGGAACAAGGCGGGAGAAGGACCGGCCGTGGCTCATGCGCACCTACGCCGGTCACTCCACGGCCGAGGCGTCCAACGAGCTGTACCGGCGCAACCTCGCCAAGGGCCAGACGGGTCTGTCGGTGGCGTTCGACCTGCCGACGCAGACCGGCTACGACCCCGACCACGTCCTCGCCCGCGGTGAGGTCGGCCGGGTGGGCGTTCCTGTGTCGCACCTCGGTGACATGCGCCGGCTGTTCCAGGACATACCCCTGGAGCAGATGAACACCTCGATGACCATCAACGCCACGGCCATGTGGCTGCTGGCGCTCTACCAGGTCGTCGCGGAGGAGCAGGGCGCGGACATCACCAAACTCCAGGGCACGACCCAGAACGACATCGTCAAGGAGTACCTGTCGCGGGGCACGCACGTCTTCCCGCCGGGTCCCTCGCTCCGGCTGACGACGGACATGATCGCGTACACGGTCTCCCACATACCGAAGTGGAACCCCATCAACATCTGCAGCTACCACCTGCAGGAGGCGGGCGCCACACCGGTCCAGGAGATCGCTTACGCGATGTCGACGGCCATCGCCGTCCTCGACGCGGTGCGCGACAGCGGCCAGGTGCCGCAGGAGCGCATGGGCGATGTCGTGGGCCGCATCTCCTTCTTCGTGAACGCGGGCGTCCGCTTCGTCGAGGAGATGTGCAAGATGCGGGCGTTCGGCCGCATCTGGGACAGGATCACGCGCGAGCGGTACGGCATCGAGGACCCCAAGCACCGTCGCTTCCGCTACGGCGTCCAGGTCAACTCGCTTGGTCTTACGGAGGCCCAGCCGGAGAACAACGTCCAGCGGATCGTGCTGGAGATGCTGGCCGTGACCCTCTCCAAGGACGCACGCGCGCGTGCCGTCCAGCTCCCCGCCTGGAACGAGGCGCTGGGCCTGCCCCGGCCCTGGGACCAGCAGTGGTCACTGCGCATCCAGCAGGTGCTCGCCCATGAGAGCGATCTGCTGGAGTACGACGACATCTTCGAGGGATCGACGGTCATCGAGGCCAAGGTGGGCCAGTTGGTCGAGGAGTCGCTCGCCGAGATCGAGCGGATCCAGGAGATGGGCGGCGCGATGGCGGCCGTCGAGTCCGGCTACCTCAAGTCGCAGCTCGTCGCCTCGCACGCGGCCCGCCGGGCCCGTATCGAGTCCGGCCAGGAGAAGATCGTCGGCGTCAACCTCTTCGAGACGACCGAGCCGAACCCGCTGACGGCCGATCTGGACACCGCGATCCAGACGGTCGACCCGGCGGTCGAGGCGCGCGTCATCGAGTCGCTCCAGCACTGGCGCGACACCCGCTACCAGCCGCCGTTCAACCACCCGCGCCCGTGCAAGGCGCTGGAGCGGCTGAAGGAGGCGGCCAAGGGCACGGACAACCTCATGGAGGCCACCCTGGAGTGCGCCCGCGCCGGGGTGACGACCGGTGAGTGGGCCGGGGCCCTGCGCGAGGTGTTCGGCGAGTTCCGGGCGCCGACGGGTGTGTCGTCGGCGCCGGTGGCCGTGACCGCCGAGGAGGGCACCGCCCTGGCCCAGGTCCGCCGCAAGGTGGATGTCACGGCCCAGGATCTCGGCGTCGGCAAGCTGCGCTTCCTGGTCGGCAAGCCGGGCCTGGACGGGCACTCCAACGGCGCCGAGCAGATCGCCGTGCGAGCCCGCGACGCCGGGTTCGAGGTGGTCTACCAGGGCATCCGGCTGACGCCCGAACAGATAGTGGACGCGGCCCTCGCGGAGGACGTGCACGCGGTGGGTCTGTCCATCCTCTCCGGTTCGCACGCACAGCTGGTGCCGGACGTGCTGGAGCGGCTGCGCGAGGCCGGCGCGACCGACATTCCGGTGATCGCCGGCGGGATCATCCCGAACGGCGACGCCGAGCAGCTGAGGGCCGCTGGAGTGGCCGCGGTCTTCACCCCGAAGGACTTCGACATCACCGGGATCATCGGTCGTATCGTCGACGAGATCCGCACAGCGAACAAGCTCGACCCCCTGGAGGTCCCCGCATGACCGCCCGCCCGTCGCCCGCCGCCACCCTCGCAGCGAGCGGCTCCGCCGCGCCCGTTCCTGCCGTCAACCGTCTGCGTCCGCGACGCTCCTGCCTCGCGGTCCCGGGAAGCAACCCCCGCTTCCTGGAGAAGGCGCAGGGCCTCCCCGCCGACCAGGTCTTCCTGGACCTGGAGGACGCGTGCGCGCCGCTGGCCAAGCCCGGGGCCCGGCACACCATCGTCAAGTTCCTCAACGAGGGCGACTGGACGGGCAAGACGCGGGTCGTGCGTGTCAACGACTGGACGACCGAATGGACGTACCGCGACGTCGTGACGGTGGTCGAGGGCGCGGGCCCGAACCTCGACTGCATCATGCTGCCGAAGGTGCAGAGCGCCGAGCAGGTCGTCGCGCTCGACCTGCTGCTGACGCAGATCGAGAAGACGATGGGCTTCGAGGTCGGCCGGATCGGCATCGAGGCGCAGATCGAGAACGCCCAGGGCCTCAACAACGTCAACGCGATCGCGCAGGCCTCCCCGCGCATCGAGACGATCATCTTCGGCCCGGCCGACTTCATGGCGTCGATCAACATGAAGTCGCTGGTCGTGGGCGAGCAGCCGCCCGGCTACCCGGCGGACGCCTACCACTACATCCTGATGAGGATCCTGATGGCCGCCCGCGCCAACAACCTCCAGGCGATCGACGGCCCCTACCTGCAGATCCGCAACGTGGACGGCTTCCGCGAGGTGGCGGGGCGTGCCGCGGCGCTCGGCTTCGACGGCAAGTGGGTGCTGCACCCGGGCCAGGTGGACGCCGCCAACGAGGTGTTCTCGCCGTCCCAGGAGGACTACGACCACGCCGAGCTGATCCTGGACGCGTACGAGTACTACACGTCCGAGGCGGGCGGCAAGAAGGGCTCGGCGATGCTCGGCGACGAGATGATCGACGAGGCGAGCCGCAAGATGGCACTGGTCGTCGCGGGCAAGGGCCGCGCCGCCGGCATGCAGCGCACCAGCACGTTCGAGATCCCGGAGGCGTGAGGCCATGCAGTTCGGACGGACCTACGAGGAGTTCGAGGTCGGGGCGACGTACAAGCACTGGCCGGGCAAAACGGTCACGGAGTACGACGACCACCTGTTCTGTCTTCTGACCATGAACCACCACCCGCTCCACATGGACACGAACTATGCGGAGAAGACGACCGACTTCGGCAGGAACGTCGTCGTCGGGAACTACGTCTACTCGCTGCTGCTCGGCATGTCGGTGCCGGACATCTCCGGCAAGGCGATCGCCAACCTGGAGATCGAGTCGCTCAAGCACGTGGCGCCGACCTTCCACGGCGACACCATCTACGGCGAGACGACCGTGCTCGACAAGTGGCCGTCGAAGTCGAAGAACGACCGCGGCATCGTCCATGTCGAGACCAAGGGCTACAAGCAGGACGGCACGCTGGTGTGCGTGTTCCGCCGCAAGGTCATGGTCCCCACCGAGACGTACATCAAGGAGCGCGGCGGCGAGCAGCCCGGCCGCCCGGAGCTGAAGTCGCAGGAGAAGCAATGAGCCGTCTCGCCCAGACCCACGGTCTCACGGACATCCAGCAGGAGATCGTCTCCACGGTCCGCGACTTCGTGGACAAGGAGATCATCCCGGTCGCGACCGAGCTGGAGCACCGCGACGAGTACCCGCAGCAGATCGTCGACGGCCTCAAGGAGCTGGGCCTCTTCGGTCTGATGATCCCCGAGGAGTACGGGGGCCTGGGCGAGTCGCTCCTCACCTACGCCCTGTGCGTGGAGGAGATCGCCCGCGGCTGGATGTCGGTCTCCGGCATCATCAACACGCACTTCATCGTCGCGTACATGCTCAAGCAGCACGGTACTCAGGAGCAGAAGGACCACTTCCTGCCCAAGATGGCGCTGGGCGAGATCCGCGGCGCCTTCTCGATGTCGGAGCCGGCCCTCGGCTCCGATGTGTCGGCGATCACCTCGAAGGCGGTCAAGGACGGCGACGAGTACGTCCTGACCGGCCAGAAGATGTGGCTGACGAACGGCGGCACCTCCTCGCTCGTCGCCGTGCTGGTCCGGAGTGACGAAGGACACCCCGAGGGCACGGCGCCGCACAAGTCGATGACGACCTTCCTGGTCGAGAAGGAGCCCGGCTTCGGCGAGGTCCGCCCCGGTCTCACCATCCCGGGGAAGATCGACAAGATGGGCTACAAGGGTGTCGACACCACCGAGCTCATCATGGACGGCCTGCGCATTCCGGCCGATCGGGTGCTCGGCGGCGTCACCGGCCGTGGCTTCTACCACATGATGGACGGCGTCGAGGTCGGCCGGGTGAACGTCGCGGCGCGTGGCTGCGGCGTCGCTCAGCGTGCCTTCGAGCTGGGCGTCTCCTACGCCCAGCAGCGTCACACCTTCGGCAAGCCGATCGCCCAGCATCAGGCCATTCAGTTCAAACTGGCGGAAATGGCCACCAAGGTCGAGGCCGCGCATGCCATGATGGTGAACGCGGCACGCAAAAAGGACTCCGGGGAGCGGAACGACCTCGAGGCGGGGATGGCGAAGTACCTCGCCTCCGAGTACTGCAAAGAGGTCGTGGAAGACGCCTTCCGGATCCACGGCGGCTACGGCTTCTCCAAGGAGTACGAGATCGAGCGCCTCTACCGTGAGGCCCCGATGCTGCTGATCGGCGAAGGTACCGCCGAAATCCAGAAAATGATCATCGGTCGCCGACTGCTCGAAGAGTATCGACTCCAGGGCTGATTGCTCGGGTTCGGGGTGTTTTCTTCGCGAAGAAGATCACACCCCGTGAACACTCTTCGGCCGCCGACTCGACTTCCTGGCTTGCCCAGTTGTAGCCCGCGACCGGTACGATCGCCGGAAAGCCGCCGTCCCCCGTCGAAGCGCGGCATCATCCGCTACGAAGGTCATCCATGCCCCACAGCCAAACCTCTGCACCACGCGACAGCCTTGTCAGCGTACGTCTCGCGCGCGGAGCATCGCCGTGGCTTCTCCCGACCGTTGCCACCGCAGCACTCAGCCTGGCCCGGGCGCGCCGCTCCGGCGCCGCCAAGGCCGTGGCCGTGCCCGCCACCGCGCTCGCGGCGGGCATGCTGTGGTTCTTCCGCGACCCCGAGCGTGAGATCGCCCAGGGCCGGGTCATCTCGCCCGCCGACGGTGTGGTGCAGAGCATCATGCCGTGGACGGACGGACGCACCCGGGTCGCGATCTTCATGAGCCCGCTCAACGTCCACGTCAACCGCGCGCCGCTCGCCGGCACGGTGACGTCGGTCGAGCACATCCCGGGCGGTTTCGTTCCCGCCTTCAACAAGGAGAGCGAGAACAACGAGCGCGTGGTGTGGCACTTCGACACCGAGCTCGGCGACATCGAGATGATCCAGATCGCCGGCGCGGTCGCCCGCCGGATCGTCCCGTACGTGCCGCAGGGCACCAAGGTCGAGCAGGGTGACCGTATCGGTCTGATCCGCTTCGGTTCGCGCGTCGACCTCTATCTGCCCGAGGGCGTGGAGGTCGCGGTCGAGGTCGGTCAGAAGACCGTGGCTGGGGTGACTCGCCTTGACCGTGATTGATCGCGATACCAAGTCCGGCTGGGTACCGGAGGCCGACGAGGTGGACGACGAGGAGGAGATGCCCCTCTCGCTCCGCCTCTCAATAGCGGACACCCTCACCCTCGGCAACGCGACGTGCGGGTTCATGGCGGTGTACTTCACCACCACGGGCATCCTGATCCCGCACCTGACGGGCCACGACGAGTCGGCGGGCATGGCCCGGCACAGCGCGGCCACGGCCGTCATCCTGATGCTGTGCGCTGCGGTCTTCGACCTGTTCGACGGCCTGGTGGCCCGCAAGCTGCGCAGCTCGCCCATGGGCGCGGAGCTGGACAACCTCTCGGACCTGATCAGCTTCGGTCTGGCGCCGGCGTACTTCGTACTGGTCTACGGCATGGTCGCGGACGACGCGCACCAGAGGGTGGCCGCGCTCGGAGCGATCGTGGTGCTGCTGGCGGTGGTCCTGAGACTGGCCCGCTTCTCCTGCGTGACGATGAAGGACGGCATGTTCCAGGGCATGCCCTCGCCGTTCGGGGCGCTCACGGTGGTCTCGATCGTCCTTCTCGAGCTGCCGTTCTTCGCCACGCTGCTGGCGATCCTGGGTACGGCGTGGCTGATGGTCAGCCGGGTGGAGTACCCGAAGCCGCGGGGCCGCCTGGCCGTGGCGATGCTGTCCTGGATCGTCCTGTCGATGGGCCTCCTGGCGGCCTGGGCCTTCGACGCCCCCAGCGGGCAGCTCCTCCTCCAGACGGGCTGCGCGCTGCAGCTGGTCATGGGCGCGGTGATCCCGCTGTTCGCGACGGCTCGCCGGGTGAACAACTTCCGCGACAACCGGCGCGAGGCGCGTGCGGCGCAGCTGCCGTAACCCTGCCGGCAGACGACGCGAACGGGTGTGGGCCCGAGCCACATGGCTCGGGCCCACACCCGTTCTCTTCTACGGTCATGCCCGCGGACAGGAATCCGCTCAGCCCAGGAAGTCCCGTGCGATCCGCTCCGCCACCCGTTCCAGGATCGGGCCCGCCTGCGCGATGGACTTCGCGACGTCCGGCTCCTCCTCCGTCAGGGGGTACGCCCGGCGGATCCCCGCCCTGCCCAGGGCCTCCGGCGGCAGGGCCAGGCGGCCGCAGACCGCGATGACCTCCTTGCCCGCCGCCCGCGCCGCCGCGGCGACGCCCGCCGGGGCCTTGCCGTGCAGCGTCTGCTCGTCCAGCGATCCCTCACCCGTGATCACCAAAGAGGCCCGCTCCAGCGCCCGGGCGAAGCCCAGGACATCCAGCATGACGGCGATACCGGGCCGGAAGCGCGCCCCCAGGATCAGCGCACCATAGCCGATGCCGCCCGCGGCGCCGGCCCCCGGCGACGCGGCGTACTGCGCCGCGCGGGGACCGATCGCCTCCTCCAGCACCTTGGCGTAGTGCGCGAGCGCCGCGTCCAGCGTCGCGACGTCGTCCGGCGAGGCGCCCTTCTGGGGCCCGTACACGGCGGGCGCGCCCTGCGGCCCGGTCAGCGGGTTGTCCACATCACTCGCGAGCACCAGTTCGACCGAGGCAAGTCTCGGGTCCAGGCCCGAGAGATCGGCACGAGCGAGCTGCGCCAGTCCCCCACCGCCCGGTGCCACCGGCTCGCCCTCGGCGTCCAGGAACCGCGCCCCGAGCGCGGACAGCATCCCCACGCCCCCGTCGGTCGTCGCGCTCCCGCCGACCCCGAACACGATCGTCCGCGCCCCGGCGTCCAGCGCGGCCCGCAGCAGTTCCCCGGAGCCGTACGTGGACGCGGTCAGCGGTGCGAAGACCCCGGCCGGCAGTCGCTGCAGCCCGCTCGCCTCCGCCATCTCCACGACCGCGGTGTCACCACGCAGCGCGAACGCCGCCGTCACCTCGTCGCCGAGCGGACCCGCGACCCGTACCTCATGTCGTTCGAACCCGGCCGCTACCGCCGCGTCCACCGTGCCGTCGCCTCCGTCGGCCACGGGCAGCGCCTCGACGTCGAGACCCGGCACGACTCTGCGCAGTCCCGTCGTCACCCGCTCAGCGACCTCTACGGCCGTCAGCGATCCCTTGAACTTGTCCGCGGCGATGAGCACCCGCCGCGCCGTCCGCGCCGTCCGGGTGTCGTTCACTGCAGCGTCCGCCACCTGCACTCCCCTTGCTCTCCAGCCTTGCGCACGTCAAGGCAGTCGCGCCGCTGCGACCCTAGCCGCAGGACACCCCCGCCGTCATGCCCCGTCCGGCTCCCGGAACCAATCACCCACCGAAGCGGGTACACCGAAGCCATGACCCCTGTGGGCAAGGTCCGACGGGACGAGCGAGCCCGGCACTCCATCCCCGGTTCCGCGCCCGCCATGAGCAGCCTCTTCCAGGCCGTCCCGCTCGATCCGGAACTCATGCAGGCGCTACGCGAGTTGATGCTCGAACCCGGACTCGAAGCCCTGCGCACCATCCTCCAACGGCACGTCGACCGCGGCGAGATCCCGCAGGACAGCCGCGTCCTCGACCTCGTGGACCGCATCCTGTTCGGTCCGATGCTCGTGGAGCAGCTCTACCTCGGCGGTCACCGCAGCGTCGAACTCACCCACCGCATCGTCGACGAGGTGCTCATCCCCCTCCTGACTCCGCCCGCCCGCGGCGGATCCGGAACTTGATGCCAAGGGCCGCGTCTCCCTCTCCCAATCCCGAACGAAGGAGATGACGAGATCGCGCTGCCCCTTCCCGGAGCGGCGAGCGGGCTGCGCCCCGCCTGAGCTATGAGCATGGCCACGCTGTCATTGCCGACGATCGCCCTGACCGTGCGTGGCGGCCTGGACACCGACTCAGGACACGGTCCGCAGCGCCGTCGGCGGTTTCGACGGCGGTCCGGCTCACACACCGGCGGAGCGGACGGTGGGGCTGGCGGAACAGGGGAAACAGCCGGGGGCGGGTCCGGTGGGTGCGGAGGGCGGGGGAGAACTTCCGCGCCGACTGGTTACCCTGCCCCAATGACGTTCCCGGACTTCGCCACGTACATCGCTTCCCTCCCCCGTGTCCTCGCCGGCGCCGCCGCGCTCTTCCGCGACGACGAGGGCCGGGTGCTGCTGGTCGAGCCGAACTACCGTGACGGCTGGGCGCTGCCGGGCGGGACGATCGAGTCGGACGACGGGGAGACGCCGCGCCAGGGCGCCCGGCGGGAGACCGCGGAGGAGATCGGGCTCGACGTCGAGCTCGGGCGGCTGCTCGCGGTGGACTGGGTGCACGGCGCCGCTCGGCCGCCGCTGGTGGCGTATCTGTACGACGGCGGCGTCCTGGGCGAGGAGGACCTCAAGGCGATCCGGCTGCAGGAGGAGGAGCTGCTGTCGTGGCGGCTCGTGCCGCGCGAGGAGCTCACCGAGTATCTGCCGGGGGCACTGGGCCGACGTGTCCTGGCCGGGCTCGACGTGCTGGCGGACGGCTCGGGGCCGGTGGAGCTGGAGAACGGCCACCGCGCCGGGTGATCCGGGCTCCGCGCGGTCTCCACGGCCGGCGCGGTCCGAAACATGTCCCAAGTAGTCGCCGGTGACCGGTTTGAGTGGGCGAGGATGCAGGCACTCGGGGGGCCAGGCACCGCAAGCGGCTCAACCGCAGCTCCCGTGACGGAGGGAATGCGCCGGTGCAACCGGTCTCGGCCGGACCAGCCGGCCGACGGCCGAGGACAGGCCGACGGCCGAGGACAGAACGCCTTCGACATGCCTTTCGGCAATCTCGCCGCTCTTCAGGCGACATGTCGAGCGAGGAGTCTTCATGGATCACGACGAGTTCATCCGACTGGTCGCTCAGCGTGCCGACGTGCCGGAGGATGAGGCAGCGCGGCTGACCCGGGCCACGATGCTGACGCTCGCGGAGCGGATCACGGCCGGCGAGGCGGAGGATCTGGCGGAAGTCCTTCCGCCGGAGGTCGCCCCGCCCCTGATGCCCCCGGTGGACGTGGCTCAGAAGTTCGGCTTGGACGAATTCGTACGGCGGGTGAGCGAACGCGCGAATGTCGACGAGACCGTGGCGCGCCGAGGGGTTCGGGCTGTGTTCATGACACTGCACGATGCCGTCCCCGGCAAGGAGTTCCAGGACGTCATGGATCAGCTGCCGAACGAGTTTCAGGACATCTAGCGGCCTCCACCGAGCGGGGGCCGGTGCACAACGCCGACAAGAGGACCACCCATGAGCACCTCGAACCCCAACGAGAACGCGCCTTCCCCCGAGGCTGCCGCCTCCGAGGAAGCCCAGGCCGCGGCGGACACCCAGGCCGCCCTGATGGAGCTCGCGAACAGCGAAGTCCTGGTGCCGCAAGGGCCGCCGCCCGAGGGCGAGGAGCGTCCCGAGGGCGCCGTCGCCCTGCCGGTGATCGAACAGGACGGCAAGCGATTCGTCCCCGTCTTCACGTCCGAGGAGGCACTGGTGGCGGCCGGGGCCGACCCGGGCTCAGCGGTCAGCGTCCCGCTCGTCGGACTGGCCGCGAACTGGCCGGCGGACGACCTGTGGCTGGCCGTCGACCCGTCCAGCGAGGAAGGCCTTGCCCTCCCCGCCGACCTGGTACGGGCGCTGCCCGCCCTCAGCCAGGCCGGCCTGTCCGGGCAGACCGGCCAGGAGGAGAACCCCTCCGGAGAGGCCGGCCAGAGCCCGACCGCATGACCGGTCCACCCGGTCCGGGCGAAGCGCCGATACCCGTTCGCCCCACCGCAATCGCCCGCCCTACCCTCGGTGGCATGTCGAAACCCCTCGTCGCCATCCTCAGCGGCGCCGGTATCTCCACCGACTCCGGGATCCCCGACTATCGCGGCCCGAACGGGCTGTGGCGGCGGGATCCCGAGGCGGAGAAGCTCGTGACCTATCAGTACTACATGGGCGATCCGGAGATACGGCGGCGCTCCTGGCAGATGCGGCGCAGGAACCGGACTCTGCGGGCCGAGCCGAACGCCGCGCACCGGGCCGTGGCCGAGCTCGAGCGATCCGGGGTGCCCGTGCGGGTGATCACGCAGAACGTGGACGGGCTGCACCAGCTCGCCGGGATGCCCGCCCGCAAGGTACTGGAGCTGCACGGCACCGTCCGTAGCGTCGTCTGCACGAAGTGTCATGCGCGTGGTCCCATGGAGGACGCGCTCGCCCGGGTCGAGGCGGGTGAGGACGATCCGCCGTGTCTGGAGTGCGGCGGCATCCTCAAGTCGGCGACCGTGATGTTCGGCGAGCGGCTCGACCCGGGGGTGCTGGGCGAGGCCGTCGCCATCACCAAGGCCTGCACCGTGTTCTTCGCGGTGGGCAGCAGTCTCCAGGTGCAGCCCGCCGCCGGGCTCGCGGGTCTGGCCGCCGACCACGGGGCACGGCTGGTCATCGTCAACGCGGAGCCGACGCCGTACGACGACCGGGCCGACGAGGTCGTACGGGAACCGATCGGCACCGCGCTGCCGAAGCTGCTGCACCGGCTCGGCGAGGACGGTGCCTAGTGCCGCGACCGGAAAGGTTCACCGGCTCGCGACGCCCGGCAAACCTTTCCGGCCACAGCACTAGGTGTGCTGTCCGGCCGGGTTGGTGACGCGGATCTTGGACTGACCGTGCGGCAGCTGCTCCCAGTCCGCCATGAACCGGGCCTTCAGGCCGTGCTTGCCCGCCAGCGCGAGGAGCGTCTCGGTGCGGTAGTAGAAGTCCTCCCGCAGCACATGGTGCTCCTTGCCCTCGGTGCGGTCGAAGGTGAAGTCGAACCAGCCGCCCGGGGCCAGCACCCGGCCGACGTTGGCCAGGCACTCCTCGATGACCGGCAGCGGCGAGTGGGAGAAGACGCTGTGCGCGTGCACCACGTCGAAGTGGGCGTCGGGCAGGAACCGCAGCGTCAGGTCGCGTACGGGGGTCAGGGTGGGGAGCCGGGCCTGCAGGCCCATCTCCACGACCGTGTCGTGCGCGGCGAGGAGGATGTCGGGTGAGATGTCGATGCCGTAGTAGTGCCCGGGCTCCAGATGGCGGATGAACCGCCAGCCGCCGCGCAGATTGCCGCACCCGATCTCCAGCATGCGGTGCTCGGGGCGCAGACCGTGGCCGAGCAGGTAGTCGAACTGCATCGCGCCCAGCGCCAGCCAGCGCTCACGGCTGCGGCTGCCGACCGCCGCGTCCGGGTCGGCGCGGGTGTCGGACCGCATCACGGCACGGTAGTAGGAGATGTGGTCCGGCCGGCGGCGGCGCAGCCACAGGTCCCGGGCGGCGCGGGCCAGGTGCTGCGGTACCCGCTCCGGGTGGCGCAGGGCGTAGCTGATGCGATGTCCCAGGGCGGCACGGTTGACGACGACGTTCCTGGCCGGCACGGCTCCTCCTTCCCGAGTGGCACGGACGCGGAGGCAGTGCCGTCGCGCCCCCGGATCTTGATACCAGTCCCGCCGCCCGACCGGCGCGTGCGACTCGGCCGGCCCTGGTCCGCCCGGTGCGCTTCCCCGCGCGTGAAGGCGCGGTCGGAGCGAGGGGGGCGCGCTCAGAAGAGGGCCGCGCCGCTCTCGAAGTCCAGGAGGCGCTTCTTGCGGTCCAGGCCGCCGCCGTAGCCCGTCAGACCGCCGCCGGCGCCGACGACCCGATGGCACGGGACGATGATGCCGATGGGGTTCCTGCCGTTGGCCAGTCCGACCGCGCGGGAGGCGCCGGGACTGCCGAGGGCTGCGGCCAGTTCGCCGTACGAACGGGTCTCGCCGTAGGGGATCAGACGCAGCTGTTCCCAGACGCTGCGCTGGAACGGCGTGCCGTCCAAGCGGAGTTCGAGGGTGAATTCCTGCAACTCGCCCGCGAAGTAGGCCTCCAGCTGGTCGATGGCCTCGCCGAAGGGCCCCTCGTCGCGCTCGCCGAAGGTCTCCTCCGGTGGGCGGTGACGCTGACCGGCCATGTAGAGGCCGCACAGGACGCCGTCGGTGGCGACGAGGGTCAGCGGGCCGTAGGGGCCCTCGGTCACGGTGTGCTGTTTCACTGTCATGGTCGCTGAACGTCCTTACACGGGGAGGAAGTTGATCGGGTGACTGTCCGTCGCCCACAGGTACTGGACGGCGTAGGCCCGCCACGGCCGCCAGGTCGCCGCACGTGCGGTGAGTGCGGCGGGGGTGGAGGGCAGACCCAGCTCCTGTGCGGCGCGCCGGATGCCGAGGTCGGTCGGCAGGAACGCGTCGGGGTCGCCGAGTGCCCGCATCGCGATCACGTCGACCGTCCAGGGGCCGAAGCCGGGCAGGGACAGCAGCCGGGCGCGGCTCTCCTCCCAGTCGCTCTCCACGCCCAGGTGAAGGGTGCGGTCGGCGAGTTGGCTCACCAGGGTGGTGAAGGTGGTACGGCGGGTGCGCGGCAGCGCCAGGGTCTCCGGGTCGAGCGCGGCCAGTGCCTCGGGCTCCGGGAAGAGGTGGGTGAGGCCGCCCTCGGGGTCCTCCACCGGCTCGCCGTGCGCGGTGACCAGGCGGGCCGCGTGGGTGCGGGCGGCGGCCGTGGAGACCTGCTGGCCCAGGACGGCGCGCAGGGCGAACTCGGCCTCGTCGACGGTGCGCGGTACCCGGCGGCCGGGCGCCTTGTCGACCAGGGGCGCCAGCACCGGGTCCGTGCGCAGCTGGTCGTCGATCGCGACCGGATCGGCGTCCAGGTCGAGCATGCGGCGGCAGCGGCTGATGGCCACCGGCAGATCGCGCATGTCGCTGAGGGTGAGGCGGCACGCGATGTGGTCGGTCCCCGGGGTCAGCGCCGCGATTCCATGGCCGTACGGCAGCCGGAGCGTGCGCCGGAAGGCGCCGTCGCGCCACTCCTCCACACCCGGGACGGCGGTCGCGGCGAGGTGGCCGAAGAGGTTCTCCGGGTTGAGCGGGGCCCGGAACGGCAGCCGCAGGCTCAGGCTGCCGGGTGTGATCACGGTGTTCTTCGGGAGGCGGCCGCGCAGCTCGCTCGGGGAGAGCGCGAAGACCTCGCGGACGGTGTCGTTGAAGGTGCGGATCGAGGAGAAGCCGGCCGCGAAGGCGATCTCCGCCATCGGCAGCGCGGTCGTCTCGATGAGCAGCCGGGCGGTCTGGGCGCGCTGGGCCCGGGCCAGCGCGAGAGGTCCGGCGCCGAGTTCGGCGAGGAGCTGGCGCTCGATCTGGCGGGTGCTGTAGCCGAGGCGGGCGGCCAGACCGGGCACGCCCTCGCGGTCGACCACGCCGTCGGCGATCAGGCGCATGGCGCGGGCGACGAGGTCGGCACGCTGGTTCCACTCGGGTGAGCCGGGGCTGGTGTCCGGGCGGCACCTCTTGCAGGCCCGGAAACCGGCCTGCTGGCAGGCGGCCGCGCTCGGGAAGAACGTCATGTTCGCCGACTTCGGCGGCACGACCGGGCAGCTGGGGCGGCAGTAGATCCGAGTGGTCAGGACCGCCGTGAAGAACCAGCCGTCGAAGCGCGCGTCCTTCGACTGGACGGCGCGTACACAGCGCTCCCGGTCGGTGTGCATCCCGTTTCGCATGCCTCCAGCATCGGCCATCGGCCGGGCCTCGGCTGGCGGGAATCCGACATGTACGTGGTCCCGACCTGCAGTGGGCCCTCGGTGGGGGTCGTATGGGAGCACAGCTGGAGGGGCCGTTCGGCGAGCTCGCTTCGCCTGCCCCGCAGCCGTCCGTGCATGCCGCGATGCCGCGCGGATGTCAAGGGACGTGCCGGGCGAACGCGTCGTACGCCCGCTCGTCGAAGAGGACGAATCTGACCTCCTCGACCGCCGTGTCCGTGGCCCGCACCGTCTCGACGGCGATACGGGCGGCGTCCTCCATCGGCCAGCGGTAGACACCGGTGGAGATGGCGGGGAACGCGACCGTACGGGCGCCGAGCTCGTCGGCGACCTTCAATGACTCCCGGTAGCAGGACGCCAGCAGCTCCGAGCGGTCCTCCGTGGTGGCGAACACGGGACCCACCGTGTGGATCACCCAACGGGCGTCCAGTTCGCCCGCAGTGGTGGCGACCGCGTGGCCCGTCGGCAGTCCCTTGCCGTAGCCGGACGCGCGGAGTCTGCGGCACTCCTCCAGGATCGCGGGGCCTCCTCGCCGGTGGATCGCGCCGTCCACGCCTCCCCCGCCGAGCAGCGAGGAGTTGGCCGCGTTGACGATCGCGTCGGCGCTCTGCCGGGTGATGTCCCCCTGGACGAGCGTGATCGTGGTCATGTCTGTCTCAGCCTCCTCCAGACCGCCTTCGCCGCGTTGTGCCCGGACATGCCGTGCACGCCGGGGCCGGGAGGGGTGGCCGAGGAGCAGATGAAGACGGCCGGGTGGGGAGTGTTGTACGGGAACAGGGACACCTTGGGGCGCAGCAGCACCTGAAGCCCGGACACCGCGCCGGTGGCGATGTCGCCGCCCACGTAATTGGCGTTGCGGGCGGCCAGTTCGGGCGGCCCCGCCGTGGCGCGGGCCAGGACGCGGTCGCGGAAGCCCGGTGCGAAGCGCTCCAGTTGACGTTCGACGGCGTCGGTGAGATCTCCGCGCCAGCCGTTCGGCACATGGCCGTACGCCCAGAACACCTGCTTGCCGTCCGGAGCGCGGGTGGGGTCGACGACGCCGGGCTGCACGGTGATCAGGAACGGGTGGTCGGGTGCGCGGCCCTCTCGGGACGCGGCGCGCAGCGCGGTGCCGATCTCCGCGCTGTCCGCCCCGATCTGCACGGTGCCGGCGACCCGCGGCTCCTGGGCGGTCCACGGCACCGGGCCGTCCAGCGCGTAGTCGAGCTTGAAGACGCCGGGGCCGTACCGGTATCGCTCGTAGTACCGGCCGAGGCCCGCGATCCGGGCCAGGGCGGTGGGCGAGGTGTCGAACACGTACGCGCGCGCCGGGGGCAGGTCGTCGAGACGCTTGACCTCGTAGTCGGTGTGGACGGTGCCGCCGAGGTCCTTCAGATACGCGGCGAGGGCGTCCGAGACGGCCTGCGAGCCGCCGCGGGCTACCGGCCAGCCGCGGGCGTGCGCGGCCAGCGCGAAGACCAGCCCGATCCCGCCCGTGGCGAAGCCGTCCAGCGGGGCCATCACATGTGCGACGAGCCCGGCGAACAGGGTCTTCGCCCGCTCGTCGCGGAAGCGGCGCATCAGCCAGGTCGAGGGAGGCAGTCCGGCGAGGCCGAAGCGGGCCAGGGTGACCGGGTCGCGGGGCAGTGCGGTCAGGGGCAGGGACATGAAGTCCCGGACCAGGGTGTCCCAGCGGCAGAGGAAGGGCTGGACCAGCCTGCGGTACGTCCCCGCGTCCCGGGGGCCGAACGAGGCGGCCGTCTCGGCCACGGACCGGGACAGCACCGCGGCGGTGCCGTCCAGGAGGGGATGGGCCATCGGGAGCTGGGGGTGCAGCCATTCGAGGCCGTACCGCTCCAGGGGCAGGGCTCTGAACGCCGGCGAGTTGATGCCGAGGGGGTGTGCCGCCGAGCAGGGGTCGTGGCGAAAGCCGGGCAGCGTCAGCTCCTCGGTGCGGGCGCCGCCGCCGATGGTGTCTCGCGCCTCGAAGACGGCCACGGAGAAGCCTCGGCGGGCGAGCTCCACGGCAGCCGTCAGTCCGTTCGGCCCCGCTCCCACCACGACCGCATCGAGCATCGACGGCACCTTCGGACTCCTTCGTCAGCCGACGGCCACTGGGCATCAGGATATGCCGGGGGACTGACACCTCTGGGGCGAAGGCGGCGGCCGCAGACGGAGACCACGATTCCGTTTTCGCGCCGGGACCAGGCGGTTCCCCGCGCGGGCGGTCTCAGGCACCGCCGGACAGCAGCTCCACCACGCGGCGGGCCGTGGCCTCGTCCCGGGCCGCGGTGAACGGCAGGGCGTTGCCACCCGTGATGCGGAACGGTGCACCCGTCCGGGTGAGATGGGTGCCGCCCGCCTCCTCGACCAGGAGCAGTCCCGCCGCGTGGTCCCAGGCCGCTTCCCAGGAGAAGGCCGTGGCGTCCAGCACGCCCTGGGCGACGCTGAGGTACTCCAGACCCGCCGAACCGCACGAACGCGGACGGACGCCGTCCGTCCACAGGCCGAGCAGCGCGCGCTTCTGCTCGTCCGTCGTGTAGTACGGGTGGGAGGTGGCCACCTCCAGGTCGCGGCCCGGCTCGGGCGAGCCCGAGCGCAGGCGCTCGCCGTCGAGGAACGCGCCCCCGCCCCGTATCGCCACGGCCAGCCGGTCGTGGGCCGGTGCGTATGTCCACGAGGCGCGCACGACACCGCCCTGGGCGAGCGCGACAAGCGTGCAGAAGCCGGGGTCGCCGTGGACGAACTGACGGGTGCCGTCGACCGGGTCGACGATCCAGACCGGCGCCTCGCCGTGGACGGCCTCGTATGTCGCCGGGTTGGCGTGGACCGCTTCCTCGCCCACCACGACCGAGCCGGGCAGCAGCTTCACGAGCTGCTCGGTGAGGTAGATCTCGGCCTTGCGGTCGGCGTCCGTGACCAGGTCGTGCGGGCCGCTCTTCTCGTCGATCTCGTGCGCGGCGAGCTGCCGGAAGCGCGGCATGATCTCGGTGGCGGCCGCCGTGCGGATCGCCTCCTCGACGTCGGAGGTGCCGTGGGTGAGAAACTCGTCGATGGTTTCGAAGTCTTCGATCATGCCCCTATGAGAGCACGCGCCGCTGACAATCCCCGCCGGTCCGGTGTACTCGGGGTGGAATCGGCATGAAGACGGGGCTGCTTCGCGCGTGACGCGTGCCACCCGCCGGCACACCTCGAAGCCGTGCGACCGCACCGGTTCAGCGTCCGACGGCGTACCCCTGCATTCCCCGCGGGTTCGCCGCGGCGGACAGCACGCCCGTCTCCGGGTCCCGGGCGACCGCGCACAGCCGGCCCTCCGACCAGGCCTCGCCGACCGTGACCTCATGGCCGCGGCGGCGCAGTTCCTCGATCACCCCGGGGTCCGTGCGCGACTCCACGGTGACGCTGCCGGGGCGCATGCCGCGCGGGTGGAAGGAGCCGGGGAAGCTGTCGTTGTGCCAGTTCGGGGCGTCGATGGCGCCCTGGAGGTCGAGGCCGCCGCGGACCGCCGGGCGCAGGGTGGCGGCAAGGAAGAAGTGCAGCTGCCACTGGTCCTGCTGGTCGCCGCCGGGCGTGCCGAACGCCAGCACCGGCACCCCGTCGCGCAGCGCGATCGAAGGGGTGAGGGTGGTGCGGGGGCGTCGCCCCGGCGTCAAGGAGTTCGGCAGGCCCTCGTCCAGCCAGCTCATCTGGAGGCGGGTGCCGAGCGGGAAGCCCAGCTCGGGCACGACCGGGTTGGACTGCAGCCAGCCACCGCTGGGGGTGGCCGCGACCATGTTGCCCCAGCGGTCGACGACGTCGATGTGGCAGGTGTCGCCGCGGGTGGCCCCGTCGGCGGTGACGTCCGGCTCGCCGGGCACCGCAGAGGTGGGGTGCTTGGCGACGGTCGGTTCGCCGACCCCCATGGGGTCGAAGCCGGGATCGCCGACGGCCGGCATGCGCGCGTGCCTGCTCAGCCGCGGGACGCGGCCTCCGGGGGCGCCGGGACGCAGCTCGTACGACGCCTTGTCGCCGACCAGGGCGCGCCGCTCGGCGTTGTACGCGTCCGACAGCAACTCGTCCAGCGGTACCTCGGCCGCGTCGCCGTACCAGGCCTCGCGGTCGGCCATGGCGAGCTTGCAGCCCTCGATCAGGAGATGGACGTAGTCCGCGGAGCCGTACCGCGGCAGTTCGGGCGGGAGCAGGGCGAGCTGCTGCAGCAGGACCGGCCCCTGGCTCCAGGGGCCCGCCTTGCACACGGTCCAGCCGTTCCAGTCGTACGTCACCGGGGCCTCGTACGCGGCGGACCAGCCGGCCAGATCGTCGGCCGTCAGGGTGCCGCTGTGGCGCTCGCCGCTGTTGTCCATGGTGGGCCGCCGCGCCTGGCGCACCAGCGCCTCGGCGATGAATCCCGACCGCCACACCTGCCGGGCCGCCTCGATCTGTGCCACCCGGTCCCCGGCCCCGGGCACCTCGGCGAGCAGCCGCTTCCAGGTGGCTGCCAGCGCGGGGTTGCGCAGCAGCCGGCCGGGGCTCGGAGCCGTCCCGCCCGGCAGGTACACCTCGGCCGAGGAGGTCCACTCCGTCTCGAACAGCTCGCGCACGCTCTCGACCGTCTCGCCGACGCGCTCCACGGGCGCGTGCCCGTGCTCCGCGTATCCGATGGCGTACGTCAGGACGTCGGCG
The DNA here is from genome assembly GCF_001417775.1 of Streptomyces sp. TP-A0356. Classification (GTDB taxonomy): domain Bacteria; phylum Actinomycetota; class Actinomycetes; order Streptomycetales; family Streptomycetaceae; genus Streptomyces. The sequence goes on along the minus strand of NZ_BBZJ01000023.1, from coordinate 105,532 downwards.
AGGGACTTCGTGCCGTGGTCGCGCAGCAGGAGCATCCAGGCGTCGAAGGCGCCGGGGACGGCCGCGGCGAGGGGTCCGGTACCGGGCACGAGATCCAGGCCGAGGCCCCTGTAGTGGGCGATCGTGGCGCCCGCCGGTGCGACGCCCTGCCCGCACAGCACCCGCACCTCGCCGCCCGCCGGGGCGAGGAGGATCGGAACCTCGCCTGCGGGCCCGTTCAGATGCGGCTCCACGACGTGCAGCACGAACGCCCCCGCCACGGCTGCGTCGTAGGCGGTGCCGCCGTCCTCCAGGACGGCCATCGCCGACTGCGAGGCCAGCCAGTGCGTCGAGGACACCATGCCGAAGGTGCCCTGGAGGGTGGGCCGGGTGGTGAACATCGGGACTCCTCACTGCTCACGGGGCCGGTCCGGTGATCGTACGCATGCGGTGGGCGACCCGGCAGGGGTCATCCCTTTCGTCCGTCGATGTCCGCGTCAGGGCCGGTAGCAGGGGTACTCGACGGCCATGAACCAGATGCACCGGAACACCGGAACGGGCGGGACGGGGGACCAGCGCCACGGCGCTCCCGGCGACGCGCAGCCAGGGCGGCCCACGGTGCAGCCGGGCGGGGTTCCGCCGGGCGAGACCCCGCCGGCAGAGAGCGGCATCGAGGATGCCGTTCCGCAGGTGGAGTACCAGAGGACGCGGGGCTGGGCCAAAGCACCGCTGGCCATCATCATGATCCTCGTGGTGCTGGTGGCCGGGTTCTTCCTGGCCTACGCGCTGTCGCTCAGGCTGTGAGGAAGGGGGCCGCGACATAAGGGGCACTCCGTGGCGAGAGGCGTCGAGGCGGACGCCTCTCGGGGGCTGAACCGCTGTCACCACGCAGGTACGCAGCGAGTTCATACTTCCGCCCTACCGGCAGTCATGTGACACTGGCGTCCCGTCCGCTGTGCGGACTCCTCCGCACCGTCCCCCACGAGAAGTGCGCCGTGCGTTCTCTTCCTCTGCCGCTCGCCCTCAGTGCGCGCCTGGCGCCGGTCGCCGTGCTCGCCACGGCGGGCTGGGCCCTGTCGTCCGGTCCGTTCGCCGCGACGCCGACCGCCGAGCACAGACCCACCGGGCAGGCGCCGGGCACCGCGAACACCCAGTCGGCCGCCGCTCCCACGACGTCGGCGGCGACGGCGACGAAGACGTACTCCTCCTCTCCCGCGCCCTGTGCCGCCGTGGCCACGGAGACCGTCAAGTCCCTGGTGCCCGGCGCCAAGACGGACGGGAAGGAGATCCCCTCTACGGACACGAAGGTGCGCCGCACCTGCTCCTGGAACGCCCTCAAGGGCTATGACTACCGGTGGCTCGACGTGTCCTACGAGATCACCGGCTCGGACGCGGCGGCGCAGAAGTCCTACACCGCGCGCACCACGGACAAGAGCGGCGGAGGCGCGGTTCCCGGTCTCGGTGACTCGGCCTACTCCGTCGTGAACCTCACCACCCAGGACAAGCAGGAGACCCGCGAGGGCGTGGTACTGGCTCGCGTGTCCAACGCGCTGGTGGTCGTCACGTACAACGGCAGCAACTTCGAGACCAAGAAGGCGCCCGGTGCGGACGAGATCAACAAGGGTGCCATCAAGGCCGCCAGGGAAGCGGTGACCGCGCTGAAGGGCGGTCAGAAGAACTGACCGTCCTGCACGCGCCTCGGGTGGTCGGGCCGTGCCGCTCTCCCGGCCGCGCAGCAGCATCAGCGCCACGTACAGCACCAGCGACGTGCCCAGCCCCACCGCCCAGCCGTAGTCGGCGAGCGACGACAGGGCGGCAATGCGCTACAGGTCGGCGAGGTCCAGTCGGGCGCGGCGCAGGATCCAGTACTCGGCGATGAGGATGCCGGCCACCGCACGGTTCTCTGCTGTGCGCCGCCCCAGCCGCTTCAACAGGCGCACGCGGCCGAGAAGTCGCCCCGGCAAGTAGAAGACGAACCATAAGAATGTCTGTCGCGTGCTCATGGGAGCAGGGTGGCAGGAGGCACTGACACGGCCCGGTGAGTGGCACTACGGGCGTGGGAGCCGATCCCGCGGTCGATCTCCGCCCAGACCCTCTTGCCCGGCCCGGGTTCGGTGTCGACGCCCCAGCGGGAGGCGAGGGCGTCGATCAGGATGAGGCCGCGGCCGGTCTCGGCGTCGGGGACCGGAGACGTCGGGAGTCGCGGGAGGCGTTCGCCGCGGGGGTCGGCGATCTCGATGCGGATCGTGCCGGGGCTGTGTGTCAGACGCAGGGCGATGTCCCGGCCTGGCACGCGGCCGTGGAGGACGGCGTTGGCTGCGAGTTCGGCGACGATCAGGGCGGCGGTGTCGGAGGCGTCGGAGCCGTACGGGACTCCCCAGGCGTCGAGTTGGTGGATGGTGAGCCGCCTGGCGAGTCGGGCGGCGCGGCGGGTGGCGCTGAGGCGCTGGCTGAACACACGTACGGTGACCGGGGCTTGGGCGTGTGGCGCTGTCATGGAGGTCAGCGTTCCGGCAGAGCGGGCGGTTCAACCAGGCACGACACTGGTACAGCCGCGTTGTACTGGTTCACTCGCTGGACAGGGCGCGTGACACCCCGTAACCATGTGCGGGTTGAGCGCGTGGTAGGTACGGGAGGGGGCCGGGCGTGGTGGACGTCGAGGGCGCGGGGGCCGGGGGTGGCGGCAGTGAACCAGAGGCGTCGGACAGCCTCAAGACCTTCGGCGCGGTCCACAAGGCGCTGCGGGAGACAGCGGGGCTGACGCAGGAGGAGTACGCCGAGGTCGTCGGTTACTCGGTGCACGCCATCGCCAAGCTGGAGCAGGGTAGGCGGTTTCCGCAGCCGAGGTTCATCGAGCGGGCGGGTGAGGTGCTGGAGGCGCCGCGGGTGCTGCGGGCAGCTGCGCGGAACCTGACGCGGAGGCAGGGGCTGGCGTCGTGGTTCCAGCAGTGGGCGGGGATCGAGGAGGAGGCGATCTCGCTCTATGCGTACGAGTGCCGGGCGATTCCGGGGTTGTTGCAGCCGGAGCCGTACATCAGGGCGATCTTCGAGAGGCGGTTGCCGCCGGTCACCGAAGAACGGCTTGAACGGGAGGTCGCGGCGCGGCTGGAACGGCAGCAACTCCTCGGCCGCAGGCCAAACACAGCGTTCAGCTTTGTCATCGAGCAGGCTCTCATCGTACGACGGGTGGGCGGCTGCGAGGTCACAAGGGCACTCATCGACCACCTGTTGGGAGTCGGAGAGCTACGCAACGTCGAGATCCAGATCATGCCACTTCAGCAAGAGGATCACGTGGGCGTTGACGGACAGATGTACCTGTCGGAGACTCCGGATCACCAGTGGTTCGGCTACACCGAGGGGCAGCGCTCAAGCAGCTTGATCAACGCGCCAGAGGACGTGAGTGTGCTGCTCCAGCGGTATGGCAAGCTGCGTGCGCAGGCCCTCGATTGCAGGGCCAGCGTGAGCCTGCTGAAGGAGATCCGAGGAGCGCTATGAGCACCACTGAACGGGCGTGGTTCAAGAGCAGCTATAGCGGCAGCGAGGGCGACAACTGCATCGAGGTCGCCGTGGACGAGTCCATCCACGTGCGCGACTCGAAGCAGCGAGAGCTGGGGCAGCTCGCCCTCTCCCCCGCCGCCTGGTCGGCGTTCATCGCCCACGCGGCCAACACCCAGGACTGAAGTCGCCTACCGCGCTTGGTGGATCAGAGCTCTTCCGCTCTGGCCCACCAAGGCGATACGGGCTACTCGCTCCCCATCCGGGCCGACCCACACCGGATCGAGCCCGAACTCCTTCGCTCAGTCGGGCAGCGCGACGGTGAGGTCCACCTCGACCAGCTGCCCTGCGAAGCCCAGCTGCGCAACCCCCAAGAGCGTGCTGGCGGACGTGAAGGCCGGCCCGAGAGCGGAAGCGGTAAGCCGGTGCCAGGCGAGACCCAGGTCCTCCCTGTCATCGCTCCGCACGTAGATCACCGAACGCACCACGTGCTGCGGCTGAGCATTCACCGCCGCAAGGGCAGCAAGTGCGTTCACGACAACCTGATCGACTTGCACCTCGAGGGAGCCCGGGCCGACGAGAGAGCCGCCCTGGTCGAGGGGGCACTGCCCCGCCAGGTAGGCCGTTCGGCCGGTCTCCACCACGGTGATGTGGTTGTAGCCCGGTGTCTCATGCAACTGATCGGGGTTGATGCGGCTGATCTTCGCTGTCATGCCATGAGTCTGACCAGTCTGCCCCCGACACGCACCGAAATTTGTCCCACCGCGCGACCGCCCGACGCGGCGCGAGGTTAAAAGAACAAGCTCAGATCCTGAAGGTCGGTGCCAACCGTGCGGAACTCACCTGGACTTGGGCACCGGGCGCGAACCTCCTGCCGTCAAAGCCCGACCTCCACTGTCCCCGCCCCTCCTTGAGGACGAACCCCTGGTCGACGTTACCGCGCCCTGCCGACGGACCGGATCCGTCTTTCACAGCTCGGTCACCACCGGCACGGCCGGATGCTGCTGGCCGGGTATGCGGGCCGTGGGCGCGGGCACCAGGTCGGCTCAGGGAATCGAGCCTCCGTCAGACCCGGAGCGGTTCAGACCGCCACCTTTCCACCGCAGGCCACGTCCTGCCTCACGGCAGTTGCCAGAGCCGCGAGTAGAGAGACAGCGTCCCGTCCCATGGATCCGAACCAGGGAAGGGCCTCCGACGCAGGTCAGAGGCCCTTGCCCAACCTGTCCTCGGCGTGTCCGTCGGCCGGTTGGCGGTTCAGCTGTCCTGGTTCTGCCTACGGCCGAGGCTGAGCAGGGTGTAGACCAGCAGGGCGGAGGCCAGGCCGACGGCCCAGCCGTAGTCGGCCAGGGGCTTGAGGAACGGGATGACGCCGTCGGCGGGGAAGGGGCCCTGCTTGACGCCCTTGACCACGGTCGAGTACGAGCCGCCGACGGCCAGGACACCGCCGACCACGAAGGCCGCCACCGCGCGCAGGTTCCAGCCGCCGGTGTACCAGTAGCGGCCGCCGAGCTGATACAGCTCCCCCAGCGCCAAGCGGGTACGGCGCACGATCCAGTAGTCGACGACGAGGATGCCGGCCACGGTGCCGAGCAGGCCGCCGACGAAGCCGAGCCACGTGAAGATGTACACATGCGGGTTGGCGATCAGCTTCCACGGCATGATCAGGACGCCGACCACGCCCGTGATCAGCGCGCCGGTGCGGAAGCTGACCAGGCGCGGCAGCAAGTGCGACAGGTCGTACGCCGGGGAGACGACATTGGCGGCGATGTTCACCGACAAGGTCGCCACCATCACGATCACCAGAGCGAACAAGGCGCCGACGGTGTTGCTCATCTTCGCGCTCAGTGCGATCGGATCCCAGATCGGCGCCCCGTAGACGGCCTGGGAGCCGGACGTGACCAGCACCGACAGGATCGCGAACAGTGTCATCGTGGTCGGCAGGCCCAGGGCCTGGCCCCACAGTTGGGCGCGCTGGCTGCCGCCGAAGCGAGTGAAGTCCGGGATGTTCAGCGACAGCGTGGACCAGAAGCCGATCATGCCCATCAGGGAGGGGAAGAACACCTTCGCGAACCCGCTCCCCCAGCCCAGGCGCGAGGGCTGGTCCAGCAGCGGGCCGAAGCCGCCCGCCTTGGCGGCCATGAACCCCAGCAGCACCAGCGCGCCGACGATCACCAGCGGCGCCGCCCAGTTCTCCACCCTGCGCAGCGTCTCCATGCCACGGGTGATGATGGCGACCTCGACCAGCCAGAACACACCGAAGGACAGCCACTGGGTCCACGGCGTGCCCGCTATCGGACCGGCGTTCAGCCAGCCGTGGCCGAACAGCTTGCCGGCCAGCAGGAAGATGCCTTCCCCACCGATCCAGGTCTGGATGCCGAACCAGCAGCACGCCACCGCCGCCCGCACCATCGCCGGCAGGTTCGCCCCGCGCACCCCGAACGACGCCCGCGCGAACACCGGGAACGGAATCCCGTACTTGGTGCCGGCATGACCGGTCAGCAGCATCGGCACCAGCACGATCACGTTCGCCAGCGCGATCGTCAGCACTGCCTGCTTCCAGTCCATCCCCAGCGCCACCAGCCCCGACGCCAGCGTCCACGACGGGATACAATGCGCCATCCCCACCCAAAGGGCGAGATAGTTGTAGGTCCCCCATGTCCGGCGCGCAATCGGGACCGGCACCAGATCCGCGTTGGCGAAACGCGAATCGTCCAGCACCGCCGGATCGGGCAAGGCGACCCGGCCGTCCGGATACACCTGCTGCACAACGGCCGGATCGGCCAGGGTTCTTCCTCTGGAGGACATCGGGACCACCTCGTATCGCGAAGACTCATCTGGGGATGCGGACTCCGGGAAGCTCAACTCATCCCCGGGAGTACGACGAACGATGGACGAAAGGCCGTGCGGGCGATGCCGATGGGGGGTGCGCCCCCGGGGACGAATCAACAGGGAGCGCCCTGGCCCCTTCCCGGGACGGGAAGGGGGCGAGTTGGGGGCGGGCGGGCCAAAAGGCCTGCGGGGCTAGCCGTTGACGGCCGGGATGACCTGCGTCCCGTACGCGTCGATGACGGCTTCCTGCGCGTCGTGCATGTCGTACACGGCGAACTGGTCGACGCCCAGCTCGCGCAGGGCGTTGAGCTTCTCGATGTGCCTCTCGACCGGGCCGATCAAACAGAACCGGTCGACGATCTCGTCCGGCACGAACTGGGTGTCGGGGTTGCCGCTGCGCCCGTGGTGGGCGTAGTCGTAGCCCTGGCGGGCCTTGATGTAGTCGGTGAGTTCGTCGGGGACGGCGGACGAGTGCTCGCCGTACTTGGCGACCAGGTCGGCGACGTGGTTGCCGACCATGCCGCCGAACCAGCGGCACTGCTCACGGGCGTGGGCGAGCGCCTGCGGCGAGTCGTCCTCGGTGACGTACGCCGGGGCGGCCACGCAGATCGTGACGTCCCCGGGGTCGCGGCCGGCCGCGACCGCCGCGTCCTTGACCGCCTTGACCATGTACTCGGTCAGATACAGGTCGGCGAGCTGGAGGATGAACCCGTCGGCCTCCTCTCCGGTCATCTTCAGGGCCTTGGGGCCGTACGCGGCCATCCAGACCGGGAGTTCGGCGCCGGGCTTGATCCACGGGATCCTGACCACGGTGCCGCCGAGGTCGGCCTCCTCGCCGCGGGCCAGCGCGCGGATGACCTTCATGGCCTCGCTGATCCGGGCCAGGGTGTTGGGCTTGCGCCCGGCGACGCGCATCGCGGAGTCGCCGCGCCCGATGCCGCAGACCGTGCGGTTGCCGAACATGTCGTTGAGGGTGGCGAAGGTGGAGGCGGTGACCTCCCAGGTGCGGGTGCCCGGGTTCGTCACCATCGGGCCGACCGTCAGCTTCTGGGTGTTCGCCAGGATCTGGCTGTAGATCACGAACGGTTCCTGCCACAGCACGGCCGAGTCGAAGGTCCAGCCGTAGCGGAAGCCGTTGCGCTCGGCGCGCTTCATCAGGCTGATGACCCGTGAGGCCGGCGGGTCGGTCTGCAGGACGAGTCCGAAGTCCATGTGCGCCACTCCTAGTTGAGGTACTGACAGGTGGAGCGGGGGGTGTAGACGCCGTGTCCCGCGCGTCCGGTGAACTCCCGCTCGGTGATGACGGGTTCGCCGCGCGAGAGGACGGTCTCGACCCGGCCGGTGACGCGCTTGCCCTCGTACGCCGAGTAGTCGACGTTCATGTGGTGCGTCTCGGCGGAGATGACCTGCTCGGCGTGCGGGTCGTAGATGACGACGTCGGCGTCCGCGCCCGGGGCGACGGTGCCCTTGGTGGGGTAGAGGCCGAACATCCGTGCCGGGGCGGCGCAGGCGATCTCGATCCAGCGGCGGCGCGAGATGTGCCCGTCCACCACGGCCTGGTGCAGCAGGTCCATACGGTTCTCGACGCCGGGCAGGCCGTTGGGGATCTTGGAGAAGTCGCCCCGGCCCAGCTCCTTCTGGCCCACGAAGCAGAACGGACAGTGGTCGGTGGAGACCACCTGGAGGTCGTTGGTGCGCAGGCCCTTCCACAAGGCCGCCTGGTGCTCCTTCGGCCGCAGCGGGGTGCTGCACACGTACTTGGCGCCCTCGAAGTCCGGCTCGGCGAGGTTGTCGGTGGACAGGAAGAGGTACTGGGGACAGGTCTCGCCGAAGACGTTGAGCCCCTCGTCGCGCGCCCTGGCCAACTCGGCGACCGCCTCCTGCGCCGAGACGTGCACGACGTACAGGGGCGCCCCCGCGACCTGGGCGAGCTTGATGGCGCGATGGGTGGCCTCGGCTTCCAGAAGGGCCTTGCGGACCTCCCCGTGGTAGCGCGGGTCCGTCTCGCCACGGGCCAGCGCCTGCTCGACCAGCACGTCGATCGCGATGCCGTTCTCGGCGTGCATCATGATCAGACCGCCGTTCTCGGCGGAGCGCTGCATGGCGCGCAGGATCTGGCCGTCGTCGCTGTAGAAGACGCCGGGGTAGGCCATGAACTGCTTGAAGGAGGTGACGCCCTCCTCGACCAACTGGTCCATCTCCTTGAGCGTCTCCTGGTTGACGTCGGAGACGATCATGTGGAAGCCGTAGTCGATGGCGCAGTTGCCCTCCGCCTTGGCGTGCCAGGCGTCCAGGCCCTCGCGCAGGCTGTGGCCGACGCTCTGCACCGCGAAGTCGACGATCGTCGTCGTCCCGCCCCAGGCGGCGGCCCGGGTGCCGGTCTCGAACGTGTCGGACGCGAAGGTGCCGCCGAACGGCAGCTCCATATGGGTGTGGGCGTCGACCCCACCCGGGATCACGTACTTGCCGGTGGCGTCGATGGACCGCTCGGCCGTGAAGGCCTCGGCGGCCGGGGTGCCGCTCGCGGCGAGGGCGGCGATGCGGCCGTCCTCGATCAGGACATCGGCGTGGATCTCGTCGGACGCGGTGATGACGAGGCCACCGCGGATGACGGTACGGCTGCTCATGCTCCCTCTGCTCCCTTACCTGCGTGGACGCTCCGCTGGGGTGCGGTCGGACAGTGCGGGTGGTTGCTGGCTGGTCGCGCCCACGCGGCGGAGCCGCGTGTCGGACCGCTGCCCCGCGCCCCTTTCGGGGGCGCGGCGGCCGGCCTCCTTCACGGCGCGGTCAGCGGCGTGTACGCGCCCGGCGCCCGGTCCCGGTAGAACTGCCAACGGTCGCGGACCTCCCGTAGCTTCGCCATGTCCAGGTCGCGGACGACGAGTTCGGGCTCCTTGTCGCTGGCCACCTCGCCGACGAACTGGGCCTCCGGGTCCACGAAGTAGGACGTCCCGTAGAAGTCGTTGTCGCCGTACTCCTCGACGCCCACCCGGTTGATCGCCCCGATGAAGTACTCGTTGGCGACGGCCGCCGCCGGCTGCTCCAACTGCCACAGATAGCCGGACAGACCGCGTGAGGTCGCCGACGGGTTGAACACGATCTCGGCGCCCGCGAGGCCCAGCGCCCGCCAGCCCTCCGGGAAGTGGCGGTCGTAGCAGATGTAGACGCCGACCCTGCCGACCTTGGTGTCGAAGACGGGCCAGCCGGAGTTGCCCGGGCGGAAGTAGAACTTCTCCCAGAATCCCTTCACCTGGGGGATGTGGGTCTTGCGGTACTTGCCGAGGTACGAGCCGTCCGCGTCGATCACCGCCGCGGTGTTGTAGAGCACGCCGGGCTGCTCCTCCTCGTACATGGGCAGGACGAGCACGATGCCCAGTTCCTTCGCCAGCGCCTGGAAACGCTTGACGATCGGGCCGTCCGGGATCTGCTCGGCGTACTCGTAGAACGCCGGGTCCTGGACCTGGCAGAAGTACGGCCCGTAGAACAGCTCCTGGAAGCACAGGACCTGAGCACCCTGCGCGGCGGCGTCGCGTACCGCCTGCTCGTGGGCCTGGATCATCGATTCCTTGTCGCCGGTCCAGGCGGTCTGGAAGACGGCGGCACGGATCACTCTGCTCATCGGGACCTCCGGTCGTGGCTCGGTGTCCGGCGAGCTTAGGAAGCCGGTCGGGCCGGTTTGAGTCGCACCGTGTCACGTCTGCGGGCGCCTCGCGTTCCACGGTGTCACCCCGCCCCGTACGCACCGGTTTCCCGCTCTTTTCCACGGCGTTTCACCCCTGTTGGGCGTCGTGCGCGAGCAGCGCGATGTGCACGGAGGCGGCCTGTTCGAAGTCGTCGAGGTCGACCCCGAGGCGGCCCTCGATGGCCTCCAGCCTGCGGTAGAGCGCGGGACGGCTGACGTGGTGGAGCTGAGCGGTGCGGGACTTGTTGCGGCCGGTGGCCAGATAGGTCCGCAGCACGGGCAGCAGCTCCTGCTCGGCGTCACGCCCGCACAGCAGCCCGTCGAGCTCCCGCTCGGCGAAGGACTGCACGTGCGGGTCGTCGCGCAGCAGCCTGATCAGACCGCGCAGATGGACGTCCCTGAGGCGTACGACGGCAGGGAGGTCCAGCGCGGCGGAATGGTCGGCGACGGCGTCCGCCACATGCTGGGCCTCGCGCAGCCCGGCCGGCACGTCCTCCCAGGCGGCGCGCGGGTCGGCAGCCGCGACGACCGTCCCGCACGCCCCGGACTCCGTCCGCAGCCGGGCGGCGAAGTGCGCGGTCAGCGCCTGGGCGTCCTGGTCGCGGGCGAGGCTGAGCAGGACGGCGGTGGCCCCGTCGGCGAGTTCGGCGACGAGTCCGTGCAGCCCCAGCAGCCGCAGCACACGGTCGAGCCCGGCCGCCTCGCCGTCGCTGACGACGAGGGGCACGAAGGTACGGCGGTTGACGGGCAGCCCGGCCGCGCGTGCCCGCGGTAGAAGCTGGCGGGCCGGTACGGCCCCGGAGACGAGGTCGGTGAGCAGGCTCTGGGCGGACTGCTCCTCCCACGAGTGCGCGGTGCCGCCGAGCATTCGGTGCAGCACCAGGGCCTCTGCGGCGCGCTCCGCGAGGAGGCGCCCGATGGGGCCCTCGCCGCGATGGCCGCACAGTACGATCCGGCCCCAGCGCTCGCCGCGCCCACCGAGTTCGGCGCGGACCCAGCCGTCGCCCTCGCTGCCGCCCGCCTGCCGGGCGATGCGCCCCCAGTCGCGCAGTACGTCGTCGACCGCGGACCGCTCGCCCGCCGTGGCGAGGACACGGTGGGCGAGGTTGGTGAGGATCACGGGGCAGCCCGCGTGCACGGCGATCTCGTCGAGCAGCCGCTGGAGCGGGGCGCCCGCCGTGATGAGCCCGGTCAGGGCCGTGCGTACGGACTCCGACAGGCTCACGGCCGCGAACTTCCGCCGCACCAGCCGGGACTGGACCTCCTCGGTCAGTTCGGCGAAGGGGAAGGGCCGGTGCAGGACCACCATGGGCAGCCCGCAGCGCTCGGCGGCGCGGCGCATCACGGCCGGGGGCGAGGGGAAGGCACGGCCGAGTCCGAGGACGACGGCGGCGGCCTCCGCGCGGTGCAGGGACCTTATGTACTCCGCCTGCTTGTCCTCGTCACCGGCGAGCAGTACCCCGGTGGTCAGGACCATCTCGCCGCCGCTGAGCATGACTCCGACGTCGGGTGCCTCGGCGACGTGCACCCAGCGCACCGGCCGGTCGAGGTGCCCGGCGCCGGCCACCACCTCGGGCTCTCCGGCGAGCACCCGGTCCAGGGTGAGGACCTGGCGTACCGACAGGGCGGGTTCCAAGACGGTGGTCATGGCGACGTTCCCTTGCTCAGGTTCCTATGGGAGACACCTCAGGACGGCGCTGCCCGGGATGCGGCTCGTCACTGGACGCTCCTGAGGGCACGGTCCAGGATCGTGGCGCCCTCCTCCGCCTCCGCGACCGTGAGCGTGAGCGGCGGGGCGACGCGCAGCACGCTGGTGTTGTGGCCGCCGCCCTTGCCGATCAGCAGACCTCCCTCACGGGCGGCCTCCAGCACGGCGGCAGCCGCGTCCGGGTCGGCCTCGTCCGTGCCGGGCCTGACCAGCTCGACGCCGATCATCAGGCCGCGCCCGCGCACCTCCCGTACGACCGGGAGCTGCGCCGCGACGGCCCGCAGCCGCTCGATGAGCAGTCCGCCGACACGCCGGGCGTTGCCCTGGAGGTCGTGCTCCACCAGGTAGGTGAGGTTGGCGAGGCCGGCGGCCATGGTGATCTGGGTGCCGCCGAACGTCGAGATGGAGTTGGCGTCCAGGCAGTTCATGATCTCGGCGCGGGCGACGACCCCGCCGATGGACATGCCGTTGCCGATGCCCTTGGCGAAGGTGAGGATGTCGGGCGGACCCGAAGCGGCGTGAGCCTGCCAGCCCCAGAAGTGGTCGCCGGTGCGGCCCCAGCCGGTCTGCACCTCGTCCGCGATCCACAGGGCGCCCTGCTGGTGGAGCACATCGCGGAAGGCCGCGTACAGGCCGTCGGGCGGGGAGGTGAAGCCGCCGACGCCCTGGATGGGCTCGGCGATCAGGGCGGCGGGCGGCCGTGTGTGCCCGAGCAGGTCCTTCAGGTCCTCGACGCAGGCCGCGATGAACTCGGCGTCGCCGAGGTGGGCGTAGGGGCCGCGGGTGCGGACGCCTCCGTGCACGTACAGCGTCTGCAGCGGTGACAGCGAGGTCGGGGACCAGCCGCGGTTGCCGGTGACGCCGATCGCGCTGAACGAGCGGCCGTGGTAGCTGTTGCGCATCGCCAGGATCTGGTTGCTGCGCCGGTAGGTGGTCGCCAGCAGCAGCGCGGTGTCGTTGGCCTCGGTGCCGGACGTGGTGAAGAAGACACGGGCGTCCGGGATACCGCTCAACTGGGCGATGCGCTCGGCGAGTTCGACCATCGGCCGGTTGAGGTAGAGGGTCGAGGAGTGCAGGATCCGGCCGGCCTGCTCGGTCACCGCCTTGGTGACCTCGGGCAGGGCGTGCGCGGTCATGGTGGTGAGGATCCCGCCGAAGAAGTCGAGGTACTTCCTCCCGTCGGCGTCCCAGACGTGGCGGCCCTCGCCATGGGTGATCTCCAGGGGGTCCTTGTAGTACAGGGCCAGCCAGTCGGGCAGGACGGCCTTGTGGCGGGCGTGGAGGTCGGTCACGGCTTCACCAGTCCTTCGTACGCGTCGGGGCGGCGGTCTCGGTAGAAGGCCCACTGCTGCCGCACTTCTTCGATGAGGTCGAAGTCGAGGTCGCGGACGACGAGTTCCTCCTCCTTGTCGTCGGCGACCTCCCCCACGAACTGCCCGCGGGGATCGACGAAGTAGCTCGTGCCGTAGAAGTCGTTGTCGCCGTACTCCTCCCGGCCCACCCGGTTGATCGCGGCGACGAAGTACTCGTTGGCGACGGCGGCCGCGGGCTGTTCCAGCTGCCAGAGGTAGGCGGACAGGCCGCGCGAGGTGGCGGACGGGTTGTAGACCAGTTGGGCGCCGTTCAGGCCGAGTTGCCGCCAGCCTTCCGGGAAGTGGCGGTCGTAGCAGATGTAGACGCCGACCTTGCCGACCGCGGTGTCGAAGACGGGCCAGCCCAGGTTGCCCGGCTTGAAGTAGTACTTCTCCCAGAAGCCCTTGACCTGCGGGATGTGGTGCTTGCGGTACTTGCCGAGACAGGTGCCGTCCGCGTCGATCACGGCGGCGGTGTTGTAGTAGAAGCCGGACTGCTCGATCTCGAAGACGGGGACGACGATCACCATGCCGGTCTCGCGCGCCAGTTCCCGCATACGGGTGACCGTGGGGCCGTCCGGCACGGGCTCGGCCCAACGGTAGTGCTCGGGCTCCTGGACCTGGCAGAAGTAGGGGGCGTTGAAGACCTCCTGGAAGCCGATGATCTTCGCCCCCTGCCGGGCCGCCTCACGGGCGTGTTCCACATGCTTGGCGATCATGGATTCCGTGTCGCCGGTCCAGGTCGCCTGGACCAGTGCGGCGCGTACGACGTGGGCCATGGTGCCGCTCCTTTGCCTGTTGTCCCGGTAGGGACGTCAGAGAGCCTCTACGCCCGTAGACACAGGTGGTAGAGGCTCGAACGTAAGCCTCGGGGACGGCCTTGCCAAGACCATCGTCGTTAACCCGCGAAGTCGATCAGGTTTCGCACCCCCGTGGGCGAGTGGTCCGATTGTCGGTGGACCGCTCAGGCGGTGAATCCGGCCACCCGGAGGGCGTGCACAAGATCCCAGTGCCGCTCGTCGGAGACCCCACGGGCCGCCTCCAGCAACAGCGGTACGAGCCGCTGCGGGTCCGCCACGGCACTGCGGGCGGCTTCCTCCGGCGGGCGGATGCGTACGTACGCGTCGAGGAGGGCGCGCACCTCGCGGTGTCGGCCGTCGGCGTCGAGCCCCAGCACGGCCGCGCCGATCTCGTCCGCCGGCCGCAGGACGCCCTGGCGCAGCATCTGCTCACCGTCGGCGGTACGGCCGGCGGCGATGAGGGCGTCCGAGGCCGCGACCAGCCGGTCGACGGTCATGGATGCGGCCTCCCACAGCAGGGTGGCCCAGTCGGCGTCCAGGCCCGCGCGGTGGAGTTCGGCGGCGAGCAGGGGGTAACGCGCGGCGGGCCACTGGGCGGCCTCGACGAGCAGGGCGTGCGCCTCGCCGCTACGGCCCTGGGCGCGCAGCCGGGCGAGCGTGGCGACGGTGTCGGCGGTGATCCGCCGGTCCGCCTCGTCGGAGGCCTCGCGACGCGGCTGGGGCGCCGTCTGAGGCTCCTCGGCCGCCGCCCCGGCGAACCGGGCGCCGCGGAGGCTGCGACGGCTGGGAGCGGGCGCAGGCGCGGGCGCGGGCGCATCGGCCGGGGGCACGTCCGGGACGTCCATCGCACCGGCGAAACGGGCACTGCCTCGGGGACGGCGCTTGGAGCGCTGCCGGGCGGGGGGTTCGGGGGACGGGGCGGGGGGTTCTGGGGACGGGGCGGGGGGTTCTGGGGAGCGGGCGGGAGACACGGAGGCTTCGGCGGAGGGTTCGCGACCTCGGGCGGGCTCTCCGGAGGCCGGGGCGTGCGGCGCGGTGGGAGCGCCGGCCGGCCGAGCACCGGGCCGAGGGACCTCGGGGCGAGGGCCGGTCCCCCGCACGTCCCCGGCCCGGGGTGTCCCGGATGCCACCACGCCCTGCGCCGGGGAGCGCAGGGCGTGGTGGTCGAGGGCTTCCATTCGGCGGCGGAGTTCCGCGCAGCGGGCCGTGGCGCGCTGGTGGTCGTCCTGGGCCCAGGCCAGGTCGAGGCGTAGCGACTCGGCCTGTTCCCGGTTGGCGGCCGCCTCCAGCCGACGCCGGAGGTCCGTCGTCCGCTCCGCCGCGTACCGCTTCTCGCGGAGCATCACGTCGAGGCGGTCGCCGAGGGCGTCCCGGCCGCCGGGCCGGGCGTCGTACGCGTCGAGCGCGGCACCGTGCAGCGGCCTGGCCCGCTCGGCCTCCCGCGCGGCGGTCGCCGGTCCGTATGCGGCGGCGAGGTCCCGCAGGAGCGCCTCCACGACGTCCCAGGGCGGCACCTCCCGGCCGTCGCGGCAGGCCCGCATGCCGTCGGGGTCGCGCTGCCAGAACACTCCGCACCAGCCGTCGCCCTGGTCGAGCCGCGCCAGCAGCCCATTCAGGTAGCTCGCGAACTCCCGCATCCGTCCCGGGAGTTGATCCACAGCCATCGCCCAGCTCCCGCCCGAGTGAAGTCCTCCGGTCCGGTAGACAACACCAGCCGTGTTACAGATGGGCTACAGCGAGCTTTCAGACGGGACGCGGAGCGCTCAACGGGAGCGCGCGGGACTCGTGCGCTCCCCGGGCCCGGCCGGGACGCGCCCCGATCACACGGCGGCCGGCGCGCACCGCCCGGCGACGGTGGCGATCACGCGGAGGGGCCCGCGGATCCTCACGGCACGGTGACGCGCACCGCAGTCGCCCGACGCCATCCAGCACGTGGGCGACGGCGTGCCTGGACATGCCCCCCGCAGGGGATCGTGCCATCGTGGTCTACGGGCGCCAGCCGCCTCACGGGTGTAACCGGGCCCCCCAGGGGCACTCGCGGCAACCGCCACGTCGATCAACGAGCGTGTCCCGGGCCCCCCGCCGGGACGCCGGAACGGATGGCCATGACCAGCGGGTTCAACGGTCCGCAGGGCTACGGCCCGGACCCCTTCGCAGAGTACTTCGCACGAATCTTCGGCGGACAGCGTCCCGGTCCCCGGCAGATCGACCTCGGCCGGATGCTGAGCGAGCCGGCCCGGCAGCTGGTCGTCGGAGCCGCGCAGTACGCCGCCGAGCACGGCAGCCGTGATCTCGACACCCAGCACCTGCTGCGCGCCGCGCTCGCCACCGAACCGACCCGGAGTCTGCTGAGCCGCGCCGGGGCGGATCCCGACTCGCTGGCGACGGAGATCGACCAGCGCTCCGGCCCGCCCCGGCAGACCTCGGGCGAAGCGCCGCCGCCCACCTCGCTCTCCCTGACGCCCGCCGTCAAACGCGCCCTGCTGGACGCCCACGAACTGGCCCGCGCGAGCGGCGCCGGCTACATCGGCCCCGAGCACGTCCTGAGCGCCCTGGCGGCGAATCCCGACTCGGCGGCCGGGCACATCCTCCACTCCGCCCACTTCGCGCCCGCCGCCCCGCAGCCGGAGGCGGGTGAGGCCACCCAGGCGCGCCCAGAACGACCGCGTGCCACCAGGACCCCCACCCTGGACAAGTACAGCCGCGATATCACCGACCTCGCGCGTCAGGGCCGTATCGACCCGGTGATCGGACGGGACGACGAGATCGAGCAGACCATCGAGGTGCTCTCGCGCCGCGGCAAGAACAATCCGGTCCTCATCGGCGAGGCGGGCGTCGGCAAGACCGCCATCGTCGAGGGGCTCGCCCAGCGCATCGCCGACGGCGACGTGCCCGACATCCTCCTCGGCCGCCGGGTCGTCGCCCTGGATCTGACCGGTGTGGTCGCCGGCACCCGCTACCGGGGCGACTTCGAGGAGCGGCTCAACAACATCGTGGGCGAGATCCGCGCACACTCGGACGAGCTGATCGTCTTCATCGACGAGCTGCACACCGTCGTGGGTGCCGGGGGCGGCGGCACGGAGGGCGGTTCCATGGACGCGGGCAACATCCTCAAGCCCGCCCTGGCCCGCGGCGAACTGCACATCGTGGGCGCCACCACGCTCGGGGAGTACCGCCGCATCGAGAAGGACACGGCGCTGGCCCGGCGCTTCCAGCCCATCCTGGTACCCGAGCCGACCGTCGCGGACGCCATCGAGATCCTGCGCGGGCTGCGCGACCGCTACGAGGCCCACCACCAGGTCCGCTACACCGACGAGGCACTGATCGCGGCGGTGGAGTTGTCCGACCGCTACCTCACCGACCGCCATCTGCCCGACAAGGCGATCGACCTGATCGACCAGGCCGGCGCCCGGGTGCGGCTGCGCGCCCGGACGAAGGGCACGGACGTACGGGCCATGGAGCGCGAGGTCGAGCAGCTGACCCGGGACAAGGACCAGGCGGTGGCCGACGAGCAGTACGAGCAGGCAACGCAGTTGCGCGACCGTATCGGTGAGCTGAAGCAGAAGATCGAAGAGGCCTCCGGCGAGACCGAGGCCGACGAGGGGCAGCATCTGGAGGTCACCGCCGAGGCCATCGCCGAGGTCGTCTCCCGGCTGACCGGCATCCCGGTGAGCCGGCTCACCGAGGAGGAGAAGCAACGGTTGCTCGCCCTGGAGGAGCATCTGCACCAGCGGGTCATCGGGCAGGACGAGGCGGTCCGCGCGGTCGCCGACGCGGTGCTGCGCTCACGCGCCGGACTGTCCAGCCCCGACCGTCCGATCGGCAGCTTCCTCTTCCTCGGTCCGACCGGCGTCGGCAAGACGGAGCTGGCCCGCGCGCTGGCGGAGGCGCTGTTCGGCAGCGAGGAACGCATGGTCCGCCTCGACATGAGCGAGTACCAGGAGCGGCACACCGTCAGCCGCCTGGTGGGCGCCCCGCCCGGATACGTCGGCCACGAGGAGGCCGGGCAGCTCACCGAGGTCGTACGGCGGCATCCGTACTCGCTGCTGCTGCTCGACGAGATCGAGAAGGCGCACCCGGACGTCTTCAACATCCTGCTGCAGGTCCTCGACGACGGCCGGCTCACCGACGCCCAGGGCCGCACGGTGGACTTCACCAACACGGTCATCGTGATGACCAGCAACCTCGGCTCCGAGGCGATCACCCGGCGCGGCGCCGGCATCGGGTTCGGGGCGGGCGGCCCCGAGGCGGACGAGGAGGCGCGGCGCGAGCAGATCCTGCGTCCGCTGCGCGAGCACTTCCGGCCCGAGTTCCTCAACCGCATCGACGAGATCGTGATCTTCCGGCAGCTGACGTCCGAACAACTGCGGCGCATCACCGACCTGATGCTCGACAAGACACGGCGTCGGCTGCACGCCCAGGACATCGACATCGAGTTCACCGAGCGGGCCGTCGATTGGCTGGCGCAGCGCGGCTTCCAGCCGGAGTACGGTGCCCGGCCGCTGCGCCGCACCATCCAGCGGGAGGTCGAGAACCGGCTCTCCCGGCTGCTCCTGGACGGCGAGATCGAGCCTGGCGGCCGGGTCGTGGTGGACGCGGAGGACGGGCAGCTCGTCTACCGCACCCAGCCGCCCGCTCCGAAGGCGGCGGCCGGGGCGGCCGCCCCTCCGGCGGAGCAGAGGGCTGAGGCCTGGGCTCCCCCGGAGCCGGGCGCGGACGCCGCCACCAGGGACGTCGCACCCCCCACTCGGCCGGGCGGAGAGACCGAACCCCCCGCGGTGCAGGGCGGCGAGACGGCCCGCCCCGAAGGGGACCAGGAGTCCCCTCCCGAGTAGGCCGCCTGCCGGCGGTCACGGCGTCGGGTCCACCACCATGGCGGACCCGCCGCCGCGCCGCACCTTCTCCGCCGCGGCCAGCCACCTGCCGTCCGGCAGCCGCTGCACACCGGTGGCCGCGCCGATCTCCGGGTTCAACTTGAAGGAGTGGCCGATCGCCTCCAGCTGTGTCCGCAGATCGCTGTTGTAGAGGCCGGGTTCGAGCTCCGTCTGTGCGGCGTTGCGCTGGCTGGCGCGCGGCGCGGCGATCGCGTCGACGAGCGGCAGGTGCCGGTCGAGGAACCCGGTCAGGGTCCCCAGCACGGTCGTGATGATGGTGGCTCCGCCGGGCGAACCGAGCGCGACGACCGGCCTGCCCTGCTTGTCGAGCACGATCGTCGGGGAGATCGAGGAGCGCGGACGCTTGCCCGGGCCGGGCAGGTTCGGGTCGTGGACGGCCGGGTTGGCGGGCGTGAAGGAGAAGTCCGTCAGCTCGTTGTTGAGGAGGAAGCCCCGGCCCGGGACGGTGATACCGCTGCCGCCGGTCTGCTCGATGGTGAGTGTGTAGGAGACGACGTTGCCCCACTTGTCGGCGACCGTGAGGTGCGTGGTGTTCTCGCCCTCGTACGTCGTCGGAGCCGCCGTGCCCCGGTCGGCGCAGGCCGCAGGGTGGCGCGGGTCACCGGGCGCGAGCGGGCTGGTGAGCACCGCGTTGTCCTTGATCAGGCACGCGCGGGAGTCGGCGTACTTCTGCGACAGCAGGTCCTTGGTCGGCACGTCCTCGAAGGCGGGGTCGCCGACCCAGCGGCCGCGGTCCGCGAACGCGACGCGGCTCGCCTCGATGAAGTGGTGCAGGTACTGGACCTCGCTCGCCTTGGAGAGGTCGGTCCGCTCCAGGATGTTGAGCGCCTCGCCGACCGTGGTGCCGCCGGAGGAGGAGGGCGCGATGGAGTAGACGTCCAGACCGCGGTAGGACGTCTTCGTCGGCGCCTGGAGCTTCGTCCGGTACGCCGCGAGGTCCTTGGCGGACAGCTTGCCCGGGCGGGCGTTCCAGCCGGACGCGGGGTCCACCGGCGGCTTGTTCACGGTGGCGGCGATGTCCTGGCCGAGGTCACCGTGGTAGATCGCGTCGACGCCGTTGCGGCCCAGCTCCTCGTAGGTGCGGGCGAGGTCGGGGTTCTTGAAGGTGGAGCCGACGACGGGGAGCGCGCCGTTCGGCAGGAACAGCCTGGCCGTGTCCGGGAAGTACCGGAAGCGGGTCTCGTTGGATGCGGTCTGCGAGCGGAAGGTGTCGTCGACGGTGAACCCGTTGCGCGCGATCCGTTCGGCCGGCCTCAGGACCGTGCGGAGCCGCTCGGTGCCCCACTCGTCCAACGCCTTCTGCCAGGTGGCGGGCGTGCCCGGGGTGCCGACGCTCAGCCCGCTGCTGACGGCGTCGGCGAAGGCGAGCGCCTTGCCGTTCTCCTCGAAGAGGTGGGAGTCCGCGGACAGCGGGGCGGTCTCGCGGCCGTCGATCGTGTGCACCGTGCGGGACTTGGCGTCGTAGTAGACGAAGTAGCCGCCTCCGCCGATGCCCGCGGAGTAGGGCTCGGTGACACCGAGCGCGGCTGCCGTGGCGACGGCCGCGTCCACCGCGTTGCCGCCCTTCCTGAGGACTTCGATACCGGCGGCGGAGGCGTCCGCGTCGACGCTCGCGACGGCTCCCCCGTAGCCGACGGCCACGGGCACCTTCTCCCGTGCCGGAGCGGACGACGGCGGTGCCGCCGCTCCCACCGACACCACGGCGGCCGAGACCGCCAACACCGCAAGATTCCGCGCGACAGGGCGACGCATTCGTACCTCCAGTCGACAACCGTCAGCGCAGCGTAACCGCATTGCCATGGTCCCGTCAGTCCCATCGAACACCGCTCCGCCTCGGCCCGCTACCATGCGCGCCCATGAACGACGACGTGCGCAACATCGCCCTCGGGGTGATCGCGGCCGGCATCAGTGCCGCGCTCGGCTGGCTCGCCCGTACGTATCTGTGGAAGCGGAAACTCCGCCGTAGGCAGGCGTTCTTCGGGCTGCCCGACAACTCCGAGTCGCTGCTGGTGGTCAACCGCGAGGCGGGCGGTCCCGAGCTGACGGTGATGCGACACGACGTGTTCGCGCTGCTGGAACTCGCCGCGCTCATCAAGGACTGCGGGGCGAACGCCCAGGTCGTTGCGCACGACGCGGCCCAACAGGGCTTCGGGGAGCGCACGGAGTTCTGTGTGGGAGGGCCCTCCTCCAACCGCCGGATGGCGGCACACCTTCACTCACTCCTGCCCGGTATACAGGTGAACACCGACCCCGAACCCGGCCCGGAACGCGGGGCGTTCCGCATCGGCGGCGAGCTGTACCGGCTGGAGTCCGGCAGTGCCGAGTACGTGATCCTCGCCCGGCTCACGGCGGACCTGGGCAACGGCGCCCGGCCCGTCTTCCTCTTCTGCGGCCAACGCGCGATCACCAACCAGGCGGCGACCCGCTATCTCGCGCGCCACCACGACCGCTTGGCGCGCAAGTACGGCAACGGCTCCTTCGTCCTGCTGCTGAAGGTCGTCAACTCAGGGGCGTACGGCCCGGACGTGGTGGAACTGGTGGGAGACGTCACACGGGCCGCACAGGCTCCCGCCCCGACGGCGGCCCCCCGCAACTCCCACCGGGCTTCCTGACTCTCACCATCCGTCAGGAACCTTTACTCCCACGTAACTTACCGCTGGGTTACATCTGGTAGGGACCTGAGGTTACTGTCGGGTCACTTTGCACTGATCATGTGAGGAGTGACCCGTGGGACACCACCGCAAGGCCCTGCGTACGACCGCCGTGGGTGCCGTTTCGGCGACGCTGATCGCCGGCAGCGCCCTCGGACTCGCCCCCACCGCCCAGGCCGCGAACGCCGTCCGGTTCGTCGACATCACCGGCGACGGCGGCACGGTCCTCAAGGCGAACGTCGTCACGCCCCGGGGCGCGGGCGCCGCACAGCGCTACCCGCTCGTCGTGCTTCCCACGAGCTGGGGCCTGCCGCAGGTCGAGTACCTCGTCCAGGCCCAGAGGCTCGCGGACTCCGGCTATGTCGTGGTCACCTACAACGTACGGGGCTTCTGGCAGTCCGGCGGCCGGATAGAAGTGGCGGGGCCGCCCGACATAGCCGACGCGTCCAAGGTCATCGACTGGGCACTCGCCAACACCCCCGCCGACGCACGGCACATCGGCATGGCGGGTGTCTCCTACGGCGCCGGCATCAGTCTGCTCGCCGCCGCGCACGACAAGCGGATCAAGGCGGTCGCCTCGCTGAGCGGCTGGACGGACCTCACCGGCTCCATCTACTCCGGCCGCACCCAGCACGTCGAGGCGGCCGCCGTGCTCGACGGCGCGGCGACGCTCACCGGCCGCGAAAGCCCCGAGACCCGGCAGGTGTTCAACGACTTCTACGCCGGCAACCTGGCCAAGGAGCAGGACCTCATCGCCTGGGGGAAGAAGCGGTCCGCCGAGACCTACCTCGGCCAGATCAACAGGAACGGCGCGGCGATCATGCTCGCCAACGCCTGGGGCGACACGGTCTTCCCGGTCAACTCGTACACCGACTTCTACGAGAAGCTGACGGGCCCGAAGAGACTGGAGCTGCGTCCGGGCGACCACGCCACGCCTGAGATCCCCGGGCTGTTCGGGCTGCCCAACGACGTGTGGACCAGCACCGAGCGGTGGCTCGACCACTACCTCAGGGGCCAGGACAACGGCATCGACAGGGAGCAGCCGGTCCAGCTCAAGTCCCGCACCGGGGGCGGCTACGAGGGCTATCCGGACTGGAAGTCGGTGGCCGCGACCAGCAGGAAGATAGACCTCGCGGGCACCACCACGATCCACGCGAACGTCGACTCGGGCGCGGACGGCGGGATCGTCTTCCTCTCCAGCATCCTCGACCAGGTGGCGCACATCCCTCCGATGGCGTGGATCCCCCTGCTCCCCCGCCGCTGGGCCGCCGTCTGGCAGTCGGAGAAGTACGCCGCCGCCCAGCACATCCGCGGCACGGCGAAGCTGCACACCACCGTCACCGGCACCAAGGAGAACGGCACCCTCGTCGCCTATCTGTACGACGTGGGCCCGCTCGGCGTCGGCAAGCTGGTCAGCACCGCGCCGTACACCTGGTACGGCCGCACACCCGGCAAGCCGTTCGGCGTCGACCTGGATCTGTTCTCCACGGCCTACGACGTCCCGGCCGGGCACCGGCTGGCCCTGGTCGTCGACACGGTCGACCCGCTCTACATGGAGCACAACCCGCCCGGCGCGCAGCTGACCTTCTCCTCGCCCGCGGACGATCCGTCCTACGTCTCCGTTCCGCTGCGCGAGCAGTGATCTCCGGCTGCCGCCGGCCGGGCCTGGCCCTGTGACTGCTGCTCCCCTCCCCCTACGGTCTCGGGGCCGTGGGGGGACCCCCACCCGGCAGCAGTGTCCCCGGCTCGGCCGCGACGTCCACGGCCCGGGTCTTGGGACTGCGCTGCTCCCACCGGGACGCCCGCCGGGCGCACCAGGACAGCAGCATGCACATCCCGATGTAGAGAGGCGAGATCACCATCACCACGGGGATGAACGGCAAATCGTAGTCGAGGTTGGACGCGATGAGCTTCCCCGCGTGGAGGAACTCCTCATAGGTGATCAGATACCCGAGCGAGGTGTCCTTCAGGGCCACCACCAGCTGGCTGATGATGGCGGGCAGCATGGCCCGCACGGCCTGTGGCACGAGGACGTACGACATGGCCTGTGTCTTGCGCATGCCGAGTGCGTACGCGGCCTCCTTCTGGCCCCGGTCCACGGAGTTGACACCCGCGCGGAAGACCTCGGCGAGCACCGAGCCGTTGTAGAGCGTGAGTCCCGCGACCAGCGCGGGCAGGGGCTGCACCTTCAGCGCCACGAAGATGAAGAAGATCATCACCAGCAGGGGCATGGCGCGGAAGAACTCCACGACGAGTGTCGACAGCAGGCGCACCGGCGCGTGTTCGGAGAGCCGTCCGGTGGCGAGGAGCCCGCCCAGTGCCAGCGAGAGCACCGCCGCCATGGCGAAGGCCTTGAGCGTGTTGCCGAGCCCCCGCAGCAGCAGTTCCTGGATCCCCTTGTACTCGAAGGGCATCCACTTCGTGTACGTGAACTGGCCCGTGCGGAGCAGGAGATACACCACCCAGGCGACCAGGGCGAGCAGGGCGGCGGTGGACACGGCGCTGTAGGCGCGGTGCCGCTGCCGGGCCTTGGGCCCCGGGATGTCGTAGAGGGCGGTGGTGGCGGCGGTTCTGGCGGTCATCGGGCGGCTCCCCACCGGCGTTCCAGGAGGTTGAAGACCGCGCTGATGGCACCGGTGACGATCAGATAGCCGACGGCGATCCAGACGAACGTCAAGATGATGTTGTAGCCCAGTTCGCTCATGATCCGGTACGTGCCGAGCAGTTCGGTCACGCTGAACGCGCCGGCGATCGCCGAGTTCTTGGTGAGTGCGATCAGGATCGATCCGACCGGCGCGATGACCGAGCGGAAGGCCTGCGGCAGCACGACCTGCGACAGGGTCTGCCCGAAGGTCATGCCGAGGCTGCGGGCCGCCTCGCCCTGGCCGGTGGGCACGGTGTTGATGCCGGAGCGCAGCGCCTCGCAGATGAACGCAGAGGTGTAGCAGCCGAGCGCCAGCACGGCGAAGACCATGAAGGGCAGCACGATCCCGAACCGCGGCAGTCCGAGCAGTACCGCGAAGAAGAGCAGGGTGAGCGGGGTGTTGCGCAGGACCGTCACCCACGCGGTGCCGAAGGCCCGTAGGGACCGCACGGGCGCGACCCGGAACGAGGCCATCACGAAGCCGAGCGCGAGGGCCAGCGCGGAGGCGTAGACGGTGAGTTGGACGGTGCCGAGGAAGCCCTTGGCGAAGGTGGGGAAGTTGTCTGTCAGTACGTTCACGAGTGCCTCGCTCAGCTCGCCGGGTAGCGGTCGATCGCGGGCGGGGTGGGTGCGGGCACGCCGGACAGGCCGAGCGTCGCCTCGTACGCCTTCTTCCAGTCGCCGTTCTTCTCGCGGGCCTCCAGCGCGTCGTCGAGTGCGAGTCTGAGGGCGTTGTCGCCGTGCGGGACACCGATGCCGTACGGCTCCTTCGAGAAGGGCCTGCCGACGACCTTGAGCTCCTCGGGGGCCTTCGCGGCGTAGCCGATGAGGATGGCGTCGTCGGTGGTGACGGCGTCGACCTGGTAGGTGAGCAGGTTGTCCACGCACACGGAGTAGGTGTCGTACGCGACGAGGACCGCCTTCGGGTGTTCCTTCCGGACGCGCTGGTACGGGGTCGAACCGGCCGCCGAGCACACGCGTTTGCCGTCCAGGTCCTGTGGGCCGTCGATGCCGTGCTCGTTCCTGCGGACCAGCAGCGACTGGCCGGCCAGGTAGTACGGCCCGGCGAAGCCGACGAGCTTCTTGCGCAGGGCGTTGATCGTGTAGGTGCCGACGTAGTAGTCGATCTGCCCGTTCTGCAGGGCGGTTTCGCGGTTGGCGGAGGCGATGGTCCTGAAGTGGATGGTCCCGGGGGCGAGGCCGAGCGAGGCCGACATCATCCTGGCGATCTCGATGTCGAAGCCGGAGTAGGTGCCGGTCGCCGGGTCCCGCTGGCCGAGGTAGGGCTGGTCCTCCTTGACTCCGACGACGAAGTAGCCGCGTCCGACGGCCCGCTTCCAGGTGGGCGAGGCCGGGAGCCGGAACCCCTGCGCCACCCGGTAGGCGGGGAGCCGATCGGTGGCCGGTCCCTTGACCGGCGGGCTGCCCTCCTTGCCGCAGGCGGCCGCGGCCACCACGGCGAGCACCGCCAGGGCGAGCCGCACACATGCGGTACGGATCATGGTCGCACCCCCGGGTCAGTGCTTGAGGATCTTGGAGAGGAAGTCCTTGGCGCGGTCGGTTCGCGGGTTGGTGAAGAACTCCTCGGGGGTGCGGTCCTCGATGATGCGGCCGTCGGCCATGAAGACGACGCGGTTGGCGGAGGCACGCGCGAAGCCCATCTCATGGGTGACGACGACCATGGTCATGCCTTCCTGGGCGAGCCGGCGCATGACCTCCAGGACCTCGTTGATCATTTCCGGGTCGAGGGCGGAGGTCGGCTCGTCGAACAGCAGCGCCTTGGGCTCCATCGCGAGGGCGCGGGCGATGGCCACGCGCTGCTGCTGCCCGCCGGAGAGCTGGGCCGGGTACTTGGACGCCTGGGAGGCGAGGCCGACACGGTCGAGGAGTTCCAGGGAGCGCCGGTCCGCCAGTTCCCTCTTGTGCCCGCGGACCTTGACCGGGGCGAGCGAGACGTTCTCCAGGACGGTCTTGTGGGCGAAGAGGTTGAAGGACTGGAAGACCATGCCGACATCGGCACGGAGGCGGGCGAGCGCCCTGCCCTCCTCGGGCAGCGGTCGGCCGTCGAGCTTGATGGTGCCGGACTGGACGGTCTCCAGCCGGTTGATCGTTCTGCAGAGGGTGGACTTGCCCGACCCCGACGGGCCGATGACCACGACCACCTCCCCCTTGCCGACCGTGAGGTCGATGTCCCGTAGGACGTGCAGGTCGCCGTACCACTTGTTCACGCCGTCAAGTTCGATCAGCGGTTCGACCGCCATGCCCAGCCCGCCCTCCTCGCTCCCCGCCGTGTCGCAGGTCCCGCAAACTATCCAGACGGGGACGGACCCCCTAGACGACACGCACTTCGCGGGCATTAGCCGTATTTACGGGGCAAGGGTGCCGATTTACGGGGAAGGGTGCCGAGGGGGAGGCGAAGCCCTCGGCGGCGGGAACGGCGGCTGAGCGGGGCGGCTCGGCGGCCAGGGCGCTTCTGACGGATCTCCGTGGGGCAGGAGCGGCGGAGATCCGTCAGAAGCGCCCTATGCCTCCGCCACCTCCGCATACACCTGCGACAGCTCGGGGGCGCCCGTGGACGCCCAGGTGTGGCCGTCGGCGACCACGTCGATCTCACGGCCGGAGACCAGCCGTACCACGGGATGGCCGTTCGGCCAGATCTCCCAGGCGGCGCCCGGGACCGTGCGCACGATGACCGTGCCCAGGTAGAGGCCCGCGTCGTTCCCGAGCCAGGGCAGGATCTCCTCGTCGTCGCGCCAGCGCGGCAGGAGTTGGTCGAGCGCCTCCAACGAGGCAGCGGAGTCGTCGAGTTCGACGCCCGCCTGCTCGGCCTGGGAGCGCAGCAGCTCGCACTCGGAGAGGAGGCCGGTGACGCCGGTCGCGTCGGCGTCACCGTCGGAGAACACCGCGACACCGACGGCGGGGCCGCGCTTCTTGCGCCAGTTGCCCAGGAAAGGGATGTCCATGCGCCCAGCGTGTCACCGGCAGGACGGGGCGCACCACCGTGACACCGCGCGGGAGCCTTCCTACACGTCCAGGTCCACCACGACCGGCGCATGGTCGGAGGCGCCCTTGCCCTTGCGCTCCTCCCGGTCCACGTACGCGTCCTTGACCGCCTTCGCGAACGGCTCGTTGCCGTACACCAGGTCGATGCGCATGCCGCGGTTCTTGGGGAAGCACAGCTGGCGGTAGTCCCAGTAGGTGAACGGGTGGTCGTACTTGAGCGGGCGCGGGACGACGTCCGTGAGGCCCGTCTCCCGCAGCGCGGCCAGGGCGGCCCGCTCGGCCGGGGTGACATGGGTGAGGCCGTCGAAGGCCGCCACGTCGTAGACGTCGTCGTCCGTCGGCGCCACGTTGTAGTCGCCCATCACCGCGAACGGGCGACTGCCGGCCGCGTCGCCCGCCACGGCCGCCTTCAATGCCTCGAACCACTGGAGCTTGTAGGCGTAGTGCGCGTGCTCCACCTCGCGGCCGTTCGGCACGTACACCGACCAGACGCGGACCGGGCCACAGGTGGCGGAGAGGGCGCGGGGCTCCTCGACGCCCTCGTAACCGGGGTCGCCCGGCAGCCCCTTCACCACGTCGTCCAGGCCGACGCGGGAGAGCACCGCGACGCCGTTCCACCGGCCGGTGGCGTGGACCGCCGCCTCGTAGCCCAGGTCGCGCAGCTGGTCGTAGGGGAACTGGTCCTCGGCGACCTTGGCTTCCTGGAGGCACAGCACGTCCGTGCCGCTGCTCTCCAGCCAGGCCAGCAGCCTCGGGAGACGGGCGGTGATCGAGTTCACGTTCCAGGTCGCGATGCGCATGCCTCACAACCTACCTGGCCGGTACGACAACGTGGCCGGGCCCTGCACGCAACGGTGCCGGGCCCGGCCTCACCCGGCTTCAGGGCTCCTCAGACCTCCGCCGACGCCCCCGGCGTCAGTCGCAGGTGCTCGGCTCCGCCCAGCGCGCCGATCTGGTTGTCGTAGATCGGGCGGGCGAGATCCGTCAGAAGGGCGTCGTGGATGTCGTACGCGCGCCGCGGCTTGACCTCGCGGACGTAGTCGATGACCTCGGCGATCTTGTTCCAGGGGGCCATCACCGGAAGCATCAGCGTCTCGACGGGGCGGTCGGGGACGGTGAGCGCGTCGCCGGGATGGAAGACCTTGCCGCCGTCGATCAGATAGCCGACGTTCGTGATGCGCGGGATGTCCGGGTGGATCACGGCGTGCAGTTCGCCGTGCACCTGGACGTCGAAGCCCGCGGCGGTGAAGGTGTCGCCGTGGCCGACGGTGTGCACACGGCCCGGGAACGCCGCCGAGATCCTGTCCGCGACGGATGCGAGGGTCCAGATCTCGGCGCCCGGGTTGGCCTCCATGCCGGCCCGCAGCCGCTCCTCGTTGAAGTGGTCGAGGTGCTCGTGCGTGACCAGGATGGCGTCCGCGCCGACCGCGGCGTCCTCCTCGCTGAACGTGCCGGGGTCGATGACGAGGGTGCGCCCGTCCTTCTCCAGCCGGATGCAGGCATGCGCCTTCTTCGTGAGCTTCATGGATCCATCCTGCCCCCGCCGGCCCCGCCGGGGCCCGCTCAGCGTGGTGCTCCTGATGCCCGGCTGACGATCACTCCTGGGGCGTGGTCTCCTCGCGGATGACCTGCTGCGCCACCTTGAACGCGCTGTTCGCGGCCGGCACTCCGCAGTAGACCGCGGCCTGGAGCAGCACCTCCTTGATCTCGCCCGGTGTGAGTCCGTTGCGCAGGGCCGCCCGGGTGTGGAAGGCGAGCTCCTCCAGGTGGCCGCCCGCCACCAGGGCGGTGAGCGTCACACAGCTGCGCACGCGGCGGTCCAGACCGGGCCGGTCCCAGATCTCGCCCCACGCGTAACGGGTGACGAACTCCTGGAAGTCCCCGGAGAAGTCGTCGGCCGAAGCCAGCGCCCGGTCGACGTGTGCGTCGCCGAGCACCTCACGACGGATCTTGATCCCCGCGTCGTACGGGTCGGGCCTGCCCCCGAGCTCGGCCGGGACGGCGGCCGGGGCGATCTCCGCCACGGGCGCCACCGGCGGCGGTGGGGCCAGCACCGGCTTCACCGGGGGTGCCACGATCGCCGCCATCTGGCCGGTCGCGTCGAACGCCGGCTGCCAGGCGGTGGAGAAGTGGCGGACGAGCAGATCCGTGACCGCCGCGGGCTGCTCGACGGGCACCAGATGGGATGCGCCGGGAACGACCGCGAGCCGGGCGTCCGGTATCCCGGCGACCAGGGTGCGCGCCTCGGCGGGGCCGGTGACCTGGTCGTCGGAGCCGACCAGGACGAGGGTGGGCACGCCGATGCGGCCGAGTTCGGCCCGTACGTCGAAGGCGGCCAGCGCCTCGCAGGCGGCGATGTAGCACCCGGGGTCGGTGGTGCGCACCATCTGCACGGCCCACTCGGTGATCGCGGGCTGGGCGGCCGCGAACCCACTGGTGAACCACCGCTCCGGCGAGGTCCGGGCGATCGGGTCGAGCCCGTTGGTCCGGACGATCACGCCGCGCTGGCGGAACTCGTCGGCCGTGCCGAACCGGGGCGAGGCGGCGATCAAGGCGAGCGAGGCGAGCCGCTCGGGGTGGCGCAGCGCCAGCTCGGCCCCGATGGCGCCGCCGAGCGCGCAGCCCGCGTAGCCGAAGCGATGCACTCCCAGTCCGTCGAGGGTGGCGAGCAGCCGGGCCGTGAGGTCGGCGACGGACCCCGCCGGGTGCGCGGGGGCGCCGCCATGACCGGGCAGGTCGAACCGGAAGACCCGCCACTGCTGGGCGAGCTCGGGGACCTGCCGGTCCCACATGTGCCATGTGGTACCCAGTGAGGGACCCAAGATCAGGACCGGAGCGTCTTCTGGCCCGTCAAAGCGGTATTGCAGGGTGTTCGGGGGTGTCTCACTCACGCCCCAGACCCTCTCACGTCTCACGAAATCTCACACGGCCAGGTGAACCCGGCGGCTCGTGACCCTCGCGGCGCGGCACGCCCGGCACCGCCAAGACCCTCATGGGTCCACGTACGGGTACTTCGATGTGCACGCCTGACCGTGGGGACAGTGCGTCCTCCCGGCTCGCGCACCCTCGCGATCCCTGCACTGCGCAGCTTCCCACTTCGGCACGGCTTCCAGACGGTCTGGTTTGCAGCAAAGCGTGTAGTGCCGTCACCAAGGATCGGCATGACGTACCTGAAAAACCTCTGGGATTCACCGGCGAACAGCCCGGGTGGGGTCGCATGTCCATGCATCGCGTATTCACCGGTCCGTGAGGAGTTCCGTCACGGTCGGTAGTGGCCTCCAGCATGTCTTCGTATCACTCACCCTCACCCGTTCTAGGGTTCAGTGGTGGGCGATGAGGATTCGCATGAACCGATCGTGGTCGAGTATGGGGGGCGGATCACGCCCGTCGATTTTGTTGTCTGGCCTGCGTTCGGCTTGCTTCCCGCCCTCGCCATGATTCCTGCGCTTCCGAGGTGGCTGGCTTACGTCTGCCTCGCATTGGGCGTCGTCACAACATGCGCGCTGATGATCGGCGCCTCGATCACCTTCGGCCGCGAGAACGCCTGGATCGAGGGATCAAGGCTCCAGCTGTCGCTCATGATCGGCTTCTTCCTGATCGGGCAGATGATGGTGTTCGCCTCGGGCTATTACCTGCTGTCGTCCGGGGTCCGGGGGTCCTTCAGCCAGGCGTTGACCCCAGCGAGCGCGGTGTACTTCTCCGTCACGGCCTGGACCACGACAGGGTTCGGAGATATTCACCCAGCAACATCATTCGCTCAGATTCTCGTGGTCTCTGAACTGCTCAGTGCTGTTCTCACCGTCACCGTCGTCTTGACCACGGCAGTTACCAAGGCATTCGCTGAGGGCAAGGTGTCGTGCTGAGGCTGCGTTGCGCCTCCTCGACGAACTTGTCACCGCCTGTGGTCGCCAGGGGCGTATCGGCTCCAGGTTCCTCCGGCTTCGGTGACCAAACGGGTGGCTGTCTTGTCGTGGCATGCGCGGCTACGTGCGCTGCACCGAACGCGTGATGTGCGGGCGACACCAGCGCCGGGCCCCGGCTCGTTCACCCGGCATGGGACGAAAGAGTCAGGCTCGACGGGCGGCGAAAGGGAAAGGGCCCAAGGACCGCAGCTGGCGGGATGCGCCGACAGCGTCAGGCCCCATGGAGCCCCTGGTGTACCGGGACGAGACGGAAGAGATCGGCGGCCGGGTCTACCCTCCAACGATGCGTATCCGCATGAGAGAGAGCGGCGACGTCGTGGCGCTCGACGCCATCGCGACCATGTGTGCGGTCGCCGAGGGCCGCATCACCGGCGTGGAAGCCCGCACGGTGTCGGCGCTGATCGCCGGCGCCGAGGAGAACGCGGGTCTGCGGCCTCGTGACGAGATGGACGTCGACGAGTTCGTCGCCTCGCACACGCGCCTGTTCCAGGGCGGGTTCATCGGCTATGACCAGCACGGCGGGTACCTCTCTGCGCGTGCAGCCGACCCTGCCGCGCTCGCCACGTTGACGGGTAGCTGAGCGCGCCTCGCACTACAGCTCCTGCCGCTTGAGCATTGCCCGGTTCTCCTCCGCTCGCCTCGACCGGCTGGAAGGATCGACGCATGCTCATCACGCCCCACCCAGGCGCCGATCGCCGCAACATACGAGAAGCACTCCGCAGCGCCCACACCGCGGCCATCAGCCTCGGGGGTGCTGGACCGGAAACGGCGTTCTCCCGGCTCATGCGCTACCTGAACTGGGTCACCGACACCGCTGAGACGCTCCGCCACCAGATCAGCGGCAAGGACATCGACCGCCTCCTCCTCACCCCCCGGTACCAGTCGCTCCTCGGGAGCTGCGGCACGCTCGCTGGCAGCGCCCAGGAGCGCCTCGGCAACGGGCTGATCAACCTCGAAGTGACCGAACGCATCCAGGCTCTCGAAGAGGCCCTCAAGGCGCTCACCGTCCAGATAGAGCGCTGGACGGGGCTGGAGCGGTTCGTCGTCGCCGACTCCAGCTTCTACATCCAGAACCCCGACAGGCTCTCCGAAGTCGACCTGCATGAGGTCCTCGAGTTCCCTCCGGACGCCGACATTCGCCTGTTGTTCCCGATCGTCGTGGTCGACGAGCTGGACGGGCTGAAGGAGTCGGGAAAGCACCGATCGCGCTGGCGCGCCACTCACACGCTCGGTCACCTCGACGAGGTCCTGAAGGGCCGCACCTTCGGCGTTCTGCGCGAGTCGGACAAGAGCGGTGAGCCAGCCAGGTGGCGTGGGGAAGTGAACGTGGAGATCGTCTTGGACCAGCCCGGCCATGTCCGCCTTCCGATCGCCGATGACGAGATCATCGACCGGGCGGTGGCCATCCAGTCCCTCGCGGCGCGCGACGTACGGCTGCTGACGTGCGACACCGGGCAGCACACCCGCGGGCGGGCTGCCGGGCTGCAGGTGACCAAGGTGGAGGCGAGGGACCCTGGCCCAGAACCGGACTGGGAGGCCGAGAACAAGCCGGGCACCGGCACTCGTGCGAAGCGCCGTGAACGGCAGGCTGAACGAGCGACGCAGCCCCTGAGCTGACCCAGCCAGCCGGAGACGACGGTGGTCGGTCAGCGAGCGCCGGCGTTCGGTACCTCGGCGAGGGCGGCGACGAGCTGGGTGATGGAGACGGAACCCGACTCTGGAAGCCCGGCGACCACCCAGGCCCGGCGAGCGGCATCAATGTCGCCCTCGGCGGCAGCCAGCACGTTCTCCTTCGCACACTGTGCTCGTGCACCGGGTCGGTGTCAGGTCCGTAGTCGGCCAGGTGAACGACAGTGCGGACCTGCATCTTGGGGTTGCCGGCCATCTGCTCGTTGACGCGGTAGACCCGCAGCCGGTGCCCGAGCAGCGCCCGGGCACGCTCGAGCATGGCACGGCCGACCTCGGTGTCGCCGCGATCGGTGCGCAGGTGCTCCAGCTCGCCGGAGGTGTTGCGGACCACCAGGAGGCCGCGGGTGCTGGTGTCCTAGACGCTTACGGAGAGCAGGGTGGACGTGAACTGCTTCGCCGCGTCTAGGCGCTGAAGGTCCTGCCCAACGGTGTCGGCGAGGGTGTACAGGGGATGGCGCGGGCGCGGACCTGCTCGGTCCAGGCGGCCTCCTCGCCGGGCGGGCAGGTGCCGACCGCGCGGGCGGCGGCCAGGGTGAGTTCGAGGTCGCGGGGGTTCACCTGCCCAACTTGCCTGCGCGGTCATCTGCGAGCAGGCCGACGTAGAGTCATCGCTACGGACTACCTGGCAGGAAGGCCCGCAGCAACGGACGGATGGGAAAAGCACCGGCCGCCGGGGGTTTCGCCGATTAGGGTGCCGGGATGGCACGTTCCTGGACGCGACTGCACGAGTACCTCGGCCGCCCACCGGGGCCCCTGACCTACGACATGGTCTCCGAGGCCGTACAGCGCAAGCTCGCCGAGAGCGACGACCTGGACTGGAAAGAGATGGTCCCGGGAGAGGCCAAGGTCAAGGGCGAGTGGAACGAGTTCTCCAAGGATGTCGCCGCCATGGCCAACACCCGGGGCGGACTTCTGGTCTACGGCGTGAGCGACGCCGTAGAACTGGTCGGCGTCAACCTGAACG
The DNA here is from genome assembly GCF_001417775.1 of Streptomyces sp. TP-A0356. GTDB lineage: Bacteria > Actinomycetota > Actinomycetes > Streptomycetales > Streptomycetaceae > Streptomyces. The sequence continues at coordinate 71,918 of NZ_BBZJ01000023.1, read as the reverse complement.
AGATCGACGACAAGAAGCTGGGCCAGTGGCTCCGCGTCCACCTGCAGCCCGTCGTGACCGGAGTGAGCTACCTGAGGCTGCCAGCGACCGACGGGAGCGGAAAGGACGTCTTCGTCGTCGACGTGCCGGCCAGCGAGACGGCGCCGCATTTCCTGTACGGGTGGCAGCAGAAGGACAAGGACAAGACCACGTTCAACGCGCCTTATCGGCACCGCGACGACACCGCCTACATGCCCGAGCACCAGATCGCCGCGTCCTACCGTGCCCGGTTCGCCCGCCAGGACGCCGCCGAGGTCGCCCTGGACAAGCACGTCCGGCACACCACCGACCTCCTCTCGGGAGAGTCGGACGCCCCGACGGCATGGCTGGTCGTCGTCGCACGACCCACCCGCCCGCTGCCTCGCACCGTCCCAGCCCCGACACGTGCTGAGGTCCAGTGGGTCATCTCTCAGAGCGCCAAGCGCGCCGATGCGGCACTCAACCGTGCTGTCCCGCTGCGACGGCTTCTGGGACCACAGCTCCTCCTCGGCCTCCTTGACAACAATCCCAGCCGGGGCCTGCGCCGCTGGATGGAGACGAACATGCTGGTGCCAGCGCGGGCCAGCGGTCGACAGAGGGTCCTTGTCGAACTGCATCACGACGGCAGCGTCATCACCGCTGTCGACCTTTCCCACTACGCCATCCCCGGCTTGGTGGAGTCGGATGACGTCGCCATCTCGTGCCCAGCGCTCATCAGGTCGGTCTTCGAGAGCGTGGCGCTGGCCCACGAATACCGCTTGGCCTTGCGCGCCGACAGTCCCATCGACCTCCGCGCTGTCCTCACCATCCTCCCGGAGGCTGACTGGAACCGGCTGGCGCCGGCTGTGATTGAGCTCGGCGGCCGCCTGGCGATAGCCGAGTGGGCACGCCATCCGAGGAAGGTCCAACCGGCTGACGGTGAGCTGGCACCCTTCATCGACGATGAAGCACTCGCCGCAGCGGCAACTGAACTTGCTGAGGGACTGCTGCACCAGTTCGGCATGAACATGCTCGGGGACTAATAACCTCTCAGCGTGCGTGCGTCCGAACAGTCACCCCACGCCGTCACCGACCCGCAGCCCTCGATCGTGTGTCCTGAGTGCGGTGTGCAGTCGTGGCACCCCAAGGACGTGGAGGACGGCTACTGCGGCCGGTGCCACTGGTGGACTGGGGGCCCCAGCTGCACGCGGCGTGGAAGGCGGAGCGCGAGGCGTCCGGCGAGTAGCTGCTCTCCGTGCCCTGCCCGGCAACGCCATTATCCGCAAGGGGCGTTCCGCCCGATATCTGCCCGCCCGCCCCAGAGTGCCTCCTACGCTGGATCCCCTGCACCGCTCAACACGGAGGACACCGATGGACACCCCAAGCCAGCCCCAGCCACTCAGCGGCCCGGAGACGGTCGTGCTCACGACCGTTGTGGCCCTCACCGTGGCAGCATTCTCGGCCGCACTGTGGGGAAACGCTGAGCAGAGCGAGCGTGGCTTCAAGCTGCTGAACTGGCTGCACAAGCGCAGCGAAACTGAGCTCCCGCCCGCAGAGTCGGACCTGTAACGCTCACACCCCTGTGCGTCGTGCCGCGCCTGCAGAAGAGTGGAACTCCTCCTGCAGGCACCGGCCTTCTCCGAAGAAGGCTCGCTGCATCGCCCTCAAACAGCCGCCGCGGCGGCCGATACCCTGCCCTCATGAGCACCACCACAGCAGACGTGGCGGCGGCAGCCGCCGCCACCGTGACCTACAGCGCGTGCAAGACCGGCCTCGGGACATCGGTACAGCCGTTGGCGCTGAGATTGGTCATGGCCTTGAGCTGAGGGTTCCCGCCGACCCAGGCGTCACCGAGATACGTGACAAAGGGGCCAGGGGGTGATCTTGCTCTGTGAGTGAGCAGCAGAATTCTGGCGTGCGCGGTGGCTGGCTGGCCCGGTCCTTGAGCGTCGGCGGGAGGCTCGCCGCGCTCGTGGGCCGCGGCGGCGCTTCGTGGGAGGAGGCCGCCCAGCGGGCGGCGGACGCCTGGAAGGCCGGTAGTTGCTTCGGCTCGGGGCCAGTTGCTGGTCAGGCCGGGGTGTCGGATACGGCTTGGGTCAGGGGGCCGAGGTCTCCGTACAGGGCGGCGTGCAGTGCGGCGGCGAGTTCACGGGCCCTGTCTTCACACTCCAGGTCGTATAGGACGAAGTAGACCGGCCCGCACGAGGAGTCGGGGCGGATCTCGCGGGAGCGGATCAGGTGAATGGCCGCGTTGCGGATGGCGTCGTACACCGCGGTGTCGATGTGGTGCTGCGGGGCGGTGAGCGCGTCGGCCTTCACCGTCCAGCGCTGGGCCTGGCACTCGACGGCGACGAATACGGCCTGCTGCCGCTTGGCGGCCTTGTACGCGGCGTTGAACGCGGTCATGCCCGTGGCGTCGGGGATCAGGTCGGCGGGGCAAGGGGTTGGCAGCGGGCTGGTGCCCCTCCCGGCCGAACATCCGCAGCAGGTCATACGCCCACACCCGCTCAACGATCCTTCTCGGAAGCTCCACGCCAGCACCCTTCCCTGTGCTAGCGGCCGTGATCAATCCCAGCGCTACATTCTGTACTGCATCAGACCTCGCACACACGGCGGGCAAGCTCTGCCTTCCCTCGCAGGAGGGGAGACGTTGGCCGTAGCCTGCCCGCCCCTCCCCGTTGCCGTCGCTGGTCCACAGCCAGCAGCCGGCCTCCGGGTCACCTCGATTTGACTGCCATACGGCTGGGCAGGTCGCCCAATCGGCAGACCGCCTGAGTCAGGCTTACCCCTCCGTCGCAGCACCGTGCAGGCCGTCCCACGTTGTGGCGGCTCCACGGAGGTCCTCCACATCCGGCTTCACGTACCACTTCTTGGTGGTCTTGACGTTCGTGTGTCCGGCCCACCGCGCAAGGATGTGATCCGGCACGCCTTTGTTGGCGAGGTATGTGAGGCAGGAGGAGCGAGCGTCGTAGAGGCGCACTCTGCGGAGTTCAAGGATCTCCATGAGCCGGTAAGCGCGTCTGCGGAGCTGCTTGATCGTGAAGGCTTCCCCGGTCTCGTGCACCACGACGTATCCGGAATCCGAGTAAGCCTCACCGAGGACGAGCTTCTCCTTGGCTTGGAGAGCCCTGAACGACTTGAGGGCAGCCAGCACCGGTGCTGGCAAAGGAAGATCCCGTTCCCCAGCCAGGGACTTGGTGTCCTTCTCCACAACGTACCGATTTCCCATCATCGTCCGAGTGTTGGCTATGGTGATTGTGGCGGCTTCCAAGTCCACGTCTTCCCACCGGAGTCCGCAGACTTCAGCCGGACGTAGACCCATGAGGGACAGCAAGAGGGCAGCGTAAAGCCGTTCTGTCCGGACACCGTGAATGAACGTCTGAATCTCCCGCACGTTCCACGGCTTCACCTCCTGCTTCTTCTTTCGCTCTTCTTTACGTGCCCTCCGTGGGATGGTCACATGTTGGGCTACATTCATAGTTACTAGCCGACGCGTAACGGCTCGATTCAGGGCGTCCTTCAATCGGGCAAGACTCATTTCCACGCTGGTCACTCCCAGCGGAGTACCTGCCTTACCACCACGTACACGCCCGTGCTTCAACGCCCAGTGCATCCACTCTTCTACATCTTCCTCGGTGAGTTCCTGAAGCCGGATGCGCCCCAGCCTCCCCCGAACCCGGTCGAGGGTGACCCGATAGTTGTAGACAGTGGTCTCTTCCAGATCCTCTGCTTTCATGGCCAGCCACTGATCAAGCCACCCATTGACGGTTATCTGGTTGGGCGGTACGAATGTCCCTTCCTCGCGGCGGTTGGTGATGCGCGCGTACTCAGCCTTTGCCTCCTTGAGAGTGGCGAACGTACGCGTCAGCTGTTTGCGCCTCCCGGTGGCAGGGTCGATGCCTACGTCGACTACGAACCGGTAACGCACCTGTCCCTTGGAGTTGGGTGGAAGCTTCTTGATCGGAACGGACAGGGGGTACTCACTCTCCTTCAAGGGGACCTGCACCAGCAGGGCGCCGGATCATCTGGCTGGCACCAGACCAGTGCCATCCCGTTTCACGAGCTGCTGAGTTCGCTGCAGCTCCGCCGCCAAGCACAGCCGCGCATGCGAACGTCCTCAAGGAACCTCACGATCGCCGGTTTTGCTAACCGGCGATCGTCGTCTATGTTGCGCACCGCATCACGAAGACGGCATCTGCTTAGGCTCGCCGCAGCCAGGGCCAGTCGACGCGCAACCAGGTGCGCGCCGTCCGTGGCGAGCACCAGCGGACCGTCATCGGTGAGGCGGTCGAGATTCCGCGCAGCAAGGCGCTCGCCCTGATGGCGTGTGCCATTTGCCATGTTGCGGCGCCAAGACATGCCCCAAGGTATGCGAGGGCGGCACTGACGCTGCGATAGCCACGTTGCAACAGGTCCTCACCGAACAGGCCGGCCACGCAAAAGCAGACGCACAGCCCGGCGGAGACGGTCCCGTAGTCGCTGGCTGCCTGGCTGTACCAGGCGTTCAGACGCGCCGCGGGTATAAGGTGCGGGTGCAGTGAAACGAGCGGATCGCATAGCGGGGTCAGACAGGCGGACCTCCCCAAGTAGGAGCCCTGGCAGCAAGGCAGTCACACGGGTGCAGGATTACAAGGCATTTCGCAACCCGGGCCGCAGTGGACCATCTGCACATCCTGGCCTGGTGGTTTCCGGGACGTTGTACGTTGACATGGTCCGGACGGAGGTATCCAGTCCTGTGGTCCTATTTCTCGTCTGCCGTGAGCGAATGGCCGCGGACAGCCAGCAAGTCCTCCTGTCGTGGGCTTATGAAGCGCACGGGCTCCGGCGCCTGCATCATGGAGGCGCCGACCTCGTTGACGAGAACCTGCCACCCCAGTGCCGAAGCGACGCGCCGCCCCGCATGGCCCGCCGCCACCTGACTGGTACAGGTCGTGGTCGAGCTTCGCTCGCCTTCAGGGGTGGCGACCGGCTTTCAGGCGTGCCCTGGACGGCTGGGTAGGGTCGCAGCACCCGAGCTGGAGAGGTAGTTGCATGGCCAACGATATTGTGATTGCGCAGACGACCAGCGACGACGAGGGGCAGGCGAAGATGCTGGCCCGAGGTGCGGTCGAGAGCAAGCTGGCAGCGGGTGTTCACATCGATGCGCCAATCACCGCCTTCTACTGGTGGAAAGGGAAGGTCGAGGCGGCGCAGGAGTGGCGCATCTCTTACATGACTACGACGGACCGTCTACCCGCGCTGGAAGCGTGGGTGCACGAGAAGCACTCGTACGACGTCCCCCAATGGATCACACTCCCCGTAACCGGCGGGTCGGAGGCGTACCTGTCCTGGGTCTTCGAGGAGACGGAATCGGACTGAGGAGCCACGGGCCGGGCGTCGGCGGCGTTGGCGCCCTGGGCGTGCCGCGTGCCACCCGAGGCGGATCAGGATGTGAACCGCCGGAAATAAACGGCAAATTCGTGTTCGCTGTCAGGAAGCAACGCTGCAATAGCCGCCGCCCGCTCCTTGCCCATGGTGTTGGGCTTGGCCTGTGCCGCCGCAGCGAACTGGCGGGCCACGTAGACGCCTTGGTCGACGTCACCCCCACGCAGTAGGGCCGACGCCAGATCACCGAGGACTACGACGCCCCCGTCCGGTAGCCCGTCTCCGAGGCGGTCGACCGCGGTATCAGCTGTGGACGTGAGCTCGGGGCGCCTCAGCTGGCCGTACACGGACAGGGCCAACGAGTCCATGCGGTATGGGGTCACGAACCTGACCCATGCCTGCTCGCTGGTGTGGTCCGCGAAATCGTAGGCGAAGCGCGCTCGGTCTAACGCCTGGAGCGCCCCCACCTCGTCGCCGGCCGCCGCAGCTTCTTCCGCGTGCCTACCGAGAACCCAGGCGGCAGCAGTAGCGTTACCGTGGCCTCGCACGTCGTTGGCGGCTTGGGAGAGGAACTCCATCTTCGCCTTTGGCGTCAAAGCGCCGTAGCTGCTGTAGGTCAGGGCCAGGGCTCGGAGTGGAGGATGCCCGGCAGCCGCCGCGCACTGCGACGTGACCTTGTAGTAGGCGTTGGCTTTGTCGTGCTCCCCCAGGTCCCAGGCCACCCAACCGGCCAGAGCGGCGGTTTCCCCGGCGGCGATGGTGAGAGCGCCTTCGTGTTCGCCTGCACGAGGCAGGGCCGCAGTGATCGCGTCAAGATGCGACTCGACCGTTTTTTGTAGCCGCCGCGCGCTGAGGTTGAGTTCCTGGACGTGCAGTTCAGCGGCTCGGTCGATGAGCGCGGCGGCAGCGGGCGAATCGATCTTGTTCCCCTTGCTGAGGGCGAAGGCGAGGCGCCCCCACGGCTCGGCGGCCACGCTCACGCCGATAGTGGCGCTACCCAGGAGCGTGCGACGCTTCACGGCGTCTTGGTCCTCCCCTGCATCGGCATGCCCCTTTCTCTTCCGAGCGCGGGCGGCCTTGGCCTCTCGCTGTAGTTCCTCGAAGGGGACACCGCAGGCCGCCGCGATGTGGCCGATTGTGTGGTTGGTAGGAATGTTCTCGAAGTTCTCATAACGGCTGATCTCTCGGCGGGTCATGGTGTCCCGGCCGGAGACAGCGTTGATCGCCTCCGCCTGCTCCTCCTGTGTCCGGCCCGCCTCCTGCCGAAGCCGGAGGAGCAGGTCGGCGAACGGGTCTGGCATGAGTGTGACCTCTGTCGGTGGGCGGAATCCAATCATGGCCTCAATTCCCCCCTTCAGTTTCCCCCTAATCCAGTGCGGAAGCAGACGGCCCGGGCCCGTGCAACGACCCGGGCAGCTGCTCGCGCAGGACAGCGAATGCCTGGATCCCCCCTGGCCATCAAGGCCTCCTCAAAGAGCGGCATCGCTGTCCGTTGCGGGGTTCGCGGTGATGACGCGGGCGCCGGGCTGATGCCTCCGTTTCCCCGGGCCCTTGAGGCCTCTGTCAAGAGCGGCGCAGCCCGGCGCCTCCGTGATCACCGCGAAACTCGCGGGGACCGCTCGGACGTTGATCGTCACGGCGCGAGCCCGCTCCAGGGTCGACCTCTTGTTCATCCGCGAGCCAGCGAGCTCTGCAGAAGATCGAGCCCCTGGAGCGCGCTGGTGTTGCGAACGGCTACTGAGATGGCGGACCAACGAGTCCTTGGATTAGGGCGCCGCGCGACCCGCATGTGCTCGTGACCTGCATAAACGGACAGATCTGGGAGGACAGCTTGACCGTGTTCTGCGGCATCGACTGGGCGGAGCGACACCACGACGTTGCCCTCGTCGACGAAGCCGGCACTTTGCTCGCCAAAGCCCATATCACCGACGACGCGGCCGGCTACCACAAGCTCTTGGCCCTCTTGGCCGAACACGGTGACAGCCCAGACGATCCGATACCGGTGGCCATCGAGACCAGCCACGGCCTCCTGGTTGCGAGCCTGCGCACCGGCAGCCGTCGGGTCTTCGCGATCAACCCGCTCGCGGCCGCCCGCTACCGCGACCGCCACGGCGTCAGCCGCAAGAAGTCCGACCCCGGCGACGCCCTGGTCCTCGCGAACATCCTGCGCACTGACATGCACGCCCACCGGCCCCTGCCGGCGGACTCCGAACTCGCCCAGGCCATCACTGTCCTGGCCCGAGCCCAGCAGGACGCCGTCTGGACTCGGCAGCAGGTCGCCAACCAGGTCCGCTCGCTCCTGCGCGAGTACTACCCTGCTGCTCTGCTGGCCTTCCAGGCCAAGCAGAGCGGTCTGACCAGGGCTGATTCCCGTGTCATCCTCACTCTGGCCCCGACCCCGGCCAAGGCCGCGAAGCTCACCCTCGCCCAGTTGAGGGCCGCCCTCAAACGCAGTGGCCGCCTCCGCGGCTGCGACGCGGAAGCCGAGCGGCTACGGGCCGTCTTCCGCGCCGAGTACGCCCACCAGCTCCCCAGCGTCGAGGATGCCTTCGGCCACCAGCTCCTGGCTCTGCTCAAGCAGCTGGACGCCGCCTGCCAGGCCGCGGACGACCTCGCGGAGGCAGCCACAGCCGCCTTTCACCAGCACGCCGACAGCGAGATCCTGCTCAGCTTCCCGGGCCTTGGGCCCATGCTCGGCGCCCGCGTCCTCGCCGAGCTGGGCGATGACCGGGCACGGTTCACCGACGCCCGGGCACTGAAGTCATACGCCGGATCCGCGCCCATCACCCGGGCCTCTGGCAAGAAGCGCTTCGTCGGCCGCCGCTTCGTCAAGAACAACCGCCTCATCAACGCCGGCTTCCTCTGGGCCTTCGCCGCCCTCACCGCCTCACCAGGAGCAAACGCGCACTACCGGCGCCGACGCGAGCATGGCGACTGGCACGCCGCCGCACAACGGCACTTGCTGAACCGCTTCCTCGGCCAGCTCCATCACTGTCTCAAGGCCCGGCAGCTCTTCGACGAACAGCAGGCCTTCGCACCGCTCCTGTCACCCCCGGCCGAGCAGGCAGCTTGACTTCTAAGCCCCCTGAGATGTCTTGACATGATTTTCCCCCTCTGGATTCCCCTGGTCGACGGCGTCGCCGCACGGTGCCATAGCCCACATGACCAGGCTCCAAGAGGCGGCCCCGCCCGGCGGGGGCATCCGCAGCTGTGCGGCTACAGCAGGCGCGTCATGCGTCAGGCCGGTTCAGGAAGACGAGGCCGGCGCATGGGCGAGGGCAGAGGTACCGGCGGCATCCCATGCCTGTCAGGCGGCCCTTCTCCCCGACCTTGCGAAGGTCGGGGAGATGCGGCGCATAGCCAGGGCGTTCCTGCGGCGGTGCCGTGTTTCGGAGCCGGTGGCGGGGTTCGTCGTACTGGCCGTTTCGGAGCTGGTCACCAACGCCGTGGTCCACGGTGAGGGCGAAGTCGTGCTCCACATCACGGTGGCCGTCGACGTGGTGCGTGTCTCGGTAACCGACCACAACCCGGCGCCCGCTGTGCTCAAGGAAGCCGGACCCGACGGCGAATCGGGGCGCGGGATCCGGCTGGTCGATGCGATCTCAGACGCATGGGAGAGCAACGGCGAGGAGACGTGGTGTGAGTTCCGAGACGCGAGGGCTGCAGCTTGAGCCAGACCTCCAGTTGGTTCCCGACGATGCAAATGGCAAGCCCGGCAGCTCAGTCGCTTCTGTCATACAGGGCGCTCCGAGGGCCGTTCGCTTGCCTTCGCCCAGTAATTCGGTTCGAGCATCTCGCCGGGCCAGGCGGGCTGACGGATCGGGCCACGAGGCCCCATCTGTTCGAAGTACGGTGCCAAGTCGATCACGGGCGTTCCGTCTACAGCATCGAGATCGGTGACCAACAGGTCCCGTCCCTCGACCTCGAGCAGCCGCGGGTAGCTGATCGCCAGTTGATTGGGACGCCGATGGTTGCGGTGGACGAAGGTACCGGTCGACGGCCAGTCCGGATTCCCGCGGGGGCTGCGTGCGTGGAGCTGGACGTCTTCCGGTCGCGCCAGGTGGAAGAGCCAGGTCACCGTCAGGTGGGAAAACTCTTCGATTCCCTGCAGCGTCTCAAGGGGGTACGCCTCGTTGAGTCGGATGACCGACTCGACTCCGCCCTGGTAATCGTCCTGAACGCGGGTGTGGCCCCCGACCACCGTTGCGATCGATTCGACCTCGTACGTTGCCATCGGCGCTCGTTCCTCTCTAACGGGGTCGCGTGTTCAGCAGCTGCCGTCAATAGCTGCGGACGTGCCCTGTGGTCAGCCTATGGCGCGCAGCATTTCCCGCGCCCGGCGGTCCAGTTCGGCGACGTGGCGGCCACCACGTTGCCGCACAGGCGAGAGGTCGCTCTGCATGCGGACGATGACGTCGCGGGCGCGGCCGGACTGGACGCCAGCCATGGCGTCCAGTGCTTGTCCCCAGGTACCACATGCCTCATCGAGGCGTCCCTGCTGGACCTGGACAGCACCGAGGTAGCCGAGGGTCACACTGTGGGTACGGGCATACTGCTGCCGCCGGCGGGTGGCGACGCTGCGCTGGAAATGCAACTCCGCGTCGAGAGGATTTCCCAGGTCCCGCAAGGCACACGCAGTCTCGTGGGCGAGGGAGGCTTCCTGGAAGAAGCTGACGCGGTCGGGGGCACCTTCGTTATCGGCACGTGCGAGGTCCCTCTCCGCGCGACTGATGGCCGCGAGAGTGCCGCGGCGGTCGCCGCCGGCGGCCAGGGCGCGGGCATGGACTACCGCGAGCAGGGCCTTCTCCCGCGAGCTGGCCTGGCCGTAGTGGGTGCGGGACATGGAGGCATCGGCCAGGTCGAGCGCTCTGCGTGGGTGCCCGAGGTCGACTGCTTGATGGGCGAGGGCACGCAGGATGTGGCCGCCCAGCGGTCCGTCTGCGGCTTCGGCCGCAATGCGTGCGGCGAGGGTGAGGTAGCGCTGGGCGGTCCGATGCTCGGAGGCGTCGAAGGCCATCCAGCCTGCGAGGTAGGTCATCTCTGCCACGGCCGAGTACGTATCCCGGCGGTGCTGTTCCGTTCGGAACCTGCTGCCCAGGAGCGGCACCGCTTCGTCGCGAAGATGGCCGGCCAGGGCCGAGCGCCCCGAGGCTCCACCGCGCTGCTGGTCCCTCGCGGAGTAGAAGGTGGTCAGTTTGCGGACATCGTCGATGTCAGCCTGAGTCACCAGCCGGGAGGAGACTGCAGGGCGCGAGGCCGCCGCGGCCGGGGCGGCTGCCCACCATGGAGCGGCAGGCAGGACGAGGCCGGCGGCCGAGTACGCGGTGGTAGCCAACAGCTTGCGTCGGTGCATGTCCAGATCGTCGCTTCCCAGCTCGGCCAGCACGGTCAGAGGGTCGACGCTCCAGTCAGAACTACTGTCAGTGGATCCTGTCGGCCCATCTTCCAGTCCGAGGTCAGCGAGGGTGAGGCGTCGGCCGAGCCTGCGGGACAGCGTCTCACGCAGGATATGAGGCGCTCGTCCACTGGGCTTCGTGCCCTGGACCCACATGGCGATGTGGGAGCGGGAAATAGCCTCCAGTTCGCGTACACCGCTCTCCGCGGCAACGCGAGCGACCGCGGCGGCTGCTTGGGGCTGGGACCAGCCCGCTTCGCGCAGGAGCGCGGCAAGGGCGACGTTTCTCTCACGGGCCATGTACTGCCCCTCGGTTCCGAAATGATCTTTGACGCCTTTGACGGCCTTGAGGGCCGCGTAGGCATACCCCCTGACAGGGATTCGCGGTTCGCTCAACGTAGCCGCAGGATCACTCACCTTGCACGTCAGTTGCCTGCGGTGCACAGCGTTCCTCGCTCAAGTTGGCTTGATTCACCTAGGAGTTGCGTCATGCGTCCCTCGCTGGCCCTTCGCCGGGCGTGCCAACTCAGTGATCAGGGAAGGAGAAGCCACGCCCTTGGTGAGCCCATCCTGCGACGTGACCCGGCGGCCTCGGCGACGGAAACGGTGGCGCTCGTGCTGGGCGAGGACTCGCCGTTACCCGATACTGCCGCCGATGTGGAAGACCTCGCACTGCGGCTGCGAGGACACGTCAGCCAGCTCGGAGCTCTGACGCCTTCGCAAGAGCCGGCCCTGCTCCGTGCGCAGCAGCTCTGTTCGGGCGGCCTCCCCGATGGCTACATGCCCAGCAGGGTTCATCTGGTCAGGCTGGCCGAGGCGACCCAAGACCTTATCGCTGCCGTGCAGGCCCACGACGTGGCCCCTGCGAAGTCGGTCCAGAGACGGCGCTGGTGGAAGCCGCCGATCAACGTGCTGCGCGGCGCGGTCTTCGCTCTCGCCCTCGCGTGCGTGGTTCTGGCCGCGTCGGTGCCCCGGACATGACCGCCGCCGGGGCAGTTCTGATCGCGCTGATTCTCGGTCCCATGGCGTGGCTGGCTCTTCGTGGTGAGCGAGTAACCGGCCCCATTGCTCCACGGGACGTGGATCCCCGGCCGGGGCAGAACAGACCTCCCCCGGACCGGTAACCACCGTGCCTCTCTCACCGACACTTCCCGGCCGCCCCGGCGGCCCCGAAGCCACCCCCGGGTCCACGGGGACTACGGAGACCCACACGATGAAACGCCTCCCGCGCATCGAGCAGTACGGCCTGATCGGCGACATGCAGACCAGTGCCCACGTCTGCGACGATGGTTCGATCGACTGGCTGTGCCTGCCCCGGTTCGACTCGTCGGCCGTCTTCGCCGGCCTGCTCGGCACGCACAAGCACGGCACCTGGCAGATCGCCCCGGCCGCGCCTGGCCCCTCCGGGCCCGGAGCGGTCACCGAGCGCCGGTACCGCGGTGACACGCTCGTCCTCGAATCGATCTGGCGCACACCGGCCGGGTCGGTCCGCGTCCTGGACTTCATGCCGCCTCGCGACGGGGCACCGCAGGTGATCCGGATCGTCGAGGGTCTGGCCGGTGAGGTGGCAATGGTTTCGGCCATGCGTCCGCGGCCGGGATACGGCAGCGTCAGCCCGTGGATCCACGAGGCCGATGGGCGCATGGTCGCGGAGGCCGGCGCGGACGCACTGTGGCTCGACACCTGCGTCCCGCAGGCGGAGAAGGACGGGGTCGTCGTCAGTGCCTTTGCCATCCGCGCCGGGCAGAGCGTGGCGTTCGTGCTCAGCTGGTGCCCGTCCCACGCACCGGCTCCGGAGATCCCCGACCCGCACGCGGCGCTCACCGAGACGCTCGCCTTCTGGCAGGACTGGACGCAGCAGTGCACCTACGACGGCCCCTACCGTGAGGCCGTGGTCCGTTCCTTGATCGCGCTGAAGGCACTGACCTACCACCCAAGCGGCGGGATCGTCGCCGCGCCGACCACCTCGCTGCCCGAGGAGATCGGCGGCCGACGCAATTGGGACTACCGCTTCACCTGGCTGCGCGACGCCGCTACGACCCTGGCCGCGTTACTGGAGACCGGCTACCGGCAGGAGGCGCAGGCATGGCGGCGCTGGCTTCTGCGTTCCGTGGCCGGCGACCCAGAGAACCTGCAGATCATGTACGCGATCACCGGAGAGCGTGATCTTCGGGAACGGGACTTGCCCTGGCTGCCCGGGTATGAGGGCTCGACGCCGGTGCGGGTCGGGAACGGGGCGGCGGACCAGCTCCAGCTCGACGTGTACGGCGAGGTGATCGAGACCCTGTACCTCGCGCACGAGAGCGGTGTGGCCCACTGTGCCGACACCGCGGTCCTGCACCAGCGGCTCGTCGAGCACCTGGCACAGCGCTGGCGGGAGCCCGACGAGGGGATCTGGGAGATCCGCGGGGCACGCCAGCACTTCGTCCACTCCAAGGTGATGGCCTGGGTGGCGATCGACCGCACCATCCGCCTGGCCGAAGCCGGCGCGCTCGACATCGACCTGGCCCGCCTGACCGAGCTGCGGGCAACCATCCACCACGAGGTCTGCACCAGGGGCTTCGATCCGGTGCGCAACACCTTTACCCAGTCCTACGGTTCCAAGGAACTCGACGCCGCCACGCTGCTGATCCCCCGCGTTGGCTTCCTACCGCCGAACGACCCGCGCGTCATCGGCACCGTGGACGCAGTGCGCCGTGAACTCTCCACGTCTGACGGGCTTGTGCGCCGTTACCCGACCATCGGCGACCACACCGGGGTGGACGGCCTGAGCGGAGACGAGGGCACATTCGTCCTCTGCTCCTTCTGGCTCGTAGACGCCCTGGCCCTGACCGGCCGCCTCGACGAGGCCCACGCCCTGTTCGAACGCCTCCTCGCACTGCGCAACGACCTCGGCCTCCTGGCCGAGGAGTACGACCCCGTCCAGCAGCGCCAGCTCGGCAACTTCCCGCAGGCATTCAGCCACATGGGCCTGATCCAGAGCGCCCGGCTGCTTCAACTCCTGGCGACGCAGTCCTCCCACCGCGGCGCGGTCGCGTTTCCGTCACCCTGCTCGACCGCACGCAGCACACACAAGACCTGCGCAGACCTGACGCTGCAGCACGCCTAGCCACCCCCACCCTGACGAGGATTCCCATGCCTGACAGCGCCTTTTCGGCACGGCCGGCCGCCACCGGCCACCGCCGACGGCGGCCTCCGATCAACGCGTTCACCCTGCACCGTGTCCACCGCGCCGTCGCACCGCCCCTAGTGCTCCTTGCCGCCCTGCTGGGTGCCGCCTTCACCTTCTGGTCGGTGTCCGCGGTGGGCCCCGGCTGGCTCCTGGCCGGCCTGATCTGCGGACTCGCGGGCGTCGCCACGATGGCGGCTCGCGGAGCGCGAACGGCCGCAGGAGCCATACAGGCAGCGGCGGAGGAGGCCCGGGCAACGGCACTGGCAGCAATCGCAGGGGCAGCCGCGGCCATCGAGAAGTCGGTGCAGTGGTCGGCGGACGAGCTGTGCCGCGGGGGACGCCCGCCGCTGCCGGACCTGCAGGCGCCACGTGCCAGCCCTGACGCCGAGATTGACAAGGCGTTGAGTGCTCTCCAAGTGCGGGCCGTCGCGTCGTTGATACGGGTGCACGACGAGTCCCAGTCCGTCGTCCTCCTGGAAGTGCTGCGCCGCCTGGCCATGCGCGAGCACGCGCTGGTCGGCAAGGCGCTTGAGGCACTGAGCCAGCTGGAGATGCTGACCGACGACCCGGAGTTGCTCGCCAAGATCTTCGAGATCGATCACCTCGTGACGCGGATGCGTCGCCAGGTCGAGAGCACTGCGGTGCTGGGCGGGCAGTCCCTGCGCAGCGTGCGTCGGCCCGTTCCCGTCAAGAGCGTGCTGCGCGGCGCAGTCTCCGAGGTCGTGCAGTATCCGCGGGTGGCGGTTGCGGCCGGGTCCGTGGGCGCGGAGCTGGGCCTTCCCGGCCATGTGGGTCCGGACCTGACGCACCTGCTGGCTGAGCTGATCGAGAACGCCTGTGAGTGTTCCGATCCGGCGACGAAGGTGATGGTGCGTGCGCAGCGGGTGGCGAACGGGCTGGCGGTCGAGGTCGAGGACCGGGCCATCCCCATGCATCCGCAGACGCGGGCGCAGATGAACCACCTGCTCCAGGCCCCCGACGAGGTCGACGTCAGCGGCCAGGTGCGAGCGGGGCAGCTCGGCTTGCTGGTCGCCGCGAAGATCGCCCAGTCGCACGGGCTGTCCGTTCTCCTGCAGGAGAACGTGACGGGAGGCACCACCGCCCTGGTGGTCATCCCGGCACGGCTCCTAGTAGCGATTCCCTCCATCGACGATGCGAGCGCGCTGCCCCAGGACGCCCGCCCCTTGGCGCCGCAACCGCAGCAGGTTGCCGCGACTCCAGCCGCCCCGAGGCCGGGGCAGGTCCGACGCCCCCGTACCGCAGGGGCGCCGGAAGCCGCACAGGCAGGTCACTCTGCTGATGCGCCCGCCCTTCCCACGCGTAGACGCCAGGCCGGCACGTTCCATCCGCCACACGAGCGGGAGCAAGCCCCCGTGACCGCGGCGACGCCAGGGCTAGCAGCCGCCTTCCGCACCGGCATCCAGGCCGGCGGGCAAGCCGGTTCTCCCACCGCTTCGACAGAGCACCCCAGGCCCTGACCCCCGTCCCTCCACGTTCCCGGTGGCCGTTACATCCGCTGGCCCTTCCCCCCTTTCTGGAGCGATCCCTATGAGTACCCACCCCGCGATGAACAACGTGACCGGCGACGCACCCGCAACCGAGACAACGGCAAGCGGACAGCGGGACAACATGGCGTGGCTGCTGCGGCAGTTCGCCTCCGACACGACGGGCGTCACGCACGCCGTCCTGCTCTCGCGGGACGGACTGCGGCTGCTGGACAGCGAGGTCGACAAGGACTGGGCGGACGAACTGTCGGCCGCCATCAGCGGAGTGGCCTCACTCGCGGCGAACATCACCGGTCCCACCCACAAGAAGAGGCCGGCGAGGCAGGTCGTCATCGAGCGAGACGACTGTCTGATCTTCGTCCAGAGTTCCGGTCGCAGCGCGGCCTTCGAGGGCCATCCCGGCAACGAACGAGGCGTGGTGGACACGGTCCTCGCGGTGATCGCGACCATGGACGCCGATGCCGGCACCGTCGGGTTCGAGATGGGGCGCCTGGTGCAGAAGTTCGCCCCCTACATGCAGATCCCCGTCCGCGTCGGCACGGGTGATGAGGTCCGGTGACCGCACACGGGAGCGCGGCCGAGGATTCGACGTTCGTGCGGACCTACACCCTGACGCGCGGTCGCACCCGGCCACGGCATCTGCTCGGCCTGGACACGGTGCTGGATGCCGGACCCGGGCGGCCCGGCCCGGGCCAGGCCGAAGAATGCGCAGAGATCCTCGCCCTGTGCCGGGAGCACCGGCGTTCGGTGACCGAGCTGGCGGGCCGACTCGGCCGTCCCGTAACCGCCGTCAAGATCCTTATCTCCGACCTCCTGGACGCCGACGCCCTGGTCGTCCCCGTCACCGCCTATGCCGCGTCCGACGCGCATGCACGTCCCTCTGCACAACTGCTGGCGGCCCTATCTGCGGGCCTGAAGAGGAAGTGGCCCGATGCCATCGCCTACCCCCAGGCCGGGTGACCCGGCCGTGGTGCTGCGGCCGTCGTCGCGCCCGCGTACCGGTGCACCGACCGTGCTGAAGGTCGTGATCGCTGGCGGTTTCGGCGCGGGCAAGACCACCGCCGTGGGTGCCGTCAGTGAGATCACGCCGCTGAGCACGGAGGAGTACCTGACCGAGGCGAGCGCGGACGTGGACAGCCTGGCGGGCGTCGAGGCCAAGCAGACCACCACGGTCGCCTTCGACTTCGGTCGCCTCAACCTGCCCGACGCGCCCGTGCCCCTGGAATTGTTCCTGTTCGGCACGCCCGGCCAGGACCGGTTCGTCGACCTCTGGTACGACCTCTGTCGCGGAGCCGTCGGCGCGGTCGTCCTGGTCGACACCCGCCGCCTGGAAAGCAGCTTCACCCCCGTCGGCTTCTGCGAGGACATCGGCCTGCCCTTCGTCGTCGCGGTGAACCAGTTCGACGGAGCACATCGTTACCACCCCGATGAGGTCCGCACCGCCCTCGAACTGCCCGCCTCTGTGCCGGTGGTCACCTGCGACGCCCGCGATCCGAACCACGTCGCTGGCGTCCTGCTGACCCTCGTTGGCCACGCCTTGAAGAGCGCATCGGCAAGCCCCGCTCGCCCCGCATCCACTACCACCTTTCAGGACGCCTGATGTCGTATCAGCCCAACGACCCCTACCGCGCGCGGCAGACCGCCCCCCTCACGCAGTCGCTGCCGCGACGTACCATGCGGGACGTCACCCATGGGCCATCCCTCCCCGCCAGCGCCGCCGTCCCCGTCCCGCAGGCCCAGCAGGCGACCGAGCTCGCGCAGCGGTACGAGCTGCTGGATCGCCTAGGCGTGCCCACCGCTGCCAGCGAGGACTTCGACGAACTGGCCCGCGACATGGCCACACAAGCCGGGTTCCTGTACGGCTTCGTCAACCTCTTCCTGGAGGAGCAGACCTTCGTCGGGCTGCACCAGCCGCCCGCGGACAGCGGGTACGTCATCGTCGGCCGCACCATGAGCCGCGACCACGGCTGGTGCCCGGAGGTCATGGCCCGCAAGAAGGCCCTTCCGCTGCACGACGTGCACGCCAGCCCGCGCTTCAGCGGCAACCCCGTGGTCGACGCGGTCGGGATCCGCTCCTACTTCGGTGCCCCGCTCATCCACGACAGCGGCACCGTGCTGGGCACGGTGTGCGTCATCGACCCCGAGAAGCGGCCCCTGAGCGAGGCCCGACGGCTGAGAGACATCGTCATCAACGCCGGCGTCCGGGTGATGGACCACATCGCCCGCGCGCCCGTCCGCTAGTCCGTTGCACGACCCCCCACCCGGGAGCCGCAGGCGATCCCCGGCCGCTCCACCGTGCGACCTTCATCCAGGGAGAGGGAGAGGACCATGCCCGCCACACCCACCACGCCGCCGCCGGCGCTGCGCCCCTATTTCAACGCCCGCCACGAACTGCTGTGGGACGAGGCGGACGCCTTCGCGGCCGAGCACATCGCGCCGCGCGCCGCACGCATGGAGGCCGCCCCCGGCAGGGTGGAGCGCAAGGTCGCCGACCTGATGGCCGCACGACGGTGGTTCGCCGTCACCGTCCCGTCCTCCTTCGGCGGGCTGGACGCCGGACACGTGGCCAAGACAATCCTCGTCCACCGCATTGCCCGCGTCTCGGCAGCTGCGGCGGCCATCCTCCAGGCCACGCTGATCCCCGTCGGCGCCCTGCTGCACTTCGCCACCTACGAGCAGAAGGGCCGCTGGCTGCCCCGCGTAGCGGACGGTTCACTGCTCTTGTCGATCGCCGTGACCGAACCGCGAGCCGGCGGACACATCGGCGGCATCGAGACCATCGCCGAGCACGTCGGCAACCAATGGGTGATCACCGGCAGCAAGATCCACATCGGGAATAGCCACCTCGCGGGAGCCCACCTCGTGGTCGCCCGGACCGCCAAGGCAGGCGTGAGCACCTCCCAGGCGCTGACCGCGTTCATGGTCGAATCCAAGCGCCGAGGGCTCTCAGTCGCCGACCACCGTCCCGGCCTCGGCCTGCACGGCTTCTCCGCCGGCCGCCTCGACCTCGATCACGTCCGCGTCCCTGAGGAAAACGTGGTCGGAGAGATCGGCCAGGGGCTGGGCGTAGCGCAGAGCAGCAGCATCCTGTACGGCCGTCCCAACCTGACCGCAGTCAGCCTGGGAATACACGAGGCAGTCGTGGCCACCTCAACCGCTTACCTCAAGACGCGCTCCCGCTACCGGGGCGCCCTCTCCGATCTGCCGGTTCTGCGGGACCGCATCGGTGACATGGAGGCCCGCCTGCGCGCCGGGCGAATCCTTGCCTATCAGTCCGTGCACCTCCTCGACCAGGGCCTGCCCTGCGACACCGACCTGATCAACGCCAAGTACCTCGGCCACCAGTGGGCGATGCAGTCAACCCAGGATGCCATGGAGCTGCACGGCGCCCAGGCCCTCAACGGCGACTACATCCTCCAGCGCCTGTGGCGCGACATCCAGTTCACCTACCCACCGGCCGGAACCGGCGAAGTCCAGCGCATACGCCTCGCCGACGCCGCCTTCGACGAGGCCCACATCCAGTGGTCAGAACGTCTCGCCGCCGAAGCGGCGTGGGCCCGCCCCGACCCGACAGCCGCATGAGCCCCCGTGTGCGGCGCCCCGTGAATCCAGACCGCCGCGCACGGGCCCGTGTCGCCGGCCCCCGTCCCCCGCGGGGTCCGGCGACACCCCACCCGATATCCCTCAACCCAGCCGCGAAAGAGACACCCGTGACCCCGCGCATGACGACCAGCGCACCGATCACCCCCCTGACCCCGACCCAGCAGCGCGTCGCCCAGCACCTCGTGGACGGCCTCAGCTCTCAAGAGATCGTCACGAGGACCGGGCTGTCGGCCGTGACCGTCCGCCAGTACGTACGCGACATCCGGGAGAGCCTCCACTGCCCGCCCCGCTGCAAGCCCCCGGTGATCGTGCACTTCCTGTGCAACGCCCGGCAGGTCGCTCCGCCCACAACGGACAGGCCAATGCCGGAACTCAGTCCAGAGCAGCAACTGTTGCTGCGGGCGGTCGCTGAGCACAGCAATCCCAGCGACATTGCTGCCATAGCCAAGATCGCGCCCGCCGACGTGCGAGCCGCACATGACGAACTGCTCGACAAGACCGGGGCGGCCAACATCACCCAACTTGTCGTCTGGGCCCATGCGTGGGGCCTGCTGGGCGCCAGGCGGGCCACCACGATGGAGAGCGGAGCGAGCCAGTGAATGCCTCACCCGCTTCTGCGGCCATCGAGTCCTCCCCCGCGCCTCGAAGCCAGTGCGCGACAGGGTTACCGGCCGTGTACGAGATGCGGTCGTTGCGCACCGACGCCGAACGGGACGAGGCCGCGGCCCTCGTCCAGGGCCGTCAGCGCTGGCTCGCCATGCGCGGCGTGCCGACACCCGCCCGGTCCGATATCCCGGCCCTGTTCCGCGCCCCGCAGGTGAAGCCGGCTGGACTGTTCGAGGACGGGCTGCTGCTGGCCTGCATGATCCCGCAACGCGGGCCCGACCTCGGATGGGGCGAAGGCCCGTGCCTCTTCCTGGACTGCGTCCACACCCTGCCCGGTCACTCCGATGACACCGTCCGGCTGATCACTCTGTGGGCCTCCGACTTCGCCGCCCGGCTCGAAGTACCGCTTGTGCGGGCCGAGGCCATGGCCCGCCATCCTCTCGACGTCGATCCGATCGCCACATTCCTTCGTCGGCTCACCGACATGGGCTGGGACGTCCGTGGATCGGGCACCGGACAGCACCATGAGCGAGTCGCGCGCCTCGAACTCACCGCCGAGCTTCGGCCTGGGCTGAGCGCGCTCATCGGCTGCCAGGTCCACGAGCCGCAGTCCGCCGCCGACCAGCGGAGTATCGCGTGAGGACCGCGGAACCGCTGCGGCCGGACCTCGCCCGCGAACTCATCGCCCGCGCCGCACAGTCGGCAGCACGCCGGGCAAGACGCGTACGCAACCAGCTCGACGCCGTCCACCTCGGCCAGGACCGTCACGCTGAGCACGCCGACACCAAAGTGCTGCGCCGCATCCTGGCCGAACATGACTGGCCCGGCCACCGTCTCGTGGGCCCCGACGCAGCATGTGCCGCCTGGAGCATCGCTCTTCACGCCGACGACGAACCCGACTTCCAGCGGGCGGCCACCACCCTTTTGAAACGTGCGGTCCAGGACGGCGATGCGCGCATCCAGCACTGGGCCCACCTTCACGACCGCGCCCTGGTCAACAGCGGGCGACCCCAAGAGTTCGGGACGCAACTCGTCCTCAGCGCAGCAGGGGTGGAGCTGTGCCCACTGCGTGCGCCGCAGTTGCTGGACCAGCGAAGGGCCGCCGTCGGACTGCCGCCGATCGCCGTCGCTTTGGACACTGTGCGCCGCCGGTACGCCCTGGATCGCATTGACGGCGGCTCACCGGCCGTCGTGCTAGCGGGGGTCGCATGACGCAGCGAGCCCCGCAGGCTTCCACAGACCCGCCCTCGCCCCAGATCACTTTGCGTGAAAGGACCGTTAAAGCATGAAGCTCACCACCGCCGTCCTCGCTGCCGGCGCCGCGGTTTCCCTCGCCACCGTGGTGGTCGGAGCCGCCCGGCTGAGGCAGGACGCGCGGCACCAGGCCGAACGAAATGAGGCGACCGTAACGCGCAACCAACTCGACTGGCTGACGCAGATGTCCGCCAACCCTGACCTCGCCAAGCTCTGGACGCCCGAGGACCTGGATGTCGAGGAGTACATGCAGCTGCTGAAGGCCAACCAGCTCATCTGCATGCTCAGCCTGCGCGACCGCCTCGGCTTCGTCCGGGACGGGCGTCTGCCGTTCTACGCCTCGAAGCTGATGGAGAGGGACGTCTGCCGGCGGTACTGGGCCCGTTTCGGGGGCCTCCGCGCTCAGGAGGCCGAGGGCGACGAGCGCGCCAAGCACTTCACCAAGGTGCTCGACAAGGCCGCGAAGAACCACCTGGGGGCACAGCCCGTAGCCGCCTGAAGAGGCGGCTGCCCCACCCCGCCCGAATCAGCCACACCCTCACCTCTCGGAGAAATCGAATGGGCTTCACTGCTGTTCCACTACCGCCCGGCAATTTCACCATCGGTAAGAAGTTCGCCTTCGAGGCGGGCCATCGGCTTCCCCAGCTGCCGCATGAGCACAAGTGCTCCCGCCAGCACGGGCACAGCTACGAGGTTGAGGTCATCCTCACTGCATCCGCGCTGGAGGATCCCGGCTTTGTCACGGACTTCGGTGCGCTCGCCCCGTTCAAGTCGTTCCTGGACACCGAGCTCGACCACCACAACCTGCACGAGATCCTGCCCTTCGAGCCCACCTCGGAGCGCCTGGCCCAGTTCCTGGCCGGCTGGTTCGTTCAGAACCTCCAGTCGGAGATCCCCGGCCGCCTTGTCGCCGTCCTAGTCCGCGAGACCGCAAGCAGCTGGGCCCGCTTCGATGTGGTGGGCCAATGACCACAACCAAGCCGCTCAACCTCGAACCGGAAGCTGCCGAAGGCGAATCCCTGATCGTCGCGGAGTGCTTCGGTACCGAGGTGCCGACGTTTCAGGGCGAGGGCCCAAGCTGCGGACACCCGGCCCTGTTCATCCGCCTGTCCCGGTGCAACCTCACTTGCACCAGATGCGACACGAAGTACACCTGGGACTGGTCCCGTTTCGACCCACACGAGGAGTCGACGAGGCAATCCGTCGCGGGACTGGTGGCCTGGGCCACGTCTTCACCTGTCGAGCTGGTCGTGATCACCGGCGGCGAGCCGTTGATCCAGCAGGCGCGACTGGTGCCTCTCGTCCGGGGACTGATAGCAGCCGGCAAGCGGATCGAGTTCGAGACGAACGGCACCATCGCGCCCACTCCCGAGCTGGTGGCCGACGGGGTCCGGTTCAACGTCTCGCCCAAACTTGCCAGCTTCGGCGTGAAGGAGACCAAGAGCATCGTGCCAGCCGCGCTGGAGGCGTTTGTGGCCTCCGGGCGGGCGGCGTTCAAATTCGTCGCTTCCACGGTGGACGACCTCGACCGGATCGCCGAGCTGGCCGACGCCCACCGACTCGCGCCGGTGTGGGTGATGCCGGAGGGCACCACCCCCGAGGTGATCACCGCGACTACCCGGGCCCTCGCGGACGGGGTCGCGACCCGGCACTGGCACTTCACCACCCGCCTTCACGTGTTGGCCTTCGCGGACGCCCGAGGCCGCTGACCGCACGCGACTCCACGCCCCATCCGTTCCCCAGTCCCCGGAAACGAGAGACGCCCATGACGACCTCTATCACCAGCCCTGCGGCGGCGCCGACGGCTGCCGTCGCCGGGCCCGCTGCGGTCATCGACACCGGCCGGGTCGCCGGCCTGATCCACCAGCTCTTGGTCGAGCTGGGCGAGAACCCCGCCCGCGAGGGGCTGACCGGCACCCCGGACCGCGTCGCGGCCTGGTGGAGAGCCTTCCTGTCCCCGGACGGCGCCGAAACGGCCACCTGCTTCACCGAGTCCCAGCTGGGTGGTCAGCTGGTCATCGTGGGCGGCATGAGCGTGTGGTCGCTCTGCGAGCACCACATGCTGCCCATGAACTTGCAGGTCACGGCCGGATACGTGCCGGATGGCGAGGTGGTGGGCCTGTCGAAGTTCGGGCGGATCGCCCAGCACTTCGCCGGCCGACTGCAGGTCCAGGAACGCTTCACCCGCCAAGTCGCCGAATACCTCAACGGCGTGATCGGACACGAGAACATCGCCGTCGCCGTGCGCGGCGTGCACCTGTGCATGAGCATGCGGGGCGTACGGATGGAGGAGGCTCGCACCACCACGGTGCACTCGGGCGGGCGCTTCGGCACCGACCCCGTCCTTTCCCAGCAGTTCCTCACCCTCACCACCGGCCTGTGGGGGGCGTCGTGATCACCACCGCGGGCATCGACTTCTCCGTCATCGCTCCGCCTGCCTACCTGAAGAACTTCGTCGCCCAGGAGCCGGCCCGCGTCCACCACGTGGCCGCCCAGCACGTGCTGTCCGACGAGAGCTACCGGGCCTTCTTCGCTCACGAGGCCGAGCGCGGCGCCGAGATCATCATCGACAACGGGCTCTTCGACCTCGGCTACGCCCTGCCGGCGAAAAGCCTCGTCGAAGCCGCGCTGGCGGTGTCCGCGAGGGAGATCATCCTGCCGGACGTCATGCGGGACGGGACCGCGACCTTGAAGGTGAGCGAGAAGGCCGCGCGAGAGATCCGGAAGCTGTCCGGCGACGCATTCCGGCTGTGCGCGGTCCTGCACGCCGCTGACGACGACGAGTGGCTGCGCACCTACGACGCCTTCGTGACCAGCGGCTGGGCCGGGGCCATCGCCCTGCCGGCCTCGCGTCGACCGGATCCCGACGAGCAACTGTGCCGCACCCGCTGGTTGGCGACCGCCTACCTGCAGGATCGCGGCCTGGTCGACGATCTGCTCATCTACCGGCTGCTCGGTCTGGGCCGGACCGGGCACCTGGAGCTGATCGAACAGCGCGAGCACGAGTGGATCTCCTCCGTGGACGGCGCAGCCCCGGTCATCCTCGGCGCGATGGGCGTCGCCCTGCTGCCCGAAGGGCCATACGAGAAGCCCTCCACGCCCCGCATCGAGAAGCTCGGCCCGATCCCCGAAGACCGGTTCGACCTCATCCGGAAGAACATCTCCGTCGTTCGCGCGGCGGCCGGCAGCACCGTGACGATCGCCGAGGAGCACCGATGACGCCTTTACTCGCCGACCCGACCCCCGGACTCCTGCGCGCCGCCCCGATCGAGCCGGCCGGGCACACTATGACCCACGCGAGGCTGCTGCGCTACCTGGAGATCAAGGTCCACCACCTCATCCAGGACCAGGACTGGGACAGCATCCGCGTCATCGGCGGCTACGACCGCACGGCGGTGATCTCCCGGTACGAGAAGACCGGGAAGCTGTTCAACATCGAACGGCCCACCGCAGAGATCCACGGCCGTGACCTCATCGTCAAGGCGTTCCCCGGAGCCGACTACGTCCAGCACTACGCCCTGATCATCGCCACGTATCTGGCCATGACCGGCCGCCCCGTCGGCACCGTCACCTATCAGCCGCCCGAGCAGGAGGAGTGCCGAACGGCACTCGACGCGCTCGACCTGGAACTGGACGGCGACCTGGTGATCGTCGGCTGGGGCCTTCAGTACCTCGCTCCCGAGAACGGAGTGTGGACCCGCGGACCCGGCTACGCCTGGCAGCGCCTCGACGTCGCCGGCCGTCGCGTGGTCTACCTCGGGTTCCTCCACAGCATCTGGGGAGACGTGGCCGGACGGGTCGTCACGCGCCTTGCCGAACTCGGCGCAGGCGACGTCGTCTACGTCGGCAAGGTCGGCTCGCTGACCCCCGGCGTCGAACCGAACGCCTGGCTGGCGACCGGCAACACCAGCCTGGTACGCGGGGCGATGGTGAGCTGGGACGACTTCTTCGGCGACTACGCCGCCGCCCACGATGGGGTGCGCAGCGGCCTGCACGTGTCCTCCCCGTCGATCCTGCTGGAGAACCGCGACTGGCTGGCCCAGCACACCGCCTCGTACGCCTTCGTCGACCCGGAGATCGGCCCCATGGGGGCGGCGGCGCGCCAGGCGGGGATCAGATTCGGTTACCTCCACGTCATTTCCAACAACCTCGCCACGCACTATCCCGCCGACCTGTCCAATGAGCGTCACAGCGACGTCCTGCGCCAGCGCGCCGTCCTGGCGGACCGCATCCGCACCATCATCACCGGCCGCCTGACCGCCAGCCCGACCCACCCCCTGGGAGAATCCCGATGACGGCGAACACGCCGGCCACCACCGCAGCCGGGAAGCTGATCACCTTCGTCGGTGGTGACGGGGCCGGCAAGTCCACCCTCGCCGCCCGCCTGCACCAGGCCCTCAACGACGCCGGCCACACGGCAGTCCTCATCGGCAAGCACAGCACCGACGTCCCCCAGGACCCGGAGCTGTCCGGCTACCTCGACCGCCTCAACGAGCTGGTCTACCGGCGCGACGCCGGCGTCGCCCAGGCATGCGGCGACCACTACTGGCTACTTGCCCTGGCCTCCTGGTACACCCTGCAGGACCGGCTCGCCATCCAGCCGGCCCTCGCCGCGGGCACCCACGTGATCCTCGACAACGCGCACCACAAGATCCTCGCCCGCTATGCGGTCAACCCCGAGGTCTCTCCCCGCCTGTGCGAGCAGGTCTTCGCGCATCTGACAAAGCCGGACCTGGTGTTCTTCCTGGACATCGGGGCCCGCGAGGCTCTCGTCCGCAAGGGCTCTTTCACTTCCCTGGAGGCCGGCCACGCCGGCGGCGGTGACGAGGACTTCATCCGCTACCAGGACACCGTCCTGGACCAGATGCGCGAACAGGCGGAGCGCGGCGCCTGGCTGACGCTGGACGTCGCCCAGTTGGACCGCGACCAGGTCTTCAAGGCCGCCGCCGCTGCCCTGGCCGACCGTCTGCGCCTGACCGTCTAAACCGGCCCTCCCTCCCCGATCGACAAGGAACGCACCATGGACCAGGCCCTGCCCGCCAGCGGGACATACGTCTGTCACGGCATCACCTGGGCGAGCGCAGACCCCCGTCTTCTGCTCGCCCCCGTGACCGGCGGACCACTCGTCTACGCCCCGGTCATGGGCAGGCGCCTGAGTTACCAGGTGAGCGGTACCGGCCGGTGGTGCACCGGCCGGTACCGGTTCGCCGACCGCGTCCGCGTCGAGGCGGTCGCCTGCCCTGACCGGGCCCCGGCCGAGGCCGGCGGACAGTGCCCGGCCTGCGCTGGGCGGGACGACTTCCGCTTCGCCCACCGGTTCCACTCCGGCGGGCATGTTCCCGACGCCCTGGCGGCGTACATGGCCCAGCCGCACTGGCTGTACCTGGCGACGTTCGCCGACGGCACCACCAAGATCGGCACCGCGGCCGAACCCCGTAAGCGCTCCCGCCTCGACGAACAGGGTGCCCTGATCGCTACCTACCTCGCCCGGAGTGCTGACGGCCGCGCCGTGCGGTTCCTGGAGGATGCCCTCACCCGCCACCTCGGCCTGACGCAGACCGTGCGGGCCGCGGCCAAGCTGACGGCCCTGGCCGAGCTGCGCGACCTCGCCCCGGCCGGTGCCGCCCACCATCAGCACCTCAACCGCGCCACCACGGCCCTGAGCGGCCTGAACGTCCCGGCCACACCGGAGCCGTGGACGCCGCCCGGCGAAGGCGAACTGCTGCGGACGCCGAAGACCGGGCGCGCCTTGTACCCGCACGACCCACGCTCCGGTGAGCACGGGCTGACGGTGCTCTCCTGCCTCGGCTCCCAGGTCCTCGCCACCCTCGACGGTGACGGTGAACAACTGCCCTACCTGCTCGACCTCGGCACCCTCAAGGGCCGGCGCATCGTCCTCGGCGCACAGTTCTCCTCACCGCCCGCCGCCGTACAGTCCGTGCTCTTTTGACCCTGTCCGAATGCCCGGCCTGCACTGCCGGGCCGCTCTGAGAAGCGAGGCCACAGCAACATGGCACCCCAGGACGCCATCCTCGGCTGGGACGAGGACAGCAACGCCGAGGCGTACGACGCCTTCACCCGCGCCCACCCCATGTACGACGCGACCAGCCGCGACCTTGCCCGCCGAGGCCATCTGGCCAACGGCAGCCTGGTGGTCGACCTGTGCGGCGGCGCCGGCGCGACCGCCCGCGCGATCCTCGACCTGATCCCGGCCCGCGCTCGGGTCGTCTCCGTCGACAACGCCGCCGCGATGCAGCGTGTCGGTCGCCGCACCCTGACCGACGCCCGCCTGACCTGGATCACCTCCCCGGCCGAACGGCTCGCCGACCACCTGCACGCCAGCAGCGCCGACGCCGTAGTGTGCAACTCCGCGATCTGGAAGACCGACACCGCCGCAGTGTTCGCAGCCGTCGCCTACATCCTGCGCCCAGGCGGGCACTTCGTCTTCAACATCGGCGGCGGCTTCGCCGGCGTCCGGCACCCCGACGAACTGTCAACCCGCACCGAGCCTTCCCTAAACGCCCTCATCCGCCAAGTCGCCGCTGAGACCCACGGATACACCCCACCGCCGCGCGACGCGGACAGGCCACCGAAGCTGCCGCTGAAAACAGTCACCGAGCAGCTGACCGCAGCCGGACTGACGGTCGTCGGCACAGAGCTCACCGCCCAGCACAGCACCATGGCCGAGAAGAAGGCGTGGCTATCCATCCCCGTCTTCGCGCGGCCCGAAGGCGACTTCACCCACGCCCAGCGGATGCAGATCCTCGACACCGCCTACGCCATGACCACCCCCGATGCCCCGGCCGTGACGAGCTGGCTCGTCGTCGTCGCCCAACGGCCAAAGGCCGCCGCATGACTCCGGCCGCCCCGGCTCCCGGTGGCGGGGCCCGCCTCTGTGACCACGCAAGCGTCGGGGTACTGATCTCCTCCCCGAGCGGCCTGCTGGTGTTCGAGCGGGCGATTCCTCCGGCCGGAATCGCCCCGGTCGCCGGCCACGTCGACGAGCATGGCGGCCCCGAGCAGGCCGCGCGCGACGAAGTCACCGAAGAGGTCGGTCTCACCGTCACCCACCTGCACCTGCTGCTGGACCAGTGGCGGCCCAACCACTGCCACCGCGCGCCCAGCGGTCCGGTCGGCCACCACTGGTGGATCTTCCAGGCCGAGGTTTCCGGGTCGCTGTGCCCCTCGCCCCGGGAGGTCCGCGCCCCTCGGTGGATCCACCCGGCCCAGCTGCAGCAGCACGCGCTGCGGACCACCGCGCACGCCAACGGGTACCTGGACCGTGAGGAGTTCGAGCGCGAACCCGGCCTGGAGCCGGTGTGGTGCCGCTTCCTGCACGACCTTGAGCTCGTCAGCCTGCCCTCGGCCGACCTCGACCGGATCGAGGCCCTCCTGTGAACGGCGGCCAAGGGCCTACCTCAGTGGGAGCCGACCGCCCGGCCGGCTGCCAGACGGCGAGCGTGCGCACGGATCCGCTCGCGGTCCTCGGGGAAGACGCTGTCCCAGCTTGTATCCAGACGGAACCATGCCGCCGGCTGGTTCTGCTCCCCGGCGAACGGCACGTCGCGTCCCACGATCGCGGCGTAGGACAGGCCCAGCGTCGGAGACCAGTCGGCCCGGTAGGAACGCACCGCCACGGCCGCGGGCTCGGGCAGCAACTCGGTGCGCAGGCCGGTCTCCTCCAGCAGCTCTCGTGCCGCCGCCGCACGCGGCGCCTCGCCCGGCTCCACCTTGCCACCGGGCGGCACCCATCCGCGCACGCGGTGCTTGACCAGCAGGACGTGCTCGAAAGCAGGGTCGGTGACCCACACCTCGGCCGCCAGCGGCTCCATGGGATGCCGGCGGGCTTCCTCCAGCCAGGCCCGTGCACCGTCGAACTCCCATGCGGCGAGGCGGGCATCCGCAACAGCCTCGTCCAAGATCACCTGACCAACTTCACCATGACTCACCCGCCCCACCCTAGGCCGACGAACCGGGCGGACGTCGCAGCGACGAGCAGGCAGCCATACGGGGATGTCCGGCCGACCCGGTGGCCCCTTCGGGCTGCAGGGCGATCACCCGTGGCACCCGCTTCACACGAAGGAGACCAGCGTGCACGATGAGCAGCCCTCGTACCGGGGAGCCTGGGTCGTCCTCGGCGGCGTCCACCTCCTCAACCGCACCGCGCCACGGCGACCAGACGAGCCGATCGTGCTCGTACGGGTGCCACCGCAGGAGGTATGCCGGCCGGCCACCACCGTGATCGTCCGCTGGAACGCGCTGGGGCCCTGCCCGGCCGAAGCGCTGCAGCCCGGCGGCACCCGGCTCGGGGCGGCCAGGATCGACGGCGGCGAACTGTTCCCCGACGCCATCGCCGGCCCCGCCCTGCGCGGCCTGGTCGGTACCGAGGCCGCCCCCGGCCTGGTGCCGCTGTGCTACCTGGCCGAACACCCCGGCGGCGGCTACCACGCGTACGCTCAGATCCGCTTCCACCCCGAGGACGCCTGCTTCGTCCGCACCACCCGGGAACCAGTCGGCCACGGCCCGGTCGAGGAACTGCGCTGGTTCGACCCCGTGCTGACGGCGCACGCAGAGTCGAGTACGGCGCTCAACAACCATCTGCGGTACTTCCGCAAGCACTTCTCCGGCACTGAGCTGGAGATCAAGTACACCCTCGACCCGGCACCGGACATCTGGTCCGCGTCCATGGAACTGCTCAAGGCACTTCGCGACGGCAAGCTGGAAGGCTGCCGTCCGGAGTACCGGGAAGAGTTCCAGATCCACCACACCGAGAACCATCTGTTCGACGTCACCGGCCCCGAGCCCGAGATCGGCTACGCCTCCTTCATCCCCACCGTCACCGCCGGGCACGTGCTCAAGCGAAAGTGGTTCACCGAGGACGCCTTCGCCCGCCGCGAGGAACTCACCCCTGGCCTCGACATCACCCCCGACCGCTTCGAGACGTTCCTGCGCGAAGACCTGAACCTCCAGGTCCGGGCCATGCCGCCCTTCCAGCGCGTCCGCTACGACATCCAGTGCGAGTCGCTGCGCACCGGACACGTCTACGGCATCTTCCTCGACCGCTGCGCCCTCCTGGCGGCCCCCGACGTGGTGCTCTCCCAGTGCGAGCTGGAGTACCTCCGCTCACGCAGCATCCTCGACCACCACCAGGACGAGATCCTCATCGAGATGAAGCGGATCGACAGCTGGCTCTGCGAGTACCTCGCCAGTCACGGTTGGACCGCCGAGCCCACCTTCTACTCCAAGCGCAGCTTCCTTCGCGACGCCATCGCCCTCCGCCCGGACCTCGCCACGCCATGACCGACCAAGCGCCCCCCGGCAATCCCCCGCAGGAGGTACCGCAACCCACATGAGTGATCGAACACTGCATCACAGCCCGCCCCACCCGACCACACAAGGAGAGAGCCCGGTATTCGAAATCACGCTCTAGATTTCGCCCTCCTCCACCCGTTACGGCTACAGCAGGACCGCCGTTACCCGATCACCTGTCCGCATCTCGCCCCGAGGAGTCCCCATGCATCCCGTACGCCGCCCTGGACTCGTTCATCCTGCGTTCGAAAATGCCGCTACCTCCTCGGGCGGCGCCAGCCTTCGCCTCACCTCCGGTCGCGCAGCTCTGCTCGACGACGGGTCACGACCGGATACGAGGTACCTGGCATGACGCAGCCCGCACCTCTCCCGTCCTCCGTTCTCACCCATAGCTTTCGGCACGGCGGTGCCCTCGTGACCAACGGTCGGCACACCGTAGAACGCCTGGTACAGGAGGGCCGCCCGTGAGCGACTCGCCTCACCAGCTGATCGCCGACGTGGCACAGGTCCTGCTCCGTACGAACGGCGCCGCCCTGTGCGTACGCCGCGCACTGGACGCCGCCCTCGCACCGGGACAGCTCACTGTCGTGGGCGGTCACCTGGAAGTCGGTGAACCACTCGACCATGCTGCGCGACGCGAGGCCATGGAGGAGGTGGGGGTCCTTATCACTGCTGAGCAGCAGGAGTTCTGCGGGCTAATCCACCACCACGACACCGACGGTGGCCTGGACCGGATCACCGCCGTGTTCGTGGCGCAGTCGTGGACGGGTGAGCCGTACAACGCCGAGCCACACAAGCACGAAGGGCTCTTCTGGGTGCCGATGGAACGACCGTCGCCGGACTGTCACCCCTACACCGCCACCATCTTCCACATGCTCACCCACGGCCCGTCCTACCGGGCCATCAACTGGCCTGCGGGAGGCGCTCGGTGAAGAGATTCTTCGGCCCGGTCACGATGGCCGATCCGCAGGTCTCCGACGCCGAACACGAGCTGTTCGGAGGCCCCCTGCGCTACGACATGGGCTGGTCCCAGCACGAGCACGCGACCTTGGACCTGACCATGATGTCCGCGCTGCGCTCCATGCCCACACTCGTCGGCGCAACGCTGCGCATGGCGTGGCAGGCCGACCGGCGTGCTCTGCTCTCGGTCGGGGTCAGCGAGATCGGCCAAGGCATCGCCGCAGCCGCCGGCCTGCTCGCCGTCAACGCCGTCATGCACGCTCTGCTCGCCGGCAACGGCAGCGCTGCCGAGCGGCTGCACGCCCTGTTACCCGGCCTGTTGGCCGCTGCCGCTATCGGCGTCATCAACTCCGCCCTGTCCGCCTGGTCCACCTCCCGCGCAGGGCGGCTGGAGCCGAAGGTCGAGCGGATCGCGACCACGCAGTACCTGGCCGCCGCAGCCAGCGTCGAACTGGAGGCCATCGACGATCCCGATTTCCGGCGGCTCGTGGACATCGCCCAGCATGGCCCGGGTTCGGCCCGCCGCATGATCAGCGCCTGCGTCGCCGCGCTGAACGGCCTCATCTCGCTGATCACCACGGCTGGCGTCCTCGCCGTACTCCACCCCGTGCTGCTGCCCATGCTGATCCTCATCGCCGCCCCTCGCGGCTGGGGGGCCATGCGCGTGGCCCAGGAACGATACGTGTCGGTGATGAGCTGGATCGAGCACGTGCGGGCCAGCCGCCTGATCGGCAACCTGCTCACCGAACGCACCGCCGCCCAGGAAGTGCGCCTCCACGCCGTCGGCGACTTCCTCCTGAGCCGCTACGAGCAGATGGCCGAGAGCGCCGAGGCCGAACAGGAACGCCTCGCCTCCAACAAGGCCCTGACCGAGTGGGTCGCCTCCGCGCTGTCCGGTCTGGCGATGGCGGCGACCTACGGGGCCATGTTCTGGCTGATCATGGCCGGGCACATGAGCCTCGCCGTCGCCGGGACCGCCGTCATCGCGGTACGCACCGGCTCGGCGAGCCTGGGCGCGCTGGTCATGAACATCAACCAGCTCCACGAGGAGAGCCTCTACGTCCGCGACCACGGCCGCTTCCTCACCCAGGCCGCCCAGCGGACGCTGCCCGCTGGCGGTGCGCCCGTACCGGAACGCGTCAGGGAAATCGTTCTGGACCAGGTCACCTACCGCTACCCTGACCGGGACACCGCCGCCCTGGACAGCGTGTCACTGACCCTGCCCATGGGATCGGTCACCGCCGTGGTGGGTGAGAACGGCTCCGGCAAGAGCACCCTGATGAAGATCCTCTCGGGCATGCTGCTTCCCGAGGCCGGCACCCTGCGCTGGGGCGACGCGGACCTCACCGGTCTCGACCGCGCCCAGGTCTTCGAGCGCGTCTCCCTGCTCACCCAGGACTTCCAGCGCTGGCCCGTGACCGCCGCGATGAACATCCGCCTCGGCCGCCCCGACCACCCCGCTACAGACCAGGACCTCAAGCCCTCGGTCGACTACGCCGTTGCCGGCCCCGTCATCGCCAAACTCCCCGACGGCCTGCGCAGTCTGCTGGCCCGCATGTTCCGCGGCGCCATCGAACTGTCCGGCGGCGAATGGCAGAAAGTCGGCCTGGCCCGCACGCACTGGCGCAGTTCAACATCACAGGCAGACGGCGTCCTCATCGTCGACGAACCGACTTCCGCCCTCGACCCCGAAGCCGAAATCGAAGCCTTCGACCGCATCCGCCGCCTCGCCGCACCGAACCGAGCCGTCGTCCTGGTCACCCACCGCATGTCCGGCGTCCGCCACGCCGACCACATCTACGTCCTCAACAACGGACACCTCGCCGAGCACGGCACCCACGACGAACTCATCGCCGCCCGCGGTCGGTACGCCGCCATGTTCGACGCCCAGGCCGCCCAGTACGCCCCGACCGCGACCATCCCGAACCCTGCAACGCCCACCGTCTCGGACCAGGTATGACCCGCACGACCGAAAGGCCCGCCGTGACCACACGCCCCACCACGGACCTCGACGAAGCCACCGCTCTGCGCCACCAACTGGCCGACGAACTCGCCGCCGCCGGACACATCCGCACCCCCGCGGTCGACCGCGCCCTGCGCACCGTGCCCCGGCACGCCTTCGCCCCCGAAACGCCCCTCCATGCTGCGTACGCCAACGAGATCATCGCCACCCGCCACAGCGACGACGGCACCGTCATCAGCTCCATCTCCGCGCCCTGGCTGCAGGCCGACATGCTCGAAGCCGCCCGCGTCCAGCCCGGCCACCAGGCTTTGGAGATCGGCTCCGGCGGCTACAACGCTGCTCTCATCGCCGAACTCGCCGGCCCGACTGGCCACGTCACCACCCTCGACATCGACCCAGCCGTCACCGACCGGGCCACCCGCTTCCTGACCCAGGCCGGATACGGCCGCATCCGCGTGGTCACCGCGGACGCCGAGCACCTGCCTGCCGAGGTGGTGCCAGACGGCGGATTCGACGCCATCGTGGTCACCGTCGACACCTGGGATCTACCCTGGATCGACGCCCTGGCCGAGGGCGGCCGTCTCGTCGCGCCGGTGCGTCTGCACGGGTACCACTGGGCCATCAGCTTCACCAAGCACGACGGGGCCTTGCACAGCGACGAGCCGCTCATCGTCTGCGGCTTTGTCGCCATGCAGGGCGACGGCGCCTGGCACAGGAATCGCCGCACCGTCCCAGGCACCGGCGTCCACCTGTCCTGGGAAGACGGCAACCCGTTGCCCGTCGACGAACTCGCCTCAGCCCTCACCTGCGAGCCGACCGTGACGCACACCCACGTCACCGTAGGCGGCCAGGAACCCTTCGACGCCCTCACCCTCTACCTCGCCGGGGCCCTGCCGGGCTTTTGCCGCCTCTCGGCCGACTCCGACGGCGACAACGGGGTCCTGAACCCGCCGCCCAAGCACTGGCCCGGCGCCGCGATCGTCCGCGGCAACTCCCTCGCGCGACTGGCCACCGAGCGCATCGGCGACGGAGACGACGGCAAGGGCCTGTACGAGTTCGTTGTCCATGGCCACGGCACCCGAGGACACCTCGCTGCACAGGAGATGGCCGAGCAGGTCCGGCACTGGCAGCACAACCACCGCGGCGCCCTCTGCCCCCGCATCACCGCCCGACCGGTTGCCAGTTGCGCCCCGCCGACCAGAGACCACGAACTGCACGTATTTGCCAAGAAGCACACCCGCATCACCGTGGACTGGCCGATCGTTCCCGGCCCCGCTGCACTGTTCACCGGCCGAGGGAGCTGCAGCGCCGGATGAACGGCCGTACCTCCTGATCACCGCTCCCGGCCCGTGCCGAACCCATGCCCGCCCCACCGATAAGGAAGGCACCGCCAAGTGACCACTCCCGTCTCAGGTTCGGATGATGTCGCACCGCGTGCCGCCCTGTCCGCAGGGCAGCACGCCGTCCCCCGGCACACGGTGTGGGTCGGCGCCGCCGCGCTCGTCACTGACCAAGTCGGCCGCGTCCTGCTCGTTCACCCCACCTACCGCGAGGACGACCGGTGGCTGCTGCCCGGAGGAGTCGTCGAACCCGGCGAACACCCGCACGTCGCCTGCCGGCGCGAGATCACCGAGGAACTGGGCCTGACAAGCCTCCCCCTCTCGGGCGTGCTCGCCGTCCACTCCCTCTCCCCGCACCACCCGGACAGCCAGCACAGCACGCGTTTCCCCGGAGAGATCCGGTTCGTTTTCGATGGCGGAACGCTCACTCCTGACCAGGCGGAGGCCATCCGCCTCCCGCGCGAGGAGCTGTCCGAGTACGCCTTCCTGGAGACCCGGGACGCGGTGCAGCGGCTGCGCCCCGTGGACGGGCAGATCATGCTCGCCGCCTACCGTGCACGGCTCGGGAACACAGCCACCGCTCACCTCGCGGATGGCCGGCACATCCTCGACGTCCCGGTGCTGGACCGTCATGACGTGCACGTTCGCTACCGGCCTCTGTGGGAGAGCCCCTTCAACCGCGACCCCGTCCCCGAACGGCTCCCCGTGCAGCAAGCCTGGGCGTGGTGCTTCGTCCCGGACGGCCGGGTCGTCCTCTTGGCCGACCCCGGCCCGCAAGGCGCGCTGCCGATGCTGCCCGGCGGCACGGTGGAGAAGACCGACGCGACTCCCGAGGACACCCTCCGCCGGGAAGCCGCCGAGGAAGCGCAACTCGCTCTGACTGACCCGGTGCGACTGGGCTGGGTGCTGGACGAAACCGGTGAGGTCTACGGCGGGGTGGGGCCCAACGCCCGGCTCCGCTTGGCCGCCCGGGTCACCGCCGTCGGGCCGGCGGCCGTCGACCCTGCCACCGGCCACCCCTTCGCACGCCTGCTCGCCTCCCCCGCCCAAGCAGCCGCCCTGCTGGGATGGGGGCCGCCCGGAGCGCGGCAAGCCCTGCTTGCCGCTGAGACGGCCCGGGAGCGGTGGGGTCTGCCTGCCGCTCGGCCCGCTGCCATCGAGGAGATCCCTGCTGAGGGGATGCGGCTGAGCTGACACGAACGACTACCCCGCCTCCATCTGTCCCGCTTCACGCTCCTCTGAGGTAGCCGAATGCCGCTGTCACCCGACCACATCCGCACCACCGTCGAGACCTACCTCGCTCGCCACCCTCACGAGCTCGCGCAGCTTGCCTGCCTCCTGGGCGCCCTCGACCGTCCCACCGATATCGCCAGCCGCTCCACCTTCACCGGACACGTCACCTGCGGCGCGATCGTCATCGATCCGCTCGGCCGCGTCCTGCACGTGCTGCACCTGGCGAGCGGCAAAGTCCTCGCTCCCGGCGGACACACCGAGCCCGAGGACGAGTCCCTGGCAGGGGCGGCTCTTCGGGAGCTGCACGAGGAGACCGGGATCCCGCCCCAGGCCGTGGCACCGTGGCCCGGCTACGAGACTGTCCCGTTCGACATCGACATACACGACATCGACGCCCACCCGGGCAAGGGGGAACCCGGCCACCGGCACTTCGACCTCCGGTTCCTCTTCCGCCTGCAGACCGCGGCAGAGGTGCCGCTGGTACTGCAGGAAGAAGAGGTCGGCGGCATCGAATGGCGTCCCGCGCACAGGGTGGCCTCCCCCTCCCTGCGCCAAAAGCTGCTCAAGCTCCCGCCCGGAACCGGACCGGCGACCGCCAACGCCTCGGCCCTGATCTACAACGACCGTGGCGAGTACCTGCTCCACCTGCGCGACTACTTCCCCGGCCGGATCTGGGAGCCGGGGATGTGGTCACTGCTGGGTGGCGGCCGAGAGCCCCAGGACGCCACCCTGGAGCACACTGTGCGGCGCGAACTGGCCGAGGAAGCCGACCTCCACATCGCCGACCTGACCCCGTTCGGCATCGAGGAAGCAACCGACGACGCCGGCGTGACCGTACCCATCGCCATCTACGCCGGCCGCTGGAACGGTGACCCCCGCGAACTCCACCTGACGGAAGGGGTGATGCTGGCCTGGTTCGCCCCCGACGACCTCCACCGCCTCCGCATCGCAGACACCACCAGCGCCCTCGTACGGCGCCACGCCACCAGCCGCCCGGCCGGCGCATCCCGCACCACGTCGCAGAGCGGGCCCGCATCGCACGAGGGGTGCCGCCCGGCCGCTCCGCACGGCACGGTTCCCAACATCATCGGCGTTCACCTCTACCTGGAACGGCCTGACGGGACGGTGCTGCTCGGGCTGCGCCACCCCGACTCCAACTTCGCGCCTTCCACCTGGCACGTCCTGGCCGGCCACTGCGAGCAGGAGAGCGCCATTACCTGCCTGATCAGAGAGGCATGGGAGGAGGCCGGTCTGCGCATCGAACGACAGGACGTCGAACTCGTCCACGTCGTCCACCACATCGACCGGGCCGGGGGCCGGCCCCGCATGGGCCTGTTCTTCCGCGCTCGGACCTGGGGCGGCGAGCCGGAACTACGCGAGCCGGACAAGTGCACCCAGTGGAAGTTCTGGGATCCGGCCGCCCTCCCCGAGGACCTCGTCCCCTATACCAGGGTCGCCATCGAGGGCATCCGGGCCGACCGCTCCTACTCCGAAACGGGCTGGGTGTGAACATGGCCGCTTCCATGCACCCGGACCTCCCGCCCGAGGAAGTGCGGCAGCTCGCCGAAACAAGCAGTGGGCTACATCGCCAGCTGGTCGGACACCTCCGCGGCCCGCGAGAGCAGCCGGGTGTGACGGGCCGACGGAGCAGGGGGCGGGACATGGTCCACCCTGAAGATTCCGTCACGGAGCAACCCCCGTTCACCTTCCATGGGCCGCTGAACGCAACGAACCACACCGCATCTATCGGAGGCATGTGTGCCTGACGACACCCAACAGGCGATCCCAGCCGTACCGAGTCCGGCGGCCAGAGAGGAACGGCAAGAGCACCACATGCGCCTGCTCCCTCGGTACTACCGCCTAGTGGAAGCAGGCCGCAAGACGATCGAAGTGAGGGTGGCCACCCCGCGGAAGCGCGCCGTTGCCGTCGGCGACACGGTCGTCTTCCACGACCGCGACACCGGCCGCGAGCTCGACGTCATCGTGCAGCGGATCACCCCGTACCCCTCCTTCGAGGATCTGCTCAGTTCAGAGGACCCCGCGCGCATCGACCCGAACGGGCCGCCCGGAGAACTGCTCGCCAACCTGCGAAGCATCTACCCGCCAGCCAAGGAGGGCCTCGGCGTCCTCGCCTTCGCATTCGACCACCGCCCTGCGCGGCCAGGCCGACCGATGCCGATGACGCCCGCGCAGTACGCGCACACCGTCCCCCACCACACGGTGTACGGCTGCCTGTACATCCGCGACGAACACGACCGGCCGGTTCAACTGCGCTCGGTCTACGGCTCGCGCCTCTGGCAGTTCCCGGGCGGCAACCTGGACGCCCAAGGAGAGGACCCGCTGCAAACCGCTCGCCGCGAAGCAGTCGAAGAGACCGGCCTCGAACTGGGCCTGGATACGCCGAAGCTTCTCCTCACGCACTTCCTGCACGCCGGGCCCCGCCTGCCGCTGAACAAGGTAGGGCTCATCTTCGACGGAGGGCGGCTGACCGCAGAGCAGCTCGGTCGGATCCGACTCGATCCCGCCGAGCACGACATGTGGGCCGTGCACGACCTCGCCACCTGGCAGGGACTGATGGCGCCGCGCGCCTTCGCCCGCCTCGACGCCATCGAACAGGCCCGTCGTGGCGAAGGCCCCGCCTACCTCACCACGCACACCTGATCCCCAGCGCACCCACCCAGGAGGCAATCGTGGCCGCCGAGGACACCAACACACGGGCCTGGCATATGTATGGGCAGCGACAACTGGCTCGCGCCTACACCCCGCCCGTCCCCGACCAGCTCACCTGGACGCCTTGGGAAGGGGTCGGACCGGGAGCAGAAGTCCTCGGTGACGTCACCGGCCGCCGCGTCCTGGACATCGGTTCGGGAGCTGGCCACCACGCCGTCCATCTCGCCCAGGCGCACGGAGCCCGCGTCACCGGAATCGAGCTGTCCCCGACCCAGCACGAACGCGCCATCTCCGCCCACACGAACGTGGAGGGCGTGGAGTTCGTCCAAGGAGACGTGGCCGAGTACCTGGCTGGCACCGCGCCGTTCGACGCCGCATACGCGATCGGGACGCTCGGGTTCATCGATCCGCACCGCTCCCTGCCCGCGCTGCGCGACGGACTGCGCCCCGGTGCCCCTCTGATCCTCTCGCTCCTCCACACCGACTTGCACGGCCGCGGCCCGTCCACGGAGGTGGCGCCGCGCGAGCAGATGATCCTGCTGCGCGACGATCCGCCCCTGCCGACGCAGATGTGGGTCCTGTCACCGCAGCTTTGGGAGGACCTGCTCACCGAGTACGGCTTCCGCGTCGAGGCCATCGACCTGCTGCCTCACCCCGACGAGGGCGCCACGGTTATCCAGCAGCTCATCCACGCCCGGCGCCTTCCCGACCGGCCGGCGCGAGTCTCCAGCCGGCCCCGCAGCACCCGAGCGCCAGCAGCCCACGCAGCTGTCGGCGTCGGAGCGATCCTGCTGAGCGAACAGGGCATTCTGCTGGGCCGACACCGACGCGGCACCCTCGAACTGCCCGGTGGGAGTGTGGAGGCCGGGGAATCCTTCGAGGACGCGGTGATCCGAGAACTCGGCGAGGAAACCGGTCTGGTCGCTCGGACCGGCGACGTCCAGCTCCTGGGCACGCTGGTCGACCACGTCGAAGGTGTCCTGCGGGTCACCGTCGGCGCACTCGTCCACGCCTGGCAGGGGCAGCCGACCACGCAGCCGGACGAAAGCGTCGGCGACTGGGCTTGGCACCCGCTCGATCAGCTGCCCGACGGCCTGTTCGTGTGCAGCGCCCAGATCCTCACCGCATGGCGGCCCGACCTGGCCATCGACCACTCGCCAGCGCACTTCACGCATTTCGCATCCGGACCAGCGGCCACGCCTGGCGACGGCCTGGCCTGACCGCCGACACCGACGTACACCTGTCGCGCCGCTCCTCTTTTAGCGTCGAAGGAGACGTAGTTGAAGATCGTGCTGATGTCCGACCCTCGGGTCGCCGCCATCCCTGTCCAGGAATGCGGCGAGGAACTCATCGACACACGGGCGTCCGGCCTGTTTCTCGTCGATCAACGCAAGCAGCACCCCGGCGGCCACTTCGCGCACCTGCGGCACGGGCTCATCGAGCGCCTGGAACACGCCCAGCGACTGCTCCCCACTGAGTTCCGCCTGCTCATCGTCGAGGGGTACCGGCCTCCGGCGCTCCAGCGGGCGTACTTCGAGGAGTACGCGACCGAGCTGCGTCGCGGAAACCCCGACTGGAGCGACAGCCGCGTCCACGAGGCCGCAAGCCGCTACGTCTCCCCACCGGAGATCGCGCCGCACAGCGCCGGCGCGGCCGTCGACCTGACCCTCGCGGCCTCGGACGGCCAGGAGGTGGACATGGGGACGAGGATGAACGCCTCCCCAGAGGAAAGCGACGGCGCCTGCTACACCCGCGCGAACTCGATCAGCGGCGCTGCCCGGGCCCATCGCGACACGCTCTGCCGCGTCATGTCAGCCGCCGGTTTTGTGAACTATCCAACGGAGTGGTGGCATTTCAGCTATGGAGACCGATACTGGGCCCTCCACACCGGCCAGGCAGCCGCGGTCTACGGACCACGCGACCGCACGTAAGCAGCAGCTATCAGCAGTACCGCGAGGGAGCGCGACATCGTGAGCAAGCCGACCGCCGTCCTGCTCATCGGGATCACCGGCTCCGGCAAGACGCACCTTGCACAGGCCCTCGCCGCGACGGGCCTTGTCCGCCTCAGCGTTGACGAGGAGGTCCACCGCCTCCACGGCCGGTATGGGGTCGACTACCCCGAGCACGGGTATTTCGAGCGCGAGGCTCCTGCGGTCGAGACGGTACGTGCGCAGCTCACGGAGCACCTGCGCGCGGGCCGTGCCGTCGTCCTCGACCACGGCCTGTGGCGTCGTTCCGATCGCGAGGAATGGAAGAAGACAGTCCGGGCCGCGGGCGCACTCCCGCTGCTCGTCTACCTGCCGGCCTCCAGGGAGGAGCTCCTGCGGCGCCTCGCCGCGCGCAACCAGCGCAAGGACGCCAATGCCTTGAACGTGACTTCCGAAGCCTTGGACGACTTCTTCGCTCGGTTCGAACCGCCTACCGACGATGAAGGTGCCGTCATCACCTACAACGGCGACGCAGAGGTCATCCGCTCCATGATCCGATGACGCCCCCGGCCGTCGCGCCGAGCAGAGGCGCCAGGTGCTCGGCCATCACGAGCAAGGACCGCTCCGAATAGGCCGGTCCTACCAGCTGCACACCGATCGGGAGGCCATCGGCGCTACGCGCAGCAGGCATGACCAGGCTGGGCAGACCGACGTGGCTGGTCAGGTTGGCCCAGCCGGTCTGGTCGAAGAAGCTCCGCTCAACGCCGTCGACCACGAGAGAGCGGCTCCCGGCCGGGATCGCCGCCGTAGGAGCGGCGGGCGTAATGAGGACGTCGTGCTGGGCGTCGGCGAAGAACCGGTGCCACGTCTGCCGGAGGCGGTGGCGCTCCTCGTTGGCGCGGAGCCAGACACGGTGTGTCTGCGTTCGGTGGCGGAGGAAGGCGGCTCGAGGGCTCGCATCGTCCGTGTGCAGGTCACGGGCAGCGGCGAGTTCGGCGGCGCCGGCGTCGTCGTCGGTGGCTGCGGTCGTGGTGGCGTAAAGGAGCTGCTCGAAGAGGCGCAGAGAGTCAGCGAAGCCGACCGGCCCCGTGGTGTGGCGGACACTCGCGCCGGCGGAGGTCAGCGTCCGTTCGACGGTGGCGAGAGCATCGGCGGTGTTGCGGTCGACTGAGCAGCTCGCGTCGTCGGCCCACACTGCCACGCGGAGCTGGCCGATCTCGCGTTGCGCCGTGGGCAGCGTGACGCTCCAGGGGTTGTTCTCGTCGGGTGACGGTGTCGTCAGTGCGGCGAGGAGCAGGTCGAGGTCTCGGGGGTGCCGGGCCAGGGGGCCGGGGGTGACCATGTCGCTGCTGGTGATCCACCCCGGCGGGCGAGGGACGTGGCCGCGGGCTGGGATGAGTCCCTGCGTGGGGCGCAGGCCGTAGACACCGCAGTAGTGGGCGGGGAGCCGCAGGGAGCCGGCGAGGTCGCTGCCGAGGTCGGCGGGGGTCAGACGGGCGGCGACTGCTGCGGCGGGGCCGCCGGAGGAGCCGCCGGTAGTGCGCTTGGGGTCATGCGGGTTAAGCGTGGGACCGAACAGGACGTTGTCGGTGTGCAGGTCTTGGCAGTACGCCGGGGTATTGGTCTTGCCCATGATGACGGCGCCTTGGTGGCGGAGCCGGGCGACGGCGTCGGCGTCGTGTGCGGGAACGTGATCGGCGAGGTCTTCGGCACCGCTGGTGGTGCGCAGGCCGGCCGTCTCGAAGCTGTCCTTGATCGTGAGGGGAAGGCCGTCGAGGATGCCGGTGCTCTCGTTGCGGGCGCGGCGTTCGTCGGCTGCGTGTGCGACGGCTCGGGCAGCGCTGTCGTCGCGGGTGACGACAGCGTTGATCTGGCTGGCGTCGATCTGCGCCAGGTGGAGGTCGAGCAGTTCGCGGCTGGAGATCTCGCGGCGATCCAGGGCCTGGAGCTGGACGTGGGCGGGCTGGTGGGTGAGGTCGGTCGTCATGCAGAGACCTGCTCAAGGTGGGGGGCTCGTGCGGGCTGGCGGGGCAGGTGGCGCGCGACGTCGAGGAGAGCGTCGATGTCGTCCATGGGCCTGCTGGTCTGGCGTTCGGAGTCGGCGAACTCGGTGAGCTGGTCGGTCTCCGGGCGGGTACCGGCTGCCCGGGCGGCGATTCCGGCGAGGATCTGGTCGGCGGTGACGGCCGCGGACAGCTCTTCTCCGTGAAGCCCTCGCGCCCGGTGGCGGGCTTCGCTGGCTTCGCGGACTGCGGCATCAAGGTACTGACGGATCACGAACCGTCCGTCTCTGATCTCGACTGCTCGGCGGTAGAGCCGGATCGAGATGCTGCGGAAGCGGCGCCTCTGGGCCGGGTCGACTCGGTCGATCGGCAGTGCGATCTCGGGCGCCTCGCTGTAGAACGCCAGCCACAGAGGGCGTAGGCCGTAGTAGCTGCGGTATTGCTTGATCCGGTACTGGAGGCTCTGAGCCTGATCGTTGATGGTGGGCACTAGCCAGCCGATGAGCGTGAGCATGGCGCCGACATCGCCGCAGGTCCACGCGAAGCCCTCCCACTCTGCGAGCGACGCGTTGAAGGCACCGGCGATCACGTTCCCGATGCGCACGGCGCTGTATCCGAGAGTGACGGTCGCGCCGAGGGCGACGATGCGCAGGCCGATACGGACGGACCCGCGTGTGCTGCGGTGGGCCAGGCGCCAGCAGGCACGGGCTAGGGACAGTTCACCGATGGTGTAGGCCGTGACGTACAGGGTGAGATACGCGGCGTACCAGCCATCATGCGCGTAGTACAGCGTGAAGTTGATCGGTCGCGGCGCGTTCGGCGTCAGCAGGGCGAACAGCACCAGCAGCCCTGCGATCACAGCGAAGCCTGCGGCTAGCCACTCCCGTGCCCTCCTGCGGGCAACTTCGGGGGGTGATCCCCAGTAGGTGAGGACGATCTGCTGGCAGGCGAGCAGCGCGACCACGCACCCCATCGCCAGGGGTACGGAGAGGTTCACCACGCCCAGGACATGGTCGAGG
Source organism: Streptomyces sp. TP-A0356 (assembly GCF_001417775.1). Taxonomy (GTDB): domain Bacteria; phylum Actinomycetota; class Actinomycetes; order Streptomycetales; family Streptomycetaceae; genus Streptomyces. The sequence goes on along the minus strand of NZ_BBZJ01000023.1, from coordinate 28,597 downwards.
TACTGCCACATCAGTGTGATGGAGAACAGGAACGACAGCCCTGACAGCAGGAAGACGGCGGCCAGCGCGGTGAAGGCGGGGTCTCGGCGGCGGGTCGGCACGTCCCGCAGCAAGCAGAGGAAGCCGAGCGTGGCGACGACGAGGCTGATCGGGTGGAGCAGGTCCTTCACGGCCGGGCCTCCCGTCGGCGCAGCAGCGTGTGCGTGACCCGGTCCTGCACTTCGTCTCCGGAGGACTCGTCGCTGCGCAGCCACCGGTCGATGATCCGGCGCTGGATCAACGAGGCGAGGAGTTCGGTGTCCCGCTCCTCGTCCTCGTCGTACTTGGTACGGCCCAGCATCATCTCGACGGTGGCCGAGCCCACGCTGGTGAAGATCGTTGAGGAGAGCGCGGACGCCGGGCGGTTCTCGTGGTGGCCGAGCAGCAGGTGGCTGAACTCGTGGGCGATGATGTGGTCCTGGTGCAGGGAGCTGGTCCGCGGGTCGTAGTACACGTGGAAGGCACTCTCCGTGACGGCGCATGCCCCGCACACGGAGGGCGCCTGCTCACGGGCCTCCAGGACCACCTTCCGTCCCGTGCGGCGTGAGACCTCGTCGCTGAGGTCGCGGATATTGGTGACGTGCGGGAGCTGCAGCTCGGCCAAGAGGTCAGGCCGGCGCAGCCTACGTGCGGACCACATTGCTTTTCCTTGATCACTTACTGAACGCGGCCGTTTTACGAGCCAGTTGAGGGTGGCAACCCCTCGGATTTTCGTACGCTCTCGACGATTCCCAGGACGGCATCCTTTCCGTCTGCGGAAACGTCGGACAGGCGAAGGAGCACGTTTTTGATCTTCGTGTCGCGAAGCAGTGCGAGCAACTCAAGTTCCTGCACGGTCTTTTCGGCGACGACGTCGTCGAACCAGTATGCGGGGTCCACGCCGAAAAACCCTGCTAGCGCTTCGAGGTGACGCTTCGTCGGGTTATCGCGCTGCCCGGTCCGCAGGAGCCAGAGGTACTGGGCCGACAGTTTGCCCAGCCCGCGCTTCTCCATGAGTTCGGCCACCTCGGCGTTGCTGAAGGGGCCGCGGTCGGGCGGGTGCACTGTGTCGAACAGGCGGTTTAGGCGGTCCATGAGCCCCTTGGGGCTCACCTGGCCTTCGGTCGAGTCTTTCATGATCCTTTCCTGGGTGGACTTCGTCGTCACTTCAAGCACCCTACCCCGCGATAAACGTGAGTTGACGAGCTGATCCACTGTATGGAAAGTTCTTCCTCACCAGCACGTTTCCGTGTGACGCCTACCGCCTGTTTCAGGTCGGCCTGTCCGTTTCTACCGGCAGGAGTATGCCGGGTGAGTGGAACAAGCCACAGCCAGCGACATAGGTCACGTCTGGCACGCAGGATTTTATCTTCGACCGGAAAGCGCGGAGGCGGCAGTGGAAACACCCCATCCGCCTCGCATTTCCACTGCAGGGAATAACAGACACCCGTTCCAATTCGGACACAGTGACACGCTCTCGGCGTTCGAGGCAACCGCGGCAACGGTGCGCTTCGACGCGGGGGTGCGCCCCAGGTCGCGCCGTACGGACACTTGCGGCACACGATCATCCGATGACTCTCTGCAACCAGTACAGAGTTTAAGAACCAAGTCTGGATCTTGATACGGGTCCGTGCGTATGTTCGTCGTCCCCGGGCAGCCCGCCCGCAGCGACGGACATGAGGAGAGCACGAGGACGGACCGGACCGCGAAGGTCCACAAACAGCGACGGCGCCCGGGAGCGGTAACTCACGGACGCCGAACGCTAAGCGGCATACCCGCCCCGGCAAGGGCGGAGATTGCCCACCATCACCACGCTGAGTCCTTCCAAGGGGCGCGTCAGCGTGGCAACACTGCAAAGGGGAGTATCGCATGTCTCCTGCCCTGCGCAAAAGGCCCTTTCGCCTGGCCTGCGCGGCAGCCATCTCCGCCTCGGCGCCTCAGCGCCCCGAGCCGGACCGCACGTTCATGGCCCCGCCGAGCTGCGGGACCCGCCCGCTCGTCGGGAGCTGCCGATGAGCAGCGAAGCCCGCGACTGGGTGTGGGAGCACAGTTGCAGCCGGGGGACGGCGCGTCTGGTCCTGCTGTCGATCGCCGACCGGGTGGGCGACGAGCAGTGCGTTTCCTGGGCCTCCCTGTCGAGCCTGGCCAAGCGCACCCGCGCCTCCGTCTCCACGGTCCGTGAAGCCATCGACCGTCTGGTCGACGCCGGTGAGCTGGAGCAGCTCGAAGAGCTCACCGGCCCGCAGCGCAGCACCGTCTACCGCCTCCCCCTCGCCGCCAAGGTCCTGGCGGAGACCGTGGACGACAAAGACCCCGACCAGACGCCGGCGGAGGGGACCGAAGCCACCCCGGCGCTCCGGATCTCGGCCCTGCGGCGCTACAACATCCGCCCGCGTGAGGTGCCGGAATCCCCTGCGAGGGCCCGGAAACCGGCAGTACCGGAATCCAGCAGGTCCGGACGGAAACCGGCACCTCGCTGTGCCGGGAACCGGCACAGCGATGTACCGGAAACCGGCACACAGAACCGTAGTGAACCGGATTTGAACCGGAGGTACAGCAGTGGTGGTGCTGCCGTCCTCTCAGCTGCCGAGTGGCAGGTCGACCCAGCCACCCACACCTGGGCCCGCGAGCAGGGGCACCTCGACCGTCTGGGCGAGCAGGGCCTGCAGGCGGCCGACGCGAAGTGGCGTGCCCACCGCTCCGGCTTCAAGCCGAGGCCGGCGGCTGCGTGGGCTGCCGACTGGCGTTCCTGGGTCGCCCGGGAGCACCCCCCTGGCCGCCCGAACCTCTACGCCGTGCCCGGCACGGGTCCCGGCCAGCCCGGCGGCATGACGCGGGCAGAGGCCCACACCGCCGCACTTCTCGCCGCCCTGAACGAGCCGACCGGAACGGAGCAGTAGTCGTGGACCGCCGTGAAATCGCAGCCCTGCTGGCCTACATCGGCCGACTCGACCCCCGCACCATCCGCACCAACCAGGGCGAGGCACGCGACCAGCTCGCACAGTGGCACGAGCTGCTTGGCGACGTGCCGATGGCCACTCCGCACGGCTGGGACGCCCGCGTCGCCGCCCGCCAGCACATCAGAGTCTCGCCGTACCAGATCCTGCCCGCGGACGTCGCCCGCCCCTGGGAGAGCTACCGTCGCGACCGCCTGGCCCGGCACTCCGATCCCACGCCGTCCGCCGACCCGGACGACCAGGCCGCCTGGACCGCCGAGCTGGTCGGCACCCGCCGCGCCGTCGCCGCCGGCACCGCGCAGCCCGCCCAGGCCAGAGCCATCACCAGCGGTCGCGACCGCATCGACCCAAGGCTGGAGGCGAGGCTGCGGCAGATCGGCTCCTGCATACCGCCCGCCGCCCGCGCAGCCCTCGCCCCCTATCGGCCCGCTCGCGCAGCCCGCGAGGCCGCCGTCGCTCAGGGGCTGCCCGACGCCCTGAGCGTCAAGTGCGAGTGGTGCCTGGCCCAGCCCGGTGAGCCGTGTCGTCGCCGCCGGATCGGTCCCGACGACGGGGTACGCACGACCGCCCCGCGCGCCACCCCGCACCCCGGCCGCGTCGACCTCGCCGCCGCCCGGCAGGCCCAGCCGAGCGAGCAGGTCCAGCAGCCTGCCGTGGCCTGACCGGCGCATCGGTCGCGTGCATCCCGCCCGATGCACCGCTACCCCCTATCACCGTCCCGCCCCGGCTGCGGCGCACGCCCGCGCGCTGCGGCCACCCGACGCCGCGCCCAGCACCGCCCCAGCCGGCCGACGCGGCAGCACATCGGAGACCACCCTTGCGTCACATCACCACCCACGACGCGCCGGCCACCGGCCTGCGCAGTATCGGAGACACCAACTGGCACACCCAGGGAGCGTGCCACGGCATGGACGTCGAGGACGCTGACGCCGTCTTCTTCCCGCTCCCGCGGGACCACGAAGCCATCGCCGAGGCGAAGGAGCTGTGCGGCTGGTGCCCGGTACGCAGCGACTGCCTCAACTTCGCCCTGGAGAACGTCCTCAAGGAGGGCATCTGGGGCGGCCTCACCGAGGGCGAGCGGCGTCCCTGGCACGACGGACTGCACCAGCGCCTCGACTACCGACGCGTAACCTCCTTTTTCCTGGGACGCGACGTGCATCTGACCGAGGCCGAGCGGCAGGTCGTCATCGACCACGCCTACGTACGCGGCTGGCGGCCCGACCGGCTCGCCACCGCCCTTCAGATCAGCCACAAGCACGCACGCGACCTGCTGCGGCAGGCGGCCAACAAGGTGTTCGACCGCGACCGCACCTACGGCGTGCCGCGGCCCAAGAAGAAGCGGAAGAAGACCGCCCCAGCAGCAGGCGGCCCCCCGCCCGCCTCAGCACCCGGCACACAGCAGCCAGCAGCCCGCCCGGCAGCGTCGACTCCGGCGCACGCCTCTCTCGGAAAGGCCGCATGATCCACCCCTTCCTGTCCCTCGGCGCCGCTCCGGACCTCTCTCTCCTCCTCGCCGCCGTGGTGCCCGCCGCCGTCGTGCTGGTGCTGACCGCCTGGACGATCCGGCGCCAGGGCACACGCCCGCAGAAACGTCTCAGCGGTCCGGCGGTCAAGGTCGCTGCCCTTGCCGCCCTCGGCTGTACTTGCTACTCCGCGGACACGAGCTGGCGGTTCGCCGCCGACTACCTCGACATGGCCGGCACCGCCGAGCGGGCCGGCATGTTCGCCGCAGCCGAGCTGGCGCTCTTCGCGACGGCGCTAATGGCACGGCAGAACCTGGCCACCGAGGGCGCCCCCGGCCTTCCGGGCACGTTGGTCTGGGTGATCACCGGAGTGCAGGTGATCCCCGCCTATGCCGAGAGCGGTCCTATCGGCGGCACGGTAAGGGCCTTCGTCGGGCCGGTCATGGCGGCGATGCTGTGGCACCTCGCCATGGGGATCGAGCTGCGCCTGCGCACCCCGGGTGCCGCCTCCCACGGACTGATCGCCGTCCTGGGGCGGGAAGCACGCGAGCGGCTGCTGTCCCGCCTCGGGATCGCCGCACGCGACCGCGACGCCGCACAGATCACCCGGGACCGGGCCACCGCCCGCGCAGTCGCCCTCGCCGTCCGCCTCGCCGAACGCACACCCGAGCAGCAGCAGAGCCGACGCGGCCGGCGGCTGACGCGGCGCCTGTCGAAGGCGGTCGGCAGGGCCTCGGTCGGGACCGACGCCCGCCAGCGCGCACAGCTGCTCGACCAGCTCGCCGCACGCCGGCACGCACTCGCGCTCGCCACGGTCCCGCTTCCCTCGCCCTGGTCCCCGGCGCACATCACCGCGAGGGCAGCCGCCGTCCCCTCGCATCCGGCCTCGACGGCGCCGGTCCCCGCAGCCGATCCCCCCGGCCCCCACGAGTCGTACAGGGACCGGGGACCGAGCGCCCCGAGGGGACCGGTCCCCAAGATTGCGGACTCTAAGGCGTCGGATGGCGCGGGGACCGGGGTCGAGAACGCGGGGACCAGGGTGGGGACCGAGGTTCCAGCCACAGGTGTCGTCCCGGGGACCGGTCCCACCGACTCGGAAGCCTCACAGGGGGACGCCGGAGGCGTGGGGACCGACCGTACTACGCGAGAAGTACCTGCTCAAGGCCCTGATTCGCATCCAGGACCGAACGCCGCCGAGTCGGGGACCGAGCCCACCGGGGACCGGGGACCGAACGACACCGACACGGGGACCGAGCCCACCGGGGACCGGGGACCGAACGACACCGACACGGGGACCGAGCCCACCGGGGACCGGGGACCGAACGACACCGACACGGGGACCGAGCCCACCGGGGACCGGGGACCGAACGACACCGACACGGGGACCGAGCCCACCGGGGACCGGGGACACACGGTGCCTCTGCGGAGCAAGACGGCCACGAAGCCCCGGACTAAGACCAAGGGGAAGCGCGCCCGGTCCCGCAGCCCGCAGACGCAGCGCGCGCCGCGGGAGCTCGAACAGTCGGTGGACCAGCTCGTCCAGCAGGTCCGTCCGCACGTCTCTGCCCTGCTCGAACGGGACGGCAACGAGTCCGTCACCCGGGTCCAGCTGCGGGAGATTCTCCGCCGTGAGGGCCTGAAGGGCGGCCGGAACGACCGGCTGAGCCTCGTCCTCCAGGAACTGCGGAGTGACGCCACCACGACGACAAGGAGCTCCGCCCGATGAAGACCTGCCACCAGTTCGACACCGTCCGTGCGGAGTACGAGCGGGAGATCGGCTTCATGCTCGCCCACTCAAAGCGGCACGAGGGCAGGCCGGCGGCGAAGTCCAGCGCGAAGCAGGCTGCCTCGACAAAGCAGCGGATGGCCCGCGCGCTCAACAGCCACGTCGGTCGCTGCCCCGAGTGCGGCTGAACCGGCAAAACCCCGCTCCAGGCCCCCTAATCGCAAAGGGTGGCCCGGCTCCGTGCCGGGCCACCCGCCCCGCTTGAGGAGACACGCCTTGATTCCGCGTCCTGTTCGCTCATCCGAGGCCACGGTCGTCGAGGCCAGCGCCTGGGCGGACGTCCTGGTCCGCCGGAGACTCCTGCACGCCGCCGTCCTCGCGCCTACCGGCCAGTGGCTCGTCCAGGGCCACTCATAAGGATCCGTCCGCGTCCTTACGGGACCGGCCGACGTCCTCGCGCTGGCCGCGAGCATCCAACAGCACACCCGCTCCACGAGGCCCGAATCCTGATGACGAACCCCACCCAGACCGGCACCGCCCCGGAACCTGCTCCCAACTCCAACTCGGTCTCGGGGCGAGCAAGTTATCGGCCAAGACACTCTTCCCCGTCGGGGAAGCGCGCCTTGGCCAAGCCCGCCCCGGGGGTGGCGAGAGCGGACCAGCACCGGGGGGTGCTGGTCCGTGAGACAGCGACCGAGGGCGGATCGCAGCCGGAGGAGACGCCTTCACTGCACAAGCCGCGCGCCGCGAAGAAGACCTCGCGCAAGCGCTCGCCCAAGCCGCCCTCGCACAAGCGTGATTACGTCTGCAGCGTCCGCCTGAACGGCGACGAGAAGACCCTGCTCTGCGCTGCCGCCACCGCGACCCGTACGAGCCTGCCAGGCTTCCTCGCCCGCAGCGGGCTCGCCGCCGCTCACGACCTCGACAGCACCGCCGCCGCCATCGCCGGCCACCGCGAGCTGATCGCCGAGCTGTTCGCCGCACGCCGGCACCTCGGACAAGTCGGCAACAACCTCAACCAGATAGCCCGGGCCATCAACTCCGGCGGCCAGCCAGCGGAAATCGACGCGGTCGTCGCGGCGGTCCAGCGCGCCGTGACCCGCGTACAGGCAGCCACAGACCGACTGCTGGAGCAGCGCTGAGCTGGCTCCCCTTACCGCCCCGCATCCCGCCACTCCCAGCAACGACCTCGGACAGCAGCATGATCCCCCGGATACAAAAGCGCGGGCAGCGCACCATCGGTCTCCTCTACTACCTCTACGGGCCCGGGAAGCACGAGGAGCACATCGACCCGCACCTGGTCGCCTCGTGGGACCACAACGCTCCCGACCCCGGCCGCCACCCGTCTGCCACCCTCAAGCAGCTCCAGCAGCTCCTGGACCAACCCGTCGAGAACATCGACCAGGCTGACCGGCCGAAGAAGCACGTGTGGCATCTGTCCGTCCGCAACAGTGCCGAGGACCGGATCCTGACCGACGAGGAGTGGGGCGAGGTGGCCCGCCGGATGGTCGCCGCCACCGGTATCGACTACCCCGAACAGGGCGCGGGCTGCCGGTGGGTGGCCGTCCGGCATGCCGACGACCACATTCACATCGTCGCCACGCTCGTCCGTGAGGACGGCTACAAGCCCGACCTCGACCACGACGCCGCTCGCGCCCAGGCCCAGGCCCGCGCCTTGGAAGCGGAGCTCGGCTTGCGCCGGCTCAACAAGGGCGACGGCACCGCAGCCCAACGCCCCACCAGTGCCGAGCGCCACAAAGCCGAACGTCAGGGCCGCGAGCGCACCGCGCGGGAGGAACTGCGCGAAACCGTGCGCCGCGCGGTGGCCGGCGCCAGCAGCGAGACCGAGTTCTTCGACCGGCTGACCGCCGCCGGCCTGATCATCCGTAAGCGCGTCGCCCCCTCCGGCGACCTGCTCGGATACAAGGTCGCCCTGCCCGACGACCGCAACAAGGACGGCGAACCGGTCTTCTACCCCGGCGTCCGCCTGGCCCCCGATCTGTCCCTGCCCCGTATCCGGGAGCGCTGGTCCGCCGACACTCGCGACCAGGACGCCACACCGGCAGATGTGCCCGCCCCTGCGGCGCCGAGCGACCCGGCCGCCGCCCGCCGACGCACGGCCTCGGCCGCGTGGAACGCGGTGCTCGTCATCGAGCACGGCGACGACGCCATCGCCGCCGCGTACATTGCCGCTGCCGGCGAGGTCCTGGACGCGCTCGCGAAGACCTCCGCGGCCCGCACCAGGCGCGAACTGCGTGACGCCGCCTTCGCGTTCGAGCGGGCCTCCCGCTCCCACGTCCGCGCCGAGCGTGGCCACGACCGAGCGCTGCGGCAGGCCGCCCGTGACCTCGTCTATAGCGGTCCGGCGTTGGGCCGCGGCGAGGACGGCGCGACCACCGCGATGGCGATCGACATGCTGTTCTTCCTCATCACCGCCGCCGCCCACTGGCACGCGAAGAAGAACCACGCCCAGCAAGCCGCCGCCGCCCGCCAGGCCGCCGAACATCTGCGCGCCGCCTACCAGGCCGCCGCCGCCCAACCCCTCGGTGCCCTCTACCAGCGAGGCCGGCGCCTGGGCCGGGCGCTGCGGCAGCGGCAGACGACGGTGCTGCGCACAGCGCTGCCGGAGTTGGCCGAGCAGATCCTCGCCGAGCCCGGCTGGTACGCGCTCGCCGCCACCCTCGCCGACGCCGAAGCCGTCGGCCACGACCCAGCCGCCCTGCTCGCCGACGCCGCGGGTCGGCGGAAGCTGGACACGGCGGAGTCCGTCAGCGACGTCCTGGTGTGGCGGCTGCGCCGGGCAGCGGACCTGCCTGCGGATACCACCGGCATGGTGCCCGACGCTCACGCCGCACAGCGCTCGGCACAGCGCGCCGGGCAGCACATCCCCGGACAGGCCCGGCCTGGGCGTGGCCGGTCGTGACTGTGGACTTTGTGAATTGAACAGGTCAGCGGACTTCGCGCACGATCATGACGCGTGCAGGACGAGACGAGGGAGGACACCGGGTGTTTCACCGGATACGACGACGCCGCCGCGCGGAAGAGGAAGAGTTCAGTGAGGTGCAGCGCCAAGCGTGCGAGGCGTGGCTGCGGATGGCCGACCAGGTGCCGCCGGTCCTGCAGATGCAGGAGGAGCATCAGCTCGCGGAGCCGGCGCCGGTTGTGGACGACTTCCTCCCGCCGGAGCTGCGCGTCCCCAGCCACGACCAGCTCGACGGCCGGGTGATGCCCTGGCCGTGGCCGGTCGTCCTGGCCGGCGAGGTCGTCGCCTGCGCCGAGTGCGGCGCCTACCGCGAGTGGCTCATCCTCTCCACCCACGACCAGGTCTGGCTGCGCTGCCAGGCCGGCCACGAGCAGCACGAGACCCGTCTCGACACCGCGTGGTTCAACCGACACTCCGGCCCGGGAGATGCCATCCACGCCACGTTCGAGGACTGCCTGCGGCACCTCGGCCACCGCTGACCTCCACTCCTTCGGCCCCTTCTCGGGCCCACGGGCCCGCACTGTCCAACCGTCACCGAGCACCACAGGGGTCAGTTCACCCATGCGCGTTCGCCTCACCATCACCGCCCTCGGCCTCACCGCCGCCGCCCTCACCCTGCCCGCCTGCTCCGCCGGCACCAGCCAGGCGAAGTCCACCTCCCCGTCCTCCGCCCCCGCAGACCACCCGGCCACCACCAAGCAGAGCGACGCCCCGCTGTCGTCGGCCGCGCTTCAGCCCCGCCTGCTCGACGAGAGCGACCTCGGGTCCGACTACACCCGCAAGCCGGAGGACACCTCCAGCCACGACGACGTCACCGTCACCGGCTGCCCCACCCTGGAGAAGCTGGGCGGCGACGCGGCGGCCAGCGGCTCCCTCGACTTCCCCAACAAGGCGAAGGTGTCCTTCACCTACACCGGCGGCAGCGCCGGTTCGGAGGTCTCCGAGGAGCTGTACAGCGACACCTCCACGAAGCTGTCCGACGGCATCGATCGGATCTTCGACGCCATGACCGGCTGCCCGACCTACCAAGTCGTCTCCGGCAGCACCGTCATCAACGTCACGTCACAGAAGACGACCGCGCCCCGGCTCGGCGACCAGCAGTGGAGCCAGCTGATGACCTTCACCTCCGGTGGGCAGGACAGCGTCGTCAAGCAGACCGCGATACGTGAGGGAAGCCTGCTCCTCATCGTCTCCGGCGCGCCAGCCCTGGTCGGCCAGCATCTCGACAAGGCCCTCGCCAAGGCGACAGCAACCCGCTGACGCGCCCGCAACGGCGCCCTCGACCACCACGGTCGAGGGCGCCGTGTCGATCCGAGGATTCAGAGCGGGGCGTCGCCGAGCAGCGGCCGGCCTAGGGTGGCGGGTCAGACGGCCCTCGACTTGAACCGCCATACCGCGTGCTCCATCCCGCCCGGTTCGTGTCCGAGGGCGGCGGCGGCCTCCTCGTACACAGCTCGCAGCTCCTCGTACTGCAGGCCCGTGACGCCGGCATCCGCAGCGAAGGCCCGCAGGTGTACGTCCACAGCGACGTGCGATCGACCGACAAGGTTGCCCTCCACCAAGAGCAGCCTGCTGGTCGCCGTTGAGGAGCTCACGGCCGTCCACAGCCGGTACGACAGTCTCCGGTCCGACAACGCTGGGTCCTCCGGTGATGCCCCGCGGCCGGGTGGGGACGGCAAGCTGGACATAGCCCGTGCGCGACGCGACGAGGGCGAGAGCGTCACCAGCATTGCCAAGGCGCCGGGAGTCCACCGCGCCACCCTCTCCCGCCACCTGGCAGAGAGGGCCTGAGAGAGGCGCGCAGGGGCGCAGTCAGGCGCTCACCTCGGAGTGCACCGGAACGGGCGGGCGCACTCCCGTGAGTGCCTCCGCTCGGGCGAGAAGGTGGGGCGCAAGGTCGGGGTACCAGCCACGGGCCACGGCTTGCAGCATCTCGGCCAGGGCCGCGAGTTCCCCGATTCGACCGGCGGGGGTGTCGAGGATGGCCGCGAACTCTTTGCGGATGCGGGCGGCTACGTCGGGCACAAGCAGGCTGTTGGCGTGGAGAAGCCCCGCGTCATAGCCGAAGGGCACCAGGCCCCACCGCTCCCAGTCCAGCAGGCACAGGGGCTCGGCGGTGAGGTTGCCCCAGTGCAGGTCACCGTGACCGGTCACCCGCTCCACGTTGGCGGGGGCCGGGATGCCGAGGAACTGGGGGAAGGCTCGTTCGATCCATCCGTCCCGGACGGTCGTCTTCACACCCTCCGCTTCAGCGAGCAGGACAAGGGCTTGGCGAAGGTCCGCCCACCATTCGTCAGGCAGCGCCGGATCGTGGTCGATGTCGGCTCTGTCCGGGGACACCACAGGTTGCGTGAGGTAGTCCAGGACTTCGGCCTCGAAGGCCCACTCGCCGTCAGTCCAGTCGTGCACCCCGTGCAGGCGGGGGCGCGGGATGCCTTCGGGTAGGAGCTGGGAAGCCCCGACGATGCCCTCCCCCTGCTTTCTGCCCGCGTTCCTTTTCGCCGTCCGGCTCACCCGTAGCCACCGGTCCTCCGCTCGGCGTCCGAGGGTGACACCGAGGAAGCCCCACGCCAGCGGCCCCGTGCAGCTGAGGCCCAGTGCCTTGGCCGCCCGGTCGTGGGCTGCCTCCATCAGGGCTCGCACCTCCTCATTCACCGGCGAGTTCATCCGTCACCCTCCTGAGTTCCTGGGCCGTCAGCGGCGCAGCCAGAGCCTTGGCCACATCGTCCCAGTGCTCGCGGGTGCTCGCGGAGGTGAGGACGACATCAAGGCCGGGGCACGAGCCAGCGGCCAGCAGGGCAGCGGCTGCGGCCGACAGGCCGGGGCGGATGAGGTTCACCAGTTCGAGTGTCATGGCGTCGAGGAGTTCACCCCCGTGCAGGGGCGCGGAGCCGAACGTGATCAGCCCGGCGTCCTTCGCCTGTACCAGTGGTCCGCCGCCGTTCAGGGCCTGTGTGATCGGGGCATCCATGATCAGGCTGACGGGCATCTGCATGCCCGTGAAGTGATGCTCGGCGGAACCAGCCGCCTGGCGTGCGAGCGCGAGCAACTCGGCGACACTGAACGCTCCGGAGGTTAGGCCCGACCAAGTGGCGACGCCGTACCCACCGATCCTGCCCGCATGGGCGAACTCCTCCAGCGCCGTGAAGGCTTCCCGCACACGGCCGTGCAGAGCGGCGCGGTCAAGGCCGTGCCCGTGGTGCTCGGGGTTGTGCACGAACACCAGGTCCACGCGCCCGAGCGCGGCCAAGGATCGCTCCGTCTGCCAGCGGACGAAGCCTCGCTCAAGGCTGTGCCTACCGGCCGCCTCTTCCCGGGTGAGCACGCCCTCAGCCAGCGCGCTGCGGCCTTGCTCCTCCGTGAAGAACCCCGTCTTCGTGGCTACCCGCACGGTCGGGTATCCCCCCCCGAGCATCGGGCGCAGCTCCTCATGCGCCTGACCACGACCATAGTTGGGTGCCGTGTCCACCCAGGGGCTGCCTGCGGCCAGGGCAGCGCGTGCCGCCTGACTGACGGCACGCACGCGGTATGTCCCCAGGCAGAGCGCGGCGGTCACAGCGCCGTCCCCACGACTGCGACGGCGTGGCCGTCGATGAGGACGGAGACCAGTTCGGCCACCTCCTTGACCTCAAGCCCGGCGGAGTCGGCCACCTCCCCCAGCGTGGTCGGCTGGTTGGTCAGCAGCGTGCCCAGCGCGGGCGCCGCGGACTCAGCGAAGTCCCACGCGGTACCCGCCGCGGAGAAGGTGACCGTGCCCTGTTCGCGGTTGGCCGTCAGGCGACCTCTCGGAGCGGTGAGCTTGACCGTGATCTCTCTCCGTGCGGGGAGTCCGTCCACGTAGGGCAGGGACGGAATCGCGTGGCCCAGGTCTGTCGTGTCGATCGACTCCGCCCACCGCTCCACGAGGCGGGGGTCCGCCATCATGTCGGCCACCTCACGTCGTACGGCGTCGATGAAGTCCGACTGTTCCGCCAGCGAGCCGAAGCGCGGGATGTCCCGGCGCAGCGCGAGGGACGCCCGGAGCTGATCGACGACCCACAGCATCAGGTCAGCGCCGGTGTGCGGGACCATGCCGAACGTGAGGTGAAGGGATTCCGTCCCCTGATCGGCGGTGACCGAGTGCCACCACCCGCGCGGCAGGTAGAGCACGTCACCCGGGGACAGAACGAGGTCCGCCACCGGGTCGCCCTCCGGCTCCTCCGGCGACTCCACGTCCCGGAAGGTGGGCGCCTCACGGGTCATCCCCCACAGGCGCCACCGCTTCGAGCCATGCAGTTGCACCACGACGACATCGTGGTCGTCCCAATGCCGGCCGAAGCCCTCCCGCTCGGTCCACGAGGCGTACACGTTGGCCTGCACGGAAGTCCCGAGGAAGCGTTCCAGCCCCTCCGCAGCCGCCCCCACGGCGGGGTGGATCTTCTCCACCGCGTCGAGGACCAGCGACGCCCCGTCCCTGAGCTGGGCGTGGAAGTCGGACGGCTGGATACGGGACCAGGTGACCGCGCGGCGGTTCGTTGTCGGGATCGCGTAGCGGTGCAGCGGCACCATCTCGCCGTCAGCCGACAGGCGCAGCCGGGGCGGCTCCAGCCGCTGCGCGGCAATGATCCGGTTCAGGTCGTCCCAGGAGAACAGACCCGCCACGTCGGCGACCCCGGGGAAGTGCGCGTACGAGCGGTGGTACGTCTGGGCGAGGAACCTGTCCCCGCCCAGACGCCCCGCCCACGAGGCTGCATCACGCAACGTGGGCGCTCCCGTCAGTCGTTGCCGTCGGAACGGCCACTGCTGACGTCCGACTCCTGCTCGGCACGCGTGCGCGCGGCCACGATCTTCCGCTTCGCGACGAGCAGTCCACCCCCCTCGGGGGCGGCCGACGTGGTGTTCTCTTCCACCATCGGACTTACCTCTCTCTTCTCGGGGACTCCCACCGGGATTCCGGCAGGAAGCAAAGGGACAGCGACGAGCGCGGCGGACGCCGACCTTGGCGACGACGGGCGCCCCGTGCACCGCGGGCACCCGCACGGCGGGGACTTGGTCGGCGAACCCGAGATCACTGCGTTGCGGTGGTTCACCCGCACCATGCGCACCGAGTCGTACATCCGGCCCCCGTCGTATGACACCCGGAGAGTCATGCACCCGGTCGTCATGAGCGCACACCAGCGTCAGGGCCGAACCTCCGCCGGTACCCCAGCCGCCACCCCACGCCGTAGCGGACCCACTTTTCGTTTCGCCCGGTCGCTGCCATGGGGGAAATCATTGGCCTACAAAGCGACGGCTGTGTAGTTCTTTCCCGTCATGGACTAAAGATCATGAACGGCAGGCGGCGGACCACTCCGCCAACAAGGCTCGCGCTTCGTCCCCGAACAGCGCATAACCCTCAAGCGTGGAGAACAGTTCCAAGTGCATTTCGATGTCACGTGGATCTCTCAGGATCACGACACCGGTGGTGTTCTCCACGGTGGCCAGGGTGTCGTCATAGATGGTGAAGGTGTCCATCGGAGCCATGGGCTTGTATCCCGCGATGGGGATGACGCCGAGCTTCACGTTCGCAAGGTGGGTCAGTGAGGCCAGCCGGTCAATCTGCATCGCCATCGCAGCCGGGGGCAGGAGTGGCCACCTCACAGCCTGCTCGGCGAGAATGAAAGTGAACCGCTTCTTCGTGTCGTAAAGAACCTCCTGCCGCTCCAGCTTCCTCGCGATCGTCTTAGTGACATCGGCCGGAGAATAGGCAAGGCTGGCGCGGATGTACTCAGGGGTGGACAGCAGTCCTGTAATCATCGAGAGCAGGAAGAAGCGGAACTCCGTGGACGAGGATTCAAGGGCGGCAAGTTCAGTCTGCTTCTTCTCCAGGCCCCTACGCCGGAGCGAGCGCAGGTCTTGCCATTCGGTGTTGGCCAGCCTCGCGAGGGCAACGACCTCCTCGATGACCTCGGGCGGAGCCACCACGGCCCGGAGGATCCTTTCCAGATCCAGCAGACTCGGCTGAACTTTCCCATTCTCGATCCGACTGATCTTCGATTGGGACATGTTGCAACGCCGAGCGAGCCGGTCCCCAGTGAGGCCGGCTCGCTTGCGTAGTTCTTTCAGCAGGGCCGCCAGTTCCTGTTTCGGCTGCCCCAGCTGCTCAGGATCGAACGTCACCCGCTGCTCACGTACTCCAGGAACGGCACGGATTTGGCAATGGCAATCCGCTTCCACTGCCGGTAGGGCTCCGGGTCGCCCTCGTACAGCTCCCGGTTTATCTGTGTCCCGTCCGCCCGGTAGTTCATCAGGACCACCTTGGACTCGTCGAACATCCAGAAGTCCTGATCTGGAAGTCCCGGGTTCTCCCGGTCGGTGAGGTCGAGGATACGGATATCCTCGCCCGCCTTCACGTGGTGCCGGTAGTAGTACTCGAATTCGAACCGAAGGTAGTCCGAGAGCGGGCGGGTCACGACGTGCACCCTGCCGACTCTCTTTCCTTCCGAGGCCCACTGCCGGACCTCATCCATCCAGGCCGATGTGTAATCGTCCGGCGACTTCTCCCCGGCGAGGAATCGCTTCAGCTTCTCCGCTTCCTGGGGCATGGTGTAGACGGGCAGCGTCTCCAGCCTCCACGCCTCACGCTCCATGGAATCGAAGCAGTCGTTCCAGGCGTCACCATCCAAGTGCACGGAACGCCTCCCTGAGAACCGCCTCCGGGATTTCCACAAGCCCTTCCCCGGCGGGCGGGGTGAAGGCGTCGGACACGTCACCCTGCACCACGAACGACCCCGCGGCCGTGCGGTACACGTTCGGGCAGTCCTTCTCTCCGCACTCGCCGTTGCCATTGCCCGTGAGCCGGGTGAGTGCCGAACGCTCGGACATGCCAAACCCCCTTGCTCTGGCCCCGATTGGGCCGCCTGCCCATGACGTTAGAGGGGGCCGGGCGCAGCGTCTATGCACGAACACGACTATGCGTGTCCTCGCATAAACCCGTGCGGCCGGAGGGGCGCAGCCCAAGGGGAGCGAGGGGAGCGGCAGGGTGCGGGGGCTGACTGAGGGACCCCGTCCTACCTGCTCCCGGCAGCAGGCCACCCCGGTGCAGGCTGCCTTCAGGGCCGCCTACCACCTCCCGCCCGTGAACGCGGTAGCGGTCGGCACCCACAACCCCGACCACCTGCGAGAGCTGACCAACGCCCAGAGCTTCGCGGCGGACGAGGAGGCCGTCCGCCACTACCGCAGCCTCCTGCGCAATCGCCGTCAGGAGTGAAGCTCGGCGATGAGCCGCGCCGCCTCCTTCCGGGCAGGCTCCAAGCGGGGATCCTGGGGATGGGCGTAAGGACCTACGACCTTCGCACAGAAGAACAGGGCCATCAGCCGGCCAGACCTGCTCTCCAGGTCTGGCCGATGCTCCGCCCACACTTGTTGGGCCAGGGCGGGGACGGCAAGGGAGTTCCCCCAGAGGGTGGCCGCGTCCAGTCCGCGCGGCGCCATCCCCCAATCCTCCCAATCGAGGATGCAGAACTCGGGCCCGGTCACGTTCGCCCACGTCAGATCCGCATGTGCCGGCGTCCACTCATCCACGGTGGCGTCTACTTCGGGGAAGACTGCTCGGATCGTCCCAGTCACCAGTTCCTGGGTGGCCGTCTCGGTGTCCGGAGTGGCGATGCGGTGCGTGCGCTGCGCGGCGAGTGCGTCCAGCGAAGCATTGAGTGCCGCCCACCAGCCGTCCGACAGTTTAGGATCCTCGATCACCAGGGCGGCTTGCCCAACGGGCGGGGCGGTGACCAGCGCCATTTCGTCTGCCCGCCACATCACCGGCTCGTCCCGCTCGCGCCACGCCAGCCCCGCATACCACTTCGGCATAGACACTCCATGCAAGACCGCTGCGGCCTCGGTGCCGTTCCAGCCCTGTGCTCCGATCCGGTCGAAGCTGCGCCGCTCAACCCTCACCCACGTTCCACGGTCCGTCCGCGCCCCAACCGAGCGCCGCTTGCACACCACGGTGTCACGGAGCAACTGCATTTGAAGGGACCGCTCCACGTGTTCGAGAACGTCATCAACCGGCTCAACACGCAAGTCCACGGCCCGTGCACCAGGCGAAGAGAGCGTCATCTGGACTCCTTGGGCCCTCGCTGTGGGGTAGGGGCGACCTGCCGTCAGGTGAAAGCACCCGTAAGTTGATTAATGTAGTGGGTGATGTGCGGCATCCTGTGCGGCAGTTGATCGAGCGGGAAGAGGCGGAGCGCCTGGCATTCGCCAAGGACGAGGTCGGTTGCGGCAACTTCTCCCCTCTACGGAGCGAGGAACAGCTGCGGCGGGATGATCTGCGGCAGGAGGGACCGCGACGGCCCGCGAGACGCTGGATTAGACGGGCGTGTGCTGTGCTGTACGGCGCGGTCTGGTTGAGCGGATCCATCCGGCGACGGGTGTCCACTGCGTGTACCTGGCAGGGGACGCAACGAACAATGATGCGGTTGAAGAGCGGCTTGGGTGGCGAAGAATGCGGCGGGCCTGTAGGTTCTCAATTTCAGTGTCAGGCGCCGACCCTGTGACCTGGATATTTCCCTTGAGTCTCACGTTGTGTCGGCAGGCGGCTGTCTCAGATCGGTGTCATTTCCTCAGGCTGTCCAGCAGGCTGCAACGCGGCCCGGGGCGTCACGAACCTGCATCGGCAACCATCCGTTCCACCCACTCACACACCTTCGTTGCACACGAACGTCCCGAGCGTCGTCGCTGACAAGCGCCTGCGGGACTACGGACGGGTTGATCAGCCCATAATTGGAGTCAGTGCCGAGCGACCCGGCGCATCGCACCCGCCCCGGGTGCACTCACCGCGATCGGAGAGCATCGTGAAGAACAGCGCGTTGTGGCGAGTGGTTGACAACGAGAGTGGTACCCAGTCCATCGTCAGCTCGCCCTCCGAGGCGGTCGCGTTCGTCAACAGCCGGTTCGACACCGATGACGACGACGAGCCGTTCAGCATCACCGAGGTCGGTCCTCTCCTTCCGAAGCCGCTCGGGGTCATCACTGCATGGGCTGCCGAGAAGGACGGCGAGCGAACCGACGGGCGTACTGCCCCGATCACCATCAGGCCGGTTGTGACGGACAACGCCAGCGAGTGCGATGACGTCGTGCTCTGGGGCGACGTGTACGTCTCCTGGGACCACGACATGTACACCGTCGAGGAGCCGGACAGCTCCGAGTACAGCGAGGCTTACAGCGCAGCCGAGTTGAGCGCGATCCTCGACGAGTACGCCGATGACTACGAGTACGCGCCTGAAGGGCCTGAAGGGCCCGACAGCCACAGGTGGCCGAAACCGGAAGAGTTGATCACCTACGGCGCCCAGGAGTGCGCCAAGCGGTTCGGGCACCTCGACGACGACGCCCTGCTGTGGCTCGCTGCCACCCGCATCACGCTCGCCGTGTGGCGCAACACACCCGTCGAGAACTGGCATGCCGGGAAGAGTCCGCTGCACGACGGCACAATGATGCGGATCAACGCGGCAACCACCCGACTCGTGCGCTCGATGCTGTCGTTCGACCATGTCGACTGGATCGGTCTCGGTCTCGCGATCGTCAACCCGTCCCGGGTTCTACCGACCGGGCAGTCTGTGCTCGAGCTCGGGCTGGCCTGCCACAACCCTGACGACCCGGCACACGAGGATGATCCGCGCGTAGAACTCGCGGAGATGGCACAGGTCGCGATCTCATGGGGGCGAAGGTACTGCCTTAGCGAGAAGGAGTTCGGTCTGCGAACCCTGGTCGAATCCTTGTGCGCGTTCGACAACGGCTGGTTCGGAGCACCGAGTTGGGGGCGCATCGTCGATCGGTTCCTTACGGCTGTCGACGACCGGGAGAATGCGCACTGGCGCATACACCGGGACAAGCCTTGGTTCGACGAGTGGTTCACCAACCGGCCGGCCGACATTGCGGACACCACGGAATTTCGTCGGCTGCTCCTTGCCGGGCCCGACCTGCTGTCCGAGGAGGCCGCCGAATGGTGCGTGGATGGCGCCATCGGCTACGTCTGTCAGGACGACCACGCAAACGGCTGCCCGCTGTGCGGTATCCCGCTGGCAACGGAGTCCTCAAACGAGTGACGGCAGTGGCCAGCGATTCTCAATCCCGTGTCAGTTCGGCCAGTCACATGACATCGCGACTGAGAAAATGACACGGGATCTGAGAACCTACAGGGCCGCTTCATGTCCGTCGACACGATCTACCCGCCGATGCTGGCAGCACTGGAGGAAGACGTATGACCGAGCAAACGGCACAAGAGCGACCGGGCATCGCAGCCGCGATCGTGGTACAGGACGGCGCCGTGCTCATGGTTCGCCGCCGGGTCGCGGAAGGTCAACTGTCTTGGCAGTTCCCGGCGGGCGAGATCGAGGGGACGGAGACCCCTGAACAAGCAGCCGTGCGAGAGACGAGCGAAGAGGTCGGCATGGAGGTGACCGCTCTCAAGGTCCTCGGAGAACGGGTTCACCCCAAGACTGGCCGGAAGATGACCTACGTGGCCTGTGTCGTAGAGTCCGGCGCTCCTTACGTGGCGGACGACGATGAACTGGCTGAGGTGGCATGGGTCCGGCATGCCCAGATTCCCGCGTACGTGCCATACGGCCTCTTCGACGCGGTGCAGGTATATCTCGACGCCGCACTGAGCCGGTAACACCTCGGTGCGTGCTGCGGACGGAGGACGAGGCAGCTTCGGGTAATCAGACCGCCCTCCCGACGAGCTAAGGAACTGGTCGTGGACACTGAAATCGGCCTGATCTGCCTGCGGTTGGTTAGCGTGGCTTCGCCATTGCCTCGTCGACCAAGTGTTCACTCACGGAGTGCCAGAGCTTCAGGTTGTATAACTCTCGTGCCACCTTCGTGTCTCCCGCGGACCGCGCTCGGCGGCCGACGTCTCATTTGTGTGCGTCCGGTGGCGTAAGACGCTGCCGCCATGGGTGGTCCGGCACGGTTACTGCGATGGCGTTCGCCAACCAAATGCGCTGAGGTTCGCCGAGCAGCGGCAGTACCGCTTCGAAGTCTGTCTCATCCTTCTCCCGTGTCGCCTTCGCCTTGTAGTAGAGCTGCACCTCGGGCGCCAGGTAGGGGATACCAGTCCCGCTTCTTCGTCCCAACCGCTCGATCGGAAGCCGGATCCGTGGGGTACGCCGAGAGACCCAATGGGTGCCCTCCGCCTCGTCCAGCATGAGCTGCACGGACCAGGGTGCCTCAGGCGTGCGTCGGCACCAGGTGTCGTGGAGGGGCGGCTGAAGAGTCTCCCCAGAACGCCACGGGCGCAGCCGCCCCATGCCAGGTGGGTCCGCCACGTACAGGTCCCAGTCGGTCAAGAGATCGCGCACGCGAGCTTGGTCCCGTCGGAGGACGAGGACATCGAGATCGCCGTGCGGGCGTAGCTCACGGCCGACGGCGAGTTCGATCGCGTACCCGCCAGCGATCCACCACGGGAAGTCGGCCGCAGCGAACATGACAGCTAGATCTTCGGGACGAGCCGGCACCCAGCGCCCCACTCCCTCAATACTCACCTGTCCATGCTCTCAGTGAACGAGGCCCCGGAAGGGAAATCCGACGTAGGCCAGCCATGCACAGAGGCCAGCTATGGGGTGAGCCGGTTCGGTCCGCGGAAGAGGAAGGTGGCCTCGCGGATCGACTCCAGACCGAGCAAGACCATGAGTACGCGTCCAAGGCCCATGCCCAGCCCGCCGTGCGGTGGGCACCCGTACCGGAACGCGTTCAGGTAGTCCTGCATCGGCTCCGGACTCATGCCCTTCTCGGCGGCTTGCTTCAGCAGCACGTCGTAGCGGTGCTCGCGCTGGGCGCCGGTGGTGATCTCCAGCCCCTTCCAGAGCAGGTCGAAGCTCAGGGTCACGCTCGGGTCGTCGGCCGGCCGCATGTGGTAGAAGGGCCGGATGCCCACGGGGTAGTGGGTGATGAACACGAACTCGTGGCCGGTGGCCTGCTGGATGTGGGCGCTGATGCTCCGCTCGCCCTCCGGGTCCAGGTCCTCCTTGGTTCCTTCCGCGTCCCATCCGCCCTTGCGCAGGATGTCGTGCGCCTTGGCCATGGTGATGCGGGGGAAGGGCGTCGTGGGGACGGTGATCTCCACGCCGAACTGCTCCCGGACCGCATCGCCGTGTGCACCGGCGACCTTGGTGATGGCGTGGGCGAGCATCTGCTCCTCGAACGCCATAACGTCCTCGACGCCGTCAATCCAGGCCAGCTCGACGTCGACGCCGGTGAACTCGGTGGCGTGCCGGGAGGTGAACGACGGCTCTGCACGGAAGACGGGGCCGATCTCGAAGACCTTCTCGATTCCGGCCGAGATCGCCATCTGCTTGTAGAACTGCGGCGACTGGGCGAGATAGGCGCTGCGATCGAAGTAGCCGAGTTCGAAGACCTCGGCGCCAGACTCCGAGGCGGTGCCCATGAGCTTGGGGGTGTGCATCTCCGTGGCGCCCTGGGCATAGGCGTACTCGCGCATCCCCTGCTCAAGGGTGGTCTGCACGGCGAACATCAGCTGAGCGGCGGGACGGCGGCGTACGTCCAAGAACCGCCAGTCCAGGCGGTGCTCCAGGCTGGTGTGCTCGTCGATGGGCAGCGGTGTCGCGGCCCGGTTCAGGACCTCGACCCGCTCCGGGATGATCTCCAGGCTGTGGAGCTTCACGATCGGGTTCTCGACGACGCGGCCGGTGATCCGCACCGCGGACTCCGGCGAGAGCTGCTGCAGGGCGGCCTCGATGTCGTCGCCTGCGCCGCCGCGCCGGTGGGTGACCTGCACCATGCCCGTGTGGTCGCGTACGACGACGAACTGGACCTTACTCAGCAGGCGCAGAGTGTGCGCCCAGCCCGACACGGAAACGGTTCGACCCAAGTGCTCGTGCAGGTCAGATACCAGTACACGATCGGTCGTATGGATCATCGCAGCCCTCCAGGGCGTCATGGTGATCCCTTGGGGGCGCGGGCGAGAAGGGGACTCGCGGTTCCACCACGCCTTCACCACCACTCGACAGTGGCGGCCTCATTCGTGGCCGGTAACGGGGCCAGCCGGCGGGGCATTGGACCACATGGCCGTTCCTCCTCGCACTCAGGAGGGTCTTCACCCCGGGGCGCGAGGCTGCCTTCCCAGCTGCCAGCAGCTCTCTCGGCTCGCGTGATCCCGGGCTACTCGTCTCCGTCATCGCGTTGTGACGGAGGATAGCGAGCCAGGGCTCGAGACGACAGCGAGATTTCTGCTAGGTCGTGATCGTGCCAGTGGGCAGGTTCGGAAGCAGGTGCGGCCACCTGACGATCAACGGCGCCAGGAAGGAGGAGGTGTAGTCGCGCTGATGATGACGCTACCCGGGGCACAGCCTACGAGGCTCAGTCAGCGAATGGACGGACACGGATCCGCGTGACAATTTCGTGGCGCCGGGAAACACAGCTCCCCCATCCTGACGGAATGCCCGACATCATCACCTCGCGCCTTCAGTACAACGCCACAGCGGTACGCCCAGACTGGAAGGACCTCCCACAAGACGTTCGCCAGCTCATCACCCGACGCCTCGGAGGCTCAGTACAGGCCGGGCGCAGCGCAGGGAGCGGATTTACCAGCGGCTTCGCCGCTGTACTCCGCGGGGCCTTCGGACCTCTGTTCGTCAAGGCGGTCAAGAGCCTGGACAACAGCGTGGTGGCCGACTCCTACCGCAGGGAAGCGTTGATCAACCAGGCGCTCCCGGCAGAGATTCCGGCGCCACGCCTGCAGTGGATTGAGGAGCACGACGGATGGGTCGTTCTCGGCATCGACGCTGTCCCCGGTGGCCGCATGCCCACCACACCGTGGAAGCCTGATGAGCTAACGGCCACTCTCGACACGTACAGGATCACAGCAGAGGCACTCTCCACCCCACCCACAGCACTCCAGCATGTGGGCCTCAAGGCGGTGGGTGACGGCGGTGACTTCGCCGACTGGCGCAACCTCGCCCGAGGCGCCACGCACACGAACGCCCTGCCTTCCTGGGTACCACTCGACCTACTGGACGTGCTGGCCAGCCTGGAAAGCGGATGGCGGGAGGCCGTCGCAGGCAATGCCGTCCTCCACCACGACCTACGACAGGACAACGTGCTGATCGATGCGTACGGCGCCGCGTGGATCTGCGACTGGAACTGGCCCTGCCTGGGTGCAAGCTGGTTCGACCTCGTCCTGCTCCTGGCCACCGCCTACGCCGACGGCCACGACGCCACAGCCCTGTTCACCCAGCACCCCACCGCCCGCGGAGTCGCCGACGAGCAACTCGATGCGGCGCTCGCCGCGCTGTCCGGTTTCTTCCTCACTTCAGGCAGACAGCCCGCAGCAGACTGGTCACCGCATCTTCGCCAGCACCAGACGTGGTGTGGAGAGGTCACACTGCGATGGCTGGTCAACCGGCGTGGTTGGGCACTCTGACCTGGGGCCCACCCGTTCAGTGTTCGACAGACAGCCCGCTCAACTCAGGCCGAGGGCGGTGCTGTCAGGACGCCGCTCGGGATCCACTTGCGCAACACCTCGGGTACCTCCACCGTGCCGTCGGCCCGCTGGTGCTGCTCCAGCAGCGCGGGCACAAGCCTGCTCGTGGCCAGACCTGATCCGTTCAGCGTGTGGACGAACGTCGACTTCCCCTGTTGCGGCCGGTAGCGGATGTTGCCACGCCTCGCCTGGTAGTCGCGGGCATTCGACACCGAGCTGACCTCGACGTACGCCTCGATGCTCGGCAGCCACACCTCGACGTCGTACGTCTTGGCCATCGCTGCGCTGGTGTCCCCGGCCGCGAGTCGCGTGATCCGATAGTGCAGGCCCAGTCCCTTTACCAAGTCCTCCGCTCTGCCGAGAAGCTCCTGGTGTGCGGCGTCCGAGGCGTCCGGGTGGGTGAACTGGAACAGCTCGACCTTGTTGAACTGGTGACCGCGCAGGGTCCCCCGTTCAGCCGTGCGGTAGCCGCCGGCCTCCTTGCGGTAGCACGGCGTGTACGCGACGTACTTCCGAGGCAGCTCCGTCTCGGGCAGCGTCTCGTCCCGGTGCAGATTGACCAACGCTGTCTCCGCGGTCGGTAGCAGGAACCGCTCCGGACCTTGCTCCCCCTGCTCCAAGGCGAAGACCTCGTCCGCAAACTTGGGGAACTGGCCCGCCGTGTACCCGGCCGCGAAGGTCAGGATGTGCGGTGGCAACACGAACTCATAGCCGTCCCGCACATGGGCCTCCAGGAAGTGGTTCAGCAGCGCCCACTCCAGGAGCGCGCCGTCGCCCCGGTAGATCCAGAAGCCGCTGCCGCCGAGCTTCGTGCCCCGCTCATAGTCGACCAAGCCCAGAGTTCGAGCGAGCTCCACATGGTCCCTGGGCGTGAAACCGAACTCCGGACGCTGGCCGGCTTCACGAATGACCTCGTTGTTCTCCTTGCCCCCGGCCAGCACGTCCGCGTCGGGTAGGTTCGGCAGCGGATCAAGGAAGACCTGACGCGCCTGCTCCAGTTCGATGAGCCGCGCCTCGACGGCGGTCAGCTGCTCGCCCACGGCCGATGCTTCACCGTGCAGACTTGCCACGCCCTCCCCAACCCGCTGCCGTTTCGCGATCTCGCCCGAGATCCTCTTGCGCTCCCCACGGAGGCGTTCCATCTCAGCCCGCACCTGTCGGTAGTCGTCGTCCAGTCGAAGAAACTCGTCGAGGTCGACGTGGACCGCCCGCTTGGCTAGCGCCTGCTGGACATGGGCTGGGTTCTGGCGAATCAGGGTGACATCGATCATCCTGCCGTGCTCCGTTCGATCAGTCATCATGACGTGATCCCTTGGGAGCGCGGGCGAGAAGGGGCAACTCGCGGTGCCACCGCGCCTTCGCCACCAGCAGAGGGTGGCCTCATTCGCGACCCGGTCACGGGGGTCAACCGGCGGGGCATTGGACCTTCCCTAAGGCCGTTCCTCCCCGCACTCGGGAGGGGATTCACCTGGGGCGCGAGGCTGCCTTCCCAGCTGCCAGCAGCTCTCTCGGCTCGCGTGATCCCTGGCTACTCGTCTCCGTCAACGCGTTGCCGGGAAGGATACGTACGCCGCGATCGGGTCTGCAATCGAGAAACGCTTCGGCGGCTCCCGCAACGTCCAGGCTTCCCCTTTGCGCACGGCCAGGATGTCCTCGCCGTTGCTGCCATATCCTCCCCAGGTGGCAACGACCAGGGTTGACTGGGCGTACGAACTGGCTGGTGAGCTGCTAAGTAGCAGCCTCCCGCGCAGGTGGGCACACTCGCAGGGCGTTGCCGCTTGCGCCCAGACGCTGGCGCCGCTGGCCGGTAACAGCGCCGAGGTGCTGGAAGCGGCTGCGGTGCTGCATGACATCGGCTACGCGCCCCCGCTCGTCTCTACGGGATTCCATCCGCTGGACGGAGCACGGTATCTCCGGAGAGACGGGTTGTCCGCCTGGTCGCGAACCACTCGTATGCGCTGCTCGAAGCCGAGGAGCGTGGCCTCCGGACTGAGCTGGCCGACGAGTTCCCCCTCCTGGATGATCCGCTCCTCGTGGACGCGCTGGTCTACTGCGACATGACCACGACGCCGGACGGCCGACGGACGACGCCCCATGAGCGGCTGCAGGAGATCTTGGCCCGCTACGGCGAGGACAGCGTGGTCGGGCGTTTCATCCGCCGGGCCGCCCCGCACATCCACGCGAGTGTGGATCGGGTGCGGGCGGCTGCGGTCGAGGCCGGCGTGGAGCTGTAAGTCCGAGCGGTCAGCCGAGGTAGGGGTAAGCCCCGGTCAGGTAGTGGCCGATCTGCTCGTGCATGCTCGGGTGGATGTCGAGCTTATCCAGGTCGTCCGGGCGAACCCAGCGCACGCCGTCGGCCTCCTCATTGACGGTAGGCTTGCCCCCTACGGGGCGGCCGATGTACACGGCCTCGTACTGCTGCCGGATCTCGCCGTCGGTGTACTCGATGATGTGCTCCGGGTTGGAGTAGACGCCGAGGAAGCCGGTGACCTCCGCGACGATGCCGGTCTCCTCCTCGCACTCGCGGACGGCGCACTGCGCCGGGCTCTCACCGATGTCCTGGGCTCCTCCGGGCAGGGCCCACTGGCCGGTGTCGCGGCGTCGCTGGAGAAGGATGGCGCCTTCGTCGTTGACTACGAGCAGGTTGCTGGCGGGGATAAGGGTGTTGGCCTTGGGGGCCTTGGGGTCGTGGTAGTACTCGGTCCTGCCCACGGCAGTGCTACTCCTGTCTGTCGGGCGCCTAGGGGCGCGCGGATGCCCGCACGGCCTCGAAGCTGTCGCCGTACCGCTGGCACCACTCCCCGCCGTCTATGTTGCGGAGCTGGAGTAGCGGGTTGGCGCTGGCCGGCTGACCCCAGATGTGCGGGTTGACCATGAGGTGGTCGTCGTAAGGGTGAACATGAACGAACGATGGCACTCCGGTCTGACAATCGGGGCGAGATCGTGGAACGCATCGTCTGGGCAGGCAAGATGGCGCTGCTGGTGGGGATTACGGGCTCTGTCGCCGCTGTCGTCACATACTGCCGTCACGGTCCGAACCCCTCAGCGCACCGGCAAACACAGCAGCATGAAGCCCGCCCTTCCCGAAATCGGGGAGGCCGGGCTTCATGCGTCGAATGAAGGACGGACACCGGCGTTCAGCCAGCCGGGGCGCGCAGGAGCCGGTCCCGCGTGCTCGCCGGCAGCACCCGGCGCAGGACCGGTGCGGTCGAGCTGAGCGAGGCGGCGAACGCGGCGACCAGGTCGTGCGGGACGCTGGCTGCGAAGGACGCCGCCCACAGGCACTGCGTGCCCAGCGCGGGCTCGGCCCATGCCTGCCATCCGGCCGGTCCCGCAGCGTCGGCCTCGGCGACCAGGGTGCGCGGGTCGGCATCCTGGATGAGGGGCGGGACCTCGCCGAGGCTGAGGTGGGAGGTGAACGTCGGGTCCGTCGCTGCCGCGTGGGGCTGGTCGATGTCGCGGAGCCAGCCGTGGGCGGTGACCGCGTCGAGGACCACCTCGGGCCCGGCGAAGGACACGGCGGGCTGGTCCCGGGCATCGAGCGCGACGAGGAAGTCGGTGAGGACCTCGCCGGGGACGTCTGGGGTGAAGTAGGCCGACCACTGCGCGAGCGGACTGTTGGTATCGGCGCGGGCGCAGACCTGCCAGGAGATCGGCAGTTCGCCGAGGTGGAACGGCTCGTCCGCCAGGACCCACTGGGCCCACCGGAGGGTGTCCTGGCTGATGTGCAGGACGGTGCTGCGCAGGACCTGACGGTCCTCCGGCGCCTCGTCAGGTTCCTGGCGTCCGCGGACGATCGCAAGGCTCGACCAGCCAAGGCCGGCGAGCGTATCGGCGACGGAGTCGTAGAGGCGTCCGTCGTCCCCGGCCAGGTGCCGGGGACCGACCCAGTAGGCGCGCTGGGCGCTGTTGCTGGCCGGCGGATCGAGGGGGGTGTCGGGGTTCAGGGGCGCCTCCAAGGGCTCGGTGCGGGTCTACTTGCCGCGTGCGGTGCGGCGTTCCCGGCGAGGGGGTGCCTGGACGGGAGAGTGCCAGGTCAGGGCGACGGCGACCTCGGGCGGCAGATGACCAAGCTGGGCGCCCGGATCCCGGCCTTCGGCGAGGTAGACGACGGGCCGCCCGGTCTCGTCCACGCACTGCACGACCTGCGCCAAGCGGTGTGCCATCGGGAAGAAGGGATTCATGGCCTGGCGTACCGGGGCACTCCGGTCGCAGCCGGACAGCAGGTCGATGAGATCGCCGACAGTCATCTCCGGGGTCGTCACGAACAGCCTCCTGGGGTAGAGGGATACGGGGAGCAGTGGAAACGTTCGGCGGCGGCAGACAGACGACCGCGTGCGGGGCGGGGACTATCTGTCTGTGTCCGCGCTCTCATAGGGGGCGTGAGGTCTCCAGCACGCGCGCCACAGCGGCGGCGACGATGTCCGCCGGCGTCTCGGTATCGAACGACAGGTGGTAGCCACGCACCTTGGCCGTGCCGGTGACGGCGATCTTCCATCCCTCGCCGTCCGTGCCGGGGCGGCCGAGCGGGAACCAGCCGAGGTAGAACCGGCCGTCCTTGGAGCTGACGTGCACGTCCGCGCGGTCATCCACGATCAGGTGGAAGTCCTCCGCGGAGAACTGGTCCATGACCAGCGTGGGCTTGCCAGGTCCTAGCAGCCACTCGCGCAGCCGCAGGGCCTCGACGGTGGTGGAGAATCCAGGTCTCATGGGAGCTACGGCCACGACGATCACCTCTCTGACCTGCTAAGTTCCGGGGAAGGTCGTCTAGGTTGACATGCCCCTGCCCGCAGTTCCAGTCATTCGTAGAGCTTTCTCGTCTGCTCCCGGCGAACTGCGAGGGCCGCCTTGCGACACCAGAGACGCACCTGGCCGTCAGCCGTTATGACCTGCCACCGGTACGCGGCTAGATCTCCAGCGGATCGGCGTCGAAAGACGCCAGCAGGCCCCCGGAAGGCGTTTCCTGGGGGCCTGCTGGCGGTGGTCGATCTTCGG
>NZ_BBZJ01000022.1 GCF_001417775.1 Streptomyces sp. TP-A0356 | reverse complement strand
GCGGCGTACCCTCCGACCGCGGGAAGAACTCGTACCACGACCCGAACAACGCCCGCTCCCGCTCCACCAACAGCGCCAACCCCTCCGACGACGACACCAACTCACGCAACGGATGACGAGCCAGAACCCCATCCACCTCCGGCGTCAACGCCGCCGCCAGACGGGAGGCCGCCGGTCGGCCGGTGTCGCGCAGGGCGTCGACCGCGGCGAGGAGCGCTTCCCGCAGGTCCTCGCTCTTCGGCACGCCCTCGGCCGCGCGCTCGTACAGCCGCGCGCCCTCCTCCAGGACCAGCTCGGTGTCGATCCCGGCCGGGATCTTGATCCGCGCATGGTGACGCCAGGTGGTGACCGGATCGCCCCACGCCTCCACGGCATAGGTCCAGCGACCCTCGCTCGGTACGGAGACGGTGGCGCCCCAGCGGTCCGTGCCGGGGGCGAGTTCGCGCATCGGCGTCCAGGGGCCCGGGCGGCCCTCCGGGTCGAGCAGCACGACGTTGGCCGCGACGGCCTCATGGCCCTCGCGGAAGACCGTGGCGGAGATCTCGAACTCCTCGCCCACCACCGCCTTGGCGGGGCGTCGGCCCTGGTGGACGAGGGGCCGTACGTCGAGGACGGGAATGCGTCCGAGGGTGGGTCCGGCGCCCGGTGCCGGATGGGGACTCGGGCCCGCGGAGGGTGTCCGCGGGACGGGGGGACCGGCGTCGGCCTTCCGCGATGGAGTTGCGCCGGTGCCGGGTGCCGGGGGTGCCGGCGAGTGGTGTGTCGGGGGCATGACCGCTCCTGTCCGCGTCGAACTGGGTGGGCGGATGGGGGTGTCGGAAGGTGGGCCAGCGGGGTTACCGGAGGAGCCTTCCCACCCTGTGCGGGTGAGCATTCCGGCACTTTGTTAACTACTCGCGCGTATGTCTACGTTGAAGACCGGCCGCTTCCGGACGACCGAAACGGGACCGGCCCCGCCCGCTTGGGGCGAGGCCGGCAAGGGTACGTGTGCCCGGTTAACGGGGAATCAAGGGCTGGCGACCTGCAGCAGCTTGTTCGGCGAGCCGAGCCCGGCTCCCATGACCCTCCCCGAGGCCGCCCGCCGCACGAGCGCCTGGCTCACCTGTGCCGGGGTGGCCCCGGGATGGGTGGCGAGATAGAGCGCGGCCGCGCCCGTGACGTGCGGTGTCGCCATCGACGTACCGGAGAGCGTGGCCTTCGCGGTGTCGCTCGCGTACGAGTCGGAGGTGATCGACACGCCGGGGGCGAACAGGTCCAGGCTCGACCCCCAGTTGGAGAAGCCCGCCCGGGCGTCCCGCTGGTCGGTGGCGCCGACCGTGATGGCCTGGGGGACACGGGCCGGGGAGTACAGCCCGGCCGGGAGTCCGTCGTTGCCGGCGGCGACCGCGTAGGTGACGCCGGACGCTATGGAGTTGCGCACGGCCGCGTCCAGCTGGGCGTTCGCGTAGCCGCCCAGACTCAGGTTGGCCACCGCGGGCTTCCTCGCGTGCCTGGTCACCCAGTCGATGCCCGCGATGACCTGCGCGGTCGTGCCGGAGCCGTCGTTGTCCAGGACGCGTACGGAGACGACCTTCGCCTGCTTGGCCACGCCGTAGGCGGTGCCCGCGACGGTTCCGGCCACATGGGTGCCGTGTCCGTTGCCGTCGGAGGCGGTCCTGTCGTTGTCGACGAAGTCCCAGCCGTAGCTCGCCCGGCCACCGAAGTCGTCGTGCGAGATGCGGATGCCGGTGTCGATGACGTACGCCGTCACGCCCGCGCCGCCCGTTTCGGGCCAGGTGTAGCCCTTGTCGAGCGGCAGGTTCGGCTGGTCGATGCGGTCCAGCCCCCACGAGGGCGGGTTCTTCTGGAAGTGGTCCAGTGCGACCCTGGTGTCCTGGACGACCGAGGCCACACGGGAGTCCGCCGCCATACGCCGGGCCTGCCGCTGGTCGACCTTCACCGCGTACCCGTTGAGCGCCGACCCATAGGCGTGGCTGATTCTCGCCCCGTACTTCTCGGCGATGCCCTTGCCGGCGGCCGACGGGGCCTCGGTTCCCCCCTTGAGCGTCACGATGTAGCTTCCGGTGACGGCGCCGGGGGCTCCGGCGCCGAGGATCGTCCCTTCCGGTGCGGCCTGTGCGGGCTGGGCGGTGGCCGAGAGTGCCGCTACCGTGGCGACCGCGGTAAGGCAGCCCGCCCAGCGTGGACGCGTGTTTCCCATCCGTGCCATGACGTGAGTTCCCCTCCTCAACTCGGCGTACAGGGGCAGGACTTCCGTCAAGCGCGGGCTTGCCGTCGGACCCTGACGCCAGTGGGCAGCCTCTCGTGCGGCGTGAACTGCCACAAGGTCGCCCAGGAGGGCGGAATCGGCCATACCGTCCGTGTTCGGCATGTAAAGGTTGCGTTGTATTTCGGACGGCCCCTGACGGGTCACGAGGGGGCAGGTGCCGGCCCGGTCCAGAGTTCGTCTCGGGCCCGGTCCAGGCAGAACCAGCCCGTCCGGCCCTTGGGGACAAGGTTCGCTCGGGCCGGAGCGGCGCTCCGGGGGCGGCAGCCCCCCTGGGCCCATGGGAACCCGGGTGCGTACAAACCCGGCGGTAAGCGAAACGCGCCGTCGCCGCGCGGCGTACCGTCGTGGATGACATGCCGCGTACGTCCTCCGTGAAGGTGGAATTCGTGAAGGCCATCCGCAGGTTCACCGTACGTCCCGCCCTCCCCGAAGCCCTTCACCCGCTGAGCGACCTGGCGCGCAATCTGCGCTGGTCGTGGCATGCGGAGACCCGTGACCTCTTCCAGACCGTCGATCCCGAGCGATGGGCCGCCGTGGACGGCGACCCGGTGCGGCTGCTGGGGAGCGTGCCGCCCGCCCGGCTGGCGGAGCTGGCCGAGGACCGCCGCTTCCTGCGCCGCCTCACCGCGGCCGCCGACGACCTGAACGACTATGTGAGCGGTGACCGCTGGTACCAGTCCCGCTCGTCCGACCTCCCGGCCGCCATCGCCTACTTCTCGCCCGAGTTCGGTATCACCGCCGCGCTGCCCCAGTACTCCGGCGGCCTCGGCATCCTCGCCGGAGACCATCTGAAGGCGGCCAGCGACCTCGGCGTCCCGCTGATCGGCGTGGGCCTGCTGTACCGGCACGGCTACTTCCGGCAGACCCTGTCGAGGGACGGCTGGCAGCAGGAGCACTATCCGGTCCTCGACCCGAACGAGCTGCCGCTGGTGCCCCTGCGGGAGCCGGACGGCACCCCCGCCCAGGTCTCCCTGGGGCTGCCCGGCGGCCGCCGGCTCCGGGCCCACATCTGGCTCGCCCAGGTGGGCCGGGTACCGCTGCTGATGCTCGACTCCGACGTGGAGGACAACGACCTGGGCGAACGGGGTGTGACCGACCGGCTCTACGGCGGCGGCAGCGAGCACCGGCTGCTCCAGGAGATGCTGCTCGGCATCGGCGGGGTGCGCGCCGTGCGCACGTACTGCCGGCTGACCGGGCACGCCGAGCCCGAGGTGTTCCACACCAACGAGGGGCACGCGGGCCTCCTCGGCCTGGAGCGGATCGCCGAACTGTGCGATGCCGGCCTCGACTTCGACTCCGCGCTGGAGGCGGTGCGGGCCGGTACGGTCTTCACCACCCACACGCCCGTCCCGGCCGGCATCGACCGCTTCGACCGGGAACTGGTGGCCCGCCACTTCGGCCCGGACGCCGAGCTTCCGCGGATCGAGGTGGAACGAATCCTGCGGCTCGGGATGGAGACCTACCCGGGCGGCGAACCGAACCTCTTCAACATGGCGGTGATGGGGCTCAGGCTCGGCCAGCGCGCCAACGGAGTGTCCCTGCTGCACGGCAACGTCAGCCGGGAGATGTTCTCCGGTCTGTGGCCGGGCTTCGACCCCGACGAGGTGCCGATCACCTCCGTGACGAACGGGGTGCACGCGCCGACCTGGGTGGCACCGGAGGTGTTCCGGCTGGGGGCGCGGCAGCTCGGCGCGGAGCGCACCGAGGATGTGATGACGGTCGGTGGTCCGGAGCGCTGGGACGCCATCGCGGAGATCGCCGACCAGGAGATCTGGGATCTGCGCCGGGTGCTGCGCGAGCAACTGGTGCTCGAGGTGCGCGAGCGGCTGTACGCGTCCTGGCGGCAGCGGGGCGCCGGGACGGCCGAACTGGGCTGGATCGACGGGGCGTTGGACCCCGACGTCCTGACGATCGGCTTCGCCCGGCGCGTGCCCTCGTACAAACGTCTGACGCTGATGCTGCGCGACCGGGACCGGCTGATGGAGCTGCTGCTGCATCCCGAGCACCCGGTCCAGATCGTCGTGGCCGGCAAGGCCCACCCCGCGGACGACGGCGGCAAGCGCCTGATCCAGGAGCTGGTCCGGTTCGCGGACGACCCGCGGGTGCGCCACCGCATCGTCTTCCTGCCGGACTACGGCATGGCGATGGCGCAGAAGCTCTACCCGGGCTGCGACGTGTGGCTGAACAACCCGCTGCGCCCGCTGGAGGCCTGCGGAACGAGCGGCATGAAGGCGGCGCTCAACGGCTGTCTCAACCTGTCGGTCCTGGACGGCTGGTGGGACGAGTGGTTCCAGCCCGACTTCGGCTGGGCGATCCCCACCGCGGACGGCGCGGGGACCGACGAGGACCGGCGCGACGACCTGGAGGCGGCGGCGCTGTACGACCTGCTGGAACGGCGGGTGGCGCCCCGCTTCTACGAGCGGGGCCAGGGCGGACTGCCGGACCGCTGGATCGAGATGGTCCGCCGGACCCTCACGCATCTGGGACCCAAGGTGCTGGCCGGGCGGATGGTCCGGGAGTACGTGGAGCGCCTGTACACCCCGGCGGCCCATGCGCACCGGGCGATGACGCCGGAGGCGGCACGGGAGCTGGCGGGCTGGAAGGCGCGGGTGCGGGCGGCCTGGCCGGCCGTCACGGTCGACCACGTCGAGACGTCGGCCGCGACGGCGACGGCGGAGCTGGGCGCGACACTCTCGCTGCGGGTCCGGGTCGGCCTTGGTGATCTGGCCCCCGACGACGTGGAGGTCCAGGTGGTGTCGGGGCGCGTCGACACGGAGGACCGCATCGCGGACGCGACGGCGACCGCGCTGAAACCGGCGGGTGGGCCGGATCAGGAGGGCCGCTGGGTCTACGAGGGCCCGCTGTCCCTGGACCGCACCGGGCCGTTCGGCTACACGGTCCGTATCCTTCCCGCCCACCGCCTGCTCGCGTCGAGCGCGGAGGTGGGGCTGGTGGCGGTTCCGTCGGAGGAACTGGCCGAGGCGGCCGGGGTACTGATGCGCTGACGCCTCGGGCGCGTACCGCACCCCCGGGCAGGGCGGGCGATCCCTGCCCGTCCTGCCCGGCGAACGAGCGGGACCTCGGCGGTCACAGCTCCTCCTCCGCGGCGCACAGCTTCCGCAGGACCGCGCCGCAGCGGCGTGCGTACGCGTGCTGCAGTCCCCGCGCCGCCGGGCCGCCCGCCCTCGTGTACCACTTGGCCGGACGGCTGAAGGCGGTGATCGTCAGCCAGACCGTTCCGTCGCCCGTGCGGTTGATGACGAAGGCCTCCTCGCCGCACTCCGGGTGGCCGGGCAGTGTGCCGTACGCCCAGCCGGTGCTCCGTGATTCCTCCAGCGTCCACACGACGCGGCACGGGGCCTTGAGCACGCCGCCGAGGGTGACGGTGACGTCCGCGCCCTCCGTCGCCCGTTCGGCGTCCGTCGTGATGCCAAGGCCCACGGCCCGGTGCATTTCCCAGGAGAACAGGGCCCGGGACGCCCGCCGGAACACCTCCTCGCCCTCGCCGATCCGGGTGCGAACGTGCAGTGGGTGGAAGCCCTCGGGGCAGTGGCCGGCCTTGCGGGTCGCGCCGACATCCTCGTACGTGAAGTCCGCCAGAGACATAAGACCCCAGCGTAGGGCGGCCCCCGGCGTCGCCTTCACGCCGGGGGCCGCCGCGCCGTCACCCGCGCACTAGCTCACGTTGACCGCGGACCAGGCCGCCGCCACCGCGTTGTACTCGGTGCTGCCGGAGCCGTAGAGAGCGGCCGCCGCCGAGAGGGTGCCCGTACGGGCCGACTTGTAGTTGGTGGTCGACGTGAAGTACGTGGTCAGCGCCTTGTACCAGATCTGCAGCGCCTTGGCGCGGCCGATGCCGGTGACCGTGGAGCCGTTGGAGGTCGGGGAGTCGTAGGTGACCCCGTTGATGGTCTTGGAACCACTGCCCTCCGAGAGGAGGTAGAAGAAGTGGTTCGCCACACCCGACGAGTAGTGCACGTCGAGGTTGCCCACGCCGGAGGACCAGTAGTCGGCGGAGCCGCCGTCCTTGCTGGGCTTGTCCAGGTAGCGCAGCGGGGTGCCGTCACCGTTGATGTTGATCTTCTCGCCGATGAGGTAGTCGCCCGGGTCGGACGGGTTGTTGGCGTAGAACTCGACGCCGGTGCCGAAGATGTCGGAGGTGGCCTCGTTCAGGCCGCCCGACTCGCCGGAGTAGTTCAGACCGGCCGTGTTCGAGGTGACGCCGTGGCTCATCTCGTGGCCGGCCACGTCCAGCGAGGTCAGGGGGTGGGTGTTGCCCGTTCCGTCGCCGTACGTCATGCAGAAGCAGCTGTCGTCCCAGAAGGCGTTCACGTAGGCGTTGCCGTAGTGCACCCGGGAGTAGGCCGCCTTGCCGTCGTTCTTGATGCCGCTGCGGCCGAAGGTGTTCTTGTAGAAGTCCCAGGTCTCCTGCGCGCCGTACGCGGCGTCGACGGCCGCGGTCTGGTCGGTGGTCGAGCTGGAGGCCGTCCCGGTGCCCCAGATGTCGTCCGCGTCGGTGAACAGCGTGCCCGCGGAGGAGCTGGTGCCGTGGGCCTTGTTGTACGTCTTGTGGCCGCCGCGCGTGGTGTCGTACAGCTGGTAGGACGAGCCCGACAGGGTGGTGTTGAGGCTGACCGTGCCCGAGTACAGGCTCTTGCCGGTGCCGGTCTCGATGCCCTGGTACTCGTACAGCTTCTTGCCGGTGGCGGCGTCGGTGATGACGTGCAGCTGGTTCGGGGTGCCGTCGTCCTGCAGTCCGCCGACGACCGTCTCGTACGCGAGGACCGGCTTGCCGGCGCCCGCCCAGATGACCTTGCGGGGCGAGCTGTCGGCCGCGGTCTTGTTCGAGCCCGCCGACTGCGCCGCCGTCACGGCCTGCTTCTCGGCCTTCGTGGCGGTGATCTGCGGCTTGAGGGAGGCCACCTTGATGGCCGCGTCGGTCGCTCTGGTCACGCCCTCGGTCCTGCCGGACTTCGACTCGTGGACCACCAGGTCGCCGCCGAGGACCGGGAGACCGGCGTACGTGCGCTCGTAGCGCGTGTGGACGGTGCCGTCGGCGTCCCTCACGACGTCCTTGACGACGAGCTGCTCCTTGACGCCGAGGCCTATCTTGCGGGCCGTCTCGGGCGCGGAGGTCTGGGCCTCCTTGAAGAGGGAGGTGCGCGCGGCCGCGGACAGGGCGACGGGGGCGGCGGCGAGCGGCTTGGCCGCGGCGACGGGCGAGGCCACGGTCTGGGCGGAGGCACCGGTGGTCAGACCGGTGGTGAGCAGGGCTCCGGCCGCGACGGCGGTGGCGATGGCCAGAGTGGTGCGCTTGTGACGCGCGTAGAGGGGAGTCACGCAAGCTCCTTCTGTGGGGGCGGCCGTACGACGTGGGGTGGCCGTACGGACGGTGTGAAGTTGCGGTGCGGGTGAGCCGTGCGGTGGAAGAGTGACATCAAGGTCGCGTACATGTCAGGAGGGTGAAGCGACCTTGGCCGAAAATCGATCTCCAGGTGAAGGGAGTTGGACGGAATCCGGACGCCGGTCTCCGTCGCGTGCCAACAAGGCAAGATTCAGGGTGGGGTAAAGAGATGCCGTTCCGGAGGGGCGGCC
Source organism: Streptomyces sp. TP-A0356 (assembly GCF_001417775.1). Taxonomy (GTDB): domain Bacteria; phylum Actinomycetota; class Actinomycetes; order Streptomycetales; family Streptomycetaceae; genus Streptomyces. The sequence continues at coordinate 295,764 of NZ_BBZJ01000022.1, read as the reverse complement.
CCCGGAACGGCACCCTGTCTCGACGCGCCGTGAGGCGCGTTCATCCACGGTCTACGGGAATGTCAGCTTCCATCCATTGATCGTGCCGACGTCCTGGGCCGCCTGGTCCTGGACCCTCAACTGCCAGGTGCCGTTGGCGGTTTCGGAGGAGGCGTTGACCGTGTAGGTGTCGGTCACGTTGTCCGCGGAGTCGGACGAGCTGAAGTTCTTCAGCCGGTAGGCGGTGCCCGACGGGCCGATCAGGTCGATCACCAGGTCGCCACGCCAGGTGTGCGTGATGTTCGGGGTGACCTGGAGGTTGCTCGGCGCGTTGCCGGTGCGGCCCGTGACGGTGATCGACGAGGTCACCGCCGGCCCGTTGTCCGGAATCGACACCTTGGTCGTGCTCTCGTACGATGTCCCGCCGCCCGTGCCGCCGCCGGAGCGCGCCCCGACCGCGACCGCCGCCCACGCGTCCTGCACCGCCTTGTACTCGGCGCCCGAGGTGCCGTACAGCTCACCCGCCGCCGCCAGCGTCCCGGTGCGGGCCGCCGCGTAGTTGGTGGTCGAGGTGAACTTCGTGGTGAGCGCCCGGTACCAGATCTGCAGTGCCTTGTCGCGGCCGATTCCGGTGACCGGAAGACCGTCCGCCGTGGGCGAGTCGTAGCTCACGCCGTTGATGACCTTGGCGCCGCTGCCCTCGCTCAGCAGGTAGAAGAAGTGGTTCGCGGGCCCCGACGAGTAGTGGACGTCGATCGACCCGATCCCCGAGTACCAGCTGTCCTTGGACGAGCCGTCCTTGCTGGGCTTGTCCAGGTAGCGCAGCGGGGTGCCGTCACCGTTGATGTTGATCTTCTCACCGATGAGGTAGTCGCCCGGGTCGGACGGGTTGTTGGCGTAGAACTCGACGCCGGTGCCGAAGATGTCGGAGGTGGCCTCGTTCAGGCCGCCCGACTCGCCGGAGTAGTTCAGACCGGCCGTGTTCGAGGTGACGCCGTGGCTCATCTCGTGGCCGGCCACGTCCAGCGAGGTCAGGGGAGCGGCATTGCCGGATCCGTCGCCGTACGTCATGCAGAAGCAGCTGTCGTCCCAGAAGGCGTTCACGTAGGCGTTGCCGTAGTGGACCCGGGAGTAGGCCGCCTTGCCGTCGTTCTTGATGCCGCTGCGGCCGAAGGTGTTCTTGTAGAAGTCCCAGGTCTCCTGCGCGCCGTAGTGCGCGTCGGCCCCCGCGGTCGCTGCGTTCGACGAGGTGCCGTTGCCCCAGGTGTCGTTCGTCTGCGAGAACAGCGTGCCCGTGCCGGAGGAGCCGTGGTTGAGGTTGTACGTCTTGTGTCCGCCGCGTGAGCCGTCGTTCAGCGTGAACGTCGACCCCGACTGCGTGCTGGTCAGCGTGACCTGGCCGCTGTACTGGGTGTTGCCGATGCCGTTCCTGATGCCCTGGTAGCGGAAGAGCTCCTTGCCGGTGGCGGCGTCGGTGACGAGGTGCAGTTCGTCCGGGGTGCCGTCGTCCTGCAGCCCGCCGACCACCGTCTCGTACGCCAGGACCGGCTTGCCGCTCGCCGCCCAGATCACCTTGCGGGGTGCGCCGTCGGCGCCCGTCTTCGTCGAGCCCGCAGCTCTGGCGGCGGACACCGCCTGCTTCTCCGCCGTCGAGGCGGCGACCCGGGGCGTGAGCGAGGCGACCTGGATGGTGGCCCGCGTGGCCTTGACGACCCGCTCGGTCGTCCCGGACTTCGCCGTGTCGACGACCAGGTCGCCACCGAGGACCGGGAGGCCGGCGTACGTGCGCTCGTAGCGGGTGTGCAGCGTGCCGTCGGCGTCCTTGACGACGTCACGGACGACCAGCTTCTCCTGCGTGCCCAGCCCGATCGCGCGGGCCGTGCCCGCCTTCGCCGCGTCGGCGTCGCGCAGCAGTTCGGCGCGCTGCGAGGGGGAGAGCTTCAGGGCCGCGTGGGCGGGGTTGATCTTCCCGGGGGCCGGCTCGGCCGGGGCGGCACTCGCGGCGCCCGACTGGACGGCGGCGGCCAGCAGGGCGCAGACGCCGACGAGGGCGACGGCCGCGGCGCGAGGGGAGGGGGTGTGGGAGGTGCGTCTGCGAGAGGAACTGCTTCTCAACACTGACTCCTTCTGCATGGCCGCGGGGTCACGCGGCCAGGGGAGACCGGGCGGAAGTGGGCCGTCCGGGCAGAGCAGGGTCGAACGCGGAACCAGGTGCGTGAAGGTAACGGCCACGGCACGGCAGAGGTCTTGTGGGGTTGCTGTGAGGGGGCCGTGGGAAGCGTCGCAGAGACTCGCCAGGATTGTCAGGAGCGCATCAAGAATTTGGCCGGAAATCGTCCGTTGCCCGGATGGTCATGTTCGCTATACGGAGCGTTCACCAGGAGTGGGTACCGGACCTGGCGCCCGGCCGCGACTCCACGTGACTCAGAGGCGGCCCTCCGGGTTCGCTTCCGGCTGTCGCCCCCACCCGGGGTACTGGGCGACCTTCACCAGGTGCAGGTCCCCGATCTCCGTTCGTTCACGCCAGACTCTCCCGCCAGGCCCGATGCAGGTCCGCGAAACGGCCCGTGCCCGCGATCAGTTCGGCCGGGCTGCCGTCCTCGACGATGCGGCCGTCCTCCATGACCAGGACCCGGTCCGCGATCTCCACGGTGGACAGCCGGTGGGCGATCACGACCGCCGTACGCCCCCGCAGCACCGTCACCATCGCGCGCTGCACGGCTCGTTCGCCGGGGATGTCCAGGGAGCTGGTCGCCTCGTCGAGGATGAGCACCGCCGGATCGGCGAGCAACGCGCGTGCGAACGCCACGAGCTGGCGCTGTCCGGCCGAGATGCGGCCGCCGCGCTTGCGTACGTCGGTGTCGTAGCCCTCGGGCAGCGCGCTGATGAAGTCGTGCGCGCCGATCGCCTTCGCCGCCCGCTCGATCTCCTCGCGGCTCGCGTCCGGACGCCCGATCGCGATGTTCTCGGCGACCGTGCCGGAGAACAGGAACGCCTCCTGCGTCACCATCACCACCCCGCGCCGCAGTTCGCGCAGCGCCAGGGCCCTCAGGTCCACGCCGTCGAGCAGGACCCGCCCGTCGGAGGGGTCGTAGAAGCGGGCCAGCAGCTTCGCGAGCGTCGACTTGCCGGCGCCGGTCGCGCCGACCACCGCCACCGTCTGCCCGGCCGGCAGCGTCAGTGAGAACCGCGGCAACACCTCGCCGCCCGTCCGGTAGGCGAACCGGACGTCCTCGAACACGACCTCGCGGCCCGGGTGCTCACCCTCCCGTGCCGGAAACCGCGTCGGCGACGACGGCTCGGGCACCGACGGCGTCTGCGCCAGCAGTCCCGCGATCTTCTCCAGCGAGGCGGCCGCCGACTGATAGGCGTTGAGGAACATCCCGAGCCGGTCGATGGGGTCGTACAGGCGCCGGAGGTAGAGGACCGCGGCCGCCAGCACACCCAGCGCCAGCGAGCCCTCCGCCACCCGGTACGCGCCCCACAGCACGATCGCGGCCACCGCCGTGTTGGCCACCAGCCGGGAGCCGGTGACATAGCGGGCCATCTCCAGCAGCGCGTCGCCGTTGGTGCGCGCGTGCCGCTCGTTCAGGACGCGGAAGTCGGCGTCATTGGTCTCCTCGCGACGGAACGCGCGCACCGGCCGGATCCCGTTCATCGTCTCCGCGAACTTCACGATGACCGCGGCGATCGCGGTCGACCGACGGCGGAAGATCCGGCCCGCCCGGCGCCGGTAGAGCCGGACCAGCCAGTACAGCGGCAGGAGGGACGCCACCGCCACCGAGCCCAGGCCGAGGTCCAGCCACAGGAGCATCATCGAGATGTAGACGAACGACAGGATGACCGTGACCAGTTCCTGCAGGCCCTCGCTGAGCAGTTCGCGCAGTGACTCGACGTCCGTCGTGGAGCGGGAGATCAGCCGACCCGAGGTGTAGCGCTCGTGGAAGTCGATGCTCAGCGCCTGCGCGTGGTGGAAGATCCGGCCACGCAGATCGAGCAGCACGTCCTGGTTGACGCGGGCGGAGACGACGATGAACGCGTACTGGAGCCCGCCCGCGGCCGCGGCGGAGAGGAGGTACGCGACCGCCACCGCGATCAGCGGGCCGTGGTCGCCGTGCCGGAAGGCGGGGACGGCGCGGTCGATGGCGTACGCCACCAGCAGCGGGCCCACCTGCACAGCGGCCTGCTGGAGCAGGAGCAGCACACAGGTCAGGACGGTCCGGGCGCGCAGCGGTGCGAGCAGCGAGCGCAACAGCGTGGCCGTGGCGCCCGGCGGGGTGGGGAGGGTGTCGCGGTCGAAGGCGTCCTCGGAGGCGCCGGGCGGCGAGGCGGACCGGTCGCCGGCCGCCTCCTCGCTGTTCTCGCCGTAGGGCGCGGTCGATCGCGGTCTCCCCGGCTCGAACGAAGTCGAGAGCTTGGGGCCGGGCGCGGTCATCGGGCCTCCTCGCTGTCCTCGGCGTCCCCGGACATCAGATCGGCGTACTCGGCGTCCTCGGCGTCCCCGGCGTCTCCGGACATCAGATGGGCGTACTCGGCGTTCGTGTGCAGCAGTTCCTGGTGGGTGCCGACGGCGGCGATACGGCCGCCGGAGAGCAGGGCGACGCGGTCGGCGAGGAGGACGGTGGACGGGCGGTGTGCCACCACGAGGGCGGTCGTCCCGTCCAGCACCCGGCGCAGGGCGGCCTCGACCGCGGCCTCCGTGTGCACGTCCAGGGCGGAGAGGGGGTCGTCGAGGACGAGGAAGCGGGGGCTGCCGACGACCGCGCGGGCAAGTGCGAGACGCTGGCGCTGGCCGCCGGAGAGACTGAGGCCCTGCTCGCCGACCTGGGTCCGTGTGCCCTGGGGGAGTGCGTGGGCGAAGTCGGCCTGGGCGATGGCGAGGGCGCGCTCCAGTTCCTGCTCGCCCGCGGTGGCCGGGGCGCCCATGAGAACGTTGTCGCCGACCGTGGTGGAGAAGAGGGTGGGCTCCTCGAACGCGACGGCCACATGGGAACGCAGCTCTTCGCGCGACATGGCCCTGACGTCCACGCCGTCCAGCGTGATGCGTCCCGAAGTCACCTCGTACAGCCGGGGGATGAGCGCCGTGAGCGTGGTCTTGCCGCTGCCGGTGGCGCCCACGAGTGCCATGGTCTCGCCGGGGCGGATGTGGAGGTCGATGCGGTCGAGGACGGGCGGGGAGCCGGACGGGGCGTCGGGGTACCGGAAGCGGACGCCGTGGAAGCGGAGGCCGCCGTCCTTGGACTCCGTGGGCCGGTGCCGCGAAGCTGCAGGCCGTGCCCGTCCGTCGGGCCTGTCCACAGCCGACTCGGGCTGCTCGTCCATCACCTCGAAGTACCGCTCCGTGGCCGTCGCCGCCTCCTGACTCATCGCCAGCAGGAAGCCGATCGAGTCCACCGGCCAGCGCAGCGCCAGCGCCGTGGACAGGAACGCCACCAGAGTCCCGGCGGACAGGTGACCATCCGCCACCTGAACCGTCCCCAGCACCAGCGCCGCCCCGATCGCCAGCTCCGGCAGCGTCACGATGACCGCCCAGATCGACGCCAGCAGCCGCGCCTTCGCCAGTTCCGTCCCGCGCAGTGTCTCCGACAGCTCCCGGAACGCCCGTGCCTGGCTGCGGTGTCGTCCGAACCCCTTGATGATCCGGATACCGAGCACGCTCTCCTCGACCACGGTCGTCAGATCGCCCACCTGGTCCTGCGCCCGTCGCGTGATCCGCGCGTACCGTCGCTCGAACACGGCGCACATGACCATCACCGGGATGCCGGGCCCCAGGATGACCAGTCCCAGCGTCCAGTCCTGGAGCAGCATGATGATCACGCCGACCAGGATGGTCACGCCGTTGACCAGCAGGAAGGTCAGGGGGAAGGCGAGGAACAGACGCACCAGCATCAGATCCGTCGTGCCGCGGGACAACAGCTGCCCCGATGCCCAGCGGTCGTGGAAGGCGACCGGAAGCCGCTGCAGATGCCGGTACAGATCCGCTCGCATGTCCGCCTCGACGCGGGACAGGGGCCGTGCCACCAGCCAGCGCCGTATCCCGAACAGCACCGCCTCGGCGATCCCGAGCAGCAGGAGATACAGCGCGCCGAGCCAGACGCCGGCCGGGTCCCGGTCCGCCACCGGCCCGTCCACCAGCCACTTCAGGACGAGCGGGATCACCAGGCCGACGCACGACGCGACGGCCGCGACGAACGCGGCGGTGAACAGCCGCAGCCGCACCGGGCGCACATACGGCCAAAGACGCAGCAGAGTGCGGACGGCGGAGCGGTCCTCGGGGACTTCAGATGGTGTGGGCATCACGGCGAGCCTACGGATCGGCACTGACAGTGCCCACCGAGTTTTGGCCGGACCGGGATCCGCCGCTGGTCCTACGACCTGCGTGTCAGAGCTACCGAATGGGCGTCGGCCGTACCGCCTCAGTCCACCACCCGCAGCAGCAGCACCGCCCGAGCCGGTACCGTCACCGTCGCGCCCGCCCGGTGCACCGTCCCCGGCGGGAGCGACTGCTCCTCGCGGGAGGTGTCCACGATCAGCTCGTACCGCCGCGCCCACGGCGGCCCCGGCAGCTCGAAACCCGCCGGGCGGTCCCCGGCGTGGAAGACCGCGAGGAAGCTGTCGTCCACCACCGGTGCGCCCCGCGAGTCCCGTCCCGGTATGTCGCGGCCGGAGAGGTACATGCCCAGGGTCGCCGCCGGTGCGTACCAGTCGCGTTCCGTCATCTCCGCCCCGCGCGCCGTGAACCACGCGAGGTCCCTGAGGCCGTCCGCGGAGTGGGCCCTGCCGGAGAAGAAGGCGCGGCGGCGCAGCACCGGGTGGCGGTGGCGCAGCTCGATCAGACGGGAGGTCAGGTCGAACAGGGCCCGCCAGCCCGGGTCCTTTCTGAGGCTCCAGTCCACCCAGCCGATCTCGTTGTCCTGGCAGTACGCGTTGTTGTTCCCGCGCTGGGTGCGGCCCATCTCGTCGCCCGCCACCAGCATCGGCACGCCCGTCGACAGCAGCAGCGTCGTCAGCAGGTTCCGCAACTGCCGTCGCCTGAGAGCCCGCACGCGCTCGTCGTCCGTCTCGCCCTCCGCGCCGCAGTTCCAGGAGCGGTTGTCGTCGGAGCCGTCGCGGTTGCCCTCGCCGTTCGCCTCGTTGTGCTTGCGCTCGTACGACACCAGATCGCGCAGCGTGAAGCCGTCGTGCGCCGTCACGAAGTTGACGGAGGCGTACGGGCGGCGGCCACCCCACGCGTACAGGTCGCTCGAACCCGACAGCCGGTACCCCAGATCGCGGACGTCCGGCAGCGCGCCCCGCCAGAAGTCCCGTACGGCATTGCGGTAACGGTCGTTCCACTCCGTCCACAGCGGGGGGAACGCCCCGACCTGGTAGCCGCCCGAGCCGACGTCCCAAGGCTCAGCGATCAGCTTCACCCGGCGCAGCACCGGGTCCTGGGCGATCACCGCCAGGAACGGGGACAGCATGTCGACGTCGTGCATCGACCTCGCCAGCGCCGCGGCCAGGTCGAAGCGGAAGCCGTCCACGCCCATCTCCGTCACCCAGTAGCGCAGGGAGTCGGTGATCAGACGCAGCACGTGCGGCTGCACCACGTGCAGGGTGTTGCCGCAGCCCGTGTAGTCCGCGTACCGGCGCGCGTCCGACTGCAGACGGTAGTAGCCGCGGTTGTCGATCCCCTTCAGCGACAGCATCGGGCCCAGCTCGTCCGCCTCCGCCGTGTGGTTGTAGACCACGTCGAGGATGACCTCGATCCCGGCCGCGTGCAGCGCCCGAACCATCCGCTTGAACTCGCCGACCTGCTGGCCCCTCGTGCCGGAGGACGCGTAGGCCGCGTGCGGGGCGAAGTAGCCGATCGAGTTGTAGCCCCAGTAGTTCCGCAGGCCCTTCCCGAGCAGGTGGCCCTCGTGGGCGAACTGGTGCACCGGCAGCAGCTCCACCGCCGTCACGCCGAGCTTCACCAGGTGCTCGACGGCCGCCGGGTGCGCAAGTCCCGCGTACGTACCGCGCAGTTCCCGGGGGATGTCCGGGTGCAGCCGGGTGAAGCCGCGGATGTGCAGCTCGTAGATCACCGAGTCCGCCCACGGCGTCTTCGGGCGGTGGTCGTCCGCCCAGTCGTCGTCATCGTGCACGACCACGCCCTTGGGGACGTACGGCGCCGAGTCCCGCTCGTCGCGGACGGTGTCCGCGACGTGCTGCTGCGGCCAGTCCCGCACATGCCCGTACACCTCCGGCGGCAGGCCGAAGTCGCCGTCCACCGCGCGCGCGTACGGGTCCAGGAGCAGCTTCGCCGGGTTCCAGCGCGCGCCCGTCCACGGGTCCCAGCGTCCGTGCACCCGGAAGCCGTACCGCTGCCCGGGCATCACGCCCGGCACGAATCCGTGCCATATCTCGTGCGTCAGTTCGGTGAGCCTGACGCGGGTCTCGTGGCTGTCGGCGCCCCGCCCGTCGAACAGACACAGCTCGACCGCCTCCGCACCGCCCGCCCACAACGCGAAGTTGGTGCCCACGACCCCGTCGGGGCCCGCGTGGAAGCGCGCCCCGAGCGGTGTGGGGGCGCCAGGCCACACGGGCACCGGCGGCACCGGGCGTCGCCTGCCGTTCAGCACGGCGCCCGGGCGCACGGACGACCGTCCCTCGTCCGCCCGCTCCTCCTGCACTGCCTCCTGCTCGGCTGCGCTCGACACGTTTCGGCCTCCCGCGGCTCGTCGGGACGACACGGAAAAAGGCGCACGGTCTCCCGCCTCTTCCTGGCTTGATCGCCTCCGGCGCGCCCCTGCGGCTCACGGGCGCGGCTCCCCGTCGCGTCGTCCTCCCCACTGTTCTGCCCAGAGCGTGGCTCGCACTCACGTTTCCCCAGGAGGGGCTGGGTCGTTGGGATCTTCGTGATGCACGCACAGACGCGCGCACGGCGCGCAGGAGCCGCGCTGGCCGCCGCACTGAGCTGGGCGGGTCTGATGGCCGGCTGCACTTCCCACGGATTCGACGACGTGCTCGGCAAGGCGCCCGCACCCAAGGACGCCATCCATGTCACGCCCGACGACGGCAGCAAGGACGTCCGCGCCGACCGGCGGCTGCGGGTCCGGGTGCGGGACGGCCGCCTGGAGTCGGTGACCGTCGTCAGGTCCCAGGACGGGCAGGACTCGCGGGTGCCCGGGCACCTCTCCGACGACGGCAGGGTCTGGGAGCCCGACGACCGACGCCTCGCCCTCGCCGCCAAGTACACCGTGAACGCGGTGTCCCTCGACGGATACGGCCGGCGCGCGGCCCGCCACACGACCTTCACCACCTTCGTCCCCGCCAAGCGGTTCATCGGGTACGTCACCCCGGAGAACCACGCGACCGTGGGCACCGGGATGATCGTGTCCCTGCTGTTCAACCGGCGGATCGCCGACCGGGCCGCCGTCGAGCGCGCGATCCGTGTGACCGCGAGCCCGGACGTCGAGATCCGCCCGCACTGGTTCGGCGGGGACCGCCTCGACTTCCGGCCCGAGCGGTACTGGAAGCCCGGCACGCGGGTCACCGTCGCGCTGCGGCTGCGCGACGTGGAGGGGGCACCCGGGGTGTTCGGAGTGCAGTACCGGACCGTCTCGTTCACCGTCGGCCGCAGCCAGGTCTCCCTCGTCGACGCGGCCGCGCACACCATGCGTGTGCGCCGTGACGGCGAGCCGGTCCACACCGTGCCGATCACCGCCGGTGCCCCGAGGACCACCACGTACAACGGGAAGATGGTGGTGATGGAGAGGCTTGAGGTCACCCGTATGAACAGCCGCACGGTCGGCTTCGGCGGCGAGTACGACATCCCCGACGTCCCGCACGCCATGCGCCTGACCGACTCCGGCACCTTCGTGCACGGCAACTACTGGGCGCCGCAGGCCCCCGGACGCGTCAACGTCAGCCACGGCTGCGTGGGCCTCAGGGACGTCAGGGGCGGCGGATCCGACACCCCCGCGCGCTGGTTCTTCGACCGCAGCCTTGTCGGGGACGTCATCGAGGTCGTCCACAGCAAGGACAGACAGGTCGCTCCCGACAACGGGCTCGGAGGGTGGAACATGAGCTGGCACGACTGGAAGGCCGGCGGCGCGGTGCGGTAGCCCCGGCATGGGGGGCGCGTACCCGGAGTCCCGTGCGCCTTGGCGCGGCCCCGAGTTGGGACTGAACAGTGACAATCGCGGGGAGTCATCGGGCCGGGGCGTGTGATTGATTTGCCCCGTGCGCGCGTGGGTCGCGCTGAAGTGCGGGCCTCATCAGGCCGTGCGAGGGGAGACGGGAAAGTGAACGGGCGACCGATATCGGGGGCGTCGGTTGGTGCGAGCCGAGGGGAGGGGCGCGGTCGCAAGGGTCTGTCGGCACTGATGTTCGGTGCCCTTCTGCTCACCGCGACCGCGTGCGGCGGGGGAGGGAACTCCGCTGCGGGGGCCGGTGACGGAAAGGGCAAGGACGCCGGCAAGGCCGGCAGCGAGCAGTCGCAGGCCGTCGTCACCATAGCCCCGAAGAACGGCTCCAAGGCCGTGGACACCAGCGGCGTCCTCAAGGTGACCGCCGCCAAAGGCAGGCTGACCGAGGTCACGGTCCAGGACTCCAAGGGCCACCAGGTCGCCGGGAGCATCACCGGCGGGGGCGCCACCTGGACGCCCTCCACCCATCTGGCAGCGTCCACCACGTACAAGGTCCACGCGGTCGCCAAGGACTCCGCGGGGCTCACCTCCGCCCAGGAGTCCTCGTTCACGACCCTCACCCCGGAGAACACCTTCATCGGCAACTACACGCCCGACGACGGTTCCACCGTCGGTGTCGGCATGCCGTTCTCCGTCCGCTTCACCCGGGGCATCACCCACCCGGCCGACGTCGAGAAGGCCATCACCATCAAGACCGAGCCGGCCGTCGAGGTCCGCGGTCACTGGTTCGGCAACGACCGCCTCGACTTCCGGCCCAAGGACTACTGGAAGGCCGGCACCAAGGTCACCGTGACCCTCGACCTCGACGGCGTCGAGGGCCGGCCCGGTGTCTACGGCAAGCAGGCCAAGGCCGTGAGCTTCACCATCGGCCGCAGCCAGGTCTCCACCGTCGACGCCAAGACCCACAAGATGGTCGTCAGGCGCGACGGCAAGGTCATCAAGACCCTCCCGGCCACCACCGGCAAGCCGGGCTACGACACCTGGAACGGCCAGATGGTCATCAGCGAGCGCCTGGCCGTGACCCGGATGAACGGCGAGACGGTCGGCTACGGCGGCGAGTACGACATCAAGGACGTGCCCCACGCCCAGCGCCTGACCGACTCCGGCACCTTCATCCACGGCAACTACTGGGGCGGCGACGCCTTCGGCAACTACAACGCGAGCCACGGCTGCGTCGGCCTGCGCGACGTGCGCGGCGGCTACGACGGTTCGGTGCCGGCGGCCTGGTTCTACGACCAGTCGATGGTGGGTGACGTCGTCATCGTGAAGAACGCCCACGAAAGGACGGTCGCGCCCGACAACGGGCTCAACGGCTGGAACATGTCCTGGGACGAGTGGATCAAGTAAGGGCCGTACGCCACCGGGCCCGGTGTGCCGCTGTGAGCGAGCACACCGGGCCCGGTGGCGTTAGTGCCCGTTAACCTTCCTGGCATGACTGTGCATCTCGAAGTCGCCGAGGGCGTGGGCACGCTCCGTCTGGACCGCCCGCCCATGAACGCGCTGGACGTCGCCACCCAGGACCGGCTCAAGGAGCTCGCCGAGGAGATCACGCGCCGCGAGGACGTGCGCGCCGTGGTGATCCACGGCGGGGAGAAGGTGTTCGCGGCGGGCGCGGACATCAAGGAGATGCAGGCCATGGACCACGCCGCCATGGTCCTGCGCTCCCGCGCCCTGCAGGAGTCCTTCACCGCCGTCGCCCGAATCCCCAAGCCGGTCGTCGCCGCCATCACCGGCTACGCCCTGGGCGGGGGCTGCGAGCTGGCGCTGTGCGCCGACTACCGCATCGCCGCCGAGAACGCGAAGCTGGGGCAGCCGGAGATCCTGCTCGGGCTGATCCCCGGTGCGGGTGGCACCCAGCGGCTGGCGCGCCTGATCGGCCCGTCCAGGGCGAAGGACCTGATCTTCACCGGGCGGATGGTGAAGGCGGACGAGGCGCTGACGCTCGGCCTGGTCGACCGGGTGGTGCCGGCCGAGGACGTGTACGCCGAGGCGCACACCTGGGCCGCCAGGCTCGCCCAGGGCCCCGCGATCGCGCTGCGGGCCGCCAAGGAGGCCGTGGACACGGGTCTGGAGACGGACATCGAGACCGGGCTCGCGGTGGAGCGCACCTGGTTCGCGGGCCTCTTCGCGACCGTGGACCGCGAGCGCGGAATGCGCAGTTTCGTGGAAGAGGGGCCGGGCAAGGCGAAGTTCGTCTGACCGACCCAACCTGAGAATTGTTCAGGAAGTCATGTTGATCCACTTGTAGTTGACGCGACGTCTTACCCGGGGTCCCCGATGGGGCGGATTAGGGCAGCTTTAAGGCAACCTTAAGGCTGCCTCGTCCGAGGCGCCTGGCTCTTGCCCCCAACCGGCCTGTTCCCGCAGGCCAGTTGGGGTGTGAGAGGCCATGGCTTGCATATGGCATATGCCGCACGAATCGTGTGGAATATGCGGTTCCGGGGGGCGTATTCCGTGGTAATGCCGCGAGCAGCGCGCTGGACGGCCATGATGGTTGCATGGCGGGGCTGGAGGGTGTCGAACAGCCGCGGCGGCACGCGAGTGCGACCGCGGCACGCTGGTCGCCTGCGGTCGAGGACGAACGGGCGCTCAAGGCACTGGAGTTGTTCGGGAATCCCGCGGACGAAGAGGTTCCACTACCGTCCCGGCCCGAGTCGGCGGCCACCGCGCGCCGACTCGCCCAGGTCGTCATCCTGCGTCACTGGAAGCTCACCCCGAGGATGACCGAGGACGCGGTTCTGCTGGTCTCCGAACTCGTCGGCAACGCCGTGCGACACACCGGCGCACGCGTCTTCGGGTTACGTATGCGCCGTCGCCGGGGGTGGATCCGCATCGAGGTCCGCGACCCCTCCCGTGGACTGCCCTGTCTGATGCCGGTTCAGGAGCTCGACCTGAGCGGCCGTGGCCTCTTCCTCGTCGACAGACTCGCCGACCGCTGGGGCGTCGACCTGCTGCCGCGCGGCAAGACCACTTGGTTCGAGATGCGGGTCGCCGACCGTTGACCGCGCGACGTCGTGCGACCCGCGCCCTCCGTCTTCGGCCCAATCGTCGATTTCCGCGCCGTCCCGCCCTTAAATAGGGAGGGTGACCACGCCCGTCCCTTCCTTCCCACCGGACCACGAGGAGGGCGCCGCGAGGGCGGTGCCCGACCGCCGCACGGCGCTGCGCGCGGGCGCCGGGCTCGCCGCCGCCGGTGCCTTCGCCGCCGCCTGTGCCCCCTCCGGTGGCGTCGTCCATCCGGCCATCCCGTCCCGCACCGCCGGCCCGCGCGGCTCGCGTTCGCCGATCGCCGCGCCCGTGCCCCGTGCCTTCCCCCAGCAGCCCGCCCAGATCGCCAACGGCCCCCGAGACCGCAAGCAGGTGGCCCTGACCTTCCACGGCCAGGGCGACCCCTCCTACGCCGTGTCGATCCTCGACACGGCCGAGAAGGCGGGCGCGAAGATCACCGTGCTCGCGGTCGGCACCTGGCTCGACCAGCACCCCGAAGTCGCCCGCCGCATCGTCGACGGCGGCCACGACCTGGGCAACCACACCCTGCGCCATGTCGGCATCAACAGCATGTCCGAGGCGGACGCGCTCGCGGAGATCCAGGGCTGCGCCGATCGGCTGCGGCGGCTGACCGGATCCATCGGCGCCTGGTTCCGCCCCTCCCGTGCCCCGCGCGCCACCCCGCTCGTAGAGCGGCTGGCCCGTCGCGTCGGCTACCCGCACGTCCTGTCGTACGACGTCGACTCGCTCGACTACACCTCGCCGGGCGCGCCCGCGGTCACCCGCAAGGTGATGGGCGAGGTCCGTGGCGGGTCGGTGGTGAGCCTGCATTTCGGATACGCGGACACGGTCACCGCCCTGCCCTCCCTCCTGCACGAACTCGACCGCCGTGGTCTGACCGCGGTGACCACCACGGAGTTGCTGAGCTGATGCCCCTCACGACCGTCACGCGCGTACTGATCGCCGGCCTCGCTCTCGCGGCGCTCGCCGGCTGCAGCAGCGGATCCCCCCACAAGGACCAGGCGCTCGGCTCCAAGGCTCCCCTCAACCCCACCCAGCGGGCCGACCCCGCGCTGCCGGGCATGCCGCCCGTGCTCGACCGCAACGACGTCTACGCGGCCGACCGGCCCGGTCAGCTCTCCCCGGTGGTCAAGGACTTCCCCTCCCGGGTCTACGTCCCCAACACCATCTCCAACACCGTGTCCGTCATCGACCCGAAGACGTACGAGGTCATCGAGACGATCCCGGTCGGCCACCAGCCCCAGCACGTCGTGCCGTCCTGGGACCTGAAGACGCTGTGGGTCAACAACGACCTCGGCAACACCCTCACCCCCATCGACCCGAGGACCGGCAAGGCGGGCAAGCCGGTCGACGTCCATGACCCGTACAACCTGTACTTCACGCCGAACGGCAAGTACGCGATCGTGATGGCCTCCAAGGACCGCCAGCTGGTCTTCCGCGACGCGCACAGCATGAAGGTGGCCAAGGCCGTGCCGGTGAGGTGCTACGGCGTCAACCACGCCGACTTCTCGCTGGACGGCCGCTACTTCATCGTCTCCTGTGAGTTCAGCGGTGAACTGCTCAAGGTCGACACCGAGAAGATGGAGGTGATCGGCCAGCAGAGGCTGCCGGTCCACGGCGCCATGCCGCAGGACGTCAAGGTCTCCCCGGACGGCAAGAGGTTCTACATCGCCGACATGGTGGCCAACGGGGTGTGGATCCTGGACGGCGACACCTTCGGCAAGCCGGACTTCCTGCCCACCGGCAAGGGCGCGCACGGCCTCTACGTCAGCCGCGACTCCCGCGAGATGTACGTCTCCAACCGGGGCGAGGGCACCATCTCCGTCTTCGACTTCAAACAGGACCGGCTGACCAAGAAGTGGCGCCTGCCGAACGGCGGCAGCCCGGACATGGGCGGCGTCTCGGCCGACGGCAACGTCCTGTGGCTGTCCGGTCGTTACAACTCGGAGGTGTACGCCATCGACACCCGGACCGGCAAGCAGCTCGCCCGCATCAGGGTGGGCAGCGGCCCGCACGGCCTCGCCGTCTATCCGCAGCCGGGCCGCTACTCGCTGGGACACACGGGCGTCTTCCGCTGAGGTAGAGGCAGCGGTGGGCATAGTGGGACGGGTCTGGCGCACGACCTGCGGCACGCTCCACCGCAGCGACAGCCGCTCCCCGGCCACGATCTTCGCCGAGGGATGACGAGCGACTGCCGGGGCAATCCTTCTGCGAGCCGTGGCACTGAGCCGGCGCGGCGCTAGGCGATGAGCAGCGCCTCCGCCCCCACGGGCACGTAACCCGCGGCCTGGAACGCCCGCAGACTGCGGGCGTTCCCCGGCGAGATCTGGGCCCACACGGGCTCGGCGGCGATATGCCGGGCGGCCGTCACCAGCCGGCGCCCCAGCCCCGTGTGCCGTACCGCCTCATCAACCTCGACCGAGACCTCCAGCCGCCCGGCGACTCCGCGCCCCATCACCACCACACCGCCCTGCGCCGTCCACGCACGCACGTCGTCGCGCCGCTTCCGGGCATGGGCGACCCGGGAATGACCCGGATCCTCGATCTCCTCCAGCGCGAACGGCGGCCGACCGGGCAGGGGAGGGGCGACCAGCAGCGCGTCGATCGTGTCGTGCCTGCGCCCCGTCCGTTCCATGAAGGCCGTGACGAACCGTGGGTTCATCGTCGCGGCGAGCGCGTCGCAGCCGGCCGTCCCGACGGCCTCGGCCACCCACCGGGGATCCTCGTCCGTGAACACCACGGAGTGCGCCGTGAAGGCGACGACCCCCGCGTCCCGATGGGAATGCTGGGGCACGACGGTCGTGCCGCCGTCCGCCGGCGGGAAGAGCCCCCGTGCCGCCGCATCCAGAATGTCCCGCAGGGTCTCCGGCATGGCGCCCCGCCCCCCTCACTTGAGTCTCCACCCACTGGAAGGCCCAGACTCGCAGACATGATCGAAGACGGCACCCGCCTGTTCACCATCGGCGAGCTGGCCCGGACCTGCGGCCTGACGGTCCGCACCATCCGCTACTGGTCCGACGAGGGCGCCCTGCCCCCGGTGGCCCGCTCCTCGGGTGGCTACCGGCTGTACGACGCGGAGTCCGTGGCCCGCCTCGAACTGATCCGCACCCTGCGCGAACTGGGCCTCGGCCTGGACGACGTCCGCAGGGTGCTGGGCGGCGAGACGACCGTCGCCGAGCTGGCCGCCACGCATGTGGCGGCCCTGGACGCGCAGATCCGCGCGCTGAGGGTGACCCGGGCGGTGCTGTCGACCGTGGCGCGACGCGGTTCGACCGCAGAGGAGATGACGTTGATGAACAAGTTGGCGCGGCTGTCGGCCGCCGAGCGGCGGCGCATCATCGAGGACTTCATGGCGGAGATCTTCGAGGGCGTCGACACGGTGGACCCCGATATCCGCAACCGGCTCCGGTTCGCCGCGGCGCAGCTGCCCGACGACCCCACGCCCGAGCAGGTGGACGCCTGGGTGGAGCTCGCTGAGCTGATCCAGGACCCCGACTTCCGCGCGCTGATGCGGAAGATGATCGTGTTCAACGCGACCGACCGGGGACCGGATGTCCCGGCGGGGTCCTCCCTCTGGTTCATGAGCCGTCTGGTGCAGCTCGCCGGACAGGCGCTGCGGGAGGGCGTCGTCCCCGAGGCGCCTAAGGCCGATGAGGTGCTGCGCCAGTTGCTCGGCGACGCCGACCGGGCCGCCGTACTGGAGCGTCTGACGGCGGCGTCGAACCAGCGGGTCGCCCGCTACCGTCAGTTGACGGCCCTGGTGAACGGCCTTGAACCGCCGCCCGCGCCCGACGAGGAGCTCGCCTGGGTGGTCGCTGCGCTGCGGGCCTGGCCGGACCGCTAATCTGACCTGCGTCAGTGCGACGGCAAGACACGAGGAACGCGACACAAAGGGGCGGATCGGTGGCGGACATCGAGGAAGCACGCAAGCAGTTCGAGCGGATCGATGCGGACGGTGACGGATTCATCACCGCCGCCGAGTTCAAGTCCGCCCTGGCCCAGGGAGGCGACTGGAACGTCACCGAGGCGGTGGCCGAGTCCATCATCAGGACCCGTGACCTCAACGGCGACAAGGTGCTGTCGTTCGACGAGTTCTGGACCTACCTGAACAAGTGACGCGAACGCATGCGTGACGCGTGAAGGGGCGCCCGCCTCCGGGAGGCAGGCGCCCCTTCGCCATGTCCGCCGCCGGACCCGCACACGGCACAGACGCCGGCGCGCGGCGACGTAGGCTTCCGGCCCGTCGTCGGCGAGGTCCTCGACGGTCTGGACCACATCCGGGACGCCCACCGTCTGTTGGAGTCCAACCGGCACACGGGCAAGATCGTCGTACGGCTCTGACGGCCGTCAGCCGTTCGGCGCAGAGCCGGAATAGAGCGGGACGGTCCGGGGGTTGGTGTTGCGCACCTGCGGAGCCATCGGGCCCCGCGCGACACCGACCCCCGAAAGGCGAGGCGAGTCACATGAAGATCGGCATCATCGGCGCGGGCAACATCGGCGGCAACCTCACCCGGCGGCTCACCGCCCTCGGCCACGACGTCTCCGTCGCCAACTCCCGCGGCCCGCACACACTCACCGCACTGGGCGAGGAGACGGGCGCGACCCCCGTGCGGGTCGAGGACGCGGCCCGTGGCGCCGAGGTCGTCGTGATCGCCATCCCCGTCAAGGCGGTGGCGGACCTGCCCTCCGGACTGCTCGACGGGGCGGCCGAGGGCGTCGCGGTCATCGACACCGGCAACTACTACCCCCAGCGGGACGGAAGGATCGCCGGAATCGAGGACGAGGGCCTCACGGAGAGCCGCTGGACCGAGCGGCAGATCGGCCATCCCGTCGTCAAGGCCTTCAACGGCACCTACGCGCAGGACATCCTGGACGGTCCCCGCCCGGCCGGTGCCCCCGACCGCATGGCGCTCCCGGTCGCGGGCGACGACGAGACGGCCAAGCGGCGGGTACGGGCCCTGATCGACGAACTCGGCTTCGACACGGTCGACGCCGGCGGCATCGACGACTCCTGGCGCCAGCAGCCGGGCACCCCGGTGTACGGCCTGCGGGCGGGGCTCGACGCCGTCACCAAGGCGCTGGCGGAGGCGTCACCCGAGCGCAGCGCGGACTTCCGCGCATAGCGGCCGCCGGCTCAGGTGCTGGAGGCCCACTGCCGCAGCGCCGCCCCGCTGGCGAAGTTCGCGACGTCCTTGTCGATGGGGTCGGAGGTGTACTGGTGGAAGCGCCACGCCGCCTTGATGCGGGGCTGGCCCGCGGTGACGTAGTCGGCGATCCACAGGCCGTCTCCGGCGTACGACGTGGTGTCGATGGTGAGCCAGAAGGTGCGGTTGGTGTAGAGCACCACGCGGTGGTGCGGCCGCAGTTGCTTCACCGTGCGGATGAAGCTGTCCTTCTCGGCGTTGCTCGCGTGCGTGCCGTCGCCGGTCGTCTCCCAGTCCACGGCCAGCAGGTCGCCCGCCCGTTCGGGGGCCTTGCCGACGAAGTACTCGGCCTGGGCCGTGATGTTGCCGGGCCACAGGAAGTGGTAGAAGCCGACGACGCAGCCGGCGTCCCGGGCGGCCTTCGTCTGGGCGGTGAGTTTGGGGTTCACATACGAACGCCCCTCCGTCGCCTTGATGAAGACGAAGGAGAGGCCGCTCGTGTCGTACGCCGATGACTGGTACGGGCTGACGTCGACGCCGTGCAGCATGGGGGCTCCCTGATGTGCTCGTGGGGGGCAGGGATGGATGCCTGTCTCACCTTGGCACGGGTGATATGCCCCCTGAGCGCACAGGTCAGCCCCTGTCAGCCGTCGAACTGAGAACCGAGGCCGACTTCGCCGCCCAGTCGGAGGTGATCACGCTGGCGTGGTGGGCTGCCAGCAGCGACAGCCGGGCCGCCACCTCCGCGTCCGTCGGGTTCGTG
This sequence comes from Streptomyces sp. TP-A0356, assembly GCF_001417775.1. Taxonomy (GTDB): domain Bacteria; phylum Actinomycetota; class Actinomycetes; order Streptomycetales; family Streptomycetaceae; genus Streptomyces. Next base: position 276,697 of record NZ_BBZJ01000022.1, on the reverse strand, counting down.
GACGAGATCGCCGGCGACACCCCCGCCGCGTCCGTCATGATCAGGATGTAGTGGCCGGCGTCGTACCAGGACGTGTCGTAGCCGTTGTTGACGTACGTCGCCGCGTCGCCGTCGAAGAAGACGAACCACGGGCGGATCGAGGCGTCGTAGCGACTGGTGCGCGGATCGCCGGAGGCGGCGCCCAGGACGGCCGGGAACGCCTGGGCCTTGGAGATGTTCCCCGCGGCGTACAGGTCGCGCAGGTGGTCGCCGTACTCCTGGTCCGTCCAGTAGTGGTCGAACGGGTTGTTCATCTCCACGGTGCCGGGGATGAGTTCGAAGATGACCTTGCCCTTGAGGGCGTCCCGGGAGGGCCAGGCGTTCGCCTTCGCGGCCGAGTCGAGCGTGGAGTACGTGGAGCCCAGCAGGTCGGACGGCTTGTAGACCATGTTCCCGAGCTTCGAGGACACCAGTGCGTCGAACGCACCTGGTCCGAGACCGCGGTTGTTGTTGAATCCGGCCTTCATCTCCACCTTGAAGACGATCGGCCGGTGGTCGGGGTGCAGTTGGTGCCAGGCCGCGATGTTGTCGAGGCAGCTGCCGAGGTCCTGGTCGCGGGCCTTGCTGTACAGCTCGCCCGGGGTCTTCGCGGCCTCGCAGTTGTTGTCGTTGCCGAACGGATTGCTGTGGCTGACCCGCCAGCGCTTGCTGATGATGTCGGTGTAGACGTCCAGTTCCAGCAGTGAGGCCCCAGAGTCCAGGGCCTGAGCGAGGTAGGTGTACTTGTTCTTCTCGTACGCGTTGTGCGTCCCGATCGCGGTCACGTCCGAGAACGTGGGCGCCGCCGCGTGGGCGTTGCCCGGTACCGCCACCAGCATCGCGGCGGCGCCCAGCAGCGCCGCTAACCGTCTCATTGCCCGCACGTCTCAACTCCCCTTGTCCGTCGCCGAGTTGGCGGCAGCCTAGGGGTGATGGATTACCGTGCGGTAGCCCCAGGGGGAACATCGGCACCCCGTGCGGGATGCGGGCGCTTGCGTCCCCTCAGCACTCGATGATGTTGACGGCCAGCCCGCCCCGTGCCGTCTCCTTGTACTTCACGCTCATGTCGGCGCCGGTCTCCTTCATGGTCTTGATGACCTTGTCGAGGGAGACCTTGTGGGAGCCGTCGCCGCGCATCGCCATCCGTGCCGCCGTGACGGCCTTGACCGCCGCCATGCCGTTGCGCTCGATGCACGGGATCTGGACCAGACCGCCGACCGGGTCGCAGGTCAGGCCGAGGTTGTGCTCCATGCCGATCTCGGCGGCGTTCTCGACCTGTTCGGGGGTGCCGCCCAGCACCTCCGCCAGCGCCCCCGCCGCCATCGAGCAGGCCGAGCCGACCTCGCCCTGGCAGCCGACCTCCGCACCGGAGATGGACGCGTTCTCCTTGAAGAGCATGCCGATCGCGCCGGCGGCGAGCAGGAAGCGTACGACCCCGTCCTCGTCCGCGCCCGGCACGAAGTTGACGTAGTAGTGCAGGACCGCCGGGATGATGCCCGCGGCGCCGTTCGTCGGGGCCGTGACCACCCGGCCACCCGCGGCGTTCTCCTCGTTCACGGCCATCGCGTAGAGCGTGATCCACTCCATGGCACGGCCCAGCGGGTCGCCCTCGGCGCGCAGCTGGCGCGCGGTGACGGCCGCGCGGCGACGCACCTTCAGGCCGCCCGGCAGGATGCCCTCCCGGGACATTCCGCGCGACACGCACGCCTGCATGACCCGCCAGATGTCCAGCAGCCCGGACCGTATGTCCTCCTCCGTGCGCCACGCCCGTTCGTTGTCCAGCATCAGCGCCGAGATCGACAGACCCGTGTCCCGCGTCAGCCGCAGCAGCTCGTCGCCCGTGCGGAAGGGGTACTTGAGCACCGTGTCGTCCAGCTTGATGCGGTCCTCGCCCACCGCGTCCTCGTCGACGACGAAGCCGCCGCCGACCGAGTAGTACGTCTTGGTGAGCAGCTCGGTCCCCGAGGCGTCGTACGCCCACAGCGTCATGCCGTTCGCGTGGTACGGGAGCGTCTCGCGGCGGTGCAGGACCAGGTCGTCGTCGAAGGAGAACGCGATCTCGTGGTCGCCGAGGAGCCGGATCCGGCCGGAGGCCCTGATGTCCTCCACCCGCTGGTCGGCGCTCTCCACGTCCACCGTGCGCGGTGAGGCGCCCTCCAGGCCGAGCAGCACCGCCTTGGGCGTGCCGTGGCCGTGACCGGTGGCGCCCAGGGAGCCGTACAGCTCCGCCCGGACGGACGCGACCGCATCCAGCAGGCCCTCGTTGCGCAGCCTGCGGGCGAACATGCCTGCCGCGCGCATCGGGCCGACCGTGTGGGAGCTGGACGGGCCGATGCCGATCGAGAACAGGTCGAAGACCGAGATGGCCACGGTGACTCCTCAATACGGGGTGGTGCGGGGGGTGGGGCGCCGCGCACACCTTCCAGTGTGCGCGGCGCCCCGAAGGGACTTACTTGGTGAGACCCGGGTACAGCGGGTGCTTGTCGGCCAGGGCCTTCACCCGGGCCCCCAGGGCCCCCGCGTCGTACGACGGCTTCAGCGCCTCGGCGATGATGTCCGCGACCTCGGCGAAGTCCTCGGCCGTGAAGCCGCGGGTCGCCAGGGCGGGCGTGCCGATGCGCAGGCCCGACGTGACCATCGGCGGGCGGGGGTCGTTCGGGATCGCGTTGCGGTTGACCGTGATGCCGACCTCGTGGAGGCGGTCCTCGGCCTGCTGCCCGTCCAGCTCGGAGTTGCGCAGGTCGACCAGGACGAGGTGCACGTCGGTACCGCCGGACAGGACGTCCACACCCACGGCCTTGACATCGTCCTCGACCAGGCGCTCGGCGAGGATCCTGGCACCCTCCAGGGTCCGCCGCTGCCGCTCCTTGAAGTCCTCCGAGGCCGCGACCTTGAAGGCGACCGCCTTGGCCGCGATCACGTGCTCCAGCGGACCGCCCTGCTGCCCCGGGAAGACCGCGGAGTTGATCTTCTTGGCCAGCTCGGCCGTCGAGAGGATCACGCCACCGCGGGGGCCGCCCAGCGTCTTGTGGGTCGTGGTGGTGACCACATGGGCGTGCGGGACCGGGTTGGGGTGCAGGCCCGCCGCCACCAGACCGGCGAAATGCGCCATGTCGACCATGAGGTACGCGCCGACCTCGTCCGCGATCCGGCGGAAGGCGGCGAAGTCGAGCTGACGCGGGTAGGCCGACCAGCCCGCCACGATCAGCTTCGGCCGGGACTCCTTGGCCAGGCGCTCCACCTCGTCCATGTCCACGACACCGTCGTCGCCGACGTGGTAGGCGACCACGTTGTAGAGCTTGCCGGAGAAGTTGATCTTCATGCCGTGGGTCAGGTGCCCGCCGTGCGCGAGGTTCAGACCCATGATCGTGTCGCCGGGCTGCAGCAGCGCGAACATCGCGGCCGCGTTGGCCTGCGCGCCCGAGTGCGGCTGCACATTGGCGTGCTCGGCGCCGAAGAGCTCCTTGACGCGGTCGATGGCGATCTGCTCCACCACGTCGACGTGCTCACAGCCGCCGTAGTAGCGGCGGCCCGGGTAGCCCTCGGCGTACTTGTTGGTGAGGACCGAGCCCTGGGCCTCCATGACCGCGACCGGGGCGAAGTTCTCCGAGGCGATCATCTCGAGGGTGGACTGCTGGCGGTGCAGTTCGGCGTCGACGGCCGCGGCGACGTCCGGGTCGACCTCGTGCAGAGGCGTGTTCAGAAGCGACATGCGACGACTCCTCAGCCGGCGGAAAAGGTGGTGTACTCGTCGGCGGAGAGCAGGTCGTCCGGCACCTGTGCGACGCGTACCTTGAACAGCCAGCCGCCCTCGAACGGGGCGGAGTTCACCAGCGACGGGTCGTCGACCACGTCCTCGTTGATCTCCGTGACCTCGCCGGTGACGGGGGAGTAGAGGTCGCTGACCGACTTGGTCGACTCCAGCTCGCCGCAGGTGTCGCCCGCGGTCACCGTGTCACCGACCTCCGGGAGCTGGACGAACACGACATCGCCGAGCGCGTTGGCCGCGTGCTCCGTGATGCCGACCGTCGCGACGCCGTCCTCGGCGTCCGACAGCCACTCGTGCTCCTTGCTGTAGCGCAGCTGCTGGGGGTTGTTCATGGCCTGAATTCTCCTGTACGCGGGTCAATGGTGGTGAATGAGGGACTGCGGAGACGCTCGTGAGCAGGGAGGACGTGCGCGGGGTCACGTCCGGCCCGCGCTCAGTGTCTACTTCTGGCGCTTGTAGAACGGCAGCGCCACGACCTCGCAGGGCTCGTGGCTGCCCCGGATGTCCACCCCGACCCCGGGCGTGCCCGGCGCGGAGTGCGCGGCGTCGACGTACGCCATCGCGATCGGCCTGCCCAGCGTGGGGGAGGGCGCGCCGGAGGTCACCTCGCCGATCACCTCGCCGCCCACGACGACCGCGTACCCGGCGCGCGGGACGCGCCGGCCCTCGGCGACCAGACCGACCAGGACGCGCGGCGGGTTCTGCTCGGCGCGGGCGGCGGCCTCACGCAGGGCCTGGCGCCCCACGAAGTCGCCCTCCTTCTCGAACTTCACCACCCGGCCGAGCCCGGCGTCGAAGGGGGTCAGGGAGGTGCTGAGCTCGTGCCCGTACAGCGGCATGCCCGCCTCCAGGCGGAGCGTGTCCCGGCAGGACAGCCCGCAGGGGACGAGACCGACGGGCGCGCCCGCCTCGGTGAGCGCCTGCCACAGCTTCTCGGCGTCGGGCGGCGCGACGAACAGCTCGAAGCCGTCCTCGCCGGTGTAGCCGGTGCGCGCGATCAGCGCCGGGACGCCGGCGACCGTGCCGGGCAGACCCGCGTAGTACTTCAGACCGTCCAGGTCGGCGTCGGTGAGGGACTTCAGGATGCCGGGGGACTCGGGGCCCTGGACGGCGATCAGCGCATAGGCGTCCCGGTCGTCGCGCACCTCGGCGTCGAAGCCGGAGGACCGCTCCACCAGCGCGTCCAGCACCACCTGGGCGTTGGAGGCGTTGGCGACGACCATGTACTCCCGCTCCCCGAGGCGGTAGACGATCAGGTCGTCGAGGATGCCGCCGTCCTCCCGGCAGATCATCGTGTAGCGGGCGCGGCCGACGCCGACGGAGGCGATGTTGCCCACCAGGGCGTGGCCGAGGAGCCGGTCCGCCTCGGGTCCGGTCACGGTGATCTCGCCCATGTGCGAGAGATCGAAGAGGCCCGCCTTCGTGCGGACGGCCACGTGCTCGTCGCGTTCGGAGCCGTACCGCAGGGGCATGTCCCAGCCGGCGAAGTCGGTCATCGTCGCGCCGAGCGAACGATGCAGGGCATCGAGCGCGGTACGGCGCACAGGGGGGCTACTGCTCATCGGTGGTGCTCCCAGGGCAGGACGGGCGAGGTCGTTCCTCCCCATCTGTCATCGGAACCTGAGAGGTTCGCCGTGACTCCCGTGGCGGGTGGTCACGGCTTGCACCTTGGGTGGAGCCACCGGAGGCGGCCCGCTTTCCAGATGTGCCTCGCCCGCGCGGTATCGGGGCCTGAGAGATTCAAGGGAGGGACTTGCTCCTTCGGCGTCCGGGCGGCACGTACGCACGTACGTACCCGGAACTCTCCCGCGCGGATTCAAGCGGCCGGTATGCAGTTGGCGCGCACATCATCGCACGCATCGCCCGATCGTGGCAGGCCGCATCCGTAACCGGTCTGTGGCGGTTCGAGGACGAAAACGCGAGACCGTCACATTACCTTCTCTTTACATTCGGCGGGGATGGGGACTACCTGAACCCAGGGAACCAGGGGAGGGCGATGACGGTGAACAGGACCACGGCGTACGCCACGAGCGCGGGCATCGCGGTGCCCCAGCGGCCGGGATCCCCGGCGCGCGAGGCCTGCGGACCACCGCGGCCGGCCGTGGTGCGCGACCTGCGCGACCGCCGGGGCCGCAGTCCGCACGGGCTCAGCTTCGGCGCGAGCGACCTCGTCGTGATCACCGGTCTGCCCGGCAGCGGCAAGTCCACGCTCATGCGGCGCGCCGTCCAGGGCGTCCGGGTCGACTCCCAGGACGCCCGCGACCGCTGGGACGCGCGCCTGGCCCGTTTCCTTCCGTACGCGGTCTACCGCCCCCTCGTCCGCCTCGCCCACTACGCGGGCCTGTGCCGCGCCCTGCGCACCGGCACCGGAGTCGTCGTGCACGACTGCGGTGCGCAGAGCTGGGTGCGCGGCTGGCTGGCCCGGGAGGCCCGCCGCCGTGGCGGCACGCTCCATCTGCTCCTGCTCGACGTCACCCCCGAGACGGCCCTGGCGGGCCAGCGCCGACGCGGCCGGGGCGTCTCGCGGTACGCGTTCCTCAGGCACCGCCGGGCGACCCGGGGCCTGCTGCGCTCGGTCGAGGGGGGCACCCTGCCGGAGGGCTGCGGTTCGGCGGTGCTGCTCGACCGGGACGCGGCGGACGCGCTGCGCCGCATCGACTTCGCGGGCTGAGTGACCCCGCGCGTACACCCGTTAGCCTTTCAGCCACAGCAGTGGTTCTGAGCAGACGGTGAGCAGATGGACTTCCCGGCGGACCTTCCCGCGGACTTCCCCGCACAGGCACACCCCCATCCGCACGGCGGATGGCCGGGCAACGAACTGGAGGAGGTGCTCTCCGCCTCCCTCGGCGTCCCCTCGGCCGGCGGCCGGATCATCGAGGTCCTCGGCCGCAGCTTCCTGTGGGTGCCGCTGCCCAACGACGGCGGCCCGCACAGCGGTCCCCTTGACCTGCCGACCCTGGAGATCGAGGGCCAGGCGTACGTCCCGGTGTTCAGCTCGGAGGAGCAGTTCCGCCGGGTCGTCGGCAACCACATGTCGTACACGATCGCGCCCGCCGTCGAGTTCGCCCAGGGGCTGCCGCCGCAGGTCGGCATCGCGGTCAACCCGGACGGCGTGGTGGGCGTCCCGCTGCCCCCGGAGGCGGTGGCCGAGCTGTGCCGGGCCGGGCGCACCCCGCTGGACGGGGCCGCGAGCGGCGGCCGGGTCCGCCTCTTCGAGCCCGACTGGCAGGACGATCCGGTGGACTTCCTCGCCGCCGCGTCGGCCGAGTTCGCGGCGACCGGCGTGGTGCTCAGCGCGCGGCGCTGCCTGGCCGCGATCGAGACCGCCGAACCGGTGATGTTCATCGGCGTCGAACTCTCCTCCTGGGAGGCCGACGCGCGCACACTCCCGCTGGACGCGCTCGGCCGGGCGCTCGGCAGGGCGCCGGTGGGCACCCCCGTGAACATGGTCTTCATGGACGCGGCCCAGGACCCGGTGGGGGACTGGCTGCGGGCGCGGGTGCGGCCGTTCTACCAGCAGGGCCACTGAACCGCCCGGGACCGGGGCGCGCCACCCCCGGGTGATCCCGGGGCGGCGCGCGTCAAGCCGCTGTCGGTGGGGCGCCTTAACCTGGTTTCATGGCCGGGGCGGGGCAAGCCCGTCTCCGGTCGGGGGTCCGGCACGCGGCGAAGCCGCCGGGGCTTCCCGGACAGGGGAGAATGGCTCGGTCGGGGTGGTGCGGCTGGAATCCGCCCGCAACGCACCGGAGAGGTCCATCGGGGTTGTCAGGTCTGTCGTGAAGGGGCGGTAGAGGGTGAGCGCGTCGGGCACGGCCGCGGCCGGGCAGGTCGAGCACATGCTGCGCCAGGTGACGCCCGGGCGTCACGACGCCTACGAGGCGCTCCTTCGCGCGCTCGCGACCCCGTCGTCCGGCCAGGTCTGGATGCTGCTCTGGCACGGCCAGGCCGGCTCGCCCGACGCCCAGTACGGCACCATGGAGGTGGCCGGCTACGGCTACGCGCCCTGCGTCACCTCCGCCCAGGAACTCTCGGCCAGCGGCTGGAACCGTTCGTACGAGGTGGTCGACGGCCTCGACGTGGCCCGCACCCTCTACCCGGACCACTACGGCCTGTGGCTGAACCCGCACGCGCCGGGCGGCGGCGTCGGAATCCCCTGGCTGGATCTGCGCCGTATCGCCACCGGACTGGAGCGCCAGCCGGCGGGGCCGCTGAGGCTGTCCGAACCGGCCGTCCAGATCCCGCAGTTCTACGCCCTCCTCACGCAGAACGCACACCGCACGCCCGCCGTGCGCTCGCTGCGTCGCGCATGGGTGCACCCCGCTCTCGGCGCGCCCTACCTGGCGATCGGCCTCGACGTGTACGACACCTCGCCGCCCGCCGTCGACTCGGTGCGCGCGATGATGCAGCAGTCCATCGGTGCCGTCCCCGAGGGCCTGCCCGTGTCGACCGTCGCGATGTCCGACGAGTACGACCCGGTGGTGATGTGGCTCCGCGCCAACGCCCGCCCCTTCTACGACCGTGAGGCCCACGCGGCCCCCGCCCAGGCCCCCGCGATCGGCGGATACGGCTACCCGCCGGCCCGCGGCGCCTACTGACCCCCGGAGCACGGGGAACGGGACCGGCCGCCGGGGAAGGTCCGTCTGCCCTGTCGGTGCGGGGGAGTTCCTCTCCGCGCGTAGATAGGCCCTGAACATCCGTTCTGCCCCCATACGCACCCTTGTGTCCCAACTCCCTCGCGTCCGACGGCTGTTACCCCGTGTTCGGATAACGGAATCCCCCAGACAGCATCACGGTTGCGCATACTTTCGCCGTCAGATCTGGCACGTGATCGAGGACTCACTGAAGACTCGCCTGTCAGACACGGGGTCGTCGATCCTGTGAACGCGTCGAAGTCGACGGATCAGCCGGAAGTCGGGCCGCATCATCTGCGGCGGGCCCCGGCACGCAAGCGAACCAGGCCGCGCACAGCGGCGGCGTACGCCGGTCACCACCGGCGAGAGGGGTCGGGTCACTGTGACCGCACCGATCGAGACCACCGGGGCGGCAGCCGAGGCGCAGCCGGAGGCTGTGCTGGCCGGTGTCGGCAAGGGGCAGATCGAGGGCCGTTCCCTGGGGCAGATCGCCTGGTCCCGGTTCAAGAAGGACAAGGTGGCGGTCGCCGGCGGTGTCATCGTCGTGCTGCTGATCGTCATCGCGGTGCTGTCCCGGCCGCTCCAGCACCTCCTCGGACTGGACCCGAACGCGCTCCACCAGGACCTGATCGACTCCAGCACCACGCTGCCGAAGGGCGGCTGGGGCGGGATGACGGCGGATCACCCGCTCGGGGTGGAGCCGAAGTTCGGGCGCGACATCCTCGCCCGCATCCTGGAGGGCTCCTGGGTCTCCCTTGTCGTCGCCTTCGGCGCCACCGTCCTGTCGAACGTCATCGGGGCCGTCCTGGGCGTCGTCGCCGGCTACTACGGCGGACGGGTCGACTCGGTCATCAGCCGTCTGATGGACACCTTCCTCGCCTTCCCGCTCCTGCTGTTCGCCATCGCCATCTCGGCGACCCTGCAGGGCGGCGCGTTCGGCCTCGACGGACTCCCGCTGCACATCAGTGTGCTGATCTTCGTCATCGGCTTCTTCAACTGGCCCTATCTGGGCCGCATCGTGCGCGGTCAGACGCTGACCCTGCGCGAGCGCGAGTTCGTGGACGCCGCCCGTGGCATGGGCGCCCGCGGCCCGTACATCCTCTTCAAGGAGCTCCTGCCCAACCTGGTCGGCCCGATCATCGTGTACTCCACGCTGCTCATCCCGACCAACATCATCTTCGAGGCCTCGCTGAGCTTCCTGGGCGTCGGCATCCAGCCGCCCCAGGCGTCCTGGGGCGGCATGCTCAACCAGGCGGTCGACTACTTCCAGGTCGATCCCCAGTACATGATCGTTCCGGGTCTCGCCATCTTCATCACCGTCCTCGCGTTCAACCTGCTCGGCGACGGTCTCCGCGACGCTCTCGACCCGCGCAGCCGCTGACCGCAGCGCCCGCGAGCCACAAGTTTCCGACAATGGAGGGGAATTCGCTCATCATGCGAAGGTCAACACTTGCCGCTGTGGCGGTGGCCGGTAGTGCGGCACTGCTGCTCGCCGGCTGCAGCAAGGCCGACAACAGCACCGACGGCACACCCAAGTCGGCCGGCGCGGACGCCGCGACGAAGGGTGTCGTCAATGCCTCCACGCAGAAGGGTGGCACGGTCACCTACGCGATGTCGGACGTCCCGGACTCCTTCGACCCGGGCAACACGTACTACGCGTACATGTACAACTTCAGCCGGCTCTACGCCCGCCCGCTGATGACCTTCCAGCCCGGCGCGGGCGAGAAGGGCAACACCCTGGTCCCGGACCTCGCGGAGAGCAAGGGCGTCTCCAGCGACGGCGGCAAGACCTGGACGTACAAGATCCGCAAGGGCCTGAAGTACCAGGACGGCAGCCCGATCACGGCCAAGGACGTCAAGTACGCCGTGGAGCGCTCCAACTTCGCGCGTGACGTGCTCTCGCTCGGCCCGAACTACTTCCAGCAGTTCCTGCAGGGCGGCAAGGACTACAAGGGTCCCTACAAGGACAAGAACCCCAAGGGCATCGCGGCCATCGAGACGCCGGACGACTACACGATCGCCTTCCACCTCGACCGTGCGTTCCAGGAGTTCGACTACCTGGTCGCCACGCCGCAGACGGCCCCGGTTCCGCAGGCCAAGGACACCGGCGTCGACTACGTGAAGAACATCGTGTCCTCCGGCTCCTACCAGTTCCAGAGCTACCAGGACGGCAAGCAGGTCGTCCTGGTCCGCAACAAGAACTGGGACGCGAAGACCGACCCGCTGCGCCAGCAGAACCCGGACAAGATCGTCGTCAACCTGAAGGTCAACCAGTCGACCATCGACAAGGACCTGCAGTCCGGCGACACCCTGATCGACCTGCAGGGCAAGGGCGTCGAGACCCAGACGCAGGCCCAGCTGGTCAACGACCAGCAGAAGAAGGGCAACACCGACAACACCTACGGTGGCCGTCTCGTCTACGCGGCGCTGAACACCAAGGTCAAGCCCTTCGACAACGTCGAGTGCCGCAAGGCCGTCGAGTACGCCATCGACAAGGTCTCCGTGCAGACCGCCGAGGGCGGCACGATCCGCGGTGACATCGCCACCACCGTGCTGCCGCCGGACATCACCGGCTACCAGAAGGCCGACGTCTACGCGACGCCGGGCAGCAAGGGCGACGTGGCCAAGGCCAAGGAGCACCTGAAGGCCTGCGGACAGACGTCGATCACGACCTCGATCACCGCGCGCAGCGACCGTCAGGAAGAGGTCGACGCGGCCACCGCGATCATCGCCTCGCTGAAGAAGGTCGGCATCAACGCCACCCTCAAGCAGTACCCGTCGGGCAAGTACTTCACCGACTACGCGGGTGTGCCGAAGTTCACCGAGAAGGAGAACGTCGGCATCATGATGATGCAGTGGGGCGCCGACTGGCCCTCCGGCTACGGCTTCCTGCAGCAGATCCTGAACAGCCAGGCCATCAGCCAGTCCGGCAACACCAACCTGTCGCAGTTCGAGAACAAGGACGTCGACGCCAAGCTGGCCCAGGCGATCGCCGCTCCGGACGTCAGCGAGCGCAACAAGCTGTACGCCGACATCGACAAGACCACCATGGACCAGGCGGTCATCGTCCCGCTGACCTACTTCAAGGTCCTGCTGTACCGCTCGCCCTACGCCACCAACGTGGTGTCCACGGCGGCCTTCAGTGGTCAGTACGACTACCTCAACATCGGCACGACGAAGAAGTAGCAGCCCCGGAAGGCAGGTGAAGGCATTGGTGCCCGCGGGCCGCGAGGCCCGCGGGCACCAGCGCCGATCCCCGTGATCTCGTACATCCTCCGCCGGACGCTCGCGGCAGTGATCCTGCTGCTGGTCGTCACCGCGGTCACCTTCGGCATCTTCTTCCTGCTGCCGAGGCTCGCCGGCCAGACCGCCGACCAGCTGGCGCAGCAGTACATCGGGAAGAGCCCCTCGGCCGCGGACATCGCCGCCGTCAAGCACAACCTCGGTCTGGACCAGCCGGTCTACGTCCAGTACTGGCAGTTCCTCAAGGGGATCGTCGCCGGCGCCACCTACAACCTCGGACCCACCACGGTGCATTGCGACGCACCGTGCTTCGGCTACTCCTTCAAGAACCACGTCGCCGTCTGGCCCGAGCTGACCGACCGGCTCCCGGTCACCATCTCGCTCGCCGCCGGCGCCGCCGTGATCTGGCTGCTGTCGGGTGTGACGGTCGGCGTCATCTCGGCCCTGAAGCCGGGCTCGATCTTCGACCGGGCGTTCATGGGCGTCGCCCTCGCCGGCGTCTCGCTGCCCATCTTCTTCACGGGTCAGCTGGCGCTGCTGCTCTTCACCTATCAGTGGCCGATCTTCGGCCGCACCTATGTCCCGTTCACCCAGAACCCCTCGCAGTGGGCCAACACCCTGATACCCGCGTGGTGTTCGCTGGCGCTGCTGTACTCCGCCATCTACGCGCGGCTCACCCGCTCGGGCATGCTGGAGACGATGAACGAGGACTTCATCCGTACCGCGCGCGCCAAGGGCCTGGCCGAGCGCCGGGTGGTGGCACGGCACGGTCTGCGGGCCGCGCTCACCCCGATCATCACCGTCTTCGGCATGGACCTCGGTCTGCTGCTCGGCGGTGCTCTGATCACCGAGCGGGTGTTCTCGCTGCACGGCATCGGTGAGTACGCGGTGCAGGCGATCACCGACAACGATCTGCCCCCGATCCTCGGCGTCACCCTGCTCGCCGCCTTCTTCATCGTGATCTGCAATCTCCTGGTGGACCTGCTGTACGCGGCCGCCGACCCGCGGGTGAGGCTCTCGTGACCGAACTGTCCAAGACTGGTGCCGCGGTGGGCGAGCCGGTGAGCACGCCCTCCGGTCCGCCGACGTCCTTCCTCGAAGTCCGCGATCTGAAGGTCCACTTCCCGACCGACGACGGTGTGGTCAAGTCCGTCGACGGGCTCAGCTTCCAGCTGGAGAAGGGCAAGACGCTCAGCATCGTGGGCGAGTCGGGCTCCGGTAAGTCCGTCACCTCGCTGGCGATCATGGGTCTGCACCGGCTGGGCGCGCGGGGCAAGAACGTGCGGATGACCGGCGAGATCTGGCTCGACGGCAAGGAACTGGTGGGCGCCGACCCGGCCGAGGTGCGCAGGCTGCGCGGCCGCGAGATGTCGATGATCTTCCAGGACCCGCTGTCCGCGATGCACCCGTACTACACGGTCGGCAGCCAGATCATCGAGGCCTACCGCGTCCACCACGGCGTCAGCAAGAAGGCCGCGCGCACGCGTGCCATCGAGATGCTCGACCGGGTCGGCATCCCCGAGCCGGCCAAGCGCGTCGACGGTTACCCGCACGAGTTCTCGGGCGGCATGCGCCAGCGGGCGATGATCGCCATGGCGCTGGTCAACAACCCCGAGCTGCTCATCGCCGACGAGCCGACCACCGCCCTGGACGTGACCGTCCAGGCGCAGATCCTCGACCTGATCCGGGATCTGCAGAAGGAGTTCGGCTCCGCGGTCGTCCTCATCACCCATGACCTCGGTGTGGTCGCCGAGATCGCCGACGACGTCCTCGTGATGTACGGCGGCCGGTGCGTGGAGCGCGGTGCGGTCGACGACATCTTCGAGCGCCCCCAGCACCCGTACACCTGGGGACTGCTCGGCTCGATGCCGCGCATCGACCGGGAGACCTCGGACCGGCTCATCCCGGTCAAGGGACAGCCGCCGAGCCTCATCAACGTCCCCTCGGGCTGCGCCTTCCACCCTCGCTGCCCGTACGCGGACATCCCCAAGGGCGATGTGACCCGCACCGTGCGCCCCGAGCTGCAGCAGGTCGGCACCGGACACTGGTCCGCCTGCCACCTCTCCGCGGAGGACCGCACGCGGATCTGGACCGAAGAGATTGCGCCGAAGCTGTGAGTGAGACGAACAAGACGGATGCCGCGGCCGGGGCCGCGGTGCCGAAGCAGGCGTCGGCCCTCGAGGACCGCAGCCAGGCCGCCAAGGGCTCCGAGGACGGCGAGGTGCTGCTCAGGGTCGAGGGGCTGACCAAGCACTTCCCCGTCAAGAAGGGTCTGCTGCAGCGCACGGTCGCGCAGGTCAAGGCCGTCGACGGGCTCGACTTCGAGGTGCGCAGGGGCGAGACGCTGGGCGTGGTCGGCGAGTCCGGCTGCGGCAAGTCGACCATGGGCCGAGTGATCACCCGGCTGCAGGATCCGACCGGCGGGACGATCCACTTCGAGGGCCAGGACATCACGAGGCTGAGCACGGCCGGGATGCGCCCGCTGCGACGGGACATCCAGATGATCTTCCAGGACCCGTACGGCTCGCTGAACCCGCGGCACACCATCGGCTCGATCGTCTCGGCGCCCTTCCGGCTGCAGGGCGTGGAGCCCGAGGGCGGGGTGAAGAAGGAGGTCCAGCGGCTGCTGTCGCTGGTCGGCCTGAGCCCCGAGCACTACAACCGCTACCCGCACGAGTTCTCCGGCGGCCAGCGTCAGCGCATCGGTATCGCCCGGGCGCTCGCGCTGAAGCCGAAGCTGGTCGTGGCGGACGAGCCGGTGTCCGCGCTCGACGTGTCGATCCAGGCGCAGGTGGTCAACCTGATGGACGACCTCCAGGACGAGCTCGGCCTGACGTACGTGATCATCGCGCACGACCTGTCCGTGGTCCGCCATGTCTCGGACCGGATCGCGGTGATGTACCTCGGCAAGATCGTCGAACTGGCCGACCGCACCTCGCTGTACGAGGCGCCGATGCACCCGTACACCAAGGCGCTGATGTCGGCGGTGCCGATCCCGGACCCGAAGCGGCGCGGCGGCAAGGCCGAGCGGATCCTGCTCAAGGGCGATGTGCCCTCGCCGCTCAACCCGCCGAGCGGCTGCCGCTTCCACACACGCTGCTGGAAGGCGACGGAGATCTGCCGGACCACGGAACCGCCGCTGCTGGAACTGAAGCCGGGCCAGCGGGTGGCGTGCCACCACCCCGAGAACGCGGAGGACCAGGCACCCCAGGACACGGTGCTGCTCTCGGCGGCACGGGAGGCGGTGGAACTGGTGACGGAGCCGGGGGCCGCCGAGGAGCCTGGTGGGGCCGCGGTTGCGGAGCAGGCGGACGCGGAGGCCGCTGCGGAGAAGGCCGACGTCGCCGATTCGCTGGGGGCGGCTGCCGGGAAGGCTGGTGCCGACACCGACGAGGCTGCCGGTGCCGAGAGCGCCACGGACGTCGAGGAGGCCGAGGACGGCGAGGGCGCCGAGGACACTTCGGCGCCCGAGAAGACCGACGCGGAGGAGCCCGCGGCGGCCGAGGGGTCGGTGGCTTCGGATGAGTCCGCGGCGGCCGAGGGACCGGTGGCTTCCGAGGATGCGGCGGCCGGGGGGTCGGTGGCTTCCGAGGAGTCCGCGGCTGTCGATTCCGAGGAGTCCGCGGCTTCCGAGCCGTCCGGCAACGCCGGGAACTCCGCGGAGCCCGACAACGCCGGGAACTCCGCGGAGCCCGGCAACTCCGAGGCCCCGGTTGCGGCGTCCTCGGAGAAGCCCGCGCCCGAGGCGTCCCCGGCGTCGAAGACCACCAAGGGCGCCAAGCCCGCCGAGGAGTGACTCCCAGCCTTCGAAACGGGCCGCCGCGGCGGCCCGTCAGGAGTTACACACGGCGTCGCGCATGACAAGGTGGCAAAGTCATGTACATGCCGGAGCGGGAGAGTGCAGAGTCTGGCGTGTCCGTCTGATCGACAGCACGCCTCGAAGGGACGACTCATGGCACTCTCCCGCTCGGCACGTTCAGGAGTCCTCGCCACCGCCGCGGCCTCCTTACTCGTCATCGCCGCCTCCTCCGCCCCGTCCCCCGGCGCCCCCGGCATCGGCGATTCCTACTTCCCGCAGCTCGGCAACGGCGGCTTCGACGCCCGCCACTACGCCCTGGACGTCGCGTACAACCCGGCGACCGCCCGCCTCGACGGCCGTACGACGATCACGGCCCGGGCCACCCAGAGCCTGACCTCCTTCGACCTCGACCTGCAGAAGCTGGAGATCACGAGAGTCGAGGTGGACGGCAGGCAGGCCCGGTTCACGCGCGAAGGCGACGAGATCCGCATCACCCCGCGCGGAGTCCTCCGCAAGGGACGGGACTTCACGGTCACGGTCACCTACGGCGGCGTCCCCGAACCCCTCGGCGGCCCCATAGTCTTCGGCTCCAACTACGGGTGGATGAAGACCACCGACGGCGTCTTCGTCGCCTGCGAGCCCAACGCCGCCTCCACCTGGTTCCCGTCCAGCGACCACCCCGCGGACAAGGCCACCTACGACATCCGCATCACGGCGCCCAAGGGCCTGACCGCGGTCTCCAACGGCCGTCTGGTCTCGACGTACGACAAGGGCGACAAGACCGTCACCCACTGGCGGGAGTCCAAGCCGATGGCCACGTACCTGGCGACGGCGACCATCGGCAAGTTCGATGTGAGGACCGGGAAGACCCCGTCGGGGATTCCGATCTATGTCGCCATCGACCCCGTTCTGGCGAACAGCAACGCCGTCGACGTCTACGCCGTCACCGCGGAGGCCACCGACTACTGGTCGCAGGTCTTCGGCCCGTACCCCTTCGAGGAGACCGGCGCCATCGTCGACGACATGCCGGAGGCCGGCTTCTCCCTGGAGGTCCAGACGAAGCCCGCGTACTCGGCCGTCCGCTCCGAGTCGACGATCGTGCACGAGCTGGCCCACCAGTGGTTCGGTGACTCGGTCTCGGTGGAACGCTGGAAGGACATCTGGCTCAACGAGGGCTTCGCGACCTACGCCCAGTGGCTGTGGGCCGAGCACAAGGGCACCCGCTCGGCGCACGACTCCTTCCTCGCCGCGTACAACGCCCGCCCGGCCGACAACGCGTTCTGGCAGATCGAGGTGGCCGACCCGCAGCGCGACACGATGTTCTCCTCCGCCGTCTACCAGCGGGGCGCGATGACGCTCCAGGCGCTGCGCGAGCGCATCGGTGACACCGCGTTCTTCAGGCTCCTGCCGGAATGGACCAGGCTCCACCGGTACGGCAACGCCAACACCGGCGACTTCATCCGGCTCGCGGAGAAGGTCTCGGGACAGCGGCTGGACGACCTGTTCCAGAAGTGGGTCTTCACCACCGGGAAGCCCGCTCTGTAACCTCGGCGTACTGAGGCTCAAGCCTTGGTTTGTAAGGCAGGCACCCTTCGATAGGTGAGAATGTAAGGGTGCTCCAGCAACTCTTCAGCCCCTCCGTCCAGCACACGCTCGACGTCGTCGGCATCTTCGTCTTCGCGATCTCCGGCGCGCTCCTGGCCGTCCGCAAGAACTTCGACGTCTTCGGCATCGCCGTGCTCGCCGAGGTCACCGCGCTGGGCGGAGGGCTGTTCCGTGATGTGATCATCGGGGCCGTGCCACCGGCCGCGTTCACGGATCTGGGGTACTTCCTGACCCCGCTGTTCGCCGCTCTCCTGGTGTTCTTCCTCCACCCGCAGGTGGAGCGCATCCAGGTCGCCGTGAACGTCTTCGACGCGGCCGGTCTCGGTCTGTTCTGCGTCGCCGGGACGACGAAGGCGTACGACTACGGGCTCGGCCTCACGGCGTCCGCCGCCCTCGGCCTCGCCACGGCCGTGGGCGGCGGCGTCCTGCGCGACGTCCTCGCCAACGAGGTGCCCTCGCTGCTGCGCTGGGACCGCGACCTCTACGCGGTCCCCGCGATCGTCGGTGCCACGATGGTCGTGCTCTGCATCCGCTGCGGCGTGCTGACCCCGGTCACCTCCGGGCTCGCGGCCCTCACCGCTTTCGTCCTGCGCCTCCTTGCGATGCGCTTCCACTGGCGAGCGCCGCGCGCTTGGAACCGGCGCTCCAATGTGGCTGAGGAAGAGCTCCCTTAGTCTGGCCGGTCAGCTGCTGGCTCAGCCAGGTGAACACCGTCGGGATCTGCGGCCGCCACAGGGCCATGCTGTGCCCGCCCGCGCTGCGCGGGATGAGCACGGTGTGCACCACCGTCGGCGGCTTCGCGATCTGCTGCAGCGCCGCGGCCGCCTGGTAGCCGTCACCGGACTCCCCGGAGAGGTAGAGCGAGACCCGGGGCGGGGTGCGGTAGCCCTTGAGGATGAAGTAGGGGTTGTTCTCCCGCCGCAGCTGGACGCTCTGCGCGGCCAGGGAGCTGCGTTCGCCGATCGGGTCGTTGTAGCCGGACAGGCTGATGGCGGCCCGGTAGCGGTCGGGGTGCGCGACGGCGAGCTTCGCCGCGCAGTGCGCTCCCGCTGAGTAGCCGGCCGTTGCCCAGCCGTCCGGCGCGGGCTGGGCGCGGAAGTTGTCCGTCACCATCTTCGGCACGTCGATGCTGAGCCAGGTGTCGGCGTTCACGGCGCCCGGGATGTTCGCGCAGCCGGTGTCCACCTTGGCGATCAGGTTGGTGCGCGGCGACACCAGGATGAACGGTTCCACCTTCCCGCTCTTCATCAGCGGCAGCAGTTGCTCATGCACCTTCAGCGACCCGAACCACGCCTTCGCGGAGCCCGGGTAACCCGACAGCAGCTCCACGACCGGGAACTTCTTGTCCTTGTAGGCGGGGTCGTTGTACTGCGGCGGCAGCCACACGTAGACCTCGGCCTCGACGCTCGACACCCGGCCCTTGAGCTGGGTGACCTGCACCCCGCCGGCCGAGTGCATGCCGGGCCCGTCGGCCTGGGTGAACGTCTGGTGGACCTTGGGCAGGGCCTTCACCTGGATCCCGCCGGTGCCGTCCTTGCCGAGGTCGGCGGCCTGCTGGACGTGGTTGCCCGTGCCGAGCAGGTCGGACCAGTTGTCGTACAGGTTGTTGGCGTTGTTCACCAGTACGAAGACCAGTGTGATCGCGGTGACCTGCGCGAAGAGCAGCATCGCCACTCGGGCGACATTGCGGACGACCACCGGGCCGCGGACCCGGCCCCACAGGAACAGCGGCAGGATGAGGGCGACCGCCACGAGGACGATCGACAAGAGGAGGAACGGCGTCCCGGTCAGGCTCATCGGCTATGCGGCTCTTCCTGTGAACGGCTGAATCAAGCTGTACGTCTTCTGAGAGGGGAACAGAGGCCTGTCGGTCACGGACGAGTGGGGACACTTACCGAGAAATTGCCTAAACCTCACCTAAGGATGGCTGGATCCGTATGGGGGTTCGGCGGGGCATCATACAGTCGGACCAGTAAAAGCTACTGCTTAGTAGTTTCCTGTTGTACCGTTCAGGTATGCCAGAAGCAGCTACCGCACCGGCCGCGCGGGCCACGATCGGCGACAGCGAGTTCGATCGCGACACCGCGGTCACCCTTCGCGAGCCCGGTGTCTACGACATCGACCTCTCCGCGGGCTGGACGATCATCAACGCCGTCAACGGCGGCTATCTGCTGGCCGTCCTGGGCCGTGCCCTCGCGGACGCCCTGCCGCACCCCGACCCGTTCACGATCTCCGCGCACTACCTCACCGCGTCCCAGCCGGGGCCCGCGGTGATCCGCACGGATGTCGTCCGCACCGGCCGCTCCCTCTCCACGGGCCAGGCCTCCCTCTTCCAGTACGACGACGAGGGCCGCGAGGTCGAACGCATCCGCGTCCTCGCCTCGTACGGCGATCTGGACGCCCTGCCCGACGACGTCCGTACGAGCGCGGAGCCGCTGGTCCTCCCGCCGATGAACCAGTGCCTCGGCCCCCAGGACGGCCCGGCGCCCGTCCCCGGCAGCTCGGCCATCACCGACCGGCTGATGCTCAAGCTCGACCCCGCCACGCTCGGCTGGGCGCTCGGATCGCCGTCCGGGAAGGGTGAGATGAGGGCCTGGTTCGGGCTCGCCGACGGCCGCGACGCGGACCCGCTCTCGCTGCTCCTCGCGGTGGACGCGCTGCCGCCCACCGCCTTCGAACTCGGGATCGCCGGCTGGGTGCCGACCGTCGAGCTGACCGTGCATGTGCGCTCGCGCCCGGCGCCGGGACCGCTGCGGGTGTCGATCACCACGCGCAACCTGGCCGGCGGCTTCCTGGAGGAGGACGCCGAGGTCTGGGACAGCGCCGACCGTCTGGTCGCCCAGTCCCGCCAGCTGGCTCGGGTCCGGCTGGGCTGAGCGTCAGACGCCGCCGAGCGGCTCGCGCCCCAGCCAGGCCGCGAGCCGAACGTAGGCGCCGGCCCCCTCGGGGGCCGGCAGTGCCGACGCGAAGGGCACCTCGTCGCCGCGCTCCGGCTCCGGCAGCAGGACCTGGGCCACGGAGAGCGCGAACTCGGCCAGTTCCGGGTCGAGCTGCGCGGGGCGGCCCAACGCCTCCCACAGGTCCCAGGTGTGGGTCACGCTCTCCATCACATACCCGGACAGCGCGTTGCGGCCGGGCACCTCGCCCCAGGGCACGCGCACCGGCGCCGCCAGGCGCGCGTCCTCGGCCCAGGCCCGCTCGGCCTCGGCCCTGGCCTCGTCGTACGCCGTCGGCCAGCCGTCGTCCGCGACGCCGTCCACGAACGGGTGTACAGCCAGACCGTCGCCGCCCGCGCCGACCACCGCGATCCGGCGTGCGCCGCCGACGAGGTGCGACAGCAGCGTCCGTACGTCGAACCCGTCGCAGGGCGTGGGACCGGCGAGCTGCTCCGGCCGGACGGTCCTGACCAGCGCGGCGGCCTGGTCGGCGGCACGGGTGTACAGGGGGCGGGGGTCGGTGTTCATGGTGGTCCTCTCCGTGAGTGGGTGCCATGAGAGTCGCTCCATAACCTGACAGCTTCCGTCAACATTTGCGCGACCCCTCACGCCGCCGCGATGCTGGGCGGGTGAAGTCCGACCGCCTGCTGTCGATCCTCCTGCTGCTGCAGACCCGCGGCCGGGTCCCCGCCCGTGACCTCGCCTCGCGGCTGGAGGTGTCGGTACGCACCATCTACCGCGACATCGAGGCCCTGTCGGCGTCCGGCGTCCCGGTGTACGCGGAGCGCGGACGGCACGGTGGGATCGAACTGCTCGCCGGATTCCGTACGGACGTCACCGGATTGACCGCCGACGAGTCCCGCGCGCTGTTCATCCTGGCCGCGCAGGGCGCGCACGCCGCGCTCGGCCTGGACGCGGCCCTCGGCTCCGCACTGCGCAAGGTGATGGCCGCGCTGCCCGCCCCGCACCGGCCCGCCGCCGAGGCCACCAGCCGCCGCATCCTGGTGGACGCGACGCGCTGGAAGGGCGGCCCGCAGCCCGCCGTCGACCTGGAGGTGCTCCAGGACGCCGTGTTCGCCGACCGACGGCTGCGGCTGCGCTACCGGCACGGCGGGGACACCGCACCGCACACGTACACCGTCGACCCCTACGGTCTGGTATCCAAGGCGGGCGTCTGGTATCTGGTCGCCGACCGGCGCGGCCGACCGCAGCTGTTCCGCGCGGACCGGGTGCGCTCGGCGACCCTGCTGCCGGATGTCGTCCAGCGGCGCCCCGGCGTCGAGCTCGCCGACGCCTGGGAGGCCCTGCGCCGGCAGGTCGAGGAGCGTCCGGGCGGTCTCGAGGTCACGGTGCGGGTGCGCCGCGACGTCGTCGACATGTTCCAGCGCCTGACCGCCTCCGCGCTCGTCGCCCTGCCTCGGGACGACGGCGGGAGCCCGTGGGTCACCGCCCGGCTGTCGTACGGCTTCGTCCCCGAGGTCCGCCAACTTCTCATGTTCGCCGACTGGGTGGAGATCGTGGAGCCGCCCGAAGCGCGTGAGGAACTGGCGCGGGCGGCGGCCTCCGTCACGGAGCTGTACCGGCGCGAGAGCTGAGCGGCGAGACGAACAGGCAGGTCGGCGAGGTGCCTTGAGGTTCCCTTTGCCCGGCGCAGGAAGGGGACAGGGCGGCGGCTGCGGCGGTCCCGGCGGGTGCCGGGCGGCCAGGGGCAGCAGGCACCGGGCTGACTCTCTCCCGGGGCGGTGGGTGGGCGGCGCGTCCGGTGGACGGGCTGCCCCCCGCTGTCGCGGATGAGGCCGGTGCGGTCAGTCCCGCCAGTGGTGGCGGCCGATGCTGATCAGCCGCAGCCGCTGGGCCGCCGTCCGGGCCACCCGGTCCCGCTCCTCGGGGGAACCCTCCTGCGCCTCCAGGAACTGGGAGGCCGTCACCAGCATCTGGTCGACGTACAGCCCGGCGAGCATCAGCAGGTCCTCGTCGCTCCATCCGCCTGACTCCGGGTGTTCGGCCAGCGCGACCTTCACTTCTTCCGCGAACCGGGCCAGTTGCTGCCGGATCGCCTCCCGCACCGGCTGGACACCGCCGTGCCGCTCGCGCGCGATGAACCGGACGTGCGCCGGGTACGCGTCCACGTGGTGGGCGATCAGTTCCACGGCGCGGGCAATGCGTTCGTCGCTGTCACCCGCCTCGGAGACCGTTGACTCGATCATCGGGTGGAGGCTGCCGAGGGCCTCCTCGACCAGTTCCGCGCCGAGGTCCGCGATCGAGCGGAAGTGCCGGTAGAAGGCGGTCGGGGCGACACCGACCGCACGAGTGACCTCGCGCAGGCCCAGGCTGCTCAGGCTCTGCTCCTCCAGCAGCCCCAACGCGGCGTCCAGGAGCGCCTGCCGGGTCTTCTGCTTCTGGGCCTGCCGGATGCCGAGAGTGTGACTCATGCCATGCAGTTAACAACTGTTCGCTGGAATTGAAAAGACATCGGGCGCGCTAGACTGGGAAGTCAGTAAACAAGTGTTACCACAACCGTTCACCGAATCGTAACGAGATGTAACGGGCTTCTCGGAGGGGATCTCGTCCCATGCTGTTCCTCGTCGCCGCACTTCTGCTGCTGGGCGCCGTCCTGGGCACGGTGGCCCACGCCCCGCTCTCCGTCACCCTCATCGCCGCGGCCGTCATCGCGGTGTGGCTCGTGGTCTTCGCGGTCCGCGAGCGGCACGGGCGCCGTCGCAGCACCTCGGCCCACTGAACCGCCGTATCCCAACCGACCGTCGGGAGCTGACCGTCATGCAACTCACCGTCGCACGAACCGAGAACACCACCGAACCGGCCCGCAGCACCGGAGTGCGCGACGCGGACGGCATGGCCGTCGCGTCCTTCATCCTGGGCCTGCTCGGCCTCCTCGTCCTGAACGTCTTCCTCGGCCCGATCGCCGTCGCCCTGGCGGCCGTGGCCCTGTGGCGCGGCACGGAGCGCCGGGGCCGCGCGCTCCTGGGCCTGGGTCTGGGCATCGCGGACCTGGTGGTCCTGGTGGCCTTCATGGAACTGGACAAGACGGTTTCCTGGGGCTTCTAGGGCGCTTCCCCACGGAGATCCGTCAAAAGCGCCCTGGGCGCCGTCCCCGCCGACCGCGAGGGCCCGAGGACGACGGGCCGCAGGCGGAGTGCGCAGAACGCGGAGCCCCGCCGGGGCCGAGGCCTGAGACGGTCGGCCCGTAGAATCGGCCCCACCATGGCATACCTCGACCACGCCGCGACCACCCCGATGCTCCCCGAGGCGGCAGAGGCTCTGACCGCACAGCTCGGCACCACCGGCAACGCCTCCTCACTGCACGCATCCGGCCGCCGCGCGAGGCGCACCGTCGAAGAGGCCCGCGAAACCCTCGCCGAAGCGCTGGGCGCCCGCCCCAGCGAGGTCGTCCTCACCTCCGGCGGCACCGAGGCCGACAACCTCGCCGTGAAGGGCCTGTACTGGTCCCGCCGCGACGCCGACCCGGCCCGCACCCGCGTCCTGGCCAGCCCCGTCGAACACCACGCGGTCCTCGACGCCGTCCACTGGCTCGGCGAACACGAGGGCGCCACCGTCGAGTACCTGCCCGTCGACTCCTACGGCCGTGTCCACCCGGAGGCCCTGCGCGAGGCCATCGCCCGCAACCCCGACGACGTCGCCCTCGCCACGGTCATGTGGGCCAACAACGAGATCGGCACGGTGCTGCCGGTCCACGAACTCGCCGACGTGGCGGGTGAGTTCGGAGTCCCGCTGCACTCCGACGCGGTCCAGGCCTTCGGCCAGGTCCCGGTCGACTTCGAGGCCTCGGGCCTGGCCGCGATGACCGTGTCCGGCCACAAGATCGGCGGTCCGTACGGCATCGGTGCGCTGCTCCTCGGCCGCGAGTACAGCCCCGTCCCGGTGCTGCACGGCGGTGGCCAGGAGCGTCATGTGCGCTCCGGCACCCTCGACGTGCCGGCCGTCGCCTCCTTCGCGGTCGCCGGACGGCTCGCCGCCGAGCAGCGCGCATGGTTCGCCCGGGAGATCGGCGCCCTGCGGGACGAGCTGATCGCCGCGGTCCGCGCGGCCGTCCCGGACGCGATCCTGGGCGGGGACCCGGTGGACCGGCTCCCGGCCAACGCCCACTTCACGTTCCCCGGCTGCGAGGGCGACTCCCTGCTCCTGCTGCTGGACGCGCAGGGCATCGAGTGCTCCACGGGCTCCGCCTGCACGGCCGGTGTGGCCCAGCCGAGCCATGTCCTCCTCGCCACCGGCGCGGACCCGGACCTCGCCCGCGGCACCCTGCGCTTCTCCCTGGGCCACACGTCCACGGAAGCCGACGTCGAGGCGGTCGCGAAGGCGATCGGCCCCGCGGTCGAGCGTGCCCGCACCGCCGGGCTGACCTGACGCCGCCCCGCCGGGCCGACCTGAGGGCGCAGCCGCCACGCCGTCGCCGTCCGGGCCGCGCTACGAGCCGTAGGCACCGGTCCCAGGCCCAGTGCGGCCCCGGACCGGTGTGGTCAGTGCCCGGCACCTCCCCAGGCGCCCGACGATGTGCCCGCGGTCCACGGGTATGGTCCACGGGCATCCGCGCGCCGGAGGTCGGCCGGCGACGCCGCCCTCGAGCGCGAGCTCTAAGTCGACCGCACCCTCCGACCGCGGCCTCCGGATGCCCGGCGGCCGCCGTCACAGATGCGCCGGCTCGTCGGGTGCCGGCGCGGCCGTGCCCACCGCGGCCGCCGTGCCGCCGATCGGCAGCTCCCGCCGTCCGAGCCGGCGGTCGCCGTCCGCCCCCGCCTCTCGATCCCCCAGGTGATCGTCAGCGGATACGCGCGGGCCCTGGTTCCCCGCGCCCCGTACTCTTGAAGGGCTATGACTGACACCCCGCAGCGCCCCCTCCGCGTCCTTGCCGCCATGTCCGGCGGAGTCGACTCCGCCGTCGCCGCCGCCCGCGCCGCCGAAGCCGGCCACGACGTGACCGGCGTCCACCTCGCGCTGTCCGCGAACCCGCAGTCGTTCCGCACGGGCGCGCGCGGCTGTTGCACCATCGAGGACTCGCGCGACGCCCGCCGCGCCGCGGACGTCATCGGCATCCCGTTCTACGTCTGGGACCTCGCCGAGCGGTTCCGCGAGGACGTGGTCGAGGACTTCATCGCCGAGTACGAGGCCGGACGCACCCCGAACCCGTGTCTGCGCTGCAACGAGAAGATCAAGTTCGCGGCACTGCTCGACAAGGCCCTCGCGCTCGGCTTCGACGCGGTCTGCACGGGCCACTACGCCAAGATCGTCACCCTCGACGACGGCACGCGCGAGCTGCACCGCGCCTCCGACATGGCCAAGGACCAGTCGTACGTCCTCGGCGTGCTCGACGAGAAGCAGCTGGCGCACGCGCTGTTCCCGCTCGGCGACACGGTCACCACGAAGGACGAGATCCGCGCGGAGGCCGAGCGCCGGGGCCTCGCGGTCGCCAGGAAGCCCGACTCGCACGACATCTGCTTCATCGCGGACGGCGACACCCAGGGCTTCCTCGCCCGTCGGCTCGGCGCGGCGGAGGGCGCCATCGTCGACGAGTCCGGCGCCAAGCTCGGCACGCACGACGGGGCGTACGGCTTCACGATCGGCCAGCGCAAGGGCCTCAGGATCGGCACCCCGGCGCCCGACGGCAAGCCGCGCTACGTCCTTGACATCTCTCCGGTCACCAACACGGTCACGGTGGGCCCGGCGTCCGCCCTGGACGTCGCCGCGCTGACCGCCGTCAAGCCCCGCTGGTGCGGCGCGGCCCCGGCCGGCCCCGGCACCTACACCGCCCAGCTGCGCGCCCACGGCGGCGAGACGGAGGTGACGGCGGAGCTGGTCGACGATGAGCTGCGCGTGCGCTTCACCGAGCCGGTCCGGGGCGTGGCACCCGGCCAGGCGATCGTCCTGTACGACGGCACGCGCGTGGTGGGCTCGGCGACGATCGCGTCGACGACGCGGGCGACGACCGCGGTGGCCTGACCGCCCGGCGCGAACGCGTGACCGCCCGGCGCTACCGAGCGAAGAACTCCGCCAGCACCGGCGCCAGCACCTGCGGTTCCACCACGTGGTTCTGGTCCTTCAGGACGCGATAGGCGCCCTGGGGCGCCGCGTCCGCGACCGCCTCGGTCGCCCTGCGCAGCCACTCGGGGCTCGCGCCGCCCGCGACGGCCAGGACGGGGACCGTGACCGACGCCAGCCGGCGCCGGGGCACCAGCCCGTCGCCCATCACCGCGTTGTCGTACGCGAGGGTCGGCGCGATCGCCTCCATGTCGGCCCACATGGGGGACTGGCGGGCGGTCGCGATCACCTCCGGGGCCAGACCGGTGAGCCTGAGGAACAGCTCCACGGCATCCCCGCGCCGCCCCTGTTCGAGCGCCTCGCTGAGGTTCACGGTGTACTCCGCGCGCTCCAACTCACCGCCGGGCGAGTAGTCCGCGTACGGCGGCTCGTAGACGGCCACCCGACGCACCGACAGTCCGCTCGCCGCCGCCTCCAGCACCAGCGCGCCGCCCGACGAGACGCCGTACAGCGCGGCCTCTCCGCCCGCCACCTCGATGAGCGCAGCGAGGTCCTCCACCTCGCGGGCCACCGCGTACGGCTGCGTGTCGCCGCTCTGCCCGCGGCCCCGGCGGTCGTACACGATGGCGCTGAAGCGGTCCGAGAGCTGCGCGGCCAGAGGCGCCACCGTGGCACCCGTGGACATCGCGCCGCTCACGAGGACGACGGCCGGGCCCTGTCCGATGCGTTGGTAGGCGATGGGGGTGCCGTCGCGCGAGATGGTCTGCTTGTCCATGTCTGTGAGACTGCCCCAGAGGGCCCCGTTAATCGGTTACGACACCTCCACTTCGTAGAAGCAGAGGTGGTCCTTGATCCGGGCGACGTCCGGCTTGGGGTCGGGATACGCCCAGACGAGGTCCGCCGCGTCCGGCAGGGACCAGTACGACGCCGTGCCCTTGAAGGGGCAGTGCGTGTGGGTCGCGGAGGGAGTCAGCAGGTCCAGGCGCACGTCCTCGGCGGGGATGTAGTACCGCACGGGGCAGCCGGTCTCGCGCAGCACGAGGGGCCGGTCGCTCTCCGCCAGCACCTGTCCGCCGTGCACCACGCGCACGTGCCGGCCGCCCTGCTCGATGGTGATGGTGTGTCCTTCGGTCATATCGGAAGAGCGCTCGCGGGGCCCCGGTTCTTCCCGCGTACGGTGAACGGCATGAACATCTGCGTCTTCCTCTCCGCCGCCGACCTCGCCGACCGCTACACCCGCCCCGCCCGTGAGTTCGCGGAACTGCTGGGCAAGGGCGGGCACACGCTGGTGTGGGGCGGCTCCGACGTCGGCCTCATGAAGGTGGTCGCCGACGGGG
The DNA here is from genome assembly GCF_001417775.1 of Streptomyces sp. TP-A0356. GTDB lineage: Bacteria > Actinomycetota > Actinomycetes > Streptomycetales > Streptomycetaceae > Streptomyces. Next base: position 249,344 of record NZ_BBZJ01000022.1, on the reverse strand, counting down.
TGCAGAAGACGGGCGGCAGGCTGCTGGGCGTCTCCGTGGAGTTCCTGTCGGCCAAGGCCCGGGCGGGCGCCGACGAGATGGTGATCGCCAAGGACCTCGCCGAGCGCAAGAGGCTGCTCCTGGAGAAGGCCGACGCGATCGTGATCATGGTCGGCGGGACCGGAACTCTCGACGAGGCGACCGAGATCCTCGAGCTGAAGAAGCACGGGCACACCGACAAGCCGGTGGTCCTGCTGAACACGGAGGGCTTCTACGACGGCCTGAAGGAGCAGTTCCGGCGCATGGAGGACGAGGGCTTCCTGCCGAGGCCGCTCACCGACCTGGTGTTCTTCGCCCAGGAGCCGGTCGGGGCGCTCGCGTATCTGGAGGAGTCGCTCGGGATCGGCTAGCGCCGTGGTGCGAGCATGGCGGACATGGCTACTCATGTGATCACCGGGGCCGGTTCCGGCATCGGCGCCGCCGTCGCCCGCCGCCTGCACGCGCGCGGGGACGATCTCGTGCTGCACGCGCGCGACGCGGGGCGGGCGAAGGAGCTGGCGGCCGACTTCCCCGGGGCCGGGACCCTGGTGGGCGACCTCGCGGACCCCGACAAGCTGTCGTGGGCGTTCTCCCACCAGACCCTGCCGGACCGGGTGGACTCCCTCCTGCACATCGCGGGAGTGGTCGACCTCGGCCGGGTGGCGGAGCTGACCCCGAAGTCCTGGCGCCACCAGCTGAACGTCAACCTGGTCGCCCCGGCGGAGCTGACCCGCCACTTCCTGCCCCAGCTGCGTGCCGCCCGTGGCCACGTCCTGTTCGTGAACTCCGGCTCGGGCCTGAACGCCCACGCGGACTGGTCGGCGTACGCGGCCTCCAAGCACGGCCTGAAGGCCCTCGCGGACTCCCTGCGGCAGGAGGAACACCCGAACGGCGTGCGGGTCACCTCGGTCTACCCCGGGCGCACCGCGAGCCCGATGCAGGCCAAGGTCCACCAGCAGGAGGGCAAGCAGTACGACCCGGCCCGGTGGATCGACCCCGAGTCGGTGGCGACGACGATCCTGATGTGCCTGGACCTGCCGAGGGACGCGGAGGTCAACGATCTGACGGTACGACCGGGACCGGGCCGCTGACCGGACGGCACCTCCACCACCGGGCACCCCTCGGCGGACGACGCCCCCGGTCGGCCCCGTCCCCGGAGGGCCTACGCTTCCGGGGTGAGCGAAAACAGCCAGTTCAGGTTCGGTGCCGCGACCGGCGTCGGTTCCCTGCCGGGAGGCGACGCGCGGGAGGCGGCCAAGACCGCCACCGGGACCTTCGAGGACTTCCCCTTTCTCGCCGAGCTGCCGGCCCGGGGGCCCGGTGCGGACATGATCGGGCGGACGGCCGGGATGCTCGTCGATCTCTACGCGCGCGTGGAACCCAGCGGCTGGCGGTTCGGGGACCGGCCGGGGCGGGACACCCGGCGGGCCCGCGCCTGGCTCGGCGAGGACCTCGACGCGCTGGAGGAGTTCACCCAGGGCTACGAGGGGCCGCTGAAGGTGCAGGCGGTGGGTCCCTGGACGCTGGCCGCCGCGCTGGAGCTGAAGAACGGCGAGGCGGCGGTCTCCGACCCCGGCGCCTGCCGCGATCTCGCCGGTTCGCTCGTCGAGGGGCTGCGGCTCCACCTCGACGAGGTACGCCGACGGGTGCCCGGTGCCCGGCTGGTCCTGCAGCTGGACGAGCCGTCCCTGACCGCCGTCCTGCGCGGGCGGGTGAGGACCGCGAGCGGCTACCGGACCCACCGGGCCCTCGACCGGGGGACCGTCGAGGCCACGCTGAGAGACGTCGTCGGGGTTCACGCCGACGGCCCGGTCGTGGTCCACTCGTGCGCACCGGACGTCCCGTTCGCCCTGCTGCGCAGGGCCGGAGCGGCCGGGATCTCCTTCGACTTCTCGCTCCTCACCGAGCGTGACGACGAAGCGATCGGCGAGGCGGTGGAAGGGGGTACCCGGCTCTTCGTCGGCGTCGTCCCGAGCACGGACGGCCCATTGTCAGACCCGGCCGGTAGCGTCATGGGTGTCAGGACGCTGTGGCGCAGGCTGGGGCTGCATCCGGGGCTTCTCGGGGAGGCCGTCACGGTCACGCCGGCGTGCGGGCTCGCGGGGGCTTCCCCGGACTACGCCCGCAGGGCGCTCGCCCACTGCGTCCGGGCGGCGAGATCCCTCGCGGACAACCCAGAGTAACGGGAGGACGACACGGTGGCCGGCGACAAGCAAGCGGAGACGACGGTGCCCACCGAGGCACGGGAGCAGCACGCGCAGCTCGCTGAGCAGATCGAGGAGCACCGCTTCCGGTACTACGTGAAGGACGCTCCCGTCATCAGCGACGCGGAGTTCGACCGGCTGCTGCGCTCGCTGGAAGCGCTTGAGGAGCAGTACCCCGAGCTGCGCACCCCCGACTCACCCACCCAGAAGGTCGCGGGGGCGTACGAGACGGAGTTCACGGCCGTCCAGCACCGCGAGCGCATGCTCTCCCTCGACAACGCGTTCGACGAGGCCGGGCTCGCCGCCTGGGCCGACCGTGTCGCCAAGGAGGTCGGCACCTCCGACTACCACTTCCTGTGCGAGCTGAAGGTCGACGGCCTCGCGGTCAACCTCACGTATGAGCACGGCCGCCTCACGCGCGCGGCGACCCGTGGCGACGGCCGCACCGGCGAGGACATCACCCCCAATGTCCGTACGATCGCGGAGATTCCGGACCGCCTCGAGGGCGACCGCGTCCCCGACCTCGTGGAGATCCGCGGCGAGGTCTACTTCCCGATGGAGAAGTTCGAGGAGCTGAACGCCCGCCTGGTGGAGGGCGGTGACAAGCCCTTCGCCAACCCGCGCAACGCGGCGGCGGGTTCCCTGCGCCAGAAGGACCCGCGCATCACGGCCACCCGTCCGCTGCACATGGTGGTGCACGGCATCGGCGCGCTGGAGGGCTTCCAGGGCCTCACCCGCCTCTCCGAGGCCTACGACCTGCTGCACTCCTGGGGCCTGCCCACCGCCAGGCACAACAAGGTCGTCGACGACCTCGACGGCGTACGCGAGTTCATCGCGTACTACGGCGAGAACCGCCACTCCGTGGAGCACGAGATCGACGGAGTCGTCGTCAAACTCGACGAGATCCCGCTCCAGGGGCGCCTGGGATCCACCTCACGTGCCCCGCGCTGGGCCATCGCGTGGAAGTACGCGCCCGAGGAGGTCAACACCAAGCTCGTCAACATCCGCGTGGGCGTGGGCCGTACGGGCCGGGTCACGCCGTACGCGCAGGTCGAACCGGTCACGGTCGCGGGCTCGGAGGTCGAGTTCGCCACCCTGCACAACCAGGACGTCGTCAAGGCCAAGGGCGTGCTCATCGGCGACACGGTGGTGCTGCGCAAGGCGGGTGATGTCATCCCCGAGATCCTCGGCCCGGTCGTCGACCTGCGCGACGGTACGGAGCGCGAGTTCGTGATGCCGTCCGAGTGCCCCGAGTGCGGTACGCCGCTGCGGCCCATGAAGGAGGGCGACGTCGACCTCCGCTGCCCGAATGCGCGGACGTGCCCGGCTCAGCTGCGCGAGCGTCTGTTCTATCTCGCCGGCCGCAAGGCCCTCGACATCGAGCACTTCGGCTATGTGGCCGCCGCGGCCCTCACCAAGCCGCTGGAGCCGGGGGAGCCGCCGCTGAAGGATGAGGGCGACCTGTTCGACCTCACCGTCGAACAGTTGCTGCCCATCAAGGCGTACGTCCTCGACCAGGACAGCGGCCTGCCCAAGCGTGACCCGAACACCGGCGAGGAGAAGGTCGCCACGGTCTTCGCCAACCAGCAGGGCGAGCCCAAGAAGAACGCGATCGCGATGCTGGAGAACATCGCGGCTGCCAAGGAGCGCCCGCTGGCCCGCATTCTGACCGGCCTGTCGATCCGTCACGTCGGTCCGGTGGCGGCCGAGGCACTGGCCCGTGAGTTCCGCTCGATCGAGCGAATCGATCAGGCGACCGAGGAGGAGCTCAAGGACACCGACGGCGTCGGTCCGATCGTGGCCGCCGCGGTCAAGCAGTGGTTCGCGGAGGACTGGCACCGCGAAATCATCCGTAAGTGGAAGGCCGCGGGCGTCCGAATGGAGGAGGAGGGCTCCGGCGAGGACGAGGGGCCGCGCCCGCTGGAGGGGCTCACGGTCGTCGTCACCGGGACACTCGCCCACCACACACGGGACGGCGCCAAGGAGGCCCTGCAGAGCCGTGGAGCAAAAGTGACGGGTTCTGTTTCGAAGAAGACGTCCTTCGTTGTCGTGGGTGACAATCCTGGCTCTAAGTACGACAAGGCTATGCAGTTGAAGGTCCCGGTTCTGAATGAGGACGGATTTGCCGTCCTGCTGGAACAAGGGCCGGAAGCCGCTGCGGAAGTGGCAGTTCCGACCGGGGAGTAGCGGTTGAAGGTCACCCGTTCGGCGCATACCAGATGCATACGGGTGGCCGGGTCGCATTCGGGCAACCGTCGACGACGCTGCCCGTGAAAGCCTTCTGCGGCCTACTGTTGAGGTGTGCGCCTGCCGTGCCCGGACGCGTGGTGGGTTTCAGACGCGGTGCCGTTGACGGTTCGTCGGGCATCGGGCCGCGTGGTGTGGGCACCGCCGGCTGTGAGAGGGACGGGAATGGAACCGACCAAGAGCGTCGCCCCGGACTCACGGCTGCGCCTGCGCCGGATGTGCGGCGTCTGGCGAGCCGCCCGCCGGACAGCGCGGCCGTCGGGGCACACGGGCGCGGACGGCCGCACCGCCGTGCCGAGGGCCCCGCACGGGTCGACCTCCGTGCCGGGCGCCCTCCCCGGCGCCGGACTCCCACCGGGCGGCGCCCCGGCCGCCGGAGCGGTACCGGCACTCGCGCCCGGAACCGCTCCGCTCGCCGCCGGGCACACGTCCGGACTGCCCGGCCCCGAGGGCGAGCGGCACTTCTCCTGGCCCGCGCTGCCCGCGCTGGTCGTCGCGGCCGCCGGGTTCGTCCTCGGCGCCGGCTTCTACCGCGCGTTCGGCGGACAGCACGCCCTCTTCCCGTCCGGCACCGTCGGCTGGTCCCTGGCCGTGCTCACCGGCATCATCGTCGGCCACCTGGTCGCACTCGGCCGCGCCCGCTGGTGGGGCGGCACCGGCTCGGGCGCCGCCCTGACCCTCGCCGTGCTGCTGCTGTACGGCTGGGTGCCCGCCGGGATGGTCAGCCTCACCGTCGTCGTACTGGTCGGCATAGCCCGGCTCGGCCGCTGGCGGCAGGGTGTCCTGCACGGCGCGGTGGACATCCTCGGCATCGGCGCCGGAGCGCTCGTCCTGGCCCTCTTCGGGCGCGTCCCCACCGTCGAAGCGCCCTGGAACCCGCAGAGTTGGACCCTCTACGCCGCGCCCCAGGTCGTCCTGGCCGCCACCGCGTACCTCGCGGTCACCAGGCTGCTGCTGTGGTACCTGCACGCGCCCCGCACCGGTGGGTTGCCCACCGTCGCCCGCACCGCCCTGGTCAGGCAGGGATTCGTCGCCGTCGCGCTGCTCGGGATCGCGCCGCTGGTCTGTGTCGTCGCCGTCGCGCTGCCGATCCTGCTGCCGCTGTTCGCGATCCCGCTCATCGCCCTCGACTCCACCCTGTGGATGGCCCGCGCCCGGGCGGAGGAGCAGCTGCGCGACCCGCTGACCGGTCTGCCCAACCGGCAGTGGCTCCTCGAGCGCACCTGGACCGCGCTCGACGACGCCGAGCGGATCGGCGCGCGGGCCGCCCTGATGCTGATAGACCTCGACCGCTTCCGGTCGGTCAACGACACGCTCGGCCATCTCGCCGGCGACCGGCTGCTCCTCCAGATAGCCGAGCGACTGCGGCTGGCGCTGCCGCGCGGGGCGGAGGCCGCGCGGCTCGGCGGCGACGAGTTCGCCGTGTTACTCCCCGTCGCGGACTCCACGACGTCCGCGTCACGCGCGGCCCGCAACCTGGTCGCCGCGCTGAGCTCGCCGCTCGACCTGGACGGCCTCACGCTCGTCCTGGAGGCCAGCGCCGGGGTCGCCGTCTTCCCCGACCACGCGCTCGACGCGGAGGGGCTGCTGCGGCGCGCGGACGTGGCGATGTACCAGGCGAAACGGGACCGTACGGGGGTGGAGGTGTACGAGTCCAAGCGGGACTCGAACACGCCGGACCGGCTCGGGCTGCTGGGGGATCTGCGGCGGGCGCTGGACGCCCACGAGGTGGAGCTGCACTACCAGCCGAAGGTCCGCTTCGACGGACAGGTCGCCGGGCTGGAGGCGCTCGTACGGTGGGTGCACCCCGAGCGCGGGAAGGTGCCTCCGGACGAGTTCATCGCGATCGCGGAGTCGTCCGGGCTGATGCCGCATCTGACGGAGTACGTGCTGGAGACGGCGCTCGGGCAGGTGGCACGGTGGCGGGCGCAGGGGCTGCGGGTGCCGGTGGCGGTCAACGTCTCACCGCGGGACGTCCACACACCGGGCTTCGCCGGCGCGGTGGCCGCACGGCTGGCGCGGCACGGGGTGCCCGCGGGGGCGCTGCAGCTCGAGATCACGGAGCATGTGCTGCTGGAGGATCCGCAGCGGGCCGCGGACACGCTGGCCGGGCTGGCCGGTCACGGCGTGAAGATGTCGCTGGACGACTTCGGTACCGGCTACTCGTCGCTCGTGCATCTGCGGCGGTTGCCGGTGAGCGAGCTGAAGATCGACCGCTCGTTCGTGGCACGGCTGGCGGTGGACGCGGTGGACGCGGAGATCGTGCGCTGCACGGTGGACCTCGCCCACTCGCTCGGGCTGCTCGTCGTCGCGGAGGGCGTCGAGGACGACGAGACGTGGGAGCGGCTGCGGGACCTCAGGTGCGACGCGGTGCAGGGATGGCTGGTCGCCGCCGCGATGCCGGCCGAGGAGACCACGACCTGGCTGCGGGCCCGTGGCTCCCGTGGCTGGCAGCGCCCGGCGGCGGCGCTCCCGGCCGCGTCCGCGGACGACCCCGGACGGGTCGGTTAGGGGCCCCCTCGTCCCGAGCCCTGCGCTCCCCGGATCCGGTCAGCCGGCCTGTGCCGTGAAGTTCCCGATCGGCAGGACGAGCCGACGTTCGTATGCCTGTTCCAGCAGACGTCCGCTGCGCAGCAGCGTGACCAGGCCGTGCGGTCCGGCCCAGTAGGTCTCCGTGAGCAGCCCAGGGTCCTCGCCGTCGGCCGCGCTCGGCTCGACGGCCGTCGCCGACTCCCCGAACGCCTCGCGCAGCGCCTGAGCGCCCTGACAGTGCTGCGCCACGGCGGCACCAAGGTGCTGGCCTTCGGGATCAACTTCGCCACGGCCGTCGTTGTGCTGATCAGTGCCGCACCACTCTTCGCCGTCCGATCACGTCCGCACCGCCTCGAGGGGGCCCCGTATGTCGCTGTTCGTTCCCAAGTTCGACGAAACCGTGATCGTTCGTGATGCCGAGGCGGAGGTCATGGGCCGCGACGCCCCCGTCGCCGTGAAGCTGCTGGCCGACAGCAGTGCCACCGGAGGCGCGCTGTCCACCGTGCGCGTCACCCTCACCGACGGCGCCGACGGAGCGCGTCCGCACCTGCACAACAACTCCGCCGAGATGTTCTACCTGCTCGACGGCGCCGCCGAGCTGCTCTCCGGCGACGACGTCGTGACCGCCGAGCGCGGCGACCTCGTCGTCGTCCCGCCGGGCAGGCCGCACGCCTTCGCCGCCACCCCCGGGGCCGACGCCGACATCCTCATCGTCATCACCCCGGGCGTCGAACGCTTCGAGTACTTCCGCCACCTCCAGCGCATCCGCCTCGGTGAGGTCACCCCGGAGAGCCTCCTGGAGGTGCAGGACCTGTACGACAACCACTTCCTGCGGAGCACGGCCTGGGAGGGGCGCCGCTGACCTCTGGGGCGCTGCTGCCGGATCTCCATGGCCGCGGAGATCCGGCAAAGGGCCCGGGGAGCGTACGGCCCCCGAATCCATTTCACGGGCACAGGGCCCCGCGCCATAGGATTGGCCCAAACCACACACACTCACCCCAGAGGATCGCTGCATGCCTGGCATCACGCGCGAGGAGGTCGCCCACCTCGCTCGGCTGGCGCGTCTGGAGCTGAAGGGCGAAGAGCTCGATCACTTCGCCGGCCAGCTCGACGACATCATCGGCGCGGTCGCCCGCGTCAGCGAGGTCGCCGACCAAGACGTACCGCCGACCTCCCACCCGCTGCCGCTGACCAACGTCATGCGCCGGGACGAGGTCCGTCCCTCGCTCACCCCCGAGCAGGCGCTGTCCGGCGCCCCGGCCCAGGAGCAGCAGCGTTTCAAGGTGCCGCAGATCCTGGGGGAGGAGTAGCCCGTCATGACGGACAAGAACAGCATCATCCGGCTCACCGCCGCCGAGACGGCCGCGAAGATCGCCTCCGGCGAGCTCACCGCCGTGGAGGTCACCGAGGCCCACCTCGCCCGTATCGAGGCCGTCGACGAGAAGGTCCACGCCTTCCTGCACGTCGACCGCGAGGGCGCGCTGGCACAGGCCCGCGCCGTCGACGAGAAGCGCGCGCGGGGCGAGGAGCTCGGCCCGCTCGCCGGTGTGCCCCTGGCGCTCAAGGACATCTTCACCACCAAGGGCGTGCCGACCACCGTCGGGTCCAAGATCCTCGAGGGCTGGATCCCGCCGTACGACGCCACCGTCACCAAGAGGCTGAAGGACGCCGACGTCGTCATCCTCGGCAAGACCAACATGGACGAGTTCGCCATGGGGTCGTCGACGGAGAACAGCGCCTACGGGCCGACCGGCAACCCCTGGGACCTCACCCGCATCCCCGGCGGCTCCGGTGGCGGGTCGAGCGCCGCGCTCGCCTCCTTCCAGGCCCCCCTCGCCATCGGCACCGACACCGGCGGCTCCATCCGCCAGCCGGCCGCCGTCACCGGCACGGTCGGCGTCAAGCCGACGTACGGCGGCGTCTCCCGCTACGGCATGGTCGCCTTCAGCAGCAGCCTCGACCAGGGTGGCCCCTGCGCCCGCACGGTCCTGGACGCCGCCCTCCTGCACGAGGTCATCGCCGGACACGACCCGCTCGACTCCACGTCCATCGACGCCCCGGTCCCGTCGGTCGTCGAGGCCGCGCGCAACGGCAGCGTGGAAGGCATGCGCATCGGTGTCGTCAAGCAGTTCCGCGGCGAGGGCTACCAGGCCGGTGTCGTGCAGCGCTTCGACGAGGCCGTCGCCCTGCTGAAGGAGCTGGGCGCCGAGATCGTCGAGCTCGACTGCCCCTCCTTCGACCTGGCGCTGGCCGCGTACTACCTGATCGCGCCGAGCGAGTGTTCGAGCAACCTCGCACGCTTCGACGGGCTGCGCTACGGCCTGCGCGTCGGCGACGACGGCTCGCACTCGGCCGAGGAGGTCACCTCCCTCACCCGTGAGGAGGGCTTCGGCCCCGAGGTCAAGCGCCGCATCATGCTCGGCACGTACGCGCTCAGCTCCGGCTACTACGACGCCTACTACGGCTCCGCCCAGAAGGTCCGTACGCTCATCACTCGCGACTTCGAGAAGTCGTTCGAGAAGGTGGACGTGATCGTGTCGCCCACGACCCCCACCACCGCGTTCCCGATCGGCGAGCGCGCCGACGACCCGATGGCCATGTACCTGGCGGACCTGTGCACCATCCCGGTCAACCTGGCCGGCAACGCCGCCATGTCGCTGCCCTGCGGCCTCGCGCCGGAGGACAATCTCCCGGTCGGGCTGCAGATCATCGCCCCGGCGATGAAGGACGACAGGCTGTACAACGTCGGCGCCGCCGTCGAGGCCGCCTTCGTGGAACAGTGGGGGCACCCGCTTCTCGAGGAGGCTCCGTCGCTGTGAGTAAGGCACTGTCCAAGGCCAAGGGCTTCAAGAAGTCCAAGTCCGGTACGTACCTGTCCATGGCCACCACCGCGTTCGGCGCGATCGGTGTCGCGAAGCAGGTCAAGAAGGCCCGCCTCGAACACGACACGCTGCGCCTGCTCGACGCCGCCGTGTCCGCCGCCGCCATCGTCACCGGCCTCGCTCTCCTCATCCGGGAGCTCAAGCGCCTGGGCGACGACGACGTCCTGCTGGGCTGAGAGGGAAGTTTCACCGTGACCACCATGACCGACCTGGTGTCGTACGAGGACGCGCTGGCGTCGTACGACCCCGTCATGGGCCTTGAGGTCCATGTCGAACTCGGCACCAAGACCAAGATGTTCTGCGGCTGTTCCACGGCGCTCGGCGCCGAGCCGAACTCGCAGACCTGCCCCACCTGCCTCGGCCTGCCCGGCTCGCTCCCCGTCGTCAACGCGACCGGCGTGGAGTCCGCGGTCAGGATCGGTCTCGCGCTGAACTGCGAGATCGCCGAGTGGTGCCGCTTCGCCCGGAAGAACTACTTCTATCCGGACATGCCGAAGAACTTCCAGACCTCCCAGTACGACGAGCCGATCGCCTTCAACGGCTACCTCGACGTGCAGCTGGAGGACGGCGAGACCTTCCGTGTGGAGATCGAGCGCGCCCACATGGAGGAGGACACCGGCAAGTCCACCCACGTCGGCGGCGCCACCGGCCGTATCCACGGCGCCCTGCACTCGCTGCTCGACTACAACCGCGCCGGCATCCCGCTGATCGAGATCGTCACCAAGCCGATCGTCGGAGCCGGTGAGCGCGCCCCCGAGGTGGCGAAGGCGTACGTCCGCGAGCTGCGCGAGCTCATCCGGGCGCTCGGCGTCTCCGAGGCCCGGATGGAGATGGGCCAGATGCGCTGCGACGTCAACCTGTCGCTGATGCCCAAGGGCGCCGACAAGTTCGGCACCCGCTCCGAGACGAAGAACGTCAACTCGCTGCGCTCCGTCGAGCGTGCGGCCCGCTACGAGATCCAGCGCCACGCCGCCGTGCTCGGCGGCGGGGGCACGGTGACCCAGGAGACCCGCCACTTCCACGAGGACAGCGGCACGACGACCTCGGGCCGTACCAAGGAAGAGGCCGAGGACTACCGGTACTTCCCCGAGCCGGACCTGGTGCCGGTCGCGCCCCCGCGCGAGTGGGTCGAGGAACTGCGCTCCGCGCTGCCGGAGCTGCCCCTCGTACGCCGCAGCCGGCTGCGCGAGGAGTGGGGTGTCTCCACGACCGAGATGCAGGCGATCCTCAACGCGGGCGCCCTGGACCCGATCGTCGCCACCATCGAGGCGGGCGCCGACGCGGCCTCCGCCCGCAAGTGGTGGATGGGCGAGCTCGCCCGTCACGCCAACGAGTCGGGCAAGGCCCTGGACGAGCTGCCCATCACAGCCGAGCAGGTCGCCCGTGTCGCCCGGCTCGTGTCCTCCGGCGACCTGAACGACAAGCTGGCGCGCCAGGTCATCGAGGGCGTGCTCGCGGGCGAGGGCACCCCGGACGAGGTGGTCGACAAGCGCGGTCTGAAGGTCGTCTCCGACGAGGGCGCGCTGACCGCCGCCGTGGACGACGCCATCGCGGGCAACCCGGGGATCGCGGACAAGATCCGCGGTGGCAAGGTGGCCGCGGCCGGCGCCCTGGTCGGCGCGGTCATGAAGGCCACCCGCGGCCAGGCGGACGCCGCCCGGGTGAAGGAGCTGATCCTGGAGAAGCTGGGCGTCAGCGAAGGCTGAGCACCCCGCCATCCGGCGCTTGGGGGCGGTGCATCGCATCCGATGTGCCGCCCCTCGGTGTGTGCACGGACACCTGTGCGACGACAGAGTTGCTGGGAATGTCGTGTGAACTGGCTCCCACTCCTGTGAGTAACCCCACGAAAGCGGCAAATGATCTCTTCGGGCTGCAAGAGTGTTGGGGATTGCTCATACGTTCTTTGCGGGCTGTTCAGTTCCATTAGCGGCTGTTCCCGGTCAAAGATCCACGAAACACCCCAGGGAGCACGTCCGTGGCAGCCCTCGCACGCTGGTGTGTACGCCACCGCCTCGTCACCGTTCTGCTCTGGCTGATCGCCTTCGGCGGTGTCACAGCCGCCGCGTCCGTCACGGGGTCCGCCTACTCGAACAACTACGAGGCTCCCGGCACCGAGTCCGGCCGCGCCGCTCACCTGCTCAAGGACGCCTTCCCGGCTCTCGCCGGCGACAGCGACACCGTCGTCTGGCACACGGACCCCGGCAGTGTGCGCGAGGCCGATGTCGAGCAGACGATGACCCGCACCCTGGACCGGATCGCCGTCCTGCCCGGCATCGCCTCGGTCACCAGCCCCTACCAGGGCAGCCACAGTGGCCAGATCAGCCGCGACGGCCACACCGCGTACGCCACGATCACCTTCGACCAGCAGACCGAGAAGATCAGCAAGGACGAGGCGCGGGCCGTCGTCGACACCGCGAAGGCCGCCGAGACGGGCGGCCTGAAGGTCGCTCTGGGCGGCAGCGCCATGGGGCTCACCCAGTCGAAGGGCGGACACCTCGCGGAGGCCGTCGGCGTGCTCGTCGCCGCCGTGGTCCTCTTCCTCGCCTTCGGTTCCCTCGCCGCCTCCCTGCTGCCCATCGCGACCGCGCTGATCGGCGTCGGCACCGCCTACGAGGGCATCGGACTGCTCGGGCACGCGATGACCGTCGCCGACTTCGCGCCCATGCTCGGCCTGCTGATCGGGCTGGGCGTCGGCATCGACTACGCGCTGTTCATCGTGACCCGGCACCGCAGAAGCCTCAAGCGCGGCATCCCGGTGGCGGAGGCCGCCGTGGGCGCCGTGGCCACCACCGGACGGGCCGTCGTCTTCGCGGGTGCGACCGTGTGTATCGCGCTGCTCGGCATGCTGATCCTGCGGCTCGGCTTCCTCAACGGCGTGGCGGTCGCCGCCTGTCTGACCGTCGCCCTCACCGTCGCGGCCTCCGTGACCCTGCTGCCGGCCCTGCTCTCCTTCATCGGCCCCCGCGCCCTCAGCAGGCGCGAGCGGCGCCGGCTGTACGAGCACGGACCCGAACCCGAGATGCCGACCGGGTTCGCCGCCCGCTGGTCCGCGTTCGTCGAACGCCACCCCAAGAAGCTCGGCGCCGTCGCCGTGGTCGTCATGGCCCTGCTGGCGCTGCCCACGCTCTCCCTCCACCTGGGCACCTCCGACCAGGGCAACGACCCGAAGTCGGCGACCACCCGGCAGGCGTACGACCTCATCGCCGACGGCTTCGGGCCCGGTGTCAACGGCCCGCTCACCCTGGTCACCCGCGTCGGCGGGGCCGAGGACAAGCTCGCGCTCGACAACCTCGACAGCACCCTCGCGGCCACCAGGGGCGTCGCCTCCGTGACCCCGGTGACCTACAACAGCGGCGGCGACACGGCCTACCTCACCGTCGTCCCGGACACCGCCCCGCAGTCCCGGCAGACCAGCGACCTGGTGAACCGGCTGCGCTCCGATGTGCTGCCGCGGGCCGAGCGGGGCACCACGCTCGATCTGTACGTCGGCGGGGTGACGGCCGGCTACGACGACTTCGCGGGAGTGATCGTCGGCAAGCTGCCCCTGTTCGTGGGCGTGGTGATCGGCCTGGGCTGCGTCCTGCTCCTGCTCGCCTTCCGATCCCTCGGCATCCCGCTGAAGGCCGCCGCGATGAACGTCGCCGCCGTCGCCTCCGCGTTCGGCGTGGTCGTCGCCATCTTCCAGTGGGGCTGGGGCAGCGAACTGCTGGGCATCGGCCGGGCCGGGCCGATCGAGCCCTTCCTTCCCGTGATCATGGTCGCCGTGCTCTTCGGCCTCTCCATGGACTACCAGGTGTTCCTGGTCAGCCGCATCTACGAGGAGTGGCTGGAGACCGGTGACAACCGGCGCGCCGTCCGCGTCGGCCTCGCCGAGACCAGCCGGGTGATCAACTCGGCGGCCGTCATCATGATCTCCGTCTTCCTCGCCTTCGTGCTCAGCGGCGACCGTGTGATCGCCATGTTCGGCATCGCGCTCGCCTCGGCCGTCGCCCTCGACGCCTTCGTTCTGCGCACCCTCCTCGTCCCCGCCCTGATGCATCTGCTCGGCGGCGCCAACTGGTGGCTGCCGTCCTGGCTGGAGCGCCGACTGCCGCGCCTCAGCATCGAGCCGCCCGAGTGCCGTGCGAGGATTCCGGGGCGGCGCGCGGAAGAGGACGCGCTGGTGGACGCACTGGTGAAGGAGCGGCAGCAGGATGTACGCGATATCCCTGGGTGACGACGCGGCCGAACTGCGGCCCCTGGAGCCGTGGCACGCCGAGGAGTTCCTGGCGCACCTCGACCGCGGGCGCGAGTTCATCACCCAGCACATCCCGTTCGGGGCGAACGCCACGGACGTCGACTCCGCGCGGGCCGTCCTGCGGTCCTACGCCGACAAGCGAGCCGCCGACAGCGGCAGCCTGCACGGGCTGTGGCTGGAGGGGAAGCTGGTCGGCGGTGTGCTCTTCCGCGTCTTCGACGCGGCGGGCGGCAACTGCGAGGTCGGCTGCTGGCTGGAGCCCGCCGCGACGGGGCGGGGACTGGTCACGCGCGCGATGCGGGTGCTGATCGACTGGGCGTTTGACGAGCGGGGCATTCACCGTGTGGAGTGGTATGCGTCGTCCGCCAACCTGGCGAGCGTCAACGTGGCCCGACGGCTGGGCATGAGCAGGGACGGCGTACTGCGGGAGAGCTATCTGTACCGCGGGGTGCGCCAGGACACCGAGGTGTGGTCGGTGCTCGCCCCCGAGTGGCGGGCGGCACGCGCGCGTAGCGCCCGCGACGATCATTAAGAGGCCTCTCAGACAGCGTCCGTACGGTGCGAGGCATGGGAACCAAGACAATGGACGAGACCAGGGCCGGGAACGGCGCCGAGGCGACGAACGACGAGGAGAAGGCGGACGTCACCAAGGCCGGGAAGACGGCTGAGGAGACGACCGGACACACGGCCGAGGGATCGGCCGGACACACGGCCGAGGACACGACCGGACCCACGGCCGGGGAGCCCGCCGAGGAGGCCCGGACCGAGGGCGAGGCCGAGGAGAGCGCAATCGAGCGCCCGTCCGGGGTCGGCCAGGGAGCCGGGGCGGTCGTCTCTGCCGCGCTCGGCATCGTCTCCCTCACCGGCAACTGGGTCGGCACCGTGGCCGCCGCGCGCCAGACCCTCATCGGCCAGCTCCAGACCTCTTCGTCGGCGAGTGTGGCCAAGCAGATCAAGGCGGTGTACGGAGACGCCTGGCACACCACCGCGCTGTGGGGCGGCCTGTTCGCCCTGGCCGCGCTCCTCGTGGGCGTCGTGGTGCTGGTCCGCCCGGCGTTCGGTGCGCCCGGGAAGCCGCAGGACACGTGGGTGAAGTCGGTCGCCTGGGCCGGTGTCTCGCTCGGTGTCGTAGGCCTGCTGCTGGCCGTCCTGAAGTACAGCGACGTCCTGCTCGCGCTGCCGTCCGGCGGCTGAATGCGCGCGGTCACTGAGGGGTCTCAGGGCTTCCGGAAGTTCTTTGCGGAAGCCCTGAGACCCCCTTCGCGCGTCTAAGGCCCCGCCCGCCGCGGAAGACGCGCGAGTGCGGCGGCGAGTGCGGCGGGGTGAGGCAGGCGGCCCTACGACACCCGCACCTCCAGGATCCGGTCGTCGGTCTTCGACGGCTCGCCCCGGCCGTCGGTGTTGCTCGTCGTCAGCCACAGCCTGTCGCCGCCTCCCGACACCACGGTACGGAGGCGGCCGTAGGCGCCCTTCAGGAACGCCTGTGGGGGCGCGGAGGCCACCGTGCCCTTCAGCGGGATGCGCCACAGCCGCTGCCCGCGCAGGCCCGCCATCCAGATCGAGCCCTTGGCGTAGGCGATGCCACTGGGGGACGCCTCGTCGGTGTGCCACTGGGCGATCGGGTTGTGGTACCGGGGGTTGGCGGACTTCCCCTCGGCGTCCGGCCATCCGTAGTTGTCGCCCGGCTTGATCGCGTTCAGCTCGTCCCAGGTGTCCTGGCCGAACTCCGAGGCGAGCAGCCGCTGCTTGGTGTCCCAGGCAAGACCCTGGACGTTGCGGTGGCCGTAGGAGTAGACCGCCGACGCACCGAAGGGATTGCCGGGGGCGGGTGCGCCGTCCGGAGTCATCCGAAGGATCTTGCCGCCGAGCGACTTGAGGTCCTGGGCCAGACCCCGGTCGCCCGATTCGCCCGTGCCCGCGTACAGCATCCCGTCCGGGCCGAACGCGATCCGGCCGCCGTTGTGGATCATCCCCTTCGGAATGCCCTTGAAGACCGTGTCCGGTGCGCCCAGTTGCTGACGTGCGGGCTTCTTCGGGTCGTACAGCATCCGCACGACGCGGTTGTCCGAGTCGGTCGTGAGATACGCGTAGACCAGATGGTCCGAGGCGTAGGCGGGGGACAGGGCGATGCCGAGCAGACCGCCCTCGCCCAGGGCCGCGACACCGGGTACCGCGCCGAGGACCGTCGTCCGCCCGGTCTTCTCGTCGACCCGAGCGATCGTTCCGTCGTCCCGGGAGGAGACCAGCAGCCCGCCGTCGGGCAGCGGGGCGAGACCCCAGGGTGTCCTGAGGTTCGCGGCGACCGTACGCACCACCTGGACCGACCCCTTGGCCGGCGGGGTCTGTTCGGCCGCCTCGCCGGAGGAGGGCGACCCCGGTGCCGTACGGCGCGAGGTGACGCTCTTGCCGCCACCCGGCCCGTCCCCGCCCCCGGAGGTGCAGCCGGCCGTCAGCAGGAGCACGGTCGCGGCCAGCACGGCGGTCGCAGCTCGACGTTGCACGATCCAGGTCCCTTCGACGTGGGGCTTCGTCCCTTCCTACACCGCCTGGGTGCCGCGGGTTCCCGATCTCCGGCCGGGAATCCACCGTCCGTCGCATGCGAGCCGGGTTTCGAAGCCTTCCGCGTTCAGTCCCACGATCCCCGCGCGGCAGGCAGCTCCGCCAGTTCCGTCAGATCCTGAGGTGTCAGTCGCAGGCCGGTCGCGCCCGCGTTCTCCGAGACCCAGCGCTCCCGCTTGGCACCCGGCACCGGGACCACGTGCCGTCCCTGTGCCAGCAGCCAGGCCAGCGCCACCTGGGCGGGCGTGACGCCCTCGCCGTGTCGGCGGGCCACGCGCCGCAGCCCGGCCACGATCGGCTGGTTCGCCGCCATCATCTCGGCGGTGAAGCGGGGGTGGCGGGCGCGCAGGTCGTCCGGCTCGAAACCCTCACCCGGGGTCAGCGTGCCGGTCAGGAAGCCGTTGCCGAGCGGCATCGCCGCCAGGAAGCCGACCCCGCGCGCCGCGCACCAGGGCACCAGCGCGTCCAGCGCCTCCGTCGACCACAGCGACAGCTCGGCCTCCACCGCGCTCACGGGGAACACCTGCTGCACCCGCTCCAGTTGCCGGATCGTTCCGTCGTGCAGTCGTGCCCCGGTCCGCCGCCCGCCCCGGGCGCCCACCGCGCACAGCCCCAGCGCCCGTACCTTGCCCGCCCGCACCAGCTCCGCCATGGCGCCCCAGGTCTCCTCGACGGGCACCTCGGGGTCCGCGCGGTGCAGCTGGTAGAGGTCGATGACGTCCGTCTGCAGCCGCCGCAGCGACGCGTCGCAGGCGCGCCTGACATAGCCCGGGCGGCCGTTGGCCACGATGTGCTGCTCACCCACCAGCAGACCGACCTTGGTCGAGACGAACGCCTCGGCGCGCCGCTCCTTCAGCACCCTCCCCACCAGCAGCTCATTGGTGAACGGCCCGTACATGTCGGCCGTGTCGAGCAGCGACGCCCCCAGGTCGAGCGCCCGGTGCACCGTCCGCAGCGACTCGTCGCCCCGCTGCCGGGAACCGGAGTACCCCCAGCTCATCGGCATGCATCCGAGTCCTACGGCCCCCACTTCGAGCGTCGCCGCGCCGATCGTCCTGCGCTCCACCTGGCCGTGTCCTCCCTCTCCTGGCACCCCAAACTAACCAATGCGGCGGTGGATCCTTCGCATAGCCTCCTGACCATGACTGTCGACGTTTGGCTTCCGTTCCGCAGTGACGAGATAGAGGGTCTTCCCGAGGGCCTCACCTACCGCTTCTGGGACGGCGACCAGGAGTTTCCCGCAGACCCGGCCGACTGCGCGTTCTACGCCGTGCCCTATATGAAGGGCGGTGAGATCGCCGTGCGTCCCATGGCCGCGATGACGTCCGTCCGCGTGGTGCAGACGCTCTCCGCAGGCGTCGACCACGTGCAGCCGGGCCTCGGCCTGCTGCCCGAGGGGGTGCGGTTGTGCAACGCCCGCGGGGTGCACGAGGCCAGCACCGCCGAACTCGCGCTGACCCTGATCCTCGCCTCGCTGCGCGGCATCCCCGACTTCGTGCGGGGGCAGGACCGCGAGGAGTGGCGAGCCGGGTTCCGTCCGGCGCTCGCCGACAAGACCGTCCTCATCGTCGGGTACGGGGCCGTGGGCGCCGCCATCGAGGACCGGCTCGTGCCGTTCGAGCTCGCGCGGGTCGCACGCGTCGCGCGCCATGAGCGCGAGTCGGTGCGCGGTCCTGTGCATCCCCTCTCCCGATTGTCGGAACTTCTTCCCGACGCCGATGTCGTCGTCCTTGTCACGCCCCTCACGGAAGGGACGAAAGGCCTGGTCAACGAGGGCTTCCTGGCCCGGATGAAGGACGGGGCGCTGCTGGTCAACGTGGCGCGCGGCGGAGTCGTGGACACCAAGGCGCTGCTGGCCGAGCTGGAGACCGGCCGTATCACGGCGGCCCTGGACGTCACCGACCCCGAACCGCTGCCCCCCGGACACCCCTTGTGGCACGCGCCGGGCGTGCTGATCAGTCCCCATGTCGGCGGTGCCACGTCGGCGTTCTGGCCCCGTGTCAAGCGCCTTCTGAGCACCCAGCTGAACCGTTTCGCGCTGGGACAACCACTGCAGAACGTCGTACTGACGACCGGTGACCGGTAGTCGCTCGGGCGCGGGCGAAGGGGGGCCCGGCCCACCCGGATGTGAGGCCGGTACGGCGCACGATTCGAGCCACCTCCGCCGCCCAAGTCCGAGCCCGCGCACGCGCCGCCGTGGTGATGACCTACCGTCGCACCACCGGCGCACTCGTCGTCTACGGTTCGCTCCCCATCAGCTTCCGGCACACTCCGCAGTCCCTCGTGCGCGTTACGTGCACACATCCTCGGTGATCGTCACTGAGCGTAGAGGAACTATGTCCCTGAGTGACGAGACTGGTGTATCGTCCCGACAGGGGCTGCGCCGCGCACCGTTCGGCGCCGGGGACGGAACTTTGAGACATGCGAGGGGGGCGACGGGCGATGCACGGCCTATGGACGGACCATCCGACGCGGCGGGGCCGCGGGCGGCGACCCTGGCGAGCGGCGACGACGCGCAGACGCGGTCACAGCGGTCATCACCACCACCGCAGGCACAGCGGCCGCAAGAGGCACGCGCACCCAGCGCGCCGCGACCCGGCGGCTCCCCGGACCGGGAGGATCCGGTGAGCTCCCCCGGAGCGCTGCCGGCCCGCCGTCCGTCGCCAGGCGGCCGGACGAGCCTCGTTCCGCAACTGGTCCTGGCCCTGGTCTGCGCGGGATACGCCGTCGGTTCCGCGATCGGCTGGGGCTCCCGGAGCGTCGCGCTCTGCATGGGCGACTTCGGGCTGAGCGCAGCGGCCGGCACCGCGTCGGTCTCCTGCTTCCTGTACGCCCGCACCAGCCGCAGCCGCTTCCGGCCCGCCTGGCTGCTGTTCGCGCTCTCCTCCGCCATGGCGGCGCTGGGCAACGGGATCTGGGGCTGGTACGAGGTCGTCCTCGACAGCCCCGTCCCCTCGCCCAGCTCCGCCGACCTCTTTTTCCTCTGCTTCGCTCCACCCGCCATCGTAGGACTGCTCGTGCTCGCCAAAAGGCCCGTCACCAAGGCGGGTTGGGTATGCCTCGCGCTCGACGCCTGGCTGATCGGCGGCTCGCTGCTGACGCTGTCGTGGAGCCTCGCGCTCGCCCAGGCGGCGAAGTTCGACGGGCCGAGCGTCGCGCACACCGCGCTGTCGCTCGCGTACCCGCTGCTGGACATCGCCTTGATCAGCATGGTGGTCGCGCTCCACTTCCGGCGTTCCGCGGTGAACCGCTCCGCGGTCAACACCGCCATCGGCGCACTCGCCCTGACCGTGGTGTGCGACGCCCTGTTCACCTCGCCGCTGCTGCACAACAGCTACCACTCGGGCCAACTGCTGGACGCGGGCTGGTTCTCCGGCTCGCTGCTCCTCGCCTACGCCCCCTGGGCCGGCGCCCGGCCCGGACAGCCGGGCGCCGACCGGCACGCGCGCGTGGTGCACGAGCACGCGCCGGAGCAGCGGGAGACCGAGCCGCAGCCGGCCGACCATCAGGGAGCCCATCCGCACGCGCTCCCCGAGGACCCCGGCCATGGGCTCCCGCCGGACCCGGGCCACGGGCTCCGGCCGGACCCCGGCCTCGGACTCCCGCACGACCGGTACCCGGCCGGGCTCCCCCAGGACCCGGACCGCGACCGGTATCCGGCCACGCCCCCGATCTCGGGATCCCTGGCCGCGCTCACGCCCTACCTGGCCGCCGCCGTCTGCACGCTGGGGATCCTCTACAACGTCCTCAACGGCCACAGCGTCGACCACGTCGTACTGATCACCGCGGGCGCCGTGGTGCTCGCGCTCGTCGTGCGGCAGGGCATCATGCTGCTCGACAACATCACCCTCACCCAGGAGCTGGCGCAGAAGGAGAACCACTTCCGCTCCCTGGTGCAGGGCTCCAGCGACGTCATCATGATCGCCGCGCCCAACGGCATCCTCAGATACGTCTCCCCGGCCGCCGCCGGCGTCTACGGGCGGTCCGCCGAGGAGCTCGTGGGGACCGAACTGGCCGCGCTCATCCACCCGGAGGACCTGGGCTGCGTGGTGCACGAGGTGCGCCGCTTCCTCGCCGCCAGCCACACCGCGGAACCCACCACCCGTATCGAGTGCCGTTTCAGGTCCGGCGCGGGCGGCTGGCTCAACGTCGAGTCCACCGTCAACCGCCACCAGGGCGGTCTCATCTTCAACAGCCGGGACGTCACCGAAAGAGTGCGCCTGCAGGCACAGCTGCAGCACAACGCCGAGCACGACCCGCTCACCGACCTGCCCAACCGCGCCCTGTTCACCAGGCGCGTCCAGCAGGCACTGGCCGGCCGCCGTTCCTCCGACCGCGGCACCGCCGTGCTCTTCATCGACCTCGACGGCTTCAAGGCCGTCAACGACACGATCGGGCACCAGGCCGGCGACGAACTGCTCGTCCAGGCGGCCCGCAGACTCCAGGACTCGGTCCGCCAGGGCGACACCGCCGCCCGCCTCGGCGGCGACGAGTTCGCGGCCCTCATCGTGGGCGACGGCACCCGTGACCGCACCGCACGCGAAGGCCACATCCTCGAACTCGCCGACCGGCTCCGGGTCACCCTCTCGCAGCCCTACGACATCGAAGGCAACGATGTCCGGGTGGCCGCGTCCATCGGCGTCGCCTTCTCGGAACCGGGCCTGGGCGCGGGTGAACTCCTGCGCAACGCCGACCTGGCCATGTACCGCGCCAAGGCGGCCGGCAAGGGCCGTGTCGAGCTGTACGCGCCCCAGATGCAGCAGGACGTCGTACGCAAGGCCGAGCTGGCCACCCGGCTGCGGGCCGCGCTGCACGACGGCGAGTTCACCCTGCTGCACCAGCCGGTGGTCTCGCTCCAGGACGGCCGGATCGCCTCGGTGAGTGCCCAGGCACGCTGGCGCTCCTCCCAGGGCGTGCTCTTCACGCCCGCGGAGTTCCTGCGGGTCTCCGAGGACAGCGACAAGGCCGCCGAGCTCGGCCGCTGGCTGCTGGAGGAGGCCGTCGAGCAGGCCGCCGAGCGCACCGCCACCGGGTTCGCCGTGCCCGTCGCCGTGCGGATGGGCGCCCGCCGCCTCCTCGACCGCTCCCTGCCGCTCGGCTCCGTCGAGGCCCTGCTCACCCGGCACGGGCTGGCGTCGGGCGCCCTGGTGATCGAACTCTCCGAGATCGATCCCCGGATCTCCCTGGACGAGCTGGAGCGCAGACTCGCCGCCCTGCGCAGGATCGGCGTACGGATCGCCCTGGACGGCCTCGGCAGCGGCTACGCGGCCATCACGGCGCTGCGCCGGCTCCCCGTCGACGTGCTGAAGCTCGACCGCAGCCTCGTCGAGGGGGTCGTCGAGTCCGCGCGGCTGCACAAGATCACCAGCGGACTGCTGCGGATCGCCACCGACCTGGGTCTGCCGTCCGTCGCCGATGGCGTGGACCTGCCCGAGCAGGTCGTCGCCCTGCGTGCGATGGGCTGTACACACGGGCAGGGTGTGGCGTTCTCCGGACCGCTGGACGAGTACCGGCTGCGCCGGGCGCTCACGTCCGGCCACTATCCGGTGCCGCACGGCCCGGTGGAGCCGGCGTTCGCGGGCGGCGGCGCGGGGGTGTACACCAGTGGTGTGACCGCCGTTCTCGGAGGCGGTACGGCCCTCCGCTCACATAATGAGACTCCCGTCCCACCCACTTGACAGTGATGGCGTGCCGGGGGGAGGGTCAGTGCCATGCGCACCCGAATTCTCGTACTTGGACAGCGCGTCGGCTGAGCTGGGACCCACCGGAAATGAACCGGAAAGCCCAGCGACCACACCCGGCGCGCTCCCCTCGCTTGCCTCACGGCACGAGGGGTTTTTTGTTGCACAGGCACCAGTCGAACAACGCTCAAACCTCGCAAAAACCCTCAGCATCGAGAAGAGAATGCCGATGACCGAGCAGGCCACCGGGGCCCACCATCCGCAGCCGCGGCCCCGATCCGGAGGACATCAGTCCGCACCCGAGCACGTCACGGGTGCGCAGTCCCTCATCCGCTCTCTCGAGGAGGTCGGCGCCGAGACGGTATTCGGCATTCCCGGCGGTGCGATCCTTCCGGCCTACGACCCGCTGATGGACTCCAAGCGGGTGCGGCACGTGCTGGTGCGGCACGAGCAGGGCGCGGGCCACGCGGCCACGGGGTACGCGCAGGCCACCGGCAAGGTCGGCGTCTGCATGGCGACGTCGGGCCCCGGCGCCACCAACCTGGTGACCCCGATCGCGGACGCGCACATGGACTCGGTGCCGCTGGTCGCGATCACCGGCCAGGTCGCCTCCAAGGCGATCGGCACCGACGCCTTCCAGGAGGCGGACATCGTCGGCATCACGATGCCGATCACCAAGCACAACTTCCTGGTGACCAAGGCCGAGGACATCCCCCGGACCATCGCGGAGGCCTTCCACATCGCCTCCACCGGCCGCCCGGGCCCGGTCCTCGTCGACATCGCCAAGGACGCCCTCCAGGCGCGGACCACCTTCAGCTGGCCGCCCGTCACGGACCTGCCCGGCTACCGCCCGGTGACCAAGCCGCACGCCAAGCAGATCCGCGAGGCCGCCAAGCTGATCACCTCCGCCCGGCGGCCCGTCCTCTACGTCGGCGGCGGCGTCCTGAAGGCACGGGCGACCGCCGAGCTCAAGGTCCTCGCGGAACTCACCGGAGCGCCCGTCACCACCACCCTGATGGCGCTCGGCGCATTCCCCGACAGCCACCCGCTGCACGTGGGAATGCCGGGCATGCACGGTGCGGTCACCGCCGTCACCGCGCTGCAGAAGGCCGACCTGATCGTCGCCCTCGGAGCCCGCTTCGACGACCGCGTCACCGGCAAGCTGGACAGCTTCGCCCCGTACGCCAAGATCGTCCACGCCGACATCGACCCGGCCGAGATCGGCAAGAACCGCGCCGCCGACGTGCCCATCGTCGGCGACGCCCGCGAGGTCATCGCCGATCTGATCCAGGCCGTGCAGAAGGAGCACAGCGAGGGCCACCAGGGCGACTACACCGCCTGGTGGAAGGACCTCAACCGCTGGCGCGACACCTACCCGCTGGGCTACGACCTGCCGGACGACGGCACGCTCTCCCCGCAGCAGGTCATCGAGCGCATCGGGCAGCTCGCGCCCGAGGGCACGATCTTCGCGGCGGGCGTCGGCCAGCACCAGATGTGGGCGGCGCACTTCATCCAGTACGAGAAGCCCGCCACCTGGCTCAACTCCGGCGGCGCCGGAACGATGGGCTACGCGGTCCCGGCGGCGATGGGTGCGAAGGCCGGCGCGCAGGACCGCACGGTCTGGGCGATCGACGGCGACGGCTGCTTCCAGATGACCAACCAGGAGCTGACCACCTGCGCCCTGAACAACATCCCGATCAAGGTCGCCATCATCAACAACGGCGCCCTCGGGATGGTCCGCCAGTGGCAGACCCTCTTCTACAACCAGCGGTACTCCAACACCGTGCTGCACTCCGGCCCGGAGGTGACCGTGCCGGGCTCCGCCGAGGGCAAGCAGCGCAGCTCCGGCACCCGCGTCCCCGACTTCGTGAAGCTGTCGGAGGCCATGGGCTGCCACGCGATCCGCTGCGAGTCCCCCGAGGACCTCGACAAGGTCATCGAGGAGGCGAACTCGATCAACGACCGCCCGGTCGTCGTCGACTTCATCGTCCACGAGGACGCGATGGTGTGGCCGATGGTGGCAGCCGGAACCTCCAACGACGAGATCATGGCCGCGCGGGACGTCCGTCCCGACTTCGGCGACAGCGAAGACGACTGAGAGAGAGCTGAGTGAGAACCATGTCCAAGCACACCCTCTCGGTCCTCGTCGAGAACACGCCCGGCATCCTCGCCCGGATCGCCGCACTGTTCTCCCGCCGTGGCTTCAACATCGACTCGCTCGCGGTCGGTGTCACCGAGCACCCCGACATCTCCCGCATCACCATCGTGGTGAACGTGGAGGACCTGCCGCTCGAACAGGTCACCAAGCAACTCAACAAGCTCGTCAACGTGCTGAAGATCGTGGAGCTGGAGCCGTCGTCCGCCGTTCAGCGGGAACTCGTTCTGGTGAAGGTGCGCGCCGACAACGAGACGCGCTCCCAGATCGTCGAGATCGTCCAGCTGTTCCGCGCCAAGACCGTCGACGTCTCCCCGGAGGCCGTCACCATCGAGGCCACCGGGTCCAGCGACAAGCTGTCCGCCATGCTGAAGATGCTGGAGCCGTACGGCATCAAGGAGCTGGTCCAGTCCGGCACGATCGCGATCGGCCGTGGCGCCCGTTCGATCACGGACCGCTCGCTGCGCGCCCTCGACCGGTCCGCGTAGGACGCGTACGAGGCACCCACGACCGGAGACGGGCGGCCGGGAAGCCGTCGGCCGCCCGTATTCCGAGACCCTCAAACCTCCCCTCCCCCCACCGGCATACGGTGGGAGCAACACCTGCACTCCAAGGAGAGAACCCAAAGTGGCCGAGCTGTTCTACGACGCTGACGCCGACCTGTCCATCATCCAGGGCCGCAAGGTCGCGGTCATCGGCTACGGCAGCCAGGGCCACGCCCACGCGCTGTCGCTGCGTGACTCGGGTGTCGACGTCCGCGTCGGTCTGCACGAGGGCTCCAGGTCCAAGGCGAAGGCCGAGGAGCAGGGTCTGCGCGTGGTGACCCCGGCGGAGGCCGCCGCCGAGGCCGACGTCATCATGATCCTCATCCCGGACCCGATCCAGGCCCAGGTCTACGAGGAGTCCATCGCCCCGAACCTGAAGGACGGCGACGCGCTGTTCTTCGCCCACGGCTTCAACATCCGCTTCGGCTTCATCAAGCCCCCGGCCGGCGTGGACGTCGCCCTGGTCGCCCCAAAGGGCCCGGGTCACCTGGTCCGCCGCCAGTACGAGGAGGGCCGCGGCGTTCCGGCGATCGCCGCCGTCGAGCAGGACGCCACGGGCAACGCGTTCGCGCTGGCCCTGTCGTACGCCAAGGCCATCGGCGGCACCCGGGCCGGCGTCATCAAGACGACCTTCACCGAGGAGACCGAGACCGACCTCTTCGGCGAGCAGGCCGTCCTGTGCGGTGGCACCTCCGCGCTGGTCAAGGCCGGCTTCGAGACCCTGGTCGAGGCGGGCTACCAGCCGGAGATCGCCTACTTCGAGTGCCTGCACGAGCTGAAGCTGATCGTCGACCTCATGTACGAGGGCGGCCTGGAGAAGATGCGCTGGTCGATCTCCGAGACCGCCGAGTGGGGCGACTACGTCACCGGCCCGCGCATCATCACGGACGCCACCAAGGCCGAGATGAAGAAGGTGCTCACGGAGATCCAGGACGGTTCGTTCGCCCAGAACTGGATGGACGAGTACCACGGCGGTCTGAAGAAGTACAACGAGTACAAGCAGCAGGACTCCGAGCACCTGCTGGAGACCACCGGCAAGGAGCTGCGCAAGCTGATGAGCTGGGTCAACGAGGAGGCGTAAGTCCTGTGCCCGGGGGCCGGAGCAGTCCGCTCCGGCCCCTTCGGCCGAACCGTGGGTAACGCCTGGCACCGGGCGTTGTCCAACCCGTCCAGCCACGGACGGGTGATCCTTCCGCAGAGGCGTAATACGACCGGCGTCGCGCCACTACACTTCTGCACAACAATCGCGTTCAGGCCCACAGCGTCGTGCGTCTTCCACGCGGCTAGCACCCCTCCACCGCATGCGGCCGTCGGGACGGCCGTCCGCATTGGACTTGTGAGGACTCACGTGAGCTCGTACCCCACCCGCAAAGCCACGGTACTCATCGCTGAGGAGCTGTCGCCCGCGACCGTCGACGCCCTCGGCCCGGACTTCGAGATCCGGCACTGCAACGGCGCGGACCGTGCCGAGCTGCTGCCCGCGATCGCCGACGTCGACGCCATCCTGATCCGCTCCGCGACGAAGGTCGACGCCGAGGCCGTCGCCGCCGCGAAGAAGCTGAAGGTCGTCGCGCGAGCCGGCGTCGGCCTGGACAACGTGGACGTCTCCGCCGCCACCAAGGCCGGCGTGATGGTCGTCAACGCCCCCACCTCGAACATCGTGACCGCCGCCGAGCTGGCCTGTGGTCTGATCCTCGCCACCGCCCGCAACATCCCGCAGGCCAATTCGGCGCTGAAGAACGGCGAGTGGAAGCGCAGCAAGTACACGGGCGTCGAGCTCGCCGAGAAGACCCTCGGCGTGGTCGGCCTGGGCCGCATCGGCGCGCTGGTCGCGCAGCGCATGTCCGCGTTCGGCATGAAGGTCGTCGCCTACGACCCCTACGTCCAGCCCGCGCGGGCCGCGCAGATGGGCGTCAAGGTGCTGTCGCTGGACGAGCTGCTGGAGGTCTCCGACTTCATCACCGTCCACCTGCCCAAGACCCCCGAGACGCTCGGTCTGATCGGCGACGAGGCGCTGCACAAGGTCAAGCCGCACGTCCGCATCGTCAACGCCGCGCGCGGCGGGATCGTCGACGAGGAGGCGCTGTACTCGGCGCTCAAGGAGGGCCGGGTCGCGGGTGCGGGCCTCGACGTGTACGCGAAGGAGCCGTGCACGGACTCGCCGCTGTTCGAGCTGGACCAGGTCGTCTGCACCCCCCACCTGGGCGCTTCGACGGACGAGGCCCAGGAGAAGGCCGGCATCGCGGTCGCCAGGTCGGTGCGCCTCGCACTCGCGGGTGAGCTGGTTCCGGACGCGGTGAACGTCCAGGGCGGTGTGATCGCCGAGGACGTCAAGCCGGGTCTGCCGCTCGCCGAGAAGCTGGGCCGCATCTTCACCGCGCTCGCGGGCGAGGTCGCGGTCCGGCTCGACGTCGAGGTGTACGGCGAGATCACCCAGCACGATGTGAAGGTGCTCGAACTCTCCGCGCTCAAGGGTGTGTTCGAGGACGTGGTGGACGAGACGGTTTCGTACGTCAACGCCCCGCTGTTCGCCCAGGAGCGCGGTGTCGAGGTGCGGCTGACCACCAGCTCGGAGGCCACCGACCACCGCAACGTCGTCACCGTGCGCGGCACGCTCGCGGACGGCGAGGAGGTGTCGGTCTCCGGCACGCTGGCCGGCCCCAAGCACCACCAGAAGATCGTCGCGGTGGGTGACTACGACGTCGACCTGGCCCTCGCGGACCACATGGTCGTGCTGCGCTACACCGACCGCCCGGGCGTGGTCGGCACACTGGGCCGCATCCTCGGCGAGGCCGGCATCAACATCGCGGGCATGCAGGTGGCCCGCGACATCGCCGGCGGCGAGGCCCTCGCGGTGCTCACGGTCGACGACACGGTGCCGCAGAACGTCCTGACGGAGGTGGCGGAGGAGATCGGCGCGACGTCCGCCCGCTCGGTGAACCTGGTCTGAGGTGACCCTGCGCTGGAGGTGACCGTCGGCTGAGGTCGCCGTCCCGGTGGGCTTGGCCCCCGGACCCCGTTCGCCCTGAACGGACTCGTCCTCGAACGCCGGACGGGCCGGTGAGTCGGCCCGTCCGGCGTTTCCCGTGCTGCGAGCTGCCCTCAGGAAGCGACCTCCTCCGGCTCCACGGCCGCCCATGTCCAGCAGGCTGTCCGGGAAGTGGTCCAGCGTCGCGGCCGGCCGCAGAGTTCACCGGGCGCCCCTTTTGTTCGGAGCTCTTAGGGGTCCTTGCACTATGAGCGCCCGATGAGACCCGGGCGGGCATAGTGCAAGGACCCCTTAGAGCCGCGCCCCCTTCAGCGCCATGTGCAGCAGCAGACGGTCCTCGCCGTCGTCCAGGTCCAGGCCGGTGAGCTGTTCGACGCGGGACAGGCGGTAGTACAGGGTCTGTCGGTGGATGCCCAGTTCCGTCGCCGTGCGGCCCGCCTGGCCCGCGCAGTCCAGGAACACCTCGGCCGTGCGGGCGAGTTCACGGTGGGCGGGCGACAACAGGACCCGTACGGCCGGGTCGTGGGCCGCCTGTGGTGGGAGCGAGGTGAGCAGGCGGTAGGGCCCGATGGACGACCACTGCGCGATGGGGCCGAGCCGGGGCTCCGCGAGGGTCGCGCGGGCCGCCGCCGAGGCCTCCTGCCAGGCGGTGCCCAGCTCGGCGAGGCCATGGCGGGCGCCGGCCACCCCGGCCGCGGTCCGCCCACCGCCGCCTACCCCCGCCGCCTCCCGCAACAGCCGCGTGGCCGCCGTCAGCGCCGGAGTCAGGACGTCCGCCGACCGCAGCCGCACCAGCAGCGCCAGGCACTGGGCCGTCGTACCCCAGGGCACCGTGCACAGCGCGGTGGCGGCCGGCAGCGTGCGGACCGAGGGGGCGTCGTCCGGGTCCGCCGAGGGCCAGGGGGCCACGCACACCACCGTGTGCAGGCCCTCGCCCCGCGCCCCCAGCGCCGTACGCAACTCGGCCACCGCCATGTCCTGTTGCCAGCCGGGCTCGGCGGTGAGGACCGCGCGCAGCTCGCGCGTCAGGTCCGCGCCCGCCTGCGCCTCGTCCGCGAGCAGCGCGCCGATGCGGGCGGCGACCTCCATCGCGGCCGACAGTTGCGCCTCGGACGGACCCGGCTCGTCGGCCAGCAGCCAGACATACCCGAGGACGACACCCCGGTGGCGTACGGGCAGGCAGATCCGTCCGCGGGAGACGCCCGCCTCCGGGGTGGGCGGAATGCGCACGGGCCCAGTGGCGCGTGCGATGCCGAAGCCCTCGAACCACCGACGCACCGCCGCCGTGGAGCGGCGGGTCAGGATCGAGCGGGTGCGGACCGGATCGAGGGACGCCTCGTCGAACTCGCCCTCGCTGTCGTACGCGGCGAAGGCGATCAGCTCGAAGTCCCGGTTCTCCAGGGTCGCCGGGGCGCCGAGCAGCTCCGAGATCTCGTCGACGAGCTCCTGGTAGTCGCCCCGGCCCGCCTTGAAAACATCCGCCACGCGGGACATTGTCCCGCATTCTCCACCCTGCTCATACAGATGTCTGAGATCCAGGGCACGGATGCGTGACAGCTGTCGATGGCCCACGATCGGAGAGATCCTTAGGTTTCACGGTGGTTCTCCGTGCCGTACCCGAATGGTCGGGATTCGGCCTCCTGATGCCTTGTGGAGGTGCCCCGTGCTGGGTCCCGTGATTCTCGCCGCGTCGCGCAGCGACCGGATGCGCCGTCTGATCTCGGCGGCCCCGGTGACCAAGCAGGTCGTCGACCGCTTCATCCCCGGCGAGACCGTGGACCAGATCGTCCCGATCGTCCGGGACCTCGCCGGCAAGGGCCTCGAACTGACCATGGACGTCGTCGGCGAGGACATCACGACCCCCGAGCAGGCCGCCACCGCCCGCGACGCGTACCTGCAGCTGATCGAGCGGCTGAGGCCGCTGGAGCTGGGCACCCGCGCCGAGATGTCGGTCAAGCTCTCGATGTTCGGCCAGGCCCTGCCCGGCGGCCATGAGCTGGCCCTCGCCAATGTGCGCCCGGTCGTCGAGGCCGCCACGGCGATCGGGACGACGGTCACGCTGGACGCCGAGGACCACACCACCCTCGACTCGATGTTCGCCATCCACGAGGAGCTGCGGAAGGACTTCCCGGCAACCGGCTGTGTGATCCAGGCCTACCTCTTCCGCACGGAGGCCGACGCCCGGCGTCTGGCCGCGAGCGGCAGCCGGGTGCGTATCGTGAAGGGGGCGTACAAGGAGCCCGCGTCGGTCGCGTTCCAGAACAAGCACGAGATCGACAAGGCGTACGTCCGTGTCCTGAGGACCCTCATGGAGGGTGAGGGATACCCGATGATCGGGTCCCACGACCCGAGGATCATCTCCGTCGCACAGGAACTCGCCCGGCGCGCCGGACGCAAGCTCGACGAGTACGAGTTCCAGATGCTGTACGGCATCCGCAGCGACGAGCACCTGCGGCTGGCCGCCGAGGGTCACCGCATGCGCGTCTACACGGCCTACGGCACGGACTGGTACGGCTACTTCATGCGCCGCCTGGCGGAGAAGCCCGCGAACCTTCGGTTCTTCGTCCGCTCGATGGTCGGCAAGGGCTGAGCCCGACCCACACCGCTCAGTAAGGAGTTACGGAACACATGGACGCTGTGACCCAGGTCCCCACCCCCGTCAACGAGCCGGTGCACGGCTACGCCCCCGGTTCGCCGGAGCGTCTCCGGCTGGAGGCCAAGCTCAAGGAGCTCGCCGAGAACCCGGTCGATCTGCCGTGCACCATCGGCGGTGAGAAGCGCATGGGTGGCGGGGAACCGTTCCAGGTCGTGCAGCCGCACAACCACACGGCGGTCCTCGGGACCTACCGCAACGCCACCCAGCAGGACGCGCAGGACGCCATCGACGCCGCGCTGGCCGCCGCGCCGGCCTGGCGCGCGATGTCCTTCGACGACCGCGCCGCGATCATCCTGCGCGCGGCCGAGCTGCTGGCGGGTCCGTGGCGCGAGACCCTGGCCGCCTCCACCATGCTCGGCCAGTCGAAGACCGCCCAGCAGGCCGAGATCGACACCCCCTGCGAGCTGGTCGACTTCTGGCGCTTCAACGTCCAGTACGCCCGCCAGATCCTCGCGGAGCAGCCCCCGGCCAACTCCCCGGGCGTGTGGAACCGCCTCGACCACCGCCCGCTGGAGGGGTTCGTCTACGCGATCACGCCGTTCAACTTCACGGCGATCGCGGGCAACCTGCCCACCGCGCCGGCGCTGATGGGCAACGTGGTCGTCTGGAAGCCGTCCCCGACCCAGACACACGCCGCGGTGCTGCTGATGCAGCTCCTGGAGGAGGCGGGCCTGCCCAAGGGCGTGATCAACCTGCTCACCGGTGACGGCATCGAGGTGTCCAAGGTCGCCCTGGAGCACCGGGACCTCGCGGGCATCCACTTCACCGGTTCGACCAAGACCTTCCAGTACCTGTGGAAGACGGTCGGCAACAACATCGAGAAGTACCGCTCCTACCCGCGTCTGGTCGGCGAGACCGGCGGCAAGGACTTCCTCGTCGCCCACCCGAGCGCGGACCGCGCGGTCCTGAAGACGGCGCTGACCCGGGGTGCCTTCGAGTACCAGGGCCAGAAGTGCTCGGCGACCTCCCGGGCGTACATCCCGGCGTCGATCTGGAACTCCGGCTTCAAGGAGGAGTTCGCCGCCGAGGTCGACCACCTGACCATGGGTGACGTGACCGATCTGTCGAACTTCATCGGCGCGGTCATCGACGAGCGCGCCTTCGCCAAGAACAAGGCCGCGATCGACCGGGCGAAGCAGGACCCGACCTGCACCATCGTCGCGGGTGGCTCCTACGACGACTCGGTCGGCTACTTCGTGCGCCCGACCGTCATCGAGTGCACCGACCCGGAGAACGAGGTCTTCAGGACCGAGTACTTCGGCCCCATCCTCGCGGTGCATGTCTACGAGGACGACACGTACGACGAGATGCTGACCCAGATGGAGTCGGTCTCGGACTACGCCCTGACCGGCTCGGTCATCGCCAACGACCGCGCCGCGGCGGCCTACACGGCCGAGAGGCTGCGGTACGCGGCCGGCAACTTCTACATCAACGACAAGTCCACCGGCGCCGTGGTCGGCCAGCAGCCCTTCGGTGGCGGCCGCGCCTCCGGCACCAACGACAAGGCGGGCGCCCCGCAGAACCTGCTGCGCTGGACGCTGACCCGCGCCATCAAGGAGGCGCTGGTCCCGCCGACGGACTACACGTACCCGCACATGGGCTGAGCCTCCGTCTCGTGAGGTTCCGGGCCAGGAAGCCGTCCCGCAGGGCGGCGACCTGGCCCGCGTGTGTCTCCCGGGCGCGGCGTGCCCATCGCTGACCGGCCAGGAGAGCCCGGCGGTTGTGGCTGTTCGTGATGGGGTGCGGAATACTGATTCCGTGACCGCCCGAGTCCGTATCGCCCACACGGCCGACCTCGACCCCGGCGAACTGCCGGCTCTCCGGGAACTGCTTGAGGAGGCCTTCGAGGGGGACTTCGACGACGACGACTGGGACCACACCCTCGGCGGGATGCACGTCATGGTCAGTGACGAGCGGGGGCTCGCCGCGCACGGGTCGGTCATCCTGCGGCGCGTCGGCCATCGTGGGCGCTGGCTGCGCGTGGGGTACGTGGAGAGCGTGGGCGTGCGGCCGGACGTGCAGCGCCGGGGGCTCGGCGGGCGCGTCATGGCCGGGGTGGAGCGGATCGTCGACCGCGCCTACGACCTCGGTGCGCTCTCCGCCAGCGACGAGGGCGCCGGTCTGTACGCGGCGCGGGGCTGGCAGCTGTGGCCCGGCCGCGTGTGTGCCCTCGGCCCCGACGGTGTCATCCGCCTCCCCGACGAGGAGGACTCCACCTTCCTGCGCCCGGTGGCGACCGGCCCGCTCGACCCCGCACACGAGCTGGTCTTCGACTGGCGCAACGGGGACCTGCTCTGAACGATCCGGGTAGCCCGCGGGCTTGACGTCTCCGCAGCTCACGGCGGTGCGACTCGATTCGCCGTCTCAGATAGTAGGAAGTCCGAGTAGTTGTGCAGACAGACGCCCGGTCCTCCTTTAGTTTTGTAGGAGCCGAACGTCTCGCTCGATCAAGCGAATGGCGGTCGTGAGCCGGGCCCCGTGCAGGCAACCCCTGCGGCACCGCTCCCCGCCCTCCGGCGTCTCGTAACCCCTTTCCGCACTCCAGGATCATCGAAGGAGTCGATTCCCCATGGCCGAGACGACCGCCCGCCGCCGAGTCCGTCACGTTTCCCGGACGAACGAGTCCGACCGCAAGAACGCCGCCGCCGCGCTCCATCGCGCCCTCGACCGCCGGGACAACGGCGGCGAGACCGGCCACTGAGCCGCCGCAGCGTCCGGAGAGCCGTAGCACCACCCACAAGCCGGGAGCCGCACCCGCACGAGGTGCGGCGCGGTCGGGCGCCCCGCGTCACGTACCGCGCCGCACCTCGAAGTGGTCGATCCGCTGCGTCCGCAGGTCGGCGCCGAAGCGAGATGGCGGCCGAACGGGTGCACGGCTGAGCCGTCCACCCGTGTGGTGGTCGCGGGGGTCGGCGCCCCGTCCGCGGTCGTCGTGCCCGATCCGCAGCAGCCGGTCAGCAGCCCGCCGGCCACCGCGCCCGCGGTCGCCAGGGCGCCCCGCCGGGGCAGCCGTGCGTGCAGGTACTCGTACTGCTCGGCCAGGGTCGTACGGCGCGGTCGTCCGCCCGCGTGTCCGCATCCCGGACGGCCAGTGTCATCCCATGGGACAAGGAGTACGGTGCCGGCATGTCTCGCAGCATCAATCTCGCAGTGATTCCCGGTGACGGCATCGGCCAGGAGGTCGTGGCCCAGGGGCTCAAGGTCCTCTCCGCCGTCCTCCCGCAGGATGTGAAGCTGGAGACCAAGGAGTACGACTTCGGCGCCCGGCGCTACCACGCCACGGGCGAGACCCTCACCGACGCCGACCTGGAGCAGCTCAAGCGGCACGACGCGATCCTGCTCGGCGCGATCGGCGACCCGTCGGTCCCCTCCGGCGTCCTGGAGCGCGGCTTCCTGCTCAAGCTCCGTTTCGCCTTCGACCACCACGTCAACCTGCGGCCCTCCAAGCTGCTCCCGGGCGTCGAGACCCCGCTCGCGGGCCAGCCCGAGATCGACTTCGTGGTGGTCCGCGAGGGCACCGAGGGCCCCTACACGGGCAACGGCGGCACCATCCGCACCGGCACCCCGCACGCGGTCGCCACCGAGGTCTCGCTGAACACCGCCTTCGGCATCGAGCGCGTCGTGCGCGACGCGTACGCCCGCGCGCAGGCCCGCCCCCGCAAGAAGCTGGCCCTCGTCCACAAGAACAACGTGCTCGTGCACGCCGGTCACCTGTGGACGGACATCTTCACCAAGGTGGGCGAGGAGTTCCCCGAGGTCACCACCGAGTACATGCACGTGGACGCGGCGACGATCTACCTCGTCACGCAGCCCGAACGCTTCGACGTGATCGTCACCGACAACCTCTTCGGCGACATCATCACCGACCTGGCCGCCGCCATCTCCGGCGGCATCGGGGTCGCCGCCTCCGGCAACATCAACCCGTCCGGCGAGTTCCCCTCGATGTTCGAGCCCGTGCACGGCTCGGCGCCCGACATCGCGGGCCAGGGCAAGGCCGACCCGTCGGCCACCGTCCTGTCGGTCGCCCTCCTGCTGCGCCACCTCGGCCACGAGGCAGAGGCGGCCCGCATCGAGGAGGCCGTCTCCGCCGACCTCGCGGAGCGCGTGGGCAAGCCCGCCCGCACCACCGACGAGATCGGCGACGCGCTCGCCGTACGAGTAGCCGGCTGACCCGCCGCGCCACTCACACCCCTGAGTCAGGCCGCCGGGTCGCATTAGCGCCCGGCGGCTTTTCCATGCCCTCGCCGGGTGTCACCATCGACCCACCCCTGGGCACACCCTGGGCCGCATTCACACCGTTTCGTCCACGACTCCCCGCTTGCGATAATCGAACGCGGAGCCGCGGTATGAGGGAATGCTCGGACGTCCTAACACTGGCCACTGCCGGTACGGGCGTGAGCGCGGCCCGTCAACACAACCGGTGAAGGACAACCACACATGACGACGCCCACGATCGAGCTGAAGCCTTCCGCAACCCCGCTCTCCGACGCCGAGCGGGAGGCGATCCTGGTCAACCCCGGCTTCGGCCGCCACTTCACCGATCACATGGTGACGATCAAGTGGACCGAGGGCCGGGGCTGGCACGACGGCCAGCTCGTCCCGTACGGCCCGCTCTCCCTCGACCCCGCGAACATGACCCTGCACTACGCGCAGGAGATCTTCGAGGGCCTCAAGGCGTACCGCCAGCCCGACGGTTCGGTCGCCACCTTCCGCCCGGAGATGAACGCCCGCCGCTTCCAGCGCTCCGCCCACCGCCTGGGGATGCCCGAGCTGCCGGTCGAGACGTTCATCGAGGCGTGCGACGTCCTCGTCCGGCAGGACCAGGCGTGGGTGCCGGCGCACGGCGGCGAGGAGTCGCTCTATCTGCGCCCGTTCATGATCGCCACCGAGGTCGGCCTCGGCGTGAAGCCGGCCAACGAGTACCTCTTCCTGGTCATCGCCTCCCCGGCGGGCGCCTACTTCGCGGGCGGCGTGCGCCCGGTCTCCATCTGGGTCTCCGAGGACCGGGTGCGCGCCGTCCCCGGCGGCATGGGCGACGCCAAGACCGGCGGCAACTACGCCGCCTCCCTGCTCGCCCAGGCCGAGGCCGCGGCCAAGGGCTGCGACCAGGTCTGCTACCTCGACGCCGTGGAGCACACGTGGGTCGAGGAGCTCGGCGGCATGAACCTGTACTTCGTGTACGGGAACAAGATCGTCACTCCGACGCTGACCGGCTCCATCCTGGAGGGCGTCACGCGTGACTCCCTGCTGACCGTCGCGCGCGACCTCGGCTACGAGGCGGAGGAGGGCCGCGTCTCCATCGACCAGTGGCAGGCCGACTCGGAGAACGGCACCCTCACCGAGGTCTTCGCCTGCGGCACCGCAGCGGTGATCACCCCGGTCGGCACGGTCAAGCGCACGGGCGCCGAGTGGAAGCAGTCGGGCGGCGAGCCGGGCGAGGTCACCCTCAGGCTCCGCGAGGCCCTTCTGGACCTCCAGCGCGGGACCCGCGAGGACACCCACGGCTGGATGCACAGGCTCGGCTAGCCGCCGCTCGCTCTCGGGCCGCTCCGGACTCCGCGTCCGGGGCGGCCCTTTTGCATGCCATGAGTTAGAGCGCCGCTCGATCACGCTCCTCCCTTTTGGAAGTCCCTCTTCCCCTTGGCGACACCTGCATTTAGAGTGACGCTCTAACCCGCGCGAGGCAAGGAGACGGCGTGAGACTGACCCCCACGGAGCGGGACCGGCTGCTGCTGTTCTCGGCCGCCGAGCTGGCCCGGGCCCGCAAGGCCCGCGGCCTCAGACTCAATGTGCCGGAGGCGACCGCCCTGATCGCCGACACGGTCTGCGAGGCGGCCCGCGACGGTGCCCGGCTCGCCGAGGCCGTCGAGCGCGCCCGCGCGGTCCTCGGCCCGGACGACGTCCTGCCGGGTGTGGCGGACGTCGTCACGGAGGTGCACGTCGAGGCCGTCTTCGACGACGGCTCGCGACTCGCGGTCGTCAGCGACCCCGTCGGGGGCGGGCTGGGGGAGCGGGCCCCGGGCGCGCTGCTGCCGGGGCCGGAGCACGGCGAGCCCGCGGCGGTGGCCCGGGTGACGGTCACCAACACCGCGACCGTGCCCGTCTCCGTCACCTCCCATTTCCACTTCTTCGAGGCCAACCCCCGGCTCGACTTCGACCGCGCCACGGCCTACGGCATGCGGCTCGCCGTGCCCGCGGGATCGTCCGTCCGCTTCGGGCCGGGAGAGAGCGTCGAGGCGCCGCTCGCGCCGATCGGCGGCGACCGGATCGCCATCGGCTTCGCCGGACTCGTCGACGGGCCGCTGGACGCGCCGGGGGCGAAGGAAGAGGCCCTGCGCCGGGCCGCCGCCTGCGGATACCTGGGAGCCGCCCGATGAACCCGTACGAGTACGCGGCCACGCACGGCCCCCGCGCCGGTGACCGCGTCCGCCTCGGCGACTCGGGACTGGTCGTGCGGATCGACTCCGACGCGCAGAAGTACGGCGACGAGTTCCTCGCCGGCTTCGGCAAGACCGCCCGGGACGGGCTGCACCTCAGGGCCGCCGCCGTACGCGAGACCTGTGACGTCGTCATCAGCAACGTGGTGGTGATCGACGCGGCGCAGGGCATCCGAAAGGTCTCGATCGGGATCCGGGAAGGCCGGATCCACGCCATCGGACGGGCCGGGAACCCCGACACGCTCGACGGGGTCGACGTCGTGGTGGGCACGGGCACGTCGATCGTGTCGGGCGAGGGCCTGATCGCCACCGCGGGCGCCGTCGACACCCATGTCCATCTGCTGTCGCCGCGCATCATGGAGGCCTCGCTGGCCTCCGGGGTGACCACGGTCATCGGCCAGGAGTTCGGTCCGGTGTGGGGCGTCGGCGTCAACTCGCCCTGGGCGCTGCGGCACGCCTTCAACGCGTTCGACGCCTGGCCGGTCAACATCGGCTTCCTGGGCCGGGGTTCGTCCTCCGATCCGGCGCCCCTGGTCGAGGCGCTGGCCGAGGGCGGCGCCTCGGGCTTCAAGGTGCACGAGGACATGGGCGCCCACACCCGGGCCCTGGACACGGCCCTGCGCGTGGCCGAGGAGCACGACGTCCAGGTCGCCCTGCACAGCGACGGACTGAACGAGTGCCTCTCCGTCGAGGACACGCTCCGGGTCCTGGAAGGACGGACCATCCACGCCTTCCACATCGAGGGCTGCGGCGGCGGTCATGTGCCCAACGTCCTGAAGATGGCGGGCGTCGCGAACGTCATCGGCTCCTCCACCAACCCGACCCTGCCCTTCGGACGGGACGCCGTCGCCGAGCACTACGGCATGATCGTCTCCGTCCACGATCTGAAGACCGATCTGCCGGGCGACGCCGCCATGGCCCGTGACCGCATCCGCGCCGGGACCATGGGCGCCGAGGACGTCCTGCACGACCTGGGCGCGATCGGCATCACCTCGTCCGACGCGCAGGGCATGGGCCGGGCGGGCGAGACCGTGCGCCGCACCCTCGCGATGGCCGGGAAGATGAAGGCCGAGCTGGGGCCCCTGGAGGGCGACGGCCCGGACGACGACAACGCCCGCGTCCTGCGCTACATCGCCAAGCTGACCATCAACCCGGCCATCGCGCACGGCCTCGCGCACGAAGTCGGTTCGATCGAGGTCGGGAAGCTGGCCGACATCGTGCTGTGGCGGCCGGAGTACTTCGGCGCCAAGCCGCAGCTCGTGCTCAAGGCCGGATTCCCGGCGTACGGCGTGGTCGGCGACCCCAACGCGGCGACCGACACCTGCGAACCCCTCGTCCTGGGGCCGCAGTTCGGCGCCCATGGCGCGACCCCCGCCGAGCTCTCCGTCGCCTTCGTCGCACGGGCCGCCGCCGAGCAGGGCGGTGACCGGATGCCGACCCGGCGCAGCAGGGTCGCCGTCCACGGCACCCGTGGCATCGGCCCCGCCGACCTGCGCCTCAACTCCCGTACCGGAGCGGTCGACGTCGACGGGCGCACCGGTCTGGTCACCCTCGACGGCGCGCCCATCCGCTCCGAGCCCGCCGACTCGGTGTCCCTGAACCGCCTGTACTTCCTCTGAGGATCCACCTGTGAACACCCCTGCCGCCGACGGCTTTCGCATGCCCGCCGAGTGGGCCCCGCACGAGCGCACCTGGATGGCGTGGCCCGGCCCCAACCCGACCTTCGGCCACCTGGACGACCTCGCCGCCTCCCGTGCGGCCTGGGCGTCCGTCGCCCGGGCGGTCCGCCGCTTCGAACCGGTCACCGTGGTCTGCGGCCCCGGCCAGTCGGCCGAGGCGCGGACCCTGCTGGGCGACGGCATCGAGACCGTCGAGCGCGATCTCGACGACGCCTGGATGCGCGACATCGGTCCCACCTTCCTCACCGACGGAAGCGAACTCGCCGCCGTGGACTGGACGTTCAACGGCTGGGGCGCCCAGGACTGGGCCCGCTGGGAGCACGACGCGAAGATCGCCGGGTATGTCGCGGACCTCGCGGGCGCGCGGACGTACGCCTCGAAGCTCGTCAACGAGGGCGGGGCGATCCACGTCGACGGCGAG
The DNA here is from genome assembly GCF_001417775.1 of Streptomyces sp. TP-A0356. Taxonomy (GTDB): domain Bacteria; phylum Actinomycetota; class Actinomycetes; order Streptomycetales; family Streptomycetaceae; genus Streptomyces. The sequence continues at coordinate 210,102 of NZ_BBZJ01000022.1, read as the reverse complement.
GGCACGGTGCTGCTCACCGAGACCGTGCAGCTCGGCCCCGAGCGCAACCCGCACTGGACGCGGGCGGAGGTCGAGGCGGAGATCCACGCCCACCTCGGCACCCGCAAGGCGATCTGGCTGCCGCGCGGGCTGACCGGCGACTACCCTCCGTACGGCTTCGGCACCCTCGGCCATGTCGACATCGTCGCCGCCTTCGCCCGCCCCGGCGTCGTGGTCGCCCACCACCAGCCGGACCCCGCGCACCCGGACCACGAGGTGACCCGGGAGGTCATCGGGATCCTGAGGGCGCAGACGGACGCGCGCGGCCGCCGCCTGGAGGTCGTCGAGGTGCCCGCCCCGACGGCCCTGGAGGCCGACGGCCGCTGGGCCGACTACTCCTACATCAACCACTACCTGTGCAACGACGGCGTCGTGCTGTGCGGGTTCGACGACCCCCGGGACGAGATCGCAGCCGGGATCTTCCGCCGGCTGTTCCCGCGGCGCACGGTCACGCTCGTCGACGCACGCACGGTGTTCGCCGGTGGGGGAGGCATCCACTGCATCACCCAGCAGCAGCCCAAGCTCCGGTGACGGCGTCGGTCGGGTAGAACGTACGCGTGGATGTACTGCTCTGCGCCGTGCGCGGCCGGCGACCGACCGAACCCGTGCGGCTCCTCGACGAGAGGTCCCAGTACCCCGGCCGGGGCGGGCTGCCCGTCCCGGACGGACAGCGGCACGGCCCGGCGAGCGTGGCGCGCGGAACCCACGTCGTGGACTTCCTGCCGCACGGGGCACCGTACGTGCCGTGCGACGGCATGGAGAACTACGACGGGACGGTCCCGGGTGGGATGTGGATGACCGACGAGCGCGGCCGGCCCGTGTCCGCGGGGCCGCGGCAGGTCCTGCGTCCGCTCCACGTCGCGGACCTGGTCGCGTGCCCCGACCACGGCTACGAGACCCGCCTCGTCCCGGACGCCGTCCGGATGGCGGCGGAGGCCGGCGAGTGACGCGCAGGCGCAATGTCGCGCCGCCGCGCGAGGAGGTTCTCGCCGCCGCCATGCGGATGATCGCCGAACGCGGCCTGGAGAAGCTCACCATGGCGGCGCTCGGCCGTGAGGTCGGGATGAGCAGCGGCCATCTGCTCTACTACTTCCGCTCCAAGGACGAACTGCTCCTGCGGACCCTGGAGTGGAGCGAGGGCAGACTCGGGGCCGAACGCGCCCGGCTGCTCAGCCGATCGGCCCCGGCACGGGAGCGGCTCGACGCGTACGTCGACCTGTACGTACCCGACGGCCACCGCGATCCGCACTGGACGCTGTGGCTGGAGGTCTGGAACCGCTCGCAGAACGCCGACGACGACGCCCGCGACCGCCAGGCCGCCATCGAGGGCGCCTGGCACCGCGACCTGGTGGCGCTGCTCGCGCAGGGCGTGTCCCGGGGCGAGTTCCGGGACGTCGACCCGGAGCGCTTCGCCGCACGCCTGAGGGCCCTCCTCGACGGCTTCTCCATCCATGTGGCGATCGGCCTGCGCGGCACGGACCGAGAGCAAGTTCTCGGCCATGTCGGGGAGTTCCTGGACGAGTCGCTGGGGCGGCCGGGGCTCGCGGACACCTGATCGGCAGGGGCGTACCTCATCGAGCGCGCCGTGAACGCAATGACCAAAACCCGAGGCGCTCTTGTCGCACCCGCGTCGGCCCGGCACGTTACGGCCCATGGGACGAGAGCATTGGAAGAAGATCTGGATCGGCTCGGCCGGCAACATGGTGGAGTGGTACGACTGGTTCGTCTACGCCAGCTTCGCCACCTACTTCGCCGGGGCCTTCTTCCCCGACGGGAACCCCACGGCCCGACTCATGAACAGCGCGGGCATCTTCGCGGTCGGCTTCTTCATGCGCCCGGTGGGCGGCTGGCTGCTCGGCCGGGTCGGTGACCGCAAGGGCCGCAAGGCGGCGCTGACCCTCACGGTCACGTTGATGTCCGCCTCGGCGATCCTCATCGCGATCGCCCCGACGTACGCCGTCGCGGGGTACGGCGGCGCGCTCGTGCTGCTCGTCGCCCGCCTGCTGCAGGGCCTCTCGGTGGGCGGCGAGTACGCGGCAAGCGCGACCTACCTCACCGAGGCGTCCGACCCGAAGCGGCGCGGCTTCGCCTCCAGCTTCCAGTACGTCTCGATGACCGCGGGCCAGATCGTCGGCCTCGGCTTCCAGATCGTCCTCCAGCGCACGATGTCCGAGGGCGCGCTGCACAGCTACGGCTGGCGCACCCCGTTCGTCCTGGGCGCGCTCGGCGCGGCGGTCGTCTTCTATCTGCGGCGGAACATGCTGGAGACGGAGGTCTACGAGGCCGACGAGACCGGCGGTGAGGAGCGCGGCACGCTGCGCGCGCTGTGGCAGCACAAGCGGGAGGCGTTTCTGGTGATCGCCCTGACCATGGGCGGCACGGTGGCGTACTACACGTACACCACGTACCTCACCAAGTACCTGTCGAACTCGGCGGGCCTGTCCAAGCAGACCGCGACCCTCGTCTCCTTCACCGCGCTGATCGTGTTCGCCTGCCTCCAGCCGCTGGCCGGCCGCCTCTCCGACCGGATCGGCCGCCGTCCGCTGCTGGTCACCTTCGCGGTCGGCTCCACGTTCCTGACGGTGCCGATCATGACGATGCTGAAGCACGCGAGCGGCTTCTGGCCGGCGCTGGGGCTGTCGCTGGTGGCCCTGGTCGTGGTCACCGGCTACACCTCGATCAACGCCTGTGTGAAGGCGGAGCTGTTCCCGACGGGGATTCGCGCCCTGGGCGTCGCGCTGCCGTACGCCATCGCCAACGCGCTGTTCGGCGGCACGGCGGAATACATCGCGCTGTGGTTCAAGAACGCGGGCGCGGAGTCCGGCTTCTTCTGGTACGTGGCGGGCTGCGCGGCGGTGTCCCTCGTGGTCTACGTCACCATGAGGGAGACGAGGGACCTGGATCTGACGCGGATGAAGACGAGTGAGCCGTCCACCGTGACGACCGCATCCTGAGACGCCGGTGAGGCACGGGGGCGGATTGTGCCAGACTGCCCCCGTGCTCTCGTTCGCCATGATTATTGGCAGCAGGCGCGCCGGTCCGCAGTGACCGCAACGTACGACCAGGTACGGGCGGCCACCGTTGTCCTCGACCCGCGCGCAGACCTCTCGCACCCGCGAGAGGTCTTTCGTTTTCCTGGCCCACCTTCAGCCAGGAGGGGAGCGCGAGGGACCATGGGGGGACGGTGGAACCGGTCATTCCGGTAGACCGAGATCCAAAACAGGAGCCTTGACACCATGACGGAAACCAGCGAGCTCGACGACTCGTTCCACGTCTTCGACACGACGCTGCGCGACGGAGCGCAGCGCGAGGGCATCAACCTCACCGTCGCGGACAAGCTGGCCATCGCACGGCACCTGGACGACTTCGGTGTCGGCTTCATCGAGGGCGGCTGGCCCGGCGCCAACCCGCGGGACACCGAGTTCTTCGCCCGCGCCCAGCAGGAGATCGACTTCCGGCACGCCCAGCTGGTCGCCTTCGGCGCGACCCGCCGTGCCGGTGCCAAGGCGGCGGAGGACCCGCAGGTCAGGGCGCTGCTGGAGTCGGGCGCGCCGGTGATCACCCTGGTCGCGAAGTCCCATGACCGCCATGTCGAGATGGCGCTGCGCACGACGCTGGACGAGAACCTGGAGATGATCCGCGACACGGTGTCGTACCTGCGGTCCGAGAACCGCCGGGTCTTCGTCGACTGCGAGCACTTCTTCGACGGCTACCGGGCGAACCCGGAGTACGCGAAGTCGGTGGTGCGTACGGCCGCGGAGGCGGGCGCGGACGTGGTCATCCTCTGCGACACCAACGGCGGCATGCTGCCGGCACAGGTCCACGCGGTCGTGTCGACGGTCCTGGCCGACACGGGCGCCCGCCTGGGCATCCACGCGCAGGACGACACGGGCTGCGCGGTCGCCAACACCCTGGCCGCGGTGGACGCGGGCGCCACGCACGTGCAGTGCACGGCGAACGGTTACGGCGAGCGGGTGGGCAACGCGAACCTCTTCCCGGTGGTGGCGGCCCTGGAGCTGAAGTACGGCAAGAAGGTGCTGCCCGAGGGCCGCCTCCGCGAGATGACGCGCATCTCGCACGCCATCGCGGAGGTGGTGAACCTCACTCCCTCCACGCACCAGCCGTACGTCGGGGTGTCCGCCTTCGCCCACAAGGCCGGTCTGCACGCGTCGGCCATCAAGGTCGACCCGGACCTGTACCAGCACATCGACCCGGAGCTGGTCGGCAACACCATGCGGATGCTGGTCTCCGACATGGCGGGCCGGGCGTCGGTGGAGCTCAAGGGCCGGGAACTGGGCGTGGACCTCGGCGACGACCGGGAGCTGGTCGGCCGGGTCGTGGAGCGCGTGAAGGAACGCGAACTCAAGGGCTACACCTACGAGGCGGCGGACGCGAGCTTCGAACTCCTCCTGCGCGAGGAGGTGGCGGGCCGCCCCCTGCGCTACTTCCGCACGGAGTCCTGGCGGGCGATCGTGGAGGACCGCCCCGACGGCACCCACGCCAACGAGGCGACGGTCAAGCTCTGGGCGAAGAGCGAGCGCATCGTGGCCACGGCGGAGGGCAACGGCCCGGTGAACGCGCTGGACCGCGCTCTGCGGGTCGCCCTGGAGAAGATCTATCCCGAGCTCGCCGCCCTTGAGCTGGTCGACTACAAGGTCCGCATCCTGGAGGGCAAGCACGGCACGCAGTCCACGACCCGCGTGCTGATCTCCACGTCGGACGGCAAGGGCGAGTGGTCCACGGTCGGCGTCGCGGAGAACGTGATCGCGGCCTCGTGGCAGGCGCTGGAGGATGCGTACGCGTACGGGTTGCTGCGCGCGGGCGTGGAACCGGCGGAGTAGGCCACGCAAGCGCCGGACGGGCTGGATCTGCGGCCCGTCCGGCGTCCACGCACCCCGGCGTGGGTTACTGCAGGTGCCACTTCTGGTTCGACGCCCCCGTGCACGACCAGATCTGCGCCCGCGCCCCGTTCGCCGACGAGTTGTCGGTCACGTCCAGGCACTTGTTCGCGGCGAGGTTGACCACATCACCCGTCGAAGCGTTGTACGACCACTGCTGGGCCCCGGTCCCGTTGCAGTCGTACAGCTGCACCTTCGCCCCGTCGGCGGTCGACGCGGACGTCACGTCCAGGCACTTGCCCAGTGCCTGGACCGAACCGTCCGCCTGCACGGTCCACCGCTGCGCGGCCGAGCCGTTGCAGTCGTACAGCTGAACGGCCGTTCCGTTGGCGTTCGACCCTCCGGCCACGTCGAGGCACTTGCCCGCGAGCCCCACGAAGGCCCCCGACTGGCTGCCGCCTCCCAACTGCGCACCCGACCATGTGAACGTCGCCGATGTCTTCCCGGGCAGCGAGTACGTCGCATGCTGCGCACCCCAGTTGATCGTCACGGTCTTCGCCGTGGCCGCGTCGTTGTACGCGATCAGAGCCTTGGAGCCATCCGGATTCCGCCACGCCACGTTCGGCAACGCCGAGCTCGCCGTCGAGGCGATCCGCTGAGCTCCCGGCCGTACGAACTTCGTCAGATGGCCCATCGTGTAGTACTCGACCGTGTAGTCGACCGTCCCGCTCGCCCCGTCCCCATTGTGGACGGTGATCAGCCCGGTGCAGGTGCCGCAACCACCGTTGTGCGGACCCATGTTCTGGTCCACCGCCAGCGACCACTTCGTCACCGACTTCGCCCAGTTCCGCGTGTAGTCGACGATGTTGAGCATGTCCTCGCGCTGTTGGTTGGCGATCCAGGTGCCGCCGGAGTGCTCCGTGCCGAACGCGTCCAGCTGCGGATACTGGTTGTGGACGGTCGTCTGCTTGGTCACGTCACCGCCGTACCCGTGCCAGGCGATCCCCCCGAAGTTCGGGTGCGAACGGACCGCCGCGTCGTCCACCGTCTGCGCCGCGTACCCGTCGTAGGTGTCCCAGTTCCAGTCGTGCGCCAGCACCTTCGTCGTCAGCCCCGCCGCCTGCAGCTTCGGCAGCAGCTCGGACTTCGTGAAGTACGCGAGCCCGGAGGCGTTCCAGCTCATCGACGGATAGCCCGAACAGCACGTCGGCTCGTTCTGGGCCGTGACGTAGGAGACGGGGACGCCCTGGTCCCGGTATGCCTGAAGGTACTTCACGAAGTACGACGCGTACGCCCCGTAGTCCTCCGCCTTCAGCCAGCCCCCGTTGAGCTGCCCGCTGTCCTTCATCCAGGCCGGCGCCGTCCACGGCGTGGCCATCACCGTCAGCGACGGGTTGAGCTGGAGCGCCTGCCGCGTCAGCGGCACCACGTCCGCCAGGTCGTGCGCGATCGAGAACCGCGACAGACCGGGGTCCGTCTGACCCGCCGGAACGTCGTCGTACGTGTACCCGTAGCGCGCCAGGTCCGAGGCGCCCATCGGATTGCGCAGGAACGACAGCCCGATCCCGTCCGTCGGCGAGAACAGCTTGCGCATCGTCGCGTCCCGCGTCGCCTGGGAGAGCGCCCCGCTGCTGTTCATGAGCCAGGCCGCGGTGTCCGTGAAGGACGCCCCGCCGCCGGTGAAGGTCTGGTAGCGGGTGTTCTCGTCCACGGTGATGTTCTCGCCGCCGCCACCGGTCCCCGTCTGGAACGCGAACGGTGTCTGCGCCTGGAGTCCGCGCACGACATGGCGTCCGCCGGAGTCGTCGGTCGTGGTCAGCCAGGCGGTGACCTGCTCACCGGCGGCGTGCGCGGGCATGGTGCTCGCGGCGGTCAGTCCAGCCGTACTCAGCAGTCCGGCGAGAAGTACGCGAACCGCGCGCAACGATCTACTCATGGTGCGCCGCCCTTTCGGGGGGTGGGAGATGAGGGGGCGTGCGAGGCGTGAGTAAATGACGGCTCCGTGACGGCGTCAAGAGGGTGTGCGTTCAGTTTCCGAATGGAGAACGTCCCTGATCCGGCCGGGACTTGAGTCTGTACCTGTTCTGACGTGAAGTCTTGACGGCTTCGCGGGGCCCCAGTTAACTCACGGCGTGATCTAAGTCGTGAGCCCACATCCGTGGACTACGAGAGCCAAAGGGAAGGTCCATGCGAAGAACCGCCCTGCTCGCCTCCGCCGCCCTGCTCACCGCCCTGCTCCCGCTCACCGCCGCCGGCACCGCGTCCGGTGCGGGCGACCCGGCCCCCGTCCCGGTAGACCGGTTCGAGGGCGAGGTGCCCTTCGCGAACCAGCCCGCCGACGGGATCTTCACCTGGGGCAGCAACACCCACGACCAGCCCACGTTGCAGCTCACCGACCGCGCGGACGCCCCCGAGGGCGCCAAGGTCCTCACCGGGACCTACGACATCAGCGGCTACGGCGGCTTCACCCACGACTTCGCCGCGGACCGGCCCGGCCACGACTGGTCCGCCCACAAGGGCATCCGCTTCTGGTGGGACGGCCAGAACAACGGCAAGAAGATCGCCTTCGAGATCAAGGACGGCGGCGCGAACGGCGAGGCCTCGGAGCTGTGGACGACGTCCTTCACCGACGACTTCACCGGCTGGAAGCAGATCCAGATCCCCTTCGCCGACTTCACCTATCGCACGGACTACCAGCCCGTCGGCGGCATCGACCACGTCCTGGGCCTCACCCAGATGTGGGGATACGCCGTCACGCTCCCCGTAGGCGTCAAGGGGCACTTCGCCATGGACGACGTCGAGCTGTACGGCAAGGCCGACCAGTCCCTGCGGGCCTCCGTCACCACGGACTCCGCCGTCTACCCGGTCAAGGAGGGCGGCACGGCACAGGTGAAGGTCTCCGTGGCCACCACCGGCGCCGCCCCCATCGACGAGCCCGTCACCGTCACCTACGAGACGGCCGGCGGCAGCGCCGAGCCCGGCACCGACTACACCCCGCTCAGGGGGACCCTCACCTTCCCGGCCGGGACGGCCTCCGGCAGCACACGGACGATCCAGGTGCCCACCCTCGGGGGCAGGGCCGCCGAGCCCGCCGAGACCATCCCGCTGAAGCTGACCGTCACCGGCGCCAAGGCCCCCGCCGAGACCCCCCAGGTCGTCATCGACGCGCACGGGCTGCCGTACCTCGACAGCAGGTTGCCGGTCGACAAGCGCGTCGCGGACCTGCTGTCCCGTATGTCCCTGGAGGAGAAGGCCGGTCAGATGACCCAGGCCGAGCGCGCCGCCCTCACCTCACAGGGCGACATCGCGACCTACGCCCTGGGCTCGCTCCTGTCCGGCGGTGGCTCCACCCCGACGCCCAACACGCCCGAGGCATGGGCGAAGATGATCGACTCCTTCCAGCTCCGGGCCCGGGCGACCCGGTTCCAGATCCCGCTGATCTACGGCGTCGACGCGGTGCACGGCCACAACAACCTCGCCGGAGCCACGGTCATGCCGCACAACATCGGCATCGGCGCGACGCGGGACTCCCGACTGGCCGAGAGGACCGGCGCGGTGACGGCCAGTGAGGTGCGCGCCACCGGCATCCCCTGGGACTTCGCGCCCTGCCTGTGCGTCTCGCGCGACGAACGCTGGGGCCGCAGCTACGAGTCCTTCGGCGAGGACCCGGCGCTCGTCCAGTCCATGGAGACGATCATCCAGGGCCTCCAGGGGCGCGCGGACGGCAAGGACCTGAGCCGCTCCGACAAGGTCCTCGCCACCGCCAAGCACTTCGTCGGCGACGGCGGCACCGGGTACGGCTCGTCCACGACCGGCACCTACACCATCGACCAGGGCGTCACCAAGGTCACCCGGCAGCAGTTGGAGGCCGTCCATCTGGCGCCGTTCGCGACGGCGGTCGACCGCGGCGTCGGCTCGGTCATGCCGTCGTACTCGTCGCTCGACGTCCTCGGTGACGGCCGGGGGCCGGTGAAGATGCACGCCCGCGCCGACATGATCAACGGCGTGCTCAAGGGGCGTATGGGCTTCGACGGCTTCGTCATCAGCGACTGGGCGGCCATCGACCAGCTCGGCGGCGACTACGCGTCCGACGTCCGTACGTCCGTCAACGCCGGCCTGGACATGATCATGGTTCCGTACAAGTACAAGGACTTCACCTCGACGCTCATCGCCGAGGTGAAGGCGGGCCGCATCAGTGAGCGGCGCGTCGACGACGCGGTCTCCCGCATCCTGACGCAGAAGTTCAGGCTCGGCCTCTTCGAGCACCCGTACGCCGACACGAGCGGTGCCTCGCGGATCGGTTCCGCCGCGCACCGGGCCGTGGCCCGCCAGGCCGCCGCCGAGTCGCAGGTGCTGCTGAAGAACGCGAGCGGCGTGCTGCCGCTGAAGCGGAACCAGAAGGTGTACGTCGCCGGATCCAACGCCGACGACCTGGGCAACCAGACCGGCGGCTGGACCCTCACCTGGCAGGGCTCCTCCGGCGCCCACACCCAGGGCACGACGATCCTCCAGGGGATGCGCAAGGCCGCCCCGGACGCGACCATCACCTACTCCAAGGAAGCCTCGGCGCCCACCTCCGGCTATGACGTCGGCGTGGTCGTCGTCGGCGAGACCCCGTACGCCGAGGGCGTCGGCGACGTCGGCAACGGCCACGACCTCCAGCTGTCGGCCGCCGACAAGGCCGCCGTGGACAAGGTGTGCGGCGCCATGAAGTGCGCGGTGCTCATCGTCTCCGGACGTCCACAGCTCGTCGGCGACCGGCTCGGCGCCATCGATGCCCTCGTGGCCTCCTGGCTGCCGGGCACCGAGGGCGACGGCGTGGCCGACGTCCTCTACGGCAGGCGTCCGTTCAGCGGGCAGCTCCCCGTCACCTGGCCGAAGTCGCAGGACCAGCTGCCGATCAACGTCGGCGACGCGTCGTACGATCCGCAGTTCCCCTACGGCTGGGGGCTGACCACGCTCACCAAGGTCCCCCAGGGCGGTGCGGCGACGCTGAAGGCGCTGTCGCTCGCGGCGGCCGTGGCCGAGAGGACGGGCTCCGCGCGGGCGGGACACGAGATCGTCACCAAGGCGCGGCTGATCGTCCAGCAGAAGGTGGGATCCCGGATCACGGCGGCGGTCGCGGGGCCGTTCGCAGACGCGGACCATCTGCTGCTGACCGGGAAGTACGCGGAGGCGGTGGCCAAGCTGACGGAGGCGTACCGGGCGGCGTGACGGCTCGGGGCTCCCGAGGCGAAAGCTCCCGGCGGGCGGTGCGGCGCACGGCGCGTACCGCCCGCCGGGCACGTCCGGCGGCCTCGCCCTCGCCGCCCCACCGGCTCGGTGAACCTCCGCTCCGGGCGGGCGAAGAGCATCGGCCCCGGGCGGGCGAAACCTCTCACCGGGTCCGGCGGAACGGCTTGCGATGCGTTCGGGTAGCTTCGAGGTATGAAGACCGCGCTGGTCCGAGGACTCGCCGTACCCTTGGTCGCCCTGCTCATGGCGGCCCTGACCGTTCTGTCCGTCGGCGCGTCCGGTGCCCACGCGGCGACCAGCGTCTCGGCCATCGCCGAGGCGCTGCGCAAGGGCCCGGTCTACGTCGATCCGGCGGCCGCCGGACAACTGTCCAAGCGGGACGCGGACGCCCTGGCCAAGAAGATCGAGGACGCCGGCAAACCGGTCTTCATCGTGGTGCTGCCCGCCGACTACCCCACGCGGAACCTGTTCTCCGATGTGCGCACGGCCACCGGTGTCACCGGCCTGTACGCGGTCCGCCTCGGTGACCGCTTCGACGCCCGGGCCGACTCCTCGGTCCTGCCCCGCACCGCCGTCCAGAACCTGGTCACCAGCGTGCAGGGCGAGAGCGCCAAGGCCCAGCTGAACGACTTCACCGACCGTGCCCTCGTCAGCGTCCGCGGTCACGCCCCGTCGAGCTGGGGCGGCGCGGGCGGCGGTCGCGGGGTCTCGTCCACCGCGCTGATCACGGCCGGCGTGGTGCTCGTGCTGGGCGGCGTGGGCGCCTACACGCTCGTACGACGCAACAGGCGCCGCCGCGAGCAGGAGCAGCAGGCCGCGCTGGAGAAGCTGCGGGTCGTGGTGGACGAGGACATCACCGCCTTCGGTGAGGAGCTGGACCGCCTCGACTTCCGTCCGTCGGAGCCGGGCGCGGACGAGGCGATGCGCGCCGACTACGAACGTGCGCTGGACGCGTACGAGCAGGCGAAGTCCTTCATGGCGGCCGCGCGGCGCCCCGAGGACGTCAAGGCCGTGACCCAGGCCCTGGAGGACGGCCGCTTCTCGCTGGCGCGGCTCGCCGCCCGCCGGGAGGGCCGCCCGCTGCCCGAGCGCCGGGCGCCGTGCTTCTTCGACCCGCGTCATGGCCCGTCCGTCGCCGACGCGACCTGGACGCCCCCGGGCGGCAGCCCGCGCGAGGTGCCGGTCTGTGCCGCGGATCAGGCCCGGCTGGCCGACGGCCGCGACCCCATGATCCGCGAGGTGGACACGGAGTACGGCCGCCGCCCGTACTGGGAGGCGGGCCCGGCCTACGGCCCCTGGGCGGGCGGTTACTTCGGCGGTGGCATCCTGCCCGGCCTGCTGGTGGGCACCCTGCTCGGCAGCATGATGGCCACCCCGTCGTACGCGGCCGACTACGGCACCGGCTACGGCGACTTCGGCGGCTTCGAGGGCGGCGACGTGTCCGGTGCCGACTTCGACCCCGGCGACTTCGGCGGCGGCTTCGGCGACGGCGGGGGAGGGGACTTCGGGGGAGGCGGCGGAGACTTCGGCGGAGGGTTCTGACCCTTCTGCGGGTCGTCCGCGCGGGGAACGGGCGTGCGGCGCCTGTGTGAGGGCACACCCAGGTCGGCGAGCCGCTCCATGAGCGCTCCCGCGAGTGCGAGCACCCCGCGTTCCGTCTCGTCGAGCGCGAGCACCCCGCGTTCCGTCTCGTCGAGCGAGGCGAGGGCACCGGCCGGCCAGAGCTCGCCGCCGGGGCGGATGCGGCCGGAAGGGTCGCCGCGGTCGCGGCGGACGGGCGGTGGGCAGCGGCGTACGAGTCCAAGCTCAGGGCGCGCACCCCGAAGGCGCGAGCCGCCCGGCTGGAGGTGGCGATCAGCCGGCCTGCGGCAGGGGGCACCGCGGTCCGCGAAGCCTGAGCGCGGATGAGCTGCGGTCGCGCCGAGCGCCCGCCCTCCGGGTACGGGGAGTGGAGGGCGGGCGCGCTCAGGGGGTGCGAGCGGGGGCCCGCGTGGTGGGCCGGCGGCTCACGCCTGCCGGGCTCAGGCCTGCTTGATCGCCGAGATGTCGAAGACCAGCTTGATCTTGTCCGAGACCAGCACGCCACCCGTCTCCAGCGCCGCGTTCCAGGTCAGGCCCCACTCCGAGCGCAGGATCTCCGCCTTGCCCTCGAAGCCGACGCGCTCGTTGCCGAACGGGTCCTTGGCGGCGCCGTTGAACTCCAGGTCGATGGTGATCGGCTTGGTGGTGCCGAGGATCGTGAGGTCGCCGGTGATCCGGTAGTCGTCGCCGCCCATTACCTCCGCCTTGGTGGAGCGGAACGTCATCACCGGGTGCTCGTCGGTCTTGAAGAAGTCCGAGCTGCGCAGGTGGTTGTCACGGTCGGCCGAACCCGTGTCGATGCTGTCCATCGTGATGTCGAGCGACGCCGTGGACTTGGACGGGTCCGAGCCGTCCAGGTGCAGCGTGCCCTCGATTTCCTGGAAGCCGCCCTTCACGTTCGTGACCATGGCGTGGCGTGCCACGAAACCGATCGTGGTGTGCGCCGGGTCCACCGTGTAGTCGCCGGTGAGCGCGGCGAGGTCGGGGTTGACCGAGGCGGCCGGGGCGGTGGCGGTCTCGATGGTGGTGTTCTTGCGGCCGAAGATGCCCATGACGTGCTCCTTTGGGGGACGGTTTCGCGGACTCCGGCGGAGGCCACGACGCTGAAGCTGTTTAATGTTCAACGAGCTCAACACGAGTGACGGTAGACTTATTCCATTCAAGTTTCAACATCATCGGCAACCGTCAACGTGCCGGAAGCGGGTACGGCGGACGCCGCCGTTCGAGGTTCGGTGTCACTCCGGGGATGGCATGTGCCACCCTCGATGTGAGGAGGCTCTCCTCCGGGCGCTTTGTGGGACACCTACAAGGTCAAGGGCCCCTCAACAGTCACATCGGCTGCAACCGAGTGGGATTCTGTTCAGGGGTACCAGGAAAACGGGCCGGAGACTGTACAGAGTCGACGGCCCGCTTTCCTTGGTGGACTTCGTAAGGTCGCTACATGACCGTTTTGGACGAGGCTGTGGATTCCGGGAGCGAGCCCAAGGACGCGCGCGGGCGAGTCGCCGAACTGCACGAGATCCGTGCGCAGGCGCTGGCCGGCCCCAGCGAGAAGGCGACCGAGGCGCAGCACGCCAAGGGCAAGCTGACCGCCCGGGAGCGCATCGAACTGCTCCTGGACCCGGGGTCCTTCCAGGAGGTCGAGCAGCTGCGCCGGCACCGGGCGACCGGGTTCGGCCTGGAGGCCAAGAAGCCGTACACCGACGGTGTGATCACCGGCTGGGGCACGGTGGAGGGCCGCACGGTCTTCGTCTACGCCCATGACTTCCGCATCTTCGGCGGCGCGCTGGGCGAGGCCCACGCCACCAAGATCCACAAGATCATGGACATGGCCATCGCGGCCGGTGCGCCGCTGGTGTCCCTGAACGACGGCGCGGGAGCCCGTATCCAGGAAGGCGTCAGCGCGCTCTCGGGCTACGGCGGCATCTTCCAGCGCAACACGAGGGCGTCCGGCGTCATCCCGCAGATCAGCGTGATGCTCGGCCCGTGCGCGGGCGGCGCGGCCTACAGCCCCGCCCTGACGGACTTCGTCTTCATGGTCCGCGAGACGTCCCAGATGTTCATCACCGGCCCGGACGTGGTCAAGGCCGTGACCGGCGAGGAGATCAGCCAGAACGGGCTGGGCGGCGCCGATGTGCACGCCGAGACCTCGGGCGTGTGCCACTTCGCCTACGACGACGAGGAGACGTGCATCGCCGAGGTGCGCTACCTCCTCTCGCTCCTTCCGCAGAACAACCGGGAGAACCCGCCGCGGGTCGAGTGCACGGACGCGGTGGACCGGCGCAGCGACTCCCTGCTGGACCTGGTCCCGGCGGACGGCAACCGGCCGTACGACATGGCCAAGGTCATCGAGGAGATCGTCGACGACGGCGAGTACCTGGAGGTCCACGAGCGCTGGGCGCGCAACATCATCTGCGCGCTGGCCCGTCTGGACGGCCAGGTGGTGGGCATCATCGCCAACCAGCCGCAGACCCTCGCCGGGGTACTGGACATCGAGGCGTCGGAAAAAGCTGCGCGATTTGTCCAGATGTGTGACGCTTTTAACATCCCGTTGGTGACCTTCCTGGACGTCCCCGGGTTCCTGCCCGGAGTCGACCAGGAGCACGGCGGGATCATCCGTCACGGCGCGAAGCTGCTGTACGCCTACTGCAACGCGACCGTGCCGCGGATCTCGCTGATCCTGCGCAAGGCGTACGGAGGTGCGTACATCGTGATGGACAGCCAGTCCATCGGGGCGGACCTCACCTACGCCTGGCCGACCAACGAGATCGCCGTGATGGGTGCCGAGGGCGCGGCCAACGTCATCTTCCGCCGTCAGATCTCCGGCGCGGAGGACCCCGAGGCCATGCGGGCGCGGATGGTCAAGGAGTACAAGTCCGAGCTGATGCACCCGTACTACGCGGCGGAGCGAGGCCTGGTGGACGACGTCATCGACCCCGCACAGACGCGTGAGGTCCTGATCAAGTCCCTCGCGATGCTGCAGTCCAAGCACGCGGACCTGCCCTCCCGTAAGCACGGCAACCCGCCGCAGTAACCGGGCGGACCCACCGCGGCAACCCCGCGGACCCCTCTCTCACGGAGACTGACACCCATGAACACCCCTGACATCCGCGTCGAGAAGGGCCACGCCGAGCCCGAGGAAGTGGCCGCCATCACGGCCATCCTGCTGGCCCGTGCGGTGGCCCAGTCGCCCGCCACGACCCCGGCCCACCGAGGCCGCGCCAAGGCGGGCTGGCGCCGCCTGGAGCGCGAGCCCGGCTTCCGGGCGCCGCACAGCTGGCACGGCTGAGCCGCACGGCTGAACGCTCTCCTGAAGGGCCCCTCCGCTTCGGAGGGGCCCTTCCTGGTGTTTCGGAGGGGGGCCCTTCCTGGTGTGCGGTCCTCTACGAGAAGGGCCCCCTGACAGGCCGAGGGCCCCCTCCCTGCGGAGGGGGCCCTCGGCCTGTGTACGGGCGGGGGTTAGCGGAGCCGGGCCATCAGGGCGTGCTCGACCAGGGTGATGAGCGCGGACTTGGCGTCGGCCCGGTGGCGGGCGTCCGTGGTGATGATCGGGGTGTCGGGGCCGATCTGCAGGGCCTCGCGCACCTCGTCCGGGTTGTACGGCTGGTTGCCGTCGAAGCCGTTGAGGGCGATGACGAACGGCAGGCCGCTGTTCTCGAAGTAGTCGACCGCGGGGAAGCAGTCGGCCAGACGGCGGGTGTCCACCAGGACGATCGCGCCGATGGCACCGCGGACCAGGTCGTCCCACATGAACCAGAAGCGGTCCTGGCCCGGCGTACCGAAGAGGTAGAGGATCAGGTCCTGGTCCAGGGTGATGCGACCGAAGTCCATGGCCACCGTGGTGGTGGTCTTGTCCCCGGTGTGGGTGAGGTCGTCGATGCCCGCCGAAGCAGACGTCATGACGGCCTCCGTGCGCAGCGGGTTGATCTCCGAGACGGCGCCGACGAACGTGGTCTTGCCCACGCCGAAGCCGCCCGCCACCACGATCTTCGCGGAGGTGGTGGAGCGGGAAGGACCGCCGCTAGAGCTTGCGAAGTCCACTGAGCACCCTTTCGAGCAGTGTCACGTCTGGCTGGCCGCCGGCGTTCTCGTCGCCGCCGGGCTGATGGATGGCGACCAGGCCCGCCTCCGCCAAGTCGGCGACGAGGATCCTGGCCACGCCGAGAGGGATCGTCAGCAGCGCCGAGATCTCGGCCACCGACTTGATCTCCCGGCAGAGGTTGCAGATCCGCTGATGCTCGGGCAGCTGGCCCTGCATCTGGTGCGGCTGCGCGGTGGTGTGCACCAGTGCCTCGATGGCGAGCTGGTACCGCGGCCTGGTGCGGCCCCCCGTCATCGCGTACGGGCGCACCAGAGGATTGTTCGACGACCCGGCGGGCGCCGGTTCGGGGGCGCGGCGCTGCGGCTGCACGGGCTGGATGCGCGGGGCCGACGGCTGGTCGTACGGCGACGGACCCGGACCCTGGGGGCCCTGGGGCGCGTACGGCTGACGCCGCTGGCTCGGAGCGGAGGGGAAGTTGTACCGGTTCTGCTCACCCTGCCCACGGCCCTGGCCAGGGCCGTACGACCAGTTGCCCGTGGGCGAACCGCCTGGGGGTGTTGCCACTTTCTTTCCTCCTCCGACTGCGCCGGGCACCCATCCCTGTGGGAAGCCGCGTCCCGAAACCTTACGGCCCCGGGACGCCAATACACACCGTTCGTCTGTTAGTTGAGAAGGCTTCCCTGGAGCTCCGCACGAAGGTCCGGAGTCAGGACCGTACCGGCACGGTCGACCAAAAGCGCCATCTCGTACCCAATGAGGCCGATGTCCGCGTCCGGGTGTGCCAGAACCGCGAGCGACGAACCGTCGGAAATGGACATGATGAAGAGGAATCCGCGCTCCATCTCCACAACCGTCTGGTTCACACTGCCACCCTCGAAGATGCGGGAGGCACCCGCGGTCAGCGAGGTCAGACCGGAGGCGACGGCCGCGAGCTGGTCGGCGCGGTCGCGCGGGAAGCCTTCGGACATCGCCAGAAGGAGTCCGTCGGCGGAGACCACCACCGTGTGGGACACCCCGGGGGTGTTGTCCACGAAGTTGGTGATCAACCAGTTCAGGTTCTGTGCCGCCTGGCTCATCGGGCTCACACTAACGCTCCTGGTTGTAGGTGCTGTCAGGACCGAAGCCCTGGCCGTTCGTTTCACTTCCTGCGTTGCGTCCCCGCTGGACGCCCCGACGCAGGTTGCTCAGCCTGCCCCGCACGTCCTCGGGGGCGCGGGAGACCTGTGGGCCTCCCTGCGGGGTCGCTTCCGCGGCGCCCTCCATGAGGTTCGCCTTGGGTACCCGCCGAGGCAGACCGGAAGAGGTGACCCCGCCCGCCTTGGGTTTCCGCAGCTGCGAAGCCTGCTGCCACCGCTGGTCGTTCGCGGAGCGCCAGTCTCCGCTCGGCTCCGTGGCCGTCGGCGGCTCCTGCGTCACGGGCTGCGGCCTGCCGGCGGCGCCGTTCGCGGTGGAGCCGCGGCGGGGCAGTCCGGCGTCGGTCAGCTCGTGGACGGCGGAGGGGGCCGGTCCCGGACGGTCGAAGCCTACGCGGTCCCGCTCGCTTGCGTCAGCGGCCTGCGCGGATTCCGTTTCCGGAGCGTAATCGGTGCGGTAGTCGCTCTGGTAGCCGTCCTGCTTCGGCCAGTCGTTTTGGTAGGAGGGCTGCTCAAAGGTGGAGAACGTCTCCGAGGCCGCCGCCTGGGCCGGCCCACGGTTCTCCTGGACCGGCTCCGCATAGGCGGGCTCCGGGTAGCCGCCGACGGACGGGAAGCCGTCGCCCTGCGGCAGGCCGCCGCCGGACGAGAAGTACGACTCGTCGTATGCGGGCTGCTGGGGCTCCTGGTACGCCGTCTGCTGGTCGTACGCGGCCCGCTGCTGGTCGTAGGCGTGCTGCTGCCCGTTGTCGTAGGCGTGCTGCCCGTTGTCGTACGCGGGCCGCTGTGCCTCGAACCCGTCCTGGTAGGACGGAGCGGGCTCCTGGGCCTCCTGCTGCCGGCCTTGCCCCTGGGCCTGGGCCTCCAGGGCCGCCCGGCGCTCCTCGCGCATCAGCGAGCGGCCGACGGGGTCCAGGTCCCGGATGTCGTCCGGGACCTCGGTGTAACGGCTGTCGTCGAAGCCCAGCTCCGCCGCCGTCCGCATCGGCTGTCCGTCGAAGCTCTCGCCCGGGAAGGGCTGCTGCTCCGGGATGATCTGCGAGACGGTGAACTCGTCGCGCTCCAGCGGCTGCTCGCCGCCACCGCCGTGGGTGATGGCGTCGGGGAGCATCACCAGCGATGTGGTGCCGGCCTGTTCGCCGGAGGGACGCAGCTGGACCCGGATGCCGTGCCGGTCGGAGAGCCGGCCGACCACGAACAGGCCCATGCGCTGCGAGATCGCGGCGTCCACGGTCGGCGGGTTGGCCAGCTTGTGGTTGATGTCCGCGAAGTCCTCGGCCGTCAGGCCGATGCCCTTGTCATGGATCTCGATCATGACCCGACCGTCGGGCAGCCGCGTGGCGGTCACCCGAACCTTGGTCTGCGGGGAGGAGAACGTCGTGGCGTTCTCCAGCAACTCGGCCAGCAGATGCACGAGGTCGGTCACGGCGCGGCCGTGGATCTCGGCCTCCGGGACGCCGGAGAGCTCGATGCGCTCGTACTGCTCC
This sequence comes from Streptomyces sp. TP-A0356, assembly GCF_001417775.1. Lineage (GTDB taxonomy): Bacteria > Actinomycetota > Actinomycetes > Streptomycetales > Streptomycetaceae > Streptomyces. Next base: position 191,747 of record NZ_BBZJ01000022.1, on the reverse strand, counting down.
ACCTCGGAGGAGGCGGCGCGCAGCACGTCCACCAGCGGGACCGGCTGGTCCCAGCGACGGCCGGGCTCCTCGCCGGCGAGGACGAGGAGGTTCTCGCCGTTGCGGCGCATACGGGTCGCGAGGTGGTCCAGGCGGAAGAGGTTCTCCAGCTGGTCCGGGTCGGCCTCGTTGTTCTCCAGGTCGGTGATCAGGGTCAGCTGGCCCTCGATCAGCGACTGGTTGCGGCGCGAGAGGTTGGTGAAGATCGCGTTGATGTTGCCCCGCAGCAGGGCCTGCTCGGCGGCGAGCCGGACGGCCTCGCGGTGGACCTGGTCGAAGGCGCGGGCGACCTCGCCGATCTCGTCCGTGGAGGAGATCGGGATGGGCGCGACACGGGTGTCGACGCGGCCGGGGTCGGTGCGCGAGAGCTGGTCGACCAGCATCGGCAGACGCTGTTCGGCGACGCCGAAGGCGGCGTTGCGCAGCTGGCGCATCGAGCGGCTCATCTGGCGGGCCATGAGGCCGGCCAGGATGAACGCGGCGAGCAGGGCGACGACGACGATGGCACCGGTGATGAACGCGGACGTCTTGGCGTCGTTGGCGATGATCGAGGCGTCCGCCACGGCCTTGTCGGCCAGGTCCGACTCGATCGTGCGGTAGGCGTTGTACTTGAGGGTGTTGACCCCCCACCAGTTCTGCGCGGTGACGCCCTGCTGGGCGAGCGCGGCGCGGGCGGTGGCGTCGGTGGAGCCCAGCGTGGCGAGGCCCGCGACCATCTGCGTGGGGTCGGCGGGCGGGGGCACGTACGTCTTGCCCTGGGCCTTCGCCTGCGCGGCGGCCTGCTGGGCCTGGGCGGCGCCGTCGCTCTTCAGCTTCGCCTTGGCCTCGTCCAGCTTGGCGGCGTCCCCGGCGGTACCACCACCGATGTACTCCTCGACGGCGATGCCCTCGAGGTAGGCGTACGAGGAGAGGGCGACGCGCTGTTTGGCGAGGCTGGTGGCGCCGGGGCCCGGCTTGACCAGCAGGTGCATGCCGATCGAGCGTTCCAGGGAGAGCGCGGCCTTGGTGAGCGAGATGGCGTAGACCGTGCGGCCGTAGCTGGTGATGTTGCCGGTGCCGAGGCCGAGCTCGTTGGCGAACTCCATCAGCGGGTGCGCGACCTCGACGTAGCCCTCTTCGGTCTGCACGCCGGTCAGCTGGGAGGTGTACGCGGCCTGGCGCAGCGCCGGGAGCCTGGTCTCCGCCTTGCGGAAGATGGCCAGGCGGCGAACCAGACCCGAGGTGTGCGGCATCTTCTGCGCGGCCCGGTCGAAGGCGCCGGCGGCCTGGTCGGTGGCGGCGCGGACCTGCGTGACGGTCGAGTTCTTCACGTCGCCCTGCAGCAGCGGAGCCGCGGAGGCGTCACGTTCCTGGTACAGCGCGTCGGCGTACGTCAGGGAGGCCTGAACCAGGCGGGCGGTGTTCTCCGCGTCCTGCGCCTGGTTCCAGGTGTCGATCGAGTTCTTCACCTGGAAGCCGCCCATGACCAGGCCCACCAGCACGGGTATGAGCAGGATCGCGTTCAGCCTGGTCGGCACGCGCCAGTTGCGCGGGGAGAAGCGGCTACCGCTGGGCGGGAGAGCCGTCGGCTCCGGGCCGGGCACTTGTGCGGGTGCCGCTCCGCGCGGCGGCGGGGTGAAGTTGCCCCGCGCCGACGGCTCGGGACCGTTCTTGCTTCGCCTCACTCGACCAACAACCTCTCGGCGACGGCACCTACGTCGTGCCGCGGTGTCTCCAGAGCCCTGTCTCCGACCAGTACGTCTTTGACTAATGGGCAGTTCAGGCATTCCAGCACGTCGACCTGCGCGATTCCAAACACTCGGAAGTCACGATTCCGGCAGCTGTAAGCCCCAGATAAAACGGTCATAAAGAGCGAGCCCCGCCAAAAGGCGGGGCTTTTGTGAGCGCAGCGACACCGACCGACCGCGACGCGTGGCGATACCACCGGATTTCTCTGTCGAAACGTTATGAACACAGGGGCCGACCGTGTCAAACACCACAGCCGGCTCCCCGGAATCTACGACAACTGCCGTATGGCGCCGTTGAATTGCCCTACCGCAGGCGTGCCATGAGCGCATGTTCGACCAACGTGATCAGTGCACTCTTGGCGTCGGCCCGGTGGCGGGCGTCCGTGGTGATGATCGGCGTGTCGGGGCCGATCTGCAGGGCCTCGCGCACCTCGTCCGGGTTGTAGGGCTGATGCCCGTCGAAGCCGTTGAGGGCGATGACGAACGGCAGGCCGCTGTTCTCGAAGTAGTCGACCGCGGGGAAGCAGTCGGCGAGCCGACGGGTGTCGACCAGGACCACCGCGCCGATGGCACCGCGGACCAGGTCGTCCCACATGAACCAGAAGCGGTCCTGGCCCGGCGTACCGAAGAGGTAGAGGATCAGGTCCTGGTCCAGGGTGATGCGACCGAAGTCCATGGCCACCGTGGTGGTGGTCTTGCCCCCGGTGTGGGTGAGGTCGTCGATGCCCGCCGAGGCGGACGTCATGACGGCCTCCGTGCGCAGCGGGTTGATCTCCGAGACGGCGCCGACGAACGTGGTCTTGCCCACGCCGAAGCCGCCCGCCACCACGATCTTCGCGGAGGTGGTCGCCCGCCCTCCGTCAGAGCTTGCGAAGTCCACTGAGCACCCTTTCGAGCAGTGTCACGTCCGGCGCGCCGCCGTTGTTCTCGTCGCCACCCGGCTGGTGGATCGCGACGAGACCGGCCTCCGCGAGGTCCGCGACGAGAATCCGTGCCACACCGAGCGGCATGGCCAGAAGTGCCGACACCTCTGCCACCGACTTCACCTCACGGCACAGGTGGCAGATCCGCTGGTGCTCCGGGAGCAGTCCCATCAGCTGGGCCGGGTCGGCCGTGGTGCTGATCAGCGCCTCTATCGCGAGCTGATAGCGCGGCCGGGTCCGGCCGCCGGTCATCGCGTACGGACGTACCAGCGGCTGGTCGCCCTCGTCCCCGTACGGCTCGGCGTACGGATCATGATGGGCGGTGGGCGGGGTCATGAATCCTCCGGGCGGGACAGCAAGTCGGTCAGTCGTGCCGTCTGACGGGGGCCGGTGGGGGGACTGTGGCGGCCGGACGGTGATTTGGTGAGGTGGGTGGTACCGGGGCCGGTCAGTGGAGCAGACTGCCCTGGAGTTCGGCGCGCAGGTCGGGCGTGAGTACCGCGCCCGCGCGGTCGACCAGCAGGGCCATCTCGTAGCCGACAAGGCCGATGTCGCACTCGGGGTGGGCGAGCACGGCGAGCGACGAGCCGTCCGAGACGGACATCAGGAACAGGAAGCCGCGTTCCATCTCGACGACCGTCTGCGCCACACTGCCGCCCTCGAAGATCCGGGAGGCCCCGGCCGTCAGAGAGGTGAGGCCGGACGCCACGGCCGCGAGCTGGTCGGCGCGGTCACGCGGGAAGCCTTCGGACATCGCCAGAAGGAGTCCGTCGGCGGACACGACGACGGTGTGGGACACCCCGGGGGTGTTGTCCACGAAGTTGGTGATCAACCAGTTGAGGTTCTGTGCCGCCTGGCTCATCGGGCTCAACTAACGCTCCTGCTGGTGAGTGGGGCTGCGGAAGCTGCCGGTCTGGCCGGTACCGGCCTGGCGACCCTGGGCGATGCCCCGTCGGAGATTGGTCAGCCGACCGCGCACGTCGTCAGGCGCACGCGAGACCTGCGGACCGGTTTGGTGCTGTTGCTGCTGGGCCGTGCCCGGCACGAGGTTCGCGCGCGGGACCCGGCGTGGCAGGCCGGAGGTGGTGATGCCGCCCGCGGCGGGCTGCCGCACACGTTCGGCCTGGCGGACGAACTCGTCGTTCGGCGAGGTGCGCCAGGCCGTGGGGGCCGGACGCTGGGGGGCTGCGGGGGGCTGCTGCGGGGCCGGGGAGCCGTTGCTCTGCCCCCGGTCGCCGCGGAACCAGTTGGTCTCAAGCGTGTCGTACAGCGGTGTACGCCCGTCGCCGGGACCCGACGCCGGCGGCAGGGCCTCCGGCTCCTGACGACGCGGCTGCTGCTGCGAACGCTGCGGGGCCGGCGGCCGGGGGGCACCATAGCCGCCGGGGCCTGCCTGCGGCCGCTCGAACTGGCCTGTGGAGGACGGGTCCTGGTGGTTCCCGTAGCCCGGGGCGGCGAACTGACCCGTGCCGGAGCCGTCGGGGCCCTGCGTCCCGAACTGGCCGGTGAAGGCCGGGTCCTGGGGGCGGCCGGGGGCCGGGAACTGGCCGGTGTTCTGACCACGGCCCGCCGGGAACTGGCCCGGCGTGCCGCCCTGGTCCGGGCTGCCGAAGACGTCCGAGCGGACGAACTGCCCGCTGTTGTCCACGGCGCCCGCGCCGGGGCGCGGTGCGTTGTAGTCAGGTCGCGGGAACTCGGAGGTGGAACCGGGGCCCTGGCGGTCGTCGACGCGCGGGATCTCCGAGGTCGAGCCCGGGCCCTGGCGGTCGTCGATGCGGGGCATGGGAGAGGTCGCGGACAGGGCGTCCGGCTCCTCGTGGCCGCGCGGGGCGTCCAGCGAGGCGCGGGGCACCGGCGGCTGCGCGTTCTCGTCGCTCCAGCTCGGGGTGCGCTGCTGGCTGCCACCGGGCAGCTCGGCACGCTGACCCCCACGCCCGGGCAGCTGCGGCCGACGGCGTCCTCCGCGCTCCTTGGGCTGTCGCGGCTGCTGCGGCTGCTGCGGCTGCTGTGCGGCAGGCGGGGCGCCGTCACCGAAGCCGCCCGGCCGGGTGGTGCCCGGGCCGCCGTCACCGAAGCCGCCCTGGCGCGTGCCCGGGTCCTGGAAGGCCTGGGGACCCTGCGGGCCGCCCGGCCCGAAGGCACCGGCACCCGCGCCCGCCGGGGCCGGCCGGCCCTGCTGCGGGGCGGCGGGACCCTGCGGACCGCCGGGACCATCGGGTCGGTCACCGGCGGCGCTTCCCGGCAGCGCGGCGCGGGGACCGGATCCGCTGCCCACCTGCCCGCGCTGCGGCGCGGCGCCGAGTCCGGTGCCGCCCTGCTGGGCCTGGCGACGGGCCGCGGCCGCACCGGCGGCGGCCTGCGCGGCGGCGGGGCCGCCGGTCACCGGGGCGCCCTGGCCCGGCTTGCCCGGAGTGGGCTTCTTGCCGCCCTGGGCGACGTCGACCGGGAGCATGACCAGCGCGGTCGTACCACCGGAGTCGGACGGGCGCAGCTGGATGCGGATGCCGTGGCGCTGCGACAGACGGCCGACCACGAAGAGGCCCATGCGGCGGGAGACGGAGACGTCCACCGTGGGCGGCGAGGCGAGCCGCTCGTTGATCTGGGCCAGGTCCTCGGGGGACAGACCGATACCGGTGTCGTGGATCTCGATCAGTACCCGGCCGTCGGGCAGCGCGTGACCGGTGACCTTGACCTTGGTCTGCGGCGAGGAGAACGAGGTGGCGTTCTCGAGCAGCTCGGCGAGCAGGTGCACGAGGTCGTTGACGACGCGGCCGGCGACCTCGGTGGCCGGGACCGAGGCCAGTTCGATGCGCTCGTACTGCTCCACCTCGGAGGCGGCGGCGCGCAGCACGTCGACCAGCGGGACCGGGCGGGTCCAGCGGCGGCCGGGCTCCTCACCGGCGAGGACGAGGAGGTTCTCACCGTTACGGCGCATACGCGTCGCGAGGTGGTCGAGCTTGAAGAGCGAGGACAGCTGGTCCGGGTCGGCCTCGCGGGACTCCAGTTCGGAGATCAGCGACAGCTGGCGCTGGATCAGACCCTGGGAGCGGCGCGAGAGGTTGGTGAACATCGCGTTGACGTTGCCCCGCAGCAGGGCCTGCTCGGCGGCGAGGCGGACCGCCTCGCGGTGCACGTCGTCGAAGGCCGCGGCCACCTGGCCGATCTCGTCCCGGGAGTGCACACCGACCGACTCCACGGACGTGTCGACGTCCTGCGGGTCGGACTCGGACAGCTGCTTGACCAGCTCGGGCAGACGGTCCTGGGCGACCTTGGTCGCGGTCTCCTGCAGTCGGCGCAGCGAGCGGATCATGGAGCGGGCCACGACGAAGGCGCCGACGAGGGAGACGCCGAGGACGAGGAGGATCAGCGCACCGGAGATGATCGCCTCGCGCTGGGAGGCGCTCTTCAGCTCGCGGGCCTTCTGCTCCATGTTCTCGAGGAGCGTGCCCTCGATCTTCTTCATCTGCTCGATCTTGGCCGAGTCGTCGTCGACCCAGTCCTTGTACGAGCGCTTGTCCTGCGACGTGATGCCGTTGCCGCTCTTGAGGACGCGGCTGGCGTAGGTGTCGGCGGCCTGGATGGTCGGGCTGCCCTGGTCGATCGGCTTCGTGAGCTCCTCGGCGCCGTCGCCGTAGATGCTGCGGAAGCTGTCCAGCTCGGAGTTCTGGCTGTCCAGCGCCGACAGGGCGTACTGGCGGTCGTTCTCGGAGAGCTGGCCGAACGTGTTGTTGCTCGCGGGCAGCGCCGCCGCGATGACGGCGCGCTGCAGGGACGCGTACTCCTTGGCGCTGGAGAAGGCCGCCAGGGCGCGGGTGCGCTGGATCATCTCCGGGTTGCTGGTGGCCTCCGCCATGTCCTGGGAGAGGCTGAGCAGCTGGCTGATCAGTCGGTGGTAGGCCTCGACGGTCTGCGTGGCGTTCTGCGGGTCCTTGTAGGCGCCGGCCCGGATCGAGCTGAGGTTGTTCAGCTCGCTGGCGATACCGACGACGCTGTCGCGGACGCCGGAGAGCTGGCCGCTGCTGGCTGCGTCGCCGATCTCCTGGGTGCCCTGGAGGAAGGAGGAGCGGGCGCGGTTCGTCTTGTCGCGGACGCCCTTGACCGTGTAGTCCGAAGCGGTCGCGCCGTGGGCGAGCGGGCCGGCGGACTGGTCGCGCTCCTCCTGGAGCGCCTCGGCCAGCTGGGTCGCCTGCCTGGTCATGTCCGTCAGCAGCTTCATGTTGTCGAGCTGCTGGATCTGGTCCATGTTGTCGCTGATGCGCAGCGCGCCGAGCGAGGTGGCGGCGACCACGGGCAGCGCGAGCAGCGAGACCAGACGCGTGGAGATGCGCCAGTTGCGCAGGGCCAGGCGCGGACCGGGGTCGAGTGGGCCGGCGCTGCTCTTGGCGGCCTCCGGCGGTGTGGGGCCTGTGGGCGCGCCGGTGCGGCCCGGCCGCTCGGGACCACCGCCGGACGGTGCCGGTCCTTGGTTCTGGGCGTGCTGGGGCGAGGAACCGCGGTCGGTCCCGCCGTGCGGCTCCGGCTCCGCCGAAGCGCTGCCATCCCTCTTGAAACGTCCCTGCACTAGCGTCGCAACCTCTGGACCAGGCGCCCCTCCGCGTGAACGGCGGGACGGTGTCGGCGTTGTAGGGGGCGCCCTGAATACGCCCCCCGAGTGGTCGTGAGTGACCGGCGCTGGCTCCCCCTGCCCGCCGCTGCTCGGCGCTGCGTTGCGCCCCTTGCGCGCCGGTGCGATCCCGCGGCGGTCCGTGGAATTCCAGCACAGTGCAGGATCTCCAACAAGGCCAACGGGTGACCCTGTGACCACCGTGACACCTTGTGAGGGGCATGTCACCAGCCGTAGAAGGTGATCTAGTACATACCGGACGTATGTCCGCGAGTCACAGGGGAGTGGCCGGTGTCCCAGTCGCCATGATCAGGAGCGGAATGCGGGCTTCAGTTGTGTGATGTCCGTTTCGTCGGGCTGAATCGCCTGTATGGATTGACCCTTTTGTCCGGCGACTCGTGAGCAAACTCACATGCAGATCATGACCACTTCATCGCTTCGGGCGGGAATTGCATGTTTAGCCTGACGCTTTACAGGGACGGCGAATCCGACAACCCGCGCCCCGGCGACGGCCCTTGAGGCCCGCCCTGCGCCCGTAACGACAAGGTCACGACACCAGTGAAGACCACGATGATGTTCCGCACCATAGCCAACCCGCAGCGCACGACGCTGGCGCACCTCGCCGACGCCGAAGAGCTGCAGGCCCCGGCGGCGCCGGAACGCTCCGTCGACCTTCCCACCCAGACCGCCAATCCCAGGCGCACCGTCCTCATGGAGGTCCCGGTCCAGGCCTCCGTCCCCCAGTAGTACGCGCACCGGGCGCCGTCCGCTCACCGCGGGCTCGCGGGAACGTGCCCCTGGCGGCGCCCGACGCAATGCGCGGGGCGCCCGCCTGCTGCCGCGTTAGCCTGGAGCGTCAGACTCCAGCCAGCTCAGTGAGGGGCGCAAGGATCCCGTGCGCATCGCCAGATTCTCCATCGACGGGAATGTCGCCTTCGGCGCGGTCGAGGGCGACAGGCCGGACGAGCTCGACCTCGACATCATCAAGGGCATCCCGTTCGCGGAATTCGAGCTCTCCGGTACGAAGGTGCCGCTGAGCAAGGTCAGGCTGCTGCCGCCGGTGCTCCCCAACAAGGTCGTGGCCTTCGGCCGCAACTACGCGGAGCACGCCCGTGAGCTGGGCAACGAGGTGCCCGAGGCCCCCTTCGCCTTCTTCAAGCCGTCCACCTCGGTGATCGGCCCCGGCGACGAGATCGCCTACCCCTCCTTCTCCCAGGAGCTGCACCACGAGGCCGAGCTCGCCGTGGTGATCGGCCGTATGTGCCGCGAGGTCCCGCGCGAGCGCGTCAAGGACGTGATCCTGGGCTACACCTGCGCCAACGACGTCACCGCGCGAGACGTGCAACGGCGCGAGAAGCAGTGGGCCCGGGCCAAGGGCTTCGACACCTCCTGCCCCCTCGGCCCCTGGGTGGAGACCGACCTCGACCCGAGTGATCTCACCATCCAGCTCACGGTCAACGGCCAGCAGCGCCAGCTCGGCCGCACGAGCGAGATGATCCACTCGATCGAGGATCTGATCGTCAACATCACCGAGGCCATGACGCTGCTCCCCGGCGACGTGATCCTCACGGGCACCCCCGCGGGGGTCGGCCCCCTCAACGTCGGCGACGAGGTCGCCGTCACCATCGAAGGCATCGGCACTCTCACCAACAAGGTGATCAAGCGTGGCTAACGCGAACGTCCGCGTACGTTTCTGTCCGTCCCCGACCGGCAACCCCCACGTGGGCCTGGTCCGCACCGCCCTGTTCAACTGGGCGTTCGCCCGCCACACCGGCGGCACGATCGTCTTCCGTATCGAGGACACGGACGCGGCCCGCGACTCCGAGGAGTCCTACCTCCAGCTGCTGGACTCGCTGCGCTGGCTGGGCTTCGAGTGGGACGAGGGCCCCGGGGTCGGCGGCCCCCACGTGCCGTACCGCCAGTCGCAGCGGATGGACATCTACAAGGACGTCGCCCAGAAGCTCCTGGACGGTGGCTACGCGTACCACTGCTACTGCACGACGGAGGAGCTGGACGCACGCCGTGACGCCGCCCGCGCCGCCGGCAGGCCGTCCGGCTACGACGGGCACTGCCGCGAGCTGACCGCCGAGCAGGTGGCGGCGTACGAGGCGGAGGGCCGTACGCCCATCGTCCGCTTCCGGATGCCCGACGAGACGATCACCTTCACGGACCTGGTCCGCGGCGAGCTCACGTTCACGCCGGAGAACGTGCCGGACTACGGGATCGTCCGGGCGAACGGGGCGCCCCTGTACACGCTGGTGAACCCGGTCGACGACGCCCTGATGGAGATCACCCACGTCCTGCGCGGCGAGGACCTGCTCTCCTCCACCCCCCGCCAGATCGCTCTCTACAAGGCGCTGATCGAGCTGGGCATCGCCAAGTCCGTGCCCGAGTTCGGTCATCTGCCGTACGTGATGGGCGAGGGCAACAAGAAGCTGTCCAAGCGCGACCCGCAGTCGTCGCTCAACCTCTACCGTGAGCGCGGCTTCCTGCCGGAGGGGCTGCTCAACTACCTCTCCCTGCTGGGCTGGTCGCTCGCGCCCGACCGCGACATCTTCTCCCTCGACGAGATGGTCGCCGCCTTCGACATCGCGGACGTGAACCCCAACCCGGCCCGCTTCGACCTCAAGAAGGCCGAGTCGATCAACGCGGACCACATCCGCCTCCTGGAGGCGAAGGACTTCACCGAGCGCTGCCGGCCGTGGCTGAAGGCCCCGTTCGCGCCGTGGTCGCCGGAGGACTTCGACGAGGCGAAGTGGGAGGCGATCGCCCCGCACGCGCAGACCCGCCTCAAGGTCCTCTCCGAGATCACGGAGAACGTCGACTTCCTGTTCCTGCCGGAGCCGGTGTTCGACGAGGCGTCCTGGACGAAGGCCATGAAGGAGGGCAGTGACGCCCTGCTCCGTACGGCCCGCGAGAAGCTGGAGGCGGCCGACTGGACCTCCGCCGAGTCGCTGAAGGAGGCCGTCCTGGCCGCCGGCGAGTCCCACGGCCTCAAGCTCGGCAAGGCCCAGGCCCCGGTCCGCGTCGCCGTCACCGGCCGCACGGTGGGCCTGCCGCTCTTCGAGTCCCTGGAGGTCCTGGGCAAGGAGAAGACGCTGCAGCGCATCGACGCCGCACTGGCGAGGCTGGCGGCGTAGCCCGTACGCCAGGGCAAGCGAGGGGCGGCACCCGGCGAGGTGCCGCCCCTCCGCCTTTCGGGTGATGCCGCCTCCCCGCGGTGTCCGCCCGAGCCGACGCTCGGGCTCCGGAAAACGCGGACGGGATCGGCCGGCCCGGGTTACCGTCGGACCATGAGCATCAGGGCCGTGGTCTGGGACGTCGACGACACCCTCTTCGACTACACCACCGCGGACCGTGTCGGCATGCGCACCCACCTGGCCGCCGAGGGGCTGCTCGATGAGAGCGAGAGCGTGGAGCGGGCCCTGGTGCGGTGGCGGGAGATCACCGACCGGCAGTGGGCGCGGTACGCGGCGGGCGAGGTCTCCTTCGAGGGGCAGCGCCGGGACCGCGTACGGGTCTTCGTGGGCGAGGAGCTGACCGACGACGAGGCCGACACCTGGTTCAACCGCTATCGGGACCGCTACGAGGCCGCCTGGGCCCTCTTCCCGGACGTCCTGCCCGTCCTGGACGCCCTCGCCGCCAGCCACCGGCACGCGGTGCTGTCCAACTCCAGCGTCCACGTCCAGGAGTACAAGCTGCGCACCCTCGGCGTCCGCGACCGCTTCGAGGCCGTCCTGTGCGCCGCCGAGCTGGGCTTCTCCAAGCCGGACAGCCGGGCCTTCCGCGCGGCCTGCGACGCCCTGGAGCTCGCTCCGCACCAGGTGGCGTACGTCGGCGACCATCCGGAGATCGACGGGCGCGGCGCCGCCGAGGCCGGACTGCTGTCCGTCTGGATCGACCGCGACGGTCTGCACGCGACCGTGGAGGTACCCGTCGGACCTCGCCGGATCGCCTCCCTCGCCGAACTCCCCGCGGTCCTCGGCGCGGATACCCGTTTTGGAGCGCCGTCCACCTTCGGGTAATGTTCTTCCTGCGCCGCCGGGGAGCGGGCCGAAAGGCCGGAACCGGAGGCGCAAGCTAGAACAAGATCCCCCCAGGGGCTTGCGTTCCAGTGGCCTATGGTGTAATTGGCAGCACGACTGATTCTGGTTCAGTTAGTCTTGGTTCGAGTCCAGGTAGGCCAGCTCGCAGAGCTCATCTGCACCCGCGGATCCCATCCGCAAGCCCCCGTTGTGTAGCGGCCTAGCACGCTGCCCTCTCAAGGCAGTAGCGCCGGTTCGAATCCGGTCGGGGGTACAGATCCTTCCCGCGAGGACAGCTGGGTCGCTCCCGCTGTCCTCGATGCAGGATCGCCAGGGCCCCCGTTGTGTAGCGGCCTAGCACGCCGCCCTCTCAAGGCGGTAGCGCCGGTTCGAATCCGGTCGGGGGTACGAACTGGTCTAAACCACATTGGTCTATGGTGTAATTGGCAGCACGACTGATTCTGGTTCAGTTAGTCTTGGTTCGAGTCCAGGTAGACCAGCTCGGATCTGCGGAAACGCAAGATCCTCGCCCCCGTTGTGTAGCGGCCTAGCACGCCGCCCTCTCAAGGCGGTAGCGCCGGTTCGAATCCGGTCGGGGGTACGTAGTTCGAAGGCCCTCCACTTCGGTGGGGGGCCTTCGGCGTGCCCGGCCCGGGCTACTCGAATCCGTACCGCCGCGCCGACTCCTCCTCCTGCGCCAACCGGTGCAGCGCCTGCAGCATCGGTTCGACCAGGACCGCCCCCAGGACCGCGGTCTCGATCTTCTCGGCCTCCGAGGGGCGCGTCTCCACGAAGTCCAGATCGAGGATGGCCGTCCGGTGCATCAACTGGGCGTAGGACACCAGCAGTTCGGCGTCCCATTGGTAGCCGAGCCGTCGGAGTGCGGACACCGCCACCACCAGCGAGCGGTAGGCGGGGGAGACGGTGATCAGAGCCTTGGTGTTCGACCAGCCCAGGGTGTCCAGCAGTTGCGCCACCTCGCGGCGCGCGGCCCGGACGTGGTCGTCCTGCTCGTCCGGCTCGGCGGCCTGCGGCAACGCCCACAGGGCGGCGCCCAGCCGGATCGTCCGGCCGAGGGATTCGTCGTCGACGTGCCCGAGCACCTCCCGAACCGTGGCCACCGGGATCCGGCCGACCTGGATCATCGCCCGTACCAGACGCAGCCGACGCAGATGGGTCTCGTCGTACTCGGCCGTCGTGGCGTTGATCTGGCGGCCCGGCGGCAACAGCCCCTCGCGCAGGTAGTACTTGATCGTCGCGGTGGACAGGCCACTGCCCTTGGTAAGTGCCACTATCCAAGCGTCGCGCAGGAGCACGTCGGACAGTGGTACGAGGCCTACGTGGTGCCCGAGGGCTCGTACGAGTCGGTCTGCTTCGACATGCCGCCCTCCGGGCTCGCGGCGGCCACCGGGGTGCTGCCGGTCGAGAGCCGGGGACGGCGGGGCCGCCGACAGGTACGCGCACCGCTCGTCCGGAGCGACCGCGAAGGTCTAGAAGGCCGAGAAGGCCGAGAAGGCGGCCTGCCCGGGGGGAACCGGGGGATCGGGGAGGGCCTCTCGCGGCGTTGAGGCGGGTCCTCCCCGGTGACGTTCCCGAAGGTCAGCCGGAGCGGCGCAGCGCCTCCGACAGGCGGGCGGCCGAGTCGATGACCGCCTGGGCGTGCATACGGCCCGGGTGCCGCGTCAGGCGCTCGATGGGGCCGGAGACGGACACGGCGGCCACCACGCGGTTGGAGGGGCCGCGTACGGGTGCGGAGACGGACGCGACGCCCGGCTCGCGCTCCCCGATGGACTGGGCCCAGCCGCGGCGCCGTACGCCCGACAGGGCCGTGGCCGTGAAACGGGCGCCCTGCAGGCCGCGGTGCAGCCGCTCGGGCTCCTCCCAGGCCAGCAGGATCTGCGCGGACGAGCCGGCCTTCATCGTGAGCGTGGAGCCGACCGGGACCGTGTCCCGCAGGCCCGACAGGCGCTCCGCGGCGGCGACGCAGATGCGCATGTCCCCCTGGCGGCGGTACAGCTGCGCGCTCTCGCCCGTGACGTCGCGCAGATGGGTCAGTACCGGGCCCGCCGTCGCCAGCAGGCGGTCCTCGCCCGCCGCCGCGGCCAGCTCGGCCAGCCGGGGGCCGAGAATGAAACGGCCCTGCATGTCACGCGCCACCATGCGGTGGTGCTCCAGCGCCACGGCGAGGCGGTGCGCCGTGGGTCGTGCCAGTCCGGTGGCGCCGACCAGACCCGCGAGGGTGGCCGGACCGGACTCCAGAGCGCTGAGGACCAGGGCCGCCTTGTCCAGAACGCCGACGCCGCTACTGTTGTCCATGCAACGATACTCACGTCTCACTCTGTGAAACGCAAGTTCAATTTTCCGTGGAACGCGCCACCCTGGAAGTCACAGCGGCCCAGGGACCGACGGGCCTGGTGGCGGACGCCCGGAATCAGGGGTGTGGGCGCCGCTCCTCAAGATCTCTAGTTGGGTCGGCGCGCTCGTGCCGGCCGGAGGGAAAGCGATGGGTAGGACACTCGCGGAGAAGGTCTGGGACGACCACGTCGTCCGGCGCGCCGAGGGCGAGCCCGACCTCCTCTACATCGATCTGCATCTGCTCCACGAGGTGACCAGCCCGCAGGCCTTCGACGGGCTGCGCAAGGGCGGACGCCAGGTGCGCAGGCTCGACCTCACCATCGCCACCGAGGATCACAACACCCCCACCCTCGACATCGACAAGCCCATCGCGGACCCGGTCTCCCGTGCCCAGCTGGAGACGCTGCGCAAGAACTGCGCCGAGTTCGGCGTCCGCCTGCACCCGCTGGGCGACGTCGAGCAGGGGGTCGTGCACGTCGTGGGCCCGCAGCTGGGCCTGACCCAGCCGGGCACCACAGTCGTCTGCGGCGACTCCCACACCTCGACGCACGGCGCCTTCGGCGCGCTGGCCTTCGGTATCGGCACCTCCCAGGTCGAGCATGTGCTGGCCACCCAGACGCTGCCGATGGCCCGCCCGAAGACCATGGCCATCACGATCGACGGCGAGCTGCCCGAGGGCGTCACCGCCAAGGACCTGATCCTGGCGATCATCGCGAGGATCGGCACCGGCGGCGGCCAGGGCTACGTCCTGGAGTACCGCGGATCCGCCATCGAGAAGCTCTCGATGGAGGCCCGGATGACCATCTGCAACATGTCGATCGAGGCCGGTGCCCGCGCGGGCATGATCGCCCCGGACGAGACCACCTTCGCCTACCTCAAGGGCCGCCCGCACGCCCCCGAGGGTGCCGACTGGGACGCCGCGGTCGAGTACTGGAAGACCCTGCGGACCGACGACGACGCGGAATTCGACGCCGAGGTCCGCATCGATGCCTCCGAGCTCTCGCCGTTCGTCACCTGGGGCACCAACCCGGGCCAGGGTGCGCCGCTTTCGAGTGCGGTCCCCGATCCTGCTTCGTACGAGGACGCTTCGGAGCGACTGGCCGCCGAAAAGGCCCTGGAGTACATGGGGTTGGCGGCCGGACAGCCGCTTCGGTCCATCGAGGTGGACACCGTCTTCGTAGGTTCCTGCACCAACGGCCGCATCGAGGACCTGCGCTCCGCCGCCGAGATCCTCAAGGACCGCAAAGTCGCCGACGGTGTGCGGATGCTGGTCGTCCCCGGCTCCGCGCGGGTGGGCCTGCAGGCCGTCTCCGAGGGCCTGGACGTGGTCTTCAAGGAGGCCGGCGCCGAATGGCGGCACGCGGGCTGCTCGATGTGCCTCGGCATGAACCCGGACCAGCTGGCCCCGGGCGAGCGCTCCGCGTCCACGTCCAACCGCAACTTCGAGGGCAGGCAGGGCAAGGGCGGCCGTACGCACCTGGTCTCGCCGCAGGTCGCCGCCGCCACCGCGGTCCTCGGCCACCTGGCCTCCCCGGCCGACCTGTCCGACGCCCCCGCGCCCGCTGGAGTCTGAGAGTCATGGAAGCATTCACCACCCACACCGGCCGGGCCGTCCCGCTGCGCCGCAGCAACGTCGACACCGACCAGATCATCCCCGCCCACTGGCTCAAGAAGGTGACCCGGGACGGGTTCGAGGACGGGCTGTTCGAGGCCTGGCGCAAGGATCCCGAGTTCGTGCTCAACCGTCCGGAGCGGCAGGGTGCCACGGTGCTGGTCGCCGGCCCCGACTTCGGCACCGGTTCCTCCCGTGAGCACGCCGTCTGGGCGCTGCAGAACTACGGCTTCAAGGCGGTCGTCTCCTCCCGGTTCGCCGACATCTTCCGTGGTAACTCGCTCAAGAACGGCCTGCTCACGGTCGTCCTGGAGCAGAAGATCGTGGACGCCCTGTGGGAGCTCACCGAGCGGAACCCCGAGGCCGAGGTCACGGTCGACCTGGAGAACCGCGAGGTGCGCGCCGAGGGCATCACCGCCGCCTTCGAGCTGGACGAGAACTCCCGCTGGCGGCTGCTGAACGGCCTCGACGACATCTCGATCACCCTCCGGAACGAGGCCGACATCGCCGCGTACGAGGCGGGACGCCCCTCCTACAAGCCGCGGACCCTCCAGGTCTGACCCCCGGCCCCGGACGGGCTGGTTTCGGCCACCGCAACAACCCTCTGTACCCCCAATCGTGGACGGTTGGGGGTACAGCCGTATCTGCCGCGGATCGGGTGCCGCGCGCCGCCTTCGTGGTCTTCAACACCCTCAGTTACAAAGGTCATTGCGGGGGTACGGGGATCCGGGCGTCGTGATGGGCCGTGGTGCCCGGGCGGCGTCAGGGAGACGGCAGTTGCCCCCAGCGGGGGCGACAACTCGCCCCAGATGGCACAATCTGTGCATGGACAACGACGGCCAACTCGAGCTCTATACGGCGGTCGCGGTCCAACTGAAGGAAGCGCACGCAAGGGTGCGCGCACTGCAAGTCCCGGAGGGCGTACGGATGGCGCTGACCCGGAAGCTGCTGGTCATTACGGCCGCGGCCAAGCACGATCCCGCCGAAGCGACCAGGCGTCTCGAGCGGTTCATGACCGCCCTCGACGAGGAGCGAATCCCCGAAGAGGGACTCTGAGACAGCCGAGTCCGCTGCGGCACAAGGGTGATAAGCCCGTTTCGTGTTTGATTTGCGGTATATATCTGCCTAACGTGCGAAAAAGCTTGAACACTTTCGTTCTGGCGATGTCTCCGAAGGGGAAGACGTGAACAAGGCGCAGCTCGTAGAAGCGATTGCCGACAAGATGGGCGGCCGCCAGCAGGCCGCCGAGGCTGTCGACGCGGTCCTGGACGCCATCGTCCGCGCGGTCGTCGGAGGCGACCGGGTCTCGGTCACCGGCTTCGGTTCGTTCGAGAAGGTCGAGCGTCCGGCCCGTTACGCCCGCAACCCCCAGACGGGCGAGCGGGTTCGGGTCAAGAAGACCTCTGTGCCGCGCTTCCGCGCGGGCCAGGGCTTCAAGGACCTGGTCAGCGGCACGAAGAAGCTGCCGCGCGGCGGCGAGGTCGCCGTCAAGAAGGCCCCCAAGGGCAGCCTCACCGGCGGCGCCGCGGCCACGGTCAGGAAGGCCGCGGCCAAGAAGGTCACCGCCAAGAAGGCGGCGCCCGCGAAGAAGGTGACCGCCAAGAAGGCGCCGGCCAAGAAGACCACGGCGGCGGCCGCCAAGAAGACCACGGCGAAGAAGGCCGCCGCGAAGAAGACCACGGCGGCCGCCAAGAAGACCACGGCGAAGAAGACCACCGCCAAGAAGGCGGCGGCCAAGAAGGCCCCGGCGAAGAAGGCCCCCGCCAAGAAGTCCACGGCACGCAAGACCACTGCCAAGAAGACCACCGCCCGCCGTTAACCGGGGCGCACGGGCCCTCACGCGCCGGGCCGGACTCCCGCAGGGAGCCCGGCCCGCGGTCTGTCCGGCCTGGTCAGAACGTGTGCAGGGTCACCAGCGTGATGCGCCGGGCCCGGCCCTCGCCCTCCAGCTCGATCCGCACCCGCTGCCCCGGGCGCAGCAGCCTGAGCCCGCCCGCGTCGAACGCGGGGGCGTCGAAGGGCACGGGGGTCCCGTCGTCGAGCAGCACCTGACCGGTGCGGGTCTCGGGGTCGTAGGTGTACGCGGTCGCCTGCATGACGGCAGCCTATCGACCGCCCCGTGCGGCCTCTCGGGCCGAGTCGGCCACGAGCCGTCCCGCATCAGCAGCCGGGCTGGCCCGGGATCAGCAGCCGTGCCGCCGCCTCCGCCGTGCGCGGGCCCACCCCCAGTGCCAGTGCCGCGCGCAGGTCGTCGCCGGTGTCCACGTCCTGGCGCACGGAGTCCACCGCGTCGAGCGCGAGTTCCACCGCACCCGAATCGCGGTGCCGGACCCGCGAATCCGTTCCGAAAGCGGGCAGCAATTCACGGCCCGGGGTCGCGGCCAGTAGCGTCGTACCGATTCCGGCGGCGTCGGGCAGAAAGGAACGGGGGAATTCGGCGGCGGCGTCCAGGACCCGGGCCAATTCCATGGGGCGCAGCGCCGGAAGATCGGCATTGAGTGCCGCCAGGGCGCCGCCCGGGCGCAGTCGTCGTACGTCAGCGGCCGCATGCGCGAGCGCGGCGTTCAGGCCGCCCGCAGGCTCGTCCGGGACGATCCGGGCGCCCAGTGTCGCCAGCTCACGCCCGGCGAGCGGGTCGTCCGTGACGACCGCCACATCGCGCACCGCGGCACAGTCGAGCGCCGCGGCCACCGTGTCCTGCGCGAAGGCGAGGGCGAGCCCTGGACGCAGCCCGTCCGCTGCGGTGTCCGAGAGCCTGGTCTTGGCCCGCGCCAGGGGCTTCAGGGGTACGACCACAGTCCACTGCACGAGCGCTCCGTCCCTGTCTTGTCGCGCCTATTGTCACCCGGCCCCCACCGGCGACGCCCCACGGCCCCGAGGCGGTCGACGCGTGGAAAAGGTGTGCGAAGGTCCATGCAAGGGCGGTGGCGGGAGACGGGCGGGCGTACGGTGTTCTCGACAGACAGGCGGTCTGGGGCGACACTTGTGCGGCCCACAGCCAGTGCCAGGCCTCCGTGCCGGGTCTAGAGGAAGGTGTCCGCGTGCCCCGCCGCAGAATCGGCTTCTGGTACCGCTTCGCAGCGGTCCTCTGCAAACCACCGCTGGTGGTTCTGCTCAAGCGGGACTGGCGAGGAATGGAGAACATTCCGGCCGACGGCGGATTTATCACCGTGGTGAACCACAATTCTCATGTGGATCCGTTCGCCTACGCGCACTATCAGTACAACACCGGGCGCGTTCCGCGATTCCTGGCGAAGAGCGGCCTTTTCAAGAAGGGATTCGTCGCAGCCGCGATGCGCGGCACCGGGCAGATCCCCGTCTACCGCGAGAGCACGGACGCCCTCAGCGCCTTCCGGGCCGCGATCGACGCCGTGGAGCGCGGCGAGTGCGTCGCCTTCTACCCCGAGGGCACCCTGACCAGGGATCCGGGCGGCTGGCCGATGACCGGCAAGACCGGTGCCGCCCGCGTAGCGCTGCAGACCAAGTGCCCGGTGATCCCCATCGCCCAGTGGGGCGCCAACGAGCTGCTGCCGCCGTACGCCAAGAAGCCCGACCTCCTTCCGCGCAAGACCCACCATGTGCTCGCGGGCCCGCCCGTGGACCTCACGCGCTTCTACGACAAGGAGATGTCCCCCGAGCTCCTGAAGGAGGCCACGGAGGTCATCATGGCCGCCATCACCCGCCTGCTGGAGGAGATCCGCGGCGAGAAGGCGCCGGAGAAGCCGTACGACCCGCGTGAGGTGCGCATCGCGCAGCGCCGCCGGACCGCCGCACAGGAGCAGGAACGGCAGAAGGAGGGGCAGGGCAAGTGAGCAAGCCGGTCAAGGCGGCCGTGTTCGGAACGGGATCGTGGGGGACGGCCTTCGGCATGGTGCTCGCCGACGCCGGGTGCGAGGTCACCCTGTGCGCGCGACGTGCCGAAGTCGTCGAGGCGGTCAACTCCACCCGTACGAACCCGGACTACCTGCCGGGCGTCGAACTTCCCGAGAACCTCCGGGCCACCACGGACCCCGCCGAGGCCGCGCGCGACGCCGACTTCACGATACTTTCGATCCCCTCCCAGACCCTGCGCGACAACCTCGCCGAGTGGACACCACTGCTCGCGCCCCACACGATCCTCGTCTCCCTGATGAAGGGCGTCGAACTCGGCTCCGCCATGCGGATGAGCGAGGTCGTCGAGGACGTCGCCAAGGTCGGCCCCGAACGCGTCGCGGTCGTCACCGGGCCCAACCTCGCCCGGGAGATCGCCGCCCGCATGCCGGCCGCCGCGGTCGTGGCCTGCATCGACGAGGGAGTCGCACAGCGGCTCCAGGCCGTCTGCCACACGCCGTACTTCCGTCCGTACACCAACACCGACGTGGTCGGCTGCGAACTCGGCGGCGCGGTCAAGAACGTGATCGGGCTGGCGGTCGGCATCGCGGACGGCATGGGCCTCGGCGACAACGCCAAGGGCTCCCTCATCACCCGGGGCCTGGCCGAGACGACCCGGCTCGGGCTCGCCATGGGCGCCGACCCGCTCACCTTCTCCGGACTCGCCGGTCTCGGCGACCTGGTGGCCACCTGTTCCTCGCCGCTGTCGCGCAACCACACCTTCGGCACCAACCTCGGAAAGGGCATGACGCTGGAGGAGACCATCGCGGTCACCCGGCAGACCGCCGAGGGCGTCAAGTCCTGTGAGTCCGTGCTGGATCTGGCCCGCCGCCACGGCGTCGACATGCCCATCACGGAGACGGTCGTCGGCATCGTCCACGAGGGCAAGCCGCCCGTGGTCGCGCTGAAGGAACTGATGTCGCGCAGCGCGAAGCCGGAACGACACTGAGCGACGCCTGTGCCCGGAGCTCGGCCCGCGTGGCTCACCCGCGTGCTCGTGGACGCTGTCTCGGGGCCCTGCCAACAGGTACTCTCATCGCGATATGAGCACCGAGAACCTCCCCCAGAGCCCTGAGCAGTCGTCTCGTAAGCCGCGCGTCGCCGTTGTCTTCGGCGGCCGCAGCTCCGAGCACGGGATCTCCATGGTCACCGCGGGTGCCGTGCTGAGCGCCATCGACCGGACCAAGTACGACGTGCTGCCGATCGGCATCACCCGGGACGGCCGTTGGGTGCTCACCGCCGATGAACCGGAACGCATGGCGATCACCGAGCGCCGTACGCCGAACGTCGAGGAACTCGCCGAGTCGCACGAGGGCGGCGTCATCCTGCCGGTCGACCCCGCGAACCGCGAAGTCGTCTACAGCGAGCCCGGTTCGGTGCCCAAGGCGCTGGGCGAGGTCGACGTCGTCTTCCCGATGCTGCACGGCCCCTACGGCGAGGACGGCACCCTTCAGGGCCTCCTGGAGCTGTCCGGCATCCCCTACGTGGGGTCGGGCGTGCTCGCCTCGGCGGTCGGCCAGGACAAGGAGTACATGAAGCGGGTGTTCACCTCGTTCGGGCTGGCAGTCGGCCCGTACATGGTGATCCGGCCGCGCGAGTGGGAGCGCGACGAGTCCGCGGCCCGCAAGAGGATCATCGACTTCGCGGGCGAGCACGGCTGGCCGCTGTTCGTGAAGCCCGCGCGCGCGGGCTCGTCGATCGGCATCACCAAGATCGACGACCTCGCGGATCTGGACGAGGCGATCGCCGAGGCCCAGCGGCACGACCCCAAGATCCTCGTGGAGGCGGCGGTACGCGGCCGCGAGATCGAGTGCGGTGTCCTGGAGTTCGAGGACGGGCCGCGCGCCTCCGTGCCGGCCGAGATCCCGCCGCCGGACGCGCACGCGTACTACGACTTCGAGGCCAAGTACATCGACTCCACGCCCGGCATTGTGCCCGCGCCCCTGACCGACGAGCAGACCGCCGACGTCCAGCGGCTCGCTGTGCAGGCGTTCGAGGCCGCGTCCTGCGAGGGCCTGGTGCGCGCGGACTTCTTCCTCACCGAGGACGGCGAGTTCGTGATCAACGAGATCAACACGATGCCCGGTTTCACGCCGATCTCCATGTATCCGCAGATGTGGCAGGCCAGCGGGATCACCTACGGCGACCTGGTGGACCGCCTGATCCAGGCGGCGCTGAACCGTTCAACCGGGCTGCGGTAGACGCCGGGGCGCGGCGGCGACGACCCTCAGTCGGCGATCCCCTCGGGGATCGCCTTCTTGATGGGCTGCGCCACGGCCGTCAGCGGGCCCATCCCCCCACTCGTGCGTGCCTTGGGGATGCTGACCTCGACGTATGCCCTGCGCAGCGTCGTGGTGAAGCGGAATGACCCGTCGTCCCGCTTCTGCAGCAGCCAGCCGACGCCGTCGACCTCCACCCCGTCGGCCTCCGGGTCGTCCATCTCCGCGGGCCGCGGAACCCCGCAGCGCAGTATGATCGCCGGGCTTCCCCAGCCCGCCGTCAGCGCGGACCGGGGCTCGGGATCGTTCCGGTCGAGGCCGTCCACCTTCCGGGGCAGCACCGTGTCCAGGTTCCGGCACAGCTTCGTGACCTTCGCGTCCGGACGGGGAACCGCGGCCGAGGGACTGTCGTCGCTTGAGGAACAGCCCGCCGCCGCGATCAACAGGGCGAGGGCGGGCAGGCCGAGGAGCCGGTGACGGATGGACTTCACCGGCCAAGCGTAGACGGGGGCTACAGGTGCACGACCGGGCAGGTCAGAGTACGGGTGATGCCGTCCACTTGCTGGACTCTGGCGACCACCATGCGACCGAGTTCGTCGACGGTGTCGGCTTGGGCGCGCACGATGACGTCATAGGGACCCGTCACGTCCTCGGCCTGGATGACCCCAGGGATCTTGCTGATCGTGTCGGCGACGGTCGACGCTTTGCCGACCTCCGTCTGGATCAGGATGTACGCCTGTACCACGGAACCTCCAGGGCGGCCACGAGGATCATGTGGGGAGAAGAGACGCCACGGTATCGCGTCGTCGCGCGCTGCGGGGAGACCCGCGGATGCTGTGGCGTGAGCGCCGGGCAACACCGGCGACACGACTTGACGGTCGTATCGACCGTACCGAGCAGGATGACGGTTCGCGACGGGGCGCGGCAGGCACGAGAAGGGGACGTACGACGATGAAGGGCACCGTGGGCGAGCTGGGCGAGTTCGGGCTCATCAGGGAGCTCACCTCCCGGCTCACCACCACCCCGGCGGTCCGGGTCGGCCCCGGCGACGACGCCGCGGTGGTCGCCGCGCCCGACCGCCGGGTGGTGGCGAGCACCGACATCCTCCTGGAGGGTCGGCACTTCCGTCGCGACTGGTCGACCGCGTACGACGTCGGACGCAAGGCGGCCGCGCAGAATCTCGCGGACATCGCCGCGATGGGCGCCGTTCCGACCGCGCTGCTGCTCGGTCTCGTCGTCCCCGCCGAACTGCCCGTCACCTGGCCCACCGAGCTGATGGACGGCCTGCGCGACGAGTGCCAGGTCGCGGGGGCGGCCGTGGTCGGCGGCGATGTCGTACGCGGTGACACGATCATGATCTCCATCACCGCGCTCGGCGACCTGCGCAACCATGAGCCGGTCACCCGGGCCGGCGCCCAGCCCGGCGACGTGGTCGCCGTCACCGGCTGGCTGGGGTGGTCGGCGGCCGGGCACGCGGTGCTCTCCCGCGGCTTCCGCTCGCCGCGCGCGTTCGTCGAGGCGCATCGCAGACCGGAGCCCCCGTACCATGCGGGTCCCGCGGCCGCCGGGCTGGGCGCGACCGCGATGTGCGACGTCAGCGACGGGCTCATCGCCGACCTCGGGCACATCGCGGAGGCGAGCAAGGTACGGATCGACATCCGCTCCGGGGCCATCGACATCCCGTCCCAGATGAACGACATCGGGCAGGCCGTGGGCGTCGACCCCATCCAGTGGGTGCTCACGGGCGGCGAGGACCACGCGATCGTGGCGACCTTCCCGCCGGACGTGAAGCTGCCGGCCCGCTGGAAGGTGATCGGCGAGGTGCTCAACCCGTCGGCGCTGCCCCAGGTGACGGTCGACGGTGCGCCGTGGACCAGCAAGGGAGGCTGGGACCACTTCGGGGACATCGAGTCCTAGGGCCCGGGCCCTTCTGACGGGTCGCCGCTCCTTGTCCCACGGAGATCCGTCAGAAGCGCCGTGGCCAGGGCCCCGGGGCGGATCCCGCCCGCGGAGCCCGCCGGGACTCTCACACGGGGTGGCGGGGCGGCTCGACGGCCGTCGCCGCCTTCTCCGTCAGTCGCTTGAAGAAGCCGGCCGGACGGCGCGAGCCGAGCAGCGGCGCATCCCGGCAGGCCATGGGTGTGTGGGGACAGCAGAAAGCCGGTCCACGATCGTGGACCGGCTCCTTGCAGCGAACCAGCGGTGGCCGCGCGCTTAACTGGGCGTCAGCGCGAGACCTTGCCGGCCTTGATGCACGAGGTGCAAGCGTTCACGCGCTTCGGCGTCCCGCCCACCACGGTACGCACACGCTGGATGTTCGGGTTCCAGCGGCGGGACGTACGGCGGTGCGAGTGCGAGATGTTGTTGCCGAAGCCCGGCCCCTTGCCGCAGACGTCGCAGTTGGCAGCCACGGGTCACTCCAAAGACTTCAGATGCACTTACGGTTGATCCCGGCATGCCGGGATCGAGATCGTAGGATCTGAGTGGCGCTGCCAGGGGGAAGGCCCGACCTGGATCGGGCAACCGGAGCAGCATACAACGGCTGCGTCCGTAGAACGAAATTACCACGGCCGTCCCCGTCCTCCTCCCGCCTCCGGGGTGGCCCACCGGGCGCCCCGTGCCGGGAGCGCCCGAGCGCCTGTCCCGGGGGTCCGCCCGGCCCTCTTCCGGGCCGTACCCCCTCTGGGTCTACGCTGCGTCCCACGTCCAGCAGCTCAAGGAGGCGCAGGTGGCGCAGGTGCCGCAGCCATTGGATGCTCTCGCGGTGCGCACCTGGTGCGGTCTCGCGCTTCAGGCGCTGGGCCGGGCACGCGAGGAGATCGACGCGATCAACGTCTATCCCGTGGCCGACGGGGACACCGGCACGAACCTGTATCTGACCGTGGAGTCGGCCGCCGCGGCCGTCGAGGCGGTCTTCGCCGGATACGAGGCGGGCGGCGCCGACCGGCCGACGCTCGCCGCCACCGTGCGGGCCATGGCGCACGGCGCACTCATCGGGGCCCGTGGGAACTCCGGGACGATCCTCGCCCAGCTGCTGCGGGGCATGGCGCAGGTGCTCGCCGCCGACGGTGAGACCGCCGACACCGACGCACAGGGACTGCGGCTCGCCCTCCGGCAGGCGGCCGACGCCGCCCGGGACGCCGTCGAACATCCTGTGGAGGGCACCGTCCTCAGCGTCGCCTCCGCCGCCGCCGACGCGGTCACCGGCGCCGAGGGCGACTGCGGCGGGGTCGCGCGGGCGGCGTACGAGGCTGCCCGTACGGCCCTGGCGGCGACGCCGGGTCAGCTGCCGGTTCTACGGCGCGCCGGTGTGGTCGACGCGGGCGGCCGGGGGCTGGTGACGGTGCTCGCGGCCCTGGTGGAGACGCTCACCGGAGAGGCGCCGCGAACGACCGTGGAGGCGCCTGCCCCCTCCGAGGGCCCGGCGAGGATCCGCCACGCGCGCGTGCCCGACGGCCCGGGAGACGAGTGGTTCGCCGCACGGGAGTGCGCGGACGCCGCGCCGGCCCCGAGCGGGCCGGCCTACGAGGTGATCTATCTCCTGGAGGCCGACGACGCGGCCGTGGCGCGACTGCGGGAGCGACTCGACGCGCTCGGCGACTCGCTCGTGGTGGTCGGCGGGGACGGGCTGTGGAACGTCCACGTGCACGTCGACGACGCGGGCGCCGCCGTCGAGGCGGGGGTCGAGGCCGGGCGGCCGCACCGGATCCGGATCACCCACTTCGCCGCCGGGGACGTGCACACCACGGGCGCCGCACGGCCGCCGCGGGAGCGGGTCCAGCGCGCTGTGGTGGCCGTGGTGCCGGGGGAGGGCCTGGCCGGGCTGTACCAGGAGGCGGGGGCCACCACGGTGCTCGCCCGGGCCGGGGAGCCACCGGCGAGCGGGGAACTGGTGGAGGCGGTGCGGCGGGCGCACGCACGCGAGGTGGTGCTGCTGCCGAACGACGCGGACCTGCGCCACACCGCGGCCGCCGCGGCCGAGCAGGCGCGGACGGAGGGCGTGCGGGTGGCGCTGATCCCGACCCGCTCCGCAGTGCAGGGAATCGCGGCGCTGGCCGTGCACGAGCCGGAGCGGCGCTTCGACGAGGACGTCGTGGCGATGACGTCGGCGGCCGGGGCGACCCGGTACGCCGAGGTGGCCGTCGCGGAGCGGCAGTCCTGGACGATGGCCGGCATCTGCCAGGCCGGGGACGTCCTCGGACTGATCGACGGCGACGTCGCGGTCATCGGCTCCGACGTCACGGCCACGGCGGAGACGGTCCTGGACCGTATGCTCGCGGCGGGCGGCGAGATGGTCACCCTGGTCCTGGGCGACGAGGCCCCGGAGTCCATCGCGGCGCACCTGGAGTCCCGAGTGCGTGAGTCGTACCTGGCGGTCGACACGGTGGTGTACCGGGGCGGCCGTCAGGGGTCGCTGCTGCTCATCGGCGTGGAGTGAGCCGGAACCGGGCGGTGTGCCGCCGGGTGCCCGCCCGCGGCGGCGGGCACCCGGTGTGCCGTCAGCCTTCCCGGCGCGCCCCCAGCCGCTCCAGCAACCGTTCCGCCTCCGCCCGCCGCGCCCGGGCCGCCTCCGCGCCGCCCGCCGTGTCCCCGTCGTAGCCCTCGTACGCCGACAGCACCGCACGCGCGCGTGCCGACGCCGCGTCCGGGCGGCCGAGGTCGGCCTCCAGCCGGCCCGCCGTCAGCTCCGCTCCGGTGCGCGGGTCGAGTGCGTCCGCGCCGAGGGACTCGAAGGTGGCGATCGCCTCCGTGAGGTGCGTCAGCGCCTCCTCGAAGGCAGTGCGCATCGCCTCCTCGTCCGGGTCGTCACCGGCCGACCGGGCGACCAGCTCGCCGAACTGGCAGTGCGTCTGGCCGAGTTCGGCGATCAGCTGGCTCCGCGCCTCGGTGTCCTCCGAAGAGGCCGCCGCCGAGGCGCACTCCCGTGCCGCCTGCGCCATCAGCTCCCGCGCGGCGTCCAGACCCGTCCCACCGTCCGCCGCCAGCCACGCGCGCGCCCGCAGGGAGCGCACCAGCCCGTGCGTGTTGCCCAGCTCGCGCCACAGGTCACCGGCGCGGGCGTACGCCCGGTCCGCCTCCTCGGGCAGGTCCGCGTGGCCCAGTGCCTCGGCGGCCAGGTGGGCCAGCATGGCGTGGTCGCGCTGCTCCGGCCAGTGCCGGGCGATCTCAGCCGCCCGCAGCCACCGCTCGGCCGCCGCCCGGTGCTCGCCCAGCTGTGTGTGGCAGTCGCCGAGCCACCACTGGGTCTGCACGATCGCCCCGTCGCCGTGTGTCTCGGCGGTCAGATCCGGCAGCGCCGACTCCAGCACCTCGGCCGCCTCGGCGAAGCGCCTCTGCTGGAGCAGCAGACCGCCCAGCTGGTGCCGCGCCCACGCGCCCAGCGTCGGGCCCTCACCCGCCTCGTCGGCCCAGTGCGCCGCCTCCAGGGCGTGCTCGGCCGCCTCCGGGAACCGTCCCGACGCGGCCAGCACCTCCACCAGCTGCAGGTGCAGCTGTGCCTGTCCGACGGGCTCCAGATGCCCCTGGCCGTGCTCCAGCGCCGCCCGGGCCGCCCGGTGCGCCGTCTCCGTGTCGCCGAGCTGCCGCGCGATCCGGGCCAGCCGCACCTCGTGCTCCACCGCGAACCACGCGAGGCCCGCCGTCCCGTACTCCTCGGCCGCCCGCGCCAGCAGTTCCGCACCGGCCTCCGCGTCCCCGGCGTGCACCGCCAGCTCCCCGAGCATGGCCGTCGCCTCGGCGGCCCGGGCGGCCAGGCGCACCTCGGCCGTGTGCGGCCCGGCCAACGCCAGCAGCTCCCGTACGGCCTCCTCGGCGGCCTGAGCCGGGCTCTCGCCCTCCTGCAGCCGGTGTATCAGGATCCGGGCCCGCCCGACGAGCACGGACGCCGTCTGCCGTACCCCCGTCCCGCCCTCCTCGTAGAGGGCGAGCACCTGCGCGCGCAGCCCGTCGATCGTCTGCAGAGCCTCCTCGGAGTGGCCCGTCAGGGCGCGTACGAACGCTCCACGCGCGCGTGCCGCCAGCGCCTCACCGGGGTCGCCCGCCGCCGCGTACAGCTCGGCCGCGCGCTCGAAGAACGAAGCGCCCTCCGGGCCCCGGCTCAGCGCCTCGTGGTCGGCGAGGTCCGCACGGTCCCGGGGGTCCAGTTCCTCCTCGTGCGTGGCGCGCGCCACCGCGGCCCACGCGTCCATGGCGTCGGGGTGCAGGGCGTCCGACAGGCGCCGCGCCTCGGCGAGCAGAGCCGGAAGGTCGCGCGGTGCGGGCTCCTCGACCACCGTGGGGCGCGGCACCACCGGAGCCGGGCGGGCCGCCGAGCGCACACCCAGCGGCAGCCGGTCCACCAGCGGGCGGCGGTCCATCCGCTCCCGGGTGCGCTCACCGACGTACGACGTCCCGTTGCGCGCGTCGAAGCGGGCGGCGAGCGCGAGTGCCTCCTCGCGCGCGTGGCGGGCCAGTTCGCGCGCGGTCCACTCCCGGCCGTCCGGTCCCGGCACGGGTCGGTCGCCGTGCCCCAGGGCCACCAGCCGGTCCGTCAGCAGCGCCACCACCGCCAGGAAGTCCAGCTTGCTGCGCGGGTCCCCGGAGTCCGTGAAGTACGTCGGCCGCTCGGCCAGGAGTTCGAGGCCGCGCGCCTCGTTCCCGGTCAGCGCGCAGAACTCCACGTGGTCCGCGTACGAGCCGCGCATGCTCTCCATGGCCCGTACCAGCCGGAAGCCGCGCAGGTGGTGCGCCCGGGCCTGGTCCAGCCGCCCCAGACGCAGCAGCGGCAACAAGGAGGAGGCCAGTACGGCGTGCGGCTCGTGCGCACAGACGTACTCACCCTCCAGGACCGGACGCCACAGCTCCAGCGCCCGCTCGTCCTCGCCCTTGCGGGCCTGCCACCACCCCTGGTCGTGCAGTTCGCACGCATGGCAGTCGGCCATCTCGTCGCGGTCGGCGGCCAGCCACGCGGCATACGCCCGCTCGGCGCGCGCCAGGTCGCCGATGTGCGCGGCGACGCTGAACTCGGCGCTGCGCACGGCGCGTTCGGAGTGCCCGGCCAGCCGGTAGCGGTGTTCCATCTCGCCGAGCCACTTGTCCATGGAGGCGAGCGGGATGTGCGGCTGGCCCAGCATGCCCGCCGACATCCACTTGAAGACCCAGTGCAGCGAGTGGGTCTCGTACTCGTCGAAGTCCTCGGGGTGTTCGTCCCACATGCGCAGCAGACGCGCGAAGGGGACGAACATCTTGTCCTTCTCGGAGCTGTAGTTGTAGACCTTCAGCTGGTGCCCGAGGGCCTCGATCACGGCCAGCGGGATGTTCAGCCTCTCCGCTTCCACGAGCAACTGCTCCGCGCGCGCGTTGCGCGCCGGACCCTCCGGCTGCTCGTAGTTGTCCGCCATCGCCCGGCGCAGCGAGTCGAAGTCCATCACCCGGCTCATCGCGGGCCGTCCTCGGGGGAGTTGGTATGGGTGGCCCATTCGAGGAGGCCGATGAACGCGCGGTTCAGGAGTGCCGAGTCGGCGGGCCGCAGCGGGCGCTGGGCCATCAGCAGGGCCTGCCCGTAGAGGGACTCCGTGGCGGTGCCGATCAGCGTCGGATCGTTCAGCGAACCGATCCTGCGGATCAGCGGGTTGAGGTGGTTGAGGACCAGCCGCGCGCGGGGAGCGCTGCCCCGCAGCGAGCCCAGGATCCCCGCCCACAGGTCGTCGGCCTCCTCCTCGGCCTCCGCGCGGGCCTGCTCGTGGCGGGCCGCCCGGTCGTCCAGGTGCAGGGCGGGCACGGAGAGGGGATGGAAGGCGCGCAGCACGACATCGCAGCCCAGGGGGTCGAGCGCGGCGCGGGCGGCTCCGAGGAAGGCCGACAGGGCGAGCTCCTGCGCCGGGTCGACCGCGTCCAGGTGCGCGGTCACGGTGTCGGCGTCCAGCTCGGCGACCACCGTCCCCGGCCGCACCGACGGCAACGCCTCCACCAGTTCGCTGTCGTACATATAGCCGCCGTTGACCACACCGACGCCCTGCGCGGAGGCGATCGGCGCGACCTGCCGGTACTCCTCCACGGTCCGCGTGAAGTGCACCACCGGGTGCCGCTGCGCGAACTCCTCCAGGGACAGCCGTCCGTCCGTCGTCTCGAAGGGGAGCCACGGCAGCATCGTGCGCAGCATCTCCTTGTCGTGCCGCGCCAGCGACTTCACGCCCAGGTGGTGCACGGACAGGAAGGCGGCGAGGCGCTCGGGGTCACCGGCCGCGAGGCTTGTCAGCCAGGACCGTACGCGCTCGCCCAGGGCCTCGCGCACGGCGGCCAGGGTCTCGTCCTCGTACAGCGACTCGCGTGATGCCGTGGGCCGCAGGCTGTCCGTGTCCAGCACGCAGCGCACGAAGAACGCCCAGTCCGGCAGCAGCTGTTCGGCCCGCTCGGTCAGCAGCATGCCCTTCAGGTGCACGCGATGGCTCGCCCGCTGGGCCGGGCTGACCGCGGTCGGCAGCACGTACGCCACACCGCGGACCCCGGCGAGCGGCACGTCCAGGTCGATCGTGTCCAGCGGAGTGAATCCGAACAGGTCGTGGCAGTGGCGCGCCAGGGCCATCCTGCGGGTCGTGGGCGAGGGGTACGCCCGCTCCCAGGGCGCCGGCAGATCCGTGATCGCCTCGTCGCCGACCCGGACGTCGTACGGCAGCAGCGACCCGAAGTCCCGTGCGAGGGACCGTACGCGGTCGGCGCGGAGCCAGTCGGCGGCGCCCGGACGCGCCACCAGGTGCACGGTGGTGCCGGGCTCGGGCCGGGCGTCATGCGGCAGCGTGCGTACGGCGTACGACCCGTCGTCGGTGGCCGTCCACTCCACCGGCGCCGCGTCCGGCGTACGGGCGCTGCGGCTGACGACCCGGATGCGCTCGGCGACGACGAAACAGGCCAGCAGACCTATGCCGAACTGGCCCAGGAAGTCGGAGCGGGCCGCCTGGAGTCCGTCGCCGCGCTTGGAGCTGCGGCCGATGGTGGCCAGCAGGCTGTGCACATCGGACTCGGTGAGCCCGATGCCCGAGTCCTCGACGCGCAGGGTGCCGCCGTCCGCGAACAACCGGACCGTGGCGGGCGCCTCCGGCTGCTCGGCACGGCGTGCGGTGATCGCGTCCACGGCGTTCTGCAGCAGCTCGCGCAGATAGACCTTGGGGCTGGAGTAGAGGTGATGGGAGAGCAGGTCCACCAAACCGCGCAGGTCGACCTGGAACGTATGAGGTGACTGAGGTGACTGAGGTGCCTGGGATGACTGCGAGGTCTGGGAATCCATCGTCACGGCGCCGTCGGTGGGGGACGGTCGACGGCGCGGGGTCGGGCGGTCCCGGTGGGGCGGTGACCGCGGGGCGATCCGGGGGTGCGCCATCGTAGGCCCGGAGCCACCCTCCTGACCAGCGGCTTTGCAAGACGTATACGGCATTGTCAGTGGGGTGGTGTGCAATGGATCTCGTGCCCGCACTGAAAGAACCGCTGAAGAAGGTGCTCGGCCCCGCCACCGCGAAGGTGATGGCCGAGCACCTCGGCCTGCACACCGTCGGAGACCTCCTCCACCACTACCCGCGCAGATACGAGGAGCGCGGTCAGCTCACCCACCTCGCCGACCTCCCCATGGACGAACACGTGACGGTGGTCGCCCAGGTCGCCGACGCCCGGCTGCACACCTTCGCCTCGGCCAAGGCGCCCCGCGGCAAGGGGCAGCGGCTCGAGGTCACCATCACCGACGGCAGCGGCCGTCTCCAGCTGGTCTTCTTCGGCAACGGCGTGCACAAGCCCCACAAGGAACTCCTGCCGGGCACCCGGGCCTTGTTCGCGGGCAAGGTCTCGGTCTTCAACCACAGGCTCCAACTGGCCCATCCGGCCTATGAGCTGCTGCGCGGCGACGACGTGTCCGAGACGGTGGACAGCTGGGCGGGCGCCCTCATCCCGATCTACCCGGCCACGGCCAAGCTGGAGTCCTGGAAGATCGCCAAGTCGGTGCAGACGGTCCTGCCGAGCGCCCAGCAGGCGATCGACCCGCTGCCGGACTCGCTCCGCGACGGCAGGGGCCTGATCCCCCTGCCCGAGGCCCTCCTGAAGATCCACCGCCCGCACACCAAGGCGGACATCGCCGACGCCCGCTCCCGCCTCAAGTGGGACGAGGCCTTCGTCCTCCAGGTCGCCCTCGCCCGCCGCCGCCACGCCGACGCCCAGCTCCCGGCGGCACCCCGGGTCCCCGGTCCGGACGGCCTGCTGGCGGCCTTCGACGCCAGGCTCCCCTTCACCCTCACCGAGGGCCAGCGGAAGGTCTCCAAGGAGATCTTCGACGACCTGGCGACCGAACACCCGATGCACCGGCTGCTCCAGGGAGAGGTGGGCAGCGGGAAGACGATGGTGGCGCTGCGCGCCATGCTCGCCGTCGTCGACGCGGGCGGTCAGGCCGTCATGCTCGCGCCCACCGAAGTGCTCGCCCAGCAGCACCACCGTTCGATCGTCGAGATGATGGGGGAGCTGGCCGAGGGCGGGATGCTGGGCGGGGCCGACCAGGCCACCAAGGTGGTGCTCCTGACGGGGTCAATGGGAGCGGCCGCGCGGCGCCAGGCGCTGCTCGATCTGGCGACCGGCGAGGCCGGGATCGTCATAGGCACGCATGCGCTGATCGAGGACAAGGTGCAGTTCCACGACCTCGGTCTCGTCGTGGTCGACGAGCAGCACCGGTTCGGGGTGGAGCAGCGGGACGCTCTGCGCGGCAAGGGCAAGCAGCCGCCCCATCTGCTGGTGATGACCGCCACGCCGATTCCCCGGACCGTCGCCATGACCGTCTTCGGCGACCTGGAGACCTCCGTCCTCGACCAGCTCCCGGCCGGGCGCTCGCCGATCGCCAGCCATGTGGTGCCCGCCGCCGACAAGCCCCACTTCCTGGCGCGCGCCTGGGAACGGGTGCGCGAGGAGGTCGAGGGCGGCCATCAGGCGTACGTCGTGTGCCCCCGGATCGGTGACGACGACGAGCCCGCCGATGCGAGGAAGAAGAAGTCGCCGGAGGACGAGG
The DNA here is from genome assembly GCF_001417775.1 of Streptomyces sp. TP-A0356. Classification (GTDB taxonomy): domain Bacteria; phylum Actinomycetota; class Actinomycetes; order Streptomycetales; family Streptomycetaceae; genus Streptomyces. The sequence continues at coordinate 159,360 of NZ_BBZJ01000022.1, read as the reverse complement.
CGGAGAAGCGGCCCCCGCTCGCCGTGGTCGACGTGGCCGACCAGCTCGCCCAGGGGCCCCTGAAGGGGCTCAGGGTCGAGGTGCTGCACGGGCGCATGCCGCCCGACGACAAGGACGCGGTGATGCGCCGGTTCGCCGCCGGCGAGACCGACGTCCTGGTCGCGACGACGGTCATCGAGGTCGGCGTCAACGTCCCGAACGCCACGGCGATGGTGATCATGGACGCCGACCGCTTCGGGGTCTCGCAGCTCCACCAGCTGCGCGGCCGCGTCGGCCGGGGCTCGGCGCCCGGGCTCTGCCTCCTGGTCACCGAGATGCCCGAGGCGAGCGCGGCCCGCCAGCGGCTGAACGCCGTGGCCTCCACCCTGGACGGCTTCGAGCTCTCCCGCATCGACCTCGAACAGCGCCGCGAGGGTGACGTGCTCGGCCAGGCCCAGTCCGGCGCCCGCTCCTCGCTGCGCATGCTCGCCGTCATCGAGGACGAGGAGATCATCGCCGAGGCCCGCGAGGAGGCCGCCGCGGTGGTCGCAGCCGACCCGGACCTGGAGCACCTGCCGGGCCTGCGCACGGCTCTGGACGCCCTGCTGGACGAGGAGCGGGAGCAGTACCTGGACAAGGGGTGAGCGCGGACGGCACGCCGACTGAGAGACTGGAGGCGCACACCGGCCCCACCGGGGGCGCCGCCCGCACACCGACAAGGACCGAAGAGATGACCCGCGTGATCGCCGGCCGGGCCGGCGGACGCCGCTTGGCCGTCCCGCCGGGGAACGGCACCCGCCCCACCTCCGACCGGGCGCGCGAGGGACTCTTCTCCACCTGGCAGTCCCTCCTCGGCGGCCCGCTGGACGGCGAGCGGGTCCTCGACCTGTACGCGGGCTCGGGCGCCGTCGGGCTGGAGGCCCTGTCCCGCGGGGCCGGCCACACCCTGCTGGTCGAGGCCGACGCCCGGGCCGCCCGGACCGTCCGCGAGAACGTCAGGGGGCTCGGCCTGCCCGGCGCCGAGGTCCGGGCGGGCAAAGCGGAACAGATCATCCAATCCCCGGCGCCGGCGCAGCCGTACGACATCGTCTTCCTCGACCCGCCGTACGCGGTCTCGGACGACGATCTTCGCGAGATTCTGCTCACACTCCGCTCGGGGGGCTGGCTCGCGGCCGACGCCCTCGTCACCGTGGAGCGGAGCACCAGAGGCGGAGACTTCCGTTGGCCGGACGGCTTCGACGCGATCCGGGCCCGCCGCTACGGCGAGGGGACGTTTTGGTACGGTCGCGCCGCCTCTACGTGCGAAGACGCACGATGACCGGACCGGAGAGCGAGGGATCACAAGTGCGCCGCGCCGTCTGTCCCGGGTCGTTCGACCCGATCACCAACGGACACCTAGACATCATCGCCCGTGCCTCCAAGCTGTACGACGAGGTGTACGTCGCGGTGATGATCAACAAGGCCAAGAAGGGCCTGTTCGAGATCGACGAGCGGATCGACCTCATCCGACAGGTCACCGCCGAGTTCGGCAACGTCGAGGTGGAAGCCTTCCACGGCCTCCTCGTCGACTTCTGCAAGCAGCGCGACATCCCCGCCATCGTCAAGGGTCTGCGCGCCGTCAGCGACTTCGACTACGAGCTGCAGATGGCCCAGATGAACAACGGCCTCTCCGGTGTGGAGACCCTCTTCGTCCCCACCAACCCCACGTACAGCTTCTTGTCCTCCTCGCTCGTCAAGGAGGTGGCGGCCTGGGGCGGGGACGTCTCCCACCTGGTGCCGCCGGTCGTCCTGGAGGCCCTCAACAAGCGCCTCAGGAGGGACTGAGCGGGTCCGCCGCGGCCCCTCGGAAGCTGACGGCCTGTCATCCGGTGTCGGTCGGGGCAGGAGTGGTCGTACAGTCGACTCGTCCGTCTCCAACACAGCTGTAGAGAGTGGCGAGCACACGGTGGACGTGCAGAAGAAGCTCGACGAGATCGTCGCGATGGTCACCAGCGCCCGGTCGATGCCCATGTCGGCCTCGTGCGTGATCAACCGCGCCGAGCTGCTCTCGATGCTGGAAGAGGTACGCGCGGCGCTGCCCGACTCCCTGGCCCAGGCCCAGGAGCTGATCGTCGACCGTGAGCAGATGGTCGAACGGGCCCGCCAGGAGGCCGAGCGGATCATCGAGCACGCGCACGCCGAGCGCGGCTCGCTGGTCTCCGGCACGGAGGTCGCCCGCCGTTCCCAGGACGAGGCCGACCGCATCCTCACCGAGGCCCGGCAGGAGGCCGAGGACATCCGCGCCGAGGCCGACGACTACGTCGACTCCAAGCTCGCCAACTTCGAGGTCGTCCTCACCAAGACCCTCGGCTCGGTGGGCCGCGGCCGCGAGAAGCTCCTCGGTACCGGTCCCGGCCTCGACGAGCACGGCTACGAGGACGAGGACGCCCCCGAGCGCAGTCACGACCCGCAGACGCTGCGCCGTGACGCCGACGCGTACGTGGACGCCAAGCTCGGCGCCTTCGAGGCCGTCCTCGCCAAGACCCTGGAGGCCGTCGGCAAGGGCCGCCAGAAGCTGCACGGCCGGATCGCCAGCGACGACCTCGGCGCTCTGGCCGGCGACCCGACGACCGTCCAGCACTCCAGCGACGCCGACTACCTCGCCGACCTCGCGGCCCTGGCCGACACCCCGGATCCCCGGCCCGCGGCATCCCAGCCCCCCGCCGTCCCCGACCAGCAGACCCAGCCGGCCTACGCGCAGCAGCAGGACCCGTACGGGTACCAGCAGACGGACCAGTACGGCTATCAGCAGGCGTACGTCCAGCCCGACGCGTACGGCTACCAGGGGGCCGACCCGTACGCCGCCTACCAGCAGGCGGGGACCTACGACCAGCAGGCGGTCTACGACCAGGGGCATGGAGGGCACTACCCCCAGGACAACGCCCTCGACGAGACCAGCCTCTTCGACACGAGCATGATCAGCGCCGAGCAGCTGAGGGCGTACGAACAGGGGCGCGGCGGTCACTGAGCGTTTCCGCGCGCGGACCCCGGGGTGTCCCGGGCGCACCGGATTGGGCCGAGAGCGAAAGGTCCAGTATCCTGGCTCTTCGGTCGCGCGTACCCTCCGCGATCAGCGCTGCCCGGAACCCCACCGGACGGCGTCCCCCTCTGAGCTTCCAAGACCGAAAGCAGGAACGGCTCTGAACGCCCGCCTCGACCATCGCAACCCCCTCGTGTTCGACACGCACGAGCTGGGTCGGCGTCCTGGTGCGCTGCAGCGCCTGACCCGCACGGTCGACACGCCGGGGGACTTCGGTATCCAGGGCGTCATCGGAGTGCCGGAAGGCGCGCCGATGGAGCTCGAACTCCGGCTCGAGTCGGTCATGGAAGGGGTGCTCGTCACTGGCACCGCCCGTGCATCGGCCGAGGGGGAGTGCGTAAGGTGTCTGGAGCCGCTCGGGCTGGAGCTCGAAGCGGACTTCCAGGAGATGTTCTCGTACCCTGACGCCGACGACCGGGGCCGTGCCATCACGGAACCCGGCGACGACGCCGAGGACGACGAGGACAGGCTCTTCCTCGAGGACGGCCTGTTCGACCTCGAACCTTTGCTGCGTGATGCGGTGGTGCTCGCACTGCCGATGCAGCCGGTGTGCCAGGAAGACTGCCCGGGCCTGTGCTCCGAGTGCGGAGCGCGGCTCGCGGACGACCCGGACCACCACCACGACGCCGTCGACATCCGTTGGGCGGCACTGCAGGGACTCGCCGATTCACTCGAACCCGGCGATAAGGACGAGAAGAGCGGCGCCGAAGCGGGCGTCGACGAGAAGCAGGAGAAGTAGCCGTGGCTGTTCCGAAGCGGAAGATGTCGCGCAGCAACACGCGCCACCGCCGGTCGCAGTGGAAGGCTGCGGTCCCCACCCTGGTTGCGTGCGAGCGCTGCCACGAGCCCAAGCAGCAGCACATCGCGTGCCCGTCGTGCGGCACCTACAACAAGCGCCAGGTCCTCGAGGTCTGAGCGGCTGGTGAGAGGTCTGATGTCTGACGCCAAGGCGGATCCACACGCCAGGAAGAAGGCGGACAACACAGCCTCGTCCCACACGCTTCTGGAAGGGCGGCTCGGCTACAAGGTCGAGTCCGCCCTTCTGGTGCGTGCGCTGACCCACCGTTCGTACGCGTACGAGAACGGCGGTCTGCCGACGAACGAGCGCCTGGAGTTCCTCGGGGACTCCGTCCTGGGCCTCGTCGTGACGGACACGCTGTACCGCATCCACCCCGACCTGCCCGAGGGCCAGCTGGCCAAGCTGCGGGCCGCGGTGGTGAACTCGCGTGCGCTGGCGGAGGTGGGCCGCGGGCTCGACCTGGGCTCCTTCATCCGGCTGGGCCGGGGCGAAGAGGGCACGGGCGGCCGGGACAAGGCGTCCATCCTCGCCGACACCCTTGAAGCGGTGATCGGCGCTGTCTATCTCGATCAGGGCCTGGACTCGGCGGCGGAGCTGGTGCACCGCCTGTTCGACCCGCTGATCGAGAAGTCCTCGAATCTCGGTGCCGGCCTGGACTGGAAGACCAGCCTCCAGGAGCTGACCGCGACCGAGGGGCTCGGCGTGCCCGAGTACCTGGTCACGGAGACCGGCCCGGACCACGAGAAGACCTTTACTGCTGCCGCCCGCGTCGGAGGCGTCTCGTACGGCACCGGCACCGGCCGCAGCAAGAAGGAGGCGGAGCAGCAGGCCGCGGAGTCGGCCTGGCGCTCCATCCGCGCCGCCGCGGACGAGCGCGCGAAGGCGGTGGCCGAAGCGGGTTCCGCCGACATCGCTTCGGCCCCGGCGAGCGGCACGGCCACGGCCTGAATCCTTCACCCGGACCGCGCCCCGGCGACTGCGCCGCGGCGGGGTCCGTCGCATGGCAGACCACCGGGGTGGGTGGCGCGGGCCTGCGCCGGCCGTATCGCCGGCCCACCATGATCACGAGGTACCCTGCGGACGTCACCGCCGTCACCCTTCCGGAGGAGTCCGTGCCCGAGCTGCCCGAGGTCGAGGTCGTGCGGCGGGGCCTGGAGCGCTGGGTCGCCCACCGGACCGTCGCCGACGTCGAGGTGCTGCATCCGCGCGCCGTCCGCCGGCACACCGCGGGCGGCGAGGACTTCGCACACCGCCTGAAGGGGCAGCTCCTGGGCGCCCCGAGCCGTCGCGGCAAGTACCTCTGGATCCCGGTCGAGACCACCGGCACGGCGATCCTCGCCCACCTCGGGATGAGCGGCCAGCTCCTCCTCCAGCCGCAGGGTGCACCCGACGAGAAGCACCTCCGCATCCGTCTGCGCTTCGACGACGCCCTCGCCACGGAGCTCCGCTTCGTCGACCAGCGCACCTTCGGCGGTCTCTCGCTGCACGACACCAGCCCCGACGGACTGCCCGACGTCATCGCGCACATCGCCCGGGACCCCCTCGATCCGCTCTTCGACGACGAGGCGTTCCACCAGGCGCTGCGTGGCAGGCGCACGACCATCAAACGGGCCCTGCTCGATCAGTCGTTGATCAGCGGTGTCGGCAACATCTACGCGGACGAGGCGCTCTGGCGCGCCCGTATCCACTACGAGCGCCCCACCGCGAACTTCACACGTCCGCGCAGCGCCGAACTCCTCGGCCATGTACGGGAGGTGATGAACGCCGCGCTCGCCGTCGGGGGCACCAGCTTCGACAGCCTCTATGTCAACGTCAACGGGGAGTCGGGCTACTTCGACCGGTCGCTGGACGCCTACGGTCGCGAGGGACTGCCCTGCCGACGCTGCGCCGCGCCCATGCGCCGCCGCCCCTGGATGAACCGGTCCAGCTACTACTGCCCGAAGTGCCAGCGAGCGCCTCGCATCCACCCGTGACAGCCCACCTCCGGCCCCCACGCCGTCCTCTGGGAGACACCTGGTCGGCGCGTCCTGGGCTGGGAGGCCTGTGCCCAGCGGGGCCCGTGGCGGGGCCGGCTGTCTCGCCCGTCCTGTCCTGGGCGGAACGGCCGGTTGGGGCGCCCCGTCGTGAGGGGAGCCGCTAGCTTGCGCGTCCCGTGGCCGGGGACGGGCCGCTCGCGCGTGCCTCGTCGTAGCGGCTGCGGGCTTCCAGGACGTCGTCCATACGGCCCTCCACGAAGTGGATGAGGGCCAGCAGCCGCTCGGCGACCTCGCGGCCCAGCGGGGTCAGTTCGTAGTCCACGCGGGGCGGGTTCGTGGGCTGTGCCTCGCGGAGCACCAGGCCGTCGCGCTCCAGCGCGTGCAGGGTCTGGGACAGCATCTTCTCGCTCACGCCGTCGACACGGCGCCGCAGCTCGTTGAAACGGAACGAGCCCTGGTACAGCGCGCCGAGCGTGAGCGCACCCCAGCGTCCCGTCACGTGCTCCAGCGTGACCCGCGACGGGCACGCCTTGGAGAACACGTCGTAGGGGAGGTCCTGCTCGGGCGCGGTGGTCATACCAGAAGCGTACGTGACCATGGCGCTCACCGACAGATTGCACTAACCATGAGTAAGCACCATCTGTCGGCAGCCCCTCCCTCTAGCCCCTCCCACCAGGCCCTCTCAGCGCCCTGGTCAGTAGCCGAAGAAGTGAAGGCCAGGGTCTCTGACCTGCGACCGCGTGATTGGCCAACGCTGCGACCTGCGACTTAGCCGTGGGCGGTTGTCAGCGTTGGTCGTTGTTGAGCGCCCCCGCACGGCCCAGGGGCGGCCCAAGCGGGGGCGTCGCGTGTTGCTGAGGCGTGCCGGGCATGTCAGACGATCTACTCAGGGCGGTGACGGCTCAGGGCCTGTCCGACGGATCGCGTCACCGACCCCGCACCCGACAGCCCTGTCACCCGAATGGCGCAACATCACGTGCCACCCACATGGGTGAGGATCAAGCTGGCTAGTGCCCCAACCGAGGCAATCCGCGAAAGGGGAACCACATGCGCAGTCGACGAATCCTCGCCGCCGTCATCGCCACGGCAGCCCTCGCCGGACTCGGCCTCGCCGGCGCCGCCACCGCCACTGCCGCCCCCGCACAGGTCAGCCCTAGCCAGTGCCGGGACGGCGGCGGAACGCCCCGGATCGACTTGCCGGGCAACCCCTGCGTGGGCGGTGAGTACAACGGGCAGTCGGTCGACTAAACCCCCCAAGGCGCCCCGCAGCCACGCGCCGCGGGGCGCTCCCGCGCGAGCGTAGCCGGGAGAGTCGCAAGGACTGTGCCGACCCGTCGGCACGCTGCACGGGGGGACTATCGACTAGGCCGTTTCTGATGGCTCTTGCTGGGCTGGGTGGATCAGCTCTTGGGCTGGGCAGGTGCGTGTCATGGTGCGGCGACATGAGCTCACGGACGCGCAGTCGCAGAAGATCTTGTTTCTGCCCGCGAACGGCAAGCCTGGCGGGCAGTGGTCCGATCACTGCACGCTCGCGCGGGAGCGCCCCGCGGCGCGTGGCTGCGGGGCGCCTTGTGAGGTCTAGTCGATGAGATACCGCCCGTTGTATGTACCGCCCTTGCAGGTGAAGTCCTGAAAATCGGGCGTTCCGCCGCCCTGCCTGCACTGAGCAGGGCTGATTGCGCCACTCTGTGCGGTGGCGGCGGTGGCGCCTGTGAGGCCGAGTCCGGCGAGGGCTGCCGTGGCGATGACGGCGGCGAGGATTCGTCGACTGCGCATGTGGTTCCCCTTTCGCGGATTGCCTCGGTTGGGGCACTAGCCAGCTTGATCCTCACCCATGTGGGTGGCACGTGATGTTGCGCCATTCGGGTGACAGGGCTGTCGGGTGCGGGGTCGGTGACGCGACCCGTCCTAGAGCCTGTGCGTGGGCACGCGGTCGGCGTAGCGGCTTTGGGGTGGCGCTGCTTTGGCGCGAGTGATCATGGCCCCGTAAGCTTCCGGCGCGTCGGGCAGTCTGTGGACCTGCCCGGTAAAGCACGACGTTGGGGCCATGATCTGCGAGGCTCGCGCCAAAGTGGCTCCGTAAAGCCGTGGAGCCGACCGCCCCAGCCACGACGTGTTCTGACCTCATGCTCCGTGTGCCTGCCTCTTGGGCGGGAGTGGGCGGCCGGCGGTGCCGAGCGGGGCGGAGACATGAGCGCGGGCGCCGCCGGCCGCCCGCGCCCGCCCGGAGGAGCGAAGCGACGACGGGTGCTTGATGAGGTAGAGAAACCTGTAACCGGCGCCCTAGCACGGAGCGCTCTTACTGCGTGGACTCCTGCCAGAAGCCCGGGGTATAGACGTCCTCCCAGAGTTCAATGGGGCCGTCTTCGTCGTAGAACGTGGTGTGAAGGACAAGGACGGGCACGGCCGCGTTGGGAGGAGCAGGTACCTCTAGGGCTTCGAGTTCGTAGCCTGCGGCAAGGCGTGCGGTCCGCCGTTCGGGGGAGCGAGTGATCTCTTTGCCGGTGCGCTCCGTGTAGGTCTTCTGCCAGAACGGTTGCAAGGGACCGCTCTGGGCGATCTCCGGCACGTCCCGCAGCGCACGCGGATGGATGAACGACAGCCCCAATGCATAGGGAACGTCGTTGCGTCGAAAGGTTCGCCGACGGATCACGATCTCTTCGTACGGCTCGATGCGAAGCTGCTCGATGATGTCGTTGTCGTTGCAGCCCCGGATCATGGCCATGTGATCGGTGGCAGTTTCCTCAGGTACAAAGGGGCTGCCTGTGGCGTTAAGGCGGTCAAGCCGTGCGGCTCCAGTAGCAGCCGTGCGGGGCCGTGCGGCTACGACGGTGCCAACTCCGGGCTTAGCGTAGGTGAGCCCTTCGGCTTTGAGCTGCTTGAAAGCTCGGTTCGCGGTGGTGACGGTGACGCCGTACCGCTCTTGGATCTCCGTGAGTGAGGGGATCTTGTCTCCAGGGCGGAGCGTGCCGTTTTGCATCTGTTTCCGCAGATCAGCGGCGATGTCTGCATATCCGATCTTTGCCATGTTGCCCCGACCTCCCTTCGAGTTGAGGTTTCTTAGTAGAGTACCTTGTACAGGACTACATGTAGTGCTCTACTTAAGGAGCCAGAACACGCGAGAGCGGCGCCCAACCGCCAAGTCAGATCGCCGCTCCCGTCCCTCGAAGGGAGCTTCCATCATGCCTGCTTCCCCCCTCACGGTGCAGATCTCGCTTCAGCGCGGGTGCCCGGCCTGCATGGGCGTTCGGTGCGCCGACCCGGCCGAGTGTCTGTACTTCCTGACTTCCCGTCCGTGGGCCGACTGCGTCAAGTGCGACGGCTCCGGCTTCGCGGGCGAATCTGAGCCGCTGGCCGTCTTCTGCGGCTACTGCGACGGCTCCGGCCTCAACGAGTACACCCCCGGTGGGATCACGCCGGACCAGATCAGCGACCGTGCCAAGGAGCGGCACGCGGAGTACGTCGCCCGCCTGACCGCGCTCGTGTCTACGGCCCCCGTGGCGGTGGCCGCGTGACAGCCTTCCCTGTCGCCCCTGAGGTCGTGGCTGGCGCTGCGGCCTCTTTGGGCACTGACCCGATCACCCTTGCCGACTTGCTGCGGGTGGCGAACTCGCCCGGCTTCGACCGCTGGCAGGAACAGATCCGCCGTACCGGCGGCTGCGCTCACCCGATCCGCCTGCGGGGCGAGACGGTCACCCGTGACCGCGCCACCGGTGATGTCCTCTACTCGTATAGCACCGACCAGGAGCCGGGCGGGATGCTTCGGGTCGCCTGCGGCAACCGGCGGGCCTCCCGCTGCCCGGCCTGCGCCTGGACCTACGCGGGGGATACCTACCACCTGATCCGGGCCGGGATCACCGGGGATGAGCGCAAGGACGTGCCCGAGACGGTTCGGGATCACCCCCGCGTCTTCGCCACCCTCACCGCGCCGTCGTTCGGCCCGGTCCACAACCGGCCCGACTCCGGCTGCTGCCGCTGCGGGAGCTCCCACGCCGAGGACGACCCGGCCTTGGGCACGGCCCTGGACCCGGAGCGCTACGACTACGCGGGCGCGGTGCTGTTCAACAACTACGCCGGGGACCTGTGGCGGCGCTTCACCATCTACCTGCGCCGGGAGATCGCCGCCCGTGCGGGCCTGACGCAGACGGCGTTAACCGAGGTGTGCCGGGTCTCCTTCGGCAAGGTCGCCGAGTTCCAAAAGCGCGGCTCGGTCCACTTCCACGCAGTGGTGCGCCTCGACGGCGCGGACGGCCCGGACACCGCCCCGCCGACCTGGGCCACGGTCGCTCTCCTGGACGACGCCATCACCGCTGCCGCCGCTCGCGTCTCCGTCCCCGTAGCCGCCTCCGGTGACCACCCGGCCCGCACCCTGCGCTGGGGCTCACAGGTGGACGTGCAGCCGATCGGCGCTCTGGAGCACGAGGAGCTGACCGAACAGGCCGTCGCCTCCTACGTGGCCAAGTACGCCACCAAGGCGGCCGAGACCACCGGCACGGTAGACCACCGCATCGGGGAGCTATCAGAGCTGGACCGTCTGCCGCTGCCCGCTCACACGCGGCGGCTGATCGAAGCGTGCTGGGACCTGGACGACGCCTACCCGGAACGGCTGCTGGCGCGATGGGCTCACATGCTCGGTTTCCGCGGGCACTTCTCCACCAAGTCCCGCCGCTACTCCACGACCCTCGGCGCGCTCCGCCAGGTCCGCGCCGACTACCGCGCCCGGCAGGAACGCCGCGAACGCGGGCTCTCCGAAGACCTCGACGACACGGAGGGCTCCACGCTCGTGCTCGCCCACTGGACCTACGCCGGGCAGGGCCACACCCCCGGTGAGTCCTGGCTCGCCGCCTCGATCGCTCAAGACATCCGGCTGAACCGAGAGACGGCGCGCGAAGCTCTCGCCGAGCTGCCGGACACGGACGACTGGGAGGCGTCGGCATGAAGCGCACGCTGCCTGATCGCTACCTGACGCCCGTGGATCTCGCTGACCTCCTGGGCGTTCCCGTCGAAACCGTCTACCAGTGGCGGCGCAAGGGAACCGGGCCTCGCGGCTTCCGCGTTGGCCGGCATCTCCGCTTCGACCCCGAAGACGTGCGGGCCTGGGTCAACAATCTGATGGAGGCCGCCTGATGGCTGGGCACATTCAAGACCGCTGGTACAAGGTCGAGACCGGCCCGGATGGCAAGCCCGTGAAGGTTAAGACTGCCCGTTACGGAGTCGGCCTGCGCTACCGAGCCCGCTACATCGGCCCGGACGGGTCCGAGAAGTCCAAGAGCTTCCCGGACAAGCAGAAGCGCAAGGCCGAGCAGTGGCTCGCCCACATCGAGGCCGACATGTCGCGCGGCGACTACGTTGACCCCGACGCTGGCAAGGTGACGTTCGAGCAGTACGCCACAGCGTGGATGGCCACGCAGATCACGGACCCGCTGACCCGTGAGTCGGTGGAAAGTCGTCTGCGGCTGCACGCGATCCCGTATCTGGGCACGCGGCCGTTGGCGTCTTTCACACCGTCGCATCTGCGGCTCTGGCTGCGGACCTTGGAGGATCGTGGGCTTTCCGCCGGGTACCGGCGTGGCATCTTCGCGCATGTCTCCACGGTCTTCACCGCTGCCGTCGAGGACCGGATCATCCGGGCCAACCCGTGCAGCGCCCGGTCCGTGCGGGCGCCGCGCCTGGAGCCTCGCAAGGTCAAGCCGTGGTCTGCCGAACGAATCAAGGCCGTGCGCTCGGCGCTACCGGACCGCTATCAGGCCCTCGTCAACCTCGCGGCCGGGTGCGGTCTGCGCCAGGGTGAGGCCTTCGGCCTGGCCGTGGAAGACGTGGACTTCCTCGGGGGAGTGGTGCACGTCGTACGGCAGGTCAAGTTACTGCGGCTGTCCCGGCCGGTGTTCGCCCCACCGAAGGGTGGCAAAGAGCGTGAGGTTCCTCTGCCTGAGTCCGTCGCCTTCGCGCTGGCTGGTCACCTCAAGCGGCACCCGGCCACGAGGATCACACTGCCGTGGAAGACCCTCGACGGTCCGCCCGTCACGGCATCGCTGATCTTCACCGGACCCATGGGGCTGCCGCTGGATCGGAACCGCTTCAACGACCGGGTATGGCGGCCGGCACTTCGGGCCGGGGGCGTCGAGACCGGACGGGACAACGGCATGCACGCGCTGCGGCACTTCTACGCCTCGGTGCTGCTGGACGCGGGGGAGAGCATCAAGGCTCTCAGCGAGTACTTGGGCCACCATGACCCCGGCTTCACGCTGCGGACGTACACGCACCTGATGCCGTCTAGCGGGACCCGGACCCGGGCCGCCGTGGATCGCGTCTTCGCGGACGAGGAACCCACGGCTGACGGCCCGGACACGGCCCAGGAGGGTGCTTAACCGCCTGACCTGCGGTTATCTCAATAGCCGAAGTCCTGCGTCCACCAGGGGCCGCCGGATCCGAAGTGCACACCGACGCCCAGCGTCCTGAAGTTGCAGTTCAGTATGTTCGCCCGGTGACCGGGGCTGTTCATCCAGGCGTCCATCACGTCCTGGGCGGTCGTCTGGCCGCGGGCTATGTTCTCGCCGCCAAGGCCGGTTATCCCGAGCGCGGCCGCACGGTCCCAGGGCGTCTTGCCGTTGGGGTCGGTGTGGTCGAAGAAGCTCCGCGCGGCCATGTCCTGACTGAACGCCTCCGCCAGCTTCGTCAGAGCGTTGCTCGCGGTCACCGGGCTGCAGCCCACCTTGGCCCGCTCCTGGTTGACGAGCTGGAGCACCTGGGCCTCCACCGCGGTCGGCCCGGACGCGTGCACCGGCGGGGTGGCCGGCTGCTCGGTGGTCTTCTGCGCCGGCGGCGCGGCCGTCGTCGTCTTCGTGGCCGTCGGGGTCGGCGTCCGCGTGGGTTGCTGCGGCACCGACGGCGAGGACGCCGAGGGCGAGGGGTTCGAGGGGGTGGCGGCCGGCGTGGCCGAGCGGTCGGAGTCACGGCTCGTGGAGGTGGACCCGCGGTCGTTCGCGGTGCCGCTCGTGCCGCCCTGCTCCGTCGCGAAGCCCGACGGGGTCGTGCCGCCGGCCTGCGCGTCGCCGGCGTCGCCGCTCACCGTGAAGTGGTTACCGCCGGGCAGCACCCCGGTGGCGACGGCCACCGTGCCCAGCGCGACGGCCGCGGAGACGCCCAGCAGGCCCGTGCGCACCGGGGTGGCGGCCTTCTTCCTGCGGTGCGGGCGCGCCGCGCGCCGCTCGGCCTCCAGGACGGCGGCGAAGCCGTAGAGGTTTTCCGGTCCGTAGCCCTCCGTGGGAGTCTCACGCTTCTGTGTGACCCCGGTGGCGCGGCCCGAGGCGGCGCGTCCGGCGGCGGCGCGTCGGTGGCGTCCCATCTGCTGGCCTTCCTGGTCTTGCGGTCAGCGCAACTCACTCGATCGAGTGAGTTTCACATGAGATTCATTGGGTCGGGACGGTACCGCATGGCGCCAGGGGAGGAAGTGCCCACAGGGACATTGGCCGGTTAGCGTGCACCCATGAACGACGATGCACGGCTCATCGCCTGGGTACGCGGACGTGTCCAAGGTGTGGGTTTCCGCTGGTTCACCCGGGCCAAGGCGCTGGAGATCGGCGGCCTGAGCGGCTTCGCCCTCAATCTGGACGACGGACGGGTCCAGGTGGTCGCCGAAGGCTCCCGGGAGGGGTGTGAGGGCCTCCTGGACTGGCTCCGGGGCGACGACACACCCGGGCGGGTAGAGGGAGTCACTGAGATTTGGGACACGCCCCGGGGCGGGTATGACGGCTTCGGCGTCCGCTGAGCCGGAGCCGCGAAGAGGCCCGGCGGAAGCGGAGGGACCTGCCACTGGCACCTGCCCGTAGCGGAAAGGGCCTGGTGGTTGCCAAGAAGCGCTCGTCGTGGCAGGCTCCGCGGCAAAGGATGATCTCCGCGTCCACAGGGGCCCGCAGGAGTCGCGGCGCCGCCCGTCCAGGGCCGCGCGCCCCGGGTTGCCCGCCAATGCGGGGCGTGATCGTGTTGACCGTCAAACTTTTTGGTGAGACGCTGAAAGCCCCGCGCACCTTAGCTGTTTGGCATGTAAGAACGGCGCAAAACTCCAGAGTGCCAAGCACCGCGGGTGCGAATCCCTCACGACCCACACCGCTTCGGTCGGTCACTCAGTGTGGAGGACCATCCATCATGGCAAAGGCGCTTCTCGGTTACGTCGGCGGCTCCGACCCGCGACTCCTCGCCGAGATGCGACGGCTCCAGCAGCGCGTTCAGGAACTCGAGTCCGAGCTCGGACGAATCCAGGCGGAGAACGACGCGCTGACGGCTGCCGCTTCTCACGACAGGATCATGGAGAGCATCGACGCACACCAGGCGGAGCCTGCGCTCACCTGATCACTGCATCGCTCCACAAAGGCATGAGCAGTGGTTGGGCCGCCCGTATCAACCGCTCAGTGTCAGAGTTGCAAGGGACGCCTCGGCGTCCCTTCTTTCTTTGCCCCGCGCACCCTTTCACACTCTTTAACGGATGGTGTGCCCTGCGCGTTCAGCGGTGAAACCGCGGGTTCATGGAGTGAGATACCGGCGGAAGGTAGAGTCCAGCGGCGTGCACCTCAAGGCCCTGACCCTCCGCGGGTTCAAGTCGTTCGCCTCGGCGACCACACTCCGGTTCGAGCCGGGGATCACGTGTGTCGTGGGGCCGAACGGCTCGGGCAAGTCCAACGTCGTGGACGCCCTCAGCTGGGTCATGGGCGAGCAGGGCGCGAAGTCCCTGCGCGGCGGCAAGATGGAGGACGTCATCTTCGCCGGCACCACCGGGCGCCCGCCGCTCGGCCGCGCCGAGGTGTCCCTGACCATCGACAACACCGACGGGGCCCTCCCGATCGAGTACGCCGAGGTCACCATCACGCGGATCATGTTCCGCAACGGCGGCAGCGAGTACCAGATCAACGGCGACACCTGCCGCCTCCTCGACATCCAGGACCTCCTCTCCGACTCCGGCATCGGCCGCGAGATGCATGTGATCGTCGGCCAGGGCCAGCTCGACTCCGTCCTGCACGCCGATCCCATGGGCCGCCGCGCCTTCATCGAAGAGGCCGCCGGTGTCCTCAAGCACCGCAAGCGCAAGGAGAAGGCGCTCAGGAAGCTGGACGCCATGCAGGCGAATCTGGCCCGCGTCCAGGACCTCACCGACGAGCTGCGCCGCCAACTCAAGCCGCTGGGACGACAGGCGGCGGTCGCCCGCAGGGCCGCGGTGATCCAGGCCGACCTCCGGGACGCCCGGCTGCGGCTGCTCGCCCACGATCTCGTACGGCTGCGGGAGGCGCTGCGGGCCGAGATCGCGGACGAGGCCGCGCTCAAGGAACGCAAGGACGCCGCCGAGGCCGAGCTGAAGAAGGCGCTGCAGCGCGAGGCGCTCCTGGAGGACGAGGTCCGGCAGCTGACGCCGCGTCTCCAGCGCGCCCAGCAGACCTGGTACGAGCTGTCCCAGCTCGCGGAGCGGGTGCGCGGCACGGTCTCGCTGGCCGACGCGCGGGTCAAGAGCGCCACCTCGGTGCCCCCCGAGGAGCGGCGCGGACGAGACCCCGAGGACATGGAGCGCGAGGCCGCCCGCATCCGGGAGCAGGAGGCCGAGCTGGAGGCCGCCCTGGAGGCCGCCGAGCGTGCGCTGGAGGACACCGTCGCCCACCGCGCCGAGCTGGAGCGCGAACTGGCGATCGAGGAGCGGCGGCTGAAGGACGCGGCCCGCGCCATCGCCGACCGCCGTGAGGGCCTGGCCCGGCTGAACGGTCAGGTCAACGCCGCTCGTTCCCGTGCCGCCTCCGCCCAGGCCGAGATCGACCGGCTCGCCGCCGCGCGCGACGAGGCGCAGGAGCGCGCCGTCGCCGCCCAGGAGGAGTACGAGGCCCTCAAGGCCGAGGTGGACGGTCTCGACGCGGGCGACGCGGACCTCACCGAGCGGCACGAGGCGGCGAAGCGGGCCCTCGCCGAGGCCGAGGCGGCCCTGTCGGCGGCCCGCGAGGCGGCCACCGCGGCCGAGCGCAAGCGCGCCGCGACCCAGGCCCGCCACGAGGCCCTGGCCATGGGGCTGCGCCGCAAGGACGGCACGGGTGCCCTGCTCGGCGCCCGGGACCGGCTCACCGGTCTGCTGGGTCCGGCGGCCGAGCTGCTCACGGTGGCCCAGGGACACGAGGTCGCGCTCGCGGCCGCCTTCGGTATCGCCGCGGACGCCGTCGCCGTGACGAGCCCGGCCTCGGCGGCCGACGCGATCCGGTTGCTGCGCAAGCAGGACGGGGGGCGGGCCGCGCTGCTGCTGAGCGGCGCCTGCGACGACGTACCGGAGCAGGCGTCGGCCGCCGGTGTCCCGTTCGCCGCCGATCTCGTCCGTGGTCCCGCCGAGCTGATGCCCGCCGTACGGCGGCTGCTGCGGGGCATCGTCGTGGTCGGCACCCTGGAGGACGCCGAGGAACTCGTCTACGCACGCCCCGACCTGACCGCCGTCACCGCCGAGGGCGATCTCCTCGGGGCGCACTTCGCGCACGGCGGGTCGGCCGGGGCGCCGAGCCTGCTCGAGGTGCAGGCCTCCGTCGACGAGGCCGCCGCCGAACTGGAAGAACTCGCCGTTCGGTGCCAGGAGTTGGCCGATACCCAGCGGCTCGCGGGCGAGCGCCGCAAGGAGTGCGCCGCCCTCGTCGAGGAGCTGGGGGAGCGGCGCCGGGCGGCCGAGCGGGAGAAGTCCGCGGTCGCGCAGCAGCTGGGACGGCTGGCCGGGCAGGCGCGGGGCGCCGCCGGGGAGGCCGAGCGTTCCACCGCGGCCGCGGCCCGGGCGCAGGACGCCCTGGACAAGGCCCTGCGGGAGGTCGAGGAACTCGCCGAGCGGGTCGCCGTCGCCGAGGAGATGCCGGTCGAGGAGGAGCCCGACACCTCCGTGCGCGACCGCCTCGCCGCCGACGGAGCGAACGCCCGGCAGACCGAGATGGAGGCCCGGCTCCAGGTCCGTACCCACGAAGAACGGGTGAAGGGGCTGGCCGGACGCGCCGACTCCCTCGACCGCGGTGCCCGCGCCGAACGCGAGGCACGCGCGCGTGCCGAGCAGCGGCGGGCCCGGCTGCGGCACGAGGCCGCCGTCGCGGAGGCCGTCGCCTCCGGTGCCCGGCAGTTGCTGGCCCACGTCGAGGTCTCGCTGAGCAGGGCGGAAGCCGAGCGCACCGCGGCCGAGGCGGTCAAGGCCCGCCGCGAGCAGGAGCTCACCGCCGCCCGCACCGAGGGCCGCGACCTCAAGGCCGAGCTGGACAAGCTCACGGACTCCGTCCACCGCGGTGAGGTGCTCGGCGCGGAGAAGCGGCTGCGCATCGAGCAACTGGAGACCAAGGCGCTGGAGGAACTGGGTGTCGAACCGGCGGGGTTGATCGCCGAGTACGGTCCCGACCAGCTCGTGCCGCCCTCGCCGCCCGCCGAGGGCGAGGAACTGCCCGAGGACCCCGAACACCCGCGCAACCAGCCGCGGCCGTTCGTACGCGCCGAGCAGGAGAAGCGCCTCAAGGCCGCCGAACGCGCCTACCAGCAGCTCGGCAAGGTCAATCCGCTCGCCCTGGAGGAGTTCGCGGCGCTGGAGGAACGCCACAAGTTCCTCAGCGAGCAACTGGAGGACCTGAAGAAGACCCGTGCCGACCTGCTCCAGGTGGTGAAGGAGGTCGACGAGCGCGTCGAGCAGGTCTTCACCGAGGCCTACCGGGACACGGCCCGCGAGTTCGAGGGCGTCTTCAGCCGGCTCTTCCCGGGCGGCGAGGGACGGCTTGTGCTGACCGATCCGGACAACATGCTCACCACGGGCGTCGACGTCGAGGCGCGGCCCCCGGGCAAGAAGGTCAAGCGGCTCTCCCTGCTCTCCGGTGGTGAGCGGTCACTGACCGCCGTCGCGCTGCTCGTGTCGATCTTCAAGGCGCGCCCCAGCCCCTTCTACGTCATGGACGAGGTCGAGGCGGCTCTCGACGACACCAACCTGCAGCGGCTCATCCGCATCATGCAGGAGCTGCAGGAGGCTTCGCAGCTGATCGTGATCACGCACCAGAAGCGGACCATGGAAGTCGCCGACGCGCTGTACGGCGTCTCCATGCAGGGGGACGGTGTGTCGAAGGTCATCTCCCAGCGGCTGCGCTGATCCCGGCCCAAGCCGGCCGTCATCCCCATCCTGGTCGTGGCTGGTTTCATCCCCGTCCTGGTCGTGGCTGGTCGCACGGATTCCGGGCACCCGTAGGTAGACCTCAAGCCACAAGTTCAAGAAGTGAACGAAGAGTGAAGCCCTCAGGTCTCAAAGGTCACAGGCGCTGGCCTATTGACTTCGAAACTTGAAGGCATAGTCTCTGCAACGTTGCTTTTACCTTCAGGTGTCGCCACCTGAGAGGGCTCGCCCCCCACCCCCGGCAGCGTTGCCGGTGGCCCGAGGAGTTACACACGTGACCAGCACAGCGCAGGCACCCAAGTCAGGAGCCGGGACGGCTCACCCCGATCATCTCGGGCACGTCATCTTCATCGCGGCGGCGGCCGCGATGGGCGGCTTCCTGTTCGGCTACGACAGCTCCGTGATCAACGGCGCCGTCGAGGCCATCCGGGGCCGCTACGACAT
The DNA here is from genome assembly GCF_001417775.1 of Streptomyces sp. TP-A0356. Classification (GTDB taxonomy): domain Bacteria; phylum Actinomycetota; class Actinomycetes; order Streptomycetales; family Streptomycetaceae; genus Streptomyces. The sequence continues at coordinate 140,947 of NZ_BBZJ01000022.1, read as the reverse complement.
CGGCTCCGCAGCGCTGGCCCAGGTCATCGCCATCGCCCTGATCGGCTGTGCGATCGGCGCCGCCACGGCCGGCCGCATAGCCGACCGTATCGGCCGCATCCGGTGCATGCAGATCGCCGCGGCCCTCTTCACCGTGAGCGCGGTCGGCTCCGCCCTGCCCTTCGCCCTGTGGGACCTCGCCTTCTGGCGGATCGTCGGCGGCTTCGCCATCGGCATGGCCTCCGTGATCGGCCCCGCCTACATCGCCGAGGTCGCCCCGCCCGCTTACCGTGGCCGGCTCGGCTCCTTCCAGCAGGCCGCGATCGTCGTCGGCATCGCCATCTCGCAGCTGGTCAACTGGGGTCTGCTGAACGCCGCGGGCGGCGACCAGCGCGGCAAGCTGATGGGCCTCGAGGCCTGGCAGGTCATGCTCGGCGTCATGGTCATCCCGGCCGTGCTCTACGGTCTGCTCTCCTTCGCGATCCCCGAGTCCCCGCGCTTCCTGCTCTCCGTCGGCAAGCGTGAGCGCGCCCGGGAGATCCTCGCCGAGGTCGAGGGCAACGGTGTGGACCTGGACGCCCGTGTCGCCCAGATCGAGCAGGCCATGACGAGCGAGCACAAGTCCACCTTCAAGGACCTGCTCGGCGGCGGCTTCTTCTTCAAGCCGATCGTCTGGATCGGCATCGGCCTGTCGGTCTTCCAGCAGTTCGTCGGCATCAACGTCGCGTTCTACTACTCCTCCACGCTGTGGCAGTCGGTCGGCATCAACCCGACGGACTCGTTCTTCTACTCGTTCACGACGTCGATCATCAACATCGTCGGCACCGTGATCGCGATGATCTTCGTGGACCGCGTCGGCCGCAGGCCGCTCGCGATCATCGGTTCGGTCGGCATGGTGGTCGGCCTGGCGCTGGAGGCCTGGGCGTTCTCCTCCCACCTGGTCGACGGCAAGCTGCCCGCCACCGAGGGCTGGATCGCGCTGATCGCCGCCCACGTGTTCGTCCTCTTCTTCGCCCTGTCCTGGGGTGTGGTCGTCTGGGTCATGCTCGGCGAGATGTTCCCGAACAAGATCCGTGCCGCCGCCCTGGGCGTGGCCGCCGCCGCGCAGTGGATCGCCAACTGGGCCATCACCGCGAGCTTCCCGTCGCTGGCCGACTGGAACCTCTCCGTGACCTACGTGATCTACACGGTCTTCGCCGCACTCTCCGTCCCCTTCGTCCTGAAGTTCGTGAAGGAGACGAAGGGCAAGTCCCTGGAGGAGATGGGCTGACCCGCCCACCCCGAGCTCGAGGAGAAGGGCCAAGTCCCCGCTGCCCCTCTCCTCGTATCCCGCCGCCGCCCGGCTCGGTCACTGCCCGAGCCGGGCGGCGGTGCGTCGTACGGGCGGCGGTGCCGTACGAGGAGGATCGGGCGAGGAGGATCGGGCGAGGAGGATCGGGCGAGGGGGTCGGGCGAGGATCAGACGGCCTCCAGACGGGGCAGCACGTTCTCGCAGAACAGATGCAGACTGCGCCAGCCCTCGTCGATCGGCATCCCGCCGGCGAGCGGGTGCAGGACGTAGCTGTCCAGGCCCAGCGCCACGCACGCGTCCGGCGTCAGGATCCGGTAGACCCCCTCCGCGCGCAGCTCCGCCACCGTCGTGGCCGCCGACCTCACGGCCGACCGGATGTCACCGGACTGCCAGGAGGCGTACGTCCGTGCCTCGTGCAGGAAGTGCTCGCCGTAGCGCGCCCACGCCCGGTCCGGGTCCTCGGTGATGTGCAGCAGCGGGGTCTCGGCGGCCGGCATCAGCGTCCAGCCCTCGGTGCCGTACTCGACGAGCCGCTCCTTGTAGTGCGCCTCCAGCTCCGGCAGGTGCGCGCTGGGGAAGAAGGGCAGGCCCAGCCGCGCGGCGCGACGGGCCGCCGCCCTGGAGGAGCCGCCGACCAGCAGCAGGGGGTGCGGCTGGGTGCCGGGGCGGGGGCTGACGCGTACGGTACGGCCCCGGTACCGGAACTCCTCGCCGGTCCACGCCCGCAGCACGGTCTCCAGGAGCTCGTCCTGGAGCCTTCCGCGTGACGTCCACTCCACGCCGAAGAGCGCGTACTCCTCCGGCCGGTAGCCGATGCCCGCGACGGTGACCAGCCGGCCGCCGCTGAGCAGGTCCAGTACGGCGATGTCCTCGGCCAGCCGCAGCGGGTCGTGCAGCGGTCCGATGACCGCGGAGACGGTGACCGCGAGCCGCCGGGTCGCTCCGAAGACCGCGCCGGCGAAGGCGAACGGCGACGGCAGCCAGTTGTTCTCGACCCCGTGGTGCTCCTCGGTCTGCACGGTGGTGATTCCGCGGCCGTCGGCGTACGCGGCCATCTCCACGGCCGCCCGGTAGCGGGCGCCGAGCGAGGCGGGGGTCGCGCCGGGCTCGACCAGGTTGAAGCGTACGACCGTGACGGGCATGGACGGGCCCCCCTCACCTTCGCCGGGCGGGTGTGCAGAGGGACGTTAGCTGACGGGGCGTCAGACAACCAGGGGTGCGGCCCCGGAGCCGCCGCCGAACCGGCCGGTGCCCGGTCGCGCATACTGGACCCGTTATGGAAATCGTCATCCTTGCTGTAGTCATCGCCGTGGTAGTGCTCACCGCGCTCGGTGGGCTCGTCGTCGGCAGTCGCCGGAAGAAGCCGCTGCCACCGGCTCCCCCCACGACGCCCGACATCACCGCCCCTCCGGCCGAGCCGCACGTCGGCGACGAGGCCGAGACGCCGCGCGACGAGGAACGCCGGACGATCGAGGAGGTGGACCTCCCGGCCGGTTCCGCTCCCGTCGTCGTCGAGGAGCCGCCCGTCGTCGAGGCGCCTCCGATCGAGATCCCCGAGCCCGCCGCCGGCCGTCTGATCCGTCTGCGCGCCCGCCTCTCCCGCTCGCAGAACGCGCTCGGCAAGGGGCTGCTCACGCTCCTGTCCCGGGAGCACCTCGACGAGGAGACCTGGGAGGAGATCGAGGACACGCTGCTCACCGCCGACGTCGGTGTGCAGCCCACCCACGAGCTGGTCGAGCGGCTGCGCGGGCGCGTGAAGGTGCTCGGCACCCGCACCCCGCAGGAGCTGCGCGGGCTGCTGCGCGAGGAGCTGCTCAAGCTGGTCGGCACCGACATGGACCGAACGGTTCACACCGAGCCCGAGACCAGCAAGCCCGGCATCGTGATGGTCGTCGGCGTCAACGGCACCGGCAAGACCACCACCACCGGCAAGCTCGCCCGCGTCCTCGTGGCCGACGGCCGCACCGTCGTCCTCGGCGCCGCCGACACCTTCCGTGCCGCCGCCGCCGACCAGCTGCAGACCTGGGGCGAGCGGGTCGGCGCCCACACCGTGCGAGGTCCCGAGAACGGCGACCCCGCCTCCGTCGCCTTCGACGCGGTCAAGGAGGGCAAGGAGATCGGCGCCGACGTCGTCCTCATCGACACGGCCGGACGCCTGCACACCAAGACCGGCCTCATGGACGAGCTGGGGAAGGTCAAGCGCGTCGTCGAGAAGCACGCTCCGCTGGACGAGGTGCTGCTCGTCCTGGACGCCACGACCGGACAGAACGGTCTCGTCCAGGCCCGTGTCTTCGGTGAGGTCGTGGACATCACCGGCATCGTGCTCACCAAGCTCGACGGCACGGCCAAGGGCGGCATCGTCGTCGCGGTCCAGCGCGAGCTGGGCGTGCCGGTGAAGCTGATCGGTCTCGGCGAGGGCGCCGACGACCTGGCGCCGTTCGACCCGGAGGCGTTCGTGGATGCGCTTATCGGCGACTGACGGCACGCGACGAGCCGTACGGCGTCGCCGGCGGCGTAGGAGGAGAAGGGCCCCCATCACACGGTGCAGATGTGATGGGGGCCCTCGGCTGTCGCCCCCTGGCAGGGCCGAGTGCCCGAGGGACTGTGCCGGGATCAGGCCCGTGAGCGGTGTGCGACGTATGCCAGGGTGCCGATCAGCAGGCGCGCGGCCGGCGGGTTCGTCGCCGAGTCGAGGGCGGGGGAGCGCAGCCAGCGGACCGGGCCGAGACCGCCGCGGGGGGAGGGCGGGGCCGTGATGTACGCGCCCGGGCCGAGGGCGTGCAGATCGAGGTCCGCGTCGTCCCACCCCATCCGGTACAGCAGAGCCGGGAGCTCGGCCGCGGAGCCCGGGGCGACGAAGAAGTGGGCGCGGCCCTCCGGGGTCGCCGTGACCGGACCGAGCGGGAGGCCCATGCGCTCCAGCCGCACCAGCGCCCGCCGACCCGCCGCCTCGGCGACCTCGATCACGTCGAACGCGCCGCCGACCGGCAGCATCACCGCGGCACCGGGGACCTCGGCCCATGCCTCGCCGGCCTCGTCCAGCGTGGCGCCGGCACGCACGACGGGCGCGAAGTCCAGCGGATGCGCGCCGGGCGCGTCACAGTCCGATCCGCCGCAGGAGCACGCCCCCGCTACCGCCCGTGCGCCGGGTACCACATCCCAGCCCCACAGGCCGGTGTACTCGGCCACGGCGGTGCACTCGGACGAGCGGCTCCGGCGCCGCGCACCGGGCCGGATCTCGCGGATCCCCCGCGTACCGCCGATCGTGAAGCCCATACCCCCTCCAACGGGTCCGACCCGCCGATGGTTACGGGACGGAATCGGAATGTGACTCTGAGTTCCCCGTCCGTCGGTCGTCACCGCGGGGCCGGGCGGCGCCCGGTTGCAACCGGGGTGGTGCGTCGCTGGTGCGCGCCCGTGAGTGCAGTGCTCCACCCACTTCCGGCCGTCATGTGTCAAGTGAATCGCGCCTGGGCCACGGTGAGTTCATTCGAAGGGGTGGCGAATGGTGGCGTTTCTGGAATCGCCATGGCTAGGCGCGTGATCGTAGGATTACTTTGAGTGCACGAGTCCTGGGGACGCACTCACTCGTGGGTATGCCGGAGGCAAGTCGATTCCCGTACGACGGCCGAGAACCGTCGGACGCGGGGCCGTGCAGACCGGCATTCTGGTAAGGCTTGGCGCACACAGCGCACAAGTGGTTTCAGGGATGGGGGCGTTCCAGTGGGCGGCAACGGCGGAAGCGGCACGAACGCTGACAAGCGCCCCAATGAGCTGCTCGGCTCTTGGTTCGTGCGCAGCGGCTGGTCGAAGGGCGAGCTGGCGCGGCAAGTCAACCGAAGGGCCCGCCAGTTGGGAGCCAACCACATCTCCACGGACACCTCACGGGTGCGCCGCTGGCTCGACGGGGAGAACCCGCGCGAGCCCATTCCGCGGATCCTGTCGGAGCTGTTCTCCGAGCGCTTCGGCTGTGTGGTCGCCATCGAGGACCTCGGGCTGCGCCCCGCCCACCAGTCACCCTCCGTGTCCGGCATCGACCTGCCCTGGACGGGCCCGCAGACGGTGGCGTTGATCAGCGAGTTCTCGCGCAGCGACCTGATGCTGGCGCGGCGCGGCTTCCTCGGGACCTCGCTGGCCCTGTCCGCGGGCCCGTCCCTCATCGAACCCCTGCAGCGCTGGCTGGTGCCGAGCTCCGCCGCCCCGCGCGAGGACCCCGAGCCCGCGCCGTTCGGGCGTGCCCGCGGCCGGCTCTCCAAGCCCGAGCTCGACCTCCTCGAAACCACGATCGTGATGTTCCGGCAGTGGGACGCCCAGTGCGGCGGCGGTCTGCGCCGCAAGGCGGTCGTCGGCCAGCTGCACGAGGTGACCGACCTCCTCCAGGAACCCCAGCCCGAGGCCACGACCAAGCGCCTGTTCAAGGTCGCCGCCGAACTGGCCGAGCTGGCCGGCTGGATGAGCTACGACGTCGGACTGCAGCCCACCGCGCAGAAGTACTTCGTCCTCGCCCTGCATGCCGCCAAGGAGGCGGGCGACAGGCCGCTCGGCTCGTACGTTCTTTCCAGCATGAGCCGACAGATGATCCATCTCGGCCGGCCCGACGACGCGCTGGAGCTGATCCACCTCGCGCAGTACGGCAGCCGGGACTGCGCGAGCCCGCGCACCCAGGCGATGCTGTATGCGATGGAGGCCCGCGCGTACGCGAACATGGGCCAGCCCGGCCGGTGCAAGCGTGCCGTGCGGATGGCCGAGGACACCTTCGCCGACGCCCTCGAGTTCGACGAGCCCGAGCCCGACTGGATCCGCTTCTTCTCCGAGGCCGAGCTGCACGCCGAGAACTCCCACTCCTACCGCGACCTCGCCTATGTCGCGGGCCGCAGCCCCAGCTACGCCTCCCTCGCCGAGCCGGTGATGCAGAAGGCCGTCGACCTGTTCGCCCAGGACACCGAGCACCAGCGGTCGTACGCACTCAACCTCATCGGCATGGCCACCGTGCACCTTCTCCAGCGCGAACCGGAACAGAGTGCGGTGCGGGCCAAGCGGGCGATGGAAATCGCCAAAAAGGTGCGGTCCGAGCGCGTCAACACTCGTATTCGAAAGACCGTCGACACGGCCGTACGCGATTTCGGTGATCTTGCCGAGGTCGTCGAATTGACCGACCATCTCGCCACCCATCTCCCCGAGACCGCGGGGGCGATCTGATCACCCCCGGGCCCGCCAGAACCCAAGGGCCCCTTGGGACCCCGGCCGCGGCCGCCATCCCGAACTGCCCGACTCGGCTCCCCCATGCCAGGTCATCGGATGGCCGTCGCGGCCGGCCTGCATACCGCGACCATTGAGCGGGGAACGCCCGCGGTGATCAGCCGTGTCCGCGAGGGCGGTGACGTTTCGGCGCGGGGGCGGTTCCGCTGCAAGAAGATGCGCCATTCATGAAAGGTTGCGTCACGATAACGATCGACGCGACCGGTATCCGGCAGTTCATCGATGCGTAACACGCACGGTGCCTTCGTCACTGCGGCGAAACATCCAGGGGCGTCGACCGAAACCGCGCTGCGCCAATCTCATGGCGCATAACCGGCCCGCCCCTCATGACCGGACCGCTCTCAGGCTTCGCCCGCACGGGGCCGTACCAACCGACGAGGAGACGCCGATGGCACCAGCCGCCATCACGCTTGCGGCGGACGCACCCAAGCTGTCGTCCGCCAACACAGGCTTCATGCTGATCTGTTCCGCCCTGGTGATGCTCATGACCCCGGGCCTGGCCTTCTTCTACGGAGGCATGGTCCGCGTCAAGAGCACCCTGAACATGCTGATGATGAGCTTCATCAGCCTCGGCATCGTCACCATCCTGTGGGTGCTCTACGGCTTCTCCATGGCCTTCGGCACCGACAAGGGCTCGATCATCGGCTGGACCTCCGACTACGTCGGCTTCAGCAACATCGGCAAGATGGACCTCTGGCCCGGCTACACCATCCCGGTCTTCGTCTTCGCCGTCTTCCAGCTGATGTTCGCGATCATCACGCCCGCCCTGATAAGCGGCGCGCTGGCGGACCGCGTGAAGTTCACGGCCTGGTCCCTCTTCCTGGTCCTCTGGGCCACGATCGTGTACTTCCCGGTCGCCCACTGGGTCTGGGGCGCCGGCGGCTGGGCCTTCAAGCTGGGTGTGATCGACTTCGCCGGCGGTACCGCGGTCCACATCAACGCCGGTGCGGCGGCGCTCGGCGTGATCCTCGTCATCGGCAAGCGCGTCGGCTTCAAGAAGGACCCGATGCGTCCGCACAGCCTCCCGCTGGTCATGCTCGGCGCCGGTCTCCTGTGGTTCGGCTGGTTCGGCTTCAACGCCGGTTCGTGGCTCGGCAACGACGACGGCGTCGGCCCGCTGATGTTCGTCAACACACAGGTCGCCACCGCGGCCGCCATGCTGGCCTGGCTCGCCTACGAGAAGATCCGCCACGGCGCGTTCACCACGCTGGGCGCCGCCTCCGGCGCCGTCGCCGGTCTGGTCGCGATCACCCCGTCCGGCGGTGCGGTCTCCCCGCTCGGCGCGATCGCCGTCGGTGCCGTCGCCGGAGTCCTGTGCGCCATGGCGGTCGGCCTGAAGTACAGGTTCGGCTACGACGACTCCCTCGACGTCGTCGGCGTCCACATGGTCGGCGGTGTCATCGGCTCCCTGCTCATCGGCCTCTTCGCCAGCGGCAAGGGCCAGTCCGACGTCAAGGGCCTCTTCTACGGCGGCGGCATGCACCAGTTCTGGATCCAGTGCGCCGGTGTCTTCGCGGTCCTCGCCTACTCCCTGGTCGTCTCCGCGGTCCTCGCCTTCCTCCTCGACAAGACGATCGGCATGCGGGTCACCGAGGACGAGGAGATCTCCGGCATCGACCAGGCCGAGCACGCCGAGACCGCATACGACTTCAGCGGCGCGGGCGGCGGCGTCATCGGGACGGCCACCGCTCCGGCCCTGGCCGCCACGCAGAGCAAGAAGGTGGACGCATGAAGCTCATCACCGCCGTCGTGAAGCCCCACCGGCTGGACGAGATCAAGGAGGCCCTCCAGGCCTTCGGGGTGCACGGTCTGACGGTCACCGAAGCGAGCGGCTACGGTCGGCAGAGGGGGCACACCGAGGTCTACCGCGGCGCCGAGTACACGGTCGACCTCGTCCCCAAGATCCGTATCGAGGTGCTGACCGAGGACGACGACGCCGAACAGCTCATCGACGTCATCGTCAAGGCGGCCCGCACCGGCAAGATCGGAGACGGCAAGGTCTGGTCCCTCCCGGTCGAGACGGCCGTCCGGGTCCGGACCGGCGAGCGCGGACCCGACGCGCTGTAAGGGATCCTTGCACTACGCCCGCCCGGGTCGCGTGGTCATAGTGCAAGGACCCCTAAGGCACCAACGGAACAGGAGTCGCTGGGTGACGAGTACGGACGTACGTACGGAAGCAGAGGGCTCGGGACCCAGCGGCTACGCGGCGGCCCGGCTGCGCCTCCTCACGGAGGGGGCGCGGTCCGGGCCGCCGCGCCGTGCGGCCCTGGCCGAACTGACGGACGACTGGCTCGCCGAACTGTTCACCGCCGGTGCCGGGGAACTGCGCGGCGTCTGCCTGGTCGCCGTCGGCGGCTACGGCCGCGGCGAGCTGTCCCCGCGCAGCGACCTGGATCTGCTGCTGCTGCACGACGGCGGCGACAGCAAGGCGGTGGCCGCCCTGGCCGACCGCATCTGGTACCCCGTCTGGGACCTGGGCCTGGCCCTCGACCACTCCGTCCGCACCCCGGCGGAGGCGCGCAGGACCGCGGGCGAGGACCTCAAGGTGCAGCTCGGCCTGCTGGACGCGCGGCACCTGGCGGGCGACCTCGGAATGACCGCCGGCCTCAGGACGGCCATCCTGGCCGACTGGCGCAACCAGGCACCCAAGCGCCTTCCCGAACTGCAGGAGCTGTGTGCCGAACGGGCCGAGCGGCAGGGCGAGCTGCAGTACCTGCTGGAGCCGGACCTCAAGGAGGCGCGGGGCGGCCTGCGCGATGCCACGGCCCTGCGTGCGGTGGCCGCCTCCTGGCTCGCGGACGCACCCCGCGAGGGGCTGGCGGACGCCCGGCGCCGGCTCCTGGACGTACGGGACGCGCTGCATCTGACCACCGGGCGCGCCACCGACCGGCTGGCGTTGCAGGAGCAGGACCAGGTAGCCGCCGAACTCGGCCTGCTGGACGCCGACACGCTGCTGCGCCAGGTGTACGAGGCGGCGCGCGTCATTTCGTATGCCAGCGATGTGACCTGGCGCGAGGTGGGCCGTGTGCTGCGCTCGCGCGCGGTGCGGCCGCGGCTGCGCGCCATGCTCGGTGGCGGCAAGTCGGTCACGGAGCGGTCGCCCCTGGCGGAAGGGGTGGTGGAACAGGACGGCGAGGTGGTGCTCGCGCGGGCCGCGCGCCCCGAGCGCGACCCGGTGCTTCCCTTGCGCGCCGCCGCTGCCGCCGCCCAGGCCGGCCTCCCGCTCTCCCTGCACGCCGTACGGCGGATGGCGGGCGCCGTGCGCCCCCTGCCCTCGCCCTGGCCCGCAGAGGCCCGGGAACAGCTCGTGACCCTGCTGGGCTCCGGCCGTCCGACCGTCGAGGTCTGGGAGTCCCTGGAGGCCGAAGGCCTGATCACCCGCCTGCTGCCCGACTGGGAGCGGGTGCGCTGCCGCCCGCAGCGCAACGCCGTGCACGTATGGACCGTCGACCGCCATCTGATCGAGACGGCCGTCCGCGCGTCCGAGCTGACCCGCCGCGTCGGCCGCCCCGACCTCCTCCTGGTCGCCGCGCTGCTGCACGACATCGGCAAGGGCTGGCCCGGCGACCACTCCGTGGCGGGCGAGATCATCGCGCGGGACGTGGCGGCCCGGATCGGCTTCGACCGCGACGACGTCGCCGTCCTCGCCACCCTCGTACGTCACCACCTCCTGCTCGTCGAGACGGCGACCCGGCGTGACCTGGAGGATCCGGCCACCGTGCGCTCGGTCGCCGACGCCGTCGGCTCACAGAGCACCCTGGAGCTGCTGCACGCGCTGACCGAGGCGGACGCGCTGGCCACCGGGCCCGCGGCCTGGTCGTCCTGGCGCGCAGCGCTGGTGACCGACCTGGTCAAGCGGGTCTCGGCGCTGCTCGCGGGCGACGAGCCCGCCGAACCGGAGGCCGCCACGCCCACCGCCGAGCAGGAGCGGCTGGCCGTCGAGGCGTTCCGCACGGGCGCCCCGGTGCTCGCCCTGCGCGCGCAGACCGAGCCCCCGGGCGACGAGCCGTCCGGCGAACCGGAACCCCTGGGCGTGGAGCTGCTGATCGCCGTACCGGACCAGCCCGGTGTGCTGCCCGCGGTCTCGGGCGTGCTCGCCGTGCACCGCCTCACCGTCCGCACGGCCGAGCTACGGGCCCTGGACCTGCCGGACGGCGTCCACGACAGCTCCGTCCTGCTGCTCGACTGGCGGGTCGCGGCCGAGTACGGCTCGCTGCCCCAGGCCGCGCGGCTGCGGGCCGACCTGGTACGGGCCCTGGACGGTTCCCTGGACATCGGGGCCCGGCTGGCGGAGCGGGACGCCGCCTATCCCCGCCGCCGGGGCGTGGTCGCGCCCCCGCCCCGTGTGACGGTCGCCCCGGCCGCCTCGCGACACGCCACGGTGATCGAGGTGCGGGCCCAGGACGCGCCGGGCCTGCTCTTCCGGATCGGGCGGGCGCTGGAGAAGTCCGGGGTACGGGTGCGCAGCGCCCATGTCTCGACGCTCGGCGCCAACGCGGTGGACGCGTTCTATGTGACGACGGCCACGGGCGCGCCCCTGCCGGGCGAGGAGGCGGCGTCGGTGGCCCGGGCGCTGGAGGAGGCGCTGCGGAACTGAGCCCCGCTTACGTACGCACCGGGCTCCGGTCCGTAAGCACGCGGTGAAGACCCCACCGCGTGCGTCCGGATACCCTTGAGGACGATTCCTTTAGACCCCGACCCCGAGGACCGACGAGCGCCGTGTTCGATACTCTCTCCGATCGCCTCTCAGCGACGTTCAAGAATCTGCGGGGCAAGGGCCGGCTGTCCGAAGCTGACATCGACGCCACCGCACGCGAGATCCGTATCGCGCTCCTCGAAGCCGACGTGGCCCTGCCGGTGGTCCGGAGCTTCATCAAGAACGTCAAGGAGCGCGCCCTCGGCGCCGAGGTCTCCAAGGCGCTCAACCCGGCCCAGCAGGTCCTCAAGATCGTCAACGACGAGCTGGTCACGATCCTCGGCGGCGAGACCCGCCGCCTCCGGTTCGCCAAGCAGCCCCCGACGGTGATCATGCTCGCGGGTCTGCAGGGTGCCGGTAAGACCACCCTCGCGGGCAAGCTCGCCAAGTGGCTCAAGGAGCAGGGCCACTCCCCGCTCCTGGTCGCCGCCGACCTCCAGCGCCCGAACGCGGTCAACCAGCTGAGCGTCGTCGCCGACCGCGCGGGCGTGGCCGTCTTCGCGCCGGAGCCGGGCAACGGCGTCGGCGACCCGGTCAAGGTCGCCAGGGACTCCATCGAGCACGCGAAGACCAAGGTCCACGACATCGTGATCGTGGACACCGCCGGCCGCCTCGGCATCGACCAGGAGATGATGCAGCAGGCCGCGGACATCCGGGACGTGATCCGCCCGGACGAGATCCTCTTCGTCGTCGACGCGATGATCGGTCAGGACGCCGTCAACACGGCGGAGGCCTTCCGCGACGGCGTCGGCTTCGACGGCGTGGTCCTCTCCAAGCTCGACGGTGACGCCCGCGGTGGTGCGGCCCTGTCGATCGCCTCGGTCACCGGCAAGCCGATCATGTTCGCGTCGAACGGCGAGAAGCTCGAGGACTTCGACGCCTTCCACCCGGACCGGATGGCCTCCCGCATCCTCGACATGGGTGACCTGCTCACCCTGATCGAGCAGGCGGAGAAGACCTTCGACCAGGCCGAGGCCGAGAAGATGGCCTCCAAGCTGGCCTCCAAGAAGGGCCAGGACTTCACCCTCGACGACTTCCTGGCCCAGATGGAGCAGGTCAGGAAGATGGGGTCGATCTCCAAGCTGCTCGGCATGCTCCCGGGCATGGGCCAGATCAAGGACCAGATCAACAACATCGACGAGCGGGACGTCGACCGCACGGCCGCGATCATCAAGTCGATGACCCCGGGCGAGCGCCAGGACCCGACGATCATCAACGGCTCCCGTCGCGCCCGTATCGCCAAGGGCTCCGGTGTCGAGGTCAGCGCGGTCAAGAACCTGGTCGAGCGGTTCTTCGAGGCACGCAAGATGATGTCCCGCATGGCCCAGGGCGCCGGCATGCCCGGCATGCCGGGGATCCCCGGCATGGGCGGTGGTCCCGGCCGGAGCAGGAAGCAGCCGAAGAAGGCCAAGGGCAAGCAGCGCTCCGGGAATCCGATGAAGCGCCGGCAGCAGGAGCAGGAGGCCGCCGAGCGCCGCGCCGCCGCCCAGAGCGGCAACGCCCTCGGCCTCCCGCAGCAGGGCGGTCAGGACTTCGAGCTGCCGGACGAGTTCAAGAAGTTCATGGGCTGATCCGCAGGGCATCCCCCTACGACGCAGGGCATCCCCCTACGACGCAGAGCATCCCGTACGACGCAGAGCATCCCCTACGACGCCGAGGGCGTCCCTCCCCGGAGGGGCGCCCTCAGCGCGTGCCGGGGCCCCTCGGGTGCCGTACCGTCCGATGTATGGGCAATTCCGCCCCACCGCGCAAGACCCCCGACCAGCCGTGGCGCACCGAGGGCACACCGGAGGCGCCGCCCAGACGGCCTGCCGGCCGGAAGCTGCCCGGTGGCTGGTGGGGCCTGGCCGTCGCGGCGCTGGTCGTCTTCCTCGTCGCCTACCTCGGGCTGTCCTACTACACCAGGGGAAACGAGCCGACGATCTCGTACACGGAGTTCAGCAGGCAGCTCAACGACGGCAACGTCACCACGGTCTACGCCAAGGGTGACACCATCCAGGGCCGGCTCAAGAACCCCCAGCCCAACCCCCAGGGCGGCGGGAAGTACACCAAGTTCAAGACGCAGCGCCCGGCCTTCGCGGACGACAAGCTCTGGCAGAACCTGACCCGGCACCATGTCACGGTGACCGCGCAGCCGGTCGTGCAGCAGCGCGGCTTCCTGTCCAACCTGCTGCTCTCGCTGGCGCCGATACTGATCCTGGTGGCGCTGTGGCTCTTCATCTCCCGGCGGGTGAGCGCGGGTCTGGGCGCCGGAGGGATATTCGGCCGCAGGGCGCCGCCGAAGCCGGTCGAGCTGCAGCCGGGCACCCCGCGCACGACCTTCGACGACGTGGCCGGCATCGACGAGGTCAAGGGCGAGCTGGCCGACGTCGTCGACTTCCTCAAGAACCCGGACGCCTATCGCAGGATGGGCGCGAAGCCGCCGCGCGGCGTGCTGCTCACGGGCCCGCCGGGTACCGGCAAGACGCTGCTCGCGCGGGCGGTGGCAGGCGAGGCGGGCGTGCCGTTCTTCTCCGCCTCGGCCTCCGAGTTCATCGAGATGATCGTGGGCGTCGGCGCCTCCCGCGTCCGCGAGCTGTTCGCCGAGGCCCGCAGGATGGCTCCGTCGATCATCTTCATCGACGAGATCGACACGATCGGGCGGGTGCGCGGCGGTGGGGCGTCGTTGGGCGGCCATGACGAGCGCGAGCAGACGCTGAACCAGATCCTCACGGAGATGGACGGCTTCACCGGTTCGGAGGGCGTGATCGTCATCGCGGCGACCAACCGCGCGGACGTCCTCGACCCCGCGCTCACCCGGCCCGGCCGTTTCGACCGGGTGGTCACCGTGTCGCCGCCGGACCGCGACGGCCGCGAGGCGATCCTGAGGATCCACACGCGCGAGATGCCGCTCGCTCCGGACGTCGACCTGGCCCAGGTGGCCCGTATGACCCCGGGCATGACGGGCGCGGAACTGGCCAACCTCGCCAATGAGGCCGCCCTGCTGGCGGTCAAGCGGGGGAAGCCGCAGGTGACGCAGTCGGACATCCTGGAGGCGCTGGAGAAGGTGCAGCTGGGCGCCGCACGCTCCCTCGTGATGCCCGAGGAGGAGCGCCGGCGCACGGCGTACCACGAGAGCGGTCACGCCCTGCTGGGCATGCTGCAGCCGGGCGCCGACCCGGTGCGCAAGATCACGATCGTGCCGCGCGGCCGGGCACTCGGGGCGACGCTGTCGACCCCCGAGTCGGAAAGGCACGCGTACACGGAGGAGTATCTGCGCGGGCGCATCATCGGCGCCCTGGGTGGCATGGCGGCGGAGCAGGTGGTCTACGAGATGATCACGACGGGCTCCGAGAGTGACCTCGAACAGGTCACCAACATCGCCCGGGGCATGGTCGCCCGCTGGGGCATGAGCGAACGAGTGGGCCGTCTGTCGGCCCTCCCGAACGATCTGCAGCAGGCGTACGGGCTGGCGGCGGCCCCGCACACGCTCGACGTGATCGAGAGCGAGATGCGCCGCATCGTCGAGGAGTGCTACGAGGAGGCACGCCACAAACTCGGCGAGCACCGGGGCCAGTTGGAGGCACTGGCGGAGGCGCTCCTGGTCAACGAGACACTGGACGAGGCGGACGCGTACCGCATCGCGGGAATCCTGCGCCCACGGAAGGAGGACTGAATCCGCGGGACGGTCGGGGGTGCGGGCGAGGCCCGGGGCACGTGCGGTCGGGAATGCAGATGAGGAGCGGTTGGCGGCGACGGCCAGGGGACGCGGGCGACGGCCCGGCCGATCCGCCGACGGCCCGGGGGACGCGAGCGACGATCGGTTGTGGGGCCTAGGGGACGCGCGCGATGAGGTAGCGGAACACGTTCGGCATCCACACCGTGCCGTCCGGCCTCAGGTACGGATGCAGCGCCTCGGTCAGCTCCTTGTCGACCTGCTCCTGGTCCGTGGCGTGGATCGCCGCGTCGAAGAACCCCGTCGACAGCATCCCCCGTAGCGCGCTGTCCATGTCGGCGTACCCGAAGGGGCAGGCGACCCGACCCGACCCGTCCGGACGGAGCCCGCAGCGCCGTGCGGCCTCCTCCAGGTCGTCGCGCCGGGCCGGGCGCCAGCCGCCCGCACCGCCCTCGGGATCGGCGGGTTTGGTGGCGACGCGCAGTACGGACGAGGTGCTGCACCGTTCCGGCGGACCCCACGCGGCGAGCACCACGAGCGCCCCGCGCTCGGCGAGCGGCGTCGCCGCGGCGAGCTGTTCCTCCAGCGCGTTCGTGTCGCCGTCCGCGCATCCGACCGGCTCGAAGGCGGTCAGCAGGTTGTACGCCGGCTCATCGGGGGCGGGCGCGGCCTGCCGTGGCGAGCCGTCCACGAGCCGGGTGCCGGTACGCGCGCGTGTGCCCCGCGTTCTGGGCAGCAGCCGTTCGCGGGCGAGGGCCAGCCGTTCCCGCGCGCCGGAGTCGACACCGGTGACCGAGGCGCCCCTCGACGCGGCCATCAGCAGGGCGAGACCCGCACCGCACCCCAGCCCGAGCAGCCGTGTCCCGGAGCCCACTTCGAGCCGCTCGTAGACGGCCTCGTACAGCGGTACGAGCATCCGCTCCTGAATCTCGGCCCAGTCACGCGCGCGTGCACGCCGGTCCGCGCGAGGAGCCGCTCCCGTGCGGGAAAGGTCCTGCCGCGCGAGCGTAGGTGTCATTCGAAAGCGCCCCAATCCGACGAGAGTTGCAGCTGTGTTCGGTTCTGTAGCCCCCGTGACGTGCGCTCGCCCTTCCGCGTAGCCCCCGTATGCCAGGAAACTCCGCGCCCGTCGTGGCGTCCAGGGGGTGTGGAGCACTCCGTGTGCGCCGTGCGTGCGCCCCGTACGTCAGCCCTGGGTGACAACGGATTCACGGTGCGTGGAGATGTCCCCGTACCATCGCGCCATGGCAAAGGCACTCGTTCTCACCCCCCGGGCGGACGACTTCCCCCGCTGGTACCAGGACCTGATCAGCAAGGCCGAACTGGCCGACAACGGTCCGGTGCGCGGCACCATGGTCATCCGGCCGTACGGCTACGCGCTGTGGGAGCGGATGCAGCAGGAGATGGACGCGCGCATCAAGCAAGCCGGCGCCTCCAACGCCTACTTCCCGCTGTTCATCCCGCAGTCGTATCTGACGAGGGAGGCCGAGCACGTCGAGGGCTTCGCCCCCGAGCTCGCGGTCGTCACGCACGGCGGCGGCAAGGACCTGGAGGAACCCGTCGTCGTCCGGCCCACCTCCGAGACGATCATCAACGACTACTTCTCCAAGTGGGTGCAGAGCTACCGCGACCTGCCGTTGCTGATCAACCAGTGGGCCAACGTGGTGCGTTGGGAGATGCGCCCGCGCGTGTTCCTGCGGACGACCGAGTTCCTGTGGCAGGAGGGCCACACCGCCCACGCCACGTACGAGGAGGCCCGGGACTACGCCGCGTACATCCACAAGGAGGTGTACGCCGACTTCATGGTCGACGTCCTCGGCATCGACGTCGTGCTCGGCCGCAAGACGGCGAGCGAGCGGTTCGCCGGCGCCGTCAACACCCTTACGCTCGAAGGGATGATGGGCGACGGCAAGGCCCTCCAGATGGGCACCAGTCATGAACTCGGCCAGAACTTCGCCAAGGCCTTCCACATCCAGTACCTGTCGAAGGAGGGCAGGCAGGAGTTCGTCTGGCAGACGTCCTGGGGCTCGTCCACGCGCATGGTGGGTGGCCTGATCATGTCCCACGGCGATGACGACGGGTTGCGGGTCCCTCCGCGCCTCGCCCCCATCCAGGCGGTCGTGCTCGCCATCAAGGGCGACGAAGCGCTTCTGGCCAAGGTCCGCGAACTGGGCGACCGGCTCAGGGCGGCCGGGATCCGTGTCCAGGTGGACGACCGCACCGACACGCCCTTCGGCCGCCGGGCCGTCGACTGGGAGCTCAAGGGTGTGCCCGTACGCATCGAGATCGGGCCCCGTGACCTGGAGAGCGGCACGGCGATGCTGGCCCGCCGCATCCCCGGGGGTACCTCCCAGGCGTCTGGCTCTGGGGGCGGCAAGCAGCCGATCGCGATCGAGTCGCTCGTCGGCGCGCTTCCCGGGATCCTCGAGGAGGACCAGGCGCTGCTGCTGCGGCAGTCACGCGAGCGCCGTGCGTCCCGCACGGCCGACGTGGCGACGATCGAGGAGGCCGTCGAGGCGGCCACCGCGGGCGGCTGGGCGCGCATTCCGTGGGCCGTGCTCGGTGAGGACGGCGAGGCCAAGCTGGCCGAGCACGCGGTGACCGTACGGTGTCTGGTCGCCGAGGACGGGTCGGTCCCCGACGCCGACGACGCACCGGGTAACGTCGCGGTCGTCGCGCGCGCTTACTGAGATACGAGGAGATCCGCCGAGAGCGGCCGAAACGCCTCTTGCGCATCTGTGGACCACAGACATCCCGGCGCGCGCACCTCTCCTACGCGCCGGCGCGTACGCGTCGCTACGCACCACCTTGG
This sequence comes from Streptomyces sp. TP-A0356, assembly GCF_001417775.1. GTDB lineage: Bacteria > Actinomycetota > Actinomycetes > Streptomycetales > Streptomycetaceae > Streptomyces. The sequence goes on along the minus strand of NZ_BBZJ01000022.1, from coordinate 123,255 downwards.
GATGAGCTGTGAGGCTTCTCCGCAGATCTGCGCACGCGCCCTCGTCAGGACACATCAGCGGCAACTGACGGGTACGTGCAAATTATTTGGGATGCCCCGGAATAGGAACACAGGGGCACTCAGGCTCGTTGTCATTACGTGAGCACGACACCACCTGTTCTCGCCGCAGAGCTGGCACAGGCGTGGGCCGACATTCAAAGGCACCACCCCGAGCTGCCGGATCTTGCCGCGCCCGAATCCCTGATCGGCGAGTCGTCGTCCGCCTGCGGGCACGAACTCTCCTTCGAGCGACTGCTCCATGAGGCAGTCCACGGCATCGCCGCCGCCCGCGGCGTACGCGACACCTCCCGCGCCGGCCGCTACCACAACCGTAGATTCCTCGCGATCGCCGAGGAGCTGGGCCTGGACCACCCCGAGGAGCCGCACCCGAGCAGCGGCTTCTCGTTGGTCACGCTCAACCCCGAGGCGAAGCGGCGCTACCGCCCGACCATCGAGCGGCTCCAGCGCGCGCTGAAGGCCCACTCGGCGGCGACGGCCGCGGACACGGCCCGTACGTTCCGCGGTCCCGCCGCCCGCCACGGTTCCTCCGGAGGCGGTGTACGCGTCAAGGCGGTCTGCGACTGCGGCCGCAACGTCCGCGTCGTACCGTCGGTCCTGGCCCAGGCCCCGATCGTGTGCGGCGGCTGCGGCAAGCCCTTCCGCATTCCGGAACCCGTGGGGGCGGCTGCAGGCTGAGAGACGGCTGCTCGTGGCAGCCGTACTCGGTGCGGCCGTGGTTCACGGCACGTAGGCACCCTGTGAGCGCCGGGTGGCGTGACCAACGCCCGGGGGTCCCGGCGCCGGGTGCCCCTCAGGTGTGCCCTGGCGTCCCTCGGCCCAGCGGAGCCCGCAGGGTATGGCACAATGGCTAGCTGTACTCGACAGCCGCACAGGACCCCTCTCTCCTCCGGCTGACGCGTCCATCGGGCACTCGGGTACCGCAACCCCACGCGGCCGTCCGCCGTGCCCAACCACGTCAAATCCAGGAGAATCCACTCCCGTGGCAGTCAAGATCAAGCTGAAGCGTCTGGGCAAGATCCGTTCGCCTCACTACCGCATCGTCGTCGCAGACTCCCGCACCCGCCGTGACGGCCGGGCGATCGAGGAGATCGGCAAGTACCACCCGACGTACCACCCGTCGGTGATCGAGGTCGACGCCGAGCGTGTGGCGTACTGGCTCTCCGTCGGCGCCCAGCCGACCGAGCCCGTGCTCGCCATCCTGAAGAAGACCGGCGACTGGCAGAAGTTCAAGGGCGAGCCCGCCCCGGCGCCGCTGCTGCAGCCGGAGGTCAAGTCCGCGCGTCCGTCGTTCGAGGCCCTGAGCGGCGAGGACGAGGGCAAGGGCGAGGCGATCACCCAGAAGAAGAAGGCCGAGAAGAAGGACGAGGCCGCCGCCGAGTCCTCTGCGTCTGAGTCGACCGAGGCCTGAGGATGCTCGAGGAGGCTCTCGAGCACCTCGTGAAGGGCATCGTCGACAACCCTGACGATGTGCAGGTGGCCTCGCGCGACCTGCGCCGCGGGCGTGTGCTGGAGGTCCGGGTCCACCCCGACGACCTCGGCAAGGTGATCGGCCGCAACGGCCGCACCGCACGCGCTCTGCGCACCGTCGTGGGCGCCATCGGCGGCCGCGGCGTCCGTGTCGACCTCGTCGACGTGGACCACGTCCGCTGAACGCTTCGCAGCACCGGCTCGGGCCGGGGAGGGCCACTGGGCCGTCCCCGGCCCGTAGTCGTTACGACAGGAGATCTTCCAAAGTGCAGCTGGTAGTCGCACGGATCGGCCGCGCCCACGGCATCAAGGGCGAGGTCACCGTGGAGGTACGTACCGACGAGCCGGAGCTCAGGCTCGCACCCGGCGCCGTACTGGCCACCGACCCGGCATCCGCCGGACCCTTGACCATCGAGACGGGCCGCGTGCACAGCGGCCGCCTCCTGCTGCGCTTCGAGGGCGTCGCCGACCGCAACGCCGCCGAGGCGCTTCGCAACACCCTGCTGATCGCCGAGATCGACCCGGACGAACTGCCCGAGGGCGAGGACGAGTACTACGATCACCAGCTGATCGACCTCGATGTCGTGACCCGGGACGGCGTGGAGGTCGGCCGGATCACGGAGATCTCCCATCTGCCCTCCCAGGACCTCTTCATCGTCGAGCGCCCCGACGGCAGCGAGGTGCTCGTCCCCTTCGTCGAGGAGATCGTCACCGAGATCGACCTGGAGGAGCAGCGGGCGGTCATCGACCCGCCGCCGGGTCTGATCGACGACCGGGCCGAGATCGCGTCCTCCCGGGACGAGGCCTAGATGCGGCTCGACGTCGTCACGATCTTCCCCGAGTACCTGGAGCCGCTGAACGTCTCCCTCGTCGGCAAGGCACGCGCGCGGGGACAGCTGAACGTGCAGGTGCACGATCTGCGGTCCTGGACGTACGACCGCCACAGCACCGTCGACGACACCCCGTACGGCGGCGGCCCCGGCATGGTCATGAAGACCGAGCCCTGGGGCGAGGCGCTGGACGACATCCTGGCCGACGGCTACGAGACCGGTTCCTCGGCGCCCGCCCTGATCGTCCCCACGCCCAGCGGCCGTCCCTTCACCCAGGAACTCGCCGTCGAGCTCTCCGAGCGCCCCTGGCTGATCTTCACGCCCGCCCGCTACGAGGGCATCGACCGCCGAGTCATCGACGAGTACGCGACCCGGATGCCCGTCCACGAGGTGTCCATCGGCGACTATGTGCTCGCCGGCGGCGAAGCGGCCGTCCTCGTCATCACCGAGGCGGTGGCTCGGCTGCTGCCCGGGGTGCTGGGGAACGCCGAGTCCCACCGGGACGACTCCTTCGCGCCCGGCGCGATGGCGAACCTCCTTGAGGGACCCGTCTACACCAAACCGCCGGCGTGGCGCGGCCGGGACATCCCGGAGGTGCTGCTCAGCGGCCACCACGGCAGGATCGCCCGCTGGCGCCGGGACGAGGCCCTGAAGCGCACGACGTCCCACCGGCCCGACCTGATCGAGCGCTGCGACCCCTCTGCCTTCGACAAGAAGGACCGCGAGATGCTCTCCATCCTGGGCTGGGCGCCGGACCCGGAGGGCAAGCCGTATGGCCGATTTTGGCGCAGGCCAGAAGGCATGGAAGAATAGGCCGCTGTTGTCCGCGTCCGGCGTGCGCCCCTGCCACAGGGGGACACGACGCCCGCCCCGATGCGGTCAGCGCTTCTTACCGAGAAACTACCTCCCGTCGATGACCTGTGGCATCGGCGAAGAAAGCAGACGAAATGTCTCACGTGCTCGACACCGTCGACGCCGCGTCGCTGCGCAGCGACATCCCGGCCTTCCGCCCGGGCGACACCGTCAACGTCCACGTCCGCGTCATCGAGGGCAACCGCTCCCGTGTGCAGCAGTTCAAGGGCGTGGTGATCCGCCGTCAGGGTTCCGGCGTGCGCGAGACCTTCACGGTCCGCAAGGTCTCCTTCTCCGTCGGCGTCGAGCGCACCTTCCCGGTGCACACCCCGATCGTGGAGAAGATCGAGCTCGTCACCCGTGGTGACGTGCGCCGCGCCAAGCTGTACTACCTGCGCGACCTGCGCGGCAAGGCGGCGAAGATCAAGGAGAAGCGCGAGAACTGAGCGCTTCCCGGGGTTCTGAGCGGGGCCGGATAGCATCTGGCCCCGATGGACACCGAAGCACAGCACACGGAGCGCGACCGCTCCTCCCACCCCGTCGACTCCGAGGAACCCTCGGACACACCGGGCACGGAGGGGCGGTCGCGCTTCGCGTTGGTGTCCCGGCTCGCCGAGTGGCTGCCCGGCGGGCGGATCACTCTGACCGCCCTCGTCTGTCTGCTGTTCGCCCTCGCCCTCGGCACGTTCGTGACGCAGCCGTTCGACATCCCCAGCAGTTCGATGGAGCGCGGATTGAGGGTTGGGGACCGCGTGCTCGTAAATAAGTTGGCGTACCGTTTCGGATCGATGCCGCAGCGGGGAGACGTCGTCGTGTTCGACGGCACCGGGTATTTCGGGAACGCCGACTACATCAAGCGGGTAGTAGGTGTCGGGGGAGACCACGTTGTCTGCTGCGACAAGAAGGGGAGGCTCGACGTGAACGGCCGGTCGGTCGACGAGTCGTCGTTTCTGTATCCCGGGAACAGGCCGTCCGATGTCCCCTTCGACGTCGTCGTGCCCGCCGGGGCACTCTTCGTGCTCGGCGACCACCGCAGTGACTCCAGCGACTCCCGCGACCACCTGGGCTCGCCGGGCGGCGGCATGATTCCCGTGGGCGCCGTGATCGGCAGGGCCGACTGGGTGGTCTGGCCCTCCGCGCACTGGAGCCACCTCACACGTCCCGGCGCCTACGCGCGCGTGCCCGCCGCGGGCGGTAACCATGGGTAACCGAGGCAAACCGCGCGGCAGCATCCCCTCCGACACCGTCACGCAGAACCTCCTGCCCACCGGCTCTCGCCGCGCCGCGACCGGTGCCCCCACCGGACGCAGCCGCGCCGAACGGCGCAAGCTCCAGCGCAAGGTCAAGCGCAAGCGGAGGCGCTCCGCGGTCAAGGAGATACCTCTCCTCATCGGCGTCGCCGTCCTGATAGCGCTGGTGCTGAAGACCTTCCTCCTGCAGGCGTTCGTGATCCCGTCCGGGTCGATGGAGAACACGATCCAGATCGGTGACCGCGTCCTCGTCGACAAGCTGACGCCATGGTTCGGCTCCAAGCCGCAGCGCGGCGACGTCGTCGTCTTCCAGGACCCCGGCGACTGGCTCGCGGGGGAGAAGACGACGAAGAAGAACGACCCGGTCGTCGTCAAGCAGGTCAAGGAGGGGCTCACCTGGATCGGTCTGCTGCCGTCCGACAACGACAAGGACCTCATCAAGCGGGTCGTCGCGGTCGGCGGAGACACCGTCAAGTGCTGTGACACGCAAGGACGCGTCACCGTCAACGGCATGCCGCTGAATGAGCCGTACATTCACCCGGGGAACAAACCTTCGGACTTCTCGTTCTCGGTGACCGTGCCGCCGGGCCGGCTGTGGGTGATGGGTGATCACCGCGCCAACTCCGCCGACTCGCGCTACCACCGCACCGAGGAGTTCAGCGGTACCGTCTCGGAGAAGTCCGTCGTCGGCCGTGCCATGGTCATCGCCTGGCCCATCGGGCACTGGACGCGCCTGCAGGAGCCGGACACATACGGGTCGGTGCCGAGCGGGTCGACCACCGCGCTCGGTCCGTCGCATAGGGTGGCCCCCGCGGATCGATACGGATTGATCCCCCTCCCGAGCCCTGCGGAACTCCCGCTCGTTATGGGAGTGGTGGGCCTGCGTCGACAGGGGCGCCGGCGGCGGTACGGAGTGAGGAGTGGATGTGGGGGATTTGGCGGTCGGCGCACGGTCCGGGCACGAGGGTCCCGAAGAGAGGCCGCAGCGACCCGACGAGGCGGCTGCCCCGGCCGCGGCAGAACACGTCGGCTCCGGGAGTGGCTCCCCGGACGGCGGCACCCAGGAGGGCAGTGGACAGGCCTCCACGCCGAAGAAGCAGCGCTCCTTCTGGAAGGAACTTCCGCTCCTCATCGGCATCGCGCTGGTGCTCGCGCTGCTGATCAAGACGTTCCTGGTGCAGGCGTTCTCGATCCCCTCGGACTCGATGCAGAACACCCTCCAGCAGGGTGACCGCGTCCTCGTCGACAAGCTGACCCCGTGGTTCGGCTCCCAGCCCTCGCGCGGCGAGGTCGTCGTCTTCCACGACCCGGACAACTGGCTGGCAGGCGAGCCCACCGCCAACCCGAACGCCCTGCAGACGGCCCTGAGCTGGATCGGGCTGATGCCGTCCGCCGAGGAGAAGGACCTCATCAAGCGGGTCATCGGCGTCGCCGGCGACACCATCGAGTGCAAGGGCACCGGCCCGCTGAAGGTCAACGGCCACGCGCTCAACGAGCCGTATGTGTACCCCGGCAACACTCCGTGCAGCGTCGACGACCAGGGCGGCCAGTTCAAGGTCACGGTGCCGCCCGACCGGATCTGGGTCATGGGCGACCACCGGCAGAACTCGCTGGACTCGCGCTACCACCAGCAGGACAAGGACCAGGGCTTCGTGCCGGTGGGCAATGTGGTGGGCCGCGCCATCGTGATCGCCTGGCCGCCCACCCGCTGGGACACGCTGCCGATCCCGGACACCTTCGACCAGGGGCTGAGCGTCACGGTCCCCCCAGCGCTCGGTCTTACGGGGGCGGCGCCGCTGGTGCTGTGGCGCCGTCGCCGGCTCGCCGCGCGCCCTACCGCCGCAAGCCCGAGGGTTTCTGGCAGCGGTACCGCCGGGTAGGGTGCCGTCCCAGATCGCCGATCTTCCGGGCCCGTCCGTGGGCCACGGGGTCGAATCTCCGACCTGGGGAGCACTGGGATGAGCAGGACTGGTCGTACGGACGAGGGCCGCGGACGGCTCGGCAGCGTGCTGTCGGGGCTGGCCGTGGCCCTCGGCTGTGTGCTCTTCCTCGGCGGGTTCGTCTGGGGCGCGATCGTCTACCGGCCCTACACCGTGCCGACGGAGTCCATGTCGCCCACCATCGTCGCCGGTGACCGGGTCCTCGCCCAGCGCGTCGACGCCGCCGACATCAGGCGCGGCGACGTCGTCGTCTTCCGGCAGCAGACCTGGGGCGGCATGCCCATGGTGAAGCGGGTGGTGGCGGTCGGCGGGGACACGGTGAGCTGCTGCACCGACGGCAAGCTGACCGTCAACGGCAGGCAGATCCAGGAGTCCTACCTGGCCAAGGGGCAGATCGCGGAGTACAGGACCATCCCCACGATCAAGGTGCCCAAGGACCGACTGTTCCTGCTCGGCGACGAGCGCAGCGGCTCCCTCGACTCCTCGGCCCACCTCACGGAGGCATTCAGCGGCACGGTGGCGCGCAGCGCGGTGGACGCCCGCGTGGACGCCGTGGTGTGGCCGATGAACGGCATGCTGGCCCGCCCGACGGGCTTCGAGGCACTGGGCCCGCTGTCCTCGCCCGGACCGCTGCGGCTGATCGTCGGCGCGATCGTGGCGGGTGCGGTGCTGGTGCTGGGCGGCGGGGCCTACGGTCCCATCGCCAAGCTGGCGGGCCGCGGGCGCGGGAACGCCGTGCGGCGGACGGAGCCGGCCGGTGCCCGCTGAGGCCCCGACGCCGTCGTCCTCGAGTCCGTCCCCATCGCCGCACGAGTCCTGCGCCTCCCACGGGGCGTACCAGTCCGAGGAGGCCGACGGGCGCGAAGGGGGTGCGCGGGACGCGAACGAGGGCGGTCTGCGCAAGGTGGCCCGGGTGGTGCTTCTCGATCCACGCGACCGCATCCTGCTGCTGCACGGCCATGAGCCGGACGATCCGGCCGACGACTGGTGGTTCACGCCCGGTGGTGGTGTGGAGGGCGACGAGACGCGCGAGCAGGCGGCGCTGCGCGAGCTGGCCGAGGAGACCGGTGTCACGGAGGTCGAGCTGGGCCCGGTGCTGTGGCGGCGAAGGTGCTCCTTTCCGTTCGCCGGCCGCCGCTGGGACCAGGACGAGTGGTACTACCTGGCCCGGACGGCCCAGACGGCCATGGCCGCGCCGAGCCTGACGGACCTGGAAAAGCGCAGCGTCGTCGGAGCACGGTGGTGGACGTGCGGGGAACTGGCCGAGACGCATGAGACGGTGTATCCGAAGAGACTCGCCGAGCTGCTGCGCACGCTGCTCGACGAAGGTCCTCCGGCCAGGCCCGAGGTCCTCGACACCGAAATCGTCTAGGGGCTCACGGGACTGGCGCACAATGGGGGGATCGCACGGCTGAAGGGGAACATGCCATGAGCGCCGAGGACCTCGAAAAGTACGAGACCGAGATGGAGCTGAAGCTCTACCGGGAGTACCGCGATGTCGTCGGTCTGTTCAAATACGTGATCGAGACCGAACGGCGCTTCTACCTCACCAACGACTACGAGATGCAGGTGCACTCGGTCCAGGGCGAGGTGTTCTTCGAGGTGTCCATGGCGGATGCCTGGGTGTGGGACATGTACCGGCCCGCTCGTTTCGTGAAGCAGGTACGAGTCCTGACGTTCAAGGATGTGAACATCGAGGAGTTGAACAAGAGCGATCTCGAACTCCCGAGCGGGTGACGGAGTTATCCACAACCGCTGAGTCATCCACCAAGATCCACTTCGTGGAGGCGGGTGCGTGACGGTGGGCACCGGAGGTGGTGCCCACATGAACACACACCAGGCACGCAGTGCACTCGGCAGGTACGGCGAGGAACTGGCCGCCCGGCGGCTGACGGCGGCCGGAATCACGGTCCTGGAGCGCAACTGGCGCTGCGGCAGGAGCGGCGAGATCGACATCGTGGCCAGGGACGGTGACGTCCTGGTCGTCTGCGAGGTGAAGACCCGCAGGAGCGGTGGCTTCGAGCATCCCATGGCCGCCGTCACGCCGGTGAAGGCGGAGCGGCTGCGGGGCCTTGCCGAGCGCTGGATCCAGGCGCACGGCGGGGCACCACCGGGCGGGGTGCGGATCGACGTGATCGGTGTCGTCCTGCCCGAGCGTGGCCCCGCCGCGGTCGAGCACGTGCGAGGGGCGGCGTGATGGGCTTCGCGCGTACGTGCTCCGTGGCACTGGTCGGCGTCGAGGGCGTCGTGGTCGAGGTCCAGGCGGACCTGGAACCGGGGGTGGCGGCCTTCACCCTGGTGGGCCTCCCGGACAAGAGCCTGACGGAGAGCCGGGACCGGGTGCGGGCGGCGGTGGTCAATTCGGGTGGCGAGTGGCCGCAGAAGAAGCTCACGGTCGGGCTCAGTCCGGCGTCCGTGCCGAAGGCGGGCAGCGGGTTCGACCTCGCCGTCGCATGTGCGGTGCTGGGCGCCTCGGAGCGGATCGATCCCCGGGTGCTCGCCGACATCGTGATGATCGGCGAGCTCGGTCTGGACGGTCGGGTCCGGCCGGTCCGCGGCATCCTGCCGGCGGTACTGGCCGCGGCGGACGCGGGGTACGAGCAGGTGGTCGTCCCCGAGTGTGCCGCGGCCGAGGCCTCACTGGTACCCGGAGTGTCCGTGCTGGGCGTCCGCAGCCTTCGCCAGCTGATCGCGGTCCTCGCCGACGAACCCGTGCCCGACGAGGATCCGGACGAGCAGGGCCGTCCGGATCCGCTCCTCGCCGGTCTGCGCGTGCCGGGCACGGGAGCCGCCACCGGGATGCACAGCAGCGGCGCCGCGCAGCACGACCAGGGCCACGACCTCGCGGACGTGGTGGGTCAGATCTCGGCGCGCACGGCGGTGGAGGTGGCCGCCGCTGGCGGGCACCACCTGTTCCTGGAAGGACCGCCCGGCGCCGGGAAGACGATGCTCGCGGAGCGACTCCCCGCCATCCTGCCCAGACTCGGCAGGCAGGAGTCGCTGGAGGTGACGGCGGTGCACTCGGTGGCGGGCCTGCTCCCGCCGGGCAAACCCCTGATCGATGTCGCCCCCTACTGCGCCCCGCACCACTCGGCCACCATGCAGGCACTCGTCGGCGGCGGTCCCGGCATCGCCCGTCCCGGCGCAGTGTCGCTCTCCCACCGGGGAGTCCTCTTCCTCGATGAGACGCCCGAGTTCAACAGCCAGGCCCTCGACGCGCTGCGGCAGCCCCTGGAGTCGGGGCACGTCGTGATCGCGCGCAGCGCGGGTGTCGTACGGTTCCCGGCGAGGTTCCTGATGGTGCTCGCGGCCAACCCCTGTCCCTGCGGCCGATTCTCGCTGCGCGACAACCTGTGCGAATGCCCGCCCTCGGCGATCCGCCGCTATCAGGCCCGGCTCTCCGGGCCGCTCCTGGACCGGGTCGATCTACGCGTCGAGGTGGATCCGGTCACGCGCGCGCAACTCACCGAGCGCGGCGCACGGGGCGAGTCCACCGCGACGGTCGCAGACCGGGTGCGCGAGGCCAGGGAGCGGGCGGCCACGCGCCTGGCGGGCACCCCGTGGCGGACCAACGGCGAAGTGCCGGGCCGGGAGCTGCGCAACCGCTGGTATGCCAGGAGCGGCGCGATGGACGAGGCCGAGCGCAACCTGGAGCGGGGCGTGCTGACGGCCCGAGGGCTCGACCGTGTGCTGCGGGTGGCCTGGACCGTCGCCGATCTCGTGGGTCACGACCGGCCGGACGCGACGGACGTCGCCCTGGCGCTGCAACTGCGCACCGGGGTGCCGAGGGGAGTGCCGATGGCCATCGGGGCGCTGACATGAGCGCGGGCGGCACCCCGGACGGTGAGTGTCTCGCCCGGATCTTCCTCAGCCGGGTGATCGAGCCCGGGGACGAGGTCGCGGGCCGCTGGGTGCGGGAACGCGGGGCCGAGGAGGTGGCCCGCCTGCTGAGGGAGGGCGGCCCGCGGCTGCCGGGGGTGTCCGAGAAGCGGTGGGCCGGGCTGAGGGCCCGGGCCGGAAGGGCCGAGCCGGCGCGGGACCTGACCGCTGCCCGGGAGGCAGGGGTGAGGTTCGTGTCCCCCGGCGCGGCCGAGTGGCCCGCCCAGCTCGACGACCTCGGGGACGCCCGTCCCCTCGGACTCTGGGTGCGTGGGCGGGCCGGTCTGCGGATGTGGGCGCTCAGGTCGGTCGCGGTCGTGGGCGCACGTGCCTGCACCGAGTACGGCGCGCACATGGCGGCCACGCTCGCCGCCGGGCTCGCCGAGCGCGGCTGGGTCGTGGTGTCGGGCGGTGCCTACGGAGTGGACGGCGCGGCCCACCGGGGGGCGCTGGGCGTGAGCGGTGCCACCGTCGCCGTGCTGGCCTGCGGCGTGGACCGGCCCTATCCGCGCGGCCACGCCGGGTTGATCAGCAGGATCGCCGAGCAGGGGCTCGTGGTCGGGGAACTGCCGCCGGGCGAGCATCCCACACCCAGCCGGTTCATCGTGCGGAACAGGGTCATCGCGGCGCTCACCCGAGGCACCGTGGTCGTCGAGGCCGCCTACCGCAGTGGCTCGCTGGTGACGGCACGTGCGGCGCAGCGGCTCGGCCGCTTCACCATGGGGGTGCCGGGACCGGCCACCAGCGGGCTGTCCGCAGGCGTGCACGAACTGCTGCGCGGGGAAGCCCTGCTGGTCACCGATGCCGCGGAAGTCGTCGAACTGGTCGGCGACATGGGCGAACTGGCACCGGACCGGCGGGGTCCCGTGCTCCCCCGCGATCTGCTGGAACCGGCCGCCCGGCGCGTTCTGGCGGCTCTGCCCGCCCGGGGAGCGGCGTCGGCGGGTGAGATCGCGCGCGGAGCGCAGACGAGCGAGGACGACGCCGTCGGGAGACTGTACGAACTCCGATCACTTGGATTCGTCGAACGACACGGCGATGGCTGGAAGTTGACACGCCAGGCAATGACCTCGGTCGGGCCGGTTCCCGGTCCATGTTGACCGAGCGTGTTCGGCCGTCCGGGCGACCCCCGACAGCCTTGGCAATTCCCGCAGTTGACCCTTTCCAGCGATCACACAGGGCTACGGTCGTGGCCCCGACAGGGGCCCCACCGGGCCCCTTCGCACACGGGTGATCCCTTGCCCTTCGCACACTGCGACACCACAGTCACGCTACGCTCACGAGGATTCCGACTCAGACAGGCATCTAGACATCAGACCGACAGCTCACTCAGGCATCCCCAGTTCACAGCAGAACGGCACAAGGCGACGAATGCCCCACCACACCTCCGGGTCCGACCGGGCGGCGCTTCCCCCCGCCGCCCGTGACGGCGGCACCGTGCGCCCGCCCGCTCCCTCGACGCTCGACGAGTTGTGGCGGTCGTACAAGGAGACGGGGGACGAGCGGTTGCGGGAGCAGCTGATCCTGCACTACTCGCCGCTGGTGAAGTACGTGGCGGGGCGGGTGAGCGTGGGACTGCCGGCCAATGTGGAGCAGGCGGACTTCGTGTCGTCGGGGGTCTTCGGGCTGATCGACGCGATCGAGAAGTTCGACATCGACCGGGAGACCAAGTTCGAGACGTACGCGATCACGCGGATCCGGGGCGCGATGATCGACGAGCTACGGGCACTGGACTGGATCCCGCGGTCGGTGCGGCAGAAGGCCCGCAGCGTGGAGCGGGCGTACGCGACCCTGGAGGCGCGGCTGCGGCGGACGCCGACCGAGGGCGAGGTGGCGGCGGAGATGGGGATCGGTGTGGAGGAGCTCCATGCCGTCTTCAGCCAGTTGTCCCTGGCGAACGTGGTGGCCCTGGAGGAGCTGCTGCACGTGGGGGGTGAGGGGGGCGATCGGCTCAGCCTCATGGACACCCTGGAGGACACCGCGGCCGACAATCCGGTGGAGGTGGCCGAGGACCGGGAGCTGCGGCGGTTCCTGGCGCGGGCGATCAACACGCTGCCCGATCGGGAGAAGACCGTGGTCACGCTCTACTACTACGAGGGGCTCACGCTCGCCGAGATCGGCAACGTCCTCGGGGTGACCGAGAGCCGGGTGAGCCAGATCCACACGAAGTCGGTGCTGCAGCTGCGCGCCAAGCTGGCCGGCTTCGGGCGCTGACGAGCGACACGGGCCCACGCTCCCCGTGCGCCGGCGCACGGGCACGGCGGTGGGAATGATCCGCGTCGCCCTGGCAGGGCCGCGTGTCCGCTGAGCCGCGACTCGCGGGCGCCTCGGGCAGAGATACGCGTCCGCCGAGCCCCGGCGTGCGAACCCTGGCGGGACGCGCGCCCGCCTGGCCCCGGCGCCGCGGCAGGGATATGCCTCCGCCCAGCCCCGGTCCGTGTACGCGCTGGGGGGAACGAGCCGCGTCGTCCTTCGCGGGGACGCGCGTCCGCCCTGGCCTGGCCGGTGGCTGGTTGCGGCGGGGGTGGGTGTCCGTCCTGGGCTGGTCGGTGGGGGTTGTGGCGGGGATGGGTGTCCGTCCTGGGCTGGTCGGTGGGGGTTGCGGCGGTGTGGGTGTCCGTCCTGGGCTGGTCGGTGGGGGTTGTGGCGGGGGTGGGTGTCCGTCCTGGGCTGGTCGGTGGGTTGCGGCAGGGGTGCGCGTCTGCCCTGGCCTGGTCGGTGGGCGGCCGTGTTCAGGGGTGCGTGTCCGCCCAGCCCCGGCCTGCGGGCGCCCCGCCCGGCTGGGGGGTGCCCAGCTCAGCCCCCGTCCGCGAGCGGCCGGTGTGTGGTGGTGTGTGGTGTCCGGTCAGGGGTGCGCCTGCCATGGCTGGACGGGGACCGGCACCGGCGTGTGTGGTGGGACTGGCTGCCGTCGGCGGCGGTCCGTCCGTACAGTGGTTGACGTGCCAAGGATTCGAGCGGCCTCCGTGGCCGAGCACCGGTCGATGCAGCGAGCCGCCCTGCTGGACGCGGCCCGGTCCCTCCTGTCCGAGGGCGGTACGGAGGCACTGACGTTCCCGGCGCTCGCCGAGCGGACAGGCCTCGCACGGTCCTCCGTGTACGAGTACTTCCGCTCCCGCGCGGCCGTCGTGGAGGAGCTGTGCGCGGTCGACTTCCCCCTCTGGGCGGCGGAGGTCGAGGCCGCGATGGCCGCGGCGGACGGGCCCGAGGCGAAGATCGAGGCGTACGTCCGGCAGCAGCTGGCGCTCGTGGGGGACCGGCGGCACCGGGCCGTGGTGGCCATCTCGGCGAGCGAACTGGACGCCGGGGCGCGCGAGAAGATCCGGGCGGCGCACGGCGGGCTCGTCGCGATGATCGCCGATGCCCTGGGCGGGATGGGACACCGCGAGCCCCGGCTGACGGCCATGCTGCTGCAGGGTGTGGTCGACGCGGCGGTGCGCCGTATCGAGCTGGGGGCCGCGGAGGATCCGGCCGCCATCACCGAGGCGGCGGTCGCCATGGCCCTGCGGGGCGTGCGGGGCTGAGCGCCCCGCCGCGAACGGCCCCCCGGCATCGTGCCGCATGGCAACGTCCCCGGACAGCACCACCTAGGGCAGCGGCACCCCGTCCACCGGCAGCAATCGGGACGGCCCCGCCCGCAGCAGCCACGGCGGCAGCAGGGACAACGGGTCCAGATAGGTCTCCCCGCTGCGCAGGCCCCAGTGCAGGCACGATCTCGCGCAGTGCGCACCCGCACCCGCCGCTTCCAGCACGCCCACCGGCTCGCCGGGTTCCACCTCGTCGCCCTGTCGCACCGTCGCGCGCACGGGCTCGTACGTCGTCCGCAGCGGCGGGTCGCCCGTCCCCGTCAGGTCGACCGAGACCACGCCCCGTCCCGCCACCGACCCCGCGAAGCTCACCCGGCCGGCGGCCACCGCCCGCACCGGGTCTCCCGCAGCCGCCGCCAGGTCCACACCGCGGTGGCCGGGACCGTACGGAGTCGGCGGAGGCTCCCAGCCCCGTACGACCATGGGGTGAACGCCCACCGGCCAGACGCGGGCCAGGGTCGGCACCGGTACGTCGGGGACCGGCGCGGGTGCCGTGGCCGCGTCCGCACGCGCCGGCGCGCCCGCCCACGCCACGGGCGCCAGCGTGCCGATCGCCATCATCAGCAGCACCGCGGACCAGGTCCGCACACATCGTTTCCCTCGCATGCGAGAACGGTCCCGCACCCCGGGCGATCATGGCCGGGACCTGTGGACGACTGACGGGTTGTGGACAGCGGCGTCACCCGCCACCCCGCGGGTCCCGTACACTTCTTGTGGCGATCCGGGTCACCGGGTCGACTTCGCACGCCCCGGCACAAGGCCATCACAAGGCCGGTGTCAGCGCTCCTCGGTCCTTCGCGGCACAGCGCATCGCGGGCGTCAGGCGCGAGTGCCATCCGGTACCCGCGGCACAACCGAGAACCTCAAGGAGAACGGCCATGGCCGTCGTCACGATGCGGGAGCTGCTGGAGAGCGGCGTCCACTTCGGTCACCAGACCCGTCGCTGGAACCCGAAGATGAAGCGCTTCATCTTCACCGAGCGCAACGGCATCTACATCATCGACCTGCTCCAGTCGCTGTCGTACATCGACCGTGCCTACGAGTTCGTCAAGGAGACCGTCGCCCACGGCGGCACGGTCATGTTCGTCGGCACGAAGAAGCAGGCGCAGGAGGCCATCGCCGAGCAGGCCACCCGCGTCGGCATGCCCTACGTCAACCAGCGCTGGCTGGGCGGCATGCTCACCAACTTCTCCACCGTCTACAAGCGTCTGCAGCGCCTGAAGGAGCTCGAGCAGATCGACTTCGAGGACGTCGCCTCCTCCGGTCTGACCAAGAAGGAGCTCCTGGTCCTCTCCCGCGAGAAGGCCAAGCTGGAGAAGACCCTCGGTGGTATCCGCGAGATGCAGAAGGTGCCGAGCGCCGTCTGGATCGTGGACACCAAGAAGGAGCACATCGCGGTCGGCGAGGCCCGGAAGCTCAACATCCCCGTCGTCGCCATCCTCGACACCAACTGCGACCCCGACGAGGTCGACTACAAGATCCCGGGCAACGACGACGCGATCCGCTCCGTCACCCTGCTCACCCGTGTGATCGCCGACGCCGTCGCCGAGGGCCTCATCGCCCGCTCCGGCGTCGCTGCCGAGGGCAAGGGTGAGAAGGCCGCGGGCGAGCCGCTCGCCGAGTGGGAGCGCGACCTGCTCGAGGGTGAGAAGAAGGCCGAGGAGGCCCCCGCCGCCAAGGCCCCTGCCGCCGAGGCTCCGGCTGCTGAGGCCGCCGAGGCCCCTGCCCCCGAGGCTCCGGCCGCCGAGGCCGCCGAGGCCGCCGAGACCCCGGCCGCCGAGGGCGAGCAGGCCTGACGCCTGGGCCGTTCGGCTGATGTGACGGCGGGCGGCGCCGACCGCGCCACCCGCCGTTCACCCGCAGCCCGTAGATCTTCGTAGCCCGTAGATCTTTGGCGGACGCCCGGCGGGGCCGCGGCGGCCGCCGACTTCGAGACTTCGAACTCCGAGAAGAGATTCACAGATCATGGCGAACTACACCGCCGCCGACGTCAAGAAGCTCCGTGAGCTCACCGGCGCCGGCATGATGGACTGCAAGAAGGCGCTGGACGAGGCCGAGGGCAACGTCGAGAAGGCCGTCGAGGCTCTGCGCATCAAGGGCCAGAAGGGCGTCGCCAAGCGCGAGGGCCGCTCCGCCGAGAACGGCGCCGTGGTCTCCATCATCGCCGACGACAACTCCTCCGGTGTCCTCGTCGAGCTGAAGTGCGAGACGGACTTCGTCGCCAAGGGCGACAAGTTCCAGGCCGTTGCCCGGGCGATCGCCGAGCACGTCGCCAAGACCTCCCCGGCCGACCTGGAGGCCCTGCTCGCCTCCGAGATCGAGCCCGGCAAGACCGTCCAGGCGTTCGTGGACGAGGCCAACGCCAACCTCGGCGAGAAGATCGTCCTGGACCGCTTCGCGCAGTTCTCCGACGGCTACGTGACGGCGTACATGCACCGCACCATGCCTGACCTGCCGCCGCAGATCGGTGTACTCGTCGAGCTCGACAAGCCGAACGCCGAGGTCGCCAAGGGCGTCGCCCAGCACATCGCCGCCTTCGCGCCGAAGTACCTCTCCAAGGAGGACGTCCCGGCCGAGGTCGTCGACTCCGAGCGCCGTATCGCCGAGGAGACCACCCGCGCCGAGGGCAAGCCCGAGGCCGCGATCGCCAAGATCGTCGAGGGTCGTCTGGGTGGCTTCTTCAAGGACGCCACGCTGCTGGGCCAGCCGTACGCGCTGGACAACAAGAAGTCCGTCCAGAAGGTCCTGGACGAGGCGGGTGTCACCCTGAAGCGCTTCACGCGCATCAAGGTTGGCATCTGAGTCCGTACCGCGATCGACGCGCGATCCCTATAGGGTCGTAAGCAGTCGTCCGCGTACGACGCCACGCACCTGCGCATGGCGGACGACAGCAGATCTGACGAGGAGGCCATTGCCGCGCACGGGATGTGAAACACGCCCCCCACCGGCAATGGCCTTCTTCGTATGTGCACCACGAGGAGATCTCCATGACCACCAAGGCCGAGAAGACCGACGACGGCAAAGTACGCGGCCGGTTTCTGCTGAAACTGTCCGGAGAGGCGTTCTCCGGCGGCACCGGACTCGGCGTCGACCCTGACGTGGTGCACGCCATCGCCCGTGAGATCGCGGCCGTGGTGCGCGACGGATCCCAGATCGCGGTCGTCATCGGCGGCGGCAACTTCTTCCGCGGCGCCGAACTCCAGCAGCGCGGCATGGACCGGGCCCGCTCCGACTACATGGGCATGCTTGGTACGGTCATGAACTGCCTCGCCCTCCAGGACTTCCTGGAGAAGGAGGGCATCGACTCGCGCGTGCAGACCGCCATCACCATGGGTCAGGTCGCCGAGCCGTACATCCCGCTGCGCGCCGTGCGCCATCTGGAGAAGGGCCGCGTGGTCATCTTCGGCGCAGGTATGGGCATGCCGTACTTCTCCACCGACACGACCGCCGCCCAGCGCGCCCTGGAGATCGACGCCGAGGCGTTGCTCATGGGCAAGAACGGCGTGGACGGGGTCTACGACTCCGACCCGAAGACCAACCCCGAAGCCGTCAAGTTCGACTCGCTCAGCTACGGCGAGGTCATCACCCGCGACCTCAAGGTCGCCGACATGACCGCGATCACGCTGTGCCGGGACAACAAGCTGCCCATCCTGGTCTTCGAGCTCCTGGCGGAGGGCAATATCGCACGGGCTGTCAAGGGTGAGAAGATCGGCACACTCGTGGGTGACCAGGGCAGCCGGGACTGACCGGAGACCGACCCGTCCGGCAAACCTCGACCGGGCGACGGGCCCTGACCGGGGGATGGACAATGTCCTGCCGGTCCGGAACCGTGCAGGAAGAAGACGCGACGCAGCCGGCCGCAGACCGACGAGTGACAGCTGCCGGGCCTACTCAAGACACGCAGGAGCAAGTGGTGATCGAAGAGACCCTCCTCGAGGCCGAGGAGAAGATGGAGAAGGCCGTCGTGGTCGCCAAGGAGGACTTCGCCGCGATCCGCACCGGTCGTGCGCACCCGGCGATGTTCAACAAGATCGTGGCCGACTACTACGGCGCACCGACGCCGATCAACCAGCTGGCCTCGTTCTCGGTGCCGGAACCGCGCATGGCCGTGGTGACGCCGTTCGACAAGAGCGCGCTGCGCAACATCGAGCAGGCGATCCGCGACTCCGACCTGGGCGTCAATCCGAGCAATGACGGCAACATCATCCGCGTGGTGTTCCCCGAGCTCACCGAGGAGCGCCGCCGTGAGTACATCAAGGTCGCCAAGGGCAAGGGCGAGGACGCCAAGGTCTCGATCCGCTCCGTCCGCCGCAAGGCCAAGGACGCCATCGACAAGCTGATCAAGGACGGCGAGGTCGGCGAGGACGAGGGCCGCCGTGCGGAGAAGGAGCTCGACGACACCACCGCGAAGTACGTGGCGCAGGTGGACGAGCTGCTCAAGCACAAGGAAGCGGAGCTCCTCGAGGTCTGATGAACGACTCTTCCTGGGCGGCGCCGCCACAGACCGGGTACTGGGGGCCCACCGAGCAGGGGCCGGTCCAGGGGACCGGCCCGGCGGGTCCCGCGTACGACGCGCAGGTCACCCACCAGACTCGCCCCATGCCCATCGTGCCCCACGTGCCCGAACATGGCGGAGACCAGGATGACGACCGGGGGGCCGCTCGGCTGGGCGGCTCCTTGTTCCGCGACGAGACGCCGCAGGCGCCGCCCCACTGGGCGGCGTCGCAGAATCCGGAGCCCATGCCCGACGCCCCGCAGCCGGCGCCCGCACCGCAGAAGAAGAGCGCGGGCCGTGACCTGGGCGCGGCCATAGGGGTCGGCATCGGGCTCGGCGTCGTGATCGTCGCGTCGCTGTTCATCGTCAAGGCCGTGTTCGTCGGCGTGATAGCGGTCGCCGTCGTGGTGGGCCTGTGGGAGCTGACGAAGCGGCTGGAGGAGCGCAAGGGCATCAGGGCGCCCCTGGTGCCGCTGGCGGTCGGCGGCGCGGCGATGGTCGTCAGCGGGTATGTGCGGGGCGCCGAGGGCGCCTGGGTGGCGATGGCGCTCACCGCGCTGGCGGTCCTGGCCTGGCGTATGACCGAGCCGCCCGAGGGCTATCTCCGGGACGTCACGGCGGGCGCCTTCGCGGCCTTCTACGTCCCGTTCCTGGCCACGTTCGTCTCGATGATGCTCACGGCGGAGGACGGCCCGCGCCGGGTCCTGACCTTCCTCCTGCTGACGGTCGTCAGCGACACGGGCGCCTACGCCGTCGGCTGGCGCTTCGGCAAGCACAAGCTGGCCCCGCGCATCAGCCCCGGCAAGACCCGCGAGGGCCTCATCGGGGCGGTCGCCTTCGCCATGGGGGCGGGGGCGCTGTGCATGCAGTTCCTGATCGAGGGCGGCTCGTGGTGGCAGGGACTCCTGCTGG
Organism: Streptomyces sp. TP-A0356; assembly: GCF_001417775.1. Lineage (GTDB taxonomy): Bacteria > Actinomycetota > Actinomycetes > Streptomycetales > Streptomycetaceae > Streptomyces. The sequence continues at coordinate 103,983 of NZ_BBZJ01000022.1, read as the reverse complement.
GTCTGGCGGTCGCGGCCAGCGCCACGCTCGGCGACCTGGGCGAGTCGATGATCAAGCGCGACCTGGGCATCAAGGACATGGGCACGCTGCTGCCGGGGCACGGCGGCATCATGGACCGTCTGGACTCGCTCCTGCCGACGGCTCCCGTGGTATGGCTCCTGCTCGTGATCTTCGTCGGGAACGGGTGACGGTTCCTCCCGTACGCGACTGATCTGCACCTCCCGTCGAGGGGCTCGCTGTCCACAGGGCGGCGAGCCCCTCGACGCGACATCACCCCAGAGCCGCACGTGCCTCCTCCTGATCCGCCCGGAAGACCGGCGACGCCCGGCGACGACTGGCGCCGCCCGGCGACGACTGGCGACGCCCGGCGACGACTGGCGACGCCCGGCGACAACCGGTGACGACAGCGACGACAGGTGACGACGACCGCCCACGGCCGAGCCCCCAGGTCACCCGATTGGATCTGCGACACTGGTACGGCCATGCCTAAGCCCGGAGAACTGGCAGTGAGCGGGCAGCAACAAGCCCCCTACCAGCGCGTTTGGCGCGGATAGGGGGCCTGGTTCGGGTCACTGGGCCGTCTCTGGGCCGTCAGGCTCACGCGGGGCCGGTAGAAGCACTCGATCCACGGCCTTCCTCGTACGCTCCTGGCTCGACGGCATCAGGTGCGCGTACACCCGCAGCGTCAGCCCAGGGCCGGAGTGCCCGAGGTACTCGCTCACGGCCTTGATGCTCTCTCCGGCGTCGAGCAGCACCGAGGCGTAGAAGTGCCTCAGCGCGTGCATGCCGTGCTCACGAGCGGACGCATACTTGCCGTCCTCCCCGGCCTCCGGGATCAAGCCAGCCGCAGCAAGCGCGGGCTTCCACTCTTGGATGTTGAAGTTGCTTCGCCAAACGAGGCCGCTTGCGGTGTTCGTGAACAGGAGGCGGGCCGACACTTTCGGGCCGTCCGGGTTGCGCCAGGGCAGCGTGATCTCAACCGGCTTGAAGGCGTCCATGTGGGCCCGCAGGGCCTCAGCCACCGACGGCGGCAACGGTACGTCCCGCTCCTTGTTGCACTTCGGAGGAGCGAACACGGCCCTCCCCCGGATCAGCTTCACCTGCCTGACCACCCGAATGATGCTGCCGTCCAAGTCGAGCGCATCCTCAGCCAGCCCGACGATCTCGCCCTGACGTAGACCGCACCCAGCGCCCATGTCCACCATGGGCCGGTAGCGCTGGGGGAGTGCTGCACGGACCGCCTGAACCTGGGCAGGCAGCCAGGGCACAACGCGTCGTTGCTCGGCGGCCGGCGGGCGACCGACTTCGCGGAGCATGGGTTCCGAGGCAACAGCCCGTCGTCAACGGCGGCACTGAGCACGGCCCGCACGTCGCCGTAGATGTTTCGCGCGTAGCCGCCGCTCACGGCCGGGTCCTTCTCCAGCGCGCTCACCAGTCCACGGATGTGCTCCGGGCGGAACGAATCCAACGGCCGAGCGCCGATCAAGCGGAACGCATGCAGGCGCAACCGCTGTTCGACTACAACCTGACTGGCCGGGTCGATGCCGTGCGTCTTGAGCCACTTCTCGGCATAGCTCTTGAAGGTGATCCGAGCCGCGCGCGGGTCGATGTACTGACCGCGCGACATGTCCGACGCGATCTCGGTCAGCCACTGCTCAGCAAGGCGTTTCTGACGGTCGGGGAAGCTCTTGGACTTCTCCGTGCCGTCCGGACCGACGTATCGAGCGCGGTAACGCATGCCGGTGCTGTACCGCTCGGTCTTGACCTTGCGCGTCTTGCCATCCGGCGCGGTCTCGGTCCGGTACCAGCGGTCTTGGATGTGTCCGGCCATCAGGCGGCAGCCTCCCCGAGCTGGGAGTCGACCCAGGCCCGTACGTCCTCCGGGTCGAAGCGGAGATGCCGGCCGACGCGGAAGCCGCGGGGACCGGTGCGCTTGCGGCGCCACTGGTAGACGGTCTCGACGCTGGGCAGCTCGAACATCTCCACCAGGTCCTCAGGGGTCAGGAAGCGGTTCGGCAGTGCTGTCGCCATGGTCAGCACCCCCCTTCGTCTGCGAGCTGTTCACGTAGGGCTTCGCGGGCGGTTTCGCGGTTGAGCTGGAGGTCGCGCGCGATGGTCGCGGCAAGGGCGGATTCGCCCGGGGTGTGGCCATGTCCGGCGTACTGCCAGTCGGCGAGGACCAGGACGGTGTCCGGCTCGCGGTCCTCCAGGCCGAGGGAGGCCTGTTCCTGGGCGGCGCGGTAGTCGGCGCGGGCCTGGCGCAGGGCGCCGAGGGTGGTGGAGTAGTGGCGGGACTTGGAGGAGAAGTGGCCGCGGAAGCCGAGCATGTGTGCCCAGGCCCACAGGCGGCGGTCGGGGTAGAGCGGATCGAGGTCGCGGCATGCGGTGATCAGGCGGCGGGCGTGGTCAGGGACGCCGTAGCGGTCGAGTTCGGCGAGTTCGCCGATGCGCCGGTCCAGGGTGCCGGTGTTCTCCGCGGCTTTGGTGGCGTACTTGGCGACGTAGGAGGCGACGGCCTGTTCGGTGATGTCGGAGCCGTCGCCGAACGCCTTCACGTGGCGGATGTCGAGTTGCCGTCCCCACTGGAAGGTGCGGGCGGGCTGGTCCCCGGCGGCCAGGACGCTGACGCTGCTGTAGGCGTGCACGGCGGCGGCACGGATGGCGTCCTCGAGGAGGGGAACCGTGGCCCAGGGTGCCGGCGGGGAGTCGGGGCCGTCGGGTCCGTCGAGGCGGATCACGGCGTGGAAGTGGACGGCGCCGCGCTTCTGGAACTCAGCAACCTTGCCGTACGAGACGCGCAGGTGGTTGGAGAGTTCGCGGCGGGTGAGTCCGGCGCGGGCAGCGATCTCGCGCCGCAGGCGGGTGGTGAAACGCTGCCACAGTTCTCCCGCGTGATTGTTGAACAGCACGGCGCCCGCGTAGTCGTAGGTCTCCGGGTCCAGGGCGGTGCCGAGGGCCGGGTCGTCGGCAGTGTGGTGGGTGCCGCAGCGGCAAGCGCCGCGGTCGGGCCGGTTATGTACCGGGCCGAACGAGGGGGCGGTGAAGGTGGCGAAGACGCGCGGGTGGTCGCGGACGGTGGCCGGGATGTCCTTGTCGTCGTCTCCGGCCAGTCCCGCTCGGATGAGGGGGTAGGTGTCGCCCGCGTACAGCCAGGCGCAGGCCGGGCAGCGGGAGGCCCGGCGGTTGCCGCAGGCGACGCGGAGGCGTCCGCCGGGTTCGTTCTCGGTGCTGTAGTGGTGCAGGGTCTCGCCGGTGGTCTTGTCCTTGTGCAGGATCCAGCCGGTCAGGTGGATGGGGTCGGCGCAGCCGCCGGTGCGGCGGATCTGGTCTTCCCAGCGGTTGTAGTCGGGGGCCGAGGCCACCCTCAGCAGGTCGCCGAGGGTGGTCGGGTCGAGCAGCGTGTCAGGCACGGGCACCCTCCCGGACGCGGCGGGCGGGCAGGTTGCCCAGGCCCTGGCAGGCCGGGCAGTGGGCGGTGATGGTGCGCAGGCGACCGCGGGTGTTACGGCCGCCGATGGTGACGGCGACCGCGGCGAAGCCGTCGCAGTTGGGGCAGATGCGTGCCGTGTTGGTGGTGGCCGGGGTGGCGCCGGTCATGATGGAGGTCCTTCCGGATCGTTGGTTCGGACAGGGACGGCGCCCGGGCGGCGGATGCTTGGCGGTATCGAGGCCGCCCGGGGGCCGGTCAGCGGCGCTTGCCTTCGGAGGCGAGCAGGGAGCGCAGGACGACGGCGCACACGGCGACCGAGGCGCCGGTGACGGCGACCGCCAGGAGCAGCGAGACCAGGACGGCGCCGACGACCAGGACCACGGCGGTGCCGCCGCCGACCAGGGCGAGCACGGTGCCGGGGGTGAGCTGCACCACCGGCCGGGACGAAACCGGGGCCGAGGCCGCAACGGCCGGCGGGGTCTGGGCTGCCGGGACGATGGCGGTCGGCTCGACGACGGCGGGCGGGGTGACGTGCCCGGTCGGGGTGGGCATGGTCGGGATCTTCGGACGGAACATCAGCGGATCTCCCTACTGTGGCGGGCTACTTGAGGAAGCTGTCGATGACGGGGGCGAGGACGCTGTCGGCGAGGAGGAAGCCGCCGAGCAGCAGCACGGCGATGAGCCAGGCGGGCGGGCGGATCAGCTTGACGCCGAGGTAGCCGACGACGAGCAGGGCGAGCCAGAGCGGAACCTGCATGACGGTGGGCCTCCTTCAGCGGACCTTGCAGCGGTGGGTGCGGGCGGCGAGCTGGGCGGCCGAGGCGCTGGTGTAGTCGGCGGACCAGCCGCAGCCGTCGTTCGTGCACACGGCGGCGTGTTTGGTCTGGCCGTTGCGGTCGCGGTGGGTGCCGATCTGCACCGGGCCGATCCGCATCACGGAGTGGAAGGAGTCGCGGGCAGGCATGGTCAGTTCTCCTTTCGGCTGGTGGTGGGGTCGGGGAAGCGGACCCGGATGCGGTCGGCGGTGGCCGGGTCGGTGGTGCGCTGTGCGGCTTCCTCGGCGAGCAGGAAGGCGAGGTAGGGGCGACCGGCGTCGGCCATCTCGCGGGCGCCGTCGAGGTAGTCGGCGGCCGTCAGGTCGGCAGGGTCACGCGTCACGGCTTTCTCCCTCCGGGTCAGGCGAGCTGGGCGGCGATGGCGTCGGCGAGGTGAGGCGGGACGCCGAGGCGGGCGCGCAGGGTGTCGGTGTCGATCCGGGCGCCGGTACGGGCCTCGTGGTCGGCGGCGACCTTGCGGGCGTGGTCCACCAGCGCGGCCGGGACCGGCACGGCAGGAGCGGGAGCCGGGGCGGGGTCGGCGGCGGGCAGCTCGGGTACGGTCTCCGCCTCCAGGGCGGGAGCCGGGACGGGGTCTTCCTCGACCGCGGGGGCCGGGGGTGCCGGCGGAACCGGCGCCTGGTCGGCGGGCGGAGTGGTGGTGTGAGCGAGGAGGGTGCCGCCGAGGAAGGCGAGGGCGGGCCATCCGGCGACGAGGATGCGCAGCCAGGCCGGAACGTGATCCAGGTTGAGGAGTCCGGCGGTGGCGATGTTGGCGCCGAGCGAGGCAACCAGGGCCACGAGGAACCAGCACCAGGCCAGCCGGGACGGACCATCGGTGCGCAGCCGACGCCAGACGGCGACCAGGAGCAGGTCGACGGAGATGGGGTAGGCCCAGGCTTTCCAGCCGGACTGTCCGGCCGCGGCTGCCAAGTCGTGCAGGTGCGCGAAGGACAGGGCTCCGGCGATGACGGCCTGGATGAGGACGGCGTCCACGCGGATCGAGCGGGCCATGGTCTGTCCCTCCTTTCTGTGATCAGGCATGGAGGGGGTAGGGACCTGGCGCGAAGCGGTCGCGCCGACCGGTGATGCAGGGAAGGGGGTCAGGCAGCCGCCGGGGCGGACTCAACCGCCGGGGCGGGAATCGGCTTGGGTGCGTCGAAGGCGGGCCGGAAGGGAGCCAGGGCGGGCAGGTCCGGCGTCAGGTCAGCGTGCCGGTTGCAGGTGTTGACGGCCTGGCGCAGCGAGGTGTGCGGGGCGCGAATGCGGTGCCAACCGCCGGTGGAATCGCCCGCGATGGCCAGCCCTCGCGTCTCGGCGGGGATCTGGATCGCGGCCAGGACGGCGTCCGCGGAGATGTCCCCGAAGGCCATGTTGGCGCTTGTCTCGTCGTTGACGCGGTGGGCGGTGCGTGCGGTGAGCTGGGCACGCAGCATGGTGATGCCCTTGCCGAGTTCGGAGCCGAAGCGCTGCCCGCAGATCTCCAGGTAGATGCCGGCGGCTCGGCCCAGCTGGGCGAGACGGACCAGGGCGGTGATGATGCGGTCCCGCCGCTTCTCCTCCTCCTTGGTGGCGAACAGGGCGAGTTCGGCGACCTCGTCGACAAGGACCACGATCGGCACCGGCCGCAGGTCTGCGGGCAGGTCCCAGATGTCGGCGGCGATCTCCGCATCCGGCACGTCGGCGGTGATGCGCTGCTCGGCGCGGATGAGCTGATAGATGTCCTCCATATGCGCGACCAAGGCGTCGAGCAGCTCGGCGGCAGTGTCGGGGTTGTCGGCCAGCGCGGAGAACCGGCGGGCCAGCGGGAACAGCTCCACCCCTTGCTTGCAGTCGATCCCCACCAGCGCGACCCGTTGCGGGGCGAGCCCGGCCACGAGGTTGCGCTGATACACGGACTTGCCGGACTCCGTGGCGCCGAGCGTCAGGGCGTGGGGTACGGCCCGGTAGTCGCGGTAGTGCACGGCGCCGTCCTCGCGTAGAGCGACCGGGACGCGCATCAGGCGCGTGTCGGTCTTGGCGGGCATCTGCACCCGCTTGAGCACGTCGTAGCCGGTCATCCGCACCTCAACCACGCCGGAGCGCAGCTCACGCGAGGTGACGCCGTACATCGCGAACGAGTGGCGCAGCCGGTCCGAGGCGGCGGCCACATCGAAGGCGTCCTGACCGGGCCGGAGCCCGAGCCGCAGCACGAGGCCGGTGCGGGTGGGGCGTATCCGCAGGATGCGCGGCGGTCGGGACTCCGGCGCGGGCCGGTTGGTGACCCGGGCCAGAGTCAGACGCCAGCGGGACGGTGGAACGGTCAGCCCGCAGGCGTCCATCACGGAGCTGTAGCGGACCAGGACCCGCAGCGTGGCGAGGATGACGCCGAAGGTCAGCCAGTACCAGGCGGGACGCCGCCACCGCAGGAGACCCGCAGCAGCGACGACCAACACCAAGGCGACGGTCAGCCACGTCATGACTCAGGCCGCCTTCGACTTCGCAGCGGTGTCGACCAGCGAGGTCACGGCCACGGCGCGGAAGGCGATCCCGTGCCGCTTCTGGCCGTTGAACTCGTTCTCCCACGGCCGGGCCATCAGACCCGTCAGCGCCACCGGCGTGCCCATGGCCAGGTCACCGGAGATACCGGTCTCCGGAACGGTGATGGACAGGATCTCCACCTCCTCGTTGGCCGCGAACATCACGTCGACCGTCATCAGCTTCGCGCCGGTCTCGGTGTCGGTGGCGATCTCGCCGGTACGGCGGTCACGCAGCTTCGGCTGCGGGGTCTTGGCAACCATCACGGTCGCGGCGGAGGTGTCGACGGGAATCACACGCACAGAGATCACTCCTCTACACAGGCTGGACTTCACCACTCATGTATATGAGTGATTGGTTAGAAGAGTGCCTGACTCATGTATATGAGTCAACCCGCCGCGACGAAGAACTCGCGACGGGCTGCGGAGAGTTGAGCGTGCGTCAGTCTGCGGCCGGGATCCGGTACTCGAAAACGAACTGGTCAGCGGCCATGAGCGTGTCGCACACCTCGACGACACGGCCCCCGGTTGTACGGGCCTCACGGATTAAATGAACGACCGGCGCACCGGGGCTGAGTGCCAGCTCGGAGGCCTCCGCCTTGGAGGCCGTGCGCGCTTGCAGCGTCTCGACGAACTCGGCGAACTCGTGGCCGTGGTCTTCCAGCCGGGCGTAGATACCGCCGCCGCCGGGGTTCTCGGCGAACAGCTCAGGGATGTCTTTGGCGACGTCCCACGGGAGGTACGACGTCGCGGTCTCGACGGGCGTGCCGTTACGGAAGTAGAGGCGCCGCCGGGCGAGTACCTGAGTGCCGGCGGGAATGCCGAGTCGCTCGGCTGCATCCTCGGGAGCTTCCACCGGGCCGACGTAGAGAACACTGACCTTGGCCGTGGCGCCGGACTGCGCGGACTCCGCGAGATACGCGGCCTTTCCGTCTCGGCGGTGCGAACGTCGGAAACGGTCAGAGGAGCGAAGCCGTACCGGCGGGCGATCCTTCACCATGGAGCCCTTGCCGTGCCGAGTCTCGACGAGCCCGCTCGCACGCACCTCGACCATGGCCTTGCGAATCGTGCCACCGGAGACGCCGTACCGCTCCACTAGCTCGGACTCACTCGGCACCATGTCACCAGGCTTGAGGACACCAGCCCGGATCTGCTGCACGATCTCGTCAGCGATCTGCACGTACCGAGGTACGGACCTCTCACCTCCTACCGCAGTTCCCATAGTCCTTCTCTTCCTCCTATGCTCCTGCATATGAGTAACAGCGCTCAGGATGGCCAGTCAACGCCGCTGCACTCCGTGTCCGTGGCCGGGGTAGTGGTGCGCGACGACGGCCGCCTCCTGGCGATACGCCGCGCCGACAACGGCACTTGGGAGCTCCCGGGCGGCGTGCTCGAGCTCGACGAAACGCCGGAGGCCGGTGTCGTGCGCGAGGTCTGGGAGGAGACAGGCATCCAGGTCGAAGTGGCCGAGCTCACCGGGGTCTACAAGAACACGACGCGCGGTGTCGTCGCCCTCGTCTTCCGCTGCAAGCCCTCAGGCGGCGCCGAGCGCACGTCCAGTGAGTCCACCGAGGTTGAGTGGCTCACGCCCGAAGAGGTCAGCGAGCGCATGTCAGAAGTCTTCGCGATCCGTCTCCTAGACGCACTGGACGGCAACGGTCCCCATGTGCGGAGCCACGACGGACGGCGACTCATCCCAGCGGGATAAGACTTTCCCTACTTCATCAAGGCTCGCTTCGCTCGCTCGTCCGGCGGCCAACGAAGCTTGCCGATCATCGCCAACCCGACCGCCGCACACTCCGCTCAAGCGCATCAACGGCCGCTCCCGGCCCACATACCACCGCCACCACGATCCGGCCTCAGGAGGGGGAAGGAACGCGACAGCAGCTCTACCCCCAACGCCCCGCATCCGGGGCCACCGCGCACCCCTTTCCACCCGGTTGCCTACTTCCGGTAGGTCGGATCAAGACCCGAGGGCCGCGCCAAGCGCGGCGGCGCCGGTCGGTCGCCGCCGCGCCGCCTCACTTGTCTTCGCCACCGGCCGCACGGCGCCGCCCGCCCGTCGCCGCACGCAGCGGCCACATTCCAACACGGGCACGGCGGCGAACGGTGATCCCCAACAGTGCAGGTCACAGACGCTTTGTGTTACCGCAAGAGGCCGGATCGTGGTGGCGGTGGCATGCGGGCCGACGCTGCCAGATGCGCGGGCGTTCGTACGGCCCGCTGATCCCGCACCAGGCCACCGGCCGGACGGCGGACGCGGCCATGAGAGGGATAACCCCGCCATGGCTGCGCCGCATAGGGCGGCCTCCGGTTCAAGCAGTGCCTCCGGCGGGGGATCGGCCGGCACCGGGATGGAGGGGGCGCCGCCGCCGACTGCGGGTCCGTAGGGGCGTGCACGGGGAGCTCCCATCCCGTCCACCGTCGACCCAGGCAGAGCCGAGCAGACGCGGCCCATGGCGTCCAGGTCGTTCGTACAGTGGCGCGCTCCACCTGGACGCCATGGACCACGCCCGCTCCACGGTGTGTGGGTCGACGGCGGACGGGATGGGAGCTGGGGAGAGTGGTGGATGCTGTGAGCGAGCGTCATTCAGTTGACTGCGCCCTCCAACGAGATGAAGATCATCGGCATGACGCTTTCGGCGGGACAAGACGCTGGCTTGGGTCCGTTCCTGCTCATCTGGAGCCTGCTTGCTCTCGTGATAGGCAGTGGGCTGGCAACCAAGACGTGGTCGAGCCGCTTTAAGGACTTCGTAGTGACGGGCCTTGCAAGCCAGCAGCCCCTATCGCCGAGGCAGGCCGAGAGGATCCGCAGAGCCAAGCGGATGCCGGCGGGGTTCGCGCGGTTCATCGGTGGAACCTTTGCCGTCGCTGGAGCAGTCGCCCTGCCGGTCTCGGTGATGATGCTCATGCGCCACTGACCAAGCGGGAAGGTGAAGCCAGGAGCGGGGTTAGCGACCTCGGCTCAAGTCGGAGATCCCTTGGATGAGCGCACCGATGGCGAAGAACGTGCCTTGGACCAGGAACCACCAACCCACGATCTTCTGGATGACCCGTTTGACTCGGTTGTTGAACTCGCGTCGCTGTCCCTTGCGCCCCTCGGACAGGCGCCGCAGCCACAACGGCACACTCGCGTCAGCTCGTCGGCGGTGCCAAGTCGCGAAGCCCCGATAGTCGCGAACGATGACCAGTCCCACAGCCGCGAGAAGCACGCCCATGAAAAACGGCCCAAGTAGGCCCCACCCAGTGACCGGTGTACCACGGCCAACAAACACTGCGGCCTTGATCACAAGACCGCCACGAGGTGTCATCACCTGGTGATCGTATGTACTCCAAGCCGGAGCGGGCAGCCCCTGTCAAGACCGCGTGCAGCGGCTGACACCAGCCGCTGACGCCAACAAGCGCGAACAGCGGCGGTCGGCGCCGAACCTCAGTGGACGATCGACCGAGGCGGAGCGCCAGTTGCCCGACGTCGTCGCATCCCCGTGATCGACCTGATAGGGATGAGGCCAGACCTCAAAGCGTGCATCGGGCACGGTGCGCCGTCCTCACTGATGGGCGGCGCACGGCCCCGAGGCACCACGCGGCGCATGTGAGGCATAGGCTTCGATCTTGAGCGAGGGGAATCTTATGGGTGGGGGCGTCGCAATCTGTTTGCTGTTGATGCTCGCTGCTGTCTTGGCGGTCGTAGCCACGGTGCTCGCAGTGTCCAAGGGGACACAACCCCGTAAGGCTCTTCCCTTCGGGTGCCTCATTAGTCTGCTGGCCGTCTTCTGGCCAACACTGCTCTTCACGGTCCTGATCGTTGCCCCGCACTTGTAGTTCGAGCCCGGACCGTGCCCGTTGCGTGCCCGTTCCGACGGGACGCAGCGGGGACTCACGGGGAACAGCGGCGCCGACCACGCTCCGGCCCAGGTCAGCGACTTCGCAAGTCAGCCGCCACCCGCATACGGCGCCTTCCGAACTGGGGCTCCAGGCGTCGGCAATCAGCCGGGCTGGAGTTTTCCCGTCGCGGTGAGAGTGACCGACGCTGTCCACCAGTCGCGTGGTCCACACGGATCGTGGGTGGTGTGGTGCACGAGCCGCACCAAGGTGTTGGCCCGGAGCACCTGCTGTCCGGCCTGGTCCGCGGTGAGGGTGATTGTCACCATGCGGCGTGGGTCGATGCCGGGTGAAGTCGGGACGTGCAGGTGTGCTCCGACACCTCCGGGTGGGTACGACACACAGTGGGTGTCGGCACAGGCTCGCACTGTCGCCTGTGGGTGCGATCGCGTCCAAGCCGAGACGTTTAGTTGGACGGAGGGGAACGCATATACCGCCGAGGCCGCGCACACTGTCGGCTGGGTCGTGCACCCAGCAAGCGCACCGATCATGACCGTGCTGGCCCCAAGCAGGCGGACCATCTTGAAGCGTCTCGCATCCGGCACCGTGAAACGAGGGCTCATATCCATGAGACCTTGCTGCACTGATTTTGGTTGCCGCGGACCGCACAGCCTGCATCAGGCGGCTTGTGTGCGCTGGGCCGTCTGTGGGCCGTCCGGGGGCGGCCGACGACGACAGGTGACGACAACCGGCGACAGCCCTTCCCCTGCTCAGCGAGGGTGGTCTGGGTACCGGCGCAGGCGCCCATCTGCGAAGCAGTGTTGTTGTTCCCCTCTCTATGGGCCGTCAGTCGTTCCTGGGGCCGTTCAATCGTGAGTAATGCGCCGCGCCGTACTCGGACGGATGGCCACTGCCACACGGCCACGGTGCACGAGTGTCAAGACCTTGTCAGTGCTTGAAAGAGCCCTTGGCCTGCTCTTTCGTGCCCCGCATCTTGCCCCGTGCTTCAAGAGCGGCGCCTTTCGCCGCGAGGGTTTCTTTGTGCATCGCGTCGGCCGCCTTCCGTACCGTCTTTCCGACGACCTGTTCGGCCTTGGCCTTGGCCCGTTCTCCGACACTCATCTCGGTACCTCCGCAGAGTCTCACCAGCCGTGTGCCCCTTGAGGCAGGGAGAAAACCCACCCTGCGGAATGCGCCGATCATGGACGGCCAAGGTCCCGCGGGCCTGGAGGGGTCCCGAGATAGTGGCAGCTCGGCCAGGGCCGCGGCCCCATCGGCTGGGCCGTCCCTGGGCCGTCCGAGGCCGCTCAGTGTCGACCAGCGACGACTACTAACGACAGTCGTAGCGACCGCCAGCCCCAGGTCACACAAATGGATCTGCGACACTGGTAACGCCATGCCTAAGCCCGGAGAACTCACTTTCGTCGCGCCGCGCGGAGCCCAGAAGCCGCCGCGGCACCTTGCCGATCTCACGCCCGCCGAGCGCAAGGAGGCGGTCGCCGCGATCGGCGAGAAGCCGTTTCGTGCCAAGCAGCTCTCGCAGCACTACTTCGCTCGGTACGCGCACGACCCGGAGCAGTGGACCGACATCCCCGCGGGATCGCGCGCCAGGCTCCAGGAGGCGCTGCTCCCGGAGCTGATGACGGTCGTACGGCATCTGTCGACCGACCAGGACACGACCCGCAAGACGCTGTGGCGGCTGTTCGACGGGACGCTCGTGGAGTCCGTGCTCATGCGCTATCCCGACCGGGTCACCATGTGCATCAGCTCGCAGGCGGGCTGCGGTATGAACTGCCCCTTCTGCGCCACCGGTCAGGCCGGCCTCGACCGCAACCTGTCGACCGCCGAGATCGTGCACCAGATCGTGGACGGCATGCGGGCGCTGCGGGACGGGGAGATTCCGGGCGGTGCCGCGCGGCTGTCCAACATCGTCTTCATGGGCATGGGCGAGCCCCTCGCCAACTACAAGCGGGTCGTCGGCGCGATCCGGGCCCTCACCGATCCCGAGCCGGACGGGCTCGGGCTCTCCCAGCGCGGGATCACCGTGTCCACCGTCGGACTGGTGCCCGCCATCCACCGGTTCGCCGACGAGGGCTTCAAGTGCCGCCTCGCCATCTCCCTGCACGCGCCCGACGACGAGCTGCGCGACACCCTCGTCCCGGTCAACACGCGGTGGAAGGTGCGCGAGGTGCTCGACGCGGGCTTCGAGTACGTCGCCAGGTCCGGGCGGCGGCTGTCCATCGAGTACGCCCTCATCCGGGACATCAACGACCAGGCCTGGCGCGGCGACCTGCTCGGCCGGCTGCTCAGGGGCAAGCCCGTGCACGTCAATCTGATCCCGCTGAACCCGACGCCCGGCTCCAAGTGGACCGCCTCCCGCCCCGAGGATGAGAAGGCGTTCGTGCAGGCCATCGCCGCTCATGGTGTGCCGGTCACCGTCCGGGACACCCGCGGTCAGGAGATCGACGGGGCATGCGGTCAGCTGGCGGCCACCGAGCGGTAGTCTGAGGCCTGCACACCTTCATATCCGTACACCTTCATATCCATTCATACACACCTTCATATTCCGACAGGGGAGCGCCACAGCGCTGAGAGTGCGGTAGTGACCGCAGACCCTCTGAACCTCGCCCAGGTCATTCTGGGTAGGAAGTTCGGTCTTCACTCAAGCTGTTGCGCCCTGCCCGGGAACCCTCCGAGGATCCCGGGCAGGGCCGCGTCTCTTCCTGGTCACCCCAGGAGGAATTCAGTGAGCATCACCGGCAGGCAGTTCGCGGCCGTGGCCGTCGGGCTGGGCATGGTCACGCTGTCCGCGTGCGGGTCGCCCGGCTCCACGAGCGGGAGCGGCGGCGACTCAAGGACCGTGACCCTCGTCAGCCACGACTCGTGGGCCGCCTCGAAGAGCGTCATATCCGCGTTCGAGAAGCAGTCCGGCTACACCGTCAAGGTCCTCAAGGACGGCGACGCCGGCCAGGCCGTCAACAAGGCGATCCTCACCAAGGACAACCCGCAGGGCGACGTCTTCTTCGGTGTCGACAACACGCTGCTGTCACGGGCGCTCGACAACGGGCTCTTCCAGCCGTACGACGCGAAGGGCTCCGACCTGATCGTGCCGGAGTACCGCGCCGACCAGGCGGGGCACCGGGTCACGCCCATCGACTCCGGCGACATCTGCGTCAACTACGACAAGGCCTACTTCAGCGCGCACAAGCTGACACCGCCCCAGTCCTTCGACGATCTCGTCAAGCCCGAGTACAAGAACCTCCTCGTCACGGAGAACGCGTCCACGTCCTCGCCCGGCCTCGGCTTCCTCCTCGGCACCGCCGCGAAGTACGGCAAGACCGGCTGGCCGGACTACTGGAAGAAGCTCAAGGCCAACGGCGTGAAGGTGGTCGACGGCTGGGAGCAGGCGTACAACCAGGAGTTCTCCGGCTCCGCGAGCGGCAGGAAGGCCAAGGGCGACCGGCCGCTCGTCGTCTCCTACGCCTCCTCGCCGCCGGCCGAGGTCATCTACGCCGACCCCCGGCCCGAGACCGCGCCGACCGGTGTCGCGAGCGGTACCTGCTTCCGGCAGATCGAGTACGCGGGGCTGCTGAGCAACGCGCACAACGCCAAGGGCGGCAAGGCGTTCCTCGACTTCCTGATCACCAAGCGGTTCCAGGACGACATGCCGCTCAACATGTACGTCTACCCCGTGGTGGAAGGCGCCCAGGTGCCCAAGGAGTTCACGGAGTACGGCCCGCAGGCCAAGAACCCCGAGACGATGGCCCCCGCCACCATCGCCGCCAACCGTGACCAGTGGGTCAAGTCGTGGACTTCGCTCGTACTGAAGTAGCCCCGCGGGCGCGGGGAAGTGCGGCGCGGCTCGGGCTCATGGCCCTGCCCGTCGTCTTCTTCGCGCTCTTCTTCGCCTACCCCGTCGCCGCGATCGTCGCGCGCGGTCTGCGGGTCGACGGCGGCTGGCGCTTCGGGCGCCTGGTGGACGTGCTCGCGCAGCCCGGCATCCGGCACGTGCTGTGGTTCACGACCTGGCAGGCGCTTGCCTCGACCGCGCTGACGCTGCTGGTCGCGCTCCCCGGCGCGTATGTCTTCGCCCGCCTGGACTTCCCGGGCAAGCAGGTGCTGCGCGCGGTCGTCACCGTCCCGTTCGTGCTGCCCACGGTGGTCGTCGGTACGGCGTTCCTGGCGCTCGTCGGCCGCGGCGGACTCCTCGACGGCCTGTGGGGCGTACGGCTGGACACCACCGTGTGGGCCATCCTGCTCGCGCATGTCTTCTTCAACTACGCGGTCGTCGTCCGCACGGTCGGCGGCCTGTGGGCGCAGCTCGATCCGCGTCAGGAGGAGGCGGCGCGGGTCCTCGGCGCCTCCCGCGTCGCGGCCTGGCGGAAGGTGACGCTGCCCGCGCTGGGCCCGGCCGTGGCCGCCGCCGCGCTGATGGTGTTCCTGTTCACCTTCACCTCGTTCGGTGTGGTGCAGATCCTGGGCGGCCCCACGTTCTCCACGCTGGAGGTGGAGATCTACCGTCAGACCTCGGAGATCTTCGATCTGTCCACCGCCGCCGTGCTGACCGTCGTCCAGTTCGTCGCCGTGGGCGCGATCCTCGTCGTGCACGCCTGGACCGTGCGCCGCCGGGAGAGCGCGCTGCGGCTGGTCGACGCGTCGCGCACGGCGCGCCGGCCGCGCGGGGCGGGCCAGTGGGCGCTGTTCGGCGTGGTCCTCGCCACCGTCGCCGTCCTGCTCGTGCTGCCGCTCGCCGTCCTCGCCCAACGGTCTCTCGACGCGCCCGGGTTCGCCTACTACAAGGCGCTGACGCACGCGGACGGCGGGACCTTCCTCGTCGCGCCGGTCGCCGCCATCGGCAACTCGCTGCAGTACGCCGTCGCCGCCACGCTCGTCGCCGTGCTGATCGGAGGGCTCGCCGCCGCGGCCCTCGCCCGGAGGGACGCCGGCCGTGTCCTCCGGGGCTTCGACGCGCTGCTGATGCTGCCGCTGGGCGTGTCCGCCGTGACCGTCGGCTTCGGGTTCCTGATCGCCCTCGACAAGCCGCCGCTGAACCTGCGCGGTTCCTGGATCCTGGTGCCGCTCGCGCAGGCCCTGGTGGGCGCCCCCTTCGTCGTACGCACCATGCTGCCCGTGCTGCGGGCCGTGGACGAGCGGCTGCGGGAGGCCGCCGCCGTGCTCGGGGCGCCGCCGTGGCGGGTGTGGCGGGAGGTCGACCTGCCGATGGTGCGGCGGGCGCTGCTGATCGCGGCCGGGTTCGCGTTCGCCGTGTCGCTGGGCGAGTTCGGGGCAACCGTGTTCATCGCCCGGCCCGACAACCCGACGTTGCCCGTCGCGGTGGCGCGGCTGCTCGGCCGCGCGGGTGACCTCAACTACGGCCAGGCGATGGCCCTTTCGACGATTCTGATGGTGGTGTGCGCGGTGGCGCTGCTGGCCCTGGAGAGACTGCGTACGGATCGGACGGGGGAGTTCTGACGATGCTCAGGCTTGAGGGAGCGACCGTGCGCTTCGCCGGGCGGTCCGCGCTCGACGCCGTCGACCTCGCTGTCGCCGAGCACGAGATCGTGTGCGTGCTGGGTCCCAGCGGCAGCGGCAAGTCGACGCTGCTGCGGACCGTGGCCGGGCTGCAGGGCCTGGACTGCGGGCGGGTGTTCCTCGACGGCCGGGACCTGGACGGGGTGCCCACCCACCGGCGCGGCGTCGGGCTGATGTTCCAGGACCACCAGCTGTTCCCGCAGCGGGACGTGGGCGGGAACGTCGCCTTCGGGCTCCGTATGCACGGGGCGGCCCGCGCCGAACAGGACGCCCGGGTACGGGAGTTGCTGGACCTCGTCGGGCTGCCCGGGGCGGCGCGCCGGGCCGTGGGCGCGCTCTCCGGCGGCGAACAGCAGCGGGTCGCGCTCGTCCGTGCCCTCGCGCCCCGGCCGCGGCTGCTGATGCTGGACGAACCGCTGGGTCAGCTCGACCGGTCGCTGCGCGAGCGCCTGGTCGTCGAACTGCGCGATCTGTTCGGGCGGTTGGGTACCACCGTACTCGCGGTCACCCATGACCAGGGTGAGGCCTTCGCGCTCGCCCACCGGGTCGTCGTGATGCGCGACGGACGCATCGCCCAGTCCGGTACGCCCCTGGAGGTGTGGCAGCGGCCCGCCGACGAGTTCGTGGCGCGCTTCCTCGGCTTCGACAACGTCGTGGCGGCGACCGTCGCAGGCGAGGCCGCGGACACCCCATGGGGCAAGCTGCCCGTCCCGGAGGGCTCACCGCAGGGGCCGGGCACGCTGCTCGTGCGGCCCGCCGGTGTAGGGCTCGTCGGCCCGTCCGAAGGGCTGCGCTGCACCGTGTCGGCACGCACCTTCCGCGGCACCCATGTCGCCGTCCACCTGATGCCCGAGCAGGCACCCCCGCTGGAGGCGGCATGCCCGCTGCGGGCGGCACCGGAGCCCGGGGACCAGGTCGGGGTCGTGTTCGACGCGGCCGAGGTCGTCGTCCTCGGCGGGCCGTGCGCCGCGTAGGCGTACGGGACGCACGACGGCCCGCCCCTGGCTGGGGCGGGCCGTCGTGTCCGTACGGTCGTGGTGGAGGCGTCAGCCGGACTTCGACGCGCTGCGACGGCGCATGCCGAAGAAGACCGCGCCACCGCCGATGACGACCAGGCCGCCGGCGATACCGGCGATCATGGGCGTGCTGGAGCTGGCGCCGGTCTCCGCCAGGTTCGAGCTGCCGGCCGCCGGCGAGGGCGAGTTGTCCCCCGTGGTGGCGGGGGCCGTGCTGCTCGACACCGACGGCGAGGCCGACGGGGCGGTGGACGAGGTCGGGGTCGGGGACGCCGACGGCTTCGGGGCCTGAGAGGCCGGCGGAGTGGTCTCCGAGGTCTTGCAGGCCGTGGACGGCGTGGTCAGCGGCGGCTTGACGTCGGTGTCGAGGATGCCCTTGACGGTGACGTGGACGCGGTAGTCGGTCTTGGGCGCCCAGTTCTCGGAGAACGTGACGGTCGCGCCCTGGGCGGTGCCGGCGACGGTCTGCTCGCCCACCTTCTTGGCGTCCGCGCCGTTCAACTCCGCGTAGACGGTGACGGTCGCCTTCTGGCCCGAGGCGTCGATGTCGGTGACGGTGATGATGCCCTTCCCGTTTGCGTCGCAGGACGCGGCGGCCGAGAAGTCACCGATGTTGCAGGCTAGCGCGTTGCCGGCGACGCCGAGCGCGAGCGCGGCGGAGGCGGAGGCGACGCCGAGGATGCGCACCGTACGTGCGGTGCGGGAGGATTTGGACACGATTGCCCTTCACGGGATGCGCAACTGCGGGGGGTTTCAAAGGGGTTGCTGCGAAACAGCACCCCCGAGAGGCTCAGATTTATAAGCGGCGACTCAGCGCTGTCAACGCCGATGTCCGGCATGACGGTCGTCTTTGCCCGGTCATTAACCATCCGCGCGTTTGAACGCCGCCCGAGCCTGCTCAACCCCCCGCCGCTGCGCCCTCGTTCACCCGGGCGGCCTCAGGGGACGTTGCACTCAGCCCTGGACGGCGGCCGGGTCCATCCACATGACCTCCCAGGTGTGGCCGTCCAGGTCGTCGAAGGCGCGGCCGTACATGTAGCCGTGGTCGATCGCCTCCCGGCTGCCCGTGCCGCCCGCCTCGAGCGCCTTGTCGACCAACTCGTCGACCTTCTCGCGGCTCTCGGCGCTCAGACAGATCAGCACCTCGCTCGTCTTCGTGGCGTCCGCGATCTCCTTGGTGGTGAAGTCGGCGTAGCGCTGCTTGCTCAGCAGCATCGCGATGATCGTGTCGCTGATGACGACGCAGGCGCAGTCGTCCGTCGTGAACTGCGGGTTGATGGTGTAGCCCAGCTCCGTGAAGAACTTCTTCGACGCGTCGACGTCGACGACGGGCAGGTTCACGAAGATCATCTGCTGGTACATGAGCGGTCTCTCCCGGTGGTGGGGTGGTGCGTACGGAGAGATGGACCGCGCTCCGGCACGAAACTCATCGGTGGGGGGCGAAGCATGTCACCGGAGTCCTCTCAGCCCGCCGCGGGCATCGCGGCCAGCTCCGCGACCGCCCAGGTCAGCGGCGCGAAGACCACGGCCAGCGCGCCGGCGCGCAGCAGCGCCGCGGTGCGCAGCATCGTGGTCGGCGCACCCAGCCGTCCCAGGGCTGCGACCGTGTCGGCGCGCGCCTGCCTCGCCTCCACCGCGGCCGTCGCTAGCGTCGCCAGCGTGCAGCCCGCCACGAGGACCACGCCCAGCGTGCTGAGCGGCCCGAAGGACGGGCGCGCGTCGCCGTACTGCGTCGCCAGGACGTACGCCCCGGAGGCCACCGCGCACACCACCCCGAGCGGCCGACCGATCCGCCGGGCCTCCTCCTGCAGGCCGCGCCCGGCGAGCAGCCGCACGGCACCGGGGCGAACCGCCTGCAGCAACTGGCCGCACACATAGGCGATCGCGGGCCCGGCCAGCGCCAGTCCCAGCGCGGTCAGCGCCCAGCCCGCCAGCACTCCGGCGGGCCCGCCCACGAGGCCGCCGGGCAGCGGCAGGCCCGGCGTCCGGCCCGAGCGGCTCGCGTGTGTCTCCACCGCGAGCCCCGCGGCGAGCGCGGCCACGCCCCAGGGCAGGCCGCCCGGGGCGGGGCGCGGAGCGACGGGCGGACCGGGGGCCGGGGCCTCGGCCGTGGGGCCGACCGGCTGCCCGTCCGGAGCGTCGTCGTCACCGGAGGCGGTCCGCGGGTGGCCGCCGCGCCCCCCGGCGCGCGGGGGCCGTACGCGCCCCGGGCGCAGGGCCAGCGCGCTCGCCACGGACGCCGCGAGCGGTACCAGTGTGAGCAGGGTGAGTGCCGCGGGCACCGGCAGGGGCTGGTCCGCGGCGAGGAATCCCGCCGCCGCGCCGTCGAACGGCATCCCCGTCGCATCCCCCCGCAGATGCAGGAAGACCAGCAGCGCGAGCAGCGAGCCCAGCACGGTCGACAGGGCCGTGGTCATGGCCGAGAGGGCCATCAGCCGGGCCGGTCCGAGGCCGATCGCCGCGAGACCGGTCCGTGGGCGGGTGCCCGGGTCCGTGCGGGCGACGGCGACCGCGAGGTAGACGGTGGCGGCGACAGGCGCGCCGCACCAGGCCAGGCGCAGCGCCGAGCCGGCCGACGCCTGCGGGTGCCCCAGCGCGTATCCCAGCGTGCACAGCAGCAGGAAGCCCGTGCCCGCCGAGGCCGTGGTCACCAGGAGCCGGCGAAGCTGGACCAGGGGGCGGGCCCCGCGGGCTAGACGGAGAGCGAGCACTCTGCCCGGCCTTCCGGTTCGGGGGACGCCGGGCCTTCCGAGTCGGACGAGGCCGGGCCTTCCGAGTCGGGGCGGTCCTGGTCCTCGGTGTCGGCGGAGAGCGGAGGGAGGTGGACGGTGTTCACTCGCCGTCCGTCCAGCAGGCACACCGTGCGGTCCGCGACGCCCGCGGCATCCGCGTGGTGCGCGGCCAGGACGACCGTGATGCCGTGCGAGCGGGCCGCCGTGGTCAGCGTGCGCAGCACCTGAGCGCCGTCGGCGCGGTGCAGCGAGGCGGTCGGCTCGTCCGCGAAGAGCACGGTCGGGCACGCGGCCAGCGCACGCGCCACGGCGATCCGCTGCCGTTCGGCCCGGGACAGCTCATCCGGGCGCCTGCGGGCGCAGCCGCCGACGTCGAGCCGCTCCAGCCACTCCAGGGCGGTGGTCTTGGCCTGGCGGCGGCTGGTGCCGCGCAGCATCAGCGGAAGGGCGGTGTTCTCCCAGGCGTTCAGCTCGTCGACGAGGAGGGGCACCGGATCGATCCAGCCGAAGCGGTCGCGGCGCAGCCGTTCGCGGGTGAGGGCGCCCATGGTGTGCACCGGGGTGCTGTTGAACCAGACCTCGCCCCGCTGGGCGGGAAGCAGCCCCGCCAGACACTGCAGCAGGGTCGTCTTGCCGCTGCCGCGCGGGCCGGTGACGGCCAGGATCTCGCGCTCGCGCACGCCCAGCGAGACCCCGCACAGCGCGGGCGAGCCGTTGTGCTGGAAGTGCAGGGAGCGTGCCCAGAGCACGTCGTTGTCCGGCGGGGCCACCATCGCGTACACCTCGGTTCAGATCCGTTTTCCCGTACCGGTCCCAGGCTGGGGGACCCGTTCGGGGGAACGAAGGCAGGGCCGATCGGTCACTTCGCACGCTAGGCAGACGGCGGCGTGGAGGCCGCACAGCAACGGCCCCGGACCGCCGTTTCTCACTCGAACGGGCGGTACGGGGCCGTCTGTTGATCATCCAGAAGGATGATCGGGGCGTCGACGGGGGCCTTGGGGGCTCAGAGCTTGGTCCACGCCTCCGTCAGCGTCGCGCGCAGGATCTGCTCGATCTCGTCGAACGTCTCCTGGTTGGAGATCAGCGGCGGGGCGAGCTGGACGACCGGGTCGCCGCGGTCGTCGGCGCGGCAGTACAGGCCGTTCTCGAACAGCGCCTTCGACAGGAAGCCGTACAGGACGCGCTCGGTCTCCTCCTCGTCGAAGGACTCCTTGGTCGCCTTGTCCTTGACCAGCTCGATGCCGTAGAAGAAGCCGTTGCCGCGCACGTCGCCGACGATCGGCAGGTCGTGCAGCTTCTGCAGCGTGGAGAGGAACGCGGGCTCGTTGTCGAGGACGTGCTGGTTGAGGCCCTCACGCTCGAACAGGTCCAGGTTCGCGAGGCCCACCGCGGCCGACACCGGGTGGCCGCCGAAGGTGTAGCCGTGCAGGAAGGTGTTGTCACCCTTGTAGAACGGCTCGGCGAGGCGGTCGGAGATGATGCAGGCGCCGATCGGGGAGTAGCCCGAGGTCATGCCCTTGGCGCAGGTGATCATGTCCGGGACGTAGTCGAACTTGTCGCAGGCGAACATCGTGCCGAGGCGGCCGAAGGCGCAGATGACCTCGTCCGAGACGAGCAGTACGTCGTACTCGTCGCAGATCTCGCGCACCCGCTGGAAGTAGCCGGGCGGCGGCGGGAAGCAGCCACCGGCGTTCTGCACCGGCTCCAGGAACACGGCCGCGACCGTCTCCGGGCCCTCGAAGAGGATCTGCTGCTCGATCTGGTCGGCGGCCCAGCGGCCGAAGGCCTCGGGGTCGTCGCCGAAGAGCGGCGCGCGGTAGATGTTGGTGTTCGGCACCTTGTGCGCGCCGGGGACCAGCGGCTCGAACGGGGCCTTGAGCCCCGGCAGGCCGGTGATGGACAGAGCGCCCTGAGGGGTGCCGTGGTAGGCGACCGCGCGGGATATGACCTTGTGCTTGGTGGGCTTGCCGACCAGCTTGAAGTACTGCTTGGCGAGCTTCCAGGCGGTCTCGACGGCCTCGCCGCCGCCCGTGGTGAAGAAGACCTTGTTCAGGTCGCCCGGCGCGTAGTCGGCGAGACGTTCCGCCAGCTCGACGGCCTTGGGGTGGGCGTACGACCACACCGGGAAGAACGCCAGCTCCTGCGCCTGCTTGAACGCCGTCTCCGCCAGTTCGGTGCGGCCGTGGCCCGCCTGGACCACGAACAGACCGGCCAGACCGTCGAGGTAGCGCTTGCCCTTGTCGTCGTAGATGTAGGTGCCCTCGCCCCGGACGATGGTGGGAACGGGCGCGTTCTCGTACGAGGACATGCGGGTGAAGTGCATCCACAGGTGGTCGTACGCGGTCTTGCTGAGGTCCTTGGTACTCACGGCTATCGGGTTCCCCACATGTAGGTCTGCTTCTTGAGCTTGAGGTAGACGAAGCTCTCGGTGGAGCGCACTCCGGGGATGGCCCGGATGCGTTTGTTGATGACGTCCAGCAGGTGGTCGTCGTCCTCACAGACGATCTCCACCACCAGGTCGAACGAGCCTGCGGTCATCACCACGTACTCGCATTCGGACATGGCCGTCAGCGCGTCGGCGGCGGACTCCACGTCGCCCTCGACGTTGATCCCGACCATCGCCTGTCGGCGGAAGCCCACGGTGAGCGGGTCCGTGACGGCGACGATCTGCATCACGCCCTGGTCGAGCAGCTTCTGGACGCGCTGGCGCACGGCCGCCTCGGAGAGGCCGACGGCCTTGCCGATCGCGGCGTACGGCCGGCGGCCGTCCTCCTGGAGCTGCTCGATGATGGCGAGGGACACGGCGTCCAGCTGGGGGTTGCCGTTCCTGGACTCGCGAGAGTCCCTCTGGTCTGCGCTTCGACTGGCCACGAGCTCACAATGCACGACGTCTCGACAGTTCCGCAAGGCACGATCGATGAAATTCGTTGTTTACGTGAGGGAAGCCTGCGGATTTCGCAGTTCCGGCGCGATCGGGGCTGTTGAAAACGTGGGGGCACACACTAGGGTGGGTGTCTCAGCGATTGGACACCCGAACTTGGAGGGCCCGCAGTGAGCACCGAGCTGCGTCGTCTGCGCAACTACATCGACGGCGAATTCCGCGACGCCGCCGACGGACGGACCACCGAGGTGGTCAACCCCGCGACCGGTGAGGCGTACGCGACCGCCCCGCTGTCCGGGCAGGCGGACGTCGACGCCGCTATGACGGCCGCCGCCGCTGCCTTCCCGGCCTGGCGCGACACCACGCCCGCCGAACGCCAGAAGGCCCTCCTGAAGATCGCCGACGCGTTCGAGGAGCGCGCCGAGGAACTGATCGCGGCCGAGGTCGAGAACACGGGCAAGCCGATCGGGCTGACCCGGTCGGAGGAGATCCCGCCGATGGTCGACCAGATCCGCTTCTTCGCGGGCGCGGCCCGTATGCTCGAAGGCCGCTCGGCCGGTGAGTACATGGAGGGGATGACCTCGATCATCCGCCGCGAGCCGGTCGGCGTGTGCGCGCAGGTCGCGCCGTGGAACTACCCGATGATGATGGCCGTGTGGAAGTTCGCCCCGGCGATCGCGGCGGGCAACACGGTCGTCCTGAAGCCGTCGGACACCACCCCGGCGTCCACGGTCCTGATCGCCGACATCATCGGCTCGATCCTGCCCAAGGGCGTCTTCAACGTCATCACCGGCGACCGTGACACCGGCCGCATGATGGTCGAGCACCCGACCCCGGCGATGGCGTCCATCACCGGTTCGGTCCGCGCCGGCATGTCGGTCGCCGAGTCCGCGTCCAAGGACCTCAAGCGCGTCCACCTGGAGCTGGGCGGCAAGGCGCCGGTCGTCGTCTTCGAGGACACCGACATCCCCAAGGCCGTCGAGGACATCTCGGTGGCGGGCTTCTTCAACGCCGGCCAGGACTGTACGGCCGCCACCCGCGTCCTCGTCCACGAGTCCATCCACGACGAGTTCGTGGCCGCGCTCGCGAAGGCCGCCGCCGAGACGAAGACGGGCCAGCCGGACGACGAGGACGTGCTCTACGGGCCCCTCAACAACCCGAACCAGCTCAAGCAGGTCTCCGGCTTCATCGAGCGCCTGCCCGCGCACGCGAAGGTCGAGGCCGGCGGTCACCAGGTCGGCGACAAGGGCTACTTCTACGCGCCGACCGTGGTCTCGGGCCTCAAGCAGGACGACGAGATCATCCAGAACGAGGTCTTCGGCCCGGTCATCACCGTCCAGTCCTTCACGGACGAGGAGCAGGCCGTCGAGTACGCGAACGGTGTCGAGTACGCCCTCGCGTCCTCGGTGTGGACGAAGGACCACGCACGCGCGATGCGCATGTCCAAGGTCCTCGACTTCGGCTGTGTGTGGATCAACACGCACATCCCGCTGGTCGCGGAGATGCCGCACGGCGGCTTCAAGAAGTCCGGCTACGGCAAGGACCTGTCGGCGTACGGCTTCGACGACTACACGCGGATCAAGCACGTGATGACGTCGCTGGACGCGTAGGCGCCGGTCAGCGGTCGCGCGGCCCCGGACGGGACATCTCCCGTCCGGGGCCCGCGCTGTTGCCGGGAAGCTGCGGTCCGGCGATGGCTCTCGTGCCTCTCAGTTCCGGCAGATCGACAAGGTGTCGCGTCTCCACCGGCCCGCTCGACGGGGCGTCCATTGTCCGGCCCGGTATCCGACGGCATGCTGCGGGGATGCCCCGGACACCCAGGACGCCCCCTCCCTCCCGCCGGTCCCTGCTGCGCGCCCTCGGTGGAGGTGCGCTGATCGGCGCGCTCGCCGGCTGTGGTGTGCCCGCCGCCTACGTCGCACCCGGGGAGCGGACCGCCGCCGATCTGTCCGCCCGGGACAAGCGGCTGACCTGGGCGAATTGGCCCCTGTACATCGACACGGACGACAAGAGCCCGAACCGGCGGCCGACGCTGGAGGCGTTCGAGAAGCGGACGGGTATCGCGGTCGACTATGTCGAGGAGATCAACGACAACGACGAGTTCTTCGGGAAGATCAGTCCAGCGCTGATGAACCATCAGCAGCCCGGCCGCGATCTGATCGTCATCAGTGACTGGATGTGCGCGCGGTACGTACGCCTCGGCTGGGTCCAGGAGATGGACCGGGCCCGCCAGCCGCACGTGGCGCGCGGGCTCGACCCGCTGCTGCGTTCACCCGCCTTCGACCCGGGACGGAAGTTCACGGTGCCCTGGCAGTCCGGCATCACCGGCATCGCCTACAACCGCCGCAGGCTCGGCCGGGAGATCCAGCACGTCTCCGATCTGTGGGCGAGCGACCTCGACGGACGCGTCACCCTGCTGTCCGGGCTGGACGAGGCGTTCGCGCTGCTGATGCAGGGCAATGGCGTGGACATCACCCGCTGGACCGCGGACGACTTCCACAGGGTGTGCGACCAGGTCGAACGGCACGTCCGCCGCGGCCGGATACGCCGGTTCACCGGGAACGACTACACCAAGGACCTGGTCAGCGGCGATGTGCTGGCGTGCCAGGCGTACTCGGGCGATGTGATCCAGCTCCAGGCGGACAACCCCGACATCCGCTTCGTCGTGCCCGAGGAGGGCGCCGAACTGTGGGCGGACTCGCTGATGATCCCCAACCGAGCCCGCCACAAGGCGAACGCCGAGCGGCTCATGGACTACTACTACGAGCCCGAGGTCGCCGCGGGCCTCGCCGCCTGGGTGAACTACGTCTGCCCCGTCCCGGCGGCCAAGGAGGTCCTGGCCGCGTCCAAGGACACCGCCGCCCTCGCCGAGAACCCCCTGATCTTCCCGGACACGACGATGCGACAGCGCCTGGCGGTCGCACGGGACATCACGTCCACGGAGCGGGTGGAGTTCGCCCAGCGGTGGAACAGGATCGTGGGGTTGTAGCGGGCAGGCGCCCGCGGTGCTCCGGCGCTGCTCTCGATCTCACACCGGTGACCGGTCGCGGCAAGCCTTCCCTTCGGTGGCAGACACCACCTTGGTCAGGGCGCGGTAACCCTTCGGGTGGCGTGGCGGGCGATGCGGGTGGCGGCGTATTCGGTGCCGGCGACGAACCGCATCATCGGACCGAACATCGGTGCGGCGAGCGATCCGGTGAAGTACAGGCCTGGCACAGACGATTCGAACGTCGCGGTCAGACGCGGAGCCTTCGAGCCCGGCACGCACGCCACCGCACTGCGCACGGCGGGCGACAGGAAGGGCACGGCGTCCAGGTCGAGCCGGTAGCCCGTGGCTGCGAGAACATGGTCGACGGTGAGGGTCTCCGACGCGCCGCCGGCCCCGGTGAGCCCCAGTCGCACGGTGGACTCCGCAGCCTCGGCACGGGTGACGCGAACCGACGTGCGCACCGGCACGATGCCCTCGACCCGGTTGCGCAGCCACCAGCCGCCCGACGGTCCCAACGCCCGCCGGAACAGCAGCAGTCGGGCCGACGGGGGCAGCCGCCTCACCCCGCCCGGCGCCTTGCAGACCGCGGCCAGGGTCCAGCCCGGGCCCAGGGGCGAGGCGGGCTTGGCGAGGCGCTGCGGCCAGGGCCGGGCCAGGCTGGGCCTCCTGCCCCACAGCACGCGGTCCTCGCGGACCAGTACCTGCACCGCCGCGCCGGCCTCGTGCAGCAGGGCGGCGCTCTCCAGCGCGGACTGGCCGCCGCCGACCACGGCAACGCGCCGGCCCGCGTACGGGGACAGATCGGTGTGATGGCTGGTGTGCGACACCAGGGCCCGGGGCCCCGGCCGTTCGAGGCACAGGCGGCTCAACTCGTCCGGGATGTGGGCCAGTCCGTGCAGGCCGGTGGCCACCACGACGGCCGCGGCGGCCAGTTCCCGCCCGTCGTCCAGCTGGACCACGAACGCCGAGTCGGACGCGGCCCGGCTGACTTCCAGCACGCGCGCGGGGTCGACCTCGCCGACGTGCTGCTTCTGGAACCACTGCCCGTAGCGCACGAAGACGTCGCAGGGGATCGGTGTCAGTTCGGTCAGTTCCGGCTCACCGTGCATCCGGCGGAAGTCCGCCAGGCGTGCGCCGGGCACGGGTGCGGACAGGTCGGTGGCGGCCGGGGTCGACTTCAGGAACATCCCGGTCGCCATGGCGTGCCGCCAACTGCCCATCACCTCACCGAAGATGCGGACCGGTACCCCCGCGGCCCGCAGATGCGCGGCCACGGACAGTCCGTACGGGCCGGCGCCGACCACGACGACAGGAAGTCCCCCGCGACCCGTGGACGCCTGCTCGTGAGCAGGGCGTTGTCCCGGAAGCGACTGTGTCATGCGTCCCCCATGGTCCCCTCGCCGCCGTCCCCACGGCAGCGCGATGTTCCGGGATGGCGCGCCGGCGGAACGCCGGAGCGCCTGTCCCCCCTCCGCCGGTCAGTGTTACCCGTCGACCGGTCTCGGGACACGACATCGGCGTACGTTGCCCAAAACCTGGTCGAACCGTAAACATGCGACGCCTCGCAGCTCTCCGAGGCCCCAGCGGGAACGGGAGGCTTGGGCTGATGCTCGGCCGCGGGGAGGCCGGCGCCGAGGGTCAGGCGGCCGGCGCCGCCGGGGCACTCGCTTGCCCGTTCGGGTTCCGGGCAGGTGGTCGATTCAGGCGCCCGCGGCCGTGACGACGGCGTCCGTGGCGAAGCCGAGCAGGAGGCCGAGGAGGACGCACCAGGTGGTGAGCGTCTTGGGTCCTGTCCTGCGGGCAACGGCCAGCAGTTCGATGACCACGTAGAGGATGGAGCCCGCGGCGAGGCCGAGGAAGGCGATCGAGAGGGTGTCGTCGACGAGGTACCGGCCGACGATCGTGCCGAGGAAGGTGGGGCCGCCGCCGATCAGGCCGAGCCACAGCAGCGTGAACCAGGACGGCCGTTCCCCTTCGGCGGCCAAGGGGGCGACGATGCCGAAGCCCTCGGTGGCGTTGTGCAGGCCGAACCCGATGATCAGCAGGACGGCGAGGGAGAGCTCGCCCTGGGCGGCGGAGTTGCCGATGGCCAGGCCCTCGGCGAAGTTGTGCAGGCCGATGCCGGTGGCGATCATCAGCGCGAGTGAGGCCGCCTGGCTACGGGCCTTGCGGGCCGGCTCCGCGGTGACGGCGGCACCGGGCCCCGCGGACCGTTCGGCGGCGGCCCGGCGGCGCGCGATCCAGCCGTCGTAGTGCACGAGCCCGGCCAGTCCGATCGTCAGGCCCGCGGCCAGGGTGCCGCCCCCGGAAGCGACCGTTGCCCACTCGTGCTTGCTCAGTGCCGCGTCGACCGGCTCCCAGGCGTGGGTCAGTACGTCCCAGACGAGGAAGATCAGGATGCCGATGGCCACGGCGTTCAGTCCGGCCCTCAGGCGCGGTGTGGGCGTGCGAAGGCGGCCGATGGGGAGGCCGAGGTAGATGGTGAAGCCTGCGATGGCGCCGAGCAGGGCTATGTTCGCGCTGGACATGGGGACTCCGGTCTGACGTGCACGGGAAGCCCACCGAAGCTAAGACAGGGAAGGCTTACCTAACAACCTGCGGAGTCCGACTTCAAGGAAGCTTGGCGAAGTCATTACGCGGCGGCGTTCGTGGTGTGCGAATGGCTTGCCGCCTGCGAGCCCCTGCGGGACGACGGCCGTGACGTCGTCACGTGACGGCGAGGCCTGTGTGCCTCCCGCTGACGCTTCCGCCGCGCGGTGGAGCGGGGAGGCCGGTGCCGGCACCGGCCTCCCCGTGGTCGTGTCAGCTCTTGCCGAGCAGCTTGTTCATCTCGGTGATCTCGGCGTTCTGTGCCGTGACGATGTCATCGGCCATGGCGGTGGCAGGTTCGTACCTGCCCTTGTTCCTCTCGGTGGTGGCCATCTCGACCGCGCCCTTGTGGTGCTCGACCATCATGGCCAGGAACATGGTGTCGAAGCCCTTGCCAGAGGCCTTCTTCAACCGGTCCATGTCCTTGGTGGCCATCATCCCGGGCATGGCGGAGTGGCTGGAGTGATCCATACCGGGCATGGATCCCATGGAACCGCCGGACGTCGGCACGTCCTCGCCCCAGGACTTCAGCCAGCCGGTCATGGTCGTGATCTCCGGATCCTGCGCCTTCTCGATGCGTGAGGCGAGGTCCTTGACCTGGGCGGAGGAGGCCCGGCCGGCGGCGAGCCCCGCCATCTCCAGGGCCTGCTGGTGGTGCGGGATCATGCCCTGCGCGAAGGAGACGTCCTGGGCGTTGTGCGCTCCGGCAGTCGCTGCGGCGGTCGCGGACGACGAGGCCGAGTCATGGCCCGAGTGGCCGCTGTTGTCACCGCCGTTGCCACTGCCGCAGGCGGCGAGGACGACGGCGGCGGTGGCGGTGGCCGCGACGAGGGCAGCGCGGCGCGTCGGGTTACGGGGGATGGTCATGCCTGAACTCCTGCGGTGCGAAAGAAGGGATCTGGGCGTGCGCGGGCGCCGCGTCAGGACGTGACGCGGTGAAGGGCCCTAGATCCGCAGGAGTTGGAGTTCGGCCAGAGACGGTGGCGCGCGTGCGCCGTCCGGATCCGTGACCGTGTACGAGCACCCGGCGTCGGCGTGCGCGGCAACGGCCACCGGATCGGGTGTGAGCGCGGGCAGTTCGGGTCCCCCGCTGACGGCGCCCGACGCGCAGGTCGAATCGGCGTGCTGAACGTGGCTTCCGCCGCAGTGACCGTCGGCGCAGTGACCTTCCATGGCCATGGCGACGGACGCATGGCGCGCGTGGGGGTGCCCCGGAGCAAGGCCGCCGGGTGCCAGGGCGTGCATGCCCAGCAGCCCCGCCAGCAGACCGAGCACGAGCAGCGCCCGCCACCGCCCCTTGGGCGGTCGCGGAGCGTGGTACTGCTCGCGGCTCTTCATCGGGATCATCCTAGGGGCAGGGCCTGGGGCGGGCTCAGCGGTGGTGCCCGTTGTGCATGCGGGCGTGTCGTGCTCGTGTTCGGGGTGATCGGGCGATTCGCCCGTCATGGGCAGCATGGCCGATCCGCTCGTCATGGGCAGCATGGCCGATCCGCCCGTCATGGGTGACATGGCAAGGCACCGGTGCGCGGGAAGCGTACGACCGGGGCGATGACCGGCAGCAGGAACGCGAGCGGGAACGACCCCGGACGGGCACTCGGATGACCGAGGTCGCTACCGGAGGGCGGCGACGCGGCGGGGCACTGGGCCTGCCGTGGCGAGCGGGCCGAGGCGGCCGAGGATGCCGAGGGCGGCGCCCGCCGCTCGGGCTAGTGCTGTGGCCGGAAAGGTTTGCCGGGAAGCTCGCGGCGTCCGGTTCGGTGCATCGCAAGGCGGAGCGTCGCCCGCGTACTGGATGTACTCGGGCGATGCGACAACGCGGCGAGGTGCCGTGCCGGGCGTCGCGAGCCGGTGAGCCTATCCGGTCGCAGCACTAGCGGTCGGTGTCCGGTTCGGAGCCGAGCAGGTGCCGCAGCAGGTCGGCGTCCGCGTCGGACAACTCGTCGGCGAAGCGGGCCAGTACGGCGGCTCGGTCGGGGCGCTCCTCCAGGACGGTGCGCATACGGCGGGCGGCGAAACCGGCGTCGTCCGTGACGGGGGCGTAGGCGTAGGCCCTCCCGTGGGGAGTCCGGGTGAGCAGTCCCTTGGTGTACATCCGGGTGAGGATCGTGACGACGCTGTTGTAGGTCAGCTCGCCTCCGAGACGTTCCGTCACCTCGCCCGGGGTCAGCGCGGTCTCGGCCCGCTGGAGTTGGTCAAGGATCTCGGCCTCGCGGACGCCGTTGGCCCGCCTGTGCTTCCGGCCCCGTGCGGTGTCGCCCATGGCGTTTGTCGTCCCCCTCCCGTCGCCCCGGTCGTGCAGAACCTTTACGGCCGTGTAAAAGATCGGCCACCTCCTGAGTGTGTCATGCCTTCGTCCTCCTCCGGCAGCCCACGATCGGGGCGTGGGTCGGAGGTGCCGGCGAACGCATGGGCGGTGGCGGCGCGGCTCCGTCGGCGCAGGACGCCCTCGCCGTATCGCCGCAGGACGCCCTCGCCGTACTCACCTGCACGGCTTGCGGTCCCTTCCGTCGTCTTCTACATTCGCCCATGACTTTTACGCGCGTGTAAAAGTTACCCGCTACCGGGTGCGCTCTGCCGTGGCCCGTCAGCGTCCCCTCGATGCCCGACGAGGAGTCCCCGTGACCGAACTGTCCTATCTCCAGGCCGTCGTCATCGGCGCCCTGCAAGGCGTGACCGAGCTCTTTCCGGTCTCCAGCCTCGGCCATTCCGTGCTGGTGCCCGCCTGGATCGGTGGCTCCTGGCACCATCTGGTCACCGAGAACGCCAGCGGCAACTCGGAAGGCTCCCCATACCTGGCCTTCATCGTCGCCCTGCACGTGGCGACCGCCGCGTCCCTGCTGTTCTTCTACCGCAAGGACTGGGTCGGCATCATCCGCGCCTTCGTCACCACCGTGCGCACCCGCCAGGTCACCACTTCCACGGAGCGCCTCGCGTGGCTGCTGATCGTGGCCACCATCCCGGTCGGTATCACCGGACTGGCTCTGGAGCACACGTTCCGCACTCTGTTCGCCAAGCCGCTGGCGGCCGCGGTGTTCCTCACGATCAACGGCCTGATCCTGCTGCTCGGCGAGCGACTGCGCCGCGGCTCCGAAGCCCGGCAGACCGCGGCGCGCGCCGCAGCGGTGAGCGCGGGCCCCGGCGCCGCCCTCGAAGCCGACATCACCACGGAATCCGGAGAGCGGCGGCTGGAGACCTTGAGCTACCGCGAGGCGGGCGTCATCGGCCTCTTCCAGACCCTGGCCCTGCTGGCCGGGATCAGCCGGTCGGGCATCACCATGGTCGGCGGGCTGCTGCGTGGCCTGGACCACGAGGACGCCGCCAAGTTCTCCTTCCTCCTGGCGACCCCCGTGATCCTCGCGGCGGGTCTGCTCAAGCTGCCCAGCCTGGCCGGGCCCGCGGGCGCACACATCCACGGTCAGTTGGTCGTCGGCTTCTTCACCGCCGTCATCGCCTCGTACACCGCCGTGCGTTTCCTGTCGCGGTACTTCACCACCCGCACCCTCACCCCGTTCGCCGTGTACTGCCTGCTGGCCGGCGGCGCCAGCATCATCTGGTTCGCCTGACGGCCGGATCGCCTGACGGCCGGTTCGCCCGACGGCCGGATCGCCCGACGGGCGCCGCAACGACGGCGACGTCCCTGACGGTTCATCGGCAAGGCGGAGCAGGAAGATCCCCGCCGGATCCCGGCGGGGATCTTCCTGTGCCGGTCGTCGCCCGGCCCGGTCCGGGTCCCGACCCGTGACCGGAACGCCACTGAATCCATCACTGCGCGCGAGGACTTCTCGAATCGCTCGGGCGTCATGCGCCGGCCGAGTGGTCCGCACGACGGTCGCCGACCTCCCGCGGCTTTGCCATCTCTTTACAACCTGCCCCGCCGTTGCCTCGTCTCTCCGCTCGATCCGTAACTCAGCCCGGCGGGTACCGGGCGGACCGATGAAAGAGAGCGATCCGATGCGCCGAACTGTCCTCAGTGCCATGGCACTCACGTGCACCGCCGTGCTGGCGAGCACCGTGCCCGCGTTCGCCCACGGGGCGAGCCCGGTCCCGACCGTCGCCAGGACCACCGCCCCGGCTCCCAGCGCCGAACCCACCCGGGCGCCGAGCGCCGAACCCACCCGGGTGCCGAGCGCCACACCCACCCGAGCGCGGAGTGCCGAACCGAGCCAGGGCCGGAGCCAGGTCTCCGTCGTGCCGACGGGCGCGCCCGACACAGGAGTGACGGCCGCGTCCTCGGGGTCGGGGTCCGAGGGCGCGCTGATCGGCGGGGGAGCTGCCGCGGTGCTTGTCGCGGGCGGGGCGGCGGTCTTCGTCGTACGTCGCCGGCGGGCGACCGGGGCATGATCCCGCTCTCCAGGCGCGCGTTCGCCACCGCGGCGGTGGCCTCGCTGCTCGTGGGCTGCGCCGGCCACGGGCCCCGGCAGACCACGACGACCGCACACTCCGGGAGTACGCCACCGCCTTCGTCGGCCTCCGTGAACGCGACGCACGCTCTGGGGCGTTCGGTGCCGGTCAGGCTGCAGATCCCGGCCGTCGGGGTCGACACCCCGGTCATCCGGCTGGGGTTGGCGCCGGACGGCACTGTGCAGGTGCCCCCGGTGACGGCACACGACCCGGCGGGCTGGTACGGGCATTCGCCCACACCGGGTCAGGTCGGCCCGTCGGTCATCCTCGGTCACGCCACGGTCGGCGCCTACGGGGACGGGGTCTTCCGTCACCTCGCGCGGCTGCACCGGGGCGACCGGATCGTGGCGCGCCTGGAGAACGGCACGGCGGCCGTGTTCGCCGTCAGGGCCGTACGGACGGTCGCCAAGGCGAACTTCCCGGTGGACGACGTCTACGGGGACGTAAACCGTCCCGAACTGCGGCTCATCACGTGCGGCGGGCCCCGTACCGGCCACGGGTACCTCGACAACGTGATCGTCTTCGCCGCACTGAGCTCCACCAACCCCTGAGCCGAGCTCATGGATCCCGGGCCCACGGAACGTACGCCGACGGTCCGGGATCCTTCCCCACAGGTGCCCTCACGACCATGGAGAGCGTTGAAACGGTCCCGCGACACGGCAGCGTCCGAGCTGTTCGCCGCCCTCTACCCGCGCCTCGCCGGCTGGTGCCGCCGTCTCGTCGACGACGACGAGACGGCGCACGAGGTCGCCTCGGAGGCGTTCACCCGGCTATGGGCCCGCTGGACGTCCGTGGACGAGCCCCGCGGCTTCCTCTACGTCACCGCGGCCAACCTCGTCCGGGACCACTGGCGCAAGTTGGAGCGCGAGCGCAGGGCCGTGCGCCGTGCCACCTCGGAAGCCGCCGTCCGGCCCCCCACCGAACAGGCCGACCCGACGGTACGCCTGCTCGTACAGTCGCTGCCGGAACGACTGCGCGTCCCGATCCTGCTGCACTACTACGCTGACATGCCGATCCGGGAGGTGTCCGTGCTGACCGGGCGCAAGGAAGGAACCGTCAAGGCCGACCTCCACGCGGCCCGGGAACTGCTCCGCGTCCACCTGAGGAGAAGCCTTGACCACACGCCTTGACGACGGTCCGGAGTACCAACCCGACGACCCCCTCGCGGTGATCCTGCGGCCCCCCTCCGACCACCTCGGGCCGCCCCCCGGCCGATACGAGGCGATCCGCCGCGCCGCGGCCCGCCGCCGGGCGCTCCGCGCCGCGGCCGGGGTCGGCCTGTCCTGCGCCGTCGCCGTCCTCGTCGCGCTGCCGCTCCACCCGGCGACACCCGAGGCACCCGCGCGCCCGGTGGTCCCTCTCGCACCGCCGCCCACGAGCGGTCATACGGTGCCCCCCACGCCGTCGGTGTCGCCCACCCCGTCGGCGTCCCCCACCCCGGCTCCGTCCGGGCCCGCCAGCCGGCGCCCCACCGGGCGGCCCGGGACCGACACCACCGGCGTCCCGGGCGTCCGGGCGACCCCCACCCCCCGGCCGACGGCGACACCCACCTCCGCACGCGTCGAGCCGTCGGCGGGGCGCAGCAGCGCCGTCCGCACACCCTCGAGCCCCACCCCGCCGTAGGCGGCTGCGCTGCTCAGGTCTCGGCGACGCGTACGAGGGCGAGAGTGATGTTGTCGGGGCCGCCCTCGGCGATGGCCGCCCTCCACAGCTCGAACGCGGCCCGGCCGTCGTCGTGGTCCCGCAGCACACCGGCTACGGCGTCGTCCGGTACGGGATCGGTGAGGCCGTCGGTGCAGACGAGGTAGCGGTCGCCGGGCGACAACGGCTCGGTCGTCACATGAGGGACGACGGCGCGGTACTGCGGGGTGCCGCCGAGAGACTGCGTCACCAGCGAGGTGGTGCGCTGCCCCGGCTCCAGCGGCGGGCTGTCGTCCACGCTCAGCTGCCGGGGCCCCTCCCGGGGCACGGCGAAGACCCGGCTGTCGCCCACGTTGAACACCAGCAGCGACTCGGGCAGTACGACGACTCCCGCGAGCGTGGTGCCCATCATCATGACCGCGCCACCGTCGTCGTCGCCCTTGGCCTCGGCGGCGGCGTACACGGCGCGGTTGCAGGACTCGACAGCCTCCCGGACGGCGCCCTCACTGCTCAGCGCGGGCCCGACGGACGCGAGCCGCCGCACGACCAGCGCACTGGCCACCTCACCGCCGGGGTGCCCGCCGAGCCCGTCGGCCACGGCCACGACCAGCGGCGTGCCCAGCGGGAACACCAGTGTCTGCGGATTCTCGGTGACGGTCGCGCACAGCGTCCAGGGCCCCACCGCGAGGCTGTCCTCGTTCTTGTCCCGCAGCAGCCCGGGATGGCTCAGCGCACTCACAGCGACATACGACACCCAAGGCCACCGCCCTCCGGCCGGCCGGCCCGGACCCGGGCCGGGCCACGTCTTCGAGTCTAGGCCCGCACCTCGGCCCCGCGTCGTCCGCCGGGGCTCGCCGCTCCAGCCGGACCCCCGTACGGGAACCCCGCCCTTCCAGCCGGACCCCCGTACGGGAACCCCGCCGTTCCAGCCGGACCTGCGATCGGCCAGGCGGACCGGGCAGGCCCGGGAAGCAGCCGGACGCCGCGGCGCCGGGCGTCACAAGGAGCCGGTCCTCGTTGCCGGGCCCGGCTCCGTACTCCTCTGCAGGTCTACAGGTCGTCGCTCCGCTCGCCCTCCGCCTGGGACGGCTCGGTCCTGGGGACGTCGGGGTGCTGTTCCATCGCCGTGCACTCGCTCGCCTCGTCGCGCTCTCCTTCGGCCTGCGACGGCGTACCCGAGTACCACGTGTCGTAATCCGAGGCTCCGGATTTCATGGGGGCCTCCTTCGTCGGTCATCTCCATGCTCCACCTCCACGGGCGTTGCGGCGAGAGGAGTCTTCGAGGCGACGGACGTGCAGTACGGGGAGGGGCCCGCTGAGATGAACACGGGGCCCGGCCGGCCGTCCGTTCCTGCACGGAACCGGCACGGAACCGGCACGTGGGTCAGGGCTCCTGGGGCGGCCCGGGATCGCGCCATCTGATAAATCATTACCCACTAGGTAACTGGTCGTGACGCGGCGGGCAGTTACCTGTAACGTGCACCGCACACTTTTGGCCCGCTGGCCGATTTGCAACCAGGGACTGTGATGCAGGAACCTTCCATGCTGCCCGCTC
Organism: Streptomyces sp. TP-A0356; assembly: GCF_001417775.1. GTDB lineage: Bacteria > Actinomycetota > Actinomycetes > Streptomycetales > Streptomycetaceae > Streptomyces. The sequence continues at coordinate 68,064 of NZ_BBZJ01000022.1, read as the reverse complement.
ATACCCCCCAGGAGACGATGGCGATCGACGCTCCGGCGTGGCATGTCCCGGACGCCGATCCGTTCGGGCGCGGCAGGGCGATCGAGCGCCACATGGTGCTTGTGGCGGTGCTGCCTGCCGGGCTGGTGGCCGTCACCGGAGCCGCTGCCTGCGCCCTCCTGTCCACCGCGGGCGGGAGTCACGCCGACAAGGGCGCCTTCTGGGGACTGCTCACGGGCACGCTGCTCGTCGTCGGCGGGATCCTCACGGGCGCGGGGCTCTTCGCCGCCAGGAAGGCGCGGGCCCTTGGACGCCGCTATACCGAGGTGAGCAGCTTCGCGGTCCGCGGCCAGGCCGAACTGGCGCAGCTGCGGCTGCAGCTCGAACGCAGCCAGGAGCTGATGGAGCGTCGGCGCGGTCGGGGCAGCCCGCTGCCGGACCAGGCGGGCGACGCGCTCGACCGGCTGGGGGATGAGATCGCGTCCGCCTGGCACACCGCCCAGGAGACAGCTCAGGGGCCGGCGGAACAGCCGCGCGGCGGCGAGCACTTCGAGGTCTTCGCCAACATGGCCCGGAGGCTCGAATCGCTGGTGCACCGCGAGATCGGGCTGCTGGACGACCTGGAGAACGAGGTCGAGAACCCGGACCTGCTCAAGGGCCTGTTCCGGGTGGACCACCTGGCCACCCGTATCCGGCGATACGCCGAGAACCTCGCCGTACTCGGTGGCGCGGTCTCGCACCGCCTGTGGACCCAACCGGTCAGCATGAGCGACGTGATGCGCTCCGCGGCCGCCGAGATCGAGCAGTATGCGCGGGTCAAGATGGTTCCCCCGGTGGAGGGGACGGTCAGCGGGCACGCGGTCGTCGATGTGGTCCACCTGCTGGCGGAGCTGGTCGAGAACGCCACGGTGTTCTCGCCCCCCCACACGGAGGTGCTGCTGCGTGCCGAACACGTCACCGCTGGGCTGGCGATCGAGGTCGAGGACCGCGGCCTGGGTATGACGTCCGCCGAGCGGAACCAGATGAACTCCCTGCTCGGCTCGCCGGACGGGGTCGTTCTGGGTGAGCTGCTCAAGGACGGCCGGATCGGCCTGTACGTGGTCTCCGCGCTCGCGCGGCGGCACGGCATCGCCGTACGGCTCCAGAACAACGTGTACGGCGGTACCCAGGCGGTCGTCGTGCTGCCGCACGAACTGCTGGGCCGCCAGCAGGAAGTGACGGAGCAGCAGCAACCGTCGGACATCGCATCCCCAGCTCCTCGAACACCACCACCCACTCATGGACATGCGGAGGACTCGGCAGAGCGGGCACGGGCCCGGGAGATCCCCGTCGCCAGCACCTCGGCACCCGCGCCGGTGGCCGAACCGCCGCTGGCCCCCACCGCGCCCTCCACGCCGGGAGACGGCCGCCCGTCGCTGCCCAAGCGGCGCCGTCAGGAACACCTGGCCCCCGAATTGCGAGAGGCCGACCAGACGGACGTGGTGGTGGAGGAAGCCGAGCACGATCCAGGCCTGATGGCCGCCTTCCAGACCGGCGTCCGCCGGGCCGAGAGGTCCGAGGAAGCCGAGGATTCCAGGGAAACCGACACCACCACGTCCGTCGGCGGGCATACCCGACCGGACCCGGCCCCCTAGGGCCCTTCCGGCGGTCTCCGTGGGACGGAGATCCGTCGGAAACGCCGTAGCAGTTCACGTCATTGAGGAGAAGTGCACGATCGTGGTGAGCGAAGATCTTTCTTGGCTGTTGAGCGGTCTTGTGCAGCGCGTACCGCATACGCGCAGCGGACTGCTGTTGTCGTCGGACGGTCTGGTGATGGCCTCGGACGGCCTGGAGCGAGACGCGGCGGATCATCTGGCGGCCCTGTCCAGCGGGCTGTACTCGCTGGCCCGCAGTGCCGGCAAGCGATTCGACGACGGCGGTGAAGTGCAGCAGATCGTGACCGAACTCAGCAACTCGCTGCTCTTCGTCTCCGCTGCCGGGCAGGGTGCCCTGCTGGCGGTACTCGCCGGGCGCGACGCGGATGTGGCGGTGCTGGGCTACGAGATGACCATGATGGTCAAGAGCGTCCGCCGTCATCTCGGGGCCGCTCCACGTCAGTCGGTGGGGCAGTGACGGATGCCGGACGACCCGGGTGACCCGGACAGGCCGCTGCTCGACGACGCCGTCGGACGGATGGTCCGGCCGTACACCGTCAGCGAGGGACGCACCAAACCCACGTGCCACTTCGACCTGATGACCATGGTGGTGGCCACCGGTACCAGGCTTCCGGGCAACCTCGGACTGGATCACAGCCATGTGCTGCAGCTGTGCCGGACGCCGGTCACGGTGGCCGAGATCGCGGGGCTCACCCGCATGCCCGCAACGGTGATCAAGGTGTTGCTGTCCGACCTGGTCGAGCGTGGCGCCGTCGTCACACGGCCCTTCAACCTGGCAGTGCAGGGGTCATGTGCTGCCCCTGATCTGGATCTATTGGAGGCGTTGCGGGATGGGCTCCTCAAGCGACTCTGAGGCACCCGGCGCCGACTCCCTTCCGATGGGGATCAAAATTCTGGTCGCCGGCGGTTTCGGGGTGGGCAAGACCACCTTCGTGGGAGCGGTCAGCGAGATCGAGCCGCTGAGCACGGAGGAACTGCTGACCGAGGTCAGTGCTGCCACGGACCGGCTGGACGGGGTGGAGAGCAAGGTCACCACCACGGTGGCCATGGACTTCGGCCGGATCACCATCGACCCCCACCACGTGCTCTATCTGTTCGGCACGCCCGGTCAGGAGCGCTTCTGGTTCATGTGGGACGAGCTGTCAGCCGGTGCGCTCGGTGCCGTCGTACTCGCCGACACCCGTCGGCTTGACCACTGTTTCGCGGCGGTCGACTTCTTCGAAGCACGGGGCATCAGCTTCATCGTCGCGGTCAACGAGTTCGACGGGGCGCACCACTACGAGCCGGACGAGGTGCGGGCGGCGCTGGACCTCAAGCCCGAGGTGCCGGTGGCCCTGTGTGACGCCCGCCTCTCCAGCTCGGGCATCCGGGTTCTACTTTCACTCGTGCAGCATCTGATCACTTCAAGGAGTTCCCATGGCAGGGATGGTGTCCAAGACTCCCTTCGGAGCGGAGACCGGGATCGCCGTGCGTCATCTTCTTCTCCCGCCGCAGGACCCTGAGGCACCGGCGCGGGCGCGGCGGCTCCGGGAACTGGGGATCGAGGACAAGCCGGTTCCGGAGTTCGACGACTTCGCACGCGAACTGGCGCAGCGCACCGGTGGGTGCTACGCGGGGGTCAACTTCTTCATCGACGAGAACCGCCAGTACTTCGCGGGCCTGTACAGCGCGGCCTCGGACGTGACCGTGGAACTGGAGTCCCCGCTGCTGGCTGACCCCGTGCCTGGCCGGGTGATGCCCCGCGACCTCGACATCGGCTTCTGCCCCCACGTGGTGAGGCGGCGCAAGGCCCTGGTGCTGGACGACGTCCGCGACTTTCCGCGCTTCGCCGGGAACCACGTCGTCGACGCCATCGGGATCCACTCCTACCTGGGGGCCCCGCTGATCGACCACACGGGCATGGTGCTGGGCACGATCTGTGTCGTGGACCAGGATCCGCATCCCTGGGGTCACCAAGGACTTGAGACCATCAAGTCGATGGCGGCCGCGCTGGTGGAACGCATCGAACGCCCCGAGCGGGGCCGGTGAGCGCAGACCCCTGGTCCAGCACCATGGCGTGACAGGGCCGTGAGCCCGTCCCGGCCCAGATCACCTCGTCCCGTGGCGGGCGGGAGGCGGGGGGCGGGGGACGGACGCCTGCCCGCAAAACTGTTATCCCGCCATCCGGGTCTCCGTCTCCCTCAGTGCCGCCCCGTACGTCACAGCCACGGCTGAGACGCTACGTCGCAGGGCGGTACGACGAGGGTGGAGAGGACGCACGTGGACACCCGGCAGTGGCGCTCGACCGTCGCGGCGGCGCAGGCGGGCGACCGGCAGGCGCTGGACGAGCTGGTCGCGGGCTGGCTGCCGCTGGTCTACAACATCGTCGGCCGTGCGCTGGGCGGCCACGCGGACGTCGACGACGTCGTACAGGAGACGATGCTGCGGGCCGTGGACAACCTGGGCACGCTGCGCGATCCGGACAGCTTCCGCTCCTGGCTGGTCGCCATCGCCATGCGGCAGATACGGGACCGTGCGCGCCGCCGCAGGCCCGAGCCGCTACCCGCTGACGCGGGCGACCGGGCCGCCGACTTCGTCGAACTCACCGTGCTGAGGCTCCAGTTGGAGGGACAGCGGCGTGAGGTCGCGAAGGCGGTGCGGTGGCTCGACGACGAGGACCGGCAACTGCTGTCGCTGTGGTGGCTCGAGGTCGCCGGAGAGCTGACCCGCCGTGAACTCGCGGCCGCGCTCGGCGTCACCCGGCAGCACGCCGCCGTCCGGGTGCAGCGGATGAAGGCGCGGCTGGAGGTGGCGCGCGGCATCGTACGGGCGCTGGAGGGCTCCTGCCCCGAGCTGGAGCCGGTCACCGCCCGCTGGGACGGACGGCCCGGTTCCGTGTGGCGCAAGCGGCCGGCCCGGCACATCCGTGGCTGGGCGTACTGCTCCGGGGTGGACGACGTACCGCTGGTCAACGTGGCTTGACCGCCGTGCCCGCGAAGGAGCGGGTCCACCGCGGACTCGGGGCCCACCGGGACCGTCCGCCGTTTCACTGCCCGCGCATCGCGCACAGCGCGTCTATGCGGTTCGTGGTGATCGAGTCCACACCCATGCCGAGGAGGCGCCGCATCGAGCGGCGAGTGTCGGGGGTCCACACCGACAGCAGATGACCGCCTCGGTGCACCCGGGCCGCGAGGTCCCGGTCGACCAGGCCGAAGCGGTAGTTGAGCCAGCGCGGACGCACCGCGTCGAGCAGAGCGGGCCGCGGTGGGGCCAGGGTCGTCCAGGTCAGGGCGATCTCCGCGGAGGGGGCGGCGGCCCGGACCGCCAGCATGGTCTGCGCGCCCGCGCAGTAGTACACCCGCTCCTCGGCCCCGCACGCCCGGACGACGTCCACGATCCTGCGCACGGCGCGCGCCGGGGGCCCGCCCGGCAGGTCGATCAGCACCCGGCTCCCGTCGGTCGCCGCCAGGGCCTCCGCCAGCGTCGGCACCCCGCCCGCCGTCAGCCCTTGCACCTCGGCCGAGGAGAGCGAGGTGAGGGGCCGGTCCCGCTCCCACAGCCGTTTCAGTGTCTCGTCGTGCAGCAGCACGGGAACGCCGTCCCGGGTCAGCCGTACGTCGATCTCGACCGCGTCCGCGCCGAGTTGGAGCGCGGAACGCAGTGAGTCGATCGTGTTCTCGCGGTGGCGGTAGGGGTCGCCGCGATGGGCCACGGCAGTCACGGTACGCATGGGCCCATTGTGGTGGGCGGTCAGGACGCCGACCATGCCGAGGTGTAGGCGTCGATCTCGGCGGCCAGCCTCGCCTTGCCCGCGTCGTCGAGGAAGGACGCCTCGACCGCGTTCTTGGCCAGGTCCGCGAGGCCCCGCTCGTCGAGGTCCAGCAGCCGTGCGGCGACCGCGTACTCGTTGTTGAGGTCGGTGCCGAACATCGGCGGGTCGTCCGAGTTGATCGTGACGAGGACACCGGCGCGCACGAACTCCTTGATGGGGTGCTCGTCCAGTGTGCGCACCGCGCGGGTGGCGATGTTGGAGGTCGGGCAGACCTCCAGGGGGATGCGGCGCTCGGCGAGGTGCGCGAGCAGCTTCGGGTCCCGGGCGGAACTGGTGCCGTGCCCGATGCGCTCGGCCCGCAGCTCGTTGAGGGCGTCCCAGACCGTCTCGGGTCCGGTCGTCTCACCGGCGTGCGGCACGGACCTGAGGCCGGCCGCTATGGCCCGGTCGAAGTAGGGCTTGAACTGCGGTCGCGGTACGCCGATCTCGGGCCCGCCGAGCCCGAACGAGACGAGCCCCTCGGGGCGCAGCCGGTCGTCGGTGGCGAGCCGCGCCGTCTCCTCCGCGGATTCGAGGCCCGCTTCTCCGGGGATGTCGAAGCACCAGCGCAGCACGGTCCCGAACTCGGCCTCCGCCGCCTTGCGGGCGTCCTCGATCGCGTCCATGAACGCGCGCTCGTCGATGCCGCGGCGGGTGGACGAGAAGGGAGTGATGGTCAACTCGGCGTAGCGGACCTGCTGCCGGGCCATGTCGCGGGCGATCTCGTACGTCAGCAGCCGTACGTCCTCGGGGGTCCGGATGAGGTCGACGACGGACAGATACACCTCGACGAAGTGGGCGAAGTCCGTGAACGTGAAGTAGTCGACCAGGGCCTCGGGGTCGGTGGGCACCTTGGAGTCGGGGTGACGGGCGGCCAGTTCCGAGACGATACGGGGGGAGGCCGAGCCGACGTGGTGCACATGCAGTTCGGCCTTGGGCAGTCCGGCTATGAAGGCATGCAGATCGCGCACGGCAGGGGTCTCGCGGTGGTCGGTCAAGGGTTGCTCCCCGGGAACGGCGTCCCGGCGCCAGGCCCGGGCGGGACGCGGTGATCGGCTGATCGGTGACTCGGGGATGATCCTAGTGCCGCCGCCCGGCGTCGGCGGTGGGGATGGCCGGAGACTGATGCGCTCCTCGGCCGGGGACATACCCTGGCCGCCGGACCGGCCGCTCCGCGCTCGGCGGCGGCCAGGCTGCTTCGGTGACGGGGCGGCCGGAGTGCCGCCGATGGGCCGGTCGTAGCATGGCGGGGCGAAGCAACTAGGGGGGCGGTCGTGAGCGACGAAGCACATCCGGGACAGGGCGCGGCGGCGGGTGGGGACAACCCGTGGGCGCCGCCGGAGCAGAAGGTGCCGATGGACAAGCCCGGGACGGGCCAGCCGCCGGCGTCGTTGCACGACCAACTCACGATGGGCGGCACGATGCCGGTGGCGGGCGCGTCGTTCCCTCCGCCGGCGTCGGGACCGGCGGGCGGGTCCTACCCCGTGTCCGGGCCCGGCCAGGCGGCCGCCGGACCCGCGCAGGCGGGCGCACCGGTGGGCACACCGCTCCCGAGCTATCAGGGCTTCCCCCTGCCGCCACCGCCGGCCGCGCCCGCGGACCCCGGGGCGTCCGCGTACGCTGCACCGGGCGGCTACGGCTACCCCGTGCCACCCGGCTACGCCGGTTACGGCTGGCCCGGTATGCCGATGCCCCCGCGCAACGGGCTGGGGGTCGCCGCCTTGGTGCTCGGCATCCTCTCGGTCTGCCTGTTCTGTCTGTACGGCGTCTTCTCCCTGGTTCTGGGCATCCTCGCGGTGATCTTCGGGATCAAGGGCCGCAAGCGGGCCGACCAGGGGGAGGCGGACAACCGCGGGCAGGCCCAGGCGGGGTTCGTCCTCGGCATCATCGGGATCGTCCTCGGTATCGCCGTGATCGCCCTGCTGATCATCGTGATCACGGCCGCGATCAACGAGGACAAGTCGCACTCCTCGTCGCCCTACGTCGGCAACGCGCTGGGGGCCTCGGCACCCGTGCTGTTCCACGACTGACGCGACAGCCCTCGGCGCCCGGCGCCGAGGGCACCACCACCCGACCGCCGCGGCTCCGCGACGACGTCGTCCCCGTCATGCGCTCGTCCCCGTCACGCGTTCGTCCCCGTCACGCGGTCAACCCCGGATGTGCTCGTCTCGGCTCTCGGTCATCCCGGCTCTCGGTCGTCCCCGCACGCGCTCACCCCCGCAACGCGCCCAAGCGCTCGCGCGCCTCCATCAGCGCGAACCCCAGTAGATTCGGGCCCCGCCACCGCTCGGGATCCGCCGCCCGCTCGTCGTCCGCCGCGAGGCCTATGCCCCACACCCGGTCCACCGGGCTCGCCTCGACGAGCACACGGTCCCCCGTGGCCAGCAGGAACGCACGCAGATCGGCGTGCGCGGCGAATTTGTGGACGCTGCCCTCGACCACGATCCCGAAGCGCTCGCGCTCCCATGTGCCCTCGTCGAAGTCCCGCACCAGCCGCCCCGCCTTCTTGGCGAGAGCCGGGCTCGATGCCTCGACGGCCCTGCGCTCCGCCTGCGCGTCGCCGAAGAGCCGCGCCTTCGACGCCATCATCCAGTGCTCCGCCGTCGCGTACTCCACGCCGTCCACGGTGAACGGCGACGGCCACCACTGGCTCAGACAGCTCGCCCCGATCTGTCCGTCCGGGCGCGGACGATGGCCCCAGAAGTGCAGGTACTTGATCCTCGTCCCCGCGTGGACCTCCCTGACCAGGGCTTCCCAAGAACCGATCTTCCCCATGCAGGCGAGTCTGGCACGCGCCACTGACACTCCGTCCGCCCCTGGGCAGGAGGACTCGACACCTGGTCCGACAGATTCCGTCGCGTAACCAAAAGGCAACAACGGAATCACTTGTTGGAGTCCATTGGCTCTGTCAGGATCGGCACTCAAATCGAGCTGGAGCTACGCCAGACCCGCGGCGGACGTGGCCCGGCGGCGGAGGAGAGCGACATGCAGAATCCGGGCAACGCCGACGACGCCGGCACCCGCATCCGGACGCAGTACGACGTACGGGAACGCCTCGCGGACGGTGCGCAGTACATAGGGGGAAGAGCGGCCAAGGGCACGTCGGGCCGTATCCACGCGGTCGTCGACCCCTCTACCGGCGCGGAGGTGTACACGTACGAACTGGCCGGTGCCGAGGACGTGGACCGCGCCGTGGCCGCCGCCCGTGCCGCCTTCCCCGGCTGGTCCGCCGCCACGCCGGGCGAGCGCTCCGACGCGCTGCACCGCTTCGCCGCCGTCCTCGCCGACCAGGCCGAGGAACTCGCCCGCTTCGAATCCCTCCAGTGCGGCAAGCCCCTCAAGCTGACGCGGGAGTTCGACGTGCCCGGCACGATCGACAACACCGCCTTCTTCGCCGGTGCCGCCCGGCATCTGCAGGGGCAGTCCGCGGGCGAGTACTCCGGCGACCACACCTCCTACGTCCGCCGCGAACCCATCGGTGTCGTCGGCTCCGTCGCGCCCTGGAACTACCCACTCCAGATGGCCGCCTGGAAGATCCTCCCGGCGATCGCCGCGGGCAACACCGTCGTCCTCAAGCCCGCCGAGCTCACCCCGCTGACCTCGCTCCTGTTCGCCCGGGCCGCCACCGAGGCGGGCATCCCGGACGGCGTGATCAACATCGTCACCGGGACCGGCAAGGAGGCGGGCGAGCACCTCGTCGGCCATCCCGACGTGGCCATGACCTCGTTCACCGGTTCCACCGGCGTCGGCAAGCGGGTCGCGGAGATCGCCACCGCCACCGTGAAGCGTCTTCACCTGGAGCTCGGCGGCAAGGCACCCTTCGTCGTCTTCGACGACGCCGATCTGGAGGCCGCCGTCCACGGCGCGGTCGCGGGCGCGCTCATCAACACCGGACAGGACTGCACGGCCGCCACGCGCGCGTACGTGCAGCGGCCGCTCTACGAGGAGTTCGTCGCGCGGACCGCCGCCCTGATGGAGACCGTCCGGCTGGGCGACCCCTTCGCCCCCGGCACCGATCTGGGCCCGCTGATCTCGCACGTCCAACGCGACCGCGTGGCCGGCTTCGTCGACCGGGCGCGTGCCTACGCGCGCGTGGTCACCGGAGGCGAGGCTCCGGAGGGGGATCTCAAGCCCGGCGCGTACTATCGGCCCACCCTTGTCGCCGACGCGCCCCAGGACAGCGAGATCGTCCAGTCCGAGATCTTCGGGCCCGTGCTCGTCGTCCTGCCCTTCGACGGCGACGACGAGGGGATCCGGCTGGCCAACGACACCCCCTACGGCCTCGCCGCCTCCGCCTGGAGCCGCGACGTCTACCGGGCGAACCGTGCGACCCGTGAGATCAAGGCGGGCTGTGTATGGGTCAACGACCACATCCCGATCATCAGCGAGATGCCCCACGGCGGCTACCGGGCCTCCGGCTTCGGTAAGGACATGTCAGCGTACTCGTTCGAGGAGTACACACAGATCAAACATGTCATGTTCGATAACACTGCGGTGGCCCGTAAGGACTGGCACCGCACGATCTTCGGGGACCGCTAGCAGACAGGCCGCCCCACCCCCGGCCGCACCCCCCTCCCGAAAGGGCACCACGCGCATGGAGCAGTACGAGCCCGACCGCCTGACCCCGGCCCAAGTGGCCGCCATGCGGCGCAGCTTCCGCAACGGCAGCGCCTCCCTCAGCCGCCGGTCGCTGCTGCGCGCCTCCGCGGGCGGCGTGCTCGCGGCGGGCGGACTCGGGGCGCTGAGCGCCTGCGGGATCCCCGCGGCGGGCAAGACACAGGGCGGCACGTCCAGCCAGGACCACTCGGCGCAGGAGAAGGTCGTCAACTTCTCCAACTGGCCCCAGTACATCGACGCCGACAAGAGCGGCAAGCGTCACCCGACGCTCGACGAGTTCGCCCGGCAGACGGGTATCCAGGTCAAGTACACCGAGGACATCAACGACAACAACGAGTTCTTCGGCAAGGTCAAGCCGCAGCTCGCGGCGGGTCAGGACACCGGCCGGGACATCATCGTCCTCACCGACTGGCTGGCCGCGCGGGTGATCCGCCTGGGATGGGCGCAGAAGCTGGACCCGGCGAACCTGCCGCACGCCTTCGCCAACCTGTCCGACCAGTTCCGCGCCCCGGACTGGGACCCGGGGCGGGCCTACTCGTACCCGTGGCAGGGTGTCTCGACCGTCATCGCCTACAACAAGAAGGCGCTGAACGGCATCGAGGTGAAGTCGATCTCCGATCTGCTCGACAACCCCGGGCTCAAGGGCCGTGTCGGCTTCCTGTCGGAGATGCGCGACAGCATCGGCATGACGCTGCTCGACATGGGCAAGGACCCGGCCAAGTTCACCGGTGACGACTTCGACGCGGTGATCGCCCGCCTCCAGAAGGCCGTCGACAAGGGGCAGATCCGCCGCTTCACCGGCAACGACTACACGTCCGACCTCTCCAAGGGCGACCTGGCCGCCTGCGTCGCCTGGGGCGGCGACGTCGTCCAGCTCAAGGCGGACAACCCCGACATCGACTACGTCATCCCGGAAGCCGGCTACATGACGTCCACGGACAACATGCTCATCCCCAACAAGGCGCGCCACAAGGCCAACGCGGAGCGGCTCATCGACTTCTACTACGAGCCGAAGCCGGCCGCCGAGCTCTCCGCGTACATCAACTACGTCTGTCCCGTCAACGGAGGGCAGGAAGAGCTGGCGAAGATCGACAAGGCGGCGGCGGACAATCCGTTGATCGTTCCCACCAAGGCCATGGCAGCCAGGACCCACTCCTTCCGCGCGCTGAGCGAGAAGGAAGACGCGGCCTACGAAGAGAAGTTCGCGAAGCTCACAGGGGCGTGACGAAGATGACGACAGACAACAGCGGCGACGTCCGCCTCTCCGGGATCAGCAAGACCTACGGCTCCTTCACCGCCGTACATCCGCTCGACCTGACCGTGCCGCAGGGCTCCTTCTTCGCCCTCCTCGGTGCCTCCGGCTGCGGCAAGACCACCACCCTGCGCATGATCGCCGGTCTGGAGGAACCTTCCTCCGGTACCGTCCGCCTCGGCGACCAGGACGTGACGCACCTGCCCCCGTACAAACGGCCGGTGAACACGGTGTTCCAGTCCTACGCCCTCTTCCCGCACCTCGACATCTTCGAGAACGTCGCCTTCGGGCTGCGCCGCCGCGGTGTCAAGTCGGTGAAGAAGCAGGTCGAGGAGATGCTCGACCTGGTGCAGCTGGGCGAGCAGGCGCGCAAGAAGCCGCACCAGCTCTCCGGCGGTCAGCAGCAGCGCGTCGCCGTGGCCCGCGCGCTGATCAACCACCCCAAGGTGCTCCTCCTCGACGAGCCGCTCGGCGCCCTCGACCTCAAGCTGCGCCGTCAGATGCAGCTGGAGCTCAAGCGGATCCAGACCGAGGTCGGCATCACCTTCATCCATGTCACGCACGACCAGGAGGAGGCCATGACGATGGCCGACACGGTCGCCGTGATGAACGCGGGCCGCGTCGAGCAACTCGGCTCGCCCACCGATCTGTACGAGAACCCGCGGACGACGTTCGTGGCCAACTTCCTCGGCACGTCGAACCTGATCGAGGCCGAGGTCGACTCCACGAGCGGCGACGAGATCGTCCTCAGGGCGGGCGGCGCCAAGCTCACCCTTCCCGAGGCGCGATGTTCCGCCCCGGCCACGGCGGGCGGCAAGGTGCTGGTCGGCGTCCGCCCGGAGAAGATCTCCCTCACGCACGCCGACGACGCGGGTGAGATACCGGAGGGCCGCAACCGCATCACGGGCGTGATCGCCGACTCCAGCTTCATCGGCGTCTCCACGCAGTACGTCATCGACAGCCCTGTCTGCCCCGAGTTCGAGGTCTACGCGCAGAACATCGACCGCGACACCCGGCTCGTCCCCGGCACCGAGGTGGTCCTGCACTGGAACCCGGCCCACACCTTCGGCCTGGACGCGGCGCAGGACATCGACGCCGGCGTGGAGAGCGTGGAGCCGGAAGAAGGGGTCGCCGCCTGATGGCCGCCGTCACCGAGGCGCCACCCCTGGCGCCGGCCCCGGACACCAAGCCCCCGCGCAAGCGGGGCCGCTGGACGCCGTACTGGCTGCTGCTGCCCGGCATCCTCTGGCTGATCGTCTTCTTCGCGCTGCCGATGATCTACCAGGCCTCCACGTCCGTGCAGACGGGCTCCCTGGAGCAGGGCTACAAGGTCACCTGGCACTTCGCGACCTACTGGGACGCGCTGTCCCAGTACTGGCCGCAGTTCCTGCGGTCGGTCCTCTACGCGGCCGCCGCGACGCTGCTGTGCCTGGTCCTCGGCTATCCGCTCGCGTATCTGATCGCGTTCCGCGCGGGCCGCTGGCGGAACCTCATCATGATCCTGGTGATCGCGCCGTTCTTCACCAGCTTCCTGATCCGTACGCTGGCCTGGAAGACGATCCTCGCCGACAACGGCCCGGTGGTCGGTGCCCTGGGCACGCTGCACGTCCTGGACGTCACCAACTGGCTCGGCTGGACCGCCGGCGACCGCGTCCTGGCCACACCGCTCGCGGTGGTGTGCGGACTGACGTACAACTTCCTGCCGTTCATGATCCTGCCGCTGTACACCTCGCTGGAGCGCATCGACCCACGGCTCCACGAGGCGGCGGGCGACCTGTACGCCAAGCCCATGACGACCTTCCGGAAGGTCACCTTCCCGCTGTCGATGCCGGGCGTGGTCTCCGGCACCCTGCTGACCTTCATCCCGGCCGCCGGTGACTACGTCAACGCCGATCTGCTCGGCTCCACCGACACCCGCATGGTCGGCAACGTCATCCAGACGCAGTTCCTGCGGATCCTCGACTATCCGACGGCGGCGGCACTCTCCTTCATCCTGATGGCCGCGATCCTCATCATGGTCACGCTCTACATCCGCAAGTCCGGCACGGAGGATCTGGTTTAAATGGCCTTCGTCAACTGGCTCAAGCGCCATCTCGTCGTCATCGCGGGACTGCTGACGCTCGGATATCTTCTGCTGCCGAACGTGATCGTCACGGTGTTCTCCTTCAACAAGCCGAAGGGGCGCTTCAATTACGAGTGGCAGCAGTTCTCGCTGGACGCCTGGAAGCAGCCGTGCGGTGTCGCCGACATGTGCGGTTCGCTCTCCATCAGCCTCCAGATCGCGGTCTGGGCGACGATCGGCGCCACCGCTCTCGGCACGATGATCGCCTTCGCGCTGGTGCGCTACCGCTTCCGCGCGCGGGGCGCCGTGAACTCGCTGATCTTCCTGCCCATGGCGATGCCCGAGGTCGTCATGGCGGCCTCGCTGCTCACCCTGTTCCTCAACATGGGCGCCCAGCTGGGCTTCTGGACGATCCTCATCGCCCACATCATGTTCTGCCTCAGCTTCGTCGTGACGGCCGTCAAGGCGCGTGTGATGTCGATGGACCCGAGGCTGGAGCAGGCCGCGCAGGACCTTTACGCCGGCCCGTTCCAGACCTTCGTACGGGTCACCCTGCCGATCGCGGCACCCGGAATCGCCGCGGGCGCGCTGCTCGCCTTCGCGCTCTCCTTCGACGATTTCATCATCACCAATTTCAACGCGGGCTCGACCGTCACCTTCCCCATGTTCGTCTGGGGTTCGGCGCAGCGCGGCACCCCCGTCCAGATCAATGTCATCGGCACGGCCATGTTCATCGTCGCCGTACTGTTCGTCCTGGCCTCCATGGCCATCGGCAATCGCAGAGATCGCCACAAGGCGTGAGCCGCACGGTGTAATGCACTTGTAGGGAGTTGAAATCATGGCCCCAAGCGCCATGACCCGTTGGATCAAGTCTCTTTCCGAAGCACAGCCGGCCCCCTACTGGCTGGAAGACCCCGGCAAACCCCACCCCGAGCCCGCTCTCACCGGCGCCGAGACCTGCGAGCTGCTCGTCGTGGGCGGCGGCTACAGCGGACTGTGGACCGCGCTCATCGCCAAGGAGCGCGACCCGCGGCGGGATGTGGTGCTGGTGGAGGGCCGAGAGGCGGGCTGGGCCGCCTCGGGTCGCAACGGCGGGTTCTGCGCCGCCTCCCTCACCCACGGCCTGGCCAACGGCCTCACCCGCTGGCCGGGTGAGATCCACAAGCTGCAGGAGCTGGGCGCCCGCAACCTCGACGAGATCGAGAAGGCGGTCGCCCGCCACTCCCTGGACTGCGACTTCGAGCGCACCGGCGAGATCGACGTCGCCACCGAGACGTACCAGGCGTGCGAGCTGCGTGACTGGTACGCGGAGATGGAACGCCGGGGCCTCGCCGAGGGCACCGAGTTCCTGGACGCGGAAGCGGTGCGGGAACAGGTCGACTCGCCGACCTTCCTCGCCGGACTGTACGACCGCCGGGGCGTGGCCATGCTCCACCCGGCCAAGCTGGCCTGGGGCCTGAAGCGCGCCTGTGTCCAGCTCGGCGTCCGGGTCTACGAGCACACGCCCGCGCTCACCCTGAAGCCGTACGGCGCCGGCCTCGCCGTACGCACCCCCTACGGCGAGGTCCGCGCCCGCCAGGTCGCCCTCGGCACCAACATCTTTCCCAATCTGCTGCGGCGCGTGCGCTCGTACACCGTCCCGGTCTACGACTACGCGCTGATGACCGAGCCGCTCAGCGCCGACCAGCTGGCGTCGATCGGCTGGCAGAACCGCCAGGGACTCGGGGACTCGGCCAACCAGTTCCACTACTTCCGGCTGTCGGCCGACAACCGCATCCTGTGGGGCGGCTACGACGCGATCTACCCGTACGGCGGCCGGGTGCGCGCCGAATACGACGACCGCCCGGAGACGTACGCCAAACTCGCCGGGCACTTCTTCACCTGCTTCCCGCAGCTGGAGGGCGTCCGCTTCACCCACGCGTGGGGCGGCGCGATCGACACCTGCTCGCGCTTCTCGGCGTTCTTCGGTACGGCTCACCAGGGCAAGGTGGCGTACGCGGCCGGGTACACGGGGCTGGGGGTGGGGGCCACCCGCTTCGGCGCGGAGGTGATGCTCGACCTGCTGGCGGGGGAGCGCACCGAGCGGACCGAGCTGGAGATGGTGCGCAAGAAGCCGCTGCCGTTCCCGCCGGAGCCCTTCGCCTGGACGGGCATCGCGCTCACCAGGTGGTCGCTCGCCCGGGCCGACGCCCACGGCGGGCGGCGCAACTTCTGGCTGAAGACGATGGACCGGCTGGGACTGGGCTTCGACAGCTGACACCGGACAGCGGACAGCGGACAGCGGACAGCGGACAGCGGACAGCTGTCAGCGGACCGGACCGGAGCGGCACATGACCTGACAGGGGACCGGGCCTGATGACACGGTCGGTCAACTGGGACCGGTACGGCGGCTGGGAGTTCCGGAGGACGTTCGGCGGCTGCTTCGGCTGAGGAAGAGCCGCAGCGAGGAGAGCAGCACCCCGCACAGACACCAGCTCGCCAGCACGTCCAGGGGCCAGTGGTAGCCATGGCGGACCAGGCCGTAGGCGACCACGAGATTCAGGACGAGACAGACGACGAGGAGCCCGCGGCGGGCCTGGGGGGTGCGCAGCCAGGGCAACAGGACCAGGGCCGCCGCACCGTAGGCGATGGCGGCCGTGGCCGTGTGCCCCGAGGGGTAGAAGCCCGTGACCGGGCCCATGACCGGTGGGCCCGGCCGGGCGATCGCATCCTTGAGCGGCACGATCAGCGCCGGGAGGCCCGCCATGAGGACCGCCGCCGCGGCGGACGGCAGCCACCACCGGTCCGCATCGGCGCGCCGCGCACGCCAGGCCGCCCAGACCAGGGCCACCGCCAGGACCGGGACGGCGACGGCGATGTCCCCCAGGTCGGCGAGGACTCCGGAGACCCGGTCCGGATGGACCACGGCCCGCCCCAACCGCTCGTCCAGCCGCAGGAGCGGACCCTGGGCGACGACCTGCCAGGTGATCACGAGGAAGGTGATCAGAGGGGCGGTGACCAGGACGAAGGAGAGACCCGCGAGGTCCGGCGAGCGGGCCGGCCACCCGGGCACGGGGGACCTGCGGTCGTGCGCGGCAGGCGCGTGCCCTGAGTGCGGCTCTCGGGAGGTCGACACGGGGGACAGCTTGGCAGGACGACCCGCCCGGAGCGGTCGCGGGTCCGGCTCAGCCCTTCTTGCGGCGGGACGCCAGCCATACGACGGCGACGCCCGCGGTGGCCAGCAGCAACACCGTGCGGTTGCCGCGCGCCGCCCGGCCCGCCTGGGCCGCCGTGTCCTTGACCGGGTCGGGCAGCCTGTCCTGCACCTGGTGCGCGGCGTCGGCGGCCATGGCCCTCAACTCCCCGGCCTTGACGGCGGCCTGCTGCCTGACCTCGGCTGTCTTCTCCTGGACCCGCGCCTTGACATCGGTCCTGGCGGCCAGGGCCTCGACCGTCTGCCCGAGCTCGTGGCGGGTCTGTTGGACCTGCTCCCGCAGCTCGGCGGGGCTGGAAGCGGTCTGCTCGTCGTGCGGCGGCTGGGTCATCGGTGTGCGCTCTCCTTGATCTCGGCCACGTCGGCCTTGACGTTTGCGATGGTCTCCTCAGGCGCGGGCGGGGCGGCCCGGCCGACCTGCTTCTTGCCGCTCATGGCCATCACCGCGGCGATCACGCCCAGCACGGCGGTGACGATCAGGGCCGCGGCCCACACCGGCAACGGCACCGCCAAGGCCGCGATCGCGGTGGCCACCAGGGCCTCCAGGGCCAGGAAGCCGACCACTCCGGCACCGCCGAACAGCCCGCCGCCCTTGCCGTAGCGCCTGCCCTTCTCCTTCATCTCCGCCTGCGCGAGCCTCATCTCACCGCGCACCAGCTCCGTCAGCTGCCGCGAGGCGCGCGTGACCAGCTCGCTCACCGGCTCCTGGTCCGCGCCGTACGCAGTCCGGTCGGGACCGGTGTACGGCTGTTGTGCACTCGACATGACGATCACCTCCTGTCTCCTCGATCCGCGCCGACCGTGCCTGCCGCGCCACGGCGCGCGGAGCGAAGGGGGGCGCGGACGGGCGAGCGGCGTTGCCGGGACGGGTCTCCCACGCGGCGGCATTCATGCCGGCGGTGTCGTCGTTGGCTCGACATCGTCCTCAGGCACCCGGAAAACACAGACCGGCCGCCTCGGAACAGGGGGGGTGGTTCCGAGGCGGCCGGTCGGATCGGTGTGCCGCCCGCCCCGGGGGGTCTGGGGCGTGCGGACGTCCGATCAGGAGATCCGAAGCCGGAGGCTCCGGGTGTGTGCGCGAGGCACGACCAGGTCGAAGCTGGGGAGGCCTCGGCCGGGTGTCACCCACAGTCCCCTGTGGGTGGGTGTATCTCTCATCCGCGTAGAACCTACGGCAGGAAAAACAGCTCCGACAGCCGGAATCGGGTCCCGCCATCCACCTCGCACACCTTCTTCACACCCTCTGACCTCCGTCGTCCCAGCCCCGGAATCCCGGTGGGTGAAAGGGCTGGGACGGGTGGGGCTCCAGGGGTCTGAACCCTGTGGCTCAGCTGCGGTTCTGCCATGTCCCGGCTGTGGTTTCCCGCTGGTTCAGATCCGCGCGAACGCCTGCTCGATGATGTCCAGACCCTCGTTCAGCAGGTCCTGGCCGATGACGAGCGGGGGCAGGAAGCGCAGCACGTTGCCGTAGGTGCCACAGGTCAGGACCAGCAGGCCCTCCTGGTGGCAGGCCTTGGCGAGCGCGGCGGTCGCCTCCGGGTTCGGCTCCTTGGTGGCGCGGTCCTTGACCAGCTCGATCGCGATCATCGCGCCACGGCCGCGGATGTCACCGATGAGGTCGAACTTCTCGGCCATCGCCGTGAGGCGGGCCTTCATCGTCTCCTCGATCTCCTTCGCCCGGGCGTTGAGGTCGAGCTCCTTCATCGTCTCGATCGCGCCGAGCGCGCCCGCGCAGGCGACCGGGTTGCCGCCGTAGGTACCGCCCAGGCCGCCCGCGTGCGCGGCGTCCATGATCTCGGCGCGGCCGGTGACCGCGGCGAGCGGCAGACCGCCGGCGATGCCCTTGGCCGTGGTGATCAGGTCCGGGACGATGCCCTCGTCCTCGCACGCGAACCACTGACCGGTGCGGCAGAAGCCGGACTGGATCTCGTCGGCGACGAAGACGATGCCGTTGTCGGCGGCGAACTGGCGGATCGCGGGCAGGAAGCCCTTGGCCGGCTCGATGAAGCCGCCCTCGCCGAGCACCGGCTCGATGATGATCGCGGCCACGTTGTCCGCGCCGACCTGCTTGGTGATCTGGTCGATGGCCTGCGCGGCGGCCTCCGGGCCGGCGTTCTCCGGACCGGTCGGCCAGCGGTAGGCGTAGGCGACCGGCACGCGGTAGACCTCGGGCGCGAACGGGCCGAAGCCGTGCTTGTACGGCATGTTCTTGGCGGTCAGGGCCATCGTCAGGTTCGTCCGGCCGTGGTAGCCGTGGTCGAAGACGACGACCGCCTGGCGCTTGGTGTAGGCACGGGCGATCTTGACGGCGTTCTCGACGGCCTCGGCACCCGAGTTGAACAGCGCGGACTTCTTGGCGTGGTCACCCGGCGTGAGCTCGGCCAGCGCCTCGGCGACGGCCACATAGCCCTCGTACGGCGTGACCATGAAACAGGTGTGCGTGAAGTCCTGCAGCTGCGCCGAGGCACGGCGCACGACGGCCTCGGCGGAGGCGCCCACGGACGTCACCGCGATGCCGGAGCCGAAGTCGATCAGACGGTTGCCGTCGACGTCCTCGATGATCCCGCCGCCCGCGCGCGCGGTGAAGACAGGCAGCACGGAGCCCACGCCCTGCGCGACCACGGCGGTACGGCGGGCCTGCAGCTCCTGCGACTTCGGGCCGGGGATGGCGGTGACGACGCGGCGCTCCTGCGGAAGTGCGGTCATGGGGGGCTCCCTGGTGATCGTGCGAACCGAACCGGAGGCACCGGCGCACCGGCGGTGCGGCGGACCCAGCTCCGGGAGGGGGGTGATTTTCGGACGCTTGCCTTCTTTCCTCGCAGGCTAGATCGGCTCGGGGAGGCTGGGCATGCTCCATGTGGGTGCCTTGGACGTGCACGCTTGTCCGCAGTGGACATAGCGCGGCGGGACGCGTCACCGTGGGCCCGGCCGCGTATGCGGTGAACTCCCCTTGCGGGGGCGTTAGATTGACTCGCTGATGGTGCACGGAGCGGCTGGTCAGGGGGCAGGGGCGATGAACAGCGACGGGACGCAGGACGCATGGGTCGCACGGGCTGATCCCGTGCCGCGTCCGGCGGGGCCGCCGGACAGCTCCGCGGTGCCGCCGATGCCCACGGTGGCGCCCGGGACGCCCCCGCTGCCGGACGGCTCCGCGTTCCTGGCCTGGGTGCGGGCGCCGCGGCCACAGGCGGCACCCGGCGTGTGGCGCCTCGGGCACCGGCCGCGGCCCGAGCAGGAGCCCGAGCGGACGCCCACGCGGCAGCTGCTCAGCGGGGCGTTGATCGCGTTCCTGGTGGGCTGGCTGATCTGGTCGCTGCTGTGGAACGGCTATCTCGGCGGCTGGTGGGTCGTGCCCCTGGAGCTGTTCACCCCCGACTCCTGGCGCCACAGCAACGACCGCATCGGCAACGCCTTCCTCTGGTACGGCTACTACACGGTCATCGCGCTCACCATCATGATCGTCGTCGGCCGGCTCGGCCGCTGGGGCGAGGTCTGGCGGCGCTTCGGACTGCCCGCCTGGCGCCGCGCCGCCCCCGTGAACGAGCGGCCCCCGGCGCCCGAGGACGACCCCGCCCAGTGGAACCAGCTCCGCGCCGCCGGTGCCCAGGACGCCGCCGACCGGCTCGCCCGAGAGGCGGGCGCCGGGCTCATGCGCGACGTCGACCACGCCCGTATCGCCCGCGCCTGGCAGGGCGTGCTCAGCGGCCGCCACGACCTGGCCACCTTCACCGGCGCGGTCCTCCGGGACGGTGCCGCCGCCTGTCTGCACCCCTCGGGGGAGCGTGATCTGCCCGCCCGGCTCGCCCGGCACGACCTGATCACCGGGCAGGTACGTCTCGGCAGCACCGTCGACGACCCCCGCAACCCCTACGCGTACCGCGGTGCCGGACTCGCCCTCGGCCCCGACCTGCTGGGCACCTCCCTGGTCGCCGTCGGACCCGCCGGCAGCGGGAAGACCAGCTCGCTCGTGTGGCCGCTCGCCGAGTCGCTGTGCCTGCACGCCCTCGCCGGGCGGGCGGCCGTGGTCGTCGTCGGCGCGGCCGGTGCCGGACTCGGTCCGGCGGACGCCTACGACGTCGTCGTACGCATCGGGCATCCCGAATCGGTGTACGACCTCGACCTGTACGGCGGGACCACCGACCCGGACGAGGCGGCGGCGGTCCTCGCCGAGGCGCTGGTGGGCGACCTCGCCGATCCGCACCCCGGGGCGGACAGCCGCCGCTCCACCACCGTGCTCGCCCAGCTCCTCGGGCCGTACCGGGCCGTCCACGGCCGCTTCCCGTCCGTACCGGAGCTGCGCCGGCTGCTCGACGGCGCGCCCGGCCCGCTCGCCGCGCTGCGCAAGGCCCTGCAGGACACCGGGCAGGACTCGCTGCTGCGCGAACTCGACGCGCGCGAGCGGCAGTCGGGGCACCCAGGCGACGTGGGCGGCGTCCTCGCCGACCGGGTGGCGCTGCTCGACCGGCCCGCCTTCGCACCGTTCTTCGACACCTCCGGGAAGTCCCGGCCCTTCTCGCTGCGCGCCTTCGACCACCCGGTGCGGGTGCGGATCGACCTGCCCGAGCGCGGCCATGCCGACGCCTCGCGGATCCTCGCGCGGCTGGTGCTCGCGCAGTTCACGGCCAGCGTCTCGACGCGCGAGGACCGGTCGCTGTTCGCCTGCCTGGTGCTCGACGACGCGACCGGAGTCGTGACCCCCGAGGCCGTCCGGGGCATCCAGCGGCTGCGGTCCGTGAACGCGGGAGCCGTCCTGACCCTGCGCACCCTCGACGACGTGCCCCGGCCGTTGCGTGGACCCCTCCTCGGCGCCACCGGGTGCCGGATGGCGCTGTCCGGGCTCACCCCCTGGGACGGGCAGGACTTCGCCGAGGTGTGGGGCAAGGAGTGGACCGAGACCCGGGACGTCACCGACCGGCAGATCATCGCGGAGACCCCGGCGGGCAAGGCCCTGCACATGCTGCGGCGGGTGATCACCGGGCATGCGCCGACCGCGCGTGCCGTGACGGTCCGGCAGGTCGAGCGCGAGCGGTGGTCCGCGTCGGAGCTGGCGCACGCGGTGCCGCCGGGGCACGCGGTGCTCTCGCTGACGAACGTGAAGGGCGAGCACGCGCCCCCGCTCCTCGTGGACCTGCGTGGCTGAGGCCACCCCTCAGGTTGTCCGGAGATCGGCGCACCAGCGACCGTACGGTGAGGCAGAATCGACATAGGTCGTTCATACGCGGCGGCCAAAGAATCACAGAGATCACACAGATCACACAGTCCGTGGGCCTCACGGATTCCGTGAAGAACCCGTCCGTGCAGACCTGAAGGCCTCATGCCCCCCACGCTCGCCTCGCTCGTCCACCACTCCGCGCTCAAGCTGACCGTGCGCGCGGGCGAGGATCGCCTGGACGTTCCCGTCCGCTGGGCGCACGTCAGCGAGCTCGCCGACCCCGTGCCCTACATGGAGGGCGGGGAACTGCTGCTGATCACCGCGCTGAAGCTGGACGCCGAGGACCCCGAGGCCATGCGCCGCTATGTCAAGCGGCTGGTGGGCGCGGGCGTGGTCGGGCTCGGTTTCGCCATCGGGGTGAACTACGACGAGATACCGAAGGCGCTCGTGGACGCGGCGCGGGAGGAGGGCCTCCCGCTCCTGGAGGTACCCCGGCGCACGCCCTTCCTCGCCATCAGCAAGGCCGTCTCCGCCGCCATCGCGGCCGACCAGTACCGGGCCGTGACCGCCGGGTTCGCCGCGCAGCGCGAGCTGACCCGGCAGGCGCTCAACGAAGGCCCCGAGGGCCTGCTGGCCGCGCTCGCCGGGCAGGTCGACGGCTGGGCGGCGCTGTACGACGCGTCCGGCGCCGTCGTCGCCGCCGCGCCCGAGTGGGCGGCCCGGCGTGCCGCGCGGCTCACCGCCGACGTGGAGCGGTTGCGGGAGCGGCCCGCGCCGGCCAGCTCCGTGGTCGGCGGACCGAGCGGCGAGGACCGGGTCGAACTGCACTCCCTGGGCACCGGGCGGCGCCCGCGCGCGGCGCTCGCCGTGGGCACGGCGGCGGCGCTGGGCACCGCAGAGCGCTACGCGGTCCACTCCGCCATCGCCCTGCTGACCCTCACGACCGAGCGGTCCCGGTCCCTGCACGCCGCCGAGCAGCGGATCGGCGCGGCCGTACTGCGCATGCTGCTCGCCGGGGAGCCGGACCATGCGCGGGCGGTGGCCGGGGACCTGTACGGCGAGCTCCTCGACGCGCCCTTCCGGCTGATCGTCGCCGAGTCGGCGTCCGCGTCGGCGGCCAGGGCGCACGCCGACGGTCACGCGCGCGTGGCGCCCGCGCCGCAGACCGCGGCGGCCCTCGCCGCGGCCGACACGAACGGCGATCCGCTGGACGGCCTCGCCGAGACCGTGGAGTCCGCCGCCGCCCGCTCCGGCGAGGCCGTGCTCGTCGTACCCGACGGGGAGCGGCTGGTGGTGCTCGCCGCGGACGGGGGTGCGGCCGTCGCCGCGTGCCAGGAGTACGCGCCTGCCGTGCAGGCGGCGCGGGCCGCGACGCGGGAGCAGTCGGCCGACGAGGGGGACGAGCTGGTGGTGGGGCTGTCGGCGCCCGCCGGGCCGATCGCCGCGGCGGCCGCCTACAAGCAGGCCGAACAGGCGCTGTCGGTGGCCCGGCGGCGCGGCCGCTCGCTGGTCGAGCACGAGGAGCTGGCGGCCGGGTCGGTCCTGCCGCTGCTCGCGGACGACGCGGTGCGCGCCTTCGCGGACGGCCTGCTGCGCGCCCTGCGGGAGCACGACGCCACCGGGCGGGGCGATCTGGTCGCCTCGCTGCGGGCCTGGCTGTCGCGGCACGGCCAGTGGGACGCGGCGGCCGCGGACCTCGGCGTCCACCGCCATACGCTGCGCTACCGGATGCGGCGGGTCGAGGAGATCCTGGGACGCTCGCTCGACGACCCGGACGTACGGATGGAACTCTGGCTGGCCCTCAAGGCCACGGCCGCGGCGGGGGAGTGAGAGCGCCGAGGGCGTCGCGCACAGCACTTCGGCGGCGGTACGGGTGCCTGGCCCGGAGCGGCTGTCCTCCTGCCGTCGTTCTGCTGTACATCCCGTACTGTCCCCGCACCGCAGTGCTCCTCCCGGGACAAACGCCCCTTCGCCACCCCGGCCCTACCGTGGACCACGAACTTCAGGAACACCCAACCTCGGAAGGGCCGGACCCGACATGACCTCCACCCACGCCTTCTGGCTGGCCGGCCGCCAGGCCACCGGTGAGACCACCTTCGACGTCACCTCGCCGTGGGACGGCCGGCTCGTCGGCCAGGTCAGCGTCCCCACCGAGGCCCAGGTCGAGGAGGCCGTGGCCGCCGCGTACGCCGTGCGGGACGAGTTCGCCGCCACCCCGGCCCACGTCCGCGCCGCGGCCCTCGACCACGTCTCCAAGCGGCTGGTGGAGCGCACCGAGGAGATCGCCCAGCTCATCTCCGCCGAGAACGGCAAGCCCATCAAGTGGGCCCGCGGCGAGGTCGGCCGTGCCGTGTCGGTGTTCCGGTTCGCGGCCGAGGAGGCCCGCCGCTTCAACGGCGGCGAGGCCCAGCGCCTCGACACCGACCAGGGCGGCCAGGGCCGGCTGGCGCTGACCCGCCGCTTCCCGAAGGGCGTCGTCCTCGGCATCGCGCCGTTCAACTTCCCGCTGAACCTGTGCGCCCACAAGGTCGCCCCGGCCATCGCCGCCGGCGCCCCGATCATCCTGAAGCCGGCGCCCGCCACCCCGCTGTCCGGCCTGATCCTCGGCGACCTGCTCGCCGAGACCGAGCTGCCCGCCGGTTCCTGGTCGATCCTCCCCGTCACCAACGACCGTATGCCCGCCCTGGTACAGGACGAGCGTCTGCCGGTCATCTCCTTCACCGGCTCCGAGAAGGTCGGCTACGCGATCATGGACTCGGTGCCGCGCAAGCACTGCACCCTGGAGCTGGGCGGCAACGGCGCGGCCGTCGTCCTCGCCGACTACGTGAGCGACGAGGACCTGGACTGGGTCGCGAACCGCATCGCCACCTTCTCCAACTACCAGGGCGGCCAGTCCTGCATCTCCGTGCAGCGCGTGATCGCCGACGCCTCGGTCTACGACCGGCTGCTGCCGCGCATCGTGGCCGCCGTCGAGGCCCAGGTCACCGGCGACCCCTCCGACCCCGCGACCGAGGTCGGCCCGCTGGTCAGCGAGGACGCCGCCCAGCGCGTCGAGTCGTGGGTCGACGAGGCCGTGGCCGCGGGCGCCACGCTGCTGACCGGTGGCAAGCGGGACGGCGCCTCGTACGCGCCGACCGTCCTCACCGACGTACCGGCCGATGTCACCCTCTCCTGCGAGGAGGTCTTCGGACCCGTCCTCACCGTGCAGAAGGTGGACGGCGAGACGGAGGCCTTCGCCGCGGTCAACGACTCCAAGTACGGCCTCCAGGCGGGCGTGTTCACGCACGACCTCCAGGCCGCCTTCCGCGCGCACCGCGCCCTGGAGGTGGGCGGTGTCGTGATCGGCGACGTGCCCTCCTACCGTGCCGACCAGATGCCGTACGGCGGCACCAAGCAGTCCGGTGTCGGGCGCGAGGGCGTGCGGTACGCCATGGACGACTACACCTACGAGCGCGTCCTGGTCCTGACGGGCCTCGCCCTCTGACCTCACCCCCGGACCGACGGCCGGAGCCCACTGTGCGGGGGCTCCGGCCGTCGGCGTAGGGCCCGTCGAAGAGTGCCGAGAGCCCACCGAGCAGGAGTGGCACGACTTCCGGCAACGAACAGGCGGGAGGGAAGATCGTGATTTCTCCCGGCCCGCCTCGGCGCCGGGAACTACTGTCGCGAGCATGGTCGAACACGATGCCCTCAGTGCCACCAGCCAGGCCTACGACGCAGCTGCCGTCCTGTATGCACAGCTGTTCCGCGACGAGCTGCGTGACATGCCTTTGGACCGTGCGATCTTGAGTGCCTTTGCCGAGGTCGTGCGTGCGAGCGGGGACGGTCAGGTCGCGGACCTGGGCTGTGGACCTGGCCATATCACGGCTCATCTGGACGAGTTGGGGCTGGCGGCGTTCGGCGTCGATGCCTCCTCCGAGATGATCAGGTTGGCTCGAGGGGCATATCCGGCCCTGCGGTTCGACGTGGGCTCCATGGCCGCGCTGAACATCGCCGACGGCGTGCTGGGCGGCGTACTCTCACGTTGGTCCATCATCCACACTCCGCCGCGAGAACTTCCCGCCATCCTGGCGGAGTTCCACCGCGTGCTGGCGCCTGGCGGCCATCTTCTGGTCGGCTTCTGGGCCAGCGACGATCCGTCTCACCCGACGCAGGTCTTCGATCACACAGTCGCGCCGGCCTATCGGTGGTCGCCCGATCACCTCGCCGCGATGCTGCGCGAGTCCGGGTTGGCCGAGGTGGCCCGGATGGTTCGCGAGCCTCGGCCCACGGACCGGCGCCAGTTCCAGGGGATTCACCTGCTCGCCCGTAAAGCCGAGGCGGAGGCTGTCTGACCGTACTCATGACCGCATCCAACCTGCCGGACGGGGAGCCGCCAGGCTCCACGCGGCGACTCGTGATCAGGTCAACAGCTCGAACTCCGGCTCCGGAGCCGGGCGTCAGCCGGGAGCCTCGCTCGGCCGCGCGGCGTCACCGGCCGTACCGCTCCGCTCGCTGGGCCGGTAGCCGTACGCCGCTTCCCGTACCGCCAGGTCGTTCTCCAGCGCGGCGCCCAGCGCGCCCCCCAGTGTGGCCAGGGACGTCACCGCCCAGGCGATCCGCAGATAGTTGGCCGCACCGGCAGGGTGGTGCAACTGGGCCTCGATGACCTTCGGGGGGATGAGGGCCCCGGCGCACACACTGGTGATGACCAGCAGCGCCAGGTACAGGGTCAGCACACCGAGCAGGACGGTCAGCACCGTCGCCAGATTGATCAGGGCCACCCGCTCCCGCACGGCGGGTGACGGCGAGGGGCTGCGCTCCCACAGCCGGTGGGCCACGATCAGGGTGCCGCCGATGGCCAGCACCGAACCCAGGGCGAGCACTGTCATGCGGGGCGCGTTCATGCTGTCGGCGATCAGCCAGATGGGTGGCGAGGTCATGCCGAAGGCGCCCACGCCCAGCGCGGCCACCAGGGAGCGGGAGAGGCCGGCGATCAGCCGCCACGGCCGGTTCGCCCGGACCATCCCCAGCAGCAGCCGCAGGTTGCCCTGGCCCGCGGCCGTCAGGAAGCGCACGGTCTCCTCGTCCTGGACGTAGGCCCGGCCGACCGGTGACGTCAGCTCCTCCAGCTCACGCACCCGGGCCCGGAGCCGTCTGCGCCCGCGGCGCCCGCCGGCCGGCCGATGCCGCCGGTCCTGGCTCTGCCCCTGTGTGACCAACTGGTCCAGGATGCTCGAGGTCGCCTCGATGACCCGCTCATACAGCGCCATGGCACCCAGCGCGGGCACCGAGACGACCCCCACTCCCAGCGTCACGCTCGCATGCGCGGTGACCGGACGCCGTCCCACGTGCAGGGGCAGATCCGTCAGGCACACCGCGAATCGCCAGCCCTCCTCGAACATCACGTCCCGGGCCAGCTGGATCAGATCGACACCGGCCCCGACCACCGATCCCGCGCGCGGATCGGGGCGCGCCACCACCTCCCACTCCACCGTGGGGAAGCGCTCCCGCAACCGGGCCGCGAGGGACTGGGCGACGTCCTCGGCCAGGTCCGATGCCAGTCCGGGGGCCGCGATCAGCCCGACGACGAACCTGTCCCGCGAGGGCTGCGGCCCACCGGACGGGTGTTCCCGCGCAGCGCTCACCCGCCGTACCCCCTCCGCCGCCCGTGGCCGGACGCCGCCCAGTGGCGTCCCCGCCGGGGCGCCGGGCGGGGGGCCGACGGCCCGGCGGATGCCTCACACGTCACCCGCACCATTGTCGGCCACCCGATTCGGGGCCGCCATCGCTGGGGCGAGGGCGCCGAGCCCCGACCACCGGGACTCCCCGCCGGTCGGCGAGCCGTCCGAGCGGCGCCCGGGGCGGTGGCTCACTCGGTGGCTCACTCGGCGATCGGCGGCTTCGCCCCGTCCCGCAGGAACAGCGGAATAACAGGGCGCGGGCCCCGGCGTTCGGGTGGTAGCCGAACTCTGGCATCGGCTGAGGACGAATCCCGCCCGGTCGCTGCGCGAGGACTGGTGGCCTCGCCCCGAATGGGGTACCAACGATCGAGTAGCACCGGTCAGTAACGTACGCCCGCAAGATCGCCGTACGGCACTCTTGGTCGTTGTACGGCATCTTGATCGGTATACGCCCCATTGGACCCGATTCGCGGCGAGGTGAGCCTCATGTCCGCACCAACAGCCCCCACTCCCAAGCCAACCGTCACCGAGCGTGAGGCCCGTCAGGTCGCGGAGGCCGCGCGCGAGCAGGACTGGCGCAAGCCCAGCTTCGCCAAGGAACTCTTCCTCGGGCGCTTCCGGCTCGACCTGATCCACCCCCACCCCCAGCCCGCGGACGAGCACGTCCAGCGCGGCGAGGAGTTCCTCGCCAAGCTGCGGGACTTCTGCGAGACGCAGATCGACCCCGCCCGCATCGAGCGCGAGGCACGGATCCCCGACGAGACGATCAACGGGCTCAAGGAGCTCGGCGCTCTCGGCATGAAGATCGACACCAAGTACGGCGGCCTCGGCCTCACCCAGGTGTACTACAACAAGGCGCTCGCTCTGGTCGGCTCCGCGAGCCCCGCGATCGGGGCGCTGCTGTCCGCGCATCAGTCGATCGGCGTACCGCAGCCGCTCAAACTCTTCGGCACCCAGGAACAGAAGGACACGTTCCTGCCGCGCTGCGCCCGCACCGACATCTCCGCGTTCCTGCTCACCGAGCCGGACGTGGGCTCCGACCCGGCCCGTCTGGCCACCACGGCCGTACCGGACGGCGACGACTACGTGCTCGACGGGGTCAAGCTGTGGACCACCAACGGCGTGGTCGCCGATCTGCTCGTCGTCATGGCGCGCGTCCCGAAGTCCGACGGCCACAAGGGCGGCATCACGGCGTTCGTCGTCGAGTCGGCGTCGGAGGGCGTCACCGTCGAGAACCGCAACGCCTTCATGGGCCTGCGCGGCCTGGAGAACGGCGTCACCCGCTTCCATCGGGTCCGTGTCCCGGCCGCCAACCGCATCGGCCCGGAGGGCGCGGGTCTGAAGATCGCGCTCACCACGCTGAACACCGGCCGCCTGTCCCTGCCCGCGATGTGCGTGGGCGCGGGCAAGTGGTGTCTGAAGATCGCCCGCGAATGGTCGGGGGCCCGTGAGCAGTGGGGCAAGCCCGTCGCGCTGCACGAGGCGGTCGGCTCGAAGATCTCCTTCATCGCGGCCACGACCTTCGCCCTGGAGGCCGTCGTCGACCTGTCGTCGCAGATGGCCGACGAGGACCGCAACGACATCCGCATCGAGGCCGCCCTCGCCAAGCTGTACGGCTCCGAGATGGGCTGGCTGATGGCCGACGAGCTGGTCCAGATCCGCGGCGGCCGTGGCTTCGAGACGGCGGAGTCCCTCAGGGCCCGCGGCGAACGGGCGGTGCCGGCCGAGCAGATGCTGCGCGACCTGCGCATCAACCGCATCTTCGAGGGCTCCACGGAGATCATGCATCTGCTGATCGCGCGCGAGGCG
The DNA here is from genome assembly GCF_001417775.1 of Streptomyces sp. TP-A0356. GTDB lineage: Bacteria > Actinomycetota > Actinomycetes > Streptomycetales > Streptomycetaceae > Streptomyces. Next base: position 38,895 of record NZ_BBZJ01000022.1, on the reverse strand, counting down.
GTGGACGCCCACCTGTCCGTGGCCGGTGACCTCATCGACCCGGACAAGTCCCTGGCCGACAAGGCGAGGGCGGGGGCCAACGCCGGTGTCTTCTACGCCAAGTGGCTGCCGAAGCTGGTCGCCGGACAGGGGCAGATCCCGGGGGCGTACGGAGAGTTCCACCAGGGAGTCGACCTCTCCCCGCATCTGCGGTTCGTCGAGCGCAGCGCCCGCAAGCTCGCCCGCTCCACCTTCTACGCCATGTCCCGCTGGCAGGGCCGCATGGAGACCAAGCAGGGCTTCCTGGGCCGGATCGTGGACATCGGCGCCGAGCTCTTCGCGATGAGCGCGGCCTGTGTACGCGCCGAGCACCTGCGCAGGACCGGGGACCACGGGCGCGAGGCGTACCAGCTCGCCGACGCCTTCTGCAGTCAGTCCCGCATCCGCGTCGACGAGCTGTTCGGCCGCCTGTGGAGCAACACCGACGACCTCGACCGCAAGGTGGTCAAGGGCGTGCTGTCCGGCACCTACGAATGGCTGGAGGACGGTGTCGTCGATCCGTCCGGCGAGGGCCCCTGGATCGCGGACGCGACCCCGGGTCCGAGTCGACGGGAGAACGTCCACCGCCCGATCCGCTGACCCGTCGGGCGGGGTGGATGTCCGCTGTGGTGCGGACGTTCACCCCGCTCGCTCAGCAGTACTTGTCGCTGCCGTCCCGCCTGGTCCACGAGCAGGAGGAGACCTTGGCGCCGTTCGGCTTCGTGAGCGTCGCGGTGTCGCCCGTGTTGTTCCACACGTAGGCCCGGCGGTTCTGGTACAGGTCCGTCGCCGTGTTCGTGCCCCGGCCGGTGTGCACCTTGATCAGCTTGTGCGCGCCGATCTTCACGTTGGGGAACGTGTACTTGTGGTTCGAGGTGTCCTTCAGGATCCAGCCCTTCAGCGCGACCGCCGAGGAACCGTTGTTCCTGATCTGCACCCACTCGGCGTTCAGGCTCTTGTTCGAGCGGTCGTCCTTGCCGGGGCTGTCGAACCAGACGTGATAGATGGTCACCCCGCCGGCAGCCTGCGCCGGAGTGGCCAGGAAGGCCGTGGCCGTCAGGGCCACGGTGCCCGCGAGCGCGGGCAGGGCAGCACGTATGCGCATGGAGATCCCCCCAAGGATGTCTTCCACCGGCCGGTCGTCCGCCGACCCGGAGGCAGTGTTATCACATGAGCTTCACGCGGGCTTCACGAAAGGTGGATCCTCTTCGAACGGTGGCGTGCGCCGCCGGGCGCCCGTTCTGTTCGGAGCTCTGAGGGGGCGCCCTGTCCGCCCCGGGGTGCGGTACGGCAACAATGGAGGGATGAGCGACAGTCCAGCCCCTCTTGCCGACCCCCATCTCGTCTTCGACCCCGTGGACGGAGCGCGGGACGTCGTGATCCTCGGCTCCACCGGCTCGATCGGCACCCAGGCCATCGACCTCGTGCTGCGCAACCGCGACCGGTTCAAGGTCACCGGGCTCTCCGCCAACGGCGGCCGGGTCGGACTGCTCGCCGAGCAGGCCCACCGCCTGCGCGTGCGCACGGTGGCGGTCGCGCGCGAGGACGTCGTACCGGCCCTGATCGAGGCGCTCACGGCGCAGTACGGCCCCGGAGAACCCCTCCCCGAGATCCTCGCCGGACCCGAGGCGGCCACCCGTCTCGCCGCCTCCGACTGCCATACGGTCCTGAACGGCATCACCGGTTCCATCGGCCTCGCGCCCACCCTCGCCGCCCTGGAGGCGGGCCGTACGCTCGCGCTCGCCAACAAGGAGTCGCTCATCGTCGGCGGTCCCCTGGTCAAGGCCCTGGCCAAGCCCGGCCAGATCATCCCGGTGGACTCCGAGCACGCCGCGCTCTTCCAGGCCCTGGCCTGCGGCACCCGTGCCGACGTGCGCAAACTCGTCGTCACCGCCTCCGGTGGCCCCTTCCGCGGCCGGACGAAGGCGGAGCTGGCGGACGTCACGCCCGAGGACGCGCTCGCCCATCCCACCTGGGCCATGGGCCCGGTCATCACGATCAACTCCGCGACCCTGGTCAACAAGGGGCTGGAAGTGATCGAGGCCCATCTGCTGTACGACATTCCCTTCGATCGCATTGAGGTCGTCGTGCACCCGCAGTCGTATGTCCACTCGATGGTGGAGTTCACGGATGGATCGACGCTGGCGCAGGCGACGCCCCCCGACATGCGGGGGCCGATCGCCATCGGACTCGGCTGGCCCGAGCGGGTGCCCGACGCGGCGCCCGCCTTCGCCTGGAACAAGGCCTCGACCTGGGAGTTCTTCCCGCTCGACAACGAGGCGTTCCCGTCGGTGGGGCTCGCCCGACATGTGGGAGAGCTCGCGGGCACGGCCCCGGCGGTGTTCAATGCCGCCAATGAGGAGTGCGTGGACGCGTTCCTGAACGGCACCCTGCCGTTCAACGGGATCATCGATACGGTCACACGGGTGGTGGAGGAACACGGCACCCCTCGTACGGGAACTTCCCTGACCGTCGCGGACGTCCTCGAAGCGGAGACCTGGGCGCGCGCCCGGGCGAGGGAACTGACAGCACAGACGGCAACCGCGGAGGCTCGTGCATGACGACCTTGATGATGATTCTCGGCATAGTCGTCTTCGTGGTCGGCCTGCTGATCTCCATCGCCTGGCACGAGCTGGGGCATCTGTCCACGGCCAAGCTCTTCGGCATCCGGGTTCCGCAGTACATGGTCGGCTTCGGCCCGACCATCTGGTCGCGGAAGAAGGGCGAGACCGAGTACGGCATCAAGGCGGTCCCGCTCGGCGGCTACATCCGCATGATCGGTATGTTCCCGCCGGGCCCGGACGGCCGGATCGAGGCCCGCTCCACCTCGCCCTGGCGCGGGATGATCGAGGACGCCCGGGCGCAGTCCTTCGAGGAGCTGCAGCCCGGTGACGAGGACCGCCTCTTCTACACGCGCAAGCCGTGGAAGCGGGTCATCGTCATGTTCGCGGGCCCCTTCATGAACCTGATCCTCGCCCTGGTGGTCTTCGTCGGCGTGATGATGACCTTCGGTGTCCAGACCCAGACCACCACGGTCGGCAAGGTCTCCGACTGCGTCATCCAGCAGAGCGAGAACCGCACGAAATGCGCGAAGGACGACCCGGCCGCGCCCGCCCAGGCCGCCGGGCTCAAGCCGGGCGACAAGATCCTCGCGTTCGACGGCACCCAGGTGAAGGACTGGTCCACCCTCCAGTCCGACATCCGCGCCCACCCCGGCAAGGACGTCACGATCACCGTCGACCGCAAGGGTCAGCGGGTCGACCTGCACGCCCACCTGATCAAGAACCAGGTCAGCAAGACGGACGGCAAGGGCGGCTACGTCGAGGGCAAGTACGTGTACGCCGGCTTCCTCGGCTTCACCCCCGCCACCGGCATCGTCCAGCAGTCCTTGGGTCAGTCCGTGCAGCGCATGGGCGACATGATGCAGAACGGCGTCCAGTCGCTGGTCTCCCTGCCGGGCAAGATCCCCGCCCTGTGGGACGCGGCCTTCGGCAACGCCCCGCGCCAGCCGGACTCGCCGATGGGCGTGGTCGGCGCCGCCCGGGTGGGCGGCGAGGTGTTCACCCTGAACATCCCGCCGTCGCAGCAGATCGCGATGATGCTGCTGCTCGTCGCGGGCTTCAACCTGTCCCTGTTCCTGTTCAACATGCTCCCGCTGCTCCCGCTCGACGGCGGGCACATCGCGGGCGCCCTGTGGGAGTCGCTGCGCCGCTCCATGGCCAAGGTGCTGCGCCGCCCCGACCCGGGCCCCTTCGATGTGGCGAAGCTGATGCCGGTGGCGTACGTGGTGGCCGGGATCTTCGTCTGCTTCACCCTCCTGGTGCTGATCGCGGACGTGGTTAACCCGGTGAAAATCTCGTAGCCACCCGTGGTTGGCGGCGGCCGGGGAGACTCGCTTCCAGGCCGCCGCCCATCGGGTGTGTCCCCGGACGGTGATGCATCGGCGTCCGATTCGGTGCCGTAGTCTCGAAGCCTGGGAGCCCGTCGTTCCGGGTCCGGATCCTGATCCACAACTTGGGGTTGCACAGCAGATGACTGCGATTTCACTCGGCATGCCGTCCGTTCCGACCAAGCTCGCCGAGCGCCGGAAGAGCCGGCAGATCCAGGTCGGGACCGTTGCGGTGGGCGGAGACGCCCCGGTGTCCGTGCAGTCGATGACGACGACGCGTACGTCGGACATCGGCGCGACGCTCCAGCAGATCGCGGAGCTGACGGCCTCGGGCTGCCAGATCGTCCGGGTGGCCTGCCCGACGCAGGACGACGCGGACGCCCTCGCGACCATCGCGCAGAAGTCCCAGATCCCGGTGATCGCGGACATCCACTTCCAGCCCAAGTACGTCTTCGCCGCGATCGAGGCCGGCTGCGCGGCCGTCCGCGTCAACCCGGGCAACATCAAGCAGTTCGACGACAAGGTCAAGGAGATCGCGAAGGCGGCCAAGGACCACGGCACCCCGATCCGGATCGGCGTCAACGCGGGCTCGCTGGACAGTCGCCTGCTGCAGAAGTACGGCAAGGCCACCCCCGAGGCGCTCGTCGAGTCCGCCCTGTGGGAGGCGTCCCTCTTCGAGGAGCACGACTTCCGCGACATCAAGATCTCGGTCAAGCACAACGACCCGGTCGTGATGGTCGAGGCGTACCGCCAGCTCGCCGCCCAGTGCGACTACCCGCTGCACCTGGGTGTCACCGAGGCCGGCCCCGCCTTCCAGGGCACCATCAAGTCGGCCGTCGCCTTCGGCGCGCTGCTCTCGCAGGGCATCGGCGACACCATCCGCGTCTCCCTCTCCGCCCCGCCGGTGGAGGAGGTCAAGGTCGGCATCCAGATCCTGGAGTCGCTGAACCTGCGCCAGCGCGGCCTGGAGATCGTCTCCTGCCCGTCCTGCGGTCGCGCCCAGGTCGATGTCTACAAGCTGGCCGAAGAGGTCACGGCGGGCCTGACCGGCATGGAGGTCCCGCTGCGGGTCGCGGTCATGGGCTGTGTCGTGAACGGCCCCGGCGAGGCCCGCGAGGCGGACCTCGGCGTGGCCTCCGGCAACGGCAAGGGCCAGATCTTCGTCAAGGGCGAGGTCATCAAGACCGTCCCCGAGTCGAAGATCGTGGAGACCCTCATCGAAGAGGCGATGAAGCTCGCCGAGCAGATGGAGAAGGACGGCGTGGCCTCCGGCGAGCCGTCCGTCTCGGTCGCGGACTGACGTTTCGCGTACGTCCCGGAGTCCCGTCACCCTCGGGTGGCGGGACTCACTCGTTCTCGTGTACTTCCGCCCATACGCATTTGCCCGGGCTGCGCGGCTCGACGCCCCACCGGCAGGCCAGCGCCTCGACCAGCAGCAGCCCACGCCCGCACTCGTCGTCCGCCGGGTCCCGCGGCAGCCGGAGCTCGGGCAGCCGCTCGGTACGGGTGTCGGACACCTCGAGCCTGAGTGCCTCCGCCGTCTCGGTGAGCCGGAGGCGGAAGTCCCGTCCCTGCACATGACCATGCCGTACGGCGTTGGCGGCCAGCTCGGCGGCGATCAGGGTGACGGTCTCGTTGAGGGCGCTGTCGTAGGGGTGGCCCCATGCGTCGAGCCGATGGGAGACCAGACGCCGGGCGAGCCGGGCGCCCCGGGGGCTGGAGGTGAAACGCATGTCGAACGTGTGCGCGGACTGGGTGCGCCTCGGCATATGCCGGTCGGAAGGAGTTGCGGACTTCATGCCGCATACGGTCGCGCACGCTGCGTAGCGTTGAACAGCGGCTGAGCCGGGACCGTCGTGCGTTGTACGCGGTCGGGGCGTGTCTGTACGCGGGGTGAGCCGTAACCGACGGCCATGGGGGAGCGGTGAGGGGTGCATGAGCGACGAGCAGGCGACGGGCGTACCGCACATCTTCGGACGGCAGTTGAAGAGGCTGCGAACGTGGGCGGGAATGGGGCGCGCCGAACTGGGCTCCCGGACGGGGTACTCGGAGTCGACCATCGCCTCGTTCGAGCAGGGCAGGCGGATTCCGTCGAGGGAGTTCATCGCACGGGCGGATGCAGTGCTCGGGGGGCGCGGGGTACTTCTGGAGATGGTCGAGGAGTTGGAGCGAGCGCAGTATCCGGCGTTCTTCCGGGATGCGGCGAAGTTGGAGAAGGAGGCCGTCGAGTGGCATGTGTACGATGCGCGAGTCGTCAACGGCCTGTTGCAGACGGAGGATTACGCCCGGGCGGTGTTCACCATGGCCCGGCCTTTGCTGGACGAAGAGACGGTCGAGCAGCGAGTGGCTGCCCGACTGGCCCGGCAGGACTTCTTCTCAAGGAAGCCGCTTCCCATCACCAGCTTTGTCATCGAGGAGTCCGTCCTGCGTGGGCGCCTCGGCGGACGGGCCGTCACGCGGGGGCAGTTGGAGCAGATTCTGCTCGTCGGCCAGTTGCGCAACGTGGCGATCCAGGTCATGCCGACCGACCGTGAAGAACATGCCGCGCTCACTGGTCCCTTCACCTTGATCGAGACGACGAAAGGACGCAGGATCGCATACGTGGAGGCGTACAAGCACAGTCGCCTCTTCACCGATCGTGGGACTGTCAGGGAACTGGAGGAGAAGTACAGCCTTCTGCGCGCCCAGGCCCTGACACCAAGCGAATCGCTGGCTTTCGTAGAGAAGTTGCTGGGAGAGACATGAACGCCCAAGAACCGTCCGAGCTGATGTGGTTCAAGAGCAGCTACAGCGACGACCAGGGAGGCCAGTGCGTAGAAGTCGCCCTCACCTGGCGCAAGTCCAGCTACAGCAGCGGCGAAGGAGGCCAGTGCGTGGAGGTCGCCCCCTGCCCCACCTCCGTCCACGTCCGCGACTCCAAGTACGCCCCCGGCACCGGCCCCACACTCACCCTCCCCTCCGCCGCCTGGGAGGCCTTCATAGGGTTCGCTTCCCAGTGACGAGGCACTTACCGGGCGCTACCGGGCGGCGCCGCACCAGCACGCCAGGTACAGTGCGGAGATCAGCAGACCCCAGGGTGAGGCTCCCGTACGTGTTGACGCAGACCACCACCCGGGTCCTCGAACCGAGTGACCTGGACGCCGCGCTCGCCGTCCTCGACCGCGAGCCGGTCGCGAACGCCTTCGTGACGTCCCGGGTCCAGGTCGCGGGCCTCGACCCCTGGCGCCTGGGCGGCGAGATGTGGGGCTGGTACGAGGACGGCCTGCTGACGTCGCTGTGCTACGCGGGCGCCAACCTCGTCCCGATCTGCGCGACCCCCCGGGCCGTACGGGCCTTCGCCGACCGTGCCCGGCGCGGGGGCCGCCGCTGCTCCTCCATCGTCGGCCCCTGCGAAGCCACCGCCCAGCTGTGGCGGCTGCTGGAGCCGAGCTGGGGCCCGGCCCGCGAGGTCCGCCCCCACCAGCCGCTCATGGTCACCGACCACATGCCCGCCGACATAGCCCCGGATCCGTACGTCCGCCGCATCCGCAAGGACGAGATGGAGACGATCATGCCGGCGTGCGTGGCGATGTTCACCGAGGAGGTCGGCGTCTCGCCCCTGGCAGGCGACGGCGGGCTGCTCTACCAGGCCCGGGTCGCCGAACTCGTCGGCTCCGGCCGCTCGTTCGCCCGCGTCGACGAGAGCGGCAAGGTCGTCTTCAAGGCGGAGATCGGCGCGGCGACACCGCACGCCTGCCAGATCCAGGGCGTCTGGGTCGCGCCCGAATACCGGGGCCAGGGCCTCGCGGCCCCCGGCATGGCGGCGATCCTGCGCTATGCGCTGGCGGACGTGGCACCGGTGGTGAGCCTGTACGTCAACGACTTCAACACCCCCGCCAGGCGGACCTACCAGAGGGTGGGCTTCCAGGAGGTCGGGGCGTTCATGAGCGTGCTGTTCTGAGAACCGCGCACCCCGGCAGAACCGCGGGGAACTGCGCGATGGACCGCCGACGACCTGCACCCGAAAGTCGTCGCGTACCCCCCTGTAGGCTCCGGGCATGCTGCGCTTTCCGGGTCACGGTCACCGCGACCACGAGGACGTCGTGATCGGCCCCCTGGACCTGTCCGCCCACGTCGACGAGGCGCTCGCCGTACAGGCCGTCGCGTTCGGGCTCGCGGCCGACGAGATCGCCGTACGCCGCCAGATCGTGGTGCGGCACATGACCTACCCGGGAGCCCGCGCGCTGGGCGCCACGGCCGCCGACGGACGGCTCGTCGGATTCGTCTACGGCATGCCCAACGACCGTACGCACTGGTGGTCCACCGTCGTCCAGCCGTATCTGCGGGCCCAGGGCCACGACGCCTGGCTCGACGACTCCTTCGTGATCACCGAGCTGCACGTCCACCCGCGGTACCAGAACCGGGGCATCGGCCGCGCCCTGATCACCACCATCACGGACGGCGCCGATGAACCGCGCTCGATCCTGTCGGCGATCGACACGGACAGTCCGGCCCGGGGCCTGTACCGCTCGCTGGGCTATGTGGACCTGGCGCGGCAGGTGCTCTTCCCGAGCGCGCCCAAGCCGTACGCCGTGATGGGCGCCACGCTGCCCCTGCGCAGGCGTTAACGATTACCGCCCGCACAGGCTGCCCGGCTAACCTCCTAGCCATCACCCTTTCGCAGCAGGAGTCGAGAATCATGGCGAACGCACCGGTCCAGCGCATGTCCCAGTTGATGGCGAAGACGCTGCGCGACGACCCGGCGGACGCCGAGGTCCTCAGCCACAAGCTGCTGGTACGCGCCGGCTACGTCCGCCGCACCGCCGCCGGGGTGTGGACCTGGCTGCCGCTCGGCAAGAAGGTCCTCGCCAACGTGGAGCGGATCGTCCGCGAGGAGATGGACGCGATCGGCGCCCAGGAGGTGCTGCTGCCCGCCCTGCTGCCCCGCGAGCCGTACGAGGCGACCGGCCGCTGGGACGAGTACGGCGCCGAGCTGTTCCGCCTCAAGGACCGCAAGGGCGGCGACTACCTGCTGGGCCCGACCCACGAGGAGATCTTCACCCTGCTCGTGAAGGACCAGGCGTCCTCGTACAAGGACCTGCCGGTGATCCTCTACCAGATCCAGAACAAGTTTCGGGACGAGGCCCGGCCGCGCGCGGGCATCCTGCGCGGCCGTGAGTTCCTGATGAAGGACTCGTACTCCTTCGACCTGGAGGACGAGGGCCTCGCCCAGTCGTACGCCCTGCACCGCCAGGCCTACCAGCGCGTCTTCGACCGCCTCGGCCTCGACTACCGGATCTGCGCCGCGATGGCGGGCGCGATGGGCGGCTCCAAGTCGGAGGAGTTCCTGGCCCCGGCCGAGGCCGGCGAGGACACCTTCGCCGACTGCCCGAACTGCGAGTTCGCCGCCAACACCGAGGCGGTCACGTACGGGCTGAAGCCGGTCGACGCCGCGGACGTGCCCGCACTGGAGGAGATCCCGACCCCCGACACCCCGACCATCGAGACCCTCGCCGCCTCGCTCGGCGTCCCGGCCTCCGCCACCCTGAAGAACCTCCTGGTCAAGGTCGGCGGCGAGATCGTCGCCGTCGGCGTCCCCGGCGACCGCGAGGTCGACATGGGCAAGGTCGAGGCGCACTTCGCCCCGGTGGCCGTGGAGCTGGTCACCGCCGAGGACTTCGAGGGCCGCGCGGACCTGGTCCGCGGCTATGTGGGTCCGCAGGGCCTGGAGAAGGTCAAGTACATCGCCGATCCGCGCGTGGCCCCCGGCACCTCCTGGATCACCGGTGCCAACAAGGAGGGCATGCACGCCAAGAACGTGGTCGCGGGCCGTGACTTCGAGGTCGACGCGTACGTGGACGTCGTGGTGGTGCAGGACGGCGACCCGTGCCCCAACTGCGGCACCGGCCTCAAGCTGGACCGCGCCATCGAGATCGGCCACATCTTCCAGCTGGGCCGCAAGTACACCGACGCCCTCAAGCTCGACGTCCTCGGCCAGAACGGCAAGCCGGTCCGCGTGACCATGGGCTCCTACGGCATCGGCGTCTCCCGCGCGGTCGCCGCGCTCGCCGAGCAGACCGCCGACGAGCAGGGCCTGTGCTGGCCCAAGGAGGTGGCCCCGGCCGACGTCCACGTGGTGGCGGCGGGCAAGGCGCTCCAGACCGAGCTGGCCCTCGACATCTCCCAGAAGCTGGCCGCGGCCGGAGTCCGCGTGCTGGTGGACGACCGGGCCGGTGTCTCTCCGGGCGTGAAGTTCACGGACGCGGAGCTGATCGGTGTGCCGCAGATCCTGGTGGCGGGCCGCCGCTCCGCCGAGGGCGTCCTGGAGCTGAAGGACCGCAGGACCGGCGAGCGCGAGGAGCTCACCGTGGACGAGGCGATCGCCCGCCTGACGGCCTGACCCCGGTCCCCGCGACGGCCGCCGGACACGGACCGGCGGCCGTCGGGTGCTCTCCACGGCGCGGGGCGAGCTCACGGCGAGCCAGGTGTACTCGGCCCTAGAGCCAGCTCGCGAACTCCAGCAGCAGTTCCGAATCCTGCGTGCGGCCGACCCGGCGGGCCCGCATCCCGGACTCCACCGCCCGGAACAGCGTCCAGCCGCGCAGCCGCTGCTGGTCGAGGTCCAGCGACTCCGCGAGCCGCTTCACCCGGCGGCGGGTGGTCGACGGGCCCGAGGAGGTCGCGACCAGGTCCTCCACCCGGTCGCGCACCAGCCGCGCCAGGTCGAAGGCGCACTCGCCGACCACCGGGTCGGGGCCCGCGGCCAGCCACGGCATCCGCTCCCCGGCGAGCACCTTGCTCTGCCGGAAGGTGCCGTGCAGCAGTCGCCGCTCGGGCGGGGCGGCCAGCAGTTCCTCTCGGGCCGCCAGCGCCGCCTCGACCAGCGGCGCCGCCTCGGGCTCGGCCTCCGCGCCCGCCCGCATCGCCTCGGCCTGCCGCCCCGTCCGTGCCTCCACCGTCTCGAAGGAGTGCCCGGCGGGGGGCTCCACCCACAGCCGCCGCAGGGTGCCCGCCGCCTCCAGCAGGGCCTTGGCCTCCGGCAGCGAGCGCACCGACATCTCCGGATGCAGGCGCTCCAGCAGCAGCGCACCCCGCTCGGCGTCCGCGTCCAGCAGTCGCACGGCCCCGAAGCCGTTCCAGTGCGTGAGCGCCGCCCGCTCGCTCTCCGGCCGGGCCCATGGCGGCACCATCTTCAGCACGGCGGGTGTCCCGTCCGCCCGCCGCACCAACAGGACGAGGCTGCTGCGGCCGCCCGGCGCCTGCACCCGCTCCACGGTCAACTCGCGTAGATCAACGGCCTGTCGGACCAGTTCGGGGAGCCTGTCCAGCCACTCGGCGCCACCGTCCCGCTGCGTCTCGCCGAGCGCCCGCACGAGACGCTGCGGCGGTTCGAAAGCCATGCGCGAGTTGTTCCTTTCCAGGGTCGGCTTCGCACGCCTGCGGTGCGCGTACGCCTCAGGTCCGCTGTGTCGCCGACGCGGTGGGGGCGGCCGCCGCCCGCTCGGCGAGACCAGGGAAGGCTACGCTCTCGCCGCTCCAGCGCACCGCCCGCACCGCCGCTTCCCGCAGCGCCCCGGCGGCGAAGCGCCGCCGCTCGCCCGTCGAGGCCCGCACAAGATCGGAGTACACCCCGGCCACCCGCTCCTCCAGCTCGGCGGCGAGGCGTACGGCGGCGGCGGAGTCCGGGACGGAGAACGGCAGCGCGTACGCGGCCGCGGCGGCGTCCGGCGTGGCCCCGTGGTCCCTGACGGCCCGGGCCAGCTCGTCCCGCCGGGCGCGGTGGGCGTCGTACGCGGCCCGTGCCTCCTTCCGTCGGGCCTGGTCGATCCGCCCGCCGACGACGCCGTAGCCGTAGACCGCGGCGTGCTCGGCGCGCAGGGTCGCCTGGAGCGCGGCGAGTTCGCCGCTCACGGGCTCGGACGTGCTGCTGATCGTGCTCACTTCTGCCCCTCCGTCAGCAGGTACACGTGCGCGGCCCCGGCCGCCGCCACGGACGCCATCAGCCGCGCCAGCTCGCCCGGCACGTCGAGCAGTGCCTTGGCCCGCCGGTCCGCCACGGTCCGCTCGGCGGCGGCCAGGCCCGCGAGGGCGGACCTGGGGTCCGCCGGCACGGGGGACGCCGACGGCGAGGTGGACGGCGAGACCGAGGGTGACGCGGGGGGTGACGCGGAGGTGCCGGAGCCGCCGCCGAACACCTGTGCGTGCCGGACCACCTCCGCCCGCAGCGGCCGCAGCCGGGCCGCCAGCGCCGGGTGCGCGTCGATCACGGCCGCGTACCGCTCGGCCAGCGCCTCGCTGTCGCGGGCGGCACGCGCGCGTACCCGGTCGGCGGCCGAGAGGCCCCCGACCGTGGTCGTGGAGTCCAGGGCGCCGGAGCAGCCGGCGAGCAGCGCGGCACCCGCGGTCGAGGCGAGCAGGCTCCTTCTGCGCAGGGCGGCGCGCGGGTGCGGGGGGAACGGCACGGCAGACGTCCTCGATGACCTGGTACGAACGGGATGGGCGGCCAGGGAGTGTCGTGCGGACCCTCGCCCGCGATCACCGTACCCGTGTGCCGCCCCGGCCCTCGCCATCGGCTCGGCCGTTCGCAGGCCCGCCCGGGTGGCGGCGCAGGTGGACGGCAACACCCTTCGGGACCGGATACCCTTTGACCTGACACACGACCCATCCCACAACAGCACACGCGGCCGAGGAGTCACCCGGATGAGCACCACCCAGAGCGAGAGGCTGCGAGAACTGCTGGAACCGCTCGTCACTTCCCAGGGACTCGATCTCGAGGAGATCGCGGTGGACTCGGTCGGACGCAAGCGGGTGCTGCGCGTCGTCGTCGACTCCGACACCGGTGCCGACCTGGACCAGATCGCCGATGTGAGCCGTGAGCTCTCGGCGAAGCTCGACGAGACGGACGCGATGGGCGAGGGCGAGTACACCCTCGAGGTCGGAACCCCGGGCGCGGAGCGCCTCCTCGAGGACCACCGGCACTATGTGCGGGCCGAGGGACGGCTCGTGAAGTTCCAGCTGGCCGAGGGCGGCGAGCTGGTGGCCAGGATCCTGCAGGTCGACGACGAAGGCCTCGACCTGGAAGTGCCCGGGGTGAAGGGCCGCAAGGCCACCACCCGCAGACTCGGCTTCCCGGACATCGCCAGGGCGCGGGTCCAGGTCGAGTTCAGCCGCAAGGACGAGAAGGCCACCGAGAAGGAAGAGGAGGCGTAGCCGTGGACATCGACATGAGTGCCCTGCGTGGCTTGGTACGGGAGAAGGAGATCTCCTTCGACCTGCTGGTCGAGGCGATCGAGGCGGCCCTCCTCATCGCCTACCACCGCACCGAGGGAAGCCGCCGCCACGCGCGCGTGGAGCTCAACCGGGAGACCGGCCATGTGACCGTGTGGGCGAAGGAGGACCCCGAGGACCTGGAGGAGGGGCAGGAGCCGCGCGAGTTCGACGACACCCCGTCGGGCTTCGGCCGTATCGCCGCCACCACCGCCAAGCAGGTCATCCTGCAGCGTCTGCGGGACGCCGAGGACGACGCGACCCTCGGCGAGTACGCGGGCCGCGAGGGCGACATCGTCACCGGTGTGGTCCAGCAGGGCCGCGACCCGAAGAACGTGCTCGTGGACATCGGCAAGCTGGAGGCGATCCTGCCGGTCCAGGAGCAGGTGCCGGGCGAGACGTACGAGCACGGCAAGCGGATCCGGTCGTACGTCGTCCGGGTGGCGAAGGGTGTGCGCGGCCCGTCCGTCACCCTGTCGCGCACCCACCCCAATCTGGTGAAGAAGCTCTTCGCGCTGGAGGTACCGGAGATCGCCGACGGCTCCGTCGAGATCGCCGCGATCGCACGCGAGGCCGGTCACCGTACGAAGATCGCGGTGCGGTCCACCCGATCGGGTCTGAACGCCAAGGGCGCCTGCATCGGCCCCATGGGCGGCCGTGTGCGCAATGTCATGGGCGAGCTGAACGGCGAGAAGATCGACATCGTCGACTGGTCGGACGATCCGGCCGAGATGGTGGCGAACGCGCTGTCGCCGGCCCGCGTCTCCAAGGTGGAGGTCGTGGACCTCGCGGCCCGTTCCGCGCGGGTGACGGTCCCCGACTACCAGCTGTCTCTGGCGATCGGCAAGGAAGGGCAGAACGCCCGTCTGGCGGCCCGGCTGACCGGCTGGCGGATCGACATCCGGCCCGACACCGAGCAGCCCGTCGGCAAGCCGGACTGAGGACTGTGACCTCGGCGGGGAATAGATCCCGGCCGTGTGCCGCTGAGAACACGACAGTTTGATGCGCAGCAACTGTTCGATTCTTGCCCCAAAGGGGTGAGGTCGCTGCGGGGAGGTAGACTTAAGCGTGTCTGGCCGGACGCATGCCCGCGCATGCCCTGAGCGCACCTGTGTGGGGTGCCGGGAGCGAGCGGCCAAGATCGAACTACTGCGTACCGTGGTGGTCGAGGACGTCTGCGTCCCCGATCCTCGCGGTACGCTTCCCGGCCGGGGTGCGTATGTACACCCGGCCCTGGCCTGTCTCGACCTGGCGGTGCGCCGCCGGGCGTTCCCGCGGGCGCTGCGCGTCCCGGGACCGCTCGACATAAAGGCGTTGCGCCGGCATGTCGAGCGGGCGGAAGGTTGCCGGCAGCACCTTGCCGAGCAGGCAACACCGTAAGACGTGCCGTACGGAGAACCCCGTGCGGCCTGGTACCTCGCGAGTCGAAAGCAGGTCGAGATTGCGATGAGCACTCGATGAGTACGCGATGAGTACGCCCATGAACTAGCGACGGTCCGGCCGCAACCCGGACCTCAAAGGAGCGAAGTGGCTAAGGTCCGGGTCTACGAACTCGCCAAGGAGTTCGGTGTGGAGAGCAAGGTCGTCATGGCCAAGCTCCAGGAACTCGGTGAATTCGTCCGTTCGGCGTCCTCGACTATCGAGGCGCCCGTAGTACGCAAGCTGACTGACGCCTTGCAGCAGGGCAACGGCGGTGGCGCGAAGCCCACCGGCCCCCGCAAGGCCTCCCCGGCGAAGCCGGCCGCGCCCTCCCCGGCGCAGGCCGCGCGTCCGGCTGCCCCGCGCCCGGCGGCGCCCAAGCCTCCGGCGGCCGAGCGGCCCGCGGCCCCGACCTCGGGTCCGCGTCCGACGCCGGGTCCGAAGCCCGCGCCGCGACCCGCTCCGGCGACCCCGGCCCCGGGTGCGCCCGAGTTCACGGCACCGCCGGCGACTCCGGCTGCCCAGACTCCGCGCCCGGCTGCCCAGGCCCCGCGCCCGGGTGCCCGTCCCGGCCCCGGCGCCCCCAAGCCCGGTGCTCGGCCGGGCGCGCCCGGCCAGGGGCAGGGCCAGGGTGGCGCTCAGGGTGCGCGTCCCGGCGGTGCGCGTCCCGGTGCTCCGGGTCAGCGATCGGGTGCCCGTCCGGCGGGTCCCCGCCCGGGCAACAACCCCTTCACGTCCGGTGGCTCGACCGGTATGGCGCGCCCCCAGGCGCCCCGGCCGGGCGGTGCCCCGCGTCCGCAGGGTGCGGGCCAGGGTGGCCCCCGTCCGCAGGGTGCGGCCGGCGGCGGCCCGCGTCCGCAGGCTCCGGGCGGCTCCCGGCCGACTCCGGGCGGTATGCCCCGTCCGCAGGGCGGCGGTCCGCGTCCCGGCGGCGGTCCCGCCGGTCCGCGTCCGAACCCCGGCATGATGCCGCAGCGTCCCGCTGCCGGCCCGCGCCCGGGGCCCGGCGGCGGCCGTGGCCCGGCCGGTGCCGGTCGTCCCGGCGGCGGCGGTCGTCCCGGCGGTGGCGGCGGCTTCGCCGGCCGTCCCGGTGGTGGCGGCGGCGGTCGTCCCGGTGCCGGCGGTGGTTTCGCCGGTCGTCCCGGTGGTGGCGGCGCTCCCGGTGCCGGCGGTGGTTTCGCCGGTGGCGGCGGTGGCCGTCCCGGCTTCGGCGGTCGTCCCGGTGGTCCCGGCGGCCGTGGTGGCACGCAGGGTGCGTTCGGCCGTCCCGGCGGTCCGGCGCGTCGTGGCCGCAAGTCGAAGCGGCAGCGCCGTCAGGAGTACGAGGCCATGCAGGCCCCGTCGGTCGGCGGTGTGATGCTGCCTCGCGGCGGTGGCGAGACCATTCGCCTGTCGCGCGGTGCGTCGCTCACCGACTTCGCGGAGAAGATCAACGCCAACCCGGCGTCGCTCGTCGCGGTCATGATGAACCTGGGCGAGATGGTCACGGCCACGCAGTCCGTCTCCGACGAGACGCTGCAGCTCCTGGCCGGCGAGATGAACTACACGGTTCAGATCGTCAGCCCGGAGGAGGAGGACCGCGAGCTGCTCGAGTCCTTCGACCTGGAGTTCGGTGAGGACGAGGGCGACGAGGAGGACCTGGTGGTCCGCCCGCCGGTCGTCACCGTCATGGGCCACGTCGACCACGGCAAGACCCGCCTGCTCGACGCCATCCGCAAGACGAACGTCATCGCGGGCGAGGCCGGCGGCATCACCCAGCACATCGGTGCCTACCAGGTCGCGACCGAGGTCAACGGCGAGGGCCGGGCGATCACCTTCATCGACACCCCGGGTCACGAGGCGTTCACCGCCATGCGTGCCCGTGGTGCGAAGTCGACCGACATCGCGATCCTCGTGGTGGCGGCCAACGACGGTGTGATGCCGCAGACGGTCGAGGCGCTGAACCACGCCAAGGCGGCCGAGGTGCCGATCGTGGTCGCGGTCAACAAGATCGACGTCGAGGGCGCGGACCCGACCAAGGTGCGCGGTCAGCTGACCGAGTACGGCCTGGTGGCCGAGGAGTACGGCGGCGACACGATGTTCGTCGACATCTCCGCCAAGCAGGGTCTGCACATCGACAGCCTCCTGGAGGCGGTCGTCCTGACCGCCGACGCCGCTCTGGACCTCCGGGCCAACCCGAACCAGGACGCGCAGGGCATCTCGATCGAGTCCCGTCTCGACCGCGGCCGCGGTGCCGTGGCGACGGTCCTCGTCCAGCGAGGCACGCTGCGGGTCGGCGACACGATGGTGGTCGGCGACGCGTATGGCCGCGTCCGGGCGATGCTCGACGACAACGGCAACAACGTGGCCGAGGCAGGCCCGTCGACGCCGGTGCAGGTCCTGGGTCTGACCAACGTCCCGGGTGCCGGCGACAACTTCATCGTGGTCGAGGAGGACCGTACGGCCCGCCAGATCGCGGAGAAGCGCGCCGCCCGCGAGCGGAACGCGGCGTTCGCCAAGCGCACGCGCCGTGTGTCCCTCGAGGACCTGGACAAGGTGCTCAAGGCCGGCGAGGTCCAGCAGCTGAACCTGATCATCAAGGGTGACGCTTCTGGTTCGGTCGAGGCACTGGAGTCCTCCCTGCTCCAGCTGGACGTCGGCGAGGAGGTCGACATCCGGGTGCTGCACCGCGGCGTCGGTGCGGTCACGGAGTCGGACATCGACCTGGCGATGGGCTCGGACGCCATCGTGATCGGCTTCAACGTGCGCGCGGCGGGCCGTGCGGCGCAGATGGCCGAGCGCGAGGGCGTGGACGTCCGGTACTACTCGGTCATCTACCAGGCGATCGAGGAGATCGAGGCGGCCCTCAAGGGCATGCTCAAGCCGGAGTTCGAGGAGGTCGAGCTCGGTACGGCGGAGATCCGCGAGGTCTTCAAGTCGTCCAAGCTGGGCAACATCGCGGGTGTTCTCATCCGCTCCGGCGAGGTCAGGCGGAACACCAAGGCCCGCCTCATCCGCGACGGCAAGGTGGTCGCGGAGAACCTCACCATCGAGGGTCTGCGTCGCTTCAAGGACGACGTCACCGAGATCCGCGAAGGCTTCGAGGGTGGTATCAACCTCGGAAACTTCAACGACATCAAGGTCGACGACGTCATCGCGACGTACGAGATGCGCGAGAAGCCGCGCGCCTGACGGCGGGCTCGGCCGAAGCGTGAGGTCGGCCGGCGGGGACATCTCCCCGTCGGCCGCCCTTGCCGTCCTGGGGGCTGCCGCCCCCAGGCTCCGGCTTCGGCCGAAACGGCCTCGTCCTCGGGCACCGGACGGGCTGGTCGTGCGCAGACTTGCCGGGGCCGCCCCCCGCGGAAAACCCCGTCGAGCGCTTCGGGCGTTCGTTGTACGGTTTTCGTGTCCCTGCCCATACCGACGGCGGGGCCATCGATCCCGTACCGGCGGGTCATCCGGGTACACACATGTATGTGGGGACTCTGTCCTTCGACCTGCTCCTCGGCGACGTACGTTCGCTGAAGGAGAAGCGCTCCGTCGTCCGCCCGATCGTCGCCGAGCTCCAGCGGAAGTACGCGGTGAGCGCCGCCGAGGTGGACCATCTGAACCTCCATCGGCGGGCCGTGATCGGGCTCGCGATGGTCTCCGGCGACGCCGGACATGTGACGGACGTACTGGACCGGTGCGAACGGCTGGTCGCCGGGCGCCCCGAGGTGGAACTGCTGTCCGTGCGACGGCGCTTCCACGGCGACGACGACTGACCGAAGAACACAGACAGGAAAGAACGGGAGACGGACCAGTGGCCGACAACGCGCGGGCTAAGAGGCTGGCGGACCTCATCCGAGAGGTGGTGGCCCAGAAGCTGCAGCGCGGGATCAAGGACCCGCGGCTCGGCTCGCACGTCACCATCACGGACACCCGGGTCACGGGTGATCTGCGGGAGGCGACCGTCTTCTACACGGTGTACGGGGACGAGGAGGAGCGGAAGGCCGCGGCCGCCGGACTGGAGAGCGCCAAGGGCATCCTGCGCTCCGAGGTCGGACGGGCTGCGGGCGTGAAGTTCACGCCGACCCTCACCTTCGTCGCGGACGCCCTCCCGGACACCGCCCGGACGATCGAGAACCTCCTCGACAAGGCGCGCGCCTCCGACGCGAAGGTACGCGAGGCGGCGACGGGCGCCGCGTACGCCGGTGACGCCGACCCGTACCGCAAGCCCGGCTCCGAGGACGAGACGGACGACACCGCAGAATGACCCGGCAGCACACCACGCCCGACGGCCTCGTCATCGTCGACAAGCCGTCGGGCTTCACTTCGCACGACGTCGTCGCCAAGATGCGGGGGATCGCGAAGACGCGGCGCGTCGGCCACGCGGGCACCCTCGACCCGATGGCGACCGGCGTGCTCGTCCTCGGCGTGGAGAAGGCCACCAAGCTCCTCGGGCACCTCGCCCTCACCGAGAAGGAGTACGTGGGAACCATCCGGCTGGGGCAGAACACCGTCACGGACGACGCCGAGGGGGAGGTCACCTCCTCCATCGACGCCTCCCAGGTCACCCGCGAGGCCATCGACGCCGGGGTGGCCAAGCTCACCGGCGACATCCTGCAGGTGCCGTCCAAGGTCAGCGCCATCAAGATCGACGGCGTGCGGTCGTACAAGCGAGCGCGGGAGGGTGAGGACTTCGAGATCCCCGCCCGGCCGGTCAGGGTCTCCTCCTTCGCGGTGTACGACGTCCGCGACGCCGTCGCCGAGAACGGCACCCCGGTCCGGGACCTGCTGGTGTCCGTGGTCTGCTCGTCCGGCACGTACATCCGGGCCCTCGCCCGCGATCTGGGCGCCGACCTCGGCGTCGGCGGCCACCTCACCGCCCTGCGCCGCACCCGCGTCGGACCCTACAAGCTGGACTCGGCCCGCACCCTGGACCAACTCCAGGAGGAGCTGACCGTGATGCCGATCGCCGACGCCGCCGCGGCCGCGTTCCCCCGCTGGGACGTCGACGCCAAGCGGGCCCGGCTGCTCACGAACGGTGTGCGCCTGGAGATGCCCGACGAGTACGTGGGTGTCGGCCCGGTGGCCGTCTTCGCCCCGGAGGGCCGGTTCCTCGCACTCGTGGAGGATCTGCGGGGCAAGGCCAAGAGCCTGGCCGTCTTCGGCTGACGTCCTGCCCGTGGAGCGGCGATCACGGGTTCGAGCCGCCGCTCCACGGTCCCCCCTTGGTTCCCCCTCACAGAGGTGTATCCATCCCCTCTCTCCTATTCACCCCAATGAGCAGGCGCTCGGAGTGAACCGAGGGAGCGGAAAGGGGCGCGTTCGCGGCAAGATCTGTTCCGCTGATCACCATCGGCCCACCGTCGGATCCAGGCACCGGGGGGAGGTTCGAGGGTCGTACAGGCGCACGAGTGAGTACTGGACGCGCTGCTGCGCGCGGTGAGTGGGCCGTCCTGCCCGGCCCGAGCACCCGGGCATGATCGAGAACCTCGTGGGCCCCCGGGTGCCCGCCTGACCGCCGCGGCCCCCGGGGGCCGCGTGCTGCCCGTCACAGCCTCCATGCCGATGCAAGCGGAGGGCACCCGGCATGGCACCCTTAGACCTGCGTATGAGGCAGACACGGACACGGGTTCGACGAGGAGCGGTCACAGTGCAGCGCTGGCGTGGCTTGGAGGACATCCCCGAGGACTGGGGGCGCAGCGTCGTCACCATCGGCTCCTACGACGGAGTCCACCGCGGACACCAGCTGATCATCCGGCATGCCGTGGAACGCGCCCGTGAGCTGGGCGTTCCCTCGGTCGTCGTGACCTTCGACCCGCACCCCAGCGAGGTCGTACGCCCCGGCAGTCACCCGCCGCTGCTCGCCCCGCACCACCGCCGCGCCGAACTGATGGCGGAGCTGGGGGTCGACGCGGTCCTCATCCTCCCCTTCACCACCGAGTTCTCCCGGCTCTCGCCGGCCGACTTCGTGGTCAAGGTCCTGGTGGACAAGCTGCACGCCAAGGCCGTGGTCGAGGGCCCGAACTTCCGCTTCGGCCACAGGGCCGCCGGGAACGTGGACTTCCTCGCCGAGCAGGGCAAGACGTACGACTTCGACGTCGAGGTCGTGGACCTCTACGTGTGCGGAGAGGCGGGCGGCGGCGAACCCTTCTCCTCCACCCTCACCCGGCGGCTGATCGCCGAGGGCGATGTCGAGGGAGCGCGCGAGATCCTCGGGCGTCCGCACCGGGTCGAGGGCGTGGTGGTGCGCGGCGCCCAGCGCGGCCGGGAGATGGGCTTCCCGACCGCCAACGTCGAGACCCTGCCGCACACCGCGATCCCGGCCGATGGCGTCTACGCGGGCTGGCTGCACGTCGGCGGCGAGGCGATGCCGGCCGCGATCTCCGTCGGCACGAACCCGCAGTTCGACGGCACCGAGCGGACCGTGGAGGCGTACGCCATCGACCGGGTGGGACTGGACCTCTACGGCCTCCACGTCGCCGTCGACTTCCTCGCGTTCGTCCGTGGCCAGGCCAGGTTCGAGTCGCTGGACGCCCTGCTGGAGCAGATGGCGCAGGACGTGAAGCGCTGCCGGGAGCTGATCGCGGCGCACGAAGCCGGGTGAGTCCGGGCATCCCGGCACTCGTACGACAGCGGGGCGGCCCACGCCATCAGGCGCGGGCCGCCCCGCTGTGCGCGGGCATGCCTCCCTGGGGGAGGCCGGCCGTCTACCGCTCGGGCGACGGCGGGGGCGGGGGCGGGGCCTGACCCGGGTACGGCTGCGGCGGGTAGGGCTGCTGGGCCGGCGGGTAGGGCTGTCCGGATGCGGGCTGTGGCTGTGCGGCCTGGTCCGGCTGCGGGTACCCCTGGGCGGGATGCTGCGGCTGCGGCGGGACCTGGCCGGGCGCGGGCTGCCCCGGGATCTGCTGACCGGGGATCTGCTGACCGGGGATCTGTCGACCCGGGAACTGACCCGGTCCGGGCTGTCCGGGGAACTGACCCGGTCCGGGCTGTCCGGGGAACTGACCCGGTCCGGGCTGTCCGGGGAACTGACCCGGTCCGGGCTGTCCGGGGAACTGGCCGGGCACATGCTGACCGGGGATCTGGCCCGGCAGCGGCGGGGCGGCCACCGGGGGCGGGTTGCCGTCCGACGTCCACAGGCCGTGCGACTGCTGGTGCCGCGCGATGTCCTCCGCGACCATCGCGGCCAGCGTGAAGTACGCCTCCCGCACCTTCGGCCGCATCATGTCGAGGTCGACCTCCGCGCCCGCCGCGAGGTGCTCGTCGAACGGCACCACCACGACACCCCGGCACCGCGTCTCGAAGTGCGCGACGATGTCCTCCACCTTGATCATCTTGCCGGTCTCGCGGACCCCGGAGATGACCGTGATGGACCGCGCGACAAGGTCGGCGTACCCGTGCGCCGACAGCCAGTCCAGCGTCGTGCTCGCACTGCTCGCACCGTCGACCGACGGCGTCGAGATGATGATCAGCTGGTCGGCGAGATCGAGCACGCCGCGCATCGCGCTGTACAGCAGGCCCGTTCCTGAGTCGGTCAGGATGATCGGGTACTGCTTGCCGAGCACGTCGATCGCGCGCCGGTAATCCTCGTCGTTGAAGGTCGTGGAGACGGCCGGGTCGACGTCGTTCGCGATGATCTCCAGGCCGGAGGGGGCCTGCGAGGTGAACCGCCGGATGTCCATGTACGAGTTCAGGTACGGGATCGCCTGGACCAGATCGCGGATGGTGGCACCCGTCTCGCGGCGCACCCGGCGGCCGAGCGTACCGGCGTCCGGGTTGGCGTCGATCGCGAGGATCTTGTCCTGGCGCTCGGTGGCGAGCGTGGAGCCCAGCGCGGTGGTGGTGGTCGTCTTGCCCACACCGCCCTTGAGGCTGATGACGGCGATCCGGTAGCACGACAGCACCGGTGTGCGGATCAGGTCCAGCTTCCGCTGCCGCTCGGCCTCCTCCTTCTTGCCACCGAGCTTGAACCGGCCACCGCCACCGGCGGGACGAGTGCTCTTGGCCTTCTGCCGCTTGTTGTTGAGCAGTCGGTCGGAGGACAGCTCCACCGCCGCCGTGTACCCCAGGGGCGCGGCGCCGGGGTTGGTCGGCTGCCGCTGGTCGTGCTGCACCGGCTGCGGCCAGGCGGCACCCACGCGAGGGTCGACCGGGGGCTGCGGCTGGGCAGGGGGTTGCGGGAAGCCGTAACCGCCGGGCTGCGCCGAGGCGTTGGGGGCCGCGGCCTGCGGCGGGAATCCGTACCCGGCCTGGGGCGCGGGGGGCTGCGGAACGGCAGGGCGCGGCGCGGCAGCGGGAACGCCCGGCCGAGGTGCCTGGGCCTCGGGGGCAGGGGAGGGGACAGGAGCGGCCGGGGGCTGCGCCTGCGGGTTCGGTTGCGGTGCCGGCGCGGGGGCCTGGGCGTTCGGCATCGGAGCGGGGGCGCTCGGCTGCGGGAAGCCGTAACCGCCCTGCGCGGGCACGGGCGCGTCGGGCCCCGGGAAGCCGTAACCGGGCTGCGACGCCGGGGTGCTGGACGTCGGGGTGCTGGGCGCCGGGGCAGTGGGGACACCGGGCCCCGGGAAGCCGTAGCCGGCCTGCGGGGGCACCGGGGGAGTGGAGGGCTCGGGTTGGGGGAAGCCGTAGCCCCCCTGCGCGGGCGGCGCAGGCGGCATGGGTGCCGGGGCGTCCGGCTGCGGGAAGCCGTAGCCCGCCCGGGACGCCTCAGACTGCGCGGCATTCTGGGGCCAGGCGGTGGGGGCGGCCTGCGGCGCCTGCGGCTGGAACGGCTGCTGGGGCGGTACGGGCGACTGCGGCTGCTCCTGCGCGGCCGCGGCGGACTGCGCGGCGGGATGCGGCGCGTCGGCAGGCCCGGGCCCGGTGGGCCAGTGCGCCGCCGGACCGGGCGCGGCCGGCTGGTAGGCGGGCGGCAACGGCGGGACCGCGCTCTGCGGCACCGGCGGCGGGGCCCAGCCCAGCGGCGCCTGCGGTGTCCCGGAGGCGTCCGGGGAGGCGGGCGGGGCGGGCGGCGCGTCGAACTCCCCGGGCGCACCGCCCGGGACGGCGTCGGCGGGCTCAGCAGGGACGATGTGGGTGGGCTCGGCGTCGGTGGGGACGGCGTCGGTGGGGACGGCGTCGGTGGGGACGGCGTCGGCGGGCTCGTCCACCCGGGACGCAGCCTCCCCCGTGCTCCCCTCGCGATCGCCGTCGGCGTCCCGGTCCGTCGCGTCGGCGGACGGGGAAGCGGCCTCCGCCGCCGTCTCGGTCCCCGCCTCCGTCGCATCCGCATCCGAGGCCACGGAATCCCCGGGCGTCTCGTCCCCGGCCTCACCCAGGGCCTGCGGCGCGGGGCCGGAGCCACCGGCGTCGGCCGCCTCGCTCGCGTCCGCGGCGGCGGAGCCCCGCTCGCTCCCGGGGCCGTCGCTCGTGCCGGCCTCCGGGCCGCCACTGTCCCGGGCGTCACCGGAGGCCGTTGCGGCGGCATCCGTCGAGGGCGCGGTCAGTTCGAAGTCGCCCCCGTCATGGGCGCCGTCGTTCGTCTTCTCCGCCTCGGCGGTACCCGGTGCCACGTCCTCGGCCGCCTTGCTCGCGGCGGCGAGCTGCTCGAACTCGTGCTTGAGCGCCACCGGCGAGAGCCGCATCGTGGCGCCGCTGTCCAGCTCTCCGCCCGAGGGCGCGGCGATGGGTGCGTCGGCCGGCGGCGTCCACACGGGAAATCCGTCGCCTGACGCCTCGTCCGGCACGGGGGCCGGCTCTCCGACCGGAGCCGGGGGCACGGGCATGGCACCCTCCGCGGAAGGACCCGGCGGCGCGGGCGGAACCGGGGCCGGCGGCGCGGGCGGGGCCGGGGCGGCCTGAGCCTGCGCGTCCGCGGTCGCCGACGACGTGTCCGACCCCCCGGACGCGTTCTGCGTGTACCAGGCGGGCGGCGCGTAGTCGATGGTGAACTCGCCCGTCACCTCGACGGCGGACTCGGCGTCGGACTGGTCATCGTCGGGTGACGCCCAGCCCCCGCGGATCCCGTTCCGATCGCTGCTCACAGTTCCTCCTGGTGTGGTCGAGCACCCTCATGCCGTGCTGGGGCGACCGCTCTCGTTGTCCGAAGTCGTCCGAAGTCGTCCGAAGTCGTAGGAAGTCGTCCGATTCCGCCCGGCGATCCCCCCGGGGCGCCGACGGCCCGCCACAGGTTCTGGTGTGGCGCCCGGTCCCAGCCTAATCACCACGAGCGTCCCCACGGCAGGCCCGTCCGCCGCTCCGCGTCCGAGCGCCGGGTCTCTCTCTGCCCGTACGTGACGCGCGTACGGGCGAAGGCGGTTCACCAACAGAACGGGACCGATGTACAAACCGGACCAAAGAGCGGAACGAACCGGTCGCAACCACCGCATGACGGACCGTCAAGACGGTCCAGGAGGCTGGACCCCCGCCGACCGCGCACGCGTCGTCACCGCGCAGGAGCGGTCACTGTGCCGCATCCGCATCCAGGCCGCCGTTGTGCGGCGCCGGCTCCAGATCGAACTCGCCGTCGCGCGCCCCGAGCACGAAGGCCCGCCACTCCGCCTCCGTGTACCGCAGCACGGTGTCCGGGTCGAGCGACGACCTCATGGCGACCGCACCCCCCGGCAGATGGGCGATCTCGACCCGCTCCTCGTGTTCCTCCGTTCCCGGCGCGCCGTGCCACTCGACTCCCGAGATGTCGAGGGCGTACAGCTCGTCCTTCTCGCGTTCTTTGCGTTCCTTGACTTCCTTGTCCAGCGCATCGGCCATCGTGGACGGGGTCCCTTCGCGACGTTACGAACGAGCTACCCGCTCACAGTACTTGGGGAGCCCCATGGCCGTCGGTGAGCAAGGCGCGGACCGCCCGGAAGCCCGGACGCCCCGCCGGCCGGCCAACTGCGCCATAGCCCTTTGCAGTTGGAAGTGCCATGTCAAGTGGCTAGAGTGGCACGGCGTACGGCGCGAGTGATGCGGCACGGGCGTTGCGAGGTGTTGCGACCTGCGCAGAGGACGGGGGAGTTGCTGCACATCCTGGTCGCGGGACCCGGACGGGGCCGAGGCCCTGGCTCCGGGTCGCGGCAAAGACACCGTCAAGGGGTCCTCAAGCGCTTCGACGCCGAGCCGAGTGGACAGCGCGGACGCGCTCCCGCGGAAGCTCCATGGCACTTGTGGGGCGCTCCCCGGGGCTCGTCAACCTCATCGGCACCCCCCGTCCCGATCCGATGCGGCTCCCCGACGCTCGCCGTCGCCGGCGTGTACGCGACCGGCGGGTTGTGACCACCGAACCGAAAGGCATGCACGACGTGAGCTTCGGCCCACCGCCCTCGATGTACACCGAGTCCGCCCTCGCGGCGGACGGCGCTCGCACCAGACGACGCAGGCGCGTGCTCGCCGTCGCGGTCTGCGCGCTCGTCGCCGTCCTGGGAGTCGGCGGCTGGCTGATGTGGTACCAGTCGGGCCGCAAGAGCGCGGACACCGGGGTGACGGCGGTGCGGCAGGCGCCGGACGAGATCAGGGAGACGGTCGAGAAGGCCCCGCGTACCCCTGAGGGAGCGGTGGTCATCGAGCACGACGAGGAGCACCTGGAGAAGCACGACACCGATCCCCGTTACGCGCCGGGCACATGGGCGACCCACAAGATCTTCGCCAAGGGCGTCGCCGACACGATCACCGGCTTGCGGATCGGCGTCGGCTCGATGGACGAGAGGGCATGGACCCTCAAGCTGGACGGCCACCTCTGCGCCACCACGTCCCATGTCACCGTGGACGGCCGCACCGCCGTGGTCGTGCAGCCCGCCCAGCCCAAGGGGGCCAAGAACCCGGGCGTCTGCGACGAGGTGCTGTTCTTCGACATCGACACCGGCAGGAAGCTCTGGCGGGCGAAGATCCCCGACGCCGCCGCCGCGTTCGTGACGGACACCAACCTCACGATGACACGGAGCACGGTGGCCGTGGCCTGGGGGCGGGGCTCGGTGGCGTTCGACATGGAGGACGGCAGACAGCTCTGGAAGAGCACGAGCGTCTCCGCGTGCGAGGACAAGGGCTTCGCGGGCGGCCGTGCCCTGCTCGCCGTGCTCCGCTGCGGACAGGAGGGCGACCCCACCTACGAGGTGCAGAAGGTCGACCCCCGTACCGGCCGGACCGTGTGGACGTACAAGATCGCCAAGGGTGTCCAGGCGGTCTACCTGCCCTCGTCCGATCCGCCGGTCCTCGCCGTCGGGGCCGGCGACATCACGGTGACCGATCTGATCACGCTCGACGGCAAGGGCAGGCGCCTCGCCTCGATCTCCATGCACGGGGACCGGTACGACCCCCTGTGCGGTAAGCGGTACGGGGCCTCGTCGTACTTCGGCGACGTGGAGTACTGCGACGGCATGGTCGTGGGACCGACCGAGGTGTTCGTCGCGAGCAAGGACGAGACCGAGGTGGACCAGGCGTCGAACTGGATCATGGCGTTCGACATCAGAACCGGGAAGACCGTGCGCAAGTTCGAGGGGCGTGCGCTGCAGCCCGTCCACCCGCTGAGGATGAGCGGCGACCAACTCCTGGTGTACCGGGGCACGCGGGACTCCATCGGCCCAGCGGCGGTGGTGCTCTGGAATCCGAGCACGGGCAAGGAGACGCCGTTCCTCTTCTTCACCCTCCCGAGTGACGACGACTACACGCTGAGCAGCCCGGAGAACTCGGACATCGTCGTCGAGCAGGGCCGGGTCTTCTTCGCGAAGCGGGAACTGACGGCGGACCTCAAACGCCCCAAGGCCCCCGTGCTGGGGGCCATCGGCATCGGGAGCGCCGAGTAGCGACGAGTAGCGACGAGTAGCGCTGAGTAGCGCCGTGGAGCGCTGAGTAGCGCCGTGGAGCGCGGTGGGCGCGACAGGGCGCGGCGCAGCGCATCGGGCGCGGCGCGCCGCTCTTCACCCCCGACAGCACGCCGCTCCTCGCCGAGACGGACATCCGCTACGAGCACGGCCGTATCCTCTTCGCCGTCCTCCTCGCCGCGACCGCGGTCGCCGGTCCGGCCTCGAAGGACGGTGAGGGGGACGAGCCAGTGGGTCGCCGACGGGTTCGCGAGCAGCGGCTGACGGCCCCGGACCGGCACGTCCGCCCAGGCTGGTACCCTGTGTGACGGCCGTTCGTGTACGCGCCGCCGGACCCCGCCGAGGCCCCGCAAGGGCCGACCGAGGGATCTGGAGGCCGCGCCCAGCGGATCCCCGCCTACCGAGTCGTGGAAGCTCCCCTGAGAAGAAGACCAGGGGCACTCGGTGGCACTCAGAAGACTACGAGGAGTACGCGTGTCGCTCGACGCCGCTACGAAGAAGCAGATCATCGGCGAATTCGGTACCAAGGAGGGTGACACCGGCTCTCCCGAGGTCCAGGTCGCGCTGCTGTCCCGCCGCATCTCCGACCTGACCGAGCACCTCAAGACCCACAAGCACGACCACCACTCCCGCCGTGGTCTGCTGATCCTGGTCGGTCAGCGTCGCCGCCTGCTGCAGTACCTGGCCAAGAAGGACATCCAGCGCTTCCGTGCGCTGGTCGACCGCCTCGGCATCCGCCGCGGTGCGGCGGGCGCCAAGTAAGACGCCGTGAGGGGAGCGGTTCCCGGGACAAGGGGGCCGCTCCCTTTGCTGTACGTGCGGACTGTCACCGCCACTTTGTAGTGTGGTAGCACAACGCCGTACGTATGACACCGTGCAAGGAGTGCCTGGGCGTACCGGGTGCTCGCACACCACCGAACGAGGAGAAGCGCACCTCGCCGCCGCCGGTCCTCGGTAGTGGCCCCCGGGGGAAGCGAGCCCCGGGTGCTTCGATCGAAGACCGGCCCGCACCAGATGGAGCGCTTCTCCGCCACCGTCCCCCTGCCACACGGGCAGCGAGGGACGAAGACGAGGAGAAAACGCTAGTGGAGAACGAGACCCACTACGCCGAGGCCGTCATCGACAACGGCTCCTTCGGCACCCGCACCGTCCGCTTCGAGACGGGCCGCCTGGCCAAGCAGGCCGCCGGCTCCGCCGTTGCGTACCTGGACGACGACACCATGGTGCTGTCGGCCACCACCGCCTCCAAGAACCCCAAGGACCAGCTCGACTTCTTCCCCCTGACGGTGGACGTCGAGGAGCGGATGTACGCCGCCGGCAAGATCCCCGGCAGCTTCTTCCGCCGTGAGGGCCGTCCCTCCGAGGACGCCATCCTCACCTGCCGCCTCATCGACCGCCCGCTGCGTCCCTCCTTCAAGAAGGGCCTGCGCAACGAGATCCAGGTCGTCGCCACGATCATGGCGCTCAACCCCGACCACCTGTACGACGTCGTGGCGATCAACGCCGCGTCCGCGTCCACGCAGCTGGCCGGTCTGCCCTTCTCCGGCCCGATCGGCGGCGTCCGCGTCGCGCTGATCAACGGCCAGTGGGTCGCCTTCCCGACGCACAGTGAGCTGGAGGACGCCGTCTTCGACATGGTCGTCGCGGGCCGCGTCCTGGAGGACGGCGACGTCGCGATCATGATGGTCGAGGCCGAGGCCACCGACAAGACCATCCAGCTGGTCAAGGGAGGTGCCGAGGCGCCGACCGAGGAGGTCGTCGCCGCCGGTCTGGAGGCCGCGAAGCCCTTCATCAAGGTGCTGTGCAAGGCCCAGGCCGACCTCGCCGCGAAGGCCGCCAAGCCGACCGCCGAGTTCCCGATCTTCCTCGACTACCAGGACGACATCCTGGAGGCGCTGTCCGCCGCGGTCCGCCCCGAGCTGGCCCAGGCGCTCACCATCGCCGGCAAGCAGGAGCGCGAGGCGGAGCTCGACCGCGTCAAGCAGCTCGCCGCCGAGAAGCTCCTGCCGGAGTTCGAGGGCCGCGAGAAGGAGATCTCCGCCGCGTACCGCGCGCTGACCAAGCAGCTGGTCCGCGAGCGCGTCATCAAGGAGAAGAAGCGCATCGACGGCCGCGGTGTCACCGACATCCGGACCCTCGCGGCCGAGGTCGAGGCGATTCCGCGGGTGCACGGTTCGGCCCTGTTCGAGCGTGGCGAGACCCAGATCCTGGGCGTCACCACGCTGAACATGCTGCG
Source organism: Streptomyces sp. TP-A0356 (assembly GCF_001417775.1). Lineage (GTDB taxonomy): Bacteria > Actinomycetota > Actinomycetes > Streptomycetales > Streptomycetaceae > Streptomyces. The sequence continues at coordinate 9,329 of NZ_BBZJ01000022.1, read as the reverse complement.
CATGGAGCAGCAGCTCGACACCCTCTCCCCGGTGACGCGCAAGCGCTACATGCACAACTACAACTTCCCGCCGTACTCCACGGGTGAGACCGGCCGTGTCGGCTCCCCGAAGCGCCGCGAGATCGGCCACGGCGCCCTCGCCGAGCGCGCCCTGGTCCCGGTCCTGCCCTCGCGCGAGGAGTTCCCCTACGCGATCCGTCAGGTCTCCGAGGCCCTCGGCTCCAACGGCTCGACGTCCATGGGCTCGGTCTGCGCCTCCACCATGTCCCTGCTGAACGCCGGTGTGCCGCTGAAGGCCCCGGTCGCCGGTATCGCCATGGGCTTGATCTCCCAGGAGATCGAGGGCGAGACGCACTACGTGACGCTGACCGACATCCTCGGCGCCGAGGACGCGTTCGGCGACATGGACTTCAAGGTCGCCGGCACCAAGGAGTTCGTGACCGCCCTCCAGCTCGACACCAAGCTGGACGGCATCCCGGCCTCCGTGCTCGCCGCGGCCCTGAAGCAGGCCCGTGACGCCCGCCTCCACATCCTCGACGTGATGATGGAGGCCATCGACCGGCCCGACGAGATGTCCCCGCACGCCCCGCGGATCATCACCGTCAAGATTCCGGTCGACAAGATCGGCGAGGTCATCGGCCCCAAGGGCAAGATGATCAACCAGATCCAGGAGGACACCGGCGCCGAGATCACGATCGAGGACGACGGCACGATCTACATCGGTGCCGCCGACGGCCCGTCCGCCGAGGCCGCCCGCGCCACGATCAACAGCATCGCCAACCCGACCATGCCGGAGGTCGGCGAGCGCTACCTGGGCACGGTCGTGAAGACGACCACCTTCGGTGCGTTCGTCTCGCTGCTTCCGGGCAAGGACGGCCTGCTGCACATCTCGCAGATCCGCAAGCTCGCCGGCGGCAAGCGCGTGGAGAACGTCGAGGACGTGGTCGGCGTGGGCCAGAAGGTCCAGGTCGAGATCGCCGAGATCGACTCCCGCGGCAAGCTCTCCCTCATCCCCGTGGTCGAGGGGGAGGCCGAGGCCGACGGCGGCTCCGCCGCGGACGAGACGAAGGACGACACCGACAAGTGACGTCCCGTGGCTTCAAGGCGACGGCCCGCACCTCTTCGGAGGCGCGGGCCGTCGCCCGTACCCAAACCTTGATCAAGGGCGCGAACGGCATCGGCACCGTCCGCAAGACCACCCTCCCCGGAGGTCTGCGCGTCGTCACCGAGACGCTGCCCTCCGTGCGCTCCGCCACCTTCGGCATCTGGGCGCACGTGGGCTCGCGCGACGAGACGCCGTCGCTGAACGGCGCCACGCACTATCTGGAGCACCTGCTCTTCAAGGGCACGCAGCGCAGGAGCGCCCTCGACATCTCCTCCGCGATCGACGCGGTCGGCGGTGAGATGAACGCGTTCACGGCGAAGGAGTACACGTGCTACTACGCGCGCGTGCTCGACACCGACCTGCCGCTCGCCATCGACGTCGTCTGCGACATGCTCACCGGCTCGCTCATCCTCGAAGAAGACGTCGACGTCGAGCGCGGCGCGATCCTCGAGGAGATCGCGATGACGGAGGACGACCCGGGCGACTGTGTGCACGATCTGTTCGCGCACACCATGTTCGGCGACAACCCGCTCGGCCGCCCCGTCCTCGGCACCGTCGACACCGTCAACGCGCTGTCCGCCGACCGCATCCGCCGCTTCTACCGGAAGCACTACGACCCCACCCACCTGGTGGTCGCGTGCGCCGGCAACATCGACCACAACAAGGTCGTACGTCAGGTGCGTGCCGCCTTCGAGAAGGGCGGCGCCCTCACCCGGGCGGACGCCACGCCCATCGCCCCGCGCGACGGCCGCCGGGTGATCCGCACGGCCGGCCGTGTCGAGCTGCTGGGCCGCAAGACCGAACAGGCTCATGTCGTCCTCGGCATGCCCGGTCTGGCCCGCACCGACGAGCGCCGCTGGGCCCTCGGCGTGCTGAACACCGCGCTCGGCGGCGGCATGTCCTCCCGCCTCTTCCAGGAGGTCCGGGAGAAGCGGGGCCTCGCGTACAGCGTGTACTCGTACACGTCCGGCTTCGCCGACTGCGGCCTGTTCGGTGTGTACGCGGGCTGCCGTCCCAGCCAGGTGCACGACGTGCTCAAGATCTGCCGCGACGAGCTCGACCGCGTCGCCGAGCACGGCCTGTCCGACGACGAGATCGCCCGTGCCATCGGCCAGCTCCGGGGGTCCACGGTCCTCGGGCTGGAGGACACGGGCGCGCTGATGAACCGTATCGGCAAGAGTGAGCTGTGCTGGGGCGACCAGATGTCCGTCGACGACATGCTGGCCCGGATAGCGGCGGTGACCCCGGACGACGTCCGGTCCGTGGCCCGGGAGATCCTGGGACAGCGGCCCTCGCTGTCGGTCATCGGCCCGCTCAAGGACAAGCAGGCGTCCCGTCTGCACGACGCGGTCGCGTAAGCCTCCACAAGCTCGACGAGCTCGACAAGTTCGATCCACGTTCGACCAAGGAATCAGGAACATGAGCAAGCTGCGCGTGGCGGTCCTCGGCGCCAAGGGCCGGATCGGTGCGGAGGCGGTACGAGCCGTCGAAGCCGCCGAGGACATGGAGCTGGTCGCCGCCCTCGGCAGGGGCGACAGGCTGGAGACCCTCGTCGAGACGGGCGCCCAGGTGGCGGTGGAACTCACCACCCCGGCGTCCGTGATGGGCAACCTCGACTTCTGCGTACGGCACGGCATCCACGCCGTGGTCGGTACGACCGGCTGGACCGACGAGCGCCTGGGGCAGCTGAGGGGCTGGCTGGCCCAGTCCCCGGAGACGGGCGTCCTGATCGCCCCGAACTTCTCCATCGGCGCGGTGCTGACCATGAAGTTCGCCGAGGTGGCCGCCCCGTACTTCGAGTCCGTCGAGGTCGTCGAGCTGCACCACCCGAACAAGGTGGACGCCCCCAGCGGCACCGCCACGCGGACCGCCCAGCTCATCGCCGCGGCGCGGGAGAAGGCGGGCAGCGCCCCGCAGCCCGACGCCACGGTGACCGCCCTGGACGGCGCCCGCGGCGCGAACGTGGACGGGGTGCCGGTGCACGCCGTACGCCTGCGGGGTCTGCTCGCCCACCAGGAGGTGCTGCTCGGCGGGGAGGGCGAGACCCTCACCATCCGCCATGACTCGCTGCACCACAGCAGCTTCATGCCGGGCATCCTGCTCGGTGTGCGCCGCGTCGTGTCCACTCCGGGCCTCACCTTCGGCCTGGAGCACTTCCTCGACCTGAAGTAGCCGACATGCGCGCGAAGATCACCTACGCCGTCACGGCCGCGGTCCTGGTCGTCTACTTCGTCCTGGTCGGCAGCCGTGGTGTGCTCCTGATCCAGAACGGCACCCCGGTCACCGTCACCTTCGGCGTCGCGGTGCTGATCCTGCCGGTCATCGGTGTCTGGTTCCTGTGGAAGAACACGCAGTTCGTCCGCAACGCCAACCGGCTGGCCGCCGAGCTGGACGCCGAGGGCGGTCTGCCCGTGGACGAGCTGAGGCGCACCGCGAGCGGCCGGATCGACCGTGACTCGGCCGACGAGGTGTTCGCCAGGCGCAAGGCGGAGACGGAGGCGGCCCCGGACGACTGGCGCAGCTGGTTCCGGCTGGCCGTCGCCTACCACGACGCCCGCGACACGCCGCGCGCCCGCAAGGCGATGCAACGGGCGATCGCCCTGCACGACGGCAAACCGTCCCAGGCCTGACCCGCCCGAGGCCCGCCGGGCATGGCCACCACCGACCGGCAGGCCACCACTCTGGCCCTGGCCCACGCCCTGTCCGCCGCGGAGCGGCTCGTGCCCTGGTGGTGCCCGGGGCGCGTGCTGTCCGAGGCGGGCGCGGGCTTCGTGCCGAGGGGGCGTCCGCATTCGGGTGTGTGCTGTCGGGGGTGCTTGTCGGGCCCGCGCATGGGGGTGTCCGGCATCCGGGCCGGTGCGCTTGTCAGGCCTGCGCAGGGTGCGCGTCCTTTGGGCTTGTACGGGCGGAGGCCTGCCCGGGCGCGTGCTGCCCGAGGCCTGCCCGGGCGCGTGCTGCCCTAGGCGGCCGCGGGCCGGTGCCGCGCGGGGTGTCTGCATCGGGCTCGTGTCGGGCGAGGCGCCCAGGGCAGGTCCGCGCGTGCCAGATGCGCCCTCCGCGTCTGCCCCGTGCGAGGGGGCCCGTGCGTGCGCGACGTGGTCGGCCGAGCCGTGCAGGAGGCCATGCAGCGTGCAGAAGGGGCCGCCCCGTACTCCGCGGGTCGGCCCCTGCGCCGTGGCGCGTCAGCCCCGGCCGTACTCCGCGGCCCACGCCTCGACCGTGTCCGCCGCCCGGTCGAAGGCCACCGGACGCGCCAGGAAGTCGGCGCCGTGCGTGGTCAGCAGCGGCGGCACGTCCTCGGGCGCCCGGTCCTTGCGTACGAGGATCAGCGCCTGCCCCTGCACCGTGCGCGGCAACCCGAGCCAGCGCACCGGCTGCTGGACCGTCCGTACCGCGACGACCCGCTCCCAGGGCGCCGTCCCGGTGCCGAAGAAGCCCACCCGGCGCAGCCCGCGCGCGCTCACCCAGACACCCATGCGCAGCAGCCGCAGCGCCCCGGCGATGACGACCAGCCCGATGCCGAGGACCATGCCCGCGCCCTGCATCGTGCCGGTGAACGCGATGATGACCGCGGCGAACAGCACATACGAGGCGAGCAGCAGCAGAAGCGCGGCCGCACCCACCCGCCAGGGGCCGGGCCGGTAGGGGCGCCGCCAGCGATGGCGGTCGTCGTACGGCAGCGGGAGGTCGTCCGCTGCCTGGTCGAAAGCACGGTCGGCCGTCAGGAAGGGCAGGGGCACGGCTGATCCTCACTCGGTCCATGGGGCTGTGCCCGGTGAGGCTACCGAGCCGTGTCCTCGCTCACCACCCTCGGGGGGCCAAGGGGGTGCCGTCTGCGCCCGGTCGGGCGCCCGGAGAGCGGTCAGTGCCCGTTGGAGGCCACGGAGTGCTGCGTGGCAGCGGGCGACGTGTGGGACATCGAAGGCATGCCTATGACCAGGGCGCCGACGAGCCCCGCGACGATGGTGAGCCCCATCAGCCAGCGCCCGGCCATCTGGCCGGCGGAGGCGCGCTCACGCGGCGGGGGAGCGACATTGCTGCGGAAGGAGTCGGCTTCGGCGAGGAAGGCGAACGGTACGGGCTCGCGCCGACGGAACATGGTGAGCGCTTCTCCTCTGGGGGCTCGTGCGGACCCGGGATCCGGGCGGGGTCATGACGACCGTGTGACCACGGATCGCTGTCACAATCACAGACGAGCCAGAGTCGCGGAAGGTGCCCAGTTTCGCCGATTTCCTCAAGTTCGCCGACGAATGTCGTGGACCGGCACCGAACGCCCCGTTGTCAGTGCCGGGCCGTAGAGTGGGCGCCGCCCGAGCTTGTGATGGGAAGGACCTTCTACGCCGTGACCGACACCCCCGCCGACGACCTCAAGCCCAGCTTCCGCAGCGACGTCACCGTCGAGCTGGTCAAGCACAGCGCGGCCGACTCGGACGTGCTGTGGGCCGCCCGCGTCTCCACCGCCGGCGAGCAGTCCCTGGACGAGCTGAAGAAGGACCCGGAGCGCTCCAAGGGCCTGATCAACTACCTGATGCGGGACCGGCACGGCAGCCCCTTCGAGCACAACTCGATGACGTTCTTCATCACCGCCCCGATCTTCGTCTTCCGCGAGTTCATGCGGCACCGCGTGGGCTGGTCGTACAACGAGGAGAGCGGGCGCTACCGAGAGCTCCAGCCGGTCTTCTACGTCCCGGACGAGTCCCGCAAGCTGGTGCAGGAGGGCCGCCCCGGCAAGTACCGCTTCGTCGAGGGCAGCGAGGCGCAGCAGGAGCTGGTCGGCCGCGTCATGGAGGACGCGTACGTGCACGCGTACGAGGCGTACCAGGAGATGCTCGCCGCCGGCGTCGCCCGCGAGGTCGCCCGCTCGGTGCTCCCGGTCGGCCTGTTCTCCTCGATGTACGCGACCTGCAACGCCCGCTCACTGATGCACTTCCTCGGCCTGCGCACCCAGCACGAGCTGGCCAAGGTGCCCTCCTTCCCGCAGCGGGAGATCGAGATGGTCGGCGAGAAGATGGAGGCGGAGTGGGCCAGGCTCATGCCGCTCACGTACGCCGCCTTCAATGCCAACGGCCGCGTGGCGCCCTGACGCGCACACTCCTTTCCCGGGCAGAGACACATGTGCGATCAGCCGAGCGAAGTGTCCGTATTGCGGCATTTCGAGAAGTTCATCTAGCCTGATCAAACGGACCCGGCACTGCTTGAACCCCCGAGCAGGCAGTGCCGGGCTCCACCTTTGTCCGGACTTTTGCCGCCCCCCGAGGGCAGACCGCACCCGGGGCAGCGAGTAGCGTGTTACCCATGGCTCCGACCTCCACTCCGCAGATCCCCTTCGGGCGGATCCTCACCGCCATGGTCACGCCCTTCACGGCGGACGGCGCACTCGACCTCGACGGCGCGCAGCGGCTTGCCACCCACCTGGTGGACGCAGGCAACGACGGCCTGATCATCAACGGCACCACCGGCGAGTCCCCCACCACCAGCGACGCGGAGAAATCGGATCTCGTACGAGCCGTGCTGGAAGCGGTCGGCGACCGTGCCCACGTCGTCGCCGGAGTCGGCACGAACGACACCCACCACAGCATCGAACTGGCGCGCGCGGCGCAGAGGGCCGGCGCGCACGGCCTGCTGACCGTCACGCCGTACTACAACAAGCCCCCGCAGGAGGGCCTCTACCGGCACTTCACGGCCATCGCCGACGCCACCGAGCTGCCGGTCATGCTCTACGACATCCCGGGCCGCAGCGGCGTCCCGATCAACACCGAGACCCTCGTCCGCCTGGCGGAGCACCCGCGGATCGTCGCCAACAAGGACGCCAAGGGGGACCTCGGCCGCGCCAGCTGGGCCATCGCCCAGTCCGGCCTGGCCTGGTACTCCGGCGACGACATGCTCAACCTGCCCCTGCTCTCCGTCGGCGCCGTCGGCTTCGTCTCCGTCGTCGGCCACGTCGTCACGCCGGAGCTGCGGGCCATGGCCGAGGCATACACGAGCGGCGACGTCCAGAAGGCGCTGGAGATCCACCAGAAGCTGCTTCCGGTCTTCACCGGCATGTTCCGCACCCAGGGCGTCATGACCACCAAGGCCGCGCTCGCCCTCCAGGGCCTGCCCGCCGGACCGCTGCGTCCGCCCATGGTCGAGCTCTCGGCCGAGGAGATCGCCCAGCTCAAGATCGATCTTGTCGCCGGCGGGGTACAGCTCTGACAAAGACTTCACAACTGAATAGGCAGGACACAAGTGCCTGCAGCCCACACCAACAACTGCTTTTGCACGAACGTCATGCGCGCCGCGTGCCCTCAGGTACGTGGCGTGCGTGGTGAGGAGAGTCTTTTGAGTCATCCGCATCCTGAACTCGGCCCGCCCCCGCCGCTCCCCGAAGGCGGCCTGCGGGTCACCCCGCTCGGCGGCCTCGGCGAGATCGGCCGGAACATGACGGTCTTCGAGTACGGCGGTCGCCTGCTGATCGTCGACTGCGGAGTGCTCTTCCCCGAAGAGGAGCAGCCCGGAATCGACCTGATCCTGCCGGACTTCTCGTCGATCCGGGACCGTCTCGACGACGTCGAGGGCATCGTCCTCACGCACGGACACGAGGACCACATCGGCGGTGTCCCCTTCCTGCTGCGCGAGAAGCCCGACATCCCGCTGATCGGCTCCAAGCTGACCCTCGCCCTCATCGAGGCAAAGCTCCAGGAGCACCGCATCCGTCCGTACACGCTCGAGGTCGCGGAGGGCCAGCGCGAACGGATCGGCCCCTACGACTGCGAGTTCGTCGCCGTCAACCACTCCATCCCGGACGCCCTCGCGGTCGCCATCCGCACCCCGGCCGGCATGGTGGTCCACACGGGCGACTTCAAGATGGACCAGCTGCCGCTGGACAACCGTCTGACAGACCTCCACTCGTTCGCGCGGCTGAGCGAGGAAGGCATCGACCTCCTCCTCTCCGACTCCACCAACGCCGAGGTCCCGGGGTTCACCCCGCACGAGCGCGACATCTCCAACGTCCTGCGCCAGGTCTTCGCGAGCGCCCGCAAGCGGATCATCGTGGCGAGCTTCGCCAGCCACGTCCATCGCATCCAGCAGATCCTGGACGCGGCACACGAGTACGGGCGCCGGGTCGCCTTCGTCGGCCGCTCCATGGTCCGCAACATGGGTATCGCACGGGACCTGGGTTACCTGAAGGTGCCACCGGGCCTGGTGGTGGACGTCAAGACGCTGGACGACCTGCCGGACAGCGAGGTGGTGCTGATCTGCACGGGTTCCCAGGGCGAGCCGATGGCGGCGCTGTCGCGGATGGCGAACCGGGACCACCAGATCCGCATCGTCCCGGGCGACACGGTGATCCTGGCGTCGTCACTGATCCCCGGCAACGAGAACGCCGTGTACCGAGTGATCAACGGCCTGACCCGCTGGGGCGCGAACGTCGTGCACAAGGGCAACGCCAAGGTGCACGTCTCGGGCCACGCGTCCGCGGGCGAGCTGCTGTACTTCTACAACATCTGCCGCCCGAAGAACCTGATGCCGGTCCACGGCGAATGGCGCCACCTGCGGGCGAACGCCGAACTGGGCGCGCTCACGGGCGTGCCGCACGACCGGATCGTCATCGCCGAGGACGGCATCGCCGTCGATCTCGTCGAGGGCAAGGCGAAGATCTCCGGCAAGGTCCAGGCGGGATACGTCTACGTCGACGGCCTGTCGGTCGGCGACGTCGGCGAGCCGGCGCTCAAGGACCGCAAGATCCTCGGCGAGGAGGGCATCATCTCGGTCTTCGTGGTGGTGGACTCCTCGACGGGCAAGATCACCGGTGGCCCCCATGTCCACGCCCGTGGCTCGGGCATCGACGACTCGGCCTTCAACGAGGTGATCCCGAAGGTCACGGAGGTCCTGGAGCGGTCGGCGCAGGACGGGGTCGTCGAACCCCACCAGCTGCAACAGCTGATCCGTCGGACCCTGGGCAAGTGGGTCTCGGACACCTATCGGCGCAGGCCGATGATCCTGCCTGTGGTGGTTGAGGTCTGACGGACCGTCAAGGCCGCACGCGGGTGAAGCCGGAGCGGGGCGCCTCGATTTGCATCGGGGCGCCCCGCTCCAGTACGTTTACGGCTCCGCCAGCGGGGCACCCGGCGCAACCGAGCGTCCGGAACCGGCCTCAGCGGGGCGGAAATTCCGACTCAGAATCTCTGATAAAGTCGGGAGCGCCGGAAAGGGAAACGCGAGAGCGGGAACCTGGAAAGCA
>NZ_BBZJ01000021.1 GCF_001417775.1 Streptomyces sp. TP-A0356 | reverse complement strand
GGTCGTTTGACAGACCCCCCATGGCCGCGAGTCCCTCACGATCTCCGTCCGGCCCAACGCTCCGCACCGTACTCGGAGCCACTGACAACGCCGTTCCTCGTGGTGGCAGGGCGCTCCGTACCGCTCGCCGCCTGGCCAAGAGTTCTGCTCAACGGCGACCCCGAGCACTCACGAAGCTCAGCCGTCCGTCCACTTGAGAACAAGCAGGTCAGGGTTGAACGGGCGCCTTCCCCCTCCCCCAACCGGGAGGACGATCACCGCATGAAGCGCCTCCCGGATGAGTGCCCGTTTCTGAGCCATGTCGAGGTCACCTGAGGACCACCGCTCCCGGACATCCGCGGTCACCTTAGACGCACGCTGAACGCGCAGCGCGTGCTCTGTGCGCTCCTTGCGCAGCTCCTTGATCCGGACCTCCATCTTGTGGTTCTCAGGGAAGAAGAGCTCATCCGAGATGAGGTCCTCCTGCCACTTCTGGAGCATGGTCCGCTGCTTTTTGGTGAGACGCTCCAACTCTTCCGCCCCATCCCACTCGCGGTCGCCCTCCTGCTTGACGACGGCGCGCTCCTCCAGCTTCGCTAGGACGGCTTCAGTGACGTACTCGTCGACCTTCACGCCGTTTCTTCCGCTGCCGCCGCACCCGCCCATGGATCGAGTAGGGCACTGATAGACGAACCCACCTGACAGGTCCGGCCGCGTGCTCACTCGCATCGGCGCATTGCAGATCTCGCCGTCCGCCACGGGCTTCCCGCATCGGAGGATGCCAGTTAGCAGATGGGAGGGCGTGCGGTAGTCCGTCACGGTCCCGTCAGCTTTGACGTTGGGCTTGATCCTCGCCGAGAAGAGGGCGTCGATGGCCATCCATTCCTTTGGCGTGATGATGGGCTCCCACTGACCGACCACGGGGATGCCGTCGGCGTCCCTTACCAACTCCCCGTTGTGGCGCCGCCATCCGCACAGTCGAGGGTTCCAGAGCGCGAGCTTGAGCGAGCGCGCGGCCCAGGGATTCCCGTGAACCGTCCGAACTTCCTCCTCGCGCCACTTCAGGAGGATCGAGTGCAGCGACTTTCCTGCGATCACGTCGCGTGCCGCCTGGGCGAGCCGCTCTGCCTCCTCAGGGCAGAGGGTCCGCTTGTCGTCGTTCCAGCCGAAGGGGCGTGTGCCTCCAACGGGGATCCCCTGCTCTGCGCGACGGCGGTGCGAACGGCGCGTGCGTCGCCGGATCTTGCGTACCTCCGCCTTAGAGATAACGACGCCGAACAAACCCATGGACTCAACGTCTTCGTTGTAGAGATCCTTGATGCCTTTGGCGTCCGCGTACACCCGCCCGTCTTCGAACGTCAGGGCGTCCACAAATCGTTCGTAGTCGCCCACCCGCCTCACAAGGCGGTCGTCCGCCACGACGATCGCTCCCCGTACCGCCTGGCCGTCAGGCATGCGGCCGGCCTTGAGAACCTTCAGCATCGCTTCGAAGTCCGGCCGGACAAGGCCGACCTTCGCCGCAGAAAGGTCGTTGTCCGTGTAGTAGTGCACGATCCTGCACCCCACCGCGGCCGCCGTCTCGTCGTTGACCTTGTGCTGGTCGTCCACCCCGTGGGCGTCCCTGGCCAGGTCGGCCGAGATCCTCGCGTACGCCACCACCGGAACTAAGTGATCGTTGCTGCTCACGGTAACTCCCCCTAGCCATCGAGGAGTTCTAATGATGCACGAAGTGCAGAGCTATCGCCAGCAGTACCTGGACAAGAACCCGGCGGGCTACTGCGGCATCGGCGGCACCGGCGTGTCCTGCCCGATCGGCGTCGCGAAGTTCACCGGCGAGTGAGCGACCCGGTTCGGGAGATCGGCGACTGCGCCCCGGTCTCCCGGGCCGTCCGCGGACCCGGGTGACCCCGCGGAGCCGACGGATCCGGGGAGGGAAAACGAGGTGCGGGAAAGCGGCCTCGGTTGCCAAGCTGCGCCGGTGAATCGTGAACAGCTCTCCCGGCTCGCCCACACCGATCACCCGATCAAGGCTCCGCTCGACGACGAGGCGGTGCGCCGACTCCTGGGACACTCCCTTCCGCGTGGCGACGCGCGTGTGCTCGACCTCGGTTGCGGCGGCGCGGAGTGGCTGTTGCGCGCCCTGACCCTGTACCCGGAGCTGCACGCCGAGGGCGTCGACATCTCCGGGGACGACCTGGAACAGGCCCGCCGGACCGCTCTCGGCCTGGGCGTCCAGGACCGCCTCGTACTCCATCAGCAGGAGGCCGCGGGCTTCTCCTCCCCCCACCTGTTCGACCTGGTGCTCTGTGTCGGCGCCACCCACGCCTTCGGCGGCCTGCTGCCCACCCTGGCGGCCGCCCGCAAGCACCTGGCGCCCGACGGACGCGTCCTGATCGGCGAGGGCTTCTGGGCCGGGGAGCACTCCCGCGAGGCCGTCGAGATGCTCGGGGACCTCTCCGACCTGGCGACCACGGTGGACCGCGTCGTCGCCGAGGGATGGACTCCCGTCCACGGCCATGTCAGCACCCGTCGCGAGCTGGACGACTACGAGTGGGCCTGCTGGGGCTCGCTGGCCTCATGGGCTCTTGATCACCCTGCCCACCCGGACACCGCGCAGGTGCTCGGGACGGCCGACACACGGCGTTCCGAATGGCTGCACGTCTACCGGGACACCTTCGGCTTCGTCTGTCTGGTCCTGCGACAGACATCCGGCTGACGCGGGCCGCCCCCGCGCACGACCTCGGCGTGACTCGTCGGCCGACGCTCCGGCGGGGGACAATGGGGATACCCGGCGGGCGAGGTGGTGGCGATGCCCGCATGGCATCTGCGCGACTATCACGACGACGACGTCGACCAGGCGATCCAGATCTGGGACCAGAGCCGCCGGTCCGAGGAGGACCCGGTCTTCCCGGTCTCCGAGGTGATGGCGGCGGCAGAGGCCGGTCAGACGGCCGTGGTCGCGGTGGTCGGCGATGAACTGGTGGGTGTGGCGGTGGCCCAGGCGCACGGCAAGCGAGCCTGGGTGCTGCTCGTGGCGCTGGCCTCCCGCTGGCGCGATCGCGGGATCGGCAGCGCCCTCCTGGCCGAGCTGGAACGACGGCTGCGGGCGCTGGGCGTGCGCCGCATCAGCACCCTGCTGCCCGCCCACGCCGCCGGGACGAAGGCCCTGGAGCACTCCGGCTACCTGTCCCGTGCCGACCTGACCTACTACGAGAAGCTCGAACCGCGTGAGACCGCCAACAACGAGGTGCTCACCGCGCTGGGCGGCCGCATGCTGCCCGAGGGGCTCTGGGAGACCATGGCCGGCATGGAGCGGGAGAAGCAGGTCGTGGAGCGCCGTGTCGTGCTGCCGCTGACGGAGCCGGCGCTGGCCGAGCGCTACGGTGTGGTCCCGCCGAAGGCGGTGGTCCTGTTCGGGCCGCCCGGTACCGGCAAGACCAGCTTCGCCAAGGCGGTGGCCTCGCGGCTCGGCTGGCCGTTCGTGGAGCTCTTCCCGTCCCGGCTCGCGGCCGACACGAGTGAGGGTCTGGCCACGGCGCTGCGGGAGGCCTTCGCGGATCTGGCGGAGCTGGACTCGGTGCTGCTCTTCATCGACGAGGTGGAGGAGATCGCCGCTGTCCGGTCCGGGCAGGCGGTCGACCCCGGGCACGGGGTCACCAACGAGCTGCTCAAACTCATCCCCAGCTTCCGTGAGCACGACGCCCGGCTGCTGGTCTGCGCCACCAACTCGGTCCGCTCCCTGGATCCCGCCTTCCTGCGGCCGGGCCGGTTCGACTACGTCATCCCGATCGGCCCCCCGAATCGCACCGCCCGTGCCGCGATCTGGACCCGCTATCTGAGGGGAGCCGCCGACTCCGTGGACCTCGCCCAACTGGTCGACGCCACCGAGCTGTTCACCCCGGCGGACATCGAGTTCGCCGCCCGCAAGGGAGCCCAGGCGGCATTCGAACGCGAAGTCACGGCCCGGCAGGGCGGACCGGCCACCACCGAGGACTACATGACCGCCATCGCCGACACTCGTCCCACGCTCACCGCACGGGCCATCGGGGAGTTCACCGAGGACATCGAGAAGTACAGCCGGCTCTGAGACCGGCGCAGCGCCCCCAGACAAGGGCGGTCCCCGGAAAATCCCGATCAACACATCACATGTCTCACAGAAGTCACCGGGGACCTGGCCGGTGCCCGACAGGCGCTCAAAGAGCCCTGCCGTGGTTGACCGGTCCTATTTGCCAGGATTGCTCTGATTTGCTATGGGGTCAAGAGGGTCGGCCGACTACAAGGCCTGCGACCCTTGGGACCCTTAAGAGCCTTGGGACCCTTGGGGCCCTTAAGAGCCTTGAGAGCCTTCAGGCCCTTCAGCCCCCTGCGACCCTTGAGACCCCTGCGACTCTTGTGACCCCTGCGACCCCTCGGTCGGCTGCGGCGGGAGTGCGAACCGCAGCAGGGCGCCGACCTGGTGCGGACGCAGGTCCGTCTCCACCTCGATGTGCCGCACCTCGCCACCGTCGTCGATCACGGTCTCGGTCAGCTCGTCGACCACGTCGGGCACCTCCCGCAGCGGCTCCCCGCAGAGCGGACACGTCTTCCCGGAGCGCGCGAGCAGCCCGTCCCGGTCGCAGACGACCCCGGGAACGACGGCCTCGTCGTCGACCGTCAGCGTCTGGATCGCGGCCAGCGAGGCCGCCCACAGGGTCTCGTCGAGTCCGACGGCGGCGCGCTTGCGGGCCGCCTTGGCCTCCAGGATCTCGCCGACGAGCCGCCGCTGCTCCTGGTGGTCGTACTCGGAGACGACCTCCTGCACCTTCTGCCTGACGTCCGCGGGCGTCGCGGACTCGCGGTCGATGGCGAATGTGCCGACGAGCCGGTCCTTGAGATCACGCGTCAGGAAGTCGACGAAGACCGGTACCTCGTGGGCGACACCGCCGACGGCGAGGAGATCGTAGCCCCCGCCGGCGAACAGCTGCTTGAGCTCCGCGACCAGCCGCCTGTAGTGCCTCTTGCTCAGCTCGTCGGCCTTGTTGCGGACCCGGTACTCGGCGTACCCGTCGGCGTAGTCGTGCTTGCGCAGCACTCGGTCGCGGATGACCTCCAGCTCCCGCACCTGGTCGAGGTAGCACTCCCAGACCTGCCCGACGCCCTTGTGCACGACGACCGCGCAGGTGCGGTAGTACTCGTCGAGCACGCCCAGCAGCGGCCGGACGTAGGGATCGGCGTCCACCACGACCCGTTCGCGCGTACGCCGGGGCAGCCACACCTCTTCGTAGATGTCGCGGCCGCTGCAGCAGAAGACGGCGGCGGCGCCGGGCCGCTGGGGCTCCTCCTCCAGGAACTTCTCGATCCTGGCGATGTCCTCGCGCAGCGAGAGCCGTGCGGCACGGTCGAGCGAGCCGTTCTCGGCGAGCGGCCGGATACGGTCCAGCAGGCTGGCCACGCGGGTGCTGAACGCACGGCGTCCGGTTCCCTGCGGCGGGTCCGCCGGAACGTAGAGGGAGACGAGGGGGAGCCCGTTGCCGTTCAGCCGCAGGATTCGATCGACCTGCTCTTGCGTGATCATCGCCGCTCCTCGCCGCTCCATGAGCCTCGGCCCCCGTTCCAGCTAACGAGGTGGGGGAGGGAGCGGCAACCGCAGCGGAGCGCTCGTCCGGGCAGCCGGCGCGGCGCATGTTCGGATCAGGCGGCCCGCGCAGGCCTCAGAAACGGAAATGCTATTCACGGAAATACGGTTGCGCGCATCGTCTGAATTACATTCCGCTCGGTACTGTCATCACACAGCCGAAACGATTCTTCAGGGATTCATTCCCCCGAATGCCGGATACCTCGCGCCATGTGGCGCTCGTTAGGTGATCGTGACTTGGAACGAACCGGAAGATCAGATCCCCGTCGGGGGCGGCACCCTCTGGCACGAGTCGATCAGCGGCGACGCGCTTCTCAAGGGTTGTTCGGACCTTCTTGAAGACTTCCTCGAGAAGATCGGCGACATGCAAAGTGAATACTTGCGGGCTCTGGATGGAGCTTCCTGAGCCAGGGCGCGGAGGAGCTGAGAATGGACAGGCTTCACGGCGAGCCAAGCCTCTACGACATTCAGTTCGCCCTGAGAAGCGACTATGACGCGCTGGGGCAACATTCGTACGATATCGATCCCCTCATCGACCCCCTTGAGGCACACCACGTCTGGAACAACCCGGGTCCGGACATCGCACCGAGCGGCTGGGATCCGGACGAAGAGCTGGCCCAGATGCTGTCCACCGTGTCCAGCGTGGACCCCGCTCCGCCCGTCCTGGACGGGCAGCACCGCCACCGGAGCGAACGACGGCGTCCCCGGCCGGGGGCCCATACGCTCGACAATGGCCAGAGCATCACCCCTGTCACGGTCCTGGTCGCGACCATCGCCGCGTGCGCGGTGGCCATGCTGGGCTGGTCCGTCGCCTATTCGTACAGCCAACTGCGGTCCATCGCCTCGACGGTTCTGCCGGCACCGCTGGCGCTGTGGTGGCCGCTGACGGTGTACGGGCCGTGGTTCGTGGCCGCGCTGTCGATTCTGCGCGCGGCGGTTCAGCACCGGACCGCCCGGCGATCCTGGGGTGTCGTCCTGATCGCCTCCGCCACGGCGGTGGCCCTGTGCATCAGCCACTCGTCGCATTCCCTGCTCTCGATGGTGATCGTCGGAATCCCGCCGATCACCGCCCTGGTGTGCTTCCGCGAGCTCGTCGGTCAGGTCTCGTGCAAATACCGTCCCCGGCATGCCGCTCCGCACAGCAAGGAGCAGCCCGGCGACGACTGACGTCCGGCATCAGGACTTGGCAGGACTCCCCCGACCGGTCGACCCCGACCGGTCGACCCCGACCAGCTCACCGGCCCGCCCCGCACCGGGACGGGCCGGTCGCGTACGGGGCGGCGTCAGTCCCGGCCGCTCCCGTACGGCCTCGTCAGGATCTCCAGACGGTGGCCGTTCGGGTCGTCGAAGTACGCCCCGCGGCCCCCGTCGTTGTGGTTGATCTCTTGGGGGCGGTCGTGGTATGGGTCCGCCCAGTACGGCAGGCCCGCCGTGCGGATACGGCTGAAGATCGCGTCGAAGTCGTCCTCCGAGACCAGGAACGCGTAGTGCTGGGGAGTGATCGACTCCGTCGCCTCCATGTAGTCCAGCGTCACCCCGTTCGGGATCTGCACCGGGATGAACGGGCCGTACTGAGGCGCCACCTCCAGGCCCAGCAGATCCGCGAGGAAGCGCGCGGACGCTTCCTTGTCGCGGGCGGCCACGATCGTGTGGTTGAGCTCGACAGACATCGTTCGGCCTCCTGTCTTCCGGGTGCCGCAACCACTTCCCACGCTAGGCCCCTGTGCCGGATCTCCGCGGCGTCGCGGCGCAGGCAGCCACGACCGGCTCGCACCATCCCGCTCCCGCTGTGGCTGCCGGGCCGGGAACCCGCCAGGGCGGTCCGCGCGTCTGGGTGACCGTGATCGCGTACGGGGAGGGGGACGGAGATGGCCATGACCGGTACCGACGCCGGGGTCTCGGCGCCCGCGGGGCGTCCATGGGGGGCGCCCCTGCTCTCGGCCCTTCCGTTCGGGCTGGGACTGCTCGGTTCCTTCGGCTACGCCGCCGCCGAGCGCGCCCGTCGGGCCGCCGAGTCGGCCAGGTGCGGCCATGTCCTGCCGATCAGTTGGCAGATGTACGTGACCGTGTACGCGGGGCCGTTGTGCACCCTGGCCGCGGTCGTTCTCGCCGTCCGCGCCCTGCGCCGGTCCACCGGGGCCCGTCTGGCGGTGGCGGTCCTCGTCCTCGCCATCTCCGTCCTGCTGCTTCTCCTCCAGGGGCTCGTGCTGTGGGACCTGTACGACGACCCCGCCGTCACCGATCCGATCAGCTGCGCGTAGGACCCGTCCGGCGACGGCGTGAGGCGGCCGCGGGGCCGCCTCACGCCGTCTCACCGGACCCTCAGATGGTCGCCGTGTCGATCACGAACCGGTACCGCACATCACTGCTCAGCACCCGCTCGTACGCCTCGTTGATCTCGGAGGCGCTGATCAGCTCGATCTCGGCGCCGATGCCGTGTTCGGCGCAGAAGTCCAGCATCTCCTGGGTCTCGCGGATACCGCCGATGCCGGAGCCCGCGAGGGTCTTGCGACCGGCGATCACCGAGAACAGGTTGAGCGAGATGGGCTCCTCGGGCGCGCCCACGTTCACCAGCGCGCCGTCCGTCTTGAGCAGCGACAGGAACGCGCCGAAGTCCAGCGGCGCCGACACGGTCGACACGATCAGGTCGAAGGTGCCGCGCAGTTCCTCGAAGGTCTTCGGGTCGCTGGTGGCGTGGTAGTGGTCGGCGCCCAGCTTCAGCCCGTCCTCCTTCTTGCGCAGGGACTGCGAGAGCACGGTCACCTCGGCGCCCATCGCGTGCGCGATCTTGACGCCCATGTGGCCGAGGCCGCCCAGGCCGACGATCGCGACCTTCTTGCCGGGGCCCGCGTTCCAGTGCCTCAGCGGGGAGTAGGTGGTGATGCCGGCGCACAGCAGCGGGGCGGCCGCGTCGAGGGACAGGCCGTCCGGGATGCGCACGGTGAAGTTCTCGTCGACGACGATCTTCTGCGAGTAGCCGCCGTAGGTCGGCTCGCCGTTCTTGTCGAGCGCGTTGTACGTGCCGACGTTGCCCTTGAGGCAGTACTGCTCCAGCCCCGCCTGGCAGTTCTCGCACTCTCGGCAGGAGTCGACCATGCAGCCGACGCCCACGCGGTCGCCGACCTCGAACTTGGTGACACCGGCTCCGACCTCGGAGACGACGCCCGCGATCTCGTGGCCCGGAACCATCGGGAAGATCGCCTCGCCCCAGCCCTCACGGGCCTGGTGGATGTCCGAGTGGCAGATGCCGGCGAACCTGATGTCGATCAGAACGTCGAACTCGCCGACCTCACGGCGCTCGATCGTGGTGCGCTCCAGCGGAGCCTTCGCGGCGGGTGCGGCGTACGCAGCAACGGTGGTCATGCCGGGTATCTCCTAAGGGGTAGCGCGCCCGGCTGCCTTCCACCGGGCACGGCGTCCAGCCTGCCCGCTCCCGCGCTTCCCACCCAGGTCACGGCTCTGCCTACGTCCAGCGGTCCTACCACTGGCGGGGTCAGGTTCACAGTCCTACGACCAGGAATACTGGACGCATGGACGCACAGCCCGACTCCGTACAGGAACCCGAATCCGCAGGAGCCGGTCAGGCCCTGGACCGGCGCGCCGAGCTCAGCGAGTTCCTGCGCACCCGGCGGGCCCGCCTCAAGCCCGAGGACGTGGGCCTGCCCGAGTTCGGACGGCACCGCCGGGTGCCGGGCCTGCGGCGCGAGGAGCTGGCGCAGCTGGCCGGGGTGTCCGTGGCGTACTACACACGCCTGGAGCAGGGCAACGGACGGAACGTGTCCGCCGAGGTGCTCGACGCGATCGCCAGGGCGCTGCGGCTGAGCAACGCGGAGCACGCGCATCTGACGCACCTGGCCAAGCCGAAGGCCCACAAGAAGAAGCCGTCCACGCGGCCGCAGCAGGTGCGTTCCTCGCTGCGCCAGCTGCTCGACTCCTTCGACAGCGTCCCGGCGTACCTCGTGGGGCGGCGCGCGGAGATCCTGGCGTGGAACCGGATGGCCGCGGCCGTCTTCGGGGACTGGTCACAACTGCCGCAGCAGGAGCGGAACTGGGCACGGATGGTGTTCCTGCGGCCCGAGTACCACGACCTGTTCGTGGACTGGGAGCAGAAGGCGATCGACATCGTGTGCCAGCTGCGGTACGAGGCGGGGTGCCACCCCGACGATCAGCGGCTGTCGTCCCTGGTCGGTCAGCTGTCGGTGAAGAGCCAGGAGTTCCGGCGGCTGTGGGCGACGCACGACGTCAAGGAGAAGAGCCACGGGCTGAAGCAGCTGCGGCATGCGCTGGTGGGTGATCTCTCGCTGCAGTTCGAGTCGTTCCGGGTGCCGGACGACGGTGAGCAGGCGCTGGTGACGTACCACGCCGAGCCGGGGTCCCCGTCCGCGGAGGCGCTGCGGCTGCTGGCGAGCTGGGGCACGGACGCGATCCGCGCGGGGACGACGACGCCCCGGCCCTGACCGCTGCTCTCCGCGCCCGGCCGGGCCGCCACGGCCGCTACGGCATCTCCGTCCGGTAGGGCGGCGCCGCGCCCCATGTCCACTTCGGGACCGGCTGCTGGACCGGGGGCCTGGCGTCCGGGCCGGAGAAGTACAGCGCCAGCCGCGAGCCCCACTCCACGTACGCCAGGAACGCCGAGCGAAACTCCGCGTCCGTCGGCAGGCCCGCCTCGCCCGCCGCGTCCTGGATGAGGTCGACCCAGCGGCGGCGCTGGGCCATCTGGCCGACTGCTGCTCCGGAACGCGGTACCGGATGTACTCGACGGTTTGCGCGGCCATGGGCTCACGGAAACACGGACGGCCCGCCGGAAGGAGTACTTCCGGCGGGCCGTTCGCTATCGGCTCACTTCCCGTAGAACGCGTTGTAGATCGAGATCGTCGACTTGTTGCCCTGCTTGTCGGCGATCTTGGCGTGGAACGAGAGGCCCTGGCCCTTCGCCGGGTTCCGGTAGGTGATCGTGCCGTTCTTGACCGTCAGCCCGGTCCACGTCCTGCCGTAGTCGTACGACACCCACACGGACAGGGAGCCCAGGTTGCGGCCCGCGGCCGAACCCTGGACGGTGACCGGGATCGTGACCTTCCGGCCGGCCGCGACGCGGCTGTCCAGGCCGGTGGTCGCGCCGAAGCGGACCGTCGAGGCGGGCAGCTTGGCCCTGCTCACCTTCTTGGACGTGAAGGTCCAGCTCGCGTCGATCCGGGTGGAGGCCGCGGCGACGTTCACACTGCGGATGACGGAGGTCGTCAGCCGGTACGAGGCCTCGCCCGACGGGACCTTGAAGGGGCCGGCGCCGAACAGCGGGTCGTTGTTCGAGCCGACCTCGGTGCCGTTGCGGTACAGCGTCGTCCTGACCGACATGAAGTCCGAGGACCCGGCGTGCGTCTGGCCGTCGGCGAACAGCGGCAGATAGCCGTAGATCTGGTCGCCCTCACGGAAGATGCCGTAGTCGGAGTCGATCAGCGGACCGAACACGGCCGTGTTGAAGGTCTTCGAGTAGCTCTTGCCCGCATCGACGGCCTGCGCCGCGCCGAGCGTGTAGTACGCCTCCGGGACGGCGAAGCCCTGCGCGTCCCTCTTGCCGCCGTACTGCGAGAAGTCGAGCGACCACTGGACCCGGTCGCCGGTCGACACGTACAGCGTGCGCGTGCCGGGCAGCCTCTGCTCGACCGGGATGCCGGAGCCGAAGTCGGTCGGCAGGAGACCGTAGACGCCGACGGCGCCGGTCTTGCCGCCCGCCGGCGACCCCAGGTTCACCTTCAGCGTGGCCAGGTCGGCCGCCCTGTAGTGGTGGACGTGCGCGCCCTCCAGCTTCTTGACGGCGCCCCCGGTGAACACGTCGTACTCGGCCGAGCCGCCCTTGGTCCACTGCCCGAACCAGCTCTGGGAGAGGCCGGAGGGCACCGCCGGGCCGACGTGCGCCACCCTCAGGTCACGGAAGGACGGCGTGAAGATGCCGCCGCCGATGCCCGTCGGCCCGTACGCGAAGGAGACCGTCGCGGACAGCGGCTTGGCCGCGGCGTCGGGCACGGTGATGTCGGCGGGCTTCGCCGTGTTCAGGTCGAGGGTGACCGTGGTGTTCCGGGTGACGCTCAGCTTGGGCTGGACCAGCCAGTCCACACCGCCCGCGGTGGAGCTCGGGTCCTTCACCGAGACGGAGTTGAGCAGGTACGTGCCCTTGGGCACCCGGACGGTCACGGTGTCCGCCGAGCTCTGGGCGAAGTAGTCCCGGCCCGCGGCCGAGGGGTCCACCAGGTCGGACAGGTGGACGGGCCTGTGCCCGTCACGGTTGACGTACTTCAGGGTGACGTCGTACGACTCCGCCTCGCGCTCCACGGCCGCGGCCGTCCGCACGCTCTGGCCGCCGCCCGTCGCGGTCACGTAGGCCGAGTACGCGCCGTCCGTGCTCCCGCCCAGCCTGGTGTCGACGCCGACGGGGACGGAGGCCGTGCCGCCCGCCGGGACGGTGACCGTGCGCGCGCCGAGCGTGAAGAAGCCGGAAGGTGCCGCCTGGCCCTTGGGGTTGGTGGCCGTCAGCGAGAGCGACAGGGTGACGTCGGTCGTGCCGAGGTTGCGGTACGTCAGCTGCTGGGTGACCGGCTTGTCGTCGGTGTGCGGCCACCGCGCGATGCCGAAGTTCACGGACGACGGGTCGGCGAGCACGGTCTGCCGGATCGCCCTGTCCACGGCGATGCGGCCCGAACCCTGCTGGAAGGGGGTGTAGTTGCCGCCCTTCGCGGACCCCGTCAGCGCGGACTTCAGCCGGTCGAACGTCCAGTCGGGGTGCTCCTGCTTGAGGAGGGCGGCGGCGCCCGCGACATGCGGGGTCGCCATCGACGTGCCCGACAGGGTCAGGTAGCCGGCCGGATTCTCGCCGACCTCCTTGTCGACGAGGCTGCCCGGGGCCGCGGCGGCGGTGATGTTCACACCGGGGGCGGTGACATCGGGCTTGATGGAGCCGTCGGGGCCGGGGCCACGGCTGGAGAAGGACGCGAGCTTGTCGTTGCCGTCGACGGCGCCGACGGTGAGGGCGTCGGCCGCGCTGCCGGGGGAGGCGATGGTCCGGTCGCCCATCTCGCCGTCGTTGCCCGCGGCGATGGCGAAGAGGATGCCCTTCTGCTCGGAGAGCTTGTTCACCTCGGCTTCGAGCGCGTCGATCCCGGGCGTGTCGGTGGCGCCCAGGCTGAGGTTGACGATGTCGGCGCCCTGCTGGGCGGCCCACTCCATGCCCGCCAGGATGCCGGAGTCGTTGCCGTACCCCTCGTCGTCCAGGACCTTGCCGGCCAGGATCTTCGCGCCGGGTGCCACACCCTTGTACTTGCCGTGCGACTTGGCGCCCGTGCCCGCAGCGATGGACGCCACGTGCGTGCCGTGGCCGACCTTGTCGCCGATGCCGGAGGCGGCCGAGAAGTTCTTGGCCTCGATCACCTGGCCCTTGAGGTCCGGGTGGTTCGCGTCGACCCCCGTGTCCAGGACGGCGATCTTGACGCCCTTGCCGTCGTATCCCGCCGCCCAGGCATTGGGGGCGCCTATCTGCGGCACCGACTTGTCGAGGCTCGCCTTGCGGACGCCGTCGAGCCAGACATGTGCGATGCCCGAGGCGGTGCCGTCGCCGTCGGTGACGGCCTTCCACAGCTCGGCCGCGTCCCGCTGCGGCGTCTGGACGGCGTCCGCGTTCAGGGACGTCAGGGTCCGGCGCAGCGTGGCCGCCCCGCGGACGCCGGCCTTCGCGGTGCCCGCCGTGCCCTGGTAGCCGACGATGACCTTCAGGCCGTTCAGCTGGTCCCGGCGGATGAGGGACGCGTTCAGCTCGGTGACGTCGAACAGACGCCGGTCGAGCTTCCCGGAGGCGATCATGGCGGCCGCGTCGGTCGGCACCACATAGGTGTGCCCGGCGACCTTGCGGACCTGCACCGGAACGTTTCCGCGGCCCCTGGCCCGCTCCAGACCGACGACGCGGCCC
Source organism: Streptomyces sp. TP-A0356 (assembly GCF_001417775.1). Lineage (GTDB taxonomy): Bacteria > Actinomycetota > Actinomycetes > Streptomycetales > Streptomycetaceae > Streptomyces. The sequence continues at coordinate 425,618 of NZ_BBZJ01000021.1, read as the reverse complement.
TTGGCGTCGACCACCACGCGGTCACCGGTGATCAGCGTGATGCGATGCTGGGCCGTGAGACCGGACGCCGCCGCCGGTGCCGCGGTCTCGGGCCTCGCCGACGCCGGGCTGGTCATTCCCGCCGCCAGCGCCACTGCGGCGGCCGTCGCGACGGCCGCCGCGCACGCTCTCTTCACTTGTCTGCGCAAGACTCCCCCTGGAGACGAGGTACCGGGTGAATGCCCCGCCCACCCGGCCGGGGGCAATCCCGCACATGCGCACGTCAACCCCCCGACCACGCAGTATGCCGGGGGGTGATCAAGGCCTCAATACGGCCGTGGGTAACGAGTTGGGACGTCCGGCGGGCGTCGGTGGGCGACCTACGGGGCGGCGTTCTCCCTGACCGTGATCTTGCCCTTGCGGATGGTGGCGACCCGCGGGGCCTTCTTCGCGATCGCGGAGTCGTGCGTGACCATCACGAAGGTGAGTCCGTGCTCCTTCCACAGGGACTCCAGTACGTCCATGATCTCGTCGCGCGTGGACTCGTCGAGGTTCCCGGTGGGTTCGTCGGCGAGCAGCACCTTGGGCCGCTTCACCAGGGCGCGGGCGATGGCGACGCGCTGCTGCTGACCGCCCGACAGCTCCGCGGGCAGATGCCCGAGCCGCTCCCCGAGACCGACGGACTCCAGGGCCTCGGCGGCTCGTTGGCGGCGCTCCCCGGCCTTCACGCCGAGGGGGACGAGGGCGGTCTCGACGTTCTCCTGGGCGGTGAGCGTCGGGATGAGGTTGAAGCTCTGGAAGACGAACCCGATGTTCGCGCTGCGCACCGTGGTGAGCTTGGCCTCGGAGAGCCTGGCGAGGTCGGTGCCGTCGAGTTCGACGCTGCCCGCGGTGGGCTTGTCGAGTCCGCCGAGCATCTGCAGCAGGGTGGACTTGCCGCCGCCGGTGGGGCCCTGGATGACGAGCCGGTCGCCGTCGCCGATGGTGAGGTCGACGCCGTCCAGGGCGGTGATGCTCTCCTTGCCCCGCGGGTAGCGCTTGGTGACGCCTCTGAGTTCGTACATGGGTGCAACTCCTGGGGTGCGTAAGGGGGTGGGGCCCGCCGTCACTGCAGGCTCCGGTGCCGCGTGCGGGGTGCAGGGTGCGGTCTGCGAGGTGGGGTCTGCGGTGTGCGAGGTGCGGTCTGCGGTCTGCGGGGCGGGCGCTACTCGACGCGGCGCAGAGCGTCCGCGGGGCGCAGACGGGAGGCGCGCCAGCCGCCGAAGGCACCGGCGACCAGACCGCCCGTGACGGCGAGCACGACCGCGAGGACGATGGTGGAGAGGCTGACAGGCGCGGTGAGCGCGACCTCCAGGGACTTCGCGGCCTGACGGCCGGGTCCGCCGAAGCCACCGCCGCCGCCTCCACCGCCGAAGCCACCGCCGCCTCCACCGCCGAGCTGGGCCTTGAGCGTGGGGCTGATCGCGGTGACGGCGTACGCGCCCGCGAGGCCCAGGGCGATACCGAGGGCGCCGCCCACCAGTCCGTTGACCACGGCCTCGCCGACGACCTGGCGGGTGACGCGGCCGGACCGCCAGCCGAGCGCCTTCAGGGTGCCGAACTCGCGTACGCGGCGGGAGACGGCGGAGGAGGTGAGCAGCCCGGCGACCAGGAACGCGGCCAGGAGCACCGTGATCGAGAGCCACTTGCCGACGGAGGAGGCGAGGTCGGAGGCGGTGGACAGGGAGCCGGAGACGGTGCTCGCCAGGTCGGCGGAGGTGGTGACCGTGGTCCCCGAGATGTTCTTCTGGATGGTCTCCTTGACGCCGGCGATCTGCTGCGAGTCGGTCGCCTTGACGTAGATCGTGGTGACCTTGTCCTTCGCGTCGGCGAGCGTCTGGGCCTGCTGCAGCGGGATGTACAGGTTGGCGGCCGAGTCGCCGCTGTCGGCGGTGGCGATCCCGATGACCTCGAACTTGACGCTCTTGACGGTGACGGTGCTGCCGACCTTGAGGTTCTTCTCCTTGGCGTAGGACGAGTCGGCGACGGCGACCTTGCCGTTCGTCTCCGACGTCTTGAAGCCGCGGCCGCTGGTGATCCTCGATGAGGTCAGCGGGCCGAGGGCGGGCTTGGTGACGTCGGTGCCGTAGACGGAGTAGTTGTTGACGTCGAAGTTGGCGCCGCCGCCCTCGACGCGGCCTTCGGGCTGACCGCCGGCGGCGGCGCCGGGGCCGCCCTGCCGACCGCTGCTCTGGTTCTGTTGGAACTGGCCCTGCCGGAACTGGCCGCTGACCTTGATGACCCGCAGGCTCAGCCCCCCGACGGCGTCCGACACCCCCTTCTGCGCACCGACCTCGGAGACCGTGCCGATCGCGAGGGTCGTGAAGCCCTGGACCATGACGCGGTCGCTGCTCTGTGTCTCGCTGGAGTCGTTGCTGCGGGCGTCGAAGTTGAAGCGCGGCCCCTGCGAGCTGCCCGACGTGGGGGTGGCCGCCTTGGTGACGGTCATGTCGGTGCCGAGGCCGTACAGCGACTGCAGAACCTTGTCCTGCGCCTTCCCCATCCCGGAGGACACGGAGTTGACCACGATGACCAGGGCGATGCCCAGGGCGAGCCCGGAGGCGACGACGAGGGCCGCCTTTCTCCGGCGGCGCAGTTCGCGCCTCAGGTAGGTGAAGAACATGGCCGCAAGCTAGGGAGGCACCGTGATGAACCCATAAGCCGGACATAAGAGAAGGATGAGAAGCCCGTGCCGGGGCGGGAGTTGAACTGTGCGGAGCCCCGGGCCGAGCGAGGGTCCCAACGACGGCACGCGGCACCGCGACGCCGGCCGTGCGCAACTGGGCGGCGGTTGCGCCTCTGGCGGCGGCAATGAGCGTCTGGGCGGCGGCTCGCGCCTCTGGCGGCGGCAATGAGCGTCTGGGCGGGGGCCGTACGGCATCCCCGCGGTGCCCGTGGCCCCTCCGGGCGACGGTCGGGAGGCCCCGCCACGCGTCCTCGCGAGGCGTGCGAAGCGCCGCGGCGCCCCTGGGGACGCCGATGCCGCCGGTGCCCGTGAGGGCGGTCGGCGGCATCGGGACGAGACTGCGGCGTCAGGTGGGTCAGACGGCCGAACCGGCCTTCCACTCGGCCCAGCTCATGTTCCAGCCGTTGAGGCCGTTGTCCGGGGAGACCGTCCTGTCGCCGGTGTTGGAGACCACCACGACATCACCGACGATCGAGTTGTTGTAGAACCAGGCGGCCGGCGTGCTCGGGTCGTTCGCGCCCTTCTTGTCCTGCAGGCCGACACAGCCGTGGCTGGTGTTGACGTTGCCGAAGACCGACGGACCGCCCCAGTAGTTGCCGTGGATGAAGGTGCCGGACGTGGTCAGGCGCATGGCGTGCGGCACGTCCTTGATGTCGTACTCGCCCTTGCCGTCGGAGTCCTTGAAGCCGACCGTCGCGCCGTTCATCCGGGTCTGGGTGAACTTCTCGGAGATCACCATCTGGCCCTGGTACGTGGTGTGCGCGGGCGCGCCGGCGGAGATCGGGATGGTCTTGACGGTCTTGCCGTCCTGCGTGACCTTCATCTGCTTGGTCTTCGCGTCGACGTACGAGACCTGGTTGCGGCCGATCTTGAAGGTGACCGTCTTCTGCTGCACGCCGTACAGGCCGCTCGCGCCCTGGACACCGTCCAGGTTGAGCTTCATCGTGACGGTGGAGCCCTCCTTCCAGTACTGCTCGGGCCGGAAGTCGAGCCGATTGGCACCGAACCAGTGCCCGACGACCTCCTGGCCGCTGCTGGAGGTGACGGTGATCCCCTTCTGCACGGCGGCCTTGTTGGTTATCGCCTTGTCGAAGTTGACCGACACCGGCATGCCGACGCCGACGGTCGAGCCGCCCTCCGGCGTGAAGCTGCCTATGAAGGAGTGGGCCGGGGCGACGGTCGTGAACGAGGCGTTCTCGTGGGCCTCGCGGCCCTTGGAGTCCTTGGCGGTCACGGCGACCTTGTAGGTCGTGGCCCGGTCCAGCTGGCCGCTGGGCGACCAGCTCGTCTTGTCCGCGGATATCTGGCCGGCGACGGCGGTGCCGGACGCGGTGGTCATGGTGACGTTGGTGAGTGTGCCCTTGGTGACCGACACCTTGGCGGCGTTGTTGATGGACGCGTTGTTGGAGCCGTCCGTCGGCGTGATCTTGATCTGCGCCTCGGAGGTCTTCTGGGCGGCCGCCTCGTCGGCCTTGGCCTGCGAGGTGGAGTCGTTGCCGCCGCCACCGGCCGCCGAGCTGCCCCCGCTGCACGCGGTGAGCACCAGCATTCCGCCGAGCAGTGCGGACGCGGCCGTCAGACCCTTGCGCCGCTTACTGTCCGTCATCACACGCTTCTCCATCGTTGCCGAATCCCCAAGTACCCCGTCGAGTCCCCGTTAAAAGCCTTCAACGCTACGGCCGGTTCGCCCCGTTCCACATTCCAGGGAGGTGTGGGCCACACCACGTCGGTGCGACGGGTGCGCAGGCGGCCTCCGCGCCGCGCGGGCGTCGGGGAACGCCCCTTGAGACGACGGAACCCCGGGCGCCGGTTGCCCGCCCGGGGTCACCAATTTCCCAAGGCACGTCAGCGGAGTCCGACTTCCTCGTCGTCCTCCTCGTCATCGGCCTCATCATCCTCACCCAGTGCCCACTCAGGCGAATCCGGGTCGTAGTCGATCTGCTCGCTGCTCCAGGAGGCCTGGACGAGTTCGACCCCCGGCAGCCCGCCGGCCAGGTCGGACGGATCGATGAGATACGCGATGGCCTCGGCCGTGTCCTCGGTCACCGCGCTCTCGGTGTAGGTGCGCTCGCCTTCGGGCATGTCCGGGTCGTCCCCGATACGGCCCAGTGCGGCCTTGGTGACGGCGTCGGCGTCGATGACCTCGACGACCAGCTCCGCCCGAATACGGACAAACCGTGATGTCTCAGAAGTGCTCATGGCGGGCAGCGTACGGCCCGGAGGGGGCGCGACTTTCCCACGACCCGCGCCTTTCACTAGCATCGCCCCACACGGCCAATTCGCAAGCGCCACAGGGGGATCGGTATTTCGTGTCCGCCGCACGTCGATCGTCGTCCACCACACGCCGCACATTGCTGACCGCCACCGCCGCCGGGACCCTGCTGGGAGCCCTGTGGTTCGTGCCGTCCGCGAACGCGACACCGGAGATGCCAGGGCAGCAGACGTCGTCGTCCACCCGGACGTCCGCGGAGTCGGACAGCACCGGGACGGACACCCAACTGGCCGACACGGGAAGCGTGGACACCACGCCGTACGTGGTGGGCGGGATGCTCTTCCTGGGCCTGGGCGCGGGATTCGTGACGTACTCGGTGCGCAGGGAGCGCATGGGGGCGTACTGAGGGCCGCCGCCGCGACGGCGACGGCGGCCCGCGCTGCCTGCCGGGCGGTCACCCCAGCGGGCCGGTGACTCCTTCCACGGCCGTGACCAACTGTCCCGTCCGTACGAAGTCGTCGGCCGCCGCGAGATCCGGGGCCAGGAAGCGGTCCGGGCCGGGGCCCTCGACGCCCGCCTTGCGCAGGGCCGTGATCGCCGCCTGGGTCGCGGGGGCCGGGGTCAGCCCCTCGCGCAGTTCGACGGCCCGGCTCGCCGCGTACAGCTCGATCGCCAGGACCCGGGTCAGGTTGTCCACCGCAGTGCGCAGCTTGCGCGCCGCCGACCAGCCCATCGAGACATGGTCCTCCTGCATCGCGGAGGACGGGATCGAGTCGGCGGAGGCCGGCACGGCCAGCCGCTTCATCTCGCTCACCAGCGCGGCCTGCGTGTACTGAGCGATCATCAGGCCCGAGTCGACGCCCGCGTCGTCCGCCAGGAACGGCGGCAGGCCGTGCGAGCGGTTCTTGTCGAGCAGACGGTCGGTGCGGCGCTCGGCGATCGACGCCAGGTCCGCCGCCGCGATCGCCAGGAAGTCCAGGACGTACGCCACCGGCGCGCCGTGGAAGTTGCCGTTCGACTCGACGCGGCCGTCGGGCAGGACCACCGGGTTGTCGACGGCCGACGCCAACTCGCGCTCGGCGACCAGACGGGCATGCGCCAGCGTGTCCCGGCCGGCGCCCGCGACCTGCGGGGCGCACCGCACCGAGTAGGCGTCCTGGACGCGCGGCGCATCGTCCTGGTGGTGGCCCGTCAGACCGGAATCCTTCAGTACGGCCAGCATGTTGGCGGCCGACGCGCCCTGCCCGGGGTGGGGGCGGATGGCGTGCAGTTCCGGCGCCAGCACCTTGTCCGTGCCGAGCAGCGCCTCCAGCGAGAGGGCCGCCGTGACGTCGGCCGACTTGTAGAGCGTCTCCAGATCCGCCAGGGCCATGATCAGCATGCCGAGCATGCCGTCGGTGCCGTTGAGGAGCGCGAGGCCCTCCTTCTCGCGCAGTTCGACGGGCGCGATGCCGTGCTCGGCGAGGAGTTCGGCGGCGGGCCGTACGACGCCGTCGGGGCCCTCGGCCTCTCCCTCGCCCATGAGCGTGAGCGCGCAGTGGGACAGCGGCGCCAGGTCGCCGGAGCAGCCGAGCGAGCCGTACTCGTGCACGACCGGGGTGATGCCGGCGTTGAGGATGGCGGCCATGGTGAGCGCCACCTCGGGGCGGACACCGGTGTGCCCCGAGCAGACGGTCTTCAGCCGCAGGAACATCAGGGCGCGGACGACCTCGCGTTCGACCCGGGGGCCCATGCCGGCCGCGTGCGAGCGCACGATGTTGCGCTGCAGCCGGGCGCGCAGCTCCTGGCTGATGTGCCGGGTCGCCAGCGCGCCGAACCCGGTGCTGACCCCGTAGACGGGCTCCGGCTTCGCCGCCAGCGCGTCGACGACCTGACGGGCCGCCGCGAGGGCCGCCAGGGCCTCCGGGGAGATCTCGATCCGGGCGCCTGTGCGCGCCACCGCGAGAACGTCGGACGCGGTCACCCCGGACGTCCCCACCACCACAGTGTGCATATCCATATTCAGGAGCGTACGCAGTGAATTCGATGATGTCACTAGTGGGTGGCCGGTTGACCCCTTACCACGGCCTGTCTCAGTGACGGCCTCGGAAGCGGCGGCGCTCCCGGGCGGCCGGTGGCGGCGCGTCGGCCAGCCGTACGACCGGATCGTCCGGCCCCTCGCGGCCCGCGACCACCGGCTTCCCGGCACGCAGGGCCTTGGCCCGGTACTGGGCGGCGTCCGCGAGCCGGAACAGCCGACGGGCCGAGTGGACCGGGCCGATCGGGTCCTGGGTCGAGGCGACCCCGCAGGCGACGCCGTCACCCAGCTCCAACTCGGCCGCCCGGCGGCAGACCTCGTCGGCGACCCGGACGACCTCGTCGCCCGGGGGCCCGACCGCGAGGAGGCAGAACTCGTCGCCGCCGAGACGGGCGACGAGAGCACCCGGGAGCATCGCACCGCACAGCGAGAGGACCGAGCCGAAACGTTCCAGCAGCCGGTCCCCCACCGCATGCCCCCGTGTGTCGTTGACCCGCTTGAGCCCGTTGAGATCACAGACCACGAGCGAGACGACGGCTCCGTCGCCGCGGTGCCGTTCGATCGCCTCGTCGAGGCGCACGTCGACGGCGCGCCGGTTGGCGAGACCGGTGAGGGCGTCGGTGAAGGCGAGGCGGCGGGCCTCCTCCAAGCGCTCGGTCTGGGCGAGGCCCGCGGCGACGACGGAGGCGAGGACGATGGCGAAGTCGGCGTCCGCACCGTCGAAGAGGGGGGCGTCGGCCGGGCGGGCGACATACAGCTCGCCCCAGGCCCGGCCGTGCAGCACGACCGGCGCGACCACACAGCAGCCGCGCCCGCGCCTTCGCAGGGCGGCCACGCGCTGGTGGCTGTACCCGGCGTGCTCCGCCGCCGGACCCTCGGCGGTCTCCACCCAGGCGCTCGGCCCGCCGCCACCCGCCCAGCGCTCGTGCAGGAACTCGGTGATCTCCGGGAACTGGTGCACGGGGTACGCCTCGTGCTCCGGGAACTCCTCCTCCTCGGGGGCGAGCTCCCCCACGTTGACGAGGACCTTCAGCCGCCCGCGTTCGCGCTCCCAGACGGAGAGCGCGGCGAAGCTCCCGGCGAGCGCACGGCACGCGCCGAGCGCGGCGGCCCGCCAGGACTCCCGTGGGGCGTGCGCCGCCGCCATCCCCTGGGCCAGCGCCACCACGGCCCTGAGCCGACTGTCCTCCTCACCCATCACTCCAGGCTAGGGACGATCGGGACGACATGAGACATTGGTGCGGCGATCAGGGGTGCGAGTGACGCGGCGTGCCTACTCGCCCGGCCACTGGGGGGTGCGCTTCTCGTTGAAGGCGGCCACCCCCTCGGCCCGGTCGCCCGAGAACGCCACCGAGCGCCAGGCCGCGTCCTCGACCTCCAGACCGGCCCGCAGATCGAGGCCGTGCCCCAGGCGCAGGGCGCGTTTGGCGGCGCGCAGGCCCACCGGGGAGTTCGCGGCAACACGGGACGCGAGGGCGAGCGCCTCCTCACGGTCCCGGCCCTCCGGAACGAGCTCGTCGACCAGACCCAACTCCCGTGCCTCGGCCGCCTCCAGACGCCGTGCCGTGAAGATCAGCTCCGCGGCGCGCGCGGCGCCCACCCGGCGGGGCAGCAGCTGGGTGCCACCACCTCCGGGGATCACCCCGACGGACACCTCGGGCAACCCGACCACCGCCGTGCGGTCGGCCACGATCAGGTCGCAGGACAGCGCCAGCTCGAAGCCGCCACCCAGCGCGAAGCCGTGCACGGCGGCGACGGTCGGCATCGGCAGCTCCAGGACACCGGTGTACGCGGCGCGTGCCACCGGCCGTTGGCGCACCAGGTCGGCGTCCGTGAAGGAGTTGCGCTCCTTGAGGTCGGCGCCCACACAGAACGCCCGCTCGTGCGTCGACGTCAGCACCGTCACCCGGGCGTCCCGGTCGGCGGCGAGGTGCTCGCACGCCGCGGCGATCGAGCGCGCCATCTCGGTGGACACCGCGTTCATCGCCTTGGGCCGGTCGAGCGCCAGCTCCGCGACGTATCCGTGCCGCCGTACGACGACGTGCTCGCCGAACCGCCGCTCGTCCCCCTGCTCCGCCATGACACCCTCCCGGTTAACGCAGGTTAACTACCGACGCTCCGATCATCGCAGCCGAAGCGGCCCTGCGGAAGCCGCCGCGAGTCTCCGCCGGATGCGGGCCACTTAGGGTCCCAGGCGCCGCGAGCCGGGCGCCCGTTCTGTTCGGAGCTCTTACGGTCACCCCTCCCCTTTCGGGTGACATCCGGGCCATCTCCGCATCACCCACACCCAACGGGCACATAGTCTGCGCACCGCTACGGCGTATCGGGGGAGTGCGGTCACGCCGGGGAGGGACGAGCATGACGACGGACACGGCCACCGGCGAGACCACGACGGCGCACAGCGCCTCCGGCCCCCTCCGCTGCCGTCCCTCGGGCCGGCACCGCAAGCCCCGCCCCCGGCGCATGGTCCTCGCCGCCGGCGGGCTGGCGCTCGCCGCCGGGGCCCTGAGCCTGCTACACCTCGCACCCGAGTCGGTGACGGGCGGGGGCGGCACGGCGGAGGCCGAGCCCCGGATCGACGCCAGCGACACGGCGGCCACGACCGTGACGGCGCCGGCCGCGGGTGCCATGAGCCACCACCCCGCGGCCGACGTCAGGACGGCAGCGAGCGCGAGCCCCGCCGCACCGCACGGCGTGAGCCCGTCCGCGTTCCCGTCCTCGTCGGCGCCTCGCGCCAGCGACCCCGCCACCGGCATCCCCGAGGCGCCCTGGACCCCCACGGCCTCCCGCACCCCCGAGCCCCCGGCGGCCACGACGCCCGCCACGTCAGAGCCCGTCCCGTCCCCGACCGCGCCCACGACCACCCAGCCACCGGCTCCCCGGCCGAACCCCCCGGGCCTGTGCGTCCCGCTCGTGGGCCTGTGCGTCAACGGCTTGTCGGCACCTGGCGGTTGACCGGGACCGTACGGGGGCTTCCCATGTCCGTGTGGGCGTGTCAGTCCTGAGCCTGGGCCCGCGCTCTGCCCGCGTTGCCGGGCGTCCCCATGTCTGGGCGTCTCGGTCCGGGGCGCTGACTCGACCCGCCACCCGCGCACCGGACCGGCACGGGCAGTCGCCGTCCGGCGGGTGAGCCGAGCCGTGGCAGGGGATCAGGTCGCGCCGCCGGAGCCAGGCACGGCGCTCCTCGGGCGGGCTACGCGGACGCCGCTTCCCGGCGCGCCAGGAGCCACGGCTCGATCACGCCGAGGCCGCGCACCGGGCGCTGCCACATCGGCTGGAGCGCGAAGCGGTACGAGGGCGGCTCCTTGCCCTCCTTCTCCGCCGTGGCCGCGGCCTCGGCGGCCGCCGACTCGGACGCGGGCGCGTCGCCGGTGCGGGTGAGCTCCTCCGCGAAGGCGCCGTCCACCAGGACCGAGTCCCGGGGAGCTATCGAGGTCAGCCTGCTCGCCAGGTTCACCGTCGTACCGAAGACATCGCCCATCCGGGTGGTCACCGTGCCGAAGGCGATACCCACGCGCAGCTCCGGCATGGTCGCGTCGTTCGCCATCGTCTCGATCAGGCGCAGCGCGATCTCCGCGGCGACACCCGCGTCGTCCGCCGCGTACAGCACCTCGTCACCCAGCGTCTTGATGAGCCGTCCGCCGTGCGCGGCCACCAGGTCGGCCGCGGTCGTCTCGAACGCCTCGACGAGTTCGCCGAGTTCCTCCTCCTCCATGCGGCGCGTCAGCCGCGTGAAGCCGACGAGGTCCGCGAAGCCCACCGCGAGGCGGCGGTCGACCATCTCCTCGTCGTCGGCGGCCTGGACGACCCGGCCGGTCGCGGCGGCGAGCTGACGGCGCCAGACGTAGACGAGGAACTCCTCCAGCTCCGGCAGGAGCAGCTCGACCAGGGGGTAGGTCACCTCGGTGCGGGTCATGCCGGGCTCGGGAGGCTCGGTGAGACCCTCCAGGAAGGAGTCGATCTGCCACTCGGCCAGACGGGCCGTGGTCTGGCCGGTCGAACGGGCCACCTGCACCGCCATCGCCTCGCTGAGCAGGCCCGCCTCGACCAGACCGGCGAGGCGGCGCAGGGCCAGGACGTCGGCCTCCGTGAGCGCCTTGGCCTGGCCGATGTCCGCGAAGCCCATCGCCCGCCAGAAGCGGGACGCCAGTTCCATGGAGACGCCGGCGCTGCGGGCCGCCTGGAAGGGGGTGTAGCGGCGCTCCGCGCCCAGGATGAGCTGCTCCAGGCGGAGCGCGAGGGGGTTCTCCTCGGACTCGGCGTGTGCGTCCCGCCCCGGTTCACCGTCGGGGGCGGGGTCCACGCCCGTGCCCGAGCCCGTGTCGTCGACGGTCACGCGTGCTGCCCTTCCGATCTGCCGCGGTCAGGTATCGACCGCGGTCAACTCTACGGCAGGTGTGCGGTAGCTCACTCCTCAGCGGCGTCGTCGCGCACCCGGCGTCACGGTGACCGTCACCGGGGCTCCGCCCCCGGACGCGGTGCCGGCCTGCGGCCTCGTCCTCGTCGAACGCCGGACCGACCGCATCGTCACGCGGGCCGCAGATGCACCACGTCCCCCGCCCCCACCGGCTCCTGTACGCCCTCCTCCGTCGCGAGGACGAGGCGGCCGTCGCCGTCGATCGCCACCGCCTCGCCGGTGATGGACCGGTCGCCCGGCAGCTCGGCGCGTACCAGGCGGCCCAGCGTCGCGCTGCCCGCCGCGTACGTCTGCTGGAGGCCGCTCGCCGCGGGGTCGCCGCCGGCGGCGCGCCAGCGGCCGTACCAGTCCTCCAGGGACCTCAGCACCGCCCGCAGCAGCGGGTCGCGGTCCGTGGTACGGGCGCCCGCCAGGGCCAGGGAACCCGCCGTGGGTACCGGCAGCTCGTCCTCTCGGAGCGTGACGTTGATGCCGATGCCGATCACCACCGCGCCCTCGCCCGCGCGCTCCGCGAGGATCCCGCCGGCCTTGCGTTCATCGTCACCCACGGTGACCAGCACGTCGTTGGGCCACTTGAGTGCGGTGTCCACGCCCGCGGCCCGGGTGAGCCCGGTCGCGACGGCCACCCCGGCGAGCAGCGGCAGCCAGCCCCAGCGGGCGAGAGGCACCCCGGCCGGTTCGAGCAGTACCGAGAAGAACAGGCCGGAGCGGGCCGGGGCCGTCCAGGTGCGGTCCAGTCGCCCGCGTGCCGCGTTCTGCTCCTCGGCGACCAGGACGGTGCCCTCGGCGGCCCGGCCGGCCGCGGCGAGGGCGACGAGGTCGCTGTTGGTGGACCCGGTGCGCTCCACCACCTCGATCCCGGACCACAGCCCGCCCTCCCGCAGCAGTCCCCGGCGCAGCGCGACGGCGTTCAGGGGCGGGCGGTCCAGGTCGGACCACCGGCTGCCGCCGCCCGCGGCGTCGTTCGACCGGTCGTTCCCGTCTGAGGCATCTCGCGGAATCATGCAAGCCACCCTAGGTGTGGTAAACGCCGCACTGCCGATCGGTAGGCCCGCCACTACGCTACGGATGAGTAACCGTTCGTTCTTCTGAGCATTCTCGTAGCACCTCATCCTCACGTCCCCACTGAGCAGGCAGGGAGCCGCATCCCGATGTCCGAGCCGGAAGAGATCGACATTCACACCACCGCGGGCAAGCTCGCGGACCTCCAGCGCCGCGTCCAGGAGGCGACGCACGCCGGCTCGGAGCGTGCTGTCGAGAAGCAGCACGCCAAGGGCAAGCTGACGGCCCGTGAGCGGATCGAACTGCTGCTGGACGAGGGCTCGTTCGTGGAGCTCGACGAGTTCGCCCGGCACCGCTCGACCAACTTCGGCCTGGAGAAGAACCGGCCGTACGGGGACGGGGTCGTCACCGGGTACGGGACCGTCGACGGGCGTCCGGTCGCCGTCTTCTCCCAGGACTTCACGGTCTTCGGCGGCGCCCTCGGCGAGGTCTACGGCCAGAAGATCGTCAAGGTGATGGACTTCGCCCTGAAGACGGGCTGTCCGGTCATCGGCATCAACGACTCAGGCGGCGCCCGTATCCAGGAAGGTGTCGCCTCGCTGGGCGCGTACGGCGAGATCTTCCGCCGCAACACCCATGCCTCCGGTGTTGTCCCGCAGATCAGCCTGGTCGTCGGCCCGTGCGCGGGCGGCGCGGTGTACTCCCCGGCGATCACCGACTTCACGGTGATGGTCGACCAGACCTCGCACATGTTCATCACCGGCCCGGACGTCATCAAGACGGTCACCGGGGAGGACGTCGGCTTCGAGGAGCTGGGCGGCGCCCGCACCCACAACACCGCCTCCGGCGTGGCCCACCACATGGCCGGGGACGAGAAGGACGCCGTCGAGTACGTCAAGCAGCTGCTGTCGTACCTGCCGTCCAACAACCTCAGTGAGCCCCCGGCCTTCCCGGAGGAGGCGGACCTGTCCGTCACCGAGGAGGACCGCGAGCTGGACACGCTGGTCCCGGACAGCGCGAACCAGCCGTACGACATGCACACGGTGATCGAGCACATCCTGGACGACGCCGAGTTCTTCGAGACGCAGCCGCTGTTCGCGCCGAACATCCTCACCGGCTTCGGCCGGGTCGAGGGCCGCCCGGTGGGCATCGTCGCCAACCAGCCGATGCAGTTCGCGGGGTGCCTGGACATCGACGCGAGCGAGAAGGCCGCGCGCTTCGTGCGCACCTGCGACGCCTTCAACGTCCCCGTCATCACCTTCGTCGACGTGCCCGGCTTCCTGCCGGGGGTCGACCAGGAGCACACGGGCATCATCCGCCGCGGCGCCAAACTCATCTACGCGTACGCGGAGGCGACGGTCCCGCTGATCACGGTGATCACCCGCAAGGCCTTCGGCGGCGCCTACGACGTCATGGGCTCCAAGCACCTGGGCGCGGACCTCAACCTGGCCTGGCCGACCGCCCAGATCGCCGTCATGGGCGCGCAGGGCGCGGTCAACATCCTGCACCGCCGCACGATCGGCGAGGCGGACGAGCCGGAGGCGACGCGCGCCCGGCTCATCCAGGAGTACGAGGACACCCTCCTCAACCCCTACATCGCGGCCGAGCGCGGCTACATCGACGCGGTGATCATGCCGTCCGACACCCGCGGGCACGTCGTGCGCGGTCTGCGCCAGCTGCGCACCAAGCGGGAGTCCCTGCCCCCGAAGAAGCACGGCAACATCCCCCTGTAGACCCCCGGACCCTTGGGAGCGGACATGACGATCAAGGTCGTACGGGGCAATCCGACCCCGGAGGAGCTGGCCGCCGCACTGGCGGTGGTCCGGGCCCGCGCCGCGGCGGCGGCCGCCATACCGCCGGGCGCGGCGCGGGAGCGGGACTCCTGGGCCGACCCGGCCCGTATCGCCGCCCACCGACTGCCCCAGCCGGGCGCGACGGCGTGGAGCCGCACGTACTGGCCCGGCTGACCTACGGCACCTCGGCGACGACTTCGGCCATCACCGCGTACCCCCCGTCATTCGGGTGCAGGTGGTCGCCGAAGTCGTACGCCGGGTGCAGCCGGTCCGGTGACGGCGCCGAAGTACAGGGTGACGGTGAGCGACTCCCGCCGAACAAGTTGAGTACGCGTACTCAGGCGCCGGGCCACACCGACAGCGCACGATCGATGACATGCTGTGGTCCGACCCCGAGAACGAGCCGCCGAAGGAACTCCGCGACGTGCAGGAGATGTTGCGGCGGCTGGGGGTCCTCATGGCGCTGGCCATGCTGCTGACCATGATCGTCATCGGCGTCAGATGAGGGGCACCGATACGCTGTCCGCATGACCGTTCAGCCCCGTCGCCGCCTTGTGCTCGCATCCCAGTCCCCCGCCCGGCTCGGACTGCTCCGGCAGGCCGGACTCGACCCCGAGGTCATCGTGAGCGGGGTCGACGAGGACGCCGTCACCGCGCCCACCCCCGCGGAACTCGCGCTCGCGCTGGCCGAGGCCAAGGCGTCCGTGGTGGCCGCGAAGCCCGAGGTCATGGGCGCGCTGGTGATCGGCTGCGACTCGGTGCTCGACCTGGACGGCCAGGCCCTCGGCAAGCCCGCGGACGCGGAGGAGGCGACGGCCCGCTGGAAGGCGATGCGCGGCCGGGCGGGCACGCTGCAGACCGGCCACTGCGTCTACGACACGATCAGCGGCCGGTACGCCTCCGCCACCGCGTCCACCGTGGTCCGCTTCGGCGAGCCCTCGGACGAGGAGATCGCCGCGTACGTGGCCTCCGGCGAACCCCTCTACGTGGCCGGAGCCTTCACGCTCGACGGCCGCTCGGCGCCCTTCATCGACGGCATCGACGGCGACCACGGCAATGTCATCGGGATCTCGCTGCCCCTGGTCCGCCGACTGCTGGCCGAACTGGGCGTCGGGATCACGGAGTTGTGGACGCCGCAGGAGAAGTGACCGGCGGTGCGGCCGGGGCGGCGGACCGGCCGGACGCCCGGCACGCAGCACCGGACGACCGGCGCTGAACGGTGTTCAGGGGGTGGCCGGTGCGGGCCCGCCGCTCTCCGGCCCCTCCGCACGCTCCGGAACCCGCTGCGCCGTCCGCGGAGCCCCGTCCGCGCCCGCGGGACCACCGTCCGCCGACGGCGCGTCAGCCGGGCCCACCCGGCGGTCGTACGTCATCAGAGTGAGAACGATCAGCCCGAGCACCACCATCATGTACGCGAACGCGCCCCAGCCGGCCAGGCCCACCGCGAAGGCGCCGAGCAGACCGTGCACCACGGCGGCGCTGATCAGGACGATGCGCCAGAAGCCGGACGGGGAACGGTCACGCACGGCGACGAGCAGGGCGGCGAGCGCGCACAGCACGAAGTAGAGCCCGAAGACGACACCGCCCGCCTTCGACGACACCGACATCACGTTCGGGTCGAGGCCCGCCAGGGACATCTTCTGCCGGTGGACCACCACACCGAGGAGCCAGTTCAGCAGCGCGATGCCGATCGCCTCCACGAGGAGGACGATCGTCAGGACCCCTGCCACCGGTCTGCGGACCACCACCGGCCCCCACCCACCTTCGACCACGCCGAGTGTTACTGCCAGTACCTTGGAGACATCGCGAACGCTACTAACGGGTAAACCCGGGGACAAGAGGTCTGGCGACGGCAAAGAATCGTTGGGCCATTAGTAGGGACTCCACAAAGAAACACGACCGGCGGCAGGACTAGTTCATAGAGACCTTGACCACACCGGAGGGCTAGGGTTTTCCGGTGGATTCCCCTGTGCGGCGGTGCGACAAGGGGTTTCGCAGGTTGAGTGAGCCTGGTTTCACGCTCCGTGTGGGCAAGCTCACCACTGGGGACGGGTCGAAACGTCGTGTCGGCAGTCCCTAAACTCGGCTTGTTTCAAGGAGAGGGAGCCATCGTGCGCAAGGTGTTGATCGCCAACCGTGGCGAAATCGCTGTCCGTGTCGCCCGGGCCTGCCGTGACGCCGGGATCGCGAGTGTGGCCGTGTACGCCGACCCGGACCGGGACGCCCTGCACGTCCGCGTGGCGGACGAGGCGTTCGCACTGGGCGGTGACACCCCAGCCACCAGCTACCTGGACATCGAGAAGGTGTTGCAGGCGGCGAAGGACTCCGGTGCGGATGCCATTCACCCCGGTTACGGCTTCCTCTCCGAGAACGCCCACTTCGCCCAGGCCGTCCTGGACGCGGGCCTGATCTGGATCGGCCCGCCGCCGCAGGCCATCCGGGACCTCGGCGACAAGGTCGCCGCCCGGCACATCGCCCAGCGCGCCGGCGCGCCGCTGGTGGCCGGTACCCCCGACCCCGTCTCCGGCGCCGACGAGGTGGTCACCTTCGCGCAGGAGCACGGCCTGCCCATCGCGATCAAGGCCGCCTTCGGTGGCGGCGGGCGCGGTCTGAAGGTCGCCCGCACCCTCGAAGAGGTCCCGGAGCTGTACGAGTCGGCGGTGCGCGAGGCCGTGGCCGCGTTCGGCCGCGGGGAGTGCTTCGTCGAGCGCTACCTGGACAAGCCGCGTCACGTCGAGACCCAGTGCCTGGCCGACCAGCACGGCAATGTGGTCGTGGTCTCCACCCGGGACTGCTCGCTGCAGCGCCGCCACCAGAAGCTGGTCGAGGAGGCCCCGGCCCCCTTCCTGAACGAGGAGCAGCTCGCCGAGCTGTACCGCGCGTCGAAGGCCATCCTGAAGGAGGCCGGGTACGTGGGTGCAGGCACGGTGGAGTTCCTGGTCGGCAACGACGGCACGATCTCCTTCCTGGAGGTCAACACCCGTCTGCAGGTGGAGCACCCGGTCACCGAGGAGGTCGCCGGCATCGACCTGGTGCGGGAGATGTTCCGGATCGCCGACGGTGAGGAGCTGGGCTACGACGACCCGCAACTGCGCGGTCACTCCTTCGAGTTCCGCATCAACGGCGAGGACCCGGGCCGCAACTTCCTCCCGGCGCCCGGCACGGTGACGCGGTTCGACCCGCCGTCGGGCCCGGGTGTGCGCCTGGACGCGGGCGTGGAGTCGGGTTCGGTCATCGGCCCGGCGTGGGACTCGCTGCTGGCCAAGCTGATCGTCACGGGCCGTACCCGCAAGGAGGCGCTGGAGCGCGCCGCCCGCGCCCTGGACGAGTTCCAGGTCGAGGGCATGGCCACGGCGATCCCGTTCCACCGGGCGGTCGTCCGGGACCCGGCGTTCGCACCCGAACTGACCGGTTCCGCTGACCCGTTCACGATCCACACCCGCTGGATCGAGACCGAGTTCGTCAACGAGATCAAGCCCTTCACGGCGCCCGCGGAGGCGGAGGCCGATGAGGAGCCGGGCCGCGAGACGGTCGTCGTCGAGGTCGGCGGCAAGCGCCTTGAGGTGTCGCTGCCGGCGTCCCTGGGGATGTCGCTGGCCCGTACGGGTCTGGCGGCCGGCGCCAAGCCGAAGCGGCGCGCGGCCAAGAAGTCCGGGCCGGTGGCCTCCGGTGACACGCTGGCCTCCCCGATGCAGGGCACGATCGTGAAGGTCGCGGTCGAGGAGGGCCAGGAGGTCAAGGAAGGCGACCTGGTCGTCGTCCTGGAGGCCATGAAGATGGAGCAGCCGCTGAACGCGCACAAGGCCGGCACCATCAAGGGCCTGACCGCGGAGGTCGGCGCGTCCATCACCTCCGGCGCCGCCATCTGCGAGATCAAGGACTGACCCAGCCGCACGGCGAGCCGCCCCGTGGACCGATGCCTCGGTCCACGGGGCGGCTTGCCCGCACGCCGGGGCGCAGCATCACTCGCACGGGGCGACGGCGATACGGCGGGGATACGGCGACGCGACAGACGGCACACGCCGCGGGCAGCACGAAGCCGCTGAGGCTGTGCGGGGGCGGGGCCGCACGGGCGTGATCCGGGTGGCGGTGTTCGTATGACCGAGGACGCACTGCGCCGAACGGAGGCCCCGGCGACCGGCGGCACACGTGTGCCCGGCGAGGCCACCATGGGCCCTGCGGCACGACGCCCCCCGCGGAGCCGGGGGCGCGCCCCTCGACTGACGTGGCACCGGACGGCGTACGGCCTGACACGCCACCGCGCACGGCGTCGTCGGGGCACAGGCGTGGAGCGGGGCGCGGTCGGAGCCAGGGCCCTTCCGGCGGATCTCCGCGGCGTCGCGACGCCCGTCCCGCGCCCCCAGCCTTCGGCCGGGAGGTGCCCCCGCTCGGCGCACGCCGAGAGCACGCACCGGACGCCGCTCCTTGTCCGACGGAGATCCGTCAGAAGTGCCCTAGCGGCGGCGCAGGTCCGCGACCCGGGCGCGTTCTCCCGTGGGCGGATCCCCGAGGACCGTCGCACTGCGCAACTGCGGACCACCGCCGGGGACCTGGCCGCGGCGTGGCCCCGGGAGGGGCACGTCCCGGCGCGGCTGACGCCCCGGCGGGACCGCATCGCCTCCCGTGGCCCCGCCGCCCGACGCTCCCGCGACCCCGATCTGCACGCCCTGATCGGCCAGAGCCTGCAGCTCGGTGGCGGCGCGGTCGTCGTGCGCGGGCGGTTCGTCCGTCACCAGCCGGGTGATCACGTCCGTCGGCACCGTCTGGAACATCGTGTCCGTGCCGAGCTTCGTGTGGTCGGCGAGGACGACGACCTCCGCGGCCGCCTGCACCAACGCACGGTCGACGGACGCCGACAGCATGTTGGACGTGGACAGCCCGCGCTCGGCGGTCAGCCCGCTGCCGGACAGGAAGGCCTTGGAGACCCTCAGGCCCTGGAGCGACTGTTCGGCACCGCTGCCGACCAGGGCGTAGTTGGAGCCGCGCAGGGTGCCGCCGGTCATCACGACCTCCACGCGATTGGCATGGGCCAACGCCTGGGCCACCAGCAGCGAGTTGGTGACGACGGTCAGTCCGGGCACCCGCGCGAGCCGGCGCGCCAGCTCCTGCGTGGTGGTCCCCGCCCCGACCACGATGGCCTCGCCCTCTTCGACGAGCCCCGCCGCGAGGTCGGCGATGGCCGTCTTCTCGGCGGTCGCGAGATGTGACTTCTGCGGAAAGCCGGACTCCCGCGTGAACCCGCCCGGCAATACCGCACCGCCGTGCCGGCGGTCGAGGAGTCCTTCTGCCTCCAGCGCGCGCACGTCCCGCCGTACGGTCACTTCGGAGGTCTGGACGACGCGGGCGAGCTCACGGAGCGACACGGCCCCGTTCGCTCGCACCATTTCGAGGATCAACTGGCGACGTTCTGCAGCGAACACGAAACTGACAGTAACCCCAACGACCGTCTGGTTTCAGCAGTTTGCGCCGAATAACAGAAGTTGTTCGCATGGCAGGGCGGAGAGTGGTATAGGCGCCCACTCCCGGCGCCCATGCCGTACGCATCGTCGGCGAGTCCCCGCGACCAGCCCTGTGACCTGCGGCTGTCCGCGACGGGCCGTCAGGCCTCGACGCCGGTCTTCCGGGTGTGCAACTGCCGTGCCACCTCGGCGATCGAGCCCGAAAGGGAGGGGTACACGGTGAACGCGTTCGCGATCTGTTCGACCGTCAGATTGTTGTCGACCGCGATCGAGATGGGATGGATGAGTTCGGACGCGCGCGGTGCGACGACCACGCCCCCGACGACGATCCCGGTGCCGGGCCGGCAGAAGATCTTGACGAAGCCGTCGCGGATGCCCTGCATCTTGGCGCGCGGGTTGCGCAGCAGCGGCAGCTTGACGACCCGGGCGTCGATGTTGCCGGCGTCGACGTCGGCCTGGGTGTAGCCGACGGTGGCGATCTCGGGGTCGGTGAAGACGTTCGAGGAGACGGTCTTCAGGTTGAGCGGGGCCACCGCGTCGCCCAGGAAGTGGTACATGGCGATGCGTCCCTGCATGGCGGCGACGGAGGCGAGGGCGAAGACGCCGGTCACGTCACCGGCGGCGTACACACCCGGAGCCGTCGTCCGGGAGACCTTGTCCGTCCAGATGTGACCGGACTCCCGGAGCTTGACCCCGGCCTCCTCGAGCCCCATCCCGCTGGTGTTGGGGACGGCGCCGACGGCCATGAGGCAGTGCGAGCCCGTGATCACTCGTCCGTCGGCGAGGGTGACCTCGACGCGGTCGCCCACACGCTTGGCGGACTGCGCGCGCGAGCGGGCCATCACGTTCATGCCGCGGCGCCGGAAGACGTCCTCCAGGACGGCGGCGGCGTCGGGGTCCTCGCCGGGCAGCACACGGTCGCGCGAGGAGACGAGGGTGACCTTGGACCCGAGGGCCTGATAGGCGCCGGCGAACTCGGCACCGGTGACACCGGAACCGACGACGATGAGTTCCTCGGGCAGCTCGTCGAGGTCGTAGACCTGGGTCCAGTTGAGGATCCGCTCGCCGTCCGGCTGGGCGTCGGGCAGCTCGCGCGGGTGACCGCCGGTGGCGATGAGCACGGCGTCGGCGGTGAGGGTCTCCTCGCTCCCGTCCGCCGCCCGTACGACGACCTTGCGGGACCCGTCCAGCCCCTGCATGCCCTCCAGCCGGCCGCGGCCGCGCATGACCCGGGCGCCGGCGCGCGTGACGGACGCGGTGATGTCGTGGGACTGGGCGAGCGCGAGCCGCTTCACCCGGCGGTTGACCTTCCCGAGGTCGACCCCGACGACGCGGGCGGCCTGCTCCAGGGGAGGGGTGTCGTCGGCCACGATGATGCCGAGCTCCTCGTACGAGGAATCGAAGGTCGTCATCACTTCGGCCGTCGCGATGAGCGTCTTCGACGGCACGCAGTCGGTGAGCACCGACGCCCCGCCCAGACCGTCGCAGTCGACGACGGTCACCTCCGCGCCGAGCTGCGCGGCCACCAGCGCCGCTTCATATCCGCCGGGTCCGCCACCGATGATCACGATCCGAGTCACGTACTCCATTGTCCCGCACGCTTCAGGCGGTTCTCCTCCGGGGGCGGACCGATGTACTTCTGTTACAGGAGAGGCTGACGTGGTGCTGACGTACTCTCGACTCCATGTCGCTCTACGCCGCGTACGCCGGCAACCTCGACGCGCGGCTGATGACCCGCCGCGCACCCCACTCGCCGCTGCGCGCCACCGGCTGGCTCAACGGCTGGCGGCTGACCTTCGGGGGCGAGCACATGGGCTGGGAGGGCGCCCTCGCGACGATCGTGGAGGACCCGATCTCACAGGTCTTCGTCGCGCTGTACGACATCGCGCCCATGGACGAGGAGTCCATGGACCGCTGGGAGGGCGTGGGTCTCGACGTCTACCGCCGGCTGCGCGTGCGCGTCCACACGCTGGACGGCGAGGAGTCGGCCTGGACCTTCGTGCTGAACGGCTACGAGGGCGGCCTGCCCTCGGCACGCTACCTGGGCGAGATCGCGGACGCGGCGGAGTCGGCCGGGGCACCGCACGACTACGTGATGGAGTTGCGCAAGCGGCCGTGCTGAGCGGCGCCCGGTCGGCCGGTCCGGACCGCGCGGCCATCTTCCGATCAAAGGTCGTCGGAAACGACAAGACAACGATCGCATTGTCGTGACCTCCGTCATCTACGCGCGTAGGCCCAAACCGGCTACCCTCATGCGCGTGAACGCATCTCTTCTTCCGGACGACATCCAGGGCGACCCCTACGCCGCCGCCGACGCCGCCGCCGCGCGCCTGCGCGAGCTGACCGGTGCCGAGACCCACGACGTGGCCCTCGTGATGGGCTCCGGCTGGGCTCCGGCCGTCGACGCCCTCGGCGAGGCCGAGCCCGAGTTCCACGTCACCGAGCTGCCCGGCTTCCCGCCGCCGGCGGTCGAGGGACACGGCGGCAGGATCCGCTCGTACCGGATCGGCGACAAGCGGGCCCTGGTCTTCCTGGGCCGTACGCACTACTACGAGGGCCGCGGCGTCGCCGCCGTCGCGCACGGCGTCCGCACCGCCGTCGCCGCCGGCGCCAAGACGATCGTCCTGACCAACGGCTGCGGCGGCCTGCGCGAGACCATGCGCCCCGGCCAGCCCGTGCTGATCAGCGACCACATCAACCTGACGGCGACCTCCCCGATCGTCGGCGCCAACTTCGTCGACCTGACGGACCTGTACTCCCCGCGCCTGCGCGCCCTGTGCAAGGAGATCGACCCCACCCTGGAGGAGGGCGTCTACGCGCAGTTCACGGGCCCGCACTACGAGACCCCGGCCGAGATCCGCATGGCCCGCGTCATCGGTGCCGACCTGGTGGGCATGTCCACGGTCCTGGAGGCCATCGCCGCACGCGAGGCGGGAGCCGAGGTCCTGGGCATCTCCCTGGTCACGAACCTGGCCGCGGGTATGACGGGCGAGCCTCTGAACCACGAGGAGGTCCTCCAGGCGGGCCGCGACAGCGCGACCCGGATGGGGACGCTGCTGACCCAGGTGCTGAACCGCCTGTAAGAGCTCCGGAGGCCAGGCGCCGCGAGCCGGGCGCCCATTCTGTTCGGAGCTCTAGGGAACCGCCCGCCGGGGTATCCGTCAGTGGGGCCCCGCGCCCCCGGATCCCGATCACGCCGAACGCCCCCGGGCCCACGCCGGACGGGACCGCGGTGCCTGCCCGAGGCGCCACCCCACCGGTCCCCTGGCGGACGCCCGCGTGCCGGACCGAGGCGGTCACCATCGCCCCACCCACGGCAGGCGGGACGCCGGTCCCGTACGACCGGCCGCCCGGCACCGGACCCACCACCGGCCGAGGGCGCCCGACAAGCAGACAACGAGAGGTTGACCCGACGTGCACGACGAACTCATCGCACGGGCCAAGGCGTGGCTGGCCGAGGACCCCGACGCGGAAACCCGCGAGGAACTCGCGAAGCTCATCGACGCCGAGGACCACGCCGAGCTCGCCGCGCGCTTCAGCGGCACCCTCCAGTTCGGCACGGCCGGTCTGCGCGGCGAACTCGGCGCCGGGCCCATGCGCATGAACCGCGCCGTGGTCATTCGCGCCGCCGCGGGCCTCGCCGCGTACCTCAGGTCCAAGGGCCAGGGCGACGGCCTCGTGGTCATCGGCTACGACGCCCGTCACAAGTCGGCCGACTTCGCCCGGGACACCGCGGCCGTCATGACGGGCGCGGGCCTGCGCGCTGCCGTTCTCCCCCGGCCCCTGCCCACCCCCGTCCTGGCCTTCGCCGTCAGGCACCTCGGCGCGGTCGCCGGTGTCGAGGTCACCGCCAGCCACAACCCGCCCCGGGACAACGGCTACAAGGTCTATCTCGGCGACGGCTCCCAGATCGTGCCCCCGGCCGACGCGGAGATCGCGGCGGAGATCGACGCGATCACCACCCTCGCCGCCGTCCCCCGCCCGGACTCCGGCTGGGACACCCTCGACGACAGCGTCCTGAACGCCTACCTCACCCGCACGGACGCGGTCCTCGCCCCGGACTTCCCCCGCACCGCCCGCACCGTCTACACGGCGATGCACGGCGTCGGCAGGGACGTCGTCCTGGCCGCCTTCGAGCGCGCCGGCTTCCCCGCCCCGGCCCTCGTCACCGAGCAGGCCGACCTCGACCCGGACTTCCCGACCGTCGCCTTCCCCAACCCGGAAGAGCCCGGCGCCATGGACCTCGCGTTCGCGAAGGCCCGCGAGACGGAGCCCGACCTCGTCATCGCCAACGACCCCGACGCCGACCGCTGCGCGGTGGCGGTCAAGGACGGCGGGGACTGGCGCATGCTGCGGGGCGACGAGGTGGGCGCCCTGCTGGGCACGCACCTGGTCCGCCGCGGGGCCACCGGCACCTTCGCCGAGTCGATCGTCTCGTCCTCCCTGCTCGGCCGCATCGCCGAGAAGGTGGGCCTGCCGTACGAGGAGACCCTCACCGGCTTCAAGTGGATCGCCCGCGTCGAGGGGCTGCGCTACGGCTACGAGGAGGCGCTCGGCTACTGCGTCGACCCCGAGGGCGTCCGCGACAAGGACGGCATCACGGCGGCCCTGCTCGTCACCGAGCTGGCCTCCGAGCTGAAGGAGCAGGGCCGCACCCTGCTCGACCTGCTCGACGACCTCGCCGTGGAGCACGGCCTGCACGCCACGGACCAGCTGTCGGTCCGGGTGCAGGACCTCACGGTCATCGCGGACGCGATGCGCCGGCTGCGCGAGCAGCCCCCGACCGAGCTGGGGGGCCTCGCGATCACCAAGGCCGAGGACCTGACGCAGGGCACGGACCGGCTCCCGCCGACCGACGGTCTGCGCTACACCCTCGACGGCGCCCGCGTCATCGTCCGCCCCAGCGGCACCGAGCCCAAGCTCAAGTGCTACCTGGAGGTCGTGGTCCCGGTCGGCTCGCACGCCGGCCTGCCCGCGGCGCGCGCCCAAGCGGCCGACCGGCTCGCGGCGATCAAGCGGGACCTGTCGGCGGCGGCCGGCATCTGACCCACCGGGTGCCCCTGTCGGGAGACATGGCAGGGGCACCCCGTCGGGGAACTTCCCCGCGACAGCTGAGGCACCTTCGGCGCGCTGGTCGCCGGTGCGGGAACCGGTGTTCCGGTACCGTCCGCCGAGCGCCGCAGCCGCCACCGTGTCCTGCGCGGCTCAGCCCGCCGGGGTGAGCGTGGCCGTGGGGGTTCCCGTCCCCTCGGGGGCCGGCGCGGTGGTGTGCGAGGGGGTGGGCCGGGGAGTCTCGGTGGGGGACCCCGTGGGCGTGGGGCTTCCCGGGGTGTCGGTCGGCGGCGCGGAGGCAGGGGTGGTCCCCGCAGGGGTGGGCGCTGCTCGGCCGCCGGAGGGCGTCCCGGTGGGGGTGGGCCCCGGGGTCGGTCCCGGGCCCGGGGTCGGGGTCGCCCTCGCGGACGGTCCCTTGGCTACCTCTAGTGCTGCGACCGGAAAGGTTCACCGGCTCGCGACGCCCGGCACGGCACCTCGCCGCGTTGTCGCATCGCCCGAGTACATCCAGTACGCGGGCGACGCTCCGCCTTGCGATGCACCGCACCGGACGCCGCGAGCTTCCCGGCAAACCTTTCCGGCCACAGCACTAGGCAAGGAAGGGGAGCGCGGTCCGCCGGAGGCGGGCCGGGTGCGGAGTACTGACCGTCCGGTCAGCCCATCGCCAGCAGGATCGCCAGGAGTGCCGCGCCCGCCGCCGCCGGGCCCAGGACCTCGTACGCCCAGCGGACCGTCGGCTCGCCCTGGGGCTGGTCGGACTTCTCGTGCGCCTCGGCCAGGGTGCGCAGGTCGTCCATGATCTGGTCGGTCGGGGCGCGGACGGGCCCGTCCGGCATCGGCGGCAGCGCCAGGGAGGCCAGGGGGCCCCGGCCACCCGCGCCATCGGCCTGCGCCGCGCGGCTCTGCTGCCGGGCCGCCCTCTTGCGGGCGCGCAGCGAGACGGGCAGTGCCCACAGCTGGTACTTCGCGCCGGACGTGGTGACGACCTCGTTCGAATACCCGGAGCGGAGCAGGGCGACCGACCCCCAGGGCAGCACGATCACCCGGAACGGGTTGCGGATGCGCAGCCGCTCCTCGTTCGCGTACACGGCCGGGCGGAGGGTGAAGGCGGTGAGCAGCGGGACGACCAGGATCATCCCGGCGAGCGCCAGCCAGGGGAGGCGGCCGTGCCCCGAGACCAGCGCGTCGATGCCGAGCCAGAGCGCGAGGGCGAGCAGCAGCACTCCGGACGCGATACCGGCGGGCGACCGGTAGATCCGGTCCCGGGACTCGGGTGCCGAGCGGCCGGCAGCGGGTGGCTGGTGATCGGGGGTCGTCATGGACCCGATTCTGCCCGACCGGCGCGAGGGGGCCCGTAACAGATACGCAACCGTGGCCCGCGCGGCCCACCCGTGGTCCGGCCCGCATCCGGAGCCTCCCGGGGCTGTACAGCCGCTACGCGCGTAGATATGCTCGGCTGGTGACCATGCCCACCTCTGCACCCGCTGCACACGCACTCACGGACGTCACCGCGTCCGACAGCACGCTGCGCCGCTTCCTCCACGGGCTGCCCGGCGTCGACGCGGTCGGCCTGGAGGCGCGCGCCGCCTCGCTCGGCACCCGTTCCATCAAGACCACCGCGAAGGCGTACGCCATCGACCTCGCCATCTCGATGGTCGACCTGACGACGCTGGAAGGCGCGGACACCCCGGGCAAGGTCCGGGCGCTCGGCGCGAAGGCGGTCCATCCCGACCCGACGGACCCTGCGACCCCCACGACGGCGGCCGTCTGTGTCTATCCGGACATGGTGGCCGTCGCGAAGGAGGCCGTCGCGGGCTCCGGCGTGAAGGTCGCGTCCGTTGCCACCGCCTTCCCCGCGGGCCGTGCCGCGCTCGACGTCAAGCTGGCGGACGTGCGCGAGGCCGTGACCGCGGGCGCCGACGAGATCGACATGGTCATCGACCGCGGGGCGTTCCTCGCGGGCAGGTACCTGAAGGTGTACGACGAGATCGTCGCCGTGAAGGAGGCCTGTGGGACGAACGCCCGCCTCAAGGTCATCTTCGAGACGGGCGAGCTCTCGACGTACGACAACATCCGCCGCGCCAGCTGGCTCGGCATGCTGGCGGGTGCCGACTTCATCAAGACCTCGACCGGAAAGGTCGCCGTCAACGCGACCCCGGCCAACACCCTCCTCATGCTGGAGGCCGTACGAGACTTCAGGGCGCAGACCGGCGTCCAGATCGGCGTGAAACCGGCCGGCGGCATCCGCACCAGCAAGGACGCGATCAAGTTCCTCGTGCTGGTCAACGAGACCGCCGGCGCGGACTGGCTGGACAACCACTGGTTCCGCTTCGGCGCCTCCTCGCTCCTGAACGATCTGCTGATGCAGCGTCAGAAGCTGGCCACCGGCCGCTACTCCGGCCCCGACTACGTGACGGTGGACTGAGACCCCATGAACATGGAAAACACGCCTTCCGCATTCGAGTACGCACCGGCGCCCGAGTCCCGCTCCGTCGTCGACATCGCCCCGTCGTACGGCCTGTTCGTCGACGGCGAGTTCACCGACGCGGCCGACGGCAAGGTCTTCAAGACGATCAGCCCGGCCACCGAGGAGGTCCTCTCCGAGGTCGCCCAGGCAGGGGAGGCGGACGTCGACCGCGCGGTGCAGGCCGCCCGCAGGGCCTTCGAGAAGTGGTCGGCGCTGCCCGGCTCGGAGCGCGCCAAGTACCTGTTCCGTATCGCTCGCATCATCCAGGAGCGCAGCCGCGAACTGGCGGTCCTGGAGACGCTGGACAACGGCAAGCCCATCAAGGAGACCCGCGACGCCGACCTGCCGCTGGTCGCCGCGCACTTCTTCTACTACGCGGGCTGGGCCGACAAGCTCGACCACGCGGGCTTCGGGCCGAACCCGCGGCCGCTGGGCGTGGCCGGCCAGGTCATCCCCTGGAACTTCCCCCTCCTGATGCTGGCGTGGAAGATCGCCCCGGCGCTCGCGACCGGCAACACGGTCGTCCTCAAGCCCGCGGAGACCACCCCGCTCTCGGCACTCTTCTTCGCCGACATCTGCCGTCAGGCGGGCCTGCCCAAGGGCGTCGTCAACATCCTTCCGGGATACGGCGACACGGGCGCCGCCCTGGTCGCGCACCCGGACGTCGACAAGGTCGCCTTCACCGGCTCCACGGCCGTCGGCAAGGAGATCGCCCGCACGGTCGCGGGCACCCGCAAGAAGCTCACCCTCGAACTGGGCGGCAAGGGCGCCAACATCGTCTTCGACGACGCCCCGATCGACCAGGCCGTCGAGGGCATCGTGGGCGGCATCTTCTTCAACCAGGGCCAGGTCTGCTGCGCGGGCTCCCGCCTTCTGGTCCAGGAGTCGATCCAGGACGAGCTCCTGGAGTCCCTCAAGAGGAGGCTCTCGACCCTCCGCCTGGGCGACCCCCTCGACAAGAACACCGACATCGGCGCGATCAACTCCGCCGAGCAGCTGGCCCGGATCACCGCGCTCGCCGAGCAGGGCGAGGCGGAGGGCGCCGAGCGCTGGTCGCCCGCCTGCGAACTCCCGTCCTCCGGCTACTGGTTCGCGCCGACGCTCTTCACCAACGTCACCCAGGCGCACACCATCGCCCGCGACGAGATCTTCGGCCCGGTGCTGTCGGTCCTCACCTTCCGCACCCCGGAGGAGGCCGTCGCCAAGGCCAACAACACCCAGTACGGCCTCTCCGCCGGCATCTGGACGGAGAAGGGCTCCCGCATCCTGGCGGTGGCGAACAAGCTCCGCGCGGGTGTCGTCTGGTCCAACACGTTCAACAAGTTCGACCCCACCTCGCCCTTCGGCGGCTACAAGGAGTCGGGCTTCGGCCGCGAGGGCGGTCGCCACGGCCTGGAGGCATACCTCGATGTCCGATAAGCCCGAGAGGTTCGGGAAGCTGGAAGAGCGACTCTCTGTCTTCAAGACCTACAAGCTGTACGTGGGCGGCAAGTTCCCGCGTTCCGAGAGCGGCCGGGTGTACGAGGTGACGGACTCCAAGGGCACATGGCTGGCCAACGCCCCGCAGGCCTCCCGCAAGGACGCCCGGGACGCGGTCGTGGCCGCCCGCAAGGCGTTCGGCGCCTGGTCGGGCGCGACGGCGTACAACCGGGGACAGATCCTCTACCGCATCGCGGAGATCCTGGAGGGCCGCCGAGACCAGTTCGTGCGCGAGGTGGCCGAGGCCGAGGGGCTGTCGAAGTCCAAGGCCGCCGCCCAGGTCGACGCGGCGATCGACCGCTGGGTCTGGTACGCGGGCTGGACCGACAAGATCGCCCAGGTGGTCGGCGGCGGCAACCCGGTCGCGGGCCCGTTCTTCAACCTGTCGACGCCCGAGCCGACGGGCGTGGTCGCGGTCCTCGCCCCCCAGGATTCGTCCTTCCTGGGCCTGATCTCGGTGATCGCCCCGGTGATCGCGACCGGCAACACGGCCGTCGTGATCGCCGCCGAGAGGTGTCCTCTGCCGGCCCTCTCCCTCGGCGAGGTCCTGGCCACCTCCGATCTGCCGGGCGGTGTGGTGAACGTCCTCTCGGGCCGAACGGCGGAGATCGCGGCCCCGCTGGCCGCCCACCAGGACGTCAACGCGATCGACCTGGCCGGCGCCGACGACGTACTGGCGAAGGAGCTGGAGGTCGCCGCGGCGGACAACCTGAAGCGCGTACTGCGTCCACAGCCTGTGGATTACTTCGCGGCACCGGGCATCGAGCGCCTGACGGCCTTCCTGGAGACGAAGACGGTCTGGCACCCGACGGGCTCGCTGGGCGCCTCCGGCTCGTCCTACTGAGGCCTCCCCGGGACAGGAGAGCCGCGCTTCCCCGCCGTCCGGGGGAAGCGCGGCTCTTCGTCGTGGAGGCCGTCAGAGCCACCCGTTCGGGCGACGGTCAGCGGGTCGCCCGAAGTACCCGCCCGACCACCGGCACGCTGCCGAGCGACTGCGCCTGGGCCACCGGCCGGGTCAGGGTCTGCGACGACAGGGGCTTGAAGTCGGCGATCTGGGTGGCGACGCCGTTGTCGAGCGGATCGGCTCCCGTGCCCGCCAGCGGGTTGGGCTTGAGGCCCGCGAGCGGGCCCGTGACATGTCCCACGGCCCCCGTCAGCGCCGGCAGCCCCGCCTGCGGGTCCGCGTCGCCCAGCGACGCGGGCCGGGTGCGCATCACGTCGAGGACCGGGGCGCTGTCCGCCGAGGCCGTGGCCGCGCCCGCCCCCAGTGCGGCACCCGCGGTCGCGAGCGCGACAACGGTGCGCCGGGCGGTGGGGGACTTGGGGTAGGCGTGTCGTGCCATGGCTGCTGCCACCTCTTCACTGCTGAGCGTAATCATGTCGACACGCACAGTAGTTGAGGTGTGATGTCTGCTCCAACGCCGACCCGCGGGGTCCGCACAGTGCCCGGGATGCGTCAGACTGGTGTCTCGTGAGTCTCCATCCTCCGGCCCCCGCCCGCGTCGTGCTGCTCTGCGGCCCCTCCGGATCCGGCAAGTCCCTCGTCGCCGCCCTGTCGGGCCTGCCCGTGCTGCGGCTCGACGACTTCTACAAGGAGGGCGACGACCCCACCCTGCCGCTGGTGGAGGGGAGTTCGGACATCGACTGGGACGATCCGCGGTCGTGGGACGCGGACGCCGCGGTCGCGGCCATCGCCGAACTGTGCGCCACGGGCCGCACGACGGTGCCCGTGTACGACATCGCGCTCAGCGCGCGTACCGGCGAGGAGACACTGCACATCGACCGTACGCCGGTGTTCGTCGCGGAGGGCGTCTTCGCCGCCGAACTCGTGGGGCGCTGCCGTGAAGCGGGCCTCCTGGCCGACGCGCTGTGCCTGACCCGTGGGCCGCTGACCACGTTCCGCCGCCGTTTCGCGCGCGACCTCGAGGAGGGCCGCAAGTCGGTCCCGTTCCTGCTGCGCCGCGGCTGGCGGCTGATGCGCGCGGAGCGGTCGATCGTCGCCCGCCAGACGGGCCTTGGGGCGTACGCCTGCGACCGGGACGAAGCGTTGAGCCGGCTCGCGGCAGCCGCGGCGGGCCGGCGAGCGTCGGTGAGCATCGCGGCGTAGTCCCGCGAGCGGCGGGACGGCAGAACGAGAACGGGACGGCAGGACGGCAGGACGGCAGGACGGCAGGACGGCAGAAGAGAACAGGACGGCAGGACGGCAGAACGGGAAACGGGACTGGATGGACCCCCCGGCCCCCCAGTCCCGCTCTCCTGCGCACCGCCGTGCTTCCCCCGTGGCGGCACTTCCCCCGTGGTCCCCCGTGACCCCGTGATTCCCCCGTGTTCCTCCCCCGGTACCGCTCCCCCGTGTTCCCCCGTATCCCCCCGATCCCTCAGGCGACAAGCTCCCCGAAGGACTCCTCCTCGTCACGGCCGAAGCTGAGGACCTCGTCCTCGCGCAGCCGGCGGAGCGACCGCCAGATGCTGGACTTCACCGTGCCGACACTGATGTCGAGGATCTCCGCGATCTCCGGGTCCGTGCGGCCCTCGTAGTAGCGCAGGACCAGCATGGTGCGCTGGAGTTCCGGCAGCCGGGCGAGCGCCTGCCACAGGACGGCGCGCAGTTCGGTGCCGCGCATCGCATCCGTGTCGCCGGCGGTCTCCGGCAGCTCCTCGGTCGGGTACTCGTTCAGCTTGCGGCGGCGCCACGCGCTGATGTGCAGGTTGGTCATGGTCCGCCGCAGGTAGCCACCCAGCGCGGCCTTGTCAGTGATCCGGTCCCACGCCTTGTACGTCGAGAACAGGGCGCTCTGCAGCAGGTCCTCGGCCTCGAAGCGGTCACCGGTCAGGTGATAGGCGGTTGCGTACAGGGAGGCGCGGCGCTCCTCGACGTAGGCGGTGAACTCCGCCTCCGTCGCCGAGCGGCGCTCCCCCGAGGCCTCCCCGTACGCGGCTCCCCCGTGAGCTTCCCCCGTGTGAGCGTCAACCACCGTCATATAGCCGGTGTGCTGACGCCCGGTGCCGCGAGCGCACCCCCGCCCTCCCCCAAGCTCTCGGCTCCGCTCGAGCAGGGTGGTACCGCCACCGGTACCGGACTTCTCCGAACCCCGGGTCACGTCGTGCAGCCGCGTGACCACTGCGCTGGTGCTGGTGCCGTGCAGCGTGTTCATCTCGCGCCCCCCGTCGTGGAGTCCCGGTCTTCGACTTGCTTCCTTGCCTGTGCCGAAAACTCTGCCGGGGCGACTTCATGGCCGTGTCCGTCGACTGTCACAGACCTGTCACAGGGGTCGTCCGCAGCCACCTCACAGCATGGTGACGGAGAAGAGTCGTACGGCTACGCATCCGTGACGGTGATCGGGTCCGAGGACGGGCAACAGGCGTGGGAGCGCTCCAGCAGTCGAAAGACGGCCATGGCATGGGCCAGAATGGCCCCCGTGCCTTCCCTGTTGCTGATCGAGGACGACGACGCCATCCGGACGGCCCTGGAGCTCTCTTTGACGCGCCAGGGACACCGGGTGGCCACCGCTGCCACCGGCGAGGACGGTCTCAAGCTGTTGCGCGAGCAGCGGCCTGATCTGATCGTGCTGGACGTCATGCTGCCCGGCATCGACGGGTTCGAGGTGTGCCGCCGCATCCGGCGCACCGACCAGCTGCCGATCATCCTGCTGACCGCGCGCAGTGACGACATCGACGTCGTGGTCGGGCTGGAGTCCGGCGCCGACGACTACGTCGTCAAGCCGGTGCAGGGGCGGGTGCTCGACGCCCGGATCCGGGCCGTGCTGCGCCGCGGCGAGCGCGAGGCCAGCGACTCGGCGACCTTCGGCAGCCTGGTCATCGACCGGGCCGCGATGACGGTCACCAAGAACGGCGATGACCTGCAACTCACCCCGACGGAACTGCGGTTGCTGCTGGAGCTGAGCCGGCGGCCCGGACAGGCGCTGTCCCGGCAGCAGTTGCTGCGGCTGGTGTGGGAGCACGACTACCTGGGCGACTCACGGCTCGTCGACGCGTGCGTGCAGCGGCTGCGCGCCAAGGTCGAGGACGTACCGTCGTCCCCGACGCTGATCCGCACGGTCCGCGGCGTCGGCTACCGGCTGGACGCGCCTCAGTGACCGATCCGCAAGGGGGACTCCGCGGCTGGGCCGCGGCGCGCAAGGCCGTACTGTCGCGACTGCGCTTCACGAGCCTCAGACTGCGCCTTGTGGTGGTGTTCGGGCTCGTCGCGCTCACCGCCGCCGTGTCCGCGTCCGGCATCGCGTACTGGCTCAACCGCGAGGCCGTGCTCACCCGCACCCAGGACTCGGTGCTGCGCGACTTCCAGCAGGAGATGCAGAACCGGGCGAGTTCGCTGCCCGTGCATCCGACGCAGGACGAACTGCAGCACGCCGCCGGGCAGATGGCCAACAGCAGCCAGCACTTCAGCGTGCTGCTGGTCGCGCAGGACGAGCACGGCAGGACCGTGGCCGGCAACTCCGCCCTGGACACCTTCACGCTGGAGGACGTGCCGAAGTCCCTGCGCAAGGCGGTCGACAGGCAGCAGGCGGTGTCGTCGGCCAACAAGTCCCCCTACCACCTGTACTGGCAGCGCGTCGTCGAGGGCGACAAGCCGTACCTGGTGGGCGGGGCGAAGGTGATCGGCGGCGGCCCGGCCGGCTACATGCGCAAGTCCCTGGAGCCGGAGGCCAAGGACCTCGACTCGCTCGCCTGGTCCCTAGGTATCGCCACCGGTCTCGCACTGATCGGCTCGGCGCTGCTCGCCCAGGCCGCCGCCACGACCGTGCTGAAGCCGGTGCACCGCCTCGGCATCGCGGCCCGGCGCCTGGGCGAGGGCAAGCTGGACACCCGGCTGCGTGTGTCCGGCACCGATGAGCTGGCCGAGCTGTCCCGGACGTTCAACAGCGCCGCCGAGTCCCTGGAGAAGACCGTCGCGGACATGAGCGCCCGGGAGGAGGCCTCCCGCCGATTCGTGGCGGACATGTCGCACGAGCTGCGCACGCCCCTCACGGCGATCACGGCCGTCACCGAGGTCCTGGAGGAGGAGCTGGACGCGGAGACGGGTGGCATCGATCCGATGATCGAGCCCGCCGTACGGCTCGTGGTCAGCGAGACCCGGCGGCTCAACGACCTCGTCGAGAACCTGATGGAGGTCACCCGCTTCGACGCGGGCACGGCCCGGCTGGTCCTGGACGACGTGGACATCGCCGACCAGATCACCGCGTGCATCGACGCCCGCGCCTGGCTGGACGCCGTCGAGCTGGACGCCGAGCGCGGCATGATGGCCCGCCTCGACCCGCGTCGCCTCGATGTGATCCTGGCGAACCTGATCGGCAACGCGCTCAAGCACGGCGGTTCGCCGGTACGCGTCCGCGTGCGCGAGGAGGGCGAGGAGCTCCTCATCGAGGTGCAGGACCACGGCCCCGGCATCCCCGAGGACGTCCTGCCGCACGTCTTCGACCGCTTCTACAAGGCGAGCGCCTCGCGTCCGCGCTCCGAGGGCAGCGGCCTCGGCCTGTCCATCGCCATGGAGAACGCGAACATCCACGGCGGCGGGATCACGGCCGCCAACGCGCAGGGGGGCGGGGCGGTGTTCACGCTGCGCCTGCCGCGCGACGCGTCGCCGCTGATCGCGGAGGAGACGCGGAACGGGAACGGCACCGAGGAGAACGCCCGATGACCCTACGAGGCGGACGCTGCTTGCTCGCCGTCCCGCTGCTGGCCGCGCTGCTGGCCGGGTGTGGCATCCGGGCCACCCAGGTGCCCACGGACTTCGGCCCCGCCCCCTCCCGGATGCCCTGCGCGCTGCCGGGCGCCGACGTGTCCACGCAGGCCGGCCGTGGCATACCGGTCCAGGTCTTCATGCTGTGCGCCGCGCAGCTGGTGACGGTCGACCGTTTCGTGCGTATACCCGACGGCACGGCCGAGGCGCGGCGCCGTGTGCTGGTGGCACAGGGACTGCTCGACCAGCTCGCCGCCAAGCCGTCCGCCCCGCAGAAGCAGGCGGGCTACACGACGGACGTCACCGGCGGCATCAGGGTGAGCGGGCCGCGCGGCAAGGATCCGGAGAGCACGTTCCGGCTGAGCGTCCGTCCGCAGGACCTCACCTCGTTCGCCCTCGCGCAGATCGTCTGCACCTTCGCCGACTCGGAGGCGACCGCCACCGACGACGGGACCGTCGTGCTCGGCGGCCCGCAGGACCGGCCGCTGCGCCGCTACCGGTGCACGAGCGAGGTGCGTTCCCGCCCGGGCACCGTGACACCGCCCTCGACCGAGGCACTCGGCGCCTGAACCGGCGCGGTCCCGGCCGCCCGCCAGGCGCTCGGCGCTCGGCGCTCGGCCATGTGTCCCCCTCATGCGCCGCGCCGCGCGGCGGAACCGATCGTGCCGGGCCCCGCGTCTAGGGGGGCGTGCAGCGTCAAGGCTCAAACGGCGGCAGCGCCGTGATCCGCGTCCGTGTGGCAGGGGGTGTCCTCCTGGTCGCACACCTCGCGCTCGTCGCCTGGATCACGCTGCGCCCGCTGGACGTGCCCTGGGTGAGGCCCGCCAACCTCCATCCGTTCGCCGGTATCAGAGCCGATCTCGCGCTGGGCTGGCAGGAGGCCGCCCGCCGGATCGGGGAGCGGCTCGCGCTGCTCGCACCGCTCGGAGTGCTGCTGCCGATGGCCGGTGGGCGGCTGGTCGTCTCGCCGCTCGCCTCGCTGGCCCGTACGGTCACCGCGGGCAGCCTGATCTCGCTGGGTATCGAACTGCTGCAGACCGGGGTGCCGGGACAGGTGGTGGACATCGACGCCGTCCTGCTCAACACGACCGGGGTGGCGTTGGCCCATCTCCTGGTCGTACCCGCCGCCCGGCTCCGGCTCCGCCGCCGGGCCGCGTCGCGCAGCCGGACGGCCCTGCCGCGGGAGGAGCCGTCTCAGGGTCGGACCCCGACGATTCCCAGGGTCGGGATGGCTCCGTAGAGTGACGCTTCGCCCGCTTCGTCCCCGTAGCGTGGATCACGTCGAGAACGCCGAGAAACGAACGTCGACAACGAACGTCGAGAACGCCCGAGAACGCCGAGGACATCGACGGCAGCGACGACAGCGACATCGACATCGACAGCGTCGAGGACATCGGCGCCGACCGGGGTCCCGGCAGCCGCCGGGAGCCGATTCCCGCCCACGGTTCGCGAAGGAGCCACCATGACCGCCCTGGCCCGCCCCACTCATGGACGGATGATCGGCGGAGTGTGCGCAGCGCTGGCACGGCGCTTCGGCACCTCCGCGACCACGATGCGTGTGATCTTCCTGCTGTCGTGCCTGCTCCCCGGACCGCAGTTCCTGCTCTACATAGCGCTGTGGATCCTGTTCCCGTCGGAGGACAAGACGGACGCCCGCACGGCCTGGTGACCACGGGTGCGGCCGGCTGCCGCATCCACACGCCGATGGGCGCCCCGGTCCGGGGCGCCCATCGGCGTCGTACGGGCCGGGTCGTCTCAGACCAGCGGGGTTCCGTTCACCGGCAGGCCGTGCGCGGGCAGTCCCTTGACCGGCAGTCCGCCGAGCAGTCCGGCGGCGGGTGCGGCCGGGCCACCGGTGACGGCCCTCTCGGCGACGGGCCGGGTGGCGGCCACCGCCCCGCCGAGCGCGTTCTGTCCCTGGCCGAGCACATCACCCGTGCCGGGCGGCAGCACCTTGGTGACGTCGCCCGTCGGCAGCGCCTGGGTGACGGTGTCCAGCCCGGCGCCGTCCGGGACGGCCGGGGCCGCGCTCGCGACGCCCGCGCCCGCGGCGGCGAAGGCGGCACCGAGGGCGGCGACACCGAGGGTCTTGGCAGCAGACTGCTTCATGGTGGATGCGTCCTTGGATCCGATGACGGGGGGTGAGCAGTCCAGAACCGTAAACACGCGCGGCCGGGCTCCGCAAACACCCGAAAGCGGCCGGGACATCGTCTCCCGGCCGCTTCAAGAGCAATTCCGTCAGCGCTCGGATCCCGCAGAGCCGCTGGTGGAGGCGGTCTGCTGGAACAGCCATTCGGATTTCAACTCGGCATATCCGGGCTTGATGACGTCATTGATCATCGCGAGTCGTTCATCGAAAGGGATGAATGCTGACTTCATAGCATTGACCGAGAACCACTGCATGTCGTCGAGCGTGTATCCGAAAGCCTCGACCAGGTGGTGGAATTCCCGGCTCATGCTCGTCCCCGACATCAGACGGTTGTCCGTGTTCACCGTGGCACGGAAGTGCAGCCTCCGCAGGAGTCCGATCGGGTGTTCGGCATACGAGTCGGCGGCACCGGTCTGGAGGTTGGAGCTCGGGCACAGCTCCAGCGGGACGCGCTTGTCACGTACGTACGAGGCGAGGCGCCCGAGCTTGACCGAACCGTCCTCGAGGACCTGGATGTCGTCGATGATGCGCACCCCGTGCCCGAGCCGGTCGGCCCCGCACCACTGCAGGGCCTGCCAGATGGACGGCAGCCCGAAGGCCTCGCCGGCGTGGATGGTGAAGTGGTTGTTCTCGCGCTTGAGGTACTCGAAGGCGTCCAGGTGCCGGGTGGGCGGGTAACCGGCCTCGGCGCCGGCGATGTCGAAGCCCACCACCCCCAGGTCCCGGTACCGGTTGGCCAGTTCGGCGATCTCCAGTGCGCGGGCCGCGTGCCGCATGGCGGTG
Organism: Streptomyces sp. TP-A0356; assembly: GCF_001417775.1. Lineage (GTDB taxonomy): Bacteria > Actinomycetota > Actinomycetes > Streptomycetales > Streptomycetaceae > Streptomyces. Next base: position 388,383 of record NZ_BBZJ01000021.1, on the reverse strand, counting down.
AGCAGGGCGCCGACACGGATGCGGTGGCCGTTCGCCTTCGCCCGCCGCTCGCCCTCCCGGAAGCCCTCGTTGACCGCCTCGACGACCTCCTCCAGGCTGAGCCCGGCCTCCAGATGCTGCTCGGGCGCGTACCGCACCTCCGCGTAGACGACGCCGTCCTCGGCGAGGTCCTCGGCGCACTCGGCGGCCACGCGCACGAGCGCCTCGCGGGTCTGCATCACGCCGACGGTGTGGGAGAAGGTCTCCAGGTAACGCTCCAGGGAGCCGGAGTCGGCGGCCTCGCGGAACCAGACGCCGAGCTTGTCCGGATCGGTCTCGGGGAGGTGTGCGTAGCCCGTCTCACGGGCGAGTTCGACGATCGTGCCGGGGCGCAGACCCCCATCGAGGTGGTCGTGCAGCAGGACCTTGGGCGCCCGGCGGATCTGATCCCAGCTCGGGGTGTTCTGGTGCTGGCTCGTCATTTCCGCACCATAGCCCCTACGCGCGTAGATATCGAAGTGCGGCGAGGCGTCGATACGCAACGGTGACCCGCAGAACGGGTTTCGTACACCGTCGCTTCTGACACTGTTCTGTTATGGCACACCAAGCGACGCCGGTTCGCAGGGCCCGGCTGGGGAGGGCGCTGGGCCCGGAGCCGACGGCGGCGGTGAGCGGCGCGGTGCTGCTGCTCCCCGACGGCGACGAGGTCTCCGCCCGAAGACCCTCCCCCCTGATGGCCACGGCCTCCGTCCGCGCACTCGGCCGCCGACTGGCGCGGGCGGGGCATGACGAGGGCCTGGTCGCGCACGTGGTGCACTACCGCTACCGGGGCTGGAACGGCAGCGAGGCGCATCTGGCCCAGGACGCCACCTGGGCCGCGGACGAGGTCGTACGACGCTACGGGGATGTGCCGGTCTGTCTCGCCGGCATGGGCATGGGCGGGCGGGCGGCGCTGCGCGCGGCCGGACACACGGCCGTCAACTCCGTGCTTTCGCTGGCCCCTTGGCTGCCCGAGGAGGACGTGGCGGCGTCGCCCGAACCGGTGAAGCAGCTCGTGGGACGGCGGGTGCTGATCGTGCACGGCACGAACGACGAGCGTACGGACCCGGAACTGTCGTTCCGGCTGGCCGCGCGCGCCAAGAAGGCGAACCGCGACATCTGCCGCTTCGAAGTGCACTCCGACGGGCACGCGTTGCACCAGTACCGGTCCGAAGTCCACGCGCTGTCCGAGGACTTCGTGATGGGCACGCTGTTCGGAAGGACCTTCTCCCGCCCGGTGGAGGACGCGCTGGCGGCTCCGCCGCCGCTGGGGTTGCGGATGCCGCTGGCGGCCGGGTTCGGGCAGTCCCTGCGAAGGCCGGGGGTGCCCCGGTAGGGGTGCGGGAAGGGCGCGAGCGGCCACGACGGGCCCGCACCCTCAGTCGGGCAGCAACCGCCCCCTCCGGGACAGCAGGAACTTCTTGAAGGCGGCGACCGGCGGAGTGTCGACGTGTCCCGCCAGCCATGCGACGCCGATCTCCCGCGCCGCCCGCGGCGCGGTGACCGTCAGCTCGGCGACCCCGGGGCGAGGCACCGCGGGCGGCGGCAGCAACGCCACGCCGAGCCCCGCGGCGACCAAGCCGCGCAGGGTCTCGGCCTCCTCGCCCTCGAAGGCGATGCGCGGCTTGAATCCGGCCTCACGGCACAGGTCGTCGGTGATGCGGCGCATGCCGTAGCCGGGTTCGAGGGTCACGAACGTCTCGTCGGCGGCCTCGACGAGACGGACGCGCCTGCGGCCCGCGAGCCGGTGGTCGGCGGGCACGACCAGCCGCAGCTTCTGCTCGTCCAGGCGGCGGGCGACCAGGTCGGGGGCGTCGGGCACCGGGGAGGTCAGACACAGGTCCAGTTCACCGGCCCGCAGCTTCTCCAGCATCGCCTCGCCGTAGTTCTGGACGAGGCTGAAGCGGACGCGTGGGTGGTCGGCGCGGAAGGCGTGGAGGAGACCGGGTACGGTCTCGGCGCCCATGGTGTGCAGGAAGCCGAAGGCGACCTTGCCGGTGGCCGGGTCGGCGTCCGCGCGGACCTCGTCGGCGGCCCGCTCGATCTCCGCGAGGGCACGCTCGACGGAGGCGAGGAACGTACGGCCGGCCGGGGTGAGGGAGACCGTGCGGCCGCGCCGGGCGAACAGCTCGACGCCCAGGTCCTGTTCGAGCCGGACCAGCGCGCGGGACAGGGTGGACTGCGGGACCTGCATCTCCTGCGCGGCCCGCGTGACGTGCTCGGTGCGGGCGACGCCCGCGAAGTACGCCAGGCGGGGCGCAAGCAGCGCGACGATGTCTTCTGTGTCACTGGATGGTGACAAGCTCCCGGCTGACCTCTGCTGATGCACCATGGGAACGATTATGGGGTTTCTGTGCATTGGACGGATGAACGGTGAGGTCCGTACGTTCGAAGCATGCCTGCCGCCGATACCGGGGCGTCCACCACCGTGGGCGCCGATGCCGCAACCGTCCCCGCCGCCGACTCCCGTATGACCCCGGGTGGCCCCGGCTACCGCCGGATGAGCCTCGCCCTGTTCCTCGCGGGCGTCGCCACCTTCGCCCTCCTCTACTCCACGCAGGCCCTGCTGCCGCTCGTCTCCCGGGACTTCGAGGTGTCGGCGAGCGCGGCGAGCTGGACGGTGTCGGGCGCCACCGGCGCACTGGCGCTGTTCGTCCTGCCCATGAGCGCGCTGTCCGAGCGGTTCGGACGGCGTACGTTGATGACGGCGTCGCTGGCGGTCGCGGTCTCGGTCGGCCTGCTGGTCCCCTTCGCCCCGTCCCTGGGCGTGCTGATCGCGCTGCGCGCGGTGCAGGGCGCGGCGCTGGCCGGACTGCCGGCGTCGGCGACCGCGTATCTGGCCGAGGAGGTCAGCCCCAAGGCGCTGATCACGGCGATCGGGCTGTTCGTGGCCGGCAACAGCGTCGGCGGGATGAGCGGCCGGGTCATCACCGGCTGGGTCGCGCAGGAGTGGGGCTGGCGGGTCTCCGTCGGCACGATCGGTGTGATCGCGGTCGCCTGTGCGGTGGCCTTCCGCCTTCTGCTCCCGGCACCGAAGCACTTCCGGCCGGGCTCGCTGCGGCCCCGCCTCCTGGCCCGCACGGTCGGCGACCACCTCGCCGACCCGCTGCTGCGCCGGCTGTACGCGATCGGCGCGCTGTTCATGATGGTGTTCGGCGGCGTCTACACGGTGATCGGCTACCGCCTGACGGAGGAGCCGTTCGGGCTGCCGCAGGGCATCATCGGCTCGATCTTCCTGGTGTACCTGGTGGGCACGGTGTCGGCGTCGACGGCGGGCAGGCTGGTGGGCCGTCTGGGCCGCCGCGGGGCTCTCTACCTGGCCGCCGGTACGACCACGGCGGGCCTGCTGCTGTCCCTGGCCTCCGCCCTGCCGCTGGTCCTGCTGGGCCTGGTCCTGATCACGGCCGGCTTCTTCGCGGGCCACGCGGTGGCGTCGTCGGCGGTCAGCCACACGGCGAAGCGGGGCCGCGCGCAGGCCTCCGCCCTCTACCAGTCCGCGTACTACGTCGGCTCCAGCACCGGCAGCACGCTCGGCGCGGTGGCCTTCCACTCGGGCGGCTGGGCCGGCACGGTGGGCATGGGCGTGCTGGCGGTGCTCGGCGTCGTGACGATCACGCTGTTCGGGTCCAGGGCGGCCCGCGTCGAACGACGCCTGGCGACGGCCTGAGCCGGAGCGGGTGCCGCCCGCCCGCGCGGTCCATGCGGTGACCATGGGGGGGACGGCACCCGCTCCCGCCCTCCCATCCCCCGTCGGACCTGCGCTTTCCCGCGCTCCGGGAGCCGTTGTCAGTGGCCTGCGGTAGCTTCCGAAGTGCTGGGGCGCAAAGGTGCGCGACAGGAACGGCCACAGGGGTGGGTGGACCATGAGTGACAGCACGGCGACGGCGGACGACCTCGACGTCCGGCTGGAGAAGCACCGGGTCGAGCTGACGGGCTACTGCTATCGCATGCTCGGTTCCTCCTTCGAGGCCGAGGACGCGGTGCAGGACACCCTGGTCCGCGCCTGGCGGAGCTACGAGAAGTTCGAGGGCCGCTCCTCCCTGCGCTCGTGGCTGTACCGGATCGCGACGAACGTCTGCCTGGACATGCTGAGCGCGGGCAACAGGCGCGCCCGCCCGGTGGACCTCACCGACTCCACCCCGCTCGCCCAGGCCGCCCTCTCCCCGCGCCCGGACAACACCTGGCTGGAGCCGATGCCGGACGCCCGGGTGCTACCGGCGGTGAGCGACCCTGCCGAGGCCGCCGTGGCGAAGGAGTCGGTGCGGCTCGCGTTCATGGCCGCCCTGCAGCAACTGCCGCCCAAGCAGCGGGCGGTGCTCATCCTACGGGAGGTGCTGGCCTGGAGGGCGAGCGAGGTCGCCGAGCTCCTGGACACCTCGGTCGCCTCGGTCAACAGTGCGCTGCAGCGGGCGCGCGCGACGCTGGCGGACAGGAGCGCGCAGGGCGCCGACGCCGCCGTCTCCGACCCGCTGGACGCGGAGCAGCAGAAGCTCCTGGAGCGCTATGTCGCGGCCTTCGAGGGGTACGACATGGCGGCGCTGACGGCCCTGCTGCACGAGGACGCGGTGATGACGATGCCGCCGTTCGACCTGTGGCTGCGCGGCACCCCTGACATCACCGGCTTCATGACGACGATCGGCTCCGCCTGCGAGGGTTCGCGGCTGGTGCCGGTCGCGGTCAACGGCCTGCCGGGCTTCGCCCAGTACAAGCCCGACCCCGACACGGGCGGCTTCACGGCCTGGGCGGTTCAGATCCTGGAGATCTCAGAGGGCCGGCTCACCGGGTTCCACTTCTTCCTCGACACCAAGCGCTGGTTCCCGCTGTTCGATCTTCCCCTCCACCTCGATGGGAAGGCCGACGAGGTCGAGTAGCGCGCGCAGGGCGGGGGCCGGATCACGCAGCCGGATACGGCCCCCGGCACGGCGGGCGGTCAGTTGGAGCCGGGCCAGTACGTCGAGCGTCGCGAGCTGTATGGGCCACAGCGCAGAGACGTCGCATACGACGACCTCGGCCCCACTGGCCTCCAGCAGCCCCCGCACGTCATTCCCGAGCCGCGCCACCTCGTCCGGGGTGACGAGGCCGGCCAGTACGAGTACGGGGGGTGTCTCGGCGTCCACGGTGGGTAGACCGAGCGGGGCCGCCGAAGTCATCGGGGCCGAGTGGTGCGGCGGCGTGAACGACTGGCCAGCCGGGAACTGGCCGGTGTCGACGGAGAGGTCGAAGGGCGTCGGCACCGTGTATCGGTGCGTCGCCGGTCCCGGCATACCGAACGGGACCGGTGGCGGTCCACCGGTCCCGTTCGCGCGAAGGAGAAGGCCCAGGTCAGGCGATTCGTTCCAGCACCACCGGCGATGCCGTGAAGGCCGTTCCGGTCGGCTCGACGTCGTAGGAACCCGTCACCGCCTCGAGGGCGTACTCGAAGCGCTCCGGCGTGTCCGTGTGCAGGGTCAGCAGCGGCTGGCCCTCCGTCACCGTGTCGCCCGGCTTGGCGTGCATCTCGATGCCCGCCGCCGCCTGCACCGGGTCCTCCTTGCGGGCGCGGCCCGCACCGAGGCGCCAGGCAGCGACGCCGATGTCGTAGGCGTCCAGGCGGGTCAGGACGCCCGAGGACGGCGCCTTGATCACGTGCTGTTCGCGGGAGGTGGGCAGCGGCGCGTCCGGGTCGCCGCCCTGGGCCGCGATCATGCGGCGCCAGACGTCCATCGCGGAGCCGTCGGCCAGGGCCTTCGCCGGGTCCGCGTCCTTCACGCCCGCCGCGTCGAGCATCTCGCGCGCCAGGGCCACGGTCAGATCGACGACGTCCGCCGGGCCCCCGCCCGCCAGGACCTCCACCGACTCGCGGACCTCCAGGGCGTTGCCCGCCGTGAGGCCCAGCGGGGTCGACATGTCCGTCAGGAGCGCCACCGTCTTCACACCGTGGTCCGTGCCGAGGCCGACCATGGTGGAGGCCAGTTCACGCGCGTCCTCGATCGTCTTCATGAAGGCGCCCGAGCCGACCTTCACGTCCAGGACCAGGGAGCCCGTGCCCTCCGCGATCTTCTTCGACATGATCGACGAAGCGATCAGCGGGATCGCCTCCACCGTGCCCGTCACATCGCGCAGCGCGTAGAGCTTCTTGTCCGCGGGTGCCAGGCCGTCGCCCGCCGCGCAGATCACCGCGCCCACGCCCTCCAGCACGGACAGCATCTCCTCGTTGGACAGCAGCGCGCGCCAGCCGGGGATCGACTCCAGCTTGTCCAGCGTGCCGCCGGTGTGGCCGAGGCCGCGGCCGGACAGCTGGGGAACGGCCGCGCCACAGGCGGCGACCAGCGGGGCCAGCGGAAGAGTGATCTTGTCGCCGACGCCGCCCGTCGAGTGCTTGTCGGCCGTCGGACGCGACAGCGACGAGAAGTCCATGCGCTCGCCCGAGGCGATCATCGCGGCGGTCCACCGGGCGATCTCACGGCGGTTCATGCCGTTGAGCAGGATGGCCATCGCGAGCGCGGACATCTGCTCGTCGGCCACCTCTCCCCGCGTGTACGCGTCGATGACCCAGTCGATCTGCTCGTCGCTCAGCTCACCGCGGTCCCGCTTGGTGCGGATGACGGAGATGGCGTCCATGGCCATGGCTTCCTTCCGAAGTTCCGAAGGTGTGCGGCCCCTCCGAGCCTCCGACGCCGCGGCGGGCGACTCGGAGGGGCCGCACGGGAGTTACTTGGTGAGATGGTCCGGCCCGAAGGCCTGCGGCAGCATCTCGGACATCGGCAGGATCCCGGCCGGTGTCTCCAGGAGCAGGCCGGGGCCGCCGAACTCGTACAGCAGCTGGCGGCAGCGACCGCACGGGACGAGGATGTCCCCGTTGCCGTCCACGCACGTGAAGTGCGTCAGCCGGCCGCCCCCGGTGTTCTGCAGCTGTGAGACGAGTCCGCACTCGGCGCACAGGCTGAGCCCGTACGAGGCGTTCTCGACGTTGCAGCCGGTGACGATCCGCCCGTCGTCCACCAGGGCCGCGACACCGACCGGGTAGCCCGAGTAGGGGGCGTACGCGCGGGCCATCGCCGCGCGCGCCTCCTGGCGCAGGGCCGCCCAGTCGACCGTGGCAGGCGGGGTCACTTGCCCTGTCCCTTCCGGTAGGGCAGACCGTCCGCCTTCGGCATCCGCAGGTGCTGTGCGGACAGCGAGAGCACCAGCAGGGTGACGATGTACGGGGTCGCGGTCACGAGCTGCTTGGGCACCTCGCTGGTGCTGACGTACCAGAGGAACATCAGGGCCGAGACCACGACCGTGATCAGGGCGGGGACGTACTTCTTCTTCCGGACGAGGTATCCCGCCCCGAACACCAGCAGGATCGCGAGCAGCAGGATCAGCGCATGGACGTTGGTGGTGCCGCCACGCAGGTTGAGGCTGTCGGTGTAACCGAACAGGGCCGCGCCGAGGGCGGTTCCGCCCGGCCGCCAGTTGCCGAAGATCATCGCGGCGAGACCGATGTAGCCGCGGCCGGCCGTCTGGCCGTCCAGGTACACGTTGGAGGCCACGAGCGACAGGAACGCACCACCGAGACCGGCGAAGGCGCCGGAGATGATCACGGCGATGTACTTGTACTTGTAGACGTTCACCCCCAGCGACTCCGCCGCCACCGGGTTCTCACCGCAGGAGCGCAGACGCAGACCGAAGGACGTGCGCCACAGCACCCACCAGGTCAGCGGGACGAGGGCCACCGCGATGACGGTGAGCGGCGACAGGTCGGTGACCAGACCGCCGATCAGGCCCGCGATGTCCGACACCAGGAACCAGTGCTTCTGGTTGAGCGTGTCGAGCGCGCTGGACAGGCCCGGGATGGAGAAGGTGCCCAGTGACTCGATCGGCGGGGACTGCTTGGCGGAGCCCTGCGGCGCATGCTCGAAGGTGAACTTCGACAGGTAGCGGGTGGTGCCGAGGGCCAGGATGTTGATCGCCACACCGGAGACGATGTGGTTCACGTTGAAGGTGACGGTGGCGATGGCGTGCAGGACTGCACCGAGCGCGCCACCGATGATGCCGAAGGCGACACCGGCCCACGGGCCCCACTGGTAGCCGGCCCAGGCGCCGAACCAGGTGCCGAGGATCATCATGCCCTCGAGGCCGATGTTGACGACACCCGAGCGCTCGGCCCACAGACCGCCCAGACCCGCGAGGCCGATCGGGACGGCCAGGCGCAGGGCCGTGGACATCTGTCCCGTCGAGTCGATGCCGTCGGCACCGGTGATCAGGCGGACGATCGAGGTCAGGATGAGTACGCCCGCGATGATCAGCAGGAGTACGGGGAGCGAGAGACGGCGGCTGCCCTTGCCGGGCTGCTGCGCCTGCGGCTTCGCCGCGGTCGCGGTGGTCATCAGGCAGCCACCTCCTTCTTGTGCGAGTTGTTGTTGGCCTCGGCGGCCAGCTCCGCGCCGACCCGCTTCTGCTGGCGGCGCAGACCCCACTGGCGTACGGCCTCGTAGGAGATGACGACCGCGAAGACGATCAGGCCCTGCATGATGGTGGCGATCTCCTTCTCGTACGCGACCGGGGTCGCGTAGTCGAGGGCGGGAGACGCCTTGTCGAGGAAGGCGATCAGGAGCGCGGCGAAGGCGATGCCGGCCGGGTTGTTGCGGCCGAGCAGCGCGATGGTGATACCGGTGAAGCCGAGGCCCGTCGGGAAGCTCAGGCTGTAGGTGTGGGCGTCACCGAGGAGCAGCGGCAGGCCCGAGAGGCCCGCGACCGCGCCGGAGATCAGCATCGCGGTGAGCACCATCTTCTTGGCGTCGACACCGGAGGCCGCGGCGGCGGTCTCGGAGGCGCCGGTGGCGCGCAGGTCGAAGCCGAAGCGGGTGCGGTTGAGGACCAGCCAGTACAGGACGCCCGCGAGGATCGCGAGGAAGACCAGGCCGTAGATCTCACCGACGTTCGGGCCCAGGTTGATGCCCGGGAACCAGCCGGACTTCTTCATGATGCCGGTCGTCATGTTGTTGCCGACCTGCACGCCCCAGACGTTGGACAGGGTGAGGTAGCCGATGACGCTGGTGGCGATCGCGTTGAGCATGATCGTCGCGACGACCTCGCTCACGCCCCGGGTGGTCTTCAGGAAGCCCGCGATACCGGCCCAGAAGGCGCCGGTGAACATGGCGACCAGCATGAGGAGCGGGATCTGCAGGAAGGACGGCAGCGCGATGTGCGCGCCGACCACCGCGGTCATCATCGCGGCGAGGCGGTACTGGCCGTCGACGCCGATGTTGAACAGGTTCATACGGAAGCCGATGGCCACCGCGAGCGCCGCCAGGTAGTACATCGACGCCTGGTTGAGGATCAGCACCTGGACGTCGGAGAACGACACCTGCTGCAGCATCAGCCGGTACGGCTCGAACGGGTTCTTGCCGGAGGCGATCAGCACCACCGAGGTGAGCAGGATGGCCGAGACGAGGGCGATGACCGGACCGGCCACCGCGAGGAGCACCCGCTCCTTGTCGAACTTCTTCATCAGGCCTCGTCCTCCGGGGCGGCGTCCGTTGCGTCTTCCGTGGATTCCTCCACATGTTCCAGGTGACCGGACGCGGCACCCGTCATGGCGGAGCCCAGCTCCTCCGGGGTGATGGTGGCCGGGTCGGCGTCGGCGACCAGCCTGCCGTTGTAGATCACCCGCAGGGTGTCGGACAGGCCGATCAGCTCGTCCAGGTCGGCGGAGATCAGCAGCACGGCCAGGCCCTCGCGGCGGGCCTCACGGATCTGGTCCCAGATCTGCGCCTGGGCGCCGACGTCCACACCGCGGGTGGGGTGGGCGGCGATCAGGAACTTCGGCTTGTGGCTCATCTCGCGGCCGACGATCAGCTTCTGCTGGTTGCCGCCGGAGAGGGAGGCGGCGGTGACGTCGATGCCGGGCGTGCGGACGTCGTACTCCTCGACGATCCGCCGCGTGTCCTCCTGGGCGCCCTTGATGTCGAGCCAGAAGCCCTTGGCGTTCGGGCGCTCGGTGACGTGGCCGAGGATGCGGTTCTCCCAGAGGGGGGACTCCAGGAGGAGGCCGTGGCGGTGACGGTCCTCGGGGATGTAGCCCACGCCCTGCTCACGGCGCTTGCGGGTGGGCCAGGCGGTGATCTCCTCGCCGAGGAAGGAGATGGACCCGGAGTCGGCGCGCTTGAGGCCGATCAGCGCGTCGATGAGCTCGGTCTGGCCGTTGCCCTCGACACCGGCGATGCCCATGACCTCGCCCGCGTGGATGGTGAAGGAGACGTCGTCGAGGACGCGCCGCACCTCGCCGGCGGTCTCGGCCGTCGCCTCGGTCAGCAGTCCGCCGGCCGCGGGCTCGGCGAGCTCGCCGAGGGAGGGGCCGCCGACCGCGTGGACGGTGAGGTCCTTGACCTCGATGACGGCCTTGTCCGTGACGGTGGACTCGGCGGTCTCCGGGGTGGGCAGCTCGCTGCCGACCATCAGCTCGGCGAGCTGGCGCGGGGTGGTCTCGGAGGGGATGGCGGTGCCGACCGTCGTACCCCGCCGGATGACGGTGATGTCGTCGGCGACCGACAGGACCTCGCCCAGCTTGTGGGAGATGAAGATGACGGACAGGCCCTCGGACTTCAGTTCGCGCAGGTTGTCGAAGAGCGCGTCGACCTCCTGCGGGACGAGCACGGCGGTCGGCTCGTCCAGGATCAGGGTCCGGGCACCGCGGAAGAGGACCTTGAGGATCTCCACGCGCTGGCGGTCGGCCACGCCGAGGCTCTCGACCAGGACGTCGGGGCGTACGCCCAGCCCGTACCGGTCCGAGATCTCCTTGATCTTCTTACGGGCACCGCCGCCGATGCCGTACAGCTTCTCGCTGCCGAGGACCACGTTCTCCAGGACCGTGAGGTTGTCGGCGAGCATGAAGTGCTGGTGGACCATGCCGATGCCGCGCACGATGGCGTCGGCGGGGCTGTGGAAGGTCACCTGCTCGCCGTCGACGGTGATGGTGCCCTCGTCCGGCTTCTGCATGCCGTAGAGGATCTTCATCAGCGTGGACTTGCCGGCGCCGTTCTCGCCGACGAGGGCGTGCACGGTGCCCTTGCGGACCGTGAGGTGGATGTCGTGGTTGGCGACGACACCCGGGAATCGCTTGGTGATCCCCGCCAGCTCGACCGCGGTTGTCGACTGTGCGGTGAGCGGAGGGCTGCTGGACGCGTCGATGGCGCACTCTCCTTGGAAAAGGGGCCGATCTACGCGCGTAGCGCCCCTGCTTTGAATAGTGCCCGGATCTGACTGGATCCGACCGGCTTCCAATCCGTTCCGAGCATTCTGCCGCGCGAACGGGGCGCGAGTTGGTCATCCTTCCCGCACCCCGTTCCGTGGCCGTAACGCTGCCATTACGGCGGCGCCTTGGCCATGGCCTGTCATGGCCTCTTGCCCCGCGCGTCCCGGCGCCGTGATGCCGGGGCCGGGGTACCCCGGGCCGCGGATCACGGCGTCAGGACGTCGGGACGTCGGACCGACGGGTCAGGACGTCTTGACCTTGATCGTGCCGTCCTTGATGCCCTGCTCGGCCTTCTTCAGCGCGGCCTGCAGGTCGGCGTTGTTCTTGAACACCGGGTTGGAGTCGGCGAGGCCGACACCACCGTTGGCGAGGGAGCCGCGGACCTCACCGGACAGCGGCTTCTTGTCCTGGAGGACCGACTTGGCGAGGTCGTACACCGCGCCCGAGACGTTCTTCAGGGCGGAGGTCAGGATGTACTGCTTGTACGCCGCCAGAGCGCTCTGCTGGTACTGGTCGGAGTCGACACCGATCGCCCACACCTTGTGCGCGGCGGCGGCCTTGATGACGCCCTGGCCGGACAGGCCGGCCGCGTGGTAGACGACGTCCGCACCGGCGTCGATCTGGCCGTTCGCGGCGTTCTCGCCCTTGTCGGGGCTGGAGAAGCCGCCCTCCTGGGCCGTCTGGGTCAGATACTGCGACTCGATCTTGATGCCCGGCTTGACCGACTTGGCGCCCTGGACGAAGCCCGCCTCGAACTTGTGGATGAGCGGGACGTCCACGCCGCCGATGAAGCCGATGTGGTTCTTCTTGGTGACCTTGGCGGCGGCGACACCGGCGAGGTAGGAGGACTCCTCCTCGTGGAAGACCAGGTCGGCGACGTTCTTCGCCTGGATGGTGTTGTCGTCGATGATGCCGAAGGTGACCTTCGGGTACTTGACGGCGGCCTCCTTGACGGCGGGCGCGTAGGCGAAGCCGACGCCGATGACCGGGTTGTAGCCGGACTTGGCCAGCGTCTCCAGGCGCTGCACCTTGTCGGCGTCGGACTCGTTGTCCTGCGGCTCGACGTCTCGACCGCCGACGCCGAAGTCCTTCTCGGCCTTCTGGAAGCCGGCGTACGCGGCGTCGTTGAAGGACTGGTCGCCCTTGCCGCCGACGTCGTACGCGAGGCCGACACCCTTGCTCTTGCCGCCGCCGGCCGACTCGGTGGACGAGCTGCCGCAGGCGGATACGGTGACAGCGAGGGCTGCGGTTGCAACGCCAGCAACGGCGATTCGGGACACCCGGCGCATGGAACGAGACTCCTTTGTGCGTGCGCCCATACCAGGCGCTGGTTCCGCGGCAGCGTAACGCGCGTAGACCAGACGGAAAACCCCTTCTGTCCGGTCCGTTATCGAGATGTGGCCGCGAATGTCGCACAGGTTACGGAGAGCGGTACGGCGCTTGCGGCAGGCAAGGGGAGGCGCTCTCGGGTGGGGGTGCGGGGCCCTGTGGGGGCTGTGGGGGGCTTGAGGTCTGCGGGGTTGGGGGGCGGGGGGAGGAGCTGAGGTCTGCGGGTTGAGGGGGCCGGGGGAGGGTGGTTTGCGAGGGTGACTGATGGGGTTCGGGGGACCTCATGACTGGGGAGGCGGGTGGGTGGCGGGGCGCGTGGCGGTGGGGCGCCGAGAGCTCGGGGGGCGCGAGGCCGGCGGGGCGCGAGAGCTCGGGGGGCGCGAGGCCGGCGGGTGGGGCGGACCGGTCTCGGCGGGCCCCTGGCGGGAGAGGCCGACGGCCGCGATGGGGGCCCGTGGCAGAAGCGGCCGGTAGGCCTCCGTGGGACGGGCCTCCGTGGGACGTCGGGACGGCCTCCGTGGGTATGGCGGGAGGCGGTCGGCGGGCCGCGGCGGAGCGGCACCGCGCGGAGAGGCCGACGGCCGCGACGAGGCACATCGCCGAAGACAGTCCCCAGGCACCGGGGGCGGCTCCGCACGGAGGGGCCGACGGCCGTGACGCGGACACCCGACCGGAGACAGTCCCCAGGCGCCAAGGAAGACACCGTGGAAGTCACCCACGGGCCGGAGGGCACGCCGCGCGGGCCGGCCGGCGGCCAGCCCATGGGCGCATCTGCGGGAGGCAGTCCCCCAGAACCGCACACTCCGCGGAGGCAGCCCGCGGCCCCGTCCGGGGCACCGTACGAACCGACCGGCAGACACCAAGGTGCCCCCGGCCGGTGCTTCGGTCGGGGGCGCCCCTTGGTCGTCGGGTGACCGACGGCGTCACTTCGTGTTGACGGTGATCTTGCCGTCGATGATGTCCTGCTTGGCCTTGTCGACCGCCGCGACCACGTCCTTCATCGCCTGGTACTTGGGGTTGGAGTCCGCGAAGCCGACGCCGCCCGACTTGAGGTCGCCACGCTGCTCACCGGTCAGCGGCTTGCCCTCGACGACCGACTTGGCCAGGTCGTACACCGCGCCGCCGACGTTCTTCAGGGCCGAGCCGAGGATGTAGTCCTTGTACTTGGCCAGGGCGCTCTGCTGGTACTGGTCCGAGTCGACACCGATCGCCCACACCTTGTGCTCGGCGGCGGACTGGATCACGCCCTGGCCGGACAGACCGGCCGCGTGGTAGATCACGTCGGCGCCCGCCGCGATCTGGCCGCTCGCCGCCTCCTTGCCCTTGTCGGGGCTGGAGAAGCCGCCCTCCTGGGCGGTCTGGGTCAGATACTGCGACTCGATCTTGATCTTCGGGTTGACCGACCGGGCGCCCTGGTCGAAGCCCGCCTCAAACTTGTGGATGAGCGGGATGTCCACACCGCCGATGAAGCCGATGTGGTTCTTCTTGGTCGTCTTCGCCGCGGCGACACCCGCCAGGTACGAGGACTGCTCCTCGTGGAAGACCAGGTCGGCGACGTTGCTCGTCTGGACGGTGTTGTCGTCGATGATGCCGAAGGTGACCTTCGGGTACTTGGCCGCGACCTCCTTGACGGCGGGCGCGTAGACGAAGCCGACGCCGACGATCGGGTTGTAGCCGGCCTTGGCGAGCTGCTCCAGACGCTGCACCTTGTCCGCGCTGGACTCGCCGTCCTGCGGCTCGATGTCCCGGCCGCTGATCTTGAAGTCCTTCTCGGCCTTCTGGAAACCGGCGAAGGCGGCGTCGTTGAAGGACTGGTCGCCCTTGCCGCCGATGTCGTAGGCCAGGCCTATGCCCTTGCCCGTGTAGCCGGACGAGTTCTTGTCCGAGCTGCCGGTGGAATCGGTGCTGGACTTGCCGCACCCGGCGGCCGCGAGGGCGACGACCGCGACGGCCACCGCAGCTTGGGAGAACCTAGTCCTCCGAGAGATCAGACGCACAGCAAGCACCCCTTCATCCCCACGGCACCGTCACCGGACCGCTTCCCCAGTACGCCGCCACCGCAGCGATTTCGGCGCACAGTAACGCGCGTAGAAGAGGAGGGGAACGGGGTTCCTCATGGCCGTTATCGATTCGTGCCGCCACCGGGTTACGTTTGCGCGCCGCCCGTTACGTCAAAGTGACGCAAGCGGACGAAGGGGTGCCAACCGGGGCACCCCTTCCGGCCATCCCGGGCCCTAGCGCTCCGCGTCCAGCAGCGCCGCCGCCGTGAACAGTTCCACGCCGACCGTGATGGCGTGCTCGTCCACGTCGAAGTCGCCCTGGTGGAGGTCGCGGACGGTCCGCTCGCCGGGCCTGCGGACGCCGAGACGGGCCATGGCGCCGGGCACGTGCTCCAGGTACCAGGAGAAGTCCTCGCCGCCGAGGCTCTGTTCGGTGTCCTCGACCGACGGGGCACCGCGGCGCGCGGTCATGGCGTCGCGCAGCAGTTCGGTGACGACCATGTCGTTGACGACGGGCGGCACTCCGCGGATGTAGTTGATCTCGGACTTCGCCCGGTACAGGTTCGCGATCTCGTCGATCGCCGCGTGCACCAGGTCGGGCGCCTGCCGCCAGGCGTCCAGGTCCAGGCAGCGTACGGTCCCGGAGAGTTCGGCGTGCTGCGGGATGACGTTCGGGGCGTGCCCGGACTCGATGCGTCCCCAGGTGACCCCGAGGCCGCTGCGGGCGTCGACGCGGCGCGCGACCAGCGACGGCACCTCGGTGGCGACGCGCGCGACCGCCGTGACGAGGTCGGTGGTGAGATGGGGCCGCGCGGTATGGCCGCCCGGGCCGTCGAGCGCGACCTCCAGCCGGTCACAGGCGGAGGTGATGGGGCCGTGCCGCAGCCCGATGCGCCCCGCGTCGACCCTGGGGTCGCAGTGCACGGCGATGATCCGTCCGACGCCGTCGAGGACACCGGACTCGATGGCGTCGGCGGCACCGCCCGGGAGGACCTCCTCGGCGGGCTGGAAGACCAGCCGCACCGGCTGCGGAAGCCGCCCCTGGCGGTGCAGCTCGGCGAGGACGAGCCCGGCGCCGAGGACGACCGTGGTGTGCACGTCGTGTCCGCAGGCATGGGCCCGGTCGGGCACGGTGGAACGGTAGGCGCAGTCGGCCTTGGTGTCCGGGATGGGGAGCGCGTCGATGTCGGCGCGCAGCGCGAGCATGGGGCGTACGCCGTCCCGGTCGCCGATGTCACAGAAGAGGCCGGTGCCGGTGTCGAGCACGCGCGGAGCGAGTCCCGCCTGCTCAAGGCGGCCCTTGATCGCGGCGGTCGTGCGGAACTCCTGGTTGCCGAGTTCCGGGTGCATGTGCAGGTCGCGGCGGAAGGCGACGAGTTCGGCGCGCAGCGCCTCGGGCAGCGCGCCGGGGAGCACCGCGTCCCCGGGGTGATCGGCCTCGGACTCTCGGGACATCAATTGGTTCACCCTTTGAAGGGTAGGGCGATCGGGCGGCCGATCTCCCCTCGATCAACAAAACTTCAGCCCGACAGAGGAGGAAAAGGTGGCCGCACGCCGCATGGCCGGCGGTGGGGGTGGGTAAACTCGCCCGTCTTCCGGGCGACGGGATCCTGAGGAGGCGGGTCCGCCGGGGTGACCGCGGATCCGTCCCGGCGTCCGTCGAGGCACCCGGTGATCCCTGCACGGGACCGCTCCCGTGTCGAGGGCCCGTCGGGGGAACGCCCGGTGGGCCCGAGGCATTCCCCTGCCTCACGGATACCACGCCGCGCCGCCGTGCCGCCGCCCCGGAAACGTCGCGGTTCGCCCCGGTGCCGTGGCCGACGCCCACATGGCGCGGGGATGAACCCTTCGGCAGCCGCCCCCGCCCCCTGCACCCAGCCGGGTAACGTGCACCACCGTGAACGCCGAGGACCCGGACTTCATACGGACCGCCCGGGCGTCGTACGACGCCATGGCCCCCGACTACGCCGCGCACGTCCCCGACGGCCTGGCGGCCCGCCCCGTGGACCGCGCCCTGGTCACCGCCTTCGGGGACCTGGTGCGGGCGCAGGGCACCGCGCCCGTCGCCGACCTGGGCTGCGGCCCCGGCCATGTCACGGCGAGACTGGACGCCCTCGGCGTGCCGGTGTTCGGCGTCGATCTGTCCCCGCGCATGGTGGCCCTGGCCCGGCGCACCCATCCCGGACTCCGCTTCCATGTGGGCACGATGACCGCCCTGGACCTGCCGCCGGAGACGCTGGGCGGCATCGCGGCGCTGTACTCGGTCACCCATGTGCCGCGGGAGCACCTGCCCGCGCTGTTCGCCGAGTTCCGCCGGGTCCTGGTGCCGGGCGGCCACGCTCTCGTGGCCTTCCGGACGGGCGACGACGACCACCAGCACCTGACGGAACGCTTCGGACACGAGTTGGCCCTGGACTGCTACTGGTACGGCGCTGCCACGATCAGCACGCTGCTGGCCGAGGCGGGCCTGCACCCGCGGGCCCGGACGCTGCTGGAGCCGGAGGGCGACGGGAAACGGCAGCGGGCGTTCCTGCTGGCCCGCAAGCCGCCGAGGGAGGGCTGAGGCCGCCGGAGGTTCAGCCGAAGCGGCCCGCCACGTAGTCCGCCGTGCGCGTGTCCTTCGGCGTGCCGAAGATGTCCTCCGTCGGGCCGTGTTCCACGATGCCGCCGGGGGTGCCCTGCTCGGCGAGGAAGAAGGCGCACCGGTGGGAGACGCGGGCCGCCTGCTGCATGTTGTGGGTGACGATCACGACCGTCACCTGGCCGACGAGTTCCTGGATCGTCTCCTCGACGCGGCGGGTGGAGGTGGGGTCGAGCGCCGAGCACGGCTCGTCCATGAGCAGCACCCGGGGACGTACGGCCAGGGCGCGGGCGATGCACAGACGTTGCTGCTGGCCGCCGGAGAGCGCGCCGCCGGGCTGGCGGAGACGGTCCCTGACCTCCTTCCACAGGCCCGCGCGGGTCAGGGACTCCTCGACCAGTTCGTCCTTGGTGCGACGGCTCACCCGCGTGCCCGTCAGACGCAGGCCCGCCACCACGTTGTCGTAGATGGACATGGCGGGGAAGGGGTTGGGCTTCTGGAAGACCATGCCGATACGGCGCCGGGCGTCCGTCAGGCGTCGCTCGGGGGCGTAGATGTCCTCGCCCTCGAAGAGCACCTCTCCCGCGAGCGCCGCCGCGGGGATGAGCTCGTGCATGCGGTTGAGGGTGCGCAGGAACGTCGACTTGCCGCAGCCGGAGGGGCCGATCAGGGCGGTGACCTGACCGGCGGGCATCGTCAGGGAGACCCGGCTGAGCACCTGGTGGCTGCCGAACCAGGCCGAGACCCCGCGGGCTTCGAGGGTGGCGGGAGCGGTCGTGGCCCCCGCCGGGACGGGCGGAGCGGCCGGGACGGCGGGCAAGGGGGCGGTGTCCGTCAGGAGAGCGGTGTCGGCCGCAGCGGCGGGGTGGGTCACAGGGGCGGTGTCGCCCAGGCGGGCGGTCGCGTCGGTCACGGCGGTTACCTCGGTTCGCGGCTGGTCTCGGAGGGCGGTCACAGCAGGTTGGGCAGCAGTTCGGTGGTGCGGGTGGCGACCTGGAGGCCCAGCACCGCGACGAGAGGGGCGAAGACGATCCATGTCTGGTGGCGGCCCCAGCGGTGCCGGCACCACACCGCGGCCACCGCGGCGGCCAGCAGCGCCTGAAGCCACATCACCAGCGGCCAGGGAACTCCGGAGGGGCGGGCCAGCGGCTGTTCGGACTCCGGCAGGGTGCCGGGGCGGATGACGGCCGCCGGCGTCTGGAAGGGCGCGGAGATCAGGTCGGCGTCGACGCGCAGGATGCCACCGGGCATGTAGCGCGGGCCGGTGGCCGTGACCAGCACCAGGCGGCCCTTGCCCGCGGCCACGGCGGCGGGCGCCGGGTCGCCGGCCCGTCGTACGCCGAGGATCCGGTACGTCGCCCGGCCCTGGCCGGTGGTCACCGTGACCGTGTCGCCCTGCGCGAGGCCCGCCAGCCCCCCGAACGGGCCGCCGTACGCGGCCGCGCGCCCCATCAGCACGCTGGTGCCGGCCTGCCCGGGCATCGGGGTGTCCCGGCGGTGGCCGGGACCGCCGGATCCGTCCCGGCCAGTTCCGCCGGAGCCGGATCTCTCCGCGTCAGGTCTGTCCGAATCCTGTCTGACCGAAGCGGATCCGTCCGAACCCGATCCGTCCGGGCGGGTCCTGTCCGAACCGGATCCGTCCGAGTCGGATCCGCCAGAGCCGGATCTCTCCGCGTCAGGTCTGTCCGAATCCTGTCCGTCCGAACCGGACCCGTCCGAACCGGACCCGTCCGAACCGGTCCCCTCCGAACCCGGTCTGTCCGAGCCAGATCTCTCCGCCTCAGATCTGTCCGGATCCCGTCTGCCGGACTCCTGTTGTGTGGCCACCACGTGTGGTCCCCCCACTGTGGAAATGAGTCTCCCCGCGCGGTTCCGATCGGCTCCGCGCGGGGAGATTCAATGGCCGGATCATGTCGGTCCGACGCGGGCCACATGGCCGATTTCTGAATGCCGCATGTCTGTTGCGTGCGTGGATTGTGAGACTCCCGAGTCCCGCGCGCCGGATGGTGCAGCGCGCTATCCCGGCGCCACCGACGACAACCGGTCCACGTCCCGGGCCGTGCCCGTCACCCCCGAGAGGAAGCCCTGTGCACGTGGTGAGGCGTGGTCCGTCAGCCAGGCGGGGTCGATGTCGCACACCGCGACGCGGACCTCCGTGCCGGCCAGCGCCAGGGGCAGGGTGTGGACGACCGTGGAGGGAAAGCTGAGGATCGTACGGCCGATCGGGCCGCGGCGAGCGATCAGTTCCAGAGGGAGGTCCGGGCGGACCACCTCCAGACCCGTCTCGGCCGCCAACCGGCGGAGCTTGTCGGGGCTTTCGCGCCGGTGGGCGAAGTAGCGACGCGCTCCGTGCGCCTTGGCGAGGCCCCGGACCGCATCCAGATAGCGCTCCCCGTCCACCACACCCGTCTCGACGAGCGACGTGCCCACCAGGTCCGCGCCCTTCGTCAGGCGCGGCGGGCCGAACCGGGAACGGGTCCACGCGAAGTCGTTCGCCGTGACCGTGACGCCCTCAGGGACCTCCTCGATCGGCATCGACGAGAAGACCTCCACCGTGTGCCGCTCGCTCGGCGCCAGCCGACGGCGCGCCCATGAGGCCACCGGGGCGAAGAGCAGGTCACGGGGGCCCGGACGGCCCCCCTTGCGATGCCAGCGCACCAGGCGTTCGCCACGGGCGAGTTGGGCGACGAACTCCATCGTCGCGGTGCCGTCGTCCACCACCACCAGCTCGCGGGCCCGGGTGATCGCCAGCAGCAGCTGTACGTAGCGGGAGAACGGGTCTCCCATCACCACCCGGTGGGCCCGGCGCAGCAGCGGGGCGAGGCCGCCGACCGTCTGGAAGGGCGCGGTCGTACCGCCCCGCGCCTCCTCCCAGCGGACCTCGTACCCCTCGTCGCGGGCCAGTTCCGCCATGCGGCGCAGCTGCCCGCGGGTCATCGGGTCGGTGGGCGACAGCACCACGAGGGTGATCCCCTCGCGCGCCGGGCGCCTGGGCGCCCCCGCACCGTCCACCGTCGTGCTCCCCGCCCCGGACCGCCGGCCACCCTGCGCGGGGATCGCCGCCACGCGCCCGGGCGCCGTGCCGCCCGGCGTGCGGTGGGCGTACGCGTGCGCCCACTCCAGCACGTTCAGGAGCTGTACCGGGCTCTCGACGAAGGCGAGGGTGGGGTGGCCGGCGGTTCCGGCGCGGGGGCTCATCGGCGTACGACCGTCCCGTAAGGCGCTCAGACCGACACCGGCTCACCGGCGGCCGCGGCGATCTCCGCCTCGGCGACCACACCGGCGACGCGGCGCAGCTTCTTCATCGGGCCGAGCTCGGAGTCGTAGACCTTCTTCACACCGTCGCCCAGGGACGCCTCGATGGTGCGGATGTCGCGGACGAGGCGCTGCAGGCCCTGCGGCTCCACGGAAGCGGCCTGGTCGGAGCCCCACATGGCGCGGTCGAGGGTGATGTGGCGCTCGACGAAGGTGGCGCCGAGGGCGACGGCGGCCAGCGTGGTCTGCAGACCGGTCTCGTGGCCGGAGTAACCGATCGGGACGTTCGGGTACTCCTTCTCCAGCGTGTTGATGACGCGGAGGTTCAGCTCCTCGGCCTTCGCCGGGTACGTCGACGTGGCGTGGCACAGCAGGATGTTGTCCGAGCCGAGGACCTCGACCGCGTGGCGGATCTGCTTCGCGGTCGACATACCCGTGGACAGGATGATCGTACGGCCGGTGGCGCGCAGGGCGCGCAGCAGCTCGTCGTCGGTCAGGGAGGCGGAGGCCACCTTGTGCGCCGGGACGTCGAACTTCTCGAGGAAGGCGACCGCCTCGGTGTCCCAGGGGGACGCGAACCAGGCGATGTCCTTCTCCCTGCAGTACTCGTCGATCTGACGGTACTCGTCCTCACCGAACTCCACGCGGTGGCGGTAGTCGATGTAGGTCATCCGGCCCCAGGGGGTGTCGCGCTCGATGTCCCACTGGTCGCGCGGGGTGCAGATCTCGGGGGTGCGCTTCTGGAACTTGACGGCGTCGCAGCCGGCCTCGGCGGCCACGTCGATCAGCTTGAAGGCGTTCTCCAGCTCACCGTTGTGGTTGATGCCGATCTCGCCGCAGATGTAGACGGGCTGACCGGGACCGGCGGTACGCGTACCGAACTGACGCAGACGGGAGTTGGTGCTCATGGGAGGGAGATTCCTTACTTGTCGAGGGAGTCGAGAGAGGGGCCGAGGATCCAGCTGGCGATCTCTCGGATCGCGCCGTCACCGCCGGGGACGGTGGTGACCGCGCGTGCGGCGCCGCGCACGACGTCGTGGGCGCTCGCGACCGCCACGGGCCAGCCGACGAGGCCGAAGCACGGGAGGTCGTTGACGTCGTTGCCGACGTAGAGCACGCGCTCAGGCGCGATGCCCTGCTCCTCGCACCACTGCTTCAGCGCGAGGTCCTTCCGGTCGATGCCGTGCAGGACCGGGATCTGCAGCTTCCGGGCTCTGGCGGCGACGACCGGGTTCTGCTCCGTGGACAGGATCAGCATCGTCAGGCCGCTCCTGCGCAGCGCGGCGATGCCGAGGCCGTCTCCGCGGTGCACGGAGACGAACTCCCGTCCGTCGGAGTCGATCAGCACCCTGTCGTCGGTCTGGGTGCCGTCGAAGTCGAGTACGACCGCGTCGATGTCGGCGCGGGTCGGGAGCGCTCCGGGCCTCGACGCGTCGAAGTGCGGTGCGAGGGCCCGGGCACGGGCCAGGTCGTGCGGGTCGTCGATCTCCAGCACGCGGGCCGGGTCGGTGCGCACGAGTTCGGTGCGGCCGAAGAAGCGGTGGCGGTGCTCGCGCAGCCCGGCCGCGTCCATGGCGTAGGCGGCGCCGGTCTCCAGCAGGTCCTGGGGGCGGTCCTGGCGGCGCGGACGGAACGACTTGTCGTGGTTGACGCCGTAGCCGCCGTCCGTGGCCGTCGAGTCGGCGAGGCGTGTGCCGCCTCCGACCTCGCCGCTGCGCTGCGACCCGATGACCGGAGCGGGCTCGTCCGCCGCGTCGCGCCAGATGAAGCCGTGGAAGGGGGCCACGGTCAGCGCCGTGTCCGCACGGTTCTCGACGACCGCCGCGGCCACGCCGTCGACGTCCTCGCGGACCAGGAACGGGCTGGTGCACTGGACCAGCAGCACCACGTCCACCGGGGAGCCGTGCAGCGCCTCGTGGACGTCCATGGCGTGCAGGACCGCGTCCTCGGAGGTGGCGGTGTCGCCGGCGATGGCGGCGGGCCGCAGCACGACCTCGGCGCCCGCCTCACGGGCGGCGGCGGCGATCGCCTGGTCGTCGGTGGAGACCACGACGTCGGTGACCAGCCGGGCGGCCCGGCACTCGCGCACCGCGCGGGCGACCAGCGGCACCCCGCCGACCGGGGCGAGGTTCTTCGCGGGCACGCCCTTGGAGCCGCCACGCGCGGGGATCACCGCGAGCACACGACGCACCGGCGCCGCCTGTCCCGCTTCCGGGTTGGACATGGGAGGTACTCCTTGGGGTCCTTGGCGTGGGATCCGCTCGCTCACAGCTCCCCCATCCGCCGGATCACGGGCGCCACGCGCTGCACTCCGTGGCGGTAGGCGCCGCGGGCCGCGCGGCGGACGATCTGGCGTACCGGGCCGGCCGCCTTGTCGGCGGCGGGTGCGCCGGGCAACGGGCTGCCGTCCGGGGCGAGGTGGTGACGGGCGAGGACGCCGGGCAGATAGCCGGGCGCGGTGACGGGGTTGTAGTAGGGGCTGAGCGGCGGGAGTTCACCGGCGGCGAGCAGTTCGGTGATGCGCCGGCGCGCCTCGTCGAAGGCGGTCGCGTACGAACCGTCGGGGGCGACGCCCTGCCGGGCCACCCACTCGGCGTCCGGTGTGGGCACGTGACCGGCGTCGAGCTGGTCCCAGGAGGTGAGGCAGCCGGAGCCCACGAAGTGGTGGTTGCCGAGGGCCTCGCGCACCCCGAGATCGGTCAGGACGACGGTGGGGACTCGGCGGTGCAGGGACTCCAGGGCGGCCGTCGAGCTGACGGTGACCAGCAGGTCGGCGTCGTCGAGGACCTCGCCCATGTTCCCGTACACGAGGCGGAAGTTGGCGGGCAGGTCCTGCCTCTGGGCCAGCTTCTGGTACGGCAGCTCCTCGATGTGCGTGGTGTGCTCGCCCGGCTTGGAGCGGAGCTTGAGCAGCACCTCGCGCTCGGGGCGCAGGCGCGCGTGCTGGATCAGCCGGTCCAGCAGGTAGGTACGGTCCTTGCGGCTCTCCGGCACGGAGGGCTGGGCGGCGAAGACGACCGTGTACGGGTCCTTCTTCTCGTAGGGGGCGCCGCCGAGGAAGGGCAGCGCGACCTCGGTCACCGACGAGGCGTCGGCGCCCACTCCCTCGTACACGGCCCGGAAGCGCTCGGCGTCCTGGCGGGAGTTGGCGAGGACGAGGTCCGCGCCGTGCCGCAGCAGCAGGCCGTCGGCGAGCTTCTCGTAGACGACGCCGACGTAGCCGGTGACGACCACGGGCCGGCGCGTGCGACCCTGCCAGGCGTGCGCGAGCCCGTGCAGCATCGCCTGGACGCCGCCGCCGACGAGGGCGAGGACAAGGACGTCGTACGTCTCCTTCGCCATCTCGCGCAGGAACTCGACGGCGGTGACCTCGCGCAGGGAGTCGGCGCGGATGCCGACCTCCGCGAGCTGGCGGGCGGTGGGGGTGGCGCGGCCCCGCAGAAGGAAGCCGTCGAGCCTTATGTCCGAATCAACCGTTTCAGGCGATTCGATGGGCTTCGTGAATTCCGTCGGCGAAATTCGGCTCGCGGTGAGCGCGCCCCACTTCCACCGGGTGTCGGAATCGGCTAGGACGGCGACCCGCAGGGACTTCGCGGTACTTGCTGGCACACCGAAGACGCTAGGAAGCGATTCCGATGCGCAGCCCAACCGGAATACAACAAAGGGTTAACAGCACCTCGCCGAATGGAGAATCGGGCCGCGAAATGCCTGTGAAACAGCTGGGTTCACTATTCCGCCACGCGTCGTTCACCCGGTATCAAGCCGACGGTCAAGACGAATGCCGGGCCGCCGCCTAACGTCAACGGCGTGGTCAAGCTCTCCGTCATCGTGCCGTTCTACAACGTGCAGCAATACGCGCCCGACACCCTGAAGAGTCTGCGTGCGAACGCGCGTGAGGACTTCGAATTCATTCTCGTCGACGACTGCTCGCGCGACGAGACCCCGGACATCCTCGCGCGCGCGGAGCGCGAGCTGCCAGGCGCGGTGTATGTCAGACACGAGAAGAACGGAGGGCTGGCTACCGCACGCAACACCGGAATCGACAAGGCACGCGGCGAGTACCTCACGTTCCTGGACGGGGACGACTGGCTCGCACCCGGCTATTATCCGCAACTCGTTGGTGCGATCGAGGAGTTGGGGTGCGACTTCGTGCGCACCGACCACGTCCAGTGCACGGCGCGGGCCCGCACCATCCACCGGGTGCCGCACGGCCGGCGCAGGGTGGTGATGAACCCGCG
Organism: Streptomyces sp. TP-A0356; assembly: GCF_001417775.1. GTDB lineage: Bacteria > Actinomycetota > Actinomycetes > Streptomycetales > Streptomycetaceae > Streptomyces. Next base: position 363,744 of record NZ_BBZJ01000021.1, on the reverse strand, counting down.
CGACGCGATCCTGCCCGCCGACCGCTCCACCTCGGTCGACTACGCCTATGCGTGGGCGGGCGTGTACCACCGTCGGCTGGTCGACCGCGGACTGCTGCACTTCACCGACGGACTGCGCACCGCCGAGGACCGGCCGTGGATCTGGAAGCTGCATCGACAGGCGGAGTCCTTCGCCACCGTGGGACTCATGGGAGTCTTCTACCGGCGCGGTGTCGCCTCCTCGCTCACCCAGATCGGTGATGTGCGACAGCTGGACTTCATTCGCGCGTTCGACCAGGTCGTTGCCGAAACCGCCGAGGACCGGGACGCCGAAGAGCTGCTTCCCAAGGCTGTGCGCACCTATTGCGCGATCATTTCTCACCATCTGGGATCCATCGAAAGGTTCGAGCCAGCGGTGGCACGGAAACTGAAGTCGATGAGTGCTGTCGCACTGCGGCGCATGCCGCAGGACGTGCTCGAAGATGCCCTCGAATCCATGGACATCGAGCGGGCCTCGCGCCTGCGTCGGCTGCGCCGTCGTCCCGCCTCCGCGGGGGTGGCCGCGTGACGACGCAGATCTTCCTGGCGTCGACGCTGTACGGCACGGCGACCCTGGCCGCGGCGCTGGACAGCGAGTGCTTCGCGCCCGCCGACCGGCGCATACTGCTGGTCTCCAACAACGCGGCGACGCCCGAGACCGCGCCCGCCCTGGACGAGATGCCCGGCTTCGCGCACCTGCGCGGCCGTTTCGACGACGTGATCTCCTGGAACGAGACCATCACCCCCTTCCACCCCGGCGGCTGGGCCCCGCGCCTGGACGACGTCCCGCTGTGGGAGCGGCACCTCAGGCTCGCCTGGAACCTCGGTGACGACGACATCGAACTGGCCGTCGAGTCGATCCAGGTCAACCCGGCGCTCGGCGTCTGCCAGATCTTCACCGGGGCGCCCGTCACGGTGTACGCGGACGGCCTGATGAGCTACGGCCCCACCCGCAACAAGATCGACCCGCTGGTCGGCACCCGGGTGGACCGCCTGCTCCATCTGGACCTGGTCCCGGGCCTCGAGCCGCTGCTGCTGACCGAGTTCGGCGTCGAACCGGAGATCGTGCCGACGGACGCCTTCGCCAAGGTCCTCACGGAACTGGAGGGCACCGGCGACGCGCTGCCCTCCGTCGAGGCCCCGGCGATGCTGCTCGGCCAGTACCTCTCGGCGCTCGACATCCTCACCGCCGAGGAGGAGGAGAACCTCCACGTACGGATGCTCAAGGGCGCGGTCGCGGTCGGGCACACCCGGGTGGTGTTCAAGCCGCACCCGACCGCACCGGCCCGCTGGTCGCGCATGCTGGAGAAGGAGGCGGAGAAGCTCGGCGCCGAACTGACGGTGCTGGACACGCCCGTCCTCGCCGAGGTCCTCTACCAGCGCATGCGTCCGGCGCTGGTCGTGGGCTGCTTCTCCACCGCCCTGCTCACCGCGTCCGCGCTCTACGGCCTCCCGGTCGCCCGCATCGGCACCGATACCCTGCTGAACCGCCTGACGCCGTACGAGAACAGCAACCGCGTCCCCGTCACGATCGTGGACGCGCTGCTGCCCGAGCTGAGCGCCCACGAGGCGGTCGCCGAACAGCGCCACGGCATGGACATCGAGAGCCTCAACGCACTGGTGCGCGCCGTGGGCTTCGCGATGCAGCCGAAGATCTACCCGAGTCTGCGCGGAGAGGCCGAGAGCTATCTGATGAACCATCTGAATCCGGACACCTGGCGGTACTTCAAACGACGGCGGCTCACCTCGCTGGCGCTGCCCGGCGGGATCCCCGTCCAGCTCGCGTTCATCCCGCGCAACGCGACCGTCCGCAGGGTCGTCCGCCGGGCCCGGTCCCTCAAGCGCGCCACACTCGGATGACCGCCGCCAGCACGGAGCTCCCGAAGCTCTCACCGGGAGTCGGCGCCCCCCGCACCCCTCCGGAGGCGCGGGGCAACCGCCCCGCGCCCCGGCTCCGCGCCCTCGACGGGCTGCGCCTGATCTGCGCCCTGATGGTCGCCGCCTACCACTACGGCGGCCGTGACGGAGAGGTCGCCCGCGCCTGGGGGGCCTCCCCCAGGGTCCAGTTCCCCACCGCGCACTCGTGGTTCGCGTTCGGCTGTCTGGGCGTACAGACGTTCTTCGTCATCAGCGGCTTCGTGATCTGCATGAGCGGCTGGGGCCGGCCCCTGAAGTCGTTCGTGGTCTCGCGTGCGGCCCGGCTGCTGCCCGCCTACTGGGCGGCGGTGATCCTGGTGGCGGCCGTGTTCGCGCTGCCATGGGTCCCGTACAAGGGGACCACCTTCAGCGACTTCCTGGTCAACCTGACGATGCTGCAGACCCCCCTCGGCGTGAACCGGGTGCTGGGCGTGTGCTGGACCCTGTGGGCGGAGGTCCGCTTCTACGCCCTCTTCGCGCTGTGCGTCGTCCTGCCGGGCGCCAACCGCCGGCGCATCCTGCTGTTCTGCGGGGGCTGGACACTCGCCGCGTCCATCTCGGCGACCGCGCACCAGCCGTTCCTGGACGCGGTGCTGATGCCGCAGTACGCATCCCTGTTCATCGGCGGCATCGGGCTCTATCTGCTGCACCGCAACCGCCGCGACGCGGCGGCGTGGCTCATCGTCGTCTTCAGCTGGCTGATCAGCCAGCACTACGCGGTCGCCGGCCTCTGGCACCCGGCGAACCCGCACTTCTTCTCCTACCGCCCGCAGTACGCGATCATCCTCGCCGTCACGTTCGGCTTCGTCGCCGTCGGAGCCGTCGCCCTCGGCGCGTTCGGCTGGGCGAACTGGCGCTGGCTCACCGTGGCCGGTGCCCTGACCTACCCGTTCTATCTGGTGCACGAGCACCTGGGCTGGGTCGTGCTCGGCGTCCTGCACCGCCGCCTGGGACTGCCGTCGTACGCCACCGTCGCCCTGACCGTCGCGGCGATGCTCCTGCTCGCCTGGGTCCTGTACCGCTTCGTCGAACAGCGCCTGGCACCGGTGCTGAAACGGTTGCTTACGGGCCCCAAGTCCCCCTGACCACCCCCACAGGACAGACCTCCCCACAGGACAGACCTCCCCACAGGACAGCCCCCCCCACAGGCCAGACCGTCCCCGCATCCGCAGATAGAGTGGCGCCCTCTCATGACTGCAGCGCACGACACCGTCCGGACCCCATACGAACTGGCTGACGTCCCCGGCTGGTTCCCCCACCTCGACCAGGTCCTCTTCGACTGGTTCCTCACCCACCAGGAGACCCATGCCGTGCGGGGTGACCTGCTGGAGGTCGGGGTGTACATGGGCAAGTCGGCCATCTTCCTCGGCCGCCACCTCCAGGAGGGCGAGGCCTACACGGTCTGCGACCTGTTCGAGGGCGAGGCCCCGGACGGCGCCAACCGGGCCGAGACGACGAAGTCCTACGCGGAGCTGACGCGGGAGGCCTTCGAGAGCAATTACCTGTCCTTCCACGACGAGTTGCCGCGGGTGCTCCAGGGCCCCAGCTCCATCGTCCCGGCCGAAGTGGCGCCCCGCTCCTGCCGGTTCGTGCATGTGGACGGCTCGCATCTGTACCAGCACGTACGCGACGACATTGGGGCGGCGCGGGAGGTGCTGCGGCCGGGCGGCATCGTCGCCCTCGACGACTTCCGCTCGGAGCACACGCCGGGCGTCTCCATAGCCGCCTGGGAGGCCGTGCTGAACCGGGGCCTGAACCCGGTCTGTCTCAGCGGCCAGAAGCTGTACGGCACCTGGGACGACCCGAAGGACCTCCAGGAGGACCTGCTGGAGATGGTGCGCGGGCGTGAGGACTGCTCGCTGAGCGTGCAGGACGCGGCGGGCCACCGGATCATACGGCTCAAGGGCAGGGGGATGGCGGCGCCCGCCTTCCCGCCCTCGCGGCACGTCAGGCCTTCGGCGCCCGAGCCACGGCCTCAGGCGCCGAAGGCGCGGCCGCAGGTGCCCGCCGCCGCCCGGCGCGGCGGACGGGCCCGCCGCATCGCCGTGGACCTGCTGCCGCCGGTGGTCACGCGCACCCTGCGCCGGGCGCGGAGCCGCCGGCGCACGAGCTGAGCGGGTCCGGTACGAACGCCCCCGGCGCCGGCGGCTACGCGCTGGCCAGCGACAGCTTCACCGCGAAGCCGAGGAAGAGGGCGCCGGCGGCCGAGGTGGCCCCCGCCGACAGCCGCTTGCGCCGCCGGAATGCCTCCGCCAGGCGGGTGCCGCTGAATATCAGCGCGCTCAGGTAGAGGAAGCTGGCGAGCTGGGCGAAGGCGCCGAGCACGACGAAGGAGAGGGCCGGGTAGGCGTATCCCGGGTCGACGAACTGCACGAAGAAGGCGACGAAGAAGAGGATCGCCTTCGGGTTGAACATGCTGATGACGAGGGCGCGGCGGTAGGGCCGCTCTTCGGTGACGGTGGCGGCGGCCGGTGCCTCCTCCACGGTCCTGTCCCGCCGCGTCCGCCACATGCCCCAGGCGGCCCGCAGCATGCCGATCGCCAGCCAGGTCAGATAGCCGGCCCCCGCGTACTTCACGATCCCGAACAGCAGGGCGTTCGCCTTGAGCAGGGAGGCGACTCCGGCCGCGGACAGCGTCATCAGCACGGTGTCCCCGCACCAGACACCGGCCGCGGCGGTGTACCCGGCCCGCACGCCGCGACGGGCGGCGACGGAGAGGACATAGAGGGAGTTGGGACCGGGCAGCAGGACGATCAGGACGAGTCCTGCCAGGTAGGTGGGGAGATCGATGACGCCGAACATGGAAAGGAGTGTCGCACGGGGGTACGACGCTCCGAGTCCGGGTTCCGGGCCGGGAGCGGGCGGATTCCGCCCCCGATCACCCGTTCGAAGGAGTTACCCAGGTCAGAAGACGTCCGACGGCACGTAGGTGCCCCAGACCTCGCGGAGTGCGTTGCACACCTCGCCCACCGTCGCGCGGGCCTTGAGGGCGTCCTTCATCGGATACAGAACGTTGTCCGTGCCCTCCGCCGCCTTCTTCAGGTCCGCCAGCGCCGCGTCCACCGCCGCCTGGTCCCGCTCCGCACGCAGCTTCGCCAGACGCTCGGCCTGCTGCGCCTCGATCGCCGGATCCACCCGCAGCGGCTCGTACGGCTCCTCCTCATCCAGCTGGAAACGGTTCACACCCACCACCACCCGCTCACCCGCGTCCGTCTCCTGCGCGATCCGGTACGCGTTCCGCTCGATCTCGCTCTTCTGGAACCCCCGCTCGATCGCCGCGACCGCACCCCCCAGATCCTCCACCTTCCCCATCAGCTCCAGCACCGCCGCCTCCACCTCGTCCGTCATCCTCTCGATGACATACGAGCCCGCGAACGGATCCACCGTCGCCGTCACATCCGTCTCAAACGCCAGCACCTGCTGCGTACGCAACGCCAGCCGCGCCGACTTGTCCGTAGGCAGCGCGATCGCCTCGTCGAAGGAATTCGTGTGCAGCGACTGCGTACCCCCCAGCACCGCAGCCAGCCCCTGCACCGCCACCCGCACCAGATTCACCTCCGGCTGCTGCGCCGTCAGCTGCACCCCCGCCGTCTGCGTGTGGAACCGCAACATCATCGACTTCGGATCCCTCGCCCCGAACTCCTCCCGCATCACCCGCGCCCAGATCCGACGGGCCGCACGGAACTTCGCGACCTCCTCCAAAAGCGTCGTACGCGCCACGAAGAAGAACGACAACCGCGGCGCGAAGTCGTCCACATCCATCCCCGCCGCCACCGCCGTACGCACATACTCGATCCCGTCCGCCAGCGTGAACGCGATCTCCTGCACCGGCGACGCCCCCGCCTCCGCCATGTGATACCCCGAAATCGAAATCGTGTTCCACTTCGGGACCTCGGCCCTGCAATACCGGAAGATGTCCGCGATCAACCGCAACGACGGCTTCGGCGGAAAGATGTACGTCCCCCGCGCGATGTACTCCTTCAGCACATCGTTCTGGATCGTGCCCGTCAGCTTCTCCGCGGCAACCCCCTGCTCCTCCGCCACCAGCTGATACAGAAGCAGCAACAACGCCGCCGGCGCGTTGATCGTCATCGACGTCGACACCCGGTCCAGCGGGATCCCCCCGAACAGCACCCGCATGTCATCCACCGAGTCGATCGCCACCCCCACCTTGCCCACCTCGCCATGCGCGATCGGCGCATCCGAGTCATGCCCCATCTGCGTCGGCAGATCGAACGCCACCGACAACCCCATCGTGCCGTTCGCGATCAACTGCTTGTACCGCGCGTTCGACTCCACCGCCGTACCAAAACCCGCATACTGACGCATCGTCCACGGACGCCCCGTGTACATCGACGGGTACACCCCACGCGTGAAGGGGTACGCCCCCGGCTCACCCAGCCTCTCGACCGGATCCCAGCCCTCGAGGACCTCCGGCCCGTACACCGGCTCGATGGGCAGTCCGGACTCCGACTCGCGCGCCATGGTGTGTGCCTCCGCGTTGCTTCGTTACTCGGCTTGGTGACCTGGCGTGGTGACCTGGCTTGGTTACTCGCCAGTACAGACGACCCTCGCGACGGACTGTAGCGGCGACCGTTCGCCCGGTGGAGGGTCGTCGGCTGGGACCTTGCTCACAACCATGCCCGCTGGTTCGCCCGCGGTCACGCGCGGGGAACATCTCTGGTGGCACTACCGGACATCGGGGGCCGGTGAGACGTCAGGGGTGGGAATGCGTACGACGGGGATGGGAAGATCGCTGGTCGCAGTCGCCGGGGCCGCCGTGCTCGCCGCCGTCACCGGCTGCACGGCACAGCCCGTGGACGCGAACGGCGGGGACGGCAAGCACCGTTCGCCGGTGCACATCGAGATCCCGCACGCGCCCTCCGGCAGCGGCACGCCGAGCACTGCGCCCCCTCCGGGGGCCTCCTCCGCCGTCCTGTGGGCACGCGGCGACTCGGGCCCCGGCGTACGGGAGCTGCAGGCCCGGCTGCGCCAGGTCGACTGGCTGTTCGACGGCCCGACGGGGGCGTACGACGATCTGACCGAGAACGCCGTCAAGGGCTTCCAGGGCAAGCGGGGCCTGCCGCGGACGGGGCGGGTCGACTCCGTCACCTGGCAGCGGCTGCTGAAGATGACGCACCGGCCCGGCACCTGGGAGCTGTATCTGATGGGCGGCCAGCCGGCCGCGGCTCCCGATCCACGCTGTATGACGGGCCGGGTGCTGTGCATCAGCAAGACGAGCCGGACGCTGCGCTGGATGATCGACGGCCGGACGGTCTCGACGATGGCGGTCCGGTTCGGCGCGCAGTACACACCCACCCGCGACGGTGTCTTCAGCGTCTACTGGAAGTCGCGCCACCACGTGTCCACGCTCTACCACTCGCCCATGCCCTACGCGATGTTCTTCAGCGGTGGCCAGGCGGTGCACTACTCGTACGACTTCGCGGCGCGCGGATATGCCGGAGGCTCGCACGGATGCGTGAACGTACGGGACGAGGAAGCGATCGCGGCGCTGTTCTCCCAGGTGAGGAACGGCGACAAGGTCGTCGTCGACTGGTGAGAGGGGCCGAAGGGCCGAGGGGCGGTGCGGGGCGCGGGCGGGACCGGGGGAACGTGTCCCGCCCGCGCCGATTTGCACCGAGCCGTGGGTACGGGGGGAACCCCGGCTCTGTGCGACGGCCGATGACCAGTCGGCTCACTCAGTACTGCGCCACGGCGGCCGAAAGTGTCACACCCGCCCCGAAGAAATTTCTGAGATATGCGAAACCGCACGTCAGAGGGGTGATCTTGCGGTGTGATCTGGAGGGGTGATCTTGCGGTGTGATCTTGGGAACCGCGAGCAGTCCCGCAGGGGTCAGTGCCCCTCGGACGTGCTCAGCGCGCTGTAGGTCGGGGCCGGTGCCGTGGCCCGCGGCAGGAGCGGCGTCAGGGCGTGGGGGGTGACCGACGGGAGGATGCCCACGCCGTTGCCGCCGGGCACTATGTGGCCCTCGCCGTCGCCGCCGCCGCCACCCTGGCCGTTGCCGTTTCCGTTGCCTTTGCCCTGGCCGTTGCCGTTGCCCTGGCCGTTGCCATTGCCGCTGCCGTCGCGGCCGGAGCCCTGGTCGCCGCCGCTGCCCGTACGATCCCAGCCGCCCAGGACGCCCTTGCAGAACGTCTTCACCCTGTTGCTGCCGCCGGCCGCGTCCTGCAGGTTGCGCAGCCGCTCGGCGCCGAGGTCCTTGCCGCCGGTCACGGCGCGGCAGGAGGAACGCACGGCGGCCCACCACTCCTGGGTCCGGCCCCCGGCGCTGTTGTCACCGGAGCCCGGCCGGCCGGTCGCGGTGGATCCGTCGCCCGCCTCGTCGTGCGAGGAACTGCCCCGCGGGGGCGCGCCGGACGTGCCGCCGGGCATCGGCGACGAGGAGCCGCCGGTCTCCGGTCCGCCGGGCGTCGGAGTGAGCATCGGCTGCTGCGGCGTCACGGCGGCCGACACGGACGCCGCGGGTCCGGGCTCCCCGCCGAACGGCGTCGGCGGACTGGACGGCGGGACGGGGGAAGGCGGTGCGGCCGAGTGTCGCCTCCGCGCCGTCGCGCGACGTGCGCGCGGCCCGGAAGGCGGCCAACGCGGCGGCCTCGCCCGGCAGTTCCGCGCTGGTCGGCGGGGGCGTGGCGGAGAGTGCGGCGAGGGCTTCGGCGAGCGCGGCGGCGCGGGCGCGCGTCTCGTCGTCGACGGCGTCCAGCGGCTCTCCACGCAGCAGACGCTCCGCCGCGTCACGGTCCAGCCACCTGTACTGCTCGTCGGCCATCACATGTCCTTCTGCGTCCGCGAACGCATATGCGTCACACCGGCGGACGACACCGCGCGTCTGCGTGCATCTCGCTGGGGAGGCATGGCGGCGAGCGCGCCGGCCGATTCCACATCCGTCTCCGCACCCGCGCCGAGCAGCTCGGCGAGCCGCTTCAGGCCACGGTGCGCCGCCGTGCGGACGGCTCCGGGGCGCTTGCCGAGCGTCTCGGCGGCGGTCTTGGCGTCGAGGCCCATCACCACCCGCAGCACCACGGCCTCCGCCTGGTCCTGCGGGAGCTGGGCGATGAGGGAGAGGGTATGACCGGTGGCCAGGGCCTCGATGGCCTCCCCCGCCGTGTCGGACTCGGCGGCCTTCCCGGTCAGTTCCGTCTCGTCCCCGCCGATCGCGGGCCGGCGCCCGCGCATCCGTATGTGGTCGAGCGCGCGGTTGCGGGCGATCCGGGCCGCCCAGCCGCGGAACCGGTCCGCGTCACCGCTGAACCGCTCCAGATCACGGGCTATCTGCAGCCATGCCTCGGAGGCGACGTCCTCCGCGTCCGGGTCGCCGACCAGCGTCCGCACATACCCGAGCAACCGCGGGTGCACCGCGCGGTACACGGTCCGGAACGCGGTCTCGTCCCCGTCCTGTGCCGCAAGCACCGCGGCCGTCAGCTCCGCGTCGTCCCCCAGCACCCCGAACTGCCCCTCTGTGCGCCTGAGCCGGCACCGCTCTCGCGGACCGGGTTTCACTGTCGTGATTCTCATCGTGGTAGCGGTCTGAGGCCGCTCGTGGTTTGCGGCGGTTGCATCACCCGTTTTGCTGATCGTCCGCGGTCGGCGCGAAAGGCACGTTACGGCTTGAAACCGTTCTGCGTCCATGTCCGTACAACGTGCAACCAACACGTGACGCGATGAGGTGTGACAGAAAACGCATCCACGGCGCTGTAGAGAGTACGGGCCGCCGCGCGGCCCGTGCCGCGCGACGGCCGGGGCCTCTCCTGTGGGGGGTGGCGGCCCCGGTCGTTGCCATCGGCGGGCACATCGGCCCGCGAACGGCGCGCGCTTTCACTACGTCTTCTTACTCCGAACGGCCTGCATGGCGGGCCTGCTGGGCGGCCCTGCCGGGCGAGATGCCCGCTATGTCCTTCCGTGTCCGTCCAGGAGCACGGCGAGCAGCGTGCGCAGCACACGCCCCGTGCGGTGCGGAACCCTCGGACGCCAGTCGTCGCGTCGCCGAAGGCGCAGGGACCGCACGCCCCGCCACCGCTTCCAGGAGTCCCGGAAGGCGGCGACGGCCCGCGCCTCCGCCTCCGCGTCCAGGTGCCGGGGCCGCAAGGCGGCGAGGACGGCGGCGGGCGTGCGCGACCCGCGGCCGAAGGGCGCCGGTGGGCGCGCCGTGCGGCCGCTGCCGTCGTGTCGTTCAGCCATGGCCGAGTCCTTCACCGGCCGGCACCGTGCTCGTGCTCATTGCGACTCCCCCAGCGTTCCGGCGCCGCCTTCCGTCACACCCGCGGCGCCCAGCTCCCGCGCGAGCCGCCGCAGGCCCCGGTGAGCGGCCGTACGAACCGCACCGGGACGCTTGCCGAGGACCCGGGCGGCCGCGGGCGCGTCCAGGCCGACGACCACACGCAGCAGCACCGCCTCCGCCTGGTCGCGCGGCAGCCGCGAGATCAGCTCCAGGGCGCGCGCGGTGGACAGGGCCTCCAGGGCCTGGTCATGGGTCTCATGTCGGTCCGGCAGTTCGAGGACGTCGTTGTCGAGGGCCGCGGAGCGGGGGCGGACGCGGCGGCGGCGCAGAAGGTCGAGCGCGCGGTGCCGGGCGATGGTCGCGGTCCAGCCGCGGAAGCCGGCCCCGTCGCCCCTGAACCGGCCCAGGTCACGGGCGATCTCCAGCCAGGCGTCGGACGCCACGTCCTCCGCGTCGTCGCCGACGAGCCCGCGCAGATAGCCGAGCAGCCCCGGCTGGACGATCCGGTACGCGACTGCGAACGCGGCCTCGTCCCCCTGCTGTGCCCGTGCGACGGCCGTGCCCAGCTCCCCGTCGTACGCCTGCGCGCGGCGGGGTTCCCGTCCCTGGCCCAACGCTGTCCTCGTTCGTCCGCGAGTGGCCTCGCGTCCCCACACGTGCGGCACGGTCGTGCCCACGCCCCCACGGTCATCAGCGTCCGCTCCCACGGAAATGTCACTGCCCGTCAAGCGCCAGGCGGCACCCCTCAGGCCCGGGTCCCGCTCACCGCGTCCCGGCACAGCAGGCGCAGGGAGCCGTCGTCGTGGTAGCAGCGGCGTGCCTCGTCGATCGGGTCCCACAGGTGGCCGTCGGGCGTGCGCACCCAGTGGTCACCGCCGGTCGTCCACCACTCGCCGCCGGTCAGCCGCACCACCACCTCGCCCGCGTACGCCCCGAACCCGCGCAGCACCGTCTCCACGGCGGCGTACGGCGCCTCCTGGCGGCGTATGTCCTCGATCATCCGGTCCACCCGCCACAGACTCTGGGCCGAGTAGTCGAGCCGCAGCCGGGCGCCCTCGCGCATGGCCGTGACGACATCGGCGGCCCAGCGCACGGGCTTGGTGGCGGCGTGGGGCCTGGTCACCTCAGTTGCGTTCACACCCGGAAAAGCGTGATCCGGTCGGGAAGCGTCACGCCGTCGGGAGAGGGTCCCCGACACCGGCGCAGGACCGCCCCACGGCACCACAGGACGGTCACAGGATTCTTTCACGCGGCCGGGTTTAGGGGTCCTTGCGCAGCTGGGAGCCGTTACGACCGGCCCCGTGCGCGGCGGGACACCACGGCCCGCAGCACCCGGCGGCCCTCGGTCGACACGTCGAGGGCCTGCCGCAGTCCGACCGCGCCATGACCCGTGACGAGCTCCAGGACGGCGATCTGACGGCGCAGTTCGGCGGCGACGAGCGGCGACATGCCCTCCGTACGGCCCTCCCGGTGGCCCTCGACCGAGGACTCGTCGTCGGCGGCATCGAGGAGCCGGTGGATCCGCAGCGCGGCGACCGAGCAGGCGTCGGCCCACCGGCGCAGGGCGTCGGCGGACGGCTCCTCGGGGACCGCCTCGAGCATGCGGCGGGCGAGCCGCGCGGCCTCGGCCTCGGAGGCGCACTCCCCGTCGTCCTCGATGTCCTCGGCCTCCAGCTCGGCCCGCGCCTTCTTGAGCCGCTGCTCCCAGTCCTGGCCCTCGACGAGGCTCGCCCACAGCGGCCGCAGGATGTCGTCGTCGCCTCCGAGGAGCGGGACACACCGATCCAAACAAGCCAGCCCGCTCGCCGCGAGTGCACGCTCGTCGGCCTGTGCGATCAGGGCCACCAGGCTCATCACGTCTCCTCGAAACGCCTCCACGGGGCGCCTCATCTCCACGGAGCCCGCACTTCCCCTTACTGCGTGCGCCGGACCGGGAGTGTCACAGGGGCACCCCACCCGGCCGAGCCCGGCGAGGAAGAAGTTTTCGGCCAACTGCGTCTCCGGCCCACGCCTTGTCGCCGCCCCGGGTGCCACCGTTCGAGTGTGACCGGCCGGACCGGCCGGGGCGCTGCCCCCGGCCGGTCCGTCCCGTCCGACGGGCTCAGCTCTCAGCCCAGCCGGTCGGCCAGTTGCCGGAACTGCGCCCAGGACAGCGCCGGGGTCCGCGCGTCCCACAGTTTCTGCGCCGTCGCCCGCAGCGGCATCCGGACCCCGGCCGCCACCTGGTCCTGTGTCTGCGCGCCCGCGCGGTCGCACCACACCGCGAACACGCCGCCGAGTATCTGCCCGTCGTACCCCGCGGGCACCGCTGCCGCGCCTCGCAGCACGCGCGGGGTCCACTGCTCGTAGATCCGCTGACCGGTGGGGTAGACGAAGGTCTGCGGCTGGCCGAGCACGTAGTAGAGGAACTCGTCGTTGTAGTTGATGACCTTGCGGCCCGCGCCCAGGTAGTCGGTCGGCTGCCGGGCGCCGATCTCCTTGCCGGTCCAGTAGGCGGCCTCCAGGTCCTTGGCCGGCTGCACCGCGCTCGCCCGGTAGAAGCCGTCGTTCCAGGCGCGCATCGTCCGGCCGTGCCCGCGCACGACGTCGGCGCGGTCGTTCATCCAGCCCGTCGCGAGGTCGGCGATGCCGGCCCTCGCCCCGTACTTCTGCCTGGCCGCGGCGGCCAGCTGCGGGTAGGAGGCGGCCGGGTCGGACACCGCGAGCGCCTGGTACTCATCGCCGCCGAGGTGCCAGTACGCACCGGGGAACACACCGGCGTACTCGTTGAGGAGGTCGTCCACGATCTTCGCTGCGGCGGGCTTGGAGATGTCGACCGCACCGCGTGTCGCGACGCCGGAGGCGTTGCGCAGCTGGAGGTCGGGGTGCGCGGCGATCACCGCGCCGAGGTGACCGGGCGAGTCGATCTCCGGGACGATCGTGATGTGCCGGCTCGCGGCCAGGTCGACGATCTTCTTGACGTCGGCCTTGCTGAGGTGCTGCTGGGACACGATCTCGGGGTGCGAGGAGGACTCGATGCGGAACCCCTGGTCGTCGGAGAAGTGCAGACCGAGTTCGTTGTACTTCAGGTCGCCGAGCTCCCGTATGCGGTCCTCTATCCAGCCGGCCGTGAAGTACTTGCGCGCTATGTCCAGCATGAACCCGCGCCGCGGCTTGGCCGGCGCGTCCCGGACGACGCCCTCGGGAGCCGTACCGCCGCCGTGCACCTCCTGCTTGAGGGTGCGCGTGCCGTAGAAGACACCGGCCTCGCCCGGGCCGGTGATCCGGACCCGTCCGCCCTGGACGGTCATCGTGTACGACTCCTGGTCACCGCTGCCGGCCAGGCCCAGTTCCACATCGCCGCCCCGGGCGGCGGTCCGGCCCGCGTACCCCATCCCGAGCTCGCCGGCCAGCAGCCTGCCCTCGTCGGCGAGCCGGTCGTCGCCGACGACCACGCGTGCGCCGGAGCCGGGCCGCCAGCCCGGGCCGCGGGCGGGGGTGTGCTCACGTACGGCGGGAATGGTGCGGGGCGCCTGCGACAGCGGGTAGCTGCGGGTGGGCTGCGGCGACGAGGTGGGGGATCCCGCGGCGGACGTGCCCACCGAGGACCCGGCCCCGGCCGGCGAACCGCCGCCGGTCGACCAGCACGCCGCCGTCGCGACCGCGCCCGCGGCCACGACCGCGGCGCCCAGCAGCAACCTGTTGCGCCTCCCGGGCGTCTTCTTCTCGGGAGCCCGGCGCCTCCGGCCGGTCACCGCGCCTCACTCCGCACCACACCCGCGTACGGCCACGCCAGGGCCGTACGCCTTCTCGCCACTCCACGCACCACACCGGTACGTGTCCGTCCCACCACGCCCGTGCGTATTCGTCCGATGTCACACCGCACGTCACTCACCTCCACGCGCTCGTCCCCCTTCCGAACCTACGGCCCCTCCCGCTTCCTTCGTCCACAAGACGCCTCGAAACTCTCCCATCCGGGTGAAAATCGGGCAGCAGCTGGACGGTCGCCCGACCGCCGTCGATAACGTGGCGGCACATTCCCCACACGCTCCCCTGCCGACCCGCACGTGACGTTCCCGTACGTCACGCCCGCCCGCCGAGGACCCACGCTGCCTGCGCACCGTCTCCCCCACCTCCCCGGCTCCACCGCCCTACCGGCGCAACACCGCAGCAAGATCCCCGCGGGCCTGGAGCGGTTCAACTCCACGTCCGCCGACGACGTCCGGCGCGCCCTGCTGACCTGCTGCCGCAGCCTGCGCTGGGCCGACCGGGTGACCGAGCACCGCCCCTACCCGGACATCGAGTCCCTGCTCGCGGCGGGCGACGAGGCGGCGTACGACCTCACGCCGGCCGACCTCGCCGAGGCACTGGCCGGCGAGTCGCTCACCCTGCTCCCGGACGGCACGTACTCCGCCGCCCACACCGCCCTGAGCGCCGCCCACGCCGCCTACGAGAGCCGATTCGGTCACGTGTTCGTCATCTGCCTGGACGACGTGGCACCGGAGGAGGAGCTCGACCAGGTCCTCGCGGCGATCCGATCACGATTGGCCAACGATCCGGAGGAGGAGCGTCCGCTCGCCGCCGAGGAACTGCGCCGCCTGGCCCGAGGAAGACTCACCCGTCTGGTACGGGACAGTCATGACCAACCCACGCCGGGGCGCGCCCTGGGTGCGCGAGGAACGGCGCGACCAGCCGCGATCAACCCGCACCCGGCAGACAGAAGACGGCCCCACCCCGGCAGCCGCCCCGCCGAACCCGGTGGCCGCCCGGTCGAGTAGCCCGTCCGTGCTCGTTTGATCGCCAGTTTGATCACATAGGCAGGGCCGCCGTAAGCCCTCCGACAACACGTCGCTACGATGCTGGGGGCCGGAGGACCGTACCCGGCCGGGCCCGACCGACACAGAGCCGGCGCGGCCCTAGTCCCCGCTCCCGGAGGGTTCTTCCGTGCCGGCTGGAACGCTGTACCGCGGCCGGGAAGGAATGTGGTCCTGGGTGGCTCATCGAGTCACCGGTGTCCTCATCTTCTTCTTCCTGTTCGTACATGTGCTGGACACCGCTCTCGTCCGCGTCTCCCCCGAGGCCTACGACAAGGTCGTGGCCACGTACAAGACGCCGATCGTCGCGTGCCTGGAGTACGGCCTCGTCGCCGCCATCCTCTTCCACGCGCTCAATGGCCTTCGCGTCATCGCCGTCGACTTCTGGTCGAAGGGCCCGCGCTACCAGAAGCAGATGCTCTGGACCGTCGTCGGCGTCTGGGTCGTGCTGATGGCCATGGCCATCCTGCCCGTCCTCGGCCACGCCGCTCGTGAAATGTTCGGGAGCTGACGCGCATGTCCACGACCGAAACTCCCGCCTCCGGCATCGGCCCCGTCGAGGGCGCCACGCTGTACGACGCCGACAACCCGGCACCGGTCATCGAGCCGCCGCGCAAGCGGACGCCGAAGACCCCGAAGTCGACCCGCGGCAACTTCGAGATGCACGGCTGGCTGTTCATGCGCCTGTCCGGCATCGTCCTGGTCGTCCTGGTCATCGGCCACCTGCTGATCCAGCTCGTCCTGGACGGCGGAGTCTCCAAGATCGGCTTCGCCTTCGTGGCCGGCCGCTGGGCCTCCCCGTGGTGGCAGGTCTGGGACCTCGCGATGCTGTGGCTCGCGATGCTGCACGGCGCCAACGGCCTGCGTACCGTCATCAACGACTACGCGGAGCGGGCGAACACGCGCCTGTGGCTGAAGGGCCTGCTGTACACCGCCACGGTGTTCACCATCCTGCTGGGCACGCTGGTGATCTTCACCTTCGACCCGAACATCCGCTAGGCACGGGGCTGCGAGAATCATGAAGATCCACAAGTACGACACCGTCATCGTCGGCGCAGGTGGTGCCGGCATGCGCGCCGCGATCGAGGCGACGAAGCGCAGCCGCACCGCCGTGCTGACGAAGCTCTACCCGACCCGCTCCCACACGGGCGCCGCGCAGGGCGGCATGGCCGCCGCGCTGGCCAACGTGGAGGAGGACAACTGGGAGTGGCACACCTTCGACACGGTCAAGGGTGGTGACTACCTGGTCGACCAGGACGCCGCCGAGATCCTGGCGAAGGAGGCCATCGACGCCGTCCTCGACCTGGAGAAGATGGGCCTGCCGTTCAACCGGACGCCGCAGGGCACCATCGACCAGCGCCGCTTCGGCGGTCACTCCCGCAACCACGGCGAGGCCCCGGTCCGCCGCTCCTGCTACGCGGCCGACCGCACCGGCCACATGATCCTCCAGACGCTGTACCAGAACTGCGTCAAGGAGGGCGTGGAGTTCTTCAACGAGTTCTACGTGCTCGACCAGCTGATCACCGAGGTCGACGGCGTCAAGAAGTCGGCCGGTGTCGTGGCGTACGAGCTGGCCACCGGCGAGCTGCACATCTTCCAGGCGAAGGCCGTGATCTACGCCTCCGGCGGCTGCGGCAAGTTCTTCAAGGTGACGTCGAACGCGCACACGCTGACCGGTGACGGCCAGGCGGCCGTCTGGCGCCGGGGGCTGCCGCTGGAGGACATGGAGTTCTTCCAGTTCCACCCGACCGGCATCTGGCGCATGGGCATCCTCTTGACCGAGGGTGCGCGCGGTGAGGGCGGCATCCTCCGCAACAAGGACGGCGAGCGCTTCATGGAGAAGTACGCGCCGGTGATGAAGGACCTGGCGTCGCGTGACGTCGTGTCCCGCTCCATCTACACGGAGATCCGCGAGGGCCGGGGCTGCGGTCCCGAGGGTGACCACGTCTACCTGGACCTCACCCACCTGCCGCCGGAGCAGCTGGACGCCAAGCTGCCGGACATCACCGAGTTCGCGCGCACCTACCTGGGCATCGAGCCGTACACGGACCCGATCCCGATCCAGCCGACCGCGCACTACGCGATGGGCGGCATCCCGACGAACGTCGAGGGCGAGGTCCTGGCCGACAACATCACCGTGGTCCCGGGCCTGTACGCGGCCGGCGAGGTCGCCTGCGTGTCGGTCCACGGCGCGAACCGTCTCGGCACCAACTCGCTCCTGGACATCAACGTCTTCGGACGACGCGCGGGTATCGCCGCGGCCGAGTACTCGGCCGTGGCGGACTACGTCGAGCTGCCGGAGAACCCGGAGCAGCTCGTGGTCGAGCAGATCGAGCGGCTGCGGTCCTCGACCGGCAACGAGCGCGTGGCGACCATCCGCCGCGAGCTGCAGGAGACCATGGACGCGAACGTCATGGTGTTCCGCACCGAGCAGACGATCAAGACGGCCGTCGAGAAGATCGCCGAGCTCAAGGAGCGCTACAAGAACGTGGCGGTCCAGGACAAGGGCAAGCGGTTCAACACGGACCTCCTCGAGGCCATCGAGCTGGGCAACCTGCTGGACCTCGCCGAGGTCATGGCGGTGTCCGCCCTGGCCCGCAAGGAGTCCCGCGGCGGTCACTACCGCGAGGACTACCCGAACCGCGACGACGTCAACTTCATGCGCCACACCATGGCGTACCGCGAGGTGGGCGCCGACGGCACCGAGTCCATCCGTCTCGACTACAAGCCGGTCGTCCAGACCCGCTACCAGCCGATGGAGCGTAAGTACTGATGGCTACCCCTGTTCTGGACAAGGTCGAGGCGGAGTCCACGGCCTCCCCGTACATCACCGTCACCTTCCGGATCCGCCGCTTCAACCCGGAGGTCTCGGCGGAGACGACCTGGGAAGACTTCCAGCTGGAGATCGACCCGAAGGAGCGCGTCCTCGACGGGCTGCACAAGATCAAGTGGGACCTGGACGGCACGCTGACGTTCCGCCGCTCCTGCGCGCACGGCATCTGCGGCTCGGACGCCATGCGGATCAACGGCAAGAACCGTCTTGCCTGCAAGACGCTGATCAAGGACATCAACCCCGAGAAGCCGATCACGGTCGAGGCCATCAAGGGCCTCACGGTCCTGAAGGACCTGGTCGTGGACATGGAGCCGTTCTTCCAGGCGTACCGGGACGTGATGCCCTTCCTGATCTCGTACGACAAGAACGAGCCGACGCGCGAGCGTCTGCAGTCGCCACAGGACCGGGAGCGCTTCGACGACACGACCAAGTGCATCCTGTGCGCCGCGTGCACGTCCTCGTGCCCGGTGTTCTGGAACGACGGCCAGTACTTCGGCCCGGCGGCGATCGTGAACGCCCACCGCTTCATCTTCGACAGCCGTGACGACGCGGGCGAGCAGCGCCTGGAGATCCTGAACGACAAGGACGGCGTGTGGCGTTGCCGTACGACGTTCAACTGCACGGACGCCTGCCCGCGTGGCATCGAGGTCACGAAGGCGATCCAGGAGGTGAAGCGAGCGCTGATCACGCGCCGCTTCTGACCTCCGCGGTCCGCACCTGAAGTGGGCCCCGCTCCGGTCTCGAACCGGAGCGGGGCCCACTCGCGTTCTCGACGCGATCCTCAAGGCCGGTCGGCCGCAGGCTGATTGACCGCGTCCACCTCGCCCGCCACCAACTCGACGTCGTACACCAGCGGCCCGTCCTCGACGACCACATGCCCCGCGCGGGAGCCGTACGAGGGTGCCGTCGCCGCCACGAGGTAGGTGCCCGGTGCCGGAACCGGGAGGATGTAGGAGCCGTCGGCCAGGGACAGGACCCGCTCCAGTTGGCGCCCGCCCTTCGACAGCAGCGTGACGGCCGCGCCCTGGACGGGGTCGCCCTCAGTGTCCCGTACGAAACCGTGCACCGCACTCGCGCCCGGCCGCGGGGCCTGTTGGGGTTGCTCCTCGCGCGGCTCCACCGCCAGATGCGGCAGACGGCGCTCCAGCCGGGCCGGCAGCCACCAGTTGGCCCGGCCGAGCAGATGCATCACCGCGGGCACCAGCGCCGTCCGCAGGACGAACGCGTCCAGCGCGACCGCCGCCGCGAGACCGACGCCCGCCATCGCCGCGCCCGAGTTGCCGCTCAGCACGAAGGCGAGGAAGACGCAGACCATGATCAGGGCCGCGGAGTTGATGACCCGGCTGGTCTCCGCGAGGCCCACCCGGACCGCGCGGGCGTTGTCCCCGGTGTGCACCCACTCCTCGTGCATCCGGCTCACCAGGAACACCTGGTAGTCCATCGACAGCCCGAAGAGGAGGGAGAGCATGATGATCGGCAGGAAGGCCTGGATCGGCCCCGCCTTGCCGAGGCCCAGCAGGTCCAGGCCCCAGCCCCACTGGTAGACCGCGACGAGGACACCGAAGGACGAGGCGGCGGCGATCAGGTTCATCACGGCGGCCGTCAGCGGCACGACGAGCGAGCGGAAGGCGATCAGCAGGAGCAGGAAGCCGAGACCGACGATGGTCGCGATGAAGTACGGCAGGCGCTCGCCCGTGACGGACGCGAAGTCCTTCGAGACCGCCGTGACACCGCCGACGTGGGCGGTCGCGCCCGCCTTCGGGATCACCCTGTCGCGCAGGGTGTCGATGAGCCGGTCCGTCTCCTCGGACTGCGGCGAGGTGGTGGGGACGACCTGGATGACGGTGACGCCGTGCGCGGGCGGCAGCGCCGCGACCCGGGCGACCCCGTGGGTGCCCTGGAGGTCCTTGACCAGCGTGGGCATGTCCCCGGCGACGGCGACCACCTGCAGCGGCCCGTTGAAGCCGGGGCCGAAGCCCTCGGCGAGCAGGTCGTACGCCTTCCGGGTCGTCGTCGACGCGTCGTCGTTGCCCTGGTCGGTGGCGCCCAGCCGCAGCGACAGCACGGGCAGCGCGAGCGCGGCCATGACCACCACGGCGAGCGCGGCGATCGACCGCGGACGCTTCTGCACCGTGCCGGACCACCGCGCGGCCAGACTGCTCGCCGTCTCGTCCTCGGGTCCGCGCTCGGCGAGCCGCCGCCGCTGCCGGCGGCTGAGCACCCGGGGACCGAGGAGTCCGAGCAGCGCCGGCAGCAGGGTGACGGCCGCGAGCACGCTCAGCACGACGGTGAGCGAGGTGCCGATGACCACGCCGTCCAGGAAGCGCAGGTTCGTCACGAGCATCCCGGCGAGCGCGATGCACACCGTGCCGCCCGCGAACAGCACCGCCCGGCCGGAGGTGTTGAGCGCGGCGACCGCCGACTCCTCCGGGTCCAGACCGCGCAGGATGCCGCGCCGGTGCCGGGTGACGATGAACAGGGCGTAGTCGATGCCGACGCCGAGTCCGATCAGCGAGGCGAGCAGCGGGGCGATGTCGGGCACGTCCGTGACATGGCTGATCAGCTGGGTGGAGAACAGCCCGATGCCGACGCCGAAGACCGCGACGGCGATCGGGAGCAGCATCGCGAAGAGCGAGCCGAAGGCGAGGAACAGGACGACGGCCGCCGCCGCGACGCCGACCGTCTCGGACAGTCCGGCGGGCGGCTGCTGGATCCGGGTGATCGCCTGGCCGCCCAACTCGACGGTGAGGCCGGGTCGTTCCGCGCCCCGCGCGGTGTCCACGACGTGCTGCACCAGCTGCTTGGGCACGGCGTTGGCCCGCTCGGTGAAGGTGAGCTGCGCGTACGCGATGCTTCCGTCCCGGCTGATCTGCGCCGCTCCCCGGGGGCCCGAGTACGGGCCGCTGACCGCGCCGACCCCCGTCATCCCCGCGATCTCGGCCAGCGCGGGCTCGATCCGCGACCGTACCGACGCGTCCCGCACCGACCCGTGGTCGACCTTCCAGACCACCGTGTCGGTGTCGCCCGCGGCCTTCGGGAAGGCCTGCTCCATCAGGTCGTACGCCGTCTTGGAGTCGGTGTCGGGGAGGGAGAAGACGTTCGCGTAGTTCGTCCCTCCGGCGGACGCCGCCGCGCCCACGCCCACCAGTGCCCCCAACCACAGCAACAGGACCGGTAGCCGGTGTCGGTAGCACCACCGCGCCAATGTCGTCACGCTCTACGCTCCTTCGTCGGGTCCCCCGGGTCCTGACCACCAGGATCGGCAGTGGCGGGCGCGGCTGGACACGGCCCGCCCCGACTCTCAAGGAACTCCAAAGCGCGCGCCCGCCCGCGGGCGCGGGCGGGTACGGATACTGGGCACATGACCACCAACGAGGCAGCGCACGAGGAGGCCACCGTCCTCGTCGTCGAGGACGAGGAGAGCATCGCCGACGTCCTCGCGATCGCCCTGCGCTACCACCGCTTCGAGGTGATGACCGCGGGCACCGCGCGCGAGGCGCTCGCGCTCGCCGACCGCACCCGGCCCGACGCGGCCCTCCTGGACGTGATGCTGCCGGACGGCGACGGCCGCGCGCTGGGCCGCGAACTGCGCGCCGGGCGGCCGGATCTGGCGCTGGTCTTCGTCACCGCCCGCGACGCGCCCGCCGAGGTCGTCGGCGCGCTCGGCTTCGGCGACGACTACATCACCAAGCCGTTCAACATCGACGAGGTGATCGCCCGCGTACGGGCCGTTCTGCGCCGCACGCGCCCCGCCGACGTCCTGCCGCAGCGCCCGCCGCTGCGCTACGGCGACCTGGAGCTGGACGAGACGACGTACTCGGTGCACCGTGCGGGCCGCACGGTCGAGCTCACCCCCACCGAGTACGCGCTGCTGCGCTTCCTGGTGCGCAACGGCGGACGGATCGTGCCCAAGGAACAACTGCTGCGCCATGTGTGGCAGTACGAGCACGCACCGCCCGAGTCGACGGTCGTCGAGACGTACATCAGCTATCTGCGCCGCAAGCTGGACACGCTCGGACCGCCGGTGATCACCACGCGGCGGGGTGTGGGATACGGGCTGGCATGACGTTCCTCAGGCCTGCCCGGCCGCGACGGCCGCGCGGCACCCGGTCGCTGCGGGCCAAGCTGACGCTGGCGAACGTGGGGCTGCTGGCGCTCGGCATCGTCGCGGCGACGGCCATCAGCCTGATGGGCATGCGGCACTACGTGCTCGGGCAGGTGGACGCGGAGCTCACCAAGTCCCGTCGAGCGCTGGAGACTTCGCATCTGACGATGCAACAGCTCGATACCCTGGCCGCGTCGACGGTCGTCCGGGACCGGCTGCTGCCGCACAGCGACGACTCGCCGAACCCGGACACCGTCTTCGCCGCCGTCGACGGACACGGCACGGTGCTCACCATCGCCGGTCTGCGGCCGACCGCCGCCCAGCAGGCGCTCGCCTCCGCCGTCGGCGACGCGGCCGCACTCGTGGCGGACCGGCAGCCGCGCGACATCCAGCTGCGCGACGACCCCTACCGGGTGACCGGGGTACGGCTCGCCGACGGCACGTGCGTACTGCTCGCCCGCTCCACCGGCGTACTGCACAAGGGCGTGGCCCAGGCGCTCAGACTCGACCTCACCATCGGGACCCTGCTGCTGGCGCTGCTCGGCGTGCTGACGATGATCAGCGTGAGCCGGCGGATGCGGCCGCTGGAGGACATGGTGGAGACGTCGTCGGCGATCGCGGAGGGCGATCTGACCCGGCGCGTGCCCTCCAGCAAGGAGACCTCCCTGGAGGTCGAGCAGCTGCGCACCGCCCTCAACTCCATGCTCCACCAGGTCGAGTCGGCGTACCGGACGCGCGAGCACAGCGCCGCCCAGCTGCGCCGCTTCGTCGCGGACGCCTCGCACGAGCTGCGCACCCCGCTGTCGGCGATACGCGGCTATCTCCAGCTGTACGACAAGGGGATGCTGACCGATCCGGACGAGCGCAAGCGGTCCTGGGAGCGGATGATGGCGGAAGCCGACCGGATGGGCCGTCTGGTCGACGAGCTGCTCACCCTCGCCCGCCTCGACCAGCAGCCCGAACTCCGCCTCAGGAACGTCGATCTGAGCCGTCTGGTGCGGGACGCCGCTGCGGACCTGCGGGCCCAGCAGCCGGACCGTCCGGTGACGGTGTCCGCGGACGGTGCGCTGCTCGTCCGGGCCGACGAGTCCGGGCTTCGACAGGTACTGGGCAACCTCGTGGCGAACGTCCGCGTCCACACACCCGCCGACGTCCCGGTACGGCTCGGTCTGGAGCGCGCGGACGGGGTGGTGCGGGTGTGCGTCGCGGACGAGGGGCCGGGGCTCGCGCAGGAGGACGCGGCGCGTGTCTTCGACCGCTTCTTCCGCGCGGGCGGGGGTGCGGGCAGCGGGCTCGGGCTGGCGATCGTGCAGGGCGTGGTGAGGGCCCACGGCGGCGAGGTGGGGGTGCGTACGGCGCCGGGCGAGGGGCTGGCGGTGACCGTCACGCTGCCGGCGGGGGCACGACCGGGACCGCCGGTGAGCGTACGGCCGTGAGGATGCTCGGGTGCGGCGCCGTGGCCGTACGTCAGATCCAGCCGAGCCGCCAGAGGCGGAAGACGCCGGTGCCGTCCGACAGGTACTGTCCGCCGCCGACGTCCGCGCTGCTGACCACGTACTCCTTGCGCTGCCACAGCGGAATCAGCGGGACGTCCCGCGCCACGATCCCCTGCATCTGCTGGAAGTCCGCGGCGGCCCGGCTGCGGTCCGAGTACCGCTGGCTGTCCAGGATCAGCCCGTCGACGCCCTTGTCGCCGTAGCCGTTCTTCATGCTGTTGCCGGTGCCGACGAGCGGGGCGCTGAAGGTGTCGGGGTCGGGGAAGTCGGCGACCCAGCCGACGGCGTACGCGGCGAACTCTCCGCTCGCGTAACGCTTCTGGAAGTCGGTCCACTCGTAGCCCTTGACGTCCACGGCGAACAGCCCGCTCGCCTCCAGCTGCCGCTTCAGCTCCGCGGCCTCCTCGGCGGCGGCGCCGCGGCCCTTGGCGTAGCCGTAGGTGAAGTGGACGGGCGTGTGGACGCCCGCCGCGGTGAGCAGGGCACGGGCCTTGGCGGCGTCGGGCTTGGGATAGGCGTCGAAGAAGGAGGTGGTGTGCCCGGTGATGGCCGCCGGGATGAGCGAGTAGAGCGGTTCGGTGGTGCCCTCGTAGACCCTGCTGACCAGTTCCTCGCGGTTGATCAGCGCGGCGACGGCCTGCCGGACGCGGCGGTCGTGCAGCGGCGATGCGGCGGCGGTGTCGAGGACCAGGTTGCGGATCTCGGCGCTGTCGGTCGCGCTGACGCGCTGGTTGGGGTCGCTCGGCGAGAGACCGGCGAGCACCGCCGGCGGCAGCTGGCGCGTGGCGACGTCGACCTCCTTGGCCTTCCACGCCTTCTCCAGGGCGGCGGGATCGCCGTAGTAGCGCAGCACGACCGGCCGCCCCGCGTCCTTGACGTCGCCCTGGTAGCGCGTGTTGCGCGCGAGGACGGCCTCCTTGTCCTTCGTGTACGCCGTCAGGGCGTACGGCCCGGTGCCGTCGGCCCCGTTGTCGGTGCGCAGCGCGCTGCGCGGGTACGTGGTGCGGTCGACGATCGAGCCGGCGCCGGTGGCCACCTTGAACGGGAAGGTCGCGTCGGGCGAGGACAGATGGAAGGTGACGGTGAGCCCCTGGGCGTCGACCGAGGCGAGGGTGGAGAGCAGGCTCGCGGGGCCGACGTCGGAGTTGATGCGCTTGACCCGGTCGAAGGAGTACTTGACGTCCTCGGCCGTCATGGTGCGCCCACTGGGGAACGTGAGGCCCTTGCGGAGGGTGCAGCGATACGTCCGCAGGTCCGTCCCCACGAAGGCACAGCTCTCCGCGGCGTCCGGCACGGGCACCACGCCGTCGGGTTCGAAGGTGAGCAGCGACTGGAAGACATTGCTGAACAGCGCCCAGGATCCGGCGTCGTAGGCCCCCGCCGGATCGAGCGACGTGACGGCGTCCGTCGTGCCGACCGTGATGGTCCTGTTGGTGTTCTCCTTGGCCGGAAGCAACTGCCACCCGCCCACTGCCACGCCCGCCAGTACCAGCACAGTCGCGAGAATCCGCATGCGAACCGATCGCATCGGCGCCCCTCCCCAGGCCCTCAGCGCATACCACTCCCCTGTGGCGCGGATCACCTAATCACAAGTGTTTCAGCCGGGGGAAGAGGGATCTGGCGAGATGAGAAAGAACTTACCGTCGGGGTGTTTCGACGCCGTTTCAGCGCTGACGGGGGGGCTCACGCCCGCTTCGACGCCAGCTCCACGACCGTGACGTCCGAGGGCGCTCCGCCCCGCGTCGGCGGCCCCCAGGCGCCCGCGCCGCGGGACGCGTGCAGCCGGGCGCCGGAGAGTTGCTCGTGGTTCCCGGCGACGAAGTAGCTGCCGTGACGCGCCCTCAGCTGCGCCGGCGGAGCCGCCGCCGGGCCCCAGTCCTTGACGCTGCCGTCGACCAGTTCGCCCCCGACGGCGGTCAGATCGGGCTGGGCCGAGTTGATCGTGTCGGCCACGCGCTGGGCGAAGCCCCGGCCGAGGGCAGGGCCCAGGTGGATGTCGCTGACCACCGCGATGCGGAAGCCTTCCGTGAGCGCGGCGGTTTGGCCAGCGGACCGTGACGCGCTGCACGGCGGGGCCGCGGAGCACGCGGCGGGCGAGGCCCCTTCCCCTGGTGCCGGGCCAGTCGGTGCCGCGCGTACCAGTGCAGCGCCGTGAGCGCGGCCGGAACGGGGTAGAGCGACCAGCGCCAGGACGACGACCGCCGTGCGTGTGCCCGTCCTTCCGCTATGACTTTCGCCGCAGCGCGCGCAGTCCGCGCAACCCGATGACGCCGATGACAGTCCCCAAGACAAAGGAGACGACGGCGAGCGTCAGATGGACCCAGAAGTACGCCGTCGGATTCCCCGCGTCATCGAACGCGAGTCCGCTGGCGTCCTTCCACAGATTCTTGACGAAAGTGACCCAAATGATCCAGCTCCACACCCCGAAGGCGAGCAGGAACCAGGAGATGGGGCGGCTGAGCTTCATACGTTCAGTATCGCCTCTCTCCCCGGGTCGCTCCCTGCGGGGTGGGGAGCACCGCCCGGGGCTTCTGGCCACGGACCGACCGGAATACGACGGGACTTCGCGCCCCGTGACCGGTACTTTCGCGGCCGTGTCCGCCCTCAAGAAGATCGCCGGGCGCCGCCTGCCGGTCGCCTCCGCCGCCCTGTTGTCCCTCTCCCTCTCCCTCGCCGCGCCCGCCACCGCGTTCGGGGCTCCGCGCAGCCCGGCCGTGTCGCCCCCGGCCACGCCCCCCGCCGTGATGTCGACGCTCGGCGGCGCGCTGCTGGGCCGCCCGGGCACGCAGGTGAACCTCGGCAACGGCGCCCCGGTGCTTCCGAAGGACCTCACCGCCCGTTCCTGGATCGTCGCCGACGCCGAGTCGGGTGAGGTCCTGGCCGCCCACAACGCGCACTGGCGGCTGCCCCCGGCGAGCACGCTGAAGATGCTGTTCGCCGACACCGTGCTGCCCAGGTTCCCGGGGAGCGAGGAGCACAAGGTGGTCCCCGCCGACCTGGCCGGCATCGGCTCCGGGTCCAGCATGGTCGGGATCAAGGAGGGCGAGACCTACACGGTCCACGACCTGTGGCTCGGCGTCTTCCTGCGCTCCGGCAACGACGCCGTGCACGTGCTGTCCGCGATGAACCACGGCGTCGAACAGACCGTCAAGGACATGCGGGCGCACGCCGAGGAGCTCCAGGCCCTGGACACGCACGTGGTCAGCCCGGACGGCTACGACGCCGACGGACAGGTGTCCTCGGCGTACGACCTGACGCTGTTCGCCCGCTCCGGGATGCAGAAGAAGGACTTCCGGGAGTACTGCTCGACGGTGCGGGCGCAGTTCCCGGGCGAGACCACGGAGAAGAAGGGCAAGAAGACCCGCGGGTCCTTCGAGATCCAGAACACCAACCGGCTGCTGGCCGGTGACTTCGACATGACGCCGTACCGGGGCATAGCCGGCGTGAAGAACGGCAACACCACCAACGCGGGCGCGACCTTCACGGGCGTCGCCGAGCGCGACGGCAGGGTACTGCTCGTCACGGTCATGCACCCCGAGAAGAACGAGCACAACGAGGTCTACAAGGAGACCGCCCGGCTGTTCGACTGGGGCTTCGCCGCGGCGGGCAAGGTACGGCCGGTGGGCGAGCTCGTCGCCCCGAGGGGCGCACAGACGGGCGGGCAGCCCGGCGCGAACCCGTCCACGGGGGCGGGCAGGGAGTCCGCCAGGCCGGTGGCCGCGTCGGTACGCGGCGGCTCCGGCGGCATGGGCGTGGCGCTCGGTGTCGCGGGCGCTGTGGTGGCGCTGCTCGCCGCGGGCGTCTTCCTGGTCAACCGCCGCTGGCCGCTGCCTGATCTGGTACGCCGCCGGACGCGCCCCTGACCTTCTCGGCTCCGTTGCTCTGCGTCGCCGTCCAGGCGGCGCAGAACAGCACGAGCTTCGCGGTGAAGTTGATCCACAGCAGCAACGCGACCGGCACTCCGAAGGCCCCGTACATGCTCTTCGAGGCGACGCCCTGGATATAGCCGCTGAGCAGCTGTTTGAGCAGTTCGAATCCGACCGCGCCGATCAGGGCGGCGGTCAGCAGCCGGCGCCGCGGGGGTTCCACGCCGGGCAGCAGCGTGAGGACGTACAGCAGCACCAGGAAGTCGGCGAGGACGGCGACGGCGAAGGCGGCGATCCGCAGCAGCAGGCTCCCCCAGCCGCCCCTGCCGAGGCCGAGCTGCCCGGCCGCCCAGTCGACCAGCGCGGTGGCGACGGTGGACGTGGCGATGGTCACGAGGATCGCTCCGCCCAGGCCGATGAGCACCACGGCGTCCTTGACCACGCGCAGCACCGGGTTCTGGTCTCCGTCCGGCAGCTCCCACACCGCGCGCAGGCAGTCGCGCACCTGGCCGACCCAGCCGATGCCGGTGAACAGCAGCGCGGCACCGGCGATGACCCCGACGGTGCCGGCGTTCTGGACCAGGCCGTGGATGTCGAGCTGGTCGGAGATGCCGGGGAACTGCTCGGCGATCTTGCGCTGCAGCTTGTTCTGCTGGGACTCGCTGAGCGTCGCGGCGCCGATCGCGGCGGAGACGGTGAGCAACGGGAAGAGGGCCACGAAGCTGATGAACGTCATGGCGGCGGCGAGGCGGGTCCACTTCACCCGGTCGAGGCGTTCGTACGAACGCCAGGCGTGGGTGGCCATGAGCCGGGTGACCAAGGGTCCGATGCCGGGGAGTCTCTTCAGCCAGTCCATGATCCGAATCTCCCCTCCAGACCCTCCGTCTGATCCTGCGCGGAAGACCGAGTGCCCCCACTCGCCCATTTCAGTGAGGAGCCGCAGGAAGGTGGAGGCATTGGCGAGTTATATCCCTTTTGTAATGCTACGGTCATGGCCATGCCTGCCCACAAGGACGCCTTCGGCACTCCCCAGTCCCTGCTGATCCTCGGCGGCACGTCCGAGATCGCGCTGGCCACCGCGCGCCGCCTCATCACCCGGCGCGCCCGTACCGTATGGCTGGCCGGGCGCCCCTCCCCCGAGCTGGAGAGGGCCGCCGGGCACCTGCGTGCGCTCGGTGCCGACACCCGGACCGTCGCCTTCGACGCGCTCGACCCCGAGGGCCACGAGAGCGCCCTGGGCAAGGTGTTCGCGGAGGGCGACATCGACCTGGTGCTCCTCGCGTTCGGTGTGCTCGGGGACCAGGCGACCGACGAGCGCGACCCGGTGGCCGCGGCACGAGTCGCACAGACCAACTACACGGGCGCGGTCTCGGCAGGTCTGGTGTGCGCGGGTGCGCTCCAGGCGCAGGGCCATGGCTCGCTGGTGGTGCTGTCGTCGGCCTCCGGTGAACGGGCCCGCCGCTCCGACTTCATCTACGGCTCCAGCAAGGCGGGGCTCGACGCGTTCGCCCAGGGCCTGGGCGACGCGCTGTACGGCACCGGCGTACACGTCATGGTCGTGCGTCCCGCCTCCGTCCGTACCCGTCAGGTGGCCGCGCGGGAGGAGGGGCCGCTGGCCACCACACCGGAGGCGGTCGCCACCGCGATCGAGCTGGGACTGCGCAGACGCTCGGAAGTGGTGTGGGTGCCCGGCGCTCTGCGGCTGGTCATGTCGGCCGTGCGGCACGTGCCGCGGGCGCTGTTCCGCCGGCTGTCCCTCTAGACGGTGTCCGACCCACCCGGCGGACGGGGCGTTCGTCAGCTGCAGGCCGTCTGTGGCCGGTCGCACAGTTCCGCGCGCCCCTCACGGGTCGCGTTCGCCTGCGGCGGCACCACCGCGCTCCCGAAGGGGAACTCGCTCAGCTTGCGCCACATGCCGTCCGCGCCCTGCTCGTACAGCGCGAAGCCCGTGCACGGCCACTCGGCCTCGTAGTCGGCGAGCTCCTCGTACGCCCGGTCCATCGCCGCCTCGTCGATGCCGTGCGCCACCGTGACGTGCGGGTGGTAGGGGAAGAGCAGCTCGCGCGCCACCGGGCCGGAGGCGTCGCGAACCTGCTTCTGCAGCCACTCACACGCCTCGGCGCCCTCGACGACCCGGACATAGACCACGGGAGACAGGGGCCGGAACGTGCCCGTCCCGGACAGCCGCATCGGGAAGGGGCGACCGGCCGCCGCGACCTCGGTGAGGTGCGCCTGGATCGCGGGCAGCTCGTCGGCGTCGACCTCCGTCGGCGGCAGCAGGGTGACATGCGTGGGGATGCACGGCGCCGCGGCGTCGCCGAAGCCCTCGCGCAGCTCCTGGAGCTGGCTGCCGTGAGGCTCCGGGACCGCGATCGACACTCCGATCGTTACGGTCCCCACGTCGTCTCCTGTCGTCGTGCTGTTGTCTGGGGCGGCAGGGGCGCCTGCCGCTGCGGTGTTCGGCTTCCGACTGTAAGGCCGGGCGCGTGCCCTCGGGCAGGCGCAGACGGAGTGGAGTGCAGCACTCCATGGCGCGTCGGGGCGCTGCGGCGGGTCAGTGCTTGGCGGGCAGGAAGCCCACTCTGTCGTACGCCTGTGAAAGGGTCTCCGCGGCGACGGCGCGCGCCTTCTCCGCGCCCTTGGCCAGGATCGAGTCCAGCGTCTCCGGGTCGTCCAGATACTGCTGGGTGCGCTCCCGGAACGGCGTCACGAAGTCGACCATGACCTCGGCGAGGTCCGTCTTGAGCGCACCGTAGCCCTTGCCGGCGTACATCTGCTCCAGTTCCGCGATACCGGTTCCGGTGAGGGTCGAGTAGATGGTCAGCAGATTGCTGATGCCCGGCTTGTGCTCCACGTCGTACCGGATGACGGTGTCCGTGTCCGTGACGGCGCTCTTGACCTTCTTGGCGGTGCTCTTCGGCTCGTCGAGCAGGTTGATCAGGCCCTTGGGCGTGGAGGCCGACTTGCTCATCTTGATCGACGGGTCCTGCAGGTCGTAGATCTTCGCCGTCTCCTTGAGGATGTACGGGCGCGGGACCGTGAAGGTCTCGCCGAAGCGGCCGTTGAAACGCTCGGCGAGGTCGCGGGTCAGCTCGATGTGCTGACGCTGGTCCTCGCCGACCGGCACCTCGTTGGCCTGGTAGAGCAGGATGTCGGCGACCTGGAGGATCGGGTAGGTGAACAGACCGACGCTCGCGCGGTCGGCGCCCTGCTTGGCGGACTTGTCCTTGAACTGGGTCATGCGGCTCGCCTCGCCGAAGCCGGTGAGGCAGTTCATGACCCAGGCGAGCTGGGCGTGCTCGGGAACATGGCTCTGCACGAAGAGCGTGCACCGCTCCGGGTCGAGCCCGGCCGCGAGCAGCTGGGCGGCGGCCAGGCGGGTGTTGTCCCGCAGGTCCTTCGGGTCCTGCGGGACAGTGATCGCGTGCAGGTCGACGACCATGTAGAACGCGTCGTGGGTCTCCTGCAGGGCCACCCACTGACGAACGGCGCCGAGGTAGTTGCCAAGGTGGAACGAGCCGGCGGTGGGCTGGATCCCGGAGAGCACCCGAAGAGGGCGCTGCATCGCGGAGCCATTCCCCTGAGGGTGGCGGTGGGAGACGGGCGGGCGGTCTGAAGCCATGCTCACCATTCTCTCAGGTTCGCGGGGTCGGTCCGGAACTGGTGGGCAACAGCTGCGGACCGAATCGTCACCGGCGGTGCAACAAGAGGACAGGAGAGGGAGGGGACCGCGTGCGCGGGCTGGGCAGGCTGGTGGCGTCGCTGGTGGTGACGGTCGCGGCACTGACGGGGGTGGCGGGGGCCGCCGCCCCGGCGGAGGCCGTGAGCAAGGACATACCGGATCTGGCGCTCGTCGTGGCCAACGGCACCGGCCGTACGACGACACTGCGCTCCGGGGACCGGGACTTCGCGCTGCTGTGGCAGCTCTTGTCCCCGTCGCAGAGCGGGACGGAGCGGGTGCCCGATGCCTGGGTCCGGGGACGGTATCCCCGGGTGCGGGCCACCGTGGTGTGGGCGCTGACCGGGATCGGGGGGTGGCCGTACACCAGGCGGGCGCCGGGGGGCGACGTGGCCATCGAGCGCCAGGATCAGGTGTTCCTGGCGCCGGACGGGACGGCGTGGGTCCGGTCGGGTCCGGCGCCGGACGCCTCCGACGGTGACGTGAGGTGGCGTCGGGTGTCGCGATCGGCGTTCGACCGCTTGGAGAAGGGCGGGCTGTTCGGTCAGCCCTCCGACGCGGTCCAGGACGGCTCCTCCGGCACCTTGCTGTGGGGGGCCCTGGGGCTCGGGGCCGGGCTGGCCCTGGGTGTCGGGGGAACGCTCGTGGTGCGGCGGATGGCGGCCCGCCGGGAGGGCGGGCCGCCACCGGAGCCGCGCAGCGAACTGATCGATCTTGGCGAGCTGGGGTGACTGAGGGACGCCCCGGCCCCGGCCTCGGCCTCAGCCGAGGTCGATCTCCGGGTACAGCGGGAAGCCCGACACCAGGTCGGAGGCCTGGTGGGCGATCTCGTCCGCGATCTTCGAGTCCAGGACGTGCTGAGCCTTGGACGGTGTCCCCTTGCTCGTCGTGCCGGGGACGGCGGTGGTGAGGACGCGGTCGATCAGGGCCGCGATCTCGTCCATCTCCGCCGCGCCCAGGCCGCGGGTGGTCAGCGCGGGCGTGCCGATGCGGATGCCGGAGGTGTACCAGGCGCCGTTCGGGTCGGCCGGGATGGCGTTGCGGTTGGTGACGATGCCCGACTCCAGCAGGGCGGCTTCCGCCTGGCGGCCGGTCAGGCCGTAGGAGGAGGCCACGTCGATCAGGTTCAGATGGTTGTCGGTACCGCCCGTCACGAGCGTGGCGCCGCGGCGCAGCAGGCCCTCGGCCAGCGCCCGGGAGTTGTCCACGATCCGCTGGGCGTAGTCACGGAAGGAGTCCTGCCGGGCCTCCGCCAGCGCCACGGCCTTCGCGGCCATGACGTGCGGGAGCGGGCCGCCGAGCACCATCGGGCAGCCCCGGTCGACCTGGTCCCTGAGGGAGTCGTCGCACAGGACCATGCCGCCACGCGGGCCGCGCAGCGACTTGTGGGTCGTCGTCGTCACGATCTGGGCGTGCGGAACCGGATCGAAGTCCCCGGTGAGGACCTTGCCCGCGACCAGGCCCGCGAAGTGGGCCATGTCCACCATCAGCGTCGCGCCGACCTCGTCGGCGATCTCCCGCATGATCCGGAAGTTCACCAGACGCGGGTAGGCCGAGTAGCCCGCCACGATGATCAGCGGCTTGAACTCGCGGGCGGAGGCGCGCAGGGCCTCGTAGTCGATGAGCCCGGTGGCCGGGTCGGTGCCGTAGGAGCGCTGGTCGAACATCTTGCCGGAGATGTTCGGGCGGAAGCCGTGGGTGAGGTGGCCGCCCGCGTCCAGGGACATGCCGAGCATGCGCTGGTTGCCGAAGGCGCGGCGCAGCTCGGCCCAGTCCTCCTCGGAGAGCTCGTTGACCTGGCGGACGCCCGCCTTCTCCAGGGCGGGGGCCTCGACGCGCTGGGCGAGGACGGCCCAGAAGGCCACGAGGTTGGCGTCGATGCCGGAGTGCGGCTGGACGTAGGCGTGGCGGGCGCCGAAGAGCTCCTTGGCGTGCTCGGCGGCGAGCGACTCGACCGTGTCGACGTTGCGGCAGCCCGCGTAGAAGCGGCGGCCGACGGTGCCCTCGGCGTACTTGTCGCTGAACCAGTTGCCCATGGCCAGCAGCGTGGCCGGGGAGGCGTAGTTCTCGGAGGCGATCAGCTTGAGCATCTGACGCTGGTCGGCGACCTCCTGGCCGATGGCGTCGGCGACGCGCGGCTCCACCGCGCGAATGACATCGAGGGCGGCGCGGAAGGCGGTGGACTCGGTGGAGAGGGGCTGCTCTGGCATGGGGACCTCCGGACAACGTGCGTTCGGCGTACACGGCTGGCCCAGGCGCACGGCACACGATCGCTTGACTCCGGGCCGCTCCCCGATGGTCGGTCCCATCCCAGCGCGCCAGTCACGGCCCGCCGGTCAGCCTACCGGGCGCCCCGGACGGCCAGGTTCCCGCGTCCACCATGCGAGCGAGGATAGGAAGGGCGGTACACGTCCTCGTACGGCCGGAAGGGGAGCCCCGTGAGCACCATCGACAGCCTCATCGCCGCGGCAGAGGCCCACAGCGCACCCACGTACCACCCCCTGCCGGTCGTCGTGGCGACGGCGGACGGGGCCTGGATGACCGACGTGGAGGGGCGCCGCTACCTCGATCTGCTGGCCGGTTACTCGGCGCTGAACTTCGGCCACGGCAACCGGCGGCTCCTCGACGCGGCCAGGGCGCAGATGGAACGGGTGACGCTGACGTCACGGGCGTTCCACCACGACCGGTTCGCCGACTTCTGCGCGCAGCTGGCCGAGCTGTGCGGCATGGAGATGGTGGTGCCGATGAACACGGGCGCCGAGGCGGTGGAGACCGCGGTGAAGACGGCCCGCAAGTGGGGTTACCGGGTCAAGGGCGTGCCCGCCGAGATGGCGAAGATCGTGGTGGCGGCCAACAACTTCCACGGCCGTACGACGACGATCATCAGCTTCTCCACCGATCCGGAGGCGCGCGCGGACTTCGGCCCGTACACGCCGGGCTTCGAGATCGTTCCGTACGGGGACCTCACCGCGATGCGCTCGGCGATGACGGAGAACACGGTGGCGGTGCTGCTGGAGCCGATCCAGGGCGAGGCGGGGGTGCTGGTGCCGCCGGCCGGGTATCTGCCGGCGGTGCGGGAGCTGACGCGTGAGCGGAACGTGCTCTTCGTGGCCGACGAGATCCAGTCCGGACTCGGCCGCACGGGGCGGACCTTCGCCTGCGAGCACGAGGGGGTCGTGCCGGACGTCTACGTGCTCGGGAAGGCGCTCGGCGGCGGGATCGTGCCGGTGTCGGCGGTGGTGTCGAGCGCCGAGGTGCTCGGGGTCTTCCGGCCCGGCGAGCACGGGTCGACCTTCGGCGGGAACCCGCTGGCCTGCGCGGTGGCGCTGGAGGTCATGGCGATGCTGCGGTCCGGCGAGTACCAGGCGCGGGCCGCGGAGCTCGGCGAGCATCTGCACCGCGAGCTGGGCGCGCTGACCGGCACGGGCCGCGTGAGCGAGGTGCGTGGGCGCGGGCTGTGGGCGGGCGTGGACATCCATCCCAGGTACGGGACGGGACGGGAGATCTGCGAGAAGCTCATGGACCGGGGCGTTCTGGTGAAGGACACCCACCGGTCCACGATCCGCATCGCCCCGCCGCTCGTCATCACCAAGGAGGACCTGGACTGGGGGCTCGCCCAGCTGCGCGGCGTCCTGGGCATCTAGGGTGATCGCACTGGAGAGCGTCGCTCCGGTCTTCCCCCCTGCCCCCGCGTCTGCGCCGTCCCCTACAGTCACTTCGTGTTCTTCGGCATGGTGTGCGCGCTCGGCGCGGCGGTCTGTTTCGGTACGGCGACGGTGTTGCAGGCGGTCGCGGCCCGCGCGGCGGGTACGGGCGGGGGCGGCGACGCCGCGCTGCTGCTGCGGGCGCTCGCGCAGTGGCGTTATCTCGCGGGGCTCGCGCTGGACGGGCTCGGATTCCTGCTGCAGATCGCGGCGCTGCGGTCCATTCCGATCTACGCGGTGGGAGCGGCGCTCGCGTCCAGCCTGGCGGTGACGGCGGTGGTCGCGGCCCGGCTGCTGCGGGTGCGGCTGACCGGGAGCGAGTGGTCCGCGGTGGCGGTGGTGTGCGCGGGGCTGACGATGCTGGGGCTGGCGTCCGGGGCGGAGGGGCACCGGGACGGGTCCACGACGCTGAAGTACGTGATGCTGGCGACGGCGGCGGTCGTGCTGCTGCTCGGGCCGGCCGGGGGGCGGCTGCCCGAACGTGGCCGGGCCCTGCTGCTGGGGCTGGGCGCCGGGTTCGGGTTCGGGGTCGTCGAGGTGGCGGTCCGGCTGATCGACGGGCTCGCGCCGTCCGTTCTGCTCACCAATCCGGCGACGTACGCGCTGCTGCTGGGCGGGGGCGCCGCGTTTCTGCTGCTGACGACCGCTCTGCAGCGGGGGTCGGTGACGACCGCGACGGCCGGGCTGGTGATCGGCGAGACGATCGGGCCCGCGCTGGTGGGCGTGGTGTGGCTGGGCGACCGTACCCGTGAGGGCCTGGCCTGGCTGGCGGTGCTGGGCTTCCTGGTCGCGGTGGCGGGGGCGCTGGCACTGGCGCGCTTCGGGGAGGCGCCGGCGGCGGAGGGGTGAGGCGGCGGCGCATACGTCAGGGCAGCGCCCTGCACAACGCCTCAAGCGCCCCCGCCCACGCATGCTCCGGCGGGGTGCCGTACCCCACGACCAGGGCGTCCAGCGGCTCGACGGCGGCGTCCGGGTGACGGAAGCGGGACAGGCCGGGCACGGCCAGGCCCTGCCATGCCGCCGCCTGGACCACCGCTTGTTCGGTGCCGGGCGGCAGGCGCAGGACCGCGTGCAGGCCCGCCGCGATACCCGTGACGCGCACCTCGGGCGCACGGCTCGCCAGGGCGCGGACCAGCGCGTCACGGCGCCGCCGGTAGCGCAGCCGGGCGGCGCGCACATGGCGGTCGTACGCGCCCGACGTGATGAACTCCGCCAGCGTCAACTGGTCCAGCGCCCCGCATGTGTCGGCCCTTCCCTTCGCCGCCGCGGCCTCCGCCACGAGCCCCGGCGGCAGCACCATCCAGCCCAGGCGCAGTCCGGGGGCCAGGGACTTGCTCGCGGTGCCCAGGTACACCACGTGGTCGGGGTCCAGTCCCTGCAGCGCGCCCACCGGCTGGCGGTCGTAGCGGAACTCGCCGTCGTAGTCGTCCTCCAGGACCAGGCCACCCGTCCGCCGCGCCCAGTCCACGACCGCGGCCCGCCGGTCCGGATGCAGCGGCAGGCCGAGCGGGAACTGGTGCGCCGGGGTCAGCAACACCGCCCCCGCACCCGTCGGCTCATCGGTGCGCGTGCCCTGTTCGTCGAGGGGAAGCGGCAGCGTGGCCAGGCCCGCTCCGGTCAGCAGCATCCGGTGGGTGTCGAGCCCGTACGACTCCACCGCGACGCTCCGCACGCCGCGCGCCCCCAGTACCGCGCCGAGCACCTTCAGACCGTGCGAGAACCCCGCGCAGACGATGATCCGTTCAGGGTCGGCGCGCACGCCGCGTGCCCGGGACAGGTACTCCGCGAGCGCGGTGCGCAGTTCGGCGCGGCCGCGCGGATCGCCGTAGCCGAGGGCGTGGTGCGGGGCGGCGGTCAGGGCGCGACGGGCGGCCTTGAGCCACTCCGCGCGCGGGAAGGACGCCAGGTCGGGGGTGCCGGGCATCAGGTCGTGGGCGGGGCGTCCGGGCTCGCGGGCGGGGGTCGCGGCGGGTGCGGTCCGCGGCGCGGGCGGGGTGCGCTCGGCCACCCGGGTGCCGGAGCCCTGCCGGGCCGTGAGCCAGCCCTCGGCGACCAGGTCGGCGTACGCGTCGGCGACCGTGTTGCGCGCGATGCCCAGGTCGGCGGCGAGCGAACGGGACGACGGCAGGCGCGTGCCGGGTGCCAGGCGGCCGCTGCGGACCGCCTCGCGCAGGGCGTCCGTCAGGCCCTTGCGCACACCGGACCCGGTCGGTTCGAGATGGAGGTCGACCCCCAAAGTGGCCCAGGATCTTGCCATGGAAATGGACCATACCTCTGGGCTGCCTCGTCCGTAGGGTCGAGGCATGACTACCGAGGAGATCATGGGGTACGCCCCCGAACACACCCCCCGACTGGACTGGGCCCGACAGGCCCCCGAGGCCTACAAGGCGATGGTCCGGCTCGACGCCGCGGCCCGGCGGGGCCTCGACCCGAAGCTGCTCGAACTGGTCAAGATCCGCGCCTCGCAGATCAACCACTGCGCCTTCTGCCTCGACATGCACACCAAGGACGCGCTCGCGGCGGGCGAGAGCGTCGAGCGGATCGTGCAGCTGAGCGCCTGGGAGGAGTCGAGGCACTTCTACACCGGGAAGGAGCTCGCGGCGATCGAGCTGACCGAGGCGGTCACCGTACTCACGGACGGATTCGTCCCGGACGAGGTCTATGAGCGGGCCGCCAAGCACTTCGAGGAGGCCGAACTGGCGCAGCTGATCGCCGCGATCACGGTGATCAACGCATGGAACCGGTTCGCTGTGACCACCCGGATGGTGCCGGGCCACTACCGGCCGGGCCAGCACGGGTGACCCGTACGAACCTGCAGGACCGCGCGCTCGGCACGGCCATGTCCGCGCCGAGCGCGGCCGCGAAGAAGCTGATCGGGCTGATCACCGTCGTCAACGGATGGAACCGGCTGATGGTCGGCCGCCGCATCCCACCGGGAGGCTGTACACCGTGAACAGCGTCGAGACCTTCCGGGCCCTGCACCGGGGCCGTCTGCCGGGCGATGCGCTGATCCTGCCCGGCCCCTGGGACGCGGCGAGCGCGCGGGTGCTGGCGGACGCCGGGTTCCCGGCGCTCGCCACACCCAGCGCCGGGATCGCGGCCTCGCTCGGGTACGCGGACGGTGCCACCCCCGCCGACGAGATGTTCGCGGCCGTCGCGCGGATCGTCCGGGCCGTCGACGTGCCGGTGTCGGCGGACCTGGAGGACGGCTACGGGCTCGCGCCGAAGGAGCTGGTGGAGCGGCTGCTGGAGACGGGGGCCGTGGGCTGCAACCTGGAGGACTCGCGCGGGGGTGTCCTCAAGGATCCGCGGGAGCACGCCGACTGGCTCGCCGGGGTACGGGCCGCGGCCGGCGACCAGGTGTTCGTCAACGCGCGCGTCGACACGTTCGCGTGCGG
Source organism: Streptomyces sp. TP-A0356 (assembly GCF_001417775.1). GTDB lineage: Bacteria > Actinomycetota > Actinomycetes > Streptomycetales > Streptomycetaceae > Streptomyces. Next base: position 325,698 of record NZ_BBZJ01000021.1, on the reverse strand, counting down.
AAACCACGGGGCCACCACCGCCGAACAGACCATCGAGCGGGCCGCGTTGTACGTCACCGCGGGCGCCGACTGCATCTATCCGTTCGGCGCCCCGGCGGACGTACTGCCGCTGCTGCGGGCCGGAATCCAAGGTCCGCTCAACGCGTTCGCCTGGCTCGACGGGGTGGGCCCCTCGCCCGCCGAGCTCGGTGAACTCGGGGCCACCCGCGTCACGTTCGGGCCCTGGCTGCAGCGCCGTGCGACGGCCGCGCTCGGCGAGATCGCGGCACTCCTGGCCCGAGGGTGATCAGTGCAGCCACGCCTTCCATGTGGAGGCGTGGCCGTCCACCCACTTCTTCGCGGCCTGTTCCGGGGTCAGCTTCTGGTCGGCGATCATCAGGGCGACCTGGTTCTGGTCCTCCGTCGTCCACCTGAACTTCTTGAGGAACGCCGCCGCCTTGCCGCCGCTCTTCGCGAAGTCCGCGTTCAGGTACTTCTTCAGCGGCGTGTGCGGGTAGGCGCAGGCGACCTTCGCCGCGTCCGCGTCGCAGCCCTCCTTGTACGGCGGCAGCTTCACCTCGGTCATGGGGACCTTCTTGAAGAGCCACTGCGGCGCGTACCAGTACGTGAGGAAGGGCTTCTGCTCCTTCGCGAACTGCCTCATCTGCGTGATCTGCGCCGCCTCCGAACCCGCGAAGACCACCTGGTAGTTCAGCTTCAGGTTCTGCACCAGCGCCTTGTCGTTGGTGACGTACGACGGCGAGCCGTCCAACAGCTGGCCCTTGCCGCCGCTCTCCGGGGTGCGGAAGAGGCTCGCGTACTTGTCGAGGTTCCTCCAGTCGGTGATGTCCGGGTGCTGCCGGGCGAGGTAGGTGGGGACGAACCAGCCGATGTGCCCGGTGACCCCGAGGTCACCGCCGCGCGCGATCGTCTTCTTGTCCTCGACGTACCGCTTCTGCTGCTCGGGGTGGCCCCAGTCCTCCAGCATGGCGTCGACCCGGCCCTGACTGAGCGCGTCCCACGCGGGAACCTCGTCGGCCTGGACGGTGTCGACGCGGTAGCCGAGCTCGTGTTCGAGGATGTACTGCGCCACGGCGACGTTCGCCTGCGCGCCCACCCACGACTGCACCGAGAGGGTCACGGTCCTCGATCCCCGGGCGTTCGCGAACGGCGAGGCCTGCTTGGTCATGTCCGCCGCGCCGCAGCCGGTCGTCAGACCCAGAACGGCCAGGGCGATCACGATCTTCGTACGCGTACGACGCATGTCACGCTCCCTTCTGCGCGCGCCGCTCGGTCGGCTGGGTCACCCGGTCGAGCATCAGGCCGAGGCAGACGATCGCCGCGCCGGCCACCAGACCGGTCGCCAGGTCACCCTGCGCGAGACCGAAGACGACGTTGTAGCCGAGCGCGCCGCCGCCGACCAGGCCGCCGATGATGACGACGGCGAGCACCAGGACCACGCCCTGGTTGACGGCCAGCAGCAGCGCCGGGCGCGCCAGCGGAAGCTGGACCTGGCGCAGCTGCTGGACGCTCGTGGCGCCCAGCGAGCGCGCCGACTCCAGGGCGGCCGGATCGACCTGGCGCAGACCCTGGGTGGTGATCCGGACGACGGCCGGGAGCGCGTACACGATCGCCGCGGCGACGGCGGGGGCGCGGCCGACGCCGAGGAGCGCGACCACCGGGATCAGATACACGAACTGCGGCATCGTCTGGAACACGTCCAGCACCGGGCGCAACAGCCGCTCGAAGCGGTCGCTGCGGGCGGCGGCGATCCCGGTCCCGACGCCGATGACCAGGGTGACGGCGACGGCCGCCAGCACCTGGGACAGCGTGTCCAGGGACGGCTTCCACACGCCGAGCACGCCGGTGGCGGCCATGGCGAGGACGGCGGTGAGCGCGGTGCGCCAGGTGCCGATCAGCCAGGCCGGCGCGGCGACCACGAACAGCACCGCCCACCAGGGCAGCCACTGCAGTCCGGCGCGCATCGGGTCGAGGATCCAGGTCGTGAAGTGGCCCGCCCAGTCGGCGGTCCCGCCCACATAGGGGACGCCCGAGTACAGATGGGCGGTCATCCAGTCGACGGCGCGATTCACCGGCTCGGCGATGTGCACCGTCCACGGCCCCGGCCAGTCCAGGCGGCCGGCCAGCCGTGCGGCCACGGCGACGGCGACGGTCACGGCGGCGGCGTACGCCCATCCCGCGCGGCCGCCGGCCCGCAGGCCCTCGCCCGCCGCGCCGGTGACCCGGTCCAGGACGACCGCGAGCAGCACGATCGGGATGCCCGCGGCGAGCGCGGCGCCGACGTCCACGGAGGCGAGCGCCTGGTAGACGCGGTCACCGAGACCGCCCGCGCCGATCACGGAGGCGATGACGGCCATGGACAGCGCCATCATGATCGTTTGGTTGAGGCCGAGCAGCAGCTCCTTGCGGGCCAGCGGGAGGCGGGCGGTGAACAGGCGCTGACGGGCGGTGGTGCCGAGCGACTCGACCGCTTCCAGGACCTCCTCGTCGGCGCCCCTCAGGCCCAGCGCGGTCAGGCGGGCCATCGGCGGGGCCGCGTAGACCACGGTGGCCAGCACGGCGGCCGGCACACCGATGCCGAAGACCAGGACGACGGGCAGGAGGTAGGCGAACGCCGGGAGCACCTGCATGGTGTCGAGGACGGGGCGCAGGGCACGGAACGTACGGTCGGACAGGCCCGCGGCGAGACCGAGCAGCGCGCCGAGCACGACCGAGGCGAGAACCGCGACCCCCATGAGTGCAAGCGTCTGCATGGTGGGTACCCACATGCCGAGCAGACCGCAGGCGAGGAACGCGGCCCCCGTGCCGAGGGCAAGACGTACGCCCGCGACACGCCAGGCCAGCAGCCCGGCGCCGGCCGTCACGCCCGCCCAGCCGGCCGCGAGCAGCACGAGGTAGACGGCTCGCACGGACAGGACGACGGCGTTGCTGATGTAGCCGAAGAAGTACAGGAACAGAGGGTGGCTGTCCCGGTTGTTGATGATCCAGTCGCTGGCGGCGGCCAGCGGCTTGGAGAGGTCGACGGTCAGCTCCTGGGGCCAGCTGCCGCTCGCCCAGCGGGCGTTCGCCAAGGGGACGAGCACCGCCGCGAGGGCCGCGAGCAGGAGGAGCTTGCCGACCGCAGGGCGTTTGAGGAGGCCGGGGAGGGCGGTACGGGGCGCGGGAGCGGTGAGGGTCGCCATCATCCGGCCTCCCCGGGGTGCCCCGTTCCGGCCACGACGCCGAGCAGCCGCTCGTGGTCGACGACTCCCAGGCAACGGCCACCGTCCATGACACGGGCCGGGCAGCCGGTGCGGGCCACCGCCTCGATCGCCTCCGACACCGTCGCGTCCGGGGACACCGCCGGGCCGCCGCCCGCCTCCTCCGCGGAGGCGGTGCGCATGGCCGAGCGGACGGTCATGACCTGTTCGCGCGGGACGTCCCGGACGAACTCGCGGACGTAGTCGTCGGCCGGGGAGCCCACGATCTCCTCCGGGGTGCCCAGCTGCACGATGCGGCCGTCGCGCATGAGGGCGATGCGGTCGCCGAGCTTGAGGGCCTCGGTGAGGTCGTGCGTGATGAAGACCATCGTGCGGCTCTCCTCGCGGTGCAGCCGGACCACTTCGTCCTGCATGTCGCGCCGGATCAGCGGGTCGAGCGCGCTGAACGGCTCGTCGAACAGGAGCACCTCGGGATCGACGGCGAGCGCGCGGGCCAGTCCGACGCGCTGCCGCTGGCCGCCGGACAGCTGGGCGGGGCGCCGTTGCTCCATGCCCTCCAGGCCGACCTTGGCGACGAAACCGGCGGCGCGCTCGCGGCGTTCGGCCCTGCCGACGCCCTGGATCTCCAGACCGTACGCGACGTTGTCGAGGACCGTGCGGTGCGGCAGCAGGCCGAAGTGCTGGAAGACCATCGCGGCCCGGTGGCGGCGCAGTTCGCGCAGCCGGGTCCCGTCCATGGCGCGCACGTCCTCGCCGTCGATGGCGATCGTGCCGGCGGTCGGCTCGATCAGCCGGGTCAGACAGCGCACGAGCGTGGACTTGCCGGAGCCGGACAGGCCCATGACGACGAACACCTCGCCCTTGTGGACGTCGAAGCCCACATCACGGACGGCGGCCGTGCAGCCGGTGCGTTCACGCAGGTCGGCGGGCGGGAGTTCGGCGAGTTCGGGCTCGGCCGGGACGCGGTCGGCCTTGGGGCCGAACACCTTCCACAGGCCGTCCACCGAGAAGACGGGGGCCTCGGCGGAGTCGCCGGTGGGGGGCTTGCGGGTGGGGACCGTGAGTGCCATCAGGCCTCGCCTCCGATCAGGTCTGCGGCCTTCTCCCCGACCATCAGCACCCCGATCATCGGGTTGACGGCGGGCATGGTCGGGAAGACGGACGCGTCGGCGACGCGGATGCCGTCGAGGCCGCGGATGCGCAGCTGCGGGTCGACCACGGCCTGTTCGTCGGTCTCGGCACCCATGCGGCAGGTGCCCGCCGGGTGGTACACGGTGTGGGCCACCTGGCGCGCGTACGCGCTCAGCTCCTCGTCACCGGTGAGGCCCGGGCCGGGGCACACCTCCCGCTTGAGCCAGCCGGCCAGCGGCTCGGTCCTGGCGATCTCGCGGGCGATCCTGATGCCGTCGACGAGGGTACGGCCGTCGTAGTCGTCCTCGTCCGTGAAGTACCGGAAGTCGAGCGCGGGCTTCTCGTCCGGGTCGGCGCTCTTCAGGTAGAGGCGGCCCCGGCTCTTCGGCTTGGGGATGTTGGGGGTCATCGAGACCCCGAACTCCGGCCGCTCGTAGCCGATGCGCTCCGGGTTGTCCGTGAAGGGGATCTGGTAGAAGTGGAACATCAGGTCGGGTCCCGCGTGGTCGGGGTCCCGGCGCACGAAGAGCCCGGCGTCGCTGTCCATCGCGGAGTTCTCCGGGATCGGGCCGTGCGTCTCCCACACGATCACCGACTCGGGGTGGTCGAGCAGGTTCTCGCCGACACCCGGCAGATCATGCACGACGGGTATGCCGACCTTCTCCAGGTCCGCCTTCGGGCCGATACCGGAGTGCAGCAGCAGCCGCGGGGAGTCGACGGCGCCGGCGCACAGCACGACCTCGCGCCGGGCCCGTACCAGGATCTCCTCGCCGTCCTTGGTGCGCACGTGCACGCCCTCGGCGCGGGTGCCGTCCAGCTCCAGCCGGTACGCCCAGGTCTCCAGGAGGATGTGCAGGTTGGGGCGCTCGTCCATCACTGGGTGCAGATACGCCACCGACGCGCTGGAGCGCTTGTTGTTCTCGGGGTGGTAGGCGAGGTCGAAGAAGCCGGCGCCCTCGGTGAACGGCTTCTTGTTGAAGCCCTCGACGCGCGGGACGCCGAGCGCCGACTGCGCCGCGTCCACGAAGTCGCGGGCGATCGCGTTCCGGTCCTTCTCGTCCACCGGGACGATGTTGTTGAGCAGCCGGGCGTAGTACGCCTCCATCGGGACGGCGCCCCAGCCCTCGGCGCCGGCCGCCTCCCACTCGTCCCAGTCGGACGGCAGCGGCTTGAACGCGATCAGCGTGTTGTGCGAGGAGCAGCCGCCGAGCACACGGGCGCGGCTGTGCCGGATGTGCGAGTTGCCGCGCGGCTGCTCGGTGGTCGGGTAGTCGTAGTCCAGTTCGCCGCCGAGCAGGCCCATCCAGCGGCGCAGGGTGAGGACATCGTCGCGGCCGACGTCGCTCGGGCCGCCCTCGATGACGGCGACGGTGACGTCCGGGTTCTCGGTGAGGCGGGAGGCGATGACGGAGCCCGCCGTGCCGCCACCGATGACGACGTAGTCGTAGATGTGGTTCTCGGACATGGAGTGCTGCTCCTCGGGGGTCGTACGAAGGTGCTGCGCGTCAGGGGCGCGGGTGGGGCGGGGGCTCAGCCCGCGAACCAGCGGACGGGGCGCGGCGCGAGGTTCTGGTAGACGTGCTTGGCCTCGCGGTACTCGGCGAGGCCCGCCGGGCCGAGTTCGCGGCCGATGCCGCTCTTGCCGAAGCCGCCCCACTCCGCCTGCGGGAGGTAGGGGTGGAAGTCGTTGATCCAGACGGTGCCGTGCCGCAGCCTGCCCGCGACGCGGCGGGCGCGGCCGGCGTCGGCGGTCCAGACACCGCCGGCGAGGCCGTACTCGGTGTCGTTGGCGAGCCCGATCGCCTCGTCCTCCGTGCGGAAGGTCTCCACGGTCAGGACGGGCCCGAAGACCTCCTCCCGGACGACCTTCATCTCCCGGTGGCACTGGTCGAGCACGGTCGGCTCGTAGAAGTAACCGGTGGCCGGCCTGGTCTCGGCCGGCTCGGGGCGCCTGCCGCCGCAGCGCAGCACCGCGCCCTCGGCGAGCGCGGAGGCGACGTACTCCTCGGTCCTGGTGCGCTGCTGCGCCGAGACGAGCGGGCCGCACTCGACGTCCTTCTCGGTGCCGCGCCCGAGGCGGATCCGGTCGGCCCGGCGGGCGAGTTCGGCGACGAAGCGCTCGCTGACGGACTCCTCGATGATGAGGCGGGAGCCCGCCGAGCAGACCTGGCCGCTGTGGATGAAGGCCGCGTTGAGGGCCTGGTCGACGGCGGTGTCGAAGCCGTCGTCGGTGGCGCAGGCGTCGGCGAAGACGACGTTGGGGTTCTTGCCGCCGAGTTCGAGGGCGATCTTCTTGACGCCCGCGGCGGCGGCCTGTGCGACCTTCGTGCCGCTGACGAGTCCGCCGGTGAAGGAGACCAGGTCGACGCCCGGGTGTTCGGCGAGCCGGGCGCCGACCGTGTGACCGGGCCCGGTGACGAGGCCCGCGACCCCGTCGGGCAGCCCGGCCTCGACGAGCAGGTCGATCAGCGCGATCGTGGTCATCGGGGTGATCTCGCTCGGCTTGACCACGAAGGTGTTGCCGGCCGCGAGGGCCGGTGCGATCTTCCAACTCGCCTGCAGCAGCGGGTAGTTCCAGGGTGTGATCAGGGTGCACACACCGACGGGCTCGTGCACGACGACGCTGTGGACGTCGGGCGAGCCGGCGTCGACGACGCGGCCGGCGCCCTCGGCGACGACGAGGTCGGCGAAGTAACGGAAGGCATCGGCGACGCAGTCGACGTCGATCCGGCCCTCTTCGACCGTCTTGCCCGCGTCCCGGCTCTCCAGGAGGCCGAGCTCTTCACGATCGCGTATGAGGAGGTCGGCGACCCGATGCAGCAGCGCGGCGCGCTCGGCGACCGGCGTGCGCGGCCACGGCCCCTCGTCGAAGGCATGGCGGGCGGCGGCGACGGCCGCGTCCGCGTCCCGTTCGCCCCCCTCCGCGACCAGGGCCAACGGCTCGGCATCCGCGGGATCGAGGATCTCGCGGGTGGCGCCGGAGAGGGCCGTGCGCCACTTTCCGGCCACGTGAATGGTCTCTGCTGCCTGCCGTTCCTGATGTCCGGCCATGATCGGTCTTGCCTTCCGTTCCAGATCGGTACCCCTGTGTTACAGACGTGTCACTCTCAGGGACCGGGTGCGCCTGCCCCTTGTTCGCATTTGCATGCACGCATCTGGCCGAAAGTGCGCCACGTCACTGAAAGTGCGGGCGAAAAGGGTGAAACGTAAGCTGAGAGTGACCGTCCGTAGGGGTGGCGTAATCGCCGCCCGTGGAGGTGACCTGATGCCCCGGATCCATGGCTTCGCGATCGCGACCGGTGCGGCGATGACAGCCGCGACGATGACCCTCTTGTCCTCGCCCCCGTCGGGCGCCGCCGCCCCGGCCCAGACCGGCGGCGGCCCGAGCGCGCAGCAACTGGCCGCGCAGGCTCGCGCGGGGCTGCAGAAGGCGAGATCGGTCCATCTCGGCTACGCGGATCGCGGTGCGCAGGCGACGACGAGCCGCACCCTGCCGACGGCCATGGATCTCTCACTCGACCAGGGTGGAGACTGCACGGGCACCCTGACCATGGGCGGGCACGGCGGCACGGTCCAGATCGTCAAGCGGGGCACCGACGTATGGCTGAAGCCGGACGCCGCGTACTGGAAGGCGGAGCTCGCCGGCAACCGCAGCAGCTCCACGACCGCGTCGTTCCAGAACCGCTACATCCACGGCACCACGTCCAGCGGGCTCCTCAGCGGCATCGCGAGCGCCTGCGACCTCAAGTCCCTCCAGCAGGTCGCGACGGGCGGCCCGGCCCTGCCGTCGTCCCTGAAGAAGGGCGCCCGGACGGCGCTGGGCGGCACGCCGGTGATCCCGCTGTCCTTCCGGGGGAACGGCCTGACGTCGACGCTGTACGTCACGGCGGACCCGACGCACCACCTGTACCGCGCCGCGCAGCAGGGCCCGGGCACCGACCTGGCCCTGACCTTCACGGGCTACGACAGGCCGGTGGTGCTGAAGATCCCGCCCGCGAACCAGACGGTGGACATCTCGACCGTGCAGGCCCAGCTGACCGGGGGCTGACGGAAGCGGACGGAAGACGGCCACAGGCCCCGCCCCGGATCGAACCGGGGCGGGGCCTGTGCGGGTGTGCGGCGGGGCCGCCGGGCGTCAGATGAGGCCCAGCGCGCGGACCGCGTCGCGCTCCTCCTCCAGCTCCTTGACGGAGGCGTCGATACGGGCGCGGGAGAACTCGTTGATCTCCAGGCCCTGGACGATCTCGTACGTGCCGTCCTTGGTGGTGACCGGGAAGGAGGAGATCAGACCCTCCGGGACGCCGTAGGAGCCGTCCGACGGGATGGCCATGGAGGTCCAGTCGCCCTCGGCGGTGCCGTTGACCCAGGTGAAGACGTGGTCGATGGCGGCGTTGGCGGCGGAGGCGGCCGACGAGGCACCGCGGGCCTCGATGATCGCGGCACCGCGCTTGGCGACGGTCGGGATGAAGTCGTCGGCGAGCCACTTCTCGTCGTTCACGACCTCGGCGGCGTTCTTGCCGGCCACCGTGGCGTGGAAGATGTCCGGGTACTGGGTGGCGGAGTGGTTGCCCCAGATCGTCAGGCGCTTGATGTCGGCGACCGAGCTGCCGGTCTTCTTCGCGAGCTGGGTCAGCGCGCGGTTGTGGTCCAGGCGGGTCATCGCGGTGAAGCGCTCGGCCGGTACGTCCGGGGCGGCGGCCTGGGCGATCAGGGCGTTGGTGTTGGCCGGGTTGCCGACGACCAGAATCTTGACGTCGTCCGCGGCGTGGTCGTTGATGGCCTTGCCCTGCGGCTTGAAGATGCCGCCGTTGGCCTCCAGGAGGTCGCCGCGCTCCATGCCCTTGGTACGCGGGCGGGCACCCACGAGGAGGGCGACGTTGGCGCCGTCGAACGCGACGTTCGGGTCGTCGCTGATCTCGATGCCCTGCAGGAGCGGGAACGCGCAGTCGTCGAGCTCCATGGCCGTGCCCTCGGCGGCCTTCAGTGCCGGGGTGATCTCCAGGAGGCGCAGCTTGACCGGCACGTCCGCGCCGAGCAGCTGGCCGGAGGCGATGCGGAAGAGCAGTGCGTAGCCGATCTGGCCGGCCGCGCCGGTGACGGTGACGTTCACGGGAGTGCGGGTCATGGCGTTCTCCGTATGACAGCTGGCGGTGGGGCGTCCCTGCCCCGGGGTGCGGGATCCCCGCCACCGGCTTGTGGCCGGCGCCCGCCGCGATGATCGATCACGGGTATGAATGATCGATCTCTTGGCGTCAAGAGAGATCCAGCGGCCAGGCTATCGCGCATCCGGGAAGCCGGACCGCCGGGTCCCTGTGGCCCACCCCACAACGGACGACACGGCGGCCGCCCGTCCGGGAGAGGAGGGACTGAGGCAGCCGCCGTGGGGGTGTCCTGCCGGAAGGGGTATGGGCCTCCCGGCGCTGCCGGACTCCCGTGGGGGTACGGTGCCCCTGCCCAGGATCCGCGAAGGCATTCCTGTCCGAGGACCGGTTCTTGCCGGTTCTTCCGGAACGGACGTCGGCACGACTCTCGGAGCTCCAAGAGCTCCGAGCCGGGTCACGTCGTGCACCCCTTCCGCCCCGACTTCAGCGTCACACAGGCCTTCGCCGAGGCCGCGTCCTGCACGGCCACCATCGGTGTGTACGCGTCGGTGTCCGCGGCCGCGGTCACCGAGCCCGTCTGCCGGGCGACCACCGAGGCGCTCCGCCGGGACGATCCGCCCGAGGACACCTCGACCGTGTCCCCCTGAGCCGCCCTGGTGACACGGGCCCACGCCGCGCCGCAGGTCTTGCTGTAGCGCACCTCGACGAGGGTCGTGCCGACGGTGACGCTGGTGGTGGTCGTGGCCTGCGTCCCGCCGCACCCCATCTTCTCCGGGTCCTTGCCGGCGCAGCCGGCGCCGGCGCACTTGACCCCGGCCGGCAGGTCGGGGTTCGCGCTCGCCGACGGCGCGGACGGCCTGGGGGCGCCCGTCGCCTTCTTGTCGCCGCCGGTGACCGAGACGACCACCGCGATCACCACGAGCGCCCCGACCACGCCCCCGAGGAACATCGTCAGCCGCCGCTTGCGGCCCGCACCCGCGGACGCGCCACCGACGGCCGGCCGTCCGTCGCGCGAGGGCCCTCCCGCCTCGGCCGGGCCGAAGGTCCCGGGCGGCTCCGACGTCCTGGCCGGGCCGTCCGCCGACGCCGCCGGTGCCTTGGCGGCGGCGCTCCGCCCACCTGCCGCCGACGGCCCCCGGTACCCGGCCAGTCCCCAGGAGTTGCCGCCGGAGGCACGGCCCCGCGACTCCCGTGCGTCCGCCCCCGCGTCCCCGGACTCCGCGGCCGTCGGCTGGGACGGCACGACCGGGACCACTCCGGCGGGCCCCGCGACACCCGGTGTCGCCGTGGCGCTGCGGGCCGCCCTGCCGGCGCGGTCCCTGGTCTCGGAGGCCGTGGACTCGTCCAGCGCCGCGCGCGCCTGGGAGATCCGGATGGCCTCCATGGTCATGTCGTGGCGCATCTCCGAGCGGCTCCAGGCGCGCTCGGCCAGCTCCCACATGGTGGTCAGATGGACGGGATTGGTGCCGGTGACCTCGGCCAGGGCGACGATCGCGCCCTTCGGTGCGAGCAGCCGGCCGTTGAGGTAACGCTCCCAGGACGTCTTGCTGTAGCCCGTGCGGTCGGCCACGGCGGAGATGCTCAGCCCGCTGCGGTCCACGAGCCGCCGCAGCTGTCCTGCGAACTCCCTGACCTGCGGATCGAGTTCATCGGGCAAGGCCTTCCAGCGAGGCATCGCTTCCCCCCTCTTTCCCCCGGTGTGTACGGTCTCTCCCCCGTGCGTGGTGCCCGCTGCCGCGTCCCCGTTCTGGCTACCCACGGGGATGCGCCCGGCCAGGATTTCGGTTCCCGGGGCGGGGGCGCACGGGAGCATTGGGCGGGGGCATGCGCCGTTGCACGCCCGTCGGTCCGCGGCCCGGGCCTTCCACGGCCCGTTCGTACGGCCGGAATCCGCCGCGGCGCCGGGCTGTGAGCACCCGGCTCACCGCGCGGGACGCCCCGGACCGTCCCGGTTGGACACGTTAGCCCCGGTGTACGGCCGATTCGGCGTACATCCGGGAACTTGTCGACACATCAACACAACGGAAACACCGGGGTGATCTCGGCAGACTCAGGCGCATCAGCTCACCCGAGCGTGACGGCGCCGACGAGAGTGACGACGAGCAGCGCCAGCAGGGCCAGGAGCGCGGTGAGAAGGAGGCGCCGCCCGGCGGGCCTCGGCCGGGGCTCCTCCAGCGGCCGGTCCCACCAGGGAACGGTCGGATCGTCCTCGTACCCCCCGGGCGCGGGACCGCCCTCCGGGACCGGCGCCGCACCACCCACCGGTCCGCCCTCCGGGACCGGCGCCGCGCCGTCTTCCGGAGCCGTCGCCGGAGACGGCACCGGGGTCGGCGTCCGGGGCCAGGCGTGCACGGCCAGTTCCCAGCGCACACCGAAGCGCTCGGTCTCCTCACCCGTGAGTCCCGCCACCCGGCATAACGCGATGACCGCCTGGCGGGGCGGCGGCTGGGTGGCGTTGAGATAGCGCTGCCAGGAGGACTTGCTGTAGGCGGTGCGCGCGCCGAGGGCGACGAGGCTGAGCCCGGTGCGGTCCTTCAGGAGCCGCAACTGCTCCACGAAGTGCCGTACCTCCGGCGGCAGATCGTCCGGCAGCGGCTGCCAGGCGCCCATCGCTCACTCCTCCGCGTTGCCCGGTCCCAGAGCCTGTCTTCGTTCGATTGACGACGTCAGAGGCTGCGTCGGTTCCGTTGCGAGGCGCGGACACCGTAGCGGAACGGTCACTTCCGTGCCACAGGGAACTGCCAGGTGTTGAACAGCAACCGCAGGTGGATGAAGGTGTTTCCCCAGCGGCCCAAAACCGCACAGGCGCCCGGCCCTCCACGGGGGAGGGGCCGGGCGCCGCTTCGCGCTCGGTGCCATGCCGCAGCACGGGGCAGGGGCGCGGTGTCAGGTGCGGACCGTGAAGTGCAGCGTGTCGTCCAGGAACGGTATCTCCAGCCATGGCTTCGGCTGGGCCATCATCGCGAGCAGCACGATGGCGATCCCCAGAGCGCCGTAGGTGACCATGTCCGTGAAACGGGAGCGCACCGCGAGCATGCCCACGTCGGGCAGCATCCAGCGCATCACGGCACCGCCCAGCAGCGCGACGCCGATCAGGATCGTGCCGAAGCGGAACGCGTCCAGCGCGGTCAGCAGCAGCCCGAGCCCCACGACGCCCAGCACGGCGAGGATCGGCCACTGCCGTGCCGGCGCGGGCGCGCCACGGGGCGCGGCCCTGCCTCCACCCTCGGGGCGCGCGGTGTCCCGCGTGATGCGTGGGAACCGCCGGGTGGTACGCCGCGGCGTGCCGTCGGCGTCGGGTGCGCTGATGGCGTCCGGCACGGTCGGCTCGGCACCGCTTCCCGGCCGCTCCTCGGTCCCCTTCTCACGGATGCCCTCGGGCCTGTCCTCAACCGACACTGCGCTCCGCCGCCTCGACCACGTTGACCAGCAGCTGGGCGCGGGTCATGGGGCCCACGCCGCCCGGGTTCGGGGAGATCCAGCCGGCCACCTCGGCCACGTCCGGGTGGACATCGCCCACGATCTTGCCCTCGGCGCTGCGCGAGACGCCGACGTCGAGAACGGCGGCGCCCGGCTTCACGTCCTGCGGCCGGATCAGGTGCGCGGAGCCCGCCGCGGCCACGATGATGTCGGCCCGCCGGAGGTGGGCCGAGAGGTCGCGGGTGCCGGTGTGACACTGGGTGACCGTGGCGTTCTCGCTGCGCCGGGTCAGCAGCAGGGGCATCGGGCGCCCGATGGTCACGCCCCGGCCGACGACCACGACCTCCGCGCCCTTGATCTCCACGCCGTAGCGGCGCAGCAGGGTGAGCACACCGTTCGGGGTGCAGGGCAGCGGCGCCGGCTCGTTCAGGACCAGGCGGCCGAGGTTCATCGGGTGCAGGCCGTCCGCGTCCTTGTCCGGGTCCATCAGCTCCAGGATGCGGTTCTCGTCGATGCCCTTGGGCAGCGGGAGCTGCACGATGTATCCGGTGCAGACGGGGTCCTCGTTCAGCTCGCGCACGACCGCCTCGATCTCCTCCTGCGTGGCCGTCGCGGGCAGTTCGCGCTGGATCGACGCGATGCCGACCTCCGCGCAGTCGCGGTGCTTGCCCGCGACGTACTTCCGGCTGCCGGGATCGTCCCCGACCAGGATCGTGCCGAGGCCGGGCGTGACGCCCTTCTCCTTCAGCGCCGCCACGCGGGCGGTCAGATCGGACTTGATCGCGGCTGCAGTGGCCTTGCCATCGAGAATCTGGGCGGTCATGGCTCCCATCCTCGCGGATGACCCGCCCCCGGTTCCAATCCGGGCACCGCCCTGGTCCTTCCTGTCCGTTTCAGGCCATGATCAGTGATGTTGCACTTGCACAACACCTGGGAAATGCGACTGGACAAGGACTCGTCTCTCCTACAACGATGAACGGCGCAGTATCGCGGTCCGTGTTGGGGGGCAAACCGCTCGTACGTTGACGTTTCCTCCGCGCAAAATCCGCATCGTCCCCGCTTGTACAACGGAGGAAACCCGTCATGAGTTTCGGCTCGCCCAACAGCCCGTACGGTCAGCCGCAGAACCCGCAGCAGGGCTACGGCTACCCGCAGCAGGGGCAGCCCGGTTACGGCTACCCCCAGGCGCCCGGTGGCATCCCGCAGCAGGGGTACGGCTACCCGCAGCAGCCGGGGTACCCGGGCGGTGGGGCTCCTCGGGTCGCCTCGATGGGCCGCCGTTTGGGCGCCCGTCTCATCGACGGCGTCGTCCTCTCCGTCGTCTACCTCGTCCTCTCCGTCGCCGGCGTCGCCGGCTCCGTCGGCGCGGCCAAGAACTGCGACCCGAACGCCGCCGACTACCAGACCTGCATCAACAACGCCAGCGGCAACATCGTCGCCGCGGCCGGCGCGGTGGTCGGTGCCCTCGCGGTCTGCGGCCTGCTCTACGAGTGGCTGATGGTCGGCCTGGTGGGAGCGACCCTGGGCAAGATGGCCGTCGGACTTCGCGTGGTGAAGGCCGATACGGGCCAGAAGCCGGGCCTGGGCTCCTCGTTCATCCGCTGGATCATCCCGATGGTCGGCAGCCTCGCCTGCGGTATCGGGCAGCTGCTGGTCTACCTGTCCCCGTTCTGGGACAAGTCGGGCCGCCAGCAGGGCTGGCACGACAAGGCGGCGAGCACCATGGTCGTGCAGAACTGAAGTTCCCCCGGCCGCCCGCCGGTTGACGCGCACGTGAGATGACAACGGCCTCCGCCCCTCGACCAGAAGGCCCTGGGGGCGGAGGCCGTTGCGCCGTCCGCTCAGTGGAAGAAGTGGCGCGTGCCCGTGAAGTACATGGTGACGCCCGCCTGCTGCGCCGCCTGAACGACCTGCTCGTCACGGATCGAGCCGCCGGGCTGGACGATGGCCTTGACGCCCGCGGCGATCAGGATCTCCGGCCCGTCGGGGAAGGGGAAGAAGGCGTCCGAGGCGGCGTACGAACCACGCGCCCGCTCCTCGCTGGCCCGCTCCACGGCGAGCTTGCAGGAGTCCACGCGGTTGACCTGGCCCATGCCCACGCCGACGGAGGCACCGTCCTTGGCGAGCAGGATGGCGTTGGACTTGACGGCGCGGCAGGCACGCCAGGCGAAGGCGAGCTCCTCGAGCTCGTCGGGGCCGAGCGCCTCGCCCGTCGCCAGGGTCCAGTTGGCGGGGTCGTCGCCGTCGGCCTGGAGGCGGTCGGTGACCTGGAGGAGCGCACCGCCGTCGATCTGCTTGATCTCGGCCGGGTTCTCCGGACCGTTCGGCGCCCTCAGCACCCGGATGTTCTTCTTCTTGGTGAGGGCCTCCAGCGCGCCTTCCTCGTAGTCCGGCGCGACGATGACCTCGGTGAAGATCTCGGCGACCTGCTCGGCCATCTCCTTGCTCACCGGCCGGTTGACGGCGATGACACCGCCGTACGCGGAGACCGGGTCGCAGGCGTGCGCCTTGCGGTGCGCCTCGGCGACGTCCGCGCCGATCGCGATGCCGCAGGGGTTGGCGTGCTTGATGATCGCGACACAGGGCTCGTCGTGGTCGTACGCGGCACGGCGCGCGGCGTCCGTGTCCGTGTAGTTGTTGTACGACATCTCCTTGCCGTGCAGCTGCTCGGCCTCCGCCAGGCCGCCGCCACTGCCGTCGACGTAGAGGGCGGCGGGCTGGTGCGGGTTCTCGCCGTAGCGCAGGGTGTTCTTGCGCTCGTAGGTGACGCCCAGGAAGTCGGGGAAGACGGACTCGTCGACGGGCGCGTACGAGGACGCGAACCAGGACGCCACGGCGACGTCGTACGAGGCGGTGTGCTGGAAGGCCTCGGCCGCGAGCCGCTTGCGCGCGGTGAGGTCGAAGCCGCCGTCGCGGACCGCCGCGAGCACGTCCGCGTACCGCTCGGGGCTGGTGACCACGGCCACGGACGGGTGGTTCTTGGCGGCGGCGCGGACCATCGACGGGCCACCGATGTCGATCTGCTCGACGCACTCGTCGGGGGAGGCCCCGGAGGCGACGGTCTCGCGGAAGGGGTAGAGGTTGACGACGACGAGATCGAACGGCTCGACGCCCAGCTCGGCGAGCTGCTGCCGGTGGCTGTCCAGGCGAAGGTCGGCGAGGATGCCCGCGTGGACCTTGGGGTGCAGGGTCTTGACCCGGCCGTCCAGGCACTCGGGGAAGCCGGTCAGCTCCTCGACCTTGGTGACGGGCACGCCGGCGGCGGCGATCCTCGATGCGGTGGAGCCGGTGGAGACGAGCTCCACACCGGCCTCGTGGAGCCCGCGGGCGAGCTCCTCCAGCCCGGTCTTGTCGTACACGCTGACGAGCGCGCGCCGGATGGCCCGCTTGGTGCTCTCGGTGCTCCCGGCCGTGCCGGTGCTGTCGGCGGTCACTGGATTACTACCTTTCGTCCCTCAATGCGATAGCCGTTGCGGGCGAGCCGCCCCACGACCTCGACGAGCAGCCTTCGCTCGACTTCCTTGATGCGCTCGTGCAGAGCGCTCTCGTCGTCCTCGTCCCGGACCTCCACCACGCCCTGCGCGATGATCGGGCCGGTGTCGACGCCGTCGTCGACGAAGTGGACGGTGCAACCGGTGACCTTGGCGCCGTACGCGAGCGCGTCGCGCACGCCGTGGGTTCCGGGGAAACTGGGCAGGAGAGCGGGGTGGGTGTTGATGAACCGCCCGCCGAACCGCGCGAGGAACTCCTTGCCCACGATCTTCATGAATCCCGCGGAGACGACGAGATCGGGCTCGTACGCGGCGACGGCCTCGGCAAGGGCGGCATCCCACTCATCCCGGCTGCCGTGGTCCTTGACCCGGCACACGAACGTGGGCAGGCCGGCCCGCTCGGCGCGGGCGAGGCCCTCGATGCCGTCACGGTCGGCGCCGACGGCGACGATCTCGGCCCCGTAGGCGGCGGCCGACGTCTCCGCGATGGCGTCGAGGAGCGCCTGCAGATTGGTGCCGGACCCGGAGACCAAGACGACCAGACGCTTGGCCGCGGACTCGTCGACGGTCTCGGCCACGGACTCGGCCACGGCAAGGCCCTTTCTCGGGGGGAGCGTTCCTGCGGTCGCTCGAGAGAGCGTTTGTATGGTCGTACGAATGCTTCGCGCCCCGGGATACGGGGAAGTCTACGAAGCGGCCGACCGTCAGCAACGATACCGGCACACGGGAAGGCCCCCACGGGACGGGGGCGTGGCCGGCAGGTAGCGTCTGGGGAGGAGCCGCCCGGGGAAACCGGTTCGACGCGGGGAACGCGATGCCCGCGTGGGACGTTGATCCGGGACGGGTACGCCTGCCCGGCGCGCCCGCCGCAGGGCGAGCTCCGTGGCCAAGCCACCCGCCGGAACCTCCAAGGGGAAGACGCACACCTGATGCCGGACCGTAGTCTCCGACTCCCTCAGCTGCTGCTGCGCGAGCGGCACCCTTCGCCCGTGCCGCCGCGGGAGAGCGAGGAGAAGCCTTCCTCCGGGGGCGACTCCGCGGGCGCCGACTCCGGAGACGGCGAGCGGGGTCCGGAGGCGCCCACGGACGACAACCCCTTCGCGCCGCCGCCGGAGGGGGCGCCGGACCGTCCCTGGCGGCCGCGGCACCCCGCGCCCGGCCAGGGAGAGGGCGGCTCCGACGAGGGCGGGCACTCCCCGTGGGGCAGCCAGTGGAGCGACCGGCAGCCGGGCCCGGCGGCGGGCGGCCGCTTCGGCGAGCGTCCCGGCCGCCCCGGCGGACAGGGCGGCGGCCCGGAGGGACCCAGCGGCCCCGGCGCGGGTCTGCGCTGGGACCCCACGGACCCGGCGCAGCGCCGCGCGCGCTACGCGTTGCTCTGCGGAATGTGGGCCTTCTTCTTCGCCCTCTTCAGCTGGCCCTACGTGGCGCTGCTGCTGGGCGCGCTGGCGATGTACTGGGGCGGGAGCGCGCTGCGCGCCAAGCCCCGCGATCCCGGCCCGAACGCCCCCGCCCCCACGGCCCGCCCGCAGACCACGGCGGCGATCAGCGGCCTGGTCACGGCGTCCCTGGCCATCGCGATGGTGGCGGCCACGTTCACGGCCCAGTTGGTCTACCGCGACTACTACACGTGCCTGAACGACGCCCTGACGAGCACGGCGAAGCAGTCCTGCAACGACCTGCTGCCGAAGAACCTGCAGGGAGTCCTGGGAACGCACGACTGAGGGATCCTTGCACTATGCCCGCCCGGGTCGCGTGGTCTGGCACCGCACGGCGACGGGGCGGCCCTACCGCGGCTGGACGGCGCCCGCGCCCTCATGGTTCTTCCGGCGGCGGCGCCGACCGCGGTGCGGTCCATCCTGGCGCCGGTGGCGCCTCGCCCCGCGGCTCCGGTCCGGGATCCTTGGACAGGAACGGATCGACCTCGCCCGACAGCACCTCGTAGGGCTTGAGGTCGGGATCCTCCCATGCCCCGTCGCCCGGCCCGTCGGCGAACGGCGCAAGCGTCCGGACCGCCGCCGGCTCCGGCACGGGAGTCACCGGCGCGGGGACCCGGGGTGCCCGTACGCTCCGCGGCCACACCACCCGCCATCCGCGCCTCTTCCCCTCGCGCCCTTCCGCCACCGGCCGCTCCTGCGCCGGGCACCCCCGCAGCCGCCACGCCCGTACCGCCAGGCCCACCGGCACCCCCACCCCCACCGTCCAGCCGGCCGCCGCACCACCCACCTGCCACCCCACCGGCCCGAACCGCGCGAGCTCGGCCGCCCCGAGCGGCCCGCCCGCGGCCTCCGCGAGCACCCCGAACACCACCCCGCACACCACCCCCGCCACCACGACCGCCCCCGCCGTCCGCGCGGCCGACCACACTGCCTGCCGCCCCTGCTCCCGGTCACGGCACGCCGCCCTCGCCACGAACCACCCCACGGTCGCCCCGGCCGCGACCGGCACCGCCCCCACCGCCCAGAGCAGCGGCCCGCCCGCCGCTCTGGGCACCGCCGCCAGCAGCGGAAACGGGGGCAACAGCGCCGGGGGGCGCGCCGTGGACAGCGGCCCCATCGCATGGCTCACGCCCAGCACGAACCCGGGCCCGAGCCCGTACGCCGCCCCCCACACCGCCGCGTTCGGCACCAGCGCCGCCGCCAGGAGCAGCACCGCACACCGCCCCGACCACCCCTCGGTGAGCTGCAGGAACGACGCCTGCGCCGCACCGCCGTGGCACACCAGCGACACCCCCACGAGCACCGCTCCCCCACCCAGGAGCACGGCCGCCCCGGCCAGGGCCGCATGCACGGAGACCCGCAGTCGTTCCCGCCCCTCACGATCGGTCGCCCCCGCGGCCATCGCCCCGCGCACGCCCGGGGGGAGCCGTTCGAGCCTTCGGCGCGCACCCGGCGGCAGGGACCCGAGCGGGCGCCCGTACGCCGTCCACACCCCCGTGCCCGCCGACACCACGACGACCAGCGGCAGGCACGCCGCGGTCCAGGTCCACGACGGCCGCAGCACTCCGCCGGAGGCGAACGCCGCCGCCGCGGCAGCCACCCCGAGGTAGCCCGCCACGACACCGCACCACGCCGTGCGCGCGGGGACGAGCGGCGCGTCGCCTCCCTCGGCGTCCACGTCCTCCCGGTCCGTCGCGTCGCGCCCCGCCCGATGCAGCAGCCACACCGGCAGCGCGGCCAGCAGCAACGGTGTGACACCGATGGGCGCGGCCACCCCGGAGAGCGTCTCGGTGCGGATGAGGTCGACGCCGTGCGCCAGCAGCCACAGCGAGGCCGCCACGCGCAGCGCGCCGCCCGGTCCGCTGTCGGGATAGGGCGAACTGATCCACAGCGTCATCACGAGCAGGGCGCACGAGCCGAGCCCCAGCACCGCGGCGACGATGCCGTCCAGGAGACTGGCGCCCAGCCCGGGCGACCGGTCCCGTACCCGGGCGAGCAGGGGCGGCAACGGCGTTCGGTGGTCGGTCCATTGGGTCACGACGGCCATGCTCCCAACGACACGCGCTTTCCCGTCGTAACAGGCGAAGCCCCGCTGTGTCGCTCAATATACTTTTATGTACCTTTTCGCACGGAGGGCCGCCCTGTGACACAGAGCCCCGCCTCCCCGCTGCCACCCCCCAAGGAGCTCCGACGCCTTCGCGAGGCCGAGTCGCTGACCCAGGCTCAGGTGGCCGCCATGGTGGGCGCCTCCCTTGAGACGGTGCTCTCCTGGGAGACCGGCGGCACGGCCCCCCAGGGCCGTCATCGGGAAACGTACGCACGACTGCTCGCCGGGTGGGCGGCGAAGAACGCGGCCCCCGCGAGGAAGCCGCAAGGAGAGCTGAGGTCTCGTCACGCGCCCCCGCTGTACGCGCGGCCGGCCGGCACCGAGGGCCCCGTGCTTCCCTGGCGGCCGGGCCGTGCCACGAACTTCGTGACGCCCCATCAGGCCTTCGACGAGTTGTACGGAATCTGCGCCGCCGCCCTGGTACGGCAGGCGTATCTGCTCACCGGCCGCCGCGAACTGGCCCGCGAGTCGGTCGAGCGGGCCTTCCAGCTGGCGTGGCAGCGCTGGCCCGAGGTGGCCCGGGACCGGGATCCGGCGGGATGGGTGCGGGCGGCGGCACACGACTGGGCACTCTCGCCCTGGCACCGCTTCCGTCCGCGCCACCGGCACGCCGAGCCACCGCCCGCCGCCCCCGCGGACCGGGCACTGATGCAGGCCCTGCTGAAGCTGCCGCCGGTCCACCGGCGCACGCTGGTGCTGTACGACGGTGTCGGTCTCGGCCTGCCGGAGACCGCGGCCGAGACGGAGGCGAGCACCCCCGCCGCGGCCGCCCGGCTGCTGTACGCCCGCGAGGTGGTGGCCGCGCTCGTGCCGGAGCAGGCGGCGCCGGAGGTGCTCCATCGCAGACTGGCCGAGCTCGCCTCGTCCGAACATCTGCGCGCCGCCAGAGCGCTCTCGGTCCGGACCTTCGGCGAACGCCGTATCCGCCGCTGGACCCGAGGGGCGCTCGTCCTCACCGCCGCGATCACGGGTGCGACCATCCTGACTCTGCGCACCGCCCCGGACCACTACGAACGGCCGGTGGCCCGGGGAACGGCGATCCAGGACATCCCGGCACGCGCCGCCCAGGGCCCGCTGTCCGATCGCCAACTGGAACTCCAGGCGAAGCTGAGGTCGGAGTCCCACGCCGGCCCGGAACGGCTGATGCCGGAGGCCCGCTGAACCCGCGACCGCCCGTCGGCGGTCCTGGTCACCGCGAAGCCGCGGCCACCGTCGGGCCGTCGTGGTCACCTCCGGCAGTCCTGGTCACCGCGAAGCCGCGGCCGCCATCGGGCCGTCGTGGTCACCGCCGGGTACAGCCCCGTGAAACGCCAGGGGGCCCGCCCCCACCAGGGGTACGGGCCCACCGGACGTTCAGCCGGTGACCTCAGCCGGCCAGGATCTCGCGCGCGAGCTTGGCCGTCTCCGTCGGCGTCTTGCCGACCTTGACGCCGGCCGCCTCGAGCGCCTCCTTCTTCGCCTGGGCGGTGCCCGACGAACCGGAGACGATGGCGCCCGCGTGACCCATGGTCTTGCCCTCGGGCGCGGTGAAGCCCGCGACGTAGCCGACGACCGGCTTGGTCACGTTCTCCTTGATGAAGGCCGCGGCCCGCTCCTCGGCGTCGCCGCCGATCTCACCGATCATGACGATCAGGTCGGTGTCGGGGTCGTCCTGGAAGGCCTTCAGCGCGTCGATGTGCGTGGTGCCGATGATCGGGTCACCGCCGATGCCGACGCAGGTCGAGAAGCCGAGGTCACGCAGCTCGTACATCATCTGGTACGTCAGCGTGCCGGACTTCGAGACCAGGCCGATGCGGCCCGGCTTGGTGATGTCGGCCGGGATGATGCCGGCGTTCGACTGACCCGGGGTGATCAGGCCGGGGCAGTTGGGGCCGATGATGCGGGTCTTGTTGCCCTTCTTGCCGGCGTACGCCCAGAAGGAGGCCGTGTCGTGGACCGCGATGCCCTCGGTGATGACGACCGCGAGGGGGATCTCGGCGTCGATGGCCTCGACGACCGCGTCCTTGGTGAACTTCTCCGGGACGAAGATGACCGAGACGTCGGCACCGGTCTGCTCGACGGCCTCCTTGACGGAGCCGAACACCGGTACCTGGGTGCCGTCGAAGTCGACGCTCTGGCCCGCCTTGCGCGGGTTGACGCCACCGACGATGTTCGTGCCGGAGGCGAGCATGCGACGGGTGTGCTTCTGACCCTCGGAGCCGGTCATGCCCTGGACGATGACCTTGGATCCCTTGGTGAGGAAGATAGCCATGGTTGTGTGTGACCTCGTCCCTTACTTCGCGGCAGCAGCCAGCTCGGCGGCCTTGTCGGCCGCGCCGTCCATGGTGTCCACACGCTGCACGAGCGGGTGGTTGCGGTCGTCCAGGATCTTGCGACCCAGCTCGGCGTTGTTGCCGTCGAGGCGCACGACCAGCGGCTTGGTGACCTCTTCGCCCTTGGACTCGAGGAGCTCCAGGGCCTGCACGATGCCGTTGGCGACGGCGTCGCAGGCGGTGATGCCACCGAAGACGTTGACGAAGACGGACTTGACGTCCGGGTCGCCCAGGATGATCTCCAGGCCGTTCGCCATGACCTCGGCGGAGGCGCCACCGCCGATGTCGAGGAAGTTGGCGGGCTTGACGCCCTTGTGGTTCTCACCGGCGTAGGCGACGACGTCCAGGGTCGACATGACCAGGCCGGCGCCGTTGCCGATGATGCCGACCTCGCCCTCGAGCTTGACGTAGTTGAGGTTCTTCTCCTTGGCGGCCGCCTCGAGCGGGTTGGCGGCGGCCTTGTCGTGGAGTTCCTCGAACTCGGGGTGGCGGAACTCGGCGTTGTCGTCCAGGGACACCTTGCCGTCGAGGGCGAGGACATCGCCGGAGGCGACCTTGGCGAGAGGGTTGACCTCGACCAGGAGGGCGTCCTCCTTGACGAAGACCTCCCACAGCTTGACGAGGACGTCGGCGATCTGGTCGGCGACCTCCGCCGGGAACTTGGCCGCGGCGACGATCTCCTGGGCCTTCGCCTGGTCCACACCGTCGATGGCGTCGATCGCGATCTGGGCGACGGCGTCGGGGCGAGTGGCGGCGACCTCCTCGATCTCCATGCCGCCCTCGACGGAGGCGATGGAGAGGAAGGTGCGGTTGGCGCGGTCGAGGAGGAAGGAGACGTAGTACTCCTCGACGATCTCCGGAGCCGTCTCGGCGATCATCACCTTGTGGACCGTGTGGCCCTTGATGTCCATGCCGAGGATGTCCGTCGCGCGGGCGACCGCCTCGTCCGGGGTGGCGGCCAGCTTCACGCCGCCCGCCTTGCCGCGGCCACCGACCTTCACCTGCGCCTTGACGACCGACTTGCCGCCCAGCCGCTCGGTGATCTCGCGCGCCGCCTCAGGCGTGTCGATGACTTCACCGGCCAGCACCGGTACACCGTGCTTGGCGAAGAGGTCCCTCGCCTGGTACTCGAACAGGTCCACGCGCTTCCGTCCCTATCAGTGATCTCGCGGTTCGTTGGATGCGTGGGCGTGCCGCGAAGGGCAACGTGACGTCCGCTGTGTCACAAGGGAGGCGCACACGGTGTCCGAGCGCGCGGCATGTCCGTCTCGCAGGTTATCGCCGCTCGCCGTGGGGCTCTAAATCACAGATCACACCTGAGCGGTGATACCTGTCACACGTGCACCCTACGACTGTCGGCGGAGTCGGCGGCAGGGTCCCACCGGGTCGGGGTTGGCCCGGTGGGACCCTTGTGCCGCCCCGCAGGGGCGCGGGACGGGCGGGCCCCACCCCAATGGGGCCACCCGTCCGGACCGCGGGATCCGGCTCGGGCAGGCCGACGGCTTTCGGCCACCCGGTGCCTCGGCCCCCCGGAGTCGGTCGGGTGCCGTACGCCGGCGCCGACGGGCACACGTCGTACGGCACCGACGGGTCGGACGGAGTACCTGCCGTACGGGCCGTGCTGCAGGTGGCTCGGGGTGACGGACTCGGCGACGCCCTGGACGCCGGTCACCGCGCGGGCGGTCAGCGAGCTGCCGTCCGCGTGGGCGTCCCGGCCAGGCCCCCGGCGAAGGGCGCGACCTGACCCACGACGCCGTGCGCGCACAGGCCGGCCTCGCCCGCGACCTCGCCGGCGAAGGGCCGCACGTCACCCGCCACGCCGTACGCCAGGTCCGTGGCGCTGCCCGCCACCCCGTGCGCGACGGGCTGCACGGTGTCGCTGACCGGCCGCACGACCGGCTGCACCGCCCCGACCGCTGCACCGCCCCGACCACGCCGTGCGCGAACGGCTGCGCCTCCTCACCGACGCCGTACGCCGACCGCGTCGCGCTCCCGGCGACGCCCTCACCGAGCGACGGAACCTGGCGGGCGACCCCGCCCGCAAAGGGCCCCACGTCACCCGCCACGCCGTACGCCGGCCGCGTCGCGTCTGACCGCCTGCCCGGCGACGGGCACGAACCCGTGGGCGGCGGGCCTGGGCGACCGGCGGCAGCACCGAGGCGGCCACATCACCGGTCGCCCGGCCCGCCGCGCCGTGCGCCGGCGGCTGCCCGTCGGCCGCGACGCCGCGGGCGAGCGTGGACGCGTACCCGGCGGCGTGCCGCGCGAGTGGCTGGACGTCCGCCCCGACCCCGTGCGCCAGACCGGCCGCGTTGCCGACGGCGTGCCCCGGCGACCGGCGGCACACCACAACCCGCCCAGCGTCAGACGCAGCGCACGCCGCCCCACCGCCACACGCATCGCGCGCAGTGCGGCACCGGCGAAGGGCAGAGCGGCCGGCAGGGTCAAGACGGTGAGAGCCTCCGTGCACCGCCCACCGGCGTCATGCCGTCTCCGGTATCGGCAGGGGACGCTTCTCGATCGCCGCCGCCATCACCTCCGGGAACAGGTCGGGCGTGCACGCGAACGCCGGGGCGCCCAGCGCCGCGAGGGCCGCCGCGTGCTCGCGGTCGTACGCCGGTGCCCCCTCGTCCGAGAGCGCGAGCAGCGCCACGAACTGCACCCCCGACGCCTTCATCGCCGCCACCCGCCTGAGCATCTCGTCCTGGATCCCTCCCTCGTACAGATCGCTGATGAGGACCACGACCGTCTCCGTGGGCCGGGAGATCTGCGACTGGCAGTACGCCAGCGCCCTGTTGATGTCCGTGCCCCCGCCGAGCTGGGTGCCGAAGAGGACGTCGACCGGGTCGTCGAGCTGGTCGGTGAGATCCACCACGGCCGTGTCGAACACGACGAGCCGGGTGGCGATGGACCGCATGGACGCGAGGACCGCCCCGAACACGGACGCGTACACCACCGATGCCGCCATCGACCCCGACTGGTCGATGCAGAGGACGACCTCCTTCTTCACGGACCGGGACGCCCGCCCGTACCCGATCAGCCGCTCCGGCACGACCGTGCGGGACTCCGGCAGGTAATGCTTGAGGTTGGCCGCGATGGTGCGGTTCCAGTCGATGTCGTGGTGGCGGGGCCGGTTGACGCGGGCACTGCGGTCGAGGGCACCGGTGAGCGTGGCTCTGGTGCGGGTGGCGATCCTCTTCTCCAAGTCCTCGACGACTTTGCGCACCACCGCACGCGCCGTCTCCTTGGTGGTCTCCGGCATCGCCTTGTTCAACGAGAGCAGCGTGCCGACCAGGTGCACGTCCGCCTCGACCGCCTCCAGCATCTCCGGCTCCAGCAGAAGCGTGGACAGCCCGAGCCGGTCGATGGCGTCGCGCTGCATGACCTGGACGACGGACGAGGGGAAGTACGTGCGGATGTCGCCGAGCCAGCGCGCGACGGACGGCGCCGAAGCCCCGAGGCCCGCCGAACGGTCCCGCCCCCGCTGCGGCCCGTCCCCCTTCCCGTACAGCGCGGTCAGTGCCCCGTCCATCGCCGCGTCCCGCCCCGTGAGCCCGTACCCGGTGCCGTCCGAGGCGTCTCCGCCGAGCACGAGCCGCCAGCGCCGCAGCCGCTCATCGGCTCCGGCCGCCCGGCCGTCCGACGGCGCGCCGTCCACCCGGTCGGTCGAGTGCGTGCTCATCCGGCCACCCCCACGACGTCGTTGACATCACTGCCGTCCGGCTCGTCCAGCCCGAGCAGCAGGCGCAGCACCGGGACCACCGCGTCCGCCCGCCCGGTATCGAGGCCGGAGCCGAACCCGGGGACGCCGGGCCCGGTGGCCACCACGCTCCCCCGCGCGTCCGGGCCGCGTCTCACCAGCTCACCGAGCGTGCGCCGCACTCCCGGCTCGTACGCCGAGAACGTGCGCCGCAGCAGGGGCAGTACGTCCGTGAACGCCTCCGCCGGCACCCCGGTCAGCCATGCGTCCACCAGCCCGAGCAGCCGCTCGTCGTGCACGAGCAGCATCCCTCCGCCGGAGCCGCCTCCGACGAACCCCTCGATCCACGCGGCCGCGTCCGCCGGCGCCGTCCCCGGCGACAGCACGAGCCCCATCAGCCGCGCCGCCTCCTCGTGCCCCATCTCCCCGTCGTCCAGAAGCAGTCGAACGGCACGGCCGCGGACGACGCCGGGAACGGTGTCCCGTCCGCAGAGCGCCCGCAGCACCGAGCGCCACCGCCCGCGCAGCTCGCCGTGGGCCGCGCCGGCTCCCTCTTCCAGGAGCCCCACCGCACCGTGCACCGCGTCCACATGGCGGCGCATCTCCTCGGCCGCCTCCGCGTCCAGCGCGGCGCAGGCCGGTGGCAGCCCTACGAACACGCGCTCCGCGAGGCCCGCCGCGACGCCCGCCAGTGCGTGGGTGTCCGTGCCGCGCACGTCGCCGTAACGCAGCGAGCGGACCAGGGCGGGCAGGGCCTGGGCGAGGTGGCCGACATCGGCGTCGAGGGCCGCGCGGTCGGCGAGCACCCGCATCACCACGGGCAACGCGTCCGGCAGTTGTGCCAGCAGGCACCGTTCGGCGAGCGCCGTGACGTCGGCGAGCGACCGCGCGGCGACCGCGTCAGCCTCGGCCTTCGCGGTCGCGGCAGCGAGCACGGTCGTCCCCCACACCCCCGCCTCGGCGACCTGCACCGCCAGCTCCGGCTCCCAGCGCAGCCGCCATGTCTCCCGGAACGTCCCCGTGCTGCCGCGCGAGGCCGCGGGCTCGCCCCAGCCGATGCCGAGCAGCCCGAGCCGGTGGAGCAGCCGACTGCGTCCGGCGTCGGTCTCCTTGCGCAGATCCAGCTCCAACTCCCGCTCCAACGGCTCCGGTTTGAGCCTGAGCCGCTTCTGGAGCCGCGCGAGGTCCCGCTGCAGGGGAACGGCGGGGGCCGATGGCGGCACCTCCCCCAGAAGGTCGCCGACCACGAGCCGGTCGTGCACCAGCGCCAGCGGCACGTCCGAGCCGTCGCACAGCACGGCCCGCACGGCGTCCATCGTCTCGGACAGCCCCGGCAGCGGGCGCCCGCGCAGCGCCGCGAGCGTCTCCGCGAGCCGCACGGCCTCGATGACATGCGCGGACGACACGATCCGGTCCTCCTCGCGGAGCAGCCCCGCGACCTTGGTCAGCCACCGCTCCACGGGCCGGTCGGAGGCGCCGAACAGATGCGCGTACCAGCCCGGCGAGTCGATCCCCGCCCCGTAACCGCCGGCCTTGGACAGCCTCCGGTGGGTCCAGGGCACCCAGGTCATGTCCGTCTTCGCCTTGGGCAGCCCCTTCACCAGGGCGCGATCGGCGGCGACAGCGGTCCTCCGCCGCAGCGCGGGCACGTGCCAGGCCCCGCACACCACGGCCACGTCGGGGCCGAACTCCCGCTGCGCCGCCCGCATCTGGAGCCGCATGTACGCCTCGCGCACCCGGTCCCGCTCATGCCCTGCGGTGCCGTACGCCTCGCGCAGCGCGGTCATTGCCTCTTCGAGCACGGTGAACGGCGCGAGCGCGTCCCCCTTCCCCGCTCCCCGGTGCTCGACGACGTCCTCCCACCACCGCTCCGGGTCGTCGTACCCGGCGGTCCCGGCGAGCACCGCCAGGGGATCGACGCGGAGGGCGTCGTCCTGCGGCCTCTCCTGCCCACCCGGCTCCGGCGCATGTCGCCCCTCCTCCCCTGCCAGCGTGTGGGTGGCCGGCAGATCGATGAACCGGGCCGCAGCGCCATGTTCCAGGGCCCAGCGGATCGCCACCCACTCCGGGGAGAACTCGGCCATCGGCCAGAACGCCGATCGTCCCGGCTCGTCCACGGCATGGGCGAGCAGCGCCACCGGCGGACGCATCTCCTCGTCCGCGGCGAGC
Organism: Streptomyces sp. TP-A0356; assembly: GCF_001417775.1. GTDB lineage: Bacteria > Actinomycetota > Actinomycetes > Streptomycetales > Streptomycetaceae > Streptomyces. The sequence continues at coordinate 297,630 of NZ_BBZJ01000021.1, read as the reverse complement.
GGGATCAGGGCGTCCGCCTCCGGTGGTCCCTCGATCAGTACGACCCGCGGCCGCGCCACCTCCAGCGCGGCCCGCACGGCCCGTGCGGATCCCGGCCCGTGATGGCGCACCCCGAGCAGCAGCGGCCCCTCGCCGGCCGTCGCGCCCGGCGGTGCGTCAACGCCTGTCATGGGCTCCCCCTCGCCTCCGGGACCACCGCGCCGGCCGGCCGTCCACGTCCGCTCCTGCGGCGTCACGGCTCCCCGCACCCGGTCCACTCGCCACGCTCAGGAAGTCCCCCGTGGAGCCGACGTCGTTCATACGGTCACCTCCCGGCATGCGCGGTAGAAGTCCGTCCAGCCGTCGCGCTCGCGGACCACCGTCTCCAGGTACTCCTGCCAGATGACGCGGTCGGCCGCCGGGTCGCGGACGACGGCGCCGAGGATGCCCGCGGCCACGTCACCGGCCCGCAGCACCCCGTCCCCGAAGTGGGCCGCGAGCGCGAGTCCGTTGGTGACGACGGAGATCGCCTCGGCGGTGGACAAGGTGCCGCTGGGCGACTTCAGCTTCGTACGGCCGTCCGTCGTGACGCCGCTGCGCAGCTCCCGGAAGACCGTGACGACGCGGCGGATCTCGTCGATGCCGTCGGGCACGCCCGGCAGGTCGAGCGAGCGGCCGATCTGCTCGACCCGGCGGGAGACGATGTCGACCTCGGCGTCGGCACTCTCCGGAAGCGGCAGTACCACCGTGTTGAAACGGCGGCGCAGCGCGCTCGACAGATCGTTGACCCCGCGGTCGCGGTCGTTGGCCGTGGCGATCAGGTTGAAGCCGCGGACGGCCTGCACCTCCTGCCCCAACTCCGGTATCGGCAGGGTCTTCTCCGACAGGATCGTGATCAGCGTGTCCTGTACGTCGGCGGGGATGCGGGTCAGCTCCTCGACGCGCGCGGTCATGCCCTCGCTCATGGCCCGCATCACGGGGCCCGGCACCAGCGCGTCGCGGCTGGGACCGTGCGCGAGCAGTCGCGCGTAGTTCCAGCCGTAGCGGATCGCCTCCTCCGGGGTGCCCGCCGTGCCCTGCACGAGGAGGGTCGAGTCGCCGCTGATGGCCGCCGCCAGGTGCTCGGACACCCAGGTCTTCGCCGTGCCGGGCACACCGAGCAGGAGCAGGGCCCGGTCGGTGGCGAGCGTGGTGACGGCGACCTCGACGATGCGGCGCGGGCCGACGTACTTCGGTGAGATCACCGTGCCGTCCGGCAGTGTGCCGCCCAGCAGATAGGTCGCCACGGCCCACGGTGACAGCTTCCAGCGGGCCGGGCGTGGCCGGTCGTCCTGCGCCGCCAGCGCGGCGAGTTCGCCCGCGAAGGCCGCCTCGGCGTGCGGCCGCAGCACCTCGGCCGCCGCCGTCCCCTTCTCTCCCGCGGTCTCTCCCGCGGTCCCTCCGGCCCTCTCTCCCGCCGCGTCTTCCATGGGTGCGCGCACGGACCTGGGCGCCCGCCCGTGCGAGCCTGTGCCGCCGCCTCCGTTCGCAGGCGCGGACTCGCTCGGGCTCGGTTCGACGGACATCGGATCAACGGACGCACGCATGGCCACTTCCCCCTCCAGCTCGGCCGGTTCGGATCTGCCACCAACCGTGCACCACCCCACTGACAACGCGTTGTGACCTGCGCAAACGCCCTCGCGACCGGTGATTGTCAGTGCCGGGACCTACCTTCGATGGCATGACTCAGCAGGGGGTGCGCTGGACCGCGGACCAGGTGCTGGCACTGGCACCTGACGTGGCGTCACGCAAGGCGGGAAGCAAACTCGGCGCGGCGGGGCCGTGGTCGGAGGCGGGCAGTTCCGAGGAGGGGACGGTGTGGGGGCTGTGCAAGGGCAGCGGCAGCAAGCCGTATCAGACGGTCGTCGACATCGCGGACGCGGCCGGACCGGCGTACAAGTGCAGTTGTCCGAGCCGCAAGTTCCCGTGCAAGCACGCGCTCGGACTGCTGCTGCTCTGGGCGGGCGGGGACGGCACGGTGCCGCCGGGCCGGGCGCCGGACTGGGCGGAGCAGTGGATCAAGGGGCGTAGACAGCGCGCGCAGGAGACGCGGGAGACGGAGGGCGCGAGCTCGGCCGGGTCCGCCGATCCGGAGGCGGCCCGGCGCAGGGCGGAGCGGCGGGCGGAGCGGGTCACAGCGGGTGCCGTCGAACTGGAACAGCGGCTGACCGATCTGCTGCGCGGCGGACTGGCCACGGCCGAGCAGTCGGGGTACGGGCTGTGGGAGGAGACGGCGGCCCGCATGGTCGACGCGCAGGCGCCGGGACTGGCCGCACGGGTGCGGGAATTGGGGGCGATCCCGTCGTCGGGCCCGGGCTGGCCGGTGCGCCTGCTGGAGGAGTGCGCGCTGCTGCATCTGCTGGACCGGGGCTGGCTGCGTCGTGAGCGACTGCCGGAAGGGCTGGCGGCGACGGTTCGTTCGCGTATCGGGCTTCCCGCCTCGCCCGACGGCCCGCCCATCCGGGACCACTGGCTCGTCCTGGCGCAGTACGACACCTCGGACAGCCGGCTCACCACGCGCCGGATCTGGTTGTACGGCGCGGAGTCCGGTCGCACCGTGCTGCTCCTGTCCTACGGGGCGGCGGGGCGCGCACCGGAACCGGCACTGCCGGTGGGCCTGGCCTTCGAGTCGGAGGTGACCGCGTATCCGGGTGCGGGGCAGCTGCGGGCCGCCCTGGGCGAGCGGTTCACGCCTCCCGCGCCGACAGCGGTACGGCCTCCCGGTGCGACCACGATCCAGGCGGCCGCGCGTTACGGGGAGGCACTCCGGGAGGACCCCTGGCTGGACTCCTTCCCGGTGACGCTGGGCCGGGTCATACCGACGCCGGTCGAGGGCTCCTGGCAACTTGCGGACGCGGACGGCGGCACGGCCCTGCCGCTCACTTCCTCCGCGGGCGCCCGCCCGGGCCTGTGGCGCCTGGTCGCCCTGTCGGGCGGCGCCCCGGTCACGGTCTTCGGCGAGTGCGGCCACCGCGGCTTCACCCCGCTCACCGCCTGGCCGGAAGGCGCCGGAGAGGCGGTCACGCTGTGCTGAGGACACCCGATGTGACGACACCCGATGTGACGACACCCGATGTGCTGAACACCGAGCAAGTTCCGTACCCACGTAGCAACGACCCGACCCACCGGTGCACCGATGCACCGATGCACCGACGACCCGATCTCGAGGGGACTGACATGAGTGCCACTCCCGCTCCGCAGGACGCGCCACGCGAAGTGCCCTGGGAGGAGCTTGTGACGGTGGCCCTGCTGGGCATCGACCGGCGTACACCGCCCTGGCTGCCGCCCGGCCGTGAGGCACCGGCCGCGCTGCTGGATCTGGCGGCGGTGGAGACCGTGCGCCGCAGGGCCGGGCTGCGTCCGGCGCCGGCCGGGCCACGGCTCGAGCCCGCGGCAGCGGACCCCCGCCCGCCGCTGCCGCCCGCGGCGGCCCGCAGACTGGCCATGCTGCTGTCCGACCGCCCCGGCCAAGGCGGTGGCGGCCGCCGGGGTACGGCTCCCGACCTCATGGAGCTGCTGCCGCAGTGGCTCTCCCTGGCCAATGAGCACGGCTTCGCGCCGCCCCCGGAAGCCCTGCCCGGGCTCCTGGACGCCGCCCGCGGGCGGACGGACCTGCGGCCGGCGGCCCTGGCCTTCGCCGGTCCGCGCGCGCTCTGGCTGGCCCGGCTGAACCCGGACTGGCGCTTCGCACTGCGCTCCGCGCCCGGCGGTGGGTCCGAACTGCCGTCACCGGATGAGCCGGACCGCGTCCAACGCCTCTGGAAGGAGGGCCTGTTCGCGGAGCGGGTGGCCCTCCTCAGCGCGCTTCGCGCACGACAGCCGGCCGTCGCCCGCGCACTGCTGGCCACCAGCTGGGCGACGGAGCGGGCCGAGGACCGCCTCATGTTCCTCGACTCGCTGCGCACGGGTCTGGAGTCCGCGGACGAGCCGTTCCTCGAACAGGCACTGTCCGACCGGAGCCGCAATGTGCGGGCGACGGCGGCGGAGTTGCTGTCGGCGCTGCCGGAGTCGGCCCTGGCGGCGCGGATGGCGGCGCGGGCCGCGGCCTGCGTGGCGGTCGACCGCACGCCGGGTGAGCCGACGATCGTCGTCGAGGCACCGCACGAGTGCGATCCGGGCATGGAGCGCGACGGAGTGGTGCCGAAGCCGCCCGCTGGGCGCGGTGAACGATCGTGGTGGCTGGGCCAGTTGGTGGATGCGGCACCCCTCCCCTCATGGACGGCTCGGCTCGGGGGGCGCACGCCGGAGGAGATCGTCGCGCTGCCGGTGGCGGACGACTGGCGGGACGAACTGCACGCGGCATGGTGCCGGGCGGCGGTGCGGCAGCGGGACCCCGGCTGGTCCCGGGCCCTGCTCGGACCGCCCTCGGCGCCGGAGGCCGGGGGCCCGGGAGCGGTCTCCCTGGCCGAGCGGGCGAAGCTGCTGTCGACGCTGGGGGCGGAGGAACGGGCCGACTGGGTCGGCGGGTTCATCGCGACACACGGCTTGTCGGAGGCGTTCCAGCTCCTCGGAGTGTGCGCGGTCCCCTGGGCCGCTCCGCTGGGCCGGGCGGTCGTGGACGCGCTCAACATCGCGCGGGACGCGGGCAGTTACCCCTGGAGTTTCAGTGGGGTGATGGGCCTGGCCGAGCGCTGTCTGAACCCCGCCGAGGCGAGCCGCCTGGACACACTGACGGCGATACCCGACGAACCGGAGGACGCGTCACCCGGGGCGGGCGGCTACTGGGCGGAGGCGTTCCAGCGCCTGACGACGACGCTGCGCCTGCGCGCGACGATGCGGGAGGAATTGGGGGAGCCGTGAGGCCGGGGGAGGCGGGGGGTCGGGGGAAGGCGGGGGGTCGGGGGAGCCGCAGCGGTCGGGGGACCCGGGGCCGAGGTGCTGCCCGGGGCCCGCCCTCACCCCCTCGATCGGCCCAACGGCCGAACGGCCCAACGGTCCAACGGCCGGCCCAACGGCCGCAACGTCCTCGCACGCCGGACGGCCCGGCCACGCCGACCTCGGCCGAATGGGTGCGTGCCATCGGAGCACACCCAGCCACCGGCCCGACAGCCGCAGCCGAAACCCCGACGACACCCGCACCCGGCACCCCGGCACCCAGCACCCCGCCACCCAGCACCCGCCACCCGGCCTGGGCGAGACGGCTCGCTCGCGGTAGTGCTACGCCCCCGCCGGCTGCCGTACGTTCGCCCGTACCCAGTCGACGATCGACGCGGTGGTCGCGCCGGGCGTGAAGATCTCCGCGACGCCCTTCTCCTTCAGCAGGGGGATGTCCCCCTCGGGGATGATCCCGCCGCCGAAGACCAGGATGTCCTGCGCGTCCCGCTGCTTCAGCAGCTCGATCACCGCGGCGAACAGCGTGTTGTGCGCGCCGGACAGGATCGACAGCCCGATCGCGTCGGCGTCCTCCTGGATCGCCGTGTCGACGATCTGCTCGGGCGTCTGGTGAAGGCCGGTGTAGATGACCTCCATACCCGCATCGCGCAGCGCCCGCGCGATCACCTTGGCCCCGCGATCATGGCCGTCGAGCCCCGGCTTGGCCACCACCACGCGGATCGGACCGGCTGCCACACCCATCACTGCCTCCATGAAGCGACTACTCCACCCTGTACCGACGTACCGCCTTGCCGCCACATCACCCCATCGGCGGACACGCGACCGCACGGTCGGCACAGCCCGTGCGGACCACGCCCACCGCCCACCGCACGCCTCACGGCGCAGGCGCCCCGCGCCGCACCGACCGGGGAAGTGAACGAACGTTATCGCCAGCATCCCGCAACCGGCAGTTTCACGGTGGCGACCGAGGGGGAAATCACACAATGGGACACGTTCGCCGCGCAGGGTCCCCCCTCCCCGCGGCACACGCGCCGCAGCAGTAGCGGTTCGCGCGCCGTGGACTGAGGGGATCGTGCGCAAGGAGAGCCGCAACGAGGCGGCCGCACCACCGCTCGGGCAGCAGGGCGGCGTGGTGGGGCTCGCCGGCGAAAGGAATGCAAGGGCACGACAGCGGGGAGCCACACCCGTACGAGGAGGACGGGAACCACGCCACCAGGACGGGCGGGGTCGCGTCATCACGACGAGAAGGCGCCCGTCACGACCGGCGTCGCACGCGCCGCACCCCGCGGCACGGCCTCAACTCCGGCACCCGCCCCGCAGGCCACCGCCGTCACGGCTTTCCACAAGGGCACACGGGGGACAGAGGCGTCCTCGCGTGCGCCGACGGGAGGTCGGCCATGAAGGTCACCCGGGCAGTCGAGCCCCTTCTTCCGCTCTGCCAGTACCTGCTCCCCACCAGGCTGGCCGGACTCTCCATGGCCCTGCTGAAGGCGACCGCCCTGGAGCTCGCGATCCTCGCCGGACACCTGCTGCTCTACCCCTCGGGCATCATCCAGGAGCGTCGTTCCGCCGCGCTCCCGCCCCCTCCGGACACCACCACGCTCCCCGCCAGGCCCAAGCCCCCGGTCGTCCTGCTGCACGGGTTCATCGACAACCGCTCGGTCTTCGTCCTGTTGCGCCGCAACCTCGCACAGCACGGCCGGCAGCACATCGAGTCACTCAATTACTCTCCGTGGACGTGGGACATACGCACCGCCGCCAAGCTGCTCGGTCGGCACATCGAGGAGATCTGCGAGCGCACCGGGCAGCCGCGGGTGGACATCGTCGGGCACAGCCTGGGCGGGCTGATCGCGCGGTACTACGTGCAGCGCCTGGGCGGCGACCTCCACGTCCGTACGCTCGTCACCCTGGGCACTCCGCACTCCGGCACCCGGGTGGCGCCGCTCGCCAACGCGCATCCCATCGTCCGCCAGATGCGCCCGGGCTCGGAACTGATCGAGGAGCTGCGCGGTCCGGCCCCGGGGTGCCGTACGCAGTTCGTGAGCTTCTGGAGCGATCTGGATCCGCTGATGGATCCGCTGGAGTCGGCCTGCGTCGAGCACCCGGACCTGTCGGCGCAGAACATCCGGGTGAGTGGCATCGGCCACCTCGCCCTGCCGGTGCACCCCGCGGTCGCGGCCGGGATCCGGCAGGCACTCGACCTCGAACAGCCGGGGGCGCCCGCCGCCGCGCACACCAACGGCCTGACCGTGGCGTGACATCGAGGGCGCGTCCGGCGCAGCGGACGGCAACGCCCGGCACGGCGCCCGCACATCCCCGATACCGCGGCCCGACAACCCCCGGACACCCGCACGCCATCGAACATTCATCGAACGCAGAATCAAAGCCTTGGCGGGGACCGCCGAAACACGGCCGAATGCCCGTTTCCTGCCCGCGGGAAACCTGCCGAAGATTGTCGCGCCCGCATACCGCCGGGTACAGTCACCGCACTGCTCTGCCAGCCCCTGTTGTCGAGGCGAAAGAGAAGTTGGTGAACGACCGTCACCCGTCGGGGACCGCAACTCCCCCGGCACCGGCCTCCGATGCCGACTCGGCGCACTACGCGTCGTACGGGCAGCAGGGCGGCCACTACGGTGACTTCACGACGTACACCGACCCCGCGGCGATCGCTTTCGACACCGGCGGCCATACGGCCGCGCCCTTCGCGTCCGACCCTCTCTTCGGCGACTTCCCGGGCTCCGGCCCGACCGCTTCGTACGACGCCGGCCAGTGGTCCACGGGCAGCCACCAGACCCTGGGCACCGGCACGTACCACACGCCGAACTACGACCCGTACGCCGCGCAGCACCACGCCGCGTTCGACACGGGTGTCCATGACACGACGGCCTGGGCGGCCGGCTATCAGCAGCTCGCCGGCATTCCCGCGCAGGCCTCGGCCCCCGATGCCACGGGGCAGTGGGACGCGCACGCGTGGCTGGAGGCCGACCGGTCGACCGGCCAGACCCAGCAATGGGAATGGGGCACACAGGCCTTCGACACGGGTGCGTACGACGCCACGCAGTGGAACTCGGGCGGCACCGCCGCGCACGAGACCCATGACCAGCACTCCACGGCGACGGACGCGGCGACCGTGACGGAGACCTTCGAGCAGGTCGGCGCCGAGACCTACGACCAGCAGGCCACGGCCACGTTCGACCGGGCCGAGCCCTACGACCGGCAGGCCACCGCCACCTTCGACCGGGCCGAGCCCTTCGACCAGCAGGCCACCGCCACCTTCGAGCAGTTCGCGTACGAGCGACCGGCCGACGGCGACGGCGCGCTGGCGGACGTCCGGGAGACGCCCGGCGAGACTCCGCTGCTCGAGGACCAGGAAGAGATCACTCCGCTCCCGGCCTCGCGGGCCGCGTCCCGCGCCGTCGGCCGGTCCCGGCGCCGTACCCCGGCGAAGCGTTCCGCGCTGCTGACGGTCGCCGTGCCGTCGGTGTGCGTGATGGGGGTCGCCGGGATCGCCGCCGCGTCCGTCGGCGTGGGCGGGAGCGACGGCAAGAACACGACGGCCGACGCGTCCGACGCGGCTGCGGTGAAGCCGTCCACCGCCAACAACAAGCTGGACTCCCAGCTCGAAAGCCTCTCGGCGGGTGCGAACGACTTCGCGGACCGGGCGAGCCGCACGCAGGAACGCATCGACCTCAAGGCCCAGCAGGTGGCCGAGCACAAGAAGGCGGCGGCGGAGGCGGCCCTCAAGGAGCGGCTGCGGCCGAAGTTCGTCCTGCCGGTCACGCAGAGGGGGCTCAGCGCCTACTTCGGCCAGGCGGGCGTCAACTGGATGTCCGTGCACACCGGTATCGACTTCCCGGTCGCGTACGGCACGACGGTGATGGCCGCGACCGACGGCACTGTCCGTACGCAGTGGAACAGCGCCTACGGCAACATGCTGATCGTGACCGCGAAGGACGGTACGGAGACGTGGTACTGCCACCTCTCCAGCTACCAGGTCCCGTCCGGTACGACCGTGAAGGCCGGCCAGCCGATCGCGTACTCCGGCAACTCCGGCAACTCGACCGGCCCGCATCTGCACTTCGAGGTGCGGCCGAGCGGCGGCGCCGCGATAGACCCGCTGCCCTGGCTGCGAAGCCACGGGCTGGACCCGACCTGATCAACTCCTCCGTGAGCCCCCGCCGTTCGGCGGGGGCTTCGCTGTGCGGACTACAGCTTCTCCACCGGCGCGTACCGCAGCAGCAACCGCTTCGGCTTCGCGTCTCCGAAGTCGATCGTCGCCTCCGCGTTCGCGCCCGTGCCCTTCACGCCGACGACGGTCCCGAGACCGAACTGGTCGTGCGTGACGCGGTCACCGACCGCCAGGGGGATCACCGGCCTCTCCGTCGCACCGCCCCGGCGCGTGGCGAAGCCGGACGCGCCCGCCGCCGAGGACCGCGACCGGGAGGACGACAGCGAGGCCGCCACACCGGAGACCGGACCGGCCGACAGGGGGGCGGAGGAGGCTCCGGTCCGCTTCCACTCGACGTGCTGGTCGGGGATCTCCTCCAGGAAACGGGAGGGCGGGTTGTACGAGGGCTGGCCCCAGGCGCTGCGCATGGCCGAGCGCGTGAGGTACAGCCGCTCCCGGGCGCGTGTGATGCCGACGTACGCCAGGCGCCGCTCCTCCTCCAGCTCCTTGGTCTGGCCGAGCGCACGCATGTGCGGGAAGACACCGTCCTCCATGCCGGTCAGGAACACCACCGGGAACTCCAGGCCCTTGGCGGTGTGGAGGGTCATCAGCGTGATGACGCCGTCGCCCTCCTCCTCGTCGGGGATCTGGTCGGAGTCGGCGACCAGGGCGACCTGCTCCAGGAAGTCCGCCAGGGTGCTCGACTCACCCTCGCCGCGTTCCTGCTCGAACTCCAGGGCCACGGCGGCGAGTTCCTGCAGGTTCTCGATCCGGGTCTCGTCCTGGGGGTCGGTGGAGGCCTGCAACTCGGCCAGATAGCCGGTGCGCTCCAGGATCGCCTCCAGGACCGTGGCCGGTCCGGCGCCCGACTCCACGATCGTCCGCAGGTCCTCCATCAGCGCGTTGAACCGCTTGACCGCGTTCGTCGAGCGGGCCGCCATGCCGTACGCCTCGTCCACGCGGCGCAGCGCCTGCGGGAAGCTGATCTTCTCCCGCTGGGCCAGGGCGTCGATCATCGCCTCGGCGCGCTCGCCGATCCCCCGCTTCGGCACGTTCAGGATCCGCCGCAGCGGCACGGAGTCCTCCGGGTTCGCCAGCACCCGCAGGTACGCCAGGACGTCCCGGACCTCCTTGCGCTCGTAGAAGCGGACGCCGCCGACGACCTTGTAGGGCAGGCCGACGCGGATGAAGACCTCTTCGAAGACACGGGACTGGGCATTCGTCCGGTAGAAGACGGCGACGTCGCCGGCCTTCGCCTCACCCGTGTCGGTGAGGCGGTCTATCTCATCGGCGACGAACTGCGCCTCGTCGTGCTCGGTGTCGGCGACATAGCCGGTGATGCGCGCGCCCGCGCCCGCGTTGGTCCACAGGTTCTTGGGGCGGCGGGACTCGTTGCGCTCGATGACCGCGTTGGCGGCGCTCAGGATCGTCTGTGTGGAGCGGTAGTTCTGCTCCAGGAGGATCGTCGTGGCGTCCGGGTAGTCCTCCTCGAACTGGAGGATGTTGCGGATGGTCGCGCCGCGGAAGGCGTAGATCGACTGGTCGGCGTCACCGACGACGCACAGTTCGGCAGGCGGGAGGTCGTACTCGCCGGGCGGCACGTCGACCGGGTGCTCGGAGGTGCCGACGAGCTCGCGCACCAGGGCGTACTGGGCGTGGTTGGTGTCCTGGTACTCGTCCACGAGCACATGGCGGAAGCGGCGGCGGTAGTGCTCGGCGACGTCGGGGAAGGCGCGCAGCAGGTTGACCGTCGTCATGATCAGGTCGTCGAAGTCGAGCGCGTTCGCCTCACGCAGCCGCGACTGGTAGAGCGCGTACGCCTGGGCGAGGGTCTTCTCGAAGCCGTCGGCGGCCTGGGCGGCGAAGTCCTCCTCGTCGATCAGCTCGTTCTTCAGGTTGGAGATCTTCGCGCTGAAGGCCTTGGGCGGGAAGCGCTTGGGGTCGAGGTCCAGGTCGCGGCAGACCAGCGCCATCAGACGCTTGCTGTCGGCGGCGTCGTAGATCGAGAAGGAGGAGGTGAAGCCGAGCTTCTTGCTCTCCCGGCGCAGGATGCGGACGCACGCGCTGTGGAAGGTCATCACCCACATCGCGTTCGCGCGCGGGCCGACGAGCTGCTCGACACGCTCCTTCATCTCGCCCGCGGCCTTGTTGGTGAAGGTGATCGCGAGGATCTGGCCGGGGTGCGCGCCCCGCTCGGCCAGCAGATACGCGATGCGGTGCGTGAGCACGCGGGTCTTGCCGGAGCCGGCGCCGGCGACGATGAGCAGGGGGGAGCCGGCGTGCACGACGGCCGCGCGCTGGTTCTCGTTCAGCCCCTGGAGCAGCGCCTGGGGGTCGATTGCCGGGCGCGGCGCGCCGTCGCGGTAGTACATGTCACGGTCCGGCGGCATGTCGAACTTCCCTCCGAACAGATCGTCCGGAACCGGCTCCGGAACATGATCGTCCTCGGGCGGCGCGGGCTCCTCCTCGTGGGCCGAGGTGGCCTTGAGGTCCGCCAGGAAGCTGTCGTCAAAGAGGCTGCTCATCGCTCTCCGAGTCTAGGGCGCCTCACTGACAACCGACCGCCACCCCGAGAACTCGGCCTTCGGGATCGCCGCGTGGCCCGGTGATCTTCCGGTATCGACCATCCGGCAGTCCATCACCGTTCGAAACTGACGCCATCAGCCACTTCGGCATCCACATCTGCAACGGCAACCCGCGCGCCGCGCGCGCGGGGTTGTTTTCGGACTCCCTGCGCGCGTGCCCCGTACGCAACCCGCCTGTGCGTCCCTAGCATCGGGCGCATGTCAGGCACCTCCGCGCTCCGCACCTGGTGGGCGCAGCGTCCGCCCGCCACCGGGGCCGCCGTGATGGCGACCGGCGTCCTCTCCGTCGGGCTGCACCTGAGCGGGTACGAGGTCCTCTCCACTGTCGCCCTGGTTCTGGCGGCCGTTGCCTGGCTGGGGCTCGCGACCGACTTCGTCCTACGGCTGCTGTGGGAACGCGGCCGGTGGCCGGTCGAGGTGCGCTCCCCGGCCGCGCTCACCGCGGTCGCGGCGACGACCGTGCTGGGTACGCGGGTGTCCGCCCTGGGACGGCAGCGGCTCGCGGAGGCGCTGCTCGCGGCGGCCGTCGCGCTGTGGGCGGCCCTGATCCTCCCGGCCGTGGGGAACTGGAAGCGCCGGATGTCGGGTGCGGTGTTCCTCGGGTGCGTGGCGACGGAGGGGATCGCGGTGCTGGGGGCGGTGCTCGCCGCGGCGGAGCGGGTGGCGTGGCTCGCGCACACGGCGCTGGTGTTCTTCTGGCTCGGCCTGGTGCTCTACGCGGTCGGCCTGTGGTGTTTCGACCCCCGGCAGGTGGCGACAGGCGCCGGGGACCACTGGCTGGCGGACGGTGCGCTCGCCCTCTCCGCGGTGGCCGGGTCCAGGCTCTTCGCCGCCGCGCACAGTGGGCTCTACCTCTGGAACAACGACGACGACGACGTCCTGCGCGCCGTCACGGTCGGCCTCCTCGCCCTCGCCTGTGGCTGCTTCTGCGTGCTGGCGGCGGCCGAACTGCGGTGGCCACGGCCCCACTACGACGTGCGGCGCTGGGCGACCGTCTTCCCGATGGGAATGACGGCGGTGGCGGCACTGTCCGTCGCCACCTCCCTGGGGGTGCCGTGGCTGCGCGGCCCCGGCCGGGTCCTGCTGTGGATCGCGGTGGCCGTCTGGTGCGCGGTCCTCGCCGGAGCCGTCCGCTCCGGCCTGGGACCCGTCAGGTCCACAGCACCGCGATGAAGATGTTCACGATGGTCAGCGCGCCGACGGCGGCGAAGAGGGGCTTCTCGACCCGCACCTCGTCACGCTTCACGTAGACGAGTCCGAGGATCACGATCAGCAGGGCCAGCTTGATGCCGATCTTGATGGCGTTGACCGAGTGGTGGTCCGCCTGGTTGATGCCGACCAGGGCGACACCCGTGACCAGCATGGTCAGCGCGCCGTGCAGCATTCCGGGCACGAAACGCGCCGTGCCCTGGCCCATCGCCTTCATCTGGGTGAGGAAGCCGCCGAGAAGCGCGGCGATGCCGACGATGTGCAGGCCGACGAAGAGATGGATGAGTACGTCCATGGGGCCGGAGCCTAACCAGGGGCCCGTGGGCCCCTGCCACCGGCCCTGCGGATGTGACGGCGGTCGCACGCGCCCCCCACGACATGGCCGCGTGCTCGCATATGGCCGCGTGCTCGCATATATGCGCCCCATAGCACTCCGTCACCACCTGGTGCCGCGGAACCGCCGCATCGGTCATCACACAGCGTGAAGTCGGCGACCGCGTGACGGGATCACGGTCACATGCGGTCACCGGCAGTCCCCTCCCGCCAGTTCCGTACATCGCGTCACGATGTCATCACGCCGAGGCATAGCGTCCTCCACCAGGTGACCGGCTCCCCACCGCCGCCCGGGCCAGGGGCGGCCGTCGGACACCACCGCCGAGAAAGGTCCGGCGGCGGCTCGCTTCCCCTGTGCAGGCCGCCGCCGGACGCATGGCACCGCCCGTGGCCCCGGCGGTCGTACGAAAGGACGTGTCGTCCAGGTGGCAGCGCACCGCAAGCCCAGACAGCGAGCGTTCGGCGGCGGCACGACCCGCACCGCCGTCACGATCGCCCTCGCGGGAGCGGCGTCCGCGACCGGCTTCGACGGAACCGGGCACGCCGAGCCGACCCTCTCGCCGGCCCAGGTCAAGGCCAAGGTGGACAAGCTGTATCAGGAGGCCGAGGTCGCCACCGAGAAGTACGACGGGGCTAAGGAGAAGGCCGACGAGGCGGCGCAACGGCTCAACGGGCTGCGGGACGAGGCGGCTCGGCGGACGGACCAACTCGCTTCGGCGCGCGAGGCGCTCGGCTCGGCCGCGGCGGCGCAGTACCGCGAAGGGGGCCTCGACCCCTCGGTGCGGCTTCTGCTCTCCTCGGACCCCGCGCGGTACCTCGACGACGCCGCGTTCGCCGAGCGCGTCGACAGCCGGCAGGCGGCGGCCGTGGCGCGTGTCCGCGACCAGTTACGGGAGATCGAGCGGCTGCGCGGCGCTGCCCGGGTGGAACTTGCCTCCCTGAAGTCGCGGCAGGCGGAGCTGCGGCGGCAGAAGCGGACGGTCACCGAGAAGCTGGGCGAGGCGCGAGGGCTGCTGTCCAGGCTGACGCGGGAGCAGCGGGCACAGCTCACGGCGGACGGCAGCGCGGGACGATCGGCGCGGTCCGCGGGGCGGGACCTCCTCGGGCCGGTGTCGCCCTCCGCGGCGGCCGCGGAGGCGCCCGGGGCACGGGCCGCTGCCGCGGTGGCGTACGCGTACGGCAAGCTCGGCAGCCCCTATGTCTGGGGCGCCACCGGTCCCGACGCCTTCGACTGCTCGGGCCTGGTGCAGGCCGCGTACCACTCGGCGGGCATCTCGCTGCCCCGGACGACGTACGCCCAGATCGGCGCGGGCCGCCGCGTCCCGCGCTCCGAACTCCTCCCCGGTGACCTGGTGTTCTTCTACTCCGGGGTCAGCCACGTGGGGATCTATGTGGGCCACGGCCAGATGATCCACGCCCCGAACCCATCGGCACCGGTGCGGCTGGCACCGATCGACGAGATGCCGTTCGCGGGGGCCACCCGGGTGGTGTGAGCCGCTGTGCGCGCTCGGCGCGTATACCTCACCCGCTCGGCGGGTGACCGTCACACCAGCCTGCGAGCCGCCGCCCAGCGTGTCAGCTCATGGCGGTTCGACAGCTGGAGCTTGCGCAGGACCGCCGAGACATGGGACTCGACCGTCTTCACCGAGATGAACAGCTGCTTGGCGATCTCCTTGTACGCGTAGCCGCGGGCGATGAGGCGCAGGACCTCGCGCTCGCGCTGGGTGAGACGGTCGAGGTCCTCGTCGACCGGCGGGGCGTCGGTCGAGGCGAAGGCGTCGAGGACGAAGCCGGCCAGGCGGGGCGAGAACACCGCGTCGCCGTCCTGCACGCGGAAGATGGAGTCCACGAGGTCCGAGCCGGTGATCGTCTTGGTGACATAGCCCCGGGCACCACCGCGGATCACGCCGATCACGTCCTCGGCGGCGTCCGACACGGACAGCGCGAGGAACCGGACGGGCCGCTCGGTGTCGGCCGTCAACGAGGCGCAGCGACGCAGCACCTCGACCCCGCCGCCGCCCGGCAGATGGACGTCGAGGAGGACCACCTCGGGCCGCGTCGCCGTGATCACCGAGACCGCCTGGTCGACATCCGCGGCCTCGCCCACGACCTCCACGCCCGTCCGCTCGGTCTGCCCGATCTCGGCCTGCACGCCCGTACGGAACATACGGTGGTCGTCCACGAGCACGACCCGTACACGCCGGCCGCCCGCGCTGTCACCGGCCGCCGCCGACTCGTCGGAACCTGCCTGCCCGGTCGACCCGTACGCGTCACTCATGACGTGCCCTCCGCCCTCTCCATCTCCAGTTCGACCTCCGTGCCGCCGTCCGGAACCGCGCGCAGCCGTGCCGTACCGCCGTTGCGCTCCATCCGGCCGATGATCGATTCTCTGACACCCATGCGGTCGGCGGGTATCGCGTCGAAGTCGAAGCCGGGACCGCGGTCGCGGACGGACACGAAGACCGTCTTGCCCTCGACCTCGGCGTAGACCTGGACGGCACCGCCGTCGCCACCGTACTTGGCGGCGTTCACCATCGCTTCGCGCGCGGCCTGCATCTGTGCGGTGATCCGCTCGTCGAGGGGGCAGTCGCCGACGATGACGACCTCGATGGGGACGCCGTGCTTGTCCTCCACCTCCGCCGCGTTGCGCCGGACCGCCTCCGCGAGGGTGTCCGGCTCCTCGGCCTCGTCCTTGCCGGTGCCCTCGGGGTTGTACAGCCAGGCGCGCAGGTCGCGCTCCTGGGCGCGGGCCAGGCGGCGCACCTCGTTCACGTTCTCCGCGTTGCGCTGGATCAGGGTCAGGGTGTGCAGGACCGAGTCGTGGACATGGGCGGCGACCTCCGCGCGCTCCTGGGCGCGGATACGCATCAGGCGCTCCTCGGAGAGGTCCTGGGTCATCCGGACCAGGTACGGCCCGGCGAGCAGCGTGATGCCGACGAGGACGGCGAGGGCCGCCTGCAGGACAGAGCCGAGGTGGGCCGCGGAGCCCTGCAGCACGAAGATGCCGGAGACACCCGCGGTGACCAGGAGGACCCCGGCCGCGGCACGCAGCAGGGTGAGGGTGCGCCGACGGCTGCCGACCTCCATCCAGCGGGCGCGCCGTGCGTTGTCCGCCTGACGCCAGACGAGGGCGACGCCCGCCGCGACCAGGACGGCCGGAATGAGGTACGCCTTGGCGCCGCCGCCGAGGTTCACGCTGCCCACGAAGGTCAGCGCCACGACGACCATGAGGAGCAGGGCGACGATCTGGCCGCGGTCGGGCTTGCGGGCGACCAGTCTGCGGCGGCCGTCGGGCGAGCTCTCGGTGCCGACCAGGGTCGGAGAGCGCCGGTCGTCGACGCCGCCGACGCCGAGCGGGACGAAGAACCAGAACGCGGCGTACAGCAGCGCGCCGAGGCCGTCCGCCATGATGAGGCCGACGAAGACGAGGCGCACCCAGATCACGGGCAGCCCGAGATGTCCGGCCAGGCCCCGCGCCACGCCCCCGAGCCAGCGTCCGTCGCTGCTGCGGTAGAGCTTGCGCGGCGGCCGCGGGTCGGCGAGGGGCAGTGCAGCGACGTCCGGCATGCCATCGATGGTCACACGACCGAGCAGCCCGGACATCAGGGTCGGCCCCCTAGACTCCCCTGATCTTCGACTCCGTGGTGATCGAACACTTCCCCCGGCAGCCATCAGTCAGATTTCAGGGTTCGGCCAGGGTCGTCCCGACTGCCGCAGCACGGCCACGCCAGGGACCATGGACGCATGACAGATCAGCAGCACGCGGCAGCGGGCCGGGGCCCCGGCGCGGGGCACGGCCCCGCGGCCGGGTCCGGCCCCGCCGCGGAGGGGGGCGCCCGGTCCACTCCTCAGGACGCGCCACGCGCCGCCGCGGGAGCGCGCGGGGCCGCGGGCGCGGACGCGCACGCCCGCGACCATGCCCGCGGCAGGCCGGACGCGTCCGGACGCCAAGACGCCGCCGGGCGCGACGACGCGGCGGCCGAGAGGCAGGGGGGGTTCCGGCGGGACCGGCGGTTCAAGATGCTGGCGGGTGTCTGCTCGGGCCTGGCCCGGCAGTACGACATGGATCCGGTCATCTTCCGGATCGTGCTCGCGGTGCTCTCCGCGACGGGCGGCCTCGGACTGATCTTCTATGGGTTCGTCTGGCTCCTGATCCCCTACGAGGACGAGGAGGAGAACGAGATCCGCAAGCTGCTGACGGGTCGCGTAGACGGCCAGGGCCTGGCCGCGGTCCTCTTCGCCCTGGTCGGCTGCGGTGTCTTCCTGTCGATGCTCAGGAACGGCGGGTTGCTGAGTTTCGCCGCCGTCCTGTCCCTGCTGCTCGCGGGCGCGGCGTACTGGTCGCGGTACCGCGGCGCCTCGGACCCCGATCCGCTGGCCGCGCAGGCCGTGGCCGACGCCCCGCCGGAGGCGACGGCGCCTCCCGTCCCCACCGCCTACCCCTCCTGGTGGCGCGACCCCATCGTCAAGGACGGCACCCACGTGGGCGGCACGGGTTATCTGTGGGGCCCGAGCAACACGCCCGGCCGTGACGTGGCGGCGGCGGTCGACATCGCCCGTGGCTCGTCGTACGACCGGCGGATACGCACCGCGCAGCAGCCGAGGCCCCGCGGACCGCGCTGGATCGGCGGCTGGGTGTTTCTGTTCGCCCTGCTCGCGGGCGGCCTCGGCACCGGTATGACCTGGGACGGCCAGGCCCTCGGCACAAGTCTGCAGACGGGCCTGGCATGCGCGCTCGTCGTCCTCGGCGCGGGCATGGCGGTCAGCTCGTTCCTGGGGCGCACGGGAGCGGGCTCGATCTTCCTCGCGGTGCTCACGGCCGGCCTGCTCGCCGGGTCCGCGGCCCTCCCGAAGGACATCGGTACGCACTGGACGCGCACGACCTGGGCACCGGCCTCGGCGGCGACCGTCCGAGGGACGTACGACCTGGGCACGGGCGTCGGCACCCTGGACCTCAGCCATCTGGGACTCGCCAAGGACCGGACGGTGACGACCCGGGCGGAGGTGGGCGTGGGTCGGCTCAAGGTGGTGCTCCCGAAGGACGCCACGGTGAAGCTGACGATCGACACAGGTCTCGGCGACATCCGGTTGCCGGGCGACTCCACCAAGGACGTGGACGTGAAGCCGGGCAGGCACAAGCAGGTGACGCTCTCCCCCGCCTCGGGGGCGAAGAACACGGCCACGCTCGGCCTCAGCCTGGAGGTCGGCGTGGGCCAGGTGGAGGTGACCCGTGCTGCGTCATGAGTTCCAGCCCGGCCGGCTGATAGCCGGCCTCGCCCTGACCGTCGCGGGTGTCCTCTACCTCGGTGACGCGAGCGGCGCCTGGGAGACGCCGTGGTTCGCGATCATCCCGATCGTCGGCGGCGGTCTGTGCCTGGCGGCCGTGACGGGCCTGCTGACCCGCGCGATACGCAGGGGCCGCAGGGCCCACGGAGACGTGCACGGCGAACAGGAGGGAGCGACTGCTCCATAGCCCGGAAGGAGCGGACGACGGCTCCATAGCCCGGAAGGAGCGGACGACGGCTCCGTGGCCCGGGAGTACGGGCCTACCGGTATCCGCCCACGCGTCGCCGTCGTCGCGCGCGGATGGCGGCGTCCACGGAGAGAACCGGCGCGCCGGCCAGGACCAGCGGGAGCCAGGCCATCAGGTAGGCGAGGTCGTTGCCGTAGTAGTACGGGGTTGAGGCCCAGCTCACGGTCAGCCACAGGCTCAGCGAGATCAGCGCGCCGCCGAGCGCGGCGATGCGGGCCAGCAGGCCGAGGAGCGTGCCGATGCCGACGGCCAGTTCACCGAAGGCCATGGCGTGGCCGAAGCCGACGGGGTTCTTCAGCGCCAGGTCGACCAGGGCCGGGATCGCCGACGAGCCGCGCACGCTCTGCATCAGTTCGCCGATCGAACCGGAGCCGGAGTCGTGCAGGAAGGCGCTGTTGGTGAGCTTGTCCAGGCCCGCGTAGATGAAGGTGACGCCGAGGAAGACGCGCAGGGGGAGCAGGGCGTAGCGGCCGGCGGTTTCCCGCCAGGCTCGGCCCTCGTCGAGGTAGGAGGTGTGGGAGTCCATGCGCATGCCATGCGTCATCGTGGTCGCCGCCTCTCGCCCGCCCTGCCGTTGACTCCTCAGCAGACCATACGTACGAAAGGGGGCAACCGCTCAAGCACCGCGCGGCACATTTCCAGCGGTCGGCTCGGGATTCCCCGGGGCCGGCTCGGTCGCTCTCACTCCGGCACGTCGATCGTCACCCGGTTCGTCTCCACCCCCGCGGCCGTCACCACCTGGACATCCACCCTCCCGGGCTCCACGTCCGCCGGTACCGGCACCGTCAGGAGCGTGTCCGTCGGGTTGCTGAAGCCGCCGGGGACCGGGACCAGGGGGACATGGACGTGAACCGTGCCGATACGGACGACCATCCGGGAGAGACGGTCGGCCGTCTGGGCACCGGGCGGGACGAAGCCCGCACCGCGGATCTCGATGTCGTCACCCGTGCGGATCGGCGCGTCCAGGTCGCCGACCTCCCGCGCCCGGACCACCGAGAGCACCACCGGACGGCCTCCCTCCGCGTACTTCCCGGCGAGATACGTGGCGGCCGACACCAGCACCAGCAGCGCGAGTCCCCATGGCAGATCGGGCAGTTGGTCGGGGCGGCGGGCCAGCCGCACCACCGCGAAGGCCAGGGCGACCGCGCTGACCACCACGTACTGGGTGTCCGCGAAAGCGCCCCGCCCCGAGTCGTCGGTCAGCAGGTCCGCCGCCCGCGGACGGTCGGCACCCACCTTCTGCAGGCGCTGGCCGAGGACCCGCAGCCCGACCACCCGCCGCACCAGGACCGCGATCCCGCACACGACCGCGACCACGGTCACCACACCCACCCCGCGTGCGAGGTCGAGCCCGGCGATCAGCGCGTCGCGCCTGCCGTGCGCCGAGGCCGCCGCCAGCTCGCCGACCAGTACCAGCAGCGCATACACCACGAACAGCACCCAAGCAGCCGCCACCGCACGGGAGGTCGACAGCCGGTTGTCCTCCCCGATGACGGGCGCGAGCGCCCCGCCGCGCGCCCGGTGCAGATATCCCGCGACGGTCAGCGCGGCACCCAGCAGCACGGCCGCGAGCAGCCCGGCCGTCCGCGCCACGGTCCACCCGGCGCCGATCGCCGTCAGCGCCTGCGCCACCAGCAGGACGCCCACCGCGCCCCACACCGCGACGGCCGTACGCCGCCACAGCCGGCCGAGCCAGGCCTCGCCGTCGGCCCGGCTCCGCTCGGCGACGAGGTCGGCGGACTGGGTCAGCTCGTCGGACACCCATTGGCGGGACGCGGACGCGGAGTACGCGACCGCCGCGGGCAGCCCCCGCCCGGAGGCGAACTCCTCCCGTTTCGCCAGGAATTCGGCGACCGCGCGCCGGTGTCCCGCGCGCGCGCCGTGCGGGCCGTCCCCGCAGGTGCAGCCACTCTCGTGCGCACCCGGACCGCTCCCGAGCCCCGCGCCCTGCCTCGCCTCCTGCACCGCCACGCCCGCTGCCGCCTTCCCGCGCCGGATCACCACATCGCGCCCGGCCACCGCACGACCGGACGCCTCCGCCCGGCCGGGCACGTCGTTCGTACGACCGGCGGACGGCCACGCCGCACAACAGCCGTGCGACGACAGCGAATTGTGCCGTACGAAACCCCACACGCGTCCGCCAGGTCCGGTCAGGACGGGTGAAAGAACGAATCCTCGGTTGACCAGCGTCGAAAAGCCTCTGTTTAGCCCCTGTTGACCCGGCTGCGAGAATTTCCGTATGGCCGAGATCATCCAGCGCGACGGGACCTGGGCCTTCGACGGCAGTACGGTCCGGATCACGCCGGGGCTCCATCGCTCGGTGCCGCTGTTCCGGCAGACGTACGGGGAGATCGCCGTGCCTCTGGAGGCGATCGCCGGGGTCGTCTTCGAGCCCGAGCGCAAGCGCGGCCGACTCCGGCTCCGGCTGCGCGAGGGCGCCGATCCGCTGCTCCAGGCGACCGGTGGGCGCCTGCCGGACGGGGCGGATCCGTACCGGCTGACCGTGGCCGTCGACCGCTCCGGCGCCGCCGAGTACGTCGCCGAGGAGATCCGCCACTCCCTGCTGCTGGAGCAGATTCCCAAGGAACCGGCCAGGACCTACCTCCTGCCGGGCCCGCCGGTTCCCGTCTCGGTGCGTTCCAGCGACGGAACCGTCTCCTTCGACGGCGCCCGGGTGCGCATCGACTGGAGCGAGAGCTCCGATCGGGTCAAGCGCGCGACCGGCCCGCGGATCATCAGCACAGGGGACCTGGTCCAGGTCGAGTGGCTGCCCAACTCCGGTCACGAGGACGGGTTCGTGCGCTTCGTCACACAGGAGACGGTGTTCTCGAAGCTGCCGCCCGAGAAGGATCCGTACGCCCTCGACCTGTGGGGCAGCAGCCGCCGTGACCTGCTCACGGCCCTCGTGGCCACCGCGGTCACCGCCCGGCTGCCGCACCCGTCGGCCCGTGCCCCGGACGGTGCGGAGCGTCCGCGGCCGGACGCCGTTGCGCCGTCGGCCGACCACCACGACATACTGCTGCGCCGTTTGCGGGAGTTGGGTGAACTGCACCGCGCGGGCGTCCTCACGGACGAGGAGTTCGCGACCACGAAGGCGGCCGTTCTGCGCGGCTTCTGACGACGTCCGGCGAAGCCCTGGACTCGGCGGGTGGCTCCGCCGGGCAGATCCGTCGGCCCCGCGGAGCCGTCAGCGCAGCAGATCGGGCTCGCTGCGGCTGATGTCCTGCCACAGCGGCTGGTAGTTGATCCAGGCCACCAGGTCCCCGCCCAGTTGTTCCCGTGTCGCCGCCGCCTGCTTGTGGTCGATCAGGACGGGCCGACCCGCCGCCTTCGCGGTGAGTTGCACCTGGCAGGAGCGTTCCATCGACAGGAACCACCAGGCGGCCGCGTCCACCGAGTCGCCGACGGTCAGCAGCCCGTGGTTGCGCAGGACGAGCGCCTTGCGCGTGTCGAGCGCGGCGGCGATCCGGCGGCCCTCCTCGGCGTCCACGGCCACGCCGGTGTAGGCGTCGTAGACGGCGTGGTCCTCGTAGAAGGCGCAGGACTCCTGCGTGATGGGATCCAGCAGGTCGCCGAGCGCCGCGAGGGCCCGGCCGTGCACCGAATGGCAGTGGGCGACGGCGACGACGTCCGGGCGGGCGGCGTGGACCTGGGCGTGCACGGTGAACGCCGCCTGGTTCACGTGGTAGCGGCCCTCGATCACCTGCCCGTCCTGGTTGGCCAGCACCAGATCACTCACGGTGACGTGCCGGAACGGCATTCCGAACGGGTTGACCCAGAAGCAGTCGGTGAACTCCGGGTCGCGCGCGGTGATGTGCCCGGAGACCCCGTCCTCGAAGCCGAGCCGTCCGAAGATGCGCAGCGCTCCGGCCAGCCGCTCCTTGCGGTGCTGCCGCTCGTCGGCCGGGGATTCGTGCATCGGCGGCATGGCGAACTGCAGCTGATCGGTGGGCAGGGGCAGCGGTGGGGTCGGCCCGTGCATGTGTCCTCCAGCACTGGGTTCCTTTACGGAGCGGAAGTTACCGTCGGTTTCCACACGAGAACAGGGGCGTTCGGTGAAGAGAGTGCGCAACCGTTACGTGCCTCCACGCGCCCCCGCCCCGGCCCTGATACTGCCCGGGATACCGGACAGAAGATGTCGGGAATGGGCGCGAGACTCGGCCGCATGAGTTTGAGGAGCCCTGTGAGCTGGTCTGCTTTCGCCGCCGCCGAACCCGAACTCGCCGCGACCGCCGGGGCGCGCTTCGGTGCCTTCACCCATCACGTCCTGGCGACCCTCCGCAGGGACGGCTCGCCGCGCACCACCGGTATCGAGGTCCGCTTCCTGCGCGGCGAGTTGTGGCTCGGCATGATGCCGGGCTCGCTGAAGGCGCTGGACCTGCGGCGCGACCCGCGCTTCGCGCTGCAGGCGAACCCCGGGCCGGGAACCGGGATGGGCGGCGGTGACGTGCGGATCTGCGGCCGGGCGGTCGAGGTCGAGGACGGCCGGACGAAGGGCGCGTATGTGAGAGAGGTGGAACCGCCGCAGCCGTTCCACCTCTTCCGCACCGAGCTGACGGAGGTCGTGCGGACCTTCGTCGAGGACGACACCTGTCTGGTCGTCGAGATCTGGAAGCCCGGAGAGCCGGTGCGCGCTCTCAGGCGGAGGTGACCCGGGACGTCGCCGGGGTCACTCCCACTCGATCGTGCCCGGCGGCTTCGAGGTCACGTCGAGGACGACGCGGTTGACGTCGCGGACCTCGTTGGTGATCCGGGTCGAGATCTTCGCGAGCACGTCGTACGGGAGCCGGGACCAGTCGGCGGTCATGGCGTCCTCGGACGAGACCGGGCGCAGGACGATCGGGTGGCCGTACGTCCGGCCGTCGCCCTGGACACCGACGCTGCGGACGTCGGCGAGCAGGACCACCGGGCACTGCCAGATCTCGCGGTCGAGGCCGGCCGCGGTCAGCTCCTCGCGGGCGATGGCGTCGGCGTCGCGGAGCAGGTCGAGCCGCTCCTTGGTGACCTCGCCGACGATACGGATACCGAGGCCGGGGCCCGGGAAGGGCTGGCGCTGGACGATCTCCTCGGGGAGGCCGAGCTCCTGGCCGACCATCCGCACCTCGTCCTTGAAGAGCTTGCGGAGCGGTTCGATCAGCTGGAATTCGAGGTCTTCGGGCAGGCCGCCCACGTTGTGGTGGGACTTGATGTTGGCCGTGCCGGTGCCGCCGCCGGACTCGACGACGTCCGGATAGAGGGTGCCCTGGACGAGGAACTCGACCGGCTCGCCGCTCTCGCCGGCCTCGGCGATGATCTCGGCCTGGGCCTGCTCGAAGACCCGGATGAACTCGCGGCCGATGATCTTCCGCTTCTCCTCGGGGTCGGAGACACCCTTGAGCGCGGTGAGGAACCGCTCCTCCGCGTCGACGACCTTCAGCTGGACGCCGGTGGCCGCGACGAAGTCCTTCTCGACCTGCTCGGTCTCGCCCTTGCGCATCAGGCCGTGGTCGACGTACACGCAGGTCAGCTGGGAGCCGATGGCCTTCTGGACGAGGGCGGCGGCGACGGCGGAGTCCACGCCGCCGGAGAGCCCGCAGATGGCGCGCCTGGTGCCGACCTGCTCGCGGATCGCCTCGACCTGCTCCTCGATCACGTTGCCGGTGGTCCAGGTGGGACTCAGGCCCGCGCCGCGGTACAGGAAGTGCTCGAGGACCTGCTGGCCGTGCGTGGAGTGCATGACCTCCGGGTGGTACTGGACGCCGTAGAGCTTGCGCTCGTCGTTCTCGAAGGCGGCGACCGGCACGACGTCCGTGGACGCCGTGACGGCGAAGCCCTCGGGGGCGGCTGAGCAGGCGTCGCCGTGGGACATCCAGACGGACTGCTCGGCGGGGGTGCCCTCGAAGAGGGTGGAGGACGGCCTGCAGACGGTCAGCGCCGTACGGCCGTACTCACGGGCCCCGGTGTTGTCCACCCTGCCGCCGAGGGCCTCGGCCATCAGCTGGAAGCCGTAGCACATGCCGAAGACGGGGACGCCGGCCTCGAACAGGGAGCGGTCGACGGTCGGGGCGCCCTCCTCGTAGACCGACGAGGGGCCGCCGGAGAGGATGATGGCCGCCGGGTTCTTGGCGAGCATCTCCTCGACCGGCATGGTGCTCGGCACGATCTCGCTGTAGACCCGGGCCTCGCGGACGCGACGGGCGATGAGCTGGGCGTACTGCGCGCCGAAGTCGACGACCAGGACGGTGTCGGGGGCGGCGGCAGCGGGGGTCGCTGATGACACGGGTTGCCTTCCGGCGGCTTGACAGGGGGCTGTGGTACCGATTCTAACGGGGTGGGCGAAAGTGCCCTCCCGTCGCCGCCGGGGGCCGGACCTCCCGGGGTCGGCCCCCGGGCGCCCGTCTCACCATCCGGTCCCGCTTGGACGGCGCCCGGTGCCACGGCATACTGGGACCATGCTCACGCAGCCGAACTTCGTGTTTACCTATGGCAACCGGCCCGCCGGATGCCATGGTCGTGCTGCTTGAGCCACTGACAAGCGACTTCCCAGGCGCCCCGGGCCGATACGGTCCGGGGCGCCTGACGTTTGCGGACCGTGCCGATCCGGGGCACCTCGTCGCGACACCGACCGAGGAGCCCCCGGCATGACCACCACGACCACCGAGCAGACCGCCACCGAGCGGACCGCCACCGAGCGGACGGCCACCGACACAGCCGCCAAGGACACAGCGGCCAAGGACAGGACCGGCGCCCGTACTCCCGAGGCCGCCGGCGTGGTCTCCGGCGCCCGCGAACGCATCGACGCGCTCGACGACCGCATCATCGGCCTCGTCCAGGAGCGCATGGCGGTCTCGGCCGTCATCCAGGAGGCCCGCATCGCCTCCGGCGGCCGCCGTGTGAACCTCTCCCGCGAGATGGAGGTCCTCGGCCACTACAGGGAGGCGCTCGGCAAGCCCGGCACCGCCCTCGCCATGACCCTGCTCGAACTGTGCCGGGGCCGCATCTGACGACCGGACACGGACCGGCGTACGACGTGCGTCCGGCGCACCCACGTTCGCATGCCTCTCACCCGTACGGCGCGTGACCGGTCCCGCGCGGGCTTCGTTGGTCCCGGTGTCCGTGCCAGCCAGGGGCGGGCCCGAAAGAACCACGCGTGGCTCCGCTGGGGCGATGGAGGCGTACGGAACATGCTGTGCGTCGTGGGACCTCGCTCCAGGGTTGTGACCGGACGGCAGGGGACAGCAGCCCGGTCACCCAGATAGCGGTCGGCTCCGGGGACGCCCGGGGCCGGCCGACGGAATCTGTTCCGGGGGGGGGCGAAACGGTTGCGGAGGCCGTGACCCGTCCACCACGATGCGAGGACAGTCCCGTCGACAGCAGCAGTACACGCGACCGGACGCACCAAGCCTCCGGCGGACAACCACATCGCTCCCGCACACCCGACTGCCATGGGTCGACCACGCGCTCCCCGAGCGCGCCGGAGGCACCATCGGCGGTCACCCAGGCAAGCGGCGCAACCCCCCGGCGCCGCTCCCCGGCACCGGCGCTGCCCTGACGTCGGTGCTGACGGAGAAGGGCCCCGCGGAACCTCCCGCCTCGGCAATGCCGAGCGGGACCCCCGCGGGGCCCTTCGCTTGCCCTTCGGGGCCTTCCTCAGGTGCGCGAGGCCGTCCCGCACAGCCCGCTGTCGCCCCGGCGGAGGTCCCCGCTGCGGTCGTACGGGTCGGTCGTCGGGCCCGACGGAGCGGCGCCCGTGGGGGTCGCCGAGGGGAACTGCGGATGCAGGAAGCCGTCGTGGACGCCACAGGCCGAGTTGCCCGCGGACTCCTCGTAGCGGACGAGCTGGAGCCTGCCCGGGGTGACCGTGTACTTCGCGGGGTCGGCCAGTTCGGTCTCGACGACGCGCCGCACGACCGTGCGGGTCACTTCGGTCGAGTCGCCCCGGGACACCGGGTAGACGAAGGTGTAGTCGGCGTGGACACGGACCGAGGCCTGTTCGCCGCGGGCGAAGGTGATACGGCCGCGCACCTTCACGACCTTTCCCACGAGCCGCACCTCGCGGGGGTCGAAGCGGCTGAAGAGCATCAGCGGGTCGTACTTCTCACCGGGGGTGCTCAGGGACCGGTTCAGGTCGGCGAGGACATCCGACTGCTTGGGGTCCAGCACCCCGAGCGCCGCCATGGGGCGCGCGCCGAGCAGGGTCTTCGGATTGAGGTTCGCGTCGACCAGCAGGGTCTTCGTCTGCTGCAGGGCGGTGGCGACCTGGGCCTTGGTCAGTGAACCGACCGTCTCGGCACCGGGCAGCACGATCCCGGACTCGCCGTCCGCCCAGTGCAGGGCCGGGGAGCCGGCGAAGGGGTGGTCGACCGTGGGGGTGCCCGGGGCCGCCGCCGACGGCGGCGCGGTGGGGGGTGCGGTCTCGGCGGGCGGTTCGGTGGCCGGGGCCGGGCCGGAGCCGGTGCCGAAGGGGTCGCCGGGTATCAGCGACGGCTTCATGGCCACGACGGCGACGGCGAGCGCGAGGAGCAGACCGAGCACCGTCCATGTGCGGCGGCGCAGGGGCCGGGCGCCCGCGGCCGGAGGGGCGCGCCAGCCGTCGGGCCGTATGCCCTGGGCGTCCTGTTGCCGCAGCCGCTGCGTCACCATCCGCGCCCGCGCGGACGGTTCCTTGGGCGCGGAGGCACGGATCTCACGCTCGGTGTCGCGGGCGAACCGCTCCCATACGTCGTCGGGAAGGGAGGGTTCCGGTTTCTCAGGGTGCTGGTCAGACACGAGGGTCAGTTCTACGGGGAGCGAACGGCGGTTCACAAGGCGCACACGGCTGTGACTCAAGACACATAAGGGTTCTGTGAATGTCTTACAACCGTTCACAGGTTCCACAGGTCACACCTACCGGATCAAGGGCCACTCCCGCGCCCCACACGCGGAGGCCTCCCCCTGAACATGTGCCGCATTGTCGCGGCACACCGGATGTCTCGAGGTCTTCATGAAGCTTCGCCGTGCCCTGGCCGTCGCGGCGGCGACGGCCGCCATAGCCCCGCTCGCGCTGGTGTCTGCCACGGCAGCGTTCGCGGCGGACCCCTCGCCCTCCGTCAGTGCGAGCGAGTCCGCGGGCTCCCCGTCGCCGACCGGCACCGCCCCCGGGGCCGGCGCCTCGACGACGCCGGCCGATGGTGGGTCCTCGGCGTCGGCCTCCTCGGCACCGGCCTCCTCGGCGCCCGCGGGCAAGCCGTCCGGCTCGGCGAGCGCTTCGGCCACGCCGACCGCCACTGCGAGGCCCACCGCCGCGCCGACGCCGTGCACCGCGAACGAGGTCGACCCGGGCTCCCAGCTCACCATCTCCGTCTCCGGTCTGCCCGGCAAGATCGTGGCGGGCAGCGGCTGGCACAGCTTCACCCTGACCGCGGCCAACCACAGTGACCAGTCCCTCGGCCAGGTGCAGTGGCTCGCCCTCGTCGACAACGACTCGATGAGCGACAACGAGAAGGACTGGCTGGGCACCTACGCCGTGCTCGAGTACCTCAACCCGAAGACGAAGGCGTGGGAGTCCCTCGCGGACGAGGTGGGCAACGGCGTCTACTTCGGCGAGACGCCGCTGGGCCCCAAGGAGACGGTCGACATCAAGCTGCGGGTCGACATCACCGCGAAGGCCCCCGCAGGCGACGGCTACACCGTGGGCCTGGGCGGATACGTGGACCAGGAGAAGAACTGCGTGCACAGCGCGTTCGACTACTACACGTTCACCGTCCTCAGGCCCGGCAGCACCAACGACCACCCGGGCAACGCCAAGCCCGGCAAGGGTGAGAAGCCGGCCGGCGGCAAGAAGCCGCAGGGCGGCGCCGCCGAGATCCCGGCCACCGGCAGCCTCGCCTCCACCGGTTCCTCCTCCGCCCTCCCGGTCATCGCCCTCGTCGGCGGTGTCGCCGTCGTCGCGGGCGGCGGTGTCGTGTTCGCGTTGCGGCGCCGGAAGTCGGGGGGCCAGGCCGCGTAAGGCCTCCCCCGCACACAGACTGCGTCAGGCGCCCCGCGCGCCTCGCAACAGGAAGAAGGACCTGAGCTCGGAGGGGGGCACAGGTCCTTCTTCTGTGTGTACGACGTGCGTACGACCGTCACGCGCTCACGTGCGCTGCTTCTTCGGCGGCACCGCCGGCATCCCCAGGAACGGCAGCCGCAGCGCCCCGAACGCCCCCGTGGGTACCGCCGGGTGCCTGGGCTCCACCGGCTTGAGGCGTTCGTACGCCGCCCCCTGCGCCGGACGCGGGTCCGCCTCCCCCTTGTTCGGCCAGTACGACATCGCCCGCTCGGCCTGGGCGGTGATCGTCAGCGAAGGGTTGACGCCCAGGTTCGCCGACACCGCCGCGCCGTCGACCACCGAGATGCCGGGGTGTCCGTACAGCCGGTGATAGGGGTCGATCACTCCCGTCCGGCGAGAGGCGCCGATCGGGCAGCCGCCGAGGAAGTGCGCGGTCAGCGGAGTACCCATCAGTTCGCCGACGTTGCTGCCCGCGAAGCCGTTGATCTCGGCGGCGATCGCGGACGCCGCCTCCGACGCCACCCTGATCTGCTTGGGGTTCGGGGCGCCGTGACCCTGTCGTGCCGTCAGCAGGCCCTTCCCGGCGCCGGTCGGCTTCAGATACGTGGTCAGCGAGTTGTCCAGCGACTGCATGACCAGGCCGATGATGGTCCGCTCCGACCAGCGGCGGTTGGAGAGCGAACGGACCAGGAGCCAGGGGTGCTTCGCCGCGTTCGCCAGCCAGGCCAGGACCCGGGAGGAGCCCTCGGCGTACGGGACCTGAAGGATGGACAGACCGCCCATCGCGTTAGACCCCTTGCCGTAGCGGACCGGCTCGATGTGCGTGTTCTCGTCCGGGTGGATCGACGAGGTGATCGCCACGCCCCGCGTGAAGTCGGCCCGCGCCGTGCCATGCGCCCTGCGATAGCGGCGGTTGTCCGTCTGGGCGCCCACCAGGGCCTCGGAGTTGGTGCGGGTCAGTTCGCCCAGCCGGTCGGAGAGGTACGGAAGGAGGCCGTTCGCCTTCATGCGGTGCAGCAGTGTCTGCGTGCCGTAGGTGCCCGCCGCGAGGACGACCCGCCGCGCCGTGAAGATCCGCCCCTCGCCCTTGCGCTTCTCGTCCGTCGGCAGGGTCGCGACGGCGTACCCGCCCCGTGAGTCGTCCGTGACCGACACGACCGTCGTCATGGGGTGGACGACCGCGCCCGCCTTCTCCGCGAGATGCAGGTAGTTCTCGTTGAGGGTGTTCTTCGCCCCGTGACGGCAGCCCGTCATGCACTCGCCGCACTCGGTGCACGCCCGGCGGGCCGGCCCGGCGCCACCGAAGTACGGGTCAGGTACCTCCTCGCCGGGCCTGGCCCTGACCGCTCCGTCGGCGTCGTCACCGTCCCCGAAGTACACGCCGACCGGCGCCATGTGGAAGGTGTCGCCCACGCCCATCCGCTCGGCGGCCGCCTTGAGGTGGACGTCCGAGGGAGTCAGCGTCGGGTTGAGCCGCACGCCCAGCATGCGCCGCGCCTGGTCGTAGTACGGCCCCAACTCCTCCTGCCAGTCGGTGATCTCCCTCCACTGCGGGTCGTCGAAGAAGGCCTTCGGCGGTACGTAGAGGGTGTTGGCGTAGTTGAGGGAGCCACCGCCGACCCCGGCGCCCGCGAGCACCATCACATTGCCCAGCAGATGGATGCGCTGGATGCCGTACATGCCGAGCCTGGGGGCCCAAAGATAGTTCTTCAGGTCCCAGGAGTTCTTCGGCAGCGACTCGCGCGTGAAGCGGCGGCCCGCCTCGAGGACGCCCACGCGGTAGCCCTTCTCGGTCAGCCGCAGGGCGGTGACGGAGCCGCCGAAGCCTGAGCCGACGACGATGACGTCGTAGTCGTAGCCGCCATCGTCCTGATCGGGGGCAGAGTTCTCCTGTGACACGTGCCTCTCCTCGTTGAGAGTTGGTGCTGTCTAGGGCGCTTCTGACGGGTCACACGCGCCTAGCGCAGGCGGAACGCCTTCATCGCCCTGAGGCTGCGGCTCATGAAGGCCGCGTACTTCTCGTCGTCCATGCCCAGCGACGGTGCCATCGGCAGCAGCCGCTGGTGGGCGACGGTCTGTGCCTCGGTGTACTTGAGGATGCCCTCGGAGCCGTGGCGGCGGCCGAGGCCGGAGTCCTTCATGCCGCCCATCGGGGACTGGACGCTGCCGTACGCGGGTGCGTAGCCCTCGTTGACGTTGACCGTGCCGGTGCGCAGGCGGGCGGCCACCTCGCGGCCGCGCCGGCCGTCCTTCGTCCAGACCGAGGAGTTCAGGCCGTACGGCGTGGCGTTGGCGCGCTCGATCGCCTCGTCCTCCGTCGCGAAGCGGTAGATCGACACGACCGGGCCGAAGGTCTCCTCCGCGCACACCGACATCGGCGCCTCGACGCCGTCGAGGATGGTGGGCTCGTAGAAGTACGGACCGATGTCCGGACGGGCCACCCCGCCCGCCAGGACCTTCGCGCCCTTGGCCACGGCCTCCTCGACGTGCCGGTTCACGGTCTCCAACTGCCGCTCGCCGACCAGGGATCCCATGTCCGCGCCGTACGCGAGGGACGTACCGAGCCGCATCGCCCGGGTACGGGCGGCGAACCGCTCCACGAAGGCGTCCGCGATCGACTCGTGGACGTACAACCGCTCGATGGAGATGCAGAGCTGCCCCGCCGACGAGAAGCAGGCGCGCACGGCACCGGCCGCAGCCTTCTCGATGTCGGCGTCCTCAAGGACCAGCATGGCGTTCTTGCCGCCCAGTTCCAGCGAGACGCCGACGAGCCGGGCGGCCGCGCCCTGCGCGACCTCGCGGCCGGTGCGGGTGGAGCCGGTGAAGGAGACGTAGTCGGCGTGCTTGACGACCTCGGGGCCGACGACCGGTCCGTCGCCGATGACGACCTGGAAGACCTCGGCGGGCAGCCCGGCCTCGATCAGCAGGTCGCGCGCCCACAGCGCGGTCAGACACGTCTCCGTGTCCGGCTTCATCACGACGGCGTTGCCCGCGACGAAGGCCGGCAGCGCATCGCCGACCGACAGCTCCAGCGGGTAGTTCCAGGGGGCGATCTGACCGATGACACCGCGCGGGTGGCGCAGTTCGGTGACGCGCGTGAGCGTCGGGATGGCACCCGTGTGCCGCTTGGGCCGCAGATACGAGGGCGCCTTGCGGCCGTAGTGCCGGGCGGCCACGGCGACGGCCTGCACCTCCTCGTGGGCGTGGAGGCGCGCCTTGCCGGTCTCCAGCTGGATCAGGTCGAGGACCTCGGCCTGACGGGCGAGCACCAGGTCGTGGAAGCGGAGCAGAACGGCGGCACGCTGCCGTACGGGGGTCGCGGCCCAGGCGGGCTGCGCCGTGCGGGCTCGCGCGAACGCCTCCGCCACGTCCTGCGGGGTGGACTCCGGCAGGTCCGCCAGCTTCTCACCGGTGAACGGCGTGTGGTTGGCGGTGCGGCCGGAGCCGACCACGCCCTTGGTGAGCTGGGCCACCAGCTCCGGCGTGACCACGTCGACGGCCGTGCGGGCGCCGACGGGGGCGGGTGCGAGGGGGTTGGTGCCGGCCGTACCCGTACCGGTCCTGTCGGTGGCCTTCTCGGGGGCCTGCGAGTCCGTCATGAGGCGCAGGGTATGCGGGGACGGAGCGTTTGGGTACCCGTCGGTAACGCGCTTTCACGGGGTGTCCACACCGCGCCAGTGACCGCTGGCAGCGAATGCGCTGATCAGGCCGTCCGCTTCTCCCTCAGCCGGTGGTGGACCGTCTCCTCCCTGGTCTAGAGCCTGTCGATCTCCAGGTTCGCGATCGCCGTCCTCGCCACCTCGCGGCCGCGTTCCGTGAAGTCGCCCTTGCCCGGGTAGCTGACCGTGAGCTTGTACATGTTGCCCCGGGAGTCCTTGTAGTAGAAGATCCTCAGCTCCCGAGGACGCGGGTCCTGGCTGTCGTCGGTCGTGTAGACGACCGTGTTCTCCGCGGCCTTCTGACCGCGGTACGTGGTCAGCTCGGGGTCCGTCCTCGGGCCCTTGGGCATGTGGAGTTCGTAGGCGCCGTTGTCCTTGAACGCGCCGTTGTCGGCGTACATCTCGGCCGCCGACGAGTCCTTGATCTGGTGGGCGGAGTCATCGGACTTCTTCGCCAGGTGCAGTCCGATCCAGATGCTGCCGCTCCAGTCGGTGTACGTCACCCAGTTCTTGTCGGTGGCGTCCTGCTTGGGCACGCTCACCTGGTAGTCCGCGGGTGCCGCGACCGTCGCGCCCAGCGCCTTCTCCTGGTGCCGCTTCCAGCCCTCCGGCAGCGGGCCCGCGAACGGGTCCGCGAGGACCAGGTAGGCCGCCACCGCGAGCGCGACGACCGCCGCGCCGATCCCGGTCAGTGCCGTGCGACCGAGGCGGATGCCCCTGCCGGCCGGGACGGCCGGTCGCGCCGCCTGCGTCGGCTGCGGCGGTCTCACCGCCTCCTCCAGCAGCCGGCGGACCTCGGCCGCGACCGGCCGACGCGAGGGGTCCTTGTCCAGCAGGCCGTTGATGGCGTCGGCGAGCGGGCCGCGGGCCGCGGCGGGGGGTGCCGGCGTGGAGTTGAGGACCGACTGGAGCGTGGCGGGGGTGTTGGTGCGGCGGAACGGCGAGACGCCCTCCGTGACCGTGTACAGCACCACGCCGAGCGACCACAGGTCCGACGCCGGGCCGGGGCGGTGGCCCAGCACGCGTTCCGGCGCGATGTACTCGGGCGAGCCGACGAAGCCGCCCGTGTCCGTCAGACTGCTCTCGCCCTCGATCTGCGCGATGCCGAAGTCGGTGAGGACGACACGGTCATGACGGCCGAGCAGGACGTTGTCGGGTTTCACATCGCGGTGCAGGACGCCCGCCGAGTGCGCGGCCTCCAGCGCGCCGAGCACCTCCAGGCCGATCCTGGCCGCCTCGCGCACGCCGAGCGTGCCCTCCTGGAGAACCTCGCCCAGCGAGCGGCCCTGCACCAGCTCCATCACGATCCACGGCCTGCCGTCCACCACGGCGACGTCGTGCACGTTCACGACCGCGGGGTGGTCGAGGCGGGCGGCGGCCCGTGCCTCGCGGCGCATCCGCTCGTAGGCGTTGGCCTGTTCGCGCTCGGGAAGGTGATCGGGGACCCGGGGCTCCTTGACCGCGACCTCGCGGTCCACCGTCTCGTCCTTGGCCCGCCACACCGTGCCCATGCCGCCGTGGCCGAGCTTCGCGAGCAGCCGGTAGCGCCCGGCGACGAGCCGCCCGACACCCGGGTCCGGCGGCGCCTCGGGCACGATCTGGGTGGGGGCCGCGTGCGGCTGGGGGTCGGGGTGCGCCGGCTGCGGCCGGGCGTACGGGTTTCCCGGGTACGGCACGCCCGGACGCGGCGGTTGCAGTCCGAAACTCGTTGGCTCGTCGGACCACTGAGGCCCTCCCCCGTGGTTGCTCATGCGTTCATGCTTATCGCGTCGGGCGCTTCTCAGCCACCTCCGCCGCCGACCGGTCACAGACCCGTGACGTACCGACGTCACCCCCGTACGAACGTGCCGACCGCCACGTCGAAGTACGGCTTCGCCTCCCGCATCCTGCCGACCGGCGCCGACACCCACACGTCGTACATGCGGTCGCCCTCCTGCCAGCACAGGTCGTAGGTGTGCCGTGGGCCCTCCGCGGCGGTGAAGCCGTCCCAGCTGAACTCCCAGAGCGCGGCCGGGTTTCCGCCGTGGGAGGTCTCGGTGACCCGGCCGTCCCGGTAACCCGGGTTGTTGGACGGCCCCTCGGCGTCCGAGCGGCGCATCACCGCCAGCGGGCCGCCCGCCTCCGGATCCGACATCCTGACGCCGATGCGGAAGGTCTCCCCCGGCGACAGGTAGAAGATCCGCTCGCCCCCTGGACTGCGGGTGAACCCGTCCGGCACGGCGAGCGAGAACCCGTCCGGGTCATGCGTCAGCCGATACCCCGACGGCACCTTGCGTGCCACGGCCGACGCCGAGGAGGGCGAACGGGTCACCGTCACCGTGGGCGCGGGCGAGGAGCCGGAGGCCGACGGCGGTGACGGGCTCACGGACGTGTGCGGCGGCCCCGGACTCGTCGGCGTGCCGCCGCCGTTGCCGCCGTCGCGCATCAGCAGTGCCGCCGCCGAGACTCCCGCGCCCGCCATGGCCGCGACGAGGGCGGCCGTGACGAGCGCCCCCCGCGCGGAGTGTCGCGCGGGCCTCGACGGGACGGCGACCGGCGGGGTCGCCGTCTCGGGCGCCTCCCACGGAGGCGACGGCAGCGCACGCCGGGGCACATCCCGCTGCGTCGGCGTGTACGCCACCGGCACCTGCGGTGTACGCCCCGTCTCCAGGAACTCCCGCAGCAGCCGTTCCGCCTCCGCCGCGTCCAGGCGCCGCTCCGGATCGCGCTCCAGCAGCCCCCGGACGACGGGCAGGATCGGCTGCGCCTGCGCGGGCGGACGGATGTCGTCGACGACCACCGCGTGCAGGATCCCGCCCAGCGAGTCACGGCGGAAGGGGGACTCCCCGCTCAGCGCGGCACACAGCAGAGCGCCCAGCGACCACAGGTCGGACTCGGGTCCGGTCCGCTCGCCGGACATCCGCTCCGGCGCGGTGTACTCGGGGGAGCCGACGAAGGCGCCGCTCTCGGTGAGCGTGGTGGCGCCGGCGACCTGAGCGATGCCGAAGTCCGTGAGCACGACGCGGTCGGTGCCCGCCTCCATCAGGACGTTGGCGGGCTTGAGATCGCGGTGCAGCACGCCCGCGCCGTGCGCCCGGCGCAGCGCGCCCAGCAGGTCGATGCCGATCCGGGCGGCCTCACGGGCGTCGACGGGTCCGCGCCCGGCGATGCGCTCGGCGAGCGAACCGCCGTCGATCAGCTCCATGACGATGTACGGGCGTTCCTCGTCCTCGACGACGTCGTGGACGACGACGATGTGCGGGTGGGCCAACTGTGCCACCGCGCGGGCCTCGCGCAGCGTGCGCTCACGCTGGAGCCGGGCCTCCTCGGCGGAGAGGGACGGGTCGAGGACGAGCTCCTTGACCGCTACCTGACGGCCGAGCAGCTGGTCGGCCGCCCGCCAGACGACGCCCATGCCGCCCCGGCCGATCCGCTCCTCCAGCCGGTAACGGCCCGCGATGACACGGACGTTCTCCCCCTCGGTCCCCATGTGCCCCATCATGCCGCACCGGACCGGAACCCCCCGAAACTCCGTCCCGAGGGTGGCCGACAAGTGACGTACGTGGGCGTACGGGGGCGTACGAACGAGGGGCGAAGGCGTACGGAGGGGGCGGATCCGTCATCCCGACGGGGGACGCCACCCCCGCAGTACCACGTCGAACTGTTCGTGCACGGTCTTCCAGTCCGCCGCGGGGCCCGACATGTAGATGGCGTACTCGACACCGTCGCGGGCGAAGTACGTCTCCTCGACGGCGTGGCGCGGCCCGGGGAACGGCGTGTCCTTGGCCAGCGCGGTCCACGTGTACTCCCACAGGGAGCCGGGACGGTCACGGTAGATGTTCTTCCGCAGGATCACCCGCTGGTAGCCGACCAGCCGCCGCAGCTGCTGTTCCAGGTCCTGCTGGTGCGCGTGCGCGTCGTCGAAGTCCGGTGAACTGTCGACGGCGATACGGATGAAGTGCTTCCCGTCGTCGGGTGTGTAGTCGGTCTGGGAGGCGTCGAAGACCTTCCGCTTCCACTCCTTGCCGGGCAGGGCGAGGCTGAAGCCCGCGGGATCCTTCTTGCGCACCCAGCCGTCCGGGACGTTGCTCGCGTCCGGCGTGCCGGTGGTGGGTGCCGACGGGGGCGGCGTGGCGGCGGACGCGGTGCCGCTGCCACCGCCTCCTGCCTTGTGCAGGGCCATCACGCCCACGGCGCCGAGGACAGCGGCCACCGCGAGGACGAGCGCCACCGCCCGGCCACGGCGGCGCTTGCGGGGCGCGGGCGGCGGGGCGGCCTGGTGCAGGGTGCCGCCGGCCGTCTCCGGCTCGTGCTGCTGCCGGGGCCGCGGCACATGTGCGGTCGTGTCCCCGGGGCCCGACAGGTCCACGTGCTGCGTGGGCACGTACTCCTGCGCCGCCTTCGGGCGGCGCCCCTCCGCGGCCTCGGCCAGCATCTGCTCCAGCTCCGGCGCGCCGGGCCGCTGCGCGGGATCCTTGCGCAGCAGTGCCGCGATCACCGGCTCCAGGGGGCCCGCGAACTGCGGTGAACCGGGCTCCTCGTCGACGACGGCCTGCATGGTGGTCAGTGGCGAGGTCCGCCGGAACGGCGACTTGCCCTCCACCGCCGTGTACAGCGTGGCGCCGAGCGCCCACAGGTCGGAGGCGGGGCCCGGGTCGTGGCCCCGGACGCGCTCGGGTGCCAGGTAGTCGACGGATCCGACGATCTCCCCGGTACGGGTGATCGTCGTGTCGCCCTCGACCTGCGCGATCCCGAAGTCGGTGATCAGCACGCGGCCGTCGGCGGCGAGCAGCACGTTGCCGGGCTTCACGTCGCGGTGCAGAACGCCCGCCGAGTGCGCGGCGCGCAGGGCGCGCAGCACCCACAGCCCGATGCGCGCGGCCTCGGCGGCCTCGACGCGACCGCGCTCCTTGACCGCGTCGGCGAGCGAACCGCCCTCGACCAACTCCATGACGATCCACGGCCGGTTGTCGTGTTCCAGGACGTCGTGGACCGTGACCACGGCCGAGTGGTTGATGCGCGCGGCGGCCCGCGCCTCGGCGTGGGTCCGGGCGAGGAGCACGGCACGGTCACTGTCCGTCACGTACAGTGCGGCCGTCAGTTCCTTGATGGCGACCGCCCGGTGCAGCACCTCGTCGTGGGCGCGCCACACCCGGCCCATGCCGCCGCTGCCGATGGAGTCGACGAGCCGGTAGCGGCCCGCGAGGAGCAGGCCCTGCATCTGATTCACGTTTCCCCGCAATGTTCTTGACGAGGTCAGATTAAAGAGCGGCCCCCGCACTGGGAACCGGCGGGGTCGCACGGAGACCG
Organism: Streptomyces sp. TP-A0356; assembly: GCF_001417775.1. Classification (GTDB taxonomy): domain Bacteria; phylum Actinomycetota; class Actinomycetes; order Streptomycetales; family Streptomycetaceae; genus Streptomyces. Next base: position 259,994 of record NZ_BBZJ01000021.1, on the reverse strand, counting down.
CACTGTGACGGTTCTCCCTTCCACGTACGGGCCGGAACCACCGCACACTCAACGCAATCGGACCTCGCCGTGCCCGGCCCTCGGGGCCGGGGGCTCAGCCGGACGTCCGGTACGTCTGCTCCGCCTGCTCGAACAGCCGGGTCACCTCGTCGCGTTCGGCGTCCGGGCCGCGGACCTGCACCACGTGGTACCGGCCGCCGACGAGGAGGGCGAGGTTGCGTACGAACAGGTTCCGTCCGCTGCCGTCGGTCCAGGTGAACTGGCCCTCGGCCATGGTCCGCCCGCCGACGTCGATGCGCCGCATCCCGCTGGAGGTGGCCCAGCTGGAGTCGCGGAACGGCCGCAGTTCGGGCTCCGACTCCCGCTGGTAGGCCAGCGGATCGCCGCCGTACCTGCTCGCGCTGTCGCGTCCGGGCACGACGACGAGCTCGAAGTCTCCCTGGGAGTAGACGACCTGGCCCTGTCCGTTCTTCGGCGTGCGGCCCCAGCCGTTGGCCACGGCGACGCGGAAGCCCTCGGGGTCGGTGCGCAGGGTGAAGCCCTGCGCGACCTGGGACTCGCTGGTCTGCGTCTGCGGGGAACCGGGGGAGGGCGTGGAGGCGTTGGAACCGCTCTGGCCGGACTGGTGAGCGCCGCCCGTGGCGGACTGCCGTGGCGCGGGGCTCGCTTCCCCGGCGGCGCCGGTGTGCTCCGTCGTCGAGCCGCTCCCGCTGCCGCTGCTCGACTGGACCTTCGGCATGAACGCCATGGCGTACGCGATCGCCGCGGCCAGCGCGAGCAGGATCAGCAGGAGCAGGGTGCGGCCGAGCCTGCGGGGCTTGTGCGGACGCCCGTCCTTGGCGCGCCTGTGCCGGGCGTGGGTGGTCGCGGGCAGCCCGGCGCGGCGCCTGCGGACCAGCTCGCCGCGACGCCGTACGATCGGCAGCCGACGGGGGTCGACGGGCGGCGCCGCGATGACGTGCGCCCCGGCCTCCGGTTCGGGCGCGGCCCGGACGAGGGAGCGCAGCCAGCCGCGCAGCTCCTCGAAGTCGAGCCGCTCGGTCGGGTCCTGACGCAGCAGCGACTCCACGACCGGGCGCAGCGGCCCGCACTCCTCGGCGAAGGCGGGTGGTTCGGCGCAGACGAGCTGGACCAGCTCCGCGGTGTTCTCCTCGGGATACGGCGGGTGCCCCTGCACGGCCCGGAACAGCAGCGCGCCCAGCGCCCACAGGTCGGTCGCGGGGCCGATCGGCGGGGCCAGCTGCCAGTTCTCGTGCACGGGCCCGGCCTGCTCGGGTGCCCACCGCTCCGTCACGGGCCCGACGACGGCCATGCGCGCCTGCCGCGCCCGCTCGGCGGCGAGGGCGGTGGCGGGGCCACGGTGGTTCCAGGGGGCGCCGACGCCGTCGCCTGTCGCGTGCGTGGCGCGGGCCGCGCTCTCGTACGGACCGCCGCTCGCCCCGGTGCCGGGCGTGCCGTCGTCGTACGGAGCGGTGCCGTACGGAGCGGTGCCGTTGCCGGGGGCCCCGGGTGTGCCGCCGGGCAGTGCGGTGCGGCCCTGGCCGTCGGCGACCGGCGCCGCGGGACGCGGTACCGCGCCGTGCCAGGAGGTCGTACGGCTGTCCCCGTACGGGTCGGCGATCTGTCCCGGCGGCGGGGTGCCGGGGCGGTGCTCCTTCCCCTGCCCCGACGCGTACGACGGTGACACGGCGCCGGTGTCGGACGGGCGGGGCGCGGGCAACGCCGTCCGGGGGCCGCGCTGTTCCTCCTGGACCCGCGCCGCGGCCCGCGCCCCGGCGCGATACGCCGCGATCGCCCCGGCACGGGCCGCCCGCACGTCCTCGGCCGACTCGAGCGCGCGCGGCGCCACGGCGGGCACACCGCCGCCGTGCGCACCTCCGCTGCCGGGCGTGCCCCCGCCGCCGGCCGCGCCGTTCGCCCGCGCCTCGATCGCGGCGCGCCGTGCGGCCTCGGGATCCATACCCCGCGCGGCCCCGCTCACGGCCCCGAACGCCCCGGCACCGGGTCCCCCGGGGGCCTTGCCCGCGGGAGCGCCCAAGCCGCTGCCGCCCGCACCGGCGGGTCCGGGCCGCCCGGGTCGAGCCCCCGACGCGTCCCCGCCCGCCTCCGGCCGACCGGCGCTCGTCTCGAACTCCTGTACAGGCACGGGGTCGTATCCGCACAGCGCCTCTTCCGCCGCCCCGGCCGCCAGACCGGTCAGCACCACACGGCCGTCGTCACAGACGAGCACCGTGCGTGCGGTGATGTTGCGGTGCACCCAGCCGTGGGCGTGCAGCACGCGCAGGGCCATGAGGACGTCGGAGGCGACCTCGGCCGCCCGGTAGGGCGTCAGCGGCTTCTGCGCGAGCAGCGCCGCCAATGGCCTCGCGTCCACCAGTTCGCTCACGATCCACAGCGAGCCGCCCTCGGCGAACACGTCGAAGACCTGGTCGAGGCGGGGATGGTCGGGTATCTGCGCGGCCGCCTGAGCGGCCTCGATCGCGCGCCGCACGACGGGGTCGGTGGGGCGGCGGGTGGCCGCCGTCCGCGCGGAGGCGCCGCGGGTGCGGCCGTCCCGTGCCACGAACCCCTCGGGCAGCCCGTCCGCGTCGAGCACCTCCGCCTCGACGACCTCGGGCAACGGCACCTGCCGTACGAGGACTTCCTGCCCGCTGTACGTGTCGAAGGCCCGGGTCTCGGCGAGTTCGTACTCGTCGGAGGGCGGCAGCGGCAGGCGGTAGCGGTCGGCGAGTACCCGCCCCGCATAGTCCTCCACGATGCCTCCCCCGGTCGCCCGGTCGGTCAATTCCGTTCGCCTCGCGCCCCGTTCCCGCTGCGCACGGTTCGCAATCCCTCACGATACGTGCCGAAGGCAACCTGCAACCCGGGGATGTCATATCTCCCCGCGACAAGGCGGCACGGAACGTCAGTTCGGCGCGGAGTACGTCACGACTTCGGCTGGAAGGTCTGGGTCAGCGTCCTCCAGGTGCCGTTGCGCAGTTCGCCGTCCCAGTCCGCCGCCTTCGCCGTGTACATCAGCCCATACCCCTGATGCGAGTTGACGACGAATCCGCGGTCGATCGCCCGGTAGGTCGTGCCGCCGTCGGCGTAGGTGAACTCCCAGTCGGCCGTGTTCCAGCCGCGGTAGTCCACCTTCTCGATGCGGATCCGCTTGTACTGGGGGCGCACCATGCCGCGCTCCTGGTTGTTCCAGTCCGCCACCGGGTCGTTCTTGGGCGTGGACGTCCAGGCGACGAGCAGCCGCTGCCCGCCGGGCCCGGTGAAGCGGTCTCCCGCGGCGTCCGACGACTGGTACTTCCAGCCCGCCGGCAGCCCGATCGAGTACCCCTGACCGCCCTTGTACGTCGTCGCCGCGCCGCCCGACGCCCCGGAGGAGGCACCGGCACTCGCGCCGGCGGCGGGCGAACTCTTCGCCGTGCCCTGCCCGCCCGACCCGTTCGTCGCGGAGGCGCTCGCGCTGCCGCTGTCCGTGCGCGTCCCGCCGCTGCCCCTGCTCCCGCTCCCGGCGGTCGCGCCGCTGGACGCGGCCGCCTTGGCGCCGCCCTTGCCGTTGCCCTGCGAACCCTTGTCGTCGCCGCCGAGGGTGAACGCGAGCACGGCACCGACCACGGCGAGCACCACCACGACGGCGATGACCACCAGCGTCCGCTTGGGCACCACGTCGGTGAGCGGCGCCCGGGGGGGCGGCACCGGCCGCGGCGGCCGGTCCGGATCGGGCACGACGGGCCACCCCGAACTCCGCTTCGTCGGACCGGAGTTCGATCCGACGACAGCGGTGGTGTCCCGCGTGCCCGCCGACGCGCCTCCCGGGCTGTCCGAGCCGGACCCACCCGACGACCCGGGCGTGACGGAGGCACCGGACGCGCCGTCCCCGGGCGCGTCCACGCTCCCGGACGCCGTGCCTTCGGACTTGTCCGCGGTGCCGGAGCCGGACGACTTGGTCCGCGCGGCCGTCGCGGCCGCCGTGGCCGCACCCGCCGACGCCGCGGCCTTGCGCACGGACCGCAGCGCCCCGCGCAGCCGCTCGGCGGCCTCCTCGCCCCGCTTGCCCCCGGCGCCCGACGTCCCCGTGCCCGAAGGCTCCTTCGGCGGCGTCGGCGGCAGCGCCACGACCCGCGTCGCATCCGCCGGCACCTCCTCCTTGGGGTCGGGTGCGTGGATGACCTCGTGGAGCAGCGCCCGCGCGCCCGCGTCGTCCAGCCGCTGCTGCGGGTCCTTGGCGAGCAGCCCGTAGATGACCGGCTTCAACGGGCCCGCGTTCTTGGGCTCCTCGACCGGCTCGGTCATCACCGCGGTCAGGGTCGCGATCGCCGAGCCCTTGTCGTAGGGCGGCACGCCCTCGACCGCCGCGTACAGCAGACCGCCGAGCGACCAGAGGTCCGCCGCCGGGCCGGGCTTGTGCCCGCGCGCCCGCTCCGGCGAGATGTAGGAGGGAGCGCCGACGAGCATGCCGGTGGACGTGATCGACGGGTCGCCTTCGACCTGGGCGATGCCGAAGTCGGTGAGGACGACCCGGCCGTCCTCGGACATCAGCACGTTCGACGGCTTCACGTCACGGTGCAGGATGCCCTCGCGGTGCGCGGCCCGCAGCACGTCGAGGATGGCGAGCCCGACCTCGGCGGCCCGCCTCGGCTCCAGCAGGCCGTCCTCGCGGATGACCTCGGCGAGCGACTTGCCCTCGATCAGCTCCATCACGATCCAGGGCCGGTCGTCCTCGTGCACCACGTCGAAGACCGTCACCGCGCCGTTGTTGCGGATCCGGGCGATCGCCTTGGCCTCCCGCAGCGTGCGCGTGATCAGCCGGCGCTTCTCGTCCTCGTCGATGCTCGACGGGAACCGCAGCTCCTTGACGGCGACCGTACGGCCCAGCGTCTCGTCCTTCGCCCGCCACACCGTGCCCATGCCGCCGCGGCCGAGTACGTCTCCCAGCCGGTACCGCCCGGCGAGGAGACGTTCGCTCTTGTCCTGACGGGATGTCCCCGCCCGCTCCGCCTCCGACATGCGTCCCCTCATGCAACCCGCCCTGACAGAGCCTTCATTGTCTCTCACGCACGGACCGCCCAGCGCCCAGGGTGCCTCCTGATTCGGCGATCAGCCCGCATCCGGGGGACTTTTCGGCAGAGCGGACCCGTCATGGAGGACCGGGCGTGCCCCACCGTGACCGGTGTGCCCTGCCTTGGCCGCCCTGCCCTGCCGCCGGTGCCGGTGCCGGTGCCGGTGCGAGTGGCCCCCGCCCGGCCCCGCCCTGGACTCCTCCGCCATGATGGGCGCGACAAGGAAGGATTCCGATGCCGCTGCGCCGGACACGCCGGACCCTGCTGGCCGTGGCCGTGTCCCTGGCTCTGCTCGGACTCGCTCCCGGCGGCTCCGAGGCCCCCCTGGCCCCGGCGACGGACGCGGTGCTGCCACTGCTCGTGACCCGGGGCAGGGCTCCCGCCGCCGCGCTGCTGGCCCGTGAGGTGACGGACCGGCACTTCGCGAACGCCGGCCATGGCATCGCTATCGCCGACCACTTCCGCGCCGGCAGTCTCACCAAGACCTTCATCGCGACGGTCGTGCTGCAACTGGCCGCCGAGCACCGGCTGTCCCTGTCGGACTCGGTGGAGGACCATCTGCCGGGGCTGGTGCGCGGCGCGGGCAACGACGGCCGCGCGCTGACCCTGCGCGCCCTGCTCACCCACACCAGCGGTCTGGCGGACTTCACCGGGGTGTCCGGGGGCACGGTCCCCCTGACCCCGCTTCAGGCCGTGCGCATCGCGCTCACCCACCCTCCGACCGCTCGTGGCCGCTTCTCGTACTCCAACACGAACTACGTCGTACTCGGCATGATCGTCCAGCAGGTCACCGGTCACTCGTACGCCGTCGAGGCCCAGCGCCGCATCATCACTCCCCTCCGTCTGACAGGCACGTCCTTCCCGGGTGCCCGCACCACGCTTCCCCGGCCGCACGGCCGCGCCTACGCCGCCGACGGCTCCGACGTCACCGAGCTCGACCCGCGCGTGGCCGGCGCGGCGGGTGAGCTGGTGACCACGCTCGCCGATCTGGACCGCTTCTACGCGGCCCTGCTGGGTGGCGAGCTGCTGCCCCCGCGCCGGCTGCGCGAGATGCTCGACACCCGGGCCGCACATGGCGCGTACGGCATGGGGCTGTATCCGGTGAGGCTTCCGTGCGGCACCACGGTGTGGGGGCACGACGGCCGGATATCGGGCAGCTACGTGCGCACCGCAGCCACTCTCGACGGCCGTCGCGTCCTCACCTTCCGCGTGAACACGGACGCGTTCGCAGACTCCGGGCTGGAGCGGGACCTGCTCACCGCCGAGTTCTGCCCCCGCACCTCGTAGAACGAGCCGCTTGCGAACGGAGATCCCGACCGGCGGCACTCGTTCGGGTGATGTGGTCCAGGGTTCGCGAGCGCGGCGGCCCGGCCCCCCGAGCGGCGGTGCAACCCGTCCGGCCCGGGCGTGCCTACAGCGGCACGATGTCCGGCGCCCCCAACCGCGCCGCATCCGCCGTCAGATCGTCGGGCTGACGCTGCGACTCCCGCTCCGCCTCCACCCGCTTCTCGTAGTGCGCGATCTCGCGCTCGATATGGTCCTTGTCCCATCCCAGTACCGGCGCCATCAGCTCGGCCGCCTCCCGGGCGCTGCGCGTGCCGCGGTCGAACGTCTCGATGGAGATGCGCGTACGCCGGGTGAGCACATCGTCCAGGTGCCGCGCACCCTCGTGCGAGGCGGCGTACACCACCTCGGCCCGCAGATAGTCGTCGGCCGCCTGGAGCGGGCGGCCCAGCGAGGGGTCGGCCGCGATCAGGTCGAGCACCTCGTCCACCATCGACCCGTAGCGGTTCAGCAGGTGTTCCACCCGCACCACGTGCAGCCCGGTGCGCGCCGCCATGCGCGCCCGCGCGTTCCACAGCGCCAGATAGCCCTCGGCGCCCAGGACGGGGATGTCCTCGGTGACGCTGTCGGCGACACGCCGGTCGAGGGCGTGCACCGCCTCGTCGACGGCGTCCTTGGCCATCACCCGGTACGTCGTGTACTTGCCGCCCGCCACGACCACGAGTCCCGGTACCGGATGGGCCACGATGTGCTCCCGCGACAGCTTGCTGGTGGCGTCCGACTCCCCGGCGAGCAGAGGTCTGAGACCCGCGTACACCCCTTCGACGTCATCGCGGGTGAGCGGCACCGCCAGGACCGAGTTGACATGGTCCAGCAGATAGTCGATGTCGGCGCTGGAGGCCGCGGGGTGCGCCTTGTCGAGGCTCCAGTCGGTGTCCGTCGTCCCTATGATCCAGTGCCGGCCCCACGGGATGACGAAGAGGACGGACTTCTCGGTGCGCAGGATCAGGCCCGTCGTGGAGTGGATCCGGTCCTTCGGCACGACCAGGTGGATGCCCTTGGACGCCCGTACATGGAACTGGCCCCGCTCCCCCACCATCGCCTGGGTGTCGTCGGTCCACACCCCCGTCGCGTTGACGACCTGCTGGGCGTGGATCTCGTACTCCCCGCCCGTCTCCACGTCCTGCACCGTGGCGCCGACGACGCGCTCACCCTCGCGCAGGAAGCCCGTGACGCGGGCGCGGTTGGCGACCTTCGCGCCGTACCACGCGGCCGTGCGCACCAGGGCCGCCACATAGCGGGCGTCGTCCACCTGTGCGTCGTAGTACTGCAGGGCGCCCACCAGTGCGTTCTTCTTCAAGCAGGGGGCGACCCGGAGAGCTTGACGGCGAGTCAGGTGACGGTGCATCGGCAGGCCCCGGCCGTGGCCGCGCGCCATCGACATGGCGTCGTAGAGCGCGACGCCCGAGCCCGCGTACAACCGCTCCCAGCCCTTGTGCTGCAGCGGATACAGGAACGGGACCGGCTTCACGAGATGGGGCGCGAGGCGCTCCAGCAGCAACCCACGCTCCTTCAGCGCCTCGCGCACAAGCGCGAAGTCGAGCATCTCCAGATACCGCAGGCCGCCGTGTATCAGCTTGCTCGACCTGCTGGATGTGCCCGACGCCCAGTCACGTGCCTCGACCAGGCCGGTGGACAGACCGCGTGTGGCGGCGTCCAGCGCCGTGCCCGCGCCGACCACTCCGCCACCCACGACCAGCACGTCCAGCTCGCGCTCGGCCATTCCCGCCAGGGACTCGGCGCGCTGCGCCGGCCCCAGTGTCGCTGTCCTCACCGCTGCCTCCCGGCTCTGTCGCGCTGGCCGCACCCGTCAGGCGAAGCCCGGCTCACCTACCCCCATGCCCAAAGTCTGACCGGGATGCCCGGGTTCGGCCACCACGCGCCCGCGGCCTGTGGACAACACTCACGGAAAGCGGACGAGTCAATACCGCAAATCGGTCATATTTACTCCTAGTCTGACATTGCGCTCGCTCATTCTGTCCACAGCGCTTGCGCACCTCTCCCGCGTCGGCTACAGGGAAGGACGGCCCACCCCATGCCCGCAGACCTCGCCGTCATCGGACTCGGTCATCTCGGCCTGCCCCTGGCCCAGGCCGCCGTCGCCGCCGGTATCCCCACGCTCGGGTACCGGACGGGACCGGAGGCCGGGTCCCTCACCGCAGCCGAACTGCGCCGCATGCTCTCCCGGGGTTTCCGCCCGACCAGCAACCCGGCCGAACTCGGCCGCGTCCGCACCGCCGTCATCTGTGCCCCCGCCCCGCGCGGAGCCGGCGGCGCGCTCGACCTCACCCAGGTGGAAGCGGCCGCCCGCGCCCTCGCCGAGCGGCTGCGCCCGCACACCACCGTGATCCTGGAATCGCCCGTGCCTCCCGGCACCACGGAGGACTTCCTGCGGCCTCGCCTGGAAGAGGGCTCCGGTCTGCGCGCCGGACGCGACTTCCATCTCGCCTACTCACCGAGCCGCGTCGACCCGGGCAACCGCGACTTCGGGGCGGCCAACATCCCCAAGGTCATCGGCGGCCTCACCCCCGCCTGCACCGAGTCGGCCGCCGCCTTCTACGGGCGCCTCACCGACAAGGTGGTACGCGCGCGTGGACCGCGCGAGGCGGAGACCGTGCAGGTCCTGGAGACGAACTACCGCCAGGTCAACATCGCCCTGGTCAACGAAATGGCGGTGCTCTGCCACGACTTGGGCGTCGACCTGTGGGACGTCGTGCGCTGTGCGGAGACCAAGCCGTTCGGCTTCCAGGCCTTCCGCCCAGGACCCGGGGTCGGTGGCCACGCCGTCCCCCAGGACCTCGCGGGGCTGACCGGGCGCACGCTGCGGATGGTGGAACTGGCACAGCAGGTCAACAGCCACATGCCGCAGTACGTCGTCCAGCGCGCCGCCACCCTCCTGAACGAGCACGGAAAGTCCGCTCGCGGCGCCCGGGTCCTGCTGCTCGGCGTGACGTACAAGCCGGACCTCGCCGATCAGCAGGGCTCCCCCGCGCACGAGATCGCACTGCGCCTGATGGAGCTGGGCGCGTCCATCAGCTACCACGACCCGCACGTCCCGGCATGGAGCGTCCTCGACCGCCCGATCCCGCGCGCGGACTCCCTCTACGAGGCGGCGGCGTGCGCGGACCTGACGATCCTGCTCCAGCAGCACCGCACGTACGACCTCCAGGGCCTGTCGGTGAAGGCACAGCTGCTGCTGGACACGCGGGGGGCGACGCCCACGGGAGCGGCGCACAGGTTGTGAGCTTCCAAGGACCAGGTCCGGACCCCGCCGTCGGGGCCCGGACCGAACCCCTCAGAGGCAGAACGCGCCCCCACCCGGGCGCTCACGAAGGGCCCGGCCCACCGGCGGGTGAACCGGGCCCCGCGCTCGGTGTCAGCGCTTGTGCTGTGCGTCCGCCACGGTCACCTCGACGCGCTGGAACTCCTTCAGCTCGCTGTAGCCGGTGGTGGCCATGGCGCGGCGCAGGGCGCCGAAGAAGTTCATCGAGCCGTCCGGGGTGTGCGACGGGCCCGTGAGGACCTCCTCGATCGTGCCGACCGTGCCGAGGTCGACCTTCTTGCCACGCGGCAGCTCCTCGTTGACCGCCTCCATGCCCCAGTGGTGGCCCTTGCCGGGCGCGTCCGTGGCGCGGGCCAGCGGAGAGCCCATCATGACGGCGTCGGCGCCGCAGGCGATCGCCTTGGGCAGGTCGCCGGACCAGCCGACGCCGCCGTCCGCGATCACGTGCACATACCGGCCGCCGGACTCGTCCATGTAGTCGCGGCGGGCCGCCGCCACGTCCGCGACGGCCGTGGCCATGGGGACCTGGATGCCCAGAACGTTGCGCGTGGTGTGCGCGGCGCCGCCGCCGAAGCCGACCAGCACGCCGGCCGCACCGGTGCGCATCAGGTGCAGAGCCGCGGTGTACGTGGCGCAGCCGCCGACGATCACGGGGACGTCGAGCTCGTAGATGAACTGCTTCAGGTTCAGCGGCTCGTGCGAGTGGGAGACGTGCTCCGCCGACACCGTCGTACCCCGGATGACGAAGATGTCCACGCCCGCGTCGACCACGGCCTTGGAGAACTGGGCCGTGCGCTGCGGGGAGAGTGCGGCCGCGGTGACCACGCCCGAGTCGCGCACCTCCTTGATGCGCTGCCCGATCAGCTCTTCCTTGATGGGAGCCGCGTAGATCTCCTGGAGACGGCGGGTCGCGGCGTCGGCGGGCAGCCCGGCGATCTCGTCGAGGAGCGGCTGCGGGTCCTCGTACCGCGTCCACAGGCCTTCGAGGTTCAGCACGCCGAGGCCGCCGAGCTCACCGATGTGGATGGCGGTGGCCGGGGAGACGACCGAGTCCATGGGGGCCGCCAGGAAGGGCAGCTCGAAGCGGTAGGCGTCGATCTGCCAGGCGATCGAGACCTCCTTCGGGTCCCGCGTACGGCGGCTGGGGACGACGGCGATGTCGTCGAAGGCGTACGCCCGGCGGCCGCGCTTGCCGCGCCCGATCTCGATCTCAGTCACGTCTGTGGCCTTTCCCTCTGCGTTTCAGCGTCTTCCAGTATCGCCGACGGGCAGGCGACGGTCGCCCCGGAGGCGCGAGGAGGGCGGTCCCGGAACCTCCGGGCCGCCCTCTGACGTGCTCCACCCGCGCTTCACGCGCGCGTGGATCAGCTCTTGCTGTAGTTCGGCGCCTCGACCGTCATCTGGATGTCGTGCGGGTGGCTCTCCTTGAGGCCCGCGGACGTGATCCGCACGAACTGGCCCTTGGCCTGCAGCTCCGGAACGGTCCTGCCGCCGACGTAGAACATCGACTGGCGCAGGCCGCCGATCAGCTGGTGGACGACCGAGGAGAGCGGGCCGCGGTAGGGCACCTGCCCCTCGATGCCCTCGGGGATCAGCTCGTCGTCGGAGGCGATGCGCTCCTGGAAGTAGCGGTCCTTGGAGAAGGACCTGCGGTCGCCACGGGACTGCATGGCGCCCAGGGAGCCCATGCCGCGGTACGACTTGAACTGCTTGCCGTTGATGAAGAGGAGCTCGCCGGGCGACTCCTCGCAGCCGGCGAGCAGCGAGCCCAGCATCACCGTGTCGGCGCCCGCGACCAGGGCCTTCGCGATGTCGCCGGAGTACTGCAGACCACCGTCGCCGATGACCGGGACACCGGCCTCCCGCGCCGCGAGCGACGCCTCGTAGATGGCGGTCACCTGGGGGACGCCGATGCCGGCGACCACGCGGGTCGTGCAGATGGAGCCGGGGCCGACGCCGACCTTGATTCCGTCCACGCCGGAGTCGATGAGCGCCTGGGCGCCCTCGCGGGTGGCGATGTTGCCGCCGATGACGTCGACGCCCGAGGAGTTCGACTTGATCTTGGCGACCATGTCGCCGACCAGCCGGGAGTGGCCGTGCGCGGTGTCGACGACGATGAAGTCGACGCCCGCCTCGATGAGGGCCTGGGCGCGCTCGAAGGCGTCGCCCGCCACGCCCACCGCGGCACCGACGAGCAGGCGGCCCTCGGCGTCCTTGGCGGCGTTCGGGTACTTCTCCGCCTTCACGAAGTCCTTGACCGTGATCAGGCCCTTGAGGACACCCGCGTCGTCGACCAGCGGAAGCTTCTCGATCTTGTGACGGCGCAGCAGCTCGATGGCCTCGTCGCCGGAGATGCCGACCTTGCCGGTGACCAGGGGCATCGGGGTCATGACCTCGCGCACCCGACGGGAGCGGTCGCTCTCGAAGGCCATGTCGCGGTTGGTGACGATGCCCAGCAGCTTGCCGGCGTTGTCGGTGACCGGGACGCCGCTGATGCGGAACTTGCCGCACAGGGCGTCGGCCTCGGCGAGCGTGGCGTCCGGGTGGATGGTGATCGGGTTGGCCACCATGCCGGACTCGGAGCGCTTGACCAGGTCGACCTGGTTGGCCTGGTCCTCGATCGACAGGTTGCGGTGCAGTACGCCGACGCCGCCCTGGCGGGCCATCGCGATCGCCATGCGCGACTCGGTGACCTTGTCCATGGCGGCGGACAGGAGCGGGATGTTGACCCGGACGTTCTTGGAGACGTACGAGGTGGTGTCGATCTGGTCGGGCGCCATGTCCGACGCGCCCGGCAGCAGCAGCACGTCGTCGTAGGTCAGCCCGAGTGTCGCGAATTTCTCGGGCACTCCGTCGACGTTGGCAGTCATGACACCTTCCCCAAATGGCCTTGATCGGTGCGGATGTCCATGCTAACGGGAAGCACGGGTCTCTCATTCCACGGTTCGGGGTGACCCTGGGCCTCGTATGTTCGTACGGAAACGGGGGGTCGCCTGTTCATCCGGCCCGTGAGCCAAGGGTGCGGGCGAGGTGGGAGCAGGCTCCCGGCGGAGGCCGCTACTGCTCGGCGAGCGCCCGCAGCCGGCTCAGCGCCCTGTGCTGCGCCACCCGCACCGCTCCCGGTGACATTCCCAACATCTGACCCGTTTCCTCCGCGGTCAAGCCCACCGCGATGCGCAGCAGCAGCAGCTCGCGCTGGTTCTCCGGCAGATTGGCCAGGAGCTTCTTGGCCCACTCGGCGTCGCTGCTCAGCAGCGCCCGTTCCTCGGGCCCCAGCGAATCGTCCGGGCGCTCCGGCATCTCGTCCGAGGGGACCGCCGTCGAGCCCGGATGACGCATCGCCGCGCGCTGCAGATCGGCGACCTTGTGCGCGGCAATCGCGAAGACGAACGCCTCGAAGGGACGCCCGGTGTCCTTGTAGCGCGGCAGCGCGAGGAGCACCGCGACACAGACCTCCTGCGCCAGATCCTCGACGAAGTGGCGCGCGTCGCCGGGCAGTCGGGACAGACGCGTACGGCAGTAGCGCAGCGCCAGAGGGTGAACACGGGCGAGCAGGTCATGGGTCGCCTGCTCGTCGCCGTCGACGGCACGATGGACGAGCGCACCGATCAGCGTTGTCTCGTCGTCGCGCATCGGTCCATGGTGCCTCGGCGTCGTCCGATCCGTGGCACCGCGTCCGTAGTTGTGCACCGAAGCGTTATGAGCAGGTGCGCCGGAACTCATCTCCTGCGCCCTCCCCTCCCGCTCGACCGACTCGTCCCCGAGGAACTCCACACCTCAAGGATGCGGCATCCGCGGCGAAACGAGCAGCGGGCACCCGGCGGGCCCCGTTGCCAACCCCGCCCACCCTGCGGTAGGCGGGGATCCGCACACCCCCGCGGTGATCCACTTAACGGACCAGGCCCCACCGGAAGCCGAGCGCCACCGCGTGCGCGCGGTCCGAGGCGCCGAGCTTCTTGAACAGCCGGCGGGCGTGCGTCTTCACGGTGTCCTCGGAGAGGAACAGCTCGCGGCCGATCTCCGCGTTGGAGCGGCCGTGGCTCATGCCCTCCAGCACCTGGATCTCACGCGCGGTGAGCGTCGGCGCTGCTCCCATCTCGGCCGAGCGCAGCCGACGCGGCGCGAGCCGCCAGGTCGGATCGGCGAGCGCCTGCGTGACGGTCGCCCGCAGCTCCGCGCGCGAGGCGTCCTTGTGCAGATAGCCGCGCGCGCCGGCGGCGACCGCGAGCGCCACACCGTCCAGGTCCTCGGCGACGGTGAGCATGATGATGCGCGCCCCGGGGTCCGCGGACAGCAGCCGCCGCACGGTCTCGACGCCGCCCAGACCGGGCATGCGTACGTCCATCAGAATCAGGTCCGAGCGGTCGGCACCCCAGCGGCGGAGGACTTCCTCGCCGTTGGCCGCCGTCGTCACACGCTCGACGCCGGGCACGGTCGCCACCGCGCGGCGGAGCGCCTCTCGGGCAAGCGGGGAGTCGTCGCAGACGAGGACGGATGTCATGACCGCCCTCCGCAGCTGATGCGCGTCACCTTGAGCCTCCAGGCTGGTACGAATCGTCACCTGTGCGGTCGACGCCCTCGGACGCCTGCCCGAGCGCTTGTTGTTTCAACCGCCTCCGCACTCTCAACGATGGTCACTCGAAAGAGTTACGGTGCAGCAAGCCATCTTCGGCACTGTACGTGAGGGCACGGACACGCTGCAGACATGCGCGGCAGACCCTCGAACTTTCACCACAACCATGCCCCATTTAGCCGCTTTTCTTCCCGTTCGCTGGTGTCTGGGGCTAGATTCGCAATGAGTCATATTTTCATCTCGTAAGATCGTCGTTGTACGGTCGGGGGAACATATCCGCCCAAAACGGAAACAAGGGGACACGCAATGGCAGATTTCTCCCGCCTTCCCGGTCCGAACGCGGATCTGTGGGACTGGCAGCTCCATGCGGCCTGCCGCGGGGTCGACAGTTCGCTCTTCTTCCATCCGGAGGGCGAGCGCGGCGCGGCCCGGAGCGCTCGTGAGAACTCGGCCAAAGAGGTCTGCATGAGGTGCCCCGTACGCGCGGAGTGCGCGGCCCACGCACTGGCGGTGCGCGAGCCGTACGGCGTGTGGGGCGGACTGACCGAGGACGAGCGCGAAGAGCTCATGGGACGGGCGCGGAACCGGCTGGTGCCGGCGTCGAGTACCAGCGGGGGCACCGCCGCCTCGAACAGCTGAAAGAACGTTTCTGCAGGGACGGGCACGCAGTCGAATGCCCACACCTTCCGGGAGGGATGTCTCCGGGGAGAGGTACCGCTAGGGGGTCAGGGGGTGTTCCAGGGGCGAAGGACGGCCTACCAGGGGGCTGCATCGGGGGCGAGGGACAGCCCAGGGGCTGCACCAGGGGGAGAGCTACACCCAAGGGGACGCATCGGGGGCGAAGGACTACCAGGGGGACGCACCGGGGGCGGAGGACGACCAGGGGGACGGATCGGGGGCGGAGGACGACCCGGGGGAAGCAGACGGTCCGGGGGACGCAACGGGGGCGAAGCAAGGACTTGAGGAGCGCGGCCCGACCGCACGGCAGGCGGTTCGGGCGTCGAGTGCGCCCTATCGCAGGGCCGCCCGTGCCAGTTCCCCCAGCGTCGCCGCGACCGCCGGCACATGGGCGAGGTCCGGCAGCGTGAGGGCGACGATCTCCCGCCGCACCACGGGCTCCAGCCGGACGGGACGCGCGCCCCTCGGACGTACCGACTCGATCGCGAGCTGCGGCAGGACCGCCACTCCGAGGCCCGCACCGACCAGACCGGCCACCGCCGGGTAGTCGTCGGTCGCGAAGTCGATGCGGGGCGTGAAGCCGGCGCTCTCGCACACCTCCACCAGCTGCCCGCGACAGCGCGGGCAGCCCGCGATCCACGGCTCCCCGGACAGTTCACCGATGGCGACCGACTCCGCGCGTGCCAGCCGGTGCCCCTCGGGGACAAGACCGACCAGCCGGTCGGTGAGCAGTGGGCGTACGACCAGGTCGTCCCACTCCTCGGCACCCGCGGCGCCCTCGTAGCGGAAGGCGAGCGCGATGTCGCAGTCGCCCGCGCGCAGCTTCTCGACGGACTCGGGCGGCTCGGCCTCCTCCAGGGAGACCCGGGTGCCGGGGTGCGCGGCGCGCAGTGCGGCGAGCGCGGCGGGGACGAGCGTGGAGCTGCCGCTCGGGAAGGACACGAGGCGGACGCGGCCGGCCCTGAGGCCGGCGATGGCGGCGACCTCCTCCTCGGCGGCGGTCAGCCCCGCCAGGATGCCCGCCGCGTGCCGGACCAGCGCCTCGCCGGCCTGGGTCAGGCGCATCTCGCGACCGTTGCGGATCAGCAGCGGAGTGCCGACGGACGTCTCCAGAGCCTTCATCTGCTGGCTGACGGCGGGCTGGGTGCAGCCGAGCTCGCGACCCGCCGCCGAGAAGGAGCCGGTGGCGGCCACGGCGCGCAGCACACGGAGATGACGGGCCTCGATCACCCTGTGAGCATAAGCGAATCTTGGGTTCGGGAGCCAATAATGCGTCGCTGCTTTGACCGCCCATCCCCTACCGTGCGGACATGAAGCTTCTGTCTCTGAACCTGGGCCGACCCGTGGCCGTCGACTACACCGACCAGCCGGAGGGCCTGACCGGCATCGACAAGCGACCGGTGGACGGGCCGGTGCGGGTGACCGCACCGGGGCCCAAGGGGACCGGCGCGAGCGGGGTGGCCGGGGACGCCGTCTGCGACCTGCGGCACCACGGCGGCGACGACCAGGCGGTGTACGCGGTCGCGCGCGAGGACCTGGACGGCTGGGAGCGCGAGCTGGGCCGGGCACTGCCGAACGGATCGTTCGGCGAGAACCTCACCACGGAGGGGCTGGACGTGTCGGGCGCGCGGATCGGCGAGCGCTGGCGCATCGGGTCCGAGCTGGTGCTGGAGGTCACCTCCGGGCGGATTCCGTGCCGCACCTTCCAGGAACACCTGGGTGAGCGCGGCTGGGTCAGGCGGTTCACGCGGAAGGGGGCGCCCGGCGCCTATCTCAGGGTGGTGGTGCCCGGTGAGATACGGGCGGGCGACCCCATCGAGGTCGTGCACCGGCCGGACCACGAGGTCACCGTCGCCTTCCAGTTCCGGGCGTCCACGACGGAACGGCATCTGCTGCCGCACCTGTTGACGGCCGGTGACGCGCTGCACACGGAGATCGCGGCGACGGCGCGGGAGTACGCGCAGAAGTACACGACGGGCAACTGACCTGTGGGGTAAGAGCGTTGGCGGCGGAGCGGGCCGAGGCGCCGTCCGGCGAGCGGACGCTGTCCGTCCGGGTCACTATCGTTGGCCCATGACAACGGCTCTGATTACGGGAGCGACCGCGGGCATCGGCGCCGCGTTCGCCCGGCGGCTCGCCGCCGACGGCCATGACCTCGTCCTGGTGGCCCGGGACACCAAGCGGCTGCGCGAGCAGGCGACCGAGTTGCACGACCGGCACGGCATCGAGGCGGAGGTGCTGACGGCCG
Source organism: Streptomyces sp. TP-A0356 (assembly GCF_001417775.1). Classification (GTDB taxonomy): domain Bacteria; phylum Actinomycetota; class Actinomycetes; order Streptomycetales; family Streptomycetaceae; genus Streptomyces. The sequence goes on along the minus strand of NZ_BBZJ01000021.1, from coordinate 242,814 downwards.
ACCTGGCCACCGACGAGGGCATCGAGGCGGTGGCCGCACGTCTGTCCGACCTCAAGAACCCGGTCGACCTGCTCGTCAACAACGCCGGCTTCGGCAACAAGGGCCGTTATCTCGACGTACCGATGGCCGACGAGCTGCGGATGCTCAAGGTGCACTGCGAGGCCGTGCTGCGGTTGACGAGCGCCGCGGCGGAGTCGATGCGCACGCGCGGCCGCGGCGGGATCGTGAACGTGTCCTCGGTCGCGGCCTTCGTCCCGCGCGGTACGTACGGTGCGTCCAAGGCCTGGGTCGTGCAGTTCACGCAGGGCGCGGCGCGGGATCTGGCCGGGTCCGGGGTACGGCTGATGGTGCTGTGCCCGGGCTTCGTCCGTACGGAGTTCCACGCGCGGGCCGGGATGGGCACGGACAACATCCCGAACTGGATGTGGCTGGATGCGGACAAGCTGGTCGCCACGGCGCTCACGGATCTGGCCCGGGGCAAGACACTGTCCATTCCGGACCCGCGGTACAAGGCGCTGATGGGCGTGGTGAAGGTGGCGCCGCGCTCTCTGCTCGGGGGGATCTCCTCGCGGACGGGGCGCAAGTACGGGCCGCAGTAGCACACGCTGCGGCCTTCGACGGCCAAGGCCGCGGCTTCGGCGGCACGAGTACGAGCCGCCACAGGACATCGGCGGCACAAGTACGAGCCGCGACAGGACAGGTGACGCCGCCCCTCGGGTGGGAAAATGGCCGTACTGACCGGACCCAGGGGGGCCGGAGGCGGCGTCATGACTTTCGTCCAGCTCATCGACTGCAAGACCAGCCGATTCGACGAGATGAACCGGCTGATGGACACATGGGTCGAACGGACCAGAGGCAAGCGGACCGCGACACACAGCGTGATCGGCAGGGACCGCTCCGACGATTCACACTTCATCGAGATCGTGGAGTTCCCGTCGTACGAAGAGGCGATGCGGAACTCGAACCTCCCCGAGACCGACGAGGTCTTCCGCGAGATGGTCGCGCTCTGCGAGGAGAGGCCCACCTTCACCGACCTGGAGGTGGTGCGGGACGAGCAGTTGTACACGGCGAACGCCCGGCGGTTCTTCGAGATCCTCGCCATGAGGGGTGAACTGCCACCGCTCGACGGTCTGCTCGCGGAGAACTACCACGACCACGACCCCGCCAACGAGCAGGACACCATCGGGATGGACGCGATGCGTCGCGAGATAGAGATGTGGCGCAGCGCCTTCGACTTCGCTTTCGTCATCGACGACCAGATCGCCGAGGGCGACCGGGTCTGCACCCGGTGGACCTGGAAGGCCCGGCACACGGGCGAGTTCCTGGGGATCCCGGCCACGGGCAGGAACGTCGCCATCACCGGCATGACCATCTTCCGCTTCGGTGAGGACGGGAAGATCGTGGAGGGCTGGTGGCAGTACGACCGGCTCGGGCTGATGGCGCAGATCGGGGCGCTGGACGAGCTGGAGACCTAGGGCGACGGGGACGCGAACGGACACCGCGAGGGGGGCGAGGACGCGGCGAGGACGCGAACGGAAAGGGGAACGGGGACGGGGCCAGGACGGAACGGGACGGGACGGGCGAAGTGGGCAAGGCGAAGGCCCGGCACCCCAGGGGGCGCCGGGCCTCGGTGTGGCTTGGTGGCCTGTGTCAGTGGGCGTGGCCGTGGCCGTGGCCCGCCGCGGCCGGCTCCTCTTCTTCCTTCTTCTCGACGACCAGGGTCTCGGTCGTCAGCAGCAGGGAGGCGATGGAGGCGGCGTTCTCCAGGGCGGAGCGGGTGACCTTGACCGGGTCGATGACGCCGGCCTTGATCAGGTCGCCGTACTCACCGGTGGCCGCGTTGTAGCCCTGGCCCTTCTCCAGCTCGGCGACCTTGGAGGCGATGACGTAGCCCTCCAGACCCGCGTTCTCGGCGATCCAGCGCAGCGGCTCGACGACGGCGCGGCGGACGATGGAGACACCGGTGGCCTCGTCGCCCTGCTTGCCGAGGCCGTCCGCCAGCACCTTGGAGGAGTGGACCAGCGCGGAACCACCACCGGAGACGATGCCCTCCTCGACCGCGGCGCGGGTCGCGGAGATGGCGTCCTCCAGACGGTGCTTCTTCTCCTTGAGCTCCACCTCGGTGGCGGCGCCGACCTTGATCACGCACACGCCGCCGGCCAGCTTGGCGAGGCGCTCCTGGAGCTTCTCGCGGTCCCAGTCGGAGTCCGTGTTCTCGATCTCGGCCTTGATCTGCGCGATGCGGGCCTGCACGTCCTCGGGCTTGCCGCCGCCGTCGACGATGGTCGTGTCGTCCTTGGTGACCGTGACGCGGCGGGCGCTGCCCAGCACGTCCAGGCCGACCTGGTCGAGCTTGAGGCCGACCTCCTCGGAGACGACGGTGGCGCCGGTGAGGACCGCCATGTCCTGCAGCATCGCCTTGCGGCGGTCGCCGAAGCCCGGGGCCTTCACGGCGACGGCGTTGAAGGTGCCGCGGATCTTGTTCACGACAAGGGTGGAGAGGGCCTCGCCCTCGACGTCCTCGGCGATGATCAGCAGCGGCTTGGAGGAGCCCGCCTGGATGATCTTCTCCAGCAGCGGCAGCAGGTCCGCGATGGCGGAGATCTTGCCCTGGTGGATGAGGATGTACGGGTCGTCGAGGACGGCCTCCATCCGCTCCGGGTCCGTCACGAAGTACGGAGACAGGTAGCCCTTGTCGAAGGCCATGCCCTCGGTGAAGTCCAGCTCCAGACCGAAGGCGTTGGACTCCTCGACGGTGATGACACCGTCCTTGCCGACCTTGTCCATCGCCTCGGCGATGAGCTCGCCGACCAGCTGGTCCTGGGCGGACAGCGCGGCGACGGCGGCGATGTCGGACTTCTCGTCGATCGGGCGGGCCGAGGCCAGCAGGTCCTCGGAGACGGCCTTGACGGCGGCGTCGATGCCCTTCTTCAGGCCGGCCGGGGAGGCACCCGCGGCGACGTTCTTCAGGCCCTCGCGGACGAGCGCCTGGGCCAGCACGGTGGCGGTGGTCGTACCGTCACCCGCGACGTCGTTGGTCTTGGTCGCCACCTCCTTCACCAGCTGGGCGCCGAGGTTCTCGTACGGGTCGTCGACCTCGACCTCACGGGCGATGGTGACGCCGTCGTTGGTGATGGTGGGAGCGCCGAACTTCTTGTCGATGACGACGTTGCGGCCCTTGGGGCCGATCGTCACCTTGACCGTGTCGGCAAGCTTGTTGACGCCGCGCTCGAGGGCGCGACGGGCGTCCTCGTCGAACTTCAGGATCTTCGCCATGGAGCGTCTCAGTCCTCTCGATTGCGATGCTCGGCCGCCCTCCCGGAGCGGCCGCCATCGCGGTGAAGAACGAACCGCGCCCCCGGCGCCCGGCTGATCATCTGTCGCGGGGGGCCAGGGGCGCAGCTCAAAGCAGTCTGCTTGGGTGAATTACTTCTCGATGATCGCGAGCACGTCGCGAGCCGAGAGAACGAGGTACTCCTCGCCGTTGTACTTCACCTCGGTGCCGCCGTACTTGCTGTACAGCACGATGTCGCCGGTCTTGACGTCGAGCGGGAGACGCTCGCCGTTCTCGAAGCGACCCGGGCCCACGGCCAGGACGACGCCCTCCTGGGGCTTCTCCTTGGCGGTGTCCGGGATGACCAGGCCAGAGGCCGTGGTCTGCTCGGCGTCCAGCGGCTGGACCACGATGCGGTCCTCGAGCGGCTTGATGGCAACCTTGGAGCTGGCGGTCGTCACGATCCGACCTCCCCCTTCGGAGATCTCGCGGGGTTAACTGTCTGAGGTGGCGACCAGGTGGATCCGTCGTCGCGGGTGCCGGACCTGCCCGTCGCTTTGTTGGCACTCTCCGGTGGCGAGTGCCAGAGCCGAGACTATGACCGGGATTAGCACTCGGTCAAGCGGAGTGCCAATTGCCTGCGGCGCGGCGTGGAGCGTGGGGTCGCACGGGGCTCGTTCCGCGGCCGGGAGCGGCACCGGCCTGGAGGCCGCGCCCCCTTGAGTCGGCCGCTGGAGACCTGCGGCGTCAACGGGCGGTCGCGGGCGCGAGGAGCGGGGGCCGGGTGCAGTCGCCCGGGCGGGGCGGGGTACCCGACCGAAGCCGGACGGCCGGACCGGACGCCGACGAAAGCCCGGCAGCCGGACCACAGCCGGACCAGACGCCGACCGAAGCGGGGCGGCGGCCGGATCGAAGCAAGCAGGGGCCGGAGGTCGGCCCAAGACAGGCCCGGGCCCGCCCGGAGGGGACCGGAGCGGCCGAAGCCGACCCCGAAGGGGCGGGAGAGGGACCCTGGGCCCGGAACCCCGCTACAAGAGCCGGGGCCCCGAGCCCCCGGCGGCAAGAAGCGGGCCGCCACCGGCCACAAGAGGCAGCGCCGCCCCGCCCCCGCTACAAGTAGTCCTCCAAGCGGCCCACCGTGAGGCCCTTCGCCTGGATGCGGCGCAGGAGGCGGGTCGTCTCCGTGGTCAGGGAGGTGAGGGGGCGGCCCCCCTCGTGGGGCAGCACGATGTCGCCGGGGCGCGGGGACTCGCCCCCTCCGTACGGTTCCGGCTCCGGGCCCGGGCACGGGCGCCACAGGATCAGCGCCGTCACCCCGCAGTCCGCCGCCGCCCGGAGCGTCGTACGGTCGTATCTGCCGTACGGCGGCCGCAGCAGCCGGGGGCGCAGGCCCAGGAGGGATCTCAGCCGGTCCCGCTGGCCACAGATCTGGGCGCGCTGCTCCTCGTACGGCCGACCGCGCAGCGCGGCGTGGTCCAGGGTGTGGTTCTGGATGACCGCACCGGCCGCCCGCAGCCGTGCCACCCGCGCGTACCCCGGTCCGACGGCAGTGTCCGTGAGGAACACGCTGACCGGCAGCCGCAGTTCACGGACCATCTCGACGAACCGAGGGTCGTTCTCGGCACCCTCGTCGTAGGTGAGGAAGACGACCTTGTCCTCGGTGGGGACGCGGTCGAGGACCTCCGGCAGACCGGCCCCCGCCTGGTCCGCGCCGTGGGACAGGGGACGGGCCGGCCGGGGCGCGGGCGCGAGCGGGACGGCGAGCCCCCAGCGACGGTACGAACCGTCGCGCGGTCCCTGCGTCCGGCGCACCTTCTGCGCCGCCTTCTTGCCCAGCCGTTCGATCGGATCGACGGACTGGGCGCAGCCGGCCAGGAGTGCGGCGGTGAGCAGCCCGGCGAGCAGCGCCCACAACCGCCACCGTGCCCTCACAGGTAGTCCTCGAGGCGCGCCACGGCGTACCCCTCGTCCGTCACCTTCTTCAGGAACCGGCGGACCAGGTCGGTCATCGTGCCGTTCCAGTCCGACCTGCCGCGGAAGTGGGTCAGGACGATGTCCCCGGGGTGCAGGCTGCGGTCCCACTCGCGGTACTCCCAGTGGTCGACGTAGACCTCTTCGTCCCAGATCGGCGCGTACTTGATGCCGCAGGACTTCGCGGCGCGCAGGGTGTCCCCGTTGTAGTTGCCGTACGGCGGCCGGAAGACGGTCGGGCGCCTGCCGAACTCCCGCTGCATCACGTCCTGCATGCCGCAGATCTCCTGCCGCTGCTCCTCGTAGGGCAGTCCGGGCAGGTAGGGGTGGTGCAGGGTGTGGTTGTTGAGCGTGACACCGAGGTCGCGCATCTTCCGGAAGTACCCGTAGTCGTCCTTGACCAGGTAGTCGCTGAGGAAGGCGGTGTAGGGGATCTTCAGGTCGCTCATCATCCGCAGGAACGCCGGGTCCTTCTCCGCGCCGTCGTCGATGGTGAGGAAGACGACCCTGTTCCTGGTCGGGATGGTGGTGAAGATCGGGGGCAGGTCGTCCCCGTTCGTGACCTCGAACCCCGTGCGGAAGGTGATCAGCGGCTTCTGCTCCGGGGGTGGGGGCGCGGTCAGCGGCACCTTCGTCAGCCCCCAGCGCTTGGTGGCCGCCGCGCGCTCGGCGTACAGGGCGCGCAACTTGGTGGCGTACTCGTCGAGAGCGCGCGCTGACGGCGCCTTCAGGGGCTGCTGTCCGTGCGCCCCGTGCACCTCTCCCGGACCGGTGCAGCCGGATGCGAGGGCGGTGACGGCCAGGACGGCGAGGGTGCCACGCAGCACGGACGTGGCACCGGCACCCCGAGGACGCCGCACACACGAACGCTTTTCATACCCTTGGGGGCACTTCACACTCTTCTCATCATTTTGTCGCACCAGTCGCATGGTGCCGGATCCTTCCAGCCGTGGACCGACACGGCGGTTCGACACCGCGACCGGACGCACGTCATCCACCGACTGGCCGACAATGACCCCGTGAACGACCTCACCTTCGCCTCCCTGCTCACCCCCGAGGGCCGCGCCCTCCTCGACGAGGTGCGCGGCACCGCCCCGGCCCAGGAGCTGGCCGTCGCGACCCGGCTGCGCCGAGCACACCCCGCGGAGCTGGTCTCGGCGGCCCTCGCGCAGGCGCGGCTGCGCGAACGGGCGGCGGCGAAGTTCGGCGCGGACGCGGAGCGGATGTTCTTCACACCGAACGGCGTCGAGCAGTCCACCAGGAGCACCGTCGCGGCCCACCGCGCCGAGCGGCTGCGGGCGCTGGGCGTGACCTGCGTCGCCGACCTGTGCTGCGGCATCGGGGGCGACGCGATCGCGCTCGCCCGGGCGGGGATCCGGGTGCTGGCCGTGGACCGCGACCCGCTGACGGCTCGGGTGGCCCGGGCGAACGCCGCGGCGCTGGGCCTGTCCGCGCTCATCGAGGTACGCGAAGCCGATGTCATGGACGTGGACGTGTCCTCGTACGACGCCGTCTTCGTCGACCCGGCACGGCGGGGCGGCCGGGGCCGGATCTTCGACCCGGAGGCGTACGCGCCCCCGCTGTCCTGGGCCGTGGCGACGGCCCGGAAGGCCCCGTATGCCGCTCTGAAGGTCGCCCCGGGGATCCCGCACGAGGCGGTGCCCGCCGGGGCCGAGGCCGAGTGGATCTCGGACGGCGGGGACGTGAAGGAGGCGGTGCTGTGGTTCGGTACGCAGCCGGGGCTCGTACGGGCCACGCTGCTGCCCGGCCCCCGCGTGCTGCGCGGCCGCGGGCTGCCCGATCCGCCGGTGCGCCCGCCCGGCCGCTACCTCTACGAACCCGACGGCGCCGTGATCCGCGCGCACCTGGTGGCGGAGGTGGCCGAGGAACTGGACGGGGGGCTGATCGACGAGACGATCGCGTATGTGACGGCGGACGAGCACCGTGCCTCCCCGTACGCCACCGCGTACGAGATCACCGACCGAATCCCCTTCAACGTGAAGAAGTTGAAGGCGCTGCTACGAGAGCGGGAGGTCGGGGTCCTGACGGTCAAGAAGCGCGGCTCGGCCGTCGAGCCGGAGGAACTGCGCCACAAGGTGCTGCCCAAGCCGCACGGGGCGAACGCGGTGACCGTGTTCCTGACACGGGTGACGGGCGGGCCGACGATGCTGCTGGGGCACCCCGTCCAGCCCTAGCCCTGGCGCCCGGCCCGGCGGCAGTCCTCCGCGCGTGCCTCCAGCATCTCCCGCTCCCGTTCGTTGCGGGCGAGGGAGGCGGCGCGTTCGAACTCGGCGCGGGCCTCGGCCGTGCGCCCCAGGCGGACCAGCAGGTCACCGCGGACGCTCGGCAGCAAGTGATAGTCACGCAGGGCCGGTTCGGTGGCGAGGCCGTCGACGATCTCCAGGGCCGCTCCGGGGCCCTCGGCCATCGAGACGGCGACCGCGCGGTTCAACTCGACCACGGGCGACGGCGACCGGGCCGCCAGCAGGCCGTACAGGATCGCGATACGCGCCCAGTCGGTCTCCTCGTACGTGTACGCGTGCGCGTGGCAGGCGGCGATCGCGGCCTGGAGGGCGTACGGGCCCGGTGCCCCGGTGGCGGCCGCGTCGGCGCGGCCGAGGGCAAGGACGCCGCGGGCGATGAGCATGCGGTTCCAGCGGGCCCGGTTCTGGTCCCGGAGCAGGACGGGCTCGCCCTTGGGGCCGGTGCGGGCGGCCGCGCGGGACGCCTGGAACTCCAGCAGGGAGGCCAGCGCGTGCACTTCCGGCTCCTTGGGCATCAACTCGGCCAGCACACGGGCCAGCCGGAGCGCGTCCTCGCACAGGGCGGGGCGCAGCAGGTCGTCGCCGGCGGTGGCCGCGTACCCCTCGTTGAAGATCAGGTAGATGACCTCCAGGACGGATCCGAGTCTCGCCTCGCGCTCGGGTCCGTAGGGCACCTCGAAGGCGATGCCCTTCGCCGCGAGCGTCCGTTTCGCCCGCACGATGCGCTGGGCGACGGTGGCCTCCGGCACCAGGAACGCACGGGCGATCTCGGCCGTCGTCAGCCCGCCGAGCAGGCGCAGGGTGAGCGCGATACGGGACTCGGCGGACAGGACGGGGTGGCAGGCGGTGAAGACGAGCCGCAGCAGGTCGTCGTCGATGTCGTCCGGGTCGGCCGGCGCGTCGAGGTGGTACGGCGCCGCCTCCAGGTCCCGGCCCACCTCCGCCAGCTTGCGCGCGTACCGCTCCCGGCGGCGTACGAGGTCGATCGCGCGGTGCCTGGCGGTGGCCGTCAGCCAGGCGCCGGGGTTGTCGGGCACGCCGTCCCGGGGCCACTGCTCCAGGGCGGCGACCAGCGCGTCCTGCGCCAGCTCCTCGGCGATCCCCACGTCCCGGACGATCCGCGCGACAGCCGCGATGACACGCGGCGACTCGATACGGAAGACGGTCTCGAGGGCGTGGGCGGGGCCGTCGGGGGCCGGGGCGGTGGTGGGCTGCTGTTCCACAGCCCACCATGCAACACCCCCGGCGGACGAGCGCCAAGGTTCTCTCACGCCTCGGCGATCTCCCGTACCTCACAGGTGATCGTCCAGTACTCCTCGTGCACCCTCGCGAACCGCTTGGTCCACTCCACGGCCTCGTCCATGTCCTTGCACTGCGTGATGGCGTACCCGCCGACGACCTCCTTGGCCTCCGTGAACGGTCCGTCGGTGACCGTGAGGTTGCCGCCCTCCCAGCGGACCCGCTTGCCCTGGGCGGACGGCAACAGCCCAGCGGTGTCGAGCATCACCCCGGCCTTGGTGACCTCCTCGATCAGCTCACCCATCCGTTCCATCAGCTCGGGGCTGGGGCCCTCCGGCGGCGCGGTGGTCTCGTCGATGCGCACGAGCGACAGGTAACGCGGCATGGTGACTCCTCGGGTCTCGGGGCCGGGCTCCTCCCGGCCCCTCACCCCTGCGTCGAACGGGAGACACCCGGATCGACACGCTCGCGGAATCTCTTCGAGGAATTCTCTGCGCGCCGGTCGCACCCCGCCGCAGCGCGGAGCTCACCCCCGCCGCCCGACGTGACGTCAGCGGAGCGACCTCCACAGCTCACTCGCGGCCGGTTCGTTCGCCACCACCCGGTTGGGGTCAGAAGGGGCCGTCACCACCGGCATCATCACCGTCCGCACGTGCTGCGACGTCAGGCCCTGCAGGCTCTGGCCCAGGCGTATCAGTTCCGGCAGTGAGTCCAGGCCCGTGTCCGTGGTCAGGCTGCCGGTGATCGTGTCCGCGACCCGGTACAGCTTCGTGGGGTCGATGAGCACGTCCGTCGAGGCGATCCGTTCCAACAGCGCCTTCACCAGCTTCTGCTGCAGTCCTATACGGCCCAGGTCGCTGCCGTCGCCTATCCCGTGGCGCGTGCGGGCCAGGGCCAGGGCCTGCGTGCCGCCCAGATGGTGGGTGCCCGCCGTCAGCCGCAGATGACTCTTGTCGTCGTTGATGTCCTGGTCCGTGGTGACCGTGACCCCGCCGAGCGCGTCCACCAGCTTCGCGAAGCCCGAGAAGTCGATCTCCAGATAGTGGTCCATGCGGATGCCGGTGATCGACTCGACCGTCTTGACCGCGCAGACCGGTCCGCCCACCGAGTAGGCGCTGTTGAACATCGTGCGGTACGCCACCGCCGTCGTACCGCCCGACGCCAGCGGGCACGAGGGCCGGGTCACCAGGGTGTCGCGCGGGATGCTCGCAACCGTCGCCCTGGTACGGCCCGCCTCGATGTGCACCACCATCGCCGTGTCCGAGCGGGCGCCGGAGCTGTCGCCGCCGCCTAGCGCCGCGTTCGCCGTACCGCTGCGCGAGTCCGAGCCCAGGACCAGGATGTTCAGGGCGCCGCTGGGCAGCGTGGACGTGGAGGGCGTCGGGACCGGCGCGCGCGCCGGACGGTCGTCGCCCAGCGCGCTGTTGATGTCGACGCTCCTGATGTTGTGGTTGAACCGCCAGTACGCCCAGGCCGCCCCGGCGACCGAGAGCACGAGTCCGCACGCGACCACGGCGCCGACGACCTTCCACACGCGTGACCGCCGGCCGCCGTACCTCTCGGTGTCCCCGCCCCCGTGCTCCTCTTCTGAAGTCACACAGAGGAACGTAAGTCGGAATTATTACGAGCAGGGACGCCTGACCGGCATTCTTCGGATAATCTCACGCTTCTCAGTGCGCCTTCAGGCGACCGTCACGCGCCCGCACCACGCCGGTGGCGCCCCGGTGCTGCTGCGCTCCGCCAGACTCGTCGCCGGCTCCACCCGGGACGCCGCCGCGGCCCGGGCCCTCGGGGTCCGGACGAGGATGGAGCCGTCAGAGTTCGGACCGTGAGAGTGGGATGCGGGCGACGATGCGGGCGCCGTGCGGGTGGGGCTCGGCGGTGAGGGTGCCGTGGTGGTGGGTTGCGATGTCGCGGGCGATGGCCAGGCCGAGGCCGGCTCCGCCGAGGTCGCGGCTGCGGGCGTCGTCCAGGCGCGTGAAACGCTCGAAGACCCGGTCGCGGTCGGCGTCCGGAATGCCCGGCCCGTCGTCGCTCACCTCCAGCACGGCCGTCCGGGTGCCCCGATCGGCGCGCAGGGCCAGCTCGATTCGCCCGCCGGCATGCCGTTGGGCATTGTCGAGCAGATTGGTCAGGAGCCTGGTGAGCCGGCCGCGATTGCCCTCGACGACGACGCCGGGTTCCAGCCTGGTGTCGATGCGGATCCGGTCGCCGTGGCGCACGGCGACGGTCGTGCGGCAGAGTTCGGCCAGGTCCAGCGGGTGACGCTGAACGGGCTCGGCCGCGTCCAGACGGGCCAACAGCAGCAGGTCGGAGGCGAGGTCCTGGAGCCGGACGGTGTCCTCCAGGGCGTCGCCGAGCAGGTCCGGCCACAGCGCCGGGTCCGGGTGGGCGAGGGCCACCTCCAGCTGGGTGCGCAGGACGGTGATCGGGCTGCGCAGTTCGTGGGAGGCGTCGGCGATGAACCGGCGCTGGCGGACGACCGCGTCCTCCAGCCGGTCGAGGGTGGCGTTCATGGTGCGGGCGAGTCGGGCGACCTCGTCCTGGGCGGCCGGGACCGGGACCCGGCGGTGCAGGGCGTGTCCGGTGATCTCGGCGACCTCGGACCGGATGGCTTCCACGGGACGCAGCGCCCGCCCGGTCACCCACCAGGTGACCAGCGCGACCGTGGCCAGGAGCAGCGGTGTTCCGATGCCCAGCGCGACCGCGGTGATCTCGTCGGCCGCGTCCGCCTCCCGCAGGGACGTGCCCGCGTACACGACGACCGTGCCGCCGGGGGTCCGGGCGGTGACGGCGACGATCCGCTGGCGGTGCCCGTCCTCGAACGGCTCGCCGGACCAGGTGGCGCGCAGCCTGCCGTCGTGGGGACGGAGGTGGGCCACGGCCGTTCGGCCGGCGAGGTTCTGGCTGGCGGCCAGCACGCGTCCGTGGGCGTCGACGACCTGGATGAAGTCGGCGCCGTGGCCGAGCGGCAACGGGTCCGGGAGCCTGCCCTGGGCGGCCAGCCGGCCCACGGTGTTCGCCTGCTGGGTGGCGGCGTCGTTGGCGTTGCGCTGGAGGTTGGCGTGCAGGATGCCGAGCAGCGCGAAGGATGCGGCGCTCAGCGCGACGGCGACGACGGCGGTCGCCCCGAGTGTCGCCCGCGCCCGCACGGACCCCGGCCACAGGCGCCGCGCATGCCGCAGCACGGTGGCGCGCAGACGCCGGGTCGCGGCCGGGATGCCCTCGCGGGCGAATCGTCCAGGGCCCTTCTGACGGATCTCCGCGGCGTCGCGACACCCGGCACGCGCCCCCAGCCTTCGGCCGGGAGGCGCCCCCGCTCGCCGCACCGCGCGAAAGCCCAGCAGCGCCGCCACGAGGACTTCCGCCCGGCACGCCGAGAGCACGCACCGGACGCCGCTCCTTGTCCCACGCAGACCCGTCAGAAGCGCCCTAGCCACCGTCGGCCGCCAGCCGGTATCCGGCACCGCGGACGGTCTCCAGGGCGGACCGCCCGAAGGGGGTGTCGATCTTGCGACGGACGGCGCTGACATGGACCTCGACGAGGTTGAGGTCGGCCTCGAAGGCGGAGTCCCAGACGTGCTGGAGGATCTCGCGCTTGGACACCACCTCGCCCGCGCGGCGGGCCAGGTACTCCAGGATCGCGAACTCCCTTGTGGTCAGCCGCACTTCGCTGCCGCCGCGGACGCAGGTGCGGCGGGCCGGGTCGATGACCAGGTCGCCGAGCGCGAGTGTCGCGGGGAGCCGGTGGCCGGTGCGGCGGTGCAGTGCCCGGAGCCGGGCCACCAGGACCACGTAGGAGAACGGCTTGGACAGGAAGTCGTCGGCGCCGGTGTCCAGCGCCTCGGCCTCGTCGTACTCGCCGTCCTTGGCGGTGAGCATCAGGATCGGCGTCTCGCTGCCGGCCGCGCGCAACCTGGCGCAGACGCGGTAGCCGTTGAGGCCGGGCAGCATGATGTCGAGCACGATCACGTCGTAGCCGTGCTCCAGGGCGAGCCACAGCCCCTGGTTCCCGTCGTGGGCGACGTCGACGGTGAATCCCTCGGCCGTCAGCCCGCGCTGCAGGGCGGCGGCGAGCCGCTTCTCGTCCTCCACCACCAGTACGCGCACGGAGTACAGCCTCGCATGCCGTCCGCGAGGTTCCTGAAGACGCCTTCAGCTGCCTTCAGCCTGGCTTCAGCAACGGCGCTCCAAGCTGACCGCAGCAGCCGGCGCAGGGCCGGCCGAACCATCAGGAGCCGAGCATGTCCCAGCCCGTCCCGCCGGAACACCCCGAGTCCACGCAGGCCAGGAAGCTGTTTTGGCGGCGCCTTCCGCGGCTGGGCCGCAGCCGTGTGGTGGCTGTCGGCGCCGCGGTGGTCCTGCTGGGCGGTGCCGCCGTGGGCGCCGCCGCACTCGCGGAGCACCACCACGAAGGAAGGGGCGGACACGACCGCGTCGCGGCGGAGCAGGACCGGCGGGGCGGCGACGAGACCCGCGGTGGCGACACCCGCGACGGCGACGAGGGAAGGTTCCGAGGGCACGGGAACGGCCGAGGCACGGACGGCGGCCAGGACGACAAGTCCCAGGCGGCTCAAGGCACCCAGGGCACCCAGGGAGCCCAGGGAACTCAGGGGAATCTCGCGCCCGCGCCGGTGCCGGCGGTCGCGGCGGACAAGGCTGTCCAGGCGGCCACCAAGGCGGTCCCCGGTGGGAAGGCGGACGCGCTGCGCGTGGTCGGACAGCAGGGCGGCGGAAGCGCCTGGGAGGTCGAGGTGCTGGGCACCGACGGCGTCCGGCACCTGGTGACCATCGACGGTGCGAGCGGCTCGGTCACCGGCAACACCGTGGCGCCCACCTCTGGGAGCAACGGAGGCTGAAGTCCCCGGCTCCTCACCCGTCCATCGACTCGAACCGCCACCGGTGCACCGCCCGGGTCACCAACTCCCCGCCAGGCTCGGGGAGTTCGGGAAGGTCGGCGTCGTACGACGCATCCCACCACGTGATGATCAGGACCCGGTCCTGGGGCGCGCGGAAGGTCTCGCGGCGCAGCGGCGCGGGCGTCAGCTTCTGCTCCCGGGCCCAGGCCAGCAGCTCCTCGCCCCGTCCGGCGGCGGCCCGGGCCTCCCACATCAGGGCGACGGTCACGAGTACAGGTTCTCCTTGCTGATCTCGTGCACGTGATCGTGGCTGTGCGAGTGGCCCGGCACATGCGGGTCCGTCACCGGAAGCGACGAGTCCGCCGACAGATCCCAGTCAGAGGCGGCCCGCCCCCGGGCGACCATCTCGGCTCCCAGGGCCGCGACCATCGCGCCGTTGTCCGTGCACAGCTTGGGGCGGGGCACCCGCAGCCGGATCCCGGCCGCGGTGCACCGCTCCTCGGCCAGCACGCGCAGGCGCGAGTTCGCCGCCACACCGCCGCCGATCATCAGATGGTCGACGCCCTCGTCCTTGCAGGCCCGTACGGCCTTGCGGGTCAGCACGTCCACCACCGCCTCCTGGAAGGAGGCCGCCACGTCCCGTACCGGCACTTCCTCCCCCGCCGCTCGCTTCGCCTCGATCCAGCGGGCCACGGACGTCTTCAGGCCGGAGAAGGAGAAGTCGTACGCGGGGTCGCGCGGCCCGGTCAGACCGCGCGGGAACGCGATCGCGGCCGGGTCGCCCTCCTTCGCGTACCGGTCGATGACCGGGCCGCCGGGGAAGCCGAGGTTCAGCACCCGCGCGATCTTGTCGAAGGCCTCGCCCGCCGCGTCGTCGATGGTGGCGCCCATGGGGCGTACGTCCGACGTGATGTCCGTGGACAGCAGGAGGGACGAGTGTCCGCCGCTCACCAGGAGCGCCATCGTCGGCTCGGGCAGGGCGCCGTGCTCGAGCTGGTCCACGCAGATGTGGGAGGCGAGGTGGTTGACGCCGTACAGCGGCTTGCCCAGGGCGTACGCGTACGCCTTCGCCGCCGAGACGCCGACCAGCAGCGCGCCGGCCAGACCGGGCCCGGCGGTGACCGCGATACCGTCCAGGTCTTTCGCGCTCACCCCCGCTTCCTTCAGCGCCCGGTCGATCGTGGGCACCATCGCCTCCAGGTGCGCGCGGGAGGCGACCTCCGGCACCACCCCGCCGAAGCGCGCGTGCTCGTCGACGCTGGACGCGACGGCGTCCGCGAGGAGGGTGGTACCGCGGACGATGCCGACACCGGTCTCGTCGCAGGAGGTCTCGATCCCCAGGACCAGGGGTTCGTCAGCCATTGCTCTCGGTTCCTTGTACTGATTCGGAGCCCGCAGCGCAGCCGCTGTCGGGCACGGTGGTCAGACGCATCACCAGGGCGTCCACGCTTCCCGGCTGGTAGTAGCCGCGCCTGAAGCCGATGGGCTCGAAGCCGAAGCGCTCGTACAGCTTCTGCGCGCGCACGTTGTCGACCCTGCATTCGAGCATCACCTCGGCGCACTCGAAGGAGGTCGCGGCCCTGAGCAGCTCGGTCAGCAGCCGGCCGCCGAGACCCGTGCCCCAGTGGTCGCGGGCGACGGCGATGGTCTGGATGTCACCCAGGTCGCCCTGGGCCGCCAGCCCCGCGTATCCGACGACCCGCTCGCCCTTGACGGCCACGATGTACCGCCGGGTCGCCTCCGGACCCCGGGAGTGCGCCAGCTCGGACCAGAACATGCCCCGCGACCAGGCGTCCTCGGGGAAGAGGTCCTTCTCGAGGCCCAGTACGGAGTCGATGTCCCACCAGCGCATCTCGCGCAGCTCGGGCGTCACGGGCGCGGTCACTTGGGGGTGACCACCTTGTAGTTCTTGGGCACCTGCGCGTCCGGGCGGCGCAGGTACAGCGGACGGGGCGCGGCCAGTTCCTCGCCCGCCGCCAGCCTCTCGACCGCCAGGGACGCGAGCGCCGCCGCCGAGACGTGCTCGGGCTCGCGCGCCTGTTCGAAGGTGCCGGGATACAGCAGCGCGCCGGCGCCGACGGCGGGCAGCCCCGCCACCTGTTCCGCGATGTCCGCGGGCCGGTCCACGGCGGGCTCGGTGACACGGGTCCGGGCGTTGTCGTAGCGCGCCCAGTAGACCTCCTTGCGGCGCGCGTCCGTGGCGACCACGAACGGCACGGTGAGGTCGGAGGCGTAGGCGAGGGCGTCGAGGGTGCACAGGCCGTGGACGGGCACGCCGAGCGCGAGCCCGAACGTGTCGGCGGTCATCAGGCCGACGCGCAGCCCGGTGTACGGGCCGGGGCCCACGCCCACGACGATGCCGGTGACGGCGTCGAGCCGTGTGTCCGCCTCGGCGAGGACCCGGTCGACGGCGGGCAGCAGCAGCTCCCCGTGTCGACGAGCGTCCACCTGGCTCGACGAGGCGACGACGGACGTGCCGTCGTGCAGGGCGACGGTGACGGCGGGGGTGGCGGTATCCAGAGCGAGCAAGAGCACGCAAACAGCCTACGGCGCCCGCGCCCGGCGCACGGCCGACCCGGTCCGGCCCGCGCCTGCTGCTACCGTCACAGCGAAGACGTACGACCGAATCGGCAAGCGAATCGGTACGTCGTACGAGGGACACGGGCGACGCGTACTTCCGCGTGCTGGGTCGAGAGGTGGGCACAGGGTGGCTAGGAGCAGCTCGGGAATCGTGGCCGGGCTCACCGCGGCGGCCATCATGGCTGTCGGTTTCCTCGCCTTCCAGGCGTCGGCACACGTGCCCGACTCGCTGGGCAAGCCGCAGGTGAAGAAGTCCCCGGCGCACGGCCCGTCGAGGTCACCCCGGGACACGAAGAACCCGACGGCGCTGCCGGGCGGCTCGGGCACCGGTGAGCGGGTGGTGTACTCGCTCGGCGACAACCGGGTGTGGCTGGTCGGCGCGGACAACAAGGTCCAGCGCACGTTCGGCGTCACACCGGGGACGGTGGACCCGGCCCCGGGCACGTACCCGGTGAACTCCCGGTCCGCCACCGGCACCGGATCGGACGGTACGGCGGTGGAGCACATCGTGCGGTTCGCGGTGGCCGGCGACAGCGTCGTGTTCGGCTTCAGCGCGGCGGTGGACGGCACGACGGCCCCGCCCGACGCCTCGAAGAAGCTGGGCGGGATCCGCGAGTCCCGAGCGGACGGCACGGCGATGTGGGAGTTCGCGACCTTCAACACGAAGGTCGTCGTCATCAAGTAGCCGGGAGCGCATGCCGCGCCGGGGGGCCTACGCGGCGCGACGGTGCTCCTCGGTCGCGGGCGTCGGGCGGGGCTGCGGAGGTGCGGGGTCCCGCGGCGGTGTCGAGATCACCTTCGCCGCGGCGCACGACGCCAGCAGGTCCCGCATCGACACTCCGGCGGTCCCGGCGACCACGCGCGGCGGCGTCTCGTCTCGTTCTGAAGCCGGCATGGACGCCTCCTGGAGTCGCGGGGGCGGGCATGGCCAGGCAGACTTAGGCAGACCTAACCATGGACTGATGTCCATGTGACCACGCCCGGTACCTGCGGCGCAACACTTTGCCGACGGCTTGTCGGCACGGTCGGCCGAGGAGTCGACCGAGGATACGAACGCACCGGGCCGCTCAGGCCGACAGCACACCCAGGTCCACCGTCGCCCAGCGCTGTCCGAGCCCCGTGACGGTGACGTGCCGCACCTCGTCGGTCGTGTCCCCGACGGCGCGGTGGATGACCACGTGGAGCCGGTCGTCCGTCAGTTCCTCGACCTTGCCCTCGCCCCACTCCACGACGACCACCGACTCCGGCAGCGAGATGTCGAGGTCGAGGTCCTCCATCTCGTCCAGCCCGCCGCCCAGGCGGTAGGCGTCCGCGTGGACCAGCGGCGGGCCGTCCCCGAGGGACGGGTGCACACGGGCGATCACGAAGGTCGGCGAGGTGACCGCGCCCCGCACGCCCAGTCCCTCGCCGAGGCCGCGGGTCAGCGTGGTCTTGCCCGCGCCCAGCTCGCCGTTCAGCATCACGAGGTCGCCGGCGCGCAGCAGCTTGGCGAGACGGCGCCCCAGTTCCTGCATCTGTTCGGGGGAGGTGACGGTGAACTCGGTGGTGACGCCCGGCATCGGGGCCTCAGCCGGGCTGTGCGGTGCTGGTGCTTCCATAGCCACCCACGGTAGCCCCTGCGGGGACCGCTCCCGCGCGCACGAGGAGGTCGGCGAGGCGGTCCGTGACGACCTCGGGGTGCTCCAGCATGACGAGGTGCCCCGCGTCCGGCACGAGCACCAGTTCGGCGTCCGGCAGCAGACCGGCGATCGCCTCGCTGTGCTCGCTCGGGGTGACCAGGTCCTGGACGCCGGCCAGTACGAGCACCGGCAGACCGGCGAAGCGGGCCAGCGCCTTCGTCTTGTCGTGGTCGGTGAAGGCGGGGTAGAACTCGGCGACCACGTCGATCGGCGTGCCCTCGATCATCCGCTCCGCGAACCGGGCGACGGCCGGGTCGACGTCCCGGGAAGCGAACGAGTACCGCTTGATGATCCCCGCGAACAGGTCGGCCGTGGCCCTGCGCCCCCTCTCCACCAGCGCGGCCTGCTGCCCCAGCGCCTTCAGCACGCCGGGGAGTATGCGCCGCACGGCGTTGACGCCCGCGACCGGAAGCCCGAAGTTGACCTCGCCGAGGCGCCCGGAGGAGGTGCCGACGAGGGCGACGCCGACGACCCGGTCGCGGATCAGCTCGGGGTACTGGTCGGCGAGGGCCATGACCGTCATACCGCCCATGGAGTGACCGACGAGCACCATCGGGCCCTCCGGCACGGCCGCGTCTATCACGGCCTTGAGGTCGCGCCCGAGCTGGTCGATGGAGACGGGCGTGCCGTCGGCCTGGGCCATCCCGCGCGCGGAGCGGCCGTGGCTGCGCTGGTCCCAGTGCACGGTGCGGACGACGCCGCGCAGAGCGGCCCGCTGGAAGTGCCAGGAGTCCTGGTTGAGGCAGTAGCCGTGGCTGAAGACGACGGTGACCGGGGCCGGGGCCTTGCGCCCGAAGAGTCGGCGGCGGCGTGGTGCCGAGCCGCCCTCCGGCTCGACGTCGTCGACCTCGTAGTACAACTCGGTGCCGTCGTCCGCCCGCGCCTTGCCGGGGGTGCCGCGCAGGGCTCCGTACGGTCCCGCCGAGTCGAGGGCGAGCCGGGCCTTGCGGCGCATGCCGCGGCCGACCGTCATCCGCTCGATGGCGACACCGGCCGCGGCGCCCGCCGCGACCACGCCTATCGCGGCGCCGGCGACACCGGCGATGCGCCAGTTCCCGGCGGCAGTGGCGGCCGCGCTCCTGACGGCCTCCACGGCCGTCTCCGCGCTGCTCTCGCTCACGTCCCGCTCCTCCCCGGGGGCTTCGCTCGTCCTGCCGTACGCCTGCCCAGACTCACCCGTGTGGGTTACCCACCTTGTTAGGCATTCACCTTCACGTAGACGCGCGGCACACGGGTTCCGATCCGGGTCACGATTTCGTAAGCGATGGTTCCCGCCGCCTGCGCCCAGTCCTCGGCGGTGGGCTCGCCGCGGTCTCCGGGACCGAAGAGGATCGCCTCGGTGCCGGGCCGGGGCTCGTCGCCGCCCAGGTCCACCACGAACTGGTCCATGGCGATCCGGCCCGCGACCGTACGCAGCTTGCCGTCGACCAGGACCGGGCCGGTGCCCGAGGCATGGCGCGGGATGCCGTCCGCGTAGCCGACCGGGACCAGGCCGAGGGTCGTGGTGCCGGGGGTGGTGTACAGGTGGCCGTAGCTGACGCCGTGGCCGCCGGGGACCTGCTTCACCAGGGCGAGCGAGGCCTTCAGGGTCATCACCGGGCGTAGTCCGAGCTCGGCCGGGCTGCCGACCTCGGGGCTGGGCGAGAGGCCGTAGATCGCGATCCCCGTCCGGACGAGGTCGAAGTGGGCCTCGGGCAGGGTCAGCGTGGCGGGCGAGTTGGCGATGTGGCGCACCTCCGGCCGTGCGCCCTGCTCCTCGGCGTACGCCACCATCTCGCGGAAGCGGGTGAGCTGGGCCTGGATGGAGGGGTGGCCGGGCTCGTCGGCGCAGGCGAAGTGCGACCACAGGCCGACCACGGTGAGCAGCCCGTCCGCCTGGGCACGCAGGGCCTCGGCGACGAGCTCGGGCCAGTCGGCCGGCTGGCAGCCGCTGCGCCCGAGGCCGGTGTCGGCCTTGAGGTGGACGCGGGCGGGCGCCCCGGCCGCGGCCGCCGCCTCGCGCAGCTCCTCCAGGGCCCACAGACCGCTCACGGAGACGTCGACGTCGGCCTCGATCGCCCTGCGCCAGGGGCCACCGGGGGTCCACAGCCAGCACAGGACGCGCCCCGGCAGGCCCGCCGCGCGCAGCGCGAAGGCCTCCTCGGGGGTGGCGGTGCCGAGCCATTCGGCGCCGGCTTCGACGGCGGCACGGGCGCACGGCACCGCCCCGTGGCCGTACGCGTCCGACTTCACCACGGCCATCAGGGCGGCGCCGGGGGCGACGGCGCGCAGGGTGCGTACGTTCGCCCGCAGGGCCGCGAGGTCGATCTCGGCACGGGCGCGGAGCGGGGCTGTCTCAGAACTTGTCATCGCGCCCCCAGTGTCTCAGAGGGCTCCGACGGCTCTTCGGTGCCGGGTGCCGGTACCGGTCGTGGGCGTTCAGTGCCGGGCCCGCGGCCCCGACAGCCCCATCGCGTCCACCGTGCGGGCCGGGGTGTACATGGCGGGCGGGAGCATCTGGCCCGGTCGCACCTCGGGGAGGAGTTCGGCCTCCGGCTCGGGGCCCGGGAGGGGGTGCGGGGTCGCGGGGTCGGCCGCGGCCTTGGCCGTGGGGAGGACGGTGAACAGGGCGAGGAGGACCACGACGCAGCGGCTCGTGGTTCGTGCGCTGATCATGCAATCAGAGAAACGCGGGGATGCGGGCGGAGGTGGACGCCGCGCTGACAGGTCCCCCGTACGCAGCGCCACGGCTACGCCCGCCGGGTCGTCACGTCACCGGAAGGGCGGCCCGTCCTCAGCGCGAACGTCCCGCCAGGCCTCCGGGATCGCGTTGGCCACGTCGTGGGCGCCCACCGGTGCTCCGTCCGCCGCGTAGCGGCCCGCGAGGCCGTGCAGGTACGCCGCCACGCTGCCGGCGTCCCGGGTCGGGAGGCCGGCCGCGAGCAGCGAGCCCGACAGGCCGGACAGCACGTCCCCGCTGCCCGCGGTGGCCAGCCACGGGGTGCCCGTCGCGTTCACCCGCACCGGCGCGCCCCCGGGATCCGCCACCACTGTCGTCGAGCCCTTGAGCAGCACGATCGCCCGGTACCGCGCGGCCAGGTCCCGCGCCGCCGTCAGCCGGGACCCCTCGACCTCCTCGCGTGTCACCCCGAGCAGCGCGGCGGCCTCCCCCGCATGCGGAGTCATCAGCGTCGGCGCCGAACGGCCGCGTACGGCGTCCCGGTCGGCCAGCCGCAGCCCGTCCGCGTCGATGAGCACCGGCACGTCCGCCTCCAGCACCTCCGCCACCGTCGCCGCGTCGTCCCCGGCGCCCGGGCCCACGACCCACGCCTGCACCCGACCGGCCTTGGCGGGCCCCCGGTCGGAGACCAGCGTCTCCGGGAAGCGGGCGATCACCGCGTCCCCGGCGGGCCCCACGTACCGCACGGCCCCGGCCCCGCCCCGCAGCGCACCCGCCACCGCGAGCACCGCGGCCCCGGGGTAGCGCGCGGACCCGGCGGCGATCCCGACCACTCCGCGCCGGTACTTGTCGCTCTCGGCCTGGGGCACCGGCAGCCGCGCCGCCACGTCCGCGTGCTGCAGCGCCTCCAGTTCGGGCTCCTGCGGCAGCTCCAGCCCGATGTCGACGAGGCGTACCGTGCCGGCGTACTCCCGCGCCGGATCGATGAGCAGCGCCGGCTTGTGCGTCCCGAAGGTCACGGTCAGATCGGCCCGTACGGCCGGGCCCCGCACCTCGCCGGTGTCGGCCTCCACGCCGCTCGGCAGGTCGACGGCGACGACGGCCGCCCGCGACCGCTCGGCGAGCTCGGCGAGCGCCGCGGCATCCGGCCGCAGGCCGCCCTTGCCCCCGATGCCGACGATGCCGTCGACCACGAGGTCGGCGCGCCGGATCAACTCCTCGCCCGCCCCGGCCCGGACCACGGACCCGCCCGCCCGGCGCAGCGCCCCCAGCCCGCCCGGGTGGGTGCGGTCGGGCGCCAGCAGCAGGGCCGTGACCCCCGCCCCGCGCCGGGCCAGCCGGGCCCCGGCGTACAAGGCGTCACCGCCGTTGTCCCCGCTGCCTACCAGCAGCACCACCCGGCTGCCGTACACCCGGCCGAGCAAGTCCGCACAGGCCGCGGCCAGTCCGGCGGCGGCGCGCTGCATCAGCGCCCCCTCCGGAAGCCTCGCCATGAGCGCACGCTCGGCAGCCCTCACCGTCTCCACGCTGTACGCAGTACGCATACCTTCGAGTCTCCCCCACGAGCGCCGCCCACGGGCGGACCTACCCCTCCGCCACGACCACCGCGGACGCCACGCCCGCGTCATGGCTGAGCGACACGTGCCAGGACCGTACGCCGAGTTCGGCGGCGCGGGCCGCGACCGTGCCCGTCACCCGCAGCCGAGGCTGCCCGCTGTCCTCGACGTAGACCTCGGCGTCGGTCCAGTGCAGCCCGCCCGGCGCGCCCAGGGCCTTGGCCACCGCCTCCTTCGCCGCGAACCGCACGGCCAGCGAGGCGATGCCGCGCCGCTCCCCGCTCGGCAGCAGCAACTCGCTCTCAAGGAACAGTCGTTCGACCAATCCAGGCGTACGCCGCAACGACGCCGCGAACCGGTCGATCTCGGCCACGTCGATTCCGACCCCGATGATGCTCATGCCGAGCACCCTACGGTCGCCTGGACTGCGGCGAGCTCGCACCACACGACCTTGCCGCGGTTGCCGCCGCGCGCCAACGGCTGCCAGCCCCACAGGTCGGCACAGGACCGGACCAGCGCCAGCCCGCGCCCCTCCTCCAGATCGGCCACCTGCTCCAGTGGCACGGGCGGCTCCGGCGGCTCGGGGTCGGCGTCCCACGCCCCGATCCGCAGGACACCCGCCGACCAGCGCACACGGAGCGCGGCCGGCCCTTTGGTGTGGCGCACGGCGTTGGAGACCAGCTCCGTGGCGAGGAGTTCGGCGACGTCGACCAGGCCGATCAGTCCGTGCATGGTCAGGATGAGACGGAGGGTACGGCGGCCGATGGTGACGGCGCGCAGGTCGTTGGGGATGTACAGGCAGTACTCCCACGGCTCGTTTTCGGGCATGCGGCAACTCCGTTTGGTTGGGGAGGGGTTGCGGGCGGGCGGACGGTGGCATTGCCTCAGCCGTCATGGCAGGACGGAGCGGTGCGCTTCCGGGATCCCGGCATTCCGCAGCGTGTGCGTCGCATCACCGACGGTAGGGGTTAATGTTTCGGTCTAGCAAGCCGATCGCGTAACGTGACCCCGAACGAGGCGCGTTGCACCGAGGAGCAGTCGATGACGACGAGGCGCGAACCAACGGCACGTCAAATGCGCCTGGCGGTCGAACTGCGCAGACTCCGTGACGCGGCAGGTCTCAACGCTCGCCAGGCGGCAGCACTGCTTGGCGTGAGCCCCGTACAGATCAGCCACATCGAGTCCGGCCTCTCCGGCGTGAGCGAAGAGCGGCTGCGCCGGCTTGCCGCCCACTACGCGTGCACCGACGCCGAGTTCGTCGACGCCCTGGTCGCGATGGCCGCCGACCGGACACGCGGCTGGTGGGAGGAGTACCGAGGCCTGCTGCCCACGTCATTTCTGGATCTGGCCGAGCTGGATCACCACGCCTCATTCCGGCGCGATGTAGCGATCCTGTACGTACCGGGCCTGTTGCAGACGGAGGACTACGCCCGCGCCGTCTTCTCGTCCAGGGTCCCCGAGGTGACCCACGAAGAGCTTGAGTTGCGCGTCCGTCACCGGATGGCGCGGCGGGTGACCATCGAGGGCCCTGCCCCCATCCCGTACGAAGTGGTGATCCACGAGGCAGCGCTGCGGATCCGGGTCGGCGACCGCGCTGCCTCACGGGCTCAACTGGCCCGGCTCCTGGAACTCTCGGAGGCGAAGCACATCACGATGCGCGTCATCCCCTTCGACCTGGACGACTTCGCCAGAGCTGCAAGCACGATGACGTACGTTGGCGGCCCCGTGCTCAAACTCGACACGGTGGTGCGAGACGTACCCCATGGCTCAGCCTTCATCGATTCCGAAGCGCAACTCAGCGCCTTTCGAACGCGCTTCCGTAAGATAGAGGACGTGTCACTCGACCCCGAACGGTCGCGCGACTTCATCCACAGGCTGGCCAAAGAGCTGTGAGGCACCCATGGACACCCCCGGCAACTGGCGAAAGTCGTCCTACTCAGGCCCGGACGATGGCAACGACTGCGTGGAGATCGCGAACTCGTACACCCACGTAGCCATCCGCGACTCGAAGGCCCCGGCCGAGCGCACCCTCTCCTTCCCGACCGGAGCCTTCGCCACCTTCGTCGAAGCCCTGAAGGCTCACTCCACCGTCACGGACTTCGCCAGATTCCGCGGCTGATCCACCTCGTTCCCCCGAGCCGTCGCCAGCTCGCACGCGAAGACCTGCAACGGCACCGTCGCCACCAGCGGCTGCAACAGCGTCGGGGTGGCCGGGATCCGGATGAGATGGTCGGCGTACGGCACCACCGCCTCGTCCCCCTCCTCCGCGATCACGATGGTGCGGGCACCCCTCGCCCGGATCTCCTGGATGTTGGAGACGATCTTGTCGTGCAGGACCGAGCGTCCGCGCGGCGAGGGCACCACCACGACGACCGGCAGGTCCTCCTCGATCAGCGCGATCGGCCCGTGCTTCAGCTCGCCCGCCGCAAAGCCCTCGGCGTGCATGTACGCCAGCTCCTTGAGCTTGAGGGCGCCCTCCAGGGCAACCGGGTAGCCCACGTGCCGCCCCAGGAACAGCACCGTGTTCTTGTCGGCGAGGGAGCGCGCCAGCTCCCGTACCGGCTCCATGGTCTCCAGGACCCGCTCGACCTCGCGGGAGATCTGCGACAGGTCGCGGATGACCACGTGGATCTCGTCGCCCCACTTGGTGCCGCGCACCTGGCCCAGGTAGAGGGCCACCAGATAGCAGGCGACGAGCTGCGTCAGGAACGCCTTGGTCGAGGCGACCGCGACCTCCGGGCCCGCGTGCGTGTACAGCACGGCGTCCGACTCCCGGGGGATCGTCGACCCGTTGGTGTTGCAGATCGCCAGCACCTTGGAGCCCTGCTCACGGGCATGCCGCAGCGCCATCAGCGTGTCCATGGTCTCGCCGGACTGCGAGATGGCGATCACCAGCGTGCGCGGGTCGAGGATCGGGTCCCGGTAGCGGAACTCGCTGGCCAGCTCCACCTCGCACGGGATGCGGGTCCAGTGCTCGATGGCGTACTTGGCGATCATCCCGGCGTGGAAGGCCGTCCCGCACGCCACGACGACGATCTTGTCTACCTCGCGCAGCTCGGCGGCCGACATGCGCAGCTCGTCCAGCCTGAGCGAACCGGCCGCGTCGATCCGGCCGAGGAGCGTGTCGGCGACCGCCTTGGGCTGCTCGGCGATCTCCTTGAGCATGAAGTAGTCGTAGCCGCCCTTCTCGGCGGCCGAGGCGTCCCAGTCGACGTGGTACGAGCGGACGTCGGCGGGCCGGCCGTCGAAGCCGGTGACGGTCACCCCGTCCCGGCGCAGCTCCACCACCTGGTCCTGGCCCAACTCGATCGCCGACCGCGTGTGGGCGATGAACGCCGACACGTCCGAGGCGAGGAAGGCCTCGCCCTCCCCGACGCCGACCACGAGCGGAGAGTTGCGCCGCGCGCCCACGACCACGTCCGGCTCGTCGGCGTGCACCGCGACCAGCGTGAACGCGCCCTCCAGCCGCAGGCACACCAGCCGCATCGCCTCGGCGAGGTCCGCGGTCGCGGAGAACTCCTCCGCGAGCAGATGCGCGACCACCTCGGTGTCCGTCTCGGAGGCGAGGGCGTGGCCCCGCTCCTCCAGCTCGGCCCGCAGCACGGCGAAGTTCTCGATGATCCCGTTGTGGACGACGGCGACGCGCCCGGCGTTGTCGAGGTGAGGATGCGCGTTGGCGTCGGTCGGACCGCCGTGGGTGGCCCACCGGGTGTGCCCGATGCCCGTGGCGCCCGTCGGCAGCGGCCGGTCGGCCAGCTCCTTCTCCAGGTTGACCAGCTTCCCGGCCTTCTTGGCGGCGGCCAGACCGCCGTCCGCCAGCACGGCGACACCCGCCGAGTCGTAGCCCCGGTACTCCAACCGCTTCAGTCCCGCCACGACCACGTCGAGCGCCGACTGCGGTCCCACGTATCCCACGATTCCGCACATGTGCCGCAGCCTACGGTCCGGGCGACGCCCCGACCTCCCGCGGCCTGCCCGAAATCGGAAATTCCCACTGGGGTACGAACGCCCGGCGGGCACGTCGGAGCACACATCGGAGCAGCGGTCGATAGAACTGCGGTTCGATCAGTGCCCGATGGCCGACGCTCAGCGCCTGCGTGGACCGGGCACGTCCAGCTTCGCCCAGGACGCCCTGAACCAGATGCTGGACAAGCTGCACGAACTGGCGCATCGGACGGCTCGTTCCGTGGCCCGTCGAGCCAGGCCTACGAGAAGGACCAGAGCGACCAGGACGTGTGCGGACCTCGGTCATCGGCTGTTCCTGCGGACCATGAAGGCCTACTTCGTGGAGATCAGCGAAGAACGCTGCGCGGCGTTCAACGCCCTCGGGGAACGCTTGGGCTATCCGGAGTTCCTCGTCGACGACAACCTCAACGTCAGAAACGACTGAGCCGTCGGGCAGGCCCCGTCGAAGCCGAGCCGTACGTGCTCCCGCTTCGGCGGGGCCTGTTGCATGCCGGGCCGGACGGTGGGCCGCCCCGCACGGCTCCGCACGTGACGGACCCCACCTCCCGCCCCGTTCAAACTCCGTTAACAATGGACTGTGATCTCTCCGGTCTCCTCGATGCCCCGGAGCGCCCACCGGTCCCGGCCGGAGGCGACTCCCTACGTCGACCTCACCCGTGCCGAGTGGAGTGCGCTGCGCGACAAGACGCCGTTGCCGCTGACCGCCGAGGAGGTCGAGAAGCTGCGCGGTCTGGGCGACGTCATCGACCTCGACGAGGTGCGGGACATCTATCTGCCGCTGTCCCGGCTGCTCAACCTGTACGTGGGCGCCACGGACGGCCTCAGAGGCGCCCTGAACACCTTCCTCGGCGAACAGGGCTCCCAGTCAGGCACCCCGTTCGTCATAGGCGTGGCGGGCTCCGTGGCGGTCGGCAAGTCGACGGTCGCCCGCCTCCTCCAGGCACTGCTGTCCCGCTGGCCCGAGCACCCGCGGGTGGAACTGGTCACCACGGACGGCTTCCTGCTGCCCACCAAGGAGCTGGAGGCCCGCGGGCTGATGTCCCGGAAGGGCTTCCCCGAGTCGTACGACCGCCGCGCCCTGACCCGTTTCGTCGCCGACATCAAGGCCGGCAAGGACGAGGTGACGGCGCCCGTCTACTCGCACCTGATCTACGACATCGTGCCCGGCCAGAAGCTCACGGTCCGCCGCCCGCACATCCTGATCGTCGAGGGCCTGAACGTGCTCCAGCCCGCCCTTCCCGGCAAGGACGGCCGCACCCGAGTGGGCCTCGCGGACTACTTCGACTTCAGCGTGTACGTCGACGCGCGCCCCGAGGACATCGAACGCTGGTACCTCAACCGGTTCAAGAAGCTCCGTCAGACGGCGTTCCAGAACCCGTCCTCGTACTTCCGCAGGTACACCCAGGTCTCCGAGGAGGAGGCCCTGGACTACGCCCGGTCGACCTGGCGGACCATCAACAGGCCGAACCTGCTGGAGAACGTGGCCCCGACCCGCGGCCGCGCCACTCTGGTGCTGCGCAAGGGCCCGGACCACAAGGTGCAGCGGCTGAGCCTGCGCAAGCTGTGAGCAGCGCCGGGTGAGAAGGCGGTCCCACAGGGGGCGCGGGGGACTGCGCGACCAGCCACGCACAACCAGACGGTCCGCGGCAGGCAGAACCCCCGCCCCCTGATCGGTCGGCTACCCGAGCGCAGACTTCACCGCGTCGGCCAGCCGCCCGGCAACAGACCGCGCCTGATCGATGTCCGCGGCCTCGACCATCACCCGCACCAGCGGCTCGGTACCCGACGGCCGCAGCAGCACCCGCCCGGTCGCCCCCAGCTCCCGCTCGGCCTCGGCGACAGCGGCGGCCAGATCGGCCGACGTCCCGACCCGGGACTTGTCGACGTCCGGAACGTTCACGAGCACCTGCGGCAGCCGCTCCATGACGGACGCCAGCTCCTTGAGCGTACGACCGCTCTCCGCCACCCGAGCGGCGAGCATCAGGCCGGTCAGCGTGCCGTCGCCGGTGGTGGCGTGGTCGAGGATGATCACGTGGCCTGACTGCTCGCCGCCGAGCGCGTAGCCCTTCTCCTTCATCTCCTCCAGCACGTACCGGTCGCCGACCGCGGTCCGGACGAGCTCGATGCCCTCGCGCTCCATGGCCAGCTTGAAGCCCAGATTGGACATGACCGTCGCGACAACGGTGCCGGAGCGCAGTGCGGAACGCTCCCGCATCGCCAGCGCGAGCACGGCCAGGATCTGGTCGCCGTCCACCTCCTCCCCCGTGTGGTCCACGGCGAGGCAGCGGTCGGCGTCACCGTCGTGCGCGATGCCGAGGTCGGCGCCGTGCTCCACGACGGCGGCGCGCAGCTTCGCCAGGTGGGTGGAACCGCAGCCTTCGTTGATGTTGAGGCCGTCCGGTTCCGCTCCGATCGTGACGATCTCGGCGCCCGCGCGCGAGAACGCCTCGGGCGAGACCCGGGCGGCGGCGCCGTGCGCCTCGTCGAGGACGACCTTGAGCCCGTCGAGCCGGTTCGGCAGGACGGCGAGGAGGTGGGCGACGTACTGGTCGAAGCCCTCGGCGTACGACTTCACGCGCCCGACCCCGGAACCGGTGGGCCGGTCCCAGGGAGCGCCGGTGCGGTGCTCCTCGTACACGGCCTCGATCTTGTCCTCCAGCTCGTCGGCCAGCTTGTGGCCACCGCGGGCGAAGAACTTGATCCCGTTGTCGGGCATGGCGTTGTGGCTGGCGGAGAGCATCACGCCCAGGTCGGCACCGAGCGCGCCCGTCAGGTACGCGACGGCCGGGGTGGGCAGCACCCCGACGCGCAGTACGTCCACGCCCGCGCTGGCGAGACCTGCGACCACGGCGGCCTCCAGGAACTCCCCGGACGCGCGCGGATCACGCCCGACGACCGCCGTCGGCCGGTGGCCCTCGAACGTGCCCGCCTCGGCGAGTACGTGCGCCGCCGCCACGGACAGACCGAGCGCCATCTCGGCCGTAAGGTCCGCGTTGGCGACACCGCGCACGCCGTCCGTGCCGAAGAGTCGTCCCACTGTGGTGTCCTCCGAACTTGCTGCGAATGTGCGGCTCATGCCGAGTTTCCAGACAGGGACGGGATACGTACATCCCCCGGACACCTGTCTTCAGGCTTATCCCCCGCAGCTGTCCGAGAGTGCCGGAATTGCTCCATAAGCCTGTGATAAGCGATTGTCCCCCGTAAACGAACCGCCCCGGCGGCACAGAGCGTGCTGCCGGGGCGATGCGTGCGCGCAACAGGACGGTACGACGCCTGCGCGACCAGCGGACGCGCTTAGCGCTTGCTGTACTGCGGAGCCTTGCGGGCCTTCTTCAGACCGGCCTTCTTCCGCTCGACCGCACGGTCGTCGCGGCGCAGGAAGCCGGCCTTCTTCAGCGCGCCACGGTTGTTGTCGACGTCCGCCTCGTTCAGCGCACGGGCGACACCGAGACGGAGCGCACCGGCCTGACCGGAGACACCGCCACCCGCGATACGGGCGATGACGTCGTAGCGGCCCTCGAGCTCCAGCACCTTGAAGGGCTCGTTGACCTCCTGCTGGTGCACCTTGTTCGGGAAGTAGTCCTCAAGGCTGCGACCGTTGATCTTCCACTTGCCGGTGCCCGGGACGATCCGGACACGGGCGATGGCCTCCTTGCGGCGGCCCAGGCCGGCGGCCGGCTGGGGCTCACCGAAGCGGGAGGCGACGGACTCGGAGGTGTACTCACCCTCCAGCGGGACCTCGGTCTCGGTGGTGTAGCTGTCGATGTCAAGCTCTTCGAGCGGCTGCTCGGCAGTGGTCTCGGCCACGATTCTCCTCAGATTCTCTTCAGTCTTAGGGGGTGGCCGGACTTACTGCGCGACCTGGGTGATCTCGAACGGCACCGGCTGCTGAGCAGCGTGCGGGTGCTGGTCGCCCGAGTAGACCTTCAGCTTCGAGAGCATCTGACGGCCCAGGGAGTTCTTCGGGAGCATGCCCTTGACGGCCTTCTCCACGGCCTTCTCCGGGTTGTTCGCCAGCAGGTCGTCGTAGCGCACCGAGCGCAGACCACCCGGGTAGCCCGAGTGGCGGTACGCCATCTTCTGGGTCCGCTTGTTGCCGGACAGGTGCACCTTGTCCGCGTTGATGATGATGACGAAGTCACCGGTGTCCACGTGGGGCGCGTAGATCGGCTTGTGCTTGCCGCGCAGGAGGGTGGCGGCGGTGGTGGCGAGACGGCCCAGGACGACGTCCTGAGCGTCAATGACGTGCCACTGACGCGTCACATCGCCGGGCTTGGGGCTGTACGTACGCACGGTTCGTAGCCTTCGCTTCTTCAGTGAGGTTCCTGACAAGGTCACCGAAGACGATCACGACAGCCCTGACCGCACCGCGGTGACGCATACCGCGTGCTGGTCGCTGGTCATCGGCCCGGTGGACCGGTGTAAGGGCCCCTCACGTGAGAATGAGCAAGCCAATACACATAACGAACAGCCAGGATAACGGGACCGCTCACATGGGTCAAAACGGGGGCGCTGCCGCCGGGCCCGGACCGCCCGGAGCGAGCGCGCCGGTGGCGTTGTGCCTGATGTGCGCCGTGTTGTCGCCGTGGCTGTCGCCGAGGCGGGACACGGCGGCCCACGCCCCGTCTAAGATGCGCCGCATGAGTTATGGGCAGGGGGAACCCCAGTGGGATCCCTGGAAACCGAGTTCCCAGCAACCGCAGTGGGGCAGCCAGGGCAGCGCCCCCGACTGGGCCGCGCTCGCCGAGGCGTCCGAGGCGCGCAACAAGCGGCGTCGGCTGCTGCTGATCGTCGGCGGCGCCCTGGCCACGGTGGCGGTCGGCGCGGCCGTCGCCGTCGCGGTCGTCTCCGCCAACGGCAGCACCCAGGCCTCGAACAAGCCCACCAGTGAGCTGCCCGGCACCGCGAACATCCCCAGCCAGAGCGCCGACCCCGCCCCGTCGTTCGCCCCGACCTCGGCTCCTCCCCCGCTGGACCCGATGGACTTCATCTCCAGCGCGAAGAAGGACACGGCCCCGATCAGCGCGGACACGCTGTTCCCCGGCACCCAGCTGACCATGGGCGCGAACGTCTACAAGAAGGGCCCCACCGCCTCCACCACCGACTGCGCGTCGGCCGTGCAGGGCACGCTGCCCGCGGTGCTGACCAAGAACGGCTGCACCCGTGTGATCCGCGCCACCTACACCAAGGACGGCGTCGCCGTGACCGTCGGCGTGGCCCTCTTCGACACCGCGGCCCAGGCCACGAAGGCGAAGCAGCAAGCGGACAGCAAGAGCATCATGACGTCGCTGACCGGCCAGGGCGTACCCACCTTCTGCCGTACGACGATCTGCCGATCCACCACCAACTCCTACGGCCGCTACGCCTACTTCACCCTCGCCGGCTTCACCAACGGCAAGGACGTGACGGCCAAGGACGCGAAGGTCTTCACGGCGGGCGACGATCTGGCCGAGTTCGCGTTCCGCCAGATCCGCCGCCGCGGCGAGGCGCAGGCGTCCGCGGCGTCCAACCAGTAGGCGGCCCCCTCCACCGGGGCCCCGCCGGTCCTTCAGGCAGCAGGTGGCTGGGAGCTCCGACCAAATGGGAGCCGGGCCCCCATTTCGTTCGGAGCTCTAACAGGTCTCGCACCGCACGGCGCCCGGCAGCGTCCGCTTGTTCCGCGCCTCCTTGTTGCGCGCGGCGAGCAGCTCGTCGGCCGGGTAGCCGACCTCCTCCAGCGTGAGCCCGTGCGGCCGTACGACGTGCACGGCCGAGTCCCGTACGCCGGCGGCCAGCACCTTCCCCGGCCAGTCGGGAGCCCGGTGGCCGTCGCCGACGAACAGCAGCGCGCCGATCAGCGACCGCACCATGTTGTGACAGAAGGCGTCCGCGCGAACGGTCGCCGTGATGATCCCGTCGTCGCCGCGCACCAGGCTCAGCTCCTGGAGCGTACGGATCGTGGTGGCCCCTTCGCGCCGCTTGCAGTAGGCGGCGAAGTCGTGTTCCCCGAGGAGCCGCCGGGCGGCCTCGTTCATGGCGTCCACGTCGAGCGGCCAGTCGTGCCACAGCACGTGATGGCGCAGCAACGGATCGACACCGCCCGGGTTGTCGGTGACCCGGTACGCGTAGCGCCGCCAGATCGCGGAGAAACGGGCGTTGAAGCCGCTGGGGGCCTCCCTCAGGGCCCACACCCGCACGTCCTTCGGCAGGCGCCCCGCGAGCCGCTTGAGCAGCTTCCCCCGGTGTTCGCCCCAGACCTCCCGGGGCAGATCGACATGGGCGACCTGTCCCCGCGCGTGCACTCCCGCATCGGTCCGCCCGGCCACGGTCAGCTCATGGGTGTCCTTCGACCGCGTCACCGTGCGGAGGGCGTCCTCGATCTCCCCCTGCACGGTCCGCCGCCCGCCGGCCTGCTTGGCCCAGCCGTGGAAGTCCGTGCCGTCGTAGGAGAGGTCCAGGCGCACGCGTACGAAACCGGGCTGTACTTCATCACTCACGTACTGATCCTCTCAGGCGACTGGGACACGCCGCGGCCCCGGCGGACGCGAAAGCGGGCCCGTCCAGTGGACGGACCCGCTTCCAGCGAGGTCAACCTCAGGCGTCCTTGGACTCCTCGGCAGCCTCCGCGGCCGGGGCCTCGGTCTCCTCGACCTTGGTCTCCTCGACCTTGGCGGCCTCGGACTCCTTGACGGCGCGCTTCGTCGCCGCCTCGGCCTCGCCGACCGCCGTCTGCTGCACCGTCAGCGCCTCGACCAGCTCGATCACGGCCATGGGCGCGTTGTCGCCACGGCGGTTACCGATCTTGGTGATGCGGGTGTAGCCACCCGGACGGTTCTCGTAGCGCGGGCCGATCTCGGTGAAGAGCGTGTGGACGATGCCCTTGTCCGTGATGACCTGGAGCACCTGGCGGCGGTTGTGAAGGTCACCCTTCTTCGCCTTGGTGATCAGACGCTCCGCGTACGGGCGCAGGCGACGGGCCTTCGCCTCGGTGGTGGTGATACGGCCGTGCTCGAACAGCGACTTCGCGAGGTTCGCGAGGAGCAGCTTCTCGTGCGCGGCGCTGCCGCCCAGACGGGCACCCTTGGTGGGCTTCGGCATTGTTCTTCTCCTGTGTGTCTGCCCCGGCCGTGTCAGGTACCGGAGTCAGTATCCGAGCAGGCGGTCGCCTGTCGGAGATCCGGGATCGCGTCCCGGAGACCCGCGCCCCGTGGGGGGCGCGGGGGGGGAACTGCGCGACCAGCCACAGCGGGCCCGCAGCCGAGGACCGATCAGTACTGCTCGGTCTCCACGAACCCGGCGTCCGCGTCGTCGTCGGCGCCGAAGGCGTCCGCGGCGGCGGTCGGGTCGAATCCGGGCGGGCTGTCCTTCAGGGCCAGGCCCATGCCGGCCAGCTTCGCCTTGACCTCGTCGATGGACTTCGCACCGAAGTTGCGGATGTCCAGGAGGTCGGCCTCGGAGCGGGCGACGAGCTCACCCACGGAGTGGATGCCCTCACGCTTGAGGCAGTTGTAGGAGCGGACGGTGAGCTCCAGCTCCTCGATCGGCAGCGCCAGGTCGGCGGCGAGGGCGGCGTCCGTCGGGGACGGACCCATGTCGATGCCCTCGGCGTCGATGTTGAGCTCGCGGGCCAGACCGAACAGCTCCACCAGGGTCTTACCGGCGGACGCCATGGCGTCACGCGGACGCATGGCCTGCTTGGTCTCGACGTCGACGATCAGCTTGTCGAAGTCGGTGCGCTGCTCGACACGGGTCGCCTCGACCTTGTAGGTGACCTTCAGAACCGGCGAGTAGATGGAGTCGACCGGGATACGGCCGATCTCCTGGCCCACCTGCTTGTTCTGCACGGCGGAGACGTAACCGCGACCGCGCTCGACGGTCAGCTCCATCTCCAGCTTGCCCTTGCCGTTGAGCGTGGCGAGGACGAGGTCGGGGTTGTGCACCTCGACACCGGCCGGGGGCGCGATGTCGGCGGCGGTGACGAGACCCGGGCCCTGCTTGCGCAGGTACATCACGACCGGCTCGTCGTGCTCGGAGGAGACGACCAGCTGCTTGATGTTGAGGATCAGGTCGGTGACGTCCTCCTTGACGCCCGGCACGGTGGTGAACTCGTGCAGGACGCCGTCGATGCGGATGGACGTGACCGCCGCACCCGGGATCGAGGAGAGGAGCGTACGACGCAGGGAGTTGCCGAGGGTGTAGCCGAAGCCCGGCTCCAGCGGCTCGATCACGAACCGGGAGCGGAACTCGTCGACGACCTCTTCGGTCAACGAGGGACGCTGAGCGATCAGCATGTGTGGATCAGATCCTTCAGTCGTGGGCGCCCGCTATTTGACGCCCGACGGAGCCCGCGCCTCGCGAGCGCGGGGTACTGCAAGGGTACGGGCGGTACGACCCGAAGGGGGCCGTACCGCCCTGAACCCGCGACCGTGAAGCGTCAGACGCGGCGGCGCTTCGGCGGACGGCAGCCGTTGTGCGGGGTCGGGGTGACGTCCTGGATGGAGCCGACCTCGAGGCCCGTGGCCTGCAGGGAGCGGATCGCGGTCTCACGACCGGAACCCGGACCCTTGACGAACACGTCGACCTTGCGCATGCCGTGCTCCTGGGCGCGACGGGCGGCCGACTCGGCGGCCATCTGCGCGGCGAACGGCGTGGACTTCCGGGAGCCCTTGAAGCCGACGTGGCCGGCGGAGGCCCAGGAGATCACGTTGCCGGACGGGTCCGTGATCGAAACGATCGTGTTGTTGAACGTGCTCTTGATGTGCGCGTGGCCGTGAGCGACGTTCTTCTTTTCCTTGCGGCGCACCTTCTTGGCAGCGCCCTGACGTCCCTTGGGGGGCATCCTTTAACTCCTACGGAGGTGGTCGGTCCTACAGCGAAGACCGTGGACAGGTGTCCGCTGCGGACTACTTCTTGCCCGGCTTCTTCTTGCCGGCGATGGCGCGACGCGGGCCCTTGCGGGTACGGGCGTTGGTGCTGGTGCGCTGACCGCGGACGGGCAGACCGCGGCGGTGCCGCAGACCCTGGTAGCAGCCGATCTCGACCTTGCGGCGGATGTCGGCCTGGATCTCGCGACGGAGGTCACCCTCGGTCTTGATGTTGTTGTCGACGTACTCGCGAATCGCGACGAGCTGCTCTTCGGTCAGATCGCGAACGCGGGTGTTCGGGTCGACGCCGGTCTCGGCCAGCGTCTGCTGCGAGAGGGTCCGGCCGATGCCGAACACGTAGGTGAGGGCGACCTCCACGCGCTTTTCGCGCGGGATGTCAACACCGGAAACGCGTGCCATTCAATGGCTCCAGTTGATCTTCGGAGGTCTTCCGCAGAACCGGCTCCCAGCCGCCGTACGAGGTACGAACTGGGTCCCCGGCCTCCGAACCGGGGGTGTCAGACCTGATCGCTCAGGCCCGGGTCCTGCGTATGAACATATTCAGCTTGCGTCGCGCGAAGTTCTGCGGGATGCAGAGGTTCGGTCTTGCGTCAGCCCTGGCGCTGCTTGTGGCGCGGGTTCTCGCAGATGACCATGACCCGGCCGTGACGGCGGATCACCCTGCACTTGTCGCAGATCTTCTTGACGCTCGGCTTGACCTTCATGGGATGTGAGGTTCTCCGGGTCAGTTGCCGGCGGCCCCGCTCGCGCGGGACGTGGGCAAGATCTACTTGTAGCGGTAGACGATCCGGCCACGCGTCAGGTCGTACGGAGACAGCTCCACCACGACCCGGTCGTCAGGGAGGATACGGATGTAGTGCATACGCATCTTGCCGCTGATGTGTGCCAGGACCTGGTGGCCGTTCTGGAGCTCGACCTTGAACATGGCGTTCGGCAGAGACTCGACGACAGTGCCCTCGATCTCGATGGCACCTTGCTTCTTGGCCACGCTTCGCCCTTCGAATCGACTACCTTGATCGGCCCCGTACGAGCGCATGCGGACATGCGGATGCACGAGAGCCGACGAGTCAGTCTACGTCAGCGCACCAGGAAACACGAATCGGGGAAGTCTGCCCCATGCCGGAGATCGTTATGCGAGGGGATCGGGGGCGGCGGTGACGCCGTACTCGGCGAGCTTCTCCTTGCCGCCGTCGGGAGCCGTGAGCACCAGCGGACCCTGCTCGGTCAGGGCGACGGAGTGCTCCCAGTGGGACGACCAGGTACCGTCCGTCGTGATGACCGTCCAGTCGTCCGAGAGGACCTCGGTCCTCGGGGTGCCGAGCGACACCATCGGCTCGATGGCGAGGCAGAACCCCGGCACCAGCTTCGGGCCCTTCCCCCGCCGCCGGTCCACGTAGTTCAGCAGGTGCGGGTCCATGTGCATCTCGGTGCCGATGCCGTGCCCGCCGTAGTCCTCGATGATCCCGTACCGTCCGCCGCCCGGCTTCGGCTGCCGGCGGATGTACGTCTCGATCGCCCGCGAGACGTCGACGAGCCGGTTCCCCTGCTTCATCGCCGCGATGCCCGCCCACATGGACTCCTCGGTCACCCGGGACAGCTCGACCAGCTCCGGGGAGTGACCGGAGCCCACGAACGCGGTGAAGGCGGCGTCCCCGTGCCAGCCGTCCACGATCGCGCCGGCGTCGACGGAGATCACGTCGCCGTCCTTGAGGACCACCTCGTCGGAGGGGATACCGTGGACGACGACCTCGTTCACCGAGGTGCAGATGGTCGCGGGGAAGCCGCCGTACCCCAGGAAGTTCGACTTCGCCCCGTGCTCCGCGAGGACCTTGCGCGCCACCTCGTCCAGATCCTTGGTCGTGGCGCCCGGCACGGCCGCCTCCCGTGTGGCCGCGTGCACGGCTGCGACGACCAGCCCCGCCTCACGCATCTTGGCGATCTGCTCGGGGGTCTTGATCTGCACCATGACGACTGCGGCCTTTCTGGACCGGGGGGGACGGACACTTCAACGATACGGGGCGGTGCCACCGGCACCGCCCACACGTCGGCCGCGGCTCCCGCCAGGGGATCCGCGGCCGTAGAGCGACGGGGGTGCCGGCGATCGGCTACTGCTTGTCGCCGGCCTTCTGCCTGAGCGCCTCCATCGCGCGCTGGGTGACCTCTTCCACCTTGCCGAGCGCCGGGATCGTCACCACCAGGCCCTGCGACTTGTAGTAGTCGATGATCGGCTCGGTCTGCGTGTGGTAGACCTCCAGCCGCTTGCGGACGGTCTCCTCGGAGTCGTCGTCCCGCTGGTAGAGCTCGCCGCCGCAGATGTCGCAGACGCCCTCCTGCTGCGGCGTCTTGTACGACTCGTGGAAGACGTGCGACGAGTCGTTGCGGCAGACGCGGCGGCCCGCGATGCGCTTGACGACCTCTTCCTCGGGCACCTCGAGGTCGAGGACCGCGTCCAGCTTCATGCCCTCGGCGTCGAGCATCTCGTCCAGGGCCTCGGCCTGCTGCACATTGCGCGGGAAGCCGTCCAGCAGGAAGCCGTTCTGCGCGTCGGGCTGCGACATACGGTCCTTGGCCATCGCGATGGTGACCTCGTCCGGCACCAGCTCACCCTTGTCCATGTAGGACTTCGCGAGTTTGCCGAGTTCCGTCTGCTGGCTGATGTTGGCGCGGAACAGGTCGCCCGTGGAGATGTGCGGGATCGACAGGTTCTTGGCGAGGAACGCGGCCTGCGTTCCCTTGCCGGCACCGGGCGGCCCGACGAGGACGATTCGCATCAGCGGAGGAACCCTTCGTAATTGCGCTGCTGGAGCTGGCTCTCGATCTGCTTCACCGTCTCAAGACCGACACCCACGATGATCAGGATGCTGGTGCCGCCGAAGGGGAAGTTCTGGCTTGCCCCGAAGCCAACCAACGCCATTGTCGGTACGAGAGCGATCAGACCCAGGTACAGCGACCCCGGCCAGGTGATCCGGTTGAGCACGTACGAGAGGTACTCAGCGGTGGGCCGACCGGCCCGGATGCCCGGGATGAAGCCACCATACTTCTTCATGTTGTCGGCGACTTCCTCGGGGTTGAAGGAGATCGCCACGTAGAAGAACGCGAAGAAAACGATCAGCAAGAAGTAGGCGGTGATGTAGATCGGGTGGTCACCCTTGGTCAGGTTCTGCTGGATCCACGTCTTCCACCCGGAGTTGCCCCCGGCGAACTGCGCGATCAGAGCCGGGATGTACAGCAGCGACGACGCGAAGATGACGGGGATCACACCCGCCTGGTTCACCTTCAGCGGGATGTAGGTGGAGGTACCGCCGTAGGAGCGGCGACCGATCATGCGCTTGGCGTACTGGACGGGGATCCGCCGCTGCGCCTGCTCGACGAAGACCACCAGGGCGACCATGACCAGGCCGACCAGGATCACGGTGCCGAACTCGATCCAGCCGCCGGCCAGCTTGCCCTGCTTCTTGATGGCCCACAGCGCGCCCGGGAAGGTCGCGGCGATCGAGATGAACATGAGGATGGACATGCCGTTGCCGATACCGCGGTCGGTGATCAGCTCGCCGAGCCACATGACGACGGCCGTACCGGCGGTCATACAGATGACCATCGTGATCGTGCTGAAGATCGACTGGTCCGGGACGATCGAGGTCGCCGCCGGGCAGCCGGAGAACAGGGCGCCGCTGCGCGCGGTGGCCACCAGACCGGTTCCCTGGAGGATCGCCAGCGCCACCGTCAGGTAACGGGTGTACTGCGTGATCTTCGTCGTACCCGCCTGGCCCTCCTTCTTCAGGGCTTCCAGGCGCGGGATGACCACGGTCAGCAGCTGGAGAATGATGCTCGCCGTGATGTACGGCATGATGCCCAGCGCGAAGACCGTGATCTGCAGCAGCGCGCCGCCGCTGAACATGTTGACCAGACCGAACAGGCCCTGGTTGCCCTTGGCCACGTCGATACAGGTCTGGACGCTCTTGTAGTCGACGCCCGGGATCGGGATGTGCGTACCGAGCCGGTACACCACGATGATGCCGAGCGTGAAGAGCAGCTTCTTGCGCAGGTCGGGCGTCCTGAACGCCCGGGCGAACGCGGTGAGCACGGTGCCTCCTGCGACCCCCGCGCAACTGCGTCAAGGGTGACGGTCTTGAGATTCCGACTGAACAACGACATGGGTAACGGCTGACTGCCGCCCTGAGTGCCCGTACCGCGGCACCCTGTGAATGTTGGCAGTGCAGGCCACCTTACCGGCGATACTGCCACCCTTGGAACGACCAACCGGGGATACCCCATTTCTAAGGGGTATCCCCGGTCGGGATCGCTCAAGTCATCGAGACGCCTGAAGGTGTCAGACGAGCTCGGTGACGGTGCCGCCGGCGGCGGTGATCTTCTCCTTGGCGGAGCCGGAGACGGCGTCGACCGTCACCTGCAGCGCCACGGAGATCTCGCCCTGGCCGAGGACCTTGACGAGGCTGTTCTTGCGAACGGCACCCTTGGCCACCAGGTCCGCGACGGTGACCTCGCCACCCTCGGGGTAGAGCGCGGCCAGCTTGTCGAGGTTCACGACCTGGTACTCGGTCTTGAACGGGTTCTTGAAGCCCTTCAGCTTCGGGAGGCGCATGTGCAGCGGCATCTGGCCGCCCTCGAAGCGCTCCGGAACCTGGTAGCGGGCCTTCGTGCCCTTGGTACCACGACCGGCCGTCTTACCCTTCGACGCCTCACCACGACCGACACGGGTCTTGGCGGTCTTGGCGCCCGGGGCGGGACGGAGGTTGTGGATCTTGAGCGGGTTCTGCTCCGCCATGATCAGTCGACCTCCTCGACCGTCACGAGGTGGCGGACGGTGTGCACCATGCCGCGGAACTCGGGACGGTCCTCCTTGACGACCACGTCACCCAGGCGCTTGAGGCCCAGGGAACGCAGGGTGTCGCGGTGGTTCTGCTTGCTGCCGATGTAGGACTTGACCTGCGTGATCTTGATCTGAGCCATCACGCACCCGCCCCGGCACGAGCACGCAGCAGGGCCGCGGGCGCGACGTCCTCGAGCGGCAGACCGCGGCGGGCCGCGATCTCCTCGGGACGCTGCAGACCCTTCAGGGCCTCCACGGTCGCGTGCACGATGTTGATCGCGTTGTCGGAGCCGAGCGACTTCGACAGCACGTCGTGGATACCGGCGCACTCGAGCACGGCACGCACCGGACCACCGGCGATGACACCGGTACCCGGGGACGCGGGCTTGAGCAGTACGACGCCGGCAGCCTTCTCACCCTGGATCGGGTGCGGGATGGTGCCCTGGATCCGGGGGACCTTGAAGAAGTGCTTCTTGGCCTCCTCAACGCCCTTGGCGATGGCGGCCGGCACCTCCTTGGCCTTGCCGTATCCGACACCCACGGTGCCGTCACCGTCGCCCACCACGACCAGCGCGGTGAAGCTGAAGCGACGACCACCCTTCACAACCTTGGCGACGCGGTTGATCGCGACGACGCGCTCAACGTACGCGGTCTTCTCGGCGGCAGCTGCGCCGCCGTCACGGCCCTTCCGGTCCCGCCGCTCGCCGCCACCGGCACCGCCACCGCGGCGCTGGGGTCCAGCCATTGGATTTACCTCTCTCTTTTCCGCTAGCTACGGAAGCGGCTCAGAACTTGAGCCCGGCTTCGCGGGCGGCGTCCGCCAGAGCGGCGATGCGCCCGGCGTACTGGTTGCCACCACGGTCGAACACGACGGCCTCGACACCGGCAGCCTTGGCACGCTCGGCGACCAGGGCGCCGACCTGCTTGGCCTGCGCGGACTTGTCGCCCTCGCCACCGCGGATCGAGGTGTCCAGCGTGGACGCCGACGCCAGGGTGTGGCCCTTGAGGTCGTCGATCACCTGCGCCACGATGTGGCGGTTGGAGCGGGTCACGACCAGACGGGGGCGCTCCGCCGTACCCGCGATCCGCTTGCGGATCCGGATGTGACGGCGCTTGATCGCGGCGCGCTTGTAGGCGTCGCCCTTCAGGATCTTCTGCCCGTATGCCATGGCTTACTTACCCGCCTTTCCGACCTTGCGGCGGATGACTTCGCCCTCGTACTTGACGCCCTTGGCCTTGTACGGGTCGGGCTTGCGCAGCTTGCGGATGTTGGCCGCAACCTCGCCGACCTTCTGCTTGTCGATGCCCTCGACCGAGAAACGGGTCGGGGTCTCCACCTTGAAGGTGATTCCCTCGGGGGCCTCGACCAGGATCGGGTGGCTGTAACCGAGGGCGAACTCGAGGTTCGAGCCCTTGGCGGTCACGCGGTAACCGACACCGCTGATCTCGAGCTTCTTCACGTAACCCTGGGTCACGCCGGTGATCATGTTCGCCACCAGCGTGCGGGACAGGCCGTGCAGGGCCTTGTTCTGACGCTCGTCGTTGGGGCGGGTCACCTGGAGGGTGCCGTCCTCG
The DNA here is from genome assembly GCF_001417775.1 of Streptomyces sp. TP-A0356. Taxonomy (GTDB): domain Bacteria; phylum Actinomycetota; class Actinomycetes; order Streptomycetales; family Streptomycetaceae; genus Streptomyces. Next base: position 201,497 of record NZ_BBZJ01000021.1, on the reverse strand, counting down.
TTCTTGACGATCTCGATCGGCGTGACGACGGTGTGGCTCAGTTCGCCCTTGGGGCCCTTGACCGCGACCGTGTTGCCGTCGATGGTGACGTCCACGCCGGCGGGAACCGCGATGGGGAGCTTGCCGATGCGCGACATAGCTGTTTCCTCCGTTCCCTTCCGTTACCAGACGTAGGCGAGAACTTCTCCGCCTACGCCCTTCTTGCCGGCCTGCTTGTCGGTGAGGAGCCCGTGGGACGTGGAGATGATCGCCACGCCGAGGCCACCGAGCACCTTGGGCAGGTTGGTGGACTTCGCGTAAACCCGCAGACCGGGCTTGGAGATCCGCTTGATGCCCGCGATGGAGCGCTCACGGTTGGGGCCGAACTTCAGCTCGAGGACGAGGTTCTTGCCGACCTCGGCGTCCTCGACGCGCCAGCCCGTGATGAAGCCCTCCTGCTGGAGGATCTCCGCGATGTGCGACTTGATCTTCGAGTGCGGCATCGCCACGGAGTCGTGGTACGCCGAGTTCGCGTTCCGCAGACGCGTAAGCATGTCTGCGATCGGATCAGTCATGGTCATGAATTGGCCTTCGGCCTCTCTCGCCGGGGTTTCCTGGTGCGCCATCCCTCTCCCCGATCCGAGACGGGACGGGTGCGGCGCGGTGGACCTACGGCGTAGTAAGTCGTACGGGCGGCAGACGCCCAACCCCACCAGCCTAAGGCATGTGAGGTGGGTCGCCTGCCGACCCAGTTGCTTACCGAGAGCCTGGAATCAACCCAACTGGGCTGTTACCAGGAGCTCTTGGTCACGCCCGGCAGCTCGCCACGGTGAGCCATCTCACGAAGGCACACGCGGCACAGGCCGAACTTGCGGTACACGGAGTGCGGACGGCCGCAGCGCTGGCAGCGGGTGTACGCGCGCACACCGAACTTGGGCTTGCGAGCAGCCTTGGCAATCAGAGCCTTCTTCGCCATCTCGCTCACGCCTCCTTGAACGGGAAGCCGAGGTGACGAAGGAGCGCGCGGCCCTCAGCGTCGTTGGTCGCCGTGGTGACCACGGTGATGTCCATACCCCGGACGCGGTCGATCTTGTCCTGGTCGATCTCGTGGAACATGACCTGCTCAGTGAGACCGAAGGTGTAGTTGCCACGGCCGTCGAACTGCTTGGGGGACAGACCACGGAAGTCGCGGATGCGCGGCAGCGCGAGCGACAGGGTGCGGTCCAGGAACTCCCACATGCGGTCGCCACGGAGCGTGACGTGGGCACCGATCGGCTGACCCTCACGCAGCTTGAACTGCGCGATGGACTTGCGGGCCTTGGTGACGGCCGGCTTCTGACCGGTGATCGTGGTGAGGTCGCGGATGGCGCCCTCGATCAGCTTGGAGTCGCGGGCGGCGTCGCCCACACCCATGTTGACCACGATCTTGACGAGGCCCGGGATCTGCATGACGTTCTCGTACTTGAACTCGTCACGCAGCTTGGGGGCGATCTCGTCGCGGTACTTCTGCTTCAGACGCGGAGTGGTGGTGGTAGCCATCAGATGTCCTCACCCGTCCGCTTGGCAACGCGGATCTTGTTGCCGTTCTCGTCGAAGCGGTAGCCGACACGCGTGACGACCTTCTGACCGTCCTTCTCCACGACCAGCTGAACGTTGGACACGTGGATGGGGGCCTCGGTGGTCACGATGCCGCCGGCCTGCGAACCGCGGGCCGTCGGACCGGCCTTGGTGTGCTTCTTGACCCGGTTGACACCCTCGACCAGGACACGCTCCTCGCGCGGGTAAGCGGCAATGACCTTGCCCTGCTTGCCCTTGTCCTTGCCGGTGATGACCTGGACCAGGTCGCCCTTCTTGATCTTCATGCTTACAGCACCTCCGGCGCGAGCGAGATGATCTTCATGAACTTCTTCTCGCGCAGCTCACGGCCGACCGGGCCGAAGATACGGGTGCCGCGAGGGTCGCCGTCGTTCTTCAGAATGACGGCGGCGTTCTCGTCGAAGCGGATGTACGAGCCGTCCGGACGACGGCGCTCCTTGACGGTGCGAACGATGACCGCCTTGACGACGTCACCCTTCTTCACGTTGCCACCGGGGATCGCGTCCTTGACGGTGGCGACGATGACGTCACCGATGCCCGCGTAGCGGCGACCGGAGCCACCGAGCACACGGATGCAAAGGATCTCCTTCGCACCAGTGTTGTCGGCGACACGCAGTCGCGACTCCTGCTGGATCACGTCTATCTCCTGTTTGTCTGCCGGTTCCCCGGGGGCCGCTCAGCGAGCGGTCCCCGGAGCCTGGCGGAACTGTCCTGCGAGGGGTGCCCCGCAGGAGAATTACTTGGCCTTCTCGAGGATCTCGACGACGCGCCAGCGCTTCGTCGCGGACAGCGGCCGGGTCTCCATCAGGAGGACGCGGTCGCCGATACCCGCGGCGTTCTGCTCGTCGTGCGCCTTGAGCTTGCTCGTACGGCGGATGACCTTGCCGTACAGCGCGTGCTTGACGCGGTCCTCGACAGCGACGACGACGGTCTTGTCCATCTTGTCGCTGACGACAAGACCCTCGCGGGTCTTGCGGAAGCCGCGCGCCGAACCCGCGGCGGAGCCGCTGGTGTTTACAGTCTCAGTCACGTTGTTCTCGCTCATCAGGCGTTCTCCACCGTTTCGATGCCCAGCTCACGCTCGCGCATCAGGGTGTAGATCCGCGCGATGTCCTTGCGGACCGCCTTCAGACGGCCATGGTTCTCGAGCTGACCGGTCGCCGCCTGGAAGCGGAGGTTGAACAGCTCTTCCTTGGCCTCGCGGAGCTTGCCCAGAAGCTCCTCGTTGCCCAGCTCGCGCAGCTCGGACGCCTTGGTACCGGCCGACATCACGCTTCACCTGCCTCGCGCTTGACGATCCGGCACTTCATCGGCAGCTTGTGGGCCGCACGAGTCAGCGCCTCACGGGCGATCTTCTCGTTCGGGTAGGACAGCTCGAACATCACCCGACCCGGGTGAACGTTCGCGATCCACCACTCCGGCGAACCCTTACCGGAACCCATGCGGGTCTCGGCAGGCTTCTTGGTCAGCGGGCGGTCCGGGTAGATGTTGATCCAGACCTTGCCGCCACGCTTGATGTGGCGGGTCATCGCGATACGAGCCGCCTCGATCTGGCGGTTGGTCACGTACGCCGGCGTGAGGGCCTGGATGCCGTACTCGCCGAACGCAACCGTCGTACCGCCCTTGGCCATACCACGGCGCTTCGGGTGGTGCTGCTTGCGGTGCTTGACCCTACGGGGGATCAGCATGACGGTCAGGCCTCCGTTCCGGTGCTCTCAGCCGGAGCAGCGGGGGCCTCGGCCTTGGGGGCCTCGGCGCCTGCAGCCTGCTGCGGCTTGCGACCGCGCCGCTCGCCACCGCGGCCACCACGGGCCGGGCGGTCGGCACCGCCACCGCGGGCCGGGCGGTTACCCGCACGGGCGGCAGCGTTCTCGGCGCGGACCTCGGCGATGTTCTTGACGTCGCCCTTGTAGATCCAGACCTTCACACCGATGCGGCCGAAGGTCGTCTTGGCCTCGAAGAAGCCGTAGTCCACGTTCGCACGGAGCGTGTGCAGGGGCACACGGCCCTCGCGGTAGAACTCCGAGCGGGACATCTCGGCGCCGCCGAGACGGCCACCGCACTGGATCTTGATGCCCTTGGCGCCCGCCTTCATCGCCGACTGCATGCTCTTGCGCATGGCGCGGCGGAAGGAGACGCGGGAGGAGAGCTGCTCGGCAACGGCCTGGGCCACGAGCTGAGCGTCGACCTCGGGGTTCTTGACCTCGAGGATGTTCAGCTGGACCTGCTTGCCCGTGAGCTTCTCGAGGTCGCCGCGGATGCGGTCGGCCTCGGCCCCACGGCGGCCGATGACGATGCCCGGACGCGCGGTGTGGATGTCCACACGCACACGGTCACGGGTGCGCTCGATCTCGACCTTGGAGATGCCGGCGCGCTCCATGCCGGACGTCATCATCCGACGGATGGCGACGTCTTCCTTGACGTAGTCCTTGTACAGCTTGTCGGCGTACCAACGCGACTTGAAGTCGGTCGTGATACCGAGCCGGAACCCGTGCGGGTTTACCTTCTGGCCCATTACCGGGTTCCTTCCTTGCTGCTGACGACCACGGTGATGTGGCTGGTCCGCTTGCGGATCCGGTAGGCACGGCCCTGGGCACGCGGCCGGAACCGCTTCAGGGTCGGACCCTCGTCGACGTAGGCCTCGGAGATGTAGAGGCTGTCGGCGTCGGTGTGGTCGTAGTTGTGCGCGGCGTTGGCGATGGCGCTGTCCAGCACCTTGCCGACCGGCACGCTCGCGGCCTGCGGGGCGAAACGCAGGACCGCCTGAGCCTCCGTGGCGTCCATGCCACGAATGAGGTCCACCACACGGCGGGCCTTCATGGGCGTGACGCGGATGTACCGCGCCTGGGCCCTGGCTTCCATGGTTGTCCCTTCGATGTTTGTCATGGTCATTCACACCCCGCTGGTTAGCGGCGCTTCGACTTCCGGTCTTCCTTGACGTGACCCCGGAAGGTGCGCGTCGGCGAGAACTCGCCGAGCTTGTGGCCGACCATCGACTCGGTGACAAACACCGGGATGTGGGTCTTGCCGTTGTGCACCGCGATCGTGTGGCCGAGCATGGCCGGGATGATCATCGAGCGGCGGGACCAGGTCTTGATGACGTTCTTGGTGCCGGCTTCGTTCTGGGAGTCCACCTTCTTGATCAGGTGGTCGTCGACGAAGGGCCCCTTCTTCAGGCTACGAGGCATCTCAACCCGTCCTTAGCGCTTCTTGTTCGTCTTGCGGCGGCGGACGATGTACTTGTTGCTCGCCTTCTTGGCGGAACGAGTACGGCCTTCCTTCTGACCCCACGGGGACACCGGGTGGCGGCCACCGGAGGTACGGCCCTCACCACCACCGTGCGGGTGGTCCACAGGGTTCATGACCACACCACGCACGGTCGGGCGGACGCCCAGCCAGCGCTTGCGGCCGGCCTTGCCCCAGTTGATGTTGGACTGCTCGGCGTTGCCGACCTCGCCCACAGTGGCGCGGCAGCGGACGTCGACCAGGCGGATCTCCCCGGACGGCATGCGCAGGTGGGCGTAGGCGCCCTCCTTCGCGAGCAGCTGCACGGAGGCACCGGCCGAGCGGGCGAACTTGGCGCCGCCGCCCGGACGCAGCTCGATGGCGTGCAGGGTCGTACCGACCGGGATGTTCCTCAGAGCCAGGTTGTTGCCCGGCTTGATGTCGGCCCCGGGACCGTTCTCGACGCGGTCACCCTGCTGCAGGTTGCGCGGGGCGAGGATGTAGCGCTTCTCGCCGTCGGCGTAGTGCAGCAGCGCGATGCGCGCGGTGCGGTTGGGGTCGTACTCGATGTGCGCGACCTTCGCCGGCACGCCGTCCTTGTCGTGACGACGGAAGTCGATCACTCGGTAGGCGCGCTTGTGTCCGCCACCCTGGTGGCGAACGGTCACACGACCGGCGTTGTTACGGCCGCCCTTGCTGTGCAGCGGGCGGACCAGCGACTTCTCCGGCGTGGACCGCGTGACCTCGACGAAGTCGGCGACGCTGGCGCCACGACGGCCCGGCGTAGTCGGCTTGTACTTGCGGATTCCCATTTCTCAGTCCTCGTCCGATATCGGACGATCCGGACCGCCCTTAGGCGGTCGGACCGCCGAAGATGTCGATACGGTCGCCCTCGGCAAGGGTCACGATCGCGCGCTTGCTGCCGGCACGCTGACCGAAACCGGTCTTCGTGCGCTTGCGCTTGCCCTGGCGGTTGATCGTGTTGACCCCGGTGACCTTGACCGAGAAGACCGCCTGAACGGCCTGCTTGATCTGGGTCTTGTTGGCACTCGGGTCGACGATGAACGTGTACTTGTTCTCGTCGAGAAGCGCGTAGCTCTTCTCGGACACGACCGGCTTGAGCAGGACGTCACGGGGGTCCGTGTACGCCTTGCTGGCCGGAGTGACGACGGTGTTCTTCCCCTCGGCGGCGTGGCGACGCGCCTTGGCGACGCGCGCGGCCTTGGCGGCCTTGGCGGCCTTCGAGGCAATGGCGGGGTGACGGATAGCCATCAGGCCTCGCTCCCTTCGGTGTCGTTGGCCTTCGGGCCGGACACGAAGGACTCGAAAGCGGCCTGGGTGAAGACCACGTCGTCGGAGACGATCACGTCGTACGTGTTCAGCTGGCCCGGCTCCAGGATGTGGACCTGGGGCAGGTTACGAGCGGACAGCAGGGCCTTCTCGTTCTCGCGCTCGACGACCAGGAGCACGTTCTTGCGCTCGCTGATCTTGCCGAGGAGAGCCTTGGCGGCCTTGGTGGAGATGTCCGACTCCACCACGTCGGTGACGACGTGGATGCGGTTGTTGCGAGCCCGGTCGGTGAGGGCGTGACGCAGGGCCGCGGCCTTCATCTTCTTCGGGGTCCGCTGCGAGTAGTCGCGCGGCACGGGACCGTGCACGACGCCACCACCGGCGAACTGCGGGGCGCGGGTCGAACCCTGACGGGCGCGGCCGGTGCCCTTCTGGCGGTACGGCTTCTTGCCACCACCACGGACTTCACCGCGGGTCTTGGTCTTGTGCGTGCCCTGACGGGCAGCGGCCAGCTGCGCGACGACGACCTGGTGGATCAGCGGGACGCTGACCTGCTCAACGCCGAAGATCTCCGCGGGGAGCTCGACGGTACCGGCCTTCTCGCCCGCCGGCGAAAGGATGTCAACAGTGCTCATCGGTTACCTCAGGCCCCCTTGGCCGCGGTGCGGACCAGGACGAGGCCGCCGTTCGGACCGGGAACCGCGCCCTTGATGAGCAGCAGACCCTTCTCCGCGTCAACGGCGTGGACGGTCAGGTTCTGGGTGGTGACCCGCTCGTTGCCCATGCGACCCGCCATGCGGAGGCCCTTGAACACACGGCCCGGGGTGGCGCAGCCACCGATGGAACCGGGCGAGCGGTGCTTGCGCTGGGTGCCGTGACCGGCGCCGAGGCCCTTGAAGTTGTGACGCTTCATGACACCGGCGAAGCCCTTGCCCTTGCTCTTGCCGGTGACGTCGACCTTCACACCGGCCTCGAACACCTCGGCGGTGACCTCCTGGCCGAGGGTGTACTCGGAGGCATCCGACGTGCGGATCTCGACGAGGTGACGACGCGGGGTGACGTCGGCCTTGGCGAAGTGACCCTTGAGGGGCTTGTTCACCTTGCGCGGGTCGATCTCGCCGAAGGCGATCTGGACGGACTCGTAGCCGTCGACGTCGTTCGTACGAACCTGGGTCACGACATTCGGCCCGGCCTTGACGACGGTGACCGGAACAACGCGGTTGTTCTCGTCCCACACCTGCGTCATACCGAGCTTCTCGCCCAGGATGCCCTTGATCTGCTTTGCCATCTCTCAGATCACCGGCCTCAGAGCTTGATCTCGATGTCGACACCGGCCGGAAGGTCGAGTCGCATCAGAGAGTCAACGGTCTTGGGGGTCGGGTCGAGGATGTCGATCAGGCGCTTGTGCGTGCGCATCTCGAAGTGCTCGCGCGAGTCCTTGTACTTGTGCGGCGACTTGATGACGCAGTACACGTTCTTCTCAGTGGGCAGCGGCACCGGGCCCGCGACCGACGCACCGGTACGGGTCACCGTCTCGACGATCTTCTTCGCCGAGGAGTCGATGACCTCGTGGTCGTAGGCCTTGAGCCGAATGCGGATCTTCTGTCCCGCCATGGCTACTCCGTAGTCCTGTCTCTCATACGCTCTGGAACCCGGCGTTCCATGCTCTTCTCTCCGACCCACGCGGTCGGGCGTGTCGCACTCCCGCTGACACAGATGCCCCTTGTTCGAACATCCCTGCCGGGGGAGCACAGCCCTTCCGGAACCGTGCGACCGGGAGCGAAAGGCCCACCGGGTGCCTGGCCGGTGCCGCACCCACGCTTCCCGGAAGATTCCCGTACGTCCGCCCCAGCGCTGCCATCAGGCAGTTAGGGCGACGAGTACTGTGGGACTCGCTTCCGGTCCTCCCGGCGGGAGGCGCGCAGCATCAACACTCGACCGAGCAACTCGGACAGTCTGCCATATAGGGCGGGGGCCTGGCCAATCGAGCCGGAGAGAATACCCCGGGGGTGACGCAGGTCAAACCGGGGACCCGCCGGCGGACGGTCCGATCTCCCGCAAACCGCTGCGTCGCAGCGCCGCACGACGAGCAGGAGACGCACGGTTGCCTCTCCCACGCCCGCGAACGGCTTCCCAGCGGCCCCGTGGCCGGGACGCGCCGGACAAGTGCGTGACAACGCGAAGAGGCCCGTACGACCGATGTCGTCCGGGCCTCTTCAGGTCAGGTGACCCAGGGGTCAGCAGGTGACCCAGGGGTCAGACCCTCAAGCGAGCGGGACTCACTTGGTGATCTTGGTGACCTGGCCGGCGCCCACGGTACGGCCACCCTCGCGGATGGCGAACTTCAGGCCCTCTTCCATGGCGATGGGCTGGATGAGCTCCACCTTCATCTCGGTGTTGTCACCCGGCATGACCATCTCGGTGCCCTCAGGGAGGGTCACCACGCCGGTCACGTCCGTCGTACGGAAGTAGAACTGCGGGCGGTAGTTGTTGAAGAACGGCGTGTGGCGGCCACCCTCGTCCTTGGAGAGGATGTAGGCCTGCGCCTCGAACTCGGTGTGCGGGGTGACCGAGCCCGGCTTGATGATGACCTGGCCGCGCTCGACGTCCTCGCGCTTGATGCCGCGGAGCAGCAGACCGACGTTCTCACCGGCCTGGCCCTCGTCGAGCAGCTTGCGGAACATCTCGATGCCGGTGACCGTGGTGGAGGTCTTCTCCGGCTTGATGCCGATGATGTCGACGGTCTCGTTGACCTTGAGGACACCACGCTCGATACGGCCGGTGACGACCGTACCGCGACCGGTGATCGTGAAGACGTCCTCGATCGGCATCAGGAACGGCTTGTCGACGTCACGCTCGGGCTCCGGGATGGAGGTGTCGACGGCGTTCATCAGGTCCAGGACCGACTGGGTCCACTGCGCGTCACCCTCGAGGGCCTTCAGCGCGGAGACCTTGACGACCGGAACGTCGTCGCCCGGGAACTCGTACTCGGAGAGGAGCTCACGGACCTCGAGCTCGACGAGCTCCAGGATCTCCTCGTCGTCCACCATGTCGGCCTTGTTCAGGGCGACGACGATGTACGGAACGCCGACCTGGCGGGCCAGGAGCACGTGCTCCTTGGTCTGCGGCATCGGGCCGTCGGTGGCGGCGACCACCAGGATCGCGCCGTCCATCTGCGCGGCACCGGTGATCATGTTCTTGATGTAGTCCGCGTGACCCGGGCAGTCGACGTGGGCGTAGTGACGCGACTCGGTCTGGTACTCGACGTGCGCGATGGAGATGGTGATACCGCGCTGACGCTCCTCGGGCGCCTTGTCGATGTTGTCGAACGGGGTGGCCTCGTTCAGCTCCGGGTACGCGTCGTGCAGCACCTTGGTAATGGCGGCCGTGAGGGTCGTCTTACCGTGGTCGATGTGACCGATGGTGCCGATGTTGACGTGCGGCTTAGTCCGCTCGAACTTCGCCTTCGCCACTGGGGTCCTCCTGTGGAGTGGTTCTGTACGCCTTACTCATCGGCGCCAGGTGATCTTTGCTGGGGTGCCGCCCGCCGGGGTTCTTTCCCGTGGGGTCGGAACCCCGGCGGTCGGTGTCAAGCCTAAAGCGTGTAAACGGGGTGCGTTACTCGCCCTTGGCCTTCGCGATGATCTCCTCGGCGACGTTCCGCGGAACCTCGGCGTAGGAGTCGAACTGCATCGAGTAGCTCGCGCGACCCGACGTCTTGCTGCGGAGGTCGCCGACGTAGCCGAACATCTCCGACAGCGGAACCAGGCCCTTCACGACACGGGCGCCGGCACGCTCCTCCATGGCCTGGATCTGGCCACGGCGGGAGTTGATGTCACCGATGACCTCGCCCATGTAGTCCTCGGGCGTGGTGACCTCGACGGCCATCATCGGCTCGAGCAGCACGGGGCTGGCCTTGCGGGCGGCCTCCTTGAAGGCCTGCGAACCGGCGATCTTGAACGCCAGCTCGGAGGAGTCGACCTCGTGGTAGGCGCCGTCGAGCAGGATGACACGCACGCCGGTCATCTCGTAACCGGCGAGGATGCCGAACTGCATGGCCTCCTGGGCACCGGCGTCGACCGAAGGGATGTACTCCTTCGGGATACGACCACCGGTCACCTTGTTCACGAACTCGTACGAGGTGTCGCCACCCTCGAGCGGCTCGATCGAGATCTGCACCTTGGCGAACTGGCCGGTACCACCAGTCTGCTTCTTGTGCGTGTAATCGACCCTGTCGACCGTCTTGCGGATGGTCTCGCGGTACGCGACCTGCGGCTTACCGACGTTGGCCTCGACCTTGAACTCACGGCGCATACGGTCGACCAGCACCTCGAGGTGCAGCTCGCCCATACCACCGATGATGGTCTGGCCGGTCTCCTCGTCCGAGTGGACCTGGAAGGACGGGTCCTCCTCGGCCAGACGCTGGATCGCGACGCCCAGCTTCTCCTGGTCGCCCTTCGACTTGGGCTCGATGGCGACCTGGATGACCGGCGCCGGGAAGTCCATGGACTCCAGGATGACCGGGTTCTTGTCGTCGCTCAGCGTCTCACCGGTGGTGGTCTGCTTGAGGCCCATCACGGCGACGATGTCGCCGGCGCCCACCGACTCGATCTCCTCACGCTTGTTCGCGTGCATGCGGTAGATCTTGCCGATGCGCTCCTTCTTGCCCTTGACGGAGTTCAGCACCTGAGTGCCGGACTCCAGGCGGCCGGAGTACACACGGACGAAGGTGAGCTTGCCGAGGTGCGGGTCGCTCATGATCTTGAACGCCAGCGCGGACAGCGGCTCCTCGTCGGACGGCTTGCGCTTGACGACCTCCTCCGGGTTGTTGACCGCGTGGCCCTCGATGGCCTCGATGTCAACCGGGGAAGGCAGGTAGCGCACGACCGCGTCGAGCAGGGGCTGGACGCCCTTGTTCTTGAACGCGGTGCCACAGAACACCGGGGTGACCGTGGTGCCGGTGCCCTTGCCGGACGCGATGGTGATACGACGGATCGCCGCGTACAGCTGCTCCTCGGTGGGCTCCTCGCCCTCCAGGTACAGCTCCATCAGCTCTTCGTCGTTCTCCGCGACGGCCTCGAGCAGCTTGCCGCGCCACTCCTCGGCGGCCTCGGTGTGCGTGGCCGGGATGTCGACGGTGTCGTACATCTCGCCCTTGGTCGCCTCGGCGGACCACACCAGGGCCTTCATCTTCACCAGGTCGATGACGCCCTTGAAGTCCGCCTCGGCACCGATCGGCAGCTGCATGACCAGCGGCTGCGCGCCCAGGCGGTCGGAGATCATGTCGACGCAGCGGTGGAACTCGGCACCGGTGCGGTCGAGCTTGTTGACGAAGCAGATGCGCGGAACGCCGTAGCGGTCCGCCTGACGCCACACCGTCTCGGACTGCGGCTCGACGCCGGCGACGCCGTCGAACACCGTCACGGCACCGTCGAGCACGCGCAGGGAACGCTCCACCTCGACGGTGAAGTCGACGTGGCCCGGCGTGTCGATGATGTTGATGGTGTGGTCGACGTCTTCCAGCGGCCAGTGGCAGGTGGTGGCAGCAGAGGTGATCGTGATGCCACGCTCCTGCTCCTGCTCCATCCAGTCCATGGTGGCAGCGCCGTCGTGGACCTCACCGATCTTGTACGAAACGCCGGTGTAGAACAGGATCCGCTCGGTGGTGGTCGTCTTGCCCGCGTCGATGTGGGCCATGATGCCGATGTTGCGCACCCTGGCCAGGTCAAGCGAAGTGGTAGCCATAAGGCTTCAGTCTTCTCTCGGTTCTCGATGGGGTTGCGACTACCAGCGGTAGTGCGCGAAGGCCTTGTTGGACTCGGCCATCTTGTGCGTGTCCTCGCGCTTCTTCACAGCGGCACCGAGGCCGTTGGAGGCGTCGAGAAGCTCGTTGAGCAGACGCTCGGTCATGGTCTTCTCGCGACGAGCGCGGGAGTAACCGACCAGCCAGCGCAGCGCGAGCGTGTTGGCGCGACCGGGCTTGACCTCGATCGGAACCTGGTACGTCGCACCACCGACACGGCGGGACTTGACCTCGAGGGTCGGCTTGATGTTCTCCAGCGCGCGCTTCAGCGTGATGATCGGGTCGTTACCCGTCTTCTCACGCAGACCCTCCATGGCGCCGTAGACGATGCGCTCGGCGGTGGAGCGCTTGCCGTTCAGCAGCACCTTGTTGATCAGGGAGGTCACCAGAGGAGAACCGTAGACCGGGTCGATGATGACCGGGCGCTTCGGGGCGGGGCCCTTACGAGGCATTCTTACTTCTCCTTCTTGGCGCCGTAGCGGCTGCGGGCCTGCTTGCGGTTCTTGACACCCTGGGTGTCGAGCGAGCCACGGATGATCTTGTAGCGAACACCCGGCAGGTCCTTCACACGGCCGCCGCGCACGAGCACGATGGAGTGCTCCTGCAGGTTGTGTCCCTCACCCGGAATGTAAGCCGTGACCTCGATCCCGCTGGTCAGACGCACACGCGCGACCTTACGCAGGGCCGAGTTCGGCTTCTTCGGGGTGGTCGTGAACACACGCGTGCAGACGCCACGACGCTGAGGGGAACCCTCGAGTGCGGGCGTCTTGTTCTTCTCGACCTTGTCCTGCCGGCCCTTGCGGACCAGCTGCTGGATCGTAGGCACTACTTCTCCGGTTTCTGTGTGCCGATGGGTACAGCTAACCTGGAACGTCGCCGACCCACGCGGTCGGGTGTGTCGAATCCCGCAGACTCCCGCCGCAAGGCGAAAAGGGCGCAGATTACGGTGGCCGGTGACGGCTCGCCATGCGGTTGAAGGCACGCACGAGAGCCAGGGCACACCCCAGGCACAAGGTCTGAGCGTACCTACCTCACGGACTTCGGTCAAAACAAATGGAAACGGCCCCCCGAAGGACCGAATGTTTCTTCGCGATGACCGGGCGGAGCTGCTGGAACATCCCCTTCCGGCACCCGCCGACTGCTAGCTTCGGGCCCCATGCGACCGGAACACCGGCTGACCCTGGATGCGTCGACGGCGGACTTCGCGGTGGACGTCGCCAACGTCGTGCGCAACACCTCGCTGGGCGGGGAGCGCGGCGCCGATCTGGGGCGCCTGCTGGACCTGCTGGACGCGCTCGCCGCCTTCCACCGCGACGAGAGCGTACAGGTCTACTGCGTCACCGACCGTTCACTGATGACCGACGTGCGGCTGACCGCGCGCGAACGCGAGACGCTCGGCCACTGGTACGCGGACGGCCTGCTGGAAGTCCTGCCCGTCGCCGACGACCGGCTGGTCGAACTCGCCTCCGCGACCCGACTGCGAGTGGTCACCGACGACAACTTCCTCGACTACTACCGCAGACACCCCTGGCTCCCCGGCGACCGGCACCACTTCCTGCGAGCCGTCGCCGGTCCGGGCGGCTCGGTCCGCGTCCAGCCCCGGATCATGCCCGAGCCGCAGGACTGGCAGATCTCCCGCAAGGAGGAGGAGAGCGCGCTGCTGGCCGCGGGACTGTACGACCGCCGGCGCGGCGGGGCCCGTCAGGACCTGCTGCTGCGCCGCTGGCTGTGTCCCGAGCCGGGCTGCCCGCTGTTCGGCCCCGCCCGGACCGGCGGCCAGCCCTGTCCTACCCGTCGCGGCGGCAGCGTCCGCTGCCCGGCGCACGACGTCGCGCTCAAGGACATCGGCACCCGGCCGCATCAGGTCCAGCTGAAGGTGCGGACGGACGGCGAGGTACGGCACCGCTTCCTGGTCGTCGAGGGCACAGAGCTGACGGTCGGCCGCGCCCCGACCGTGCCCGACGGCGGTGTCCCACTCGCCTCCCATCTGGGGGAGGCGGCGCTCCACTGGATCAGCCGCAACCACGTCGTCCTGGAACTGACCGGCCGGACCCTGACCGTCCGCGACACCAGCGCCAACGGCACACGCATCCGCCGGCCCCAGGGCGAGGAGGTGCGCCTGGCACCCCAGGTGCCGCGGCGGCTGGGGCGGGGCGAGTCGATCGTGCTGCACGACACGGTCAGCCTGGAACTCAGCGGCCGGAACTTCGTCTTCGACGCGGAGCCCGTCGGCCAGGAGCCGCCGGACGGGCCCGGGGACGGGCGGCCGACGGCCGTGGCCCGGGAAGCGACGCAGCCCACGATGCTGGCCCCTGGACCGGGCATCCGGGCGGAGGGACGCGGTGGAGCCGGCGGTCGCGGCGGCCGGGGCGGGCGCAAGGGACGCGGAAGGCGGGGGCGGCGATGAGCACAACCCTGTTGGCGGGGCGGTACCGACTGGTACGGCGCCTCGGCAGCGGTGCCCAGGGCACCGTCCACGAAGCGTGGGACGAGAACCTGGAGCGGCGGGTCGCCGTGAAGACGCTGGCCCTCCCGGCGAGTGGGGGTGTCACCTACCGCGCGATGATGCACGGCCGGTTCGGCCGTGAGGCCCGGGCCCTGGCCCGTCTGGTCCATCCGCATGTGGTGACCATCCACGACCGTGGCGAGCAGGACGGTACGCCGTACATCGTGATGGAGTTCCTGGTCGGCCGGAGCCTGGCGGCGGAGCTGGAGGCCCGCGGACCACTGCCCGTCGACGAGGTGCTGCGGCAGGCCGGACAGATCGCCCAGGGTCTGGAAGCCGTGCACGACGCGGGGATCGCGCACCGGGACATCAAGCCGAGCAACCTGCTGCTGACCACCGGGCAACAGGTGAAGATCTGCGACTTCGGCCTCGTCACCCAGGTCTCGCCGCACTCGCCGGGCTTCACGGTCCGCGGCGGCGTGCTCGGCTCCCCCGGCTACATGTCACCGGAGCAGGCCGCGGGCCAACCGGGGGACCCGCGCTCCGACATCTTCTCCTTCGGGGTGACGTTGTACGCCCTGCTCGCCGGGGCCTCGCCGTTCGCCGCCCGGGATCCGGCCGTGGCCGCCGCGCACGCCCTGGGCGATCCCCCGGAACCGGTCACCCACTGGCGCTCGGACCTCCCGGCCGCGGTCGCCGCCCTGATCGGCCGGATGCTGGAGCGCGCCCCGGAGCGGCGCCCGGAGATCCAGGAGGTACGGAGCGCGCTCGGGTCCTCCGCCCGGCCCACGACGTGGGCACTGGGCGGTGCGGCGCGTGGTGCCGGAGAGCCGGCCGCCGTGGTGGCGGGGCAGCGGGGTGGCGCGGCGGACCAGCGCCAGGGCAGCGCTCCGGCACGGCGGCCGGCCGCCGCTGCCGCGGGACGGCTGGCCGAACGCGAGCGGCTCATCCCCACGCGAGTGCCGGACGTCCCGGGCCGGTCCGGAGGGCAGCCCGGCCGGAACCACCCGCGGCCGGATCCCCCGCCGAGGCAGGGCGGCACGAGCGGCGCCCAGGTCGCGCCCCTGTCCGAGCGCTTCTGGCCCGGTCTTGAGGATGCCGAACGGCTCCTGGTGAACAAGGAGTTCGCCGAGGCCGAGAAGTCCTTCGCGCAGCTCTGCGCCGAACTGACCGCGCTGAACGCCTCGACCCACCCCGCGTTCTTCGCGGCCCTCTTCGGACGCGCCAGGGCACTGGACGCGATGGGTCGTCACATCACCGCCCGCAACCGGCTGGTCCGGCTCGACGGACGTATCGGCGCCGCGCTGGGCACGGACCATCAGCTGGCCTTGGCGGTGGCGCGGTATCTGCGCGGCACGGACGACGGCACCCGGTCACCGGCCCGGAGCCAGGGCCCTATCTAGGCCCTGCCGCCGGCCCGCCGCCTTGGACGCGGCTGTGGACGCCACGTCGACTGACGGAAGTCCCACGGCCGCAGATGCTTACGGTCCCTGCCGAAGAGCCGGACCAGCGCCGCGGTCCAGAGCACCGCGTCGGCGAGGACGAAGGGGTCCTGTGTCCCCTTGGCCGCTCCGTAGAACGCCGCACCCCTGATCAACGCGCCGGACAACGCGACGAAGGCGACGGCGAACCGCAGGCGCTTCCACGGACGCCAGGGGGTCTTCCGCGGCTCGTGGAGCCAGCGCAGGGGCCGGGACAGCGGTGGCCTGTACGCGGTCTCCAGCCGAGCGGCCGTACGCAGCCGCAGGCACAGCGGGACGATCATCAAGCCGAGGATCTGCAGGGTCAGCAGGGCGCTGATGTGCATGTCGAGCCAGCCCCAGCCGAGCCAGGCGAGGGCCGACCACAGCACACCCCACAGCAGGGTCCATTCGGCGGCGCGGCCGAGGGCCTCGCGCCGCTGCGGGGAGCTCTTCGGCACCGGGCGCTTGCCCACCGAGGGCATTGCCGAGGGCTTGCCCACCGAAGGCATCCTGACCGTCGTGCCGGTCTTGCCGGGGGGCTGTGCCGGCTTCTGTTTGAGGGCCGTCTGTTCCTTCGCGCGCTTCCTGGCCTCGCGCTGGCGCACTTCGCGCACCGCGGACCTGGTGCACACGGCCCGTACCACCCGCTCGCCCGGGCTCCCCTTGCCGCCCAGGTCCTTGATGAGCCCGTTGAACCACTCCACGTCGGCACCCGCCGGGAGAGTGTGCGCTGCCGCCAGTTCCTCACATCTCTTCGCCGCTTCCGGGCCCGGCAGTACGGCGAGGAGCAGCCCCGCCCGTACCGCCGGGGCCTTGGGATCGCGCAGCTCCGCCGGCACGGTCGGCCGGCGGTCCATGCTCGCGCGCCACTCCCTGACCAGTTCGGCGTGGGCCTCCTGGACGCCGTTGAGGCGGCGCAGCGCGGTGAAGCCCGCGAGCACCGCCAGCACCTTCTGGTCGACCAGGTCGGCGACCAGCGCTTCGGCCTCGGGGTCGCCGCCCTTGACCGTGGCCGCGCATGCCTGGACGAGTACGGGCAGGCTCATGTCCCGGCCCCTGTGGACCGCGCCGCCCGACGGGTCGAGCCACCGCAGCAGATACAGGGCCTTGAGGTCGGGCGGTCCGTTCCCGACCAGCCGGGCGAACAGCGTGACGATGTCCAAGCGGCCAGGGGCAGGTGGTAACTGCTCCATCCAGGCACGGAGTTCACGCAACCGACGGCGCTGGGTCTCCGCGGGCTCGGCCGCGCCGAACAACTTCCTGAGCGGGTCGGTTCCGCACTCCCGCAGCGTCTGGGCGAGCTCGCCCCCGGTGCGGTGCACCTTTCCCGCGAACGCGAACGCCTTGTTCGCCGGGGCCTTCGCCGCGCCACCCGGCCCGGCCTTGGCCGCGCTCTCGTTGGCCGGGGCCTTCGCCGCTCCGCCCGACCCGGCCTTGGCCGTACTCTCCTTGGCCGGCGCCGCCTTGGCCGTACTCTCCTTGGCCGGGGCCGCCTTCGCCGAACTCTCCTTGGCCGGGGCCGCCTTCGCCGAACTCTCCTTGGCCGGCGCCGCCTTGGCCGTACTCTCCTTGCCGGCGGTCGGCTTGCGCACATCGGCGGGTGCCGCAGGCTGCTTCGCATCGACCCTCGTCGCCGCCGCGCCCGGGTGCGCGCCGGGTGCCGCGCCCCACCCGCGGCCCTGGCCGTCCAGCCAGGTCAGCACCTGCCGGGCGCCCCACCGCTTGGCCGGATCACGGGTCAGCAGCCCTCGGCACAACGCGCGCAGCGGACCCTCCGGCATCTGCCCCAGATCGATATCCCGCTCCAGCAGCGACCGCTGCACCTCTTCGAAGGTCATCCCGGCGAACGGCGGTGCCCCGGTGACGAGCTGACGGACGATCATGCCGAGGGACCACCAGTCCCAGGCGGGCGTGACCACTCCGCGGTAGCCCTCCGGCGGGGCGTAGCCCGGGGTCATCGAGGCCGTGCCGTTCACCCGGGAATGGTCCCGGCTGATACCGAAGTCGGCGATCACCACATGCCGGCGGTCCGCTTCCAGCAGCAGGTTCTCCGGCTTGAGGTCGCGGTGGACGATACCCGCCGCGTGCAGCCCGTTGATCCCGCCGGCCAGCTGGTTGACGAGCCCTATGACGTCCGTGCTGCGCAGCGGCCCCCCGCGGAGCAGCCCGGCGACGGTGCCTCCGGACAGGTACGGCATGACCTCGTAGTCGCGGCCTTCCGGCGTGGTGCCCTTGTCGAGGATGGGCATCAGGGCGCTGTGGTTCAGCAGGTGCAGCTTGCGCCACACCTCGCGTTGGGCGCCGAAGCCCCACCGGTAGAGCTTCACCACCCGCTCTCGTCCCGCGGAGTCGCGCACCCGGTAGACATCCGCCTCGGCGCCCTGCCCCGGGAGCGGGCCGAGGAGTTCGTACCTGTGCAGCGGTTGCGGCAGCGTCATGCCCGCTCCGGGCGGAGTCCGCTTCACCGGCGGACGCTCCGGAGCACCCGGACGGGAACATCGGCGGCGAACCGCAGGGAGTCGCCCGGCTTGAGCCGCGCCCGGGCGCCCGGGCTGAGCCGGCGTCCGTCGAGGAAGGTGCCGTTCATGGAATGCTCGTCCTGTATCCAGCCGGTGCCGTCCGGGTCGACGCAGACGGTGGCGTGCCGACGGGAGAGGTTGCCGAACCGCTCCAGGATCTCGGCGTCAGGACATTCCCGTCCCAGGGCGACGGTCTGCCCGGCCGGTACGACGATCGCCCCCGAGGGGAACTCCAGCCGCAGGCCCGGGGGCGCGGGGGACCGTACGGGATCACGTACCGTCAGGCCCGCCGGGGCGCAGCCGGCCTCGGCCTTGCGACTGGGCGACTTGGCGGAGGATGCCGCAGGGCGGACGGTGAGAGCGAGGGGTGTCAGGCAGCCCCGGCACACCAACTGCCCGGCGGTGGCGGCCTTCACCCCACAGGGACAGGTGCGCAGCCGCTGTCCGGTCCCCATCCGGTGCCCCCCGCCGGTACTCGCCCTGTACCCGACAGGCCCGGATACGGTCATATGCGCTTCCTGCGGCCTGATTTGGCCATATTAGCCGTTGTGAGGAGGGCAGGAGGTGAAAACGAGGGAGCGGACGAACGCCGAAGGGCGGCCACCCCCTGCGGGGTGGCCGCCCTTCGGTTCAGGCTGCTCGCTTACTGGTTGTACGGACCGTAGTCGTAGTCCTCCAGCGGCACGGCCTGGCCGGAGCCCGTGCCGAACGGCGAGTAGTCGATGTCGTCGTAGCCGACGGCCGAGTACATCGCGGCCTTGGCCTCCTCGGTCGGCTCGACCCGGATGTTGCGGTAGCGGGACAGGCCCGTACCGGCCGGGATGAGCTTACCGATGATGACGTTCTCCTTGAGGCCGATCAGGGAGTCGGACTTGGCGTTGATCGCCGCGTCCGTGAGGACCCTCGTCGTCTCCTGGAAGGACGCCGCCGACAGCCAGGACTCCGTGGCCAGCGAGGCCTTGGTGATACCCATGAGCTGCGGACGACCGGAGGCCGGGTGACCGCCCTCCTGGACCACACGACGGTTCTCCTGCTCGAAGCGGGAGCGCTCGACCAGCTCGCCGGGCAGCAGCTCGGCGTCGCCGGACTCGATGATCGTCACACGGCGCAGCATCTGCCGGATGATGATCTCGATGTGCTTGTCGTGGATCGACACACCCTGCGAGTTGTACACCTTCTGGACCTCGCCGACCAGGTGGACCTGGACGGCGCGCTGGCCCAGGATGCGCAGCACGTCGTGCGGGTTGACGGCACCCACGGTGAGCTTCTGGCCCACCTCGACGTGGTCGCCCTCGCTCACCAGGAGCCGGGCACGCTTCGAGATCGGGTAGGCCGTCTCGTCGCTGCCGTCGTCCGGGGTGATGACGATCTTCTTGGTCTTCTCGGTCTCCTCGATGCGGACGCGACCGGACGCCTCCGCGATCGGGGCGACACCCTTCGGGGTACGGGCCTCGAAGAGCTCGACGACACGCGGCAGACCCTGGGTGATGTCGTCACCGGCCACACCACCGGTGTGGAAGGTACGCATCGTCAGCTGGGTACCGGGCTCACCGATGGACTGCGCGGCGATGATGCCGACCGCCTCACCGATGTCGACCAGCTTGCCGGTGGCGAGCGAACGGCCATAGCACATGGCGCAGGTGCCGACCGCGGACTCACAGGTCAGGACCGAACGGGTCTTGACCTCCTCGATGCCCCGCGCGACCAGCTCTTCGATGAGCACGTCGCCCAGGTCGGTGCCGGCCGGGGCCAGCACCTGGCCCTCGACGACGATGTCCTCGGCGAGGCAGCGCGCGTACACGGACGTCTCGGCGTTGTCCGCCTTGCGCAGGACGCCGTCGGCGCCGCGCTCGGCGATGCGCAGCTTGAGCCCGCGCTCGGTGCCGCAGTCCTCCTCGCGAATGATGACGTCCTGCGACACGTCCACCAGACGACGGGTGAGGTAACCCGAGTCGGCGGTACGCAGAGCGGTGTCCGCCAGACCCTTACGGGCACCGTGCGTGGAGATGAAGTACTCCAGCACCGACAGACCCTCGCGGAAGGACGCCTTGATGGGACGCGGGATCGTCTCGTTCTTGGCGTTCGACACCAGACCACGCATACCGGCGATCTGACGCATCTGCATCATGTTGCCTCGTGCGCCCGAGTTCACCATCATGAAGATCGGGTTGGTCTTCGGGAAGTTCTCGTTCATGGCCTCGGCGACCTCGTTGGTCGCCTTGGTCCAGATCGCGATGAGTTCCTGGGTGCGCTCGTCCTTGGTGATCAGACCACGCTCGTACTGCTTCTGGACCTTCTCGTCCTGCGCCTCGTAGCCCTTGACGATCTCCTTCTTCGCCTCGGGAACGACGACGTCGGAGATGGCCACGGTGACACCGGAACGGGTCGCCCAGTAGAAGCCGGCCGCCTTCAGGTTGTCGAGCGTCGCCGCCACGATGACCTTCGGGTAGCGCTCGGCGAGGTCGTTGACGATCTCGGAGAGCTGCTTCTTGCCGACCTCGTAGTCGACGAACGGGTAGTCCTCGGGCAGCAGCTCGTTGAAGAGCGCACGGCCCAGCGTGGTCCTCAGACGGAAGCTGTCACCCTGCTGCCACTCCGGCTCGCCCTCCTCCTGGGCCGGCGGGGTCCAGCCGCGCGGCGGGATGGTGCCCACCGGGAAGCGGATGTCCACGCGCGACTGCAGCGAGAGCTCGCCGGCGTCGAACGCCATGATCGCCTCGGCCACGGACGCGAAGGAGCGGTCCTCGCCCTTCACGTTCCGCATCTCGCCGTCCGTGGTCAGGAAGAACAGACCGAGGACCATGTCCTGGGTCGGCATCGTGACCGGGCGGCCGTCGGCCGGCTTGAGGATGTTGTTCGAGGACAGCATCAGGATGCGGGCCTCGGCCTGCGCCTCCGCGGACAGCGGCAGGTGCACGGCCATCTGGTCACCGTCGAAGTCCGCGTTGAACGCGGTGCAGACGAGCGGGTGGATCTGGATGGCCTTGCCCTCGACCAGCTGCGGCTCGAAGGCCTGGATGCCGAGGCGGTGCAGGGTGGGCGCACGGTTCAGCAGAACCGGGTGCTCGGCGATGACCTCTTCCAGCACGTCGTACACGACCGTGCGGCCGCGCTCGACCATGCGCTTGGCCGACTTGATGTTCTGCGCGTGGTTCAGGTCGACCAGGCGCTTCATCACGAACGGCTTGAAGAGCTCCAGCGCCATCGCCTTCGGCAGACCGCACTGGTGCAGCTTCAGCTGCGGACCGACGACGATGACGGAACGCGCCGAGTAGTCGACACGCTTGCCGAGCAGGTTCTGACGGAAGCGGCCCTGCTTGCCCTTCAGCATGTCGCTGAGGGACTTCAGCGGGCGGTTGCCGGGGCCCGTGACCGGGCGGCCGCGACGACCGTTGTCGAAGAGGGCGTCAACGGCCTCCTGAAGCATGCGCTTCTCGTTGTTGACGATGATCTCCGGGGCACCGAGGTCCAGGAGCCTCTTCAGACGGTTGTTGCGGTTGATGACACGGCGGTACAGGTCGTTCAGGTCGGAGGTCGCGAAGCGGCCACCGTCCAGCTGCACCATCGGACGCAGGTCCGGCGGGATGACCGGCACGCAGTCGAGGACCATGCCCTTGGGGCTGTTGGAGGTCTGCAGGAAGGCGGACACGACCTTCAGCCGCTTCAGGGCGCGGGTCTTCTTCTGGCCCTTGCCGGTACGGATGATCTCGCGGAGCCTCTCGGCCTCCTCCTCCAGGTCGAAGGACTCCAGGCGCTTCTGCAGCGCCGCGGCACCCATCGAACCGTCGAAGTACGTGCCGAAGCGGTCACGCAGCTCGCGGTAGAGCAGCTCGTCGCCCTCCAGGTCCTGGACCTTGAGGTTCTTGAAGCGGGTCCACACCTCGTCGAGGCGGTCGATCTCGCGCTGCGCGCGGTCGCGGATCTGCTTCATCTCGCGCTCGGCGCCCTCGCGCACCTTGCGGCGCACGTCCGCCTTGGCGCCCTCGGCCTCCAGCTCGGCCAGGTCGGCCTCCAGCTTCTTGGCCCGGGCCTCCAGGTCGGCGTCACGGCGGTTCTCGATCTGCTGCCGCTCGACGGAGATGTGCGCCTCCAGGGAGGGCAGATCGCGCGTGCGGCGCTCCTCGTCGACGTACGTGATCATGTACGCCGCGAAGTAGATGACCTTCTCCAGGTCCTTCGGGGCCAGGTCGAGCAGGTAGCCGAGGCGTGACGGGACGCCCTTGAAGTACCAGATGTGCGTGACGGGGGCGGCCAGCTCGATGTGGCCCATCCGCTCACGGCGCACCTTCGCGCGCGTGACCTCGACGCCACAGCGCTCGCAGATGATGCCCTTGAAGCGGACGCGCTTGTACTTGCCGCAGTAGCACTCCCAGTCCCGGGTGGGGCCGAAGATCTTCTCGCAGAAGAGGCCGTCCTTCTCGGGCTTGAGGGTGCGGTAGTTGATGGTCTCGGGCTTCTTGACCTCGCCGTGGCTCCACTGACGGATGTCGTCAGCGGTGGCCAGGCCGATCCGGAGCTCGTCGAAGAAGTTGACGTCGAGCACTATGCGTCAATCC
Organism: Streptomyces sp. TP-A0356; assembly: GCF_001417775.1. GTDB lineage: Bacteria > Actinomycetota > Actinomycetes > Streptomycetales > Streptomycetaceae > Streptomyces. Next base: position 178,620 of record NZ_BBZJ01000021.1, on the reverse strand, counting down.
CTCTCAGGGTCGTAAGTCTTTCGGTCTGTACGGGGGCCTGGGGGTCGGCGGGCCTGGGGATCAGGCCCGCCGGACTCCCGTCAGACCTCTTCGACGCTGCTCGGCTCGCGCCGGGACAGGTCGATGCCGAGCTCCTCCGCAGCGCGGAAGACGTCCTCGTCGGTGTCACGCATTTCGATGGACATACCGTCGCTGGACAGCACCTCCACGTTCAGGCACAGGGACTGCATCTCCTTGATGAGCACCTTGAAGGACTCGGGGATGCCGGGTTCGGGGATGTTCTCGCCCTTGACGATGGCCTCGTAGACCTTCACGCGGCCGGTGACGTCGTCGGACTTGATGGTCAGCAGCTCCTGGAGGGCGTACGCGGCGCCGTAGGCCTCCAGGGCCCACACCTCCATCTCGCCGAAGCGCTGGCCACCGAACTGGGCCTTACCACCCAGCGGCTGCTGGGTGATCATCGAGTACGGGCCGGTCGAGCGGGCGTGCAGCTTGTCGTCGACCAGGTGGTGCAGCTTCAGGATGTACATGTAGCCGACCGAGATCGGGTCCGGGAACGGCTCACCACTGCGGCCGTCGAACAGCCGCGCCTTGCCGGACGGGAGCACCATGCGCTCGCCGTCACGGTTCGGGATGGTGTGCTGCAGCAGACCCGCCAGCTCGTCCTCGCGCGCACCGTCGAACACCGGGGTGGCGACGTTGGTGCCCGGGGCGACCTGGTCGGCGCCGATGACCTGCAGGCGCTGCGCCCACTCGTCCGCGAGGCCGGAGACGTCCCAGCCGCGGCTGGCGAGCCAGCCGAGGTGGATCTCCAGGACCTGTCCCGGGTTCATTCGGGACGGCACACCCAGCGGGTTGAGGATGATGTCGACCGGGGTGCCGTCCTCCAGGAACGGCATGTCCTCGATCGGCAGGATCTTGGAGATGACACCCTTGTTGCCGTGGCGGCCGGCGAGCTTGTCACCGTCGGTGATCTTGCGCTTCTGCGCCACGTAGACGCGGACCAGCTGGTTCACGCCCGGCGGCAGCTCGTCGCCCTCCTCGCGGTCGAAGACGCGCACGCCGATGACCTTGCCGGTCTCACCGTGCGGCACCTTCAGCGAGGTGTCACGGACCTCACGGGCCTTCTCACCGAAGATCGCGCGCAGCAGACGCTCCTCGGGCGTCAGCTCGGTCTCACCCTTCGGGGTGACCTTGCCGACGAGGATGTCACCGGCGATGACCTCGGCACCGATGCGGATGATGCCGCGCTCGTCGAGGTCGGCGAGGACCTCCTCGGAGACGTTCGGGATGTCCCGGGTGATCTCCTCGGGGCCGAGCTTGGTGTCACGGGCGTCGACCTCGTGCTCCTCGATGTGGATCGAGGAGAGGACGTCGTCCTGCACGAGGCGCTGCGACAGGATGATCGCGTCCTCGTAGTTGTGACCCTCCCACGGCATGAACGCCACGAGCAGGTTCTTGCCGAGCGCCATCTCGCCGTTCTGGGTGGCCGGGCCGTCGGCGAGGACCTGGCCCTCGATGACGCGGTCACCCTCGTTGACGACGACCTTCTGGTTGACCGAGGTGCCCTGGTTGGAGCGGGCGAACTTGGCCAGGCGGTACGTGATGTACGTGCCGTCGTCGTTGGCGGTGGTGATGTAGTCCGCGGAGACCTCCTGGACCACACCGGCCTTCTCGGCCTTGACGACGTCGCCGGCGTCGACCGCGGAGCGGTACTCCATGCCGGTGCCGACGAGCGGGGACTCCGACTGGATCAGCGGAACGGCCTGGCGCATCATGTTCGCGCCCATGAGGGCACGGTTGGCGTCGTCGTGCTCCAGGAACGGGATCATGGCGGTCGCGACCGACACCATCTGGCGCGGCGAGACGTCCATGTAGTCGACGTCCTCGGGGGCGACGTAGTCGACCTCACCGCCACGGCGGCGGACCAGGACGCGGCCCTCGGCGAACCGGAGGTCCTCGGTCAGCGGCGCGTTGGCCTGGGCGATGACGAACCGGTCCTCTTCGTCGGCCGTGAGGTAGTGGACCTCTTCGGAGACGACACCGTTCTCGTCGACCCTGCGGTACGGGGTCTCCACGAAACCGAACGCGTTTACTCGGCCGTAGGTGGCGAGCGAGCCGATCAGACCGATGTTCGGGCCTTCGGGCGTCTCGATCGGGCACATGCGGCCGTAGTGCGAGGGGTGCACGTCACGGACCTCGAAGCCGGCCCGCTCACGGGAGAGACCACCCGGGCCGAGCGCGGAGAGACGCCGCTTGTGCGTCAGACCGGACAGCGGGTTGTTCTGGTCCATGAACTGGGACAGCTGGCTGGTGCCGAAGAACTCCTTGATGGAGGCGACGACCGGCCGGATGTTGATCAGGGTCTGCGGCGTGATCGCCTCGACGTCCTGGGTGGTCATGCGCTCGCGCACGACGCGCTCCATACGGGCCAGACCCGTGCGGACCTGGTTCTGGATGAGCTCGCCGACGCTGCGCAGACGGCGGTTGCCGAAGTGGTCGATGTCGTCGGTCTCGACGACGACCTTCTGGCCGTTGTCACCGACCGTCTCGGTCTCGCCCGCGTGCAGCTTCACCAGGTACTTGATCGTCGCGATGATGTCCTCGACGGTCAGGATGCCCGCGTCCAGCGGGGTCTCCGTACCCAGCTTCTTGTTGACCTTGTAGCGGCCGACCTTCGCGAGGTCGTAGCGCTTCGGGTTGAAGTAGAGGTTCTCCAGCAGCGTCTGCGCGGCCTCACGCGTCGGGGGCTCGCCCGGGCGCAGCTTGCGGTAGATGTCGAGCAGCGCGTCGTCCTGGCCCTGGGTGTGGTCCTTCTCCAGGGTGGCGCGCATGGACTCGTAGTCGCCGAACTCCTCGAGGATCTGCTCGGTGGTCCAGCCGAGCGCCTTCAGGAGGACGGTCACCGACTGCTTGCGCTTGCGGTCGATGCGGACACCGACCATGTCGCGCTTGTCGATCTCCATCTCCAGCCAGGCACCCCGGGACGGGATGATCTTGGCGGAGAAGATGTCCTTGTCGGACGTCTTGTCGATGTTGGAGTCGAAGTAGACGCCGGGGGAACGGACCAGCTGCGACACCACGACACGCTCGGTGCCGTTGATGACGAAAGTGCCCTTGTTCGTCATGAGCGGGAAGTCGCCCATGAAGACGGTCTGGGACTTGATCTCGCCGGTCTCGTTGTTGGTGAACTCGGCCGTGACGAAGAGCGGAGCCGCGTACGTGAAGTCGCGCTCCTTGCACTCGTCGATCGAGTTCTTCGGCGGCTCGAAGCGGTGGTCGCGGAAGGTCAGCGACATCGACCCGGAGAAGTCCTCGATCGGGGAGATCTCCTCGAAGATCTCTTCGAGGCCGGACTTGGTGGGGACGTCCTGACCGTTCTCCAGAGCCTCCTCGACGCGAGCCTTCCACGCGTCATTGCCGAGCAGCCAGTCGAAGCTCTCGGTTTGCAGCGCGAGAAGGTTCGGAACCTCGAGGGGCTCCTTGATCTTTGCAAAGGAGATGCGCAGCGGGGCGGTGCTGGCGCCGTTGTTCGTATTCGCGGTCGAGGCAGTGCGCGAGGCGGCCAAGAGGGGGTCCTTCCGAGGGCTCGGACTCACTACGCGCGTACCGGTCCTCACCGGGCACAGAGATGGAAAGTCCCAGATCAGAGACTCTTGATCGTCGTGCTCCGGCGAGGGGCATGCTCCTGGTGACGGGCAGGAACAGCTAACAGGCAGCGCAAAGGGTCAGTGTAGCCACTTGGCACACTGATGTCCAGTGCGGGTTTGCAGGCTCACGACGGAGTCCCTCGTTGTCCCTCAACACCTGCGGCAAGCCACGCCCTCGATGCACATCGATACTGCCCTCTTCGTCGTCGATCCATGCCTCGGATCCGGATCGTTGTGACGACGCGTCCTGAGAATTGCGCGCTGCGTGCAGTTCGTCAAGGCCCCCCTTGCCCGAACCGGGTGCTGCCATCGTCACTTGCACCCTGTCACCGGGGCCCTCGGAGGCACGACGAAGATCACCATACTCCCCGCGGCGACAGGCGCAAGGCAGCCGCCACCGAACCCTCCGGAACGACGAAGAGCGACCACCCGGATGGATGATCGCTCTTCGGTGCGTTCGCGTTACAGCCCCACGAGTGAGCCGTGGCCGGCAGCCCGAGGAAGCCGTTACGGCGTTCGAGTGAGCCGCGACCGGCGGTCGCGAGCGGGCCGTACGGAGCGATGCCCCGTACGGCCCGATGAGCCCTGTCGGACCCGTGGGTCCGTGCGGACCCGAGGAGGTGTTACTTGACCTCGACGGAGGCGCCGGCGCCCTTGAGGGACTCGGCGGCCTTCTCGGCGGCGTCCTTGGCGACCTTCTCCAGGACGGGCTTCGGGGCGCCGTCCACGAGGTCCTTGGCCTCCTTCAGGCCGAGGGAGGTCAGCTCACGCACGACCTTGATGACCTGGATCTTCTTGTCGCCGGCGCCGGTGAGGATGACGTCGAACTCGTCCTTCTCCTCCTCGGCCTCGGCGGCCGGGGCACCCGGGGCGCCGGCGGCGGCAACCGCGACCGGGGCGGCGGCGGTGACGTCGAACTTCTCCTCGAAGGCCTTCACGAACTCGGAGAGCTCGATGAGGGTCATCTCCTCGAACTGCGCGAGCAGGTCTTCCTGGCTGAGCTTCGCCATGATGGGCGATCCTTCCACTAATTCGGCTGGTGCCGGATGTACATGTCTGGCGGGCGTACGTTCGGCCCGCTACGACCGTCGCGTCAGGCGGCGGTCATTTCGGGAGCCGAATTACTCGGCACCGCCCTGCTCGGCCTGCTTGGCGCGAAGAGCGTCCACGGTGCGGACGAGCTTCGACGGGAGCGCCTGGAAGAGCGCGGCAGCCTGGGACTGCTTGCCCTTCATGGCACCCGCCAGCTTGGCGAGCAGAACCTCGCGGGACTCGAGGTCCGCAAGCTTCTTGATCTCGTCGGCGGACAGCGCCTTGCCGTCAAGGACACCGCCCTTGATGACGAGGTTCGGGTTCTCCTTGGCGAAGTCACGAAGACCCTTCGCCGACTCCACCGGGTCACCGGTGACGAAGGCAACCGCTGTCGGACCGTTGAACAGGTCGTCGAGCGTCGAGATCCCGGCCTCGTTGGCCGCAATCTTGGTCAGCGTGTTCTTCACCACGGCGTACTGGGCGTTCTCACCGAGCGAACGACGCAGCGTCTTGAGCTGCGCCACGGTGAGACCCCGGTACTCGGTCAGCACGGCGGCGTTCGAGCTGCGGAACTGCTCCGCGAGCTCGGCTACCGCGGCAGCCTTGTCGGGCCTTGCCATAGAGCGTCGGCCTCCTTCCGGGTGATGAGGACCGCTCGGAAGGGGCTGGGCAAAACGAAACGCCCCGGCGCAGGCGCACGGGGCGGACTCGACCGGTCGCACACGCGGCAGACGCACGTACTCCGGGAGCTCTTCCACTGTCACCTGCGCGGGTCGTCCGCAGTTCAGCGGATCCTTCGGCCGCCGCGCCCTCATCCGAGCACACGGCAACGACCAGCGGTCTTTGGCTTCTGTAGGAGAGTACGGGAACGGATCGCCGCCAAGCAAATCCGGGGTCGGTCCGCGAGAACCGCGGACCCAGGGCGGACCCACAGGACCCGTCCGAGTCCCGCGGCTTACGAGCCCCGTCTGCTCATCAGTTCCTTGAAGTCCGCCGTGTCCGCCTCCGGGGGCTTCGTGGCCGAGACCCGGGTGCCGTAGTCGCGGTAGTACGACGTCGACGACATCCGTCCGCTCGACAGCTCACCACGCTCGACCTTCTTGACCAGCAGGTCGCGGCCGTCGACCCAGATGTCGACGGTCTCCGTGGTGACCCCGGCCTGCTCCAGCTGCTTCTTGAGGCCGGCCGCACCCTCGCCGGTGAGGTCGGCCGTGGTGACCGTTCCCGAGTAGTGCCTGGTGTGCCGCCCGCGCACCGTCTCCTCGCCGACCTTCCGCACGTCCCCGGAGGCGAGCAGCAGCCTGACCGGCTGGAGCGGGGCCGTGCTGCGCAGTTGGTCCGTCAGATACGCCCCCGAGCCACCGGGGAGGGATGCCAGGTCGTCGTACGCGTACTTGATCCAGTGCCGGCCGTCGAGCCGGCGGGCGAACGTGGCGCCGACCTTGGCGTAGTAGGCGTCGGGCAGCACTCTGGCCTCCAGGGAGGTGCTGTTGAGCGTGCGCATGGTGTCGGCGAGCCGGCCGCCGGTGTAGGTGATGCGGAGCGTGCCGACCGGCTGTCGGGACCAGCCGAGGGCGCCGTCCGTCCTCAGGGAGAGCATCCCGCCCATGGCCGTCGTGGACTCGACCCGCGCGGAGCCCGCCCTGGCGGTGGCCTTCTGCACGGCGCGCAGGGCGGCCGCCGACCGGGCGTCGGCGCGGCCGCCGGACGGCTCCACCCCCTTGTGGGAGTCGCCGCCCCCGGAGAAGCCGCACGCCGCCACGGTGGACAGCGCCGCGACCCCTGCGACCGCCGCGACCGCCGCGGCCGGAAGGATCCCGCGGATCCCGATCCCGCGCCCCACGATCCTGCCCCTCATCCGTTCCCCCCTCGTACGCTCCGTGATCTTCACGCTAACTCCCGAGCGCGGGAAACGGCACGCACCTCCCACCCAACGGCATGTGCCCCAAGTCCTGTGTCCGGCGAGCCAGGAGTCCCCTTCCGGCCCCGGAACGCCGATGGGCCCCGCACCTCGGAAGGTGCGGGGCCCGTCGTCAGCTACGCGTACCCGCGGCTGCCGTCAGGATCAGACGGCGGCCGGGTCCTCCTCGGTGAGGAGGTTGCGGGTGCGGTTCGGGTCGACCGGGATGCCGGGGCCCATCGTGGTGGTGATGGCGGCCTTCTTGATGTAGCGACCCTTGGCGGCGGACGGCTTCAGACGGAGGATCTCGTCCAGCGCGGCGCCGTAGTTCTCCACCAGCTTGGAGTCGTCGAAGGACGTCTTGCCGATGATGAAGTGCAGGTTCGAGTGCTTGTCGACGCGGAACTCGATCTTGCCGCCCTTGATGTCGGTGACAGCCTTGGCGACGTCCGGGGTCACGGTGCCGGTCTTGGGGTTCGGCATGAGACCACGCGGACCGAGCACGCGGCCGAGGCGGCCGACCTTGCCCATGAGGTCCGGGGTGGCGACGACGGCGTCGAAGTCCAGACGGCCCTTCGACACCTCGTCGATCAGCTCGTCGGCGCCGACGATGTCGGCGCCCGCGGCACGAGCGGCCTCGGCACGGTCACCGGTCGCGAAGACCAGGACCCGGGCGGTCTTACCGGTGCCGTGCGGGAGGTTCACGGTGCCACGGACCATCTGGTCGGCCTTGCGCGGGTCGACGCCCAGACGCAGGGCCACCTCGACGGTGCCGTCGAACTTGGTCGTGGAGGTCTCCTTGGCGAGACGGACGGCCTCGAGCGGGGCGTACAGCTTCTCCCGGTCGATCTTGGCGTCCGCAGCGCGGAGAGCCTTGCTGCGCTTGCTCACAACTGCTCCTGTGTGTTCTGAAAGGAGTCGTGGTACGGGCCGAGCAGGCCCTGCCACGTGCGGCTGCGTATTCGGCAGCTGCATGGTTCTACGAAGGTGGGGTTCAGCCCTCGACCGTGACGCCCATGGAACGGGCGGTGCCGGCGATGATCTTCGCGGCGGCGTCCAGGTCGTTGGCGTTGAGGTCAGGCATCTTGGTCTGGGCGATCTCGCGGACCTGCGCCTCGGTGATCTTGGCGACCTTGGTCTTGTGCGGCTCGCCGGAGCCCTTCTCCACGCCCGCGGCCTTGAGGATCATCTTGGCGGCCGGCGGAGTCTTGGTGATGAAGGTGAAGGAGCGGTCCTCGTAGACCGTGATCTCCACCGGGATGACCCAACCGCGCTGCGACTCGGTCGCGGCGTTGTAGGCCTTGCAGAACTCCATGATGTTGACGCCGTGCTGACCCAGCGCCGGGCCGACCGGCGGGGCCGGGTTGGCGGCGCCGGCCTGGATCTGGAGCTTGATGAGCCCCGTGACCTTCTTCTTCTTGGGAGGCATTGCTCTCTCCGGGTCCTTAGTGAGAGTTTTCCGCCGTCCGTCCGGATCATCCGGATGGAGGCATACCGCACAACGATAACGGGTACCGGTGCGCGGCCAAAAACCGAGCAGGTCAGACCGGCTACGAGAGCCTGTCTGACCTGGTCGGAAGTCCTCGTCCAGCTCGTACCGGAAGGACTCAGTTCTTCTGGATCTGGTCGAAGGAGAGCTCGACCGGGGTCTCGCGGCCGAAGATCTCCACAAGGCCCTTGACCTTCTTGGAGTCGGCGTTGATCTCGTTGATGGTCGCCTGCAGCGTGGCGAACGGGCCGTCGGTGACGGTGACCGAGTCGCCGACCTCGAAGTCCAGCACCTGGACCTCGACCTTGCGCTGCGGAGCCGGCTTGCCCTCGGCCTCGGCGGCCTCGCGGGCGGCCTTCTCCTCGGCCTCCGGGGCGAGCATCTTGACGATCTCGTCCAGGGTCAGCGGGTACGGGTCGTAGGCGTTGCCCACGAAACCGGTGACTCCGGGCGTGTTGCGGACGACGCCCCAGGACTCGTTCGTCAGGTCCATGCGCACCAGGACGTAGCCGGGGAGCTTGTTCTGACGGATGGTCTTGCGGTCGCCGTTCTTGATCTGGACGACCTCTTCCTGCGGCACCTCGGCCTGGAAGATGTAGTCCTCCACGTTCAGCGAGACGGCACGCTGTTCGAGGTTGGTCTTCACGCGGTTCTCGTAACCGGCGTAGGTGTGGATCACGTACCACTCGCCCGGCAGCGTGCGCAGCTCCTCGCGGAGCTTCTCGATCGGGTCGAGCTCGGGCTCCGGCTCGCCCTCGGGCTCCTCGGACGCGGCCTCTTCCTCGTCCACCACGTGCATGGCGGTCTTCTCGGCCGGCTCGCCCGCGGCGGCGTCGGCAGCCTCGGCCTCGTCGACCTCGTCCGCGCCCTCGACGATGTCGAGCTCGTCATCCACGGACTCGACGGCCTCCCCGCGAGGCTCCATGGCGTCGTTCAGGTTCGGGTCAGACACGGTGGCTGCTTCTTCCTGGATACATAGGGGTGGAACACGCGAAAGGGACGCCGGGCACCCGGGCGTCCTTCGCTCTCGGCTCAGCCGAAGACGTACTTGGCGGCGTGGTTGAGCCCATAGTCAATCAGAGTCACCAGGGCGATCATGATCGCGACGAAGAAGATCACCACGGTGGTGTACGACGTCAGTTGGTTGCGCGTCGGCCAGACGACCTTGCGGAGCTCCGCGATGATCTGGCGGTAGAAGAGGGCAAGGCGCTTGAGCGGGCCCTTCTTGGCTCGCTTGCCACCCTTGCGGGCCTTCTTCTTCGACTCCTGCACCTCGTCCTGGGCGTCAGGCATGTCGATGGAGCCCACGGCGTCCGTCACTCGTCCTCACCTGATTCCCGGGTCGTGGCCGTGCCGCGCCCGGTGGAGCCGCACGGCGTGCAATACGTACGTACTGTGCGCACACTTCCTGGTGGAGGAGTGTGTAGCAGGGCCGGAGGGACTTGAACCCCCAACCGCTGGTTTTGGAGACCAGTGCTCTACCAATTGAGCTACGACCCTTTGTGTGTGTACCCCAACGTACCGCATCCGACCGGGTGCTCGGTGTGCACCGGCTCGGGCGAGGCCGCCGAAGGCCAACGAGGTGAGAGTGTACGTGGTCCGCGGCCGGTCGTCGAACAGTAAGCACCCGTAGGGGCCTTGCCCGTGGAAGATCGGCCAGGCCATCCCACGGATTCGGACCTCTGTCCGGTCGGCGGTCCCTTGCTGCCCAGTCTGTGAAACCCGCGTGCCGGGGTCGTTTCCGGTCTGAAACGATGGGTCCCATGAGCGCTGCAACCCCTCCCACCGAGCGCCGGGTCTCCGTCCGGATCGGCGCGATCTCCGAGTCCGCCACCCTCGCCGTCGACGCCAAGGCCAAGGCCCTCAAGGCCGCCGGGCGCCCGGTGATCGGCTTCGGCGCCGGTGAGCCCGACTTCCCGACGCCGGACTACATCGTCGAGGCGGCCGTCGAGGCCTGCAAGAACCCGAAGTACCACCGCTACACACCGGCGGGCGGTCTGCCCGAGCTGAAGGCCGCGATCGCCGCGAAGACCCTCCGCGACTCCGGGTACGAGGTGGACGCCTCCCAGATCCTGGTCACCAACGGCGGCAAGCAGGCCATCTACGAGGCCTTCGCCGCGATCCTCGACCCGGGCGACGAGGTGATCGTCCCGGCGCCGTACTGGACGACGTACCCGGAGTCGATCCGGCTGGCCGGCGGTGTCCCGGTGGAGGTCGTCGCCGACGAGACGACCGGCTACCGCGTCTCCGTCGAGCAGCTGGAGGCGGCCCGCACGGAGAAGACGAAGGTCGTCCTCTTCGTCTCCCCCTCCAACCCGACCGGCGCGGTCTACAGCGAGGCCGAGGCCGAGGCGATCGGCCGCTGGGCGGTCGAGCACGGCCTGTGGGTGCTGACGGACGAGATCTACGAGCACCTGGTCTACGGCGACGCCCGGTTCACGTCCCTGCCGGCGATCCTGCCGGAGCTGCGCGACAAGTGCATCGTGGTCAACGGCGTCGCCAAGACGTACGCGATGACGGGCTGGCGCGTGGGCTGGATCATCGGCCCCAAGGACGTGGTGAAGGCGGCGACGAACCTGCAGTCGCACGCGACGTCCAACGTGTCGAACGTCGCGCAGGTGGCGGCCCTGGCCGCGGTCTCCGGCGACCTGGCGGCGGTCGCGCAGATGCGCGAGGCCTTCGACCGGCGCCGCCGGACGATCGTGCGGATGCTGAACGAGATCGACGGCGTGGTGTGCCCGGAGCCGGAGGGCGCGTTCTACGCGTACCCGTCGGTGAAGGCGCTGATCGGCAAGCAGATCCGCGGCAGGCGCCCGCAGAACACGGTGGAGCTGGCCGCGCTGATCCTGGAGGAGGCGGAGGTCGCGGTCGTGCCCGGCGAGGCGTTCGGCACCCCCGGCTATCTGCGGCTGTCGTACGCCCTCGGTGACGAGGACCTGGTCGAGGGCGTGAGCCGGATCCAGAAGCTGCTGGCGGAGGCGCAGGACTGACGTCCTCCTCCCCCGGTTCTCCGGGGCGGTCCCCTCCTCCAGTCCTCTGGGGAGGCGACCGCCCCGTTCGTTTGTGCGAGCAAGACCACTAACGGGGAAAGCGCTACCGGGACGGCCGGGGCGTACGGCAGGATCCTGGGATGGAGCACGTACGTGATGTCTCTGAGCTGCCGAAGGCCCATCTGCATCTGCACTTCACCGGGTCGATGCGGCCCGCCACCCTGCTGGAACTCGCCGACAAGTACGGCGTTCGCCTGCCCGAGGCGCTGACGGAAGCGCTGACCAGCGGGGAGCCGCCGAAGCTGCGGGCGACGGACGAGCGCGGCTGGTTCCGCTTCCAGCGCCTGTACGACGCGGCACGCTCGTGCCTCAGAGAGCCGGAGGACATCCGGCGCCTGGTGCGGGAGGCCGCGGAGGAGGACGTCAAGGACGGCTCGGGATGGCTGGAGATCCAGGTCGACCCGACGTCGTACGCGCCGCGACTGGGCGGTCTGATCCCCGCGCTGGAGATCATCCTCGACGCGGTGGAGACGGCGTCGCGCGAGACGGGCCTGGGCATGCGGGTCCTGGTCGCCGCGAACCGCATGAAGCACCCCCTGGACGCCCGCACGCTGGCTCGCCTGGCCGTGCGCTACCAAGACCGGGGCGTGGTGGGCTTCGGCCTCTCGAACGACGAACGCCGAGGCTTGGCGCGTGACTTCGACCGCGCGTTCGCCATCGCCCGCGACGGGGGACTGCTCTCCGCCCCGCACGGCGGCGAGCTGACCGGTCCGTCCTCGGTCCGCGACTGCCTGGACGATCTGCACGCGACCCGGGTGGGCCACGGGGTGCGCGCGGCGGAGGACCCACGCCTGCTCGCGCGCCTGGCGGAGCGCGGGGTGACGTGCGAGGTGTGCCCGGCGTCGAACGTCGCGCTGGGTGTGTACGAGAAGCCGGAGGACGTCCCACTCAGGACGCTGTTCGAGGCGGGCGTCCCGATGGCCCTGGGCGCCGACGACCCGCTGCTGTTCGGCTCCCGGCTGGCGGCCCAGTACGAGATCGCCCGCCGGCATCACGGCTTCACGGACGAGGAACTGGCGGAACTGGCCCGGCAGTCGGTACGGGCTTCGGCGGCCCCCGAGAAGGTGAGGACGGAGCTGCTGACGGGGGTGGACGACTGGCTGGCGAAGTGAGCCCGGGCGCGAGGCCGTTCGACCATCTCCCCCGCCCACCCCGCGCGGGGCCCTGGACGGGCGGTTCGGCCGGATGCGGGGCAGCGGCCGTGCCGGCAGCGCCCCGGGGCGCACCACCGGGCGCCCCCTGGCAAAGGGCCGTCACAGGCGGGCCCCCGGCCGACAGCCCCGGGCGGGGATCCGGCAGGGCCCCCTGCGGGGCGCAGCCGGGCCGGGACCAGGGGCACGGACCCGGCGGGAGACCGACCACAGGACGCATCCCCCGGCAGCAGCCCCCGACGGGCCCGAGGAACGCAGCCTCGAGCAGCAGCCCCGGCGACGTAGGCCCCGGCAGGGAGCCTGGTGGTGCACCCCCCGAACAGGTGAGGGGTGGGGGCGGACGCCCCCGAGGTCACGTCGGGTCGGTGATCGGTGGCGTGAGGCCGCTCAGGAGCGCCTGGGCCAGGCGGGACGCGAAGGTGTCCACCGGGGGACGCTCCTCCGCCGCCGCCTCGTACGCGAACGCCCGCTGCGCACACGCGCCGAGCAGGAGTGACGCCGCCGCGAAGGTGTCCGCGTCGGCACGCACCCGCCCCGCGTCCCGCTCCGCACGGAGGTACGTGTCGAGCAGCCGGATCGGCATGTGCGGCCCCGACCCCATCTCCCGCATCGCCTCGTCGTGCCGCCGCTTGAGCTGGGTCTCGGCGTACAACGACGCGGCGATCGGAAAGCTCTGCTCATAGAAGAGGGCCGCCTGTCGGGCGATCTCGGTGAGGTTCTCCTCTAGGCCGCGCCTCCCCGGCTCGGCCGCGAGATGGCTCAGCAGCGGCGTCAGCTGGGGCAGCCGCTCCTTGAGGACGCAGATGAACAGCTCCTCCTTGCTCGCGAAGTACTTGTACAGCGCGGCCTCGGAACAGCCCGCGGCCCTGGCGATCTCCTTGGTCGTGGCGCGCGTCAGCCCCACGGTGAGCATCAGCTCGTGCGCGGCGTCGAGGATGCGGACCCGGGCCGGTCGCTGCTGCGCCGCCGTCTGCTGCGCTCCGGTGTGCTGCATGGGGCCCAAGGATTTCATGGCCGTTCCATCGAGGCTTGACGAGTGGGTGAGTACTTACCCACTCTAGAGGCAAGCAGGGGTGAGTAAACACTCACCCACCTCAGGGGGCGGCCACGCCACCTCAGGGCACGTCGAGCGTGACTACGGGAGACAGGCCATGAAACTCACCGTTTTCGGTGCCACCGGCGGCATCGGCCAGGAGATCGTCAAACAGGCCCTGGCGGGGGGCCACCAGGTCACCGCCGTCGTACGGGATCCCGCACGGCTCACCTCGACGGGCCAGGGCCTGGAGGTGTTCCGCGCGGACCTCGGCGACCCCGAGGCGCTCCGCCCGGCGGTGGCCGGCCGGGACGCGGTCCTGTCGGGGCTCGGCCCGCGCAGCCGCAAGGACGCCGGGGTGGCGGCCCGGCTGACGCGCACGGTGCTGGCTGCCCTGGAGGCCGAGGGTGTGCGCCGGGTGCTCGTGGTCAGCGCCGGCCCGGTCGGTCCCGAACCCGAGGGCGAAGGCGTCCTGGACAGCACCGTCCGCGGCATCGTCTCGGCGCTCCTCAGGGACGTCTACGCCGACCTCAGGGAGATGGAGGCCGCGCTCGCCGACAGCGCCACCGACTGGACGGTCGTACGCCCCCCGCGCCTGCAGAACAAGCCGCTCACCGGCTCGTACCGCACGGTCGTCGGCGGCTTCCCGCGCCGGGGCCGCTTCATCTCCCGCGCCGACGTCGCCCATGCGATGCTCGCGATGGTCGACGACCCGGCGACGGTGAAGCAGGGGGTCGGGCTGGCGTACTAGCCGGGGTGGCGTACTGCCGGGACGGCGTACTGCCGGGGTGGTACTGCCGGGGTGGCGTACTGGCCCGGGTGACGTGCCCAGGGGCGCGTCAGAGGCTCACACCGACGGTCACCGGCTCGTTCACCAGTGTGATCCCGAAGGCCTCGCGGACTCCGGCCACCACCTCGCGTGCCAGCGCGAGCAGGTCCTCGGTGGTGGCGCCGCCGCGGTTGGTGAGGGCCAGGGTGTGCTTGGTGGAGATACGAGCGGGCCCGGTGCCGTACCCCTTGGTGAAGCCCGCCTTGTCGATCAGCCAGGCCGCGGAGGTCTTGGTGTGGCCGTCGCCCGCCGCGTAGGCGGGCGGCTCCGCATCCGCGCCCAGCAGTTCCTTCACGCGCGCGTGGAACGCGGCGAACTCCTCATGGGTGAGGACGGGGTTGGTGAAGAAGGAGCCGGCCGACCAGGTGTCGTGGTCCTCCGGGTCCAGAACCATGCCCTTCCCCGAACGCAGCTTCAGGACGGTCTCGCGTGCGACGGCCAGCGACACACGGTCGCCGGGCTCGACACCGAGGGCGCGGGCCGTCTCGGCGTACTTGACCGGGGCGGACAGCCCCTGCGCGTCTTCCAGTTCGAAGCGCACCCGCAGGACGACATGGCGCCCGGGGTCGGCCTTGAAGCGGCTGTGACGGTATGAGAACGCGCACTCGGCGTTCGGAATCGTGACAGTTTCGCGCGCCCGGCGGTCGTACGCGATCACCTCGGTGATCGTCGAGGAGACCTCCTGGCCGTACGCCCCCACGTTCTGGATCGGGGTCGCACCCGCTGAGCCGGGGATTCCGGCGAGGCACTCGATACCGGCGAGCCCCGCCTCGACGGTGCGGCCGACGGCGTCGGTCCACACCTCGCCGGCCGCCAGCTCCAGCCTCGTACCGTCGAGCGAGAAGCCCCGCGTCGCGATGCGCAGGGCGGTTCCGTCGAAGCCCTTGTCGCCGATGACCAGGTTGGAACCGCCGCCGATCAGCAGCAGCGGCGCACCGGAGTCGTCGGCCTCGCGGACGGCGGCGATCACCTCCTCGTCGGTGGTGGCTGTGATAAGGCGGGTCGCGGGGCCGCCCAGCCGGAAGGTGGTCAGCGGGGCGAGCGGGGCGTCGTGGAGTTCCTGCACGCGCCCAAGACTACGAGACGGCACCGACGGCACCGCACGCACGGGAAGGGCCCCGCCGGAGGACCGGCGGGGCCGTGTTCGCCACAGAGGCTCGATGGGCGGTGGCCCGGTGGGACGGTGGCCGACCCGGCGGTGGCGGACGACCCGGCGTGTGCCGGCCTCACTGGCGGTCGTCTCCAGCACGCGTGCCGGCGTGCCGCCGGGCTCAAGCCAGCCGTACGACCGCCCGTGACATGCCCAGTACCTTCTGCCCCGCGCTCGTCGCCGTGAGGTCGACGCGCACGGTCCGGTCGTCGAGCTTGGCCGCGACCTTGCCGCTGACCTCGATCAGGGCGCCCTGGTCGTCGTTGGGCACGACCACGGGCTTGGTGAAGCGGACGCCGTACTCGACGACCGCCCCCGGGTCGCCCGCCCAGTCGGTCACCACGCGGATCACCTCGGCCATGGTGAACATGCCGTGCGCGATGACGTCCGGCAGGCCGACCTCCTTGGCGAACTTCTCGTTCCAGTGGATCGGGTTGAAGTCCCCGGAGGCTCCCGCGTACTGGACGAGCGTGGCACGGGTGACGGGGAAGGTCTGCGCCGGCAACTCGGTGCCGACCTCGACCGTGTCGTACGCGATCTTCGCGGTCATCCGCGTCATGCCTCCTCTTCCGGAGCCCGGGCCACGAGCTTGGTCCAGGCGGTCACCACGTGCTCGCCGACCTCGTCCTGGACCTCGCCGCGGATGTCCAGGACGTCGTTGCCGGCCAGGGACTTGATCGACTCGATGGTCGAGGTGACGCTGAGCCGGTCACCGGCGCGGACCGGGCGGGTGTAGGCGAACTTCTGGTCACCGTGCACCACCCGGCTGTAGTCCAGGCCGAGCTGGGGGTCCTGGACGACCTGGCCCGCGGCCTTGTAGGTGATCGCGAAGACGAAGGTCGGCGGGGCGATCACATCGGGGTGACCGAGTGCCTTGGCGGCCTCCGGGTCCGTATAGGCCGGGTTGGCGTCTCCGATCGCCTCCGCGAACTCGCGGATCTTCTCCCGGCCGACCTCGTACGGGTCGGTGGGCGGGTAGGACCGCCCCACGAAGGACTGGTCGAGCGCCATGAGCTCGGTACCTCCTGGTTGTTCAGCGAATCTGGCCTCCGGCCGGGTCGGCCTCATCCTGCCGTAGGTCGGCCCCCGGAGTGTGGGAGGCAGGGGGCGCCGTAACGCCGCGAGGCCGCCCCCCTGCCTGCTGGGGACGGCCTCGCGGACGAGCCTGAGTTATCGCGTTTCGCGGTGCGCGGTGTGCGAGTTGCAACGCGGGCAGTGCTTCTTCAGCTCAAGACGATCCGGGTTGTTGCGCCGGTTCTTCTTGGTGATGTAGTTCCGCTCCTTGCACTCCACGCAGGCCAGCGTGATCTTCGGGCGGACGTCGGTGGCAGCCACGTGAGTGCTCCTTGACGAACAGATGGACGTGAATTAACGCAAGAAAGAGTAGCCGACTGAAGGACCGACCCCGCAATCGGCTACTGTGAGTAGCGGTGACCGGACTTGAACCGGTGACACAGCGATTATGAGCCGCTTGCTCTACCGACTGAGCTACACCGCTGCGATGCGATCGAGCCCCACCTTGCGGTGGGAACCTCTCACATCAGAGCCCCAAAACGGAATCGAACCGTTGACCTTCTCCTTACCATGGAGACGCTCTGCCGACTGAGCTATTGGGGCGAGCGATGAAGACATTACACGGTCGCCCGCCGTTCGCCCAAATCCGTTTCGCGGCACCCGCCCCGGCCTGTTCCCGGGGGTTCCACGGAGGTTTCCCCGGCTCCCTCCGTGCGTGACCGTCATCGTGCGTCGCGGAGTTCGCCACCGTCTCCGAGGCACCACTGGCCCCACCGGTGCAGTCCGAACTCTGCCCTCGGGCGCACACCAGTACGGCTTCCGCCGCCGGGCACCACACCGGTACGACTATTGCGCTCCTACCAGCCCCGGCCGGGTCGTCACCCTAGGCTCGACTCACTCTGTGTGATCTTGTCCCCGTGTGCGCAGCCGCGCCGAGCCCCCTGTATGCGCGGCCGCCCCCGAGCCACAGGAGCGCGATGGCCGACAGCCGACCGCAGCCGCCCCACTCCTCGTCCTCCTCGGGAGGGGCCGACGAGGCCGCCCTGCTGCTGTGCGGGGCGCGGCTCACCGACGGCCGGACGGTGGACGTGCGGCTGGGCGGCGGGCGCATCGAGGCCGTGGGCACGGCCGGCAGCCTGGCCGTGGGCACCGTCGGCGCCCGTGTCGACCTGCGCGGCTATCTGCTCCTGCCGGCCCCCGCCGAGCCGCACGCGCACGGCGACACGGCTCTGTCAGCGGACGGCGACGGTCCGGTGTCGTACCAACCGGAGGAGGTCCAGCGCCGTACCACCGAGGCGGCGCTGCTGCAGCTCGGGCACGGCGCGACGGCTCTGCGCTCGCACGTGCGCATCGGCGACGTACCGGGGCTCGACAGGCTGGCCGCGGTGCTGAGGGCGCGGCGCTCGCTGTGCGGGCTCGCCGAACTGACGGCGGTGGCGATGCCCCGGGTGCTGACCGGGGTCGCCGGAGCGGACGGGCTCGCGTTGCTGCGGGACGCGCTGAAGATGGGCGCGACGGTGGTGGGCGGCTGCCCGGACAGGGACCCCGATCCGACCGGGTACGTGGAAGCGGTCCTGGGGCTGGCCTCCGAGTCCGGCTGCCCGGTCGACCTGCACACGGACGCCGACGATCCGGCGCGCCTCGCCCGGCTCTCGGCCATGGCGGGCGGCCTGCGTCCCGGGGTGACGCTGGGCCCCTGCGGCGGACTCGGCCGCCTCCCGGCGCAGGTGGCCGCCCGCGCCGCCGACCAGCTCGCCGCCGCCGGGGTGACGGTGGTCTGTCTGCCGCAGGGCGGCTGCGGCGGCGTCGACCGGCGCGGCACGGCCCCGGTACGGCTGCTGCGGTCGGCCGGGGTACGGGTCGCGGCGGGCAGCGGGGCGCTCAGGGACGTGTCCAACCCCGTGGGGCGCGGTGACCCGCTGGAGGCGGCGTATCTGCTGACGTCGCGGTACGGGCTGCGCCCCGAGGACGCGTACGACGCGGTGAGCGCGTCGGCGCGGGCCGCGCTCGGTCTGCCCGAAGTGCGCGTGGAGGCGGGCTTCCCCGCGGAACTGCTCGCCGTGCGCGGGGAGCGGCTGGCGGGCGCGTTGTCGCTCGCGTACAGCCGCGTCGTGGTGCACCGGGGGCGCGTGGTGGCTCGTACGAGTGCGGTGCGGGAGTACTGCAACTCGGCGGCGGTGGCACTGGATCTGCCGCGGCAGGGACGGGCCCAGCCGTCGTAGGACGGGGCGCGCGGAGGGGGCGCGTGGAGGGCGCGCGCGGGGAGTGCGCGGAGAGTGCGGGGCGCGGGGCAGCACCGGGCGGTATGTGTGGTGGACGGCGCCGTGTGGACGGAGGGCATGGTGCTCAGGGGTGACAACCGGGCCGCGCGTGAAGTCGTGCGGCGAACGCGTCCGTCCGGGCGTACGGTCGGAGACATGCGCATTGTCATCGCTGGTGGTCATGGTCAGATCGCGCTGCGGCTGGAGCGGTTGCTCGCCGCGCGCGGTGACGAGGCAGCGGGGATCATCCGCCGCGCGGAACAGGCCGACGATCTGCGGGAGGCGGGCGCCGAGCCGATCGTGTGCGACCTGGAGTCGGCGTCGGTCGAGGAGGTCGCCGCGGTCCTGGAGGGAGCCGACGCGGCCGTCTTCGCCGCGGGCGCGGGCCCGGGCAGCGGCGCGACCCGCAAGTACACGGTCGACCGGGACGCGGCCATCCTGTTCGCGGACGCGGCGGAACGCGCGGGCGTACACCGCTTCCTCGTCGTGTCGTCGATGGGCGCGGACCCGGAGCACCCGGGCGACGACGTCTTCGACGTGTATCTGCGCGCGAAGGGTGAGGCCGACGCCTACATTCGTGCCCACAAGTCCCTGGACTGGACGATCCTGCGCCCCGGCTCGCTCACGAACGACGCCGGCACGGGACTCGTGCGCCTGGAGGCGCACACCGGTCGCGGCACGATCCCGCGCGACGACGTGGCGGCGGTGCTCGCGGAGCTCGTCGACACACCCGCGACGGCCGGGCTGATCCTGGAAGTGATCAGTGGTTCGACCCCGATCTCCGTGGCAGTGAAGTCGATCGCAGGGAACTGAGCGGGATGCCGATGCCGATGCCGGAAGGAGTGCCGGCGGCGCGGGCTGCGCTGCTGCGGCAGATGTACGAGCTGTTCGCCACGGACGGCCGCGACGCGCTCATCGCGCGCTGTCTGTCCCCGGACGTCGACTGGCCGAACGTCCTGGACGGCGTACGGCTCCACGGTCGCGAAGAGGTACGCGCCTACTGGGCACGCCAGTTCGCGTCGGGCCATCCGCTCGTACGGCTGGAGGGGCTGCGTCCGGACGAGGACGGGGAGGCGGTCGTCGCGACCGTACGCCTCGGGATGCGTACCGAGACGGGGGACCACTGGGCGGCGGAGACGGTGAAGCACGTGTACCGGTTCGACGCGGACGGTCTGGTGAACCGGATGGATGTGCGGCACTCCTGACAGCGAGTCGGGAGTCGGCCTCAGGACGGACCCGACGGCTTCAGAAGAGGGGCAGCTGACCGGGGAACTCCGGTACGACGTATCCGTCGAGGGCGGCCTGCGCGGCGTCGGCCTCCGCGAGTCTGCGGGATCCTGGGCATGAGACGAGCGCCCCGCTGCTGCGCGCCCCCGGCGGGTCGTGACGCGCGAACCGCCCCGCGACAACGGCGATTTCCCGACGACACTCGGGACAGCTCCTGCGGCGCGACGACATGCCCTCAGCGTACGAGAACGCCGTCAGCCGATACGGGCAGCGGCCGGGGCCCGGCCGACCCACACGGGAGCCGGGTCAGCCGATGTACGGCGAGAGCCGACTGCCGTCCAGCGCGTGTTCGATCCGCAGCCGTATCGTGAGCACGGCGGGCAGCACCTGCCTCGGCGTGCCTCTCGGCCTCGCGCGCAATGCAATGTGATCAAATAGGGCATGGCATCGTCCTGGACTGGTCATCGGGTACGCCTACGCGCTATCGAACCCGACGACTGGACAGTGCTCACGCGCCTTGCCGACGATGACGGGCGGCGAGGGGGCCGGCTGGATCTACCGCGGTCCGCCGAGAGCCACCGTGCCTGGGCGAAGGAACAAGCCGTCGCCAAGTGCGATGACGACCGCTTCCGGTTGGCAGTCGAAACGACGGCCACGGGAGAGCTGGTTGGGACAGTCGGCTCACATCGCACCGGCCCTACTTCCGGCTGGTTCGAGTTTGATGTCGCGATCGGCGCCGACCACCGGCGCAAGGGCTACGCGACAGAAGCCGTAGTGCTGCTGCTCCGCTTCATGTTCGCCGAGCGGCGCTATCACAAATGCCTAGCAGCGATCTTCGCCCACAACGAGGCATCGCTGGCACTTACTCGTCGGCTCGGCTTCACCGAGGAGGGGCGCTTGCGAGAACACGTCTTCTTCGCCGGCCGGCACCAGGACCTCGTCATGAAGGGCATGCTCGCCGACGAGTTCGACCAGCGGCACACGATGAGCCAACCATGAGCTGGTCAAAGCAGGAGTGCCCTCAGCTGCGCAAGGTGGCACGCAGGCGCAAGCCGACAGTTGCGAGACCTTCGAAGGTGGTCACCTGGTAGCTGGGTTCCGTTCCGGGCGGCTCGCTCAGGTGGTAGCGGCGGGCGGTCTGCGCGGTCAGGAGCGTCAGCATCGCCATAGCCAGAGCGGCTCCCTCGCAGCCATGCGGCCCGGTACCGAAGGAGAGGAAGACCCCGGGTTTCGCCGTCGAGTCCGAATCGTCGAGCCAGCGCTCGGGCTGGAACCGGTCCGGCTCGGAGTGCTCCCGTGCGTCGCGCTGGGCGGTGTAGGGGCAGACGAGAACAGTGGACCCGGCGTCGATGGTGTAGTCGTCGAGCTGAGTCTGTCGCGCGGCGCGCCGGGTCAGCAGCCAACTCGGAGGGTGCAGTCGGAGCACCTCGCGTACCAGCGCCTGGGTGTATTGCAGGCTGTCGAGGTGGGTGCTGGTCGTCGCGGCCGGGTTCGCGGGCAGCAAGGCGGCTTCGGCCGCGACGCGGCCCGCTGCCTGGGGGTGCCGGGCCAGGTGGAGCAGGATCCATCCGGCTGCCCGGGCAGGTGCCTCGAAGGTGGCAACGGTGATTCCGGGGAGAGTGTCGAGGATGGCCTCTTCCGGCAGTAGGCCGTAGCGGGAGGAGGGCTGGAGCATCTGTCCCAGCACGTCGTCACCGAGCCGGCCCGAAGAACGGCGCCGGCGGACGATGGGCCGCAAAGCGTCGGTGAAGGCGACTTGCTGCCGCGTGCGGAACCGCCGTGCCGGTGTGGGGATCCAGCGCGGCCATACCCAGCGCGAGGGGCGTACGAGCACCTCCCGGGCCAGGAAGAGCTGTGAGGCAAAGGGCAGCAGGGTGGGAGCGTCTTCGGAGAAGAGGTAGCGCACACCGATCTCTGCCAGGGCATGCCGGACCAGGGGCAGGATCTCGACGTCCTGGCCCGTGGGCCACTGGTCAGGAAATCGAGAAGCCGTGGGCGCAATCTCACCGATCCGGGCTGCGACCGCCTGCGGGCGTAGTCCGCGCATGCGGGCGGCGTGCGCGTGGGCACGCTGCTCAGGCGTCGGTGCTCCGCTCGACCGCTTCAACGGCGGGAAGAGAGGCGAGGGTGCCTTGCGAAAGTCCTGCGCACGGTGCAGGACTGCTTCACACGGCCCGGCCGTTGCGGCCACGTAGACACCCGGCTCCAGCTGCCAGACGTCCCCGCACTCGTCGGCGCCACGGCGCGCTAGTGCCAGCCGGTCGCGGCTCCAGGCCGCGAAGCTGCCTCCGGGCAATCGTGGCGGCTCGTTCATTCGGCCCATGAGATCGTCCGTGACTCTTGTGCCTGTCCAGGTCGATATCGTCGGCAGCGTGGCTGGGAGACGGCGGGCGCCCGGGGCACCCGCCGATAGTGCGGTCAGACCTAGTCGCCGGCGTACGCATGCCAGTCGTGTTCCCCGTACGCACCGTAGTGGCGGGTGAAGGACAGCTTCGCGAGCAGCTTGGCGATCATGATGCACTCCTCTCGCACCGAATGCCACATCAGTCCAGATTGACACATATGCCCCATATCTGCCGAGTTGGCTGACCGAGGGCCTCAGACGCGGAGACAACGAAAGACCCCCTCTGACCAGGCACATAACCTGATCAGAGGGGGTCTCCCTGAGCGTGGCGGCGCCAGGATTCGAACCTGGGTAGGCATAGCCGACAGATTTACAGTCTGCTCCCTTTGGCCGCTCGGGCACACCGCCGGGGATTGCTGCTGTGGGGCCGCTTTCGGCGGTGCTCCCTGGCAACGACGTAAACGATACCTGATACGCAGGGGTGCTTCGCCACCCGATAGATCGGTACCGGGAGGGGTGGGGGTGGCTAGGCTTGTCCGGATGCGGCCCGGGTCGACGCCGGGCCAGGCGGCCGCGCTCCCGCACGCCGATACGCACCCCGATCCACCCCGATCCATCCCGATACAAGGAGCCACAGGACATGGCCGACTCCAGTTTCGACATCGTCTCGAAGGTCGAGCGGCAGGAGGTCGACAACGCCCTCAACCAGGCCGCCAAGGAGATCTCGCAGCGCTACGACTTCAAGAACGTCGGCGCCTCGATCGCCTGGTCCGGCGACAAGATCCTGATGCAGGCCAACTCCGAGGACCGGGCGAAGGCCGTCCTCGACGTCTTCCAGTCGAAGCTGGTCAAGCGCGGGATCTCCCTGAAGGCGCTGGACGCCGGTGAGCCGCAGCTCTCCGGCAAGGAGTACAAGATCTTCGCCACGATCGAGGAGGGCATCTCCCAGGACAACGCGAAGAAGGTGGCGAAGATCATCCGCGAGGAGGGCCCGAAGGGCGTCAAGGCACAGGTGCAGGGTGACGAGCTGCGCGTCAGCTCGAAGAACCGTGACGACCTCCAAGCCGTGATCGCCCTGCTGAAGGGCAAGGACTTCGACTTCGCGCTGCAGTTCGTGAACTACCGCTAGGCATACGAGGAAGGGTGGGCACCCCGAAGCCCGGGGCCCCACCCTTCTCCGCTGCCGGCTGCGGCTTCAGGGGTGGCTTCAGCGACGCGAGTCGCCGAAGAGGACGCGGTAGATGATCAGCAGCACGAGCGAGCCGCCGATCGCGGCCGCCCAGGTGGCACCGTCGTAGAAGTGCTTGGTGATCGGGTGATGCAGCCAACGGGCTGATATCCAGCCACCGATGAAGGCACCGGCGACGCCGATGAGAGTCGTACCGATGAAGCCGCCCGGGTCTTTGCCCGGCAGCAGGAATTTGGCGATGGCGCCTGCCAACAGCCCCAGAATGATCCAGCTGACTATGCCCATGCCGTGAACCTGCCTCTCCGCGCCGTGCCTGTGCTGTGCTCCTGCTCCGACCAGGCTGCGTTCATGCGTCGGCGCCGCTTGCTGGTCGATGCCGCTGACCGCGCTCGTTCTTGAATGTGTGTGCGGCAGCCGTCGTCGGGGAGGACGCCTGGCGGTGGCCGCCGGTTGCAGGGCCAGTAGGGTGCGCACCATGACACAGTCCGGGGCGCAGCGGTCCGCCCGTGCCGGGTTGCGCCGGACCCTCGGGGTCGGGGACGCCGTCGTCATCGGCCTCGGGTCGATGGTCGGGGCGGGGATCTTCGCGGCCCTGGCCCCGGCGGCGCGCGCGGCCGGGTCCGGGCTGTTGCTCGGGCTCGCGGTCGCCGCCGTGGTGGCCTACTGCAACGCGACCTCCTCGGCACGGCTGGCCGCCCTGTATCCCGCCTCCGGCGGCACATACGTGTACGGGCGCGAGCGGCTCGGGGTGTTCTGGGGCTATCTGGCGGGCTGGTCGTTCGTCGTCGGGAAGACCGCTTCCTGTGCGGCGATGGCACTCACCGTGGGCGCGTACGTCTGGCCGGGTCAGGCGCACGTGGTGGCGGTCGCGGCCGTGGTGGCCCTGACCGCCGTGAACTACGGCGGCATGCAGAAGTCGGCCCTGCTCACGCGAGTGATCGTGGCGGTGGTCCTGGCTGTCCTCGCTTCCGTGGTCGTCGTGTGTCTGGGGTCCGGGGCCGCCGACGCCTCGCGGCTGGACACCGGCGGTTCCGGCGGCGCCGGCGGGATCCTGCAGGCGGCGGGACTGCTCTTCTTCGCGTTCGCCGGATACGCGCGGATCGCCACCCTCGGGGAGGAGGTACGGGATCCCGAGCGCACCATCCCGCGCGCGATCCCGGTGGCGCTGGGCATCGCTCTCGTGGTGTACGCGGCGGTGGCTGTCGCTGTCCTTTCCGTGCTGGGTGCGGGCGGGCTGGGCCGTGCGGCGGCGCCGCTGGCCGACGCGGTACGGGCGGCGGGCGTACCCGGTCTCGCGCCGGTGGTGCGGGTGGGCGCCGCGGTGGCCGCGCTGGGCTCGCTGCTGGCGCTGATCCTGGGGGTCTCGCGGACGACACTGGCCATGGCGCGCGACCGGCATCTACCGGGCGCCCTGGCCGCCGTCCACCCGCGCTTCCAGGTGCCGCACCGGGCCGAGCTGGCCGTGGGTGTCGTGGTGGCCGCGCTCGCCGCGACGGTGGACGTGCGGGGCGCGATCGGCTTCTCCTCCTTCGGGGTGCTGGCTTACTACGCGATCGCCAACGCGTCCGCGTGGAAGCTGAGTTCGGCGCCGGTGTCGCGCGTCGTACCGGCGGTCGGGCTTCTGGGCTGCGTCACGCTGGCGTTCTCGCTGCCGGCGATCTCGGTGGGAATCGGCGCGGGCGTAGTGGGCCTGGGGGCGGTGGCATACGGCGTGCGGCGGTGGGTTGCTGCGCGGTAGTGGGTTGCCACGCGGTAGTGGGTTGCCACACGGTAGTGGGTTGCTGCGGGGTAGTGGGTTGCTGCGGGGTAGCCCTCGTCGTGTGGCGGGAGTCGGCCCGACGGTGCCCGGCGGGCCTGGCGGCCCCGCACCGTCCCATCCGCACGAGCGAACCCGCCTACGAGGCGTGTGCGGCGCCCGTGCGTATCGGGAAGTCCGGCCAGGGTGGCAGGTCCGCTCCGTCGTTGAACTCCTCGTACCAGCCGGTGCCGTCGAGCCAGGCCTGCAGCCACTGCGCGAGGCCGGGGGCGTCCACGTACCAGGCGTGGTCGGCCTCGTCCGCGTTCGGCTCGTAGAGCAGGACCGTGGCCTGCGGGGTACGGCAGTCCACGCACGCGTACATTCCGCAGCCCCAGTGGGATATCGGCAGGACGCCCTCGGGCCAGGGCCGGTCGGGGTCCCTGCGGCCGCTCTCGCGGTGCGCGAGGTACTGCGGGACGGCGGCCGGCTCGCTGGACGGCGGGCTGTCGAGCAGGGGCAACAGGCCGTACTCGGGGCCGAATCCACCGTCTCCTATCCGCAGGTACAGCGCGGCGAGCAGCGGCGGCAGGGGGAAGCCCAGGGCCGCCTCGGCGCGGACGAGGGCGGCCTCCTCCACGGGCTCGGGGAGCGACGGCCAGCCCCACGGGCGGGTGTTGCGGGCTTGGGCCGCCACCCTGTCCAGCAACTGCTCGTTGTCGGTCATGGGTTCATGATGCAGGGCGCCGCCGACATTCGGGCGGCCTGTGGACAACCCCCGGGGCCGTGGTCGCGCGGGGACGGGGCCCGGCCGTCAGTTCGCCGACGGCGGCGGTCTGAACGGGCCGGCCGGTCGTGTTTCCCCTCTCCCGGCGCGTCAGGTCACGGGTGCACGGGCGGTCGGCGAGGCGTCGCGAATGGCTCGCCCGTAGTCGATTTCCCGCCCGAGGGGGACCAGTGGCACCGGGATGAGCGTGAGGTTGGCGGTGCTGAACGGGATTGTCTCGGAACGTTCCGGATCGCGCGACAAGGCGGCTGCGGTTCCGTCTGAGCGCGTGGCCAGCTGATACTTCTGTGGGGAGACCGCGTCGGCAGAGCAACCTGGAGGGGCACCGATCATGAAGCTGGTCAACCTGCTGCTGAACATCCTTTGGCTGGTCCTCTGCGGCATCTGGATGGCGCTGGGCTACCTGATCGCTGCGCTGATCTGCTTCGTCTTGATCGTCACCATCCCGTTCGGCATCGCGTCGCTGCGTATCGCTGGGTACGTCCTGTGGCCGTTCGGCCGCACCACCGTGGAGCGACCGGACGCCGGGTCGGCGTCATTCATCGGCAACGTGATCTGGGTGGTCTTCGCGGGATGGTGGCTGGCACTGGGGCACCTGATCACGAGCATCCCGTTGTTCCTGTCGATCATCGGTGTCCCGTTCGGGTGGGCCAACCTGAAGCTCATCCCGATCTCGCTCATGCCGTTGGGGCGTGAAGTGGTACCGACCGACCAGGGCTTTGGCGGCCGTTGATCCCCGAGCCTCGGGGCCACACCTGACGCCTGGAGCCATGCCTTCGGCCAAGGGCTCTCCCGCTACTCCGCCCCGGACCGCCGAACTGTCCCGCCGTGTCCCGTGGAGCTTCACTCATGACATCGGCATCGCGGCGACCGCCGCGGATTCCGCCCCTGTGAATTGTCATCCCCTGCCGGCCTGGGAAGAGCCCGGCCTGGGAAGAGCCAGAAGCCGCTCACAGGAGCCAAATGACGCTCGGGGCTGTCTTCACCGATGGCGACCTGCCATCTGCTCGAGCCGGGCGATCCGCTCCGCCATCGGCGGGTGTGTGGAGAAGAGCTTCGTGAGTCCTTGATCCGGGCGGAAGGGGTTCGCGATCATCATGTGGCTCGCCGCTTCGATGCGCGGCTCGGGCGGCAGCGGAAGCTGCTTGGTGGCCATGTCCAGTTTGCGCAGCGCGCTCGCGAGTGCGAGGGGGTCACCGGTCAGCTGGGCGCCGGACGCGTCCGCCTCGTACTCCCGGGCGCGGCTGATGGCGAGCTGGATGATCGTCGCGGCGAGCGGGCCCAGGATCATGATCAGCAGCATGCCCAGGAGGCCGGGCCCTTCGTCGTCGTCCGAGCGGCCGATGGGGATCAGCCACGC
Organism: Streptomyces sp. TP-A0356; assembly: GCF_001417775.1. Taxonomy (GTDB): domain Bacteria; phylum Actinomycetota; class Actinomycetes; order Streptomycetales; family Streptomycetaceae; genus Streptomyces. Next base: position 151,419 of record NZ_BBZJ01000021.1, on the reverse strand, counting down.
GAAGTTCACCAGGAACATGATCACCGAGGCGAGGGCCGCCGCGACCGACGAGATGAGGATGTCGCGGTTGTAGACGTGACTCAGCTCGTGCCCGATGACGCCGCGCAGCTCCCGCTCGTCGAGGATGCGGAGGATGCCTTCGGTGCAGCACACCGCCGCGTTGCGCGGGTTGCGGCCGGTCGCGAACGCGTTCGGGGCCTCCGTCGGCGAGATGTACAGGCGGGGCATCGGCTGGCGGGCCTGGTTGGAGAGCTCTCGGACCATGCGGTACAGCGCGGGAGCCTCGAACTCGCTCACCGGGCGCGCGCGCATCGCGCGTAGAGCCAGCTTGTCGCTGTTCCAGTACGCGTACGCGTTCGTGCCGATCGCGATGAGGACCGCGACGACCAGTCCTGTACGCCCGAAGAAGCTGCCGATGAGGATGATGACTGCGGACAGTCCCCCGAGGAGTACTGCGGTCCTGAGCCCGTTGTGCCGGCGGTGCACGGTACGCCCTCCAAGTCGTGCGGCAGGGGAACCCTTTTGTCTGCGAATGCTGTTGACTCCACTTCTCAGTGGACCCTCCCGCACTGGTCAACGCCAGGCGGGAAGCGCAAGTTCCCTTGTGCGCGCACCGGCGCGCGTGGGCCGTCCGGGTGAGATGGCGGCGCCCCCACGCGCGCGTGCCGTGTCGTGTGTCCCCGCGCGCGTGCGAGCGTCCGTCACACGTGCGAGCGTCCGTCAGAAGAGGCCGGTGGCCGAGAAGCGCAGCACCAGCTGAGGTGCCCCGGAGAGGGCGATGCCCAGCACCGCGGTCAGGGCGATGGCCGCAGTGAGCGGGGCGGGGACGCCGTGCTTCTCCGGCTCCGCCTCGGGAGCGCGGAAGAGCAGGGCCGTCCACTGGAGGTAGTAGAAGAGCGCGATCACCACGTTGACCGCCATCACCACGGCGAGCCAGCCGAGACCGGCGTCGACGGCCGCGGAGAAGACGGTGACCTTCGCGAAGAGGCCGATGATGCCCGGCGGGAGGCCTGCCAGGCAGAGCAGGAAGAACGCCAGGATCAGCGCGGCAAGAGGGTTCGACGCGTACAGGCCGCGGTAGTCGGTGATGCGGTTCAGGGCCCGCGCGCGGCCCACGAGCGCGGCCACGGCGAAGGCGCCGAGGTTCACCGCGGCGTACATCAGGGCGTACGCCACGGTGGAACCGATCGACTTCTGTGCGTCCTTGGAGTAGGCGGCCGCGGCGATCGGCACCAGAAGGTAGCCGGCCTGGCCGACGGAGGACCAGGCCAGCAGGCGTACGGCGCTGTACGCGCGCGTGGCCTGCTGCCGGAGTGCGCCGGCGTTGCCGACGGTCATGGTGAGGGCGGCCAGCACGGCGAGTGCCGGGCCCCACACGTCCGCGTACGACGGGAGGGCGACCACGGTGATGAGGATCAGGCCGGAGAAGCCGACCGCCTTGCCGACGACCGACAGGTAGGCGGCGACCGGCAGGGGCGCGCCCACGTAGGTGTCGGGCACCCAGAAGTGGAACGGGACGGCGGCCGTCTTGAAGGCGAAGCCGACGAGCGTGAGGACGACTCCCGCCTGGGCGAGTGTGTGGAACTGGCCGTCCACGTGCTGGATCCGGTGCGCCACCTGGGTGAGGTACAGGGTGCCCGTGGTCCCGTACACGAAGCTGATGCCCAGGAGGCTGACGGCGGTCGCGGTGACGGACGACAGGAAGAACTTCAGGGCCGCCTCGGAGGACCTCTTGTCGCCGTACCGGATGCCCACAAGGGCGAACGCGGGCAGGGAGGCGACCTCCAGGGCGACGATGAGGGTCGCCAGGTCGCGGGAGGCGGGCAGCAGAGCGGCACCGGCCGCGGAGGAGAGCAGCAGGAACCAGAACTCCCCTTCGGGTAGTTCCTTGTTCGCGTCCTTCAGGGCCGTGACCGACAGAAGTGCCGCGAGGAGGGCACCGCCGAGGACGAGGAACTGGATGACAAGGGTGAAACGGTCCGCCATGTAGCTGCAGACCTGCGGGTCACCGGTCAGGCAGAAGGTGGCGCGGTGCCCCTCCAGGAGGGGCAGCAGCATGACCGCCGCGGCGGCCAGTCCCGCGACGGAGACCCAGCCGAGGAGGGCCTTCTTCTCCTTGCCGAGGAAGAGGTCGGCGACGAGGACGACGAGTCCGACGACCGCCGCGATGGCGGGTGGCGCGATCGCGAGCCAGTCGACGGACTGGACGAGGGAGCTCATCGGGTGCCTCCTGCGAGGAGCTGCTGCACGGCCGGGTCGGTCAGGCCGAGGAGGGCCTTCGGCCACAGGCCCGCGACGACGGTGAGGACGACGAGCGGCGTCCAGGCCGCGAATTCGTAGGTGTGGACGTCGGCGAGTTTCGGGGCCTCCTGCGAGACGGCACCCATGCACACACGCCGCACCACGACGAGCATGTACGCGGCGGTGAGGAGCGTGCCGAACGCGGCGACGGCCATGAAGGTCAGGAACGCCGGGCGGCTGAGGTCGGCGGCGGGCTTGAAGGCGCCGAACAGCGCCAGCATCTCGCCCCAGAACCCGGCCAGACCGGGCAGGCCGAGCGAGGCGACGGCGGCGAAGGCGAGCAGGCCGCCGAGGCGGGGCGCCTTGCCGTAGAGGGCGGCGCCGCTGCCCTCCGCGAGGGTGTCGAGGTCGGTGGTGCCCGTGCGCTCCTTCAGCGCACCGACCAGGAAGAACAGCAGGCCGGTGATGAGGCCGTGGGCGATGTTGGCGAACAGCGCACCGTTCACGCCGGTGGGGGTCGTCGTCGCGATGCCGAGCAGTACGAAGCCCATGTGGCCGACGGAGGAGTAGGCGATGAGCCGTTTGAGGTCACCCTTGGCGCCCCGCTTGGCGAGGGCGAGGCAGGCGAGGGATCCATAGATGATCCCGACGACGGCGAAGGCGGCGAGGTACGGCGCGAAGGTGTGGAAGCCGTGGGGCGCGACAGGCAGAAGAATCCGGACGAAACCGTATGTACCCATCTTCAGCAGGACACCGGCCAGCAGGACCGAGCCGACGGTCGGCGCGGCGGTGTGGGCGTCGGGCAGCCAGCTGTGCAACGGCCACATCGGCGTCTTGACCGCGAGTCCGATCCCGATCGCCAATACCGCGATGACCTGCACGGATGTGGTGAGCGACCGGCCGTTGTCAGTGGCGAGTGCCACCATGTCGAACGTGCCCGCCTTGAGACCGATCAGGAGCAGGCCGAGCAGCATGACGACGGAGCCGAGCAGTGTGTAGAGGATGAACCTCCAGGCGGCCTGGGTCCGTCCCTCGCCGCCCCAGCGGGCGATGAGGAAGTACATCGGGACGAGGACCATCTCGAACGCGAGGAAGAACAGCAGCAGGTCGAGGACGGCGAAGGTCGCCAGGGTGCCGGACTCGAGGACGAGCAGCAGGGCCACGAAGGCCTTCGGGGTGGGACCCGAGGGCGTCTTGAAGTAGGAGTACACCGCGCAGAGGAAGGTCAGCAGCGCGGTCAGGACCAGAAGGGGGAGGGAGATGCCGTCGATGCCGAGGTGGATCCGCACGTCGAGTGCGGGGATCCAGCTGATGTCGGTCGTGGCCTGCATCTTCGACGCGTGGTCGTGGTCGAAGCCGAGCGCCAGGACGATCGCGGCGATGAGGATGACGCCGGTGACGGTGACGCCGTGCCGCAGCACGGCCTGCTCGGGCGACTTCCCCTTCAGCCCCGGCGGGGCCGGCAGGAGGGCGGCGAGCGCGCCGATGAGCGGCACGACGACGATGAATGCCAGAAGGAACTGCATCACGGACTCGCTGATATCGATCACGCCTGCTCACGCTCCCGTGGCGACGAGGAGGGCGGCCACCGCCAGGACGACGGTGCCGGCGAGCAGCGCGCTCACATAGGTCTGCACATTGCCGGTCTGGGCGCGCCGTACGGCGGCGCCGAGCAGGCGGGGTAGGGCGCCCGCGCCGTGTACGTAGGTCTCGACGACCTCGCGGTCGAGGAACTGGACGAGGCTCGCGGCGGCCCTGATCGGGCCTACGAGGAGCGCGTCGTACACGGCGTCCAGGTGGAAGCCGACGGCCGCGTGGCGGTGCAGCGGGCCGAGCAGGAGACGGCCCGGGTCCGCCGGGTCGGGCGCGTAGGCCACGTCTCCGTACGCGGGCGCGTGGCTCGCGATGGCCTCGGCCTCGACCAGACCGGCGTCCGCCTCGGGGTGGGCCGCGACCGCACCCAGCGGGAAACGGTCCACGAGCGCGGTGGTGTGCCGCCAGGCGCTGTACGTCATGAGCCCGCCGACCAGGGCGAGCCCCGTGCCGAGGACGGAGGTGGTGAGCGTCGGTGTCAGGTCGCCGCCGTCGAACCAGCCGGGCAGGACGCGGTAGGCGAGTCCGAACACGAGCGACGGGACGGCGAGCACCCACAGCACGGCGTTCATGACGAGGGGCTGCCTGCCGTGGTCGGGAGCCTCGGCGCCGTGGCCGCGGAAGGCGAGCAGCCACAGCCGGGTTGCGTACGCGGCGGTGAGCAGGGCGGTGATCAGGCCGGTGACGAGCACGATCCAGCCGGCGGCACCGGGGGCGTGCTCGGTGTGGCCGATGGCGACGTGTTCGGCGGCGCCGAGGACGGACTCCTTGGAGAAGAAGCCGGCGAACGGCGGGATCGCGGCGAGCGCAAGGAGCGCCACGGTCATCGTCCAGAAGGCGTCGGGGACGCGGGCGCGCAGGTCCTTCATGCGGGACATGGCGGCCAGCGAGTTGGTGCCGGCGGCGTGGATGATCACGCCGGCGGCGAGGAAGAGCAGCGCCTTGAAGGCGCCGTGGGACAGGAGGTGGAAGACGGCGGCACCACGGTCGCCGACGGCGAGGGCACCGGTCATATAGCCGAGCTGGCCGATCGTCGAGTACGCGAGGACGCGCTTGATGTCGTCCTGGGCGAGCGCGGCGAGCGCGGAGCCGACCATGGTGACGGCGGCCATGACGGCGAGGATCACCATCGCGGCCGAGGAGGCCTCGAAGACCGGAAGGAGACGGGCGATGAAGTAGACACCGGCGGCGACCATCGTCGCGGCGTGGATCAGCGCGGAGACCGGGGTGGGGCCCGCCATCGCGTCGGGGAGCCAGGTGTGCAGGGGGAACTGCGCCGACTTGCCCGCCACACCGGCCAGGAGCAGCAGGGCGATCAGGGTCGGGTGGTGCAGTCCGCCGCTCGCGACGGTGCCGAGGACCTTCGTGATGCGGAAGGAGCCGGCGTCGGTGCCGAGTGCGAACAGGCCGATGAGGAACGGCACGTCGCCGAGTTTGGTTACCAGGAACGCCTTGATGGAGGCGGCGCGGGCCTCCGGGGTCTCCCAGTAGTGGCCGACCAGGAAGTAGGAGCAGATGCCCATGACTTCCCAGCCGACCAGCAGCACGATCAGGTCGCCCGAGTAGACGACCAGGAGCATCGCGGAGGTGAACAGGGAGACGAGAGCGGCGTACGAGGGGTAGCGCGGGTCGTCACGCAGATAGCCAGTCGAGTAGATCTGCACGCAGGTGGCGACGACGCCGACCAGGACGGCGACGAGCGCGGCGAAGCCGTCGATGTGCAGGGCGAGTTCGATCGGGACCGAGCCGGTGGGCGTGAACTCGGTGGCGGAGTCGATGGCCCGGCCACCGCCCTGGCGTCCGGCGACCAGCACGGCCAGCACGAGCGACGCGAGGGTCGGCAGGACGGCGAGCGGGCGGACGAAGCCGGGAGTCGTGCGGCCCAGCAGCAGGCCGGCTGCGGCACCAACGAACGGAAGGAGGGGGACGAGGACGGCGAGGGTGGTCGTGGTCACGCGGTCGCCTCAGCCTTCTCAGCCGCGGGGACGTCGCTCTCGGGGCCCTCGGCGGTGTCGCGGAGTCGGTCGATGTCGGAGGTGCCGCGGTTGCGGTAGACGGCGAGGACGATCGCCAGGCCGATGCCGATCTCGGCGGCGGCGATGGCGATGGTGAACAGGGTCAGGGCCTGGCCGGAGTACAAGGTCTCGCGGGCGGTCCTGCTCAGCCAGACGTCGAAGGCGACGAGGTTGAGGTTGACGGCGTTGAGCATCAGCTCGACCGACATCAGGACGAGGACCGCGTTGCGGCGGGCGAGGACGCCGTACAGGCCGGTGCAGAAGAGGAGGGCGGAGAGCACGGCGGGATAGGCGAGGTGCATCAGCGGGCGCCTTCCTTCTCGCTGCGGGTGTCCGAGGCCGTCGGGCGGCTCACGGTGGTGGTCGCGTCGGCCTTCGCCTTGCGGGAGAGGACGATCGCGCCGACCAGCGCCGCGAGCAGGAGGACGGAGAGGGCCTCGAAGGGCAGGACCCAGTTCTGGAAGAGGCTCGCGCCCGTGACCTTGGTGGAGCCGGAGGCCGCGCCGCCGAGGTCGATCCAGGTCGTACGGAAGGCGTCGACGACCACCCAGACCAGGGCGGCCGCGGCGGCGACGGCCACGCCGAGGGCGGCCCAGCGGTTGCCGGAGTCGGCGTCCGGGGAGCGGCCGATGGGGGCCCTGGTGAGCATCAGACCGAACAGAAGGAGGACGACGACGGAACCGACGTAGATGAGGACCTGCATCCAGGCGATGAACTCGGCGGTGAGCAGCAGGTACTCGACGGCGAGGCCACCGAGGGTCAGTACGAGCCACAGGGCGGCGTGCACCAGTTGCCGGGTGGTGACGGTGACGAGCCCGGCGACGAGGGTGACCAGACCGACGAGCAGGAAGGTGATCTCGACACCGGTCGGGGAGAGGAAGCCGTGCGGTGGGGCGGCAGCCGTGGTCAGCACGGCGGAGGCGGGGCTCACGACTCTCCCTCCTCGGGCTGCTCGGGCTCGGCCGGTTCGGCCTGGGCGGCGGCCAGCTTCTCGGCGGTCTTGCGGACCGCGGCGAGTTCCTTCGGCTCCTCCGCGGCGGGGTCGAGGGCGGGCGGCGCCGGAACGGTCCACATCCACTCGCGGAGCTTGTCGCGCTCGTGGGTGAGGTCGCGGATGTCCGTCTCGGCGTACTCGAACTCCGGGGACCAGAAGAGGGCGTCGAAGGGGCAGACCTCGATGCAGATTCCGCAGTACATGCAGAGGGAGAAGTCGATGGCGAAGCGGTCGAGGACGTTGCGGCTGCGCTCGCGCCCGCCGGGGGCGGCGGCCGGGACCGTCTCCTTGTGGGAGTCGATGTAGATGCACCAGTCGGGGCACTCGCGGGCGCACAGCATGCAGACCGTGCAGTTCTCCTCGAACAGGCCGATGACGCCGCGGCTGCGCGGCGGGAGGGCGGGCCGGACTTCCGGGTACTGCTCGGTGACGGACTTCTTCGTCATCGTGCGCAGGGTGACGGCCAGGCCCTTGGCGAGGCCGGAGCCGGGGATGGGGGCCATGGTTACGAGATCACCACCTTGACGATGCCGGTGAGGGCGATCTGGGCGAGGGAGAGGGGCACGAGGAGGGTCCAGGAGAGCTTCTGGAGCTGGTCCTCACGCAGGCGGGGGTAGGTGACGCGCAGCCAGATGACGACGAAGGCGAGGATCGCGGTCTTCAGGAGCGTCCAGAGCCAGCCGAGGCCGTCGGCACCCCAGGGGCCGTGCCAGCCGCCCAGGAAGAGGACGGTGGTCAGACCGCACAGGACGATGATCCCGGCGTACTCGGCGAGGAGGAACAGGGCGAAACGGAGGCCGGTGTACTCGGTGTAGGCACCGAAGATGATCTCCGAGTCGGCGACGGGCATGTCGAAGGGCGGGCGTTGCAGTTCGGCGAGGCCGGCGACGAAGAAGACGAGCGCGCCGACGATCTGCCAGGGCACCCACCACCACTTGAAGGCGTCGACGATACCGGGGAGTGAGACGGTTCCCGCCGCCATGGCGACCGAGGCGGCGGCGAGCAGCATGGGGAGCTCGTAGGCGAGGAGTTGGGCGGCGGTGCGGAGGCCGCCGAGGAGGGAGAACTTGTTGGCGGAGGCCCAGCCGGCCATGAGCGAGCCGAGGACGCCGACGCCCATGACCGCCAGGACGAAGAAGATGCCCGCGTCGACGACCTGGCCGACTGCGCCCTCGCCCGGGCCGATCGGGATGGCCAGGAGGACGAGGAGGTACGGGAGGAGGGCGACGGCGGGCGCCAGCTGGAAGATGCGGCGGTCCGCGCCCGCCGGGACGACGTCCTCCTTCTGCGCGAACTTCACTCCGTCGGCGACGAGCTGGGCCCAGCCGTGGAAGCCGCCCGCGTACATCGGTCCGAGGCGGCCCTGCATATGGGCCATGACCTTGTGTTCGGTCTGGCCGATGATCAGGGGGAAGGTGAGGAAGACGACGAACACGACGACGAGTCGCAGGGCGACGTCGAGAGCGCCGTTCACTGCGTGCCTCCGGAGGGGTCGTCGGGGGTGGGGGCTTCGCCGGAGTGAGAGGACTCGGCGGGTCGGGCGTCGCCGGGACGGGCTTGACGGTCGGCCGCACCGCCATCGGCTCCGGCTGCCGCTTCGGCTTCGGCTCCGGCTGCCGCCTCGGCTCCGGCTTCGGCTGCCGCCTCGGCTTCGGCTGCCGGCTCGGCTTCGGGGGCGTCGCCCTCGGGCTCCGCTTGCGCCTTGGCCGGCGGTTCGGGGGTGGGTTTCGGCTCGTCGAAGGCCGGGCGGGCGTGGTGCCAGGGGGCGTCGGAGCTGCGTGGGGCGGCGGGGGGCTTGGCGGCCGTCTCCTCGGCTGCCGAGGCATCCGCGCGTTGCGAGGCCGAACCCTCGGACGCGCTGCGCGCGCGCCGCGGACCGGCCGGGGCGGCAGGACCCGCGGGAGGAGCCGCGGGAGGAGCCGGCGGTTCTCCGCCATCGCCCGCGCGCCGAGAAGCGGAGCCCTCCGACGCGCTCCGCGCGCGCCGCGGACCGGCGGGAGCGGCGGGAGACTCCGCAGTGGCAGGGCCCGTGCCGGGCTCGGCTGCGCGCTGTGAAGCGGAGCCCGCCGAGGCGCTGCGGGCCCGGCGCGGTGGTGCCGGGGTCTCCGCGGTGTCGTCCGTGGCCGGGGCCTGGCCGGCCGTGCCCTCCGCTGCCGTGCGGCCACGGCGTATGGGGCGCTCACCCGCGGTGCGGCCCGCGGCTCGGGCCGGGCGGGCGGGGGCCGGCGGGAGCTGGCCCTTGAGGGGACCCCACTCGTTCGGGTCGGGGACGCCGGGGGGCAGCATCTGGCGGCGCTTGGGGCCGCCGTGGTCGGACTCGCCCGGTTCCTTCGCGCCGGGCCAGGCCTTGGCGACCCGGGCGGCCAGCACGAAGTCCTTGCGCAGGGGGTGGCCCTCGAAGTTGTCCGGCAGGAGCAGGTGGTCCAGCGCCGGGTGGCCCTCGAAGGTCACGCCGAACATCTCGTGGGTCTCGCGCTCGTGCCAGGCGGCGCCCGCGTAGACGTCCACTGCGGAGGGGAGGACGGGGGCGTCGTACGGGATCGTCGTACGTACGAGAAGACGGCGGACCGGGGACAGGGCCACCACGTGGGCCGAGACGCGCAGGCCCGTGCCCGGTTCGTCGACCGCGCTCAGCCAGTCGAAGTACGTGCAGCCCAGTTCGTCGCGCGCGACCCGCAGCGCCGCGGTCCAGCCCGCCGGCGGGACGTCGACGGTCAGGACCTCGTAGGACTCCTCGGCAGTGGCCTGCGGGCCGAAGAGGTCCTCGGCGGATGCGGGCAGCCAGCCGACGGCGGTCATCGTGCCACCCCCGAGTCCGAGCCCGCCTCCGCGCCGGAGGCCGAGTCGGCGCCCAGGCCCGCGTCGGGGCCGGAGGCCGACTCCGCACCCGGGCCCGAATCTGAGCCCGCACCCGAGCCCGAACCTGAACCCGAACCTGAACCCGCACCCGAGCCCGAACCTGCACCCGAGCCCGAACCCGCATCCGGACCCGAGCCTGAACGCGAACCAGGACCCGCGGCCGCCGTCGGCGGCTTGACCAGGCCGCTCCGGAGGGCGGCCGTGGACGGCCGGGCCGATCCGTACCGCTCCCCCAGCGACTCGCGTGCGATCTTCTCCTGGAGCTTGAGGATGCCCTGGAGCAGCGCCTCGGGGCGCGGCGGGCAGCCGGGGACGTACACGTCCACCGGGATGATCTGGTCGACGCCCTTGGTGACGGAGTACGAGTCCCAGTACGGGCCGCCGCAGTTGGAACACGCGCCGAAGGAGATGACGTACTTCGGCTCGGGCATCTGCTCGTACAGCCGTTTGATGGCCGGGGCCATCTTGTCCGTGACCGTGCCGGACACCACCATCAGGTCGGCCTGACGCGGGCCGGGAGCGAACGGGATGACACCGAGGCGGATGAAGTCGTGCCGGGCCATCGACGCGGCGATGAACTCGATCGCGCAGCAGGCGAGGCCGAAGTTGAAGACCCACAGCGAGTAGCGGCGACCCCAGTTCAGGATGACCTTCATCGGCTCGGGGGCGAGACGGGCGAGCGTGCCGAGCCGCTTGGGCTCCGGCAGCAGCACCGGCTCGGGAGCCGACGGAGTCGAGGGGTTCACGTCCATGTCAGGACGCCCTTCTTGTATGCGTACAGCAGTCCCACGGTCAGGAAGCCGAGGAAGACGAACATCTCCACGAGCGTGGTCGCGCCGTAACGGGGATCGGCGAAGACCGTCGCCCAGGGGAAGAGGAAGATCGAGTCGACCGCGAAGATCACGTACAGGAACGCGTAGACGTAGTAGCGGACCTGTGTGTGGGCCCAGCCCTCGCCGACGGGGTCGACGCCGCACTCGTACGTCAGAAGTTTCTCGGGGGTGGGCACGACAGGGCGCAGCAGGCGGCTCGCGCCGAAGGCGACGGCGACGAAGAGCACGCCGACGGCGGCGAGCAGCCCGACGACGGAGTAGGAGTGGAAGTAGTCCGCCGCGACGATATTCCCGGCGTAACCGGCATTTCCGGCATACGCGGCGGTCTTCGTGCTCCCGGTCTCCGCCATGACAGCGACGGCGGTCGGATCCGGCACGTCAGCCCCTCGCTCCCTGACCTCGTGACCCTGGTGAACCGTGTGTTCGACGATCTGTACGCACGGGAGTCTAGGCCCTGCTAAAGAGAGGGTAAGCAGCCCGTTGCGCCTCGGGATACGCCGGTCTTCCCGTGCGGCTCCGATCACGTACCCCTGGCGGGGGTCGCTTCACGCGTCACCGGAACCCCGGAAGCGCCCGAACGCGCCCGTCGGGGTGGGGTTTCCCCCCGGTGAGCCGCGGCGGTCCGCCTCATGGCGGTGCGGCGCACGGCACGGCAGGCTGGCCGACATGACCGAACGAGGCTGGCGCATATGACCCAACGCATCACGGTTCCCGGCCCCCTGAAGGGCGGGCCCCCGCCGCCCCCGCGTCTCGCCCTGGACGGGTACACCTGGCGCGAGATCGCGCACCTTCTGGCGAATCTGCCGGTGTCGCTGATCGGGTTCACGTACGCGGTGACGGCGCCGCTCACGGGTGCGTGCCTGACGGTCACCGTGATCGGCTTCCCTCTGCTGGCGGCCGGACTGCTGGGCGCGCGGCAGCTGGGCAAGCTGGAGCGGGCGCGGGCCAGGGCGCTGCTCGGGGTGCGGGTGGAGGAGCCGACGCCCCTGCCGTTGCTCGGGAGAGCCGGCAGGAGAGTCGGCCTGGTCCAGCGGCTCTGGATGGCGCTGAAGGACCCGGTGGGCTGGCGGACGGTTCTGTACGAGTTCATCCGGCTGCCCTGGGGGATCCTGACCTTCACGGTGACGTTCGTGTCGCTGTTCCTCCTGTGGCCGGTCCTGCCGTTCATCGCGCGCTGGCTGACGAACGTGGACCGGGCGATGGTGCGCGGCCTGCTGTCGCCCTCCGACGAGCTGGAGCGGCGCATCGCCGAACTGGAATCCGGTCGCGGCGTGGTCGTGGACACGGCGGCGGCGGATCTGCGGCGCATCGAGCGCGACCTGCACGACGGGGCGCAGGCCCGGCTGGTGAACCTGGCGATGGGGCTCGGACTGGCCAAGGAGAAGCTGCTGGAGGACCCGGACTCCGCGGCGGCGATGGTCGAGGAGGCGCACGGCGAGGTGAAGCTGGCGCTGCAGGAGCTGCGGGACCTGGCGCGCGGCATCCATCCTGCGGTCCTCACCGACCGCGGTCTGGACGCAGCGCTGTCGGCGGTCGCCACGCGCTGCACCGTGCCGGTGAAGGTCACCGTGGACCTCGGCACGAGACCGGCCGCGGCGATCGAGGGCATCGCCTACTTCACGGTCTCCGAGCTGCTGCAGAACATCAGCAAGCACAGCGGGGCGAAGTCCGCCTCCGTCGACGTGTGGCGGGCGGACGAGCGGTTGCTCATCCAGGTGCGGGACGACGGCCGCGGGGGCGCCCGCCTCGACGGCGGCGGCGGCATGGCGGGGCTCGCGGAGCGGCTGGGCGCGGTCGACGGGCTGTTCGTCATCGACTCACCGGCGGGCGGGCCCACGACGATCACGGCGGAGCTGCCGTGGCGGGACCGGGAGGACAAGACGCGGGGGATGTAGCGGGGACACGGCGGGGCCACCGGGCGCGGAAGCGGTCGCACACGGAGGCGGAGGAAGGTGTGCGACCGCTTGGCGTCTGCGGCGTACCGGGAGCCTGTTGGGGCATGGGGGGCGTGCGCGTCGGGGGATGGTGGGGAAAACCCCCGGCTCAGGACGCCGACGCGCTCCATGGCCCGGCGGGCGCGGGAACAGCAGGGTGGAGGTACGAGCCGGCGAGCGGGCCGAGCGGGCCGATCGCGCCGGAGGGGACGACGAGGAGAACGGACGACGCCGATGGCCACGCGGTACGGGCAGGGGTACGGAGAGTGGGGCGGCCCTGGATCCCAGGGCGCCGGGGGACGGCCGCACCGGCTTCCGGTCGCGCTGCGGGCGCCGATCGAGGGGCGCAGCTGGGCCGAGTTCTGCTATCTGCTGCTGAGCCTGCCCATCGGGATCACGATGTTCACTTACAGCGTCACGATGTTCTCGGTCGGGGCGGGCCTGCTCGTGACCTTCCTGGGCATCCCGGTGCTGGCGGCGGCGCTCGGGGGATGCCGCGGCTTCGGGGCGCTGGAGCGGGCGCGGGCGCGGACCCTGCTCGGGCTGGAGGTGGCCGATCCGGAGCCGCTGCGGATGAAGCGGCCCGGGGCGATGGCCTGGATCGGGGCGATGCTCAAGAGCGGGTCGTCGTGGCGGCAGATGCTGTACACGGTGCTGCAGTTCCCGTGGGCGGTGTTCTCGTTCTCGGTGGGGATCACCTTCTGGGTGACCGGATGGGCGCTGCTGACGTATCCGCTGTGGTTCTGGCTGTTCCCCATGTACGGCGGCCAGGGCGGGCTCCAGCTGTACGGCGACGAGACGCACAGCGTCTATCTCGACAACCCGTTCGAGATCACGGTGACCGCGCTGGTGGGGCTGTTGCTCACGCTGGCCACGCCGTGGATCGTACGGGGGCTGACGACGGTGGACCGGCTGCTGGTGCACGGGCTGCTCGGCCCGTCGCGACTGGCGACGCGGGTGGTGGAGCTGGAGTCGGACCGGGGTGTGGTGGTCGACACGGCGGCGGCGGATCTACGGCGCATCGAGCGTGACCTGCACGACGGGGCGGGGGCCCGGCTGGTCGCGTTGGCCATGGATCTGGGGCTGGCGAAGGAGAAGCTGGCGGCGGATCCGCAGGCGGCGGCACGCATGGTGGACGAGGCGCACGGCGAGGTGAAGACGGCGCTGCGGGAGCTGCGGGACCTCGCGCGCGGGATCCATCCGGCCGTGCTGACGGACCGGGGACTGGACGCGGCGCTGTCCGCGGTGGCCTCGCGGTGCACCGTGCCGGTCCAGGTGGACGTGGACCTGCCGGCGCGACCGGCGCCGGCGATCGAGGGAATCGCCTATTTCACGGTGTCGGAGCTGCTGCAGAACGTCGGCAAGCACGCGCGCGCGACCCGGGCGACGGTGGATGTGTGGCGGGCGCAGAACCGTCTGCTGCTGCAGGTGGCGGACGACGGGGTGGGCGGTGCGGACCCCTCCGGCGGGTCGGGACTGGCCGGGCTCGCGGAACGGCTCGACGCGGTGGACGGAGTCCTGGTGGTGGATTCCCCGGCCGGAGGGCCGACCCGCATCACCGCCGAACTGCCGTGGCGCTCGGCCTGACCGCTCCGGACATCACTCCGGTACATCGCCCCGGCATCATCCCGTTCCATCCCCCCGGCATTCATCCCGGTACATCGCCCCCCTGTCCGTCGTGGAATAGGGGCACACCGTGTGGGCGGGGTGGCTGGGACGGAGGCAAGCCCAGCCGCACAGGGGTCAGGCCCAGCCCGCACAGGGGCCTAGCCGCGCATGAGTGCAGGACCACCTATGTGGCGCATACGCGACCCGTACGTGGCCGGAAACGTCTCGTCCCTGGTCGCGCCCCCGGAACACGGAGGGGCAGTCTGTCCACAGGCCCCCTGAGGAATCGAGGATCGCGCGATACTGAGGTCCGACGGGCGACGGATCGCCCGGGACACCGCCGGACGCACAGGACGCACGGCCTGAGAAGGGCTCGGGGGGCCAGGGATCGTGGAGGACAGGGTGCGGGTGGTCATCGCCGAGGACTCAGTGCTGCTCAGAGAGGGCCTGACCCGGCTGCTGACCGACCGTGGGCACGAGGTGGTCGCCGGTGTCGGCGACGGGGAAGCGCTCATCAAGACCATCACCGACCTGGCGGACCGCGGCGAGGTGCCCGATGTCGTCGTCGCCGACGTGCGGATGCCCCCGACGCATACGGACGAGGGAGTCCGGGCCGCGGTGCGGCTGCGCAAGACGCATCCCGGACTCGGCGTCCTGGTGCTGTCCCAGTACGTGGAGGAGCGGTACGCCACCGAGCTGCTGGCCGGTTCCAGTCGCGGTGTCGGCTATCTGCTCAAGGATCGGGTCGCCGAGGTGCGCGAGTTCGTGGACGCCGTGGTACGGGTGGCCCAGGGCGGCACCGCGCTGGACCCGGAGGTGGTCGCACAGCTGCTCGGGCGCAGCCGCAGACAGGACGTGCTCGCCGCGCTCACCCCGCGGGAGCGGGAGGTTCTGGGCCTGATGGCCGAGGGGCGGACGAACTCCGCGATCGCACGGCAGCTGGTCGTGAGCGACGGAGCCGTCGAGAAGCACGTCAGCAACATCTTCCTGAAGCTCGGCCTGTCCCAGAGTGACGGGGATCATCGGCGTGTTCTGGCCGTGCTCACCTATATCAACTCCTGATCGGCTGACACTGTGTCAGACAGCGTCGCCGAACGGGACGGCAGGACCCGAACCGGAGCACCGGACCGCGGCACCGGAACCAACGCACCGGACCGCAGCACCAGAGCCGAAGCACCGGTGAGCAGCACCAGAACCAAAGCATGAGCAGGGAGCGTCTTCGGAAGCATCGCCGGGGGGCGAGTAAATCATGACAAATCAGGGCGTCCGACCGTCTCAGAACCGAGTCCATCATCCGAACGGCCGAGGGAAGGCGACCCTTACCGACGTAGGGTTGATCGTGGGAAGGCCGGCGGGCCGGCCGTTCCCAGACAGCCGCCTCGAGGGAGGTCCAGTTCAGTGACCAGCCAGGTCAGCAGTCCAGCGGAGCAGGCCGACGGAGCCGTCGTGGGAGAGCAGCGCAAACCGGCAGGCACGAAGGACGTACGCAAGCTCGACCGGGTGATCATCCGGTTCGCGGGCGACTCCGGTGACGGTATGCAGCTCACCGGTGACCGGTTCACCTCGGAGACGGCCTCGTTCGGTAACGACCTGTCGACGCTGCCGAACTTCCCGGCGGAGATCCGCGCTCCGGCAGGCACCCTTCCGGGCGTCTCCTCGTTCCAGCTGCACTTCGCGGACCACGACATCCTCACCCCGGGCGACGCGCCGAACGTCCTGGTGGCGATGAACCCGGCCGCCCTGAAGGCGAACGTCGGCGACCTGCCGCGGGGTGCGGAGATCATCGTCAACACGGACGAGTTCACCAAGCGGGCGATGCAGAAGGTCGGCTACGGCGCCAGCCCCCTGGAGGACGGGACGCTGGACGGCTACAACGTCCATCCCGTGCCGCTGACGACCCTCACCGTCGAGGCGCTCAAGGAGTTCGACCTCAGCCGCAAGGAGGCGGAGCGCAGCAAGAACATGTTCGCGCTGGGCCTGCTGAGCTGGATGTATCACCGGCCGACGGAGGGCACGGAGAAGTTCCTGAAGTCGAAGTTCGCGAAGAAGCCGGACATCGCGGCGGCGAACATCGCCGCCTTCCGCGCCGGCTGGAACTTCGGCGAGACGACGGAGGACTTCGCGGTCTCCTACGAGGTGGCGCCGGCCGTCCATGCCTTCCCGGTGGGCACGTACCGGAACATCTCGGGGAACCTGGCCCTGTCGTACGGGTTGATCACCGCTTCCCGTCAGGCGGATCTGCCACTGTTCCTGGGCTCGTACCCGATCACCCCCGCCTCCGACATCCTGCACGAGCTGTCGAAGCACAAGAACTTCGGGGTGCGGACCTTCCAGGCGGAGGACGAGATCGCCGGGATCGGTGCCGCGCTGGGTGCGGCCTTCGGCGGCTCGCTCGCGGTGACGACCACGTCCGGTCCGGGGGTGGCCCTCAAGAGCGAGACGATCGGGCTGGCGGTCTCGCTGGAGCTGCCGCTGCTGGTGATCGACATCCAGCGGGGCGGGCCGTCCACCGGTCTGCCGACCAAGACCGAGCAGGCGGATCTGCTGCAGGCGATGTTCGGGCGCAATGGTGAGGCGCCGGTTCCGGTGATCGCCCCGCGTACCCCGGGGGACTGTTTCGACGCGGCCCTGGAGGCGGCGCGGATCGCGCTGACCTACCGCACGCCCGTCTTCCTGCTCTCGGACGGCTATCTGGCCAACGGCTCGGAGCCCTGGCGGATCCCGGAGCTGGAGGAGCTGCCCGATCTGCGGGTTCGGTTCGCGAACGGCCCGAACCACACGCTGGAGGACGGCAGCGAGGTCTTCTGGCCGTACAAGCGTGACCCGCAGACCCTGGCCCGGCCCTGGGCGATCCCGGGCACGCCGGGGCTAGAGCACCGGATCGGGGGCATCGAGAAGCAGGACGGCACGGGCAACATCTCCTACGACCCGGCCAACCACGACTTCATGGTCCGTACCCGTCAGGCCAAGGTGGACCGGATCGAGGTCCCGGACATCGAGGTCGACGATCCGCACGGGGCCGGGACGCTTGTGCTGGGCTGGGGCTCGACGTATGGGCCGATCACCGCGGCCGTGCGGCGGCTGCGTGCGGCCGGGGTGCCGGTCGCGCAGGCGCATCTGCGGCATCTGAACCCCTTCCCGCGCAATCTCGGAACGGTGCTGGGGCGGTACGAGAAGGTGGTGATCCCCGAGATGAACCTCGGCCAGCTCGCCACCCTCATCCGGGCGAAGTACCTGGTCGACGCCCACTCCTACAACCAGGTCAACGGCATGCCGTTCAAGGCGGAGCAGCTTGCCGCGGCTCTCAAGGAGGCCATCGATGGCTGAGACGTCCACGAAGGGCACGGACACGATCGAGGCGCTCTCCCTCGTGCCCAGGGCCGATGCCAGGCAGTCGATGAAGGACTTCAAGTCCGATCAGGAAGTGCGCTGGTGCCCCGGCTGCGGTGACTACGCCATCCTCGCCGCGGTCCAGGGCTTCATGCCCGAGCTGGGCCTGGCCCGGGAGAACATCGTCTTCGTATCGGGCATCGGCTGTTCCTCGCGCTTCCCGTACTACATGAACACCTACGGCATGCACTCCATCCACGGCCGGGCCCCCGCGATCGCGACCGGTCTGGCCTCCTCACGCCGTGACCTGTCGGTATGGGTGGTCACCGGGGACGGGGACGCGCTGTCCATCGGCGGCAACCACCTCATCCACGCCCTGCGCCGCAACGTGAACCTGAAGATCCTGCTGTTCAACAACCGCATCTACGGTCTGACCAAGGGCCAGTACTCGCCCACCTCCGAAATCGGCAAGATCACCAAGTCGACGCCGATGGGCTCCCTGGACGCGCCCTTCAACCCGGTCTCCCTGGCCCTGGGCGCCGAGGCGTCCTTCGTGGCCCGCACGGTCGACTCCGACCGCAAGCACCTGACCGAGGTGCTGCGTGCCGCGGCCGCCCACCCGGGCACCGCCCTGATCGAGATCTACCAGAACTGCAACATCTTCAACGACGGCGCCTTCGACGTCCTCAAGGACAGGCAGACCTCCCAGGAAGCCGTCATCCGCCTGGAAGACGGGCAGCCCATCCGCTTCGGACCCGACGGCACCCGCGGTGTCGTACGGGACAGCGCGACGGGTGATCTGAAGGTCGTCGCGGTGACCCCTCACAACGAGGCGGACATCCTCGTCCACGACGCCCACGCGGCCTCCCCCACCACGGCGTTCGCGCTGTCCCGGCTGGCCGACCCCGACACCCTCCACCACACCCCGATCGGCGTCTTCCGCTCCGTCGACCGGCCCGTCTACGACACCCTCATGGCCGACCAGCTCGACACCGCCATCGAACAGAACGGCAAGGGAGACCTGGCCGCGCTGCTGGCGGGCGGCGACACCTGGACGGTCGTCGGCTAGGAGACCACGCGGTTCACGAGGCCCGGGCCTTCGGCGCCCGGGCCTCGTCGTATGCCTGGCGGGCCTCCTCCACGTCGGCCATGCGCTCCTGGGTCCACGACGCCAGCGCGCGCACCTGCTGCGCCGCCTCACGGCCCAGATCGGTCAGGGAGTAGTCGACCCGGGGCGGGATCACCGGCTTGGCGTCACGGTGGACCAGACCGTCGCGCTCCAGCGTCTGCAGGGTCTGGGTGAGCATCTTCTCGCTGACACGGGCGACCCGCCCGATCGCCCGGCGCAGCTCGCTGAAGCGGTAGGAGCGGTCGAGGAGTTCGATCAGGACCAGGACGCCCCAGCGGCTGGTGACGTGCTCCAGGACGATGCGATAGGGACACATCGCCGTGCCGTTGTCGCCTCCACCGGCGACCTCGCTACTTACTGCCATGCCAGTACCTTACTTCAAAGTCGGTACTTTCGTCTAGTTAGCGCCACTCCTAGGGTTAGTGCCATACGCACCCCACAAGGAGAGCCAAAGCCATGAGCATCGTCGTCACCGGAGCCACCGGACACCTCGGCCGTCACGTCGTTGAGCAGCTGCTGGAGAAGGTTCCGGCCGATCGGATCACCGCCGTCGTGCGCACCCCGGAGAAGGCCGCCGACTTCGCGGACCGCGGTGTGCGGGTCGCGGTCGCCGACTACAACGCTCCGGAGACCTTCCAGGGCCTCTTCTCCGCCGGGGACAAGGTGCTGCTGATCTCCGGCAACGAGTTCGACAAGGGCCGGGTCGGCCAGCACGAGGGCGTCCTCGACGCCGCCAAGGCGGCCGGAGTCGCGCTGTTCGCCTACACCAGCGCCCCTGGCAGTCTGAAGGCCGCCCTCGCCGACGACCACCGGGGCACCGAGGAGGCGATCCTGGCCTCCGGCGTCCCGTATGTGCTGCTGCGCAACGGCTGGTACAACGAGAACTACACCGAGCAGCTCACCCCCGTCCTGGAGCACGGCGCCGTCGTCCAGGCCGCAGGCGAGGGCCGGGTCGCCTCGGCCGCGCGTGCCGACTACGCGGCCGCCGCCGTCGCGGTGCTGACCGGCGAGGGCCACGAGAACAAGACGTACGAGCTGAGCGGTGACACCGCGTGGGGCTTCGCCGAGTACGCCGCCGAACTGAGCGAGCAGACCGGCCAGGAGATCGCGTACAACCCGGTCACCGTGGAAGCCCTCACCGGCATCCTGACCGGCGTCGGCCTCCCCGAGCCGGTCGCCGCGATGCTGGCCGGCGTGGACGCCTCGATCGAGAAGGGCGAGCTGGCCGTCACCACCGGCGACCTCTCCCGGCTGACCGGCCGTCCGACCACGCCCATCGCCGAGTCCGTCGCCGTCGCGCTCAAGGGCTGAACTCCCCCGTCGGGCCCTTGAGCACCCCGGCCCCCGCCTGTCATGACCGTATGGCGATACGGGCATGACAGGCGGGGGTGCTCGCGCTACCTTCGTGGAGGCTGCACGGCAGCAGGAGCGCGAGAAGGAGGGGCCCGTGACCGACAAGCCGCAGAGTGAACGGCGGACAGGACTGCTGAACGGCTTCGCGGCCTACGGGATGTGGGGGCTCGTCCCCCTCTTCTGGCCGCTGCTGAAGCCCGCCGGGGCGGTGGAGATCCTCGCCCACCGGATGGTCTGGTCGCTGGTCCTGGTCGGCGTGGCGCTGCTGGTGATGCGGCGCTGGGCCTGGGCCGGCGAACTGCTGCGGCAGCCGCGCAGGCTCGCCCTGATCACGGTCGCCGCGGCGGTCATCACCGTCAACTGGGGCGTCTACATATGGGCGGTGAACAGCGGCCACGTCGTGGAGGCCTCGCTCGGCTACTTCATCAACCCACTCGTGACCATCGCCATAGGCGTACTGATCCTCAAGGAGCGGCTGCGGCCCTTCCAGTGGGCGGCGGTCGCGGTGGGCTTCGCCGCCGTCCTCGTCCTGACGATCGGCTACGGCCGCCCGCCGTGGATCTCCCTGTGTCTCGCCTTCTCCTTCGCCACGTACGGCCTGGTGAAGAAGAAGGTCAGTCTGGGCGGTATCGAGTCGCTGGCCGCGGAGACCGCCGTGCAGTTCGTGCCCGCGCTGGCGTATCTGCTGTGGCTCTCGGCGCACGGCGGCTCGACGTTCGCCTCCCACGGCGCGGGGCACGCGACGCTGCTCGCCGCCACCGGGGTGGTCACCGCGCTGCCCCTCGTCTGCTTCGGCGCCGCCGCGATCCGTGTGCCGCTGTCCACGCTCGGTCTGCTGCAGTACCTGGCGCCGGTCTTCCAGTTCCTGCTGGGCATCTTCTACTTCCACGAGGCGATGCCGCCCGAGCGCTGGGCGGGCTTCGCGCTCGTGTGGCTCGCGCTGTCGCTGCTCACCGGCGACGCGCTGCGCACGGCCCGCCGGTCGGCGCGGGCGCTCAGGAACCAGATCGGGACGCCCGGCACCGCCGTCGCCGGCGCGACCGCGAGCGCGGCGCCGGCTACGGACGGTGTGGTGGCGGAGGGTGCGACCGCGGACGCCGTGACGGCGGAGGGTGTGACGGCGGAGGGTGTGACGGCGGATGCGGTGACGGCGGATGCGGTGACGGCTGACGGTGTGGCGGCGGGATCCGGTCCCGTGGATACGAGGCCGTAGTCGGCGCCGTGCGAGTCAAGGACGGCGCCGTGCGGGTCAAGGACGGCGCCGTTCCAGAGAGACTCCGATGGGCCCGAGGGGGCCAGGGCAGCCATGCGGCCGCCCTGGCCCCCTCCTGCTCATCGCACGTAGGGATGCTCGCCGCTGCCCGCGGCGCGGGCCCGTTCGGCGAGGCGGCCCATACGGGTGCGGGCCCGTTCGAGCTGGTCGAGGTCGTCGGCGGCGGGGCCCTCTTCGGCGGCGAGTTCGGTCCATACGGCGATGAGGTCACGGCCGAGGTGCAGGCCCTGGACGGGGTCGCGGACTGCGCGCCAGGCCGCGGCCGCGCTCTGGACGTTGCCGTACGCGCCGCGCGGGTCGGCCAGGCGGTGGCGCAGACGGGCCAGATCGAGCGAGAGATGGAAGGAGCGCAGGGCGTCCTGGGCCAGGTAGGCGATGTACGCGGTGAGTTCGCGCAGGCGCAGCACGTCCGGGTGGTCCGCGCCCAGGATCGCGGCGGACTCGGCGACAGCTCGCTCGGCCAGGCCGGCGGCCTCCTCGATATGTCCCTGCTTCACCGCCGCGTTGATCCGGGCCATGGGCTCCGCGATGGGCCCGGCACCGCCGGGCGGCACGGCCCCCGACTCGGGCGCGAGCACGGCCTCGGCCACGGAGTCGAACTCCCGCACGGGCGGTTCCTTGACCTCGTCCGCGTCCGCGTCGACGACCGGGGCGGTCTTCGAGGACGGGGTGGGTGTCCAGTCGCGAGCGGAGGAGGGGTCCAGGTCGGAGTCCACGTCCGCGGTGGGCGGCACCACCACTTCGGGGGTCTGCACGGACGAGGGGGCGGGGGTGGGCCAGGTGGGCGGCTTGGTCATGACCGCGGGGGCGGGCGCTGCGTCGGGAGTGGCGGGCGACGCGACGGGGGGTGCCGTCGGGGGGCCGAAGGTCCCGGTCGGCGCGAAGACCGTGCCGGGGGACCCGGGCACGGGGGCCGACGTCTCGGGCGGCGGCAGTGGAATGCCGTCGTGGGAGGCGCCCGGTAGCGCCTGGGCCGGGCCGGACGTCGCGGTGATCAACGCTGCCTCCTCGGGCACGGCCCGCAGGACGAACGTGGCGATGGTGCCACCGGGGCGTGCCGGAGCGCCCTCCTGGGCGGGTTCGGCGGGCTGCGTCTGGAGAGCGGAGTCGTTGGAGGCGGCGGCGGCTTCCGCGGCGGGGGCGGGAGGCTGGGCCGAGTCGGCCGGAGCGGCCGGGACAGCAGGAGCGGTCTGCGGTGCCGCCTCCTGAGTCGAGGCCGCCGGGGCGGTGTCCGGTGTCGCCGTCGGCCGCGGCACCGTCGATTCCGGTACCGCGCGCAGGACGTGCGTGGCAGCCGAACGCCCGGTCGGCACCGGGCTCGGTGAAGCCGGCGGGGTCGGCGGGGTCGGTGAAGTCGGCGGGGCCGACGAGGATGCCGGTGCGGGGCCGGTCGCCGCCGTCCGGGCTGTCGACTCCGGTGCGGGCGTACGTTCCCCGGTCGGTGCCGGCTCCGGTGCGGGCGTACGTACCTCGGTGGATGCCGGCTCCGGTGCGGGCGTACGTACCCCGGTGGGTGCCGGCTCCGGTGCGGGCGTACGTTCCCCGGTGGGTGCCGGCTCCGGTGCGGGCGTACGTACCTCGGTGGGTGCCGGCTCCGGTGCGGCCGACGGACGTGGTGCGGACGCTGCGTTCGGGTCCGGTACAGCCCTCAAGGGGAAGGTCGGGGCCGTGGTGCCCGGAGTCGGCTGCGGGGCCTCCACCGCCCGCAGGACGTGTGTGGCCTTGTCCCGGAGCGGCCGCTGCGGCGCGCCGTCCGCCGGGGGCCGCGCCGCGACCGGCGCGCCCTCCACCGGCCATGTGGGTGCCGCGGCGGCGACCGCCGGAACCGGATCGTCGTCCTCGCCGCCCACGTGAGCGACCGGACCACCGGCCCCGGCGGCCCGTCCGGACACCGGGCCGCCCTCACCAGCCCCCTCAGTCGCGTGTGGAAACGGCGCACCCGGCGCACCCGCGGCCCCTGGCGCCCCGGTGCGTGCCGGATCTCCCGCGAAGTCGCTCGAACCGTCGACGTACACCCGGATCGGTACGACGAAGCCGATCCGTTCGTCGTGGACCGTCGCCAGGACGGGATGGCCCGTCGCGAGGGCGAGGCGGTGAAGGTAGTTCAGGACGGCCTGCTGGACCGGCTCCCCGGGTGCCGCGACGACCGGCATCCCGCCGACAGTCGCTCCGGCACCCGGTACCCCGTCCCGCGCGGTCGCCGGCACATGGACGTCGATCGGCGTCACCGCGGCGCCCGCACTCCCCTGGGACGCGGCCCCCGCTGCGGAGCGGCCCCGCTTGTGTTCGCGGCTGAGTCGGGACATCGTTCCTCACTCGGGTCGGTCGGTCGAGGCGAGGGCGGAGGTGGCGGAGGAGGGAGATGTCGCCGCGTCCCCCACGACGAGCGCACAGGGGGCCAGCCTACGCGGGCCGGACCAACCGCTGCCGGAGCCGTCGGTCCGCGTCCCGGTGGTCCCGGAGAAGCGCGCGGTCCCCAGGACGGGCGGCGTCGCGCAGGCCCCGCGGTCCGAGCCACCGTCGCCCCTCCCCCGGGCTCCGGCCGCCGCCCCGGCAACCGGCCCTGCCCCGGCACCCGTCGGCTCTGCCCCGGCGCCCGTCGCCTCTGCCCCGGCGCCCGTCGCCTCTGCCCCGGCGCCCGTCGCCTCTGCCCCGGCGCCCGTCGCCTCTGCTCCGGCACCCGTCGGCCCGGCCCCGGCACCCGTCGGCCCGGGCACAGCGCCCGTCGGCCCTGCCCCGGTGGCCGTTCGGCCCTCCGGGGCCCTCTTCGCGGCGCTCCCGCCCCCGTTCGCCATCGGCTCCCCTCGAACTCCGGCTCCGGACATCCGTACGCAGACAGGAGACATACGTACCCGGTCAAGTCTTCCGTCCCCGTCCCCGTCCTGCGTCACCACAGCGTCACAGGCTCGTCCCAGGAACCCGTGCCCCGGTACCGGAGCGCCGCACCTGCCGTGAAGATCGAGGTGCGAGGACCGACCGAGGAGAGTGGCGATGCAGGGGATCGCGCAACAGGGGCCCGCCGGGCCCGAGATCTGGATTCGCGGGCCGGTGGACGGCGCCGGACCACGGCCGGAGACGGCTCAAGGCTCCGCCGGTCCACGGCGGTTCGGCTGGGTGGCCACGCACGGCGGAGCCGGCACCTCGACGCTCGCCACCGTCTTCGGCGGGTTCGACGCCGGCCGCGGCTGGCCCCGGCCCGACCAGAGCGAACCCGCTTCGGTGCTGTTGGTCGCCCGGACACACGCGGGCGGTCTGCAGGCCGTCCTGCGGTACCTGGATGTCTTCCGGCGCGGCGAGGCGCCCCCCGGCCTCGATCTCGACGCCATCGTGCTGGTCGCGGACGCGCCGGGTCGGCTGCCACGCCAACTCGCCCAGCGAATCAAGGTGATCGAATCGATGATCGACGTCTACCGGGTGCCTTGGGTGCCTGCCTGGCGTATCGGCGACCTGAGCGGCCAGCCGCCCCGTGAGTGCGAGCAACTCGCCCGCCTGACAGGCGCGTTCACCGCTCCGGGTGGCCGACGGGGGCTTCGGTGAGCATGCGCTGGACCGTCCACGGGGAGCGCACGCTCTATGAAACGCCCTGGGTCCGGTTGCGTTCGCTGGACGTGGAGCAGCCCGACGGGGCCCGCTGCGACTACCACGTGGTCCGGCTGCGGGACGTCGCCGTCACCGCGGCCGTCGACCGGGAGCGGCGTGTCCTCATGATGTGGCGTCACCGCTTCGTCACCGGCACCTGGGCCTGGGAGCTGCCCATGGGCCTCGTCGAGGACGGCGAGGAGCCCGCCGCGGCGGCCGGGCGCGAACTGGAGGAGGAGACGGGCTGGCGCGCGGGTACGCTCCGGCCGCTCCTCCGCGCCGAGCCCGCGGCCGGCATCACCGACGCCCGGCACTTCGTCTTCCGTACGGACGACGCCGCCCACATCGGAGAGGCGACCGAGCGCAACGAGTCGGACCGCCTGGAGTGGATCCCTCTGTCGCGGGTGCGCGCGATGATCGAACGCGGGGAGATCGTCAGCAGCGCCACTCTGGTGGGTGTGATGGCCCTGCTGCTGGACCTCGCCCCGAGCGCCGACGGCGACTTGCCGTACGAGACGTGAGGCGCGCGGGGCTGAGACGCGCGGGGAGGGCGGCGGAGGAGGCAATGGCCTACGCGGTGATGTCCTTCGCCGTGAAGCGCGCCCAGGCCGCCGAGCCGAAGACCGCCGCGTACAGGGCCTGCAGGCCCAGGTTGTGGACCAGGTCGTCCCAGTAGACCGGGTCGCGCACCAGGTCCGCGAAGGACAGCCAGTAGTGCGAGAAGAAGTACGGCTGCAGCGCGTGCAACTGCGGGATCTGGTCGAGGATCTGCACCGTGATCAGGAGACCCACCGTCGTCGCCATCGCCGCGATGCCGCTGTTGGTCAGCGTGGAGATGAACAGCCCCAGGGCCGCCACCCCGATCAGCGACGCGGCGACGACCAGCGCGATCAGCAGGGCCCGGCCCAGGCCATCGGCGAAGCTGATACGGGTGCCCGAGATCGTCGTCAGCTCGCCCAGCGGGAAGAGCAGGGCGCCGACCGTGAGCGCCGAGACCGCTACGACGAGGGTGGCGACGAGGCAGAAGGCCATCGTGGTCGCGTACTTGGCGAGGAGGAGGCGGCTGCGGCCGGCGGGGGCGACCAGGAGGTAGCGGAGCGTGCCGGAGTTCGCCTCGCCCGCGATCGCGTCGCCCGCGATGACTCCGATCGCCATCGGCAGGAAGAAGGGGAGCGTCGCGGCCAGTGCGGTGAAGACCAGGAACAGGCCGTTGTTGGTGATCTGCGTGATGAAGGCCGGACCGCCGTCGCCGCCCCGGCCTCCGGAGCCGCCGCTCGTCTGGATCTTGACGGCGATGCCGACCAGGACCGGCACGGCGGCCAGTACCGCTAGCAGAGCGAGCGTGCGCCAGCGCCGGAATGTGGTCACCAGCTCGCTGCCCAGCAGGCCGACCCACAAGGGGCTCGGCCGGCGGGCGCCTTCGGCGCGGCCCGGTCCGACCGCCTCAGCCTGCGACATCGAAGCCCTCTCCCGTCAGTGCCACGAACGCGTCCTCCAGGGACGCGCCTTCGACACCGAAGCCACGGACCCGGACTCCCGCCGTGACCAACGCGGCGTTCAGCTCGGCCGGTTCGCGGTCCGGCGCCTCGCCTGTCACCCGGTCCTCCGCCACGATCACGTCGGCCACGCCCTGTTCCTTCAGGACCCGGGCCGCCTCGGCCACGTCCGGGGTCGTCACGACGAGACGTCCGCGCGCCCCGGCCGCCAGGTCCGCCACCGCGCCCTGGGTGATCAGCCGGCCCCGGGCCATCACGGCGGCGTGTGTGCAGACCTGTTCGATCTCGTCGAGCAGATGGGAGGAGAGGAAGACGGTCGTGCCGTCGGAGGCCAGCTCCCGTACCAGCGCGCGGATTTCGCGCATGCCCTGCGGGTCGAGGCCGTTGGTCGGCTCGTCCAGGACGAGGAGTCTGCGGGGCTGGAGCAGGGCGGCGGCCAGGCCGAGACGCTGCTTCATGCCCAGCGAGTAGGCCTTCGCCTTCTTGCCGGCCGCCGCCGTGAGGCCGACCCGGTCCAGCGCGGCCGCGACCCGCGCACGCCGGGTGCGCGGGTCGGCGGTGGGGTCGGCGGAGTCGTACCGCAGGAGGTTGTCGCGGCCGGTGAGGAAGCCGTACAGCGCCGGGCCCTCGATGAGGGCGCCGACGTGCGGGAGCACGGTGCGCGAGGCGCGGGGCATGGGTCGCCCCAGTACGCGCGCCGTGCCCGAGGTGGGCGCGATGAGGCCCATCAGCATGCGGATGGTGGTGGTCTTGCCGGAGCCGTTCGGCCCGAGGAAGCCGAAGACGCTGCCCGCCGGGACGGTCAGATCGAGCCCGTCCACGGCGAGCTGCCCGCCGCGGTAGCGCTTGGTGAGGGCACGGGTGGCGATGACCGGGGCTTCCGGGTCGCTCACCGCCACCTCCGAGTCCTCGGGCCCCGAGCCTCGCGGCTCCGGGTCCTTCGACTCCGCTTCCGCGGCGGACAGTTCCTCCATGGGCTCTCCCGCTCCTGCCCTCCTACGGGCCTACTTCCCCGCGTTGGCCGCCTTCACCAGCGCGTCCTTGGTGACCGCGCCGGCGTACACCTTGCCGTTGTCCGTGATCAGGGCGTTGACCAGGCGGGTCGAGAAGACCGTGCCCGAGCCGAACTTGCCGGTGACGTGGTCGCCGAGCGAGTTCAGGAAGCCGGAGACGGTGCTGTTGCCGGACGCCGAGCCCGAGGGCACCCCGCCCTTGCTGCCGGTGTCGAACACGACGATCGAGTTCCAGCCCTGGCCGAGGGTCTTGGGCTCGGCGCCTCGGGCCGTCTTCTCCGTGCCCTTGGGCTCAGCCTTCTGTGCGTTCTCCTCCCCGGCCTTCATGTCGTCACCCCGGGTGACCTTGGTGCCCTTGGGCGGGGTGAAGTCGAACGTCGAGGCCGCCGGCTTGGCGAAGGAGACCTCCGTGAAGCCGACGTCCACGACCGCCGCGCCGCCCGACGCCGGGGTGAGTGTGAACTTCAGCGGCAGCCCGGTCTTCGCGTCCACCGCGATGCTGATCGCACCGACCGTCGTGCCCGACTGCTTCGGCCGGATGAGCAGCTTGTACGCGTCCCGGCCCGCGACCTGCGCGGTGCCGTCGACCGTCACCGAGGTCGTCTTGTCGCCGGCCTTCAGGGCCTGCTGCGCCAGGTCCTTCGGCGTGGCGGGCACGTCCTTGGGCGCGGCCTTCTCGTTCTTGTGGTCGCCCGCGCCGGTCGCGTGGTACGCCGAGTTCGACGCGCTGTCGTACGCCCACACGTCGGTGCCCTTGCGGATGACGCTGTACTCGGCGGCCTTCTCGACGAGCGACAGCTTCTGCTTGTCCTGGCCGTCGGTGGCCACCCGCAGGGTGTGCGTGCCGGAGGCCAGTTCGAGCAGCTTGGAGCTGGGGTCGGCGGCCGAGCCGTCCTTGCCCCCCGCGCCCTGGGAGAGCGCACCCTGGGCGAGGCTGTTCTGCAGCCCGCCCAGGTTCGGCAGGCCCAGGTCCGTGCTGATCTTCACCGTGCCGGACAGCTGCTGGACGTCCGACTTGGCGATCTTCTCGATGAGCTGCTGCGCGCTGATCTTCGGCAGGGTGGGGTCGCCGGAGCCGGCGAACGCCGGGACGAGCCCGATGGTCGCCGCCGCCACTCCCACCACCGCTACCGGGACGACGTACCGCGCGGCCGTGCGCCGCCCGTCGCGTACGTCCTCCACCTCCCCGGCGGGTGTGCTGTCGTCGGATTCGTACGGTGCCATGTGTGCCTTACCTCCGTCGTCGGCGGCGGCTTACCGTCAGTGCACTCGTCCACCCCTGCGCCGCCATTGTCACCCGAACTCCTGTGGAGTGGTGTTCTCCATCTGACCAAATCGGCGGGAGGGATTCGTCAGACCGCGGGCTCAACTCCGCGTAATCCTGGGGTATGACATGACGGGGCGGCGCCTCCCCCGACCCGTAGGGGTCGTACGGGGAAGGGGCCGCCCCGGCGAACTCCTCGCTCAGTCCTGGACGAACACATAGTCCGCCCGGTAGGGGACGCCCACGATCGCCCCCGGGGTGCAGGAACCGGAGGGCGCGACGCCGCCGACCGTGTTCAGGCGCAGGATCTCGGCGGTGTCCGCGAGCAGACCGTGGTGCGCGCCGGAGCGGCTTGCCCTCAGGTCGAGTTCGGGGATGTTCGTGTCGCCGTTCGGGGTCTTGGTCAGGACGGTTCCGGTGACGGCGCTGCGGTCGGGGGCGACCCACTGCGGCGTGCCGGAGCCGGGCTTCACGTAGGAGTGCAGGATGTCGCCGCCGAGCAGGGCTGCGACATCGCGCTGTGCGAAGGCATGGCCGCCCGCGGCGGCGGGCTTGCACTCGTACATCTGCTTGCCCTTGATCACCGAGGCCTGGAAGTTGTCCAGGGCGTGACGGAAGTCGAAGGCGGTCGTGACGTTGTGGAGCTGGCCGCGGACGGCTCCGCCGGGGAACTCGGCGGTGTGCAGGTTGGCGTAGAAGGCACCGGGGTCGGTCTTGAGCCGGGAGAGCAGCGCGGTGTCCTCGACCTTCACGCTGCCGACGAGCGTGTGCCCCTTGACGCCCTTCGCCAGCAGCCCGCCGAAGTCGACCCTGATCCCGCCGTTGACGCCCCTGGCGCCCTCGTGGATGTGGAGTTCGGTGGGCCGGCCGGTGCCGCGCCAGCTGACGGCGACGGAGACGGTGTCGCCCTTGACCCTGATGAACTCCAGGGCCGCGCCGTCCTTGTCGCCGACCGCGGGGCCCTTCGCGACGGGAACCTCGTTGGCACCGCGGAGGCTCGCGACGAGGATGGCGCCGCCGGAGCCGCTGTCGGCGAGGGTGCCGCTCTCGGTGACGACGGTCCGTGCCGCGCGCCCGGCGTGGTCCATGCCGTGGTGCGTGCTTGCCCGGCCGGCGGCGACGGCCGGGACGACCGCGGCCGCGACTCCGGCCGCGGCGACCGTGGCGACGGCGGTGATCAGGCCGGTACGACGCTTCGCAAACGTGGCGTCAGTGCGCATGGTCGTGAATCTCCCCGTATCCGAGCCGACGCCCCCTGCGTCAGCTTCCGGGCATGGGTACGGAACCGATCTCAGCCTGGACTCAATCCAGCTATGTGATTCAGCTCACCCTTCACCGTAACGTATGACAAAAGTGTTACCCGTGTGCCAGCTGTGGCTACGGGTGCGACGGGCGCATCACCGTCAGCCCGCCCGGTGCACCACCGCGTCGCACAGTTCCATGAGGGCCGCCTTCGCACCGCACTCCCGCAGCGGGGCCAGGGCCGAGCGGGCGTCCTCCGCATAGCGGACCGTGTCGCGGCGGGCCTGCTCCAGGGCCGGGTGGGCGCGAAGCCGGGACAGGGCCTCGGCGTGGCGGGTGTCGTCGGTGAGGTCGGAGTCCAGCAGCTCGCACAGGGCGATGTCCTCGGGCAGCCCCAGGCGCTCCACGCGCTCGCGCAGGCGCAGCACGGGGAGGGTGGGGACGCCCTCGCGCAGGTCCGTTCCGGGCGTCTTTCCGGACTCGTGCGAGTCGGACGCGATGTCCAGGACGTCGTCGGCCAGCTGGAACGCCACGCCCAGCCGCTCGCCGTACTGCGTCAGCACGTCCACGACCGTCTCGTCGGCACCCGACATCATCGCGCCGAAGCGGCAGGCCACCGCCACCAGCGAGCCCGTCTTGCCGCCGAGGACGTCGAGATAGTGCTCCACCGGGTCGCGACCGTCCCGCGGCCCCGCCGTCTCCAGGATCTGGCCGGTGACCAGCCGCTCGAACGCCTCCGCCTGGATGCGCACCGCCTCCGGGCCGAGGTCGGCCAGGATGTGCGAAGCCCTGGCGAACAGGAAGTCGCCGGTGAGGACCGCGACCGAGTTGCCCCAGCGGGTGTTGGCGCTGTCAACCCCGCGGCGGACCTCCGCCTGGTCCATGACGTCGTCGTGGTACAGCGTGGCGAGATGGGTCAGTTCCACGACCACGGCCGAAGGCACGACCCCCGGCGCGTACGGGTCGCCGAACTGTGCCGCCAGCATCACGAGCAGCGGCCGGAACCGCTTCCCGCCCGCGCGCACGAGGTGCTGCGCGGCCTGCGTGATGAAGGGCACCTCACTCTTGGTGGCATCGAGCAACCCCTCCTCGACAGCGGCCAGTCCGGCCTGGACATCGGCCTCCAGAGCCTGGTCCCGCACGCTCAGCCCGAACGGCCCGACGACGGTCACGTGAGGTCTCCTGTCTGCTGACGTCTGCTGACGATCACACGGTCGGTCTCAAGGTCGGTCACTTGGTCGATGGCGTCGCCGGTCGACCTCACTCATGGAGTTTGTCGATCTGTCGCCGCCATCACTCAAGTCAGCGTATCCGGTCACGTTTCGATCACCACGAGCGCCCACTGTTCCAGGCCGGGCGGTATCGGATCACGAACGGCATGTTCTCGATCGGGCAATACGAACAGATATTTGTCCGCATAGCCGACAAGCGCCTCCCGCAGCCGGAACCACCTCCCTCCCGACTGCCCCGGAGCGGCCCCCGCACGCTTTCCCGTCCATCGGGAGGCACCCGTCGGACGTGCGCCATCGGGGGCATGCCCGCCCCGGACCGGCGCGCCGCCGACCGCCGCCACCCGGCCGGACGCCACGACCCGACCGGACGCCACGGCCGACCGGACGCAGGGACCCGACCGGACGCGGGGACCCGACCGGACGCAGGGACGACCCGGTGGGACGCCGGGACCCGGTGGGACGCCGGGACCCCGTGGGACCCGACGAAGGCGAGCGGACCGGGGGCACGCGACCCGACGGCCGGCGACACCACCCACTTCCCTCCAGGTGACCGGGGTCACGTCTCGCCCCGGCGCGCCGCCGGACACACGTTGTCTCGAAGAAGACGAGGAGCCATGACCGTTTCGCCCGAATTGCCGCGTTGATTCACTTAATTACCATCTACTCCCCAAGTCGGGCCCAAGTGAGATGGGTCACGCCCGCGCCGGGCCCGGCATTCCGGGCAGGTCGCCAAAACCTCGTTTGCGAACGGCAAGTTGAGCCCCGCTCAACAACATGGATCATCAACCCTATTCCCGCACTTCAAGGTCAATTCGGTCGGAGTGTGAATTCCCGGCTTGTTCCCGACATGTGCTCTCGCATACCTTCCCACTCGATCCGAGCGGAACGCCGAATCCTGCCGCCGCTCGAGAACCCACCAACCCACGACGGCAGGAGCGGGGGACCCAGGTAAGTGCCGAGCCGGACGCGTTCCGGAACGGCTTGGGGTGAAGCCGCGCCCTCGACACCGAGGACACGGCCGGGCACCTCCCAGCCCGAACCCGACAGCTCACCTCGCAGGCGCCGGAGAGGAACGCGACATGTCCGCTTTCGCCCTGCCCGCACGCCGTCGGGACCGCGGCTCCAAGGCCGCCCGCTTCACCCGCGCCCTCGCCGTCGCGGGGACGAGCGCCGCCGTTCTCGCCCTGCCGATCATCGGCGCGACCAGCGCTTCCGCCACCCCCGGAACGTCCGTGGCGACCACCGTCAGCAGCAAGGCCGCGTCCGCCCGCGCCGCCAACCTCGATGTCTGGATCCGCCAGTCGCTGGCGATCATGCGCCAGCACGGCATCCCCGGCTCGTACAACGGCATCTACCGCAATGTGATGCGCGAGTCCTCGGGCAACCCGTTCGCCATCAACAACTGGGACTCCAACGCCAGGAGGGGCACCCCGTCCAAGGGCCTGCTCCAGATCATCGACCCCACCTTCGCCGCGTACCACGTCCCGGGTACGTCCTTCAGCCCCTACGACCCGGTCGCGAACATCACGGCCTCGTGCAACTACGCCGCCCACAGGTACGGCTCGATCGACAACGTGAACAGCGCGTACTGAGGCCCACGGCCGAGGCCTACCGGCCCGTGAAGAGTCTTTCGAGGACGACGGCGATGCCGTCGTCCTCGTTGGACATGGTGATCTCGTCGGCGACGGCCTTGAGTTCCGGGTGGGCGTTGGCCATGGCGACGCCGTGCGCGGCCCAGTCGAACATGGGGATGTCGTTGGGCATGTCGCCGAAGGCGATGGTCTCCGCCGGGCTCAGGCCCAGGAACTCGGCGGCCAGCGCCAGCCCGGTCGCCTTGGTGATCCCGACCGGCTGGAGTTCGACCGTACCGGGCCCGGACATGGTGACCGTCGCGAGGGAGCCGACCGCTCCGCGCGCCGCCGCCGCCAACTCGTCGTCGGACAGGGCGTGATGGCGCAGCAGCACCTTGCTGATGGGCTCGCACCAAAGGTCGTCGCGCCGCTCGACCCGCACCGCCGGAAGGGTGGGGTGCGGCATCCGGTAGCCGGGCTCGATGAGCGTGAGTCCGTCCACCCCGTCCTGGTCGACGGCCGCGTACACCTGTCCCACCTCGGCCTCGATCTTGCCGAGGGCGGTCTCGGCCAACTCCCGGTCCAGGGGGACGGAGAACAGCAGCCGGTCCGCGCCGGCGTCGTACACCTGCGCGCCCTGTCCGCACACCGCGAGCCCCTCGCTGCCGAGTTCGTCGAGCAGTGGCCGCACTCTCGGCGCCGGGCGCCCCGTCACCACGAGGTGCTGGGCGCCGGCCGCTGCGGCCCGGGCCAACGCGGCCCTCGACCGGTCGGAGAGCGTGTCGTCACCACGTAGCAGCGTTCCGTCCAGGTCAGTGGCGATGAGCGAATATGCGAGGGGTGCGGCCATGATCAGAGAATACGGATGGAACGCCCCGACGACTCGGCCTGAACCGGACGACGTCCGGTGTCCCGTGCGCCAGGGAACCACCGCGCCGGACAACCGCGGAGCCCGGGCCGCGCCCCCGGTCCCGGAGAAGCGGGCCCGGCCCAACCCCCGCAGCCCGATGTGCTGTTGCACACACCCCCGTCCGGCCGCCGCGGCCCGCCCCGCACTCCATGACGCGGGAGGCGTCAGTCCCCCGCCGTCTCAGCCGTGTGCTGCCGCCAGGTGCTTCGCCAGGCGCGGGGAGGCGAACTCCGTGCCGCAGACGAAACGCATCACCGGGCCGTACGAGGCGGCCGCGGGCAGGCCCGTGAAGTACAGGCCCGGCACCGACGAGACATAGCCCGCGCCGAGCCTCGGCGTGCCCCGGCTCACCGCCAGTTCGGCGCGCAGCTCGTGGCCGAGGAAGTCCATCGCGGCGATGTTCACCCGGTAGCCCGTCGCGGCGATGACGTGGTCCGCGGTCAGTTCCTCCGTACGGCCCGCGTGGGTCCGGACGGTCAGGACGGGATTGCCGTCCCGGGCGGACGAGCCCGCGATGGCGGCGACCTCACGGACCTCGACCCTGCCCTCGAAACGGTCGCGCAGCCACCATGCGCCGAGCGGCCCGAGGACACGACGGACCAGGTAGTGGCGGGTCTGGGCGGGCAGGAAGCGGTACGGATGCGGGTAGCGGCTCAGCGCCCACAGCGACCAGGCGCGCCCGAACGGCGACTCGGGGCGCAGCCTGGGCTGCTGCCACGGCGCCGCGCCGAACGTCACCCGGCCCCGGCCGCGCGAGATCACGCGCACCCGCGCTCCCGCCTCGGCCGCCAGTGCCGCCGTCTCCAGCGCGGACTGGCCCGCGCCCACGACCAGCAGCTCCTTGCCGGAGAACCGGGCCAGGTCGTGGTGCTGGGAGCTGTGGGAGACCGGGCCCGTGGGAGCGGGGCCGTCCGCCGCCGCGGCCAGCTCCGGCGGGAGGTGGGCGAGACCCGAGAGCCCCGTCGCCACCACGACCGCCCGTGCCGTGAACAACTCACCCGAGTCCAGCTTCAGTTCGAAGCCGCCGCCCTGACGGCGGTCCACGGAGACGACCCGGACCCGCTCCAGCTCGGGCACCAGCTTCCGCTGGAACCACTCGCCGTACGCGCTGAACGTCTCGACCGGGATGATGTCCTCGTCCGTCACCAGCCGGGGGATGCCCGCCGCGTCGCAGTAGTCGGCCAGGGTGTGCCCGCGTTGGGGGGCGTCGATGTTCGACGCGGCCGGGGTCGACTTCAGGAGCATGCCCGCGGGCATGTGGTCGCGCCAGCTCACCATGGGCTCGCCGAAGACGCGTACCGGGATACCGCGCGCCCGCAGATGGGCGGCGGCGGACAGGCCGAACGGGCCGGCACCGATGACTGCTACCGGTTGAATCACGAAGTCCCTCCCCAGGACGCAGACGTGCCTACTTCGTGGTGGAGCCCGTACGCACTACGACCTGGCTACGACGCGGTCGTGGTGCTCCCACGGCGGTTGGTCCGCCACAGCTGATACAGGTGCTTCGCGCCCGGCCGCACGAAGCGCGCGAGCATCGTGAAGAAGGGCCGCAGGTCGTCACCCGCGAACCAGGCCAGCTCCGTACCGCTCGCGCGGGCCGGTGCGTGCGGTGTCGTGTAGCCGCTGCGGCGGTAGGCGAGCAGGGCGGGCAGGTCGATGTTCTCCACGATGTAGCGGTGGCCGGCGCACTGTTCCCCCTCCGGAACCGCGCGGCCGGTCAGGTCCAGGTGCATGGCGCGGACGACGTCCACCCCCGACTCGTTCTCGAAGAGCCGGAACTGGGCGCCCATGCGCGGGTTGAAGTCGAGCAGTTTGTACTGACCGTCGCGACGGTCGAAGCGCAGGTCGAGGTCGACGATGCCGGTGAAGCCGAGCTGTTTGACGAAACGCGCGGCGATGTCGGCGAGCTCCGGGTTGTCGACGACGTACGCGTTCGCGGTCATGCCCGCGTGCGGCGGCCAGGAGCGGACCTTGACGCCGGTGAACATGGCGAGCGGGGTCGAATCCTGATCGAAGTAGGCGTGCACGATCCAGTCCTCGGCCTGCTCCCGGGGCAGGTACTCCTGGAGGATCACACCGGGGCGCTCGCCCCAGTCGCGGGCGAGCGTGAAGAGCCCCTCGCGGGTGGTGATCTTCGTCGTGCCGCCCACCGCGGGCTGGGCGCGCCGCACGAACGCCTCGCGGTTCTTGGCCACGAGCGGGAAGCGGGCCTTCTCGGCGAAGCGCACGATGTCGTCGTACGACTGCGGGAAGGCGGCCGCCGGGCTCGGGATGCCGTGTTCCACGCACAGTTCGTGCAGGCCCTGCTTGCTGGCGAGGCGGCGCGGAAGCTTGGCGTCCACCTTGGGGAACAGAAAGCGGTCGGCCAGCGCGTCCTGGCGCTCGGCGATCAGGACCGCGGCCTCCTCGTCGGTGGGGATGAGGACCGTCGGCCGGCCGATACGGCGCCCGATGCGCAGCAGGCCGTCCACGAGCCGCTCCGGTTCCTCCGTCCCCGTGGTCGGCCAGACGAAGGCGCGCCGCAGATAGCGCGAGACCGCGGCCGGCGTGTAACGGTCCTCGGTGATCGCATACATCGGTACGCCGAGCCGGCCCAGGCTGCGGATGGCACCGACTCCGCCGTGGTGCAGCGGATAGTCGCCGAACTTCACGATGAGCCCCGGTACCTCGCGGTCCGCGTCGAACGGCACGCTGCCGGTGCTCCTGGCCACGGGTCCCCCCACGTGTCCCCCCTACGGACCGGACCCACCCCGTCCAAGTCCCCAAAGGACGCTAAGCCGGAATTGGCCGCTCCGACAAGGCCTATTCGGGCATTGCGAACTCTTTAGACACTGCCCAAGACAGGCAACTCACCCGTAACGTGTGCGGCGACCACATGGAACGCACCCCATGCAACGGCACACCTGGAGTGCACGAAAGCGAGGCAGCATCCCATGCCCCCCTTCGACGTCCCCGAGGGCGAACCCTTCGGCCCGCACAACCTCCCCTATGGCGTGTTCTCGCCCGTCGGCTCCGATGAGCGGAGCGTCGGCGTCCGGTTGGGCGACCGCGTGCTCGACGCCGGCGCGGCGGCGGAGGCGCTCGGCTCTCCGTACGCCTCCCTGCTGGCGCGGCCCTCCCTGGGCCCGTTGCTGGCCGCGGGGCGCACAGCCTGGTCGGACGTGCGCCGGGCGCTGACGGCGTGGGTGACGGTGCCCGCGCACCAGGAGACCATCGAGCCCCTCCTGCGTCCGCTGTCCGAGGTGACCCTGCACCTCCCCTTCGAGGTCGCGGACTACGTCGACTTCTACGCCTCCGAGAACCACGCCCGTAACGTCGGGCAGATCTTCCGGCCGGACGCGGAGGACTCCCTGACGCCCAACTGGAAGCATCTGCCGATCGGTTACCACGGCCGCTCGGGGACGGTGGTGGTCTCGGGCACGGACGTCGTACGTCCGCAGGGGCAGCGCAAGGCCCCCGCCGACCCGGCGCCGGTCTTCGGGCCCTCGACCCGCCTGGACATCGAGGCGGAGGTGGGCTTCGTGGTGGGGGCGCCGTCACGGCTGGGCCGGCCGGTGGGGCTGTCCGCCTTCCGCGACCATGTGTTCGGGGTGTGTCTGCTCAACGACTGGTCGGCACGGGACATCCAGGCCTGGGAGTACGTGCCGCTCGGACCGTTCCTCGGCAAGTCGTTCGCCACGTCCGTCTCGGCGTGGATCACTCCGCTGGACGCGCTGGAGGAGGCACGGACCGCGCCGCCGGAGCGCACGCACCCGCTGCTGCCGTACCTGGACGACTCCCAGGAGGAACCGGCGGGCTACGACCTGCGCATCTCCGTCGCGATCAACGGCCATGTGGTCTCCGAGCCGCCGTTCTCGACCATGTACTGGACGGCTGCCCAGCAGCTGGCACACATGACGGTGAACGGGGCCTCGCTGCGGACGGGCGATCTGTACGGCTCGGGCACCGTGAGCGGGCCGACGGAGCGCGAGCGCGGCTCGCTCCTCGAACTGACCTGGAACGGCCGGGATCCACTCGAACTCCCGGACGGCAAGCGGACGTTCCTGGAGGACGGCGACGTGGTGACGCTGACGGCCTGGGCGCCGGGGCCGGACGGGACGCGAGTGGGGCTCGGGGAGGTGACGGGGCGGGTGGTACCGAGCGTCTGAGCAGCACCCTCCACAGCCGCGGGTGGCGCCCCGTCCCCGCAGGCGCCACGCCCGGCACAGTGGCAGACCTTCCGCCGGGCGCCGGCGAAGCCGGCCGTCCTGGCACTGACCCGGCGCACCCGGGCGGAGGGCGCCCGCGCGGCCCTCGCCACGGCCATGACGGACTCGGACGCGGACGTCAGGGCGTATGCCTCGCGTGCGCTGTGACGGGTGGGGGGCCACGGCTCCCGTCCGTCCTCACCTCCGCCGGCCCCCGCCGCTATGTCCAGTCCTCCGGCTCCGGCTCCATGCCCGGGTCCTGGTCCGGCCGGTTCCCGTCCGGTGTGGCGCCCTCGGCGCGGGCAGGGGCGGCGCCGGGCGGTCCGCCCAGGGCGGCGAGTACACCGAGCACGCCCTCCCCGTACGTGGCCAGCTTCTTCTCGCCGACGCCGCTGATGCCGCCGAGCTCCGCCACCGAAGTGGGCCAGACGGTGGCGATCTCGCGGAGCGTGGCGTCGTGGAAGATGACGTACGCCGGGACGCCCTGCTCCCTGGCCTGTTCGGCGCGCCAGGCGCGCAGGGCCTCGAAGGCGGGGGCCAGCTCCCCGGGCAGCTCGGCGGCGGCCGCCTTCGGCTTGCGCCCGGGCCGGGCGGAGCCCGTGGACGCCCGGGACGCCTCGGCCTTCTTCGGCTCCTTGCGCAGCGGCACCTCGCGCTCCCGGCGCAGCACCGCCCCGCTCGCCTCGGTCAGCACCAGCGTCCCGTACTCGCCCTCGACCGCGAGCAGGCCCTGCGCGAGCAGTTGCCGGACGACACCCCGCCACTCGCCCTCGGTCAGCTCCTCACCGATGCCGAACACGGACAGCTGGTCGTGATCGAACTGGATGACCTTGGCCGTGCGCCGTCCCAGCAGGATGTCGACGATCTGCACGGCGCCGAACTTCTGCCGCCGCTCCCTCTCCAGCCGCCACACCGTGGACAGCACCTTCTGCGCCGCGATCGTCCCGTCCCAGGTGTCGGGCGGAACCAGGCACGTGTCGCAGTTGCCGCAGCCGCCCGGCTCCGGGTCCTGGCCGAAGTAGGCGAGCAGCTGACCACGGCGGCACCGGACGGTCTCGCACAGCGCCAGCATCGCGTCCAGGTGTGCCTGGGCCCGTCGGCGGAACGCCTCGTCGCCCTCCCCGGACTGGATCAGTTTGCGCTGCTGTATGACGTCGTTCAGCCCGTACGCCATCCAGGCCGTGGACGGCAGTCCGTCGCGGCCCGCCCGGCCCGTCTCCTGGTAGTAGCCCTCGACGGACTTCGGCAGGTCCAGGTGCGCGACGAACCGTACGTCCGGCTTGTCGATGCCCATTCCGAAGGCGATGGTCGCGACCACGACCAGACCGTCCTCGCGCAGGAAGCGGGACTGGTGGGCCGCGCGCGTGCCCGCGTCCAGGCCCGCGTGGTAGGGCACCGCCTCGATGCCGTTGCGGGTCAGGAACTCCGCCGTCTTCTCCACCGAGTTCCGCGAGAGGCAGTACACGATGCCCGCGTCGCCCGGGTGCTCCTCGCGCAGGAACGTCAGCAGCTGCTTCTTGGGGTCCGCCTTCGGGACGATCCGGTACTGGATGTTGGGCCGGTCGAAGCTCGCGACGAAGTGACGGGCCCCCGGCACGTTCAGCCGCTGGGTGATCTCCTGGTGCGTCGCGTGCGTCGCCGTCGCCGTGAGCGCGATCCGGGGAACCTCCGGCCAGCGCTCGCCGAGCACGGACAGCGTCAGGTAGTCGGGGCGGAAGTCATGCCCCCACTGGGAGACGCAGTGTGCCTCGTCGATCGCGAACACCGTTTGCCGCGCGAGAGCAGGCCGAGAGTGGACTCCAGTCGCAGCCGCTCCGGGGCCAGGTAGAGCAGGTCCAGCTCGCCGGCGAGGAACTCCGCCTCCACCACGCGCCGCTCGTCGAAGTCCTGCGTGGAGTTGACGAACCCGGCCCGCACGCCGAGCGCCCGCAGCGCGTCCACCTGGTCCTGCATCAGCGCGATGAGAGGTGAGACGACGACGCCCGTGCCGGGTCTGACCAGGGCGGGGATCTGATAGCAGAGCGACTTGCCGCCGCCGGTGGGCATGAGCACGACGGCGTCACCGCCGGCCACCACATGCTCGATGATCGCTTCCTGGTCGCCGCGGAAGGCCTCGTACCCGAAGACCCGGTCCAGGACGCCCAGCGCCTCGCTCCCGCCGCCCGGCGCCACGCCCACCTCGGTCATCACACCCGTCCCGTCCATCGCCCGTCCCCCGTATGTCCTCCCCCGACCACGACGTCCACGATAGGGGTTCGCACCGACTGCCCCGGAGTTGTCCACAGGCTGCCTGTCCCTGCCCTGGTCAAGGCAACAGCGGCCCGGCACCCCCCGAGCGGGTGCCGGGCCGTCGCCGTGGCCGGGGTGGGTCAGCGCACGAAGACTCCCGCCTGGCTCGCCAGGTCCAGGAAGTACTGCGGGGCCACGCCCAGCGCCAGCGTGACCGCCACACCCGCCCCGATCGCCGTCATCGTCAGCGGTGACGGAACCGCCACCGTCGGGCCCTCGGGCCGTGGCTCGCTGAAGAACATCAGGACGATCACGCGGACGTAGAAGAACGCGGCGATCGCCGACGAGATCACACCGATCACGACCAGCGGAATCGCCCCGCCCTCCGCGGCCGCCTTGAACACCGCGAACTTCCCGGCGAAGCCGGAGGTCAGCGGGATGCCCGCGAAGGCCAGCAGGAACACCGCGAACACGGCCGCCACCAGCGGGGACCTGCGTCCGAGGCCGGCCCAGTTGGACAGGTGCGTGGCCTCGCCGCCCGCATCGCGGACGAGCGTCACGACGGCGAAGGCACCGATCGTCACGAACGAGTACGCGGCCAGGTAGAAGAGGACCGAGGACACGCCGTCCGGTGTCGTCGCGATGACACCCGCGAGGATGAATCCCGCGTGCGCGATCGACGAGTACGCCAGCATCCGCTTGATGTCGGTCTGGGTGATCGCGACGATGGCACCGCCCAGCATGGTGACGATCGCGACCGCCCACATCACCGGCCGCCAGTCCCAGCGCAGGCCCGGCAGGACGACGTACAGCAACCGCAGCAGCGCACCGAACGCCGCCACCTTGGTCGCCGCCGCCATGAAGCCGGTCACCGGGGTCGGCGCGCCCTGGTAGACGTCGGGTGTCCACATGTGGAACGGCACCGCCGCCACCTTGAACAGCAGGCCCATCGTGACCATCGCGACGCCGATGAGCAGCAGCACGTCGTTGCCCATGGTGTTGGCGAGCGCCGGGTCGACGTTGGTGACGGTGCCCTCGACGACCTGCGCGACCGTCGCGTACGACACCGAGCCCGCGTACCCGTACAGCATCGCGATGCCGAACAGCGTGAACGCGGAGGCGAACGCGCCCAGCAGGAAGTACTTGACCGCCGCCTCCTGCGACATGAGCCGCTTGCGGCGGGCCAGGGCGCACAGCAGGTACAGCGGCAGCGAGAAGACCTCCAGGGCGACGAACAGCGTCAGCAGGTCGTTCGCCGAGGGGAAGACCAGCATGCCGCCCACCGCGAACAGCAGTAGCGGGAACGCCTCGGTCGTCGTGAACCCCGCCTTCACGGCGGCCTTCTCGCTGTCGCTGCCCGGCACGGACGCGGCCTGTGCCGCGAACGAGTCGACCCGGTTGCCGTGTGCCGCCGGGTCGAGGCGCCGCTCGGCGAAGGTGAACACACCGAGCAGTCCGGCCAGCAGGATCGTCCCCTGCAGGAACAGGGACGGTCCGTCGACCGCGATGGCACCCATCGCCGCGATGTGCGCCTTGGTCGTGCCGTACCCGCCGGCCGCGAGCGCCACGACCGCGGCGAACGCGGCGGCGAGCGCGACGACCGACACGAACACCTGCGCGTAATAACGGGACTTGCGCGGGACGAACGCCTCGATCAGCACCCCCACGAGTGCCGCGCCGATGACGATCAGGGTCGGCGACAACTGTCCGTATTCGATCTTCGGGGCCTGGATCTTCGAGATCGGATCGGCCGCGGTTGTCCACAGGCTGTGGACGGCTGTTGTACTCACTTGGCCGCCTCCACCTCGGGCTTGGGATCGGTCTGGTGTACGTCGGACATGGTCTGCTTGACCGCCGGGTTGACGATGTCGGCGACCGGCTTCGGGTAGACGCCCAGGAAGATCAGCAGCGCGATCAGCGGGACGACGACCAGAAGTTCTCGTACGCGCAGGTCCGGCATCTCTGCGACCTGCGGCTTCACCGGGCCCGTCATCGTCCGCTGGTACAGGACGAGGGTGTAGAGCGCGGCCAGGACGATGCCGAAGGTGGCGATGATGCCGATCGCCGGGTGGCGCGTGAACGTGCCCACCAGCACCAGGAACTCACTGACGAACGGCGCGAGGCCCGGCAGCGACAGCGTCGCCAGACCGCCGATCAGGAACGTGCCGGCGAGCACGGGCGCCACCTTCTGCACGCCTCCGTAGTCCGCGATCAGACGCGAGCCGCGGCGGGAGATCAGGAAGCCCGCCACCAGCATCAGGGCGGCGGTCGAGATCCCGTGGTTGACCATGTAGAGCGTCGCGCCCGACTGGCCCTGGCTGGTCATCGCGAAGATACCCATGATGATGAAGCCGAAGTGGGAGATCGACGCGTAGGCCACCAGCCGCTTGATGTCACGCTGGCCGACCGCCAGCAGCGCCCCGTAGATGATGCTGATGAGCGCCAGGACGAGGATGACGGGCGTCGCCCACTTGCTCGCCTCCGGGAACAGCTGGAGGCAGAAGCGCAACATCGCGAACGTGCCCACCTTGTCGACGACCGCCGTGATGAGGACGGCGACCGGGGCGGTGGCCTCGCCCATGGCGTTGGGCAGCCAGGTGTGCAGCGGCCACAGCGGCGCCTTCACCGCGAAGGCGAAGAAGAAGCCGAGGAACAGCCAGCGCTCGGTGCCGGTCGCCATGGGGAGCGAGCCGTTCGCCCGCGCCTGCACGATCTCCGGGAGCGAGAAGGTGCCCGCCTGCACATAGAGGCCGATCACCGCGGCGAGCATGATCAGCCCACCGACCAGGTTGTAGAGGAGGAACTTCACCGCGGCGTACGACCGCTGCGTGGACGCCGCATCCTCACCGTGCTCGTGGGCCCGGTCCCCGAAGCCGCCGATGAGGAAGTACATCGGGATGAGCATGGCTTCGAAGAAGATGTAGAAGACGAAGACGTCGGTGGCCTCGAAGGAGATGAGCACCATCGCCTCGACGGCCAGGATCAGGGCGAAGAAGCCCTGGGTCGGTCGCCAGCGGCGGCTTCCGGTCTCCAGCGGGTCGGCGTCGTGCCAGCCCGCGAGGATCACGAACGGGATCAGCAGCGCGGTCAGGGCGATGAGCGCCACCGCGATGCCGTCCACCCCCAGCTCGTACCGCACGCCGAAGGCCTTGATCCAGGCGTGCGATTCGGTGAACTGGTAGCGCGCGCCGCCCGGTTCGAAGCGGAACGCGATCACCGCGGCGAGCGCGAGCGTGGCGAGCGAGACGACCAGCGCGAGCCACTTGGCGGCGGTGCGCCGGGCGGCCGGGACCGCGGCCGTGGCGATCGCCCCCACGGCCGGGAGCACCGCCGTCGCTGTCAGCAGAGGAAAGGACATCGCTATCAGACCGCCCTCATGAGCAGGGTCAGGGCGACGAGCACCGCCGCACCGCCGAACATCGAGACCGCGTACGACCGTGCGTAGCCGTTCTGGAGTCGGCGGAGCCGTCCGGACAGGCCGCCGACCGAGGCCGCCGTGCCGTTGACGGCGCCGTCGACCAGGGTGTGGTCCACATACACGAGGGAGCGCGTGAGGTGCTCTCCGCCGCGGACGAGGACGACATGGTTGAAGTCGTCCTGGAGCAGGTCGCGCCGGGCGGCCCGGGTGAGCAGCGACCCGCGCGGTGCGACGACCGGGACCGGGCGGCGACCGTACTGGGCGTAGGCCACGGCGACGCCGACGACGAGCAGCACCAGCGTGGCCGTCGTGACCGTCAGCGCGCTGACCGGCGAGTTGCCCTCGGAGTGCCCGGTGACCGGCTCCAGCCAGTGCAGGAAGCGGTCGCCGATCGAGAAGATCCCGCCCGCGAACACCGACCCGAAGGCCAGCACGATCATCGGGATCGTCATGACCTTGGGCGACTCGTGCGGATGCGGCTCAGCGTGCTCGCCGTGGTGCTCCGCGGCGGGCTCCACGCTCGGCTCCTCGGGGGATGCGGTCGGCTGGTTCCTCCAGCGCTCCTCACCGAAGAACGTCATCAGCATCACGCGCGTCATGTAGTAAGCGGTGATGGCCGCGCCCAGCAGGGCCGCGCCGCCGAGGATCCAGCCCTCGGTGCCGCCCTTGGCGAAGGCCGCCTCGATGATCTTGTCCTTGGAGAAGAACCCGGACAGGCCGGGGAAGCCGATGATCGCCAGGTAGCCGAGGCCGAAGGTGACGAAGGTGACCGGCATGTACTTCCTCAGGCCGCCGTACTTGCGCATGTCGACCTCGTCGTTCATGCCGTGCATCACCGAGCCGGCGCCCAGGAACAGCCCGGCCTTGAAGAAGCCGTGTGTCACCAGGTGCATGATCGCGAAGACGTAGCCGATGGGGCCGAGGCCCGCGGCCAGCACCATGTAGCCGATCTGCGACATGGTCGAGCCGGCCAGTGCCTTCTTGATGTCGTCCTTCGCACAACCGACGATCGCACCGAAGAGCAGCGTGACGGCACCGACCACGGTGACGGCCAGTTGCGCGTCGGGCGCGGCATTGAAGATCGCGCCGGAGCGG
The DNA here is from genome assembly GCF_001417775.1 of Streptomyces sp. TP-A0356. Taxonomy (GTDB): domain Bacteria; phylum Actinomycetota; class Actinomycetes; order Streptomycetales; family Streptomycetaceae; genus Streptomyces. The sequence continues at coordinate 107,021 of NZ_BBZJ01000021.1, read as the reverse complement.
ACGATCAGATACACACCCGCGGTCACCATGGTCGCCGCGTGGATGAGGGCCGAGACCGGGGTCGGGCCCTCCATCGCGTCCCCGAGCCAGGACTGCAGCGGCACCTGAGCGGACTTGCCGCACGCGGCGAGCAGCAGCATCAGGCCGATGGCGGTGAGCTTCCCCTCGCCGGTCCTGGCCGCGTCCGCGAAGACCGGTCCGAAGGCGAAGGTCCCGAACGTCGTGAACATCAGCATGATGGCGATCGACAGGCCCATGTCGCCGACGCGGTTGACCAGGAACGCCTTCTTGGCCGCGGTCGCCGCGCTGGGCTTGTGCTGCCAGAAGCCGATCAGCAGGTACGAGGCGAGGCCGACGCCCTCCCAGCCGACGTACAGCAGCAGGTAGTTGTCGGCGAGGACGAGCAGCAGCATCGCCGCGAGGAACAGGTTCAGATAGCCGAAGAAGCGGCGACGGCGCTCGTCGTGCTCCATGTACCCGACCGAGTACAGATGGATGAGCGAGCCGACACCCGTGATCAGCAGGACGAACGTCATCGACAGCTGGTCCAGCCGGAAGGCGACGTCGGCCTGGAAGCCACCCACCGGGATCCAGCTGTACAGGTACTGCGTCACGGTCCGATGGTCGGCGGCCTTCCCCAGCATGTCGGCGAAGAGGACCACGCCGAGCACGAAGGAGGCACCGGCCAGCACCGTGCCGATCCAGTGGCCGACCGCGTCGAGCCTTCTGCCGCCGCACAGAAGGACGGCCGCTCCGAGCAGGGGCGCCGCGATCAGCAGCGCAATCAGGTTGTCCACGATTCAGCGACCCCTTACAGCTTCATCAGGCTGGCGTCGTCGACCGAGGCCGAGTGGCGGGTACGGAACAGCGACACGATGATCGCGAGCCCGACCACGACCTCCGCGGCGGCGACGACCATCGTGAAGAACGCGATGATCTGGCCGTCGAGATTGCCGTGCATCCGGGAGAAGGCGACGAACGCGAGATTGCAGGCGTTGAGCATCAGCTCGATGCACATGAACACCACGATCGCGTTCCGCCGGATCAGCACGCCGGTGGCGCCGATCGTGAACAGCAGGGCGGCGAGATACAGGTAGTTGACCGGGTTCACTTCGACGCCTCCTCGGTCCTCTTGTGCGCCGGTCGCTCGTCCTCGGTCCGCTCCAGGCGCTCGGCGGCCCGGTGTTCCAGGGCCTTCAGATCGCTGAGCGCCTCGTCCGACACATCACGGATCTGGCCTCGGTCGCGCAGCGTCTTGCTGACGGTCAGCTCGGACGGGGAGCCGTCCGGGAGCAGGCCCGCGATGTCCACCGCGTTGTGCCGGGCGTAGACGCCGGGGGCCGGCAGCGGCGGGACGTGCTTGCCCTCCCGTACGCGCTGCTGGGACAGCTCGCGCTGGGTCCTGGCGCGCTCCGTGCGCTCGCGGTGGGTGAGCACCATGGCGCCGACCGCGGCCGTGATGAGCAGGGCGCCGGTGATTTCGAAGGCGAACACGTACTTGGTGAAGATGAGGGCCGCCAGGCCCTCCACATTGCCGTTGGCGTTCGCCTTGCCGAGGCCGTCGAAGTCCTTCAGGGACGCGTTGGCGATGCCCGCGAACAGCAGCACCCCGAAACCGAGCCCGCACAGAAGGGCCAGCCACCGCTGGCCCTTGATGGTCTCCTTCAGGGAGTCCGCCGCGGTGACGCCGACGAGCATCACCACGAACAGGAACAGCATCATGATCGCGCCGGTGTAGACGACGATCTGCACGACCCCGAGGAAGTAGGCGCCGTTGGCGAGGTAGAACACCGCCAGCACGATCATGGTGCCGGCCAGGCACAGCGCGCTGTGCACGGCCCTCTTCATGAACACGGTGCACAGAGCGCCGATCACCGCCACCGTGCCGAGGACCCAGAACTGGAGGGCCTCACCGGTGGAGGTGGTGTAGGCGGCGAGTTGCGCGCTCATGCGTCCGCCCCCCGTTCCTCGGCCGCGGCCGAAGGCGCTTGCGACTGTTCGCCCTTGGAGACGGCTACCTGGCGCACCGTGCCGGGGGCGGCCTCCGTCACCAGGCCCCGGTAGTAGTCCTGCTCGTCCGTCCCCGGGTGGATGGCGTGGGGAGTGTCGACCATGCCCTCTTCGAGGCCGGCGAGCAGCTGCTCCTTGGTGTAGATCAGGTTGGCTCGGCTGGTGTCCGCCAGCTCGAACTCGTTCGTCATCGTGAGCGCGCGTGTGGGACACGCCTCGATGCACAGGCCGCACAGGATGCAGCGGGCGTAGTTGATCTGGTAGACCCGCCCGTACCGCTCGCCCGGGGAGTAGCGCTCCTCGTCCGTGTTGTCCGCGCCCTCCACATAGATCGCGTCGGCGGGGCAGGCCCAGGCGCACAGCTCGCAGCCGATGCACTTCTCCAGGCCGTCCGGATGGCGGTTGAGCTGGTGCCGGCCGTGGAACCGCGGAGCCGTGGTCTTCTTCTGCTCCGGGTACTGCTCGGTCAGCCTCTTCTTGAACATGGCCCTGAAGGTCACGCCGAAGCCGGCCACGGGGTTCTGGAAACCGGGCTTGGTCTCGGTCTCCTTGGGCTCCTCAGCCATCGGACGCCTCCTTTCCATCCGAAGTTCCGTCACTGACAGTGTCCGACCCACCACTGACAATCAGCTCCCGGTCCCGGCGCGAGCGGCGCCGCGGCACCGGCGGGAGCGTCTGTCCCGGCAGCGGCGGCACGGGGAAACCGCCCGCCATGGGGTCGAAGGCGGCGGGCTCCTCGGCGGGCCGCGCGCCCTCCTTCGCCTTCTCGCGGAACATGTCGGCGACGAACGACAGCAGCAGCAGCGCGAGGACGCCGCCGGCCACGTACAGGGCGATGTCGGCGAAGCCGTAGTGCTCGTTGCGCAGTGCCCGTACGGTCGCGACGAGCATCAGCCAGACCACGGAGACCGGGATGAGGACCTTCCAGCCGAGCTTCATCAGCTGGTCGTAGCGGACGCGCGGGAGCGTGCCGCGCAGCCAGATGAAGAAGAACAGCAGCAGCTGGACCTTGACGACGAACCACAGCAACGGCCACCAGCCGTGGTTCGCGCCCGCCCAGAAGCTGCTGATCGGCCACGGTGCCCGCCAGCCGCCCAGGAAGAGCGTGGTCGACACGGCCGAGACCGTCACCATGTTCACGTACTCGGCGAGCATGAACATCGCGAACTTGATCGACGAGTACTCGGTGTTGAAGCCGCCGACCAGGTCGCCCTCGGACTCCGGCATGTCGAAGGGGGCGCGGTTGGTCTCGCCGACCATCGTCACGATGTAGATCACCATGGAGACCGGCAGGAGCAGGATGTACCAGCGGTCGTGCTGCTGCTCGACGATCCTCGACGTCGACATCGACCCCGAGTAGAGGAACACGGAGGCGAAGGCGGCGCCCATGGCGATCTCGTACGAGATCATCTGCGCGCACGAGCGCAGACCGCCGAGCAGCGGATAGGTGGATCCCGAACTCCAGCCCGCCAGCACGATTCCGTAGATGCCGACCGAGGCGACCGCGAGGACGTAGAGCATCGCGATCGGCAGGTCGGTGAGCTGCATCGCGGTGCGGTGCCCGAAGATCGAGATCTCGTTGTCGGCGGGGCCGAAGGGGATCACCGCGATCGCCATGAAGGCCGGGACGGCCGCGACGATCGGCGCCAGGACGTAGACCACCTTGTCGGCGCGCTTGACGATGACGTCTTCCTTGAGCATCAGCTTCACACCGTCGGCGAGCGACTGGAGCATGCCCCAGGGGCCGTGCCGGTTCGGGCCGATGCGCAGCTGCATCCAGGCGACGACCTTGCGCTCCCAGACGATGGAGAACAGCACTGTCACCATCAGGAAGGCGAAGCAGAAGACCGCCTTGAGGGCGATCAGCCACCAGGGGTCGCGGCCGAACATGGAGAGGTCTTCAGCGGCGAGGTACGGGCTCATGCCTCCACCTCCTTGGGGGCTTCGGCGGCAGGCGTCGCCGGGCCGATGCGGACAAGGGTGCCGGGCAGCGCCCCGGTGTCGGAGGCGACGCCGCCGCCCGTGGAGTTCAGCGGGAGCCAGACCACCCGGTCGGGCATCTCGGTGATCCTCAGCGGGAGTTCGACACGTCCCGCCGGGCCGCTCGCGGCCAGGACCTCGCCGTCCCCGACGCCCGCCTCGGCGGCGGTGGCGGCGGACACGCGCGCGTGCGCCGCGTGCCGCGTCCCGGCGAGCGCTTCGTCGCCCTCCTGGAGGCGGCCCTGGTCGAGCAGCAGTCGGTGGCCGGCGAGGACGGCCTCACCGGCGGCCGGGCGCGGCAGCTGGGCGGCGATCGCCAGGGGGTCGCCCGCCGGCAGTCCGTCCCAGGTGCCGAGCCGGTCCAGCTCCGCGCGCACGGTGCGCAGATCGGGCAGCCCCAGGTGGACGTCCATGGCGTCGGCGAGCATCTGGAGCACGCGCGCGTCGGTGGGTGCCAGGGTGCGGGTCATCTGGTCGGGTTTGAGGGCCGCCTCGAAGAAGCGGGCGCGGCCCTCCCAGTTGAGGAAGGTGCCCGCCTTCTCGGCGACCGCGGCGACCGGCAGCACCACGTCGGCGTGTGCGGTGACCTCGCTGGGGCGCAGTTCCAGCGAGACCAGGAAGTCGACCGCGGAGAGTGCGGTACGCGCGCGTGCCGGGTCGGGCAGGTCGACGACCTCGACACCGGCGACCACCAGGGCCCGCAGTTCGCCGGTGGCCGCGGCCTCGACGATCTGATCCGTGTCCCGGCCGTAGCGGTGCGGGAGTTCGGCGACGCCCCAGGCGGCGGCGACCTCCTCCCGCGCGCGCGGGTCGGTCGCCGGACGCCCGCCCGGCAGCAGCGAGGGCAGCGCCCCCGCCTCGATCGCGCCGCGCTCACCGGCCCGGCGCGGGATCCACACCAGCTGGGCGCCGGTCGCGGTGGCGGTCCGGACGGCGGCGGTGAGTCCGCCCGCCACACCGGCGAGGCGTTCACCGACGACGATGACTGCGCCCTCGGTGCGCAGGGCCTCGGCAGCCCGTGCGCCGTCCTCGTCGAGGCCGATCCCGCCGGCCAGCGCGTCCAGCCACTCGGTCTCGGTGCCGGGCGCGGCGGACAGCAGCGTGCCGCCGGCCTTCGTCAGCCCCCGGGTGGCGTGCGTGGCGACCGAGAAGACCTGCTGTCCGTGGCCACGCCAGGCCTTGCGCATCCGCAGGAAGACGCCGGGCGCCTCCTCCTCGGACTCGAGGCCCACGAGGAGGACGGCGGGCGCCTTCTCCAGGGAGGTGTACGTCACGCCCCTGCCGTCGAGGTCCCGGCCTCGGCCTGCGACCCGAGCGGCCAGGAAGTCCGCCTCCTCGCCGCTGTGCACGCGCGCGCGGAAGTCGATGTCGTTGGTGTCGAGCGCCACGCGCGCGAACTTGCTGTACGCGTACGCGTCCTCGACGGTGAGTCGGCCGCCGGTCAGCACACCGGCTCGGCCCCGCGCGGCCAGCAGGCCCTCAGCCGCGGCCTGAAGCGCCTCCGGCCAGGACGCGGGCTCCAGCTCACCGGACTCGCGCCGCACCAGCGGTGTGTCGAGGCGGTCCCTCAGCTGCGCGTAGCGGAACGCGAACCGCCCCTTGTCGCAGATCCACTCCTCGTTGACCTCGGGGTCGTCGGCCGCGAGGCGCCGCATGACCTTGCCGCGCCGGTGGTCGGTACGGGTGGCGCAGCCGCCGGCGCAGTGCTCGCACACGGACGGCGACGAGACCAGGTCGAAGGGGCGGGAGCGGAAGCGGTACGCCGCCGACGTGAGCGCGCCGACCGGGCAGATCTGGATGGTGTTCCCCGAGAAGTACGACTCGAAGGGGTCGCCCTCACCGGTGCCGACCTGCTGGAGCGCGCCCCGTTCGAGCAGTTCGATCATCGGGTCGCCCGCGATCTGGTTGGAGAACCGGGTGCAGCGGGCGCACAGCACACAGCGCTCACGATCGAGCAGCACCTGTGTGGAGATCGCGACGGGCTTCTCGTACGTGCGCTTCCTGCCCTCGAAGCGGGACTCGGCGTTGCCGTGCGACATCGCCTGGTTCTGCAGCGGGCACTCGCCGCCCTTGTCGCAGACCGGGCAGTCCAGCGGGTGGTTGATGAGCAGCAGCTCCATCACACCCTTCTGGGCCTTCTCGGCGACGGGCGAGGTGAGGTGAGTCTTCACGACCATCCCGTCCGTACAGGTGATCGTGCAGGACGCCATGGGCTTGCGCTGGCCCTCGACCTCGACGATGCACTGGCGGCAGGCACCGGCCGGTTCGAGGAGGGGGTGGTCGCAGAAGCGGGGGATCTCGATGCCGAGCTGTTCGGCGGCGCGGATGACCAGGGTGCCCTTGGGCACGCTGATCTCGATGCCGTCGATCGTCAGCCTGACGAGGTCCTCCGGCGGGAGGGCCGCCTGACCGCCCCCGGTGGGAGCGTTGGTCGTCACGGTCATGCGTTCACCTCCGCGGGCTTGTCCGCCCAGGCCGTAGACTTGGCCGGGTCGAAGGGGCAGCCCCGGCCCGTGATGTGCTCCTCGTACTCCGCGCGGAAGTACTTGAGGGAGGAGAAGATCGGCGAGGCGGCACCGTCGCCGAGGGCGCAGAAGGACTTGCCGTTGATGTTGTCGGCGATGTCGGCGAGCTTGTCGAGGTCGGACATCGTGCCCTTGCCGGCCTCGATGTCCCGCAGCAACTGGACGAGCCAGTACGTCCCCTCGCGGCAGGGCGTGCACTTGCCGCAGGACTCGTGGGCGTAGAACTCGGTCCAGCGCGTGACGGCGCGGACCACGCAGGTCGTCTCGTCGAAGCACTGCAGGGCCTTGGTGCCGAGCATGGAGCCGGCGGCGCCCACGGCCTCGTAGTCGAGCGGCACGTCGAGGTGCTCGTCGGTGAACATCGGCGTCGAAGAGCCGCCCGGCGTCCAGAACTTGAGGCGGTGACCGGGCCGCATGCCGCCGCTCATGTCGAGAAGCTGGCGGAGAGTGACCCCGAGCGGGGCCTCGTACTGGCCGGGGCTCGCGACATGACCGCTGAGCGAGTACAGCGTGAAGCCGGGCGACTTGTCGCTGCCCATCGACCGGAACCATTCCTTGCCCCGGTTGAGAATCGCGGGAACCGACGCGATCGACTCCACGTTGTTCACAACAGTCGGGCAAGCGTACAGGCCCGCGACAGCAGGGAAGGGGGGACGCAGCCGCGGTTGGCCACGGCGGCCTTCGAGCGAGTCGAGCAGCGCGGTCTCTTCACCGCAGATGTACGCGCCCGCGCCCGCGTGCACGGTGAGTTCGAGGTCGAGTCCGCTGCCCAGGACGTCCTTGCCGAGGTAGCCCGCCGCGTACGCCTCGCGCACGGCCGAGTGCAGCCGCCGCAGTACGGGGACGACTTCACCCCGCAGATAGATGAAGGCATGCGACGACCTGATGGCGTAACACGCGATGACGATGCCCTCGATGAGGCTGTGCGGGTTCGCGAAGAGGAGCGGAATGTCCTTGCAGGTTCCGGGCTCCGATTCGTCGGCGTTGACAACCAGATAGTGAGGCTTGCCGTCGCCCTGGGGAATGAACTGCCACTTCATTCCCGTGGGGAAGCCGGCGCCGCCGCGTCCGCGCAGTCCGGACTCCTTGACGTACGCGATCACGTCGTCCGGCGACATGGCGAGCGCCTTGCGGAGCCCCTCGTAGCCCTCGTGCCTGCGGTAGACGTCCAGCGTCCAGGACCTCTCCTCGTCCCAGAAGGCCGACAGCACGGGCACGAGCAGCTTCTCGGGGCTGGTCTCGTTGATCTCGGGTGCCAAGGTCATCACTACCCCTCCTCAGCGATGGGCCCAGCCGGGTGGGCGGAGTCAGAGGCCGATGTGTCCTGCGGCGCGTCGTGCGAGCTGAGGTGCTCGGCCGGTGACGGCTCGTGCGGCGCGTCCTCCGGCTCGTCGTGCGGCCCGCCGTCCCGTGGGTGCACCACGCGCGCGGCGGCCGTCTCGCCCTTGGCCAGCCGCAGCCCGACCAGCGAGGCGGGGCCCGCGCTGCCGGTCGCCTCCACGGCCCCGTCCCGTTCGTCGGGGAAGCCGGCCAGCATCCGGGCGGTCTCCTTGAACGTGCACAAGGGGGCGCCACGCGTGGGTTCGACCTGCCGTCCCGCCCTCAGGTCGTCCACGAGGCGCTTGGCGCTCTCGGGGGTCTGGTTGTCGAAGAACTCCCAGTTGACCATCATGACCGGCGCGTAGTCGCAGGCCGCGTTGCACTCGATGTGCTCCAGGGTGACCTTGCCGTCGTCGGTGGTCCCGCCGTTGCCGACGCCCAGGTGCTCCCGGAGGGCGGAGAAGATCGCGTCGCCGCCCATCACCGCGCACAGGGTGTTGGTGCAGACACCCACCTGGTAGTCACCGGACGGCCGCCGCCGGTACATGGTGTAGAAGGTCGCGACCGCGGTGACCTCGGCCGTGGTCAGGTCGAGCATGTCCGCGCAGAACTGCATACCGGTGCGCGTGACATGGCCCTCCTCCGACTGCACCAGGTGCAGCAACGGCAGCAGGGCGGACCGCGAGTCCGGGTAGCGGGCGATGATCTCGCGCGCGTCCTGCTCGAGCCGGGCTCGAACGTCGTCCGGGTAGTCGGGCGCGGGCAGTTGCGGCATGCCCAGGCCGACGCCCCGCTCCGAAGAACTGGTGGTCACCGGTCGACGCCTCCCATCACGGGGTCGATGGACGCTACGGCGACGATGACGTCGGCGACCTGGCCGCCCTCGCACATCGCCGCCATGGCCTGCAGATTGGTGAAGGACGGGTCCCGGAAGTGGACCCGGTAGGGGCGGGTGCCGCCGTCGGACACGACGTGCACGCCGAGTTCTCCCTTGGGCGACTCGACCGCCGTGTACGCCTGTCCCGGCGGGACCCGGAAGCCCTCGGTCACCAGCTTGAAGTGGTGGATCAGGGCCTCCATGGAGGTGCCCATGATCTTCTTGATGTGATCGAGGGAGTTGCCCAGTCCGTCCGGTCCCAGGGCGAGCTGGGCGGGCCAGGCGATCTTCTTGTCGGCGACCATGACCGGGCCGGGCGCCAGCCGGTCCAGGCACTGCTCGATGATCCTGAGCGACTGGCGCATCTCCTCCAGGCGGACGAGGAAGCGGCCGTAGGCGTCACAGGTGTCGGCGGTCGGGACGTCGAAGTCGTACGTCTCGTAGCCGCAGTAGGGCTGCGCCCTGCGCAGGTCGTGCGGCAGACCGGCGGAACGCAGGATCGGGCCGGTGGCGCCGAGGGCCATGCAGCCGGCCAGGTCGAGGTAGCCGATGTCCTGCATGCGGGCCTTGAAGATGGGGTTCCCGGTGGCGAGCTTGTCGTACTCCGGGAGGTTCCTCTTCATCTTCTTCACGAACTCGCGGATCTGGTCCACCGCGCCCGGCGGCAGGTCCTGGGCGAGTCCGCCGGGGCGGATGTAGGCGTGGTTCATCCGCAGGCCGGTGATCAGCTCGTAGATGTCGAGGATCAGCTCCCGGTCGCGGAAGCCGTAGATCATGATGGTGGTGGCGCCGAGTTCCATGCCTCCGGTGGCGATGCACACCAGGTGGGAGGACATCCGGTTCAGCTCCATCAGGAGCACGCGGATGATCGTGGCGCGGTCGGGGATCTGGTCCTCGATGCCGAGGAGCTTCTCGACGGCGAGGCAGTACGCCGTCTCGTTGAAGAACGGCGTCAGGTAGTCCATGCGCGTCACGAACGTGGTGCCCTGCGTCCACGTCCGGTACTCGAGGTTCTTCTCGATGCCCGTGTGGAGGTAGCCGATGCCGCAGCGGGCCTCGGTGACCGTCTCGCCCTCGATCTCCAGGATGAGCCTGAGCACGCCGTGCGTGGAGGGGTGCTGCGGGCCCATGTTGACGATGAGACGCTCGTCGTCGGCGCGGGCCGCGGACTGGACGACCTCGTCCCAGTCGCCGCCGGTGACCGTGTAGACGGTTCCCTCGGTGGTCTCGCGCGGGGAGGCGGAGGACGGAGGAGTCTGCGTGTTCATGAGTACGACCTCCGCTGGTCCGGAGCCGGGATCTGGGCGCCCTTGTACTCGACGGGGATGCCGCCGAGGGGATAGTCCTTGCGCTGCGGGAAGCCCTGCCAGTCGTCGGGCATCATGATCCGCGTCAGCGCCGGGTGGCCGTCGAAGATCAGGCCGAAGAAGTCGTACGTCTCGCGTTCGTGCCAGTCGTTCGTGGGATAGACGGAGACGAGCGACGGGATGTGCGGTTCGGCGTCGGGGGCGCTGACCTCCAGCCGGATCAGCCGGTTGTGGGTGATCGAGCGCAGGTGGTAGACGGCGTGCAGCTCCCGGCCCTTGTCGCCGGGGTAGTGCACTCCGCTCACGCCCGTGCACAGTTCGAAGCGTAGCGCCGGGTCGTCGCGCAGGGTCTGGGCGACGGCGACGAGGTACTCGCGTTCGATGTGGAAGGTCAGCTCGCCGCGGTCGACGACGGTCTTCTCGATCGCGTTCCCGGGGACGAGGCCCTGCTCCTCCAGGGCACCCTCCAGTTCGTCGGCGACCTCGTCGAACCAGCCGCCGTAGGGGCGGCTGGCCGCGCCCGGGAGCCGGATGGAGCGGACCAGGCCGCCGTAGCCGGAGGTGTCGCCACCGTTGTTGGCGCCGAACATGCCGCGCTGGACGCGGATCTCCTCGCCGTGGTCGCCGCGCCTACCGGGGAGGTTCGCGGCGCCGAGGTCCTTCTCGGGGTTGACGCCGTTGCTGCCGCCGCCGTTCGCCGCGGCGCCGTTCGCACCGTTCGCGCCGTTGCCCGGCGTGTTCGCGCCGTTGCTCTTCCCGTCGCTCATCGCAGCAGCCCCTTCATCTCGATCGTCGGGAGTGCCTTGAGCGCCGCTTCCTCCGCCTCACGGGCCGCCTCCTCGGCGTTGACGCCGAGCTTGGAGGTCTGGATCTTGTGATGGAGCTTGAGGATCGCGTCCATCAGCATCTCGGGCCGCGGCGGGCAGCCGGGCAGATAGATGTCGACGGGGACGATGTGATCGACGCCCTGGACGATCGCGTAGTTGTTGAACATGCCGCCCGAGGAGGCGCAGACCCCCATGGAGATCACCCACTTGGGGCTCGGCATCTGGTCGTAGACCTGCCTGAGGACGGGCGCCATCTTCTGGCTGACCCGGCCGGCGACGATCATCAGGTCCGCCTGGCGGGGCGAGCCACGGAAGACCTCCATGCCGAAGCGCGCCAGGTCGTAGCGGCCGGCGCCGGTGGTCATCATCTCGATGGCACAGCACGCGAGGCCGAAGGTGGCCGGGAAGACCGACGCCTTGCGCACCCAGCCCGCGGCCTGCTCGACGGTGGTCAGAAGGAATCCGCTCGGCAGCTTTTCTTCGAGTCCCATGACTAAAGGCCCCTCAGTCCCATTCCAGGCCGCCGCGCCGCCATACGTACGCGTACGCGACGAAGACGGTGAGCACGAAGAGCAGCATCTCCACGAGCCCGAAGATCCCCAGGGCGTCGAAGGTGACGGCCCAGGGGTAGAGGAAGACGATCTCGATGTCGAAGACGATGAAGAGCATCGCCGTCAGGTAGTACTTGATGGGGAAGCGCCCGCCGCCGGCCGGCGTGGGGGTCGGCTCGATACCGCACTCGTATGCCTCGAGTTTGGCGCGGTTGTACCGCTTCGGACCGATCAGCGTGGCCATGACCACGGAGAAGATCGCAAAGCCTGCCCCGAGGGCTCCCAGTACGAGGATGGGCGCATACGCGTTCACCGCTCCTCGCTCCTCTCAGTCGGCACTGACTGCTGGCGGTTGCGCTGGACTCACGGCCGCCCCACCTGTCCCACGAACCCCGCTCGCCCCAGCTGAAGATCGCGTACATGTGAAGCACGTCACAAGCCCAACTGCCCCGCATCTTATGCCCGGCGGTATGTGATCTGCGACACGGGGGTCACCACGTACTTTGTGATCTCCACCACCTGGCGAAGGATCATGAAGTCGGATGAGCGGTGATCTTCATACGCGAAGCAGTCGAGCGATCACCAAGAGGTGACATTTTCGCTCGTCTTCGCTGGTGGGAGCGCTCTTGCATTATCAAGGAGAAGCCGATCAAGGCAAATTCGCCCTGGACCGAATCCCTTGATAGAGGGGCCCGTTCACACATCAGAGGGAAGGCGGGGGCAGGTGTGGACGTGTGCACGCGTTCACGAGCGGAGGGGTGCTCGTTCACGAATGGGAGGGGTGCGCGTTCACGCCGGGAGCGATGTGCGCGCCCACGGAGGACCGGGGAGCGATTCGTGCGCGGGACGCCGCCGCCGCGGTGACCGTTCCGTGACCTGTGCCACATCTGCGTGAGGCCGGCATAAAGCGGGCTTGGCCACGCGACGCATCCGATGGTAAGCGCAGAGCAATTCGGGCGTAACGACGAAAGCCCATGATCACAGGCTTGATCACTGGTGTCCGTAATGACCGTTACGGCGTCAATAAAGAGCGACGCGCCCGGGATTCGGGGGGGTGATTGAACAACTGTGGCGCACCACACGTTTCTTGAAGGTATGGAGGAGCCCCTGATACCGGTTGTACCCATGTCCCACACCGCTCACATACGCAGCCACCGGAAGCCCCGCAACCGCAGCGCCTCGACGATCGCGATGCGGGCCGGAGTTGCCGGTGGCGTGCTCAGCACCCTGGCTGTGGCCAGTGCGTCCGCTTCGGCCAACGCGGCCGAGCCGGTGACGCAGACCCTGGAACTGCCCACCCTGACGGCCGACCTGGCCACGCAGGTCGCGCAGTCCGCGGAGGCCACCCAGCAGGCCGCGGCCAACTACCAGCTGCAGGCCGAGCGCGACGCGGCCGCCGCAAACGCCGCGAAGCAGGCCAAGGCGGACCTCGCGGCCGCCAAGAAGAAGGCGGCGGAGGCCCAGCGCAAGGCCGAGGCCGCCCGCAAGACCGCCGCGGCTGCCGCCTCGCGCAGCACCGAGCGAACCCTGCTCACCGCCGCGTCGAGCAGCGCTTCGACGGTCACCTCGACGTCCACGGCCACCGGTTCGGCCGCGGCGGTCATCGCCTTCGTCAAGGCCCAGATCGGCGACGCGTACGTCTCCGGCGGCACCGGCCCCAACTCCTGGGACTGCTCCGGCCTCGTGCAGACCGCGTTCAAGCAGATCGGCGTCAGCCTGCCGCGCGTCTCGCAGGACCAGTCGACCGCCGGCACCCAGGTCTCGCTGAGCAACCTGCAGCCGGGCGACATCCTCTACTGGGGCGGCGCGGGAAGCGCGTACCACGTCGGCGTGTACGTCGGCGACGGCATGTTCGTCGGCGCGCAGAACCCCTCCACCGGCGTCGTCGAGAAGCCCCTGTCGTACGACCCGCCGTCCGGCGCGGTCCGCGTCCTGTGAGCGGTACGGACTCACGCGGGCTCGACGGGCTCCACGGGCTCTGACGGACCCAGGGCCGCCGCGCCGACCGGCGCGGCGGCCTCTCCGGGCGTCCGCGTGGGCGGCCCCGCCGGCCGTCCACCCCCGCGGACGACCCGTCCACCTCACCCCAGGTCGAAGGTGTTCGGCAGGCCGAGCCGGTAGCGCACCTCGTCGACGCGCTTGAGGGGCTCCAGCTCCGGGGGACGGTACAGCTCCCAGATCCGGCACCGCCCGGCGCCCGAATTGTCCGCATCGAGCAGTGCGTTGACGGCGCGTCGCGCCGATTCGTTGGCGCCTTCCATCGTCGCCAGGTCCACATCCGTGCGGACGTAGTCCCCCGCGAGGAAGAAGTTCGGTACGCCCGTCCGCGCCGACGGGCGGTTGTAGAGCGTGCCCGTGGGATGGATCAGGAGCGGCTCGCGGTTCTGCGGGTCCGGGCCGCCGAGACCCGTCACCGCCGGGTCCATGAACCAGCCGAGCCGGTCGGCGTCCGTGAGCGTCGTCTTGCCGGAGTCGTTCAGGGCGTCCTTCAGCTGCGCCCAGCACTCCTCGACGATCTCCTCCCGCGTGCACTCACGGGCCTTCTTGCCGTACAGGATCCCCGGCTTGTCCCACTCCGAGACGATCGCGGAGAGACAGTCGTGGGCCCTCCCGTCGCCGTAGTCCGCCGCGAAGTCCCGTTTGTCCCAGAACTGCGCCTGTCCGATCCCCGTCACCGACCACGGTGAGTCCAGGCAGTTGATGTGCCCGTGGACGACGGGCGTGGGCGTGCGCAGATAGAACTGCACCCCCGTCATCCAGTCGGTCTGCAGCGCATCGCACCGGGCGAGCTGCGGATCCGCGGCGCGCAGGGCCGCGCCCCAGGTGCGGCGGGCGTGCTCGACGGGCAGGGCGGACACATAGTGGTCGGCGGTGACGGTGCGTTCTCGGCTGCCGTCGCGCGCCGAGACCCGTACGCCGGTGACGCGCCCGCCGCCGTGGAGCACCTCGCGCACTTCGGTACCGAGGACGAACTCCACACCGAGGGAGCGCAGGTGCGCGGCCCAGGGATCGATCCATGCCTCGCTCGTCGGGGCGTTGAGCACCCGGTCGATGTCCGCGTCGCCGTCCATGCCCCGGCCAAGGAGGCCCCACAGCAGCAGCGCCTCGATGATGACGCGGCCGACGGTGCGGGTGGAGGCGACCTCGGCGCGGGTGGCGACGAGATTGCGGGTCTGCCCGATGCCGAGGAGCGTGCGGTACTCCTGGCTCATCCGCCCGGCGCGGATGAACTCCCACCAGGAGGTCTTCTCCCACTGGTCCTCGCGGCGGGCGTCGCAGCTGGTGAGGTGGACGAGAAGGCGGTCGGCGAAGTAGGCGGCCTCGTGTGCGGGCAGCCGGGTGCCCACGTCGAGGAGGGACAGGATCTGGTCACGGATCCAGGACGGGGTGATGTCGCCGGGCGCGGGCGGGGTGGTGAGCCGGCGCAGCGGGAAGTGAAGGTCGGGGCGACCCGCCTCGCGGGCGAACAGGGCCTCGGTGCCGCCGCGGAGGTTGTCGTGGACGCCGTTCGGATTGCCGGGGAAGGGGATGCGGCGCAGGGTGTCCGGCAGGTTCCGGTAGAAGCCGGGGAAGAACCGGAAGCCATGCTCCCCGGGCAGGGGCTTGCGGCCGCCCGTGCCGGTGCCGGGGACGTCCATCGAGCGCGCCTTGCCGCCGAGGACGTCGTAGTACTCGTAGACGGTGACGGCGTAGCCGCGTTCGGCGAGTTCGTGGGCGGCGCTGAGACCGGAGACACCGCCGCCGAGGACGGCGACGCGGGTTCCTCCGGAGGGCGCGGCGCCCGCGGTGGTGGCCGGCCATAACGAGAGGGCGGCGGCAGCGCCGGCTCCCGCGAGGAAGCCTCTGCGGGTGGTTCCCTGGTGTTCTGTTGTCATGGATACGGGAGGGTAGGGAGAGAGGCCCCGCGGCGGAAGGCCGCGGACGGGTCACGCCACAGCACCCTCACACGGCGCGGAATTCACTCCGACGGGGCCCCCGCCCGGAAGGGGGCACATCGTCCCGAAGGGAGCCTCCGCGTGCCGGGCCATCGGTCGGAGCGCGCCCTTCCGTCCGCGCTCCGACGGATGACGGATCACCGAGAAGGTGATCGTTCACGCCTTGGGGGCCACCTTCGACAGGCCGTTGATGACGCGGTCCATCGCGTCGCCGCCCGACGGGTCCGTCAGGTTGGCCAGGAGCTTGAGGGTGAACTTCATCAGCAGCGGATGCGTCAGGCCCCGCTGCGTCGCGATCTTCATCACCTTCGGGCTGCCGATGAGCTTCACGAAGGCGCGGCCCAGCGTGTAGTAGCCGCCGTAGGTGTCCTTGAGGATCTTCGGGTAGTTGCGCAGGGCCAGTTCGCGCTGGGCGGGGGTCGCGCGGGCCAGGGCCTGTACGATGACGTCCGCCGCGATCTGGCCCGACTCCATGGCGTACGCGATGCCCTCGCCGTTGAAGGGGTTCACCAGGCCGCCCGCGTCGCCGACGAGCAGCAGGCCCTTCGTGTAGTGCGGCTGGCGGTTGAAGGCCATGGGGAGTGCGGCGCCGCGGATCGGGCCGGTCATGTTCTCGGGCGTGTAGCCCCAGTCCTCTGGCATCGAGGCGCACCAGGCCTTCAGCACCTCGCGCCAGTCCAGTTCCTTGAAGGAGGCCGAGGTGTTCAGGACGCCCAGGCCGACATTGCTCGTGCCGTCGCCCATGCCGAAGATCCAGCCGTAGCCCGGCAGCAGCCGCTCCTGGCCGCCGCGCCGGTCCCACAGCTCCAGCCAGGACTCCAGGTAGTCGTCCTCGTGGCGCGGGGACGTGAAGTACGTACGGACCGCGACGCCCATCGGACGGTCCTCGCGGCGGTGCAGGCCCATCCCCAGCGACAGTCGCGAGGAGTTGCCGTCCGCGGCCACCACCAGCGGCGCATGGAAGGTCACCGCGCGCTTCTCGTCGCCCAGCTTCGCGTGCACACCGGTGATCCGGCCGGTGCGGTCGTCGACGACGGGCGCGCCCACGTTGCACTGTTCGTACAGACGCGCGCCCGCCTTCTGGGCCTGCCGGGCCAGCTGCTCGTCGAAGTCGTCGCGCTTGCGGACCAGTCCGTAGTCGGGGTACGAGGCGAGATCCGGCCAGTCGAGCTGGAGCCGCACCCCGCCGCCGATGATGCGCAGGCCCTTGTTGCGCAGCCAGCCGGCCTCCTCGGAGATGTCGATGCCCATGGCGACGAGCTGCTTGGTGGCGCGCGGCGTGAGGCCGTCGCCGCACACCTTCTCGCGCGGGAAGGTGGTCTTCTCCAGGAGCAGCACGTCGAGCCCGGCCTTCGCCAGGTAGTACGCGGTGGTGGAACCGGCTGGCCCGGCCCCGACGACGATCACATCGGCGGTGTGTTCGGTAAGGGGCTGGGGCTCGGTCACGGCGGGTTCTCCCCAAGACTCGACGACTTGCTACGACTGACTACGACTGACTACGACGACGCCAGCCCCACCGGCAGCGGCTGCAGCCGCGCGAACAACGGCGAAAACGGCGTGCTGACGGGCACTGGACATGGGCAGTCTATTCAGCGGTATCGATCCCCCGGCTGAAGGGCTGCCCCCCGTGAACCGAGCTCTCCCCGACGTACGGCTGCGCGTCCCCACCGACGAGGACGCCTTCGCCTGGCACCGGATCTTCGCGGACCCCGAGGTCATGGAGTTCCACGGGGGCCGGGCCGCCGAGCCGTCCGTCTACGAGGAGCTCACCGCCCGGCAGCGCAGACATGACGCCGAGCACGGCTTCTGCCTGTGGACCATGCTCGACGAGTCGGGCGAGGTCATCGGCTTCACGGGCGCGCAGCCATGGCCGGGCGAGTGGGGGCCGAAAGGGGAGATCGAGATCGGCTGGCGGCTCGGGCGGGCGCACTGGGGGAAGGGGTACGTGACCGCGGCCGCGCTCACCACGCTGGAGCGGGTACGGGCGGCGGGCGTGCCCCGGGTGGTGGCGATGGTCAAGCCCGCCAACGAGCGGTCGATCGCCGTGACCCGGCGCCTCGGCATGGAACTCGTGGAGGTCTTCACTCACCCCACGCTGCGGGAGCCCGCGCACTGCTACCGGCTCGATGTGTGACGCTGTGTAGTCGACTGCTACAGAAAGACACGCGACGCTTCCGGGTGGCGCCCCCGGCCGGTTACCCTTCCAGTACCGCTGGGGGTGACATCTGTGCCTATAACACCCAAAACACCCGAAGTACGCGTGCCACGGCTGGTCGGCCTGATGGCGGTGGACGCGCGTGAGGCCGCCGCGAAGCAGGGCGTCATGCTCGCCGCGCCGGACCGGCCGGACTTCCACCGCACCGTCGTCGACTACGTCGTACGCCAATATCCCCTGCCCGGCGCCGAGGTGCCGCGCGGTGCCGTGATCACCGTGTGGTTCGACCTCAGCGAGGGCGAGGGTGGCGGCGGCGCCGGGGTCCGCGAGCCACGGCTGCCCATCCCACCGCCGGGCGGGATGCGCCGCGAACTCGACGAACCCGGAGACGCCTACGAGGTGCTCAGGTGAGGGTGTGACGACCTGCGCCGGGCGGACCGTCAGCCCGTCTTGAAACCGCGGTGCAGTGCCACGATCCCACCCGTGAGGTTCCGCCACGCCACCTTCGACCAGCCCGCCTTGCGCAGCCGCTGCGCGAGCGCAGGCTGGTCGGGCCAGGCGCGGATGGACTCGGCGAGGTAGACGTACGCCTCGGGGTTGGACGACACCGTGCGGGCCACCGGAGGCAGCGCGCGCATCAGGTACTCGGTGTAGACGGTCCGGAACGGCGACCACGTCGGATGTGAGAACTCGCAGATCACGACCCGCCCGCCCGGCTTCGTCACCCGGTACAGCTCGCGCAGCGCCGCGTCCGTGTCCTGCACGTTCCGCAGCCCGAAGGAGATCGTCACCGCGTCGAAGACGTCGTCCCTGAACGGCAGCCGCGTCGCGTCGCCGGCCGTGAGCGGCATCCACGGGTGCCGCTTCTTGCCGACCTGGAGCATCCCCAGCGAGAAGTCGCACGGGACGACGTACGCGCCCGCGCGCGTGAAGGGGAGCGACGAGGTGGCCGTACCCGCCGCCAGGTCGAGGACCTTCTGCGCGGGGCGCGCGTCGACCGCCTTCGCGACCTCCTTGCGCCACAGCCGCGCCTGCCCCAGGGACAGCACGTCGTTCGTGAGGTCGTACCGTTCCGCCACGTCGTCGAACATCGAGGCGACTTCGTGCGGCTGCTTGTCCAGGGATGCGCGGGTCACGGTCCCCATTGTGGCAGTACGGGCCCGGCGGGACTCAGGCGCCCGGCCCGTACCGCCGCCTCCGCGGCTCCTTCGCGGGGCCCTGCGGGAGCAGCTTCGGCCGGCAGGGCCTCGCGTTGACGTCGAAGCCGGCGTCGACGACGTCGCCGACGAGACGTTCACGCTCTCCGACGTGGCCCAGATACGGACGTTCGCCGGGAAGGCACCCCGGAACGGCTCAGCGGCGCCGGTGCACCAGCCGTCCGGCGCACACCGTGGCCAGGCACGCGCCGGTCGCGTCGAAGACGGCGAGGTCGGCGCGGCCCGACTCGCCGATCATGGCCGGCCGAGCGCCAGGGAGCACCACGACGTCGTTCCGCTCGGCGGCGGCCCGGAGTTCGGGCGAGTCGACGTACTCCTCCAGGATCGCCACCGCGCCGAGCTTCAGAACCTCATGGATGCGTTCGCGCGGCGTCGGGGCCTTGGGGAGCGGCCCCTCGTGAACGCGGGCGGGGCCGAGGGCACCGGGCCATCTGCGCACCCGCGCCCGTGGGAACCGCGCGCGCAGCTCGTCGAACGTCCCGACGGCCTCGATCCGGTCCCGCCCGACCAGCACGGCGCCGTCCTGGAGCGGCTCCGAGGCCCAGCTGTACCGGACTTGGTCCGCCACGTGAATCGTCTCCAAACCGGCCCCCGGGCGCCCTAGTTGGACGCGAGCAGCTTCAGCTCGGGATGCGCCGTGCCGCCCTCGATCGCGGTGGAGGAGATGTGGGAGACGACCCGCTCGTCGACGGGGTCGTTGGCGGGGTCGTCGTGGACGACGAGGTGCTCGTACGTCGTGGAGCGCTGGGCCGGGACCCGGCCCGCCTTCCTGATCAGGTCGATGATCTCCTGGCGGTTGGAGCGGTGCCTGGCGCCGGCCGAGGAGACGACGTTCTCCTCCAGCATGATCGAGCCGAGGTCGTCCGCGCCGTAGTGCAGGGACAGCTGGCCGATCTCCTTGCCGGTGGTCAGCCAGGAACCCTGGATGTGCTGGACGTTGTCGAGGAAGAGACGGGCGATCGCGATCATCCGCAGGTACTCGAGGAGGGTCGCCTGGGTGCGGCCCTTCAGATGGTTGTTCTCCGGCTGGTAGGTGTACGGGATGAACGCACGGAAGCCGCCCGTGCGGTCCTGTACGTCCCGGATCATCCGCAGGTGCTCGATGCGCTCGGCGTTCGTCTCGCCCGTGCCCATGAGCATGGTGGACGTCGACTCCACCCCGAGGTTGTGCGCGGCCTCCATGATCTCCAGCCAGCGCTCACCGGACTCCTTCAGCGGCGCGATGGCCTTGCGCGGCCGCTCGGGCAGCAGCTCCGCGCCCGCCCCGGCGAAGGAGTCGAGGCCGGCCGCGTGGATACGGGTGATGGCCTCTTCCACCGACACGCCCGAGATACGCGCCATGTGCTCGACCTCGCTGGCGCCCAGGCTGTGGATGACCAGCTGCGGGAAGGCTTCCTTGATGGCGCGGAAGTGCTTCTCGTAGTACTCGACGCCGTAGTCGGGGTGGTGGCCGCCCTGGAACATGATCTGCGTGCCGCCCAGCTCCACGGTCTCCGCGCAGCGGCGCAGGATGTCGTCGAGGTCACGGGTCCAGCCCTTGGCGGTGTCCTTCGGGGCCGCGTAGAACGCGCAGAACTTGCACGCCGTCACGCACACGTTCGTGTAGTTGATGTTGCGCTCGATGATGTACGTCGTGATGTGCTCGGTGCCCGCGTACCTGCGGCGGCGTACGGCGTCGGCGGCGGCCCCCAGCGCGTGCAGCGGGGCGTCGCGGTACAGGACGAGCGCCTCTTCCGGGGTGATCCGCCCACCCTCGGCGGCACGGTCGAGGACGGCTGTGACATCAATGGACGTGAGGTCGGCCTTCTCGGTCACCGGGCGTCCCTTTCGTGGAGGTCATGGGCGGACGTAAGGGTCGTGGACGGACCGAACCAGCCTACGCCAGGGGTTTGACCGCGCCGCCGTCAGGCCGTGTACGGCACGGACGTCAGGCCGTGTACGCGCCGACGAGCAGCCCCACGAAGGCCCCCGCGATGAGGAACGGCCCGAACGGGATCGCGGTCCGCCGCCCCGCCCGGTGCGCGAGGACGAGCCCGAGCCCGTACAACCCGCCGAAGAGGAACCCGGCGAAGGTGCCCAGCACCACGGCCGGCCAGCCGTACCAGCCGAGCACCGCACCCAGCCCCAGCGCGAGCTTGACGTCGCCGAAGCCCATGCCGTTCGGGTTCACGAGGAAGAGCAGGAAGTACGCGCCGCCGAGCACCAGCGCGCCGAGCAGCGCGGTGAGCCACTCCCCGGCGTGCTCGGGCAGGGCAGCGGCGGCGGCCAGCAGGACCAGGGCGAGGGCGGCGAGCGGCAGGGTGACCACGTCCGGCAGCCGCTGCACCCGGAAGTCCACGATCGTCAGCAGGACGCCGACGGGCGCGAGCGACAGCCAGACGACCAGCTCCGGGCGGGTGCCGGTGACGAGGGCGAGGGCGGCGCACACGAACGCGGTCACCGGCGCGACGAGGAAGGTGCTCGGCCCGTACCCGGCGACGCTCCCGGACAGTTGCGCCCGCCCCGCGTCACCGGGTGGCGCCGGCACCGTGCGAGCGCACTGGGCGCAGCGCGCCCGTCCGACCCAGCCGCCGATGAGATGCCCGCCGGGGCACCGGTCACGCCAGGGCTCCCCGGACGCGGCGGAGAGCCGATAGGCGGCGCGGGGCACCAACACCCCGGCGGCCGCGCCCCACAGGGCGGCGGCCACGGTGAGCCAGAGGTCGAGGTCCACGGCCACACCCTATGCAAGCCGTGGACCGTCCGCCGGGCTGCCGTCAGCGCCGGGATGTGCCGTTTCGCAGGAGCGAAGCGACCGGGCGCGCTTCGGCCACGACGCCGAGGCCGTCGCCGGCTACGAACTCCCCTGCGGTGCGGGACCGTTGCGCAGCTCGAACGCGACGGCCTGTCAGGAGTGCGCCGACGCCCTGCGCGCCCACCGCGCCCCGGAGGCGCTCACCGACACGGCCGAGGACGGCCGTGGTCACGGTGACCGTTCGCCTCGGCGGGCGGTTGGAAGTCCCGGACTCCGCTCGTCCGGCCGACGAGGCTCACACGGCGGGCAGCGCATAGATCTCCGGCCCGTGCGCCACCAGCAGCCGGTCCCCGGAGAGCGCGATCTCCCACTCGGCGTCCACGTCACTGTTGTTGTCGGTGTAGAACCAGCGGACCTTGCCGGTCTTCGCCTCCATGGCGAAGACACCGCCGCCGTAGAGCACTCCGGACGCGCCGTACAGGGTTGCCCCGACCCGCAGGAAGGTCTCCGGGGGCCGGCCTCCCGTGCTCTCGCAGAGCCAGATCCGCTTGCCGGTGCCGACGTCGACGGCCCAGACGCCACGGTCGAAGTCGCTGACGTAGAGCACCCCGTCGACGACCTCCGGGTGGTGGAAGCCACGTCGGCCGCCGGGCGACAGCGTCCAGCGGGTCCGGCCCGTCTCCGCGTCGATCGCCGTCAGCTCCTTGCCCTGCAGGAAGACCAGGCCCTGGGCGACAGTGGGCTGCCAGCTCCACTCGGCGCCGATCTTCCTCGACCACAGCTGTGCGCCGGTGGCGGTGTCCCGCACCGTGACGTTGTAGTTGGAGTCGGTGTACACGAGATACTTGCCGGAGACGGTGCCCTCGACGTCGTACTCGCTGGTGCCCCAGTCCCGCTTCTGCAGCCAGACCTTCTTGCCGGTGCTGTGGCTGATGGCGGCGATGGCCGTACGGAAGCTGGTGGCACTCTGCGCCTCGCTGAGGTCGGACAGGGTGACGTAGACGTTCTTGTCGTCGATGCCGATCGTCTTCTCGACGGTCATCTCCTTGCCGAGCCGACTGCGCCAGGCCTCCTCGCCCGTCTTCACGTCCCGGGCCACGAGCACACCCTCGAATTCGCCGTCGGACAGGAACACCTTGCCGTCGTGGAACAGGAGTTCAGCACCGGACCGGTAGGCGTTCGACTTGGACCAGCGTGGCTTGCCCGTCTTCACGTCGTACGCGACGAGCGGGTCACCGCCGGCCAGCAGCACGCCGTCGTACGTGAGGATCGGCACCCTGGTGGACTTGTCCGTCGTCCCCGACTGGTGCCACAGCGGCTGCGGGGCGACACCGGGGGGAGGGGTGGTGAAGTGCTCGCCGGCCGGTTCGGCCGAGCCGCCGCTGCTGCCCGTGGCCGACCGCTTGGCGGAGCTGCCGCCCTTGCCGAGCCACCATGCGATGCCCCCACCGGCCACCGCGACCGCCGCAGGGCCACCGAGCGCGAGACCGAGGGCACGACGGCGGGAGGGGCCGGCGTCCGACGAGGCCTCTTTGCCGCCGAGCCGGACCGTACCCGGCAGACTGCCGGGGCCGCCGTCCGGCTGCGCGGACACGCCGCCGGGCGGAGTGCCGCCGAACGAGGGTGGCGGGTACACCGGCGACGGCGTCCCGCCGGGCGGTGTCCGGTACCCGCCGTCGGGCGTCCCGCCCGGTGGGGTTCCGTATCCGGGATGGGGTGTACCACCGGGTGGAGTGCCGTACCCCGGCACCGGGGAACCGGGCGGCGCGGGCGCGACCGCGCCCGCCACAGCCGGTGCCGGCCCGAAGGAGTCCCCGGCCGGAGCCGTCGGCGCCTCCAGGTCGAGGATTCCCGCCGCATGCGTGGCGATCGTGGACGCCACCGCCGACGGCAGCCAGTCGCTGAGCACCCCCTCCACACCCTGCGGTGCCAGCGCCGCCACGATCTCGGCGGGGGCGGGCCGCCCGGCCGGATCCTTCAACAGGCACGCCCGGACCAGCCCCAGCAGGGACTGCGGCACGTCCGTGAGGTCCGGCTCTCCGTGAACCACCTGGTACAGCAGCGCGGCGTGAGAGGAGGTCGCGCCACCGAAGGCGTTGTGGCCGGTCGCCGCGAAGACCAGCACGGCGCCCAGCGAGAAGACGTCACCGGCCGTCCCCAGGTCCTTGCCCATCGCCTGTTCGGGGGGCATGTATCCGGGGGACCCGACCACAACTCCCGTCTGTGTCACACGGTTTCCGTCCACCGCCCGGGCGATGCCGAAGTCGATGACGCGGGGACCGTCGGCGGCCAGCAGGACGTTGGAGGGCTTGAGGTCACGATGGATCAGGCCTGCCGCGTGGACCTCCTGCAGCGCCGCGGCGAGCCCGGCCCCCAGGGCGCGTACCGTGCGCTCCGGCAGCGCACCGTGTGCGGCGACCAGGTCCGTGAGGTCGGGGCCGAGCACGTACGACGTCGCCAGCCACGACAGCGGCGCGTCCGGATCGGCGTCCACGACCGGCGCGGTGTAACGGCCGGACACCGCCTTGGCTATCTCGACCTCGTGCCGGAACCGGCTCCGGAAGTCGGCGTCGGCCGCGAGGTCCGGGCGCACCACCTTCACCGCGACGGTGCGGCCGCCGGGCGAACGCGCCAGATAGACCCGGCCCATGCCGCCGGCACCGAGTCGGCGCAGCAGGCGGTAGCTGCCCAACTCCCTTGGATCGTCGGGTTGCAGTGTCTCCAGGGCGGGCTTGTCCCCCGATGTCGGTCGTGAACCGTTCGGCTCATGTCCTCGTGTTCGCTTTCGCAGACACAGTAGTGACAGGGCGGACTGGTGGGGTGACAGGGGCAGGGCGGTGGACCGCCGGTCCGCGCGGTCCGCTCCTACCCGGCCTTCGCCAACCGAGCCACCGGATTCCCCGCCTCCGAGTTGTCCATCTCCAGTGCGAGGTCGCTGCCGGTGGGAGTCAGACGGACGGTGTGCCTGCCCTTGGTGCACACGCTGCGGTTGGTCTCCTTGGCCACGCTCTCCGCGATGAGCTGGGTCTGCGTCGCTTGCTTCAGGAGGAGGACGTCCTCGCAGATGCCGCCGATCTGGTCGGTCTGCCGCAGCGTGCCGAACTCCTCACCGGTGGCGGCCTGGTGGGCCGTGACGCGGAACGTGCCCATCGGCAGCGTGCCCCCGAGTGCCGTGGCGTCGCCCTCCCAGGTGCCGAGGTAGGCAGCGGGGATCGGGGATTGCCCCCTGCCGGGGCCGGAGGAGCCGGGCGCCGGGGAGTGGGCGCCGCTTCCCGCCGCGCTGTCCTTCCCCGAACCGCCGTTGTCGAACAGGCCGAGCAGGAAGGACGATCCGACCGTCACCACGGCCAGCGCACCCGCGACCGCCAGCGCGACGGTGCAGCTCACGCGCCGGCCACGGCCCCCGGCGCCCGGCGCGGAGGTCGCGGCGAGGCTCACCGAGAGCTTTGCGGGCGGGTTGTCCCGGGGGCCGGGTACGGCGTCCCCCGGTGGCGCCGCGGGTGGGGCGGCCGGTTGGGGTGGCGGGCCGAAGACCCCGGCCGGCGGTGGACCGAACCGGCCTTCCACCGGCGGTGCTTGCGATGCCGCGTCGGTCGACGGTGCTTGCGATGCCGCGTCGGCCGGCGGTGCTTGCGATGCCGCGTCGGCCGGCGGTGCTTGCGATGCCGCGTCGGTCGACGGTGCTTGCGATGCCGCGTCGGTCGACGGTGCTTGCGATGCCGCGTCGGCCGACGGTGCGTCACCGCTGGGTACGTCGGCGTCCGCCGAAGCGCCCCCGGACGCGGCAGCCCCCGGGTGCTCCCCCACCGAAGCCCTGCTGAAGCCCACCGGCCCCGACGGCGTCGCCTCCGCCGCCTCCAGGTTCAGCAGGTGTACGGCCTTGCGGCTGACCTGTTCCACCAGCGGGCCCGGCAGCCAGCCTCCGGCCACCAGGCGGGCCGCTCCCTGCGGGGCGAGCCGCCGGGCCACCTCCGCCGGGGCCGGGCGGCCGGTGGGGTCCTTGGCGAGACACGCGGCCACCAGCTCGCGCAACTCGCCTTCCAACGAGCCGAGTTCCGGTTCCTCGTGGACGACCTTGTACAGCAGCGCCGCGGAGGAGTCGCCGGGGAAGGGCGACTTGCCGGTCGCCGCGTACGCCAGCACCGCGCCCAGCGAGAAGACGTCCGCCGCGCCCGTGACGCCCTTGCCGAGGATCTGCTCGGGGGACATGTAGCCGGGCGAGCCGACGGAGACGCCGGTGGAGGTCAGCGACGCCGTGCCGTCCGTGGCCCGTGCGATACCGAAGTCGATCAGAAGCGGACCGTCGAGGGTCAGCAGGACGTTCGACGGCTTCACGTCGCGGTGGACCAGGCCCAGTCCGTGCACCGCCGTCAGCGCCTCCGCGAGGCCCGCGCCCAGGGCCCGTACCGAATGGGGCGGAAGGGGGCCGCCGTCCGTCACCGCCGCGGTCAGCGAGGGGCCGGCCGCGTATCCGGTCGCCACCCACGGCACCGACGCCTCCGGCTCCGCGTCCAGGACCGGCGCGGTCCAGGCGCCGCCGACCCGCCGCGCGGCCTCCACCTCGCGGCGGAAGCGCGCGCGGAACTCCTCGTCCAGCGCGAAGTGCGGATGCACGACCTTGACCGCGACCGTGCGCCCGCCCGCGCTGCGCCCCAGATAGACACGGCCCATCCCGCCGGAGCCGAGCCGGCCCAGCAGCCGGTAGGGCCCCACGACGGTGGGTTCACCGGCTTCGAGCGGTTGCATGGCGTTCGTCCCCCTCCCCGCGGCACCCTACGACGCCTACGACTCCAGAAGCTTCACCTTCACGTCCGCCGGGAAACCCGTGGTGGGTCCGACCCGTCGGGCGAACTCCTCGACCGCGGCCAGCTGCGGGCCCCCGAAGCGGAAGTCGAGCGTCGTGAAGTACCGCTCCAGGACCTGCTCGTCGAAGGCCTCCCAGCGCGCCGCCTGCTCCGCGACCTTGCCGACCTCCTCCAGGGACAGGTTGCGGGAGGCCAGGAAGGCCTCGTGCACCTTGCGGGTGATCGCCGGCTCACGCCGCAGGTAGTCGCGCCGGGCCGCCCACACCGCGAAGACGAACGGCAGGCCCGTCCACTCCTTCCACAGCGCGCCCAGGTCGTGCACGTCGAGGCCGTAGTGCGGCCCGTCGTGCAGGTTCGCCCGGAGGGCCGCGTCGCCGATCAGCACGGCCGCCTCGGCCTCCTGCATCATCAGGCTGAGGTCGGGCGGGCAGGTGTAGTAGTCCGGCCGCACCCCGTACCGCTCGGCGAGCAGCAGCTGGGCGAGGCGTACGGAGGTCCGCGAGGTGGAGCCGAGGGCGACCCGGGCGCCGTCGAGCCGGTCCAGGGGGACCTGGGAGACGATCACGCAGGACATCACCGGGCCGTCGCAGCCGACCGCGATGTCGGGGAAGGCGACCAGCTGGTCGGCGTGCTTGAGGAACTCGACGAGGGTGATCGGCCCGATGTCCAGATCGCCCCGCACCAGCTGCTCGCTGAGCTTCTCCGGGGTGTCCTTGGTCAGCTCGAGGTCGAGGAGGGTGCCGGTTCTCGCGAGCCCCCAGTACAGGGGCAGGCAGTTCAGGAACTGGATGTGGCCGACGCGCGGCCGGATGCGAGAATTGTCCACATCGCGAGACTAGCCGCCGTGCGGTACGGTGCTGGCTCCAGGGTCCCCCGAAGGGCCGTGAGCGCCTTGGCCACACCCCGCGGACCACTGGCGTCCACCTGACGGACTACGATGCGACACAGTGACGTCAATCCATCCCACAACCCGGTCAAACATCCGGGTGACGTGATCTTGACCTCTATTGCTTTCGGCTGCCCACGTGCTAGGCTCGCCGCAAGTTGCAGTTTGGTTTCCTTGCAGTACAGAGCCTGCGGAGCATGTAACCGCGGGCTCTCGTCGTTTTCAGACATATGCAGTTGTGCGGCGTTCAGTTTTCACAATCGCAGGTTCTGGAGCAGGGCAACCCTTTGGGCCCAAGGAGGGCTTATGGCTACCGGAACCGTGAAGTG
Organism: Streptomyces sp. TP-A0356; assembly: GCF_001417775.1. Taxonomy (GTDB): domain Bacteria; phylum Actinomycetota; class Actinomycetes; order Streptomycetales; family Streptomycetaceae; genus Streptomyces. Next base: position 79,563 of record NZ_BBZJ01000021.1, on the reverse strand, counting down.
GTTCAACGCCGAAAAGGGCTTTGGCTTCATCGCCCAAGAAGGCGGCGGCCCCGACGTCTTCGTCCACTACTCCGCGATCAACGCGAACGGCTTCCGTTCGCTCGAGGAGAACCAGCAGGTGAGCTTCGACGTGACCCAGGGCCCCAAGGGCCCGCAGGCGGAGAACGTCACGGCCATCTGAGCCTCGGTCTCGGAGTTCGGTCTTCGGTTCCAAGCCTTCGGCTCACAGGGCCTTCAGGCCACTGAGCTCGATGCTTTGATCCGGAACGGAATGCAGTACCCAAGGAGCCCCGCGCGCCACCCGGCGCAGGGGGCTCCTGCTTTTTTCGTCGCTTCCTTCCCACACGTGATGCATGGTCAGCACGAACGTGGTCCCGGGCGGGAGGCGGTGGCGTCCCTCTTCGTGTCCCTGATCGACCGAGACGTCGGGGCACTCCGGGTGGCACCGCTGCCTCACCACGCCACCGGCAGCTCCAGCGGGAAGCGGCGGATCGTCTCCGTGTCCCAGCGGATCTCCTCCGGTGCTACCGCGAGCCGGAGGTCCGGGAAGTGCTCCAGGAGCCGCCCGATGGCCACCTCCAGCTCCGCCATGGCCAGCGGCACGGCGATGCACCGGTGGCCGCCCCAGCCGAACGTCATGTGCGGCAAGGGGCGCCGCTCGGGGTCGATGGCGTGCGGGTTCGGGTAGCGCTCGGGGTCACGGTTCGCCGTCAGGTACGAGACATGGACGAAGTCACCCGCCCGGATCCGCACCCCGTCCAGTTCGACGTCCTCCAGCGCCACCCGGGGGATGCCGACCCCCTTGCGGAAGGGAATGAACCGCAGCAGCTCGTTCAGGACGGCCGTCAGCTCCTCCGGCCGGTTCCTGATGTGCCGTACCAGCTCGGGACGGGTCAGCAGGAGGTAGGAGATGTTGCTGATCTGGCAGGTGGCCGTGTCCTGACCGCTGAGCATCAGCGTCAGCGCCATCACCGCCAGCTCCTGGTCGTCGAACGCGTCCTCGCCGTCCTTGGCGGCGGCCAGCGCGCTGACCAGGTCCTTCCCGGGGGTGCGCCGCCGCTCTTCGACCAGGCCGCCGAAGTACTCCCGTAGTTCGGCCTTGGCGGCCGCGGCGGTCTCGCGGCCGTCCGAGCCGGTCGAGAGCAGTTGGTGCACGTACTGCCGCATCCGGGGCCAGTCCTCCCGGCCGATCCCGAGCACGTCGAAGATGGTGTGCTGGGGGAGCTGGTTCGACAGATGGGCGACCAGGTCCGCCGGCGGCCCCTCCTCGGCCATCTCCTCCAGCAGGGTGTCCGCGAGCGCGGTGATCCGCCGTCGCATCCGGGCCACATGCCGCTGGGTGAAGGCCTGCGCCGCCAGATGGCGCAGACGGCTGCTGTGCGGGGGATCCATCACGTTGATCGACTCCGGCGAGACGATCGGCTCCGGCGTCAGCCGCGGATAGTCGAACTCCACGATGCCCGCCCGGCTGAATCGCTGGTCGGTGGTGACCTGCCGCACCCCCTCGAAGCCCGTCACCAGCCAGGCGTCGGCGTCGCCGTACGGCAGCCGGATCCGGGTGATGGTCTCGCGGGCCATGAGGTCCGCGAGGGAGGGATCGAAGTCCAGGCCTTTGCTGAAGTCGAAGGGACAGGGGGTTGCCTCGCCGCTTGCGCTCATCGTGCATCTCCGTTTCCAGCCGCTGTCGCTACTCCATGCATATGCCCTTTCGCGTTGCGTGTCCGCCGGAGCACACCCACATGCGCCAGCCGACCCCCGGCCGTACGCGATCCGTCCACCGCTACCCGGCGCCCGCCACCGGCACGACGTCGGTGGCGTCCACCGCGCGGCGCAGGCCACGGGCGAGGCCGACGGCGTCCCCGACGGCCCAGAAGTGGGTGAAGAACAGCCGGGGTTCGTCCCTCAGGCCGTGGTTGTGCAGCTCGACCAGCTCGGCCCCGGCACGCCGCAGGGCCCTGAGGACGTTCTGGACCTCCCCGGCGATCATGACGCAGTCGCCGTTGACCGCGGCACGGCCGTGACCCAGCGGCTGGAAGTTGAACGCGGTGGTCGACCCCAGGCCCGGCGGCAGCACGAGGTCGCCGTCGGTGATGGTCTCGCGGCGGACGAAGGTGCTCTTGTAGATCCCGTCGTCGACGACGCCCTTGACGCGCAGCGCGGCATCGATGCCGGCGGTGTCCAGGTCGAGGGGGCGCGGCGGGGCCGAGGGACGCGCGGGCGGGGTGCCGGTACGGTCGAACGCCGCGCGCAGCCCGCGGGCGATGGCCACCGGGTCGTGGCCGTGCGCGTGGACGTGGGTCCACCAGATGTCGGGAGTCTGGGAGAGCAGGTGCTTGTGGATCGCGGTCTGCTCGATCCCCTGCTGGTGCAGGACGTCGCTGAACCGCTGCAGTTCCTGCTCGGTGACCACCACGTCGCCCATCAGCAGAGTGCCGCCGTCGGCGTAACGGACGAAGGAGACGTGGGAGCCCAGGGCGAGCGCCGGTTTGACGACGACACGGTGGGAGACCACCCTGAGGTCTCGGCGGGGCAGGCCCGTGTGGTACATGACCTGGCGCTTCATATCGCCTGTGCGGCCCAGTACGCGGGCCACGGCCGTCCAGTCCGCCAGCGAGGTCCGCACCGGCTCGACCAGCTTCCGACTCCTGTCCCGTGCCACCCCGCCGGCCAGGGCGCGAGCCGGGGTCGGCACCCCGGCCAGCATCGGCGCCAGGGCGGCCGCCGCCAGCACGCGCCGCCGTGAAGTGTCCTGCTGTCGGTCCTCAGCGATCATGTGTGCCTCCTGACGGGATGGAAGCACGCGAGGCTGCACATATCGGGCACCACCGCCACCGGCTGGGGCCGGGTGGGCTAAGCGGTCGTCCGCGAACGGGTGAGGGCCGCCGGGCACGGCCCTACTTCGCGTACAGCCCCTCCACGTGTGCCGCGAAGTCCCGCATGATCACTTGCCGGCGCAGCTTCATCGACGGGGTCAGGTGGCCGGCCTCCTCGGTGAAGTCCACGGGCAGGACCGCGAAACGGCGGATCGACTCGGGGCGGGAGACCAGCTTGTTGGCCTCGTCCACCGCGCGTTGCAGGACGGCGTCCAGTTCCTCGTCGCCGATCAGGAGCTCCGGCGGGACGGGGTGCTTGCCGTTCATCTGACGCCAGTGGGTGATGCCCTCCGCGTCCAGGGTGATCAGCGCGCTCACATAGGGGCGGCCGTCGCCGAGGACCAGGCACTGGGAGATCAGCGGGTGGGAGCGCAGCCAGTTCTCCAGCGGGGCGGGTGCCACGTTCTTGCCTCCCGCCGTGATCAGGATCTCCTTCTTCCTGCCCGTGATGGTCAGATAGCCCTGGTCGTCCAGGCGGCCGAGGTCACCCGTCGGGAACCAGCCGTCGGGGGTGGCCGGGACCACCCCGCCCGCGTGCGGGTCCCAGTAGCCGCGGAACACCTGGCCCCCGGACAGCAGCACCTCGCCGTCCGCCGCGATGCGGACCTTCGTGCCGGGCAGGGGCCAACCCACCGTGCCCAGGCGTGGTTTGAGCGGGGGTGTGACCGTGGCGGCGCCGGTGGTCTCCGTCAGACCGTAGCCCTCGAGGATCGCTATGCCCGCGCCCGCGTAGAAGGCGGCGAGAGGGCGGCCCAGCGGGGAGCCGCCGCAGATGACATGGCGGACCCGGCCGCCCAGGGCGCCCCGGATACGGCGGTAGACCAGGGGGTCGTAGACGGCGCGGGTCGCCTTCAGCGCCCGGCTCGGGCCCGGTCCGGTGCCGTGCTGACGGGCCTCCAGCGCCTCCCCGTAGCGGCGGGCCACGCCCGCCGCCCGGTCGAACAACGATGTCCGTCCGCCACGCTCGGCCGTCGCCCGGGCGTTGTTGTAGACCTTCTCCAGCATGTACGGGATCACCATCAGGAAGGTCGGCCTGAAGCTCGCCAGGTCGGCCAGCAGATCCTCCGCCTTCAGGCTCGGCGCGTGCCCCAGCCGTACCCGGGCGCGGATGCAGGCCACCGCCACCATGCGGCCGAAGACATGGGACAGGGGCAGGAACAGCAGCGTGGACGGCTCGTCGCTCGTCTTCGACCGGAACACCGGGTGCAGGAGCTGCGTCGCGTTGTCCACCTCGGCGAGGAAGTTGCCGTGCGTCAGCGCGCAGCCCTTCGGGCGGCCCGTGGTGCCCGAGGTGTAGATGAGGGTGGCCAGGGTATCCGGGCCCAGCACACCCCGGCGTACGGAGACCTCCTGGTCCGGGACCGCCTCCCCGCGCTGCGCCAGCCGCTGGACGTGCTGCTTCTCGATCACCCACACATGGCGCAGGTCGGGCAGCCGGCTGCGCTCCGGGCCGATGGCCGCCGCCTGTCCCGCCGTCTCCGTCACCAGGGCCACCGCGCCGGAGTCCTGGAGGATCCAGCGGGTCTGGAAGACGGACGAGGTGGGGTAGACGGGGACCGTCACCAGGCCCGCGGCCCAGGCCGCGAAGTCGAGCAGCGTCCACTCGTAGGTCGTACGCGCCATGACCGCGATCCGGTCGCCCGGCATCAGGCCCTCTGCGATCAGCCCCTTCGCCACGGCCAGCACCTGGTCCGCGAACTGCGCCGCCGTCAGGTCCGTCCAGCCGCCGTCCGCGTCACGCCGGCTGAGGATCCGATGGCCGGGCGCCTCGCTCGCGTTCTCGAAGGGCAGGTCGGCGAGCGAGCCGTGGGTCACCGACGGCACCAGCGCGGGCACGTACGCCTCCCGCACCTCGCCGTTCAGCCGCCGTGTCTCCGGCTCCACCAGCACGGGCCCGCCGTCGTGGTCGGGATCGACCGGGGTGGCGGGAACGGGCGCGGACGAATACGAGATCGGCATGGGGCAGCCTCCTGGGGCCTGCAGCTACACACTGCTCTGCTGCATGAGGTACGCGCTGTGCGCACCGAGACGTTCACCGGCGGTCGCGGCTCGCGGTTACCGCCAGTTAGAACCGCGATCGTACGGCGCCCTCGTGAGGAGTCTGTGCGGGTTCGGGGAGGGTCCGGGGCCAGGGCTGTGCAGCCTCCTCCGCACCGTCCTCTCCCGGGGCTCCCGGTGTCAGGTCCGCTCGAGGATCGCCCGCGGGACCGCGTGGGCGGGAGCCACCGGCAGGCCGTCCTCGCCGCCCGCCACGCCTGCGCCGACGAAGTCGACGGCCGCTGTCTGGTACGCCGTCAGATACGCCAGCGGTTCGAGGCCGCGCTCCCGCACCCACTCCTCGCTCGCGAGCAGGACGACAGCGGCACCGTCCATGAGCGGCGTCGAATTGCCCGCGGTCATGGTGGGGTTCGGGCCGTCGACGCCGAACGCCAGTCTGAGTCGGGCGAGTTGGGTGGGGGTGGACTCGTCCTGGGTTTCACGTGCGATGCCCCACGCGCGGGCCGTGACGGCGGCGTGCTCGCCCATGGACAGGCCGGTGCGCGGCTCGGCGTTGCGCGGAATGTCGGGGACCAGATGGCCGGGGCGGATCTTCGCCAGCGCCTTCAGCCGGCCGCCGGGTGCTTCGCCCGGCGGGTCTCCAGGAGGATCAGGCGCAGCTGGTCGTTGACGCCGAGGGGCGCGTCGCTCGCCGTGTCCGCGCCGCCCGCGATCGCGGACTCGCCCTGACCCAGCGCGATCTTCACTCCCTTGAATTCTCCGCACATCTCTTCATTCACCTTCCCGACCGGACCCCGCGACCGGTGGAAACACAGCGGGGGCACGGGCGGGAACACCGCATAAGGGCGGCAGGCTGGGGTACCGGAAACGCATGGGAGTGCTGGCCCGGCTGGATTCTTATCAGCGACGGCATCGCTGGGCGGGATTTCCTCTGGCCGTGGCGTACAAGTTCTACGACGACCAGGCCGGATACCTGGCCGCGCTGCTGTCCTACTACGGATTCCTCTCCCTGTTCCCGCTGATGCTCTTCCTCGTCGCGCTGCTCGGTTCCCTTCTCAGGGGCGACCCGCATCTGCAGCAGGCCGTACTGAACTCGGCCTTGCGGGAATTCCCGGTGATCGGCGACCAGATCGGTCACAACATTCACTCGTTCAACGGGAGTGGCGTCGCCCTCGTGGTCGGTGTCGCGGGCAGTCTCTACGGCGCGCTGGGGGTCGGGCAGGCCGCCCAGCTCGCCCTGAACAAGATCTTCGCGGTCCCCCGCCACGAACGACCCGGCCCGCTGCGCTCGCGGCTGAGGGGCCTGAAGTTCCTGTCACTGCTCGCGGTCGGCCTCTGTGTCACCACGGGCCTGTCCGCGGCGGAGTCGGCGGCCAGTGTGTTCGGATCCCGTCTGGCCATCGGCGTACGCGTGGCCGCCGCGGTCATGGCCGTCGCGCTCAACGCCGGGCTTCTGCTGGGCAGCTACCACATTCTGACGCGCCGCCGCATACCCCTGCGCATGATGTACGGCCCCGCGCTGGGCGGCGCGATCGCCTGGCAGGTGCTGCAGTGGGGCGGTTCCTACTACGTCGACCACATTCTCCGGGGCACCACGGCGACGTACGGCATGTTCGGCATCGTGCTCGGCCTGCTCGCCTGGATCTACCTCGGCTCGCTGGTGTACCTCGTCACAGCGGAGATCAGCGCGGTGCGCTGCCTGCATCTGTGGCCGCGCAGTCTGCTGAGCCCGTTCACCGACCGCGTCCACCTCAGCCCGGGCGACGTGCGCGCCTACCGGTCGTACGCGACGACGGAAGCCTTCAAGGGGTTCCAGAAGGTCAGCGTGCACTTCGACGAACCGCCGCATTCGTCCGAGCGCGAGGAGGGACCAGAGGAACGGAATGGGATGGGGAATGGAAAGGGGAACGAGGGAAATGAGCAGGGGAATGAGAAGGGGGAATGAGATGGGGGAATGAGATGGGGGAATGAGATGGGGACTGGCTGATCGTTCGTCAATGAGCGGGGAGCTCCCCGATCAGCGGGGCTTTCTCCTCGGCTTGACCTCAGCTGACGCCCGTCAGCCCTCGTCGTCCGCTCCAGGCGATACGCGCCGGTCCCGGTCCGGGGGCGTCCAGGGGCGGTTCTCCATGAGGTTGCCGAGGCCCGCCCAGGCGAAGTTCATCAGGGTCGCCGCGGCCTGCCGGGCTGAGACGCCGGAGGTGGCGTTCGCCCAGGCGGCGAGGGACTCGGCGGCACCGACCAGGGCCTGGGCGAGCCCCGCCACCTCACGCTCGGGCAGGTCTGGATCACGCCTCCCCGCACGAGCGCAGCCGAGAGCTTCGGGGAGCGCCTCGTGCGCGGCGACGGCGATGAGCTCCGTCACGAACGCGACGATCTCCTCACGCATGGCGGTGACCTCGGCGGCGAAGGGTTCACCGTGCGTACGGGCCTGGAGGTGCAGGATCGCCCAGCCGTCCGGGTTGCGCGCGGTGTGGGTGAAGAACGCGCGCAGCCCCTCCCAGAGTTGGTCGTCGGCTGCGAGTCCGGGCCGGACTCCGCAGCGCACGGCCTCGGTGAGCGCGGCGGCCTCGCGGCGGATGCAGGCGGTGAAGAGGTCTTCCTTGGAGTTCAGGTACAGATACACCAGCGGCTTGGAGACGCCCGCCAGTTCGGCGATCTCGTCCATGGACGCGGCCATGTAGCCCCGCTGGCCGAAGGTCCGTACGGCGGCGTCGAGCATCTGCTGCTCCCGCACCGCCCGCGGCATCCGCTTGGTCTTCACCGCACCCATGGCGCAAGACTAGTTGGGCCCCTGGTCCCGATGCGGGAAGCCTCTCAGAGCTCCGAACAAATGGGAGTCCGCGAGCCGGGCGCCCACTGTGTTCGGAGCTCTCAGGAGGGCTGGCCCTGCGCCCGGGCCGTGTCGTCGGGCAGGTCCTCCTGGCTGCGGTTGGCCTCGAGGTTGGCCTTCACACGGTCGACCTTCTGCACGATCTGCACGGAGGCCCGGTCCCGCTCCTTGCGCAGCACCACGAAACTGATCGGCGCGGAGATCACCAGGGAGAGCAGGAGGACCCACAGGAGGTTGGAGTCGCCGAGGCCGCGCGGGACGACGCCGGAGTAGACGAGGCCCCAGACGACGAGGAGGCAGCCCGCGAAGATCCCGAGGCGCATCAGCGTGTAGCGGAGCATCTCAATCCACTCTTCCGTTTCGAAGCGTCCGAACACCCCCATAGGGGCACCGTCCAGTGAAGCATGCCCGGCCCCCGATCTTGGAGGCGGGTGGGAGCAGTCACAGGAGCGGCAGCAGCATCGTGATGTCGTCCCGGTCGTCCCCGGGCGCCACCCGGATCGCCCCGGGCACCCGGCCGACCTCCTTGTAGCCGCAGGAGCCGTAGAACCGCTCCAGGCCGAGGCCGCCCCGGCAGGTGAGCCGGATCGCCTCGATGCCCTCCAGGCCGCGCGCCGCGTCCGCCGCGGCGGCCAGCAGGTCACGGCCGTACCCCCTGCCCTGGTGCCGCGGATGCACCATCACCGTGTACAGCCAGACCCAGTGCCGCATCAGCCGGTGCGTGTTGTGCGCGATGAACGCGGTCGCCGCGACCGCGCCGGTCCCGTCCCGGCCCACCAGCAGCCGGGTCCGTCCCTCGGCCATCGCCACGAGGTGCTTCACCAGCTCGGGGCGTATGTCGTCCGCGGTCACCGGCGGCACGAAGCCGACCGAGCCGCCCGCGTTCGACACGTCCGCCCACAGCGCGAGCAGGTCGTCCCGCAGGGCGGGGGACACGGCGGGATCGAGCTCAAAGGTAAGGGGCATAGCGGCAGGCTATCCCTTACCTACGGAGGTGGGGTACACCGTTCCGCTGCCGAATCGGTCACACGCGCATGGGCTGCGGCTCGTCCCGGCGCGCCGGGTCCGGGCCCTCGTACTCGCGGATGATCTCGTACCGTGTGTTCCGCTCCACCGGACGGAAGCCCGCGTCGCGGATCAGGTCGAGCAGGTCCTCCCGGGTCAGCTTGTTCGGCGTGCCGAAGTCGTCCGCGTCGTGCGTGATCTTGTACTCGACGACCGAGCCGTCCATGTCGTCGGCGCCGTGCTGGAGGGCCAGCTGCGCGGTCTGCACGCCGTGCATCACCCAGAACACCTTGACGTGCTGGACGTTGTCGAACAGCAGACGCGAGACCGCGAAGGTCTTCAGGGCCTCCGCGCCGGTCGCCATCTGCGTCCGGGCCTGGAGGCGGTTGCGGACCTTGCCGTCCTTCACATCCACGAAGTCGTGCTGGTAGCGCAGCGGGATGAAGACCTGGAAGCCGCCGGTCTCGTCCTGGAGTTCACGCAGCCGCAGCACATGGTCCACGCGGTGGCGCGGCTCCTCGATGTGGCCGTACAGCATGGTGCACGGGGTCTTCAGACCCTTCTCGTGCGCCAGGCGGTGGATGCGCGACCAGTCCTCCCAGTGCGTCCTGTGGTCGACGATGTGCTGCCGGATCTCCCAGTCGAAGATCTCCGCGCCGCCGCCGGTCAGCGACTCCAGACCGGCGTCGATCAGCTCGTCGAGGATCTCGGAGGCGCTGAGCCCGGAGATGGTCTCGAAGTGGTGGATCTCGGTCGCCGTGAACGCCTTCAGCGAGACGTTCGGCAGGGCGGCCTTCAGCTCGCGCAGCGAGCGCGGGTAGTAGCGCCACGGCAGGTTCGGGTGCAGGCCGTTGACGATGTGCAGCTCGGTGAGGTTCTCCGACTCCATCGTCCTGGCGAGCCGGACCGCCTCCTCGATGCGCATCGTGTACGCGTCCTTCTCCCCCGGCTTGCGCTGGAAGGAGCAGTAGGCGCAGGACGCCGTGCACACGTTGGTCATGTTGAGGTGACGGTTGACGTTGAAGTGGACCACGTCACCGTTCTTGCGGGTCCGCACCTCGTGCGCGAGGCCGCCCAGCCAGGCCAGGTCGTCCGACTCGTACAGCGCGATGCCGTCCTCGCGGGTCAGCCGCTCACCGGCCCGGACCTTGTCCTCCAGCTCGCGCTTGAGCCCGACATCCATGCTTCTGCCTCTCCCTCGGACGAACCACCCCAACGGTACCCTCCGCCCTTCGGACGGACGGCGCCCCCATACGGTGCTCGGTGCCCCAGCACCTCTGGCACCTAGTGCGACTCCGGCAGCTCCCCCACCCGGTTCTCCCACTTCGTGGAGAGCACGATGGTGGTACGCGTGCGGGAGACGCCCTTGGTGCCCGACAGCCGGCGGATGGTCTTCTCCAGGCCGTCCACGTCGCTCGCGCGGACCTTGAGCATGAACGAGTCGTCGCCGGCGATGAACCAGCAGTCCTCGATCTCCTGAAGGTCCCTCAGACGCCGCGCCACGTCCTCGTGGTCGGCGGCGTCGGACAGGGAGATGCCGATGAGGGCGGTCACGCCCAGGCCGAGGGAGGCCGCGTCGACGGTGGCGCGGTAGCCGGTGATGACACCGGCCGCCTCCAGGCGGTTGATGCGGTCGGTGACGCTGGGTCCCGACAGGCCGACGAGGCGCCCCAGCTCCGCGTAGGAGGCCCGGCCGTTCTCCCTCAGGGCCTGGATGAGCTGCCTGTCCACCGCGTCCATGCGATCGAAGCCTTCCGCTGAAGAGGTCCGAAGAGTTCCTGAAAGTGATGCGTGTTGCTGCTGCTTGCCCGGGTGCGCGCTGCTGCGCCGACGGTCACGTGCCGCGGGCCGAGCCGCCGAGTTCGCCCTCCCAGCGGCGGTACAGCCGGTGCGGCACCCCGGCCGCGTCCAGCGCACGTCCCGCGACGAAGTCCACCAGGTCCTGGATGTGTGTCGCCCCCGCGTAGAACGCCGGCGACGCGGGCAGTACGACCGCCCCCGCCTCGTCCAGCGCCACCAGCTGCCTGAGGGTCTGCCCGCTGAGCGGTGTCTCCCGCACGGCGACCACCAGCCGCCGCCCCTCCTTGAGGGTGACGCTCGCGGCCCGCTGCAACAGGTCCTTCGAGAGCCCGAGCGCGACCCCCGCCACGCAGGCCGTGGACGCGGGCACGATCAGCATCCCCTTGGCGGGGTACGACCCGGAGGACGGCCCGGCGGCCAGGTCACCGGCGCTCCAGTACCGTACGGCGTCGCCGTCGACGTCGACCTCGAACGTTGCGGGCTTGCCGCCCGCTCCCCGCCCCAGCCACTCCCGCAGGTCCTGCCGCCAGTGCGCGTCCCGGAAGGAGATCCCGGTCTCGTCGAGCAGCGTGAGCCGCGACGCACGGGAGACGACGAGGTCGACGCTCTCCCCCGCCGCCAGCAGCGCGCGCAGCACGGCGGCGGAGTACGGCGTGCCGGAGGCGCCGGAGACGCCCACGATCCAAGGCGTGCGCTGCGTCTGTCCTGGCTTCATGGCGTCGAACTCTCTCCATCAGCTCTCATGATTCAGACCGTGAGACCCCGGACCAGCAGATCAAGCAACGCACACACGAACAGGGCGATGCCGATGAACCCGTTGACGCTGAAGAAGGCGCGGTTCAGGCGGCTCAGGTCATGGGGCCGGACGATCGTGTGCTCGTAGAGGAAGGCGCCGGCCACGATCACCAGGCCCAGCCAGAAGAAGACTCCGGCACCGGTGACGACGGCGTACCAGACGAACAGCGCCGTCGTGACGGCATGACAGACGCGGGCCCCCCGGATGGCCGCGGGGACACCGAAGCGGGCCGGCACCGACATGACCCCGATCTCGCGGTCCGTCTCCACGTCCTGGCAGGCGTAGATGAGGTCGAAGCCGCCGATCCAGATGCCGACGGCGAGACCGAGGATCACCGCGTCCCAGTCCCACCTGCCGCTGATCGCCAACCAGCCGCCGACCGGGCCCATCGCCTGCGCGAGACCCAGGATGGCCTGCGGGAAGTTCGTGAACCTCTTGCCGTAGGGGTACACCACCATCGGGATCACCGCGATGGGGGCGAGCGCGAGGCAGAGCGGGTTGAGCAGGGCCACGGCGCCCAGGAAGAAGACCAGCGCGATCAGCGCGCCCGTCCACGCGTGCCGTACCGTCATCGCACCGGTCACCAGCTCGCGGTGGGCCGTGCGCGGGTTGCGGGCGTCGATCTCGCGGTCGATGATCCGGTTCACCGCCATCGCGAAGGTGCGCAGACCCACCATGGCGACGGTCACGAGGAAGAGCCGGCCCCAGTGGATGGTCCTGTCCCACTGGTACATCGCCGTCAGGGAGGCGATGTACGCGAAGGGCAGGGCGAAGACGGAGTGCTCGATCATCACCAGGCGCAGGAACGCCTTGGCGCGTCCTGGCTGCGGAATCGCGGCGGAGGCGCTGCTCACAGGCCGTACTCCGGTTCACCCCCGCGTCGGCGGGGAAACCCCGTCTCCGCCCTGCCTGCCGCAAGCATGTCCCTAGGCATCACAGTCCGTACTCCTTCCAGCGTCGCGTCACCCGTTCGGAGGTCTCCGGGTCGGACAGGACCATGTCGGGCCAGCCGCCGTCCCTCGTGTAGCCCTCCTCGGGCCACTTCCCGGTCGCGTCGATTCCGGCCTTGCCGCCCCAGAACTGCTGGTAGGAGGCGTGGTCGAGGTGGTCGACGGGGCCCTCGACGACCGTGAGGTCACGGGCGTAGTCCGTGTTGCCCAGGGCCCGCCAGGCGACCTCGTGCAGATCGTGCACGTCGCAGTCGGAGTCGACGACCACGATCAGCTTCGTCAGCGACATCATGTGTGCGCCCCAGATGGCGTGCATCACCTTCTGGGCGTGCTTGGGGTACTTCTTGTCGATCGACACGATCGCACAGTTGTGGAACCCGCCCGCCTCGGGGAGGTGGTAGTCCACGATGTCCGGCACGATGATCTTGAGCAGCGGGAGGAAGAAGCGCTCGGTGGCCCGGCCGAGCGGCCCGTCCTCCGTCGGGGGGCGGCCCACGACGATCGACTGGAGCAGGGGGCGGCGGCGCATGGTGACGCAGTCGATCTTGAGGGCCGGGAAGGGCTCCTGCGGCGTGTAGAAGCCGGTGTGGTCGCCGAACGGGCCCTCGGGAAGCATCTCGCCGGGCTCCAGCCAGCCCTCCAGAACGACCTCGGCGTGCGCCGGGACCTGGAGCGGCACCGTCTTGCAGTCGACCATCTCGATCCGCTTGCCCGCGACGAACCCGGCGAACAGGTACTCGTCGATGTCGCCGGGCAGCGGGGCGGTGGAGGCGTACGTCACGGCGGGCGGGCACCCGAAGGCGATGGCGACCGGCAGCTTCTCGCCGCGCCGGGCCGCCACCTGGTAGTGGTTGCGGCTGTCCTTGTGGATCTGCCAGTGCATACCGATGGTGCGCCGGTCGTGGCGCTGGAGGCGGTAGAGCCCGAGGTTGCGGATCCCGGTCTCCGGGTCCTTGGTGTGGGTGAGCCCGAGATTGAAGAAGGAGCCGCCGTCCTGGGGCCAGGTGAAGAGGGCGGGGAGGGCGTCGAGGTCGACGTCCTCGCCACGCAGGACGACTTCCTGCACGGGAGCGTTGTCGGGTTTGACCTTCTTGGGCGGTACATGCGCCATTGCACCGAGTTTTCCGAATGCCTCGCGCATCCCGACGAACCCGTGCGGCAGCTCGGGCTTGAGCAGACCGCCGATCTTGTCGGAGATCTCACCGTACGACGTGAGGCCCAGGGCCTTGAGAAGGCGCCGGTCCGTCCCGAAGACGTTCATGGCGAGAGGCATGGACGAACCGCGCACGTTCTCGAAGAGCAGCGCGGGCCCGCCGGACTTCTGCACCCGGTCGACGATCTCCCCGACCTCCAGATAGGGGTCGACCTCGGCTTTGATGCGCTTGAGGTCTCCCTCGCGCTCCAGCGCCCGGAGCAGGGACCGAAGATCGTCGTAAGCCATGCGTCCCAGTATCCGGCAAGGGCTACCCTTGCCCCGTCACCGGGGCCCGTCCCATGCCCCGTCGCCGTCTCCTGGGGGATCGCACGACCATGCTCAGGTATCTGCCCTTCCTGCTGGTCCTGGCGCTGTGGATATACGCCTTCATCGACTGTCTGAACACCCCCGAGGAGCAGGTCCGGGGGCTGCCCAAGGTGCTCTGGGTGATCGTCATCCTGCTCTTCGGCGAGGTGCTGGTCGGCCCGGTCGCCTGGCTCGTGGCCGGCAAGGTGCGCAAGGCCCCGGCGAACGGCTCCACCCCTTCCGAGTGGCACCGCAACCACCGCACGACCTGGGTGGCACCCGACGACAACCCCGAGTTCCTGAGGTCCCTCAAGGAGGACAACAAGAAGGACGAGGCGCTCCTGAAGGAGTGGGAGGCCGACCTGCGCCGCCGCGAGGAGGAACTGCGGCGCCGTGAGCGGGGCGAGGGACCCGCGACCGACTGATGGAACTGAGGCTGCTCGTCACCTTCGAGAAGGTCGCCACCGTCCTGTCCTTCACCCGGGCCGCGGCAGAGCTGCAGTACGCGCAGTCGAGTGTGACCGGGCAGATCCGCGCCCTGGAGTCCTCGCTCGGCGCGGAACTCTTCGACCGGCTGGGCAGCCGCATCCGGCTGACGGAGGCGGGCGAGCGACTGCTGCCGTACGCCCGGCAGATGATCGAACTGAGCGAGGAGGCCCGGCTGGCGGTGACCGGCACGCAGGAGCCGGCCGGCACCCTGACCGTCGGAACCATGGAGTCGCTGACGTCGTACCGTCTGCCTCCGCTCCTCGAGCTCTTCCACCACCGCTACCCCAAGGTGCGCCTGGCGCTGCGGACCACCATCGGTGACGAGACCCGGCAGGCGCTGCGGCAGGGGACGTACGACCTCGGCTTCCTGATGGAGGAGGAGACCACCCACGCCGGGCTGGAGACCGAGGTGCTGGCGGTGGAGCCGCTGGCGCTGGTGGCGGCGCCCGGGCACCCCCTGGCCGGGAAGCCGGTCACGACGGCCGACCTGGTGCGCCGGCCGCTGCTGGCGACCGAACCCGGCTGCGCCTACCGCGACCTGTTCGAGCGGGAGCTCACCGCCCTGGCTCCCGTGGTGGACTTCATGGAGTTCGGCACGATCGAGGCCACCAAACGCGCGGCGGCGGCCGGCCTCGGGATGTCACTGCTGCCCGAGGTGACGGTCGCCGCCGAACTCGCGGAGGGCTCTCTCGTACGACTGCCGTGGGAGCCGCCGTTCAGGCTTTGTACCCAGCTGGCGTGGCGGGCCGGGAAGCGGCTTCCGGCGCACGCCCGGCTGTTTCTGGAGCAGGCGCGGCGGCTCGTGTCCGAGGAAGCGTGACGCGCAGGCTGGCGGTCACGATCAGCGGGACGCCCAACGCCTGGACGAGCCCGATGTGGTGGCCGTACACCGCCCAGTCCATGATCATCGCGACGGCCGGGTAGACGAAGGCGAGGACGGCGATCTTCGAGGTCGGGAGCTTGGCGTAGGCGGCGTACATCAGGACGTACATCAGGCCGGTGTGAATGACTCCGAGGCCCACCAGCCAGCCCCAGTCGGCACCCTCGCCGCGCATCGCGCCGAAGTCCGCGAAGGGCAGCAGCAGAGGGATGCCGACGAGGACCTGGACGAGGGCGATGAGGTGCGGCCGAACACCGGTGACGCGCTTGGTGACCAGGGTCGACAGACCGTACAGGAGCGCGGCGAGCAAGGCCTGGCCGACGCCGACGACGTACGAACCGCCGTGCGTGAAGTCGCCGGGCGTGACGCCCGAGACGAGGATCAGTCCCAGGAAGGCGACACCCACCCAGCTGACCTTGGCCGCGGTGAGCCGCTCGCGGAAGAGCAGGGCGCCCAGCAGCACCACGTAGAAGGGCTGCGTGTGGTACACGACCGTCGCGACGGAGATCGACGTGTTCCCGTAGGCCTGGAAGAGCAGGACCCAGTTGAAGACGATGAAGACGCCGCCCAGGACGGCCAGCCCCAGGGTGCGCGGGGTGAAGCCGTGGCCGCGCAGCCAGCCGCGGGCGACGACGTAGGAGCCGAGGGCGAGGGCGCCGAACAGGACGCGGAAGAAGACGACGTTGAAGGGCGAGGCACCCGACTGGATGACGAAGACACCGAGGGTGCCGGAGAGCACCATCGCGGTCGTCAGCTGGGCCGTGCCCTTGTTCTCGGGGGTCATGTCCAAGACGCTACGAGCGACTGTCGCGGCCGGTCCACGCGCCGGTGGGGCGTCCTGCCGATGGGGCCATCGGTCCCGCCGATTCCGTCGACTGCTCGGTCGATGGAACCTGACCGCCTTCCCCCGGTGAGACCGTGCCCTCACCGGGGGTTCGCACGTTGCCACCGAGGTCGCGGCGGGGAGAGTGAGGGCATGGATCAGGCACAGGCACACCAGTGGCTCGCCACGGCCGTGGCGGAGGCCCGCGCCGGCCTCGCCGAGGGCGGCATCCCCATCGGCGCCGCGCTCTACGGCGCGGACGGCAACCTCCTCGGCCGCGGCCGCAACCGCCGCGTCCAGGACGACGACCCCTCGATGCACGCGGAGACGTCCGCCTTCCGCGCGGCGGGCCGTCTGCGCTCCTACCGGGGTACGACGATGGTGACCACCCTCTCGCCGTGCTGGTACTGCAGCGGCCTGGTCCGCCAGTTCGGCATCTCCCGGGTGGTCGTCGGTGAGGCGACCACCTTCCACGGCGGCCACGAATGGCTCGCGGAACACGGTGTGGAGGTGGTCCTCCTGGACGACCCCGAGTGCACGGCGCTGATGCGCGACTTCATCGAGGACAACCCGGCTCTGTGGAACGAGGACATCGGCAGTGACTGAGCCCCGCATCCCCACCATCGATCTGCGGCCGTGGCTGGAGGGCGACCCGGACACCCGCGCCACCCTCGCCCGCGCCGTGGACGAGGCCCTCAAGACCGCCGGATTCCTGCTGGTCACCGGCCATGGCGTGGACCCGTCCCTGCGCACCCGGATCCGGCAGGCCGCGCGCGCCTTCTTCACCCTGCCCGCCGAGGCCAAGGAGAAGTACGCCGCCAGGGTCGGCGGACGCGGCTGGCTGGGCCCCGGCGCCGAGGCCAACGGCTACGCCGAGGGGACCCGGACCCCGCCCGACCTCAAGGAGTCACTGACCTTCGCCACCCAGGAGCCGTTCGAGGACCCGCGGGTCAACGCGGAGTGGTACGCGCCGAACGTCTGGCCCGAGGAGGTGCCGGAGCTGCGGGCGCTGTGCGAGGAGTACCTGGAGCGGATGGCGGAGCTGGCACACCGCCTGCTGTCGCTGCTCGGCGAGGCCCTGGGCCTGCGACCGGACTTCTTCACCCGCCACATGGACCACCCCACCTACGGCTTCAACATCAACTGGTATCCGGGCACGGAGGTCGTCGGCGAGCCGGAGCCGGGCCAGTTCCGCATCGGCCCGCACACCGACTTCGGCACGGTCACCATCCTCGACCGGCAGGCCGGCAGGGGCGGCCTGCAGATCCACACGGACGAGGGCGGCTGGCAGGACGCCCCGTACGACCCGGAGGCGTTCACCGTCAACATCGGCGATCTGATGGCCCGCTGGACGGGCGACCGCTGGCGTTCGGGCCGCCACCGTGTCCTGCCGCCACCGGCCGACGCCCCCACCGAGGAGCTGATGTCCCTCGTCTACTTCGGCGAGTGCGCCCCCGGGACGATCGTCTCGTCGGTCCCGGCTCCGGTGGGACGGGTGGCGTACGAGCCGGTGGACTCGCATGTGTATCTGCGCGAGAAGCTGGACTCGATCACGGTGGGCTGAGCCACCTGCCCGCCCGGCGCACCGGCCGGGACCCGGCGTACCGAGGGCCAGGTGCGCGTGCAGCTCCCCCCAACTGCGCTCGCTCAGCGACGAGTTGGGCGGGCGAGGCCGTATGGATCACCCGTTCACCCTGCTCACGGGGGACGAGTGCCGGCCTGGCCGGAGGGGAAGCCCCCGGCCGGTGAGTGGCTCCCCCCCGGCGTGAGGGGTCAGGGGGTGCCGCTCTCCACGTAGGCGAAGAGCCGCTCGAAACGGTCGCGCCAGCCCGGGTCCCGGTCCTCCCCGCTCTCGTGCGTGAACCGCACCGTCGTGCCCCGCGGGCGGTCGGGTTCCAGATGGAAGCGGATGCGGCCGCGGCCCTCCACCGTGTACTCGGCGACCCGCTCGACGTCCCACGCCGTGATGCGGCCCCGGGCCGTGCCCTCGGGCAGCCGCAGGCCCACCGCGCCGCCGAGCCGTGGTTCGAAGGGCTCGGCGGCGGCCAGCCACCTCCGCAGGCCCACCGAGGTGGCCAGAGCGGGCCAGACCTCCTCCACGGGCCGGGGCAGGTGCAGCAGATAGTGCCGTACGTGCGTGTCCCCCCGGTGCTCCGCGGTGCCCTCTTCGATGGGATCGGTCATGACACCAGCCTCGCCCCGGGACAGGGGTTCCGCACGTGTTGCGGGAAGCTACACGCCCGCGTACGAGTGCTTGCCGGAGATGAAGATGTTGACGCCGTAGAAGTTGAACAGCCAGCAGGCGAAGGCGATGAGCGCGATGTACGCGGCCTTGCGGCCCTTCCAGCCGGCCGTGGCGCGAGCGTGCAGGTAGCAGGCGTAGGCGACCCAGGTGATGAACGACCACGTCTCCTTGGGGTCCCAGCCCCAGTAGCGGCCCCACGCGTCACCGGCCCAGATGGCGCCCGCGATGATCGTGAACGTCCACAGCGGGAAGAACGCGGCGTTCACGCGGTAGGAGAACTTGTCCAGCGACGCCGCGGCGGGCAGCCGCTCCAGGACGGAGGTGGCGAACCGGCCGGGCGTGCCGCCGCTCTGGAGCTTGTTCTCGTAGGAGTCCTTGAAGAGGTAGAGGACCGTGCCGACCGCGCCGACGTAGAAGACCGCGCCGCACATGATGGCGGTGGAGACGTGGATGTACAGCCAGTACGAGTGCAGGGCGGGGACGAGCTGGTCGCTGGCCGTGTACAGGACGGTGACGGCGAGGCCGAGGAAGAGGAGGACCGTGGTGATCAGCGGCAGGCCGAGCCAGCGGACGTTCTTCCTCAGCGCGAGCAGCACGAGGTACACACCGACCGCGACCGTGGAGAAGGTGATGCTGAACTCGTACATGTTGCCCCACGGCGCCCGCTGCACCGACAGGGCACGGGCGAGCACGCCCGCGAACTCGATGAGGAAGGACAGCACGGTGAGCGACACGGCGATCCGGCCGTAGAGGTCACCCTGCTCGTCGCCGCCGTGGGCGCCGGGACCGTCGGGCACGTCACGGGCACCGGACGCGTTGCGGGTGACGACCTTCGGCCGCTCCAGCACGGCGGTGCCGCCGGCGTTCTTGACCGTGACGGCGGGTGCCGGTGCCTCCTGCGTGGTGCCGGCGGTGAGCGCGTGGGCCGTGCGGGCGACCTTGCTGCGGCTGCCGAAGATCCATTCGGCGATGTACGCGAAGAAGGCCAGGGTGTAGACGGCCATCGCGGAGTAGATCAGCGTATTGCTGATGCTCGCGAGATGTTCGTTGGTGGCGGTGGCGAGGGTCACTTCTTCTGAGCCCCTTCGGCGGCAGGTACGGGGGTTGTGGCGCCCGGCTCCTGATCGGGGTCGGCGTCTGGATCGTCGGTCTTCGTGGGTGCCCGGTCATGGACGAGCGCGGCCAGGTCGCCGAGTTCCTCGGGCAGCTTCGCGGACTCGCTCCGGCCGAGGCCCGCCATCTCGACGACGGTCACGCCGTCGGCGCCGGTCGTCGCGCGCACCCAGACGCGGCGGCGCTGGATGAACAGGGAACCGGCCAGACCGAAGATCGCGGCGAGCGCGCCGCCGAGCGCCCAGCCGCTGCCGGGCTGCTGCACGACCTGGAACCCGGCCCACTCCTTGATGTCCTTCTCGAAGGTGATCGAGCCGTTGCCGCCCGGCAGCTGCATGGTCTCACCGGGCAGCAGGCGGGCCTTGAGGATGTTGCCCTGGGCGTCCTTGAACGGCTTGAGGTTCGGGTCCTTGGTGTCCAGCTGGTACACGTTCTGCGGGATGCCCGCGTTGACGCCGAGGTCCCCGTGGTACGCGGACACCGCGAGCACCGGGTAGTCGAGCGCCGGGAACTGGGAGAACATCGTGCCCTTGCCGGCACCCGCGAACGTCGGCACGAAGAACGCGGCGAAGCCGAGCTGATCGTGCAGCCCCTGGGCGTTGCGGTAGCCGTCCATCACCTTGATCGAGCCCTGCGAGGTCACATTGGGGTCGATGGGCAGCAGCGGCACGGCGGCGTGGAAGACGACGTCGCCCTTGCCGTCGCGGACGGTGACGACGGGCGCGTACCCGTGGCTGACCAGGTAGACCTTGGCGTCGCCGATGTGCAAGGGCTGGTTGACCTTGACGGTGGTCTTCCTCTCCTTGCCGTAGGCGCCCTCGCTGTAGGTGATGTCCGCCTGGTACCTGCGCGGGGTGCCCTTGTTGGGACCGGTGCGCTCGTACGTGCCGGTGAACTTCTTCAGGTCGAAGCTGAACGGCACCAGGTCGTCGGCGCTGAAGAGGCTGCCGGACTTGAAGTCGTCGTAGGAGATGAGGGTGTTGGAGAAGCCGTCTCCCTCGACGACCAGCTTGTTGCCCTCGGACTTGTAGAGCTGGCCCCAGGCGAAGGCGACCAGCAGCACGATCAGCGCGATGTGGAAGGCCAGGTTGCCGGCCTCGCGCAGATAGCCCTTCTCCGCGGCGACGGCGTCCCCGGCCCGGTGCGCACGGAAACGGCGCTGCTCGAGGACCTTCAGCGCGGCCTCGCGGACCTGCTCGGGGTCGGCGTCGGTGCGCCAGGTCGCGTAGGCGGGCAGCCGGGTCAGCCGCTTGGGCGCGGCCGGCGGACGGCTCCTGAGCTGGCCCACGAACTGCCAGGTGCGCGGCACGATACAGCCGATGAGTGAGACGAACAGCAGGATGTAGATCGCCGAGAACCACACCGAGCTGTACACGTGGAACAGTCCGAGCTTGTCGTAGATCGGGGCGAGCGTCCGGTGCGCGTCCCGGAAGTCCTGCACCTTCATCGCGTCGCTGCCGGACTGCGGGATCAGCGAGCCGGGGATCGCGCCGAGCGACAGCAGGAACAGCAGGATCAGCGCTACGCGCATGGAGGTCAGCTGCCGCCAGAACCAGCGGGCCCAGCCGATGACCTCACGTGCGGTCCAGATGATCCAGCCCTTGGCGCCGGGCGCGCGGGAGCCGCCGAAGGAGCCGGGCATGGCCGTCTCGACGGGGGCGGTGGACAGTTGGGAGCCGGCCTCGCCGAGGTCGGGTTCGATGCCCTGGTCGGGGTCGTCGGGCTCGGTGCGGGGCGCGATGCCGGGGTCGGTGCCGGACTCGGTGCGGGGCGCAATGCCGGGGTCGGTGCCGGACTCGGTGCCCCGAGCGAGGTTCTCGGTGGTCTCGTCGCCGTGCACGTCGGTGCTCCGTGTGTCGCTCATGGATCAGATCCCCACCGTGAAGCCGCCGGACCAGCTCTGCATCTGCTGCACGATGCCGTCCCAGACGCCGGTCAGCAGCAGCAGACCGGTCACGATCATCATCGTGCCGCCGATACGCATCACCCAGACATAGTGGCGCTTGACCCATCCGAAGGCCCCGAGGGCCTTGCGGAAGGCGACCGCGGCGAGCACGAACGGCACGCCGAGGCCGAGGCAGTAGGCGACCGTCAGGAGGGCACCGCGTCCGGCGTTCGCCTGGTCGGAGGAGAGCGCCAGTACGGAGGCGAGGGTCGGGCCGATGCACGGGGTCCAGCCGATCCCGAACAGGGCGCCGAGGACGGGCGCGCCCACCAGGCCGGTGGCGGGCCGCCTGTGGAAGCGGAACTCACGCTGGGTCAGCCAGGGCATCAGGCCCATGAAGAAGACGCCCAGCAGGATCATGAACACGCCGAGCACCTTGCTCAGGGTTCCCTTGTGCTCCTGCAGGGTGTACCCGAAGAACCCGAACATCGCTCCGCCGGAGACGTACACGGCGGTGAAGCCGAGCACGAACAGCGAGGCACCCGCGGCCATCCGGCCCCTTCGGGCCTCGGCCAGATCGGTACCGGCGACCCCGGTGACGTAGGAGAGGTAGCCGGGGACGAGCGGCAGGACGCACGGCGAGAAGAAGGAGACGAGCCCGCCGAGGACGGCGACCGGCAGGGCGAGCAGCAGCGCACCGGGCAGGGCCGACTGGCCCGGGTCGGCGGCGGCGACGAGCGTGGACACTCCGGTCACGTCACTTCTCCGCGACGACCGGGTCGAGCATCTCGCGCAGCTTCTCCTCGCTGAGTGCCTGGAGCGTGCGCGCGGCGATCTTCCCGTCCCGGTCGATGACGAGCGTGGAGGGGATCGCCTGCGGGTTGAGCGTGCCCTTCTCGAACCGGAGCATCAGCTTGCCGGTCGGGTCGTACAGGCTGGGGTACGTGACGCCGTACTGCTTCTCGAAGGCCTGGGCCGGTCCGGTGCTGGTGTCCCGGGTGTTGATGCCGATGAACTGGACGCCGTTGCTCGCGGTGTCCTGGGCGACCTTGACGAAGTTCGCGGCCTCGGCGCGGCACGGCGGGCACCAGGAGCCCCAGACGTTGATGACGACGACCTTGCCCTTGTAGTCGGCGACATCGAGCCTCTTGCCGTCGACCGTCGGCCCGGACAGGTCGGGGGCGGCGGTCCGCTCGCCCTTCTTGACGGTCGCGATGCCGTCCTTGCCGGTGATGAAATTGGTGTTGCCGGAGCCCCCGGAGACGCCACCGGACCCGCAGGCGGACAGGGCGAGCGCCGCGACGGCGGCCCCGGCGGTGGCCAGGGCGGCACGTCGACGGCTGCGGCTACGGGTGCGGTTCAGGCGCTGGGGGGCGCAGCAGGCGGCACTCATGTGAAAAGTTTCGCATGTCCGTTCCGGGGATCTTGCGCACCCCCCTTGCGGGCGGAAACCCGCATTCCAGGCGCGTGGTCAGGCGCTGCCCGAGCTGCCCTTGCCGGTGCCCGAGAGGAAGGTCTTCCAGCCGCCCGCCGGCTGCTGCCCGACCCCGAGCGTGCGCAGCTTGGCCAGCACCTCGGGCTTCTGCACGTCCAGCCAGTCGACGAACTGGCGGAAGGAGACCATACGCACGTCGGCGCCCTTCTCCTTCTCCCGCGCGATGTGCTTGAAGGCCTCCTCGACGGAGTCCATGTAGATGCCGCCGTTCCAGTGCTCGAAGTGGTTGCCTATGAAGAACGGCGCCCGGTTCGTCTCATATGCCCGCTTGAAGCCGGCTATGTAGGCCCCGGCGGACTGCTGGCGCCAGGCGGGGTAGTTGTAGGCGGGCGCCTTGGTGGAGTTCTGCGACTGGTTGAACATCATGTTGTAGTCCATCGAGAGGACCTCGAACTTGCGCCCCGGGAAGGGCACCTGCTGCAGCGGCAGGTCCCAGAGCCCGTGCCGCTTCACCGGCCACACCTGCCGGCCGCCGGGCGAGGAGGCGTCGTAGCGCCAGCCGAGCTCACGGGCGGTGGGCAGCAGGTTGTCCTGGCCGAGCAGGCACGGCGTACGGCCGCCGACCAGCTCCTTCTCGTAGTCGAAGGGCAGCGGGGGCAGATCGCTGAAGCCCGTGTTGGTCTTCCACTCCTTGACGAAGGCCTTGGCCTGCTGGATCTCGCTCAGCCACTGCTTGGGCGTCCAGTGCGCGACCGTGCCGTGCCCCGAGCAGAAGTGGCCGTTGAAGTGGGTGCCTATCTCGTGGCCCTCGAGCCAGGCGCGGCGGACGTTCGTCAGCGTTGCGCGGACGTGGTCGTCCGTCAGGTAACCGATGTCGGAGGCGCCCGGCCGGTTGTTCGGCGGCAGATACTTGCGCTTCTTCGACTCCGGCAGCAGGTAGAGCCCGGAGAGGAAGAAGGTCATGTGCGCGCCGTGCGCCTTCGCCAGGTCCAGGAAGCGCGGGAAGAGGCCGTTGCCGACCTCGCCCGCGCCGTCCCAGGAGAAGATCACGAACTGCGGCGGGGTCTGACCGGGCTCCAGGGGCACCGGCTTGTCCGGCTGGTTCGGCTGCTTGCCGCTGTCGGAGGTGGAGCCGTCACCGAGGAGACGCGCACTGGGGGTGGGGCTGCCGGAGTCGCCGGGGGCGCCCGCGCCGGAACCGCTACCGGACTTCGCGCCGTCCTGCTGTTGGGAACCGCAGGCGGCCAGCCCCATGGCAGCCGCCGCACCCGCGCCGAGGCCTATCAGTCCTCGTCGGCTGATGTCCCGCATTCCCGTCCCCATTCATAGCGCCCTCTCAGTGGTCACACAATGAGAGGGCACGATGAGGGCGGAGGTTCCTCCGAACGCGTGTATATTGAGCGAATTTTACGAAGATACGTTCACATAGCAGGAGTGCACACGGGTTGTGACGAACCGTAGGCCTCTCCGTGAGCAGCACGCCGCCGCGAACGACTACGACAGCGTACGACGTCCTCGACGTCACCCGGTCCGTCAGGCCCCGAACGCCTTGTCCTTCCCCTTCACCGGCTTGGCGCCCGCGAGGAGATGAGCCGGGATTAGATCCCGCGCCGGCTCGCTGTACCCCACGGACACGATCTTGTCGCCCTGATACGTGAACGTGGTGAGAGAGGCGAGCGTGCACTGCCGCTTGCGCGGATCGTGCCACAGCCGCCGCTTCTCCACGAAACTGCGCACGGTCCAGATCGGCAGCTGATGGCTGACACAGACGGCCTCGTGCCCACGCGCGGCGTCCTTGGCGGCGTTCAACGCCCCCATCATCCGCACGACCTGCTCCACGTACGGCTCGCCCCAGGACGGCTTGAACGGGTTGACCAGGTGCTTCCAGTTCTCGGGCCGGCGCAGTGCCCCGTCGCCGACGCCGAAGGTCTTGCCCTGGAAGACGTTGTCGGCCTCGATCAGCCGCTCGTCGACGGCGAGGTCCAGACCGAGCGCCTTGGCGATCGGGGTGGCCGTCTCCTGCGCCCGCTCCAGCGGGGAGGCGACGACGTGGGTGATGTCCCGGGAGGAGAGGTGCTCGGCGACCCGGTCGGCCATCTGCCGGCCGAGCTCGGAGAGGTGGTAGCCGGGCAGCCGCCCGTACAGAACCCCCTCGGGATTGGCCACTTCGCCGTGACGCATCAGGTGGACGACGGTGATGTCACTCATGCTGCCGTGGCCTCCGCTGCTGCACGGGCCGCCGCGGGAAGGGCGTCGGCGATCCGCTGGACCGCCCGCTCGTCGTGGGCGGTGGAGACGAACCAGGACTCGAAGGAAGAGGGCGGAAGATAGACGCCCTGCGCGAGGAGGGAGTGGAAGAAGGCGGTGAACCGGAAGGACTCCTGGCCCCTGGCGTCCTCGTAGTTGTGCACCGGGCGGTCGGTGAAGAACACCGAGAACATGTTGGAGGCGCTCTGGAGCTGGTGCGCCACGCCCTCCTTGGTGAGCGCGTCGGTGACGAGCGTACGAATCTCCTGGGACACGGCGTTGACCTTGTCGTACGCGGCGTCGTCGAGCAGCCGCAATTGGGCGAGGCCCGCCGCTGTGGCGACCGGGTTCCCGGAGAGGGTGCCGGCCTGGTAGACGGGCCCGGCGGGGGCGAGGTGCGCCATGACGTCCGCGCGGCCACCGAAGGCGGCGGCGGGGAACCCGCCGCCCATGACCTTGCCGAAGGTCATGAGGTCGGGCTCGACCCCGTCGACGCCGTACCAGCCCGCCCTGCTGGTGCGGAAGCCGGTCATGACCTCGTCGGAGATGTAGAGGGCGCCGTTCTCCCGGCAGAGGTCCTTCAGCCCCTGGTTGAACCCGGGCAGCGGCGGCACCACGCCCATGTTCCCGGGCGAGGCCTCGGTGATCAGGCAGGCGATCTCGCCGGGGTGGGCGGCGAACGCGGCGCGGACCGCGTCGAGGTCGTTGTAGGGAAGGACGATGGTGTCGCCGGCCTGGGCGCCGGTGACGCCGGGGGTGTCGGGCAGGGCGAAGGTGGCGACGCCACTGCCCGCGGCGGCGAGCAGCGAGTCGACGTGACCGTGGTAACACCCGGCGAACTTGATCACCTTGGACCGCCGGGTGAACCCGCGGGCCAGCCGGATGGCGGACATGGTGGCCTCGGTACCGCTGGAGACGAGCCGCACCTGCTCGACGGGCTCGACCCGGGCGACGATCTCCTCGGCGAGCGCGACCTCGCCCTCACCGGGCGTACCGAAGGAGGTACCGCGGGAGACGGCCTCCTGGACGGCGGCGATCACCTCGGGGTGGGAGTGCCCGAGGATCATGGGCCCCCATGAACACACAAGATCGACGTATTCGCGTCCATCGGCATCGGTCAGATAGGGACCGTCACCGGACACCATGAACCGGGGCGTACCGCCCACGGCGCGGAAGGCGCGCACCGGAGAGTTCACGCCGCCGGGCGTGACGGCCGCCGCGCGCTCGAAGAGAGTCTGCGAAACTGGGGCTTCGTACGGATAGCTCACACTAGCCATGGTGTCAGAGGCCGCGATGATCCTGCGGACAGGTGTTTCAACGCACGTTTCGGCGGGCGGCCGCGGGGGAGGTCACTGACACGATGATCGGGTCGCGCGGCGGGGGCCACGCCTCCTAGAACAGCAGTCGGGTGGAGATATGCATCGCGGTGGCGGACTGGGCGAGGGGACCGATGACCTGGGTCCTCGGCGTGCCCGGCGGGGAAGGCACCGACGCGACGCGGAGGAGACGACCGAGACACGTCGGACACAGGGCTCAGGCCCACAGAGCGGCCCGGGCGGCTCACAGGCTTCGGGGATCCCGCAGGGACCGGGGAGCTCGCAGCCTTCCAGGACCGCGCAGGGACCGGTGGTACCGCAGGGGCCGGGGAGCTCGCAGCCTTCCAGGACCGCGCAGGGACCGGGGGTACCGCAGGGGCCGGGGGGCTCCCAGGCGTCGGCCACCCCGCAGGTTCCGCATGTTCCGGGTGGCTCCTCGGCTTCCGGGACGCCACGGGTTCCGCAGGTTCCGGGTAGCTCCTCGGCTTCCATGACTCCGCAGGTTCCGGGTAACTCCTCGGCTTCCATGACTCCCCAGGTTCCGGGTGACTCAAGGACTCCCGTCACTCCGCAGGGACCCCACGTTCCGGGTGGCTCGCAGGCTCCTGGGATCCCTCACGGCCTCCCCCAGGGCGCAGCAGGCTCCCAAGGTTCACCGGACCCGGCGGATCCCCAGGGCCCAGGAAGCTCCCAGGCTTCACAGAGCCCGAGGGGATCGCTAGGTTCACAGGGTCCCCGGAGTTCACAGGTTTCGCAGGGTGAGCCTGAGCGGATCGGTCGGTCGGCGCGTATGGACCGTAGGGAACGCAGGGACCGTACGGTCGACCGACTCAGCGCAGGGAGCGGGAATGGTGGTCGGGTGGGGGTGACGTACAAATACTTCGGCGCGCCGGACGGCGCCACGGCAGCCCGCGTCCCGATCTCGATGCGTCCCGAGGAACTCGGCGGCGACGAACTGGGCATGGGCGGCATGTTCACCAAGATCAAGCCGGAGACGATGGCGGCGATGGTCCTCACGGGCATCGAGGGCGTCCCGCTGCACAGGGTCCCGCCGCTGGAACTGGTCGTCCTGCACCCCGACTACGCGGTGGTCAAACTCCCCATGACGGTCGTGGACCCCCTGCGCGGCATCGGCGAGGAGGCGGTGGGCGCGGCGGCGTTCATCTGGTCGACGGTCCCGGACCGGGGCGGCCCACGGGACGCGTTCAACGTGTACCAACTGCTGCACGAGTGGCAGGACTTCAGCCACCGGCTGCATGAGGCGGGGCATCAGCCGTATTGCTTGGTTTGGCCGTGAGCCGAGGTTTCCTGTGGATTGGGCGGGGTCTTTGACCCCGCCCCCTTCTATGTCCCTGGCGGGCCGTCAGGTGGCCAGGGCACATCGAGGGCACACGGGTTTGGGCGGGGGCACAACGCAGCGAACGTCACGCACCCGGTCCACGAGCCCAGGCAGCGAGGGCACACAGCAACACGCAACACCCCCCTGCCGTCCAACCTGCGGCAACCGCTCCACCACCACCGCCGGCACGGCGGCGCTGGTCACGGCCGCGCGGACAGCTTGGGAGTGAGCAGGTCCAGCGCCTCCTCCCAGCGGAAGCGGTCCGCCCCACCCCCGGTCTTCGGCCGATGCGGCTCGTACGAGCCGATCAGGACACCCATCTCCCGCAGCCGCTCCAGGCTCTGCCGGTAAGCGGGATGGGCGGCTTGGGCCGAGTTCACATACGGTAGGACAGCGGTGGGGATGCCGAAGCCGTACGCCTCGCACAGGATGCCCAAAGCCAGGGTGTCTGATATCCCCGCCGCCCACTTGTTGACCGTGTTGAAGGTGGCGGGGGCCACCGCGATGGCGTCGGCGGGCGGCAGCGGACGAGAATCGCCGGGTGAGCGCCAAGCCGAACGGATGGGGTAGCCGGTCTGGGCCTCGATGGCCGCCGCGTCGATGAAACCCAGCCCCTGCGGGGTGGCGATGACGCCGACGTCCCAGTTCGCCTCCTGGGCAGCCGTGATCAGCTTGCCGACGTCGCCGGCGACCCCAGCCGCGCATACGGCGATGTAAAGGAAGAGCTGCCGCTCCTGGGTGGTCGGCTCGGCCACGTGTGGACTCCAAGATGGTGAGCTTCTCGTTGTGCAGCCAGTTGGTTGGCGAGTTCCTCAGGTCCGATCTTGCTGATGGCCCAGAGGCTGCTGCACCGCCGGGCCCACTGCCAGAGCAGGTCGTCGGTGTCCACAGGGGTGTGGAAGGTCAGCACCGGGATGCCGTGGGCGTCGAAAGGGCCACTGTCAAGGTAACTCTTACCGCCGGTCCCGCGTGGGGAAGGTGCGTTGGGAGTGAAAGCCACTGCTGCCGACCGGGATCGTCCAGAGCGGCGAGGCGGGCTCGATGCTGGTAGTCGCGCCGAGCGAACTGCACATCGTCAAGGACGATCCACCGGTCGGCGGCGAAGAGTTTCGCCAACGTGGACAGACGTGGGAACAGGTTCGGCTGATGGATCGCTCACACCCCGCCTGGCGGGCTGACGCGAGGTGGCTCAGGTGCTGATGAGGCGGCGGTCGAACCCGGCGCCCAGGAGGCGCTCGTAAGCGTCATGCACATCTCCCGGTACCTCCTGCTCGACGGCGAAGCCGAGCTTGGGTCACTCGATCACCCGTTGCAGGTCGCCAACGAGCATGTCGACGACGAGCTTCTCGTCGCCGATGGACTTGATGTAGTCGTCCAACTCCAGCGGCTCGGAGGCGCACACGACGTCGGCCTCGGGCCACAGCTTGCGGCAGGTCGCGTACGAGCGGCGTTCCATGTACGGCTTGGAGATCAGAACCAGCGACTCGACCTCCACGCCGGCCCCGGCGAGCAGATCGCGGGAGAAGGTGATGTTCTGGCCGGTGTTGGCCGCCCTCGGCTCGACCAGGATCGCCTCGTCCGGCACACCCAGGCCCAGGGCGTGCTCGCGATAGTGGACGGCCTCGCCGCGCGGAAAGCGAGCGCGAGTGGTGGGGCTGTTCCCGCCGCTGAACACCAGCACCGGGAAGAGGCCGGCGCGGTACAGGTCGGCAGCCGTGGTGGCCACACCAAGGTCGTGGCTGCCCAGGCCGATCGCCGCCGAGCAGGGCCGCTGCTCGTGGCCCATCTGGTGGTAGTTCCAGATCAGCGTCGCGTCGTGGAACTGCTCGTCGGTGATCTGGCGCTGTTCGTGCTGCGGCACTGGCACTTCCTGGCTCATCCCTGCCGGCCCCCTCGGATGCCCGCCTGTCCGCGGGCGGTGAGATGCTGCCTGCCTACCGCTACACCGCCCCGGTCAGTCGCTCGACCAGGCCGCCGCAAAGCGATCGCCTCACTCCGTTCCACTCTCGCCGTCTACCAGCGCCGCAAGGTGCCCGGAGCCGCTGAACTCGCCCGCCGCGCACGCGAAGCACTGGCCTAGGCTGCCCGCCAACCGGCCGACGAAGGGACACCAACTGTGGCTCAGCGGAACACCGACGAGCAGCCCAAAGCCCTCCCGCCCGCCCTCGAATCCATGACCCTGCTGGTCGCCGCCGTCATCGTCCACGACGAGGCCAGCAACCGCGTCGTCCTCCTCCAGCGCAGCCAGAACGCCAAGTTCGCCCAGGGCATGTGGGACCTCCCCGTCGGCAAGAGCGAACCCGGCGAACCCATCACCGAGACCGCCGTACGGGAGCTGTACGAGGAGACCGGCCTGACCGTGAAGCCGGAGTCCCTGAAGGTCGCCCACATCATCCACGGCGCCTGGGGCGTCGAAGCACCCAACGGCTTCCTCACCGTCGTCTTCGCAGCCCACGAATGGACCGGCGAACCGGAAAACCGCGAGCCGCGGAAACACGCCAAGGTCTGCTGGGTTGACGTCGGCGCCATGCCGGAAGAATTCGTGGACACCACGGCCAGCGCCCTGCAGCGATACCTCGCCAATGGCCCTCAGGTGTCACTGACCGGCTGGAAGTAAGCACCGCCACGGCGTTCTGCTCGAAGTGACCGGGCCTGCCGGCGCGCTTGATCAGACGGCCCAGCTGGGCAGCTTGGGCGCGGGGCAGGAGGGACCAGGTGCCATTGGTGCGGCGCAGGGCCGCCGAGTGCCAGGAGGTGGTCCGGGCGTCGGGGGCGTCGAGGAGGCGGACGCCGAATTTCGGGGCGCCGATGGGCTGGCACGCGTGACGCGAGCGGCAGCCGTGCCGGCATGTCGCGCCGACGAACGGCTGCCCCGCCGACGGCTCTCCGTCGGCAGAGCAGGCGCATTACTCGCTCCGCTGCCTTCCTCCGCGCCCCTGGCCGTGAGTTGGAGGACCGGCGCCGGGTTCTGCGGCTCCTGCCCGCCGGACGTCTCCACGCCAGTGAGGGCCGGTCCTCGTCGGGGCCGGCCCTCACCTGATGCGGGTTGGACGACTACTTCACCGTCACCGTGACAGGAGTCGACGCCGTCTTGCCGTCGGTCACCCGGAACTTCTGGGTGCCCTTCGTGGTGAGCTTGGTGTTCAGGGCATAGCTGCTGCCCTTCTTGACCGTGGTGCTCGCCTTCATGGGCACCCACTTCTTGCCGTTGAAGCGTTCGAGCACCACCGTGCTGCCTATCTTCAGGCCCTTGGTGCGGCCGGTGAACGTCACCGGGTCGCCCGCCTTGACCTCGTTCTTGCTGGCCCTGAGGGTGATCGAACCCGGCGCGGCCGTCACGGCGCGGTGATTGGGCGACCCCTTCATGCCCTTCATGGCCGGGCTCTGGCTCGGGACCGCGGCCTGCGTCTCCTTGGCCTTCGGGGTCGGGACCGCCGCCTGGGTCTTCTTCGGCTTCGGCGCCGGGCTCGCCTTGTAGGTCTTCTTCGGCTTGGCCGTGGACGTCGGGGCCGACGTCGTCTTGCCGGGCATGGGGCTCGTCGCCTTCTTGCTGGGCGCCGGGCTCGTCGTCATCGACATGCTGGGCGCCGGGCTCGCAGCCTTGGAGCCGCTGGGCGACGGGTCGGCGGCGAACGCCCCTGCGGTTCCGGCCGTCAGCAGCGCGACGGAGAGCGCACCAGCAGCGGTCGCACGGGCGGAGCGTGTGCGGAGTGAGGATTTCACGTTTGTCTCCTGTGCTACGACAGATCCCCCACTGACGGATTCCCCCACTGCGCGCGCATCTCCGAGGCTTGCATGGAGCCGACCGGGCGGCGACCCGGTTGTCACTGGATTGCAGCAAGGGAAGAGACCGGAGAGTCGCCACCCTCCGTAATCGCAGCAGATGGGAGAGTAGTCGCGTTACCTACTTCTTACCTTCTGCCGCGCGTCGTTTCCGACCGCCCGCGGCGCGGCCTCACTTCGTTCCTGCCGTTCGCAGCACCGTCAGTGCGAGCGTGCGGGCCACGGTCGCGATCTCCCGGACCGACACCTGTTCCCGGGGACTGTGGGCGAGGCGTACGTCGCCGGGCCCGTACTGCAGGGTCGGTATCCCCTCCGCGGCGTACAGCCGCAGGTCGCTGCCGTACGGCGCCCCGCGCTCCCGCGGCCGGGGCCCGCCCGTCGCGTCGGCGTGGGCGGCCGTGACGGCGTCCCGCAGCGGGTGGCCCGCCGGCAGCCGGCCGCTCGCGAACCGGCCGCCCGGCCAGGTCACGACCGCCGGGTGCGTGCGCAGCCACGGGTCTGCCGCGCACGCCCGCGCCACGCAGCGTTCCAGGCCCGCGCGGGCGGCCGCCGGATCCTCGTCGAGCCGGACGCCCAGCCGGCCCTCGGCGACCAGCAGGTCGGGCACGCTGCTCGCCCAGTCGCCGGAGTGCACCGTACCGACCGACAGGGCGTAGGGAATGGGGTACTCCGCCATGAGCGGGTCCGGTCCCGCGTTGCGTTCGGTCTCCAGGGCGGCCAGGGCCCGGTGGATCGGCAGATACGCGTCCACGGCGCTCACGCCCTCGTCACGGGAGCTCGCGTGCGCCGCCCTGCCCGGTACCGCGATACGGAAGGTCAGCGCGCCCGCGTTGGCCGTCACCAGGGTCCCGTTGGTCGGCTCGGTGATCACGCACGCGTCGCCCGTGTACCCGCGCCGCAGCGTGCCGAATGCACCGAGCCCGCCGTCCTCCTCGCCCACCACGAAGTGCACGGCGACCCGTCCGCGCAGCCGCGCCCCGGTGGCCCGTACGGCCTCCAGCGCCGCCAGGTGGGCGACGAGACCGGCCTTCATGTCGCAGGCGCCCCGGCCGTACACGGTGTCCCCGGCGGTCCTGGCCACGAACGGGTCGCCCGCCCAGCTCGTGGGGTCCCCCGGCGGCACGACGTCCACGTGGCCCTGCAGGATCAGGACCGGCCCGTCACCGCCGTCCGGGGAGGATGCGACCAGGCCCCAGGCCTCGTCCCGGGGCGCCTCGGCGCCGGGGAAGCCGGGGTCGTCCCACAGCTCGGGCAGGTTCATGGACCACAGGTCGACGTCGAGGCCGAGCCGGTCGAGCCGTCCGGCCAGCTCGTGCTGGATCTCCGACTCGGCCGGGGTGCCGGTCACGCTCGGGATCGCGATCAGCTCGCTCAGGGTCCGGGCGATGGCCGCCTCGTCCACGGCCGCCAGCGCGGCGGCCTCCTCGGCGCTGAACTCGGTTGCGGTCATGGGCGGTTGCTCCTGTCGCGAAACACCGTTGCTCCTGTCGCCGGTCACTGTCGCACCGGTCGCGGGACGAGCGGTTGCGGACCCCACCGGTCGTCACCGGACCCCACCGGTCCCCACCGGGGCCCCACCGGTCCTCACCGGACCTCACCGGGACCCCACCGGTCCCGACCCGTCCTCACCGGTCCCCACCGGGACCCCATCCGGTTCCCTCCCCCAGGCACCCTGGGTCGTAAGCGCCCGCTGCCATGTGACGCCATCCGGTCGTCGCCCACAGGACCCGGGATCACCGACTGCATAGGCTGGTAAGGCGGTCCTCGATGGCTGGAACCGCTCGCACAGCCGTATGCCAGGAGCCGCACAGCCGTATGCCAGGAGCGCCGATGGCCGCCACGGAACACGCCCGGCCGAGCCGGTTGCGGGCCTGGATGCTGCAGGGGCTGTCCGACATGGGCAAGGGCGCCCCGCAGGGCCCGCACGCCGAGCCCGAGCCCCCGCACAAGGGCCAGCGCTGGTGGCGGGTGATGTGTCTGACCGGCGTCGACTACTTCTCCACCCTCGGCTACCAGCCCGGCATCGCGGCCCTGGCCGCCGGACTGCTCTCCCCCATCGCCACCATCGTGCTGGTGATCGTCACACTCGCAGGCGCCCTGCCCGTCTACCGCCGTGTCGCCCAGGAGAGCCCCCACGGCCAGGGCTCGATCGCCATGCTGGAGCGGCTGCTCTCCTTCTGGCAGGGCAAGCTGTTCGTGCTGACCCTGCTCGGCTTCGCGGCGACCGACTTCCTGATCACCATCACCCTGTCCGCCGCCGACGCGTCCACCCACCTGGTGGAGAATCCCCACCTCACCGCGACCCTGCACGGCCACCAGATGCTGATCACGCTGCTGCTGGTCGCGCTGCTCGGCGCGGTCTTCCTCAAGGGCTTCCTGGAGGCCATCGGCGTCGCGGTCGCCCTGGTCGGCGTCTATCTGGCGCTGAACGCGGTGGTCGTGGTGGTGGGTCTGTGGCACGTGGTCACCGCCGGGCACGTGATCACCGACTGGACCGGCGCCCTGACCGCCCAGCACGGAAACGTGCTCGTCATGGTCGGACTCGCCCTGATCGTCTTCCCCAAGCTGGCGCTCGGCCTGTCCGGCTTCGAGACCGGTGTCGCCGTCATGCCGCATGTGCAGGGCGACCCCGGCGACACCGAGGAGAGGCCCACGGGCCGGATCCGGGACACGAAGAAGCTGCTGACCACCGCCGCCGTCATCATGAGCGGCTTCCTGATCACCACCAGCTTCATCACGACCCTGCTCATCCCGAAGCCGGCGTTCAAGCCGGGCGGGCCGGCCAACGGCCGCGCGCTCGCCTATCTGGCGCACGAGTATCTGGGGGGCGCGTTCGGGACCGTCTACGACATCTCGACGATCGCGATCCTGTGGTTCGCGGGGGCCTCCGCGATGGCGGGACTGCTCAACCTGATGCCCCGCTATCTGCCCCGCTACGGCATGGCCCCGCACTGGGCCCGCGCCGTACGGCCCATGGTCATCGTGTTCACGCTGATCGCGTTCCTGGTCACCTGGATCTTCGACGCCAACGTGGACGCCCAGGGCGGCGCCTACGCCACCGGCGTGCTCGTCGTGATCAGCTCGGCGGCGATCGCCGTCACCATCGCCGCCCGCAAGGCCGGTCAGCGGCGCTGGACCGTCGCCTTCGCCACGATCGCCACCGTCTTTCTGTACACGACCGTCGTGAACGTCATCGAGCGGCCGGACGGTGTGAAGATCGGCGCCTGCTTCATCGCCGGGATCATCCTCGTCTCGCTGCTGTCCCGGCTTGCCCGCGCCTTCGAACTGCGCGTGACCAGCGTGACCATGGACGTCCTCGCGGAACGATTCGTGCGGGACATCGCCAGCCGCCGTATCCGCTTCATCGCCAACGAGCCCGACAACCGGGACGTCACCGAGTACCGCGAGAAGGTCGAGCAGATCCGGGCCGACCACGATCTGCCTCCCCAGGAGGACTTCATCTTCGTGGAGGTGACGGTCAGCGACCCGTCGGAGTTCGAGTCGAGCATGAACGTACGCGGAGAGGTGATGCACGGCCGCTACCGTGTGCTCACCCTGGAGTCGTCCTCCATCCCCAACGCCCTCGCGGCCCTGCTCCTGCACGTCCGCGACACCACCGGCGGCATCCCGCACATCTACTTCGAATGGACCGAGGGCAACCCGTTCGCCAACTTCCTGCGCTTCTTCCTCTTCGGTCAGGGCGAGGTGGCACCGGTGACACGGGAGGTCCTGCGCGAGGCCGAACCCGACCGGCAACGACGCCCACGCGTCCACGTCGGCTGACACGGCCCCGGTGTCCCTGTCGGCTCAGCCCGTGCGTCCACGTCGGCCGAAGCGCCCGATCCATGGCCCGGTCAGTCGTCCCAGGCCTTGGCTCCCCCTCCGACCGTGAACCCGATGGCCGCACCGCCGCCCTCGCGCCGGTAGGCGAAGGGCGCTCCACCGTGGGACGTCGCCACCTCCCGCACGATCGACAGGCCGAGGCCCGAGCCGGGCAGGCTCCTGGCGTCCGCGGCGCGGTAGAAGCGGTCGAAGACGCGCATGAGGTCGGCCTCCTCGATGCCGGGCCCCCGGTCGAGCACCTCCACGCGCACGCTGCCCAGCGACGGCCCGGCGTCCAGCTCGTCGGGGTCCTCGAACGGGGGCGGGTCTTCCGGGCCCGTGACGACGATCTCGATGGGCGCCTTGGCGTCGCGGTCGAACTTCGCCGCGTTCTCCACCAGGTTCGACACCGACCGCTGCAGCGCCGTCATGCGTCCGTCGACCGTCGTGTCGCCGGTGACGCGAACGACGATCTCGCGGCCGGTGCGGCGGCGGGCGATCGTCGCCGCGTCCTCCGCGATGTCGGCGAGCGTCAGCCGCTGCAACGGTTCCGTGTCCGACTGCCCGGCCGCCAGGTCGACCAGCTCGTTGACCAGGTCGGTCAGCTCGCGGGACTCCTGGGCGAGGTCGGCGACCAGCTCCTCGCGCGCGGCGGGCGGCAGCTCGTCGATCCGGCGCAGCAGCGAGATGTTCGTCCGCAGGGACGTCAGCGGTGTGCGGAGCTCATGGCCGGCGTCCTGCACCAGGCGCCGCTGGTCCTCCTCGGACTGGGCCAGACGCTCGAGCATGCGGTCGAAGGAGCGGCCGAGGCGCGCCACCTCGTCGTTTCCGGTGACCGGCACCTGGACGCCGAGGCGCCGGGTGCGCGCCACGTCCTCGGCGGCCCCGGCCAGCCGCACCAGCCGCCCGGTGATCCGCCGCGCCAGCCACCAGCCGAACAGCCCGGCCGCGATCACGACCGCGCCGACCAGCAGACCGGTGCGCTGCTGAAGGCTGCGGAGCAGGTCCTCGGTGCCGCTGAGCTCCTGGGCGACCTGCACCGCGCCCTGGCCGTGGCCGAGCGCGACGGTCGCCACGCGGTAGACGTCACCGCTGACGTTGACGCTCTTGTGCTCCACCAGCCTGCCCGCCCTGGTGGCCTCAGCGGCGCGCCGGTCGTCGGCTCCGACGGGCAGCACCGGATTGGAGTGGTCGACGACAGCTCCGTGGGGGCCGAGCACCTGCACGACCGTGCGGCTGGGCCGGACGATGTCGTCGCGCGGCGTGTCGTGGTCCTTGTCGGAGATGGCGAAGTCGTCCGGCATCAGCTGCTTCGCACTGACCTGGTCCCGTAGGTCGGCCACGACCTGGGCGAACACGGTCTGCTGGTCCACGCGCACGAGGCGGGCGGCGGCGTCGTAGCTGAGGAAGCCGACGAGGACGGTGACACCGGCGGCCACGGCCGCGAACGACACGGTGAACGTGGTCCGCAGCGACGAGATCCGCCGCAGCCGGGACCGCACTCGCAGCCGACGGCGCAACCCCGGCGGGAGCCGCCGCCACTGGCGCATGCCGAACCCGGGGGCGGCCTGGGCGGCCGTACGCGATGGCGGAGGCACTAGTCCTCCCTCAGTACGTACCCCACGCCGCGCACCGTGTGGATCAGCGCCGGGGCATCCGGCTCGTCGAGCTTGCGTCGCAGATAGCCCACGTAGACGGCGAGGTTCTTGGATCCGGGCCCGAAGTCGTAACCCCAGATGCGGTCGTAGATGGTGGCGTGGTCGAGGACGATGCCGGCGTTGCGGGCGAGCAGTTCCAGCAGGTCGAACTCGGTCCTGGTGAGCTCCAGTTCACGGTCGCCGCGCCAGGCGCGGCGCGCCTGCACGTCCATGCGCAACCCGGCGACGGACACCACCCCGCTCGGCGTCTTGTCCTCCTCCTTCGGCGCCTCGAAGGAGGAGCCGTTGGTGCGGCGCAGCAGGGCCCGCAGCCGGGCGAAGACCTCTTCGACGTCGAACGGCTTGAGGACGTAGTCGTCGGCGCCCGCGTCCAGGCCCGCGATCCGGTCGGCGGTCTCGACCAGTGCGGTGAGCATCAGGATCGGGGTGCGGTCGCCCTCGGCCCGCAGCACACGGCACACCTGCAGGCCGTCGATGCCGGGCATCATCACATCGAGAACGAGCACGTCGGGCTGGGTGCGGTGAGCCTGGGCGAGGGCCTCGACCCCGTCGGCCACGGCGGTCACCTGGTAACCCTCCAGCGTCAGCGCTCGTTCCAGGGCATGACGGATGGCGCGGTCGTCCTCGGCGAGCAGTACTGTCTGGGTCACGCCCCCAGTCTGCCAAGATCGTGGCGGTACACCACCGGGTGGGTCGGACAGCAAGGGGGCTTCTTACTCCCCTCTCACCGCTCCGGACGCGACGACTTACCTGGTAGGGCCGCTGTGTCGGCTGTGTCACGTCGCCGCGTCCCGCCTCGGGGAGGCGGCGGCGGGGAGCCGTGCGGCGGGCCGGGACCGATGGTCGCCGGCGCCGGCCGACGGGCTGGAGCTCGTCGCGGGCGGTACCGATCGCCCACCCGGTACCGCCGGCTCCGCGCCGAGCGCCGCACCCGACCGTCACCGCCACTCCCCGGCGCACCTATTTCCGCCGGGGCCCCTGGTGCTTCCGCAGCGCGGTGAGGACTACTTCCGCAGCGCGGCGAGCTGCTCCTCGAAGGGGATCACCCGGAAGCCGTGCGAGACCGTCGCGCCCACGCCGTCCGGCACGGACACACGCTCCGCCTCCGCGGCCCCCGGCATCAACCCGGCGGCTTCGGGCACAGCCCCTTCCCGCACACGCCCTGCCCGCACAACCCCTTCCCGCACACCCTTCTCCCGGACGGACCCGGCGGGCTCGGTCGCACGCCCGGCGGGCTCCCGCACCGACTCCTCGGGCTCCCGCACCGACTCCGCGGGCTCCCGCACGGACCCGGAGGCCATCAGTCCCGCCAGCTCCGCAGCGGCCCGTTCGACGCGCCCGGTCAGGCCCTCGGCGCCCCAGTCCTCGGAGGCCGCGTACACGCCGGTCGGGACGACCGTGGCCCGCAGGTAGGAGAAGAGCGGACGCAGGGCGTGCTCCAGGACCAGGGAGTGCCGGGCGGTGCCACCGGTCGCCGCGATCAGGACCGGCGTACCGACCAGCGCCTCCTTGTCGAGCACGTCGAAGAACGACTTGAACAGACCGCTGTACGACGCCGTGAACACCGGCGTCACCACGATCAGCCCGTCGGCCTCCGTCACCGCCTCCAGCGCACCCGCGAGGGCACGCCCCGGGAAGCCGTTGGTGAAGTTGTGCGCGATCTCCACGGCGAGGTCACGCAGCTCGACGACCTGGATGTCGACGGGGGTCCGCCGGTCCACGGCGGCGGCCAGCCGGTCGGCGACCAGCCGCGTGGAGGACGGGACGCTCAGCCCCGCCGAGACGACGACGAGCTTCATACGGCGGTCACCTCTTCCTTGGATCCCTTGGATCCCTGGGACCCCTGGGATCCCTGGGATCCCTCGGACCCCTTGGATCCCGATCCCTCGGACCCCTGGGATCCCTCCGACCCCTGGGGTCCCTTGGGTCCCTTGGGTCCCTTGGGTCCCTTGGGTCCCTTGGATCCCTCGGATCCCTCGGATCCCCGGGAATCCTTCGCGGCGCCCTGGGCGGCGAGCAGGGAGGCGTGGGTGGGTGCCTCGGGCACGTCCGCGGGGCGGCCCTTCGCGAACTCCTCGCGCAGCACCGGTACGACCTCCTCGCCGAGCATGTCGATCTGTTCGAGGACGGTCTTCAGCGGCAGCCCGGCGTGGTCCATCAGGAACAGCTGGCGCTGGTAGTCACCGGCGTACTCGCGGAAGCTCAGCGTCTTCTCGATCACCTGCTGCGGCGAGCCGACCGTCAGCGGGGTCTGGTCCGTGAAGTCCTCCAGGGACGGCCCGTGCCCGTAGACCGGCGCGTTGTCGAAGTACGGCCGGAACTCGCGCACCGCGTCCTGGGAGTTCTTCCGCATGAACACCTGCCCGCCCAGACCCACGATCGCCTGCTCGGGCGTTCCGTGCCCGTAGTGGGCGTACCGGCTCCGGTAGAACTCGACCATCCGCTTGGTGTGGTCGGCCGGCCAGAAGATGTTGTTGTGGAAGAAGCCGTCGCCGTAGTAAGCGGCCTGCTCGGCGATCTCCGGGGAGCGGATGGAGCCGTGCCAGACGAACGGCGGGACGCCGTCCAGCGGGCGCGGGGTGGAGGTGAATCCCTGCAGCGGGGTGCGGAACTTCCCCTCCCAGTTCACCACGTCCTCGCGCCACAGCCGGTGCAGCAGCGCGTAGTTCTCGATGGCGAGGTTGATCCCCTCCCGGATGTCCTGCCCGAACCAGGGGTAGACCGGGCCGGTGTTGCCGCGCCCCATCATCAGGTCCACCCGGCCGTCCGCGAGCTGCTGGAGCATCGCGAAGTCCTCGGCGATCTTCACCGGGTCGTTGGTGGTGATGAGGGTCGTGGAGGTGGACAGGATCAGCCTCTCGGTCTGCGCCGCTATGTAGCCGAGCATCGTGGTCGGCGAGGACGGCACGAACGGCGGGTTGTGGTGCTCGCCGGTCGCGAAGACGTCGAGCCCGACCTCCTCGGCCTTCAGCGCGATGGCGACCATGGCCTTGATCCGCTCGCGCTCGGTCGGCGTCCGGCCGGTGGTGGGGTCCGGAGTGACATCACCGACGCTGAAGATCCCGAACTGCATGCTCGCTCACACCCTCCAAGTTGTTTACGATTCAACTATATCCCCAAACGGCGCCGCTCCTCCCTCTATTCCGCCCCCGCCGACCCTCTGCTCCCCCCGCGCTTCACCACCCCACCGCCCCACACCCACCCCACCGCGCCTCACCCACCCCACCGACCCATCCGCCCCTGTCGGTGGCCGCCCCTACGATCCGGGCATGGCCGCCCCACGCCGTGACACACGAGGCATCGTCGACGCCGCGGAGCTCTTCTCCCGCGTCGTCTTCCGGCGCCGCGAACCCGCCGAGCCGCTGCGCCCCTACCTGGAGCACTACTGGCTGATCGACTGGGACCTCCCGGAGCCGTACGCGTCCCATGTCGTCCCGCACCCCTCGGTCAACGTGGTCTTCCAGCGCTACGGCGACCGGGCCCCCTTCGGCGAGGTCGCGGGCATCGGTCTGGAGCTGTTCACCCAGAAGCTGGAGGGCCGGGGCCGGGTGTGCGGGATCAAGTTCCGCCCGGGCGGCTTCCGGCCCTTCGCGCCCGGACGGCCGGTGACCGACTGGACGGGCCGGCGGGTCCCGTTGCCCGAGGTGTTCCCGGACACGGACCCCCGGGCGGTCCTGGCCCCCGCGGACGAGGACGACCGCGTGGCCGCCCTGGACGCCTTCCTGCTGGGCCTCGATCCCCGCCCGGACCCGGGGGCCGACCTCGCGACGGCCCTGGTCGACCGGATCCGCACGGACCGCACGATCCGCCGTGTCGCCGACTTCGCCCGGTCGGAGGGCATGTCCGTACGCGTCATGCAGCGCCTGTTCGCCGCGTACGTCGGCGTCGGCCCGAAGTGGGTCATCCTGCGCCACCGCATCCACGAGGCACTGGAGCGCGCGGAGACCGAGCGGGCCGTGGACTGGGCGGGACTCGCCGCCGACCTCGGCTACGCCGACCAGGCCCACCTCGTCCGCGACTTCACGGCGACCGTGGGGGTACCACCGACGGTGTACGCCCAGACCCGCACACAGCAGGGCGGCCACTGATCGACGTAATGCGCTTGACCCGCCCGAGCCCCTCCGTCCCACCTATCTGCGTACTGTTCCTGGCCGGGCTCACCGGCTTCGTCGCGGCCTCGCTCGCCTGCGCCCTAGACCTCGCCGTCGCGCAGCCGGGCGATCTGCCGGGCGCTGAAGGCGACCGTGCGCCGCATATGGCCGACGAGCAGGGCGATCTCGCTCTCGTCCAGCTCGTCGAAGAGCGCGTACCAGCCGGCGCCCAGCCTTTCCCACATGCGCCCGAACTCGGCTATCCGCTCCGGCACCGTGGTCACGAGGACCCGCCGCCGGTCGGCGGCGTCCCGTTCCCGTACGACGTAACCGGCCTTCTCCAGCCGGTCCACCAGCCGCGTCGCGGATCCGGTGGTCAGCCCCGTCAGCTCGGCGATCCGCCCGGTCGTCACGGGCCCGTCCTCCAGCCCGAGCAGATTCAGGCACTGCACGTCGGTCGGATGCAGCTGCAGCCGGTCGGCGACGGCCTGGTTGAACAGCGCGTACGCGGCCATGTAGCGCCGGGAGACGGTGGACAGTTCGTCGAGCAGCCGCTCGCGCGTCGTGCCGTTCCCGGACATGGCCCGCCCTCCCACTCGTCTGCGCCGCACAGCGATCGTACGACGTGGAAGCTGCCACACTCCCAAGCTGCCCCACTCCCAAGCTGCCCCACTTCCCCACGGTACGGCCCTAGAAGTAGTACTGGTCCCCGGTGTCCAGGGCGAGCACCTGTTCGCGGTCGTTGCCGGGGTTGCGGTCCACGGAGCCGCTGCCCCACAGCGTGTCGATCTCCAGCGTCACCTCCTCGGTCGACGACCCCGCGAGACCCACCCGCAGCCGGATCTCCCTGCCCACGCCGCCCGCGGCGAGCGGACCCGTACCGCACAGCACCGTGCTGGTGTCGTACCGTGTGCACCCCCGCGGCAGCCGCTGTACGTCCGCCAGCGGGAGGGACCAGCGCAGCCGTACGGTCGCGTCGGTGACCGCGGACGGCCCGTGGTTCTGCGGGACCATCCGCACGTCGACATGGCCGCCGCCCATGGTCACGTACCCGTGATAGGCGAGGTCCGCCTCCGGTACCGCGGCGACGGCGGGCACGGCCGCGCCCACCACCACGGCGGCACCCAGCGCACCCGCGATCCGTACTTTCATCCTCATCCGCATCCGTCGAATCCTCCGCTTCGGCCGGGACATCACCGCATGTATCCCACCTGTACGCGACGGCAGGCGCCGCCGGGCAGGTGAGGCGCTCACCCGGGGGCGCGGACCAGGCTCCCCGTCCGGCGCGCGGAAGCGGCGTGCGAAGGTGTCCGCATGCTGATCCTCCGCTCCGCCGCCCTCTTCGTCGTCGCGGCGCTCTTCGAGATCGGCGGCGCCTGGCTCGTGTGGCAGGGCGTGCGCGAACACCGCGGCTGGATGTGGATCGGCGCGGGCGTCATGGCCCTCGGCGTCTACGGCTTCGTCGCCACCTTCCAGCCGGACGTCCACTTCGGCCGCGTCCTCGCCGCGTACGGCGGTGTCTTCGTGGCCGGTTCCCTGGCCTGGGGCATGGTGGCGGACGGTTACCGCCCGGACCGCTGGGACGTCACCGGGGCGCTGATCTGCCTGGCCGGGATGGCCGTGATCATGTGGGCGCCGCGGGGCCACTGACCGCCTCCGGGGCCCGGGCGCCACCTATTCTGGGCGGAAGCAGCTCGTACCACCTGATGAACGAGCCCGTGTACGAGCACCGTTGACCGGGCCCCCAAGAGCCTCGCGAACGAGCCCGCCGTCCGAAGGAGCCGCCCCATGACCGCCGCACCCTCCGCCGCCTCCCGCATCGCCGTCGTCACCGGGGCGAGCAGCGGCATCGGCGCCGCGACGGCCCGGCAGCTCGCCGCCGCGGGTTACCGCGTCGTCCTCACCGCCCGCCGAAAGGACCGCATCGAAGCCCTCGCGGAGGAGCTCACCGCGGCCGGCCACTCGGCGACGGCCTACGCGCTGGACGTCACCGACCGCGCGGCGGTCGACGAGTTCGCGACGGCCTTCCGGACGATCGGCGTCCTGGTGAACAACGCGGGAGGCGCACTCGGCGCGGACCCGGTAGCGACCGGCGACCCGGAGGAGTGGCGCCGGATGTACGAGACGAACGTCCTCGGCACCCTGAACGTCACCCAGGCCCTGCTCCCCGCCCTGACGGCGAGCGGCGACGGCACGGTGGTGGTCGTCTCCTCCACCGCCGCACACGCCACGTACGAGGGGGGCGCCGGCTATGTCGCCGCCAAGCACGCCGAGCACGTCCTCGCCGAGACCCTCCGCCTGGAGATCGTCGGCACCCCGGTCCGCGTGATCGAGATCGCCCCCGGCATGGTGAAGACGGACGAGTTCGCGCTGACCCGCTTCGGCGGCGACCAGGAGAAGGCGGCCAAGGTGTACGAGGGCGTCGCCGAGCCGCTCACGGCCGACGACGTGGCGGACACGATCACCTGGGCGGTCACCCGCCCCAGCCACGTCAACATCGACCTCCTGGTGGTCCGCCCGCGCGCCCAGGCGTCGAACAC
This sequence comes from Streptomyces sp. TP-A0356, assembly GCF_001417775.1. Classification (GTDB taxonomy): domain Bacteria; phylum Actinomycetota; class Actinomycetes; order Streptomycetales; family Streptomycetaceae; genus Streptomyces. Next base: position 36,141 of record NZ_BBZJ01000021.1, on the reverse strand, counting down.
CAAGATCTACCGGGAACCGCGATGACCGAACCGACGCGGCACCCCCAGTGACGGGCGAAGCCCCCGGCCTGCTGCCGGGGGCTTCGTGCGTCAGCCCTTCACACAGACGACCTGCTTCAGCTTGGCCACGACCTCCACGAGGTCGCCCTGCTGCTCGATCACCTGCTCGATGGGCTTGTACGCGCTCGGGATCTCGTCCACCACGCCGGAGTCCTTGCGGCACTCCACGCCCCGCGTCTGGTCCTCCAGGTCCTTGGCCGTGAAGCGGCGCTTGGCCGCGTTGCGGCTCATGCGCCGACCCGCGCCGTGCGAAGCGGAGTTGAACGCCCTCTCGTTGCCGAGACCCTTCACGATGTACGAACCCGTGCCCATCGAGCCCGGGATGATGCCGTACTCGCCGGAGCCCGCACGGATCGCGCCCTTGCGGGTCACGAGCAGGTCCATGCCCTCGTACCGCTCCTCCGCGACGTAGTTGTGGTGGCAGGAGATCTCCGGCTCGAAGGCCGGCTTCGCCTTCTTGAACTCCTTGCGGACCACGTCCTTCAGGAGCGCCATCATCAGCGTGCGGTTGTACTTCGCGTACTCCTGCGCCCAGTACAGGTCGTTGCGGTACGCCGCCATCTGCGGGGTGTCCGCGACGAAGACGGCGAGGTCGCGGTCGACCAGGCCCTGGTTGTGCGGAAGCTTCTGGGCCACGCCGATGTGGTGCTCGGCCAGTTCCTTGCCGATGTTGCGGGAACCGGAGTGCAGCATCAGCCAGACCGCGCCGGTCGTGTCCGTGCAGACTTCGACGAAGTGGTTCCCGGACCCGAGCGTCCCCATCTGCTTCGTCGCGCGCTCCGCACGGAACTTCACGGCCTCCGCGACCCCGTCGAACCGCCCCCAGAAGTCGTCCCACCCGGAGGTGGCCACGCCGTGGAACCGGCCGGGGTCGACCGGATCGTCATGCATCCCGCGCCCCACCGGAATCGCCTGCTCGATCCTCGACCGCAGCCGCGACAGATCCCCCGGCAGATCGTTCACCGTGAGCGAGGTCCTCACCGCCGACATTCCGCAGCCGATGTCCACCCCGACCGCGGCCGGGCACACCGCGCCGCGCATCGCGATGACCGAGCCGACCGTCGCCCCCTTGCCGTAGTGGACGTCCGGCATGACCGCGAGGCCCTTGATCCACGGCAGTGTCGCCACGTTCTGCAGCTGCTGCATCGCGGAGCCCTCGACCGTCGCCGGGTCGGTCCACATACGGATCGGGACCCGCGCCCCCGGCACCTCTATGTACGACATCTCTTCCTCATTCCCCCGAAAGACACCACAAGTATCGAATCGCACATACCGGAGCCAAGGTCTACGTAAGGGACAACGGACCGGCGTCCACGGTGGTGCGTGCGATAGACATTGTCTCCAGGGGGCCGCCCCACGCGGCAACCGATTAACCAGCGGGCCCATCGGCCCGCGGAACCGTCGAGAGGAGCCTCACCGTGCAGCGGAAGGCGTACGTACCGGGCGCGGCCGTGCTCCTGGCGGCATTGCTGGCCGCCTGCACCGGCGGCTCCGGCAGCGGCGGCACGGCGACGGACGCCAAGGCCGGCGGCGCCACCCGGAGCGCGTCCGCCGCTCAGCCCGGCAAGTACCGCACCCTCGCCGAGGCCTGCAGCGCGGTGAGTCGCGGCTCCCTCGACTCGCTCCTGCCAGGCATCAAGCGGATCACGGACCAGGCGCAGCGCGACCAGGCGTACCAGGGCGAGGCCGAGCTCACCTACGACAACGACCGCCGCACCGGCTGCCGTTGGAAGGCCGAGTCGGCCGACGGCACCGACCATCTGTCCGTCGGCTTCGAGCGAGTGGTGTCGTACGACAGCACGGTCAGCGACGACAACCGCGCCCACGAGGTCTACGCCACCAAGCAGATGGCCGCGGGCCTGCCCGAGCCCAGTGCCAGTTCAAGTCCCGGTTCCAGCTCCTCGGCGAGCGGCACGCCCGGCAGCCCGAGCGCCACGCCCTCCGCTTCCCGCTCCGCCTCTCCCGCGGCGCCCTCCTCCGCTTCCGGGTCGGCCTCAGCTTCGGCCTCCGCTTCGGCCTCAGCTTCGACCTCCGCTTCGGCCTCCGGGAGCCCCTCCGGCACCGGGACCGCGTCCGACCTCCAGCCGCGCACCCTCGACAACCTCGGCGACGACGCGTTCCTGAACGACCAGCTGAGCACCGCCCGACAGCGCACGGTGACTGTGGTGTTCCGCACGTCCAACGTGATCGTGACCATCGAGTACACCGAGCAGCCGACCACCACCGGATCCGCCCCGAGCAGCAAGGACATGCAGGACAGGGCCCGGAAACTGGCCGAACAGCTGGACGGTTCGCTCGGCTGACGGACACCCGCGCCGCGCCCCGGCCAGGGAACCGAACCTCGCACCGCATGCGTCCCCACCGCGTACCGTGGCCCCTCGGACCCGATCCGACCGCACGATCCACGAGCGTCATGAGTGAAGGAACCATGCACCGACCTGCACAGCGAGACCAGCGAGATCAGCACGATCCGAGCGCCCTGGCCGCTCGGGGCGAGCGGCAGCAGGGCCCCCGGGGCCCGCGCCTTCGCCGCCTCCTCGTCTGCGCGGCCGCCGTCCCGGCGGTGCTCGTCGCCGCCGGCTGCTCCTCCAACTCCGGCTCCGGCTCGGCCGCCGACGCCAAGCAGAAGCAGACCCCGAGCGCGAAGCCCTCGCACAGCGCCTCGGCCAACGCCGTGCAGCCGGCCGCGTACTCGACGCTGCCCGGACCCTGCTCCGTCCTGTCCGGCAAGACCCTGGGCGATCTGGTGCCGAACGGGGCGAAGTCCGGCAACCAGGGCACGTCGGACGCCAAGGGGACGCGTTCCAGCTGCTCGTGGAGCAGCCTGGAGAACAACGGCGTCAAGGGCTCCCAGTTCCGCTGGCTCAACGTCTCCCTGCTGCGCTTCGAGTCGGACGCCTCGCGCGGCGACGGCAACAAGCTCGCGCGGCAGTACTACACCAAGCAGGTGCAGGACGCCCGGTCCGTCCAGGGCGCCCAGAACACCAGGACGGAGCCGGTGGCCGGGACGGGTGACGAGGCGACGGCGGTGCGCTACGACCTGAAGAAGAAGGAAGGCTCCTTCAAGCAGCAGACGGTCGTGGCGCGCGTGCAGAACGTCGTCATCACCCTCGACTACAACGGCGCGGGCCTGGCCGGCGAAACAGCACCGAGCGCGGACGACCTGACGAAGGCGGCGGAGAACGCCGTCAAGGAGGCGGTGTCCGCGGTGTCCGCCGCGAACGGAACCGGCGGCAAGGCGGGCGCGTCCCCGTCGAAGGGTGCCTCGCCGTCGAAGTCGGCGTCCGTGGCCCCGTCGAAGAGCGCGTCCCCGTCCGCGTCGGCCTCGAAGACGAGCTGACCCGGCTGTCGCCGAAGTCGTAGCGTCACCAGGACAGTTGCCGAAGCCCGGCCCGCGCGGGCCGGGCTGCCGCCATACCGGCCACCCGTTCGCCATAAGTGTGTGCCACCCTGTTGCGCGCAACAACCCGCATTGGGAGGGGAGTACAGGTGGCCGCGCCACTGCAGCTGACACGGATGCACCGGGTTCTCATCGGCGTGGTCGTCACCGGTGCCGTCATCATCGCCGGGATCGGCTTCGCGGGCTCGTACGCGGCCGTCCGCGAGCTGGCCATCAAGAAGGGCTTCGGGAACTTCAGTTACGTCTTCCCGATCGGCATCGACGCGGGCATCTGCGTCCTGCTGGCCCTGGACCTGCTGCTGACCTGGATCCGCATCCCCTTCCCCCTGCTGCGCCAGACGGCATGGCTGCTGACGGCGGCGACGATCGCGTTCAACGGCGCGGCGGCCTGGCCGGACCCGCTGGGTGTGGGCATGCACGCGGTGATCCCGGTGCTGTTCGTGGTCGCCGTCGAGGCGGCCCGCCACGCGATCGGCCGGATCGCGGACATCACGGCGGACAAGCACATGGAGGGCGTCCGCCTGACCCGCTGGCTGCTCTCGCCGCTCCCCACGTTCCTGCTCTGGCGCCGTATGAAGCTGTGGGAGCTGCGCTCCTACGAGCAGGTCATCAAGCTGGAGCAGGAACGTCTCGTCTACCAGGCCCGGCTGCGCTCCCGCTTCGGCCGCGCCTGGCGGCGCAAGGCTCCGGTGGAGTCCCTGATGCCCCTGCGGCTGGCCCGCTACGGCGTCCCCCTGGCGGACACGGCCGCGGCGGGCCTGGCGGCGGCGGGCATAGAACCGGCGCTGATACCGCCGGCGCCCCAGCTGGACCCGGTTGCGGACAGTCGGGCCGCCGGGGCGGCACCCGTCCCGCAGAAGGCGGCACCCGCCGGCGGGCAGCGTCCCCAGCTGGAGGGCAACCCGAACCACGGGCAACCGGAACAGGCACCGGACCCGGACCAGAACCCCTGGTTCGAGGCCCCGCAGCAGATCGAGTACCAAGGCGGCTACGACCCGACGTACGAACCGGAGCCTTCCTACGACCCGGAGGAAGAGCACTGGCAGTGGTACGAGGAGCAGGAGCAGCAGCGCTACCAGGCGCAGCGCTACCGGGAGCAGCAGTACCAGGCGCAGCAGTACCGGGAGCAACAGCGGCAGCAGCCCCCCGTCCAGGAGCCCTCTCCGGAGGACACCGGCAGCTTCCCCATCCCGGCCGGCCCGAACCGCACCCGCCAGCTCGGCGAGGGTGGCGGTACGGAACCGGACGAGGAGGCCTACTACCAGGTCTTCAAGCAGTCGATCAGTAACGGCAGCGGCTACCCGACCCCGCGCGAGTTCAGTGACAACGTCGAGGCGACGTACGGCGTCCCCGTCCCGGACGCCGACGCCAAGCGCATGGTCCTGCGCTTCCAGAACCGCCACGCCGTGGAACTCGAAGAGGACCACATCGCATGAGCACGTGAGCGAGAGGCCCCCGTACGGTCCCGTACGGGGGCCTCTCGGCCGGGTTCACTCCCCGAGCAGCCTCCGGACCCGGTCCTGCCCCACCGCGAGCAGCAGGGTGGGCAGCCGCGGCCCGGTGTCCCGCCCCACCAGCAGGTGGTACAGCAGCGCGAAGAACGACCGCTGGGCGGTCTTGATCTCGGGCGGCAGCTCCTTGGGCGTGGCGTCGGCGGAGAACCCGGCCTGGACCTTGGGCACGCCGTACACGAGGTGGGTCAGGCCGTCCAGCGACCAGTGCTCCTCCAGCCCGTCGAGCAGCAGCCGCAGCGACTGCTGGGCCTGCTCGTCGAGCGACTTCAGCAGTTCGGCGTCGGGCTCGGCACGGACGATGGTGCGCTGGTCGGCCGGAACGTGCGTGTTGATCCAGGCCTCCGCCTTGTCGTACCGCGGCCGGGCCTCGTCGAGCGAGGCGAGCGGGTCGGCCGGGTCGAGGTCGGACAGGATGCGCAGGGCCTGGTCCTGGTGGCCGGCGGTGATGTCGGCGACGGACGCGAGCGTGCGGTACGGCAGCGGGCGGGGGGTGCGCGGCAGCTCACCGGCGGCCGTGCCGACCGCCCGCGTGTACGCGGCCACGTCGGCCGGCAGCGCGGAGCCGTCGGCGACCTTGCCCGCCAGCTTGTCCCACTCGTCGTACAGGCGCTGGATCTCCTGGTCGAAGGCGATCTTGAAGGACTGGTTGGGCCTGCGGCGGGCGTACAGCCAGCGCAGGATCTGGGGCTCCATGATCTGCAGCGCGTCGCCGGGGGTGGGCACGCCACCGCGGGACGACGACATCTTCGCCATGCCGGAGATGCCGACGAAGGCGTACATGGGGCCGATCGGCTGCTTGCCGCCGAAGATCCCGACGATCTGCCCACCGACCTGGAACGACGAACCCGGGGACGAGTGGTCGACACCGCTCGGCTCGAAGATGACGCCCTCGTAGGCCCACCGCATCGGCCAGTCGACCTTCCAGACCAGCTTGCCGCGGTTGAACTCGCTCAGCCGGACCGTCTCGGAGAAGCCGCACGCGGTGCACGCGTACGTCAGCTCGGTCGTGTCGTCGTCGTAGGCGGTGACGGTGGTGAGGTCCTTCTCGCAGTTGCCGCAGTACGGCTTGTACGGGAAGTACCCGGCGGAGCCGGAGCTGCCGTCGTCCTCGGCGGCGGCGCCCGAGCCCTCCTCGGCCTCCAGCTCGGCCTCGTCGACGGGCTTCTGCTGCTTCTTGGCGGCCTTCGGCTTGGTCCGGTACTGGGCGAGGATCGCGTCGATGTCGCCGCGGTGCTTGATCGCGTGCAGGATCTGGTCCCGGTACACGCCGGAGGTGTACTGCTCGGTCTGGCTGATGCCGTCGAACTCCACGCCCAGCTCGGCCAGCGAGGCGCTCATCGCGGCCTTGAAGTGCTCGGCCCAGTTCGGGTACGGGGAACCCGCCGGGGCCGGGACGGAGGTGAGCGGCTTGCCGATGTGCTCGGCCCACGACTCGTCGACACCCGCGACACCGGCCGGCACCTTCCGGTACCGGTCGTAGTCGTCCCAGGAGATCAGGTGCCGCACCTCGTACCCACGGCGGCGGATCTCGTCGGCGACGAGGTGCGGGGTCATGACCTCGCGGAGGTTGCCCAGGTGGATCGGCCCGGACGGCGACAGCCCCGACGCGACGACGACCGGTTTGCCAGGGGCCCGACGCTCCGACTCCTCGATGACCTCATCCGCGAAACGGGAGACCCAGTCGGTGGTCTCGGTGCTCTGAGCCACGATCGGCACGTCCTCTTCCCTGAAAGTTCTCCATGAGCAGCCGGTACGGTCGCACGGCTGACCGCTCTATTGTCCCAGGCGGGGCCACATCCACGAAAACGCCTTCTCAACGCCTTACCGCCCCCCCTCACCAGGGGACGAGCGGACACGGATGCGCGTTCAGTCCGCGACCGGAAAATTCGCTTTACCCCCCATGGGATACTGGCTGGGTCTATCCATTCGCACGAGGAGAACGGCACCCACTCCTATGGCCTCGGTCACGTCCCTCACCGCTTCCGTCCACCAGCGCCTCGCGAACGCCCTCTCGGCCGCCCTGCCGGAGACCGCCGAAGCGGACCCGCTGCTGCGACGAAGCGACCGGGCCGACTTCCAGGCCAACGGGATCCTCGCACTCGCGAAGAAGGCCAAGGCGAACCCGCGCGAACTGGCGACCCAGGTCGTGGACAACGTCGTCACCGGTGACCTGATCAAGGAGGTCGCGGTCTCCGGCCCCGGCTTCCTCAACATCACGGTCACCGACAGGGCGATCACCGAGAACCTCGCCGCCCGCGCCGCCGACCCGGAGGCCCGCCTCGGCGTGCCGTACGCCGGGAACCCGGGCACGACGGTCGTCGACTACGCCCAGCCGAACGTGGCGAAGGAGATGCACGTCGGCCACCTCCGCTCCGCGGTGATCGGCGACTCCGTGGTCAAGCTCCTGGAGTTCACCGGCGAGACGGTGATCCGCCGCCACCACATCGGCGACTGGGGCACCCAGTTCGGCATGCTCATCCAGTACCTGGACGAGCACCCGCACGAGCTGGACCACAGGGCCGCCGAGGTCACCGGCGAAGAGGCGATGTCGAACCTCGGCCGCCTCTACAAGGCGGCCCGGGGGCTGTTCGACTCCGACGAGGAGTTCAAGACGCGTGCCCGCCGCCGGGTGGTCGACCTCCAGGCCGGCGACCCGCACACGCTCGCCATGTGGCAGAAGTTCGTCGACGAGTCGAAGATCTACTTCTTCTCCGTCTTCGAGAAGCTGGACATGGAGGTCCGCGACCCCGACATCGTCGGCGAGTCCGGCTACAACGACATGCTTGGGGAGACGTGCCGTCTCCTGGAGGAGTCGGGCGTGGCGGTTCGCTCCGAGGGCGCCCTGTGCGTGTTCTTCGACGACATCACGGGCCCGGACGGCAATCCGGTCCCGCTGATCGTGCAGAAGTCGGACGGCGGATACGGCTACGCGGCCACGGACCTGTCCGCGATCCGCGACCGCGTCTTCAACCTGAAGGCGAACTCGATCGTCTACGTGGTGGACGCCCGCCAGTCGCTCCACTTCAAGATGGTCTTCGAGACCGCCCGCCGGGCCGGCTGGCTGAACGGCGACGTGAAGGCGTTCCAGCTCGCCTTCGGCACGGTCCTCGGCAGGGACGGCAAGCCGTTCAAGACCCGTGAGGGCGAGACCGTACGGCTGGTGGACCTGCTGGACGAGGCGATCGACCGCGCCTCCGCCGTCGTACGGGAGAAGGCGCAGGACCTGTCCGAGGCGGAGATCGCCGAGCGCGGCGCCCAGGTGGGCATCGGGGCGGTCAAGTACGCGGACCTGTCGACGTCGGCGAACCGCGACTACAAGTTCGACCTCGACCAGATGGTGTCGCTGAACGGCGACACGTCCGTCTACCTCCAGTACGCCTACGCCCGTATCCAGTCGATCCTGCGGAAGGCCGGCGACGTACGCCCCGCCGCGCACCCGGAGCTGGAACTGACCGACGCGGAGCGCGCCCTGGGCCTGCACGTGGACCAGTTCGCGGAGACGGTGGCGGAGGCGGCGGGGGAGTACGCCCCGCACAAGCTGGCCGCCTACCTCTACCAGCTGGCGTCGCTGTACACGTCCTTCTACGACAAGTGCCCGGTCCTGAAGGCCGAGACACCGGAGCAGGTCGAGAACCGCCTCTTCCTGTGCGACGTCACCGCCCGCACCCTCCACGAGGGCATGGCCCTGCTGGGTATCAGGACGCCCGAGCGTCTCTGACGCCGCGCCGGTTGCGCGAGCACGAAGAGCCCCGCCCACCGGGATCGACCCGGGGAGCGGGGCTCTCTTGTGTCATCCGGCCTGCCGGGCGATCCACTCCGCGCCGCCGAGCGGGAAGTCAAAACCGGGCCGTCCCGTGTTTCCGCTCGTCCGGAACGGCTTGCCGTGGTCGTCGATCCGGACGGTGCCGTGCCGTGAGCCGCTGGACCACTCCAGTTCCAGGTACCAGCGCACATCGTGCGCCGCGGTGCGGGCCCGGACGCGGAAGACCTCCGGGTCGGACTCGCTCACCTTGAACGGGAAGTCGCGCTGCCCCTGGGAGGGCACCGCCGAGGCACGGCCCGCGTCCAGGTCGACGCCGAACGCGTGCGTCTCCACGCCACCGCCGCAGCCGACGCCCATGGCGTAGTCGCTCCAGGCCAGGGGCGCGTCCGACGAGATCACCCGGACCCTCAGGTCCTCCAGGACCACGGTCGGCGCGCCGGTGCCCTGCACCGTCAGCACGACGAACTGCTCCCCGGACGACACCGCGCCGAGCGCCGACACCCAGCCCGGCGCGTCCTGTTCGGCGGGCGGCGGTGGCACCCGCTGCGGCGACCGGTCGATCAGGTAGTGCTGGCTGCACTCGTCTTCCCAGGCGTACGGGCGGGTGTTGACCGTCAGGGGTACGGCCGAGGCGGTGTCGCCCTGGGCGGCCGGGGCGGTGGCGGGACCGGTGCTCGGGGCCACGGACCCGGCGCCGGAGCCGGGGCTCCGCTTCCCGTCGACCTCCTTGCCCGTGCCCTTGCCGGACCGCGACGGCGAGGGAGCCGCCGGGCCCCCTGCGCCTCCCCCGTCCACGGCCCGGCGCCGGTCCACGGCCGACGACATTCCCGTGGGGTTCTTGGCGTCGTCCCTTCCGAGGCCGAAGGAGGGGCTCCACGCGAGCGCGGTGGCACCCAGGACCGCGAGGGCACCGACCGGGACGAGCACCGCGGAGCGGATGCGCCGGCGGGAGTGCCGACGGGAGTGAAGACCTGGGGCAGAGTCCGGCCCCGAACGGCCGACGGCCCGACCGGCGGAACCTGCGGATCCGGCATCCCGACCGGGCTCGGGCCCCGGCTCGTGCGCCGATTCTCCGGTACCGCCGGGCTCGTGCGCCGGTTCTTCGGCACCGCCTGCCTGGCCCACGGTGCTCCGCTCCGGCCCCGGCTCGGCACCCGCGTCCGGCTCGACGGCACGCGCCTCCTGGACGGCGGCAGCTCTGCTCTTCCTCTCCCGCACCGCGTCGGCCAGCACCCATCGGCGGTGCAGCTCGACCAGTTCCTCGGGCGACGCCTTGCAGAGCCGGGCCAGCCGCTCCACAGGCGCGTAGTCCGTCGGAACGACGTCCCCGTTGCAGTACCGGTGCAGCGTCGACGTACTCATGTGGAGCCGCTTGGCCAGCAGCCCGTAGCTCAGCCCGGACCGCTCCTTCAACTCCCTCAGCAGCTGCCCGAACGCGTCTGCCGCATCCACCCCCGACACCACTCCTCCGCTCCCCGTATGTCCCGGCCGGCGTTCCAGGGACACCTCGTTCTCCCAGCTCAGAGCCGTTACGGGCGTTCCAGCGTCCCTCATCGTCCGCCGGTCGTGGCGGCTGGGACACATGACCCCCCAGGCTCCATCCCATCCAAGCACGCCGCTCCCGCCGACCGGCCGGGCGGCACGCGTCATCCCGAACTGTGAACGAGGTATCCAGTCATGCGCGCCTTCCCCACCGCCGGCTCCCGCCGCACCCGCACCGGGCTGCTCGCCACCACCACCGTCGCGCTCGCGGCACTTGCCCTCACGGCGTGCCAGAACGGCACGGGCACGCATGACGAGGGGAGGTCGTCGTCGGCGCCCACCGCGTCGTCCCCCGCCCAGAGCCCCGACGCACCGGGCACCACGACCTCGAACACCGGCTCGAGCTCCGGTTCTTCGGCCGCGAAGGGCTCGGACGCGTCCCACAAGGGCACGGGGACCGGCAAGGGCTCCACGGGCCGCTCCTCCGGCTCCGGTACGGGCCACGGCACGACGACCGCGACGCCCGTCATCTGCAACGGCGCCAACACCCGCGTCACCGCCAAAGAGGTGTCCCGCCCCCTCAACCACATGCTGATCACCGTCAAGAACACCGGCTCCCGGCCGTGCGACCTGACGTACTACCCCATCCTGCAGTTCGACGAGATGCAGTGGGCGCCGGGAGCGTTCGAGGAGAGCCGGCCGCAGGCCGTGACCACGCTCGCCCCCGGCCAGTCCGGATACGCGGGCGTACGCCTCTCCGCCACCGACGGCAGCGGAGAGATTGGAACCACGGGCCACAAGCTGACCGTCATCTTCCAGGGGCGCACCCCGCGCAGCGACGCAGGCCCTTCGGCCACCGTCAACCTGCCCGCCAAGGGCGTGTACTACGACAGCAAGCTGACCGCGACGTACTGGCAGTCCAGCGTGGCCGACGCCCTCACCTGGTGACGTCCCCGGGTGGTGCGGAAGCGAACTCGCACCACACCACCTTGCCGAGTGCCCGCTCGCCGACACCCCACTTGTCGGCGAGCGCGGCGACCAGCAGCAGCCCGCGCCCGCCCTCGTCGCCCTGGTCGGCGATGCGCGGGACGCCGGGACCGCTGTCGTGCACCTCCACGCGCAGCACGGCACCGTCGTACCGCAGGAACACCCGGAAGTGACGGCCGGGCGGTACCCCGTGGAGCAACGCGTTGGTCGCCAGCTCGCTGACGCACAGCAACACGTCGTCGCTGCGGTCGCCTTCGGCGAGCCCCCAGCCGGTCAGGGTCTCGTGGGCGAACCGCCGGGCGGCCGGAACGGATCGGCGGTCACGGTGGAAGAACCTCTCGCGCAGGGGCGGGAGTTGGATCGTCTCGTTCACGGCGCGAGTGTCGCGGAGAGTGACTACCGTGGATCACTCGGTGAACCCGTACAGATTGTTTGTACGGGTTCGTTCGGGGTCGCGTACGGGCAGCGTGGGGAGTTGGACCAGCATGAACTCCAGGAAGCCTCCACGGAAGAAGAACTTCTCGGCCATGCGGATGCTGGGCGTCCAGCTCAGCACGGCGCGCCGCGCCGCGGGACTCACGCAACGGGCCCTCGGCGAGCGGCTGATGCTCGACGAGGAGACGATCGCGTCGATCGAGCAGGGCCGACGTCCGCTGAAGCCGGATCTGGCGGAGTTACTGGATGAACTCCTGGGGACGAAGGGAATGTTGTCGGCGGGGGTGGCCAATCTGCCGGAGATCGATCAGTTCCCGTTGTTCGCCGAGCAGTACATGCTGCATGAGCGCGAGGCGATCGCCCTGTCCTGGTACGACGCCTTGGTCGTCCCTGGCCTGCTCCAGACCGAGGCGTATGCGCGCGCGCTGCTGAGAAGCCACCTTCCGCCGTACGACGATGACGCGTTGGAGGCCAGGATCGCCGCCCGGATCGGGCGCCAGGAGATCCTGCACCGCAAGGTCCCTCCGACGCTGAGCTTCGTTGTCTGGGAGCCAGCGCTGGTCATGCCCATCGGAGGCCGCGAGACGCACCTCGCCCAGTTGAAGCACCTGTACGAGTACGCCGAATTCCCCGGCCTGTCCCTGCAGATCCTGCCGCTGAACCGTACGTCGCACGTCGGAACGGCCGGCCCGTTCACCCTCCTGGAAACGGCCGACCACCAGCATCTCGCCTACACCGAATCGCAACGCGGCAGCCAGTGGGTTTCGGCCCCGGACGAGGTGTCCATCCTGGCGCGCAAATATGCGATGCTGCGGACGCAGGCCCTCACCATCGAGGACTCCAGAAGCCTGCTGGGCCGTCTGGTAGGAGAGCAATGAGCACCGCACTTGAGTGGTTCAAATCGAGCTACAGCAGCGATCAAGGCGGCCAGTGCCTCGAAGTCGCCTGCACGGACCGCGAGTCCACCCACGAGACGGCGGTCCACATCCGCGACTCCAAGAACCCCACCGGCCCCATCCTCCAGGTCACCCCCGCCACCTGGGCCGCGTTCACCGCGTACGCCGCCCGCTGAGGTGCGATGTCAGTGGCTGGCCCTACAGTCACTGGCATGGCGACACTTCCCAACCCGCTGCCCAGGCTGGCGGCCGACCCGAGCGGGCGCGCGCTCGGGCTTGAACTCCCGCCCGGGAGACTGATCGACGCGACGGACGACGGGCCGTGGCACGAGCCGCTGCTGTGGCACGCCGGGCGCCCGGCGTCCTCGGGGAACTGGGCGCGGCTGGGCTCGCCCGCCGCGCGGGTGGGACTGCTTCCGGTGCTCGTCGATGTCGGCGGCAGCCAAGGCGGGCCGGAGGAGTGGGAGCTGATGCCCGGGGAGATGTCGTACCCCGGGGACCACCACGCCGAGGAGGTGCTGGCCGAGCTCTGGGAGGAGTACGCGGAGGACGCGCCCGGCACGGACTGGCCCGGCCTCGCCGCCGGGCCCCGGCTGGCGGCCGACCCGGACGCGCGGGCCGCCGAGGTCGCCGACTCCCTCCTGGACGAGGGCTCCTGGTTCAAGGAGCCGCGCCTCGCCCTGGTCCCCGCCCGCCGCTCCGCCGACATCCCCGCGGCCATGGGCTGGACCGGTCCCCTGAACCACGAGAGCGACACTGCCGTCCTGTGCTCCGTGCTCCGCTCCTGGGAGGACCGCTTCGGCATACGGGTCGTCGCGCTCACCTTCGACCAGCTGGTCCTCTCGGTCGCGGCGCCGCCCACCACCCCGGCCGAGGCGGAGGCGGTGGCCGCCGAGCACTTCGCGTTCTGTCCGGACAACATCACGCAGGGGCACCACGAGACGCTCTCCGCGTACGCCGGGCACGAGGTCCTCGGCCAACGGGTGTGGTCCTTCTGGTGGGACTGACGGGTTTCGCCGTACGGACGACCGTCAGGGGCCCTAGCATGCGGCGCATGCTGCCCTCGGTGGACACGTACGACCAGTTGGAAGCGATGGTCTCGGACGAGGCACTGCTGCGGCCGGCCGCACTGGACCTGTGCGACCAAATGGGGCTCGTCGGCCTCGCCTTACGGCGTTTCGACGACGGTTCCCGGCCCGTGTACGCGCTGGGGGGCGACATGGTGCTGAAGCTGTATCCGCGGTTCGAGACGGCCGAAGCGGTCACCGAGGCACGCGTGTTGGCCCACCTGTGGGGCCAGCTGCCGCTTCCCACACCGCGGTTGCTCGCAACGGACGAGTACCACAACGGCTGGCGGTTCGTGCTGATGTCCCGGCTGCGCGGGCTGAGCGTCCACGACGCCTGGCCGCGGCTCACCGCGGCGGAGAAGGACCGGATCGTGACGGAGGCCGCCGGGACACTGGCCGCGCTGCACGCGAGGGACTACGCGCCGCTGACGGATGTCGTGGGTCCCTCGGACTGGCCCTCGTTCCTGCGCCGCCGACGCGCACACATGCTGGACCACCACCGCCGCAACGGCACCCCCGAGCCCTGGCTGAGCCAGATTCCGGCCTTCCTGGACTCCGTGCCGCTGCCCACCTCCACCGGACTCGCCCTGCTGCACACCGAGTTCATGCGCGAGCACCTGACCATCGACATGCGCGACGGCCGCCGGCTGACCGGCCTGTTCGACTTCGAGCCCGCCATGATCGGCGACCCGGCCTACGACTTCGCCAGCGTCGGCCTGTTCATCACCCGCGCCGACCCGCGCCAACTCCGCCGCTTCTACGAGGCCTACGGGCGCGCGCCGCACGACCCGTACCAGCTGCTCGCGTACGCACTGCTGCACAGGTACAGCGACCTGCCCCTGTACCTGCGGGAACTGCCGACCCCGGCCGAACCGCGCCTCGAAGCACTCGCCGAGCTGTGGTTCGGTACGGAGGGGTGACAGGAGCCGGTCCCGGGCCCAGGGCGCCGGCACCGTGATGTCTCAGCTCGGCCGGGGCCTCGTCCGCGTCCCGGACCATGTGCGCAAGCGACGGTGTTCGCCCAGCTCAACGGCCATCCTCCGGTCCCGGCGTCCCGAATACCGCGGCGGATGTGGCGCGGGGCCGCCGCAGCGCCCAATCTGTCACCAGCGAGGCTTCCGCTCCCGGCGACCGGTCGAGCGGCCGCGCCACCCCCCAGTTGCTCCACGTCGAAGGGCCCGCTCCATGTCCGCTCGTGCCACCCGTACCCGCCTGCTCGCCGCCGCCACGGTCGCGCTCGCCGCGCTCGCGTTCACGGCCTGCCGGAGCGGAGAGGGCGTACGGGACGAGGGGCCGTCCTCGTCGTCATCCCTCCCGGGGCCCCCATCCGGGATGCCCGGGGTTCCGAGTGAAGACGGCCCTCTCCACTACGCCCGGAGGTCCCTCCACGATCAACGACCGGCAGGGGTGTCACCAACCTCCCGGCCGAGTAGGCCTAGCGCAGCTTCTGGGCGACCTCGGTGGCCCAGTACGTCAGGATGTTGCGGGCGCCGGCCCGCTTGATGCCGGTCAGGGCCTCGACGATCGCGCGGTCGCGGTCGATCCAGCCCTTCTCGGCGGCGGCCTCGATCATCGCGTACTCACCGGAGATCTGGTACGCGGCGACCGGCACGTCCACGGCGTCGGCGACGCGCGCCAGGACGTCGAGATAGGGGCCGGCCGGCTTGACCATCACCATGTCGGCGCCCTCCTCCAGGTCGAGGGCGAGTTCCCGCAGGGACTCACGCCAGTTGGCGGGATCCTGCTGGTAGGTCTTGCGGTCGCCCGACAGCGAGGAGCCGACCGCCTCCCGGAACGGCCCGTAGAAGGCCGAGGAGTACTTGACGGTGTAGGCGAGCACGGCGACGTCCTCGCGGCCGATCTGGTCCAGCGCGTCACGGACGACGCCGATCTGGCCGTCCATCATGCCGCTGGGGCCGACGACATGGGCACCCGCGTCGGCCTGGACCTGGGCCATCTCGGCGTACCGCTCCAGGGTGGCGTCGTTGTCGACGCGGCCCTTCGCGTCCAGCACACCGCAGTGACCGTGGTCGGTGAACTCGTCCAGGCACAGGTCGGACATGACGAGCAGATCGTCGCCGACCTCGGCCCGCACATCGCGGAGGGCGACCTGCAGGATCCCGTCCGGGTCGGTGCCCGGCGTCCCGACGGCGTCCTTCTTCGACTCCTCCGGCACACCGAAGAGCATGATGCCGGAGACTCCGGCCTCCACGGCCTCCAGCGCCGCCTTCTTCAGGCTGTCGCGGGTGTGCTGCACGACACCGGGCATGGCCGCGATCGCCGTGGGCTCGCTCACGCCCTCCCGTACGAAGGCGGGGAGGATGAAGTCGGCGGGGTGCAGCCGGGTCTCGGCCACCATGCGGCGCATGGCGGGCGTGGTGCGCAGGCGCCGGGGACGGGTACCGGGAAAGGATCCGTACTTCGTCATGCCTTCTACGCTACGCCCGGCCGGGAGGGGCCTTTGCCAACACCGTGTCGGAGCACGGAGGGGTGCAGCTCGCGCGCCCGGCCGGACAAACGCCGCAGGGATGTCCATAAGAAGGCCGGGACACCCCTGCGGCTCGCGTCGACGGGAACGTCAGGTCGTCCGACGTCTCCGTGCCCCCGGCCGCCGCTCGCTCGGGCGCGTCACCGGGTCGCCGGCCTCCAGCGCGGCGGTGCGCCGCTTCAGGCCGAAGTCCGCCAGCGCCTCCGCCAGCTTGTGCACCGACGGCTCCGGGGCCATGACGTCCACCCGCAGGCCGTGTTCCTCCGCCGTCTTCGCCGTGGCAGGGCCGATGCAGGCGATCACCGTCACGTTGTGCGGCTTGCCCGCGATGCCCACCAGGTTGCGGACCGTCGAGGAGGACGTGAAGAGGACCGCGTCGAAGCCGCCGCCCTTGATCGCTTCGCGGGTCTCGGCCGGAGGCGGCGAGGCGCGGACCGTCCGGTAGGCCGTGACGTCGTCGACCTCCCAGCCCAGCTCGATCAGACCCGCCACCAGGGTCTCCGTGGCGATGTCCGCGCGCGGCAGGAAGACACGGTCGATCGGGTCGAACACCGGGTCGTACGGCGGCCAGTCCTCCAGCAGGCCCGCCGCCGACTGCTCGCCCGAGGGGACCAGGTCCGGCTTCACACCGAAGGCCACCAGCGCCTTCGCCGTCTGCTCACCCACCGCGGCCACCTTGATGCCCGCGAAGGCGCGCGCGTCCAGGCCGTACTCCTCGAACTTCTCCCGCACCGCCCTGACCGCGTTGACCGAGGTGAACGCGATCCACTCGTACCGGCCCGTCACCAGGCCCTTGACCGCCCGCTCCATCTGCTGGGGCGTGCGCGGCGGCTCTACGGCGATCGTCGGGACCTCGTGCGGCACGGCCCCGTACGACCGCAGCTGGTCGGAGAGCGACGCCGCCTGCTCCTTCGTACGCGGGACGAGGACCCTCCAGCCGAACAGCGGCTTGTTCTCGAACCACGACAGCTGATCACGCTGGGCGGCGGCGGAACGCTCACCGACCACGGCTATGACCGGGCGGCCGCCCTCGGGCGACGGCAGGACCTTGGCCTGCTTCAGCGTCTGCGCGATCGAGCCCAGCGTCGCGGTCCAGGTGCGCTGCCGGGTCGTCGTACCGGCGATGGTCACCGTCATCGGGGTGTCCGGCTTGCGGCCCGCGGCCACCAGCTCCCCGGCGGCGGCCGCCACCGAGTCCAGCGACGTGGAGACCACGACCGTGCCGTCGGACGCGCCGACCTCGGTCCAGCATCGGTCCGAGGCGGTCCGCGCGTCCACGAACCGTACGTCCGCGCCCTGCGCGTCCCGCAGCGGCACACCCGCGTACGCGGGCACGCCCACGGCGGTCGCGACGCCCGGTACGACCTCGAACGGAACGCCCTCGGCGGCGCACGCCAGCATCTCCTCGGCCGCGTACGCGTCCAGGCCGGGGTCCCCGGTCACCGCACGGACGACCCGCTTGCCGCCCCGCGCGGCCTCCATGACAAGATGTGCGGCATCCCTCAACACAGGGACACCAGCGGCTGTTGACGCGCCGTCAACGACCGTCGGCTGAGGCGTGCCCGTGCCCTGGTGCGTACCCGTGGCGGCGTCCGCGTCCGTGTTGAGCACGGCGACGCCCGCTCTGGCATGCGTGCGCACCACGTCGAGCACGTCGTGCTCGCCGACGAGGACGTCCGCGTTCGCCAGCGCCTCCACGGCGCGCAGGGTGAGAAGTCCCGGATCCCCGGGTCCGGCACCGAGGAAGGTGACGTGCCCGTGATCAAGGCCGGCGGGAAGGGTGGTGGGGCTCAATGTGCTCGCTCCCCCATCAGACCGGCCGCGCCCTTGGCGAGCATCTCGGCGGCGAGTTCGCGACCGAGCGCCATTGCCTGGTCGTGCGTCTCGGGCACGGGACCGGTGGTGGACAGCTGCACCAGCGTCCGGCCGTCGGGGGTACCGACGACGCCGCGCAGGCGCATCTCCTTGACAATCTGCCCGTCGGCCAACAGGTCGGCCAGCGCGCCCACGGGGGCGCTGCAACCGGCCTCCAGGGCGGCGAGCAGGGATCGCTCGGCGGTCACGGCGACCCGCGTGAACGGGTCGTCGAGCTCGCCGAGCACGGCGATGAGGTCCGCGTTGTCCGCGGCACACTCGATCGCGAGTGCCCCCTGGCCGGGGGCGGGCAAAACCGTGTCGACCGACAGGAAGTCGGTCACCTCGTCGATCCGGCCGATGCGGTTGAGGCCCGCCGCGGCGAGGACCACCGCGTCCAGCTCACCGCTGCGGACGTATCCGATGCGGGTGTCGACGTTGCCGCGGATCGGGACCGTCTCGATGTCCAGGCCGTGGCCGCGCGCGTACGCGTTCAGCTGCGCCATGCGGCGCGGCGAACCGGTGCCGACGCGGGCCCCGCGCGGCAGGTCGGGGAACTTCAGCGCGTCGCGCGCCACGAGGACGTCGCGCGGGTCCTCGCGCACGGGTACGGCGGCCAGCGCCAGGTCCTGCGGCTGCGTGGTCGGCAGGTCCTTCAGGGAGTGGACCGCGAAGTCGATCTCGCCCCTCAGGAGCGCGTCGCGCAGCGCCGTCACGAACACACCGGTGCCGCCGATCTGAGCCAGGTGCTCACGGGAGGTGTCGCCGTACGTCGTGATCTCCACGAGCTCCACGGGACGTCCGGTGACCTGGCTCACGGCGTCCGCGACCTGCCCGGACTGGGCCATGGCCAGCTTGCTGCGCCTGGTCCCGAGCCTCAGCGTCCCTAGTTGACGTGGCTCACTCATGCTCGCCCTCGGTTCTTGGCGTTCTCGGTGTTCTCGGTGCCCTGGGTGGCGTCGGCCCGGGAGACGGAGGCGACCGTCTCGGGGTCGAGGTCGAACAGGGTGCGCAGCGCGTCCGCGTACCCGGCCCCGCCGGGCTCGGCCGCCAGCTGCTTGATCCGTACGGTCGGCGCGTGCAGCAGCTTGTCGACGACACGCCGGACGGTCTGGTTGATCTCTGCGCGGTGCTTGTCGTCGAGACCGGGCAGCCGCCCCTCCAGCCGCGCGATCTCCATCGCCACCACATCGGCGGCCATGGAGCGCAGCGCCACGACGGTCGGCGTGATGTGCGCCGCGCGCAGGGCGGCGCCGAACGCGGCGACCTCGTCGGAGACGATCCGCCGCACCTGATCGACGTCGGTGGCCATGGGGGCGTCGGCGGACGCCTCGGCGAGCGACTCTATGTCCACGAGCCGCACTCCGAGCAGCCGGTGCACGGCCGCGTCGACGTCCCGGGGCATCGCCAGGTCGAGCAGCGACAGCACGGGCGCGGGACGGGCGGGCTCCGCGACGGGTTCGGGGCGGCGGCGCTCGGGGACCCGGCCGACGGCGGCGACGGTCGCCACCAGCGCGGTGATCACCCCGGCCTCGGCCGCCGGGTCGACGACGACACCACCGGCGGCGCCTGCCGGGCGGCCACTGCGCTCCTCGGCGCCCTTGTCCACCCACGCCGCGTGCTGCTCCAGCTCGGCGGCCGCCAGTCCGGCCACGGCCGCCTCACCCAGCACCGAGAAGCCGGCCGTGCCCTGCACGGCCGACAGGTCGAGCGGGCAGCCGTCCTCGGCGCCGAGGCTGGTGGGCGGAAGGTCATCGGGTACGGCGGCCGGGCCGCTCGCGGGCGAGCCGGTGCGCGAATCGGCCGTGCGGGCGGACCCGGCGCCCGGGACCACCGGCGTGACCGGACCGTCCACGCGACCCTCGACCGCCCGGGCGACCGCCTCGGCGGTGAGGACCAGGCCGGTCGCGCCCGTGCAGGAGACGGCGACGTCGGCACGTGTCAGCTCGTCCGGCACCGTCTCCATCGGCACCGCGCGCGCCCGTACGTCCGTGTCGTCGCCCTCCGTCAGGATCCGGGCGAGCCGCTCGGCGCGCTCCAGCGTGCGGTTGGCGATCACGACCTCGGCGACCCCGGCGCGCGCGAGCGTCGCGGCGGCCAGCGAGGACATGGAGCCGGCGCCGATCACCAGGGCGCGCTTGCCCCTGGCCCAGGTCTCGACCGGCGCACCGGACGACAACTGCTCCAGGCCGAAGGTCACCAGCGACTGCCCGGCACGGTCGATACCGGTCTCGGAGTGGGCGCGCTTGCCGACCCGCAGCGCCTGCTGGAACAGGTCGTTCACCAGCCGTCCGGCGGTGTGCAGCTCCTGCGAGACGGCCAGGGAGTCCTTGATCTGGCCGAGGATCTGGCCCTCGCCGACGACCATCGAGTCCAGACCGCAGGCCACCGAGAACAGGTGGTGGACGGCCCGGTCCTCGTAGTGCACGTACAGGTACGGGGTGAGCTCGTCGAGGCCGACCCCGCTGTGCTGGGCGAGCAGCGTGGACAGCTCGGCGACGCCCGCGTGGAACTTGTCCACGTCGGCGTACAGCTCGATGCGGTTGCAGGTGGCGAGCACCGCGGCCTCGGTGGCCGGCTCGGCGGCGACCGTGTCCTGCGCCAGCTTGACCTGGGCGTCCGCGGTCAGCGCGGCCCGCTCGAGGACGCTGACCGGAGCGCTGCGGTGGCTCAGCCCGACGACGAGGAGACTCATGCCGGCATCACGGCGGGAACGTCCCCGTCGGGTCCCTTGTCGGCGGACTCCTTGGCCTCGGCGGCGGCCGGCAGGCCGTCGGCCATGGCTTCCACGGCTTCCTCGCCGGCCTTGCGCTGCTCGTGGAAGGCGAGGATCTGCAGCTCGATGGACAGGTCGACCTTGCGTACGTCGACGCCGTCCGGGACGGACAGCACGGTCGGCGCGAAGTTCAGGATGGAGGTCACGCCCGCGGCCACGAGCCGGTCGCAGACCTGCTGGGCGGCGCCGGCGGGGGTGGCGATGACGCCGATGGACACCCCGTTGTCCGTGATGATCTTTTCCAGGTCATCCGTGTGCTGGACCGGGATGCCGGCGACGGGCTTCCCGGCCATCGCCGGATCGGCGTCGATGAGCGCGGCGACCCGGAAGCCACGGGACGCGAACCCGCCGTAATTGGCCAGCGCCGCGCCGAGGTTACCGATACCGACGATCACAACCGGCCAGTCCTGGGTCAGGCCCAGCTCGCGGGAGATCTGGTACACGAGATACTCGACGTCGTAGCCCACGCCCCTAGTCCCGTAGGAGCCGAGGTAGGAGAAGTCCTTGCGCAGCTTCGCGGAATTGACCCCCGCGGCGGCGGCCAGCTCCTCGGAGGAGACCGTGGGTACCGAGCGCTCCGACAGTGCGGTCAGCGCACGGAGGTACAGCGGAAGCCTGGCGACGGTGGCCTCGGGAATCCCTCGGCTGCGGGTCGCCGGTCGGTGAGTTCGGCCAGTTGCCACGGTGCTCCTGCGGGTAGAGCGGGGCTGCGAGCGGTCATACGTCCCCAGACCGCCCCGTCGAATGCAGGCTATGTCTTTGTGAACGCGTGCACAAAGATGGTGTCCGATTTGCCCGACCAACGTGACCGGAGTCACGCGCCCCCGGCGCACGGAAATGGAACCGGCGCGCGGGCGCACTCGTTCCTCTTGTTCTGGGGGCAAAGCCGCACACTCTCCTCAACGATCCCCGCCCCCGAGACCAATCGCCGTCGATCCTAAGCGACTTTCCGGACACTTGGACTACTCGGTCAGTGCCCGGCCGGGCCACGCGGGGCGCCGGGGCCCAGGACCCTAGGCCAGGGCCTTGCGCAGCCGCTCCTCGCTGACGCGCCAGAAGGTGTGCTGCGCGCCGTCGACCAGCACCACCGGGATCTGCTCCCAGTACCGGCGGTTCAGCTCCTCGTCCTGGGAGATGTCCTTCTGCTCCCAGGGCACGCCGAGCTCACCGCAGACCTTCTCGACGACGATCTGTGCGTCATCGCACAGATGACAGCCGGGCTTGCGGATGAGGGTGACGAGCCGGTCCTGGGGTGCCTTGCGCCGAAAGATGGGACTCATGTCGGCCATTCTCGCCCCGACGGGCGGGGGCGGAAGCCGGACGGCGCAACCCGATGACCCCGGCCGGGGCCACGGCGCCACGCCGACGGCATGACTTCTTTAACGACTCCGCCACGGAGAGTTCACGGCCTCCAAACCTCTCGACTCCGGGACTACCGAACGGACTGGCTATGCTCACGACATGGCCGCTCTAGGATGGCTCACTCCCCGTAGGCGCTCCGCCACGGCGCGAAGCGTGTTGGCAGGCGAGGCCTCGGCGGAGGCAGCGCGCAAGTCCTCGCAGGACGCCGTCTCACAGGAGGTCACTCCTCAGGACGTCTCCGAACGGGAACCGGACTTCCCGGTCCGCGGCGACGACAAGGCAGCGGCGTTCTTCGACCTGGACAACACCGTGATGCAGGGCGCCGCACTGTTCCACTTCGGCCGCGGCCTGTACAAGCGGAAGTTCTTCGAGACGCGCGACCTGGCGAAGTTCGCCTGGCAGCAGGCATGGTTCCGGCTGGCCGGGGTGGAGGACCCCGAGCACATGCAGGACGCGCGGGATTCCGCGCTGTCGATCGTGAAGGGCCACCGCGTCTCCGAGCTGATGTCGATCGGCGAGGAGATCTACGACGAGTACATGGCCGAGCGGATCTGGCCGGGTACGCGGGCGCTGGCGCAGGCGCACCTGGACGCGGGCCAGAAGGTGTGGCTGGTCACGGCCGCGCCGGTGGAGATCGCCACGGTGATCGCACGCCGTCTGGGCCTCACCGGGGCCCTGGGCACGGTGGCGGAGTCGGTGGACGGCGTGTACACCGGCAAGCTGGTGGGCGAGCCGCTGCACGGCCCCGCGAAGGCGGAGGCGGTGCGCGCGCTGGCGGTGGCCGAGGGTCTGGACCTGTCCCGCTGCGCCGCCTACAGCGACTCCCACAACGACATCCCGATGCTGTCGCTGGTGGGCCACCCGTACGCGATCAACCCGGACAACAAGCTCCGCAAACACGCCCGGGCCTACGACTGGCGCCTGCGCGACTACCGCACGGCCCGCAAGGCGGCGAAGGTGGGCCTGCCGGCGGCGGCGGGCGTGGGCGCGGTGGCCGGCGGCACGGCAGCGGCCATCGCGCTGCACCGCCGCCGCCGCTGACGCGCCGCCACGACCGAACGAGCGCGCCCATGGCCCCCTGCCGCCGTCAGGGCCGGCCCGGGCGGCGTCGCCATGTCCATCCACGGCCCCGTCCGGCCGAAAGGCACCCCGGACTCCGCCACGGTGCGTGACTTCCGCGCCCCCTGCGACCACCCTCGGCCCGGGCCACCTGCGGGCCTCTGCCGCCGCGCCGCATTCCCCGGGGCCTACCCCGCCCGAACCGCCGCCACTCCCCCACTCGCGCACCCGGCCACAACACGCCCCGCACTCAGACGGAAGGCGAACTCGTTCGATCAACAAGCGGTCACTATGCGGCACTTGAGCGTGCGTCAATCGGTTACGGAAGCGACGTAATCGATGATTTGAGCAACTGGGTGTAGCGCTGCCTGTACTAAGCGTTATTCTCCTCAGACGCAAACCGGTACCTCTCAGTCGCTACGACGGGTGAAAGGTTCCGCACTGCACGTGATGGAAGCTCTGCCTCTGGGAGTCCCGTGTACCCACACGTCGGGGTTGACGCCTCGGGCCTGGCTACGCTGCGCGCAACGGTCCACGACCTGTTGCGCGGCTTCGTCCCCACCGCGTACGCCGTCCCCGCCTTCGCCACCGCCGCGCCCCTGGGCCCGTGCTACGCACTGGCCGACGGCAGCGCCGCTGTCGGCGGCAGACGGGGCCGCCCGGCCTCCACCACCGCACGCCGCCCGGCTGCGGACAGTGACAGCGCCCGCATGATGGACCTCGTGGAGCGCGCCCAGGCCGGTGAGGCCGACGCCTTCGGGCGCCTGTACGACCAGTACAGCGACACCGTCTACCGCTACATCTACTACCGCGTGGGGGGCAGGGCGACCGCCGAGGACCTGACCAGTGAGACCTTTCTGCGCGCCCTGCGCCGGATCGGCACCTTCACTTGGCAGGGCCGCGACTTCGGTGCCTGGCTCGTCACGATCGCCCGCAACCTCGTCGCCGACCACTTCAAGTCGAGCCGTTTCCGGCTGGAGGTCACCACAGGGGAGATGCTCGACGCCAACGAGGTCGAGCGCTCCCCGGAGGACTCCGTCCTCGAATCCCTCTCCAACGCCGCGCTGCTCGACGCCGTGCGGCGCCTCAACCCCCAGCAGCAGGAGTGCGTGACGCTCCGCTTCCTCCAGGGCCTGTCCGTCGCCGAGACCGCCCGTGTGATGGGCAAGAACGAGGGCGCGATCAAGACCCTCCAGTACCGGGCCGTCCGCACCCTCGCCCGCCTCCTGCCCGAGGACGCCCGCTGACCCCTGCCCCAAGACGCCCGCAGACGCCCGCCGATCCCTCCCGAGGACGCCCACCGACCTCCCGAGCTCCCCCGGAGCCCCCTGAGCCCCGCACACCCGCCGCACGCACCCCGCACCCCGCACCCCGCACCCCGCACCCCGCAAAGCCTCCCCCTCCCCCGCCCCCGAGCCGCATGACGGCCCGCATCCGCCGCACCCCGCCGTACACGCTCGGCAACCTTCAACTCACGTTTTGTACAGGCTCGTTGAGTTCACGGTGCACTCATCCGCCGTCCGTAACCCAAGTGCCGAGCCACTCGTTGTGCGGGATACAGGCTCCCTGTGGTCACACCCCGCCCGTCCGCGATCACTCGATCGTGTGGAGGCGGTGAGGGTGTGCAACCCTCAGGACCCCCTGGGGAGTCGACCGTGATGACGAGAGGAGGTGCCGCCAGTGATCGCGAACGTATCGGCACACCGGCGGGCGAACGCCTTCGCCCAGGCCCTGGAGGACCAGTCCGACGACCGGGGCACGGCGGCCGAGCAGCCCGCGGGATCGGCCCCGGCCCCGGCTGCTGCGGAACGGACCGAGCAGGCCCGCCTGTTGGCCCTCGCGACCGGTCTCGGCGAGTTGCCCAAGCCGGCGCTCGACCCCGAGGTCAAGGTCGTCCAGCGCGCGCGGCTGGTGGCCGCGATGGAGGCCATGCTGCAGGAGGGCACGGCCGCGGGGGGCGAGGCGGCAGACCCTTCGGTGCCCGAGCAGCGGGCCCCTCGGGGCCGGGGTGCTCATCGGGCACCTCAGCTGGCGAAGTCGCGACCGCGTTCACGGCTCACCAAAGGCCTCGCGGCGGGGGGACTCAGCGTAGGCGTGGCCGCGGCCTCCTTCGGCGGAGTGGCCGCTGCCAGTTCCGACGCCCTGCCCGGTGACTCGCTCTACGGCCTCAAACGCGGCCTCGAGGACGTGAAACTCGACATGGCCGACGGGGACAGCGCCCGCGGGCAGCTCTATCTCGACCAGGCGTCGACCCGGCTGAGCGAGGCCCGCCGACTGATGGAGCGCGACCGTGGCGGACACCTCGACCACGAGTCCCTCGGCGAGATCCGCCGCACCCTGTCCGGCGTGCGGCACGACGCCTCCGAAGGTCACCGCCTGCTGCACGAGGCGTACGAGCGGGACGGCTCGCTCGCCCCCATCCAGGCCCTCTCCACCTTCTCCCGGTCCCACCGCGACGTCTGGGGCACCCTGCGCGACCGGCTGCCCCTCCAGCTCGGCGACATCAGTCAGGGGGTCTCCTCGGTCTTCGACGCCATAGACCAGGAAGTGGCGCCGCTGCAGTCGCTCCTGCCGCAGTCCCCGTCCCAGGGCGGCTCCGGCACGCGCCAGAGTTCCGGTCCGGGCTCCACCGCGTCCTCCGGCGCGGGCGGCACCGCGCCCAGCGCCACCGGTGCCTCCGCCTCCGGCAGCCACAGCAGCAACGGCACACCCCGCCCGTCCACCTCCAGGAGCGGCGGCGACGGCCTGCTCGGCGGCAGCACCGGCGGCCTGCTGGACCCGCCCAAGGACAGCGCGGGCAGTTCGCCGACGTCGAGCAAGAGCCCGTCGTCCGAGCCGCAGGTGACACTGCCACCGCTGCTCCCGGGCCTCCTGCCGGGACTGGGCATCGGCAGCGAGGAGAACAAGTAGGACCCGTACGAGGACGGGGGCGCCCTTGGTGAGGGGGCGCCCCCGTCCTCGTACGCGGAAACCCGGTACCGGCCGCGGCTAGAAGAAGACCGACCTGCGCTGCACGAGCAGCTTGTACAGCGTGTGCTGGATCTGCTCCCTGACCTGGTCCGTCAGGTTGAACATCAGCATCGGGTCCTCGGCGGCCTCCGGTGGATAGCCGTCCGTGGGAATCGGCTCCCCGAACTGGATCGTCCACTTCGTCGGCAGCGGAACCACGCCCAGCGGGCCCAGCCACGGGAACGTCGGCGTGATCGGGAAGTACGGGAAGCCCAGCAGCCGGGCGAGGGTCTTCGCGTTGCCGAGCATCGGGTAGATCTCCTCGGCCCCGACGATCGAGCACGGGATGATCGGCGTGCCGGCGCGCAGGGCCGTGGAGACGAAGCCGCCGCGGCCGAAGCGCTGGAGCTTGTAGCGCTCGCTGAACGGCTTGCCGATGCCCTTGAAGCCCTCCGGCATCACACCGACCACCTCGCCGCGTTCCAGCAGCCGCTCGGCGTCCTCCGCGCACGCGAGGGTGTGCCCGGCCTTGCGGGCCAGCTCGTTGATCACGGGCAGCACGAAGACCAGGTCGGCCGCGAGCAGCCTGAGATGGCGGCCCGCCGGGTGGTTGTCGTGCACGGCGACCTGCAGCATCAGGCCGTCCAGCGGCAGGGTGCCGGAGTGGTTGGCGACGACCAGCGCCCCACCCTTGGAGGGGATGTTCTCGAGGCCCTTCACCTCGACCCGGAAGTACTTCTCGTACACGGGCCGCAGCAGCGACATCAGGACCTGGTCGGTGAGCTCCTCGTCGTAGCCGAAGTCGTCGACCTCGTAGTCGCCCGTCAGCCGTCGCCGCAGGAAGGCCAGGCCCCCGGCGATGCGCCGCTCCAGACCCGCCTCCTGGGGGCGGGCCGGCGGCATCTCCTCACGTGTCACAGGAACATCATCCTGCGGGATCTCCCTGCCCGGCAGGGGCTGGACCTCGCGGACCGCCGCGGGCTCGCCGCCCCGCCGGCTTCCCGCGCTCCGGCGCCGCGGCGGCCGCTGCACGGCAGCTCCGCGGGACCGGTCGTCGTCGAACGGAATGACCTTGGCGTCCGCCATCGTTGATGCGCTCCTCAGTTGGCGCTCTGCGTCGGGGGGTGGCCACCGCCCAGGGCGGGCAGTGCGGCGATCCGGTCGACGGCCCCCGCGAGGGCCTCCGGCGGCAGCAGTCCGGGCCCGCGGCTGCGCGCGAAGTCCGCGAACGTCTCCGCGGTCGTGTACCTCGGCTCGTACCCCAGTGTCTCGCGCATCTGGTCCGTGGCCACGACCCGGCCATGGGTGAGCAGCCGGATCTGCTCGGGCGAGAAGTCCGTCATACCCAGCGTGCGCATCGCCGAGCCCATCCAGGTGACCGCGGGCAGCAGCAGGGGCACGGTGGGTCGGCCCAGACGCCGCGCGCACTGCGACAGCAGGAGTACCCCGTCCCCCGCGACGTTGAACGTGCCGCTGTTGAGGGTGCCGCGCTGCGGCTCGTGCGAGCCGATCCGCAGCACCTCGATCACGTCGTCCTCGTGCACGAACTGCAGCCGCGGGTCGTAGCCGAAGACCGAGGGCAGCACCGGCAGCGAGAAGTACGAGGCGAGGGGCGAATCGGCGCCCGGTCCCAGGATGTTGGCGAACCGCAGCACGCAGACGGCGACATCGGGCCGGCGCCGCGCGAAGCCCCGCACATAGCCCTCGACCTCGACGGTGTCCTTGGCGAAGCCACCGCTGGGCAGGGACTTGGGCGGGGTCGTCTCGGTGAAGACGGCCGGATCGCGGGGCGCGGATCCGTACACGTTCGTACTGGACTTCACGACGAGCCGTCTGACGCTCGGGGACTTCTGGCACGCGCCGAGCAGCTGCATGGTGCCGATGACGTTGGTCTCCTTGACCGTGGCCCGGCTGCCGCTGCCCAGCGGGGTGCCCGTCACGTCCATGTGGACGACCGTGTCGACGGAGTGCTCGGCGAGCACTCGTGCGATGGTGGGCTGGCGGATGTCGGCGCGGATGAAGTCGGCGCCGCCCAGATGGTGCTCGGGCGGGACCGCGTCCACCGCGACGACGCGGTCGACCTCCGGGTCACGCTGGATCCGTCGTACGAACCGGCCGCCGAGCCGGCGGGCCACTCCGGTCACGAGCACGACCTTGCCCAAGATCAGCGCCTCTCTTCCCGTCGCGTCCAGTAGTGGACGTAGCTCTGCCCGCTAGCCTGCCGCGTTCCCCGTATGCGGCCAACTTAGCGGGTCGATGTTGCGCTGTGATGACCGCCCGATGCATGAAGTGACGACACCCCCGGTACGTACGACCAGACCAAGCCATTTGGCCCCACGGGCGTATGTCCAGCGGGCGTTGGGTGGCCACGGCCACAGGGCGACCCCACAGGGCCTCGCCGAGGCCCGGGTTGACCGGAGACGGCCCGCAGACGACCCGGAGATGACAACGGCCCCCCACCGGAGGTGGGGGGCCGCGACGCACGTTCGCGCACAGAGCAAGGGCGCCCCTGACGGGGCCGCGCCTTACTTCTTGTTGCGACGCTGAACGCGAGTGCGCTTGAGCAGCTTGCGGTGCTTCTTCTTCGCCATCCGCTTGCGCCGCTTCTTGATAACAGAGCCCACGACTACCCTCGCTCACTTCTCATCACTCGGTGCTGGGCGCCATGGGCCCATACGACCTACGAGGGGCTAGCCTACCCGCCCGAGCGCTGAGGTCGTAACCGAGGTGCCCCGGGAGGCCGCGCGGGCCTCCGGGGCCGCCGTCAGGCCGTCTCCACCCCCACGTAGCTCTCGCGGAGGTACTCGTGAACCGCTTGCTCCGGCACCCGGAACGACCTCCCCACCCGGATCGCCGGCAGATGACCGCTGTGCACCAGCCGGTACACGGTCATCTTCGACACTCGCATCACCGAGGCGACTTCCGCCACGGTCAGGAACTGAACCTCGTTCAGAGGCCTCTCGCCAGCTGCAGCCATGACACACCTGAACCTTCCGCACTCGACGGCCACCGGCTTCCCCTTCCGGTGACTCTTCGTCGCTGCGTGCTCACTCCCCAATGTAGGGGCGGGTGATGCGAGTGGGGAAGAGGGGATGCCATCGGCGGCTTACTGTGACAGACACGCTCGATTGAGTACATAGCGAGTAAGCGGTCGGTAGTAATCGGACCGCACAGCGTCATCAAGTGGAACGACGACGGACACCCGCCCCTCCGCCTCCCCGACGAACAGCGCCGGATCGTCCGTATCGGCCAGGCCGATGGCCTCGAACCCCAGCTGACCTGCCCCGCAGACCCAGCCATGATCCCCGATGACCAGTTCCGGCAACGGCCCTCCGGACTCCGCGGCGACGGCCAGCGCGGTGCGAACAGGGAGCGGCGAGTGCGTGTGTGCGCCGGGTTCAGCACCGGCGCCTCCTGATTCCTCATTTCGCACGAGAGCGACTCCTCGTACGTAATCAAGGTTGTACGTACGTAGGCCGAACCGGGTCGTTATGTCGACACAGCGACCCTGCGCCGGGCTGAGGACAGTACATCCCGCCGCCGACAGGGCGTCCGCGAGTTCGGCGTAGAAGCCCAGCAGCCGGTGGGGGTGGCCGGTGCCGAGGAGCACCGCCGCCCCCTCCCGCGCGGCCCTGCCGATCCGCTCGGCGAAGGCTTCCAGGCCCTCCAGCGTGCGCTCCGGGTCGATCACATCATGACCGGAGATGTATCGAGGGTCGGCCGAGACCCCGCACTTGTCCGCCATCAGCTCGATCAGATCCCCCTGGCCCCAGGTCCATTCGGGATCGAGTCCGATCAGGACGCGAGGGTCCCGGGCGGCGAAGAGCCGATAGCTGCGCAGACTCTCCTCACGGGACGTGGCCACGGGTCCGGCCAGCCGGGCGGCCAGCAGATGGGCACGCAGTGCCCCGGTGCTCAACACGTCAGCGATGCTGGCCCAGCCGCACCCGCCGAGCGCCCAAAACACAGGAAAGACCCCACAGTCGGCGTAATCGTGCGATCCTCGGCACCCGTTGGCGTCAGGGACACCGGCCGATCATTGGTCACCTGCGGTGACGCTCTCCGGGGTCCTTAAGCACGCGGGCGGTCCCCCGCAGGTGTGACGGCCTCCGTTGCGAGCCCGTCGAGGAAGCCGCGTGCGACGGCGGCGAAAGCGTCCGGCGCAGCGGCGTGCACGAAGTGGTCCGCGTCCAGGGCGACGACGGTGGTGCCCGGTCGGCGCTCGCACATCTCTCGGGCGTGCTCGGGCGTGACCACCTGGCTGCGGGTGCCGTGGACGAGGAGCACCGGACAGCTGCTGGCCAGCCAGTCCGCCCAGTGGTCGCCCTCGTTCAGCCGCTCGGCCTCCAAGGCATCCTGCGGGTGGAACGGCAACTCCCAGGTGCCGTCAGGGAGTCGGCGCGGAGCATCGGCGAAGTACGGCGCGGCCGGGCCGAGCGCGGACAGCAGCGCGTCACGGGTCGCGGCCCGATGGCGGGCGTGCGCGAGGAAGGCGAGCGGGTTGTGTTCGCCGTGGCGGAGCTCGACGGCGATGTCCTCCACGATCAGCGCCTCGACCAGATCCGGCCGCCAGGCGGCGAGTTGCACGGCGTTGAGGCCGCCGAGCGAGTGGCCGAGGACGACGGCCGGGCCGAGGCCCAGATGCTCCAGCAGGGCCGCGGCGTCCTCGACGAACCCTCGGCGGCCGTACTCCGGCGCGCGGTCGGACTCGCCGTGCCCGCGTTGGTCGGGGGCGATGACGCGCCAATTCGGCGCAAGGTCGCGGGCGAGCCGGGCGAAGCCGGCGCCCTGGTCCAGCAGGCCGTGCAGGGCGAGTAGCGGACGTCCGGGGCCACCGAAGTCCAGGTAGGACAGGCTGCGCCCGCCCAGCATCAGTGCGCTGCGGCGGGGGGCGGTGAAGGTGTCGTCCACGGTGGTTCTCCCTGCGCTTCGGGTACGGTTCCGAGGCGACCATAAGGGCCTGGTGTATGAGGCGTACACAAGCCCTAGTGCACTACGGTGAGCTGGGGAGACTCTCGGCAGTTCAGGCCGTGAGCGCACTAGTGCGCCACGAGGGGGAAGCTGTGGCAGATGAGCGGTCGGCGTCGGTTCGGATCGCCGGTGAGATCGCCGAGCGGATCCGCGCGGGCGAGCTACGGCCCGGCGAGCGGGTGCCGTCCACGCGGCAGATCATGGGGCGCTGGGGCGTCGCCATGGCGACGGCCAGCAAGGCACTCGCCATGCTGCGGCAGGAGGGGCTGGTCCGTGCCGTGCCCGGCGTGGGCACAGTGGTGGCGGAGAGCGTCCCCGGGCGCCCCCGCTCCTCCGGCGCGTCGCCGCGCGCGAGTCTGGACCGGGCGCATGTCGTCCGCACCGCCGTCGCCATCGCCGACGCGGAGGGGCTGACCGCCGTCTCCATGCGCCGGGTTGCCGCGGCGCTCGGGGTCACCACGATGGCGCTCTACCGCCACGTGCCGGGGCGCGACGAGCTGACACGGCTGATGGCGGACGCGGTGTTCGGCTCCGCCCGGCTTCCAGAGCTGCCCGCTGCGGGGTGGCGGAGGCGGCTGGAGGCAGCGGCGCGGCTGCAGTGGCGGCTCTACCGCCGGCATCCCTGGCTGGCGCAGGCGATCTCCTTCACCCGGCCACAGGCGACCCCGCACGCGATGGCGCTGGGGGAATGGGTCATGCGCGCCCTGGACGGGCTCGGGCTCGATCCGGTCACGATGATCCACATACACGTCACGCTCGCCGCACACGTCCGCGGCATCGCCGTCAACCTGGAAGCCGAGGCCGAGGCTCTGCAGCAGTCGGGGGTGGACGACGAGGAGTGGATGGCCGCGCACATGGCCGCGAAGCTGGCGACGCCGCAGGGGGCCGAGCGGTTCCCGCTGCTCGCCGCCGTCCCCGAGCGCTCGCTGGATCTGGACTCGCTCTTCGAGTTCGGCCTACAGCGCCTGCTGGACGGCATCGACGTCCAGGTGGCCGAGGCTCGGCCCTGAAGAACGCGTGCGCTCGTGGTGCCCGGTCTGCGGGAAGCGGCTCGCGGTGGGCCCAGCCACCGCCGCGACAAGACGTACCACTCGCACGCCTTGGTGCGGCGCGATCGGCACCGCCTCGGCCGGCGACTCGGGGCACTGCGGCCGACCGCTGCCCGAAGGTGGCCGGGCGTTCACCGGCGCCCGGCCCTCACGGCAGCAGACCCCGCAGGGGAAAGGCCGCCTTGCGCGCCGCCAGCACGGCCTGGTCGAGGCGGTCGGCCGGGTCGTACCCCGACTCCCAGTCCGCGTACGCCACCGGCCACCGCCCGTCCGTCATCCGCTGCGGCGCCAACTGCCTCGTCCGGGCGAAGACTTCCTGCCGCCAGCTCTCGGGGATCACGGTCTCCGGCTCGATCGGCCGCCCCGCCGCGATGGCGACGAGATGCGTCCACGAACGCGGTACGACGTCCACGACCGCGTACCCGCCCCCACCCAGGGCCACCCAGCGCCCGTCGGCGTACTCGTGCGCCAGATCGTGACAGGCCACCTGCACGGCCCGCTGGGCGTCCAGCGACACGGCGAGATGCGCGAGCGGATCCTCGAAGTGGGTGTCGGCGCCGTGCTGGGTGACCAGCACCTGCGGCCGGAAGTCGGCGAGCAGCTCCGGCACGACGGCGTGGAAGGCCCGCAGCCAGCCCGCGTCCCCGGTCCCGGCCGGCAGCGCCACGTTCACCGCGCTGCCCTCCGCGCTCGGGGCACCCGTCTCATCCGGCCACCCGGTCTGCGGGAAGAGGGTGCGCGGGTGCTCGTGCAGCGAGACGGTCAGGACCCGGGGATCTTCCCAGAACGCGGCCTGCACCCCGTCCCCGTGATGCACGTCCACGTCCACGTACGCGATCCGTTCGGCGCCCAGCTCCAGCAGCCGGGCGATGGCGAGCGACGCGTCGTTGTAGACGCAGAATCCGGAGGCACCGCCCGGCATCGCGTGGTGCAGGCCGCCCGAGAAGTTCACCGCGTGCAGGGCGTCCCCGCCCCACACCGCCTCGGCCGCCCCCACCGACTGCCCCGCGATCAGGGCGGACACCTCGTGCATCCCGGCGAACGCGGGATCGTCCAGCGTTCCCAGTCCATAGGACCCGTCGGCCGACCCCGGGTCCGCGGACGCGGCCTTCACGGCCTGCACGTAGTCATCGCGGTGCACCAGCCGCAGCGTCGAATCGCCCGCGGCCTTCGCCGCGACCACCCTGACGTCCCTGTCCAGCCCGAACGCGTCGACCAGCTTCCTGGTCAGCGCCAGCCGGACCGGATCCATCGGATGCTCCGGACCGAAGTCATAGCCCGTTACCGCCTCGTCCCACATCAGCTGTGCTCGGCCGCTCATGCCCGCCACCGTATCGGTCCCGTTGAGCGGCGAACGACCGGGCGTACACCAGCGTCACCAGGACCAACACCATCGGTACGAGCATGGCGCCCCGGTAGTTCCAGGTGTCCCCGAGCGCGCCCACCAAGGGAGAGCCGATCAGGAAGCCCACGTAGTTGAAGATGTTGAGGCGCGCGACGGCCGTGTCCGAAGCCCCCGGGAACAGCCGCCCCGCGGCCGCGAACGTCTGCGGTACGAGCACACACAGCCCCAGACCCAGCAGAGTGAATCCGAGCATCCCGACCCAGGCCCCGGGCGCGCCCGCCACCACGGCGAACCCGAGCGCCGCCACCAGTGCCCCCAGCCGCACGACGGCCACGGCCCCGAACCGCCGCACCCCGAGGTCCCCGATGGACCGGCCGAGGAGCGTGGTGATCATGCAGACGTTGTACGGAACGGTCGCCAGCTGCTCCGAACTGCCCAGCGTGTCCTGCAGATACTTGGCGCTCCAGTTGGAGACGGTCGAGTCCCCGATGTACGCGAAGGTCATCACCAGACACAGCGGCAGAAGCAGCCTGAAGACGACAGGGCCCGCCTCGGCCTCCGGCGCGTCCGGACCCGGCGCACTCCCGTCGACGTACCAGCGGCTGCCGAGGACGGTGGCCGGAAGCAGCACCGCGACGACGGGCAGGTACGACGCCCACAGCGCCAGATGCCAGTGCGCGCCCACCCAGGCGAGCGAGGCGCCGACGATCCCGCCGAGGCTGTAGGCGGCGTGGAACCCGAGCATGATGCTGCGCCCGTACGTCCGCTGGAGGCTCACCCCGAGCATGTTCATGGAGGCGTCCAGCGCACCCACGGCCAGCCCGAACGCCGCCAGGGCGACCGCCAGTTCGGCCATGTTGCGCCCGGCCCCGACCCCGAGGAGGGCGAGCAGCACGACGGGCTGGGACCAGCGCAGCAGCCGACTGGGCCGGACCCGCTTGACGAGCTGCTCGGTCGTCACGCTGCCGACGCCGGCGAGAACCGGCACGGCGGCGAGGAAGACGGGCAGCAGCGCGTCGGAGACCCCGTAACGGACCTGGATGGCCGGGATCCGGGTGACCAGCAGGGCGAAGGTGGCGCCCTGGGCGAGGAAGCCGAACGCCAGAGAGGCCCTACCGCGCCGCAGCACATCTGTCATGGCGGCGAGCGTAGGGCCCCGGTCTACCGGTGGGTAGATCCAGCCGAAGATGATTTGTGTTCACCTTTACCGGGCGGAAGCGACCGCCGCGGCGGGCGCGGGAGTGGCGCCCTCGGCCTTCACCTCGGCGATGAGCATCTGCGCCATCGGGCCGGCGGCGAGAGCACCGCTGACGACGAACGCCAGCACCATCGAAACGATCATGATGACCGAGCCCAGCCAGACCATGGTGTCCACCGGCAGCGTGTAGGCCCCCACCACTCGCGCCACGCACTCGGCGAGCAGCACCACACCCCACACGGCCGAGAACACCCGCTCGGCACGCCGGAAGGCCGGGGACCCGCTCCGCAGCCGCACCCAGGCGGCCTCCCGGTCCGTGTCCCCCTTCACCAGCCAGGGCTTCATGGCTTCCGTCATCATCGGCTTCCCCATGACCACGGAGACCAGGATGCCGATGCCGATCGCGCTGCTGACCCCGCTGTCCTTGGCGAGCATCAGCCGTGGGTCGCCGGCGACGAAGCTGAGCAGCAGCGCGACGACGTTGACGAAGAGGATGAGCGCGGCGAGCGCGTTGATCTTCCGTTCCTTGATCACGCCCCATCCGGTCCGCACGGCCGGCACGACGCTGCTGAGTCCGAGCGCCATGAGCGTGCTCGTTCCGAGCCCGTTCCTGAACAGGTAGTACGACCCGACGGGCACCGCCACGTCCATGATCAGCGGCGCGAAGTTGTTCTTCTTGGTCTGGCGCTGGGCAACCGTGTTCGTCGTCATGCACTCAGCTTCGGGGACCGGCCGCACCCGGCAGTAGAAACGATCGTCCGGAGCTCCGCATGACAGAAGTCAGTGGCGGTCCGGTGGCCGGGGTCATGATCCGGCCACCGGCCGGGTCATACCAGCAGGTCCGTCAACTGGCTCATATCGGCGAAGAGTTGCGTGGCACCCGCCAGCCGGGCGGCGGGCGTCATCGCGGTGAACCCGAACACGTCCATCCCTGCCGCGACGGCCGCCTGTACGCCGAGCGGGGAGTCCTCGACGACGACACACTTCTCCGGGGCGACCCCCATCCGCTCGGCCGCGTACAGGAACAGGTCGGGCGCCGGCTTCCCCCGCCCCACGTCCTGCGAGCTGAAGATCCGGCCCTCGTCGAACCACCGGTCGAGCCCGGTCGTCCGGTGTCCCACCCGGATCCGCTCATGGCTCCCGGAGGAGGCCACGCAGTACGGAATCCCGTCGGCGGACAGCTTCTCCAGTGCGTCCACGGCCCCGCTCACCGGCTTCAGCTCCCGCTCGAACGCGGCGAACACGCGCGAGTGGAAGATGTCGTCGAAGTCCTCGGGCAGCCGCTGACCTGAGCGCTCCTGGACTAGGTCATGGATCCGGTGCATCGCGGATCCCATGTAGTCGCGGACGGAGTCCTCGTATGTGGTCGGATGCCCGAGCTCGGTCAGATAGACGGCAAGGAGACGGTTGGAAATCGGCTCGCTGTCGACGAGGACGCCGTCGTTGTCGAAGATAACCAGGTCATAGCGCATGCACCGAGCCTAAA
>NZ_BBZJ01000020.1:382421-499346 GCF_001417775.1 Streptomyces sp. TP-A0356 | reverse complement strand
GTTTCCAACTCTACCAGCGTTTTTCCGTCTCTCTGACCACCGTTCTGCGGACATGCAGAAGTGATCCCGAGATCAGGATCTGAACGAGTTGGGTGCTGCCGGGCCAGGCCGCTTGCTCGCAGCGCTCGGCCTCAGGCAGGGGTACGACTGTACACGGGCCCGTGTACGAGGCGCAAATCGTTCACGCGGCGTTCCTGGGGTGGCCAACCGCTTCGTCTCATGCGGAACCCGCAGTTCATATGACATACGCTGCACACCAGTGCGCCGTCCGGGACAGGCAGCGACGGCCCATATGGATCTCCACCCCTGGGAGGCTTCCCATGACCACCGTGACGTCCCCTCTCGCAGGACGTGCGATCGAGCTGGCCGCAGTGCCCGACCCCGTCTTCGCAGGAGCGATGGTCGGGCCGGGCGTGGCGATCGACCCCGTGCGTGAGCCCCTGGAGGCCGTCTCCCCCGTGGACGGGGTCATTGTTTCGCTCCACCCGCACGCCTTCGTCGTAGTGGACGGAGAGGGTCACGGTGTACTGACCCACCTGGGCATCGACACCGTGCAGCTCAACGGCGAGGGTTTCGAGCTGCTCGTCAACAAGGGCGACACCGTGGCACGTGGTCAGGCCGTCGTGCGCTGGAACCCCGCCGCCGTCGAGCAGGCCGGCAAGTCTCCGGTGTGCCCGGTCGTGGCCCTCGAGGCCATGGCCGACTCCCTCTCCGGTCTCCGTGAGGACGGCGATGTGAAGGCGGGCGACCAGCTCTTCGCCTGGCAGTGACGTCAGCGCCGTACTGGACGCCGACGCCGTATGGAACGGCAGAACAGACAACCATCGCGGTGGCGGGTCCCGCCGCATGATTCGGAGACGGGTGAGATGGAGACAACGCTGCGAGGCGTCGGTGTGAGCCACGGGGTGGCGATCGGCGAGGTTCGGCACATGGGGACGGCCGTGCTGGAGCCCCCGGCGAAGCAGATTCCCGCGGAGGACGCGGAGCGTGAACAGGGGCGCGCCCGTCAGGCCGTGGACGCTGTGGCAGCCGACCTTGTCGCGCGCGGCAACCTGGCGGGAGGTGAAGCCCAGGCGGTCCTGGAGGCTCAGGCCCTGATGGCCCAGGACCCCGAGCTGATGGCGGATGTGGACCGTCGTATCGCCGTCGGCAGTACGGCGGAGCGCGCGGTGTACGACGCGTTTGCCGCCTACCGCGAGCTGCTGGCGAGTGCCGGGGAGTATCTCGCCGGTCGCGTGGCCGACCTCGACGACGTGCGGAATCGTATCGTCGCACGCCTGCTCGGAGTGCCCATGCCGGGTGTACCGGACAGCGACGAGCCGTACGTCCTCGTCGCTCGCGACCTGGCGCCTGCGGACACGGCCCTGCTCGACCCGGCCCTGGTGCTCGGCTTCGTCACCGAGGAGGGCGGGCCGACCAGCCACAGCGCGATCCTGGCGCGGGCGCTCGGTGTTCCGGCCGTCGTGGCGCTTCCGGGTGCCGGTGAGCTCGCCGAGGGCACGGTGATCGCGGTGGACGGCAGCACCGGTGAGATCTTCGTGAACCCGAGCGAGCAGAAGAAGACGCAGCTCGAAGCCGCGGCCGCCGAGCGTAGGGCCGCCCTGGCGACCTCCAGCGGACCGGGTGCCACCGCCGACGGCCACAAGGTGCCGCTGCTGGCGAACATCGGCGGTCCCGTGGATGTGCCGGCCGCCGTGGAGGCCGGGGCCGAGGGCGTCGGTCTGTTCCGTACGGAGTTCCTGTTCCTCGACGACAGCAAGAACGCGCCGTCCGAGGAGAAGCAGGTCCAGGCGTACCGGCAGGTTCTGGAGGCCTTCCCCGAGGGCCGTGTCGTCGTGCGAGTGCTGGATGCCGGCGCGGACAAGCCGCTGGACTTCCTGACGCCGGGGGACGAGCCCAACCCGGCGCTGGGCGTACGTGGTCTGCGGGCGCTGCTGGAGCACCCCGAAGTCCTGCGCACACAGCTGACCGCGCTCGCGAAGGCCGCGGAGGGGCTGCCGGTCTATCTTGAGGTCATGGCGCCGATGGTCGCCGACCGCATCGATGCGAAGGCGTTCGCGGACGCGTGCCGTGAGGCCGGTCTGCAGGCGAAGTTCGGCGCCATGGTGGAGATCCCGTCGGCCGCGCTGCGGGCTCGCTCGATCCTGCAGGAGGTCGAGTTCCTGTCGCTGGGCACCAACGACCTCGCGCAGTACACGTTCGCCGCGGACCGCCAGGTGGGCGCGGTGTCGCGGCTGCAGGATCCGTGGCAGCCCGCGCTGCTCGACCTGGTGGCGCTGTCCGCCGAGGCGGCGAAGGCCGAGGGCAAGAGCTGCGGTGTGTGCGGTGAGGCCGCGTCGGACCCGCTGCTGGCGTGTGTGCTGACCGGTCTGGGTGTCACCTCCCTGTCCATGGGTGCGGCTTCGATTCCTTATGTCCGGGCGACGCTGGCGAAGTACACGCTGGCGCAGTGCGAGCGTGCCGCGGCGGCCGCGCGTGCCACCGACAGCGCTGACGAGGCACGCAGGGCGGCTCAGGCGGTGCTGTCCGGCGAGTAGCCGGGACGGGACCTCGCTCAGTGCGTCGTGCCAAGGGGCGCTCCACCTGCGGGTGGGGCGCCCCTCGCCGGTTCAGGCACCCCCCGGCCGCTCGGTGCCTGCGGATCATTCTCCTCGACTCGCGGGTTCTATGCGTGTGGCCCGTCTCCATGCGTGTGGCCCCTCGGGTCGCCGTCGATCCCGAGGTCCGGTGGGGCGCAGTAGTCGACGCCCGATTCCGGGGAGACGAGGTCACCCGACTCGATGTCGGTGCAGTAGGCGTCGAAGACCTCTCCCGCGGTGAGCGGTTCCAGACGTTCTCCGCGCAGGCGCCAGCCGTAGACGCGGTCCGTCATGTCGGGTGCGGTGGTGCGCATGACGAGTCCGCCGGCGCTGTGGGTGGCGATGCCCAGGGCGAGGACAGAGGTGAATTCGAGCGCCTCGGTCTCGTCGAGGCGGGTGGTGCCGTCGGGGTCCTCGTCGGCGTGGAGCGCCGCGACGAGGGTCTCGGGTGCCGCCGAGACACTGCACACAAGGTGGCGGTGGCCGGGGCTCGCGGTGTCGAGGATGCGGGTGAGCAGCCGCGATGCCTGCGCGAAGGCAGCGCGTCCGATGTCCTCTCCGCAGGAGGCGCAGGCGCCGAGGTGGGCGAGCACCGTGGTCGCGTACTGCCAGGTGGCCCGTCGTACGGCTTCGTCGATCAGGTTCGGGACGAGTTCGGCCAGTGGTTGTCCCTCGTAGGGAACGGTCGGTCCGGTGGCGGCCAGTTCGGCCGTGAAGCGGGTGCGACTGGTCGGGGCGTCCGGTTCCAGCCCGCTGTCGGCGCAGAAGTCGGCGAACTCCTGCGGGTCGAAGAGGGCGACCGTGGTGTGGCTCCCCTGCGCGGCGAGAGTCCTGAGCAAGTCCTCCACCTGGTGGAGGTAGGTGGTGTGGTCGTCGAACGTGAAGGTGCGGTAGCGCCGCATCGCGGTGAAGTCGTCCTCGTCGGTCAGGAGGCCGATGGTGCCCGCCATTTCGCGGCGCAGGACGCGACGCATGGCCCGGTGCTCGGTGTGCTGCATGATTCCCCCTACGTGCAGTCGATCGATTCTCACTCACCGTAACCGGCGCCACTGACAACGCCTGCGGGGGTTGGTCGGGTCGTCCGGTGGCGGGGGCAGACATCAGGCTCGCTTGCGGGCCAGCTCCTCGTAGAAGTGCAGCAGGTCGAGGTTGTCGATGGAGCCCGGGTTGACGGCCTTCTCCAGGGGCGTGCCCTGGAGAAGGCGCTTGACCGGGACCTCGATGCGCTTGCCCGTGAGGGTGTGCGGGACGCCCGGGACCTCGATGATCTCGTCGGGGACGTGGCGTGGTGAGAGCTGCTCGCGGATGGTCCGCTTGATGAGGTTCAGGAGGGCGTCGTCCAGGACGGCCCCGTCGGCCAGGTGGACGAACAGGGGCATCCAGTAGCCGCCGTCGGGCTGTTCGATGCCGATGACGAGGGACTCCCTGATCTCGGGAAGGCGCTCGACGGCTTCATAGATGTCGGCCGAACCCATGCGGACGCCCTGGCGGTTGAGTGTGGAGTCCGAGCGGCCGTGGATGATCACGGAGCCGCGGGAGGTGACGGTGATCCAGTCGCCGTGGCGCCACACTCCCGGATACATGTCGAAGTAGCTGTCGTGGTAGCGGCTGCCGTCGGGGTCGTTCCAGAAGCGGACCGGCATGGAGGGCATGGGGTTGGTGACGACCAGTTCGCCCACCTCGTCGATCAGGGGCCTGCCGCTGGGGTCCCAGGACTGCAGGTCGGTGCCCAGGCCGGGCGCCTGGAGCTCGCCGAGGTACACCGGGAGGGTCGGTACGGCTCCCGCGAAGCAGGAACAGACGTCTGTACCACCGCTGACGGAGGCGATCCACAGGTCGTCGCGGACCTCGTCGTGCAGCCAGCTGAAGCCGTCGGGCGGCAGCGGTGAGCCGGTCGTGGCCACGCACTGCACGCGGGTGAGGTCGTAGTCGCGCGCCGGGTGCACCCCGGCCTTGCGGCAGGCCATGACGTACGCGGCGGACGTACCGAAGAGGGTTGCCCCGGTGCGTTCGGCGACCCGCCACTGGGCTCCCGTGTCGGGATGGCCGGGGCTGCCGTCGTACAGGACGACGCTGGTGCCGGTCAGGAGGCCGGAGACGAGGAAGTTCCACATCATCCAGCCGGTGGACGTGTACCAGAAGAGCCGGTCCCCGGGGCCCAGGTCGCAGTGCAGGCCGAGCTGCTTGAGGTGCTCGATCAGGATGCCGCCCTGGGACTGGACGATGGCCTTGGGCAGACCGGTGGTGCCCGAGGAGTACAGCACCCACAGCGGGTGGTCGAACGGGACCTGTTCGAAGACGGGCTCGACGTCCGCCGAGGTCAGGGCCGACCACTCGAGGGCGCCTTCGGGGGCCTCGGTGCCCAGCAGCGGGATGTGGACGACGGCGCGCAGGGTGGGCAGCTCACGGCGCAGCTCGGCGACGGTCTCACGGCGGTCGTGCTCCTTGCCGCCGTATCGGTAGCCGTCGACCGTGAACAGGACGACGGGTTCGACCTGCTGGAAGCGGTCCAGGACGCTCCGCGCGCCGAAGTCGGGTGCGCAGGAGGTCCACACACCGCCGACGGCGGCCGTGGCGAGGAGGGCGACGACGGCCTGCGGGATGTTGGGGAGGTAACCGCTGACGCGGTCTCCCGGGCGTACGCCGAGGGCGCGCAGCTCGGCAGCGAGGGAGCCGACCTGGCGGCTCAGCTCGGACCAGGTGACCGGACGGGGCTCGTGCGTCTCGTCGACGGCCAGGAGAGCCGGTTCGTCGCCATGGGTGGCCGTCGCACGGAGGGCGTGTTCGGCGTAGTTCAGGGTCGCGCCGGGGAACCATTCCGCTCCCGGCATGGAGCGGTTGCCGAGCACGCGCGCGTAGGGGGTGGAGAACCGTACCTCGAACCACTCGGTGACGGCCTTCCAGAAGGTGTCCGGCTCGGCCACCGACCAGCGGTGCAGGGCCGCGTAACCGCCCTCGGCCGGGGCTCCGTGGTGTTCGGCCGCCCAGGCCTGGAACCTGGTGATCTGCGCCCGGGCGATGCGGTCCGCGTCGGGCTGCCAGAGGGGCGTGGGGTTCGCTGAGGTCATGGGGCGGCTCCCGGACTGTGCGCGTCGTGTGCGTCGGTCGCGCACGAGCTGGGGTGTGCGCGTTACGCGGCTGACACGGACGATGCCATGTGATCGACTTCTGCACCAGGGTGCGCCCCACATAGTCGGCATCGTGCAGATGTGCTCTCGCCACGGGTGAACGACAGTTGAACGGCGCCCCTGTGCGGGGACGTCAATGGCAGGGTGAGCAGCATGGACGGTCGTGACCTGGTGGGTTCGGTGAAGGCGGTCGGTTCGGGGGGTGCGGCCCAGGGGTTGCGCACGATGCGGGCCGCGTGGCGCAGGAGGCGGGCCGACGCCACCGGGTTGCCGCGGCGAGGTGCGGAGCGGGCACGGGTGCCCGGACCTGTGCAGGACGTGGAGCCCGGACCCGGAGGTGGAATCGTACGGTTCGCCCGGGCCGAGCTTCGGATCACGGTCGCCGTGAACGGGGCCGTG
This sequence comes from Streptomyces sp. TP-A0356, assembly GCF_001417775.1. GTDB lineage: Bacteria > Actinomycetota > Actinomycetes > Streptomycetales > Streptomycetaceae > Streptomyces. The sequence continues at coordinate 493,240 of NZ_BBZJ01000020.1, read as the reverse complement.
TTCTGGGGTTGGGACGGGGCCGCGCCGGAGCCGTCGTACGCGCTCGCGGGCCCCGGACCCGAGCCGGATCCGCGGGCCGTGCTGGAGCCGGACAAGGACGGCGGCTGGCGCGTCGTGGCGGAGCGCGTCACGGTCGTGGTGTCGAGGCACGGCGCGATCGAGGTGCGCACGCCGGGTGGGGTGACCCTGCGCCGGGATCTGCCGCCCCGGTGGTGGGAGCCGGTGGACGGGGGCGGTGCGCGCTGGATGCAGCGGTCCGAAGTCGCGCCGGACGCACGGTTCTTCGGGCTCGGCGGGCGGGCCTCGGGACCTCGGTTGCGGGACGGCACGTACCGGCTGTGGAACACGGACCCGGCGCGGCCTTTCGGGCCCGCCGACGATCCCCTGTACATCACGATGCCGGTGCAGGTGGTGGTCGCCGACGCGGCCACGCATCTGGTGTTCCACGACACCTCGTGGGACGGCACGGTGACGTTGCGGGAGGGCGCGGAGGGCGCCGGCTCCGGACACGACCGGGTGGGCACCTGCGAGGTCCGGATGGACGGCGGACCGCTGCGCTGCTGGGTGATGGTGGGAACGCCCGCGCGCGTGCTGCTCGTCTGGGCGTCCCTGACCGGGGCTCCCGCCCTGCCGCCCGCGTGGGCGCTGGGTCATCATCACGCGCGGTGGGGCTTTGGCAGCGAGCAGGAGGTGCGGCGAATCGTCGCGGGCTACCAGGAGCGCGGACTTCCGCTCGACGCCGTTCATCTCGACATCGACCACTACGACGGCCACCGGGTGTTCACGGTCGACCGGACGCGCTTCCCGAAGCTGCCGGTGCTCGCCGAGGAACTGCGCCGGGACGGGATCCGCCTCGTGTCGATCGTCGACCCCGCGGTCAAGGCCGAGCCGGGCCAGGCCGTGTACGACAGCGGCAGCGCCGAGGACGCGTTCGTACGGGACGCCTCCGGGCGGCTCGTGGAAGGCGTCGTGTGGCCCGGGGAAGCGGTGTACCCCGACTTCACGCACGCGCGCGTGCGGCGGTGGTGGGGCGGGCTCTACGAGGAACGCCTCGCGCAGGGCTTCGCGGGCTTCTGGCACGACATGAACGAGCCGGTGTCGTTCACGGCCTTCGGGGAGAACACCCTGCCCCGCTCGGCCCGGCACGTCCTGGAGGGCCGTGGCGGTGACCACAGAGAGGCGCACAACGTGTACGGGTTGTGCATGGCCCGGGCCGGGTACGAGGGCCTGCGCGCCCTGGCCCCCCAGGAGAGACCGTTCCTCTTCTCGCGCTCGGGGTGGGCGGGCATGCAGCGCTACGGGGGGACCTGGTCCGGGGACGTGGCCACGGGCTGGCCCGGACTGCGAGCCTCACTGTCGCTCGTGCTTGGCCTCGGACTGTGCGGGGTCCCGTACTCCGGGCCGGACGTCGGCGGCTTCGACGGCAGCCCGTCGCCGGAGCTGTACCTGCGCTGGTTCCAGCTCGCCTCGTACCTGCCGCTGTTTCGTACACACGCGAGTCTGCGGGCGGGGCGCCGGGAGCCCTGGGAGTTCGGCGACGAGGTCCTCGAGCACGCGCGCGTGGCGCTCGCCGAACGGCGTCGTCTGCTGCCGTACTTCGTCACTCTGGCGCATCTGGCGCGGCGCACCGGCGCGCCCTATGTGCGGCCCTTGTGGTGGGGCACGCCGGAGGACCGGGCACTGAGGGACTGCGAGGACGCCTTCCTGCTCGGCGAGGGCCTCCTGGTGGCGCCGGTACTGGATCCCGGCGTGGTCCGCCGGACGGTGCTGCTGCCGCGCGGGCGGTGGTACGACACGGCGACCGAGGAGGCGTACCAAGGGCCCGGCCAGGTACTGATCGACGCCCCTTCGGGGCGGATTCCGGTGCTCGCGCGCGCGGGCGCCGTCCTGCCCGTGCGGGGTGAGGACGGCGGCCTGGAGCTGGAGGTCTGGGCGCCCGCGCGGGGGCGGTCCGGCGGCGGAACGGTGGTGCCGGACGCGGGCGACGGCTGGGCCGAGCCGGAGATCGAGCGGTATGTGACGCGGTGGAAGAGCCGACAGGTGGTCGTCCAGCGGGACGACGCCGAAGGCCGCGGCGAGCCCACCCGACCGGTGCGTGTGCGGGGCCGCGGCCGGGAGTGACACGGGCGGGACACCCGCGATGTGCGCACGAACCGGCGTCGGCGGGACGCACGCGATGTCACCCGGCCCGATCAGGCGGGACGCGCGGGGGTGCCGTCCCGCCCGCGGCTCACACGTAGCGGCCCTCGAACCACCCCTGCACCGCCAGCGTGTGCAGCGGGAAGGCGAGTTCGGCCGGCCGGCGCAGTAGGTGCCAGCCCTCCGTCTCGTCCGTGCCGACGGACGGCGGCAGGTCCGCGGCCGGTCGCTCGGGGAGGAGCCCGAACAGCAGCAGATGGCCGTCGGGCGAGCTCATCGCGTCGACGAGCCGCACATCGCGGGCGGCCGCGTCGATGCCGGTCTCCTCCTTCAGCTCACGGACGACGGCATGCCTCCAGTCCTCCCGGTGGTCGATGAACCCTCCGGGGAGGGCGATGCCGCCACGCGCGGGAGCGATGGTTCGGGTGATGACGACCAGGGCCGTGCCCTTGGTGTCGTACACGGGCTGGAGGGCCACCGCGACGGGCAGCGGGTTGCGGTAGGCCACCGAGCCGCATGCGGCGCAGGTGCGGGGCCAGCCGGCCACGCCCACTCCATAGGCCGCACCGCAACTGGTGCAGTGGGAGTCCGGCACGGAGTCGGCGGATGGGAACGGAGATTCGGACACGTGGCGGACTGTAGCCGATCACACGGAGGGCGTCTGCCCGGGGAGGTCGCTGGAGGGCGTCTGGCCCCGGAAGGCCACTGAAGCGCCTCGGCGGAGCGGGACGGCCGAAACCACCCCCGTGGGCCCCGGCCGTCCCACCGATACACCGACGCCGGTACGGGCCATGTGGTTCTCCGCACACCTGCCGTTTCGCGGGAGCCCATGGCAGACTTCTGACGTTTCGTCAGATTCTCTCAGATCCGATGCCGGGAGGGGTCATGTCGCGTGTCCGCATGCCCGTGATGGCCGGTTGGTTCGCCGGCGATGGGGACGACTTCCGTCTTGTCGGCACACGGTGTACGACGTGCGGGTCGGTGTTCTTCCCGCGCGAGAACGACTTGTGTCGCAACCCGGGGTGCGGGGGCCGGGATCTCGCCGAAGTGTCACTGTCCGGACGAGGGCGAATCTGGTCGTACACCGACACCCGATACCGGCCTCCGTCACCCTATGTGACGAATCCGGAACTTCCGTGGGAGCCTTGCGCGTTGGTCGCGGTGGAGCTGGAAGCAGAGCGGATCGTGGTGCTCGGGCAGGCGGTTCCGGGGGTGACCGTCGCCGATCTGGCGGTGGGCATGGAGGTGGAGGTCGTCCCCGGCGTGCTGAGCGAGGACGCGGAGACGACCTGGACGACATGGCACTGGCGGCCGACGGGGGTGGCGGTATGACGCAGGACGTGGCGGTGCTCGGCGCGGGCATGCACCCCTGGGGGAAGTGGGGACGCAGCTTCGTCCTGTACGGGACGGCCGCGGCGCGCGCGGCGCTCGCCGACGCGGCGGTCCACTGGCGGGACGTCGGCTCGATCGTGGGCGCGGACACGGTGCGGGGCGGCTATCCCGGGTACGTGGCGGGGGCGACGTTCGCCAAGGCGCTCGGCTGGCAGGGGGCGCGCGTCGCGAGCGTGTACGCGGCGTGCGCGTCGGGAGCTCAGGCCATCGGCACGGCACGGGCGCAGATCCTCTCGGGACTCGCCGACGTGGTGCTCGTGGTCGGTGCGGACTCCGCGCCCAAGGGGTTCTTCCGTCCCGCGGGTGGCGACCGGCCCGACGATCCGGACTGGCTGCGGTTCCGGGTCCTCGGGGCGACGAATCCGGCGTACTTCGGGCTGTACGCGCGCCGGCGGATGGCCGTCCACGGGGACACGGTGGACGACTTCGCCCGGGTCAAGGTGAAGAACGCGGCCCTGGGAGCGCTCAATCCGAACGCCCGCTACCGCAAGCGGGTCACCGCCGAGGAGGTCGCCGCCTCCGCGGTCGTCGCCGATCCCCTCAGGCTGCTCGACATCTGCGCGACCTCGGACGGCGGAGCGGCGCTCGTGCTGTCCAGCATGGAGTTCGCGCGACGGCACGGAGTGACGGACCCGGTGCGGATCCGGGCGGTGTCGACGGTGACGCCGCGCTACCCCAACACCGTGCTCGATCTGCCGGACATCGCGACGGACTCGGCGGTGGCGGTCGAGCCGGCGGGCGAGACGTTCCGCGCGTCGATCGCGCGGGCCGCGTACGAGGAGGCGGGGGTCGGCCCCGGGGACCTCTCCCTCGCCGAGGTCTACGACCTGTCCACCGCCCTGGAGCTGCAGTGGTACGAGGATCTGGGCCTGTGCGGGGAAGGCGAGGCGGCGAAGCTGCTGCGGGACGGGGCCACGGCGCTCGGAGGGCACATACCCGTCAACGTGAGCGGTGGGCTGGCGTCCTTCGGGGAGGCCGTTCCGGCTCAGGCGATCGCCCAGGTGTGCGAGCTGACCTGGCAGTTGCGAGGCGACGCGGGCGACCGGCAGGTGGCGGGGGCACGGGTCGGGATCACCGCGAACCAGGGGCTGTTCGGGCACGGGTCCGCCGTGATCGCGGTCCGGTGACCCGGTACGGCGCCGGTCCGCACGCGACCCGGACGGCAGGGGCCACGGGCAGGGCCGCCCCGGTCTTCGTACGACAGCGATCTGCTCATCCTGGCCAGGCGCCCTTCATACGCTCCGTGAGCGGCCGGGAATCCTGTGTGAACAGGTCGTGAACTGGGTCTCGGCGCGCGCCGACGGCGTCATCATGCTCCCGTGCCCTCCTGGACGGATACTCTCCGCTTCGCCTTCCAGCCGGTGGTCAACCTGACGACCGGAGGGGTTGCGGCGCTGGAGATACTCGCGCGCCCGGAGACCGGCGACGTCCTCGCGCAGGCTCGCCGGGACCCCGAACTCGACGGGAACCTGGCCGCGTTGGCGGTCAGCGCGGCGGCACGCAAGGAGACGCTGCTGCCGCTGCACGTCAACGTGTTCGCGGCGACCCTCGCCGATCTGGGTGGACTCGCCGCGCTGCGGAACACCGTGCACGAGGCGGGGCGCCTGCCGTGGGAGGTGACGGTCGACATCGGACCGCCGTACACGCACGTGCCGCACCGCGCGCTGCTGGAAGCCGTCGCGGTACTGCGCGGCCAGGGTTTCCGGATCTGCGCGGACGGCGTAGGCGACGGCGACGTACCGCTGCGGCTGCTGTCGGACATGGCGCCGGACCTGATGAAGCTGGACGCGTCCCTGCTGACGCGACCTGCCGCGGTGCGGGGCATGCGCACGCTGTGCGAGCAGCTGGGCGCGCTGCTGTCGGTGGAGGGCGTGGAGACCGAACGGCAGTGCGCGGCCATGCGGGCGGCAGGGGCGCAGTTGGCGCAGGGCGATCTCTTCGCGCCGCCGTCACGGCGGCCCGCCGCCGACGTATACGTTCCCGCGCTGCCCTCTTCCGCGGTGGCGACACCGCGCACCGGGCCGTCCGTACGGCAGTTCCTGCGTCCCGCCGCGCTGCTGCCCGCCACGGCCTCGGCCGGGCAGGTGCGAGCGCTGCTGACCGGGTCGCCCGACGTGTCGGGGGTGTTACTGGTGGATCCGGCCGGGGTCCCGATCCGTTCGGTGCACCGCTCGCGCTTCCTGCTGTCGATGTCGGGGCGCTACGGACATGCCCTGTACGCCGACCGGCCGGCCACGAAGCTCGGTGATCCGCCGCGTACGGTCGGCGTCGAGGCCACGGCGTGGGAGGTGCTCGACGTGGTGGCGGACGGAGAACGGGACCGCACCTCGGACGACGTGGCGGTGGTCGACCACTGCGGGCGGTGCGTGGGCGTCGTACGCCTCGCGGATCTCGTACGCGCACTGGCCGAGAACCGGGTCGAGGAGGCGGCGGGGCTCAATCCGCTGACCCGGCTGCCCGGTTCGGACGCGATCACCGGTGAGGTGGACCGGCGGATCGCGGACGGGCGGATGTTCGCGCTGAGTTGGCTGGACGTCGACCAATTCAAGCAGGTCAACGACGGGGCGGGGTTCGCCGCGGGCGACGAACTGATTCGCGCGGTGGGCCGGGCTCTGCAGGGCGCCGCCTCCGGGAGCACCCGTGTGGGGCACATAGGCGGGGACGACTTCCTGGTGCTGGCTGATCCGGAAGGACTCGATCCGCTGGCGGCATCGGTGCTGGACGCACCCTGGTCGGCCGGTGGGCGCACCGTCACGCTGTCCCTGGCCACGGTGCTGTGCGCACCCGGCAGCGTGACCGACCACCGTCAGGCGGCGGCTTGTCTCGCACCTCTCAAGCAGGCCGCGAAGGCGCTGACCGGCGCGAGTTGGGTCCTGGGCCGGGCCGGTCTGCCGGGCCATGAGATACGCCGGGGCTCGGTGGTGGCCCCGGCGTAGACGGACGTTCTTTGGGGCCGAGGTCCACGGGGCCCGGGCCATGACCCGGCGCGGCCCTGCGGCGAGCTTCCGCTCGGCCGGTGCCGGTCGCGGGCGACCGTCTCGCCCGCGCGGCCGCGGGGCACCTCGCCGACGCCGCGGACCTGCGCGTAGCCGACGCCCCGGACCTGCGGGTAGCGATCGGGGGCCGGCCTCCGCGCCACCGCCCCGCGAGCCCCGGTCGATCCCCGGCCACCCCCACCCCGGCCACCCGGTCCCCAGGGCCGCCGGACTTAGAGCTCTTAGCGCTCAACCATTGCCGTCGCTGACCTTGACGCTCCCTGGGAGCAGGGGAAAACTTCCGGATGTCAGTCGGCATCGCCGCATTAGGGCGTATTCAGAAGTGCGCCCCGAGGCCCACGCCAGTAGGACGGTCATCCCCCACGGGCGATTCGGCTGCACAGGCACGCTCGTCGCGGACGCCGGGCGGGGCGCGGCGCCCTCCCTGCCTTCGGCTGAAGTCGCCAAGGGAAACGCACCCTGCACGGAGGACGGACACGGGGCGGGACCGCCCCGGGCGAGGGCCTAGGAGCCGCCATGACCCATGGAAGCATTTTCGTCGGCGAGTTGATCGGAACGGCCATCCTCATCCTGTTCGGCGCGGGAGTCTGCGCCGCTGTCACCCTCAACCACTCCAAGGCCAAGGGCGCGGGCTGGGTCGTCATCGCCTTCGGCTGGGGCTTCGGCGTCCTCGCAGGCGCCTACAGCGCCGCTCCGAAGTCCGGCGGTCACCTCAATCCGGCGGTCACCGTCGGCCTCGCGATCGCCGGCATCACCAAGTGGGCGGACGTCCCGTACTACCTGCTGGGCCAGATGGCGGGCGCGATCCTCGGTGCCGTCCTGACCTGGCTGCTCTACTTCGCCCAGTTCCAGGCCAACGCCGAGGAGGACAAGGCCCTGCCCACGCTCGGGATCTTCTCCACGGCCCCGGAGATCCGCAAGCCGGTCGCCAACCTGATCACCGAGATCATCGCGACCGTCGGTCTGGTGCTGCCGATCCTGTTCTTCGGCAAGAACCTCGGCACCGGCATCGGCCCGATCCCCGGCACGCAGACGGCGTACGGCTCGGGCATCGGCATCCTGCTCGTCTCCCTGCTGGTCGTCGGCATCGGTCTCTCCCTCGGCGGACCCACCGGGTACGCGATCAACCCGGCCCGCGACCTCGGCCCGCGCATCACCCACGCCCTGCTGCCGATCCCCAACAAGGGGACGTCGGACTGGGGTTACGCCTGGATACCGGTGGTGGGACCGCTGATCGGCGGTGTGCTGTCGGCCCTTGTGTACAAAGCAGCCTTCTGACCCTTGACGAAGGGGACGTCATGACGGACAACGCCCAGCAGTACGTCGCCGCGATCGACCAGGGCACCACGTCCAGCCGCTGCATCGTCTTCGACCACAGCGGCGCGATCGTCGCCGTCGACCAGCGCGAGCATCGCCAGATCTTCCCCAAGCCCGGCTGGGTGGAGCACGACGCCACGGAGATCTGGTCCAAGGTGCAGGCGGTGGTCGCGGGCGCGATCGCCAAGGCCGGGCTGCGCGCCGACCAGATCAGCGCGCTCGGCATCACCAACCAGCGGGAGACGACGGTCCTGTGGGACCGCGCCACGGGCAAGCCCGTGCACAACGCGCTCGTCTGGCAGGACACCAGGACCGCCGCGCTGTGCAACGAACTCGGTGGCTCGGACGGGCAGGATCGTTTCCGTGAGCAGACCGGACTGCCGCTCGCGAGCTACTTCTCCGGGCCCAAGGCGGCCTGGCTGCTCGACAACGTGCCCGGCCTCAGGGCCCGCGCCGAGCGCGGCGAGATCGCCTTCGGCACCATCGACTCCTGGCTCATCTGGAACCTGACCGGCGGCACGGACGGCGGCCGGCACGTCACCGACGTCACCAACGCCGGGCGCACCATGCTGATGAACCTGGAGACGCTCCAGTGGGACTCCTCGATCCTGTCCGCCATGAACGTCCCGGAGGCCGTGCTGCCGGAGATCAGGTCGTCCTCCGAGGTGTACGGGACCGCCGTCGGGCAGCTGACGGGCGTGCCGGTCGCGTCGGCACTGGGGGACCAGCAGGCCGCCGTGTTCGGGCAGGCCTGCTACGACGTGGGCACGGCGAAGAACACCTACGGCACGGGCAGCTTCCTGTTGCTCAACACCGGCAACCGGCCGGTGCCGTCGAAGAACGGGCTGCTGACGACCATGGGCTACAAGATCGGCGGTGAGGCTCCGGTCTACTGTCTTGAGGGCTCGATCGCGATCACGGGCGCCCTGGTGCAGTGGTTCCGCGACCAGCTCGGCATCATCCGTACGGCGGACGAGATAGAGACGCTGGCGGCGAGCGTGGAGGACAACGGCGGAGCGTACATCGTGCCCGCGTTCTCGGGCCTGTTCGCGCCGTACTGGCGCTCCGACGCGCGCGGTGTGATCACCGGCCTGACGCGGTACGTCACGAAGGCACATCTCGCGCGAGCGGTGCTGGAGGCCACGAGCTGGCAGACCCGCGAGGTCGTGGACGCCATGTACCAGGACTCCGGCGTGCAGATCACCACGCTGAAGGTCGACGGCGGCATGACGAAGAACAACCTGCTGATGCAGCATCAGGCGGACGTGCTGGACGTGCCCGTGATCCGTCCGAAGGTCTCCGAGACGACGTGCCTGGGCGCCGCGTACGCCGCGGGGCTCGCGACGGGTGTGTGGAACGACCTCGACGAGCTGAAGTCGCACTGGCAACAGGACGTCGAGTGGAGGCCCGCCATGGAGGCGTCGGTGCGCGACCGCGAGTACCACAACTGGCGCAAGGCCGTGGAGAAGAGTTTCGGCTGGCACGAGGACGGGGTGGACTGAGCTGCCCTCCACGCGTGCGTGCGCCCCACGTGCGTCACGCGCGCGTGCACCGCTGCGGCTCGTACCCCGGTCGGCGGGGGTACGGGCCGCACGTGCCCCACCGCCGGATCAGCCGGTGACGCTCTCGCGACGGTCGGCCGTGTGCGCCATGGCGTGCCGGACGACCTCGATCAGGACCTCCTTGACCGACTCCCGGTCGCGGGCGTCACAGAGGACGACCGGGACGTCGTCATCCAGGTCCAGGGCCCGTCGTACGTCCTCGGCCCGGTGACGGGCGGCGCCCTGGAAGCAGTTGACGCCGACGACGAACGGTATGGCACGGCGCTCGAAGTAGTCGACGGCGGCGAAGCAGTCCTCCAGGCGACGGGTGTCGGCGAGGACCACGGCCCCCAGGGCACCGCTGGCCAGTTCGTCCCACAGGAACCAGAAGCGGTCCTGGCCGGGCGTCCCGAACAGGTACAGCACCAGGTCCTCGCGGAGGGTGATGCGCCCGAAGTCCATGGCGACGGTGGTGGTGTGCTTGCCCTCCACGCCGCTGGTGTCGTCGACCGGGCGGCCCGCCTCGGTGAGCAGCTCCTCGGTGCGCAGCGGCCTGATTTCGCTGACCGCGCCGACGAGGGTCGTCTTGCCCACGCCGAATCCGCCGGCGACGAGGATCTTGAGCGTGACGGGCTCGACCGGAGGCTTGCCGCGCTCACTGCGCCCGAAGATCATCGTTCTCTTCTCCTGCTCGGTGGGGGTTGGTCGGCGGCGGTCCGTAGCCTCCGCCGCCGGGGGTTTCGATGACCAGTACGTCGCCCGGGCCGACGTCTGCCGAATCACTGCCTCTCAGGTGCAGCACGCTCCCGTCCGCGCGTTCCACGCGGTTGGCGCCGAGCGCTCCGTGCTCGCCGCCTGCCATCCCGTAGGGCGGGATCCTGCGGTGCTGGGAGAGCGTGGAGACGGACATCGGCTCCCGGAACCGGATGCGGCGGACGGCACCGTCCCCGCCGCGCCAGCGGCCGGCGCCGCCGCTGCCGTACCGTACCGCGAACTCCTCCAGCACGACCGGCAGTCGCCACTCCAGCACCTCGGGATCGGTCAGACGCGAGTTGGTCATGTGGGTCTGTACGACGGGTGCTCCCGGGAAGCCGTCGCCCGCGCCCGAGCCCGAGGCCACGGTCTCGTAGTACTGGTATCGGTCGTTGCCGAAGGTGACGTTGTTCATGGTGCCGGAGCCCTCGGCCTGCACGCCCAGTGCCGCGTACAGGGCGCCGGTGATGGCCTGGGAGGTCTCGACGTTGCCGGCGACGACGGCGGCCGGGGACTCGGGTGCCAGCATCGAGCCGGGCGGCACGACGATGTCGAGGGGGCGCAGACAGCCGTCGTTGAGGGGGATGTCGTCGGCGACCAGGGTGCGGAAGACGTACAGGACGGCGGCGTTGACGACCGAGAAGGGCGCGTTGAAGTTGGTGGTCAGCTGCGGGGACGTACCGCTGAAGTCGACGGTCGCGCAGCGGTTGTCCCGGTCCACGCGCACGCGGACGCGGATGACCGCGCCGGAGTCGGTCTCGTAGGCGTACGCGCCGTCGTCCAGGGCGTCGATGACGCGGCGGACGGCTTCCTCGGCGTTGTCCTGGACGTGCTTCATGTACGCCTGGACGACGTCGAGCCCGAAGTCCTCGATCATGTGGCGGACTTCGTCGACGCCCTTCTGGTTGGCGGCGATCTGGGCACGCAGGTCGGCGAGGTTCGTCTTCGGGTTGCGCGACGGGTGGGGCGCCCCGGTGAGCAGGCGGAACGTCTCCTCCTCCCGGAAGCGGCCTGTCTGGGCGAGCAGCCAGTTGTCGAAGAGGACGCCCTCCTCCTCGATCGTGCGGCTGTGCGCGGGCATGGAGCCGGGAGCGATGCCGCCGATCTCCGCGTGGTGGCCGCGGGAGGCGACGTAGAAGAGGATCCGCTCGCCCTCGGTGTCGAAGACCGGGGTGATGACGGTGACATCGGGCAGGTGGGTGCCACCGTGGTACGGGTCGTTGACCGCGTAGGTGTCGCCGGGGCGCATGCTGCCCCCGCGCCGCCGGACGACCTCCTTGACGCTGGTGCCCATCGAGCCCAGGTGCACCGGAATGTGCGGGGCGTTGGCGACCAGGTTGCCCTCGGGATCGAACAGGGCGCAGGAGAAGTCCAGGCGCTCCTTGATGTTGACGGACTGGGCGGTGGACTCCAGGCGGGCGCCCATCTGTTCCGCGATGGACATGAAGAGGTTGTTGAAGAGCTCGACGAGAACCGGGTCGGCTTTCGTGTCGAGATCGGAACTCTCCGTAATCGCCACGCGTTCCATGACCAGATGCCCGTCGTCGGTCGCCGTGGCCCGCCAGCCGTCGTCGACGACGGTCGTCGCGCCGGCCTCGGTGATGATCGCGGGGCCGGTGACGGTGTCGCCGGGGGGCAGGTGCTCCCGGCGGTGGAGAGGTACGTCGCGCCAGGCGCCGCCCGTGTGGAGGCGGACGGTCCCGGGGGCGGCGGAGCGGCCTTCGTACGGGGCGAGGGCGGAGAGATCGGGGGGTTCGGTGATGCCGGTGGCTTCCACGGAGAGGGCTTCGACGACGATCGGGCGGTCGAGCGTGAAGGAGTACGTGGCGCGATGACGTTCTTCGAAGGCGTGACGCATCGTGTCGGGCTCGGTCAGCTCGACGGTGAGGGTGGTGTCGGTGCCGTCGTAGCGCAGCTGGGCCCTGCGGGTGATCCGGATGCGGTCCTCGGGCACGTCCTCGGCGAGGAGTTCGGCGCGGGCGGCGCCTGCCAGGTCGTCGGCGGTCTTCCGGACGCCGGGCATCGCGGCCGGCTCCAGGGGCACCTCGACGGACTGTTCGCGCATGGCCGTGGTGTCGGCGAGCCCGATGCCGAGCGCGGACAGCACGCCGGCCATGGGCGGCACGAGGACGGTGCGGATGCCCAGCGAGTCGGCGACCCTGCACGCGTGCTGGCCGCCCGCTCCACCGAAGGTGGTGAGCGCGTAGCGGGTGACGTCGTGGCCCTTCTGCACCGAGATCCGCTTGACGGCGTTGGCGATGTTCGCGACGGCGATCTGCAGGTAGCCCTCGGCGACCTGTTCGGGGGTGCGGTCGTCCCCCGTCCGCTCACGGATCTCGCGTGCCAGGGCGGTGAAGCGGTCACGGACCAGTGCGTCGTCCAGGGGCTGGTCGCCGTCGGGGCCGAACACCCTCGGGAAGTGGGCGGGTTGGATGCGGCCGAGCATGACGTTGGCGTCGGTGACGGTGAGCGGGCCACCGCCCCGGTAGCAGGCGGGCCCCGGGTCCGCGCCCGCCGAGTCCGGCCCTACGCGGTAGCGCGAGCCGTCGAAGTGGAGGATCGAGCCGCCGCCCGCCGCGACCGTGTGGATGTCCAGCATGGGCGCCCTGAGCCGGACGCCTGCGATCCGGGTGGTGAAGACGCGTTCGTACTCGCCGGTGAAGTGCGAGACGTCGGTGGACGTGCCGCCCATGTCGAAGCCGATGACGCGGTCGAAGCCGGCGAGCTGCGACATCCGGGCCATGCCGACGATGCCGCCCGCGGGCCCGGACAGGATGGCGTCCTTGCCGCGGAACTGCCCGGCCTCCGCGAGCCCGCCGTTGGACTGCATGAACATGAGCCGCACGCCTTCGAGTTCATCGGCGACATGCTGCACGTAGCGGCGCAGGACGGGCGAGAGGTAGGCGTCGACCACGGCCGTGTCGCCGCGCGGGACCAGTTTCATCAGCGGGCTGACCTCGCTGGAGAGCGAGATCTGCGGGAAGCCGGTACGGGTGGCCAGCTCGCCGATGGCCTGCTCGTGGGCGGGGTGCAGATGGCTGTGCATGCAGACCACGGCGAGGGCGCGGATCCCGTCGTCGTACGCCTCCTGGAGCGCCCCGGCGAGAGCGTCCAGGTCGGGGGCGCGCAGGACGCTGCCGTCGGCGGCGATGCGCTCGTCGACCTCGACGACCCGCTCGTACAGCAGCTCGGGCAGTTCGATGGCGCGGGCGAAGATGCCCGGCCGGTTCTGGTAGGCGATGCGCAGGGCGTCGCGGAAGCCCCGGGTGATGACGAGCAGGGTGCGTTCGCCCTTGCGTTCCAGGAGGGCGTTGGTGGCGACCGTGGTGCCCATGCGGACGGCGTCGATCGGCCCGCCGTCGTCGAGGAGCTCGCGTACGCCCGCGACTGCCGCGTCGGCGTACCGGTGGGGGTTGTCCGACAGCAGCTTGTGGGTGAGCAGACGGCCGTCCGGGCGGCGGGCGACGACGTCGGTGAAGGTGCCGCCGCGGTCGACCCAGAACTGCCAGCCCCTGGTCACGTCCGTCTCTCCGATCGCGCTTCCAGCAACCGTGTCCGCAGGCGGCTGATCGGCACGCTGCGGTTGGTCGTCGACGATCACTCAGATCATAACGGGAGGGCCCTCTCGACGCCGGTCCGAGGAAGCCTGCGCGACGGCCGCGCGCACCCCGCCCGACCAGGCGGCGCGATGCTCCGCCCCGGTTGCGGACACCGCCCGCACGTGTCTCCCCACTCCGGCGGACCGGCCTCCGCCGAGCTCCGGCGGCCGGCCGCCGTGACGGCCGGGGTTTCCGCGCGCTCACCGGGAGCGGGCGGAAACCCTCGATCACAGGGCGCGCAAGCCGTTGATCACATCGCGCAGGATGCTCTCGTCCACCAGTTCGGCGGGCGGCACGGGACGCGACACATGCACCAGTTCCTCGTCCATGAGGTCCCCGACGAGGACCCGCACCACGCCGACGGGCAGATCGAGTTCGGCGGCGAGTTCGGCGACCGACTGGGGGGTGTCACGGCACAGCTCGACGATGTCCACGTGTTCCGGGGACAGCGACGGGTCCGCTTCGGGGTCGTCCACGTACGGCTCCGCGACGACCACCGCGATCAGGTCGAGACGGTGCTGGACCTCGTGGCTGGTGCGGCCGCGCGTCATGGCGTACGGGCGCACGACCGGTCCGGCCTCGTCGTCGAACCAGTGGCTGCTTCCCTGACCGTCTCCGCTCATGTCATCCCACTACCCACCCGTGGGCAGATCGGTGCGCGGAGCCGCGCCCAGATGTGCGCCGACCCGCTTGACCAGGAGGGTCATCTCGTACGCCACCTGACCGACGTCGGAGTCGGCGTCCGCGAGGACGGCGAGGCAGCTGCCGTCGCCGGCGGCCGTCACGAACAGGAACGCCTTGTCGAGTTCGACGACGGTCTGGCGGACTCCGCCCGCGTCGAAGTGCCGGCCCACGCCCTTGGCGAGACTGTGGAATCCGGAGGCGACCGCGGCCAGGTGCTCGCTGTCCTCCCGGCTCAGCTCCTTGGAGACCCCTGTGGGCAGGCCGTCACTGGAGAGCACGAGCGCCTTGCGGATGCTGGCGACGCGCTCCACCAGGTCGTCGAGGAGCCAGTTCAGCTCTCCCGACCCCTTGGTCGCGTTGGGCCCTGCGGCCTTCGGTGCGGTCATCGACCGTCCCTCTCTGTCGTTCCTCGTGCTGAGCCGTCCTGGGCCTCGTCGCCCACGGCGTTCTCCTCGCGGCCGCGCTGCCAGCCCCGCTGGAGCGAGGCGAAACGGCTCCGGACCTCGTCGGCGTCGCGCTCGGCGAGACCCGGCCGATGCGCGGCGCCGGACCGCTCGCCTTCGGCGCGCCGGTCGGGGCCTTCCTTCAGCTGCGGGGCAAGGCTGGCCTGCCGTACCCGCCGGGGCAGCGCGCCCGCGGCCGATTCTGCCGTTCCGGCCGCCGTGTCCGGGTGCGGGTTGGTCCCGTCCGGGTCGGCCGGGGGCCGGGTACGGCGCCGCTGCGGCAGGGCGGGGGTTTCGGAGCGATCACCGTGCGGACGTGCGGCGCCTCCCCCGGGTTCCCCGGAGCGACCGGAGGAGCGCCTGGCCTCCTGGAGTTCCGTCACGCGCCGGTCGAGCGGCTCGGTTCCCTCGTCGGATCCCCCGCGCCGGGGTCCCGATCCGGTGACGGGGCGGCCGTGCGAGCTGACGAGTTTGGGAGTGCGGCGGCGCGGCAGGGGCACCGGGGCGCCCGCGTGGACGGAGTCGGTGTCGTCGGGACGGGCGGGTTCGCGCCGCGGGTCGCGGGCCTGCTGGTGCTGTCCGCCCGGCGCTTCCGCCAGGGAGCGGCGTGGGCGGAACAGGCCGCCGCGTTCGCCGTCCTCGTCGTCGAGGGCGACCGGGAAGTCGCCGAGCGTGTCCAGGTCGACGGGTGCCTCCAGTTCGACCGGCCCGTCCAGGACCGACGCCGGAAGGCCGGGGAGCGCGACGGGCCCCTGGGACCGCCCCGGCTCCTCCTGGGCTTCGGCCTCCTGGTCGGGCAGCGCGCGGTCGAGACGGAAGCCGATGCCGTTGGTGTCGGGGGAGTCGTCGGTCAGCAGGCCGTCGGGGATGAAGACGACCGCCGTGGTGCCGCCGTACGGGGAGGGCTGCAGGGAGACACGGACGTTCTGCCGCTGCGCGAGCCGGCTGACCACGAAGAGGCCGAGCCGGTCGGTGTCGGAGAGCTCGAACTCGGGGGTCTCGGCGAGCCTGAGGTTGGCGTCCAGGAGCGCCTCGGCCGCCATACCGAGGCCGCGGTCGTGGATCTCCAGGGTGAATCCGTTGGCGACGCGTTCGCCGACGACCTGGACGGCGGTGTGCGGCGGCGAGAACACCGTGGCGTTCTCCAGTAGTTCGGCCACCAGGTGGGTCAGGTCGGCGACCGCGGGGCCGGTGACGGCGACACGGGGCAGTCGGCGCACCTCGATGCGCTCGTAGTCCTCGACCTCGGCGACGGCGGCGCGTACGACGTCCATGAGCTGGACGGGCTTGCGCCACTGCCGGGAGGGCGCGGCGCCGGAGAGGATGACCAGGCCCTCGGCGTGGCGGCGCATGCGCGTGGTGAGGTGGTCGAGGCGGAACAGGTCGGCGAGTTCCTCGGTGTCCTCGGTCCTGCGTTCCATCGCGTCGAGCAGGCTGAGCTGCTTGTGCAGCAGGACCTGGCTGCGGCGGGCGAGGTTGACGAAGACCTCGGAGACCCCGGCGCGCAGCTCGGCCTGCTTGACGGCGGCCTCGACGGCGGCGCGGTGAAGGGTGTTGAGGGCTTGGCCGACCTCGCCTATCTCGTTCTTGTCGTACTCCAGGCGGGGCACCTCTGTCTCGACGTCGACCTGTTCGCCCGCGGACAGACGGCGCATCACGCTGGGCAGCCGCACCCCGGACGCCTCGTGGGCCTCCAGACGCAGCCGGCGTAGATCGCGGATGAGGCCGCGGCCGATGCGTACGGACATGATCAGTGAGACCAGCAGGGCCCCGAGGCCGAGGACGCCCGCGACGGCCGCCTTGATGATGACGTCGACGGCGAAGGGGCGGACGCGCTCCTGGTAACGGTCGCCCGCCTGGGTGCTCATGCTGTCGAGCCGGTCGAGGACTTGGCCGGCGGCCTCGTCCCAGCTCTTGGCGCTCACGCCGTGCGGGGTGCCGGGGGTGGCGTTGACGAGGGCCTGCTCGGCCACGCGCAGGGGTGCGGTGTCGGCGTTCTTCCAGTAGCCCTGGAAGCGTTCGCTCTCCGAGTCCGGCAGCAGCGGCAGGCTGACGTCGTACATCACGGCGCGCTGGGCGACGAGGTCGGAGACGTCGTGGATGTCCTCGCGGGTGATCCGGCCCGAAACGAGCGCGGAGCCCAGCAGGGCGTCCTCTCGGGAGAGCAGCTCCCGGGCGCGGAAGACGTTGACGAGCGCGCGGCCCTGCTTGTCCACATCCACGTTGTCGAGGATGTGCAGATCGGCCAGCAGCGTGAAGCAGGGGTCGACCAGGCGGTTGTAGAGGTCGAGCGCCTGGGAGCCGTTGACGGTGCCGTCCTCGACGCTGCGGCGCAGCGAATCGATTCCGTCGAGGGCGTCCAGGAGCGAGGCGAGATTCTCGGCGGTGCCTTCTCCCATGACGTCGTGCAGGTTCTCGTCCTTGCTGTTGCGACGGAGCTTGGCCACGACCTCGTCGGTGGCGGCTCGGCTGCGGCGCAGCGCGGCGAGGGCTTGGGAGGCGCGCGGGTCGGCGAGGTAGACGAGAGTCTGGCGGCGCTCCTGCTGCAGCACGCGGACGGTGTCCTCGGTGGGATAGCCCGCCTTCTCGACAATTGACGAGACGTTGAACAGCGACTGCGCCTGACGGCCGGTGATCACGGTTGCGAACGCCCAGATGGCGGTCAGGGACAGCAGCGGCACGAGAAGCAGCGCCACGATCTTCCGGCGGATGGACTTCCCGCGAAAGCGCATGGCCTCCCCCAGCTCGACCCCCTCCGGCCGGGGGTACACATGTGCGTCAACAAACGGCGTGAGCCTACTACCGACACACAGGTATCTCGAAGGGCCGACCGGGCGCACCTCCCATGGACAGCCAACCGGACAGGGGCGGTTGTCCCGTCATTACGGGAGATTGCCTCCCGGAATCCGGCGTGTGAAGCGGGCGGACGACGGATCGGGGATCCGGGCCGGTTGGCCGGAATTTTGCGTTGGTCGGGAATCTTCGCGGCACATCGGCCGTCTTCCTGTATGGGAAACCGGGGGCGGAATCGGCCATAGGTGCCGTATGCCTCACTCAGGCGGCGTAGATGAGCGCAAGCCGGGCAGCCACTGAGGAGCCGGAGTCGGATGACACCGGGACGAGCGGTCTGCGGGCGGTGGGGAGTGACAGGGTGATGGGCACGGCGGAGAAGCGCGAGACGCGCGGGACGGGCACGGCGGCGCCCGCGACGGCGCGACGGGGCCCGCGGACACCGGAGCACGGTACTCCGGCGGGCGGGGGCCGGAGCACGGCGGAGGAGGGCGACCCGGTGGACGGGGGCGATGCCCCGCCGGCCGGGCGGGGCGGCACGACGGACGAGGAGCAGTACGGGACGTCGTCCTACCGGCCGTTGTGGGTCGAGGAGCCAGCGCGCCGTCGGCGGCTTCCCGATCCGGTGCGTACGGCGGCGGTGCGGGCGGTGCTCATCATCGCGGTCACGCTGATCCAGGCGGTCATCGCTTTCCTCTGCACTCTCGCCGGATCCTGGCTGGCCTTCCCGATGGTGTTGAGCAGTGTGGCCAGCACGGTGGTGGCGACCTGGGGCGCGCTCGACGTCTGGGTGACGCGCCAGGTGTGGAGCCAGCGACATGGAGTGGTGTCCGCCCCCAGCAGCACGGCCCGGGCCCTGCGCCGCGAGCTCCGCACGGCCCGCCGCCAGGCACGGGCCGCGGAGCGGGCACAGAAGCGCATACGCAGGCAGACCGGGGCGGGACAGCTGTCGCACCCGTAGCTGGGTGAGGAGGTGGGGCGGGCCGATGTCGGGCCCGCCCCGCCGGTGGCCTCGTCAGAGTGCCGCCGACTCCACCGGGTCGGCGCCGCGCGCCAGTTCGCGCCGGGCCCGCATGAAGGGGCGGGGCCGGTCGACGGAGAGGACCGCGGTGGTCCGGCCGTCGCGTTCATAGACGGCGAGAAGGCCGTCCGCGCCCGGCGCGCCGTCCTCGACCGCCCCCTCGGCGATCCGTACCGTGTCGCTCACGTGCCGCCGACCCGCGAACTGGATGCGTGAGCCGTACTGATCGGACCAGAAGTAGGGCAGCGACCGCACCGTTTCCACCGTGCGCCCGGCGAGCAGATTGCGTACGGCGACGCGGGGTTGCTCGGTGGCGGAGGTCCAGTGCTCGGCGCGGTGGCCGCCGACCCGGGCGACGTCACCGACGGCGACCACCTGCGGGAGGGCCGTCGCGCAGCCGTCGTCGCAGAGCACGCCGTCGTGCAGGGCGAGCGCCGAACCCGCGAGCCAGCCTGTGTTGGGCGTCGCGCCGATGCCGACGATCACGCTGTCGGCGGGCAGGACGCGTCCGTCGGATAGTTCCACCCCGGTGACGGCACGGCTCGGTGGCCCCTCCGTGCCGGGCGGCCAGGTGATTTCGGAGCCCGTGACCTCGGAGCCGGTGACCGGGGCGCCGTGCAGCCGGGCGACCCCGATGCCGGTGATCAGTCCGACGCCGCCGCGGCGGTGCAGTGCGGCGCACACGGCGGCCATCTCGGGCCCGAGGTGCGGGACGAGGGGCAGGGGGGCCGCCTCGACGACCGTGACGTCGTGACCGAGGGCGGCACAGGAGGATGCCGTCTCGGCGCCGATGAAGCCGCCGCCGATGACCACGACGTGGCGCGCTCCTTGGGCGAGTTCGTCACGGAGTGCGCGGGCGTCGTCGAGGGTGCGCAGGGTGTGCACTCCGGCAAGGTCGTCGCCGGGCAGACGGCGCGCGGACGCTCCGGTGGCGATCACCAACGCGTCCGTGGACACCGTACGGCCGCCGTCGAGGAGCACGGTGCGGCCGCGGGCGTCGAGCCCCCGGGCCCTTACCCCGAGCAGCCACTCGGCATCGAGTCCGGCGCTCTCCTCGGCGTCGGTGAGCGCGATCCGCTCCTCGTCGGCACGGCCGGTGAGGAAGTCCTTGGACAGCGGCGGGCGGTCGTAGGGCCGGTGGGGCTCCTCCCCGACGATCACCAGCCGTCCGTCGAAGCCCTGGGCGCGCAGCTCGCGGGCGGCGTAGAGCCCGGAGAGCGAGGCGCCGACGACGGTGACGGTCCTCATGAGGCGGTCTCCAGCGAGGGAACGCCGATGCGGGTCCGCATCCTCATGCCGCGCTGCCCTCCTCCACCACCAGGTGCACATGGATCACGCCCTCGTCGACCGTGACCCGGTGGGTGCGCACGGCGCGCCGGGCCGGCAGGCAGGTGGGGGCGCCCGTCCGGAGGTCGAATGAGGCCGCGTGCAGCGGGCATTCGACGAGACACCCCTCCAGCCAGCCCTCGGACAGGGAGGCGTCCTGGTGGGTGCAGGTGTCGTCGATGGCGTACAACTCGCCGTCCTCGGTGTGGAACACGGCGATGGGCGGTTCGGTGTCGATGCGGACGGCCTCACCCGCGGGGAGGTCTTCAAGGCGGCAGACGGGAATCACGGGCCCCCCTCTCGGTCCGGGACGCACGGTCCGGGACCCAATCGGTCCAGGCAGTCAGGGAGTTCAGGCAGGTGCGGAAGGACCGGGACCGTCGTTGGTCCAGGTCGTCGAGCCCCTTGCGGAACCGGATCCGGTCCGGGGATCGGCCCCTGGCGGAACTGGAACCGGACCCGGTCCGGGAGTCGGCACCTTGCGGAACCGGACCCGGTCCGGGAGTCGGCACCTTGCGGGACCGGCCCCTTTCCGGCGCCGGTCCCCTTCCGGGATCCGGACGCTTCGGTAACATGATGTTTCGTATGGCGCACGAGGTGGCGCTATGCGCAACAGAATCCGGGCGGGGCGACCGTCGCGTCAAGGGTTTCCCGCAGATGCGGCCCAAACAGGGCCCTCAGGTGGTGAGAGTTGAGTCATGACCCGCACGCAGAAGCAGTCCGAGGGCGGCGAGGAGCATCAGCAGAAGCAGAACGGCAGAGGCGCGGCCAGTGCCGTCCAGTCGGTGGACCGCGCCGTGAGCGTGCTGGAGATCCTCGCGCGGCACGGCGAGGCGGGGGTCACCGAGATCGCCGACGAGCTGGACGTGCACAAGTCGACCGCCTTCCGGCTGCTCGGCGTCCTGGAGAACCGCGGCCTGGTGGCCCAGGCCAAGGACCGCGGGAAGTACTACCTGGGCGCCGGCGTACTACGCCTGGCGGGGGCGGCGGCAGTGCGTCTGGACATCTCGCAGGAGGGCGTCCCGGTCTGCCGGGAGCTCGCCGACGAGCTGGGTGAGACCGTCAACATCGCGGTCCTCGACGACGACGCGGCGGTCAACATCATGCAGGCCCGCGGCACAGCGTCCGTGACGGCGCAGAACTGGCTGGGCCGGCGCACCCCGCTGCACGCCACCTCCAGCGGCAAGGTGCTGCTCGCGCACATGTCGCCCACGCTGCGCGAAGGCCTGCTCGCGCGCTCCCTGCCGCGCTTCACCGAGCGCACGATCACCGGCACGAGCGCGCTGCGCGCGGAACTGGAGGCGGTGATCGAGCAGGGCTACGGCGTCACGATCGAGGAGCTGGAGCTGGGACTCGCGGCCGTCGCGGCACCGGTCCGCGCCCATGACGGCAAGGTGATCGCCTCGATCAGCGTCTCGGGACCGGTGTACCGGCTGAACGGCGACCGGCTGCCGGAGCTGGCCAAGCGGACCGTGGCGGCGGGAGCCGAGCTGTCCCGCCGGATGGGCTACGGATTCTGAGGCACCGCCCGCGGACGGGCGCACCACGGCGCGGGACCGGGACTCTCCCGGTCCCGCGCCGCCGTGTGTCGGGCGGGTTTCAGCCGCCCCGTTCCTTTTGCCAAGGGTTAACGCACCCCTCTTGACGGCTCCGTGACGGCGTTCTCAGTATGTTCCCCATCGCGCAACCCATCGTGCATTGCGCAACAGCAGAGGAGCTTGTCGTGCCCCACGAGGTCCGTGCCGTAGTCGCTGTCAAGAAGGGCGCACCCGTCGAGGTGCGGACGATCGTCGTTCCCGATCCGGGCCCCGGCGAGGTGCTCGTCAACGTCCAGGCCTGCGGGGTCTGCCACACGGATCTGCACTACCGGGAGGGCGCGATCAACGACGACTTCCCGTTCCTGCTGGGTCATGAGGCGGCGGGCACCGTCGAGGCGGTCGGCGCCGGTGTCACCGACCTCGAACCCGGCGACTACGTGGTGCTGGCCTGGCGCGCCCCCTGCGGCTCCTGTCGCTCGTGTCGCCGTGGCCGCCCCTGGTACTGCTTCGACTCCCGCAACGCCGCGCAGCCGATGACCCTGCTGGACGGCACTGCGCTGACCAACGCCCTCGGCATCGGGGCGTTCGCCGAGAAGACCCTGGTCGCGGCCGGTCAGGCGGTGAAGATCGACCCGGCCGCCCGTCCCGAGGCCGCGGGGCTGATCGGCTGCGGCGTGATGGCCGGCTACGGCGCCGCCGTCAACACCGGCAACGTGGGCCGTGGCGACTCGGTCGCCGTCATCGGCTGCGGCGGGGTCGGCAACGCAGCCATCGCGGGCGCCTGTCTGAACGGTGCCATGAAGGTCATCGCCGTCGACATCGACGACAAGAAGCTCGACCAGGCCGAGAAGTTCGGGGCCACGCACACCGTGAACTCCCGAGGCACGGACCCGGTGGAGGCCGTGCGCGCCCTCACCGACGGCTTCGGTGTCGACATCGCCATCGACGCGGTGGGCCGGCCCGAGACGTTCAAGCAGGCCTTCTACATGCGCGACCACGCGGGTCTGCTCGTCCAGGTCGGCGTCCCCTCCCCCGAGATGAAGGTGGAACTGCCGCTGATCGACGTGTTCTCGCGCGGCGGCGCGATCAAGTCCTCCTGGTACGGCGACTGCTTGCCGAGCCGGGACTTCCCCTTCCTGATCGACCAGTACCTCTACGGTCTGCTGGACCTGAACGCGTTCGTCAGCGAGACGATCGCCCTGGACCAGGTGGAGCAGGCGTTCGGCAAGATGCACCGGGGTGAGGTGCTGCGCTCGGTGGTGGTCCTGTGAGCGCCCACGGAACCGTGCGCGTCGAGCGCGTCGTCACCTCCGGCACCTTCAGCCTCGACGGCCAGACCTTCGACGTGGACAACAACGTCTGGCTCGTCGGCGACGACGAGGAGGTCCTGATCGTCGACGCCGCGCACGACGCCCGGACGATCCACGCGGCGGTCGCCGGCCGCCGGGTCACCGCGATCGTCTGCACCCACGCGCACGACGACCACATCGGCGCCGCGGCCCAACTGTCGGTGCTGACCGGGGCGCCCGTACTCCTCCACCCCGACGACAGCGAGCTGTGGTCCCACACCCACCCAGCTCGCAAGCCGGACGGCGAGCTGAACGACGGCCGGATCCTCACGGTCGCGGGCATCGAGCTCCAGGTCATTCACAACCCGGGTCACACCTGGGGCAGTTGCTCCCTCTACGCCCCGTTCCTGGACGCGGTGTTCACCGGCGACACCCTCTTCCACGGCGGTCCGGGCGCCACCGGACGCTCATACTCGGACCGCCCGACCATCGAGGCCTCCATCCGCAACCGGCTGCTCACCCTGCCCGGCGACACCGTCGTCCACACCGGACACGGACAGAACACCACCATCGCCGCCGAGCGGCCCAACGTGCCCGCCGCCTAGGCGGCTTCCCCGATACCTGCCATCCCCGCCACCACAAGGAGGGGCATGTCCAGCACGCCCGAAACCCGCCCCAGCAGTCCCCGTGTGGTCGTCATCGGCGCCGGCATCGTCGGCTGCTCTCTCGCCGACGAGTTGACCGCCCGCGGCTGGAGTGACGTCACCGTCCTCGAACAGGGCCCGCTGCCCGCCCCGGGCGGCTCCACCTCGCACGCGCCGGGTCTCGTCTTCCAGACCAGCCCGTCCAAGACCCTGACGGCGTTCGCGAAGTACACCGTCGAGAAGTTCTGCTCCCTGGAGATCGACGGGGTCTCCTGCTTCAATCAGGTCGGCGGACTGGAGCTCGCCACGACCCCCGAGCGCCTGGCCGACCTGCACCGCAAGGCGGGCCTCGCCGCCTCCTGGGGCGTGCGCGGCGAGGTCGTGAGCACGGCCCGGTGCAAGGAACTCTGGCCGCTCGTCGACGAGTCGGTGGTCCTCGGCGGCTTCCACACTCCCGACGACGGCCTGGCCCGCGCCCTGTTCGCGGCCCGCGCGCAGATGGAGCGCGCGACCGGCCGGGGCGCCCGCTTCCTGGACCGCCACACGGTCACCGGGATCGAACAGCAGGACGGCCGGGTCACCGCCGTGGTCACCGACCACGGCATCTTCCCCGCCGACCACGTCGTCTCCGCGGCCGGCTTCTGGGGTCCGGTCATCGGCCGGATGGCCGGGGTCGACGTGCCGCTCCAGCCGCTCGCACACCAGTACGCAAGGACCAAGCCGCTCCCCGATCTGGCGGAGCACCGGCACGAGGCCTCGCGCCCCATCCTCCGCTTCCAGGACCGCGACCTCTACTTCCGCGAGCACACCGACCGCATCGGCATCGGCAGCTACGCCCACCGGCCCCTGCCCGTCGACCCGTTCGCGATCCCGGCGTACGAAGAGGCCCGCGCCCGGAACATGGACATGCCCTCCTCGTACCCCTTCACCACCGAGGACTGGGCCCCCAGCTGGGAGGACTGCCGCTGGCTGATCCCGGCCCTGCGCGAGACGGAGATCGAGGAGGGCTTCAACGGCGTCTTCTCCTTCACCCCGGACGGTATGCCGGTCCTCGGCGAGTCCCGCACCGTGCGCGGCTTCTGGCTGGCCGAGGCCGTCTGGGTGACCCATTCCGCCGGTGTCGCCAAGGCGGTCGCCGAGTGGATGGTCGACGGGCGCCCGTCCATCGACGTCCACGAGTGCGACCTCACCCGCTTCGAGGACGCGCGGCGCTCACCGGCGTACATCACGGAGCGCGGCTCGCAGCAGTTCGTCGAGGTGTACGACGTCCTCCACCCGCTCCAGCCGATGGAGGACCCGCGCCCGCTGCGGGTCAGCCCCTTCCACGCCCGCCAGCAGGAGCTCGGCGCCTTCTTCCTGGAGGGCGGCGGCTGGGAGCGCCCGCACTGGTACGAGGCGAACGCCCCACTCGTCGACGGCCTCGCCCTGCCCGAGCGCGACGCCTGGTCCGCCCGCTACTGGTCGCCGATCGCGGCGGCCGAGGCGAGGGCGACCCGCGAGAAGGTCGCGCTGTACGACATGACCCCCCTGCGCCGCCTGGAGGTCACCGGGCCCGGAGCCCTCGCCTTCCTCGACCGCATGACCACCAACAACCTCCGCAAGAAGCCGGGCGCGGTCACCTACACACTGCTCCTCGACGGGACGGGCGGCATCCGCTCCGACCTCACCGTGGCGCGGCTGGGCCCCGACCGCTTCCAGGTGGGCGCGAACTCCCCGGCCGACCTCGACTGGCTGGCACGGCACGCCCCCGCAGACGTCCACCTCAGGGACATCACGTCAGGAACCTGCTGCATCGGCGTCTGGGGCCCGCTCGCCCGGGACCTGGTCCAGCCCCTGACCCGTGACGACTTCTCGCACGAGGGCTTCGGCTACTTCCGCGCCAAGGAGACCTACCTCGGCCATGTCCCGGTGACGGCCATGCGGCTGAGCTACGTCGGCGAACTGGGCTGGGAGCTGTACACCACCGCCGACCTGGGGCTGCGCCTCTGGGACACGCTGTGGGAGGCCGGCCAGGAGCACGGGGTGATCGCGGCCGGGCGGTCCGCCTTCAACTCCCTGCGCCTGGAGAAGGGGTATCGCTCCTGGGGCGTGGACATGACGGACGAGCACGACCCGTACGAGGCCGGCGTCGGCTTCGCGGTCCGCATGGACAAGAACGGCTTCGTCGGACAGGAGGCGCTCCAGGGCCTGCCCGAGGCCACCCGCAGGCTCACCCCGCTGCTGCTCGACGACCCTGCCGCGAACGTCCTGGGCAAGGAGCCCGTGTACGTCGACGGCCTTCCGGCCGGCTATGTCACCAGCGCCTCGTACGGCTACACCCTCGGCCGCTGCATCGCCTACGCCTGGCTGCCGCCGCTCGCGACCGGCACCGGTGTGCACATCGAGTACTTCGGCGAGAAGGTGCCCGCGACCGTCGCCGACGAGCCGCTGTTCGACCCGAAGATGACCCGCATCCGCCGCTAGGAGACGCCCGTGTCCCCCTCTTACGACGTCATCGTCATCGGTCTCGGCGGCATGGGCAGCGCCGCCGCCCACCATCTGTCCGCACGCGGCGCCCGCGTCCTCGGTCTGGAGAAGTTCGGCCCGGTCCACAACCGCGGCTCCAGCCACGGCGGTTCGCGGATCACCCGGCAGTCGTACTTCGAGGATCCGGCGTACGTCCCGCTGCTGCTGCGCGCGTACGAACTGTACGAGGACGTGGAGCGGGCCACCGGCCGTGAGATCGCCACGCTGTGCGGCGGTGTCATGGTCGGGCCGCCCGAGTCCCGTACCGTCTCCGGTTCGCTGCGCTCGGCCGTCGAGTGGGATCTGCCGCACGAGATGCTGGACGCCACGGAGATCCGCCGCCGATTCCCGACCCTCGCCCCGAAGGACGACGAGGTCGCGCTCTACGAGAAGAAGGCCGGCCTGGTCCGCCCCGAGAACATGGTCGCCGCGCACCTCCAACTGGCCACCCGGCAGGGCGCGGAGCTGCACTTCGAGGAGCCGATGGTCCGCTGGGAGCCGTACCGGGACGGGGTCCGCGTGCACACCGCCGAGAACACCTACACCGCGGGCCGGCTGGTGATCTGCCCGGGGGCCTGGGCTCCGCAGCTGCTCAGGGACCTCGGGGTGCCGTTCACGATCGAGCGGCAGGTCATGTACTGGTTCCAGCCGAAGCAGGGCGTCCGGCCCTTCCTCCCGGAGAACCACCCCATCTACATCTGGGAGGACGCCGACGAGGTCCAGGTCTACGGCTTCCCATCCATCGACGGCCCGGACCTCGGCGCCAAGGTCGCCTTCTTCCGCAAGGGCGTCGTCTGCACCCCGGAGACCATCGACCGGACCGTGCACGAGGACGAGATCCAGGCCATGGCGGACCACATGTCCCGCTGCATCCCGGATCTGCCCGGCACCTTCCTGAAGGCCGCCACCTGCATGTACTCCAACACGCCCGACGAGCACTTCGTCATCTCGCGCCACCCCGCACACCCCGAGTCCGTGACCGTGGCCTGCGGTTTCTCCGGGCACGGCTTCAAGTTCGTGCCCGTCGTCGGCGAGATCCTGGCCGACCTGGCCCTCACCGGCACCACCGAGCACCCCATCGGGCTGTTCGACCCCTCCCGCCTCGCCGCCGCGCCCGCCTGAGGAGCACGCACGTGACGACGATCCCCGTCTCCCCCCAGCAGATCTCGCCGAGCCTGATCGCCACCCTCCCGGGGCACTACTACACCGATCCGGAGGTCTTCCGGCAGGAGCAGGAGCTGCTCTTCGAGTCGATGTGGTTCTGCGCCGTCCGCAGTGCCGACCTGGCCAAGCCGGGCGCGTTCCGCACCGTCCAGGTCGGCCGCGAGAACGTCCTGATCACCCGCACCCGCACCGGCGAGCTGCGCGCCTTCCTCAACGTCTGCCGCCACCGGGGGGCCCGGCTGTGCCTGGAGGAGTCCGGCGAGGTCAAGCGCAACCTTCAGTGCCCGTACCACGCCTGGACCTACGACCTCGACGGCAAGCTCGTCGCCGCGCCGAACCTGGTCAAGATGCCGGACGTCGACCGCGTCGAGTACGGCCTGACCACGGTCGCGCTGCGCGAGTGGCTGGGTTACGCCTGGGTGTGCCTGGCCGACGAGCCGCCCTCCTTCGAGGACACGGTGATGGGCGCGGCCGTGGAGCGGCTCGGCGACACGGCCGCGATCGAGCACTACGGCACCGAGAACCTGGCGCTCGGCAAGCGGATCGTCTACGACGTGAAGGCGAACTGGAAGCTGATCGTCGAGAACTTCATGGAGTGCTACCACTGCGCGACGATCCATCCCGAACTGGTCGACGTGCTCCCGGAGTTCGCCGACGGGTACGCCGCCCAGTACTACGTGGGGCACGGCGCCGAGTTCGGCGAGGAGATCCGGGGCTTCACGGTCGACGGCAGTGAGGGCTTCGCCAAGCTGCCGGACGTGTCGGAGGACCAGGACCGCCGCTACTACGCGATCACCGTGAAGCCGACGGTCTTCATCAACCTCGTCCCGGACCATGTGATCCTGCACCGCATGTTCCCGCTCGCCGAGGACCGCACGGTCGTCGAGTGCGACTGGCTGTACGCGCCGGACGTCGTCGAGTCCGGCGCCGACGTGTCGAAGTCGGTGGAACTGTTCCATCGGGTGAACGCCCAGGACTTCGAGGCGTGCGAGCGGACGCAGCCGGCGATGTCGTCCCGGGCGTACCGCAAGGGCGGCGTGCTGGTTCCCACCGAGCACCACATCGGGATCTTCCACGCATGGATGATCGAGAAGCTGGGAGGCGGTCATGCCGGACCTGTTCATTGACGGCGAGTGGCGGGGCGCGGTCGACGAGCGCACCCGGGAGATCCGCTGTCCCGCCGACGGCTCCCTGGTCGGAGTCGTCGACGAGGGGGGCGGCAAGGACACGGCCGAGGCGATCGCCGCGGCACGCCGCGCCTTCGACGAGGGCCCGTGGCCGCGCACCTCTCCGAACGAACGCGGTGACCTGCTGCTGCGGGTCGCCGGTCTGCTCGTCCGGGACAAGGACGCACTCGCCCGCGCGGAATCCCTGGACACCGGGAAGCGACTCGTCGAGAGCGCGTACGACATCGACGACATCGTGCGCTGCTTCCGGTACTTCGGGCGGCTCGCGGCGCAGGAGACGGGCCGGGTGATCGACACCGGCACGCAGGGCGTCGACAGCCGGGTCGTGTACGAGCCGGTGGGCGTCTGCGCCCTGATCACCCCCTGGAACTATCCCCTCCTGCAGACGGCGTGGAAGGTCGCTCCGGCCCTCGCGGCCGGTAACACGTTCGTGCTGAAGCCGAGCGAGCTGACCCCGCACACGGCGATCCATCTGATGCGGCTGCTGCAGGAGGCCGGTCTACCGCCGGGCGTGGCCAACCTGGTCCTCGGCGCCGGTCCTGAGGCGGGCGCGCCCCTGGGCGACCATCCGGACGTGGACCTGGTCTCCTTCACCGGGGGTCTTCAGACGGGCCGTCGGCTGATGGCGGCGGCGGCCGGGACGGTGAAGAAGGTCGCGCTGGAACTCGGCGGCAAGAACCCCAACATCGTCTTCGCCGACGCCGACTTCGACGCGGCCGTCGACATGGCGCTGACGGCGGTGTTCCTGCACTCCGGGCAGGTCTGTTCGGCCGGGGCGCGGCTGCTGGTCGAGGACGGGCTGCACGACAGGTTCGTCGAGGAGGTCGTACGGCGGGCGGCTCGGATCCGGCTCGGGGGCCCGTTCGACGACCGGGCGCAGACCGGGCCACTGATCTCGGCGGCGCACCGGGCCAAGGTCGAGGCGTATGTGGCCCGAGGGATCGAGGAGGGGGCGGTGCTGCGCTGCGGCGGCGCCCGGCCGTCCGGTCCCGGCCTCGACGAGGGCTTCTACTATCTGCCGACCGTGCTGGACGAGTGCTCCCCGGGGATGAGCGTCGTCAAGGAGGAGTCCTTCGGTCCGGTCCTGACCGTGGAGCGGTTCACGGACGAGGCGGAGGCCGTGCGCCTCGCCAACGACACGATCTACGGGCTCGCGGGCGCCGTGTGGACCAGCGACGAGGCCAGGGCACAGCGGGTCACGGCCGGCCTGCGGCTCGGCACCGTCTGGATCAACGACTACCACCCATACGTCCCGCAGGCCGAGTGGGGCGGTTTCAAGCAGTCCGGTTTCGGCCGGGAACTGGGGCCCTCGGGACTCGCAGAGTACCGGGAGGCGAAGCACATCTGGCGGAACACCGACCCGGCACCGCAGGGCTGGTTCGCGTAACTCCCCCCCAAACCACGGCACCCGCAGGAGCCGCGCTCCCTCACCCCTCCCCCTGGCCCACCAGGAGTCCGCTCATGACGACAATCGAGCAACCGTCAGGCCCACAGCAGGGCGATGACGCCGAACTCGCCGAGTTCGGCTACAAGCCCGAGCTCAAGCGCAGCCTCGGCAACTTCCACACCTTCGCCGCCGGGATCAGCTACATCTCCATCCTGACCGGCACCTTCCAGCTGTTCTACTTCGGCTACGGCAGCGGTGGCCCCGCCTACTGGTGGTCGTGGCCGATGGTCTTCGTCGGCCAGTTCATGGTCGCTCTGTGCTTCGCGGAGCTGGCCGCCCGCTACCCCATCGCGGGCTCCGTCTACAACTGGTCCAAGAAGGTGGGCAATCCGCATCTCGGGTGGCTCGCCGGCTGGATGATGCTGATCGCGTCGATCGTGTCGATCTCGGCCGTGGCGCTCGCCTACCAGCTGACGCTGCCGCAGATCTCGTCCGTCTTCCAGTTCGTGGGAGACGGCACCGGCAAGTACGACGTGGCGACGAACGCCGTCGTCCTCGCCGCTGTGCTGATCCTGTTCACCACCCTGGTGAACGCCTTCGGCGTCAAGCTGATGGCCACCATCAACACGGCGGGTGTGTTCATCGAACTGGTCGCCACCGTCGTACTGATCGTCCTGTTCGCGGTGCACATCACCCGTGGCCCGCAGGTCGTCATGCAGACGGCCGGGACCGGGGCGGGGTACTCGACCGGGTACCTGGGCGCGTTCCTGGTGGCCTCCCTGGCGTCGGCGTACGTCATGTACGGGTTCGACACGGCCTCCTCGCTCGGTGAGGAGTGCCTGGACCCGTCCCGGAACGCGCCGCGTGCGATCATCCGTGCGATCGTGGCCTCCTTCATCCTGGGCGGGCTGGTGCTGCTGCTCGCCCTGATGAGTGTCTCCAGCCTGAAGGGCGACAAGCTGTCCACGGACGGTCTGCAGTACATCGTGCTCGACGTGCTCGGCCCGACGGCCGGCAAGGCGATGCTGTGGTGTGTGCTCATCGCGGTCACGGTGTGCGCGCTGGCCGTGCACACGGCCGCGATCCGGCTGGCCTTCGCGATGGCCCGTGACAACAACCTGCCCGCGTCCTCGCTGATGGCCCGGGTGAGTCCGCGCTTCCAGACCCCGGTGGTCCCTGCCGTGATCATCGGGGTCCTGGCGCTGGCGATCCTGGTGGTCAACATCCGTCAGCCGCAGATCTTCACGGTCGTCACCAGCATCGGCATCATCATGATCTACCTCGCCTACCTCGGTGTCACCGCGCCGATGCTGGTGGCGAGGCTGCGCGGGAAGTGGCAGCCGGCGGCCGAGGGCAAGTTCTCGCTGGGCCGCTGGGGGCTGCTGGTCAACATCGTGGCCGTGGTCTGGGGCGTGGCCATGACCGTCAACCTGATCTGGCCGCGGGCCGCGGTCTACAACGCGGCCGCCCCGTACCACTGGTATCTGCGCTGGGGCGCGGTCCTGTTCGTCGCGGTCATCGCGGGCGGCGGCTTCGCCTACTACTGGTTCGTCCAGCGGCACCGGACCGGTGTTCTGGCCGAGCACCGGCTGGAGCCGGCTGCCGCCGTCCCGACCGCTCCCCTCGCCGCCCCGGCGGCCGACTGAAGGAGGTCACCAGCTCATGAGCTTCGACGAGTTCGACTATGTCGTGGTCGGCGGCGGCACCGCGGGCAACGTGGTCGCGGCCCGGCTCTCCGAGGATCCGTCCGTCACCGTCTGCCTGCTGGAGGCGGGGCCCAGCGACGTCGGCGACGACGACGTCCTGAAGCTGGAGCGCTGGATGGGCCTGCTGGAGTCCGGCTACGACTGGGACTACCCGGTCGAGCCGCAGGCCAGCGGCAA
Source organism: Streptomyces sp. TP-A0356 (assembly GCF_001417775.1). Classification (GTDB taxonomy): domain Bacteria; phylum Actinomycetota; class Actinomycetes; order Streptomycetales; family Streptomycetaceae; genus Streptomyces. The sequence continues at coordinate 461,642 of NZ_BBZJ01000020.1, read as the reverse complement.
CAGCTTCATGCGGCACGCCCGCGCCAGGGTGCTCGGCGGCTGCTCCTCGCACAACTCGTGCATCGCGTTCTGGGCCCCGGCCGAGGACCTGGACGACTGGGCGGCCAAGGGCTGTACCGGCTGGAGCGCGGCCGATCTCTTCCCGCTCTACCGGCGGCTGGAGTCGAACGACGCTCCCGGCGACCACCACGGCCGCACGGGCCCGGTGAAGCTGCGCACGCTCAAGGGCGAGGACCCGTGCGGGACGGCCCTGCTGGAGGCGTGTGCACAGGCGGGCATCCCGACGGTGCCCTTCAACACGGGCCGGACCGTGGTCCGCGGAGCCAACTGGTTCCAGATCAACTCCGACGAGAACAACATCCGTCAGTCCTCGTCGGTGGCCTACCTGCACCCGATCATCGGCAAGCGCCCCAACCTGGAGATCCGCACCGGGGTGCGGGCCAAGAAGCTGGTCCTGGAGGGGCGCAGGTGCGTGGGCGCGGACTATCTGGACCCGGACCTGGTCCACACCCGGACCGTACGGGCCCGGCGTGAGGTCGTCGTGTCCTGCGGCTCGATCGACACCCCGAAGCTGCTGATGCTGTCGGGTATCGGGCCCGCCGAACACCTGCGCGAGGTGGGCGTCGACGTGGTCGTGGACTCGGCGGGCGTGGGCGAGAACCTGCAGGACCACCCCGAGGGCGTCATCATGTGGGAGGCCCGGCAGCCGATGACCACCACGTCCACCCAGTGGTGGGAGGCGGGCATCTTCTACGACACCGAACCGGGCCTCGACCGGCCCGATCTGATGTTCCACTACGGCTCGGTGCCGTTCGACATGAACACCGCGCGGCACGGATACCCGACGTCCGAGAACGCGTTCTGCCTCACACCGAACGTGACGCGCGCCAAGTCGCGTGGGACGGTGCGGCTGCGCACCCGCGACTACCGGGACAAGCCGAAGGTCGATCCGCGGTACTTCACCCACGAGCACGATGTGCGCGTGATGACGTACGGGCTCAAGCTCGCGCGCCGGATCGCCTCGCAGCCGGCGCTCAGCGGCTGGGCGGGCGCCGAGCTGGCGCCCGGGCCGGACGTGCGGACCGACGACGAGCTGATCGACTACATCCACAAGACCCACAACACCGTGTATCACCCCTCCTGCACCGTGAAGATGGGCGCGGACGACGACCCCTCGGCCCCGCTCGACGCGCGGCTGCGGGTCAAGGGGGTCGAGGGTCTGCGGGTCGCGGACGGATCGGTCATGCCGGACCTGATCGCCGTCAACCCGTGCATCACGACGATGATGATCGGCGAGAAGTGCGCTGATCTCCTGAAGGAGGATGCCTAGGGACGGCGACGGGTCGCGGGGGAACTGCGAGTGGTCCGTGGCGGATCGCGCAGTTCCCCGCCCCTCACGGGGCGCCGGCAGCCGGTCGTTTGAACATCCGTGTCGCCGTGATCTCGCTGTGCACCGCCTCTCCGGCCCGGGGCTGCTGTGGCAGTCCCGGCCGGAGGTGTTCCTCCACCCGGATGTACTTCAGCCCGGCCCGCAGGTCGGCGTCGTTGCGCAGCCGGATCACCAGCGGGAACTCGGCGAGCGCGGTGGTGTCGAACAGACCGGTGGTGTAGAGGAGCTGGACGCCGAGCGCATCCGAGACGGCCCGCTGCAGCTCCAGCAGATAGGTCGCGTTGGCGCGCCCGATGGGGTTGTCCAGGAACAGCGTGCCCGCGTGGCGGTGCTTGTCGCGGCCGCGGTCGTTGGAGCGCAGCGCCGCCATCGTGCAGTACAGCGCGATGGCCGCGGTCAGCAGCTGACCCCCGGAGAAGACGTCCCCCATCTGCCCCACGGGCACCCGCTCGGCGCGCAGCACGGCGTCCGGCTTGAGGATCTCGACGGCGACACCCTTCGGCTGGAGTGCCGCGCCGACGCCCCTCAGGAGCAGTGACATGCCGTCACGCCTGAGGTCCGAGTTCTTCTTGACGGCGGCCCGGGTCGCCTCGTCGATGACCTCGCCGAGCCGTTCGACGAGCGTGGCCTGGTCGGGCTCGTCGAAGCGGATGCGCAGGAACTCCTGGCCCGACCACTCGCCCAGCCCCTCGGGGAGCCGGGAGAGCCGCTGCGCGGACCGCAGCGTGGCGAGGGCCGACTCGACGAGCCCCCGCAGCCGGTCCACGATCGAGTCGCGGTTGCGCTCCAGCTGCGCCAGTTCGTCCGTGAGGACCCTCAATCGGGGCGCGAAGGCCTCCGCCCACCTCTGTGCGTGCTCCGGCAGCGCGGACGCGGGCAGTTCGCGGATCTGCTGCCGTGCGGGTGTGCGGACGTGCTCGTACCGCGTGGAGTTGGCGTGCCGGACGAGCACGTCGGAGGCCTCGCGCACGGCTGCCTCGGCGGCGGACAGGTCGGCGGCGCAGCCACGCAGCGACCGGCGGGCCTCGGCCGCGGTCCGACGGGCCTCTTCCAGCGTGCCCGGGTACGGCTCCGGCTCCCCCTGATCGTCGTCCGAGGCCTGCTCGCGCAGCAGGTCGCGGAGCATCGCGGCGATCTCGTCGAAGCCGCCCGCCGCGTCCTCGGCCGCTCGATGGGCCTCCAGGAGTTCGGCGTGGGCCTCGCGTGCCTGGCTCAACGCCTCGGTGCGGGAGGCGAGTTCACCGGTCGCCGTGCGCAGCAGGGCCTGGGCGTGCTCGGTGTCGCGGGGGACGAGCTCCGCGGGGAGCTCGGTGTGGGCCTCGCCGTTCTCGGGCGCGTGCCGCTCGGCCTCGCCGCGCAGTCGGCCGAGCTGCTCGCTCGCCGTGGACATGCGCGTCTCCAGAAGCTGCACCAGTTCCTCGGCGCGCACGGCGGCGGCCTGCCGGGAGGGGCCGTCGGAGCCGTCCGGGGACTGAAGCAGCTGCTCGGCGCGTGTGCGCACCTTGTTGGTGAGCCGGTCCAGTTCGGCGAGCGCGGCGGACTCGTCGCTCTCCGCCCGTGCCTGCTCGGCCCGCAGGTCGGCGCCGACACCGACCTTCTCGTAGACCTGGGAGGCGGCCCGGTAGGCCTCGCGAAGGGCCGGCAGGGACGTCTTCGGCGCGTCCGTGTCGTCGTCCGGTACCTCGTCGGGGGCGCCCGCGATCTCGGCGCGCTCGGCGCGCAGCGCACGCGCCGTGCGCCGAGCGTCGTCGGCGGCGCGCTGGGCGGCGCGGCGGTCCTCGTCGGCGGCCCGGGCGCGCTCCAGACAGGACTGGGCGCGGGCCTCGGACTCGACCGCCTCGTCGGCGAGTTCGCGCAGCTTGACCTGCCAGCCCGCGCGCTCGCGCAGCCGGAAGGCGAGCCCGGCGAGTGCGTCGGCGGCACGCCGGGCCTTCTGTGCGGCCTCCTGCCGCTCTTCGCGCACCTGGGCAGCCTCGGCGGCGGCCTCCTCGGCCTCGGCGCGGGCGGTGTGCGCCGCGGCCAGCTCGGCCTCGGCCTCCTCGGCGAACGCACGTGCGTCCCGGGCGGCCGCGGCGAGTTCGGTCAGCCGGCCGGCCGGGCAGCCGGTGCGCCAGGAGGCCAGGCGGGCCGCCAGTTCACGGTCCTTGCCGAGCCGGGCCGCGAGCTTCCTGATCTCCTCGTCCCGCTCGGTGGCCCGGGCGCGCAGCGCATGCCGCTCCTCGTCGGCGGCGTGCTCGTCGTGCATGGCGGGGTTCGGCGGTACCAGGAAGACGCCGGGGACCCCGCCGTCGCCCTCGTCGAGGGCCGGGGTCGGGGCCAGCAGCGCGGCGGCGGTGCCGACGGCAACGGCGGAGCGCGGCAGCAGCGCGGCGTCGCTGAGCGCCTCGCGGGCCCGGGCGTGCGAGTCCGGGTCGGTGATGATCACGCCGTCGACCAGCTCGGGGCGGGCGGCCAGCACGCGCGCGTGGTCGGCCGGGTCGACGGCCTGCGCGAGATAGCGCCAGCCGGGCAGCGCGGGGATACCGTGCTCGCCGAGGAACGCGACCGTCGCGAGCACGTCCGGACCCGGTGGCAGCAGCCCGCCGTCACCGAGCGCACCGAGGATGCGCGCGTCGTCGGCCGCCGCGGTGCGCAGCTCGAACAGCTGCCGCTCGGCGGAGGAGACGGAGCCGTCGAGCAACTCGCGCAGCTCGTCGGCGAAGCGGTCCAGCTCCTCGGCGGTGAGCGGGCCTCCTTCGGGGGCCGGTTCGGCGGCCGGGGCGCCGGCCGCGCTCGTGTCCGCCTCGTGCCGAGGTCCTGGCACCCGGGCACGCACGTCCCTGCCCGACAGGCTCAGCAGTTCCGCCGGGCGCTCCTCGGCCGCCAGTGCCGCGGCCGTCCGGCGCTCGGCCTCGTACGCCCGCTCGGCGGCCGTCGCCGCGTCGGCCGCGCGGGCCGCCGTCAGTTCCGCGCGGGACTCGGCGGACGCCGTCTCGCGCGCGTGCTCGGACGCCCGGCGGGCGGCCTCGCGGGCGGTGTCCCAGGCCGCGACGGCCGTCTTCTCGGCGTCGCTCGCGGCGAGGGCGGCCCGTGCGGGGTCGGCGTCGGGCGCGCTGTCGTCCAGCCAGCCTGCCCGCACGGCTTCGGCGGTCTCCTGCTCGACCTCGGCGAGCCGCTGCTTGAGGTGCCCGACCTCGCTGCGGGCCCGCTGCGCCTCGGTGGCGGCGGCGGTCGAGTCCCGGTACGCCGACTCGCCCACCTCCTGGAGCGCGGCGGACCGCTCCTCCTCCTCGTTGGCGAGGGACTCGGCGCTCTCGGCGGCCGCGTGCAACGCCCGTACGAGATCGACGGCCGCCTTGGCGCGGGCGGCGAGTGCCGGTGCGGCGTCCCGCTCCGCCTCGCGGATCGCGGCGGCCACCCGCGCGGAGCGGTCGGCGGCGGCACGGTGCCGCAGCACGGCCTCGGCGGCCTGCCACGCGGAGTACAACTGGCGTGCGTCGGCCAGCTCGCGCTTCTGCGCGGCGGCGGCCTTCTCCGCGCCGGCGAGTGCCAGGGAGGCGTGACGGTAGGCGAGTTCGGCGGCGATCAGCGCACTGCGCTCCCTGGTGCCTTCGGCGTGCGTGACGGCGTAGGCGGCGGCGGTCACCCGCTGGGCCAGGTCACCGGCCCGCACCCGCTCCTGCACCCCGCGCGCGGACAGCCGTCGCGCCAGCGTGCGCGTCCGCCGCTCGGCGCCGGCGTGGATGTCGCGCGCCCGCGAACGCGCCTCGGCGGCGTCGACGATGCGGCCCAGCAGGTCCACGGACCCGGCGGTGAAGTCACGCTCGGCGATCAGCTCGGAGCGCCGACCCAGCTTGTTGCCGAAACCGCTGACGAGGTCGGCGAGCCCGTCGGTGTCCCGGGTGTCGGTGACGGCGCGCAGCAGCAGGTCCGTGAAGTCGGAGTCCTTCTTGACCGCGAAGAGACCGGCTGCCTCACCCTCGTCGGCGTTCATCTCCCGCTGGTAACGGAAGAGTTCGGGATCCAGACCGAGATCCGTCAGTTGCTCGTTCCAACGGTCGTGGATCTCCTCCCAGTGCACCTCCAGATGCGGGTACGCCTTGCCCGCTTCCATCAGGGCGTCCCGGAACCCCTTCATCGTGCGGCGGCGCCCCTGCGCCCCGGACGCTCCCTCGACGGGCGGCCGTACGGCGGTGGACTCGGCGACCGGCAGACTGTCCAGGCTGAGCCCCGGACCCGGCCGGAAGGAGTACCAGGCCTCGGCGAACTTCCGCGGGTCGTTGGAGACCTGGCGCCCACGCCACTCGCTCACCTTGCCGACCACCACGCACTCTCCGGTCAGCGTGTGCTGCCACTCCAGCGCCACATGCCCGCAGTCGTCGGCGAGCAGGAACTTGCGCAGCACACCGGAGCTGGCGCCGCCGAGGGTGTTGCGGTGGCCCGGCAGCATCACCGAGAAGATCAGCTTGAGCAGGACGGACTTGCCGCCGCCGTTCTCCAGGAAGAGCACGCCCGCGGGCGCCGGACGGCGCGGCGGCCCGGCGGGCTCCTCCTCGAAGAACTCCGCCTGGGTGGGCGCGGGGTCGGGTACCGGATCACCCACACCCCGCAGGTCCAGCACGGTGTCGGCATAGCGCGCACCGGCCGGACCGATGGAGTAGAGGCGGACCCGGGACAGCTCGTACATGGTGGCGGACTCTCGTGGTAAGGCGTGCCAAGTCTTGGGAAACGCGGGGCAGTTGGTGAGCTGGGTGAGTCTCAGGAGCTTCCGGAGTGGAACGGCAGCCCGGCGTCGGCCACCAGTTCCAGGTCGTCGGTGTCCTCGGCGGGCAGCAGGGTGGCCGTGCCGTCGGTCACCGGGACGACCCCCAGTTCGAGGAGTTCGGACAGTGCGGCGCTGCCCGCCATGTCACGCACCTGGAGCTGGTAGCGGGCCGTCGTGCGGTAGGTGCCGCCGTGCTCGTCGCCCGTGCGTTGCAGGAACCCGGAGTCCGTGAGGAACGTCACGGCCTTGCCGACGATTCCGGTGGTCGAACCCGCCAGCCTGCGCGCGTCCTTGGTGGCCCCGGTCGCGCTGCGTCTGGCCCAGATCCGCCAGGCCGCCTCCAGGCCCGGCGCCTCCGTGGCCGGGTCGGTGTTCTCACCCCGCTCGTCGGCACGCTCCTCCAGTCGGCGGCAGGCCTGGCGCACGAAGGCGTCGACGCCGTTGACCGTGACCCGCCCGATGTAGCCGTCGTCCGCCAGGTCCTCGGGGCGCGGGAACGCCAGGGCGGCGACGGCGAGATGGGCGAGACCGTGCAGGAAGCGGTCCCCGGAGTCGGCCGAGGTGCGACGCGCGTAGTCCCCCATGCGGGCCGCGAACACGGAGTCCTCGCCGGCGGTCACGGCCATGCCCGCGCGCGGGGACACCTCCAGGACGACCAGCCCGAGCCCGGTGGCGACCGCGTCGGCGAGCCGCGCGAACGGCGGGTTCTCGCGGTAGCGGCGCAGCAGCTCCGCGTACTCCTGGTCGCGGGCGGGCCCCAGCTTGGGCTGCAGCCCGAAGGCGACGAGCCGCGCCGCGTCGGCGGCGTCGGCGGGGGTGACGGCACTGCTCACCGACGGGGCGGCGGCCTCCGGCTCACTCCACTCGACGTGCTCGGTCACGGTTGGGGCTCCTTGCTGCACTGGTACTGACTGCTGGTCATGCCGCTTCGGTCCGGTCCGCCGCCATGCCCGCCGCGTCCAGCAGCGCCGTACCGACGATCAGGTCCGCGCCGCCGAACTCGGGATCATCCAGCTCGCTCCCGTCGTCCACGGCGAACAACAGCTTCTCCTCGCCCTGCCGATAGGCCGTACCGACGGGCGGACTGGCCGCGTGCACGGCCAGCAGGGCGACGAGGTAGGGCAGTTCGGGATCCCGGCGACGCGCCTCCGCCAGCAGCCCGGACAGCCGGCGCGGCGCATCCGCCGGCAGGTCGAGCAGCTCTGTCGCGGCGGCCAGCTGCTCCTCGCTGAACCGGCTGTCGTCCGGCGTGGCGATCAGATCCGGCTCGGGCATCTCGGCCCCGAGGTGTTCACGCTCCACCGGAGGTGTCAGGAGCAGGTCGACGAGGTCCCCGACCCGCACGGCGCCCGGTGTGCGCAGCCCCGTCCCGTGCGCGAAGAAGGCGTCCGTCACCCGGATCGCCTGCTCCAGCGGGAGCGGCAGCAAGGGCGCCAGGAGATGCCCGTAGAGATCCGTCCCCGATGTCGTCATCGGCGTGGCGAAGGCCTGCCGGTCCTGCTCGGCGCGGAACAGCGGGCCCGCTTCGAGGAGGCGGGACTGCAGCTGTGTGTGCCGGCGGATGCAGTCCTTGACGATGTCGACGAGCTCGGCGGCCCGTCGCTTCTGCTCCGGGTCCTCCGACTCGTCGCGGGCCTTGCGGATGTTGGTGAGGATCGCGTTCTCGTGGCGGTAGCGGTCGGCGACGTGGTCGAGGGCCTCGGCGATCATGTCCGGCACCGCGTTCAGCCAGTCCACCGCCCGGACGTTGCGCCGGGTGGCGTCCAGGGCCCTGCGCAGCGACTCCGAGTACTGCACGGTGCGGTAGCGCGCCTGCTCGGCGGCGAGCTGGGCGTCGGCGAGGCGGCCGCGGCTGATCAGCACCTCCAGCTTGACCTCGGCGGCGATCTGAGCGCTGGTCACGTCCGTGTCCAGGGCGCCGACGAGGACGTTGACCGCCTCGTCCGTCGTCCGCAGGTAGACGCTTCCGCCGTGCCCCGGCACCTCTTCGATCAGTTTGAAGTCGTAGTCCCGGCGGACATAGGTGCCATCCGGCGCGAACGTGCCGTAAACCGCCCGGAAGCCTCGGTCGACGCTGCCGACGTTGATCAGGTTCTCCAGGACCCAGCGGGCGACGCGCTCATGCTCGGCGACCGGTCGCCGCGGGGCCTGGGCGGCGATGCGCGGGAGGAGGCGGGCGACTATCTGGTCGTGGTCCGCGCCCGTGTCGAAGTCCATGTTCAGCGTGACCAGGTCGATGGCGGCGAGGGCGATCTCCGCCATCCCGTACATCGAGTACTCGCCCGCGAGGTTCGCCTTGCGCGCGTCCAGGTCGTGCAGCGGCGCGGTGCAGGCGAGCGCGCGCAGCCGCCGCGCCAGCCCCTCGTCGGCGGCCGGCCCCGGAGCGGGGCGCGGCCCCGCGCTGAGCTGGGGCGGAACACGGTCCGTCGGTGCAGGCGAAGTCACGGTGCACAGATTAGGTCCTCGGTGTGACAACAACCCAAACGACGCAGATACGCCCCGGCGTCCGCGCCGTCACACCGCCGCGGCCGACCCGCTACCCGTCACCGCCGACCCGCCGCCGGTACACCTCCACGACCCGTTCCAGCGAGTCGTCCAGATAGACCGCCAGCAGCTCCTCGGCCTCGTCCCTCCGGCCCGCCTGAAGGGCCTGGAGGATCTGCTGGTTGCGTACGAGATACGGCTCGTGCAGCCGGCGCGGCTCGTCCACGACATGGAAGGCGAGCCGCAGTTCGGCGAAGACGCTGCGCATCAGCTCGTCCGTGCGTTCGCCGGCCGCCAGCGCCACCAGCTCCCGGTGGAAGTGGATGTTGGCCGTACCCAGCCCTTTCCAGTCACCTTCGCGCGCGGCCCGCTGCCCCTCCGCGACGGCTTCGGCGAGCCCGTCGAGCGCGTACGGCGGCTCGCCGAGGCCCCGCACGACGGCGCACTCGACGAGTCTGCGGGTGCGGTAGATGTCCTCGACGTCCTCGACGGTCAGTACCCGTACGAAGACCCCGCGGTTCAGCTCGTGAACGAGCAGCCTCTCGTGCGTGAGCAGCCGGAACGCCTCGCGCAGGGTGTTGCGGGAGACACCCAGGGCGCCGCCGATGCTGTCCTCCGACAGCCGGGTGCCGGGCGGGAAGTAGCCCTCGGCGATCCGGCTTCTGAGGATGTCCGAGACCCGCTCGGCGGTGCTGGTGCGCCCCAGCAGGGCGCGGTCGTCGGCCAGGCCCGTCAGCTGCTCTGCCATGCCCGGAATTCAATCGCAGACACGAGAACGAAACAACAGGGGTATTGAAGGATCGTTCAACGATCCTCTACGTTGCTGCAACGGCTCACCGCACGGCTCATCCCTCAAGCACCCTTCGTCCCTCACTGCGAGGTGCCCATGAGCACAACCCCTCCATCCCGGGCCCTGACCCCTGACACCCCTTCCGACACGGGTGAACTCAGCGCCGACGACGGCGCGTCGGGCTGGCTGCGCGCCCTGGGTCCACGCGGCCGACGCGCCTTCGCGGGCGCCTTCGGCGGCTATGCCCTGGACGCCTACGACTACTTCACGCTGCCGCTGAGCATGGTCGCGCTGGCGGCGTACTTCCGTCTGGACAGCGGCCAGACCGGTCTGTTCACCACGGTCACGCTCGTCGTCTCGGCGGTCGGCGGCGCCGTCGCGGGCGTGGTCGCCGACCGCATCGGACGGGTCAAGGCCCTGATGATCACGGTGATCACGTACGCCGTCTTCACGGTCGCCTGCGGCTTCGCTCCCACCTACGAGACGCTGCTGGTCTTCCGCGCCCTCCAGGGCCTCGGATTCGGTGGCGAATGGGCGGTCGGCGCGATCCTGGTCGCCGAGTACGCGAGCGCCAGGCACCGGGGCCGTACGCTCGGCGCGATCCAGAGCTCCTGGGCCGTCGGCTGGGCGCTGGCCGCCATCGTCTACACCCTGGTGTTCTCCTTCGTGGGCGCCGGCCTCGCCTGGCGCGTGATGTTCTGGACCGGGGCGCTGCCCGCGCTGCTGGTGATCTGGATGCGCCGCCGGGTGCACGACGCGCCGGAGGCGACGGCCCAGCGCGAACGGAGCCCCCAGCGGGGTTCCTTCGCGGCGATCTTCAAGCCGGGCAGGGCCGGGGCGCCGGGTCTGCTGCGCACGACGGTCTTCGCGGGCCTGCTCTCCACCGGTGTCCAGGGCGGCTACTACACCCTGGCGACCTGGGTGCCCACGTACCTGAAGACGGAACGCGGCCTGTCCGTCGTCGGCACCGGCTCCTATCTGACGTTCCTGATCTCCGGAGCCTTCATCGGCTATCTGACCGGCGGCCACCTCACCGACCGGCTGGGCCGCAGGCGCAACATCTGGCTCTTCGCGCTGCTCTCGGCGATCTGCGTCCTCGTGTACGCGAACATCCCCAGCGGCGCCAACACCCTGCTCCTGGTGCTCGGTTTCCCCCTCGGGTTCTGCATGTCGGCGATCTTCAGCGGCTTCGGGTCCTATCTGAGCGAGCTGTACCCGACCGCGGTCCGGGGCACGGGACAGGGCTTCACCTACAACACCGGCCGCGCCGTGGGCGCCGTCTTCCCGACCCTCGTGGGCTTCCTCGCCGACGGCTGGGGCGTGGGCGGTGCGCTGGTCTTCGGAGCGGTGGGCTACGGCCTCGCGGCACTCGCGCTGCTGGGGCTGCCGGAGACCCGCGGGAAGGAGCTGCAGTGAACCGTACGGAAGACCGCCCCCTGACCCTCGTCGACGAGCACGCGCACGCGTGGAGCCCGAAGGACGCCCGGGCCCGCTTCCGGGAGGGCCTGACCGGCCCCACGGCCGGGGCCGCCGCGGGCCACACCCAGGTCAACCTGATCTCGGTCCCCGCCGACTGGGCCTACGAGACACTGCTGTTCTGCCAGCGCAACCCGAAGCCCTGTCCGGTCCTGGACGTCACCGACGCCGGTTCCGTCACCACGGTCCTGGCGGACGGCGCCGACCTGCGCACCGATCTGCCCCGCTACCGGGTGTGGCAGAACGGCCGACTGGTGGACGAGCCGACGGACGTGCTCGGCCACTGGCGCGACGACCTCGTGTCCTTCCTCATCGGGTGCAGCTTCACCTTCGAGTGGGCGCTCACCCAGGCGGGCGTCCCCCTGCGCCACATCGAGCAGGGCCGCAACGTCCCGATGTACGTCACCGGCCGCCAGTGCCGTCCGGCGGGACGGCTGCACGGCCCCATGGTGGTGTCCATGCGCCCGGTGCCGCCGCAGCACCTGGCCGCCGCCATCCGGGAGAGCAGTCTGCTGCCGGCGGTGCACGGCAGCCCCGTACACTGCGGCGATCCCTCGGGCCTGGGCATCGAGGACCTCGGCCGGCCCGACTTCGGCGACCCGGTGGACGCCGAACCGGACGACATCCCGGTGTTCTGGGCCTGCGGTGTGACCCCGCAGGCGGCGGTGATGGCCTCGCGCCCGCCGTTCGCCATCACCCACGCGCCGGGGCAGATGTTCATCACCGACGCCCGCGACGACCAGTACCGCGTCGCCTGACGTCCCGACCAGGAGGGACCATGATCGATCTGAACGCCGACCTCGGCGAGGGCTTCGGTCGCTGGCGGCTCACCGACGACGAGCGGCTGCTGTCGGTCGTCACGAGCGCCAACGTGGCCTGCGGCTTCCACGCCGGGGACGCCGCGACCATGCGCCGGGTGTGCGAGCTGGCGGCCGAACGCGGCGTACGGATCGGCGCCCAGGTCTCCTACCGCGACCTGGCCGGGTTCGGGCGGCGCGCGATGGACGTGCCGCCCGCCGAGCTGGCGGCCGAAGTCGCCTACCAGATCGGGGCGTTGGAGGTGTTCGCCCGAGCGGCGGGCTCCCGTGTGTCGTATGTGAAGCCACACGGCGCGCTCTACAACCGGGTGGTGCGCGACGAGCGGCAGGCCGAGGCGGTCGTCGACGGGGTGCTGCTGGCCGACGCCGCCCTTCCCGTGCTCGGGCTGCCCGGATCCCGCTTCCTGGAGGTGGCCGGGAAGGCCGGACTCCCGGTCGTCACCGAGGCGTTCGCGGACCGCGCGTACACCGACGAGGGCACGCTGGTGCCGCGCGGCGAGGACGGCGCGGTGGTCACCGATCCCGACACGGTGGTTAAACGCTCGGTGGGCCTCGCGCGCCTGGGGGTCGTCGCCGCGCGCTCCGGGCGTGAGATCCCCGTCCGGGCCCGCTCCCTGTGTCTGCACGGTGACACGCCCGGGGCGGTCGACCTGGCCCACCGGGTCCGCGCCGGCCTGGAGGCCTCGGGCGTCCGGGTGGAGGCCTTCGCATGAAGGCGCTCCCCGTCGGAGACGACGCACTGCTCGTGGAGGTGTCCTCCGGTGATGAGGCCCAGGCGCTGCACGCCGAGCTGCTGCGCCGCAGGGCGGCCGGGGAGCTCACGGTGCGGGAGATCGTCCCGGCGGCCCGTACGGTCCTGCTCGACGGCCTGTCCGAGTCGGCCCGGCTCGCGGCCCGGCTCGCCGCCTGGGAGATCCCGCCGGTCCCCGCGCCCGTGGAGGAGCCGATCGAGATCCCCGTACGGTACGACGGTCCCGATCTCGCGGACGTCGCCGCCGTGTGGGGTGTGCCGCGGGACGAGGTGGCCCGGATCCACGCGGCCGCCGAGTTCCGGGTGGCGTTCTGTGGGTTCGCGCCCGGCTTCGGCTATCTGACCGGGCTGCCGGAGCGCTACGACGTGCCGCGCCGGGCCACCCCGCGCACGGCCGTCCCGGCGGGCTCGGTGGCGCTCGCGGGCCCATACACCGGGGTGTACCCGCGTTCGTCGCCGGGCGGCTGGCAGCTCATCGGCACGACCGACACGGTCCTGTGGGACCACGCGCGCGTACCGGCCGCGCTGCTCGCTCCCGGCGCCCGGGTCCGCTTCGTCCCGGTGGCGTGCGGATGACGGACCGTGCGCTGTCCGTCGTGCGGGCCGGGGCGCTGACCACCGTGCAGGACCGGGGGCGGCCCGGCCACGCCCACCTCGGTGTGCCGCGTTCCGGGGCCCTCGACGCGCCCGCGGCGGCGCTCGTCAACCGGCTGGTCGGCAATCCGCCGGAGGCGGCCGTGCTGGAGACGACCCTGGGCGGCTGTGCCGTACGCCCGCGTTCGACGGTCGTCGTCGCGGTCGGCGGCGCGCCCTGTCCGGTCAGCGTGGACGGCCGCCCTGCCCCCTGGGGTGCGCCGGTGCGCGTGCCGGGCGGGGCGCTGCTCGACATCGGGCCCGCTCGGTGGGGGGTGCGCAGCTACCTCGGGGTCGCGGGCGGCGTGGCGGTGGAGCCGGTCCTCGGCAGCCGCTCCACGGACCTGCTCTCCGGGCTCGGTCCGCCGCCGCTGACGGACGGTGCCGTGCTGCCCCTGGGGAGGCCGGCCGGGCCCCCCGCGCGCGTGGACGCCGCTGCGCAGCCGGGTCCGCCCGCCGAACTGGTGCTGCGTGTGACGCTGGGACCGCGCGACGACTGGTTCACGGCGGACGGGATGCGCACCCTCGTCACACGCGCGTACCGCGTCTCCGCCGCGAGCAACCGCATCGGACTGCGCACGGAGGGGCCCGCCCTGACACGTGCCCTGAGGGGTGAACTCCCCAGCGAGGGCATGGTGCTGGGCGCGGTCCAGGTGCCGCCGGACGGCAGACCGGTCGTCTTCCTGGCCGACCATCCGACCACCGGGGGGTACCCGGTGATCGCGGTCGTGCGCGCCGCCGACCTCGCGGCGGCCGCCCAGGCGACTCCGGGCACCCCTGTCCGGTTCAGGGTCGTGGGCCGCCGTTAGGGCGCTTCTGATGGATCTCCGCGGCGTCGCGACGCCCGGTGCACCCCCAGCCTTCGGCCGGGAGGTGCCCCCGCCCGCCGCACCGCGCGAAAGCCCACGCAGCGCCGCTACGAGGACTTCCGCCCGTCACGCCGAGAGCACGCACCGGACGCCGCTCGTCGTCCACGGAGATCCGTCAGAAGCGCCCTGGACGGCCCGCTCAGGCCGCGTCCGCCTGCTCCGCCGCCGAGAGCGCGGCCAGCGCCGAGGCCACCGCGTGCGAGGCGCTCAGGTCCAGCCGGGAGCTGGTCCCCCAGGCCTTGTGGCGCACCTCGGCGGCGGCCAGGGTGAGCAGCTGGGGCAGCAGATCGGTGCACCGCCGCATCACCCAGGCCGTCCCGGCGGTGGCCAGCCACAAGAGGCTGGCCGAACGGGTGGGCGCGGGGAACTCGGGCTCGGCCGCGGGGGCGGTGCCGGTCGCGAGGCCCGCCTCGGCGAGCAGCGCGTGGAACCGCAGGGCGAGTTGCCGGTGCCCGCGCTCCCCCGGGTGCAGCCGGTCCGCGCTCCACATCGAACGGTCGGTGATCCAGTCCCCGTCCGCGGCGTGCAGATGCACCGCCCCGTAGCGCTCGGACAGTGCGTGCACGACCGTGTTCACGGCCTGCTGCCGACGGGCCAGCGGACGCGCCAGCGCCCCGGGCAGCCGGAGCATGGTCCCGGGGTCGGGCAGACAGGCCGTGAGCACCAGCGTGCCCTGGGCGCGGAAGGCCGCGTACACCTTGTCGAGCCGGGCCGCGACGGCGTGGATGTCGAAGGTGCAGCGCAGGGTGTCGTTGACGCCGATGACGACGGAGACGACGTCCGGGCGCAGATCGAGCGCCGCCGGGGTCTGCCGTTCCAGGACGTCGCGGGTCTGGGCGCCGCTGACGGCGAGGTTGGTGAACTCCGCGGGCGCGTGAGCGGGTCCGAGGCCTCCGGCGAGGAGCGCGGCCCACCCCCGCCAGGCGTCCCCGAGGGGGTCGCCCACGCCTTCCGTCAGCGAGTCGCCGAGTGCGACGAACCGCAGGGGTCTCATCGCACGCCCTCCCGGGCCGCGTCCCGCGCACGGGCGTCACCGGCCGCCGACGGCGCGGTGTCCGGCTGCGCGTCGTGGGCGGCGAGGAACGCGTCCACCGCGTTCTTCCAGCCGAAGCACTCGGCACGCGCGCGTGCCGCCTGCCGACGCTCGCCCTCGGACCTCTCCATCAGCAGCTCGATCGCGTCCGCGAAGGCGTCGCCGGTGTTCACGGCGGTGGCCCCGGCGGAGCCGATCACCTCGGGCAGCGCGGAGAAGGCGCTGGCCACCACGGGCGTGCCGCAGGCCATCGCCTCCAGGGCGGCCAGCCCGAACGTCTCGGCGGGCCCCGGGGCCAGGCACACGTCGGCGGAGGCCTGGAGCGCGCCGAGCAGGTCCCGGTCGCCGACATGGCCGAGGAAGGTCACCGGCAACCGCCGCTCCTGCGCCCGCTGTTCGAGCCGGGCCCGCAGCGGTCCGTCCCCGGCGACCACCAGCACTACGCGCCGCCCGCGCAGCAGCAGCGCCTCCAGGGCGTCCAGGGCCGTACCGGGCCGCTTCTCCACGGAGAGGCGGGAACACATGACGAGCAGCGTCTCGTCCCCGCGCGCGTGCCGGTCGCGCAGCGCCGGGTCCCGCAGCGCCGGATGCCGCTGCTCCAGGTCGACGCCCAGCGGGGCCCGTACGACGTTGCGGGCCCCGATCCGGACGAACTCCCGCTCCGCGAACTCGGTGGTGCACACCACGCGCGCGTAGGTGTGCGCCGTACGGATGTTGAGGGCGTCCGCGGCCCGCCGGGACAGGTTCTCGGACAGGCCCCAGGTGCGCAGGACGCCGTCGGCGGTCTCGTGGGAGACCATCACGGCGGGGACCCGGGCGCGCCGCGCCCACTTGCCGGTCCAGCGCAGCGTGGTCCGGTCGGAGACCTCCAGGCGGTCGGGGGCCAGCTCCTCCAGGAGGGCGGCGACACGCCGCTTGTCCGTCAGGACGCGGTAGCCGCCGGTGCCGGGCAGCATCGGCGCGGGCAGGGTGATGACCCGGCCCTGCTCGGTCTCCTGGTCGGTGTGGCGGTCACCGGGCACGACGAGCACCGGCTCGTGTCCGGCCTCCTTGAAGCCCTTGCCCAGCTCGCGCAGCGCGGTGCGCAGACCGCCGGAGGCGGGCGCGACGAAGTTGGCGAGCCGCACGATCCGCAGACCGCCGCCGGTCCGCTCGGTGGCGAAGCTCATGCCGCCACCGCCGTCCGGCGCTCGGCGAGCACATCGGCGTAGTGCCCGATGAGCTGGTCGCCGACGGCCGCCCAGGTGCGGCCCTCGACGGTGGCGCGTCCGGCGGCCCCGTACGCCTGCCGCTGCGCCGGGTCGACGGCCAGCGCCCACACCGCGTCCCGCACCGCGGCCACGTCGCCGGGGGGGACGAGCAGTCCCGTGCGGCCGTGGGCGACCAGGTCCAGCGGCCCGCCCGCGGCGGGCGCGACGACCGGAACACCGCTCGCCATGGCCTCCTGCACGGTCTGGCAGAACGTCTCGAAGGGGCCGGTGTGCACGAAGACGTCCAAGGAGGCGAAGATCCGGGCGAGTTCGTCGCCGGTGCGGCGGCCCAGGAAGGCGGCGCCGGGCAGGGCGCCCCGCAGGCTCGTCTCGCTCGGCCCGTCGCCCACGACGACGACGCGTACGCCGTCCAGTCCGCAGGCACCGGCGAGGAGTTCGACCTGCTTCTCGGGCGCGAGCCGGCCGACGTAGCCGACGATCAGCTCGCCGTTGGGGGCGAGTTCCCGCCGTATGGCCTCATTGCGAAGGTCGGGGCGGAAGCGGACCGTGTCGACGCCGCGCGGCCACAGCCTCACCCGGGGAATGCCGTGTGCCTCAAGGTCCTGCAGAGCCGCACTGGAGGGTGCGAGGGTGCGGTCGGCGGCGGCGTGCACCGAGCGGATGCGCCGCCAGGCCGCCGCCTCGCCGGCGCCCATGTAGGTGCGGGCGTATCCGGCCAGGTCGGTCTGGTAGA
The DNA here is from genome assembly GCF_001417775.1 of Streptomyces sp. TP-A0356. Taxonomy (GTDB): domain Bacteria; phylum Actinomycetota; class Actinomycetes; order Streptomycetales; family Streptomycetaceae; genus Streptomyces. The sequence goes on along the minus strand of NZ_BBZJ01000020.1, from coordinate 444,710 downwards.
TGGCGACGGCCGGGATGCCGAGCCGGGCCGCGGCCGCCATGCCGCGGACGCCGAGGATGAAGGGGCTGGCCAGGTGCACGATGTCGGCGCGGTGCTCGGTGATGGCCGCGGCGACGCGTCGGCTGGGGAGTGCGACGCGCACCTGGGGGTAGCCGGGGAGCGGAAGGGAGGGGACACGGACGACGGGGCAGGGCGCGAGGGCGTCCGGCCCGGTGCCGGCGATGGCGCTGCCTCCCGGTCCGGACGAGGTCGAGGACTTGGGGGAGGCCGGAGCGACGACGAGGGGAACGTGACCGCGATCGACGAGGTGCCGGGCGGTCTGGAGCGCGCAGTGGGCCACGCCGTTCACATCGGGGGGAAAGGATTCGGTCACGATGACGACACGCATACCCGTGTTCTCGCCGCGCCGGACGTGGCCGCGTCAACGTCGATCTTTCCAGCCGGGGAACGTCCTGTGAGCGTTGGGCTGCGCGGCCGAGCAGGTCAGCCCGCGTCCATGCGTTACTGACTCCCGGGTCACCGAACGTTCATACGGCAGGCATGTCGGGCCCGATCCGGCTGCGTACCGCTGTCTGCACCTCGGCCTCCTCGGCCGGATCCGCGGCGAGCCGGCGCAACTGCTCGACGACACGGGCGTCCCCGGTCTCGGCGTGCCGTGCGGCGATCTCGCGGGTGGACTCCTCGCAGTCCCAGAGGCATTCGACGGCGAACCCGGCGGGGAAGGAGGGGTCGGTGGCGGCGAGCGCGCGGGCCGCGCGGCCGCGGAGATGGGACGAGGCGGTCTCACGGTAGACATGGCGCAGCACGGGTGCGGCGCAGGCGATTTCCAGCCGTCCGGCGCCGTCGACGAGGGTCCACAGGGTCGGCGCGTCGGGGCCCTCGCCCCGTACCGCCTCCCGCAGCGCCGCGAGCACCAGGTCGCGATCCTGGGCACCGCCCCGGCAGGCGAGCATGCGCCCGGCGGCGGCACCCAGAACGTCCGGCCGGTGGGCCCAGCCGCGCGCCCGCTCGACGGCAGCGATACTGCGCATGCGTTCGAAAGCGTCCGCGGCCGCGTCGGCCACGAGCGCGGATCCGGTGGACACGGCGCCCTCGATGAGATCGAGGGCGTCGGGATCGTCGCCGTCGGCGAGGTAGCGCAGGGCGGTACAACGCGCCCCGTCGCTGCCCCCGCGCGCGGCCTCGACGATCTCGGGGCGGTCCTCGGGACCCGCGACGGCGGTGAGGCAGCGGGCGGCGGGCACATGGAGCGCGGCGCCGCGTTCGATGCCCTGCTGGGCCCAGTCGAAGACGGCCTGCACGCTCCACCCCGGCCGGGGTCCCTGCGGTCGCAGCTGCCGCTGCCAGCGGTCGAAACAGCCGGCCTCATGGGCGGCACGGACCCGCGTGGCGATGGACTCGCGCGGGTCGTCGGCCCACAGGCGCCAGGGCCGCGGTTCGAAGGCGTCCCGGACGGCGACGGCGAGTTCGGCCTCGCCCTCGGCGTCGGCGGGGAAGCGTGCCAGGACCGGGGCGGCGAGGGCGCGCAGCCCCGCGTCGTCGTCGCGCAGCGCCAGCTCGTCGAGGGCCCAGGCCCAGTTGGCGCCCGAGGCCGCGTACCTGCGCAGCAGTTCCAGCGCGTCGCGCCTGCCGTAGGAGGCGAGGTGCCCGAGGACCGCGAGGGACAGCCCGGTGCGGCACTCGTCGGTGTCGAGGACGTCCTCGGCGCTGAAGAGATGGGCCTCGATGCCGTCCAGCTCGCCGTTCAGATCGACGTAGAGCCGGGCGTAGTACAGGGAGCGGTTCTCCACCTGCCAGTCGTGGCGGGGGTCGCGCAGCACACAGTGGTCGAGAGCCGCGAGCGCCTCGGCACGCGGTGCGGTGAGCGCATGCAGCGTACCGTCGCCGCGACCCCTCTGGAGCAGGCCGAGCAGCGTACCGCTGGGCGCTATGACCGGTTCGAACATGGGAAACAGCCTCACATCAAGCGTCGACGCAACCGGGGAACACGCACTACCTGGCCGCGTGACAACACGTCGGGGCACCCGCCGTCTCTTGCTTGCTGTAGACCATCTTCCTCTGCCTCTCGTCGGTGGCCCGTGCGGACCGCATCACGGTCCGCGCGGTGCGGCAACACCTGCCCAGCCATCGCGTCCGTGAACCACGACGTCATGATGACCCGGCGTCTCTCGCTGCCGCGACCTTATTTCGGGCGGCCCCGTACCGCCTCCCCCGTTTTCGTCGTCTTCGCTGGTCAGAGCGTTCGCATCAGTGTGCGCCGAACAGTTCGAGCAGGTCCTTCTTGCCGAACATCTGGGCGGTGTCGATGGCCGAGGGGGTGCCCGCGGCCGGGTCGGCGCCGCCGTCCAGCAGGGCCCGTACGACCTCTTCCTCGCCCTTGAAGACCGCGCCCGCGAGCGGGGTTTGGCCTCGGTCGTTGACCCGGTCGGCCTCCGCGCCGCGCTCCAGCAGCGCCCGGACGGTGCCGGCGTGGCCGTGGTAGGCGGCGAGCATCACGAGGGAGTCGCCGCGGTCATTGGTGAGGTTGGCCGGCACGCCCGCGTCGACGTATGCCACGAGCGTCTCGGTCTCGCCTCGGCGCGCCAGATCGAAGATCTTGGTCGCGAGCTCCACGACCTCGGGGTCGGGGGCTTCAGTCATCGGCCGGACCGCCTCTCACTGCGACTGCTGGGACTGCGGGAGCGTACGACAGCGAGCGGAGCGGTCGTACACGGGCTCGAACGGCGGCGAGTGGTGACGCCGTACGGGTGAATCGCCAGCGTACTGGCTTTCATGGCCCATGACGGGCGCCGCACCAGGCAAAGATCGGCGCAGCGCCTGTTGAGCGCATCAGCCCTGCTCAGGCGGTGCAGACTACTCCCCCAGTCGGACGAATTGCATTAGTTTTCACCCGGTTGCACCTTTTATCCTATGGATACATTCTGTGAACCTGGAAGGACTCATGGTAACTGCCGCCACGAACCAGGAGAGAGCAAATGATTCTGAACATCTCGGGCGTCGTCCTGCTCGGCACCATCGTCTTCCTGTTCTGCCGAAACCACGGCCTGAAGAGCTCTCACGCCACGGTCTGCGGGCTCTTCGGGTTCTTCCTCTCGAGCACCGCGATCGCCCCGAGCATCAAGGCCGGTGGCCAAAGCCTCGCGGGACTCCTGAGCGGGCTCAATTTCTGACCCCGCTCCCGACCGCACGTACACCCAGGAGAACGACGTGGCCCGGCGCCCACTCCCTCGCATTCTGAGCAACGGCAGCGCACAGATCGCCCGCAGCCGGGAGCTGGCGCGAACCGCGGCCGGCGGCGCCACCGACATCCTCCAGCCGCTGATCACCGTCACCCGTGGACTGCGCCTGCTGGCCGGGGCAGGGCGGCGCAGGTGGGCGGACACACCGAAGGACCGGCGGGGACCGCTCCTCTTCCTGGTCGCCTCGGTGATCCTGGTCGTGGCCCTGGTGCCGTACGGGCCGCTGTTCGCCGTCACCACCGTGATGGCGGCGGCGGCCTGGCAGGGCCGCGGCCGCGGCACGCCCGCGCCCAAGGGGCCGGACGACTCAGGGACCAAGCGCCTTCGGTCGCTGTACGAGGCGCTGGTGCCGTACTTCTCGGCCGCCGGGGACCCGGCTCCGTTGTACGCGCACGGCGGGGACTGGACGCAGGCCTTCCCCTCGTACGACTTCGACGACACCGGGCGCGTCTCGCGCCTGCTCGTCCGCTACCCGGCCTACTTCACGGACGGCGAGGCCGCCTCCCGGGCCCGGATCGAGCAGCTCCTGCACGCCAAGTCGGGCCGGGGCCGCGAGTACCACTTCGCGTGGAACGAAGAGGGCAACGAGCTGGCGGTGACGGTGCTGCCGCCGCTGCCCACGGACATCGCCGCACAGCGCTTCGTGACCGCCCCGGGCGAGACGGTCCTCGGCTTCACCGACCCGACCGGCGTCCAGCGCACCCTCCCCCTCACCCACGGCGAGGAGCAGCGCGACGTCCCCCCGGTGGTGTGGCGCACGGGCACGCGCTCCACCGAACCGCATCTGCTGATCGTCGGCGGACCCGGCAGCGGCACGACGACGCTCGTGCGTTCCATCGCCCTCCAGGCGCTGCAGTACGGCGATGTCCTGATCGTCGAGGGCGGCGGCACCGGTGAGTACGCGTGCCTGACGGGCCGACACGGCGTGCTGGCGGTGGAGTCGGGACTCGCGGGGGCGATGGCGAGCCTGGAGTGGGCGACACACGAGACGGAACGGCGGCTGATCGCCGCCAACCGTGCCCGGCAGGCCGGACACCCTCCGCCGGACGACATCAGACGACCGCTGTGGATCCTGCTGGACCGGCCGAGCGTGCTGGGGCATCTCGCGGCGGCCGACGGCCGGGGCGATCCCCAGACGCTGCTGCAGGTGCCCCTGCGGCACGGGCGCGCGGCCAACGTCACGGTGGTGGTCGCCGAGCAGTTCGACGGGCTGGACGGGCTGTCCGACGCGGTCCGGCAGTACACCCGCGCGCGCGTGGTGCTCGGCTCCGCGGCGCCGGACGAGCTGGAGGCCGTACTCGGCGCGCCGCCGCACACCACGCCCACCGAGGACGTCCCGCCCGGCCGCGGCTACGCCCGCCTGGGCTCGGGCCCGGTCCACCGTCTCCAGGTACCGGCCACTCCGGACCCGTACGACGACGCGACCAGCGAGCAGCACCGCCAGGCGGTCCTGGGGCTGCTGCCGCGCCGCAGCGACCCCGTCGAGGCGGTACCGGCGGAGGCACTGGCCACGGAGGGCTGACACCCCCCGGCAACCCCCGGCGGCGGCAGGGAACGCAGACCAGCCGGCCCGTCGCAGCTCCGGCCCCGGGCCGCCGGGTCAGGCGACGAAGGTGCGTGGTGCCTCGGCGGAGCCCGAGGCACCCGTCTCCACCAGGCGGGCGGCGGCCGCCAGGCGTACCGCCGCCTCCTCCGCCACGGCGCCGCCCACCGTGAACGGCAGCCGCACGTACCCCTCGAACGCTCCGTCCACCCCGAAGCGCGGCCCCGACGGCACCCGGACGCCGACCCGCTCCCCGGCCTCCGCGAGACGGGAGCCCGACAGACCTCCCGTGCGCACCCACAGCGTCAGACCGCCCTGCGGCACCGAGAACTCCCACGTCGGCAGCTCCCTGCGGACGGCGGCCACCAGCGCGTCCCGGTTCTCCCGGGCCTGCCCGCGCCGCAGTTCCACCGCCTGTTCCCAACCGCCCGTGCTCAGCAGCCAGTTCACGGCCAGCTGCTCCAGGACCGGCGTACCGAGGTCGGCGTACGCGCGGGCCGCCACCAGACTGCGGATCACATCCGGGGCCGCCCGAACCCAGCCGATGCGCATGCCCGCCCAGAACGCCTTGCTCGCCGACCCCACGGTGATGACCGTGGAGCCCGCCGGGTCGAAGCCGCACATCCGGCGCGGCATCCGCACGCCGTCCTCCAGATACAGCTCGCTCATCGTCTCGTCGACGACCAGCACCGTCCCGGCGGAGCGGGCCGCCTCGACCAGCCGTCGGCGCCGGTCCTCGTCGGCCAGCGCGCCTGTCGGGTTGTGGAAGTCGGCCACCACGTAGGCGAGCCGCGGCGCGGCCTCCCGCAGCACCTGGCGCCAGCGGTCCAGGTCCCAGCCGTCGAGCCCCTCGGCCATGGCCACGGGGACCAGCCGGGCGCCCGCCTCCCGCATCAGCTGGAGGATGTTGGCGTACGACGGCGACTCGACCGCGATGCGCTCGCCCCGCCCGGCGAAGAGATGGCAGATCGCGTCGATCGCGCCCATGGCGCCCGTGGTCACCATGATCTGCTCGGGCATGGTCGGGATACCCCGTGCCGTGTAGCGGTCGGCGAGCATGGCGCGCAGCGCGGGCAGACCCGCCGGGTAGTCGCCGTGCGTGTGCGCGTACGGCGGCAGTTCCTCCAGGGCGCCCTGCACCGCCCGGGTGAGCCAGGGCTCCGGGGCCGGCAGCGCCGCGCAGCCCAGGTCGATCATCGAGCCCAGCGCCTCGGGCGGGAGTGGTTCGAGTCCGCGCGCCGGAAGCGGGTTCCCGGCCGGCACGGCCGTCCAGCTGCCCGCTCCGCGGCGGGACTCCAGGAAGCCCTCGGTGCGCAGCGCCTCGTACGCGGCCGCGACCGTCGTACGGCTCACGGACAGGGCGAGCGCGAGCTCACGCTCGGCGGGCAGCCGGGCCGCGACCGGCACCCGGCCCTCCAGGACGAGCAGCCGGATGCCGTCGGCGAGCGCGCGATAGGCGGGCGGGCGACGGGTGCCCGGGCCGGCTGGGCGGTCCTGCTGGGAGTTGAGCAGCCGGGCAAGCTGTGCCGCACCCACCGCCGAGGTCCACTGCGCCATGATTTCCAGTCCACCTTCCCCGAATTGGCCATGGATGGCTTCCCTCTCCAAGCCACAGGGTGACATGCGCCAGGCCACTACCACCACAGGGGGGCACGTTTTGTCCGCTGGCATGTCCGAGCCATCGCCGAGCAGCCGTCTCGTCCGACGGCTCCTCCAGCTGTACGCGGGACTCGCGTTGTACGGCGCGAGCTCCGCCCTCCTCGTGAAGGCGGGTCTCGGTCTGGAGCCCTGGAACGTCCTTCACCAGGGTCTCGCCGAGCTCACCGGACTCAGCATGGGCGTGGTGCTGACGATCGTGGGCGCGAGCGTCCTGCTGCTGTGGATCCCGCTGCGCCAGCGCCCCGGTCTCGGCACCGTCTCCAACGTCCTCGTGATCGGTTTCGCCATGGACGCCGCCCTCGCCGCGCTCCCCGACGCTCGCTCCCTGACCGTCCGGGTGCCCCTGCTCCTCGCGGGCATCCTGCTCAACGGCGTGGCCACCGGCCTCTACATCGCCGCCGCCTTCGGCCCCGGCCCGCGCGACGGCCTCATGACCGGACTGCACCGGCGTACCGGCCGCTCGATCAGGCTGATCCGTACGGCCGTGGAGATCGCCGTCGTCGCGACCGGGTTCGTCCTCGGCGGCACCGTCGGAGTGGGCACCGTCCTGTACGCGCTGTCCATCGGCCCGCTCGCCCAGCTCTTCCTGCGCGTGTTCGCCGTCCCCTCGGCATCGGGGCGCAGCACGGTGGTTGCCACCGGGCAACCGGAGCGAGCGATACTGCCCCGGTGACCACCCTCATACGCCACCCCTATCTCGACCATCCGGGCCCGATCGCCTTCGCCCACCGGGGCGGGGCGGCGGACGGCCTGGAGAACACCATGACGCAGTTCCGGCGCGCAGTGGCGGCGGGCTACCGCTATATCGAGACGGACGTGCACGCCACGGCCGACGGGAAGCTGGTGGCGTTCCACGACGCGACCCTGGACCGGGTGACGGACGGTGCGGGGCGGATCGCCGATCTCCCCTGGGAGGACGTGCGGCACGCGCGCGTGGCGGGCAGCGAGCCGGTGCCCCTCTTCGAGGAGCTGCTGGAGGAGTTCCCCGAGGTGCGCTGGAACGTCGACGTCAAGGCGGAGCCCGCCCTGCACCCACTGCTCGACCTGATCGAGCGCGCCGGCGCCTGGGACCGGATCTGCGTCGGCTCGTTCTCCGAGGCGCGCGTCGTGCGCGCCCAGCGCCTGGCCGGGCCGCGCCTTGCGACGTCGTACGGGACACGCGGTGTGCTGGGCCTGCGGCTGCGCTCCTGGGGCATCCCCGCGGCGCTGCGCCGCTCGGCGGTCGCCGCCCAGGTTCCGGAGTCCCAGTCGGGCATACCCGTGGTCGACCACCGGTTCGTGCGCACGGCCCATACGCTCGGGCTGCAGGTGCATGTGTGGACGGTCAACGAACCCGATCGCATGCACCGGCTCCTGGACCTAGGAGTGGATGGCATCATGACCGATCACATCGACACTCTGCGCAAGGTCCTGGAGGACCGGGGCACCTGGCTCTGAACGCCCCGCGCGCGGTCACGTTCACGGGGAAGCGAGGGCACGGGTGGGCACCGACACCGAGCAGACGATGGGGGTCCCCCCTGGACGGAGCCTGTCGGAGTCCTTGGGGGAGGCCGAGGAGGCCGCCGGACGACGGCGCGAACAGCGCGGCTGGTACTTCTACGACTGGGCGTGCTCCGTCTATTCGACGAGCGTGCTGACCGTGTTCCTCGGCCCCTATCTGACATCGGTGGCCAAGTCGGCTGCGGACGCCGACGGATATGTGCACCCGCTGGGCGTCCCGGTCCGAGCGGGCTCGTTCTTCGCGTACTCCGTCTCGGCCTCCGTCGTCCTGGCGATCCTGGTGATGCCGCTCGCGGGCGCGGCGGCCGACCGCAGCGGCCGCAAGAAGCCCCTGCTCGCCCTGTGCGCCTATCTGGGCGCCACCGCCACCACGGGCATGTTCTTCCTGGGCGGACACCGCTATCTGCTCGGCGGGCTGCTGCTGGTCGTCGCCAACGCGTCGGTGGCCGTCTCGATGGTCGTCTACAACTCGTATCTGCCGCAGATCGCCCCGCCCGAGGAGCGCGACGCCGTCTCCTCGCGCGGCTGGGCCTTCGGCTACGCGGCCGGTTCCCTGGTCCTGATCGGGGACCTGGTCCTCTTCACGGCACATGACTCCTTCGGCGTCTCCGAGTCCATGGCCGTGCGCATCTGCCTGGCCTCGGCGGGCATCTGGTGGGGCGCCTTCACACTGGTACCGCTGAGGCGGCTGCGCGACCGGCGCACGACGTCCACGGCCCCGGCCGTGCACGGCTGGCGGCAGCTGGCGGCCACGGTCCGGGACATGCGCCGCACACCGCTCACCCTCGCCTTCCTGCTCGCGTACCTCGTCTACAACGACGGCATCCAGACCGTGATCTCCCAGGCGTCGGTGTACGGCTCCCAGGAGCTGGGCCTGAGCCAGTCGACGCTGATCGTCGCCGTGCTGCTGGTACAGGTGCTGGCGGTGGGCGGTGCCCTGGGCATGGGACGGCTGGCCCGGACGTACGGCGCCAAGCGCACCGTCCTCGGTTCGCTCGTCGCCTGGACCGTGACGCTCGGCGCCGGCTACTTCCTCCCCGCGGGCGCGCCGACGTGGTTCTTCGTGCTCGCCGCCTCCATCGGACTGGTCCTCGGCGGCAGCCAGGCGCTGTCCCGCTCCCTCTTCTCCCATCTCGTTCCGCCGGGCAAGGAGGCCGAGTACTTCTCGGCGTACGAGATGAGCGACCGCGGCATGAGCTGGCTGGGCCCGCTGCTGTTCGGGCTCACGTACCAGCTGACCGGAAGCTACCGGGACGCGATCATCTCGCTGGTGGCCTTCTTCGTCCTGGGGTTCGCGCTGCTGGCACGGGTGCCGGTACGGCAGGCGGTGCGCGACGCGGGCAATCCGGTACCCGAGAGGATTTAGCACCCGAGCGCAAAGGGCTGTAGTGTACGCGTTTGGCCTGCCAGGCGTACCGTTACTGCGCGTCAAAGGAGCCGAAACGCTGGGTGACATCTGCTAGCAGATGTGACAAACCGGGCGCCGGTGGGTACAACAAGGGGCGGCTACGACGGCGACGCATGACCCGGAACGGGACTCGGAACGGGAATCTTTACCGCCGACCGGACGTTGACCGGATGACGACGACAGCGACACCTGTCCTGTGGGCGACAAGCCCGGGAGGCACGATTCATGAGTGAGCGAGCTCTTCGCGGCACGCGCCTCGTGGTGACCAGCTACGAGACGGACCGCGGCATCGACCTGGCCCCGCGCCAGGCCGTGGAGTACGCATGCGAGAAGGGGCACCGCTTCGAGATGCCCTTCTCGGTCGAGGCGGAGATCCCGCCGGAGTGGGAGTGCAAGGTCTGCGGAGCCCAGGCACTCCTGGTGGACGGCGACGGCCCGGAGGAGAAGAAGGCCAAGCCCGCGCGTACGCACTGGGACATGCTGATGGAGCGGCGCACCCGTGAGGAGCTCGAAGAGGTCCTCGAGGAGCGTCTGGCCGTTCTCCGTTCCGGCGCGATGAACATCGCGGTTCATCCGCGGGACAGCCGCAAGTCCGCGTAGCCCCTCCGGGGGCCGGGCGGCACACAGCGCACACCGAACAGTGGGCGCCGTACGTCGGTGTGACGTACGGCGCCCACTGTCGCGTGCGTGCGGTGGACCGGCGCCGGTCCACCGCACGAGAGCAGCTCAGCGGGTCAGCGGCGGGCGCGGCTCCTGCGAGGACTCGTCCGAGTCCCGCGCGTCGTCCCTGACGACCTCACCCTGGACGACCTTGCCGTCCGGACGGTGGATGCGAGCCTGCTGGAAGGCGTCGCCGAAGCTGCCGTAAGGCGTCGCGCGGAGCTTGCGGTCGATGGTGCGCTCCGTGTAACCGCGCACGGTCTTCTGGACCGGCGGGAGCAGGAGCAGCAGGCCCACCGCGTCGGAGATCAGGCCCGGCAGCATCAGCAGCAGGCCGGCGAGCATCGTCAGCCCGTTGCCACCGCCGCCCGTCGGCTCCGCGCCGGGCGAGCCCGCCCGCAGCGTCTCGCTCAGATTGCGGAAGGCGCGGCGCCCGGCCCGCCTGATGACCACGGAGCCGAGCACGAAACCGGCGACCAGCAGCAGGAACACCGCGAACCCGCCGGCCGCGTCCGCCACCACCGTGAGCAGCCAGATCTCCAGCACCAGCCATGCGGCGACGCCCAGCGGCAGGAACGTGCCCAGTCGGGAACGCCGCGGCCGGGCGGGGTACGGAGAAGTGGGTGCGCCAGTCGTCATGCTCCCAGTGTGCCTGGTGCGGGCTCAGCGCGGGATAAGCGGGACAAGGGGTCCTTGCACAAGGACCCCTAAGGGACTGATCACTCGCATCTGTGCTGCCAGGGGCCGTACCGGTGAGCCCTTACGGGTGACCACCGGAAGCGGCCCCTGGTTGACGTTCGGTGCCCGCGGGGACCCGCGAGGTCGCTCAGGAGGACTTGCCGCGGCCCTTGAGCTTGGCGACGCGATCCCCGAAGCCCCACGCCGTGACCCGCCACAGCGCCTCGACCAGGATGTCGCGGCTCATCTTGGAGTCGCCCAGCTCCCGCTCGACGAAGGTGATGGGCACCTCGACCACGTGGTAGCCGGCCTTGACCGCTCGGCGGGCCAGGTCGACCTGGAAGCAGTACCCCTGCGAGGCGACCTCGTCGAGGCCGAGGCCCTCAAGGGTCTCGCGCCGGAAGGCGCGGTAGCCGCCCGTGATGTCGCGCAGCGGCAGACTGAGCGCCAGGCGCGAGTAGAGGCTGCCGCCGCGGGAGATGAACTCACGGGACTTGGGCCAGTTCACGACCCGGCCGCCCGGCACCCAGCGGGAGCCGAGCACGAGGTCGGCGCCCTTGAGCGCGGTCAGCAGGCGCGGAAGTTCCTCCGGCTGGTGGGAACCGTCGGCGTCCATCTCGACGAGGACGCCGTAGTCACGTTCCAGGCCCCACCGGAAGCCCGCGAGGTACGCGGCGCCCAGTCCTTCCTTGCCCTTGCGGTGCAGCACCTGGACGTGGTCGTCCTCGGCCGCCAACTCGTCCGCGAGCTTGCCCGTGCCGTCAGGGCTGTTGTCGTCGGCCACGAGGACGTGCGCCTCGGGCACGGCCGACCGCACCCGGCCGACGATCGCCTTGATGTTCTCCGCCTCGTTGTAGGTCGGGATGATCACCAAGGCCGTGCCGAGCGGACCGAACTGCCTCCCCTGGGCTCCTGCCGCAAGGGTCCCGTCGCCGTCGTTCACTGCTGCCCCTTCATGTCCGTTCGCAGGTGACCAACCATAGTGTCCCCCGTATGCACCGACGTGACCGCACGGTCGTATGGGGGTGTCGATTCCACAAGAGTCGAGTAAGAGCGCCGCTCGCGCGTTCCCTGCCGTACATCGCGCGTTCGCTGCCGTACCTCGCGCGTTCCCTGCCGTACACGGGGCCGTGGACGGGGCCCGGTGGCCCCCGGAACCGGGCCACCCTGCGGATCGGGGCCCGGCGCCCTTCGGGCCGACCTGGAACCCGCTGGCTGCGGGTCGACCGAAAGCCGTTGTCTACTGGACGTCCGGGCCCCACCCGGGTCACACCCTGCCGACCGAAACGTTGCCCTCGCCATGGCGCGGGCGCTGAGCCTGGCTCCCAGTGGTGGTGCGCCGGTGCGACACACCACCCATGACCCAGCGGCGCTCCGGCGACTGCGCGGAGGTTTCACGGTCGGACGTCCGACGGTGGACCCGGCCGAACCTACCGGCCCCACGCGCCTCGCTGTCAACAGCCGTCTGAAGTGCGGGTCTTTCGCCAATGACCTGCTCAGCGCGGAGGATGCGCAGGTCGTGCGACGCGGTTTCGGCGGGTGAGCGACGCCGCGCCACCCCGCGAGATCACTCGCCCGGCCGTACGAACACGGTCCGGCCGCCGACGACGGTGCGCAGACAGACGGGGAGGTCGGTGCCAGGGGTCAGATCGGGCAGTCCGGGGGTACCGGAACGGGGGTCCGTGGACCAGCGGGCCACCCGGTCGTCGGGGGCCTGGACGAGGAGTTCGCCGGTGCGCCAGACCGCGTAGTCCGCGGGTGCGCCCGGCACCAGCACACCTGCGTCGTCCCGGCCGATCGCCCGCCAGCCGCCGCGCGTGTGCGCGGTGAACGCGGCCCGCACGGAGACCCGGTGCTCGGGGGTGCGGTGGAACGCCGCCGCCCGGACCGTGCCCCAGGGATCCAGCGGGGTGACGGGGCTGTCGGAGCCGAAGGCCAACGGGACGCCGGCGCGCAGCAGGGCCGCGAAGGGATTCAGGGTGCGGGCCCGCCCGGCGCCGAGACGCTGGGCGTACATACCGTCCGCACCGCCCCACAGCGCGTCGAAGGCCGGCTGGACGGAGGCGGTCAGGCCGAGCTCGGCGAAGGCCGCGACGGTCTCGGGCGTGAGCATCTCGGCGTGCTCGACGCGGTGGCGGGCGGCGCGGACGCGGCTGAGGCCGATCTTCTCGGCGGCGGCGCGCACCCCCTCGACCACCCTGGTGACGGCGGCGTCGCCGATGGCGTGGAATCCCGCCTGCAGCCCGGCCTCGGTGCACGCGACGACGTGCGCGGCGACGGCCGGGGCGTCCAGGTAGGCGGTGCCGGTGTGGCTCGCGTCGGCGTACGGCGCGTGCAGACATGCGGTGTGCGAGCCGAGGGCGCCGTCGACGAACAGGTCTCCCGCGGCGCCGAGCGCGCCCAGCTCCCGTGCCCTGGCGACGCCCTCTTCGGCACGCTCGGCCCAGTAGCCCACGACCCGGGGCCCGGGTTCCTCTGCGGCGAGCCTCAGCAGCCCGGTGAAGTCGTCCTCGGAGGAGATCTCCGGGCCCGCGCACTCATGGACCGAACCGATGCCGAGGCAGGCGGCGTGCGCGAGCGCGGCGCGCTGGGCCTCGGTGCGCTGGGCGGGGGTGATCGCCGCCAGGGCGGCGGCGCGCACGGCGTGGTGGGCGTCGCGCGTGAGCGGTTCCCCGTCGGTGAAACCCGCCCTGCCGCGTGCGCCCGGCACCAGATCCAGCAGGGCGGTGGTGACGACGGCCGAGTGGACGTCGATCCGGCTGAGATAGAGCGGACGGCCGCCGGCGGCCTCGTCGAGTTCGTCCCGCCGGGGAGCCCGCCGTTCGGGCCAGCGGGCCGCGTCCCAGCCGTGGCCGAGGAGGACACGGTCGTCCGGGCGGGCGGCGGCGAAGTCGCGGACGAGCGAGAGGGCGGCGGCCAGGGACGGCGCGCCGGACAGGTCGAGACCCGTGAGCGCCAGACCGGTCGCGGTGGTGTGCACATGCGCGTCGGTGAACGCCGGGGTCACGAGCGCGCCGTCCAGGTCGACGACCTCGTCCACACCCTCCGCGAAGGCGTCCGCGGCGCCCTCGGAGCCGACCCAGGCGACCTGTCCCCGCTCGACGACCATGGCGGTCGCGAAGGGATCGGCGGGGCTGTGGACTTCTCCTCGGCGCAGCAGGACGGTCTGCGAGGGGGCGGTGCGCTCGTTCATGGGGAACAGTCTCGCGCCTGCCGCGAGTCGCCCGGCACGCAGGTCCGCCGGCCACCGGGCGGCCGTGGCTCAGACGCGGGGCGGCCGTGCCTCAGACGCGGGGCGGCCGTGCCTCGTAGGGCGTCGAGAGCACCACCGTCGTACGCGTCGACACCCCGGCGAGGGTCCGCAGGCGTGCCAGCAGTTCCTCCAGTTCGTGGGGGGTGGCGACGCGGACCTTGAGGATGTAGTTCTCGTCCCCGGCGACGCTGTGGCATGCCTCGATCTCGGGGACGCCGGCGAGGCGTTCGGCGATGTCGTCGGGCGCGCTGGGGTCGAACGGCTTCACCGAGATGAAGGCGGTCAGCGGCAGCCCGACGGCCTCCGGATCGACGACGGCGGCGTAACCGCGGATGACGCCGCGCTGTTCCAGCCGGCGCACCCGCTGGTGCACGGCCGACGTGGACAGGCCCGTGGCCTTGCCCAGGTCGGTATAGCTCATCCGCCCGTCCTTGACGAGCAGCTGCACGATCTGTCGGTCCAGCTCCTCCATGGCGCTAGAACCTACAGTGCGCCCGATCCCGGCGGATACCTCAGCGGCGCAGGTCATACCCGGTTTGTGATGTGGTGGAGGGCGGGCAGTGAGCCGTCCGTGGGACACGACCGCCGGGCCCGGCACCTGCGGGCGGCATGTGACGAATGCCACAGCACCCGGACAGGCTTCGTGATGTCCTCGTGATTACCGCCGAGACGGGACGGGAAGTGCTTGCTGTGGTCGAGGCCACAGCGCCTCGCCGGCCCAGCCCGAGGGGGAGAGTCCCATGCAGAGTCTGAAGCGCCCTGGTCGTTCGGTGTCCAAGCGGCAGCAGCCGGTCGTCGAGCCCGAGCCGGAGGGCGTCGAACCCGCCGACGACGAGTTCGACGCGTACGACACCTTCGAGATGTACCGGGTGATCTGCCCGGACTGCGCGCAGCCCATCGCGCTCCTGGCGGACGAGGAGGTCCTGCCCGAGCACGCGCTGTGCGCCTCGCCGTGGAACCCGTTCGGTCTCACGGTCTGTGCCGGTACCGGCCGCGCGGCGGCCGACGCCCGGCCCGCGGACGAGTCCGCGGCGCCCCAGGAGCAGGACACCGCCCTGCTGTTGACGCTCCCTCAGGGGCTCGACTGGCGGATGCAGCCGTTCTCGCACGTCGGCGGCCCGGGCTCGCACCCGATGCGCACGCGGACGCTGCGGCGCCAGGCCGCCTGAGCCTCGCGGCCGGCCCGTCCAGCCTCACCCGTCCCAGTGGCGCCCGATAGCGCCCGGCGGCCCGACGCGTCCGCAGAAGGCACGTCATGCCCCCGTACGAGCCCCTGGGGAACTCACGCCCGATTGCCGGGGCCGGTGACCTGTGCGCAGGCCCCCGCGTTCCCCATGTATGACCCCCACACAATCGGCGACCGGGCGTCGGCGGCGGGTGTTCGTTCCCGCACCGCCCGAATGGCTTCCACCGCCGCAGCTCCCCGATCCGCCCATCTACCGTGCGCTGATGCGCACCTGGGCCGACCGCGGGCGCACGCTGCCCGGGCGCCACGACCCGGAGTGGGCGCGGCTCGCGGCGCCCCCTGCCGGGGTGAACCGGCGGGGGACGGGCCAGGCCCCGTTCAGCGCGACTCGGGACCAGCCAGGTGACGGGCGATGACCATCCGCTGGATCTGATTCGTCCCCTCGACGATCTGCAGCGCCTTGGCCTCGCGCATATAGCGCTCGACGGGGAAGTCCGCGGTGTAGCCGTACCCGCCGAGCACCTGGACGGCATCGGTGGTGACCTTCATCGCCGTGTCGGTGCAGTGCAGCTTCGCCATCGCCGCCTGCTTGGCGAACGGCCGGCCGGCGTCACGCAGCCGCGCCGCCGCCAGGTACAGCGCCCGCCCCGCCTCGATCTGGGTCGCCATGTCGGCCAGCAGGAAGCGCAGCCCCTCGAAGTCGGAGATCGGCCGTCCGAACTGGCGTCGGTCGGTCGCGTACGCGAGGGCCTCGTCGAGGGCCGCCTGGGCCAGGCCGATGGCGCAGGCCGCGATGCCGAGCCGCCCGGAGTCGAGCGCGGACAGCGCGATCGCGAAGCCCTGGCCCTCCTCGCCGATGCGCCGCTCGTCGGGCACCCGCACCCCGTCGAAGTGGACCTGTGCGGTGGGTGAGCCCTTCATGCCCATCTTCTTCTCGGGCGCGGCACCGGTCAGCCCCGCGGCGTCGCCGGGGACCAGGAACGCGGTGATGCCGCGCGGGCCCTCCTCACCGGTTCGCGCCATCACGGTGTAGAAGTCGGCGATGCCGCCGTGGGTGATCCACGCCTTGGTCCCGGTGATCGCCCAGTGGTCGCCGTCACGGACGGCCTTGGTCCGCAGGGACGCCGCGTCCGAGCCGGACGATGCCTCGGACAGGCAGTACGCGCCCAGCAGACCGCCGCCGAGCATCGTGGGCAGATGCTCGACCTGCTGTTCCTTGGTGCCGTAGTGCGCGAGGGCATGGCAGGCCAGGGTGTGGACGCTGACGCCGAGGCCCACGGTGAGGCGGGCCGCGGCCAGCTCCTCCAGTACCTGCAGGTAGACCTCGTAGGGCTGGTCGCCGCCGCCGTACGCGGAGTCGTAGGGCAGGCCGAGCAGCCCGGATGCCGAGAGCAGCCGGAAGGTCTCGCGTGGGAAGCGTCCGGCGTCCTCCTCCTCGGCCGCCCTGGGGACGATCTCCCGCTGCGCGATGTCACGCACGAGCGAGATCAGGTCCCGGGCCTCCTCCGAGGGCAGTTCTCGGTCCACCGGCTGCGGGGCGCGGTCGGGCATGGCGACGCTCTCCTCCCTGTCGGGCACATCGGCGGACGTGCGCCTTGGGTGGGGCGGCGCCGCCAGGTCTCACTGGGCCCGGCCGATGCTCGCCGTTCCGGGTCGCGGAAGCGGCTGACCAGCGGCTGTGGCGCTTGGAGTATGCCCGATCGGAGGCACCGCGTCACCGGTTAACGATCGCTTACTTCAAGAAAGCCGTGCCGGGCGACGGCGGGCGGGTCCGCGCCATTCATGTGAGGGCTCCCGCCCGCGGCGGTCAGGCCTCCCGGCGGGCGGGAGACGGGGCCGGGTACCCGGGTTCCAGTTCCTCGATGGCGCGCAGGGTGCCGCCGAGCGTCTTCACGAGCAGTTCCCGCATGGTGTCGCGGGACAGTTCGGGGCGGTCGATCCAGTCGAGGGTCGCGCCCTCCACACTGCACACCCAGCCGAGGAGCCCCATGCGTGCCAGCGGGGCGATGTCGCGCCGGTCGTAGGCCCCCTCGGCGATGGTGGCGACGATCGCCTCCCGCACCCCGTCCCGGATGGCGTGCACCTGGGCGTCGAACCCCACGCCCCCGCTGACGATCGTGCGGTAGGCGGCCTGGTTGTGCTCGGCGTAGCGCAGATAGCGGTCGATGGTGCGCTGCACGCGCTCCACCGGCGGCAGGTCGAGACCGCCTGCCGCCTGGGTGACGAGATCGCCCACGGAATCCTCGACGATGGCGAGGTAATACCCGCGCTTCGATGTGAAGTAGTAGTAGATCAGCCCTTTGGCCACCTGGGCGTGGCGCGCGATGTCGTCCATCGACAGCGCGTCGTAGGAGGTGTCGGCGAACAACTTCCGCCCGATGGCGATGAGTTCGGCGCGGCGCGCGAGGGAGCGATCGGTACCGCGCATCTGGGGGTGTACGGCACCTCGCTGTTGACTACTGTTCAATGTCAGCCCAAGCCTCCGGCTGCCGACGGGACAGCGGCAGTATTGCAGAACGACACCCGTCGGCATGTTCGACTCAGTCGACAGGTCGGACACTGTTCGGCATATGCCCCCGGCCGATGCGGGACATGGGTGACCGCGCGGCTCAGAGCAGGCCGAGCTGTGTGATCAGCATGGGGGTCCCCCTGCTCGAAGTCACACGCGGGCCCCCGGATCTCCCGGGGGCCCGTGGGTCGCTGCCGGGGTTCCGCGGTGTCAGCGGACGCCCACCGCCGCGAGCGCCTTGCGCTGCCGCGAGTCGGGATGGGCCGGGAAGTACAGGTAGCAGACGCCGCCGGTGCCGGAGACGACCTTGCCGGAGGCGTTGTAGCGCTTGGTCCTCAGCCAGATGTTCTCCCACTCCCGCCGCTTGTAGACGCGGCGCACCGCCTGGTCGTCGGGCGAGGCCGGGTCGTTGGCGATGACGTCTCCGCCGGCGGTGAAGCCGATCACGGTCATCAGATGGCCCGAGGTGCCGTACCCGGCCCCCGTCAGCTCCCCCTTCAGGAACGACTGGGAGGTGATGGCCGGGATGCCCGCCGCGATCAGCGTCTCCAGGTCGGTGAGCGAGGACAGCCGGGTGACCACGCCCTGCAGGTCCTTGAACGTCGCCGCGTAGGCCGCGTTGAACGGCCAGTTGCCGCAGCCCTGGTACTGGTAGTCATAGGTGGAGCGGGCGGCGTGGCAGACCTGCGGGTCGGCGTAGGACGGGTCGACCCAGGACAGCTGCTGCGGGGTGAGCCTCCGGCCCCAGTACTCGATGATCATCTGCGATGAGGTGGGGCTGCACCAGGCCTCGCCGCCGTTGTCGTACTCGGGGTACTGCCCCTTGTGGATCTCCTGCGAGTAGCGCGGGACGACCAGTTCCCGGACCAGCCCGGGGGTGGAGGCCGGGACGGTGAAGCGGTCGGGGATGTCGGAGCCCATGACGCCGAGCCGCCACACGGTCGGGGTGCTCTTGCCGCCGGGCCGCCGGTAGAGGGTCAGGCGCAGACGGCAGGACACCAGGCGCAGGCCCGAGGCGGCGTCCGCGATGGCGAAGGTGTCGGTCCCGATGCTGCTCTTGCCGTCGGTCTGGTTGTCGACGGAGGTCCGCCGGATGTCCTGGTCGCCGGCCGCCCAGCGGCCCATCACGTACCAGGGGGTGGTCGTGCCGTCGGAGTAGGTGCCCAGCAGTTCGACCTGGAGCCAGGTGCCGGCCGGGGTACGCGCGTTCCAGGATGCGATGGCCTCGGTCGAGGGCACGCCGAGCCGGTGCACCGGGGAGGTCCAGGTGGCGTACTCCCAGGTGGTGGTCCTGCCGGTGTGCGGATCGGTGTAGTCGGTGCGGCCGGCGGGGACGGCGATCTCCACGCCGGGGCGGGCGCCGGACACGGCACGGACGCCCTGCGCGGTGCCGCTGCGCCAGTCGGTGTACGAGGTCCAGGCGCGGTGGTCCACGAGGCTCGGGGATGCTTTCGTCGGCCGGGCGGCCGGGGTGGCCGCGGCCGCCGGGCCCGCGGCGCCGGTCGCCGTGGCCGTGGCGACCGCCGCGGCGATGATGGTTCTGCGGGACGGCTCTGCGGCTCTGGTCATCGGTGGGTGACCCCCAGTTGTCCGGAAGCAGCGGTCGAGACGCACGGTGTGCGCCAACTATGGCCCTCGCGCGCGCACTTCTGCCAGCACTTCGGCCGTCGGCGCGGCGACCGACATTGGTCGCGACCACTGGCATGACCTGGGGTGCCGTGGCCCCGGCGAACACGGTCGCCGTCCGCCGGGCCACGGCACCGCTCAGACCAGGTCCATCGCCGCGACCTCGTCCGGACGGCCGTAGCTGACCGGCCCCTGGAAGCGGCGCCGCGCGGTGGCGAACCACCACACCGTGGCCACGACCAGCACGACCGCAAGAGCGATCGGCGCGTAGTTGAAGGAGTCGACGGTGATCGGGGATGCCTGCGGCAGCATGAACAGCACACTGCTGAGCAGGATCCAGGCGACGGCGAGGACTCCGATGGGCGCGCTCCACCGTCCCAGGTGCCAGGGACCGCGCCGGAACTCGTCACCCAGGCGCAGCCGCAGGAAGATCGGCACGGCATAGGCGAGGAAGAGTCCCACGACGTTGACGCTGACGATGGCGGTGAAGGCGGTGTGGGACCACCAGCCGGGCAGCACCAGGACGAGCGAGCAGCCGACCGCGAGCCAGACCGCCTTGACGGGGGTACGGGTGCGCGGTGAGACCGAGTGCCACCAGTGGGAGCCGGGCATCGCGCCGTCCCGGGAGAACGCGAAGATCTGCCGTGTGTTGCTGGTCAGATTGGCCAGACCGCAGAAGAGCATGGCGCCGATGACGATCAGCAGCAACACCTTTGCAGTGCCCATGCCAAGCCCATCGATGAGGATCTGTACGGGCGGCGCCGAAGAGGCGGCGACCTTGTCGTAGTCACCGATGCTGTACACGAGAGCGAGGAGGAGGATCAGACCGGTGACGGCCGAATAGCCGATGGAGCGGGTAATGCCCCGGGGCGCGTTCACCGTCGCCCGGACCGTTTCCTCGGACATGTGGAAGCTGCCGTCGAAGCCGGTGAAGGTCCAACTGGTGACCAGCAGTCCGAGCATGCCTCCGTACAGCCCGTTGGTGAAGCCGGTGTTGTTCACGAAATGCGTGACGTACGACGCCGGCCGGTGCTCGTGCGGCCCCGCGACCAGCGCGCCCACGATCACCACGAGCCCGATCAGCAGCCACCAGACGGAGATCCGGTTCAGGACGGCGACGAGCCGCACGGTGTAGGTGTTGGCCAGCCCCTGGACCACGATGACCAGCGCCGTGATCAGCACCGTCTGGTGCGTGGTCGGCCGGTACGAAGGCCACTGCAGGGCGAGGAACGCCTGGATGAAGGTGGCGGCCGCGTATCCGGTGGCCGCCGTGCCGCCCACCTGCCCCACGAAGTTCAGCCAGCCGGTGTACCAGGACCATGCGCCCCGATGGCGTTTGGCGAGTTTCCCGGCGGAGAAATACAGCGCCCCGCTCGTCGGGTACGCGGAGGCCACCTCCGCCATCGCGGCACCGATGAACAGCACCATGACCGAGACGCCGATCCAGCCGAAGACGAGTATGCGCGGGCCACCCGCGCCCATTCCGAATCCGAAGGAGGAGAAGATCCCGGAGAGGATGTTGATGATGGTGAACGATATGGCGAAATTGTCGAAGGCCTGGAACCGCCGGGTGAGTTTTCGCGGATATCCCATCGCATGCAGGGTCGCGTCGTCGTCGATCGCGACGGGTTCCCGACCCGCATGTCGTCTCGTACGGGGCACTGACGTCCGTTCTGACACAACCGGACCTTTCTGTGGGGGGTTGACCGGAAGGGAGATCGACGGTTCAGGCGGCTCCCGGCACGGGCAGTCCGCAGGCGCGACGGGCGCGCGAGAGCTGCTCCTCGGGGTCGCCGAAGACGCTCCAGGGCATACGGGAGGCGTACGGCCCCATGGCCATGAGGACGGCCCGCGCCTCGAACTCGCGCTGGCCCATGACCAGCGCGTGCGCCAGGTACGCCAGATCGAGCACCGGCGTGAAGCGGTAACCGGAGACCGCGGGCAGCCAGTTCTGGTAGATCGCGAGCGCGGTGGAGCGCCACTGGGGCTGCTCCCAGACACGGTCGGCCAGCAGCCGCGAGGGGTCGTAGCTCTCGACGAGCGCGACCAGGGGCAGCAGACGCAGCGGCGAGACGGCGGGCGCCCGCTGGCCGAGGAAGGCCGCCACGTCCCAGGCGGCGTTCACCGAGCCGCCGTGGCGTACGAAGAAGTAGGCCAGGAACCGGTGGTGGCCCTCGCGATGGAAGGGGTCGAGCCGCAGGATGTGCGAGAACAGCTGCCAGGGGCCCGGCGGCGCGGTGAGCAGCCCCTGCGGGGCCGGCTCCCTGATCTCGTGCAGACGCGCCAGCGACAGCCTGGCCACCCAGGGGGTGGGATCGTACGGCGCCATGACCGTGGCGCGTTCGCACGCGTTCAGCGCGATGCGCTCCAGCGCGCGGCCCCGCTCGTCCCGGGCGTCGGCGGCACGCAGCGCCCGCAGGACGGCGACACGGGCCCACACCAGCGCGGCCTCCGGGGTGGGCTCCTCGGCCAGCCAGCGTTCGGCCAGGTCGGAGTCGGCGGCCTCGGAGGCCAGTACCAGGGAGCGATGGGCCCGCAGACCGGCGTCCTCGCGCGTCTCGACGAGCAGTTCGTACGCGCTCAGATAGCGACCGGCCCGCACTTCCACGCATACGCTCGCGAGCTCGCGGTCGTCGGCCGCCGGATGCCACACATACTGCCCTTCGAATAACCCCGCGGCCATGCTCCCCTGTCCATCCCCGTACGACACGACGCAGTTGTGCACCAAGCACCCTACTCACCATCGGGCGCAACCGGAACGGAGATTCCCAAATGCCTGCTCCTATGCGGTCTCCCGATCGGGGCGCGAAAGACCGCGCCAGTGATTGAGGAATGAACTGTTCAATGCGACACGGCTTCATCGGCGATGACAGGCGCCTCGCCGCCCGGACGGCCGCGCGAGTTTTACATGCGCGTAAAGTGTTCTTCCGAAATACCCCAATCCCCCTCACCCCGGGAATCGTCATTCACGTCCTCGCCTCCCGCCTGCGGCGGCTGCCACCGTCCTGCGGCCCGGTCCGCCTCGTCGGCGTCGACGGGCACGCCGGCTCCGGGAAGTCCACCTTCTCCGGGCAGTTGGCGGCCGCGCTCGACGACGCGCCCGTACTGCACCTCGACGACATCGCCACCCACGAGGAACTGTTCGCCTGGACGGAGCGACTGCTGCGGGAGGTGGTCGAGCCGCTGGCCCGCGGCGAGGTCGCGCACTACCGCCCCTACGACTGGCGGACCCGGCACTTCGGCCCCGCCCGCGCACTGCCGCCCGAACCCGTGGTGCTGGTCGAAGGGGTCGGCGCCGGCCGCCGGGCCCTGCGCCCGCATCTGGCGCGGCTGCTGTGGATGGAAGTGCCGAACGAGGAGGCATGGACGCGCGGGCGGGCCCGGGACGGCGAGGAACAGCGCGCGTTCTGGGCCGAGTGGGTCGCGGCGGAGCGCGGGCACTTCGCCGAGGACCCCTCGCGTCCTTTCGCCGATCTCCTGGTACGACAGGGGACCGAGGGGTATGAGGTGCTTCAAGGGCCCGCCGGGGCCTCTGGTCCGGACCAGGGCCTCACCCACAGTGACGGATCATCGGCAGTGTGCTGAACTCGTGAAGGCCCTTGCGGGAGAACTTCCTTGAGTGCTCCAAGTCGGCTTGACCGGGGGACCGTACAGGTCTTACGTTCTCAATGTGCGGCTTTCGAAGTCGCCCCCAGACGCGAAGCCCCCGGTTGTTCCCCCGTGATCGGGGGCTTCGTTCTGCCCTGAGCACCTTCCCCGGGCGCCCGGCGGCGTGGTTCGCTCACCCTCGGTCACCACGCGGAGTGCGCCCCGTCTGCCCCCACCTCGCCAAACGGCCTGTGCGGCACCCTTCGGTGCGCCACCGCCCCGCAGGTACGATGCCTCTCGGTGCGGCCTTCGAACAACGCTGCTCCGCGCACCGTCGCAACTCCGGTCCGCGGCACAGCGGTTCGAGCAAGGCGGCCACCGGGCACGGGCCCGGCGGTGAACCATCGGGGGCACGGTTTGTGGGGGACGTGATGGACTTCGGCACGCAGGGCCCTCAGGCCCCGGCCGACCTCGCCTGGCTGCGAGGGGTCGACGCCTACACGATGGGCGCCTATCCGCAGGCGGAGGAGGAGTTCCGCGCTGCCGTCCGGATGGACCCGGGGATGGCGGACGGCTGGCTGGGGCTGCACGCGCTGCGGGTCGACACGACGACCGCGCTGCTGCGGATGTTCCGCCACCGGGACCGCTTCGGGGAGCAGCGCGCACGGCACCGCCGCACGCTCAACTCCTGGTACTGGCTGGGCTGGTGGGTGCAGCCGGTGCTTGAGAGCCCGCGCGACCTGCTGCTCGCGCACGCCTCGCACTGGCTGGACGGCCGCCACGTCCCCGAGCTGGACCGGGCGCTGGCCGGACTGCCGCCCGTGGACACCGACCCCCAGGTCCGGTTCCTGCACGCCTGCCGCGCCTACCTGGTCAAGGACTGGGAGCAGTTGATCCGGCACACCGATCCGCTGATCGACGACCCCATGCTGGGCATCGAGGCCGGGCTGTTCGGGGGGATGGCCAGGGTCCGCCTGGAGATGTACGGGCAGGCGGAGCCGCTGCTGTCCGCCGCCCTGATGCGCTGCCGCAGCGAGCAGCCGCAGCGCAAGGAGCTGCGGTACTGGCTGGCCCGGGCCCACGAGGGCACGGGCCGCTCGGCGGCAGCCCTTCCCCTGTACCGGGCGGTGCACCGGGTGGATCCGGCGTTCATGGACACCTCCGCGCGGCTCGCGGCCATCGCCGAGGGAGACGGGTACGACGAGTCGGGCGACCTCACGGCGATGGCGTTCGCCGGGGGCGGGGACGCGCTTGAGGGGCCGGACGGTCTCGATCCGCTCTTCGACGCCGACGGCCGTGATGTGAAGCTCTCCGATCCCGAACCTCCTCCGGGTGGGCTGCCGGCACAGAGCGACCTCGTACGCGAGAAGGCCTCGGTACCGGCCCAGCCGTTGCCCGCGGGGCCCACGGACCCGGCACTGCTGGAGGAGGCGCTGGCCGAGCTGGAGCGCATGGTCGGACTTGAGCCGGTGAAGCGCCAGGTGAAGGCGTTGTCGGCGCAGTTGAACATGGCGCGGTTGAGGGCGGGCCAGGGCTTACCCGTGCAGCCGCCCAAACGGCACTTCGTCTTCTCCGGCCCCTCGGGCACCGGCAAGACGACAGTGGCACGCATTCTGGGCCGCGTCTTCTACGCGCTCGGACTGCTCGGCGGCGACCACCTGGTGGAGGCCCAGCGGGCGGATCTGGTCGGCGAGTACCTGGGCCAGACCGCGGTGAAGGCGAACGAGCTGATCGACTCGGCGATCGGCGGCGTGCTGTTCGTGGACGAGGCGTACTCGCTGTCCAACTCGGGCTATGGCAAGGGCGACGCGTACGGCGACGAGGCACTGCAGGTGCTCCTGAAGCGGGCCGAGGACAACCGCGACCACCTGGTGGTGATCCTCGCGGGCTATCCCGAGGGCATGGACCGCCTCCTGGCCGCCAACCCCGGCCTGTCCTCCCGCTTCACGACCCGGGTCGACTTCCCGTCGTACCGCCCCTTGGAGCTGACCGCGATCGGCGAGGTCCTCGCGGCCGAGAACGGCGACGTCTGGGACGAGGAGGCCCTGGAGGAGCTCCGCTCGATCGCCGGCCATGTCGTGAACCAGGGGTGGATCGACGAACTCGGCAACGGCCGGTTCCTGCGGACGCTGTACGAGAAGAGTTGTGCGTACCGGGATCTTCGGCTGAGTGGATACCCCGGGGTGCCGACCCGGGACGACTTGTCGACTTTGCGGTTGCCGGATCTGATGCAGGCGTATGGGGAGGTCCTGTCGGGGCGGGGGCCGCAGGATCCTCCGGGGTTGTGACAGCCGCCCGGCAGCCGGTCGGTTCTGACGTCTTGCGGGTGCCGGTTCGATGCGGCTTGTCGCGCCCACGCTTGCGGAGCCGCTCAGGGACAGGGCCCCGCGCCCCTCTCGGGGCGCGGGGGACCCGGCATCAGCCCGGCACCGCTTCCTTCGGGGATTCGGCCATGCGGGGCTGCGGCGGGGCCTCGCGGTGGGCCGGGTCCCTGACCTCGCCCACCAGGAGTTCCAGTACGTCCTCCAGGGCGACCAGGCCGAGCACCCGGCCGGAGGCGTCGGCCACCTGCGCGAGGTGCGTGGCGGCCCGGCGCATCACCGTCAGCGCGTCGTCCAGCGGCAGCTCCGCGGCGAGCGTGGTCATCGGCCGCCACAGCTGCTGCGGCACCGCCCGCTCGGAGTTCTCCAGGTCGAGGACGTCCTTCACATGCAGATAGCCCATGAAGGCGCCGCTCCCCGCGACCACGGGGAACCGCGAGTACCCGGTGCGCGCGGTGAGCGCCACCACCTGGCCCGGCGTGACCGCCGGCTCCACGGTCACCAGCAGGTCCGGGTCCAGGAGCACGTCCGTCACCGGACGCGAACCCAGCTCCAGCGCGTCCTCCAGGCGCTCCTGCTCCACCGGGTCGAGCAGCCCGGCCTGGCCCGAGTCCTCCACCAGCTGGTTGAGCTGTTCGCTGGTGAAGACCGCCTCGACCTCGTCCTTCGGCTCCACCCGGAACAGCTTGAGGATCACCCTGGCGCAGGCGCTCAGCGCGACCGTCACCGGCCGGCACAGCCGCGCGAACGCCACAAGGCCCGGGCTCAGCCACAGCGCGGCCTTCTCCGGCGCCGCCATCGCCAGGTTCTTCGGCACCATCTCGCCGATCACCAGATGGAAGAAGACGACCGCGGCGAGCGCGATCACATATCCGAGCGGGTGAACCATCCCGTCGGGGACGTGCGCCGCCGCGAACACCGGCTCCAGAAGATGCGCCACCGTGGGCTCGGCGACCGCGCCCAGCGTGAGCGAGCAGACGGTGATGCCGAACTGGGCCGCGGCCATCATCTGCGGCAGCCGCTCCAGCCCGTACAGCACCTGTCGGGCCCGTGCGGTCCCGAGCGGCTCGATCTGACTGCGGCGCACCGACACCAGCGCGAACTCGGCGCCCACGAAGAACCCGTTGACGAGCACCAGCATCGCGGCGAACACCAGTTGGAGAAGGCTCATCGCACGGCCTCCGCGGTGACGGCGGGGGCGTCCGCGGTCTTCACCAGCCGCACCCGTTCGGCACGATAGTGCCCGACCTCGCGGACCGTGAGCCGCCAGCCCGGCAGTTCGGCGCGGTCCCCGGGAGCGGGGATACGGCCCAGCAGATCGGCGACGAGTCCGGCCACGGTCTCGTACGGCCCCTCCGGCACGTCCAGGCCTATCCGCTGCAGGACGTCGACCCGGCAGCTGCCGTCGGCGTCCCAGGCGGGACGCCCGTCCTCCGGCGGCGCGGCGACCAGTTCGGGCAGGTCCAGTCCGTCGTGCTCGTCGCGCACCTCTCCGACCAGTTCCTCGACGATGTCCTCAAGGGTGACGACGCCCGCCGTGCCGCCGTACTCGTCGACGACGACCGCGATGGGCTGCTCGCTGCGCAGCCGTTCCAGAAGGGGCTGCACGGGCAGCGTCTCCGGGACGAGCAGCGGCGTCTGAGCGATGCGGGTGACGGGCGTGCGCAGCCGCTCCTGCGAGGGCACCGCGAGGGCGTCCTTGAGGTGCACCATGCCGATGACCTCGTCGATCTTCTCCCGGTAGACGGGGAAGCGGGACAGACCCGTGGCCCGGGTCAGATTGACCACGTCCTCCGCCGTGGCGGACGACTGCAGCGCGCTCACCCTCACCCGGGGGGTCATCACATGCTGTGCGGTCAGCTCGCCCAGGGACAGCGTCCGTACGAACAGGTCGGCCGTGTCCTGTTCCAGCGCGCCGGCCTGAGCCGAGTGCCGGGCCAGGGAGACGAGTTCGCCCGGGGTGCGGGCGGAGGCCAGCTCTTCGGCGGGCTCCACGCCCAGGGCGCGTACCAGCCGGTTGGCGACCGCGTTGAGGGCCGCGATCACGGGCCGGAACAGCCGTGAGAACAGATGCTGCGGGCCCGCGACGAAGCGCGCGACCTGGAGCGGCCGGGACACCGCCCAGTTCTTGGGCACGAGTTCGCCGATCACCATCTGGGCGGCCGACGCCAGCAGCATGCCGACGACCACGGCGATGCCGTCCGCCGCGCCGTCGGGGATCCCGATGGCGGTGAACGGGCCGTGCAGCACCTCGGCGAGCGCCGGTTCGGCGAGCATGCCGACGACGAGCGAGGTGATGGTGATGCCCAGCTGGGTGCCGGAGAGCTGGAAGGACAGCTCCTTCAGCGACTCGACGACCGTACCGGCCCGTCGGTCGCCGTCGGCCGCGGCCTTCTCGGCGTCGGGCCGCTCGACCGTGACCAGTCCGAATTCGGCCGCGACGAAGAAGCCGTTGGCCAGGATCAGCAGGAACGCCGCTCCGAGGAGCAGCAGGGGGACGCTCATGATGCCGCCGCCTCCGCGTGGGCGCGTACCTCGGGGGTTCGGTACGCGCTATGTCGGCAGGGGGCGGCGCAGGTACTGCAGGACGATCCGTCCATCGCCGGAGGGAGTCACTCCTCGGATAGCAGGAGCCCCTGTGCACCGGGCGGAAACATCAGGGGCGGAGGCGCCATACGAGCGCCTCCGCCCCCCAGGTTAATCAAGACAAGGGCATGCGTGTCGGGGTGGACGGCCCTGAGTCAGCCCTGATGTCGCTTCGGAACGGCCGTGGAGCGCGCCTCGGCCAGTGCCCGGAGCGTGCGCGCGTCCTCGATCGCGCGCTGCCTGGCGATGCCCGGCTGGATGCCGAGGGCGGGCAGGCTGGTGCCGTCGCTGAGGTCGAGGAACACCCAGGGGTCACCGGGACGCAGGTTGACCTGGAGGATCTCCGCCCAGTCCAGGTGGCGCCGGCTCGCGATGTTGACGACGGTCACGCCGTTCTCCTCGGCGACGACCTTGGGCCGGGAGAGCAGGAGCAGCACTCCGCACAGGACCGCGGCCGTGAAGACGAAGCTGGCGCGCTCCGCGGGGGTGAGCTGCTCCAGCAGCATCGCGACCGTGGTGATGACCACGAATATCGCGACGCACGCGGTCAGCAGCACGGCACGGGTGCGGCCCGGCCGGAAGGTGACGGGGAGGGTGGGCAGGTCCGACATCGCCGTACGGTCCCTCACAGACGGCAGGCGTGGATGGCCGTGGTCAGGATGGCCCGGGCGCCGATGTCGTACAGGTCGTCCATGATCCGCTGCGCCTCCTTGGCGGGCACCATGGCCCGCACCGCGACCCAGCCCTCGTTGTGCAGCGGCGAGACGGTCGGGGACTCCAGGCCCGGGGTGAGCGCGACGGCCTTCTCCAACTGCTCGACCCGGCAGTCGTAGTCCATCATCACGTACGTCCGGGCCACCAGGACGCCCTGGAGGCGGCGCAGGAACTGCTGGACCTTGGGCTCCTCGGTGCCGGCGCCGGTACGGCGGACGACGATCGCCTCCGACTTCATGATCGGCTCGCCGATGACCTCCAGACCCGCGTTGCGCAGCGAGGTGCCGGTCTCGACGACGTCCGCGATGACCTCGGCGACGCCGAGCTCGATGGCGGTCTCGACGGCGCCGTCGAGGTGGACGACGGAGGCGTCGATGCCGTTGTCGGCGAGGTGCTTGGCGACGATGCCCTCGTAGGAGGTCGCGACCGTCATGCCGTTCAGTTCCGTGACGCCGTCGGCCGTGCCGGGCTTGGTGGCGTAGCGGAAGGTGGAGCGGGCGAAGCCGAGCGGGAGGATCTCCTCGGCGTTGGCTCCGGAGTCGATGAGCAGGTCGCGGCCGGTGATGCCGATGTCGAGGCGGCCCGAGGAGACGTAGATCGCGATGTCGCGGGGGCGGAGGTAGAAGAACTCGACCTCGTTCTCCGGGTCGACGATCCGCAGCTCCTTGGACTCGCGGCGCTGCTGATAGCCGGCCTCATGCAGCATCTCCGCCGCAGGGCCGGACAGGGAACCCTTGTTCGGGACGGCGATGCGCAGCATGAGGTCGGCTTCCTTCGTTCGTTCCGTGCTGTCTGTGCGTGTGTGGGGCGGGACTCAGAGGTGGGCGTAGACGTCGTCCAGGGAGATTCCGCGGGCCACCATCATCACCTGGACGTGGTACAGCAGCTGCGAGATCTCCTCGGCGGCCGCTTCCTTGTCCTCGTACTCGGCGGCCATCCAGACCTCGGCGGCCTCCTCGACGACCTTCTTGCCGATGGCATGGACGCCCTTGCCGACCAGCTCTGCGGTGCGGGAGGTGGCGGGGTCGCCGTGGACGGCCTTGTGCTGGAGCTCGGTGAAGAGCTCCTCGAACGTCTTCTTGGACATGGTGGTCCTAACCCTACGCGCTCCGGGCCAATCCTCAGTGCCAGGGCTCGGATACCGAGCGCAGCGTGGCGGCGGTCGCCACCGCCGCCGTCACGGCCTCGTGCCCCTTGTCCTCGCTGGAGCCCTCCAGGCCCGCGCGGTCCAGGGCCTGCTCCTCCGTGTCGCAGGTCAGCACGCCGAAGCCGACGGGGACACCGGTCTCGACGGAGACCTGGGTGAGGCCCTGGGTGACGCCCTGGCACACATAGTCGAAGTGGGGGGTGCCGCCGCGGACGACGACCCCCAGGGCGACGATCGCATCGTAGCCACGGCCCGCGAGGACCTTGGCGGCGACCGGGAGCTCGAAGCTGCCCGGGACCCTCAGCAGGGTCGGCTCGTCGATGCCCAGTTCCCGCAGGGCGCGCAGGGCGCCGTCCACCAGACCGTCCATCACCTTCTCGTGCCACTGTGCCGCGATGACGGCGACCCGCAGATCGCTCGCGTTGCGTACGGACAGCTCCGGTGCACCCTTGCCGCTCACGTCTCTCCTCAGTGCTCTCTTACTGGTTGCCGCAGGCGGACACGGCGGTCGTGTCCAGCCAGGGCAGGTCGTGCCCCATCCGGTCCCGCTTGGTGCGCAGGTAGCGGAGGTTGTGTTCGCCGGCCTGCACGGGCATCGGTTCCCGTGCGGTGACCTTCAGGCCGTGCCGGAGCAGGGCCTCGGTCTTGTCGGGGTTGTTCGTCATCAGGCGCAGGCCGCGCACGCCCAGGTCCTCCAGGATCTGGGCGCCCGCCGCGTAGTCCCGGGCGTCCGCGGGCAGGCCCAGCTCCAGGTTGGCGTCCAGGGTGTCGCGGCCGCGCTCCTGGAGCTCGTAGGCGCGCAGCTTGGACATCAGCCCGACACCGCGGCCCTCGTGCCCGCGCAGATAGACGACCACGCCCCGGCCCTCGGTCTGGATGCGCCGCATGGACGCCTCCAGCTGGGGGCCGCAGTCGCAGCGCAGGGAGTGGAAGACATCACCCGTGAGGCATTCGGAGTGGACGCGTACGAGAACGTCCTCGCCGTCGCCGATGTCGCCGTGGACGAGGGCCACGTGCTCGACACCGTCGACGGTGGAGCGGTAGCCGTACGCCGTGAACTCGCCGAAGGCGGTGGGCAGATGGACCTCGGCCTCACGGCGGACGGTGGGCTCGGAGGAGCGCCGGTGGGCGATCAGGTCCTCGATGGAGATGATCGTCAGGCCGTGCTTGCGGGCGAACGGGATCAGTTCCGGCAGGCGCAGCATATGGCCGTCCTCGCCCGCGATCTCCACGATCGCCCCGGCCGGACGCAGCCCCGCCAGCCGGGCGAGGTCGACGGCGGCCTCGGTGTGGCCGTTGCGGACGAGCACGCCGCCGGGCTTGGCGCGCAGCGGGAAGACATGGCCGGGGCGGACGAAGTCGCCGGGGCCCGCCTCTCCCCCGGCCAGCAGCCGCAGCGTGGTGGCGCGGTCGGAGGCGGAGATGCCGGTGCTCACCCCATGGGCGCCGCTCGCGTCGACGGACACGGTGAACGCCGTGCGCATGGACTCGGTGTTGTGGTCGACCATCTGCGGAAGCTGCAGGCGGTCGAGTTCCTCGCCCTCCATCGGGGCGCAGATCAGACCGCGGCATTCGCTCATCATGAACGCGACGATCTCGGGGGTCGCCTTCTCGGCGGCGATGACGAGGTCGCCCTCGTTCTCCCGGTCCTCGTCGTCGACCACGACCACCGGGCGGCCGGCCGCGATGTCGGCGATGGCCTGCTCGACCGGGTCGAGCGCGAAGTCCTCGATGTTGTCCGTGCTGTACAGGATCGGCGCGACCGTCATGCCGGGGCTCCTTCCAGAACGGGCCGCGCGGCCCTGCGGGAGCGCAGCCACCAGTCGCGCAGGCCCCACAGGACGAGCGCGCCGTAGATGACGTAGACGAAACCGGAGAAGGCGAAGCCGTTGGCGAAGTTGAGCGGGACGCCCACGGCGTCGACGAGCAGCCAGGCGAACCAGAACTCGACCATGCCGCGTGCCTGGGCGTACATGGCGACGATCGTGCCGACGAAGATGTACGCGTCCGGCCACGGGTCCCATGACAGCGCCGGGAAGGCGGTGAACAGGCTCGCCACGGCGAGCGTGCCCACGGCCGCGGCGCCCGCCAGGACCGCGCGCTCGCGCCAGGTGGCGAACCGTACGGCGATGTGGCCGTCCTCCGCCTGCCCCGTGCCGCTCTTCCACTGCCACCAGCCGTAGACGGCGACCACCATGACGACGACCTGCTTGCCGGCGCTGCCGGAGAGGTGGGCCGTGGCGAAGGCCGAGAAGAGGATGACGCCGGAGAGGAACTGCGCCGGCCAGCTCCATATGGAGCGCCGCCAGCCGAAGGCGAGGGCGACCAGACCGATCACGTTGCCGATCATGTCCGACCACTTGATGTGCTGGCCGAAGAGCGTGAAGGCCTCCGCATTGAGCCAGTTCACTTGGTGGCCCCCTGACCGGCCAGCAGTCGCTCGACGTACTTGGCGATGACGTCGACCTCCAGGTTGACCGGGTCGCCGGGCTGCTTGATGCCGAGCGTGGTCAGCGCGAGGGTCGTCGGGATGAGGCTGACGGTGAAGCGGTCGGGGCCGGCCTCGACGACGGTGAGGCTGATGCCGTCGACGGTGATGGAGCCCTTCTCGACCACGTAGCGGGACAGGTCCGCCGGGAGCGAGACCGTGACGAGCTCCCAGTTGTCGGAGGGCCTGCGCTCCAGGACGGTGCCCGTGCCGTCGACATGACCCTGCACGATGTGCCCGCCGAGCCGCGCGCCGACGGCGGTGGGCCGTTCGAGGTTGACGCGGGAGCCGACCGTGAGGGCGCCGAGGCTGGAGCGGTTCAGGGTCTCCGCCATGACGTCGGCGGTGAACTCGTCGCCCTCGTGCTCCACCACGGTGAGACAGACGCCGTTGACGGCGATGGAGTCACCGTGCTGGGCGCCTTCGGTGACAACGGGTCCACGGAGCCGGAAGCGGGAGGAGTCGCCGAGATTCTCGACGGCGGTGACCTCACCCAGCTCTTCGACGATTCCGGTGAACACTTCCCGGGTCCTCCTGCCTCTTTAGGGCACGGACTCCGGGGCCTGTCGATGACGACAGCAGACACGGGCGAGAACACCGGGGCGACGCCGGACAGAGCCCGTCCCTCTGGACGAGCCGATACGGCGGCGCGCACGAGTGCCCGCCCGCCGCGCACTGCCTCCCATCCGGACTTTAACCGTCGGTCCAGGAATTTCACCTGGTCAACCGGCCGCTGGAAGCGACCGGGTCGCGGACTGTAACCGCCGGTTCGGACTTTCACCGACCCCGGAGTGCGCTGCTTCTGGTACAGGCTCAGTGTGCCACGCCTGATCGACGCCATGCGGGTGAACTACTGTGTGCTGGCTCACATGTTCACATGCTGGACTTCTCGGGCCGCTCACACGGGGCTCGCACCGGCCGGCGACAGGAGCAACACCCGCCTGGTGAAGGGTGCTTGAGGATTGGTCCATACCTATTGACTGCCCTGGTCTAGTCCTCTTAGTGTCGGCGGTCCCGGCGCGCTACGCCGTCCACGAACGGCCCGGCGGCGGTGACGGAGGCCCTTGCCCCGCCGCCGGGCCCCCACACCGTGCCGCACGACCGCGGAGCGGCGACCCGCCTCCGCCTGAGCCGTGTCACATTCCGGATCCGCCGTCCCGTCGTAGTGGCCGGGAGGCACTCCAACAGGGAGCGCCCGGCGTCCGGAAGGGCGGAACAGCATGACCACGATCCTGGTGACCGGCGGCACCGGAACCCTCGGCCGGCTCGTCGCGGAGCGGCTGCGGACGGACGGGCACGAGGTGCGTGTCCTGTCCCGGCACGCGCAGCCGTACGCCGTCGATCTGATCCGGGGCGGCGGCGGCCTGGGCGCGGCGGTCGCGGGGGTGGACACGATCGTGCACTGCGCGAGCACGCCGCGCGGCGGTGACGAGAAGGCGGCCGCCCATCTGATCGCGGCCGCGCGCCGGGCGGGCGTGGGCCACCTCGTGTACATCTCGATCGTCGGTGTGGACGTGGTGCCGCTCGGCTACTACAAGGCCAAGTACGCGGTCGAGAGGCAGATCGAGGAGTCGGGGCTCGGCTGGACGATCCTGCGGACGACCCAGTTCCACGATCTGCTCGTGCAGATGTTCGAGGCGGTGGGCAGGCTGCCGGTGCTGCCGCTCCCGGCGGGGGTGAGCGATCAGCCGATCGAGGTCGCCGAGGTGGCCGACCGGCTGGCCGAACTGGCGCTGGGCGCGCCGGCCGGACGGGTCGAGGACATGGGCGGCCCCCGGGCGCGGACGTTCCCGGACCTCGCCCGCGCCTGGCTGCGGGCGACGGGACGCAGGCGGCCGATGCTGGAGGTACCGGTCCCGGGCAAGGCGTACCGCGCCCTGCGCAGCGGCGGCCACCTGACACCCGGGAACGAGGGCGGCAAGGGCACGTTCGAGGACCATCTGGCGGCGCGGTACGGAAGTGGGTCGTCCGCGCGGGGTTGACGCCCCACGGCGACGGACGCACGCCGCCGGCGCCCGGATGCTGCGGCGGCCGGCGAAACCCGGGCCGCCGGGCTGCGGCGCCCGTGGAGCCGACGCGCCGCCCGTGGAGTCGGCGCCGCCGCCCGGCGTGGCCCCGCGGATCGTCGCTCAGCGGGAGGGCGGTGTGAAGAGTTCGTCCTGGGCGCCGTCCCGGGCGGTCAGCAGCGCGCCCCGCAGCACCGCGCCGCCGCCCAGCGCACTCGCCCGTACCTCGGTCGGCAGCGGCGACATGCGCGCCAGCCGCTCCGCCACGCGCGCCGCGAGCACGTCCCCGCCCGCCTGACCGATCTCGCCACCGAGCACCACACAGCCGGGGTCGAGGATCGCGGTGACGGAGGCGGCGCCGATGGCGAGACGATCGGCGAGGGCGTCGAGGAAGCGCGCAGCGCGGTCGGCACCGGACGGGCCGGGGTTCCTGTCCGGCGCGGGCCCGGTGTGCCCGCGGGCGCCGTGCCCGCCGGGCGTCGCGACCGGCAGCGCGGCCCGGTCCGCCTCACCGGGCGCCGTCCCCGCGCCCGTCGCCGCATGGGTCGCCGCGCCGTGTGCCACGTCGGTCCCCGCTCCCCTCGCCGCGCCGGTCGTCGCGGTCCCCGCGCCCTCGCCCCGCGCGACCGCCGCCGCGGCCTGCCCCACCAACTCCGCCGCCACCGGCTGGCGTCCCGTGCCCGTCGTCAACAGACCGTGCCGCGCCGCCAGTTCCGCGATGGCCGACGCTCCCGCCAGGGAATGGAAGCCGCCCTCGCAGTCCCTCGCCGACGGCAGGGCTCCGGTGCCCGGGACCGGCAGGAAGCCGATCTCGCCGGTGCCGCCCGACGCGCCACGGCGCAGCGCCCCGTCCAGCACCACGGCCGCACCCGTGCCGTGCCCCAGCCACAGCAGCACGAAGGTGTCCCGGTCCCGGGCGACGCCCTCGCGCTGCTCGGCCAGGGCGGCGAGGTTGGTCTCGTTCTCCACGATGACACGGGCGGGCAGCCGCTCCTGGAGCGCGACGGCCAGACGGCGGTGCCACTCCGGCAGTCCCGAGGAGTCGCGCAGTTCGCCGCTGGCCGGGTCGATGAGCCCGGGCGCCCCGATCCCCACCGTGTGCAGCCGTTCGGCACCGGCCTCCTTCGCGGCGCGCTCCACCAGCGTCACCGCCTGCTCGACCGCGGGTCCCGTTCCGGTGTCCCCGCCGATCGGCACCGACGCCTCGGCGAGCACCTCGCCGAGCAGATCGGACACGAGGACCGAGACGCTCTCGGTACGCACGTCGAGCGCGGCGAGATGGGCGCGGTCGGCGACGATCCCGTACAGCCGTGCGTTCGGACCGCGCCGCTGCTCGCCCGACTCCCCCACCACCGCGACGAACCCGGCGGCGGTGAGCCGTTCCACGAGGTCGGCGACCGTGGGCCGGGACAGGCCGGTGAGCTGCTTCAACTGCCCGGCCGTCAAGGGACCTTCCTGCTGCAGCAGCCGCAGGGCGAGCCGGTCGTTGATGGCCCGGGCGGTGCTCGGGGATGCGGGCATGCCGGGATCCTTCCAGATCGGCGGGGCCGCTCACCCGGCGGCTCTTCCGCACCTATCTATCAGGCAGGGTTCCTGATAGTTTACGCGCGCAGTCCGGGCGGACACAGCCGGGAAGGGGGCGGACAATGAGCGAGATGACCGAAGGGGTCGGCCGTCGACGGGAGGTGAGGCGCGCCCGGTACGCCGTGGCCGCGGTGTTCGCCGTGCACGGCGCCGTCACCGGCTCGTTCGCGACCCGCGTGCCCTGGATCCAGGACCACGCGCAGGTCGGCCCGGGCCAGCTGGGATTCGCCCTCGCGTTCCCGGCGCTCGGCGCGTCCGTCGCGATGCCGCTCGCGGGCCGGATCAGCCACCGCTTCGGCGCCCGCCCGGCGCTGCGCGGACTGATCTCGCTGTGGACGCTCTCGCTGATCCTGCCGTCCCTCGCCCCGAACCTGCCGCTGCTGTGTGTGGGCCTGTTCGTGTTCGGCGCCTCGGCCGGCATGGCGGACGTGGCGATGAACGCGCTGGGCGTGGAGGTCGAGAACCGCCTCGGCAGATCGATCATGTCCGGTCTGCACGGCCTGTGGAGCACGGGCGCCCTGATCGGCTCGGCGGCCGGCACGCTCGCGGCGCACCTGGGCTCGGACGCCCGGCTGCACCATGCCCTGGCCGCCGCGGTGCTGACCGTGCTGGGCCTCGTCGCGTGCACCTGGGTCCTCGATCTGGGGCCCGCCGAGGACGAGGAACCACCGCCCCGGTTCGCACTGCCGCCCAAGTCGGCGCTGCTCATCGGCGCTGTCGGCTTCTGCGCGGTGTTCGCGGAGGGGGCGAGCCTGGACTGGTCAGCGGTCTATCTGCGTGATCGGCTGGACAGTTCGGCCGGCCTCGCCGCCGCGTGCACCACGGGCTTCACGCTCACCATGGCGATCGCGCGGATCGCCGGCGACCGGGTGGTGGACCGGTACGGCGCGGTGCGGACCGTGCGGGTCGGTGGCCTGTTCACCACGCTCGGGGGGCTGCTCGTCGTCGTCGCGGGCCACCCGGCGGTGGCGATGGCCGGGTTCGGGCTGATGGGTCTGGGTATCGCGGTCGTCGTACCGCTGTGCTTCGCTGCGGCCGGCCGCAGCGGCCCCAACCCGAGCCAGGCCATCGCGGGTGTCGCGACCATCACGTACACCTCGGGTCTGGTCGCGCCGAGCGCCATCGGCACCCTCGCCCAGGCCACCAGCCTGGTGGTGTCGTTCGGCCTGGTGACGGTGCTGGCGTGCGGGCTCGCGGGGTTCGCCGGCGTTCTGCGCGCGGGCGACCGCGACCGACCGAAGGTCAGTCGGCCGAGCGCAGCAGTTCCCGGCCCACGGCCCTGAACCGCTCGCTCCACGACGTCGGGCGCAGCGTCGCCGCGTCGAGCCGGACGAGGACCCGGGTGCCCTGCGCGTACGTCACCGCTCCGTCGGACGAGCAGAACCGGAACCCGTACGTCAGTCCGGTGTTCCCGAGCCGCTCCAGCCACAGGTGCACGGCGTACGCGCCCGGCTTGTTCACCGGGGCCTCGTAGGAGATCCGCAGCTCCTTGACGGCGTTGCAGAAGTCGCCCGCCGCCTCCCAGTCGCCGTCGAAGCCGAAGCCCCGCTCGTGCCAGAGGGTGGTCCAGGCGCGCTCGACCATCACCGGGTAGCGGGCGTTGTGGAGCAGGCCGAGCGCGTCCAGGTCGTCGAAGTGGACGACGACGGGGATCAGCCGGCCGTAGGACAGGACGGGCGCGGCCTGGGCTTCGGCGGTCACGGGTGGGGCTCCTCGGATCGGCCTGGTGAGGCGCTCGCGGCGCCGCGGCGCTGGACACGCCCATGGTAAGCGGTCGCTCAGCAGGCTCCCCCGTGGGTCAGCCCGCGATCGAGTCCAGCTGCTCGGCGGCCGGCCGCAGCGCCCAGAGGTCACCGCCGGGCGGTGTCTCCAGCCTGCGTACGGCCTGCCGGGCCCGGGCATCGCCCGCGTCCGCCGCCGCGTGCACGACGTCGGTCGCCGCGTAGCGATGGAACTCCAGTTCGGGGTACGTCCAGGGCGCGGCGCCGGTCGCGGCCGGCAGCAGATGGTCCACCGCCCTGAACAGGCTCTGCCCGTCCGGTCCCCGGTAGGACCACAGGTCCACGCCGACGTGCCGGCCGATGGCCGCGAGCCGGGTGTACGCCACCAGGTCGAAGGTCGAGTAGTGCCAGCTGCGCGTCCGGGCGAGCTCCTGCGGCTGGCTGCCGTCACCGGCGATCTGAGTGTCGATGCGCCTGGCACGCGCGTCCAGGACCGTCTGCCGGGCCAGCGTCTCGTCGCCGGTCGCACAGGCCAGGGCGGCGAGCTGCATGTCGTAGAAGGTGCCGTGGTTGTTCCTGGCCGCCCCCTCCTCCTTGCCGAAGGCGCTGTCCGTCAGCCAGGTACGGAAGGCGGTGTTCCACTCGCGCATCCCCGTCCGGTCGGCCGGGGACCAGCCGGGTGCGCCGGTGTCCAGGATGGCGATCGCGTCCAGGACGCTGGTGTAGGACTGCGAGAAGTCGATGATGCCGATGGCGCGGCCGTCGTACTTGCAGGGAATGAACTGTCCGTGGTTCAGGTCGGGGTTCATCCTCGTCGCCGGGTCGAGGAACCAGGTGCGCAGGACCTGGGCGGCCTTCTCGGCGTACTGCCGCTTCCCGGTGTAGTACCAGGCGAGCGAGAGGTCATAGGTCGAGTCGAAGACCTTCTCCGCGTCCTGGCGGTCGGTTCCGGTGTCGACCTCGGGGTTGCGCTGCCCGTCGCGCTGCACATAGGGGCAGCCCCAGGGGTTGCCGGCGGTCTTCGGCTGGGTGGGCCACCAGTACGGGGCCTGGCTGAGGTAGTCGTGGACGTCACCGCCGGGCGCGGGCTTCGGCTTGTCGACGACCGTCCAGGGGCCCTGGTCCAGCCAGGCGTCGGCGCGCGTGGTGAGGTCCTCGAGCGCCCGCCGCAGTCCGGGGTCTCCGTGGTGGAGCCGGAGTCTGGTCTGCTGGAGCCGGGTGCCGTCGAGGACGACCGTGCGGGGGGCCCTCGGTGCCGTGTGGGCGGAGGCGACGGGCACACCGACGGCCGTGCAGGCCGTGAAGGCCGTCACAGCGGCGAGCAGGGTGGCCAGGCGGGAGCGGGCACTCATCAAGACTCCGATCAGCTATGTGAATGCAGTTCATGAATGGGACCGTGTGAGCGTAGGACCGCCTGGTGCCCCTGACAATGGTTCGGACAGTTCTTCACGTACAGAGAAAGCGAAGCTTCACCATGGACCTCGGCGTGCGCTGGAAGCTGCACGGTGACGGGCACACACCCGCACCCGGAGCGGTCGTCCGACCCGACGAACGGCTCTCCTGGCCCCGCACGATCGGGCTCGGCGCCCAGCACGTCGTGGCCATGTTCGGCGCGAGCTTCGTGGCGCCCGTGCTGATGGGGCTCGACCCCAATCTCGCGATCATGATGTCGGGCGTCGCGACGGTGATCTTCCTCCTGGCCACCCGAGGACGGGTGCCCAGCTACCTCGGCTGCTCGCTCTCCTTCGTGGGAGTCGCCGCGGTCATCCGGGCACAGGGCGGCACCAGTGCGACCGTCACCGGCGCGGTGTTCGTGGTGGGCGTCGCCCTGTTCCTGGTGGGCGTCGCGGTCCAGCGGTTCGGGGCGCGGATCATCAACGCGGCGATGCCGCCGATCGTGACCGGCGCGGTCGTCATGCTGATCGGGTTCAACCTCGCGCCGGTGACCGCGTCGACGTACTGGCCGCAGGACCAGTGGACCGCCCTGCTGGTGATGCTGTTCACCGGTCTCGCCGTGGTCTGTCTGCGCGGCTTCTGGTCCCGGATCGCCATCTTCCTCGGGCTCGTCCTCGGGTACGGGATCTCATGGCTGTTCGACCGGATCCTCGGGAAGATCCACTCGGTGGACGCGAGCGGCAGGCTCACCGACCACTGGCGACTGGACCTGTCGGGCGTCGGCCATGCGGACTGGATCGGTCTGCCCCACTTCCACGGGCCGTCCTTCCAGTGGTCCGCG
Source organism: Streptomyces sp. TP-A0356 (assembly GCF_001417775.1). Classification (GTDB taxonomy): domain Bacteria; phylum Actinomycetota; class Actinomycetes; order Streptomycetales; family Streptomycetaceae; genus Streptomyces. The sequence continues at coordinate 405,058 of NZ_BBZJ01000020.1, read as the reverse complement.
GTCCTGGTCGCCCTGCCCGTGGTGATCGCGCTGGTCGCGGAGAACGCCGGGCACGTCAAGGCGGTCGGCGAGATGACCGGCGACCCGCTGGACGACAAGCTGGGCACGGCGATCTCCGCCGACGGTGTCGCCTCCATGCTCTCCACCGCGGTCGGCGGCCCGCCGAACACCACGTACTCCGAGAACATCGGCGTGATGGCCGCCACCCGCGTCTACTCGACCGCCGCCTACTGGGCCGCGGCCGGCTTCGCCCTCCTGTTCGGGGTCTGCCCCAAGTTCGGTGCGATCGTCGCCGCGATCCCCGGTGGGGTGCTCGGCGGCATCACCGTGATCCTCTACGGCATGATCGGACTCCTCGGCGCGCAGATCTGGATCAACTCCAAGGTCGATCTGCGCAATCCGCTGAACCTGGTGCCGGCCGCGGCGGGCATCATCATCGGCGTCGGCAACGTCTCCCTGAAGTTCACCGACACCTTCTCGCTGAGCGGCATCGCGCTGGGCACGCTGGTCGTCATCACCGGCTACCACGCCCTGCGGGCCCTGGCTCCCGCCCACCTCAAGGCTCAGGAGCCGCTGCTGGACTCGGGCACCTCCACGTATGGCGAAGCGACCGGCGAGAAGGTCGACGCCTCCGTACCGGACACCGGCCGGCGCACCGGTTCGTAGCCCGCCGACGGGGCCGCCGACTGATCCTGCGGCCGACCGGGTCGCGCCGCTGGCCGTCGGGCCGGGGCGCCGTTGCCGTTGCGGCTGGTCTCGACGCCGTCGGAGCCCTCGGGCGCGGCGGCGCCCGCGCGGCCCAGCGGCGAGGCCTGTTCGACGGCCGGGTTCCAACCGGTACCGCTCACCCCCCTGTCCCCCGCATGGACCACCGGCGGGATCCCCCGTTCCGGGGAAGCCCGCGGGCCGGTGGCACTCCGGCCGACCCAGGGCTGCGACCCTGCCCTCATGGTGCTGTCGGAGCAGTTCACGACCGGAGTGGACGCGGTCGTCTCACGTATGCGCGCGCTCGACGAGGCCTGGCTGCCGCGGGACGGCGTCGCCGTCTTCAACCGCGTCTACCTCACCGTCACCGAGGAGGTCGACCGCCGGCTGGACGCCGGGTGCTTCCCGGACGCACGGGCCGCGACAACCCTCGACGTGCGGTTCGCCGAGCGGTATCTGTCCGTGGCCGAAGGGGGGCCCTTGCCCGCCTGCTGGCGGCCGCTGTTCCAGTTCCGGCGCCATCCGGGCGTACGGCCGTTGCAGTTCGCGCTCGCGGGCATCAATGCGCACATCGGGCACGACCTCGCGCTCTCCGTCGTGGACGCCTGTCGTACGCTCGGCTGCGAACCGGCCGATCTGCAGGACGAGTTCGACGGCGTGGGCGACATCCTCGTCTCGCTGGAGGAGCGCATCCGCGAAGATCTGATGCCGGGTCCCGACCTGCTCCACATCGCCGACCCGCTCACGCATCTGTTCGACGCGTGGAGTCTGGAACGGGCGCGCGAGGCAGCCTGGTCGGCGGCCCGTGCGCTGTGGGCACTGCGCGGACTGCCGGAGCTGGCCGGGGAGTTCGCACGGCGGCTGGACGCGGCGACGGGATTCGCGAGCCGCATGCTGCTCACACCGCTGCCGCACTGATCCACGTGTCCACGCCTGTCGCGGCCTGAACCGTCGTGTGATCACGATACGTTCGGCGGGAGGCACATCCACGGCGAAGGAGCACAGTATGGCGACCCGGCTCGGACTCAGCCTCCCCCAGAACAAGCAGTACGACATCGGGCGGGACGTGCCCGACGTGGCACGCGCCGCCGAGGAAATGGGCTACGAAAGCCTGTGGGTGTACGAGCGGGCGCTGTTCCCCGAGTCCACCACCCAGGGCCTGTACGGCATCGAGGGACTGCCCTGGCCGGACAGCTATCGCGGGGTGGCCCATCCGCTGGTGACGCTCACGCTCGCCGCCGCCGCGACCCACCGGGCCCGGCTCGGCACGAGCGTGCTGGTGGCGCCCCTGCACGTGCCCTTCCAGCTCGCCAAGGCGCTCGCCTCGCTGGACGCGGCGAGCGGCGGCCGGGTCGTGGCGGGCCTGGGCACGGGCTGGTCCCTCGACGAGTACGCCGCGGCCGGCATCCGCCCCTTCGAGGAGCGCGGCAAGGTGATGGACGAGGTGATCGAGGTGTGCCGCGCGGTCTGGGGCCCGGACCCGGTCAGCTACGAGGGCAGGATCACGAAGATCTACTCGGCGGCGGTCTCCCCCAAGCCGGCCCGGCCCATCCCCATCCTGCTGGCGGCGACCAACAGAACGGCCCAGCGGCGGCTGGTCGACAAGGCCGACGGATGGCTCCCGATCGGACTGGGCGCCGACGTGGTGGCCGCGCAGTGGCGCGAGTTGCAGGATCTGGCCGCCGAGCGGGGCCGCACCACGCCCCTGCAGACCGTGCTCCGCGTCAACGCCGCGTACACGGCCAAGGCGTACGACGGCCCTGACCGCGGCCCCTTCCAGGGGAACGTCGATCAGATCATCGCGGACCTGGCGGCCCACGCCGAGATCGGCCTCGACGACATCTTCGTCGACCTGCAGGGTTCGACGCGGGACGCGCAGGAGCTGAAGGACGTGGCCGCCGAGCTGTACACGGCGGCGCGGGCGGCCGGGATCTGACCGGCAGCCCCTGGGCACCGGCCCGGCTCAGTCCTCCGGCAGCTCGACCGGAGCGATCTCGTCGTAGACGTCGCCCGGGCCGGGGTTGGCCGGGTCGGTCGCGCCACCGAAGTGGTGCATGACGCCCCACACGGCGTTGAGCGCGGTCTGCACGGCGCCCTCGGCCCAGCCGGCGGTCCAGGAGATGTCGTCGCCGGCCAGGAAGATGCCCCGCTTGTCGGCCGGCAGCCGGTCCTGCATGAAGTGCGTGAACAGGCGCCGCTGGTAGCGGTAGTGGCCCGGCAGGTTCGCCTTGAACGCGCCCATGAAGTAGGGCTCGTTCTCCCAGGAGACCGTCACCGGGTTGCCGATGATGTGCTTCCTGATGTCGACGTTCGGGTAGATCTCGCCGAGCGACTTCAGCATGACCTCCATCCGCTCGTTCGCGGACAGCGGCAGCCACTTCAGGCTGTCGTCGCACCAGGTGTAGGAGAGGCAGATGACGGCGGGCTTGTCCGGACCGTCGTCCAGGAGGTAGGTGCCGCGGGTCATGCGGTCGGTGAGCGTCATCGACATGACGTCACGGCCGGTCCGCTCGTCCTTGTCGAGCCAGAACGGCCGGTCGACCGGCACGAAGAGCTTGGAGCTCTCCATGTAGTGCGTCCGCTCGATCGCCGTCCAGTGGTCGATCGGGAAGAGCGCGTCGTCGCAGGCGATCTTGGACAGCAGCATCCAGGACTGGGCGGTGAAGACGGCCGCCTGGAACGTACGGATGTCGCCGTTCGCGTCGGTGACGGTGATCCGGTTGCCCGCGCTGCGGTGCAGCCGGGTGACGGCGGGACGGGGCTCGCCGTTCTCGTGCAGGGACTTCAGGGACGTGCCGTGGGCCCAGTGCACGATCTTCGCCGGCTCGCGCTCCCACAGGCGCAGCGGCAGCTGCTGGGAGCCGCCGACGATACCGCGGTGGTGGTCGTCGGCCTCGGTGTAGACGACCCGCAGGATCTCCAGGATGGAGTTGGGGAAGTCGGTGTCCCAGCCGCCGGTGCCGAAGCCGACCTGACCGAAGATCTCGCGGTGCCGGAAGGACTTGAAGGCCTCGGAGTCGCAGAGGAAGCCGTAGAACGTCTGGTTGTCGAGCTTCTCGACGAGCTTCGCCCAGATCTCGCGGATGCGGGGGACGTCCCGCTCCCGCATGGCGCGGTTCATGTCGGAGAAGTCGGCGCCCTCCTCCAGGCAGGCGTTCCACGCGTTCGCCACGTCGCGGTAGACCTGCGGGAGGTCGGCGAGCGTCTCGGCGTAATGGGTCTCGCCCTTGAGGTCGACCACGGTCGACGGGGTCGCCTCGGCCAGCGGGTTGGGGAACGGCCTGGTCTCCAGACCCACCAGGTCGATGTAGTGCTGCAGCGCCGTGGAGGACGGCGGGAAGCGCATGGCGCCCATCTCGGCGGTCAGGGACGGGTCGCAGCCGTCGAAGCCGACGGTGCGCAGTCGGCCGCCGATCCGGTCGGCCTCGTAGACGACGGGCTTGAGGCCCATCTTCATCAGCTCGTAGGCGGCCACGATGCCGGACAGGCCGCCGCCGATCACCGCGACCTCGGTGCCGTGCTCGGTCGCGGGTATCTGACCGAGACCCGCCGGGTGGGCGAGGAAGTCGTCGTACGCGTACGGGAAGTCCGGGCCGAACATGGTGATCGGCGGCTGCTGCTCGTCTGCGTGCTCGACGGCGTTGGGCACCGTGGACGTCATGGGGTACGGACTCCTTGCGCGGAATGAACTCTGGGAAGGCTGAAGGGGGTCAGACGAGGGACCCGTAGAGACCGGGGCGGCGGTCCTTGAGGTACGGGTTCGCCTCGCGGGAGGCGGCGAGGTGGGCGGGGTCCACGTCGGCGAGGACGAGCTGCTCGCCACGGCCGGCCCGGGCACGGGCGATCCCGTCGGGCCCGGCGAGGGCGGACAGCCCGACGAACTCGAACTCCCCTTCCTGTCCGACCCGGTTGACGTAGGCGACGTACATCTGGTTCTCGAAGGCCCGCACCGGGACGAGGGACTCGGCGACGAACTGGAACGGATGCATCTGGGCCGTCGGGACCACGAGGAGGTCGGTGCCGGCCAGGGCGTGGGCGCGGACGTTCTCCGGGAACTCGACGTCGTAGCAGATCATCAGGCCGACGGTCAGCCCGTCCACCTCCGCCTGCACGACCGGCTTCTCGCCCGGCGTGAAGTGATCGCGCTCGAAGCGGCCGAAGAGGTGGGTCTTGCGGTAGTTCGCGAGGCGGGTGCCGTCGGCGGAGATCAGCTGGGCGGAGTTGAAGACGGTCTCGCCGTCGCGCTCCGGGTAGCCGTAGGCGATCGCGAGACCGTGCCGGGAGGTGATCTCGGCGATCGCGTCCGCGGAGTCGCCGTCGGCGGGCTCGGCGAGCCGGGCGATGTCGCCGCCGATCGCGTACCCGGTGAGGAACATCTCCGGTGCGACCAGCAGCGCGGAGCCCGCGGCGGCGGCACGGCCCGCGGCCTCGTCGAGCACCTTGAGGTTCTCGGCGACCGAGCCGGGGCGTCCGGAGCTCTGGAGCAGGGCGGTGCGCATGCGTGTTCTCCACCGGTACGGAAGGGGGGTTGGGATTCAGCTAAAGGTACGGTCGGCGCCCTTTGCCGGACAAGGAGGAGCCGTTGCGCGCCGGTGAGCGGATCGTTGCGTGCGAACGGGGCCGGGCGGCGATTCGTTGTGCGCTCTCGGCGTGTGACCTGCGTCTCTGGGCGAGAGTGTCACACGGCTCACAGCTCGCGCAGCCGCTCCACGATCTCCCGCAGCAGTTCCGGGTCGGCCTCCGGCCCGCCGCGCACCGCGCGCCGCGGCTCGTCGATGCGCACCAGTCCGGCCTCGGCCAGGTCGCCGAGCATGACGCGTACGACGGTCAGGGGGAGGTCGGCGTCCGCGGCGAGCTCGGCGACCGGCCGGGGGCCATGGCGCACCAGGTCGAGCAGGCAGGCGCGGGCATGGTCGACGCGCGCTGGGGCGTCGTCCGCCTCCACCGCGCTGACCTGCGACATCAGATCGATGGCATGCCGGGCCGAGGGGCGGGTCCGCCCCCGGGTCACGGTGTAGGGGCGCACCATCGACCCGGTCTCGTCCTCGTACCAGTGGTCGTCCGACACTGCCGGTCAGGAGCCGGCGGGGCCCGCGGCCGAGCGCACGGCGGCGTCCAGGTGGCGGCCCACGCGGCGGACGAGCAGCGCCATCTCGTGGGCCAGCTGCCCGACGTCGGTCTGTACCTCGCTGAGCACGGCCAGGCGGGTGCCGTCACCGGCCGGGGTGATGAAGAGGTAGGCGTCGTCGAGCATCACCATCGTCTGCCGCACCTCCCCGGCGCCGAACCGCTCCCCCACCGAGTCCGCGAGGCTGTGGAAGCCGGAGCATACGGCGGCCAGGTGCTCGATGTCCCGTCTGCGCATGCCGTCCGAACAGCTCAGCGGAAGGCCGTCGGCGGTCAGCAGGACGGCCTGGCGGACATGGTCGGTTCTGGCCACGAGGTCGTCGAGCAGCCAGCCGAGGTCCGTGCCCGGCGGCTCGGGGGCCCCGGCGGAGTGCTCGGGGTTCTGGTCACGGCGCATCGTCCGCCTCCGTCCCTTCCTCGGTGTGGGTTCGCTCCGTGGGGCCGGTACTCGTCGGGACGCCCCTGCGGCCCCGGTCGAGCCCGCGCTGGAAGGCGCCGAAGACGGCCCGCACCTCCTCGGCGCTCAGCTCCCGCCCCGGGGAGTCGTCGGCGGACGTGGCCTCGTCGCGCAGGCCCGGGGCCAGGGAGGTCTGACGGACCCGGGTGGGCAGGGCGGGGGTGCCGGGGGCGGGGCCGGCGGCCTGGCTGTCCTTCCTTCGGCCCCTGTCCCGGGTCTCCGTAGCACGACCCCCGTCCTGGCCGGCCGCCCCGGGGACCTGCTCCGCGCCGTCGGCCGGGGGGTCCTCCGTGGTGCCGAGCACGCGCAGCCCCTGCTCGCGCAGGCGCCGGGGCGCCTGCTCACGGGAGAGCACCGCCGTCCCCCTCCGGGAGGGCAGCCCCCGTACCGGCGCGTCCGCCGGCCGTACGGGCGCCGCGAGCTCCACGTCCGCCAGTACCGTCTCGGGCAGCAGCACCACCGCCGTCGTGCCGCCGTACGGCGACCGGCACAGCGTGACCTCGATGCCGTGCCGGGCGGCGAGCCGGCCCACGACGTACAGCCCGAGCCGGTCGTGACGCGTCGGGTCGAAGTCGTCCGGGCGCGTCAGGGTGCGCCGGGCCTCGTCGCTCTGCTCGGGGCCGAGGCCCAGGCCGCGGTCGTCGATCTCCAGGACGAATCCGCCGCCCGCCCGGCTCGCGCGCATGGTGACCTGGGTGTGCGGCGGCGAGAACACCGTGGCGTTCTCCAGGAGTTCGGCGATCAGATGGACGACGTCGGCGACGGCGTCCGCCGCGACACCGGCCTCCGGCATCGGCGGGACCACGACGCGCGCGTAGTCCTCGATCTCGCTCACCGCGGAGGACACCACGTCGGCGATCGGCACGGGCCGCCGCCATCGGCGTCCGGGCGCCGCGCCGGAGAGGATGATCAGGCTCTCCGCGTGGCGCCGCATACGAGTGGTCAGATGGTCGATCCGGAACAGTTCCTCCAGGACGTCCGGGTCGTCCGTGCGCCGCTCCAGCGTGTCGACGAGCTTCAACTGCCGATGCACCAGCGCCTGGTTGCGGCGTGCGATGTTCAGCAGCACCGCGAACAGCCCCCGGCGCAGGGTGGCCTGCTTGACGGCGGCCTCCACGGCGGCCAGACGCGCGGCGTTGAAGGACCGGCCGACCTGGCCGATCTCGTCGGGCCTGAGCTCCTCGTCGGCCAGGGGCGGCGCCTCGGCAGCGGCGTCCACCTCCTCGCCCGCGCTGAGCCGCTCCATGACGTGCGGCAGCTGCCGGGTGGTCAGCAGGTCGGCGGTGTCCCGCAGCGTCTCCAGACGGCGGGAGATTCGGCGTGCGCCGCGCACCGCGAACCACAGCGACAGCCCCATGGCGGCGAGGCCGAGCACACCGACGGCGGCGGCCTTGAAGAACTCCCGATAGGCGAACGCCCGCCCGCGCGCGGCCGAGTTCTCGGCCGACTGCGTGCACATCAGCATGTACTGCTTGACCGCCCGGTCGGTGGTGGTCCGCCACGCGTCGGCCGCCACGGCCTGACCCGCGTGCCCGGCCCCCGCCCCGAGCAGGGCGTCCTCCCCCTGGGTCAGCGCCCGGTGCACCGGCCCGCGCTGGAACTCCTCGAAGAGCGCACGCGAGTCGGACGGCAGGTCGGGCACATACGTCCGCTCGAAGACCCGCCGGTCCTCTATGGTCGCCGTCAGGGCGTCGTACTGCGGGTCGGTCAGACGGCCGGCGGCCCGCGCACCCGCGACGAGCGCGTCCTCGCGCGAGACGAACTCCCGCACCCGCACCAGCTCGATGACGACCTGCGCCTCCCGCGCGAGCTGACCCGCCTGAAGGGCGGTGAGCGAGGACTGCACGTCGAAGCCCGGTTCCACCAGGGTGCTGTACTCGGCCACCGCACCGTCCCAGGAGATGCGGCCACCCAGCACGCGCTCCCGCAGCCCCTCCAGCTTGCCCACGGCGGCGAGTGTGCCGTCGAGCACCTGACGCTGCCGTTCGGACAGCCGGCTGCGGTCCCCCCTCTGGATCGCGTCGCGCATGGCGTTCACGGCCTGGTCGGTACGGCGCTGCTGCTCCAGCAGGTCGACGGCGGCCCCGTTGCGGTGACCGCCGCCCAGATACGCCGCCGCGAGCCGCCGTTCGATCTGGATCTGCCCGATGGCCGTGTCCACGGGCGTGCCGAAGTCCACGTACACGCCCTGGAGTCTGACGAGCGCGCGGAGTTCGCCGGTGACCGACACCATGGCGAAACTCCACAGCGTCATCAGGGCGATCGCCGGAGCGAGCGCGAGCGCCACGATCCGGGCTCGTACCGTGGTGGGACGGCCGAAGGGCCAGCGCATGGTCTCCCCAGGGCGGCAGGACGTTCGGGTGGCTTGCGGGGGGCTGGCGTTACCCCCGGTTACCCGGCGGTAGCGAGTGCCGCACAACCTACGGGATGGCACACGCGACCGCAATGGTTGCCTGGGGTAACACCCGGTCAGGCCGTCCGGGGCACCGCGAAGGTGGTGAGCACCGCCGCGTGGTCCGACGGCCAGTCGTTCCCGGCGACTTCGGGCCAGGGGCGCGGGGTGCCCACCACGTACGTGCGGGAGTCGAGGACCGTGAGACCGCGGTGCAGCACGTAGTCGATCCGGTCCTGCGGTTCGGGGCGTCCGCTGCCGTCCTCGTGCACGGGGTGGATCGGCGACCAGGTCGGGCCGGGGTCGGCGAGCGGGTCCGGGTGCGCCTCCCGGTAGGAGTCGCGCAGGCCCGCCTCCTCGGCGGCCTTCGTCACCGGCCATTCCACCTCCGGCCAGTCCAGGTGCGAGGGGCAGTTGAAGTCGCCCACGAGGACGATCGGAACCCCGTCGGCGGACGACTCGCCGATCCGCCGCAGGGTGTCCCGCATCTGCGCGAGCCGCACCTCCTCGTGGGCGATCAGCTCGGCCGGCGGGAGCCCGTCGAAGACGGACTCGTAGGGGCCGTACGGCGTGTAGTGCAGATGGGCCGTCCAGACGTCCACCTCACGGCCCCGGTCCATCCGGATGCGTACGCCCGCCGCCCCGTAGAAGCCGACGGCGGGGTCCCCGAAGCGGGCCGTGATCGGGTACCGGCTGATGACGCCGAGGTTCTCGCCGGCCCGGTGGTGGTACCAGCCGAGGGCCTCCGCCAGTTCCTGGGCCGCGGTGCCGCCCGTCTCCTGGAGCCCGACGACGTCCGCCCCGCTCTCCAGGACGGCCTTGAGCTGCTTGGCCCGGTGGTCGTCGACCCTGGTGCCGCCCAGCCAGAGGTTCCAGCTCATGACGCGCAGTTCACCGGTGACCAGGGCGCCGAGTTGCTCCGGGGTGACCCCGGTGAGGCTCTCGCGCACGGTCCGGCCGGGCGCCGCGCCGATGGGGGCGAGCGACGGGACCGCGAGGACGGCACAGCCGGCCGCCTCGGCGGAGGCCACACCGGTCTCGGTGTCCTCGACGGCCACACAGCCCACGGGGTCGACGCCGAGCGCGCGGCAGGCGGCCAGGTACGGGTCGGGCGCGGGCTTGGTGCGCTCGGTGTCGTCGGCGGTGACGGAGACCGCGAAGTGCCCGGCGCCGAGGGCCTCGATGACGGTGTCGGCGAGGGCGCGCGGGGAGGCGGTCACCAGGGCGGTGGGCACGCCGTCCCGGGCGAGGGCGTCGAGCAGGTCCAGAGCTCCGGGGCGGGGCACGACGCCGGTGCGGACGCGGCCGGTGAACTCCCGGTGCAGCGCGGCCGCGAGGTCCGCGACGGGCGCACCCGTGGCCTCGCCCAGCCATGCGGCGGTGTGCTCGACCGGCCGGCCGAGCACCTCCGGCTGGTCCGCCTCGGTCAGGGCCCTTCCTGCGACGTGCTCCACCGCCTCCCACCACAGCCGCTCGGTGTCGACGAGCGTGCCGTCCATGTCGAACAGAACGGCCTGGAGCGGGAGTCGGGGGTGGGGGGTCACGTTTCCCTCTTTCACGAGTGGTTCATACGTTCTGCCACGAGGACCGGACGCTCGGGCAGCGCCACGCCGACGGCGGTCCCGGCGCCGAGCCCCGCGGCTTCGTGTGCGGGCACGTCGGCCTTGACCTCGGTGCCGTCGGCGAGCCGAACGGTGACCCGGACGGCCGCGCCGAGGAAGGCAGTGGCGACGATCCGCGCGTCGCCCTCCTCGTCCGCCTCCACCCGGACCGCCTCGGGCCGCACCAGCACGTCGACCTCGGACGCGGCGGGCGCCTCCCCGTCGACCGGCAGCTTCCGGCCGAGGACCTCCACCGTGTCGTCGGTGCGCACTCCCGGGATCCGGCTCATCGTGCCGACGAACTCGGCGACGAAGGGGGTGGCCGGGCGGCCGTACAACTCGGCCGGAGCGGCGCACTGTTCGAGCTTGCCCGCGCGCATCACCGCGACCCGGTCCGCCATGGACAGGGCCTCCTCCTGGTCGTGCGTGACGAACAGGGTGGTGATGCCGAGTTCCTGCTGAAGGCGGCGGATCTCCTCGCGCAGCGTGAGCCGTACCTTGGCGTCGAGCGCCGACAGCGGCTCGTCGAGCAGCAGGACGCGAGGGCGCAGGGCGAGCGCACGGGCCAGTGCGACGCGCTGCTGCTGCCCGCCGGAGAGCTGGTGCGGGAAGCGCTCGGCCTTGTCGCCGAGCCCCACCAGGTCGAGCAGGTCGGCGGCCCGCTTGCGGCGTTCGGCCGTACGCACCTTGCGCATCCGCAGCCCGAAGGCCACGTTGTCGACGGCGTTGAGGTGCGGGAAGAGGCTGTAGGACTGGAAGACCATGCCGGCGTCGCGGCGGTGCGCCGGTACACGGGTGACGTCCTGGCCGTCGACCAGCACCTCGCCGGAGTCGGGGTGCTCGAACCCGGCGAGCATGCGCAGCGCGGTGGTCTTGCCGCAGCCGGACGGGCCGAGCAGGGCGAGGAGTTCACCGGGCTGCACGGTCAGGTCGAGCCCGTCGAGGGCGACGGTCGGGCCGAACTCCCGGCGCAGACCGTGGAATTCGACGGTGGCGGCGGCCTTGTCTCGTATTGCGGCCTTGTCGAGCGTCATGTGGTTCATCCCTTGGCGGCGGTACGGGTACGTCCGCCGAAGACGGAGAGCGAGAGGAGCAGGGCCCAGGTGACGAGCAGGCTGAGCACGGAGACGGCGACGGACAGCTGGGCCTGCGAGCCGCCGACGCTGTAGATCCACACGGCGAACGGAGTGAAGCCCAGCAGCTGGGCGACGGTGAACTCGCCGAGGACCAGCGCCAGCGTGAGGAAGGACGCGTTGAGCAGCGCGCCGCGCAGATTGGGCAGCACCGCCCGCACCAGGGCCCACGGCAGGCTCGCCCCGCAGCTGCGTGCGGCCTCGACGAGGGTGCGTACGTCCATGGCGCGCAGGCCCGCGTCCAGCGCCCGGTACGCGAACGGCAGCGCCATCACGACGTAGGCGAGTACGAGCACGAACGGGAAGTCCGGGTTCTGGATCGCCAGGAGCGTCTGGAAGAACGGGGTGCGCGACAGGTACTCGGGCCCCCACTTCAGGACCGTGGCGATGCCCGCGACGAACGCGATGGGGGGTACGACCAGCGGCAGCGAGCAGAGCACCTCGACGACGGGCCGCAGCCGGGGCGCGCCGAGCCGCAGCGCGACCATGGCGGGCACCATCAGCAGCAGGACCAGGGCGATGGTGGCGGCGGCCAGCTCCAGCGAGAGCAGCAGGCTGGAGCCGAAGCCGGGGGTGGAGACGATCTGCCGGTAGGCGTCGAAGGTGATGCCCTGGCCGGACACGTCGACCGTGAAGAGCACGGACGCGGCGAGCGGGACCAGGAAGTACAGTCCGGCGCAGGCCAGGACGGCCCACCGCCACAGGTTCAGGCGAGCCATCGCGCACTCCGTCGTTGCAGGGGCAGGTAGACGGCCATGACCAGGGCCGCGACGAGGACCATGTCGAGGCTGAGGGCGAGCGCCACGTTCTCCTGGCCGACCAGGACGTTGCCCGAGATGGCGTCGGCGATCTGCAGGGTGACCAGCGGGACCGCGCTGCCCACCATGGCCGCGGCGGTGGCGTACGCGGAGAAGGCGCTGCCGAAGAGCAGGACGAATCCGCCGAGCAGCGAGGGCAGCAGCACGGGCAGGGCGACATGCCGCCAGTACTGGAAGCCGGTGGCTCCGTTGTTCTGCGCGGCCTCGCGCCACTGGGAGCGCAGGCCCTCCAGAGCCGGGGTGATGGTGAGGACCATCAGCGGGATCAGGAAGTACAGATAGACGATGACCAGACCCCAGAAGCTGTAGAGGCTCCAGCCCTTGTCGCTCAGGCCCAGGTGGCGGGTCAGCACTCCCGAGTTGCCGAGGGTGGCGACGAAGGCGAAGGCCAGCGGGACGCCGCCGAAGTTGGCGAGGACGCCGGACGCGGTGAGCACGGCCTCGCGCAGCGCGCGGAAGCGGGAGGTCACCACGGCCTGGGCGAGCAGCAGTCCGAGGACGGTGCCGAGGGCGGCGGAGAGGGCGGACAGCTTGACACTGCCGATCATGGCCGTGAGGTAGGCGCCGTGCAGGGACTGGGTCAGATTGGCCGTGCTGTACGACGTGGCGCCCGTCGTCGGGTCCTTGACGGTGAAGGCGCCGTTCAGCATGGCGAGGGCGGGTATTCCGAAGGCGATGGCCGTGACGACCAGCAGCGGGACGACGGCGAGCCGGCCGGAGGCGCGGCGCCGCCGCTGCTTCGGTGCAGCGGCGGGCGCCATCTCGGCCTCGGTGAGGACGGCGGTCATCCGGAGACGGCCTTCCCCCAGCCCTGCGCGATGACCGTCTTGGCCTTGCTCTGCTGGGCCTCGGTCGGGAAGGTGGGCGTGCCGGTCACCTGGGGCAGCTTGGCCGCGGCGGCCTTGTCGAGCGTGCCGGCCTTCTCCATCGCCGGCATCAGGGCCGGGCGGGCGTGTCCCTTGAGCCAGAGGTTCTGGCCCTCGGTGCTGTAGAGGTACTCCTGCCACAGACGGGCGGCCGCCGGGTGCGGGGCGTCCTTGTTGACGGCCTGGGAGTAGTACTGGGAGAACTTGCCGTCGCTCGGGACGGCGACCTTCCAGTCCAGGCCCTTGGACTTGAACTCGTCGGCGTACCCGGCGTTGAGGTAGTCCCAGTCGATGCTGATCGGGGTCTCGCCCTTCTCGACCGTGGCGGGCGTCGACTCGACCGGCGTGTAGTTGCCGCTCTTCTTCAGCTTGGCGAAGAAGTCGAGGCCCGGCTGGATGTTGTCGAACGAGCCGCCGTTCGCGAGGGCCGCCGCATAGACGCCGCCGAAGGCCGAACCCGACTTGGTCGGGTTGCCGTTCAGCGCGACCTGGCCCTTGTACTGCGGCTTGAGCAGGTCGGCGAAGGTGGTGGGGCACGTCTTCACGCGCTTGGCGTCGCAGCCGATGGAGACGTAGCCGCCGTAGTCGTTGTACCAGCGCGCCTGCGGGTCCTTCTGGCCCGCGGGGATGCCGGCGAAGCCGGTCACCTTGTACGGGGCGAGGAGCCCCTGCTGGGCGGCGCTGAGCGCGAAGGAGCTGCCGAGGTCGAGCACGTCGGGGGCGCGGTCCTGGCCCTTGCGGGAGGTGACGGCGTTGATCTCGTCCTGGCTGGAGCCGTCCGGGTTCTCGACATCGACCTTGATGCCGTACTTCTTCTGGAAGCCGTCGATCACGGCGCCGTAGTTGGCCCAGTCGCGGGGCACGGCGATCGCGTGCAGCGTGCCCTCCTTCTTGGCCGCCTTCACGAGGGCGTCGAGGCCGCCGAAGTCCGCGGCGGAGGTCGCGGTGGCCGCGCTCTTGCCGCCCGCGGTGGTCGACGCGTTGTCGGGGGCCGCGCCACAGGCGCTGAGGGCGAGTGCGGCGGCGACGGCGAGGCCACCGGTGAGGACGGCTGTCCTCGGCAGGAACACGGTCACGGTCTCTCCTGAGAGTACGCACGAGGGTGAGCTCAGACGAAGAACTTGTCCGAACAAGTTGGCCCCAGTACGCCCGCTACTGGTGTCCTGTCGGTTAACGACGACGAAACCCTGAGCCCTGTTTGCCTGCACAATCTCCTCCTGTGCAGATCACACCCAGGTCTCGATTAGGCTGGTCACGCTGTGCACAGCAGCCGACTCAGAGGGGAAGCATGGCGGCGCGACACGAGGAGATCGCCGACGAACTGCGGCGGGCGATAGACCGCGAGGAGTACACGGTGGGCAGTCTCCTCCCGGCGGAGACGGTTCTCGCGGCCCACTACGGCGTCTCGCGCGGCACGGTCCGCCAGGCCGTGGCGGCCCTGACCACCGAGGGGCTCATCGGCTCGCGGCAGGGCGCGCGCCGGGTGGTTCTGGCCAGCCGCCGCAGCCAGAGCTTCGCCGAGCTGCGCAGCTTCGCGCAGTGGGCGCGGACGATGGGGCGCGAGGCGACCGGCCAGGTGGTCGAGCAGGAGTACCGCCCGGCGACGAAGGAGGATGCCCTGCGCCTCCAACTGCGGGAGAGGACACGGGTGTTGCACGTGCTGCGGGTGCGCGGGCTGGACGGTGAGCCGGTGCTCCTGGAGCGAACCGTGTACGCGGACTGGATCTCTCCGGCGGTGGAGGCCATCGAGCCCGACTGCCCGTCCGTCACCCAGCGGCTCTTCGAGGACACGGGCCTGGTCTTCGCCTACGGCGAGCACGTCATCGACGCGGTGGCGGCAGGCGCCCAGGACGCCGAACTGCTCGGCGTACGCCGCACCAGCCCGCTCCTGCGGGTCCGCCGGGTGACCACGACGCGCGAAGGGCGCCCGGTGGAGTGGTCGGACGACCGCTACCGCTCGGACGCCGTGAGCTTCAGCGTGCACAACTCGATCGGCAACAACGCACTGGCACGCAAACCCGCCGAGTGACCGGACACGGACCTACTCCCCGGACGGCGGCCGCGCGGAACGCGTTGCGCGGGCCGACGCCGTTGGGCTGCCACAGCCACGCGCCGCCGGCCGGCCCAGGGCCCTTCTGACGGAGCTCCGCGGCGTCGCGACGCCCGGCACCCACTCTCGCCGCACCGGACGCCGCTCCTTGTCCCGCGGGGATCCGTCAGAAGCGCCCTAGGTCGGCGAGCCGGACGAGAACCGTCGCAGCAGCGGCGACAGCACGAGCACCGACTTGGTGCGCTCCACGAACGGCTCCCCGGCGATCCGCTCCAGCACGCGCTCGAAGTGGCGCATGTCGGAGGCGAAGACCTGGGCGATCGCGTCCGCCTCACCGGTGACGGTGGAGGCGGCCACGACTTCCTGGTAACGCTCCAGGCCCCGCTGGATGGTCTCCGGCGAGGTGTTACGCCGGCAGTGGATCTCGACGAACCCCTCGGTCTCCCAGCCGAGCGCCGCCGGATCCACCCGTACGGTGAACCCGGTGATGGCGCCGGTCGCGCGCAGTCGGTCCACGCGCCGCTTCACGGCGGGCGCGGACAGGCCGACCAGTTGCCCGATGTCCGCGTAGGAGCGGCGGGCGTCCTCGGCGAGGGCGTGGACGATGCGTTCGTCGAGATCGTTCAGCAAGGCGGGCGGTTCACTTCTCTGCGGTGACTGCGGATGCCGCGGGCTCCACGGCGGCCAACCGGGAGCGCCGGTGGCCATACACGAAGTAGAACACGAGCCCGACGGCCATCCAGACACCGAAGACCACCCAGGTGACGGCCGAGAGGCTGCCCATCATCCAGACGCAGAAGAAGAAGCCGATCGCGGGCAGCACCGGCGACAGCGGCACCCGGAAGGTGCGGGTCATGTGCGGACGCATCCGGCGCAGCACCACCACCGCGACGTTGACCAGCGCGAAGGCGAAGAGCGTGCCGATGCTGGTGGCGTCGGCGAGTTGCCCGAGCGGGATCGCGGCGGCGAGGACACCGCAGAAGACGGAGACGATGACGGTGTTGGCGCGGGGCGTGCCGGTCCGCGGGTGGACGCGCGAGAACACCTTGGGCACGAGGCCGTCCCGGGACATCGCGAAGAGGATGCGCGTCTGGCCGTAGAGCACGGTCAGCACGACGCTCGCGATGGCGATGACCGCACAGGCAGCGAGCAGCGTGCCCCAGAAGGTCTGTCCCGTGACGTCCTTCATGATCTGGGCGAGCGCGGCCTCCGAGTCGTTGAACCGCTTCCAGGGCTTCGCGCCCACGGCGACGGCCGCGACGACGACGTACAGCGCCGTGACGATGACCAGCGACAGCATGATGGCGCGTGGCAGGTCGCGCTGTGCGTTCTTCGCCTCCTCACCGGCCGTGGAGGCGGCGTCGAAGCCGATGTACGAGAAGAAGAGCGTGGCCCCCGCGGCGCTGACGCCGGCCATGCCGAGCGGCATGAAGTTCGCGTAGTTGCCGGAGCGGAAGCCCTGGATGCCGATCAGGCAGAACAGCACCAGCGCGGCGATCTTCACAAGGACCATGATCGTGTTGGCTCGCGCGGACTCCTTGGCGCCGCCGAGCAGGAACGCCATGGCGAGCATGACGACGATCAGCGCGGGCAGGTTGAAGATGCCACCGTCCCCGGGCGGCGCGGACAGCGCGGCCGGGATGGTGACGCCGATGGTCCCGTCCAGCAGCTCGTTGAGGTACTGGCCCCAGCCGACCGCGACGGCGGCGACCGACACGCCGTACTCCAGGACCAGACACCAGCCGCAGATCCAGGCGATCAGCTCGCCCATCGTTGCGTACGCATACGAGTACGAGGACCCGGAGACCGGGATCGTACCCGCCAGCTCGGCGTAGGAGAGGGCGGAGAACAGTGCGGTGAGGCCGGCGATCACGAAGGAGAGGGTGACGGCGGGACCGGCCTTGGGGACGGCTTCGCCGAGGACCACGAAGATGCCGGTGCCGAGGGTGGCACCGATGCTGATCATGGTGAGCTGCCACAGCCCGAGGGAACGCCGCAGCGTCCCTCCCTCGCCCTGGCCGCCCTCGGCGACCAGGCGCTCCACGGGCTTGCGGCGCATCAGACGTGCGCCTAGGCCGGGTGTCGCGGAGTCTGGATGGGTGTGGGACTGCGGGGGTGCGCCTTGGTCGAGCACGCGTCGGCTCCTTATCGCTGCCGGTCAAGGGGGCAGGCGGGACCGGCAGCACCCACGGGACGGGGGACCACCGAGCGGGGTCCTCGCCACGCCACGTATAGCGCACGACCTTACGAGTCCGCCCTTCACGGGCGTAATGCAGCAACCTTGCGCGTCTCCGGAAGATCGTTGCGTTCATCGGGCGGTCACGCGATGTTCGTTGCGCAAGCCCTTTCGATGTTTGCGCACGCCCCTTCACCGAGGCAGCGGGACCTGGCCGTGTGGCCGCCGTCCGCTGCGCCGCCGTCCGTTGTCAGCTCTCCCCGGGCTCCCCGCAGGCCGTCCGTGTCCCGGCCGCGTCCACCGTGCCCGTGCCCCGCCGTCCAGGTCGCCCATAGGCCGCCGCATGGGCGTCCAGCCACCGCGCGTGGGCCTCGCAGGCGGCCTGCCTGCTGGTACCGAGCGCGGCACCGATCTGCGCCCAGGAGGCCCCGGCAGCCCGCGCCGCGCGCACGGTGAGCTGCCGCCCGTACGCCGCCTTGCGGGCCACGACCTCGCTCAGCGCCAGCAGCTCCAGCAGCTCCCCACGATCCGGCTGACCGGCGCCGCTCCCGGCCCCGGCGAGCGACTCCCGGGCGCGCAGCTCGTCCAGCCGGGCGGCGGCGGTCAGCAGCGTGTACCGGGGTTCGACGTTCTCCGGTGTGGTCACTCCTCCAGCGTGTCGTCACGGTGGATCGACGTCAAAGCCGGCACAGCGGCCCGTCGGCGCGGTGACACACCGACGGCCCCCGGTCTCCCGGCGAAGGGACAGCAGGGGCCGTACCGAGGGCGGCGTGCGTCAGTTCCAGCTGGCGTGCAGGGGCTCGCCCTCCGCGTAGCCGGCCGCGCTCTGGATGCCCACGACGGCCCGCTCGGCGAACTCCTCGAGGGAGCTTGCGCCCGCGTAGGTGCAGGAGGAGCGGACCCCCGCGATGATCGAGTCGATCAGGTCCTCGACGCCCGGGCGGCCCGGGTCGAGGAACATGCGGGAGGTCGAGATGCCCTCCTCGAACAGGGCCTTGCGGGCACGGTCGTACGCCGACTCCTCCGACGTACGGTTGCGGACCGCACGGGCCGACGCCATGCCGAACGACTCCTTGTACAGGCGGCCGTTGGCGTCCTGCTGCAGATCACCCGGGGACTCGTACGTGCCCGCGAACCAGGAGCCGATCATCACGTTGGACGCGCCCGCCGCCAGGGCCATCGCCACGTCGCGCGGGTGGCGCACACCGCCGTCGGCCCACACGTGCTTGCCGTA
The DNA here is from genome assembly GCF_001417775.1 of Streptomyces sp. TP-A0356. GTDB lineage: Bacteria > Actinomycetota > Actinomycetes > Streptomycetales > Streptomycetaceae > Streptomyces. The sequence continues at coordinate 386,499 of NZ_BBZJ01000020.1, read as the reverse complement.
CTTCCTCGCCTCGGCGGCGCACTCCAGGACCGCCGAGAACTGCGGGCGGCCGACGCCCGTCATCATCCGCGTGGTGCACATGGCGCCGGGGCCCACCCCGACCTTGACGATGTCCGCGCCGGCCTCGATCAGGTCCCGCACACCCTCGGCGGCGACGATGTTGCCCGCCACGAGCGGTACCCGCGGGTCGAGCGCCCGTACGGTCGCGATCGTGCTGAGCATCGACTCCTGATGCCCGTGGGCGGTGTCGATGACGAGCGTGTCGACACCCGCGTCGAGCAGCTGCTTGGCCTTGCCCCCGGCGTCGCCGTTGATGCCCACGGCGGCGGCGATGCGCAGCCTGCCCTGCGCGTCGGTGGCCGGCGTGTAGAGCGTGGCGCGCAGAGCACCCTTGCGGGTGAGGATGCCGGCGAGCTTGCCGTCCTGGTCGACGGCGGGCGCGTAGCGGCGGTTGGCGCCGTCGAGGATGTTGAAGGCCTCGCGCGGGTCGATGCCGGCGTCGAGGAGCAGCAGGTCCTTCGACATGACCACCTCGAGCTGGGTGAAGCGGTCCACTCCGGAGAGGTCGGCGTCGGTGACCACACCGATCGGCCGGTGCTCCGCGTCGACCACCACACCGGCGTTGTGCGCACGCTTGGACAGCAGCGCCAGGGCGTCGGCGACGGTCTGGTGCGGAGCCAGCACGATCGGGGTGTCGAGCACCAGGTGGCGGCTCTTCACCCAGGAGATCACCTCGGTGACCACGTCGATCGGGATGTCCTGCGGTATGACGACGAGGCCGCCGCGACGGGCGACCGTCTCCGCCATGCGGCGGCCGGCGATGGCCGTCATGTTGGCGACGACCAGCGGAATGGTGGTGCCCGTGCCGTCGGGGGAAGCGAGGTCCACGCCCTGGCGGGAACCGACTGCGGAGCGGCTCGGCACCATGAACACGTCGTCGTACGTCAGGTCGTACGCGGGCTGGATGTCATTGAGGAAACGCACGTGCTGCACATCCCAGTCGATCAGAGGCGGCCCCCTAACAGGACAGCCAGGGGGAAGAGCACGTACTTCATTCTCCCATGACGGGGGTGACACGGTCCCCGGACAGATCATCCAGGCAGGTCAGCGGGGTCTTCGTGGGATCCTCCAAGCGCGAGCGCCACGGAGAGCTCCGGAGTGCGGTCCACCGCCTCCGAGAAGACCTCCCGGGCGGTCTCCCACTCGTCGGGCCGCGCCTTCGCGTACTGCTGCCAGCCCCGTACGACGAGCAGCAGCCCCTTCTCGGCGGCCTCCCGGGGCCAGACGGTGCGGTCGGTGAGCGAGTCGGCGAGCGCGTCCCAGTTGCGCCCGAACCAGTCCGGCAGGTCCAGGGCGCGCACGACCCGCTCCATGAACGCGGCCTTGTCGGCGGCCCCGTCGAGGTCCAGCGCGACCACGAGCCGGCCCGCGAGGTCGTCGGTCATCTCAGCACCGCCTTGAACGAGTGATAGTGATCGTCCGTGTAGTAGATCTCACCGCCCTGCCCGGTGACAATGCGGCGGGCCCCCCGGTCGCGCGAGCCCGGTGTCCGCACCGTGTACTCGTGGTAGTAGCCACGCGCGTGCTGTGGCAGCAGGCGCTCGAAGTTGCCGAAGACGACGCCGTCCTGGGCGTACGGGAAGGGGCCGCCCTTGTCGATGAGGGCGAGGGTGTGCCGGGCCTCGACGGGCAGCCGGGACTCCTGGACGGTCGCCGTCCGCCGGGCCGACGACGCGGTCGGCGCCGAGGCGCTGGGGTGCGTCGGGGAACACGCGGTGAGCAGGACGGTCAGACAGACGAAGAGCCCCGCGAGCGCGCGAGGGACGGACCGCAGCAGCATGGCGCCGATGCTGCCACAGCCGTCCCCTCGCGAGCGCCTGTCAGTGCCCGTCCGGGTCCGCGCGGTTGAGCGCGGGCCTCGGCGTCGGCCCCGCCGACATCAGATAGTCCGCCGCCGAGGTGTCCGTCACCAGGCTGGTGACGAGCCCCGACCGCAGCACCGCGTCGATCGCGGCCGCCTTCCGCTGCCCGCCCGCGATCGCGACGACCTCGGGGATACGACGCAGCTGGTCCGCCTTGACGGTGATGCATCGTTCCCCCAGGTCCCGTCCGACCCGGCGGCCCTCGGCGTCGAAGAGGTGCGCTGACATCTCGGCGGCGACACCGAGGGACGCGTAGTGGGCGCGCTCCTCGTCGCTGAGCATGTCGTGCACCGTCGAGATGCCCGGCTCCCAGGAGCCGATGGAGACACAGGCGACCGTGACCTTGTCGAAGTACTCGAAGGCGCGGGCGATCCCCGTCTGGTTGCGCAGCGCCGCCGCGGTCGCCGCGTCGGGCAGCAGCATCGGCGCGTAGATGGGGTGCGCGTCGCCGCCCGCGACCTGCGCGGCCCGGCGGACGGCCTCCACCGAGCCGCGCTCGGCGGTCCCGGCGTCGTACACGCCCGTCAGCTGCACCACCGTGCAGGGCGGCAGTCGGTCCAGGGCCGCCGCCATGTGGATGGTGGAGCGGCCCCAGGCCAGGCCCAGCACATCCCCCTCGGTGACCAGCTCGCCGAGCAGGTCGGCGGCCACCTCTCCGAGGTTCTCGGGGTCGGGCGACTCCTCGGCATCGGCCGGGGACTCGACCACGACAGCGTGTCTGAGGCCGTAGCGGGCGCGCAGCGCATCGGAGCGCTCGGCGTCCAGCTCGGCCGGCACACGGATCTCGATCCGTACGAGATCCCGTTCGAGGGCGGTCTCCAGGACCCGGGCCACCTTGAAGCGGCTGACGCCGAACTCCTCAGCGATCTGGATCTTGGACTTGCCCTCGAGATAGAAGCGACGGGCCATGGCCGCCGCCTGCACCAGCTCAGCGGGTCCCATCCGCATGGCTGACCGGCCCGCCGACATACCCGACACGGCCATCTCCTCACTGCTGTTCACACGGTGCATTCGCCGTTCATCCTTGCAGATCCGGCGTACTTGATCAGCCCGGACGGTCGGCGTTCAGGTTCCGTTGGCTCAGTCGTCGCACGCCCATGACCCTCGGGCGGTCGCCCGCTCCGCCTGGGTGCGCAATGCACGTACCGCGGCGGCCGGGTCGGCCGCCCCGTACACCGCCGAACCGGCCACGAAGACGTCCGCGCCCGCCTCCGCGCACTGTTCGATGGTGGAGGCCGAGACACCGCCGTCGACCTGCAGCCAGAGTTCGAGGCCGTGCTTGCTGATCAGCTCACGGGTGCGGCGGATCTTGGGAAGCATGATGTCCAGGAACGCCTGACCGCCGAAGCCGGGCTCGACGGTCATGATCAGCAGCATGTCCAGCTCGGGCAGCAGGTCCTCGTACGGCTCGATGGGCGTCGCGGGCTTGAGGGCCATGGAGGCCCGGGCGCCCTTGGCCCGGATCTCACGGGCGAGCCGCACGGGCGCGGCGGCGGCCTCGACGTGGAAGGTGACGGATCCGGCACCCGCTTCGACGTACTGGGGCGCCCACCGATCGGCGTCCTCGATCATCAGGTGCAGGTCCAGCGGGGTGTCCGTCGCCCGTACCAGGGACTCCACGATCGGCACGCCGAGCGTCAGGTTCGGAACGAAATGGTTGTCCATGACGTCGACGTGGAGCCAGTCGGCCCCTTCCACGGCCTTCGCCTCCTCGGCGAGACGGGCGAAGTCGGCGGACAGGATGCTGGGGTTGATCTGCACGGCCATGAGCCAAGCCTGCCATGCCCGGCACGGGTTGGTGTCCTCGGTCCGGCTACTGGGAAAAGCCCTGAAATCGATGACGCCCATCCGGCCATCCGGCTCGCCCGGCCACCGGCCCTCCGGCCCTCCGGCTCGCCCAGCCACCCAGTCATCCGGCTCGCCCGGTCATCCGGCCCACCGGCTCGCCCAGCCACCCAGTCATCCGACCCACCGGCTCGCCCAGCCACCCAGTCATCCGGCTCGCCCGGCCATCCGGCCCACCGGCTCGCCCGGCCGCCCAGCCACCCAGCCTCCGGGCGCCCTCCGGCCCCCGGTGATCCGACTCACCCGACCGCCCGCTCACCCGGTTCGCCCAGTTCACCCCGCCACCGAGCCGCCCGGTCGCCCGCCCACCC
>NZ_BBZJ01000020.1:0-381974 GCF_001417775.1 Streptomyces sp. TP-A0356 | reverse complement strand
GGCTCGCCCAGTTCACCCCGCCACCGAGCCGCCCGGTCGCCCGCTCACCCGGCTCACCCAGTTCACCTGGCCACCCAGCGGCCCTGCCGTCCGCTCGCCCGGCCGCCCAGCCACCCAGCCACCCAGCCCGCCGGGCTCGCCCAGCCCTCCGGTCCGCCGGTGATCCGACTCACCCGACCGCCCGCCCACCCGGCTCGCCCAGCCATCCGGCCACACGATCACACGGCTCGCCCGGCCCCCGGCCACCCAGCGATCCGACTCGCACGGCGGCGAGGGCTGTCGGTCGCCCCGCTCGTCCGGCCACCCAGCCACCCAGTCATCCAGCCATCCCGCTCGCCCGGCGGCGGCCGGACGTGGCGGCCGCCGGCGCGTCGTGGCTCGCGTCAGGCGGTTCGACGGATCAGCGCCAGGTACATCGCGTCCGTGCCGTGCAGATGCGGCCACAGCTGTACGTCGGGACCGTCGCCGAGGGCCGGTACGCCGGGCAGCGACGGCCGGGCGTCGATGAGCTCGGCTCCCCGGTAGTGCTTGAGCACGTCGTCGACCACGGCACGGGTCTCGGCGAGGTGCGGCGAACAGGTCGCGTAGCCGACGACGCCTCCGACGCGTACCGACTCCAGGGCCGTTCGCAGCAGGGCACGCTGCAACGGAGCGAACCCGTCGAGGTCCTCGGGCCGGCGTCGCCACCGCGCCTCGGGGCGGCGGCGCAGTGCACCGAGCCCCGTACAGGGCACGTCCACCAGAACGCGGTCGAAGGTGCCGGGCTGCCACGGCGGGCGGGTCCCGTCGGCGGCGATGACCTGGTACGGACCGGGATTCCCGGCCAGCGCCTTCGCCACCAGACCGGCCCGGTGGGGCTGCCTCTCCGAGGCGAGCAGCACGGCACCTCGCTCGGCGGCGAGGGCTGCCAGCAGTGCCGCCTTGCCGCCGGGCCCCGCGCATCCGTCCAGCCACCGCTCGTCGGGCCCGTCCAAGGGAGCGTTCGCGAGTGCGAGCGCGACGAGCTGGCTGCCCTCGTCCTGGACGCCCGCCCGGCCCTCCCGTACGGCCTCGACGGCACCGGGTTCGCCGCCCTCGGTGAGCCGGACGGCGTACGGCGACCAGCGCCCCGGCACAGCGGCCTCCTCGCGGAGCAGTTCCTCCGTGGTGGCACGGCCGGGACGGGCGACGAGCGTGACCTCGGGCCGCTCGTTGTCGGCTTCCAGGAGGTCCTCGATCCCGGCGCGCCCGCCGCCCAGGGAGTCCCACAGGGCGGAGACGACCCAGCGCGGGTGCGAGTGCACGACGGCGAGGTGGTCCTCGGGGTCCTCGTCGTAGGGCGGCGCGACCCGCTCCAGCCAGCCGTCCAGATCGTCCTGGGCCACCTTGCGCAGCACCGCGTTGACGAACTTGGCGCGCCCGTCGCCGAGCACCACCCGGGCGAGCTCGACGGTGGCGGACACCGCGGCGTGCGAGGGTATCCGCGTCCCGAGCAACTGGTGGACGCCGAGGCTCAGTACATCCAGGACGGGCGGATCGACATCCCGCAGCGGCCGGTCGACACAGGCCGAGAGGATGGCGTCGTACGTCCCCTGCCGGCGCAGCGTCCCGTACACCAGCTCGGTGGCGAGCGCCGCGTCCCGCCCGTCGAAGTCCCCCTTCTCGCGCGCCTTGCGCAGCAGCGGCGGCAGGACGAGGTTCGCATACGCGTCCCGCTCGTCGACGGCCCTGAGCGCGTCGAAGGCGAGGATGCGGACGGGGTCCTTCTGGGGCCGGCGGTAGGGCTTGCCGGGCTTGCGGGGACGACGGGACTGGTCGGTCACGAAAAGGTGCTCCGGGTGTGGGGTGACGTGCGCTTCCCAGCGTACGTCCGTGGGGTGGCGGGCAGTCGGGGAGGTCAGCTCCCGAGGGTCTCCCCCACGCCGATGCGCACTCCGCGCGCCCAGTCAGCGGCCCGCATCGGCTTCTTGCCCTGGGCCTGCACCCACACCAGCTCGACGGCGTACGAACCGGTGCCGACGTACACGTTGTTCTTGCCCACGGCCAGCTGCCCGGGGGCGAGATCGGTCCGCTCGGGCAGGGCCGTGACCTGGATGAGCTTGAGCCGCTCGCCGCGCAGTGTCGTCCAGGCGCCGGGCGCCGGGGTGCACGCGCGTACCACACGGTCGACGCGCAGCGCGGGCGCGGACCAGTCGACGTGCGCGTCCTCGACGGTGATCTTCGGCGCGAGCGTGACGCCCTCGGAGGGCTGCGGCACGGCCTTGAGGGTGCCGTCCTCGATGCCGTCCATGGTGGCTTCGAGCAGACCGGCACCGGCGAAGGCGAGGCGGGTGAGGAGGTCACCGCTGGTGTCGGTGGGCCGGACCTGCTCGGTGACGGTGCCGTAGACCGGCCCTGAGTCCAGGCCTTCCTCGATGAGGAAGGTGGAGGCGCCGGTGATCTCGTCCCCTGCCAGGAGGGAGTGCTGCACGGGGGCGGCGCCGCGCCAGGCGGGGAGCAGGGAGAAGTGCAGGTTGACCCAGCCGTGGGCGGGGATGTCGAGGGCGACCCGCGGCAGCAGCGCACCGTAGGCGACGACGGGACAGCAGTCGGGCGCGAGCTCCCGCAGCCGCGCGAGGAAGTCCTCGTCCCGGGGCCTGCTCGGCTTGAGGACCTCGATACCGGCCTCCTCCGCGCGCTCGGCGACGGGGCTGGCGACCAGCCTGCGCCCCCGCCCCGCCGGTGCGTCGGGCCGCGTGACGACGGCGGCCACCTCGTGCCGTTCGGACGCGATCAGAGCGTCCAGCGCGGGAACGGCGACCTCGGGGGTACCTGCGAAGACAAGCCTCATGGGTGAGTGACGGCCTCTCGGGCGGGAGTTTGACGGTCCCGTACGCTTCCGGCTGCGCCGGGGCGTGCGGGCAGCGCACCAGTCTATGGGGGCGCGGGCGTGACGAGTGCGACGGCCGCCCTGACGCACGGCGCATGCGTCTCACAGCGCGCATCACCCCCGGGGGCGTACGCATACGCTCTTACGCCCCTGCACCGTGACCACAGGCCCAAAGGCGCGTTGGTCAAGAGAGAGTTGACCGCTACGGGCCGCTATCGCGGCCCTATCCTTTTCAACGCCGGTTCGAGAGGCTTGTTCATGGCCGACCACGCAACCCACGACGCCCAGGCCCGGGCCAGCCTGCACTTGCTGGTGCGGGACATCGAGCGGGTCCGCCGGCAGGTGGACGCGCTGCGCACGCTCACCGCCCAGTTGGGCAACGTCTACCGCCCGCGCCGCTCCGGCCCCTCCACGGGCTTCGTCGTCTACGGACGCGCCCCCGCCCCGACCGTCCGCCTCGCCCAGGAGTTGCGGGACAGTGTCGAGACCCTGGTCACGGCGGCCGTGGACTTCGACCGCTCACTCGGCTTCTCGTGGGACGCCGTGGGCTCCGCACTCGGCGTCACCAAGCAGGCGGTCCACCGCCGTTACGGCGCCCGCCGCGCCGCCCCGCAGTCACCCGCCGAGCCGGAGCGCACTCCGGAGCCGTCCGGCACCCGCACGCTCAACGTGGGCGCGGGCCTCCCCACCGTCCCGGCCGCCCGGTCGATGCCGACGCAGCCGACGGCGGGCAGCCCCACCCTCCGCGACGAGGCAAGGCCGACGGCCTTCCCCGGCCCGCGCAACGGCTGAGCCGCCCTCCCGGCGCCCCGGAGAGCCGTCCGTGGTGTGCGCCGACGCCGTACACCACGGGCGGCGCACATCGCGGGACGAGCCCGGATCGTGCGCACCGACCGACCCGCAGCGGCCGTCAACGGCCTCTGCGTGCCAGGCGCCGCGAGCCGGGCGCCCATTCTGTTCGGAGCTCTTACCCGATGTCCGGCGGATCGATCCGGATCCTTACCGCGTCGCTCCCCCCACGGGCCATCCTGGCAGCGAGCACGGATTTCAGGGCGGTGGCCAGGGCGGCCCCGCTGCCGGGTGGCACCCGGATGAGCGCCCGATCCCAACGCTCCCCCGGTGGCGGTCCCCCGGCCCGCCGTGGTCGTCCGGCCTCGGTGACCGGCAGCGGCACCGGCCCCAGGACCTCTGCGTCCGGCGGCAGTTCGGCACCGGCGAGGAATGCCGCCACGGCCTCGGGCGGCCCCGACACCGCAGCCATCCGCGACACCGGCGGAAACCCCAGCTCCGCGCGCTCGGCGAGCTCCCGCACCGCGTGACCGACGGGATCCCACCGGACCAGGGCCTGCACGGGCCGCAGCGTCGGCTCGGCGACGACCACGACGGTCCCGCCCGCCGACTGCGGCCGTACGAGCGCGCCCGCACCGATCCACCGTCGCAGCGCGTCCTCGCCCGCCCGCAGATCGGGCCGGCCGAGCATGGCCCACCCGTCGAGGAGCAGCGCGGCCGCGTACCCGCCCTCGGCGACGGGCTCGGCACCGGGCGTACTGACGACCAGTGCGGGCGTCCCCGGCACCGTGTCCAGCACCTGCTCGCGCCCCGAGGTCCGTACCGGAACGGCCGGGAACGCGCGCCCCAGCTCCTCGGCCGTGCGCCGGGCACCCACGACCTGGGCCCGCAGCCGGAACCCGCCGCACTCCGGACAGTGCCAGGCGGTCTCCGCACGCCCGCACCACCCGCACCGCAGCTCTCCGGCATCCTGCGCCGCCAGCGGCCCGGCGCAGTGCCGGCACCGAGCCGGCGCACGGCACTGCGCACAGGCCATCCGCGGCACATAGCCACGCCGGGGAACCTGCACCAGTACGGGCCCCTGCCGCAGCCCCGCCCGCACGACCTCCCAGGCGAGCGTCGGCAGCCGCGCCGCCCGGGCCGCCTCGTCCCGCGCGAGATCCCCGTCCCCCACGGTCCGCACCAGCGGCGCGGCGGCCCGCACCTGCTCCCGGTCCGCGACGAGCGGCGCGGCCCACCCGGTCTCGACGAGCTGGGCGGCCTCGACGGTGCAGCTCCAGCTCCCGAGCAGGAAGCCGCACCTGTCCCGCGCGGCGCGAAGCTCCAGCACCTCGCGGACATGGGGGAAGGGAGCGTTGTCGTCACCGTGGCCGGCGTCGCCGTCGTCCCAGACGACGACGAGCCCGAGATCCCGTACGGGCGCGAACATGGCGGCCCGCGTCCCGACCACCGCCCGCACGGCCCCGCGCCGTACCGCGAGCCACTCCCGGTAGCGCCGCTCCTGCCCGGCGTCGGCGGTCAGGACCGCGTGCTGCCCGTCGCTCATCAGCCCGCGCAGCGCCGCGTCGACCCGTGCGGCGGGCCGCCCGGCGGGCACGACGACCAGTGCTCCCCGGCCGGAGGCAAGCGTGGCCTGCACGGCCCGGGCGATCTCCTCCGCCCACTCGGGCCCGGGCAGGGCGGTCCACACGGCCCGGGGCGCGCCGCCGGAGGCCAGCGACCGCAGGAACTGCGGCCCCCGCCCATACCGCCGCCAGGACCCCGGCTCGGGCGCGGAGGGCGGCGCTGGTGGCGCCCCCATCTCCGTGGCCTCGGCCCGGGCGTGCCGCGGCGGAACGGCGAGCTGCAGCACATCGGCGAGACTGCCCGCATACCGGTCGGCGACGGCCCGGGCGAGTCCGAGCAGCTCGGGCGACAGGACGGGCTCGGGCGACACGACCTGGGCGAGCGCCGCCAGGGGGCCCGCATAGTCGGACTCGGCCATCCGCTCGACGATGAACCCGTCGATGAGCCCGCCGCCCTCGCGCCGCCCTTCGCGCACATTGCGCCCGCCGGCCCCGAACCGCACCCGCACCCTGACCCCGGGCTGCGCGACGGCGTCGAGCTCCTCCGGCACGGCGTAGTCGAAGTAGCGGTCCAGATGCAGCACGCCCTTGTCGACCAGCACACGCGCGACGGGCAGCTCCTTGGCCATGGCGGCCCCCCGCCACGTCCGCGGCTTGGCCCTGGGCGCCTTGGCCTCCCGCACGGCCTCCCGCATCAGCGCAAGCTGCTCGGGCGGCGCGGCATCTTCCCCGCCCGCCCGCTGCTGCCCGTTCCCGCTGCTCACGCTTGCATTCTTACCAAACGCCACTGACACCGGCGGGGGACCGAGATCACCCGTGACCCTCACCGGGAGACCCCCACCGTACGTTTCCACGAGCCGGCCGTACCAGCCATCGAGAACACGTCGAGGCCCGGTCGCCTCAGGAGCGACCGGGCCTCGTGGACGTGTGGAACGGGGCTACAGCCCCACCGCCCTCCGCAGGGCGTCCACCCGGTCGGTGCGCTCCCAGGTGAAGTCGGGGAGTTCGCGGCCGAAGTGGCCGTATGCCGCCGTCTGCGCGTAGATCGGGCGGAGCAGGTCCAGGTCGCGGATGATCGCGGCCGGGCGCAGGTCGAAGACCTCGGTGATCGCGTGCTCGATCTTCTCCGTGTCGACCTTGGCCGTGCCGAACGTCTCCACGAACAGACCCACCGGCTCCGCCTTGCCGATCGCGTACGCGACCTGCACCTCGCAGCGCGAGGCCAGGCCCGCGGCGACCACGTTCTTGGCCACCCAGCGCATCGCGTACGCCGCCGAGCGGTCCACCTTCGAGGGGTCCTTGCCGGAGAACGCGCCGCCGCCGTGGCGAGCCATGCCGCCATAGGTGTCGATGATGATCTTCCGGCCGGTCAGGCCCGCATCCCCCATCGGACCGCCGATCTCGAAGCGGCCGGTGGGGTTGACCAGCAGACGGTAACCGTCCGTCTCCAGCTTGATGCCGTCCTCCAGCAGCGCCTTCAGCTCCGGCTCCACCACGAACTCACGGATGTCGGGAGCCAGCAGGGAGTCCAGATCGATGTCGCTGGCGTGCTGCGAGGAGACGACCACCGTGTCCAGACGGACCGCCTTGTCACCGTCGTACTCGATGGTGACCTGCGTCTTGCCGTCCGGACGCAGGTAGGGGATCGTGCCGTTCTTGCGGACGTCGGACAGCCGCTTGGACAGGCGGTGCGCCAGGAAGATCGGCAGCGGCATCAGCGTCGGGGTCTCGTCCGTCGCGTAACCGAACATCAGACCCTGGTCACCGGCACCCTGCCGGTCCAGCTCGTCGTCGTCGCCCTCGACCCGGGACTCGTACGCCGTGTCCACACCCTGCGCGATGTCCGGCGACTGCGCGCCGATCGACACCGAGACACCACAGGACGCGCCGTCGAAGCCCTTCTTCGACGAGTCGTAGCCGATCTCCAGGATCTTCTCGCGCACCAGCTGCGCGATCGGCGCGTACGTCTTGGTCGTGACCTCACCGGCCACATGCACCAGGCCGGTCGTGATGAGCGTCTCCACGGCGACCCGGGACGTCGGGTCCTCTCGCAGAAGCGCGTCGAGAATGGTGTCGCTGATCTGGTCAGCGATCTTGTCGGGGTGGCCCTCGGTCACGGACTCCGAGGTGAACAGGCGACGGGACACAACGCTCCCTGTGGTTGCAGCGGCTGCTGGCTGATCATGGGCGGACGGGACGGGGGCTGCGCCCGGCGTCGTCCGAGAACAGTTTATCGGTCGCTCTCGACCACCGGCCCACGTGTCTCGCTCCTCGGGAGCGCTGTGACCTGCGGCACGGGCATTCTGCCCAATGCCGCACACTCTTTTCCAGGGGGCGCCACGCGTGAATGTCCGAGGTTCGGCCGAGTTTCGTTCGGAGTGAGACATTCAGGCCAGGCGGCGCGCCACCAGGTCCCACACCGTGTCCGCCAGCCCCTCCTTCGGCCCGTACGGCACGGGGGTCTCACTGCCGTCGGCGCCCAGCACGACCGCCTCGTTCTCCTCGGAACCGAAGGTCTTGCGCTCCCCCACCTCGTTCACCACGAGCAGATCGCAGCCCTTGCGGTCCAGCTTGGTGCGTCCGTTCGCCAGCACATCGTCCGTCTCCGCAGCGAAGCCGACGACCACCTGGCCGGGGCGGGCGCGGTCGGCGGAGATCTCCGCGAGAATGTCCGGATTCCTGACCAGGGCGATGGGCTCCGGATCCCGGCCGTCCCGCTTCTTGATCTTCCCCTGCGCGTACACCGCCGGCCGGAAGTCCGCGACCGCCGCCGCCATCACCACGGCGTCCGCGTCCGCGGTCGCCTTCAGCACCGCCTCGCGCAGCTGCACCGCCGTCCCCACCTGGATGACGTCCACCCCGGCCGGGTCGGGCAGGCCTGTGTTGGCGGCGATCAGGGTGACGCGGGCGCCCCGGGCCGCGGCCGTACGCGCCAGGGCGTAGCCCTGCTTGCCGGAGGAGCGGTTGCCGAGGAAGCGGACGGGGTCGAGCGGCTCGCGGGTGCCGCCGGCGCTGACCACGACGTGTCGGCCCGCCAGGTCGGGTTCCGTCACACCCCGAGTGAGCACCCGGCGGCAGACCTCGAAGATCTCGGCGGGATCGGGCAGCCGGCCCTTGCCCGTGTCGACGCCCGTCAGCCGGCCCACGGCGGGCTCGATCACCACGGCGCCGCGGCGCCGCAGGGTCGCCACGTTCTCCTGGGTGGCCGGGTGCTCCCACATCTCCGTGTGCATCGCCGGGGCGAAGACGACCGGGCAGCGGGCGGTCAGGAGCGTGTTGGTGAGGAGGTCGTCGGCGAGGCCGTGGGCCGCCTTGGCGAGCATGTCGGCGGTCGCCGGGGCCACCACGACCAGGGCGGCGTGCTGGCCGATGCGGACGTGCGGGACCTCGTGGACGTCGTCCCAGACCTCGGTGGAGACAGGGTTGCCGGAGAGGGCGGACCAGGTGGCGGCGCCGACGAAGTGGAGGGCGGAGGCGGTGGGTACGACGCGGACGTCGTGGCCCGACTCCGTCAGGCGGCGCAGCAGCTCACAGGCCTTGTAGGCGGCGATGCCACCGCTGACCCCCAGAACGACCTTCGGCTTGTCCACCGTCTCTCCCCGGACTCGGAAACGTACATCCCCATGCTGTATCACCGCGAGGGACCCCCTCGCACCCCGAGCAGACCACAGGCCCGGCAGCCGCGCTGCCGGGCCTGTGGAAAAACCTACTGCGGTCCGCAGATATGAGTTACTGCTGAGCTCTTACTGCGCCGGGCCCTCGATGGCCTCGGACGTCAGCAGACCCGCGTTGATCTCGCGCAGGGCGATCGAGAGCGGCTTCTCGTGGACGTGGGTGTCGACGAGCGGACCGACGTACTCGAGGAGGCCCTCACCGAGCTGCGAGTAGTACGCGTTGATCTGGCGGGCCCGCTTGGCCGCGTAGATCACGAGGCTGTACTTCGAGTCGGTGGCCTCGAGGAGCTCGTCGATCGGCGGGTTGATGATGCCCTCGGGCGCGGTGATGGAAGAGGACACGCTCTACCTTCCGAAGATGGGAAAGATCAGACCTGATCACACAACCCTGATCACACAACGTCCATCAAGGCTAGCAGCTCGCTCGCCACGTCCTCGACCGAGGTGTTGACCAGGGTTGCGTCGAACTCGGGCTCCGCCGCCAGTTCGGCCTTGGCCGCCTCCAGACGGCGCTCGATCACCTCCGGCGGCTCGGTGCCCCGTCCGGTGAGCCTGCGCACGAGCTCCTCCCAGGAGGGGGGAGCCAGGAACACGAGCTGGGCCTCGGGCATGGACTCGCGCACCTGACGCGCGCCTTGCAGGTCGATCTCCAGCAGGACCGGCACACCGGCCTCCAGATGCTCCACCACGGCCGCTCGCGGAGTGCCGTAGCGGTTGCCGGCGAATTCGGCCCACTCCAGCAGCTCGCCGTTGGCGATCAGCTTGTCCATCTCGTCGTCGGTGACGAAGAAGTAGTGGACTCCGTGCTGCTCACCAGGGCGGGGCTTGCGGGTCGTCGCCGAGACCGAGAGCCAGACCTCGGGGTGTTCCTTGCGCAGATGGGCGACGACCGTGCTCTTGCCGACCCCGGAGGGGCCGGAGAGCACGGTCAGCCGCGGACGTTCACTCATGCAGCGATTATTCCAGCAATCCCGGAGTGCACCGGACTCAGCTGGCGGCGCCGCCGAACTCGCGCTCGAGAGAGGCGATCTGGTTGGAGCCGAGGCCACGCACACGGCGGCTCTCGGAGATCCCGAGTCGCTCCATGATCTGCTTGGCGCGGACCTTGCCCACGCCCGGCAGGGACTCGAGGAGAGCGGAGACCTTCATCTTGCCGATGACGTCGTTCTCCTGGCCCTGCTTGATGACCTCGTGAAGAGAGGCGCCGGAGTGCTTGAGTCGATTCTTGACCTCGGCCCGCTCCCGGCGAGCCGCGGCGGCCTTTTCGAGCGCGGCTGCGCGCTGTTCAGGGGTAAGGGGCGGAAGAGCCACGCCTACGTCACCTCGGATGTCGAACTGTCGGATACGGACCGGTGAGGAACCTAGTCGCCCCACACCTGGGGAGCTACGAGCAACACGCTTGCCCGTTCACTCTCGTCGGAGACTAGCGGGCAAGTGCGCCAGAGTCAGCGAGAACAGCGGAAAAGTCCTGGTCAGCCTCCGTCGAGCCGGACTTTTCCGACATACTGCCCCGGATTTGAGGATGTATTCAGACTGGAGCCGGTGTGAAGACACTCGCCGGAGGATTTCCTGGCCCCCGCCGAAGCTCCTAGTACGCGGCCACGGCGGCCCGGATCTCCTCCGCGAAGCGTTCCGCGGCGTCACGCAGCGCGACGACGTCGGGACCGTGGCGCAGCACCCCCCGGCTCACGTTCGGCACGACGTTGCGCACCGCCGCCCCGAAGACCGCGGGAAGATCGGCCGCAGTGGCTCCCTGGGCGCCGATGCCGGGCGCGAGGAGCGGCCCGTTGATGCCGAGGTCGTACGACGACAGGTCGCCGAGCGTGGCACCGACGACCGCGCCGAAGGAGCCGAGGGGCTCCTCCCCGGCGTTCTCGGCGGCGAGGTGGGCGAGCACCGTCGCCGCGACGGTCCGGCCGTCGGAGCGCACGGCGTGTTGCACCTCTGCGCCCTCCGGGTTGGAGGTCAGCGCGAGCACGAAGAGCCCGGCGCCGCTCTGGCGCGCCAGCTTGACCGCCGGCGCGAGCGACCCGTAGCCGACGTAGGGCGAGACGGTCAGCGCGTCCGAGAACAGCGGGGCGCCCTTCCGCAGGAAGGACTCGGCGTACGCGGCCATGGTGGAGCCGATGTCGCCGCGCTTGGCGTCCATGACGACCAGTGCCCCGGCCGCCCGCGCCTCCTCGACCGCCTTCTCCAGGACCGCGATGCCTCGCGACCCGAAGCGCTCGAAGAAGGCGCTCTGCGGCTTGAGGACCGCCACCCGCTCGGCCATCGCCTCGACAACCGTGCGGCTGAACCGCTCCAGGCCCGCCAGGTCGTCGTTCAGGCCCCACTGAGTGAGCAGCGAGGCATGCGGGTCGATGCCGACGCACAGCGGGCCGCGCTCGTCCATGGCCCGGCGCAGGCGCGCGCCGAAGGGTTCCAGGGTCATGCGGACTTCCTCACATCGGCACCGACCGCGTCGGCGAGCGTGGCGTACGGGCTCGTGCGCAGGCGTGCCGCGAGCCCCTTGTGGATGGCGCGGCCCCAGAAGGGCCCCTCGTAGATGAACGCGCTGTAGCCCTGCACCAGCGTGGCACCGGCGAGAATGCGCTGCCAGGCGTCCTCGGCGGTCTCGATGCCGCCGACGCCCACCAGGGTGATGCGGTCGCCCACGCGCGCGTAGAGGCGACGCAGCACCTCCAGGGAGCGCGTTTTCAGCGGCGCACCCGACAGCCCGCCGGTCTCCTTGACGAGGGAGGCTTCGGAGCTCAGCCCGAGGCCCTCGCGCGCGATGGTGGTGTTCGTGGCGATGATCCCGTCCAGGCCCAGCTCCACGGCGAGGTCGGCGACGGCGTCGACGTCCTCGTCGGCGAGGTCGGGGGCGATCTTCACCAGGAGCGGCACACGCCGTGTGGTGACCGTACGGTCGGCGGCCTCGCGCACGGCGCTCAGCAGCGGGCGCAGCGCCTCGGTCGCCTGCAGATTGCGCAGGCCGGGGGTGTTCGGGGACGAGACGTTGACCACCAGGTAGTCGGCGTACGGCGCGAGCCGCTCGGCCGACTTCACGTAGTCCCCGACGGCCTCGGCCTCCGGGACGACCTTGGTCTTGCCGATGTTCACGCCCACGACGGTCCTGAAGACCGGCGTACGCGAGGCCAGGCGCGCGGCGACGGCCAGCGAGCCGTCGTTGTTGAAGCCCATCCGGTTGATGAGCGCCCGGTCCGCGACGAGGCGGAACAGCCGCTTCCTGGGGTTGCCCGGCTGCGGCTCCCCGGTCACGGTGCCGATCTCGACGTGGTCGAAGCCGAGCATCGACATCCCGTCGATCGCGACCGCGTTCTTGTCGAAGCCGGCGGCGAGCCCGAACGGCCCGTGCATCCGCAGCCCGAACGCCTCCGTGCGCAGCTCCGGGTAGCGGGGGGCGAGGGCGGCCGCGACGAACGTGCGCAGCACGGGGATGCGGGCGGCGCAGCGGATCCACCGGAAGGCCAGGTGGTGGGCCCGCTCGGGGTCCATCCGCCGGAAGACCAGACGGAAGAAGTACTTGTACATCTCTCAGTGTCCTCATGACGAGGGGGACACCGTTTCCGATGTCCCCCTCGGGCTGCTAGTCGCGGGCCGCGGTCAGGCGTTCCGCGTGTTCCTGGAGCGATCGGACGCCGACGTCGCCGTGGGTGAGGGCGTCGATGCCCTGGACCGCGGCGGCGAGCGCCTGGACCGTCGTCAGGCAGGGCACGGAGCGCGCCACCGCCGCCGTACGGATCTCGTAGCCGTCCAGGCGGCCGCCGGTGCCGTACGGGGTGTTGACGATGAGGTCGACCTCGCCGTCATGGATGAGCTGAACGATGGTCCTCTCGCCGTTCGGGCCGGTGCCCTCGGACTGCTTGCGCACGATCGTGGCGTTGATGCCGTTGCGCTTGAGCACCTCGGCCGTACCGGACGTGGCGAGCAGCTCGAAGCCGTGAGCGACCAGCTCACGCGCCGGGAAGATCATCGACCGCTTGTCGCGGTTCGCGACCGAGATGAAGGCGCGGCCCTTGGTCGGCAGCGGACCGTACGCGCCCGCCTGCGACTTGGCGTACGCCGTGCCGAAGACGGAGTCGATACCCATGACCTCGCCGGTGGAGCGCATCTCCGGGCCCAGGACCGTGTCGACGCCCCGCCCGTGGATGTCACGGAACCGGGACCACGGCATCACGGCCTCCTTGACGGAGATCGGCGCGTCCAGCGGCAGCTCGCCGCCGTCGCCGTGCGCGGGCAGCAGGCCTTCGGCCCGCAGCTCGGCGACGGTCGCGCCCAGCGAGATCCGGGCGGCGGCCTTGGCCAGCGGCACCGCGGTCGCCTTCGAGGTGAAGGGGACGGTGCGGGACGCGCGTGGGTTGGCCTCCAGGACGTACAGGATGTCGCCCGCCATCGCGAACTGGATGTTGATCAGCCCACGCACCCCGACACCTCGCGCGATGGCCTCCGTCGAGGCCCGCAGCCGCTTGATGTCGAAGCCGCCCAGTGTGATCGGCGGCAGCGCGCACGCCGAGTCGCCGGAGTGGATGCCGGCCTCCTCGATGTGTTCCATGACGCCGCCGAGGTACAGCTCCTCGCCGTCGTACAGGGCGTCGACGTCGATCTCTATGGCGTCGTCGAGGAAGCGGTCGACCAGCACGGGCCGGGAGGGGCCGATCTCGGTCGACTCGGCGATGTACGACGCCAGCCGGGTCTCGTCGTACACGATCTCCATGCCGCGTCCGCCGAGGACGTACGACGGCCGCACCAGGACCGGGTAGCCGATCTCGTCCGCGATGGCCTTGGCCTCCGCGAAGGCGGTGGCGGTGCCGTGCTTGGGGGCCGGGAGACCGGCCTCGGCGAGGACCCGGCCGAACGCGCCGCGGTCCTCGGCGGCGTGGATCGCCTCCGGGGAGGTGCCCACGATCGGCACGCCGTTGTCCTTCAGTGCCTGCGCCAGGCCCAGCGGGGTCTGACCGCCCAGCTGGACCACGACGCCCGCGATCGGACCGGCCTGCTGCTCCGCGTGGACGATCTCCAGCACGTCCTCCAGCGTCAGCGGCTCGAAGTAGAGGCGGTCGGAGGTGTCGTAGTCCGTGGAGACCGTCTCCGGGTTGCAGTTGACCATCACGGTCTCGTACCCGGCGTCGCTGAGCGCGAAGGAGGCGTGGACGCAGGAGTAGTCGAACTCGATGCCCTGGCCGATGCGGTTGGGACCGGAGCCCAGGATGATGACGGCGGGCTTCTCACGCGGCGCGACCTCGGTCTCCTCGTCGTAGGAGGAGTAGAAGTACGGCGTCTTCGCGGCGAACTCGGCGGCACAGGTGTCGACCGTCTTGTAGACCGGGCGGATGCCCAGCGCCTGCCGCACCTCCCGCACGACGTCCTCGCGCAGCCCGCGGATGTCGGCGATCTGCTGGTCGGAGAAGCCGTGCCGCTTGGCCTGGGCGAGCAGGTCGACCTCCAGGCGGTCGGCGTCGGCCAGCTCGTCCGCGATCTCCTTGATGAGGAAGAGCTGGTCGACGAACCACGGGTCGATCCTCGTGGACTCGAAGACCTCCTCGGGCGTGGCGCCCGCGCGGACGGCCTGCATGACCGTGTTGATCCGGCCGTCCGTGGGACGGGCGGCCTCGCGCAGCAGTTGGTCCTTGTCGCCGGGGTCCCCGACGAACGTGAACTGGCTGCCCTTCTTCTCCAGCGAGCGCAGCGCCTTCTGGAACGCCTCGGTGAAGTTGCGGCCGATCGCCATGGCCTCGCCGACCGACTTCATCGTCGTCGTCAGCGTGCTGTCCGCGCTCGGGAACTTCTCGAAGGCGAAGCGCGGAGCCTTGACGACCACGTAGTCGAGGGTTGGCTCGAAGGAGGCCGGGGTCTCCTGGGTGATGTCGTTCGGGATCTCGTCGAGCGTGTAACCCACGGCCAGCTTGGCCGCGATCTTGGCGATCGGGAAGCCGGTCGCCTTGGATGCGAGGGCCGACGAGCGCGACACGCGCGGGTTCATCTCGATGACGATCACACGACCGTCCTCGGGGTTCACCGCGAACTGGATGTTGCAGCCGCCGGTGTCGACGCCGACCTCGCGGATCACGGCGATGCCGATGTCGCGCAGGATCTGGTACTCGCGGTCGGTGAGCGTCATCGCCGGGGCGACGGTGATCGAGTCACCGGTGTGCACGCCCATCGGGTCGAAGTTCTCGATGGAGCAGACGACCACGACGTTGTCGTGCTTGTCGCGCATCAGCTCCAGCTCGTACTCCTTCCAGCCGAGGATGGACTCCTCCAGGAGCACCTCGGTGGTCGGCGAGAGGGTCAGGCCCTGACCCGCGATGCGGCGCAGCTCCTCCTCGTCGTGCGCGAAGCCGGAGCCGGCGCCGCCCATGGTGAAGGACGGGCGGACGACGACCGGGTAGCCTCCGAGCTGCTCGACACCGGCCAGCACCTCGTCCATGGAGTGGCAGATCACGGAGCGGGCGGACTCGCCGTGCCCGATCTTCCTGCGGACCTCCTCCACGACCTCCTTGAACCGGTCGCGGTCCTCGCCCTTGTGGATCGCGTCCACGTTGGCGCCGATCAGTTCGACGCCGTACTTCTCCAGGACGCCGTTCTCGTGCAGCGAGATGGCCGTGTTGAGCGCCGTCTGGCCGCCCAGGGTGGGCAGCAGCGCGTCCGGCCGCTCCTTGGCGATGATCTTCTCGACGAACTCGGGGGTGATCGGCTCGACGTAGGTCGCGTCGGCGATCTCCGGGTCGGTCATGATCGTCGCCGGGTTGGAGTTGACGAGGATGACGCGCAGGCCCTCGGACTTCAGGACCCGGCACGCCTGGGTGCCGGAGTAGTCGAACTCGGCGGCCTGGCCGATGACGATCGGGCCGGAGCCGATGACCAGGACGGACTGGATATCGGTGCGCTTAGGCACGCTGGCCCTCCATCAGGGATACGAAGCGGTCGAACAGGTAGGCGGCGTCATGCGGGCCCGCGGCCGCTTCGGGGTGGTACTGGACGCTGAAGGCCGGCCGGTCGAGCAGCTGGAGGCCCTCCACCACGTTGTCGTTGAGACAGACGTGGGAGACCTCGGCGCGGCCGTAGGGGGTGTCGGACACCCTGTCGAGCGGGGCGTCGACGGCGAAGCCGTGGTTGTGCGCGGTGACCTCGACCTTGCCGGTCGTACGGTCCTGCACCGGCTGGTTGATGCCGCGGTGGCCGTACTTCAGCTTGTAGGTGCCGAAGCCGAGCGCGCGGCCCAGGATCTGATTGCCGAAGCAGATGCCGAACAGGGGTGTCCCGCGCTCCAGGACGCCCTGCATGACGGAGACGGCGTGGTCGGCGGTGGCCGGGTCGCCCGGGCCGTTGGAGAAGAACACGCCGTCCGGGTTCACGGCGTACACGTCCTCGACGGTCGCCGTCGCGGGCAGCACGTGCACCTCGATGCCGCGCTCGGCCATGCGGTGCGGGGTCATGCCCTTGATGCCCAGGTCGACGGCGGCGACGGTGAACCTCTTCTCACCGATCGCGGGGACGACGTACGCCTCCTCGGTGGCGACCTCGGCGGAGAGGTCCGCGCCCTTCATCTCGGGTGCCTGGCGCACCTCGGCGAGCATGGTGCCCTCGTCGGGCAGCGCGTTGCCGGAGAAGATGCCGACGCGCATGGCACCGCGCTCGCGCAGGTGGCGGGTGAGCGCCCGGGTGTCGATGCCGCTGATGCCGACGACACCCTGGTGGCGCAGCTCCTCGTCCAGCGAGCGCCTGGACCGCCAGTTGGAGGGCACGCGCGCGGGGTCGCGTACGACATAGCCCGCGACCCAGATCCGCTTCGACTCGGGGTCCTCGTCGTTGACGCCGGTGTTGCCGACGTGGGGGGCGGTCATCACGACGACCTGGCGGTGGTACGACGGGTCTGTGAGGGTCTCCTGGTAGCCGGTCATGCCGGTGGAGAACACGGCCTCACCGAAGGTCACCCCCACGGCCCCGTAGGCACGGCCGCGGAAGATCCGGCCGTCCTCCAGGACGAGTACGGCGAGAACCTTCGCGGTTCCCCGGGTGGAGGTCGTCATCGTGCGCCTTCCGTCTTGTCGATCATCTGGTTCAGGGTGTCGACCCACTCGTTGTGCTCGGCCGCGTGGTCGGAGCGGAACCCGGAGTCGATCAGCTTGTCGCCGTGCGCCCAGGTCACCACCAGCAGACCGCCCTCGGTGAGGACCTTGCCCGCGATGCCCTTGTCGAGCCGCGCCTCGCGCAGCCGTTCGGCCGGGACGAAGAAGTCGCTCGCACCGGGTCGTACGACGTCCAGGCCCGCGTCCGTCAGCGTGAGCTCCACCCGGCTGCGGGTGCCCAGGCCGTGGGCCACGATGCGGTCCAGCCACTGTCCCGCCGTGGTGGAACCGTGGTAGCGGCCGCTCATGCTCAGTTTCGCCGGGCCAAGGTCCTCCGGCGCGCCGGGCAGCTCCGGCAGATCGCTCTGGAGGGTGGCGCGCCACTTCCAGCCCTCGCGCATCAGCCAGTAGACGAGCGCGATGAAGAGGACGAGCCCCACGAGCCAGCCGATACGGGCGGCCCAGTCGGTCACTTCCGCCGATTTCCTCTCGGCGGCCAGCAGGTAGAGAGATGTCACGCGAGCTTCCCGTCGACGAGCGTGGCCTTGCCCCGGAGCCAGGTGTGGGTGACACGGCCCGGCAGCTCACGGCCCTCGTAGGGAGTGTTGCGGCTGCGCGAGGCGAAGCCCGCGGGTTCCACGGGCCCACGGTATGCCGTGTCGACGAGCGTGAGGTTGGCGGGCTCACCTGCCGAGACGGGCCGTCCGTGACCGATGGCCCGGCCGATCCTGGCGGGCTTGACGGACATGCGGTCCGCGACGCCCGCCCAGTCGAGCAGCCCGGTGTCGACCATCGTCTCCTGGACCACGGACAGCGCGGTCTCCAGGCCGACCATGCCCATGGCGGCCGCGGCCCACTCGCAGTCCTTGTCCTCGTGCGGATGCGGGGCGTGGTCGGTGGCGACGATGTCGATGGTTCCGTCGGCGAGCGCCTCGCGCAGGGCCATCACATCGCGCTCGGTGCGCAGTGGCGGGTTGACCTTGTAGACCGGGTTGTAGGTGCGCACCAGTTCGTCGGTGAGGAGGAGGTGGTGCGGGGTGACTTCCGCGGTGACGTCGATGCCGCGGGACTTGGCCCAGCGCACGATCTCGACGGACCCGGCGGTCGAGAGGTGACAGATGTGCACGCGGGAGCCGACGTGCTCGGCGAGGAGGACGTCACGGGCGATGATCGACTCCTCGGCGACGGCCGGCCAGCCCCCGAGCCCCAGCTCGGCGGAGACGACGCCCTCGTTCATCTGGGCGCCCTCGGTCAGCCGCGGCTCCTGCGCGTGCTGGGCGACGACACCGCCGAAGGCCTTCACGTACTCCAGCGCCCGGCGCATGATCACCGCGTCGTCGACGCACTTGCCGTCGTCGGAGAAGACCGTGACACCCGCCGCCGACTCGTGCATCGCGCCCAGCTCGGCGAGCTTCTTGCCGTCCAGGCCGACGGTGACGGCGCCGATGGGCTGGACGTCGCAGTAGCCGTGTTCCCGGCCGAGCCGCCAGACCTGCTCGACGACGCCGGCGGTGTCGGCGACCGGGAAGGTGTTGGCCATGGCGAACACGGCCGTGTAGCCGCCGCCGGCGGCGGCCCGCGTACCGGTCAGGACGGTCTCGGAGTCCTCGCGGCCGGGCTCGCGCAGGTGGGTGTGCAGGTCGACCAGGCCCGGCAGCAGCACCTTGCCGTCGGCCTCGACGACCTCCGCGCCCTCGGCGGACAGGCCGACACCCACCTCGGCGATCGTCTCGCCGTCGATCAGCACGTCCTGCGGCTCGCCGCCGAGCACCTTCGCACCACGGATCAGGATCTTGCTCATGGGTCTTACTTCTCCTCGGTACGGGTGTGGGGTGCGGCGGGCACGTTGTTCGAGTCGGACGCGGCCCTCGTGTCGACGACGGCCCCGCCGAGCAGCAGATACAGGACAGCCATGCGGATGGAGACGCCGTTGGCGACCTGCTCGACGGCGGTGCAGCGGTCGGAGTCGGCGACCTCGGCGGTGATCTCCATGCCGCGGACCATCGGACCGGGGTGCATCACGATGGCGTGCTCGGGCATCCGGGCCATGCGGTCGCCGTCGAGGCCGTAGCGCCGCGAGTACTCGCGCTCGGTCGGGAAGAAGGCGGCGTTCATGCGCTCACGCTGGACGCGCAGCATCATCACCGCGTCGGACTTGGGCAGCACACTGTCGAGGTCGTAGGAGACCTCGCAGGGCCAGGACCCGACGCCGACCGGGAGCAGGGTGGGCGGGGCGACCAGGGTGACGTCGGCGCCGAGGGTGTGCAGCAGGTCGACGTTGGAACGGGCGACCCGGCTGTGCAGCACGTCGCCGACGATCGTGATGCGCCTGCCGGCGAGGTCACGGCCGAGCCCCGCGTCCCGTCCCACCAGACGGCGCCGCATGGTGAAGGCGTCGAGCAGGGCCTGGGTGGGGTGCTGGTGGGTGCCGTCGCCGGCATTGATCACGGCGGCGTCGATCCAGCCCGAGTTGGCCAGGCGGTAGGGCGCTCCGGAGGCGCCGTGCCGGATGACGACTGCGTCCACGCCCATGGCCTCCAGGGTCTGGGCGGTGTCCTTGAGGGACTCGCCCTTGGACACGCTGGATCCCTTGGCGGAGAAGTTGATGACGTCCGCCGACAGACGCTTCTCGGCGGCCTCGAAGGAGATCCGGGTACGGGTCGAGTCCTCGAAGAAGAGGTTGACGACGGTGCGGCCGCGCAGGGTCGGCAGCTTCTTGATCGGCCGGTCCGCGACCCGGGCCATTTCCTCGGCGGTGTCGAGGATCAGGACGGCGTCGTCGCGGGTGAGGTCGGCGGCCGAGATGAGATGGCGCTGCATCTTGTCAGGCTCCGTAAGACAGTTCATTCGGGAGTTTTCGGGCAGACGGGCGCGCACCGGGGCGCACTCGCGAGGCGTACGGCAGGGACGTACGCCGGAGCGCTACTGCTGTGCGCCCGGGACGGTCTGCTTCGCACCGAGCAGCACGGTGTCGCGACCGTCCTCCTCGGCGAGCTGGACCTTGACCGTCTCCCGCAGCGACGTGGGGAGGTTCTTGCCGACGTAGTCGGCGCGGATCGGCAGCTCGCGGTGGCCGCGGTCGACCAGGACGGCGAGCTGGACCGCGCGGGGCCGCCCGATGTCGTTCAGGGCGTCGAGGGCTGCGCGGATGGTGCGGCCGGAGAAGAGCACGTCGTCGACCAGGACGACGAGGCGGCCGTCGACACCGTCACCGGGGATGTCCGTGCGGGCCAGCGCACGCGGCGGCTGCAGGCGCAGGTCGTCGCGGTACATGGTGATGTCGAGGGAGCCGACCGGGATCTTCTGGCCGGTGATCTGCTCAAGCTTGTCGGCGAGCCGCCGGGCGAGGAAGACGCCACGGGTCGGGATGCCGAGCAGCACCACGTCGTCGGCGCCCTTGGCGCGCTCGACGATCTCGTGGGCGATGCGGGTCAGTACCCGCGCGATGTCGGGGCCCTCGAGAACGGGCCGCGCATCGGACGCTTGCGTGTCCATACGAAACGGACCTCCTTCTCCGCCTCACGGGACGGACCTTAAAGGACGTCGGAATTGCGCCATACAGGCTACCAGCTCGCAGACCGCGGCCTCTCACCCCCCTGGCTCCATGCGTCACCCGTCCGGCGTCGCCGCACGTCGCCTACCACGGAAGGGTCGGTCCGGACCATTCGGCTTGACGGGGGAGAGTCACGCTGCGTAACCTCACAGTGAGTCACCAGCCTTCGTCCGGGGAGCCATATGTCCAGCGAATACGCCAAACAGCTCGGGGCCAAGCTCCGGGCCATCCGCACCCAGCAGGGCCTTTCCCTTCACGGTGTGGAGGAGAAGTCCCAGGGACGCTGGAAGGCGGTCGTGGTCGGTTCGTACGAGCGCGGGGACCGCGCCGTCACCGTGCAGCGCCTCGCCGAGCTGGCCGATTTCTACGGTGTTCCGGTACAGGAGCTGCTGCCCGGCACCACTCCGGGCGGGGCCGCCGAGCCCCCGCCGAAGCTGGTCCTGGACCTGGAGCGACTGGCCAACGTGCCGGCCGAGAAGGCGGGCCCCCTCCAGCGGTATGCGGCGACCATCCAGTCGCAGCGCGGTGACTACAACGGCAAGGTGCTGTCGATCCGCCAGGACGACCTGCGCACTCTTGCGGTCATCTACGACCAGTCGCCCTCCGTCCTGACCGAGCAGCTGATCAGCTGGGGTGTTCTGGACGCGGACGCGCGCCGCGCGGTCTCCCACGAGGAGAGCTGACCGCTCCTCCAGTCCCAGCAGAAACGTGCCGCCCGGGGTGGTCGGACCTTCGTGGTTCGGTCACCCCGGGCGGCTCTCGTACGCCACCGAAGGCGCGAGCCCCGTGCGATGGAACGCCGGGGGCCCGCGGCAGATGTGCCACGGGCCCCCGGCGTTCGTATGACGTTGCGTCTCCGGCGATCGCCCGCCCCGGCGGAGCGATGCCGAGGAGCTACTCGCGGCGCAACGACGGCTTCAGGTCCTTCAGCCGGCCGAGCAGGCCGTTGACGAAGGCGGGCGACTCCTCCGTGGAGAACTCCTTGGCGAGCTGCACCATCTCGTCGAGCACCACGGCGTCCGGTGTCTCGTCGACCCAGATCAGCTCGTAGGCGCCGAGGCGCAGGATGTTGCGGTCGACGACCGGCATCCGGTCGAGCGTCCAGCCGACCGCGTACTGCGCGATCAGCTCGTCGATGCGCTTCGCGCGCTGGGCGTAGCCCTCGACCAGCTGCATGGTGTACTCGCTCACCGGCGGCTGCCGGGTGTCGGTCCGCGAGTGCCGGATCCAGTCCGCGAGGACCGTGAGGACGTCGGCCCCGCGCTGGTCACCCTCGAAGAGGATCTGGAAGGCGCGCTTACGGGCCGTGTTACGAGCAGCCACGGTTAGCTGTTCACCCGGCCGAGGTAGTCGCTCGTGCGGGTGTCGACCTTGATCTTCTCACCGGTGGTGATGAAGAGCGGGACCTGGATCTGGTGGCCGGTCTCCAGCGTGGCGGGCTTGGTGCCGCCGGTGGAGCGGTCGCCCTGGACGCCCGGCTCGGTCTCGGCGATGGTCAGCTCGACGGCGGCCGGGAGCTCGACGAAGAGCACCTCGCCCTCGTGCTGGGCGACGGTGGCCTCGAAGCCCTCGATCAGGAAGTTGGCGGCGTCGCCGACGACCTTGCGGTCGATGTGGAGCTGGTCGTACGTCTCCAGGTCCATGAAGACGAAGTAGTCGCCGTCCATGTACGAGAACTGCATGTCGCGCTTGTCGACAGTGGCCGTCTCGACCTTGATACCGGCGTTGAACGTCTTGTCGACGACCTTGCCGGAGAGCACGTTCTTGAGCTTGGTGCGCACGAAGGCCGGGCCCTTGCCGGGCTTGACGTGCTGGAACTCGACGACGGACCAGAGCTGGCCGCCTTCGAGCTTGAGCACCATGCCGTTCTTGAGGTCGTTCGTGGAAGCCACGGTTGCGGAATCTCCTGGACTGACGTACGACCCCGGGGCACGCGCTACAGCGCGAGAAGCTCCTTGGTCGTGATGGTGAGTAGCTCGGGTCCGCCGTCCGCCTCGGGGCGTACGACGAGCGTGTCATCGATCCGGACACCGCCCCGGCCGGGGAGGTGGACCCCCGGTTCGACAGTGACCGGCACGCAAGCGTCCAGTTTACCCATGGCCGAGGGAGCCAACTGCGGGTCCTCGTCGATTTCGAGCCCCACACCGTGTCCGGTCAGCGGTGGAAGGCCCGCGCCGTACCCCGCGGAGTCCAGCACCTGACGCGCGGCTCGGTCCACGTCGCGGTACGCGGCCCCGGGCGCCAGGGCCTGCCGCCCGGCGCGCTGGGCGGCGAAGACGAGATCGTACAGCTCGATCTGCCAGTCCGCTGGTGAGGTGCCGATGACGAACGTACGGCCGATCTCGCAGCGGTAGCCGCGGTAGGTGGCCCCTAGGCAGACGGAGAGGAAATCGCCCTCCTCCACCCGCCGGTCGGTGGGGCGGTGCCCGCGGCGGCCGGAGTTGGGGCCGGTGGCGACGGAGGTGGCGAAGGCGGGCCCGTCGGCGCCGTGGTCGACGAGCCGGCGCTCCAGTTCGAGGCCGAGATGGCGCTCGGTGCGCCCGACGAGGATCGATTCGAGCAGCTCGCTCAGGGCCTGGTCGACGATCTCCGCCCCGATCCGCAGCAGGGCGATCTCCTCCTCGTCCTTGATCAGGCGCAGCTGCTCCACCGCGCCGCCGAGGTCGGCCAGCCGCAGCCGGGGCGCGACCGTCTGGAGGGCGCGGTGCCGGGCGACGGTCAGGTGGTGCTCCTCGACGGCCAGGGACTCGGCGCCCTGCGCGGCAGCCAGGTCGGCCGCCGCCACGGCGGGGTCGCGGCCGGTCGACGGCAGCACCTGCAGCCGCAGCGACGCGTCGGGCCGGCCGTCGGCGGGGTGGTCGTCCGGCTGTCCGGCGCACAGCAGCACGTCCTCGCCCAGGCCCAGCAGCAGCACGGCTCCCTTGGGCGCGGCGCCCGCGAGATAGCGGACGTTGGCAGGGCGGGAGACCAGCGTTGTCGCACTGCCACCCGCGCTGCCGCGTTCCCTCAGCCGCTCCCGGCGGGCCGCGTACACCTCTGACATGACCCGAGCCTACGAGCGGTGGCCGAATGTCGCCGGTCCAGCGGGGCCGGACGGGCGGCCGGGTGCCCGCCCGGGACGCCCGCGGGCCCGGGGAGGGTCCCGTACCGGCGATCCGTGAGGCCTCCCGCTACGGCTTCACCACTGCGGCGGGCTCGCGATCGAGCGGGCCAGTACCTCGTCCAGTACCCGGGCCGTGCCTGCCACGTCGAGCTGGG
Organism: Streptomyces sp. TP-A0356; assembly: GCF_001417775.1. GTDB lineage: Bacteria > Actinomycetota > Actinomycetes > Streptomycetales > Streptomycetaceae > Streptomyces. Next base: position 358,215 of record NZ_BBZJ01000020.1, on the reverse strand, counting down.
AGTTGTCGACGATCGGCAGCCCGGAGCCGTACCAGCCGGCCATACGGCCGTGGATACGGGCGACCTCCTCGTCGGTCAGGCGGCGGTTGCCGGTGCGCTCCGCGTTGCGCTCCAGGACTATCTCCAGGCCGGGGAGGAGGACGACCGGCAGCAGACCGGGGCCCACATGTCGCTTCCAGCCACCGAGTCCCACGACCGGGCGGTCCGGGAAGACGGCGTCGTCGAGGATGCACGAGATGCCGTTGGCCAGGAAGTTCCGCGCCGCGAAGCCGCAGGTGCGGCGGGCGAGACGATACTGCGCCTCCGAGTTGTCGTTCCACCCCGACTGCGGGTCGGCGAAGCCCGAGCGCACCCATTCGCGTACGTCGTCAAGACTGATGTGCGCGGTGGGAGCCCTGCGGTGGTCGGCCCAGTACTTGGCGACGCTCGTCTTGCCCGCACCCGCGGGACCGATGAGCAGCACGGCGAGCGTGGTGGACGAGGGGTCGGGTGCGCCGGCGGCGGGCGGTGTGCTCGGCATACCGACCGGACCGCCGGGCGGAAGCTGCACATGGCCCGTGGAGTCGGGCGCGGGTGGAACGGGCGCGGGGTGGGACGGGACGTGGGTGTGCGGTGCTGCGCGGGGCACCGGTGGTCCCGCGAAGCCCGGTGCGGGCGCGGGCGGGGTCTGCGGTGCGGGACCCGGCTGTCCCGGATGGGCGCCCGGGTGTCCCGGGTGGTGTGCGGCCGGTGACCAGGCGGTCGCCGGACCGTGCCCCGGCTGGTGGGGCGGCGGCAGCGGAGCTCCCACTGCGTCCTGCATCCGGTGCCACTCCGTCTCGTTCTTTCGGGCCCGCTCGCCTCCGGCGCGCCCCTCCGGCCCACACGCGGCAGGCGATCGACACTGGCGGCGGGGCGTGGCACCCCGCTGCCTACCGAACGGTACCGTTCCCGGCCGTCGTTGTGTGAACGGCCGGGGACGGCCCGAAGTGCCCATCGACACAGGCAAATCCGGTCAACCGGCTCCGACGGTGACGAGTCGCCCGTCGACCCGCCTTCCAGCGGGGCCACATCCCCTTCGGAACGGGCAACTCCCCTTTGGGAGGGGCTACTCCCCCACTTCGCCGTAGGCGGCGAGGAGGACGGCCGGGTCGGGGCCTTCCAGGACGGTGGGCTTGGCCAGACCGTCCAGGACGATGAAGCGGAGCAGGTCACCGCGGGACTTCTTGTCGACCTTCATGGTCTGCAGAAGCTTGGGCCACTGGTCGTAGCGGTAGTGCAGCGGCAGCCCCACCGATTCCAGGATCGTACGGTGACGGTCGGCGGTCGCGTCGTCCAACCGGCCTGCCAGACGGCCCAGTTCGGCGGCGAAGTGCATGCCCACGGCGACGGCGGCTCCGTGCCGCCACTTGTACCGCTCGTTCTTCTCGATCGCGTGGCCCAGGGTGTGCCCGTAGTTGAGGATCTCCCGCAGGCCCGACTCCTTCAGGTCCGAGGAGACCACCTCGGCCTTGACCTTGATGGAGCGTTCGATCAGCTCCGCGGTGTGCGGGCCCGCCGGAGTGCGGGCGGCCTGCGGGTCCTCCTCGATCAGCTCCAGGATCACCGGGTCGGCGATGAAGCCGGCCTTGATGACCTCCGCCAGCCCGGAGACGTAGTCGTTGACCGGGAGCGAGTCCAGCGCGGCCAGATCGCACAGTACGCCGGCGGGCGGATGGAAGGCGCCCACCAGGTTCTTGCCCTCGGCGGTGTTGATGCCGGTCTTGCCGCCCACCGCCGCGTCCACCATGGCCAGCACGGTGGTCGGGATCGCGATCCAGCGCACCCCGCGCAGCCAGGTGGCCGCCACGAATCCGGCCAGGTCCGTGGTGGCGCCACCGCCCACGCCCACGATCACATCGGAGCGGGTGAAGCCGGACTGGCCCAGCGCCTTCCAGCAGTAGGCGGCGACCTCGGCGGTCTTGGCCTCCTCCGCGTTCGGTACCTGGATCGCGACCGCCTCGTATCCCTGCTCGGCCAGGTCGGCACGGAGCGCCTCCCCGGTCTCGGCGAGGGCTTCGGGATGGATGACCGCGACCCGCTTGGCCCTGTCGCCGATCAGCCCGGCCAGCTCGCCCAGGAGCTGCCGGCCGACCAGGACCTCGTACGGGTCGGTGCCCGCGGTGCCGCCGACCTGGATCCGCGTCACTGCTTCGCTCATGCTTCCTTCAACTCCAGTGCGTCCAGGACGGCTTGGGTGACCTCTTCGGGCGTACGGCCGTCGGTGGCCACGACGGCGTGGGCGACCTCGGTGTACAGGTGGCGGCGGGCCTCCATCAGCTCTCGCCACTGCCGGCGGGGATTGACCGCCAGCAGCGGCCGGGCCGCGTTCAGGCCGGTCCGCTTGACCGCCTCCTCGACGTCCATCGACAGATAGACGACACGCCGGTCGGCGAGCAGCGCGCGGGTGTCCTCGTCCAGGATCGCCCCGCCGCCCAGGGCCAGGACGCCGTCGTGCTCGGCCAGCGCCTGGTGCACGGCCCGCTTCTCGATCGCGCGGAAGACCGGCTCGCCCTCGTCCACGAAGATGTCGGCGATGGTGCGCCCCTGCTCGGCCACGATGTCCTCGTCCGTGTCCCGGTAACCGACGCCCAGCCGCTCGGCCAGCAGCTGCCCGACGGTGGACTTGCCCACGCCCATCGGGCCGACCAGGACGACCAGTGGTGCGTTCACCGGATCGCCAGGTTCTCGAGGTACGAGCGGACGTTGCGGCGGGTCTCCGGCACGCTGTCGCCGCCGAACTTCTCCGCCACCGCGTCCGCGAGGACGAGGGCCACCATCGCCTCGGCGACGATCCCGGCGGCCGGCACGGCGCACACGTCCGAGCGCTGGTGGTGTGCCTGTGCCGCCTCCCCGGTGGAGACGTCCACCGTCCGCAACGCCCGGGGCACCGTCGCAATCGGCTTCATCGCGGCACGTACGCGCAGCAGTTCGCCGGTGGTCAGGCCGCCCTCGGTGCCGCCGGAGCGGCCCGTGGCCCGCTTGATGCCCTCGTCCGTGGTGAGGATCTCGTCGTGCGCCTTCGAGCCCGGCACCCGCGCCAGCTCGAACCCGTCACCGACCTCGACGCCCTTGATCGCCTGAATGCCCATCAACGCGGCCGCCAGGCGGGCGTCCAGACGCCGGTCCCAGTGCACATGCGAGCCCAGCCCCACCGGAACGCCGTACGCGAGCACCTCGACGACGCCGCCCAGGGTGTCGCCGTCGTTGTGCGCCTGGTCGATCTCCGCGACCATCGCCTTGGAGGCGTCCGCGTCCAGGCAGCGCACCGGGTCGGCGTCCAGCTTCTCCACGTCCGCCGGCGTCGGGTAGACGCCGTAGGGGGCCCTCGCGCTCGCCAGCTCGACGACGTGCGAGACGACCTCGATGCCCGCCGTCTCCTTCAGGTACGACCGGGCCACCGCCCCCAGCGCCACACGGGCCGCCGTCTCCCGCGCCGACGCCCGCTCCAGGATGGGCCGCGCCTCGTCGAACCCGTACTTCTGCATCCCCGCCAGATCGGCGTGCCCGGGCCGCGGCCGCGTCAGCGGAGCGTTGCGGGCCAGTCCCTCCAGCACGGCCGGATCCACCGGATCGGCCGCCATCACCTGCTCCCACTTGGGCCACTCGGTGTTCCCGACCATGATCGCCACCGGGGAGCCCAGCGTCAGGCCGTGCCGGACGCCACCCAGGAAGGTGACCTCGTCCCGCTCGAACTTCATCCGCGCACCGCGCCCATAGCCCAGCCGCCGCCGCGCCAGGTGATCCGCCACCATCTCCGTGGTGATCGGCACGCCGGCGGGAAGGCCCTCCAGCGTCGCGACGAGTGCGGGACCGTGGGACTCTCCCGCGGTCAGCCAGCGCAACCTGCTCAACGGTGCTCCTCAGTGCTCGCGCCCTGGTACTCCCCTGCGTACGCGCGTCCTCGCGTACGGCAACGGCGCGGCGGGGTGCGCGGCCCCGGCCCGCCACTCCGATCCTCCCACGTCCGGCGGCGGGAACCGGTCCCAGGTCCATTGGGCGGACGCGACCGCGCACGGGACGAGCCGCTCCCGGTCATCGCGCTCGCGAGTCCTACCGGGCGGCCAGGGCGTGCTCTCCCGCCCTGCGCATGGCGTCCAGTGGCGCGGGGGCGCGGCCCGTCATCTGTTCGACCTGGAGCACGGCCTGGTGCACCAGCAGGTCGAGGCCGCCGACGACGGCGCCGCCGTACGCGGACCAGCGTGCCGCGAGGGCGGTGGGCCACGGCTCGTACAGGACGTCGAAGAGGGTCGCGGGACGCTCCGGGGCGGCGGCGGCCAGGGCGTCCGTCGTGCCGGCCGGAGTGGTGGCGACCACCAGCGGGGCGCGCAGCGCACGCTCGGCGTCCGACCAGTCCGCGGTGCGCACGTCGATCTCCAGCCGCTCGCCCCACTGCCGCATCTCGGCGGCCCGCGCCTCGCTGCGGACGTAGGCGACGATCTCGCCCGTGCAGATCCGGGCCAGCGCGGCCAGCGCGGAGGACGCGGTGGCGCCCGCGCCCAGGATGGCGGCGGAGTCGACCTGCTCGATGCCCCGTTCGCGCAGTGCGGCGACCATTCCGGGGATGTCGGTGTTGTCGCCGACGCGCCGTCCGTCCCGGGTGAACACGACGGTGTTGACGGCTTCCACCGAGGCCGCCGTGTCGCTGATCGAGTCGAGCAGCGGGATGACGGCCCGCTTGAGGGGCATGGTCAGCGACAGCCCAGCCCATTCGGGTCCGAGGTCCTCGAAGAACCCGGGCAGCGCCTCCTCGTCGACCTCGAACCGGTCGTACGACCAGTCCTTCAGCCCCAGTTCCTCGTACGCGGCGCGGTGCAGCACCGGGGAGAGGGAGTGGGCGATCGGGGAGCCGAGGACGGCGGCTCGGCGCTTGCCGGCGGTGCCCGTCATTGTCCCTTCTTCTGCTCTTGCAGGTACTTCTGGCGGTTGCGGTTCTGCTCTTCGTTCGTCTCGGCGAACAGCGTCTCGTTGTCGTTGATCGAGACGAAGTAGTACCAGTTCCCCTTGGCGGGGCTGAGGGCGGACTTGATCGCCACCTCCCCTGGGTTGTCGATCGGTCCCGGCGGCAGGCCCTTGATCTTGTACGTGTTGTACGGGTCGTTGATCTGCCGCAGCGCATTGACGGAACCGGTGGCGAGCCTGGACTCACCGCGCAGGTAGTTCACCGTCGAGTCGAAGTCGAGCAGGCCGTAGGTCTCGGTGTTGTCCGGCTTGAGCCGGTTGTAGACGACCGTGGCGACCTTCTCGAAGTCGTGCTTGTACTTGCCCTCGGCCTGGACGAGGCTCGCGACCGTCAGGACCTGCAGCGGGCTCTCCAGATCGAGGCCCTTCGCCTTGGCCTGGATGCCGAACTCGGCGTACTTCGCCTTGGCCATGTCGACCATCTGCTTGAGGACGTCCTCGGGCTTCATGCCCTTGGCGACCGGATAGGCCGAGGGGTACAGGAAGCCTTCCAGCGGGTCCTTGATGCCCTTGCCGGTGTTGGCCCAGTCGGGAAGGCCGAGCTTCTGCCACTCCTTCTTGGCGATGTCCTTGGTCGTACCCGCCTTGAGCTTGAGGCGGTCGTCGATCGCCGCGTAGATCTTGGCGTTGCGCCATCCCTCGGCGATGATCAGGTTGTTCTTGCTCTTGGGGCTGAGCATCAACTGGACGGCGGCGGCCGCCGACATGTGCTTGTCCAGCGTGTACGTGCCCGCCTGAATGGTCTTGCCGTTGGGGTTCTGCTCCTGCGCCGCCACGAACGCGTCGACGCTCTTCACGACACCGGCATCTTTCAGCAGTCGTCCGATGGTGTAACCGCCGGACCCCTTGGGGATGGTGACCGTGATCTGTTCGCCGGTGCCCTCGCCCACATAGTCGGGCGCCGCGCCGAAACGATTTTGGTAGAACTGGTAGCCGAAGTATCCGGCTCCGCCGATGCCGCCGCCGAAGACCAGCACGACCACCAGACAGGCACATCCGTTGCGGCGCTTCTTGCCCTTGCCGCCGCGCCCGCGCCGGTCACCGCGGCCCTGGCGGTCGTCCCGCTCGTCGTCGTCCGCGTCCTCATCGTCGCCGCCACCGGCGAAGAAGGCGTGCTCGCCCTCGTCGGGACCCGGGTCCCAGTCCGTCTTCGGCTCCGGCTCGGCGCGCCGCCGGTTCGGCGGCTCGGGCGGCGGGTACGCGTCGGGCGTCTGGTAGAAGTCGGGCTGCTCACCGCCGTACGCGCTGGGCTGGGCGCCGTACGGGTCCGCGGGGTCGGCCGGGTACGCGGCATGGCCCTGCCTGCCACCGTCCCAGCCGCCGTCGCCGTACCCCTGCTGTGGATGACCGCCGGGAGGCTGCCGGTTCGACTGCGGTCCCGGCTGCTGCTGGTACTGCTGGTTGCCCTGGTCCGCGTACCGCTGGTAGTCCTGCTGCCGGTAGTCCTGCTGTCCCTGGTCGCCGTACTGCCGGTGGTCCTGCTGTCCCTGGTCGCCGTACTGCCGGTGGTCCTGCTGTCCCTGGTCGCCGTACTGCTGGTACTGCTGGTGGCCCTGGTCCCCGTACTGCTGGTAGTCCTGCTGTCCGTGGTCGTATGCGGCCGGCCGGCCGCCTTCCCACTCACCGTAGTGCTGCTGCGGCTGCTCCGGGTGGTACTGGGGCCCACCGCCGTGGGGGGACTGGGCCGCGTGGGCCTGCTGTCCTCCCCATCCGCCGTCCCCGTACAACGGGTCCTCCGGATGCCACGGTGCGGGGCCTGGGCCCCGGCCATACTCAGTCATCGATCCCCTAGAGCCGCGAGGCGGCGGTCGCGGGCGTTCACGACCCAGCTCCCGTTCCGCCTCATGCTGTGCGGTGGCTGTTCGAACACCATCGCATCGCGCGGAACGTTACCGTATCGCGATCAGATGACCACTTCGACGCCCTCGCCGGGTGATTGTCCTGACACCCGTTCGGATTCCAGCGCCTGCTGGAGGATGATGACGGCGGCCGCCTGGTCGATCACGGACCGGCCCTTCTTGGACTTCACGCCCGAGGCGCGCAGTCCCTGACTGGCCGTCACCGTGGTCATCCGCTCGTCCACGAGCCTGACCGGAACGGGGGCGATCAAACGGGCCAGCTCCTGGGCGAAGCCGCGGACCTTGACGGCGGCCGGGCCCTCGCCCCCCTTGAGGGAGCGAGGGAGACCGACGACGACCTCGATCGGCTCGTACTCCTCGACGAGTTGCTTCAGCCGGCGCTGAGCCGCCGGGATGTCCCGCCCCGGGACCGTCTCCACCGGAGTGGCCAGGATCCCGTCGGGGTCGCACGAGGCGACCCCGATCCGGGCGTCACCGACATCGATCGCGAGTCGGCGTCCTCTTCTCATGCTCCCGGCCGTTCCTACTTGTCCTACTTGCTTGTCCTACTTGACGGTCTCGGCGACCAGACGCTCCGCGGCGTCGATGGCCTCGCCGATGGCGGCCGGGTTCTGGCCGCCGCCCTGGGCGACGTCCGGCTTGCCGCCACCGCCGCCGCCGAGGGTCTTGGCGGCCGTGCGGACCAGGTCGCCGGCCTTGAGGCCGCGCTCGCGGGCGGCGTCGTTGGTGGCGATCACCGTGAGCGGCTTGCCGTTGTTGACGGTGAACAGGGCCACCACGGCGGGCCGTCCGCCCTGGATACGGCCGCGCACGTCGAGGACCAGCTTGCGCAGGTCGTCGGGCGTGGTGCCGTCCGGGACCTGGCCGGTGACGACGGCGACACCGCGGACGTCCTTGGCGGCCTCGGCGAGACCGGCGGCGGCCTGCAGGACCTTCTCGGCGCGGAACTTCTCGATCTCCTTCTCGGCGTCCTTCAGCTTGCCGAGCATGCCGGAGACCTTCTCGGGCAGGTCCTCGGGGCGCCCCTTGAGCAGCTCGGTGAGCTGGTTGACGACCGTGTGCTCGCGGGCGAGGAAGTTGTAGGCGTCGACGCCGACCAGGGCCTCGATACGACGGACACCCGAGCCGATCGAGGACTCGCCGAGCAGCTTCACCAGGCCCAGCTGGGCGGTGTTGTGCACGTGCGTGCCGCCGCACAGCTCCTTGGAGAAGTCGCCGATCGTCACGACGCGCACGCGCTCGCCGTACTTCTCGCCGAACTCGGCGATGGCGCCCTGCTTCCTGGCCTCGTCGATGCCCATGATCTCGGCCTGCACGTCCAGGTCACGGGCGAGCACCTCGTTGATCTTCTGCTCGACGTCGGTCATCACGGCCGTCGGGACGGCGGACGGGGAGCCGAAGTCGAAGCGGAAGCGGCCGGGCTGGTTCTCGGAACCGGCCTGGGCGGCCGTCGGGCCGAGGGCGTCGCGCAGCGCCTGGTGGGTCAGGTGGGTGGCCGAGTGGGCGCGGGCGATGGCCTTGCGGCGGCGGGAGTCGATCGAGGCGTGGGCCTTGGCGCCGAGGGTGACCTCGCCGACCTGGACGACGCCCTTGTGGACATAGACGCCGGGGACCGGCTTCTGGGTGTCGCGGACCTCGATCACGGCACCGGAGTCCACCTTGATGCGGCCGGTGTCGCCGATCTGGCCGCCGCCCTCGGCGTAGAACGGGGTGCGGTCGAGGACGATCTCGACCTCGTCGCCCTCGGTGGCGGCGGGCGAGGAGACGCCGTCGACGAGGATGCCGACGATCGTGGACTCGCCCTCGGTGGCCGTGTAGCCGATGAAGTCGGTCTGCCCGGCGGCGTCGGCGATCTCGCGGTAGGCGCCGAGGTCGGCGTGGCCGGTCTTCTTGGCCTGGGCGTCGGCCTTGGCGCGCTCCCGCTGCTCCTTCATCAGGCGGCGGAAGCCCTCCTCGTCCACGGACAGCCCCTGCTCGGCGGCCATCTCCAGGGTGAGGTCGATCGGGAAGCCCCAGGTGTCGTGGAGCAGGAAGGCCTTGTCGCCGGGGAGGACGGTGCCGCCGGTGGCCTTGGTCTCGGTCACGGCGGTGTCGAGGATGTTGGTGCCGGCCTTCAGCGTCTTGAGGAAGGCGGCCTCCTCGGCCAGGGCGACCTTCTCGATGCGCTCGCGGTCGGTGGTGAGCTCGGGGTACTGCTTGCCCATCATCTCGATCACGGTGTCGATGAGCTCCTTGACCACCGGACCGGTGGCACCGAGCAGCCGCATGTTGCGGATGGCGCGGCGCATGATGCGGCGCAGAACGTAGCCGCGGCCCTCGTTGCCCGGGGTGACGCCGTCGCCGATGAGCATGGTGGCGGTGCGCATGTGGTCGGTGACGACACGCAGCGAGACGTCCGACTCGTGCGAGTCGCCGTAGGCGACGCCGGTGAGCTGGGTGGCCTTGTTGATCACGGCCATGGAGGTGTCGATCTCGTACATGTTCTGCACGCCCTGCAGAATCATGGCGAGCCGCTCCAGGCCGAGGCCGGTGTCGATGTTCTTGCTCGGCAGGTCGCCCAGGATCTCGAAGTTGTCCTTGCCGGTGCCCTCGCCGCGCTCGTACTGCATGAAGACGAGGTTCCAGATCTCGACGTACCGCTCGTCGTTGACGGCCGGGCCGCCCTCGACGCCGAACTCCGGACCACGGTCGTAGTTGATCTCGGAACAGGGACCGCAGGGGCCGGGCACGCCCATCGACCAGAAGTTGTCCTTCATGCCAAGACGCTGGATGCGCTCGGCCGGGACGCCGATGACGTCGCGCCAGATCTGCTCGGCCTCGTCGTCGTCCTGATACACCGTGATCCACAGACGCTCGGGGTCGAGGCCGTAACCACCCTTGTCCTGGGGCGTGGTGAGCAGCTCCCAGGCGAACTTGATGGCGCCTTCCTTGAAGTAGTCGCCGAAGGAGAAGTTGCCGCACATCTGGAAGAACGTGCCGTGCCGCGTGGTCTTGCCGACCTCTTCGATGTCCGGCGTGCGCACGCACTTCTGCACGCTGGTGGCGCGCGGGAACGGCGGCTTGACCTCGCCCAGGAAGTAGGGCTTGAAGGGCACCATGCCGGCCGGGACGAGGAGCAGAGTCGGGTCGTCCGCGATGAGCGACGCCGAAGGGACGACGGTGTGACCGCGCTCCTCGAAGAAGCTCAACCAGCGGCGGCGGATTTCAGCCGACTCCATCAGTGGTCCTCATTCCGGTTGTACGAGTACGTCGACGTCTCGATGTGTTTCGGGCTGTTGCGGTTCTCGATGGCGGCGTGCCGCCGGGGTGCGGGCAGCTGATCGACGGGGGCGTTCAGGCCGAGCGCGTCGTCCAGTTCGGCCTCCCGCTGTGCCATGCCGGCGCGGACGTCGGACGCGAATTCCAGCGCGCGGTCCTTGAGCCGGTGGCCGGCCTCGACCGCCTTGGTCGCCGCCTGCGCGGCCAGGTTCTCGGGGGTCAGCTGCTTCAGCTTGCGGTTGACCTTGGTGGTGGCCCACACACCGGCGGCGACGCCCGTGGTGAACCAGAAGGTACGGCGGAACATCGCTCGGTCAGTTCCCCTTTTCCCGGTTGTCTCCCCGGTTGCCGCGCTTCGCCCGCCGCGCGGACGGGACGGCGCGGCCCACGATCACGGTACGCCGGGGCGCCTTGGCGGGCACGTCGTCACGGCGGCCGGCGATCGCCCGGCGCACGCCGTAGCCGAAGGCCGCGACCTTGACCAGGGGGCCGCCGAAGGTGGACGCCACGGTCGTCGAGAGCGCCGACGCGTTCGACGTGACCTCCTGGACGTCCGAGGCGATCGCGTCGACCCGGTCGATCTGGGTCTGCGCGGAGCGCACCGTGGTCGAGGCCTCCGCCAGCAGCGGGACGGCCTGGTCGGTCACGTCCGCCACCAGCTTGGTGGTCGCCTTGAGCGTCTGGGCCAGCCTCGCCAGCGCAACCGCGAGGAAGGAGACCAGGATCGCCCAGAAGACGGCCACGATGATCCCGGCCACCTCTCCACCGGACACCGCGCGCACCCGCTCCCTAGAACGTGCCTGAACATCGAAAAGTCGTCTCCCGAGCCTATCGCGCCGGGGCGGCGGGTCCGTACCGGATTACGGACCGCCCACCGGAGAGTTGCGCCGGGCGTCGACACGGAACGCGTCCATTGCGATACGCACCGTCAACGGCCGCTCCTGGCCTTCGGGTTCGACCGGACATGCGGCAGCCCGCCGTCCGCCCGCCGCAAGGGCGGGGAGACGACGGGCTGATGTGCTGGGAGTCCTGCGTCCGCGGAGAGCGATCAGCGGGCGTAGTACTCGACGACGAGCTGCTCGTCGCAGATCACCGGGATCTCCTTGCGGTTCGGCTCGCGGTCCAGGCGGAACGCCAGGGCCTTGAGGTTCACCTGGAGGTAGCGCGGGGTCTCGCCGTCGGGGGCGAAGCCACCCTCGCGGGCGACCTGGAAGAGCGTCTTCTCACGGCTGCGCTCGCGGACCATCACGACGTCGTCGGGACGGACGCGGTACGACGGCTTGTCGACCTTGTGGCCGTTGACCTCGAGGTGGCCGTGGGTGACCATCTGGCGGGCCTGGTAGATCGTGCGGGCGATGCCCGAACGCAGGACCAGCGCGTCGAGACGGCGCTCCAGCTCCACGATCAGGGCCTCACCGGTCTTGCCCTGGACCTTGGAGGCACGCTCGTAGGCGCGCACCAGCTGGCGCTCGGAGACGTCGTACTGAGCGCGCAGGCGCTGCTTCTCCAGCAGACGGACCTTGTAGTCCGAGTTCTGCTTGCGGCCGCGGCCGTGCTCGCCCGGCGGGTAGGGGCGGGCCTCGAAGTACTTGACGGCCTTCGGGGTCAGCGCGATACCGAGGGCACGCGACTTCTTGACCTTGGGGCGGGACTGGTTCGCCATGAACCAAACACCTCGTGTTTCTGTTTGTGATCGGCTTCACCAGGGTTAGGGGAGGTCGCATCCGCAGCCGGGGAAACCCCGCGGGTCCGGGTGGGACCTGCCGGGCAGCCGCTCCCCTGATCTGGGCACATACGTGCAGCACGCGAGTGGCCCACCGACCTGTCCCCCGGGGCTGCCGGGGAGGTGGTGGGCTGCCCGCGACACCGTTCGACGGTGCGCGACGCTCCTGGATCCCCGTGCCGTACGGCGATGGGGATCCGGCTGGATGTCCCGCTCTGGTGGCGCCGACCCCTCTGCTGAGGTGCCGGACACGGGACGCAGCGCTTCGGGTAAGTCTACCGCGCGGTCACGACTGCTTCCGACCGAGGTGCTTGCGGGTCCACTCGACGGCGTCCGCGTACCGCGCCTCCGCGCCGTGCCGGGTCGGGGTGTAGTACTCCCGGTCCTTGAGCGCGTCCGGGGCGTACTGCTGGGCGGCGATGCCCTCCGGCAGGTCGTGCGGATACACATACCCCTGCGCGTGGCCGAGCTTGGCCGCGCCCTTGTAGTGGCCGTCGCGCAGATGCGGGGGCACGGGCCCGGCCAGTCCCTTGCGGACGTCCTCCATGGCCGCGCCGATCGCCGTGGTCGCCGCGTTGGACTTGGGGGCCAGGGCCAGGGCGATGGTTGCGTGACTGAGGGTGAGCGCGGCCTCCGGGAAGCCGATCATGGCGACTGCCTGGGCGGCGGCGACGGCTGTCGGCAGCGCGTGGGGATCGGCGAGCCCGATGTCCTCGCTCGCGGAGATCATCAGACGGCGGGCGATGAAGCGGGGGTCCTCCCCGGCCTCGATCATCCGGGCCAGATAGTGCAGCGCGGCGTCGACGTCGGAGCCGCGGATCGACTTGATCAGGGCGCTCGCCACGTCGTAGTGCTGGTCGCCGTCGCGGTCGTACTTCACCGCGGCGCGGTCGACGGTCTCCTCCAGGGTCGTCAGGCCGATCTCCGGCTCCCCCTTGTCGAGCGCGGCCCCGGCCGCGGCCTCGAGGGCGGTCAAGGCGCGGCGGGCGTCGCCGCCGGCGATCCGCAGCAGATGGGCCTCGGTGTCCTCGGGGAGCGTGACGGCACCCGCCAGGCCGCGCTCGGCGGCCAGGGCCCGGCGCAGCAGACCGCGCACGTCGTCGTCCGTGAGCGGTTCGAGGGTGAGCAGCAGGGAGCGGGACAGCAGCGGGGAGATCACCGAGAAGTACGGGTTCTCCGTGGTGGCCGCTATCAGGGTCACCCAGCGGTTCTCGACGGCCGGGAGCAGGGAGTCCTGCTGGGCCTTGCTGAAGCGGTGGATCTCGTCGAGGAACAGGACGGTCTCCTTGCCGAAGCCGCCGGTGGCGCGCCGGGCGCCGTCGATGACCGCGCGGACCTCCTTCACACCCGCGGTGATCGCCGACAGCTCCACGAAGCGCTTGTTGGTGGCCTTCGAGACGACGTACGCCAGTGTGGTCTTGCCGGTGCCGGGCGGGCCCCAGAGGATCACCGAGGAGGGTCCGGCGGGGCCGCCGTTGCCCTCGCCGACCAGTCTGCGCAGGGGGGATCCGGGCTTGAGCAGGTGCTGCTGGCCCACCACCTCGTCAAGGGTGCGCGGGCGCATACGGACGGCCAGGGGGCTGCCGGCCGGGTCCTTCTCCTGGCGTTCTTCTGCGGCGGCGGTGAACAGGTCGGGCTCCACGCTGAAACCCTATGTCACCCCGCTGACAACGCCGCCCGGTCCCGGCTCAGGCCCAGAGCTGGCCGCCCCACCGGGTCAGGATCAGCATGGCGATGATGCCGACGTGGGTGACCGGCAGCACCCAGGTGAACTCGCCGAGGAAGTTCTTGACCGGGCGCGGGGCGGGCAGGAAGTCGTTGCGGACGTTGAACGAGGTCACGTACCAGAACATGGTGATCGTGGCGACCCAGGCCAGCGAGCACCACAGGCACAGCGCGTTGATCCGGTACAGCGACTGGAACTGCAGCCAGGTGCAGAAGGCCACGCCGAAGAGCGTGCCGAAGTTGAAGGTCAGCCAGTACCAGCGCGGGAAGGGGGCGCGGGCGAGCAGGCTCATGCCGACGCAGATGACGATGCCGTAGCAGACGAGGCCGAGCATCGGGTTGGGGAAGCCGAAGGCGGCGGCCTGCTTGCTCTCCATCACGCTGCCGCAGGACACGATCGGGTTGATGCTGCAGCTCGGGGTGAACGTCTTGCCGCTCACCTTGCCCTCAAGGATCTTGAACTTGTCGAGCGTGATGACCCACGCGGCCAGCAGACCAGCGGCCCCGGTGATCACCAGCAGCAGGGCGAACGCGCGGCTGCCGCCCACCGTCCGGGGCGCGTCGGTGCGTTCCGGCTCGGTGGACTCGGTGGAGACGTCCTTCACTGTCGTCTTGGTCATCACGCCGATTCCGATACTTGGAGGGGTGCATCTGCGGGCACTGGTCATTGTGCCGCACGCCCGCGTCCGTGCACCGTTCGATGGACATAAGGAAGTACGTACGGTCGTCGCGCAACGTTCGGTTCTGGCCGAGGCTCGTGCGGCCTGCTCGGGCCCGGTGGGGCGGGCAGGACCACGCCGTGGAGACCTTGGGGGCGCCCGCGACGCGCGGCACACGCGCGTGGCGGGCGAAAGTCGGCATCGTCCGGCAGGACGAATCGGCGCCCGCGGGGTTGACAGGCGGGAGCCATGACGAAGGGCCCCGAGCGCGGTGCGCCCAGGGCCCTTCAGGGGCGGATCAGCCGAGCCGTGACTCAAGCTCCGCCACGATCTCGTTCACCCCGATCGCCGTCTGCTCCCCGGACTCCATGTCCTTGAGCTGGACGATCCCCTCGGCGAGGTCGCGTTCGCCGGCGACGATCGTGTAGCGCGCGCCGCTGCGGTTCGCGCTCTTCATCGCGCCCTTGAGGCCCTTGCCGCCGTACGAGAAGTCCGCCGCGATGCCCACCTTGCGCAGCTCGGTGACCTTGGCGAAGAGGATCCGCCGGGCCTCCTCGCCCAGCGGGACCGCGAACACGCTCGTGGACGCGGGGAGTTCGAGCTCGACACCCTCCGCCTCCAGCGCCAGCACCGTGCGGTCGACGCCCAGCGCCCAGCCCACGGACGGCAGCGCGGGTCCGCCGATCATCTCGGACAGACCGTCGTAGCGGCCGCCGCCGCCCACCGCGGACTGGGAGCCCAGACCGTCGTGCACGAACTCGAACGTGGTACGCGTGTAGTAGTCCAGGCCGCGCACCAGCTTCGGGTCGTCCTCGAAGGCCACGCCCGCCGCCGTGATCAGCTCGCGGACCTCCTCGTGGTACGCCTTGCACGCGTCGCACAGGTAGTCGCGCAGCAGCGGGGCGCCCGTCAGCTGCTTCTGGACCGACTCCCGCTTGTCGTCCAGCACCCGCAGCGGGTTGATGTCGACGCGGCGGCGGGTGTCCTCGTCCAGGTCCAGGCCGCGCAGGAAGTCCTGCAGGGCGGCCCGGTAGACCGGGCGGCACTCCTTGTCACCCAGGCTGTTGAGCAGGATGCGGAAGTTCCTCAGGCCCAGAGAGCGGTACGCCTGGTCCGCCAGGATGATCAGCTCGGCGTCGAGCGCGGGGTCCTCCGCGCCGATCGCCTCGGCGCCGACCTGCGAGAAGTGCCGGTAGCGGCCCTTCTGCGGGCGCTCGTAGCGGTAGTACGAGCCCGAGTACCAGAGCTTGACCGGCAGGTTGCCCGCCTTGTGCAGATTGGCCTCCAGGGCGGCGCGCAGCACCGAGGCCGTGCCCTCGGGACGCAGGGCGAGCTTGTCGCCGCCCTTGGTCTCGAAGGCGTACATCTCCTTGGTCACGATGTCGGTGGACTCGCCCACGCCGCGCGCGAACAGCTCGACGTTCTCGAAGCCGGGCGTCTCGATGTAGCCGTAGCCGGAGTTGCGCAGCGGGCCCGCGATCGCCTCGCGCACCGCGAGGTACTTGGCGGACTCGGGCGGGATCAGGTCGTACGTGCCCTTGGGGGCCTTGAAGGTGCTCACGGAAGGTCTCTCGTCACATTCCTCGTCGGGGAGCGTTGTCGACGTTCGCTCCCAGGCCGGCTGCCACCTGCCGCAGATAGGGGTTGGTGGCGCGCTCCTGGCCGATGGTCGTCTGGGGGCCGTGGCCGGACAGCACCACGGTCGAGTCGTCGAGCGGCAGGCACACACGGGCCAGCGAGTCGAGCATCTCGGCCATGTCACCGCCGGGCAGGTCGGTGCGTCCGACGGAGCCGGCGAACAGCAGGTCGCCCGAGAAGAAGACCGACGGGATGTCCGCGGTCTCGGGCAACCGGAAGGTCACCGACCCCTTGGTATGGCCGGGCGCGTGGGCGACGGACAGCTCCAGACCGGCCAGCTCCAGCCTCGTACCGTCGGTGAGCTCCTTGACGTCGTCCGGCTCGCCCACGGTCAACTCACCCATCAGCGGCATCCCGATGGAACGCCCGAGCGCCTTCTCGGGGTCGCTCATCATGTACCGGTCCTCGGGGTGGATCCAGGCCGGCACGCCGTGCGCGCCGCACACCGGGACGACCGAGGCCACATGGTCGATGTGGCCATGGGTGAGGACGACGGCGACGGGCTTGAGCCGATGCTTCTCGAGGGCGTCCTCGACTCCCTGGACGGCCTGGTGGCCCGGGTCGATGATCACGCACTCCTCACCCGTGGCGGGGGCGACCAGGTAACAGTTGGTCCCCCAGGCCCCGGCGGGGAACCCGGCAATCAGCACGATCGTCCTTCGTTGTGTCGTACGGGGGTCACTGGCTGTAGGTCAGAGCCTACCGGCGCTGCCGATTCCTCAGCGAACCCATATACGGTACGGGGCACGCGCATGCGGTCGGCACACCAGCCGCACGCGTACCGGTTGGCGTACGAGACGCATGAGGAGACAACCCCGTGGTCACCCAGGAACAGCGGCGGCGACAGCTCGCCCGGGAGAAGTTCTTGAGGCAGCAGCAGCGGCGCACGGAGGCGCGGCGCAAGGCGCGTGTGCGCAATTCCGTGATCGCGTCGGTCCTCGGTGTGGTTCTGGTGGGCAGCGTGGTGTCGTTCGCGGCTGGAGTCTTCAAGAACGACAAGAAGGCCAACGCGGGCGCGGAGGTGTCCCCGAGCGCCTCGGCGCCGAGCAAGGCTCCGGACCCCTGCCAGAAGCCCGCCGAGGGCAAGGTCAAGTCGCTGAGCTGGAAGAACGAGCCGGCGATGACCATCGACACGTCCGCGAAGTACACGATGAAGCTGGCGACGACGTGCGGTGACATCGGCATCGCACTGAAGACGGACGCCGCCCCGCACACCGTGAACTCGTTCAACTTCCTCGCGGGCCAGGGCTTCTTCGACCACACCAAGTGCCACCGGCTCACCACCAACGGCATCTACGTGCTGCAGTGCGGCGACCCGAAGGGCACCGGCACCGGCGGCCCCGGCTACACCATTCCGGACGAGAACCTCAAGGACGCGAGCCTGAAGGGGAACGTGTATCCGGCGGGCACCATCGCCATGGCGAACACCGGGCAGAAGCACACCGGCGGCAGCCAGTTCTTCCTGGTGTACCAGAACAGTCAGTTGCCGCCCAGCTACACACCGTTCGGGACTGTCGACGCGGCGGGTCTGGCGGTTCTGAAGAAGATCGCGGCCGCCGGCGAGAGCACGGGGGCGGGCGACGGAGCACCGAACGCGACCGTCGTGATCAACAAGGCGACAGTGACGAAATCCTGACCGCCCAACTGCGAAATTTCGGTCGCGCGGGATGCGGACAGCCGCCCCGCCGGTCGCCTATGTTGGCCGTGACGAAACTGTGGACGATGCCGGGGGTGCTGAGGCTCCTCGCAGGCATCATGTGGAGGAGGCGCTGTGAGCAGCGACCCGTGGGGCCGCGTCGACGAGACGGGGACCGTGTACGTGCGAACGGCCGATGGCGAGAAGGTCGTCGGTTCCTGGCAGGCCGGCTCCCCTGAGGAGGCGCTGACCTACTTCGAGCGCAAGTACGAGGGCCTGGTTGTCGAGATCGGACTCCTCGAGAAGCGGGTGCAGACCACCGACCTGTCGGCGAAGGACGCCCAGACTGCCATCGACCACCTGCGGGAGCAGGTGGAGGCGCACCACGCGGTCGGCGACCTCGACGCGCTGCGGGCGCGCCTGGACAAGCTCGTGGAGACCGTCGAGTCGCGCCGCGAGGAGCGCAAGGCGCAGCGCGCCAGGCAGTCCGACGAGGCCCGTCACGCCAAGGAGGCGCTGGTCACCGAGGCGGAGGAGCTGGCGCAGTCCGACCAGTGGCGGGCGGCCGGCGAGCGGCTGCGGGCGCTGGTGGACACCTGGAAGGGTCTGCCGCGGCTCGACCGGAAGTCGGACGACGAGCTGTGGCACCGCTTCTCGCACGCCCGGTCCGCGTTCTCCAAGCGCCGCAAGGCGCACTTCGCCCAGCTCGACGCGCAGCGCGAAGAGGCCCGCAAGACCAAGGAGAAGCTGGTCGCCGAGGCCGAGGCGCTGTCGGCTTCGACGGACTGGGGTCCGACGGCCGCGCGCTACCGCGAGCTGATGGCCGAGTGGAAGTCGGCGGGCCGCGCCCAGCGCGAGCACGAGGACGACCTGTGGAACCGCTTCCGCGGCGCGCAGGACGTGTTCTTCGCCGCCCGTGGCTCGGTCTTCGCGGAGCGGGACGCCGAGCAGGCCGAGAACCTCAAGCTCAAGGAGGAGCTGGCCGCGGAGGCGGAGAAGCTGCTGCCGATCATGGACCTGAGGGCAGCGCGTTCCGCCTTCCGCTCGATCAACGAGCGCTGGGAGGCCATCGGTCATGTGCCGCGCGACGCGCGCCCGAGGATCGAGGGGCGGATGCACGCGGTCGACCGGGCCATCCAGGAGGCCGAGGAGACCGAGTGGCGGCGGACGAACCCGGAGGCACGGGCGCGCGCCGAGGGCCTCACCGGCCAGCTGCAGGCGGCCGTGGACAAGCTGACGGGCCAGATCGAGCAGGCTCGGGCCCAGGGCAACAACGCCAAGGCCGACAAGCTGGAGAAGGAACTGGAGGGCCGCCAGGCGCTCCTGGACCAGGCGCTGAAGGGCCTGCAGGAGTTCGGCGGCTGAACAGCCGTCTCGCCGTGTACGCAAGGGGCTCCCGTACGGTGCGTACGGGAGCCCTTGCCCGTGTGCCGTCGGCGGCTACGACGGCCTGCGGGCCGACGTCACGCGGTACACGTCGTACACGCCCTCCACGCCGCGTACCGCCTTCAGGACGTGGCCCAGGTGTTTCGGGTCGCCCATCTCGAAGGTGAAGCGGGAGGTGGCCACGCGGTCGCGGGACGTCTGGACCGCCGCCGAGAGGATGTTGACGTGCTGGTCGGACAGGACCCGGGTGACATCCGAGAGCAGACGCGAGCGGTCCAGCGCCTCCACCTGGATCGCGACCAGGAAGACCGAGGACTGCGTCGGGGCCCACTCCACGTCGAGGATGCGCTCGGGCTCGCGCGACAGTGACTCCACGTTCACGCAGTCGTTGCGGTGAACCGATACGCCGCTACCGCGTGTCACGAAGCCGATGATGGGGTCGCCGGGGACGGGCGTACAGCAGCGGGCCAGTTTGACCCAGACGTCGTCGACGCCCTTGACGACGACGCCGGGATCCTCCCTGCGGCGCCGCTTGCGGCCGCGGCCCCGCGACGGCGGAACGGCTTCGATCTCCTCGGTGGCCGCCTCCTCGCCGCCGAGCGCCTGCACCAGCTTCTGCACGACGTTCTGCGCGGCGACATGGCCCTCGCCGATCGCCGCGTACAGCGAGGAGATGTCCGGGTAGCGCATCTCGTGGGCGAGGGTCACGAGCGAGTCGCCGGTCAGGATGCGCTGGATGGGCAGGTTCTGCTTGCGCATCGCCCGGGCGATGGCGTCCTTGCCCTGCTCGATGGCCTCGTCGCGCCGCTCCTTGGAGAACCAGGCGCGGATCTTGTTGCGGGCACGCGGCGACTTCACGAAGCCGAGCCAGTCGCGGGACGGGCCCGCGCCGGTCGCCTTGGAGGTGAAGACCTCCACCAGGTCGCCGTTGTCCAGGGTGGATTCCAGTGGGACCAGACGGCCGTTGACCCTGGCCCCTATCGTCCGGTGGCCGACCTCCGTGTGCACCGCGTAGGCGAAGTCGACCGGGGTGGCACCGGCCGGGAGCGCTATGACATCGCCCTTCGGGGTGAAGACGAAGACCTCGTTGCGGGACAGGTCGAAGCGCAGAGACTCCAGGAACTCGCTCGGGTCCTCGGTCTCCTTCTGCCAGTCGAGCAACTGGCGCAGCCACGCCATGTCGTTGACGGCGTCCTTGTCCTTGGCGTTCGAACGAGGCGCGTCCGTACGGATCTTGGAGGCGCCCGCGACGGCCTCCTGCTTGTACTTCCAGTGCGCGGCGATGCCGTACTCGGCGCGGCGGTGCATGTCGAACGTGCGGATCTGGAGTTCGACGGGCTTGCCGTTGGGGCCGATCACCGTCGTGTGCAGCGACTGGTACATGTTGAACTTGGGCATCGCGATGTAGTCCTTGAACCGCCCCGGAACCGGGTTCCAGCGGGCGTGGACCGTGCCCAGGGCCGCGTAGCAGTCGCGGACCGTGTCGACCAGGACCCGGATGCCGACCAGGTCGTAGATCTCCGCGAAGTCCCGGCCGCGGACGATCATCTTCTGGTAGACGCTGTAGTAGTGCTTGGGCCGGCCGGTGACGGTCGCCTTGATACGGGCCGCGCGCAGGTCACCCTGCACCTCGTCGGTCACTATCGCGAGGTACTCGTCGCGCTTGGGGGCGCGCTCGGCCACCAGGCGGACGATCTCGTCGTACATCTTGGGGTAGAGGATCGCGAAGGCGAGGTCCTCCAGCTCCCACTTGATGGTGTTCATGCCCAGCCGGTGGGCGAGCGGCGCGTAGATCTCCAGCGTCTCGCGCGCCTTCTTCTCCTGCTTCTCGCGCTTGAGGTAGCGCATGGTGCGCATGTTGTGCAGGCGGTCGGCGAGCTTGATGACCAGGACGCGGGGGTCCTTGGCCATGGCGACGACCATCTTGCGGACGGTCTCGGCCTGCGCGGCCTCGCCGAACTTGACCTTGTCCAGCTTGGTGACGCCGTCGACGAGGAGCGCGACGGTGTCGCCGAAGTCGCGGCGCAGCTGGTCCAGGCCGTACTCGGTGTCCTCGACGGTGTCGTGCAGGAGCCCCGCCATGAGGGTCGCCGGGTCCATGCCGAGCTCGGCGAGGATGGTGGTGACGGCGAGCGGGTGGGTGATGTACGGGTCGCCGCTCTTGCGCTTCTGGCCGCGGTGCCAGCGCTCGGCGACCTGGTAGGCGCGCTCGATCTGGCGGAGCGTCGACGCGTCGATCTTCGGGTCGTTGCTGCGCACTATCCGCAGCAGGGGTTCGAGGACCGGGTTGTACGGGTTGGCGCGCTGCACGCCCAGCCGGGCCAGGCGGGCGCGGACGCGGTTGGAGGAGCCGGAGCGGGCGGGCGGGGCAGGAGCGGGGCGGACGCCCGGGGCGCGCTCGGGAGCGACCGGCTTGGGGCGCGGCTGTTCGGCCGCCTGGTCGACGGGCGCCGACTGGGCATGCTCGACCGGCTCGTGCGGGGCTTCCTTCGCGTTCCGCGCGGGCTTGGCCGCCGCCTTCGACGTCGGGTCGGGCTTGGCGGCGGTCAGGTGCTGGGCCTCGTCTGCCAAGAGGGCTCCTCGTGCGCGATCCGGGTCCCCCGGTCAGGCTCCGGAAACCCCATGGTAGCGATCCGGGGCTCCGGGCTCGCCTGCAGGCCGCTGAGACGGCCTTCTACGGGAGAAACGCACGGGGCGGGCACAGGATTCCTCCGGGCCCGCCTCACGGTGTCCTGCGGCCGTCACCGGCCTTGCGCGGGGGTGTACCGCGCGGGTCTCAGACCTGAAGCAGCGCCTCCAGCGGCGCACCGTCCAGGGTCGGCTCCAGCCGGTCGCGCCCGCCCAGGAAGCCCAGCTCCATGAGCACGGACACACCGGCGACCTCGGCGCCCGCCCGGCGGATGAGCTGGAGCGACGCCTCGGCGGTGCCACCGGTGGCGAGGACGTCGTCGATCACCATCACCCGGTCGGCCGGGGACAGGTCCTCGGCGTGCACCTCGATCTCGGCGGAACCGTACTCCAGGTCGTACGCCTGCCTGAGGGTGGCTCCGGGGAGCTTGCCCGCCTTGCGCACGGGGATGAAGCCCACGCCCGCGCGGACGGCGACCGGGGCGCCGAGGATGAAGCCCCGGGCCTCCAGGCCGACGATCTTCGTCGCACCGTGCCGCACGGTCAGCTCCGCCAGCGTGCCGGTGAGTGCGGTGAACGCCGCCGGGTCCGCGAGCAGCGGGGTGATGTCCTTGAACATCACGCCCGGCTCCGGGTAGTCGGGCACATCGCGGATGCGGCTGAGCAGGAGTTCCCTTATGTCCGTCATCGACGCTTCCCCGAGGGTCGGCCGCGGCCGCGGTTGCGGGACGCGGGCTGGCTGCGCTGACCGACGACCGCGGCCGCGGCGTCCTGCGGCTCGTCCTCGCCCGATCCGTCGTCGGTCCGCGCCGCGACGAGGCCGTCCTCGGTGGCGGCCTGCGCACGCTTGGCCAGGACGCGCTTCCTGAGGGCCTTCATCTGCGGCTCGCGCTCCTTGAGGTCGGCGACGAGCGGTGTGGCGATGAAGATCGAGGAGTAGGCACCGGCCGCGAGGCCGACGAACAGCGACAGCGAGATGTCGTTGAGCATGCCGGCGCCGAGGACGCCGCCACCGATGAACAGCAGGCCCCCCACCGGCAGCAGCGCGACCACCGTGGTGTTGATGGAGCGGACCAGGGTGCTGTTGATCGAGCGGTTGGCGACGTCGCTGTAGGTCCAGCGGCTCTGCTTGGTGAGGTCCTTCGTCTGCTCCTTGAGGCTGTCGAAGACGACGACCGTGTCGTAGAGCGAGTAACCGAGGATCGTCAGCAGACCGATCACGGTGCCGGGCGTGACCTCGAAGCCGACGAGGGCGTAGATGCCGGTCGTGATGGTGATGTCGTGGACCAGGGCGACGAGCGCGGCGATGGCCATGCGCCATTCGAAGGCGATCGCCAGGTAGATCACGACCAGCACCATGAAGATCGCCAGGCCTTCCCAGGCCTTGTTGGCGATCTGCTGGCCCCAGCTGGGGCCGACCAGGTCGGCGTTGATCTTCTCGGGGCCGACGTTCAGGTCCTTGGCCAGCGCGTCCTTGATCTGGTCGGACTTGCCGGTGTCGATCCCGGCGATCTGGATCCGCAGGCCGCCCGAGCCGAGCTTCTGGACCACGGCCGTGTGACCGGAGGCCTCCTGGGCGTAGGACTCGGCCTGGGCCACCGAGACGTTCGTCCTCGGAGTGGTGAGGACCGCCCCGCCCTGGAACTCGATGCCCATGTTCAGGCCCCGCACCGCCAGGCCGAGGATGGCCGTGATGGTGATCAGGATGGAGATGCCGTACCAGATCTTGCGGTTGCCGACGAAGTCGTAACCGACCTCGCCGCGGTGCAGTCGGGCGCCGAGGTTGCCGAGCTTCGACATCTCACGCCTCCTTCGTCTCGACGGGGGCGGAGGGACGGCGGGTGCGCCGCAGCGGAGGCTTGGCACCCAGTCGCTTCGGATCGAGGCCGGACCAGCGGTGGCCGCTCGCGTAGAACTTCCGGCGGGCCAGGAGCGTCAGCAGCGGCTTGGTGAAGAGGAACACCACCACCACGTCGAGCAGGGTGGTCAGACCGAGCGTGAACGCGAAGCCCTGCACCTTGCCGACGGTGACGATGAAGAGCACGGCGGCGGCGAGGAAGGACACGAAGTCGGAGACCAGGATGGTGCGCCGGGCGCGCGGCCAGGCCCGCTCCACGGCGGGGCGCAGGGAGCGGCCCTCCCGGATCTCGTCCCGGACGCGTTCGAAGTACACGATGAACGAGTCCGCCGTGATGCCGATCGCGACGATGGCACCGCACACGGCGGGCAGGTTCAGCGCGAAGTGGATCGTCGGGCCGAGCAGCGACATGATCACGTAGGTGAGGACCGCGGAGACCAGGAGGGACGCCACGGCGATGATCGACAGGCCGCGGTAGTAGACGACCAGGTAGATCACGACCAGGGCCAGGCCGATGGCACCGGCGATCAGACCGGCGTGCAGCTGCTCACCGCCGAGCGCGGCGGTCACCGTGGTGACGCTCTGCTCCTTGAAGGAGAGGGGCAGCGCACCGTACGACAGCATGTTGGAGAGGCCCTGGGCCTCCTGCTGGGTGAAGCTGCCGGAGATCTCCGCGCTGCCGCCGGTGATCGCCGTCCGGACGTACGGGTGGGAGACGACCTGGTCGTCGAGGACGATCGCGAACTCGTTCTGCGGTGAGGTCATCTGGGAGAGCTTGCCGGTGACGTCGGCGAACTTCTTGGAGCCGGTGGAGTTGAAGTTCATCTGGACCTGCCAGCCCGAGGCGCCCTGGGTGTCGTAGACGGCCTGGGCCTTCGAGACCTCCGTGCCGTCGACCGCGACCGGGCCGAGCAGGAACTTGGTCCACACCGTGCCGTCCTTGCCACAGGCGACGGTGGTCTCACCGGTCTTGGCGCCCTTGCCCGCCGTGGCGCGCTGCTCGGGGTTGGCGCAGTCGAGGGCGGCGTACTGGGCCTGGACCCCACCGCCCGCACTGCCGGAGCCGCTCGCGGACGGCGAGGCGCTGGTGGAGGCCTTGGGGGACGCCTTGGCGGACGCGGAGCCGCTCGCGGACGGCGTGGCACCGGCCTTCAGCGCGTCGGTGACTGCGCGGCCCTGCGAGGTCGCCGAGGCCGTGGGGCTGGCGGAGGCCTTCGGGCTGGCGGAGCCGGACGTCGCCTTCTGCGCGCCGGACGAGTTGGACGGGCTCGGCGAGGCGCTGCTGCCCGCGCTGGAGCCGGCGCTCGGGCTGGCCGAGGACGCGGCGCCCGAGGCCTGGCGCATCAGGACCGGACGGAAGTAGAGCTTGGCGGTGGTGCCGACCTGGTCCCGGGCTTCCTTCGAGTTGGAGCCCCGGGGGATGTTGACGATGATGTTGCGATCGCCCTGGGTCTGGACCTCCGCCTCGGACACGCCCAGACCGTTGACCCGGCGGTTCATGATCTCGACCGCGGTGTCCATGTTGGTCTTGTTGATCGCGTTGGGCTGGCCGGGCTCGTTGACCGCCTCCAGCGTGATGCTCGTACCGCCGGCGAGGTCGATACCGAGACGCGGAGTGGTGTGTCCCGAGGCGAACATTCCCCCGGTGAGCGCCACGATGGCGATCAGGATGAGGGCCAGTGCGCGCCCCGGCCTGCTCTGGGCGCTGGCGCTCCGGCCCTTCTTCGGTGCTGCCACCTTCTCGTACTCCCTCTCGGGCCGCCCGGCACCGGATGTGCGCGCGGGCGGCCATGGCATGGTGTCGGGACTCCGTGCGAGAGACACACGTCCCGGGAGGCATGTGGCGCGGGCGGTCGCGATCCGCGCCGTGCTCCCGGGGCGTGACTACTTCGCTTCGGACTCGCCGTCGGTCTTCGTCGGCTCTGCTTCGCCGGCCTTCACGTCGGTCACCTCGCCGGCCGCTTCGGCCGTGTCCTTCTTGCCGAGGTCGACGGCCTTGTCGTCGGAGGCGTCGGAAGGGGCGTCGGAGTGGGCGTCGGCGGCGCGCTCGTCGGTCTTCGAGAGATCGGTCTTCGTGAGATCGGTCTCCGTGAGATCGGTCTCCGTGAGAGAGGAGGCGTCGTCCGGCACGACGGCGCCCTCGCCCTTCAGCTCGTGCTCGATGCCGTGGACGATGCGGTTGTACTCGTCGTCGGAGAGGACGGCGCCGATCGCGTTCTTCGCGAAGAGCAGGTCCACGCCCGGGCCCGCGTCCAGGAGGACCGTGTCCTCGTGGACCTCCTTGACCGTCGCGTACATACCCCCGATCGTGCGCACGCCGCTGCCGGGCTGCATCTCGTTGCGCATCTGCGCGGCCTTCTGCTGCTTCTTCTTGGCCGAGCGCGTCATCAGGAACATCGCCGCGATGAGCACGATGAACGGGAGGAGGGTCACGATATTCACGGGACGGAGTTTCCTTCGCACGACCGCTCGATCGGCGGCCTGGTGGATGGGGGTGGTCGGCACCGCCCACAAGGGCGGCATCGGCGGAGTCTAAGCGAGTCCGCACACATGGAACAACGCTCAGCATGGCACCCGGGTTCCTGCTGATGCGAGTCCCGCGCCGTCACGCCCCGAACAGGTCCTGTTGTCCGTTTCCGCCGGTCGCCCCGCGTGGCGCGGTCAGGCCGAGGTGCGCCCAGGCCGCCGGGGTCGCCACACGGCCGCGCGGTGTACGGGCCAGCAGCCCCTCCCTGACCAGGAAGGGCTCGGCGACCTCCTCCACGGTCTCACGCTCCTCCCCCACCGCGACGGCGAGCGTGGACAGGCCGACGGGACCGCCGCCGAACAGCTTGAGCAGGGCCTCCAGCACCGCTCGGTCCAGGCGGTCGAGGCCGCGGGCGTCGACCTCGTAGACACCGAGCGCGACCGCGGCGATCTCGCGCGTGATCACTCCGTCGGCCTTGACCTGCGCATAGTCCCGGACGCGGCGCAGCAGACGGTTGGCGATCCGGGGCGTGCCCCGGGAGCGGCCGGCGATCTCGGCGGCGCCGGCGGAGTCGATCTCGACGTCGAGGAGGTGCGCCGAGCGGTGGATCACGCGCTCCAGCTCGGCGGGCTCGTAGAACTCCATGTGGCCGGTGAAGCCGAAGCGGTCGCGCAGCGGGGGCGGCAGCAGGCCCGCCCGGGTGGTGGCGCCCACCAGGGTGAACGGCGGCAGCTCGAGGGGGATGGCGGTGGCGCCGGGGCCTTTGCCGACGATCACGTCGACGCGGAAGTCCTCCATCGCCATGTACAGCATCTCCTCGGCGGGCCGGGACATGCGGTGGATCTCGTCGAGGAAGAGGACCTCGCCCTCCTGGAGGGAGGAGAGGATCGCTGCGAGGTCGCCCGCGTGCTGGATGGCGGGGCCGCTGGTGATGCGGATGGGGGCGCCCATCTCGGCAGCGATGATCATCGACAGCGTCGTCTTGCCGAGACCGGGGGCGCCGGACAGGAGCACATGGTCGGCGGTGGCGCCCCGGGCGCGGGCCGCGCGCAGGACCAGGTCGAGCTGCTCGCGGACCTTCTCCTGGCCGATGAACTCGTCCAGGTCCTTGGGGCGCAGGGCGGCCTCGACGGCCTGGTCCTCACGGTCGGCGGACGAGCCGACGAGCCGCTCGGGGGCGGGGGTGCCGGTCGTGTCGTCCCAGTTCATTGCGTGTGCCTCGGGGTCGCGGTCGGTTGGGGTCGTACGGGGGCGGGGTGAGGCCGGCGGGCCGTGACCCGCGGCCCGGCTCGGCGCCCCTCGGTCAGCGCGCTCTGTTCAGGGTCTGCAGGGCCGCCTTGAGCAGTGCGCCCACCTGCGGCGTGCCCCCGGCGGCCGTGGCCTGCGGTGCGACGGCGGCGACGGCCTCGTCCGCCTCGCGGGTGGCGTACCCGAGGCCGATCAGGGCGGCGTGCAGCTGGTCGCGCCAGCCGGAGGTGACCGGTGCGCCGACGACGGGAGCGCCGGCCGGCTCGCCCAGGCGGTCCTTCAGCTCCAGGAGCAGCCGCTGGGCGCCCTTCTTGCCGATGCCGGGGACGGCCATGAGCGCCTTCTCGTCACCGGTCGCCACGGCACGGCGCAGGGCGTCCGGGGTGTGCACGGCCAGCATCGACTGGGCCAGCCGGGGGCCGACGCCGCTCGCGGTCTGCAGCAGCTCGAACACCTGGCGCTCGTCGTCGTCCGCGAACCCGTACAGCGTCAGCGAGTCCTCGCGGACCACCAGAGAGGTGGCGAGCTTGGCGGGCCGTCCGATCCGCAGCGCGGAGAGGGTGTTCGGCGCGCACTGGACGGCGATGCCGATACCGCCCACCTCGACCACGGCGGCGTCCGGGGCGAGGGCGGCGACCGGGCCGCTGACGAAGGCGATCATGCGGTACGGCCTTTCGATGTGTGCAGGGCGACGGCCTGCTGGAGTCGGTTCTGGGCGGGCGCGCGCCAGATGTGGCAGATCGCGAGGGCGAGGGCGTCCGCCGCGTCGGCGGGTCTGGGCGGGGCGTCGAGCCGGAGCAGCCGGGTGACCATGGCGCCGACCTGCGCCTTGTCGGCGCGGCCGGTACCGGTGACGGCGGCCTTGACCTCGCTGGGGGTGTGCAGGGCGACGGGGATCCCGCGGCGGGCGGCGCACAGCATGGCGACGGCGCTGGCCTGGGCGGTGCCCATGACCGTGCGTACGTTGTGCTGGCTGAAGACCCGCTCCACGGCGACGCACTCGGGCCGGTGCTCGTCCAGCCACTGCTCCACGCCCTGCTCGACGGCGACGAGGCGGTGGCCGAGGTCGGCGTCCACGGGCGTACGGACGACGCCGACGCCGAGCATGGTCAGGGGCCTTCCGGGCACGCCCTCGACCACACCGACACCGCACCGCGTCAGCCCCGGGTCCACCCCCAGTACACGCACGCGCGTCCCCCTCCCTTCGATCGCCTGTTTGTGCAGGCTATCGGGTGCCACTGACAGAGCGACGGGCCGACGGGGTGTGTCCCGTCGGCCCGTCGAGTCCACGTGGGGTTACGCGTCGACCTTCTCCATGACCTCGTCGCTGACGTCGAAGTTGGCGAAGACGTTCTGTACGTCATCGCTGTCCTCCAGCGCGTCGATCAGCTTGAAGATCTTCTTGGCGCCCTCCTCGTCCAGCTCGACCTGGACGGACGGCACGAAGTTGGCCTCGGCGGAGTCGTAGTCGATGCCGGCCCCCTGGAGGGCGGTGCGCACCGCTACCAGGTCGGTGGCCTCGCTGATCACCTCGAAGGACTCACCGAGGTCGTTGACCTCCTCGGCGCCCGCGTCGAGCACGGCACCCAGGACGTCGTCCTCGGTCAGCTCGCCCTTGGGGACGATCACGACGCCCTTGCGGCTGAACATGTACGAGACGGAGCCGGGGTCGGCCATGGAGCCGCCGTTGCGGGTCATGGCGACGCGGACGTCGGAGGCGGCGCGGTTGCGGTTGTCGGTGAGGCACTCGATGAGCACAGCGACGCCGTTCGGACCGTAGCCCTCGTACATGATCGTCTCGTAGTCGGCGCCACCGGCCTCAAGGCCGGCCCCGCGCTTGATCGCCGAGTCGATGTTCTTGTTCGGCACCGACTGCTTCTTCGCCTTCTGCACGGCGTCGTACAGCGTCGGGTTGCCCTCCACGTCGGCGCCGCCCATGCGCGCCGCGACCTCGACGTTCTTGATCAGCTTCGCGAAGAGCTTGCCGCGCTTGGCGTCGATCACGGCCTTCTTGTGCTTCGTCGTGGCCCATTTAGAGTGGCCGGACATCTGCCTGTCTCCTTCGCGTAACCCATCTCTGCAACGAACGCCAGAGATCCTACAAGGACTACGGTGTCCGGTCGGCGCGCACCATGTCCACGAACAGGGCGTGCACGCGGTGGTCGCCGGTCAGTTCCGGGTGGAACGACGTGGCCAGCGCGTTGCCCTGGCGTACGGCGACGATGTGACCGTCGTACTCGGCGAGCACCTCGGCCCCGGCCCCGACGGACTCGACCCAGGGGGCGCGGATGAAGACGCCCTCTACAGGATCGCCCTCCACCCCCCTGACGTCGACCGTCGCCTCGAAGGACTCGTTCTGGCGCCCGAAGGCGTTGCGGCGCACGATCATGTCGATGCCGCCGACGGTCTCCTGGCCCGAGCGCGGGTCGAGGATCTTGTCGGCGAGCATGATCATGCCCGCGCAGGTTCCGTAGACGGGCATGCCGCCGCGCACGCGCGCGCGGAGGGGTTCCATCACTCCGAAGAGGACGGCCAGCTTGGAGATGGTGGTGGACTCGCCGCCGGGGATGACGAGGCCGTCGACCTCGGCGAGCTCTTCGGGGCGCCGCACCGGCCTGGCCACGGCGTCGGCCGCGGCCAGGGCGATGAGGTGCTCCCGTACGTCGCCCTGGAGGGCCAGGACGCCTATGACGGGTGCGTCAGTCATGTGTACGTGCAGTCCTCGGGGTGGCTTACCAGCCGCGGTTGGCGTAGCGCTGGGCCTCGGGCAGGGTGTCGCAGTTGATGCCGACCATGGCCTCGCCGAGGTTGCGGGACGCGTCCGCGATGATCTTGGGGTCGTCGTAGAAGGTGGTGGCCTTCACGATGGCGGCGGCGCGCTTGGCCGGGTCGCCGGACTTGAAGATGCCGGAACCGACGAAGACGCCCTCGGCGCCGAGCTGGCGCATCAGGGCGGCGTCGGCGGGCGTGGCGACGCCACCGGCGGAGAACAGCACGACCGGGAGCTTGCCGAGCTCGGCGACCTCCCTGACCAGCTCGTACGGGGCGCGCAGCTCCTTGGCGGCGGCATACAGCTCGTGGTTGTCCAGGCCGCGCAGACGGGCGATGTCGCCCTTGATCTGGCGCAGGTGACGGACGGCCTCGACGACGTTGCCGGTACCGGCCTCGCCCTTGGAACGGATCATGGCGGCGCCCTCGGCGATGCGGCGCAGGGCCTCGCCCAGGTTGGTGGCGCCACAGACGAACGGCGTGGTGAAGGCCCACTTGTCGGAGTGGTTGACCTCGTCGGCCGGGGTCAGGACCTCGGACTCGTCGATGTAGTCGACGCCGAGGGACTGCAGGACCTGCGCCTCGACGAAGTGGCCGATGCGCGACTTGGCCATCACCGGGATGGAGACGGCGTCGATGATGCCCTCGATCATGTCCGGGTCGGACATGCGGGCCACCCCGCCGTCCTTGCGGATGTCGGCCGGGACCCGCTCCAGAGCCATGACGGCGACGGCGCCCGCGTCCTCGGCGATCTTCGCCTGCTCCGGCGTGACGACGTCCATGATCACGCCGCCCTTGAGCTGCTCGGCCATGCCGCGCTTGACGCGGGCGGTGCCGGTCTCGGGGGTCTGGGGGGTGGAGAGCGTGCTGGACACGGGTTGGACCTCACTCTGGGGAAGAGGGTTTGCTGCTGGACCGAGGAAACGGGAGAGCAGCAGGCCACAGCAAGGGCCAATAGGGAGACGGTGGATCGTTCTGCGGCCTGTCGTGGGTACGTCCCGGGCGTGCGGGAGTCCCGCCCGCCGTCACCGCCCCGGCAGGGCGCCTGCGCTCACGCCCCCGACCGGTCCGTGAGCGCCACCGGGGGTTCGTCGTCCATTTCGAAGGCCATCGGGAACGGCGCGTGGCCGGCCAGCCGGAACCAACGCACCTTGCGGTGACGCCGCAGCGCCCGCGCCGCCCGCACCGCGTCGTTGTGGAACCGCCGGGCCATCGGCACCCTTCGCACCGCCTCGGTCAGCTCCCGGGCCGCGGCCTCCCCGCCGGGTGCCTCCCGGACCGCCTCAACCTGCTGCGCCTCGCCGAAGACGGCCCGCAGCGCCTGGCTCAACTCGCTCTCGGCCACCTCACGCTGCTCCTCCTCCGCCTGCCGGGCCGCGTGCGCGGCCTCGTACAGGACGATCGACGCGGCAGGGTCGAGCACCCCGGAGGTAGCCAGCTCCTGGGCGACCGAGGCCCGCCGCAGCAGCTGCGCGTCGAGTGCGGCGCGCGCCGCGTCGATACGGGAGTGCAGCCGATCCAGGCGCCCCGCGGTCCAGCTCAGGTAGAGGCCGATCGCCACTAGTGCGACGAGGATCCAGATGAGGGTTGCGGTCACGGGCGGCAAGGCTACCGGTCCGGGCTCCGGCTCCCTCGGGCTCCCTGCGGCTCCCACACTCGCGGGCGGTGGTGGGCCGGGATCAGTCCCGGGTCAGGCCGAGGCGGGCGCGCAGCCCCGTTCGTTCGTCGGCGGCCACCGCGGCCGCGCCGTCCGTCACCGTCTCGTAGACCGACATGATGTCCGCCCCGACGGTCGACCAGTCGAAGCGCCGCACATGGGCGCTTCCCCGTGCGCGCAGTTCCGCGCGCCGCTTCGGGTCCCCCAGCAGCCGCACCGCCGCCTGGGCGAGCGCGTCGGCGTCCTCGTTGGCGAACAGCTCGCCGGCCGCTCCCCGGTCCAGGACCTGGGCGAAGGCGTCCAGGTCGGAGGCGAGCACGGGGGCCCCGGCCGACATCGCCTCGACCAGGATGATCCCGAAGCTCTCACCACCGGTGTTGGGCGCCACGTACAGATCGACGCTGCGCAGGAGGCGCGCCTTGTCCGCGTCGCTGATCATCCCGAGGAACTCCACGCGCGAGCGCAGCTCGGCGGGAAGCGTCTCCACCGCCTCCTCCTCGTCGCCCCGGCCGGCGACCAGCAGCCGGGTCCCCGGGCGCGCGGCCAGGATCTTCGGCAGCGCCCTCATCAGGACCGGCAGCCCCTTGCGGGGCTCGTCGATGCGCCCGATGAAGCCGATGGTGTCACCCTGCCACTGCGGATGGGGCTTGGCCTTCGCGAAGAAGTCGACGTCCACGCCGTTCGGGATCACCACCGCGTCGCCGCCCAGGTGCTCGACGAGGGTGCGGCGCGCGTACTCGCTCACCGCGATACGCGCGCTGATCTTCTCCAGCGCCGCCTGGAGGATCGCGTACGCGGCGACCATCGCCCGGGAGCGCGGGTTGGAGGTGTGGAAGGTGGCCACGATCGGGCCCTGTGCCGCCCAGCAGGCCAACAGGCCCAGCGACGGCGAGGTCGGCTCATGGATGTGGATCACGTCGAACTCGCCGTCGTGCAGCCACCGCCGCACCCGCGCCGCACTCAGGAAGCCGAAGTTCAGGCGGGCGACCGAACCGTTGTACGGCACCGGGACCGCGCGGCCCGCGGAGACGACGTAGGGCGGCAGAGGCGTGTCGTCGTCGGCGGGGGCGAGGACGGACACGTGGTGCCCCCGCCGGATGAAGTACTCGGCCAGGTCGCGGATGTGGAACTGGACGCCGCCCGGCACGTCCCAGGAGTACGGGCAGACGATGCCGATCCTCATGGCGTCCCCTTCCGGGGGTCCTTGCCGGGATCCAGGTCGGCGAGCCACAAGCGCTGCAGCATGTGCCAGTCCTCCGGATGCTCGGCGATCCCCGTGGCGAAGGCGTCGGCCAGCGCCTGTGTCATCACAGACGTCTTCTCGGCCCGGGTACCTGTCTTAGGTACCTCGATCGGGGGATGCACGCGCCCCTGCATGACGGGCGAGTCGTCGTACCAGAGCGTCACCGGCAGCAGCAGCGCGCCGGTCTGCTGGGCGAGCAGCGCCGGTCCCGCGGGCATCCGGGCGGTCGCGCCGAAGAAGTCGACCTCGACGCCGGAGGCGGACAGGTCGCGGTCGGCGACCAGGCAGACCAGTCCCCCGTCGCGCAGCCGCCGGGCCAGCGTGCCGAACGCGGAGCCGCCGCTGTGCGGCAGCACCTCCATGCCGAGGCCCTCGCGGTAGGAGACGAACCGGTCGTAGAGCGTCTCGGGCTTGAGCCGCTCGGCGACCGTCGTGAACGGCGTCTCCAGTCTGGTGGTGACCCACGCTCCCGCGAGGTCCCAGTTGGCCAGGTGCGGCAGCGCGAGGACGACGCCGTTGCCTGCGGCCAGTCCGTCGGTGAGGTGGTGCAGGTCCTTGGGGTCGAAGCCGTTCCTGACGCGCTCCGCGCTCCAGGCCGGGAGCCGGAAGGACTCCATCCAGTAGCGCAGATAGGAGCGCATGCCCGCCCGGGAGAGCTCGGCCAGCCGCTCGGGACTCGCGTCGGCCACCACACGCGCGTAGTTGCTCTCCAGCCGTCGTACGCCCTTGCCGCGCTGCTTCCAGGCGAGGTCGGCGATGCTCCGGCCGAGCCGGGTGGCCACGGGTTCGGGCAGCTTCTTGACCGTGCTCCAGCCGAGGCCGTAGAGCCCGTCCGTCAGGCGCTCCCGGAGGTTGCTCACGCCGCCGCCCCGCTCTCCCGCTCGCCGTTCACTTGGCCGCCTCGCTCCCGTGCGACGCATTCTCGTTCTTCCCCGCCTCCGCCGCGGCGGCGTCCGCCTCGGCCGCCTCGCGCCGCACCGTGACGACACGCTGGATCAGCGTGACCAGGCTGCCGGCGGCGACGATCCACAGCGCGATCGGCAGCAGCACCTGGATGCCGGGCACACCGAACTTGTGCATGCCCGCGAGACCGGCCGCGACCAGCGAGATCACCAGACGTTCGGCGCGCTCCACGAGCCCGTTGACCGCGACGGGCAGGCCGATCGACTCTCCCCGGGCCTTGGTGTAGGAGACGACCTGGCCGCTGGCCAGGCAGAAGATCGAGACCGCGCACAGGACGTCGTCGTGGCCCTTGCCCGCGTACCAGAGGGCGAAGCCGCCGAAGATCGCGCCGTCGGCGACCCGGTCGAGCGTGGAGTCCAGGAAGGCTCCCCAGCGACTGGAGCGGCCGAGCTGGCGGGCCATGTTGCCGTCGACGAGGTCCGAGAACACGAACAGGGTGATGACGACCGTGCCCCAGAAGAACTCGCCCCGGGGGTAGAAGACCAACGCGCCCGCGACCACTCCGGCGGTACCGAGGAGCGTGACCGCGTCGGGGCTGACGCCCCGCCGGATCAGAAACGCGGCGAACGGTGTGAGGACACGCGTGAAGAATGCACGCGCGTACTTGTTCAGCATGGCCTTCCCGACGGTCGGTGCGCCGCGCGGCCCTGCTGGCCACCGGCTGGCCCATCGTAGCCACGCGCGCGTATGCGCGACGGCCGGGCACCCGCACCCCGTGTCCGCCCCGACGGCATCGGGGCGACGGCGCGATCGCATCGCCCGGAGCACGGCCGGGCGGCGGGATCGCGTCCTCCGTATGGACGCACCGTGACGGGAGTGCAAAGCTCGAAGACACCGCGGGCGTCGTCGGAGCCGCCATCGCCGGGGGCACCTCCCAGACGAAGTCTGGGGGAGGATCGGCACGTCCGCGCCCACAGTGACCTCACCGTGCACGGGAGGCAAGGCCATGGGCGACAAGGCGAATGCACACCCCGGGGCCGCCGGCAGGGCAACGGCGGCCGACCACCCCGCGTCCGTACGGAATGTGGTGCTGGTCGGCCACAGCGGATCGGGCAAGACGACTCTGGTGGAGGCTCTCGCGCTGACCGCGGGAGCGGTGAACCGGGCGGGCCGTGTGGAGGACGGCGGCACTGTCTCCGACTACGACGAGATCGAGCACCGCCAGCAGCGCTCGGTGCAGCTCTCCCTGGTCCCCGTCGAATGGGACGGGGTCAAGATCAATCTGCTGGACACTCCTGGATACGCCGACTTCGTCGGGGAGCTCAGGGCCGGTCTGCGCGCCGCGGACGCGGCCCTCTTCGTCGTCTCGGCCTCGGACGGGGTGGACGGTTCGACCCGCATGGTGTGGGACGAGTGCGCGGCCGTCGGCATGCCGCGCGCCATCGTGGTCACGCACCTGGAGTCGGCCCGGGCCGACTTCGAGGAGATGACCCGGGTCTGCGCGGAGGCGTTCGGGGCGGACGACCCCGATGCCGTACTGCCGCTGTACCTGCCGCTGCGCGGCCCGCAGGGGCCGGACGGGCACGCACCCGTGACCGGTCTGACCGGGCTGCTGTCGCAGAAGCTGTTCGACTACTCGTCCGGCGAGCGCAAGGAGGCCGAGCCGGGGCCCGACCAGCTGGCGCTCATGGAGGAGGCCCGCAACCGGCTCATCGAGGGGATCATTGCGGAGAGCGAGGACGAGACCCTCATGGACCGCTATCTGGGCGGCGAGGAGGTCGACTTCGACACGCTGGTGCAGGACCTGGAGCGGGCCGTCGCGCGCGGCAGCTTCTTCCCCGTCCTGGCCGCCGCGCCCGCCGCCGACGGCGCCCGGCAGGGCCTCGGCACCATCGAGCTGCTGGAACTGGTCACGGGCGGCTTCCCGACCCCCTTGGAGCGGGAGGCTCCCACGGTCACCACACCGGACGGCAGGCCGCGCGATCTGAAGCTCTGCGACCCGGACGGGCCCCTCGCGGCGGAGGTCGTCAAGACGTCGTCCGACCCGTACGTGGGCCGCGTCTCGCTGGTCCGTGTGTTCTCGGGCACCCTGCGCCCCGACGAGACGGTCCACGTGTCCGGGCACGGGCTGGCCGACCGCGGCCATGAGGACCACGACGTCGACGAGCGGATCGGCGCCCTGTCCGCCCCGTTCGGCAAACAGCAGCGGCCCCTGTCGCACTGCATCGCCGGCGACCTGGCGTGCGTGGCGAAGCTGAACCGGGCCGAGACCGGCGACACGCTGTCGGCCACGGACGACCCGCTGCTGATGGAGCCCTGGGCGATGCCCGACCCGCTGCTGCCGCGCGCCATCCAGGCGCACAGCAAGGCGGACGAGGACAAGCTCAGCCAGGGGCTGGCGCGGCTGGTCGCCGAGGATCCGACCATGCGGCTCGAACAGAATCAGGACACCCACCAGGTGGTGCTGTGGTGCCTGGGCGAGGCCCACTCGGACGTCGCCCTGGAGCGGCTGCGCAGCCGGTACGGCGTCCAGGTCGACGTGGTCCCGCACAAGGTCTCCCTGCGGGAGACGTTCGCCGGCAGGTCGGCCGGGCGCGGCCGTCATGTGAAGCAGTCCGGCGGCCACGGCCAGTACGCGATCTGCGAGATCGAGGTGGAACCGCTGCCGGGCGGTTCCGGCATCGAGTTCGTGGACAAGGTGGTCGGCGGGGCGGTCCCCCGGCAGTTCATCCCGTCCGTGGAGAAGGGTGTCCGCGCCCAGGCCGCCAGGGGCGTGGCCGCCGGTTACCCCCTCGTCGACGTCCGCATCACGCTCCTCGACGGCAAGGCGCACTCCGTGGACTCCTCCGACGCGGCCTTCCAGACGGCGGGCGCGCTCGCCCTGCGCGAGGCGGCGGCCGACGCCACGATCCACCTCCTGGAACCGGTCGCCGAGGTGACCGTGCTCGTCGCCGACGACTACGTCGGCGCTGTGATGAGCGACCTGTCCGGGCGGCGCGGCCGGGTACTGGGCACCGAGCAGACGACCGGTGGCCGCACCCTGGTACGGGCCGAGGTGCCGGAGATCGAGATCGGCCGGTACGCGGTCGACCTCCGCTCGCTCTCGCACGGCACGGCGCGCTTCAGCCGCTCCTACGCGCGGCACGAGCCGATGCCCCCGCAGCTGGCCGCGAAGATCCGCGAACAGGAGCGCGAGGCCTCGTAGTTGGGCCGGGGGGTTCCTTCCTCCGTCGGTGGGCGGCTTCTTGGCCGTCCGCCGACGAATGTCCGTGCCTGCCGATACGCTGATGACCTGATCAACAGGTGTGCGCGGCAAGGAAGTCGGGAAGGCCGCAGGTGCAGGTGCGGCGGCAATGGGGGCGGCAGTGACGGACGGATTCGATTTCAGCCCCGGGGCTCAGGTGCCCCTGTCGGGCTCGGCGGGTCAGACGGCGGCGACCTACGCCCTGGCGTCGGCGGCGTACCGGGACGACGAGGTGACCAAGATCCTCGACGCCGACAACGAGTGGCATCAGTCGACGGTGACGCTTCCGCGCCCGTGGGCGAAGATCCTGCGCCCCAGGTTCGGTGAGGCCTACTCCCGCGCGGTGATCGACCGCATGCTGGGCGCCGGCCGCAAGCCGCTCATCCAGTCCTTCGGCATCGAGCCCCAGGTCGTCGTGGAGCACTGCCTGGCGGCGCACCGCATCCGCCGGGAGCGCGACAACTGGCTCACTGCGGTCACGGTGCTCTGCGGAGTGCTCTTCCTGCCCGGCTTCCTGGTGTCGCTGTTGGTGTTCTCCATCCGCACCACCGTCAGCAGGCGTGAGGACCGACGGGCCGGTGCCCTGGGGACGACCCTGCTGGTCGCGGTGGGTGTGCTCGCCGTGCTCTTCCTGATCAAGATGCCCTTCACGGGTTTCTGGGCGTGGTACGCGCGCGCGGCGGTCGTCATGCCCGTGGTCGGCTGGTTCTGGGCCAAGCAGATCTGCGAGCGCACTGCGCGGGACCTGCGGGAGCGCTGGGAGAGCCTGCTGGCGGGCGGAGGCCTGGGCGCCAAGATCCCCGAGGCGGTGCCGGGGAACCCCGGCGACGCGGCCGAGCAGGTGCGCAAGGAGCTCGCCCGGCTCACGGCCGAGCAGCGGTCCAACTCGGTCTTCTACGCCGGGCCCAAGGGCATCCTCGGCATGGGCACGCGGTGGGGCAGCTGGCAGCTCGCCGAGGACCTGGTCTCCGCCGAACCGGGCAAGGACTTCCACCCCTTCCGCAGCTGGGACGTCATCACCGCGATCCAGGGCGGGCTGGCGATGCTCGAACGCACTCCCGTCAACACCGGCGGCTTCCCCAAGCCGTCCATCGCCCACTGGATCGTCACGCCGATCGGGGAGAACGCGAAGGAGGTGTCCCGGCCGAGCGGCACGGACGTGGACACGTACACCGTCAAGACGCACGCCATACAGGACATCTGCAACAAGCAGCAGTTCGGCAGCGGCGACCGGCACTACCTGGGCGTGCAGTGGACGCTCTGGGACGGCCACCTGGTGATCACCATGCTCATCACCGTGACGGTGCTGCACGACACCCTGCGCATCGAGGTCACCGGGCACGCCCTCGGCCCGGTCAATCCCCTGTTCAACGAGAAGCCTGCGGCCAAGGAGAAGGAGGTGCAGAAGGCGCTCAAGTTCTGGGAGACCCGCAAGGTGAAGCTCCCCCTGGTCGAGACCGACGAGGTGGTACGGCTCGCCGCGCGCGCCCCGCTCACCTGGTACCCACCGCTGCTGAACTGGCTGGGCGGCAGCCTGACGCTTCCGGAGCCGTTCGGTCTGCGTCACGCGTGGGCCGACCAGCCCTGGCGCCACCGCTTCATGGCCGACGACGCCCTGCGTGCCGCCACTCCCGTGCTGCGGGTGGTGCATGCGGCGGCGATCAAGACGCTCAGGGACAACGGCGTGGACGTGGAGAAGTTCGGCACGCGGTCGTCGTTCCTCAGCACTCAGGTGCAGGACGTGTCGCCGCGGAAGGCGGACGCCTACGACGCCTAGTGCCTCCGGCGGTGGGCGGGGTCCGTGCCGCCGGGGCCACCGCACCTGGGGGCTGCCGCCCCTCAGACCCCCGCTCGGGCCTGAACGGCCTCGTCCTCGATCGCCGGACCGGCCGAGATTCGCCGGCCCCGCCCTGGACTCACGCCGTAGGCCAAGCCTCCGCCAGCATCTTCCTCGTGTCGGCCAGCAGCTGCGGCAGCACCTTCGTGTGGCCGATCACCGGCATGAAGTTCGTGTCGCCGCCCCAGCGCGGGACGACGTGCTGGTGCAGATGGGCGGCGATGCCCGCGCCGGCGACCGTGCCCTGGTTCATGCCGATGTTGAAGCCGTGGGCCCCGGAGGCCGTGCGCAGAGCGGTCATCGCCTGCTTGGTCAACTCGGCGAGCTCCGCGGTTTCCGGCTCCGTCAGGTCCGTGTAGTCGGCGACGTGACGGTAGGGCACCACCATCAGGTGGCCGCCGTTGTACGGGTACAGGTTGAGGACCGCGTACACCTGCTGGCCGCGCTTGACGATCAGACCGTCCTCGTCGGACTTGGCCGGGATCGCGCAGAACGGGCAGCCGTCCTCGGCCCCCGGACCGGTCGGCTTGTTCTCGCCCTGGATGTAGGCCATCCGATGAGGCGTCCACAGGCGCTGGAACGCGTCCTGCGTCCCCACTCCGATCTGCTGCTCCGGCTCACTCGTCATGCAGTGCAGCATATGGCTTCGCCCGTTCGCGGCGTGTCGGCGGGGCTCGGACAAATCGGTCCCGGGTCACGCTCGGCCGATGGACGACGACAGCCGTACGGCCCGCTGGGAGCGGTGGACGAGGGCGCCGCTCTGTGCGGCTCGCTGTCGTGCCGCCGCCACTTCTCGTCGTGGCTGACGCAACGGTTCGCGCTCCGGCAGGACGGCGAAGGGCCCCCGGGGAGCTGAACTCCCCCGGGGGCCCTCCGTCGCGGTCAGACCTGCTCCCGCTCCTCGACGACCTTCGCGATCTTCGCGAGGGCCTCGTCGAACGGGATGCCGTTCTCCTGCGAGCCGTCCCGGTAGCGGAAGGAGACCGATCCGCCCGACATGTCCTCGTCGCCCGCGATGACCATGAAGGGCACCTTCTGCTTCTGGGCGTTGCGGATCTTCTTCTGCATACGGTCCGAGGAGGAGTCCACCTCGACGCGCAGGCCCTTCTTCCGGGCCGCCGCCGCGAACTTCTCCAGGTACTCCACGTGCGCGTCGCCGATCGGGATGCCGATCGCCTGCACCGGGGCCAGCCACGCCGGGAACGCGCCCGCATAGTGCTCCAGGAGCACCGCGAAGAACCGCTCGATCGAGCCGAAGAGGGCGCGGTGGATCATGACCGGCCGCTGCTTGGAGCCGTCCGGGCCGGTGTACTCGAGGTCGAAGCGCTCCGGCAGGTTGAAGTCCAGCTGGACCGTCGACATCTGCCAGGTCCGGCCGATCGCGTCCTTCGCCTGGACCGAGATCTTCGGGCCGTAGAACGCCGCGCCACCCGGGTCGGGGACCAGCGGCAGGCCCTGCTTCTCGGCCACCTGACGCAGGGTCTCGGTGGCCTCCTCCCAGGCCTCGTCCGAGCCGACGAACTTCTCCGGGTCCTTGGTGGACAGCTCCAGGTAGAAGTCCGTGAGGCCGTAGTCGCGCAGGAGGTTCAGCACGAAGGTGAGCGTCTTGTCGAGCTCGTCGGCCATCTGCTCGCGCGTGCAGTAGATGTGCGCGTCGTCCTGGGTGAAGCCACGCGCGCGGGTCAGGCCGTGCACGACGCCCGACTTCTCGTACCGGTACACGGTCCCGAACTCGAAGAGGCGCAGCGGCAGTTCACGGTACGAGCGGCCGCGCGCGTCGAAGATCAGGTTGTGCATCGGGCAGTTCATGGGCTTGAGGTAGTAGTCCACGCCCTCGTCGAGCTGCATGGGCGGGTACATGCCGTCGGCGTACCAGTCCAGGTGGCCCGAGGTCTCGAAGAGCTTCCCCTTGGTGGCGTGCGGGGTGTAGACGAACTCGTAGCCCTCCTCCTCGTGGCGGCGCCGCGAGTAGTCCTCCATCACCCGGCGGACGATGCCGCCCTTGGGGTGGAAGACGGCGAGGCCGGAGCCGATCTGCTCCGGAATGGAGAACAGGTCCAGCTCGGTGCCCAGCTTGCGGTGGTCGCGCTTCTCGGCCTCGGCGAGGAAGTCGAGGTGCGCCTTGAGCTCGTCCTTGGACGGCCAGGCGGTGCCGTAGATGCGCTGGAGCATCGGGTTCTTCTCGCTGCCGCGCCAGTACGCGGCGGCGTTGCGCATCAGCTTGAACGCCGGGATGTTCCGGGTGGAGGGCAGGTGGGGACCGCGGCAGAGGTCCTTCCAGCACAGCTCGCCGGTCTTGGCGTCGAGGTTGTCGTAGATCGTCAGCTCGCCCGCGCCGACCTCGACGTCCGCGCCGTCCTCGCTGGACGCCGAGCCCTTGAGGCCGATCAGCTCCAGCTTGTACGGCTCGTCGGCCAGCTCCTCGCGGGCGGCCTCGTCGGTGACGACGCGGCGCGAGAAGCGCTGGCCGCGCTTCTGGATCTCCTGCATCTTCTTCTCGACGGCCTTGAGATCCTCGGGCGTGAACGGCTTCTCGACGTCGAAGTCGTAGTAGAAGCCGTCCTTGACCGGCGGGCCGATGCCCAGCTTGGCCTCGGGGAAGAGCTCCTGCACGGCCTGTGCCATGACGTGCGCGGTGGAGTGGCGCAGGATGTTCAGACCGTCCTCGGAGGAGATCTCGACGCCCTCGACGGTCTCACCGTCCTTCACCGGGTACGCGAGGTCCTTGAGCTCGCCGGCCACGCGCGCGGCGATGATCGAGCGCTCGCCGGCGAAGAGCTCGGCGGCCGTAGTGCCCGTCGTCACCGTGCGCTCTTCCCGCTCGGAATCGCGTTGGATGATCACACGGACGTCTGACACCGGTCTCTCCTGACTGCTGATGGATGCGGCGCCATACCTGGAGCGCGCGCATGACTGGGATCGTACCGACCCGTGGCCACGCTCCGCGAAACGGTTACCGTCACTCCCCTCCGCAGGCCTCCTCGAAGAAGTCGAGGTTCTCCTGGAGCGACTTCATCAGCCGGTCCCGCTCGGCCTCGTCGACCTGTACGGGCGTCACCCCGGACGCGGCCACGAGGCGCCGGAAGCCGCCTCGGCTCTCCAGCCGTCCGTGCACGCGCACCGGCAGCCCGACCAGGTGGGCGTGGCCGGCGATCCGGTACGCCTCCTCGTCCAGCGTCATCCGTACGTGGGGCACCTCGGCCCCGGCGATGACGCGCAGCCGTACGGTGCCCTCGCCGCGCGGCCCCGACCTGCGCAGACGGACGACGGTCCCGGTGATCCGCACCGGCACGGACGGCTCCGCGCGCAGATAGCGGGCCCCGGCCTCGCGCAGCGCCGGCAGGTCGCCCGGGGAGAACTCGACCGGCTCGGCCTGCGTCGCACAGCCTTCGGGGACGCCGGCCCCGGGCGCCCACTCGACGGCGATGCGGGCGCCCTCGGAGCCACGCACCAGGGCGACCAGCGCCTCGGTCAGCTCATGGCTCACGCCCGCCTCGACGGCCGCGTCGAAGGCGTCCATGCCGCCGGTGGCCCGCTGGTAGTCGATGGCCTCCCGGGCCGCGTACAGCGCCTCGTGCAGACGTACGGCGAGCGGCCGCCCCGTGCCGACGGGCACGAAGGCGGTGAGCCGACGGCCGCCGGGGGCCGCTCCGACCAGGACGTTCTCCAGGGCCGCGGCGGCGGGCCGCCGGTGCCGGGCGCCGTAGTAGCCGACACGCGCGCGGGTGGCGAGCGCACCCGCCAGCAGCATCTGGCGGGCGGCCGTGCGCAGTTGGTCCTCGACGGCCCAGGGGGCCGCGTCGACGGGTCCCGTGGGCACGTCTCGCCACCAGCGGATCTCGTCGCTGGGCACGGCGAGCCCGACCAGCACGTCGCGGGCCGAGGGGGAGCCGCTGCGGGACAGGGCCAGTAGGGCCTCGCCGAGCAGGTCCTCGCTGTCGGGGAAGGCCCGGGTCTCCGGTACCAGCAGGCTCGTACCGCTGCCGCCGGGACCCGGCGGGGTCCACCGACCGTAACGTCCGGGGGCTCCGCCGCGGCGCTGCCAGCCGTGGCGGTGCAGGAGGGCGCTGAGCACGGCCGGGTCGACCTGGGCGGGGTCGGGCGGCTGGTTCCAGAGCGGCTCGACCGGGTGCGGCCGGACGATGCGGGCCGGCTCGTCGAGGGGACGGTGTGTCACGGTCTGCCTCCTGTTCCGACCCGGGTCATGATCTCGCACAGCGCGCGGTCGTCGAAGATCCGCGCGGTCGGGATGCGCACGGTGGTGCGGTGCCGGCCCGTGATCGGGTGTCCGGCGAGGTTGATCCAGTAGCAGCAGTGCCGCAGGTCGAGGCGGTCGTGGCCGGCCCGCAGCCACTGCTCCTGGGAACGCGGGACGATCATCACGACGAGGATCTTGTGCACCGAGACCGGGGTGCGGGCGAGCTTCGCCAGGTGGTCGTTGTCGAGCGTGAAGGAGAAGAAGCGGCCCGGCGGGTTGGGCGGGATCTGGTAGGTGCACTTGAGCTGCACCTTGATGGTGACCTCGTCGTCGACCGTGTGGCCGGGCGCGCTGTGACTGACGTGCCAGTCGATGCCGTTGTCCGGAAAGGGCTGCGACAGCGAGCAGCCGGCCGCCGCGGCGACCGCGTGCAGATAGCCCACCTGCAGTGTCTCCATGCAGGCGGTGGTGGCGAGTGTGCCGCGCTGGGGTGCCGTCCGCTCGGGCAGCAGCCCGCCCCGCTCGGGCTGCGCTATCGCCATGACCAACAGCCTTCCATGCCTCGTGAGTCCCCGTGATGGGTCCCTGAACTGCAAAGACCCGTACTCCTGTTGTGTCCTTCCGGCGTACGGCGCAAACAGCCCGGGTATCACCGAATCGGGCAGAAGACGGTACGTCAACTGCCGAGAGTGATCGAGGAGTTGGGGACGCATGACGTGCTGGTACGAGGGGCCCCTGGCCGCCTTCGACACGGAGAC
Organism: Streptomyces sp. TP-A0356; assembly: GCF_001417775.1. Taxonomy (GTDB): domain Bacteria; phylum Actinomycetota; class Actinomycetes; order Streptomycetales; family Streptomycetaceae; genus Streptomyces. The sequence continues at coordinate 314,541 of NZ_BBZJ01000020.1, read as the reverse complement.
CACGGGCGTGGACGTGGAGGCCGACCGGATCGTGTCGGCCGCCGTCGTCGTCCAGGACGCGCCGGGCACCCGGCCGAGGGTGAGCCGCTGGCTGGTGAACCCGGGAGTGCCGGTGCCCGCCGAGGCGACGGCGGTGCACGGGCTGACGCAGGAGCATCTGCAGCGCAACGGCCGCTGGCCGTCGCCGGTGATGGAGGAGATAGCCAGGGAACTGGCCGAACAGGCCGCGATGGCCCGGCCGCTGGTGGTGATGAACGCGCCGTTCGATCTGACGCTCCTGGACCGGGAGTTGCGCCGGCATCGGGCGTCCTCGCTCGACCACTGGTTCGCGTCGGCGCCGCTGTGCGTGCTCGACCCCCGGGTCCTGGACAAGCACCTGGACCGCTACCGCAAGGGCCGCCGCACGCTCACGGACCTGTGCGCGCACTACGGGGTGGCGCTGGAGGGGGCACATGACGCGGGGGCGGACGCGCTGGCCGCGATGGAGGTCGTACGGGCGGTGGGGCGCCGTTTCGCGGGCCGGCTGGAGCGGCTGACACCGGCCGAGCTGCACACGCTGCAGAGGGGTTGGCACGCGGCGCAGGCGCGCGGGCTGCAGGCGTGGTTCGCACGCAGCGGCTTGGAGGAGTCGGTGAACCCGGCCTGGCCCCTGCGCCCGGAGCTTCCGGCGGCGGCCTGACCATGACGCACCGCGTCGAGAAGCGTGGGGAAGCACCCGGTGCAACGCGAAGACCGGTCCATCGGTGACGGACCGGTCTTCTCCGGGTGGGCGATACTGGGTTCGAACCAGTGACCTCTTCGGTGTGAACGAAGCGCTCTCCCACTGAGCTAATCGCCCGGGAACGCACTGAACAATACAGGTCCCGGCGGGTTCCCTTCAAACCGCTTCGAGGTGCGCCACGAGTCCCCGCCGTCCGGCCCGCATCATCAGCCGGTGATTGGCGCGGAAGAAGGGCCGCCCCACCACGGCGAACCGCTTGAGCAGCGGCTTCTGCACGTCGACCACCTGGTCGTAGCGGGCGACGGAGCCGGCACCGGCCGCGGTGACGGTCCAGCGCGCCCAGCCCTCGATGTCGCCGGACATCGCGACCTCCAGCACACCGGCGAATTGATCGCGCCGCGTCTCCTGTGCGGTGAAGGTCATGTCGTACGGCAGCAGGGACCGGATCGTGATCACGGCACGCGTGTCGTCGACCCGGTGCACCGCGCGAACCTGCGGCCACCAGCGAGGATAGTCCTCGGCCCGCTCCAGCGCGGCGTACGCGCGGGCGGGTGGAACGGGCAGCGCCCACACACTGCGGAAGCGGTAGTGGTTCCAGTCCATGGGGCGAGTCTGCCGGTGCGGGCCACCGCGGGGCGGCACCTCGGTACGGCTCCGAGTGCGCGCACTCACGGCAAGTGACGTGATGTGCACCACACTGCACCATGACCCATCTGCCGCCCTCACCCGAGGAGTTGCGGATCCCCGACGCCGGGCTACGGCGACGCGAGGCCCGCAGGGCCCTGGTGGTAGACAGCGATTTCGCCGGTGTGGCGGGAGTGGAGCGGTCGGGTTCGGAGTGGAGACCGGGGCCGAAGACCTTGGCCTTGATCGGCTGCCCGGGCGGGGCGGCGACCTGGGGCAGGACCCGGACCGCCTCGATCTGCGGGGCGAGCTGCTCGGGGGTGGGCGTCGACTGGTTGACGCAGAAGAGGAGTTCGGAGGTGCGGGCGATGCCGTACGGGGTGGCGAACTCTTAGCGCCTTGAAGTACTCGTCCCAGCCCGACGGGAATGCCGAGCCGCTTTCCGTCCACCCGTCCCACCTTGGCGAGGCCCACGCGGAAGTCGTCCGTCCGCACATTCCCGCGGCCACCTGGGACTTGAGGTCGAGAAGAACACCTCTCTTGTCGTACTTCCGCAGAAATCCCAGGGCGTTCTGGAATACGTCCGGGAGACTTCCGCCCATCGCCCGGGTCCGGAACTTCTCCCAGAAGGCCACGTAATCCTTGAAGTCCGTCCTTGACCTTGATCTTCGGATACTTCTTCTCGAAGACCTTGATCGACCGGTTGGTCCTCTTCGCGCACTCATCGGCGCCCCACCAGGCCCAGCGGATGGTGACCGTACCGTTCCCCGCGCCACTGTCGCCGCCACTGCCGGTCGTCGCGGCCGGCCCCAGCGCGGCCACCGAGGCGCTGGCCGCCTTCAGGGCCGTTCGCCGCTCAACTCTCCCACGACGTTGCGTCAGGCGTTCGTGAATCGTTTCAAGCAAGCGCTTGCCGACACAGGGCACGAGGCCCTCCGGGCACGTCAATGATTCGGCTCCCCCAGCGGCTCGGGAGATCCGCCCTTCGCACGCGACCCCCGCCGGGTACGCAACGAGGACGGCGTGGCGCGCGTCGTCCGCGAATACACGCCGCCCTCGGTTCTGTGGGCGATACTGGGATCGAACCAGTGACCTCTTCGGTGTGAACGAAGCGCTCTCCCGCTGAGCTAATCGCCCGGGCGCAGGGAGAACATTACCCCATGTCAGGGCGTACCTCCGACCACGCACCGGATCACTGATCCCTGACGTTCCAGGGCACCGCGAGGCCGAACTTCCGGACGTGGACGCCGACAAGAGCGGACGATCGCCGCACCGGCCGTCGTCAGGACGATGTCACGGCGCCGCACCCCGGGGTCGAGCGCTCGCTGGGTCTCCTCGGTGAGCCGGCCACCCGGGGAGCGGAAGCATGAACACGCCGGCGACGACCACCCCGAGGCCGACCATGAGAACGGCGACCTTCCGGCTGACATGCAGCGCCCGTCGCGCCTTGCCGAATTGCGGCGCCCTGGATCCGAGTGCGCCTCGGCCGCCGAGTCCCCCTCACGCGCGGCGATCTCGCCCCGTTCGTCACTCCCCGTATTCATACGCCGAAACCTACCGGAGAGAAACCAGTCACCGGAATGGACGTACGGGGCGAACGATGTCTCGGCCGGATGAGCTACGTAAAGACAGGCAAAACACTCAGAGGGGTTTACAACGGCACCGTAGGTGGCATGTCGATTTCGCCGACGTGCGAATCCCCGAGCGCACACTGAGCGAAAGGCCCTGGCGCTTATGAACACCACGGTCAGCTGCGAGCTGCACCTGCGCCTCGTTGTGTCGAGCGAGTCCTCACTGCCTGTACCCGCGGGACTGCGGTATGACACGGCCGATCCCTACGCCGTGCACGCCACCTTCCACACCGGAGCCGAGGAGACCGTCGAGTGGGTGTTCGCCCGCGACCTCCTGGCGGAGGGCCTGCACCGGCCCACAGGGACCGGTGACGTCCGCGTCTGGCCGTCCCGCAGTCACGGTCAGGGCGTCGTGTGCATCGCCCTCAGTTCCCCGGAGGGCGAGGCCCTGCTCGAGGCCCCGGCGCGGGCCCTGGAGTCGTTCCTGAAGCGGACGGACGCGGCCGTGCCGCCAGGCACGGAGCATCGCCATTTCGATCTCGACACGGAGCTCTCCCACATCCTTGCCGAGAGTTAGTCCCCGACCGCAAGCCGCCCGGCGCCGTCCACTCGGGGAGACGGCTCGGGTCAGGACAACCGCATACGGCACACCCGGGCGCCGTCGCCGCGAGCCCTCGCGGAGGCGGCGCTCGGGCGTGTACGGCACGTGACGGTAGGATTCCGGGCCGTGACGGGCCCCGCCTCGCCCGTGGGCGTCACGAGGCGTTGCGGTAGTCACGGGGCGTGCCTGGCTTGATCTGCCGCGGCCCCGTGGCGGCGGTGAGCCGCTAGGCTCGGCGAGCATCGGCGGGCGTCGGCCCGACCCCCAGTCCAGGGAGCGACACGTGCTGATCACCCACGACACCCGGTGCGCGCTCGACCTCGTGGTGGATCTGGTGAACACCACCCCCGAAGGCGACGAGACAGACGGACTCCCGGATGTCGCCGCCCTCGACGACTTCGCCCGCAAGCGCGATCTCAGCGATATCGGCGTCCTGTCGGAGTTCGACCTCTCGGCGGTCCGCAAGATCCGCGGGCGATTCGCGGCCGTCTTCGCCGAGACGGACGCCCGGACCGCGGCCGGGCTGATCAACGAACTGGTCGCGGCGGCTGGGACGACGCCGCGCCTGACGGACCACGACGGCTACGACTGGCATGTGCACTACTTCGCGCCCGGCGCCTCCCTCGCCGATCACATCGCCGCGGACTGTGGCATGGCGCTGGCGTTCTTCGTGGTGGCCGGGGAGCAGGAGCGGCTGCGCCGCTGCGAGGCACCCGACTGCCGGCGGGCCTTCGTCGACCTCTCACGCAACCGGTCGCGCCGCTACTGCGACAGCCGTACGTGCGGAAACCGCCTGCACGTGGCCGCGTACCGGGCCCGTCGGAAGGAAGCGGCGGGCTGAGCGGAGGACCGCTCCCGCGGGCGCCGCGCACGTGTCTCCTCTCGGCGGGCCCCCGCTTCCTACCGTGACACATCCGCCTCTCTGCGTGCTCTCTCCGTGAGTACGGGGTACGCACACGTTCTCAGATCTCCGGGCATCGCTCTGCGGTGCGGCGCTCGGCCGGGAAACCGGAGTCATCGCACTCACCGTCACCGGACGGTGACCATCCGAAGCGGAACCCTCTTACTCTCCGTCACCGAAACACGAACCGATTGAAGATCCTTCCGGCGCTCCGGCGGCGGCCCGACGGAGCCCCTGACGGGTGGCGCCAGGGGTTCCGCATACGGCTCAGAGCAGCAGCAGATCGTGCAGTGATGCCATGAGCAGCAGGCAGCCGATCACCGCAAGGAAGATCATCAGCGGTGGCTGGGAAAGCGCGAAGAGACAACCCCGGCGCTCCTCGGGAGGAACAACGGCGTCGCTCTGGGTTCTGTCCAGCATCTCGCGGCGATGATGACGCAGGTGACAGCGGCAATGCGATCAACACGCCCGTAGTGGCGGGGAGTTCGCCAATATCCGCGACGTCCCGAACGAAGGTGATCTCCGCGTGAGCGCCCTTGATCGACGATCACGACGGGTAGCCGGCCGCTGTGTCGTTTCAAACCGTCATATGCCGTGCTTCCTGAGGATGGCCTCGATGTCGCTGAAGTCGTCCTTGGCTGTGGCCTTCCTGGAGGTGTCCGCGGGCCCGACCGCCGCACGGCCCCCGGTGCCCAGCGCCGGCGCGGACGAGGAAGCGGGCGCCGGGGACGCGGGAGCCACCGCCTCGCGCTGCGCGGCCCGCGCCTCCTTGCGCTCCTTGCGGGTCCCGCCGCCCCGGCGCTCCACGGCCCGTGCGGCCGCGAACAGCAGCCAGGCGGCACCGAGCACGCCGAAGCCCGCCCATGCCACGGGACTGAACGCCGTGTGCGCCAGCCAGCCCACGGCTCCCGTCATGACCAGCCCGAGCGGCACGAGCGCGTACGCGGCGATCCGGGCCGCCGCCCGGAAGCGCTTACGGTAGGCCGTGACCGCGGCGATGCCGAGGCCGGCCGCGGAGACGGCGGAACAGACGGTCTCGGCAATCATCCGGTCCTCCAGCGGTGATCGGTCGGGGTCGGTTCGTCCCTTCCATCCTGCACCGCCCCTCGCCCGGCAGGCCACGGTCCGACCGGACCTCAGGGACATCTCCGGGTCGGGCCCCGGGTCGCCTCCTCCTCAGGGTGCGCTCCCGTCTCCACCCGGCCCTCGACAGGTCCGGGTCATCTCTCCACCCGTGCCTCCACCTCCAGCCACCAGGGCCCGTTTGGGCGCACTCGCCGGTGCTGGGAGACTGGTGACCATGAGCGACTCCTCCCCCGCAGACACCGCCGCCCCCGTCCTGGACGTCTGGTGCGAACTCCAGTGCCCCGACTGCCGTAGCGCCCTGGACGACCTGCGGGCGCTGCGCGCCCGCTATGGCGACCGGCTGGAGCTGCGACTGCGGCACTTCCCGCTGGAGAAGCACCGGCACGCGTTCGCCGCCGCGCAGGCCGCCGAGGAAGCGCTGATGCAGGGGCAGGGCTGGCCCTACGTGGAGGCCGTGCTGGGCCGGGTCGAGGAGCTGGACCGCAAGGGAGAGCCGTTCCTCGTCGAGGTGGCCCGTGAACTCGGTCTGGACGCCGAGGAGTTCGACACGGCGCTGATCGACGGCCGGCACATCCTGGTCGTCGACGCGGACCAGGCCGAGGGCACGGCGATCGGTGTGACCGGCACCCCGACGTATGTGATCGGCGGCGAGCGCCTCGACGGCGGCAAGAGCCAGGAGGGGCTGCGCGAGCGCATCGAGGAGATCGCGGACCGGCTGCTGGCCGGGACCGGGAGCGAGTGAGCCCGGATCAGCTTCCAGGGCGCGTCCTCGGGTCAGCTCCTTGAGCCGGCCCTCATGTCAGCCCCTCATGTCAGCTTCTTGAAGAGGTGATGGGCGGTCGTCTCGTAGCCCAGTGAGGCGTAGAGCCGTTCGGCCGCGGTGTTGCCCGCGAAGACGGCCAGGGCGATGCGGTCCTTGCCGCACGCGGCCGCCTGTTCCTCCGCGAGCAGCATCAGGGTGCGGCCGTGGCCGCGGCCCCGCTGCCGCGCGTGGACGTCGACGTAGTGCACGTACGCGGTCTCCGGCCGCAGCCCCAGCCAGAGGATGCCGACCGGCTCCCCCTCGTGCTCCAGCACGCTGATCAGCGTGCTCTCGGTCGCCCCGCCGGCCGGCAGGAACCGGGCGTGCCCCCGGTCCGCCTCGGCGTACGCCTCGGCCTCGGGCACGCCCCGCTCGACCAGGCTGCGCGCGAAGCGCTCCCGCTCCTGCGCCAGCCAGGGACCGTACTCGGGCTCCAGCATCGGCCGGGCGACGCTGCCCGCCGGCAGCGTCGGCGGGCTGCCCACCAGGTGCTTCACCATGGTCCGGCTGCGCGGGACGTACCCCAGTGCGGTCGCGAGCCGCAGGGCCACCTCGGCGTCGCCCGGCACCGACGCGTCGACGCGGTCGCAGCCCCAGCCGCGGACGACCTCCTCGGCGGCGAGCGCGGCCACGGTGCCCCGGCCCCTGCCACGGTCCGGTTCCTCGATCCGCAGGTCTTCGATACGGGCCACGCCGGGCCCGTGGGCCGGGCACGTGGACAGACGTATCGCGCCCACGGGGCGGCCGTTCACACACACCTGGTACCGCCTGGTACGCGTCCCGTCCGCATGGTGCCGAAGCGGCTCCACCGGCCGCAGGGTCGTGGTCATCAGGGGTGTTCTACCCACCCCGAGCCCCAGGTCAGCCGCCCAGCTCCGGCTTTCAGGGATCGAGGTCGTCCCCGGAGCGCTCGTCGAAGACGCGCATGGCCTTCGCGGTCACCGGGCCGGGCGCGGCCGGCAGCGCACGGCCGTCCACCCGGTGGACGGCCTGGATGTCCCGCAGCGTGGACGTGAGGAAGATCTCGTCCGCGTGCTCCAGGACGTCCAGCGGCAGGTCGGTCTCCTTGGCCGCGGCCCACTCGATGGTGAGCGCGCGGGTGATGCCCGCGAGACAGCCGGAGGCGAGGGGCGGAGTGTGGATCTCGCCGTCGAGGACGACGAAGACGTTCGATCCCGTGCCCTCGCAGAGCTGTCCCACCGTGTTCGCGAACAGCGCCTCCGAGGCGCCCTGTTGGGAGGCACGCGCGAGGGCGACGACGTTCTCCGCGTACGACGTGGTCTTCAGCCCGGTCACGGCGCCGCGTTCGTTGCGGGTCCACGGCACGGTGATCGCGGCGGTGGAGTCGGGGCGCCGGGCGGTCGCACCGAGGGCGACAACGAGCGTCGGCCCCAGGTCTCCGCGGTCGGAACCGAGCGGGCCATGGCCGCCGGTGTAGGTGATGCGCAGACGCCCGAGCGGCATCGGGTTGGCCTCCAGGACGGCGGCGCAGGCGCGGCGGACCTCGTCCAGGTCGGGGTCCACGAGGCCCAGTCCGCGTGCCGACCGGGTGAGCCGGTCGAGATGGCGCGTCAGCGCGAAGGGGCGTCCCTCGACAGCCTTGACGGTCTCGAAGACGCCGTCGCCGACGGTCAGTCCGTGGTCGAAGACGGAGACGCGGGCGGACTCGATGTCCTGCAGCCCGCCGTCGAGCCAGAGCTTCACTGGTCCTTACCTCACAAGATGGTGACGGAAGCGCCGTGCGACGAGTGCGTCCGGCCGGAGACGGCGTCCCCCCGGCTGGGCATGACACATGACGGGGCTCCTTCCGTTCTCCCTTCGATCATGCGTCCTGGTACTCCCCCGACGCTACCGCGAGCAGCCGGGCGGCCTTCAGCTCGGTCTCGTCCCACTCACCCTCGGGGTCGGAGCCCCAGGTGATGCCCGCGCCGGCGCCGAAGCGAAGGACTGCCGTGCCCCCGGCGGCCCGGTCCATCCAGAAGGTGCGGATGCCGACGGCGAGCTCGCCCGCCCCGCTGTCCGCGTCGACCCAGCCGATGCCGCCGCAGTAGGGGCCGCGGGGGGCGGTCTCCAGCGCGTCGATGATCCGCAGCGCACTCGACTTGGGGGCGCCGGTGACCGATCCGGCCGGGAACGCGGCGGCGAGCAGCTCGGGCCACCCGGCGTCCGCGCGCAGCTCGCCGCGGACCGTGGACACGAGGTGGACCAGGCCGGGATGCTTCTCGACCGCGCACAGGTCGGGGACCGTCACGCTGCCGGTGGTGCAGACGCGGCCGAGGTCGTTGCGGACCAGGTCGACGATCATCACGTTCTCGGCGTAGTCCTTCTCCAGGAGCTCCGCCTCGGTGCGTGCCGTGCCCTTGATCGGGCCGGACTCGACGGTACGGCCGTCACGGCGCAGGAACAGCTCGGGGGAGGCGGTGGCCGTCTCCACGCCGTGCTCCGGCAGGCGGATCGTTCCTGCATACGGCGCCGGGTTGCCGCGCGCCAGCACGGCCGTCAGGGCGTCCACGTCGGCGTCGGGCGCGACCGGCGCGGAGAGCACACGGCAGAGGTTGACCTGGTAGACCTCGCCGGTCGCGATGTGCTCACGGATCCGCCGCACCCCCGCCGTGTACGCGGCGCGGTCAAGAGAGGACGTCCAGTCACCGACCGCCGGTCCCCGCCAGCGGCCCGGCACGGGGGCGGGCACGGGCTCCACCCGTACGTCCCCGAACCGGGCGCAGGTCAGACGGCCCTCGTAGTCCGCGCAGACCGCCCAGAAGCCGGTGGAGTCGAGGGCCGCGGGGTCGCTGGTGACATCGAGGAGACCGGTGGCGACGCGGTCGCCGAAACGGGCAAGAGGAGGCAGGTCGAGCACGCAGTCGAGTCTATGGCGGGTGTCCTGCCCGTGGCCTGGGCATGTCCCCGCGGTGCCCTGACCATGTCCTTGACCAGGCGCAGCGCAGCACGCTGCGCAAACGCGTTTTTGTACTGGCCCGGGAATCCGCTAGAGTTCAACTCGTCGCCGGGACGTGGAAGCGGTCCGAAACGACAAGCGGACGTAGCTCAGTTGGTAGAGCGCAACCTTGCCAAGGTTGAGGTCGCGAGTTCGAGCCTCGTCGTCCGCTCGAAGGAAGCAGGGGATCCTCCCGATTCCCCGCACTCCTGGTGGAGTGGCCGAGAGGCGAGGCAACGGCCTGCAAAGCCGTCTACACGGGTTCAAATCCCGTCTCCACCTCCAAGGACGATTAGCTCAGCGGGAGAGCGCTTCCCTGACACGGAAGAGGTCACTGGTTCAATCCCAGTATCGTCCACTGGTCCGCAGGGACCCTGACCCGCAAGGGTCTGTATGATCCCCGAGGATCCCCGCGCGATTAGCTCAGCGGGAGAGCGCTTCCCTGACACGGAAGAGGTCACTGGTTCAATCCCAGTATCGCGCACGTAGCACCCCTGGCCCTCCGCACCGAGTGGCCATGGCCCGAGGACGATTAGCTCAGCGGGAGAGCGCTTCCCTGACACGGAAGAGGTCACTGGTTCAATCCCAGTATCGTCCACACACCGAAGCCCCCGGCCCCGCGGCCGGGGGCTTCCTCGTGGGCTCGGCTGGAGAAGAGCGGCCGGGGCGGCGGGGCGGGCCCCGCCCACTGGGCCTCCAGGCGGGTCAGCGGCTCAAGCTCCCCGACGACCAGGAAGGTGCCGCGGCAGCCGCTGCACCGCTCGATCTGAACGCCGTTGCGGTTGTACGTGTGCATCGGCGCATGACACTTCGGACACCGCATGGTCGGCTCAACTCCTCGCCGGTCGGTGGTGCTTCGCCAGAGAAGGACTCGTTCCGGTTCTGTCCGGTCGCACCCTGGGGCGCACATCCTTACGCCAACTCGGGCGGAATGGCGCCCATTCGGACACAGGCGCCGACCACGGCCCGCTCGACGGCGTCCAAGGCGTGCTCCGCGGCGACCGACTTGGCGATCACCCGGGCCGCCGTCTGCACGGTGCGGGCGCGGGCGGGGACGTCCGGGGCGGGCCAGATCCCAGGCCGGACCCAGGCCGGGTCGCCCACGCCGAGGTCGTCCACGTCGTTCAGGCCCAGGGGCGGCCTCGAGGTGCCGGGGTCCACGGGAGTGCCGTACGGCCAGAAGGTCATGGGACGGCCATGGAGGTCGACGGGGGCCGGCCCAGCGTGGCGGACGACCGTGGCGTCGTCCGAGCGGTCGGTGAGGACCGTGGCGTCGTCCGAGCGGTCGGTGAGGACCGTGTCGGAGGCTCGGCAGTGGCAGGCCGTGGTCGTGTCGGGCGCACTGCGGCACTGCGGCGCGCGCCTGGGCGTGAAGCACGGGCAGGAGGGCGTTCACGGGTCCCCTCGGGGTCGTACTGCCGTGCCGGGGAACCTACGCGGCCGGCATCGGCTGGCGGTGGGGGGTCCCCGGTGCTCCGGCCGGTCCGGTGGCACGACCGCCGGCGGTCACGCGCACAGGGCAACGCCCGCGCAGCTCCCCAGCTGCGCGGGCGTTTGTGCCGTCCGCCGCACCCCCGTCCCCACGGGGTTTCATGGGTGGATGTCCCCGCCCGGACCGCTCTTCCGGGCCTGGGGGGCCGCTCAGCGCCCCAGCATCACGCCCACGGACGACGCTTGTGCGACCACTGCGTCCCAACCGCCGAAGGCGTAGACGAGCAGGGCCGCCAGGGGGAGGACCATCGCGGTCGCCACCAGTGGGTGACGGCGGCCCGGACGGCCGCCGAACGCGGCGCCGTACGCCCTGCGTCCCTGCGTGCGGATCAGTGTCCGCGGTGCCGTCTGGGCCATGGTCCCTCTCCTGACCGTAGCGCTGTTGTCCTTGGCAGCGGCGGGTGTCTGACCTCGGGGGACGAGTGCTGCACCCGCCGCTTGACCTCAAATCTAGGCGCCGGGCGGCCCTGGGTCGTCATGCCCGCGTATCGATTGCCTGGCCTCCCGGAGGATGAGCGATGACCTGCGGTGTACTCCCCTGGGTGGAGAGGAGGTCCTAGGTCTCGGGGTCTTCCCGGAGGGGGCGCCCGGTGTGTCCCTTCTGCTCCGAGTCGTCCTCCCGTGGAACCGGCTGCTCGACCAGCGCGAGCACCCGGTTCGCCATGAAGCGAGCGGTCCGTACCACAGAACCGCTTCGGGTGACTTCGCTCACTTCCACGACTCCCCTGCGCACCGCCGTCTCCACGCGGCGGCCCGCCCTGCTCGCCACCACCTCGTAGGTGCGCGTCGTGTCCCCGGCGTCCACGACTATCTCGACACGATCACCCTTCACGGGTTCAATCCCCCTTCCGCAGCCGGTGGTTGGTATCACGGGCGGCGCATCGCCGTCCTGTTCGCACCACCCCTGACCACCTTTCAAGTCTCCCACCCGGCACTGACAATCGATCGGGGGGAGAGGGCGCGGCCTCTGCGCGCGCCCGGCCGTGGAAACGTAAGCTGTGGCTCGTCAGACGGACCGGGCAGCGGGGATGGACATGGCGATGATGCGCCTGAGGCGTGAGGACCCGCGTGTCGTCGGCTCGTTCAGGCTTCACCGGCGGCTCGGCGCGGGCGGGATGGGCGTCGTGTACCTGGGCTCCGACAAGCGGGGGCAGCGGGTCGCGCTGAAGGTGATCCGGCCGGACCTGGCGGAGGATCAGGAGTTCCGGTCGCGGTTCGCGCGTGAGGTCTCGGCGGCACGGCGGATTCGCGGCGGCTGTACCGCACGGCTCGTGGCCGCCGACCTGGAGGCGGACCGTCCGTGGTTCGCCACGCAGTACGTGCCCGGGCCCTCCCTGCACGACAAGGTCGCCGAGGACGGGGCTCTCACGGCCGCCGAAGTGGCCGCCGTGGGTGCCGCGCTGTCCGAGGGTCTGGTGGCGGTGCACGAGGCGGGGGTCGTCCACCGCGATCTGAAGCCGTCCAACATCCTGCTGTCCCCGAAGGGGCCGCGGATCATCGACTTCGGCATCGCCTGGGCGACGGGCGCCTCGACGCTCACGCACGTGGGCACGGCCGTCGGGTCGCCCGGCTTCCTCGCCCCCGAGCAGGTGCGCGGGGCCGCCGTCACCCCGGCCACGGACGTGTTCTCGCTGGGTGCCACGCTGGCGTACGCGGCCACCGGTGACTCGCCGTTCGGGCAAGGCAGTTCCGAGGTGATGCTCTACCGCGTGGTGCACGAGGAGCCGCAGCTGCACGGCGTACCGGACGCGCTGGCACCGCTCGTCCGTGCCTGTCTGGCGAAGGACCCCGAGGAGCGGCCCAGCACACTCCAACTCTCGCTGCGCCTGAAGGAGATCGCGGCTCGGGAGGCAGGGGGGCTCACGGACGTACGGCCGTCCGCCCCGCGCGGCGAGCCGGACCGGCCGACGGGGCGGCTGGCTGAGCAGTACGCCGAGCAGCGCACCGTGCGTCGTCCCCCGGGACCGGGCACTCCCCCGCCCCGCGGCCACGGCTCCCGGCCCGGGGCACGCTCGACGCCCGCGCAGCGCAACACGACCCGATCGGGCGGGCGGCCCGCGCCACGCAGCGGTGCCGGACGGCCGGCACCCCGCACCACAGGGACCGGTCGGCGCCCCGCCAACCCGCGGTTGCTGCGTCAGCGGCTCTTCGTGTTCGTCGTGGTGACGTTGCTGGTGGCGCTGGGCATCGCGGCGGCCCAGGGCTGCCAGGGTCCGGCGCGCGGGCTGGAGGACGGGGGCGTCCACCGGGACGTACGACAGGAGCGGGCGTACGCTCCCCCGCCCGGCGAGCAGGCGTACGCTCCCCTGCCCGACGGACCGATGGCCGAGTCGTACCGGAGCGCACCGGGCCAGGAGCACTGACCGTCGCTCCACCCGGCCCTCGTGTGACCGGGACCGGCGGCCGTCACAGCCGTGGCAGGATCCGTTCGAAGAACTCCCGGTCGCCGTCGAAGACCGGATCCATCGCGAGGAACTCCTCCGCCGTGACCCAGCGGGCCTCGCTGACCTCCCCCGGATCCGGGGCCACATCGCCCGTGCCCGGGTCGGCGGTCCACCAGTGGAGGCGGAAGAGCCCGTCGTCCGTCTCGGACTCCCAGACCTTCGCCCCTGGGGAGACCGTCAGGCCGACCTCCTCACGTACCTCCCTGACCAGCGCCTCCGCCTGGGTCTCGCCCGGTTCGAGCTTGCCGCTGAGCGGCGCCCAGTAGCCCGAGCGACGGGCCTCGGGACCACGCCTGATGACCAGCACCCGATCGGCGCGCCGCAGCACGGCGACGATCGCCTCCCGCCGGTCCATGGGACTCCTAGAGCTCGGGGCGGCCGGTGGCCACCGCGTAGAAGGCGACGGCGGCCGCCGCGCCGACGTTGAGGGAGTCCACCCCGTGGGCCATGGGGATGCGTACCCATTCGTCCGCGGCGACCAGGGCCTGGGTGGACAGGCCGTCACCTTCCGCGCCGAGCATCAGCGCGACGCGCTCCATCTTGTGCGGCGCCGTCTCGTCGAGGGTCTTGGCCTTCTCGTCGGGAGTGAGCGCGAGGAGCGTGAAGCCCGCCTCGCGGACCGACTCCAGGCCCTTGGGCCAGGTGTCGAGGCGGGCGTACGGCACCGAGAAGACCGCGCCCATGGACACCTTGACGCTGCGGCGGTAGAGCGGGTCGGCGCAGTCGGGCGAGAGCAGGACCGCGTCCATGCCGAGGGCTGCCGCCGAGCGGAATATCGCGCCGATGTTGGTGTGGTCGTTCACGGATTCCATGATCACGACCCGGCGGGCGGTGGCCAGGAGCTCGTCCGCCGTCGGCAGCGGTCTGCGCTGCATGGAGGCGAGCGCGCCCCGGTGCACGTGGTAGCCGGTGACCTGCTCGGCGAGTTCCGGGCTGACCGCGTAGACCGGGGCCGGGAGTTCGTCGATGACATCCCGCATGACGTCGACCCACTTGGCGGACAGCAGCATGGACCGCATCTCGTAACCGGCCTCCTTGGCCCGTCTGATGACCTTCTCGCCCTCGGCGATGAACAGGCCCTCGGCGGGTTCGCGCTTGCGGCGCAGCTCCACGTCGGTCAGGCCCGTGTAGTCGCGCAGGCGCGGATCGTCGGGGTCCTCAACGGTGATGAGATCGGCCACAGGGTGATACTGCCTTGTCCTGGGAGCGGTGCCAACGGCTGGAACGGGACGGGTTACCCCGGGTTACTCGACCGGCCTGGGCCCCACGTTCACGACCTCGCCGATGACGATGACGGCGGGCGGCTTCACGTCCTCGACCCGCACGGTCTCGGCGACCGTCGCGAGGGTGGCGTCGACGCGGCGCTGGGCGGCTGTGGTGCCCTCCTGGACGAGGGCGACGGGGGTGTCCGGCGACTTGCCGTGGGCGACGAGCGTCTCGGCGATCTTCCCGATCTTGTCGACACCCATGAGGATCACGAGGGTGCCGGTGAGCCTGGCCAGTGACGGCCAGTCGACCAGCGAGCGTTCGTCGTCAGGGGCGACATGACCGCTGACCACGGTGAACTCATGTGCCACACCGCGGTGGGTGACGGGGATGCCGGCCGCGCCCGGCACCGAGATCGAGCTGGAGATGCCCGGAACCACCGTGCACGGGATGCCCGCCTCGGCGAGCGCCTGGACCTCCTCCATGCCACGGCCGAAGACATAGGGGTCGCCGCCCTTGAGCCGGACGACGGACTTGCCCTGCTTGGCATGCTCGATCAGCGCGTTGTTGATGGCCTCCTGGGCCATGAAGCGGCCGTACGGGATCTTCGCCGCGTCGATCACCTCGACATGGGGAGGGAGTTCGGCGAGCAGATCGCGAGGGCCGAGGCGGTCCGCGATGACGACGTCCGCCTCCGCGAGCAGACGGCGACCGCGGACCGTGATGAGGTCGGGGTCGCCGGGACCGCCGCCGACGAGCGCGACGCCGGGGGTGCGGGTGCGGTGGTGCGGGGCGACGAGCGTGCCGTCACGCAGGCCCTCGACCACGGCGTCGCGGATGGCGGCGGTGTGACGGGGGTCGCGGCCCTTCGCGGCGGTGGTGAGGACGGCGACCGTGACGCCCTCGCTGTGGCCCGTCGCGGGGGTCCAGGCGGTGGCCGCGTCGGCGTCGTCGGAGCGGACGCACCACACGCGGTTCGCCTCGGCCTCCGCCGATGCCCGCCGGTTCGCCTCGGCATCGCTGGTGGCGATGAGGGCGTACCAGGCGTCCTCCAGGTCCCCCGGCTCGTACCGGCGCTTCAGCCAGGTGATCTCGCCGGAGGCCGCCATGGCCTCGACCGAGGGGGTCGCCTCGGGAGACACGAGGAGGACGTCCGCGCCCGCCGCGATCAGCGCGGGGAGCCGGCGCTGGGCGACCTGGCCGCCGCCGAGGACCACCACGCGGCGGCCGGAGAGGCGGAGCCCTACGGGGTAAGGGGGGTGTTCGGCCATGGAGGTGCGGCTCCTCGTCCAGGCGGGTCGGAAGGGGCCTCTACGGCGTTGGAGCGGCCCTGACGTGGGAATTTTATGCGGCGCCGGTCAGCGCTGAACCCGTCGGGGCCCAGCGCCGCCGTCGGGTGCTGGACCGCGGGGGGGGCTGCGCCCACCCGTTCCGCCGTGCGGAACGAGCGGGCCAGGGCCCTCACGCCCACTTCGCGCAGCCCTACTTCTCCGTCACACCGGCCGAGTCGAACGTCGCCACCTCGTGCATGGCCCTCGCCGCGCTCTGCACCAGCGGCAGCGCCAGCAGGGCGCCCGTGCCCTCGCCCAGGCGCAGGTCCAGGTCGACCAGGGGACGCAGGCCCAGCTTGTTGAGGGCGGCCACATGGCCGGGCTCCGCGCTGCGGTGGCCGGCGATGCACGCCGCGAGGACCTCGGGGGCGATCGCACGCGCCACCAGGGCGGCGGCACCGGCGCTGACCCCGTCCAGGATCACCGGCGTGCGCAGGGACGCGCCGCCGAGCAGCAGGCCCACGATCGCCGCGTGCTCCAGGCCGCCGAACGCGGCCAGAACGCCGATCGGGTCGGCCGGGTCCGGCTGGTGGAGCTCGATGGCGCGGCGGACGACCTCCGTCTTGCGGACCAGCGTCTCGTCGTTGATGCCCGTCCCGCGGCCCGTCACCTCGGACGGGTCGGTGTCCGTGAAGACCGAGATCAGGGCGGCCGAGGCGGTCGTGTTCGCGATGCCCATCTCGCCCGTGAGCAGCGCTCTGTTGCCCGCCGCCACGAGGTCGCGGGCCGTCTCGATGCCGACCTCGATCGCCTGCTTGACCTCCTCGCGGGTGAGCGCGGGCCCGGTCGTCATGTCCGCCGTGCCCGCGCGGACCTTGCGCGGCAGCAGACCCGGGGTGGCGGGCAGATCCGCCGCCACACCCACGTCGACGACGCAGACCTCGGCGCCCACCTGATGGGCGAAGGCGTTGCACACCGCGCCGCCGCCCAGGAAGTTGGCGACCATCTGGCCCGTCACCTCCTGGGGCCAGGGGGTGACGCCCTGGGCGTGCACACCGTGGTCGCCCGCGAAGATCGCGACGGCCGCGGGCTCCGGGATCGGCGGCGGGCACTGCCGGGACAGGCCGGACAGCTGCGCGGAGATGATCTCCAGCATGCCGAGCGCGCCCGCGGGCTTGGTCATGCGCTTCTGCCGCTCCCAGGCCTCGCCGAGGGCCTTGGCGTCCAGCGGGCGGATGCCCGCCACGGTCTCGGCGAGCAGATCGTGCGGCTCCTCGCCGGGCAGCGCGCGACGGCCGTACGTCTCCTCGTGCACGACCCAGGACAGGGGGCGGCGCTTGGACCAGCCCGCCTGCATCAGCTCGGGCTCCTCCGGGAACTCGTCGACGTAGCCCACGCAGAGGTAGGCCACGACCTCCAGGTGCTCGGGCAGGCCGAGGGCGCGCACCATCTCGCGCTCGTCGAAGAAGCTGACCCAGCCGACGCCGAGGCCCTCGGCGCGGGCCGCGAGCCACAGGTTCTCGACGGCGAGCGCGGAGGAGTACGGGGCCATCTGCGGCTGGGTGTGCCGACCGAGGGTGTGGCGGCCGCCGCGCGTCGGGTCGGCGGTGACCACGATGTTCACCGGGGTGTCGAGGATGGCCTCGATCTTCAGTTCCTTGAACTGCTTCGCCCGGCCCTTGGGCAGCGACTTGGCGTAGGCCTCACGCTGGCGCTGGGCCAGTTCGTGCATCGTGCGGCGGGTGTCGGCCGAGCGGATGACGACGAAGTCCCACGGCTGGGAGTGGCCCACGGAGGGCGCCGTGTGGGCGGCCTCCAAGACGCGCAGGAGCACGTCGTGCGGGATCGGGTCGCTGCGGAAGCCGTTGCGGATGTCGCGGCGTTCGCGCATCACGCGCAGCACCGCCTCGCGCTCGGCGTCGTCGTATCCGGGCGCCGCCGGGCCGCTGGACTCTGCTGCGTCTGCCACTGCGGCCGTGCTCTCTTCCTGGTCGGCGGCCCTGGTGTCCAGGTCGTCCGCCTGCTGTGCGACGTGGGGCTCCGGGCCCGCGGCAAGCGGCTCCGGGGCGGGTGCCTCGCCCTCGCGGGGGGCGGGGACCATGACGACGGGTTCCTCCGCGGCCGGTCGGCCGGCCACCGGCTCGTCGTACTCGGCGGCGGCCGGAGCGGCTTCCTCGGCGGCCTGCTGCTCCTGGGCGGGCAGGGGCGGCACGCTGAGGGCGTGCGGTGGGGTGGGCGTCAGGTGCGGGGCGGTCGGCACGGTGCCGTCGACCGGCAGGAACTCGCCGAGCGACTGGTCGGCCGGGGTGTCCGCGGACTCCGTGGGGTTCCCGGCAGTGGCGGTCGGTTCCGCGCGCGTGGGCTGCTCGCCGTGCGCCTGCCCGGCGGACGTGGGCGCCCCGGCCTGGGCGGCGGCGACACCCACCGGGACGGCCTGCACGGACTCGGCGACGCCGGGCTGCGCCTCCTCGTCGCCGGTCGGCTCCGCGAACTGGGCGGCGGCGTGCGGGACCTGGAGCGCGGTGTCCTCGATGTCGGCGGCCTGCGCGCCGGGGTACGGCTCGGGCGCCTGCTGGTCCGGTGGGGGCGCCACGCCCTCGGCCGGGTTCTGAGTGTGTCGGCCCTCGGCGGGCGCGAGGGGTTCGGGGGCCTCCTGGGCGGGCCGCACCGTGGCGCCGGGGAAGGCGGTCACGTGGGCGTCGGCGGACTGCTGGGGCGCGCCCGCTTCGGCCGTGGACGGTCCCATGCCCGTGTGCGTCGCGTCGCCCGCCGGCTGCGGGGCGTCCGGCACGGCCACGAAGGGTACGGCGTCCGGCATCTGCGCGTCCGGCACGGCGTCCTGGGCCTGCGGAGCGTGCGGAGCGAGGGCAGCGGGCGCACCGTCCGGCGTGGCCGCTTCGGGGATCTGCGGGGCGGCCGGGGCGGGCGCGCCCTCCGGGGCATGGCCGGTCTCGGCGCTCGGCACACCCCCGGGCGCGCCGAGCGCACCCTCGGCCGCCGGTACCACATGGCCGGCGTCGGGAACCTGCGGCGTGACCGCCTGGGCCGCCCACGCGCCCTGGGCGTCCTGGGACGGCTCGGAGCCCAGGTGCGCTCCGGAGTCCTGGAGTCCCTCGGAACCCGCCGGATGCACCTGCCCGGGGAGAACCCCGGAGCCCTCCGGGGCCAAGGACGCCGCCTCGGCGACGGCCGGTGCCTCGGCGACGGCCGGTGCCGACACCGGCCCGGGCGCCGGAGCGACCGTTTCTGCGGCCATCCCCCCGGGGCTCACCGACGGGACCGTCTGCGTCTGCGGTGGAGCACCCCACGGCACCGCGCCCTGCGGGGAGTTCTCCCCGAGCTGCGGTACGTCGAGATACTCGGGGCCGGTCGTCGGGGGCCCGGAGGGGCGCAGCGGGGCGTCCGCGGGACCGCGGTCGGAGAGCGAACGGACCGGACTGGACGAGGTGTCCGGCATGGGCGGTCCGAGGTGCAGCGGACGGCGCGGCGTCGGCTGCGGCATGTGTGCCGAAGGCGGCGTGCGGACCGCGCCGAGGTCGATCGAGCCGCTGTCCCGGCCGGCCGTCTCGTGCGGATCGGGCTCGTGACCGAAGGACGCGGGGGCCGTGGCGGGCTGCGGCATCTCGGTGCCCCACGCGCCCTGCTGGCCGGGCATCAGAAGCAGGTCGTCATCGTCGGCGGGGGCCTCGGAGGGGTCGAGGTAGGTGTACGCGCCCGGCGCGAGGACGCCCGGCTGCTCCACCATGCCTGCGTTCTCCGGCAGCCCCTCGCCCGGGACCTGGCCGGTGTCGGTCATGCGTACCCCTCGCCCATCGGTTAGTGCTCCTACGACCAGCTCGCCCGGAACGTCGCGCCGACCGCCCGCAGTGAAGAACGAGCGTGCGTGCCCAGCGGCACGAACGACCCGCCAACAAAGACGACAAAGCCATTGAATGGCATTGTCGCGGTCGTCCCGCCGCCGCGACAGCTTGATCCGCGACGGCCCGCTGTGGACTGCGCCACGTTGCGCGTCCTCCGGTTCTGCCCTACCACACTCGCCCCAAAAGGGCCGAGCTTTCCGGACATTGACTGACGAAGTGCCGGATCACCCAAGTGCGGTACAACGATCGGCCAGCCTACCGCGCCGGTACGACAACCGGATCACGGGGCGCGTTCGGCCAATCGCCCGCTGAGCAGGAACGCGACACTCCGTTCCTTCTCCGTCCAGGCCCGCGTGTCGAGTTCCACGGACTGCAACAGGGCGCACTCGACGTCGTAGCCGTGTTCCGACAGGTCCCTGCCGACGAGTTCGGCCTCGTCGCGGGTGGCGGCGTGCGCGACGATGCACTGGGGGCGGCGGTCGGCGACGGCCGAGACCACCGCGGCTGCCCCGCCCCCGACGCGCACGACGTCCGGTTCGGGCAGGTTCTCCAGGATGTGCGGGGCGGTTCCGTGCACGACCTGGAGCTGGACTCCGAAGTGGCGGGCGGCGGCGGCCGTGCGGCCGCAGGCGTCCGGGTCGCGGTCGACGGCGATGACGGCGGCGCCGCAGCGGGCGGCCTCCACGGCGAAGGCCCCGCTGCCCGCGCCGATGTCCCACACCAGGTCGCCCACCCGCGGCCCCAGACGGGCGAGTTGGGCGGCCCGCAGCAGATCCGTTTCCCCTTCGCCGAGCACGCCGCCGTAGGCCTGGGCGGGCAGTGCCCAGCCGCGCGGTCCGGCGCCCGGGTCACGGCCGGCGATCCAGCCGCCGCCGGCCGCGGTCACGGCGCCGCCGATGACGATGACGACATTGGGGTCGCGCCAGGCGTGGTCGGCGGCCTTGTCGGAGGTGACGACGGTGACCTGCTCGCGTTCGGTGCCGAGTTCCTCGCAGATGACGAAGGTGCGGTGCACTCCGTCCAGCAGCAGCCCGAGTTCGGCGGGCCCGGCGCCCGGTGAGGTGAGCACCGCGACTTTGGTGTGGGCACGGCATACGTTCACCGCGCGTCGCAGGGTGCGGCGGTGTGCCACGACCACCTGTGCGTCATCCCAGGGCATCCCGGCGCGCGCGAAGGCGGCGGCCACCGAGGACACGGCCGGGACGACCTCGACCTCCAGGCCGAACTCGGGGTCCCGCAAGGTGCGTACGACCCCGAAGAAGCCGGGGTCGCCGTCGGCGAGCACGACGGCGGTTCCGCGGTGGGCGGCGATGCGGCGGGCGGCGAGGTCGACGCTGCCGAGACGGATGCGTTCTGCCGTCCTCGGCACGTCGGGGAGCGCGAGGTGGTGCGCCGCGCCGGCGACGAGCGTGGCGGCCCCGAGGGCGGAGCGCGCCGCGGCGGTCAGCGGCGAGCCGTCCCAGCCGATCACCGTGACCCGGTCGGCCATCGTCGTCAGTCTCCAGGAGGTTTGCGCAGGTCGTCAGGGAGAAGCCCGCACGGCGGGCTCCGTGAGAGTACCTGGTTGCGCTGCGGGCGGCGGTCCGGGGTCCGCCCGATGGGAGCGCTTCCCCGCCATCAGTTCCAGTTGGAGAACGACGTGAAACCGCCGGTGTCGGCCAGCTCGTCGCTGACCCCGTCGAGGTCCTCCGGCAGCAGGCTCCACACGATGAAGTCGGTCCGTACGTCGGTCCAGGTGCCGTCCTCGGTACGGACGTGCGCTATGCAGGCGTTGCGCAGGACGCCCTCGCTGATGCAGCCGATCTTCTGGGCGACCTGCTGGGAGGCGGTGTTGTCGGCCGCCGTGCGCAGTTCGATCCGCTCGAACTTCTGGTCCCCGAAGAGCCACTGGGCGGTGGCGAGCGCCGCCTCGGAGGCGTACCCCTCGCCGCGCCCCCAGGAGGCGATGACGTACGACAGTTCGGTGGACCGGATGTGCCAGTTGGTCTTGCCGAGCTGGATGACACCCACCAGCCGCTGGGTGAGGAACTCGGTGACGGCGAGGTCGAGTCCACGGCCCGCGGCGCGCTCGGCGGGCGCGTACTCGGTGATCCAGGTGTGGGCACCCTCCTCGGTGAACGGCTGGGGCACGTCGGTCCAGGCGCCGACCAGTTCGTCGTTCATCATCTCGGCCAGCGCCGGAACGTCGTCCTCGTCGAGAGGGCGCAGTACCAACCGCTCCGTGCTGATGGAGACGTTGGGAAAGGTGCTTGTCATTGCGCCGCTCCGTAACCTTCGGAAACCGTCAAGGCCTGCTGAGCTGCCCAGCATGCAACATGGAGGCACCGAAACGCACCACGGGGTCCACCCCCGGTGAGGGAGCGGACCCCGTGCGTGGCGATACGCGGTGTACGCGGTGTACGCGGAGCCGGTTCAGAAGGAGGCGATGACCGAGCCCTGGTACTTGTCCTGGATGAACTTCTTCACCTCGGGCGAGGTGAGGAGCTTGGCGAGCTTCTGGACCCGCGGGTCCTTCTCGTCGCCCTTCTTGACCGCGAGGAAGTTGCCGTACGGGTTGTTCTTCGCGGACTCCAGGACGAGGGCGTCCTTGGCGGGCTTGAGGCCGGAGGAGATGGCGTAGTTGCCGTTGATCACCGCGGCGTCCACGTCGTCCAGGGAGCGCGGGGTCTGGGCCGCCTCCAGCTCCTTGAAGTTCAGGTTCTTCGGGTTCTTGGCGATGTCCTGGGGGGTCGCTTCGCTGCCCACACCGCTCTTGAGCGTGATGAGACCGTTGGCGTCGAGCAGCTTGAGCGCCCGCGCCTCGTTGACCGTGTCGTTCGGGATGGCGACGGTCGCACCGCTCTTCAGCTCGTCGGCCTTCTTGACCTTGTGGGAGTACAGACCGAGCGGCTCCAGGTGCACCGTGACGACGGGCACGATGTGGGTGCCGTTCTTCTTGTTGAAGTCGTCGAGGTACGGCTGGTTCTGGAAGTAGTTGGCGCCGACGGACCCGTCCTCGGTCGCCGTGTTCGGCGTGACGTAGTCGGTGAACTCCTTGACCTGCAGGTCGAGGCCCGCCTTCTTCGCCAGGTTGTCCTTGACGTAGTTGAGGATCTCGGCGTGCGGGGTGGGGCTCGCGGCGACGACGAGCGGGCCGCTGGTGTCGGCGGACGCGGAGCTCTTGTTCGAGCCGCCGCACGCGGTGAGCCCGAAGGTGAGGACTCCGGCGGCGAGGACGGCGGTGGTGATCTTGGCGGTGTTACGCACGAAAAGTGCCTTTCCTTATGGTGGAGCGACCCCGCGGGTGGTGGTGCGGGGAGTGTGTGGGGTGCTTACGCGGCCTTGCGCACGTCCGCGGTCGCGGGCTCCTCGGCCTTCAGCAGCCGCAGTCGTGGCGCGGCGCCCGAGCGGCCGCCGCGGCGGTGCAGTGCGCGGGCCGCGTAGTCGCCGGCGAACTGGATCAGGGAGATGACGACGGCGAGGATGCCGACGGTGATCCACATCATCTGGGTCTCGAAGCGCTGGTAGCCGTAGCGGATGGCGATGTCACCGAGGCCGCCGGCGCCGACCGTGCCGGCCATCGCCGAGTAGCCGATGAGGGCGACGACCGTGGTGGTGGCCGAGGAGATCAACGAGGGCAGCGCCTCCGGTACGAGGACCTTGCGCACGACGGTCCAGGTGTTGCCGCCCATCGCCTGGACGGCCTCGACGAGCCCGCCGTCCACTTCACGCACGGCCGTCTCGACGAGCCGCGCGAAGAACGGGATCGCGCCGATGGCGAGCGGCACGATCGCGGCCTCTCGGCCGATCGTCGTACCCGTGATCCAGCGCGTGAAGCTCATCAGCGCGACCATCAGGATGATGAACGGCATCGAGCGGGCGATGTTCACGATCTGCCCGATGAGTCTGTTGGCGACGACGTTCTGCAGCAGTCCGCCGCGGTCGGTCAGCACGAGCAGGATGCCCAGCGGCAGGCCTCCGACGATCGCGATCAGAGTCGACCAGCCGACCATGTAGAGCGTGTCCCCGCACGCCTGGGACAGCAGCGGCTGCATCTCGGACCAGGTCACTTGGCACCTGCCTTCACCAGCGCGGGCTCCTGACCGAGGACGTCGATCTGGAGGCCCTTCTCCCGCAGGAAGCCGATCGGCACGACGTTCTCCTCGTAGCGGCCGGGCAGTTCGATGCGCATGCGGCCGACCTGCTTGCCGCCGACGGTGTCCATCGCGGCGCCGAGGATCGAGATGTCGATGTTGTAGGTGCGCGCGAGCTGTGAGATGACGGGCTGGGTCGCGGCGTCGCCGTGGAAGGTGACATCGACGACGGTGCGGTCGTCGCCGGAGGCATCGCCGCTGACGGGGAAGAGCGCGGCGGCCAGTTCGGAGCCGGGGGTCGCCAGGAGCTCGCTGACGGTGCCGGACTCGACGATGCGGCCCTTCTCCATGAGGGCGGCCGAGTCGCAGATGCTCTTGACGACGTCCATCTCGTGCGTGATGAGCAGGACGGTCAGCCCGAGCTGCCGGTTCAGGTCACGCAGCAGCTGAAGGATGGAGCGGGTGGTCTCCGGGTCGAGGGCGCTGGTCGCCTCGTCGGAGAGCAGCACCTTGGGGTCGCCGGCGAGAGCGCGGGCGATGCCGACGCGCTGCTTCTGGCCGCCGGAGAGCTGGGCCGGGTAGGCCTTGGCCTTGTCGGCGAGGCCGACGAGATCGAGAAGTTCCAGCGCCCTGCGGGAACGTTCCTTCCCGGAAGTGCCGAGGATCTCCAGCGGCAGCTCGACGTTGTCCTGGACGGTACGCGAGGACAGCAGGTTGAAGTGCTGGAAGACCATGCCGATACGGCTGCGCGCCTGCCGCAGCTCCCGGCCGGCGCGCGGTCCGCGGCCGGCGAGCGCGGTGAGGTCCTGGCCGGCCACGGTGACCGTGCCGGCGGTGGGGCGCTCCAGGAGGTTGACGCAGCGGATGAGCGAGGACTTGCCGGCGCCGGACTGGCCGATGACGCCGTACACCTCGCCCTCGCGTACGTGCAGGTCGACGCCGTCGAGGGCGGTCACCTCGCGGCCGCGCGAGCGGTAGACCTTGGTCAGGCCCGATGTGGTGATCACTGGGGTTTCCGTCACTGTCGAGTGCAGGGCGTGGGTGTGCGCCGGGCACGGGTGCGTGCATGGGGACGCGGCACGGTTCTCGCTGGGCGATGGAACCGGGGAGAACATGTGCGCGATGGGGATCCCCCGCGCCGTTCCGGCAGTGGGGGAGGCTCAGTCCGTACGACGCAGTCGTACGGACACGCCACGGCGGTCTCGCTTCGGGGCGCGAGGCTCAAGGTGGTGCGGGGGCCCTCTAGCAGGCGCACATTCGACACAGACAACGAGCACCGGGCGTCATGGTCGCCTCGGTCGCAAGGGCGCGGTTGCTCGTCGTGGTCATGGGTGCAAGTAAAGCAGACACACAGCCGGGGCCTGCCATGGCTGTCCGAATAGCGGACAGCCGTGGACGGCATTCAGGCGCGGACGGAGATCTCCACGGCGCTGCCGGTGACCAGGGCGCACAAGGCCGAGAGGTCCTTCACCACCAGGTCGGCGTCCAGTTCCTGGGCCCGGTGGGTTGTGGCCAACGCCACGGTGGTCATTCCGGCGGCACGGCCGGCCGCGAGGCCGGCGGGCGCGTCCTCGAACACGACGCAGCGGGACGGCTCGACGCCCAGTTCCCGGGCGGCGAGGAGATAGGGCTCGGGGTCCGGCTTGCCTCGGGTGACGTCGTCGGCGGTGACCAGGATCTTGGGCCGGACGCCGACCGCCTCCAGCCGGGCCTCGGCCAGGCGCCGCGTGGCGGAGGTGACGACGGCCCAGCGGTCGGACGGCAGCGCGTCCAGGAACTCCCGGGTGCCCGGCAGCAGGTGGACGCCCCCGCCCGGCACGTCCTCGACCTCCAGCCGCTCGATGCGCGCGACGGCCTCCGCCACGACCTCGGCCGGCAGCAGGTCGGCGGCTATCTCGGCGGCCGGACGGCCGTGCAGTTCGATGCGCCCGAACTCCTGCGCGCTGATCCCGTACTCATGCGCCCATCGCGTCCAGCACCGGCGGACCGACTCAAGGGATGAGACGAGCGTTCCATCGTTGTCGAACAGCAGGGCGTCGGCGTGGATCTCCATGCCCTCGACCCTACGGGGACGGGCCGGGGCCGATCGCATCGGGGCGTTTGGCCCGTAATAGGGTCACGGCATGCTTGATGCCCTGACGCTGGCGACCGGTGTCGCCGCGCTGCTGCTCGCCGCGTGGTGCGGTTGGGCGGCCCACCGTGATCAGCCCACGAAGGACTGGCACTTCATCGGCATGGCAGTGGTGACGCTGCTGGCCGTGGTGCAGCTGGTCGTCGGCATCGTCCAGCTGGCACGGGGCGAGAAGCCGGCGCAGGGCACGACCATCTTCGTGGCGTATCTGCTCGGCGCCTTCGCGTGCATCCCGGCGTCGGGTTTCATGTCGCTGGCGGAGCGCACACGATGGGGTTCCGTGACGGTCGCGGCCGGCGGTGTGGTCCTCGCCGTGCTGGAGGTGCGGCTCTATGACATCTGGGGAGGCTGAGATGACGGCCACGCAGGAGCGGCCGGCGAAGGCACGGCTCATCAGCGGGCCCGGCATGCTGCTCGTCTGGCTGTACGGCGTGATGGTGGTCGGAGCGGTGTCGCGCTCGGTCGTGCAGATCTCGACGCAGTTCGACAGGGCTCCGCTGGCGTACTCCCTGTCCGCGGTCGCCGGTGTCGTCTACGGATTCATCACCTACTCCCTGGTCCGCGGCGGCGAGACGGCGCGCAGGGCGGCGCTCGTGTGCTGCGCGGCGGAGCTGGTGGGTGTGCTGACCGTGGGCACGTGGACGCTGGTCGAGCCGTCCGCGTTTCCGGACGCGACCGTGTGGTCGGACTACGGCATGGGGTACGTCTTCATTCCGGTGCTGCTGCCGTTGTCCGCCATGTACTGGTTGCGGAAGGCATCCGCGCGCCGGGGGGACGCGGCCTGAGGTCGTTGCGCGCTGCCTGCCGCTCGCCTCGGCCGGGCGCGCCCCTTGCGGGGCGCGTTCTCCCTACGCCGTCGTCGCGTACGAGCCCGCCGTGACGTTCTTCTCCAGGACGATCATCGGCACGCCGTCGTCGCCCTGGGACGTGCCGACCGTCTCGTAGCCGACGCGGCGGTACAGACGGAGGTTGCCCTCGCTGCGGTGGCCCGCGCTGAGGCGGAACTTCTTCGCGCCGCGCTCCTCGACCAGCGCCGTCTCGGCCGCGCGCAGCAACCGGGCGCCGATGCCGTGGCCCTGCAGCCGCGGGTGCACGCAGAGCTTGCCGATGGACGCCGGGCCGTCCTCGGTCACGCTGCCGCGCACCGAGCCGACCACCTCGTCGCCCAGCCGCGCCACGAAGACACAGTCGGTGGCGACCTCTTGGCGGACCGAGTCCAGACTCTGGACGAGCGGGTCGATGCGGTAGTTGCCGTAGAGCGCGGCTTCGCTCTGGAAGCAGAGGTACTGCAGCCTGAAGATCTGCTCGGCGTCCTGCTCGGTCGCCACAGAGATGGTCACGCTCATGCCCATGTGCGCACGCCTCCCGCTCACCTGATCGCCGGTCGTCCCTCACTCCTATCCCCGCGGTTCGGAGGCCGCAACCTCCGCCGCGAGCAATCGCCGTAGACATCCCAGGCATTTGGAGCGTTCCGGGCCGAGACTGCCCTGTGAGATACCCAACTCCCCTGCGATTTCCCGGTAGGTCAGATCCTGCGGGGACAGCAGCGCCGCCATCAGACGGGGGCAGCGGCCGGGCAGGCGGCGCACGGCGGCGTGCAGTGCCCGGCGGCGGGCGGCCATCAGGGCCTGCTGCTCGGGATCGGGCCCGATGTCGTCGGCGGGCTCGGTGCCGTACGGCAGTTCGCGGCGAGCGGCGCGGCGCCCGCGGCGCGCCTCGGAACGGACGGCCCGGCGCAGCCAACCCTGCGGATCGACGAGGGGTCGGTCCACCTCCAGCCGCTCCAGGAACCGTAGCCACACCGCCTGTTCCAGGTCGTTCGACTCCATCCCGCACGCATATGCCTCCGCCGAGGCTTCGGCCGCGAGCAGCGGACACAGGGCCGCGAGCATCTCGTGGGTCATATGCGGCCTGACGCGGCCGCCCCGGCAATGGGTTGCCGGGGCGGCCGAAAGTCACCCGAATCGGGGTCTGTACGTCGGCGGTTGACCTCAGCGGCGCAGGAAGTCCTCGCGGGCGAGTACTCCGGTGTCGGCGTTGTCGGTGAAGACACCGTCGATACCGGTGGCGAAGTACGCCTTGAAGGCGCCGAAGACGTCCCCGTACGCCGCCGGGTCCGTGCCCTTCCGGAAGTTCGTCGGCAGGAACGTGTTCTCGTCGCGCATGGTGTACGGGGTCAGGATCAGGCCCGCGGCGTGCGCGTCGGCGACGAGGGTGGACGGCTTGGTGAGGTTGCCGTTCGCGTCCTTCGGAATGACCAGGTCGAGAGTCGGGCCGATGCCCTGCGCGTACGACGCGATCTCCTTGAGTCCCTTGGGCGTGACGAGGTCGGCGACCGTGCGCTGGTCGCCCGCCTCGACGAAGTCCCAGGGGCGGGTGTTCGCGGCGGACAGGAGCACCACGAGTGGGTTGCCGACGAGCTTGTTCAGACGCTGGATGCTGC
Source organism: Streptomyces sp. TP-A0356 (assembly GCF_001417775.1). Classification (GTDB taxonomy): domain Bacteria; phylum Actinomycetota; class Actinomycetes; order Streptomycetales; family Streptomycetaceae; genus Streptomyces. Next base: position 286,378 of record NZ_BBZJ01000020.1, on the reverse strand, counting down.
TCGGCTCGAAGGACTGGATGAGGACCGGCGAGTTCTTCCTGTCCTTGCCGTGCCGGCGCAGGCTCTTGGCGAGCAACTGCTCGATGTCGAGGCCCTGTTTGCGGAAGTAGGTGGGGTGCTTGGTCTCGGGGTAGATCCACACCTGCTTGCCGCGCTTGCGGGTCTGCTCGTCCTGCCAGTGGAGCACCTCTTCGAAGGTGGGGATCTCCCAGCGGCCGTTGTAGATCGTGTTGTGCTGGCGGGTGGCGGGGATGCGCTCGATCGCGCGGAGGGTCTTCAGTTCGGCGAGGGTGAAGTCCTCGGTGAACCAGCCCGTGGTGGAGACGCCGTCCAGGACCTTGGTGGTCCTGCGGCCGGCGAACTCGGGGTGATCGGCGACGTCGGTGGTGCCGCCGATCTCCGGCTCGTGCCGGCACACGAGATGACCGTCCTTGGTGGGGACCAGGTCACCGGCCTCCACGATGTCGGCGCCGAGGTCGAGCGCCAGGTCGTAGGAGCCGAACGTGTGCTCCGGCCGGTATCCACTGGCCCCTCGGTGCCCGATGATCGCCGGCACGGGCAGGCTCTTGAGTCCGCCCTGCCGCGCGTCCGCCGTCGCGGTGCCGGGCAGTCCGAGGACCGCTCCGCCCGCGCCGAGCACCGCGGCCCCGAGCAGCGCCCGCCGGCCCGTCCCTCGTCCCTGCTCGTACGACTCCTGCGTCGCCATGAGTTCCTCCCGCCGCACCTGTCGAATCGGGTTGATCGTAGGTGCGTACGGGTGACCGCCGGGAGACGTACGCGGGAACGCGCGGCGGACGTGGTCCGTCCTACGGAATGCATGGGTGACGGCGCACGGGACACTCGGGGAGTGACGGCCCGTCATGGGCTGGGCGCGATGTCCGTCACAGCCGTCCGGCGGATGACGAACGTGCAACACGAGGTCGTCGCAGGTAAACACTCGTCAATGACATGTATCCACTCGGTGACCCGATGTGCGATCCGCCGGGGGCCACGAGTATCGTCCTCACCTGCACAGACTCATACCGAATCCCTTGACACCGGAGGGCCCGTTGTCCCGCTTCGTGCTCATCAAGGCAGTGCTCGGACCGATCATGCGCCTGATGTTCCGCCCACGGGTGGAGGGCGCGGAGCACATCCCGGCCGACGGTCCGGTCATCCTGGCCGGCAACCATCTGACGTTCATCGACTCGATCGTGCTGCCGGTGGTGACCAAGCGGCAGGTGTTCTTCATCGGCAAGGACGAGTACGTCACCGGCAAGGGCTTCAAGGGCCGGCTGATGGCCTGGTTCTTCACGGGCGTGGGCATGATCCCGGTGGACCGGGACGGCGCGAGCGGCGGCGTGGCCGCGCTGATGACCGGCCGCCGGGTGCTGGAGGAGGGCAAGATCTTCGGCATCTACCCGGAGGGCACCCGCTCCCCCGACGGGCGTCTGTACCGCGGCCGCACCGGCATCGCCCGCCTCACCCTGATGACCGGCGCCCCGGTCGTGCCGTTCGCGATGATCGGCACGGACAAGCTGCAGCCGGGCGGGCGCGGCATGCCGCGCCCGGGGCGGGTCACCGTTCGCTTCGGTGAGGCGATGGAGTTCTCCCGGTACGAGGGGATGGACCGCGACCGCTATGTGCTGCGCGCGGTGACCGACTCCGTGATGACGGAGGTCATGCGGTTGTCGGGGCAGGAGTACGTGGACATGTACGCGACCAAGGCGAAGGCCGCGTAGCACCTCCGGCGGGTTCGGCCGGTTGTCGGGTACGGGTCGTCCGTGATCGCCCACGCGGTTCCCCGCGCCCCTGCGGGGCGCACCGACCCCGATCACGAGACGCTCTCGAGCCTTTGGCCGCGCAGCAGGAACCACGACGCCACCGCCGTGGCCAGCAGGACCGCCGCGCCCGCGCCCGTGGCGAGGGTGAGGCCGTCGACGAAGGCCTCGCGGGCCGATGACACCAGGGCCTGGCCGGTGGCCGTCGGCATGGCCGAGGCCGCCTCGACCGCGCCGCCCAGGGATTCGTGCGCCGCGGCCGGGGTGCCCGCCGGGCCCCTGAAGCCCCGGTAGACGCCGGTCACGATCGAGCCGAGCAGGGCGATACCGAGGGCCGCGCCGAGTTCGTACGCCGTCTCGGAGACCGCGGAGGCGGCGCCCGCCTGTTCCTTGGGCACGCTGGAGAGGATCACGTCCGCGGTCACCGTGAACGACAGTCCCGCGCCGACACCCACGACCAGCAGCGCGGTCCCGATGAGCGGGTAGCCGGTGGACCGGTCGATCAGGGTGAGGGCCGCCAGCGCCAGTCCCACCGCGGCGAGCCCACCCGAGACCACCGCCCGCACCGAGAAGCGCCGGGCCGCCGCACCCGCGACCATGCCCGCCACCACCGCGCCGACGGCGGCGGGCAGTTCGGCGAGGCCCGCCTCGAACGGCCGTCGGCCCTGGACCAGTTGCAGGTACTGGGAGAGGAAGAAGACCAGCCCGGACATGCCGAGGACGGTCAGCAGGTCGGCGAGCACCGCACCGCTGAAGCCGCGGCGGCGGAACAGCCGCATGTCCAGCAGCGGTACCGGCAGCGTCAGCTGCCGGCGCACGAAGCCGTACAGCGCGGCGGCACCGAGGACACCGGTGGCCGCGGCCGACCAGGTGAATCCGTGAGCGGCCGCCTCCTTGACGGCGTACACGATGGCGACCATGCCGACGAGCGACAGGACGACGCTGATCAAATCCCACGGGCCGGGGTTCGGATTGCGCGACTCGGGCAGCGTCCTGACGCCGACCAGCACGAGGACCACCATGACGGGCAGGTTGATCAGGAAGACCGAGCCCCACCAGAAGTGTTCGAGCAGGAAGCCGCCGACGATGGGGCCGACCGCCGTGCCGGCCGAGGCGGTGGCGCCCCAGATGCCGACGGCGAGGCTGCGCTCGCGCGGGTCGAGGAAGAGATTGCGGATCAGGGCGAGCGTGGCGGGCATCAGGGTCGCGCCCGCGACACCGAGCAGCGCCCGCGCCAGGATCATCGTCTCCGGCGTCGACGCATAGGCGTTGAGGACGGATATCACGCCGAAGGCCGTGGCACCGCCGAGCAGGATCCGCTTGCGACCGATGCGGTCGCCGAGGCTGCCCATGGACACGAGCAGACCCGCGATGACGAACGAGTAGACGTCTCCGATCCACAGCAGCTGGGTGCCCGAGGGGTTCAGGTCCTCGCTGATGTAGGGGGTGGCGAGACCGAGGACGGTCGCGTCGACGGCCACCAGCAGCACAGCGAGCACCAGGACGCTCAGCGCGAGCCACCGGCCCGGACGCCTCTGTGCCCTCGCGAGCGCCGGCTGCAAGGTGCTGGTCATGATTCCTCTCTCCGTAGTGCGCCGCCGAGCAGCAGCTCGACGATCATGTGGGTGAAGTCCTTCGGAGCGACCCGGCCCTCCATCACGGCCCAGGCACCGGAGGCCAGCAGCCCGTACAGCGCCTCGGTGAGCCACGCCGGGGTGAGGTCGATACGGAACTCGCCGCTCGCCTGGCCGCGCCGGAACAGCGCGGCGACCCGGGCGTCGATCCGGGCCCAGCCCTCGTTCTGCTCCTCGCCCTCGAACAGCTGGTTCTCGGTGTAGAGGAAGGCCAGCAGACCTGCGGCTGGTTCGATCTCGCGCACCAGCCGGTGTACGGCGTCGCTCGCCGGGCCCTCGTCCAGGCGGGCCGCGTCCAGGGCGGCCTCGCACTCCTCGATACCGAGCGACTCCAGCGCCCGTACGAGCGCGTCACGTCCGGCGAAGTGGCGGTGCAGCGTGGCCCGGCTGATCCCGGCGGCCTTGGCGACCTCGTCCATGGTCGCGGTGGATCTGCGGGTCAGCAGGGCGGCTGCACTGCGCAGCACATGGTCACGATCGAGGGCCATGAGACAACGATACCCCATATGAGACATCATTGTCTCACCACAGGCATGCGTGACTCACAGCTGCTGGTCAGCAGGAGTGTGTCAGTGCCAGGGCAGCTGCCCGCGCCGCTCCCAGTAGGCAGCCGGCTCCTCGACGAGCGTCTCCAGGCGGGCCAGCTGATCCTCGTCGAGGTCGACGGCGGCGGCGTGCAGGTTCGAGGCGAGCTGGCCGGTGGTCGCCGCGCCGGACAGGACGACGCCGGCCCACGGCCGGCGCAGGATCGCGGCGAGGGCGATCGCGTCGCAGCCGAGGGACGTCTCCGCGGCCACGGCCTTGAGGGCCTCCGGCGCGTGCGGGTCCGCCAGCCGCCCGTTGGCCATGCCCTCCTTGACGATCACCGTGAGGCCGGCGTCGTGGGCCTCGGCGAGCGCGGGCGCCGCCGAGGTCTCCAGCAGGTTGTACGTGGACTGGACCGTACGGAACAGCGGCTCGCCGTCGACCGTCACGGCGAGCGCGGCGCGGATGGCGTCGGCCTGGGCCGGCCCGCTGGTCGAGAAGCCCATCGTGATGCCCTGCGCCGCGGCCTCGGCGAGCCTGGCATGGAGTTCCTTGTCGGTGAGGGCCGGGCTGTCGGGGGTCACCGAGTGGATCTGGTAGAGGTCGAGCCGGTCGCCGAGCAGGGCGGCGGTCTCGGCGCGCTGCCGCTCATAGGTGGCGACGCCGTGGTCCTTGACCTCGTGCCGCTCGGCCTCGGTGCTCCAGCCCGCGGTGTAGGTGTAGCCCCACTTGCTGCCGACGACGACGTCCGCGATGTCGGGGCGTGCGTTCAGCCAGTCGGCGAGGAACTCCTCGGAGCGCCCGTACGAGCGGGCCACGTCGACGTAGCGGACGCCCTGGGCGTAGGCGGCGTCCAGGAGTTCATGGGTGCGCTCGCGCAGGGCGTCGACGGTGCGCACCGGCGGGAGGTCTTGCTCACGGCCCAAGTTGATGTAACCGGGGCGGCCCACGGCGGCCAGGCCCAGGCCGATATGGCAGGTGGGAGTCGTCGCTGAGGCGAGGCGTGCGAAGGGCATCGCGGCTCCGTTCGGTCGGCTCCTTGCGGCTGCCGACCAACGTAACCCGCGATGCCCCCGGGATTCGCGACCTGTTACTTCTTCCGCTTCGCGGTGGCCCACGCGTGCTGCGCCGCCACGTCCGTCTTCACCTCGGCGAGCTGGACGGCGACCGCCGCGGGTGCCGTGCCGCCGCGGCCGTCGCGGGAGGCGAGGGCGCCGGGGACGTCGAGGACGAACCGCACCTCGGGGGTGAGATGGACGGAGATCTTGGCGAACTGCTCGTCCGTGAGCTGGTCCAGCTCCTTGCCCTCGGCCTCGGCGACCTTCACACACTCGCCGGCGACCTCGTGCGCGACGCGGAACGGCACGCCCTGCTTGACCAGCCACTCGGCGATGTCGGTGGCGAGCGAGAAGCCCGCTGGGGCCAGCTCCTCCATCCGCTCGCGGTGCACGGTCAGCGTGGCCATCATGCCGGTGAACGCCGGGAGCAGGACCTCCAGCTGATCGATCGAGTCGAAGACCGGTTCCTTGTCCTCCTGGAGGTCGCGGTTGTACGCGAGCGGCAGGGCCTTGAGCGTGGCCATCAGCCCCGTGAGGTTGCCGATGAGACGCCCGCTCTTGCCGCGCGCCAGCTCCGCGATGTCGGGGTTCTTCTTCTGCGGCATGATCGACGAGCCGGTGGAGAAGGCGTCGTGGAGCGTGACGAAGGAGAACTCCTTCGTGTTCCAGATGATGACCTCTTCCGCGACCCGGGAGAGGTCGACACCGATCATCGCGGTGATGAAGGCGAACTCGGCGACGAAGTCACGGGACGCCGTACCGTCGATGGAGTTGGCGGAGCTGCCGTGCTCGAAGCCGAGGTCCTGGGCGACCGCCTCCGGGTCGAGCCCGAGGCTGCTGCCCGCGAGCGCGCCCGAGCCGTACGGCGACACGGCCGTGCGCTCGTCCCACTGGCGCAGCCGCTCGGCGTCCCGGGACAGTGCCTGGACGTGCGCGAGGACGTGGTGCGCGAAGAGGACCGGCTGGGCGTGCTGCAGATGCGTACGACCGGGCATCGCCACGTCAGGGTGGGCCTCCGCCAGGCCGATCAGTGCGTCCTGGAGGTCGGCGATCAGGCCGCCGATGATGCGGGCGTGATCGCGCAGGTACATACGGAAGAGGGTCGCGACCTGGTCGTTGCGGGAGCGGCCCGCGCGGAGCTTGCCGCCGAGGTCGGGGCCGAGGCGTTCGAGCAGGCCGCGCTCCAGGGCGGTGTGGACGTCCTCGTCGGCGATGGTGCCGGTGAACTCGCCCGAGGCCACGTCCGCTTCGAGCCGGTCGAGCCCCGCGAGCATCCGGGTCAGCTCGTCGTCGGTGAGCAGCCCCGCCTTGTGCAGCACGCGCGCGTGGGCACGGGAACCGGCGATGTCGTAGGGCGCGAGCCGCCAGTCGAAGTGGACGGACGCGGACAGCTTCGCCAGGGCCTCGGCGGGACCGTCGGCGAAACGGCCGCCCCAGAGCCGTACGTCACCGCTGTTGCTGCTCACTTGCGTTGCTCCTCGGAGGTGTGGATGTGCCTCCGCCTCCCCACGGCAAGGGTGAGGAGGCGGCTGTCAGGCCAATGCGTGTGAGGTGCCCGGAGGCTGTCAGGCGAGGTCGCGCTGGGCAGCGATCTTCGACGAGAGGCTGTAGATGTCGATGAAGCCCTTGGCCGCGGACTGGTCGAAGGTGTCGCCGGTGTCGTAGGTCGCCAGGTTGAAGTCGTACAGCGATTCCTGGGAGCGCCGGCCGGTGACGACCGCGCGGCCGCCGTGCAGGGTCATCCGGATGTCTCCGGAGACGTGCTGGTTGGCTTCGTCGATGAAGCCGTCGAGGGCGCGCTTGAGCGGGGAGAACCACTGGCCGTCGTAGACCAGCTCGCCCCAGCGCTGCTCGACCTGCCGCTTGTAGCGGGCGAGTTCGCGCTCGACGGTGACGTTCTCCAGCTCCTGGTGGGCGGTGATCAGGGCGATCGCGCCCGGAGCCTCGTACACCTCGCGGGACTTGATGCCCACCAGCCGGTCCTCGACCATGTCGATCCGGCCGATGCCCTGGGCGCCGGCGCGCTCATTGAGCTGCTGGATGGCCTGCAGGACGCTGACGGGCTTGCCGTCGATGGCGACCGGGACGCCCTCCTTGAAGGTGATGACCACCTCGTCGGCGTCGCGGGGCTCGGCCGGGTTGGAGGTGTACTCGTAGATGTCCTCGATCGGGGCGTTCCAGATGTCCTCCAGGAAGCCGGTCTCGATGGCCCGGCCGAAGACGTTCTGGTCGATGGAGTACGGCGACTTCTTGGTGGTCGCGATCGGCAGGCCCTTCGCCTCGCAGAAGGCGATCGCCTTGTCGCGGGTCATGGCGTAGTCGCGGACCGGGGCGATGCACTTGAGGTCGGGGGCGAGGGCGACGATGCCGGCCTCGAACCGGACCTGGTCGTTGCCCTTGCCGGTGCAGCCGTGGGCGACCGTGGTGGCGCCGTGCTTCTTGGCGGCGGCGACGAGGTGCTTGACGATCGTCGGCCGGGAGAGGGCGGAGACCAGCGGGTAGCGGTCCATGTAGAGGGCGTTGGACTTGATCGCCGGGAGGCAGTACTCGTCGGCGAACTCGTCCTTGGCATCGGCGACCTCGGCCTCGACGGCACCGCAGGCGAGCGCGCGCTTGCGGATGACGTCCAGGTCCTCGCCGCCCTGGCCGACGTCCACGGCAACGGCGATGACCTCGGCGCCCGTCTCCTCGGCGATCCAGCCGATGGCGACGGAGGTGTCCAGACCGCCGGAGTAGGCGAGTACGACGCGCTCGGTCACGGGTTTCTCCCTCACAGTGCATTCGCTGACATGCATGAGTATGCAGGAGTCTGCATGGTTCGTCAATCCACGACGGTGTGGCGTGGCGGCGGCGACGATCGCGTGCCGGCCGGGTCCGCGATGGACTCCACGGGGACACCCCGACACACCCGGCCCCCGCAATTCCTTAGACAGACGAAAGACTCTCTTCGATAATCCTCGGACATGGGAAAGACCTATGAGCGCATCGACGGCAGACTCCGCGCCTTCATCGAGGAACAGCCCCTGTTCTTCACCGCGACCGCTCCGCTGGCGGCCGAGGGGACGGTCAACCTCTCCCCCAAGGGCCTCAGGGGCTCCTTGGCGGTGATCGACGAACACACCGTCGCCTATCTCGACTTCGCCGGGTCCAACGCGGAGACCATCGCGCACCTGCGGGAGAACGGCCGGATCACCCTGATGTGGTGCGCGTTCCAGGGGCCGCCGAACATCGTGCGGGTGCACGGGCACGGGGAGCCGGTCTTCCGCGACGACCCGCGCTTCAGGGAACTCCTCACCCGGTTCGCGGACATCGACCCGATCCCGCACGGCCTGCGCGCGATCATCGTCGTGACGGCCGAACTGGTCCGTGACACGTGCGGGTACGCGGTGCCCTTCATGGCATACGAAGAGGACCGCGATCTGCACGCAAGGCGGTTCGCACGCGAGGACGACGCCTCCCTCGACGCATACTTCCGGGGGAAACCGCACATCGAAGCCAGCCTGGACGGCCTGCCGGGGCTGCCGTTGCCACTGCCGCCCTCTACCTTCTGAGCCATGCGCCCCGGTGTCGTCGCCCTCGCCTCCATGTCCCTCCTCGTGTTCGGCGCCGCGCCGGGTACCGCCGGGGAGGCCCCGCTTCCGGAGCGGATGGCGGACACCGGCGGTGGCAGCCAGTTGATCACCGCGGAGGCGCGCCGCCCGGATGCGACGTCCGGAACGGTGACGTGGTGGGACCGGCGCGACGGGCACTGGTCCAGGACCGGTTCCGCGTCGGCCCGCTTCGGGGCGAACGGGCTCGCGGAGGGCACCTCGCGCGAGCAGGGCACGAACACCACGCCCACCGGGCTGTACGACCTGCCCTACGCGTTCGGGATCAAGGCCGCGCCCGGGGGTACCAAGGCGGCGTACCGCCGGGTGCACCAGAACTCGTGGTGGTGCCAGGACACTGGCTCCGCCTCCTACAACCGCTGGGTGGAGCCCCTCCCGGGCGACTGCCGCGCATCCGAGTCGGAGCATCTGATCTCGTACGACCCGCAGTACGGCTATGCCTTCGTCATCGGGTTCAACTACCGGCAGCCGGTGCGTGGCCGCGGCGCCGGCATCTTCCTGCACGTCGACGGCAAGGGGGCGACGGCGGGGTGTGTGTCGGTGCCGGGGGATGCGATGCGAAGGATCCTCACGTGGGCGGATCCTTCGCGCCGGCCGCACATCGCGATCGGGACGGCGAGCGGGACGACTGCGATCACTCGGTACTAGAACTAGGGCGCCGGGAGTCGGACCGTGAAGGTCGTCGTGCCCGGGCGGCTCTCCAGCCGCACGCTCCCCCCGTGCGCCTCCGTCACCGCGGCCACGATCGACAGGCCCAGACCGGCGCCGCCGCCCCGGTTGTCCGGGCGGCGGCGGTGGTCGGCCCGGGTGAAGCGTTCGAAGACGCCCGGCTGGATGTCGTCGGGGACTCCCGGGCCGTCGTCATGGACCGTGAGGACGGCCGTCGTGCGGTCGGTCTCCAGCGAGACGGTCACCTTGGTGCCCACGGGGGTGTGCAGACGCGCGTTGGCCAGCAGGTTGGCCAGCACCTGGTGGAGGCGGTGCTCGTCGCCGGTCACGGTCACCGGCTCCTCGGGCAGCTCCAGGGTCCAGCCGTGCTCGGGACCGGACGCGCGCGCGTCCGTCACCGCGTCCAGCACCAGCCGGGTGAGGTCGACGGGGCGGCGCTCCAGGGGACGGCCGGCGTCCAGCCGGGCCAGCAGCAACAGGTCGTCCACCATCTCCCCCATGCGCGCCGACTCAGCGGTGATCCGCTCCAGGGCACGGGTCACCTGCGCCGGGACCGGCCCTGGGTGCAGCAGTGCCAGCTCGGCGTGGCCGCGCACCGACGCGACCGGCGTGCGCAGCTCATGGCTGGCGTCGGCGGCGAAGCTGCGCAGCCGTTCCTCGCCGGCGTGCCGCTTGGTCAGCGCGTCCTCGACATGGCCGAGCATGCGGTTGAAGGCGGTGGCGACCCGGCCCACCTCGCTGCGCGGATCGCTCTCGGGTGCGCGCGGCGGGAGCGCGACCTCGCCGCTGGCGAGCGGAAGTTCACTGACCCGGGTTGCGGTGGCGGCCACCCGGCTGAGCGGGCGCAGGGACCAGCGCACCCAGACGGCGCCCGCGACGCCGGTGACCGCGAGGGCCGCGCCGAAGACGATCGCGGCGACCAGTTCCAGGCGGTGCACCGTGGCCTGGACCGGTTCCAGCGGCAGTCCGGTGATCAGGACGTCGCCGTCCCTGCCCGGCCACGCCGTCAGCCGGTAGTCGTGCAGGGCGGACAGACAGACCGTGTGGCCCTTCCCGTCCACCGGGACCGCGGCCAGGGCCCTGCGGTCGGCTGCGGTCAGCGTGATGCCGAGATCGGCGGTGGAGCCGGTGGGGACCACGGCCGCCTGGGTGACCGTGCCGTGCAGCAGACGGGCGCCGAAGGTCTCGGCGGCCTGGCGGCGGGTGTCGCCGTGCTCGTCGCCGTCGCGGTCCGACGGCTTGGCCGTGCCGTGTTCCAGGCTCTGCGGGAAGCTCGTGCCCGTCGTCTGCAGCTGCTGGTCGAGGCGGCGGGTGAGGAAGCCGTCCAGTTCGAGGACCGCGGCCACGCCGACGGCCGCGCAGCTGATCGCCAGCAGCACCACGAGGCCGGCGATGAGCCGGCCACGGAGCGTGCGCGGCCGGGGCAGGCGCCGCACCCACCGCACCGCTCGCCCGGGCGCCCGACTCACCGGACCACCGGCTTGAGCACGTACCCGGCCCCGCGCACCGTGTGGATCATGGGCTCGCGGCCCGCGTCCACCTTCTTGCGCAGGTACGAGATGTACAGCTCGACGACATGGGCCTGGCCGCCGAAGTCGTAGGACCACACGCGGTCGAGGATCTGTGCCTTGCTGAGCACGCGCCGCGGGTTGCGCATCAGGAAGCGCAGCAGCTCGAACTCGGTGGGCGACAGCTCGATCAGTTCCCCGGCCCGGGTCACCTCACGGGCCTCCTCGTTCATGACCAGGTCCCCGACGGTCATCCGGGGGCCCTCCTCCAGCTGCCGGGCCATGCCGGCGCGGCGCAGCAGCCCGCGCAGCCGGGCGATGACCTCCTCCAGACTGAACGGCTTGGTGACGTAGTCGTCGCCGCCCGCGGTGATCCCGGCGATACGGTCCTCGACGGCGTCGCGCGCGGTGAGGAAGAGCACACACACGCCCGGCTGGACGCTGTGCAGCGAGCGCAGCACCTGGAAGCCGTCGGTGTCCGGAAGCATCACGTCCAGGACGACGGCGTCGGGCATCAGATCGCGGGCCTCCGCGACGGCAGCGGCGCCGTCGCCGGCCGTGCGCACGTCCCAGCCCTCGTAGCGCAGGGCCCCGGAGAGCACCTCGGCGAGATCCGGGTCGTCGTCGACGACGAGGACGCGCAGGGGTGTGCCGTCGGGGCGGGTGAGGGCGGGGCGGCCGGAGCGGGATGTCTTCATCGCGCTTACCAGGATCCCCCCTGCCGAGGGCGGCCGAGGACCCCGGAGCCTCTGAGTTCCCTATGAGTGCCGGGGCCCCCGCGCCGGAAGTTCCCTGCCCAGGGCCCCCTGCCCCGTTCCCTTCAGAGCAGGCTCAGAGGTTGCGCCTGCACAGTTGCGTCCCCGACGGCCGAAAGGAACGGACCATGACCACGGTGTACCAGCAGCAGGCGCCGCCCCTGCCGCCGATCGTCAGGCGCTCTCCGGCGGTCCCGCTGCTGGCCCTCCTGTGGGCGGGGGCGGCCGCAGTGGTGGCCCTGTGGTGGCAGGACACCGGCTCCGTGGTGGGCACGGCCGGCTGGCTGACCGGGGCCGGGCGGATCGCAGGACTGCTGTGCGGATACGCCTGCGCCATGCTGGTGGGGCTGATGGCCCGCGTGCCGCTCCTGGAGCGGCGGATCGGCTCGGACCGGGTGGCCCGCTGGCACGCGATGGCGGGGCGGTACACGGTCTGCCTGCTGGTGGCGCACATCGTCCTGATCCTGTCCGGGTACGCCGCCCAGGACCGGGCCTCGCTCGTGCGCGAGACGCTCACCGTGGTCCTCGACTACCCGGAGATGCTCAAGGCCACCCTCGGCACCCTCATCCTGTTCGCCGTCGGAATCACCTCGGCGCGTGCGGTCCGCCGCAGGATCAGCCACGAGTTCTGGTACTACGTCCACCTCCTCACCTACGCCGCGGTCTTCCTCGCCTTCGGCCACCAGCTCGCGCTGGGCGCCGAGTTCACCGGGAACGCGGTGGCGCAGGCCGCGTGGTACGCGCTGTACCTGGGCGTCGCCGCCCTGGTGATGTGGTTCCGCGTCCTCAGCCCGGTGCGGCTGAACCTGCGCCACCGGCTGCGGGTGGAGTCGGTCCAGCGGGAGGCGCCGGGCGTGTGGTCCGTCGTCATACGCGGCCGGCACCTTGAGGAACTCGGCGCCGAACCGGGGCAGTTCTTCCGCTGGCGGTTCCGCACCGACGGTCTGCGCTGGACGTCCACGCCGTACTCCCTGTCGGCGCCGCCCCGCGGCAACCGGCTGCGCATCACCGCCAAGGCGCTCGGCGACCACAGCGCATCGGTGGCGACGCTGCGACCCGGCACCCGGGTGTGGGCGGAGGGCCCCTACGGGTCGCTGACCGCCGACCGGCAGACCACGGACAAGGCACTGCTGATCGCGGGCGGCGTCGGAGTCACCCCGCTGCGCGCCCTGTTCGAGACACTGCCGGGTGAGGTGACGCTGCTGTACCGGGCGCGCTCGCCCGAGGACCTGGCGCTGGGCGGCGAACTGGAGGCCATAGCGCGTTGGCGGGGCGCCCGGGTGATGTACCTGCTCAACGGTGAGGACGGCTCACGCCCGCGCGTCACACCCGGCCGGCTGCATGCCGCCGTACCCGAACTCGTCGACCACGACGTCTATCTGTGCGGTCCGCCCGGCTTCGCCGAGGACATGTACGAGGCGCTGCGCGCGGCCGGGGTCCCCGACCGCCGTATCCACCACGAGTCGTTCGAGCTGTGAGGCCGTCGTGCACGCGTTGAAGAGGAAGAGCCCGCTGCGGCGGATCGTGCTGGCGAGCGCCGCGACCGTCTCCGGGATGGTGCTGCTGCTGTCGATGAAGCCCCACTCCACGCCGGGCGTCGCCGTGGCCGCGCCCTCGCCCGCCGCGTCGAGCGGTGCGAGCGCGTCGGCCGGATCCGGTGGGACCGGCGCGAGCGCGTCGGGCGGTCCGGGCACGACGAAGGCCACGAAGACCGTCACCGGTGAATCGGTCCAGACCCGTTACGGTCCCGTCCAGGTCCGGATCACGCTGAGGAACGGCAAGCTCACCGACGTCACGGCGGTGACCTATCCCCAGGACAACCCGAGGGACCAGGAGATCAACAGCTACGCCGTTCCGCAGCTGACCCGGGAGGCGATGGCCGCGCAGAGCGCGAGCATCGACACCGTCTCCGGCGCCACCTACACGAGCGATGGTTACCGCCAGTCACTCCAGTCGGCGCTGGACTCCGCGAGCCGTTGAACGCATGGGCGCCGCGCCACGTACCACTGGGCCAAGGGGGCCGCTGGCCTCACCCGTCCCACGGAGGACCACGGAGGAGACCGTGTCCACGATCGCCGGTGGCCGCGCCGCGCGGCGCCAGACGATGCGCCGCATTCGCCCACGCCGCTCCCCCGCCGTCCCGCTGGTGGTCGCCCTCTGGGCGGGCGCGGCGGGCGTCATCTGGCTGTGGTGGACGAACACCCCGTCCATCGCCGACAACAACACCAGGATCCTCAACGCGGGGCGGATCACCGGTCTGCTCGCCGGCTATCTGATGGCGCTGGTGGTGCTGCAGATGGCCCGGGTGCCCGCGCTGGAGCGCCGGGTCGGCTCCGACCGGGTCGCGCGCTGGCACGCGATGACCGGCCGGTACACCATCTGCCTGGTCCTCGCCCATCTCTTCCTGACCATGTGGGCCTACGCCCTGCAGTCCGGCAAGGGGCTCGGCGGGATCGTCCAGCAGACCATCGACTCCGTCAACCAGCTGCCGGACGTCGGCAAGGCGGCCATCGGCACGGGTCTGCTGGTGCTCATCGGCCTGATCTCGATCGGCCCGATCCGCCGCCGGATCCCTTATGACCTCTGGTACCACGTCCATCTGCTCACCTACGCGGCCACGTACCTGTCGTTCTGGCACCAGCTGTCGACCGGCAACGAGTTCGCCGGGCAGCCGGAGGCGAAGACCGCCTGGTACGCGCTGTACGGGTCGGTGACCGCGCTGGTGATCTGGTACCGGATCCTGACGCCGATCCGGCTGAACATGCGCCACCGGCTGCGGGTCGAGGCGGTCATCGAGGAGACGCCCGGGATCGTCTCGGTGCTGATGACCGGCCGGAAGCTGCACCGGATGGGTGCGGAGGCCGGTCAGTTCTTCCGCTGGCGGTTCCTGGCGCCCGGTATGCGCTTCAGCTCGCACCCGTACTCGCTCTCGGCGGCGCCCCGCCCCAACATGCTGCGCATCACGGTGAAGGCGATCGGCGACCACAGCTCGGCGCTGCGGGACCTGGAGCCCGGCACCCGGGTGTGGGCGGAGGGCCCCTACGGGGCGCTGACCGCGGACCGGCGCAGCCGCGGCAAGGTGCTGCTGGTGGCCGGTGGGGTCGGTATCACGCCGATGCGGGCGCTGTTCGAGACGCTGCCCGGGGCCGCCGGCGATCTGACGCTGCTGTACCGGGCCAACACCACCCAGGACCTGGCCCTGTGGGACGAGCTGGCCCAGATCGCCGAGGAGCGCGGCGCCCGGCTCATGTACGCGGTCAACAGCCCCGACGGGGAGCGCCCGGACATCTCCGCGGACACTCTGCGCCGCAAGCTGCCGGACATCGACGAGCACGACGTCTTCATGTGCGGGCCGCCCGGCTTCGCGCAGCAGGTGTACGAAGCACTGCGCGGTGCGGGGGTCCCCGCCCGCCGCATCCATCACGAGTCGTTCGAGATGTGAGCGACGGGAATCAGGAGCTCAGGAACGATGAGGAAGAGCCACCCCATCCGGCGCGTCGTGCTCGCCGGCGCCGCCACCGTGTCCGGGATCGTGCTGCTGCTCTCGCTGAAGCCGGCGTCCGGTCCGGCCTCCGCGCAGGCGGCGGGCGGAGCGGCACCGCAGCAGACCGCGGCCGCCCAGGAGGCACCGCAGGGCGGCAGCTCGCGGCAGGCGGGCACGCGGACGGTCACCGGTGACGTGGCGCAGACGCAGTACGGCAACGTCCAGGTGCGCCTCACCGTCAGCGGCGGGAAGATCACCAAGGCCGAGGCCGTCCAGGCCCCCAAGGGCGGCCTCAGCGACCAGAAGACCGCCATCTCCGTCCCCAAACTCAACCAGGAGGCCGTCGCCGCACAGAGCGCGCAGATCGACGCGGTCTCGGGCGCCACGTACACGAGCGGCGGATACAGGAAGTCGTTGCAGTCGGCGCTCGACAAGGCGAAGGCCACCTCCGCGGGCAGCGGCTCGTCGGGGTCCGCCGGCGGCAAGGCGTCGTCCGGCTCGTCGGGGTCGTCGGGCTCGTCGGGGTCGTCCGGCTCGTCGGGGTCGTCGGCACAGGCCCGTACGGTGACGGGTAACGTGGCGCAGACCCAGTACGGCAATGTCCAGGTGCGCCTGACCCTCAGCGGCGGGAAGATCACCAAGGCCGAGGCCGTCCAGGCACCCAAGGGCGGCCTCAGCGACCAGAAGACCGCCATCTCCGTCCCCAAACTCAATCAGGAGGCGGTGAGCGCACAGAGTGCGAACATCGACGCGGTTTCCGGTGCGACCTATACCAGCACCGGATACAAGCAGTCCCTGCAGTCGGCCCTGGACAAGGCCGGTGGCTGAGTGGTCGATCAGGTGACGGACCCCGCCGGGGCACCGCCCGCGCTGCGCCACGCGGAGGAGGTGATGGGCACCGTCGTCTCCTTCGACGTGCGCGGCGGCGATTGCGAGGCCGTGCGGACCGCGCTCGGGGAGGCGATCGCCGGGCTGCACCGGGTGGACGAGGTGTTCAGCACCTACCGGGAGCGGAGCCAGATGTCACGGCTCGCCCGCGGCGAGGTCACGGTCGAGGACTGCGACCCGGAAGTGGCCGAGGTGCTCGCTCTGGGCGCCGAGGCGGAGCGGCTCAGCGACGGCTGGTTCAGCACGCGGTACGAGGGGGTCATCGATCCGACCGGGATCGTCAAGGGCTGGGCGGTCGAACGGGCGGCCCGGCATCTGGCGGCGGCCGGGGTGAGCGGGGTGAGCGTCAACGGCGGCGGGGACGTGCAGGTGTACGGCGTGCCCGGGCCGCACCGCCCCTGGCGGGTCGGCGTGTCGGATCCGTTACGGCCCGGTGGGCTGGCGGCGGTGGTCTCCGCCGCGGGCGCCGACGAACTGGCCGTGGCCACCTCCGGCACGGCGGAGCGGGGCGCGCACATCGTGGACCCGCGCACCGGCCGTTCCGCAGTCACCGACCTGGTGGCCGTGACCGTGGTGGCCCCACGGCTGACCTGGGCCGACTGCTGGGCGACCGCCGCGTTCGCGATGGGGTCGCGGGAGGGCCTGGCCTGGCTGGAGTCCCTGCCGGACGTGGAGGCGCTGCTGATCACGGCGGGCGACGAGGTGCGCTGCACGGGAGGACTGGCGGCGCGGCTGGGATGACTGCGCGCGGGTCGGCGCCCCGGTTCCGGTACGACGGCCCCGTACGTCTCAGTTCCCGTTCTGCGCCAGCCGCAGCAGGTGGTCGGCGAGCGCTTGGCCGCCGTCCGGATCCCGGCTGATCAGCAGCAGCGTGTCGTCACCCGCGATGGTGCCGAGGATGTCCTGCAGTTCCGCCTGGTCGATGGCCGAGGCCAGGAACTGGGCCGCGCCTGGCGGGGTACGCAGGACCACGAGGTTGGCGGAGGCCTCCGCGGAGATCAGCAGCTCCTGGGACAGCCGCCGCATTCGCTCCTCCTTGGCCGACTCGCCGAGCGGTGCGCGCGGGGTGCGGAAGCCGCCCTCGCTCGGAACCGCGTAGATGAGGTCACCGTCGGTGTTGCGGATCTTCACCGCGTTCAGCTCGTCCAGGTCCCGGGAGAGCGTCGCCTGGGTGACGGTCAGCCCGTCGTCGGCGAGGAGTTTCGCCAACTGGCTCTGTGAGCGCACCGGTTGCCGGTTGAGGATGTCCACGATCCGGCGGTGGCGTGCGGTGCGGGTCTGCGGCACGGAGGGCCCCGCGTGCTCGTGGTCCTGTGCCTGACTCATCGTCGTCTCATTCTCCGGATCGTCCGTCCCCGTTCACTGCGTCGAGGACACCGGGGAGCGCCTGGAGGAACGCCGCCACGTCGTCGTCGCCGAGGTTCAGCGGCGGCATCAGCCGTACGACGTTCGGGGCGGGCGCGTTCACCAGGAGACCGGCGTCCTGAGCCGCCTGCTGCGCCTGCTGTGCGAGCGGCTCGGTGAGCACGATACCCAGGAGCAGGCCCGAGCCCCGGACATGGTCGATCAACGGGTGCGCCAGCGCCTCGATTCCGTCCCGCAGCTTCTCGCTCTGCCGCTTCACGTTCTCCAGCAGGCCCTCGGCCGCGATGGTGTCCAGGACGGCGAGCCCGGCGGCGCACGCGACGGGGTTGCCGCCGAAGGTCGTGCCGTGGTGGCCGGGCCGGAGCAGCTCGGCGGCGCGCCCGAAGGCGACGGTGGCGCCGAGCGGCAGCCCGCCGCCGAGGCCCTTGGCGAGCGTGACGACGTCCGGCAGGACGCCCTCGTGGGCCTGGTACTCGAACCAGTGCCCGGTACGGCCGACGCCGGTCTGCACCTCGTCGAGCACGAGCAGCGCCCCGGTGGCGGCGGTGATCGCACGGGCCGCCTTGAGGTAACCGGCGGGCGGCACGACGACCCCGTTCTCGCCCTGGACGGGTTCGATGATCACGAGGGCGGTGTCCTCGGTGACCGCGCCGGCCAGGGCCTGGGCGTCGCCGTACGGGACGTGTGTGACGTCACCGGGCAGTGGCCGGAACGGCTCCTGCTTGCCGGGCTGGCCGGTGAGCGCGAGGGCGCCCATGGTGCGGCCGTGGAAGCCGCCCTCGGTGGCGACCATGTGGGTGCGGCCGGTCAGCCGGCCGATCTTGAAGGCGCCCTCGTTGGCCTCGGCCCCGGAATTGCAGAAGAACACCTTGCCGTCCCGGCCGAAGAGCTGGAGCAGCCGCTCGGCGAGTGCGACGGGCGGTTCGGCGATGAACAGGTTGGAGACATGGCCGAGGGAGGCGATCTGCCTGCTGACGGCCTCGACGACCGCGGGGTGGGCGTGGCCGAGCGCGTTGACCGCGATGCCGCCGACGAAGTCGACGTACTCCGTGCCGTCGGCGTCCCACAGCCGGGTGCCCGCGCCGCGGACGAGGGGGAGCCGCGGGGTGCCGTAGTTGTTCATGAGCGCGCCCTGCCACCGCTGGGTGAGCTCCTGGTTGCCCGTCGTGCCCGTCATTCCCGGTCCCCCTCGTGCTCGTCGGGCAGCACCATCGTGCCGATGCCCTCGTCGGTGAAGATCTCCAGCAGGATCGAGTGCTGGACCCGGCCGTCGATGACGCGGGCGGTGCGGACACCGTTGCGCACGGCGTGCAGGCAGCCCTCCATCTTCGGCACCATGCCGGAGGACAGCTCCGGCAGCAGCTTCTCCAGTTGGGAAGCGGTGAGGCGGCTGATCACCTCGTCGCTGTGCGGCCAGTCCTCGTAGAGGCCTTCGACATCCGTGAGGACCATGAGGGTTTCCGCGCCCAGTGCCGCAGCGAGTGCCGCAGCCGCCGTATCAGCATTGACGTTGTAGACATGTCCCAGATCCCCGTCGTCCTGGCTTCGGGCGATCGACGAGACGACCGGGATACGGCCGTCGGCGAGCAGCGCCTCGATCGCGCCCGTGTCGATCTCGGTGATCTCGCCCACCCTCCCGATGTCGACCAACTCACCGTCGATCTCGGGCTGGTGCTTGGTGGCGGTGATGGTGTGCGCGTCCTCGCCGGTCAGTCCGACGGCGAGCGGCCCGTGCTGGTTGAGCAGCCCGACCAGCTCGCGCTGCACCTGCCCGGCGAGGACCATGCGTACGACGTCCATGGCGTCGTCGCTGGTGACCCGCAGACCCGCCTTGAACTCGCTGACGATGCCGTGCCGGTCGAGGGCGGCGCTGATCTGAGGGCCGCCGCCGTGCACGACGACCGGCTTCAGTCCCGCGTGCCGCAGGAAGACCACGTCCTGGGCGAAGGCGGCCTTCAGCTCCTCGTTCACCATGGCGTTGCCGCCGAACTTGATCACGACCGTCTTGCCGTGGTGCCGGGTCAGCCAGGGCAGCGCCTCGATGAGGATCTGGGCCTTGGGCAGCGCTGTGTGTTTGCGCGTCGTTCCATTGCTCATGAGGAGTAGGCGCTGTTCTCGTGGACGTAGTCGGCGGTGAGGTCGTTGGTCCAGATGGTGGCGGTCTCGGAGCCGGCGGCGAGGTCGGCGAGGATGTGCACCTCGCGGTAGCGCATGTCGACGAGCTCGCGGTCGTCGCCGACGGAGCCGTTCTTGCAGACCCAGACGCCGTTGATGGCGACGTTGAGCTGGTCCGGTTCGAAGGCGGCGCTCGTGGTGCCGATGGCCGACAGGACCCGGCCCCAGTTGGGGTCCTCGCCGTGGATGGCGCACTTGAGGAGGTTGTTGCGGGCGATGGAGCGGCCCACCTCGACGGCGTCGTCCTCGGTCGCGGCGCCCACCACCTCGACCTTGATGTCCTTGCTGGCACCCTCGGCGTCCCGGACGAGCTGCTGTCCGAGGTCGTCGCAGACGGCGCGGACGGCGTCGGCGAACTCCTCGAACTCCGGGGCCACTCCGGAGGCCCCGGAGGCCAGCAGGAGCACGGTGTCGTTGGTGGACATGCATCCGTCGGAGTCGACCCGGTCGAAGGTGACCTTGGTGGCGCCGCGCAGGGCCTTGTCCAGCGTCGCGCTGTCGACGTCGGCGTCGGTGGTGAGGACGACGAGCATGGTGGCCAGGCCCGGCGCGAGCATGCCCGCGCCCTTGGCCATGCCGCCGACGGTCCAGCCCTCCCGGGTCACGACGGACGTCTTGTGGACGGTGTCGGTGGTCTTGATGGCGATGGCGGCCTTCTCGCCGCCGTGCTCGCTCAGCGACGCGGCCGCGGTCTCGACTCCCGGGAGCAGCTTGTCCATGGGGAGCAGCACGCCGATGAGACCCGTGGAGCAGACGGCCACCTCGGCGGCGCCCAGGCCCAGGACCTCGGCGGCCTTCTCGGCGGTGGCGTGGGTGTCCTGGAATCCCTTGGGGCCCGTACAGGCGTTGGCTCCGCCGGAGTTGAGGACGACCGCCGAGAGCCGGCCGCTCTTGAGGACCTGCTCGGACCACAGCACCGGCGCGGCCTTCACACGGTTGGAGGTGAAGACGCCCGCGGCGGCACGACGGGGCCCGTTGTTGACCACGAGGGCCAGGTCGGGGTTCCCGTTCCCCTTGATGCCTGCTGCGATGCCGGAGGCGGTGAAGCCCTTGGCGGCGGTGACGCTCACGGTGCGACTCCGATCGTGGTGAGTCCGGTGGTCTCGTCGAGCCCGAGGGCGATGTTCATGCTCTGTACGGCACCGCCCGCGGTGCCCTTGGTCAGGTTGTCGATGGCGCTGATCGCGATGATGCGGCCCGCACTCTCGTCGTACGCGACCTGCACCTGAACGGCGTTGGAACCGTAGACGGACGCGGTGGCCGGCCACTGACCGCCGGGGAGGAGGTGCACGAAGGGCTCGTCCGAGAAGGCCTTCTCGTAGGCGGCGCGGACGGACTCGGCCGTGACACCGGGCCTGGCCTTGGCGCTGCAGGTGGCGAGGATGCCGCGGGGCATGGGCGCCAGGGTGGGGGTGAAGGAGACGCAGACGCGCTCCCCGGCGGCAGCGCTGAGGTTCTGGATCATCTCGGGGGTGTGCCGGTGGACGCCGCCGACGCCGTAGGGGGACATGGAGCCCATGACCTCGCTGCCGAGCAGGTGCGGCTTGGGTGCCTTGCCGGCGCCGGAGGTGCCGGAGGCGGCGACGATCACGGCCTCGGCCTCGGCGAGCCCGGCCGCGTACGCGGGGAAGAGTGCGAGCGAGGCGGCGGTCGGGTAGCAACCGGGCACCGCGATACGCTTGGACCCCTCCAGCGCAGCGCGGCCACCCGGCAGTTCGGGGAGGCCGTAGGGCCAGGTCCCGGCGTGCGGCGAGCCGTAGAAGCGCTCCCAGTCGGCCGCGTCCTTCAGCCGGAAGTCGGCGCCCATGTCGATCACGAGCACCTCCGGTCCGAGCAGCTCGGCGACGGCCGCGGACTGCCCGTGGGGCAAGGCGAGGAAGACCACGTCATGCCCGGCGAGGACCTGGGGTGTGGTCTCCTCCAGCAGACGGTCGGCGAGCGGCAGCAGATGCGGCTGTAGCGCGCCGATCCGCTGCCCGGCGTTGGAGTTCCCGGTCAGGGCACCGATCTCGACCCCCGGATGCGCCAGGAGCAGACGCAGCAGCTCCCCACCCGCGTATCCGCTCGCCCCGGCCACCGCCGCACGTACCGTCATGGAACCTCCTCCTGGATGGCATGACTATACGTTGCAGTGCACGGTTATGCAATCCGGGATCAGGGAGCCTGGATCGTCGGTGACCGAGCGCGCTGGTCGGCCACTGAGCACCGTAGTCGGCACTTCGGCGCCCAGCGGGACGAAGAGCGTCTGTTCAGTCGAGGACCGCGGTGGCTTCGATCTCCACGAGATGGTCGGGGACGTCCAGCGCCGCTACGCCCAGCAGCGTGGCCGGCGGGACCGGGGTGCCCCCCAGCTTCGCGGCCGCCCGGGAGATCCCCTCCAGGAGTAGGGGCATCTTGTCGGGGGTCCAGTCGACGGCGTGGACGGTCAGTTTCGCCACGTCGTCGAAGGAACCGCCGACCTCGGCCAGGGCGGTGCCGATGTTGAGGTAGCACTGCTCGACCTGCGCGGCGAGGTCGCCTTCGCCGACCGTGACTCCCTCGGCATCCCAGGCGACCTGCCCGGCGATGAAGACCAGTTTCGAACCGGATGCGATCGACACCTGCCGGTAGACGTCGATCTTGGGCAATCCGCCGGGATTCACCAGGGTGATGGCCATGCTGCCGGCCTCCTTGTCGTGAGAGACGCCCTTGGTCTCTTGTGGTTACTCAGGAACCGTAGGAGAGTGGCCGCTGACGTGGAAGAACGCACTTTTCGGTGACTGGGGAACCTCATGGTGACCAAGCCGTTCAAGGGCTCGCCCAAGGACGAAGCAGACCTGACACGCGCGGACTCGTTGGCGCGGGAGATCTTCTCGGACATCGCCAACAAGTGGGCGTTCCTGATCATCGAAGCGGTGGGCGAACGCACCCTGCGCTTTACCGAGTTGCGTAACGAGATCGAGGGCATCAGTCACAAGATGCTCACCCAGAACCTGCGCGTGCTGGAGCGCAACGGCCTGGTCGAGCGGTGCGTGCATCCCACCGTGCCGCCGCGGGTCGAGTACACCCTCACGGAGGCGGGCCGAGCCCTGCGAGCGGTGGTCGACGGAATGTGCGACTGGACCCAGCGGTACCTCGGTCACATCGAGACCGCCCGCCGCCGCTTCGACGCCTGACGGCCGGCGCACTTGCCTCCATCAAGTGGTGACGGGCGCGCCGAACCACCTCGGCAGCCGGCCGAGCAGATCCGCCGGATCTTCGCCGACCCACGCCACGTGACCGTCCGGCCGCAGCAGTACCGCGGGCACATCCAGCTCCGCGCTGACGTCGACGACGTGGTCGACCCGGTCTGCCCAGCCCGCCACCGAGAGCCGGCCGGTCTGGTCGAGCAGCAGCCCGCGGCCGGCGTGCATCAGCGCGTAGAGGCGCCCCCGCTTCAGTTCCACGTCCCGCAACCGCCGGCCGAGCAGTGCATGTCCCTCGCCGAAGTCGTAGCGGACCCCGATCCCACTGATCTTCTCGATCAGGTACCGGTTCACCTCCTCGAAGTCCATCAGTTCCGACACCAGCCGGCGCACTGCCCGGGCACCCGGCTCCGTGGCCAGCAGCTGCATCTGCGCGCGGGTGTTGTCCAGCACATCGGCGGCCACCGGGTGCCGTTCGATGTGGTAGCTGTCCAGCAGCCCCTCCGGTGCCCAGCCGCCCACCTCGGCGGCCAGTTTCCAGCCGAGGTTGAACGCGTCCTGGACGCCGAGGTTGAGCCCCTGCCCGCCGGTCGGGGGGTGGATGTGCGCCGCGTCGCCGGCCAGCAGCACCCGGCCGACCCGGTAGCGCTCGGCCAGCCGGGTGCCGTCGCCGAAGCGCGAGAGCCAGCGTGGTGAGTGCACGCCGAAGTCGGTGCCGGCGAACACCCGCAGCCGCTGCTTGAACTCCTCGAGGGTCGGCGCAGTCGCACGGTCCTCGGCCACCCCTTCGGCGGGCACGATGATGCGGTACACCCCGTCCCCGAGGGGCATGGCGCCGAACCGCAGCTGGGTCTTGCGGACTTCGGCCACGACGGCGGCGAGCGTCTCCGGCGGCACGGCCACCTCCATCTCGCCCAGCAGCGTCTCGACCATGGAGGGCTCGCCGGGGAAGCCGACGCCGAGCAGCTTGCGCACCGTGCTGCGGCCGCCGTCGCAGCCGACGAGGTAGCGCGAGCGCAGCCGCGTGCCGTCGGCCAGCTCGGCGGTCACCCCGTGTTCGTCCTGGCTCAGCCCGACCAGTTCGCAGCCGCGCCGGATCTCGGCGCCGAGCTCGGTGGCGTGCTCGGTCAGCAGGCGCTCGGTGGTGGTCTGCGGGATGCCGAGGACGTACGCATGCGCGGTGTCCAGCCGCTCAGGCCACGACTTGCCGATGCCGGCGAAGAAGCCGCCGGCCGCGAACTGCTCGCCGAGCGGAAGGAACCGCTCCAGCAGACCGCGCTGGTCCATCACCTCGACGCTGCGTGCGTGCAGGCCGAGCGCGCGGGACTGCCCGGTCGGCTCCGCGTCCTTCTCCAGCACGACCGCGTGCACGCCGTGCAGCCGCAACTCGCCGGCCAGCATCAAGCCGGTCGGTCCTGCGCCGGCAACGATCACGTCAATCATGAACCCCCCACTCAACAAGGTTGCATTTCGGCCAGCTGCCCCGCGATGCGCACATACTTCGCGAATCCCTGATTTCCGCAGGTTCTGGTTTCGAGCGGAGATTCTGCAGCACGACCAGGGGCTTGCCGCAAGGCCCCCGGTGCGCTATACGTTGAGAGTGGCAAGGAGTGGGTAACCTCCTTGCCTTTACCTTTTGTCGTCCGCCGTGGACGGACAAGTTCCTCCCGTGGCGGGCGTCGCGGAAGTAGCGGCCGACGCCGAACTCGGTCGAGTGGACGTAGCCGCCGTGGATGCGGACGGCGTTGAGGCGATCCGCCGCCCCCGCAGCACTTCGAGGCGGGCGTACCGATGACGGCCCAGGCGGTCGGCCACGGCCTCGACCTGGAGCGCGCTCCAGGTTCTACCGTCGTGTCATGACCAGCGGACAGCCGCTCCCACAGGACCGGGAGCCGTCTTTGACCATCGCCCAGGTGGCCGAGCGCACCGGCCTCTCGCACGACACGCTGCGCTACTACGAGAAGGCCGGCCTGATCGAGCGGGTCGGCCGCACCACCGGCAACCAGCGGCGCTACGAGGCGGCCGACCTGGCCTGGCTGGAGTTCCTGCTGCGGCTGCGCGAGACGGGCATGCCGATCGCCGACATGCAGCGCTTCGCCCGGCTGCGGGCCCAGGGCGACATCACGGTCGCCGACCGGCTGGCGATGCTCCGGGAGCACCGCGCCGAACTGGCGCAGAGGATCCGCGCCCTGCGGCGGAACGCGGCGGCGCTGGACGACAAGATCCATCACTACGAACGGCTGCTCCACGAGTGGCAGCTGGGAACGGACGAACCGGCATGAGCGCGAGCACCACCCGTGAAGAGCGTTTCGCCCACGGCCTTGAGGTCCTGAAGCAGGTCGACGGCGAGGCCGGGCAGCGGGTCGTCGACTCGCTCGCCGACATCAACCCCGAACTCGGCCACCAGATCGTCGCCTGGGCCTTCGGTGACATCTACGACCGCCCCGGACTCGCCCCGCGCGACCGCCAGTTGGTCACCCTGGGCATGCTCACCGCGCTCGGCGGCTGCGAGGCCCAGCTGGACGTGCACGTGAACGCGGCGCTCAACGTGGGCCTCACGCCGGAGCAGATCGTCGAGGCGCTGCTGCACTCCGCCGTCTACTGCGGCATACCCAAGGCGCTGAACGCCACGTTCGCCGCGAAGAAGGTCTTCGTCGAGCGCGGACTGCTGCCGCTCGGACAGCAGCCCGCTCAGGACCCCACCACCTCTGCCTGATCCGCAGGACGACGGCGGCTGCGGCCACCAGGAACGCGGTGGCGGTGAGACCGAGTCTCCGGCGGGTGCGGGTGCGTGACATGGATACTTCGCGGCTCTCTACAGTGTCCGAGACATCGGACACTGGCCCCTACTTCGAACGGCAAGATGGAGAGGGGTGTGTGCGCGTCGATCGGGCGTGCAGGCACCCATGAGGAGACGAGGGAATGGCGATGGGCGCGTACTGGCCCGTGCAGGACGTGCTGGCCCATCTGGCCGGGCGCTGGCGGGTGGAGCGCACCGTGCGTGACCTCGCGAGCGGTCAGGACGGGCACTTCAGCGGGACGACGGTCTTCTCACCCCTGGAGGACGGCGGTGACGGGCTCCTGCACCACGAGTCGGGCCTGTTCGTCTGGCAGGGCGCCTCCCGTCCCGCCGAGCGGACGCTGTGGTTCCTGCCCGGCGACCGCCCCGGCACATCACACGTGCGCTTCGCCGACGGCCGCCCGTTCCACGATCTCGACCTCACGACCGGCCACCACGTCGCCGACCATCCCTGCGCCGCCGACCTCTACCGGGGCGAGTTCACGGCCCTGGACCAGGACCGCTGGCGCACGGTGTGGCGGGTCGGCGGGCCCGCGAAGGACCTCGTCCTGACCACCGACTACGCACGCGAGCCCGGGACGTCAGTCCCGCCGCTGTGACACGGCCTCCAGGCGGAGGTTCCAGCGCCCGTGGTGCCCGGCGAGCGTCACCGTCGACAGGGGCCGGACGTCGATGTTCCAGTACGACGCCGGCTGCGCCCTGAGCGCGTACACCAGCGCCGCCCGCACCACCGACGGCTCCGCCACGGCGACGACGCGGCCGCCGTCGTCCACGGGACGCGTGTCCAGCCACCCTCCGATGCGCGAGATGAACGACGTCAGCGACTCGCCACCGTGCGGTGCGGAACGGGGGTCGGCGAGCCAGGCGTCCACCGCCGAGGGCTCCCGGGCCATCGCCTCGCCCAGCGTGAACCCGCGCCAGCGGCCCATGTCGCAGTCCCGCAGCGCCGGCTGCACCAGCGGCGCGTACCCGAGCGCGTCCCCGGTCGCCCGGCTCCGAGGCGTCGGCGAGCAGTAGCGCAGCTCGGCCGCCGCGAGCGGCACCAGCTCCCCGGCGACGCGCTGCACCTCGTCCCAGCCGGCCTGGTCGAGCGGCCGGTCGTCCTCGAAGCGCTCCGCGAGCAGCGAGGAGCTGCGCGCGGCGGCGACGAACGTGACCCGAAGATGCATGCGGCGATCGTGGGCCGCGCAAGTGTGCAGGTCAAGGGGCGTTACTCAGGAGTTACCCGAGCGGGGCCAGGTGGTCGCGGACCGCGACGACGAGTGCGGTGCCGATGCCCTTGCCGCGCACCGACCGGTCGACGTACACAGCGCAGAGCCAGGCGAACACCGCCCCGTCGGTCACCACGCGCGCGTACGCCACCTGGTCTTCCGTCGGGCGGAGGTGGTACGTCAGTCATGGCGCGAGACTCGCAGCCCACGGGCGCCGGCGTCGTGCGTATTTCCCCCCGGGCAGTGGTCAGGGCCGCTCGGCCGTTCCCGCGCGCACCGTGCCCGCGCTCGGCCGTCGGAGCACCGCGTCCCAGGCGGCACGCAGACGGCGTACGCCCTCCGTGATCTCGCCCGCCCCCGCGACGGCCGCGAAGCTCAACCGCAGGTGGGCGGCGGGAGGTTCGGCACTGAAGTAGGGGCGGCCGGGGGTGACGGCCACCCCCGCGCGCAGTGCGCCCGCGACGAGAGCTGACTCGTCGGTGCCCTCGGGCAGGCGCACCCAGAGGTGGTAGCCGCCGGACGGGACGTGGGGCAGGGCGAGTTCGGGCAGCCGCAGGCGCAGGGCTCCGGTCATGGTGTCGCGGCGGTGCTTCAACTCGGTGGAGACGGCGCGCAGATGGCGGGGCCAGGCGGGCGAGCCGACGAGTTCGAGCGCGGCCTCCTGCATCGGGCGCGGAACGAAGAAGGTGTCGACGATCTGGATGGCGCGCAGCCGTTCCAGGACCGGGCCACGGGCGGCCAGAGCTCCGACCCGGAAGCTGGGCGAGGTGGCCTTGGTGAGCGAGCAGACGTGCACCACGACACCGTCGGGATCCTCGGCGGCGAGCGGGGGCGGGAGCGGACCGGCGTCCTCGTGCACCAGGCGTCGTACGAAGTCGTCCTCGATCACGAACGCTCCGGCGTCGCGCGCGATGCGCAGCACCTCCCGCCGGCGTTCGGGCGCCAGGACGGCACCGGTGGGGTTCTGGAACAGCGGCTGGCACACGAGGACGCGGGCGCCGCTCGCCCGGAAGGCGTCCGCGAGCAGGGCGGGCTTCACACCGTCCGCGTCGACCGGGACGGGCACGGGCCTCAGGCCCGCCGCGCGGGCGATCGCCAGCATGCCGGGGTAGGTGGGCGACTCGACCAGGACCGGGGCGCCCGGAGGTGCCAGGGCCCGCAGCGCGGTGGTCAGCGCGGACTGGCCACCCGCCGTGATCAGTACGTCGGCCGCGGTGATCGCGCCGCCGATGCCGCGGGCGAACCACTCGCGCAGCTCGGGGACCCCCTCGACGGGCGGCCGGGCCCATACGCCGGGACGGCGTCCGGCACGCGACAAGGCCGCGCCCATCGCGCGCTCCGGTTGCAGCGAGGGGTGCAGATAGCCGCCGTTGAACTCGACGACACCGGCGGGCGGGGCGGTCAGCGAGACCACCACACCGGAGGCGTCCACGCTCCGCGGCACGAGTTCGGCGGAGGCGTCGGCACTGAGCGCCACCTCCTGCCAGGCGGTGTCCCCCACCGCGGGGGAGGCGGCGCGCGGCTCGGCGCGGAACGCTCCCGCCCCGGGGCGGGTGACCACGAGGCCCTCCGCGGCCAGCTGAGCCAGGGCCCGTGTCACGGTCACCGGACTGACCCGAAATCGCTCGACGAGCGCGCGACTGGACGGCAGCTTCTCACCCGGAGAGTAGCGCTTCATCTCGGTCCGCAGGGAGTTCGCCAGGTCGCCGACACTGCTACGCTCTTGCATGAGAGCACAGGATAGCGCTACCGCAGATCTCCCGATAGCAGCGTCGACGGGGCACCGCGCCGGAGGCGTCCGGCGGGCCGGGACCGTGCAGGCCGCGCTGGGGGTCGTCGCCTTCTCGCTCACCTTCCCCGCGACCGCGTGGGGGCTGGAAGGGTTCGGTCCCTGGTCACTCGTGGGGGTGCGCAGTGTGCTGGCCGCCGTCATCGCCGGCGGCTGTCTGCTCGCACTGCGCGTTCCCCTGCCGGCGCGGACGCACTGGGCCGGTCTCGCCGTCGTCGCGGCCGGGGTCGTGCTCGGCTTCCCGCTGCTGACCACCCTCGCCCTGCAGACCTCGACCACCGCGCACGCCGCCGTGGTGGTCGGGCTGCTCCCGCTCACCACGGCCGTCTTCTCGGCCCTGCGTGTCGGCGCGCGCCCCTCGCGCACCTTCTGGGTCGCCGCCCTGGCCGGTGCCGCCGCCGTCATCGCGTTCACCGTGCAGCAGAGCGGCGGCGCGCTGACGGTCGCGGACGCCTACCTCTTCGGCGCGCTGCTGGTGTGCGCCGCGGGCTACACGGAGGGCGGACGGCTGGCTCGGATCATGCCCGGCTGGCAGGTCATCGGCTGGGCGCTGGTGCTGTGCCTGCCGCTCACCGTCCCCGGCGCACTGGTCGCCCTGTCGCATGAACCGATCCGGCTCACGGTGCACGGCGTGGCGGGGCTGCTGTGGGTGGCGGCCGGTTCGCAGTTCCTCGGTCTGGTCGTCTGGTACCGGGGCATGGCCGCCATCGGAATACCCAAGGCCAGCCAGTTGCAGCTGGCGCAGCCGCTGCTCACACTGGTGTCGTCGGTATTGCTCCTCGGCGAGCACCTCACCCCGGCCGCACCGCTCACGGCCGCCGCGGTACTGATCTGCATCGCGGTCACGCAGCGGGCGCGAGGCTGACCGGAGAGATGCGCGCGGACCGGGTCGACCGGCGCCCCCGGCCGTGGACCTGCGGCCCCGGGCCGATACTCCCGCACATGACGAGGAGGCCCAATCAGATGCACGCAACTGTGGGCGACAAGCTGGTGCAGCACGGCAGGGTCGTCGGGCAGCACGACAAGGTCGCCGAGATCGTCGAGGTGATGGGCGCGGAAGGCACGCCTCCGTACCGCGTTCGCTTCCAGGACGGGCAGGAGGCGGTGTGCTGCCCGGGCCCGGACTCGGAGATCCGCCACAAGGACATGAGCCGGCAGATCGGGTGAACATTCAGCGCGGGGGCTTCGCCGGCCACTCGTAGTGGTCGGCGACCACCCGCGCCATCGCGCCGATGGGGTCCGCCGCCACCTCCTTGGCGGCGAAGAAGACATGACCGCGCACCTGGGGGTAGCGCCGGGCGAGAGTGAGGTGCCGGGAGAGTTCCGCCGGGTCCTGCCATGCGGCGGGCTGCGCCGGGTCACCGGCCTTGTACAGCGCCTCCCCCAGGTACAGCTGTGTTCTCGTGCCGTCCACCACCCGCGCCCACCAGGGCACGAGTTCCGCGTAGTCGGCGTCGGCGAAGCCGACGTTCCAGTAGAGCTGCGGGCAGACGTAGTCCAGCCAGCCGGACCTCACCCACTTCCTGGTGTCCGCGTACAGGTCGTCGTAGGTCTGCACCCCGGCCCGGGTGTGCGAGCCGCGGAAGTCGGTCTCGACGTTGCGCCACACCCCGAAGGGGCTGATGCCGAACCGGGCGGCGGGACGCAGCGCCCGCAGGCGGGCCGCGGTCTCTCGTACCAGCTGGTCGATGTTGTCGCGGCGCCAGGCGGCCCGGCTCGGGAAGCCACGGCCGTGGGCCGCGTACGCGGCGTCGTCGTCGAAGGTCTCATGCGCCACCGGGTACGGGTAGAAGTAGTCGTCGAAGTGGACGCCGTCGACCGGGTAGCGGCGCACGGCGTCGAGGATCGCGGTCTGGACGAAGACGCGCACCTGCGGCAGCCCGGGGTTGTAGTAGAGCTTGCCGCCGTAGGCCACGACCCAGTCGGGGTGTCTGCGGGCGGGGTGCGAGAGCGCGAGCCGCTCGGGGTCGGCGTGGGTGGCGACCCGGTACGGGTTGAACCAGGCATGCAGCTGAAGCCCTCGTGCGTGCGCCTCCTCGACGGCCGTGCCGAGCGGGTCCCAGCCCGGGTCCGCTCCCTGTGTGCCGGTGAGGTACTGGGACCACGGCTCGTACGTCGAGGGCCACAGCGCGTCGGCCGAGGGCCGCACCTGGAAGAAGACGGTGTTCAGCCGGTGCCGTACCGCCGTGTCGAGGAGGGCGAGCAGCTCGGCGCGCTGCGCGGATGCCGTCAGGCCGGAGCGGGAGGGCCAGTCGCGATTGGCCACGGTCGCCAGCCACATGCCCCGCATCTCGCCGGACGCCGTGGGCATCCCGCCGGACGCGGGGGTCCCGGCGGTCACCGTGCGCCCTGGCACGGCCCCGGCGTCGCCCGCGGCGACCAGGGTAGACAGTGCGGCCACCGTGAACGCCCGGCGTGACATCCGTCCCATGCACTCATCCCCATACGCTGCGGATCCGTTCGGTCACGGATCGTCTCCCGGGACAGCATGCCGGACCCGGACGATCGATCATCGGTGCCTCGGAGGTAACGTGCACGATCGGAGCAGGCACCGAACCACGGGGGACCTGCCGGAGGGCGTCCCGTCGTGCCGCGAGCCCGGCATGATCCACAGGACTCCTCATCAGGCCCGATGATCAGCGAAGGGGACGATGTGACCGACATCGAACGCGTCGGAGTGGTGGGCTGCGGCCAGATGGGAGCGGGAATCGCCGAGGTGTGCGCCCGGTCCGGACTGGACGTGAAGGTCGCCGAGACCACCGGCGAGGCCCTGGAGATCGGCCGGACCCGTCTGTTCAACTCCCTGTCCAAGGCGGCCGAGCGCGGCAAGATCTCGGAGGAGGAGCGGGACGCGACGCAGGCGCGCCTGACCTTCACCACCGACCTCGGCGAGTTCGCGGACCGCGACCTGGTGATCGAGGCCGTGGTCGAGAACGAGCAGGTGAAGACCGAGATCTTCCAGGTGCTCGACCAGGTGGTGACCCGCCCGGACGCCATCCTCGCCTCCAACACCTCCTCGATCCCGCTGGTGAAGCTGGCGGTGGCCACCTCGCGGCCGGACCAGGTCATCGGCATCCACTTCTTCAACCCTGCCCCGGTGCAGCAGCTGGTCGAGCTGATCCCGGCGCTCACCACCTCCGAGGGCACCCTCGGCCGGGCCCAGCTGTTCGCCGAGAAGGTCCTCGGCAAGCACGCGATCCGCGCCCAGGACCGTTCCGGCTTCGTGGTCAACGCGCTGCTCGTGCCCTATCTGCTCTCCGCCATCCGCATGTTCGAGTCGGGCATCGCGGGCCGCGAGGACATCGACAACGGCATGGAGCTGGGATGCGCCCACCCGATGGGCCCGCTGAAGCTCGCCGACCTGATCGGCCTCGACACCGTCGTCTCGATCGCCAACTCGATGTACGAGGAATACAAGGAGCCCCTCTACGCCGCTCCCCCGCTGCTGCAGCGCATGGTGGAGGCGGGCCGGCTCGGCCGCAAGACGGGCTCGGGCTTCTACACGTACCCCTGATCACTCACCGTAAGGTTCAGGCTCCCGCGGCCCGGCGCCCCTCACGGGGTGCCGGGCCCGTGCCATTCACACACCGTGTGCGCATCGGACCCGCATATGCCGTTCGCACACTCTCCCCGCGCGTCCACCAGGCGAGTTGACTCTTCATGCCCATGCAAGGGATGTGTCGACTACGGAAAGGAGCGGACTCGTGACCGCCGACCCCGAGCGTCCCGTGGTCCAAGGAGAAGTCGCAGAGTTACGCCGTCGCCTCGATGTGGCGCACGCGCGGGTCGAGGGAGGGCTGGCCCTGCTGGGCCACCGCGCCGAACAGACCGCCAAGGATCTCGACGAGCTGAACGTGCGCGTCGTCGCGCTGGAACACAGCCGCTGGCCGTTGCCCGCGGTCGCCGCCCTCACGGCGGTGGGCGCGCTCGTCGTGGCGGTGTGGCAGGCCCTGGGCCGCTAGGGCCCTTCTGACGGACGCGTGGGGGATCAGGGCAATGCGTCCTGTCCGAGCCTGAGGTGGTGCAGGAGGAGCAGCGCGGCCGCCATGCCGGCGGCCGGGACCTCTCCGCGGGCGACCAGGTCGGGGACCAGCTTGAGGGGAACCCATTCCCGACGGTCGGACTCGAAGTCGTCCACGGGGTGTCCGATGTACTCGCCCTCGTCGGCCCAGTAGACGTGGTGCCGGGCGTCGGTGAGTCCGTTGGAGGGCTCGACGCTCATGAGATGGCGCAGAGGTCCCGGCCGCCAGCCGGTCTCCTCCTCGAGTTCGCGGGCCGCCGCCTCGGCGATGTCCTCGCCGTCCTCGACGACGCCCGCCGCGAGTTCCCACCCCCAGCTGTCGGTGATGAAGCGGTGCCGCCACAGCAGCAGCACTTCGTTCGCCTCGTTGACGACGGTGGCCACGGCGACGGGCCGCAGCCGTATCAGGAAGTGGTCGAGATGCCGGCCGTCCGGCAACCCGACGTCTGCGAGATTGACGCTGAACCAGCGGTTTGCATACACAGTCTGCTCGTTCTGTTTCGTCCACTGCACGGTACTGCCACCTTCCGCCGAGTAAGGGGCAATATCGCAGCAGGAGCGTCCACTCAGCAGTGCTCACGGCGGCGCATGTCCGGCGCAACGGCGGGCGCGGTGGTCCGCCCGGTGGGGAAGCGGAGCTGTGGGGCGGTGTCTACAGCGGTACGCGCAGTGCCCCGTCGATGAGTTCGGCCGCCTCTGTCGTCCCGGCACAACCGCTGCGTACGAGGTGTTCGCGCACCGCCCGCAGTCTGTCGCGCAGGCGCATCGACTCCATTCCCCGGGCCCGCTCCGCCATCTCGACCGCGGTGGCCACCGCCTTGTCGGCGTTGCCCTGGCGCAGCTCGATCTGGCTGAGCATGGCGAGTCGGTGCACCCGGCCGCGGTCGTGCGCGGGCGTGCCCACGGCGGCCGTGGCGTGCTCCCCCGCGGCCACCAGATCACCGAGGCTCAGCAGCGCCTCCGCGACCTGGACGTTGACGAGGCCGGGCTGGACATAGCCGGTCTCGTCCGGTTCGTAGCCGCGCCGGATGCGCTCGGCGGCCGACTCGGCCCGCCGGATGCAGGACAGCGCGCTCGTGGCATCGCCCAGGTGCGCGTACGCCTTCGCCTGCATCGCGTACAGATCGGAGGCGAGCGCCGGGGTGATGTGCCTGCCCGCAGTGCGCAGCGCCGCCTCGGCGAAGGCGACGGCCTGACGGTACTCCTTCATGAACAGTGACTGGTTGACCAGCAGCGCTATCACATAGGCGCCGAGTCCCCGGTCCCCGCTGGCCTTCGCCAGGCGCAGGGCCTGGTGGAAGTAGCGCTGGGCGAGACCGTGGGCGTCCGAGTCGTACGCGCAGATGCCGGCGACCGCCACCAGACCACCGGTGGCGCGGTGCAGTTGACGGCCCATCGCGTCGGTGTAGCTGCCGCGCAACAGGGGTGCCGTCTCGGAGTTGAGGAAGCCGACGATACGGACGCGGGTCGCTATGCCGCCGGCCTTGCGGTACATCTGCTCGTAGTGGGCACGGGCGGCGCGCAGCATGTCGATGTCGGCCGGGGTGACGCGGTGCCGGCCGCCGCGTGAGACGTCCACGTCCTCGGGCGGGTTCTCCCACTCCCACACGGGCATCACGGCGGGCGTCCCGGTGACGGCCGGAGCGCCCAGGATGTGGGGGCGCTGCTGTTCGTCCGAGCGCCACAGGGCGGTGGCCCGTTCGACGAATCCCGACAGGGTGGAGCTGTGCGGGGCGACCGGTTCGCCGGGCACGCCGAGGCCGATGTCGTCGAGGGTCACCGGGCGGTGCAGCCGGGCGGCGAGGACCTCGCAGATCAGGTCGGGTACCTGACCACGCGGGCGCTGGCCCTTCAACCACCGTGCCACGGCGGTGTGTTCGTACCTGAGCGCGAGGCCCCGCGCCCGGCCCGCCTGGTTGACATGGGCGGCCAGCCCCGCGTGGGAGATCCCGGCCTCGTCGAGGATCGCGTCGAGCAGGGTGTTGGGCTGCATGGGTGCCCTCCGGTGGCTCGGTGTCGACAGGGTAGTGCGTCCGGGTTCACACGGGGTGTGAACGGAGTGCGCGAATCCGGGCTGTGCGTGCGCTGTCGCGGAGAGTTTCCGGCCGGTTGACTGAAATCCCTCGTAAGAGGCCGGCCGGGCCGCCGGCTCCCCCTCGCACAGTGCGGTGGCCCGTTTCCGCGCCGTCCGCCCAGCTGCCTGCCCGACACTCCGTGGCGGGGCGGACGGCGCCGCCGCGCTCCGCTCGGACCGCCGGGTGACTACCGGTGGTTGGTCGGGTGCGGGTTGGTCGTGGCTTGTCGCGCAGTCGCCCGCGCCGCTGTCTGGGCACAGCTCCGGCGGTCGTTGCGCAGGACCAGAAGGGCCACGTCGTCCGCGGGACGGCCGCCGGTGTGGCGCAGCAGGCGGGTGAAGACGGTGCGCAGCACCGTTTGGGGTACCACCGTGGGACGGTCGCGCACCGCCTCCTCCAGAGCGTGGGACAGGGGAAAGAACCGGCCACGCGGGTCGCGGGCGTCCTCGGCGCCGTCGGTGTGCACGAACAGCGCCTGACCGGGCCCCAGTCGGCCGCAGTCGGTGGCGGGCAGGTCGTCCGGGAGCGGGAACGGCCCGAGCGGCGGCAGTGGTTCGGCGCGGGCGAGTGGCTCGGCCCGGCCCGGTTCGAGCAGATACGGCCAGGGGTGACCGCAGTTGAGGGCGCGCAGCTCTCCCTCGCGGCCGATCTCCAGGAGGAGGAGCGTCACGAACTCCTCGGCGACCGGCGTGTCGGGCTCCCGGCCGGCCGAGGGATGCTCGGCCCTGGCCCGCTCACGCAGGTGCCGGGCCAGCGCGCGCTCCAATCTGCGCAGTACACGGTCGAGTTCGGGCTCGTCGTGCACGGCCTCGCGGAAGCTGCCGAGGACGGCGGCGGCGGCGGCAAGGGCTCCGAGCCCATGTCCGCGCACGTCGCCCATCACGACGCGGACGCCGTGCTCGGTGGCGATCACCTCGTACAGGTCGCCGCCGACGGTGGCACCGCGTTCGGCGGAGAGCTGGGCGGCGGCCACGCTCAGCCCGTCGATCCTCGGTGGCAGCGGGCGCAGCAGCACGCTCTGGGCGGCGTCCGCGACCTTGCGGGCCTGTCTCAGCTCCCGCAGAAGGACACGCCGGACGTTGAGGAGCAGCCCGGTGCCGACGGCGAAGAACATCGCGCCGGCGGCGATCCGCGCGCCCAGTCCGCTCTCCTGAGCCGCCGGACAGGCCAGCTTGTACGTGATCGCGCAGGCGCCCCAGACGGCGGGCGGCCCGATCACGAGCGCGAGCCGCAGATGCCGGGGATGTGCTCGGGGCCGTGACCTGCGGGGAGGCCCAGCCTTGATACGGATCATGCCGATCGGCCCCCCATGAGAGCCCTGTGAGCGCAGAAACGGCCCCCGGGATCCCACCTCGCACCCCTGGGGCCGGTCCGATTGTGTCCACCGCACGCCCCGTTCGGCCCGTATCGCCCGGACTTGCCACCCAAATGAGTGAGCTGATCGCCAAGGCTCGGGGGTGCGCCCCGAAAGGGGCGCGGGGAACTGCGCAGTCGGCCACGGAGACACCCGCAGCCGACGAAACAGACGAACAGGCGCAGTTCCCCGGCACTCCCCGCGGAGCTGGCTAGTGCTGTGGCCGGAAAGGTTTGCCGGGAAGCTCGCGGCGTCCGGTGCGGTGCATCGCAAGGCGGAGCGTCGCCCGCGTACTGGATGTACTCGGGCGATGCGACAACGCGGCGAGGTGCCGTGCCGGGCGTCGCGAGCCGGTGAACCTTTCCGGTCGCAGCACTAGCTCCGCAGCGCCGCGCCCGTGCGCTCCGCCGCCAGCGCGACGGCCGCGTCGCGGGCCGCGGAGGCCTCGTCGACGGTCAGGGTGCGGTCGGGGGCGCGGAAGCGCAGCGCGTACGCCAGCGACTTCCTGCCCTCGCCCAGCTGCTCGCTCTCGTAGACGTCGAACAGCCGGATGGACTCCAGCAGCTCACCGGCGCCCTCGCGCAGCGCCGTCTCGACCTCCACGTGCGGGACGCTCTTGTCGACGACCAGGGCGACGTCCTGGGTGGCGACCGGGAACGCGGAGATCCGCGGCCCCTTCACCAGGCCGGCGCTCGCCCGCTCCAGCACATCCAGGTCCAGCTCCATCGCACTGGTGCGGGCGGGCAGCCCCAGGGTCTTCAGGACACCGGGGTGCAGCTCACCGGCGTACCCGATGGCCCGCTCGGTCCCGTCGACCTCCACGGCGAGCTCGGCGCAGCGGCCCGGGTGCCACGGACCGTACTGCCCCTTGCGCACGATCAGGTCGGCCCCGAGCTCGCGGGCGATGATCCGCGCGGCCTCCACGGCGTCCGCCCAGTCGGCCGAGCGGCCCTTGCCCCACCAGCCGGCCTGCTCGCGGGCGCCCGCGAGGACGACGGCGGCGTGCCGCGGCTGCTCGGGGAGCGCGGCCGTGAGCGACGCGATCTCCTCGTCGGTGGGGCGGCGGTCGACGGGCAGACGTCCGGCGACGCGCTGCTCCTCGCGCGGGTGGAAGACCAGCCCGGTCTCGAAGAGCGCCAGGTCGTGCGTGCCCCGGCCGTCGTTGCGGCGCAGCGCGCCGAGCAGGCCCGGCAGCAGCGTCGTACGGAGGGCGGGCTCCTCGTCGGAGAGCGGGTTGACCAGCTTGACGACCTTGCGATTCGGGTCGTCCTCGGCGAGGCCGAACTGGTCGAAGATCTGCTCGCCGATGAACGGATAGTTCAGCGCCTCGACATAGCCGGCACCGGCCAGCGCACGGCCGACGCGGCGCTGCAGCCGCTGGCGGTCGGTCAGGCCGAGACCCGCCGGGGGCTTGGGCAGCGTGGAGGGCAGGTTCTCGTAGCCCTCCAGCCGGATGACCTCCTCGGCCAGGTCGTTCGGATCGGTCAGGTCGGGCCGCCAGGACGGGACGGTGACGATCAGCTCGTCCTGCCCGTAGACGTCGCAGCCGACCTGCTGGAGCCGTCGTACGACGGTCTCGCGGCCGTAGTCGACGCCCGCGACCTTGTCCGGGTGGTTGGCCGGGATGGTGATGGTGCGCGGCGCGGACGGCGCGATGACCTCGGTGACACCCGGCTCGGCGGTGCCGCCCGCGAGCAGCACCAGCAGGTCGACCGTGCGCTGCGCGGCCGCGGAGGCGGCCAGCGGGTCGACACCGCGCTCGAAGCGGCGGGACGCCTCGGAGGCCAGCTTGTGACGCCGGGCCGTGCGCGCGATCGAGATCGGGTCGAAGTGGGCGGCCTCGATCACCACGTCGGTGGTGGCACCGGCCTCGTGGTCGGTGTCGGCGATCTCGGTGTCGGCGCCGCCCATGACGCCGGCGAGGCCGACGGGGCCGCGGTCGTCGGTGATGACCAGGTCCTCGGCGTCCAGCGTGCGCGTGACCCCGTCGAGGGTGGTCAGCTTCTCGCCCGGCTGGGCCCGGCGCACGCCGATCGCACCCTGGATGCGGGAACGGTCGTAGGCGTGCAGGGGCTGGCCCAGCTCCAGCATCACGTAGTTGGTGATGTCGACGACCAGCGAGATCGGGCGCATGCCCGCCTTCTGCAGCCGGCGCTGCAGCCAGATCGGGGAGCTCGCCTCCGGGTCGATGCCCGTCACCGTGCGGGCGGTGAAGCGGTCGCAGCCGAACGGCTCGGAGATCTTCACCGGGTAGCCGAACGCGTTCGGCGCCGGTACGTCGAGCAGCGCCGGGTCGCGCAGCGGCAGACCGTAGGCGATGGCGGTCTCGCGGGCGATGCCCCGCAGCGAGAGCGCGTAGCCGCGGTCGGGGGTGACCGCGATGTCGAGCACCTCGTCGGCCAGTTCGAGCAGCTCGATGGCGTCGGCGCCGACCTCGTGCTCGGGCGGCAGCACGATGATGCCGTTGCTGCCGTCGTCGCCCATGCCCAGCTCCTCGCCGGAGCAGATCATGCCGTGCGACGTCTTGCCGTACGTCTTGCGCGCGGAGATCGCGAAGCCACCGGGCAGCACGGCGCCCGGCAGGACCACGACGACCTTGTCGCCGACGGAGAAGTTGCGGGCGCCGCAGACGATCTCCTGGGGCTCACCCGTGCCGTTGGCCTGGCCGACGTCGACCGTGCAGAACCGGATCGGCTTCTTGAAGCCCTCCAGCTCCTCGATGGACAGCACCTGACCGACGACCAGCGGCCCCTTGA
Source organism: Streptomyces sp. TP-A0356 (assembly GCF_001417775.1). Lineage (GTDB taxonomy): Bacteria > Actinomycetota > Actinomycetes > Streptomycetales > Streptomycetaceae > Streptomyces. The sequence goes on along the minus strand of NZ_BBZJ01000020.1, from coordinate 247,779 downwards.
GGTCGGCACCGAGCTGTTCGACGGTCTCCACCTCGAGACCGACCGAAATCAGCTTCTCCTGGACGTCGCGCCCGGTCTCCGTCGCCGGCAGGTCGACGTACTCCCGCAGCCAAGAAAGCGGGACCCGCATCAGATCTCCATCCCGAACGGCCGGGTGAACCGGACGTCACCCTCGACCATGTCTCGCATGTCTTCGACGTTGTGGCGGAACATCAGCATCCGCTCGATGCCGAACCCGAAGGCGAATCCGCTGTACTTCTCCGGGTCGACGCCGCAGGCGACCAGCACCCGCGGGTTGACCATGCCGCAGCCGCCGAGCTCGATCCAGCCCTCGCTGGAGCAGGTGCGGCAGGGCCGGTCGGGGTTGCCGACCGACTCGCCCTTGCAGACGTAGCAGAGCATGTCCATCTCGGCGGACGGCTCGGTGAAGGGGAAGTAGTTCGGCCGCAGCCGGGTCTTCATCTCCGGCCCGAAGAGCGACTGGACCATGTGGTCCAGGGTGCCCTTCAGGTCGGCCATCGTCAGGCCCTCGTCGACGGCGAGCAGCTCGATCTGGTGGAAGACCGGGGTGTGCGTGGCGTCCAGCTCGTCGGTGCGGTACACACGGCCGGGACAGACGATGTAGACGGGGGGCTCGCGGTCGAGCAGGGAGCGGGCCTGCACCGGCGAGGTGTGCGTGCGCAGCACCACACCGGACTCGCCGTGATCGCCCTTGGGACCCTCGACGAAGAAGGTGTCCTGCATCTGCCGGGCCGGGTGGTCGGGCGTGAAGTTCAGGGCGTCGAAGTTGAACCACTCCGCCTCGACCTCGGGGCCCTCGGCGATCTCGTACCCCATGGACACGAAGACGTCCGCGACCCGCTCCATGAACGTGGTCAGCGGGTGCCGGGCGCCGGCCGGGACGCGGTCGTAGGGCAGCGTGACGTCCACCGACTCCTCGACCAGCACGCGGGCGTCCCGCTCGGCCTCCAGCTCGGCCTGGCGGACGGCGAGGGCCTTGTTCACGGCGCCTCGGGCCATGCCGACGCGCTTGCCGGCCTCGGCCTTGGCGTGCGGGGGCAGGGCGCCGATCTCGCGGTTGGCGAGGGCCAGCGGCGAGGCGGGGCCGGTGTGGGCGACCTTGGCCTCGTGGAGCGCGTCGAGGGAGTCCGCGGCGGCGAAGGCGGCGAGCGCCTCGTCCCGCATGCGCTCGATCTCTTCCGGTTTCAAGGCCTCGACCTCAACAGGGTCGTACGACTTATTGGGTGCCGACATCTCTTCCCGTGCTTCCGATTGGCTGGCTGAAGGTCCCCGTCACTGGTCCTGACACTGGTCCGATGACGGATCGTCGCCGGTCCGATGACGAATCGTCGCCGACTTCGGGACGCAAAGGTGCCAAAGGCCGAGTCTAACGGGGTGGGAGCGGCTGCCGGACCGGGTGTCCATGAGCGGCCCGCCGGTGCTCCCGGGGATGTGGGGGAGCCCGTGGGCCCGGACGGCGTTACTGGAGATACGCCGGGGCGCCCACGGGCAGGGTAAATCGGAACTCGGCTCCGCCACCGCGGGCGCGGCCGACCGTGATGGTGCCGCCGTGAGCCTCGACGATGCCCTTGACGATGTAGAGACCAAGGCCCGTGCCGCCGCGCTTGCTGCCCCGCCAGAAGCGGGTGAAGACGCGGTTCATGGACTCCTCCGGGATGCCGGGGCCCTCGTCGCTCACCGTGACCGACGTGCAGGCCTCCTCCCCTTCGCGGGGGGACACCGAGGGCATGACCTCGATCGTGACGGTTCCCTCGCCGTGGCGCACCGCATTTTCCAGGAGGTTGCTGAGCACCTGGTCGATCTTGTCCGGATCGGCCCACAGCGCGGGCAGGGGCTGCTCCATGCGCAGCAGGAACCGGTCGGCGGGCTGGCCGGCGGCGACGTACGCCTGGATGTGCCGGCCGACCGCCGCGCCTATGTCGACGGGCTGACGGCGCACCTCCAGCCGCCCGGAGTCGATCCGCGAGATGTCCAGCAGCTCGGCGATGAGTCGCGTGACCCGGTTCGCGTCGGCGTCGACGGTCTCCAGCATCAGCCGCTTCTGGTCGTCGGTGAAGCGCTCCCACTTGGCCAGCAGCGTGGCCGTGAAGCCCTTGACCGAGGTGAGGGGCGAGCGCAGCTCATGGGCCACGGTGGCGATCAGCTCGGCGTGGCTGCGCTCGGTGCGGCGCCGCGCCTCGGTGTCGCGCAGGCAGACGACGACGCGGCGGATCGGCCCGGTGGGCCGGGTGCGCACGTACCGCGCCGACACCAGGATCTCCCGGCCGCCGGGCAGCAGCAGGTTGCGCTCCGGCTGCCGTACGCGGATGGCGAGCCCGCCGTAGGGATCGGTCAGCTGCCACCAGCGGCGTCCCTCCAGGTCCTCCAGCGGCAGCACCCGCTCCAGGCGCCGGCCCATGGCGTCGGCGGCGGGGACGGCCGTGATGCGGGTGGCCGCGGCGTTGAAGCAGATCACGCGGCCGTGCTCGTCGGCGATCACGAGTCCGTCGGGGAGGTCGTCCGGGTCGATGCCGAGTTCGGCGAGATCACCGCACCGGGACGCGGGCGCGTGGTGCGCGTCGCGTACGCCCGGTGCTCTGCTCGTGCCGACACCCATGCCCGTACCCCACCTCTCCTCTGGCATGGGGACACCTCCCTGCTCATGAGGGTCCCCTCCCGTCGAGCGAAGCCGGGAGGGGGGAAGCCGAGAGCTTGGGGGAGGCCCCCCGAGCCCGCCACCCTACTAGCCGGGGGTCACGGAACGGCACCCTCCGGCCGCGCGCTGTGCACGGGCGGACGCATAGAGACATACGGCGGCGGCGGTCGCGAGGTTCAGGCTCTCGGCCTTTCCGTGGATGGGCACGCGGACGACGGCGTCGGCGAGCGTGCGGGTGTCCTCCGGCAGCCCCCACGCCTCGTTGCCGAACACCCAGGCGGTGGGGCCGCCCATGGAGCCCTTGTCGAGCTCGTCGTCTAGGTCGTGCTCCCCCGCGCCGTCGGCGGCGAGGATGCGCACACCGGCGTCCTTGAGGCCCGCCACCGCGCGCTCGACGGGGACACCGACGGCGACGGGCAGATGGAACAGGGACCCGACGGAGGCGCGCACGGCCTTGGGGTTGTAGAGGTCGACGGAGGCGTCGGTGAGCACGACGGCATCGGCGCCGGCGGCATCGGCGCACCGCAGCACGGTCCCGGCGTTCCCGGGGTCCCGCACATGCGCGAGCACGGCGACGAGCCTGGGCCGGTTCATCAGGACCTCCTCGAACGGGGTGTCGAGGAACCGGCAGATCCCCACCAGGCCCTGCGGGGTGACGGTGGTGGAGATCTCGGCGATGACCTCTTCGGTCGCCAGGTGCACGCGGGCACCGGCGTCACGCGCCTCGCCCATGATGTCGGCGTACCGCTCCGCGGCGTCGGGGGTGGCGAACAGCTCGACGAGCGTCGCCGTACCGCCGGCCCGATGGGCCGCCGCCTCCCGCACGGCCTGCGGCCCCTCCGCGAGGAACAGCCGCTCCTTGCCCCGGAAGTTCCGCTTGGCCAGCCGCCGGGCGGCGGCGACACGGGGCGAACGGGGGGAGATCAGCTCGGGGGCCGGGGGCATCAGGTCACTCTCTGGAGTACGGAAGGGTGGTCGAACGGTCCGCGGAACACAGTCGGACCCGCAGGCTGCCTCAGCCTGCGGGTCCGTTTCACATCCGGCCGGAGCCGGCGCAGCTCACGCCGCCTTCGGCGCGTTCACGTCCGCCGGCAGCGCCTTCTGCGCGACCTCGACGAGGGCGGCGAACGCGCCCGCGTCGTTGACCGCCAGCTCGGCGAGGATCTTGCGGTCGACCTCGACGTTGGCGGCCTTCAGACCCTGGATGAAGCGGTTGTAGGTGATGCCGTTGGCGCGGGCAGCGGCGTTGATGCGCTGGATCCACAGCTGACGGAAGTCGCCCTTGCGCTTCTTGCGGTCGTTGTAGTTGTAGACCAGCGAGTGGGTGACCTGCTCCTTGGCCTTGCGGTACAGGCGCGAACGCTGACCGCGGTAGCCGGAGGCCTGCTCGAGGATCGCCCGGCGCTTCTTGTGGGCGTTGACTGCCCGCTTGACGCGTGCCACTTGTTGACTCCTTGTAGCGGGGCCGCGGTTGACCTCACGCGGCCCGGAAAACGATTGGGTCCCGGTCCAGACGTACGGCGCTCAGGCGCCGATGCGTCACTTGCCGAGAAGCTTCTTGATCTTCTTGGCGTCGCCCGGGGCCATCTCGGCGTTGCCGGTGAGGCGACGCGTCAGACGGGACGACTTGTGCTCGAGCAGGTGGCGCTTGCCGGCGCGCTCGCGGAGCACCTTGCCGGAGCCGGTGATCTTGAAGCGCTTGCTGGCACCGCTGTGCGTCTTGTTCTTCGGCATAGCGCCGTTCTCTCCTCGTCGGTGGCGCTCCGGTGCCCGGTTGTGAGAACCGGGCACGATGGAGCGTCTCTTGTATCGGTTACATCCTGGGACTGCTGTCCCGGGCTTTCCGGGGTCCGTACGTCCGCCTCGCAGCGGGCCGTACGTCCGTACGTCCGGTGCTCCCCCGGGGCCTCGGCCCCGGGATCACGCCTCGGCGGAAGCCTCGGCCGAGGCCTCAGTGGTCTCGGCCTCAGCGGCGTTCTGCGAGCGGCCGGGGTGGGCCTTCGCCTCCGCCTTGCGAGCCTCCTGCGCCTGACGGGCCTCGGCCATCGCCTCGGTCTTCTTCTTGTGCGGACCGAGAACCATGATCATGTTGCGGCCGTCCTGCTTCGGGTTCGACTCGACGAAACCGAGGTCCTGGACGTCCTCCGCGAGCCGCTGCAGCAGCCGGTAGCCCAGCTCGGGGCGGGACTGCTCGCGACCACGGAACATGATCGTGATCTTGACCTTGTCGCCCTGCTTGAGGAACCGAACGACGTGACCCTTCTTGGTGTCATAGTCGTGCGGGTCGATCTTCGGCCGGAGCTTCATCTCCTTGATGACCGTGTGCGCCTGGTTCTTGCGCGCCTCACGGGCCTTCATGGCCGACTCGTACTTGAACTTCCCGTAGTCCATGAGCTTGCACACGGGCGGACGGGCGTTCGCCGCGACCTCGACCAGGTCCAGGTCGTACTCCTGCGCAAGCTCCAGGGCCTTGGCAAGCGGCACAATGCCCACCTGCTCGCCACTGGGACCGACAAGTCGCACCTCGGGAACGCGAATCCGGTCGTTGATGCGGGGCTCGGTGCTGATGGATCCTCCTCGGTAGCACCATACGACCGCCTGGCGGGCAGCCGCGTATGTCCGGTTGACATAAGGACCAACCATCGCAGCACATGAAAAATGCCCCGGACGGTACACAGGCGGGACTCCGAACATTCCGGAGCACCGCCGCGGTGACCGCGGGGCGCGCTCTCGGGCGACTCCACCGTCCGTACGGAACGGTGGTGGCCGCCTGACCGGTGACCCGCCGTCCCGGAGGACGGTCAGGTGGGAGATCGGAGCCTCCACTTGTGGGCCGGGCACGTCCGTGTCCGGCCGGTCGTCACACAAGGTTAGCAGCTCCCCGGGAGAGGTGCGAACCGGCGTGTACCGGGCCGCCGGCGCCCCGCCTCCCCGACTCCGGGGCGCCCCTCCCGTGAGCGGGACCCTGCGTGCCGGGGCCTATCGTGTGGGGCATGAGTGACACCTCCCCCGAGGGATCCCCGGCTGCCGCAGAATCCCCGGCTGCCGCCGAATCCCCGGCTGCCGCCGAAAGCCCCGACTTCGACGCCATGACCCGTGACATCGCGGAGGTCCCCGCGGTCGAGGTGATCGTGACGGTCGCCGTCAACCTGATGAGCGCCGCCGCCGTGAAGCTCGGTCTGACCGAGGAGGGCGACAAGTACAAGGATCTGGACGAGGCCCGCAAGCTGGTGCACGCCCTCGCCGGTCTGCTCGACGCGAGCGCCACGGAGATCAGCTCCTTCCACGCGGCCCCGCTGCGCGACGGCCTGAAGTCGCTCCAGCTGGCGTTCCGAGAGGCGTCGATCGTCCCGGACGAGCCCGGCCAGGGGCCCGGTGAGAAGTACACCGGGCCCGTCTACGGCTAGGGCCCTCGGTCATCCACGGCTGAACAAGGGCTCGCCCGGCGGCGTCGTCCCGGTCGGCAGCACTGCCAGATCGAGGCCGCGCACCAGGCGGGCCCTCAGTGTTTCGTCGGCGGCCATGCGCTCGGCCACGGCGCGAGCGGCCTCGGCCGGGGCCGCCGCCGGGTCCAGGACGAGCGCCAGGATGCCGTCCGCCTGTCCCGGGCCGAGGTAGGCACGCACCACCGCCGGCTCGGCGGCCACGGCGGCCCGTACGGCACCGGCCACGGCCGGGTCCGCGAGCGGATCGGTCGTCGTACGGCCCTCCGCGAGAGCGAGCAGCGTGGGGCCCGACAGCTCGAACGGCACCGGCCCGGACATGTCCAGCACGATGGTGTCGGCCTTCTCGTGCACGGCCGCCTGCAGCGCCTGGTGCAGGGGAACGGCGACGGGGCGGGCCGCGGGGTCCCAGCGGGCCAGCGAGTCGGTGGACGTGAAGGCGGGCAGGGCGGTGCGGCCGGCGGCCTTCAGGGTCGGTACGGCCATCTCGCTGGTCTTCTCACGGCGCAGTCCGTTCCCGTCCTCCTCCACCTCACCGAGCAGCGCCACCACCGGGACGAGCAGCCGGGCGCCCCTGAGAGCCTCCAGGACGGGCCCCACGGCGGTGCGGTCCTCGGCCCAGGCGGCGAGCGCCGCGCTCAGCCGGGGGTCGGCGGAACCGTCGTCGTCGGAGAAGCCGGAGTCGGGAATGTTCTTGTTCGCCACGGTCACCGACCCTATCGGGGGGTCCCGGCCCCCTGTCGGGGGGTCCCGGCCGTCCCGGTGCCGCCCCTGGAACACACAGAGCCCCCCGCCGCCGCGCCGGCCCCTCCCGCCGCCGCCCGTTGCTCTGCGCGGCGCTGGCCTCGGCGGTCGTCGTCGGCGGTACGGCCGCGGGGACGGCGTATGTGAACGCGCAGGCGCACGCCGACGCGGGAGCCGTATCGTCGCAGCCGTCGGTGACGCCCTCGGCGTCGTCCTCGGTGAGTCGGGAGGCATCGGTGGAACCTGCGGCGGAGCCCTCGGCGGACCGCGACGCACTGCTGGAGAAGGCCATGAGCACGGTGACCGTCGAGGACGGCGTGGACGTGGCCGTGGCGGTGCTGGACCTGGACTCCGGCAGAAGCGCCGGATACGGCGATGGCACCTTCGACACGGCGAGCATCGTGAAGGTGGACATCCTGGCGGCGCTGCTGCTCCAGGCGCAGGACGCGGACCGGCATCTGACCGCCCAGGAGAGGACGTATGCCACCGCGATGATCGAGAACAGCGACAACGCCTCCGCGTCGGCGCTGTGGGTCGCGATCGGGCAGGCGGACGGCCTGGACAGCGCCAACAAGCGCTTCGGCCTGACGGACACCACGGGCGGTGACGGCGCGCTGTGGGGCCTGACCCAGACCACGGCGGCCGATCAGCTCACCCTGCTCCAGCAGGTGTTCGGGGACGGCTCCCGGCTGAGCGAGGCCTCACGGACGTATCTGCAGGGGCTCATGGGAACCATCGCCGAGGACCAGGACTGGGGGGTGTCGGCGGCCGCCGACGGCTCCGATTGGGCGCTGAAGAACGGCTGGCTGCCGCGCAGCACGACCGGCCTGTGGGACGTCAACAGCATCGGGCGGATCACTGCCGACGGCCGTGACTACCTGGTGGCGGCGCTGTCGAACGGCAACTCCACGAAGGCCGAAGGGATCGCGCTGGTGGAGGCGGCAGCGCGCGCGGCCGTCTCGGTGTTCGTCTGAGTGGCCCCACTCACGGGGCGCGGCGCGTCCTGCCGCGGCCCCGCCACAGCGCCACCGACCCCACCAGCAGTGCCACGCCGAGGCCGCCCGCCAGGGCGCCCGCCCAGCCCGGGGAGTCCGTCGGGTCGGCGGTCGGGTCCGGACCGGTGCCGAAGTACCTGCGGCCGTACGCGGCCACGTGCAGCCCCTCCGGTCTCAGGCTCGCCGCCGCCTTGATGGCCGCCGCGGGGTCGACCAGGCCGTACCCGCGGGAGTCGTCGCGGCCGCCCGTGGGGGCGTCGCGGGCCGTCTTCTCCAGGAGCTGCTTGATCTGAGCCGGGGTCAGCCCCGGATGGGCGGCCTTGATCAGCGCGACGGCCCCCGAGACGAACGCGGACGCCGCGCTCGTGCCCCAGCCCTCGTAGTACTTGCGGTCGGGGTCGGCGATGACCACGTCGACGCCGGGCGCGCTGACGGTGGCGTACCAGCGGCGGGTGGAGAAGGAGGCGCGGGTGCCGTAGCGGTCGACGGCGGTCGCGGCGATGACGCCGGGGTAGGCCGCCGGGTACGAGATGTGATCGCCCTTCTCGCCGCCGTTGCCGGCCGAGGCGACGACGACGGCGCCCTTCTTCAGGGCGTACTGCACCGCCTCGTCCTCCGCGGCTTCGGGGTGCGCGGAGTTGGAGTCGTCGCCCAGGGAGAGGTTGATGACGTCGGCGCCCTGGTCGGTGGCCCAGCGGATGCCTTCGGCGAGGGCGTTGCCGCGAGAGTTGCGGGCCTTCGTCCGGGCGGGGTCGCCGTCCTCCAGGATGACGCGGACGGGGAGGATCCGCGCCTCGGGAGCGATGCCGATGACACCGTCCGCGTTGCCGATGCCGTGCCCATGACCGGCGATGATGCCCGCCATGGCGGTGCCGTGCCGGGCCCAGGGGCGGTCGCCGCGCTGGGCGCCGAAGCCGACCATGTCCTTGCCCGCGAGGACGTTGCCGGTGAGGTCCGGGTGGGTGGCGTCGACACCGGTGTCGAGGACGGCGACGGTGATGCCCTTGCCCTTGGTCGTCTGCCAGGCCTCCTGGCTGTGCAGGGCGTCGAGGGCCCACTCCTGGGCGCGGATGCCGTCGGCGTGCGCGGCGGTGGAGGGCAGCACGGCGAGGGAGCCGGCGAGGAGGAGGGTCAGGAGGCGGGCGCCGGTCGTACGGGCGCTCATGACGGCTTCTCCGAGGCCGAGGTGACGGTTTCGCGGAGGGCCCCTTCGATGCGGTCGGCCAGGCCCACCGCCTCGTTGCCGAGACCCGCCTGGGCGGGTGCCGTGGTGGCGCCGGTCGCCATGGCGTCGGCGGCGGGCTGTGGTTCGGTGACGGTACGGCCGTCGGCGAAACCGGAGACGGCGTAGACGACGACGGGGACGTCCGTGCGCACCGAGATCGTCCAGGAGGCGCGCTGGGCGTCGCCGAAGCCCTCGGCGACGGTGCCCTTCGCGGCGTATGGACGGGGCATCAGGTCGGTGCGCCGGTCGAGGCCCTCCTTCTTGAAGCGGCTGTTCACGGCGGCCATGGCGGCGGCGTCGGCCCGGGTGAACAACAGCCCCACCGTGGTGACATGGCTGCGGGTGGCGTCCGTGTAGGTGGCGCGCAGCAGCCGCAGACAGCCGACGGGGGCCAGCGCCTTGCCCAGCAGGGAGTCGAAGGCGTCCTTGCAGCCGCTGTCCGGGGCGACGGCGATACGCGTCCAACTGCGGTCGGAGCCGCCCGGGCCCGCGCCCGGGCCCTGGACGGAGGGCGGGAAGAGCTGGTCGACGGGCACGCTGTGCCACAGGCTCGCGGCGACGGTGAACGCGCCCCGCGCCCCGTCTGCCGGGCCGTCTCCGGTGAGCCAGCTTCCGGTCACGGCACCGCCTATGAGCCCGAGTCCGAGGACGAGGCAGGCGGCGGCCGCGGCGGCACGGGGCCGCGGCCGGCCACCGAAGGGCCAGGGGCGCACGGCGCCGACGCCACGCGTGTCGGGCCGGGCGAGGGTCACGAAAGGGCGGCTGGAGATGTCGTGCCGGGACTCGTCGTCGTGCTGGTGCCCCAGACGCGCGGTCGTCTCCACGATGCCCTCGGCGGGCAGGGGGGTGCGCGGCGACGGCACGACATCCGCTTCGGCGCCGCGCGGGGGGACGCCGGCCGTGGGCGGCGCGTCCGGGAAGCGGGCGGAGGCCGCGGGCGGGGGCGGGTCGACGGGTTCGGCGTCGCGGTCGGGGCGGAGGCTGGGGAACCGCCCGGGCGCGGAGGTGTGCCGTGCCCGGGTGTCCGGGCCGCCACCGGAGGCGGGCGGCGCCGTGTCACCGGCTACGCCCGCGGACCCCAGGGAGTCGGGCGCCTCGATCCGGAACGGCCGCACCACGGCACGGGACCGGCCGACCGGACCGGCCACACCGGACCGGCCGGACGCGCGGGCCGGACCCGAGGCACCCGAGGAGCCGTCCACCGCGGACCGAGCCGAAGACCCGACCGCACCCGACCGGACGGACGAGGCGCCCGTGTCGGGGCGTTGGGACGTGGTGTTCACGCTCGTGGAGGACCCGGCCGCGGCGGACCGGCTGCCCGGCGCATCCAGCACGCCCGAGCGCTCGGCGGAGCCGTTCGTGTCCGTCCGCTCCGGCGAGCCGTCGGCCGGGGTGGACGGCGATGCGTTCTTCCCGTTCGTCGGCGGTCGCTCGGGGCGTCGCGCAACCGGGCGCGCGGCAAGCCCCTCCTGGGGTGCCTGCGTCCTGCGGGGCGGACCACTGGGCCGTGGAGGCGCGTCGGGCACGCCGGGCGCGGGCACGGTCCCGGTCCTGGGCGGCCACTCCGGTCGGGGCGGAGCCGGGACCGAGGACGTACGGGCGGATCGTGCCTCCCGAGGCGCGCGTGCACCCTCCGCGGTGGGCGGGTGCCCGGGGCGGGGCGGGACCGTCCCGGCGGTGCGGTTGCGCGGCGCCGGCCAGGGCGCATCCTGCGCGGCGGAAGACGTGCGGTCCGGCTCCTCGGACGGTTCGTCCGGCGGGGCCGACGGGCGGGGCGGGGTCGTGGGGCGCGGGGGTATGGAGGCGCGGCGCGCTTCCGTGCTCATGCACCCCCCGTTTCGTTGTGGCCGGGCCGCCCCCGGGGTCCGCCGGGGTGTCCGACCGCCCCTGCGGAGCGGCCGGTACGCGTGGTGCGGGACGCCCCGCCCGTCCTGGCAGGCATACCCGCGCGCGCGGACACCCATCCCAGGCGTACGCGCCCGGGCGGAGCCACCGCTTCCCACGTGCGCGTCACTCTACGGGTTGATGCCCCTCGAACGGGAACCAGTCCACGGCACCGGGGCATCTGCCCGGATCGTCCCCCTACCCTGCGGTAATCGCATCTGGCAGGCTGCGTTCATGACTGCCCGCGCCGCAGACAGGGTCCGTTACGACCGGGCCACCGCTCACCTCGACGCCCCCGTCGCGATCGTGGACCTGGATGCGTTCGACGCGAACGCCGACGACCTCCTCCGCAGGGCCGGCGGCAAGCCGATCCGCGTCGCCAGCAAGTCCGTCCGCTGCCGCGCCCTGCTCGAACGCGTCCTGGGCCGGGACGGTTTCGCGGGCATCATGTCGTTCACGCTCGCCGAGTCCCTGTGGCTGGCCCGCTCCGGGTTCGACGACGTCCTGCTCGCCTACCCGTCGGCCGACCGGCAGGCCTACGCGGAACTGGCCGCCGACCCCAAGCTCGCCGCCACCGTCACGGTGATGATCGACGACCCGGCCCAGCTTCGGCTCATCGACCAGGCCCGCCAGGGCGGCACCGAAGTGGTGCGCGTCTGCCTGGAGTTGGACACCTCGCTGAAGATGCTCGGCGGACGTGTCCGGGTCGGCGCACGGCGCTCCCCGCTCCACTCCCCCGCGCAGGTCGCCGAGTTGGCCCGCGTGGTGGCGCGCACGCCCGGCTTCCGGCTGGTGGGGATCATGGCGTACGAGGGCCATGTCGCCGGTGTGGGCGACACGGTGGCGGGGCGGCCGGTGCGCTCCCGGGCCATCCGGCTGATGCAGGCCGCGGCGCGCCGGGAGCTGGCCCGGCGGCGCGCCGACGTGGTGCGCGCCGTCCGGGCGGTCGCGCCGGACCTGGAGTTCGTCAACGGCGGCGGCACCGGTAGCGTGCAGTACACGGCCGCGGAGGACGCGGTGACCGAGATAGCGGCGGGCTCGGGGCTGTACGTGCCGCGGCTGTTCGACAACTACACCTCGTTCCAGGGGCGTCCGGCCGCCCTGTTCGCCCAGCCGGTGGTGCGCAGGCCGGGGGTCGGGGTGGTGACGGTGCTGGGCGGCGGCTATCCCGCGTCGGGGGCCGCGGGTCGCGACCGGCTGCCCGTCCCGTATCTGCCCGCGGGCCTGCGGTACGACCCCCAGGAGGGGCCGGGCGAGGTGCAGACTCCGCTGCTGGGCGCGCCCGCCGACGACCTCCTCATCGGCGACAAGGTGTGGTTCCGCCACGCCAAGGCCGGGGAGCTGTGCGAACGGTTCGACGTGCTGCGCCTGGTGGAGGGCGACGAGGTGACGGCGACCGTGCCGACGTATCGCGGCGAGGGGCACACCTTCCTCTGACGGTTCGGCGTCCTGCGGGTCAGTGCCCGGGACCGATGCTGCTGCCCACTCCCCCGTCCGTGGCCGCGTCGCCGACCGGCCGGATCCCCTTGGCGATCCTGTCCATGTCGGACAGCGGGGGCCCGCCCGGGCCCGCGTCGAAGGCGAAGCGGACGACGACGGGCGCCCCCGAGCCCACGCTGGAGGGGAAGACCAGCGACTGGACGTAGCCGCCGGGCCCCTTGGCGGTGGTGACACGCCAGCGCACGAAGTACCCGACGCGGCCGGCGACCGCGATCTGGCCGGACGTCAGCAACCGGTGGGACGTGATGCCGCCGAAGGGCCGGTTGCCGAGGGTGTCGCGGTCGTACTCCGCGTTCGCGGCGTCGGCGATGTCGCCCTTGGCGAGCGCTTCCGGCGAGGTGCCGAGGTCGGCCGTGGCGGTGCGCGAGATCACCCGGCCGTGGCGGCAGAAGCCGGGGTCGCCCGGGCAGTCGTAGGTGCCCGGAGTGGTCAGTACGACGTCGTCCTCGGCGACGTTCTCGGGCTTGGCCCAACCGCGCGGCACGGGGAAGGTGATGCCGTTGAGGTCGTCCAGGACGACGTTCGGGTCCCCGGCGGCGGTGGCGGACGTGGAGGGGGCGGCCGATCGCGACGCGCCCGTGGCCGCCGAACGCGCCGTGGTGGGCGAAGGCCTGGTCTGTGCCGCGCCGCCGTGGTGGCCGAGGAGGACCGCGCCCGTGACGATGGCCGCGACCAGGACGGCCCCGGCCACGGTGAGAGCGACCGCCTTGACGCGCCGGGAGCCCCGGCCGTCGGGCGGCTGCGCGGGCACCTGGGGCGGGACGGGCACCTCGGGCTGACGCCGGTGGTCGGTCCACGCGGTCCCGTCCCACCAGCGTTCGGTGAGCGGGTACGTCGGGTCGCGGTACCAGCCGGGCGGGGGCGCACTGCTCATCCAGGCACCATAAGCGCTCCTTCGGGGAGCGCGGTACGCGGACCGCGGAGGCGCCGCGTGGCCGTCGCGGCCACGCGGCGCAAGCCGCACGCCGTCTAGAGAGGCGTGACGTACGCCCCCGAGATGCCGCCGTCCACCAGGAAGTCGGTGGCGTTCACGAAGGAGGAGTCGTCGCTGGCGAGGAACGCCACCGCCGCGGCGATCTCCTCGGCCTCCGCGAACCTGCCGACCGGGATGTGCACCAGGCGGCGGGCGGCCCGCTCGGGGTCCTTCGCGAACAGCTCCTGCAGAAGCGGGGTGTTGACCGGGCCGGGGCACAGTGCGTTGACCCGGATGCCCTCCCGGGCGAACTGCACACCCAGTTCGCGGGACATGGCGAGCACACCGCCCTTGGAGGCCGTGTACGAGATCTGCGAGGTGGCCGCGCCCATGCGCGCCACGAACGACGCCGTGTTGATGATGGAGCCCTTGCCCTGGCGCCGCATATAGGGGATCGCGGCCTTGCAACACAGGTAGACCGAGGTCAGGTTGACCTCCTGCACCCGCTTCCAGGCCTCCAGGCCGGTCTCCAGGATGGAGTCGTCGTCGGGCGGCGAGATGCCCGCGTTGTTGAAGGCGATGTCGACGGAGCCGTAGGTGTCGTACGCGGCCTCGAAGAGCGCTTCGACCTGCGCGGCGTCGGTGACGTCCACGTTCACGTACAGCCCGCCGACCTCCTCGGCGGCCGCCTTGCCGCGGGTCTCGTCGACGTCGCCGCAGACGACATGGGCGCCCTCGGCGGCGAGCCGGCGCGCGGTGGCGAGGCCGATGCCGCTGCCGGCACCGGTGATGACGGCGGTACGGCCGACCAGACGGCGGCAGACGATGTCTTCGCTGGATGCGGTCACTGTGCGGGGCCCTCCGTGCTGATGAAGACGTTCTTGGTCTCGGTGAAGGCGGTCAGGGCGTCCGGGCCGAGTTCGCGGCCGATCCCCGACTGCTTGAAGCCGCCGAAGGGGGTCCAGTAGCGGACGCTGGAGTGGGAGTTGACGGACAGGTTGCCCGCGCGGACGGCCTGGGAGACGCGCAGCGCGCGGCCGACGTCGCGGGTCCAGATGGAGCCGGAGAGGCCGTAGGACGTGTCGTTGGCGAGGCGGATCGCCTCGGCCTCGTCCTCGAAGGGCAGGACGACGGCGACCGGCCCGAAGACCTCCTCGACGGCGACGCGGGCGTGCGGGTCGACATCGGTGAGGACGGTCGGCGGGAACCAGAAGCCGGGGCCCTCGGGGGCCTTGCCGCGGATGCCGGGGGCGTCCGCGGCGACGTACGAACGGACCCGTTCCAGCTGGGACTTGGAGATCAGCGGGCCCATCTGGGTGCTCTCGTCGGCTGGGTCGCCGACCAGGACCGACTCGACGGCGGGGGCGAGGAGGTCGAGGAAGCGCTCGTACACCGGACGCTGGACGAGGATGCGGGTGCGGGCGCAGCAGTCCTGGCCGGAGTTGTCGAGGAAGGACATGGGGGCGGCGGCCGCGGCGGCTTCGACGTCGGCGTCCGCGAAGACGATGTTCGGGCTCTTGCCGCCGAGTTCCAGGGTGACGCGCTTGAGGTGCGCGGAGCCCTTCGCGAGCACCTGTCTGCCCACGGCCGTCGAGCCGGTGAAGACGATCTTCGCGACGCCGGGGTGCTCGACGAGCGCGTTGCCGGCGACGGGCCCGAAGCCGGGCAGCGCCTGGAACAGCCCGTCCGGCAGCCCCGCCGCCAGCGCCAGCTCGGCCAGGCGCAGCGCCGTGAGCGGGGTCGTCTCGGCGGGCTTGAGGATCACCGCGTTGCCCGCCGCGAGCGCGGGGGCCGTGCCCCACGCGGCGATCGGCATCGGGAAGTTCCAGGGCGCGATGACGCCGACGACGCCGAGCGGTTCGAGGATCGTGACGTCCAGACCGCCCGGGACCGGGATCTGACGGCCGGTGAGCCGCTCCACTCCCCCGGCCGCGTAGTCGAGCAGGTCCCGGACGTTGCCCGCCTCCCAGCGGGCGTTGCCGATGAGATGTCCGGCCTCCCGCACCTCCAACCGCGCCAGCTCGTCTCGGTGTTCGTCGACGGTGACGGCGAACCGGCGCAGCAGGCGGGCGCGGTCGCCGGGCGCGAGGGCGGCCCACTGGCTCTGGGCCCGCGCGGCCCGTGCGACCGCCGCGTCCACGTCGGCCGTGGTGGCGGCCGGAACGGTGGCCACGACCTCTTCGGTCGCCGGATCGAGTACCTGCAGCTCATGCTGGTCGGACAAGGGAAGACCTCTCACATGCGTTCGAAGGAGCGGCGCAGCTCCCAGTCGGTCACCGCGGCGTCGAAGGCGGCCAGCTCGACGCGGGCCATGTTGCGGTAGTGCGCGACCACCTCGTCGCCGAAGGCGGCCTTGGCGATGGGGCTGGTCTCCCAGAGCTCGGCGGCCTCGCGCAGCGTGGTGGGCACGTGGGCGTACTCGGCGGTGTACGCGTTGCCCGGACAGGGCTCGGGAAGCTCCAGCTTCTGCTCGACGCCGTGGAGTCCGGCCGCCACCATCCCGGCGACCGCGAGGTGCGGGTTGACGTCGCCGCCGGGCAGCCGGTTCTCGAAGCGCAGTGAGCGGCCGTGGCCCACGACCCGCAGGGCGCAGGTGCGGTTGTCGTACCCCCAGGCGACCGCGGTCGGGGCGAAGGATCCGGGCTGGAAGCGCTTGTACGAGTTGATGTTGGGTGCGTACAGGAGCGAGAAGTCGCGGAGGGCGGCGAGCTGGCCGGCGAGGAAGTGCCGCATGAGCTCCGACATACCGCCGGGCTCGCCGGCCCCACCCGCCATGACGTTGCGTCCGTGCTCGTCCGCGAGCGAGAGATGGATGTGACAGGAGTTGCCCTCGCGCTCGTTGTACTTGGCCATGAAGGTGATCGAGACGCCCTCCTGGGCGGCGATCTCCTTGGCGCCGGTCTTGTAGACGGCGTGCTGGTCACAGGTGACCAGGGCCTCGTCGTAGCGGAACGCGATCTCGTGCTGGCCGGGGTTGCACTCGCCCTTGGCGGACTCGACGGTGAGGCCGGCGCCCGCCATCTCGTTGCGGATGCGGCGCAGGAGGGGCTCGATCCGTCCCGTGCCGAGCACGGAGTAGTCGATGTTGTACTGGTTGGCCGGGGTCAGGCCCCGGTAGTTCGCGTCCCAGGCCTGCTCGTAGGTGTCCTTGAAGACGATGAACTCCAGCTCGGTACCGACCTGGGCGGTCAGGCCGAGGGCGGCCAGGCGGTCGAGCTGGCGGCGGAGGATCTGGCGCGGCGCGGCGGCCACGGGCGAGCCGTCCTCCCAGGCGAGGTCGGCGATGACCATGGCCGTACCCTCGTTCCAGGGCACCCGGCGCAGTGTGCTCAGGTCCGGGTGCAGGGCGAAGTCGCCGTATCCGCGGTCCCAGGAGGACATCTCGTAGCCGTCGACCGTGTTCATCTCGGTGTCGACGGCGAGGAGGTAGTTGCAGCCCTCCGTGCCGTGCTCCAGCACCTCGTCGAGGAAGAATCGCGCGGCGAACCGCTTGCCCTGGAGGCGCCCTTGCATGTCGGGGAAGGCCAGGACGACAGTGTCGATCTCGCCGCCCGCGACGAGGGCGTGCAGCTCCTCGACACCGAGCGGGGGTGTGCGGTCTGCCACGGGAAGTCTCCTTCGGTCCGCCGAGAGTCATAAGGTATTTCCGAGAACCATTGCTTGGGAAGGGGGCGGGGCCAGATGTCGCAGGCGGAAATCGACGGCGACCCCGGCGGCCCGCGGGACCGGTTGACGCCGGTGCTGCGGCCGGTGCGGGCCGGCAACGGCTTCGAGGAGGCACTGGAGCAGATCCTCCAGGTCGTCCGCCTCGGGCTGGTGCCGGGCGGCGAACGGCTGCCCGCGGAGCGGGAGTTGGCGGAGCGGCTGGGGATCAGCCGGGTCACACTGCGCGAGGTGCTGAAGGTGCTCCAGGACCAGGGTCTGGTGGAGTCGCGGCGCGGTCGGTACGGCGGCACGTTCGTGCGGCCGCGCGTCGACGCGGGCGGCGAGGACGAGCTGCGGCGGCGCATCGAGAAGGTCGACATAGAGGACGTGCTGCGGTTCCGGGAGGTGCTGGAGGTGGGCTCGGCGGGCCTGTGCGCTGCGCACGGACTCACCGGGGAGCAGGCCGGGCGGCTGCGGGAGGCGCTGGCGCACACTCAGGACGCGCCACTGTCGGAGTACCGGCGGCTGGACACGCTCCTGCATCTCACGCTGGCGGAGCTGTGCGGGTCGCCGTCGCTGACGGCGCAGTACGCGGCCGTACGGGCGACGGTGAACGACCTGCTGGACTGCATCCCGCTGCTGGTGCGGAACCTGGAGCACTCACAGCGGCAGCACGAGGCGCTGGTGGAGGCGGTGCTCGACGGGGACTCGGACGGGGCGCGGGAGATGATGCGGGAGCACTGCGCGGGGACGGCGGCACTGCTGCGGGGATTCCTGGCGTGAGCATGCCCCACAAAGGTATGAAGAGGATCCATTGAAACCCGGGGAGGCGCGCGTGAGCGCACGACCGTTGATCGGTGTGAGTACGTATCTGGAGGCCGCGACGCGCTGGGGCGTCTGGGAGCTGGAGGCGGCGCTGTTGCCGGCGGGCTACCCCCGGCTGGTGCAGCGGGCCGGCGGGCTCGCCGCGATGCTGCCGCCGGATGATCCGGCGCATGCCGCGGCGACGGTGGCCCGGCTGGACGGCGTGGTGATCGCCGGCGGCCCGGACGTCGACCCGTCCCGCTACGGCGCGGAGCGCTCCCCGCGGACCGGCCCTCCGGCGCCCGAGCGGGATGCCTGGGAACTGGCCCTGATCGAGGCCGCGCTGGCGTCCGGCACGCCGCTGCTCGGCATCTGCCGCGGCATGCAGTTGCTGAACGTCGCCCTCGGCGGCACGCTCGTGCAGCACATCGACGGGCACGCGGAGGTCGTGGGGGTCTTCGGCCGCCACCCGGTCAAGCCGGTGCCCGGCACCCGGTACGCCGGGGCCGTCCCGGAGGAGACGTCCGTACCGACCTACCACCACCAGACCGTGGACCGCCTCGGCGAGGGCCTCGTCCCGTCGGCGTACGCGGCGGACGGCACGGTGGAGGCCATCGAACTCCCGTCCGCCGACTGGGTGCTGGGCGTCCAGTGGCATCCGGAGATGGGAGAGGACGTCCGGGTGATGAGGGCACTGGTCCGGGCCGCGACCACCGGCTAAGGGATCCTTGCACTATGAGCGCACGCGACCCGGGCGGGCATAGTGCAAGGATCCCTAAGCACCCTGGACCCACCGCACCGACGACGCCACGCACACGCGCGCCGCCGCCTGCCGGCCGCCGACCAGCCACGCCGTCTCCTCGCCTCCGCGAGGCCGGCTGCGCGTCCCCTCGCCCCCGCCGACCAGCCACGCCCCGCCCTTGCGACCGCTGACCACCCAGGCCGCACCCACGACCGCACGCACACGCCCCCGCCGCACCCACGACCGCACGCACACACCCCCGCCGCCCCGCCGCCCCCGTCTCCGCCGTCGCGCCGAGCCTCCGTCTCTGTGCGCCGGCCCCCTGACCCCCTACGCCCGTGTCAGCCCCAGCAGATCTCTTCCCGGTCCGGTCGGGCGGTGGCCCGTGCGCCATACCGCCCGTAGCGCTCGGTCCAGCGGTACGCCCTCGACCGGCACGCTCACCAGTCGGCGGGCCGCGAGCTCCTCTCTCACGGCAAGTTCGCTCAGGACCGCGGGGCCCGCGCCGCTCACCGCGGACGCCTTGACCGCCGTCGTCGAGGACAGTTCGAGCAGGGGACGGGCCAGGCCGCCCAGGGCCGCGTCCAGCACCTGACGCGTACCCGAGCCCTCCTCCCGGAGGATGAGCGGAGTCGACGCCAGTTCCCCCGCCGAGAGCGTGCCACGGCGCCGCGCCCAGGGATGCCCCGGTGCCGTCACCACGATCAGACGGTCATGGGCGACGACCGCGGCGTCCAGCCCCGCGGGCACGGACAGACCTTCCACGAAGCCCAGGTCCGCCTCGTCCGCGAGCAGGCGCTCCGCGACCGCCGCCGAGTTCCCGGCCAGCAGTGACACCGCCGTGTCCGGCCGCTGGGCGCGCAGGGCGATCAGCCAGCCGGGCAGCAGGTACTCCGCGATCGTCATGCTCGCGGCCACCCGCAGCCGTGAGTCGCGCCGGCCGCGCAGCGCCTGCGCCCCGGCGTCGAACGCCTCCGCCGCCTCCACGATCCGCCGCGCCCAGTCCGTGACCAGCGCCCCCGCGTCGGTCAGCCGCGAGCCCCGCGGTGAGCGGTCGACCAGCGCCACACCCAGCTGCCGCTCCATCGACCGGATACGGCTGCTGGCCGCGGGCTGGGTGATCCCCATCTCCCGCGCCGCCCGCCCCAGACTGCCCAGCCGGGCCACGGACAGCAGCAACTCCAGCGCACCGAGATCCGGCACCCGGTGCGCCAGCCCCGCCGGCGCAGGTATCCCGCCCTCACCCTCGCTCATAAGCACAGCTTATGCCCTCATAGAGACGACATCCCTGGTGAGGACGGCCTCCCGGCGGGACCGTGCTCTCATGGTCACCGCAGCCCAGCCCCTCCCGCTCGCCGCCCACCCACGACGCGCCCCCGCGGTCCGGCACCTCGGCCCGAACTGGTACGCCGCCGTCATGGGCACCGCGATCGTGGCGACGGCCGGCGCCGGTCTGCCCGGCGCGGCGCGCCTACCCGGGCTGCGGACCGGCTGCGCGGCGGTCTGGGCGCTCGCGGCGGCCGCGCTCATGGCCCTCCTCGCCGCTCGCGCCCTGCATTGGATCCACCACCGCGACCAGGCCCGCGCCCATCTTCTGGACCCCGCCCTGGCCCCCTTCCACGGCTGCCTCGCCATGGCCCTGCTGGCCGTGGGCGGCGGCGGCCTGGCCGTGGGAAGCGACTGGACCGGAACGGGCCCGGCCGTCGCCCTGGACGCCGTCCTCTTCACCGCCGGCACCGTCGTCGGTCTGTTCGCCGCCGTCGCCGTGCCGTATCTGATGATCGCCCGGCACCGCATCGAGCCCGGTGACGCCACCCCCGTCTGGCTGCTGCCCCTGGTCGCCCCCATGGTCTCGGCGGCCCAGGGCCCGCTGCTGGTCCCGCACCTGCCCGCCGGTCAGCCCCGGGAGACCCTGCTGCTCGCCTGCTCCGCGCTGTTCGGGGCCGGCCTGCTGGCCACGCTCGTGATGCTGCCGCTGATCCTCGCCCGGCTGATCAGCGCGGGCCCGCTGCCGCTCGCCCTGACCCCGACCCTGTTCCTGGTCCTGGGCCCGCTGGGCCAGTCCACCACCGCCGTCGGCGCCTCGGCGGACGTCGCACCGGGCGTGGTACCGGCCCCGTACGCCCAGGGCTTCGGTGTCCTCGCCGTGCTCTACGGCGTTCCGGTGCTGGGCTTCGCCCTGCTGTGGCTGGCGCTCGCCGCCGCGCTGGTGATGCGGGCCCGGCGGCGGGGCATGGGGTTCGCGATGACCTGGTGGGCGTTCACGTTCCCGGTCGGCACCTGTGTCACCGGCGCCGAGGCGCTGGCCCGGCGCACCGGGCTCGCGGCCCTCGACGGGCTCGCGGCCGGCCTGTACGTGCTGCTGGTCACCGCGTGGGCCGTCGCCGCCGTCCGTACGGTTCGGGGAGTCATCGGCGGTGAGTTGCTCGCAGCGCCTGGGCGAGGACGCGTGGCGCCTCGGTCAACGACGGTCCGTACCAGGTGAGATGGCGCCCGCCGACCAGTGCGCACGGCATGCCCGCGAAGGCCTCCGGGCCGTCCTCGGCCGTGAAGCGGTAGGGCTCGTCGGGCAGCACCACGAGGTCCAGGGCCGCGTCGCGCAGTTCCTCCAGCGGGATGCGCGGATAGCGGTCCGGGTGGGTCGCATACACGTTGTCCACGCCGAGCCGGGCCAGGACGTCCCCCGCGAAGGTGTCCCGGCCCAGCACCATCCAGGGCCGTCGCCAGACGGGGACGACGGCGGTCGTACGACGCTCCGGCATCGGCAGCCCCGACCAGGCGGCCCGGGCCTCGTCGAGCCAGCCCGGCCGGCCGGACGCCCCGCACGCGGCCACGACCCGCTCCAGTTCGCGAAAGGCCTGCGGCACGGTCCGCACCTCGGTGACCAGGACCTCCAGGCCCGCCTCGCGCAGGGCGGCGAGGTCCGGCCCGCGGTTCTCCTCCTCATTGGCGAGGACCAGGTCGGGGGCGAGCCCTGCGATCCGCTCGACCTCGGGGTTCTTGGTACCGCCGATCCGGACGACGTCGAGGTCCGCCGGATGGCTGCACCAGTCGGTCGCGCCGACCAGCACACCCGGCACGGACGCGGCGACGGCCTCGGTCAACGACGGCACGAGCGAGACGACGCGCATCACGTCCGCCGGGGCCGGATGGCGGTCAGCGGACCGCGGTTGCCAGTCATGTCGATCAGTATTCCCGGGCGGCACCCGAATGGCTGCCCCCGTCACGGTCAGCCGGGTGAGGCGCCGGCAGACGGCGAGGGGCCCAGGCCCACCGGGTCAACGCCTGCCGGAGGGGTCCTCGACCGCCTCGACGTGGTCCGCGACCGCGACCACGATCACCCGGGTGTCCGGCACGGTCGCCCGCCAGCGGTGGCGCACTCCCCCGCTCAGATAGAGCGTGTCGCCGCGCCCGAGCCGGTGCGCCCGGCCCTCCGCCTCGACCTCGACACCGCCCTCGACGACGTACATCAACTCGTCGTTGCGGTGCTGGAATTCACGTCCCTCGTCGTGATCCCCGATGAACTCCATCGCATGCAGTTGGTGGTGACCGCGCACCAGGGGCCGCACCCGCGCCTGCCCCGGGGGCACCGCTTCGTCGTCCGCGCGCAGGACGTCCACGCTGCACGCCGGGTCCGCCGCCGCGAGCAGATCCACGGCGGTGGTGCCGAGGGCGTCGGCGATCCGCTCCAGGGAGGGCCGGCTCGGGCGCGCCCGCTCGTTCTCGACCTGGCTCAGGAACGGGACCGACAGACCGCTGCGCTCGGCCACGACGGCGAGGGTGAGCTCCAGCGCCCGGCGCCGTCGCCGGACGGCCGCGCCCACCCGAAGGGGCTGTTCTTTGTGGTCGCCCATCGCTCCGGCTCCCTCCCTCGCTCGTCGGTCCGCTGCTGCCCGGCGGGCGCGCCGCCGCTGCCCGATGGTTCATCGGTGCACTGCTTCTGTTGAGTTGTCTGCACCCTACGCATGTTCGGCAAACCGTTTCATGCGCCCGTCACATCGGTGTCATATACAAGAGTGGTGAGGGTCACGGTTCGCGCCACCGGACGAGCCGCCCCGCCTCCCCGCGCACGCCACCCTAGGGTGTGAAGAAAGAGCTGACCAGGGGGCATGGGAGCGGCTGCCGGGCGCAGTCCCGAGCGGGCCACAGGCGCCGGGGCCCGAGGGGCGCGGAGGGCGGGTCGGGCGGTATGGCCCGGCACGGCGATCGGGTGGGGCGGTGCCGCCGAACAGCACACAGGGCTCGCGGCGCCGAAACGGTGTTCGGCGCCCCCGGCCGGCGGAGAGCGGGGATCGGCGTGGCCGCGCACCCGATCGGGTTGTCCGGATCCTTCTCGTGGAGCGTTCTCGTAACGCCAGGTCGCGGAGCGCGCCCCACCGGCGGACTACTGCGGCGTCATCCGCTCCAGCACGTCCGGGTGCCGCTTCGCCCACGCGGCCACGGCGGCCTCCTCATGACCCTGACCCAGGTTCTTGATCTCGCTCTCCAGGCTGCCCAGTTCGGCCTCGCTCATCCTGAAGCTCTTGATCCACTTCGTGAGTTGCGGGAACCGGTCCGGGAAGGTGCGGCTGGAGATGGTGCGGATCGTGTTGCCCTCGCCGAACAGCTTCCTGTCGTCCTTCAGCTTGGTGAGCGGGTACTCGCTGTAGGCCCAGTGCGGCGACCACAGGACGACGGCGACCGGCTCCTTCTTGGCACAGGCGCGCTTCAGCTCGGCCAGCATGGCCGGCGTGGAGCCGTCGACGACCTTGTACTCCTTGTCGAGGCCGTAGCCGGGCAGGACCTTGGTCTTGAGGAGGTTCATCTCACCGGTACCCGGCTCGATGCCGATGATCCTGCCGCCGAAGGTGCTCGCCCTGCCCTTGAGGTCCGCGAGCGACCTGACGTCCTTGACGTAGGAGGGCACGGCGATCTCCAGGGACGTCGGCCGGTACCAGGTGCCCAGGTCCCTGAGGTTGTCCTTGCTCCTGTCCCAGTAGTTCTGCTGCGCATACGGCAGCCACGCGTCGAAGTTGAGGTCGAGGTCGCCGCCCGCCAGGCCCGTGTAGACCGGGCCGACGTCCATCTGCTTCAGGTTCAGGCGGTAGCCGCGCCGCTCCAGGGCGTTCTTCCACAGATAGGTGACGGCCACGTCCTCGTCCCAGGGGAACCAGGCGACGTTCAGCGCGCGCCTGGCCTCGGCCGGGCTGCCGGCCGGCTTCCGGACCGGGGCGAGCTTGTCGACGAGGGCGGGGTGGTTCTTCAGCCAGTCGCGCACGGCGTCCTGCTGCCTGCCCTTCCCGGCCTTGTTGATCTCGGCCTCCAGGCTGGTGAGCTGCTTCTCGTCCAGCCGGAAGTCCTTGAGCCAGGAGCCGACCAGGGGGTTGTCCCGGGCGAAGCCCTTGCGGGCGAGGGTGTGCACCGCATCGCCCTTGCCCCAGGCGCCCTGCGGGTCCTTGAGCTTCTTCAGGTCGTAGTCGTCGTACGCCCAGTGCGGCGACCACAGCGTGACGACGATGGGCTGCTTCTGGGCGTAGGCGCGCTTCAGCTCGGCCAGCATCGCGGGCGTGGAGCTGTCGACGACCTTGTACTCCTTGTCGAGGCCGTACCGCTTGAGGACGGTGCTCTTGAGCAGGCTCATCTCACCGGCGCTGGACTCGATGCCGGTGATCTTCCCGCCGAACGCGGCTGCCTTCCCCTTGAGATCCGCCAGGGAGTCGACGCCCTTCATGTACGAGGGCACGCTCAGCTCCAGCGACGTCGGGCCGTACCAGGAGCCCAGGTCGTCGAGCCGGCTGCCGTATTTCTTCCAGTACTGCTCGTGCGTGGTGGGCAGCCAGGAGTCGGTCTCGAAGTCGATGTCACCCTGGGCGAGCGAGGTGTAGAGCGGTCCGGCGTCCAACTGCTTGACGTCAACGTGGAATCCGCGCCGCTCCAGGATCTCCTTCCAGAGGTAGGTGGAGGCGACCCCCTCGTCCCACGGAATGTAGCCGATGGTGACCTTCTTGCCCGCGCCGACGCTCTGGGCGTCGGCCGCGGTGGCGGCCTTGCCGGCACTGCCGAAGAGGCCCATGCCACCGGCGACCAGCGCGAGCACGACCACACCGATCACGGCCACGGCGGGCCGGGGACGGTACGACCAGATCTTCAGCCCCTGCGCGGCGCGCAGCCGGGCGGCGGTGCGCCGGCCCAGCGGGGAGACCTGGGTGCCCAGGGCGCTGGTCATGCGGTCGAGATAGATCGCGAGGATGACGATGGCGACGCCGGCCTCGGAGCCGAGTCCCACGTTGAGCTGGCCGATGGCCTCGTTCACGTCACCGCCGAGCCCGCCGGTGCCGACCATGCCCGCGATGGCCGCCATGGACAGACCCAGCATGATCACCTGGTTGACGCCTGCCATGACGGTGGGCAGGGCGAGCGGCAGCTGGACGCGCAGCAGGGTGTCACGCGGGGTGGTGCCGAAGGCCTCGGCCGCCTCGACCAGTTCCTTGTCGACCTGACGGATGCCCAGCTCGGTCATGCGGACGCCGGGCGCGAGGGCGAAGATCAGGGTGGCCACGATGCCCGCGGGGGCGCCGGTGCCGAAGAACAGGATCGCCGGGATCAGGTAGATCATCGCGGGCAGCGTCTGCATGAAGTCGAGCACCGGCCGGACGATTCCGCTGACCCGGGTGGAGCGGGCCGCCCAGATGCCCACGGGCACGGACACGACGAGCGCGATGATCGTCGCCACGAGGACGAGTGACAGGGTCACCATCGCGTCGTCCCACAGACCGAGGGAGTCGATGAAGGCGAATCCCACGAGGGTGAGGACACCGGCGGACGTGCCGCGCAGCCAGAACGCGATCACGGCGAAGATGCCCGCGAGGAGCAGCGGCTCGGGGGCCTGGAGGACGGCGCTGATGCCGTCGAAGGCGCCCTGGAAGACGGTCTTGCAGAAGTCGAACAGCCAGGCCATGTGGTGGAGCAGCCAGTCGACCGCGGAGTTGACCCAGTCGCCGAACGGGATCCTAGGCACCGGCGCTCACCTGCCCGGCCTTGTCCTTCGGGGAGGCGCAGGGCGTGGGCTCGTCCGCCCGGTCACCGAGGAACCCGAGGAGGCGCTGCCTGGGCACGACGCCCACGAGTGTGCGGTGCGCGTCGAGCACCGCGAGCGGGTGCGTGAGACCGGCGCTGATCGCGCACAGCTCCGCGAAGGGCGTGTCCGGCGTCGCGGTCGGGCAGTCGCAGTCGGCCTCGTCGCCACGGACGTCGGTGTCCATCACGGCGCCCGCGGTCAGCACACGGGAGCGGTCGACGTCCTGGGTGAAGGAGGCCACGTAGTCGTCGGCCGGCCGCATCAGGATGTCCTCGGCGGTGCCGGTCTGCACGATGCGGCCGTCGCGCATCACGGCGATGCGGTCGCCCAGGCGCATGGCCTCGTTGAGGTCGTGCGTGATGAAGACGATGGTCTTCCTCAGGGTCTTCTGCAGCTGCAGGAGCTGGTCCTGCATGTCCCGCCGGATCAGCGGGTCGAGTGCGCTGAACGACTCGTCCATCAGCAGCAGATCGGCGTCCGTGGCGAGTGCCCGGGCCAGGCCGACCCGCTGTTGCATACCGCCGGACAGCTCGTCGGGCCAGGACTTCTCCCAGCCGGCCAGGCCGCACAGGGCGAGCGCCTCGTCGGCGCGCCTGAGGCGCTCGGCGCGGGGCACGCCCTGCACTTCCAGACCGTAGGCGGCGTTCTCGCGGACGCTGCGGTGCGGGAAGAGCGCGAAGTGCTGGAAGACCATACTGATCTTCCGCGACCGGACCTCGCGCAGCTCACGGGGGCCGAGCGCGGTGAGGTCCTGGCCGTCGAAGCGCACATGCCCGGCGGTCGGCTCCAGCAGCCCGTTGAGCATGCGCAGCAGCGTGGACTTGCCGGATCCGGACAGGCCCATGACAACGAAGATCTCGCCCGGGTCCACGGTGAAGGAGGCGTCGATCACGGCGGCCGTGGTGCCGTCGCCGCGCAGTTCCTCACGGTCGGCGCCCCGCCGGAGCCGTTCCACCACCTCGTCCGGTCGTCTGCCGAACACCTTGTAGAGGTGCTCGGCCTCAAGCCTGGATGACACAGGTACCTCTCGTTCTCTAAGCCTCCGAGCCGCCGCAAACCGTTGAACTTGCAACCAGCATCGCTCCGAGGCGCGCCTGCCCCCGTTTGCCCAGGGCAAACGCAGGAGTTCCGCGCTTCACAAGTCGTTCACGGGTGCTACGCGAGGGGCGTCCGCCCGGCGCCGGCGGGTCGCTGTCGGTGCCGTGCGGCATGATGCGGAAGGTGACCCGACGCCTGATGCTCCTCGACACCGCCTCGCTCTACTTCCGCGCCTACTTCGGCGTCCCGGATTCGGTGAAGGCCCCGGACGGCACGCCCGTGAACGCCGTACGGGGGCTGCTCGAATTCATCGACCGCCTGGTCCGGGACCACCACCCGGACGACCTGGTCGCCTGCATGGACGCGGACTGGCGCCCGCACTGGCGCGTCCAGCTGATCCCCTCCTACAAGGCCCACCGTGTGGCCGAGGAGCACGAGGCGGGCCCGGACGAGGAGGCGGTACCGGACACGCTCTCCCCCCAGGTGCCGGTCATCGAGGACGTCCTGGACGCGCTGGGCATCGCGCGTGTGGGAGTGGCGGGGTACGAGGCCGACGACGTGATCGGCACGTTCACGGCGCGCGCGAAGGGCCCGGTCGACATCGTCACCGGCGACCGCGACCTGTACCAGCTGGTCGACGACGCGCGCGGGGTGCGGGTGCTGTATCCACTCAAGGGCGTCGGCTCGCTTCAGCTCACCGACGAGGCGTTCCTGCGCGAGAAGTACGGCGTCGACGGCCCGGGTTACGCGGATCTGGCCCTGCTGCGCGGTGACCCGAGCGACGGGCTGCCGGGGGTTTCGGGCATCGGCGAGAAGACGGCCGCGAAGCTGCTCGCCGAGTTCGGGGACCTGGCGGGGATCATGGCCGCGGTCGACGACCCCAGCGCGAAGCTCTCGCCGGCGCAGCGCAGGAGGCTCGACGAGGCACGGCCGTACGTGGCACTCGCGCCCAAGGTCGTACGGGTCGCCGACGACGTACCGCTGCCGGAGGTGGACACCACGCTGCCCCGCGCGCCGCGCGACCCGGCGGCTCTGGAGGACCTGGCGGCCCGCTGGGGACTGGGCGGATCCCTGCAGCGACTGCTCACCACCCTGCGGATGTGACATTCCGGTCAGGCGTGGTCATGAACTCTTCATGGGAGAGGTGTCAACGGGCAGGAGATGCTAACTTAGGTAAACCTAAGCAAGGGGAACTGGGGAGGCCGTCATGGCAGAGCGCCCGGAAGGCAGGGCTCGCAAGACCCACTCGGCGCAGGTCATCCGCACGGAGCGGCTGACTCCGCACATGCAGCGCGTGGTACTGGGCGGCGAGGGTCTGGCCGACTTCATGATGGGCACCTGCACCGACCACTATGTGAAACTGCTCTTCTCGCCCGAGGGCGTCACCTATCCCGAGCCCTTCGACATGCAGCGGATCCGTGAGGAGTTCCCGCGCGACCAGTGGCCGGTGACGCGGACGTACACCGTGCGTGCCTGGGATCCCGAACACCGCGAGCTGACACTGGACTTCGTGATCCACGGCGACGAGGGCCTGGCCGGACCGTGGGCGGTGCGCGTCCAGCCGGGCGAGACCGTGCGCTTCATGGGTCCTGGCGGCGCCTACGCCCCGGACGCGAGCGCCGACTGGCATCTGCTCGCCGGTGACGAGAGCGCGCTGCCCGCGATCGCCGCCGCGCTGGAGGCGTTGCCCGACGGCGCCCGGGCCCACGCCTTCGTGGAGGTCGCGGGGCCCGAGGAGGAGCAGAAGATCGACTCCGATGTCGAGGTGGTCTGGCTGCACCGCGGGGACCGGCCGATCGGCCAGGCACTGGTCGAGGCCGTGCGATCGCTCCCGTTCCCGGAGGGCCGGATGCACGCCTTCGTCCACGGCGAGGCCGGCTTCGTGAAGGAGCTGCGCCGGATGCTGCGCGTCGAACACCAGGTCCCGCGCGAGGACATCTCGATCTCCGGCTACTGGCGCCTCGGCCACAACGAGGACGGCTGGCAGGCGTCGAAGCGGGAATGGAACGCGCGCATCGAGGCCGAGCAGGAGGGCGCGAGCGCCGCCTAGGACCCCCTAGGACGCCGGGAGCGGCGGCACCGCCGAGGTGCCGCCGCTTCGCCGTGTGGAGGTCACACCGACCGCTGGTACGAGCGGAACGTCCGGATCGACAGCCACACCGCGACGACCGCCAGCGCCAGCAGCGCACCACCCCGGCCGGCCACCACGCCCCAGTCGGGATGCCCGGACATCGCCGAACGGCCCGCGGTCATCGCCCAGTTGAGCGGGTTGAAGTCGGCGATGTGCCGCATCCACGAGGGCATCTGGGACGGCGCCATGAAGGCCGAGGACAGGAACGTCAGCGGGAGCAGCAGGAAGGTGTTGATCCCGATGATCGACTCCCGCTCCCGCACCAGCATGCCCAGCGCGTTGGACAGCGCCCCGAAGACGGTGCCGAGCAGCACCGCGGCGATGATCAGGACCGCGACACCTCCGACCCCGCCGGGGTAGTCCGCGCCACCCAGCAGGCCGAGCAGCACGATGATCAGCGACTGCAGGGCCGTGATCAGGGCGTTGTTGACGACGTTGCCGTTCATCAGCGCCGCCCGGCTCACCGGGGTGGTCAGGAAGCGGTTGAGCGTGCCCCGTTGGATCTCGTCGAGCGTACTCATGCCCGCCCACATGTTGGAGCTGAGCGCGCTCATCACGACCACGCCCGGCACGAGGTAGTCCAGATAGGAGGTCGTCCCGAAGCCGCCCAGTTCGACGACCTTCTTGAAGAGGTTGCCGAAGAGGAACAGCCAGATCACCGGCTGGATCAGGGTGATGATCGCGTACGCGGGCTGCCGGGCGAAGACCACGAGCTGACGCTGGGTCATGTACCAGGTCTGGGAGACGGCACTGCTCATCGCACACCTCCGGCGAGGACGAGGCCGTCGACGCTCTCGGCTTCGACCTCGGAGTAACGACGGCCCGCGTAACGGAGGTAGACGTCGTCGAGCGAGGGACGGGCGACGGTCGCGGTGGCGACCGCGACCCCGGCGCGCTCCAGTGCTCCGAGCAACGCGGGCATGGCGGCCGCCCCGTCGTCGGCACGGACGCTGACGCGGCGCCCGTCGAACAGCACCTCGTGCACGCCCGGCAGCGAACCGAGGGCGCCCCGCAGCAGCGTGCGTCCGGCCTCGCCGACCGTCTCGCGCAGCTCCATATGGACGGCGTCGCCCCGCAGTTCGCCCTTCAGGGCGTCCGGTGTGCCCTCCACCACGAC
Source organism: Streptomyces sp. TP-A0356 (assembly GCF_001417775.1). Classification (GTDB taxonomy): domain Bacteria; phylum Actinomycetota; class Actinomycetes; order Streptomycetales; family Streptomycetaceae; genus Streptomyces. The sequence continues at coordinate 217,885 of NZ_BBZJ01000020.1, read as the reverse complement.
GCGGCCGCGGTCGACGATCGCGATGCGCTCGGCGAGCCGGTCGGCCTCTTCGAGGTGGTGCGTGGTGAGCAGGATGGTCAGGCCCTCGTCGCCGGCGAGGCGGGCGATCTCGTCCCACATCGCGGTGCGTGCCTCCGGGTCCAGCCCGGTGGTGGGCTCGTCGAGGAAGAGCACCTCGGGGCGGTGGACGAGACCGAGCGCCACGTCCAGGCGGCGCCGCATGCCGCCCGAGTAGCCCTTGACCTGGCGCCCGGCGGCGTCGGCGAGGTCGAAGCGCTCCAGCAGCTCGTCGACGCGGGCGTTGAGCGAGGATCCCCTCAACCCGTGGAGCCTGGCCTGGAGCTGGAGGTTCTCGCGGCCCGTAGCGACCGGGTCGGCGCCGGAGCTCTGGGCGACGACACCGATCGCGCGGCGCACCAGGTCGGGGTGCCGCAGCACGTCGTGGCCCGCGACGGCGGCGGTGCCGGAGTCCGGGCGGGCCAGGGTGGTGAGGATCTTGACGGTGGTGGACTTGCCGGCGCCGTTCGGCCCCAGCAGGCCGAAGACGGTGCCCTGTTCGACGGTGACGTCCATACCGCTGAGGGCGGTGACGTCTCCCGGATAGGTCTTGATCAGCTGACGCGCCTCGACCGCGGGCGCACGGGTGGTCATGACTACTGCTCTCCTGTGGACAGCGGACGACGGCCGGTCCGCGGTATGCGGACGGGACCGTCCTCCGGATGAGCGGATTGACGACTGATCCGCGTGAAGAGCGCCGGGCTATCCTGGGTGTGCCGTATCTCGATCGCCTGGATGTGCCTCACGGCGGATTCAGCTCGGGGTTCGAGACCCTGGCAGGGCTGCTGCAACAGCCCGGCCAGGGTCTGTTCACGTCTCGGTGTCGGGCGCCTCCCAGTCCTGGAACTCGGGGGGCATCTCCCCCGTGTCATGGAACCGCCGCCATCCGTCGACGCCGGGCAGGGAGCCCTTCTCGATCTCCTCCAGGAAGCCGCGCACCCACTGCGCCTGCGCCTCGACCATGTGCAGCTGGTACTCGGCCTCCACCAGGAAGAGCCGCGGGAGCGTCTCGTACAGCTTCTCCAGCGCCCCCCGCGCGCTCGCCGCCTGCACCTCCAGGTTCTTCAGCCGCTCCTCGAGCAGCCGCACGACCTCGTCGGGATGCAGCACCCCCATCAGCGAGAGAGCCGTTTCGAAGATCGGGAACTCCTTGACCGGGACGGCCATCAGGTCGGAGATCCACTCGGTCATCTCCTGGCGCCCGGCGTCGGTGAGCCCGTAGATCGTGCGCTCGGGACGGTTGCCCTGCCGCTCGACCTCGGTGACCTCCACGAAGCCGTGCTTCTCCAGGTTCTGCACGACGGTGTAGAGCGAACCGTAGTTGATCTTCGTGCTGATGTCCTTGCCCTGACGGCGCAGGGTCTGGGCGATCTCGTACGGATGCATCGGCTTCTGACAGAGGGTCGCCATCACGGCGAGCGCCAGGGGGTTGCCGAGCTTGCGGCGCTTCATCGCCACGACGATCACCTCGCTTCCGAATATCCGGTGCCGAACATATCGCGAGCTCCCGATGCCCGTCAATAGACACGATGTATCGCGTCTGCGACGGATCCACAAGGCCGTGAGGAGTTGGGCCCGCACCGGACACGGCCGTGTGACGCCGGCGAAACAGGGCCTCCCTACGTTCGGTCGCCCGACAGGCATTTCTGTCGCCCGACAGGAACTCTCGCGCCGCAGTGCGAAAGCAGGTTGCGCCATGACGAGCACCGCCCCCGCCGACATCCGCCCCGACCCGCCACGGCCCGAGGGGGCCGCCGACCTCGCGGAGTTCGGCTACCGCCAGGAACTGCACCGCAGCCTGGGCCGGTACGCGTCCTTCGCGGCCGGGTTCTCCTTCATCTCCGTGCTGACGACCGTCTTCCAGTTCTTCGCGTTCGGGTACGCCTTCGGAGGCCCGGTCTTCTTCTGGACCTGGCCCGTGGTGCTGGTGGGCCAGTTGCTGGTGGCCGCGTGCTTCGCGGAGCTGGCCGCGCGCTATCCGCTCTCGGGCGCCATCTACCAGTGGTCCTCGCGGCTGTCGAACGTCGCCTTCGGCTGGTTCGCCGGCTGGATCATGGTGATCGGGCAGATCGTGGTGGTCGCGGCGGCGGCGCTCGCCCTGCAGATGGTCATGCCGCCGCTCTGGTCGGGCTTCCAGCTGGTCGGCGGCGACCCGTCACCCACCTCCGCGACGGGTGCCGCGAACGCGGCGGTCCTCGGCGTGATCCTGCTGGTGCTCACCACGGTCGTGAACGTCCTCGACAACCGCGTGATGTCCGCGATCAACCGGGTGGGTGTCACCGCCGAGATCATCGGCGCCTGCCTGATCGCCGTGCTGCTGCTCACCCACTCCGAGCGCTCCCCCGGCATCACCTTCCACACCGGCTCCGGCACGGGCGGCCTGTTCGGCGCGCTGCTCGTGGGCTCGTTCACGGCGGCGTACGTGATGATCGGCTTCGACAGCGCCGGGGAGATGAGCGAGGAGACCCACAACCCGCGCCGCACCGCACCGCGCACGATCCTCACCGCCCTCGGCGCGGCGGGCCTGCTCGGCGGGCTGATCATCCTCGGCGGGATCCTGGCCGCGCCCAGCCTGACGGACGGCCACCTCGGCACCGACGGCCTGAGCTACGTCCTGACCAGCAGCCTCGGCGACGGTGTCGGCCGGGTGCTGCTCGCCGACGTGGTGGTGGCGATCGCGGTGGCGACCCTCGCGATCCAGACGGCGGCCTGCCGGATGCTGTTCTCCATGGCCCGCGACGGGCAACTGCCGTTCGCGCGGCGACTCGCCCGCGTCAACCCGCGCACAGGCATGCCGACCGCCCCGGCCCTGGTGGTGGGCGTCCTCGCCGCGGCCCTGCTGCTGCTCAACTTCGCGTCCCCGGACGCCTTCCTGGCCATCGGCACCACCTGCATCGTGATGCTGTACCTGGCGTACGCGATGGTGACGGGACCCCTGCTGGTACGGCGCCTGCGCGGCGAGTTCCCCGCCGGAGGCACGGACGAGACGGGCGCACCGCTCTTCTCCCTGGGCCGCTGGGGCGCCCCGGTCAACGCGCTCGCCCTCCTCTACGGCCTCCTCATGACCGTCAACCTGGCCTGGCCCCGCGCGGCGGTGTACGACCCGACGGGCGGGCACTGGTACTTCCAGTGGTTCACGCTGGAGTTCTTGCTGGTCACGGTACTTGGAGGCTGGCTGTACCGGGCTGCGAGGGCACAACGGGGGCACACTGCTCCGGAAGGGCTACCTTCGGGAGTCGCTGCAGAGTCAGCCTGATCGCCCCGGCCGTCACATCCGCGGCGGCGTCGGTCGCTGTGCCGAGTGCCGATTCGATGGCCGCCGCCGTGGTGTCCTCGGCGGTGGGCCAGGGGCCCGTGTACTTGTCCAGCGGTGCACGCCCACCACGGGAAACTCCCGCTTGTGCTCCTCGACCGCCGCCGGCGCGGACGGAGCCGAGGGGACTTCCCAGTAGCTCTCGGCGGTCTTCGATGGGCCGATGTACTGCGGGCCCTTGTCGGGCGTCAGCAACTGCCGGCTCGCCTCGACGACGGCCCGCTCGGCGTCGACGCCGTCCTGGGAGGCAGAAATACTCCCCCTGCCGTAGGCCGCTCGAGCGGCGAGCCGCACGAGCGCTTGGTAACGGGCCGGCGCAGCCTCGATGAGCGCCTTCACCGCATCCGGGTGCGGGATGACGAGCCTGCTGCGCCTGCTCCTGCCTTCGCCGGCCTCGGGATCTGAGTGGTGGCGAACGCAGCCTGCGAGGCCAACTCCGTGTTCCAGTGGTCGAGAGTCACCAGTCGGTGTAGCGTCGTGATCAGCAGTCGTGGTTCCGAAGTCCCGTTCGCCCGTGATCGCAGTCACGGGCGTTTTTGCTGTTCAACGCCTCTCCGGACCAGGGCGCTCACCTCCGGATCCCGCACGGTGCGCGGTCCGGCACAAGTCCCCTCGAAGGAGACAGGCACATGGCTACAGGCACTGTGAAGTGGTTCAACGCGGAAAAGGGCTTCGGCTTCATCGAGCAGGACGGCGGCGGCCCCGACGTCTTCGCCCACTACTCGAACATCGACGCCCAGGGCTTCCGGGAGTTGCAGGAAGGCCAGAAGGTGACATTCGACATCACGCAGGGCCAGAAGGGCCCCCAGGCGGAGCACATCCGGCCCGCCTGACAACGCACAAGAAGCCCCGGCCAGTGCATCCACCGGCCGGGTGTGCGTCGGCCATCGCCTCGCCCCCAGCCTTGTGCGGTCTGGGTGGCGGGGCGTTGTGCTGTGGCTACCCAGGCAGTGCCCGCCGAGACGGGCGGCCGCCGTAGGCGCGTGCGGCGTCGGCAAGCTCGCCGATCGCCTCGCCAAGCTCGCGATGCGCACTCGCCGGGAGGAACTTCCCGACTCGGGCACAAGGACCCGCCCCATCGCGGGGTGCCGTCAGGGGAGTGCGGTTCGCGTCATTCCGTCGCCGGCCACACTTCGGGCCCGCCCCCATGCCACTCGATCAGCGGCGACATGGCCACATCCAGCTCATCCACGCCCTCCAGGCCAGCCCGCTGCAGGTACACAGTCAGCTCATGGAGGGAGTAAGCGGTGCCGAGGACCTCGTCCCCCACAAGCACCTGTCGGCCGCCTTTCGGTAGCGGCGGCGAAACGATCACCTTGGGCTCGGCCATGCCCCCAGCGTCACCCGCCGCGCAACGGCCCGCATCCCGTGATCAGCCGGCCGGGTAGGAGTGCCTCACGCCACGAGCAGCGAGGCCCCGTCCTCGCAGCGCCCTGAGGTGGGGTTCGAGGTACCCGCTCGCCAGCCCGCCTCCGGCCGGTTCGTCAGTTCCGTCCGGCCGTTCGTCCCGGCAGGTCCAGCGCGACGGCGCGCCTCGACCTGCCAGGCCGAGGCAGTCGAGGAGGGCTGCGGCGACCGTCGTAGGGAGAACGGATCCGCACCAGCCGAGGGAGCACCGACGATGGCCGACACCGGAACGCTCGACCGCAAGACATGGCAGACCGCCCTCGACCAGATCACCGAAGAGCACGAGGGGGAGCTCGTCACCATCGAAATACTGGACCCGGAGATCGGGCACCAGCACGAAGCCGAGAGACTGCCCTTCGCCTACGAGGCCTACGACCCGAAGGACGACGTGGTGATCGTCGCCGTCGGCGGGCAGTCCTCGCGCTACCCGGTCGTCCTACGGCACATGGTGCAGAACCCCAAGGAGATCGATGTCGCCCCGCAGGGCGTCCCCGAGCCGGCGATTCGGATCGTCGACAAGGACGGCACCGCCACCCTGATCACGTTCTACCCGGAGGAGTCCGGCACGGGATCCTGACTCCCGGGCCCCGCCTCCCGCCCGCGGCCGTCACGGCACCTCGTACGCTTGGCCGTGATGCGACGCAAGACCCGGATCCCGCCCCCTCCCCTCCCCCAGCGCGACGGGGTGGATCCGGTGCGGGTGCGGTTGCCGTTCGGGCAGGAGTGGGCCACCGTGCGGGACCACCTCGTGGCGCGGCTCGCGGCCGGGGACGGGGTGATCGACGGGATGCTGGAGGCGGGGCTGATCGTCGGGGCGGACGGGCGGCCCCTCGCGCGCGACACGGCGTACGTACCCGGCATGTACGTGTGGTTCCACCGTGCACTGCCCGACGAGGTCCGTGTGCCGTACCCGGTGGAGGTGGTGTATCGCGACGAGCACATCGTCGTCGCCGACAAGCCGCACTTCCTCGCCACCACCCCGCGCGGCAGGCATGTCGCCGAGACCGCCCTCGCCCGGCTGCGGCGCGACCTGGACATCCCGACGCTGACCGCCGCCCACCGGCTGGACCGGCTCACCGCCGGGCTGGTGCTGTTCACCGTGCGGCCCGAGGAACGCGGCACCTATCAGTCGCTGTTCCGCGACCGACGGGTCACCAAGGAGTACGAGGCCGTCGCCCCGTACAACCCCGAGGTGCCCCTGCCGACCACCGTGCACAGCCGGATCGTGAAGGAGCGCGGGGTCATGACGGCCCGTGAGGTGCCGGGCGAGCCCAACGCGGTCAGCCGGATAGAGCTGCTGGAGCACCGCGCCGGGCGCGGCCGCTACCGGCTGCTCCCGCGCACCGGGCAGACCCATCAACTGCGCGTGCACATGGACAAGTTGGGGCTGCCCATCCTCGGCGATCCACTCTATCCGGTGGTGACAGGCCCCGTTCCGGCCGGTGACTTCCGGCGCCCGCTCCAACTGCTGGCACGGATGCTGGAGTTCACCGATCCGGTCACGGGACGCGCGCACCGTTTCGTCAGCGGGCGGCTGCTCCAGGCGTGGTCGGCGTACGACGCGTGGGCCGGTTAGGGGTCTCAGCGGCTCAGTCGCCCCGCCACCACCGCAGCAGCCGCCGCCAGGGGCCGGGACGGCGGCCGGGCCCGGCGGCCGGCTCCGGGGAAGCCGGCGGGGCGGCGGGGTACGCCGGCGCGGGCGGGGCGACCACCGGATCGGTGGCCACGGGCGCGGGCGTCGTGATCAGCCACCCGGGGCGCTGCTGCGGCATCGGCCCGAGAGCCGGTTGCGGCGTCACCTCCTGCCGCGCCCTGGGCTCGAACCGCACCGGCAGCTCCACCAGGTGCCGTGACGCGATGGACCCCGTCCAGCGCAGCTCGTCCTCCGCGCAGTCCAGCTCGATGTCCGGCAGCCGCATCAGCAACGCGTCGACGCCGGTGTCCGCGATGGCGCGGCCGATGTCCTGCCCCGGGCACTCGTGCGAGCCGCCGCCGAAGGCCAGATGGGAGCGGTTGCCCTGCATACCGGCGGAGAGGTCGGGCCGCACGCGCGGGTCGACGTTGCCGGGCGCGATGCCCAGCAGCAGGCCGTCGCCCCTGCGGATGCGCCGGCCGCCCAGCTCCGTGTCCTGCTTGGCGAAGTAGCCCAGAATGCTGCTGAACGGCGGCTCGTCCCACAGTGACTGCTCGACCGCCTCGGGCACCGTCATCTGCCCGCCGTTGAGCTGGGCCCGGAAGCGCGGATCGGTGAGCACCACGCGCAGCACGTTGGCGAGCAGGTTGGCCGTGGCCTCGTAGGCGGCGATCAGGACCAGACGCAGATGCTCCCTGATCTCGTCGTCGGTGAGCCGGGCCGGGTGGTTGATGAGGTGACTGGTGAAGTCGTCCTCGGGCTGGGCCCGGCGGGCGGCGGTGAGCCGGGTCAGGGCGTCCACGATGTACTGGTTGCTGGCGATCGCGGTCTCGGTTCCCTTGAGCATGTCGCGCGCGGCGTGCACGATCCGGTCGCCGTACTCGTCGGCCATGCCGAGGACCTCGCACATCACCGCCATCGGGAGGTGATCGGCGAACTGGGAGACCAGGTCCGCCCGGCCCTCCTCGCAGAACCGGTTGACGAGGGCCTGCGTCGCGCGGTTGATGTACCGGCGCAGCCCCCGGTAGTCGATGGTCGACATGGCGCCGGTGACCGCGCCGCGCAGCCGCAGGTGCTCGTCGCCCTCGGCGTGGGAGCAGATGGGCTGCCAGGCGATGTGCGGCATCAGCGGGTGGTCGGGCTTGACCTGGCCGGACGACAGCGGGGTCCAGATACGGCTGTCCCGGGTGAAGTGGGCGGGAGACCGCACCATGTGCAGGTTCTCGGTGTGGCCGAGCACCACCCACATCGGTACGTCGTCGTGGAGCAGCACGGGGGCCACGGCTCCGTGTTCGGCGCGCAGCTTCTCGTACAGGGCCTTCAGGTCCTCCGCATCGGGACCGTACAGCCGGTGTGCTCCGCCCGGGCCGCGGCCGTGGGCCGGACAGCCGGGCGGCGGGACGGGGGCCGGGTCGTGCGATCCGGTGAGGTCCGTGCCGGTCGGGGAGTGGGATTCAGGCGTCACGGTGATCGCTCCGAAACTGAGGTGGATCCGGTGTCTGGGCATGGGGACGGGACAGGAATGGGGCAGGGACGGGTACGGCAGGGTGCGTGGCGGGTGTGTAGTGGTGCGTGGCCGGTCAGACGGGGGCGCGTGTCATCGCCAGGGCGTGCAGGAAGCGCATCAGCGTCATCAGAACGTCACGGCTGGAGGCCCGGCGGCGCGCGTCGCACTCGATGATCGGGATCTCGATGGGCAGGTCCAGTGCCGCGCGGAGCTCCTCGATGGGGTAACGGGGCCCGTCCGGGAAGGAGTTGACGGCGACGACGAAGGGCACGCCGCGCTCCTCCAGTCGGCCGATGACATCGAAGCTGACCTCAAGGCGGCGGGTGTCGAGCAGGACGACCGCCCCGAGCGCGCCCTCGAACAGGCCGTTCCACAGGAACCAGAAGCGCTCCTGGCCCGGGGTGCCGAACAGGTACAGCACCAGCTGCTCGGTGATGCTGATCCGGCCGAAGTCCATGGCCACGGTGGTGGCCGTCTTGCTGTCGGAGCCGTAGTTGTCGTCGACGCCGATGCCTGCCTGTGTCATGGTCTCCTCGGTCGTCAGCGGCCTGATCTCGCTGACGGAACCGACCATGGTCGTCTTGCCGACCCCGAAGCCACCCACGATCACGATCTTGACCGCGGCCTGCGCCGTGTGCGGCAGGTGGTCCTCGGTCCGTGGTCCGGGGACGATGTCAGAGCCGTTGAAGTCCATGCATCACCGCTTCGAGAAGGGAACGGTCGGGCACCGCCTGCCGGACGATCGGGGCGCGCGCCTGGACCAGTTCGGCCGCCAGCAGGTCGGTGAGCAGGACGGTCACCACACTGCACGGCAGACTGAGGTAGGCCGAGATCTCGGCCACGGACAGGGGGGCTCGGCAGAGCCGGAGCAGCGCCGACTGCTCCGGCGTGGCGGTGGGCGGGGGATCGGCGCCGGCCACGATCAGGGTGACCAGGTCGATGGGGGCCCGCTCGCCGCCGTCGGCCGCGCCGGTGAGGATGTACAGCCGCTCGGGGTTGTTCGCCTCGCCCTCCTTCCCGCCATCGAGGGCCGTCCCGCCGTCGGAGGCCGTCCCGCCATCGAGGGCTGTCCCGCCGTCGAAGGCCGTCCCGCCGTCCGGGGCCTTCCCGCCGTCGAAGGCCGTCCCGCCATCGAGGACCGTCCCGCCGTCCGGGGCCTTCCCGCTGTCGGGGACCGTCCCGCCGTCGAGGACGACGGGCTCGGGTGGGGGCTGCTGTGTGGGGTAGCGCCTGCGGCGTTGCGGAGGAGTCATACGGTCTGCCCGTCGCGCCGCGGCGGACTGGTCAGATGGGAGCCGATGCGAAGGACGAGATCGCGCATGCGGTTGCTCATCAGGCCGGCCTCCGCGACGGTGTCGGCGAGCACGGCGAGGTACGCGTTGGGACCGGCCGCCATCATGTAGAAGTAGCCTCCGTCGATCTCGATGATCACCATGTGCATCCGGCCGTCGCTGTGCGGGATCTCGGCCGCTACCGCCCCGGCCAGGCTCTGCAGTCCCGCGCAGGCCGCAGCGACGCGGTCGGCGGCGTCCGGATCACCGCCGTAGCGGGCGATGCGCAGGCCGTCGGCGGAGAGCACCACGATCTGGTGGACGCCCGGTACTCCGTCCGCGAGCTCCTTCAGCAACCAGTCGAAGTTGCCTCGCTGCTGGATCACTTGAGGTTCCCCTTGTCGTCGGCCTCGGCAGGGGCCGGGTCGTCGGTCCTGGTGAATGCGTGCGGGTCGTCGGCCGGAGGTCCGGCGGAGAAGGCGTTGGGGTCCGGGTCGGCCTTGAGCCCGTTCATGAACGCCTCGACCCAGAGGCCGGGGGCGTGCTCCTCCTTCTCCGGTTCGGGTTCGGGCCGCCAGGGGGCGTGTGTCGCGGCCTCGACGGCCTGGGCGGCGGCCTCCGCGGCGGCGGCCTCCGCGAGGCGCTGGCTGAGCGGGATCTTCACCCGGCTGCGGCGCTGCGGCAGGCCGCCCGCCGTCCACTCGGTGACCACGGGGACGTCGTCCTCCATGGCGAGCTGCTGCGGGATGCGGGGCCCGGTGGTCGGGCGGCGCTTCTTCGGCCGGCGGGCGGGGCCCGCGACCCCGTCGTTGTCCAGGGTCGGCACGGAGGTGGCACCGATGCCGTGGGCGAATCCGGGCGCGGGCTCGGTGGTCAGCATGTCGTTGGGAATGACGAGGATGGCGCGCACACCCCCGTAGGCGGACTTCCGCAGCGAGACGTGCATGTTGAACATCGACGACAGACGCCCGACGACGGCGAGGCCGAGACGGGGAGCCTCGCCGAGCTTCTGCACGTCCACGCCCGCCTGGGCGTCGGCGAGCATCTTCTCGACCTTGGCCCGGCTCTCCTCGCCGAGGCTGATGCCGCCGTCCTCGATCTCGACGGCGATACCGGTCTGCACCTCGGTGGCGGTGACGTGCACCCTGGTCTGGGGCGGCGAGTAGCGCGTGGCGTTGTCGAGGAGTTCGGCCGCGGCGTGGATGATCGGTTCGACCGAGGTGCCCTTGATGTTGACCTTGGCGATGGAGTCGAGGTCGATGCGGCGGTACTCCAGGATGCGGGACATCGCGCCGCGCAGCACGCTGTAGAGCGGTACGGGCTTGGGCCACTGGCGGCCCGGGCGGCCGCCGCCGATGACGGCGATGGAGTCGGCGAGGCGGCCGATCAGCGCGGTGCCGTGGTCGATGCGCAGCAGGTCGTCGAAGACCTCGGGGTTGCGGCCGTGGTCCTCCTCCATCTCCCTGAGTTCCTTGGCCTGCTGGTGCACGATGGCCTGGACGCGGCGGGCGATGTTGACGAAGGCGCGCTGCGAGGAGTCGCGCATCGCGATCTCGCGGTCGACGATCTGGAGCAGGGTGCGCAGCAACTGGCGCTGGGGGTGGGGAATCCCGCGGAACTGGGGGCTGGCGTCGATGACCGTGCGGATCACCTCGGAGGGGGAGACTCCGCCGCGCAGCACATGGAGCGTCCTGGACAGGACCTCCGTGCGGAAGTACTCGAGGTCGTCGTCCTGGGAGGCGATGCGCTGTTCCAGATAGGCGGTGCGCTGCGCGAAGTCGGCGCGCAGCGCACGGAGGGCGCGGCCGCGCCGTGCCGCCACCGCCGCGACGGCTGTCACCAGGACCGTGGCGATGGCTCCGCACCAGCCGACGGCGATCCGGGCCGGCTCCGGCACCGCCGCGACGGCGGCCCCTGTCGCCGCGCCCATCAGTATGGCGGGCAGCAACAGCTCGCGCGCGTAGGGAAGTTCACGGCCACCTGGGGGCGATTGAACACTGACCATGTATGCCTCTGAGACGAATCGGCTGGATCAGGGGTGCTTGCGGAAGAGAAGCGGGGCAGGTACCGGATCGAATGAGGAATCAATAGGATCTTCGGTACGTTTGGGAACAGGCGCGCGAATACAACTCAACTCGGTGCGCCGCGGGCGAGCTTAGTCCGACCGGATCATCGCCGCGTCATATTCCGCAAGCACCTGAAACGCCCACTGGGGCAGGAGTACGCTCAGCGGATTTACACGCTGCGCCCGCGTTCGAACACTGTGGGTCACAGCGAACAGTCGTCCGATGCCCACTGCCCTTGCAGGTGAATCCCCCTGTGCCAACGGGCAGTTGAGTGACCGTCAGGATCCCGTGATGCGCAGCGCCGCGTCCGCCGTCGCTTCGGCGAAGACGGAGACCGGACGCTCCGGGTCGGAGCGGTGGACGAGGATGACCCCCTCGATCAGACCGAAGACCAGATCCGTCCGCAGATCCAGCTCCCCCTTGGCGAGCGCGCCACCCGCCCGGGTGGCGGCGAGCAACTGCCGGTAGGCGTCCTTGAGTTCGGCACGTACGGCATGGAAGCCGGCGAAGCGCTCGGAGCGGACCTCGGGCAGCAGATAGAGACCGCCGAGGTTGTGCGGGCCGCCGCAGAGCAGCTCCACGTCGGTGCGGCACAGCTCCCACAGCCGGGCCTCGGCCGGGGTGGCGTCGTCGGCGAGCAACTCGCGCGCACAGGCGAGGGAGGGCGTGACGGTGGACTCCAGCAGCTCGGCGAGCAGCTCCTCCTTGCCGGAGACGTAGTGGTACATGGACGCCTGCCGCATACCGGCCCGCTCGGCCACCGCCCGCGTGGTGGTGGCGGCATACCCATGGGTCGTGAACAACTCGGCTGCGGCCGTGAGGAGTTCGTCACGTGGGGACAGCCCACTGTCGGGCCGCTGCGCCACCCGCGGCCTGCCCACCCGCCGCCCACCACCGGTTCCCATGCGTTCGATCCTCGCACATGGCGGCGTACGGCGATCTCGACGCGGGCACCCCGGACGATCCCCGCCCGGGCAGGCCGAACCTCGATCCCCCTCCCGCCCCACGACGCCCCCGGTGAGGGGTCGGTAACCGAGCGGCAACACCCGGGACACGGCAGCGACCCCACCCCCGCCTAATTTCTGTCGCGCGACAGAAACAAGCGCAGCAGGAACAGACACACGCGCAGCAGGAACAGACACGGCAGAAGCAGGCACAGCAGCGACCGGATCACCCGGAGGTCCCGCGATGGCGACAGCGACCACCCACGGAGCCCGCGACCACGCCCGGGCACAGGAGGGCACCCAGGCCGAGGCCATGCCCGTCGTGCCCGCGAGTGCCTGGCCCATGCCGCCCCCCGAGGCGGGGCACCTGGTCTGGGCGGAGACCGTGGCGGGCGGCAACTACACCCACCGGGTGCTGGCCCGCGGCACCGAACTGCGGCTCACGGACCTGCGCGGCGACGCCTGCGCCCATCTCCTGCTGTACGCGGCCGACCGCCCCTGGGAGCGGCTGAACGTCGCCGACACGGTCAAGGTGCAGTGGAACGCCTACCTCGGCGAGGGGCAGCTGCTCCTGTCCGACCAGGGCCGCGTCCTCGCGTCGATCGTCGCCGACACCTCCGGCCGGCACGACGCGCTGTGCGGTACCTCCACACTCGTACGCAACACGGAGCGCTACGGGGACGGCACCCCCCAGTCCGCATCTCCCGCGGGCCGCGAGCTGTTCAAGCTGGCCGCCGCCAAGAACGGCCTTCAGCCACGCGATCTGCCGCCCTCCCTCTCGTTCTTCCAGGGCGTGGAGGTCGGCGAGGACGGCACCCTCGACTTCACGGGCTCGGCCGGCCCGGGCGCGGTCGTCACCCTGCGCGCCGAGCAGGACGTCACCGTGCTCCTGGCGAACGTCCCGCACCCCGCCGACCCGCGTCCCGACTACCTCTGCACCCCCCTGGAGGTCCTCGCCCGGCGCGCGGAGGCGACACGTCCGGGCGACCCGCTGTGGGAGGCCACCCCGGAGGGCCGCCGCGCCTTCCTGAACACCGCCGAATTCCTTGCCGCGAGGGGGCACGCATGAGCACGACAGCCACGAGGAAGACCGTCGTACCCGCACGCGCCGCCTGGTCGTCGCTCGTCCGGGCCCACGAGACCCTGACCATCACCGACCTGCGGGGCAACCAGGCCGTCGACTTCCTGGTGTACGACGCCCACGACACGTCCGTCCGCTACAGCGCGCCCGACACCATCCACGCGCAGGGGAACATCTTCCTCACCACGGGCAGCGTACTGCTCTCCAACGAGCACACACCGCTGATGACGGTCGTCGCGGACGACGTCGGCCGGCACGACACGGTCGGCGGCGCCTGTTCCAAGGAGTCCAACACGCTGCGGTACGGCCACCACACCTGGTCGCAGCACGCCTGCGTCGACAACTTCCTGGCGGAGGGCGCCAAGTACGGACTCGGCAAGCGCGACCTCGTCTCGAACGTCAACTGGTACATGAACGTGCCCGTCGAGAAGGACGGCACCCTCGGCATCGTCGACGGCATCTCCGGCCCCGGCCTCTCGCTGACCCTGCGCGCCGAACGCGACGTGCTGGTCCTGGTCTCCAACTGCCCCCAGATCAACAACCCGTGCAACGGCTTCGAGCCGACCGCCGTGGAGATGACGATCGCCGGGACGACGGACCGCGGGGACGCCGTATGAGCGTCGACACCCTGCTGGTCGCCAACCGGGGCGAGATAGCCGTCCGCATCATCCGCACCGCCCGCGAGCTCGGTCTGCGCACGGTCGCGGTGTACTCCGACCCGGACCGCTCGGCGCCCCACGTCCGCCTCGCCGACCAGGCCGTACGGCTCGGTCCGGCGGCGGCCAAGGAGTCGTACCTCGACCCGGACCTGGTGCTGAAGGCCGCCAAGGACACGGGCGCCGGCGCGATCCACCCCGGCTACGGCTTCCTGTCCGAGGACGCGGCGTTCGCGCGCCGCTGCGAGGACGCCGGGATCGTGTTCGTGGGCCCGACGCCCGAGCAGCTGGAGCTGTTCGGCGCGAAGCACACGGCGCGGGCGGCGGCCCGGGCGGCGGGTGTGCCGCTCGCGCCGGGAACCGGTCTGCTCGCCTCCCTGGACGAGGCGCTGCGCCGGGCAGCCGGGATCGGCTATCCCGTGATGCTCAAGGCGACGGGCGGGGGCGGCGGCATCGGTATGTCGGCATGTCGCTCCGCCGAGGAGCTGGCAGAGGCCTGGGAGCGGGTGCAGCGCGTCGCCGCCGCCTCGTTCTCCTCCGCCGGGGTCTTCCTGGAACGGCTCGTCGAGAACGCCCGCCATGTCGAGGTACAGGTCTTCGGCGACGGGCACGGCCGTGTCGTCACCTTCGGCGACCGCGACTGCTCCCTCCAGCGCCGCAACCAGAAGGTGGTCGAGGAGGCACCGGCGCCGGGACTGCCGTCGCACGTGCGCGAGCGACTGACGGCGGCGGCAGGCGACTTGTGCGCGTCGGTCGGATACCGCTCCGCCGGCACCGTCGAGTTCGTGTACGACGCGGCCCGCGAGGAGGCGTACTTCCTGGAGGTCAACACCCGTCTGCAGGTGGAGCATCCGGTCACCGAGGAGATCTACGGGGTCGACCTCGTCGCCTGGATGCTGCGGCTGGCCCGCGGCGACGAGGACGTGGTCCGGCAGCCGGGCCCGCCCCGCGGCCATGCCGTCGAGGCCCGCCTCTACGCCGAGGACCCCTCACGCGACCACCGGCCCAGCGCGGGCCTGCTGACCCGCGTCGAGTTCCCGCAAGGCGTGCGCGTCGACGGCTGGGTCGAGACGGGCACGGAGGTCACGACCTCGTACGACCCCCTGCTCGCCAAGGTGATCGCCCACGGTCCCGACCGGGCGCACGCGCTCCGACGGCTGGACGACGCCCTCGCCCGGACCCGGGTGGACGGCATCGAGACCAACCTGGGGCTGGTGCGGGCGGCACTCGCGGACCCGGACGTCCGCTCGGCCGCGCACTCCACGGCGACCCTCGTCTCCGTCACCGACCCGACGCCGCGCATCGAGGCCGTCTCGGCCGGAACCCTCACCACCGTCCAGGACTGGCCGGGCCGCACCGGCTACTGGCAGGTGGGCGTGCCTCCGTGCGGCCCGATGGACGACCTCTCCTTCCGGCTCGGCAACCGTGCACTGGGGAACCCGGAGGGCGCGCCCGGCCTGGAGTGCACGCTCCAGGGGCCGACGCTGCGGTTCACCCACGCCACGACCGTGTGTGTCACGGGCGCCCCGGCGCCGGTCACGGTGGACGGCACTCCGGTCGCCCAGTGGGAGCCGGTGACGGTGCCCGCGGGCGCCGTCCTGGAGATCGGCGCACCACAGACGCACGGTCTGCGCACATATGTGCTCTTCGCGGGCGGCCTGGACGTGCCCGCCTACCTCGGCAGCGCCGCCACCTTCACCCTGGGCCGGTTCGGCGGGCACGGCGGCCGGGCGCTGCGCACGGGCGACGTCCTGCACGGCGGCACGGTGACCACGGGCGCCCCGGTGCCGGCGGCCGACCGGCCGGCCTTCACCTCGTCCTGGCTGCTCGGAGCACTGGAGGGCCCGCACGCGGCACCGGAGTTCTTCACCGAGGACGACATCCACGACTTCTACGGCGCCGAGTGGAAGGTCCACTTCAACTCGGCCCGGACAGGCGTACGACTGGTCGGCCCCAAGCCGCGCTGGGCCCGCTCGGACGGCGGCGAGGCGGGCCTGCACCCGTCCAACATCCATGACACCCCGTACTCGGTCGGTGCCGTCGACTACACGGGCGACATGCCGGTGCTGCTCGGCCCGGACGGTCCCTCGCTCGGCGGGTTCGTCTGCCCGGCGACGGTGGCCACCCGGGAGCGCTGGAAGCTCGGTCAGCTGCGCCCGGGCGACACGGTCCGCTTCGCGCCGCTGGCCGACGACGGCGCGCCGCGGCCCGCGATCGTGGACGGCGGAGTGCTGGCCCGGGACGGCGACGTGACGTACCGGCGCAGCGGCGACGACAACCTGCTGGTCGAGTTCGGGCCGATGCGGCTGGACCTGGCGCTGCGGATGCGGGTGCACGCGCTGATGGAGGCGGTGGGAGAGGCCTGCCTGGACGGCGTCACGGACCTGACGCCGGGCATCCGCTCCCTGCAGATCCAGGCCGACCCGAAGCGTCGACCGCAGTCGGAACTGCTCACGGTCGTCCGGGAGTTGGCCACGGCGCTCCCGCCCACCGACCAGCTGGTCGTACCGTCCCGCACGGTCCATCTCCCCCTCTCCTGGGACGACCCGGCCACCCGTGAGGCCATCACCCGCTACATGGCGGGCGTCCGCGACGACGCGCCCTGGTGCCCCTGGAACATCGAGTTCATCCGCCGTGTCAACGGCCTGGAGTCGGTGGCGGACGTCCACCGCACGGTCTTCGACGCGGAGTACCTGGTCCTGGGTCTGGGCGATGTGTATCTGGGCGCCCCCGTGGCCACTCCCCTGGACCCGCGCCACCGCCTGGTGACGACGAAGTACAACCCGGCACGCACCTGGACCGCCGAGAACTCGGTCGGCATCGGCGGGGCCTACCTGTGCGTCTACGGCATGGAGGGCCCCGGCGGCTACCAGTTCGTGGGCCGCACGACACAGGTGTGGTCGGGCTGGCAGCAGCGGGGCGCGTTCGAGCCGGGCTCGCCATGGTTGCTGCGCTTCTTCGACCGCATCAAGTGGTACCCGGTGACCGCGGAGGAACTGCTGGAACTGCGCGCGGACATCACCTCGGGGCGCTTCGTACCGCGGAGCGAGGAGGGCGTGTTCTCCCTTGCGGAGTACGAGGCGTTCCTGGCCGACAACGCCGACTCGATCGCCCGGTTCAGGTCCCGCCAGGGCACCGCCTTCGCGGCGGAACGCGACGCCTGGGAGGCAGCCGGCGAGTTCGCCCGGGCGCAGGCGGCGACCACCCCGGCACCGCCGACGGCGCGAGTGGCGGTCCCGGTGGGCGGCCGGCTGGTGGAGGCGGAGTTCGCTGCGTCGGTGTGGCAGCTGAACGTGCGAGAGGGGGACCGGGTCACGGCGGGCCGGCCGCTGCTGACCCTGGAGGCGATGAAGATGGAGTCGAAGGTGCACGCGCCGATGGACGGGGTGGTGACCGAGCTCCTGGCGAAGCCGGGCGACCAGGTGGAGGCGGGCACCGCGTTGCTCGTCCTCGCTCCGGCGGAATCGACGGTTCCGTGACCCGACGGCCCGGCACCCGGCACCCGGCACCCGAACCATCCCCAGCCCTGGAGCACCGATGTCCGCGTTGAACAGAGTCCGCCGCGCATACAACCGCATCGAAGCCGTGGACCGTCCAGAGATCTGGATCGACCTTCGCCCCCGGGCAGAGGTCGAAGAGGAAGCCCAGGCCATCGACGCCCGCCTGGCCGCGAGCGAGCACCTCCCCCTCGCCGGTCGGCTCTTCGCCGCCAAGGGCAACATCGACGTCCACGGCCTGAGGACCACGGCCGGCTGCCCGGCCTACGCCTACCGGCCGGAGGCCGACGCCCCGGCCGTCGCCCGCCTCCGCGCGGCCGGAGCGGTCGCGCTCGGCACCACCAACCTCGACCAGTTCGCCACGGGCCTGGTGGGCACCCGCTCCCCCTACGGCGCGGTCCGCAACGCCCACGACCCGCAACGGGTCAGCGGCGGTTCCAGCTCCGGCTCGGCCGTGGCGGTGGCCCTCGACATCGTCGACCTCGCCCTCGGTACCGACACCGCGGGCTCGGGCCGGGTCCCGGCCGCCTTCAACGGCGTCGTCGGCCTCAAGCCCACCCGCGGTCTCGTCCCCAGCACCGGTGTCGTCCCCGCCTGCGCCTCGATCGACTGCGTCACGGTGTTCGCCCGAACGCTGCCGGAGGCCGAGCAGGCCCTCGCACACATGGCGTCCCCGCCCGGCCGTGCTCTCGTACCGCTCGCGCCACGCCTCCCGGGGCCTTGGCGCATCGCCCTCCCGCCCCTGGCCCAGCTCGGCGAACTGGACGAGGGCTGGGCCGAGGCGTTCGAGGCCGCCGTCGCGCGGTTCGCCCGCGCGGGCGCCGAGCTGCGGACCATCGACCTCACCCCCTTCACCGAGGCCGCCGGGATGCTGTACGAGGGCGCCTTCGTCGCCGAGCGCTACACGGCGGTCGGGAGCTTTGTCGACAAGTTGATCGCCGAGGGCGGCGCGGGTCTGGACCCCACCGTCGCCGGCATCATCACCCGCGCCCGCGACATCCCGGCCCACCGGCTCTTCGCCGACCAGGAACGGCTAGCCGCCCTGCGCGACCGGGCCCTGGCCGAACTGGCCGACGCCGACGCGCTGTTGCTCCCCACCACTCCGGGCCACCCCACCCTCGCCGAGGTCGCCGCCGACCCGCTGGGCGCCAACGCACGCCTGGGCCGCTTCACCAACTCCACCAACCTCTTCGATCTGGCCGCCGTGGCCGTCCCCGCGGGCGAGGTGGGCGGGCTGCCCTTCGGCGTGATGCTGATCGGCCCGGCGTTCACCGACGAACGGCTGGCCCGGGTAGCCAGTGCGCTGACGCCCGAGACGCGGATCGCGGTGGTCGGCGCCCATCTGTCGGGTCAGCCCCTCAACCCCCAACTGCTCGCCCTGGGCGCCCGGTTGGACCGCACGACCACCACCGCCCCGGCCTACCGCCTGCACGCCCTGCCGACCGACCCGCCCAAGCCGGGCCTGGTCCACGTGGGCGCGGGCGGCGCGGCGATCGAGACGGAGGTGTGGTGGCTGCCCGCCGAGGGCCTGGGCCGTCTGCTGGCCGCACTCCCCCGGCCGATGGCCCTGGGCAGCGTGGAACTGGCCGACGGCAGCCGCGTCCCCGGGTTCCTGTGCGAGCCCGGAGCCCTGACGGACGCCGAGGACATCACGGGGTACGGGGGCTGGCGGGCGTACCTGGATCGTTGAGGAGGACAGCAGCCGCAAGGGGCGCGGGGAACTGCCCTGGCAACCAGACACAACCCGCACGCCCCGACGGCGATCAACCCACCGACGAGTAGGCGACCACCCCGCGCAGCAGCTCATCGACCGCTTTGCGGGCGTTCTTGGCCACGGTCGAGCCCTCCGCGGGAGCCGCCGCCGCGATCTGGCCAAGGACGTCGATGACCTGCTTGGTCCAGCGGACGAAGTCGCCGGCGGGCATCTCCGTCTCGCGCAGGACCTCGTCGAGGCCCTTGCCGCTGGCCCACATGTACGCGGCCCAGGCGAAGCCGAGGTCGGGCTCGCGCTGGCCGACCCCCTCGGTCTGGGTGATCCGGAAGTCCTCCTCCAGGGCGTCCAGCCGGCCCCAGATGCGCACCATCTCGCCCAGCGAGTCCTTCGCTTTGCCGGACGGCAGCTTCGGCGCCATCGCGTCGTCGCCGACCCGGGCCTCGTAGACCAACGCCGAGACGCACGCGGCCAGTTCGGGCGGGGCGAGGCCCTCCCAGACACCGGCACGCAGGCACTCACTGGCCAGCAGGTCCAGTTCGCCGTACAGCCGCGCGAGGCGCTTTCCGTGCTCCGTCACCTCGTTGCCGCGGAGATAGTCCAGCTCGGTGAGCAGCGCGACGATGCGGTCGAAGGTGCGGGCGATGGTGTTCGTACGACCCTCGATACGGCGCTCCAGCTGCGAGGTGTCGCGCAGCAGCCGGTGGTAGCGCTCGGCCCAACGGGCGTGGTCCTCCCGGTCGTTGCACCCGTGGCAGGGGTGGGCGCGCAGCGCCGTCCGCAGCCGGGCGATCTCCCGGTCGTCGGCCGCGGCGGACCGCCTCTTGCGGTGCCGCTCCGGCGGGATGTGCCCGGCCTTGGTGCGCAGCGCGGAGGCGAGGTCGCGACGGGACTGCGGCGAGCGCGGGTTGAACGACTTCGGGATGCGCATCCGCTCCAGCGCCTCGACGGGCACCGGGAAGTCGATGGACGCCAGCCGCTTGACCTGCCGCTCGGCGGTCAGGACCAGCGGGCGCGGACCGTCGTGGTGCTCGAAGCCCCGGTGGCCGTTGGAACGGCCTGCGGGCAGACCGGGGTCGAGGACCAGCGCCAGGCCCGCGTACTTGCCGGTGGGGACGTGGATGACGTCACCGGGCTTGAGCTTCTCCAGGGCGACGGCGGCCTCCGCGCGGCGCTGCGCCGCGCCCTGCCGGACCAGTTCCGTCTCACGGTCCTTCAGTTCGCGGCGCAGCCGGGCGTACTCCTCGAAGTCGCCGAGGTGGCAGGTCATGGCCTCCTTGTAGCCGGCCAGCCCCTCTTCGTTGCGCTGCACCTGGCGTGATATCCCGACGACCGACTTGTCCGCCTGGAACTGCGCGAAGGACGTCTCCAGCAGCTCGCGGGAGCGGTGCCGGCCGAACTGCTCGACCAGGTTCACGGCCATGTTGTACGACGGCTTGAAGCTGGAGCGCAGCGGATACGTGCGGGTGCCCGCCAGGCCCGCGAGGTGCTCGGGGCTCATGCCGCGCTGCCACAGCACCACCGCGTGGCCCTCGACGTCGATGCCGCGCCGGCCGGCGCGGCCGGTCAGCTGGGTGTACTCGCCGGGGGTGATGTCGGCGTGCTGCTCGCCGTTCCACTTGACGAGCTTCTCCAGCACCACGGAGCGCGCGGGCATGTTGATGCCGAGCGCCAGGGTCTCGGTCGCGAACACGGCCTTCACCAGGCCCCGGACGAAGAGCTCCTCGACGACCTCCTTGAACGTCGGCAGCATGCCCGCGTGGTGGGCGGCGATGCCGCGCTCCAGGCCCTCCAGCCACTCGTAGTAGCCCAGGACGTGCAGGTCCTCGGTGGGGATGGACGCCGTACGCTCCTCGACGAGGGCGCGCACCTGTTCCCGCTCCTCCTCGTCGTTGAGCCTGAGGCCGGCGTACAGGCACTGCTGGACGGCGGCCTCGCAGGCGGCGCGGCTGAAGATGAACGTGATCGCGGGCAGCAGGCCCTCGGCGTCGAGACGCTCGATGACCTCGGGACGGCCCGGCGTCCACACCCGGGCGCGCTCTCTGCGCTCCCGTTCGCGGTCGGCCTCGCGCATGGCGCGGCCACGCCTGCGGTCCTGGTACGACGGGCGGGTGGCCTCCATCCGGGCCAGGCGTGTGAGGTCGGGGTTGACGGCCTTCTTGTGGCCTTCGCCCTCCTCGAACAGGTCGTACATCCGGCGGCCCGCCAGCACATGCTGGAACAGCGGCACGGGCCGGTGCTCCGAGACGATCACCTCGGTGTCGCCGCGGACCGTGTCGAGCCAGTCGCCGAACTCCTCCGCGTTCGACACGGTCGCCGACAGTGACACCAGTGTGACCGACTCGGGCAGATGGATGATCACTTCCTCCCAGACGGCGCCGCGGAAGCGGTCGGAGAGGTAGTGCACCTCGTCCATGACCACATAACCGAGGCCGAGGAGGGTCCCCGAGCCCGCGTACAGCATGTTCCGCAGGACCTCGGTGGTCATCACGACGATCGGGGCGTCGGAGTTGACGCTGTTGTCGCCGGTGAGGAGGCCGACCTTGTCCGCGCCGTAGCGGCGGCACAGGTCGGCGTACTTCTGGTTCGACAGTGCCTTGATGGGTGTCGTGTAGAAGCACTTCTTGCCCTGCCCGAGGGCGAGATGGACGGCGAACTCGCCGACGATCGTCTTGCCGGAACCGGTGGGCGCGGCCACGAGCACGCCCTTCCCCGCCTCGAGCGCCTGACACGCCTCGATCTGGAAGGGGTCGAGGTCGAAGTCGTACATCTCGCGGAAGGAAGCGAGCGCGGTGGCCTGCTCGGCAGCACGCTTGCGGGCTGCCACGTATCGCTCGGCCGGTGAGAGCTCTTCTGTCATCGTACTTTCGAGCGTACCGGGACCCACTGACATCAGGACGATCATTATCCGGATCGGACCGACGGCAGTGGGCCCCACCGATGTCCTCGGTGGGGCCCACCCGGCCTGGTCACAGCACCACGGGTGTCCGCCGGCTCACGTCACGTCGTCGTAACCGTTCACCCGGTCATGTCCCGAGCCGCTCTGCTCCGGGAGCGCGCGAGGCACCGGCACCGCCTCGACCTCGCCGATGTCCTGCGGCGTGAGGTCCAGGTCGGACGCCTCGTCGGGGTCGGAGTCGTCCGCGGCCCTCGCCCTGCGCTTGTCGTTCAGGATCGCGAATCCGACGGCCACGAAGTACAGCAGGACGATCGGGGCGGCGAGCGAGAGCATCGACACCGGGTCGACCGTCGGGGTGGCGAAGGCGGCGAAGATCGTGACGCCCATGATCATGCCGCGCCACCAGCCCAGCATCCTGCGGCCGCTGATCATCCCGGTCAGATTGAGCATGACCAGCAGCAGCGGCAGCTCGAAGGAGAGACCGAAGACGAGCACCATGCGGGTCACGAGGTCCAGCAGGTCGTCCAGCGGAAGCAGGTTGACCGCGCCCTGGGGCGTGAAGTCGATCAGCACGCTGGCCGCCGCGGGCAGCACGTGGTACGAGAACCAGGCGCCCGCCATGAACAGGGGGAAGCCGGCCGCGACGAAGGCCATCGAGTATCGCTTCTCGTGCTTGTGCAGCCCCGGCGCGATGAAGGCCCAGAGCTGGTAGAGCCAGACGGGGCTCGCGATCACCACACCGCCGGTCAGCGACACCTTGATCATCAGCGTGAACGGACCCATGAGGCCCGACATCGTGATGTTGCCGCAGGCTCCCTTGCTCTGCTTGGCCAGCTCCGTGAAGGGCTTGGAGCATCCCACCGCCTGCTGGATCGGGTGGGTAAGGAAGTTGATGATGTCCTGGTAGTAGACGGCGGCGACGATCCCGCCGATCACAATGGCCAGGACGGCCTTCCCGAGCCGGTTGCGCAGCTCACGAAGGTGCTCCACAAGAGGCATCCGCCCCTCGGGAT
The DNA here is from genome assembly GCF_001417775.1 of Streptomyces sp. TP-A0356. GTDB lineage: Bacteria > Actinomycetota > Actinomycetes > Streptomycetales > Streptomycetaceae > Streptomyces. The sequence goes on along the minus strand of NZ_BBZJ01000020.1, from coordinate 194,830 downwards.
CCTTCTCCTTCTTGCGGGCAGACTTCAGCAACCCACATCCTCATCTCGTGCAGTGAACCGGGAGTTCCGGTCCTTGCGTCAGCGCTGGGTCGTGTCCGTCGGCTCGTTGACCGGGCGGGAGCTGGTCACGTCGCCGGGCGCGGCCTGGATCGTGCGCTGGGCCGGGGACTGCTCGTCCTGCGGGGGGCCGGCCGGCGTGGACGGCTTGCCCTCCTCCTTCATCGCCTTGGCCTCGCTCTTGAGGATGCGGGCGGACTTGCCGAGGGAGCGCGCCATGTCCGGAAGCTTCTTCGCGCCGAACAGCAGGAAGATGACGACGAGGATGAGAATGATCTCGGGAGCTCCGAGCCTTCCGAACATAAGTCTTTACCTTCTCACCGAGGCGGCGTGGGTGGGGGTGCTGCTGTCCGATCAGTCGGACATTTGTCCGACCATCGTCCAGCGATCGTAACGCTCAGGGGTGAACGCGGGGCAATCCCTGTGCGTACTCCCGCTTCTGCGGACCGCGCCTCGCTCTCCGGACCGCGATCAGCAGGGTACCTGTCCGCAGAGGGGAGGAGACAGGCAGAAGTGACTCATTGTGCCCCCATGGGGGGGGACGCACAGCGCATGCACCTTCCGCCCGCAGTCCACCCCCACGACGGTGAACGGCTCATATCCGCTCGGCGGCCCGTGCGGCGCCCACGGCCGCCCGTTCCAGGTCCTCCGCGGCACGGTTGATACGGCGGGCGGAGTCCGACACCTGCCGCCCGAGGCGCTGTGCCTCCAGGAAGACCCGGACGGCGAACACACCCAGAACGGCGAGCCCCAGGAACCCCAGGGCGATCGCGAGCATCGGCCAGACCATGACGCCGAGCCTAGAGGGTCGAGTGCAGACGCAGGGTCCGCACCCCGCCCCCGGTGAGGAGTTCGACGATGCGCTCCCCGGCCGGCTTGCGGACGGACGCACCGCACTCGGGGCAGGTGAACGAGTAGAAGGTGGTCTTGCTGGTGGCGCCGACGGCCAGCCGCAGCGCGCTCGCGCCGAGTTCGAAGCGCGCCCGGCAGTCCGGGCAGCCGGCCCTGAACACCACTTCGGCCACCCGCCGCATGCCCGCGAACGCGGTCCGCACCGTCATCTCCGCGGCCCCGGGCGTCTGCGGCGCACCGGCCGGCACACCCGACCGCCCCGACGCACCAGACATCGCCGACCTGCTCACAGCCCCTGCTCCTGCCTGTCGTACAGCCCGTCCTCGACTCCTTCCGGCCCGTCGTACGCCGCCAGCGCCTCGCGGGCCGCCCGGCGGGCGCTGTCCGCGAGGTCCGGCGGCGACACGATCCGGCCGTCGCGCCCGAGCCGAAGCGCCAGCCGTCGCAGCGAGGCCGGCTCCGGAGTCCGCAAGGTGATACGCAACCCGCCGTCCGGCAGCTCATCGGCGCTGTCGTGCGGGTAGTACTCGGCGACCCAGCGGCCGCCCGGACCGACCTCGACGACCACCTCGGGGTCCTCGGCGGCGGGCTGGACGAGCCCCTCGGACAGGTCCCGCGGCTCGATCTCCGGCGGCGCCGACGGCTCGTCCAGGATCCGGATCTCGGCGACCCGGTCGAGCCGGAAGGTACGGCGCGCCTCCGAGCGGCGGCACCACGCCTCCACATACGTGTGGCCGACGCTGACCAGCCGGATCGGGTCGATCTCGCGCTCGGTGACCTCGTCCCGGGCCGGCGAGTAGTAGCGGATCCACAGACGGCGGCGCTCGGAGATCGCCCGGTCGACGTCCGCGAAGACGCCGCCCTCGGACTCGAAGGTCACCGAGAAGCGGGAGCTGGCCCCCGCGGCCTCGCCGGCCGCGGTCTCCACCTTGGTGGTGGCGCGCAGCAACGCCTGCCGGTCGCTCTCCCGCAGGCCCGGCAGCGTCGCGACGGCCCGCGCCGCCACCAGCAGCGCGGTGGCCTCGTCGGCCGCCAGGCGCAGGGGCTCCGCCGCGTCCTCGCCCAGGGCGGCCGGGTTGTGCCACCAGATGTGCTCGCCGTCGGTGTCGATGTCGAGCAGATCGCCACCGCGGAAGCTGGTGCCGCACATGGGCAGCACGTCGAGGTCCGAGACCAGTTCGTCCTCGGTGATCCCGAAGGCCCTGGCGACGTCCGCCACGCGGGCGCCGGGACGCTCCCGCAGATACGTCACCAGGGACAGCATGCGCCGGGTCTGGTCGATGGCGCTCGCGGGCCTGGCCGGTTTGCCTGCCACTGTCCTACGTCTCCCTCTCAGCCCTTGGCCACGGCACGCAGCCGGTCCACCACGTCGGCCCGCAGCTCGGCCGGCTCCAGGACCACCACGTCGGGCCCGAACTCGACCAGCCAGGCGTCGAGACCGTGCCCGTACGGGATCTCCAACTCGTCCCAGCCGTCACCCAGTTCCCGTGCGGCGGTGGCCTTCGCCCGAAGGGGGTACCCCGCGCCCGTGCGCAGCCGGATCCGGGCCGTGCGGTCGGCGATCTCCCCCGCCCAGCCCGCGACGGTCTCACGGACCGTGACCACGTCGGGCACCTCGGCGGTGAAGCTGCCGCCCCGGCTGCGCACCTTGCCGGTGATCCGGGACAGCCGGAAGACACGCTCCGCGCCCCGGTCGCGGTCCCAGCCGGCCAGGTACCAGTGACCGCGCCAGCACTCCAGAGCCCACGGCTCGACCGTGCGCGGTTCGGGCCGGGCGGCGGTGGCCTTGCGGTACTCGAAGACGACGGGGCGGCGGTCACGGCAGGCCAGCATGAGCGGCTCGAAGGCGGCCTCGTGCACGGGGATGCGCGGCTCCAGGGCGCCATGGGCCTCGTACGGGTCCACGTCCTCGGGCAGGCCCGCGGCGCGCAGCTTCTGCAGGGCACCGCTGGCGGCGCCGGCGAGCCGCGCCTGCTGCCACACCTTGGCGGCCAGCCCCAGGGCGGCGGCCTCCTCGGCGTCCAGGGTGATGGGCGGCAGGCGGTTGCTGTCGCGGCGGGCGAGATAGCCGACCTCGCCGTCCAGGTTCTCCACGGTCTCGATGACCAGGCCCAGCTCGCGCAGGTCGTCCTTGTCCCGCTCGAACATGCGATTGAAGGAGTCGGGGGAGCCGGCTTCCAGATAGGCCTCGATGGACTCGCGCAGCTCGCGCTTGCTGAGCGGCCGCCGCGTCCCGAGCAGACACAGCGCCAGGTTCATCAGCCGCTCGGCCTTGGCAATGGCCATCGACGCCCTTCGCCTCCCCTATGGTGCTTACGATCGACGACCGTACCGCCCGCGCGTGTCGTGGCAAAGCCGAGGGCCCATGCCCGTACAGGCATGGGCCCCAGCTGATCGATTACGGTCGGATCCCGCCGGATGCGCGGCAGCGAACAGCCGCCCGGCGCGCGGCCGGATCCGGTACCGGTGACCGGTCTCGGATCAGACCCCGACCAGGTCGCAGACGAAGATCAGCGTCTCACCGGGCTTGATGCGGCCGCCGGCGCCACGGTCGCCGTAGGCCAGGTGCGGGGGAATGATCAGCTGGCGGCGGCCGCCGACCTTCATGCCCTGGACGCCTCGGTCCCAGCCCGGGATGACCTGGCCCACGCCGAGCTGGAATTTCAGCGGCGTACCACGGTTCCAGGACGCGTCGAACTCCTCACCGGTGGAGAAGGAGACGCCGACGTAGTGGACGGAGACGGTGTCGCCCGCCTTGGCCTCCGGGCCGTCGCCCGCCCAGATGTCCTTGATCTCGAGGTCGGCCGGGGGCTCGCCGCCCGGGAAGTCGATCTCGGGCTTCTCGATGCTCACGTCAAAAGCTCCTGGTTGTTCTTGTTACGGCCATTGCGGCAAGACCGACACTCTCACATACCCGCGAGGGTTACATCTTCGCCAGGATGTCCACGGAGAAGACCAGCGTGGAGTCCTTCTTGATACCGCTGCCGGCGGGCGGGTTGTCGCCGTACCCCAGCTTCGGCGGGACCACGATGAGCACACGGCTGCCCACCTTCTTGCCGGTCAGGCCCTGGGCCCAGCCCTTGACGACCTGCTGCAGCGAGAACGAGGTGAGCTGACCGCGGCTGTACGTGGAGTCGAACTCCTTGCCGGTGTCCCACAGCACGCCCTTGTACTGCACCAGGACGGTGCTGTCCGCGGCGACCTTGTCCCCGTCGCCCTCGATCACGTAGTTCGCGACCAGGCCCGTCGGGGCCTTCGTCTTCGGCACCTCGATGGACGGGGCCTTGCCGTCGGTGTTGGTGCCGACCTTCGGCAGGTCGGCGTTGGTCTGCGGAACGACCTTGCCCTTGGCGGAGCTCTTGGAGTTGAACGTCTTCTGGACGTCCACCACGAACACCAGCGTGTCGGTCCCCTTGATGCCCGCCTGGGGGTTGCCCTGCGGGCCGTAGCCCCAGGTCGGGGGTACGGCCATCTCCACCCGGCTGCCGGCCTTCTTCCCCTGGAGGGCATACCGCCAGCCGTCGATGATGCCGCCCCGGGCCAACTGGATCAGCAGGGGCGTCTTGCGGTCGTAGGAGTTGTCGAAGACCTTCGCCGTGTCCCAGACCTGGCCCAGGTAGTGCGCCTGGATGTAGTCGTTCTCCGCGACCGTCTGGCCGTTGCCGGCGATCACCGTCTTCACCGCCAGGTCCTTCGACGGGGAACCGCTGCCCTTGGCCACGGTCGGCTTCTCGCCGAACTTGGTGCCGGCGGTGATCGCCGGCAGTGGTCCGTCGACGATCTTCGGCGGCGGGGCGGCGGACGTGGCCGGAGCGGCGGGGGACGAACTGGTCCCGGACGCGCCCTTGCCGGACTTGTTGTCGCCGCATGCGGCGAGCGTGACCAGTCCGGCGGGCACGGCGGCTAGGAAGAGGGAGCGTCGGCGCACGATGGAGCCTCGTATCGGTCGATCTTGACGGATGGCGTGCGCGCAACTCTACGGCGTGAGAAGGGCGCCGTACGGCAAACATACGGCGCCCGCGTTGCGTTCCGGCGATATGCGGGGGAACGCGTGCCTCACATTCCGGCGATCAGCTTCTCCACCCGGTCGTCGACCGAACGGAACGGATCCTTGCACAACACGGTCCGCTGAGCCTGGTCGTTGAGCTTGAGATGCACCCAGTCGACCGTGAAATCACGGCGCTGTTCCTGGGCCCGCCGGATGAAGTCGCCACGCAGCCGTGCCCGAGTGGTCTGCGGAGGCACCGACTTGCCCTCGAAGATCTTCAAGTCGTTGCAGATGCGGGCGGCTTGGCCCTTCTTCTCTAGCAGGTAGTACAGACCACGACGACGGTGGATGTCGTGGTAGGCGAGGTCTATCTGCGCGACCCGCGGATGCGACATCGTCATGTTGTGCTTGGCGCGGTACCGCTCGATGAGCTTGTACTTCATCACCCAGTCGATCTCGGTACCGATCCGGTCCAGGTCCTCGGACTCGATCGCCTCCAGCGTGCGGCCCCACAGCTCCAGGACCTGCTCCACGGTGCCGGTGCGGATACCGCGGCGCTCGCAGAAGTCCACGGCCTTCTCGTAGTACTCCCGCTGCACCTCCAGCGCGGAGGCCTCGCGCCCGCTGGCCAGGCGCACCTTGCGGCGGCCCGTGATGTCGTGGCTGACCTCCCGGATCGCCCGGATCGGGTTCTCCAGGGTGAGGTCACGCATCACCGTGCCCGCCTCGATCATGCGCAGCACCAGATCCGTGGCGCCGACCTTCAGCAGCATGGTCGTCTCGGACATGTTCGAGTCGCCGACGATCACGTGCAGACGGCGGTAGCGCTCGGCGTCCGCGTGCGGCTCGTCGCGCGTGTTGATGATGGGCCGGGAGCGCGTGGTCGCCGAGCTGACGCCCTCCCAGATGTGCTCGGCCCGCTGGCTCACGCAGTAGACGGCACCGCGCGGGGTCTGCAGCACCTTGCCGGCACCGCAGAGCAGTTGCCGCGTGACGAGGAACGGAATCAGGATGTCCGCGAGCCGCGAGAACTCCCCGTGCCGCGCCACCAGATAGTTCTCGTGGCAGCCGTAGGAGTTGCCCGCCGAGTCGGTGTTGTTCTTGAAGAGGTAGACGTCACCCGCGATTCCCTCCTCGTGCAGGCGACGTTCGGCATCGACCAGGAGGCCCTCCAGAATGCGCTCGCCGGCCTTGTCGTGGGTGACCAGTTCGATCACATTGTCACATTCGGGTGTCGCATATTCCGGATGTGAGCCCACGTCGAGATAGAGGCGGGCCCCGTTCCGCAGAAAGACATTGCTGCTGCGGCCCCATGACACGACACGGCGGAAGAGGTACCGCGCCACCTCGTCAGGCGACAGACGGCGCTGTCCCCTGAACGTGCACGTGACGCCGTACTCGTTCTCCAGCCCGAAAATGCGGCGGTCCATGACTGAACATTACGCCCGATCCCCTGAGCTGAAACGGGGTTCGACAGCACGGTTTGGATCATTTTCCGGTGAAGCCGCAACCACCGCACCCCCGGCGGGAGCTGCGAGGACCCGCCCGGTCACCAGCAGGACCAGCAGGGACACCGCCCCGGCGGCCCCCGGTACCGCGAAGCCCCACCGGGCCCCGCCCGCCTGTACGACCGGCCCCGCCAGCCCCGTCCCCACCGACGCCCCCACGGTGAACGTCGTCACCAGCCAGGAGAACGCCTCCGTGACCGTGCCGCTCGGGGCGTGCCGGTCCACGATGATGAACGCACACGCGATACAGGGCGCCAGGAAGACCCCCGCGAGGGCCGTGAGCAGCACCATGGCGACCGCACCCGGCATCGCCGTCAGCGGCAGATAACACACCGCCAGAAGACCCACCAGCACACGCAGTCGCCGCTCCGGCGCGCCGGCCCACTGCCGAGACCCGTACCCGGCGCCCCCGACCAGGGCGCCCAGCCCCAGCGCGGCCATCAGCCAGCCGTACACCGCGTCACCGCCGTGCCCGTCGGCGTACGACACCGCCGCGACCGTGATGGAGCCCAGCGCGATCCCGACGAACAGGAACGAGCCCAGAAGCGCCAGGAGCCCCGGCGAACGCAGGGCCCCCAGCCAGTGTGCCTCGCGCGGCGCCGAGCGCCAGTCGCGCGAGGGCGGCGAGAGCACCACCGACAGCGCCCCCAGCACACCGATGACGTTCAGCAGGACGAGCGCGGCACCGGCGGACCACAGCGACGCACACACGGTCACCAGCAACGGCCCCACCGTGAACATCACCTCCTGGGCGACCGCGTCCATCGCGTACGCCGTGTGCACCTGCTCCTCCCGGCGCAGCACGACCGGCCACAGGGCACGCAGACCGCCCTCGAGGGGCGGCGTGAACAGCCCCGCGACCACCATGGCGGCGTACGCCACCACGAGCGGCTCCACGCCCGTCAGGGCGAAGACCGTCATGGCCAGCGCGGAGACGAGCGCGGCCGGCAACTGAACGCGCGGCTGGCCGTACAGGTCGACGAGCCGGCCCAGCAGCGGCTGCCCCACGGCGTTGGCCACCCCGTACACCGCGGCGAGCGCCCCGGCCAGGCTGTACGTGCCGCCCTCGGCGCGCACGAACAGCACCACGGCGATCGCCGCCGTCGCGCTCGGCAGCCGTCCCACGAGCGTCCCGGCGAGCAGGCGCGCGGCGTGCCTCACCCTGAGGATCTCCAGGTATCCGGCGGCCATGTCCATCCCTTCCCGACTGCTTCTCCGTCGTCCGCCCGTGGGCCAGGTAGCCAAGTTGTACGTATAACGTCCCCGGTCATACGTACCATGTGCGCTGTCCGCGAGTCCAGACGAGAGCAGGCCGACGGTGGCACGAGAGCAGGTCCACGGTGGCACGAGGTAGCACCCGCCCCACCAGCCGCGACGTCGCCGAGGCCGCCGGGGTCTCCCAGGCCGCGGTGTCACTCGTCCTCGGCGACAAGTGGCGCGGACGCGTCTCCGAGACCACGGCCGAACGCGTCCGGCAGGCCGCACGCGAACTCGGCTACCGGCCCAACCTCGCCGCCCGCAACCTCCGCCTCGGCCGCACCCGCACCGTCCTCCTCGTGGTCCCCGCCCTCACCACCGAGTTCTTCGCGGGCGTCTACACCGGCGCGGCCCGCGTCGCCGCCGAACACGGCTTCGGCGTCGTCCTCTACCCCTCACCCGAAGGCATCGGCCCCGCCAGGGACCCCTTCCACTCCGCACAAGCGGCGCTCGACGGCGTGATCGCCTCCTCCATGGCCGCGGACGCGCTCACCGCGATCCACGGCGACCAGCTCCCCCTGGTCATGCTGGACAGCGACCCCGAAGGCAGCCTGGGCGCCGCAACCGTCAACCTGGACATCGCGGACGGCACACGGCAGGTGGCCGACCACCTCCTCGCCCTCGGCCACCGCCACGTCCTCCACCTCGCCGCCGACGTCCCCTCCTGGACCTTCGAGATACGAGCACGCGAACTCGCCGCACGCCTCGCCAGCACCCCCGGCACCAGCCTCCGCACCACCCGCGCGCCCATCTCCATCGAGGACGCCCGCGCCGCCGCCGAAGCCGCCCTCGCCACCGCGGGAGCCCCCCGGCCCACCGCCCTCGTGTGCGACGACGACAAGCTCGCCGCGGGCGCCTACAAGGCGGCACGACGCCTCGGACTGCGCATCCCCGACGACCTCTCCGTCACCGGCGTCGACGACCTGGCCCTCGCCACCGCCCTCGACCCCGAACTGACGACCGTCCGTCTCGACGCCGAACTGTTCGGCGAACGCGGCATGCGAGCCCTCCTCGCCGTCCTGGAGGGCCGCGCAACCGAGCAGGGCGACATCCCCGTCGAACTGGTCGTGCGCGGCTCCACGGCGCCCCCGGGCCCCTGACACACAACGCCGCGCGCCCCGCCCGGAACACGGGCGGGGCGCGCGGCATGGTGCGTGTGAGGCGCCCGGCGCCTCACGAAGCGGAACCGACGGTCACTCCTCGTCCTCGGAGCCCTCCGCCTCGGCCTCCGCCTCCGCAGCGGTGGTCGCACCGCCCGCCTGCAGCAGACGCGCCAGCTGACGGCCGACGATCCGCTTGAACTTGCGCTGCTGCGGACGCGTACGATCCAGCACCGCGACCTCCAGGCGCTCCGCGGGGATCTCCCGCTCACTGCCGTTCGTGTCACGGGACAGCGCCTGCACCGCAAGCTTGAGGGCCTCGGCCAGGGTCATTCCGTCGCGATGACGCTGGTCGAGGAAGCTGCTGATCTGCTCCGCATTGCCACCCACCGCGACCGAACCGTGCTCGTCCACGATCGAACCGTCGTGCGGCAGACGGTAGATCTGGTCGCCCTCCGGGGTCTCCCCCACCTCGGCGACCACCAGCTCCACCTCGTACGGCTTCTCGGCCGCACTGGAGAAGATCGTGCCCAGCGTCTGTGCGTAGACGTTGGCGAGACCGCGGGCGGTCACATCGCCACGGTCGTACGTGTACCCCCGCAGATCCGCGTAACGGACACCGCCGATGCGAAGGTTCTCGTACTCGTTGTACTTACCGGCGGCCGCGAAGCCGATCCGGTCGTAGATCTCACTGAACTTGTGCAACGCACGGGACGGGTTCTCACCGACGAACACGATGCCGTCGGCGTACTGCATCACGACCAGGCTGCGGCCGCGCGCGATGCCCTTGCGGGCGTACTCCGCCCGGTCGGCCATGGCCTGCTGGGGGGAGACATAGAACGGCGTCGACACCGGTTATCCGTCCCTTTCTGTCGAAGTCACTCGATCACCTTGCCAAGAACCGGGCTCGCTCGCCGTCAGAGCAGGGCGGCCCTCGGGCCGTCCGGCTGCTGCAGACGGTTCTGCAGGACCGCCTGGGCGGTCTCGGCGGCCTCGTCCTCGGTGAGCCGGCGGTAACCGTCCTCGGTGATCACTGTGACGATCGGGTAGATCCGGCGGGCGGGATCGGGACCACCGGTCGCCGAGTCGTCGTCTGCCGCGTCGTACAGGGCCTGGACCACCAGGGTCGCGGCCTGTTCCTCGGTCAGGTCCTCACGGTAGAGCTTCTTCATGGACCCGCGCGCGAAGATCGAGCCGGAGCCCGTGGCCGCGTACCCATGCTCCTCGGAGCGGCCGCCCGTCACGTCGTAGGAGAAGATACGGCCCCTGTCGCGGTCCACGTCGTAACCGGCGAAGAGCGGGACCACGGCCAGGCCCTGCATGGCCATGGCCAGGTTGGAACGGATCATGGTCGACAGGCGGTTCGCCTTGCCCTCCAGGGAGAGCTGGGCGCCCTCGACCTTCTCGAAGTGCTCCAGCTCCAGCTGGAACAGCTTCACCATCTCCACGGCGAGGCCCGCCGTGCCGGCGATGCCGACGGCCGAGTACTCGTCCGTCGGGAACACCTTCTCGATGTCCCGCTGCGCGATGACATTGCCCATGGTCGCCCGCCGGTCACCGGCGAGCACCACGCCGCCGGGGAACGTGACGGCCACGATGGTGGTGCCGTGCGGGGCCTCGATCACGCCCTGGGTGGGGGGCAGCTGCCGGTTGCCGGGCAGCAGCTTGGGCTGGTGCTCCGACAGGAAGTCCATGAAGGACGACGACCCAGGCGTCAGGAAGGCAGCTGGCAGACGCCCGGTGCTACGAGTGTTGGCTTCCACGCGATTCCTTCCACGTATGCAGCAGCCCGCCTCATGACCTCGGGCCGATCCTTGAACTGCCCCAGTGCGGCATTGCAGCTGAAGCACAGTACGCCACGGACCCTACCCGTCCCATGGCAGTGATCCACATGTGCAGCCGAAGCCGACGGACATGTGCGGCAGACGCCCCCTCGGGAGGCGATCAACTCGTCGCGCTCGGCTTCGGCGATGCCGTATCGACGCTTCAGATGGTCCCGGCGGCCCCGAACGGCCCGGGGCGCCTTGCAGGCGGCGCCGGCAATGGGCAGCGCTGTACTTCGCCACGCACTCCCGGCGCCGCACCTGCAGGCCATCGCGCCGATTCTTGTCCCGAGCGAGAGCGGGAAGGGCAACGCCCTCTCGCCACCTCTGCATCGCTTCGTGGACGGCTCGTCAGCCACTCCCAATCCCCCGCCACCTTCAGTTCGAAGGAGAAGTGACCACCTAGCCCCTACTGTCCACCCTTTTGCACGAAGGACCTCACGAAATCCTCGGCGTTCTCCTCGAGTACGTCATCGATTTCGTCGAGGACGGAGTCCACGTCGTCACTCAGTTTCTCGTGCCGCTCCTTGAGGTCCCCCTGAGCCTGCGCGTCCTGCGCCTGCTCCTCGACCTCCTCCGTGGAGCGCGTGGCCTTCTGCTGTCCGCCGCCGGTGTCCTTGGTCGCCATAACCCTCACCCCGCTCAGTTCGCCCGACATGGTCGGCATTCCTGCCGATCGGTGATGATCAGACCCTACAAGCCGGATCCGACATCGGCCCCGCAGTTACTCCAACGTACGGGGCGCACCTCGATGATTCCCGGCCGCCGGGATTTACACCCTGTCCGCCGGGACGGTCCCTGGCGTCCGCTCAGCCCCCGGACAGGACCCTGACCAGGTCCTCCGCCGTGCGGCAGCGGTCCAGGAGCTCCTTGACGTGATTACGCGTTCCGCGAAGCGGTTCCAGGGTTGGCACGCGCTGGAGCGAGTCCCGGCCCGGCAGGTCGAAGATCACCGAGTCCCAGGAGGCCGCGGCGACGTCGTCGGCGTACTGCTCCAGGCAGCGGCCGCGGAAGTACGCGCGGGTGTCCTCCGGCGGCTTCGTACGGGCCCGTTCGACGTCGGTCTCGTCCAGGAGGCGCTTCATGCGGCCGCGGGCCACCAGACGGTTGTAGAGGCCCTTCTCGGCGCGTACGTCGGCGTACTGGAGGTCGACCAGGTGAAGGCGGGCGGCGTCCCAGTCGAGGCCGTCACGGCGCCGGTAGCCCTCCATGAGCTCTCGTTTGGCGACCCAGTCCAGTTCGCCGGCGAGGCTCATGGGGTCACGCTCCAGGCGGTTCAGCGTGTCTTCCCAGCGGGCGAGGACGTCCTTCGTCTGGTCGTCGGCATCGGCTCCGAACCGCTCCTCCACGTATTTGCGCGACAGCTCGTAGTACTCCATCTGGAGCTGGACCGCGGTGAGGGTCCGGCCGCTGCGGAGGGTGACCAGTCGCTTCAGGGTGGGGTCGTGGGAGACCTGGTGGAGGGTGCGTACGGGCTGGTCGACGGCGAGGTCGACGGCGATGAAGCCGTCCTCGATCATGGAGAGGACGAGGGCGGTGGTGCCCAGCTTCAGGTACGTCGAGATTTCGGACAGGTTGGCGTCACCGATGATGACGTGCAGTCGCCGGTACTTCTCGGCGTCGGCGTGCGGCTCGTCCCGGGTGTTGATGATCGGGCGCTTCAGCGTCGTCTCCAGGCCCACCTCGACCTCGAAGTAGTCGGCGCGCTGGCTGAGCTGGAAGCCGTGTTCGTGCCCGTCCTGACCGATGCCGACGCGGCCCGCTCCGGCGAAGACGGGGCGGGAGACGAAGAAGGGCGTGAGGTGGCGCACGATGTCCGAGAACGGGGTCTCCCGCTTCATCAGGTAGTTCTCGTGCGTGCCGTAGGAGGCGCCCTTGTTGTCGGTGTTGTTCTTGTAGAGGTGGATCGGTTGGGCGCCGGGGAGCTGGGCGGCACGTTCTGCGGCCTCGGCCATGATCCGCTCGCCGGCCTTGTCCCAGAGGACGGCATCGCGGGGGTTGGTGACCTCGGGCGCGCTGTACTCGGGGTGTGCGTGGTCGACGTAGAGCCGTGCGCCGTTGGTGAGGATCACGTTGGCGAGGCCGATGTCCTCGTCGGTGAGCTGGCTGGCGTCGGCGGCCTCGCGGGCGAGGTCGAAGCCTCGCGCGTCCCGCAGCGGGTTCTCCTCCTCGAAGTCCCAGCGGGCCCGCCGGGCCCGGTGCATCGCCGCCGCGTAGGCGTTGACGATCTGGGACGAGGTGAGCATGGCATTGGCATTGGGGTGGCCGGGGACGGAGATGCCGTACTCCGTCTCGATGCCCATTACTCGCCGTACGGTCATGCGGCCCTCCTTGCCCGGCGGCGCCCTCGGTCGGGGGCGGCGCTCAGATACCGCTGGTACTCCGGTGCGCGTGCGGTGCCCGTCCCCGCACGGCGCGACGCGGCGGTACGAAAGAGCCTAGAACGCCTTTGCGCTGGTGGGGAGATCATTTGCGTCATTGCTGTGCTCCAGCCGTGGCCTGAAAAGCAGGCGGCTGCGGGTACCCCGGTGAGGGCACCCGCAGCCGCCCCGCCTTTTACAGGTACTGACCGGTGTTCGCCACCGTGTCGATGGAGCGTCCGGTGTCCGCGCCCTGCTTTCCGGTGATGAGGGTACGGATGTACACGATCCGTTCGCCCTTCTTGCCGGAGATCCGGGCCCAGTCGTCCGGGTTCGTGGTGTTGGGCAGGTCCTCGTTCTCCTTGAACTCGTCCACGCACGCCTGGAGGAGGTGGGAGACCCTGAGGCCCTTCTGGTTGTGTTCGAGGAAGTCCTTGATCGCCATCTTCTTGGCGCGGCCGACGATGTTCTCGATCATGGCGCCGGAGTTGAAGTCCTTGAAGTAGAGGACTTCCTTGTCGCCATTGGCGTAGGTGACCTCCAGGAAGCGGTTCTCGTCGGACTCGGCGTACATCTGTTCCACGGCGGTCTGGATCATGCCGTGGACGGTGGCCGCCTTGTCGCCTCCGTGCTCGCTGACGTCTTCGGCGTGCAGCGGAAGCCTCTCGGTGAGGTACTTCCCGAAGATGTCCTTGGCCGCTTCGGCGTCCGGACGTTCGATCTTGATCTTCACATCGAGGCGGCCGGGCCGCAGGATGGCGGGGTCGATCATGTCCTCGCGGTTGGAGGCGCCGATGACCACCACGTTCTGCAGGCCTTCGACGCCGTCGATCTCGGCGAGCAGCTGGGGGACGATGGTGTTCTCCACGTCCGAGCTGACGCCGGAGCCGCGGGTGCGGAAGAGGGATTCCATCTCGTCGAAGAAGACGATGACGGGGGTGCCCTCGCTGGCCTTCTCGCGGGCGCGCTGGAAGACGAGGCGGATCTGCCGCTCGGTCTCGCCGACGTACTTGTTCAGCAGCTCGGGGCCCTTGATGTTGAGGAAGAAGCTCTTGCCCGCGGCCAGGCCGGTGACTTCGGCGACCTTCTTGGCCAGGGAGTTGGCCACGGCCTTGGCGATGAGCGTCTTCCCGCATCCGGGGGGCCCGTAGAGCAGGACGCCCTTGGGCGGCCGCAGTTCGTGCTCCTTGAACAGGTCGGGGTAGAGGTACGGGAGCTCGACCGCGTCGCGGATGGCCTCGATCTGGCCCGCGAGTCCGCCGATCTGCTCGTAGCCGATGTCGGGTACCTCTTCGAGGACGAGTTCCTCGACCTCGCTCTTCGGTACGACTTCGTAGACGTAGCCGGAGCGGGGTTCGAGCAGGAGGGCGTCGCCGGGGCGGATGGTGACGTCCAGCAGCGGCTCGGCGAGCCGTACCACCCGTTCCTCGTCGGTGTGCCCGAGTACCAGGGCGCGCTCGCCGTCCTCCAGGACTTCCTTGAGGGTGACGATGTCCCCGACCCGCTCGTACTCCATGGCCTCGACCACGTTGAGCGCCTCGTTGAGCATCAGTTCCTGGCCGCGGCGGAGCTCGTCGAGCTCCACGCTGGGGCTGACGTTCACCCGGAGCTTGCGGCCTCCGGTGAAGATGTCGGCCGTGCCGTCCTCGTTCGCCTGCAGGAAGACACCGAAGCCGGCCGGCGGCTGTGCGAGCCGGTCGACCTCCTCCTTGAGGGCCACGATCTGGTCCCGGGCCTCACGGAGCGTGTTGGCGAGCCGCTCGTTCTGTGCGGACACGCCGGCCAGGTTGGTCTGCAGCTCGACGATCCGCTCTTCGAGAATCCTCGTGTGTCGCGGAGAGTCGGCGAGCTTGCGTCGCAGGACGGCGATCTCCTGCTCAAGGTAGGCGATCTGCCCGGCCGGGTCTTCGGACCCTCGTCCCGGGCGGATGCCGCGGTTCATGTCGTCGTCGTGGGCTGCCACGGTCCTCACCTCCTCCAAGGGGAGCTGGACGCTTCCAGACCCTACCTGGGTGGGTGTCGATTGAAACCCCTAGATCACAAAGACTGTCGAGGTGTGTCCGATCTTCACCCTTGCGCTCTCCCTCACGCCAGGGGAATACCCACCGAACATGATTGGGAAGCGGCCGAAGGTAGGGTCGGGGTGTTCAACACCCGTCAGAGCTGGCCGGATTCCCGGGCCGCTCTGCGCAGCAATCGGCAGGGGAGATGACCGTGCAGCAGCAGGCCGGAGTCGACGGCGAGGCGCTGGAGGTCTGGATCGACCAGGATCTGTGTACCGGCGACGGCATCTGCGCCCAGTACGCGCCCGAGGTCTTCGAGCTGGACATCGACGGCCTGGCCTACGTGAAGGGCCCGGACGACGAGCTGTTGCAGGCCAAGGGGGCCGCAACGCCCGTACCGCTGCCGCTTCTCACGGATGTGGTGGATTCGGCTCGGGAGTGTCCCGGCGAGTGCATCCATGTGCGTCGAGTTTCGGACAGCGTGGAGGTCTACGGACCGGACGCGGAGTGATCGTACGACCACCTTCCGTCATTCGGTGTCTGGTTTCTCACACCGGGGTTGCTCAACAGACGCATGCGCCCCCGAGGCGTGGTGCGCCGCGGGGGCCGGCATGTGAAGCGTGGGTCAGACGGTGCGTGCGCCGGAGGGTGTGGAGCGGATGAACACGCCACCCTTCCACTGCCACTTGACGGGGCTCCTCACATCGGGGCAGCAACTCGGTACGTCGGTCGAGGAGTAGCCGAGGAGGGTTGCGGTGACGGTGGCGTCGCGGACGGTGAAGTCGGTGACGGTGAGACGGTCCTTGGGGTTGACGAGGGTGGCGACCACACGGGGACCGGGGGCGCCCGGGTTCTGGGTGAGGACGTAGACGCCGTCGGGCGGGGTGCCCATGCTCGCGTCGCAGTGGACGACGGCGACGGTCTCGGGGTGGCCGTCGCCGTCGAGGTCGCCGATGGCCTTCTTCGCGACGAGGATCTTGGTGGGGCCGCAGTCGAGCGGGAAGTCGGCCTTGGCCGGGTCGGGGGGTGCTGGGGCGGCGGGGGCCGCCTTGGTCTCGGCCTGGGGCTGGGCCGCCGTCGCGGAGCCGGGCTGCAGCACGGAGGACAGGGCGATCACGCCGGAGATTGCGGTGGCCGTGGCGACCCAGTGGATGGGTCGGGCGGTGGTGTGAGCGAGTTCCGGAACGGCGGGGTGCTGCACGCGAGAAGTATCTCCTGTGAGAGCTGTGCCGGTGGGGGTGCCCCGCATCGTGCCACACGTCACAGTGCGGGGGAACGGCGGGTGCGCACTTCCGGCGGCGCTTGGGGTTCCGGCGTGCTATCGGGCCTCAACGCAGGAGCGCCGTGGCCGAGTTCCGGGGTGTTTCCGGGAACTCGGCCACGGCGCTGCTGCGTTGGGCCGGGTGCGGGGCCGGGTCAGCGGCCGGCGCCTCCGTCGGCGTTGGGGCCGGCGTAGTCCTCGCCGTAGGCGCCCTTGGCGGGCCGGCGGCGGCGCATGGGCGGCTCGACGCCGTCGGCGAGGCGTCGCGCGGTGAGCAGGAAGCCGGTGTGGCCGATCATCCGGTGGTCGGGACGGACGGCCAGGCCCTCGATGTGCCAGTTGCGGATCATCGTCTCCCAGGAGGTCGGCTCGTTGAAGCAGCCGATCTCGCGGATGGACTCGACGGTGCGGGCGAGCTGGGTGGTGGTCGCCACGTAGCAGCAGAGGATGCCGCCGGGGACGAGCGCCTTGGAGACGGCTTCCAGGCATTCCCAGGGGGCGAGCATGTCGAGGATGACGCGGTCGACGTCGGTGTCGCTCAGGTTGTCCTGGAGGTCGCCGACGGTGAGCTGCCAGGCGGGGTGCGGGCCGCCGAAGTAGCGTTCCACGTTCTGCTGGGCGATCTCGGCGAAGTCCGCGCGGCGCTCGTAGCTGTGCAGCATGCCCTGGTCGCCGATGGCCCGCAGCAGGAAGCTGCTGAGGGAGCCGGAGCCGACGCCGGCCTCCACGACGCGGGCGCCGGGGAAGATGTCGGCGAAGGCGAGGATCTGCCCCGCGTCCTTGGGGTAGACGACGGCTGCCCCGCGGGGCATGGACAGGACGTAGTCGGGGAGCAGGGGGCGCAGCGCGAGGTAGGCGACGTTACCGGTGGTGCGGACAACGCTGCCCTCGGGAGCGCCGATCAGCTCGTCGTGCGGGAAGGAACCCTTGTGGGTGTGGAAGTTCTTCCCCGCTTCGAGCGTGAACGTGTAGTGGCGGCCCTTGGGGTCGGTCAGCTGAACCTGGTCCCCGACCTTGAAGGGCCCGCGACGGCGGGCGGCACCGGTCGGTTCGGACATGTGACCAGCCTACCGGTCGACGGAGGGGCCGCCGACCAGGTGGCGGGGGCCGGGGTTCAGCTGGGGCGGGCCATGGCCTTCACGAAGGCGCGTTCGACGTCAGCGGCGGACAGGACGCCGTAGATCTCGCCGGTCTCCTCGACGACGAGGTACTCGGTGGCGGGGGTGGCCCGCAGGACGTCGAGGAGGTCTTCGCCCCCGAGTTCCGCGGAGACGCGCATACCGTCGGTGAGTTCCTGGGCGAGGCCGCTGACGGCGACCCAGGGGCGGCGGTGTTCCGGTACGCCGACGATGGCGGCCTCGCGGACGAGGGAGAGGGGTTCGCCGTGGGCGTCGACGACGACGAGGGCGCGGGCGCCGACGTCGTTGGCGCGGCGGAGGGCTTCGGAGAGCGGGGTGTCGGTCTCGACCGGGACCGCGCGGCGGGTGAGGGTGCGGGCGCGCAGTTCGGGGAGGTGCTCGCGCAGGCGGGCCGTGCGGAGGCTGTTGCCGGCGCCGGTCCAGATGATCGCGGCGAGGATGGCGGCGAGCAGGGCGTCGGTGAGGGTGTCCATGCCGACGTTGTCCTCGGCGGTGGTGCCGAGGGCGCCGGACCGGGTGAGCAGCGGGAGGCCGATCAGGACGGTGAGGGCGAGGGCGCGGCCGACCCACGCGGCGGCGATGGTGCCGCTCATCGGTCTGCCGGTGATCTTCCAGACGACGGCGCGGAGCATACGGCCGCCGTCGAGGGGCAGGCCGGGGAGCAGGTTGAACACGGCCACGATGAGGTTGGAGATCATCAGGCCGGCCAGCAGGACGCCGGGGACGGTGTCGGGCTCGACGGCCTGGAGGGCGAGGTAGAAGATCCCCGCGAGGACGAGGGAGAGCAGGGGCCCGACGAAGGCGAGGACGAACTCCCGGCCGGGGGTTTCGGCCTCCTTCTCGATCTCGGAGACGCCGCCGAAGAACTGGAGCTGGATGCGGCGCACCGGCAGCTTGAAGCGGAGGGCGGCGACGGTGTGGGCCAGCTCGTGGACGAGGACGGAGGCGTAGAAGGCGACCGCGAAGAAGAGGGAGACGAGATAGCGGGCGGGGCCGAGGCCGGGCAGTACCCGGTCGAGCTGGCCGCCGAACACCCAGGTGATGAGGGCGGCGACGAGGAACCAGCTGGGGGCGACGTAGACGGGAACCCCGAAGGGGCGCCCCATGAGGATGCCGCCACCGGGCTCCCTGGGACGCCGCGGGGGCCGCCCCTTGCCGGCGGTGACGGAGTCGGCATGGCCCCGGGGCGGGGCGGTGACGGCGGGCCGACCGGCCGGCGGGGTGTCGACGGGGTCGTGGGCTGTCGCACGCCCCGGCTGCTCCTCACGGCCCGCAGGGGGCTGTGCGCCCTCCTCGGCTGAGCCCTCGGGTGAGCCCCCCGAGTCCTCCGTCCCCTGGGGCTTCTCGTCCCCTTCGCGCTCGGGTACGGGGCCGGGGTCCACCGGTTCCTCGCGGGACCCGGGTCGTGCCTCGGGGGCCGTTTCGCGGTCGGTCGCCCCGTCGTTGCCGGAGCGCGGCTGTCCGCTCCCGCCGCTCTCGTCCACGATGTCCCCTCGTTCGAAGCGTCTCCCCGGCCCCGGTCGTGCCGGGTGGGAGGGTCTGGGGTCGATGGTATGCGGCCGTCGCGTCGTGTTCCGCCCCGGCACCCCCTCTGTTCTGCCCGCCGTCCCACCGACTGTTCTGCCCGCCGTCCCATCCGACCGGCCGCCGTACCGCAGGCGCCCCGGCCGCGGCTGGGTCACTGTCAGTGGCGGGCCGTATGGTCTGTGGTCATGGAAACCAGCTCCGACGGCGCTGCCGTGCCGTCCGCCGTGGCCGCCGCGCCTCCGGAGTCCCTTTCGCCCTCGCGCGCCGGTGACTTCATGCAGTGTCCGCTGCTCTACCGCTTCCGGGTGATCGACAGGCTGCCCGAGAAGCCGAGCGAGGCCGCGACCCGGGGCACGCTGGTGCACGCGGTCTTGGAGCGGCTCTTCGACGTACCGGCCGTCGAGCGGACCGCGCCCCGGGCCAAGTCCCTCATCCCCGGCCAGTGGGACCGGCTGCGGGAGAGCAGGCCTGAGGTCGTGGAGCTGTTCGCGGACGATCCGGAGGGTGAGCGGCTGGCCCGCTGGCTCGGCGAGGCGGAGCGGCTCGTCGAGCGCTGGTTCTCCCTGGAGGACCCGAGTCGGCTGGAGCCCGCCGAGCGCGAGCTGTTCGTGGAGGCGGAGCTGGAGTCGGGGCTGAAGCTGCGCGGGATCATCGACCGTGTCGATGTGGCGCCCACGGGTGAGGTGCGGATCGTCGACTACAAGACGGGCAAGGCGCCCCGGCCGGAGTACGCCGAGGGCGCGCTGTTCCAGATGAAGTTCTACGCCCTGGTGGTGTGGCGGCTGAAGGGCGTCGTCCCCCGGCGGCTGCAGCTCGTGTACCTCGGCAGCGGAGACGTGTTGACGTACGACCCGGTCCTCGCCGATCTGGAGCGTGTGGAGCGCAAGCTGCTGGCGCTGTGGGACGCGATCCGGCTGGCGACGCAGACGGGTGACTGGCGACCACGCCCCACCAAGCTGTGCGGCTGGTGCGACCACCAGGCGGTCTGTCCGGAATTCGGCGGCACTCCCCCGCCGTATCCGCTGCCGGTGCGATCGGCCGAGCCCGTGCCTGTCAAGGCACCCGAATCGGGCCGCGACGAGCAGGGCAGAATGGGGCCGGACTAGCGAAGGAGAGTTACGTGGCCATCCGCGTCCTACTGGTCGACGACCAGCCGCTGCTGCGTACGGGCTTCCGGATGATCCTGGAGGCGGAGCAGGACATCGCGGTCGTCGGCGAGGCCGGAGACGGCCTCCAGGCGCTCGATCAGGTGCGTGCCCTGCAGCCCGATGTGGTTCTGATGGACATCCGCATGCCCCGGATGGACGGGGTGGAGGCGACCCGGCAGATCACCGGGCCCGGCCGGGACGGCCCGGCGAAGGTGCTCGTGCTGACCACCTTCGACCTCGACGAGTACGTGGTGGAGGCGCTGCGCGCCGGTGCCAGCGGCTTCCTCCTCAAGGATGCCCCGGCCGATGAGCTGGTGCAGGCGATCCGGGTGGTCGCGGGGGGCGAGGCGATGCTCGCTCCGAGCATCACGCGCCGGCTGCTCGACAAGTACGCGGGGCATCTGCCGTCCGGCGAGGAGCCGGTTCCGGACACGCTGCACACCCTCACCGAGCGCGAGGTGGAGGTGCTGAAGCTGGTGGCGCGCGGGCTGTCCAACGCGGAGATCGCCGCCGACCTGTTCGTCAGCGAGACCACGGTCAAGACGCACGTCGGTCATGTGCTGACGAAGCTGGGGCTGCGGGACCGGGTGCAGGCGGCGGTGTACGCGTACGAGAGCGGGCTGGTGCGCCCGGGCGCACAGTAGCTCCGCGACCTCGTCACGCCCGGAGGGCGCCCCTTCTTCGGAGGGGCGCCCTCCGTGCTCGGCACGGTCCCGGTCAGCCCTTGCTGATCTCCCAGAACCGGAACACCGTCGAGGCGTCGAGGCAGTACTCAAGGCCGTAGACGTTGTCCCGGCGGAGGGCGTACTGCTTGGCCTGCCATACCGGGATCATCGGCACCTCCTGGGCGACGATGTCCTGGAGCCTGCCGTAGTCCTTGTCGGTCGACGAACGGTCGCTCTGGGCGGCCGTCTTGGGGATGAGCTCGCCGGTGATCGTGCTGTTGACGTAGTGGTTGTCCAGCACGTTGCCCTTGCCGAAGAACGGGGCCGTGAAGTTGTCGGGGTCCGGGTAGTCGGGGACCCAGCCCTTGACGTAGACGCCGTACTTGCCCGCCGCGATGTCCTTCTCGTACTGGTCGAAGGCGACGGACTTGACGGTGGCGTCGAACAGCCCGCTGTCGTTGAGCTGCTGGGCGATCGTCTTGAACTCCTCGTCGGTGGCGGGGCCGTAGCGCGAGGGGGTGGACCACAGGGTCAGCTTCACCTTGCCGGTGATGCCCTCGGCGCGCAGCGCGGCAGCCGCCTTGGGCTTCGAGGGACGGGCCCCGTAGGTGTCGAAGAAGGCCGTGTCGTGGGCGGTGATACCGGCCGGGATGATCGAGTAGAGCGGGGTCGCCGTGTTGTTGTACACCTTGCTGACGAGGGCGTCGCGGTCGAGGAGATAGGCGATGGCCTTGCGAACACCGAGCTTGCCGGCCACCGGGTCGGCCATGTTGAAGACCAGGTGCTGGACTTCGGCGCTGGAGCCCTCGACGGCTTCGATGCCCTTGCCGGTGGAGGTGTTGTTGTCGATGTCGGCGATGTCGGCGGCGGCGAGGCCACGGTAGGCGACGTCGACCTGCTGGTCGAGGAGGGCGCTCTTCAGGGCGGACTGGTCGCCGTGGAAGAGCTTCAGGGTGACGCCGGAGTTGTGTGCCTTGGCGGTGCCCTGGTAGTTGGAGTTGACCGAGAAGACGGCCTTGTCCTTGCCGAACGAGTCCAGCTTGTAGGGGCCGGAGCCGACCGCCTGGCCGTCCTTGCGCAACGCGTCGGCCGGGTAGACGTTGTGGTCGACGATCGAGCCGGCGCCGGAGGCTATCTTGCTGGGGAAGGTGGCGTCGGCGTACTTCAGCTTGAAGACGACGTTCTTCGCGTCGGGTGTCTCCACCGAGCCGAGCATGGGGAACATGATCGCGGGACCGGCGGAGTCGTTGATCTTCAGCATGCGGTCGAAGGAGAACTTGACGTCCTGCGAGGTGAGCGGGTCACCGTTGCTGAACTTCAGCCCGTCCTTGAGCGTGCACGAGTAGACCTTGGTCTGTGTGTCCGTGAACGTGCACTCCCGGGCGGCCTCGGGCACGGGTTCCGTGCCGCCCTTGGGGAAGCTGAGCAGGGATTGGAAGACGTTGTTGAACAGCAGCCAGGACCCTGGGTCGTAGCCGGAGGCGGGGTCGGTGGCCAGGATGTCGTCGGACATCCCCATCACGACGGAGGGGCCGGTGCCTCCGGAGTCGCCCGTCGGACTGCCGCATCCGGTGAGCAGGCCTGCGGCCAACCCGGTCGCGACGGACAGGACCGGCCACTGGGTGCGCATCTTCACGTGCATGTGCCTTGTCTTCGGGTTCTCGTCTGACCCCCGGACTCCGCGTGTCCAGGGGGCGTGCGGAAGCCTCCGGATCGTACCGCGAATGCGGCGAGGCCCCCGGGCCGGGTGCCCGGGGGCCTTCGCAGTGGCCGGTCGCGGCCTACGGCGTGGCCGGTCAGCCGCCCACGCCGCGGCTGAGCTCCCACAGCTGCAGCGTGGAGGAGGAGTTCATCGCGTACTCGCTTCCCGTGATGTTGTCGCGGGTCGCCACGTACTGCTTGCCCTGCCACAGCGGGAGGATCGGCACGTCCTCGGCGACGATGTCCTGGATGTCGGCGAGGCTCTTGGACGCGGTGAGGCGGTCGGCCGCCCGGCGCGACTGCGGGATCAGGGTGTTGCGGACCTCGGTGTTGGCGTACGGCGAGCCGAGGAAGTTGTCCTTGTCGAGGAACGGCGCCAGGTAGTTGTCGGCGTCGGGGAAGTCCGGGAACCAGCCCATGCCGTAGACGTCGTACTGGCCCTTCTGCTCGGCCGGGCGGAACTTGTCCCAGGTGGTGCCCTGGACGCTGACGTCGAACAGCCCGCTGTCGTTGAGCTGCTGCTTCAGCACCTCGAACTCCTTGGGGGTGGCCGGGCCGTAGTGGTCGGTCGTGTAGTGCAGCGTCAGCTTGACCGGGGCGGTGATGCCGGCCTTGGACAGGAGTGTGCGGGCCTTGGCCACGCTGGGGTCGCCGTACTTGTTGAAGAACGAGTTGGAGTGGCCGGTGATCGTGGCCGGGACGAGCGAGTACAGGGGCTCTGCCTGGGTGCCGTAGACCTTGGCGACCAGCGCGGCGCGGTCGACGATCTGCGCCATGGCCTGGCGGACGGCCTTGGTCTTGACCGTCGGGGCGTCGGTGTTGAAGGCCAGGTAGCGGATTTCGAGGCCCGGCATGTCGACCAGGTTGACGTTGCTGCTGGTCTTGTTCTGGAGCTTGCGGATCTGGTCAGGGGACATCGTGCGGGTCATGACGTCGATGTCGCCCTTGTCCAGCGCGGCGCTCATGGCGTCGGCGTCCGCGAACGACTCAAGCTGCACCGTGTTGTTCTTCGGCGCCAGCAGCCCCTGGTAGTTGGGGTTCTTGGTGAAGGTCGCCTTGACCAGCTCGTTGTTCTTGACCTCGGCCTGCATGGTGTACGGGCCGGAGCCGTCGACCTGGAAGCCGTTGCGGAGCTTGTTCTTCTCGTAGTCCTTGGGGTTGACGATGCCGGCGACCGGCGTCGACAGCTTGAACGGGAAGGTCGCGTCCGCCGTCTTGAGGTGGAAGACGACCTCGTTGTCACCCTGCGTCTCGACGGTGTCGATGGTGGACAGCAGGGCGAAGACACCGCTGTCGGCCTTGATGGCGCGGGCACGGTCGATGGAGAACTTCACGGCGGCCGCGGTCACCGGGTCGCCGTTGGAGAACTTGAGGTCCTTGCGCAGCTTGCAGGCGTAGCGCTCGTTGCCGGTGTCGGTGAAGCCGCAGCTCTCGGCGGCCTCCGGCTCGGGCGAGCCGTCGCCGCGGGGCTGGACCATCAGCGTCTGCACGGTCTGCCGGAGGATGTTCCAGGTGCCCACGTCGTAGGCGTACGCCGGGTCGACGGGCGCGGGGGCTTCGCTGGAGGCGGTGAACCGGTCGGTGGTGCCGACGACGATGGCGTCACCGCTCTTGCCCCCGCTGCTGGACCCTCCACAGGCAGCGAGGACGGGGGTGAGCAGACCGGCGACGGCCGGCAGCACCAAAGTCTTGCGGTTCATGCTCGAGTTTCTCCAGAGCTGTTGAGTCCGTGTACCCGGCAAGCATGGGTGGTGCGAGGGATCACGGGGATGTGGCGATGTTCTCGCGATGAGATTAGTCCGCGCCTGCAGGAGGGCTCACGACTACCGGAGTTGAGTCCCCATCACGCTGCGAAACCAGCCGTGGACGCACCGGAAAGCCGTCCCGGGAAGGATTCGTGCAGCGTCTCACCAATCGGGACACAAGGGCGCGCCAGGGTCGCCCGAATGGGGTGGAACAGCACACGCCATACCTTCTGTCGACCCCCGCGCATGTGGCGAACGTCACACGGTCAACTTGGACGGGGGCAACGTAATTCGGTCGGGCGGCCCGGTATTAATTCATTCGTCCGGACAGCCTCCGGTAATCCATCCATTCAAGGCGCACGCTGGGTGAACGGCTATCGCATTTCCGTCATCAAACCCTGGAGAAATGGCAGGTCGACCTCTTCCAGTGACGTCACGACGGTGCGGCCGGCGGCGGGTGCGATCGGGGCGACGGACGGGACGGCGACCACTCGGCAGCCCGCGGCCTCGGCGGCCGCGACACCGGTCGCCGTGTCCTCGACGACCGCGCACCGGGTGGGTTCCGCGTCGAGGCCCTTGGCCGCCAGCAGGTACGGGTCCGGGAACGGCTTGGTGCGCTCCACCTCGTCGCCCGCGACGGTCAGGGAGAAGTACTGGGGCCCGATCGAGGCCAGGATGCGGTCGATGATGCGCCGGTGCGACGCGGACACCAGGGCGGTGGGGATCTCGTGCGCCGCCAGTTCGGCCAAGAGCCGGGCGGCGCCCGGCATCAGGGGCAGTCTGCGGTCGATACGGTCCTCGAACCCGTCGTTGAGCAGCACGGTGAGCTCGTCGAGGGTGATGTCGGCGCCGGTGGCCTCGATCAGGAAGCCGGCACTGCGCGTCATGGGGCCGCCGACCACGACATGGCGCCATGAGTCGTCGAGCGCATGGCCGAGGGCGGCGAAGACCTCGACCTCGACGTCCCACCAGAACCCCTCGGTGTCCACCAGGGTGCCGTCCATGTCCAGGAGCACGGCCTGCAGGGCTGAGCCTTCGGCCGTACGGGTTCCGAGCGCGGGGACCGTGGTGGTCATCCGGCGTACCTCCTTGAGGGGACGACCAGGCCGGCTCCCACGGAGGGAACCGGCCTGCGGTGGACCGACCAGTGTACGTCGCCGGTGGGCGAAGTGCCTCTCGGTACGGAAGCACCGGCCCGCGGGCGTACGGGGCGCGGCTCTGACACGGACCCACGAGGCCCCGTACGTCGAAGTGGACCGGGTGGCGGCCCGTACGCCCCGCCCCTGCGCTCCGCGCCCCGTCCACGGCCCGTGAGCGTGCGCTACCGGGCGTTGAAGTACTTGGCCTCCGGGTGGTGGATCACGATGGCGTCCGTGGACTGCTCGGGGTGGAGCTGGAACTCCTCGGAGAGCTGGACGCCGATCCGCTCCGGTTCGAGCAGCCGGGCGATCTTCGCGCGGTCCTCCAGGTCGGGGCAGGCGCCGTAGCCGAGCGAGAAGCGGGCGCCGCGGTACTTGAGGGCGAACATGTCCTCGATGTCGGCCGGGTCCTCGCCGGCGAAGCCCAGCTCGGAGCGCACGCGCGCGTGCCAGTACTCGGCGAGCGCCTCCGCCAGCTGCACGGACAGGCCGTGCAGTTCGAGGTAGTCGCGGTAGGAGTTCGACTCGAACAGCCGGGCCGTCTCCGCGCCGATCCGGGATCCGACGGTGACGACCTGGAGGCCGACGACGTCCTTCTCGCCGGACTCCTCCGGGCGGAAGAAGTCGGCCAGACACAGCCGGCGGCCGCGGCGCTGGCGCGGGAAGGTGAACCGGGTGCGCTCGTTGCCCTCTTCGTCCAGGACGATCAGGTCGTCGTCCTTGGACACGCACGGGAAGTAGCCGTAGACGACGGCCGCTTCGAGGAGGTTCTCGGTCTGGAGCCGGTCGAGCAGGCCGCGCAGCCGGGGCCGGCCCTCGGTCTCGACCAGTTCCTCGTATGTCGGCCCCTCGCCCGTGCGCGCCTGCTTGAGGCCCCACTGGCCCTTGAACAGCGCGCCCTCGTCCAGCCAGGAGGCGTACTCCTTGAGCGGGATGCCCTTGACCACGCGGGTGCCCCAGAAGGGCGGCGTGGGTACCGGGTTGTCGGTGACGACGTCCGAGCGGACGTGGCCCTCCTCGGGCCGCTCCTCGATCTCGACGGCGGCGGCCCGCACCCGGCGCTGCCTCAGCTCGGGCAGCTTGGCCCCGGGCACGCCCCGCTTGACCCCGATGAGCGCGTCCATGAGACGCAGGCCCTCGAAGGCGTCCCGGGCGTAGCGGACCTCGCCCTCGTACAGCTCGTGCAGGTCCTGTTCGACGTAGGCCCGGGTCAGGGCCGCGCCGCCGAGGATGACCGGGTAGGTGGCGGCCAGGCCCCGCTGGTTGAGCTCCTCCAGGTTCTCCTTCATGATCACCGTGGACTTGACCAGGAGCCCGGACATGCCGATGACGTCGGCCCGGTGCTCGTCGGCGGCGTCGAGGATCGCGGAGACCGGCTGCTTGATGCCGAGGTTGACGACGTTGTAGCCGTTGTTGGACAGGATGATGTCGACGAGGTTCTTGCCGATGTCGTGCACGTCGCCGCGCACGGTGGCCAGGACGATGGTGCCCTTGCCGGCCTCGTCGGTCTTCTCCATGTGTGGTTCGAGGTAGGCGACCGCGGTCTTCATGACCTCTGCGGACTGGAGCACGAACGGCAGCTGCATCTGGCCGGAGCCGAACAGCTCGCCGACGACCTTCATGCCGTCCAGCAGGGTGTCGTTGACGATGTCGAGGGCCTGGCGCGTCAGCAGGGCCTCGTCGAGGTCGGCCTCCAGGCCGTTCTTCTCGCCGTCGATGATGCGCCGCTTGAGGCGCTCCTCCAGCGGCAGCGCGACCAGTTCCTCGGCCTTGCCGGCCTTCAGGGACTTGGCGGTGGCGCCCTCGAACAGCGCCATGAGCTTCTGCAGCGGGTCGTAGTCCTCGGTGCGGCGGTCGTAGATCAGATCGAGGGCCGTGGTGACCTGCTCCTCGTCGAAGCGCGCGATCGGCAGGATCTTGGAGGCGTGGACGATCGCCGAGTCGAGCCCGGCCTTGACGCATTCGTCCAGGAAGACGGAGTTGAGCAGGATGCGGGCGGCCGGGTTGAGGCCGAAGGAGATGTTCGACAGACCCAGCGTGGTCTGCACGTCGGGGTGACGCCTCTTCAGCTCGCGGATCGCCTCGATGGTGGCGATGCCGTCCTTGCGGGACTCCTCCTGACCGGTGCAGATGGTGAAGGTCAGGGTGTCGATGAGGATGTCCTCCTCGTGGATGCCCCAGTTGCCGGTCAGGTCGGCGATGAGCCGCTCGGCGATCTCCACCTTCTTCTCGGGGGTACGGGCCTGGCCCTCCTCGTCGATGGTCAGCGCGATCAGCGCGGCGCCGTGCTCCCTGGCGAGCCGGGTCACCTTCGTGAAGCGGGACTCGGGCCCGT
This sequence comes from Streptomyces sp. TP-A0356, assembly GCF_001417775.1. Taxonomy (GTDB): domain Bacteria; phylum Actinomycetota; class Actinomycetes; order Streptomycetales; family Streptomycetaceae; genus Streptomyces. The sequence goes on along the minus strand of NZ_BBZJ01000020.1, from coordinate 167,222 downwards.
CGCCGTCCTCGTAGTTGACGGAGTTGATGACGGCGCGTCCGCCGAGCTTCTCCAACCCGGCCTGAATGACGTCGACTTCGGTGGAGTCGAGGACGATCGGGAGCGTGGAGGCGGTGGCGAAGCGGCCGGCCAGCTTCTCCATGTCGGCGACGCCGTCGCGGCCCACGTAGTCGACGCACAGGTCGAGCATGTGGGCGCCCTCGCGGATCTGCTCGCGGGCCATCTCCACGCAGTCGTCCCAGCGGCCGTCCAGCATGGCCTCGCGGAACTTCTTCGAGCCGTTGGCGTTGGTGCGCTCGCCGATCGCCAGGTACGAGGTGTCCTGGCGGAAGGGCACGGTCTGGTAGAGGGAGGCGGCGCCGGGCTCCGGCTGCGGGCGACGCTCGACCGGGGTCAGGTCGCGGACGCGCTCGACGACCTGGCGCAGATGCTCGGGCGTGGTGCCGCAGCAGCCGCCGACGAGGGAGAGCCCGTAGTCGCGGACGAAGTTCTCCTGGGCGTCGGCCAGGCCCTCGGGGCCCAGGGGGAAGTGCGCGCCGTCCTTGGTGAGGACGGGCAGGCCGGCGTTCGGCATGCACAGCAGCGGGATACGGGAGTGGCGCGTGAGGTAGCGCAGGTGCTCGCTCATCTCGGCGGGGCCGGTCGAGCAGTTCAGGCCGATCATGTCGATGCCGAGCGGCTCCAGGGCGGTGAGCGCGGCGCCGATCTCGGAGCCGAGCAGCATGGTGCCGGTGGTCTCGAACGCCATCGAGCACAGCAGGGGCACCTCGATGCCGGTGGCCTCCATGGCGCGCCGGGCACCCAGGATGGAGGCCTTCGTCTGCAGCAGGTCCTGGGTGGTCTCGACGATCAGCGCGTCCGCGCCGCCGGCCAGCAGGCCCTCCGCGTTGGCCTGGAAGCCGTCGCGGATGGTGGTGTAGCCGACGTGGCCGAGGGTGGGCAGCTTGGTGCCGGGGCCGATCGAGCCGAGGACCCAGCGCTGCCGGCCGTCGTCGGCGACGAACGCGTCCGCCACCTCGCGGGCGATCCGGGCACCGGCCTCGGACAGCTCGTGGACGCGGTCGGCGATCTCGTACTCGGCCATGGCCGCGTGGTTGGCCCCGAAGGTGTTCGTCTCCACGCAGTCGACACCCACGGAGAAGTACGCCTCGTGGACGGAGCGGACGATGTCGGGCCGGGTGACGTTCAGGATCTCGTTGCAGCCCTCGAGGCCCTCGAAGTCGTCCAGCGTCGGGTCCTGGGCCTGGAGCATCGTGCCCATGGCGCCGTCGGCCACCACGACACGGGTGGCGAGGGCTTCCCGGAGTGCTTCGGTTCGGGTCCTGCTGTCGGTGGCGGCGGACGAAAGGGACGGGTTCGGCAACGAGGCCATGGAAGATGCTCCCTGGAGTGCGACGGCTGTCGGCTTTGCGCTTCCCATGGAAGGCGCACGCGGCCAGGGTAGCCCGGAGCGCGCCGTGCGGTCAGGGGCGTCCACGGGACGGACGGGCGTGCCTCATATGACCGGCGCGGCGATTCCGGTGGAACGGATGGCGACCGCCCATTAGCGGGAGGTCGGCGACGACCGGTAGTGTTCGGCATTGCCGAACGGCGGTAGACAGCGTCGGTGGACGGTCGAAGGACGGAGGCAGGACGGCGATGGCACGGAACATCCAGTCGCTCGAACGGGCGGCCGCGATGCTGCGGCTGCTCGCGGGCGGCGAGCGGCGGCTCGGCCTGTCGGACATCGCCTCGTCACTGGGCCTTGCGAAGGGCACGGCCCACGGCATACTCCGCACTCTCCAGCAGGAGGGGTTCGTGGAGCAGGAGGCGGCCTCGGGCCGCTATCAGCTCGGGGCCGAGCTGCTGCGCCTGGGGACGACCTACCTCGATGTGCACGAGCTGCGGGCGCGCGCCCTGGTATGGACGGACGACCTGGCCCGCTCCAGCGGGGAGAGCGTCTATCTGGGGGTGCTGCACCAGCAGGGCGTGCTGATCGTGCACCACGTCTTCCGGCCCGACGACAGCCGGCAGGTCCTGGAGATCGGGGCCATGCAGCCGCTGCACTCCACGGCCCTCGGCAAGGTGCTGTCGGCGTACGACCCGGTGGCGCACAGCGAGGTGCTGGAGGCCGACCGCAAGCCGTTCACCGACCGGACCGTCTGCGAGGCGGAGGACTTCGAGCACCTCCTCGATCTCACCCGCGCGCGCGGGTACGCGGCCGACGTCGAGGAGACGTGGACCGGCGTCGCCTCGGTCGCCGCGCCCATCCACGACCGGCGGCGGATGCCCGTGGGCGCCGTGGGCATCACCGGCGCGGTGGAGCGTGTGTGCCAGGACGGGGAGCTGCGTCCCGAACTGATCGCGGCGGTCCGCGACTGCGCCCGCGCGGTGTCGCGGGACCTGGGCGCCGGGCGGTTCTGAGCCTCGTACACCCGGAGGGATCGGGCGGCCCACCGCGCTGTTCGACACCGCCCCCGACGGCCATCGGCCGGTACGGCGACGTGCCGGCCCCTTCGTGTGCCCGCGACCGGGGTGACGCCCCGTGACGACGCCGGGGGGCACACCGCCTCCGCATCAGCACCCGAACACGAAACGTGCCTGCTCGGGCGCGGGGAGCACGCGCGACGCACGCGCCACAAGATCGATAACCCAGAGCGATCAATAACGATCCTGCATTCGATAACCGAACTCTTGACGACGCGCCGAACCGGAAGCGAGACTCCCGTCCATCGGTCGGCATTGTCGAACAACTACCGGCAATACGCGCTAGAGTGTGACAACGCCAAGGGCCGGCAATCGCTCTCACCCCCGAGGGCACGAACCACCGGAGGGACCCGGGGTTCGCCTTCCCCTGGACGAAGGACAAAGGAGTCGCGGGTGTCCAGCTCCGACATCTTCATCGGCGAGACCATCGGTACCGCCATACTCATCCTGCTGGGCGGCGGCGTGTGCGCCGCCGTGACGCTGAAGGCCTCGAAGGCCCGTAACGCCGGCTGGCTCGCCATCACCTTCGGGTGGGGTTTCGCCGTCCTGACGGCGGTTTACACCTCGGCACCGCTCTCCGGTGCCCACCTCAACCCGGCCGTGACACTCGCACTCGCCATCAAGAGCGGCGAGTGGAGCAACGTCCCGGTCTACTGGGCCGGACAGTTGCTCGGCGCCATGATCGGTGCGGCTCTGGTCTGGGTCGCCTACTACGGCCAGTTCCACGCCCACCTCACCGACAGAGAGATCGTCGGGGGCCCCGGGGCGCAGGACACCAAGGCCGTGGAGGCCCAGGAGGCGCAGGCCGGGCCGGTGCTCGGCATCTTCTCCACCGGTCCCGAGATCCGGAACGCGGTGCAGAACCTCGCCACGGAGATCGTCGGCACCATCGTGCTGGTGCTGGCGGTCCTCACACAGGGTCTCAACGACAAGGGCAACGGCCTCGGCACCCTGGGCGCCCTGATCACCTCACTCGTGGTCGTCTCCATCGGTCTCTCGCTGGGCGGCCCGACCGGCTATGCGATCAACCCGGCCCGTGACCTCGGTCCGCGCATCGTGCACGCCCTCCTCCCGCTGCCCAACAAGGGCGGTTCCGACTGGGGCTACGCCTGGATCCCCGTCGCCGGTCCGCTGATCGGCGCGGCGATCGCCGCAGGCATCTACAACGTCGCCTTTGCTTGAGGACACTGAGCTTCCCCAGGCACCGCCTGTCAGCACCGCGCCGTAAAGACCGCCCCTCTTATCCACGGAACTTCAGGAGCACACCGTGACCGACGCACACACCGCCGGCCCCTTCATCGCAGCGATCGACCAGGGCACGACCTCCTCGCGCTGCATCGTCTTCGACCGGGACGGCCGCATCGTCTCCGTCGACCAGAAGGAGCACGAGCAGATCTTCCCCAGGCCGGGCTGGGTCGAGCACAACGCCACCGAGATCTGGACCAACGTCCAGGAGGTCGTCTCCGGCGCCATCGAGAAGGCCGGCATCACCCGGGACGACATCAAGGCCATCGGCATCACCAACCAGCGCGAGACCACCGTGCTGTGGGACAAGAACACCGGTGAGCCCGTCCACAACGCCATCGTCTGGCAGGACACGCGTACCGACGCGCTCTGCAAGGAACTCGGCCGCAACGTGGGCCAGGACCGCTTCCGCCGCGAGACCGGTCTGCCGCTGGCCTCCTACTTCGCCGGTCCCAAGGCCCGCTGGCTGCTCGACAACATCGAGGGCCTGCGCGAGCGCGCCGAGGCGGGCGACATCCTCTTCGGCACCATGGACACCTGGGTCATCTGGAACCTGACCGGCGGTGTCAACGGCGGCCACCACGTCACCGATGTCACCAACGCCTCCCGCACCCTGCTGATGAACCTGCACACGATGCAGTGGGACGACAAGATCTGCGAGTCCATCGGCGTGCCGAAGGCGGTGCTGCCGGAGATCCGCTCCTCCGCCGAGGTGTACGGCGAGATCACCGGCGGACGCCTCGGCGACCTGCTCGGCGGCATCCCGGTGGCGTCCGCGCTCGGCGACCAGCAGGCGGCCCTGTTCGGCCAGACCTGCTTCTCCGAGGGCGAGACCAAGTCCACCTACGGCACCGGCACCTTCATGGTGATGAACACCGGTGAGAAGATCATCAACTCCTACTCGGGCCTGCTGACCACGGTCGGCTACCAGATCGGCGACCAGAAGCCGGTCTACGCCCTGGAGGGTTCCATCGCGGTCACCGGCTCCCTGGTGCAGTGGATGCGCGACCAGATGGGCCTGATCAAGACCGCCGCCGAGATCGAGACCCTGGCGCTCACGGTCGAGGACAACGGCGGTGCCTACTTCGTGCCGGCCTTCTCCGGTCTGTTCGCCCCGTACTGGCGCTCCGACGCCCGCGGTGTGCTCGCCGGTCTGACCCGGTACGTCACCAAGGCGCACCTCGCGCGCGCCGTCCTGGAGGCCACCGCCTGGCAGACCCGCGATGTCGCCGACGCCATGACCAAGGACTCGGGCGTCGAGCTGTCGACACTCAAGGTCGACGGCGGCATGACCTCCAACAACCTGCTGATGCAGACGCTCTCGGACGTCCTGGACGCGCCGGTGGTGCGCCCGATGGTCGCCGAGACCACCTGCCTCGGCGCCGCCTACGCCGCCGGTCTCGCCGTCGGCTTCTGGACCAGCACCGACGACCTGCGTGCCAACTGGCGCCGGGCCGCCGAGTGGACGCCCCACATGGACGCGGAGACCCGCGACCGTGAGTACAAGAGCTGGCTCAAGGCCGTCGAGCGGACCATGGGCTGGATCGAAGACGAGGAGTAATTCGCAATGACCACCCTGCAGAGTGTCCCGGCTCTGGGGACTCACCCGGCCCACGGCTCCAACCCGAGCCGCGCCGAGACCCGGGAGCAGCTGTCCAAGGCGACATACGACCTCCTGGTGATCGGCGGCGGGATCCTGGGCATCTCCACGGCCTGGCACGCCGCGCAGTCGGGCCTGCGGGTGGCCCTGGTGGACGCCGGCGACTTCGCCGGCGCCACCTCCTCCGCCTCCTCGAAGCTGCTCCACGGCGGTCTGCGCTACCTGCAGACCGGCGCGGTGAAGCTGGTGGCGGAGAACCACTTCGAGCGCCGTGCGGTCTCCCGCCAGGTGGCCCCCCATCTGGCGAACCCGCTCACCTTCTACCTCCCCGTGTACAAGGGCGGGCCGCACGGCGCGGCGAAGCTCGGGGCGGGCGTCTTCGCCTACTCCGCGCTGTCGGCGTTCGGTGACGGCGTGGGCCATCTGCTGTCGCCGGCCAAGGCCCAGCAGGACGTGCCGGAGCTGCGCACCGAGAACCTCAAGGCCGTGGCCGTGTACGGCGACGACCAGATGAACGACGCGCGCATGGCGCTGATGACGGTCCGCGCGGCCGTCGAGGCGGGCGCGGCCGTCCTGAACCACGCCGAGGTCACCGGTCTGCGCTTCACCCGGGGCCGGGTCACCGGTGCCGAGCTGAAGGACCGGCTCTCCGGTGACGAGTTCGGCGTCGACGCGCGGCTGGTGCTGAACGCGACCGGGCCGTGGGTGGACCACCTGCGCCGGCTGGAGGACCCGAACGCGGCGCCCTCCATACGCCTGTCCAAGGGTGTGCACCTGGTGCTCAAGCGCACCTCCCCCTGGCGGGCGGCGCTGGCGACGCCGATCGACAAGTACCGCATCACCTTCGCCCTCCCCTGGGAGGACATGCTTCTGCTCGGCACCACCGACGAGGAGTACGAGGGCGACCCGGCCGAGGTCGCGGTCAACGAGAAGGACACCGCCCAGATCCTCGACGAGGCCGCGTTCTCGGTCCGCGACCAGCAGCTGCGGCGGGAACTGATCACCTACGCCTTCGCCGGTCTGCGGGTGCTGCCGGGCGGCCCCGGCGACACCGCCAAGGCCAAGCGGGAGACCGTCGTCACCGAGGGCAGGGGCGGCATGCTGTCCGTCGCGGGCGGCAAGTGGACCACCTTCCGGCACATCGGCCGTACGGTCATGCAGAAGCTGGAGTCGCTGCCGGGCCGCCCGCTCGGCGACGACTTCGAGCCGATCGCCTCGCTGCCGAAGAGGCTGCCGCTGCCGGGCATCGCCAACCCGCGCGCGATCGCCCACCGCCTGGTCGTGGACGGCCCGGCGCCCGGCCCGCGCATGGCGCCCGACACCGCCAAGCACCTGGCGACCCACTACGGCTCGCTGGCCTTCGACATCGCACGGCTGGCCAACGAGGACCCGCAGCTGGGCGAGCGCGTCCACCCGGACGCCCCGGAGATCTGGGCGCAGGTCGTCTACGCCCGGGACCACGAGTGGGCCGAGACGGCGGACGACGTGCTGCGCCGCCGTACCACCCTGACGATCCGCGGGCTCGCCACGGACGAGGTGCGCGGCAAGGTGCAGGACCTGCTCGACAAGAAGTAGCACCCACCGGGTCGAAGGGGCGGCTTCCGCGGGAAGCCGCCCCTTTCGTGTACGCGACGCCGGACCAGATCTCGCGGGGCCGGGTCGAGTTGGTCATCGGGAAGGGCGCGGAGGCAGGGGACTTCGAGCTGCGTACGGTTCTGCCTGACGGCGGTTCGCCCCCGTCGCCGTATCCGACCCACTGGAGTCCGCCTCATGACGCAGGACCTGTCGCCCGTCACCCGCATCCCCCGCACGGGACTGCCCCCGCGCGCCGTCGTGGTCGGTGACCCGGCGCGCGCGGCGGCCGTCGCCGCGCTGCTCCAGGGTGCCGCGGAGGTCTCCCACCACCGGGAGTACCGGGTGTTCAGCGGCAGCTGGGAGGGCCTGCCGGTGACGGTGGCCTCGCACGGGGTGGGCGCGCCGGGCGCGATCCTGCTCTTCCAGGAACTGGCGGACGCGGGGGTCCGCACGCTTCTGCGCTTCGGCACGGCGGGCGCGATGAAGCCGGAGATCGGCGACGGCGACCTGGTGATCGCCGAGGCGGCCGTGCGCGACGACGGTGTCACCCAGCAGTTGCTGCCGCCCGAGTACCCCGCCGTGGCCGCGCCCGAGGCGGTCTTCGCCCTCCAGCGCGCGGCCCGCGAGGCGGGCGCGGCGCACCACCGGGGGATCGTGTGGACCCGGGCGGCCTTCCAGCCCGGACTGATCCCGCTGAACGCGTACGACGGGGCGGGTCTCGCGGCGATCGAGATGGAGCTGTCCGCGCTGCTGGTGACCGCCTCGCTGCGCGGCCTGGTCGCCGGGGGTGTGCTCGTCGTGGACGGCGCCAACGCCGACGAACTCGTCGACGAGCAGGCCACGGGCGGGTACGACCCGCACCGGGACGTCGTCGCCCGGGGCGTGCGGCGCGGTGCGGTGGTCTCCCTGGAGGCGCTGCGGCTGCTGGCGGAGGAGCACGCCGCGTGAGGCAGCGCATCGATCTGCTGGTTCACGGCGGTGACGTCCTGACGGTCGACGACGCCGGAACCGTCGTATCGGACGGGGCCGTCGCCGTCCGCGACGGGGGGGGGAACCCGGCGGAGGGCCCGGCGGCGGCGCCGCGGCCCCGGTACACGGCGGACGAGGACATCGACGCGGAGGGCACGACGTGTGGTCCACGCTCGCGTACGCGGCGTACCCGGGGGAAGGTGCCGGACACGCTCGTCGACGGCCGGATCCTGATGCGGGAGCGGGTGTTGACGACGCTCGACCAGGCGGCGGCGGTGGCGGAGTCGGAGGCCCTGGCCCGAGCCCATGACACGGGCGGGCCCACGAGCGCGTTCGGGGACGGTTTCCCGGGCTGACATCGGGATTCCCGCACCCGTTCAGCCCACTGAACCCCATAATGGGCTGAGACATCGGATGTCTGAGCAGCAGGAGGGCCGCCATGGCAGTCACCGACGAGGCGATCGAGAAGATCAAGGGAATGATCGTCTCCGGCGCGCTGCGTCCCGGCGATCGACTGCCCAGGGAGAGCGAACTCGCCGCCGAGCTCGGGCTGTCCCGCAACTCCCTGCGCGAGGCGGTGCGTGCCCTGTCGCTGATCCGCATCCTGGACGTTCGGCAGGGCGACGGGACGTATGTCACCAGCCTCGACCCCCAGCTCCTGCTGGAGGCGCTGAGTTTCGTCGTGGACTTCCACCGCGACGACACCGTGCTGGAGTTCCTCGCCGTGCGGCGCATCCTGGAGCCGGCCGCGACGGGCATGGCGGCCTCCCGGATCAGCGACCGGCAACTGGACGGGCTGACGGCCCAGTTGGACGGGCTGGGTCCTGAACCGTCGGTGGAGGAGCTGGTCGCCTGCGATCTGGAGTTCCACCGTGGCATCGTGCAGAGTTCCGGCAACTCGGTGCTGTGCTCCCTGCTCGACGGGCTGTCCGGACCCACCACCCGGGCCCGGATCTGGCGCGGCCTGACCCAACAGGACGCGGTCGGCCGCACCCTGCGCGAGCACCGGGCGATCCTCGGCGCGCTGCGCGACCGCGACGCGGAGGCGGCCCGTTCGTGGGCCACCGTGCACATCGCGTCGGTGGAGCAGTGGCTGCGCTCGACCCTCTGATCCATCGGAGGTGTGGACCACCTGAGGGGTGGGGTGGCCCAGGTCGGCGATCATGGGTGTTCGAGGGCCCCGGACGGGGCAGTCATCCGTTCACTGCCCCGTGCAAGGGGGCTGCGGGCGCCCCCGTCGCACGCCGTAAGGTTGGGACGTACGCGAGGGCACGTCGGAAGGAGGCGCTGGGTGATCGAGCTCGAGGGGGTTCCCGAGCTGATCGACCCGGTCATGGTGGCCGCGTTCGAGGGCTGGAACGATGCCGGCGACGCCGCCTCCACCGCGGTCGCGCATCTGGACAGGGAGTGGAAGGGCGAGGTGTTCGCGGCCCTGGACGCCGAGGACTACTACGACTTCCAGGTGAACCGCCCCACTGTGTTCATGGAGGCCGGGGTCCGCAAGATCACCTGGCCCACGACCCGGCTCTCGGTGGTCCGCGTCGGCGGCGAGAAGCCCCGCGACCTGGTACTGGTCCGCGGCATCGAACCGTCGATGCGCTGGCGTTCGTTCTGCAACGAGCTGCTGGGCTTCGCCCACGAGCTCGGGGTGGAGCTCGTGGTGATCCTGGGCGCCCTGCTCGGCGACACCCCGCACACGCGTCCGGTCCCGATCAGCGGGACCACGTCCGACCCGGACCTGGCCCGCCGGATGGACCTGGAGGAGACCAAGTACGAAGGCCCCACGGGCATCGTGGGCGTCCTGCAGGAGGCGTGCACGCACGCGGGCGTTCCGGCCGTCTCGCTGTGGGCGGCGGTCCCGCACTACGTGTCGCAGCCGCCCAACCCGAAGGCCACGCTGGCCCTGCTGAACCGCCTGGAGGACCTGCTCGACCTGCGCATCCCGCTGGGCGAACTGCCGGAGGACGCGCGCGCCTGGCAGTTGGGCGTGGACCAGCTGGCCGCCGAGGACAGCGAGGTCGCCGAGTACGTGCAGACGCTGGAGGAGGCCCGGGACACCGCCGAACTGCCGGAGGCGTCGGGCGAGGCGATCGCCCGCGAGTTCGAGCGCTATCTGCGCCGGCGGGACGTCGGCCCGCCGGGCGGGCACGCCACGGCGGACGGTGGCGACGGCGGCTCCTACCGGCGGGACAACCCGAGCGGTCGGACCCGGCCGCCGAAGCCGCCGAAGCCGGGCGGCGAGGACGAGGACTCCTCGGAGGAGTGACGAGGGCGGTGCGCAGGGGCGCACCGCCCTCGGTCCTTCCGGTTGACGCGTCGTCCGGCACCGGGCTCCCGTCGCCGCACGGTGTGTGCCGTACGGGCAGGGGCAGTTGACCGGCGGAGCGGCCAACTGCCGGTGCCCCTGCGGAAGAACACCGCCACCTGAGGGAAGGGCGCTGAGCGGCGCCGGGGCCGGTACGGTCTGCCCGGCGCCGCTCAGCGGTGCTCAGAGGGCCACGCCGAGCAGCGCGTCCACGGCACGCGACACGACACCGGGTGCGCCCGTGTCCGTACCGCCGCTCTCCTGCTGGAGCGCGGCCCAGCGGTCGACCGCGGCGAGCGCGGCCGGTGCGTCCAGATCGTTCGCGAGGGCGTCGCGGATCTCCTCGACGACCGCCTCAGCGGGCGGGCCGTCGGGCCGGGAGACGGCGGAGCGCCAGCGGTCGAGCCGGGCCACGGCGTCCCGGAGGACCTGGTCGGTCCACTCCCAGTCGGACCGGTAGTGGTGCGCGAGCAGCGCGAGCCGGATGGCGGCCGGGTCGACGCCGTCGCGCCGGAGCCGGGACACGAAGACGAGGTTGCCCTTGGACTTGGACATCTTCTCGCCGTCCAGGGCGACCATGCCGGCGTGGACGTACGCCTTGGCCATCGGGTATTCGCCGGTCAGCACCTGCGCGTGCGAGGCACCCATCTCGTGGTGCGGGAAGGCGAGATCGGAGCCGCCGCCCTGCACGTCGAAGCCCATGCCCAGGTGATCGAGGGCGATGGCCACGCACTCGATGTGCCAGCCGGGCCGGCCACGGCCCAGGGAACCCCCGTCCCAGCTGGGCTCGCCCGGGCGGGCGGCCATCCAGAGCATGGGGTCGACCGGGTTCTTCTTGCCCGGGCGGTCCGGGTCGCCACCGCGCTCGGCGGACAGCAGGCGCATCGCGGCGGCGTCCAGATGCGAGACCTGGCCGAAATGCGGGTCTGACTCCACGGAGAAGTAGACGTCACCGTCGAGTTCGTACGCGGCGCCCGCGTCCCGCAGCCGTTCGACCAGCGGGACGATACCGGGTATGGCCTCCACGGCGCCTATGTAGTGCTGCGGGGGCAGCATCCGCAGCGCGGTCATGTCCTCGCGGAAGAGGGCGGTCTCCCGCTCGGCGAGGGCCACCCAGTCGATGTCGTCGCGCTGCGCGCGCTCCAGGAGAGGGTCGTCGACGTCGGTGACGTTCTGGACGTAGTGCACCTGCCGCTTGGTGTCGAGCCACACGCGCTGAACGAGGTCGAACGCGTTGTAGGTCGCCGCATGACCCATGTGGGTCGCGTCGTACGGGGTGATGCCGCAGACGTAGATGCGGGCGACGGGACCGGGGGCGAGGGTGACCAGGCCGCCGGTCGCGGTGTCGTGGATCCTCAGGTCGCGGCCCTGACCAGGCAGGGCGGGGACCTCGGAAGCGGGCCAGGCATGCATGTCATGAGCCTAACCGGCCGCAAGTTCCGTCTTCGAACCGGACCGGGCCGGATGACGAAGAAGGCACTCTTGCGCGATGGCCTCCGGTGTGCAGTGGCGACCGGTGGGCAGACCACCGGCCGCACACATGAACAGGCACCGGTCACACGGGGGGCCACGGAATCGCCGGCCACTCCCCGCTCGGTTCCGGGTGCCTGCCCGACTCAAGGAGCGCGCCGATCCGCTTGCGGGTGGCGTCGACCTCGACGGGGGTGAGCAGGCCGGCCAGCCGCTCGGCCAGAGCCCCGCCCTTCCTCAGGGCCTCCCGCAGGCCCTTGAGCACCTCGACCGCCTCCCCCGTCAGGGGCTCCCCGGCCCACCCCCACAGCAGCGTGCGCAGCTTGTTCTCGGTGTTGAAGGTGACGCCGTGGTCGATGCCGTACAGGCGCCCCTCGTCGGTGGGCAGCAGATGGCCGCCCTTGCGGTCGGCGTTGTTGATGACCGCGTCCAGGACGGCCATCCGCCGCAGCCGCTCGTCGTCGGCGTGCACGAGCAGGGCGGTCCTGCCGCCACCGATGTCGGCGAAGCCGATGGCCTTCCAGCCGTCCTCCGGTTCCTCACCGTCCACGAGGGCGAGCAGTTCACCGTCCGGCTGCTCCTGGATCCACAGCTGGCACATGCCCTGGCCGTACGGGCCGTCGCGCAGCACGGTGGGCGGCACCAGGCCCCAGCCGGTCGCCTCGGACACCTCGTAGGCGGCGACCTCGCGCTGGGCGAGCGTCCCGTCGGGGAAGTCCCACAGGGGCCGTTCACCGGCGATCGGCTTGTAGATGCAGGCGGCTTCCCGCCCGTCGTATCGCACCGTGCAGTACAGCGCCGCGTTGGAGGCGTCGCGGATGCGCCCGCGCACGGTCAGCTCGCCCTCGGCGAGCAGTTCGGCCGTGGTCACGCTCCGCGGCGGTATCCGTTCTGGCGCGGACATACGTGTCCTTCCGGGTCGAGCGGGAGGCTGCACAGCGGGCAGGGGGGCCGCCCCGCGTTGACGACGTCGAGGGCGCGCTTGGCGAAGGCCCGCGCCTGCGCGCCGGTGAGCCGGACCCGGAGCATCGGCGGACCGTTCTCCTCGTCCTGCAGCAGCCGCTCCTCGGCCTCGGCGAGATCCTCCTCGGAATCGGCGTCCAGTTCGACGAGGGCCTGGGCCTCGACGATCATGCGCTGCTCCTCGCCGTCCCAGGCCAGGGCCATGGTGCCGACGCGGAACTCCTCCTCGATCGGGGTTTCCAGTGGAGCCGTGTCGGCGATCTCGGTGGGGGCCACGGCGGGAACGGCGGCGCTGCCGCCACTGCGGCGCACCACCTCGTCGAGAAGCTCGTCCATGCGCTCGGCGAGCGCCGCGACCTGGGTCTTCTCCAGCGCCACGCTGGTCACCCGGGGTCCGGCCGAGGCCTGCAGGAAGAAGGTACGGCGCCCGGGCAGCCCGACCGTACCGGCCACGAAACGGTCCGGGGGGTCGTAGAGGAACACCTGACGGGACACGTCCTGTCTCCATTGGATCGGGATCGGGACCGGCCGTCCGCGCCGGTCCGCTTCGGTTGCTGACAACTACTGCGCTCGTTCGATCGCTTCACCCTACTGCGGCCGACGATCACGGTGCGCCCGCACCGCCCCCGACCGTGGCGTCCGAACCGGAGGGTTCCGCACGCGGCACGAGCGAGGAGAAATCGCCGGTGTCGCCGAGACGAACGAGAAATGGCCGCAGCCGGGTGTAACGGATCGCGGTGATGGAACACGGTTCCACGGAGATCCGCTGGAAGAGGTCGAGATGCAGTCCGAGCGCGTCCGCGACAAGAGACTTGATGATGTCGCCGTGCGAGCACATGAGGTACACGGCGTCGGGGCCGTGGTCGCGCTCCACGCGCGCGTTCCACTCGCGTACCGCCTCCGCGGCCCGGCTGTACATGGACCGCATGGACTCGCCGCCGGGGAACGCGGCCGCCGACGGATGCGCCTGGACGACCTCCATCAACGGCTCGTCCTTCAGCTCGGCGAGCTTGCGGCCGGACCAGTCGCCGTAGTGGCACTCGCCGATCCGTTCGTCGCTGTGCGCGCGCAGTCCGCGGGCGTCGAGCAGCGGCTGGACGGTCTCCAGGCAGCGCTGCAGGGGGCTGGTGACGACCTCGGCGATCGGCAGCTCGGCGAGCCTCGCGGGCAGCGCCGCCGCCTGCGCGGCGCCCCGTTCGTCGAGGGCGACGCCGGGCGTCCAGCCGGCGAGGAGTCCCGCGGTGTTGGCGGTGGAGCGTCCGTGCCGGACGAGGATCAACGTGGGCATGACGCCCAGCCTAAGGGGTCCTTGCACTGTGCCCGCCCGGGTCGCGTGGTCCGGCACCGCACCTCGCCGCGTTGCCGAAAAGCCCTGGTAGCTCCGCTGCAAGGGCTCGTCGGCGCCTTGCGATGCACGGCACCGGACCAGGCGACCTCATCGGGCGCTCATAGTGCAAGGACCCCTGAAGGGACACCCGGCGACCGGGGCGGGGCGAGTGGCTCCCGCCGGGCGTGCGGGACCGGCGAAGATCAACCGGCAGGTGGCCGGACGGCTGACAGGAGAATACGCACCGTGATCATCGACTGTGCCATCTACCGCGACGGACGGCGGACCGAGGGCCCGGAGGATCTCTCCGACGCCCTGGCCGAGGCGCGTGCCTCCTCGGACTCCTTCTTGTGGATCGGCCTGTACGAGCCGACGGAGAAGGAGTTCGATCTGGTCACCGAGGAGTTCGGGCTCCATCCGCTGGCGGTGGAGGACGCGCTGAAGGCACATCAGCGGCCCAAGCTGGAGGTGTACGACGACTCGCTGTTCATGGTGCTCAAGCCGGTGTCGTACGAACCGCACAGCGACACCGTCTCCGCCGGCGAGCTGATGCTCTTCCTCGGCGACTCCTTCGTTGTCACCGTGCGCCACGGCGAGGACATGCCGCTCGGGTCCGTACGCCGTCACCTGGAGGAGCAGCCGGAGATGCTGCGGCACGGGCCGACGGGGGTGCTGTACTCGATCGCGGACTCCATCGTCGACCAGTACCTGGACGTGGCGACCGAGCTGGGGACCGACCTGGAGGAGCTGGAGGCGGAGGTCTTCTCGCCCTCCGGTGGCGGCTCGCGGAACACGGCGTCGCGGATCTACACGTTCAAGCGGCAGATCCTGGAGTTCCGGCGGGCGACGGTCCCGCTGGCGCCGCCGCTGGCCAGGCTGGCGGGGCAGGGGACGCTGGGCACGCCCGTGCCGTTCGTGCAGGAGAAGTCGCGCCCCTTCTTCCGTGACGTCCACGACCATCTGACCCGCGTGAACGAGTCCGTGGAGAGCCTGGACCGGCTGGTCTCCGACATCCTCTCGGCGCATCTGGCACAGATGAGCGTCCAGCAGAACGACGACATGCGGAAGATCTCGGCGTGGGCGGCGATGGCCGCGATCCCCACGATGATCGCCGGGATCTACGGCATGAACTTCGACCACATGCCGGAGCTGCACTGGATGTGGTCGTACCCGGTCGTGATCCTGGCGATGGCGGGACTGGAGGTCCTGCTGTACCGGCTGTTCAAGCGGCGCGGCTGGACGTAGGCGTGGTTCGCCTCCGCCGCCCGCACGCGCGCGTGGGGCGGTTCAGGCGACCTCGGGCGCGGGGGTGGCGGGCCCGCCGAGGGCGTTGCGCCGCCGCGGCATCTCCAGGGTCACCATCCGCCGCCAGCCCACCAGCCGCTCGTAGGCGTACATGGCGTGGATGCCGGCTGCGAGCAGCGCCGACCTGGCTGCCGACCAGCCGAGGATGCGCGCCATACGGGCCATGACCGCGAGGCTGACGTCCCGGTGGATGCGGATCTCGGCCAGCGCGCACTCGCGCAGCGTCGTATGGATGAACCGGGCCTGACCCGCGGCCGCGAAGCGCAGCAGTTCCTCGTGGGTGTAGGCGAGGTGGTTGTCCTCGTCGCGGGAGATCACGAGGACGGCCCTGCCGACGTCCGGGTGGTCGGCGAAGTACTTCCGGAGCATCAGCATCTGTTCGCAGGCGCGCTGTTCGGTGACCCGGCTGTGCGCCAGATACGTGATGACGTCCCGCACCGTGAGCGGCCGGTCGGCCTTGAGCTTCTCGTGCGCGAGACCGATGCCCCGCCGCTCCAGAAGCATCGTGTAGTCGGTCTCGGGAGGGACCGCGACGGGTTCGAGGCCGCGCTTCTTCAGCAGGGCGTTGAAGATCCGTCCGTGCTTGTCCTCGTCCGCTCCGTGGCGGCTGATCTTGGGAGCGAGCTCGCGTTCGCTCGCCGGCACGAGCGCGGCGATCCGACCGTTCTCCCAGCCGCCCTGCGCCTCCCCGCCGGCCGCGATCGAGCAGAACAGGCGGAAGGCCTCGTCGTTGTCGAGGATCTCCTGGAACAGACTCCTGGCCGAAAGCATCGCGCCCACCTCTCTGCGGGATCCCGCAAAGGACGAGTCAAATGCGGTCACGGAGGTGCTGCAACAGCTGCGAGGGACGGCTGCGCCGAACGGAGGACCACCGGGCTTGCGAGGGGGCGTAACCGCGCGGCGCCCGGCGCGTTGTTCCCCGTGACGGCCGTGGCGGGGAAGACCCCCGAGCCCCCACCACGGCCGCGGGGAACCTGGGCTCGTGTTACGCGAGCCCGGCCCGCTCCAGGGCGTCGGATCCGGCCCGGAGCGCGGCGATCCGCTCTTCCAGCGTGAAGCCCGCGGGCGCCAGCGTGAGCGTGGTGACGCCCGCCGCCGCGTAGGCCTTCATCCGGTCGGCGATGCGGTCCACGGAGCCCAGCAGGGTCGTCCGGTCGATCAGCTCGTGCGGGACCGCGGCCGCGGCGCCCTGCTTGTCCCCGGACAGGTACCTGTCCTGGATGTCGGCGGCCGCCTCCTCGTACCCCATGCGCTGGGCGAGCTGGTTGTAGAAGTTCTGCCTGCGGCTGCCCATGCCGCCCACGTACAGGGCGGTGTAGGGGCGGAAGGTGTCGGCGAGCGCGGTCACGTCCTTGTCGTCGCCGAGGGCGAGCGGGAGGGTGGGGCAGACGTCGAAGCCGTCGAGGGTCTTGCCGGCCTTCTCGCGTCCGGCGCGCAGATGCCTGATCGCGGTCTCTTCGAGGTGGTCGGCCGAGGGGAAGATGAGCAGCGCCCCGTCGGCGATCTCGCCCGTCTGCTCCAGGTTCTTCGGGCCGATCGCGGCGATGTAGAGCGGGATGTGCTCGCGCTGGGGGTGCACGGTCAGCTTGATCGGCTTGCCGGGCCCGTCGGGCAGCGGGAGGGTCCAGTGCTCGCCCTCGTAGGACAGCCGCTCGCGCGTCATCGCCTTGCGTACGATCTCCACGTACTCCCGGGTGCGGGCCAGCGGCTTGTCGAACTTGACCCCGTACCAGCCCTCGGAGACCTGCGGACCCGAGACGCCGAGGCCGAGGCGGAAGCGGCCGCCGGAGAGCGAGTCGAGGGTGGCGGCGGTCATCGCGGTCATCGCGGGCTGACGGGCCGGGATCTGGAAGATGGCGGAGCCGACGTCGATGCGTTCGGTCTGGGCGGCGACCCAGGTGAGCACGGTGGCCGCGTCGGAGCCGTAGGCCTCGGCGGCCCAGCACACCGCGTACCCGAGCCGGTCGGCCTCCTGGGCCACGGCGAGGTTGTCCGCGTCCATTCCGGCGCCCCAGTAGCCGAGGTTGATCCCGAGCTGCATGGCCGATTCCCCTTACCGATCAGTAACGTCCCTTGTGGGGGGAGACACTAGCCGACGGGCGTGGCCGCGGGCAGGGGGCCGCCGGGGCGGCACGGGTGTGCCGAGGAGAGGGGCGCCCGGCCGACGCCGGGGTCCGGCACCGCGCCGCCCGGGCCCGCGGCGGGAACTCACGTGCGGGGTGGGGAAATCGGTTGTCCACAGGCCCCCCACGAGGCAAGTTCAGGCCGTAATCTCGGCGTCCATGGAGCAGAGGCATCTCGGCCGTACCGGCCTTCGTGTGTCCCGGATCGGACTCGGCACGCTGACGTGGGGACGCGACACGGACGAGCACGACGCCGCGGACCAGTTGAAGGTGTTCTGGGAGGCGGGCGGCACCCTCGTCGACTCGGCGGATGTGTACGGGGACGGGGAGGCCGAATACCTGCTCGGGCGGCTCATGGACGGGCTGGTGCCGCGCCGTGACCTGGTGATCTCGACCAAGGCGGGAAGCGTGCCCGACCCCGACCGCCGCTTCGACGGTTCGCGCGGCCATCTGCTGGCCGCGCTGGACGCCTCGCTCGCCCGCCTCGGCACGGACCACGTCGACCTGTGGCACGTTCACGCCTTCGACCCCGACACCCCGCTGGAGGAGACCCTGCAGGCGCTCGACCTGGCGGTCAGCAGCGGCCGGGCGCGGTACGCGGGCGTGTCCAACTTCTGCGGCTGGCAGCTCGCGAAGGCGGCGACGTGGCAGCTCGCGGCACCGGGCGTACGCACCCGCATCGCCAGTACGCAGATGGAGTACTCACTGCTGCAGCGCGGCGTGGAGCGCGAGGTGCTGCCGGCGGCGCTGGACCTGGGGGTGGGGCTGCTGCCGTCCTCGCCCCTGGGCCGGGGCGTGCTGACGGGCAAGTACCGCAACGCCACGCCGGCCGACTCGCGCGGGGCGTCGGAGCACATGGCCCCGTTCGTCGCTCCCTACCTCGACGACGCGGCGAGCAGCATCGTCGACGCGGTGCAGACGGCCGCCGACGGGCTCGCCACGACACCGCTGCAGGTGGCGCTGGCCTGGGTCCGCGACCGCCCTGGCGTGGTGGCGCCGATCGTCGGTGCGCGCAACGCATCACAGCTCACGGCGGCATTGTCAGTGGAGGCGCTTAGTCTTCCTGACGAGATCTGTCGGGCGCTGGACGATGTGTCCGCCCCGGTGCACCGCTATCCCGATCACCACTGGAGCACGCTGTGACCACGGACCCGGAGACCACGGAGACGGCATCCCGGCCGGGCGAACCGGCCGACGAGTCCGGGACCCGCAGGGACGCGGCCGGGACCCCGGACGCTGGTCGGGCCGGGGACGGTGGCGGAGCCGCCGGGGAGCCGGGCGCGGCGTCCGTCGAGGGTTCGGGGGACGAGACACCCGGGACCGGGGAGCCCGAGGGGACACCGGCCGACGGCACCGCGCTCGACGACACCTCCGCAGCGCCGGACCCCGAGGACGGAACTGGAGAGGGCGAGGGCACCCCGGCCCAGAGGTCCGAGGCCGAGGCGGAGCTGGCCGCTCAGCAGATCGAGCGGGAGCGGATCGAGCGGCGGAAGGCCGAGAAGCAGGGGCCGATCGAGGCCGGCGGGAAGCTCAGCGGGAAGGCTGCCGACCTGCTCGCGGCCGTGCGGGCCGTGGAGAGCGGTGAGAAGCCGGTGTCGAGCGCCTTCAGCGAGCCGGCGCCCGCGCCGCGCCGGCCCACCCCCGAGCCCGTGCGGCGTCCACTGCCCCCGGCACCTCCGGCGGCCGCGACGGCCCCCGCCGCGGAGGCCGTCGCGGCCGTGCGGGCCGTCCTGGCCGAGGGCGGCGCGCCCGACGGCCTCGCACCCCAGGTCACCACGGCACTCGGCGAGGGTGCCGACGCGCGGCTGCGCGCGGACCCCTGGCAGTTGCTGCGGATCGTCGGGGTGCGGCCCGAGCAGGCCGATGGCTTCGCTCGCGCGCTGCTCGGCGCGGAGTGCCGCCCGGACGACGAGCGACGGGCCCGTGCGGTGACGGTCTGGCTGCTGGAGCAGGCGGCCCTGGCCGGGCACACCGCGCTGGAGGTCCCCGCTCTGGAGGCCGCGCTCGCGCAGCGCTCCGTGCCGGACCCCGGTGCGGCCGTGCAGAGCACGATCGCGGAGGGCGAGGCCCTCGTCTTCCAGGACGCCCTGGAGCCGACGGCACCGGGTGACCACGGCGGCGAGGACGAGGCCGGGGACGAGGAGCGCCCGGTCCGCGTCCTGATCGGCCTGGAGCGGTACGCACTGGCGGAGGAGAGCCTCGCCGACGGACTGGCCCGGCTGATCAACTCCCTGCCGAAGGAGGACGGTCCGGCCGAGGACTGGGAGCGCGCGGCCGGTTCGGCGGGCGGCTCCGCCGCGGAGCTGATCCGCGCGGTCGCGGGCCACGGCCTGGTGCTCCACACCGGCGGGGAGGCATCGCATGCCGAGCCGGCCGCGCTGCTGTCCGCGGCGCGCGGGCTCGGACTGCGTGCCTGGGCCGCCACGCACGGCCCGGCCGGGCGCGACGAGTTCGCCGCGCTGCTCGCCCGGTGCGGTCTGCCGCAGCCCCCCGCGGAGCGGTCACATCCGGCGCTCGCGACGGTGCCGGGCCTGCTGTCCGGCGCCGAGGGGCCCGGCCGGGACGCGGAGGGTGCGCTGGATCTCGATCTGCTCATCGTGCTGGACGCGCCCCAGCTGGATGTCGAGACGGCGGCGCTGCTCGTCGAGGCACTGCCCGACGGCGCCCGCCTGGTGCTGAGCGGCGACCCGGGGGTCCTGTGGTCGGCCGGTCCCGGGCGGGTGTTCGCCGATCTGCTCGCCGCCCGTGCCTGTCCGCAGATCGCGTCACGGACGCCCGACCCCGGTCCGATCGGCGAGCTGGTCTCCGCGATCGGCATCGGTGAGCTTCCGCAGGTCGAGACGCCGGGCAAGGAGGTGGTGATCGTGCCGGTGCGGGACGCCGGGGAGGCGGTGCACCGGACCGTGCAGCTGGTCGCGGACTCCGTGCCGCGCGCGATCGGCATCGCCGCGCAGCAGACCCAGGTGATCACGCCGGGCCATGGCGGCGCGGCGGGCACCCGCGCGCTGAACGCGGCGCTCAAGGAGCGGCTGAACCCCGGCCCCGGCCGCTTCGGGGGATTCGATCCCGGCGACCGGATCGCCTACTCCCCCGCCCCCGGCCGTACGCTGCCGGGCCGCGTCGTGACGGCGGACGCCGAGGGGCTGCACCTGGAGTGTGCGGGCGCCCCCGTCGTCGTACCGAAGGAGCGGGTGGAGCAGTCCGTGCGGCACGGCTGGGCGCTGACCGCGCACCAGGCGGTGGGTCAGCGGTGGCCCGCGGTGGTCGTGGTGCTGCCCGGGGACGCCGCACCGGCCCTCTCCCGGCCCTGGGTGTACACGGCCTTCGGCCGGGCGGTCCGCCATCTGTCCGTCGTGCACGGGGTGGAGCAGGCACTGCCGCGCGCGGTGGCCGAGGTCCCGCCCAAGCCGCGGACGACCCGCCTGCCGCTGCTCCTGGGAACCCAGGTCCCGCCCACCGGCTGAGGGCTCCGAACAGAATGGGTGTCCGATCAGCTCGCGGCGTCTGGTGCGTGCGATCGCAAGGCGCCGGAAGGTCCTCGTAGCAGAGGTACCAGGACCTTCCGGCTCTAGACGGATCTCCCAGGCTTCAGAAGGGCCCTAGCGGTCCGCGTCCAGTGGCTCCAGGTCCTCGTCCTCGTCCAGCTCCGGATCGGGCCCGAGGTCCTCCTCCAGGTCTTCGTCCGACTGGTCGTCGAAGACCGCGCTGACGTCGAAGCGGCAGACGACGCGCTGCGGATCCACCTGTTCGAACGGAGCCTCCAGCCATTCGCCCGGCTCCGCCGGTTCGTCCGTGGCCGTCACCCATAGCGTGGAGTCACCCTCCTCCAGGCCGAACTCCTTGTGCCGGGAGGCGATCTCGTCCGGTTCGAACTCTCCGAAGAGGACACCGAGCGCGCCGTGGACCGTACCGGCCGACGACTCCAGGACGGCCTCCTCGTCCGCGGCCTCCACGCGCTGCGCCTGCGCCAGCAGCCGCTGCGGCTCCACCACCGCGTAGTCCCGGCGGATCAGCACGCTCAGCGCGTTCGGTTCCTCGGGGCCCGTGTACGGCGGCAGCGCCTCCTCCGCACCGGGGATCTCGAAGGGTGTGACCTCGTCGTAGCGGTCGTAGAGCAGCTCGTCGTACTCCTCGGCCGCGGCGGCCAGCTCGTTGAACGCCTCGTAGACGGCCGGGTCGTCCTCACCCGTCCTGCGCTCGACCGCGGCCAGGTGGCGGTCGAGTGCGGTCTTGACCGCCTCGGCGGCGGCGCGTACCTCGGCAGCGGTGGGCTGCGCAGCATCAGACATAGTGCAGACGCTATCCGTACCGGGCCCCAGCCCGCACAATAGATGCGATGCCGGAATACGAATTTGTCGACGTGTACGTGCCTCGCGGGGTCTCCCGCAAGGACGCCACACGTCTGCTGACGGACCATGCCGAGTACGGACACTGGGAGTTGGACCGCCTGAGTCTGCTGCGCGACGGCAGCCGCAGGGTGCGGTTGCGCCGGCGGATCATTCGCCAGGTGCGCGCCACCTGGTGAGCGCGGATGACGGAATCGGGTCGGGCCCCGCCGGTGCGGGGCCCGACCCGTTGTGCGGGCGTCACGCTCCGTGTGACAACGGCCTGGAGCGCGCTCACACGATGGTCCGAAGCGGTTACGCGCCCGCGCGCGCCCTCCGGTAGAGGAGCGCTCCGCCGAGCAGTGCGCCCGCGCCGACCGGCATCAGCACACCGAGCGGCAGCTCGCTCCCGGTGTGGGCGAGCTGCGCGGCGCCCACACGCTGGGTGACGGACTGCGCACCCAAGTGACCGGCGTGGTTGGTGGTGCCACCGCCGCCCGGCTGCCGCGGAGTGCCGGGGTGCCCCGGGTGAGCGGGATGTCCCGGCTGGTGGGGCGTGCCGGGAGGCGTGCCATGGCCGCCACCCGGGGGGGTGCTATGGCCACCGCCGGGGGGCGTCCCATGACCGCCGCCCGGAGGGGGCGTGCCGTGGCCGCCGCCGGGCGGGGGCGTGCCGTGGCCGCCGCCGGGCGGGGTCGTCGAGTGGCCGCCGCCGGGGGCGTTGGCACAGTCGTTGCCGGCGGCCGCGTTGCCGAGGCCGATTACGTTGACGGAGTTGCCGCAGACGTTGACCGGCACGTCCACCGGCACCTGCACGGTGTTGCCGGAGCCGACACCGTGCGAGCCACTGGTGTGTCCGCTCGCGTGGGAGCCGCCGCCTCCACCCCCGGCGTGGCTACCGCCCGTGTTGGCGCATGTGTTGCCCGCTGCCGGGTTGAGCAGCCCGATTACGTTCACGGTGTTGCCGCAGACGTTCACCGGGGCGTGCACGGGCACCTGCAGCGTGTTGCCCGACAGCACGCCGGGCGAGCCGGCGGCCGATCCGTGCGCACCCGAGTCGGCGTGCGCGTAGCCGCCGGTGACGGCGAGGACGCCGGTCGCGGCCGCCACGGTCATCAGGCCCTTGCGGGTGACCTGTCGCATTGCTGATTCCTGCCTTCGACCTTGTCGTGGACCTTCTGGAACGCGTCCGCGCGCTCGGGGCGCGGACGCGGAGAGGAACCGATCGGCCCCGGAGCACATGGCACGCACTCCGGGGCCGACGGACTCAGACCCTCGTGGGGTGAGGCCCCTCACGGGGTGAGGCACAACATCACTTGTTGATGCAGGTGTTGCCGAAGGCGGGGTTCAGCAGCCCGATCACCGAGATCGTGTTGCCGCAGACGTTCACCGGCACGTGCACCGGAGCCTGGATGACATTGCCGGAGACAATGCCCGGGGAGTGCACGGCGGCACCCTGGGCACCGGAGTCGGCCACGGCCAGACCCGCGCCGGCCAGAACCAGACCACCGGTGGCAGCCGCAGCAGCGACGACCTTCTTGATCATTATTCCTCCTTGTTGGCAAAGCGATCCAAGCCTCGGACCGCACCACGTGTAACGAGGAGGGAGTAATGGAGCTACGAGCTTATGGTCGCATTCACTCGTCCTGATCGGCCCCCGTACGTGCTGACGATTAGTGGAGTGTCGTTTCAGCACCCAAATCAGGACGGACCGACGGTAGTTGGGGACCGTCGGCCGACACTCAGGACGCGTCGCAGGCACGAGGGACGCGTCATGGCACTCAGGACGCGTCACGGCACTCAGGACGCGTCGATGAACCGGTCGAGGACGCGTACGCCGAACTTGAGCCCGTCCACCGGCACCCGCTCGTCGACGCCGTGGAACATGCCCGCGAAGTCCAGCTCCGGCGGCAGCTTCAGCGGCGCGAAGCCGAAGCCCCGGATGCCCAGGTCGTCGAAGGACTTGGCGTCCGTCCCGCCGGAGAGCATGTACGGGATCGCCTTCGCGGCCGGGTCCTCGGCCTGCAGCGCGGACTGCATCGCCTCCACGAGCGCCCCGTCGAAGGTCGTCTCGACGGCCTTGTCGGCGTGCACGTCCTCACGCCGCACATGGGGCCCGAGGATCCGGTCGAGGTCGGCGAGGAACTCCTCCTCGAAGCCGGGCAGGAAACGCCCGTCGACGTGCGCGGTGGCCTCCGAGGGAATGACGTTCACCTTGTAACCGGCGTTCAGCTGCGTGGGGTTGGCCGTGTTGCTCAGGGTCGCGCCGATGAGCTTGGCGATCCCCCCGAGCTTGGCCAGGGTCGCCTCCATGTCCTCCGGGTCCAGCTCGGCGCCGAGCGCGTCCCCGAGTTCGTCGAGGAAGGCCCGCGTGGTCTTGGTGACCCGCACCGGGAACCTGTGCCGCCCGAGCCGCGCGACGGCCTCGGACAGCTCGGTGATCGCGTTGTCCCGGTGGATCATCGAACCGTGCCCCGCCGTGCCGGCCACGGTCAGCTTCATCCAGTGCATGCCCTTCTCGGCCGTCTGGATCAGATAGAGCCGCCGCTGCTCGTTCACCGTGAACGAGAACCCGCCCACCTCGCTGATCGCCTCGGTGACGCCCTCGAAGAGGCCCGGGTGGTTGTCCACGAGGTACCGGGCGCCGTACGTCCCGCCGGCCTCCTCGTCGGCGAGGAAGGCGAGGACGATGTCGCGCGGCGGCCTGCGCCCGCTGCGCAGCCGGTCACGCACGACGGCCAGCGTCATGGCGTCCATGTCCTTCATGTCGACCGCGCCACGCCCCCACACGCATCCGTCGGCGACCTCGCCGGAGAACGGGTGGTGCGTCCAGTCGTCCGCGTTGGCCGGTACGACGTCGGTGTGCCCGTGGATCAGCAGCGCGGGCCGCGAGGGGTCCTCGCCCTCGATGCGGGCCACCGTGGAGGCACGCCCCTTGTGCGACTCGAAGATCTGCGGTTCGAGCCCCACCTCGGCCAGCTTCTCGGCGACGTACTCGGCGGCCCTGCGCTCCCCGGGCCCGGAGTGGTCGCCGTAGTTGCTGGTGTCGATCTGGATCAGCTCGCGACAGAGGTCCACGACCTCGTCCTCGCCGGTGACGTCATCGGCCGTGCCCGTCTCGATCACGCTGCTTCCTCCCGCTGTCACTGCTGGTGGTTCCCCTCATCCTCTCTCCGACCCCCGGCGCACCCCAAGGCAGCTCCCGGCCCGTCACACACCGTTCACGCCGGAACGGGGTGTGATCGAACGCCCCCGAAAGCCTGGTAATGTTTCGTCCGTCGCCGCGGGGGGAGCCCCGCACGGCAGACACCTGGTCCGGGTGGCGGAATGGCAGACGCGCTAGCTTGAGGTGCTAGTGCCCTTTATCGGGCGTGGGGGTTCAAGTCCCCCCTCGGACACCAGCACCAGCTGAGACCCCAGTTCACCTGGGGTTTTCTGCTTTTCTGGGCAGTGGCGTGACCAAGATCAGCCGTGGTGAGGCAGACCGGCCCAGAACCGTGTCATCGCCTCGACCGCGGGGCGCGGATCCGTCTCCGGCCACCAGTGCACCACCCCCTCGAGGAGGGCGATGTCCGCGCCGGCCCGTTGCGCCGACCACTGATGCATGGCCAGTGTCCCGTTGGGGTCGGCAGTAGGGACCAGGGCAAGCCCAGGCCGCTGACGGGCCCGCGCGAGACCTCTTCCGACCTCGGCCATCACCGGTTGGGCGGCCGAGCGCAGCAGGGACAGCACAGCCCGGCCGAGCTCTTCGTCAAAGCCGGCGGCGAGGCGCTCGGCGACGGGTCCGCTGATGCCCATGCCTTTCACGACGGCCATCCTCTGTTCGAAGGTGCCGCCGAAGAGCTCCGCCACCGAGGTTTCACCGGCCCCCTCCTGCTGCCACACCTGCGCCAACGGGTGCCAGACGTAGTCCGGGGCGAACAGCTGCATCGTGTCCGAGACCCAGCTGCGGATCAGGTCGGGACGGTGCATGGCCACCTGCACCACGTGCGCGCCGCCCCAGTCATGTCCCACGAGGTCCACTGGGCGTCCGAACGCCTCCAACCGTGACACCAGCCATTCGCGATAGCCGGCCACGGTGGCCTCGAAGCCACTGGGCAGGGGCATCCCGAACCCCGGCGGGGACAGTGTGAACACATCGTCACGGTCCAGCACCTTGAGTACCGGCCCCCACACCGCGGCGTTCTCCGGGTTGCCGTGAACGAGGACGAGCGGCGGCCGTGCCGCGCTGTCGCCGTCCCCGATGTCGTTTGCCATGTCGTCCTTTCGATCTGTCACATCGCCTGTGGGTCCCTGGGGCCCTGCGCTGCTACGAGGACCTCGGCAAGCCGGCGGCCACGTCTGTGCGGCTCCGTAGCCGCCGCGTAAGCACGCGTGGTGGCCGGCGAAGCGGGTCAACCGAGCCGTCGCCGTTCCAGGAGATAGCCGAGCGCCACGAGGGCAAGCGAGGGCAAAGCGAACTTGGCCTGCGGGAACCTGGCGGTGCCGGGCGGGTCCACGGCTTTGGACCCGGGGTGGAACAGCGCGGAGATGTTGGTGACCCAGTACAAGGCCGCGCTGATGGCGGCGGCGTCGAGTGCCTCGCGTGTGTCGCCGGAGCCTTTCCACAGGTGCCACAGGCTCGCGCCGCCGAGCGCGCCGCCCATGCTCATCGTCTGCGCGTTGTGGAACTTGGCATGCGGCGGCCACGCCGGGTTGTGGATGTGGGTCTCGTCCCAGTCGAACTTGTATGGCCCTACGGCCGTTTCGACCGCCACCAGTGAGATCAGGACCTTCCCGATCCCCAACCGGCCCTGGCTCCTGGGCATGACGCTTCCCCCCCTCACTGCCCGGGGCGCACCCTGGGCCGTCCCACCGGGCAGTCCGATGCGTCCGCCGGGGCCTCCTGCGAACGCGTAGCCGACGTTACGTCGGCTCGCGCTCGGGTTCCTAGGCGAAACCGTCGACGCTCAGGCGCGGCACGGCCGCGATCCGGCGGTGCCGTGGGGACGGGTCACGACGGCCGCGGGCGGCCGGAGCCGTCGTAGTGCTGCTGAGCGCTGCGCACGAGCGGCATGTTGTCGTTGGACCACTCGACCAGCAACCGGAATATGGGGCTGAGGGACATGCCGAGGTCAGTGATCTCGTAGTCGACACGGGGCGGGACCTGCGGATGGTGAGTCCGGGTGAGCAGGCCATCGCGTTCCAACTGGCGAAGGCGCTCGGTGAGTGTTTTCGCGGTGACCGTGCCGAGACGCTCGCGCAGTTCGTTGAAGCGCATCGGTCCCTCGTGCTGGAGCAGCCAAAGGATCGGTGTCGTCCAGCGGCTGAACACGATGTCGATGAGCGGCGACACCGGGCAGGGGTCGGGGGGCTGCTGACGGCTGGGCCCGGTGACGGTTGCGGTGCGGGCTGATGTCATCCCACCGACAGTATCTTCCAAGGGGTCTCGGTGCCGTCAACTCGCTTGGTCATCACGTGCTTTGGCGGGAAGTGGTGGTGCTGCCGAAGAGCCTGTCGGCGAAGTCGACGCCCGAGCAGCGGGCCGAGGTGCGGCGGAGACTGGCCGGGCGTGGTCTGTCGCACAACGGATTCGACGGCGCCGGCGGCCTTGACGCGGTGGCCGACGGCTGTCAGCTGCGCGGCGGTGCGGCTGCCGGTAGTGCCGGTGGCGCCGATGACCGGAGTGGTGCCGGTGGTGGTCATCGGCCGCTCCCGGCGAAGTCGGTGCCGGGTTCGAGGACGGCGCCCAGACCAGCCGACCTCCACGAATCCCTTCAGCGGACGGTGGTGCCCGCCGACCGGCACCGCCCGCTCTTCGTGCCTAGACTCGGAGGTGTGGCCCGGCCCAACGAAGAGGTCGAGGCGCTCCTTCAGGAGTACGCGGACCTCATCGCGATCACGGGAGGCGACGCGTTCAAGGTGCGCGCCTACGAGAAGGCCGCGCGTGCGATCGGCGGCCATCCCGCCGACATCTCCCGGCTGGACGCCGAGGGGCTGCGGGAGATCCCGAACGTGGGGAAGTCGATCGCCGACAAGGTGATCGAGTATCTGCGCACCGGCTCCGTCACGGCGGTCGAGGAACGCCGGGCGAAGATCCCCGCCGGAGTGCGGGAGCTGATCACCATTCCGACGCTCGGCCCCAAGAAGGCGATGCGGCTCTACGAGGACCTGCACATCTCGTCGGTCAACGAACTCGCCGCCGCCATCGAGGCGGACGCGCTGCACGATCTGAAGGGCTTCGGCGAGAAGACGCAGGAGAACATCCTGCACGGCATCGCCCTGATGCAGCAGGCGGGCGGCCGCATCCCGCTGCATCTGGCCCTCGAGACCGCCGAGGAGATCGTCGCCGAGCTGTCCCAGGTGACCGGCTGCAAGCGCTGCACCTACGCCGGCTCCCTGCGTCGTATGAAGGAGACCGTCGGCGACATCGACGTCCTCGTCGCGGCGAAGCGGTCTGCCCCCTTCATGGAGGCGCTGGAGGCGCTGCCGTCCACCGCCGAGGTGATCGCCCACGGCCCGAAGAAGACGTCCATCCGCACCACCAGGGGCGTCCAGGTCGATCTGCGGGTACTGCCGCAGGATTCATGGGGCGCCGGGCTGCAGTACTTCACCGGTTCCAAGGCGCACAACATCCGCACCCGGACCATCGCCGTCCGCCAGGGACTGAAGCTGTCCGAGTACGGCCTGTTCGACGCGGACAGCGGGGAGTCGGTCGCCTCCCGCACCGAGGAGGAGGTGTACGCCCGGCTGGGCCTGCCGTGGATCCCGCCGACGCTGCGGGAGGACCGGGGGGAGATCGAGGCCGCCCTGCGCGGCGAGCTTCCCGACGTGGTGACCGAGCGCAGCATCCGCGGCGACCTGCACACGCACACGGACCTGACCGACGGGCTCGCGCCGTTGGAGACGATGGTGGCGACCGCCGCCGAACGCGGCTACGCGTACTACGCGGTCACCGACCACGCGCCCAACCTGTACATGCAGCGCATGACCGACGAGAAGATCCTCGCCCAGCGGGAGCAGCTGAGGGCGCTGGACGGCGCGCACCAGGGTATGCGGCTGCTGCACGGTACCGAGCTCAACATCGGCCCCGAGGGGGAGGTGGACTGGCCCGATGAGTTCCTCGCCGGCTTCGACATCTGCGTGGCCTCCCTGCACTCCCACTTCGACCTGGACCGGAAGGCGATGACCAGGCGGCTCGTGCGAGCCTGCGAGAACCCGTACGTCAACGTCATCGGCCATCCGACCACCCGCCTGATCGGCAAACGCCAGGGGGTGGACGCCGACTGGGACGAGGTGTTCGCCGTCTGCGCCCGCACCGGAACCGCGCTGGAGATCAACGCCCAGCCGGACCGGCTCGATCTGCGCGACGAGGACATCCTGCGCGCCAGGGAGCACGGGGCGAAGTTCGCCGTGAACACCGACGCGCACTCGGTCCTCCACCTCGACCAGCTGCGCTACGGCGTCGGCACCGCGCAACGCGGCTGGCTCACCCCGGACGACGTCATCAACGCCTGGCCCCTGCGCCGCCTGCGCCGGTTCCTCTCCAAGGGCAGGGCAGCGTGAGGCGGCTCGCGTTTGCCGCGCGAAGGACCGGAGACCCGGCGGGTGTCGTGGGTACGTCTGGGACCGAATACGTGAGGCGGTGCGCAAGTGACCGAGAGCAGCATGGGTGACGAGGTCTACCAGCCCCAGGGCGATGAAGAGGTGCTGGAGGACGCCGGTCCGCTCGAATCCCAGGACACCCTGGAGGATCGCGGTGCCGAGCCCTCGGAGGAGGGTTACTCGCCGCCCGAGAAGCCGTTGGCCGTGGACGAACGGGGCACCACCGCGGCCGAGCAGCGCGCGGGCGAGACGCTCGACGAGCGGCTGGCCCGGGAGGTACCGGAGGAGCCGGGTCCGGGGGGTGACGGGATCGGGGACATGGTCGACGCCGAGGGTGAACCGAGGGACGAGGAGGTCGGCGGCCGGGAGGCCGGCCGGCTGGTCGCCCCCGACGAGGGCGCTCACGCCGACACCGACGCGGGACTCCTCGCGAGCGATGTGGGAATCGACAGCGGTGCCCGGACGGCCGAGGAGGCGGCCGTGCACGTCGTTCCCGAGAACGACGAGGAGGCTGCACAGCGGTGATGCGCCGTCGGGTCAGGTGTGCTGCCCCTGGCGCAGGGCCCGGACCGAGAGCGTGCCGTCGGGCTCCTGGACGACGCGGGTGGCGAAGTCCCGGCTGACCCTGTCGAGCGCGTCGCGCAGCCACCCGGCGTCCTCGGCCGACGCGTGCTCCAGCCGCATCCTGCGGGCCTGCAGGGGGACGATCCGGACGCCGGCCAGCCGGCCGGTCTCCCGCTCGACCGAGACCAGGTACAGCGGCCGCAGGTCGTCCCGGTACCGCTCGTAACCGCCGATGCCCTCGTAGTCGTCCACGAGGTCACCGCAGCCGTACAGGATGAGTTTGCCCTGGTACGCCTCCAGGGGACGCGGGTGGTGCGAGGAGTGGCCGTGCACGATGTCCGCGCCCGCGTCGACGAGTGCGCGGGCGAAGCGGACCTCGGCGCGGGAGACGCCGTAACCCCAGTTGGAGCCCCAGTGGACCGAGACGACGGCGATGTCGCCCGGGCGCTTCACCTGGCGCAAGCGGTCGGCGAGAGCCGCCGCGGCGGCCACGGACGGCTCCGGGACGTAGTCGACGCCGGACCGCTCCTCGGTGGCGGCCCAGTCCTCGGGAATGCCGCTGGACGGCATTCCGCAGGAGAACACCAGTACCCGTCCGCCCGCGCCCACGGGGACGATCGCCGCCCGCCTCGCCGCGACCGCGTCCCGGCCCGCCCCGGCCGTCCGCAGCCCCGCCGCGACCAGGGAGTCGAGCGTCTCGTCGAGGCCCCGCCGGCCGAAGTCGAGCACGTGGTTGTTGGCCAGCACGCAGACGTCCGGGCGAACCGCGGCCAGGCACGGCAGGTTGGCCGGGTTCATCCGGTAGTGGACGCCCTTGCCGGGTGCGAAGTGCCCCTGCCGGGTGACGGCGGTCTCCAGATTGATCACCCGCACGTCGGGCGAGGCCTCGTCCAGGACCGGCAGCGCCTCGCCCCAGGGCCAGCGGAAGTCGACCGGCCGGGGGATCGGCCCGTTCGCGGCCTCGGCCAGGCCGACATAGGCCCGGGCGTCGTGGACGTACGTCTCGCGCAGCGCCGGGTCACCCGGGTGCGGAAGGATCTGGTCGACGCCCCGGCCGAGCATGACGTCACCGCCGAGGAACAGGGTGACCACGCCGTGGTGCACCCTCCCAAGCTAAGGCGGAAGCGGGGTGCGGGGGAAGGATCTTCGCACGGCGGCTGCGCGGCTTCCCGCCGCTACACGTGGGCGGGGGCCATGTGGTCGGTGAACCAGTCGCGGGCCAGTTCGGTCACCGCCTCCAGTGCGCCGGGCTCCTCGAACAGGTGCGTGGCGCCGGGGACGATCGCGAGCCGGTTCTCGCAGCGCAGCCGGGCCTGCGCCTGCCGGTTGAGGTCGAGTACGACCGGGTCGGCGCTCCCGGCGATGAGCAGTGTGGGGGCGGTCACCGCGGGCAGCCGCGGCCCGGCCGGATCGGGCCTGTCGCCGCACGAGACGACCGCTGCGATGCGGGCCTCCGGTTCCGCGGCGGCCCACAGGGCGGCGGCCGCGCCGGTGCCGGCTCCGTGGTAACCGATCGGCACTCCCTCGGCCGCGGGATGTCGACGCAGCCGGCGGGTGGCGTCGGTGAGCCGTCCGGCCAGCAGACCCGCGTCGAGCACGGTGGCCCGGTCCCGCTCCTCCTCCTCGGTGAGCAGGTCGAGCAGCAGCGTGCCGAGCCCGGCCCGGTGCAGCGCGTCGGCCATGAACCGGTTGCGCGGGCTGTGGCGGCCGCTGCCGCCGCCGTGCGCGATGACCACGATCCCGGCCGCGCCCTCGGGCACGGTCAGCCGTCCACCCAGCCGCACGCCACCGGCCAGGATCTCCACCTCTGGGTCCGGGGTCCCGGTGGCGGCGGATCCGTGGGGACGGTTCGCCGCACGTCGCAGACAGGCGGCGACCTCCTCGTCGTCGACCTCCGAGAAGTCGGCGTAGAACTGGCCCACCGCGTAGAAGTCCCGCGGCGTGTCCAGGCTGACCAGGTCGTCGGCCTCGTCGCCCAGCCGCTCGGTCCAGTCCCAGGGCGCGACGGGGACCGCCAGCACGATCCGGTCCGCTCCCCGGACCCGCGCGATCCGGCAGGCCGCCCGCGCGGTCGACCCGGTGGCCACCCCGTCGTCGACCACCACCACGGTCCGCCCCGCGACGGCGACCGGCTCCCGCTCACCCCGGTAGCGCCGGCCCCTTCGCTCCAGAACCTCGCGCTCGCGTTCCTCGACCTGGGCCAGTTCCTCCTCCGTGACCCGGGCCCGGCGCACCACCTCGTCGTTGATCACCCGTACGCCGTCCTCGCCGAGCGCCCCCATGCCCAGTTCCGGCTGGAAGGGCACGCCCAGTTTGCGGACCAGGCAGACGTCCAGCGGCGCGTCGAGCGCGTCGGCGACCTCCGCGGCGACCGGAACCCCTCCCCTGGGCAGGCCCAGCACCACGACGTCCTCGCCCCCGAGGTGGCGCAGGCGTGCGCCCAACTGCCGTCCCGCTTCGAGACGATCCGTGAAGACCACGATGGGGCCTCCTCACTCCTGAGGTGACCAGAGGGCGACGGGCGCGGGCTCTTCCGAGGCCCCGGCCGCCGCGATGTCATCGGCGGCGCTGCGGAGCAGCTCCCGGCCCAGTGAGATCAGCGCGCGTCCGGCGGCGAGTTCGTCGCCGATCTCCGGCACCGCCACGTCGTACGGGCTGCGGTGGGCCTCCGCACAGCTCTCCAGCACGTTGTCGCCGGTGTCCAGGACCACCCGGGCCGTGGTGGCCGGGTCGTGTTCGGACAGATACAGGTTCAGCCTCCACTCCTTGCCGGACGGAGGCCGGTCGCCGACGGCTCGAGTCATCTTCGGTTCCTCCTGACGCCAGCGCGAGGCCACGGGACACGGGCGTGCGCGGCCCCTGGCCGCGGTGGCTCCGGTCCCTTCCACTGTGACTCCGATGGGCGCGTGCCGCACGGCGCCAACGGCCCCGGGGCGCGCCCGCGATGACGGGCGGCGGGCGTCCCGCCCCGGGCCCGCGCGGGAGCCTCGGCGGAGCGGGCAGAATAGCGGTCATGACCACGCGTTCCTGCCCGTGCGGGCTGCCCGAGGCGTACGAGAAGTGCTGCGGCCGTTTCCACTCGGGTACCTCCCTCGCGCCGACCGCCGAGGCGCTCATGCGGTCGCGATACAGCGCGTTCGTGAAGCGGGACGCGGGGTATCTGCTGCGCACCTGGCATCCGCGCACCCGGCCCGCGCGGCTCGACCTCGACCCCGGGATGCGCTGGACGGGGCTGGAGGTGCTGGAGACGACGGACGGATCCGCCTTCCACGCCACGGGAACGGTGACCTTCCGGGCCTCCTACCGGGGCGGCACCCTGCAGGAGCGCAGCCGGTTCGAACGGCTCGACGGGGCCTGGGTGTACGTCGACGGGAGCCTCCTCGCCTGAGGAGGCTTCGCCGACCGACCGGGGCGCCGTCGACCAACAGCCGACGCGCCACCGACCCGCGCTCCCCGACCGACCGGGTGCCCGAGACCAACAGCCGACGCCCGACCGACCCGCGCTCCCCGACCCGACTCGTCCTCGACCGGCGGGCCTCGCCGGTCGGCGGGGGGTGTGGGGCCTGTGGCTACGGCGCCAGGATGTCCAGTTCGTGCAGTGCCCCGACGGTGATCTCGCGGGTCAGTTCCTCCGCGCGGGCCGCGTCGCCCTCCCGTACGGCCTCGGCGACCTGGACGTGCAGGGTGACCGCGGCCGGGTCGGGGTCCTCGAACATGACGTCGTGGTGGGTGCGGCCCGAGAGGACCTCCGCGACGACGTCCCCGAGGCGGGCGAACATCTCGTTGCCCGACGCGTTCAGGATCACCCGGTGGAAGGCCACGTCGTGGAACAGATAGGCCTCCAGCTTGTGGCCGCGTGAGTTCGCGACCATGCCCAGTGCGCACTCGGTGAGTTCGGCGCACTGTTCGGGCGTGGCGTTGCGCGCTGCCAGGCCCGCGGCCACCGGTTCGACCGCCGAGCGCAGCACGGTCAGCGAGCGCAGTTGGTGCGGGCGGTCGGCGCCGGCCAGGCGCCACCGGATGACCTGGGGATCGTAGACGTTCCACTCCGACCTGGGGCGGACCGTCACGCCCACCCGGCGGCGGGACTCCACCAGATGCATCGATTCCAGCACGCGCACCGCCTCGCGCATGACGGAGCGTGACACCTCGAAGTGCTGGGCGAGTTCGTCGGTGCGCAGCACGCTGCCAGGCGGGTACTCGCCCGCGGTGATCGCGGGGCCGAGGGTGTCCAGTACACGGCCGTGCAGCCCCCGGCCCGGTGTGGTCATGCACTCAGCGTACGAGGCGGGTCACCGGGCGAAAAAGTCAGACTTATTTGTCACAGAGTCTTGAATTGGTCGTACCTAATCGGTTTCAGTGACGTCGACACCAGATGTCGACGAAGACAGCGAGGAAGCGATGAGTACCCCCCACGTCGTCGTGGTCATGGGCGTCGCGGGCACGGGCAAGACCACGATCGGTCCCCTGCTTGCGGCCCGGCTCGGCGTTCCGTACGCCGAGGGCGACGACTTCCACCCCCCGGCCAACATCGCCAAGATGTCGGCCGGTACCCCGCTCACGGACGAGGACCGGTGGCCCTGGCTCGACGCCATCGGCGCCTGGGCGAACGGGCGGGCGGGGCTCGGCGGGGTGGTCAGCAGCTCGGCGCTGAAGCGGGCGTACCGCGACCGTCTGCGGGCCGTGGCTCCCGACGTGGTCTTCGTGCACCTCACGGGCGACCGCACGCTCATCGAGGACCGTATGACGCACCGGCAGGGGCACTTCATGCCCACGGCACTGCTGGACTCCCAGTTCGCCACGCTCCAGCCGCTGGAGCCGGACGAGGCGGGGGTGGCGGTGGACGTCTCGGGCAGCCCCGAGGAGATCACCGCGCGCGCCATGGACGCCCTGCGCAACCTCGAGCGGTCCCCCGCCCGGCCTGCGCGCTAGGCCTCGGCCGCAGCGACAGCCACCGGCCCTCGCCGTAGGCGCCGACCCCGCAGTACCCCGGCCCTCCCCGTAGGCGCCGGCACCGAATACCCCGGCCCTCCCCGTAGGCGCCGGCACCCCGCAACGCCCCCCGGCTCTCGCGGCGGACCCCCTCCCCAGGGGCCGTCGTGCCGGGGGTCTCCTCACCCGAAACCGAGAGTTCCTCTCCTCACCCTAGGGAACCCCCGTGACCAGACTCAGCGTCGAGATGCTGGCAGCGGACACCGTCGCACCGATCACTTCGGCGGGCCACGCTCAACTGGGCATCGCGGTACTGGCGGGCATCGCCGTCATCGTGCTGCTCATCACCAAGTTCAAGCTCCACGCCTTCCTGGCCCTGACCATCGGCTCGCTCGCCCTCGGCGCGTTCGCCGGGGCGCCGCTGGACAAGGCGATCCTCAGCTTCACCACCGGGCTCGGCTCGACCGTCGCCGGTGTGGGCGTCCTCATCGCGCTGGGCGCGGTCCTCGGCAAGCTGCTCGCGGACTCCGGCGGCGCGGACCAGATCGTGGACACGATCCTCGCCAAGGCGGGAGGCCGTGCGATGCCGTGGGCGATGGTGCTGATCGCCTCCGTGATCGGTCTGCCGCTGTTCTTCGAGGTCGGCATCGTGCTGCTGATCCCGGTCGTACTGATGGTCGCCAAGCGCGGCAACTACAACCTGATGCGCATCGGCATCCCGGCGCTCGCGGGCCTGTCCGTGATGCACGGTCTGATTCCCCCGCACCCCGGCCCGCTGGTCGCCATCGACGCCGTCAAGGCCAACCTCGGTGTGACGCTGGCGCTCGGCGTGCTGGTCGCCATCCCGACGGTGATCATCGCCGGTCCGCTCTTCTCCAAGGTCGCGGCCCGCTGGGTGGACGCCCCGGTCCCCGAGCGGATGCTCCCTCCCCGTGCCTCCGAGGAGCTCGAGCGGCGCCCCGGCTTCGGTGCCACCCTGGCCACCGTGCTGCTGCCGGTCGTTCTGATGCTGTCCAAGGCGCTGGTGGACATCGTCGTCGACAACCCGAAGGACCAGGTGCAGCGGGTCTTCGACGTGATCGGCTCCCCGCTGATAGCCCTGCTCGCGGCCGTGATCGTCGGCATCTTCACGCTCGGCCGTCCGGCCGGGTTCAGCAAGGAGCGGATCACGGCGACCGTCGAGAAGGGACTCGCGCCCATCGCGGGCATCCTGCTCATCGTCGGTGCAGGCGGCGGCTTCAAGCAGACGCTGATCGACTGCGGCGTCGGCCACATGGTCCTGGACATGTCCAAGAACTGGTCGATCCCCGCGCTGCTGCTGGCCTGGCTGATCGCGGTGGCGATCCGGCTGGCGACCGGTTCCGCGACCGTGGCCACCGTCTCGGCCGCCGGTCTGGTCGCGCCGCTCGCGGCCGACATGTCGACCACCCACACGGCCCTGCTGGTGCTGGCCATCGGCGCCGGATCGCTGTTCCTGAGCCATGTCAACGACGCCGGATTCTGGCTGGTGAAGGAGTACTTCGGGCTCAGCGTCGGCCAGAACCTGAAGACCTGGTCGGTCATGGAGTGCATCATCTCCGTGGTCGCCGGGGGCCTGGTCCTGCTGCTGTCGCTCGTGATCTAGGAGGACGGAAGTGAGCCACCCTCTCTTCGACATCCGCGGCCGTACGGCGCTGGTGACCGGCTCCAGCCGGGGCATCGGGCTCGCGCTCGCCCACGGTCTGCTGGAAGCCGGCTGCACGGTGGTCCTCAACGGACGCGACACCGAACGGCTCGCCAAGGCGGCCACGGAACTGCCCGGGGACGTGCACACGGCCGTCTTCGACGTGACCGACGGCCCCTCGGTCGCAGCCGGCATCGCGGATGTCGAGGAGCGGGTCGGTCCACTGGACATCCTGGTCAACAACGCGGGGATGCAACTGCGCGCCCCGCTGCTGGAGTTCACCGACTCCGACTGGCACCGCATCCTGGACACCAACCTCACCAGCGCGTTCCTGGTCGGCCGTGCGGCGGCCCGGCGGATGACGGAACGCGGGCACGGGAAGATCATCAACATCTGCTCGCTGCAGAGCGAGGTGGTCCGTCCCGGCATCGCCCCCTACGCGGCGACCAAGGGCGCCCTGAAGATGCTCACCAAGGGCATGTGCGCGGACTGGGGCCCGCACGGTGTGCAGGTCAACGGGCTCGGTCCCGGCTACATCGAGACCGAGCTGACCCGGCCGCTCGTCGACGACGAGGAGTTCAGCGCCTGGGTGCGGCGGCGCACCCCGGCCGGGCGCTGGGGCCGAACGGACGACCTGGTCGGCGGGCTGCTGTTCCTCGCCTCCCCCGCGGCGGACTTCGTCGGCGGGCAGGTGCTGTACGTCGACGGCGGCATGACGAGCGTGCTGTAGGAAGGGACTTGGCGATGCTGGGATGTGTGATCCACGGTCCGGGCGACCTGCGGGTCGAGGAGCGGCCGGTTCCACAGCCCGGGCCGGGGCAGGCGCTGGTCGCCGTCCGCTACGGCGGGGTGTGCGGCTCGGATCTGCACTACTGGCGGCACGGCCGGGTCGGCGACTTCCGGCTCGAGGAGCCGATGGTGCTCGGCCACGAGGTGGTGGGGACGGTCGTCTCCTACGGCGACGGTACGTCAGGTCCGTCCGTCGGCACCGCTGTCGCCGTGCACCCGGCCACTCCCTGCGGGGTGTGCCCGGAGTGCGCGGGCGGTCGGCGGAACGTGTGCCGGGACACCCGCTACCTCGGCAGCGCGGCCCGCTTCCCGCACGTCCAGGGCGGGTTCGCGACCCAGGTGACCGTACCCGCCGAGCAGCTGCGACAGCTGCCGGACGGCCTCGAACCGCGCCGGGCCGCGCTCGCCGAGCCGTTGGCGGTGGCCATGCACGCGGTGCGACGTGCCGGTGAGGTGGCCGGGCGGCATGTGCTGGTGACCGGCGCCGGGCCGATCGGCTGTCTCGTGGTGGCGGCCGCGAAGGCCGCGGGCGCGGCTTCGGTGACGGTCACGGACCTCCTGCCCCGGGCGCTGCGGTTCGCCGCGGCGGCGGGCGCGGACACGCTCGTACGGGCGGACGACCCGCACGACACCGGGTGGCCCGGCGAGGTCGACGTGGCGGTGGAGGCGTCCGGGGTCGCCGCCGGGCTCGACACCTGTCTGCGGCTGGTGCGGCGGGGCGGGGTCGTGGTCCAGCTCGGCATGTTGCCGCCGGGGCGGAGTCCCTTCCCCGGGAACCTGGTGGTGAGCCGCGAGATCGAGCTGCGCGGGGCGTTCCGGTTCGACGGGGAGTTCGACGCTGCGATCGAGCTGCTCGCGGCCGAGCCCGCGTTGGACGCGCTGGTCAGCGCGGTGGTACCGGTCCGGGAGGCCGAGTCGGCGTTCGCGCTGGCGGCGGACCGGGGCCGGTCCTGCAAGGTGCTGCTGGACTTCGGGGCCTGACTACCGGGGCGCCCGGCCAGGAGTCCGGCCGTCATGGCACACGGCGTGGACGCTGGTGGCCGCGGCGCAGGCGGCGCAGGCATCGGCCAGCCGCCAGGAGCGGCCGCTGCGGGGGGCCTCGCGGCGGCCGACCGGGCCGTCGTCGACGGGCACGGTGAGGCCGGGCCGGCCCGCCTCGTGGCCGCTACGGCCGCCACAGCGGATGCTCCCGCTCCGCCCAGGCCCGGCTGACCTGGCCGGTCCGCAGGCCCTGCCGGGCCTCCGGGTCGCCGAGGGCCATGCCGATGTGACCGGCGACGACCACGCCGATCGTCAGGGCGAGCCAGTCGTGCACGAAGGTCGCCGAGGTGCGCCACATCAGCGGGGTGAGGTGGGTGAACCACATCAGCAGCCCCGTGCCGAGCATCACCAGGGTGGCGCCCGCGATCCAGGCCGCGTACGTCTTCTGGCCCGCGTTGAACTTGCCCGCGGGCCGGGACGCTCGGCGACGGTCGCGGCGCAGGGCCGCACCCAGCCAGACCCGGTCGTGCGGCCCCCAGCGGTTGAGGTGCCCGAGGTCGGCGCGGAAGGCGCGGGAGACCAGGCCCGTCAGGACCGGGACCGGGAGCAGCAGTCCGGCCCACTCGTGGACCGTGACCACCAGTTCACGGCGCCCCACCAGTTCCGCGAACGTGGGGATGTACAGGCAGGCCGCGGTGACCACGCACACGCCCATGAGCGCGGCCGTGGCACGGTGCACCCAGCGCTCGGCGCGGGTGAAGCGCCGCACCCGGGCGGGGGCGGAGACGGTCTGTGCGGCGTCAGCTCGTGGGTGCATCGTCCCGTCCGTTCGACCGGCCCACCCACGCGTCCACGTCGTAGCCGCGGTCCTCCCAGTACCCGGGCCGTACGCTCCGGGTGACGGTGATGCCGGAGAGCCACTTCGCGGACTTGTAGAAGTACATGGGGGCGACATAGAGGCGGACCGGGCCGCCGTGGTCATGGCTGACCGGCTTGTCCTGCATCGTCAAGGCCACCAGGACGTCGCTGCGGCGCGCCTGTTCGAGGGTGAGGCTCTCGGTGTACGCCCCGTCGAAGCAGGTGAAGTGGACGGCGCCCGCGGCGGAGCGGACGCCCGCGGCGTCCAGCAGCGTGCCGAGCCTCACACCCTCGAACGCCGTCTTCGGCACCCGCCAGCCCGTGACGCACTGGACGTCGTGCACGAGCCGGGTCTGGGGCAGGGCGCGCAGGTCGGCGAGCGTGTACGTCTTCGGGTGGTCGACGAGGCCGTCCACGGTGAGGCGGTAGCTCCTCTCGTCCCGGCGCGGGACGGACGCGGTCACCGAGTAGTAGCGGAAGCCGCCGCCGTTGGGCAGCAGTCCGGTCAGGCCCGTCGGGTCCTTGCCGGAGACGCTGCCCAGGAAGGCCTCCAGACCGCGCTGGAGCGTGGGCGCGGCGACGACACCGAGCGCGCCGAGTCCCAGGGTGCCCAGCAGGAGCCGGCGGCCGATCGGGGTGCCGCTCGCCGAGGGCTCCGGCGTCTCCCGGTCCGCGGGCCGCGCCGCGTCCCGCTCTTCGGGTCGTTCAGGGTTCACAGCATGATTCGAGCACCCGCCGCCCCTCGGTGCCAGGGGCGACGGGTGCCCGTCAGGATTCCGTAACCACTTCTCACCCAGGAACCCTTCTCATCCGGGAACCCTCTCACCCGGTGCCACGGATCGGACGGGCGGGGCGGGGCGGCGGCCGTCCGGGCCGCCGCCCCGGTCTCCCGCCGGATCGCCCGTGCGCCACGGTCCGCGACGGTCCGACCGGTGCGCTATCCGACCGCCTCGGCCGCCGCCCGCCCTGCCGTGCGTCCCGAGAACAGACAGCCGCCGAGGAAGGTGCCTTCGAGGGAGCGGTAGCCGTGCACGCCGCCACCGCCGAAGCCCGCCGCCTCCCCGGCCGCGTACACGCCCGCCAGCGGATCGCCGCCCTCGGTCAGCACCCGGGAGGAGAGATCGGTCTCCAGGCCGCCCAGCGTCTTGCGGGTGAGGATGTTGAGGCGCACCGCGATCAGCGGGCCGGCCTTGGGGTCGAGGATGCGGTGCGGGGCGGCGGTACGGATCAGCCGGTCGCCGAGGAACCTGCGGGCCCCGCGGATCGCCGTCACCTGGAGGTCCTTGGTGAAGGGGTTGAGGACCTCCCGGTCACGCGCGACGATCTCGCGCCGGAGCTCGGCCTCGTCGATGAGCGGCTCCTTGGTGAGCGCGTTCATACCACGCACCAGCGCACCCAGGTCCTTCTCCACGACGAAGTCGACGCCATGGTCCATGAACGCCCTGACC
Organism: Streptomyces sp. TP-A0356; assembly: GCF_001417775.1. Taxonomy (GTDB): domain Bacteria; phylum Actinomycetota; class Actinomycetes; order Streptomycetales; family Streptomycetaceae; genus Streptomyces. Next base: position 126,730 of record NZ_BBZJ01000020.1, on the reverse strand, counting down.
GGCCCGGGCACATCCGCGCGGGCCCGTCCTATGACGTCCCTGACCGACTTGCCGGTCAGGTCGGGGTTCTGCTCGGAGCCGGAGAGCGCGAACTCCTTGCCGATGATCTTCTGATCGAGCACGAACCATGTGTAGTCGTACCCGGTCCGCATGATGTGTTCGAGCGTGCCGAGGGTGTCGAAGCCGGGGAAGAGCGGAACGGGCAGTCGCCGTCCGCGCGCGTCGAGCCAGAGGGAGGACGGGCCCGGCAGGATGCGGATGCCGTGGTTGTCCCAGATGGGGTTCCAGTTGTGGAGGCCCTCGGTGTAGTGCCACATGCGGTCGCGGTTGATCAGCCGGGCGCCGGCCTCCTCGACGACACCGAGCATCCTGCCGTCGACATGGGCGGGCACGCCGGAGACCATCCGCTCGGGCGCGGTGCCGAGGCGCTGCGGCCAGTGGGCGCGCACCAGGTCGTGGTTGCCGCCGATGCCGCCCGTGGTGACGATCACCGCCTGGGCCCCGAGTTCGAAGGCGCCGGTGACCGCGCGGCTGCTGGCCCTGCCCCGCGACACGTCCGACGGCTCCAGGATCTCCCCGGTGACGGTGTCGACGGAACCCGCGCTGCGCGTCAGGCCGGTGACCCGGTGGCGGAACCTCAGCTGGACGAGTCCCCGCGCGACCCCGGCCCGTACCCGCCGCACGAAGGGTGCGACGACGCCGGGGCCGGTGCCCCAGGTGATGTGGAAGCGCGGGACGGAGTTGCCGTGCCCGGTGGCGTCGTAGCCGCCGCGCTCGGCCCAGCCGACCACGGGGAAGAAGCGCACGCCCTGCCCGTGCAGCCAGGCCCGCTTCTCGCCGGCCGCGAAGTCGACGTACGCCTGCGCCCATTTGCGCGGCCAATGGTCCTCGGGCCGGTCGAAGGCGGCCGTGCCCATCCAGTCCTGGAGGGCGAGCGCATGGCTGTCCCGGATCCGCAGCCGGCGCTGCTCGGGCGAGTCGACGAGGAAGAGGCCGCCGAAGGACCAGAACGCCTGGCCGCCCATCGACTGCTCCGGCTCCTGGTCGAGGAGGATCACCTTGCGGCCGGCGTCCACCAGCTCCGCGGTGGCCGTGAGCCCGGCGAGGCCTGCCCCGATCACGATGACATCAGCGTCGTAGGCCATGCGCCCGTCCTCTCGCCGCGACTACCCGTCGCCATGTTGTTACTGGCGGGTCAGAATCCTTCGACAGAAGAGTGACCGAGTCAACCGCCTGTTTCCGGGTACTCGTTGCCGTCGGCGAACTCACGTGGCCCGCTGCGGGCCGGGGCTTGCCGGGAAGCGGACAAGTGCGGGCGGGTCACAGACGGGAGCGTTACAGTCAGCGTGATACGCATCCCGTGACCCCGCTGAATCATTGAGGTACAGCGTGTCGGTACTGGTTCTGGCTCTCGCCGTCAGCGCGGCCTTCTGCCTGGGCACCGGATTCGTGCTGCAGCAGAACGCCGCCCAGCAGGCACCGCTGAGCGACTTCCTCTCCCCCCGGCTGCTGCTGGACCTGGTGAAGATGCCTCGCTGGCTCGGCGGTATCGGCCTGATGGTGGCGGGCATGATCCTCAGTGCCATCGCGCTGGCCCACGGCGAGATCTCCCTGGTGGAGCCGCTGGTCGCCACGAACCTGTTGTTCGCGATGGCCGAGTCCCGCCGCCAGACCAAGCAGTCCCTGGGCCGACAGGGGTGGGCCGGACTGGCGCTGCTCGCCGGTGGCGTCACGGCGTTCATCGTGGCGGGCAGGCCCCAAGGGGGCGTCGCGATCACGGATCCCGTACGGCACTGGGTGATCATCGGTGTGATGGTCGGCCTCGCGCTGCTGCTGACGACGTATGCGAAGAAGTCACGGCTGATCATCGGGCCGATGCTGCTGGGCCTTGCGGCGGGGCTGCTGTACGGCGTGCAGGACGCGCTGACCCGGGTGAGCGGGCAGCGGCTCACGGAGGGGGGCTGGGCCGAGTTCTTCACCAGCTGGCAGCCGTACGGGGTGCTGGCTCTCGGGGTGACCGGGTTGATCCTGGTGCAGAGCGCCTTCGAGACTGCGCCGCTGCGGATGTCCCTGCCCGCGCTGACCGCGGCCCAGCCGCTGGCCGGAATCCTGTGCGGGGTGGGCTTCCTCGGTGACCGGCTTCGCACCGACACGGGCGCGCTGGCCTGGGAGGCGGCGGGGCTGGCGGCGATCGTCCTCGGCATCGTGCTGCTCGGGCTGCACCCGGCCATGCCGCGGGGATCGTCGGAGCCCGAGCGCGAGCGGGACCTGCAACCTGGGTGAGGGCTCGGGACGCTGCGGCGGGGGTGGGTCAGCGACCGCCGGGCCGCGACCTCGCAACCGGTCGCCTGATGCCATGGGCCCCCGGAGCTCCGCCCAGCGCGGGTCCCCGCCGCAGCCCACTTCGGTAGGGCTTCGGGGACCGCGCGGTGGGCCCGGGGACCCGGAATGCTTGGATGGGTTCCATGAGTGCCGCTGATGAGCTTCTCGACATCGTGGACGAGGACGACAGGGTCGTCGGCCAGTCGCCGCGCGGTGAGGCGTACGCGCGCGGGCTGCGCCACCGGTGCGTGTTCATCCAGGCGCGGGACGCCGAGGGCCGTGTCTTCGTGCACCGCCGCACCCACACCAAGCTGGTCTTCCCCTCCCTGTACGACATGTTCGTCGGCGGGGTCGTCGGCGCGGGCGAGACCTACGACGACGCCGCCCTGCGGGAGGCCGAGGAGGAACTCGGCGTCAGCGGTCTGCCCCGCCCCGAGCCGCTGTTCAAGTTCCTGTACGACGACGGCGCCGCCCGGACCTGGTGGTCCTCGGTCTACCAGGTCCGCTGCGACCTGCCCGTCAGTCCCCAGGCCGAGGAGGTCGCCTGGCACGACTTCCTGACGGAGGACGAGGTGGATCGCCGGCTTTCCGACTGGGAGTGGGTCCCGGACGGGCTCGCCGCGTACGAACGGCTCAAGGCCTACCGCCGGTCCACGGGCTGACCGCCCCCGAGGCCCACGCGGACGCCCGGCGGCGAACCGAGCACAGCGGCCCGGTAGGGTCCTGGGCGTGAGCGAATTCGTACGGAACGTCCGGCTGTGGTTCGCGCCCCAGGAAGTCAGGCAGGAAGGCCGTACACCCGACTACCGCTTCTCGCTGGCCAACGAGCGCACCTTTCTCGCATGGCTGCGCACCGCGCTCGCGCTGATCGGCGGCGGCTTCGCCGTGGACCAGTTCCTGCCGGACCTGCGCTGGGCCTGGCGTGTCGGGCTCGCCCTCGCGCTGCTCGCCGCCGGGGTGCTGTGCTCGCTGCGGGCCGTCAACCACTGGGTCCGCTGCGAGCGGGCGATGCGGCGCGGCGAGGACCTTCCCGTGTCCCGCTTCCCGGCGATGCTGGGCATCGCCGTCGCGGTGGTGGCGATCGCCATGGTCGCGGTCGTCCTCGTCGGCTGGGAAGGATGAGCGACCAGGACCGGCCGCGCGACCCGGGGCTCCAGCCGGAGCGCACCCGGCTCGCATGGCGGCGTACGACCCTTGCGTGCACCGTCGCCTCCGTGCTGGCGGTGAAGGCGGCGCTGCACGGGAGGACGGCGGCGGGCTTCACGGTCGTCGCCGTCTGCGGCCTGCTCTGGTTCGGCTTCCTGGTCCTCGCCCACCTGCGCATCCGCGCCCTGGCCGGCGGGGACACCGACGGCCCGCCGCCCCTCGCACCCCGCCACGCCGCCGCCGCGGCCCTGTGCACGGCCGCGGTTGCGGTGTGCGCGGTGGCGCTGCTGTTCTGAAGGTGCTGAAGCGCTGAAGGCGCTCGGAAGGCACTCGGGGTACCCGGATGGTACACAGGTTGAATGAAACGGAAATGCACCGATATATCCCGTTAGCCTGAGCCGTCATCGCACGACACCCCCGAAGGTGAGCGCCATGAGCACGCCGCACCAGGAACACACCGCGCACCAGCACAGCCACGGACCGGCCTGCGGGCATGACGCCGTACCCCACGGGGACCACGTCGACTACGCCCACGACGGGCACCTGCACCGCGAGCACAGCGGCCACTGGGACGAGTGCGAGCCCGGTGAGCACGTCACCCACCAGGAGCACGGCCACCACCACGACGAGGGCTGCGGCCACCGCCGGGTGCAGCACGGTGACCACGTCGACTATCTGCACGACGGGCATCGGCACGCCGAGCACGAGGGGCACTGGGACGACCACTGACGACCACTGACGACCAGCGGCGAGCACGGCTGCGCGAGAGCGAGCGGCTGGTGGCCAATCTGCACCGCGTGTAGGCCGAGTTGGACGGGCTGCCCGAGGGCGCGCCCCTCGATCCGCTTCCCCCCTTCCGGGACATGGCCGTGATGAACGGCGGCGAGATGATGGTCAGCCATGCCTGACGAGATGATGGTCAGCCACGCCTGAAACACAGCGCACGGCGGCGACGCGCCGCCGTGCCGTCCCGGGACATCGGCGCCACGATGGCGTGGTGGCGCCGATCACGTTTGCTCCGCGCACTGGACGACATACCGACCGGTCGGCATCATGAGGCAGGTCCTGTTTCCATGCCCGTAGGAGCAACGATGAGCCCAGACCACCCGCCAGGTCTCGATCTCGACCGGCTGCGCGGCCTGCTCGACACCGAGCGGCCCGGACTGGTGAACGGCCCCCTGACCGGCCGGCTGATCGAGGGCGGGCGGTCGAACCTCACCTACGCCGTCTCGGACGGCACCGACCGGTGGGTCGTACGGCGTCCCCCGCTCGGGCACGTCCTGGCCACCGCGCACGACATGAAGCGTGAGCACCGGGTGATCAGTGCGCTCCACCCGACGGCCGTTCCGGTGCCGCGTCCGGTGCTGCTGTGCGAGGACGATTCGGTGCTGGGCGCCCCCTTCTACGTGATGGACTTCGTCGAGGGCACCCCCTACCGCACCGCCGAGCAGCTGGACCCCCTCGGCCCGCAGCGCACCAGGGAGGCGATCCTCGGTCTGGTGGACACGCTGGTCGAGCTGCACGCGGTGGACCCCGGCGAGGTGGGGCTCGCGGACTTCGGCCGCCCGGAGGGCTTCCTGGACCGTCAACTGCGCCGCTGGGGCAAGCAGTTGGACGCGTCCCGCAACCGCGAGCTGCCCGGCATCGACGAGCTGCACGCGGCACTCGGCCGCGAACTGCCGGCCTCTCCCGCGCCCACGGTGATCCACGGGGACTACCGCCTGGACAACGTGCTGCTCGGCGACGACGACCGGATCGCCGCCATCCTCGACTGGGAGATGTCCACGCTCGGCGACCCGCTCACGGACGTGGGCCTGCTGGTGATGTACAGCGTGCCGCTCAGGCTGCCCGACTCCCCCATCTCCACCACCGCCACGGCCGCGGGGCACCCGGACCCGGCCGAGCTGATCCACCGGTACGCCGCCCGCTCGGGGCGTGACGTCACGGCCGTGCCCTGGTACACGGCGTTCGCCTGGTTCAAGCTCGCCGTGATCCTGGAGGGCATCCACTACCGCTACACGCTGGGCCAGACGGTCGGTGCCGGCTTCGACCGCATCGGCGAACTGGTGCCCGTCTTCATCGAACACGGCCTGACCACCCTTCAGGAGGGCTGATCCGCCATGGACTTCGCATTCGACGCGCGCACCGAGGAGCTGCGCGCCAAGCTGCTCACCTTCATGGACGAGTACGTCTACCCGGCGGAGGCCGTCGCCCACGAGCAGCGCGCGCAGCTCGCCTCGCCGTGGGACACCCCCGCGATCGTCGAGGAGCTGAAGGCCGAGGCCCGCCGGCAGGGCCTGTGGAACCTCTTCCTGCCGGACTCCGAGTATGGCGCGGGCCTCACCAACCTCCAGTACGCCCCGCTCGCCGAGATCACCGGCCGCTCGCCGCAGCTGGCGCCCACCGCGCTGAACTGTGCGGCGCCCGACACGGGCAACATGGAGGTGCTCGCGCAGTTCGGCGACGAGCGGCAGAAGAAGCAGTGGCTCCAGCCCCTGCTCGCCGGTGAGATCCGCTCGGCGTTCGCGATGACCGAGCCCGAGGTGGCCTCCTCGGACGCCACCAACATCACCACGCACATCGAGCGGGACGGCGACGAGTACGTCATCACCGGCCGCAAGTGGTACATCTCCGGGGCGATGAACCCGGACTGCAGGATCTTCATCGTGATGGGCAAGACGGACCCGGACGGGTCCGACATCCGCCGTCAGCAGTCCATGGTGCTGGTCCCGCGCGACACCCCCGGCGTACACGTCCGGCGTGCGATGCAGGTGTACGGCTACGAGGACCACTATCACGGCGGTCATGCCGAGGTGGTCCTCGACCACGCGCGCGTGCCGCTGTCGAACCTGATCGGCGAGGAGGGCGGCGGCTTCGCCATCGCCCAGGCCCGTCTCGGCCCCGGGCGCATCCACCACTGCATGCGTCTGATCGGCATGGCCGAGCGGGCGATCGAGCTGATGTGCAGGCGGGCGGTGACCCGGGCGGCGTTCGGCAAGCCGCTGGCCCAGCAGGGCGTGGTCCACAACTGGATCGCCGACGCGCGCGTGGCCGTCGAGCAGCTGCGGCTGCTGGTCCTGAAGACCGCGTGGATGATGGACACCGTCGGCAACAAGGGCGCCCACACCGAGATCCAGGCCATCAAGATCGCCACTCCGCGAACGGTCGTCGACATCATCGACAAGGCGGTGCAGCTGTACGGCGCGGGTGGTGTGAGCCAGGACTTCCCGCTGGCCGAGCTCTGGGCGGGCGCCCGGACGCTGAGGATCGCGGACGGTCCGGACGAGGTGCACCAGCGGTCGCTGGCGCGCCGGGAGCTGAAGAAGTACCTCTGAGCCTGGGCAAGGGGCGGCCGCACCGGCGGCCGCCCCTTGCGCGTGTGCATCGACCCGCTACGGACGCAGCGCGCGCAGCAGCAGGTCCGCCAGGTGGTCGGCGACCTGCTGGGGGCTGAGCGGCCCGTCCGGGCGGTACCACGTCGACAGATGGTGCACGGAGCCGAAGTGGTAGTCGACGACCAGGTCGGCGGGCGTGGCGGAGGAGAACACGCCCGCCTTCTGGCCCTCCTCGATCAGGGCGCGGAAGCGCTCGTGATAGCGCCGTCGTTCGGCCCGTACCTGCTTGTTCTTCTCGGGGCTGAGATGGTGCATGGAACGGAAGAAGATCATCGCGTCGTCGAGGTTCTCGATCGTGGTGACGACGACGTCCGCGGCCGCGTCCCGCAGCCGCTTCTCGACCGGCTCGTCGGCGTCCGCGAAGGCGTCGAGGCGCTCCTGCTGCACACGCAGCACACGCGCGTACACCTCGTGCAGCAGATCGTCCTTCGACCCGAAGTAGTGGTACAGCGCGCCCTTGGTGACGCCGGCCGCCTCGACGATCTCCTGTACGGAGGTGCGGTCGTACCCCTGATCGGCGAAGAGCCGGGTGGCGGCGGCCAGCAGCCGCTGCGGGACGGGCGTACCGTCCCCGTCCGTCGTTCTGGGCACTGCCGCCACCTGCCTTTCCTCGATGTCTACTGGCTCGGCTGCGACCGGGATCGCAGTTCCCGACGGAGGATCTTCCCACTCGCCGTCTTCGGCAGGTCGGGCAGGATCTCCACCTGACGGGGGTATTTGTAAGCGGCCAGTCTCTCCTTGCAGTACGCGGCCAGCGCGTCCGGGTCCGTCTCGGCGCCGGGCCGCAGGCTGATGTACGCCTTGACGGTCTCCCCGCGGTAACCGTCCGGCACCCCGACCACGGCCGCCTCGCGCACCGCCGGGTGGGTGTACAGGACGTCCTCGACCTCGCGCGGCCACACCTTGAAGCCGGACGCGTTGATCATGTCCTTCTTGCGGTCGACGACGTACAGCCAGCCCCGCTCGTCCATGAAGCCGATGTCGCCGGTGCGCAGCTCGCCGTCCGGGAAGGTCTCCGCGGTGGCCTCGGGTCGCCGCCAGTAGCCGGGGACGACCTGCGGACCTCGTACGACTATCTCGCCCTGTTCGCCGAACGGCACCTCCGCGCCCTGGTCGTCGACGATGCGCACGACCGTGTCGGGACCCGGCACGCCGACGGCCAGCGTCCCGGAGACCGGGTCCACGGGGGCTTCCCGGCCGGGCGGCACGGAGGCACAGGGGGCGGTGCACTCGGTGAGGCCGTACCCGTTGCGGATGTACGGCCCGAAGCCGGACCGGAACCTCTCCACCAGGGCGGGCGGCAGCGGGGCCCCGCCGGAGGAGATGATCCGGAAGGAGGCGAAGTGGTCGGGTGTGACGGACGGGTGGGCGGCCAGCGCCATGAAGGCGGTCGACGGGCCCACGGTGTAGTGCGGCCGGTGCTCGGCGAACGCGTCGAGGACGACGCCCGCCTCGAAGCGGTAGGCCAGGACGAGCGTGCCCCCACTGGTGAGGCAGGCCCCGAGCTCGCAGACCATCCCGGTGATGTGGAACAGGGGCGCCAGCGCGAAGTAGACCGGCGCCTCGGGCAGGCCGAGGCCCGTCCGCTGCCGCTCGGCGTTGTACATGATGTTGCCGTGCGTGTTGGTGGCCCCCTTGGGGGTGCCGCTGGTGCCCGAGGTGTAGCTGATCAGCGCGATGTCGGACGGGCTCGGGGCGCGGCCCTCGGGAGCCTTGTCCCCCTGGCGGGCGACGGTCACGAGATCGTCGGCGTCGGCGGCCACCGGCAGCCGCTCGAAGGCCAGTACGCGTGTGTCGTCGCGGGTCTGGAGGTCCCGTTCGCAGGCGGTGAGCACGATACGGACCGGCGAGCCGGCGGCCGTCCGGCGCAGATACGACTCCCAGGCGCGGTCGGAGCAGACCAGGGCCGTCACGTCCGCGTCCTTGAGGATGTGGGTGACCTCGCCCGACTTGTACATCGGGTTGACGGGCACGACGGTCGCGCCGGCCTTCCAGGCACCGAGCAGGGCGAGCACGAAGTGCGGGGAGTTCTGCAGCAGGATCGCGACGCGGTCGCCGCGCCGGAGGCCGTGGGCGGCCAGGTACCCGGCGACGGAGTCGGTCAGCTCGTTCAGTTCGGCGTAGGTGATCCGGCCGTCGAAGTAGGCGAGGGCGGTGCGGTCGGCGGGGGCCTCGCGCAGGGCGTGCACCAGGGACTCGGCGGGGCTGATCGGGGCGCGCTGGGCGTCGTCGAGAAGGGCGAGCCAGGGCTTGGCGGCGTAACGGGAGGCGGTCACCGGACCGCCTCCCACTTCTGCTGGATGTGGTTCATATTGGTCAGCCAGCGGTCCGGCTCGGTGGCGCGCGCCTGGTAGTACGCGGCGGCCTCGGGGTGCGGCAGGATCAGGAACCGGTCCTCCGCGATGCCCTTGAAGAGCGCGTCGGCGACGTCCTCGGGCCCGATCGCGGTGGGTGCGAGCACGAGATCACCGGCGCTGCCGGAGGCGGTCAGCATGTCGGTGCGCACGCCCTGGGGACAGATCGCGTGGACCTTGAGGCCGCGGTGCCGGTACGTCAGCGAGAGCCACTCGGCGAAGGCGTAGGCCCCGTGCTTGGTGACGCTGTACGGGGCGGCGCCGATCATGGTGAGCAGTCCGGCGGCGGAGACGGTGGAGACGAACCGGCCCCGGCCGCGCTCCAGCCAGGCGGGCAGGAGCGCGCGGGCGGCCCGTACGTGCGCCATGACGTTCACGTCCCAGGCCTGCGCCCACACCTCCTCGTCGGCGGCCTCGGTGCCGCCGGAGCCGAGGCCCGCGTTGGCGCAGTAGACGTCCACCGTGCCGCCGAGGGCCTCCCGCGCCTCGGTCACGATCGCGGAGGCGTCGCCCGGGACCGCGATGCCGCCGATCTCGTCGGCCACGGCCCGCGCCCGGCCGGCGTCCAGGTCGTTGACGACGACCCGGGCCCCCTCGGCGGCGAAGCGGCGGGCCAGCGCGGCTCCGATGCCGCCCCCCGCTCCGGTGACGACCACTCCCGCATCCTGCACGGCTTCCACCATCGGTCTCCTTCGACGCGACGCGAATCGGCTCTGCTGCAGTCGGCTCTGCTGCGAGCGTCAGACTAACCAGTCGGTATGTAGCGAGGGAAGGCTGCCTCGGTATGGACCCGGTCACGGACTCCGCCGGTCTCGTGTACGGATGCGGCATGACATATGGCCAACCTCCCCCACCGGCAGGACGATGCGCCCCACAGCGCACTCGACCTCGGGGCGAAGGGGGCCTGTCATGGCGGTATCGGCAATGAGCGTGAGTCCCTACTGGGAGCTGACCTTCGACGCGGACGGGGACGTGGACGCCGCCGAGCGGGACCGGCTGATCGCCGAGGTCACGCGGCACGACGTCCGTGACCTGATCGTCTTCGCACACGGCTGGAACAACGACCGGTCGGGAGCGACCAGTCTCTACGGCCACTTCTTCGCACCGTTTCCGCAGCTCGCACCCGCGGCCAGGATCGGCTACGTCGGCGTGATCTGGCCGTCGATGCTGTTCTCGGACGAGCCGATCCCCGACTTCCCGCGTGCCGTCGTCGCCGAGCTGCCGCCGCGGCAGGCGCTCGACAAGGACACCCGGCAGGCACTGCTGAAGACCTTTCCGGGCCGGGCGGCGGTCATCGACCGGATCGCCCTGATGCTGGATCGACACACTGGCGGCCAGACCGAGTTGGAGGAGTTCGGGCGGCTGGTGCGGGGGCTCGTCGAGGTGGTGCCGACGGGAGGGCCGGCGCGGTTCACGGCGGACACGGTGACGGAGGGGGTGCCCCAGAGCGAGCCCGCGATGTTCACCGGGTCCGCCGCAGAGGTTTGCCAAGTCCTCGCGCAAGCGCTGGCCGGGCTGGAATCGCCGGGCGGCCAGGAGTCGTTCACGCTGCCCAACCCATGGGACGGGGCCCGCGAGCTGCTGCGGCAGGCGACGTACTACGCGATGAAACAGCGCGCCGGCACGGTCGGTGAGCGCGGGCTCGGCCCGGCCATCGGACGGCTCGCGAACGCGGCGACGGACGTGCGGGTACATCTGGTGGGGCACAGCTTCGGCGGGCGGCTGGTGTCGTTCGCGCTGCGGGGGCTGCCCGCCGGAGTGCGCACGGTGAAGTCCGTGACCCTGCTCCAAGGGGCCTTCTCCCACTACGCGTTCGCCGCCCGGGTGCCCGACGACGACCACACCGGCGGTGTTCTGCAGGGGCAGCAGAACCGCGTCGACGGTCCCCTCGTCTGCTGCTACTCCCGCTTCGACAGCGCCCTGGGCACGATGTACCCGCTGGCCTCGCGGATGGCCGACGACGACCGTTCGTTCGCCGGCCTCGACATCGGCGGGCTGCTGGGCGTCCGGTGGGGCGCCATGGGGCACGACGGGGTGCAGGCGGTGCCGGGCACGACCGCGCTGTCCCTGCAACAGGCCTTGGTCTCCCCCTTGCCCACGTCCGGCTGCGTCAACATCGACGCCGCCGCGGTGGTCTGCCACGGCGACCCGCCCTCGGGCGCGCACAGCGACATCCTGCATCCGGAGCTGGCCCAGGTGGTGCTGGCGGCGGGCCGGGTGGGCTGACCCGCCGCCGTTCGTACGTTTCACCGGTGCGACGTGTACTCCACGACCTGCTGGAACGTCGGCCGGTTCTGCCAGCTGATCCTGCCGTGCTTGATACCGCCCAGGGTGCGCTGGACGATCGAGTCGGCGCACCACTGGTCACCGGCCGAGCACTGGTCGTCGCCCGGATAGACCTGGGACGCCGTCATACCGGCCGCCTGCTTGAGGGTGCCGATCAGGACGTCGCGGCACGAGCCGAGGCTGCCGCCGCCGCAGTACTGCCGCGCGAGCTGACCCTGCGCCGTCTCCCCGAGCACCGCCCGGATGTCCTTGTCGACATAGCTCCACCAGCCGTACTGGAAGGAGCTTCCGGCGTGCGCGCCGGTCGGGCCGTGCGCGGCCGACGGGGACTCGTCGACCGGCAGGTTGCCACCGATGGCCGTGTAGAGGTCGCTGCCCAGACCGGGCTCGAACTCGGCCTTCACCAGCAGCGGCCACCAGGCGTCCAGGATGCGGATCGCCTCGGCGTCGGCGTAGGTCTTCGAGCCCGCCGAGGTCTCCGTGCGCCTAGCGCCCGCCGACACCCAGGCGGACAGCTTGCTCACCGCCGCCGCGGCCGTCGAGTCGGTCACCGTCGAGCTGTTGACGACCTTCAGAAGCCTCGGCAGCACGTCCTCCGCGCGCAGGTCGGCCAGCGCCGCGTCCGCCATCGCCTTCACCAGCGAGGACCTGGTCACCCCACCGGCGGCCACCAGCTTCCTCACCCGGTCCTCCAGCAGATTGCCGCGGTGGACCGACCCGTCGCCCCAGGGCGCGGTCGTGTAGTCCTTGGCCTGCTTGTTGTTCCAGGAGACGTAGTAGTCCTGGTCGATGGAGTTGGGGTGCTCGGACGCCGGCGTGTAGTCGGCCGTGTTCGTCGCCGGGTTCCAGTTCCTCCACTCGTAGGCCGGCTGCGCCCAGACCGGGAAGTCGGCGTCGACGCCGCTCGAGCGCACCGGGTTGTCGCCGCTGTTGTAGTACGCGGTGTGCTGGGAGTCGGCGTAGAACCAGTTGAACGTGTAGTTGATGTGCTGCGCGGCGCTCTGGAAGTCCTGCGGGCCCTTGACGTAGTCGGGGTCGTTCAGCATCTGGAAGCCGATGATCGAGTCGGCCTCGTGGAGGAAGGACGAGCGCAGGGTGGTGTAGGCGACCTTCTTGCCGCCGACGGTGGCGCGGTACTCCACGGGCCCGTACCTGGTGCGCCAGGCCCGCATCGTGTAGGAGCCGGCCGCGGTGGAGTCGGCGGTCGTCGGTGACCAGGAGTTCTTCTGCTCGACCTTGTCCATGGCCGTGCAGGTGCCGTGGTACAGGTAGTGGTAGTCGTCCTGGCACAGTTCGACCGCGTAGGTGTCGATGATGTCCTGGCCGGAGGTCGTGGCACTCCACGAGTAGTCCTGGCCACGGCCCAGTTCGACATACATGCTCAGCCCCGCGAAGGAGGCGCCGCGCGCGCTGATGCCCGGTCCCTGGATCTCCTGGAGCATGAGCAGCTGGGGTGCGAAGTAGCCGGTCTGCGGGCCGAAGACGGCGATCGGGTGGCCGCTCGCGGTGTACTTGCCGCTCACCACGAGGGCGTTGGACATCCCGCGCCGGGCGGAGGTCAGTGCGGTGGTGGCCGCCGTGGTGGACGCGCGGGTGGCACCGGAGGTGGTCGCGCTGCCGGTGCGGTCGTAGACGAGCGGCTCCTGGGTCACCGAACCGGCGTCGGGCAGCGCCTCGCCCTGCGGGCTGTCGGGCCTCGACGCGTACGGGAAGCTCTCGCCGTTGTGGACGGTGAGGACGGCCTCGGGGTCGTTGCGCTCACGGAAGGACTCCCAGACCCTGGTGCCCTCCGCCACGCCGTACTTGGACTGGGCGGCCAGCAGGGAGATCGCGTTGTTGACCTCGCCGCCACCGCCCGAGCCGAAGAGCGCGCCGATGACGGAGGCGAGCGCGACCAGGTCGGTGACCTTGAAGTGGTCGATGGTGCCGGCGTTGGTGATGGAGTCCTTGTGGCCGGTCAGGACGTACTCGCCGGGGAAGTAGCGGCCGCCGTCGGAGGCGTCGATGTAGGCGTTGACGCCGTTCAGATAGGCGCCCACGTCGGCGAGGGCCTGCTTGCCGCGGTCACCGGCGGCGGCCACCGCGTTGTCGATCTGGGCCTGCAGATCGGCCTCGGTGTAGGGAGCGTTGCGCCAGAACTGCTGCTCCAGGCCCTGGTTGGCGGGCGCGCCGCCCGCGAAGGAGGTCAGCTGGCCGCGTCCGACGTGCCGGAAGACGTCCATCAGCCACAGCCGGTCCTCGGCCGCGGCATAACCGGCGCCGAACTCGGTGCCGTATCGAGTGGTACCGGTGATGTGCGGGACGCCCGTCTTCTTGTCCCGGACGATCGCCACGTCGCCGCGGCCCGCGGGCTTCTCGGTGGAAGCGACTTGATCGGAAGGGACCCCGAACGACGCGTCGTCGAAGAAGGTGTTGATCTTCGCGTCGGTGAGGGCGGAGTAGCCCGTGGCCAGGTTGGCGTAGGGGCCGAGCTGGTCCTCGGCGTGGCCGGGCTGGGTGCCGAAGGCCTGGTTGAGGATGATCTCGACGAGGGTCGCGTTGCCGTTCTCGCCCGGCGGGAGGATGTCCGAACACCGGCCGCCGCAGTAGTCGCCGGCGGACGCGGTACCGGCAGCGGCGGCCTGGGGGATTGGCGACAAAAGACCCCCCACGAGGGCGCATATCGCGGCCGCCTTGAGGAACTTCGGAAATCTGCGGGGAGTTCTCAGTCTGTCGAGGACGTTGCGTGGGGTGCGCCGTGGCATGGCAGCTCCTCCCGACGGATGGGGGCAGACAGGCGTTACCGCCGGTATCCCTGCGATTGAAATTGAACATGCGTCAGTTTTCAACCGTTAGGCAGCGGCTTGTGGAGGTCAGCGGAAAACAGATGGAGCCGAATCGCGTGTCGATACGTCTATTCGGCGACGTCCGTACGACGACGCCGAAGTGACCGAAGTACAGGTGCAGGTGTGACGGAGGTGCAGGGCGATGGCCGGTTTCCGGAGTCTGGCGAGACAGGTGCGCGACCCCAGGTGCGACCTGGCGCTGCGGCGCTACTCGCTGCGCAAGTGCCTTGAGAAGTTCGCCCCCTACGGGCATCGGGCGACCTGGGACCATCTGTGCTCACGGGCCGGGTTCGGCCCCGAGGACCGATCCCCCGATCCGGCGCGGCTCGTGGCCGCACTGGAGGAGCTGGAGGAGGCCCGCTCCGTCTGGCTCGGCTACGAGGCCGAGTTCACGCAGCGCCGCAAGAAGGAGAAGCACGACGGACTGCGCAGGCCGGGCAGTGTGGACGACTGGCACCGGCTGACCTGGGGCGGATTCGGGGTCGCCTGGTGCGACGACCCTCGTGTCCACCCTCGTGGACCGTTGGCGGAGGTGCTGCGCCGGCTCATCGCCGCGCTGGAGCGCGAGCCGGGCTCGACGTGCCCGGTGTGCGCCGGTGAGCACCTCATCTGGAAGTACGACCTGGCTCACGAGCCCTCGTCGGGCCCGGTCTGCACGGACTGCGGGATCGTGGTGCCGCGGCCCGTACTGACGCCCGAGGCCTTGGGGGAGGCCAGGCGGGCACGGCTGCTGGTGTCGGCCTGAGGGCACGGGGGTGCGCCGGGGATGCCGCACCCCCAACTGTCGGTGGAGTCCGGCACCATCGATGACATGGTCCAGGTGTGTCTGAACGGCGCCCGTTCACCGGCCGACAGCGCGGTGGTGCCGATGTCGCCGGGCGCGATGGCGCAATCGGCGGCGGCCGCCGTGGCGGCGGGCGCGACGGAGGTACATGTCCATCCCAAGACACCGTGCGGACAGGACACGTTGTCCGCACGGGCGGTCGCGGCGGTGCTGCGGGAGATACGGGCGCGCGTCAGCGTCCCCGTCGGTGTGACCACGGCTGCCCGGGCGGAGCCGGACCCGGCGGCCCGCGTGTCACGCATCCGCTCATGGACCGTGCTGCCCGACCACGCCTCGGTCGACTGGCACGAGCCGGGCGCGGAGGAGGTCGCGGCGGCGCTGCTGGACCGCGGGATCGGGGTGGAGGCGGGCATCCGTTCCGGCACGGACGGCGCCGCACGGTTCGCGGTGTCCCCGCTGCGGGGCACGGTGCTGCGGCTGCTCGCGGAGGTGACGGACCCCGCCGCGCACACGGCCGAACAGACCGCGCACGCCCTGCTGTGCGCCCTCGGCCGCCCGCACGGCCACCCCGGCCGCCCGGTACTCCTGCACGGCGAGGAGGGCGGCGCCTGGCCGGTGCTGCGCCTGGCCGGACGCCTCGGTCTCGCGACCCGCGTCGGCCTGGGGGACACCCTGGTCCTTCCCGACGGCCACTGGGCGGTTTCGAACGCCCAGTTGGTGACCGAGGGACTGGCTCAGTACAGACGGTTCCAGCACGGCTCGTGAGGGAGCGCGCGGACTTCGGCCCGGCCGCCGGTCGGAGGCAGCGACGCTACCAGTCGCAAATCCGGTGGCTCCAGCCCTTTGCCCCAAGGACAGTTGGGGGCGATGAAACACAGCTGAGGAACCCGAGGAGTCCCGATGTCGACGCTGCGCGTCACCGCCGAAGTGCTGACCGTCCACGAGCATCCGAACGCCGACGCGCTCGAACTGGCCCAGGTGGGCCTGTATCGAGCCGTCGTCGCCAAGGGCCAGTACCGCTCCGGTGACACCGCCGTCTACATCCCCGAGCAGTCCGTACTGCCGACCGGGCTGATCGAGGAGCTGGGGCTGACCGGTCGGCTGGCGGGCGGCAGGTCCGACCGGGTCAAGGCGGTGCGGCTGCGGGGCGAGCTGTCGCAGGGCATCGTGTGCCGCCCCAGGGTGCTGGCGGGCGTCGACCTCGCGCAGGCCGCGGCGGACGGGACCGACTTCGCGGAGGTACTCGGCATCACCAAGTGGGTGCCGCCGATCCCACCCACCATGAGCGGCGAGGTGGAGTCCGCGCCGGAGCTGCTGCCGTGGGTCGACATCGAGAACATCCAGCGCTACCCGGACGTCTTCGAGCCGGGCGAGCCCGTCGTCCTGACGGAGAAGCTGCACGGCTCGGCGTGCCTGCTGACCTACGTGGCGGACGAGGACCGCGTGCTCGTCTCCTCGAAGGGCTTCGGGGCCAGGTCCCTGGCGCTCGAGGAGGATCCACGCAACCTCTACTGGCGGGCGGTACGCGGCCACGGCGCTCCCGAGGCAGCGGCCCGGCTCGCCGAGCGGCTCGGCGCGCGCCGGGTGGGCATCTTCGCCGAGGTGTACGGCGCGGGCGTCCAGGATCTGACGTACGGCGCCGACGGCCGGCGCGACACCCTGGGGTACGCCGTCTTCGACGTGTCCGCGGAGATCGACGGGGCGGTGCGCTGGCTGGACGCCGCGGAGGCGCTCGCCGGGGAACTGCCGCTGGTGCCACGGCTGTACGAGGGGCCCTTCGACATCGGGCGCGTGCTGGAGGTCGCCTCGGGACGGGAGACCGTGTCCGGGCGTGAGCTGCATCTGCGCGAGGGTGTGGTGATCCGGCCGGTCGCCGAGCGCTACAGCCCGGTGACCGGGGGCAGGGCGATCGCCAAGGCGGTGAGCCCGGCCTATCTGACGCGCAAGGGCGGCACGGAGTACGAGTGAGCCGGGGATGAGAGGGGCCCGGGGGCGCGGTTGGGCGGGCGCCGGCGCCGCGCGCCCGCGCCCGCCAGGTGCGGCCTGCTCAACAGCGGTTCTCGGGCCCCTCGGGCGTCCGGGTCCGCTTCCGGCGGTCCCCGCCCCGCTCCACCATCAGCCGCGAGCCCGCCTGCCGCTCCCCGACGACGTCGTCCGGGTTGGACAGGACGCAGGTCTTCAGGGAGAGGCAGCCGCAGCCGATGCAGTCCGTGAGGTGGTCGCGCAGACGGCTCAGCTGCCTGATGCGCTCGTCGAGTTCGGAGCGCCACGCCTCGGAGAGCCGGGCCCAGTCCTCCCGGGTCGGGGTGCGCTCCTCGGGGAGTTCGGCGAGGGCTTCACGGATGGTGGCCAGCGGGATGCCGACGCGCTGCGCGGCGCGCACGAAGGCGACCCGGCGCAGCGCGTCACGCTGGTAGCGGCGCTGGTTGCCCGATGTGCGGCGGCTGCTGATCAGGCCCTTGGACTCGTAGAAGTGCAGGGCGGAGACCGCGGCGCCGCTGCGGGCGGACAACTGGCCGACGGTCAGCTCGTGGATCTTCTCGGGAATCTGGGGCACCCCTCGGAGCCTACCCACGACGCCGCACGCCCGGTCCGTTGACATGGCTCCCCGACCCGACCATGCTAAGCAGTTGCTTAGGGTTGGTGACTTCGTGACGCGAGAGGCCGGGAACATGGCAGAGCCGAGGACCTTCACGTCCGCCGACGAGCTGAAGGCGGCGGTGGGCGAGCAGCTGGGGTACAGCGACTGGGTGGAGATCGACCAGAAGCGGATCGACCTGTTCGCGGACGCCACGGGCGATCACCAGTGGATCCATGTGGACCCGGAGAAGGCCGCCGCCGGACCCTTCGGCACGACCATCGCGCACGGCTACCTCACGCTGTCGCTGCTTCCGCTGTTCGGACCGCAGCTGATCAGGGTCGAGGGCGTGAAGATGGGCGTCAACTACGGGACGAACAAGGTGCGCTTCCCCGCCCCGGTCCCGGTCGGCTCCCGGCTGCGCGCGACCGCGACGATCAGCGGCGTCGAGGACGTGCAGGGCGGGGTGCAGGTGACCGTCGCCTTCGTCGTGGAGCGCGAGGGCGGCGACAAGCCGGTGTGCGTGGCCGAGTCGGTGTCGCGCTACTACCTCTGAGCCGCCCGGCGCGGCTACTCCCCCACCTCTGGGCGGCCCGGCGCGGCTACTCCCCCACTTCTGAGCGGCCCCGGCGCGGCTGCTTCCCCGCGCCCACCATCCGCAGCACGAGGTCGGCGTAGAGCGCGCCGACCTCGTCGGGGGTGCGGGGGCCGTCCACCTTGAACCAGCGGGCCACGTCGATGCAGAGCGAGAGCACGGCGAGGGTGGTGCCACGCACGTCGGGAACGTCGAACTCGCCCGCCGCCACGCCGTCCTCGATGATCCCGCGCGTCTCGGCGTCGACCTGACGGCGCAGGGCGACGATCTCCGCGCGCGAGTCGGGTCCGAGCGCGTCCAGTTCGTACTGCACGACCCGGGCGACCGTGTGCTGCGCCGCGTGCCAGCGGACGAAGGAGCGCACGGCGTCGGCGAGCCGCTCGGCGGCCGTGCCCTCGCCCCGCGCCGCGGTGCGCAGGATCTGCAGCGCCTTCTCGTGCCCGATCCTGCTGATGCGGTGGAGCAGCTCCTCCTTGGTCTTGTAGTGGATGTAGAGCGCGGCCGGGCTCATGCCGGCGCGGCCGGCGATGTCGCGTGTCGTCGTGGCGTGGTAGCCACGCTCGGCGAAGGCCTCGACGGCGGCGACCAGCAGCCGCCGGGCCGCGTCAGGGGTGACCTCGCCCCACGGCTGCATCTCGCCGCCGGCCGTCTCCTCCGCCGTACTCATCGCTCGCCCCTTCCACTGGCAGGACGAACACCATACCCCCGAAGGTGAGCGGGCGCTTAGCGCACGCGCTCGCGGCTCCCGGCTCCCGGCTCCCGGCCGTGCTCTGCCGTCCGGCCCGAGTCTCACTCATACGGGCCGGGTCGGCCGCGAAAGGCCGCCGCCGCATCCGCGCGCGTGCTCACGGGCGTACTCAGAACGCCGAAACCCCGGTCAGGGCGCGGCCGATGAGCAGCTTCTGGATCTGGCTCGTGCCCTCGTAGAGGGTCATGACCCGGGCGTCGCGCAGGAGTTTGCCCGCCGGGTACTCGTCGATGTAGCCGTAGCCGCCGAAGACCTGCAGGGCGTTGTTCGCGGCGCGCACGGCCGCCTCGGAGGCGAAGAGCTTGGCCTTGGAGGACTCGACGGCGAAGGGCAGACCGCGGTCGACCAGATCCGCGACCCGCCAGGTCAGCAGCCGCGCCGCGTCCACGTCGACGGCGATGTCGCTGATGAGTTCCTGGACGAGCTGGTGGTGGGCGATGGTCTTCCCGAACTGCTCCCGCTCACCCGCGTACCGCACGGCCGCGTCCAGGGCGGCCCTGGCTATGCCGACGCAGCCCGCCGCGACCGACATGCGCCCCTTCGCGAGAGCGGACATCGCGACGGAGAAGCCCTTGCCCTCGGGCGCCAGCATCGCGGAGGCGGGCACGCGGACGTCCTCCAGGACCAGCTCGGCGGTCGCCTGGCCGCGCAGGCCGAGCTTGCCGTGGACGGGACGGCGGCTCAGTCCGGGCGTGTCGGCCGGTACCAGGAAGGCGGAGACGCCCTGGTGGCCGGGGGCGTCCGTGGAGCGGGCGAACAGGAGGACGACGTCGGCCCAGGTGCCGTTGGTGATGAACATCTTGGTGCCGTTGATCACGAAGTCGTCACCGTCACGGACGGCCTTCGTGGCGAGGTTGCCGGCGTCCGAGCCGGTGCCCGGCTCGGTGAGCCCGAAGCACCCGACCAGCTCACCCGAGGTGAGCCCGGGCAACCACCGCCGCTTCTGCTCCTCGCTCCCCCAGGCGGCGACGCTCTTGGCGACGAGGCCGAGCGAGACGGACACGATCCCGCGCACGGACGAGTCACCCCGGCCCAGCTCCTCGGTCACCAGGCAGTACGCGAGATGGTCGCCGCCCGAACCGCCGAACTCCTCGTCGATGGTGAGCCCGAGGAACCCGACCTCGCCCAGCTTCCTGACGATCGACCGGTCGACCTCCTCGGCCCGGTCCCACTCGACGGCGTTCGGGGCGATCTCACGGGCCACGAAGTCCTCGGCCAGCTGCCGGACCGCGCCCTGCTCGTCACTGAGCTCCAGATTCACGACGCGTCACCCCAGGGAAGGTCTTTGAAAGCCGCACATTTAAATTAGCACTGCTAGTTTAACAGCGCAGCCCTACTATGTGCGCCATGGCCCGACCGCGCAAGCCCCTCCTCAGCACCGCCCGTATCGTCGACACCGCGCGGGCGCTGGTGGACACGGAGGGTCTCGCTGCCGTCTCCACCCGTCGGCTCGCCGCCGAACTCGGGGTCAGCGGCCCGTCCCTCTACAACCACTTCCGTACGAAGGACCAGATCCTCGAGGCGGTGGCGGACTCGGTCAGCGCGCAGGTCGACCTGTCGATGTTCGAGGACGGCCGGGACTGGCGGACGGCACTGCACGACTGGGCGGTCTCCTACCGGGCCGCGCTGCGCGACCACCCGAACATCGTGCCGGTCCTGGCCCGCGGCCCCGGCCGCCGCCCGGCCGCGCTGCGCCTCGCGGACGCCGTGTACGGCGCGATGGTCGACGCGGGCTGGCCGCCCGCCCAGGCGACGTCCATCGGCGCGCTGATGCGCTACTTCGTCATGGGCTCCGCGCTCGGCTCGTTCGCGCGCGGCTTCGTCGACGACGAGACGGCCTACGACCCGGCCGACTACCCCCACCTCGGCCAGGCCCACCGCCTCGCCGAACAGCAGGAGAAGATCGACGAACGGGCCTTCGAGACCGGGCTGACCGCACTGCTGGACGGGCTGGAGCGGCAGTACGAGCGGCTCGGGCGGACGGCGTAGGACGAACGGGCACCGGCTGGTGAGTCCTAGAACACCACCAGCGCCCGGCCTCCCTTGCCTGCCAGCATGTTCTCGAACGCCGCCGGGATCCCCTCCAGCGCGATGCGTTCCGTCACCAGCGCGCCCAGGTCCAGGCGGCCCGCCCGCACGTGCTCGGCCAGGACCGGCAGGTCCTGCGCCGGGTTCGCGTTGCCGTAGACGCAGCCCGACAGCGTACGGCCCCAGTGGAAGATCTCCAGGGCGTTGAACGTGACCTGCTGGTCCTTGCCGCCGATGCCGACGACCGTCGTACGGCCGCCGCGGCGAGTGGAGTCCCAGGCCGCGCGGATGGTGACCGCACGGCCCACGCACTCCACCGCCACGTCGACGCCCTGCTTGTCCGTGAGGCCGCGGATCTCCCGGGGGGTGGTGTCGGAGGCGAGCACGAAGTCCGTCGCCCCGGCCCGTCGTGCGAGTTCCTCCTTCTCGGGGGACACGTCCACCGCGATGATGCGCTCCGCGCCCGCGATCCGTGCCGACTGGAGTGTCGCCAGACCCACTCCGCCGACCCCGTAGACAGCCACCGTCTCGCCCGGCCGCACCCGCGCCGCGTGGTGCACGGCCCCGTATCCCGTCAGCACGGCACAGCCCAGCAGAGCCGCGTCGGTCAGCGGCACGCCGTCGGGCACTGGCAGCACGCAGGACGCCGCCACCACCGTCTCCTGCGCGAACGCGGCGACGTTCAGACCGGGGTGCAGCTCCGTGCCGTCGTCCCCGCGGCGGGCATGGACCTCTCCGGCGCCGGTCAGCGCATTGGCGCACAGCCACACTTCCCCCAGCCCGCAGGCATGACAACTCCCGCAGGAGGGGGCCCAGTTGAGGACGACACCGGTGCCGGGCGCGAGATGGGTGACGCCCTCGCCGACGGACACCACCGTTCCCGCGCCCTCGTGGCCGAGGACCGCGGGCACCGGCACCCGCATGGTGCCGTTGGACAGCGACAGATCGGAGTGGCAGACCCCGGCGGCGGCCAGCCGGACCCGGACCTGGCCGGGTCCGGGCTCGGGAAGCTCGATCTCGGTGACCTGCAGCGGGGCACCGACGGCGGGCAGGACAGCGGCACGGACCATCTCGCTCAACGCTCCTGGAACTGGAGGGACTTGGTCTGCAGGTACTCGACGAGCCCGTGCGCACCCAGCTCACGGCCCACCCCCGACTGCTTGTAACCGCCGAACGGGGCAAGGGGGTTGAAGCGTCCTCCGTTGATGTCCACCTGCCCGGTCTCCAGCCTGCGCGCGAACGAGACCGCCTCGGCGTCGTCACCCGCCCAGACGGCGCCGGCGAGGCCGTACACCGTGCCGTTCGCGATCCGCAGGGCGTCCTCCTCGTCCTCGTAGGGAAGGATCGACAGCACCGGGCCGAAGATCTCCTCCTGGGCGATCGTCATCTCGGGAGTCACGTCGGCGAAGACGGTGGGACGCACGAAGTAGCCCCGCTCGTGCGGGGAGTCCGGGCCGCCCGCGACCAGGCGCGCGCCTTCCGCCATGCCCTTGTCGATGTAAGCACGCACCCGGGCCAGCTGCTTGGCGTTCACCACCGGGCCGATGCGGTCGCCGTACTTCGCCGCGGCACCGGCGGCGAGTCGCACCGCCTCCTCGTAGCGCTCCCGGTGCACCAGCATCCGTGTCCACGCGCTGCACGTCTGGCCGGAGTTGGACATCACGTTCGCGACGCCGACGTTCACCGCCTTGGCGAGGTCCGCGCTGGGCAGGATGACGTTCGCGGACTTGCCGCCCAGCTCCAGGGCGACCTTCTTGACGGCCGCTCCGGCCGTCGCGCCGATCTGCCTGCCCACCGCCGTGGAGCCGGTGAAGGAGACCAGGTCGACGCCCTCGTGCCCGGCGAGCGCTTGGCCCGCGACCGGGCCGAGACCGGTGACGAGGTTGAACACCCCGGCCGGTACGCCCGCTTCGTGGACCGCCTCCGCGAAGAGCTGGGCGGTCAGCGGGGTGTCCTCGGCGGGCTTGAGGACGACCGTGCAGCCCGCCGCCAGTGCCGGGGCGACCTTGGCGACGATCTGGTGGAGTGGGTAGTTCCAGGGAGTGATCGCGCCCACGACCCCGATCGGCTCCTGGTAGACGGTGGAGTTGCCGACCCTCTCCTCGAAGGCGTGCGTCGCGGCCAGTTCGGCGTACGAGCCCGCGACCAGGATCGGCAGGCCCACGTGGACGGCCTGGGAGAACGGAAGCGGTGCGCCCAGCTCGGCGGTGACCGTCTCGGCGATCTCGTCCTTGCGGGCCACGAGCACGTCCCTCAGGGCGGTCAGCCGGGCGGCCCGCTCGGCGGGCGCGGTGGCGGCCCAGGCCGCAAGGGCGGCACGGGCGGCGCGTACGGCGGCGTCGACGTCCTGGGCGGTACCCGCCGGGACCCGGCCGATGACCTGCTCGTCGACCGGATTCACGACCTCGATGGTGTCCGCCCCGGCTGCGGGGCGCCAGACACCCTCGATGTACATGCCGTCATGTGCCTTCATCGTCATCCTCCCGGGCCGGGCGACGTCGTCCACGCCCACACTGGCGATCGGCACCAAACTAGCGATGTTAGTTTTGCCGCGCCAGGGGCCTCCCCCGTCAGCTCGGCGTGTCGAGTGGTGTGAGGTCAACGGGTATGCCGTTGAGCACCGCGTTGCCCGACAACGGGTCGAGCAGACTGCCGTCCAGGAGTTGGTTGACGTTGACGCCGGGGTCCAGGGCGGCATGGCTCATCCTGGTGCCCGGCCGGTCGTGGCCCCAGCCGTGCGGAAGGCTGACGACCCCGCGCCGGATTCCGTCGGTGACCTCGACGGGCGCGGTCACCGCTCCCCCGGCGCCCTTGACCCGTACCGGCGCTCCGTCACGGAGTCCGAGCCGCTCGGCGTCGTCGGGGTGGATGTGCAGGGTGCAGCGGTTGGAACCGCCGGTCAGGGCGGGCACGTTGTGCAGCCAGCTGTTGTTGGACCGCAGATGGCGCCGCCCGACGAGCACGAGCCCAACCGCACGCTCGCTCAACGCCCGCTTCAGCCGTGGCAGATCGTCCGCGATCGGTCCCGGCAGCAGTTCGACCTTCCCGCTGCGGGTCCTCAGCGGCTGTGGCAGGCGGGGGCGGAGCGGACCGAGGTCGATGCCGTGCGGGTGGGCGAGAAGCTTCTCCAGGGTGAGCCCATCGGGCCGTGCGCCGAACCCGTCGCCGTACGGGCCCAGGCGCAGCATCATGTCCAGCCGCCGCTCGGGACCGCTCTCGCCGGTGAGCTGCGCGGCCACCTCGCGCGGATCTCGGCCGTGGACGGGTGAGTGGGCCTCGGTGACCGCCTTGCCCAGGGTCTGGTCGATGACCAGGTCGTCGACCGCGGCCGGGTCGGCGCCGTGCATGCCGGTCGCGGCGAGGACCAGCCGCGCGAGGATCTCGGTCTCGGCCATGCGCCCCGGCTCCAGAGGGACGGCGGCGCGGCTGTAGCGGACCTGGTTGCGCACGGCGAGGGTGTTGAAGGCGAAGTCGAAGTGCGGCGCCTGGGAGGGCGGGGGCGGCGGCAGGACGACGTGCGCGTGGCGCGAGGTCTCGTTCAGATACGGGTCGACGCTGACCATGAAGTCGAGCGAACCGAGCGCCTTGTCGAGGCGGTCGCCGTCCGGGGCCGAGAGCACGGGGTTGGCCGCGACGACGATGACGGCGCGGACCGGGCTGCCCTCGTCCGTGGCGGTGTCGATCTCCTCGGCGAGCGCGGCGATCGGCAGCTCGCCCTTGGCCTCGGGGTGCCGGCGCACCCTCGAGTGCCAGCGTCCGAGCGCGAAGCCGCGGCCGGGCCCGGCGGGCCTGGGCGTCCTGTCCGTGGCCGACAGCGGGAAGAGGGCGCCGCCGGGCCGGTCGAGGTTGCCGGTGAGGACGTTGAGCACGTCGACGAGCCAGCTGGCCAGGGTGCCGTGCGGCACGGTGCAGCTGCCGATGCGGCCGTAGACGGCGGCGGTGGGCGCGGCCGCCAGCTCGCGGGCGAGGGCGCGGATGGTGTCCGCCTCGACGTCGCATGCCCCGGCCGCGGCTTCGGGAGTGAAGTCCCGCAGCGATGCGGCCAGTTCGTCGATGTCCCGCACGTGCGGTGCGAGGTCCCCGAGGTCGACGAGGTCCTCCTCGAACAGGACGTGCGCCATGGCCGCGAGCAGCAGGGCGTCGGTGCCGGGGCGGACGGCGACATGCCGGTCGGCGAGCCGGGCGGTCCGGGTGCGTCGCGGGTCGATCACGGTGAGGGTGCCGCCGCGGGCCTTGAGGGCCTTGAGCTTGCCCGGGAAGTCGGGGGCCGTGCACAGACTGCCGTTGGATTCGAGGGGGTTGGCGCCGATCAGCAGCAGATGGTCCGTGTGGTCGAGGTCGGGCACGGGGATGGCGCCCGCGTCCCCGAACATCAGCCCGCTGGAGACGTGCTTGGGCATCTGGTCCAGCGTCGAGGCCGTGAACAGGCTGTGGGTGCGCAGGCCGGCGAGCAGAACGGCTGGATAGAGGCCACCGGCCATCGTGTGCACGGTCGGGTTGCCGAGGACGAGGCCGACGGCATGCGGCCCGTAGCGCTCGACGACCGGCCGCAGCCCCGCGGCGACCGCGTCGAACGCCTCCTCCCAGGTGGCCTCGCGCAGCTCCCCGTCCTGGCGCACGAGGGGCACGCGCAGCCGGTCGGGATCGGAGTCGGCGGCCCCGAAGGAGGCGCCCTTCGGGCAGACGAACCCCTTGCTGAACACGTCGTCACGATCGCCGCGGGCACCGGTGACACGGGTGCCCTCGATGGTGAGCGTGAGCCCGCAGGTGGCCTCGCACAGGGGGCAGATACGCAGAGCGGTGCGGGACACGAGTCCTCCCGGAGGGGTGGCGGCAGCGGTGACGCACGAACGGAGCCGAGCATACCGACCGGTATGAAGGGTGGGGAGGGCCAACGGGGCACAGGTCGCAAATCAGCGAGGAGTCGAGGAGCAGTTCGGACACTTCCCCCGAAACCACCCCCGGCGCCCGCCCAGGAGCCGCTCTGGATCTCCGCGCTGTCACACGGAGATCGGTCAGAAGCGCTGGTACATCTAGTCCAGCACCCGCACCAGGTAAGCCCGCAGCAGCACCCGTGTCTCCTCGATGATCTTCTCGTCGCCCTGCGGGTCCACCCGGAAGGCCAGATGGACCAGGGTGTCGGCCGTTTCCACCGCGACCAGGAACGTACGGCGCAGGTCTTCGTCCGGTTCGTGGTCGAGGTACGCCGAGAGGAGGTCCGTCAGACGCTCCGCAACCCGGTGGTTGGGTTCGGCGTGGCGGGCGCCGACCGGGATCTGGTTGCCGAAGTCGACGAGGGAGAAGCCGGGCGCGGTGCGCTTCATGTCCAGGTACTCGTCGAGCACCGCGTCCACGGCCGCGCGCCAGCCGCCCTCACCCTCCGCCCGGGCCAGCCGACGGGTGACGCGCTCGGTGTAGCGCTCCAGGTTGCGTTCGGCCAGGGCGTCGGCCATCGCCCGCTTGTTGCCGAAGAAGCGGTACACGGAGCCGATGGGCACGCCCGCGCGCAGGGCCACGGCCCGGGTGCTCAGGGCGTCGTAGCCGACCTCGTCGAGGAGGTCGGCGCAGGCGTCGAGGATCCTGGTCAGTCGTTCCGCGCTACGGCGCTGGACGGGCGCGCGGCGCAGCGATGTCGCGTGGGGCACGGGCTTCATAATGCCTCTCCGCCGGGGGCCGGTGAACCTTGCCCGTCTGTACGGAAGCCGATGGCCCCTGCACTCATCGGGCTGCCACGCGTCACCTCTCACCGTGGGAGGCCGCCTCGCCTCGGTCGCCGACGCCGTGATGTCCGGGCAGGTGGTGGTCGACCGTGCGCAGCCGGGTGAGGGAGCGGCCGTCCAGGTAGAGCCGTGCGACGCCGCGGCCTGCCTCGGCCATGGGACGCGCACCCGGCGGCGAGAAGCGGAAGTGGCGGACCGTCAGTCGCACGTCCCCGGTGTCGCCGGGGTCCGGCTGGACCTCGACCGCCACCTGGGGCGCACCCTTGCCCTCGACCTCACGGTAGTGCCGTGCTCCGCTCCCTCTTGCGCACCCGACTCCCGAATCCTACGGTGATGCATAGGAATCAGCGACGAGGGAGCGGTGATGAACGGGGACGCGCGCAAGATCGCGGAGGGGCTGTCCTATCTCTCCGGTTTCGGCAACGAGCACAGCTCGGAGGCGGTCCCGGGCGCACTGCCGGAGGGCCGCAACTCGCCCCAGCGCGCACCGCTCGGGCTGTACGCGGAGCAGCTGAGCGGCACGGCGTTCACCGAACCCCGGTCGCACAACCGGCGTTCGTGGCTGTACCGCATCCGGCCCTCGGCGGCGCACCCGGAGTTCACCCGCACCGACAACGGCGCCATCCGCTCGGCACCGTTCACGCAGACGGTGCCCGATCCGAACCGGCTGCGCTGGGATCCGCTGCCCGAGCCCGCGGCCGGGACGGACTTCCTCGGGGGCCTGTGGACCCTGGGCGGCAACGGCGACGCCACCCAGCGCACCGGCATGGCCGTGCACCTCTACCACGCCAACGCCTCGATGGACCGCGTCTTCAGCGACGCCGACGGCGAGCTGCTGATCGTCCCGGAGCGCGGCGGGCTGCTGCTGCGCACCGAGTTCGGGCTGCTGCATGTGGAGCCCGGCCACGTGGCGCTGATTCCTCGTGGGGTGCGCTTCCGAGTGGAGCTGCTGGACGCCGCGTCGGAGGGCGGCCCGGGCCCGACGGCCCGCGGTTATGTGTGCGAGAACTACGGCGCGCCCTTCCGTCTGCCCGATCTCGGCCCGATCGGCGCCAACGGCCTGGCGAACGCTCGGGACTTCCGGGCCCCGGTCGCCGCGTACGAGGACGTCGAGGGCCCGGTCGAGGTGGTGAACAAGTTCTGCGGCAACCTCTGGACGGCGACGTACGACCACTCGCCGCTCGATGTCGTCGCCTGGCATGGCAACCATGTGCCGTACACCTATGACCTTCGACGCTTCAATGTGCTCGGCACCATCAGCTACGACCATCCGGATCCCTCGATCTTCACGGTGCTGACCTCGCCGAGCGACACCCCCGGTCTGGCGGGCGTCGACTTCGTGGTGTTCGCGCCGCGCTGGCTGGTGGGCGAGGACACGTTCCGCCCGCCGTACTTCCACCGGAACGTGATGAGCGAGTACATGGGCCTCGTCGAGGGCGCGTACGACGCGAAGGCGGAGGGCTTCGTGCCGGGCGGGGGCTCGCTGCACAACATGATGTCGGCGCACGGTCCGGACCGGGAGACGTTCGAGCGGGCGAGCGCGGCCGAACTGCTGCCGCACAAGGTCGACGACGGCCTTGCGTTCATGTTCGAGACGCGCTGGCCCGTGACGCTGACGCCACAGGCGGCGCGGGCGGAGCATCTCCAGCGCGGCTACGACGAGGTGTGGCGGGGCCTCGAACGCCACTTCCGCCCGTTGCACCGAACGCCGACGACCGGTACGGATAGCCCGTGACCTCCTTCGCCCCCGACTCCATCGTCCTGAACCGCAAGCTGCCGCTGTGGTACCAGGTGTCGCAGTCGCTGCGCGCCTCGATACTCGGCCGCTCGCCCCAGGACCCGCTGCGCCTGCCCACCGAGGAGCAGCTGGCGGGGCACTACGGGGTGAGCGTGCTGACCATGCGGCAGGCGTTGAAGGAGCTGGAGGACGAGGGGCTGATCACTCGCCACCGGCGGCGCGGCACGTTCATCGAGCCCAGTGCGCGAAGGGGCGCCCCGGTGCGGTTGCTGGGCTCGGTGGACGCGATCGTGGCCCAGCAGTCCGGTATGACGACCGAGCTGCTGGACCACGGCAGGGCGCCGGTGCCGGCCGAACTCGCCGAGCACTTCCCGGGCCTGGAGGAGGTGGCGACGTACCACCGGCTGCGCAGCGACGAGAAGACGGGCGAGCCGACCAACCACGCCCTCAACTACGTCCGCCCGGAGCTGGCCGAGCTCATCGACCTGGACGTCCTGGTCCGCTGGCCGATGACCAAGGTGCTGCGGGACGTCGTGGGCGCGGACATCAGCCGTATCACCGACACGGTCGAGGCCCGGCTCGCGGACCCGGAGACCGCGCGGCTGCTGCGCGTCCCGCTGCTCAGCCCGATCCTGCGCTACACGGGCGTCACCTATGACACCGCCGGGAGGCCCCTGGATGTGGCGGTGATCCACTACCGCGGGGACCGCTTCTCGTTCACGGTCACCCTCGAGGCCACCTGATCACGTCGTACGATGCCCACCGTGACGCACGACGACGCTCCGCTGCTCGCGGACCTCATGCCGTGGTCCGTCGCACCCCTGCGGCCGGGCCGGGCCTGGCCGTCGGCGCCCGACCCGGCCTCCCTGAGGGCGCGCTGGGACACCCTGGTGAAGGCCCACGGCCCCGACCGGGAGACACTGTTCGAGCCGACGCGCTCGCGCACGCTGCACTCGGCGGTCGGTCAGCTGCCCGGACAGTCCACCGGCACCGAGAAGCTGATCCGTGCCTCGGGCCCCTGCCCGGAGCCGCTGCGGGTGCTGCATGCGCCCTTCGACGAGCAGTGGCTCATCCCCGACCACCGTCTGATCGACGTGGCACGGCCGGAGTTGTGGCGCGTGGCGGGTGAGCACCAGGTCTTCGCCGTGGAGACGGCCGCCGTGCCCGACTCCCCCGGACCCCTCCTGCTCGCGACCTCCCTGCCGCCCGTGCTCCGGGCCGGCCGCATCCGCCCGCTGTACCGGCGGCCCGGCGGCGAGGAACCCAATCTGGCCCCCGGACTGTTGGAGCACCTGGGCGAACGTCTGGGCCTGTCCCCCGGCCCCATGGACGTCCTCGCCTGGAGCACGGCGACGGTACGCCCCGGCCCCCACGGCCTCGTCGTCCCGCTCACCGAGGACACCGGGCTCTGGGCGCGCGGTGTCGAGCTGGGCCGCCGGATGCTCTGGCTGATGCGCCGCGACGGGGAACGTCCCAAGCTCCCCGGCGGCCGCCGCCCCTACGTCCGCGCACCCCTCCCCTCCCTCCCGCTCGCCCTCCACTACGACCGGGACGAGGAGACCCTCCATCTCGACGAGGGCCGCGTCTCCCCGGTGCCGTCCGCCGCTTGGGACTTCGAGGTGAGCGGGGTCCGTGTGCTGGAGCAGTGGTTCACGTCCCGCACCGTGCAGGCCGAGCCGGGCACGCTGGCGGCGATCCGCCCGGCGATCTGGCCGCAGGCCTGGACCTCCGAGCTCCTGGAACTGATCACCGTCCTGGCGCTGCTCGCCGAACTCCGGCCGCAGCAGGAGGAGTTGACGGTGACGACCGCGCCCATCACGGCCGCCGGGCTGCGTACGGCGGGGGTCCTTCCGGTGCCGGAGGCCGCTCGCCGCCCCGCATCGGTGCTCGACCACCACGAGGAGGGCCCGGAAGGCCAGTTCGCGCTGCTCTAGGCAGTGGGCTCGCACGGCTCGTGCTCCCCGCTGACGGCGTCGACCGCCGGCTCCTACAGATCCTCCTTGCGGGGGACGTAGTGCCGCCGCTCCGCACGCGGAGAGCACTGCCCGGTACTGACAAAGGCGTGGTGCAGGGGACATGATCCACGGCATGGAGCCACTTCCCCTGCCCCTGGAGGGCATCACCGTCGTCGCCGTGGAGCAGGCCGTCGCCGCGCCCTTCGCCACCCGCCAGCTCGCCGATCTGGGTGCACGGGTGATCAAGATCGAGCGGGTCGACGGCGGTGACTTCGCCCGTGGCTACGACACCGCCGCCCGGGGTCTCGCCTCACACTTCGTGTGGTGCAACCGCGGCAAGGAGTCGATCGCACTGGATCTGAAGGACCCCCGGGGGCTGGAGGTCGTGCGCCGGCTGGTCGCGGACGCGGACGTCTTCGTGCAGAACCTCGCCCACGGCGCCGCCGCCCGGCTCGGCCTGGACGCGGCCACGCTGTGCGCGGCGCACCCTTGGCTGATCGCCGTGGACATCTCGGGCTACGGGGCGTCGGGACCGTACGCGGACAAGCGGGCGTACGACATGCTCGTGCAGTGCGAGGCGGGGCTGGTGTCGGTCACCGGGACGCCGCGGGAGCCGGTCAAGGCGGGGATCCCGGCGGCGGACATCGCGTCGGCCATGTACGCGTTCTCGGGGGTGCTGGCGGCGCTCGTCCGGCGGGGCACGACCGGGCGCGGCGGGCCGGTCGAGATCTCCATGCTGGAGTCGCTCGCCGAGTGGATGGGACATCCGCTGCACCACGCGATGCACGACGGCACTCCACCGGCGCGCACGGGCCTGGCTCACGCCGTCATCGCGCCGTACGACGCCTATCCGACGGCGGACGGCGGACGGGTGCTGCTGTCCGTGCAGAACGACCGGGAGTGGCGGCGGCTCGCCGAGCAGGTGCTCGGCCGGCCGGAGCTGGGGACCGATCCCGCGTACGCGACCAACGCGGCGCGGGTCGCCCACCGGGAGGACACGGACGCGCTGGTCGGCAAGGCGCTGGAAGCGCTCGCGACGGACGAGGCCGTGGCCCGCCTGGAGGCGGCCGGCATCGCCTGCGCGCGCCTCAGGGACCTATGGGACGTGGCGCAGCATCCGCAGCTCGCGGCCCGGGAGCGGTGGCGGGAGGTGGGGACGCCGGTGGGACCGCTGAGGGCATTGCTGCCGCCGATCACGCTGCCGGGCGGGACCGACGCACGGATGGGGGACGTGCCCGCGCTCGGGGAGCACACCGAGGTGCTGCTGCGTGCCGTGGGGATGACGGACGACGAGATCGCAGCGCTGCGCCGGGACGGTGTGGCGGCCTGAGCGCGGGCCCTTGTGGAACGCCCGCTCGCGGGCGCCGTGAGGAACGCAGGTGCCGCTCAGCGCCCGCCGAACAGCGATCGGCGCAGTCGGCGCAGCGGCGCGAAGAGCGAGACCTTGCTGACGCGCGCACTCCTGCCGCTCCGCTGGCGCACGGTGTCACGCGCGGTCAGCTCACGCATCAGCGAAGTCGCCTCGGCCGTCTCGCGCTGCGGGATGGCAGGACCTGCCAGCACCGAGAGATGGCGGTCGAGGCGCGAACTGGTCGCGCTGCTTCCGCAGGTGATCGCAGGGACCCTGGCCCTGCTGCGCACTGTTATCTGTTCCATGTCACTCCCCACCCGTACGAGTCCACCCGGCCCGGGCAGAGTAACCCTATCGCTCCCCCGTGGCACTCGTGTATCGCGGGCACAGGATTCACCTTCCCTGTAAGGGGGTTGACGGCTACTGTCCGAATCCGACGGATCGCAGGGCGAGTTGGACAACCGGTCGGCTGGTCGGCTGTGCTGAGCCGCCATCGGGTTCGACGGTTACGGCGAGTGACGTCGCGGACCTGCCGAGACCGCTCGCG
The DNA here is from genome assembly GCF_001417775.1 of Streptomyces sp. TP-A0356. Classification (GTDB taxonomy): domain Bacteria; phylum Actinomycetota; class Actinomycetes; order Streptomycetales; family Streptomycetaceae; genus Streptomyces. Next base: position 94,358 of record NZ_BBZJ01000020.1, on the reverse strand, counting down.
ACCAAGGGCGTGTCGCCACTGAAGAGCCCGAGGGAGCGCGGCTGGGCGTTGGGGCGCATGAGCCAGAGCTGGTGCACCCGGCCGCCGGGCGGTGCACCGAGTCCGCTGAGGGTGACGACGGCGCGGCCCTCGGATACGGAGGCAACCACTCCGATTCCTCGGCCGCCGGCGCCCTGATCGCTGGTCGCACGGGCGTCCGGGGCGGCGAGAACGTGGGCGATCTCACGCGCCTGCGCGCGCTCCGCGTCGAGTCTGTCCTGGGTCTGGGTGGCCTGTACGGCGAAGAGCGCGGCGACGACGAGGGCCGCCGCGGCCGTGGCCGTGGCCAGCGGGGCGAAGAGGGGGCGCAGCCGGGGCGCACGGGCGCGCGGTGGCGGCGGTGCGGTGCCCCAGACGTGCGGCGGAAGATGGGGTGCGCGGGCGCGGGGAGCGTCCTGCGCGGGCGCGGGGTCCTGTGGGATGTTCCGTACGGCGGTCAGGACGCGGTCGCGCAGGCCGGGCGGGGCCAGGGCCGTGGTGGACCAGGCGAGGCGGACGGCGTCCTCGGACAGGGCGCGCACCTCGGCGGCACAGTGGTCGCAGCCCTTGAGATGCCTCTCGAAGCGGCGCCGCTCGTCGGGTTCGAGGGCGTCGAGAGCGTAGGGCGCGGCGAGCGAGTGGAGATCGCCGGAGCGCAGGCGGGAGAACAGGCTCATGCGACTCCTCCCAGGCATTCGCGCAGCCGGGTGAGTCCGTCGCGCATCCGCGTCTTGACCGTGCCGAGCGGCAGCGAGAGCCGCTCGGCCACCTCACGGTACGTGTAACCGTCGTAGTAGGCGAGCGTGACCGACTGGCGTTGCAGTGCGGTGAGGCGGTCCAGGCAGCGGCGCACCCACTCGCGCTCCAGGCCCGCCTCCACCTCCTCGGCGACGTGGTCGAAGGCGGGGTGGTGGGCGCGCCGGGCCTCGCGCTGCTCGCGTTCGCCGGCCGCGCGGGCGCTGCGCACCCGGTCGACGGCACGTCGGTGCGCGAGGGTGAGGATCCACGCCAGTGCGCTGCCGCGGCCGGGGTCGAACCGCGGTGCCGAGCGCCACAGTTCGAGCAGCACCTCCTGGGACACCTCCTCCGACTGCGCCGGGTCCCGTACGACCCGCCGCACCAGGCCGAACACCGGCCCGGACACCATTCCGTACAGTTCCTCGAAGGCCTTCTGGTCGCCTCCGGCCACGAGCACCAGAAGTTCGTCCGCCCCCACTCGTACCCTCCTCTGCGCCGTCGGCACGGCCCGCTCGCGTCACTGTGGCGCTCTTCGCGCTCACGCTCTCGGACGGTGTTACGGATCAGCGGCGCGAAAACGCGGGTCGAGCAGGCACGAAATGATTTCTCAGATTCGACCAATCCGCTTCGGCGGCCGCTCCGAATCCCGGTGTGTCAGGCAAGTTGGCACTGAGGACGGACGGCATGACACCTATCTCCAGGAGCGGCGTGGGGCGCAGGAGCATCGCGGCCCTCATCTGTGGCGCGCTGGCCGCCGGGGGGCTCGCGGCCGCCGGCGTGTCCGCGCTGGAACCGCGGGCGGCCTCCGCCTCCTCCCACCGGGAGGCCCCGCTGATCTCCGGGCAGCCGCAGTACGACAACACCGACCTGTATGCGTTCGTGAGCCCCGACAAGCCGGACACGACGACGGTCATCGCGAACTTCATCCCCTTCGAGGAGCCCGCGGGCGGGCCGAACTTCTACACCTTCGCGGACGACGCGCAGTACGACATCCACATCGACAGCAACGGTGACGCCCGCAGCGACCTGGTCTTCCGCTACACGTTCAAGACGCACAGGAAGAACGGGAACACCTTCCTGTACAACACCGGCGCGGTCAAAAGCCTCGGCGACCCCAACCTGAACATCACTCAGACCTACAACATCGACCTGCTCAAGCTGCGCGACGAGAAGGTCGTCGCGCGGACGAGGGTCGCGGACAACGTTCCGGTCGCGCCGTCGAACGTCGGCAAGGCGTCGATGCCGGACTACGGGAAGCTGCGCGACCAGGCCGTGTACAAGCTCACGGGCGGCGCGCAGACGTTCGCCGGACAGGCGGAAGACCCCTTCTTCGCGGATCTGCGCGTCTTCGACCTGCTCTACGGCGGGAACCTCTCGGAGGTCGGCAACGACACCCTCAAGGGCTACAACGTCAACTCCCTCGCCCTGCAGGTGCCGAACGACCTGATCCGGCAGTCGAAGTACCAGCCGGTCGTCGGCATCTGGTCGACGGTCCAGCGCAAGGACGCGCACGGCGACTGGACGCAGGTCTCCCGCCTCGGCAACCCGCTCGTCAACGAGGTGGTCAACCCGCAGAAGGACAAGGACAGGTTCAACGCGTCCTCGCCGCGGTACGACGCGCAGTTCCTGAAGAACGTGACCAACCCGGAGGTGCCGAAGCTCATCGAGGCGATCTACAAGATCAAGGCGCCGGCCGAGCCCCGCAACGACCTGGTGGACGTCTTCCTGAAGGGCGTGAAGGGCCTCAACCAGCCGCCGAACGTACGGCCGGCGGAGGAGCTGCGGCTCAACACCTCGATCAAGCCGAGCGCCACGCCGAAGCGGCTCGGTGTGCTCGACGGCGACAACGCGGGCTTCCCGAACGGGCGTCGGCTCACCGACGACGTGATCGACGAGGCGCTGCAGGTGATGGAGGGCTTCCTGGTCGGTCAGAAGACCGGCCTCGGTGACGGGGTCGACGCGAACGACCAGAAGTTCGGGAACTCCTTCCCCTATCTGGCGCAGCCGACCTCGGGCTCGCGCGGTCCGCTGGCGAAGGGCACCGGTAACAACGTACGCAACCAGCTGGGTGACGGGCTGCAGGCGACCGGTGCGAGCGGCCCCGACACCACGCTGATCGCGACATCCGCGGCGGCGGGCGTCGCCGGGGTCCTGCTGATCGGCACCGCGGTGATGTGGTGGCGTCGGCGCACCCGCTACCGGGCGTACTGATCCACCCACCGGACGAGGCCCGCCCACCGGTCTCGTCCCCTCGACCGGCGCGGCCCGTACCTCCCCGTCCCCCACGGCGCGGGCCGCGCCGCCCGACCGTTTCCGCCCAGCACACTGAGGAGAGGGCATGCCCCCGCGTACGAACGAGAGCGCGCCGGAGAGCGGGCACGGCGACCGGCCGAAGGCCGGGCCACCGAGGCCGACGCCCCGCGCGGCGGAGACGATGCCCGAGGAGCACACCACGGGCGTCCGGGAGGGCACCACGAGCGCCGAGGAGCACGGCGTCGACGCCGTCACGGGTTCCGGGGAGCACGGCGTCCGCGCCGTCACGGATTCCCGGGAGCACGGCGTCGACGCCGTCACGGGTTCCGGGGAGCACGGCGTCCGCGCCGTCACGGGTTCCGGGGAGCACGGCGTCCGCGCCGTCACGGATTCCGGGGAGCACGGCGTCCGCGCCGTCACGGGTTCCCGGGAGCACGGCGTCCGCGCCATCACGGATTCCCAGGAGCACGGCGTCCGCGCCATCACGGATTCCCAGGAGCACGGCGTCCGCGCCATCACGGATTCCCAGGAGCACGGCGTCGACGCCGTCACGGATTCCCAGGAGCACGGCGTCCGCGCCGTCACGGATTCCCGGGAGCGCGGCCGGTGCGCCGAGGAGGGCGTGGGTAGCGCCGACGCGAGGCCCACGAGCGTTTCCGAGGAGCCGCCGCGCCGTGAGGGCCCGGCGGCCGCAGGCCCGGCGCGGACCGCCGAGGCGTCCGGCGAGCGCGCCGACCGTACGGCACCGGCTCCCGCCCGCGCCGAAGACTCCGGCACGCGTGACGAGCCGATCGACGACCCGACGCCGAGTTCACCGGCCGAAGCGGCCGGTGGCCGGGGTGAGCGGGTCCTCGCGTTGCGGAGGTTCGCCGCGGCGGGGCGGCGGTGGCGGGCCGCGCGGCTGGGGTTCTGTGTCGCCTCATTGGCCGTCGCGCTCACCGCCGGGGCCGTGGTCGTCGGCGCCGCGCGGGACAACGACACGGCGCCCGTCGCCTCCGCGCCGAGCGGGGTCTCGCCGGAGCTGCTCGCCGGTGGCGACCTCGACACGAGCATCCGGGCCCTGCAGGCTCATCTTCGCGCCCAGCCACGGGACCACGGCAGCTGGGCGACCCTCGGACTGGCGTACGTCGAACAGGCCCGCACCAAGGGTGACCCGTCCCGGTACCCGCAGGCGCAGCGCGCGCTCGACCGTTCCCTCGGGCTCCGCCCGGACGACGACGCCGCGTTCGCCGGCCGGGCCGCTCTCGCCGCGGCCCGCCACGATTTCACCGGCGCCCTGAAGTACGCGGATCTGGCCCTGCGGCAGAACCCGTACAGCGAGCGCGCGCTGTGCTCCCGTATCGACGCGCTGGTCGAACTCGGCCGCTACGCCGACGCCTCCAAGGCCGCGAACCTGGCCGACTCGCGCCACCCCGGCGTCCCCGTCTTCACGCGCTACGCCTACGTCCACGAACTGCGCGGCGACGTGAGGACCGCGCGCCGCGTCCTGGAACAGGCCCTCGCCACGGCCACCGCCCGCGGCGACATCGCGTACGTGGCGACGGCGCTCGCCCAACTCGCCTGGAACCAGGGCGACTACGGGACGGCCCTCACCCACTACGCCCGCGCCCTGGCCGCCGACGACACCTATCTCCCCGCGCTGGAGGGCCGTGCCCGCGCCCAGGCCGCCCAGGGCGACACCGCGGACGCGATCCGCGGTATGGAGCAGGTCGTCGACCGCTATCCGCTCCCCCAGCCCCTCGTGGAGCTCGGCGAGTTGTACGAGGCACGGGGCAAGGAGGGCGATCCGGCCAAGGCCCGCGACCAGTACGCCCTCGTCGACGCCTGGGTCTCGCTCGCCCGCGCCAACGGTGTCGACGCCGACCTGGACACGGCCCTCGCCGCGGCCGACCACGGCGACCACGAGTCCGCGCTGAGGGCCGCCCGAGCCGAGTGGGCACGCCGCCACACCGTGCACACGGCGGACGCCCTCGCCTGGGCCCTGCACGTCAACGGCCATGACCAGGAAGCCCTCCGCTACGCCCGGCAGGCCACGGCCACCGGTTACCGCAACGCCGCGTTCCTGTACCACCGCGGCGTCATCGAGCGAGCCACCGGTCACACCGACGAGGCCCGCGCCTCGCTCACCGCGGCCCTCGGCCTCAACCCCGGCTTCTCACCGCTGGGTGCGCGCGAGGCCCGTACGGCACTGGAGGCGATGAAGTGAACCTCCGTCGCCTCGCCGCCTCCGGCGCGGCCGTCCTCGCGGCGGCCTGCACGCTCGTCCTCGTCCCTTCCGGCCCCGCGAGCGCCCACCCGCTCGGCAACTTCACCGTCAACCGGTACGACGGCCTGGTCGCCGCCCCCGGGCAGCTGCGGATCGACCACCTCGAGGACCTCGCGGAGATCCCGGCCACCCAGGCCAAGCCCGACATCACGAGGCTCGGTCTCACCGAGTGGGCCCGCCGGCGGTGCGCGAAGGCCGCCGAGGGCGGCACGTTCACCGTCGGCGGACACCCGGCCGCGCTCACCGTCGAGTCCGGCCGGGCACGACTGCGCCCCGGCCAGGCGGGGCTGAACACCCTGCGCGTGGAGTGCCGGCTGACCGCACCGCTGCCCACGGGGGAGGCCGTCACCCTCGGCTTCCACAGCGCGGGCGCGGCCACCGGGCCGGGCTGGCGGGAGATCACCGCGCGCGGCGACCGTATGACGCTGACGGCGTCGGACGTGCCGAAGACATCCGTGTCCCGTGAACTGACCAGCTATCCCAAGGAGTTGCTCGCCTCACCGGCCGACACGGTCAAGGCCTCGCTGCGCGTGCGCCCCGGCGGCCCGGCCCTCACCGACGACCGCTCGGACGCGCCGGCCTCCGCGATCCTGCCGCGCGGCGCCGACCGCTGGACCCGGGCGCTGGACGATCTGGTCGCCCGTCACGACCTCACCCCTGGCTTCGCCGCGCTCGCCCTGGTCATCGCGGTCGGACTCGGCGCGATGCACGCGCTCGCCCCGGGCCACGGCAAGACCCTGATGGCGGCGACGGCGGCCGCCCGCGGGGGCCGGGCGAGGCTCCGCGACGTCCTGCCTCTGGCCGCGTCGGTGACGGTCACCCACACCCTGGGCGTGGTCGCCCTGGGCCTGCTGGTCACGGCCGGTTCGGCGGCGGCGCCCTCGGTGATCGCGTGGCTGGGCCTGGCGAGCGGGGTCCTGGTGACTCTGGCGGGCGCGTCCCTCGTACGACGCGCATGGCGCGCCCGGGGGCACACCCACGGGCACCAGCACACCCAGGGGCACGGGCACGAGCACGAGCACGAGCACTCACACCACGACACGGACCACACGCACGACCACGGTCACCCGCGCACCCACGACCACGAACACGACCACGAACACGGCCGTGATCACGACCACGACCACGGCATCCCCCACACCCACGGAGGCCTCACCCACACCCACCCCACCGCCCCCACGCTCCGCGGCACGCTCCTCCTCGGCTTCGCCGGCGGGCTCGTGCCCAGCCCCTCCGCCGTGGTGGTCCTCGTCGGCGCCGCCGCGCTCGGCCAGGCCTGGTTCGGCCTCCTGCTCGTCGTGGCGTACGGCGCCGGGCTCGCCCTGACGCTGACGGCGGCCGGGGTCGCCGTGGTCAAGCTGGGCAGCGGGATGAACCGCGTGCTGGACCGGCGCCCGCGCTGGACCCGCGGCCCGGCGGCGGCGCTGGTACGCAGGACCGCGCCGCTGGGGTCCGCCTTCGTCGTCGTGGTCCTCGGGGCCGGACTGGTGTTCAAGGGGGCGGCATCCGCACTCGGTTGAGCTACTTTTGGGGAGAAATCACGCGGAGTGGATACGTCGCGCGGATGCGAATGGGGGACGCCCGTGTCCGAAGAACCGGGCCGTGAACGTGTGATCGCGGGTCGCTACCGTCTTCTCTCCCCCCTCGGCCAGGGCGGCATGGGGACGGTGTGGCGGGCGCGTGACGAGGTCCTGCACCGGGAGGTGGCCGTCAAGGAGGTGCGCGCCCCGGCCGGGCTTCCCTCGACCGAGGTGCAGCGCATGTACGCCCGGCTGGAGCGCGAGGCCTGGGCGGCGGCCCGGGTGGCGAACCGGAATGTCGTGACGGTCTATGACGTGGCCCAGGAGGACGGCCGCCCCTGGATCGTGATGGAACTGATCCGTGGCATCGCCCTGTCGGACCTGCTGGACGCGGAGGGACCGATCTCCCCGCAGCGGGCCGCGCACATCGGCGCCGAGGTACTGTCCGCCCTGCGCGCCGCACATGCGGCCGGGGTGCTGCACCGCGACGTCAAACCGGGCAACGTCCTGCTGGCGAACGACGGCCGGGTGGTGCTCACGGACTTCGGCATCGCCACGGTCGAGGGCAGTTCGGCGCTGACCATGACCGGCGAGGTCATCGGTTCGCCCGAGTTCCTCGCCCCCGAACGGGCGCTGGGACGCACACCGGGCCCCGAGTCCGACCTGTGGTCGCTCGGCGTGCTGCTGTACGCGGCGGTCGAGGGCAACTCGCCGTTCCGGCAGAACACACCGCTGAACACGCTGCGGGCCGTGGTCGACGAGGAGTTGCCGCCACCGCGCCGGGCCGGGCCGCTGGCCCCCGTGATCGAGGGGCTGCTGCGCAAGGATCCGGCGGAGCGCCTCCCTGCCGAACAGGCAGAGCGGGACCTGCGGATCATCGGAGCGGGCGGCACCCCGCGCACGGGCTCCCCCGCGTACAGCCCGACGGTCACGGCGTACCCCGGCGGACCGTCCACTCCCCCGCTGCCCGCGCCCGCCCCCACCGCCGCGACCCGGCCCGAGTACCCCGCCACCACCGGGCCGGTGCCGCGCAACCGCCGTGCCGTCGTCGTCCTGATCACGGGCCTGGCCGTGCTCGCGCTGGCCTTGGCGGGACTGGCGTACGCGCTGGCGAACCGTGACAACGGCAGCGGCGGCGGCACCAGCACCACGGGCAGCGGGGCCACGCACGGCGGCGGGGCGAGCGGCGGGGCGAGCGGCGGGAGTTCGAGCGGCCCCGGCAGGAGTACCGGAGCGGGCACCACCCCGTCCGGCGGATCGACGGCCGGCGGCGGAAGCGGGGGCGGTCGTCCGTCGAGCCCGCCCGCCCAGTCCGTCCAGGTGACGGTGACGGGTGCGCACACCGACTACGACGGCACCTGTCCGCCGCCGGACGCTCAGGCGCCCACGTTCACGGCGACGTTCACGGTGGGCAGCGTCCCGGTCGAGGTGTCCTACCGCTGGGTCACCAGGACGGGACAGGTGTCGGACCCCGGCTGGAAGACCTTGGCGTTCCCCGCCGGCGGCGGCCGGACCATGCGGCGGCAGGTCGTCGTCACCACGTACGAGGCGGGCGGTTCGGTCCGGAACGAGATCGGTGTGGAGGTACGCGGTCCGGTGCGGGCCACGTCGAACTCCGTGCCGTTCTCCGTGACGTGTGAGACGGAGACCCCGTCGGGCGGGGCCTCCCCCTCCAGTTCGTGACCGTCAGGCCGCGCTGGTCAGCACCGGCAGATAGCCGCCGGACTGGCCGGCCGCGGTCGGGTGGTAGGACTCGCTGATGTTCAGCCAGTTGACGCTGTGCAGCCAGGAGTCGCCGGAGCAGATCTCATGGCCGCTGAACGTGCCGCGGACGTCGCCGAAGGTGAAGCCGTGGTCGGCGGCCCGCTTGGCAACCGCGGCGTCCAGGTAGTCGGCGGCGCCGTTGATCGCGGACCGCTTGGTCTCGGACAGGCCGAGGCAGGTGGTGCCGAGCTGGTAGAACCGGGGATAGCCCAGCACGACCACATGGGCCGACGGGGCCTTGGCGCTGATCGCCGAGTAGACGTTGTCCAGTTGGCCGGGCAGGGTCGAGTCGACGTACGCCTTGGCCGTCGCGATGCGCGAGAGGCAGGCGCTGTCGGACTGGAGCACACAGGTCGTCATGACGTCGGAGAAGCCGGCGTCGTTGCCGCCGATGGTGATGGACACGAGGCTCGTGGCCGAACCGAGAGTGCCGAGCTGGTTGTTGAGGACATCGCCGGTCTTGGCGCCCGAGCAGGCCAGGAAGCTGAACGAGGCGGGTGCGTGGGCGGCCTGCCACAGATACGGGTAGGCCTTCGTGCTGCGGTTGCAGCTGCCGCTCGAGCTGATGTAACTGCCGGCGCCGACGCCGGAGGAGTAGGAGTCGCCGAGGGCCACATAGCCGCCGGCCGCGGCGAGGGGGGACGCCTGCGCCGCGGCGGCACCGGTGAGGGTGAGGCCGACGGCGAGGAGGAGCGAGGTCACGTATGCCGCAAATCGGGAACGTCTCATGGAACCTCCCTTTAGCAGGATCTCTGCCACAACTGTCGTAGCAGCTACGCGTGTTGACAGGAAGTGTCCATGCCAAGACCATTTCGACATTCAACGGGATCAACATCGCAACCGGTACTGGACGATTACGTGCATGTGACAGGTATATGACAGGCCGTCAACACCCTTGAGTCCCAGCGCCTGTTGACCCACCCTTTACTCACCCCTGGGCGCGGAACGCAACGCTCCAGGGTCGTGTGCGCGATGCCGCGCGCACCCCCACAGTCGCGCGCCCCGCCCAGGCGCGCTTGCCCGAGGAGGACTCCCTCGTATGGCACAACCGCGTAGCAGGAAGATCCGCTTCGCCGCCCTCACCGGCGTGGCGACCGCCGCCCTCCTGGGCGGCCTGACCGCACTTCCCGCCCAGGCCGCCCCGGCCGAGGGCACCGTGCTCGCCGCCGGCTCCCCCACCGCGGTCAAGGACAGCTACATCGTCACGCTCAAGAAGAGCGCGGGCTACAAGGCCGCGTCCGGCAAGGGCAGGAGCCTGATCAACCAGTACGGCGGCACGGTGAAGAAGACGTTCGGCAGCGCGCTGAACGGCTACACGGCGAACCTCTCCGCGACCGAGGCCAGAAGACTCGCGGCCGACCCCGCGGTGGCCTCGGTGGAACAGAACCAGACGGTCCACCTGACCGACACCACGCAGTCCAACGCGCCCTGGGGGCTGGACCGCATCGACCAGGCGGCGCTCCCGCTCTCCGGCACGTACACCTACCCGGACTCGGCGGGCAGCGGCGTGACCGCCTACGTCATCGACACCGGCGTCCGCATCACCCACCAGCAGATCAGCGGGCGCGCCTCGTACGGCTACGACGCCGTGGACGGCGACACCATCGCGTCCGACGGCAACGGCCACGGCACCCACGTGGCCACCACCATCGCGGGCTCGACCTACGGCGTCGCCAAGAAGGCGAAGATCGTGGCGGTCCGCGTGCTCGACAACAACGGCTCCGGCACGACGGCCGGCGTCATCGCGGGCATCGACTGGGTGACCGCGAACCACACCAGCCCGGCGGTCGCCAACATGTCGCTGGGCGGCTCCGCTTCCAGCTCGCTGGACACGGCGGTGCGCAACTCCATATCCAGCGGCGTCACCTACGCGGTCGCCGCGGGCAACAGCAGCGCCAACGCCTCCTCCTACTCGCCGGCCCGGGTCACCCAGGCGATCACGGTCGGCGCCACCACCAGCTCGGACGCCAGGGCGAGCTACTCCAACTACGGCTCGGTGCTGGACCTCTTCGCCCCCGGCTCCTCGATCACGGCCGGCTGGAACACCAGTGACACCGCGACCAACACCATCTCGGGCACGTCGATGGCGACCCCGCACGTCGCGGGCGCGGCCGCGGTCTATCTGGCGAACCACCCCTCGGCCACCCCGGCCCAGGTCGCCACGGCCCTGGTGAACGGCGCCACCTCGGGCGTGGTCACCAGCCCGGGGAGCGGCTCGCCGAACAAGCTCCTGCGGATCGTCCCGTAGGACCCGCCCGACCCGAACGACGGTTCCCCGGAGCCGGTACCGCCTCCGGGGAACACATGTTTAGGGGTCCTTGCACTATGCCCGCCCGGGTCGCGTGGTCTGGCACCGCACCTCGCCGCGTTGCCGAAGAGCCCTGGTAGCTCCGCTACAAGGGCTCTTCGGCGCCTTGCGATGCACGGCACCAGACCACGCGACCTCATCGGGCGCTCATAGTGCAAGGACGCCTTAGAGCCGGCCAAGAAGCCGGCCGCACCGCCTCCGCGTCTTGACGGCCCCCTGGTGGCTGCGCGACATTGAAGCCCGGCATCCGGCGCTTCGGGGGGCAAAGTCGCCAATGCAGACCTTAGGCATCAAGCCGCCTTCATCAGGCGGGGACGGGTGGTCGGGGCGGGGTCCGGGGAGGGACCTGTTCCCCGTGCTCGCGGGCGTGGCGGTCGTCGTCGCGGGGGTCGGCGCGATCCTCGCGCTCCTCGACGCCGGCTCGCCGCTGCGCGGCCCGTTCACGCTGTTCTTCCTGCTCGCCGCGCCGGCCACCGCCGTCGGCGCCGCCCTGCGGAGGCTGGATCCCTTCGCCCGCGCGGTGGTGTCCGTCGCGGGAGCGATCGCCATCGACCTGCTCATCGCCCAGGGCATGCTGGCGGTGCACCGGTGGTCGGTCACCGGCGGGATCGTCGCGGTGACCGTGATCAGCTCCCTCGTTCTCCTGCTGGTACCGGTACGACGGCGGCGCCGCCGTACGGCGACAAGACGGGCCTGAAGACGTGGACATCAGCGTGTACCGCCCAGGCGAACTCAGCTCCGCCGACCGGGCAGCGTGGACGGCTTTGCAGTCGAAGGCACATCTGAACGGCTCGCCCGGGCTGGCGAATCCCTTCCTTTCCCCGGAGTTCGCGCTCGCGGTGGGCCGGACGAGACGCGGCGTACGGATCGCGGTCGTCCGTGAGGACGGCGAGCCGGCCGCGTTCTTCCCCTTCCAGAAGACCCACTCCGGTGTCGGCCGGGCCGTCGGCCTCGGCCTCTCCGACAGCCAGGGCCTGGTGCACCGGCCGGGCTTCACCTGGGACGCGCAGGAGCTGTTGCGGGCCTGCGGGCTCGCCGTCTGGGAGTTCGACCACCTGGTGGAAGGGCAGACGCCGTTCGAGGCGGGAGCCTCCGGCACCTTCCCCTCCCCGGTCATGGACGTCGACCAGGGGTACGAGGCGTATCTGAGCCAGTTGCGCACCCAGTCGCCGAAGTTCACCCGCACGACACTGGCCAAGGAGCGCAAGCTCGGGCGCGACGCCGGAGGGGTGCGCTACGTCCATGACGAGCGCGACCTGTCCGCCCTGCGCACGCTGATGGGCTGGAAGTCGGCGCAGTACCGCAGGACGGGGCGCAGCGACCGCTTCGCGCACCCCTGGATCAACCAGCTGGTGCAGCAGCTCTTCCACACCCGCTCGGAGCCGTTCGCGGGGGTGCTGTCGGTCCTCTACGCGGACGGCCGGCCGGTGGCCGCGCACTTCGGCCTGCGCACCGAGCGGGTGCTCGCCTGCTGGTTCCCTGCCTACGACACGGCGTTCGCGAAATACTCGCCCGGGCTGATCCTGCATCTGCGGATGGCCGAGGCCGCCGCCGCCGACGGCATCGCCTATCTGGATCTCGGGCGGGGCCAGAAGGAATACAAGGACTCCCTGAAGACACGGGAACTTTGGGTGTCGGAAGGGTGGGTGACACGTCGTCACCCCATCGCATTCGGACACAGGGCGCGCCGCGCCCCGGTCCGGGCACTGCGTAATGCGGTGCTGTCTCGGCCGGAACTGTTCGAACCGGCCGATCGCATCCTCAAACGGATGGGGAAAATCCGTTCGAGGGATTGAGTTACGGCCATACCAACAGAAAACGAGGGACACGTCCCAGGTCTTGCCATAAAGACGCAATCGTCAATACCGTCGTACATCCACCCGCATCGGTCCATCATCAAGCGGCTCCAGGGGAGGGCTCAGGTACCGCGATGGTTCCGGCGCGGGGCGCGGTAGGGGGGTGCCGTGCTCGGTGACCACATGCGCACCGAGTCGTGCCGCGCGACCGGCTGCCGTCATTGCGGCAGACGGCCAGCTTTGCCAGCTCACCCGGCTTGCACGGAGATCCATTTCGGCATGCCGTGAGTGAGAACCCCCCTTTCGAACCGGACACATTGCCGGACCGCCCAGGGGCGGGCGGTCCACCGGACGAGAGGGACCAGACTCATGAGTTCTGCACTGCGCCCGGCAGTTTCGGGACAAGATCCGTTAATGCCGGGGAAGTACCGGCCCATCTCCTCTCACCTGGCCATTACGCCACCGGTGAGCGTGGTGATTCCCGCCATGAATGAGGCCGAGAATCTCCCCTACGTCTTCAAGACGCTGCCCGGGTGGATTCACGAAGTCGTTCTCGTCGACGGGAATTCCACCGACGACACCGTCCGGGTCGCGCGGGAGCTGTGGCCGGAGGTGAAGGTCGTGGAACAGCGGGGCAAGGGCAAAGGGGATGCCCTGATCACCGGGTTCCAGGCCTGCACCGGCGACATCATCGTGATGGTCGACGCGGACGGCTCGGCGGACGGACACGAGATCGTCAGCTACGTCTCCGCACTGGTGTCCGGCGCCGACTTCGCGAAGGGCTCGCGCTTCGCGAACGGCGGCGGCACCTCCGACATGACGCCGATCCGCAAGCTGGGCAACCGGGTGCTGTGCGCGATCGTCAACGCCAAGTTCGGCGCCCGCTACACCGACCTCTGCTACGGCTACAACGCGTTCTGGCGGCACTGCCTGGAGCAGATCGACCTCGACTGCACGGGCTTCGAGGTGGAGACGCTGATGAACATCCGGGTGGTCAAGGCCGGCCTCAAGGTGCAGGAGATACCCAGCCACGAGTACCTCCGCATCCACGGCGCGAGCAACCTGCGCGCGGTGCGTGACGGGCTGCGGGTGCTGAAGGTGATCCTCAAGGAGCGCTCCAACCGGCGGGCGCTGCGCCGCCGCCCGCGCGTGGTCGCGCTCAACTCGGGCCAGGGAGAGGTGTCTTGAGCGACCCGGACATCTCCGTGGTGATCTGCGTCTACACCGAGGACCGCTGGGAGGACATCCTCGCGGCGGTCGCCTCGGTGCGGACGCAGTCCCGGCCGGCCCGCGAGACGCTGCTGGTCGTGGACCACAACGAGACCCTGCTGGAACGGCTGACCAGGGAGTACAAGGAGGTCGAGGAGGTCCGTGTGCTCGCCAACGCGGGCCCCCGCGGCCTGTCCGCGGGCCGCAACACCGGGATCGCCGCCTCGTGCGGGGAGATCATCGCGTTCCTCGACGACGACGCGGTGGCCGAGCGCGACTGGCTGAGGCACTTCGCTTCGGCGTACGAGGATCCGCGTGTCCTGGCCGTCGGCGGCCGTACGATGCCGGTCTGGGCGTCGGGCCGCCGCCCGGCCTGGTTCCCGGAGGAGTTCGACTGGGTGGTGGGCTGCACGTACAAGGGGCTGCCGCCCGGCCGGGTCCGGGTACGCAACGTCCTCGGGGGCAACGCCTCCTTCCGTCGTACGGCGTTCGAGGTGGCGGGCGGCTTCGCCACCGGCATCGGGCGCGACGGCGACAAGCGTCCGCTGGGCGGCGAGGAGACCGAGCTGTGCATCCGGCTGGCCCGGGCCAGACCCGACGCGGTTGTGCTGATCGACGACCGCGCGGTGATCCACCACCGGGTGCCCGAGCCGCGCGAGCACTTCGCGTACTTCCGCACCCGTACCTACGCCGAGGGCCTGTCCAAGGCGCTGGTGGCCCGCAGCGTCGGCGCCGGCAAGGGACTCGAGTCGGAGCGCCGCTACACCACCCGGGTGCTGCCCGCCGGGGTGGCCCGGGGGCTGCGCGACGCCCTGCTGGCCCGCCCCGGGGGCGCGGGCCGGGCGGGCGCGATCGTGGCCGGGGTGCTCACCGCGGCGGGCGGATACGTCCTCGGAAGCGTCCGGGCGCGCCGGGGCGGCGTCAGCTTCTCGATCGTGGAGATCCCGGACGCAGAGGGGAAGAGCGCATGAGCGAACAGGCCGTGCCCATCCTCATGTACCACTCGGTCGCGACGGAGCCCAACGACGCGACGCGGGACCTGTCGGTGGCGCCCGAGGCCTTCGCCGAGCAGATGGCTCGGCTGGGTGACCTGCGCTTCACGCCGGTCACCACCGCGGATCTGGCGAGGAGCTGGCGGGAGGGCGGTCCGCTGCCCGAGCGGCCCGTCCTGATCACCTTCGACGACGGCTACGAGGGTGTGCACCGGCACGCCCTCCCGGTGCTCGCCGAGCACGGCTTCGCCTCCACGCTGTTCGTCTCGACCGGCTGGATCCGGGGCGCCCACGACACCGGCGGGGGCCTGGACACCATGCTCGACTGGAACCAGGTCCGTGATCTCGCGGGCGCCGGGGCCGAGATCGGCGGCCACAGCCACACGCATCCGCAGCTGGACCAGCTGGACGAGGACACGCTCCGGTTCGAGCTGCGGCGCTGCACGGAGATCGTCGCCGACGAGCTGGGCGGCCGCCCGGTCTCGTTCGCCTACCCGTACGGCTACTCCAGCCGCCGGGTGCGCCGCACGGTGCGCGAGGCGGGCTACCGCCAGTCGCTCGCCGTCGGCAACGGTCTCGCGCGCCGCCGCCAGGGCCCGTACGCGCTGCAACGGGTCACCGTGCGCCGCAGCACCGGTGTCGAGGAGTTCGAGCGGCTCGTCCAGGGCCACGCGATCGCCCGCAACTTCGCCAGGGACCGCGCCCTCACCAAGGGGTACGCCGTGGTCCGAAGAGCACGACAGCTCCGCCGGAAGGCCATCCGTTCCCGTGTCTGACACGACGACCACACCCCAGACCGCACAAGCCACGACCGCGGCGCCCGAACAGGCCGGCCGCCGCCTCCGTCTGCCGCGGAGCGGCGGGGGCGGCGGCGGCAACCAGCTGTTCCGCAACGCCTATGCGCTGATGCTCAACACCGGTATCTCCGCGGTGCTCGGCCTCGGCTACTGGCTGGTGGCGGCCCGCTACTACTCCGACGCCGCGGTCGGCCAGGGCTCGGCCGCGATCGCCGCGATGAAGCTCCTCGCCGGGCTCACCGCGGTGACCCTGACGGGTGCCCTGGCCCGCTTCATCCCGGTCGCGGGACCGACCACCGGACGCTTCATCTTCGGTACGTACGCGGGCAGTTCGGTCGTCGTGGCGCTCGCGGCGGGGGTCTTCCTGCTGACGCTGGACGTATGGGGGCCCTCGTACCGCTTCCTGCACGGGCCGGGCCCGGCGCTCGTCTTCGTGGTGGCCGTCATCGCCTGGAACCTGCTCACCCTCCAGGACGGTGTGCTGACCGGGCTGCGCAGTGCTCCGTGGGTGCCCGTCGGCAACACCGTGTTCTCCGCGGTGAAGCTGGTGCTGCTGGTCGGACTCGCGGCCGCGATTCCCATGATGGGTGTCTTCGTCTCCTGGGTCGCGGCCATCGCCACATCCGTGCTGCCGCTGGGCTGGCTGGTGTTCCGGCGCCTGGCGCCCCGGCACGTGGAGGCGACCCGGGGCCACGCCAAGCCGCCGTCCCTGAAGGAGATCGGACGGTTCCTGGCGGGCGACTACACCGGATCGCTGTTCTCGCTCGCCGTGGTCTACCTGGTACCGGTGATCGTGGCCTCGCAGGTCAGCTCCGCGGACAACGCGTACTTCTACATCACCACCACCATCGGCGGCACGGTCAATCTGCTCGCCATCAACATGGGCGCGTCGCTGACCGTCGAGGGCTCGCACGACCCCGCGCGGCTCGCCGCCAACACCCGGGCCGCGCTCAGGCGCATGGCCCGGATCATGCTGCCGGTGTGCGGACTGCTGTTCCTCGGCGCGCCGCTCATCCTGCACGTCTTCGGCGACGGGTACGCCCACGCGGCGACCCCGCTGCTGCGCTGGTTCGCGGTCGGAGCGCTGCTGCGGGTCGTCATGGAGACGTACTTCGCGGTGCTGCGCGCCCAGAGCCGCACCTTGGGACTGGCGTGTCTCCAGGGCCTGCTGTGCGTCCTGGTGCTCGGGCTGACACTGCTGCTGCTCCCCCGCATGGGACTGACCGGCGCGGGCGTCGCGGAGATCTCCAGCCTGGCGGTCATCGTGTCGATCGCCGCACCGAAGCTGTTCAGGATCGTGCGCGCGGCGCCAGCGAACGCCGTGCCCGAGGACACGGCACCGGACGGGGACCTCGCCGACCTGGGGGCGCGCGAGGTCCCCGCGCCGAGGAGCGGCCCCTCCTGGGCGAAGAAGCTCGACGCCGACACGCTCGCGCTCGGTATCCATGTCGACTTCGACCACGTGGAGCGCCGACCGGACGTACGCCCCGGCCCGGGCACACCGCCCACCGGGACACCCGCGGTGTACGGGGACCTCGACCGGCCGACGCGGGCGCCAGGGCTGCCGCCGCCGAAGGGTGCGGTGGGGCCCCCGGTGGAGGAGCAGGAGCACCGCGCGCCGTCAGGGGCGCGGGACGTGACCTCAGGCGGCTCCGCCGCGCAGGCGCGGCAAGCCACCGGCAGCCCGCAGCCGACTGACGAACCGCACTCGTCCGGCTCTCCCGGCGGAGTGCTTCTGCTCGGCTGTCTGCTCTTGTCCGCGCTGGTCCTGTACTGGGTGCCCGCGCTGGGGCTCGACGACGGGTCCCTCGACCGGATGGGCGGTCTGGGACTGATCTCGGTCCTGCCGCTGCCGACGCTGGCCGGGGCCGCGCTGCTGGTCGTGGTCTTCGCCGCGCTGCTGTGGCGCGGCCGTGAGCACCGGGCGCTGCTGCTGGTGACCCTGGTGGCCACGGTGGTGTCACTGCACGCGCTGCCCGCGGTGATCGAGACCGAGCCACGGTTCGCGACGGCGTGGCAGCACCTCGGGTTCCTCGACTACATCGACCGGACCGGATCGGCCGTACCGGACCTGGACGCGCGCTGGAGCTGGCCCGGCTTCTTCGCCGCGGCCGCGTTCGTCGCCAGGGCCTGCGGGGTCACCGACCTCACCGAGGTCATCCGCTGGTGGCCGCTGACCATCCAGCTCCTCTGTCTGCCGCCCATGTTCCTGCTGGTGCGCTCCCTGCGCGCGAGTTGGCGCGCCAAGTGGACCGGCATCTGGATCTTCGTGCTCAGCGGCTGGGTCGGCCAGGACTACTTCTCCCCGCAGGGTTTCACCTATCTGCTCTACCTGGTGTTCGTGGCGATCCTGCTGGTGTGGTTCCGGGCGCCGCGCGTGATCTGGACGAAGGCACGCCCGGGCGAGGCGGAGGTCGAGCCGACCGACCGCGGGCAGCGGGCCGTCCTGCTGATGGTGCTGATCGGCCTGTACGCGGCGAGCGTCCCGGCCCATCAGCTGACCCCGTTCGTGATGCTGGGCGTGCTCGCGGTGCTCGTCCTGGCCGGCCGCTGTGAACTGCGCGGCCTGCCCGTCCTGTTCGCGGTGCTGGTGGCGTTCTGGGTCGGCTTCATGGCCGAGCCGTACTGGTCCGGGCACTTCAACGAGCTCTTCGGCGGGGTCGGCGGCGTCGGCAGCAATGTGTCGACGTCCGTCTCCGGGCGCATCCAGGGCGGCAACTCCACGCACAAGCTCGTCCTCTACACCCGGGTGCTGCTCGCCGGCGGTGTGATGGCGTTCGCGTGCTGGGGCTGGTGGCGGCGGCGCCACCACCGGTACCGCGAGCGGTCGCTGCTCGTACTCACCTTCGTGCCGTTCCTGGGCTTCGGCCTGCAGTCGTACGGCGGCGAGATGGCGCTGCGCGTCTTCATGTTCGCCCTGCCGGGCGCCGCCCTGCTCGGTGGCCTCGCCCTGTTCCCGCGCACCGGCGTGACGGCCGAGGAGCGGGACAAGGAGCGGGTGAGCCTCGCCCCGCTCGCGGCGCTCATGGCGGGACTGCTGCTGATGGGGGGCTTCCTGGTGGCCCGCTGGGGCAATGAGACGTTCGAGCGGATCCGCCCGGGCGAGGTCGCGGCCATGGACTACGTGTACGCGCACGACGACCCGACCGTACGGCTGCTGTGGATGAGCAACGACACGGTCAACAACGTGACGCCCGCGATGCCGTGGGGCACCAAGGACATGGAGAAGGTGCAGTACGTGCCGACCCTGGCGCCCACCGATCCGGTCCTGGTGTCGGGCCTGGTCAAGTCGCTCAAGGACGCGGGCCCGAACTCGTACCTCATGATCAACCGCAGTCAGGTGACCTACCTCCGGATGGACGTGGGCTACTCGGCGACCTGGGAGTCCCGGCTCATCAGGAACCTGGACGACCGCCAGGAGCTGAAGAAGGTCCTCGCCAACGACGACGTGACCATGTACGCGCTGCGCAAGCAGCCCCCGGGCGAGGTCGCCAAGCCGCATCCGGGGCCGATCGGACCGCGGGTCACCTGGACGCCCTGGTCGGTGGTCGGGGGGCTCGCGGCGGTCGCGCTGGTCCTGATGCTCATGGCGCGCGAGGTGGTACGGGTCGCGGTGCGGCCGGGCGTAGGGCAGTTGCGGTGGCTGCAGAGCAGCTTCTGGTTCTCGCTGCCGCTGCTGGCGGTGTTCATGGCCGCGCTGGTGCAGCGGTTCCTGACCATGGGGAAGGGCTGAGTCCCGCAGGGGGTGACAGGTGAGGTGGCTCGGCGCGGGGCCTGAGGCGGCTCAGCGCTGGAGCCACTTCACCTCGTACGCCCTCATGTCGAACCGCTTGCCGTCGACCTGCGCGCTGATCGGCCGGTTGAGGGTGTTCACCACCAGGACGACCTTGTCACCGGCGAGGACACGGACGTTGGGGACGTCGTCCCGGGCGATCGGGACCGTCCGTGGCGTGGTGCCGGGCGGGAACTCCTTGCCGAAGCGGGAGACCAGGTCGTACATGGGCAGGGCCCGGCCGCCGCCCGGGGTGTCGGTCGGGGTCCACAGACAGCCGGCGCAGCCGGTGCCCTTCCGCTCCTCCGGGTTCCAGTAGAAGCCGGAGGAGGCGCCGCCGCTGACCATGGCGATCATTCCGGCGGCCTGGACGGCGACGCGGTGGTCCTCGGTCCAGCCCTTGCGGTTGTCGTTGCCGTCGGCGGGCTCGACGTAGTACTCGGCCCACCACAGTGGCAGGTCCCGGGTCTGCCGGCGCACCCAGGCGCTCACGGCGGTGAACTTGTCGGTGGCGGCGAACTCGTCGGGCAGCAGATCGTCGTCCTTGGTGTAGCTGGAGCCGTCCACGACGACGAAGTCGGCGCCCGCCTTGTGCTGGTTCCAGTAGGCGAAGGCGTCGAGGACCCGCTGGTCCATGGCGCCCCAGGCGCCGCGCAGGGTTGTGGAGGCGTCCTGCTTCTGACGCGGGTCGACGCTGTCCATGACGAGATACGGACCGCCCACCATGATCTTGTCGTCGACCTGCTTGAGCGCCCCGTAGACCAGGTTGTACAGCTCGGTGTAGCCCTCGTAGTCCCAACGGGCCCTGGAGTCGTTCCAGAAGCCCTTGAACTCGTTCCAGACGATGAAGTGGCGTACGTCCGGGTAGCGCCTGGCGACGGTCGCGGCGAGGGCCGCGAAGTCCTTGTAGTGGTCGGGCGTCGGAGCGGTCTCCAGGGCGGACTGGCTCCAGTCGGTGGCGTCGGTGCCCGCCCTGCCGCCCTTCATCCAGTCCGGGGCGCAGCACAGGGTGACGACCGGGGTGGCGCCGGACGCGCGCATGAAGTCGATACGACGGTCCATCTCGGTGAAGTCGTAACGGCCCTTGGCCGGTTCGGGATTGCCCGCGCCCCAGCCCATGATGTGCTGGTTCTGTGGCAGCGCCGTCCGCGACAGGGCCCCCTCGACGCGTGCGGTGGCGGCGGAGCTTCCCTCGTCGGCGCTGTACTGGGTGTGGGTGAAGCCCCAGCCGACGTCCGGTCTCGTCACCTCGGGCGGGGTGGCGGGCGTGCCGTGCACCGTGCCACCGTCGCGCGTGGTGCCTCTGGTGCTCGCGCCGTTGCCCGGCAGCGTGCTGATCAGGGTCACCACCAGGGCCAGAGCGGCCACTCCCACGCCGAGCAGTGCGGTGAGCCGCCACCGCCGTGCCCACGAATCCCACCCATGACGTCCCATCATGGGCCACAGTAACGGCGGAAATCACCCGAAGGACAGATTCCGTCATACGACGGCCCGGTAACACGACGGACCGGATGGAACAGGAGTACGGCGCACAACCGACACACCCGGCGCACTGCGGAAACCGGGTGCATGGGGCGGCCGTGTGACGGATCATGGCGGCATGTCTGCGAACCCATACGACGCTCTGCCGATCCGGCTCAACGTCGACGACAGCGACTCGCCGTCCGACGTCGTCGACGCGCTGTTCCTCGGCCGCTTCGCGACGGGCGAGCAGCCGTACTCACACGCGGCGAACATCGACCGGGTGCGTTCCGGTGCGACACTTCTGCCGCCGGGCGCCCGGGTGCTGCGGATCGCCCGCGACGACGACCGCAGCGCGACCCTCGCGGAGGGCGACGGCTGGACACTGCTGGTCTCCCGCTGGAACCGCGGCGCGGACGTCACCGTGACCGCGACCACCGCCGAGCTGGCCGAACAGGTGCTGCACCAGGCCACCGACGGCGCGACCGACGAGCCGGAGCCGCAGCCGGACAACGTGACGATGGGCTTCTGGTACGTCTCTCCCAGGCGCGGCCCGCACCGCACCACCCGCCAGATCACGGCGGGTACCTGGGAGGAGGTCCGCGCGAACTACACGGCACCCGTGGCGGACGCCATGGACCGGCTGATGAAGACGACACCGGAGGACATCGCGGGCCGTCTGCTGCTGCTCCACGGACCGCCGGGCACGGGCAAGACGTCGGCGCTGCGCACGCTCGCCCGCTCGTGGCGGGACTGGTGCCAGGTGGACTGCGTCCTGGACCCGGAGAGGCTCTTCAGTGACGTCGGCTATCTGATGGACATCGCGATCGGCGAGGAGGACGGCGCGGGCAAGGGCCGCTGGCGGCTGCTCCTGCTGGAGGACTGCGACGAGCTGATCCGCGGCGAGGCCAAGCACACCGCGGGCCAGGCGCTGTCGCGGCTGCTGAACCTGACGGACGGCCTGCTGGGACAAGGCAGGAACGTGCTGGTGGGTGTCACGACGAACGAGGACCTGGAGCGCCTGCACCCGGCCGTCGTACGCCCCGGCCGCTGTCTGGCCCGGATCGAGGTCGGCCCGCTGACCCGCCCCGAGGCGGTGAACTGGCTGGGCCGGGAGGAGGGTGTCAGCCGGGAGGGGGCGACCCTGGCGGAGCTGTACGCGCTGCGGCGGGGGACGTCCCCGGCGTCGGTGCCGGACCAGCGGGCGGGGGCCGACTCGGGGCTGTACCTGTAGCCGGCCGGGGCCGATGCTTTGATGGAGGTATGACCCTGTTCGTCGGCACGTCGGGGTGGCAGTACAAGGACTGGCGCGACGTCCTGTACCCGGCCGACGTGCCCATGCGGCTGTGGCTGGAGGAGTACGCGAGGTGGTTCGCCACGGTCGAGATCAACAACGCCTTCTACCGGTTGCCCTCCCGGGAGACCTTCGAGAGCTGGCGGGAGCGGGTGCCGGCGGACTTCGTGGTCGCGGTGAAGGCGAGCCGCTATCTGACGCACATCAAACGCCTGCGAGACCCCGAGGAGCCGGTGGACCGGCTGATGAGCCACGCGGCGGGACTCGGCGACCGCCTCGGCCCGGTCCTGCTCCAGCTCCCGCCCACGCTGCGCGCGGACCCCGCTCTCCTCGACCGCTGTCTGGCCTGCTTCCCGTCCGGCACCAGGGTGGCGGTCGAACCGCGCCACGACTCCTGGTGGACACCTCAGCTCCGTGAGGTGCTGGAGGCCCGGGGTGCGGCGCTGTGCTGGGCCGACGTGCTGTCCCGCCCGGTCGCCCCGCTGTGGCGGACCACGGACTGGGGCTACGTCCGCTTCCACGCGGGCCGCGCCCGGCCGTGGCCGCGCTACGGCCGCCGGTCCCTGGAGTCCTGGGTCCACCGCATCGCGGAGGCATGGCCGGACGGCGGGGACGTCCATGCCTACTTCAACAACGACCCGCACGCGGCGGCGGTGGAGGACGCGAGCGTGTTCGCGCGGCTGGCGGCGGCAGCGGGCCTGCCGGTCACCCGCACCCCGGAACGACTGCCGACCGCACCCGCCCACGGGCGCGCGGGGCGATGACGGGCCGGACGCCCGCTCGTCTGCGCCGCAACGACGCCCAGGGCCCCTGGGCACGACGACTCCGACCGGCGGTGGGCGAACCCGGCAGGCGGCCAACCCGGCAGCCAGTCGAACCCGGCCGGCGGCCGAGCCTCAGGTGGCCGACCGCGCCACTCAGTCCCCGTAAGCCGCCCGCAGGGCATCCCGCGCGGCGGCCAGCGCCGCCTCCTCGGCCAGTCCGAGCCGCCGGACCCGTTCGGCATAGGCCTGCGCGGCCGACGCGGCCTCATGTTCCGCGGCCGAACCGGCGGCGGCCACGAACGTTCCGTTGCGTCCCCGTGTCTCGATCACCCCGTCCGCCTCCAGCGCCCGGTACGCCTTGGCGACCGTGTTCGCCGCGAGACCGAGGGACTCGGCCAGTCCGCGCACGGTCGGCAGCCGGTACCCCACCGGCAGCACCCCCGCCCGCGCCTGCTCGGAGATCTGCGCCCGCACCTGCTCGTACGGCGGCGCGCTCCCGTCGATGTGGATCTTCAAGGTCACGGGGCGATTGTCCCGCACCCACCGGAAAATGAGAGGCACCCCGCGCCTGGCCCCGCGTACCGTGCGCCGTCATGACAGTGATCGTGCGCGACCTGCGCCCCGATTCCCGCCGCGACGCCGAGGGCTTCGCCCGGGTCCGGCGACTCGCTCTCCCCTTCGTCCTGTTCACCCCGGAGTCGATCGCCTACGACGCCGCCCACATCCATCCCGACGCCCACTACCGGCCGCTCGTCGCCGAGGAGGACGGCGAGATCATCGGCACGGCCCAGGTCGGGCTCGCCCACGACAGTCCGGAGCCCGGCCAGGGCTTCGTCAATGTGTACGTGGACCCTCGGCACACCCGCCGCGGCGCGGGATCGCTCCTCGTCCGGGTGGCGGAGGAGCATCTGGGCGCCGTGGGCGCGAGCAGGTTCTTCGCCTGGGTCCTGGACGAGCCCGGCAACCGCGCCTTCGCCGAGCGGCACGGCTACCGCGCGAGCCGCTCCGCCCACTTCCTGCGCCTGGACCTGGCGCACGGCACCCTGCCGGAGCTGCAGGACCCCCCGCCGGGCGTCGAGTTGCGTACGGGCGCGGACTTCGCCGACGACCCGCGCCCCCTGTTCGAACTGGACGCGGAGACGATGTCCGACGAACCCGGCGACATCGACCACGAGTTCACCGACTACGAGGCCTGGCTACGGGAGACCTGGCGGCACCCCCTCTTCAGCCCCGAGCTGACCTCGGTGGCGTTGGTCGACGGCCGTCCCGCCGCCTTCAGCGCGGCCCGCACCGACGGCGGCACCCGCTACGGCACGGTGATGACCGGGACCGCGCGCGCCTTCCGCGGCCGCGGACTCGCCAAACTCGCCAAGAACGACACCCTGCACCGGGCCCGCGCCGCGGGGTTCACGGAGGCGTTCACGGGCAACGACGCGGGCAACGGGCCCATGATCGCGATCAACGAGTGGTTCGGCTACGAGATCTGCGCCACGGAGGTGCGCCATGTCCGTGAACTCGGCTGAGGTCGCGGCCCAGATGGAGGTCGTCCTGGTCAAGGCGGGTCGCACGAAGATCCGTTACTCCGCCACGCTGCTCCGCGACGACGGCACCCGTGTCTCCGTACGCGCGCCCTGGGCGGGTGACGGCGTCCGCGACTTCGGCTTCGTCCGGTTCGCGCCCGGTGACGTCTTCACCGAGCACTACTGGCGCGACCGCTGGTACGCGGTGAAGGAGGTACGCGACGGGCGGGGCGTCCTGAAGGGCTGGTACTGCGACATCACCCGCCCGGCCACCCTCTCCGGCGGTGAACTGGTCGTCGAGGACCTCGACCTGGACCTGTGGCGTTCCGCGGACGGCACGACCGTACTCCGCCTCGATGAGGACGAGTTCGCGGCCAGCGGCCTCGCGACGACCGATCCGGAGGCCGCCGCGGCGGCCCTACGGGCCCTCGACACCCTCGAACTGCTCGCCCGGGAAGGCGACTTCGAGGCCCTGTCGGCCTGAGCGGCACGGTCAGGGCACCGCCACCACCGCGTACCGCTCGTCGTCCACCGCCTTCCCCCACAGCCGGGCGTCGTCCGACAGCCGCTCGACGCGAACGTCCCCGGCGAGGGGCGCGAGCAGGGCGGTCAGGCGGTCGGCGGGGATGCCGACCGGGCTCGTCGTCCCCCACACGCCTTCCACCAGCACCAGCCGCCCTCCGGGGCGCAGCAGTCCCCGCCAGTGCCGCAGGGCCCGGCCCGGGTCCGGCAGGGCCCACAGGACATGGCGGACGAGGACGGCGTCGAAGAGCCGTTCGCCCACCGGAGGGGCGACGGCGTCACCGACCAGGAACACGGCGTCACGGCCCGCCGACTTGGCGCGGGCCAGGCCGATCATGGCCGCCGACCGGTCGACCCCCGTCACCCGGTGCCCCCGCTCGGCGGCGAGGAGTGAGAGGCTTCCCGTGCCGCAGCCGAGGTCCAGGACGTCACCGGGGTGTCGCGGCAGCCAGGCCTCCAGCCGGGCGGCCCATGCGCCGCGCACGACGGGATCGCGCAGCCCGTGGTCCGGCTCGTCGTCGAAGGTGGCGGCCTCGGCGTCCCAGTCCACCTCCGCGCCGGGCGCCGCCGAGGTTTCGGCTCCCTCGCCGCTGGCCATGTTCCTGGTCATGTACCTGGTCATGGCACCAGGGTGACAGCCACCGCTGACAGCCGAATGGTGACAGCCGCCACAGACAGACCGCTACGGATAAGGAACCCTCGCCAAAACGGTCTACCTCCGCACAAATGCGGAACCCGGTAGACGCAAGGAGGCAACCATGCGCCGAGTGACCGTGCCCAAGCCCCTGAAGAGGACCGTCTCCCGCCGGACGCGGGAAGAGGCCGACGAGCGCCCCGTCGAGCGCTCGGAGGTGCGAAAGGACATCGCACGCCTCTGGTGGCCGGACGGCTGAGCCCGCCCGTCACCCCTGGGACAACACGAACGACACGGACGACACGAGAATCCCGGTCCAGCCGCTTGCGGTGGTGGACACGGTCGTACGGCCCCTCGCCCCGGCGCTCCACGGCCTCGTAGCCGAACTTCGGGCAGACCTCCTGGTACTTACCTGAGCGCAGTCTCAGCACTCCCTTAACGGCGCCATAAGGATCTCCTCGGCCCGCTCTCAGCAGGCGATTTCACGGGTTCGTGGGGCTAGCTTGCTGATCGCCCCCACGGGATCCGCCGCTGCGCCCAGGACCGCTCCGAGGAGTTCCTCCATGCCCGTACGCCGTAGAGCCGTCGTCGCCGCCGTCGGAGCCGCCCCGCTCCTGATGGCCGGACCGGCCGCCGTGCCCGCGGTCGCGCACGGCTCGATGGGCGGCCCGGTCAGCCGGGTGTCGCAGTGCTCTGCGGAGGGCCCCGAGAACCCCAGGTCGAACGCGTGCCGGGCGGCGGTCGCGGCGGGTGGTACGCAGGCGCTCTACGACTGGAACGGCGTGCGCGTCGGCGACGCGAACGGACAGCACCGGGCGCTGATCCCCGACGGCAAGCTGTGCAGTGCGAACAACGACGAGTTCAAGGGCCTCGATCTGCCCCGCGCCGACTGGCCTGCGACCTCCGTGCACAGCGGCGCGTACACGTTCAGGTACCGCGTTACCGCCCCGCACAGGGGCACCTTCACGGTGTACCTCACCAGGTCCGGCTACGACCCGTCGAAGCCGCTCGCCTGGGCCGACCTGGACCTCGCGCACCCGGTCGCCACGGCCGCCGACCCGGTCGCACAGGGCGGCTTCTACACGTTCTCCGGCACCTTCCCGCAGCGCTCCGGCCGGCATCTGCTGTACGCGATCTGGCAGCGCTCGGACAGCCCGGAGGCCTTCTACTCCTGCTCGGACGTCACCTTCGGCGGCTCCGGCGGCGGTGGTGCGACGGGTACGGCCGCGGCGCCGTCCGCCTCTGCGCCGTCCGAACGGCGGATCGAGGCAGGTGTCGGCAGGTCGACGGTCGGGCACCACGGTCACGGCGGCTCCGAAGCACCCGCACCGGCGCCGACCACGGCTGTCGCCGGGTCGGGCAACACGCCGGACAAGCGCCCGAGCGCCGCCGGTGGCGCGCAGCACCTCGCCGAGACCGGTGGCGGCGGCTCGACCTCCTACCTGGCGATCGGCGGCGCGGCCGCCCTGGCGCTGGGGGCCGCCGCGCTGTTCGCGTCGGTCCGCCACCGTGCGACGGGCGGCGGCCGACAAGGGCGATGAGACTCCGGGGTCTGTCCGGCGGCTCAGGCCGGACAGACCCCGGCGACGGCCGTAGCCCCTGGGGAGATGGCCACGGACGTTCTGCGGCGCCTGTCAGCGGTCAGCTGAACACCGAGGCGCAGTTGGTCGCGGTGGCGTGCGCGGGATCGAGGGCGTTCGCCACCTCGTGGAAGGCGATCCGGTCGGTCAGACCGATCGTGACATGCTCGGAGAGGTCGACCGCGCAGAGGTCCTGCAGCAGGACGTTGCGCACGTCGGATCCGCTCAGGAACTGCGAGCTGTACGGCGTGACCACCTCGTCGTACTTGGTGGCGATGACCGTGTAGTGGACGCCGGGCACGGTGTCGCCGCCCGCGTTGAGCTTGGCGATGAACGCGGAGCCGGCCACCTGGTCGGCCAGCCCGGGCGTGGCCGTGGAGAGCAGATCCTGGGCACCCGGGAAGTACGGCAGCAGGTTGGCGAGCCCGTTCAGGGTGGTGCCGTGGTTGTCGGGCGCGATGCCGACGAGGGCGTTCACCTTGCCGGCGCCGCCGAGGAACTTGAGGTAGTAGCGGGGCATCATGCCGCCCTGCGAGTGGCCGACGATGTCGGCCTTGGCGGTGCCGGTCGCGGCGAGCACCTTGTCGACGAAGGTCTGGAGCTGCTCGGCGGACGTGGCGATGGGGCCGAGCCCGTAGAAGAAGGGGACGCCCGACAGCTGACCGTAGTCGAGGGAGAAGACGCAGTAGCCGCGGTTCTCCAGATAGGGCGCGAGGGACAGCCAGTTGTCGACGGCGTTGCCGAAGGTTCCGTGGACGAGGACGACGGGGCGGGGGTGGGCGGCGGAGGGCTTGCAGGAGTAGTTGTTCCAGCCGCTGCTCGGCGCGGCGGCTTCGGCGGTGGCGGCGGGGACGAAGGCGACCGCGGTGGTCAGCAGCAGCGCTGCCAGCGGTCTGAGCACTCGTTTCCAGGGCAGCATCGGGTGATCTCCTTGCGGCTCACGGGAGGTACGACGGCCTTAACCTGTGATCCGGATCACGGGATGCTGTTTCATTCGTCAAGTTACGGACGAGTAGCGGCAGTGTGAAGTTACGCGTCAGTAAAAACTTCCAGTGATAGCCAACAGTGGGCAGGATTCCTGGTAACGCCCTGAACGTATGTGACGTGCCATCACCAGGCGGGGCGAATCGGCCCGTACGGCGCCATTAGCGACAACTGGCCCCGGAGAGACTGGATTTCACGCTCGCCGAGGAGCTCCACCCAGGGCCGTACGGCGTCCGCCGCGGCTTCCTCGGCGGCCCGCGTGCAGGCCCGGCCGCGCTCGGTCAGCACGACCAGCCGGGCCCGCGCGTCCCCGGGGTGCGGCCGCCGCTCGGCGTACCCCTTGCGCACGATCTCGTCGACGAGCTGACTCGCGGCCTGCTTGGTGACCCCGAGGTGCGCGGCGAGCTCGGTGACGGTCGCACCGTCCGGGGCGAGCCGGGCGAAGGCGAAGCCGTGCGCCGGCCGCAGCCCTTCGAAGCCGCGCGCGACGACGCCGTCGTGAATGCGTTGCGTCAGCTCACCCGCGACGGCGAGCAGGGCGGCGGACAGGGCCATGGCCTCGGAGTTGTGCACGGAGGCATTCAAACACCCTTGACGCCATGGTCAAGTTGCTTGACCATAGAGAGGTAGTCAAGCAACTTGACCATCTCTCCCTGGGGGTACCCATGCCCGTCGTCCGCTCGTCCCAAGCCGTCACCCATGAGATGCACGGCGCCCGTTTCGTCTCGTACGCCACTCCCCTGACCGGCAGTCAGGAGCTGTGCGCCTGGCGCGGTGAGATCCCCGCGGGGACCCGCGCTCCCCTCCACACCGTGACCCGGGAGGAGATCTTCCACCTGCTCAGCGGTGAGCTGGTGGTCACGCTCGACGGGCGTGCCGAGCGGATCACCGCGGGGGACACGGTGATCGTCAATCCCGGCGCGACCCTCGGCGTGGAGAACCCGACGGACGAGGTGGCCGTCTCCTGGGTCACCACCTCCATCGGCCTGGAGGCGGAGCTCGCCGACGGCAGCCGGATCGCACCGCCGTGGGCCAATCGCCCCTGAGAGCTCCGAACAGAATGGGCGCCCGGCTGGCGGCGCCGGCTGATCGGACTCCCACTCTGTTCGGAGCTCTGAGAGGACTACGCGGCCAGTCTCCCCGGCATCACCGCACGCGGCCCGAACTTCGCCCGTGCGCGGTCCGCGACCTCCTCGATCCGGCGGACCTTCTCGTCCACCGGGTCGAAGGTGAGCTGATGGGCCGCGTGCTCGGCGGGGCTCAGCCCCTCGGCGCGCAGGGCGATCGCACGCACCCGGGCGCGTTGCAGGCCGAGCGCCTCGTACATGCGGTACGCCTCGGCGGTGAGCGCCGCCGAGTGCGCGGTCGGCTCGGCGAGGGTGCGGCTGCGGGTCGTCGACGAACGGTCGGCGTAGCGCACGGTGAGGGTGAGCGTGCGGCACACCCGCTCCAGGGCGCGCAGCCGGGTGCCCAGCTCCTCGGTGGCCGACAGCAGGGCGTGCCGGTGCCGGTCCTGGTCCAACTCATCTCGGTCGAAGGGGCGTTCGGTGGCCAGGGAGCGCGAGACGGCGTTCGGTACGACCCGGCCGCGGTCGATGCCGGACGCCTTCTCGTACAGTTCGCGGCCGGCCCGGGCACCGACGAGCCGCTGCACCGTCGAGGAGGGCGCGGCGGCGATCTTGCCGACCGTGTCGAGCCCGTACTCGCACAGGGTGCGGGCGGTGACACCGCCGACCCCGGGCAGCGCCCTGACCGGCAGGTCGGCCAGGAACTCGGCGACGGCGGCGGGCTCTTCGGGCACCACGCGGACCGCCCCGGGCGCCGCCTCCCGCAGTGCCATGCGGGCCAGCATCGGCCCGGGTCCGGCTCCGATCGCGCAGTCGACCCCGTGGTGCGCGAGGGCCCGTACTCGGATCAGCGCGGCCAGTTCGACGGCGTCCCGCCCGAAGTAGCGCTCGGCACCCCGCAGATCGGCAAGCGCCCCGTCGGGCGGCAGCGCCTCGACGACGGGGGTGAACTCCTCCAGGAGTCCGAGCAGCCCCGGCAGGGCGGCCTCGTACAGCGGAGGCAGCTGGAAACGTACGCAGAGGATGGTCATCCCGCACTCCCCGGACTCTGGTGCCACAACTTCTTTCCACCCGCCGGGCCTTCGCCCGCGGGACGCAGATCGGCCCAGGGGTTCATCTCGTACCCCGTGGACATCCGGATACGGCGGCCCTTCGCCGCGTCGCCGTCGCCGGCGCCGTCCGGCTGCCGCACGACGGGTTCGGCCAGCCGCGCCGCCACCACGTCGAGTCCGCCCTCGGCGCGCAGCTCGGCCAGCTCGGCGAGGTTCCAGGCCGCGGCGCCCACCACGCTGAGGCTGCGCGGCCCCCGTCGTTGTACGACGCCGCGCACGAGCAGCAGCCAGGAGTGGAAGACGGTGTGGGCGCAGGCGTCGTGGGAGTCGTCGAAGAAGGCGAGGTCGACCAGGCCCGTGCCGTCGTCCAGGGTGGTGAAGATGACCCGCTTGCCGGAGCGGATGGGCGGGGTCTGGGTCGCCGCCTTGGCGCCCGCGACCAGCACGGTCTCGCCGTGCCGCGCCGAGCGCAGCCGGCGCGCCGAGACCACGCCCAACTCGTCGAGGAACACGCGGTGGTCGTCCATCAGATTGCGCGAGGCGTCCATGGAGAGCACACCCAGCTCGGCACTGAGCCGCTCGGCCGAGGAGAGGTCGGGCAGCCCGGCCGACGCGGTCTTCCGTCCGCCGCCCAGCGGGAGCTGGCCCCCGCCCGCACCCCGGGCGCCCCGGTGCAGCTCGGTCAGGTGCAGCTGGAGATCACGGCGGTTGGCACCGAACGCGTCCAACGCGCCCACCTGCGCGAGCCGCTGGGCGATGGGACGGCTCGGCCGCGCCCGCTCCCAGAAGTCGAGCAGCGAGGCGTAGGGCTGCCCGGCCTCGATCCGTGCCGCCTCGGCCTCACTGATGCCGTGCACGTCGGAGAGGGCGAGCCGCAGGCCCCACCGCCCGGGAGAACCAGGCTGCTCAGACACCAGTTCGATACGGTGCGCGGCTCCCGACCTGTTCACGTCCAACGGGAGGATCGGCACGCCCCTGCGCCGCGCGTCCGC
The DNA here is from genome assembly GCF_001417775.1 of Streptomyces sp. TP-A0356. Classification (GTDB taxonomy): domain Bacteria; phylum Actinomycetota; class Actinomycetes; order Streptomycetales; family Streptomycetaceae; genus Streptomyces. Next base: position 63,055 of record NZ_BBZJ01000020.1, on the reverse strand, counting down.
CAGCAGCAGCCGCTTCGGATACATCCCGGGGTCGTGCGTGAGCAGTCCCGCGTAGAAGGCGGCCGGATGATGGGCCTTGAGCCACGCCGACTGGTACGTCGGTACGGCGAAGGCGACCGCATGCGCCTTGCAGAAGCCGTAGGAGCCGAAGGCCTCGACGATCTCCCAGGTCCGATGAATCGTTTCTGCGTCGTAGCCGTTCGCCGCCGCCTGCTGGGCGAACCAGACCCGGATCCGCCCCTGCGACTCCGGGTCGGACAGCCCGCGCCGCACCCGGTCCGCCTCGTCGCGCCCGCAACGGGTCATGATGTCCAGGATGTGGATGATCTGCTCGTGGAAGACGACGACTCCGTACGTCTCCTTCAGCGGCTCCTCCAGGTCGAGGTGCGGATAGCGGACGGGTGCCCGCCCGTGCCGTGCCTCGATGAACGGCCGCACCATGTCGGCGGCGACCGGACCGGGCCGGAAGAGCGAGATGTCGACGACGAGGTCGTGAAAGGTGGCCGGCTGGAGCCGCCCGACCAGGTCCCGCTGGCCAGGCGACTCGATCTGGAAGCAGCCCAGCGTCTCGGCGGAGCGGATGAGGTGGTACGTCGCAGGGTCGCCCGGCGGGAGGGAGTCCAGGTCGAGCCGCTCCCCCGTCGTCCGCCGCACCTCCGCGACCGCGTGCGCCATCGCGGACTGCATCCGTACCCCGAGCACGTCGAGCTTGAGCAGCCCGAGCTCCTCGACGTCGTCCTTGTCGAACTGCGACATGGGGAAGCCCTCACCGCTGGTCGGCACGACCGGCGTACGGGCGAGGAGGGAGTCGTCGGAGAGCAGGACCCCGCACGGGTGCATGGCGACTCCGCGCGGAAGGGCGTCGAGGGCCTCGACCAGCTCCCAGAGCCGGCCGTACTTCTCCCGCTCCCCCGCCAGTTCGCGCAGCTCGGGCAGTTCGTCGAGCGCCGCGCGGGCGTCGCGGGCGCGGATGTGCGGGAAGGACTTGGCGATGCGGTCGATGTCGGCCGGGTCCATGGACAGGGCCGCGCCCACGTCGCGGATCGCGTGGCGGACGCGGTACGTCTCCGGCATCGCGACCGTCGCGACCCGCTCGGTGCCGAACCGGTCGATGATCGCGCGGTAGACCTCCAGGCGGCGTGCGGACTCCACGTCGATGTCGATGTCGGGCAGGGCCAGGCGCCGCTTGGAGAGGAAGCGCTCCATCAGCAGCCCGTGCTCGACCGGGTCGGCGTGCGCGATGCCGAGGAGGTGGTTGACGAGGGAACCGGCGCCTGAGCCGCGCGCGGCGACCCGGATGCCCATCCTCCGTACGTCGTCGACCACTTGGGCGACGGTCAGGAAGTAGGACGCGAAGCCGTGGTAGGCGATGATGTCGAGCTCCTCGTGCATCCGCTCCCAGTAGGCGCGCCGGGTCCCGTAGCCGCGCAGCACCATGCCCGCCGCCGCCCGGGAGGCGAGCGTGCGCTGGGCGGTGCGGCGGTCGGCGCCGACGAGATGCGGCTCGGGGAAGTGGACGGTGCCGATGCCGAGGTCGTCCTCGGGGCCGACCAGACACTCGGCGGCGGTGGCCCGGGTCTGCTCCAGCAGGCGGTACGCGGTGTCGCGGCGGTAGCCCGCGGACTCGACGACCCGCTCGGCGATCTTGAGCATGGCGCCCGCGTCCTTGAGCCAGGCCTCGCCGGAGTCCAGCTCCTTGGTGGGGTCGACGGGGACCAGCCGGCGGGCGGCGTCCAGGACGTCGGCCACCGGGCCCAGACCGGGGTCGGCATACCGGACGGCGTTGCTGAGGACGGGACGGACACCCTGCTCGACGGCGAAGCCGACGGTGCGGGCGGCCAGCCGCAGGGAGCCGGGACCGGTGCCGGTACGGCCGTGCCAGACGGCCTCCAGCCGCAGGGCGTCGCCGTAGACCTCCCGCCAGAACGCGAGGAACCTGGCCGCGCGGTCCGGTCGCCCGGCGGCCAGGGCGCGCCCCACGTCGGAGGCGGGGCCGAGCAGGACGGTCAGACCGTCGGCGTGATTGTCGGCCCAGGGCAGCAGCGGCGGGCCCTCGGGCGGAGCTCCCCCCTGCTTGAGCGAAGCCGAGCGCTTGGGAGAGTGGGCGGCGGTGACGAGCCGGCACAGGTCGGCCCAGCCGCGGGCGCCGTCCCGGGCGAGGAAGACCGCGCGGGGTGTCGACTCGTCGATGAAGGCACCGCCGCGCACGGGGATACGGCGCCGCTCCCGCCGTACCGGCTCGGGCTCCCCCACCGCCAGCTCCGCGCCGAACAGCGGCCGGACTCCCGCCGCCGCGCAGGCCCGGGCGAACCGGACCGTGCCCGCGAGGGTGTCCCGGTCGGTGAGCGCGAGGGCGTCCATGCCCCGCTCACCGGCACGCTCGGCCAGCCGCTCCGGGTGTGAGGCTCCGTACCGCAGGGAGAACCCGGAGACGGTGTGCAGATGCGTGAAACCCGGCACACGCACCTCCTGTAGCCGTGAGCCCCGTACATGGCTCTCGAACGTCCGTTCCCATCTCCCTCACCCCCACCATAGACCAATTTTCGAACTGTCGTGCGACATCCGTTCGACCCGGCCCCACCTGCGCGAACACCGGGCGCCGGGGGCCGAGGGCCCTTCCGCTCGGACGCGCCCCCATACGAAGGTCCCGCCCCCGGACATCCGGGGACGGGACCTCGTCGGGTCGGCGGGAGGGTCAGCCGATCTGGGCGCCGAAGGCCGACAGCGCCGCGGTGACCGGCTGGAAGAAGGTCTGGCCGCCCGAGGTGCAGTCGCCGCTGCCGCCGGAGGTGAGGCCGACCGCGGTGTCGCCGTCGAACAGCGAGCCGCCGCTGTCACCGGGCTCGGCGCAGACGTCGGTCTGGATGAGACCGCTGACCGTGCCCTCCGAGTAGTTCACCGTGGCGTTCAGGCCGGTGACCGTACCGGAGTGCACATGGGTCGTCGAGCCGCTGCGGGTCACCTTCTCGCCGACGGTCGCGTCGGCCGCCTTGGTGATCTGCTGCGTGGAGCCGTTGTAGAGGTCGACCGCGCTCGGGTGGTCGACGTTCGCGGTGTACTTGACCAGACCGAAGTCATGGCCCGGGAAGTCGGACTGCTCGTTCTGGCCGATCACGTTGCCGCTGGAGTCCGACCAGCTGGAGATCGACGCGGTGCAGTGGCCGGCGGTGATGAAGTACGGCTGGCCGCCCTTGACCACGTTGAAGCCGAGCGAGCAGCGCCCGCCCGAGCCGGTGATCGCGTCGCCGCCCGCGACGAAGGGCTTGAACTCCCCCTTCGAGCGCTTGAGTTCGGCCTTGCCGCCGAGCCCGTCGACCACCTTGGTGAGCTTGGCCCACTCGGCCTGCGAGACGGTCTTGTCGGCCGTGACGACGACCTTGTCGGTCCGCGGGTCGGTCGCCCACGAGGTGCCGGGGATGGTCGCGTCCTTCTTCAGCGTGTTGCCGGCGCCCGCCAGTTCGGCCAGGGAGTTCTGGACGATTCTCGCCTTGGCCCCGGCCGCCTGGACGGTCTTCGCGGCCGTCTCGTCGAGCACGTTCACGACGAGGTTCTTCGTCTTCGCGTCGTAATACGCTCCGGCCGTGTCGGTGCCCAGGTCCTTGCCGAGCGTCGAGGCGAGCTTTCCGGCCGCGGCGACCGAGAGAGTGTGGGGCGCCTCGGCCGCCGTTGTCTCACTCGCGTTCGCATTCTGCAATGTGACGCCTGCGGCGATCAGTGCGGCGACACCCGCGCCGGCCACGGCGGCCCGCCGCCTGGATATGCGTCGGTGCTTCAACTCACGTCCTCCTGTGGGGGGTCGGCCGCAGAGGTTGTGGGGACCGCCACGACCGGAAGGCGTAGGGGCACGGAATCGGCGCATGTCGCAGCCGGTCCGTGCCCACCGTGCGGCGCCCACTATTCCGAGGCCCACAGGGAGCACACAAGGTCGACTTCAGGACGCGCAGATGCCAACGGGCGTGCGCCCCCCACCCCGTGACCACACCTGGTCGCCCCGACTCGATTCCCGCTGCAAATGCCGCGCGAGGGTTATCCCTGTGCGGAGAGCGAGGTCTAGTCCTGTCCGGATTTCGCCCCCTCGGAGTCCGGATCCGGAACGGGAGCGACGGACGGGAGTTGCTCCCGCACCGATTGCTCCTCCACCTGGGGCACCGCGTGGCGTTGATGACACGGGCCCGCGGCCCCCGGGTCCGAAGTGGACGTGTTCAGGGGAGTGAACGCACATGGGCCGCGTGCCCTTCGACGGTAACTCCGGTGCTCGGACAAGGGCGAGCCCCCGCACACCACATGGGTACGGGGGCTCGCCTGCCGCTGGCTGCGGTAAGGGGGGTGCCGGTGGGTCAGCCGACGCTCACGCCATAGGCGCTGAGGGCCTTGGTGACCGGCTGGAAGAACGTCGTACCACCGGAGGTGCAGTCGCCGCTGCCACCGGAGGTCAGACCGTAGGCCACGCTTCCGGCATAGAGGGGACCACCGCTGTCGCCGCCCTCGGCGCAGACCGTGGTCTGGATGAGGCCGTAGACGACATCGCCGTTGCCGTAGTTGACGGTGGCGTTCAGGGCGGTGACCCGGCCGCTGTGGGTGCCGGTGGTGGAGCCGCGCCGGTAGACGGTCTGGCCCACGCTCGGGGTGGCCGCGCTGCTGATGGTCTGGCTGCCGACCGCGCTCGGATGGGCGACGGAGGAGTTGGTGTAGCGCACCAGGGCGTAGTCATTGCCCGGGAAGCTGTAGCTGACGTTCGTGCCCAGCACCGTGGTGTGGCCGGAGTTGGAGTACCAGGTGGAGGCGACCTGTCCGCAGTGGCCGGCGGTCAGGAAGTAGTAGGTGCTCCCGCTGTGCACATTGAAGCCGAGCGAGCAGCGGTACTGGCCGCCGTAGATGGCGTCACCACCGGTGATCAGCTTGTTGAACCTGCCCGCGGTGTGCTTGATGGTGAGGGCGCCGGCGTTGCTGCCGGCCTCCTTCTTGATCTTCGCGATCTCGGCCTGGGAGACCCTGCTGTCGACGGTGACGACGACGCGGTTCGTCTTGGGGTCGACGGTCCAGGCGGTGCCCGCGACATCGGACTTGAGCACCGAGTCGCTCGCCTTGGTGAGCTGGTTGGCGCTGAAGGTCCCTGCGTCGGTCGCGCTCGCGGTGGGGACGGCGAACGCGGCGGCGGCCATGAATCCGGTGGCCACGGCGATCAGCCGGGTCCGTCTCGCGATACCGCTTGTGGGGGTAGTGCGCTTGATCCTCACTTTTCGTTCCCTCCAAGGGAAGTCGGGGGCCCACGTGGGGAGTTGGGGCCCGTGAGGCGCAGCCAAGGGCGGCTTGTCCGGATTTCGGACAAGCCGTGCCCCTGACAAGCGCTGTGGGGGGAGTATTCGGCCGCACGACCGACCGGCGCAAGGGCGCCTTTCGGCCGTGCAGCGTTCAACTTGCTCAGCTTCAAGCGCGCTGACGAAGACTCAGAGCAGGGTGCGCTCCCCCGCCTCGATCGCGATGCCCAGAGTGTTGCCCGGCGGCGGTAAGGGGCAGATGAAGTGGTCCGCGAAGGCGCACGGCGGAAGCAGCGCCCGGTTGAAGTCCACCGTCGTACGCCCCTCCGCGTCGGGCGCCGGCGGCCGCAGGAACCGGAAGCGGTAGCTGGTGTCCCCGCTGGTGGCGTCGGCGAAGACGGCCCACAGCGAGTCGTCCGCCTCGACGGACACCTGGAGGGTGAGGTCCTGCCCGTCGAGCGTGAAGGCGAGCACACCGCCGAGGCCGAGTCCGCGGTGACGTCCGTCGGCGTTCTCGACGCGTACGGTGCGGTCCTCGCCGTACGGGGTGAAGTGGCCCTCGACCGACCAGCGCGGATCGTGGGGCGTGACGTCGATGCCCGTGAAGGCACGACGGGCCGGGGCGGCGGGGTCGTAGTGGCGCACGCCCCACACGCCCTCGCGGACGAGGAGGACCAGGCGGCGTTCGCCGGCCGCGACGCGCGCCGCGGTCACGGGTCCGGGGTCGGCGTCGAGGCGGATCTCACCGCTGAAGGGCTGCCCGTCGACGCTCAGGCCGTCCACCTCGGTGGCCGTCAGCACCACCGCGTCATCGTCGTCGGTCCAGCGCCCGGGGATGTCCGGAATTCGACCATCCGGATAGTCCTCCAGCCAGTAGGTGCCGGTCAGCGCGAGCGGCCCGTAAGGCTCCGTCACCTGCTCGGTGCGGTGCTCGTGCCACCGCTTCCACTCGTCGGATGCGTCCGTCGTCATGTGATCAACCCTTCCATACGGGATCCGCCGGCCCGAGGTGCGAGCGCAGCGTGGTTCCCGTGTGTTCCGTGCGGCAGACGCCGCGCTCCTGGAGCAACGGCACGACCCGGTCCACGAACCTCGTCGAGTCCGCCCTCGGGAAGGGGCCCGTCCGGGTCGTACACCGAGAGGTCCACGCTCCTTTCTTTGGCCGGCCGGAAGGCGAGGGGTCGGGTCGCGCTCAGGCCGCGGCGCGACCGGACCGCTCGCGCAGGAAGGTGAGCGCGGCCCGGGCCGCCGCGTCGTTCTGGCGGAGGGCGAGCCCGCCCGTGCGGGGCCGGGTGAACGCGCCGGAGCCCCGGGCGTCGGTGTGCGGGCCGAGCGCGAAGCGCCGCGGATGGGGCAGGCCGGAGCGGTCCAGCACCCGCCCGTCCGCGGGGTCGACGGCGAGCAGTCCCTCGGCCGTGGCGGCGGCGCCGTCCGTGTACAGCTCCCGCAGCAGCCGGTCCCGGGTGCGTTCGAGCGTGGGGTGCGGCAGCCTGGCCTCGACCAGCGCGCGTGCCTCGACGAACGCGCCGGGCACGGTGGCACTCGCCGCCCGGAAGACCCCGTCCTCGGCGGTGACGGTCATGCCGGCACCGAGGAACTTCAGGACGCCCGCGCGGGAGAGCGCCAGCATCTGCCGCAGCCGTGGTCCGGGCGGACCGGACGCCAGAAAGCTGAAGAAGCCGTGCCACCAGGACCCGATGTCCCCGAGCCGCACCAGCTGTCCGTAGACGGACAGCAGCCCGAGGAAGACCGCCAGGTCCGGGCTGTGGGCGGGATCGTGGCGCCTGGTCAGATCCGCCTCGATGTAGGCGCGCAGACCGTCCTGGAGCGCATCGGGCGAGGGATGGCGCACCCCCTGCAGTGGATGGTCGAGTGCGGTGAGGTCGAGCCGGTCGGCCGGGTCGGGTACGGCGGTGGCCACCAGCGCCGACAGCGAAGCCGGGCCGGCCACGGCGTACTTCTCCTCGAAGTCCGTCCAGGCGACGGCGGTGCGCTCGGGGTGGGCGGTGAACAGCCGGTGGTAGTGGGCGAAGCCCAGTTCCTTCTCGATCAGCGGCCACACGTCCCGCCGGAAGTCGAAGCCTCCCGGGCGCGCGAGCAGTGCGTCGACCTCGGCCGGCCCGAAGAACCGGGGCAGCGGCGGTCTCTCGCCCGTCCAGTCGTAGCCGATCTTGGAGTGGTACGGCACACCGCGCCGGGAACCGACGTACAGGACCGGTTCGCGTCCGGAGGGGACGTACACGTCACCCTCGTAGCGGCCGCCGCGCCCCTCGGTGAGCAGCACCATGAGGTCGACGAAGGCGAGGCCGAAGCCACGGACGAGGACCGGCTCACCCGCCTTCAGCGGGGACAGATCGCTGTCGGCCGTGAAGTCGGGCGGCAGGTGCACCAGGCCGTGGGTGCGTGCGTAGGACGCCAACGCCTGCTGCTCGTCGTCGAGTTCGGCGTCGAGGTGGCCGAGCGTGAGGACGACGAGGTCGGCGAGGAGGGGCTCGGGCCGTCCCTCCAGCCAGACCCGCTGCCTGCCCTCGCGCGGGCCCTCGACCCGTACGGCGAGACGTGGGTGGTGGTGGACGCGGATGCCCGGGGGCAGGGCCGCGACCGTCTGCTCGTACACCCAGCGCATATAGGCGCCGTGTCGCTGCCGACCCGCGAACAGGCGCCCGTCGACGCCGGCCCACTCGTGCAGGGTGGGGCCCTCGCGCACCGGGCCCGCCATGACCACTGTCTCGTCGGTGTACATGGTGACGTCCTCGGCATGCGAGTTCATCCACAGCAGCGGTGACTGCGCCTCGCGCCAGATGCGTCCGCCGCCGGGCGGATACGGGTCCACCAGGTGCACGTCGAGCTGCGAACCCGCGTACAGCTCGGGCGCGTTGGCGGCGATCCGTTCCAGGAGACCGGTCCCTCGCGGCCCGGCTCCCACGATCACCAGCGAACGGCGTTCGGTGCTCATCGCGTGCGCTCCGAACCACGAGCGTCGAGGGTGCCCATCAGCGTGTTCGCCGCGCCGCTGGTGGCGGATCGTGCTGCCGCAGGCCAGTTGGGCGGCGGTGCGGCTTCTTCGGCTGCCGCGGCCGGTCGAGCGAGGGTGTCGGAGGACATGCGAAGGCTCCGTGATGCGTCGAGTCGAACACGGTGGATGCCTTCACACGGTGGCGCGTACGGCCGAGCCCCTCAGCAGGGCCGTGCACCGAGAGTACGGGGGCGTTTCCCCTCGCTGTCAAGGCCGTCCGTACTGTGAGCCGTGTGTCTCAAGTCGGTTGACGCAGATCCGGATGCCTGTTCCACTTGGCACATGCATCAACAGCAGCGGCTGGTCACCCGCTCCCACATCGACTTCGGTCGCGTGTGGTCCTCTTCCTGTTGAGCCGACCCCCTGCGCGCCCCGGTTCCACGGGGTGTCCTTCGCCTTCTCCCACGCCTTCACACGCGCACCCCTCCCCTCTTCGCTCGCTCCCCTCGCGCCCTTTCGGGGCCTAGGGCGATCGCTGCAACGCGGGCTCCGGCACCAGCGCGCCGGCGTCCTCCGCGGCCGCCCGCGGTGCCGGAAGCACGGGCTCCGGCGGGGCCGGTTCCGTCCCGGCAACCGGGGCCCTGCGCGGCGCGACGGGCTCGGTGAGCAGTGACACCGGGATCAGCACCCGCGCCACCACACCGGCCGCCGGGGCCTGCGCGAGCCGTACCTCGGCCCCGCCCGTGCGGGCGAAGGCGCCGACGGCGAAGTCCCCCAGGTATCCGGTGGGCCCGGACCCCCCGTGATCGACGACCGAGAGGAGATACCCGGTGCCGGTGCGCGTTCCCTGGACCTCGACCTCGCCGTCCGAGTCCGGCGGCGTGGAGGTCAGCGCTCTCTCGATCAACCCGGCGAGCAGACGGGCGGTTTCGGCGACGACGCAACCGACGATGTGCGCCGGTTCGACGTGCCGGACGCCGACACGCCGGTGCGCCTCGACCTCCATCAGCGCGGCGCGCAGGACGTCGGTGACGGACAGCGGGGTGGGCTCGGGCGGGGGACCGCTCTCCCCGGCGACGACCAGCACGCCGTCGGCGTTGCGGCGCAGCACCGCCTGCTCGATGGCCAGGTCGAAGGCGAGGCGCTGCACCCGGTCGAACGCCACGGCGACGTCGCGGACTTCCGCCCCGGCCCGGTCGGACACGGCGAGCGGCGCGGGTGGTCCCGGCGGCTCCCCCAAGGCGCCGTTCCGCACGGCCGCGACGGCCCGCGGCAGCCGGGCACCGGCCACCTCGCGCGTCTGCTCGGCGAGCGCGGCGAGCGGTGTGGAGACGGTGCGGACGCAGTCGAGGGCGAGATGACCGAGTATGACGACGGTGCCCAGCGCGAACAGTACGAACAGGAGCAGATCGCACCGGGCGGTGCCCTCCAGCGCGGCGGCGCGGTCCTCCACGTCCCTGCCGAGCGAGATCTGCACGTCGCGCAGTCCGTCGACGGTGGAGGTCATGGACTGCCACCAGGACATCGCCGGGACGCCACGCGGGCCGAGCCGGCCGTCGCCGTGCGCGGTGACGTTCTCGTACGCGAGCGCGCGGCGGGCGGCGGGTGTGGCGAGGGCCGCGTCGAGGCGCCGTTGCTGGGCGCCGGTCGCCGTGCGCGGGAAGCTCTCCAGGGCGGCGAACCTGCCCGCGCGGATCTGCAGGAAGCGGCTGTAGTCGTCGGCGCGGAAGCGGCCGGTGCGCAGGGGGCCGAGCACGAGGGCGCGCTCCTCGTCGGTGAACTCCTTGGCGTTGCCGAGGACTTGCAGCGTCTGGCAGGCGGCGCGGAGCCGGCGGTCGTAGACGTCGTCGAGGCCCTGTGCGAGCCGGTTGAGGACGGTGATGGTGGTGGTGAGGCGGTCGAAGGTGGCCCTGACCGCACCGGCACCGGCACCGGCACGGGTGCCTTCGTCGACGTGCCGGCGGATCACGGCGAGTGCGTCGAGCCGTGCCAGGGACGCGCGCACGGAGGCGGCGGCCGCGTCGTCGCGGCCCCTGAGGGCCCTGCCGAGCCGCGCGCGGGCGGTGTCGGTGACTCTGCGCTGAGCGGGCAGCAGGGCGCCGAACCGGCGCACGCCGCCGACGTAACCGGTGGTCAGACCGCGCTCCTTCTGCAGTTCGTGGACGAGCGCCTGGAGCGTGACCGCGAGCCGGGCGTTGCGGGCGGTGGCGGCCGCGTTGCGGTACGCCGAGAGCTGGTCGGCGGCGGCCGCGCCGAGCAGGGCGAGCAGCACGGCGAGGGCGAGCACCAGCATCCTCAGAAGCCTGGCGCGGATGGTGGGGGATGCCGTGCGTCCGGTCCCGCCGCGGACACCGGGCATGCGCGCGGGCCACGTTGTCGGTGTGACGTGCACTGAAGGGCCTTATGGGGAGGACGAGTCGTGGGAGCAGGGCGGAAAGGGTTCCGCCCCGGCCAACGACCCCACGGCACACCGGTCACCAGATGATGTTCTTGTTTTACGGAGTGGAAACGCGATTTCCACCCCAGGCGTCCTATCAGCCGGGGTCAGCAGTCGCAGCCGCAGTCGCATCCGTCGCAGCAGTCACATCCGTCGCAGCAATCGCATCCGTCGCAATCGCCACAGGAGTTGCCACAGCACTGACACCAGTCGCAGCAGTCCCCGCAGTCCTCGCAGAAGGACGCCTCCTTGCGCTCCCCCGTCCACGGATCCTCGTAGGTGCCGCAGCACATCTGACAGGTGCAGGCGAGCCCCAGCCACACGGCGCAACCCGCGATCGGCCCGCGCCGGTTGCGACGGGGCGGTTCCGGGGGCGACGGCGGACCCCCCGGCACACCGGGCGTGTACGGGCCAGGAGGTCCGCTCGGCGTGTACGGGCCAGGAGGTCCGCTCGGCGGGTACGGCCCGGAGGGCGGCGGGCCGTACAGTTCGGGCGTGTGCGAGCAGGAGGTCGTGCCGAAGGCACGGTCGACGGAGTTGCGCAGCTCGTGCGCGAGCAGCACATGCGCGAGCCGGCCGTCCGTGAACTCCACCTCGCGCAGCGCGAGCCGTATCCCGTGCAGTGCGTCGTCGGCGAAGCGGCGGGCCTCCGCCAGGGAGGTCCCGGTGGCCGTCAGCGGGTTCCAGGCACCCGACGCGGCGTCGGACTCCCTGTCCTCCACGGCGTCCAGCAGATGCGCGAGGCGCCCGAAGAGCCGGCCGGCCTCGGCGAGCGGCTCGGCGTTGCCCGGGCGTCCGGCCAGCAGGGCCGTGTGCGCGAAGGCGGCGGCGGTGGCGGTCTCGGTCGGCTCGGTGACGGACAGGATCGGGGTGCCCGGCCCGGCGAGCGCCTCGATGCCGACCTGCCGGTCCACGGCGTCCACCAGCACGGCGGTGTCGAACCCGACCTCCGTGCCGGTACGGGCACCGGCCCGGCCCCAGCTCGCGGCGACCCGGCGCGCGGCGAGCGCCACCGGCCGGCGCGCCAACAGCCCGTCCCCGTCGGCCATGTGGTCACGCACCTTGGCCGAGGCCAGCACCAGCGAGACCGCGGCCGCGAGCCGCGCTCCCTCCCCCTGCGCGACGGACGCGGTGCGCATGCCGCGCAGGGGACAGGGTCCCGCGGTGCGGCGCCAGCCGGTGGTCCGCTCGGCCTGAGCCTCCGTCAGAACCGAGATGAGCAGCCCGTCGTAGTTGGTGACCACCCGGGCGAACTGCCCATGGTCCCCGCGCAGCGCGAGGCACAGCCCGCACAGGTGCGCCATCCACTGAGTCCTCAAGCCCTCACTCAGCCCGTGACGGCAGGGCCGGACCATTCCGAACACGACACTCCCCCGTGCCTCGTACGACATTGAACTGCCACACCGGCTGAGGCGATCCGGAGGCATCGGGCGACACGGTATCTGCCACCTCGTTCACCCGTACGCACCGCCCGTCACCCGTACGCCGCGAGAAATCGTATTTCACTCACAGTCAGCAGTGGTTTACGGCAGGACCCTTGGGACACGCGGGCTCTCGACGGATTTGCTGTGCACCAGTACCGTCACGAAACCCCCGCGCGGCGTCTATCCACTTGGCGCCACATCCGCATCATGGACGACCATGGGGTTGCGGAAGGCATGAAAGACCGCTGTGAGAGGAGGCGTCCATGGGATCGGTGCGCAAGGCGAGTGCCTGGCTCGGCCTCGTCGACGACAACGATGACGAGCGTTACTACGACGACGAGTACGTCGAGGGCCAGGAGCAGGGCGAAGCCTGGGTGACCGACCCGCGGGTGAAGGTCGCGTCCGACACGGCCGAGGAGAGGGGCCGCCGGATCGGCACGGTCGCCCCGGACAGCTTCCGGGACGCGCGAGTCATCGGCGAGCTGTTCCGGGACGGGGTCCCGGTCATCATGAACCTCACCAACATGGAGTCCTCCGACGCCAAGCGCGTGGTCGACTTCGCGGCCGGCCTGATCTTCGGCCTGCGCGGCTCGATCGACCGGGTCTCCAGCCGCGTCTTCCTGCTGACGCCCGCGAACACGGAGATCGTCAGCGGCGACGCCGCGAGCCGGCACCACGACGGATTCTTCAACCAGAGCTGAGGCAGGGCCGCTCACCGGCCCTGCCCGCTTGGGGTCCGGTCACCGGAAGGCGTCGAGTCCGGTGAGCGCCTTGCCCAGCACGAGCTGGTGCATCTCGACGGTGCCCTCGTAGGTGAGCACCGACTCCAGGTTGGTGGCGTGCCGCATCACGGGGTACTCCAGGGAGATCCCGTTGGCGCCGAGGATCGTGCGTGCGGTGCGGCAGATCTCGATGGCCTCGCGTACGTTGTTGAGCTTGCCGAAGCTGACCTGTTCGGGGCGCAGGCGCCCCGCGTCCATGCGTCGCCCCAGGTGGTGGGCGAGCAGCATCCCCTTGTGCAGTTCGACCGCCATGTCGGCGAGCTTGGCCTGGGTGAGCTGGAAGCCGCCGATGGGCCTGCCGAACTGTTCCCTGGTCCTCGCGTACTCGACGGCGGTCTCGAAACACGACCGGGCCGCGCCCATGGCCCCCCAGACGATTCCGTACCGGGCGTGGGAGAGACAGCTGAGCGGTCCCTTGAGCCCGACGACACCGGGAAGTACCGCGTCGGAGGGCAATCGCACGTCATCGAGGACCAGTTCGCTGGTCACGGAGGCCCGCAGGGACCACTTGTGCTTGATCTCGGGGGCGGAGAAGCCGGGTGTGTCGGTGGGGACGACGAACCCGCGGATGCCCTCGTCGGTCCGCGCCCAGACGACGGCGACGCCGGCGACGGAACCGTTGGTGATCCACATCTTGCGGCCGTCGAGCACCCAGTCCGCGCCGTCGCGTTTGGCGTGGGTGCGCAGGGATGCGGGGTCGGAACCATGGTCGGGCTCGGTGAGACCGAAGCAGCCGATGACCTCACCGGCGGCCATGCGCGGCAGCCACTGCTGCTTCTGCTCCTCGCTGCCGTACCGGTGGATGGCGTACATGGCGAGGGAACCCTGCACGGAGACGAGGGACCGGATCCCCGAGTCGGCGGCTTCCAGCTCCAGGCAGGCCAGGCCGTACTGCATGGCACTGGCGCCGGCGCAGCCGTAGCCGCTGAGCGACATGCCGAGGGCACCGAGGGAGCCCAGCTCCCGGGCGAGCTCCCGGATGCCCGGCAGCTCTCCCTTCTCGTACCAGTCGGCCACGTACGGCAGCACGCGCTCCGCCGCCCATCTGCGCACGGTGTCGCGGATGGCGAAATCGTCGGCGTCCAGCAGGTCGTCGATCCCGAGCGGGTCGGCGGGGTCGAAGGGCGGCGACGTCGGGGACGCGGACATGGGCAGCCTCCGTGAACCTAAAACTAGCAGCGCTAGCCGCTACTGGACGGGCCGACGGTACGACGCGCCGCGCCGCGCGTCCAGTACCGGGCGCGCCCGCGCGGACGGTCCCCTACTGTCACACCGATACGCGGGAGTGCGTCTCCTCGCGGGGTGCCGGGAGCGCCGCGGTCGGGCTCGCCGCGGCCGGCTCGCAGTGCATGGTCCGCGGCAGCCTCAGCGCCATCACCGCGCCCAGCAGCAACAGCACCGCACTGACCACGAGCGTCATGTGCAGCCCGTGGACGAAGGCGCCCTGCGCCGCGTGGCGCAGGGCCTCGCCCCGCGCGCCGCCCAGGCGGCCGGCCACCTCGTACGCCTCCCCCAGCGAGTGGCCGGCGGCCCTGGACTCCCGTTCCGGAACGCCCGGCACCGACGACAGGGCCGGCGCGTACGCCGCGTTCATCACGCTGCCCAGCAGCGCGATCCCGATGCCCGCACCCAGCTGGTACGACGTCTCACCGATCGCCGCCGCCCCGCCTGCCTGCGCCTGCGGCGCCTCGCTCAGCATCGACTCGTACGCCCCGAAGAGAGTCGTCTCCAGGCCGAAGCCCAGCAACACGAAGCCGGACAGCAGCAGCGCCGGGTTGTCGTGCCCGCCCATCGCCGTCAGCGTCACCACCGCCGCGGCCGTGAGGCAGAAGCCGAAGACGACCATGCGCCGCGGGCCGAAGCGATGCAGCAGGTTCGAGCCGACCAGGCCCGCCGCCATGGCCGCGAACGTCAGCGGCAGCAGCCGCAGTCCCGTCCCGAGCGGGGAGAGGTGCAGCACCAGCTGCAGATACTGCGCCGCGATCAGCTCCAGCCCGACCAGCGCGAGCATCGCCAGCACGATGCACCCGACCGACGTACTGAAGGCGGGGCGGGCGAACATCCGCAGATCCACCAGCGGATGCGCGCGACGCCGCTGACGCCGGACGAAGGCGACCAGCAGACCCGCCCCCACCAGCAGCGACAGCACCGTGAACGGGCCGAGCGGCGGCTCCCCGGCGCCGAGCCGCTTGACGCCCAGGACCAGTCCGAAGAGGCCGAACGCCGCCATGAGCGCGCCGACCACGTCCCAGGGACCGTCGCGGTCGCCCTTGGACTCCGGCAGCAGCAGCCGTCCGACCGGCAGGCTGACCAGCATCAGCGGGATGTTGATCAGGAAGACCGAGCCCCACCAGAAGTGCTCCAGCAGGAAGCCGCCCAGCAGCGGCCCGACCGCCGCGCCCACCGCGGCCACCGCGCTCCAGATGCCGATCGCCAGCGCCCGCTCCCGCCGGTCGGGGAAGACCTGGCGCAGGATCGACAGCGTCGCGGGCATGATCATCGCACCGCCCACGCCGAGCAGGGCCCGCGCCACTATCAGCACCTGCGCGTCCTGAGCCAGGGAAGCGACACCGGAGGCGACGCCGAAGATGCAGTAGCCGAGCAGCAGAACGCGTCTGCGGCCGATCCGGTCGCCCAGCGTGCCGAAGAGGATCAGCAGCGAGGCACAGACGAGCGGATAGGTGTCGACGATCCAGAGCAGTTCTATGCCGCCGGGCTTGAGGTCCTCGGTGACGGCGGGCACCGCGACGTGCAGCACGGTGGCGTCGAGGGCGACGAGGAGCAGGCTCACGCAGAGGACGACGAGGACGACCCAGCGGTTGGCACCGGCCCCGGCCGCCCGACGGCGCAGCCCAGCGGCGGCCGTGGTCGTCCCGGACATGTACGTACCTCCCAGATGCTCCCTCGCTTCGGCGGATCACGGGGGTGGGGACGGTCCCGCGGCCAGGCCGGGAGGAGCGGTACTCCCGGGGCCCACGCAACGAAGCGAGCAAGGCGCCAGCGTACGCGAGTCCCCGGCACGGTCGCGTGGCGGACCTCTCACGTTTGCCCGCGAGAGGGTGTGGCGTACGCCACCCATGCCACGGTCCACCACGCCGGAGGCGGGCTTCCGGTTCTGTACTGCGTCGATAATCGAGCGCGTGACCGATCTTGCAACGCGCACGGGGCCGCTCCGCAGCGGCGGTGCCGTGCGCCGGGCCGCCCCCGGCCTGGTGGGCTATGCGGCCGTCCGTGCCCTGGGCCTCGTCGTGCTCGCGCTGTGGAGCGCGGCCCGGGGCACGAGCCCGCACACCCTGCTGGCCGCCCGCTGGGACGCGCTCTGGTACACCCGGGTCGCCGCCCTCGGCTACGGATACGAGGTGCGGCTGCCGAACGGCGACGTGCACTCGAACCTCGCGTTCTTCCCGCTGCTGCCCTGGTTGGAGCGGCTCGGAGCGGCGCTGACCCCGCTGTCGTACGCCGACGCGGGGCTCGTCGTCGCCACGCTCGCCTCGCTCGCCGCGGCCTGGGGGATCTTCGCCGTCGCGGACCATGTGTACGGCCGCCGGGCGGGAGTGTGCGCGGCGCTGCTGTGGGCGGCGCTGCCGGTCGGGATCGTGCAGTCGATGGCGTACAGCGAGTCCCTGTTCACGGCGCTGGCCGCCTGGTCGCTGTACGCGGTACTGACGGGCCGTTGGGTGACGGCGGGCGTGCTCGCCGCGCTGGCGGGCCTGACCCGGCCGGTGGGAGCGGCCGTCGTCGCCGCCGTGTGGGTGGCGGCGATCGCCTCCCACCGACGGAGCCGGCACGCCTCGGGCGACGGAGGGCATGTCGCCGGCCGGGCGATCGGCATGCTGCTGGCCCCGCTCGGTGCCGCCGGCTATGTCCTGTGGGTCGGCCATCGCACCGGCGAGGGCCCCCTCGGCTACCTGGACGTGCAGGCGGGCTGGCGCAACGGCTTCGACGGCGGCTACGCCTTCGCCCGCTTCATCGCGGCCAAATTCACCTCCCTCCCCTCGGCGGTGGCCGGCGCCGGACTGATCCTCGGGGTCACGCTGATCGTCTGGCTGTACGTGGTGTGCGTACGACAGCGCCAGCCGCTGCCGTTGCTCGTGTACGCGGGCGTCGTCATCGCGCTCGCCCTGTGCGCGTCGAGCTACTTCGGCTCGAAACCGCGCCTCCTGCTGCCCGCCTTCCCCCTGCTGCTGCCCCTGGCCCGGGCCCTCGCGCAAGGGCGTCCACCGAGGTCGGCGGCGGTCCTCGGCTCTCTGGCGGCGGTATCGGCCGTCTACGGGGCGTTCTGGCTGAACGGCTCCGGTCCACCATGATCCACTCGTGACCAACGGTGAGCGACCGGGGAATTGCGTCCCAGCATTCGGTGAACGAATAGATAAGCGCCATAAAACGCGGGCGTGTGATGATCAATGGAATTGACGGCCGGGTGCCACTCCGATTGCGGAATCCGTGGAAATAAACCGCCCGTTGAGAGGAATCCCACATCACATCGTCATCACAAACCCAGTGATTCGGGCGGGTCCACAGCTCACTCGCTGTAACGTCGATTGAGTGCGTACCGAACCAAAGCTGAGCCGTCTGGACCGGGCCTTCGCCCGGTTGGACCGTGAGCCGGGGCGACCGGCCCACATTGATGTGCCCAGGATGAGCCGGCACCGAGTGGTTCTCTTCTCGGCAACTCTGGCCTTCTACACGGCGATCGTGTGGGCCGTCGTGGTCTCCTCCTGGCTGGTCCGGCTCGACTGGCAGGTCATGTTCTTCCGGCCGTACCAACAGTGGCCGCAGATCCACGCGTTCCTCGACTACTACGTGGTGCTGGGCCAGCGCGGCCCCACCGCGGTGATGGTCGCGGCCTGGCTGGGCTGGCGCTCCTGGCGGCAGCACACCCTGCGGCCGCTGCTCTCCCTGGGCGCGGCACTGCTCCTGCTCAACGTCACGGTCGGCGCGGCCAAGTACGGCATGGGCCGTCTCGGACCGCACTACGCGACCGTCATCGGGTCGAACGAGATGTGGCGCGGCGGCGATATATTTCCCTCCGGTCATACCGCGAACGCCGTGGTGACCTGGGGGATTCTGGCCTATCTGGCCTCCACGCCGCGGGCCCGGCGCTGGCTGTCCGCGCTCTCCGCGGTGACCTCCCTCGGCGTCGGTCTGACCACGGTCTACCTCGGTACGCACTGGCTGAGCGATGTGCTCCTCGGCTGGGCCGCGGGTCTGCTGATCCTGCTGGCGCTGCCCTGGTGCGAACCGCTGATCGCCCGCGCCGAGACGGGCATCCTCGCGCTGCGGGACCGCCGGCGCGGCCGCCATGCCGTCCCGGCGCCCGCTCCGGCCCCGGTCGCCTCGCCCACTCCGGTCCTCACCCCGCCGCGCCCCGCCGTGGGCGAGGAGGCGCCGGTGCGGGAGCCGGTGGCCGTCGGCCGGACCTCCCGTCCGCCGGCCTACCTGGCCCCCGGCCCGCACACGGCGCGTGCGGAGCGCACCCCGGTCACTCCGGCGGGCAGCCGCCGCCCGCCGCACTCGGACCGGGTGTCGCGCGGCACCCCCTCGGCCCGTCCCCTGGCGGGCGGCTGACCAGCGGAGTCACGGGGAGCGGTACACACAATGTCCCCGCGTGGCGAAGGCCCCGGCTCGGATGCGAGCCGGGGCCTTCCTCGTGATCGCGACGCGCCCGGGGCACGTCCTGCCCGTCAGCCTTTCCAGCTGCGCCTGACCCTGCCGTTGTCGACCTCGAAGTTCAGCCGTCCGACGCGGTACTCCATGGTGATGATCGAGCCCGGCGGCAGCGAGCGGACCGTGCTCCAGCCGCGCTCACGGGCCAGCCGTTCGGCCTCGTGGGCCTCCAGGCCGACGTACGACTCCGGGGAGTCCTCGGGCTCGGCGCCAGGGGTGGGAATGGGTGCCATGCCGCCACGTTAGGCCGCGGGCCTGCGCCGCGGAAGTCCGTGCCCGCCACACGTGCCACACAATCCCCCTCCGGTCACGCTTCTGTCACAGGATCACGACACCCGTATCGGCCCGACAGCGTCACACGTACGAGGGGTTCCGCAGCCGCCGGACACCATTCGAACGTAATTCTCAGCAGGCTCGTCCGTCGCCGGAAAGGCGCCTAATACCCCGGGTAAAGCGCGGCACGCAGTTTCACTCCGAACTCTTTCCATTCGCATTCCCGGATCAGGCCCGCCGACTGACTCCGCATAACACATACACGGCTTGAGCACAGAATCCCCTTATGCCCCGCTGTCGCGCGCCGGGGGCCGCTGGCTCCGTTCGAGAGCCCGGGAGAGCCGGTCCCTCGCCGTCCTGAGGACCTCCGTCAGTTCGGCGGGCTCAAGCACCTCGAACTCGAAGCCCATCATCATGACGTGAATCACCATCACGTCGAGGCTCGCGGCCCCGGTGCGCAGCAGACAGCTGCCGTCGCTCTCCGCCTCCAGCGTCCCCGCCGACGGCGAGATCCGCTCGGCCGCCTCGGACAGGGGCACCAGCAGTCGTACGACGGCCTGCGCGGCGTACGCGCGCGTGGAGACGCCCTTCGACACATACGCGGCCAGGTCGTCGGCCGGTGGCGTCCGCGGGGTGAAACGGGGACCGTGCGGCGGCTTCGGAGTGATGCGGTCGACGCGGAACGTGCGCCAGTCGTCGCGGTCGACGTCCCAGGCGACCAGATACCAGCGGTGCTCGGTGCACACCAGCCGGTGCGGCTCGACCGTACGCCGGGTCGGGGCGCCACCGTGGTCGTGGTACTCGAAGCGCAGTCGCTGCGCGTCCCGGCAGAGGTGGGCGAGTTCGCTGAGGACGGCCGGGTCGACCGCGGAGGGCCGAGGGCTGCGCAGCATCGGCACGGTGAACGCGTTGAGGGCGCTCACCCGGCGGCGCAGCCGGTTCGGCAGCACCTGTTCGAGCTTGGTGAGGGCGCGTACGGAGGTCTCGCCGATGCCCTCGATCCCCTGCCCGGCGGCCGTACGCAACCCGACCGCCACGGCCACAGCCTCGTCGTCGTCCAGAAGCAGCGGCGGCAGCTCGGCCCCCGCGCCGAGCTGATAGCCGCCGCCGGTGCCGGGGCTCGCGTTGACGGGGTAGCCCAGCTCGCGCAGCCGGTCGACGTCCCGGCGCACGGTGCGCGGGCTGACGCCGAGGCGTTCGGCGAGGTCGGCTCCGGACCATTCGCGGTGGGCCTGCAGCAGGGACAGCAGGCGCAGCAGTCGTGCCGAGGTCTCCAGCATGGCCCCAAGTCTGCCCGCCCTTGCGGACAGCGACTGTCCGCAAGAGCGGTCAGCCCATGGCGCTGACGGTCACCGACAGGTCGTTGTCGACCGTGTAGTACGGCCGGGCCTCCACCTCCCCGTGCTCGGCCCGCACCGAGGCCTTGGGGTAGCGGATGATCGGCTTCTTGTCCGCGATGTCGTCCAGCAGCCGCGCGACCCGCACCCGCGGCCCCTGCTCCCCGGCCGGGCTCAGCCACAGGTCCCAGATCCCGGGTGCCAGCCGCGCGAACGGCACGGTGAAGCCGAACTCCGTGTCCCGCGCGGTGACGTCGACGCGGAGCACGGCGTTCGGGCCACCCCGCGCACGGACCTCGACGTAGGCCTCCGGTGCGAGCCCGGTGCCGTAGACCCGGCCGCTCACCCTCAACTCCCCCTCGTCGATGTGCACCTCCCCGGCCTCCGCGTGCGGGGCGCGCAGCCAGCTGCGGACGGCGAGGGTGCCCTCCTTGGTGGTGTACGGGATGCGGACGGCGATCCTTGCGTCCGTGTCGCCGGGTACGCGGTCCACGAGCGAACGCAGATCGTTGACGCGGGGCACCAGGCGGCGGGGCTCGCCCTCGGCGAACCGGGCGTACGCCTCCCAGCGGCCCTCGGGCAGCTCCACGCTGCTGGGCAGGGCGGCCCGCAGCCGGCCGCCCTCGGCCGGGGTCAGCGGCAGCGCGACCTCCTCGCCGTCGCGGCGGCGCAGCACCAGATGGGCGGGGCCCGCCTCGCCGGTGCCGCCGATGTCGAAGGTCAGCCCGCCCGCGGCGTCGGCGACGCTGTCGGCCTGCAGGGCCGTGGCGGTGTGCTCATGCTCCGTCCGCGGGGCCTCGGTCATCATGCGGGGCGCCCCTTCCTGCATGCGCTGCGTCCGGCGTCCCGGAGGGCGTCGGCGCCGCCGAGCAGCGCCGCCCGGCCGCGGTGCCACGAGCCGCGCAGCCCGCCGCCGCGCAGCTCGCCGCCGCGCAGCCCGCCGCGGCGCGGTGCGGTGCCGGCGAACAGCGACTCGTACCGTTCGGCGATGCGGGCCGGGTCGAAGCGCGCGGAATGGTGGAGCGCCGCGGCCGCCATCCGTTGCCGCAGCGCGTCGTCGTTGATCAGCTCCTCCCTCTGCTCGCCGCCGCTGCAGATGCGCAGCCGCCAGTCGGGCCGCTCGGTGCGCACCCGGTCGAAGGCGGTGACGAGCAGGTGGTACCGCTTCACGGGCGCAAGCCGCCCGGCCGCCACCACCCACTTGGCCGTGCCGTCGGCGGGCGCGAGGCGCGGCGCGGGCGCGGGGTTGGACAGGGCCTCGATACGGACGCCGGGCAGCCGCATCCGGGCGCGGTAGGCGCCGGCGTCGGCCTCGGTGGTCGTGGTCAAGGCGTCCAGACGCGGATGTGCGCCCCTCAGGACCAGCCGCGGGGCCTTGGAATGGGCGGGCCGCTCCAGGTCGGGATGGCCGCGGTCGGGGTCGGCGGAGCGCAGGTCGACCAGGTGGCGCAGGCGGACGCGCGGGTCGGGCGCGAGGACGGGGGCGTCGCGATGGCGGAAGGCCGGGACGATCTCCACGTCGTGCTGCTCGGCCAGTGCGCTCGCGAGGTCGTACGTCGTGCGGTTCGTCCCTCCGATCCCGTACGCGTTGTGCATCAGGAGAGAGATGTGCATGCGTCCCTGGATTCCCTTGTCCGTCCCCCGCCCCGTCGATTAGACCCGGGGGTATGGTGGCCGGTCGGGTGCCATGGCCATGTTGTGCCGCAACGGTTGTCCCATTGGTAGCCGATACCGGGAACCTTCCGGTCATGAGACGCGTCAGGGCGCGTACGCCGGCTGCGGCACGTCGAAACAGGTGGCGTTCATGTCGCCCTGTCCGACCCATCCCTTCGCGTCCTCCCAGCGTGCCACGCAGAGGCAGGTCCTGCGCGTCGTCGGGCGTGTGGCCGGGTGCCCGGACACGACGGGGATCGGCAGTCCGTCGGCCGTGTACGGCTCGGCCGCGTTCATGAAGCGGTCGACGCACGCGCGCGTGACGTCCGGGCCGGGGGACTTCGCCGCGTCCGTGAACCACATCGCGGCCGCCCAGCCCTCCAGCCGCCACCGGGAGTGTGTCTTCGGGTACCGTCGCCGTGCGTGTCCCGGGCGTCGAAGACCCGGTCGGCGCCCTGCTGCCTCAGGTCGGCGACGGCCGCGCGGAAGCCGCGGAAGCCAGGGGATGTCTGCGGCGGTCGCGGCCCGTACCTACGAGCTGCTCGGCGGCCTCGACGCATGTGTGGTCCTCGCCGAACAGCGGCTGCCCCCCGGGGGCTGCGGGCGCCGACGGACCGTACCGTTCTCGTCCACGAACTGCGCCGCGGGACGGTCGCGTTCAGCGGGGAGGCCGCGGAGTTCGCGGGCCGTGACCCCCGACGGGGCGGGCCCTGCCCCCGAAACGGCGCGGGCCCTGACGCCGCGGCGCGGCGTCAGGGCCCGAAGCACACGGTCAGAGGGCGAGCCGCTGGCCGGGCAGGATCACGTCGGGGTCACCGCCGATGACCGCCCTGTTGCGCTCGTAGAGCCGCTGCCAGGTGGTCCCGTGCCGCTCGGCGATACCGCTGAGGGTGTCGCCGCTGCGGACGGTGTAGTCACCTCGGGAGGACCCGCGTCCCGTGTGGGCCGTCGAGCGCTCCGCCGCCCGCGACGACTGCTTCGACGGGGCCGATTCGGTGGTGGCGGAACCCGAGGACGAGCTCGTGGCCACCTCGCCGCCCGACGCGGCGGGCGCGCTTCCGCCCGCTCCGGCGCGCCCGGAGCAGACGGGCCACGCGCCCCAGCCCTGCGCCTGCTGCACCTTGGTCGCGACGGCGATCTGGGCCCCCTTGGAGGCCTGTTCGGCGGTCGGGGCGTAGGCGGTGCCGCCGTACGCGCGCCAGGTGCCGGCGGAGAACTGCAGTCCTCCGTAGTAGCCGTTGCCGGTGTTGATGTGCCAGTTCCCGCCGCTCTCGCACTGGGCGATGCGGTCCCACACTCCGCCGTCGGCCGCGGCGGCGTTGCCGGTCGCGGCGAGCAGTCCGAGCGGTGCGAGCAGGGCCGCGCCGGCGAGGACCGCCGTGGTACGGGTCGTACGAGTCTTACGGGTGTTATCGGCACATTCGGACATGTAATTCCCTCTCCACATACCCGGGGTCCCCCAAGGCGGTACGCGCCGGCCGCGCAGGAACGCGGTCGTCGCGGGCCGCCCCGTCCACCGGAAGTGGTGCTGCACGCCGACTGTGCGGCGCGGCCGGTGGACGTGTCCGGGCGGTGCTCGTTGCACACGGCGGAGGAATCTAGGCAGGTCGGCCGCCCCGTATCAACCGACTCCCTGTCATTCCAGGCCAGTTAGCCGTTACCAGGGGTATCGGCAATTTTCGGCCACCCATTTCATTCGCTGATTTCCGGATTTGTCGACCAGCGGGCCCGGTGATCTGTGAGCCACCTCACGGAACCAACTTCCCTTGATATCGCAGAAGTTGGCGTTGAGTGACCGATTCCGCACACGGCTTCACCCTCCGCGTCGGATGGTTCGATTCCGTTCGCTCCCGGGCGTGACTCCGGCCACAGATCACCCGTTGTCTTCTTCATGAGCCGGGGACCCCCGGGCTCATGGGCCGGGAGCCACCCGGCACCGCCACGTACCGCATCCCGAGGGAGCCACCCGTGCCGCGCATGCTCGACGTCAGCGACGCTGTACGCGCCGAGATCGGCGACGAAGAAGCCGACCGGCTGCTCGCCGGAGAGAACGCCCCGGGCAGTTACGACTGCACCTCCTGCCGCACCCCGGGCGACTCCGAACAGGAGCGCACCAGCACCGTCCTGTTCATCGGCGAGGAGACCGCCGTCCTCGCCTTCGCCCACGCCACCTGCCTGCCCTCCCAGGTCGTCCAGGTCACCGAGGAACAGCTGCAGGGCGCCGTCCGCTCCATCGCCACCGAAGAGAGCACGGCCGGTGCCGTGCCCGAGCAGGCGGTGCTGGGCGTCACCAGCGGACTGGTCCTGATCGCCGGGGAGTTGCACCCGGCGCTCGTCGTGGAGCCGACCGCCCCCATCGTGCGCCCGGGCACCACCGGAGCAGGCGACGACTTCCTGCCCCTGCTGATCGAGCAGGGCTTCATGCCGCTGACCGCGATCGAGTCGGTGCCGCCCGTGCTGCACGGCTGGTCGGTGCTGCTCGCCATGGGCCAGCTGCACGCCGTACTGCAGCCGGGCACGAACGGCGGACAACCGGTCGCCTGGTGGCAGGCGCACCTGCCGCTCCAGGTCACCGAGGGGTGGCGGGCCGCCGCCAACAAGCACCAGCAGGTGCTGATGTTCGCGGCGCCGGTGGGTTCCATCGGCCGCCAGCCGCGGGAGGACCTGCTGCGTGGCGCGCTGGACAAGGCGGCCGCGAACGGGAAGCTGGTGGCCGCCACGCTGCCGCTGGCCGGCACCTGAGCCCCGCCGGGCACACGGTCTCCCGCAGTGCTGGGCCGGCCTGCTGAACCGGCACACTCGACCGCATCCCCTGAGCGGCGGGGTCGTTGGCACCTACGTGCACGCATATGACGTACCCCGCCGCCAGTCCTATCAGCCCGTCTTCTCCCGGCACATGGGCCAGGACCACTCGGGCGGCTCATCGGCCACCCCGATCTACGACGAGCTCTACGCCGAGTACGTCAAGTCCTTCCGGGCGTTCCCGGGCGACCGCAGCGGCGAGGAGGACATCGGCTTCACCGCGTTCTCCCACTCCCCGCACGACACGGGCTCCTACGGCGCCGGGACGTACGGCACACGCCACGGCGCCCCGCAGCACGCGACCGGGCACCTGGCCGCCCAGCACGGCCACTCCGTCGTGGCGACCACCGTCTGGCAGCAGGTGGCGCGGCAGGCCAGGGGGATGCACCACGTCCCGGCGCTGCCGCCCGCACCGCGCAGGGGCCTTTGAGCCCGACACGGAGAGCGGAAAGGGGCGGCCCCACCATGGGGCCGCCCCTTTCGCGTACCGCTGCTACTTCTTCTTGCCGCGCTTCTCGCGCACGCGGACCGAGATGTGGATCGGCGACCCCTCGAAGCCGAACTCCTCGCGCAGCCGCCGCTCGATGAACCGGCGGTAGCTCGCCTCGATGAAGCCGGTGGCGAAGAGCACGAACCGCGGAGGCTTGGTGCCCGCCTGCGTGCCGAAGAGGATGCGCGGCTGCTTGCCGCCCCGGACCGGGTGCGGGTGCGCGGCGACCAGCTCGCCGAGGAAGGCGTTGAGGCGCCCCGTCGGAACACGGGTCTCCCAGCCCTCCAGGGCGGTCTCGATCGCCGGGACCAGCTTCTCCATGTGCCGTCCGGTGCGCGCCGAGACGTTCACGCGCGGGGCCCACGCCACCTGGCCGAGCTCGGTCTCGATCTCCCGCTCCAGGTAGTAGCGGCGCTCCTCGTCGAGGGTGTCCCACTTGTTGTAGGCGAGGACGAGGGCGCGGCCCGCCTCCACCGCCATGGTGAGGATGCGCTGGTCCTGGACGGAGATGGTCTCGGAGGCGTCGATCAGCACGACGGCGACCTCGGCCTTCTCGACGGCGGCCGCGGTGCGCAGCGAGGCGTAGTAGTCCGCGCCCTGCTGGAGGTGGACCCGCTTGCGGATGCCAGCCGTGTCGACGAACTTCCAGGTCTTGCCGCCGAGTTCGATCAGCTCGTCGACCGGGTCGCGGGTGGTGCCCGCGAGCTCGTTGACGACGACACGCTCCTCGCCCGCGACCTTGTTCAGCAGCGAGGACTTGCCGACGTTCGGGCGGCCGATCAGGGCGACGCGGCGCGGTCCGCCGATCGCGGTGCCGAAGGTCTGGGCGGGCGCGTCGGGCAGGGCCTCCAGGACGGCGTCCAGCATGTCGCCGGTGCCACGGCCGTGGAGGGCCGAGACGGGGTACGGCTCACCGAGGCCGAGGTTCCACAGGTACGCCGCGTCGGCCTCGCCGCTCGGTCCGTCGACCTTGTTGGCGGCCAGCACCACGGGCTTGCCGGCCTTGCGCAGCAGTCGTACGACCGCTTCGTCGGTGTCGGTCGCGCCGACCTTGGCGTCGACGACGAAGACGACCGCGTCGGCCGCCTCGATCGCGTACTCGGCCTGTGCGGCCACCGAGGCGTCGATGCCGAGGACGTCCTGCTCCCAGCCGCCGGTGTCGACGACCTTGAAGCGGCGGCCCGCCCACTCTGCCTCGTAGGTGACACGGTCGCGGGTGACGCCGGGCTTGTCCTCGACGACCGCCTCGCGTCGGCCGATGATCCGGTTGACCAGAGTCGACTTGCCGACATTGGGGCGGCCGACGACGGCGAGCACGGGCAGCGGACCGTGTCCGGCCGCCTCGATGGCACCTTCGACGTCCTCGAGGTCGAAGCCCTCTTCCGCGGCGAGCTCCATGAACTCCGCGTACTCGGCGTCGCCGAGCGCCCCGTGCTCGTACGTGTGCTCTGCCGAGCCGTCGGGCTGGATGTCGTCGTTCATGAAGTCCGTACCTCGTTCATCGTGGTGATCGGTGGACACCGCACCTGCGGTGATCCACTACTCAAGTGTCGCCTAGCGCCCGGTGAGGCGCCTGGCGTTTTCCAGGTGGGCGGTGAGCCGCTGCTGGATGCGCACGGTCGCCTCGTCCAGCGCCTTGCGCGTACGGCGTCCGCTGCCGTCGCCCGCCTCGAACGGGTCGCCGAAGACGACGTCGACACGGCTGCGCAACGGAGGCAGCGCTTTCATCAACCGTCCGTGCCGCCCGGAACTTCCCAGCACCGCGACGGGGACGATCGGCGCCCCGCTGCGGACCGCGAAGTAGGCGAGCCCGGCGCGCAGCGAGGCGAAGTCGCCCTCGCCACGAGTGCCCTCGGGGAAGATACCGAGGACTCCCCCGTTCCCCAGTACGCCGAGGGCCCGTGTGATGGCCGTGCGGTCCGTGCTCTCCCGGTCCACCTTCAGCTGCCCGATGCCGCGCAGGAAGGGGTCGAGCGGGCCGACGAACACTTCCTTCTTGATCAGGAAGTGCGTCGGCCGGGGTGCCACCCCCATGACCATCGGTCCGTCGATGTTGTGGGAGTGGTTGACCGCGAGGATCACCGGGCCGGTCACCGGGACCTTCCAGGCGCCCAGGACGCGCGGCTTCCACAGCCCGTACATCAGGGGTACGCCGATGCGCCGTCCCACCTCGGCGCTGCGGGCCGACGGGGCGTTCACTTCCCCGCCCGCTTCTCCTCGACGAGGGTGACGACGCACTCGATGACCTGCTGGAGCGTGAGGTCGGTGGTGTCCACCTCGACCGCGTCGTCCGCCTTCGCGAGCGGGGACGTCTTGCGATTGGAGTCGGCCGTGTCCCGCTTGATCAGCGCCTCGCGGGTGGCGTTGACGTCCGAGCCCTTCAGTTCGCCGCTGCGGCGGGCGGCACGTGCCTCCGGGGAGGCGGTGAGGAAGATCTTCAGGTCGGCGTCGGGCAGCACGGTCGTGCCGATGTCGCGGCCCTCCACGACGATGCCGGTCCGTGCGGAGGAGGCGAGGGACCGCTGCAGCTCGGTGATCCGGGCCCGCACCTCGGGCACCGCGCTGACCGCGCTGACCTTGGAGGTGACCTCCTGGGTGCGGATCGGGCCGGAGACGTCCGTGCCGTCCACGGTGATGGTGGGCGCCGCCGGGTCGGTGCCGGAGACGATCTCCGGCTTGCCGGCCACCGCGGCGACCGCCGTGGGGTCCGCTATGTCGATGCCGTTGTTCACCATCCACCACGTGATCGCCCGGTACTGGGCGCCCGTGTCCAGGTAGCTCAGCCCGAGCTGTACGGCCACGGCCTTCGAGGTGCTCGACTTGCCCGTGCCGGAGGGGCCGTCGATGGCGACAATCACTGCCGGGGCGGTCCGGGCGGAGCCGTTGTCCACGGTGGGAACACCTTCCTGGTGCAGGGTGGTGGGTGCGGGCGGGACGCACGGGCGCCCCGCACAAGGTTACTGGCTCGCCGGACCCGCCATGACTGGCGGACGGTGGGCTCTCCGTCGCCCGGCCACCGGATCGCCCCCCACGCGGCCCGGCCGCCAGGCACCCGGCCACCCGGACCCCAGGCACCCAGACACCCAGGCACCCGGCTCCGGCCTATTGCCGGATCGTCCAGCCCCGCTCCCGCAGCGCCGCCGTCAGCGCCGGGGCCGCGGACTGCTCCACCATCAGCTGCACCAGGCCCGCCTGGCGGCCCGTGGCGTGCTCGATGCGGACGTCCTCGATGTTGATCCCGGCCACGCCCGCGTCCGCGAAGATACGGGCCAGCTGGCCGGGCTGGTCGTCGATGAGGACGGCCACCGTCTCGTACGCGCGCGGGGCGCTGCCGTGCTTGCCCGGCACCCGGGTCTGCCCGGCGTTGCCGCGGCGCAACACGTCCTCGATGCCGTCGGCCCCCTCACGCCGCTTGGCCTCGTCGGAGGACTGCAGGGCACGCAGGGCCCGTACGGTCTCGTCGAGGTCGGCGGCGACCTCGGAGAGCAGGTCGGCGACCGGCGCCGGGTTCGCGGACAGGATGTCGATCCACATCCGGGGGTCGGAGGCCGCGATCCGGGTCACGTCCCGGATGCCCTGGCCGCACAGTCGTACGGCCGCCTCCGCCGCGTGCTCCAGGCGCGCGGCGACCATGCTGGACACCAGGTGGGGCATGTGTGAGACGAGGGCGACGGCCCGGTCGTGGGCGTCCGCGTCCATGACGACCGGCACCGCACGGCAGTGCGAGACCAGCTCGAGGGCGAGATTGAGCACCTCGGTGTCGGTGTCCCGGGTCGGGGTGAGCACCCAGGGGCGGCCCTCGAAGAGGTCGCCGGTGGCCGCCAGTGGACCGGACTTCTCACGGCCCGACATGGGGTGTGTGCCGATGTACTGCGACAGGGCGGCCTGGTCGAGGCCGAGCGCCTCCAGCTCACGGCGCGGGCCTCCCTTGACGCTGGCCACATCGAGGTAGCCGCGGCCGAGGCCGCGCCGCATGGCGTCGGCGAGCGCGGCGGCCACGTGGGCGGGCGGGGCCGCCACGATCACCAGGTCGACGGGGCCCTCGGGCTCCTCGTCGGTGCCGGCGCCGAGCGCGGCCGCCGTGCGGGCCTGCTCGGGGTCGTGGTCGGTGAGATGCACGATGACGCCCCGCGAGGCGAGCGCCAGGGCCGCCGAGGTGCCGATCAGCCCCGTACCGATGACGAGTGCGGTCCTCACTGGGCGATGTCCTTGCGGAGGGCGGCAGCGGCGCCGAGGTACACATGCGTGATGTCGGCGCGCGGCTTGTCGGACTCGATGTGCGCGAGGATGCGCACGACCCGGGGCATCGCGCCCTCCACGTCCAGCTCCTGGGCGCAGATCAGCGGCACGTCGACGATGCCGAGCTTGCGGGCGGCGGCCGCCGGGAAGTCGCTGTGGAGATCGGGCGTGGCGGTGAACCAGATGCTGATCAGATCGTCGGTGCTCAGGCCGTTCCGCTCCAGGACGGCGGTGAGCAGGGCGCCGACCTGCTCGTCCATGTGCCCGGCCTCGTCCCGCTCCAGTTGGACGGCTCCCCGGACCGCTCGTACCGCCACGGTGATGCTCCTCGCTCATGTACGGAAACGTCTGGTCACCAGCGTAGTCAGCTCGCGACGCACGGATGCCGGCCGCCCGCCTGACGAGACGTCGGCCCAGCTGCTTCACCTTCCGGACATTCGGTGCAAAAATGCCCGTGCTTCACACGGAGTGACTGCCCGGCTGAACGGAGTGACGACATGACGATCCGCACGACGCGGCGCACGCTTCTCGTGACGAGCGCGGCTGTGCTCGTGGCCGGGTGCGGCAACGGCGGCAAGGGGGGCAAGAGCAGCAGCTCCATGACGGCGTCCGTGTCGGGGAGCAGGCCCGCCAGCGCTTCCGGCAGCCCGTCCACCACCGCGTCCGGCAGTCCGTCCGGCGGGCACGAGCTGGCGAGGACCAGAGAGATCCCGGTCGGCGGCGGCAAGATCTTCAAACAGCAGAAGGTCGTGGTGACCCAGCCGACGAAGGGCGACTTCAAGGCCTTCTCCGCGATCTGCACGCACGAGGGCTGCACGGTCGGCACCGTCGCCGACGGCACGATCGACTGCCCCTGCCACGGCAGCAGGTTCCGCATCGCCGACGCCTCGGTCGCGCACGGCCCCGCGACCCGCCCGCTGCCCCCGAAGAAGATCACCGTGGAGGGCGACACGATCCGGCTGGCGTGAGCGCGCCCGCACCCCTCACGCGTCCCAGAGCGCTCCGAGCGTCTGCAGCTCGCCGCCGTACTCGATGCGGTCCGCCCACTCCCGCGGCCAGGCCTCCGCACCGAGCCGGGCACCCGCGAAGGCGCCCGTCAGACAGGCGATCGAGTCGGAGTCGCCGGAGGTGCAGGCGGCCCGGCGCAGCGCGGTGACCGGCTCGTCGGGGAAGAGCAGGAAGCACAGCAGCCCGGTGGCGAGGGCCTCCTCCGCGATCCAGCCCTCGCCGGTCGCCAGACAAGGGTCGGTCTCCGGCGACACGGTCCGCACCGCCGCCTCGAGGCGTTCGAGGATCTCCATGCACTCGTCCCAGCCGCGCGCGATGAAGTGCTCGGGCGTGGGGTCCTGGGCGCGCGTCCAGAGGTCGCCGAGCCACCGCTCGTGGTAGCGGCTGCGGTTCTCGTACGCGTACGACCGCAGCAGCCCCACCAGGCCCGTCGGATCGGCGCCCCGCACCAGCAGGCGTATCGCGTGGGCGGTCAGGTCGGACGCGGCGAGCGCGGTGGGGTGGCCGTGCGTCAGCGCGGCCTGCAACTGGGCGGCCCCGGCCCGCTGTTCATCGCTCAGCCCCGGTACGAGCCCGACGGGCGCCACGCGCATGTTCGCACCGCACCCCTTGGAGCCGATCCGACTGGCGTCCTGCCAGGCCCGGCTCTCGTCCTTCAGCAGGTTGCAGGCGACCAGACAGGTCTGGCCGGGCGCCCGGTTGTTGTCCGGGGACCGGTACCAGTCGACGAACTCCTCGCGCACCGGCCGTTCCATCCGCTGTGGCGCCAGGACCCCGCGGTCCATGGCCGTCCGCAGTCCGCGCCCCAGCGCCAGCGTCATCTGGGTGTCGTCGGTGACCAACGCCCGCCTCGGCAGCTCCATCTCCCGCCACGGCCCGTACGTGGCCAGGATCGACGCGACGTCACTGAACTCGGTGGGGTGGCCGAGCGCGTCCCCGAGGGCGAGCCCGAGCAGGGATCCGGTGGCGGCGCTCCTGGCGAGGGCCGTACTGGTCATGAGGAGAGTCCTTCCGTGGTGGGGCGGAGCAGGGGCGGGTGCAGGGTGGTGGCGCCGCCCGCGCGGTAGAGCGCGGCGGGCTTGCCGCGGCCGCCGGTCAGCCGGGCGGCACCGGGGACCTGTTCGACGAAGCCCGGGG
The DNA here is from genome assembly GCF_001417775.1 of Streptomyces sp. TP-A0356. Lineage (GTDB taxonomy): Bacteria > Actinomycetota > Actinomycetes > Streptomycetales > Streptomycetaceae > Streptomyces. Next base: position 31,592 of record NZ_BBZJ01000020.1, on the reverse strand, counting down.
TGGCGAGGACCTTGCGCCGGAAGTTGGGCCGGTCGAGCGCGGTGCCCCACACGGTCTCGTAGACCTGCTGCAGCTCGCCCAGCGTGAACTCGGGCGGGCAGAAGGCCGTGGCGAGACAGGTGTACTCCAGCTTGGCGCCGACCCGTTCGTGGGCGTCGGCGAGGATGCGGTCGTGGTCGAAGGCGAGCGGGCCGGCGCCGGCGTACGGCAGCCAGCGCGCCTGCGCCGCGTCGCCGCCGCCGTGCGGTTCGGGAGGGTCGGGGAGCAGCGCGGCGAAGGCGACGGAGACGACCCGCATCCGGGGGTCGCGGTCGGGGTCGCTGTAGGTCCCCAGTTGTTCGAGGTGGAGCCCGGAGACGTCCGCCAGACCGGTCTCCTCGGCGAGTTCGCGCCGTGCGGCGTCCTCCGCGGACTCATCGGGCCGCACGAATCCGCCCGGGAGGGCCCACCGGCCCGCGTACGGCTCCTGTCCGCGCTCGACGAGCAGTGCGTGCAGCGCGCCCGCGCGGATCGTGAGGACGGCGAGGTCCACGGTGACGGCGAAGGGCTCGAACGCGTGCTTGTCATAGCCCTGCACGGCCCCCACCCCCTTAATAGTCGTATTGACTATAAACAGCGGCGGGTGCCGCGCACAAGCAGACGGCCGGTTCCCGCAATCACGGGAACCGGCCGTCGTCGTGAAGCCGGACGCGCCTGTACGAGGGCGGGCCGCCTACAGATCGACTTCCTTCATCAGCATGCCGACCTCGGTGTTCGACAGACGGCGCAGCCATCCCGACTTCTGGTTGCCGAGCGTGATCGGCCCGAAGGCGGTGCGCACGAGCTTGTCGACGGGGAAGCCGACCTCGGCGAGCATGCGGCGCACGATGTGCTTGCGCCCCTCGTGCAGGGTCACCTCCACGAGGTAGTTCTTGCCGGTCTGCTCGACCACCCGGAAGTGGTCCGCGCGGACGTACCCGTCCTCCAGGCGCACGCCCTCCTTCAGGCGCTTGCCCAGGTCGCGCGGGATCGGCCCCACGATGTGCGCCAGGTACGTCTTCTTGACGCTGTACTTCGGGTGCGTCAGCCGGTGCGCCAACTCGCCGTGGTTGGTGAGCAGGATGACGCCCTCGGTCTCGGTGTCGAGCCGGCCGACGTGGAAGAGGCGGGTCTCGCGGTTGGTGACGTAGTCGCCGAGGCACTGGCGCCCGTCCGGATCCTCCATCGTCGAGACGACACCGGCGGGCTTGTTGAGCGAGAAGAACTGGTACGACTGCGTGGCCACGGTCAGCCCGTCGACCCTGACCTCGTCCTTCTCCGGGTCGATGCGCCGCCCCTGCTCGGTGACGATCTCGCCGTTGACCTCGACCCTGGCCTGCTCGATCAGCTCCTCGCAGGCCCGCCGGGAGCCGTAACCGGCGCGTGCGAGCACCTTCTGCAGCCGCTCGCCCTCCTGCTCGGCGCCCGGGAAGGTCTTGGGGAGCTTGATCTCCTTCTTCCCCGCGTACCGCTCCCTGTTGCGCTCCTCCGCCCGCGCCTCGAACTCACGGGAACGCGCCGGGGCCGTACGGCCGTCACCGCGCTGCTGGGACTGCTTCGGGCCGCCCTTGGCGCCGCCGCGCGCGGAGCCGCCGCGCCCGGACTTCGGGCCGTCCTGGGTGGCACCCGGGCCCACGTCGTAGCGGCGCTCCTCCGGGCGGGGCTTGCGGGGGCGGCCCTGCCCCTGCTTCTGGTCCCTGTCGTTGCCGGCACCGCGGTAATTGCCGCGCCCGCCGTTCCTGCCGCTGCCGCTGCCGCTGCTTCGCATCAAAGTTCCGTCGTCGTGTTCGTCGTGTGATCGTCGTCTGCGTCCGGAGCATCGGGAGCGTCCGGGTCGAACGACGGTACGCCCTCCTGGGTCTCGGCCTCGATCGCCTCCGCCTCCGGGAGGAAGGGCGCGAGCTCCGGAAGCTCGTCCAGGCCACGCAGGCCCATCCGCTCCAGGAAGTAGTTCGTCGTCCTGTACAGGATCGCACCTGTTTCGGGTTCCGTGCCCGCCTCCTCGACGAGACCGCGCTGGAGGAGGGTGCGCATCACGCCGTCGCAGTTCACCCCACGGACCGCCGAGACGCGGCTGCGGCTGACCGGCTGGCGGTAGGCGACCACCGCCAGGGTCTCCAGGGCGGCCTGGGTCAGCCGGGCCTGCTGGCCGTCGAGCACGAAGCGCTCCACGGCGGGGGCGTACGCGGCCCGCGTGTAGAAGCGCCAGCCGCCCGCGACGAACCGCAGCTCGAAGCCGCGCCCCTGCACGGTGTACTCGTCGGCCAGCTCCCGCAGCGCATCGCCGATCTGCCGCCGGGGCCGCTCCAGGATCTTCGCCAGGTGCTCCTCGGTGGCGGGCTCGTCCACGACCATGAGGACGGCCTCCAGGGCGGGCTTGAGGTCGAGGCCGGCCACGGTGTTCAGGCCGGCCGGAACCTCGGCGGTCTCCTCGCTCACGCCTTCTCCTCCGTCTTCCTGGCGTTGTCGTCCGGGTCCTCGGGCGGCCGGTCGAACTCGTCCGTGACCCTCGGCGTCCCGTCTCCGTCACCGCCGGTCCAGCGCACCGTCAGCTCGCCGAGGGCGGCCTCCTGCTCCAGCGCCACGGCCTTCTCGCGGTACAGCTCCAGCAGCGCGAGGAAGCGGGCGACGAGCGTGAGGGTGTCGCCCGTGTCCTCCACCAGCTCGCGGAAGCTCGCCTCGCCGAGCTTCCGCAGCCGCTCGACCACGATCTGGGCCTGCTCCTGCACGGACACCAGCGGGGCGTGGATGTGGTCGACGTACACCTGCGGTTTGGGCTTGGGCTGCATCGCCTTGACGGCCAGCCTGGCGAACCCCTCGGGTCCGATGCTGATGACCACCTCGGGCAGCAGCTCGGCGTGATGGGGTTCGAGGCCGACGGTACGGGGGTAGCGCCGGGCCTCTTCCTCGGTCCGCCGGTTGAAGATCTCGGCGATCTGCTTGTAGGCGCGGTACTGAAGGAGCCGTGCGAACAGCAGGTCACGGGCTTCGAGCAGCGCGAGGTCCGCCTCGTCCTCGACCTCGGCGGCGGGCAGCAGCCGTGCCGCCTTGAGGTCGAGCAGCGTCGCGGCGACGACGAGGAACTCGGTCGTCTGGTCGAGGTCCCAGTCCGGCCCCATGGCCCGGATGTGCGCCATGAACTCGTCGGTCACCTTGGACAGCGCGACTTCGGTGACGTCGAGCTTGTGCCGCGAGATGAGCTGGAGGAGGAGGTCGAAGGGGCCCTCGAAGTTGGCCAGCCGAACCTTGAAGACCCCGTCCCCGGGCACGTCACCATCGGACTCCACGGCCGCGGGTTCCGGCTGGGGCTCGGGTGCGCCCGGGACTTCGGCGACCCGGGCTTCGGCGACCCGGACTTCGGGGACCGGGACTTCGGGGACCGGGACTTCGGCGACGGGGCGATCGGCGACCGGGGCTCCCGGCTCGGGGCGGTGGTCAACGCCGCCGACCCGGTTCGCCGGGCCGGGCTCTGCCGCCTCGGCCGACGTGGCCGGCCCGACGACGGGCGCCCGGCCGGGCGCGGTCGCCGGCTCCGGCTCGTCGCGGAGGGGTGCGCCCGGCTCGAACGCGGGCTCCTCGGTTGCGGGTTCCGGTGCGGGACCGGCCGCGGGTGCGACAGCCGGCGGCGCCTCGTCGGCCGCACCGGCCCTCGGCGCAGTCGCGCCGCCGGGCAGTACGGGTGAGTGGCCGGCCGCAGGCGACGAGCCCTCCCCGACCGGCGACGGGCTCTCCGGTGCGGTCGGAGCGGGCGCCGCCTCCGCGGGGGACCCGGGCGGCTCGACCCGCGGAGCGCCCGGCCCACGTCCCAGCACACGGCGGCGCCCGGCGGAGCCGGATTCGTACGAGGTCATAGCCGTCGCAGGCTACCTGCTCACCGCCCGCGAAGCCGACGTACCAGGATGCTCGCGTCCCCCCGGGACTCCAGATCCGCCAGCACCACGGCGACCGCCTCGCGCACGATCCGCCCGCGGTCGACCGCGAGCCCGTGCTCACCCCGGAGCACGAGGCGCGCATGCTCGAGGTCCATCAGTTCCTCCGCGGACACGTAGACGGTGATCTTCTCGTCGTGCCGTTCCCGCCCGCTGGGCCGCCGCCCGGCCGCACGTCCCCGCTTGCGCGGCTGGGCCGCGGCAGAACCTTCCTGCGCCTCCTGGCGGCGCGCCGGCCGCTCGGCGGTCGTGGACCGCGAGCGGGACTCCCCGGCCTCCGCCTCCACGGCATCCGCCGCGACGTGCTCGTCGCCCTCCCCGTCGCCGCCCTGCACGGGCACCGACGGCGGTGCGTCCTCCGCCGCGGCCGTGGCGTCGCTCTCGCCCGCGGGAGCCGGCACCCGGGCCTCGCCGTTGGCCTGGCGCCTGGGGGTGGACGCCTGCAGTCCCATTCCCCCGGTGGTACGGAACAGCTCGTCGGCCCCCGGCAGACTCACTCGGCGTGACACCGGGCGAGCACCTCCCTGGCGAGCTGGCGGTAGGCGGCGGCACCGACGGAGTTGGAGGCGTAGGTGGTGATGGGCTCACCGGCGACCGTGGTCTCCGGGAAGCGCACGGTCCGGCCGATCACCGTGTGGTAGACGTGGTCGTCGAACGCCTCGACGACCCGCGCGAGGACCTCACGGCTGTGCACGGTCCGGGAGTCGTACATCGTGGCGAGGATGCCGTCGAGCTCCAGCTCGGGGTTGAGCCGCTCCTGGACCTTCTCGATGGTCTCGGTGAGCAGCGCGACACCGCGCAGCGCGAAGAACTCGCACTCCAGCGGCACGATCACCTTGTGCGCCGCGGTGAGCGCGTTGACGGTGAGCAGACCGAGTGAGGGCTGACAGTCGATCACGATGTAGTCGTAGTCGGGCAACAGCGGCTTGAGGGCGCGCTGGAGGGTCGACTCGCGCGCGACCTCCGACACCAGCTGGACCTCGGCCGCCGAGAGGTCGATGTTGCTCGGCAGCAGGTCCATGTTCGGGACCGCGGTCTTCAGCAGGACCTCGTCCGCGGACATGCCCCGCTCCATGAGCAGGTTGTAGACGGTGAGGTCGAGCTCCATGGGATTGACGCCGAGACCCACGGACAGCGCGCCCTGCGGGTCGAAGTCGACGAGCAGCACCCGGCGCCCGTACTCCGCGAGCGCGGCGCCCAGGTTGATGGTCGACGTCGTCTTGCCGACGCCGCCCTTCTGGTTGCACATCGCGATGATCTTCGCCGGGCCGTGGTCGGTCAGCGGGCCCGGGATCGGGAAGTACGGCAGCGGACGGCCGGTCGGGCCGATGCGCTCGCGGCGCTGGCGTGCCGCGTCGGGCGCGAGCGTGGCCGCGTACTCGGGGTCGGGCTCGTACTCGGCGTCGGGGTCGTAGAAGTGCCCGTCGGGCAGTTCGTCGTAGTCGGCGAAGTGGGTGTGGACCTCGCCACTTCCGTTGCCGGCCATGGCGTTCACGTGTTGGCCATCCATGCTCTGGGGTGCTGTCTGAGCCAGGTGGGGGCTCTGGCTCTGGTGGGCTGCGAAGGTACGGACAGCGACGGAGCCGACAGCCTCGAGCCCCGTGGGGCCCGTGCCCCGCGCAGGCATTCCTGGTTGACCACCCCCGGGAGTAAATGTCGACTCATTCACAAGTCGTCTTACCTCCTTGGTGACCAGGAAACTTCTAGATAGGTCAGCGTGGCACCATGCCGACGGTTGGCGACTCTATGGCGTGTCGGCGGTCCGCAGCAACACAATCCGCCGGACCCGGCCCGATGTGTCGGCAATGAAACATCCCGCTGTCAAGGGTGTCCGGGCGCCGTTCGTCAGGTTTCACCGGTGTGCGAAACGGTTAAAGAGTTGCGTTCGACGCGAGTTGAACGAGTGTCGCAAAGTGACCATACACACATCCGGCCGGACCTTGTCGGGCAAGGTCCGGCCGGCTGCGCGGTGTTGACGAGGAGAGTTGACCTATCGCCTTGTGACGCCGGGAAATCGAACCCGGGCCGTGGCCGGCCTAGCCGAGCAGGGACTCCAGGTCCATGTGCTCCAGGCCGTGCGCCTCGGCGACCTCCTTGTAAACCACCTTGCCGTCATGGGTGTTGAGGCCCCTGGCAAGCGCGGCGTCGCGGCGGAGCGCCTCGACCCAGCCGCGGTTGGCGAGCTCCACGATGTAGGGCAGCGTGGCGTTCGTCAGCGCGTAGGTGGAGGTGTTGGGGACGGCGCCGGGCATGTTGGCGACGCAGTAGAAGACCGACTCGTGGACCTTGAAGGTCGGCTCGGCGTGCGTGGTCGGACGGGAGTCCTCGAAGCAGCCACCCTGGTCGATGGCAATGTCGACAAGGACACTTCCGGCCTTCATCCGCGAGACCAGCTCGTTGGTGACCAGCTTCGGGGCCTTGGCGCCCGGGATGAGCACGGCGCCGATCACGAGGTCGGCCTCCAGGCAGGCCTTCTCCAGCTCGAAGGTGTTGGAGACGACGGTCTGGATCTTCGTGCCGAAGATCTTGTCCGCCTCCTTGAGCTTGTTGATGTCCCTGTCGAGCAGGGTGACGTGGAAGCCCATGCCGATCGCGATCTGCGCGGCGTTCCAGCCGGACACGCCGCCGCCGATGACCACGGCCTTGGCGGCGGGCACACCCGGGACACCGCCGGGCAGCACACCGCGGCCGCCGGCGGCGCGCATCAGGTGGTAGGCGCCGACCTGGGGGGCCAGCCGGCCCGCGACCTCGGACATGGGGGCGAGCAGCGGCAGGGCGCGGTTCGGCAGCTCGACCGTCTCGTACGCGATCGCCGTGGTGCCGGACTCCAGCAGCGCGTCCGTGCACTCCTTGGACGCCGCCAGGTGCAGGTAGGTGAAGAGGATCTGGTCCTTGCGGAGGCGGTGGTACTCCTCGGCGACGGGCTCCTTGACCTTCAGCAGCAGGTCGGCGGTGGCCCAGACCTCGTCGGCGCTCTCCAGGATCTGCGCTCCGGCCGCCACGTACTCCTCGTCCGGGATCGAGGAGCCGACGCCGGCGTGCCGCTCGACGACGACCTGGTGCCCGTTGCGCACCAGCTCGTGCACGCCGGCGGGGGTGATGGCCACCCGGAACTCGTTGTTCTTGACCTCGCGGGGGATGCCGACCTTCACGTCGATCACGGTCCTTGGCTCAGGGAATGTGGGGGCATTGCAAGACATACCCGGGCGTGCGTGGCACACCGGGAGACACCGCAGGAGAAGGTGCGGCAGAGCCAGTCTAATGAAGGCGTTCCAGCTGTCTAGCCTTCCATTGCATCAATCTTCAGCAGATGTACTGCGGATTTCGCAGGCGTTAGCGCTCTGTTCCGGCTCGGAGTCGCCCTGCTGGGCCCCGTCGGCCAGCAATCGCTCCGCCGCACCGCGGTGCAGACCGGCGGCCGCCGGGTCCCCGAGGCGCTCCAGGGTGTCGGCCAGCCTGAGCTGCAGCGCCGCCTGCAGCCGCGTGTCCTGCGCGCGCCGCGCCCACTCGACCGCCTCCTGGCAGGTGCGCAGCGACTCCTCGGGCCGCCCGGCGTACTCCTGGACGCGGGCCAGCTCGCTCAATGCCCGTGCGTGGGCGGCGACATCGCCGTTCCTGCGGTGCCCGGCGATGGCCGCGCGCCAGTTGCGCTGCGCCTCGCCGTAGCGGCCCGCGTAGGTGTGCACGGTGGCGAGGCGACCGTAGAGCCGGGCGGCCTCGGCGCGCTCGTCACGGGCGAGCCGCTGGGCCAGCGCCCGGCCGTACCAGTCGGTGGCCCGGTCGTAGTCCCCCAGCTCCTGGTGGGCGCCGCCTACGGATTCCATCGCGCGGCCCGTCGCATACGGGTCGTTCGCGCGTCGTCCGGCGTCCAGCGCGGACCGGTAGCGGGCCAGCGCCTCCGCGGTGCGGCCGGTCTGCGCGTCCAGGTCCGCGAGATTCAGCAGGGCCGCGGCCTGCTCGCGGGGCAGATCGCGGCGCACGGCGATGTCGAGGACGAGCCGGTGGATGCCGTACAGCTCGGGTGCGGCCGCCCGGGTGCCGAAGTGGGCGACCATGGCCCTCACCAGCGCGGCCATCAGGCGGCGGGCCAGGGTGTCCAGCTCGCCGTCGGCGACCGCGAGCCGGGCCGCGGCCAGCAGCGCGGGCTGCCGGGCGCGCAGCCAGTCCTCGGCCGCCCGCGGGCTCGAGAAGCGCAGGGCCCGGGGCAGGGAGGCGAGCTTCTCACGGGCCTGCGGGCTGTCGGTCTCGGTGATCGCACGGCACGACTGCAGCAGTCGTACGGTCCGCTCCAGCATCCTGGCGCGGGCCAGCTGCAGCTCGCCCGGGCGGTCCTCGCTGTCGGCGAGGGCACGCAGCAGGGTCAGCAGACAGCCGGGGACCTCGTACTGCCGCAGAGGCGAATCGGCTCTGCGCAGAAGACCGAGGGAGGTGAGGTCGTCGAGGACGGTGCCGGCCGCCTCCACCGAGCACCCGGCGAGCGCGGAGGCGGTGTGCGGGTCGACGACACCGGCGGGGGCGAGGGAGAGCAGGCGCAGCATCCGCTGGGGGGCGCCCGGCAGGTCCGCGTACGACAGCCGGAAGATGCGGGCCGACGGCGGCCCCTGGTCGTCCCGGCTGCGCAGATGCCGGGCCAGATCGGCGACGGCTGCCTGGGGGCGGGCGGCCAGCCAGCCGCCGGCGAGGACCAGCGCGGCGGGCTGGCCCGCGCACTGCTCCACCAGCCCCTCCGCGGCGCTCGGGTCGACGGTGATGCGCACCGAGCCGGTGTACCGGGTGAGCAGTTCCAGGGCGGACTTGGTGTCCAGACCACCGAGGGTGCAGGGCCGCACGTCCGCGATGCCGGTCAGCGGGCCTCGGGAGACGGCGACGACGAGGCAGCCGGGCGTGTCCGGCAGCAGCGCGTCGACCTGTTCCGCGTTCACCGCGTCGTCGAGCAGGAGCAGTGCGCGACGCTCCCCGAGGGCCTCGCGCACCGTCTGGCCCAGCTCGTCCTCGGCGGCGCCGGGCGGGGTGGGCAGGCCGAGGGCGGTCAGCAGCTCCCGGGCGGTGCGCTCGGTGGGTACGGGGGTGCCGTCGGGCTCACTGAGGCGGGCGCGCAGCACGCCGTCCTGGTAACGGTGCGCGACCTGCCGGACCAACTCCTCGGCGAGCGCCGTACGCCCCGAACCGGGCTGTCCCGCGATGAGCAGCACCCGGGCGCGGGGCGCCTTGCGGCCGGAGAGGGTGTCGAGTCCCGCGCGCTCGATGTCGATCAGGAGCTCTTTCAACTCCCTTGTACGGCCGAGGAAGTGACCGTCCGCGGCGGCGGGACTCCGGATGCCCTCCGACAGCTCGCTGCCGCCTGTGTCCACCGCCTGATCCGTCACGGGCCTCGCTCCCGTCCCACTGCTCCCACGGGCCCGCCGGGCCTTGAAGGCGGGTCGTGCCCTGAGCCTAGTTCACGCTCTGCGACGATCCCGGCCGAGCACGGCGGACGAGTCCCCCGATCGGATCAGGCGATCGTACGACCGGAGGTATGGGATGGGCATGAGGCCCGGGGCGGATGGGACGCGAGGCCCCGGCCGGTGGTGACGGATGGGCGCGACGCCCCGACGGACGGCGCCGGATCGGCACCAGGCCCCGACGGACGACGCCACATCGACCTCACGCCCCGACCAGCCATGCGAATCCGCGCGCCCCCACGGACGACGCCACATCGGCACCGCGCCCCGGCCGGCGGCAGCACATCGGCACCGTGCCCCGGCCGGCGAAGCCGAACCCCCGAGACCCCCGACCCCCGGACGGACAGCGCCGCATCGACACCACACCTCGACCAGCCATGCCGAATCCGCGCGCCCCCTACGGACGACGCCACATCGGCACCGCGCCCCGGCCGGCGGCAGCACATCGGCACCGTGCCCCGGCCGGCGAAGCCGAACCCGCGAGTCCCGACCCCCGACGGACAGCGCCGCATCGGCACCACACCTCGACCAGCGGCAGCGCACTGGCCCCACACCCGACCAGCGAAGCCGAACCCGCGAGTCCCGACCCCCGACGGACAACGCCGCATCGGCACCGCGCCCCGGCCAGCGGCAGCACATCGGCACCGCGCCCCGGCCAGCGGCAGCGCATCGGCATCGCGCCCCGGCCGGCGGCAGCGCATCGGCATCGCGCCCGAGCCGGGCCGCGCTTGCGTTCTCAGGCCTCGAAGGGCCGCGCCGGCCACGGCGCCTCGGCCGGGCGCAAGGCGTCCAGTCCGTCGCCCTGCTGTGCGGCGACCAGCGAGAGCACACCGACGACGAGGCAGGTGTTGTGGAGGTCCCCGGCCAGCACCCCGCGGACGAGCTCCTGCACCGGCACCCGAGCCAGCTCCATGTCGGCCTCCTCGTCCTCCACCTCGAAGCGCTGCCCCTCGGCCTCGGACAGATCGCGGGCCAGGTAGATGCGCACGGCCTCGTCGCAGCCGCCGGGCGAGGTGTAGATGTCGGCCAGCACACGCCAGTTCTCGGCCTTGACGTGCGCCTCCTCGTACAGCTCGCGCTGGGCGGCGTGCAGCGGGTTCTCGCCGGGGACGTCGAGGAGCCCGGCCGGGATCTCCCAGAGCTTGTGGCGCACCGGGTGGCGGTACTGCTGCACCACCACCACACGGCCCTGGTCGTCGAGGGCGACGACGGCCACCGATCCGGGATGGATCTGGTAGTCACGGCGGGCGACCGAGCCGTCGGGCATGACCACGTCGTCGGCACGGACGGAGGTCTTCTTGCCGACGAACGGGGTCTCACTCGCCCTGACTTCCCACTCCTCGGGGGTGTCCTTGATCGTCATGTCGCCCTGTTCCTCCCACGCCTTGCACGAAAACCGGGGTACGCCTCCCGAAGGACGCCCACCCCGGTCACCGTACAGCGCTTGCGTCACTTGCCGTTCTTGCTGCCGTTCCTGCGCTCGACGGCCGCCTTGACCAGGCCCGCGAACAGCGGGTGCGGCCGGGTCGGGCGGGAGCGCAGCTCGGGGTGCGCCTGCGTCGCCACCAGGTAGGGGTGCACCTCGCGCGGGTACTCGACGTACTCCACGAGCTTGCCGTCCGGGGAGGTGCCGGAGAACACGATGCCCGCCTTCTTCTCCAGCTCGGCCCGGTAGGCGTTGTTCACCTCGTAGCGGTGGCGGTGGCGCTCCTCGACGTACTCCTTGTCGTCGTAGACCTCGCGCGCGATCGAGCCCTCGGCGAGCTTGGCCGGATACATGCCCAGACGCATCGTTCCGCCCATGTCGCCCTCGCCCGCGACGATGTCGAGCTGCTCGGCCATGGTGGAGATCACCGGGTGGGCGGTGGCGGCGTCGAACTCCGTCGAGTTCGCGTCGGGAATGCCGGCCAGGTTGCGCGCGGCCTCGATCACGATGCACTGCAGGCCGAGGCAGAGGCCGAGCAGCGGGATCCTGTTCTCACGGGCGTACTGGATCGCGCCGACCTTGCCGGAGACACCGCGGTCGCCGAAGCCGCCGGGGATGCAGATCGCGTCCACGTCGGACAGCTGCTTCTCGGCGCCCGCCGGGGTCTTGCAGTCGTCGGACGTGACCCACTTGATCTTCACCCGGGCCTTGTTGGCGAAGCCGCCCGCGCGCAGCGCCTCGGTCACCGACAGATACGCGTCGGGCAGGTCGATGTACTTGCCGACCAGGGCGAGGGTGACCTCGTGCTCGGGGTTGTGCACACGGTCGAGCAGGTCGTCCCAGGTCGTCCAGTCCACGTCGCGGAAGGGAAGGTCCAGCTTGCGGACGACGTACGCGTCCAGTCCCTCCGAGTGGACGACCTTCGGGATGTCGTAGATCGAGCGGGCGTCGGGGCAGGCCACGACCGCGGCCTCGTCGACGTCGCACATCAGCGAGATCTTGCGCTTGATCGCGGTGGGGACCTCGCGGTCGCAGCGCAGGACGATCGCGTCCGGCTGGATACCGATGTTGCGCAGGGCGGCGACTGAGTGCTGGGTCGGCTTGGTCTTCAGCTCACCGGAGGGCCCGATGTACGGCAGCAGGGAGATGTGCACCACGAAGACGTTGTCGCGGCCGACCTCGTGACGGACCTGGCGGACGGTCTCCAGGAACGGCAGCGACTCGATGTCGCCGACCGTGCCGCCGACCTCGGTGATCACCACGTCCACCTCGTCGGTGGCCATCCGCCGGATGCGGTGCTTGATCTCGTTGGTGATGTGCGGGATGACCTGCACCGTGTCGCCCAGGTACTCGCCGCGCCGCTCCTTGGCGATCACCGTGGAGTAGACCTGCCCGGTGGTGACGTTCGCGGAACCGTCCAGATCCCGGTCGAGGAAGCGCTCGTAGTGGCCGATGTCCAGGTCCGTCTCGGCTCCGTCGTTGGTGACGAAGACCTCACCGTGCTGGAAGGGGTTCATGGTGCCCGGATCCACGTTCAGGTACGGATCGAGCTTCTGCATGACGACGCGCAGGCCCCGCGCCTTGAGCAGCATGCCGAGGCTGGACGCCGTCAGGCCCTTGCCGAGCGAGGAGGCGACACCCCCGGTGACGAAGATGTGCTTGGTCGTCGTGGATTTGGGCGGCATGGCCAAGAGGGGGCTCCCGTGGTCGCGGTTTGGGGTGCGGTACGGCTGACCTTCCGAAGGATCTTTCCGGGGGTGCCGTCGCTGCGGTTCGGGGGTTTCGAGCCCACCGGTCCACGGGCTACCAGCGTATCAGCGCCAGGACAGGACTGCTTCCGGCCACACTCCGCGCACGTGTCACCATGGACGCGCGGCGGTCACCCGTGACCCACTCGTTCGGACCAGTCTCGTTGCCCGGCGGGGCAAGCGGATCATCGAGGTGCGTCGTATCCTGCTCGGACACTCGCTGCCGAGCACTCCCGGCAAACGGCACCACCCCCGCCCGTCACCGGAACAACAAGAGCTCGTCAGTTCGTTGAACATCGACTGCTTCATTTTCGAATGGGTCGGTGAACAACGAACGTTCTCACCGATCCCATGACCGCAAGAGCGACCGCCCCTCCGGGGCGACGTGGCCGTTCGACTGGAGTTGCATTGGCCGGGCGCATCGAAGACTACGCACTCATTGGAGACATGCAGACCGCGGCGCTGGTCTGCCGGGACGGCACCGTGGATTGGCTGTGCCTGCCCCGCTTCGACTCCCATGCCGTCTTCGCGGGACTGCTCGGCACGGAGGAACACGGCTTCTGGCGCCTGGGACCGGCCCACGCGGCGGACGCCGGTCCGCCGAGGGCCACCCGGCGGACCTACCGGGGCGAGTCCCTCATCCTGGAGTCCGAGTGGGACACCCCGCGCGGCACGGTCCGGGTCATCGACTTCATGCCGCCGCGTGACGGCGCCCCGCAGCTGATCCGGATCGTGGAGGGCATCACGGGCCGCGTGCCGATGCGGTCGGCCCTGCGGATGCGGTTCTCCTACGGGCGCGTGGTGCCCTGGGTGCACAGGCACGAGGGGCGCACGGTGGCCGTCGCCGGACCCGACTCGGTGTGGTTCGACACACAGGCCGAGACCTACGGCAAGGCGCTGACCACGTACGCGGACTTCACGGTCGCGCCCGGTGACCGGATCGCGTTCACCGTCTCGTGGCAGCCCTCGCACAAGGAGCCGCCGCCGATGCCGGAGCCCGAGCAGTCGCTGGAGGCGACCGAGGAGTTCTGGCGGGAGTGGGTCGAGCACTGTACGTACCACGGCCCCTACCGCGAGGCCGTCATCCGCTCCCTGATCACCCTGAAGGCCCTGACCTACGCGCCGACGGGCGGCATCGTGGCCGCGCCCACGACCTCGCTGCCGGAGGAGATCGGCGGCGTGCGCAACTGGGACTACCGCTACACCTGGCTGCGGGACGCGGCGATCACCCTGTCCTCGCTGCTGCGCACCGGCTACCGCGAGGAGGCGCGCGCCTGGCGCGAGTGGCTGCTGCGGGCGGTGGCCGGCGACCCCGAGAACCTGCAGATCATGTACGGCATCGCAGGTGAACGGGAACTGGGCGAGGCCGAGTTGGACTGGCTGCCCGGCTACGAGAACTCGGCCCCGGTGCGCGTCGGCAACGGCGCCGCGCACCAGCTGCAGCTGGACGTGTACGGCGAGGTCACCGAGGCCCTGCACCTGGCCCATATGACCGGCCTGGCCCGCAACGACTACGCCTCCCTGCTCCAGCTCAGGCTCATCCGCTATCTGGAGCAGCACTGGGACGAGCCGGACGAGGGCATCTGGGAGGTGCGCGGCCCACGCCGTCACTTCGTGCACTCCAAGGTCATGGCCTGGGTCGCGGTCGACCGCACGATCAAGCTGATCGAGTCCGGGGACGCCGACGGCCCGCTCGAGGAGTGGCGCGAGCTGCGCGACGACATCCACCGGGCCGTGTGCGAGAAGGGCTACGACAAGGAGCGCAACACCTTCACGCAGTCGTACGGCTCCAAGGAGCTGGACGCCGCGCTGCTGCTCATTCCGCAGATGGGCTTCCTGCCGCCGGACGACAAGCGCGTGATCGGCACGATCGAGGCGATCCAGCGCGAACTGTCCACACCGGACGGCTTCATCATGCGCTACCCCACCTCGGGCGAGGAGGAGGGCGTGGACGGGCTGCCCGGCGACGAGGGCGCGTTCCTCGCGTGCTCGTTCTGGATGGCGGACGACCTGGCGATGATCGGCCGCGTGGACGAGGCCCGCAAGCTCTTCGAGAAGCTGCTCGCCCTGCGCAACGACCTGGGCCTGCTCGCCGAGGAGTGGGACCCGCGCCTGCAGCGCCAGGTCGGCAACTTCCCGCAGGCCTTCAGTCACGTCCCGCTGATCGACACCGCCCTGCGTCTGACGGCGTCCGGCGCGTACGGGGGCTGAGCACGCTCACCGGCGGCGCGCGGGCCGGGCGGCTGATCCCGGCCTCGTGCAGCGGGCACAGCAGGGCCCCGGCCCGTACGCGTCGGCCCAGAGCCGTGAGACCTCGCGCGCCCGTCGCACGGGACCGTTGCGCCCTAGGCTGAAGGCAGTCCTGTCCCCTGCGGGAAGGGGCGGCTGGGATGGCTGCCCTCTCGAAGGCGGGCGCGGCGCTCGCCGCGCTCCGCATGGATCTGGCCGGCGAGGTCTTCGCCCCCGGCGATCCGGGCTACGACCGCGCCCGGGCGGTCTTCAACGCGCGGATCGACCGCCGTCCGGCCGTGATCGCGCAGTGCGCGGGGAGGGCCGACGTGGTCCGGGCCGTCCGCTTCGCCCGGGAACTGGATCTGAAGATCGCCGTCCGGGGCGGGGGGCACAGCGTCGCCGGCATGGCGGTCAACGACAACGGCCTGGTCGTGGATCTGCGCCGGATGCACGGCGTCACCGTGTGTCCCGGATCCGCCACGGTAAGGGTGGAGGGCGGCGCACTGATGAGCCACCTTGACCGTGCCACCCAGCCCCATGGCCTCGCGACCACCGGAGGCCGGACCTCCACGGTCGGCGTCGGGGGCTTCGTGCTCGGCGGGGGCGGTGGCTGGCTGGACCGGGTCTTCGGCCGCGCCGTCGACAACCTGCTCGGCGTCGAGCTGGTCACCGCGGACGGCGGCACGGTCCATGCGAGCGCCGAGGAGAACCCCGAGCTGTTCTGGGCGCTGCACGGCGGCGGCGGGAACTTCGGCGTGGCGACCGCCCTCACGCTCAGGCTGCACGAGCTGCCCGAGTTCTCCGTCGCCCTGGTCACCTTCCCTCCGGAGCGGGGCCCGGACGCGATCCGGCTCTACCGCGAGCTCATCGCCGCCGGCCCGCCGGAGGCGAGCGGCGCCGTGCTGCACCTGACCGGGCGGCCCCCGCCGTTCCTCCCCGTGCGTCGGGTCGGCCCCCCGCTGTGCGGCGCCCTGATCACCTACGCCGGCGGCGAGGACGATCTGCGCGGGCTGGTCAGGCCGCTGCTGGCGCTGCCGCACACGTCCCGGTTCCTGACCGCGATGCCGTACGCCGAACTCCAGTGCCTGTTCGACGACCCGCCGGGGATGCGGGCCCACTGGTCGGCCGAGTATCTGACCCATCTGCCCGACCAACTGGTCGACGTCCTCGGCGCCCGCTTCCGTACGATGCCCGCCCCCATGGCCTGCCGACAGCTGCTGTTCCCGCTTCGCACCGCGCTCGGCTCCGAGCCCCGCAGGTACCCCGTCCCCCAGCGGGACGCGACCTGGGCCGTGCACCCCTTCGCCCAGTGGGCGGACCCCGCGGACGACGCGCGGGCCGTCCAGTGGGTCGCGGACGTGCACAGCGGTGTCCGGCCCTGGCGCACCGGCGCCGTCCGCGTCGGCCTCGTCGGGGACGAGGGCCGGGACCGGGTGGTGGCCGGTCTGAGCACCGAGAGCCTCGACCGGCTGGCCCGGGTGAAGCGGCGGTACGACCCGGACAACGTGTTCCGGTACAACCACAACATCCCCCCGGCCTGAGCGGGTACGACGGTGCGCCCGGGGCGTCCGCGCAGGTAGCGTCACCGCATGGACAGCCGTTTCACCCCGCAGGGCACCCAGGGGACCGGAATCACCGTGCAGCGGGCGCTGGAGCTGCCCGGGCTGCGCAGCGGGCTGCCGGAGGTGCTGGCCGGCGCCGACCGGCTGCACCGCACGGTGCGCTGGGTGCACGCGGGCGAGGTGCCCAACATCGCCTCGCTGCTCAAGGGCGGCGAGCTGCTCCTGACCACGGGCTACGGCCTCGGCACCCGCCCCGCCGACCAGCGCGCGTTCGTCCGTACGCTGGCCGAGCGCGGTATCGCGGCCCTGGTGGTGGAGCTGGGCCCGCGCTTCTCCCGGCTGCCCGCCGCACTCGTCGAGACGGCCCGGACGGCGGGGCTGCCGCTCGTCCAGCTGCATCGCGAGGTGCCGTTCGTGGCCGTCACCGAAGAGATCCACACCGAGATCGTCAATGGCCACTACGCGCTGCTGCAGCGGGCCGAGGAGGTGCACCGCCGCTGCACCGAGGCGCTGCTCGGCGGGGGCGGGGTGCCCCAGGTCCTCGGCATCCTGGCCGGCTTCAGCGGCAACCCGGTGTTCCTGGAGACCGCCGGCGGACAGTTGCTGTACGCCGCCGGGGCCGGGCCCGCGGACACCGACCCGCTCCAGGTGTGGGAGGGCCTGCGCGGCCAGCACAAGGACCAGCCCCCGGCCGGGACGACCCTGGTGGACGTACCGGGCGGCGGTCCCGGCACGGGTTCCGTACGCGCCCGGCTGGTGCTGCTGCCGGTCAGCGCGCCGGTGGCGCCGGTGCACCGGATCGCCGCCGAGCGAGCCGCGGGCATCCTGGCCGTGGTGCTCATGCAGGCCCGGCAGGAGGAGGAGCTCGCGGCGCGCGGGCGCGGCGACTTCCTCACCGATCTCGCCGAGGGCCGGATCGACGCGGAGGACGCGCCCGCGCAGGCCCGGGTGCTGGGCTTCAAACCGGGCGGCGCTCCGCTGCTGCCGGTGGTGATGCGGCTGGCGGACGGCCCCTCTCCGGGCGGCGGGGGCTGGGCGGTGCTGGCGCGGGCGGTCGCGGAGGAGCTGGCGTCGGTGGGTGTGCCGGTCCTGCTCGGCGTACGGCCGGTGGAGGGCCGGGTCCCGCTGCTGCTCGGCCTGCGCTCGGAGTCCGAGCGGTCCGCGGTCGCCGATCGGGTGGCTTCGGCGTTGCGGGCCGGTGTGGAGCGGGCGGGCATGCAGCGGCCGGGCGCGCGGCCGCCGGTCGTGGTGGTCGGCGTCGCGGGCGGCTGGGCCGCGGCGTCGGCGGGGCTGCGGCACGCGGCGGAGACGGCGGCTGCGGCGCAGGGGCTGCCGGAGCTCCCCTGGTACGACGCCCGCCGCCTCGACATCGACCTCCTGCTGTGGAGGCTGCGCGACCATCCGGACCTGGCGGCCTTCGTGGATCGCGCGATCGGCCCGCTGCGCGACCACGACCAACGCTCCAAGCCGCCGTTGCTGCCCACCCTGGAGACGTATCTGGCGCACGCGGGCCGCAAGGCGGAGACGGCCCGCGAGCTGCATCTGAACCGGCAGACGCTCTACAACCGGCTGGCCCGGATCGGTGAGTTGCTGGGCACGGACCTCGACGACCCGCAGACGGTCCTGGCACTGAGCCTGGCGCTGCGGGCGCGCCGACACGTGCCCTGAACGTCCTCGGGCACGTGCCCCGGATGCCCTCGTTCCCTAGATGTAGGGCCACGCCTGCGTCAACTCGTCGTAGACGCTGAGCACTTGGGTCACCGTCTCGTCCTCCGTCGGCCAGGTGGCGGCCTGTTGGGTGCCCTTGTCCTTCAACAGGTCGCGGCGCTCGGGGTCGTCGAGAAGCCGTACGACGGCGTCGGCGAGCGCGTCCGCGTCCGCGTAGGGCACGAGTTCGGCCGCCTCGCCGACCAGTTCGCGGATGCCGCCGCCATCGGTGGCGACGAGCGGCACACGCGCGTGCAGGGCCTCCTGGGCGAGGACGGACCGGGACTCCCAGCTGCTGGGCAGCAGTGCGAGATCGGCCGCGGCGAGCAGTTCGCCGACGTCCTCGCGCCGCCCGAGCAGGCGCACCGGCAGTTCCTCGTCCTCGACGCGCCGCTGGAGCACCGTCCGCAGCGGCCCCTCCCCGGCGATCACCACCAGGGGCGTCGGGTCGACGCGGCGCCAGACGCGGGAGGCGTCCAGCAGGACGTCGTACCCGCGGTGCCGGTCGAGGGCGCCGACGGCCATGAGCAACGGCCGGTCCGTGACGCCCAGTTCGGCACGGATCTTGGAGCTCAGCCGGTCGGGGTCGTCGTGCTCGGCGGGCTTGCGGGGTGCGGGCAGGGCGATCGCGGCGAGCCGGGCGTCGCGGGCGCCACGGCGGCGGGCCCGGTCGACGAGGTCGGACGAGGTGCCGAGGACGACGGACGCGGCCCGGGCCACACGGCGTTCGAGGAGGCGCAGCAGATGGGCGCGGGCGCCCTCGGCATGCCCGCGCGTGTGCCACGTGACCACGAGCGGGATGCGGCGCCCGCCGAGCGCGAGCGCCGTCCGCAGGCCCGCGTGCAGTCCGTGCGCGTGCACCAGGTCCGCCTCGGCGCAGGCGATGCGGAGCGCGGCCAGGGAGGACGGGTCCGTGTCGCGGGGCACGGGTACGTGCCGGGCGCCGACGCCGGTGAAGTCGTAGGAGCGCTCGGCCTCGACGGGGGCGCACACGGTCACCCGCACGCCCCGGGCGACCAGGCCCGAGGCCAGCGTGCGCACGTGCACGCTGCTGCCCGCGCTGCCCCCGCCGAGCACCTGCACGGTGTGCAGCGGCGACCGGCCGTGCGGTGAGTGGCTGCTCGCAAGGCTCACGTGGCCGGGGCTCCTGGTTCGGCGTCGGACGGTCACGAAGAAACGTACAGAAGGATCGCGCGGTGGGGGTGGACCGCGCGAGAGCTCCGCGGATGACTCAAGCATGCCAGGGTGCGGGGGTGTTGCGGCACCGGCGGGTGGGCGCGAGGACGCCGGACCGGGCGGCCGGGGAGGGAAGTGGTCACTCACATGGGTGAAAGGCGCAGCGCTTTCGGGTGGCGTTGGGCAGGTGAGCGGGGGTTACCGCCGTCCCATGCCCTCCGAGCACGCCCTCCGAGCATGCCGCCGAGCACGCCCTCCGAGCACGCCCCCGAGAGAGCCGCCCGACGGTGTCTCCTCCTACACGTCCGCCCGGGCCGCCGCCAGCAGCTCCTCCGCGTGCGCCCGTGCCGTCTGCGAGTCCTCCTGGCCCGCGAGCATCCGGGACAGTTCACGGATCCGGTCCTCGCCCTCCAGGACCTTCACCCCGGAGCGGGTCACCGACCCGTCGTTCGTCTTCTCCACCAGCAGCTGGCGGTCGGCGAACGCCGCCACCTGCGGCAGGTGGGTGACGACCACGACCTGCGCGGTCTTGGCGAGCCGGGCCAGCCGACGGCCGATCTCGACCGCCGCCTTGCCGCCGACGCCCGCGTCGACCTCGTCGAAGAGGTACGTCGGCACGGGATCCGTGCCCGCGAACACGACCTCCACCGCGAGCATCACCCGCGACAGCTCACCGCCCGAAGCGCCCTTGGCGATGGGCCGCGGCGGCGCGCCGGGGTGGGGTGCGAGCAGCAGCTCGACCTCGTCGACGCCCGAGGGCCCGTACGCGACCGTACGTCCGCCGACCTCGACGCCTTCGGGGTCGTCCGTCTGCCGGATCTCGAACGACACGCGCGCGTGCGGCATGGCGAGCGAGGCCAGCTCGGCGGTGACGGCGGCGGCGAACCGCTCGGCGGCCTCCGCGCGCGCGTCCGTCAACGCCTGTGCCAGCCCGCCCAGTTCGGCGCGCAGCGCATCCCGCTCGGCGGTCAGCTCCTCGATCCGCTCGTCGTCGCCGTCGAGTTCGGTCAGCCGCGCGGCGCTCTGCTCGGCCCAGGCCAGCACGGCGCCCACGTCCTCGCCGTACTTCCGGGTCAGCGTATTGAGCGCGGCCCGCCGTTCCTCCACGGCCGCCAGCCGCAGAGGGTCCGCGTCGAGGTCGTCGGCGTACCCGGCGAGCTCGCCCGCCACATCGCCCAGCAGGATCCCGATCTCCCCGATCCGGTCGGCGAGCCCCGCCAGCGCCGGATCGTGCGACCGCACCGCTTCCAGGGCCCGGTGCGCGCCCGCGACCAGTGTGGCCGCGTCGACGCCCTCGGGGTCCTCCGGATTGCCCGCCAGCGCCGCGTGCGCTGCCGTCGCCGCCGACGCGAGCGCCTCCGCGTGCCCGAGCCGCTCGGCCTCCTCGGCCAGCTCCACGTCCTCGCCGGCCCGTGGCTCCACGGCCGCGATCTCATCGAGCCCGAAGCGCAGCATGTCGGCTTCCTGGGCCCGCTCACGGGCGCGTGTGGTGATCTGCTCCAGCTCGGCGGAGACCGCCCGCAGCCGCCGGTAGGCCTCCCCGTACTTGGCGAGCGGCACCGCCACGGCGTCACCCGCGTACCGGTCGAGCGCCTGCCGCTGCCGGGACAGCTTGAGCAGGCCCTGCTGGTCGGTCTGCCCGTGCACGGCGACCAGTTCGTCGGCCAGCTCCGCGAGCACGCCGACGGGCACGGAACGCCCGCCCAGGTGCGCCCGCGAGCGTCCCTCGGCGGAAACGGTACGGCTGATGAGCAGCGCCCCGTCGTCGAGCTCGGCCCCGGCCTCTTCCGCGCGTACGGCGGCAGAGGCGCCCCGGGGCATGGCGATCCGCCCCTCCACGACCGCGTTCTTCGCACCGATCCGTACGAGCGCCGGGTCCGCCCGCCCGCCGAGCAGCAGGCCGAGGCTGGTGACGACCATGGTCTTGCCCGCGCCCGTCTCACCGGTCACGGCGGTGAAGCCGGGCGACAGTTCGACGACCGCGTCGTCGATGACTCCGAGCGACCGTATCCGCATCTCCTCCAACACGGACAAGACCTTACGAGGTCGGACCGCGGGTGTGCGACGGCCCCCGCCCTGCTTGCGAGAAGGCGCAGGTGACAGAAACGGGCCGAGCGCACATATCACCCCCGGGAGGTATACCGCGCGCCCTCCCGGGGCGCGGGGACCGCGCCCGCGGTCGGCGGACCGCCCACAGCGGTCAGTGCGGCCGCCCCCGCCACCCGGACACCGGCAACGCGAACTTGGCCACCAGCCGGTCCGTGAACGACGCGTGGTGCAGCCGAGCCAACCGCACCGGCACCGCTCCCCGCCGCACCTCCACCCGCGCCCCCTGCGGCAGCTCCACCATCCGCCGCCCGTCGCACCACAGCACCCCGTGCGGCGTGTCCGGCTGCACCTCCACGGCGAGCACGGAGTTCGGCGAGGTCACGAGCGGCTTGGCGAACAGCGCGTGCGCGCTGATCGGCACCATCAGCAGCGCCTCCACCTCGGGCCACACCACGGGTCCGCCCGCCGAGAACGCGTAGGCCGTCGACCCGGTGGGGGTCGCGCACACGATGCCGTCGCAGCCGAACCCGGTCACCGGACGCCCGTCGATCTCCAGGACGACCTCCAGGAGCTTCTCGGCGGAGACCTTCTGCACGGCCGCCTCGTTGAGCGCCCAGTCGGTGTGCACGATGTCGCCGTTCTTGTGGACGACGACATCGACGGTCATGCGCTCCTCGACCTCGTAGGCCTTCATCACGACCCGGTCGACGACCCTGTCGAGGTCGTCGCGCTCGGCCTCGGCGAGGAAGCCGACCCGGCCGAGGTTGACACCGAGCATCGGCACCCCGGAGGCGCGGGCGAACTCCGCGCCCCGCAGCAGGGTGCCGTCCCCGCCGAGCACGATCAGCAGCTCGCATCCGTCGAGAGACTGCGGAGTGGC
The DNA here is from genome assembly GCF_001417775.1 of Streptomyces sp. TP-A0356. Classification (GTDB taxonomy): domain Bacteria; phylum Actinomycetota; class Actinomycetes; order Streptomycetales; family Streptomycetaceae; genus Streptomyces. The sequence continues at coordinate 9,424 of NZ_BBZJ01000020.1, read as the reverse complement.
CTCCTTGACGAGTTCCACCTCGTCCGGCAACGGCAGGTCGGCCGCCTCGGCCTCCAGCACGCGTACGCCGATCCCGCAGCGCAGCAGCCCCTTGACTACGAGCTCGGCGCTGCGGATGGCCGCGGGCCGTCCGGTGTGGGCGAGCAGGAATACAGTACGAGCTCGGTTCTGTGTCAACGCGGCCCCTCCGCCACTGCACGGTCAACGTCGGCCGGGTCCAGCGCGGGTGCTCCGGCTCGCAGCCACAGAAAGTACTCGACGTTGCCCGAGGGTCCGGGCAACGGGCTGGCCGTCACGCCCTGCACGCCGAGCCCCAGTTCGGCGGCCCGCTCGGCCACCCCGATCACGGCCTCGGCGCGCAGCTGCGGGCTGCGCACGACACCGCCGCTGCCCAGCCGTTCCTTGCCCACCTCGAACTGCGGCTTGACCATCATCACCAGGTCGGCGTCCGGCTTCGTGCACCGCACCAGGGCGGGCAGCACCAGCCCCAGCGGAATGAAGGACAGATCCCCCACGACAAGATCCACAGGCTCCCCATCGATCGCTTCGAGCGTCAACTCGCGTACGTTCGTACGGTCCTTCACGGTGACGCGTTCATCGCTCCGGAGAGACCAGGCCAGTTGTCCGTACCCGACGTCGACGGCGACGACATGGGCGGCACCGGCGCGCAGCAGGACGTCGGTGAAGCCTCCGGTGGACGCGCCGGCGTCCAGCGCCCGCCGCCCCTCGACCTTCAGGCCCTGCGGCACGAAGGCCGTCAGGGCGCCCGCGAGCTTGTGGCCGCCCCTGGAGACGTAGTCGGGGTCGCCCTCGTCCTGCGCGACGACGATGGCGGCCGCGGTCTCCACCTGGGTGGCGGGCTTGGTCGCGACGGTCTTGCCCACGGTGACCCGGCCCGCGGCGATCAGCTGGCCGGCGTGCTCGCGCGAGCGTGCGAGCTTCCGGCGGACCAGCTCCGCGTCGAGACGGCGGCGTGCGACTCCTGCCACGTTCGGTTCAGCTCCTGTTCTCGTACGGGCGTGGGGGCTCCGGAGGTCCCGGACGGGCGTCGAGCGCGGTGAGCGCGTCGCGCAGGCCCCGATGTACATCCTCGTACACCTCCACATGACCGTCCGTGGCGAGGTGGTCGGCGTCGGCCAGTCGCTCCAGCTGGGCGTCGACATCGGCGTTGCCGGTGGGGGTCCGGGGAACGTTCAGGCGGGTGGGCGCGGCCGGGTCGTACTCCTGCTCGTACGCGGTATCGCCCGGAACGTCCAGCTCCGCTTCCGCCGCTCGCGCTGGAAGCTCGCCCTCGGGCACGCAGTCACTCATGCCCCGACGCTACCGCGAAGCACTGGGGTACCGTCGCTCACGATGGCGACGATTGAGGAGTGCCGCAGCGCACTCGACAAGCTCTCGGAGAACCTGGCGGCTGCCGACGGGGACGTGCGTGCGGCGGCGGCCCTGGACCGCTCGCTCAGCTGCCGTGTCACCGACCTGGACGTCACCTTCGTCGGCCGCCTCAGGGGCGGCCGGATCGAGGTGCTCGACACGGTCCAGGGGCCACCGACCGAGAAGGCCCAGATCAGACTGGCGATGAGCGGCGACGACCTGGTGTCGATGGTCGACGGCGAACTGAACTTCGCCAAGGCCTGGGGCTCGGGCCGGGTGAGGCTGGAGGCGGCCCTGCTCGACCTGTTCCGGCTCAGGAAGCTCCTGTAGGCCCCAGGCGGCCCGTCCACCGTCAGGACGCCTCCTTGGCCGCCGCACGCCCGCGTGTCCTGCGTGCCGCCGGCACCACCAGCGGCGTTCCCGTCTCCGGGTCGTCGACGACCTGGCAACGCAGCCCGAAGACCTCCTCGACCAGCTCGGCCGTGACGATGTCGTGCGGGGCGCCCTCGGCGATGACCTCTCCGCCCCGCAGGGCGATGAGGTGGGTGGCGTACCGGGCGGCGTGGTTCAGGTCGTGCAGGACGGCGACCAGGGTGCGCCCCTGCTCCTCGTGCAGCTCCGCGCACAGGTCGAGCACGTCGATCTGGTGCTGGATGTCCAGATAGGTCGTCGGTTCGTCGAGCAGCAGCAGGGGCGTCTGCTGGGCGAGCGCCATGGCGATCCACACGCGCTGCCGCTGTCCGCCGGAGAGTTCGTCGACGTAGCGGTCGGCCAGTTCGGCGACGCCGGTCTGCGCCATGGACTCCTGGACGACCCGCTCGTCCTCGCGCGACCACTGGCGCAGGATGCCCTGGTGCGGATAGCGGCCGCGGCCCACGAGGTCGCCGACGGTGATCCCGTCGGGCGCGATCGAGGACTGCGGCAGCAGCCCCAGGGTCCGTGCGACCTTCTTCGCGGGCATCGACTGGATGACCTGCCCGTCCAGCAGCACGCGCCCCTGGGACGGCTTGAGCATCCGGGACAAGGCGCGCAACAGCGTGGACTTGCCACAGGCGTTCGGCCCGACGATCACGGTGAAGGAGCGGTCGGGAATCTCCACGGACAGCTGTTCGGCGATCACGCGCTGGTCGTAGGCGAGGGTGACCCGGTCGGCGGCGAGGCGGTGCACGGTGCTCCTTGTGTCGTGTGTCCGGCTGTGTCGGGGGCGTCCGGCTGCGTCGGGGGTGTCCGGCTGTGTCGGGGGCGTCCGGCTGCGTCTGGAGTGTCCGGCTGTGTCGGGGGCGTCCGGTCCGTTCGCGGCGCTCATATGCGGCCGGCCCTGCGCTCGGTGACCAGCAGCCACAGCAGGTAGACGCCGCCGAGGACCCCGGTGACCACGCCCACGGGCAGCTGGTCCGCGCCGAAGACCCGCTGCGAGGCGAGGTCGGCGACGATCAGCAAGGTGGCGCCCATGACCATGGAGGGCATGAGGTTCGGTCCGGGTGAGCGGGTCAGTCGGCGGGCGAGCTGCGGCGCGGTGAGCGCGACGAAGCCGACCGGGCCCGCGGCGGCGGTGGCACCGGCGGTGAGCAGCACCGCGGACACCATCAGCAGCAGCCGTACGCGCTCGACGCGTATCCCGAGGGCGCCCGAGACGTCGTCGCCCATCTCCGTCATCCGCAGCCCCCGCGCATTGCCGAGGACGAGCGGTACGAGGAGGGCGCACAGCGTGAGCAGGGGCCAGACCTGGCTCCAGTCGCGGCCGTCCAGGGAGCCGGTCATCCATACGACCGCGCGGGCCGCGTCGACGATGTCGGCCTTGGTGAGCAGATAGCCGTTGACCGCCGTGGCGAGGGCGCAGACGCCGATGCCGACCAGGACCAGGCGGTAGCCGTGCACGCCCTGCTTCCAGGCCAGCAGGTAGATGGCGAGGCCGGTCAGCAGGCCGCCGACGAGCGAGCCCACGGCGACCTCGGTGGCGCTCCCGGAGAACAGCACGATCATCACGAGCGCGCCGGCCGTCGATCCCTGCCCGAGACCGAGCACGTCCGGACTGCCCAGCGGATTGCGGGAGATGGACTGGAACAGTGCGCCGCCCAGCCCGAGCGAGGCGCCGACCAGCAGACCGACGAGCACGCGCGGCAGCCGCAGTTCGGTGACGACGAACTCCTGGACCGGCTGGCCGTTGCCGGCCAGCGCCCTGAGGACGTCCCCGGCCGGAATCGTGAGGTCGCCGGTGCCGATCAGCAGGACGCTCGCGGCGAGCGCGGCGGCCAGCAGCAGGGCGAGGACCGTCAGGGCGCGCGGGTGGAACCGGACGGACAGCCCGCCGCCGGTACGGAGGGCGAGGGCGAGGGTGCGGGTGGCGGAGGTGCGGGTGGTCTTCACAGCTGCGCCGTCCTGCGCCGTCGTACGAGGAGGATGAAGACCGGACCGCCGATGACCGCGGTGACGATCCCGACCTGCAGTTCGGCGGGCCGGGCGACGATGCGGCCGATCACGTCGGCGCCGAGCAGTAGCACGGGCGCCAGGACGGTCGCGTACGGCAGGATCCAGCGCAGGTCCGGGCCGGTGAAGGACCGCACGACGTGCGGGACCATCAGCCCGACGAACACGATCGGCCCGCAGGCCGCGGTCGCGGCCCCGCACAGCACGGTGGCGGCGGCCAGGGCCAGGGCGCGGGTCCGGTCGAGGCGCGCGCCCAGCGCCCGGGCGGTGTCGTCGCCCATCGCCACCGCGTTCAGCGGCCGGGCGAGGGCCAGCGCCAGGACCGTACCGGCCAGGAGGAAGGGCAGGACCTGTGCGATGGTCGCGTCGGTGGCCGAGGCCAGCGAACCGATCGTCCACAAGCGCATCCTGCCGAGCGCCGCGTCATCCGTGATCATCACGGCCTGGAGATAGCCGTAGAGCGCGGCGCTGATCGCCGTGCCGGCGAGCGCGAGACGCACCGGCGTCGCACCCCGGCTGCCGCCCAGGAACCACACCAGGGCCCCGACGGCGGCCGCGCCCAGGAGGGCGAACCAGACGTAGCCGCTCAGGCTCGTGACACCGAGGTACGTGATGGCGGTGACGACCGCGGCGGACGCGCCCGCGTTGATGCCGAGCAGCCCGGGGTCGGCCAGCGGGTTGCGGGTGAGCGCCTGGAGGACGGCACCGGACAGACCGAGCGCCGCACCCGCGAGCAGCCCGAGGACCGTACGGGACAGCCGGTCGCCGACCACGACGTCGGCATACGTCCCCGAGTCGTGCAGAAGGCCGTGCCAGACCTGGGCAGGCGACAGCTGTTTCGCACCGATCGCGATGCTCGCCGACGCGACGAGCGCCAGGATCAGGACCGAGGCCAGGAGCCCAACGGCCCGTATCGCCCAGGGGGTTGAGGGCGCGGGGGCGGTCTCCGCGCGCGGTTCGGGAGGACTGTCGACCAACACGAGGTTAGGTTAGCCTACCCTCGCTTCACCTCTCGATGTGGTGGCCCTCGTGGCTCACAGTCCCAGCCGCGCCAGCGCCTTCGCCCCGTCCAGCTCGCACGATCCCTCACCGGCCGCCGTCCAGGCCGCCGCGCACAGGGCCCGCAAACCGTCCAGCGCCTCTCCGTCGCCCTCCAGCTCCAGCCGGTCCTTCCCCGCCGTCGCCGTCCAGCCACCGCAGCGGAAGCCGTCGCCCGCCGCTGCCACGTCCGGCTGCCCGGTCAGCAGCCCACGCAGATCCGCGTCCACATACGTCGGCCGCTGGTGCGACGGCGCGGCGAGCAACTGGGCCCCGTCCGTCACACCCGTCAGCACGAGCAGCGAGTCCACCTCTCCGTTGAACGCGCCCTCGATGTCCGTGTCCAGCCGGTCCCCGACCACCAGCGGCCGCTCGGCGCCGGTCCGCAGGATCGTCTCGCGGTGCATCGGCGGCAACGGCTTGCCCGCCACCTCCGGCTCGGCACCGGTCGCGATCCGGACGACCTCCACGGCCGCGCCGTTCCCCGGCGCGATCCCACGCGCGCCGGGGATCGTCAGATCCGTGTTGGACGCGAACCACGGCAGCCCCCGGGCAATGGCGTAGCAGGCCTCCGCGAAGCGCCCCCAGGGCAGCTCGGGGCCGCCATAGCCCTGCACCACGGCCACCGGGTCGTCGTCGGCCGACTCGACGGGCACGAGCCCCCGCTCCCGCAGCGCCACGCGCAGCCCCTCCCCGCCGACGACCAGCACGCGCGCCCCCGCGGGCACCTGCTCACCGATGAGCCGCGCGACCGCCTGCGCCGAGGTGATCACGTCCGAGGCCTCTGCCGGTATCCCCAGCTCCGTGAGGTGCGCGGCCACCGCGTCCGGAGTGCGCAGCGCGTTGTTCGTGACGTACGCCAGATGCATCCCGCCCGCGCGGGCGGCACCGAGCGACTCCACGGCATGGGCGATGGCACTTCCACCCGCGTACACCACCCCGTCCAGGTCGAGCAGCGCCGTGTCGTACCCCTCGCTCAAGGGCCGCGCACTGCCCTCGGGCCGCGTCCTGACGGTCTGGCTCATTCCGCATCGCTCCTCGTTGACTCGCTTTCCCCCGATCATCGCGCATGGCACCGACGCACTTACGATGCATCAATGAACACTGCAGGTCGCCGGGACGTAACGACGCACACGGGCCTAGAACTGGTGCCCTTCCGGGGCCTGCGCTACGACCCCGACCGTGTCGGCAGCCTCGCCGCGGTCACCTCTCCGCCGTACGACGTCGTCGTGCGCCCGGACGGGCTACTCCATCTGGAGTCGGCCGATCCGCACAACATCGTGCGCCTGATCCTTCCCCAGGCGGACACCCCCGCCGCCCGCAACAAGCAGGCGGCCGACACCCTCCACCGCTGGCTCGCCGAGGGCGTCCTGACCACCGACGCCGAGCCCGGTCTGTACGTCTACGAGCAGCGCGGCAGCGGTCTGCTGCAGCGCGGCATCATCGGAGCCCTCCGCGTGTCGGGGCCCTCTGAGGGTGTGGTTCTGCCCCACGAGGACGTCATGCCACATGTGGTCGCCGACCGTGCGGCCCTGATGCGGGCCACCTCGGCCAACCTCGAACCTCTGCTGCTCACCTACCGCGGCAACGGCGCCGAGGCCGGGGCGACCGCCGTGATCGAACGCACCGCCGAGCGCCCGCCGCTGCTGTGCACCACCACGGAGGACGGTTTCAGCCACCGTCTGTGGACGGTGACGGATACGGCCGACCTCGCGGAGATCCAGGCGGATCTGTCCCGGCACCAGGCTCTGATCGCCGACGGCCACCACCGCTGGGCGACGTACGTGCGTCTGCGCGCGGAGCACTCCTCCCCCAGCCCCTGGGACTACGGCCTGGTCCTCCTGGTGGACACCGCCCGCTACCCCCTGAGGGTCCGCGCGATCCACCGCCTGCTGCACCGCCTCCCGGTGTCCGAGGCGTTGCCCGCCCTCACGGGCCTGTTCCGCGTACGTCGGCTGTGTGTCCCGCTGGAGCAGGCGCTGGCGGCGCTGGCCGACGCGGCCTGCGCCGGGAACGCCTTCCTGCTGGCGGGCGACGGCGCCTTCCATCTGGTCGACCGGCCGTCCCCCGACCTGCTGGCCCGCACGGTCCCGGGTGACCGCCCGGAGGCCTGGCGCACCCTGGACGCGACGGTCCTGCACGCCACCCTGCTGGAGCATGTCTGGCGCATCCCCGAGGACTCGCCAGAGCACATCGCCTACATCCACGACACCGCCGCGACGGTCGAGAAGGCCGAGCGCGACGGCGGCACGGCCGTGCTGATGCACCCGGTCCGCGAGGACGTCGTACGCGAACTGGCCCGGCAGGGCGTGACTATGCCGCGCAAGTCGACGTCGTTCGGCCCCAAGCCCGCGTCGGGACTGGTGCTGCGGGCACTGACGTCCTGACGGCCGGGAAGGGGCGGGGGTCACGCCCCCGCCCCTTCACTCGGTGCCGTCAGCTCTTGTCGTCCTCGGCGTCCTCGGCGCCGGGGCTCTCGCGGGTGGCGCTCCCGGTGGAGGCATCCTGGGACTCCTCGCCGGGTTCGGCGTCGTCATGGCTCTCGTCGAGCGCGTCGACGAACTCCACGCCGTCCAGCTCGGCGAGCCGGTCGGAGGCGTCCGTGCTGCCGTCCTTGTCCGACTCGACGGCCTTGGCGAACCACTCGCGCGCCTCGGGCTCCCGGCCTGCGGCAAGCAGCGCGTCGGCGTACGCGTACCGCAGGCGCGCGGTCCACGGCTGCACCGCGTTGGACGCCAGCTCCGGGCTCTGCAGCGTCACGATGGCGGCGTCGAGCTGCCCCATGTCCCGGCGCGCACCGGCCGCGACGAGCCGCATCTCCACCTGACCGGCCTTGTCGAGCTTGTACACCTCGGGCGCTCCGGCCATGTCCAGCGCCTTCTCGGGCCGGCCGAGACCGCGCTCGCAGTCGGCCATGACGGGCCACAGTTCGATGTTCCCGGTCATGCGCCGGGCGGCCCGGAACTCGGCGAGTGCCTCACCGTACTTCTGGTTGGCGTACGCGGCGAAGCCGGCCGCCTCGCGCACGGCGGCGACCCGGGACGCGAGACGCAGCGCCACCTTGGAGTACCCGTATGCGCGCTCGGGCTCCTCGTCGATGAGCCTGGCGACCATCACGAGGTTCTTGGCGACGTCTTCGGCGAGCGTCTTCGGCAGGCTCTGCAGCTCCTGCCGTACGTCCTTGTCGATCTCGTCGCCGGTGACGTCCTCGGGGATCGGCAGCCGCTTGATCGGCTCGCGGTCGCGGTCCCGCTCGTCCCGGAACCGGCCACCACCGCGCCGCTCGTCACCGCGCCGCTCGTCACCGCGCCGGTCGTCACGCCCACGGAAGCCACCGGGGCGGCCGCCACGGTCATCGCGACGGGGGCCGCGCGCACCGCGGTCGTCCCGTCCACGGAAGCCTCCGCGGTCGCCGCGGCTGTCGTCCCGGCGGAAGCCGCCGCGGTCGCCGCGGTCGTCACGCCGGTCGTCACGCCGGTCGTCACGCCGCCCGTAACCGCCGCGGTCGCCGTAACCACCGCGGTCGTCACGGCGCTCGTCGCGGCGGAAGCCGCCACGGTCGTCGCCGCGGCGGTCGTCACGCCGGTCATCACGCCGATCGTCGCGTCGGCCGTAACCGCCGCGCTGGTCGTCACGGCGGAAGCCACGGTCTCGGTCGTCACGTCGATCGTCGCGCCGGTCGTCACGCCGGTCGTCGCGGCGCTCCTCGCGGCGGAAGCCGCCCCGGTCGTCGTCACGGCGGCCGTAGCCACCACGGTCGTCATCGCGACGGCCGTAGCCACCACGGTCGTCATCGCGACGGAAGGCGGGGCGGTCGCCGTCACGGCGGAACCCGCCACGGTCGTCGCGGCGCGGGCCAGCCGACCGGTCGTCACGGCGGAAGGACGGCCGTCCTCCGCGGTCGCCTCGGCTGTCGTCGCGGCGGAACCCGCCACGGTCGTCGCCACGACGGTCATCACGACGATCGTCGCGACGGTCATCACGACGATCGTCGCGACGGTCATCACGCCGATCGTCACGACGATCGTCACGACGGTCATCACGCCGATCGTCACGCCGGTCATCGCGGCGGAAGCCACCACGGTCGCCGCGGTCGCCACGGTCGCCGCGGTCGTCGCCACGGCGGTCGTCACGTCGGCCGTAACCGCCGCGGTCGCCGTAACCACCGCGCTCGTCAGCGCGGCGCGGCCCCCCGCGGTATCCGCCGCGGTCACCGCTGTCCCGTCGCCGTTGGTCGCGCTCGGGACGCTCGTCGGGAGAGTTGGGGGACATCGGTGACTCCTGTCTTCGGTACCGCAAATCATTCTCGCGCAGCCGGGTACCCGGCGCGCCCTGGAAAAACGAAAAGGACCCCTGGTCCCAGCGAGTCGCTGGGACCAGGGGTCCTCCAAAGATTGTTCGGCGGTGTCCTACTCTCCCACAGGGTCCCCCCTGCAGTACCATCGGCGCTGTAAGGCTTAGCTTCCGGGTTCGGAATGTAACCGGGCGTTTCCCTTACGCTATGACCACCGAAACCCTAATGGTTTCGAGCGAACAAGCACACTCTTCAGTTGATGTTCTGCTCAAAGCCGACAACGGATCGTTGTCT